>NZ_CP120692.1:915000-5715000 GCF_045571445.1 Bradyrhizobium sp. STM 3566 | reverse complement strand
AACATCTCGAGGCGCTCGACCGTTTCGGCCCGTCCATCCATCACCGCAGCTTCTTCGCCCCCGTCGCCGCCGCCCGCGCCAAGCACATGCCTTGGACCGTCGCGCCGGAGCGGGACTTGTTCTCGGTGACCGAGGTCGAGGTACAGATGGACGCGCAAATTGAGATCGACGGATCGGCAACTCTCTAGGACGACGGCCCCGCCGCACCCTCATCCGTCATGGCCCGGCTTGATCCGGCCATCCGCGTGTGGATCTTCGGGCCTTCGCCGCGCCGGCTTCGACCGCGCAGGCGGGATAAGCCCGGGCATGACGAGCACACCAAAGTTGCCACGACGCGCAGCGCCCATTATCAAATCGAATGTGAGCGAATAGGGCCGGCTGGACTGGCTGCATCATTCGGACGTTGCATGCGGTTTACCTCCCTGGTCATCGAGCTCATTCGCGCCCGGCCGCGGCTGATCGTATGGATCGCCGTGCTGCTTCAGGCGGCGATGTGGCTGTTCGTGGCGCTGGTGTTCTACCGCAGCCCGCCCGGCACTCTTGCGACGCTGCTGGCCTTCGGCCGCGAGTACCAGGTCGGCACCGACCTCGGCCCGCCGCTGCCGGTCTGGCTCGCCGACATCGCCTATCGCGCGGCCGGCGGTCATATGTTCGGCGTCTATGTGCTTGCCGAGGTGTGCGAGATCGCGACCTTCATCGCGCTCTTTCATCTGTCTCGCGCCGTGGTCGGCTCCCAGCACGCGGTGCTCGCCGTGCTCCTGACCATGACCGCGCTGGCGTTCTCCTCGTCCGCGCTCGACTTCGGGCCGCTGGTCCTGGCGCGGCCGCTCTGGGCGCTATTGCTGCTGCACTCCTGGCAGATCATCGGCCAGCGCCGCGGCAATGCCTGGTTCGCCTGGTCGATCGAAGCGGGACTCTTGCTGCTGACGACGCCTGCGGCGATCTTTCTCCTCCTGCTGATCATCATCTTCGCGATCTCGACCGCAGCCGGGCGCAGGACGCTGCGCGGGCTCGATCCGCTGTTTGCACTGATCGTCGTCGCCGTGCTGGCGCTACCCTATGCGGTCTGGCTGATGCGCGCCGAGACGTTGACGCTGCCGGCCTTGCCGCAAGTCACCGAGCTCAACGCCCGCGCCCTGCATGTGGCCTGGCTGCTCGGAGGATTGGTGCTCGGGGCGGCGACGATTCCGGCGCTGACCTTTCTCAATACCGGGCTGTTCGCCGACAAGGGCGAGGAGCCGCCGATCATCTATCGCCCACCGGTCGAGCCGCTCGCGCGCAGCTTCGTCTACTTCTTCGCGCTGGCTCTGCCACTCGGCGCGGTGCTGATCTCCGGCTTGATGGGGCTCGACTCCGTCGTCGGCGGCGCCGGTGTCGTGCTGGTCATGTCGGGGCTCGCCGCGGTCGTCGCGGCCGGCGATCTCATCGCGATGCGCCGCGCGCGGATGCTGCGCATGGTCTGGGCTGCCGCCGTCGTCGCACCCGCCGCCGGTGTGGTGCTCGCCGTGCTGTTCGTGCCCTGGACCGGTGCCAACGAGATTGCGACCTCGATGCCGGCGCGTGCGATCTCAGACTTCTTCGACGAGAGCTTTGCCCGCCGCACCAACCATCGCTTGCGTGCCGTCGCCGGCGAGCCCCAGCTCGCCAGCCTGATCGCACTGCATTCCGGCCGGCCGCATCTCTTCATCGACGCCGATCCGGCACGCACGCCGTGGATGAATCGGTCCAAGTTCAGCGAAACTGGCGGCGTCGTGGTCTGGCGCGCCTCCGATACCGCCGGAACCCCGCCGCCGGACATCCTCAAGCGCTTCCCCGGCATCGTGCCTGAAGTCCCGCGCGCCTTCGAATGGCTGGTGACGGGCCGCCAGCCGCTGCTGCGCATCGGCTGGGCCATCGTGCGGCCGAAGGGGACGTGAGGTGCTCTCTCCGCCGTCATTGCGCGGAGCCCTTGCGACGAAGATTCCATGGGGAGTGGATAGCGACCAGGTCTGAGGCCAGACTGAGGGTTGCTGAATCCATTCAACCTGGAGACGACGATGTTGCTCGATCATCCTTCCGACGGACTGGCCGCTATCCGCACGCAGTTTGGCGCAATTTTTGTGTCATTGGAACTGAGCCGTTCGACATGGCTGGTCACTTCGCTGTCGCCCTGCAAGGGCGAGAAGATGTCCAAACGCAGCATGAAGGCCGGCGACCTTTCGGAACTGTTGAAGCTGTTTGCGGAGCTGAAGCGCAAGGCGCAGGCGCGAACGGGTGAGAGCTATCCGATCATCACGATCCAGGAGGCGGGGCTGGACGGGTTCTGGCTTCACCGCGCCCTGCAGCAGGAAGGCATCGAGAGCCACGTAGTCGATCCGGCCTCGATTGCGACGCCGCGCCGGCGCCGGCGGGCCAAGACGGACCGGCTGGATGGCGAGACGCTGTTGCGGACGCTGCTGGCCTACAAGCGCGGCGAGGTACGGGTCTGCGCCATGGTCGTTGCGCCCTCTCCGGCAGAGGAGGACCGCCGTAGGCTGTGCCGCGAGCGAGAGACCTTGATCGCGGAGCGGATCGAGCATGTGAACCGGATCAAGGGTCTTCTGTTCGCGCAAGGGATCTTCGACTACGCGCCGCTGCGGCGAGACCGGCGGAAGCGGCTGGAGGCCTTGCGGACGGGCGACGGGCGCGCCTTGCTGGCGCATCTGAAGGCGCAGATCAGCCGCGAACTCGACCGGCTCGAACTGCTGCTCGACCAGATCACGGCGGTGGAGCGCGAGCAGGATGCGTTGCTGGCCGCGAGCAAGGCGGCGGGGGAGAAGACCGTATCGAACCCGGTGGCAATGCTGCTCGAACTGAAGAGCCTGGGCCCGAACTTCACGGCCGTTCTCTGGTCGGAGGCCTTTTACCGGCAGTTCGCCAACCGCCGCCAGATTGCATCCTATGCCGGCCTTGCAGCCACGCCATGGCGCAGTGGCGGCATCGAGCGCGAGCAAGGCGTGTCGAAGGCTGGCAATCCGCGCCTGAGAACCACGATGATCCAGCTCGCCTGGCTCTGGGTACGCCACCAGCCTCAATCGGCTTTGACCCAGTGGTTCAAGGTGCACAGCCAACGCGGCCGCAAGCGCGCGATCGTGGCGCTCGCGCGCAAGCTGCTCGTGGCCCTCTGGAAGTACGTGACCGCGGGCGTGGTGATCGAGGGAGCCGAGATAAAGGCCGCCGCCTGACACCACGCTCCTCAGCCTCAAAGCCAATCCGCCGAGATTGATCAGCCTCGGCCGATCCGGGTGGACGAACCGATGGATTGCATGGCTTCAAACGCCGTAACGAAGAATGGTCTCGTCCTCTCGAGCCTGCCCGCCGCAAGCGGAATGTTGGTGCAGCCGCCGCCGCGCGGCGACCGAATGTGAGTTTGATCTGGCAAGCAAACCAGATTGCAAAAACCGGCTCGACCCTTGGATCGCCTGACGAAAAGGAGTTATCCGCCCGCTGCCCCGACTGCCAAAGCCTGATGGCGTGCTCGCTCGAGTCAAGGCCAAGTCGCTTCGCGACGGCCCTACGGGCCGACCTTGACTCGATCTGCGCGCGCCATCCTACGTGCTCCACGGTCGGGACGAAGAGCTGGCCTGCAATCGAACAAAGAGCTGAACAAACCGCCTTGACACACCAAATCCCCATGTGAGCAATCCAGAGTCTCTCTCCGGAAAGATTCTGGATTTGCTTCGCTGCGCTCGCAATGACGGGGAGAGAGCGTTCTGCCCCTCGCTATCCCGACAGCACCTTCGCGACTGCGCGCAAATCCTGCCAGGCCAGCCGCTTGTATGACGGCGAGCGCAACAGATAGGCCGGATGGAAGGTCGGCAGCGCGCGGATGGTGCGTGCGCCGGTGTCATAATCGAACCAGCGCCCGCGGGTGCGCATGATGCCTTCGCGCGTTCCCAGCAGCGTCTGGGTCGAGGGATTGCCGAGCGTCACCAGCACATCCGGGTTCACCAGCTCGATCTGGCGCTGGATGAAGGGCAGGCAGATCTGCGTCTCCTGCGGCGTCGGCGTGCGGTTGCCGGGCGGCCGCCAGGGAATGACGTTGGCGATGTAGGCTGTGGTGCGGTTGAGCCCTATGGCCCCCATCATCAGATCGAGCAGCTTGCCGCTGCGCCCGACGAAGGGCAGTCCCTCGATGTCCTCGTCGCGCCCTGGCGCCTCGCCGACGAACATAATGCGCGCCTTGGGATTGCCGTCGGCGAACACCAGCCGTGTCGCGGTGTGCTTCAGCGCGCAGCCCTCGAAAGTTTGCATCAACTCGCGCAATGCCTCCAGCGTCGGGGCGGTGCGCGCGGCCTCACGCGCCGAGGCGATGGCGACGTCCGGTGCAGGCGCGGCTTCACCACGTATGACCGCGGGCGCGGCGACCGGCCGCGGCGCCTCGAGCGGTGCCGTGCGCGCGGAAGGTGGCGGAGCGTCGATTTCCGCCAGGCGGTCTATCGGTTCCTCCGCAAGCGCGCAGTCGACACCGGCCTCCAGATAGAAGGCGAGCAGCTCTCGGACGGTGGGTGCGGGTTCGGGGATCATGGGAAAGTCTGACTTTTATATCACCTTGGATGGCCTTGCATCCCGGCGGAACGCGATTCCGAGGTTGTCCTACCCGGAAAAATCGGAAACAAGAGGGCGCAAACGACCGAGGACCGTCTCAAGGGCTGAGATCAGATGAGCACCGAAGAACTTCCCCCGCGCGAATCCATGGAATTCGACGTCGTCATTGTCGGCGCCGGCCCCTCGGGTCTGTCGGCCGCGATCCGGCTGAAGCAACTCAATGCCGATCTCAATGTGGTCGTGGTGGAGAAGGGCTCCGAGGTCGGCGCACATATTCTCTCGGGCGCGGTGATCGACCCGGCCGGACTCGACAAGCTCATTCCGGACTGGCGGGAGGATGCCGACTGCCCGCTGAAGACGCAGGTCAAGGACGACCGCTTCTACTGGATGACGGGCGGCGGCGCGATCAAGCTGCCGAATTTCATGATGCCGCCGCTGATGGACAATCATCACTGCTATATCGGCTCGCTCGGCAATGTCTGCCGCTGGCTGGCGCGCAAGGCCGAGGCGCTCGGCGTCGAGATCTATCCGGGCTTTGCCGCGGCCGAGGTGCTCTACGACGAGGGGGGCAAGGTCAGGGGCATCGCCACCGGCGACATGGGAATCGGCCGCGACGGCAAGCCGAAGGATTCCTTTACCCGCGGTATGGAATTGCTCGGCAAGTACACGCTGTTTGCCGAAGGCGCCCGAGGCAGCCTGACCAAGCAGCTCATCAACAAATTCGCACTCGACGCCAAGGCTGAGCCGCCAAAATTCGGCATCGGCCTCAAGGAGGTTTGGCAGATCGATCCCGCCAAGCACCAGAAGGGCTTGATCCAGCATTCGTTCGGCTGGCCGCTCGACATGAAGACCGGCGGCGGCTCGTTCCTGTACCATTACGACGACAATCTCGTCGCTGTTGGCTTCGTCGTGCACCTCAATTACGACGATCCCTATCTGTCCCCGTTCGACGAATTCCAGCGCTTCAAGACCCATCCCTCGATCCGCGGCACCTTCGAAGGCGCCAAGCGGCTCGCTTATGGCGCGCGCGCCATCACCGAGGGCGGCTATCAGTCGGTGCCGAAGCTGAGCTTCCCCGGGGGCGCGCTGATCGGTTGCGCGGCCGGGTTCGTCAACGTGCCGCGCATCAAGGGCGTGCACAACGCGATGGGCACCGGCATGCTCGCCGCCGAGCACGTCGCAGCCGCGATTGCCGCCGATCGCGCCAATGACGAACTCGTCGAATACGAGAATGCCTGGCGCACGTCGTCGGTCGGCAAGGATTTGTTCCTGGTCCGCAACGTCAAGCCGCTGTGGTCGAAGTTCGGCACCGTGCTCGGCGTCGCGCTGGGCGGCTTCGACATGTGGTGCAACACGCTGTTCGGCGGCTCGCTGTTCGGCACCCAGTCGCACCTCAAGCCCGACCGCGCCACGCTCGATCCTGCCAAGAGCCACGCGCCGAGGAATTACCCGAAGCCCGATGGCAAGATCACCTTCGACAAGCTGTCCTCGGTGTTTTTGTCCAACACCAATCACGAGGAGGACCAGCCGATCCATCTGAAGGTGGCGGACATGAACCTCCAGAAGGCCTCCGAGCATGACGTCTTCGCCGGCCCCTCGAATCGCTACTGCCCGGCCGGCGTCTATGAATGGATCGAGGAGGGGGCGGGCCCGCGCTTCCAGATCAATGCCCAGAACTGCGTCCACTGCAAAACCTGCGACGTGAAGGATCCCAACGGCAACATCACCTGGGTTCCCCCGGAGGGCGGCGGCGGCCCGAACTACGAGGCGATGTAAGGGCGGGCTCACTGGTGATCTGACGCACGTTCGCGTGAGAACCCGGCCGCGGCCACCCGCCGCGGCCACGATAAGGCCATAGTAGCGGCGTCTTGGGGCGCGGGTGGCCGGTTTGGGGCGTGCGGAGGCGATCGTCCGGTCCGAATCCTTGCGGCGAAGCGCCAAAAGCGGCATTGTCGGCCTGACGGTTCCGGGTCCCGATGCCACCGGCCGCGTTCGCATGCGATACGGCCTTCTGCTGCAAACCCAGGCAATACCAACTCAAGGCGAGCCCTGATGTTTTCAAATCGTTTCAACCGCTGGACTGCTGCCGCCATCGTCCTCACCGCGATCACGACGGTCCCCGGCGCGGTGCTGGCGCAGACGCCGGATCATCCGGAGAGCACGGCGGCGCAGTTTCCGACCCGAAACGATCTGAAGTCGCTGACCGGTGCCGGCAGCTATCTCGCCGCGCGCCACGCCAGCGTCGAGCGTGACGCGGCGTCCGCCGCCGCATTCTATCGTTCGGCGCTCCGCACCGATCCGAAGAACAACGAGCTGCTCGACCGTGCCTTCATCTCCTCGGTCGCGGACGGCGACATCGACGAGGCGGTCAAGCTCGCCGAGCGCATCCTCACCATCGACAAGACCAACCGTGTCGCGCGTCTCGTCGTCGGCGTGCATGATCTCAAGCTGAAGAAGTACGCGGCTGCGCAGACCAATATCAACCAGTCGATCCGCGGTCCGATCACCGATCTCGTCGCCACGCTGCTGTCGGGCTGGGCCGCCTATGGTGCGGGCGATGCCAAGGGTGGTGTCGCCGCCATCGACAAGCTGGCAGGTCCGGAATGGTATCCGCTGTTCAAGGACCTTCATGCGGGCATGATCCTGGAGCTCTCCGGCAAGGAGAAGGACGCCGGCACCCGCTTCGAGCGCGCCTACAAGCTCGATGATTCCATGCTGCGCGTGACCGAGGCCTATGCGCGCTGGCTGTCGCGCAACAAGGATTCCGCCGCCGCGACCAATGTCTACCAGGCCTTCGACAAGAAGCTCGCGCGTCATCCGCTGATCCAGGAAGGTCTGCGCGAGACCAAGGCCGGCAAGAAGATGCCGCCGCTCGTGGATTCCGCGCAGGCCGGCGCCGCCGAAGCGCTCTATGGCATCGGCGCGACGCTGACCCGCCGCGGCGGCGAGGATCTGGCGCTGGTCTATCTCCAGCTCTCGCTCTACCTGCAGCCGAGCCATCCGCTGGCACTGCTCTCGCTCGCCGATCTCTACGAATCGGTGAAGCGGCCGCAGATGGCGATCAAGGTCTATGAGCGCGTGCCCGCGTCCTCGCCGCTCAAGCGCAACGCCCAGATTCAGCTCGCCATCGATCTCGACTCCGCCGACCGCACCGACGAGGCGATCAAGATCCTCAAGGGCGTCACTACGGAGGATCCCAAGGACCTCGAAGCCATCATGGCGCTCGGCAACATCGAGCGCGGCCGCAAGAAGTTCGGCGACTGCGGCGCGACCTACTCGCAAGGCATCGACGTGCTGCCGGCCGGCAACGACAAGGCCAACAGCGTCTGGTACTACTATCGCGGCATCTGCGAGGAGCGCTCCAAGCAGTGGGCCAAGGCCGAAGCCGACATGAAGAAGGCGCTCGAGCTGCAGCCCGACCAGCCGCACGTGCTCAACTATCTTGGCTATTCCTGGATCGACCAGGGCATCAATCTCGACGAGGGCATGAAGATGATCAAGCGCGCCGTCGAGCAGCGTCCCGACGACGGCTATATCGTCGATTCGCTCGGCTGGGCCTATTACCGCATCGGCAATTATGAGGAGGCGGTGAAGAACCTCGAGCGCGCGATCGATCTCAAGCCCGAGGATCCCACCATCAACGACCACCTCGGCGATGCCTATTGGCGCGTCGGCCGCACGCTGGAAGCCAAGTTCCAGTGGTCGCATGCGCGCGATCTCAAGCCCGAGCCGGAAGAGCTGCCGAAGATCGAGGCCAAGATCGCCAATGGCCTCACCGAGGATAATTCCAACTCTTCCGCGGCGCAGGCCGAGAAGAAGAAGGACGACGGCAAGGGCGGCTGAGATCTGGGGCAAGTTGGGGGCTGTCGCCGATGCCGGCGTTGATTGAAGAAGGGCGGGCGAAGGTCAATTTGAGCCTTCGCGTCATCGGCCGTCGTGCCGACGGCTATCATGATCTCGAAAGCGTGGTTGCGTTCGCCGACTGTGCCGACAGGCTCACGCTGGAGCCCGACGGCGAGCTGAAGCTCACCACCACCGGGCCGCTGGCTGCGGCTTGCGGCGACACTGCTGACAATCTCGTGCTCAAGGCCGCCAAGCTTCTGGCCGAGGCTGTCCCTGGCCTGAAGCTCGGCGCCTTCTCGCTCGACAAGGTGCTTCCGGTTGCCGCCGGCATCGGCGGCGGCTCAGCGGATGCCGCAGCGGCGCTGCGGCTCCTCGCGCGTCTCAATGATCTATCGCTCGATGATCCCCGCGTTCAGAAAGTCGCGCTCGCGACCGGCGCCGACGTGCCGGTGTGCCTCCTCTCGCGCGCCTGCGACATGACCGGCGTCGGCGAGCAGCTGTTGCCGCTCGCGCTGCCGAGCATGCCCTGCGTCTTGGTCAATCCGCGCGTGCCGGTTGCCACCAAGGACGTGTTCCAGGCGCTGGGCCTGCGCAACGGCGAGCTTCTGGTTGGCGCTACCTCGGTCCTCGAAGCGCCGGCGTGGCCGGAGGAGGGGGCCTCGATCGCCGATTGGGTCGAGGTTCTCGAAACGGTCGCCAATGACCTCGAAGCGCCGGCGATGCGCATCGAGCCTGTCATCGGCGAGGTGCTGGACGCCTTGCGTACGTCCGCCGGCGTCAAGCTCGCCCGGATGTCCGGCTCCGGCGCGACGTGCTTTGCGATCTACGGCGCACCGGTCGAGACGCACGCCGCCGCCGAAAAGATCCGCCGCGATCACCCCGGCTGGTGGGTGCATGCGGGGACGTTGAGCTAGCTCTGTTCGTCATAGCGAGCGTAGCGAAGCAATCCAAATCTCTCAGCGGTGACAGTCTGGATTGCTCACATGGGGATTTGGTGTGTCAAGGCGGTTTGTTCAGCTCTTTGTTCGATTGCAGGCCAGCTCTTCGTCCCGACCGTGGAGCACGTAGGATGGCGCGCGCAGATCGAGTCAAGGTCGGCCCGTAGGGCCGTCGCGAAGCGACTTGGCCTTGACTCGAGCGAGCACGCCATCAGGCTTTGGCAGTCGGGGCAGCGGGCGGATAACTCCTTTTCGTCAGGCGATCCAAGGGTCGAGCCGGTTTTTGCAATCTGGTTTGCTTGCCAGATCAAACTCACATTCGGTCGCTGCGCGGCGGCGGCTGCACCAACATTCCGCTTGCGGCGGGCAGGCTCGAGAGGACGAGACCATTCTTCGTTACGGCGTTTGAAGCCATGCAATCCATCGGTTCGTCCACCCGGATCGGCCGAGGCTGATCAATCTCGGCGGATTGGCTTTGAGGCTGAGGAGCGTGGTGTCAGGCGGCGGCCTTTATCTCGGCTCCCTCGATCACCACGCCCGCGGTCACGTACTTCCAGAGGGCCACGAGCAGCTTGCGCGCGAGCGCCACGATCGCGCGCTTGCGGCCGCGTTGGCTGTGCACCTTGAACCACTGGGTCAAAGCCGATTGAGGCTGGTGGCGTACCCAGAGCCAGGCGAGCTGGATCATCGTGGTTCTCAGGCGCGGATTGCCAGCCTTCGACACGCCTTGCTCGCGCTCGATGCCGCCACTGCGCCATGGCGTGGCTGCAAGGCCGGCATAGGATGCAATCTGGCGGCGGTTGGCGAACTGCCGGTAAAAGGCCTCCGACCAGAGAACGGCCGTGAAGTTCGGGCCCAGGCTCTTCAGTTCGAGCAGCATTGCCACCGGGTTCGATACGGTCTTCTCCCCGCCGCCTTGCTCGCGGCCAGCAACGCATCCTGCTCGCGCTCCACCGCCGTGATCTGGTCGAGCAGCAGTTCGAGCCGGTCGAGTTCGCGGCTGATCTGCGCCTTCAGATGCGCCAGCAAGGCGCGCCCGTCGCCCGTCCGCAAGGCCTCCAGCCGCTTCCGCCGGTCTCGCCGCAGCGGCGCGTAGTCGAAGATCCCTTGCGCGAACAGAAGACCCTTGATCCGGTTCACATGCTCGATCCGCTCCGCGATCAAGGTCTCTCGCTCGCGGCACAGCCTACGGCGGTCCTCCTCTGCCGGAGAGGGCGCAACGACCATGGCGCAGACCCGTACCTCGCCGCGCTTGTAGGCCAGCAGCGTCCGCAACAGCGTCTCGCCATCCAGCCGGTCCGTCTTGGCCCGCCGGCGCCGGCGCGGCGTCGCAATCGAGGCCGGATCGACTACGTGGCTCTCGATGCCTTCCTGCTGCAGGGCGCGGTGAAGCCAGAACCCGTCCAGCCCCGCCTCCTGGATCGTGATGAGCGGATAGCTCTCACCCGTTCGCGCCTGCGCCTTGCGCTTCAGCTCCGCAAACAGCTTCAACAGTTCCGAAAGCTCGCCGGCCTTCATGCTGCGTTTGGACATCTTCTCGCCCTTGCAGGGCGACAGCGAAGTGACCAGCCATGTCGAACGGCTCAGTTCCAATGACACAAAAATTGCGCCAAACTGCGTGCGGATAGCGGCCAGTCCGTCGGAAGGATGATCGAGCAACATCGTCGTCTCCAGGTTGAATGGATTCAGCAACCCTCAGTCTGGCCTCAGACCTGGTCGCTATCCACTCCCCATGGAATCTTCGCTACGCTCGCAATGACGTGGATATAGTCGAGCTAGCCTAAGCCATCCTCGGCCAATTCCAGAAACCGCCGGATCTCGTCCAACACCTCCTGCGGCTTGTCATGCTGCAGCCAGTGTCCCGCCCCGGCGATGGTCTTGATGCGCGCGTTCTGGAAATAGCGCTCCAGGCCTGCGGCCTTTGCGCCGGCCAGAAAACTTTTGCCGGCATTGAGCAGCAGCGTCGGGCAGGCGATGCGTGACCACAAGGCGACGTGATCGTCGGGCCAGAGCCGGTGCGGCGCGCTGGCACGTTGGTAGGGATCGAACTTCCAGCTATAGGTGCCGTCCTCGTTCCGTCGCGCGCCATGCGTGGCGAGATGCAGCGCGAGGTCGCGCGACAGCCGCCTGTTGTGAAGCACCATCTGCGCGGCCGCGTCCGCTAGAGTCGAATATCGACGCGGCGTCCGGTCGTGCAGCTTGTCGAGTTGGGCCACCCATTTGCCGATGCGCTCATGCACCGGCGGCTTTGGTGCATCTGGCAACATGGTCACGCCGTCGAGGACGACCAGCTTCGTGACCTGCTCGGGGAATGAACCTGAAAAGATCAGGCTCACCATGCCGCCCATCGAATGGCCGATGAGACCGACTTGAGGCGCTGCAATGGTGCGGACGAGCTGGGTAAGATCGTAGACATATTCGGTCAGCGCGTAGCTGCCGCCCCTCGTCCAATCGGAATCGCCGTGACCGCGCAGGTCGGGTGCGAGCACGTGAAAATGCGGCTGCAACGATCGGGCGATGTGATCCCAGCTGCGGCAATGATCGCGGCCCCCATGGACCAGGATCAGAGCGGGCGCGCCCTCGTTGCCCCAGTCGGCGTAATGCAGCCGCAGGCCGTGCGATTCATAGAAGCGGCTTTGCGGGGTGCTAGCCATTTGCCGGCCGCCGCGCCAAGGCAAGCGAGAGGCCGAGGCCCGCGATGAAGACGCCGGAGCCTTGCGTGAGGCGCCGCATCAGCTGCGGCCGTCCGATCAGCTGCGCGCGCGTTGCCGAGGCCATCAGCACCACCACGACGTCGGCGAGTGTGTTCAGTGCCACCGAGATCGCACCGAGCAGGATGAATTGCAGCGTCGGGTTCGATCCCGCGGGATCGAGAAACTGCGGAATGAAGGCGAGAAAGAACGCCGCAGTCTTCGGATTCAGCGCCTCGACCAGCACGCCGTCGCGGAACGCGCGCTTGTCGCCGACGGCTTCGCTCTCGAGCGACTGCGCACGCACGGCGCCGCGAAACGTCCTGATGCCGAGCCAGACCAGATAGAGCGCGCCGACGAATTTCACGGCGGCAAACAGTTCCGCGCTGGCCAGGATGATCGCGGAGATGCCAAGACTGCCGGCCACGACATGGACCATGCCGCCCAGCGCCGTGCCCGCGGTCGAGGCAAAGCCGCTCGCGCGGCCGTCCGAAAGTGTTCGCGCCGCGACGTAAAAAATGCCGGGGCCGGGAATCGCCGCAATTAGGAATGCTGCGGCCAGGAACAGCCAGAAATTGGTTTCGGTCATCCTGTTTTCGTAGCTGAGCGAGCGGCGATTGCAAGGCCTCTCGCTTAGCCCATCCGGCGGAAGATCACGCTCGCATTGACGCCGCCGAAGCCGAACCCGTTGGAGATCGCATGCTGCATCGGCATCGGCCGTGCGGCACCGGCGACAATGTCGATGCCGTCAGCGCCAGGATCCGGGTTTTCGAGATTGAGCGTCGGCGGCGCGATCTGATCGCGCAGAGCGAGCACGGCGAAGATTGCTTCCAGCCCACCGGCCGCGCCGAGCAGATGGCCGGTGGCCGATTTGGTCGCGCTCACCGCAATGCCCCGATTGCGGCCGAACAGCGTGGCGATGGCGCCGAGCTCGCTCTCGTCGCCGGCCGGAGTCGACGTCGCGTGCGCGTTCAGGTGCTGCACATCCGGGGGCGCGAGCTTCGCCTGCCGTAGCGCGATCTCCATGGCGCGGCGGGCGCCGTCGCCATCCGGTGGACCCGATGTCATGTGATAGGCGTCCGCCGTCGTGCCGTAGCCGACGATCTCCGCGATCGGCTTCGCACCGCGCGCGAGCGCATGCTCCAGCGCCTCGACCACCAGGATGCCTGCACCTTCGCCCATGACAAAGCCGTCGCGGTCGCGATCGAACGGCCGCGAGGCGCGTGCGGGTTCGTCGTTGAAGCCGCTCGACAGGGCTCGCGCCGCCGCAAAGCCGCCGAGGCTGACGATATCGATGCAGGCCTCGGCGCCGCCGCAGATCGCGACATCGGCCTCGCCGAGGCGGATCATGCGTGCGGCATCGCCGATCGCCTGCACGCCGGCCGCGCAGGCCGTGACCGGCGTGCCCAGCGCGCCCTTGTAGCCGTATTTGATCGAGACGTGGCCGGCGGCGAGATTGGCGAGGAAGGAGGGAATCGTGAACGGCGACAGCCGCCGCGCGCCGCGCTGCTCGGTGGTGCGCACGGCCTCCGCCATTGCGGGAAAGCCGCCGACGCCGGAAGCGATGATCGTCGCGGTGCGCTCCAGCGCGGCTGCGTCCTGCGGCGTCCATCGGGCTTGCGCGACCGCTTCTGCCGTGGCGAGCAGTGCGAACAGAATGAAGCGGTCCATCTTGCGTTGGTCTTTGGGCGCCGCGGCCTGCGCCGGATCGAAGCCGCCTTCGGCATCATCGGCCTTGTCGGGCACGAGCCCGGCAATGCGCGCCGGCAGCGCCTGCGCCCATTCGGGCAGCGGCCGCAGCCCGCTTTGCCCGGCGAGCAACCGCCGCCACGACAATTCGACACCGTAGCCGAGCGGCGACACTGCGCCCATTCCCGTCACGACGATACGACGCATGTCAGTCTCCGGCCGGCGCGACGGCCGGGTTCATTGCCTTGAGTGAAGCGAGGTGCTTGCGCATGCCGCGGCTGGCGCGTGGCCCGGGAATGGCGATGGTATTGGCGAGCGTGATAGGCTGCATGTTGGCCGCGTCGACCACGACCGGATCGAACGGGCGTGCGCTGTTCCGGTTCGCCAGCAGGATGGATTCGCCTTTGGGCGCGAGATGCTTGTTGCCCCAGGCGAGCAGCGTAGCGATCACGGGAAAGAAATCCCGCGCCTTGTCCGTCAGCACATATTCGTAGCGTGGCGGCCGATCTTGATAGCGGCGGCGCGTGAACATGCCGCTCTCGGTGAGATGGGCGAGCCGCCGCGATAGGATGTTCGGTGCAATGCCGAGGTTTTGCGAGAACTCATCGAACCTCGTCGCCCCCTGAAATGCATCGCGCAGGATCAGGATGCTCCACCATTCGCCGACCGTTTCCACGGCGCGGCCGACGGGGCATTCCAGGATCGAGGGGGATTTTGGCTGCATGGCGGGAAAGTATGGGGGTTACTTGCAAAATGCAAGTGACTGGGTGTGCTAGGATGCGGAGCGAATGAGGCTGGGTTCTGCTGGTGAGACAAAGCGCAGTTGCTGCAAAGCCGGGGCCCATACTGCTGATCGCTGGATGTCGCATGGGGCCCGGCTCTGCGCAGCAGCGTTTCACGCTGCAGCGGGTCGGGGACACGAGAGCGAGCGGTGCCGGACGCGCCACACTCCGTCATTGCGAACGTAGCGAAGCAATCCAGGCCGTCTCCGCGACGGGATTCTGGATTGCTCACATGGGGATTTGGTGTGTCAAGGCGGTTTGTTCAGCTCTTTGTTCGATTGCAGGCCAGCTCTTCGTCCCGACCGTGGAGCACGTAGGATGGCGCGCGCAGATCGAGTCAAGGTCGGCCCGTAGGGCCGTCGCGAAGCGACTTGGCCTTGACTCGAGCGAGCACGCCATCAGGCTTTGGCAGTCGGGGCAGCGGGCGGATAACTCCTTTTCGTCAGGCGATCCAAGGGTCGAGCCGGTTTTTGCAATCTGGTTTGCTTGCCAGATCAAACTCACATTCGGTCGCCGCGCGGCGGCGGCTGCACCAACATTCCGCTTGCGGCGGGCAGGCTCGAGAGGACGAGACCATTCTTCGTTACGGCGTTTGAAGCCATGCAATCCATCGGTTCGTCCACCCGGATCGGCCGAGGCTGATCAATCTCGGCGGATTGGCTTTGAGGCTGAGGAGCGTGGTGTCAGGCGGCGGCCTTTATCTCGGCTCCCTCGATCACCACGCCCGCGGTCACGTACTTCCAGAGGGCCACGAGCAGCTTGCGCGCGAGCGCCACGATCGCGCGCTTGCGGCCGCGTTGGCTGTGCACCTTGAACCACTGGGTCAAAGCCGATTGAGGCTGGTGGCGTACCCAGAGCCAGGCGAGCTGGATCATCGTGGTTCTCAGGCGCGGATTGCCAGCCTTCGACACGCCTTGCTCGCGCTCGATGCCGCCACTGCGCCATGGCGTGGCTGCAAGGCCGGCATAGGATGCAATCTGGCGGCGGTTGGCGAACTGCCGGTAAAAGGCCTCCGACCAGAGAACGGCCGTGAAGTTCGGGCCCAGGCTCTTCAGTTCGAGCAGCATTGCCACCGGGTTCGATACGGTCTTCTCCCCCGCCGCCTTGCTCGCGGCCAGCAACGCATCCTGCTCGCGCTCCACCGCCGTGATCTGGTCGAGCAGCAGTTCGAGCCGGTCGAGTTCGCGGCTGATCTGCGCCTTCAGATGCGCCAGCAAGGCGCGCCCGTCGCCCGTCCGCAAGGCCTCCAGCCGCTTCCGCCGGTCTCGCCGCAGCGGCGCGTAGTCGAAGATCCCTTGCGCGAACAGAAGACCCTTGATCCGGTTCACATGCTCGATCCGCTCCGCGATCAAGGTCTCTCGCTCGCGGCACAGCCTACGGCGGTCCTCCTCTGCCGGAGAGGGCGCAACGACCATGGCGCAGACCCGTACCTCGCCGCGCTTGTAGGCCAGCAGCGTCCGCAACAGCGTCTCGCCATCCAGCCGGTCCGTCTTGGCCCGCCGGCGCCGGCGCGGCGTCGCAATCGAGGCCGGATCGACTACGTGGCTCTCGATGCCTTCCTGCTGCAGGGCGCGGTGAAGCCAGAACCCGTCCAGCCCCGCCTCCTGGATCGCGATGAGCGGATAGCTCTCACCCGTTCGCGCCTGCGCCTTGCGCTTCAGCTCCGCAAACAGCTTCAACAGTTCCGAAAGCTCGCCGGCCTTCATGCTGCGTTTGGACATCTTCTCGCCCTTGCAGGGCGACAGCGAAGTGACCAGCCATGTCGAACGGCTCAGTTCCAATGACACAAAAATTGCGCCAAACTGCGTGCGGATAGCGGCCAGTCCGTCGGAAGGATGATCGAGCAACATCGTCGTCTCCAGGTTGAATGGATTCAGCAACCCTCAGTCTGGCCTCAGACCTGGTCGCTATCCACTCCCCATGGAATCTTCGCTGCGCTCGCAATGACGCTGTGGAGACAGCGCACACATATCCATCACCGTCACCCTGAGGTGCTCGCCTCTTCGGCGAGCCTCGAGGGATAGGCTAACAATCGCGCGTCGATCGATAAAGAGTAAGCGCCGTCGCCTAATGCGACCGCGCCAAACAGAACGCCACGACCTGCTCCAGCGCGCTCTTCATCGGTGAGGGCGGGAACAGCGCGAGTGCATCGACGGCCATGTCGCCGTAGTGCTGGGCGCGGCTCAGCGTATCCTCGAGCGCGCGGTGCTTGTTCATCAGGCCGATGGCGTGATCGAGGTCGCCATCGCCGATCTCGCCGCGCTCAAGCGCCCGGATCCAGAACGCGCGCTCGGTGTCGTTGCCGCGGCGGAAGGCGAGCACGACGGGCAGGGTGATCTTGCCCTCGCGGAAATCGTCGCCGGTGTTCTTGCCGAGCTTGGCGCTCTTGCCGCCATAGTCGAGCACGTCATCGACGAGCTGGAAGGCGATGCCGAGATTCATGCCGACCGAGCGGCACGCGGTCTGCTCCGCCTTGGGGCGGTTGGCGATGACAGGGCCGACCTCGCAGGCGGCTGCGAACAATTCGGCGGTCTTGCCGCGGATCACGGCGAGATATTCGTCCTCGGTGGTCGCGGTGTTCTTGGCTGCGGCCAGCTGCATCACCTCGCCCTCGGCGATGGTGGCGGCGGCCGCGGAGAGGATGTCGAGCGCGCGCAGCGAGCCGACCTCGACCATCATGCGAAAGGCCTGTCCCAGCAGGAAGTCACCGACCAGCACGCTCGCCTCGTTGCCCCAGAGCATGCGCGCCGACAGCTTGCCGCGGCGCATCTCGCTCTCGTCGACGACGTCGTCGTGGAGCAGGGTGGCGGTATGCATGAACTCGACGGAGGCAGCCAGCTTGATATGGCCATCGCCGGTGTAGCCGGCGAGATTGGCCATGGCGAGCGTCAGCATCGGGCGCAGGCGTTTGCCCCCGGAGGAGATCAGGTGGTTGGCCACTTCCGGGATCATGGTCACATCCGAACCGGTCCGCGACAGGATCGTGGCGTTGACGCGCTCCATATCGGGGGCGACAAGGGCAACCAGCTCTTCGATCGACGCGCCAGGAGTTTCGAAAGGTACGATGACGGCCACGCCGGTCTCCAATATTTGCCCCGAAAGGGCTATTCTGATGGAAATACAATAGAAACTGGCGGCGGATGCGGCAAGGCCCGCGGAACCATTGACATTTGCCGCTTTAGCGACCTTCAGGCAGGAGACCTGCGTTTTGCGCGAACTGGTTCGGACCAACGATATGGTGCTGGTATCGGCGATTGGTGCGCTGCTCGACGGCGCCAACATCCATCATCTGGTGCTTGACCAGAACATGAGCATCATCGAGGGCTCGCTCGGTATTTTGCCGCGGCGGATCCTGGTTCATGAGGACGACGCCCAGGAGGCTAGGGAGCTCCTCACCGAAGCCGGCCTCAGCCACGAATTGCGCAGCGATGATTGAGGCCACAGATATTACCGAGGACGCCTTTCTCGGCGGGCAGTTGCGCTTGCGGCAGAAGCGATCCGGCCATCGCGCCGGGCATGACGCCATCCTGCTTGCGGCGGCGACCGGCGCCCAGGCCGGAGACCGCGTGGTCGATTTCGGCGCCGGCGTCGGCACGGCGGGGCTCGCGCTCGCTCGGCGCGTAGAGGGGATCAGGCTCAGCCTGGTCGAGATCGATCCGGAACTGGCGGAGCTCGCGCGGGCCAATGCCGCGGCGAACGCGATCGCCGCCGAGACCATCGTGCTCGACGTCACCGCGGATGCGCAGGCGTTTGCAGCAAACGGACTTCCGCCTGACAGTGTCGACGCAGTGCTGATGAACCCGCCCTTCAACGATCCCGCACGCCATCGCGGCTCGCCGGATCAGGCACGTCACGCCGCCCATGTGGCGACGGGGGAGACCCTGCATGCGTGGGTGCATGCAGCGCGGCGTATCCTCCGATCGAGCGGTGCGCTGACTCTGATCTGGCGCGCGGACGGAATCGCGGACGTCATGGCAGCGCTGTCACGCGGCTTCGGCAGCCTCGCGATCCTGCCGGTCCATGGCGAAGCGGGAAAGCCCGCGATCCGTGTTCTGGTCCGCGCAGTCAAAGGCGGCCGGGCTCCGACACGGTTGCTGCCGGGCCTCATGCTCAACGAAGAGTCAAACGTGCCTAAAAAAGAGGTAAGGGATATTCTGGAAGGAAAGGCGGAGGTGACGCTGGCGGAGCCGTGAGGCTTACTGCGGAAGCGATTCCGACTGCTGCTCTTGCGGAGAGGTGAAGCGAATCGCCGTGAAAAGCGCACCGATCAGCAGCATCAGCAGATAAATCTTCATGGCGTTTCCTCCGCTGCCTATTGCAGCTTCCCAACGGGAGATCTGCAAAACACGTTCCAGGCACTTCCAATGACACTCGCGTGATAAGAAATGGTTAATCAGAGGTAACGGCATGGCCGAACATTCGAACGATCGAGAGAGTTCCGGCCTGGCCGACAAGCTCATGCAATATCTGCCGGCGCGCTTCCGCCCCGGTGCGGCGGTGGTGCCGGTGGTGCGGCTGTCCGGCGTGATTGGTGCGGTGACGCCACTGCGTCCCGGCTTGACGCTTGCTGGCGTCGCGCGGGTGCTCGAGCGCGCGTTTTCCTATCGGCACGCCAAGGCCGTGGCGTTGGTGATCAATTCGCCCGGCGGCTCGCCGGTGCAGTCGCGCCAGATCTACTTGCGGATCAAGCAGCTGGCGGCGGAGAAGAAGCTGCCGGTGCTCGTGTTCGTCGAAGACGTCGCGGCCTCCGGCGGCTACATGATCGCCTGCGCCGGCGACGAGATCATCTGCGATCCCTCTTCGATCCTCGGTTCGATCGGTGTTGTCGGCGGCAGTTTCGGTTTTCAGGAGGCAATCAAGCGGCTCGGCATCGAGCGGCGCCTCTACACCGCAGGCGAACACAAGGCGATGCTCGACCCGTTCCTCCCGGAAAACCCCGATGACGTCGTCAGATTGAAGGCGATCCAGCGCGAGATCCACCAGATCTTCATCTCGCTGGTCAAGGAGAGTCGCGGCGCGCGGCTGAAGGGAGCGGACGACGCGCTGTTCACGGGCGAATACTGGGCCGGCGAGAGCGCCATCGCGCTGGGGCTCGCCGACGGCATCGGCGATCTCCGCTCAACTCTTCGTGCCCGCTATGGCGAGAAGGTTCTCACGCCCGTGATCGTGCAGCCGACTGGGCTGCTCTCCGGCCTCTTGGGGCGAAAAGCGCCCGGCGCGGGGCAGCTTTCGGCCCTGGAATCAATGGCCGGCCTGCCGGACGAACTGATCTCTGCGGTGGAGACGCGGGCGATTTGGGCGAAATTCGGGTTCTAGGCTCGGGCCCTCCCGCGCCATTTGGCCCGAGGTGAGCCAATTGCGGCGCAGGTCCATCTGCGCGACAATGTGCGTGGGGGCTGAGCATTGAATAAGGATCGACCGATGCCGCCGTTCGTCGCTTTCGCGGGCGTCCTGGGCGGGCTTGCCGTGGTCCGCTGGGCCTACAAGACCGCTGTCCGGATCAACCAGGAGCTGGAGGAGATGCGCCTGTCGCGCGTCGCTGAAGCCGCCCGTATGGGGGATATCCAGACGCTGAAGCGTGATCCCGTGACCGGAGCTTACCGGCCGGGGTAGCCGGCGCTCTTTTCGCACACCGTCATTCCGGGGGCGGTCGGCGGGACCGAACCCCGGTGCGCGATTGTGCACCTGAGAATCTCGAGATTCCGGGTCCGATGCTCCGGGCGTCCCGTCGCATCGTCCCGGAATGACAGCCATTTCCGCCCCCTTTGCCTTGATTCCCATCCCCGCCGTCGATACGGTCCCGCGCGATTCAAAACCCCCCGCGAGAGCCTGATCTGACGATGGACGCCTCATTGCCCGCCCATATGCGCCCGGAACGCTCGTTCCAGGGCTTCATCCTCGCGCTCCAGCGGTTCTGGGCCGAGCAGGGCTGCGTGATCTTGCAGCCTTACGACATGGAAATGGGCGCGGGCACCTTCCATCCGGCGACCACCCTGCGCGCGCTCGGGCCAAAGCCATGGAACGCAGCCTATGTGCAGCCCTCGCGTCGGCCCAAGGACGGCCGCTACGGCGAGAACCCCAACCGGATGCAGCACTACTACCAGTTCCAGGTGATCATGAAGCCGTCGCCGCCGAACCTTCAGGAGCTGTACCTGAAGTCGCTCGCGGCGATCGGCATCGATTCCGCCGTGCACGACATCCGCTTTGTCGAGGACGATTGGGAGAGCCCGACGCTGGGCGCCTGGGGCCTGGGGTGGGAGTGCTGGTGCGACGGTATGGAGGTCAGCCAGTTCACCTATTTCCAGCAGGTCGCGGGCTTCGAATGCGCGCCGGTTGCGGGCGAGCTCACCTATGGCCTCGAGCGCCTCGCGATGTACGTGCAGGGCGTCGACCGCGTCTACGACCTCAACTTCAACGGCCGTGATGGCGACTCCAAGGTCACTTATGGAGACGTCTTTCTGCAAGCGGAGCAGGAATATTCGCGGCACAACTTTGAATATGCCGACACCGCGATGCTGTTCGAGCAGTTCAAGATGGCGGAGGCTGCCTGCAAGAAATACCTCGACGCCGGCTGGCGCGAAGGCGGCAACAGCAAGCAGCATCTGATGGCGCTGCCGGCCTATGACCAGTGCATCAAGGCGAGCCATGTCTTCAATCTGCTCGATGCCCGCGGCGTGATCTCCGTGACCGAGCGGCAGAGCTACATTCTGCGCGTGCGTGAGCTGGCCAAGGCTTGCGGCGAGGCCTGGATCCACACTGAAGCGGGCGGAGCGGCCTGATGCCCGATCTTTTGCTTGAACTCTTCTCGGAAGAAATTCCCGCGCGCATGCAGGCCAAGGCGGCCGACGATCTGCGCCGCATGGTCACCGACAAGCTGGTTGCCGAAGGCCTGGTCTACGAGGGCGCGAAAGCCTTCGCGACGCCGCGCCGTCTTGCGCTCACCGTGCACGGCATTCCTGCGCGCCAGCCTGATCTGAAGACCGAGCGCCGCGGCCCCAAAGTCGGCGCGCCCGACGCGGCCGTGCTGGGCTTTCTCAAAGCGACAGGATTGAAGTCGCTGGACGAGGCCAAGATCCAGCGCGACCCCAAGGGTGATTTCTACATCGGCTTGATCGAAAAGCCCGGCCGCGACGCGATCGACGTGCTCGCCGAATTCCTGCCCGTCATCATCCGCACCTTCCCCTGGCCGAAATCGATGCGCTGGGGCGCGCGTTCCGGAAAACCCGGCTCGCTGAACTGGGTGCGTCCGCTGCACGCGATCACCGCGACCTTCGGGCTCGAGACCGAAGAGCCGGATGTCGTGAAGTTTGCGGTGGACGGCATCGAGACCGGCCAAACCACCTACGGCCACCGCTTCCTCGCGCCGGCGCCAATTCAGGTGCGCCGCTTCGAGGACTATGAGGCAAAGCTACTCGATGCCAAGGTCGTGCTCGACCCCGAGCGCCGCAAGGACGCCATCCTCACCGACGCCAAGCAGCTTGCCTTTGCGCAAGGTTTCGAGCTCGTGGAGGACCAGACCCTGCTCGATGAGGTCGCGGGCCTGGTCGAATGGCCGGTCGTGCTGATGGGCTCGTTCGAGCCGGAATTCCTGACAACGCCCGGGGAGGTGATCCGCGCCACCATCCGCAATAACCAGAAGTGCTTTGTCGTCAGCGATCCCAAGACGGGCAAGCTCGCGAGCAAGTTCATCCTGGTCGCCAATATCGAGGCGACTGACGGCGGCAAGACCATCGTCGCCGGCAATGAGCGCGTCATCCGCGCGCGCCTGTCGGACGCGAAGTTCTTCTACGAGACGGACCTCAAGACCAAGCTTGAGGATCGTCTGCCGAAGTTCGAGCAGATCGTGTTCCATGAGAAGCTCGGCACCCAGGCCGCGCGCATCAAGCGCATCGAGCGTCTCGCCGCCGAGATCGCGCCTTTGGTTGGCGCCGATGTCGCCAAGGCGACGCGTGCTGCGCATCTGGCCAAGGCCGATCTGCTGACCGAGGTCGTCGGCGAATTCCCCGAGGTCCAGGGCCTGATGGGCAAGTACTACGCCTTGGCGCAGCGCGAGGACGCCTCCGTCGCCGCTGCGTGCGAAGAGCATTACAAGCCGCAAGGCCCTGCCGATCGCGTCCCGACTGATCCGGTCAGCGTTGCGGTCGCGCTTGCTGACAAGCTCGATACGCTGGTCGGCTTCTGGGCGATCGACGAAAAGCCGACGGGCAGCAAGGACCCCTATGCGCTGCGGAGAGCGGCGCTGGGCGTGATCAGGCTGATTGCCGAGAACGCGCTTCGTCTGTCGTTGATGAAGGTGGCGGAGTCCGCGTTCGCCGGCCTCTCGGTGAAGTCCGCCGATGCGCAGAAGCTTCCGAGCGACCTGCTCGCCTTCTTCGCCGACCGTCTGAAAGTCCAGCTTCGCGAGCAGGGCGCGCGGCACGATCTCGTCGACGCCGTGTTCGCCCTCGGCGGCCAGGACGATCTCTTGATGATCGTGCGCCGCGTCGAGGCGCTCGGAAAATTCCTCGACACTGACGACGGAAAGAACCTGCTCGCCGGCACCAAGCGGGCCAGCAACATCCTTTCGATCGAGGAAAAGAAGGACAAGCGGACCTTCGACGGTGCGCCGGATGCTGCGCTTTACAGCCTCGCTGAGGAAAAGGCGCTTGCCAAGGCGATTGGCGAGGTGAAGGCGGGAGCCGGCGCCGCCGTCGCCAGGGAAGACTTTGCTGCCGCCATGAGCGCGATGGCAAAGCTGCGCCCGCCGGTGGATGCGTTCTTCGACAAGGTCCGCGTCAACGACGAAGATCCGAAGGTGCGCGAGAACCGTCTGAAGCTGCTGAACGAGATCCGCAGCGCCACGCGGGCGGTGGCGGACTTCTCGAAGATCCAGGATTGAGGCGAGGCGAGGCCGCGCAATAAGCACCACCGTGCGCGAAGCGCGAACCATGGTGCGCAATTGCGCACCTGAGAATCTCGAGGTTCCGGGTTCGGTCCTGCGGACCGCCCCGGAACGACGGTGCTCCGAAGCACAAAAAAAGCCCCGCCCGGCGGGGGGAGGACCGGGCGGGGCCTGATGTCCGATTAAACACTGCTCGCGCCAGCCTGATGTGACGCGCCGGACATCGAATGGAGCGGCAGCGTTTTAGTCCAGCACCTCGACGATGCGGCGCGAGCGCGGCTCGACCAGCACGGTTTCGCCATTCACGACGGTATAGCGATAGGTCGTGGCGCCGAAGCGTTGCGGCACGTCATAATAGGTGATGCCGCTCTCGGGGAGGATGGCGCCGACCACCACGCGATCCGGAGTGCGGAAGGCTGGCACGCGTTGTTCGATGACGTATTCGCGGAAGGCCGGCCGCTGTTCGACGGCAATCGTCGGGGCGCTGTCGACCACGGCGGGTGCGCGTCCAATGGTGACATCGCTTTGCGCCTGCGCCGCAAGGGGCGAGCCGATCGCGGCCGCGAGCGCTGCAAGAGCAAGAATCCTGTTCCGCATGGATAACTCCTTCGACGTGATTCTGCGGGACGCGCCAGTGGCGCGACTGCTTGCCAATGCGGGCCTTAAGCCAATGTTCCGGGAAAGACCTGCCGCATTCGCGGCAATTTCGGGCAGTTTTCGTGAGTGCCGGGAACTCGCGGCGCGTCTTGCGCATCTCTACTCCCGGAACCTGGCCGGCTATGATCCGCGCGCGATTCGCCTCACCTCCACAGAAAGATTGTTCATGCACATCACCGTCGCCCACATTTCGCCGATCCTGTCGTTGATTGCGGGCGTGCTCATCCTGATCATGCCGCGGCTGCTCAATCTCGTTGTCGCGATCTTCCTCATCGTCAACGGCGCGATCGGGCTCGGGCTCCTGAAGTGGCTGCGCTTCTAGGCGTTCACTTTTCGGAACTGTCCGACTTGCGCGGGCGCGCCCAAAATGGTGTAAGGCCCGCGATTTCCCATTCCTCTCGCAGGTTGTGTGCAAGCTATGGCCAAAGCCGCCTCGAAGCCCAAGAAAATCCCAGCGAAAATGCCAGCGAAATCAAAGTCCTCCTCCGTCGCGAAAGCCGCGCCGCCGGCCCGCAAGGCGCTGGCCAAGAGCGCGCCGAAGCCGGTCGCCAAATCTGTTGCCAAGCCCGCTGCTAAGCCGGCGGCAAAGGCCGTGAGGAAGGCGGCTGCGCCGAAGGTCGCTGCGAAGCCTGCACCGAAGAAGGCAGCGCCCGCCAAGGCGGCGCCGGCCGCGGCGAAGACCGGCAAATGGGTCTACACGTTCGGCGACGGCAAGGCCGAGGGCCGCTCGGAGATGCGCGACCTGCTCGGCGGCAAGGGCGCCAACCTCGCCGAGATGGCCAATCTCGGCCTGCCGGTGCCTCCCGGCTTCACCATCCCGACCTCGGTCTGCACCTATTTTTACGAGCACGATAAGACCTATCCGAAGGAGCTGAAGCCGCAGGTTGAGAAGGCGCTGGACTATGTCGGCAAGTTGACCGGCAAGGTGTTCGGCGACACCAAGAACCCGCTGCTCGTCTCGGTGCGTTCCGGCGCGCGCGCCTCGATGCCGGGCATGATGGACACCGTGCTCAATCTCGGCCTCAACGACCAGACCGTGGAAGCGCTGGCGGAATTGTCTGGCGACCGCCGCTTCGCCTATGACAGCTATCGCCGCTTCATCACCATGTATTCCGACGTGGTGCTCGGCTTCGAGCATCATCACTTCGAGGAAATCCTCGATACCTTCAAGGATAGCCAGGGCTACACGCTCGACACCGATCTGTCCGCCGAGGACTGGGTCGAATTGGTCGGTAAGTACAAGGACGCGGTCGCGCGCGAGACCGGCAGGGAATTCCCGCAGGATCCGCACGACCAACTCTGGGGCGCGATTGGCGCCGTGTTCTCATCCTGGATGAACGCTCGCGCGGTGACCTACCGCAAGCTGCACGACATTCCGGAATCCTGGGGCACCGCGGTCAACGTACAGGCCATGGTGTTCGGCAACATGGGCGAGACGTCGGCGACCGGCGTTGCCTTCACCCGCAATCCCTCGACCGGCGAGAGCAAGCTCTACGGCGAGTTCCTGATCAACGCGCAAGGCGAGGACGTGGTGGCGGGCATCCGCACGCCGCAGGACATCACCGAGGAGGCGCGCAAGGAGTCGGGCTCCGACAAGGCGTCGATGGAATCGGCGATGCCGGAGGCTTTCAAGGAGTTGACGCGGATCTACACGCTGCTCGAGAAGCACTACCGCGACATGCAGGACATGGAGTTCACGGTCGAGCAGGGCAAGCTCTGGATGCTCCAGACCCGCGGCGGCAAGCGTACCGCCAAGGCGGCGCTGCGCATCGCGGTCGAGCTCGCCAATGAGGGCCTGATCTCGAAGAAGGAAGCGGTGACGCGGATCGATCCCGCTTCGCTCGACCAGCTCCTGCATCCGACCATCGATCCCAACGCCAAGCGCGACGTGATCGCGACCGGCTTGCCGGCGTCCCCGGGTGCTGCCTCCGGCGAGATCGTGTTCTCCTCGGACGAGGCCGCCAAGCTTCAAGGCGACGGGCGCAAGGTCATTCTGGTCCGCATCGAGACCAGCCCCGAAGACATCCACGGCATGCATGCCGCCGAAGGCATTTTGACCACCCGCGGCGGCATGACCTCGCACGCGGCGGTGGTCGCGCGCGGCATGGGCAAGCCTTGTGTCTCCGGCTGCGGCACCATCCGTGTCGATTACGGCCGCGGCACCATGAGCATCGGCTCGCGCACCTTCAAGACCGGAGATGTCATCACCATCGACGGCTCGCTCGGCCAGGTGCTCGCCGGCCGGATGCCGATGATCGAGCCGGAGCTGTCCGGCGAATTCGGCACGCTGATGAATTGGGCCGACCAGGTCCGCAAGATCGGCGTCCGCGTCAATGGCGACACGCCTGATGACGCGCGCACCGCGATCAAGTTCGGCGCCGAAGGCATCGGCCTCTGCCGCACCGAGCACATGTTCTTCGAAGAGACGCGCATCCGCACGGTGCGCGAAATGATCCTCTCCGAGGACGAGCAGTCGCGCCGCGCAGCGCTCGCAAAGCTGCTGCCGATGCAGCGCGCCGACTTCGTCGAGCTGTTCGAGATCATGAAGGGCCTGCCCGTCACGATCCGCCTGCTCGACCCGCCGCTGCACGAGTTCCTGCCGCACACCCATGCCGAGGTCGAGGAAGTGGCGCGCGCCATGAACACCGACCCGCGGCGTCTCGCCGACCGCGCCCGCGAGCTCTCGGAGTTCAATCCGATGCTCGGCTTCCGCGGCTGCCGTATCGCGATCGCCTATCCGGAGATCGCCGAGATGCAGGCGCGCGCGATCTTCGAGGCGGCGGTCGAGGCGCAGAAGCGTACCGGCAAGGCCGTCGGCCTCGAGGTGATGGTACCGCTGATCGCGACCAAGGCCGAGCTCGATCTCGTCAAGGCGCGGATCGATGCCACCGCGCAGGCCGTGATGCGCGAAACCAACACCAAGCTGGCCTATCAGGTCGGCACCATGATCGAGCTGCCGCGCGCCTGTCTGCTCGCGGCGGAGATCGCGGAAAGCGCCGAGTTCTTCTCGTTCGGCACCAACGACCTGACGCAGACGACCTACGGCATCAGCCGCGACGACGCGGCGAGCTTCCTCGGTCCGTACGTCGCGAAGGGCATCCTCTCGGTCGATCCCTTCATATCTTTGGATCAGGAAGGCGTCGGCGAGCTCGTCAAGATCGGTGTCGCCCGCGGCCGCAAGACCCGCGCCTCGCTCAAGGTCGGCATCTGCGGCGAGCACGGCGGCGATCCCGCCTCCGTCGCCTTCTGTCACCATATCGGTCTCGACTACGTCTCCTGCTCGCCCTACCGCGTGCCGATCGCCCGCCTCGCCGCGGCGCAAGCCGCGCTCGGGAAGGAGATCGCGAGCCAGGCGTGAGCAACGCACAATTTGAATGCGAGAGAGGCGGGGCCAAAACCCCGCCTCTCTCATTCTACGCAACGCTCTCTCCACACCGTCATTGCTGTGCATGTTCAATAATTCGCTGATTGGATCGCTCCAGCGGAGGAACGATCCGATGCGAGACAACAGCTATGACCGAACGGTTGAACGCAACTATCTGCAGAAGTGGCGTTTTCTGATTTCGGAGTATGAGGCGGTGAAGGCTGGCCGATCGCCGCTGTTCAAGCGGGTCGGCGACTTCTACCGGCACCACGGGACCTGCTCGCAGACGTTCCGCAAGTATTACAATCGCTATCTGCAGAGCGGCGAGGACGCGGATCTGCTGCCGCGGCGGCGCGGCCCGAAGTGGCGGGAACGGCGCGAGCCGGAAGGGATCGAGGCGGAGATCGTCGCCCATCGCAAGCGGGGGATGAACCGTTATGAGATTCATGCCGTCTTGCGCGAAACGCGCGACACGGTACCTTCGCCGATCACGATCTACCGGGTGCTGAAGCGCCACCGCCTGAACCGCCGCACGCCGGCGATGCGCGAGGAGAAACGCCGTATTATCAAGGACAAGCTCGGGGAGCTGGGCCACGTCGATCTGCATCAATTGCCGCGCGATATGTTCCTCGCGCCACCCCCGGTCACGGCCTACATCATCAGCCTGATCGACAGCTGCTCGCGTCTGGCCTGGGCCGAGGTCCTGACATCCAAGAAGGCGCTGCCGGTCATGTTCAAGACCCTGAAGATGATCAACACCCTCAACGTCACCTATGGGCTCGTCTTCCAGGAAATCCTGTCCGACAACGGCGCCGAGTTCGCCGCCCGCACCAAGCCGGCCGAGCATCCATTCGAGGCCATGCTGCTCGAGCTCGGCATCAAGCACCGCTACACCAGGCCCTATCGGCCGCAGACCAACGGCAAGGTCGAACGCTTCTGGCGTACCCTCGATGACGACGTCATCGAGGGTACGACCTTCGACAACCTGGACCACTTCGCCAATGAACTGTTCGAGTACCTCGTCTACTACAACAACCACAGACCCCATCAGGCCTTGGCAGGACAAACTCCCAAGGCTTTCGCCGCTTCCAAGACCACCGCAATCCAATCAGCGAATTATTGAACATCGACAATTGCGAGGAGCCCTCGCGACGAAGCAATCCAGAATCCCTCGACGAAAAGACTTTGGATTTGCTTCGCTGCGCTCGCAATGACGAGTTCGTGGGACGGCGCCTTTGGGCCTTCACCTCGGCGAAGCCTCGGCGTAGCCGGGTCGCGGGGAATGATACCGGTGATGAGGAAGCGCTTTGCGCGAACGCCAACGCCGGGAACCCATCCCCCGTCCCGTGATGATACGTGCGCGCAAGGGTTCCTTCACCATTCGCGTTGACCAGATGTTTACCGCTTCACGTGGGGCCGCATTTACCAATGCGCCACATCGCCCCGTGAAAACACCTGTCTTCGCTTGCGTGTGCCGCTCGCGCAACGCGGATTAACGCCCCGGCAACCTAAATTGATTACTGACGATAAAGATCGAATTGCACGGATGTACTGAGTTCGATCGGACGAGCGTAAGCGTAGCGTGAGCGTATCGATGTCAGTGTTGCGTAACCATCCGAAGGGCGCGCGGTTCGCGTCCTTCGGTATCGGTCTCTGCATCTTCGCATTGATGCCGAGAGAGACCGGCTATCAGGACATTGCCTCTCTGCTGGCGCGCCAACCCGGCGTCGCCGAGCGTTGGCAGAAGCAGGTGTTCTCCGCGGCGTCCTCGATCCAGCTCGCCACCTACAGCTTTTCGCGCCCCATTGGCACCTCCGCTCCGCAGAGCGCGATGGTTCGGCTCGCGAGCCTCGACGGCCGCGACGTCACCGGCGCGATCAGCCGCAATCCTGCACTTCAAGCGCCGGCGCGCTACCAGTCGTCCGACTTTCCCAAGGTCGATCGCTCCCTGAAAGGTGATCGCCTCGCAATCGTCACGCCGACGCAATCTCCCGAGACGGTCGCGCCAGCTGCGGCGCCCGCCAAGGAAGATCCCGCGACGTCGAACAGCTCGGTGTTCGGCGCCAAGACCGCGGCATCACCTCGGGCGATGTCGCCGGAATCGGCGGCCGCGCTCGACCCCGAGCTCCAGGAAGCGCTGCGCGCACCGCCGCTGCCGCAATATTCCAACCCGCCGCAGGCCAGCGATGCGGCGCCCGCGTTCGCAGTGCAGCCGCTGGAAGCGCTGAAGCGGGCCACGACGCCGGTCGCGCCCGCGCGCGATCCCTTCAGCGTCAAGACCTCGAGCCTGTTCTTCGGCAGCTCCTCGCTTGGCGGCAATCTCGAGACCATTGAGAGCTGGCAGCCCGGGGCTGAGCCGCTGATCGTGACTCCCGACCCCGACATGAAGGTGACGGCCTCGTTGACACCGCCGACGGCGGAGATCGCCAAGGACATCGAGAGCGGCGAGAGCGTTGCTCCGAAGGGCGAGGTCAACGTCGACAACCAGCGCAGCAGATCGCCGGCGGAGCGGCTCGCGCTCGACGACAAGTCGCGCGCGAAGGCGGAGAAGTGCCTCGCCGAAGCCGTCTACTTCGAATCTCGCGGCGAGGCCGTGCGCGGCCAGATCGCGGTGGCGCAGGTGGTGATGAACCGCGTGTTCTCCGGCAAATATCCCGAGACCGTGTGCGGCGTGGTCTACCAGAACAAGTACCGCCATTTCGCCTGCCAGTTCACCTTCGCCTGCGACAACAATCCGGACGTGATCCGCGAGCCCGAAATGTGGGAGCGCGCCAAGAAGATCTCGAAGGCGATGCTGGATGGCCAGATCTGGCTGCCCGAGGTCGGCAAGTCGACGCATTACCACGCCTATTGGGTGCGCCCGTCCTGGGTCGCCGAGATGAAGAAGATGTACAAGACCGGCGTGCACACCTTCTATCGGCCGCGCAACTGGGGCGACGGCAGCGAGGAACCAAGCTGGGGCACCCCGGCCCAGACCGCCGCACTCTCGGCCGAACTCGCGCAGGAAGCCAAGAGCTCGGCCGAAATGGGCGAGCGGCGGTAGCCTACGGCCTGCTGCCGCATGCGCAGCTGCGCTCCCATGCTCCGCTTGCGGGGCGTGGCAAACACATCACGCCTCGATGTCCAACGCGCAGTCGAAGTTCGGCGCCGAATGCGTCAGCGCACCCGCCGATGCGTAATCGACCCCAGTCGCCGCGATGGTCGCGATCGACTCCAGCGTGACGCCGCCGGACGCTTCCAGCTTGAGACGGCCCTCGTTGATCCTGACCGCCTCGCGCAACATCGCAAGATCCATGTTGTCCAGCAGCACGGCGTCAGCCATTCCAGTGTCCAGCACCTCGCGCAGCTGCGCCAGCGTATCCACCTCGATCTCGATCTTGACGAGGTGGCCGGCGTGAGCGCGGGCGCGCTCCAGCACGGGACGGATACCGCCGGCGACCGCGATGTGGTTGTCCTTGATCAGGATGGCATCGTCGAGCCCGAAGCGATGGTTGAAGCCGCCGCCGCAGCGCACCGCGTATTTCTCCAGCGCGCGCAATCCCGGCGTGGTTTTTCGCGTGCAGCAGATGCGCATCCTGGTGCCTTCGGTGCGTGCGACATAGTCCGCCGTGAGCGTGGCTATGCCAGACAAGCGGCCGACGAAGTTCAGCGCGGTCCGCTCCGCCGTGAGAATGGCGCGCGCGGGACCCGAGATCGTCAGCACATGCTGGCCGCGAGCGACCCGCGCGGCATCGCGGACATCTGCGCGCACCTCGATGTCAGGCGACAGCTTCTGCAAGGTTGCGAGCGCCAGCGGCAGCCCGGCGATCACGCCGGACTGGCGCGCGACGAGGATCGCTTGTGCCCTGGTCGTTTCCGGAATCGTCGCAAGCGAGGTGATGTCGCCGGCGCGGCCGAGGTCCTCGTCGAGCGCGCGCTGGACGGCCGCATCGGTCGCGAGCGGAGAGAGAAAGGCATCGGAATTGAGTAGTGAGCTCGGGGTGATCATGGAGTCTCCTCAGGCGATCACGGATTGCGCAATGCGTGGCAGCGAATGCTCGTTCAGGCTCTCCGCGACCTCGCGCGCCGCGGCGAGCGTGGTCATCGTTCTCTGCGCCAGCGCAGAGTTATCGGCCGGATGATCCGAACGGAAATGTGCACCGCGGCTCTCGTGCCGCGTCCAGGCCGCAGCGGCGACGAGCAGGGCGGATGTCGCCATGTTGCGGACAGCGACGTTGCCGGCTTCGTGCTCGAGCGTGGCGAAGTGGCGCACCGCTTGCGCAAGCCCGTCACGGTCGCGGATCACGCCGACATGCGCGCTCATCATCGTGCGCAGCCGCTTCACCGCTGCAGCATCCAGCGTGCCAGAGCGCGGCGTCACCCATGCCTCTGGTAGGCGGGCGGGCGAGGGCACCGTGCGGCCCGCGATGTCGTCGGCAATGCGGGCGGCATAGACGACGGCTTCGAGCAGCGAATTCGAGGCGAGCCGGTTGGCGCCATGCGCCCCGGTCGAGGACACTTCGCCGGCGGCCCAGAGCCCGTCGATCGAGCTGCGGCCGCGCGCGTCCACGGCGATGCCGCCCATGTGGTAGTGCGCGGCGGGCGCAATCGGAATCGGGTGCGTCGCGGGATCGATGCCGGCTGCGATGCAGCTCGCATGCACGGTCGGAAACTTCGTCACGAAGCGCGCGCCCAGCGCCTGCCGCGCATCGAGGAAGGCGCCGCGTCCGGCCGCGATCTCGGCGAACACGCCACGGGCCACGATATCGCGCGGTGCGAGCTCGGCGAGGGGGTGGCGCGCTCTCATGAATCGCTCGCCATTGCCGTCGATCAGCGTCGCGCCTTCGCCGCGCAGCGCTTCGGTGGCGAGCGGTGCCGGGTCGCGGCCGACCATGATGGCGGTGGGGTGGAACTGCACGAATTCAGGGTCGGCGATCACGGCGCCGGCGCGCGCTGCGATCGCAAGGCCCGAGCCGCCCGCTTCCGGCGGGTTGGTGGTGACGGCGTAGAGATGGCCGAGACCGCCGGTCGCCAGCACGACCGTACGTGAGGCGAGCACGACCGGGGCTGCAGCGGGCTTGCCGGCCTCGCGCAATTGGAGGCCGGTGACCGCGCCGTCCTGGGTCAACAGTGCCTCGGCGACAAAACCTTCCATCAGGCGGATCGAGGGCGTGCGACGCACCGCCTCGCTCAGAACCGCGATGATCGCGGCGCCCGCCCCATCGCCGCGCACATGCACGATGCGACGGGCCGAATGCGCAGCTTCGCGTCCGACGGCAAGCCTGCCGTCGAGATCGCGATCGAACGGCACACCATAGGCGAGAAGATCATGGATGCGCGATGCAGCCTCGCGCGCGATCCCGAGTGCGACGGCTTCATCGACAAGTCCGCCGCCGACCGCGATTGTATCGGCGGCGTGCGCCTCCGGCGTATCGCCTTCGGCCACTGCTGCCGCGATGCCGCCTTGTGCCCATGCGGAGGATGCGCCCTGTCCGAGCGGTGCCGCCGAGATCAAGGTCACCGGCCGCGGCGCGAGCTTCAGCGCGCAGAACAGTCCGGCAAGGCCACCGCCGACGATGACGACGTCGTCGCTGCTGCGGATGAGGTTGTGGATGTTGCTTGTTGCCATGGTTTTCTCCAGTCACTCCGCTGTGGTCCCTGCGAAAGCAGGGGCCGATACCTCGCGCCAGAAGTTGCTGGGCGAAGCTCGTTGTTCTTCGCCAAACATCTTCCTGTGGTTATGGGGCCCGGATCTGCGCGCTTGTCCGGGACCACAGCTGCGTTTGTGGCTGCGTCTCAATTCCTGAGATTGATCATGCGCTCGACCGAGTGCCGCGCGCGTTGTGCAAGCGCGGGATCGATCGTCACCTCCTCGCGAAGCGTCAACAGGCTCTGCAGAATGTTCGCGAGCGTGATGCGCTTCATGTGTGGGCAGAGATTGCAGGGGCGGAGCATCTCGACGTCAGGCAGCTCGGCCCGCACATTGTCGGCCATCGAGCATTCGGTGATCATGACGAGCCGGCGCGGCCGCTTCGCGCGCACCCAGTTGATCATGTGCGCGGTCGAACCGGTGAAGTCGGCTTCCGCCAGCACGTCCGGCGGGCACTCCGGATGCGCGATGATCTGGACGGACGGATCGGCCTCGCGAAAGCTCCGCAGCTCCTCGCCCGTGAAGCGCTCATGCACTTCGCAGGCGCCTTTCCAGGCGATGATCTTCACGTCGGTCTTCGAAGCCACGTAAGTGGCGAGGTATCGGTCGGGCAGGAAAATCACGCTCGGCGCGTTCAGACTCTCGACCACCTGCACCGCGTTCGAGGACGTGCAGCAGATATCGACTTCCGCCTTCACCTCTGCCGAAGTGTTGACATAGGCAACGACGGGCACGCCGGGAAATTTCTCGCGGAGCAGCCGCACGTCCGCACCGGTGATGCTCGCGGCAAGTGAGCAGCCCGCGCGCGAATCCGGGATCAAGACGGTCTTGTCCGGATTGAGCAGCTTCGAGGTCTCCGCCATGAAGTGCACGCCGCACTGGACGATGACGTCGGCCTTCACCTTGGTGGCTTCGACCGCGAGCTGGAGCGAGTCGCCGCCGATATCGGCGACGCAGTGGAAGATCTCCGGGGCTTGGTAGTTGTGGGCGAGGATGACCGCGCCCCGCGCGCGCTTCAGCTCGTTGATCGCGTGAATCGTCGGTGCCATCAGCGGCCATTCGATCGGCGGGATCACGTGCTTCACGCGGTCGTAGAGCGGCGCGGTGGCGCGTTCGACCGCCGGTGTCCATTCCAGCGAGGGCATCGGCAATGTCGATCCCGCGGGCACGGGCGCCGCGCGGCGGGAGGTGTCGGGCTGGCCCTGCGGCCGGTTGGCAAAGTCGTCGGGACCGTAAATTCCAGTGATCGGCATTGAAGCCTCCCAAGCATGGTTGTTATGCTCATATTGAGGATATATGGGGTCCGAGAAATCCGGCCGAGAGGCCGGTCAAACGTCGTTGGGACCTAATATGCTCAATATGAGTAAATCCAAGATAGCACGCGCCGCCGCGTGCCGCTAGGTCCTGCCGCACACATTCCCGTCAATTCGCGGCTGATGCGCCAGGCGAGGGCGCATTGAAACGCAATGCTCCCGCGTCAGCTCCTCGTGGAATGCAACCGTTTTTGACTTGGGATTTTCATGCAGATGCATTAAACGGGCTCTCCCGCGGCTGCTGAGTTGCGGATCCGCGAATGACAGACGAGGACAACCATGTCGACACAGATCGGCGAGCTCGCTCCGGCCTCACGTTCCTCCAACTGGCGTAGCCCGGCCGTCATCATCCTTTGCGGTTGCGCGATCGGCATGCTCGGCTTCGGACCACGCTCGGCGCTCGGCTTCTTCGTGCAGCCGATGAGCCACGAATTCAGCTGGGGCCGCGACGTGTTTGGCCTCGCCATCGCCGTGCAGAATCTGTTGTGGGGGCTGGGCCAGCCGTTCGCCGGTGCGGTCGCGGATCGCTTCGGCCTGTTCCGGGTGATGTGCGTCGGCGCTTTGCTCTATGCCGGCGGCCTGCTCTTGATGCGCTACTCCTCGACGCCGCTGTCGCTCGACATCGGCGCCGGCGTGATGGTCGGCTTTGGCCTCGCCGGCTGCTCGTTCAATCTCGTGCTGTCGGCGTTCAGCAAGCTCTTGCCGGCCGAGAAGCGCGGCCTTGCCCTCGGTGCCGGCACGGCGGCGGGATCGTTCGGGCAGTTCCTGTTCGCGCCGATCGGCGTTGCGTTGATCGATAATTTCGGCTGGCAGCAGGCGCTCTCCGTATTCGGCTTCCTGATGCTGCTGATCATTCCGCTGTCGCTGGCGCTCTCGACGCCTCCGGTCGCGAATACGGCAAACGCGACGCCGGCGGATGAGCAGACCTTCACCAGGGCGCTGGCCGAAGCCTTCGGCCACCGCTCCTACGTGCTCCTGGTGCTCGGCTTCTTCACCTGCGGCTTCCAGCTCGCCTTCATCACCGTGCATCTGCCGGCCTTTCTGGTCGACCGCGGTGTCTCGACGCAAACCGGCGGCTGGGTGATCGCCGCGATCGGCCTGTTCAACATCATCGGCTCGCTCAGCGTCGGCTATCTGCAAAACTATCTGCCCAAGCGCTACATCCTCTCGGCCATCTACTTCACGCGCGCGCTTGCGACGCTCGCCTTCATCTCGTTCCCGATCACACCGTTCTCGGCAATCGCATTCGGCGCGATTTCCGGCTTGACCTGGCTGTCGACGGTGCCGCCGACCTCCGCGCTGGTGGCGCTGATGTTCGGTACGCGCTGGCTTGCGACGCTCTACGGCTTTGCCTTCGTCAGCCATCAGGTCGGCGGCTTCCTCGGCGTCTGGCTCGGGGGCATCGTGTTCGAGCGCTTCGGTTCCTACACGCCGATCTGGTGGCTCTCGATCCTGTTCGGCGTGCTCTCGGCGCTGATCAACCTTCCGATCGTGGAGAAACCCGTCGCACGGCTAGTGCCGGCGATTTGAAGTTCCTGCAGAGCAAGCCGCGAAATCGTTCAGGAACTTCAAATCGATAACCGGCACTAGGATATAATGTGTTTGCTGGCGCTCCTCTTAATTCCGAAGTTCGCTCGCGTGGCGCCGACGAGGTTTGCGAACTTCGGAATTGGAGCGCCAGTTGCGCAGCCGGCCTGATCGGTTAAACAATCCCGACAAACAAAGTCAGGGAGCGTAATCGTGGCCACATTCAAGGCGATCCGGATCGACAAGGCGGACAAGGGCACCACCGCGCAGCTCGCGCAGTTCGACGAAGCCGAACTGATGGAGGGCGACGTCACGGTCCGCGTCGAATGGTCGACGTTGAACTACAAGGATGGCCTTGCACTGACCGGCAAGGCGCCGGTGGTGCGCCGCTTCCCCATGATCGCCGGCATCGACTTTGCCGGCACGGTCGAAGCGTCCTCGCATCCGCAGTGGAAGGCGGGCGACAAGGTCGTCTGCACCGGCTGGGGCATGGGCGAGACCCATCTCGGCGCTTATGCCGAGAAGGCGCGGGTGAAGGGCGACTGGCTGGTCGCCTTGCCGCAGGGCCTGTCGGCGCGCGACGCCATGGCGATCGGCACCGCCGGCTTCACCGCGATGCTCTCGGTGCTGGCGCTGGAGAAGCACGGTCTCTCGCCAAAGAGCGGCCCCGTGGTGGTAACGGGCGCGGCCGGCGGCGTCGGCTCGGTCGCCACCGCCGTGTTGTCCAAGCTGGGCTACCACGTCATCGCCTCGACCGGCCGCGCGGCCGAAGCCGACTACCTCAAGCACCTCGGTGCTGCCGAGGTCATCGACCGCAACGAATTGTCGGCACCGGCAAAACCCCTCGCCAAGGAGCGCTGGGCCGGCGGTGTCGACAGCGTCGGCTCGACCACGCTGGCGAATCTCCTGTCGATGACGAAATACGGTGGCGCGATCGCCGCCTGTGGCCTGGCGGCGGGCATGGACCTGCCGTCCTCTGTCGCGCCTTTCATTTTGCGCGGAGTGTGCCTTCTCGGCATCGATTCCGTGATGTGCCCGCTTCCGCCCAGGAAAGCCGCCTGGCAGCGTTTGGCCTCCGATCTGGATCGGACGAAACTCTCTGAAATCACTCAGGAAATTTCGCTCGACGAGGTCCCCGGATGGGGCGCCAAAATCCTCGCCGGCCAGGTCCGCGGCCGCGTCGTGGTAAAAATTGTCTAACGGCGTTCAGACTTTACCAACCAAGCTGCTTCAATGTTGCCTTGGTTAGTATGGTAAGCAGCGGGTAAAGAGATAAGGCATCGCCCGCTGCGGGGGTTGGTTCGGAGTTGAGCATGCTTGCGCGTATTGTGTTGGGGGCTGTCACGGCGGCAGCGACGTTCGCGCCGGCCATTGCCGGAAGCATGAACGCCGACGAGGCGCGCCGCTTCGTGGCCGGCAAGGTGTTTGCCTTCACCTGTTTCGACGGCACCCGCGGTGCAGGCCGCATCCTCGACGATCTCGGCGCCGCCGGTGCAGTGCAGTTCTCGGGCTCAGGCCCGGTGAAGCATCTCCGACTCCCCGGCAATACCCTCCAAATCCGCGGCCAGAACGTCTGCGCCTCGATCAAGGGCATACCGTTCGAGCCCTGCTTCAACCTGGAAAAGACCGACGAGCGCAGCTTCCGCGGCTCGGTGTCGGGCATGGGCTTCGCCTATTGCGACTTCCATCACCAGGGCGGCAATCAGATGCTGATGGCGCGGGCTGCGGCGCGGCCACGCTCGCTGCGCTCCGCAGAGCACACCGGCTCGGTCGCCGCCTCGAACACCGAAGTCGCCGCACGCGTCGAGACGCCGCGTGTCGAGAGCAGCCGGCTCGAGCCGGTGAGGTCCGAAGCCAAGTCCGAGCCAGCGAAGAACGAGGGCCCGCTGGAGCTGCGTCGGTCGACCCAGTGAGCTGGCCTGCGCGGAACAATCCGCGCACTTTGTCGTCGAAGACGTCCATCGACGAAGCCGCCGTGCCGTAGTCATACGGACGGCGGCCTTCATGCGTTGGTAGCTCTTCGCGCTTCAGTTTGCGTGCGGCCGGGGGGCGGTCCCACGCAAGGGTTCAACGATGTCGCTCTATTTCTTCCGCATCAGCACCGGCCGCTATTCCGGCGCCGCCGACCTGCCGTACGAGTTCGAGGATCGCGCAGCCGCCTGGACCGAGATGACCGAGGTGTGCGCCAATCTGCTCGGCGGCATCGCGCGCAGCCTGAAGCCGAACGCCGCGTGGTGCATGGAGCTGCTCGACGAGAACAAGAAGCCGGTCTTTCGAATCAGCCTCGTCGGTGAGGCGGTCGGATGCAAGGCATCCTAGATCCGACTTGAAGCTGCAATTTACAACGATGACGAGATCATTTCCCTTCGCGCACCGCGGCCGTGGAGGAGCAGGGGGCGGCGACTCAGGAGATCTCTCGCAACATCCAGCACGCCGCGCAAGGCACCTCCGAAGTCTCGGCGAACATCAGCGAAATCCAGCGCGGCGCCGGCGAGACCGGAGCTGCGTCGGCACAGGTGCACGTCGTCGAGCTCATCAACACCATCGCGGGCCAGACCAACCTCCTCGCGCTGAACGCGACGATCGAGGCGGCGGGCGCAGGCGAAGCCGGCCGCGGCTTTGCCGTCGTCGCCTCCGAAGTCAAGGCACTGGCCGAGCAGACCGCGTGAAGAGGTGAGCATCTCGCCTGACGTTTACGATCCCGTCTGCGGAGCCGGCGGTGCGACCTGTCGCCGGAACAGGATGCGCTGGTAGAGCCAGCCGATCGCGACCAGCACGACGCCGAGGCACATGAACGAAAGCGCACGATAGACGCCGGTCAGCGTCGACATATCGATGACGAAGGCCTTCAGGATCGTCAGCGCAATGACCGCGGCCGATGCCAGCCGCGCCCGTTCCGAATTGACGAGGATGCCGACGCCGAGCAGCACCACGCCGAAAGCGAGCCAGCCGATCGAATAGGTGTATTGCTCGGCACCCGTGGTCGGTCCGGTAGACAGGATCGAGCCGTGATAGAAGCGGCGGATCTCCAGTGTGACATAAGCGAGCGCGAACACGAGCGCGCAACCAGCAATCGTATTGGCGTAGACCTTGCCACGCTGTTCTACCACGGCATAGGACAGCAGCAGCAGCAGCACCGCCGGCAGCGCGTAGCCGAGCAGCAGCAGATTGAACACCGCGCCGCCGACGTCGGTGCGCCACAGCAGCGGATTTTCAAGGATCAAGAGGCCGAACACGCTGACGAGTCCGGCGATCGCCGTCAGCACGACCGCGCCGACATTGTGCACGATGCTGCGGCTGCGCAGCCGCAGGCGCTCCAGCCCGATCGCCATCGCCAGCGTGACGCAGGCTTGCAGCGCGAACTCGAGCAGCGAGGGCGCCACCGTCATGCGGCCACCGGTCGCAAAGTGCCGGATCTCCATGAAAGCAAGCAGTGCAGTGAACAGGATGGCGGCGGTCTCGACCATGCGCAGCGGCGCATCGTCGGCGCGGCGGCGCAGGAAGATGCTCGCGGCCCAGAACGATGCCGCCGGCAGGCCGTAGCCCCACAGCAGCCAATTGAAGATTGGCGTGGTGCCGACGGCATCGCCGACGATGCGGGGATCGTAGGCGATGCGCGCGGTGACGAGGCCGGCGAAGATGGCGGCGAGCCAGCGCAGGAACGGAATCGGCCGCTGCAACGAGATCCAGGCGGTGCCGAGCGACATCAGCGCCAGTGCGATCGTCAGCCAGCCCTTCTCCAGCGCGAAGGTCAGCGCCAGCGCCATTGCGCCGAGCGTGCCGGTCGCGAACAGGGCCGTGGAGATCGCCATACCCGGGCGGGTCTCGCGGCGCGTGAGCGCTTCGGTCGCCGCGCCGAAGGCAGCGGCGAGCAGTACCGCGAGAATTGCAAACGGGATCGAGCGGTCGAGATGAGCGATACGCGCGTAGAGCGCCACCAGGATCGCAATCGGCGTCGCGACTGCAGATGCGGACCACACGACCGGAATGATCGCCGAGTTCGAGCGGCCTTGCGCCAGGAAGCCGGCGATGCCGAAGCCGGCGGCGAAGATCGCGGCCGCCACCAGATGCAGCGTCACCGCGCTGTCGATCGCGGTCGGTCCGATGCCGGGCATGGCGCCGCCCGGCAGCACCAGCATGTCGGGATTGGCGCGCACCGCCCATTCGGCGAACACGATGAAGACGGTCGCCGCGGCGGCGCCGAGGGCGCCCGTGGCCGCTGGCGCACGCCAGGCGACGAACAGCGTGCCCGCGACGAGAAGCGTGAAGGCGATCAGCGCGAGATCCGCATGTGCGCTCGATAGCACGACCAGCATCGCAGCGAACAGATAAGCGCCGAACGCGCCCGACGAGACCGGCTCGATCTCGCCGTCCTCGAAGCTGGGTCCGAACATGAAGCCACACACCACGAGCAGTGCGGCGAGTACGAAGCCCGCGATCACATGGAAGGCGTGTGGCGCGACCTGTAACTCTTCCGTATCGAGACCCGGGAAGATCCAGAGCACAGCGAAGGCAATGGTCGTGACCGCAAGCCAGCGCCAGAGCCGGATGCGGGCGAGACCAAAACTCGCGGCGGTCACAATCGCAAGATAAATATAGAGCGCCCAATAATCCGGCTTGCCGCTGGAGACGAGGATCGGCGTCACGAAGGCGCCGACCACGCCAAGGCCGGCCAGCGCGGGCCCATGCAGCAGCGCTGCGGCCAGCGTGCCCATCGCAACGATGCCGAGCAACACGAAAGCCGTCGCCGGCACGAGCAAGCCGTAGAGCGCGTAGGCCGCGTAGATGGTCGCGAACGCCACTGCCGTGCCGGCTGCGGTGAGGATCGCGGGGATATTGGCGATCGGCAGCGCCTGGACGGTGGAGATGCTCTCCTTGCGCCGCGTCCATTCGCCGGCGCCCAGCAGTGCAGCCGCGAACAGGCCGCCGAGGAGCACGCGCACGCCGGGGCCGAGGAGCCCGGCCTCGATCGAATAGCGCACCATGAAGAAGCCGCCGAGCGCGAGCGCAAGTCCGCCGATCCACACCACCCAGCGGGTGCCGAGGCGTTCCTCGAACCCTGGCGCCGCTTCCGTTACGCGAGGCGGCGCGTCGGCGCCCGTGCCCGGTTCAAGCGGAGGCGGTGATACATCTTCGGTGATGGGCGCAGGCGGTGCCGTTTCGGCTTCCGGCGCAAGCGGCGGCGGCTCAGCGGCTGTGGTCGTCGCGGGCGCTTCAGCCTGCACCTGCGCAGGCATCAGCGGCGGCGGTTGCACAGGCCGCAGCGCGTGAAACTTCTCTTCGAGCAAGTTCAGCCGGCGGCGCAGCTCGGTCGCCTGGCTGGACGCCTTGATCGCGATCAGGAAGGCGATGATCGCAATGATCAGCGCCAAGACGTCGAACGGGCCGTCGAACATGAAGCCTCCAGGTAACCGGCGGGCAGGGGCCGGTACCACAAATATCAGGATCTAGCGCCGGGAGCGTACGCGCAAGCCCGGTGCGGGCCGCTCCTGGAGCACCTCGCGGCGGAAGCGGTAGAGCGCCGCCGGCCGTCCGCCCGTCTGTGTCGACATCACCCCGGTCGGTTCGACCAAGGCTTCCATTTCGACCAGGCGGCGGAAATTCTGCTTGTGCAGATGCCGGCCGGAGATCGCCTCCACCGTGTGTTGCAATTCGGTAAGTGTGAATTCAGCTGGCAAAAGTTCAAAGACGACAGGACGATACTTCAGTTTTGCACGCAGCCGCGCGATCGCCGTGGCGAGAATCCGGCGGTGATCGAACCGCATCGAGGTCCCGAGCGGAGGAAGCGACTTGCGCGCTAATGCCGCAGGACGGCCGTCCCGCCGCGCCTCCTCGATCAGCCCAGCCTCGTACAAGAGCTCGTAGCGGTCGAGCACGCGCTCCTCGTCCCAAGGCGCGCCGTCGAGACCGAAATAGAACCTCACGCGGTCCTTCCTCGGCAGCGCGCGTGTCGTCTCCGGCGTCTCCTCCTCGGCCCACTTGGTCAGCGCCGGGATGATGTCGCGGGCGATGATCTCTGGCGGCTGCTCGCGCCAGTCTTCCCAGGGGAAGAAGCGGTACCATGGCGCGAAGCTCGCCGCGTTTGCTGCGAGTTCGCCGTCCACGGGGCGCGTCAGCGCGAGATAGCCGATCGACACCATGTGCGCGCCGGTGTCGCCGGCTTCGGCATGACGGCCGCGGTCGCCGAAGGTGTAGAGCTGCTCGACATAGCCGAGCCGCAGGCCCGCCTGTTGCTCGACCCAGGCGCGCAGGCCCATCTCGAAGGTGCGATGGCTCACTGCGTCGAACGGACCGAACGGCAGGCCGGCAAGCCCGTCAGCACCGCGCGCGGTGAGGATCAGCGGCTCGTGATCCTCGATCGCGACGATCGCGGCGGTGAGGCCAATCTCGATCGGCGTCAGCTGCGTGTCGCTCATGCGGTTAGGCTTGCAGGTGTTGCCACGTCATGTCCTGGATTGTCCCGGGCATCCACGTTCTTCGGGCCGCGGGAAAGCTCGTGGATGATCGGGACAAGCCCGGCCATGACGATGTGGATGCATCTGCGCATCAGAACGCGCGCAGTTCCGTCGCGGCTGCTATTCGACTCCCGCCTCATTCGAGCTCGATCACGAAGGGGCGTCCCTCCACCATCATCGCAGCGGGGCCCATCTCGTCGAGCGCGCGCAGCATGCGGCCGTTGCGCCCGAGTGCACGATCGGCGAGGCTGACGATGCGCCGGTTGGGTGAGGCGATCGGCGAGGCCGCGCGGATCTTCCTGGCGATCTCGATCTCGTCGCGATTGGGATTGAGCGCGCACACGGCCGCAAACGCGCTCGCGGTGGAGCGGCTGATGCCGGCATAGCAATGCACCACCAGCGGCGCGCTGCGGTCCCAGCCGCGCACGAAGTTCAGCACCTGCTCAATATGCGTCTCCGATGGCGCGATGAAGCCGTCCATCTCCTCGGTGATGTCGTCCATCGACACTTTGAGGTGGTTGGCGGGGAGCACCGACACCGGGCGCGCGACCTGCTCGACATTGGCCATCACGGTCAGCACATGGCTGGCGCCTGTGGTGCGGACAGTCTCGGGAAGCGCGGCGAGGGAACAGACGTGGATCATGGCGGACCTTTTTGCCGGCGATTATAGCGAGCGCTTGTAGAGTGGGCAAAGGCGCATCGCGCCATGCCCACCATGTCGCAGTCGCGCGCATCTAGTTTGGTGGGCACGCTTCCGCTTTGCCCCCTCCAGGAAGGGATGATGCTACGCGAGCACCGCGCCAAAGCGCTCCAGAAACTGCTTCTCGGCCCGCGCCGCGGTCCAGGGCGTGAGATAGTCGCGCCGGACGCTGTCGGGTAGGCCGGGATCCTTGCCGAACAGGCGCCGCGCCTCGCTCTCGCTGAAACCGGCGAGCTCGGTTGCTTCGAGGTAGGCGGCGCCGCGATCGGCAGCCTTGATCGATTGCGTGATCTCCTCCGGCAGCACGGGCGGTAGCCCGAACCGGATATGGATGGCGCCGAGAAGTCGCTTCTCGACCGCCTTGTAATGACCGTCGAGTACGGCCTTGAAGGGCGAGATCATGTCGCCGATCACATATTCGGGCGCATCGTGCAGCAGGGCTGCGAGCCGCACGCGCTGATCGACACGTGGCATCTCGTGCCGCAGCACGGTCTCCACCAGCAACGTGTGCTGCGCGACCGAAAAGATGTGCGCGCCAAGGGTCTGCCCGTTCCAGCGCGCCACCCGCGCCAACCCATGGGCGATGTCGGCGATCTCGATGTCGAGCGGAGAGGGATCGAGCAGATCGAGCCGCCGGCCCGACAGCATGCGCTGCCAGGCGCGGGCCTCCTCGTCGCGCGCCGCTTTCTTCGCCGTCATCTGGCCTTGAGGCGGGGCTTGCGCTGCGTCTTGCCGCAGGTCGCGTGACAGTGGCAGTCGACCAGGTGGTCGTTGACCATGCCGGTCGCCTGCATGAAGGCGTAGACGATGGTCGGGCCGACGAATTTGAAGCCGCGCGAGGACAGCTCCTTGGAGATCTGCACCGACAGCGGCGTCGAGGCCGGCACGCTTGCACTGGTCTTGAAATGGTTGACCTTGGGCTGTCCGTCCATGAAGTCCCACAGCAGTTTCGAGAAGCCCGGGCCTTTCTCCATGATGTCGAGATACGACTTCGCGCTCAGGATCGCGCCTTCGATCTTGGCCTTGTTGCGCACGATGCCGGCATCGTTCATCAGCGCGTGAATCTTCTTGGAATTGTAACGCGCGATCTTCTCCGGCTGGAAATCGTCGAAGGCTTTGCGGAAATTGTCGCGCTTGCGCAGGATCGTGATCCAGGACAGGCCGGCCTGGAAGCCGTCGAGGATCAGCTTCTCGTACAGCGCGCGATCGTCATATTCCGGCACGCCCCATTCGGTGTCGTGATAGGCGACATAAAGCGGATCTTCGCCCGGCCAGGGGCAGCGGGTCAGACCATCCGGATGCAGACGGGGAGCGCGGCTCATGCGATGGGCTGCTTGGCTGGAATTCGAACGGTGTCCGGTTCAGCGAGCGTCAAACTCAGCCCCCCAGCGGTGAGCGGCTGACCCGCGTCGAGCGCATCGGCAACGCGGTCGATCCGCACCAAGGCAATGCCCTTGCCGCCGGCCGTCGAGCCGATCGTGCCGACAGGCTTGTCGCCGGCGAGAATGGTCGCGCCGATTTCGGGGGAAGGACCGTCGAGCAGCACCTTGACGCTGCGGGTGCGCGCGGTGCCGCGATGCTGCATCCGCGAGACGACCTCCTGGCCGACATAGCAGCCCTTGTCGAAATCGACGCCGGCGAGTCGATCCATGTTGGTCTCGTGCGGGAACGCATCGCTATACATGAAATCGAGCCCGCCGCGCGGCACGCCGAGCGCGATACGGTGCGCCTCGTATTCGGCCCCATCGACCAGCTCGGCGCCGATGAGGTCGGACAGCTTCTGCTTGAGATGTTCCGGGATCAGGATGCGGGTGCCGAGCCCGTCGTTCCGCGGATCGGCGAAGGCAAGATCGGGCTGGACCGCGGGGCGGCCGTCCCAGGCCGCGAGCACACCGAGATCGTCGGAAAGGTTGTCCACCGTGACCTTGGCGCGCAATTTGTAGAATTTGAGCTTGGTGGCGAGGGTGTCCGCCAGCGCTTTCGGGCAGTCGATCAGGAACCCGCCGCCGTGACCGGCGGGCGCCTCCGTGATCAGGAAGTCAACGATGATCTTGCCCTGCGGCGTCAGCAGCGCGCCGAATCGCCCCAGGCCGGGCTTCAGCCTGTCGACGTCGGTCGTGACCAGGCCGTTGAGGAAGTTGCGCGCATCCTCGCCCGCGACCTTGACCACGCCCCGGTCGGGAAGAAACGCCGATTTCATGCGAAAATCTCTTGCGACATGTTGCTCCGGAACGTAAGCCCGCAACGCATAAACGACAAGACCTCGAGCCCTGCGCTTGGGGATGAGAGAGGCCTTCAGCCATGAGCCAGCGTTTCGATGTGATTCTCAAGGGCGGCACCGTGGTCAACCAGGACGGCGAGGGTGTTCGCGACATCGGAATCGCGGGCGGTCGCATCGCCGAGCTGGGCCCGCTGTCGCAAGGCTCAGCCGCCGAGGTGATCGACTGCAAGGGCCTGCACATCCTGCCCGGTGTGATGGACACGCAGGTGCATTTCCGCGAGCCCGGGCTGACGCACAAGGAAGACCTCGAGACCGGCTCGCGCAGCGCCGTGCTGGGCGGCGTCACCGCGGTGTTCGAAATGCCGAACACCGCGCCGCTGACGGTGACGGAGGCCGAATTCACCGACAAGGTGAAGCGGGCCCATCACCGCATGCATTGCGATTTCGCCTTCTTCATCGGCGGCACCCGCGAGAACGTGCAGGACCTGCCGGTGCTCGAGCGCGCACCGGGCTGCGCCGGCGTCAAGGTCTTCATCGGCTCGTCCACCGGCGCGCTGCTGGTCGAGGACGACGAGAGCCTGCGCCGCATCTTCCAGGTGATCCGCCGCCGTGCCGCCTTCCACGCCGAGGACGAGTACCGCCTCAACGAGCGCAAATCGCAGCGCATCGAGGGCGATGCGCGTTCGCATCCGGTCTGGCGCGACGAGAGCGCGGCGCTGATGGCGACGCAGCGCCTGGTCAAGCTCGCGCACGAGACGGGCAAGCGCATCCACGTGCTGCACATCTCGACCAAGGAAGAGATCGAGTTCCTGCGCGACCACAAGGACGTCGCCTCCTGCGAGGCGACGCCGCACCATCTCACGCTGGTCGCGCCCGAATGCTACGAGCGGCTCGGTACGCTCGCGCAGATGAACCCGCCGGTACGTGGGGCCGATCATCGCGCCGGCATCTGGCGCGGCATAGAGCAGGGCATCATCGATGTGCTCGGCTCAGACCATGCCCCGCATACGCTGGAAGAGAAGCAGAAGACCTATCCGGGCTCGCCTTCGGGCATGACCGGCGTGCAGACGCTGGTGCCGATCATGCTCGATCACGTCAACGCCGGACGCCTGTCGCTGGCAAGATTCGTCGATCTCACCAGCGCCGGTCCGGCACGCCTCTACAACATGGCCTGCAAGGGCCGCATCGCTGCCGGCTACGATGCCGACTTCACCATCGTCGACCTGAAGCGTAGCGAGACCATCACCAACGAATGGGTCGCGTCCAAAGCCGGCTGGACTCCCTATGACGGCGTCCGCGTCACGGGATGGCCCGTCGGCACCTTCATCCGCGGCCGCCGCGTGATGTGGCAGGGCGAGCTGGTGACGCCCTCGCAGGGCGAGCCGGTGCGGTTTTTGGAGACGCTGAAGCAGTAAGCTTCTGGCGGGGGACGACGCACTATCCCGTCATTGCGAGGAGCCCTTGCGACGAAGCAATCCAGAAACCCGCCGCGGAAAGATTCTGGATGCTTCGCTGCGCTCGCAATGAGGGGAGAGACCCGTAGCCCGCACGAGCGCAGCGATATGCGGGACGTCGCCTTGGCGTGATTCTGCTTGAGACGTCCCCGAGTTTCGCTACGCTCACCCGGGCTACGGCTTTGTAACGCGAGGCGACAATGTCCCAGCCAGCCGCCCTCATCACCACCGAGCAACTCGCCGCGATGCTCGACGATCCCGATCTCCGCCTCTACGACTGCACGACGTACAACGAACCAGTCCCGCCGGGCAGCGACGTGCCCTATCGTGCGGTGCCCGGCGACAAGACGTTCGCGGCTGGCCACATCCCCGGCGCCGATTTCCTCGACCTGCAAGGTGAGTTCTCCGACACCTCGTCGCGACACTTCTTCATGATGCCCGATGTGGCCCAGCTGGAGGCTGCCTTCGGCCGCCATGGCCTCGATGCGGGCAAGACCATCGTGCTCTACAGCATCGGGACCATGATGTGGGCAACGCGGTTCTGGTGGATGCTGCGCTCGCTCGGCGTCGATGCCCGTGTGCTCGACGGAGGCTTCGATAAATGGAAGGAGGAGGGGCGGCCGATTGAGACGGGCGCACCGAGGGGCTATCCAGCCACGACCTTCAAGGCGGCGCCGCGCGCGGGCTTTTTCGTCGACAGGAATGTCGTGAAGGGGCGGATCGGCGATCCCTCGACTGTCATCGTCAACGCGCTCGGGCCCCAGTTTCATCGCGGCCTCGATCCGAGCCGCTACGGCCGGCCGGGCCGCGTTCCCGGCAGCGTCAACGTTCCTGCAGCCATGCTCGTGAATGCCGACAAGACGCTGACGAGCCTTGCAGATGCGCAAGCGAAGTTCGCGGCCCGGGGGATCACGCGCGACAAGACGGTGATTCTCTATTGCGGAGGCGGCATCTCGGCCACGATCGACCTCTTCTTGCTGACGCAACTCGGCTACGACAAGCTGACGCTGTACGATGCCTCGATGGGCGAATGGGCAAGGGACCCGGCGCTGCCGATCGAGACGGATTGAGGGGGCGGCTCTTGGCCTCCGGGGAGGGTAAGAGCCACGAGTAAACAAAATCGGGAACCTTTCCCCTGGCCCTGCATCCAATGGCCGGAACCAATGGAGACGAGGAAACCGCCATGCCAGGGACCGCAGCCGGCCTGTCGGCGGGCGCCAGGACTTCGGAAGCCGCGCTGGTCGACCGGGCGCGGCGCCGGGACGAGACCGCCTTGCGCGAGATCATGCAGGCCAATAACCGCAGGCTCTACCGCCTCGCGCGAGGCATCCTGCGCAGCGACAGCGAGGCCGAGGATGTGGTGCAGGAAACCTATGTCCGCGCATTCACCCATCTCGACGGCTTTCGCGGCGAGTCCGGACTGTCGACCTGGCTGTCGCGCATTGCCATCAACGAGGCACTTGGCCGGGCACGCAGCGCCAGACCGCATGTCGAGCTCGGCGCGGTGCCGGAACAGGCGCTCGAGGCGCAGATCATCAAATTCCCTGTTTCTCCTCCAGGCGATCCGGAAAGGACCATGGCCCAGCGTGAAATCCAGCGTGTGGTCGAACGCGCCATCGACGAATTGCCGGATGTCTTCCGCATGGTCTTCGTCGCCCGGGTCATGGAGGGGATGACGGTCGATGAGACCGCCGATCTGCTCGGTGTGAAGCCCGAAACGGTGAAGACGCGGCTGCACCGCGCTCGCACCATGCTGCGCGAGAACGTCGAGAAGGAGATCGGCCCGGTGGTTATGGATGCGTTCCCCTTCGCCGGGCGACGATGTGAGCACTTGACCGAGGCTGTGCTGAAGCGGCTCGGGTTCGGAGCCTGAAGTTTTCGGGAACGTTTGCGCGAAATGTCCATCCAACTCCTGTGAAGCAACGTGCCGGCCAAACGTCCGGCACCACAGGAGGATCAAGCCATGTTCATCCGATCGAGCGCGGCAATCGCCGCCGCCGTTCTGCTGTCGAGTCCCGTGCTGCCACAGGGCGCTCGTGCGGCCGATAAGCTCACCGATCCGCAGATCGCGCATATCGCCTACACCGCCGGCGTGATCGACATCAACGCGGCGAAGCAGGCGATGAAGAAAGCCAAGAACAAGGATGTGAAGGCGTTTGCCGAGGACATGGTGCGCGACCACGAGGCCGTGAACAAGCAGGCGCTCGCGCTGGTCAAGAAGCTGAACGTCACGCCTGAAGACAACGACACCAGCAAGGCGCTGTCGAAGCAGGCCAGCGAGAAGCTAGCCGAGCTCGACAAGCTGAGCGGCGCGGCCTTTGACAAGGCCTATGTCGCGAACGAAGTCGCCTACCACAAGACGGTCAACGGCGCCCTCGAAACCCAGCTCATTCCGTCCGCCAGCAATGCCGAGCTGAAGAACCTGCTGCAGACCGGCCTGAAGATCTTCCAGGGACATGAGCAGCACGCCGAACATGTCGCGGCCGAGCTGAAATAGGAGATGGGATGATGCCGGGACGTCTCGCTTCAACCGCGCTTGCAGTCGTCTTCCTGACGATGGTCGTCCCGGCAGACGCCGCGACCATAGAGATCACGATGGAGAATCTCGTGATCTCGCCGGCCGAAATATCGGCGAAGGTGGGCGATACCATTCAATGGGTCAACAAGGACGTCTTCGCTCATACCGCGACCGCGAGGAACGGCGATTTCGACGTGACGCTGCCGCCGAACAAATCGGCGGCGTCGGTTCTGAAGAAGGCTGGAACGGTCGAATATTACTGCCGCTATCATCCCAACATGAAAGCGATGCTCAAGGTCGAGCCTTGAGGAGGAAAGGAGCGCGTTCGCGATTGCAGCGGGAACATCTCCCGGCGATCGCGAGACAAATGCTTGTCCGGGTGATGCGCTAAAGCATGATTCGGAAAAGTGCGAAGCGGTTTTCCGGAAAGATCATGCGTAAACAACAAGCTAAAGCGCGATGACGATTCATCCAAATCTCATCGCGCTTTAGTTCAGCCGGATTTGCTTGAGCGCTGCGCGAACGCCGGGACTGTACGATCGGCTGCGATAGTAGTGCATCAAGGCTTCGTAGAGGCGCCAGGAGCCGGACCATTTTCCCGGTCCCTTGCCAATTCCGCTGGCCCATACTTCGACGTCGCCATAGAGCTGAATGTCATCGCACAGAAATGCTCTTTCCCGTGCCGTAGGCCGGGTCGATGCGCGCTTTGCGATCCATTTGTTGTCCCCGATCCCGTCATCCGGAATCTCGAATGCGACGCTTTTCGTTTCTTTGGGGACCTGCTCCAACCACATCTCCATACAGAGTTCAGGTGTTTTGCCCTTGGTCGCGCGGATGGGGTCGCCATTCTCCTCTTGAAATTTCGCCATAAGGACGGGGGCGGATGATGCGCGGTCTCGTCCGATGGCGCGTGATTGGTCTCTAAGTGCCTTCTTGATCTTCTCCGCGACCTTGTCGGGATTTTCGTGCTTCACGGCGTGAAATGATCGCAACGGAGTCGGAATTGCTGTGCCTTCCACGAGGATTGCAATCACCGGGATGCCGGCGCCCCTTGCAAGCGAATATTCGTAGGTGACCCATTCCGAACGTCTGCTGGCCTCGGTGACGAGAACGACGACACCACGGGAATCGCGAATACCGTCTTCAATGTCGTCAAACCATTTCGCGCCTGGGCTGATGCTGTGTTCATCCCGCCACACCGGCAATTTGTGGGCCTTCAGGCTGCGCTCAAGATCGCGAGCCAGGTCCTTGTCGTCCGAGGCATAAGACAAGAATAGACGCTTGATCATGGACTCAGCTCGTCGGGAAAAAATTCGATGAAAAACTTATGGTAGCGTATGCAAGTCGGTTCAGCCAGAAAGAATGCATCGCTGAACGCGCTGTATCCACAACGGCCGAATTTCATTTCAACATGAAGGCGACGCTCAAGGATCGCACCGTGATGGAAGGGGGAATTCCTGATCGTATCAAGAACATTTCCCGCTCATTGCAAGACTAATGCTTGTCCGCGGGGAACGGCTTTCATGCGATAAATCGCGGCAGACTTCGCGACGACTTTCGCAAAGTCATTCATCCGCCAACTGGCCCCGCCCACGTGGCGGGGATTTTCGACAGACTTACTGCCTGGAGATGCCGACCGAGAATTCGCCGTTGCGAATGCGGCCGGGAAAGCCCTCGACGAACTTCGCCACCGCGTCCTCGCCATAGGTGCCGACGAGCTCGGCCAATGCCGCGAACAGGCTCGCCTGCGCCAGGCAATCACCATCGATGCCGTCATGGCGAGCCTCGGCCCAGGCCTCGTTGAGATAGTTCAGGGCAGCCTTTTTCTGCTCGTGATCGGGCAGCGGCGCGCGGGCGGGGGCGTAGGAAATCGGCTGGCTCATGAAACTCGATCAGGGCTGGGGCGCGATCCACGGCGATGCGCTGTGCGAGAGGTGTAGCACGGTCGTTAACGACGGCTAGGCCACATCTTTAAGAACGGTTAACGGCTATGAACAAAATCGATGACAGGGTTCCCGCACTGCGTGATTCCGCGGCGTGCGCCGCGCGAACCCGGAATGACGAGTAGAGAGAGCTCAGTTCGCGTAGCGCGCCGTGAGATCCCGCGAGATCTTCGAGCCTTCCTCGATGTAGCGGCGGATCGCCACCGTCGCGGCCGGCGTGCAGCTGCGGTAGGTCTGCTGAAAACCGTTGTAGCCGCGGTTGAAGCCGGCGATCATGCGGGTGCGGCGCTCCCCGGAGGGAGTTTCGGCATCGATCAGCGCCTGCATCTCGTTGCGCCATTTGTTGCCCTCATTGGTCCCGCAGATGCCGCGCAGATAGTGCAGCCCGCCCAGGATCTCGGCCAGCCGCTGCAAATCGGCGTCAAACGGCGCCGCCACGTCCTGGGCCCCGGCGGGCCCGGCGGCGCAGGCAACAATCAGGGCAAAAATGGCCAGAGGTCGCGTCGACATCGGCGGCTGTATGCCCCCTTGGGATGGCTGGCGCAAGGCGGGCCGTCAGGCGCCAAGCAGCCGGTGAGCGGACAGGATAACTTCCTCCAGCCCCCCGGTCAGCTTGAGGTCGCAGAGACTGCCAAGAGCATCCGGCACGATCCAGCGGTAATCGTCGAGCTCGTCGTTCAAGGCCGGTTCCTTCGCCGTCCAGCGGGCGGCAAAAGACATGATCAGGTAATGGCCGGCGCCGGCTGCGGCCGGCAGCACTTCGCGCCAGCCGGCGAGGCCGATGATCTCGATCTCGAGCCCGGTTTCCTCGTCGACCTCGCGGCTCAAGGCCTGATGCAACGATTCGCCGAACTCGACCCGGCCGCCCGGAAGCGAATAGAATCCCTTGGCCGGCGAGCGGGCGCGGCGGACCAGCAGCACCTTGCCGTCGCGGAAGATGGCCGCGCTGACCGCAAGCTGGGGATGGGTGGGCTGGACGACCGCGGCCAATCTCGTCACCTATCCGGCCGAATTCGCCATGATGGTGTCGACGTCGGCTTCCGCCCCGCCATTGATGATGCCGCCGCAGGCCGCAATCAGCGGCTTGACCCAGAGCGCGGCCTGCTCGGCGAGGCGGACGCGGGTCGTGTCCTTCTCGACCTCGCGCATGGCCGAACCCACCGCGGTCAGGATCGAGGTCATGGTATCCGTAATGTGGTCGAACTGGGCCCGGACGTCGGGATCGGCCTTCTCATAGGCCTCGATGGCGAGGTCCCGCGCCTTGAAATTCGAGGCCGTGAAATGCTCGGCATAGGACAGCGGCGTCCAGGTCAGGAAGTCTTCGGCGCATTCGGGCATATCAGGGACCATTTCGAGCAGCATCACGGCTTCATTGAAATGGTTGAGATAGTCGGTGGCAAGCCCGGTCCGCGGGTTGATGTTGGCCACGCGCAGCCGTTCGGCCCAGGCCTCGACCTCAGGGCCCGTCTGTACATGCGTGCGCGCGGGTTTGGAGGCCGTTGAGCTCATCTGCCGCAGTGTTAGCTTTTGGGGTTAAAAGGACCTGAACGGACCCTATATAGATACCCTGGTATGTGTGGACGCTTCGTCATAACTTCGGCCCCCGCGGCTTTGCGGCAACTGTTCGGCTATGTCGAGCAGCCGAATTTCCCGCCCCGATACAATGTCGCCCCGACAGAGCCGATTCCGGTCGTATTGGCCGAGAACGGGGCGCGCCATTTCCGCCTGATGCGTTGGGGCCTGCTGCCGGGCTGGGTCAAGGATCCCCGCGGCTTTACGCTCCTGATCAACGCCCGCTCCGAGACGGTGCTGGAGAAGCCCGCCTTCAAGAACGCGATTCGTCGCCGGCGCGGCCTGATCCCGGCCGACGGCTATTACGAGTGGAAGTCGGAGGGCGGCCGCAAGCAGCCCTTCTTCATCCACCGTGCTGACGGCGCGCCGCTCGGCTTTGCCGCTGTGTTCGAAACCTGGCTCGGGCCGAACGGCGAGGAGCTCGATACGGTCGCGATCGTCACGGCGGCGGCGGGCGAGGATCTCGCCGCGCTTCATGACCGCGTGCCCGTCACCATCAGCCCGCGCGATTTCGAGCGCTGGCTCGACGTCAGCGGCGACGAGGTCGATGCGATCCTGCCGCTGATGAGCGCCCCGCGTATCGGCGAATTCGCCTGGCACCCGGTCTCCAGCCGCGTCAACCGCGTCGCCAACGACGACGAGCAGCTGCTCTTGCCGATCAGCGCGGAGCAGATGGAGGCGGAGGCAGAAGCTGCCAAGCCCAAGAAGGTGGCGAGGAAAGTTGCTGCTGCGTCATCAGACGACGGGCAAGGGTCGTTGTTCTGAACAGCGATGCCGGTGGGCAATGGCGCGCAACACGCCGCGCCCACCGTCCGTCCAATTATTTGACGCAAGCCGCTGCGACGGCCGATCCGAGCGCTGCGTTGCTATAGGCCTCGCCTCCAATGCCCCAGCCGCCATCGACGGCGTAGCTGACATTTGCAAAAATGTGCTCGCGCTTGATGCGTCCCTCGGCGGCCTTCTCGAGGATGGTCGTGCCCTCGGAGATCCAGGCGTCCTTCATCTCCTGCGTCGGCAGCACGAATGACGGCACCCTGAGCTCGAACACGGCGATGTCGGCGGGCTTGCCGCCGGAATAGGTGCGCCGCTTCGGCACCACGGTCACCTCGCCGATGACGTTCGGCGTCATGAAGCGGTTGCCGGTGAGGCCGTGCAAACGCAGCAGCAGCTCGGTCAGCTTGCCGAACGCCTCGGCTTCTGCGGCCGGCGTCAGCGCGCCTTCGGGAACGATGATCTGGATGGGCATAGAGAGGTTTCCCTTTGAACCGTAACATAACGGTCGTTATATAAAACATAACGATCGTTATCCCGTCAAGCGTAATATAACGATCGCTATCGAGAGGTGACCGATGGCACGACCGAAGAAGAGCGACGGTGACGCGCGCGCGCGGCTGGCGGATGCGGTCGGGCGCGGCTTCCGCACCGGTGGATTCGGCGGCGCCGGCGTGGACGCGCTCGCCAAGGGTGCGGGCCTCACGTCGGGGGCGTTCTACGCCCATTTCGAATCCAAGGCGGATGCGTTCCGGCTTGCGGTAGCGGACGGGCTCGCCTTCCTGCGCGGCGGCATCGCGCAATTTCAGGCGCAGCACGGCAGCGGTTGGCGCGATCCGTTCGTCGATTTCTATCTGGGTGAGCGGATGGAGGTCGGCCTCGATGAGGCCTGCGCACTCCCCAGCTTTTCCTCTGACGTTGCGCGCTCGGACGCCGCAACGCGCGCCGTCTATCAGGGAGAGCTGGAGCGTCTGGCGGACCTCGTCGCGCAGGGTTTTCGCGGCACGCATGCGCGGCAGCGGGCGATCGCGCTGCTTGCGATCCTGACAGGCGCGGCCGACATGGCGCGCGCGGTGAAGGATGACGCCGTCAGGCGCGAGATCCTCGCCGCCGCGAAGGTCGCGGCGAAGGCAATCTAAATTAGTCCTCAGACGATCTCGCGCGCCCGCAGCGCCGCAATCTCCGCCGCGTCAAATCCGAGCTCGCCCAGCACCGCATCCGTATCCGCGCCCAGCTCCGGCGCCATCCGGTCCAGCCTGCCGCCGCCATGGGCGAGTTTGAACCCGCTGCCGGCAAAGCGCAGGCGGCCGTATTGCGTGTCGAGCTCCTGGATCGCGCCGCGCGCCTTGATTTGCGGATGGTCGATGACCTCCTCGACCTTCCAGATGCTGGCGCAGGGCGCGCCGGCGTCTTCCAGAATCGTCTCCCATTCGCGTGCAGGCTTCTTCGCGAGCGCCTCCTCAATGATGGCGCGCAGCGCGCCCTCGTTCTCGTTACGCGAAAACCAGTCGGCAAAGCGCGGGTCGCTCAGCGTGTCCTCGCGGCCGAGCGCGGACATCAGCGCGCGGTACTGCTTCTCGTTGTTGACCGCGAGCAGGATGTGGCCGTCGCCGGCCTTGAACAGGTTCGCGGTGGTCTTGCGGCTCACCGCTTGATTGCCGGAAAGCTGCTGACGATGGCCGGCAACCGACCAGTCCGCGATCTGGCCCGAGAGAAATGCCAGCGTCGCCTCCAGCATCGAGACGTCGATGAGCTGCCCCTTGCCGGTGCGGTCGCGCTGGTAGAGCGCGCTCGACACGCCGAACGCCGCCGTGGCGCCCGAAAGCACGTCGCAGACCGCAAAGCCCGCGCGGGTCGGCCCGGTCTCGGGATGGCCGGTGATGGCCATGATGCCCGACAGCGCCTGCATCTTGCCGTCGTAGCCGGGCCGCAGGCGGTCCGGACCGGTCTGGCCGAAGCCGGAGACCGCGCAATAGATCAGCTTTGGATTGATCGCCGACAGTGCCTCGTAGCCGATGCCGAGCTTGTCCATCACGCCCGGGCGAAAATTTTCCATGACGACGTCGACCTGGCTCGCGAGCTTCTTCACGATCGCGATCGCCTCCGGCTTCTGCAAATCGAGCGTCAGGCTGCGCTTGTTGCCGTTGATGGCCTGGAACGCCGGTGCCAGCCCGCGCTCGGCCCATTCGCGAGAGAGCGGCGTGCGGCGCATGTCCTCGCCCTCGCGCCGCTCGACCTTGATGACGTCTGCACCCAAGAGCGCGAGCTGATAGCTCGCATAGGGGCCGGCCAGCACTTGCGTGAAGTCCAGGATCTTCACGCCCTCGAACGGTCGCGTCACCTCGCTCTCCCTCGATTATTGTTGTTGGACGACGTCAGGCGGCGCGGTTGCCGCGCGCGATCTCCTTCTGCTTGTCGAATTCGGCGCGGCGGCGCGCCAGCTCCTCGGGCGAGAGCTGCGCGACATTGTTGTAGTCGAGCTTCCAGGAGGCGTCCTCGCTCCAGCGCAGCGGCGATTGCATCGTGGTCTGTGGGCCGCTGGCGCTCTCCAGCAGTCTCAGCGCGAGCTCGAGCGTCTGCGCCTGCGAGGCGACGTCGTGCGGCTTGCCGGCAGAATTGCCGAGCGGGAAGTCGCTGAACAGGAAGCGCGGTACCGCCGCGTGCTCGATGATGTCCTTGGCGCAGCCCATGATCACGGTCGCAATGCCGTTGCGCTCCAGATGCCGCGCCACCAGCGCCGTGGTCTGGTGGCAGACCGGGCAGTTCGGCACCAGCACCGCGACATCGACCTTGTCGGCCAGGCAGCGCGACAGAATCTCCGGCGCGTCGGTGTCGAGCGTGACGCGATGGCTGCGGTTGGTCGGCGCGCCGAAGAAGCGCGGCGCGACTTCGCCGATGCGGCCTGCTGCGGATGCTTTCAAAAGCTGCGGCAGCGGAAACCAGGTCCCGCTGTCGGTCGCCGACGTGTGCTTGCGGTCGTAGCCGATGTGGGAGATGCGCAGGTCGTGCTGCCTGGACGTGTCGCCGTCATAGACCTGATAGAACTTCGCGCTGCCATTATACGCCGCGCCCGGCCCCTGGTCGCCCTTGGCCGGATCGTAAGGCGCGGCCGTCGTGATGATGGTGACACGTGACTTGGCCAGCGGCTTCTTCAGCGGCTGGAACGGCGCCTCCGTGTAATGCGCCCAGCGATATGGCGTGGTGTAGCCGATCGCTGCGTAATAGTCGCGGGTGCGCTGCATGTAGGGAACAGGGGAGTCGTGGTCGGGCGCAAAGCCGAATTCGTCGTCGCGCGGAGCGGACATGGCGCGTCTCCTGGTTCTTGGTTGGCGCCAGACTAGAGGTAGTTTTGGCGTTGCTCAACGGGGGGCGAGCTGACGCAGGACAGAATTGCAGATGAAGTTGGTCGGCATCGGTATTGCTGACCCTCTCCCACGAGGGCAGAAGGGTCTGCACCTTGCGTGCGAATAGGTTCCTTACCTGAACACATGCAGCGCCACGTATTGCAGCAGCATGATCGCCTTGGCGTCGATGATGCGGCCGTCGGCGATCATCGCCAATGCCTCGTCGATGGGAAGCTCCAGCACCTCGATGTCCTCGCCTTCGTGCTCGAGGCCGCCGCCGTCGCTCACCCGCATCTCAGGCTCGTATTCGGCGACGAAGAAATGCAGCTTCTCGGTGTTGGCGCCCGGGCTCATGAACGCCTCGAACACCTTGTGGACGTGATGCAGGCGATAGCCGGTTTCCTCCTCGGCCTCGGCGCGGATGCGCTCCTCGGGCGAGGCATTGTCCAGCACGCCGGCGGCCGCTTCGATCAAGAGATCGTCGTAGCCGCGGATGAACGCCGGCAGGCGGAACTGGCGCACCAGGATCACCGTGCGCCGGGCAAGATTGTAGGGCAGCACGGCTGCGGCGTTGTCGCGCTCATAGGTCTCGCGGTGCTGCGTCTGCCACTCGCCATTGGCGCGGCGGTAGTCGAACGTCGTCTCCTTCAGGGGCGTCCAATTGTCGGAGAGCACGCGGACGTCCCTGATGCGGACGCGGTCGGAAATGGTCATGGCTCGATCTCAGTTGCTTGGCGTGGTCGCGCGGCCGTCGAGCCACTTCTGGAACATCACGGACGTCGACAGCTCGAAGCCCAGCGAGCCATAGAACGCATTGGCCTCTGCATTCTCGCGCCGGACGAGGAGCTGCAGCTTCGGAATGCCGGCGCTCCGCAGCCAGTCCTCCGCCGCCGCCATGATGGCGCGACCGAAGCCGCGCTTCTGACAACCGGGATCGACCGCGACGTAATAGACCCAGCCGCGATGGCCGTCATGGCCGACCATGACGGTGGCGACGATCGCGCCGTTGTCGCGGCCGACCAGCACGGTGGAATTGTCGCGCCGCCGCGCCAGCGCGATGTCGGCATGCGGGTCGTTCCAGGGCCGCGTCAGGCCGCAGCGCTGCCACAGCGCGACGACGCCCTCGACGTCGGCATCTCTGATGGCGTCAATCGCAGGCGCGGTCACAGCACCTTCCCCGGATTCATGATTCCCAGCGGATCGAGCATCGTCTTGATCGACCGCATCAGCTCGATCGCGGTCTTGTCCTTCACCTCGGGAAGCTCGTCGCGCTTGAGCACGCCGATGCCGTGCTCGGCCGAGATCGAGCCGCCCATGCGCAGCACGATCTCGAACACGACCGCGTTCATCTCGTGCCAGCGCGCCAGAAAATCCGCGGTGTCGGCGCCGATCGGCTGGCTGACATTGTAGTGCAGATTGCCGTCGCCGAGATGGCCGAACGGCACCGGCCGTGCGCCCGGGATCAGCTTCACCACCGCGGCATCGGCCTCGGCGATGAAGGCAGGCACCGCAGCGACGGGCACGGAGATGTCGTGCTTGATCGAGCCGCCTTCCGGTTTCTGCGCCGCCGACATCTCGTCGCGCAGCTTCCAGAACGCGCCGCGCTGGGCGAGGCTCGCCGCGATCACGGCGTCGTCGACGATCTCCTCCTCCATGGCGCGGGCGAGGATCGTCTCCAGCGGCGTGCGGGCATCCTCGCTGGGTGAGGACAATTCCATCAGCACGTACCAGGGATGCTTCTGTGCGAGCGGGTCGCGCACGTCGATGCCGTGACGGATCGAGAAGTCGACCGCCATCTCCGACAGCAGCTCGAAGCTCGTCAGCGCATTGGCGGCTTCGCCTTGCGCGATCGTGAGCAGCTTGAGCGCCGCTGCCGGCGACTTCAGCCCGACGAAGGCCGTCTCGATCGCCCGCGGCTTGGGAAACAGTTTCAGCGTTGCCGCGGTGATGATGCCGAGCGTGCCTTCTGCGCCGATGAAGAGGTTGTGCAGGTTGTAGCCGGTGTTGTCCTTCTTCAGCTTCGACAGCGCGTTCAGCACACGCCCGTCGGCGAGCACGACCTCGAGCCCCAGCGCCATCTCGCGCGCGACGCCATAGGCGAGCGCGGCGGTGCCGCCGGCATTGGTCGAGAGATTGCCGCCGATGGTGCAGCTGCCTTCCGCGCCCAGCGACAGCGGAAACAGCCGGTCCACCTCCGCCGCCTTCGTTTGCGCGACCTGCAGCACCACGCCGGCCTCGCAGGTCATGGTGTTGGAGGCGGTGTCGACCTCGCGGATCTTGTCGAGCCGGCGCAGCGACACCACCACCTCGCCATTGTGCGGCGTCTGCCCGCCGACGAGCCCGGTGTTGCCGCCCTGCGGCACCAGGGCGATGTTGTGCGCCGAGGCGAGCTTGCAGATCGCGGAGACTTCCGCGGTCGAGCCCGGGCGCAGCACCAGCGGCGAGCGGCCGTGGAACAGGTTGCGCTCCTCGGTGACGTAGGGCTCGATATCGGTCGCATCGGTGATCGCATGGCGCTCGCCGACGATCTTGCGGAATTGGTCGATCAGCTCGGGCGCAAGCGGCGGGGCGGCGGACTTATTGACGTTCATTCTCGTATCTCTTCTCAAGCTTCTTATCGGGCAACTGCCGCCCGGCGCAGCCGGTCGTTGATCGCTTCGCCAAGTCCTTCTTCGGGGATCGCCATCACCGCGATCGCCCGCGGCGCTCTCGCATCGAGGCTGCGAAGATAACCGAACAGATTGGCCGCGGCTTCATCGAGATCACCGGTGGGCGACAAATTCATGACGGCCGCGGCAGCATCAATGCCGGGCAGGCGCGACGGCCCGAACGCCAGCAGCGCCTCGTCCGGCGCGACATCATGCGCATTGAGCCGCACATTGGCGCGCGGCGCGTAATGCGAGGCCAGCATGCCCGGCGCAAGCGGCTGGCTGTCGTCGCTTTCGGCTTCCATAGCGGGTCGCGCGAGTGGGGCGCCCAGCACCGCCTCGATCCGCTCGCGCGACAGTCCGCCGGGACGGAGCAGCATCGGCATCTCGAAGCAGCCGACGATGGTCGATTCGACGCCGACCTCGACCGGCCCGCCATCGACGATCAGGTCGATCCGCCCCGCAAGGTCGCTCTCGACATGGCCGGCCAGCGTCGGCGAGACGTGGCCGGAGATGTTGGCGGACGGCGCCACCACCGCCCCGCCAAAGGCGCGCAGGATCGCCTGCGCCACCGGATGGGCGGGAATGCGGATCGCGACCGTGTCGAGGCCGGCGGTGGCGAGATCCGCCACCGGGCAGTCCTCGGTCTTCGGCACCACCAGCGTCAGCGGCCCCGGCCAGAACGCCTCTGCAAGCTTCAACGCGCGCGCGTCGAAGCGCCCGATCCGCCGCGCGGCCGCGATATCAGCGACATGCGCGATCAGCGGATTGAACGCCGGCCGGCCCTTGGCGGCGTAGAGATGGGCGATCGCCGCAGCGTTGGCCGCATCCGCCCCAAGCCCGTAGACCGTCTCGGTCGGAAACGCGACCAGCCCGCCGGCCGCCAGGGTCCGGGCGGCGGCTTCCGCGCCGGCCTCGCCGGCCGGCAAAATCAGCGTTTCAAGACACGTTTTCACAGGGATAAAATTCCTCATCTCGGCCGCTTGCAGTGCGTCAAACCCGACGCTATAAGCCGCCTTCTTGTCGGAGTGTGGCTCAGCCCGGTAGAGCACTGCGTTCGGGACGCAGGGGTCGCAGGTTCGAATCCTGCCACTCCGACCATTCTTCCAAAAGTCGACGTTCTCCTGAAGGCTTGGCGGACCGGTCGCCGGCGCCTCGGGAGCGCCTTTTTTGCAACGATTTTCGGGGCGGGTCCACGGCCGATTTGGCCCTCGCAGGGCGGCTTGTTGCGGTGGCATGGCTTGCCAGCTTCAGGATGACCCGGCCGCCCGGGGCTCGAACGAGACCGCGACCCGCCTGGCCTTGATCCGGCCGTGCACCCCATAGCTGGATTCGAAGCTCAGTATTGTGCCGTCGGGATCGATTTCGATGCCGAGCGAGAAGATGATTCCCGCTTCCGTGAAGTCGAACAGCTGGACCTCGATCGGCTCGAAGATCGTGAAGGTGACGTCCACATGCTTGGTCAGCACGAAATAGCCGCGTGCATCGACCTTCGGGGTCATCTGGAAGGCGTGGGCGACCAGCCGGCTTGGTGCGCCCTGGCGAAGCTCCAGCTCCCGCAACGTCGCATCGTGGAATGAAGGTACGCCCTCGCACCAGGCACACAGCGCTGCGCCACCTTCCAGATCGCCAATGTTTGCCTTCGCCATGGAACATCTCTCGCACGCAAATGTGTCGCGCAAGCTATCGGGAATTCGACGACGGAGCATCTGCGTGCAGGCTTGACCGCCGAAGCCCCTGCGCGCGATCAAATCGCTTCGTTCGGCAACCAGTTGCCATTCGGTCGGGCCGGCGGCTAGATGAGCGCATAGTCGGTCGCGCGTTCGAGAGCGTGATTCGCCGAGAAGGAGAACAGGGTTGGAAACCATGAACAAGACTATCGTCGCGCTCGTTGCAACGTTTGGTTTTGCTGCTTGCGGCCCGGCATGGGCCGCGTGGCCAGACGAGAAGCCGATCGAAGTCGTCGTCGGCTTCGCGCCCGGCGGCGGCACCGATGTCATGGCCCGCAAGCTTCTTCCCTTTGTCGAGCGCGCGCTGGGCGGCAAGGCGAAGTTTGTCGTCCTGAACAAGCCCGGCGCCGGTGGGGAGATCGCGTTTGCCGCGATTGCGCGCGCCGCGCCCGACGCTTATTCCATCGGCGTCGTCAACGTGCCGGGCTACAACTTCCTGCCGATGACCCGCAAAACCCAATACACCACGGATGAAATCCGGCTGGTCGCACGGGTCGTCGAGGATCCGACCGTCGTCGTGGTGCCTGCGGACAGCCGATTCAAGAATCTGCCGGATGTCGTTGTGGCATTGCGCAGCAAGCCCGGCTCGGTGACCTTTGGTCACAACGGCGCCGGCACCAACGGTCATCTGGCCATTCGCATGCTCGCTTCCGTCGCGAAGGTCGAGCCCAACGAGATCTCCTACCGAGGAACGGCGGCGCAGCGGACTGACCTTTTAGGCGGGCATCTGGATGTCGGGATGGTCACTCTCAGCGAGATTCCCGAACTGCATGGCGCCAACAAGGGGCCGCTTCGCGTCATCGCGATCCTGTCGAAAAAGCGCTTTCCATCGCTGCCCGACGTTCCGACGGCAGAGGAGGTGGGCTTTCCAGTGGTGACGACGGCCGAGCGTGGCTTCGCGGTCCCCAAGGGCGTTCCGGACGACCTCGTCAAGAAGCTGGAAGCCGGGATCGCCGAGGGCCTGCGCAATCCAGAGTACCTGACGGGTTCTCCGGGGGATGAGCCGGTGATCGCCTTCCTGCCTGGTGCAGAGTGGCAGAAGCGCCTCGACGACATGTCGGAGGCCCTGCGTCCGTTCGCCGACCAGATGCGGGCAAGCGAACAGAAGTAGTGCTGTTGCAAGCGGCTCCGGCGCGCCTACCTTCGCGCCACCAGCGCCCCCAGCAGAAACGCCACCAGCAGCGACGGCAGCGGGGCTTCGCGCACCATGCCGCGGACGATGTCTTGCCAGTGCTGCTCCGGCACCAGTCTCGGCGATCGTACGTGGGGCGCCGGCTCGATGCCCCAGCTTGAGGCAAGCTCGGCGATCTCGCTTTGCGCGAGGCGCACGCCGTCACGGACGCGGAAGACGGCGGCGTCCGTTCGTTTGCGCGGCGCGAGCCGCATCAAGGTCTCGACGGCCGTGCGCAGCGTCATCTCGCCGTAGCCTTGCAGCCGCACCGACTCCTCGGGGTCGGATGTCATGCGAAATCCCTCACAGCGCCGAATTCTTCATAACGCAAAGTGGCGCGCGATGGTGAAGACCGCCGCCGCGCATAGGACCAGCGTGGATACCGCGCCGGCCACGCCACGCGCGAGATGGGCTCGCGTCAGGTGCCTGCTCATGATCTTGCTCCATGCTCTGTATGAAAATGGCCGCCGTGGAGCTTGGTTCCTTGCGCGCGATCCGAATCAGCGGGCGCCGGCTACTTCCGCAGCAGCTCGCTCAAGGCTGCTGTCGCCTCGGCGCAGCGGATGTCGTCGATCTCGCGCGACAGGCTCAGCACGCTCGCCCTCAGCTCTTCGAGCTTCCAGCTGTCAGGATGCTGGTTTTCGAGCTGACCCAGACGCTTGTTCAGATCGTCCAGTCTCGATTGAAGCTGCCCGATGCTGGCGGCCCCATTCACTTTCCAAACACGTTGTGCACGCATCGTCATTCCCCTGGTAGTCTCACGGCCTTGTGAGAGCGGTTCGTGGCCGGAATGGGAGTTTGTTTTGTCCGGCTTCAGACTGTGTGGAACCGTTGCAGATCGGCAACGAAGTTCCGGTATTGTCGGCGAGCCGTCGCACGATGGTCCCGCCAGGCATGGGATTTGATTGCGCCATCGGCGGAAGACCGAGGCGGCTGCGCGCAGTGGCTGGGTAGCTCCAGGTCCGACGCAATCAGAAACGTAAGGGAATGAGTCGTGGCGAGATTTGTGACCATCGCAGCCGGCCAGCTCGGCCCGATTGCGAGGAGCGAGACCAGGACCGCGGTCGTGGCGCGGCTGATGGCGTTGATGCGCGAGGCGCGCGCTTGCGGCTGCGACCTGATCGTCTATCCCGAGCTGGCGCTGACCACGTTCTTTCCGCGCTGGTTCTTCGAGGACCAGGCCGAGATCGACAGCTTTTTCGAGCGCGAGATGCCGGGCCCTGAGACGCAGCCGCTGTTCGATCTCGCGCGCGAACTCGGGATCGGCTTTTGCCTTGGCTATGCCGAGCTCGCGGTCGAGGCCGGAATCGTCAGGCGCTACAACACGTCCATTCTCGTCGACAAGAGCGGCGCGATCGTCCTGAAGTATCGCAAGGTCCATCTGCCCGGTCATGCCGAGCACGAGCCGTGGCGCGAATTCCAGCATCTGGAAAAGCGCTACTTCGAGCCGGGCAGCGGCTTCGGCGTGGTCGATGCCTTCGGTGGCGTCATTGGCATGGCGATCTGCAACGACCGCCGCTGGAGCGAGACCTATCGGGTGATGGGCCTGCAGGGCGTCGAGATGGTGCTGATCGGCTACAACACGCCGGTGCACAATCCGCCCGCACCCGAGCATGACGATCTCTCGCTGTTTCACAATGGTCTGGTGATCCAGGCCGGCGCCTATCAGAACGGCACTTTCGTCGTCGGGGTCGCCAAGGCCGGCCGCGAGGAGGGCGTCGATCAGATCGGCGGCAGCTGCATCATCGCGCCCTCGGGCGAGATCATCGCGGCCTGCACCACCAAGGGCGACGAGATCGCGCTGGCGCGCTGCGACCTCGATCTCTGCAATTCCTACAAGCGCACCACCTTCAATTTCGACGTCCACCGCCAGCCGCGGGCTTACGGGATGATCGTCGAGCGGAAAGGCGTGACGACGATGGCGGATGGGACGCCGGTGCTGTCGAAGGGGTTGATGCTCCCGTAGCCCGGAATGGAGCGGAAAGCGAAATCCGGGGCCGCTCGCGGCATCTTGCACTTCCCGGATTGCGCTGCGCTCGATCCGGGCTACAGGTCCGGGCCTGTTTCGCTTCTCTGTCAACCCACCGGCGCGAAAATATTCCACTTTACCGAAATTCGGATTTGTCGTATGTGTCGCGCATCCCGGCTCATTCTCGAGGGGCGATCATGAGGTCGTCATTGTCGCGAGCCGGGCTTGCGGTGGACGCAGCAGCGTCGGGCGCGAACAGCCAGGGGCAGGGCGGATTGCTCTCCGTGAGCCCTAAGGCATCGTGCGGACGAACGGCGCTGTCAGGTTCGTCTCGTCATACTTCGATGGCAACGTGCACAACGCCATCGGACCCTGCGGCGAAATGGCGAACCGTGCGTACGGCAAAACCGTGTGGTCCTGGCCGTCGTTGCTACGGTCAAGCGCTTGCGAATGCGGCAGTCGCGTCAACCGGCGCGGCTGCCGGTGAATTCCGCGAGCGCGAGGGAGGCCAGAAGGAATTCGGCTCCCGGGAGAGCGCGGCATAAGCCGTCCGACCATCGCGCAGGGAAGGCCGAGTGATTGGCACCACCTGTATGCTGCTGTGCGGTCTTTTTGCGCGATCCTTTCGCGCAGCAGACCGCGGGTGCGAGGTCAGCACCCGGTCTTCCCCATAGGCGTTAAGTTTGTTCTTGAGTGTTGGAATCACACGTGATTCCAAGGCGGGATGGCAGACGAATCGCTTCTGAACGAGGACTGGACGAGAGTGGTTACGCAGCTCGGCGGGGCTGCGCAGCTTGAAATAAGTGCGCGCCAGACGAAGGCTTTCGTGCGGCGGCGCCAAATTCCAGATGCGGTGTCGTTACTTCGGCTGATGCTGGCCTATTGTCTGGGTGAAAGAGGGTTGAGGTCGACAGCCGCGTGGGCCGCTTCTGTTGGCCTTGCCGACCTCAGCAGCGTGGCGTTGTTCTATCGCCTGCGTCAATGTGGCGATTGGTTTGCAGTGCTGGTGGAGGGCTTGCTCGCTGCGGCAGCCCCGAAAGCGAGCCGAGGCCGCCTGATCCGCATTATCGATGCGACGACAGTGCCTCAGGCAGGACCGGCTGCGCGCAGGAACAGTGAGCTTTGGCGCGTTCATAGTGCATTCGATCTGCCATATGAGCGCTTTGGTCACTTCGAGCTGACAGATCAGCAAGAAGGCGAAACGTTTGACCGGATACCGGTGGTCAAGAACGAGATCCGCATTGCTGACCGCGCTTATCTACAACCTGACCGCATCGCCGCTGTGCGCGACGCCGGGGCAGACGTTTTGATCCGAGCGGGCTGGAAGAACGCACGTTGGCTTGATGCCAAAGGCCTTGCGTTCGATCTGATGGCCCAATTGCGTGCGGCGAAGGCGCACGGACTGATCGATCGGAGGATTTGGATCAAACGCAAGGACGGTGCGCCTCTGGCTATGCGTCTGGTCGCAGTCAAGAAGCCCGCCGGTGCAGTCGCGGCTTCGCGCCGTAAAGCCCGGCGCGACGCACAAGACGAAAACCGCGTCATCTCCAAAGAAACTCTGGAAGCCGCGGATTGGGTCATTCTGATCACGTCGCTCGCGCCGGACGAGTTCTCCACCAAGGATGTACTCGCGCTCTATCGACTGCGATGGCGCATCGAACTTGGCTTCAAGCGACTGAAGAGTCTGATTGGTCTCAAGACGCCACCTGGAACCGATCCGCGCTCCGCCAAGCCCTACTTGCTGGCACACCTCTTGATCATCCTGCTGCTCGAGCCGCTTGCCCGCGACTTCGAGGACTCTCCCCGCTGGACGCAGGCCGCCTGACGGCACCTGGCGCTTGGCGTGTTTTGCAACAACTCGTTGCATCCTTGCTACAAGCGATCATTCCACAACCAACCATCCGTTGCTTTCGCCGCAGAAAGCGAGCGCTTGGGCGGCACCTGCGCGAGCCTCCTCGAAAACGTCCGTATCAATCGATGCTCGCGCTACCTTAACGCCTATGCGGTCTTCCCTGCGCCTTTGGACAAGAGCGGCGAGAGATGACGCAAAGCTCGGGCGAGTTGCGCCGCGAGGACGCGAAGGCATGTCTGCAGCCACGCATTCGCCGTCATCGCCCGCGAAGGCGGGCGATCCAGTACGCCGAGACGGCAGTGGTTCAATCGAGAGGCCGCGGCGTACTGGATTCCCCGCCCCAGTGCGCGAATGCGCACAAGGGGGAATGACAGCGTCACTTGGAGCACCACGCTGTCACCTCACACTCCGTCATTGCGAGCGCAGCGAAGCAATCCAGAATCTTTCCGAGGCGGGATTCTGGATTGCTTCGTCGCAAGGGCTCCTCGCAATGACGAGGAGGAGAGAGCGTGTACCACACGCCTCTCTCGTGCCCCGTCGCCGCACCGTGCCGTGTTGCTCGGGTCCCGGCTCTGCCCCCCAACGCTTCGCGGCTTGCAACTGGTTCCGGGACGCGAAAGTGCGACGCCGTCATCAACCACCCGTTCACAACCACGTGTCTTTATTCGGGAACAATCATTCCCTATTATGCCGCAATGCAAAAGACCGCCCGCCGATCTCCGTCTGCCCGTCCGCCCGGCCGTCCCCGGGAATTCGACATGGACACCGCCCTCGACAGGGCCGTGCGGGTGTTTCGCGAGCGCGGCTACCATGCCACCTCGATCGGCGACCTCACCGCGGCGATGCGGCTCGCTACGGGAAGCATCTACAAGGCGTTTCGCGACAAGCATGCGGTGTTTCTCGCCGCCTTCGAGCGCTATACGGTGCTGCGCCAGGAGCAGACCCGTAACGCGGCCTCGCGCGGCGCAAACGGCCGCGAGCGAATCCGTCACGTGTTGCTGTCCTATGTCGAGCATTCCCAGGGCAGCGAGGGGCGGCGCGGCTGCCTCGTCGTCGGCGGCGCGGTCGAGCTGTCCGCGCTCGATCCAGTCGTTGGCGCCCGCGTCAATGCGCAGCTCAAGAGCAACGAAAGCTTCATTGCCGGCCTCATCCGCGAGGGGCAGGCCGATGGCTCGATTCCCCGCCATGTCGATGCCGATGACACCGCGCGGCTGATGATCTGCATCACGCAAGGTCTGCGCGTCCTTGGCAAGGCCCGCCTGCCGCTCGACGGGGAGCGCCTCGTCGGCGTCGCGATGAAACTGCTCGCCTGAGTTTTTTGTCACAAAAGGGAATCATCATTCCCTATCTTTTACCTGGAGTCCATGTGAATGACGATGAATGCCACGATCGAGACCGCGCCCGGGCCGGATGCGGTGTCGCAGCGCCTGACCTTCGTGCTTGCCGCGGCCTGTGGCATGGTCGCCGCCAACATCTACTATGCCCAGCCGTTGATCGCCCCGATCAGCGCCGCGCTCGGCCTGTCGCATGCAGCGGCGGGACTGATCGTCACCATGACGCAGATCGGCTACGGCACCGGGCTGCTGCTGATCGTGCCGCTCGGCGATCTCGTTGAGAATCGCGCGCTGATCTGCTCGGTGATCACGCTTGGCGCCGCGGCGCTGCTCGCCGCCGCCTTCGCGACCCACGCGCTGCCGTTCCTGATCGCCGCGCTGTTCATCGGGCTCGGCTCGGTCGCGGTGCAGATCATCATCCCCTATGCGGCACATCTGGCGCCTGAAGCCATCCGCGGCCGCGTCGTCGGCAACGTCTCGACCGGTCTGATGCTCGGCATCATGCTGGCACGTCCGGTATCGAGCTTCGTCACGGCCGTGCTGTCGTGGCATGCAGTGTTCTTCTGCTCCGCCGCGCTGATGATCGTGCTCACGGCCGTGCTCTGGATGACGCTGCCGAGGCGCAAGCCTGTCACGCGCATGCACTACGGCGAATTGTTGCTGTCGATGCCGCATCTGGTGCGGGCCACGCCGCTGCTGCGGCGCCGTGCACTCTACCAGGCGAGCCTGTTCGGCGCCTTCACCCTGTTCTGGACGGTGGCGCCGCTCCAACTCGCCGCCGAGTTCGGCTTCTCCCAGCGTGGCATCGCGCTGTTCGCACTGGCCGGGGTTGCCGGCGTGTTCGCGGCGCCGATCGCAGGACGCCTCGCCGATCGCGGCCATAGCCGCATCGCGACGCTGGTCGCGATGCTGCTCGCGGCCGCCGGATTCCTCGTGACCTATATCGGCACGCCCGGCTCGATGCTGAATCTCGCCTGTCTGGTGGTGGCCGCGATTGCCATCGATATCGGTGTCCAGGGCAATGTCGTGCTCGGCTTCCGCGCCATATTCGTGCTCGGCCACGAGCACCGCAGCCGCCTCAACGGTCTCTACATGGCGACGTTCTTCGCCGCCGGTGCGGCCGGCTCCGCGGTCGGAGCCTTCGCCTTCGCGCAAGGCGGCTGGGTGCTCGCATCGGCCATTGGCGGCGCTCTGCCCATCGCGGGCCTGCTCTATGCGGCGACCGAATAGCCGCCGGCATGGGCGGAATTGTGCGATGCGGCCCGTTTACCAACCCCGCGAGGACGCACTTTCCGTCTCGCAGTCCCGGCGTCGCTGTAGTACTTTGGTCGCAAACGCACCTGGTTAACGGGTGGCAGGGGGAGGCTCATGAGACGTACGGGGCTGTTTGGCGTACCGCGGGTACGGCCGTGGTCGTGGCAGGCGTTTTTGCTCGGGCTGATCGTCGTCGCAATGTCGGCCGCGCTTCAGGGCATCTGCGTCGCGCTCGGGGCAAAGCTCTATTTCGTGGTGTTCCTGCCCAGCCTGTTCGTGCTTGCATTCGTTGCCGGCGCGCCGGCGGCGGTATTTGCCGCGCTGCTCACTGTTCCGCTGGTGTGGTGGGCGTTCATACCGCCCGCCTTCCAGTTCAACTCGCTGACCAGCGCAAATGCCGATTCCATCAACCTGTTCTGCCTCCTGGCCGTGCTCCTGATCGGCCTTGCCGATCTCTGCCGCGAGACGATGACGATCATCAGAAGCGGCGGGCTGAAACCTTCGGGCGAGAGCGCGGCAACGAATTCGCAATAGATCGCGCCGCGCACGTTGCGCTCGCGCAACAGTCCGGCAACCATCCGCGAACTTGCCGCGCGCCGCTAACTTTTCGAAAAAGATTTGGCCGCAGTTTCTCCCGCGGGAATGACGAGGGAGTTTTCGGACATGAACGGTCACGCCATCTTGGAGAACGTGCGCCGCTACCGCGGCATTGCATCGCTCTATCGCCAGACCGCAGCATTCCGCCCGGGCCAGAGCTGGTCGCTGCTGGAGCAGGCGAGGGATTGGGAAGCGCGGGCGCTGTCGGAGCTGGAGGCCTATTTCGCCACGCGCACCGACTGCAACGCCCCGCTCGCGGCCTGATCGCCGGCCGTCGGCGTGGACGTGAACCGGCTCGCCGACGGCGCGACCGCCCACGGGGCAATTACGGAGTTGCCCCGCACTCTTGTGTGCTAGCAACGGGCCGATCGAGACATTTTTCACGTCGGCCGGGGCACGCGATGAGCACCTTCAACCGCATCTTCACGACGGAGCGTCTGCTTCAGATCATCGTGATACTGGCGGCAACCGTCGCCATGAAGCTGATGAGCTGAGCGCCGGCCGGCTACTGCCCGCCGAGTTCGGGCACATCAGGCAGATAATTCGATCCTTCCGAGCCCAGGAAATCGAACATCGCCTGCGCCGGCGGCAGCAACACCTTATCGCTGCGGCGGATCACGTACCATTGCCGTACGATCGGCAGCCCTGCAACGTCGAGCACGACGAGCCGGCCCTCGGCAAGCTCATGCGCCACCGTGTGGGCCGAGATGAAGGCGATGCCGAGCCCGGCGATGACGGCCTGCTTGATGGTCTCGTTGCTGCTCATCTCCATGCCGATGATCGGCTCGAGATCCGACTTCTGGAACATGCCCTCCATCAGTGTCCGCGTGCCCGAGCCGGGCTCGCGCGTGAGGAAGGTCTCGTGCACGAGGTCGGTGAGGTTGAGGCCGGAATCCTTCTCCAGCCAGTGGCCCTTGCGCGCGACGATGATGTGCGGATTGCGTCCGAGCTGACGGACGTCGACGCTGACGTCGGCCGGTGGCCGACCCATCACCGCGAAATCGAGGTCGTAGCCGTGCATGGCCTCGCGGATCTCCTCGCGATTGCCGATGGTCAGCTTGATCTCGATCTTGGGATAGCGCTTGGAGAACGCCGCGATCGCGTGCGGCACGAAATATTTCGCGGTCGACACCGCGCCAAGCTGCACCGTGCCGCCGGTCCGGCCCGCCAGCAGGTCCAGTGCGCCCTGGCAATCCGTGATGGCGGCCTCGACCCGCTCGGCCAGCGCCAGCACCTCCTTGCCCGCCTCCGTCAGCAGCATGCCGTCGCCGGTCCGCTGCACCAGCGGCAGGCCGGCAAGATCCTGAAGCTGCCGGAGCTGCTGGGTCACGGCCGGCTGCGTCAGCCCGAGATGGCTGGAGGCCGCCGTGACGCTGCCCTTGGCCGACAGCGCCGCAAGCGAGCGCAGCTGCCGGATCGTCAGATGCCGAAGCTGGGTCGCCGCATGGCCGGGGCCATTATAAGAAAATTCTTTGAGGCTCATTATGATTAGAAATTTTCCTTATTAGGCTGCCCCTGTCAATCTCCTGATGCCGGGACCGACCGCGCCAACCTCCAGAGGGGAGGGAAACTGGATGCGGCGCCGGCACAGGGATGGACGCAGATGACCGGGCGACTCAGGCTGGACGACCATCTTCAACGGTATTCCGAGACCGCACCTCACGCGCTCGCGGTGGCGGGCGCCGTCGATGCCATCGCAGCGGCCGCGATCGAGATTGCCGACCTCATCGCCTCCGGCGATCTCGCCGCCGGCTCCGGTCTGACCAGGGGCCGCAACAGCGACGGCGATGTCCAACGGGATCTCGACGTCCAGGCCGACGCGATCCTGCGCCGCTGCCTCGGTCGGCTGCCGATCGCGGCGCTGGCGTCCGAAGAAATGCGCGAGGCCCAGATCGTCGACCGCGAGGGCCGCATCTGCATCGCGATCGATCCGCTCGACGGCTCCTCCAACATCGACATCAACATGACCGTCGGCACGATCTTCTCGATCCTGCCGGCGCCTGATGATCTCTCGCTGGCCTTCCATCAGCGCGGCTCGGCACAGCTCGCCGCGGGCTTCGTCACCTACGGCCCGCAGACCTCGCTGGTGCTGACGCTCGGCGTCGGCGTCGACATCTTCACGCTCGACCGCAAGGCCGGCTGCTTCCGCCTCGCGCGCAGCGGTGCGCAGATTTCCGAGACCTGCGAGGAGTTCGCGATCAATGCGTCGAACCGCCGGCATTGGGACCCGCCGGTGCGCGCCTTCATCGATGAATGCCTCGCCGGCGTCGAGGGGCCCGCCAACCACGATTTCAACATGCGCTGGATCGGCTCGCTGGTCGCGGAAGCCTATCGCATCCTCACCCGCGGCGGCGTGTTCCTTTATCCCTCGGACGCGCGCCCCGGCTACGGCGACGGCCGCCTGCGCCTCACCTATGAGGCGCATCCGATGGCGATGATCATCGAGCACGCCGGCGGCTCGGCCTCGACCGGGCGCGAGCGCATCCTCGATCTGTCCGCGCAGAGCCTGCACCAGCGCGTGCCGCTGATCATGGGCTCCAGCAACGAGGTGCGGCGCGTCGAGGAGCTGCATTGCGATCCGCTGCTGGTCGCCAGCGTTTCAGCGCCGCTGTTCGCGCGGCGTGGATTCTTCCGGCTGTAGGAGGACGAGCATGTCAAGGAAGCATCCGATCATCTCCATCACCGGCTCGTCCGGCGCCGGCACCACCTCGGTCAAGAAGACGTTCGAGCAGATATTTTTCCGCGAGAAGGTCAACGCCGTCTACATCGAGGGCGACGCCTTCCATCGCTACGACCGCGCCGAGATGCGCGCGCAGATGGCGAAGGAGGCCGAGCGCGGCAACAAGCACTTCAGCCATTTCAGCCCCGAGACCAACCTGTTCGAGGAGCTGGAGCGCGCCTTCCGCGACTACGGCGAGACCGGCACGGCGGTGACGCGGCATTACGTTCACGACGCCGAGGAATCGGCGCTGCATGGCGCCGCGCCCGGCACCTTCACCGACTGGAAGCAGCTGCCGGAGAACTCCGACCTGCTGTTCTACGAGGGACTGCACGGCGCCGTGGTCACGGATAAGGTGAATGTCGCGCGCTATGCCGACCTCAAGATCGGCGTCGTGCCCGTCATCAATCTCGAATGGATCCAGAAGCTGCACCGCGACCGCAGCGCGCGCGGCTATTCGACCGAGGCCGTCACTGACACGATCCTGCGGCGGATGCCCGACTACATCCACTACATCTGCCCGCAATTCACCGAGACCGACATCAATTTCCAGCGCGTGCCGACGGTGGATACCTCCAATCCGTTCATCGCGCGCTGGATCCCGACGCCGGACGAATCGATGGTCGTGATCCGCTTCAAGAATCCGCGCGGCATCGACTTCCCTTATCTGCTCTCGATGCTGCCGCAGAGCTGGATGTCTCGCGCCAATTCGATCGTCTGCCCCGGCGCCAAGCTCGATCTCGCGATGCAACTGATCCTGACGCCGCTGATCATGCAGCTGATCGAGCGCAAGCGCAGCTTGAAGTGAACAGGGAGAGGATCCGATGAACATCTCCGTCCATGCTGAAGCCGACCTCACGGCCGTCACGCACAACGATCTCGCCAACGCTGTCCGCTTCCTCGCGGTCGATGCCATCGAGACATCGCAGTCGGGCCATCCCGGCCTGCCCATGGGCATGGCCGATGTCGCAACCGTGCTGTTCTCGCGCTTCCTGAAATTCGACTCGGCGCATCCCAACTGGCCGGACCGCGACCGCTTCGTGCTGTCGGCGGGCCACGGCTCGATGCTGCTCTATGCGCTGCTGCACCTGACCGGCGGCGATGTCAGCCTCGACGACATCAAGGCCTTCAGGCAATGGGGCTCGAAGACGCCCGGGCACCCCGAATATGGTCATACGCCGGGCGTCGAGACCACGACGGGCCCATTGGGGCAGGGGATCGCGACCGCGGTCGGCATGGCGCTCGCCGAGCGCATGGCCAATGCGCGGCATGGTGACGGGCTTGTCGATCACTACACCTATGTCATCGCGGGCGATGGCTGCCTGATGGAAGGCATCAGCCAGGAGGCGATCTCGCTTGCCGGCCATCTCGGGCTCGGCCGGCTGATCGTGCTGTTCGATGATAATGGCATCTCCATTGACGGCCCGACCTCGCTCGCAACGTCGGACGACCAGCTCGCGCGCTTCGCCGCCTCTGGCTGGTCGGCGCGCCGGGTCGATGGGCACGATCCCGAAGCCGTTGCGCAGGCGATTGCTGAAGAGCGCGAAACCGCAAAACCCTCGCTGATCGCCTGCCGCACCACCATCGGCTATGGCGCGCCTGGTAGACAGGGCACCGAGAAGGCGCATGGCGCGCCGCTCGGCACCGAGCAGACGGCAGCGGCGCGGCGGACGCTTGGTTGGGACTATCAGCCCTTCGTGGTGCCGATCCCGGTGCTCAAGGCGTGGCGGATGATCGGGCAGCGTGGGCAGGTCGATCGCCTCGCCTGGCTCGATCGCTACGAAGGTGCGACGCCAGAGCAGCGCGATCTGTTCGTCGAGGGCAAGGCCGTGACTCTGCCCGCCGCCTACGCGCTCGCCGCGGCGAAATTGCGCGAACGCTTCGCCAGCGAGCGGCCAAAGCTCGCGACGCGGCAGGCCTCGCAACAGGTGCTCGATGCCATCGCCGGGACGATTCCCGGCCTGGTCGGCGGCTCCGCGGACCTGACGCATTCGAACCTGACGCATGCCAAGGCGCAGGCTCCGGTCAAGAGCGGTGCGTTCGCCGGCGACTACATCCATTACGGCATCCGCGAGCACGGCATGGCCGCCGCGATGAACGGCCTCGCGCTGCATGGCGGCTTCATCCCCTACGGCGGCACGTTCCTCGCGTTCTCCGATTACAGCCGGCCCGCGATCCGCCTTGCGGCCTTGATGCGGCTGCGCGTGATCCATGTGATGACGCACGACTCCATCGGTCTCGGGGAGGACGGGCCGACGCATCAGCCGGTCGAGCATCTCGCGGCGCTGCGCGTCATTCCGAACCTGCTCGTGTTCCGGCCGGCTGATGCCGTGGAGACGCTGGAGGCCTGGGATTGCGCGCTTATGGCGGAGCACCGTCCATCCGTGTTGTGCCTGTCGCGGCAGGCCCTGCCGACCTTCCGCAGCGATGCGCGCGGCAAAAACCGCGTCGCGCGCGGTGCTTACCTCGTTGTCTCCCCGGACGGCGGCCGCGATGTGACGCTCATCGCAACCGGCTCCGAAGTGTCGATTGCAATGGAAGCCGCGCGTCTGCTCGCGACCGAGCACATTCGCGCCGCTGTGGTCTCTGCACCTTGCTTCGCACTGTTCGAGCAGCAGCCGGAAGATTACCGCGCCTCCGTGCTCGGCACTGCGCCGCGCGTCGGCATCGAGGCGGCCGTGCAGAGCGACTGGTCGCGCTGGATCGGGATGGACGGCGAATTCGTCGGCATGCGCGGCTTCGGCGCCTCAGCGCCCGCGCCCGTGCTGTATCGCGAATTTGGAATCACGCCGCAGAGCATTGCGAAAGCCGCCCGCCGGGCGATCGCCCGCAAGAGCCAATAAGGAGGACGACCCTTTGGCCCGTATCACCCTTCGCCAATTGCTCGATCACGCCGCGAGTCACGGCTATGCCGTGCCGGCGTTCAACATCAACAACATGGAGCAGGGCATTGCGATCATGCAGGCGGCGGCCGAGGTCGACGCGCCCGTGATCATCCAGGCTTCGCGCGGCGCGCGCAGCTATGCTGGCGATCTCATGCTCTCGCATATGATCGACGCGCTGGAGCGGACCTATCCCGATATCCCGCTCTGCATGCATCAGGACCACGGCAATGACGAGGCGACCTGCGCCTCCGCCATCGCCCATGGCTTCACCTCGGTGATGATGGACGGCTCGCTCAAGGCCGATGCAAAGACGGCGGCCGACTATGACTACAATGTCGCGATCACCCGCCGCGTCGTCGATCTCGCCCATTGGGTCGGCGCTTCGGTCGAAGGCGAACTCGGCGTGCTCGGCTCGCTGGAACACGGCGGTGGCGAGCAGGAGGACGGTCATGGTGTCGAGGGCAAGGTCAGCCACGACCAGCTGTTGACCGATCCGGACCAGGCCGTCGACTTCGTCGGTGCGACGAAGGTCGACGCCTTGGCGATCGCGATGGGCACCTCGCATGGCGCCTACAAGTTCAGCCGCAAGCCCGATGGTGACATCCTGGCAATGCGAGTGGTCGAGGAGATCCATCGCCGGCTGCCGAATACACATCTCGTCATGCATGGCTCTTCGTCGGTGCCGCAGCCGCTGCAGGACATGTTCAACGAGTTTGGCGGCGAGATGCCGCAGACCTGGGGTGTGCCGGTCGAGGAGATCGTCCGCGGCATCAAGAGCGGCGTGCGCAAGGTCAATATCGACACCGATTGCCGGCTGGCGATGACCGCCGTGTTCCGGAAAGTGGCGGCCCAGGCGCGCTCCGAGTTCGACCCGCGCAAGTTCCTCAAGCCCGCGATGGACGCGATGCGAGAGCTGTGCCGCGAGCGGTTCGAGCAGTTCGGCACGGCGGGCCATGCGAGCAAGATCAAAGTGGTCCCGATGAGCGAGATGGCGCGGCGCTATCGCGCCGGCGAGCTTGATCCGCGCATCGACGCCCGCGAACCGGTCGCAGCCTAGTCATTCAGAGAGAGAAGAGCAGGAGAGAGCCATGAACGCACATGCAGGCACGGTCCGCGGCAAAGAGCGCTATCGCTCCGGCGTGATGGAATACAAGCGCATGGGCTATTGGGAGCCCGATTACACGCCGAAGGACACGGACGTGATCGCGCTGTTCCGCGTCACGCCGCAGGAGGGCGTCGACCCCATCGAGGCGTCGGCTGCCGTTGCCGGCGAATCCTCAACCGCGACCTGGACGGTGGTGTGGACCGATCGCCTGACAGCGGCCGAGAAATATCGCGCCAAGTGCTACCGCGTCGATCCCCTCCCGGGCTCGCCCGGCTCGTATTTCGCCTACATCGCCTACGATCTCGACCTGTTCGAGCCGGGTTCCATCGCCAATCTTTCGGCTTCGATCATCGGCAACGTGTTCGGCTTCAAGCCGCTCAAGGCGCTGCGCCTCGAAGACATGCGCTTTCCGGTCGCCTATGTGAAGACGTTCCAGGGACCGGCGACCGGCATCGTGGTCGAGCGCGAGCGGCTCGACAAGTTCGGCCGGCCACTGCTGGGCGCGACGGTGAAGCCGAAGCTTGGTCTGTCCGGCCGCAACTACGGCCGCGTGGTCTACGAGGCGCTGAAGGGCGGGCTCGATTTCACAAAGGACGACGAGAACATCAACTCGCAGCCCTTCATGCATTGGCGCGACCGTTTCCTCTACTGCATGGAGGCGGTCAACCGCGCGCAGGCTGCCTCGGGCGAGGTGAAGGGCACCTATCTGAACATCACCGCGGGCACCATGGAGGACATGTACGAGCGCGCGGAGTTCGCCAAGGAGCTCGGCTCGGTCATCGTCATGATCGACCTCGTGATCGGCTACACCGCGATCCAGTCCATGGCCAAATGGGCCCGGCGCAACGACATGATCCTGCATCTGCACCGCGCCGGCCATTCGACCTATACGCGGCAGAAGAGCCATGGCGTGTCGTTTCGCGTCATCGCCAAATGGATGCGCCTCGCCGGTGTCGACCACATCCATGCCGGCACAGTGGTCGGAAAGCTCGAAGGCGATCCCAACACCACGCGCGGCTACTACGATGTCTGCCGCGAGGACTTCAACCCGACCAAGCTCGAGCACGGCCTGTTCTTCGACCAGCACTGGGCGAGCCTCAACAAGATGATGCCGGTCGCTTCCGGCGGTATCCATGCCGGCCAGATGCACCAGCTGCTCGACCTGCTCGGGGAGGACGTCGTGCTGCAGTTCGGCGGCGGCACCATCGGCCATCCCATGGGCATTGCGGCTGGTGCGACCGCCAATCGCGTGGCGCTGGAAGCGATGATCCTCGCCCGCAATGAGGGCCGCGACTATGTCCACCAAGGGCCGGAGATCCTCGCCAAGGCGGCCCAGACCTGCACGCCGCTGAAGGCCGCGCTCGAGGTCTGGAAGGACGTGACTTTCAACTATCAATCCACCGACACGCCGGACTTCGTGCCGACCGCGCTGGAAACCGTCTGAGGAGAATGGAGATGAAGATCACCCAGGGCTGCTTCTCGTATCTGCCCGATCTGACCGATGACCAGATCTCCAAGCAGGTGCAATACTGTCTCGCCAATGGCTGGGCGGTGAATATCGAGTTCACCGATGATCCGCATCCCCGCAATACCTATTGGGAGATGTGGGGCCTGCCGATGTTCGATCTCCAGGATGCCGCCGGCGTGATGATGGAGCTCGCCGAGTGCCGCAGGGTCTACGGCGACCGCTACATCCGCATCAGCGGCTTCGATTCCAGCCACGGCTGGGAATCGGTGCGGATCTCCTTCCTCGTCAACCGGCCGAAGCAAGAGGCGGAGTTCGAGCTCGTGCGGCAGGAGGTGGGGGGCCGCGCAATTCGCTACACCACGGTGCGCCGGCCGGCCGCGCACGCGTCAGCTTGAGTCTTTCGCTTCCGCGCGGAGCTCTCCCTGCTCCGCATCCTTGGCGGACCACTGCTTCGTCGCTCCCCTGCGGCGAAGCCCTTTTATTCGAGGTGCCGATGCTCGATGTGCCCCACGCAACCACGACCGAACACAGCGAGACCCAATTCGATCTCCGCAAGGAGGCTGAAGCGGCTGGGATCACCGATACGCTGCAACAGCTCGATCAGGAGCTGATCGGGCTCAAGCCGGTGAAGAACCGCGTGCGCCAGATCGCCTCGTTGCTGCTGATCGAGCGCATCCGGCAGCGCGCGGGCCTTGCCGCCGCACCGCCGACGCTGCACATGTCGTTCACGGGCAATCCCGGCACAGGCAAGACGACCGTCGCGCTGCGCATGGCCAAGATCCTGCACGGCCTCGGCTTCGTGCGCCGCGGGCAGGTGATTTCGGTGACGCGCGACGACCTCGTCGGTCAGTATATCGGTCACACCGCGCCGAAGACCAAGGAGATCTTGAAAAAGGCGATGGGCGGCGTGCTGTTCATCGATGAGGCCTATTACCTGCATCGTCCCGACAACGAGCGCGACTATGGCCAGGAATCGATCGAGATCCTGCTCCAGGTGATGGAGAACCAGCGCGAGGACCTCGTCGTGATCCTCGCCGGCTATGGCGAGCGGATGACGAGCTTCTTCGCCTCGAATCCCGGCTTCCGCTCGCGGATCGCCCACCACATCGAATTTCCGGATTATTCGGAAGCCGAGCTGCTCGTCATCGCCGAGCTGATGCTGAAGGAGCGGGGTTATCGCTTCTCGGCAGCGGCACGCGAGGCGTTCGAGAAATACATCGCGCTGCGCCGGACCCAACCGTTCTTCTCCAACGCGCGCTCGGTCCGCAACGCGGTCGATCGCATCCGCCTGCGGCAGGCCGATCGCCTGGTGTCCGATCTCGACCGCATGCTCGATGTCGCCGACCTCGAAACCATCGACCCGGCGGATGTCCTCGCAAGCCGCGTCTTCAGCGGTGGTCCGGTTGCGGAAAGGAGCGTGAGGGCATGAGCAGCGAGATCCTTGTTGCCCCCTCGATCCTGGCCGCCGACTTCGCGCGTCTCGGTGAGGAGATCGCGGCCATCGATGCCGCCGGCGCCGATTGGATCCATTGTGATGTGATGGACGGACATTTCGTCCCGAACATCAGTTTCGGCGCCGATGTGATCAAAGCGATACGGCCGCTGACGAAGAAGGTTTTCGACGTGCATCTCATGATCGCGCCGATTGATCCCTACCTCGAGGCGTTCGCGAAGGCAGGCGCTGACGTCATCACGGTCCATGCAGAAGCGGGACCGCATCTCGACCGCTCGCTCCAGGCGATCCGCGCACTCGGCAAGAAAGCGGGCGTCGGCCTGTGCCCCGCGACGCCGGAAAGCGCGATCCAATACGTACTCGACCGTATCGATCTCGTGCTGGTCATGACGGTCAATCCTGGCTTCGGCGGTCAGTCCTTCCTCGAGTCCCAGATCGAGAAGATCAGACGAATTCGAACAATGATCGGCGACCGGCCGATCCGGCTCGAGGTCGATGGCGGCATCACGCGCGACAATGCCGCTGCCGTTGCCGGAGCGGGCGCCGACACGCTGGTGGCGGGATCCGCGGTGTTTCGTGGCAGGGATGGCACTGAATACGCCGCCAACATTGCGGCCATCCGCCTCGCGGCCAAGACGGCGCGGGTTGCAGGATTGCACGACATTTCCGCGCAGCCGACACGTGCCAGGGAGTCTGCGCGTATCCGGTAGACTACGGATGACACGCGGCCTCAGCGCCGCTCTGCTCTGAGGAAATCTTTCCCGGCGGACGTGGCCCGCATGGTCACCGAGCAGGACCGCCGGGTTATCGCGAGCGGCATGCCGATGTTCCTCGAGGAGCATCTGCTCGAAGTCGGCGAAGGCCGCGACCGCGTCGTCAATTCACGCAAAATGCTGATCGCGGATGGCGACGGGAATCCGCAATACTTGGTTGGCGTGATCGAGGACGTCACGGAGCGCGTCACCACCCGGCAGCGCATCAGCCATCTCGCGCATCATGACGTGCTGACTGACCTGCCGAACCGCAGCGCCTCCAATGCGGCGCTCGCCGAGCGGTTGAAGCGGGCGGGGGAGGCGGCGACCAGTTTTGCCGTGCTGAGCCTCGATCTCGACCGCTTCAAGGAGGTCAACGACGTGTTCGGTCACCCCGTCGGCGACCTGCTGATGCGAGCGGCGGCTGACCGACTTGCCACGGAAGCCGAAGGCGCCTTCGTCGCCCGCATCGGCGGCGACGAGTTCGTGGTCTTGATGCCCGAGGACGCGCGCCGTGAGGACGTTCTGGTGCTGGCTGAACGCCTGGTCGAGACGATCGGCAGGGAGCTGGAGGTCGACGACTATCTCTCCAACGTAGGCCTCAGCATCGGCATCGCGTTCTGCAGTCGTTCCCGTTCGACAAGATCAAGCTCGAGGTTCCAGGCGTCCGCCAGCGCTATTTGGAACTTGGGCCTGACGACCAAGTTCAAGTGCGGGGGCGCAGCAAATCTTTTGCACAACCGCCATCGACCTGACGCAAATCAGGGCAATAACCCTAGCAAGCGAGGGAGGGTCTCATGGAGAACGTACGTCGCTACCGGGCGCTGGCGTCCCTCTGTCGCCAGCAGGCGGCCTATCGGCCGCTCCAGAATTGGGAACTGCTCGGCCGAGCCGAACATTTCGAACATCTCGCCGAAATCGAGCTGAAGGCGCATTTCGACGCCTGCAATGTGCAACGCGACAAGGACGCCGCCGCGCCCACGACATGGGAAACTCCCGTCGCGGCGTGATGGCGCCATCCGGCACGGCTCAATGCGACATCAGCGTCGGGACCGTCATGGCATCCAGCATGGCGCGGGTGACGCCGCCGAGAACGCGCTCCTGCAACCGCGAGTGGCCGTACCCGCCCATCACCAGGAGATCGAGACTCTCGTCCGCCGCCAGTGACAGGATGGTCGGTTGAATGTCGGCGCGCGTTGCCGAGAGGGCGACCGTGCGGGTCGACAGTCCGCGCCGGCGGAGATGTTTTGTCAGACTGTTCGCTGACGCTTCGTTGGAGGCGGCGTCGGTCTCGTTGATGGTGATGATCACGATTTCTGCGGCGCGCGCCAGGAACGGTGCTGCGTCGCGCACCGCGCGGGCAGCGAGGCGGCTGCCATCCCAGCAGATGCCGATCCGGTTTGCCTTGAAGGCTCCACGGAAGGTGTAGGGCAGGAACAGGACCGGGCCGCCCGCCTGGAACAGGATCTCGCGTGGCATGTCGTTGTCGAACGAGCCTTGCGTCGGATCAGGCTGAAGCACGACGCTGAGGTCGTGCAGTCGCGCCATCTCGCCGAGCGAGCCGGCTGCATCCGCCGGGATCGCGCCGAGTGCGTGGCTGGCGTAGGAGATGCCGGCGTTCGCCGCCTCGCTCTTGAACACCGCGAGCGCGGCCTCGGCCCGCTCCACGGCGCGCTCGCGTTCCAGTTCGAACACGGCCGCCACCGCGGCGCCGCCTTCCATCACGTAAGCTGCACTGGTTGCGACATAGCCGACCGCGACCGCGTCGAGATGCGCGTTGAGTTTCGCCGCGAGCGAGATCGAGCCGTCGATCGCCGAACGCATGGGACGTTCGGTGGGAATGTGGACGAGAATGTCTTTGTACATGGCGCGCCTCCAGTGGACATCATCCGGTGGTTGCAGTTTTTCACTGCGCGAAGGACCCGTGTTGAGCTGCATCAAACGGCTGCTTGCTGCGCCTGCTCCCCCATTCTTTGCCGAGATTTAATCGGGTGGACGGGACGCCGTAAGGTAGCAACGACCATGTTGAGGGCAAGGCGACACCAGCTCAACATGGACATTTCGACATGAACGATCGCATCAATTCCAACATTACCACGTCTCGCAAGATCTTGCGGCCGCGCCGGCTCGTGCTGCTCGGCACCGTGGCCGCGCTCGGCGTGGCCGCCCTGTCAGTTGCCCCAGGCACTTCGCCGTTCGGGATGAACTCCTTCATTGCGCCGGCTCAAGCTGCGGAAGCCGTCGCAACACCGCCGGGCTTCGGCGATCTGGTCAGCAAGGTCAAACCCGCGGTGATCTCGGTGCGGGTCAAGATCGACCGGGACAACGACAAGAGCGCGATGCTGCAGCAGAACCGGATGGACCAGGACGAGGCTTCTCCGTTCGACCAGTTCTCGCGGGAGTTCGGCTTCCGCTTCCCGGGTGGCACGAACGGCGTGCCGCACCGCCACCAGGTCATCACCGGCGAAGGCTCCGGCTTCTTCATCTCCGCTGACGGCTATGCCGTGACCAACAACCACGTCGTCGACCATGCCGAGTCCGTCCAGGTGACGACCGATGACGGCACCATCTACACCGCAAAAGTGGTCGGCACCGATCCGAAGACCGACCTTGCCCTGATCAAGGTCGACGGCAAGAAGGACTTTCCGTTCGTCAAGTTCTCCGACCAGAAGCCGCGCATCGGCGACTGGGTGGTCGCGGTCGGCAACCCCTTCGGTCTTGGCGGCACTGTGACCGCCGGCATCGTCTCGGCCAGCGGCCGGGATATCGGCAACGGTCCCTATGACGACTTCATCCAGATCGATGCGCCCATCAACAAGGGCAATTCCGGCGGGCCGGCTTTCGACATGAACGGCAACGTCATCGGCGTGAACACTGCGATCTTCTCGCCCTCGGGCGGCTCGGTCGGTATCGGCTTTGACATTCCGGCTTCGACCGCCAAGCTCGTCGTCGCGCAGTTGAAGGAGAAGGGCGCGGTGACGCGCGGCTGGCTCGGCGTTCAGGTGCAGCCGGTGACGGCCGAGATCGCCGACAGCCTCGGCCTGAAGCAGGCGCGCGGCGCCATCGTCGACAATCCGCAGGACGGCAGCCCGGCGGCCAAGGCCGGCATCGAAGCGGGCGACGTCATCACCGCCGTCAATGGCACCACGATCAAGGACTCCCGCGATCTCGCCCGCACCATCGCCACCTTGGCGCCGGGCACGTCCGTGAAGCTCGATATCTTCCGCAAGGGCGACAGCAAAACGGTGACCCTGACGCTCGGCGAGCTGCCGAACGAACAGCAGGCCGCGAACAAGGCCGATGACGGCAAGATGCAGCCGAGCGCCGGTACGCCGCGCCTCGGGCTTGGTCTGGCTCCAGCCGGCGAGGTGCAGGGCGCCGGCCAGAAGGGCCTCGTCGTCACCGAGGTTGACCCGCAAGGGCCGGCGGCGCAGCGCGGCATCCAGACCGGTGACGTCATCCTCAATGTCGGCGGCAAGGCGGTCAGCAATGTCGGCGAGATGCGTTCGGAGCTGGCGCAGGCCAAAGCGTCGGGCAAGCGCAGCGTTCTGTTGCAGGTCAGAAGCGCGGATGCCACCCGCTTCGTCGCGGTGCCGCTCGCGTAAGGCGAAGCTCGACCGGCGCAAGTCCAGAAAGGCGGCCCTCGGGCCGCCTTTCGCATACGCAATCAAGCTCGCCAAGGCCCGATAACATTCTCGTTAACGGCAGGGACGATGACCCGGTGCGTCCGAAAAAGCCGTGTTCACTGGTCACAGTTCCTCGGTGCCTCTGTGCTCTGCTGCGACGTAGCCGCGGGGCCCAGTTGCAAGCCTGGAACTTCGAACCTTCCCGGCGCCTTGTGGAACTGGCCGGTGGTTCACATTTGATCGGTGCCGACATGGATCGATTGAAGCTCTCGCTGAGGAGTGCGCTGCTCCTGGCGCCATTGGTGCTCTGGCACGGAAACGCGCTCGGGCGCGACGACGGCCGCTACGCCGACTCGCCCCTCAAGCCCTGGTTCGACAGCCTGCGCAGCCATCTGGGTCCGTGCTGCTCGGATGCGGATGGGGTCGCCGTTGCCGATCCAGACTGGGAGTCGCACAACGGGCGTTACCGGGTGCGTCTCGATGGACAGTGGATCGAGGTGCCGGACGAAGCCGTCATCACCGAGCCGAACCGTGCAGGCCGCACCATGGTGTGGCCGGTGAAGACTGCGTTCGGGATTTCGATCCGCTGCTTCATGCCGGGGAGCATGATCTGAGACTGATCAGCGTCAGCGCTTGCTGGATTTGCGCTTCGACGACTTCTTCGACGACGTCCTGGAGGTCTTCTTGGCGCTCTTGCGCTTCGACGCCTTCTTCGGGACCTTCTTGCCCTTCTTGCGTGCCTTCGACAGTCCGATTGCGATCGCTTGCTTGCGGCTCTTCACGCGGCCGCCGCGTCCCCCACGGCCGCTCTTCGCGGTGCCCTTCTTGTAGCGCCGCATCTCGCTTTCGACATCGCCGCCGGCGCTGCGTGAGTAACGGCGTTTCTTTGCCTTGCGTGCCATGCATGTTCTCCCTTGGCCGAAGAAAAACCATTCGGCACGGCCATGGTTCCGGGAGCGCCTATGCAATGTTCCAAACGCGAACCGCTGCCTAGAAGGAATTCGCCAGCTCTATCTCCGCTTCGAGGGCCTGGATGCGCCGTGCGGCCTCGCTAAAGGACAGATCCCGTGCGTATTGGGCGGGTTGATAGGCCTCTTCACTCAGCCGTTTCAGCCTGAGGCCCTGCGCTCGCGTCATCTGCTCGCTCAGGAAAGCCCTGGCATCGTATTGACCTTGAACCTGCATGTCTCTCCTCCTCTCGCCTCCGTCCAGAAATCGTGACGTGACTATATGTTCTTATTTTGTTCTAACAAGGCATGGACAACAGAATTAATGAAATTCGACGTAAAATCAGAGCCTTGAGGCTTGAGATGGCCGACGTCGAGGCGTCGGTGCGCGACCTCGTCGAGCGCGATCACGACTGCACAGAAAGGGCCCTGGCGCAGATGGATCTGCGCCGGAAAATCAACCTCCTGATCGACGAATGGAGGGCGGCTGGTGGCAGCGACGTTCTGCCCGATGTCCGCGACCGGGTGCGCCTTCGTCCCGTGAAGCCAGTCGGCAATCCCGTCCACGCAATCGGACGCCGCTGAGATCTTTGGAAGCGTATGGCGGAGGAAGAGCAGGACCCATACCGGATCTCGCAACTGCCCGTCGAACCGCGATGGCGTTGAGCGTGCGTCCCGGGTGCCGGAAGCGCGTGGATGCCGGATCCTGACAGCTCGGAGCGTCGAGCAAGGGCCCCGCAGTGGCGGAGCCCTCCATGGATTACGGGGAGCGCCTATTTGGTGTTGGTCATGCCGCCTTTGTTCGTCATGGTGCCGCCCTGATCGGACCCGGGACCAGAGCCGCCTTGGCCGGAAGGATCCGCGCCCCGGGTAGACTTGGTATTGGCGCCGGTGGTCTGCGACGATGACATCGAGGATCCGTGCTTGGCCTTATGCGACTTCGCCTGGGCGGCGAACGGCGCGGCGGCTAGGCCGGTTGCCAACATTACGGCGAGAGCGAGCTTGGTCGTCTTCATGCGGGAAACTCCCTGAGTTGAATTGACGCAGGCAGCCAACCGCTATTCGCCGCAGGAGTTCCCAACAAAGCATTTCCACGCGTCACGCACGCTTCAAGATTGCTTGTCCTCTGCGAGGATGAACACGACGCCAGTGAGCGTTGCGCCGATCGCGAACGTCGTCACCAAGGTGAGGACGAAGACCACAACGGCTTGGCTTCCGCCGTTATTGAGCAGGTTGGCCACGGCCCGATTGGACAGGACGAGCGCGAGGCTGAAGATGAGGCCGAGGGCTGCGCCCATCATCGCATGCGTCATCAGCTTGATAAGGCCGCTGGCAGAGATCAGCTCAGACGACTTCTTGGTGCGCATGGGACTGAATCCCGAACTGGCATGCCAACGCACGCGCAATTCCCGGGTTCCAGCCGATCGAACGAATTTGTCGTCACTCGCTTCATCCGACGTTCATGCCGGGCTTGCGAGGATGGGTGTCATCAAAACGGGAATATCGATATGGGTAAGGTAGTCTTTCTTTACCGCTCGCTGGCCTATCGTAGCGCGGCCGTGGACATCTTGCGCAAAGCCCGCAGGCTGCCGCGCGGAGCAGAGCGAAATGCGGCACGCCGCTACGCCAGGGCGTTGCGCGATCTCGCCCGAACGGAGGCCTGGCTGGAAGGACGGGTCGCGCGCGAACCGCGGATGGCCCGGCGGGTGACGAGCGCAGCGTCCGGTTAGCCGGATGCGCGCTGCAATTCGGCGGAGCCAGCGGTATCGAATTTGCCGGGTGCGCTGGTCGCCGTCTTGCGTGTCAACGGCACCTCCAGGCGGCACAACAGGCCTTCGGCTCGCCAATCGAACTGCGCCTGTCCGCCAAGCTGGGACTCGATGCTCGCAAGCAGGCTCCGCGTGCCGAAGCCGCGCGATTTCGGTGTCATGACCAGCGGACCGCCCGACTCCTCCCAACACAGCGTGAGCAGTTCGTCCTCGACCTGCCAATCGATCGCGAGCCGTCCCGATCGGGTCGAGAGCGCGCCATACTTTGCCGAGTTGGTGAAGAGCTCATGCAGTGCGAGTGCCAGCGTCTGGGCCGTTGCCGGCATCAACTGAACTTCGGGACCTGCCAATCTGATCTGGTCGCCGAGCGAATAGGGCGCAAGCTCCTCGTCGATCAACTTGGAGAGCTCAGCGCCCTGCCAACTCGACAGCGACAGGATGGTATGCACGCGCGCCAGTGCATTGATGCGCCCCTCCACCGCGTTGACATAGGCCTTGACCTCGTCGGCCCGCGTGAGGCGCACGATCGACTGCGCCAGCGCCAGCGCATTCTTGGCGCGGTGATCGACTTCCCGCGCGAGGAGGTTCTGCCGCTCTTCGGCGCGCTTGCGTTCTGTGATGTCGACGGTGACGCCGCTGACGCGCACCACGCGCCCGCTCTCGTCGACCGTCGCGGCCGCCGTGCCGACGCACCAGCGCACCTCGCCGTCGGGCCGCACGATGCGGAACTCTGTTTCATAGGCGCGCGTGCCCTTGTTGAATTCGGCGATCGCTTTGCGCAATTGATCGACGTCATCGGGGTGCAACAGCGCCTGAACGTTGGCCGGATTGACCTCGAAGCTCTCCGGGCTGACGCCGAAGATGCGGTATTGCCCCTCGTCCCACATCCAGTCGCCGCTGATCCAGTCCCAGTCCCAGGACCCCATCTTGCCGGCAGCGATCGCCATGCTGCGCCGCTGCTCACTCTCGCGCAGCTTCGCGGTGGAGCTCTCCAGTTCCGCGGTGCGTGCGCGGACGCGGTCCTCCAGCTCATGATTCAGCCGTTCGAGCTCGCGCGTCTTGCGGTAGAGCTCGGCAAACACCTTGATCTTGGCGCGCAGCACTTCCGGCACGACCGGTACCGGGACGTAATCGACCGCGCCCATCTCGTAGCCGCGCAACCGGTCGATGTCGCTGACCTGGATGGCCGAGATGAAGATCATCGCGGTCTTCTGGAAGCGCGGATGCTCGCGGATCATCGCGGCGAGCTCGAAGCCATCGAGCTCGGGCATGCAGACGTCGACCAGGATCACCGCGATCTCGGTCTTGAGCAGAACCTCCAGCGCCTCGCGCCCCGAGGAGGCGATCACGAGGTTCTCGCCGAGATCCTTCAGAATCACCTCATAGGCGAGCAGCTTGGCGGGCTGATCGTCGACGAGGAGGATGTTGACCTTTTCGTGGTCCATTCGCGGATCCAACTCAGCGGTGCAGCCACATGCGGATCGCAAGCAGCAATTGGTCGGTGTTGACGGGCTTGGCGAGGTAGTCGGACGCGCCGGCTTCGAGGCACTTCTCGCGGTCGCCCTTCATCGCCTTGGCGGTCAATGCGATGATCGGAACACGGGCGAAGGCCGGGTTCTCGCGGATCACGCCGATGGTCTGATAGCCATCCATCTGCGGCATCATGATGTCCATCAGCACGATCGCGATCTCCGGATTGGATTCGACCAGTGTTACCGCCTCGCTGCCGGTCGTCGCCGTCAGGACCTTCATGCCGCGTCGTTCCAGCACGCTCGACAGGGCGAAGATGTTGCGGGCGTCGTCGTCGACGAGCAGTGCGGTCTTGCCGATCAGGTCCTCGTCGGAACTGTTCAGCTTCTCCAGCATACGCTGCTTCTCGATCGGCAGTTCCGTGATCACGCGGTGCAGGAACAGCGCGGTCTCGTCGAGCAGGCGTTCCGGCGACTCCACCCCCTTGACCACGATGCTGCGTGCCATGGTGTGGAGCTCGGCATCCTCTTCCGCCGACAGCTCGCGTCCGGTGAACACCACGACCGGAATGTTCGACAGCGTCTCGTCATTGCGGATCTGATCAAGCACCTCGAATCCGCTCATGTCGGGCAGCCGCAGGTCGAGCACCACGCAATCGCAGGGCTGCTCGCGCAGCGTCGAGAGCGCGCCGGCCCCGGTATCCGCGGCCAGGATCTCGATGTCGTCGTGGTGCAGGAGCTCGCGGATCGAGAGCTGCTCGGCCTCGTTGTCCTCGACTATCAGCAGCCGCTTGCGCCGCGGCCGCGCATATTCCTTGATCTGCGTCAGTGCGGCCGATACGCCCTCGGTGGTCGTCGGCTTGTTGACGAATGAGAACGCGCCGCGTGCCAGCGCATGCTGGCGGTCCTCGTCGAGCGTAATGATCTGCACGGGGATGTGGCGGGTGAGCGGATTGTGCTTGAGCTGGCTCAGCACGGTCCAGCCGAGCATGTCGGGCAGGAACACGTCGAGCGAGACGGCCGTCGGCTGGTACTGCTTGGCCAGATCCAGGGCCTCGGCGCCCCGGGCAGCGACCAAGACCTTGAAGCCCTTGTCACGGGCCAGATCGACCAGCACACGGGCATAATGCGGGTCGTCCTCGACGATCAGGAGGATGGTGTCGCCAGGCTCGAGGTTAAGCCGGTCGTCGGGAAGCTGCTCGATGACGCGCTGCTGGTCAGGCACGGCCGGCTGTAGTGCCGGCGGCTGGCTGTATTGCTGTGACGCCGGCGCGGCTCGCGACGCGAGCGTCGGGCCGGAATATTTCAACGGCAGATACAGCGTGAAAGACGAGCCCTTGCCCGGCGCGCTGCGCAGGTGGATCTCGCCTCCGAGCAGGCTCGCGAGCTCGCGGCTGATCGCGAGCCCGAGTCCGGTGCCGCCATATTTTCGGCTGGTGCCGGCGTCCGCCTGCTGGAATGCCTCGAAGATCAGCTTCTGCTTCTCCAGGGGAATGCCGATGCCGGTATCGGACACTTCGAAGGCGATCACGGCCGGCGCGGAGTTCAGCACCGGGTGGTCGATCCCCCAGCCGCCGACCGCGCCGGCGACCTTCAGGCGCACTTCGCCTTCGGCGGTGAACTTGAAGGCGTTGGAGAGCAGGTTCTTCAGGACCTGCTGCAGGCGCTTGGAATCGGTGACGATGCTGCGTGGCAGGTTCGGATCGACATCGATCTTGAACGACAGATTGCGGTTGTCTGCCTCGTGCCGGAACGGCCGGCCGACGGTCTCGAGCAGGTTCGCGGTCAGGATCTCCTCGGCGTCGACCGTCACCGTGCCGGACTCGATCTTGGAGAGATCGAGAATGTCGCTGATGAGGTTGAGCAGGTCGGTGCCGGCGCCATGGATGGTGCGGGCGAATTCGACCTGTTTGGCAGAGAGGTTGCCGTCGGGGTTGTCGCTCAGCTGCTGTCCGAGGATCAGGATCGAATTCAGCGGTGTGCGCAGCTCGTGGCTCATATTGGCGAGGAATTCGGACTTGTATTTCGAGGTCAGCGCGAGCTCGGTCGCCTTCTCCTCGAGCGCGCGGCGGGCCTGCTCGATCTCCTGGTTCTTGCGTTCGACCTCGACATTGCGCTCGGCGAGCTGCTGCGCCTTCTGCTCGAGCTGGTCGTTGGTCTGCTGCAATTCGCGCTGCTGGGTCTGCAACTCGCCGGCGAGCTGCTGCGACTGCTTCAGCAGACCTTCCGTCTGCATCGTCGCTTCGATCGAATTGAGCACGATGCCGATGGAGTCGGTGAGCTGCTCCAGGAACGTCATTTGCGAGGTCGTGAAGGAGGTGAGCGAGGCGAGCTCGATCACGGCCTTGACCTGGCCTTCGAACAGAACCGGCAGCACGACGAGGTTCTTCGGGGCGACACGGAACAATGCGGAATTGATCGGCACCACGTCCGTCGGAATGTCCGCAACGACCCGCGGGCGCCTGTCGAGCGCGCACTGGCCGATCAGGCCCTCGCCGAACTGCAGCACGCGTTGATAGGGAAAGACGCCGTCGCTGGCGTAAGAGGCGAGCAGCAGGAGCTGCGGGTTGTTCTCGTTCTCGACCTGGTAGATCACGCCGGTATGCGCGTTCACCAGCGGCGACAATTCGGTAAGCAGCAGACGGCCGACGGTGGTGAGGTCGCGCTGGCCCTGGAGCATGTTGGTGAATTTCGCCAGGTTCGTCTTCAGCCAATCCTGCTCGGTGTTCAGCTCGGTCGTGAGCCGCAGGTTGGTGATCATCGTGTTGATGTTGTCCTTGAGCTCCGCGACCTCGCCGCGGGCATCGACCTGGATCGAGCGCGTCAGGTCGCCCTTGGTCACGGCGGTGGCCACTTCCGCGATGGCGCGCACCTGTGAGGTGAGGTTGGCCGCCAGAAGGTTCACGTTGCCGGTGAGATCCTTCCAGGTGCCGGCTGCGCCGGGCACGTTGGCCTGGCCGCCGAGCCGGCCTTCGACGCCGACCTCGCGCGCCACCGACGTCACCTGATCGGCGAAGGTCGCGAGCGTCTCGGTCATGTTGTTGATGGTCTCGGCGAGCGCCGCGACCTCGCCCTTCGATTTCACAGTGAGGTTCTGCTTGAGGTCGCCGTTGGCGACGGCGGTCACCACCTTGACGATGCCGCGCACCTGCTCGGTCAGGTTCGCCGCCATGAAGTTGACGGTGTCGGTGAGATCCTTCCATGTGCCGGCGACGCCGGGCACCTGTGCCTGGCCGCCCAGCTTGCCCTCGGTGCCGACCTCGCGGGCCACGCGCGTCACTTCGCCGGCGAAGGCGTTGAGCTGGTCCACCATGGTGTTGATGGTGTTCTTCAGCTCGAGGATCTCGCCCTTCACGTCGACGGTGATCTTGCGGGAGAGGTCGCCGCGCGCGACCGCCGTGGTCACTTCGGCGATGTTGCGGACCTGCGTGGTGAGGTTCGCAGCCAGGAGGTTGACGTTGTCGGTGAGGTCCTTCCAGGTGCCGCCGACGCCGGGCACGACGGCCTGACCGCCGAGCCGTCCCTCGGTGCCGACCTCGCGCGCGACACGCGTGACTTCGGCGGCGAAGGAGCGGAGCTGCTCGACCATCGTGTTCAGCGTGTCCTTCAAGAGAAGGATCTCGCCGCGCACGTCCACCGTGATCTTCTTCGAGAGGTCGCCGCCGGCGATGGCGGTCGCGACCTCGGCGATGTTGCGGACCTGGGCCGTCAGGTTGGAGGCCATGAAGTTGACGTTGTCGGTGAGGTCCTTCCAGGTGCCGGCAACGCCGGGCACCTCGGCCTGACCGCCGAGCTTGCCTTCGGTGCCGACCTCGCGGGCGACACGCGTGACTTCACCGGCGAAGCCGTTGAGCTGGTCCACCATTGTGTTGATGGTGTTCTTCAGTTCGAGGATTTCCCCCTTCACGTCGACGGTGATCTTGCGGGACAAGTCGCCGCGCGCCACGGCGGTCGTCACTTCGGCGATGTTGCGGACCTGGGCGGTGAGGTTGCCCGCCATCGAGTTCACGCTGTCGGTGAGGTCCTTCCATGTGCCGGCGACGCCGGGCACGTTGGCCTGACCGCCGAGACGGCCTTCGGTGCCGACCTCGCGCGCGACACGCGTGACCTCGCCCGCGAAGCGGTTGAGCTGGTCGACCATCGTGTTCAGCGTGTCCTTGAGCTGAAGGATCTCGCCGCGCACGTCCACAGTGATCTTGCGGGACAGGTCACCACCGGCGATCGCGGTCGCGACTTCGGCGATGTTGCGCACCTGGGCGGTCAGATTGCCCGCCATCGAGTTCACGGAGTCGGTCAAATCCTTCCATGTGCCGGCGACGCCGGGCACGTCGGCCTGGCCGCCGAGCTTGCCGTCGGTGCCGACCTCGCGGGCGACGCGCGTGACTTCGCCGGCGAAGGCGTTGAGCTGGTCGACCATGGTGTTGAGCGTTTCCTTCAGCTGAAGGATCTCGCCCGACACGTTCACCGTGATCTTCTTGGACAAGTCGCCCTTCGCCACCGCCGTCGCGACCTCGGCAATGTTGCGGACCTGACCGGTCAGGTTGGAGGCCATCGAGTTGACGCTGTCGGTGAGGTCCTTCCAGGTGCCGCCGACGCCGCGCACGACGGCCTGGCCGCCGAGCTTGCCTTCGGTGCCGACCTCGCGGGCGACGCGCGTGACTTCGCCGGCGAAGGCGTTGAGCTGGTCCACCATGGTGTTGATGGTGTCTTTCAGCTCCAGAATTTCGCCGCGCACGTCCACGGTGATCTTCTTCGACAGGTCGCCGCCGGCGACCGCCGTCGTCACCTCCGCGATGTTGCGGACCTGCGCGGTCAGGTTCGAGGCCATCGAGTTGACGCTCTCGGTCAGGTCCTTCCAGGTGCCGGCAACGCCGAGCACGTTGGCCTGGCCGCCGAGCCGGCCCTCGGTACCGACCTCGCGGGCGACGCGCGTCACTTCGCCGGCGAAGGCGTTGAGCTGGTCGACCATGGTGTTGAGCGTCTCCTTCAGCTGAAGGATCTCGCCCGACACGTTCACCGTGATCTTCTTCGAGAGGTCGCCGCTTGCGATGGCGGTGGCGACGTCGGCGATGTTGCGGACCTGCGCGGTCAGGTTCGAGGCCATGAAATTGACGTTGTCGGTGAGGTCCTTCCAGGTGCCGGCGACGCCCGGCACCTGGGCCTGGCCGCCGAGCTTGCCTTCAGTGCCGACCTCGCGCGCCACGCGCGTCACTTCCGAGGCGAACGAGTTGAGCTGGTCCACCATCGTGTTGATGGTGTCCTTCAGCTCCAGGATCTCGCCGCGCACATCCACCGTGATCTTGCGTGACAGGTCGCCGCGCGCCACGGCGGTGGTGACGTTGGCGATGTTGCGCACCTGCGCGGTCAGATTGCCGCACATCGCGTTGACGGAGTCGGTGAGGTCCTTCCATGTGCCGGCGACGCCGGGCACGATCGCCTGGCCGCCGAGCTTGCCGTCGGTGCCGACCTCACGCGCCACGCGCGTCACTTCGGAGGCGAACGAGCGGAGCTGGTCCACCATCGTGTTGATGGCTTCCTTGAGCTGAAGGATCTCGCCGCGGACGTCGACCGTGATCTTCTTGGAAAGGTCGCCGTTCGCGACCGCAATCGTCACCTCGGCGATGTTGCGAACCTGGTTGGTCAGGTTGTTCGCCATCGAGTTGACGCTTTCGGTCAGGTCCTTCCAGACGCCGGTCACCTCGGGCACCTGGGCCTGACCGCCGAGCTTGCCCTCGGTGCCGACCTCGCGCGCGACGCGCGTCACCTCGGAGGTGAACACGCCGAGCTGCTTGATCATGGTGTTGACGATGGTCGCCGACTGCAAAAACTCGCCGCCGAGCGGACGGCCATCGACGTCGAGCTTGACGGTCTGGAGTAGGTCACCTTGTGCGACGGCGGCGACCGCGCGAGTCACCTCGCGCGTTGGCCACAAGAGGTCGTCGATCAGCGTGTTGACCGAACCTTCCATGTCGGCCCACGAGCCTGAGGCGAGGCCGAACTTCACGCGCTGGCGGGTCTTGCCTTCGCGCCCCACCACCTGGCCGACCAGCTCGAGCTGCTGCGCCATGCGCTGGTTGGCGGCGATGATTTCGTTGAGAGTGTCGGCAATCTTGCCGTCGATGCCGAGATAGTCGCCGCTCATCCGCACCGAAAAGTCACCGCTGCGCATCGCCTGCAAGGCGAGCAACAGCTCCGCCCGGGAATCCGGCTCCGACGTACCGTTGGTTCTTGGCTTTGGGACGCGACGACCGGAGCGTGATGCAGTTCCGGGATCGAGGTCGCTCATATGATTCCCCCGCAGGCGTCGGCCGAATCCGCGGCAAGACGCGTCTGGTCGAAATGAAAATAGAGCGTCAGCCAAATTCGAAATCAAGCACCAAGGTGCGGCGCTAGGAAATGGAACCCGCTTTGCTCAGCCCGGCCAAGATAACGATGATCATCCGAATTGGTTCCACACCACTTGGAAGGAAAATGCGTCGGGCGCCCGTCGCTCTGCTGGACCATTCGGCATTCCCTGTTCGGAACGGAGCGCCGCGCCCCACGGTTAGCTCACAACGACCAGGAGAACAGAAATGAAAGCAGGATTTGCCGCCATCGCTGTCATCGTGTTTGCCGCGGGATCGGCTTTGGCGCAGGGCGGTGCGCCCAGCGGGCGCGGAGCCGCGACCGGCGACCCCGCCGCAAGCTCCGCCAACCCGCGGGCGGAAACGCCGACCACCGGGACGGCCGGCCGGTCGAATCCGAGCGGCAGCGGCACGTCATCTTCGGGCGGCAAGGACGACAATGGCGATGCGGGTTTGGACAAGATGCCCGAGAGCGACCGCACCGTGCGACAGCAGAGCCAGCAACATCATCCGAACGACAAGTAGCGGCGGCTATTTGTCCGCCATGGTGCGCTCCGCGTCCCTGACCTGCGAACGCAGCATCGGGAGCTGTTCGCGCGCGAACGCTGCGAGCGCCGCATTGTCGGGCGCCTTCAGATAGCGTTCAAGCAGGCTGATGATCGATTCGTACTCGGGAATCTGCGCGGCATAGAAGCTTCTGACGTAGGTTGGACCATCCGACATTTCGGGCTCGACGAGGCTCGCGGTCGAGGATGTCGCCCTGCCGATGTGCGGCTCCGCGCCGATTGCCTCCTGGATCTCCTTCAGACTCTTGTCGCGCTTGGCCGCTTCCTCGGCGCGCAGGGCGGCGAGATTCTTGACCTCCGCATTGCCCTTGAGGTCGGTGTTCTCAAGCAGACCCTGTTGAAATCGGCTGAAATTGTAGACGCCGCTGATAACCTCGACGGCGGTCGGCTGCCGTTCGCCAGGCTTTCGCTCGCCGGTACTGTCGCCAAGTGCCGCGGTGCTGATGAATGCAAGGATGATCGCGGTAACGACTCGCATCGATGTTAATGACGAGCGGCGCGCCGAGTTCCCTGAGTATTACGATCCGGTAACCGGGTTGCGATGCGAGAGTTCCGTCCCCACGTCGTTCACATGAAACAGTCTGACATCTTCAGGGATAACGCCGATAACTGTCTTCAGCTTGCCGAGCGAGCCGAGGGGAAGCCCGCCCATAAGCGCTATTCGCGCATGGCCGAGGCCTGGACGGCGCTCGCGAACGAGCAGGATTGGCTCGACGGCGAGATTCCGCCCCTTCCGCTCCACACTGCTGCTCCGAAGCAAGACGTGTGAAATCTGCATGTGAGATCGCTCACGGAAGGCAAGCAACTGATTTGGGATGATCCGGGAACTGTCGATCGCGTCGATTTCCAGTTTTCAGAAGGAGGTTTTGACGATGGCTCCACATCTGGCTCTTCTTTCCCTCATTCTCGCCTTTGGCGTCTCGGTCGCCTTCGCGACGGTGACGACGCTACGGCAGGTGCATCTCGAGAACGCATCCACTACCGTTCACGCGACGCGCAGCTAATTTTGTATCGGAACATTCGACGCCGCAGTGCGTAAGCGCTCTGAGACACCAGGAGAAGCGAGAGCCCATCATGGCCCATTCCGACCATGGCATCGTCAAGGACAAGCGTGCGGAGGAGCAGCCGCGTGACAAGCGGCGTGCACAGTCCGTGCACAAGACGGATCCGAAAGGTTCGCCCTCGCGTGAAGCGACGCGCGATCCCAAGCTGAACGACGATAGCAAGACGCCAGGATCCGGCGTGATGCCGGACGGCTCCAGCGACGCGACAGGCTAGTTCCCACCGGAACGAATTCCCGCGGGAAGAGTCGACGGATTGCTTCCGGTTGTCATGCCCCCGGTGCGCCGGAAGCAATCTCCAAGGACGGTCCTGGCACTCCCGTGCCGGGGCCGTTTGCTTATGGACCGAGTCAGCTGCCGCTCTCTGGATCCCCCTGAGTATGTCCGTCAGGCCCGCGGCCGAACACGCCGAAGCTGCTTGACTTCACACCGGCGGCGGCATCAACGCCCGCAGCGGCCAGTCCGAACTTGAGGAGTTCGCGGACCGCTGCCGCCCGCGTCGGCATGCGGTGTTTGAACCGGAAATCGTCGATGGCGGCCAACTCTTCCGGCGATAGCATGACCTGAAGGCGCTCGGCGCGAAGGTCGTTCATGGCGATCACGCAAATTGAGTAGGTTGAGTAGTTTACTCAACGAACCAACTTGGAGGGGGTTCCTCTAGAGCCAGAAATGTCTCCAACTGAGTAGAAATGCGTTGCAAATCAATGAGTTGTGTTTGAAACCTATTTTGCCATACCGCATTCTTCCCAAAAGGGAGAGAGGCCATGACGGATGAAGTCAGGCTACCTCGCAAGCTTTCCGAAGAGCCCGAAGCATCCGAGCCGGTGCGGCCAAGCCATCAGAAGGTCATCGATCAGGTCGAGCGCTGGGCCAACAGCCCGGGGCTCCAGCCGCCGCAATCGCAGAGTTCGAAGGAGCCGAAAGCGAGCTAAGGCTTCACGAAGCGAGAGCGCTTTGCCGATGGTGAGCGGGCTGGTCGGTGCGACCTGCGCGTGACACGAAGCTTACGCCTGACCCACCAAGCCGACACGGAAACGCTTGCCCAAACCCCCAACGCCGCAATGAAAGCGAATGCGATGCTTGCGCCGACGGTGGCATGGAAGATGGCGGCGAACGCCGCGAGGCCGATGCTGCCGAGCGCCGCACCTGCGGCATCGAGCGCCGCGGCCTTCTGTCCGCGGCGCCGTCCGCTCAGGCCGGCCTTCTCCTTGGCGTGACGCTCGTGGCTTTCGATCAGCGTCGCGCTGGCACAGAAGATTGCCGGAAGTGCAAGAAAGAGCCCGCCGACAGAAACACCGAATTGCGAGCCGATGGCTCCGGCGAGCACCGTCGCGCAGCCGCCGAGCACGAAGCGAATGGCGTATTCGTACCATCGCGTCTCTTTCAGCGCCGATGACGACAGCTTAACCAGCATCAGGCGGCACCTCCCAAGCCGGCGAGCAGACCGAAGGCGACCACGAGCCATACGACGAAAGCGAGGATCGTGGCGGGGAGCGCGCCGAGACGGAACCTCATCAACAGGTGGCAGACGACGAGGCTGTAGCAGGCGAGCGCGATGGCGCCATAGATCATCGTCCAGCTCTCGGCGGCGGCATATTGCGGGCCGTGCTGGACCACGGCGATGCCGAGGGTGGCCAGCGCGACCGACGGCGCCGCGCCGAGCAGCCCGGCAAAGCTTTTTGGCCGCAGCATGTCGCCGAAGATTGCGAAGACGGATACGATCAGACCGCCGGCAACGAAGCGCACGAGATATTCCGTCATGGCCGTCCCCGCGAGGCTTCGGACGGCTGCTGCCGTGACTTCGCCAGCGTGAACGGCCTGAACAGTCGCTCCACGACGATGCCGAGCGTGAATCCTGCCACCACGTCGCTGGTCCAGTGCGCGAGCAGCGCCACGCGCGTCAACGACAGCGCTACGGCCAGCGAACGTGCCAAGCGGCGGGAGGCCGGAGGCAACAGGCCGGCGGCTGAGGCAAGGGCACCCATATGCACAGCGTGACCTGAGGGAAACGCGTCGCGGGGACGCCCCGAATAAGGAACACCGCGCCAGTGGCCGCTCACCGTCAGCCGGTCCGGCCTCGTCTGATCGAACAAGGTTTTCAAGACATGCGGTAATACGGCCGTCACCAGCGAAACCATCAGGACGTGATCGGCAACGGGACGCTGCTGCGGATGCCGGAGGCGGGTGTAGAGCCATCCCGCCGCAGCGAGCGCGACCAGCACGTGCTCGTCGGCGCCCCAGGTCATTGCTTGGGCGGCGTGCTCGAGGTCTGAATTGGTGTTCTGTGCGATCTCGTTCGCGACCGCCGTATCGATCCGGGTGGGTTTGACTGTTACGAGCGCCATCGGTCCGCCGGCGAGATGTCCTCCATGACGATTTTGTAAAGCCCGTAGATAAAGAAGGTTCCTGAGTTCCGACCGCGGGCATCGGCCCACCGGTGCGTCCTGTCCTTCTGATCAACGCGATCACCTCCTGCGCATCCGGCTCCTCAGCCGGCAGATAGTTGATGCCGACATGGGCGCCTTCGCGCGCATAGGCGATCGCGGCGGCGCGGCCCATGCCCGAAATCCCCGCCGGTGATCAGCGCCTTGCGGCCGGCAGCTGGAGCCCTTGTAGCTGGTCTCGCACGACGAAGGACGCCGGCCGGGCCGGCGTCCTCGTTGGATAGCGACTGAGGAGCCTATTTGGATTGACCGACGCTCGGCGCCTTGCCGAGCTCCTTGGCCATGTCGAGATGGTGCTTGAGTGCCGGCAGGGTCTTGCCGGCCCAATCCTTCAGCGCAGCATTGTCGCCGCCCTTGGCGTAGCGTTCGAACAGCGACACGGCGTCTTCATGGGCGCTGACCTGGTAGGAGTTGTAGTCCGAGCTGAAATCCTTGCCGGTCGCGCCTTTGAGCTTGTCGAGCTTGCTTTGGTGCGAGCTGTCGAGTGCCGTCGGCAGCGTCGCCTGGACCTTGCCGTTGCCGACCAGTCCCTTCAGCTCGCCGCTGGTCTTGGTGTGATCGGTCACCATCTGCTGCGCGAAGGATTTCTCCTGCGCATTGCCCTTCTGCTCGGCGAGCTTGCTCGACTCGATCTCGAACATGTCGCTGATGGCGACCTCCTTGACGAAGTCGGTTGTGGTCGGCGCGACCCCGAACGCCGAGTTGACGCCGGTCTTCTCGCCCAGCGATTGGGCCAATGCGGGGCTTGCCAGAAGCACGCAAGCAACGGCAACGGCGGTTCGTTTCATGATCCGATCCCTCCAATTGGTCGTGCGGCCACTTGCCGCGTCATGTTGCGCCGATCAACACGTCGCGAAGGCCGAGGTTCCTAACGGACTAGTCCGTGGGATTCCGGCCGGTCCGCGGATTGATGGGATCTGTCGGCTTGCGTCGAAGCCGCTCGGGCAGAAACGGCTCGGCCGGCGTGGCGGTTGCGTCGGCCCGTACGTCGGCATGACGCTGCGCCCGCTCATGCGGCGTCCGGTTGTCGTTGAAATGCCACTTCACGTCGACGCCGTCGACGGGGTCGTTGACGCCGTGCTGGATATCGCGGAAGTCACTCATGGTTCGCCTCATTGCTTTCCCGGCAGGATCGATTCGAGCACCTGCCGCGCTGCTCCCTTGATCATCCCGCTTTCGTTCGGATCGCCCTTCATCAGGGCGAGTGAAAAATTCCTTGCTTGCTGGAGCGTGATATGCGGCGGCAGCGGCGGCACCTCGGGATCGGTTTTCACTTCCAGCACGACGGGGATCTCGCTCGACAGCGCTTGCTCCCAGGCTGAGCCGAGCAGCTGTGGGCTATCGACGAAGATGCCGCGCAGGCCGATCAGATCGGCGAAGCGCGAATAGGAGACGTCAGGAATGCGCTGCGAAGCCTCGAACTTGGGATCACCGTTGATGATGCGCTGCTCCCAAGTGACCTGATTGAGGTCCTCGTTGTTGAAGACGCAGACGATGAAGCGCGGGTCCTTCCAATCGCGCCAGTACTTGGCAGCGGTGATCAGCTCGGCCATGTTGTTCATCTGCATGGCGCCGTCGCCGACGAGTGCAATCACGGGACGATCCGGACGGGCGTATTTGGCCGCGAGCGCGTAAGGCACCGCAGCGCCCATCGAGGCGAGGCCGCCGGAGAGCGAGGCCGCCATGCCGCGCCGCATCTTGAGGTCCCGTGCGAACCAGTTGGCGCAGGAGCCGGAATCGCTGGTGATGATGGCGTGGTCGGGCAGGCGGGGCGACAATTCCCAGGCGACGAGCTGTGGATTGACCGGCGCCGCGTGCTGATGCGCGCGGTCACCCAAGGTCTTCCACCATCTCGCAACGTCCTCTTCGATAGCTCTGCGCCAGCCGTCGTCGGCTTTGGGCTGGAGTCGCGGCAACAATGCGCGCAGCGTCTCGGCGGCGTCTCCGACGAGGCCGACCTCCATGGGAAAGCGGATCGACATCATGCTGGCATCGATGTCGATCTGCACGCCGCGCGCCGCTCCTTCCTTGGGCAGGAATTCGGCGTAAGGAAAGGCCGAGCCCACCATCAGCAGCGTATCGCATTCCATCATCATGTTGTAGCTGGGCTCGGTGCCGAGCAGGCCGATCGAGCCGGTGACCCATGGCAGGTCGTCGGGCAGCGCGGCCTTGCCGAGCAGTGCCTTGGCGCAGCCGGCCGACAGCCGGTCGGCGACCGCGATGACTTCGTCGGTCGCGTGAAGCGCGCCCGCGCCGACGAGCATCGCGACCTTCTTGCCGGAGTTGAGCACCTGCGCGGCGCGGTCGAGATCCGCCTCATGCGGCGTGATGCTGGGTGCGCTATAGCCGATGCCGGAATGCAGCGTGCCGTGTGCGCGGGGTGGATTCTCGTAAGCCTCTTCCTGCAGGTCGTTGGGCAGGATGATCACGGTCGGGGTCCGCCGCGCCAGCGCAATGCGCACCGCACGATCGATCAGGTGTCGCACTTGCGCGGGCGAGGATGCCTGCATGACGTACGCACCGGCGACGTCCTTGAACATCGAGAGAAGATCGAGTTCCTGCTGATAGTGCCCGCCGAGGGCGTTGCGCGACTGCTGGCCGACAATCGCCAGCACCGGCTGGTGATCGAGCAGCGCATCGTAGAGCCCGGTGACGAGATGGGAGGCGCCGGGGCCGGAGGTCGCAATGCAGACGCCGAGCTCGCCCGAGAACTTTGCGTAAGCGGTCGCCATGAATGCCGCCATCTCCTCATGCCGCGCCTGCACGAACCCGATCCTGCCTTCGGCCCGGTTCATTGCACCGAACACGCCGTTGATGCCGTCGCCGGGATAGCCAAAGATGTGGCGTACGCCCCATTGATGCAGACGCTGGACGATGAAGTCGGAGACGGTCTGGGACATTGCGTGTGGCCCTTGGTTCGCGGGTGCATGAAACTCAGAGAACCGCTCGTTTCGTGCGATGTTCCTGACCCGCTTAGGGAACATGCACCGGAACGATCGCGTGCCTCTCCGGTTGGTTTTGCACGTGGCTGAGTGGAGAATTTTCGATGCTGAAACAAAACGAACTGGAGCGCAGTGAGACGGGCCGTTTGATCGGCAGCGACAAGGTCGAGGGAACATCGGTCTATGGCGCCGATCGCAACCGGATCGGTTCAATCGAACGCGTGATGATCGACAAGATCAGTGGCCAGGTGTCATACGCCGTGCTCGGCTTTGGTGGATTCCTGGGACTCGGCAACGACCATTACCCATTGCCTTGGCAGTCGTTGAAATACGACACCGAGCTTGGCGGTTATGTCACCGGCATCACCACCAAGGAGTTGGAGGGGGCGCCGAAATACGGCGCGCGAAGCGATTGGAACTGGAGTGACGACGCCGCGGTACGCGGCATCAACTCCTACTACGGCGTTCCCTTCGTTTGAGATTTGAGGGAAAGGGAGATCGATGAGCAAGGAACGGCCCAATGACGATCCCCGGCAGCAGAACGACTGGGGCTCGCACCGGCAGACGGACAAGCCCTGGAAGGGCAATCCCGAGAAGGAGCAGGGCTCCGACGATGTGAAGCCCGATCTCGAGAAGTGGCACAAGACCAAGACGCACTGAGCCGAGTGCGCCACATTGACACTTCAGGCAAGCGCGGCGCGGAGAGTGCCGCGCTTGTGTTTTGAGCGGTGCAATCACGAATGGTGGTGAGCTTCTTCAAAGCCGGAACCATGCCTCGGCGCCGCGGTTGAGCTCGCGGCGCGCGAGCTGCTCTTCTCTGCTCTCCCGCCGGTTTAGTCCGAAAGAAAGGTGTTCATCGTGGATGCTCAGACACGGCAGCGTGATCCGTTCGCGGAGCAGCCGCAGAGGGCGAACGAAGCGCCAAAAGCCTCCCCCGATCAGTCCCGCGACGCCGACGGCCAGAAGCCGGCGAAGACACCGTCGCTGCGCGATCGGCCTCGTGAGCACTGGCTGCTGGCGACCGTCGGCACCGTCGTGCTGGTCGCGGCCCTGGTCGGCGGCCTGCTCTATTGGCTCGAGGTCCGCCACTACGAGTCCACCGACGACGCCTTCGTCGCGGCGCGCAGCTTTTCCGTGGCCTCGAAGGTCGGCGGCTACGTGATCGACGTGCCGGTCACCGACAACCAGCATGTCAATGGCGGCGATCTGCTGGCGAAGATCGACGATCGCGACTACCGGATCGCGGTCGATCAGGCCACTGCGCAGGTTGAAGTCTCCAAGGCAAACATCGCCAACGTCGAGGCGCAGATCGTCTCCCAGGAGGAGCAGATCAAGCAGGCCCAGGCGCAGCTCGAGCAGGCGCAGGCCCAGCTCCAGTTCGCGCAAGAGGAGTTCAACCGCGCAGAAGATCTCGTCGAGAAGGGGGCCGGCACCGTGCAGCGCCAGCAGCAGACCCGCTCAGACCTTCAGGCGCAGCAGGCCAACACCGAGCGCGCCAAGACCGCGGTAACGACTGCGCAGGTCGGAATCAAGACGCTGCAGGCCCAGCTCGAAGGCGCCAAGGCGCAGCTCGAACAGTCGCAGGCGCAGCTCGATCAGGCGAAGCTGAATCTGCAATACACCAGCGTCGTCGCGGCCCAGTCCGGCCGCGTGGTGAAGCTGTCGGGCGCCAAGGGCACATTCGTCACGGCCGGCCAGAGCCTGATGATGTTCGTGCCCGACGAGGTCTGGGTCGTCGCCAACTACAAGGAGACGCAGCTCAACGACATGCGTCCGGGCCAGCCGGTCGAGATCCGCATCGATGCCTATCCCGGCCGCAAGCTGACCGGCCACGTCGATTCCGTGCAACCGGGCTCGGGCACCGCGTTCAGCCTGCTGCCGGCGGAGAACGCCACCGGCAATTACGTCAAGGTGGTGCAGCGCGTGCCTGTGAAGATCGTGGTCGACAACTGGCCGGCCGATCTGCCCGTTGGTCCCGGCATGTCGGTCGTGCCCTGGACCAGGGTGCGATGACGGATGTTACGCAAGTCGGGACCGCCGGCTGGTCGCCGGAGCGCTCGGCGGCCGGTGGGCACAATCCCTATCTGATCGCCTTCGTGGTCTCGATCGCGACCTTCATGGAGGTGCTTGACACCACCATCGCCAACGTCGCATTGCGCCACATCGCCGGCGGCCTCGCGGTCGGGATCGACGAGAGCACCTATGTCATCACCAGCTATCTCGTTGCCAATGCCGTCGTGCTCTCAATCTCGGGTTGGCTGTCGACCGTGATGGGGCGCAAGCGCTTCTACATGATCTGCGTCGCGACCTTCTCGGTGGCCTCGCTGTTGTGCGGACTTGCCTGGAGTTTGCAGTCGCTGGTGCTGTTTCGCATCCTTCAAGGCCTCGGCGGCGGCGGCATGGCCACCAGCGAGCAGGCGATCCTTGCCGACTCGTTTCCGCCGCAAAAACGCGGCCAGGCGTTTGCGATCTATGGCGTCGCCGTCGTGGTCGCCCCAGTGATCGGCCCGACGCTCGGCGGCTGGATCACCGACACCTATTCCTGGCATTGGGTGTTCCTGATCAACGTGCCGATGGGTCTGATCTCGCTGTTCCTCGTCGGCACGCTGGTCAAGGAGCCGTCGGGCGCGGAAGAGGAGAGGGCGGAGCTGCTGAGCAGAGGCCTGCGCGTCGACTACATCGGCTTCCTGCTGGTCGCGATCGGGCTCGGCGCGCTCGAATTCGTGCTTGACGAAGGTCAGCGCAATGATTGGTTCGGATCGAACATGATCCTGTTCTTTGCCCTTCTTGCCGCCTTCTGCCTGCTCGCATTGATCCCGTGGGAGTTGATGCGGGATGATCCGATCGTCGACATCCGCCTGATCGGCAGGCGCCAGTTCGGGTCCTGTTTCCTGGTCATGCTCGGCACATTTGCGGTGCTGATCTCAACGACGCAGCTATTGCCGCAGCTTTTGCAGACGGAGCTGGGCTATACAGCCATGCTTGCAGGATTGGTGCTGTCGCCGAGCGGCGTCGTGACGATGATGTTGATGCCGGTGGCGGGACGACTAGTCACGATAGTGCAGCCCAAATATCTGATCATGTTCGGCGCTGCGACTGCCGCACTTTCCATGTGGCATCTGACCGGGCTTACCGGGGAGATCACCTACGGCTATGCCGCGTTGGCGCGAATCTATCTCGCGGTCGCTCTTCCGTTCCTGTTCCTTCCGGTGACGACGGCATCCTATGACGGCTTGCCACCCGAGAAGACCAACCAGGCCTCCGCCCTAATCAATGTCGCGCGCAATATCGGCGGCTCGATGGGGGTTGCGCTGGCGCAGACGCTCCTAGCTCAGCGCCAGCAATTCCATCAGAGCCGCCTGATCGAGCACGCCGCGCCTTCGGATCTCGGCTATCAGCAGACCATCGACGCAATGACGCGCTACTTCCAGGCCCAGGGCTCCAATGCGAGCGATGCGGCGTCACAGGCGATCGCCTGGGTCGGGCGCACCTTGCAGCAGCAGGTCGATCTGCTCGCCTATGTCGACGTGTTCTGGACGCTCGCGATCGTCGCTGTACTGATGATTCCCACGGCGGCGGTGTTGCGCCCGATCGATCTGAGGGCGCCAGTGCGAGGGCACTAGGTCGTTCCAAGACCTGCTTCCCTCCGCCCCGGCCCCGCATGCACGTGCACCTGCTTGGCATGCAGCACCTCCGCATTCCGAGCACACCATCACGGGATCGAACAGCTTGCCGCAGCTCTTGTCCAGCGGTCGCCGACCACGGCGACGGTGCGGGAGAGCGAGCGGGGCTCTTCGTCCAGCGTGTCCCATTTCATGATGGGGTTCTCGCAAGTAGTCAGTCTGAAAAAAGGAACTAACTTGAGCTGTCAGGGATACTTTCACGTAAACTTGGCATTCGGTTGCCACTTCTATTTTAGAACTATAGCCTCCGGCACATTGCACACCGCACGCCCATAGTGCGGCTCACCGGAGGAGGCGATCTTGTCCAAGCGAAACGCCACTGCGGCCGTCATCGGGGCCGGCGATTTCATCGGCTCCGAGATCGCCAAGAAGTTTGCCGCCGAAGGGTTCTCGATCTTCGCCGGCCGCCGCAACGGCGACAAGCTCGCGCCGCTAGTGAAAGACATCGAGGCCGCAGGTGGCGAGATCCACGCGCGCTCGCTCGATGCACGGAAGGAGGACGAAGTCATCGCCTTCCTCAATGACGCCGACAAGCACGCGCCGCTGGAGGTCTGCATTTTCAATGTCGGTGCCAACGTCAATTTCCCGATCCTCGACACCACCGAGCGCGTGTTCCGGAAAGTGTGGGAGATGGCCTGCTATTCCGGTTTCCTTGCAGGACGAGAGGCGGCGCGGCTGATGCTGCCGCGCGGCGGCGGCAATATCTTCTTTACTGGTGCCACGGCCTCCTTACGCGGCGGCAGCGGCTTTGCCGCCTTTGCCAGCGCCAAGTTCGGCCTGCGCGCGGTGGCACAGGCGATGGCGCGCGAGCTCGGGCCGAAGAATATCCACGTCGCTCATCTCATCATCGATTCCGGGGTCGATACGGAATGGGTGCGTCAGCGCCGGCTCGAAGCGCTCGGGCCGAATGCGCTTGATAATCCCGATCTGCTGATGCCGCCGTCGTCGGTCGCCAATGCCTATTGGCAGCTTTATCAGCAGCCGAAGAGTGCCTGGACCTTCGAGATGGAGATCCGCCCGTTCGGAGAGAAATAGTGACCGCGGCGCAAAAGTCCGGCTAGACTGATCTCAACATCAAGCAAATTTCCGGGAGGTAGCTAAGTGAAGACCGCGATCACCGAACTATACGGCATCGAGCACCCCATCATTCAGGGCGGCATGCATTTCGTCGGCTTTGCCGAGCTGGCTGCTGCCGTCTCCAATGCCGGCGGGCTCGGCATCATCACCGGTCTCACGCAGAAGACGCCGGAATTGCTCGCGAAGGAGATCGCGCGCTGCCGCGACATGACCGACAAGCCGTTTGGTGTGAACCTCACCTTCCTGCCGACCTTCTCGGCGCCGCCCTATCCCGAATACATTGCCGCCATCGTCGAAGGTGGCATCAAGGCGGTGGAGACAGCAGGCCGCAGCCCGGAAGCCTACATGCCGGCGCTGAAGGCCGCCGGCATCAAGGTCATTCACAAATGCACGTCGGTGCGCCACTCGTTGAAGGCGGAGCGCATCGGCTGCGACGCCGTCAGCGTGGACGGTTTTGAATGTGGCGGACATCCGGGCGAGGACGACATTCCCAACATGATCCTGCTGCCGCGCGCGGCCGAGGAGTTGAAGATCCCCTTCGTCGCCTCCGGCGGCATGGCCGATGGACGCAGCCTGGTCGCGGCGCTGTCGCTGGGTGCGGCGGGCATGAACATGGGCACGCGCTTCATCGCCACCAAGGAGGCGCCGGTGCACCAGAACGTCAAGAACGCGCTGGTCGCTGCCACCGAGCTCGACACCCGCCTGATCATGCGGGCGCTGCGCAATACCGAGCGCGTTCTCAAGAACGCCAATGTCGACCGCCTGCTCGAGATCGAGCGCGAGAAGGGCGACAAGCTCACGATCGGCGATATCCACGAGCAGGTCGCGGGCGTGTATCCCAGGATCATGCTGGACGGCCAGATGGATGCCGGTGCCTGGAGCTGCGGCATGGTCGCGGGCCTGATCCACGACATCCCATCCTGCAAGGAGCTCGTTGATCGCATCATGGGCGAGGCGGAAACCATCATCCGCAGCCGCCTGATGGGGTTCCTGGACGGAACGGAAGCGACGCGAAAGGTCGCCTGACACGTCAAACTTCTTAACCACGGCCGCATTTGGCCGCTGGAATTGCCCGCGACGCCTCCTAAATAAGGGGTAAATTACCCCTTTAATGAATCAATTTCAGGAGGCGTCCGTGGTCCTGAAAAGCGTTCCCTTCGCAATTGCCTTTGCCCTCGGGGTCGCAGGGAGCGGTATCGCGCGCGCTGACGACTACAAGCCCGACGAATATCTCGGCCTCGATCTCTCCAAGTCCGTGCTGTCGCCGAAGCGTCTTGGGCCGGAGACGCACTTCGCACCCGTCGCGCTCGAAGCGCGCGGCGGCAACGAGGCGCAGGCGCGCGCCGAGCCCATCGACGTGCCGAAGAAGGTCGCCGCTGAACGGGTCCGTGTGGCCGCGCCGGAGGTCGCGCACGCGAAGAGCAACCAGCCGCGTGGCGCAGCACGCACCAGGCTGTCGCATCGCCGTGGCAATCCGCTCGATGCACAGGCGATGGACACGCGCATTCAGACCTGGCCCTGTCGCTCCGGTGGCATCTGCAACTGGAAGCGCTAGCTCACAGGCGTCACCCCCGTGTCTTAAAACCGTAGGCGCGGCGTCAAGAAACCGTAAGCTGGGAGTCAAGGAGCGCAGGCACCTTCCGTCGCGATTCGACGAAGGTCTCCTGAATGGCAACGCTCCGCGGCTCGCGCGCATGGACCCGGCGGCAGTTCCTGGTCCGCTCCGTCTCCAGCCTCACCATCGCCTCCCTTGCGAAGCCCCACCTGAGCCGCGCCGCCGATCGCCCGCAGATCGCAGGCGGCATCCAGTCCGGCGACATCTCCGACGGCTCCGCCGTGATTTGGGCGCGCGCCGACCGGCCTGCTCGGATGCAGGTGGAATGCTCGACCGTCGAAAGTTTCAAAACGATCATCGCGTCAGCGTCGGGCGATGCACTGCCCGACGCCGATCTCACCTCAAAACTACTGCTGAACGATCTGCCTCTCGGGCAGGACATCTTCTACCGTGTCCGCTTCGACGACATTGCCACCGGTCTTGCCGGCGAAAGCCGCGTCGGTCATTTCCGTACCGCGCCGGCAGCTGGCCAGTCGATCTCGTTCCTGTGGTCCGGCGACACGGCGGGGCAGGGCTGGGGCATCGACGTCTCCCGCGGGGGCTATCGCAGCTATCGGACCATGCTCGATAACCGTCCAGATTTCTTCATTCACTCCGGCGATCACATCTACGCAGATTGCGCGATTCCCGCCGAACAAAAGCTGCCGAACGGCGAGACATGGCGCAACATCGTCACCGAGGAGAAATCCGAGGTCGCGCACACGCTGGCGCAGTTCCGCGGCAACTACAGATACAACCATCTCGACGAGCACTTCCGCGCCTTTCACGCGGAGGTGCCGATGTTCGCGCAATGGGACGATCACGAGGTGACCAATGACTGGTCACCGATCGGTAGTTATGACGAGGCCGGCTATGAGAATGACGGCACGCCCCGCCTGGTCGCGCGTGCGCGTCGCGCCTTTTTCGACTTCATACCGATCCGGGACATCGGCGCGCGAAAAGGACGCGTCTATCGCAAGATCGCCTACGGCCCGCTGCTGGATGTCTTCATGATCGACATGCGCAGCTACCGCGATGAGAGCTGGAACAAGAGCGATGATCACCGCGGCTGGATCCTCGGCGCCGAGCAGCTCGCCTGGCTGAAGCGCGAGCTCGCTGCCTCGCGCGCGACCTGGAAAGTGATCGCGGCCGATCTGCCGATCGGCCTGATCAGCCTGGATGCCATTGCGCTCGGCGATGGGCCGCCCGACCGGCGCGAGCACGAGATCGCCGATCTGCTCTCCTCCATCAAGCGCGCCGGTATCCGCAACATCGTCTGGCTCACTGCCGACATGCACTACACCGCCGCGCACTACTACGATCCGAACAAGGCGCAATTTCAGGATTTCGACCCATTCTGGGAATTCGTCTCCGGCCCGCTGCATGCCGGCACCTGGGGGCCTGGCGAACTCGACGACACCTTTGGCCCGGTCGCGATGTACCAGCGTGGCTGTAACCCCGCGCAGGGCGACAATCTGGCCCCGTGCTTCGGCCTGCAGTTCTTCGGCCGTGTCGGCATCGATGGTGCGACCGGTGTGATGAGGGTGACCCTAAAGGACGTCGACAACCGCGACCTCTGGTCGGTCGACATCGTGCCGCAGCCGCAGGTGCCTCGGTCCGTAGTGGCGCAGCATTCGTAGGCTGTTAACCCGATCTTGATTGGCCGCCGCGCTCCTCCCGCGCTAGGGTGAGGCTTCCCGCCACTTCTCTTCCATCACCGAAAAGTCTGCTCACGCGGCGTCGCCGCGCGCATCCGGTGGGCTGAAATACCAGGAGCCTGTTTCATGGATCATCTGAAAACACAGGGCATCAGCATGCCCAAGCTCGGCCTCGGCACCTTCCGCATGCAGGGCGATGCCTGCCGCGCCGCGGTCGAGAGCGCGCTTGCGCTCGGCTATCGCCACATCGATACGGCCGAGATGTATGCCAATGAGGAGCCGATCGGCTCTGCCATCGCATCGTCCCGCGTGCCGCGCGGCGAGCTGCACGTCACCACAAAAGTCTGGCATGAGAACCTCGCCCCGGACGCGATCCGCCGCGCTTTCGACGCCAGCCTGCAAAAGCTCCGGCTCGATCATGTCGATCTCTATCTCGTGCATTGGCCGTCGGGGGCTGCGAACTGGGGCGCGGTGTTCGAGACCCTGATGAAGCTGAAGGAGGAGGGACGCACGCGGGCCATCGGCGTTGCCAATTTCACCACTGCGCTGCTCAAGGTCGCGGTCGAGGAGATCAAGGCACCGATCGCCTGCAATCAGGTCGAATATCACGCCATGCTCGATCAATCGAAGCTGCTGGCCTATCTCCGGGCCAAGTCGATCCCGCTGGTTGCCTATTGTCCGCTGGCGCAAGGACGTTTCGCGACCGATCCGGTGCTGGCCGAAATCGGCGCCAGGCACGACGCGACCGCCGCGCAGGTCGCGTTGAAATGGCTGCTCGACCAGGACGGCGTTGCCGCGATCCCGAAGGCCTCGCGCCGCGAGAGCCAGCAGGCCAATCTCGATGCGTTGAAGATCACGCTCGACGATGCCGATCGCAAGAAGATCGCTGGGCTGGCGAAGGACAAGCGCTGCGTCAATCCCGGCTTCGCGCCGGCATGGGATTAGGCCGGCGTTCTCCCTTCCCCTTGTGGGAAAGGGAATGACAGCTAATCGCAGCGCTGCTGCGCCGGCGTTGGTGCGCCGGTGGTGACGTACTTGCCGTCCCTGATCGTGTACTCGCCGCGCTCGCTGCGATTGTAGATCGCGCGCAGGCTGCCGTCCTTCTGCAACAGGAGTCCGAATTCACGCGTCTGGTGCAACGATGGGAAGTACACCATCACATTGAGCAGGCCCTCGGCGTTCACTGTGGCGGACACCACTTCGTTTTCGTCCCTGGCCTCGCCGAAATCGCGGCGGTACATCACCCGGCCGTCTTTCCGGATTTCGTAAGTCAGGAACGCGCCCCTGTCGCGGTCGGGCTGGGCCGCGCAGTCGACCGCCCACGAGCCGAACAGGCCCCATTGCTCCACGGTCGCAGCCAGCGTCTCGGCGCCGGCCAGGGAGGTGAACGCGACCCACAGCACCGCAGCCGCGATCCAGCAGCCAAAACGACGCATCATGTCCTGAAAGACCCCGCCTCGAAGAATTCCAAAGTGTAGCATCACGCTCGCGGCCGTTCCAACGTCAGCCGCCGATCGCTCGCGAATTTGATCCGCATCAATGAAGCTGGGCGTTTCGAGGGTAAGATTGCATTTCCCGAAGGCGAACGTGGATAGACCAATGCTGAATCAAGTGATGGATTTTGCGGGCGAAGTGCTGCCGGGGAGCTGCGCCGTACCGCCTTATTCCGAGGCCGCGTTTCTGACCGAGCTGGGCGATCGTTTACGGTCCTCGCGCATGCGCTGCGACCTGTCGCGCCGGGAGCTTGCCCGCCGCTCCGGGATTTCCGAGCGCTACATCGCCCAGATCGAGGCCGGTAAGGGCAACGTCTCCATCGTCTTGTTGCTGCGGCTGGCCTCCGCGATCCACGGCAGCCAGCCCCAGGCGGCCTGATATCAGGCTCGCGTCTCCACATTGGCGCTCCGGGCGGGCACGCCGAATTCCTTGCGGCAGACTTCGGCCAGCACCGCGACGCCTTCGCGGATCTGCTGATGCGTGAGGCTGGCAAAGCACAGCCGCAGCCGCGAGCTGGAATGTTCCTTGCTGGTCGACCATTCCGGCCCCGGATTGATCGAGACGCCGGCGGCGAGCGCGGCCTGATAGAGTCTCAGCGTATCGACCTGATCGGGTAGCTTCACCCAGAGGAAGATGCCGCCCTTCGGCTCATCGAATTCGGCAGCCGTCCCGAACTGTTCGTCGAGCGCTTCCATCAGCGTGTCGAGCTTGGTGCGCAGCGCCTTGGTCAGGGCCGGGACATGGCTTGCGAAATGCGGCTTGCAATAGGTCGCGAGCACCATCTGCTCCAGTGCACCGGAGCCCGCATCTGTCTTCAGCGCCAGCATCCGCGACATCACCTCCCAGGGCGCCACGACGAAGCCGACGCGCAGGGCCGGCGCGATCGACTTGGAGAACGAGCCGATATGGATCACGCCGCCATTCGGGCTCATCGCGTAGATGGCGGGCGGCCGCTGCCCCGACCAGACGAGGTCGGCATAACAATCGTCCTCGAAGATGGGCACCCCGTATTCGGTCGCGAGCCGCACCAGTTCGGCGCGCCGGCTCTCGGGCATGATGCTGCCGGTCGGGTTCTGCACCGTCGGAATGGTGTAGATGTATTTTGGGCGGATGCCGCGGCTCCTTAGGTCGGCCAGCGTCGTCGCCAGCACGTCCATGCGCATGCCGTCCTTGTCGAGGGGAATGCCGACCACTTTGACACCGAGCCGCGCCAGGCGGGTCAGTGAGCCCTGATAGCTCTCCTGCTCGAAAATCACGGTATCGCCGCGCGCCAGCAGCGTCGCGTTGACGAGATCGAGTGCCTGGAGCGAGCCGGATACGATCAGGAGATCGTCGACGGTACAGCTGATGCCGGCATCGCGCCCGAGCTTCGTCACCAGGAATTCGCGCAAGGGCAGGTAGCCCTGCGGGCCATGCGCCAGCCCGTAAGTGGCGAGCGAGCGGCCCTCGCGTCGCAGCACCGTGTTGGTCGCCTCGATCAGCTCGTCGAGCGGCACCTGCTCGGAATCGTTGTTGCCGCCGACGAAGTTGTATTTGGCAAGGCCCGTCCAGCGCGCAGAAGGGGCCGGCAGCCCTGCGGGAAACAGGGGCGCGAAATCGAAGCTGGACGTCATGGGAGCATTCCTCGTTTTGTTGTTGTTGAGCGTCGGGCTTTGCACCGGCCGCCTTACTTCTTGCCGGCCGTCCTGGTCGGGCGGCCTCACTTCTTTGTGGCCGTCCTGGTCGGACGGCCTTGGCTGATGAAAGCGTAATGCGCGTTGGCGATGCCGCCAACCATCAGCGCTTCGACCACCGGCTCGGCGATCTCGCCCGTGGCGGCCCAGTCGACGAGAAAATTGGCTCCGGTCCCGCCGCGCACGTCGTCGGTCGGAATGAAGATCGAGACGGTGGCGAGCGGCCTCAACGCCACCGGCGTCTTCAGATAGCTCTCGACCTGCTTGCCTGCGGTGTCGAAATAGGCGATGCGTTTGATGACCAGCGGCTGGGTCTCGGAGGCGTTGTGCACGCTCAATGTCACCGAGAAGTCGACGCGCAGCTTGCCCTGGCTCATCGCGACGCTGGAATAGGCGGGCACGTAGAATCCGCCGGAGACGGCGAGGTCCTCCTTCGGCAGCGGGATGAGCGAATCGGCAAAGTTTTGTTCGATATTGACCTTGGATTGCGCGGCGGCGGGCACGGCAAAGGCGAGGGGAGCTAGCAGCATGGCTGCGACGATCCCATTCCGCATGTGACGAATTGCTCGCTTGTCGCGCCGCAACCCGTCTCTAGGGTGCGGCAAAACGGACCAATTTGGCATGCACGAGCTCATTCGCGACATCACTCTCTGTATCCTGTTTGCCTGGATGCTGGGTCTGCTCGCCCATTTCTCCCGACAACCCTTGATCCTGGCCTACCTTATCGCCGGCTTTTGCATAGGTCCATTCGGCGCCGGCTGGGTCAAGTCGCAGGAATCGATCAGCGTCATCTCCGAGCTTGGCCTGATCTTCATGCTGTTCATGATTGGGCTCGAGATCGACCTGAAGAAGATCGTGCGGGCGGGCAAGGTGATCCTGTTCGCGGCGGGCGGGCAGCTCCTCGGCGGCTGTTTGCTCGGGGTTCTGTTCTTCGTCGGCATCGGCCTGTCGCTCGGCGGCGGGCATTTCGATGCGGTCTATCTCTGCGTCGCCTGCGCGCTCTCGAGCACCGTCATCATCGTCAAGGTGCTCTACGAAAAGCGCGAGCTCGATACGCTGCCGGGTCGGATCACCCTCGGCATCCTGGTGCTCCAGGACATCTTCGCCATCCTGTTCCTGGCGGTGCAGCCGAGCCTGGCCAATCTGCAGGTCAGCGTCATCCTGCTCTCGATCGGCCGCGTCGCGGTGCTGGTCGCGGCCGCGCTGCTGGTCAGCCGCTATGTGCTGCCGCGCCTGTTCCATCAGATTGCCCGGCGGCCCGAGCTGATCCTGCTCGGTGCGCTCGCGTGGTGCTTCCTCGTCGCCGAGACCGCCGAGCGGCTCTCGCTGTCCCGCGAGATGGGCGCGCTGATCGCCGGCGTCTCGCTCTCGACCTTCCCTTACGCGCTCGACGTCACCGCCAAGGTCACCACACTGCGCGACTTCTTCATCACGCTGTTCTTCGTCGCGCTCGGCATGACCATTCCCGTGCCCGGCCTCTCGGTGATCGGCCTTGCCTTGATGATCGCGGCGTTCACGGTGGCGAGCCGCCTCGTCACGACGTTCACGCCGCTCTACCTGATGAAGCAGGGCCTGCGCGCCAGCCTGTTGCCCGCGCTCAACCTCGCGCAGATCTCGGAATTCTCGCTGGTGGTGATCCAGACCGGCGTCACCGACCATCACATCGCAGCCGAGACGGCGAATGCCGCCTCCTTCGCCTTCGTGGTGCTGGCGGTGCTCTCGACCTTCGTGATGACCCGCAGCGACGAGATCACCCGTTGGGCGATCGGGCCCTTGAAGCGGGTCGGCCTGCGCGATCTCGATCATGGCAACGGCCATGCCGAGGAGGGACACGGGGGCGGCCACGGCGAGGCTCGCCGCATCGTCATCCTCGGCTTTTTCCGTGCGGCGAGCGCGCTTCTAGCCGAGATAGAACGGCAGACGCCGGTGCTGCTCGAGCAGATCACCGTCGTCGATTTCAACCCCAATGTGTACCAGACCCTGCTCTCGCGCGGTTTGCACGTGATCTATGGCGACATCAGCAATGTCGATACGCTGATTCACGCCGGCATTGGCAAGTCCGAGATGATCATCCTCAGCGTGCCGGATTCGCTGCTGAAGGGCGCTACCAACGAGAAGCTGGTCCGCCACGTCCGCGCGCTCAATCCGACCGCCCTGATCGTGGCTACGGCCGACCTGTTGGCCGACGTCGGTGCTCTCTACGAGGCCGGCGCCAGCTACGTCACGGTGAGCCGGCTCAGCGATGCACATGAGCTGTTTACCGTGATCGAAGCCGCCCAGGCCGGTTTGCTCGAGGACAAGCGCGCCGAACTCGACCAGCGGCTCGGCGAGCGCCGCGAGGTGCTGCCCTGACGGCGTCCGGCCGGCTTCCTTGCGGGCAATCTGCGCCTATATCGCTGGTATGCCCGGTGCAAGCCTGAAACCCATCGGCAGGCCTGCCGTCTGGCATATGTGGTTGCGCTGGGGAGACTAGCGCCCCGACCCAAGTCCGGCTAAGCCTCCCGGCCATAACCGATAGAGATTGGGAAATGCCCGATAGCGTTCAGGAAGTCTTGCAGGCCTTTGCCCGGGGTGAGCTCGTGGTCGTCACCGACGACGAGGACCGTGAGGGCGAGGGCGATCTGATCGTTGCCGCCTCGCTCTGCACCGCCGAGAAGATGGCGTTCATCATCCGCCACACCTCCGGCATCGTCTGCGCGCCCGTGACCACCGAGGACGCGCGCCGCCTGCGGCTCGATCCGATGGTCGCCCACAACGATTCCGCGCACACCACCGCGTTCACGGTCTCGATCGACTACAAGCCCGATGGCGGCACCGGCATCTCCGCCGAGGAGCGAGCTTCGTGCTGCCGCGCGCTCGCCAATCCCAATGTCGGCGCCCACGATTTCGCCCGGCCGGGCCACATCTTCCCCCTGATCGCCAAGGACGGCGGCGTGCTCTTGCGCTCCGGTCACACCGAAGCGGCCGTCGATCTCTGCAAGCTCTCCGGCCTGCCGCCGGTCGGCGTCATCAGCGAGTTGATGAACGACGACGGAAGCGTGATGAAGGGTGAGCAGGTGGCCCGCTTCGCCGCCGAGCACAGGCTCAAGCACGTCACCATCGCGGACATGATCGCCTACCGCCAGGCGCGCGAGAAACTGATCGAGCGGGTTTCGACCTTCGTCACCGAGAGCCCGATCGGTCCCTTGCAGGGCTATGCCTACCGCTCGCCGTTCGATTCCATCGCCCACGTTGCCTTCGTCTATAATGGTGTCGGCGACGGCAAGAACGTGCTGACGCGCTTCCACAAGCCGAACATCGTCAAGGACACCTTCACCGGCCACAAGCGCATGGCGGTCGTGCTCGAGCATTTCAAGAAAGCAGGCCGTGGCGTGCTGGTTTACTTGCGCGACGGCGCGGCCGGCGTCCCCGTGGCCCCGCTGCCGGACGAGTCGTCGACCGAGGCCGACCGCAACCGGCAGTGGCGCGAGGTCGGCGTCGGCGCGCAGATCCTGCGCGATCTCGGCGTCACCTCGATCCGGCATCTCACCTCCTCGGTGCATGACTACAAGGGTCTGTCGGGCTTCGGCATCGAGATCGTCGCCAACGAGCAGCTCGAAAGCTGACCACCGCTACGAGGTGCGCGCCGCTGCGCCGCCCCGGAACGATCGAAACCAGGATGCAATTGAACTTGTTGCCGCGGCGCTTTAATTTGTCGGGCAATTATCGACGGAACCAGACGCGAAAGGACGTTTCATGAGCGTGCGCCCTCAGGCCAAGGACAAGCCGGCTGCGGCTTCTTTCCAATGGGACGATCCGTTCCTGCTCGACGAGCAGCTCACCGAAGACGAGCGCATGGTGCGCGACACTGCGCGCGCCTACGCCCAGGACAAGCTGCTGCCGCGCGTCTCCAAGGCCTATCTCGAAGAGAAGACGGACCGCGAGATCTTCAACGAGATGGGCGAGCTCGGCCTGATCGGCATCACGCTGCCGGAAGAGTATGGCTGTGCCAATGCGAGCTACGTCGCCTATGGCCTCGTCGCGCGCGAGATCGAGCGGGTCGATTCCGGCTATCGCTCGATGAATTCGGTGCAGTCCTCGCTGGTGATGTACCCGATTTACGCCTATGGCGACGAGAACCAGCGCAAGAAGTACCTGCCGAAGCTCGCCAGCGGCGAGTGGGTCGGCTGCTTCGGCCTGACGGAGCCCGACGCCGGCTCCGACCCGGCCGGCATGAAGACCCGTGCCGAGAAGGTCTCGGACGGCTATCGCCTCACCGGCAGCAAGATGTGGATCTCGAACGCGCCGATCGCCGACGTGTTCGTGGTCTGGGCCAAGTCGGCCGCGCACGACAACCAGATCCGCGGCTTCGTGCTGGAGAAGGGCATGAAGGGCCTCTCCGCGCCGAAGATCGGCGGCAAGCTCTCGCTTCGCGCCTCCATCACCGGTGAGGTCGTGATGGACGGCGTCGTGGTTCCGGAAGACGCCCTGCTGCCCAACGTCTCCGGCCTCAAGGGTCCGTTCGGCTGCCTCAACCGCGCCCGTTACGGCATCTCCTGGGGTGCGCTCGGGGCCGCCGAGGACTGCATGCATCGCGCCCGCCAGTACACGCTCGACCGCAAGCAGTTCGGCAAGCCTCTCGCCGCGACCCAGCTGGTGCAGAAGAAGCTCGCGGACATGGAAACCGAGATCGCGCTGGGCTTGCAAGCCTCGTTGCGCGTCGGCCGCCTGATGGACGAGGGCAAGTTCGCGCCCGAGATGATCTCGATCGTCAAGCGCAACAATTGCGGCAAGGCCCTCGATATCGCCCGCACCGCCCGCGACATGCACGGCGGCAACGGCATCTCGATCGAGTATCACGTAATGCGCCACGTCCATAATCTGGAGACGGTCAACACCTACGAGGGCACCCACGACGTCCACGCCCTGATCCTCGGTCGCGCGATCACGGGCATTCAGGCGTTTTTCTGAGCGTCTGAGGGGCGAGGCGAGGAAACTCTTCTCCGTCACGGCCGGGCAAAAGCGCAAAGCGCGTCTTCGCGCTACTTGTCCCGGCCATCCACGTCTCAGGCCGCGAGAAGAACGTGGATGCCGGCAGAGGCCGGGCATGACGAAGTCAGTAAGGTACGAGCAGCCATGTCCGACAATGACGACATCCCGTTCAACCGCAACTTTCCGCTGAAGCCGGGAATCGTCGAGGAGGTCCGCCCCGGCGTGCGGCGCGTGCTCTGCAACAATCCGAGCCCGTTCACCTTCACCGGCACCGTCAGCTACATCGTGGGCCGCGGCAATGTCGCTATCATCGATCCCGGCCCGGATGACGAGGCGCATGCGGCAGCGCTGCTCGATGCCGTGCACGGCGAGACGGTGACGCACATTTTCGTCACCCACACCCATCGTGACCATTCGCCGAACACCGCGCGGATCAAGCAGGCGACGGGTGCGCCGGTTTACGCCGAAGGCCCGCATCGCGCCTCCCGCCCGCGTTTCGAGAGCGAGAAGCACAATCCGGAGTCCGGCGCCGACCGCGATTTTGCGCCGGATGTCAACCTCGCACACGGCGACGTCGTGGAAGGCGGCGGTTGGCGGCTCGAGGCCGTGGCGACGCCCGGCCACACGGCCAATCATCTGGCATTCGCCTGGCCCGAACGAAAGTTCAACTTCGTCGGCGATCACGTGATGGGCTGGTCGACCTCGATCGTGGCGCCGCCCGACGGCTCGATGACCGACTACATGGACTCGCTGGACCGGCTCGCGGCACGTGAGGAGGATCTCTATTTCTCAGGCCACGGCCCCGAGATCCCCGAGGGGCCGCGCTTTGCGCGGTTCCTGATCCGTCACCGCAAGGCGCGTGAGGCCTCGATCCTGCACCGCCTTGCCAAGGGCGAGACCGACATCCCGACGATGGTCCGCGCGATCTATATCGGTATCGATCCGAGGCTGACGACGGCCGCCGGCTATTCCGTGCTGGCGCATCTGGAAGACCTCGTCGCCCGCGGCGTGGTGGCAACCGATGGCGACCCCGTAATTGGCGGGACCTACAGGATGGCGAGCTAATCCCTCGTCATTCCGGGGCGATGCGAGGCATCGAGCCCGGAATCCATTCATCCACCAAATCTGCAGCTCGATGGGTTCCGGGCTCGCGCTATCGCGCGCCCCGGAATGAGACTATTTCTTCACCGTCTTCGCCGGCGCCTTGGGCGGCGCGACCGGCGTCTTCTTCACCGGCTTGAGCGCGTCGGCATCGGCGGCGGTGTTGAGATCGTCGATGAATTTTTTGACGCGCGCGGCGTTGCTGCCGAGATCACTGTCGAAGTTGCGCGAAGCAGAACGGATATCGACGCGGGAATCATCGCCGTCCGGCACGACCCTTATCGAAACGTCCTCGCGAAAACCCATGATCGGCGTGCGCGCGACCGCTTCAATGCGGCCGATGCGGCGCGGTGGCTGCGGTGCGCGCTCATCGATCACGATCCATTTGCGCTTGTGCACGAGCTGGAGCGCGATTGCATAGGCGCGGTCGGCCGAAATCTCCAGCTCGACGGGCTCGATGTCGGGATAGAAGTGGCGCTGCTGCTCCGCCGAATAGAGGCCGGCGTAGACCGCGGTGTTGGTGCCCTCGCCGGTGCGCAGGCGCGCCAGCGCGTCGAAGCGCGGCGGATCGATCGGGTCGGTGGTGATGTCGTAGATCGGCGGCAGCTTGCGATATTGAAAGGCCAGATAGGCGGGGTAGGCGAGGATCGCCCCGTCGATCAGGAAGGCGAGCAGGATGCGCGCCATGCCACGCGAGCCGTTCTGCCAGATCGCAGCAAAGCCGGCGAGCCCGAACAAGATCGAGAGGCCGGCGATCGCGAGCCCGCCGAAGAAAGTCACAAGCGCCGGCTTCGGCTCCAGGAAATCGAAGCGCACGATGATGATCGACACCACCACCGCCGCGACCGCGAACACGGCCAGATTGCGCGCCCAGCTCGCGAGGCTGGACACGGGCTCCGACTGGTAGGGAGCGGAAAACCTGCGGACCATCGGGTGAGCTCTGCCGGATGTTGAGGGCGGCGCCGGCCGATCTGGCGCGACGATGCGCCGTTGAGACCACGGCCCGGAGGCAAATTCAAGGGAGGGCGGACTCTGGACCGTCATTCCGGGGCGATGCCAATGGTATCGAACCCCGGTGCGCCCTTGCGCACCTGGGAATCTCGAGATTCCGGGTCTGGTCCTTCGGACCATCCGGAATGACAGTGCGTGCCCTCGTGCGCTACGCCGCCGCGTTCGGGAAGCGATAATCCTTGAATTGGTCGCGCAGTGCCGTCTTCAGGATCTTGCCCGTCGCGGTATGCGGGATGCCGTCGACGAAGACGACATCGTCGGGCATCCACCATTTGGCGATCTTGCCATCCATGTATTTGAGGATGTCCTCGCGGCTGGCCTGCTGGCCCTGCTTGAGTTGTACGATCAGCAGCGGCCTCTCATCCCATTTGGGGTGGAACACGCCGATCACGGCGGCTTCCGCGACGGCCGGATGACCGACCGCGAGGTTTTCGAGGTCGATCGAGGATATCCACTCGCCGCCGGACTTGATCACGTCCTTGGAGCGGTCGGTGATCCGCATGTAGCCGTCCTCGTCGATGGTCGAGACATCGCCGGTGTCGAAGAAGCCTTCCTCGTCGAGGATGTTGGTGTCGACGTGGTAATAGGCCTTGGCGACGGCGGGCCCGGAGACCTTGAGGCGGCCGAAGGTCTTGCCGTCCCAGGGCAGTTCCTTGCCGGCGTCGTCGGTGATCTTCATCTGCACGCCGAAGGGCGCATAGCCCTGCATCTGGAGTACGTCGAGTTTGGCATCGCCCGTTGCATTCTGGAACGGCGGCTTCAGCGCCGCGACGCTGCCGATCGGGCTCATTTCGGTCATGCCCCAGGCGTGACGCACGTTCGAGCCCATGTCGAGGAAGGCCTTGATCATCGAGCGCGGCATCGCTGAGCCGCCGCAGATCACCATCTTCAGATCCGGCAGCTTGAGATTGTTGGCGGCCATGTGCTGCAGCAGCATCAGCCAAACCGTGGGCACGCCGGCGGTGTGCGTCACCTTCTCGGTCGAGAGCAGCTCATAGACCGAGGCGCCGTCGAGCTTGGCGCCGGGCATCACCAGCTTGGTGCCCTGCGAGGGCGCGGAGAAGGCAATGCCCCAGCTGTTGGCGTGGAACAGCGGAACCACCGGCAGCATCGTCTCGGCGGCGCTGGTGCCGAGCGCGTCGACATTGTTGGCCATCAGCGCGTGCAGCACGTTGGAGCGATGCGAGTACAGCACGCCCTTCGGGTCGCCCGTGGTGCCCGACGTGTAGCACATCGCGGCCGCCGTGTTCTCGTCAAAGTCCTTCCATTTGAATTTGCCGTCGGCCTGCGCAATCCAGTCCTCGTAGGCGACCGCATTCTTCAGCGTGGTCTCGGGCATATGCGCCTTATCGGTGAGCACGATGTAGCGCTCCACGCTTGCCAGCTTGTCGGCGATCTTCTCCAGGATCGGAACGAAAGTGATGTCGGTCATCACGATGCGGTCCTGTGCATGGTTGATGATCCAGGCGATCTGCTCGGGGAAAAGCCGGGGATTGACGGTATGGCAGATGGCGCCGATCCCCATGATGCCGTACCACGCCTCGAGATGGCGCCAGGTGTTCCAGGCGATCGTTGCGACGCGGTCGCCGAGCTTGATGCCGTCGCGCTCCAGCATCTGGGAAACCTTGAGCGCGCGCTTGTGGATCTCGGCGTAGTTGGTGCGATGGATCGGTCCCTCGACCGAGCGTGTGACCACCTCCTGCTTGCCATGAATCCTGGCGGCGTGTTCGATGATCCGGTGGCAGAGCAGGGGCCAATCTTGCATCAAACCAAGCATTCCGACGTTCCTCCGAGAAGTCGCTGGGCGCTTTGTCGCTCTCAGCGTTGGGCCAAAGAATTGTCATGACTTTTAGCCTGCCGGACTTTCGCCGCAAATGGTCTTGTCGCGGCTATATGTCCGCTGGCGCGGCAATGGTTACCGCTGCGCTCGGGCTGTTGCTCGTGCCTGCCGAGAGGGCAGAGGCGCGGAAATATCCTGTACCACTCGATGTCTTCGGCCTTGGCACACCACGGCCGCGCGCGGCCGTTCATGCCGCCAGGATTCCGCTGCCAAAACCGCGCCCCGCGGAGGCTCCCAAGGCGCTGGAAGGGGCACCGGACGAGGCCCCACCGGAAGCGGAGGGAAAGCCGTCCGACCAGCCGAGCGCCGATAAGCCTGCCGAGGCAGCCTCGCCACCCAAGAAACAAGCCTCAGCCTGCCGCCTCGCGCTGACCGAGGAGATTGCGATCGCGCCCTCAATTCCGGATATCCGCGGCCCCGGCGGCTGCGGCGGCGAGGATCTGGTGCGGCTGGAAGCCATCGTGCTGCCGGACAAGCACAAGGTGACGGTCAAGCCGGCGGCGATCCTGCGCTGCACCATGGCATCCGCAATCGCCGACTGGGTGCGCAAGGACATGGTGCCGCTGGCCGCGAGCTTCGGCTCGCCCATCAGCGACCTCGACAATTTCGATTCCTTCGAATGCCGCGGCCGCAACCGCGTCGCTGGCGCGATGCTGTCCGAGCACGGCAAGGCCAATGCCATCGACATCCGCGCCATCAAGCTCGCCAATGGGCAGTCGATCGGCCTCACCGACCGGGCCATATCGCGCGAGGTGCGTGAGCGCGTGCTGCACTCGGTGTGCGCGCGCTTCTCCACCGTACTCGGCCCGGGCTCGGACTGGTACCACGAGGACCACATCCATCTCGACCTGGCGCAGCGCCGCAACGACTACCGGATCTGTCAGTGGAACGTGTGGGACCCGCTGCCACAGGTTGCTCCGCTCTTGCCGGCGGAGCGCCCTGAGGAGGCGCCGCCGCGCGAGGTGGCGGCGAAGCCCGAGGCAAAGGAAGGTGCTGATGATGAGGCGGCGGAGAGATCCTCTCCGCCTGAGGACAAGCCGGCGCCCAAGCAGAAGGCTCAATCGTCCAAATCGGCAACAAACAAGCCGGCAGCAAACAAGCCGGCAACAAAAAAGCGCCGGTGAAACCGGCGCTCTGGATGTCTAAAGCGCGATGAGATTTGGATGAATCGTCATCGCGCTTTAGCTTGTTGTTTACGCATGATCTTTCCGGAAAACCGCTTCGCACTTTTCCGGATCATGCTTTAGGGCTCGGAGGCGATCAGTAGCTGCCCGCTTGGCCGGTTTGGCTGGTGCCGAGCGCCAGCCGCGAGTTGTACGGCGAGTCGCCATGCTTGGGCTCGAGCACCACGACGATGGTGCCGACCTTGACCCGGTTATAGAGGTCGATTGCGTCCTCATTGGTCAGGCGGATGCAGCCTGACGAGATCGAGGCGCCGATGTATTCCGGCTGGTTGGTGCCGTGGATGCGGAACAGCGTGTCCTTGCCGCCCGAATAGAGATACATCGCGCGGGACCCCATCGGATTGTCCGGACCCGGGGCGACATAGGTCGGCACGCCCAAGCGTGCAATCTCACCGGGCGTCGGATGCCAGGCCGGCCATTCGGTCATGCTGCCAACCTTGGCGATGCCTGACCAAGCCATGGCCTCTTCGCCGACCGTGATGCCGTAACGGATCGCTTTGCCGCCCTCCAGCACGTAATAGAGGTAGTGATTGTCGGAATCGACCACGATCGAGCCCGGGGCTTCCTTGCGGTGGTATTCTACGATGGCGCGGCGGAACGGCTCTGCGACGGGGGTGTTTTCGTACCGGACCTTGGCCAGGAGTTCCTTGTCCTTTGGCTTAAAGGCCTTGGTGTCGGTCGCTTCATAGTGCGTGGCCTGCATGCAGCCCGACAGCATCAGGCCAGCGGCCAAAATCCCCAACTTAACTTTCAGCGACGACATGGTTTGGTTCCGATCAAAACAATACCGTGCGGAAGGCCTGAGCTTAGCGCCCAAGTTCCTCGACTCCGTTAATCTCATTATCGTCGAAATCTGCCACAATTCCAGCGCTGAAGCCTTTTTCCCGCGCTGCAAGACCTCAGCTGTGGCTTTTCTGCCGCAAATTTGGGGGTGTTGTGAAGGTTTTTTGGCCAGACGCGCCAGGCTGTCGATTCCGTGCCACAGTTGAGCCCCGGGGTCGCCACAAATGCAAACGCTCCGTTAATGTTGTTGTCATCGTGAACCTGTCAGAATCGCGCTAAGGGCTGTCATTCTGTCGCAGGTTCTCTGGAGCTTTTGATGTTTGCGGTGTTTGTTCCCTCCGAGTCCGCCCTCAAGAAGGCTGTCATCGAGGATCTTGCGGCGGTGCCGGAGAACGCCGTCTGGATCGACCTCGTCAATCCGAGCGCGGCCGAGGACAAGGCGGTGGAGCGGCTCGCGGGCATCGCCATCCCGACCCGGGAAGACATGCAGGAGATCGAGATCTCCAGCCGCCTCTATATGGAGAACGGCGCGCGCTACATGACAGCGACCCTGATGTGCCACTCCGATACCGACATGCCCCGGACCACGGCGGTGACCTTCATCCTCGGCGACCACCGCCTGGTGACGGTGCGCTACGACCTGCCGAAGCCGTTCGCCCTGGTCGAGGCCAAGCTGGCTCGCTCCTGCACGCCTTCCATCACCGGCGAGATGGTGCTGATGGAACTGCTGGACGCCGTGATCGACCGCTGCGCCGACATTCTGGAGCGTTGCGGCACCGAGATCGATCAGGTCTCGCACGACATCTTCGAGCCCGAGAGCGAGCGCCATGGGCAGGCAAAGCGATATTCCCAGATCTTGATCTCGATCGGCCGCAAGGGCGACTTGACCTCGAAGGTTCGCGAGAGTCTGGTGTCGATCGGCCGCGTCGTGACGTTCCTGTCCGCGGTCGTCGAGGGCGTGAAATGGTCGAAGGACATGCGCGAGCAGCTCAAGACCATGCAGCGCGACGTCGCCTCGCTGACCGACCACGCCTCCTATCTGTCCAACAAGATCACCTTCGTGCTCGATGCCATGCTCGGCGTCGTCAATCTCGAGCAGAACAACATCATCAAGCTGTTTTCGGTCATGGCAGTTGTCCTGATGCCGCCGACGCTGATCGCCTCGATCTACGGCATGAATTTCAAGGTGATGCCGGAACTCGAATGGGTGCACGGCTATCCGATGGCGCTGGTGATGATGCTGCTCGCCGCCATCGTTCCGTACTGGATCTTCAAGTGGAAGAAGTGGCTGTAGGTTGCCGGGCTCGAGCAAAGATACCTACCGAGACCTTACGCCGCTCGCTGAGACACGGTGAATCGTGTCGCAGAATAGATCGGGATTGCGGCGACGCGGTGATGTGTGCGTCGTGCCGCAATTCCTCCGGTAAAATTTGAGCGGTGGGCTGAACGTTTGCGCGAAACTTGTCTGCGATAAGCAGTGCGTAGCCGCGAGGAACAGCCATGGTTGAAAAACACATAACGTCGCCCCGCAACGTCATCGATCTGGCGAACTATCGTCAGGTCCTGGCGAGCGGCAAGGCGCCGTCGATGTCGGCACGCATGTGCCGGCACTGTGGTGCTCCGCTGCTCGATGGTGAGAACGACGACGACTGCTCGACTGCATTCAATGCCGCAGCTCCCAGGCTGCGCGATCGGTCACGTCGGATTCGAATCGATTGAGGAACGGAAGACAAGGGCAGGCGATCCAGATCTTGCGGCGGCGTTGTCTGGATCGCCTTGCTTCCCAATTCAAGCTACGGCGAAATCAGTTGATCAATTCATCCGTCATTCCGGGTTCGATGCTTCGCACTGCCCCGGAACGACGCTCACCGTCACACGTGCTGGCCGCCGTTGATGTGGATCTCGGCGCCGTTGACGTAGGACGAAGTATCCGTGCACAGCACGTAGATGATTTTTGCGACCTCGTCGGGCGTGCCGAGGCGGTGCATCGGGATCTGCTGCTCGACGATCTTCTCGGTGCCCGGCGACAGGATCGAGGTGTCGATCTCGCCCGGCGCGATCGCGTTGACACGCACGCCGACGCGGCCGAAGTCGGAGGCCATCTCGCGCGTCAGCGCGGCGAGTGCCGCCTTCGAGGTGGCATAGGCGGCGCCGGCGAAGGGGTGCACGCGCGAGCCCGCGATCGAGGTGACGTTCACCACCGAGCCCTTTGCCGCCTTCAATTCCTCGATCAGCCCGCGCGCCATCATGATCGGCGCGAAGAAGTTGACGTGGAAGACATGCGTCCAGGTGTCGAGATCGGTGTCGACCGAGCCGAGTCGGGAGCCACCGGGGCCCTTGGGCGAGATCGCGGCGTTATTGACCAGCGCATGCAGCGTGCCACCTTCGAGCCGGCGGCGGATTTCGCTGATTGCGCGCAAGGTGTCCGCGGGGTCGCCGAGGTCGACCTGGATGTGGTCCTCAGGGCCGGCGTCCCACGGACAGTCCTCCGGGAAAGGATGCCGCGAGCAGGTGATGACGCGCCAGCCCGCCGAGGAAAAGCGGATCACCGTGGCGTGGCCGATGCCGCGGCTGGCTCCGGTCAGAAGCAGCGTACGACGCGGTGCATTGGACGAATGCGGCATGGACATCTTTCAGGTTGGCCCAAAGCTCGAGACAAGATTCAAGATGAGGCTCAAGGATACATCCGCGTCTTGGACCATTTCTGACCGGCGGCGTCACGGCGAAATTCGATGCGGTCGTGGAGCCGAAACGGGCGGTCGTGCCAGAACTCGATACGCAAGGGCGTGATGCGCCAGCCGCTCCAGCCCGGCGGCCGCGGCACTTCGCCGATGACGTATTTGGCCGCAACCTTGGCGATGGCTTGTTCGAAGGCGAAGCGGCTCTCCAGCTCTTGCGACTGCTTGCTCGCCCAGGCGCCGATCTGCGCCTGCTTGGGGCGCGTCGCGAAATAGGCGTCGGCCTCCGCGTCGGTCACCGGCGTCACGTTGCCGCGGATGCGGACCTGACGGCGCAGCGACTTCCAGTGAAAAAGTAATGCTGCCTTAGGATTTGCGGCGAGCTCGCGGCCCTTCTGGCTGGCGATGTGGCTGTAGAAGACGAAACCATCGGCATCGAAGCCCTTCATCAGCACCATGCGCACATCAGGCAGTCCGTCAGGGTCGACGGTTGCGAGCGCCATGGCGTTCGGATCGTTCGGCTCGCTCTTGATCGCCTCGTTCAGCCAAGCCTCGAACAGCGCAAATGGCTCATCGGCAGCGGTGAAATCACCGGATGTTAAGGGTGTCTGGTGTTTCATCGAGGTCGTGTCGGTCATGTCTGGAGTCCGAGTTGCGTCCCGCGGCCCAAAACGCGTTGTTGTCCGCTACCGCCCTATATAGGGCATGGGGACGCGTTGGCCTATCGGCGATCCGGCCGTCCGGCTTCGTCATGACGATGATTCTGATCGGGGTTGGCACCGGCGGCTGCAGCTTTTCCCGCAACGACAGCAGCGCCTATGCCAAAGCCGATGACGGCGATCTCACCGGCTCGATCGCGCGGCCGGCGAAGGATGCCCCGCCGACCGAGACCGATCTCGCCTTCACCCGCAACGCAGCCTCCGACGTCCTGAGCAAGGGCGACAAGGATTCCAGCCAGCACTGGGAGAATCCGGAGACCGGCGCCCGCGGCTCGGTGACACCGATCGCGCAGTCCTATGCCGCCGAGGACGGCCGCAAATGCCGCGATTTCCTGGCAAGCTACGTCAATGGCCGCACTGAAAGCTGGCTCCAGGGCGCCGGTTGCCAAAGCAGCCGTGGCCGTTGGGAGATTCGTACGCTAAAGCCGTGGCGGAACTAGGTTCAGCGCAAGCTCCTAGTTGCAAAAATGCCACTCTCTTCCCACATGAACGGCAGGTGGGGTGGGGAGCCCTTAACAATTCGATTTCTTGAAGGAGACGTGACGAATGCGCGACCCCTACGAGGTCTTGGGGGTGCCGCGGAGCGCCAACGCTGCCGCCATCAAGAGCGCCTATCGCAAGCTGGCCAAGAAGCACCATCCCGACAGCAACAAGGGTGACCCGAAGGCCGCCGAGCGCTTTGCCGAGATCAACTCGGCCAACGAGATCCTCGGCGACGAGGACAAGCGCAAGCAGTTCGATCGCGGTGAAATCGACGCCGAGGGCAAGCCGCGCTTCCAGGGCTTTCCGGGTGGCGGCGGCCCACGCGGCCGCGCGGGCCCCGGCGGGTTCGAGAGCTATACGTTCCGGAGCGGCGGTGCGGGCGGCCCGGGCGGCGGCGCGTTCGAGGATATTCTCAACAGCATGTTCGGCGGCGGGATGCGGGGCGCGCGGCCGGGGGCCGGCGGCGGCGCACAGTTCGAGTTCGACACCGGCGGCATCGGGCTCGATCTCGATGTCAACGTGGCCATGTCCGTCTCGTTGGAGGAGTCGGCCAAGGGTGGCGAGAAGCGCATCCGGTTGCCGACGGGCAAGGAGCTCAACGTCAAGATTCCCGCTGGCGTCGCCGAAGGCCAGCAGATTCGGCTCCGGGGACAGGGCGAGAGCGCGCCAGGCCATCCGCCCGGCGATCTCCTGATCACGATCAACATCGCGCCGCACCCGTTCTTCAAGGTCGAGGGTGCCGACCTCAAGATCGACCTGCCGGTCACGCTTTACGAGGCGGTGCTCGGCGGCAAGGTCCGCGTGCCCACCCTCGGCAATGCCGTCGAGCTCTCGGTCCCCAAGAACACCTCCAGCGGCCGGACCTTTCGCCTCAAGGGCAAGGGCCTGCCGAAAGCCGGTGGAACCGGGGATCTCTTGGTGACCATCAGGATTATGCTACCAGACGGGAACGACGCCGAGCTCGAGGCATTGATGGAGAGGTGGCGGGACCAACATCCCTACAATCCGCGGAGTGGGCTCGGCTAAGCATGATCCGGACCCGGAGGGCCGCGCTAGCGCGAAAGTGCGCAGCGGTCTTCCGAAGAGGTCATGCGCAAACAACAAGAAGGCGCCATTCCGAGGCCACCTCGACGATCGGAGCATTCTCTTAAAGGATGATGCTCAACATACGGCTGAAGCGCGCATTGCGCTTCGACGCGGACATTTGAGACGTGTCGGCTGTCCGGCGGGGCAGCCGACAAAGGTGCGGCCTCGAGAGGGGGACCAGCGCGGTACCAAAAACCCCAATCGAGGCCGCCTGCGTCGATCGGCGGATCGAACGCCACTCATAATCGCGTGAACACCCGGTGCGATAATGAGACGCGTCGATGTCCTGATTCCAAATTTTCGATGACGGAATCTGGGCACCATGCTCATGCGGTTGCTCAGGTGCCGTTTTTCTCCGCCTGGTCGTAGACGGCCTGCGCCACCCTGGTCAGCCGGTCGCGGTCACTGCTGCCGCTGACGACGTAGCCGACGCCGCGGTCGGCCCAGAACAGCGCGCCGTCCTTGTCCGTTTTGGCGTAGCGCATTTGCGTTGCACCATTCTCGGTCTTGGCGGAGTAGATCGTGTACCGCTCGCCCGAGGCACCCTCATACATCAGGAACGACGCCGGGCCGTTCGGTCCCGGCAAGAGCCGGCCGCCAACCAGCTTCAGCCCGCTCGCCTCCAAATTCGGAGCGAACACGGTCCAGCCGCAACGCCGGGTCAGCCAGGCCTGCAAGTGGTCGCGCTCGTTGCCGCCGACCTCGACGGGGTGGCGGACCTCGACGACATAGAGCCGATGGGCGTCGAGCGCGTCCGCCGTAAAGCTCTGGAAGGTTGAGGGCGCATTGGCAGCACCATGCGCGACCCACCCGGCCGTGCCGCCGGCGACGAAAGCAACCAGCACGGCCGCGGCGGCGCCATAGAGCCATTGCCGCGGGCGGCGCTCCAGCCGCTCCAATTCCAGCCGCGCCGGCACTGGTTCCTGGGCGACGGAATCGTAGCGGGCGTGCAGCATCTCAGCCATGGCACGCCAGGACTGCACGCGCTCGGCCTCGTCGGGATGGGCGGCAAGAAAGGCCTCGACGTCGGCGCGGCGCTCGGCCGGCAGCTCGCCATCGACATAGGCGTGCAGTTCGTCCTCGGTCACTGGGATTTTGCGGTCGTTCATATCGGTCGTCTCTGGCTCTGCGGCCCAAAAAATCGTTCGTGGCTCAACTTCGCTCGCGTCCTCTGCAGTCTGCGGGCGCGCGAAACGCGATGCATCACCCTGTCCTCATTTCACCCGCCTGAGCGCCGGGCGCTCGCCCTCCAGCGAGGCTTTGACGTGGGCCCTGGCGCGCGCCAGGCGCGACATCACGGTGCCGATCGGCACGCCCTGGATGTCGGCGACCTCGCGATAGCTCATGCCTTCCAGCATCACCAGCAGCAGCACCGAACGCTGTTCCTCGACGAGCGTCGCCAGCGCCTTCTCGATGTCGCGTCCTTCGGCCTCGGTCCCGCTGGCATCCGGATTGTTCTCCGTCAGCGGCATGAATTGCGGGCGCCTTGCCAGCGAGCGCCGCCGGTTCTTGTTGAGGTTGGTCAGGATCGTATAGAGCCAGCTCCTGACGTCGCCCCCGAGAAACAGCCGCTCGGAACGCAGCGCCCGTACCAATGTGTCCTGCACCAGATCGTCGGCCGCATCCGCATCGCGCGTCAGCGCACGGGCATAGCGGCGCAACGCCGGGATCATGGCTTCCACACTCTGGCGAAACGCATTCATTGAGGTCTTGACGTTCCTGGCGTTCGGCGCGAGCGCCTCAACCATCATAACACCCGAGCGGAACGGCTATTCCGGCACTCGAAACAGCGTTAACGCCGCGGATTAGGGCTGTACCGCAGGGGAGGGCTGGTGTACCTCCAGACCTCAACGAGAGCTCGACGGGACGTTCAAAAATGGCGCAGAATTCAGGTCTGATGCAAGGCAAGCGCGGGGTGATCCTCGGCGTTGCCAACAACCGCTCGATCGCCTGGGGCATCGCCAAGGCATGCCACGCCGCCGGTGCCGAACTCGCCTTCACCTATCAGGGCGATGCGCTGAAGAAGCGCGTCGAGCCGCTTGCCGCCGAGATCGGTGGTCTCGTGCTCGGCCATTGCGACGTCACGGATGCCGCGACCATCGATGCCGCCTTCGCGGTGCTGAAGGAGAAGTGGGGCAAGATCGATTTCCTGGTGCATGCGATCGCCTATGGCGAGCAGCTCGACGGCCGCTACGTCGACACCACTCAGGAGAACTTTTCGAAGTCGATGCTGATCTCCTGCTATTCGTTCACCGCCGTGGCGCAGCGCGCCGAGAAGCTGATGACGGATGGCGGCTCGCTGATCACGCTCTCCTATTACGGCGCCGAGAAATGGATGCCGCATTACAACGTGATGGGCGTGGCCAAGGCGGCGCTGGAAGCCAGCGTGCGTTATCTCGCCGCCGATCTCGGCGAGAAGAACATCCGCGTCAACGCGATCTCGGCAGGCCCCATCAAGACGCTCGCCGCCTCCGGCATCGGCGATTTCCGCTACATCCTGAAGTGGAACGAATATAACGCGCCGATGCGGCGCAACGTCTCGACCGAGGACGTCGGCGGCAGCGCGCTGTATTTCCTCTCCGACCTCTCGCGCGGCGTCACCGGCGAGGTGCATCATGTCGATTCCGGCTATCATGTGCTGGGCATGAAGCGCCCGGACGCACCCGATATCGCGCTGGGTGGCAAGGATTAACGTTCAGCCGACATGCCGGTGCCCACGATCTACTTCCTTCGCCACGGCGAGACCGAATGGAACGCGCTCGGCCGGCTCCAGGGCACCAGGGACGTCCCGCTGAACGCACGCGGCCGCGGTCAGGCGGTGCATGCTGCCGGCGTTCTGGCCGATCTGTTCAAGCGCGAGGGCAAGGATAGAGCGGCCCTGCCCTATGTGTCGAGCCCGCTCGGACGTGCGCGTCAGACCATGGAGCTTTTGCGCGGAAAGCTCGCGCTACCGGCCGCCGATTATTCCCTCGACGACCGCCTGCGCGAGATCGGTTATGGTGTCTGGGAGGGGCTGACGCTGGCGGAAAGCGAGGCCTCAGATCCCGATGTCTATGCAAGGCGCCTTGCTGACAAGTGGACGGTGGCGCCAAGCGGCGGCGAGACCTATGCGGCCGTGCAGCTCCGCATGCTCGACTGGTACGACTCGCTTCTGGTCGATACCGTCGCGGTCGCCCATGGCGGTACCTGCCGCGCCCTGATGGTGGCCTTGGGCATCGAGACCCCCGCCAGCGCCGCCGAGCTCTATATCGAGCAGGGCGCCGTCTACGTGTTCCGCGACCGGAGGCTGGAGAAGTTTAGTTAAGCCTGAGTTTTTCGTCATTCCGGGTTCGCCCTTCGGGCGCCCCGGAATGACGGGAACGGGGTTGAACGCCATGCCCCTCAGGGCTACGAACGTCGACAAGCAACGTTTATTTAAAACGTCAACGCGAGGCGGCAGTTCGAATGTCCTTCAACACCTTCGGCCATATGTTCCGCGTCACCACCTTCGGCGAGAGCCACGGGGTGGCGATCGGCTGCGTGGTCGACGGCTGCCCGCCCATGATTCCGCTCACCGAGGCCGACATCCAGAAGGACCTCGACCGCCGCCGGCCCGGACAGTCGCGCTTCACCACCCAGCGCCAGGAGCCGGACCAGGTGAAAATCCTGTCCGGCGTCATGGCGCATCCGGAGACCGGCGTGCAGGTGACGACGGGGACCCCGATCGGGCTCCTGATCGAGAACACCGACCAGCGCTCGAAGGACTATTCCGAGATCAAGGACAAGTTTCGTCCCGGTCATGCCGACTTCACCTATGAGGCCAAATACGGCCTGCGCGACTATCGCGGCGGCGGGCGCTCCTCCGCGCGCGAGACCGCGATGCGCGTTGCCGCCGGCGCGATCGCGCGAAAAGTGCTGCCCGACGTGAAGGTGCGGGGCGCGCTGGTGCAGATCGGCCCGCACAAGATCGACCGCGACAAGTGGGACTGGGACGAGATCGCCAAGAATCCGTTCTTCTGTCCCGACAAGGACAAGGCCGCGTTCTTCGAGACGTATCTCGACGGCATCCGCAAGAGCGGCTCCTCGATCGGTGCCGTGATCGAGGTCGTCGCCGAAGGCGTGCCGGCAGGTCTTGGCGCGCCGATCTACGCCAAGCTCGATTCCGATCTCGCGGCTGCGATGATGACCATCAACGCCGTCAAGGGCGTCGAGATCGGCGCCGGCTTCGGCGCCGCCGAGCTCACCGGCGAGGAGAACGCCGACGAGATGCGCACCGGCAATGACGGCACGCGCTTTCTGTCCAACCATGCCGGCGGAGTCCTTGGCGGTATCTCCACCGGACAGCCGGTGGTGGTGCGTTTCGCGGTGAAGCCGACCTCGTCGATCCTGCAGCCGCGTCTCACCGTCGATCGGCAGGGCACCGATACCGAAATCTTCACCAAGGGCCGCCATGACCCCTGCGTCGGCATCCGTGCCGTCCCCGTCGGTGAAGCCATGATGGCCTGCGTGCTGGCGGATCATTTCCTGCGCGACCGCGGGCAGGTCGGGCGCTGATCTAGAGCGCTCCCTGGAAATACGCGCTCCTATTTGCGTCGCGCTTCCGCAGCATCGATCCGGGCCTGATTGACAAGCGCCTGTGCCGCCCAGGCGGCGGCAGCGAGTGCCTCTTCGACGCTGGCGCCGCCGATGTCGCGTATCGCCAGAGCGGCCTCGCTGCCCATCACCATCGATAGCGCGTGGGCGAGGCTTCGGCGTGCGGCGGATGACAGTTCCCCCTTCAGCGACTCGACGATTGGCAGGATGAATTTCATCCGCCGGCCGGGCCGTGGCGGCCGTGCGCCCGGATCGTTGTCGAGCCACACGGCCATGAACGAGCGCTCCATCACATGCAGACCGACTTCGTCGCTCAACATCAGCTTCATCATCTCGCGTGATGCACGCGAGATGCCGTCAATCGGATCATCGCCGGGCCGCCAGATGCGCTCCAGGGCCACAAGCCCGCGTTCTGTTGCCGTCTCGCTGATCAGGGCTTCGAGCGAAGAGAAATAACGATAGGCGGTGGCGCGCGAGACCAGCGCGCGCTCTGCCACTTCGGCAAATGTCGGGTTGCGTCCTTCGTCGCGAAACGCCATCGCGGCGTCGATCAGGGCCTGGCGCGTGCGGCGCTTCTGGTTTGCGCGGCTATCGGTCTCGATCTGAGTCCGATGCGCGCTCCGGCTTGACTTCCTGTCGGGCATATGTGAGACACGTGTCTTATTAAGGGACTTTGTCTCACTATAGCGAATTGTCCCAGCAAAGGGAAACCGATGAACGACGAATTGAAGAAAACCTTTGATCGCATGATCGACCGCCACTTTCATTTTGAGGCCGAAGACGACGTTGATGGCGTGTTGAGCACGATGGTCGATGACGTCGAGCATGACGTCGTCGGATATCCCACCGGCCCGGTCCACGGAAAGACCGCGGCGCGCGGCTTCTACGACGCTTTGTTCGCCGACCTTTCCGGCGAAAAGGTCACCACGCTGCGACGTTACTACGGGCCGGATTTCGTGGTCGACGAGAGCCTGTGGGAAGGAACGGCGCCCGGCGCGCCGTTCGGGATTCCTGGCCACGGACGCAAGCTGAGCTTTCGCCTGCTGCACGTGTTCGACATGGCGCCCGACGGGCAGATCAAGCGCGAAAACGTCTGGCTAGACTTCGCGGCGATCCTCAACCAGCTCAACGCACCGCAGGCCGCATGAGCAGGAGATCGATCATCGAGGAGGACATCATGACCGACAATCCGTGTGCCCGCGCCTGGCTCCGGCTGGCGGCCATCTATTTCGCCGCCGGGGTCATCCTCGGCGTCGTGATGGGCGCGTCCGGCGACCATTCGCTGTTCCCGCTCCACGCCCATATCAACCTGCTCGGGTGGGTCTCGATGGCGTTATTCGGGCTGACAGCCAAGGCCTATCCCTCGGTCGCGACGGGACGCGCCGCCGGCGCGCAATTCTGGATGCACAATGTCGGTGTTCCCGTGATGCTCGGCGCGCTGCTGCTCAAACTCTGGGGCATCAAGGCCGCCGAGCCCGTACTCGGCGCCGCATCCATTGTCGTTGGATTGAGCGTGCTGCTGTTCGCATGGCTTGTCATCACTCGCATCGGCACGGACAGCCGCGCGGCGAGATCGGCTTGACGCGGCCCGTCGTCCGTCGGCAAATGGGCTCATGGAAAGTTCCGAGCTCCAGCGCATCTCCAAGTGGCTGATCGACGGCGCCCGGTCGTCGGTGGAGCCGGCCGCGATGATCGCAGATTTCTGCGAACGTATGGTCGCCGCCGGCCTGCCGCTGTGGCGGTTCGGCATCTTCATCCGCACGCTGCATCCGGAGATCTTCGGCCGCAACTTCATCTGGCGGCAGGGTGAGGAGGTCGAAATCGGCAGTGTCGATTTCGACATTCTGGATGCCCCCGAATTCGCCCGCAGTCCGCTCCGCATCGTGTTTCAGCAGGGGCTGGAGGTCAGGGGACGGGTGAACGATCCCGACAGCAAGCGATTCCCGTTCATCGAGGACATGCGCGCCGAAGGCGCGACTGACTATGTTGCCGTGCCGGTGCCTTTTCTCGATGGCTCCATCCACGCGACGAGCTGGGTCACGCAGGATCCCGGCGGATTCAGCGACGATGACATCGCGGCGATCCGAAGCATCATAGCGCCGCTCGCGCGCGTCAGCGAGATCATCAGCCTGCGCCGTACCGCCGAGATGCTGCTCGACACCTATGTCGGCAACCGCGCCGGCGCGCGCATTCTCGGCGGCCAGATCCGCCGCGGTCACACTGACACCATGCAGGCGGTGATCTGGCTTTCGGATCTGCGCGGCTTCACCGCACTGTCGGACCGGCTGCCGGCCGAGACCGTGGTCGAGATCCTCAACCAATATTTCGATTGCCAGGTCACCGCGATCCGCGGCCATGGCGGTGAGGTGCTGAAATTCATGGGCGACGGCCTGCTCGCGGTGTTTCCGATCGACGAATATGTCGGCGATGCCGCGCATGTCTGCGCGCGGGTGCTGGAGGCAGCGCGCGAGTCCCGCGCCAGCGTCGAGGCGCTCGCCTTTCCTGTCGGCGAGGTCGTCGAGCGCTTCCGCTTCGGCGTCGCACTGCATGTCGGCAACATTCTCTATGGCAATATCGGCGGCGGCAACCGTCTCGATTTCACCTGCATCGGCCCCGCCGTCAATCTCGCGGCACGGCTGGAGAAGATCACGGGTCGCCTGGGGCGGACTGTCGTCGCCTCGGAAGGTTTTGCCAATGTCTGCCGCCACGACTGGCGCGAGCTCGGCGAATTTCCGATCGCGGGATTTTCCAAGGCGCAGCGCGTTTATGGGCTCGCCGAGGAAACGCCGGTGGTGATGGCGTGACGTGCAATGAGCTGAATGTCGTTCATTGTCGCAAGACGAAGCGCTACTCTTCCGGCTCCGTCGTGAACAGCAGCGGATAGCCCTTGGCGCGGCCGGCGTCGGTGGCGCGCGTGGCCTTGGTCTCGGCGACGTCCTTGGTGAACACGGCGACGACGCAGGCGCCAAGCTTGTGGGCGGTAATCATCACCTTGTAGGCCTGATCCTCGGTCATGCGGAATTCGGCCTTCAACACCATGGTGACGAATTCGCGCGGGGTGTAGTCGTCGTTGATCAGGATGACCTTGTGCAGCCGCGGCCGCTCGACCTTGGTCTTCGTCCTGGTTTTCGGCTTGGTGACGGCGTCGTTCATTCCGCCTCCTGGACACGGCGGCTTGGGTTCCCTGCCGGGCGATCAGCCGGCGGCTTTCGCACCATATTGCAGGACCTGCACCTTCTCCAAGGTGATCAGCCCGCTCGACATCATGCCGTCCAGGATGGGCAGGAATGCGTTGATGTTATCCTCGCTGTCGACGATCTCGATCAACAGCGGCAGGTCTTCCGACAGCCGCAGGATCTTCGAGGTGTGCAGCCGGCTGGACTTGCCGAAGCCCATGGGACCACGCAGCACGGTGGCGCCGGCGAGGTGCCGTTCGCGCGCGGTCATCACGATCGCTTCATGCAGCGGCTTGCCGTCGAAATGATCGCTCTCGCCGATGAAGATGCGCAATAAAACAGCCTGATCGGGGATTTGCATGGTCAGCTCCTTGCCAAGCGGCTATAGCGTCTTGCCATCATATGGCCTGCCCAGACCGATACCAGCCAGCAGATGACGGACGCCGTGATGTAAGAGAGCGCCGTCCATTTCATGCCGGCGTGAAACAGGCGGAAAGTTTCCAGGCTGAAGGTCGAAAACGTGGTGTAGCCGCCGCAAAAGCCGGTCATGACGAACTGCCGGTGCTCAGGCCGCGCCAGCACGCGTCCGTCGGGGCCGGTCAGCGTGGCGTAGAAGCCGATGATCAGTGATCCCGTCGCGTTGATGAAGAGCGTCGCGAAGGGAAAGCCGGGGCCGGTATCGAGCGCGAGCCCCACAAGATAGCGCGTCACCCCGCCGACGATGCTGCCGGCAGCAACCCAGGCATAGAGCACGAAGCTGCGCCAGCGTTCGGCAAAAGGGGAAGGGGGGCTCATCAGCCTCTAGCCTCCCAGACGATCCGCAAGGAGGAAGCCGCAGCTGACGGCGGCGAGGCACAGCCCCACCGAGGCGGCGACATTGCCGAGCGCCGAGAGCGGCTCGCCGCCACGCGCGAGCGTCAGCGTTTGCAAGCTGAACGAGGACACCGTGGTGTAGCAGCCGAGAAACCCTGTTACCGCGAACAGCCATGGTGTGGGTGATGCGAAGACCGAGCCCGGATGCGCCGCCAGTGCGCCAAAAATACCGATCAGGAAGGCGCCGGTGACGTTGATGGTCATGGTGCCCCACGGAAACGTTTCGCCCAGCCGCCGCGCGATCGCACCGGAGACGAAATAGCGCGCGCAGCCGCCCAGCGCGCTGCCGATCACGATCGCAATTGCTCCGCTCAGCAAGATGAACAGCCCCCCGTCATCACTTCTCCCCTACTGCCAGATCCTTGCCGACGGCGAGCAGCCCCACCAGCGAGACCAGCGCGAAGCCGAGCCCCGCAAGGAACGTTCCTACCGGACCATAGGCGTCCCACAAGGCGCCTGCGATCACGCTCGCGGCCAGCAAGGCGAGCCCGGTGAACAGGTTGAAATAGCCGAACGCGGTGCCGCGCAGATCCGGCGGTGCCGCATCCGCGACGAGGGCGGAGAGCAGCCCTTGCGTCAATCCCATATGCAGGCCCCACAGCACGATGCCGAGCGCAAGGCCAGCCAAATTCGGCAGCAGCGCCAGCGCAAGGTCGGCGCCGGCGAGGAAAACGAGGCCGAACGCGAGCAGGCCGGTCCGGTTGATCCGGTCCGACAGCACGCCGGCCGGATAAGCCGACAGGGCATAGACGATGTTCATCAGCACCAGTACCGCCGGGACCCACATCGCATTGAGCCCGATGTTCTGTGCGCGCAGGATCAAGAAGGCCTCGCTGAAGCGTGCGAGCGTGAAGACGATTCCGACCGCCACGACACGCCAATAGACCCCTCCGAGCTGCTGCATCGCGGCGAGATTGAGCGGGTTTTCTGCAGGTTTCCGGCTCGGATCCGGCTCCGGCTCGTCCACCGCGAACGCGATCAAGCCAAAGGACAGGAATGCCGGCAGCACCGCCACCCAGAACACGAGGGCAAAATTGTCAGCCGTCCACCACATCAGGCTGATCGCCACGAGCGGTCCGACGAACGCGCCGATGGTGTCGAGCGATTGCCGAAGGCCAAAGCTCGCGCCGCGCAGGCCGACGGGGGCGATATCGGCGATCAGCGCATCGCGCGGCGCGCCGCGAATGCCCTTGCCGACACGATCGATGAAGCGCGCCGCGACCAGCCATCCGACGCTGGGCGCGAGTGGGAACAGCGGCTTGGTGAAGGCGGCAAGCCCATAGCCGAGCGCGGCGAGCAGCTTGCGGCGTCCGAGCCAGTCCGACAATGCACCGGAGAAGATTTTCGTGATCGAGGCGGTCGCCTCCGCGATGCCCTCGATGAAGCCGACGGTGAGCGTGGAAGCACCAAGCACGGTGACGAGATAGACCGGCAGCAGCGCGTGGATCATCTCGGAGGAGATGTCCATCAGCATCGAGACGAAGCCGAGCACCCAAATCCCCCTGGGCAGCGTGGCGCGTGCAGCCTTCGATGTCGTCATCGTCACGTCTTTGCCTTCTCCCTCTCCTGGCCCTCGCCACCAGGCAACAAAAAACCCGCCATCGGCGGGTATGTCCATGCTCCCGCCAAAGGCAGAGGCCCAAAGATTACCTCTCCTCAAGCAGGAGTCATCAGCCCACGAGGTCATCGACCGCCGGGCGGTTGTCGGGGGACTCCATCCCCATCTGTGCAGCCAACCCTAGCATGGAAATCGTGCCGGACAAGTGGGCGGGGTGCGTGTCTCCACTGGCACCGTCATTGCGGGTTCTCGCTTTGCGAGTCCAGGAATGACAGCCCGCGAGATCGCGCGTGTTCCGGTGACGCAAGCGCGGCAACATGGCGGCAGCTTTGCGTGACGTCGCGCCAATTCCTTAACTCGAATGTGAAGCGGAAGCGATCTTCGGCCTTTGCGGCAAGCCGATTGCATGTCACCATCGCGTCATACGACGGGAGACTGCGATGCGTTTGCTGTTCTCGATCGGGGCTGTGCTGGTGGCCGGCATCATAGCCGGGGGGGACGTCGCGGGCATCGCGGCACCAGGACCCAAATTCGAATCGTCCAAGAATCAACCGCAGCGGCTTGCGGCTGACAAGGACGCGCAGACGGTCGATATCGAGCTGATCCTCGCGGTCGATGTGTCCTACTCCATGGACATGGACGAGCTCGCGATCCAGCGCGAGGGCTATGCGCAGGCAATCCAGTCGAAGGAGTTCCTGCAGGCGCTGAAGCTCGGCCCGAACGGCCGCATCGCGGTGACCTATTTCGAGTGGGCCGCCTCCAGCGACCAGAAAGTCATCATTCCCTGGCGGCTGATCGACGGACCTGAGACGGCGGATGCGGTCGCCGCCGAGATCATGAAGACGCCGATCCGGCGCGCTTCGCGCACCTCGATCTCCGGCGCAATCACCTTCGCGATGCCGCTCTTCGACGAAGATCCCTATCGGGGCTTGCGCCGTGTCATCGACATTTCCGGCGACGGTCCCAACAACAATGGCGGTCCGGTCACCGTGGCGCGCGATGCCGCGCTCGAGAAGGGCATTATCATCAACGGCCTGCCGATCATGGTCAAGGAACCGTCCTATTCGACGATGGATATCGACAATCTCGATTTCTATTACGAAGACTGCGTCATCGGAGGTCCCGGCTCCTTTGTCATCCCGATCAAGGACCGCGACAAGTTCAAGGAAGCGATCCGCACCAAGCTGCTGATGGAAGTCGCCGGCCGCACGCCGGAGCGTCCCGTGATGCGCGTTGCCGACAAGGAGCCGCGCGTCAACTGCCTGATTGGCGAGAAGATCTGGTCGGATCGCTGGGGACGTTAGCGCAACCCGTTGGGACGTTTCGCCTCATCTCGCCCGGCGGTTGAATTTAACCGCTCGTTAACCGGTACATGGCCCTAATCCGGTCGATTCAGTTCGTTTCCGATCGCTGTTTTGACTTTGCTGTCGGACGCGCGAATGAGAGCGGGGTCATCGCACCCGTCCACCGAGCAATCCAATGGCCATCGTCACGTCGAGCACCAGCCAGATTTCTCCCGCCAACGAGCGGCTGTATCACCAGAGCGCGCTGATCGGTGACTGGAAGGGCAATTGGGTGGGCAACAACCAGCCCGTCGGCTTCAAGGTCGTGAACATCCGCGGGTCCCGGGCGCAGGTCGAGTACACCCATAACGGCCACACCGAACGCGGCTTTGGCGAGGTCAAGGGGACGCTCATCACCTTTGGCGGGGTCACGGTCGGCACCAAGGACGGCAAGAACATGGTGCTGCTGTTCTCGTTCGGGGGCGCTGGCAAGCAGGCCGCCAATCTCGAGAAGCAGGACCCGCCGGCTTCTGACAGCCGCCTCATGGGAAGCTGGGGCGGCTATTCCCCCGACAACGGCAAGAGCGCCAGCTTCAAGGTGCTCTCGGTCAACGGCAAGGAAGCGCAGGTCAGCGTCACCACCGACGGTGTCACCCGCCAGGGCACCGGCATCGTCTACAAGAACGTCATCATGTTCGGGCAGACGCAGATCGCGACCGACGACGGACAGAACGGCAAGGTCATCTATCAGGTCGGCTCGAAATCATTCATGGTCCCGGTGACGAAATATCCGCCGGCGGATTCGTCGTCCTCCGTCGACAAGACCGCCTGAGGCTGCCGTCCTCACCATTTCGGCGGCCGCTTCTCCACGAACGCCTTCAGGCCCTCCTGCGCCTCGTCCGACGTCGCGACATTGCAGAAATCATCCACCGCGCTTGCAATGCTGCGCCGGTAATCGAGATCGATCTGGCGCATGAAGGCGGCCCGGCCCATCCGCAGCACGGCGGCCGATTTTTCTGCGAACTGTGCGGCGAGCTTCACCACCTCGGGCTCGAGCTCCGCATCGCCGACGACGCGGTTCACCACGCCGAGCTCGCGCGCTTCCATGGCGCTGAAGACGCGGCCGGTGAACAGCAGCTCGAAGGCGCGGTGACGTCCGACGATGCGGGGCAGATGCGCATAGTGGATCGCCGGGATGACGCGGGCGATGTTGCCTGCGCACTCGTAAGTGACGGGGACTATCGGATGTCGCCGGGTTCTCCATGCTTTCAAGATGTCAGCAGCTTCAACTGCCGGTCGATCCTGCGCAAGATCTCGCAGGCCGGCGCCAAGGCGCCGGTGCCGATCAGCCGCCAGACCTCGTTGGTCTGCTGTGCCAGATGCGGGATCGTCAACGGCAGGCGGGCGGCCTCCTGAAGCGCGCCCTTTTCGTTGATGAGATAGCGTTGGTTTAGTGCGAACAGGACCTGTGCGATGCAGGCGAGCGACCTGTAGAGGCATCCCACGACATGAGTCTGCTCGCCGCGCGCCGCCGCAAGCTCCGCATTCTCGACACCGAACGAGATTTCCCACTGGAAGCGCCGGATCAACGCCGCACGCAGCGCCGGCGGATAGGGCAGCGCGATTGATTTGAGCCGAGCGATCACGCCGTTCGGATCGTGCAGAGGCTGACAATACGCGATCTCGCCCATCCAGATCGCCGAGCAGAAGCCGTGCGGATGGCCGGGCTGGTAGTCCATGGTGACCACCCCGGCGCAGCAGGATTCCATGACGGCCTCGACCGCGTCGGCGTCACGGTAGAGCAGGTCGACCTTGCGGCCCTCCACCGAAAGCCAGGCGCCGCCGACGATCCACTGACCCCATTCTCCGACCGGCGTCACGGTCGTAGTGGCGGGATCGTCAGCAATGTCCTTCGCGGCGGCCAGCACCCGTTCGGTGTCCAGCGGAATCGCCGTCTTGAAATAGAGGCCGATATCGTAGTCCGACGCCGCGTGTGCACTGCCCCGCGCGCGCGAGCCGCCGAGCACGACAGCCTGAACGCCCGGTACGTCGGCAAGAGCGAATGTCAGGCGGGTGAGCAAGGGATCAGGCGGCATCAGATGCGGTTCCCCGGAAGACCTGCGGCTGCGACGCCGGCACGGTCACTCTGCTGGCTTTGATGATGGTCGAGGAGTATAATTTGCGAAATTCTCGACGGTTATCTGAATGTTCAACCTTGCACGTTCATCTCTCCTTGCAGCTCTCGCGGTGCTCTGTCTCGGCGGAGAGCCGGTTCATGCGCAAGTCGCGCCGCTGAGATATTGGATACCCGGCGGGCCCTTCGGCCTCGGTGGAGGCGCCGGCCAGAGCTCCGATTTCCACTACGGCAATTTTCCGAGCTTCAACGCCGGCGATGCGGCTTGGCGTACCAGCTATGCGAACGGTTTCTTCGTCGGCAGCGAGCGCGGCAATTTTGGCTCGAGCGGCTTCAATCAGGCCGGTTCGGCCGGCAATTTCAGCGCGCTGTCCTATGACAGCACGCAGTTCGGCTACAACATCAAGACGGCCGGCGGCATGCCCGTCACGTTCTTCGCCGGTTTCGAGACACTGAAGTTCGGCAACGGCATCGGCAGCTCACTGGCGCCGCTCACCTCCAGCGCTTCGCCCGGCTATGGCGGCTTTGCGGGTGTCGAATTCAAGCCGACCTCCAACCTCAGCCTGTCGTTCGGGGTCGGCTATACCCAGCAGCAATCGGGCCGCATGGACAGCGACATCAACTCCTCGATGCTGCCCGGCGAGTCTCCGGCGCTGGGCGGCTTGCGGCGCTAGAGCATGATCCGGAAAGTGTGAAACAGTTTTCCAAAAAGGTCGTGCTCCGAAAAAGAACTAGAGCGCGCGCGAGCGCCTCCGCCTCGTTGAAGCGGATCCAGCTGACGAGCTCGCGCATGAATGCTTTGTCGCGCATTTGCGCCGAGTTGCCTTCGAGCACATAGTTGGCGACCCCAGCGATCGCGGCGCGTTCGGTTGTCAGGATCGCCGCGACGTTCGGCTCATGACAGCGTGCCGGGCAATTTCGGTTTGAGCATCACGACACGCCCGCCACCAGCGGGCGTTGCAAGTGCCTGGCCATCAGGTCCGCCGCCTCGGCGTAGCGTCGGGTTTCCAGAACGTCGAGCAGGCGCAGATGCTCGCGCACATGGCGCCGCATGCCGTCGCGATCGGCGAAGCTGCGATAGGCGAACAGGCGCCTGATCGAGTTCACGCGCTTGAGCGCTTCGAGGAAGAATGGATTGCCGGCGCCACGGACGATCTCTTCATGGAATTCGCAGCCGGAGTGAAAGATCTCGCCGATCGTCATCTTCTCGAGTTCGCCGTCGAAGACGCGCTGTTGGCGTTCGCGCAAGCGAATGATCACCTCCTGCGGCAGCGCAAAGCCGGGCTGCAAGATCGCCGCCGGCTCGATCACCGCGCGAAAGGCCTTGGCCTGCGCTTGAGCTTCGGGACTCGAGACCGTCTCCGCGAAGCGCCAGCCGTAGCCGGGCAGGCGTGCGATCCAGCCCTCGACGGCGATTCGGTCGAGCAGCCGCTGCAGCTCGGCCCGGCTCAGACCGTAGCGGCGCATCAGCTCAGCCTCCGTGACGTTGGCTGTGAGCCGGCTCGCGAGCACATCGCCTGCAATGGTCGCATATACCTGCTCGTTGCGCCTGACGGCCGCGAGCGCCGGTTGGGCGGCGCCGCTGGTGGGATTCTTGGCCAGCACGAAGCCGCGATGCGGTTCGCCGCGCGCCAGCCCCGCCGCTTCCAGGGCCTTCAGGCCGAGCCGGATCGGCGCGCGTGAAAGGTCCAGCGCGTCCGCAAGCCGTTGTTCGATCAGGCGGTCGCCGGCTTTCATGCCCTCGCGGCGGGCGAGCGCCATGATCAGGCCGGCGAGATGTTCGGCGCGCTCGGAACCGTTCTTCTCGTTGCGCTGTCGGGAACTGTCGGATGCGATCATTGCAGTGCACGCAAGCTTTAGGGCTTGACAGACTGTCTCACAGATTGTTCTTTTATGCAATAATATACAATCTGTCAGGGGAGAGCTCAGATGGCGAGCACGCCCGATGTCCACATTTGCGAGGTCGCTCCCCGCGATGGTCTCCAGAACCTGGACACCTTCGTTCCGACCGAAGCCAAATGCGCGCTGATCGACACGATCGCCGCTGCGGGCGTACGCGAGATCGATGCCGGCTCCTTTGTCCCGGCGAAGGTCGTGCCGCAATTCGCCGACGTCGACGTGGTGATGGCGCATGCGCTCACGCACAAATCGGCGACCATCGGCGCGCTGGTGCCGAACCAGAAGGGCGCCGAGCGCGCCATCGCGGCCGGCGTCAACGCCGTCTATTTCGTCATCTCGGCGAGCGAAACGCACAATCGCGCCAACGTGCGCCGCACGATAGAAGAGCAGATCGAGGGATTTCGCGCGGTCCGCGCCGCGATCGACGCCCGGCCAGCGGATCAGCGGCCGTTCTTGATGGGCGCGATCTCCACCTCCTTCGGTTGCTCGCTGGAAGGTGAGGTGAGCGAATCGGCCGTATGCCGTGTGGCACGCGGTTTTGCTGAAGCCCAAGCCGATGAGATCGGGCTTGCCGACACAGTCGGCTATGCGACGCCGAAATCGGTCCGGCAGATCGTTGCTGGCGTGCAGCGCGAGGTCGGGTCACAAATGACGCTGCGGCTGCATCTGCACGATACGCTCGGGGCCGGCCTTGCCAATGCCGTCGCCGGCCTCGAAGCGGGCATTCGCCGCTTCGATGCCGCAGTGTCCGGCCTCGGTGGCTGTCCCTTTGCTCCCGGCGCGCGCGGCAACATCGTCACCGAGGATCTGGTGTTCATGCTGGAGCGCATGGGACTTTCGACCGGCATCGACATCGATCGCCTGATGCAGACGCGCGAGATTCTCGCCCGCCATATCCCGGCAAAACATTTGACCGGGCATCTGCACGAGGCCGGTGTTCCCAAGGTTCTGCGGAGCGCGGCATGACCATGGCTGCGCGTGAGACCGCATCGGAGCTTCGTCCGCTGGCGGGCATTCGGGTGATCGAGTTCAGCCAGATGGTGATGGGGCCGAGCTGCGGCCTGATCCTCGCCGATCTCGGCGCCGACGTGATCAAGGTCGAGCCGCCCAAGGGGGACCGCACCCGCACCTTCAAAGGGCCCGCCGCCGGCTTCTTTGCAACCTACAGCCGCAACAAGCGCAGCATCGCGCTGGATACGTCGACTGCGGAAGGTCAGGACGTGGCGCGCAGGCTGATCGAGAACAGCGACGTCCTGATCGAGAACTTCCGGCCGGGCCTGTTGAAGCGGATCGGCCTCGACTACGAGAGTGTCGCGGCCTTTGCACCACGCCTGATCTATTGCTCGCTCAAGGGCTATCTGCCCGGCCCGTACGAGAACCGCCTGGCGCTCGACGAAGTCGTGCAGATGATGGGCGGCCTCGCCTATATGACCGGCTTGCCCGACCGTCCCATGCGCGCCGGCGCCTCGGTCAACGATGTCATGGGCGGAATGTTCGGCGTGATCGCGATCCAGGCCGCGCTGGCCGAGCGGCAGCGCACCGGCCGCGGCCGCTACATCCAGAGTGCGCTGTACGAGAACAACGTGTTCCTGATGGCGCAGGCCATGATGTGCGAGGTGGTCAGCGGTCAGCCCTCGATCCCGTATTCGATCAAGGATAGCCCGTGGCCGGTCTACGATCTCTTCGACACCCGGGACGGCTCTAAACTGTTCGTCACCATCGTCGGTGAAGAGCAATGGGAAGCGTTCTGCCGCGCCTTCGATCGCGAAGCCTGGCTCGCTGATCCGCGCTTTGCGACGAGCAACGACCGCGTCGATCATCGCAGCTGGCTGATCCCCGAGATCGCGAAGATTTTCGAGCAATGGGACAAGGCCGATCTCGCCACGCGCCTCGAGCAGCTCGATCTGCCTTATGCACCGGTGAACAAGCCCGGCGATCTCTTCGAGGATCCGCATCTCAACCGTTCGGGTGGCCTGACCGACATTCGGCTTCCCGACGGTCGCGAGGCCAAGACGCCGCTATTGCCGATTTCCATGGATGGAAGGCGCCTGCCCAACCGCTACGATCCTCCCGGGATCGGCGAACATAGCGGTGAGATCCTGAGCGAGATCGGCATGTCGCCGAATGAGATCGAAGCACTGCGACAAGCAGGGACGGTCAAGGTCGCGCCGCCCTGACCGATCGGCGCGATCGAGCAGAACCAAGGGAGGAGGAGCACATGAACATGACAAGGCGCCAGGCGCTGATCGCGGGCTCAGCATGGGCCGGCGCATCGCTGCTGCCGGGGCAGCTGCGCGCCGAGGCCAAGCAGGTCTCGCTCGCCTTCGGGCCGGTGTCGCCGGTCTACGCCATCGGCATGATCGCGGAGCTGAAGGGGTACTTCAAGGACGAAGGGCTCGATTCCAAGCTCGTTACCGGCAATGCCGGCACATTCGGCCGCCAGACGTTGGCGGCAGGGCAGGCGCTGTTCGCCCACGGTGACGCCAGCCATCCACTTCAGCTCGGTGCGCGCGGGAAGCCGTGCAAGATCCTGCTCGCGACCGAGATGGTATGCTCCTACGCCAACATCATGGTCCGGCAGGACCTCTATGACAGCGGCATCAATTCGGTCGAGAAGCTCGCGGACTATAAGCGCGCGGATGGCGCCAAGCCGATCGTCGCCGCGACCGCCATCGGATCCGGCACCTGGGTGTTCGGCACTTATGTGTTCGAGGCGCGCGGGCTGAGCAGCAAGGTGAACTGGGTCGCAGGCGGCGGGCCCAACACGATGTTCCCTTCGCTGCAGACCAAGCAGTTCGACGCCATCATGGCGCCGCCGAGCTGGATCGTCGAGGTCGAGAAAAAGGGCCTTGGCAAAACGATCTACGACACGTCCAAGCTGGGTGTGTTTGAAAAGGATTTCGGCGGGACGCTGCCCGTGCTGGTGATCTACACGCTCCAGGACACGGTCGAGCAGGACAAGGCGATGGTGCAGGCCTATGTCAACGCGATCTATCGCGCCATGGCCTTTGTGAAGGCAACGCCGCTCGCGGAGGTGCAGGCGCTGGTCACGCCGAAATATTTCTCAGGGATAGATCCGGACGCGGTCAGCGCCGAGCTCGGATTCGACAAGTCGACCTGGGCCTATGACGGCGTCATCGACAGGGCTTCGTTCGAACGCGGCGCCAAGCCCTGGTACCGCAAGGGGACCGACATTCCCGAGACCAGATACGAGGATGTCGTCGACATGAGCTTCCTTCAGACGGCCAGGGCGAAATACAAATGATCGCCCCGCCAGGCCAGGGCCTCGCGCTCGCGCGCGGCGACGTTCCAGCAGCGGCGGCGCGCACGCGCATTGCCGTGCAGGGGCTTGCCAAGCGCTTCAACGCGTCCGGACGCGAGTTCGTCGCGGTGGATGACGTGTCCTTCGAGGTCAAGCAGGGCGAATTCGTCGCGCTGCTCGGTCCATCCGGCTGCGGCAAGAGCACCATGCTCAACATGGTCGCGGGGCTGCTGCCGCGCTCGGGCGGGCGCATCCTGATCGACGAGGACACGGTGGAGACCGGCAAGGTCAACCCCAGGGTGGGTTATGTCTTCCAGCGCGATACGCTGTTCCCGTGGCGAACCGTGGAGCAGAACATCGGCTATGGGCTGGAGATCGCGGGATTGCCGAAGACCGAGCGCGCGGGCCGCGTTGCTTCGGCCGTCGAGAAGGCCGGCCTCTCGGGCTTTGCGCAGAGCTTTCCGCGCATGCTGTCCGGCGGCATGCGCCAGCGCGTCGCCTTGATGCGCACGCTGATCCTGGAGCCCGAGATCCTGCTCATGGACGAGCCGTTCGGTGCGCTCGATACCCACACCAAGCTCGAGATGCACAAGACGCTGCTGGAGATCTGGGAGCGCGAGCGGCAGACCGTGCTGTTCGTGACGCACGATCTCGGCGAAGCGTTGACGCTGGCGAGCCGCATCATCCTGCTGTCGGCGCGGCCCGGGCGTCTCAAGGAAGATTTCGACGTCGCCATCCCGCGCCCGCGCGATCCCGTGGCCGTGCGCGAGACCGCCGAGTTCGGCCGCCTCTATTCCCACATCTGGCATTCCCTCGGCGAAGAATTCCGCCGCACCAGGGCCGACTGATCATGTCCAACAGCCGCACCGTCATCCTGCTCTGGCAACTGGCCATTCTCGCAGCCATTCTCGTCATCTGGCAGTGGGGCTTCGAATGGAGCAGGGCGCTGCTGCCGAAAGCCTACGTGCCGAAGATCCTCGATCCCTATTTCGTCGCCAGGCCATCGCTGATCTGGCAAAGTTTTCTGCGGCTTGGCTGCTTCTCCGACGCGGCCGGCTTTTCCGCCTGCATCACGGGCAGCGACAACAATCTGTGGCTTGCGACGCTCGTCACCCTGAAGAACACCTGGTGGGGCTTTCTGTTCGGCTCGGCGAGCGGCATCGCAGCCGGCCTGGTCCTCGGCCGTTCGGACTTCCTTGCCCGCGTGTTCGGACCCTACATCGTGGCGCTCAACTCGATACCGCGCATCGCGCTGGTGCCCCTCGTCATCCTGATCTTCGGCCTCGGCGATCTCTCCAAGATCGCGACGGCATGGCTCGTCGTGTTCTTCGTGGTGTTCTTCAACACCTTCGAGGGAACGCGTGGGGTCGACCGCGATCAGATCGCCGCCGCCCGTCTGCTCGGCGCCAGCGAATTCACGGTGCTGCGCACGGTCGTGATTCCCTCCGCGCTCGCCTGGGTGTTTGCGTCGCTGCTGCCGGCGGTGTCGTTTGCGCTGATCGGCGTCATCGTCGGAGAATTCATCGGCGCCGAACGCGGGCTCGGCAAGCTCATCATCGAGGCCGAGGCCCGCGCCAATGCCAGCGAGATGATGGTCGCCATCTTCGTCATGATGTTCGTCGGGATCCTGTTGGCGATTGCGGTGCGCTCGCTGCAGTCCTACCTGTTGCGATGGCAGCCGCAATTCGAGCCGTCGGCGTAGAGCACGGTCCCGAAAAGTGCGCAGCGGTTTTCCGGAAAGATCATACTCGAACAGTAGAGTCCGGCGTCATCGGCTGAACCGTGCCACCAGCTCCACGTGCGGCGTGTGGCGGAACTGATCGACCGGCACCACCGTTTCCAGCCGATAGCCTCCGTCCATCAGCAGCCGCGCGTCGCGGGCAAAGGTTGCGGCGTTGCAGGACACCGCGACCACGACGCGCACCTTGCTCGCGGCGAGCTTGAGCGCCTGCGCCTGCGCGCCCTGGCGCGGCGGGTCGAACACCACGGCGTCGAAGTCGCGCAGCTCCTGCGGCACCAGGGGGCGGCGGAACAGATCGCGCGGCTCGCACCTGATCGGCTTCAGGCCCGGTGTGCGCGCGGCTTTCGTGAGGGCCGCGATGGCACCGGCGTCGCTGTCATAGGCGGTGACGCGGGCCTTCTCGGCGAGCCGCAGAGCGAACGGGCCGACGCCGCAGAAGAGATCGGCGACCTCCTTGGCTTTGCCGATGCGCTCAGTGACGAGCGCCGCAAGCGTCTCCTCGCCCGCCACCGTCGCCTGCAGGAATGAACCTGGCGGCAGCGTCACCTCCGCGCGGCCCATCTTCACCGTCGGTGGCAGGCGCTGCAGCACCAGCTCGCCGTGCCGCGTCAGTCGCGCCAGGCGATGCTGCTCGGCGACACGCGACAGCGCCGCGACCAGCGGCGTCGGCAGCGGGCCGGAGCCGCGCACGTCGACGTCGAGGCCGTTGGCGGTCGCAGTGACCTGGATGTCGAGCGGCTTCGTCACCGGCATCTTGGAGGTCAGCGGCTCGGCCAGTGCCCAGGCGGCATCGAGCGCGCCCTCGAGTGTGGGATCGAGGATGGGACAGCGATGAATCGGAATGACGTCATGCGAGCTCGTTGCGGAGAAGCCGACCTTGAGGATGTCATGCGTGCCGAACCGGCCGTGCAGCGTGATGCGGCGGCGTCCGGCGCCGTGGGCATCGACCAGCGGCGCCACCTCGCAATCGACGCCGGCCTGCGCCAGCGTGTCCACCACGATATCGCGTTTCCAAGCGCGATACGGCTCGGCCGCCCAATGCTGGATGGCGCAGCCGCCACAGACTCCGAAATGCGGACAGAATGGCGCAATGCGTTCGGGACTTGCGATCTCCACCGCGAGCAGCTTGCGGCGGTCGGGATGGTGGCCCACGACGTGATCGACTTCGACAGTCTCACCGCCGAGCGTGTAGGGCACGTAGATTGCTTCGCCGGCATCGAGGCAGACGCCGTCGCCGCGATGGCCGACATGATCGATGGTCAGCCGTTCAACCACGGCGCGCGCCCAGAAAGAATTCGATATTGCCGTCACCGCCGGTGATCGAGGAGGGGAACACCTCGATGTCTGTGCAGCCGAGCGAAGCGGCAAAGGCCGCGATGTCGTCGCAGATCTCCTGGTGCACGGCGGCGTTGCGGATGATGCCCTTCTTGTTGTGCTTCCGGTCCGCCTCGAATTGCGGCTTGATCAGCGCCAACAGGCTCATCGGCGCGGCCGCCAGCGACAGTGCCACCGGCAGCACCGCCTTCAGCGAGATGAAGCTGACATCGATGACGACCACATCGGGCCGCGCCGGCAGGCGCTTGCCCTCGTAACTGCGGATGTCGGTCTCCTCCATCGAGACGATCTTGGGATGATCGCGCAGCGAGGGATGCAGCTGGCTGCTGCCGACATCGATTGCGAACACCAGGCTGGCGCCGTTCGCCAGCAGCACCTCGGTGAAGCCTCCGGTGGAGGCGCCGACGTCGAGGCAGACGTGGTCCTCGATATCAATCGGGTAGCGCTCCAGCGCTCCGGCGAGCTTGAGGCCGCCGCGGGAGACGTAGGGGTGCGCGGGCTCGGCCTGGATCACCGCGTCCTCAGCGATCGTCTCCGACGGTTTCGAAACCTGCTTGTCGTCAGCCGTGACGAGCCCGGCTTCGATCGCCGCGCGTGCACGCGCCCGGCTCTCGAACAGGCCGCGCTCGACCAGCAATGTATCAGCGCGCTTGCGGGGACGGGGCATCGGATCTCCGGGGCGGTGAAACGCTAAAGCATGATCCGGAAAAGTGCGAAGCGGTTTTCCGGAAAGATCATGCGTAAACAACAAGCTAAAGCGCGATGACGATTCATCCAAATCTCATCGCGCTTTAATGTAGCGATCAATCGCGCGGCCGCCATCCGGACTCAAGCCTCGAACTCGGCAGATCGTGCTGGACATCGATGGACGCATCATGACCGGCACCACCAGCGGTTGGCTGACACGGCCGACATTTTCATGAAGCGAGAAGTGCTGGGATCGAGATCTGCGCCACGGCGCATGCTCTGCTCCCTCCCTCGCTTGCGGGGAAGGCTCAGGGAGAGGGTGTCTCCGCGAGGAAGAACTTTCTACAGGAGAAAGCCCCACCCGAAGCTGAGCGTCACCTCTCCCGCAAGAAAAGCGAAAGAGGTGAAACCATCAGGCCAGCTTGACCGTCTCGGTCTTCACATCCTTGCCGAGCGCCTCGAACACCTTGGCGACGATGCCCTTGGCGTCGAGGCCGGCGCGGGCGTACATCGCCGCCGGCGTGTCGTGGTCCTGGAACACGTCGGGCAGCACCATCGAGCGGAACTTGACCATGCCCGTATCGAGCACGCCCTGGTCCGTCAGGAACTGCGCGACATGCGAGCCGAAGCCGCCGATCGAGCCTTCTTCGATCGTGATCAGGATCTCGTGGTCGCGCGCGAGCTTGAGCACCAGCTCGGTGTCGAGCGGCTTCATGAAGCGCGCATCGGCGATCGTGGTCGACAGGCCGTGGGCGGCAAGCTCATCAGCGGCCTTCTCGCATTCGGCGAGGCGGGTGCCGAAGGAGAGCAGGGCGATCTTGCTGCCCTGGCGGATCATGCGGCCCTTGCCGATCTCGAGCGGAATGCCGACCTCGGGCATCTCGACGCCGCGACCTTCGCCGCGCGGATAGCGCAGCGAGCTCGGACGGTCGTTGATCGCGACCTGGGTCGCCACCATGTGCACGAGCTCGGCCTCATCCGCCGCCGCCATGATCACCATGTTCGGCAGGCAGCCGAGATAGGCGTTGTCGAACGAGCCGGCATGGGTCGCGCCGTCGGCGCCGACGAGGCCCGCGCGGTCGATCGCGAAGCGGACAGGCAGACTCTGGATCGCGACGTCATGCACGATCTGATCGTAGCCGCGCTGCAGGAAGGTCGAGTAGATCGCGCAGAACGGCTTGTAGCCTTCGGTCGCAAGACCGGCGGCGAACGTCACCGCGTGCTGCTCGGCGATGCCGACGTCGAAGGTGCGGTCGGGGAAGGCCTTGTTGAAGATGTCGACGCCGGTGCCCGACGGCATCGCCGCGGTGATGGCGACGATCTTGTCGTCCTTCTGCGCTTCCTTGACGAGGCTCTGGCCGAATACGTTCTGATAGGCCGGCGCGTTCGGCTTGGCCTTGGCCTGGGTGCCGGTCGCAACGTCGAACTTGACGACGGCATGGTACTTGTCCGCGGACGCTTCCGCCGGGCCGTAGCCCTTGCCCTTCTGCGTCACGACATGGACCAGGATCGGGCCGGTCTCCATGTCGCGGACGTTCTTCAGCACGGGCAGCAGATGGTCGAGATTGTGGCCATCGATCGGGCCGACATAGTAGAAGCCGAGCTCCTCGAACAGCGTGCCGCCGTCCATCATGAAGCCGCGGGAATATTCTTCGACGCGATTGGCGCGGTTGGCGAGTATCTTGGGCAGGCGCTTGTTGATCTGCTTGGCGGCATCGCGCAGCGTGCGATAGGTCTTGCCCGAGTAGAGCCGCGACAGATAGGCGCTCATGGCGCCGACCGGCGGCGCGATCGACATGTCGTTGTCGTTGAGGATGACGATCAGGCGCGAGTTCATCGCACCGGCATTGTTCATGGCCTCATAGGCCATGCCGGCCGACATCGCGCCGTCACCGATCACGGCGATGACGTTGTTCTTGCCGCCGGAGAGGTCGCGCGCCACGGCCATGCCGAGGCCGGCGGAGATCGAGGTCGAGGAATGCGCCGCGCCGAACGGATCGTAGTCGCTCTCGCTGCGCTTGGTGAAGCCGGACAGGCCGCCGCCGGTGCGCAGCGTGCGAATGCGGTCGCGCCGGCCGGTGAGGATCTTGTGCGGATAGGCCTGGTGGCCGACGTCCCAGATCAGCCGATCGCGCGGCGTGTCAAAGACGTAGTGGATCGCCGTTGTGAGCTCGACCACGCCGAGGCCTGCGCCGAAGTGACCGCCGGTCACCGAGACTGCATCGATGGTCTCCTGCCGCAGCTCGTCGGCCACCTGGCGAATCTGCTCGACCTTGAGCTTGCGCAGGTCTTCCGGCGTCCGGATGGTGTCGAGAAGCGGCGTCTTACTGTATGCGTTCACGGCGATTTCCAATTTGTCAGCGCCGGAAGGTCATTCCGGTGCGCGATGGGTTTGCACAATATCGGCGCAGCGCGAGTCCTCAAACCGTCGGAGCCACCTGCACGGGGAATGCCCCGTCTTCAAGCTTAGGTAAGCTTAGGTGCGCTCCGGTTCAGTCTCTGTGATCCCTGTCACTCAGATCGGCTTCGTCCGTCCCAAGCCAATTTCATTAGCAATTTGAAGCGCTTGCCGTCGGTGATCGGTGCCCACGCAAGGCTTGCAAAAAGCCACACTCCGCGCAGCTTTACACCAAAGCTTGGGCCAAAGCCAACCCGCCGGACCGATTGTGGGTATGCAGGTGTAACTGGCGGGCCACATTGGTTAACCGTAGCCCGGGATAAGTGGCTCCGGCCCTGCTCGTTCCCTGGCAGGCTTTTTTGGCCTGAATGAGAGCTTTTTCGCCCTCAACGGCCGATTCTAGAAGGGGGACGGCATCGATCCGCCGGCACGGAAACCGCGATGCTTTTCGAGAACGGCGCCGTGCAATCCTGAAAACGAAGCGGCGTCCACGCGCCCGTGAAGGCGTCTCGCGGGGGGGGGCCTGCGTCGTCAGGCGACTGAGCGGGAAAGTCTAGGCTTCACTCCGGACGATTACTGGACGTCGAGCGGAGCAGTGCCCGTGGCCTGGCCGCTGGCATCGGTGGTGATCTTGTCGACGCGCGCCTCGGCTTGGCGCAGCAATTCCTCGCAGCGCCGCTTCAGGGCCTCGCCGCGCTCGTAGATCGTCACGGATTCCTCAAGCGGCACCTTGCCCTCTTCGAGCCGCTTCACGATCGTTTCGAGTTCCTCGATCGCGCGCTCGAAGGTGAGCCTGGAGACGTCGATTTGAGTATTTTCGGCCATATCCGTTTCCGATTGCCCGATTCGCCTTCACCTTGGAGAAAGCAGAGTTTTGCGGGCGTAATGTGGCGGGTGCGTCAAGCGCCCATCAGGGCGCCGACATGCGCCGTAACAGATTCTTTCAGTCCTTGCAGGTCATAGCCGCCCTCGAGCACCGAAACAATGCGGCCTCCGGCGGTCTTGTCGGCGAGATCCATCAGCTTGCGCGTCACCCAGGCATAATCCTCCGCGCGCAGGTTCAGCGAAGCCAGCGGATCGCGATAGTGTGCGTCGAAGCCCGCGGAGATGATCAGGAGCTCGGGGCTGAATTTTTCGAGGTGCGGCAGGATCAGATTCTCGAACGCGGAGCGGAATTCCGGGCCGCCGTCCTCGGAGGCGAGCGGCGCATTGACGATGGTGTCGTGGTCGCCGCGCTCGCTCTTCGCGCCGGTCCCTGGAAACAGCGGCATCTGGTGCGTCGAGCAGTACATCACGGTCGGGTCCGACCAGAAGATGTCCTGCGTGCCGTTGCCGTGATGCACGTCGAAATCGACGATGGCCGCCCGCTTGATGCCGTATTTGCGCTGGGCATGGCGCGCGGCGATGGCGACGTTGTCGAAGAAGCAGAAGCCCATCGGCTTGCCGATCTCGGCATGATGGCCGGGCGGGCGCACCGCGACGAATGCGTTGCGATGCTGGCCCGCCATCACCGCTTCGGTCGCCGCCACCGCACCGCCGACGCCGCGCATCACCGCCTCCCAGGTGCCCGGCGACATCGAGGTGTCGCCGTCGATATAGACCTGCCCGCTCGTCGGGGCGATGTGGCGCAGCTCGGTGACGTAATGCTCGTTGTGGCAGAGCGTGACGAGATCGAGATCGCCCTCCGGCGCTTCCTCGCGCGCCAGGAACTGGAAGCGCTCGTGCGACAAAGCTTCTTCCACCGCGCGCAGACGATCCGGCCTCTCGGGGTGTCCCGGCGGCGTGACATGGTCGAGGCAGGCCTTGTGGGAAAGGAGAAGCGTGCTCATCAGGTCGGCCTCATGGGATGCGGGCTTTTGACGTGGTTGGCGCATCGGGCGCCAAAACGCAATGCAAAACCCAATCTAAGCGCTTGGCCGGGAATGGCAAAGGGCCGCCCGTTTGATCCGGATCAATTCACGCGCAGGATGCGGGTGGGCGGTAGCGGGCCGATCGGCCCGTGCGCCCGGAAAAACGCGAACAGCGCGTCCGCGTCGTAGCCGCCATATTGCGGCGCCGTGCCCTGCTTGGCGACGGTAAACCCGTCTCCGCCGACGGCGAGGTAATCGTTGAGCGTGACGCGGTAGCCGCTTCCAGCTTCGATCGGCCTGCCGTTGAGCGTCATGTTCTCGAGGCTGACGCGCTCGCCGAATGGCTTTGATGCATCCCAGGTATAGCTGAACCCGTTCGACACCTGGAGAATCCGCGGCCGCTTCGGGTCCAGCCATTGCTGCTCGAGCATGTCCTTGAGCTGGCTGCCCGTCAGCGTCATGGTAACGAGGCGGTTGCGGAACGGCTGGCTGGCAAAGACATCGCCGAACGTGATCGCGCCATTCTCCTTCGGAACGATGTCGGTGCGGATGCCGCCGGGATTGGTGAGCGCGATGACAGCGCTGCCATCCTTCGCATCGCGAGTTGCGAGCAATTGCGCGTCGGCAATGATATCGCCAAGCGCGCTTTCGCCGGCCTCGTTCGGCACGCGCGACAGCGTCTGCGTCGCCGAACCAGCCGGCCGGTTGGCGATCGGCGCAGAGAGCTTGTCGTAGGCGTCGATCAATGCGGTCTGCTCGGGATCCTTGGCCAGCGAAGCGTTGGCGACGATGACATTCTCGGCCCTGGCGCCGACGATGTCGCGCGTTGTGGGATCGAGCTTGAGGTCGATCGCGGTGACCAGCGTGCCGAATTTGTCGCCGCTGGTGACGAGCCGTCCGTCGATATCGCAGACATAGGCGCGGTGGGTGTGGCCGCTGACGACGACGTCGACGGCGCGGTCGAACTTCTTGACGATATCGACGATCGGACCCGTGATGGCAGGGCATTCATTGTAGTCGCCGGCGGGTTCGCCGCCCTGATGGATCAGCACCACGATCGCTTCGACGCCGCGCGCCTTCAGCTGCGGCACGAGCGCGTTCACCGTCTCGGCCTCGTCGCGGAATTCGAGCCCGGCAATGCCCGCTGGCGAGACGATGCCGGCGGTTTCCTTCAACGTCAGCCCGATGAAGGCGACGGGGATGCCGTCGAACTCCCTGATCTCGTAGGGCGGCAGCACGCTCTTGCCGGTCGCGGTCTCGACGGTGGACGCCGCGAGGTAACGGAATCTGGCGCCCGTGAAGGGATGCGGTCCCTGGCAGCCGTCGACCGGATGGCAGCCGCCGTTCTGCATCCGCAAGAGTTCGGCCTTGCCCTCGTCGAATTCGTGATTGCCGACCGAGCTGATCGCAAGGCCCATCATCGAGAGCGACTCGATCGAGGGCTCGTCGTGGAACATCGCCGACAGGAACGGGCTCGCGCCGATCAGATCGCCGGCCGCGACGAAGATGGTGTTCTTGCGCCCTTCGCGCAGCTGCTTCACCAGTGTCGCCATGTACTCGGCGCCGCCGGCCGCCACCATCACTTTCTTGGTCTTGTCCTCAGGGTCATTGATGCGGATGCCGCCCGGCGGCGGCCGCAGATTGCCGTGGAAATCGTTGATCGCGAGAATGCGCAGCTCGACGGGGGCCGCGGTCTGGGCAGAGGCGGGAAGGACGCAGGTCAGCGCGAGTGCGGCGAGAATGGATCGGTATCGCATGGAACCGACACTAGTCGGTCCGCGCGAAGATTTCACGAAGCATTGTCGTGAACGTGCCGCACTTTCTTCCTTCTCCCCTTGTGGGAAAAGGTGGCGCGGACGAAGTCCGCGACGGATGAGGGGCCTCCTCCGAGCCCTCGATGCGGCATCGTTCGCTCACCCGTCTCGCCGCTAGCCCACAAGGAGAGAGGGAGGAGGGGCCTACCGCTTCTTCCTGTTCGCGAATGCGTTGAACGCGGCAATCGCCTCATCCGACTTCAGTCGCTCGCCGAACAGATGACCTTCCTGGTCGATGCGGCGGGTCAACTCCTCTGGCGGGGCGCGCAGCAGCTTGCGCGAGGTTGCGACGGCCTCGGCCGGCAGCCGGCAGATCTCGCGCGCCACCTTGCGCGCCTCGACCTCGGTGTGTCCCGGCGAGACCACGGTGTTGACGAAGCCTGCGGCCTGCGCCTCCGCGGCGGTGAAGGTCCGGCCCATCACCAGCAGCGCGAAGGCGCGCTGGTAGCCCATCGTGCTCGGCATCACGAGGCTGGCGGCACCGACCGGCACGAGCCCGAGATGGATGTAAGGTGCGGAGAAGGTCGCAGCGTTCGAGGCCAGCACATAGTCGCAGTGGAACAACATCACGGTGCCCATCCCGATCGAGGCGCCGTCGACGGCTGCGATGATCGGCTTGGCATTGAGGGCGAGGGAATAGAGGAATTTGGCGCCGTTCGACAGCATCTCGGGGCGCGATGCGTCGGCGTGGAGAAAATCGTCGATGTCGTCCCCGGCGGTGAAGACGCCGGAGCCGCCGGTGATGATCATGCAGCGGATGTCCGGATTGTTCTGGGCGGTGTCGATCGCGCGGCTCATCTCCCGGTACATGTCCTGGGTGATCGCGTTCTTCTTGCCCGGACGGCGCAGGGTGATCACGCGCGTTCCGCGCTCTTCGGTGACGATGATGTTGCCATTCGGCATGAGAGCCCCCCTGCGCGCCGCGGCGCTTGCCGCTCGCGAGTGTCGCGAAGCAACAGCCTACATCATCTCACAGGCGTGCCAATGCGCTCGCTCAATCTTTCGGCGGCGAATTCCCATAAGTTTGATGCATGGCACCTGCCGCCGTCGCGTCTCGCAACAATTGGCTACAATGTTTCATTTGAAAAACCGGTGGTTGTGGGGCACGATCCGGCGCCCGTTCCATTCGATGGACTGCCCGATTTGACGATTGCGGCAACCCATATTGACGAATCCTCGCTGCACTACCGCGGCTGGCGCGTCGTGCTGGCCTGCTTCCTGATGGCCTTCTTCATGTTCGGTTTCGGGCTCTACGGCCAGGGGGTCTATCTCGCCGAGCTGCAGCGTGCCCATGGCTGGCCGGGCACGCTGGTTTCCGCGGCCAGCACCTTCTCGTTTCTCCTGACCTCCGTGCTGGTCGTCTTCACCGATGGTCTGCTCGAGCGAATCGGGTTGCGCTCGCTGATCCTGTGCGGCCTGGTGGCGCTCGGCGCCTCGACGGTGCTGCTGGCGCTGATGCAGACGCCATGGCAGCTCTATCTCGCTTATGCGCTGATGTCGGTCGGTTGGACCGGTATGGGCACCGTTGTGATTGCGATCCTGCTGAATTCCTGGTTCGAGCGCCGCCGCGGGCTCGCGCTCAGCCTCGCCTTCAACGGCGCGACCTGCGGCGGCATCATCCTCGCGCCGCTGCTGCTGTCGCTGACCGGCAGCATCGGCTTCCGTTCCGCGATGCTGGCGGCCACGCTCGCGATGATGGTGCTGGTGCTGCCGGTGGTCGTGACCTGCATCGGCTGGCCCACCGGGATGTCGCTGGCATCGGGCGGGCGTCCGCGCGCCGGCGGTGCGGCCGCACCAAGCCATCCCCGCAAAGCGTTGCTCGCCAATGCGGCGTTCTGGACCATGGTGCTGCCGATCGCGATCGCGCTGCTGGCGCAGATGGGATTCATCATCCACCAGGTGACCTTTCTGGAGCCGTTGATCGGGCGCGCCAGTGCCGGCCTTGCCGTGACCATCATGGCGGCGATGGCGATCGTCGGCCGCCTGTCGCTTGCCTGTTCGTCGACCGGCTCGATCCGCGGCTCGCCTGTGCGGCGTCGATGACGAGCCAGGCGGCGGCACTGTTCGTGCTTCTCCAAAGCACGAGTCCGACCGTTCTGCTGGCCTGCTGTGCCGTTTACGGCTTTTCAATCGGCAACATGATCACGTTCCCGCCCTTGATCATCCAGCGCGAGATCGGCGCTGCCGCCTTCGCCGCCGCAATGGGACTGGGCACCTCGATCAGCGGCATCGTCAGCGCCTTCGGCCCTGGCATCATCGGTCTCGTGCGCAGCCTCACGGGCAATTACACGACGGCGTTTGCGATGTGCGTCGTGCTCGATCTCGTGGCGGCCGGAGTCGTGCTGTGGCGGCCGGGGAGAAGGGTGGAGGAAACGCCAAATTTATCAACGTCGCCCTGAGGTGGCCGCTTCTTGCGGCCCTCGAAGGGCGATGCCCGGCTGCATCCCGGCCGTTCATCCTTCGAGGCTCGCGATGCGTTCGCATCCCGAGCCTCGCACCTCAGGATGAAGGATCAAGAGCGACGCGCCCACTTACCCCAGCAGCACCGCGTCCGCCGCTGCGACCGACTCCGCGCTCTCCGTCACGGTGCGCTCGAGCGCTCCCGCCTGCACCGCGATGTTCTCGGCAAAGAAGCGCGCGAGCGCGACGTAGCGCGCAGCGTCCGTATTGGCTTCGGCCTTGGCGGCGAGCGCCTCGGAGGCGAGCAGGCAGCCGCCGAGTGTCGCGCCGAACTGTTGCAAGTAGGGCGTCGCACCCGCAAGCGCCTCGTTTGGTGCGGAGGCAACGCGCTCCAGCAGCCATTTGCTGGTGCGCGTGACTGCCTCCAGCGCCTCGCGCAGCTTCGCACCCGTGGTGCCGAAACCGGGATCGTTGGAGGCCTCGACCTGCTTGACGGTCGCGGAGAGCTCGTCGAGCAGCGCCCACACCGCCGCGCCGCCATTGGCCGCGAGCTTGCGCGTGACGAGATCGATCGCCTGGATGCCGTTGGTGCCCTCGTAGATCGCGGTGATCCGGGCATCGCGGTAGTGCTGGGCCGCGCCGGTCTCCTCGATGAAGCCCATGCCGCCATGCACCTGCACGCCGAGATAGGCGACCTCGTTGCCGATATCGGTGGAATAGGCCTTGGCCATCGGCGTCAGCAGCGCCGCGCGTGCCGCCGCATCGGCGCGCACCTTCGCGTCCTCGGCGCGCGTCGAGACGTCGATGGCGACTGCGGTCGCATAGCAGATGGTGCGCGCGGCCGCAGTCTGCGCCCGCATCCGCATCAGCATGCGTTTGACGTCGGGATGCACGAAGATCGCATCAGAGCCGTCGCCCGTCTTGCCGACCGCGCGGCCCTGCTTGCGCTCCTGCGCATACGACAACGCCTGCTGGTAAGCGCGGTCGGCAACGCCGACGCCTTCCAGGCCGACGCCGAGGCGGGCCTGGTTCATCATCGTGAACATGCAGCGCATGCCCTGGTTCTCTTCGCCGATCAGGAAGCCGATGGCGCCGCCATGATCGCCCATGGTCATGGTGCAGGTCGGCGAAGCATGCATGCCCAGCTTGTGCTCGACACCGCTCGCATAGATGTCGTTGCGCTGCCCGAGCGAGCCGTCCTTGTTGACCATGAACTTGGGCACGAGGAACAGCGAGATGCCCTTGGTGCCGGCGGGCGCATCGGGCAGACGCGCCAGCACGAAATGCACGATGTTGTCGGTCATGTCGTGCTCGCCATAGGTGATGAAGATCTTCGTCCCCTTGATGCGATAGGTGCCGTCGGGCTGCTTTTCGGCGCGGGTGCGCAGCGCGCCGACGTCGGAGCCGGCCTGCGGCTCGGTCAGCTGCATCGTGCCGGTCCATTCGCCGGAGACGAGCTTTTCGAGATAGATCTTCTTCAGCTCGTCGCTGCCATGCGCGTCCAGCGCCTCGATCGCCGATGCCGTCAGCAGCGGGCAGAGCCCGAAGGCGACATTGGCCGCGCTCCAGATCTCGGTGCAGGCGGCGTTGATCGCGAGCGGCAGGCCCTGGCCGCCGAAATCTTCGGGGCCGGACACCGCGTTCCAGCGGCCCTCGGTCCAGCGCTTGTAGGCGTCAGGCCAGCCCGGCGCGGTCGTCACCTTGCCGCCCTCGAGCTTGATGCCGTGCTCGTCGCCGACCTTGTTGAGCGGCGCCAGGACGTCGGATGCGAACTTGCCGGCTTCCTCAAGCACGGCGGCCGCGAGGTCGGCGTCGAAATCGCCATAATGGCCGGCCTCCACGGCGGCCTTGAGGCCCGCGCCATGGTTGAGCGACAGCAGCATGTCAGAAATCGGCGCGCGGTAGGTCATGGCTCACTCCCGAGGACAATTGTTGGCGCCGTATTCCCATGAAACGGGGGCGGTCTCAACTGGGTGGACGTCGGGATGGCTGGGCCGGAACGGGGCGGCCGTTGGGCTCGGAATAGTGTGTGGGCCGCCAGCGGACTGGGCCAGGGGTATTTTGCCCCTCCAGACGGTTGAAATGACGCGCCGCTCCCTATAGACCGGCTGCGACCGACGGGAATCTGCGGTAGCCGGTTCTACCCCGTTCGCCGTCTGTTGGGGCGTAGCCAAGCGGTAAGGCAGCGGATTTTGATTCCGCCATTCGGAGGTTCGATCCCTCCCGCCCCAGCCAGAGAGCCCTCCGCGCCTGAAAATCCTGATGAATTCGGCCTGGCTGGGGAGCTGAGGCACAGCTCTGCGACACATTCCTGCTGCACAGGGTGTCGCTCGAACCATGGCTTTCCACATCTTTCGCCGCGAAGCGGTCTACTACTGGCGGCGCCGGACCCCTCGTGCGCTTGCCATTCGCTTCGGCCGCCCGCATGTTTCCATGAGCCTTCGGACGACGAGCCGCCTTGCCGCCCGTCGCCTGGCCACCCAACTCAACCTGACCTTGGACGACATCGCGATGTTTGCCGACGGCGCCGACCCGCATCTGACGCGATCTCAAATCGAGACAATGCTCCATGCCGTCGTCGACCGGCATCTGGCCAAGCTCGACCGGGTGGCCCTTGCAGCCAAGAGCGGGCCCGGCTTCGACGTCGCCCAGGCGAAAGCCTACGACAAAAGGGCTTATTGGGCTTATGCGCTGTTGGACGCCCAGGGCGTCACGGCCGTCGTACGCGACGAGGATCGCGAGCGCATGGCCGCCGACGGGCTCTCCGAGCTCGACATCGAGGCGGTCCAGGACCACCTGGCCATGCTCCGCGTCAACGAACTCGTCCCGACGAAGCACTACATCCTGCGGGGCATGATCGAGGGCGTCGCGGCAAAGCCGACCGCCATGAATCTCGCCGTGGCCCAGGGGACCTATCTTCGCGGGATGAAGCTGGCGCTGGCCCAGTCCGACCGGCGCTACGGTGGAGCGAGGATCGAGGACGACGGGCTGGTGGATCGCATGATGCTCGCCGAGAGCGATCCACCGAAGCCGGCTTCATCGATTGTGAATCGTTCGGTGGATCGCCCCGCCGATCCACCGAAGGTCGACGCTCCCACGATCCCGCAGTTCATTCCGATGGCCGACTTTGCCCAATTTGCTGACCGCGTCGTCCAGCAGAATGACGCGGACGAGCACTGGGACGAAAAAACCCAGCGGCAGGCGAAGAGCATCGCAAACCTGTTCGTCAAGTTCATGGTCCAGGATCAGCGCATTCTCGATCTCGGCCTGCTGCGTCAGCAACACGTCGGCAAGTTCGTCGATTTCTTGCGTTTCGACATCTACAAGCACTACGGCAAGTCGACGCGGGACGAGCAACTGACGATCGAGCAGCTTCGCGAGAAGGGGCGATCCGTCGTGCAGGCCAAGCGTGGGATCGGTGGCGGCACGCTCAATCGCCATGCGACCTTCCTCGGCCAGATCTTCGACCACGCCATCGCGCGCGGTGTGAAGAGCCTGGAAAGCATCGATCTGACCAAACTGCGCGCAAAGAGCCGCAGCAAGAACAAGCGCGCCCGCGACGAGAGGCGCAAGCTCCCCATCGACAGCGCGAAGGCGATCTTTCAGACGCCGCCGTTCATCAACTGCGCCGGCTGGGACGATCTCGGGAAGTGGGGCGAGCAGGGTGGGGCTCTGATCTTCCATTGCGCGCTCTACTTCGTTCCGATCCTCATCTACTACTCCGGTGCGCGGCGCGAGGAGCTTTGCGGTGCGATGGTGGACGACATCATCTTCGATCGCGAGGGGTGCATACCGTACATCCACATCGGGGCCAATGAGCAGCGGCGCATCAAGAACGCCCAATCGAAGCGAAACATCCCCCTCCATCCGGAGCTGATCCGGTTGGGCTTCCTCGATTATGTCAGGAAGATCAGGGCGCTCGGATACAAGCTCCTCTTCCCCGATCTATACTCTCCCAGCACCCGGTCGCCACTCGGCAATCGCTTCTACAAGCTGTTCAAGCCGATCCTCACGGCAGCTAAAATCACCGAAGAGGGGCTGGGCGCGCATGCCGTGCGCCATCTCTTCGGCGCGCAGCTGAAGAAGAAGCTGCTGTCAAAGGAGGACCGCGCGGACCTTCTCGGGCATGGCGGCGACAGCGAGACCAGCGAGCGCTACTGCGAGCCCCATGAGCTCGACACCCTGTTCGAGTTCATCATGAAACTCGACGTGGTCACCGACCATCTCGAACCGCAGGCCGTGAACTTGATACCGTGGGTCGAAAGCATGCAGGTCGCGCCGTTCTCCCAGCCATCGCGTGCTAAAAAGCCGCTGGTTAGAGCACGGGGATCATAATCCTGGGGTCGGGGGTTCGAGTCCCTCCCCCGCTACCAAGAAAACCGTGTCCGGCCCGGAGACATGGGTAACGAAACGTACCTAAGAGATGGGTGACAACCTCGTGCCGATCGGGTTGTCGCGGGGTTTCAAAGTCATCTGCTCCAAGTTCGCTTCAAATTGAGATGGCCTGCAATCTGCTGCATTTCAGCGTGACGCATTCATGGCACGGCTATTTTTGCTCGGCTCGCGCTATCGCCGTCAACCCCGCACGTGCCGCGCCCCTTCGGGCTTCGGGGGTTGACCGCGACAGCGGAGCCAAGCAAGTGGCCTTCCATGCCAAGAATGCACAAGAGCGCGTCTCCGTCAGGGCGCCGTGGTCGTGGCGGGGACATCGGTGATGGGCCTCGGACCGAACGGGTTGTCGAGAGGTTGCAAGGTCTTCTGTTCGAGATCGAAATAGCCGAGATCGTAATGCATGAAGCTGACGAGCCAGATGCCCTCGTCGACCTCCTTGATGCCGAGCTTCTGGCCAGCCAGGACGGTTGAGATGTTGATCCTCTTGCGATGCAGGCAGAGGCGGCCGCAGGCAGTGACGACGACGTCGCGGTCGTGGAAGGGATAGCTCAACTCCGGCAGGCCGGCATAGGCCCGCGCTGAGGCCGTGTAGACCTCGGCAGGGCACTTCATGCCGAGCGCCTCGTGGGGGCGCTCGGTATTGAACTCGTGCACGAAGGCATCGAAGCGCTCCTGCTGTTGCAGGCTGTTGAAGCCAGGCGGCCTGGTGGCCTCCTTCTTGAGGGTGAGGTGCATGCGCTCGTGCCGGCCATTTTGTTGCGGATGACCTGGCTTGATGCGCTCGATGGCGATACCGAGGCGGAGCCACCATACCGAGAGCTTGGAAAGATTGAACAAGGCATTGGGACTGGCAAACGGCACGCCATTGTCGGACCGAATGGCAAGCGGCAGGCCGCGCTCGCGGAACAGGCGCTCGAAGGCGGTCATGGCAGGCTCCTCGCGCGTGGAGTCGAGCGCCTCGCACAGCAGCAGGAAGCGCGCGGCATGATCGCTGACGGTCAGCGGGAAGCAGTAATGGCTGTTGCCAAGCTTGAACTCGCCTTTGAAGTCGGCGCACCAGACATCGTTCGGGGCAGTCCCTTGCGATAGCGACGTGCCGCGCGCGCGATGGCGCGGCCCGCCGCCCCGCCTGACCAGGCCGTGGCGATCGAGCACCGCATGAATGGTGCTTTTGGCCGGCACCCGGACATCGCCGTCGAGCCGTCGCACCAGGAGTTCGCGGATCTTGCGGGCCCCCCAATGCGGCTTCTCGGCCTTGAGCTGGACAATCAGCGTCTCGATCTGGGCCGGCAGTTGATTGGCGTAGCGAACCGGCCGCCTGGAGCGGTCGCTCAGCGCCTCCAGGCCATGTTCCTTGTAGCGATCGAAAATCTTGTAGCCGGTCTTACGGGAGATGCCGAACTCCCGGCAGACATCCGTCATGGCTTCCCCGTCCAACAGGCGGGCGACAAAGCGAAGGCGCTCCTCCATTACCGAACTCGCTTTCCACGGCATCCACACCTCCCGCAGAACAAAAGCGGAAAGTGTAACCCATGTGCCCGGTACGTTCTGTCACCTATGTCTCGGGCCGCTCACCCCCGACATAGCCATATTCGGAAACAGGGCCGGATTGTCGCACAGAGCGGCCAGTCGGCCCTTGACGTCGATGCGAACGCGACGATCATCCTCAACGCTGGCCTTGGACCCTGCGCCCCCCGGCCGGCTCGGACTGGCATGCACGATGATCGCGGTCACCAGTTCACGGATCGTTGCAAACTCGGTTGCGCTGCCACGCTTGAACTCTTCGGCCAACTCCCGGACTGCGCGTTTGTAGCGGTCGAGAGCCTTAGGATGAAGCGTGATGACGTTGTCGGCTTCGTTGGTCTCCTCAAGTTGCGCGGCGAGCGCCTTGCGATCGGCCTCCAGTTCATTCATTCGCGGGATGAGCGCGTCGGTAGCCATCCCTTTCACGATGAAATCCACGATGCGCTTGATCTCGCGCTCGATCTCGCCCAGGCGTCCCTCGATCCGGGTGCGTTCGGTGCTCGCCTCTTGTTAATCAGGTCAATCAGCCCGGTCTTGGGGGACGGGAACTGCGTGGCGGTTCTGCGTAAGAAGTCGGGTGATCGGGCCAAACTCGCTCCGCGCAGTCATCAGAACAGGTCTGATGTCTGGCCGATCCCTAATACCCAATGACCCAAACGGAAAGGAAACCGACGCGACAAGGGCGGAGCGCACACGCCGCACGCCAAGCCAACCGACGCCGCAATGGCGGAGCGCAAGCCGCACGCGGGGGGGGAGCAAAAATGTTGCGCCGCGGCGGCCCCCGCGACCGCACCGGCCGGTCGTACGCAATGGGATTAAATTCCTAAAAGGGGGTTGCGCATTTTGACGACGTTTAGCCCAGGAGGTCCACCATGGAAACCGCGGCGAAGGGGCTTTCACCGATTGGCCGCCGCCCAGCGCATGCGGGAACACCGCGCGCGCCAGGCGAGATACGCCGGCGAGTTGGAGCAAAGCTTGGGCGATGATGGAGCGGCCGTCCGCGATCTTGCACTAACTCGCCGATCATGGCTCTACGGTAATCGACGACGTCAACGATCGTAAGGCACGGGGGATGTAACCGGCCTGATGATCTTGAAAGGCCCCGGCGGAGTGAGCACGCCGGGGCATTTCTTTTGACAGTCTATGGGCGCGCGGCTCCCGCCTAGCGCTGATGGCCCAAACCAATTCCAAGGCTGAGAGCCTTCTGCCTCAACGAGCCCTCGGAGCGCTTCATCAGCTTCGAGAGTTTGGCAACGGGGGTGCGGGCCTTGGAATGCGCCTTGAGCAGCTTCACGTCGTCTTTGGTGTACTCTTTGCGCTTGCTCTTCGTCTTTTTTGCCACGTGATGTTCTCCGGCCCTTCACGCGATATATCGATGCCGTGTACTACGATGTCGCCATGACGCTGTCCACCGTGTCGCGCATTTAAGCGTACCCTGGATGGTCGCAGAGATCGATCAGATTATCTTGGGCGTGGAGACACACAAGGCGTTAACGATGGAGCGCGCACGCCGGAAGCGGTGGCAGCGCGCTGTTGAGGCCGGCTCCGCGCAAGTCGAAATCATCAATGCTTGCCTACCAACAAACTTGAGCTGTCAGTTCGTTGCCGGCTAACCAACATCAGCCAACGGTTGCCTAGCAACAGGAAACATCAATCTGACGTTGGTTGGCAACGTAATCGATCTGAGTTGATGTTTAGTGAGCGTAGCAGTCGATCCTCTTTCAAAAACTTTTAGTCGCCGAGATCAATCGGTTGCATCGGTAAAGCCCTACTTACACGCGGCGTTCGCAGGGTAGCTCGCTCTTCGATTGATCGACGAGTGCGGTGCTTTGAGCCTATCATTCGCTCAGGTTGATCGAGTGGGTTTCTCGCACCATCCAGCGCCGATATAGACCAGTGCCATCACTTGACGGGCGTCACGCTCGTCCATAACGGCCAGCGTCTGCAAGGCCAGTGTAAAGCGAGCGTCAACCGAATGCGCGCCCCGCAATGTTTGCGGGGCGCGCATTGCATCTGAAGAGGTCAGGATAAGAAGATTGTTCGCAACGCGGGAGGACGACGATGGTGACCAAGCTGGAGCACGCTCGCGCTCTCAAACAGATGAAAATACCGCTCAACACTCCTGTCGAGCAACGCACGTTCAGCGCGGAATACACGCGCAATTGGGTTCACCTTATGGCGGCCCATCGCGAGTTTACGCAGGCGGTGACTCAGTACACGACGGGCACGCGCGCTGGATCACCCGGCAAGTGGAAGCTCATGCGGTGCAAGCTGATCGCGCTCGACCGGGCATTCAGCCGGTGCGGAGTGTTGCTCGGCAAGTTGGGCGGTGACGTGCTGCCGCCCGAGTTCAGGACTGAACAAGACGAACACGAACACGCTATCCTCGGCCATTTCCTCACCGAACACGCGGCGCCTTTCATTCAATTTTGGAAGGATGGCATCGATGCTGTCGATGCTGGAGCGTCCTTGACGATCAAGCCGAGCGACATCCCGCCATGGCCGTGAACGGTGAGCTTCAGACCGCACGGTTAAGTGTTCCAGCGCGTGAACATTACAAATGCTTATTCTGGTCACAATGACAAAGCGATATCGCCGACGTGCCTCGAAAAGATAAGAGCAAGGGCCTCCTTGATCTGTTTTTGTGACATGTCGGCGTCGACCTCGGAGGTATCGAACTTTTGTTTGCCGCATCAAACGCGCCGCGCCGCCGTTGACAGACGACGATAACCGACACTGTCCACGAGATGCGGTGCGACCGTTCGAATTTGATCCAGAGCATCCGTCAAGTCGTAGGGAATGACTGCGCCCTCCGACGTTCCAATAGTATGGTCCAGCAACCGCAGCAAAGCGTTTGCCTTGACCTCATCATCGATCATTGAAAGCTTCTTACTTTCCCCCTCATCACCATAAAGGCCGTAGTCGAGCATCGACCAACATTCGAAGGGCACCAAAAATCGTTCAATCACTTCAACTGCGTCGGCGAACGCCTCACGTGACGTAGCTGGAAGATCGGCGAGAGCCTTGCTCACGCCGGGCGTCGCGAGCGAACGCTCCTGCGGCCACACACCGCGAAAAAATGGCATTGCGGCGGTTCGGAACAGAGCAGCAGCAGAAGGCGGCTCACCACCCCGTGGGGCCTGTGAGGAAAGGTCTTTGACAAACTGCTGAACGGCGTTTGCAGCGGTTGCCCGGACTTCGTCGTCCAAAGTTCGCACCATCTGCTGAACGCGCGCATTTGGAACAGCAGGTTCGCGGTTCTCGCGAAGCGCGTGGAGTGCTTCAACAATGAGGCTAAACACCAAACGTCCGCGCACTTCTCTTCCTAACCTTCGATCTGTTGCTTTTTCTGCCATCGCGTTGCCGATGAACTTGAGCACATCGGTGAAACGAGTTGCCCGCGCAACAGCGCGCCAAAGGGTGAGCGAGGCTCCATCTCCCTTTTGGAGAGGCGTGACGAGGTTCTCCTCCGTCCAAGCGCGATCTGCACGCAGGAAGTAGGGTAGCCCTTCGATAAGACGGTGCCGGGTGATCAATCCGCTAAGGCCATCAGCGGTGATAAGGACATCCCTCATCTGGCGTGCGGCTGCTCCAGCCTCGAACGGACTCGGAACTTGGTTGAGTGAAGGACAAGCAGCGAGGAAAACACCGACGAGTTTGCCGACTGGCGTGTTGAGCGTATCAATGTCCGTTGGCTCTCGATCATTGTCCACAATCGTAGCTGCCACGCTAAGATTGGCACCGTCTTCACTCTCGGCCTGGTTGTTTGTGGCCGTTACAGCCAACGGCCAAACCTTCAGCCATACAGCAAGCCCATCTGCGGAGACCACCACATGCTTTCGCCAATGGTCTAACCAACTGCTAATGCCCTCAATGGCGATCGATAGGGTCCTCTCGGATAGCTGCGCAAGCAGCGCCAATACGCGATCGGCTTCATTTTGAAAGTCCTGTGCGGAAGCATCTACCGGTTCCGGCCGCGTGGGCGAGTGTGCCCATCCGAAACGGTTCCATACTCTTGGGAATTCGTCTCCGCCACGTTCCGCCTGCTCCAGGTCATTTAGTATCAGCGCGACCTTCGTGGGCTGCCTAAGCCAATCATCCGCACGTCCTGCGGGATCGTCGCTCCATCTCTCGCCAGCACTTGCAAGAGCAGTTTCGAGCGCTCGCAGCCGCGCTAGGCCTTCCAGAGCGTCATATCGATCATCTGGGCTAGAAACGACATCTTTGACCGTCACTCCCTCCGGAAGGCCCTCGTCGGCACTCATACCTATCAAGTCAGGGAATTTTCCGATCTCAGCATCAAGCCATGCCTTAACATTTTGTGGCAGGTTGCCATTGGCCAGATCAATGCGCTTCAATTCTCGAAGCGCCCAATACAGCCGGCCAATCTTGACCTTTTCCGGTTCTGCCTTCTTTGGCCAAAAACTCCGGGGTGGACCTTTCCGGAGACGAGCAGTTAGTGTTGCTTGCGCCTCCGCACCGAGTTCGCCAAATCGCGCTGCTCTAAGCTCGGCGATTTCAGGGTACCCATGCAAATCCCAAAATCTGCTATCATCAAGCGCAAGCATGAACGCACTAAATTCCGCAGCAGATGCCACCTTAGGATTGCGTGCGGCGGCGGCCCAAAGTCGAATGTGAACCGGCGTGTTCGTCAACTTCCACCGTCGAACAAAAGACAACTCCTGCTCGCGGATCAGTTCACCAATCCTAGTGACGACCTCGTATAGGAGCTTGACTGCAGGTGCGATGCCATGATGGTAAGCATCGGGGTCGTCCTGTCCATCGACCGTTCTTCGGCTGCGAACAACGTAATTGACACGGCTCAAATCGCCCAATTGCCAGAGGCGATGTTGTCCGTCCCAACCGATGCGACGTCCGATATCAAGACCATGATCAACTGCCCGGTCTAAAGCATTGGCCAACGCTGTTAGAAATGGAACATCGTCGAGTTTTTCTAGCTCGAGAACGTCCAAGTCCACAACCTCGCCGCTCGTCAATCCTGCTGAAACCAATTGCCGGAAAGTCTTTGGTCGTCGGGGCACCTTGGCGAACTGCCTGAAGGAGGAAGTTAGGGCCTCAACTTTCAGGCGTGGAGCAACCAAATCGACAATCGCCGAAACGATTGCGCCGGAGCGATCGCCGGAGCGCAGTCGTCTCTGGATTTCGTAGATTGCGGTTGAAGCACCGCTCTCAACAGGTCTCTCCGACCAACTCTCTTCAATCAAACGCCAGGTCGTCGCCCACGGTTCATTAGCCACGTCGGCACGTTGACTACTCAACAGGTTCTCGATCACAGCACGCTCGATCCGCCTATCGCGCCCCAACCGCACAGCCCAGTCGATAGTGCTTGGCTCTGCGAGACGATTGTCTAGGAATGCGAGAGCCGCTCGGAACACCGATCGATCGTTCTCGTCGAGATATGCCCATGAGGGGATCATGTGCGGTGGACCCGTTCTCTTTCGGTGCCAATCTTCATTATCGCGTCTAGCCAACCGAGGTCGGCGCTTGCAGCAGAAGCCAGCCCAGCAAGCCGGACGCGTTCGCTGGCGTTGCTCCTTCTGATCAAATGGTCAAATAAATCGCGATCCTCATCCGAGGCTACGGCTCTCCCTCTCTTTACGATCCGCCGGATCGCCGCATCAATCGTTTTTCTATTGCCATTGATTGCCGAGAGATCCGCCCATCTCTCTAGCGTCATTCGCAGCGCACTATGTCCTCCATTCGCATCGTAGTGAATAGGAGTGATCCCACGGGCGTTCCAATCTTCCAACGCCACCGGATCGGGCGCGTTGGTGCCGAAGAATGTGAACCGCTCCTTTAGATCATCGAAACGCGAGCCGTCGGCCGCTACTGCGTTCAAGAGATATCGCATTGGCGGATCATTCGCGCTGTAACCGACTAGCACCAAGTGAAACAAGCGAGCCGCATCATAAATGAAATCGGGTACCACGCGCCGCCTAAGATAGTATTCGCCAAAGTCTCGACCCGATAAGACAAGTTCGGAAAAGCGTTCCGGGCTGCGGTCGAGCGCTCCATGAATGTGCAGGACACCCGAAAATTCACTTTGTCTACTTGGCCGAGGGATCGACCCGAGCGAGTAGGTGCTAGGACGTAGTTTCTTGACAGCCATTTCAAGGAGCAGATCGAAATTGGTGGTGACGATCGTGGTCATTCCACCTCGATCTGCGAGACGCATTAGCGTACGATGAATAGATGCCGGACGACTATCCCCTTGGCGCAGGCGCTTGGCGACTTCTCGTCGAACGTGGCTATCGCCTCGGGTCTGATTGTCCAAACGTCGTTCAAGCATTCCGAGAACGAGGTCGTAGTCACCTGCGATAAACCGCTTTACTTCCGCAGCCTGCCGCTCGCTCAACTCCTTGCAGTCAGCCGCCCATTGATTGCACGCCGATGAAGGCAAATCCTTTAGAACAGCATGAACCGCTGCATCGAGGACTTTATAGACGTCGATCACTAGTTCTCGAAAGTCCGGCAGGTTTGCGGGCCGCGAGATGCCAGCGCCGCAAACAAACAGTACTTCCCCACGCGCGTGCGCCAGCATTAGCCTTTCTGGAATTGCCGCCAAACCTGGACCGAGAGAAATTACTCGATCCTCCACAGATGCTTCGGTTCTCATTCATACCCCGCCCACACCAATCGCTGTGAAATTGATCGGCGCATGTCCTGTTGGTTGCATCAACTGCAACAGAGAACTGTTGGTCAACCCCTTCCGTCGGATTACTGGACGCAAACTTGAGATGGGGCTCCGGGAGCCGGACCAGCGACCGATCAGGCGGCGATCCGGTCCTCTTTGTCCGCCCCGCGCGCAACTATCTGTAGGGCATCGTCTGCCAACGGTCGTTGCAACGCCTTGGCCTCGTCCCACGGCGCACGCATCCACACGTCCCGCTCTTCGTCGGTCAGCAGGATCACGGGCATTGCCTTCGGGGTGGATCGGCTCGACCACGGCATTCGGTGTGGTCGTCAGAAAGCCATAGACCTGATGCGGTCCCGGCACCGGCTTGGACTTTGTGCCGCGATCCCCGTTGAACGTTGTCCAGATGCCAGCGAACGCTATCAGCGGCCTCTCATCGTTGAGGGCAAACCAGACCACGTCCTTCTTCTTCGTCTCCGGGTTCGGCTCCGGCGCGTACTCGGCAAAGCCGCCGAAATCTTCGTCTGTCGCAGCACGACCAGACAATTGAATTTGTGCAGCCGCTTTTTGGGGTTTCGTGCGGATTACGTCATCTCCCCTCAGGTTCCCAGCGCAGCTTCTTGCCATCGAAGTGATTGGGTATTTCGACAAAGCCGAAACATGCAAAACGCTCAGCCTTCGAACTTTTGTTGTCTGGCCGGACGTTCGTCTCAATCGGCATGCCGCTTTCTTTTAGCTTCGAGACAAGAACTCTAGAGATGTGCTGATTCCGCGCCGTTTTGGAAACGCCCAGATAGTCTAGATAGATCGTGCTGTCGTGGCCATAAGCGAGCGCGTAGCCCACGATCTGGTCGTCAGCATCTACCGCTACCCAAGACAGACCCGTCGCGACTGAGCCTTCTATCCTTCCCAAGGTTTCGGGATAAACTCTTGTTGGGACCTCAGGTGCGACCTCCGCGAAAACCAAGAGAATGCCGACCTCATCGCCAGGAGCAGCAACTCGATAGGCCATATTTCCAATCGCCATTGTGGCGACGGGACCAACTTCAGTGAGTTCTAACATCCCGACGATCGCCGCGCGCTCACCTTCAACAACGAGGTGGGCGATCACGCCGCCTCCCGTTAGAGAATCCTGGCGTTGGTAGACGATGGTGCCGCCCAGCCCTTCGATAGCTGCCTTGGCTGTCTCGAGACTTTCCAGTGCGATTTTAGCCGCCCGTAACATTACTCGCATTCGTTATCGCTCCCCCGGCCACCACGTTGATGGCGGATCGCTCGCCGAAATCTTCGTCGGCCGCAGCGCAACCAGATGGCTGCGCTTGTATGGATAGGGCGGCCTTCAAGTGGAAGCCACGCAGGTATGTCTCATGCTCGGAGCCACTTTGGTGCCTGTCCGCGGATCCAATCGGCTGACAAAACAAACTCTGTCGTAAATGACCGCATAACCGGCGCGGCTAGTTCTGCAACAATCTCTGGCCATGCATCGGTCAGGCTTGTCACTGGCCATGATCCAGTCGCAACCCGGTGACTGCTGTGTGAAGTCCAATTATTCATCCAAAGCCCAAAGGGGTCTCGAACAGTTCGATCCTTTAGACCATGCCACTCGACGCGAAAGGTTACAGTGGTTGGACTGTCAAACCGCTCGGCCATTCCACGTGCGTGGCGCACGAATTCGGCTAGAGCCCTGGTAAGCAAATTCGGACTGAGCCACGTTCCGCTTTGCCGTCCCAAGGACTTATTCCAATCAGCACCATCTTCCCAATAGTTGCGGATGAGGGTTGCGTTTCCCGCCAAAGGTCTGGAAACAACGGTCTAAAATCACGATCTCGCGTATCTCTCAGTAACGTGCATTCGAGGAAATCGTTCTCCTCCAATCCGCTCGCTGCATCCGTGTGCCACGAAGGCCTAATCTCTGGCACGTCGAAAATATAAAACATGCTCCATCCCGTTTTGACGAGATCACGGACCTCGGAATTGATTTCACGCAATGTCTGCAACAGATTTTGGCGCGACAGTTGCTGCTCGTCGGAGCGATCAATTGAATAGCTCAATTGCCAATGCGATTGAGCGACTTCCTCGCAGCCGTCACGATTAGAAATCTCTTTGAGAAACGCAACGTGGGCAGCGTCGTGCCACCTTCTTATTGCATCTTGGGTGTTAGATGGAGCGGGTTGCGCGCCACGTAGTGCGGCGTCCAATGCACCAAGAATAGATGCCCTTTCGTGCATGGCACATCGTCGTATAACCGGAGCCCATTCGGCTGCTGTCAGGATGGACGCGCTTTCTGGACCCGTCTTACGCAGGTAGTACTGACCTTGAACTATCCCTTGAATTTTTTTGCCATCCATTGGCCCGTTTACTTTGGCGCAGATAGGTGAAGCTCCATGAGCAGGAACGATTACAATAGGGTGTTCATTCCCAGCGCTGGACCGGACGAATGAAACATCACATTGAAATGTAGGCTCCAAGTATTTTTTCACGATTGACGAGATGACATCTCGGTCGATCTTATCGGCATATGGACTGGGGACGTATTGAAGGGTCGTGTCGTCAAACCCAAACACGATACAGCCACCGCCGTGGTTTGCGATAGCAGCAATATGCCGTGCTATGTCCGCTCGCGCCTCATGACTATTCAGGTCCAGCCAAGACTTATATTCGACCCCAAGCGTTTCGTTCGGGGTGTCCACCAGTTCTTGCAATTCCGCAAAAGCCATAACTCTGCTAACCTTTTCATCTGCGAGAAGCCTGCCCGCCCTATGCCGCTCGATCATCGCTTCAGGCCGCCGCCAAGCGACTGCGCTCTAGCAGCCTACCGAGCAGGCCCAAGCCCCGAAATGCCCAAGGGAAACGAGTTTCACGTGGCCCCGCAGGGCAGCCATTGAAACCGAAGCCGGGAGCACGCGCAAGATGTATTGATGTCATAGAACTACTGGATGACCAGCCCCAACCCCTACGCCTAAGACCTGGGGATCATCAAGCCCAGTCACCAAGCCAAGATCAATCCGAACATTTAGCGGGTGCCATGCTGCCATCCACACCCGAAGAGACACAGGCGATTGTGGACTACATGAACTGGCAAGCACCCGACCTAACCGTCGAGTTCTTGCAGAAAGTCTATGCCGAAACCATCCTGAACCAGCAGCATGTCGTGTGGGACGTTCACACCAACGTTGACCGTTGGTGGGTGATAACTAATCCGACCAACCTGTACTCCCAGGTCCAATTCCCAAACATGGATTTGGCAGTCACCTTTCACGTCGGTCTGTGCCTTCGTGTGCCGCGTGGCCAGAGAGCAAGGCTGTCAGAACTTCCGGTGGAGCCGCTTGCCGCTTGCTTTCGCCATATGTCCGATGCCTCGGACGCGTTGGCGAGCGCGCAGGAGGTCAGCGACTTCCAAACGGTCGGCGTCCGCTGCCGTGAGGCGCTACTCGCCTTCACCAGCGCAGCGCAGACCGTGATGCCGTGGGCAGTGGACCTGGCGAACAAGCCGAAGCAGGCCGACTTCAAGGCTTGGGTGGATCATGTATGTCTCACGAGTCTTGCCGGTCACACGCATGAGCACCGTCGCCATCTGCTCAAGACGCTGCTTGATGAAGCGTGGCGTTTTGCCAACTGGCTTACACACGCCAAAGCCTCCACATGGTACGATGCAGAAGCCGCGACTACGACGGTTGAGCACGCGCTTGGCTTAGCGGCGTCTCAGGTCATTCGACACATCCGGGCCGCACCTGAAAGCTGCCCTGCTTGCGGCTCTTATCGGCTCTCGCCGCAACGCGGTTATCACTCTAGTGCTCCCGAACTGGAATGGGAGCGGCCGACCTGCGATAAATGCGGTTGGGTCGGTGATCCGGTGCCGATCCTTAGCAGCCCTCAGGACTATGCTAACGATGAAGTCCCGACGCCGGAAGGGGATTGCGTGATTCCCACTGTCCCGCTGCGAGAACTACACAAGCCCAGACGGAAGGATTAGCGTTTCGCATCCTCGGCATTGGCCTTGGTTCCGGCCCCGCTCGGTGGCTCGGGCTCGCATGCACGATGGTCGCGGTCCCTAGGTCGCGGATGGTCGCAAACTCCGCTGGGCTGCCGCGCTTCAATGATCGGCTAACTCAAGAATAGTACGGCCGGTACGGTGTATGTAGGAGTGTATGTAAAACCGATACGCTTCTAGAATCCCCTATTTTTTGTCGTAAAAATTGATCAAATTGGCGGACACTCTCTCCGCCACCTATCTTTGGGAGCGAAAAAATCCTTCGAAATCCACCGCGACCCGTTCGAAGGCGCGCTTGCATTCCTTGAGGACTTATGCGCCGCTTCGTTTGAGCTGTCGCGTGCCCTGGTGCTGATGTTGTTGGCGGACCATGCAGGCAGGCTCAAAGGACCAGGCGAGAGACCCCGAGCCGGCGCAAGGTGCTGTTCGGCTTTTTGAAAGCTGCTTCGCCCCACCGCGCGTCCTCAACTGGTTCGGTCGGCAGGACGAGTAGATGCTCCGTCGGCCGGCCTGACCAGCAGGGGCTGCTCGGCATCGCGACTTGTGTGGCGCTCGTCGTCTCCACCGCCGGCGCATCACGACCGCCTGCGCGCCGGCTACGCTACGACCGCCGCTCCGGCAGGGCGTAGGCGCGGACGTAGTCGCCGAGCTTGGTGCCGAACGAGCCGTGGCCGCCGTCGACCGTGACCACATATTGCTTGCCTCCGACCTCATAGGTCATTGGTGTCGATTGACCGCCAGCCGGAAGCCGGTTCTGCCAGAGCTCTTTGCCGTCGCGCACGTCGAAAGCCCTGATGTAATAATCCATCGTTCCCGTAATGAAGGCGACGCCGCCTGCCGTGACGATCGGTCCGCCCAGCATGGGCACGCCCAGCTTGAACGGCAGCGGGATCGGGGCCTCGTCGCGGATCGTGCCGATGCGATGCTGCCAGACAATCTTGTGAGACTTGAGATCAATCGCTGCGATGTTGCCCCAGGGTGGGGCCAGGCAGGGAATGCCGAGCGGCGACAGGAAAATGCCGAGATCGACGCCGTAGGGGGCGCCGTACATCGGCTGCACGCCGAGCTCGGTGCCGGGCGGATGCGCCGCGTTCGGCGCTGCCGGATTGTCCTTGCCGCGCGGCACCAGGCGCGAGACGAACGGAATCGATTGCGGATTCGCAATCGCGATCTGGCGCTTAGGATCGACGGCGATGCCGCCCCACTCAAACATGCCGAAATCGCCGGGAAACACCAGCGTGCCCTGTTCCGAAGGCGGCGTGAACGGCCCCTCATAGCGCAGGCGCTTGAACTTGATGCGGCAGGCGAGCTGGTCGAACATCGTGCTGCCCCACATCTGCGCACCCGTCAGCATGCCCGGCGGCCGGAAGCTCAGTTGCGAGAAGGGCTGGGTCGCGGAGAGGCGGTCGCCGGGCGCAGGCCCTTGCGGCACCGGCTTCTCCGGCGCGGGCACCAGCTGATGCCCGTCGCGGCGGTCGAGCACGAAGATGTCGCCGGTTTTGGCGGGGATGTAGATCGCCGGCGTTACGCCGTCATTCGTGCGCAGGTCGACAAGGCTGGGCTGCGAGGGCATGTCCATGTCCCAGAGGTCGTGATGCACGTTCTGGAAGGACCAGCGCAGCTTCCCGGTGTTGATGTCGAGCGCGACCAGCGCGGAATCGTAGCGCTCCTTCTCGGACGAGCGGCCACCGCCCCAGATATCGGGAGAGCTCGATCCGAGCGGGACATAGACGAGCCCGAGATTCTCGTCGACCGCGGAGATGCTCCAGGAATTGGGCGAGCCCGCAGTGAAATGATGCGAGGCCGAGGGCATCTCGTTCGGATCGGGATTGCCGGCATCGAACGCCCAGATCAATTTGCCGGAGTAGATGTCGAAGCCGCGGATCACGCCCGAGGGCACGCGATCGGAGTAATTGTCGATCACCGCGCCGCCAACGATCAGGATCTTCTCGGTCACGACCGGCGGCGAGGTGCCCTCGTAGAAACCGGGCGTTTGGATCTCGGTGCCTTGCTTGAGGTCGATCTGGCCGTGATCGCCAAAGCCTTCGCAGGGGGTGCCGCTCTGCGCATCCAGCGCAAACATGCGTCCGTCATTGGTCGGGATGAAGACGCGTGCCGGACACTCAGCGGGAGCGCGCGCGCCGTCGGCGGTCACGCCACCAGGCTTGGTGACGTGATAGGCTACGCCGCGGCAGGTCATGTGCTGGAAGTTCTTGTTGTGCTGGACCTGCGGGTCGAATTTCCAGCGCAGTTTACCCGTTGGGGCCTCCAGCGCGAACACGATCTGGTGCTGCGAACAGGTGTAGAGCAGGTCGCCGACCTTGAGCGGCGTCGCCTGGTTGGTGATCTCGTCGGGATCGTCAGGGCCCTTGTGGTCGCCCGTGCGGAATTCCCACGCGAGCTTGAGATCCTTCACATTGTCCGGGGTGATCTGGTTGAGCGAGGAATAGCGCGTGCCGAAGCCGCTGCCGCCATACGCGGTCCAGTCCTCTCCGGCCCCAGGCACCATCGATGCGGCAGCCGCGGCGGCGCGCGTCGTCCCGCTCTCCGGCAGCGTGCCGGCGAGGTCGTGGCGATCGCGCGACAGCGAGACGGCGAGCACGCCGGCGGCGATGGCAAGCACGAGCCCCAGCGCCCATCGTGCGGCCCGCAAGCCCGGCACGAGGCGCGATGCGATGAACGGCAGCAACAGCCAGACGCCCAGCGGAACGAGCACGTCGCCGCGCGGCGCCAGCGACCAGAAATCGAGCCCGACTTCCCAGACCGCCCAAATCATCGTGCCGAGCAGCAGCGCAGCGTAGATCCACAGTGCCTCGGCGCGGCGTCGTGCCAGGAGCCAGCTGGTGAGCAGCAGCGCGAGGCCGGAAATCAGGTAATAGAAGGACCCGCCGAGCACAGCGAGCCAGATGCCTCCGGCGGTGAGGCCCAATCCCATGATGGCAACAATCAGGATGGTGATGACCAGCAGCGGCGCGGCGCGGAACAAGGTCCCCAGGCTAGATATCGGTCTCATGGGATTACTTCAGCGTATAGAGAAACGCCGCGATGTCGCGCGCGTCCTTCTGCGGGATGCCTATTGTGGGCATGGCGTTACCCGGTAACGCCTTCTGTGGATCTTCGATCCACGCCGCCATATTGTCGGGCGAATTTTGGATGTAGCCGGCGATGTAGGTGCGCGTGCCGATCCGATGCAGGGGCGGTCCGACATTGCCTTCGGCGCCGGCGATGCCGGGAATGTCGTGACAGCCGCCGCAATGGTAGTTTTTGACGAGGTCGGCGCCCCGCGTGGCGTCGCCGTTGAAATTGTCGGGGCCCGCAGCGTTTGCGTCGCTGCAGCCAATCACAGCCAACCCCAACAACGAGGCGATCAGCAACCGTGCGGCAGGATGGGCGTCCATTCGCCGCTCCGCTCAAGGCTTCTGGCCAAAATTGAATTTTTTGGTCGCCGACCACGGATCGGTGGTCGACACTTGCTCGGTCGGGACCTGCTCGACCTCCGGCGACAGCGGGTTCGCCGAGAAGGTGCGGCCCCATTGGTGGCTCGGCTCGTTGCTGATCTTGCCGATATAGGTGACGAGGTCCCAGATCACGCTGTCGGGCAGCACGCCGCCCCAGGCCGGCATGCCGTTCGGCCGTCCCTGGTAGATCGAGAGGAAGATGTTCTCGGGCTGCGAGCCGTAGATGAAGGTGCTGTTGCTCAGCGCCGGTCCCATGCCGCCGCCACCATTCGGCGCGTGACAGCCGACGCAGTTGAAATTGACGTAATACGTCATCCCCCGCTGCTCCGCGTTGGGATCGCCCTGCACGGGATTCTTGATCTGCGGCGGGTCGGGCTGCGCGCCCGGGTGCAGAGGACTGACTGGAACCTGCATGAACACGCCGGGCCGGCCGTTGCCGACGCTGCCGCCGAAATTCGGCCGCGGCGACAGCGTCGGCATCTGTGCCTCCTGCGATTGCGGCAGGCTCTGCTGGGCAAGCACGGCACTTTGCGGCGCTATCGCCAGTAGCAATGATAGGGCGCTCGCGCGCAATATTGGAGCTGACATCACTCATGTCCTCCCGATGCGGTGACGGGCTGCTCGACCAGCGGCACGCCATAGCTGCGCAGCAGTGACCCTATTTCGGATCGATGCCCGTCGATGAACGCGTTCAGCCGGTCGCGCAAGGCGTGGTCACCCTTGCGCACGCCCATCGCGATGGCGAATTGGAATTGCTGGGGCGCGAAGGCCTCGGTGTCCGTGATCGACGTGACCGTCAGCGGCACCGCCGAGCGCTGGGCGAAATAGCCGGCCAGCGGTCCCCACGCGGCGGCAACGTCGATCTCGCCGCTCGCGACCGCCTCGATCAGGCGGGCCGGTGGATTGGCCTGGCGATAATCACCGTAGATCGAATAGCCACGGACGTTGTCGACGATGCCCTCCTCGCCAAGCGCCTGGGCCGGCGGCGGATTGTTGCCGTCATCGCCGATCAGATGCACGCCGATCGCAAGATGATGCAGGCGCGGATCGCGCAGCGACGACAAATCGAGCTTGCGGTCCTGCCGGCTGACGAAAACGTAGGTCGAGCGGTAATAGGGCTTTGTGGTCTCGACGAGATCATAGCCTTTGGGCACGCCCATCACCACATCGCATTGGCCTGCTTTCAGCGTGCTCCGGATGAAGCCGCGGCGCTGCGCCCACCAGGTGTAGGCGATGGTCTCGCCGAAATGCTCGGCGACCATGGCGGCGAGCCTGTTCTCGAATCCGGCTTCGGCGCTGTTCGAGAACGGCAGGTTGTTCGGATCGGCGCAGACGCGCAGCGCGCCGTCCGATGCGGCCGCTGCGGTGGACGCGAGCCCGATCACGAGGGCAACCGCGATTGCGCTATTTCGAAGGCGCATGGCTGGTGTCCTCACCATTGGCTCCGCCGAGCTTGAACACCAGCAGCTCGCTTCCGCCGGCCGTATAGAACGGCAGATCCTGCGTCGCGCCGGTAAAGCCGAGCGCGGCATTGCGTACGCGTTGATCGACCTCGGCATTGGCGACGACGCCGGGCCAGCCGCCGACGCCCGAGAGGATCGCGATGTATTGCTGTCCATCGGCGCCGCCATAGGAGACCGGCTGGCCGATGAAGCCGGAGCCGGCGCGGAATTGCCAGAGCACACGTCCGTCCTTGGCGTCGACCGCCTTGAACAGGCGATCCATGGTGCCGTAGAACGCGACGTCCCCGGCGGTGACCAGCGCACCGCTCCAGACCGGCAGCTTCTCGTGGATCTCCCACACCTTCTTGCGCGCGACCGGATCCCAGGCCATGAACTCGCCGCGATGGCCGCCGGGGCCGGCATACATGTCGACATCGGCGCCAACGTAAGGCGTGCCGGCGACATAGCCGACCTGCGAGGCCTTGAAGTCCATGCAGAGATGCTGATGCGGCACGTAGAGCAGCTTGGTGCGCGGTGACCACGCGCTCGGTTGCCAGTCCTTGGCGCCGGGCGCGCTCGGGCAGATATTCTCCACGGTCTTGCCGACCAGCGGCGTCTTCTCCTCGTTCGGGATGATCTTGCCGGTCTTGAGATCGACGCCCTTGTAGCTGTTCACGAACTCATAGGCGTCCGCCGAGATCACCTCGCCGGTGGCGCGGTCCATCACGTACATGTAGCCGTTGCGGCCGGGATGGATCAGCACCTTGCGCGTCTGACCATTGAGCTCGAGATCGACCAGCAAGTTCTCGTTGATCTCGTCATGGTCGAACAGGTCGTGCGGATTGACTTGGTAGGCCCATTTGGCGCGACCGGTGTCGGGGTCGCGCGCGAAGATCGTGGTGCTCCAGAGATTATCGCCGCTGCGCTGGTTCGCATTCCACGGACTGGGATTGGCGGTGCCGTAATAGATCAGGTTGAGGTCGGGATCGTAGGAGATCCAGCCCCACATGGTGGCGCCGCCGACCTGCCAGCGGTCGGCCGGCCAGGTCTTCACGCCGAGATCCTTGCCTTTCAGACTGTCGTAGAACGGCTTGAAGTCGTCACCGATCAAGACGTCCTTGTCGGGCCCGGTCGAATATGCGCGCCAGGCGATCGCGCCGGTGTTCTCGTCCAGCGCGGTGACCCAGCCGCGCACGCCCATCTCGCCGCCGCTGTTGCCGACCAGAATCTTGCCCTTCACCACGACTGGCGCCATGGTGATGGTCTCGCCCTTGTTGATCTCGCCGAGTTTTGTGTGCCAGAGCTCCTTGCCGGTCTTGGCATCGAGCGCGACGGTGTGATTGTCGAGCGTGTTGAGGAAGACCTTGCCGTTGTCGAAGCCGAGGCCGCGGTTGACGACGTCGCAGCAGGCGACGCCGGCGGCCGCCGGCTCCGGCTTTGGCGCGTAGGACCATTTCAGTTCGCCGCTGGTCGCATCGAGCGCGAACACGCGGTTGGGGTAGGGGCCGGCATAGGGACCGACCACATACATGGTGCCGTCTACCACCAGCGGCGCCGCCTCCTGGCCGCGATCGGCGCCGATCGAGAACGTCCATGCCAGCTGCAGGCGCGAGGCATTGCCGGCGTTGATCTGGTCGAGCTCGCTATAGCGCGTGTTGGCGTAATCGCGCGCTGCCATCGGCCATTGGCCGGGGTCCTTCATGCGGCTGGCGAGATCGATCTGTGCCGAAGCGGTTGCGAGCGGCGCAACGACCGCACAAAGCACGCTCGCTACCAGCGTGAAACCACGCACTAACATAGATCAAGATCTCCATGGCGATGACGAGGCCGTGCCGCGTTGCAGGCCGGAACGTGCACGTACAAACCTTGCGCTTCGGCTTGGTTCCAAAACCGATTGCCGAGCTATCTCACGACGTTCCCGGACACGCCGGCGCCGAGATCGACCGCGATCTGGTCCTCCTTGCCGTTGCACTTGGGATGGCCGAAACCGGACGGGCTTTTGCCGTCGGGACCGATGTCGTAGATGATCGCGTCCTTCATGTTGGGGCTGACGCCGGCGGGCACGCGATCGAGCCCGAGCTGGTGGCGCACGCGCCAGGCAACATTGTGATCGGCGCAGGAGCTGTCGCCGCTGACGCCGAGCGCACCCGCAATGCCGTTGCCATCGTAGAGCGCCAGTCCGCCGCCGAACACGATCACGCCGCCGACGGGCTTGCCGACCATCGGATCATGAGACGTGCCGAAATCGTCGGGGCTGCCGGCGTAGAGCGTTTCGGGCGAGGGCGGATTGCTGAGCGCCGCGCCGAACAGGAATCCGCCGGGCTGCGCGCCCGCGTAGAGATTGGCTGACGCCATCGCCTTGTCCTTCAGGCTGAACGCGTTCGCGGTGTTGGCCTTCTCCGCCGCGATCGCCCGGCTGCCCGGCCATTGATCGTCTGCCTTGCTGCCGCTGTAGGCGACGGCGCAGACGACGCCTTGTCGGTTCACGACCGCGGCCCATTCATTGTTGTCGAGCCCGCCATTGCTCGGGCCGCCGCCCGGCTTGACGCTCTTCTTCAGGATATCGGCAAGCTGATCATGGTCGACCGGACATGACATCGCGGGACGCGGCCGGTCCTGCGCGTTCAGCGCCTGAGGCATTGACAGTGCAGCCAGGATCGCAGCTGTCACGATGACAATTCGCTCGCCCATGTGATCTCCCTTCGGTCTCGCGCCTGCAGGCGAACGTTCGAACGGAAGTTGCAGTTCCTATGCGAAGGCGCTCATCCCGGATGCCTGACCGGCGCGAGCGGCGCCTCGCTTTCGTTCACGGTCAGCCAGCGATGCGCGAAGACCAGCGCCGCGCCGGTATAGAGGATGCCCATAGGCACCCACATCAAGACGCCCGCGAGCTGCTGGTCTTCGAGCGGAGTGAGGCCGAGTTCGCCGGCGAGCGCGCCCTGGCCGGGAATCCAAAGCCGCGGCGATATCGTCAGCAGCGCGCCGAGCACGCCGGAATGCAGGATCGTGATGAACAGGCACGCAATGGCGATGCCGTCGCGCACGCGGCTGCTGCGGCCCTGTCCGCGGCCATGCAGCAGCACCCACCAGAACAAAAGGGCGGTCGCGAAGAAGCTGATGTGCTGGAGCCGGTGCACCGCAGGGTTCGCCAGCGCCCATGCATAGAGCGGCGGCGCGTGCCAGGCCCAGAGCGCTGCGCCATGCAGCGCGGTCGCGCTCACGGGATGGCTGATGAAGCCCCAGGCGCCCGCCACCGGCGGCAGATTGAGCAAGCGTCCGGCCGCCGGGCGCAGCGACGCCGGCAGGCTCCACAGCATCGGACCGTTGATCCGCGCATAGGCCATCAGTGGCGCGGCGACCACCATCAGCAGCTCGTGCTCGGTCATATGCGCGGTGAACAGCCGCTCGCCGAGCCAGTGCAGCGGCGATGTCACCGCCAGCGCCGTGATCAGCCAGCCGGTCCAGAACGCCGCGACCTGGCCGAAGCTGACGCCGCGGCCACCGCCGGCGTGCCGCCACAGCCGCTGTGTGCCGATATAGAAGCCGATACCGACGAGATAGAGCGGGGTCAGCAGCCAGGGATCGTAGCTCCAGAGCGATCGGGCATCGACATCGGAAAGCCCGTGCGCGAAGGCAGGCTGCGTCAGCAGCACAAGGAGAAGCGCTGCGAAGCTCAGCGCAGGCATGGGCTGATTAACAGCGAGGCGGCAAGCTGGTTGGCGATCACGAGCGCGAACAGCACGCCCATGCGGACGCCTATCCAGGCCATGAAGGAGCGGGGCCCGCCGCCTCGGGCGTCGCTCCATTCCGCCCCGGCGCTGCGCCGCACCGCGCGCGCCGAGATGAAGGTGCCGACGAGGGCGACTATTGCCAGGACGCCGCTCAGGATCGCCCCGCTCATCCTGGTCCCTTCGCAGGAGAAATGCGCGAGCACGTACACGCCTTGCAAATTGAGGCCCCACGCGATTGGACCGAGCGCGACACCGGCCCAATACAGGAGTCGTGAACGTTCGGCAGCTTCGGTCATAGCCGTGGCACCCAATCGAGCAGGACATAGAGCGGCAGCCAGGCCAGCACGACGAAATTCCAATAGAACACGTTGTCGGTGACGTCGCTGAAACGCCGCGGCTTGGCATGGCGCGTGAACATCAACACCGCCAGCACGACGGTGTCGCCGACATCGGTGGCAAGGTGGGTGGTGTGGAGCCCGAGGATCAGCCATACGATCGAGCCGTAGGCGGAATTGTCCCAGCGCGTGTTGAGATGAGCGAACTCGAAGCCGCGCAAGATCAACAGAGCGATGCCGATCAACGCCATTACGATCAGCATGAGGCGGGTCTTCCGGAGGTCCTGCCGGTGCGCCACGCGGCTGGTATATTCATTCGGGATGACGCTGAGCAGATAGAGCACGGTCTCGACCGTGCCGGGCCAGAGATCGGGTGGCGCCGCGCTGATCGGCCAGGTCGGGTTGACGGCATAGAGATAGAGATAGGCGCCGATGGCGATGGCAAAGCCCATGCCTTCCAGCGCCATGAATCCCATGGCGCCCCACCAGGGGCCGCTGCGCGGACCATAGCCGTAGGTCGGCAGGTCCGAGACGTCGCGGACGATGGTCTGTCTCACTCTTCGTCCTCCTTGGCGCCGGAGGGCCAGAACCAGCCGATCAGGGTCACTGCCATCGGCGGCGTGCCCCAGAGCACCGCCCAGGGCGTAAAGATCGAGCCGATGAAGAAGATTGTGGTCGCGATCGCGGTGAGCAGCGGCCAGAGGCTAGGCTCGGGCGAAGCCTCGCGGATTTGCGGCTCGGCCTCGGCCAGCGAGGTCAGCAGCACCTCGCGCTTGTCAGCGCTGAGGCCGCCGACGACGGGCAGGCTCTCGTTGTCGGCCCACAGCGGATCGCGGTGCTTGACGACGGGAATACGGTCGAAGTTCTGCGGCGGCGGCGGAGAAGTGGTCGCCCATTCCAGCGTCGAGGCGTCCCAGGGATTGTCCCCGGCGAGTGCGCCCTTGCGCAGGCTATAGATCGCATTGACCAGGAGCAGCGCGAAGCTGAGCGCGAACACCAGCGCGCCGGCGCTGGACAGCAGATTCAGATGCGCCCAGTCCATGTCGGCAGTGTAGGTGTAGACCCGCCGCGGCATGCCGATCAGCCCGAGGATATGCATCGGGAAGAACGCGACGTTGAAGCCGATGAAGGCGAGCCAGAAATTCCAGCGCCCCAGCTTTTCGCTCAGCATGCGCCCCGTGATCTTGGGAAACCAGTAATAGACGGCGCCGATCAGCGGGAAAACCGCGCCGCCGATCAGCACGTAGTGGAAGTGCGCGACGACGAAATAGGTGTCGTGCACCTGGGTGTCGATCGGCACCGAGGCCACCATGACGCCGGAGAGGCCGCCGATCACGAAGATCACGATGAAGCCGATCACGAACAACAGCGGCGTGCGGTACACCGGCCGCCCGTCCCACAGCGTCGCGATCCAGCAGAAGATCTGCAGTCCGCTCGGCACCGCGATCAGCATGCTGGAGGCCGTGAACAGGCCGGCGCCGAGCTGCGGCAGGCCGGTGACGAACATGTGGTGGACCCAGAGGCCGAACGACAGCAGCCCCGTCGCGATCAGCGAGAGGATGACGATGGGATAGCCGATCACCGGCCGCCGCGCGAACGTGCCGAGGATCGCCGAGACCATGCCGGTGCCGGGAATGAAGATGATGTAGACCTCGGGATGGCCGAAGAACCAGAACAGGTGCTGCCAGAGCAGGGGATGTCCGCCCGACGACGGGTCGTAGAAGCGCGTGTTGACGAGCCGGTCCAGGATCAGCGAGGTCGAGGCCACCATGATCGAGGGCATCGCGAACATGACGAGGAAGCTCGTGACCAGCATCGCCCAGACGAACAGCGGAATGCGATCGAGCGTCATGCCCGGCGCGCGCAACTTGAACACGGTCACGACGACCTCCACCGATACGGCGAGGGCGGCGACCTCGGTGAAGGTGATCATCTGCGCCCAGACATCGGGGCGTTTGGTCGGCGTGTATTGCAGCGAGGACAGCGGCACATAGGCGAACCAGCCGACGTCAGGCCCCACATTGACGGCGAATGAGATCCAGAGGAAGCAGCCGCCGAACAGAAACATCCAATAGCTGAAGGCGTTCAGGCGCGGGAAGGCGATGTTGCGCGTGCCGACCATTAGCGGCACGAGGTAGACCGCGAACGCCTCCATCACCGGCACGGCGAACAGGAACATCATGGTCGAGCCGTGCATCGTGAAGATCTGGTTGTACTTGTCTGCCGAGAGGAACGTGCTCTCGGGCTGCGCAAGCTGAATGCGCATCAGCACCGCAAGAACGCCGCCGAGCAGCAGGAAGGCGAATGCGGTGATGATGTAACGGCGGCCGATGATCTTGTGGTCGACCGACATCAGCGCGCCGAGGAAACCGGAGGGTGTGCGCCAGACGCTCTCAAGCTGCCTGGACAGCTGAAAGCCATTGAGGACGTCGTCGCGCAATTCGCGCTGTTCCGCGGCCAGGCTCACTTGAGCTGCTCCAGGTAATGAAGGATCGCGATCATCTCGTCCGATTGCAGCGGCATCTTCGGCATCAGATTGCCGGGCTTGATGTGCTGGGGATCGGAGATCCAGGCGCCTAGCGTTGCCGGTGTGTTCGGCAACGTTCCGGCCGCGATCATGGTGCGGCTGCCGATATGGGTCAGATCCGGGCCGAGCTGTCCGCCGGCGAGTGTGCCGCTGATGTTGTGGCACAGGGCGCAGCCGCGCGAGCGGAACAGCGCCTCGCCTTGCTTGCCGAGCGGATCGGTCGGGCTCGCTGCGCTCTGGTTTTCATGGTCGCGCCAGCGGCCGAATTCGTCCGGCGCCAGCGCGATTACCGCGAAGGCCATGTGGGCGTGCTGGAGCCCGCAGAACTCGGCGCATTGCCCGCGATAGATCCCGGCATTCTTCGCCGTGAATTGCAGCTCGTTCTTCTGTCCGGTGATGAGGTCCATCTTGCCGGTCAGGCTCGGCACCCAGAAGCTGTGGATCACATCGGCGGATTCCAGCTCGAGCTTCACCGGCTGGCCGGTCGGAATGCGGATCTCGTTCGCCGTCACGAAGCTCTGGTCGGGGCTGTCCGCCTCATAACGCACCTCCCACCACCATTGATGTCCGATGATCTTCAGCGTGAGGGCGTGCTCGTCCTTGGCGAAGACGGTGCGCTGTCCGGCATAGCTGACGAGGGAGAGCCCGAGCACGATGATCGTGGTCGCGATGCCCAGGATGAGGATGACGCGCCCGCTGCGGTCTTCGAACCCGTCATGCAGGTCGAGCGGCCGGTCGGCCGCGCGTTTTGAGCGCAACATTCCGATGCCGAGCACGAGGACGACGGCGATCCAGACGATGGCGGCGACAGCGAGGAAGACGAACAGCGTCCAGCGGATCTGCTCGGACTGAAGGCCCTGCGGATCGAGCACCGATTGACGGCCGGCGCACGCGGTCAACAGCCAGCTCGTGCACAGCACCAGAACTCTTCGAACCCAGACTGGCATGACGCTTCGCCGTGCTCCCCTTCAAAGGCGGAACCGGCCAATTCTACAAAGGTTCCTATCCGCTAATCGGAGCGGTTGGCCGCGTTCGATCCGCCAAGCTCCGGGATGTCGGCGAGCGCCGAAGCCTCGGATCCAAGCTGCCTGATGACGCTGAAGGTACCGTCGGCCTCGAGGACCACGGCGCCGACATCCTCCAGACGATCGATACCGTGCTGGCGCACGGCGGCGCGGACATCCGCCTCGGCGACCCTCTGGCTGCGCATCGCGTCGCGAACGAGTTTGCCCTGATGAACCAACAGCGTCGGCTGCGGATTGACGATGATGCGGAGCGGGCTCCAGTGCGCCACGGCAAAGGCGATGATGAATTGTAGCCCGATCAGGATCACGAAGCCCACCAGGGACTGTGCCACGCTGATGTCGCCCGACAGGACGCTGTTGGCGAAGGTCGAGCCGAGGGCGACGGTGACGATCAGGTCGAAGGCGTACCACTTTGCGAGGGTTCGAGGACCTGCGAGGCGGAGCAGGACGACCAGCGCGATATAGGTGATGGTGGTGCCGATCGCGGTGCGGAGCAGCGGCGCCCAACCCTGGAAGATGATATGTCCGACGTCGACCATGGACGGCGACTAGAACGGCCAGCCCTTGGTGGCGATCAGGATCGCGACATCCCCGGCAGCCATCAGCAGCAGGACGATGAGGACGGCCACGATCGCTCCGGGCTGGGCAATCGCACGCAGGTCTTCGTGCATGTCTGGCTCCGAGATGAACACTTATGCCTGCAATGTTTCCGCCAACGGGATGTTCCTGCATGGCGGGCCGAGCGACCTCCGCGCAACGGAACGAAGCTTCTCAACCGCGCGTTCCCAAGCAGAAACTTGAGGAATGGACGTGCCGCGCTATCATTTCGATCTGGTGTATTCCAGGACCTTTGCCGACGAAGGAGGCGCTGAATTGCCTGAGGATATCGAAGACGTGGATGTCGGGGACGAGGTCTCGCTTGCCTGCCGAAGGAGCGTCCCGAGCAATGAAAAGCCCGCCAATCGTGACGCGAAGCAGCAAAACGGCATAGGTTGGGCAGCTTCTGACCACGGACATGGCCCTCAACCCGGGACGGCGGCACCGAATAATTGCGCTCGCTTTCGATTTTCTGCGACAGAAGTCGCTTTCGCTCGACCTGTAGCGCGAGTCTTTCAACATACCCATGTGCGAGCGTAAAGCTCCGCTCGCCCAAGCCTCACGAAATGCCCTATGTGCAAGCTCGTAGGTTTGGTTGGTGTGGGTAAGGGCGGTAGCGCACCTCTCACGGGAAGTCTGCCGTGCCAAGACAGAGTTTGGTCGAGGGAAAGCGGGATGCGCGGCAGGTGCTGCGCGACGAATATCGGAAATGGAAAATCCGGTTCCAGCCTCCGAACGATGTCAATGAGTGCCGGAATGCCCCCTGCGGAGGCCACGATGGCGACCGCTCCGAGACAGGAACCACCACCGACTGCGCTGATTGGGACAGAGACCATATGTCACAGATGACCTACCTTTAGTCCCGAGCCCGAGGAGTTCGCAATGGATAACAGGCTCCTCGCGAAGCTGCCCGCCCGGGAACTGAAGCTCGTTCAGCCTCATCTGCAAGCCGTCGAGTTGCGTTACACGCAGGTACTGGCGGAGCCCGACGAGCCTATCACCCACATGTATTTCCCCACCGGAGGGGTGCTCTCGATGGTGAATGAGCCGGAAGACGGGGACATCGTCGAGTTTGCCACGGTTGGGAATGAGGGAATGGTTGGCGTTCCCCTTCTGCTTGGCGCGTTGACTATGCCAAGCCGCGTTTTCGTCCAGGTCGAAGGTGCGGGTTTCCGCGCTGCTGCGAAAGACATGCTCGAAGTCCTGAGACAGACACCGACGTTCCATGGCCGGCTGATGCGCTACGTCATGGCGTTGCTCAACCAGATCGCGCAGGGGACCTCATGCAATCGCCTGCACGAAGTGCAGGAGCCTTGCGCCCGGTGGCTCCTGCACACTCACGACAGGTCAATGGCGAGAGCTTCATGCCGACGCAAGAGTTCCTGAGCCAGATGCTGGGAGTGCACCGTCCAACTGTAACGATCGCTGCGCGCATGCTCCAGCAGGCCGGCCTCATCCGGTATAGTCGGGACCATATCGAAGTCATCGACCGGCCCGGTCTCGAAGCTGCGGCATGCCCCTGCTACCGCCTCATCACGGACCAATACGCACGCTTGCTGGAGCCGACTTGAGGTGCTCGAGCGACGATCGCAGGACGTCGTAAGCCGTTGCCGCGGCGAGCCATGATGACTTCGGCAACGGATCCCCGTTTCGCTCTGCGGCCATGATGCAATGCATTTGCAAACGGCGAAGCCGTGGCGTTTCATTTAGGACTCTTTCGGCGGCTCTAGGTCCGAATTGATCCATGCTTTCTCCCGCTCAATCCAAGATGATCGCTCTTCCGCCGGTTCAAGCTGCAATTGGTCTTCAGGCTTGATCAGCCGTGCGAATTTTCGGCACCAGTAAAGAAAGTGGTTCATGCGCGATTAGTTATCGGCAAACCGAGCTGCTGTCGGTCATGTACCCAACATACGTGGATGCGCGGGCGTGCCGATGTTGGGCGATGTCAGATGGCGCATGCCTTCCCAAGAGTGCTCTCGCTCCTGTGCGGGCTGGAGTGAGATGTGCGAAATGCTGACGAATCTTTGCAAAGGATAAGGCGCACATTCCGGCGGTGTGATTGAAAGAAGGGCATCACTTCAAACGCATGGAAACGAGATGCTCGGATCAAAGGTATTTTCACCTGAGGACCTGTCGCTGCTAGGAGCGATTTACGATCTCGTCGTGGATTCGCTTCCAATCCCAATGCGCACGCATCGAAATCGGCTCCAGGTCGCTCGCAACCTGTTTTATTTGAAACTGCGTGGCGAACGCGATCCGCTAAACCTGGAGCTTGGCGCTGCGGCTGGTTTGATTTGCTGACCGCAAGCTGTCTTACTTTGGGATGTCTCCTAGTGACCCATCCGGACAAATCTGGTCCAGTGCCTTGACCTCGACAATGAGGGGCAAGCCGGACGCCGGTTTGATGGGGTCGGACTAACGCTTTTCCCTGGCTGTGTGAAAACGCTGCGCCCGATGTGATTCGCGCGATATGATTCCCGCACGATTTGCGGGGGGCTTGGATGAAGCGCTCCGTTACGGAGGCGGATCGTGGACAGTCGACCGTTATTGCCCGAATGCCTCGACGATTCTATTAACGAGAGCAACCCTGTTCGCGTGATCGACGTGTTTGTCGATGCGCTCGATTTGGCTGAACTTTGAACGATGGAACCGGCGGCGACCGGTCGGCCATCAGACCACTGGCGCGTCGGTGAAGTTGCGCCTCGGTTGTACGTGCCCGTTACGCCATTTCCCTGAGATTGCTCAGGATGGCGAGATGTCGCTGGATGACCGGAAGAGACATCTGCGCGACCTGCTGCTCCTGCGGGTTACCGCCCGTCCGCAGGTAGGAATTGTTTAGCGCCAGCAATTCGCGATGGCCCCGAATCTGTCCTTGCACATACATCCTGTCGAAGGGGCCCGAGGGCGTGACCTGAAGCCGTTGCAGCATCGTCGCATGGTCTGGCCGCAGGGGTACCGAGCCTGGAGCGGCACCGAGCGCACTTGCCACCTGCACCTGTTCGGCGATCTCGGCGTTCGCGAAATTTACCACGTCAGGATTGCCGGTGCGGGTGAGCGCGAGCTGACTGGTCCGCATCGCGAATGCGCCGCCCATGAGGTCGGCCGTCCTGAAATCCCTCTGCGAATTTGTCCGGGCCTGAACGGCTAAGGTCGAAAGCCCAAGCCCTCCGAGGGCAAGCAAGAATGATCTTCTCAGCATGTGCATCTCCAACTGTGAGCGACCGACGCTTCGCTGCGTTGAACGTTCCTATCGATCGATCAAGTTGAAGGCGCGGCGTTGGCCCTGAGCGCGGAACACCCCTCAATTAAACGCATCCAATCGTCTGCGGGACGCAAGTGGCTCGCCATAGGAACGGCGGACTGCAAAACGCCTTGTCTCGTTTTCATATCGCGCCACACACGAGTTCAGATGCTACAAAGCAGACCCGCCAACTTTCCCACATCCGCAGGCGTCCTTCTCGGGCTTGGCCTCGGCGCGTTCTTCGATGGCATCGTCTTTCATCAGCTGCTGCAATGGCATCATATGTTAAGCGGCTGGTATCCCCTCAATTCCATCGACAACATCACCCTCAACACGACCTGGGACGGCATCTTTCACAGCGTCGCCTACGTCCTCGTGCTCGCCGGGTTTTATGTGTTGTGGCAGTGGGCGCGCCGAAGCGAGATGCGATGGTCTCGCTCGCAGTGTCTCGGGACCATCCTGATCGGATGGGGCATCTTCAATCTCGTCGAAGGCGTGGTCGATCACCAGATCCTGAGATTGCATCAGGTGAACGAGACCGTGCCCGACAGCCAGCGCATCTTCTGGGATATCGGCTTCCTGCTGTGGGGAGCAGCGATGATCGTCATGGGCGTTGCCATGGCACGGGCGGGCGCGCAGGAGGGAGTGCATGCGAAAGGCAGTCTACAGGTTCGTTAGAAAGACGCCGCCGCCTCTGGTCTACGCGATCTTTCTGCTGCTGCTCGTGCTCGCGACGGCACCGGCGTTTCGACCAGTCCTTTTCGGCGTCTCGGTCGATGATCTTTTGCAGCTGCGCTGCTTTTCGCCGGTCCGACAGCAGAGGTAATCATGGTCGAGTTCAGGCTTCCAATAAACTCCCGCATCGAGCAGGGGACCGTCTGGCCAAAGCCGACCGGCGAGAGCTTGCGCGAATTTCAGGTATATCGCTGGAATCCTGAGGATGGCCGCAATCCCAGGCTGGACACCTATTTCGTGGACCAGAACAATTGCGGGCCAATGGTGCTGGACGGGCTGATCTGGATCAAGAACAACGTCGACTCAACCCTGACCTTCAGGCGGTCCTGCCGGGAAGGCGTTTGCGGCTCCTGCTCGATGAACATCGCCGGCCAGAACACGCTGGCCTGCACCAAGTCGATGAACGAGGACGTTCCGGAAGGCGAGCCGCTGCGCGTGCTTCCCTTGCCGCATCAGCCGGTGGTGAAGGATTTGGTGCCGGATCTGACGAACTTCTACGCGCAGCTCGCGCTGATCGAGCCGTGGCTGCAGACCACGTCGCCCACGCCGCAGACGGAATGGCGGCAAAGTCACGAGGACCGGGCCAAGCTCGACGGATTGTACGAGTGTATCCTCTGCGCGTGCTGCTCGACGTCGTGCCCGAGCTATTGGTGGAATTCCGAGCGTTTCCTCGGGCCGGCAGCTCTGATCCAGGCGGCTCGCTGGATCAATGACAGCCGGGACGAAGCCACGGGCGAACGCCTCGACATGCTGGAGGATCCCTTCAGGATCTATCGCTGCCACACCATTCTGAATTGCGCGAAGGCATGTCCAAAAGGCCTCAATCCCGGAGAAGCCATTTCGGCCCTGCGGCTCAAGATGGTCCAGCGGAAGTTCTGATCGTGGGTAAGGCGCCAAGTCGCAAACAGGAACCATGGCTGCGGCGCTCGCTTATCAAACGCGCGTTGGAGGCGTTTGATGGGAAAGAAGCAATTTGCCGCTCTGCCGTTTCGTCTGGACAAGTCCGAGCTGCGGGTGATGCTGATCACGACCAGGCGCAAGCGCAGGTGGAGCGTCCCCAAGGGATCGCCGATGCGCAACAGGGAGCCGCATTTGACGGCAGCGCTCGAGGCCTATGAGGAGGCGGCCTTGGTCGGTGTCGTGGCAACGCGCGCCTTGGGCAGCTTCAAGCACCGCAAGCGAAAAGGCGATCGCAAGCGGACCATGAACGTTGCCGTCTTCCCCATGAAGGTGCACGGGCGCGAGCGCTGGTGGCCCGAGAAGGGAGAGCGCGAAGCCATCTGGGTCTCGCCCAAGACGGCGGCGCGCCTGGTGCACAAGGCGCAGCTCCGGCGCCTGATCGCCCGCTTCGCGGCGCAGGCGGTGCGAGACGCATCCTCCCCGCTGGGCAGGTGAGCGGGCGGCCCAGCTTTAGGAACGCCTCGCGCGCCCGGTCATTCAAGCCTGATGGACCAACAAACGACAGGGCTCATATCCGAGGAGCGGCCGCCTCATGAAGTCCTCGCAGCGGCGATCGAGCGACGCCGCGCGGTCCTTTTCGTGGGCGCCGGCGTCTCGATGGCGGTCGGCTTGCCGTCCTGGCAGTCCCTGATCGATCATCTCCTGGACGATCTCGGCCTCGAACGCAACGTCATCGACGGAATGCACGGCGGCTATCAGATGCTCGCGGAATATTATCGGATCAAGCGCGGCGGAATCGGCCCGCTGCGCAGCTGGCTCGACCGAAATTGGCGTGTCGACCCCGAGAAGATCGCCGCTTCAGAGCTGCACCGGATGATCGTCGAGCTGGATTTTCCGGTCATCTACACCACCAATTACGACCGCAACCTGGAAACCGCGTTCGACGTGCTGAAAAAGCCTTTTGCGAAGATCAGCAACGCGAAGGAGATCGCGAGTGCGCGTGCCGGTGTCACCCACATCATCAAATTCCACGGCGACTTCGACGACGATGCCTCGCTGGTTCTGACCGAGACCGACTTTCTCAACCGGCTCGCCTTCAATTCCCCGCTCGACATCCGGTTTCGCGCCGATGCGCTGGGAAGCACGCTCCTGTTCGTCGGATACAGCATGTCCGATCCGAACATCCGGCTGCTGCTGCACCGGATCTGGCAGATCTGGGACGAGTCCGGGCACAGCCAGGACCGGCCGAGATCCTTCGTGTTCGTCGCGCAGCGCAACCCGGTGCAGGAGGCCGTACTCGCGAACTGGGGCATCACGACCATCGCCCCGCCTGACGTCATGGCTGCCGATGACGGTCTCAGGCGGCTGCTGCGCGACATTCGCGAGCGGCTCGGCGGCAGGACAACGCGCAGCTCGGGTCCTGACACCAAGAGACGTTGCCAGAGCATGATCCGGAAAAGTGTGTAGCGGTTTTCCGAAAAGATCATGCTGAAACAATACCTAAAGCGCGATGACGACTCATTCTAATCGCCACGCTGTAGATGTCGTTCGGGTCTGGTGTGAGGCTTGCGGCATATTGCACGTCGAAAGGCGAACGCATGGCCGCCCGCGTGCGGCACGTCGGCGGGATTGCTTGGCGCATGCCAATAGCTGCGCAGATTCCACACGATCGTCACGCGGGCTCCCCCGCGATCAGCGCGGCGGTGATGGCTCCTCGACGAACCGGTCACCCAGTCGATCGGCAGCAGAAGAGAGGTGAGTGCTTCGAACACCGCCATGATAGGCCGAGGCCAACACCGCCGGAGAACGCGATAGCGGTGAGAGGGCGGTCGGCTGCGCTCGTGCCGCCCGGTCCAACTGCACGGTCAGCCAAGATGGGCGCCGGTTGCCAGTCTGGAGGTCCGGGTGCACCGGTAATCCCTGTGTTGGTGTGCATAGCGGCAGCGGAGATTGACCACGAGAGCGGCGGTAGCTGTGAGCAATCGATATCTCCTCTTAAATCTCCAATTTCGACATTGAAATCGGCTCTCAATGCGGGTGTTCCAAGGGCTGAGGCGGCACGCATTTTCGCCTTTGCGGCGAGCCGTTAACCTGTGTGAAGCCGGCTGCCGCGCATCGCGGCTAAGCTGAGGGCTGCGCCATCTTCGATCGGAAGCAGGATGCCAGAACAATTCCGAGCCTCAGAAACTTCACCATCAATTTCGGTCCTCAACATCCCGCCGCGCACGGCGTGCTGCGGCTGGTGCTTGAGCTGGACGGCGAGGTCGTCGAGCGCGTCGATCCGCATATCGGCCTTCTGCACCGCGGCACCGAGAAGCTGATCGAGGCCAAGACCTATCTCCAGGCCATTCCCTATTTTGACCGGCTCGACTACGTCGCCCCGCTGACGCAGGAACATGCCTTCTGCCTCGCCATCGAACGTCTCATGGGAATCGAGGTGCCACGGCGCGGCCAACTCATCAGGGTGCTCTATCACGAGATCAGCCGCATCCTCTCGCACCTTCTAAACGTCACCACTCAGGCCATGGATGTCGGCGCCTTGACCCCGCCCCTGTGGGGCTTCGAAGAGCGCGAGAAGCTCATGGTGTTCTATGAGCGTGCCTCGGGCAGCCGGATGCATGCCAATTACTTCCGGCCCGGCGGCGTGCACCAGGATCTGCCACCCAAGCTGATCGATGACATCGAAGCCTGGTGCGAACCGTTTCTGAAAGTCGTTGACGATCTCGACCGTTTGCTCTCTCTCAACCGGATCTTCAAGGCGCGTAACGTGGACATCGGCAGGGTGACGCTCGAGCAGGCCTGGGCCTGGGGATTTTCGGGCGTGATGGTGCGCGGCTCGGGGGCCGCCTGGGATTTGCGCAAGGCGCAGCGCTATGATTGCTATGCGGAAATGGACTTCGACATTCCCATCGGCAAGAACGGCGACTGCTACGACCGTTATCTCATTCGCATGGAAGAGATGAGACAGTCCGTCCGGATCATGAGGCAGTGCATCGACAAGCTGAAGGCGCCTGACGGCGGAGGCCCGGTGCTCGTACAGGACAACAAGGTCGCGCCGCCTCGGCGTGGTGAGATGAAGCGCTCGATGGAAGCGCTGATCCATCACTTCAAGCTCTACACCGAGGGCTTCCATGTTCCTGCCGGCGAGATCTACGTCGCGGTCGAGGCGCCGAAGGGTGAATTCGGCGTGTTTCTCGTCGCAGATGGGACCAACACGGCCTACAAGTGCAAGATCAGGTCGCCCGGTTTCGCCCATCTGCAAGCGATGGATTTCCTCTGCAAAGGACATTTGCTGGCGGACGTCTCGGCCATTCTGGGCTCCTTGGACATCGTGTTGGCGAGGTAGATCGTTAAGAGATCGTGTTGCATTAGAACGAACGTCTTGAGCCAGTGCCTTGTCGAATAGATATCGCTTTGGCCTTCACTTGGATACGACATCACTTTGAGCCAATTCCGATCCAAAGGATTCTCGTGTTGCGAAAGGCTCCCGAACCTTCTTCGGCTCGTTGTTCCGAGCAGTGAAGTCGCCGGTCTCTGTCGAAGTCCTTAGCCATTTCGTCACGTCGCCGATCGCTTCCCGCGGCGAGCGGCCGAACTTGCGCAAGCCGCGGAAATATTCGAGCTGAAGGTGTGCCGACGTGCCGCGCTTGGGGATCGACATCAGATGCTGGATGTCGTCCTCGATGCCGAGATGATCGACGTGGGGTGCCACCATGGCGATCACCGAATCGAGCCAGCTTCTGAATGAGACCGGCTCGAACGACACCAGATCGATATAGGTGCCGTCGGTTCCGTAGCGCTGGGCGCGCCAGCGGTTCTCCTCGACCAGGGCGCGGTGCACGGCCGAATAGGTGGCGTTCAGCTCAGGATGGTGGATGGCGTGGCGGACCAGCGCGCGGAACAGCGCCGCGATCGCCACCGAATCCGCAATCGCCGTGCAGCAATCGGTGATGCGCAGCTCGAGCGTCGGATGCTGTAGCGAGGGCCGCAGCGCCCACCAGACATAGGTGGCGTTGGGGACAATTCCGGCATCGACCAACGTCTTCACATAGGTCTCGTATTCGGAAAGGTTCCGAAACATTTCGGGAAAGCCCGTTCGGGGCAGGGCGTCGTTGGCGGCATTGCGGTAGCCGAGCAATCCCGTCGGGTAGCCGCACCAGAACGGCGACGAGGTCGAGAGCGCCAGCAGCAGCGGCAGGAACGGCACCAGGCGGTGCATGATCTCGACGCGCAAATCGGGCTCGGGCACCTCGACATGGACGTGCAGTCCGCTGATCGGATTGCCGAGGCCGACCATGCCGAGGTCGCTGATGACCTTGCTGTAGCGGCGCTTGCGCGTCATGCGCTGCTGCTGCGGCTGCGCCAGCGGGTGTGTGCCGGCCGCGATGATGCCGACGCCGTGGTCCCTGCCGACCTCGGTGAGAACCGAACGGTAGCGCGCGAGCTCGGCCAGCGCATCGGCTGAAGACGTCAGCGGCGGGGTTGCCACCTCGATCTGCGATTGCAGGATCTCGGTGGTCAGGCGTTCGCCGAGCCGCTTCTGCGCCGCCGCCATGTAGGGCTTGGGCAGCTCGGATCGCGGCGCCGCGGACTGGCGGTTGACCAGAAAATATTCTTCTTCGATCCCGAAGCGGTAGCGATGCATGCCTATGCCGCCCGTTGCGCCTTGGCGTGGTGGCGAACCGCGTCGCCAAAGGCCGACAAAATCCGCGCCGATGCGTGGTCGGAGCTTGCCCAATAGTCCGGATGAAAAAGCGTGCCGAGCGCAAACGCGCTCGCGCCCTCGACGCTGGCGGCCTCGATCGAGCCGTCCTCGGCCACGGCTTCGGCGATCAGCCCCGGCGCGAGATCGGCGATCAGGAAGCTGTGCAGCGAATTCACGGTGATGGAGTCCGCGCCGCAGATCTGTTGCAGCACGCCGCCCTTGCGCAAGGTCACCTTCTGCCGCAGACGGTAGCGGGCGTCCTCGTTGTCTGCCTTGGGCGTGCCATGGCGCCGGTCCTCCGGCAAATCATCCGGCTCCTTCGCCAGCGTGCCACCGAAAGCGACGTTCAGCTCCTGGAAGCCGCGGCAGACGAAAAGAGCGGGGATGCCGCGCGCCAGCGCCGGCGGGATCAGGCGCAGCGCGACCTCGTCGCGGAATTCATCGAACGGGCCATCGCGCTTCTCGTCGACCGTTTGTCCATAGCGGGACGGATGGACGTTGGTCTGTCCGCCGCCGACAAAGAGGCCGTCGAGCCCGTCCAGGTAGGCATCGATATCAGCCTCGGGCGCTGCGGGCAGGATGCGCGGCACGGCGCCGGCGACGAGGCCGATCGCGTTGACGCAGACCATCGAGACCGAGGCGAGCTGCTCGCCGCGCGCGACCATGGAATCGGAGAGAATGCCTACCTGCGGTGCGCCGCTGCGGCCTTGCCACTGCCCGCGCGAGGCGCTGCGCCGCCACTGCTGCAGGCCGTACGCCACGGCATCCGCCGCGCTGCCGAATTGATGAATCGCCGCCTTGAGCTCTTTGACGTTTGTCCCTAATCGAAGTGCCCAGCGGCTGCAGGCAACGGGATCGTACGGATCAATTCTGGAGCGGGGCTCGTGCAATTGCTTCGGCTGCTTCTATTCGTGTGTCTGTGCTTGATAAAACAGCAATTGGGCAGAATGGTTGCTCTGCTCAAGTCTATTGCTCTGTCACGACGTTAACTTTTGTTATGAAGCGGATGTTCGGGCAAAGCCGAGGTACGCTCAAGGACTCCAAAGACGGGGCCAGCTCGTCGGAGCAGGCTGAGTAAGCAACTGAACACGCCCAAGATGACCGACAGTCCTCGCGAGTCGTCTGCCGATTCATCAATCGTGCGAGATTAACCTTTGTTGTGGGCGCCTCCTGCCCAATTGCATATTTTCATCTGATCAAGAAAAGGAAAACGCGATGGGATTGAAGCGCAGGCGGATCAAGCACACAACCTCTCTGGAAGATCGCTTGGCTCAATTCGCGGAGCACATGAGGAAGCGAGCCGACGACAAGCCGATCGGCGCTGAGAAGAACGAACTTCTCAAGAAGGTCCGCAACGCAGAGCAGGCTTTGGACATAGAGCGGCAGCTCCGGCAGCCGCACTGAAGTTCACTCGGGCGGATGTACGCCAGTGAGCCAGAAGGCCTCCGGTCCGAGCCCGGAGGCCTTTTGCTAGTGTTTAAGTTGAAGCAGATCAGCGGCCCGCTATTGGACTTCAGCTCAGCGCATTCGTCACGGGCGGCTCGTTCATCTGCTCCACCTGAGCGCCGCTGTCTGGCCGTGCGGGTCCAAGCACCGGCTCCTGGCCCAGCGGCTCGAACCCGCCGCGGAGCGTGAACGTCCCCTTGCCGTCGAGGGAAGGTCCTTCGCAGTAGCGACCCGTCTGCAGCGAGAGGCCGCCATAAACAATGTTAGCTGAACTCGGTCGCTTCCTTGCTGCGATCGAAGCTGTTCGGGATCGGCAGCGACGCCTCGGCTCGCAGCTCCTCAATCACGGCGAGCCATTGCTGCTGATGCCATGGTGTCGCGTGCGATAAGGTAGCTGAGCATGTCCTGCATGCCCGGTCTCTCGTCGAGTTGTAGAGACGTACGGATACCGTGCGTCCGGTGGATTCGAGTGCGACGTTGCCGTACATGTCGACCACAAGATTGTCGCTGGCGTAGATGCATTCTAATTTGCGGAGAAGCATTTTGCAGAAACGAATGCGGCCCCGGCGCAAGGGAGGGTCTCGCCGGGGCCGCTCGCGCGCACGTCTGGAAGGAAACGGCCCGAGGCGCGCGTTGACGTCTTTAGTGCCGCGGGAGGTTGCCATTCTATGGTGGGGCCGTTTTCGCCATGAGGACTACCAGACTTGTCTTACGCATGTCGCTCTCCCGAGGTTCGGCTCGGACCAATTACCTGTGGCCTTCACCCTTCCTCGCGGTTGCATCATCAGCGGCAATGTTGTGGGGAACGGCGACATCGTCAAAACGCGCGGCAAGCGTCTCCAGCGCGCCCCGCATCTCAGGCCCCTGCATCGCAGCGCCATGTCCCGTGATGACGATGTCCGGCGCGAGCGCGGCCAGTTTACACACCGAGGCCTTCGCGCTGGTCCAATCCGGCGTGAAATACATAGGAGGCCCGTGCATCTCCGGCGCTTGCGTCACCGCCGAGTAAACGGACTCCTGGCGCGTGGTGATGAACGCGTCGCCCGCGATTAGCACACGATCGCGATCTCGCCAGAGCGAGACGTGTCCCGGCGTATGGCCGGGCGTGTGGATCCATCGCCAGCCTTGCATGAATGGCACGCTTTGATCGCCGGGAAGATCATACAGGTGCGATGCGACGTTGACTGGCCTGGTCGGAAACAGCGGCGAGATCAGCGCGAGCAACCCGCCACCGACACCCGGATTTGCCCGCGGATGCGAGCGACTGCCATCGAGATAGGGATGTTCGGCTCCATGCGCGTAGACCGGCACGTCCCATTCGCTCGCAAGCGTCTCGAGCGCGCCGACGTGGTCGAAGTGACCATGCGTCATGACGATGCAGGCGGGCCTGCCGCTGCCACCAAAACGTGCGCTTGCCGCGGAGCGGATCGCCTGGGCCGAGCCCCGGATACCCGCATCCACCAGCACCCATTTGCCGTCCCCGGCATTTTCACAGCCGACGAAAATCACATTGACGATGGCAAGCTGTTTGTAGGCGATGTCGGCGACGATCTGACGCGTATTGTCGTCGCGGTCCAGATCGAATTTTGGGTGCTCGGCGCTTGCCTCGGACGGTAAGGGAATTTGCGTCATTTCTTGCCAACCTGCTGTGGATCGTTTTATCGCTCGATGGTACCCATCCGCCGGATTTTCTTCTGAAGCAGCAGGACGCCATAGAGCAGTGCTTCGGCCGTCGGCGGGCAGCCGGGGACGTAGATGTCGACGGGAACGACGCGGTCACAGCCGCGTACGACGGAATAGGAGTAATGGTAGTAGCCGCCGCCATTGGCGCAGGACCCCATCGAGATCACGTAGCGAGGCTCCGGCATCTGGTCATAGATCTTGCGGAACGCCGGGGCCATCTTGTTGGTCAATGTGCCGGCGACGATGATCACGTCCGATTGTCGCGGCGAGGCGCGTGGCGCGAAGCCAAATCGTTCCGCGTCATATCGCGGCATCGACATCTGCATCATCTCAACGGCGCAGCAGGCGAGTCCGAACGTCATCCACATCAGCGAACCCGTGCGGGCCCAAGTAATCAGTTCCTCTGCTGTGGCCGTGAAAAAACCCTTGTCGGCGAGATCGTCACGAATTTGCATGAAGTACGGATCGGACGCGTTCGCTGGCGACCCGTCGCCAGGTCGCCTCAGATCGTGGCGAATATCGGTCTGCGGAGGAGTGTCACTCATTGGGCCCTCGGCAGGCAGTCGGCGCCAAACGCAAGTCACGCTGCGGAAAACAGGCGTTCCGCAGGGGGGTTCCTGCATCCGCCAATGTGTTTGATGTTCGGCTATCGCAGGTTAACCGCCGGGTCCTGCTTCAGAACGCGGAGGCTAACGGGCAGATCAGGGAGCGAATGCGGCTTTGGAACGATCGCTGCGGGCCGCGGTTGCGGCAAGGAAGCCAGTCAAAAGGAGGATTGCCCATGGCGAACGCCGCACGCGACACATTCGTGGTTGGACTACGCAATGCACATGCGATGGAGGTGCAGGCGAGGGAGCTGATGGAACGGCAGTCGGAGCGGCTGGACGAGTATCCGGAGGTCAAGGCGAAGGTTGCAGCTCACCTTCAGGAGACCAACGAGCAGCTGAAACGGCTCGAGCGGTGCCTCCAATCCTGTGGCGAGAGCACCTCCAGCCTCAAGGACACCGCGCAGTCCGTCATGGCCAACATGCAAGCGATGGCGCACTCGGCCGCCAATGACGAGATCCTCAAGAACACCTTCGCCAACAATGCATTCGAGAACTTCGAGATCGCGGCTTACAAGTCGCTCATTGCGCTGTGCGGCGCCGCCGGAGTCACCGAGGCCAAGGCGGAACTGGAGGCATCTTTGAAGGAAGAGCAGCGTATGGCTGCTTGGATCGACTCAAACGTCGAAAAGGTGACGATGGAGTTTCTGGCGCATCAGCGGCAGGCCGCATAGCAGCACGGCAGCGGTGAGATCGCCCGTTTACCTTGCGCCGATCGAGATCTCGTCATCTCCGCCCCGCCTCAGCAGCAGATCTCACCCGCTGCATTGTCCATCCCACTGCACGGAGATGACTTTCAGCACCCCGTCCAATTTCGGCAGTTGTCTCGAACGGGTACCTGCCTCCATATCCTTTCGGATGGAGAACCCCTACCGATAACAGACGAAGAGCTACGGCAGCATTAGCAATCGCTTCATACGCTTTGAAACCGAGAAATCCTTTGGAACGGCTCAGACGGCCGACGAAAACTTTAGAGTAGAGGTCAACAGAGGCAATGACGGTCGACCGCTATCGCGAACATTCATGGTGGAAATCCGCCGTCATCTACGAGATCGCGCTGATCTCCTTTCAGGACTCGAACGGCGACGGCAAGGGCGACCTTGCCGGTTTGATGTCGCGCATTGATTATCTGAAGTGGCTCGGCGTCGACGCAGTGTGGCTGACGCCGATCTACAAGAGCCCCTTCCGCGACCTCGGCTATGACATCTCCGACTATTGCTCGATCGATCCCGCCTTCGGCAGCCTCGAGGAGTTCGATCGCCTGCTCGAGGCACTGCACGCCGCGGACATCCGCCTCATTCTCGACCTCGTCCCCAATCACACCGCGAACGATCATGCTTGGTTCGTCGAGAGCGCGAGTTCGCGCAACAGCGCCAAGGCCGACTGGTACATCTGGGCCGACGCGGCCGAGAACGGCGGGCCGCCCAACAACTGGCTGAGCCGGTTCGGCGGCAGCGGCTGGGAATGGTGCGAGGCGCGGCGGCAATATTACTATCACTCCTTCCTGGTGGAGCAGCCCGACCTGAACTGGCGCAACCCGCAAGTGCGCGCCGCGATCGCCGATTCCATGCGGTTCTGGCTCGACCGCGGCGTCGACGGCTTTCGCGTCGACGCCAGCGCGGTCCTGATCAAGGACCAGCTGTTGCGCGACAACCCGCCGAATCCCAACGCCGAGGGCAAGCCGCCGCCGCAGCGGCACACGACTGTGTTTACCGACGACCGGCCCGAGACCATGGATTGCATCGAGTTCATCCGGGAGGTGATCGATACTTATCCCGGGCGGATGCTGTGCGGCGAGGTCCAGGGCAAGACCGATCGCATCGGCCATTTCTACGGCAATGACCGGCCGCGTCTGCATCTGCCGCTCAACTTCGCCCTGCTCGATTCCAAATGGGACGCCCTCTCGCTGCAGGCCACGATCGACGCCTATTTCAATGCCATCCCCGACGATGGGTGGCCGGTGTGGGTCATCGGCGGCCATGACAAGCAGCGGATCGCGAGCAAGATCGGCGAGGCGCAGATGCGCGTGCTCGCGATGCTGCTGATGACGCTGCGGGGAACGCCGTTCTTCTTCATGGGCGACGAGATCGGCCGCAAGCGCGTGCCGATCCCGCCCGACTGCGTTCACGATCCCTTCGAGAAGCTCGTGTCCGGGTACGGTTTGTGCCGCGATCCCGAACGCGCACCGATGCGCTGGGACGACAGTCCCGACGGCGGCTTCACCACGGGCCGTCCATGGCTGCCGCTGGAGCCGCCCGATGGAGCGGCCAACGTCGCCGGGCAGCAGCGCGACGAGCGTTCGATCCTGGCGCTGTTTCGTGCGCTGATGACACTGCGGCGCGAGCATGCCGGCCTGCAACGCGGCGAATACGAACCGCTGCGGTCGCAGAACGACGTTCTGGCCTACAAGCGGAAGGCTGGCCATCACGAGATTCTGGTCGCGCTCAACATCGCGGCTGACCCGCGGAAATTCCACTGGCAAGGACGCGGCAGCCTGTTGATGTCGACGCATTTGGATCGGCCGGCCGAGCCGGTGCCGGATGCGTCCATCCTGCTCCGGGGCAACGAAGGCGTGATCATCGCATTCATGCCCGCTGATAACTTCGGAACTCCGAACCCTTGATCGGCTCCTCTAGGCGCCATCCAGTCTCAGGCAGAGATCAGCCTTCTCCCAGGGAGTACGCCGTAAGTATCAAATTGAGTAGTTTCTGAACACTATTCTCTGCAAATGCGCCGACCATCACCGGCGGAGCCTCCGCGGTAAGGCTCTCGGCTGTCGATGTGGGCCAAAGTCAGCATTGGCCCAACCCCACCACTGCTGCTTGATCTGGTGACGTCGGCAAGTGAGAAATTGAGGTCCTAAGAGAAACCCTGCGCTATAGGCGACACCGATTTATGAGCTTGATGGCTCGGCCCGGGCCGCACCAGCCAAGAAATTCGAGCTTTTTGCTTTTGAGAGCGTTCGTAGCATCGAAGAACTTTTCCAATTGCTTCGGTCGCTGTCGCCGGTAGGTTACGAACGTCAGGCAAATCAGCAGCAAAGAAGGAGTGCTGAGGCACCGCAACAACTCGGTCGTTTCTTTTTCTTTTGCGTTCGGTCACCTGAAGGACCTTGAGAACGCCAATGGGCCTGCACCGAAGGACGGTACCTCGGTACGTGGCGCCATCGTGCATCACCAACACGTCCAAGGGATCACCATCATCTGCCAGAGTCGACGGGATAAATCCCCAATCGTAAGGATAAGTTAGGCCAGCCATCAACGCCTTCGAAAGCGTAAACACCCGCAGCTCGCGATCGAATTCCAATTTGCAGCAACTCCCGCGAGGAGTTTCAACCACTGTCAAAATATTCTCTTTGTCGGCCCAGGTAGGCAGCTTCAAATAGTTGGTCATCTCAGATGTCCTCTGTTTGAAACGTGCTGTCAATTTCTGAGTTCCTATTGACAAAGACACAGGCGGGAACCCGTAGACGCAGTGGTCCTTGCGACGCGAAGTGGGCGTCAGGGCAGGGCGGCGTCTCTTAGAGCCGGGACGATCCGCCAAACGACTTCATGTTAGTCCCAGTACGGGATAGCCGGGCGGGCGATCATCAGCCAGAAGATAGCCAGCACGGCTGCGAACGCCGGAAATCCGAAGGTGAACCACCACCAGAAGAGACGGTAATACTCGGCAGGCAGCTTGGAGTCGGTCTCGATGGCGCGAACGGCAAGGTTGCGCATTCGCATTTGCATCCACACCACCGGGAGCCAGAAGGCGCCTGTCACCACGTAGAGTGCGATGGACGCCGCCACCCAGCCGTCGCCGAGGGAATACCCGCTCGACCAGGCGAGCCATGTGCCGGTGATCGGCTGTAGGATCACGGCACTCGCCGTGAACAGGAAGTCGGCCAGCACGACCGTCCGCGCAACGCCGGCGATTTCGCGCGGGTCGCCGCGCAGATGTGCCACCAGCATGAAGAAGGCGATGCCGGCCCCGGTGCCGAGCAGCACCGCAGCGCCAATGATGTGCGCCATCTTCACGAGGAAGTAGAGCATCAGCGATCCTCCCGGATCGCCATCGCGACCAGGTTGAGCATGATCACCGGCCATATCTTCAGCATTGGTCCGAGCGGGTCGGCCCACAGTCGCGGCACCAGGACGGTGCCGATCACGGCATAGGTGAGCGAGATGATCAGTGCTGCCCAGAGTCCGTAGCGGCACAACGGCCGCCAGAGAATGGCAAGGCCAATGACGATGTCGGCGAGCGCGCCGGCGGTGACGACGAGCGCCGCGACGTTCCCTTGCAACCCGCCTTCAAGCAGCAACGACATCCCGATGTTCCAGCCCGCACTCAGCGAGATGATGCCTGTGGCGATCCAGAACAGGCCGAAGACGTCGAAGATCAGCGGCTTGAGCGCATACAGCCGTGCAAACCAGCGTTCCTGCACCGAGGCAGGCTCGCCGGCGAGTGCGGCTTCGAGATCGCGCGGTGCAGTGCCGGTCAACTGGCGCCAGGGCTCGGGATCGCCGGTCGCTCCGCGGCGCATTTCCGCCTGTGCCGTCGTGTTGATGGGCGTCCGCCATCCCAGCATCTGCGCGACGTCTCCCGCGCGGTAAGCAACCGAAGCCACCCAGGATGGCAGCTGCAGGCGGTAGGCCGGCCTCCAGCGCAGCCAGCCCCGAAACAGCGCGACCGCGTCGCTGAACGCGATTTGCCGTGGGCCGGCCAGATCGATGGCGATGCGGGAAGGCGCGCCCGGCTGCAGGAAGAACAGCACGGTCTCAACGACGTCGTCGAGATGCACCGGTTGAATAGCCGCCGTGTCGGGCATGACCGGCAGAACCGGCAGGGCCGCCAGCCCTCGCAGCAGCGCGCTGCCGCCATAGGCGGCGCGGCCGATCACGACGGAGGGTCGCAGGATGACCCAATCGAGGTCGCGCGCCATCAAGGCGGCTTCGCCCTCCCGCTTGGTACGCGAAAAATCGCTAGGGGCATCGACATTGCTGCCGATGGCCGAGAACAGGATCACGCGGCGGAGGCCTGCGCTCTCGCAGGCGCTGTAGAGTGCCGCGCTTCCGGCGACATGAACGGCTTCCATGTTCTATGCCGCGACTGCATTTAACAATTGCCACGGCGTAATCAGCGGCCGAAAGGATGGGATAGGAGGCAAGGATCATTAGCCACTGCTCTTTGGCTGCATGAAAGCCTCCCGGTTTGGCTGATACCGGCGCTCCATCGGCACCAACGACCGGGCGCATCAAAACTGAGGTACGCTGGCGCGGGATGCGTAAGGGGCGTCTACCGGTTCGCCGTTGGTGCCGATCATATCGACGAGCAAAATCCTGCCCCGCAGAAAATATCGAGCGTGACGACCCGCAAAGGGGCGTCCGTGAGCCTCCCGGGTGGTGTCGATTCGGATGCCAAGCTTGCGCAGTTTGTGGATGTATCCACCCCAATGCGGGGCGGGACAGTCAACGTAGGAGCAGCCGCCTTCGCCGCTTTCAATCAGCTTCAAGAGTGCCCATGCAGCCCGACCGCGAATCGTCACGATATCCACGCCATTGATGACTGCTTTAATCGAAAGGACTTCGCTCACTAGCGGTCCTCCCTGCGCGAGAACCCTGCATTAACCAGCAGAGTTGCGGCTGTGGCGAGTGACACACGGCAGCGACGCGCAATCCAACGAACGCGAGGATCGGCACCGCGACGTTCTTGGTCGGATGCCCAATCGAATAGATCAGGATGCTGGTATCGTGGTTTCGGATGGTGTAATTTCATCTTGTTCAACTTCATGGAAATGTGGGTGAACAAATGCCTCGGCGCGGTGGTCAAGACTGCTGCCGAGGCGCTTTCATTTCGCTTGTGTTGATTTCGGTAAAGCGGGCGGCAGCCCATTGAGCCATTCAACCAAGTCGGCCTGCAGAATTAAGGTGGACTTGCCGTTCTTGCGAGCGCGCAGTTCGCCGCGTTTGATCGCATCGTAAAGTTTGGTTCTTCCGATACGCGAAGCGGCGCACGCCTCACTTATTTTTAGGACCAATGGGGTCTGCATTGTTGTCTCGCCATCACAGCCGGGACGGTCCCAGCGACCGCACCTGCGTCCATGCAGGTTCATGACGACCAACCTAGCGACCACCCTCGGCGAAAAAAGGCGGCGATTAAACTATTCGGCCGTAATTACCTGTTCTTTTTTGCCCAACGGCTGTTAGGCGCCCCTATCAATTCCAGGGCCTCATCCAATACCAAAGTTGAATTCTTGATCCGCCGCTCGTCAGAGGCGGTTAGCTCCGATCCTCTTTCTACGTAACCCACACGCACAGCTTCCAGATACCCCTGTGCTACGAGGTCTCGACGCGCGCGCAGAATGTCATTTCGGTCCAAATCGAGAGCTAAGCGGTGACCGTGCTTTAGATAGCTCTCAGTCTTTCCATGGTACGGGGCTTTTCGCTTGATAAGAGATTGGTAGATTTCACTTTGCTTTGCAGATGGCTTATTCTGGCGAGCTTTACTGATATGGCGCAGTAGGTTGCAAAGGCTCTCGCCATCCCACTTTGCTGGTCGACCACGACCGATATGAGATTGTGTGTAATAGCCAAGCAATATTCGCCAACTGAAGGGGTCGCGAGGATCCAGATTGAAAGCTTTGAACGCGCCTCGCGGCGATCTATCCCAGCTGCTGATGAAGGGAGACTCTAAATCAAGTGCATCCTGCGCTGCAGCCAACCAGTCGGCCTGATTGCTGTAATCGCGTCGAAAAGGAAATGGTGTTTGGCTGACTTTTTTCCAATGGGCCAAACGGGAGGAGGGAGTCTCCGGCTTTTTTGGCATCGCCCGTTCCTGAAATCGACAGTGAACCGGCACGAACATAGCCGAACGGCGACGATTAGCCTCATAGCGCTTGTGGATTTGCACAACATTGCCCCGATCGCGCCTCCAAGAGCCCGCATCGATTGTCCAAGGCATCCCGGCGCGGCAGCGGGGTCAGCTAGAGTAGCACCCGTTTCTTCGAAGCGAGCTGTCATCGCGCGACTGCACGAATGGTGAGGCAGAAGCGTTCTCGCTCAAGTGGTGAAGAGCTTGAAACGCTAAGACACCGGACGATTTCGCAGGCGAAATCGTCCCACTCATGTATGCATAAGGCTTAGCTCTTGCGCAGAGCTACCACATTGGTGTGGCGGGTTCACACAGCCAAGGCCCGTGGCTGACAACAGATGACCCGACCAAGGGCATGCTGGCTACCGAGGGCAGCCTTTGACCCACAGCGGACTACGGGAAAGTCTGCCAGATAGCTTCCGCTTTACCGATTCAACCGGATAATATGTTTTCATCTGGGCAGGGGCGTCAGAGTATGAGACGGCGCAAATTCATTGGCTTGGCAGGCATCTCGGTTGCTGCTTGGGCAGCACGATTAGCCAGATCTCAAGCCACGGGCCAACCGCGAAAGATCGGTTACCTGCATCCCTTTACGATCGACCCGCGTCTTGTGATTTTGACGGGGTTGCTGAAGCGCGGCCGTGAGCTAGGCTATATAGAGGGTGAGACGATCCTGTTACGATCTGCGCAAGGGGACCTTTCACGGCTGCCGGACCTCGCTCGAGAACTCGTTGATCTTGGCGTCGGGGTGCTCATCGTGGTCGGTCTGCCGGCAACAACAGCCGCACTCTCCGCGGCTCCCGACTTACCGGTCGTGGCAATTGATCTTGAGACGGATCCGATCAAGGCAGGCTTCATCGACAGTTGGGCAAAGCCCGGGCGCAATTTGACCGGACTGTTCCTCGATCAGACCAGCTTGACGGGCAAGTTAGTCACCCTGATGGGGGAAGTGGTGCCCGGCTTGAGGAAGCTTGCCATTGTTTGGGATCCGAGCACACGGCCGGACCAATTGGAAGCAGCCAGAATCGCGGCCGGTGCTGCCGGCCTCGAGACCCAGACGCTGACGTTGAGCAAGCCGGAGGAATTTCGCGACGCCTTCGCAAAGCTGGAAAGCACGAGCGGCGTATTGCTTTTGATTTCTCCGACGTTGACGGCAAACCCCGGCCTTTTTGCCGCTGCCGCTCTTGAATTCAGATTGCCCAGCATCTCAATCTGGAAGCCTAACGCAAAAGCAGGTGGCCTTCTCACCTACGGCCCCGTGCTAGGGCCCTATTTCCCTCGCGCCATGACAATGGCCGATACAATCCTCAAGGGTACCAGACCAGGTGATATACCGATCGAGGGGCCAGACCGCTACGAACTCGTTATCAACCTAAAGACCGCCGGGCAGCTTGGGATCGAGGTGCCGCCGTCGATCGCGGCGACGGCGGACGAGACGATCGAATGACGTCGGGGGATTTTCGCTACTGCCAGTCTGAATATGCCAGCTCAGTCTGACTATGTCCGTTGTTCGAGGAAGACTGGAAGTCGCATTTCCGGGCCGCTAGGGCTGCCGATGACCCACAACGGATGTGGGCTCTAGAGCGGATCAAGTCGTCGGTAATTCGGTAGCTGTCCCCGCAAAGAGCTTGGGGCGGTTTGCGGCTGCGCGACGTTCTGGGAGCTCTTGGTGGCACGGCAGCGCGGCCGATGGCGGCGCGGGCGCAGTCGACAACCGGATTTTGCTCTATAACATACATGGGATACCCTGCCGCTCCAAAGCAACGCGCGCCATCTTGCGCCAGCTAAGATGACTCGAAGTGTTCTTACATGGAACGTCGCAAGTTTTTGGCAACGCTCGGCTCCGCAGCACTGATATATTCGCGATCCGCTCGCGCGCAGACGTCTGGTAGGAATTACTGTTTCGCTACACTTCATCCAGTAGCGCCGATGACCGATACCAGTGGTCTTGGAAAGATCCTGCTGAGAGGACTGGCCCAACGCGGTTATGTCGTAGGACAAAACCTGACCTACCTCGCGCGTAGTTCGATGGGCGACAACACTAGAATTCCCGAATTACTACGAGAATTGAAAGCCAGTGGCGTCGATGCAATCGTTGTTGTTGGTTTCCCCTCGGCACTGGCTGCGAAGTCGTTAGGCGTCCCGATAATCGGCGCGCTGGGTCTCGGTGATCCGGTCGAAACGAGATTGATCGATAGTCTGGCTCATCCTGGCGGCAATATTACCGGTATCTCCGACGTGGCCTCGGCACTCACGACCAAGCGCCTATCCTTGTTAAAGGAACTGTCGCCAAATCTCCGAAAAGTAGCGATGCTCTGGAACAAGGACGATCTTGGCATGACGCTGCGCTACGGGGCCTCTGCCAAAGTTGCGCTGTCGCTTGGAATTTCAGTGCAGCCTGTGGGTGTCCGCGAACGGGATGATTTCAAGGATGCGTTCGAGCTCATGAACAGCGATATGCCGGATGCGATATTAATGGTCGCCGACGCGTTGACCAATCTGAACCGCAAGCGTGTCTTTGAGTTCGCGATCGCCATGAAATTGCCGGCTATTTATGAATACGACTTCATTGTTCGTGATGGCGGCCTGATGTCATACGGGCCAGATCTGACAGAATCATTCGAACGTACAGCTGCCCTGGTTGCCCGAGTCTTCGAAGGTGCAAAGCCGGCCGATTTGCCCTTCGAGCAGCCTACCCGGTATCCCTTTTTTTTAAATCTTAAAACAGCCGGCAGCATGGGCCTGCAGATTCCGCCGACCATGCTCGCCCTAGCCGACGAAGTGATTGAATAGTTTGCCAGACTTCCGGTGTTGACCCAACTCGGACATGGACGCCCGCGCGAGCGCGAGCCAAATTGACGCTTTCGGGATGCTTGATTGGTTCGCTAAGATATCACCCATTGAGCTTGGGGTCGGACATGCGGCGGCGCGAGTTTCTAGGTGTTTTGGGGGGCGCTGCGGCGGCGTGGCCGCTCGCAGCGACGGCGCAGCAGGCGTCGCGAACGTTCCGCGTCGGTTACTTGGCTTTGGCGGGTGCAGACGATGCAATCTTCGTAAAGGAACGACTTAAACAACTTGGATACGCCGAAGGCAAAAACCTCATTTTCGACATTCGCTCCGCCAACGGAATACTCGAAACGCTCGGCACTCAGGCATCCGAGCTGATCAAGGCCGATCCGGATGTGATAATTACCGGTTTTGGAACGGCGACTGCCAAAGCAGCCCAAGCTGCCACTTCAACTATTCCCGTCGTGTTCAGCAATGTCGGGGATCCAATTGGATCTAATGTGGTCCAAAGTTTAAGCCGCCCTGGCGCTAACCTTACAGGACTGGCAGGGCAAGCCGCCGAGCTCGGCGGCAAAAGATTAGAATTGCTGAGCCAGTTCGTTCCGAACATCAGCACCGTAGCGGTGCTTGAGGAGCCAGCTGCACCATTCACGATCGCCGCCCTGCCGCGGCTACGGGAGGCTGCCAAGGCGAAAGGCCAGCAGCTTGCACTTTGTGACATTAGAAGCGCAGCTGACGTTGAAAGCAGCCTCGCGGCAGCAGCCAACGCGGGCGCCGGGGGCCTCGTAGTTCTGGAAACTCCAGTGTTGATTGGTTTACGTGAGCTGATCGTTGACGCTGCGGCTGCGCTTAGGATGCCAGCCATCTATAGTGTTCGCGACTTTGTCGACATGGGCGGCTTTCTTTCGTACGGCCCCGATGCCCGACAGCTTTATCGACGCGCAGCGGAGCTTGCCGACAAGATTTTGAAGGGTGAGAAACCAGCGGAAATTCCTGTCGAGCAACCGACACGATTCAATCTGATCGTCAATCTTAAAGCCGCCAAAGCATTAGGGCTCGCCATAGCCCCAACTTTGCTTGCGCTTGCGGACGAGGTGATCGAATAGTTATCAGCTTGTTGCAGCTGCTCACCACAGACATTGGCCCTAAACGGACCAATCGGGCTGGTTCGTTGATAACGATATTCGGGGCAGACCGGAAGTCGCGCGCCGGCGCCGCGAGGAACGTTTTTGACCCGCAACGGATATCGGGGACGCTCTCAACGGTAGCCATACGACCTTATTAATTCAGTCGCTTCAGTCCGCCGATGTGACGATGAAAACTGCGCGGGCTTGCAAGTGCAAGCCGCGTTTCTTGCGCGCGTGATCAAGTTTTGAATAGCGAGCATGGCAGCTTTGATGCGGAAGCAGACTGACGCCTGTGCCTTCTATCGCGTGCTACGACCGTCTCTGTGGAAAATACGCGTCTCCCGGCGCTGGATTTGGATTACGAAAAGGCCAGAAAGTCTCCGAGGCGCAAACCGGCAACTTGGCCAACATTCCTAAGAGATTTCAGAGGATGAAAACTAATCAGGCATGTGGCTAGACTGCCGGCGGCCTAGTCTAATTGAATTCGGGCGCCTTTGGCACCATTGAGCAACCGCTTCAGGTGAAATCCAGCCAGCGCGTCGTCGGCGTGGGCGCCGACCAGCGCCGCGAAAGCTGGCATTGCTCCGACGTCGCCAGCCTCGAGCTTGGCGAACGCTTCCCCATATTGCGCGTTGGCCGTCGCCTTGAACGGAACGTCTTGCAGTGGTTCGAACGCGCGAAGCGGTTCGCTGCGGCCGCGAAGCAGGATATCGCCGACGGGTCGCCCCTGAAAATTGCCGGCGCGGTCGGCTGCCGCGGCGCTGACGCAGATGCGGGTGCCGAGATGCTTGTTGGCGGCCTCGAGCCGCGCAGCCGTGTTGATGGTGTCGCCGTATGCGGTGTAGTCGAAGAAACGGCTGCCGCCGAAATTGCCGACCAGCGCCGGCCCGGCATGAACGCCGATCCGCGTCGCACCGAAACTGACGCCTTTGTCCTTCCACCGGTCGCGGAACGCCTGGGCCCAGATGTCGAGGTTATGGGAGCAGGCAATGGCGCGTCTGGCATAGTCCGGCTGGTCGCCAGGCGCGTTGAACAGCACCTGAATCGCATCGCCGATGATCTTGGCGACCGTACCCTCATGGGCAAATACGACGTCGGTCATGCCGCCCACGTATTCGTTGAGCAGTGCGCCGAGCACATCGGGCGCTACCGTTTCCACCAGGGACGTAAAGCTACTGATGTCGGTGAAGATCGTCGCGATCTCGCGCCAATGTACCTGCATGCCGTCGCTGTCGCCGACCGCGGCGAGGCGGCTGGCAATCTGCGGCGAAAAATACCGCGACAGCGAGGCGTGCGCGCGCTCGGCCTCAAGCTGGCGGCGTCGGGCCTCCCGCATTGCCTCGACGTGGCGGATGGTCTTGTCGATCGTCATTTCGAGATCGCCGAAATCGATCGGCTTGGTCAGGAAATCGAACGCGCCACGGTTCATGGCGGTGCGGATGTTGCTCATGTCGCCATAGGCCGAGACGATGACGGTCGACTTCTTGTCCTCGGCTTCCTGCAGCTTGGCGAGCAGCGACAGCCCGTCCATCCGGGGCATGTTGATGTCTGATACGACCATGTCGACATGGGGGTGCTGCTCGATCGAAGCGAGCGCCTCGATACCGTCATGGGCGAATACGAACGCTACCGTGCCGTCGCGGATTTTCCGCCGGAATTTCTGCAGCACGAGCGCCTCGAGATCGGGCTCATCATCGACGACAAGGATGGTCGCGGTCATGCGGCCTGACCGAGGCGGTTATCGATCTCGAGACGTAGCAGCGCGAAATCGATCGGTTTGGTCAAAAGGCCGACGGCCCCGTTCTCGATCGCCTTACGACGCGTTTCGGCATCGCCATAGGCCGTAATCATGATCACGGGAACGTCGGGGCGCTCGGCGCGCACCTTCGGCAGCATTTCGAGCCCGGTCATCCCTGGCATGTTGATGTCGGAGAGGATCAGGATCAGCGAAGGATCCTTGATATCCGCCGCACGCTGAAGCGCCGCCGGCGCCGATGGGGCGAATTCCATCATGAAGCGGCCTGATTTCAGGTCGCGGCGAAACTGCTGACGAAACAAGGCTTCGACATCGGGCTCGTCATCCACCACGAGTATGTAAACGCTCAATTCCTGCCTCCGGTAATCGACTGTGCCGCCCCGGTTCTGGGCAGCGTAATGATGAATTCGGTAAAAGCGCCGGGCTCGGTCACGACGTCAATCGTACCGGCGTGTTGCTTCACGATGATGTCGTGGCTCATCGACAATCCAAGACCCGTCCCTTCGCCCGCCGGCTTGGTAGTGAAGAAGGGATTGAACATCTTCTCCTTCACCTCGGGCGGAATCCCGGTGCCGTTATCGCGGATCCGGATTTCCACCTTGTTGCCCAGGCTCCTGGTGGCCGCGCTCAGGATCGGTTCAAAGTCCTCGTCGCCGGCCTCCTTGCGCTTGGCCGCGGCATAGAACCCGTTCGAGATCAGGTTGAGGAAGACGCGGGTGATCTCTTGCGGATACAAGCTGACCTGTCCCGCGGCCGGATCGAAGTCGCGCTTCAGAGTGATGTTGAAGCCGGGCTTTTCAGCCCGCGCGCCGTGATAGGCGAGGTTGAGGCTTTCCTCGACGATGGCGTTGATGTCGGCTGGCCGGTGCTCGCCCGCGCCCTCGCGCGAATGCAGCAGCATGTTCTTGACGATCGAATCCGCCCGCTTGCCGTGCTGTACGACCTTTTCGAGGTTGCCCTTCAGCATGTGGGTGAGCTCGTCTATCTCTTCGCGGGTCTTGGCGTCCAGCGCCGCCGGTCTCAGCACGTCGTTGAGTTCGTCGATCAATTCGGCCGACAACGACGAGAAATTGTTGACGAAGTTGAGCGGGTTCTTGATTTCGTGGGCGATGCCGGCAGTGAGCTGGCCGAGCGAGGCCAGTTTTTCGGTCTGTACTAGGCGATCCTGTGCGGTGCGCAGCTCTTCCAATGAAGTCGCAAGTTCCTTGGTCCGTGCCTGAACTTCATCAAAGAGGCGGAGGTTCTCGATGGCGATGACTGCTTGGTCGGCGAAGGTGGTGACCAGCTCAATCTGCTTGTCGCTAAAAGCTCGCCTTTCCCTGCGAGTCAACACGAATACGCCCATCGGCACACCCTCGCGCAACAAGGGAATTGCGATCCTGCTCTGCGCCGGATTCGGATCTCCCGGCAGAGGCGACTGACCATCGACGAGGATGATCGACCTGCCTTCGGACAAGGCGCGTCCAACCGCTGTCGTCCCTCCCGGCTTGAAGATAAAATCCCTGAGAAATTGCTGTTTTTTGGGAGAGAGCCCGAAACTGGCGGCCAGCCGATAGGCGCCATCCCTGGGCTGGAGAATGATCCCCTCGTCCGCTTCGCACAGACGACCCGCCGACTCCACGAGCGTGTCCAGCACGGTCTGCAAGTCGAATGTCGAGCGGCTGATCACCTTGAGTACGTCCGCGGTCGCCGTCTGCTGCTGTAGCGATTCACTCAGTTCGGCTGTACGCTGCTCGACCTTGTTCTCGAGGTCGGCATATGACTCCTGCAGCCGTGCACCCATGTCGTTGAACTGGTTGGCAAGCCCTTCGAGCTCGTCGCCCGTCTTGATCGAGATGCGCTGGGTGAAATCGCCGCCGCCGAGCCGCGCGGCGCCGGCGCTCAGCGCCCGGATCGGGCCGACCATGCGCCGGGCGAGGAAGATTCCCGCGAGGACGGCGAAGATCGAGGCCGCCAGCAGCACGATCGAAAGGCGCTGCAACGCCTGATACAGCGACGCATAAGCCTCCGTTTCCGGCAGTTCGACGAACATGGTCCAGCCGAGCGGGGAGATCGGTGCGGAAGCCGTCAGCACTTTCTGGCCCTGAATGTTGAGAGAGCCTTGCAGCGCGTTGGCGTCGTTGGCGTTGCCGGCGCGCGCGGCCTGCACCTGCACTAGCTTGGACATGTCGGTGTTGCGCAGCACGAGGCTGATGTCGGGATGAGCGATCAGCCGGCCGCCCGAACCGACCACATAGGCATGGCCACGCTCGCCGACCTTGATCTGCGAGACCACGTCCCAGATCAGCTTCAGATTGACCTCGGCGATGCTGACGCCGGCGTCCTTGCGGGTCCCGGCTAGCGACAGCGTCATGTAGGGCTCGGACTCGCGGCGGAAATAGACCGGACCGTAATAGACCTTGTTGGCGACCGCCTCGCTGAATTTCGAGTCCTTGGAAAGGTCGAGACCCGAATCGACCACGTCCATAGCCAGCCGCGATACCCGCAGCCGCTCCTTGCCGGTCGAATCGATCTGGGACAGCTCGGTGATGGCCGGCACCTGCCGCAGCAGCCGGAGCGCATCGAAACGGCGGTCCTGCAACGAGCCGGCCGACCACGGCAATTGGGTGGTCCAGCCGAGCTGACTCTCGATTTCTTTGATGAACTGGCTGATCTTGGCGGCGGCGGCTTCGGCCTGTTCGCGCTGAATCCGGATCAGGGACGCCTTATGCTCGCGATAATAGAAGAAAACCTCGAAAATCCCGTTGGAAAGCAGCGCCACGCTCACCACGGCCACGAACAGCGCGACATATTTGGCAAACAAACGGGCCCGGACCTTCGGCGCCGGGGCGGCCTGCACGGCCGGTGCATCCGCCGCAGACGACGCCGCCAGCGGTCGTCCTTGGGACGTGTCCGAATGCAGGGAAATGCTCATCCCGGCCAAGTTATCAAGAAGACTTGGCGCTGTCTCCCTGTGGATGACCAACTGAGACATGGGCGTTGCCGACTGCGGTGCTCTCGATATCAGTTTCTGCCCCTTCCGGCGCCGATCTTAGCCGCCGGGATGCCGTGGTGCGGTGCAACCAGTAAGAGCAAGCGAAGCTCCAAGCCTGCGTAAATTCGCGAGATTGAATGCGTCAAGTTATCACCCAGCGGGCTGCGACAGCGGGGTGATTTACGGAAAACTTTGCGCAGATTGCTGCGGGCCCGGAGGTTCTTGGAGGGGGAGCACAACCCCAAGAAGATTTTGTCGGATCGGTCAAGGGCACCTTTCAGATGTTGGGTTTGAACAGTTACACTGCCACATTCCAGCCTTGGGGGCGACCGTGCGAAGGCGTGAGTTTATTGGTTTGGCGGTGGGAGGCGCGGCGAGCTGGCCGCTTGCAGCACTGGCGCAGCAGGATGGGTCTCATCGCATGCCGACCATCGGCTTTATCGGATTTGCCAGCGCCGCCGCCGACGTCACGATTGTGCAGCCGTTCCGCAAGACTCTGGCCGAAATCGGATATGTCGAAGGGCGCAATATCACCGTCGAAATCCGCAACGCCGACGGAGATGTCGAACGCGGGCACGCGATCATCGACGAGTTTGTCGCGATGCAAGTGGACGTGCTGTTCGCACCTGGCCCCGCCGCCGCGCGGGCCGCGGCGCGCAAGACGAAAATCCCGGTCGTCGCGATCGCGCTGCCGGCCGTGCAGAGCGACCCCGAACTGTTCCAGAGCCTCGCCCGGCCCGGTGGCACCGTGACCGGCTTCTCGGCGTTCGGCGAGGAGATGTCGGCCAAGCGTATCGCGGTGCTGAAGGAAATTTTGCCGGGCCTGATTAAGCTCGGCGTGATGCACAACGCAACCGACCCGACCTTCAGCGCGTGGGGCGCGCAGACCATGGCGGATACCGGCAAGCTCGGCATCGAGCCGATTCGTGCCGGCCTCACGGCGCCGACGCCATCGCAGGTGACGGAGCAGATCGGGAAGCTTGCCGAGGCCGGTGGTACGGCCATGATCGTTATTCGCGACTACATGACCGCCGCGGCGATCAAGGACATCTGCCGCATTGGAGTTGAAATGCAGGTAGCCGTGGTCGGCGAGCAGGCTGAGTTTGCGCAAGCCGGCGCTTTATTTAGTTATGGCGCCGACATCGTCGACCTCTCGCGCCGTGCCGCAGGCTATGCCGACCAGATCATCAAGGGTCAAAAGCCGTCGGAGATGCCGATCCAGTTGCCGACCAAGTTCGAAATGGTCGTCAATCTCAAGACCGCGCGGGCGCTCGGGTTGACGATCCCTCCGACCGTCCTGGTGCAGACCGATCAGGTGATCGAATGAAGCTCCGGGACCTGCGGCGGCGCGAACTTCTCGGTATTTTAGCTGGCGCGGCAGCTGTACCTGTTGCTGCGCGCGCCGAGAAAGATCTGCCCGTTGTTGCCGTGCTGGTGCCGGGGCCGGCAAAAAATGCCGAGAATCGACTGGCGGCGATTCGCCAAGGCATGCGGGAGGCGGGCCTTACCGAGGGCGTGAACTTTACGTTCGCTTTGCGTTATGCCGACGGTTTTTTCGATCGATTGCCCGCGCTGGCCCTTGAACTCGCTGCTCTCAAGCCCCGCGTCATCATTGCTTCGGCCGCGGCGGCACCGGTCGCGCACAAAGTCCTGCCCGAGTTGCCGTTGGTCTTCACGTCCTATGCCGCCGATCCCATCAAGGCAGGGTTTGCGGAAAGCTATATCCATCCGGGCGGCCATGCGACCGGCAACGTGATGAATGCGGTTGGGGGCGAGGAGGCGCTGACCCAAAAGCGCATGAACTTGTTCAAGGAGCTGGTGCCTGACCTGAAGGCGATCGGCTTCATCGGTACATCCTCACTGCTTGCCACAGCCGAGCTCAACGCATTGCAAAGCGTCGCCGGTCAGTTCGGCTTTGTTGTCGTGCGTCATCCGCTTGGGCGGCTCGACGAGATAGAGGGCGCGGTTTCGGCGAGCATCCGCGATGGCGTTGGCGCTCTTTACGTCTCCGGCGAGCCGCTTCTCTACAACAACATGCCCCGGGTCTTGCCCTTGGTCATGGCGCCGGGAAAGCCGACGGTTGGCACCTATCCGGACTGGGGCCGGGCGGGCCTTCTGATGTCCTATTCGGCCGATCTGATCGACGACTTCCGCCGCGCCGGCATCTACGCCGCCAAGATTCTCGGTGGCGAAAAACCGGCGGACCTGCCCATTGAACAAGCCAGCAAGTTCGTGCTTGTGCTCAACCTCAAGACAGCGAAATCGCTCGGCTTAGCGGCGGCCGACCGCCTGCTGACGGTGGCCGACGAGGTGATCGAATGAGGGCGCGCGATGCCAGGTCTCGAGCAAAGTCCGGTGCCAAGTCTGCTCGTGCCAAGTCCGGCAAGAAACAGACCAGCGATGCCGGGACACGGAAGAAGGCTGGAAAGCCTCTCACCAAGACCGATGCCCGCAAGGCCAAGCCATCCCTCCATCCCGAGACCGCACTGCTGAAACGCCAGTTGAAAGCTGCGCGGATGCGAGAGGAGGCCGGCGCCGAAATCCTGCGCGCGATCGCCAACGCATCGGGGGATGCGGCGGGCCCGTTGCAGTTGATCACCGAGACGACCGCGCGTCTGTTCAAGGCATCCAGCGTCTCGCTTCAACTCGCCGAAGGGCGCGAGTTCACGCAAGAGTACCGCGTTGGAACCATCGCCAAGCGCGTCGGCTCGGCCTATCCGCGGTCCAATATCAAGGTCGGCGGCCGAAACCTGCCCGGCACGGTGGTGGCCGAGTCCAGGCAGATCCACATTCCGGACCTCGACCACCTGGATCCCTCGATGTCCGACTTTCCCGGTCTGCCCCATGCGCGGGCCGGTGGCGCGCGTACCGTTTGCGGCACGCCATTGCGACGCAACGACAAGGCCGTCGGCGCCCTGATCGTTTTCCGTGACAGGCTCCTGCCGTTCACCGTTGATGAACTGGCGCTGCTGCAAAGCTTCGCCGACCAGGCAATGATCGCGATCCAGAATGCACAACTGTTCAACGACACCCAACAGGCGCTGGAACGCCAGACCGCGACGTCGGAAATCCTGCGCGTTATCAGTCAATCGCCGACCGACGCCCAGCCGGTGTTCGACAGCATCGTCCAGACCGCGGTACGGCTGACGCGATGTGACCTCGGGTTCTTCCTGCGCTGCGACGGCGCCAGCTACGTGCAGGTGGCGAGGGCCACGCCGGAAGGACTGACTACCGTCACCAGGCCTCCCGAGCAAATCGATCCCGATGGCAATTTCCCGTCACGCGCCATCATCGGCAAGAAAACGCTGCACCTGCCGGACTGGTCGTTGATCGACCTGCCCAAGTTCGAGCTTTGGATCCACGAGACCTTCGGTATCGTATCGTCGCTCTACGTGCCGCTATTGCGGGCGGGCGAGTGCATCGGCCTGCTAGTGCTGGCGGGCAAGCGCAGCAATTTCCTCGGCGAACGTGAGGTCGCTCTGGCCGAGTCCTTTTGCGATCAGGCCCTGATCGCGATCGAAAATGTCCGCCTGTTCGACGAGGTGCAGGCGCGAACGCGCGAGTTGACGGAAGCGCTGACCTATCAGACCGGCAGCAGCAACATCCTGAGGGTCATCGCATCGTCGCCGACCGATGTGGCGCCCGTTCTCCAAGCCATTGTCGAGAGCGCCTGCGAGCTTTGCGAAGCCAAGGATGCAATTGTCTATTTGCGGGACGGCAACGATCTTCGCTTCAACGCCCAGCACGGTCCGCTCGAGTTCACGGTCGAGAAGTGGCCGATCGATCGTGCGACCGTCGCCGGGCGGACCTTCCTAGACCGGGCGCCAGTGCATATCCACGATATGCTTTCTGAGGAGGGTAACCAGTTTCCGGAAGGACAACGGGCGGCTCGCCGTATCGGCGTTCGAACCATGTTGGGTGTGCCGTTGTTGCGCGAGGGCGAGAGCATCGGAACAATCCTGTTGCGCCGTACAGAAGTGAATCCGTTCAGCGACAAGCAGGTCACCTTGCTGCAAACCTTCGCCGACCAAGCGGTGATTGCCATTTCCAATGTGAACTTGTTCAAACAGGTGCAGGAGCGGACCCGCGACCTCGAAGAGTCGCTGCAACAGCAGACCGCGACGTCGGAGGTTCTGCAGGTGATTAGCCGGTCGGTCTTCGATCTGAAGACAGTGCTGCGGACGTTGCTCGAATCCGCCGCCGGTCTCTGCGATGCCTCGATCTGCATTCTGTTCCAGTCGCAGGGGGATCTCCTCCATGTCGGCGCGAGTTACGGCGGCACGCCGGAATTTGTCGAATACCTGTCGACCCATCCGCATCGTCTCGATCGCACAACGGTCGCCGGACGTACCGCGGTCGAGCGCCGTACGGTCCACATCCCCGACATCGGCGCGGATACCGAATACGGGCTTCCCCAGTCGATCAAGCTTGGCGGCTGGCGGTCGATCATCGGCGTCCCGCTGCTTCGCGATGGCGAAGTGCTCGGCGTTCTCGATCTCGCCCGCCCTGTCGCCGGACCGTTCACGCCACGACAGATCAAACTGATCGAAACGTTTGCCGACCAGGCTGTGATCGCGATCGAGAATGCCCGCCTGTTCGACGAGGTGCAGCAGCGCACTAAGGAGCTCGCCGCTTCGCTCGACGAGCTTCGCACCGCGCAGGACCGCCTGGTGCAGACCGAGAAGCTGGCCTCGCTCGGTCAGCTCACCGCCGGTATCGCGCACGAGATCAAGAATCCGCTCAATTTCATCAATAACTTCTCGGCGTTGTCGGCCGAGCTCATCGAAGAGATGAACGACGTGTTCGAGAACCCGACGCTCGACGAGGCCGGCAGGTGGAAGGAGCTGGATGAGATCCGCGAACTGCTGAAGAGCAACCTGGAAAAGGTCGTTCAGCACGGCAAGCGCGCCGATTCAATCCTCAAGAACATGCTGCAGCATTCCCGGGAAGGTTCGGGCGAGCAGCGGATGGTGGATATAAACGCGCTGTTGGACGAGAGCCTCAATCTCGCCTATCACGGCGCACGCGCCGAGAAACCGGATTTCAATATCACGTTGCAGCGCGACCTCGATCCGGACGCCGGCGTGATCGAGCTGTTCCCGCAGGAAATCACCCGCGCTTTACTCAACCTGATCTCGAACGGGTTTTATGCCGCGAGCAAGCGTCGGGCCGATATTGGCGATGCGAATTTCGAGCCTGTGCTCAGTGCTGGCACCAGAAATCTAGGCAACCACATCGAGATACGCATCCGCGACAATGGCACCGGCATTCCGCCGGAGGTGAAGGAAAAAATGTTCAATCCGTTCTTCACGACCAAGCCGGCTGGGGAGGGCACCGGACTTGGTCTATCGATGAGCCACGACATCATCGTGAAACAACACGGCGGACGGATCGAGGTGGATACGCAGCCTGGACAATTCACCGAGTTCACGATTGTGCTGCCGCGGGCGGGCAACCTTACAAGCGCCCGAAAAAACTAGCGGCCGACACGACAATCGAAGCTGACGTGGATGCAAGACGGAAATGGAGAGTGGCAATGAAGCGACGCGAATTCCTTTCTCTGGCCGGTGGGGCATTGGCGTGGCCTTTGGCGGCACGCGCGCAGCCAGCGAAGCGAATCGCCCGCATCGGCCTTTTCCTCGTCCCGCCGCGAAATTTGGAGGTAGAAGCCTTTCTCGCCGGACTTCGTGATCTCGGTTGGGTTGAGGGCGATAACATTCATGTCGAATATCGAGATGCCGGCGGTGATAACGACCGTCTGCCGGCGCTGGCGGCTGAACTGGTCGCCCTCGATGTCGACGTTCTCGTGACAGCTACCTTTCAGGGGATTCTTGCCGCTCACCGTGCGACGGCAAAGATTCCCACTGTGATGATCACGGGCCCCGATCTGGTGACCTTGGGCCTTGCAGCTAGCATGGCTCATCCCGGGGGCAACATAACGGGACAAACCTTCTTCGTGACAGAACTGGCTGCCAAGCGTTTGGAGATTCTTGCGAGCCTTGCGCCCTCGATGACCCGCGCAGGGGTGCTTTTGCAACGAGGGAACCCCCTGAACGAAAGTACAATGAGCGCGATGACAACCGCAGCGCAGGCGATGAAGATAGAGCTGCGACCGATCGAGGTTGCCATCCCCGGCGACATCGAAAGCGCGTTGTCAGCCGTGAGCTCCACTCCTATAGACGGCCTCGCGATCACGGAGGCCAATGCGTTTGTCACCAACGCTTCCCTGATTGCTGCGATTGTCGACAAATGCCGCGTGCCGTCGATTGGCGCACCCGTTCTAGCCACCCGCGGCGCCGTGCCGGTGGGCTACGGTGTGGACTTCACCGCCATGTTTCGCCGCAGCGCTGTTTTCGTCAACAAGATATTGAAGGGCGAAAATCCGGCCGACATCCCGATCGAGCAACCGACGGCGCTCAAGACCGTCATCAACCTGAAGACCGCGAAGTCGCTCGGCTTCGAGATCCCGCCGGCGGTGTTGCTGCGCGCCGACGAGGTGATCGAATGAGGCGGCGGGCGTTCATCGCGCTTTTTGGGGCGACGGCGGCTGCATGGCCGCCGAAGGCGCGGGCGCAACAGCCGGTGCTGGTGGTGGGCTATCTCGGCAGCGCATCACCAATGGCTTGGGCGGCACGGCTGAAGGCCTTCAATCAAGGACTGAGCGAAGCCGGCTTCGACGACGGACGCAATATTGCAGTCGAATATCGGTGGGCAGAGGGCAATATCGATCGATTGCCGCAACTTGCGAACGAACTCGTTGGGCGCAACGTCGCGGTACTTGTCACGCCGGGCAGTGCGCCAGCCGCACTTGCCGCCAAGGCGGCGACCACAACGATCCCCATCGTCTTTGAGACAGGTGCTGATCCGGTCGAAGCCGGTATCGTGACAAACCTGAGGCACCCCGGCGGCAATATTACCGGCGTTGCGGCCCTGACGTTTGAGACCGGTCCCAAGCGGCTCGCGATCCTTCATGAGTTGCTGCCGTCGGCCGAACTGATTGCCGTGCTGGTGAATCCGGCTGCGGGCGAGGTGGTTGGAAGGCAGGTTAAGGACTTGCAGGCAACCGCTCTTCAACTCGGACTTCAACTTGTCATTCTGCGGGCGAGTAATGATCGCGAACTCGAAGCGGCATTCGTGAAAGCAAAGGAGATGCGCGTTAGCGCCTTGGTCATTGCGGCCGATCCTTTTGCCAACAGCCGTATCAAGGATATCGCGGACCAGGCGCTGAAAGCCGCCCTGCCGTCGATCTTCGTGAACCCGCAATTTACCGCACTCGGCGGGTTAATGAGCTATAGCGGGACCATCATCGAAACACACTATCTCGCAGGCGGTTATGTGGGACGGATATTGAAAGGCGAGAAGCCCGGCGAGCTGCCGGTGATTCAGGGCACCAAAGTCGAGTTGATCGTGAACCTCAGAACCGCCAAAGCGCTGGGTATCGACGTTCCGATCTCGCTGCTCGCCCGTGCTGACCAGGTGATCGAATGAAGAGGCGCGAGTTCATTGGTTTGATTGGCGGTGCGTCGGTCACTTGGCCTCTTGTCCGGCCTCTGGCCGCGCATGCGCAGCAGGTGCCGATCATCGGCCTGCTCGGCGCCAACAGTTCATCGTCGCAGGGCAAATGGACCGAAGCGTTCGTGCAGCGGCTGCGCGAAGTAGGATGGATTGAGGGAAGCACCGTCGCAATCCATGCGCGTTGGGCGGAAGGCCAAAGCGAGCGCTATGCCGAGATTGCCGCAGAGTTCGTCCGAATGAAGGTCAGTATCATCGTGACGTCGGGAGGCTCGGCGGTGATGGCGGCCAAGCGGTCGACCACGGATATACCGATCGTCTTTGCCACGGCGGGAGATCCGGTCGTCAACGGTCTCGTCGCGAGCCTGGCGCGGCCCGGCGGCAACGCCACGGGCCTTTCGATTCAGTCGCCGGAACTCGCTGGCAAGCGGCTCGAACTGTTGCGGGAGGTTATCCCTGGTCTCCGCAGGTTGGCGTTCATGATCAATGTCGATAGTCCCGTCGCATTGCCGGAGGATGGCGGAGTCAAAGCTGCGGCCAGCGCGCTTGGTCTTGAAGTTGACAGGTTGGAGATTCGGCGCCCTGAGGATATTGCCCTGGCATTTGCGTCGCTCAAGGACGATGTTGGCGCGCTGTATGTCTTGGCGGAGCCATTGACGACCAGCAACGGCAGCCAGATCGCGGCGTTGTCGCGTGCCGCCCGACTGCCGACGATGTTCGGCAATGAGGCGAACATTCGGGTTGGCGGCCTCATGTCGTATGCGCCGCGCTTCTCGGATCTGTGGCGGCGTGCGGCCGATTATGTCAATAAGATCTTGCGGGGGGCGAAGCCCGGCGACCTGCCGGTCGAACAGCCGACAAAGTTCGATTTGGTCGTCAATCTCAAGACCGCCAAGGCGCTTGGTATTGAACTGCCGCCGACGCTCCTCGCGCGCGCCGACGAGGTGATCGAATGAAGCGGCGGAAATTCATCGCGCTTTTGGGCGCTACGGCTGCTTGGCCTCCGACAGCACGAGCGCAACAAGCGAAGTCACCGCGCGTCGGCGTGCTGATGCTCGGTAATCCCGATCCAGCATTCTTTCTGGGTACATTCCGTGAAGAGCTGCAGAAGCTGGGCTATCTCGAAGGCCAGAACCTGACGTTGGAGTCTCGATCTGCGGGTGGCTTCCCCGAGCGTCTCCCTTCGCTTGCCCGCGAATTGGTGGACCTGAACGTGGATGTGATTGTTGGCTATCAAACCCCATCCGTTGCGGCAGCAAAGCAGGCCACTACCAAAATCCCGATCGTCATGAGCCCCGCGGCCGATCCGATCGCGACCGGTTTTGTCGCCAGTTTTTCGCGCCCGGGCGGCAACATCACCGGCGTGGCATCCGCGACAGGCGAGGTAGCCGGCAAGAATCTGGATTTTATCCGCGAGATATTGCCGACGGTGCGCAAGGTTGCCGTGCTCGGCAATGCCATCGATCCATTTCACCAGCCATTCCTGGAAAGCATCGCGTTGGCCGCGCGGGCACTTCAGTTCGAGATCAAGCCTGTTCTGGTGCGAGGCAGCGACGAATTCGCAACAGCTTTTGGACAAATGGTGACGAGCGGCGCTGGAGCGTTGATCGTTCAGCCAAGCTTGCCGCGCCAGCCGGCCGCCGAGGCGGCGCTCAAGAGCCACCTGCCGCTGTTCGCACCGAGCGATGAATTTACGCGCGCCGGCGGCCTCTTGTCCTATTCGGCCGATATCATGTCCGTCTATCGCAAGGCCGCGATCTTCGTCCACAAAATCGTAAAGGGCGGCAAGCCCTCCGACCTGCCGGTTGAATTTCCAACCAAGTTCCAACTCGTCGTCAACATAAAGACCGCCAGGGCACTCGGCGTTACGCTGCTACCGACGCTTCTCGCTCGTGCCGACGAGGTGATCGAATGATGCGGCGGGATGTTAGTCTATCAGAAGATAGGCATAGGGGAACGAAATGAGGCGACGCGACTTCGTCGGTGTTGTCAGTGGTGGGATGTTGGCATGGTCGTCTGCAACCGGCGCGCAGCAGCCAGCAATGCCGGTGGTCGGGTTTCTCCACGGAGCGTCGCGCAGCTACCTCGAACAATTTCTCGATGCGCTTCGCGCAGGCTTAGGCGAAGCAGGATTTGTCGAGGGACAGAACGTGGCGATCGAATATCGCTGGGCGGAAGGGCATTATGATCGATTATCGGCGTTGGCGGCGGATCTGGTCAACCGTCAGGTGGCGGTGATCATGGCGATGGGGGGAACCGATCCGGCGCGTGCGGCTAGGGCGGCCACATCGACGATTCCAATTGTCTTTGTTAGTGCGGCTGATCCGGTGCAGACCGGTCTCGTTGCCAGCCTCAACCGTCCGGGCGCCAACGTGACCGGCGTTAGCCTGATCGCCTCAGCGCTCGACGCGAAGAAGCTCGGGCTTCTGCACGAACTGGTGCCCAAGGCGTCGGTGATTGCCGGACTGACCAACCCGAAATATCCCGGCGTTAAAGGCCAGATTGAAGAAATCCAGGAGACTGGCAGCAGTCTCGGACTGAAAGCCATTCTGCTTTCCGCAAGCGACGAAGATGAACTTGCCGCCGCGTTTGCCAGCGCCAAACAGCAAGGCGCGGGCGCGATTCTGGTCGCATCAGATCCCTTCTTCAACAGTCATAGCGGACGGCTAGTTGCGCTCGCTGCACAACATTCAATTCCCACGATCTATCCGCAGCGTGAATATATTCTCGGCGGTGGCCTGATCAGCTATGGTCCTGATTTTGCCGATGGCTATCGCAATGGTGGCCTGTATGTCGGCAAGATCCTCAAAGGAGCCAAGCCCGCCGAGCTTCCGGTCGTGCAGCCGGTCAAGTTCGAACTGGTCATCAACCTCAGGACCGCCAAGACAATCGGCCTGGAAGTGCCGCCGACGTTGCTCGCGACCGCAGACGAGTTAGTGGAATGAGGCTTGCCATGAAGCGACGCGATTTCATCGCCTTTGTCGGCGCGGCACTGTCGCGTGCCCTCGATGCGCATGCAGAGCAGGCCAAGTTGCCCGTCATTGGGGTTTTGGGCGCTGGCGCCGAGAAATCCTGGGCGGCTTCGATGTCCGCGTTCCGTCAGCGCCTCGGCGAGTTGGGCTGGATCGACGGCCGCACGGTGACCATCGTCATAAGGTGGGCCGAGGGAAGAAGTGATCGGTACGCGGAGATCGCGGCCGAGTTCGCCCAGGCAAATGTTGACGTTATCTTGACCGCGGGAAGCGCTATTCCGGCGCTCAAGCAGACGACCTCGAAGATCCCGATCGTATTTGCAGTTGCCGTGGATCCCTTGGCAAGCGGCTTTGTTGCGAGTCTGTCACGACCTGGAGGAAATGTTACGGGATTGTCGCTACAGTCAAATGAGATGGTTTCCAAGCGTGTTGGGCTCCTTCGTGAGATCATCCCTTCTCTTGCGGCTGGCCAATGGGGGATACCTCAGTGCAGCGCATGAGACTGCTACGGCTGAAGCGGCTGCGCGCCAGCTTGGACTCGAAGTTGATATCCTAGATATCAGATCCGCAGGTGATCTTGCTCCAGCGATTGAAGCGATGAGGGACAAGACCAAGGCGCTCTACGTTTGCCAGGACTCTTTCGTCGTTGCCAATCTGGTCCGCATCAACGGCCTGGCGCGGGAGTCTGGAATAGCTACGATGTGGGGTGCGAGGGCATTCTGCAAGGCAGACGGGTTCATTTCCTACGGCGCAGACGAGGCCGACTTGTTCCGCCGGGCTGGCGACTATGTCGACAAGATACTCAAGGGCACCAAGCCGGCAGATATTCCAGTCGAGCAGCCGACCAAAATTGAGCTGGTTTTGAATTTAGCGACAGCCAAGGTCTTGAATCTCACCATTCCACCAAGCGTGCTGGCGCTGGCCAACGAAGTGTTCGAGTAATGTCGTCAAAGCACGAAGCGCAAGACACAGAAGATGCCATTTGGGGCAGGACGGTCGTTTATCCGAGGAACGCCACGCGGGAGGCGGATATCCAGCGCCTTCGAGGCCCCTACCGTTTAGTAGGGCTTCTCCAGTACGATGAGGCCTTAGGATGAAGGACATGAGACGACGCCATCTGCTGGGGATTTTGGGCGGTGCGGCCATTTGGCCGATCACGACGCGTGCGCAGCAGAGCGCGCAACAGCGCCTGATTGGTGTGCTCTCACAAGGATCAGCCCATACCCATCCAACTCCGCCGTTTCGAGCGTTTCTCGAGAGACTGCAGCAAAAAGGCTGGGAAGTGGGTCGCAATCTGAGCATCGAGTGGCGATTCTCCGAAGGAAGTACTGAGCCCTTGCCGCGCCTTGCTCGTGAACTTGTGGAAACTCCTGTCGAATTGATCGTGACAGCGCCGACCGAACCCACGCTTGCGGCCAAACAAGCGACTTCAAATATCCCTATCGTGTTTTTGCAGGTAGCGGATCCGGTGCAATCTCGCATTGTCACCAATTTGGCGCGTCCCGATGCCAACGTAACCGGAATGAGCGTTTTCGCTCCTGACATCGCCGGCAAGCGGCTGGCGTTGATCAAGGAGGCACTCCCCAGCACCAAGCTTTTGTCGGTCCTTTGGAACAAGCCGAGCAAGGGTGCTGTATTGGTCCGTGACGAGATTTTCACAGCAGGCGTTCAGTTGGGCATCGAAATTCAGGACATCGGTATTGATAGCGCTTCGGAAATTGACGGTGCTCTACGCAAAGCGGTCAGCACGCACGCGGCCGCCGTCGTAGTTATTGATGATCCGGTAATGCAGAGCCGCGTAGAAGCGGTGGTCCAGATTGCGTTGGGCTTGAAGCTGCCGTTGGTTTCTCAATCGGCCGGGTACGCAAATAGCGGCGGCCTCATGTCCTATGGGCCCGACTTCAATGAGGTCTATCGGAACGGCGCCGAGTACGTGGACCGGATACTGCGTGGCGCCAAACCAGGCGACTTACCCGTCCAGCAGCCAGAAAAATTCAAGCTCCTTCTAAATCTCAAAACCGCGAAGACGCTCGAGATCGAGTTTCCTCCACAATTTCTTGCCCGCGCCGATGAGGTGATCGAATAGTCCCCACTCACGGCAGCAATTGACCCTCGCTGTGTGAAACGGCGAGCGGCTGTTATGATTCCCTGTTCTTCTTTTTGGAGGAATTGATTTGGCGCTTCGTTGAAGAGGCGGATCGTGGGCAGCGGACGCTGTTGCCTTAATGCCTCGATGACTTCATTGGCGAGTAACCAAGTTTGCGTGATCGACGTATTTGTCGATGCGCTCAGTTTGGCTGAGATGGGCTTTGCCGGTGCGGAGCCGGCGGCGACCGGTCGGCCATCGTACCATCCCTCGGTTCTCCTTAAGCTTTACATTTCAGGCTATCTGAACCGAGTGCAGTCGAGCCGGCGGCTGGAACGCGAGGCCGGGCGCCATGTCGAGGGCTGCTGGGTCGGCTTGCTCGCGACCACAAGACGATTGCGACTTCGCAAGGACGATGAGGTGACGAACAGCGGCTCAGATCGGGCACAACTTGCCAATATGGCTATGCAGGCGAGGCTGTTCTGAAAACTGAGACGCTCAAGGCCGTCGCCGATCGCGGCTACTTCAGCAGCCCGGACATCCTGGCCTGCCACCAGGCGTCACGGTAACTCTGCCCGAGCCAATGACTTCGGGCGCCAAGTCGGAGGACGCTTCGGCAAGCAGGATTCGGCTATTTGCCTGAGGAAGACATCTATCTTTGTCCAGCCGGGGAGCGATTGCCGTATCGCTACACAAACGAAGAAGCCGACAAGATGCTGCGGCGCTACTGGACCAACGCCTGTAATAACTGTTCAATCAAGGCCCAGTGCATGCCCGACCAAGACCCAGAGCGGACTTCGTCTTTCCGAGCTGAATTGAATCTTTTGTCTCAGATCGCCTTTTTCCAAACCAATCGGTTGAAAGTTGTTTTGCCGCTGCCATCGTCTCTAGGCGGAGTCACCAGTGACAACGTGTCTTCATTTATAGAGACATCTCGCTTGAGAATGGTCCCCGTTTCGTAGGGGAGGAGCGAATTGACAACGCGATGTGTGACGACACGTGCTGCTTCGTCTACTTCAAACGTGCCATAATAGGCATAGTATTCATCAAACCAAACCGCACGATCTGCGGCCGAAAGCTTATAGAAGTCGGCGTGAGAAATCTCACCCGCTGGCGCACCTGCTATCTGCACGCTCATCCAGCCGTTTTCGTTGTAATTGATCATCCCCTTGATGGGAGGATGCCTGCCAAACCAAGGAACAGTCTCGTTTCCCTTCACCGTTACCGCCTCGGTGAGTGACCACATTCCGATCAGTCGAGAGCGTAGCGAAAGCTGCTCTGCAGTCGCACGGGAAGCAACCAAAACCCCGAGTGAAGAAATGAGCAAAGTTCGGCGGTCCATCCGGGCCTCCCACATATCCGCAAAATTTGGCAGGTCTGCAATCCGTCTTGTTGTCATGGCAATCAAAGATAAATCATATAAAGCTTAGCTGACCGCAGGCATTCGATCAACTCTACTTCTGATTTAGGCCCGGAGAGGACATCGCGCGCCTTGGAGCTGAGCCGAGAAATCCGTATGCTTGGATCGACGCATTAGGCGCGGATGAGCAATGAAGCGGCGGCGGTTTGTTCTGGGACTTTCAACGTCAGTTATTTTGCCCACGCTTGCCAAGGCACAGCAGCGCAAAAGAAGGCCACGTCTCGGCGCTCTGATTACGATTGGCTCGGAGGCACAGGATCGGATTGCTGCATTGAATAGAGGGCTACGCGTACGCGGATGGACAGACGGGGAGAACCTCGAAATCGAGTATCATTGGGCAGATGGCAGCAAGCAGCGGATCGCGGAGATCGCGAACGTCTTGGTCAACTCTCGACCCGATCTCATTCTGGCCCATAGCTCGCCTTCGGTCCCTCCTCTTTTGCGCTTAACGCAAGACATTCCAATCGTTTTTGTTCAGGTCTCTGATCCGGTGGGACAAGGGTTCGTGAAAAATCTAACGCGACCCGGAGGCAATGTAACCGGGTTCGCCGCGTTCGAGTTTTCGGTCGCGGGAAAATGGGTCGAATTGCTTAAGGAGCTATCGCCGAACGTCGATAGGATCGGGATCCTCTACAATCCTACAACCACGCCATATGATCAGTATGTCGTGCACGGGAAGGCGGCGGCCGACGCTCTTGGGATCCCTCTAACGCAGGTTGAGGTGCGCGATAGAGGGGAAATCAATCAGATCCTTGGCAAGTTTGGCGAGCGTCCGGGCGGAGGCTTGGTCTTGCTTCCTGATCCATTCACATCGATCCATCGCGAAGCGATTGTCGATACCGCTGCGCGTCTTGGCGTATCGGCGATCTATCCTTATCGAGCCTACGTAGATTCAGGCGGATTGTGCTCGTATAGCTACGATGTGTCGGACCTGTTCTTCAGGTCCGCTACCTACGTCGACCGTATCCTGCGAGGCGAAAAGGCCGGAGACCTGCCAGTCCAGCTCGTGACGCGCTATCAACTTGTATTTAATCTCAAGACTGCAAAGAGGATGGGCCTTACGCTGCCGCCAACGCTACTCGCCCGCGCCGACGAGGTAATTGAGTAGAGACGCTTTGCCCAGCTCAAGCGCCTCTTGTTGGCCCATCTGCGAAGTTAAACCGCGTTCGACGGAAGTCCGCTCATCGCGGCAGGGCGGACTAGATTTGCTCAACTTGAGCTCTTCGCGTTTTGACCCGGTGCTGCCGAAATGCGATGATGCAGCAAACGGGCAGTTGTCGGGGGTACACCAGTGGCGCTAGCCGATCCGGGAGGACGGCACGTCACCCGGAACGGCCATGGCTGCCTTGGACCTATGTCGAAAATTGCCTATTCTCCACCCGAGGATATGCGATTGAGATTGGCAATGAAACGACGGGAACTCATTATTCTGGTTGGTGGGGCATTGGCGTGGCCTTTGGTGGCACGCGCTCAGCAAGGTAAGCGAATCGCTCGGATCGGCCTCTTCCTCCCACCGCTGCGAAATTTGGAGGTAGAAGCTTTCCTCGCGGGGCTTCGCGATCTCGGCTGGGTTGAGGGCGAGAACGTTCATGTCGAATATCGGGATGCCGACGGCGATAACGACCGGCTGCCCGCGCTGGCGACTGAACTGGTCGCCCTCGATGTCGACGTTCTCGTGACGGCTACAACTCCGGGGATTCTTGCTGCTCACCGGGCGACCACAAGGATTCCGACCGTAATGATCGTGGGTCCAGATCTGGTGACCTTGGGACTTGCAGCCAGCATGGCTCATCCGGGTGGCAACATAACGGGACAAACTCAATTCGTTACAGAAATAGCTGCCAAACGTTTAGAGATTCTCGCGAGTCTGGCCCCCTCGATGACCCGGGCAGGGGTGCTCCTGCAACGAGGGAACCCCCTCAACCATAGTGCAATGAGCGCCGTTGCGGCTGCAGCGCAGGCGTTGAAGGTTGAACTGCGACCGATCGAGGTCGACGTTCCCGGCACCCTGGAAAGCGCGCTGTCGGCCGTCGGCTCCACTTCCATGGACGGCCTCCTGATTACGGAAGCCAATGTGTTTGTAACCAACTCTTCCTTAGTCGCCGCGGTCGTTGACAAATGCCGTGTGCCATCGATTGCCGCGCCAATTCTCGCGTCTCGGGGGGCCGTCCCGGTGGGTTACGGGGTGGACTTCACCGCAATGTTTCGCCGCAGCGCTGTTTTCGTCGACAAGATATTGAAAGGCGCTAATCCGGCCGATATCCCGATCGAGCAACCGACAAAGCTCAAGACGGTCGTCAACCTGAAGACCGCGAAGATGCTCGGTTTCGAGATATCGCCGGCCGTACTACTGCGCGCCGACGAGATGATCGAATGAGCCAGCCGACTTCCGCTGGGGTGTCGGCTCCGGCCCAGTAGGGATAGTCATGAAGCGACGCGAGTTCATCGGATTGATCGGCGGCGCGTCGGTCACGTGGCCTGTTGCTGTGCGCGCGCAGGAACTGCCTATCATCGGGCTGCTCGGTGCCAATAGTTCATCGACGCAAGCCTCATGGACAGAAGCGTTCGTGGAGCGGCTGCATGAACTTGGCTGGATCGCGGGAAGTACCGTCGCAATCGAAGCTCGTTGGGCGGAAGGACGAAGCGAGCGCTATGTCGAAATAGCGGCAGAGTTCGTTCGGATGAAGGTTGCTGTCATCGTTACATCCGGGGGTTCAGCGGTGCTTGCGGCTAAGCGATCAACCTCAGACATTCCAATCATCTTCGCCACGGCGGGCGATCCGGTTGCCAATGGCCTCGTCGCGAGCCTGGCACGGCCGGGTGGCAACGCTACCGGCCTGTCGATCCAATCACCCGAACTTGCAGGTAAGCGGCTCGAACTTTTGCTCGAGCTTCTACCTGGCCTTCGGCGCTTTGCGTTCATGGTCAATGTTAATAATCCCTCGACACCGGCAGAGGTTTCTGAGGTTCAAGCCGCTGCCAGAAAGCTCGGCCTAGAGATCGACAAGCTCGAAATCCGGCGAGCCGAGGATATCCAACAAGTGCTTGCGAGTCTCAAGGACGACGTGAGTGCACTCTATGTGCAGCCGGAGCCGCTCACGACCAGCAACGGCCCTCAAATCGGAGCCTTGGCCCAGGCCGCGCGGCTTCCGACGATGTACGGGAATGATGCGAACGTCCGGGTTGGCGGCCTCATGTCCTATGCGCCGCGCTTCTCTGATCTATGGCGGCGCGCAGCTGACTATGTTGATAAGATTTTGCGCGGAGCAAAGCCAGCCGACCTGCCAGTCGAACAGCCGACCAAGTTCGATCTGGTCATCAATCTCAAGACCGCCAAAGCACTGGGAATCACGGTGCCCCTCGGACTGCTTGCCCGCGCCGACGAGGTAATCGAATAAAGGCGCCGTATGCTGCGGTGCATGAGTCTCTTATTGGCCCAACTCGGAAGTCCAGCAATGTCCGCTTTTGCGCCGCTGTTTGGGGCGAAGCGGACATCGTCGTGTTATCGGGTCCATCGGTGCGTACCCTACGTAGCGCCTCAATGAGATTTCCGCCTGCGTATCGGCACAGCATTGGCTGCTGTTTTTGGCTCACAATACGCCGCCCAGGCCTCCATAAGCTTCCGGCGCTTGTCCAAAGCGTCGCTGCGCCTGTAAGCCTGCTCTGCTTTGTCGCCGATGACGTGCGCCAGCGCCGTTTCCACGATTTCGCGGGGGAAGCTCGAAACGTTGCCGGCCCAATCCCGAAAGCTCGAACGGAAACCGTGAACGGTGACGTCCCCGACCTTCGTCCGGCGCAACATCATGTCCATAGCCATGTTGGACAGAGGCCTGTTGCGCTTCTGCCCAGCAAAGACGAAGTCGCTGGTCTTTAGTTTTTCAAGCTGGCGGAGGATTGCCACGGCGCGCGAGGAAAGGGGGACGCGATGCTGCCTGCCAGCCTTCATTCGTTTCGCCGGCACCGTCCAGGTCTTCTTGTCGAAGTCGATTTCCGACCACAGCATTCCCAAGACCTCGCCCGAACGGGCAGCAGTGAGGATGCAAAATTCCAATGCGAGCGCTGCGGTGGCCTCTCGGAGCCTCAGATCGGCGATGAAGGCAGGCAACTGCTCATAGGCCATTGCCGGGTGATGGCCGCGCGCCAGCTTAGAAGGCTTGGGCAACAGGTGGTCCAGATGGCCCCGCCAGCGAGCCGGGTTCTCACCTTCGCGGAAGCCCTTTGCTTTGGCCGCATCCAGTACCTTCTCGATGCGACCCCGCACTCGTGAGGCGGTTTCGGCCTTGGTGGTCCAGATCGGCTTCAACGCCGCCAGCACGTCGTCGGTGCTGATGGTGTCCACCGGCTTGGCGCGCAAGGATGCCGCGTAGGTTTCGAGCGTCGACTTCCATTGCGCCTTGTGCTTCTCATTGCGGAAGCCCGCCGACAGCGACCCGCGGACGCTATCCGCCATTTCCCCGAACGTGGGGACGCCATCCGAGCGCTTTCGCTCATCGATCGGGTTAAGTCCCCTGGCGATCAGCCTTCTCGCATCAGCAGCCTTCTCGCGGGCATCCACAAGCGGGACATTCACGGCGCTGCCAAGCCCCATCTCCTTCGCTCGACCACGCCAAGTGAAGCGCAGAACCCATTTGCGAGCGCCCGTAGGCCCGACGATCAGATAGAGGTTTCCCCCATCGCTGTATTTGCCCGCCTTCGCCGTTTCGACCTTCCGCGCTGTCAGATTGCCTGCCATCGCCGCCTCCCGTGGTCCCCAAACCGGTCCCCAAACCTAGCACGGCTTGGGACGAACAGGTACGGTCACTTGCGATCAATGGTGAGAGGAGGAGCCTTATTTCGCGGCCTAACTTGAAGCAGTGGCGGCGAGAGGCGAACGTCGGCGAGGCATAGTTCTGCGGACACTCTCCGCCATACAGCCCGAAAAGTCCTTAAATTTCATCACCTCACGAAAGTAGCTGTTTGGCGGCCCATACCCTGGCCCATACTTCCGATCACACGAGCAACGAGCCCTTTGCTTGCGTCTGGCGCCCGGTCGCTAATCATCCATCCCGATTGGACGTCGCAAGCCTCGAGCGTCACCTTCAGCGACGGCGCCGCAATCGCGTGATTGTAGAATTCCAGTGAGAGCTTCCTCGCCATGGACGTCGGCACCCCTCGGTTTGGTCCTAGCGCCAGCGCGCAACCCAGGTGCCGAGTAGGAACGCGACGAAGAGCGAAGACAACGGGGCCTGCACCGTCACCTTGCGCAGCCGTTCGGCCCAGCGCGGCGCCGCATCATTTGAGAGCCGACGCAGCGACCTAGGGTCTCGGCTGACTCGGTCTGGCCGGTCGGCCGCGGTGCGCCAATGGCGTCCTAATCATCGACCAAGCCAGATGCTGTCATCGCTGAACCTTCTTTCATCTCCATGCGGTCCTCCTATTCCGACCTCAGGCTGACTTCCGCTGCGGCTTGGCCGCGGGCTTCTTCGCCGCCGCCTCCTTGGGCTTCTTGCCCTCGATCGGCATCAGCATCTCCTTTTGGCCGCTCGACGCCTTGCGCGGCTTCTTGCCTGATTTTGCCGCCGCTTTAGTCGGCGCGGCCTCTTTGCCGACGGATCGACGGAGCGCTTCCATCAGGTCAACGACGTTGGTCGATGCGGGGCGCTCTTTCGGCGTGATTGGCTTGCCCGCGCGCTTCTGATTGATGAGGTCGATCAGCGCGGTCTCGTAGTGGTCCTCGAACTTTTCGGGCTCGAACCGCCCCGCCTTCTGATTGACGATGTGCCTGGCCAGATCGAGCATGTCTTTGGTGACCTTCACGTCCTGGATCTCGTCGAAATATTCCTGCTCGCTGCGCACCTCATAGGGATAGCGCAGCAGCGTGCCGACAAGACCCTTGTCGAGCGGCTCGAGCGCGATGATGTGCTCGCGGTTGGTCAGCACCACCCGGCCGATTGCGACCTTGTCCATCTCGCGGATGGTCTCGCGAATCACGGCGAAGGCGTCGTGACCCACCTTTCCGTCCGGACGCAGGTAGTACGGGCGGATCAGGTAGCGCGGGTCGATGTCGGGCTTGTCGACGAACTCGTCGATTTCGATGGTGCGCGTGGACTCAAGAGCGATCTCCTCGAGCTCATCTTTGGTGACCTCGATGTACTGGCCCTTGTCCAATTCGTATCCCTTGACGATGTCCTCGTTCGGCACCTCGTCGCCGGTGTCGGCGTCGACCTTCAGGTACTTAATGCGGTGGCCGGTCTGGCGGTTGAGCTGGTTGAAGCTGATCTTCTCTGACTCAGAGGTGGCCGGATAGAGCGCCACCGGGCACGTCACGAGCGACAAACGCAGGAAGCCTTTCCAGTTGGCACGGGGCGCCATGTACGCAGAACTCCGGTTCGAGACGGCCTGGATTCAAGACGAACGGCGGACCATGGTTCCGACAACGGCTGCTTCGCCATAAGGCCCAATTTTTCGGTCCGGGACTCGACTCCTTTGTTCTTGTTATGTTCTAATTGGACATGACCGATCGACCCGCGAGCTGGCGCATGCCGACCCCCAAGCAAATGGAAAAGATGGCAGCTCTCGTCCGCAAAAACGTGTCCCGGGAGCGAGGATTGGCTCCGGGCGATGATCTGCCGCCGGAATACTGGGAGGCCCTTCTGGCTGACCCCCGCGGCGATGCCAAGCCGGCGAGCCCCTCAGGAGGGACGCTGCGCTTGAGCCAAATTCCTCAACATATTCTGAGGGTGGGCTGCCGCCGCTGCGCCAGGGTCGTCGAGATCCAGAAGGCAGATGCCGCCCGTCTCTACGGTCCTGACGCGCTCTGGAAAAACGTCGGACAGCGGCTGTTGGACAATACCTGCACCCAGCGGACGGGGCGCCATGAGGAAGACGGCTGTTGGCCTGCGTTCGAGTAGTCATCACCGGTGCGTCCGGAACTGGATGCTGCCATGGCACCGAAACATCACCCGACTCCCGTCAGCGGCGGCGACCGCAAGGCGCTCACCAAAGAGCTCGGCCGGGCACGTGCGATGACCACGATCCTCGCAGGACAGGCAGCTGAAGCCCGGGCCAAAGGCGAAGCTCTCATCCGTCAAGCCGACAAGTTGCTCTGCGAATCCTGGAATGAGCGCATGTGGGCCGATGGCGGCCCCATCGACCCATCACCGACGGTAGACCAAGCCATTAACGGGGGCTTCGCCTCGCTCGAGATCGAATGCCCGCGATGTAAGACCCGACGGGACGTCGACTTGGCGGCACTGCGTCATCCGCCGACCACATTTGTCCACGACTTGGCCAGCCGGCTCCGCTGCAGCAAATGTGCTAAGGCCGGGCGTCGGCCGTCTGCGACGCTGCTGCAATTGATATCGCGCCCCCGTCTGGCTGCTCCGGAGAGTTGATCGTGTGCAATCTCTACTCGATGACAAAAAACGTCGACGCGATCCGTCGTCTTTTCGGTGCCCTCAACAACCACGTCGGCAACCTGCCATCGATGCCAGGCATTTTTCCCGACTACCCCGCACCGATCGTGCGCAATGGTTCCGAGGGACGCGAGATCGTCATGGCACGCTGGGGCATGCCGAGCTCGCAGCGTGCCCTGATGGACGCGACGAAGAAGCGGGCTGAGAAATTGCAGGCCAAGGGCAAGTCCGTCGATTTCAATGAATTGCTCCGGATGGAGCCGGACGGTGGCACGACGAACATCAGGAATGTCAGCAGCGCTCACTGGAAGCGATGGCTCGGGCTGGAGCATCGTTGCCTGGTGCCATTCACGTCATTTTCCGAGTACGACACGATCGACGGCAAGAAAGTGCCGGTCTGGTTCGCGCCGGACGAGAGCCGCCCCCTGCTCGCGTTCGCAGGGCTCTGGACCAACTGGACCTGCGTTCGGAAGGCTAAAGAGGGCGAGGTGACCTGCGACGCGTTCGGCTTCCTGACCTGCGAGCCCAATGCCGAGGTGAAGCGTGTGCATCCCAAGGCCATGCCGGTGATCCTCACCACCACCGAGGAATACGACGTCTGGATGCGCGCCCCTTGGGACGAAGCCAAGGCGCTGCAGCGGCCGCTTCCGGACGCGGCGCTGAAGATCGTCGCCACCGGCGAGAAGGAAGACAAGGCGCTCGCCGCCTGAGCTTCAGCCGCTGTCATGCAGTCCTTCAGCTTCTCCACCACCGCCGAGCTATCCACCACCTTGCCATCGCGGCTAAGCGGCACGTACGCCGCCTTGCGCCCTTCGACATCTGTCACCTCGATCACTTGCGGCATGGTGTCGGGGTATTCGCCGGCGTGTTCGCGGGTCTCGACACGATAGCCCTCGAAGCGCATGTCGCTTCCGTCCATCGCGGGATCCTGCGGTCGCTTGTCGCGAGGCATCGGCGGTAAGTCCGGTTCGACCGAATTCCGGGGCGGAGAGCTCCACGAAGGCGCGCTGCTCTTGAGCAGGCGCCGCAGTTCGTCGACAGCCTCTCCGCCTCTCGCGAGCTCCTCGACCGCGGCGACCACCTGGTCGCGATCGAGCACGTCCAGAAGATCGTTGATGGTCCGCTCGCAGTCCCGCTCCCCCGGTTCCACGTAGCGCCCGAGGATCGCCTGAGCCCGCTCGACGGCTTCCAGTACCTGCTTCTCGGCGCTCATCAAACCCACTCCACGCAACTGACACTTCTCGATTCAATCAAGGCGCAGGCGGCTTGTTCCGAAGCCGTACAGCGGGGAACACGTGGAAAAGCGGCGTCCCCACGATATCGAATCCCAGGGCTGTGGTAGCAGCGCGGAACGCACCGACGCCCTCAAGGATTCGTCGAGGGCACCAGGAGAGAATTCGATGCTGATGTTCAAGGAGCGGAGACCGCCGATCCGGACGCTGCGCCGCTGGGCCATCTCCGTGCTGCAGGAGGCCGGCGCGATCTGCGAGTGCGCGGAGCACGGCTGGATGCAGGACCGCGCAGACCCGCACGCCCGCGAGCGCGCGCTCGATCTCGCCCGCCGGGATCCGCCGCCTGGGCTCCCCGGACGAAGTGCTAGTGGAGGTGCGCGACGTTCTGGACTCGATTGGCGATACTTGTCCCGAATGCCCGCCTGAATAGACCTCAGCGACCCAGACGCTTCTCGACGCGCTTCCTGGAGCTTCCGACCTTCTTTACGGCCTTCTTCACCGCCGAAGCGGAGCGACCCGTCTTCTTGGCTTCGTACCGCACCTCGTAATCCTGCCCGCCGGCCACCCGAGCCCGGTCCTGATTGCGCCCGCGCGCCGTCTTCTTCTTCGCCGTCGCCATCTGATGCTCCCGTTGTAGATCGATGAAGGTCCAACGCGCCATTGGATTCACGGGTTCCGGAACGAATGCTTCTGTGCCAGTTTGAATCACCGTTGGTATTGTGTGGAGCTCGTGAGTGGCGTTGCCGCGAGGAAAACCGGCGATCGGCGTCAAGGCGCCGTTCCCCGGCTTCGTCGAACCGGCCTTGGCATCCTCGATCGAGAAGGTGCCGTCCGGAGCGCGGTGGATTCACGAGATCAAATTCGACGGCTACCGCGTCCAGGTCCACCTGGCGAATCAGGCGATCACGATCTTCACCCGGCGCGGGCACGACTGGACGAAGCGCTTCCGCAAAGCGGCGGACGACGCCTGGCACATCAAGGCCGGATCGGCCATCATCGACGGCGAGATCGTCGTGCCGGCGGCGGACGGCAGCACCGACTTCTCCGTGTTGCAGAACGAGCTCAAGGGCTCCTCGAAGAGCATCGTCCTGGTGGCTTTCGATCTTCTCTACCTGAACGGCCGCGACATCCGGAAGGAGCCGCTGCTTCGCCGTAAGGCCGAGCTCAGGAAGATCATCGCCGGCAGCGACGTGCAATTCAGCGAAAGCTTTGAAATCGACGGGAAGGCGATGTTCGCGCACGCCTGCAAGCTCGGCCTCGAAGGTGTGGTCTCGAAGGTGCGCGACAGCGCCTATGCGAGCGGGCGCGGCAACGCCTGGGTCAAGAAGACGTGCACGCAGCGGGAGACGCTGGCGATCGCCGGCTTCGCCCTCGACGAGGGCAAGTGGGACGGCATCTACCTGGGCCGGCGCAAGGGCGGCGATCTGGTCTACGCGGGCAAGGTTGACCACGGCTTCGACAAGGTCTCCGCCGCCGACCTGCAGAAGCGACTGAAGCCCTTGATCCGGAAGACGCAGCCCTATGCCAAGCGGATCGCGCACAAGGGAATCTGGGTCGAGCCAAAGCTCCTCGCCGAGATCGAGTACCGGGCGAAGTCTGCCGAAGGCAAGGTCCGGCACCCGTTGTTCAAGGGACTGCGCGAAGACCTTTGAGGTGGCCCCGTGCGGCTGAACTATCGGCGGGAACAAGCGTTTACCGACATCATGTCAGACGCATTCGACTATTTCCGAGCCTACGCCATCCGAGCTCTTTGCAAGGCCCGATCGATGCCGCGAGGTAAATTGAAGCGCCTGCAACTGGTGGCGGCACGAATCTATAACCTCCTCAAGAAGGAGGCGGCGTATGGCCCGAACACGCAGCACCTGGAAGACTTCCGGGCAGCGCAGAAACTAGAAAGATCTCTGGATGGTCGCCCGAATGAGCCGGCCCCTCGAACTCGCTTTGCCACAACGAGTCCTCATCGCGCAGAGCAGGAGGTTCATTGAGTGGCCTCCCTCGACGCTCGCGCCGTAGCAAGTCTCCTGCGGGAATATGCGCAGCGCACCGCCTTGGGTGGCGGCAACCCCTACCGTGCAAAAGCCTACTCTCGGGCCGCCGACAGCTTGGCGGCCCTAGCCGTTCCTCTTGACGTGCTCGTCGCCGAAGATCGACTTACTGAGATCCCAGGCGTCGGCGATGCTATTGCCGACATCATCACCAAGGTTCACAAGACGGGCAGTCATCCCAGCCTCGAAAAGCTGCGGAAGGAGATTCCCGCGGGCGTGCTCGAGATGCTCGCCGTGCCCGGCCTTCGTCCGGAGAAGGTGCTGCGCCTGTACAAGGATCTCGGCATCGGCTCGCTCGCGGATTTGGAGGCCGCCGCCAAGGACGATCGCATCAAAAAGGCCAAAGGACTCGGTGCCGCGCTCCAGACCAAGATCCTGCAGAACTTGGCGATCGCCAAAAGCGGAGAAAGCCGCCTGCATCTGCATCGTGCCGCAGCCCTGCTGGCACACGCGAAGGAATCCATCCGGAAGGCCCGGCCCGAGCTCAAGCGGGTGACGATCGCCGGCGATTTCCGTCGGGGCTGCGAGCTCGTCGGCGACCTCGCGATCGTTGCGGAGGCTGCCAAGTCAGACAGGACCGCGATGCCATCGGCCGAAGGGCTGCAAGTCCGAGTGTCCGACCGCAAGCATTTCGGCGCCACCCTTCTCTTCGCCACCGGCTCCCCCGCCCACATCAAGCAGCTACAAGCGTTGGCAGCAGAGAGGGACCTTCGCTTGGACGCTAACGGTCTGCACAAGGGCCGCACGCTGGTCGCCGGCGAGGAGGCCGACATCTACCAGGCTCTCGGACTGCCCTTCATCGATCCCGAGCTCCGGGAGGGCCGCGGCGAGGTCGAGCTGGCTCTGAAGGGCAAGCTGCTGAAGCTCGTCACCGACAAGGACCTGCACGGCATCCTTCACTGCCACACCGATGCCTCCGACGGCACCGAGACGCTCGAGACCATGGCTAAGGCCACGCGCCAGCGGGGCTTTGAGTATTTCGGCGTGGCCGACCATTCCAAGTCCGCCCACTATGCCGGCGGCCTCTCCGTCGAGGGCATCGCGCAGCAGCACCGGGAAGCCGACCGCCTGAACAAGCGGTTCGGCAAGGATTTCCGGATCCTGAAAGGCATCGAGTCCGACATTCTGGCGGACGGCTCGCTCGACTACGAAGACGAGGTGCTTGAACGTTTTGACTTCGTCGTCGCCAGCATCCACGGCCGCTTCAAGCTGGATCGGAAGGCCCAGACGCAGCGACTGCTTCGGGCCGTTTCCAATCCCCACACAACCATCATCGGCCATATGACCGGGCGACAGCTGCAGCGACGGCCGGGCTACGAAATCGACGTGGAGAAGGTGCTGCGGGCCTGCGCCAAGCATGACGTCGTCGTGGAGATCAACGCGCACCCATGGCGTCTCGACCTGGATTGGCGCTGGCACCAGGCCGCCCTCGAACTCGGCTGCATGCTGAGCATCAATCCGGACGCGCACTCGATCTCCGAGCTCGACCACATGCACTGGGGCGTCGTGATGGCCCGCAAGGGCGGTGTCCCTGCCGAACGGGTCCTGAACGCGATGCCGCTTGCGGAGATCACGCGCTATCTGCGCCAGAAGCGGCGCTCGCTCGCCCGCGCCGCCTGATGCCGCTCGGGCACGATATGGCGCTCGAGGGGACAGTCGTGGCGGTCGCCGCCGACCGTGGGCACCATTTCAGCAAACCGATCCAGGACCGCATAGCTCTGGTGGAAGGCTATGGCGTCGAAGGGGACGCCCACGCCGGCGCGTTGGTCAGGCACCGCTCTCTCGCCCGTCGTCAGCCGCACCTTCCCAATCTGCGGCAGGTTCACCTGATCCCATCCGAGCTCTTTGCGACGCTCTCGGGTGCCGGCTTCTCAGTTGCAGCGGGAGAGCTCGGTGAGAACATCACCACCGCCGGCTTGGACCTAGAACGGATGCCGCTCGGGACGCTAATCGAGCTCGGGCCGGCCGCGGTCGTTGAGCTAACCGGCCTCCGGACGCCCTGCGTCCTCATCGACCGCTTCCGAGCCGGCCTTAAGCGGCAGGTGCTCTCGTCGGCGGAAAGGGGCCCTCCATACAAATCCGGTGTGTTGGGCGTGGTACGGACCGGCGGGACGGTCGTGGCTGGCGATGCCGCGCGGGTTCGCCTTCCGCTCTCCTCGTTTCGGGCCTTGCCAGCTCTTTAGAAAGATCCGGTCATGCCCCGAAAATCGACCCTGCCTCACCGCCTGCAGCCCATGCTGGCCACGCTGACCGATTCACCGTTCGACGATCCCAACGGGGTCTTCGAGGACAAATACGATGGTTTCCGCATGGTCGCGGAAATCCGGCGTGGCGGGGTCGCGCTCTACAACCGCAACGGGAAAATCATCAGCCACTCCTATGTCGAGGTCGCGAAAGCCCTTGAGGGCGTGACGGCGGATGCCGTGATCGACGGCGAGCTCGTCGCGATCGGGAAGGACGGCGTATCCCATTTCCAGTTGCTTCAAAATGCCCTGCGCCACGAGGCTAAGCTTTTGTACTGCGCGTTCGACCTGATGTTCGCAAATGGTGAGGACCTGCGCGCGCTGCCGCTCCTCGAGCGCAAGAAGCGGCTCAAGACCATCTTGCCGCGCCACAAGCTGATCGCGTTCAGCAACCACCGCAAGGTAAGGGAACAAAGTTCTTCGCAGAAGCCGAGCAGAGACATCTCGAAGGCATCATGGCCAAGCGCGCCGACAGCCCGTACGCGTCCGGACGCCGGACCGCCGATTGGCTGAAGGTAAAGACCGCGCAGCGGCAGGAGGTCGTGATCGCCGGCTTCACCGCCCCGAGGCGAGCCCGGCCTTTCTTCGGCGCGCTCGTGCTGGCAGTACGCGAAGGGGATGCATGGCGGTACATCGGCCATGTCGGCACCGGCTTCAGCCACCAGGTTCTCGAAGAGCTTCACGGCAAACTCATGAAGCTCCAGACAGCCAAGTCGCCCTTCACTGCAAAGGTAAAGGACGAGCGGGTCACGACCTGGGTGCGTCCTTCGTTGGTCGCAGAAGTGAAGTTCGCGGAGTGGACCAGCAAGGGCGAACTGCGCCAGCCTGTCTATCTCGTCCTGCGCTCCGACAAGAACCCGAAGGACGTCGTTCGCGAAAGGAGCCGGTCGCGAAATTAATGCCGCCCAGACGAAGCGTACGACTGAGAGTTCAGCCGGCGGTGCGCTCGGATGCCGAAGGCCACGGCGGCAGTGACGGTAGCCCGAGAGCCTTACGTACAGGTCCGAACGATCGCCGGTGAGCGGCGCATGCGCCGAGCCTGGCGAGTGCGTCGTAATGAGCCGGCACCGGGTAGCCCTTGTGATCGGCGAAGCCATAGCCGGGGTAACGCAGGTCGAGCGTCCGCATGACTCTGTCCCGCTCGACCTTCGCCAGGATAGAGGCGGCGGCGATGCTGGCGGACTTGGCGTCGCCTTTGATGATGGCCTGCTGAGGGATGTCGATTTCCTTCAACCGCTTCGCATCGATCAGCAAGTGCTGCGGCGTCAACCCCAGTCCCCAGACCGCACGCTGCATAGCTTGGATCCCCGCCCAATAGATATTGATCGCGTCGATCTCCTCGACTTCGACAAACGCCACAGACCAACTCTCTGCTTTTTCCTTGATCTCCTTGGCGAGTTCATCGCGAGCCGCAGCGTCGAGTTTTTTCGAGTCGTCGATGCCGACTATCCGTGTGCCTGGTTTCAGGATCACGGCACCGGCGGAGACCGGCCCGGCGAGAGGGCTCATTCCGGCCTCGTCCACGCCTGCCACGGCATAATGACCGCTTTCCCAGAGAGCGGTCTCGAAGCGGAGCATCTTGCGGAGGCGCTGCCCTTCGGAGCGATTTTCAAAGCGGCGTTTATCGATTGCGGCAAGGATGGCGCGAGCTCCCGCGCGGGTGTCGGCCCGTAAGATCTGCTCGACGTTGGCCTCCAGCGGTCTTCTCTCGATGACATAGCGCTGACGCAATGCATCGAGCGAATATTGGGACATAGCGGCCTCGCACACACTGACTGAGACCGCATGTCGGTGAAGTTTGTGGCGATTGTCTGAAGTCGAGCCATGCCATCTCTCACCGACCGGGTGCTTTACCGAAGGAACCGGCCTTCCGTCGCTGACACCGAGTTACACGTCGCTCCACCGACCTAAAACGGAACCAACCGGCGTCGTCATCCCTTGTGAAAGAGCGGAGCCTCGATGCCGGAGTGCTTCCGAGGGGACCGGCCCATGCTCCGACAGACCAGCAACGAAGACCAGATCCTGGACCGCACCGCCGAGGTCGCGGCGACCATTGCGGAAGAAGGCCTTCGTTACGTCAGCGACTCCACGCCCGGTTACACCCGCAAGCGGACGGGGACTACCTTCAGTTACTACGACAAGGACGGCAAGCGCATTACCGATGCCGCCGTCATCCGGCGCATCAAGTCCATCGGTATCCCGCCGGCCTATGAATCCGTCTGGATCTGCCCTTTGGCGAATGGCCACATCCAGGCGACTGGGCTCGATGCTCGGGGGCGCAAGCAGTACCGCTACCACGCAAAATGGCGTGAGCTGCGCGACCAGAACAAGTACGAACACATCGTCCAGTTCGCAGCCGCGCTGCCCGCGCTGCCCGCGCTGCGCGACCGTGTCGCGGCCGACATGAGGCTGGAAGGGCTACCTCGCGAGAAGGTGCTGGCCACGATCGTCAGTCTTCTGGAGAAGACTTTGATCCGGGTCGGCAATGCCGAGTATGCCGAGAAAAACAAGTCCTACGGGCTCACCACGATGAGACGAAAGCACGTTGCGGTGGGCCGCGGCGTCCTTCGGTTCGACTTCACCGGCAAGTCGGGCAAACAGTGGAAACTCCGCGTCGAGGACAAGCGGATTGCCGCCATCGTGAAGCGCTGCGCGGAGATACCAGGACATGAGCTCTTCAAGTACCTGGACGACGACGGGCAGCCGCGCACTGTGGATTCAGGCGATGTCAATGCCTACATCAAGGACATCACAGGCCAGGACTTCAGCGCAAAGGATTTCCGGACTTGGGCCGGGACGGTTCTGGCGGCGTTGGCGCTGACCGAGTTCATGAAGTACGACAGCCAGGCCGAGGCGAAGCGCAACGTCGTCGCCGCGATCGAGCGCGTCTCCAAGCAGCTCGGCAACACGCCCGCAATCTGCCGCAAGTGCTACGTGCACCCTGAAGTCTTGAACGCCTACATGTCCGGCGACCTGGTGAGGATGATCGAAGCCAAAATCGCGCAGAAGTTCAAGCGGCAGTATGCCAAGCTCACCTCCGACGAGATCATGGTACTGGCATTTCTCCGCAAGCGTCTCGATTCACTAAAGGACTCAGCCTAGGGCTCTCGTCTGAGCGGCAAGGTGCGGCCGGTCATCTGGTCTAATCGATCGACAGCGGAATGATGCCGGACCAGAAGGAATCGCGCCACAACGACGCTGGTGGGGCCGGGACGGACAAAGCCTTCGATGCCGAGCAGTCCCTGATGCTGCGGCGGCGCCCAACCCTGTTCGGTCGCGGCCGCTTCGCTTAAGGCCAGAAAACTTTCGGATCAGCCCTTTCTCCACCTCGCCAACGAAAAGATCGTCGATGTGCGGTTTCACTGGCCCAGATTGGAAAGCGAAAAAGCAACCAAAAGCCCGATCACCACAAGCACGCCCGTGATCTTTTGCTCCACCTCGGTTGCTTCTGGGATCATCGTATTCACCACCATCGTAAGAAGCGCGCCGGCCGCCACCGCGTTTACCGTCGCAGTCAGCTGCGGCGAGGCGCCTTGCAGGAATGCTGCGCCGCAAAGAGAGCTCAGCCCCGACAGAACGGCGATCGTGATCCACAGCGCGAACACATAGGACGCACTCCGTCCGGCGTTGCGCATGCCGACCGCACTAGATAGGCCCTCGGGAAAGTTGGAAAGGAAGATCGCGCCGAGCATCGCGACGCTTACCCCTTTTCCACTCAATAACGAGAGACCGAGCACAACGCTTTCGGGTATGCCATCCAAGAGCGATCCGATCGCAATGGCCATTCCTCCGCCCTTGCCCGCCTGGCGCTGTCGGTTGCCGGACTGCTTGCGGTGATGCGCGCCACGTTTCGAAACGACGTGATCCGTGAAGGCATAGGCGACCGAGCCGACGAGAGCGCCGGCGGCTATCGGCAATATTCCCCCTTCTTGGTAACCGTCCTCCATAGGCCACCGCCGAGATCAAAACGCCGCAGCCGAACGACATGATGCTGGCGGTCAACCACCTGGGCAACGTTGGGAGATAGGCTACGGCGGCCCGACCACCAACGAGGAAGCTCCAAGCAGACCCCAGAGGCCAGCACTTACCCACACCGGCATCACTTGCCTGCTCCGTCATCGTCCAAATGCTTCGGCGAGCCCGTCCGCGGCACGTTCACCAAATCGTCCAGAACAGGATCGCAGCCAATGCGCAGACCACGAGCCCCGCAAGAAGAACGCTAAGCGTCGCCGTCGCCGAGCCGCCGACGTCTTCGCTAGGAAATCGCGTCGCGCCCGCGGGCCCTCTGCTTCCGGCCTGGTGGGACAGCTCTGGCCTCGGCAAGGCTGTCGTCGGAGCACCGCCGGAAGTGGTTCGATGGAGCAACTCCTCCCGCGTTGATGCAGGCCCGACCATCAAGCTCGGGTCGACCAAGACTTCGATGCCTCTTTCCTCGAGGTAAGCGACCGCCCGCGCAACTTCATCGTGGGTCATCCGATCGATCGGAAGCGCCTCCCGAATGTCCCCGATGGTCAGGGCACCTCGAAGCTGGCCCAATGTGGCGAGCTCCCGGAGCGTCGCATCGGGCGATTGTGCATCATTCACCCATCGCAGGTTCATGCTCGATCCCTTCGTCGGAGAGCAGCCCTTAGCGTGCACAACGCGGCTGGTGACGGGTCGTTCGCACGGTTTGTACGGTGCAGGACCGAACATACGACCTTTGCCTAAATCTTCCCGCTTCTGGTCAGCACGTCCGCTAGAGTAAGCGCGAACATCACCCCCACGAAGACCAGTCCGGCGAGGGCGGCGAGCCTGATCAACGCACGTGATCGGATCAGCTCCATGAAGAAGACGAGCACCAGAGAGGATTTAATGACGGCGATGGCCACGCCTGAAGTAACTGTAACCGGTCCCATCGGGATGTACGCAAGAAACATGCTGAGAACGAGCAAACCGAGCAGGGCAGCCCAGACCAAAGCGTTCCTGAGCCACAATCTCAATAGCCACCCCTCCTGACGACCGCGGTCCGCGCTCATGAGGCCCTCCCGGGCAGATAGATGAGGGGGTACAGGAAGATCCAGACCACGTCGACGAGATGCCAATAGAGAGCCGTCACCTCCAGTTCGGGACTGCCCCGCAGTCGAATTCGCCTGGCGGCTCCAAGCAGAACTAGCCTGACGACCAGCGCGATCCCGATCGTGAGATGGATGGCGTGGACGCCGGTAACGAGCCAATACAAGCCGTAGAACAACTGTGCCGACGGCTGCGACAGCGCGAAGCCTGTTCCGGGCACGAGATGCTTCTCGATGTCTTCCTTGTACTCGAAGCCCTTCACGATCATGAAAGCCACGCCCAGCGCAGCCGTGGCACCGAGGCAGGCGAGAACCAGCTGCCTAACGCGTCCCTTCTGAGCCGCAGCTTGCGAGGCTACGGCCATGGTAAGGCTGCTCGTGAGGAGGATCGCGGTGTTGATCGTGCCGAACCAGATGTTGGTCTCCCGCCCCGCGGCGGCGAAGGCGTCGGGATGCTCGATGCGGCAGACCGCATAGGTGAGCAAAAGCGCGCCGAAGAACAGGGTCTCGCTCGCGAGAAAGATCCAGATTCCGAACTTCCCGGCCTGCCGCTGGCGCTCCAAGCGTTGCCATGGTTCTCGAAGCAGTGCGGTTGCGTCACTCATCGGAGCGACCTCGCGTTCTGTACTTCCGGCGCGTCGCTCCCCGCCGACTCGCCCTCAGCGTGGTATTGATAAGGAGCTCGGTCGACCAGCGGCTGGAGATCGAAATTGTGCGGAGGTGGCGGCGAGGTCGTCGTCCACTCCAACCCGGTCGCGCCCCAAGGATTGTTGGAGGCACGCGCGCCGTGAAAAAGCGACCACATGAGATACACGAGGGGAAGGAGATACGCAGCTGCGAGCACGGCCGCACCGGCCGACGACATCACGTTGTAAACCTGGAACTCGGCCGGATAGGTGTGGTAGCGCCGCGGCATGCCCAGGTAGCCGGCCACGAACTGCGGCAGAAAGGTCATGTTGAAACCGAAATACATCGTGATGGCCGCAAACTGCGCCCATGACTCCGGGTACATTTTCCCGGTGATCTTCGGCCACCAGAAGTGTAGCGCGCCGAAGAACGCGGACACCGAACCGCCGACCATGATGTAGTGGAAATGAGCCACCACGAAGTAGGTGTCGGTCACGTGCACGTCGACCGGTATGGACGCCAGAAACAGACCGGAGAGCCCACCGGTAGTGAACAATCCGACGAAGCCAAGGGCGTAGATCATAGGCGAGTTGAAGCTGATCTGTCCGCGGTAGAGCGAGGCCGTCCAGTTGAACACCTTGATCGCGGACGGCACCGCGATGACAAACGACAGAAACGAGAAGATTAAACTAGCGTAGGGCGACTGTCCGGACACGAACATATGGTGTCCCCAGACGAAAAAGCCGATGCCGGCGATCGCGATGATAGCATAGACCATGAAGTCGTAGCCGAACAGCCGACGCCGGGCGAAACAAGGAATGATCTCCGAAACCACGCCCATGGCCGGCAGCACCATGATGTATACTGCGGGATGGGAGTAGAACCAGAACAGGTGCTGGAACAGGATAGGATCCCCCCCGCGCACGGGATCGAAGATGGGCAGCCCCAGCCAACGCTCGGCTATGACGAGCATCAGGGAGATCGCCAGCACCGGCGTCGAGAGCACCATCACAATGGAGGTGGCGTAGATCGACCACACGAACATCGGCAGCCTGAACCAGGTCATCCCAGGCGCGCGCAACATATGCGTGGTTGCGATGAAGTTCACGCCAGTCGCGATGCTCGCGAAACCGACGACAAAGACGGCCGCGGCGGCGGTCAGAACATGCGTGTTGGAGAACATGGTTGAGAATGGCGTGTAGAACGTCCAGCCCGTATCCACGCCTCCGGCGACGAGCGTGTAAACGGCGAAGATCCCGCCGACCAGGGTCAGGTACCAGCTGAACAGGTTGAGCCGCGGAAACGCCACATCGGGCGCTCCGATCATCAGAGGTAACAGGAAATTTCCGAAAGTATTCGGGATCGAAGGCACCAGGAAGAACCAGACCATGATGATGCCGTGGAACGAGAACAGCCGATTGTAGGTATCTGAAGTCAGGAACCAGCCGTTCGGAACGAACAGCTCAACGCGGACAGCCGTGATCGCGGCGCCTCCCATGAAGAAGAACACCGTGATGGTCAGCGCATACAGAATGGCGATGCGCTTGTGATCCGTGCTGGCCAACCAGGACAGAAGGGTGCTCCCGGCGCGGAGATAGTCGGGGCGGGGCGGAAACGGCAGTTCGCCTGCGAGAGCCGCATCAGTCATGGCCGTGCTCCTGTCCAAGAGAGCGGATGAATGCGGTCAGGCTTTGTATGTCGCCGTCATCCAGCAGTCCGGCGAAGCTGGGCATGATCGGGTCGAACCCGGCGACGATGTCGCGCTTAGGTTGCAGCATTGAATCTCGGATATAGGCGTCGTCGGCCCTAACCTGCCGCCCGTCCGACAGCTGCACGGTCCGGCCGTAGAGACCCTCCAGCTTGGGAGCATGCACGGCTGAAGATGAGGCGTGGCAACCGGAGCAACCCTGGGAGACGAACAGTTTCGCGCCGACATGCGCGAGGTCATCGCCTTCCGGCTGTGCGCTCAGCCAGCGGGCATAGTCTTCCTCGCGCATCACTGTGATCCGACCGCGCATGGCCGAATGGTTGGTGCCGCAATACTCGGCGCAGAGCAGGTGGAAGACCCCGAGCTTGGTCGCTTGGAACCAGGTCTCGGTGTTGCGTCCCGGCAGGACGTCCTGCTTGATCCGGAAAGCGGGGACGAAGAACGAGTGAATGACGTCCTGGGAGGTCATGACGAGCCGAACGGGCCGTCCGACCGGAACGTGCAGTTCGTCGATTTCACGGGCGCCGTTCGCGTGTTGCGTCTTCCACATCCATTGCTTCGCGAGCACATGCACTTCCAGCGCGTTTGCCGGCGCCGTCAACGCGCCGACGTCGGCCGAGGCGGCCCACCAGAACAGGAATGCGAAGAGGAAGAATGTCGCGGCCGTCCAACCCACTTCGAATTCGCGATTGACGATCTCCGGCAATCGGCCCCGTTTGGCCTTCGAGCCGCGCCGGTACCGGATTGCGAAGGAGACGAGCAGGCCAAAGACGAGCGCAAGCGTGAGTGCCGAGACGATCACGAGAGCGGCGAGAATGCCATCCACTCGAACCGCCTGCGTACTGGCCTCCGGTAGCGCGAATATCGCGTTCATGGGGCCACCCCGCTGCCCGACCGGCGGCACATCATGGCTATCGCCGCGACCAAAAACACGAGAGTGACGGCGCAACCGAGCTTCAGCGCGAACCCTACCTGCGCGCTATAGACACCGTGCACCGCGTCGAATCCGTAGCAGAGCAGGGCGATGCGCCCCGCAAGGCCCCCAATCGTGCCACGTCCAGCTTCCAACAAACCCAGCCTGAGATCGAAGGGTTGCAGGCCCAGGCTGGAGAAGGCGCGCGAGACGTGACCGTCACGCGTGAGGGTGACGAACGCTGCGGGATGGGCGATCGCATCGTTCTGCCCATCAGTCTGAAAGTGATAACCGATGGATCTCGTGAGTTGGCCGATGGCAGCTTCGTTACCGATCAGAACGGATACTCCAGGTCCGCTGACCTGGCCGGCGATGAATCGCCGCGCCGCGATCGCGTCATCCCGCGGATCGATCCCGAACACCACCAGGCTATAGTCCCGACCGGCGGTCAATCCGGTCTCTTGGAGTGCGCCCGTAACAATAGTTAGCGCAGGCCCGCAGATCTGCGAGCAGGCGAAGTCGACCGGCAGCAACAAGGCGGGCCTCCCGCCTACAGCCTCGCCAATCGACCTACTGTTACCTTCAATGTCCTTGAATCCGAGCTCCATCGGCACCTGGGCTCGAGGAGCCGGGGCAAGTGCCAACTCGCCGAGTTGCTGTTCGGTCAGTCCGGCTAGAGCGGCCGACGACCAGGTGGTCAGAAGAAAAACGAGCGCAAGAAGCTTCATTGTTGCGCTCCCGGAGTAGTTTGGGCCGCCGGTGCGGGAGGAGCTTCGAGAGGGTCGTAGCCCCGCTCGCCTCGAGCGATCACGATGTCTATCGCCCTGTCGATAGGAATTCTCGCGAGGCCCTTGCTTTTGTCGATCCACCCGTACTGCGACAGAGACTGTCTCTTTTTCAGCAATATCTCGGCCAGATCCTGTTGCGGGGATGTCTGCAGTGAGGGTTGCGGAAATCGATGTTCGACTGGAGGCATGAAAGCTGTCGGCGCGTCCGCCTTGATGTAGAAAAACATGGCGATCATGCCGAGCGCGACGAAGCCGAGGTAGCCTCCGACGGCGACGAGAATGCGCCGTGTGGCAACGTCCGGCGATTGCGGCAGCGCGCGGTCCGCCATCTCACGATCGGACATGACTCGCCTCCGGGATCAGGGCGCTCCCGACGAGCATCGAACCGACGCTCAAGATGGCGAGAGCACCGGTGCCCACCACCACAACGTTCACCTGATCTTCAAATGCGGGTACGAGAAGCCAGTCGAAGTGGAGGGTCGAGCCGAACAGCACGAGCGCTCCGGCCGACTGGAGACCGTGGCGGCTCCGCCGTCCTTTGCGCAGCAAAAGGATGCAGAACGGCAAAACCGCACCTAGCACGAATGCGAGGACGATGATCGCTGTCCAGACGAATGAGCTCCGCTTCAAATACCAGGCCGCTTTGTCGGGCAGGTCCCCATACCATGCGACCAGATAAGTCATGAATTCCAGGTAGACGACACCGAGCAGTGCCGCGAGGAGAAGCGCCCCGATGTCGGATGCGACGGATTCGTCTAGCGATGGCGCCGCAAAGACCGCGACGAAAGCAAGAGCCGCCGCAAGCTGCTGGATGGCAATCGTCGCCGGAAATGCGCTGGCGACATAGCGCGGCTCCAAAGAAAGGTACCAGTCGACGGCCACGAGACTGATCATCGCGCCATAGAAGGCAAGCCCCAGGCCGGCCAGCAGGGGACGCATCTTGCCCAGCGCGAATGTCGTCCCCAGGATCCACCATCCGCACAGCGCGAGGGCGGCGCGGAAGGCATAGCCTTGCCCATTCAGATATCTCTGGGCGACGTCCTGCGCGAGCGATGAGGCGGCATGTGCCCATGGGTAAAGCTGACCGAAGTTCACGAGTATGGGAAGAAACGCGATGGCGACAACCGATGTGAGCGCCGCCGAAGCTCTCAAGATGGTTGCGCTCTCCTCGCCCCATCGGCCTCCGGTCAGGGAATGTATGAGCAGCAGCATCATGCTCCCCACCGGCACGCAGCTCCAGACGCCGAACGCAACGAGCCAGGCGCGGGAGAGAGCTGGACCTTGCCAAGCTGCTGCCGCGATCACCGCGCCGCCCAGCAGCAGAATTCCGCACACCGCCGGCCACCGTCGCAAATTCTGCAAACGAAAGGCGCTCGCATGCGCCGTCATGGCAATCTCGTCCGCAGTTCGGGAGTGTCTGCTACATTTGCTCTCTGAGACTCCTGGAGCGCCCGGATGTAGGCGACAATGCCCCATCGATCACTCGGGTCAACGCGAGCGGCATACGAGAACATCACACCGTGACCGTTGGTGATCACATCAAAGAAGTGTTGGGCGGATGCGGCCCGTAGGCGGCTGCCGTGATACGAAGGTGGCGCCGGGAAGCCTCGCTGGACGACCACTCCGTCACCGCTCCCTGACAAACCATGACAGGGAGAGCAGTAGATGTCGTAACGCTCGCGCCCGCGCTTGAGCAGCTCGGCATTGACCTGCGGTCTTTGCACAGACCTGCTTTGCCGCATCAGGTCGCCTTGGGCGACCACCCCATCCGGCAAGAGTTGTGCTTCAGTGCCGTTGTCGAACAGCGCGGCACGCGTGAAGGTTCGGTAGCGGTTCTGCTGGGTCATCGAGACGTCATCGCACGCGGACAGCAGCAATGCGGCGCAGATCGGGATCGCGAGCCGCTCGATCATGGCGCTCGTACCTCGGTAACTCTCAGCGCGCCGGCAGTTCGAAGAAGCTGCCGAAGGGCGTGCGTCCTCTCCTCGTTCTCTCCTTTTGCGAGCAGGAAATAGTGGTCCTGTGTCGAACGCTCGAAGCTCGGCACGTCGAACAGCGGCTGGTGCAATTGTGGCAGACCGGTCGTCCAGAGCAGGGCGATAAATCCGGCGAGCGCCGCGGCGAATATGCCGACCTCGAAGGGAACAAGGAGGAAAACCGGCCACGAGTTCAGAGGTCGGCCGCCGCTATTGATCGGATAGTCGATCACCGCGCTGTACCATTGCAGGCCGAAGGCGAACGCCGCGGTAGAGAAACCCGCCAGGAACATAGCGACCCGGATTCTTGGAGGGCCGACGTCGATGAGCTCATGGAGTTCGTCCACCGGGAACGGGGTAAAGGCATCGAGCACGGTGAAGCGCGGACTGCCTTTCAGCCTCCGGGCAGCGGCAATCAGGGTGGCCGGATCCTGGAATTCCGCGAGGAGAGGCCACGTCATGCCATATCCTCCCGGTGCGCGAGCTCGCGCATGTCGAACATGGAGACCGCAGGGATGAGCCGCACGAACATCAGGAACAGGAAGGCGAAGAAGCCGAGCGGCGCAATGACAAAGGCCAAGTCCCAGATCGTGAAGTGAAAGGCTCGCCACAAGCTCGGCATATAGCCATGCGAAAGCGTATTCCAGACGATCAGGATGCGCTCGAGCCACATTCCGACGTTGATCGCGACAGAGATCGCGAACAAAGCGACAAGAGACCCACGTACGCGCGGCAACCAGAGCGCCTGGGGCAGGACGACATTGCAGCCGAGCAATGCCCAGAACAGCGGAGCGTATGTGCCGGCAAACTCGAACGCCACAAGGCTCCGATCGCTGCGCGCCCCACCGTACCACCCCATGAACCATTCGCTGGCGTAGGAATAGCCCATCACGATCGAGGACATCAGCAGGACACGCGCGATCACGTCCAGATGCTCGCGTGTGATGATCGCCTGAAGGTCAAAGCCCCAGCGGATCGCTAGAGCCAGCACGACGACCATTGCGAATCCGGAGTACATGGCGCCGACCACGAAGTAGGGCGGAAAGATACTTTCCTGCCAACCCGGCATGAGGCTGGCCGCAAAGTCCAGGCCGACGATCGAATGCACCGAGCAGACAAGGGGCACGCCGAGAGCGGCCATTGTCGTATGGAGAATCTTCATGGCGCGCCACTGCCGCACCGAGCCGCACCAGCCGAGCGCGAACGCGCCGTACAACAACTGCCCGGTCCGCGATTTCGTTCTGTCCCGCATCGTTGCGAGATCGGGAATGAGGCTGACGTACCAGAACAGCAACGAGAACAGCAGATAGCTGATGATCGCCCAGAAATCCCACACCAGCGCGCTCCGCCACTGCGGCCAGAGCGACATGGTGTTCGGGTAAGGAGCGAGCCAGTAGGCGTAAATGGGACGGCCTAGATGCACGATCGGCATCAACCCAGCGATGGCCACGGCGAACAACGTCATCGCCTCCGCGAAGCGATTGATGGAAGCGCGCCACCTTTGCCGCGTGAGCAGCAGCATGGCGGAGATCAGCGTCCCGGCGTTACCGATGCCGATCCACCATACGTAATCAGCGATGGCGACACCCCACACGATGGTCGAGTTGACGCCCCAAACGCCGATACCGCGGTAAAAGACCCAGCCGAGGGCCGCCACGAACCAAGCCATAAAGGGCGCACTGAGAAGGAGGGCGAGCCACCAGACCTTCCCCGGATTCCTGAAGAGGGGAGTAGTCACTGCCTGGGTGATCTCCACGTCGCTTGCGCGATAGGCGGAGATCCAAGGCGCGGTCGCGGCCTCATCGGGCTCCAGGACGGCGGTCATTCAGCGTCTCCGTCGGAACGCGAAGAGGGATTCCGGACATCGGCGAGGTAGGTTGTGCGTGGGCGCGTGTCGAGATGAGCAAGCAGCGCATAATGTCGTGGATCAGACCTACTTCGATTCACCTTCGAGCCGCTCTGATTGAGGTCGCCGAATTCGATCGCGTTCGTCGGACAAGCGCTCTGACAGGCAGTCCGCACTTCGTCGGTGCCGATGCGGCGATCCTCACGTTCGGCCGCTCGCCTGGCTCCGCTGATCCGCTGGACGCAGTAGGTGCATTTTTCCATTACGCCGCGGGCGCGGACCGTCACCTCCGGATTCTTCTGAGCGCGGTAGGATTCCAGACCAAGGTTGGCGTATTCCTGCCCGTCGGCGTAACCGCGGAAATTGAAACGACGGACCTTGTACGGGCAATTGGCCTGGCAGAAGCGCGTGCCGATGCATCTGTTGTACACCTGCGCGTTCAGGCCTTCGCTATCATGCACGGAGGCTGCCACGGGGCAGACCGGTTCGCAGGGGGCGTGCTCGCAATGCATGCACGGGACAGGCTGGAAACCGAGTGCTGGACTGTGCGCCGTTCCGTGATCATAGACATCGACCCGCAACCAATGCATGTCCCGGCCCCGGGCAACTTCTTCCGGGCCGACGACGGGCACGTTGTTCTCGGCCTGGCAGGCAACGACGCATGCGTTGCAGCCGATGCACAGTGACGTGTCGATGACCATGGCCCATGCATATTCATCGCCGCTTCGGGGCGGAGCCGCAGGCAGCAGGCTGGAAGTGTTCTCCGGATCCGGAGATCCGACGGGGCGCGCGGCTTCCGCAAGCTTGCGCATTGGATAGAGTTCGGCGACGTAGTCCGCGGCGCGCACGATATTCTGGGTGGTGAGCGGGTCCTGTTTTCGAGCCGTCTTGCTGATGGAGGCAGCCGCCAACAGCCACGGGGTTTTGACGGCGCGCAGCCGGTTCGCATCGGCGCCAATTCCGTCGCCGATCGCACCCGCTCGCGTCCGGCCATACCCGAGCGTGAGGCTACCGACCCCGGCAGCGGCGGCCGGATCGATGAGCACCGGCGCCTCCACTGTGCCGTGCTCGGACCGGATCGAGACGACGTCGCCTCCTGACACGCCAAAAGGCTCGGCGTCGCGAGGATTGATCGTCAGAGCGTTGCCCCAGACCTGCTTCGTGAGCGGTCTCGGACATTCCTGCAACCAGGCATTGTTCGCGAATGAGCCGTCCCAGACGGCCGGATCGGGCTGCAGCACCAATGAGAAGCCCGGCGGCGCGCTCGCTCTCGGCAGCTCGGGTATTTTGGGCTCATGCGGCGTCACAGGCGGGCTGGCGCTGCCGGAAATCACTCCGTCGTGCAGCGCGCGCGTCCACCAGCCCTCGAAATCGGCTCCGGCGTTTGGCTGCCAGGTCTGACGTACTAGATCGCGCGGGCTCGCGTCGATCCCGTCCGCGAGGAGCGCGAGGAGCTCGTGATCCGTTCTAGTATGATAGAGCGGCCGGATCAGCGGCTGGACGAGACTGGCAGTTCCGTCTGGGCTGCGCAGGTCCGACCAGGCTTCGAGCGGATGAGTTTGCGGAAGGTGCCAGTTCGAGATCGCGGCCGTCTCGTCGGCATAGCAGCCCATGTGCAGGCGAAACGGCGCGTTGCGAGCCGCACGAGCGAAATCAAGGTCGGCGGGAGCATCATAAGCCGGGTTAACGCCGAGGATGACGAGCTGGTCGACCTGGCCGTCGTCCAGATCGCGAACAAGTTCGGCGAGCGTCCTCCCTTGACGCCCCGAGGGCGTGCGATCGATCCGCTCGATGAGATCGAGAGGCGCCTTGAGACGGGCGTTGATCCAATGGACGAGCGCGTGAGTTTCGGCTGAAAGGGATCGGCCGGCGATAACAATGGATCCGCCGGACGCTGAGCTGAGGTCCGAGCTGATTTGCCGCACGAGGCGCTGCACGTTTTCCGGCATCGCGGGCGCTCGCGCCCGGGAGCCGAGCGCGCCGGCGATCGCGATCGCAACTTCCTCGATGATGGCAGGCTGAAGGGCAAGCCGATGATCGGCCTTCGCCCCGGTCAACGTCGGAGCAGACTCCACACAGTACCAACGCGAGAAGCCGCCTGCCGGCTGCTTGCGGCCGTTCGCGAAAGCCCTGGCGTTTCTCAGTTGATCGGGACCATGGCCGATCGGATCCGAATCGAGAGCGACCACGATGTTCGCGCGCTCCAAATGCGGCACGAGGTCCAGCTCTCGCCCGTAAGCGAAGAGGGTTCCGGCGCTCGCCCCGGCACCGTCGATCGGATCATAGGCGTGCCAAGAAGCCTCGGGAAATCTAGCGAACAGATCGTCGATCTGCCGCAGCAGGGTAGGGGAAGTGACCTTACCTGTGAGGATTCGAAGTCCCTTGCCCTGGCGCTGCTTCATCAATTGGTTCTGTTCGAGCAGAGCTCTGCGAAATGCCTCTGCCGCAGCGATGGCCCCCTCGTGTAGTACAGCCCGCGACCGATCTGGATCGTAAAGAGAGAGTACGGCTGCCTCCATGAAGATGTCCGTTGCACCGAGACTAGCTGGATGCTTCGGGTTGCCCTCGATCTTGATCGGCCGTCCGTCCACCGAGGTGACCAGCGCGCCGCGGCCGTAGCCTGACAGCGCCAGCGTGGTCGCGAACTTCATCGGCTCTCCGGGTACCAGGCGATCCGGCATCGTCACATAGGGCACGATCTCTTCATCCGGCCGGCTGCAAGCGCTCAGACCTCCCGCGATCCCGGCAGCCAAGAGGCTCAAGGCGCGCCGACGGTCGATCCTCGGGCTGCAAAAGGAGGCGGTTTTTATGGGCAGCTCGTCTACCTGTGGCATATCGAGCAGTCCGTGAGGTGATCGACGCGAACGTGATACTCTGCCATCAGCTTCCGACCGAGCGCCTCCTGGTTTTGCGGCGGTGACCATTTTGGATCGAACACCGCGTCTCGCGGCCTCAGTGCCTTCTGCGGTGAGCGGTGACAATCGATGCACCACTGCATCGTCAACGGTGCCGCCTGGCGCGTCAGTCTCATCTGGTCGATTGGACCATGGCACGTGGTGCACCCGACGCCCTTGGCCACATGGATCGAGTGATCGAAGTAGACGTAATCCGGCAGTCTGTTGACCCGTTGCCAGGCAATCGGGGTGTTGCGCGCGAGGCTCGCCCTTACGGGCGCCAGCATCTCGGCGTTCGTCCAAAGCTGCGAATGACAGGTCATGCAGGTCTCGGTCGGGGGCAGGCCCGCAAACCGCGCCTTCTCCACCGAGGTATGGCAATATCTGCAGTCGAGACCTAGACCGCCAACATGATGTTCATGGCTGAAGGGAACGGGCTGGTTTCGCGTCACATCTTCTCCAGTGGCGTAGGGCGAACTCATTATGCTGTAGGCGAGTCCGACTAGAAGGATTGGGACTGCACCGCACGAGGCCAGGAGAACTTTCGCGATCGTGTCAGCGCCTGGGCGGAAAATCTGCATGCACCTGGCCCGGCTGGGAACATCTCAACGTCGCTTACGCCCGTCCGTCCATCTTCGGCCGCCGAAAGGTGCTGGTGTGGGAGGTCGAACCGGCGAAGCATGCATCCGTGACCCTTGCGCGCAAATGGTGCCGAAATGGCATTTGCGCCGACGATGTTGGACGACGGCTCTTTTAAGCGGCATGAGGTGACCCCAGGGTGATGGCCGCGGCGCCCCGCAGCCGAGGTGACGCTCAACGATTTCGAAACTGCTCCGTGCCTACCGCCCCCGGTCCGAGCATCAGAATCTTGGCGCGCTACCGTACAATTCTGTTATGCCCGCCGGCGAGGGCGCCACTGTTCGCTGACGTACCGACCATCACGTGCGACCGAGCCCTGCTGCCGGAACGTAACGCCAGGTCGATCACTATTTCAGGCATCTGTTCTCCCACTAGAAAGGCGCCCAAATGACACGCACACTCATGACTGCCTCGGCCGTGGCCGTACTTGCTCTCGCAAGCCCCGCGCTCGCACAGAACGCTTCGAAAGGGTCTCAAGCCGCATCACAACAGCCCAGCACCTCCTCTCAGCAGCAGCCCGGCACTTCGAACCAAAATCTCGCAGCCGCGCAGCAGATAAAGCAAGATCTCCAGAAGGCAGGCTTCACGGACGTCAATGTCGTTGCCGAGTCCTTCGTGGTTCAGGCCAAGAGCAAGGATGGAAATCCAGTGGTGATGACCATCGGTCCCCACGGGATGTCGGTCTTCGAAGCCATGAACGTCGACAGCAAAGGTGGTCAATCGGGTAGCTCATCCCAGAACACCACCGGCTCTACCTCACCTCACCAGGGCAATTCCAAGTAAGGCGTCGTGCTTTGATGGCCTGGTCAAATCGGGAAGCGGCATGAAGCGGTTGGCATGGCGAGGTCGCCGGAAGGGGACAAAACGGCGGCGTCGCCGCCGCACCGAAGCCTTGCTGCCGCTTCCCGAGCGGCTGAAGCAACTCGCCGAAAGAGCCAAGCAGGAAGCGCAAGAGCTGCCCCCTGGCAAAGAACGGGATCGCTGCCTCCTCAAGGCGGCGCAAGCACAGAACGTTTTTGAGTTCGTAGGCCTGCTTGAGGCCGACGTGCGCCGCAACTGACAGCATAAGCTGCCGGATCGGTCCGGAAGCGTACCGAATTTCCCCAGAACCCGCGGCAGCCGAGCGAACGTCGGCCTTTCCAGAGTGTTGATGCGGCCACACAGGGGTTCCGATCATGTCGACATCGAGAGGGACGAAGCGGGAAGTCAGTCGACGCGACCTGCTTACCGCGGGGCTTGCTGCTGGTACATCCTTGGCCCTTCCCACCGCCCCTGCAGCGGCAGATACAATCGCGCAGCAAGTCCCTTGGGCTCCGGGCGAGGCGAACAAACCATCTCCGGTCGCCGGGAGCGATTACCGGTTTTTGTCAGCGGACGAAGCGGCTTGGCTCGATGCCGCCGTGTCGCGTCTGATACCACAGGATGATATGGGGCCCGGCGCGCGAGAACTCGGCGTCACACTGTTCATCGATCGCCAGCTCGCTGGAGCCTACGGCAGAGCTGAGCGCTGGTATATGGCGGGACCATGGTCGAAGGGCTCGGATAGTCAAGGCTACCAGTCCCGGATGACGCCGGCGCAGATGTACCGCGCCGCGATCAAGGCGATTGACGTCTATTGTCGCGGCAAATTCGGCGGGAAGCCCTTTGTTGAACTCAGCACCGAGCAGCAGGACACGGTCCTCGGAGAGCTCGAAGAAGGTAAAGCCAAGCTTCAGAACGTGGATGCCAAGGCATTCTTCAAGCAATTCCTCCTCAACACCCAGGAAGGCTACTTCGCCGATCCCATGTACGGCGGCAACAAGGATATGGCGGCTTGGAAGATGATCGGTTTTCCCGGTGCGAGGTACGACTATCGGGACTTCGTCGGTCAGCACGGCAAGCGCTACCCGTTGCCGCCCGTCGCGATCTATGGTCGGCCCGACTGGAGCTCGAAGGCATAGGAGATCGATATGGCCACCAAGTTGCCGGCGGTCGATGCGCTTCTCGTGGGCTTCGGCTGGACCGGCGCCTTGATGGGTCAGGAGCTGACCGATGCCGGGCTGAATGTCCTGGCGCTCGAGCGGGGAGGATGGCGCGACACCACCACGGATTTCGCCACCACGTTCATCCAGGACGAGCTCCGCTACTACTACCGCCATGAGCTCTTCCAGGAGCCCGCACGCGAGACGCTGACCTTCCGAAACTCCGCAAACGAAACCGCTCTGCCGATGCGTCAACTCGGCTCCTTCCTCCCCGGGACAGGCGTCGGCGGAGCGGGAATCCATTGGAATGGACAGAACTGGCGTTTCCTGCCGAGCGACTTCGTCGCGCGCAGCCACAACAGCGACCGCTATGGCGCAGCGGCGATACCCCAAGACATGGCCATCCAGGATTGGGGCATCACAAATGACGATCTGGAACCTTATTACGACAAGTGGGAATACCTCTGCGGGATATCGGGCAAGGCCGGCAATATCAGGGGACAGATCCAACCCGGAGGAAATCCGTTCGAAGGTCCCCGAGACAGAGACTATCCGAACCCGCCCATGGCGATGACCTATGGTCCGACACTCTTCGCAGAAGCGGCACGGGATATCGGGTTGAAGCCGTTCCCCGCGCCATCAGCGAACATGTCTCGCGCTTACACCAACCCGCTCGGCGTGCAGCTCGGACCGTGCACCTATTGCGGCTTCTGCGAGAAATTCGGTTGCGGTAACTATTCCAAGGCAAGTCCGCAGACGACCATCCTCCCGGTCCTGCTTCGCAAGAAGAACTTCACGTTGAAGACCGAGTGTGAGGTCATCAAGATCAACCTGGACAGCGACGGGAAGAGGGCGGTCAGCGTCACCTACGTCGACACTCAAGGCGAAGAGTACGAGCAGCCGGCCGACCTGATCGTTCTCAGCGCGTTCGTTTTGCACAATGTCCACCTTCTGCTCCTGTCAGGAATCGGCACTCCGTACGACCCCAACACAGGAGCCGGGACGCTTGGCAAGAACTATGCCTATCAAATCGTCTCGAGCGTCGACGTGTTCTACGACGACAAGATCCTGAACCCGTTCATCGGCGCCGGCGCGCTAGGGACCGTGGTCGACGAGTTCAACGGAGATAATTTCGACCACACCAATCTGGGCTTCGTCGGAGGCGGTTACATAGCCTGCTGGAATACCAACGGTCGTCCGATCGAGACCCATCTCGTTCCGGATGGAACGCCCAAATGGGGCTCTAAGTGGAAGAAAGCGGTTGTGCAAAACTATCTGCGCTCGATGTCGATCTCTACGCATGGGGCGGTCATGAGCCACCGGGGAAACCACCTTGATTTGGATCCGACCTACCGCGACTTTCTCGGTCGCCCGCTGATGCGCATGACGTTCGACTACACCGACAACGAGCACAAGATGTCGGATTTCCTGACGGGAAAGGCCGAAGAGATCGCCCGCGCGATGAAGCCACGTGAGATCAGGAGCAATCCCCGAAAGGGGCACTATGACATCACGCCGTACCAGACGACCCATAACACCGGCGGCGCGATCATGGGCTCCAATCCGGGAGAAAGCGTCATCAACCGCTATCTGCAGCACTGGGACGTCTCGAACCTGTTCGTGATGGGATCCTCGGCGTTCCCGCAGAACCCGGGCTACAACCCGACAGGTACCGTCGCCGCGCTGGCGCTCTGGTCCGCTCACGCCATCAGAACGCAATATCTGAAAAGTCCCGGGCCGCTGGTTCAAGCGTAGGAGAGGCGCAATGTTGTTTGCTCTCGTCAGGTTGTCGTTGGCCTGCGCCTGTGCCGCAACATTCTGCGTTTTCCCCGCCCGGGGCGAGCAACTGTCCTTTGCTCAGGTCGAGCGAGGCCGCTATCTCGCGGCTGCCGGCGACTGCGAGGCCTGCCATACCGCGCCTGGAGGCAAGCCGTTCGCCGGCGGCCGCGCGATTCCGACGCCCTTCGGAACAATCTACTCTGCCAATATCACGCCCGACCGAACGACCGGGATCGGCGCCTGGTCCGACGATCAGTTCTACCGCGCCCTGCACCAGGGCATATCGGCCGATGGCAGCTATCTCTATCCTGCGTTTCCCTACCCCTGGTATACCAAAGTCACCCGCGAAGATGCCGACGCTCTCGAGGCCTTTCTGAGCTCGCTAGATCCCGTCGCCAACTCCCCTCCGCCGAACCAACTCGCGTGGCCCCTGAACGAACGCGTCGTCATGAAGGGGTGGAACGAGCTGTTCTTCCATGAAGGCACCTTCAAGCCCGACGATCAGAAATCACCCGAATGGAATCGGGGGGCCTATTTGGTCGAAGGCCTCGGACATTGCGGAGCCTGCCACACGCCCACCAACGTGCTGGGGGCTTCCGAGAAGCAGTCCGCGCTGCGCGGCGGGAAGCTCCAGGATTGGTACGCCCCAAATCTGACGGCCGACGTGCGGTCCGGTTTGGGAAACTGGTCAGTGGACGATATCGTGGCGTTTCTCAAGACGGGGCGCAATTCCCGCACGGTCGCATACGGCCCGATGTCGGAGGTCATCACCTTCTCGACTTCGAAGCTGAAAGACGACGATCTGAAAGCGATAGCGACCTACCTCAAGGACGTGCCTTCAGGTGCCGGAGAACACAAAGACGATCAGACGCAGCCCGATTCCAAGGTCCTGACCGTCGGGAAAGCGCTCTACGTGGACAATTGCTCGGGCTGCCATCAGGCTGAAGGTCAGGGCGTGCCTGCTATGTTTCCCCGCCTCCAGGGTGACAGCGCCGTCCAGGACCGGGATCCAACCACCATCGTGCGGTTGATCCTGAACGGAGCTCATGCGGCAACGACCGATGCAAGGCCTACGCAGGTCTCCATGCCCGCGTTCAAATGGAAGCTCTCGGACCAGCAGATTGCCGACCTCGCCACCTACATCAGGAATGCATGGGGAAATTCGGCGCCTCCGGTCTCGGCGTCGAAAGTTGGCGACGTGCGGCACTCGACGGCAGCCGACTCCGCTCAGGAAAGAGGAGAGACGAGATGATCCGTTTCGAACGCCTTGTACTGCAGACATGCGCGGCGGCCTTCGTGCTCGCTCCGGCAGCTCACGGGACGACGGACAAGTCGAAGGAGACGCCCGGGATTGCCGCCTATCAGGCGACGCAAGGCGCTTTCAAGCGGGACCGCAAGATCAGCCGACAGAGTCTCCGGAGTGAGCACAAGAAGCGGAGCTCGGAAGCGGTCCATACCCGATGAATCCACAACCCTGTCCGGAAGCCGAAGGGACGTGACGCGCGGCGCGGTGCGGCCGTCAGCCCGGGCCGATGAAGAAGAAGCCGAGCGCGAACAGAACGTACACTCCCACGAGAAGCAGGCCCTCGAACCAGGTCGTCTCGCCGTCGCGCGCGACCGCGCTGACGATAAATGCCGTGCTCGCAATGGCGAACAGATAGAGTGGGTTGCCGAACACCAGGCTCATCGGACTATCCATAAAGGCTGAGATCAGGACCAGAACCGGGGTCACGACCAGGACCAGCTGGATCGCCGATCCGATGCAGATGCTCAATGCCAGCGTCATCCGATCGCTGCGTGCGAACCAGCTTGCCGCGAACAGGTCGGCGGATGTACCGACGAGCGCCAGCACAACGACTCCCAGAAACACAGTCGAAATTCTCAGGGTCTCGGCCGTCTGCGTCAGCACCTCCGAGACGATCTCCGCTTCGAGGGCAATGACCGCGGTGCAGCCCACGACGACGCCGATCGAGAGGCCCAGGCTCCACGAGCGATCGCCGTTAGCCTCCTCGTCAGCGAAGGCATCGCGGTGGGTGATCAGAGTATAGGCGAGGTTTCCGCCGTAGAGTACAAGCAGCACGATTGATGCGCCAAGGCTCAGCTCTTCGTCGGTCAGACGGACGTTATGCAGATGATCTTGCCGGGCAGTGTAGTCGAATATTGCAGGTAGAAGCAGCGCGATCACTGCCAAGATCAAAAGCGTCGACTGAAGGCCGGCCTTGCTGGAGCTGAACGTCTGGCGCCGTCGCGACAGCCCACCCGCCAGAATGGCGATCCCTAGGCCCAGAAGGCTTGTTCCGATAATCGAGCCCGTGATCTGCGCCTGGACGACGGAAGCCTGACCATTCGCAAGGACGAACAGGGCCAGTACGAGTTCGGCCACGCTACCGAAGCTCACCATGACGAGCCCGCGGATGGTCGGACCCGCGTGTCTCGCCAGCTGCTCCGTTCCACGGCGGATCCACTCCGCGAGCACCGCAATGGAGCCGGCACTGGCAACGAATGTCGTCAGGACGGGCGCTTGCATGTATCTAAGACCCATCGAGATCGGGATCAGGACGAGTAAGGACGTGAAGACCATCGACGGTTTCTCGGTCTCGATCGTATTCGCGCTACTTGACATCGAGGCTCTCTCCGGCGCGCCGCGCATGGAAGAAGATGTGCGGCGAGATACCTTCATTCGCAGGTGCAAGGACCTCTTGCTTTGCTACGCGCTTGGTTCTCCATAGTGGCATAGACCATCACGGTGATCGGTGCCGCGAACACGACCCCTTGCAACCCGAAGAAGGCACCGACGACCAGGATTCCGAACAGCATGGTCGCCGGAGGGATGGCGACCAGCCGCCGCTGGATGACCGGAAGCAGCAGATTTCCTTCGATCTGCTGGATTGCAACGTAGGCCACGACGGTCCAAGCCAGGAGTGACCACCCTTGCGACGTAGCCACCAGAAGCGCGGGCAGTGCCGCTATCAAAGGACCGACGTAGGGGATGAATTCGGCAAGACCGGCGATGACGCCTAGGGCAACCGGCGATGGCAAGCCGATCAGCCAGACCGCAAGCGTGGTAAGCGCGCCGACGAGCAGCATCTGGATGGCTTGTCCGATGCACCATAGCTTGAGCGACGCCGCGATGTGGCCGGCGGTCATCTCCACCCACTCGGCACTTCTCCTTGGCAACAGCTTGCGGAATTCCGCCCGATACAGCGCCGGCTGAGCCACGATATAGCCGCCCATTCCGATCATGACCACTATCGAGGCGAACAGACTGCTGCTCACACTGACGATGTTTCCGGCCCAGCTCGCCAGCGAAAGCTGGCTCGCATCGATGCGCTTCAGGACGGCGGCACCCCATCGTGATCCTTGCAGGTCGCCCGCGATCGTCCTGGCAGCGAGATCCGCGCGATCGACCACGTCCTGCATCTCGTTCGACAGTGTAGTACCGAATACGTAGCCGGCCGCCCCCATCAACGCGAAAAGAAGGACCAGGGTTAAAGCGACGGAGGCTGCCCTGGGAAGTCTGCACCAGCGCAACGGCTGGCTCATCAAATCCAGCACCACCGACAGCAGCATCGCGCCCACTGCGACCAGGACCACCGACCGAAAGTACCACAACAAAAACGGAATGGTCGCGATCGCCACCGCGATCGCGACCCGCTTCATGAATTCGACCCTGTCCATTCGCGCGCCTCCACTCGGCTCGGTGTAGCCGCGCACCGGAAGCGCGGATGGGAGTGGCGGAACAGCCTATGGACAGGGATGACGGACGCCGTCGTAGCCGAGATACGTACCGGATGCGGGGTCATAGGACTTGTAGCGCTGCGCGCAGTATGCACCCGCGTCTGCCCTTGCCTCACTGTTCGCGATCGCGCTTCCGATGAGAGCTCCAGCGGCTAGACCGCCGACGACTGCGGCGCCCGGTGCGTACTCCCGGTGCCAGTAAGGTCGGTGCCACCCGTGATGCCAATGCCTGTACTGCACGGTTTGCACGGATGCGCCGACCTGGCGGATCGGGGAAGGAACGATCGGCACAGCAAGCACGGCCGAGCCCGACGTGACCGAGATAGCCGCGACGGAGGTGAGAATCAGAATCGAACTTCGCAAGCTCATGCATGGCTCCTATGGTGTGCCGGTGAAACGGGCAGTCATGGAGTTGCGTTCCGATTGCGCGTTGCGCAGCACGAGCGTCAGACCGTCGCATGTCCGATTTCTCCAGACGCGCGAAGTTGTCCTAGCGCTACGAACGATTGGTTCTGTCCGCTAACGTACAATGCAGCGGGTTTTCCTGGCTCTGAGCGAGCTAAATAAGTCGTAACGGTGCAACGTTTGCGGAGAGTGCACGTTGGCTTCTCGTGCGAGTTTCGTCGCCCCGTCATCGAGATCAATCCAATGAACATCAGCGAATTCGTTTGGCATCGCCTGTCCGAATGGGGTTTGAAGCGCGTCTACGGTTATCCCGGCGACGGAGTGGGCGGCCTCGACGTGGCGCTTGAGAACGCCAAAGACGTGATCGAGTACGTCCAGGTCCGCCACGAGGAGATGGCCGCTTTCATGGCCTCTGCGCATGCCAAGTTCACCGGCGAGGTCGGTCTTTGCTACGCCACCTCCGGACCGGGAGCCATCCATCTTCTCAACGGTCTGTACGACGCCAAGATGGACCATGTCCCGGTCCTGGCTCTCGTCGGTCAGCAGGCACGCACCGCGATCGGTGCGAGCTATCAGCAGGAGGTCGATCTCCAGACCCTGTTCCAGGGCGTGACCGAATATGTCGCGATGGCGAGCGTTCCCGAACAGGTCCGTCATCTCGTCGACCGCGCGGTGCGTATCGCGCACACCAAGCGCGCCGTCACTTGCGTGATCCTGCCAAAGGACGTCCAGGAGCTCGACTATCAGGACCCCCCCGTGGCGCATGGCGCCACCCACACCGGCGTCGGGTATGCCGGTCCAGCCAAACTGCCGGATGAGGCCTTGCTTCGTGACGCCGCCGAAGTTCTCAACGCAGGCAGCAAGGTCGCCATACTCGTTGGCGCCGGCGCGTTGGAGGCAACGGACGAGGTAATCGAAGTCGCCCAGCGCCTGCAGGCCGGAGTCGCCAAGGCCCTGCTCGGCAAAGCGGCGGTGCCGGACGACCTGCCGTTCGTCACCGGTTCGATCGGGCTGTTGGGGACGCGGCCAAGCTGGGATCTCATGAAGAACTGCGACACGTTCCTGATGGTAGGCTCCGCGTTTCCCTACAGTGAGTTTCTGCCGAAGCCAGGGGACGCGCGCGGCGTGCAAATCGACATCGACGGCAGCCGACTGAGCCTGCGCTATCCTATGGAAGTCAATATGGTTGGAGACAGCGCGACGACGCTGCGCGCCCTCTTGCCGCTGCTCTCGCAGAAGAAGGAGTCGTCCTGGCGCCGCGACATCAAGAAAGGCATGGCCGATTGGTGGGACACGCTGAAGGAACGAGCGATGAATTCCGCCGAACCGCTCAATCCGCAGCGGGTGTTCTGGGAGTTGTCGCCTCGTCTGCCAGACAACGCCATCATCACCGCGGATTCCGGCTCGGTAGCCAATTGGTACGCGCGCGATCTCCGGATGCGGCGCGGCATGAAGGCGTCGCTCTCGGGTGGTCTTGCGTCGCTCGGCGCCGGGACGCCTTACGCGCTTGCAGGCAAGATGGCCTATCCCGATCGCACCGTCATCGCCTGCATGGGCGACGGCGCGATGCAGATGAATGGTCTCAACGTCATGATCACCATTTCCAAGTACTGGAAGCGCTGGTCGAACCCGCGACTCGTTGTGCTGGTGCTCAACAACCGCGATCTCAATCAGGTGACCTGGGAAGAGCGCATCATGCTCGGCGCCGGGAAGACCGAGTCGACTCAAAGCATTCCGGATTTCTCCTATCATCGCTACGCCGAGCTGCTCGGCCTGCAGGGCATCTTCGTCGACAATCCTGATCGGGTCGGCGCGGCATGGGACGAGGCGCTTGCAGCGGATCGCCCTGTCCTCCTCGAGGCCTATACCGATGCCAACGTGCCGCCGCTGCCGCCGCACATCACGCTGAAGGATGCCAAGAATTTCGTCAGCATGATCCCCTCGGAGCCGGAGCTGGGAAGCGTGCTCAAGAACAGCGCGAAGGAATTGCTGACGAGTGTTCTACCCGGAACAGACTGATGCGGTCCGAGGTCCCAATCCGTAGCGTGCGCGCCGAGGCCTATAGGGTGCCGACCGATCGTCCTGAAGCGGACGGCACCATCTCCTGGAACTCCACCACCATCGTGCTCGTCGAGGTCGAGGGTGGAGGACGGGTCGGCCTCGGTTACACCTATGCAAGCGCCTGTATCGTCGGGTTGATTCGGGACAAGCTCGCTGCTGTGATCGCGGGTCAGGATGCCCTGGCACCCGCGTCCTGTTTTGGGGCCATGCAGAGGGCGGTCCGCAACCTTGGCCGCGAGGGCCTCGCGGCAACCGCGATCTCCGCGGTCGATACCGCGCTGCATGACCTCAAGGCGCGTCTGTTCGATCAGCCGCTCGTCGTGCTTCTCGGTGCGCGCCGCACCTCTATACCGATCTATGGTAGCGGCGGCTTCACCACTTATTCCGACGCCGAGCTGGAGCAGCAGCTCGGAGGTTGGGTTGCGAAGGACGGCTGCGCATTCGTCAAGATGAAGATCGGGTCTGAGCCTGGGCGGGATCCCCATCGCGTTGCGGTGGCTAAGCGCGCGATTGGCGATGCGCTGTTGTTCGTGGACGCCAACGGCGCCTGCACCCCTAGGCAGGCGATCCGGTTGGCGAACATCTTCGCCGAGCGGGACGTCAGATGGTTCGAGGAGCCGGTATCGTCCGACGACCTGCCTGGACTGGTGATGGTGCGGCAACATGCACCTTGCGGAATGGACGTGGCCGCCGGCGAGTACGCCTACACCGTCGACTATGTGCGCACCATGCTTGCCAGTGGCGCGGTGGATGTGCAGCAGGCGGATGCGACGCGATGCGGCGGTTTCACCGGCTTTCTCGAAATCGCGGCGTTGTGCAATGCCTTTCACGTCGACCTTTCTGCTCACTGTGCGCCGGCGCTGCATATGGCTGTCGCCTGTGCCGCGCCCCGCATCCGTCATCTCGAATGGTTTCACGATCACGTCCGCATCGAGCACATGCTTTTCGATGGCGCGCCGCAGCCCCGTGACGGCCGAATTAGCCCCGATCTGACGGTGCCGGGGAACGGGCTGATCTTCAAGCGCGCCGATGCCGCTGCTTACGCCGTATCGGAGGCCGCATGAGGCTGCCGGGAGAACGCGACCTGATCGTGATGGCCGGAATCGCGGGATTCAGCATGGCCCTTGTCTCAATGTTATCGGCCGCATCCGCGCCGGCTGCCAGATCCGACACCCGTCTCGCGCCCCGTCGCAATCGCTCCAGCCAAGCGCAAACCGTCGAAACGGCGCGAAAGCTCAACCGGGCTGCAGGAATGCTCGCAGCCTCGGTGCTCGCCGACTCCAGCGTCGAGCATTACCGCGGCTCGTTCAAGAACAAGGCCATGTACACGCCGCTGCTTGTTTCTGCGCTGACGATGGCGACGAGCCTGCATGGGACCGCTGACATGCGCCCGTTCGCGCACAAAGCGCGCGATGCCACTTACCTGCTGGCCGCGGCGACGGGCCTGGTCGGTTCGGGATTCCATCTCTACAACGTCGGCAAGCGCGTGGGTGGCTTCAGCTGGCAAAATCTATTCTACGGAGCGCCGCTCGGAGCGCCGATGGCGATCCTGCTGTCGGGCCTGCTCGGCTTCTGTTCGGAACGGGTGCGTGAAGCGGGGCGAACGCGTCCGCGCATCTTCGGTCTCCCGGCGGGACGTGCGATCGCCGCGGTCGCGGGCGCAGGTCTGCTCGGCACGACCGGCGAGGCGGGCCTGCTGCATTTCCGCGGCGCCTATCATAATCCCTTCATGCTTCTGCCGGTGACGCTGCCACCGATCGGCGCAGCGCTGCTGCTCTCGGCAGCCGGGCACCGTTCCGGCAGGACGCATCGCGTCGCCCGCTCGTGGATGCGTCTGCTGACGGCCATGGGTCTGGCCGGTGTCGGCTTCCACGCCTACGGCGTATCGCGAAACATGGGTGGCTGGCGCAACTGGAGCCAGAACATCCTGAATGGACCGCCGATCCCCGCGCCGCCCAGCTTTGCCGGCCTCGCACTTGCCGGCCTTGCTGCACTCGGTCTCATGAGGGCGCATCCCGATGCATGAAAGTCGCGACCGCTATCCCGAATATGACGTTCTCGCCAAATGGTCGGGTCCATCCTGGAACGACAAAACGCGCGAGGTCATCGCACGGCGGCTGTCGATAGCGCCCGAGCCGCGTTACTTCACGCGGGAGGAATACGAGACCGTCGTGGCGATCGCGAACCGCATCGTTCCGCAACCGCGGGACCGTCCGCCGGTGCCGATCGCCGCGCTGGTCGATCGCAAGCTGGACGATCTGATCATGGACGGCTTTCGCAGGCCGGGCGTGCCCCGAGATGCGGATGCCTGGCGGCTGGGGCTTAAGGCGCTGAATGCCGAGGCCTCGGCCGCGTACGGCCAGCGCTTTGCAGCGTTGCCGGAGGGCTTGCAGGACAAGCTGCTTCGTGCCGCCGAGCATGGCGAATTGAAAGCGGCCGAATGGGGCGAGTTGCGCTGCAAGGACTTCTTCAAACATCGCATGGGACGGGACATCGTGCTCGCCTATTACGCACACCCGACAGCGTGGAGCGAGATCGGCTGGGGCGGTCCGGCAAGTCCGCGCGGCTATGTGCGTCTCGATCTCGACGAGCGCGATCCCTGGGAGGCGGCCGAGACGAAGGACGGCCATGATGCTGCAGCGCGTCGGAGCAATCGCCGTGTCCGATGATCCCCTCCATGTGCCGCGAGCGTGTGACGGCCGGGCGCCGGACGTGTTCCGTCCGGGCGGCTGGGTCCAGATGCGGCAATATCGCGAGAACGAGCCGGTCGATTTCGCCATCGTCGGGACGGGCGCGGGCGGCGGCACGCTCGCCTGCAAGCTCGCCGAATACGGCTTTTCGATCGTTGCGTTCGATGCGGGCCCCTATTTCAGGCCGCTGGAGGATTTCGCCTCCGATGAATCCGAGCAGACCAAGCTCTATTGGACCGACGACCGTATCGTCGACGGCGCCAATCCGCTGCAACTCGGCAGCAACAACAGCGGCAAGGCCGTGGGCGGCTCGACGGTGCACTTCGCAATGGTCTCGCTGCGCTTCCGTCCCGAATGGTTCAAGTCGCGCACCATGCTCGGTTATGGCGCCGACTGGCCGCTCGATTGGCGCGAGATGTGGGACTATTACACCGAAGTCGAGCAGGCTCTGAAGATATCGGGTCCGGTGATCTATCCCTGGGGCCCGCCGCGTCCGCGATACCCGTATCGCGCCCATCCTTTGAATGGCGCGGCGCGAGCGCTGGCGAAAGGTTGCGAGGCGTTGGGGATCAAATGGACCGAGACGCCGCTTGCGACCCTATCGGCGCCCCGAGGTCTGGCCCATCCTTGCGTCTATCGCGGTTTCTGCGTCACCGGCTGTTCGACCAACGCCAAGCAGAGCGCGCTGGTTACCTGGATTCCGCGCGCGATCGCCGCAGGTGCGGAGATCCGCGATCTCGCGATGGTCGGTCGCATCGAGGTTGAGCCGTCGGGGCTGGTATCGGGGGTTCATTATCATCGGGACGGCGCATGGCGCTTTCAGCGGGCGCGTAACGTCGTCGTCGCGGGCTATGCCATCGAAACGCCCCGACTTCTCCTGAACTCCGCGACACCTCGCTTTCCGGACGGCCTCGCCAACAGCTCGGGCTTGGTCGGGAAGAACCTGATGGCGCAGTCCAATCAGGCGGTGTGGGGCCGGCTGGAGCACGAGGTGCGCTCCTACAAGGGGCCGCCGTCGCTCGCCATCACCGAGCATTGGAACTACGAAGACAAAGGCAAGGATTTCTTCGGCGGCTATTCCTACATGAGCCAGGGTCCGTTGCCGCAGCTCTGGGCGAATACGCTGTTCAGCGCTCGCGGCCTGTGGGGCGACAGACTCGTCGAAGCCATGAAAGACTACAATCACGTCGTCGGTCTCAAGATCGTCGGCGAGATGCTGCCGCAGGAATCCAACCGGGTGACCCTGGCTGACGAGGTCGACCAATATGGACTGCGGATTCCACGGGTTACCTATTCCTGGTGCGACAACGACAAACGTCTGATCGATCACTCCCTCAAATTCATGAGGCGTGCGCTCGAGGCGGTGGACGCAACCGATATCTGGATCCAAGACGATGACACCTGTCATCTCAACGGCACCGCGCGCATGGGCAGCGATGCCCACACCAGCGTCGTCGATGTGGACTGCCGCAGCTGGGATATTCCAAACTTATGGATCTGCGATGGCTCGGTCTTTCCAACCGTGGGGGGCGCCAACCCCTCGTTGACGATCCAGGCGATCGCCTGCCGCACGGCTGATCGCATCCGTGCGCTCGCGCGTCAAGGATCGATGCGGCGTGCGAATATCCTTTCAATGCAAAGAGGATGAAAATGAGACACAAAGTTCTGAGCAAGAACGGAGCCCAGCGGACCTTGGCCTTGGTGCTCGAGACCGGCGAAGAAGCGATGAGCTGCCTGTCGTCCTTCGCGATGGAGCAACGGATAGCGGCGGCACAGATCACCGGAATCGGAGCCTTCAGCGAGGTCGTCCTGAAGTACTTCGACTGGGAAAGGAAGGAGTACTTGGACAACCGTGTGGGCGAACAGGTTGAGGTCGCTTCTCTAATCGGCGATGTCGCCCTTGATCCCTCGGGCGAGCCTTCCGTTCACGTTCATCTGGTGGTCGGCAGGCGTGACGGGACTGCACTTGCCGGACATTTGGGGTCGGGCGTGGTGCGCCCGACGCTCGAGATCATCATGGAGGAAAGTCCGACACATCTGCGAAAGAGGCACGATCTAGAGAGCGGATTAGCCCTGATCAGGCTGGAGAAGTAAGATGCGAAAGATTGGCTGCACGGTCTGGGCCATCCCGGAAGGCTACATTCCCGGCAGCAGCGTCAGCGACGCGCATGATCTCGTCTCCCACGAAGCGGCGTGCTTCCTGAACCCGGGGGACCGGGACGTCGAGGTGAAGATCACCTTGTTCTTCGAGGCGCGCGAGCCGGTCGGTCCATATCTGGTCACGGTACCTGCCAAACGCACTCTCCACATGCGTTTCAACGATCTGACTGATCCGGCGCCAGTGCCGCGCGACACGAGCTATGCTTCCCTCATCGAGGCGAGCGCGCCCGTGGTCGTTCAACATACGAGGCTCGATTCCCGCCAGCCCGCGATGGCGCTGCTTACGACCATCGCATTTCCTGCCGCCCAGACATCGACCAGCACAGAGGGAGCCCAGGCATGAATGACTTGCCGGTCAAGCCGACCAAGGTGGTCGTGATCACCGGAGCGTCCGCAGGTGTTGGCCGTGCGGTCGCCCATCGATTCGCGCAGGCAGGCTTCTCCATGGGGCTCATCGCCCGCGACGCGGGGGCTCTCGAGGAGGTGCGAGACGAGGTCGAAAAGCTCGGAGGGACGGCAATCGTACTCGCCCTTGATGTGGCCGATGCGTGTTCGGTGTTTGCCGCTGCCGACCGCGTGGCCGGGATTTTCGGACATATCGACGTGTGGGTGAACGACGCAATGGTGACCGTCTTTTCGCCGACGTGGAAGATGACGCCGGAAGAATTCCGACGAGTGACGGAGGTCACTTACCTCGGCTTCGTTCACGGCACGATGGCGGCGCTCCGCCACATGCGGCCGGCCAATCGAGGATCGATCATCCAGATCGGATCGGCGCTGTCGTATCGCGGCATCCCGCTGCAGTCCGCTTACTGTGGAGCAAAGCATGCAATCAGAGGCTTCACGGATTCGCTTCGTGCCGAACTGATCCACGAACGAAGCCGGATCACGCTCACAATGCTGCAGCTCCCCGCCGTCAACACCCCCCAGTTCGACTGGGCGAGAGCGCACATAGCGCGAGCTCCAAGGCCTGTCGCCCCGGTGATCGAGCCGGAAACCATCGCGGAGGCCGTCTTCCGGGCGGCTTGCAAGCCGGCCCGCGAGTATTGGATCGGCTTGAGCACCCTGAAGGTCATTCTCGGCAATATGCTCGTGCCGGGGTTGCTGGATCGATATCTGGCCAAGGTTTGTGTCGATGGCCAGCAAACCGACGATCCTATCGGTCCCGATCGCGCCGACAATCTCTACGAGCCAGTGCATTCGCTTCACCGCACGCGCGGAAGCTTCAGCGCTGAATCCGCGTCCTCTGCCACAATGTCCTTCGGCACGCTCGATCGATGGGTGCCGTACGCGGCCACGTTGTTGGCAGGAACACTGCTTGGGGGGCTGTTGGTCTGGAGAACGAAGCTCAGCGGCCCGAGCGCAGCTCGTTTGCAACAGCGGCGCAGCAACGGGCTGGAGGCGCGCTGATCGTGCCCAGATTGATCGAAGACTACGGGATGATCGGAGATGGCCAGACCGCCGCGCTCGTCGATCGCAAAGGTTCGATAGATTGGTTGTGCTGGCCTCGATTCGATTCCGATGCTTGTTTTGCTTCACTGTTGGGTACCTCCGCGAATGGTCGCTGGAAGGTGGCGCCATGCACGTCGTATCGCTGTAGCTGTCGCCGCTATCAGGCCGATACCCTCATCCTTGAGACCGAACTCGATACGTCTTCGGGATGCATCAGGCTGGTGGACTTCATGCCTGTCCACGATGGGGCTTGCGCCGTCATAAGAGTGGTGCAGGGCCTTCGAGGGAAGGTGCAAGTCCGAAGCGAGCTGGATCTTCGCTTCGACTACGGATCGTTGCGGCCCGCGCTCGAGGTCGAAGACGCGCGAGCGGTCGCGTTCGTCGGACCGGACCTGGTCGTCCTGCATTCACCGACCCCGCTCCGACGCGAGAACTCCAGCGTTGTGACCGAGCTGGAGGTGAACGAGGGACAGCAGGTCGATTTTTGCCTGAGATATGGTCCCTCCAGGACTGATCCGCCGCCCCCATTGGGGGCGAAAAGCAGCTTGTCGTCAACTCAGCAATACTGGCGCTCCTGGATCCAGCAATTCCGGGTTCAGACGAAATGGCCGGATGCAGTCCGCCGATCTCTGCTGACCTTGAAGGCTATGATCTTTCGCCGGTCGGGGGGCATCATCGCCGCGCCGACGACTTCTCTTCCGGAGGCCCTGGCTGGCGATATGAATTGGGACTACCGCTATTGCTGGCTTCGCGACGCGACCTTCACTTTGAGTGCGCTTCTGGACGCCGGCTATCATGAGGAAGCCAAATCCTTTCGGGATTGGCTTCTCAGAGCGGTCGGCGGCGAGCCGGACAAGATGCGGATCATGTATCGCGTCGACGGTTCAAGACGCCTCGAAGAATGGGTTGCATCGTGGCTGCCGGGATGCAACTGGGCTGAACCGGTCCGTATTGGCAACGCTGCCGCCTCTCAGTTCCAGGTCGACGTCTATGGAGAGCTGGTGGATTCCGTTTCCGCGGCTGCGAAGGCAGGGATCAGCCCGTCCGAGCGGGAGGTCGCGCTGATCACTTCTGTCGTCGAACACGTGGAGCGGGTTTGGGAGCTTCCGGACCACGGGCTATGGGAGCTCAGGGGAAGACCGCGTCACTACACCTATTCGAAGGTCTCCGCATGGGCCGCCGTCGATCGCTTCGTTAGGCGGCCAGACCTCCATTCTCTTTTGGACGCAGGTCAGCTCGATCGGATGCGCGCGCTGAGGGACAGAATGCATCGGGATATCTGCGATCGGGCCTTCGACCCCTCACTCGGCACGTTTGTCGCGTTCTACGGCAGCGAGAAGGTCGACGCGAGCCTACTGAATCTTCCCCTTGTCGGCTTTCTGCCGGTGACGGATGAACGCGTCCGCGAGACCATCGCGACGATCGAGCGCGAGCTGGTTCAGGACGGCTATGTGCACCGCTGGGGGCCGAAGGACGAGGTTAGGGAAGCCGCCTTCCTCGCTTGCAGTGGCTGGCTCGCCGATTGCCAACTGATGCAGGGCAGGAGGGCCGAGGCCGAGAGGACTTTTCAACGCCTTCTCGATGCAGCGAACGATCTCGGCTTGCTGTCAGAGGAATACGATGTGCATGCGGGACGGCTTGCCGGCAACTTCCCCCAGGGGCTCAGCCATCTCGCGCTCGTGCGTACGGCCCTCCGCTTCGACGAACAAGCCTCCGATCGGGGAGAGGGGCACGACATCGCGGCTACGGCCCATCAGGGAGCGGCGGGATAACAAGCCCAGCAGGACACCGACCAAACTTAATCGACCAAGCTTCACCCTATGGCTCCTTCACCTCTCGCCGGGAGCACCGGCCGACGCGTGCTATCTCGGCCGACATTGGAACTTGCTGCATCCCGTTCTGTTTGGATTCCCGACCTGGTCGTGGAACAGGGGAGATGATTGGCGATACTCAAAGTTCAATTCGGGGGGGCGCGGTCCGCAATCGGCTTCTACGGCTCATTCCAAATCACGAGCTGTCGGAAGTGCTGACCAGATCAGACTCGGTGCGGATCTTGCCCCGCCAGATCCTGCATCATTGGCGGTTGCCGATGGATTACGTCTATTTTGTAGAGCACGGATTGGTCTCGGTTTCCGCACGGGTAGATCAGGATCGTTTCATCGAGGCTTGGCTGATCGGCTCGGAGGGGATGATCGGCGCCCCTCTGGTTTTGACCGAGATTGATCAAACCCCTCCCCACCGCAGAGTCGTGCAAGTTGCCGGAACCGCCATACGGATGTCGGCACGTGAATTTCTTTCCATTTTGCCACAGCTCCCCACCCTAAGGAGGGTTCTTCTCAGATATATTGACGTGGTGTTGCTGCAGACCTCGCAATCGGGCGTTTGCAATGCCGTGCACCCCGTCAAGCAGCGGTTGGCGCGATGGCTTCTTGTGGCCAGCAGCGCTCTCGAGGAAGACAAGTTGCCGCTCACCCACGAAGTCTTAGGTCATCTTCTTGGGGTTCGACGGGCCAGCGTGACGGAGTGCCTTGAGGCGCTCGAGAAAGATGGGTTGATCCGCAGTTCGCGCGGGCTTGTGTGCATCCTCAACTTTCACGCGCTGCGGCAAGTCTCCTGCACGTGTTTTGACACGATCGCGAGGGAATATCGAAGACAGTTGAATCCGGATGAGGGTATTACAACCGCTTAAGCGGCCTCTCCATAGCGCCTATTCTCGGCGACCGGTTCGTCGTCGGTCCTTAAGTCAAAGTTTGATCTCGCAAATGTGCAGCCGGGCACCGGCGCATCGGGCCAGGATGCTCAAGCGCCCTGCAGGGCCTTTTCAACTCGCTGTTCCGGATGCATTGCCCCTTGTCCATAAGGAGGAGGGTTGGCGGCGGCTGCGATCTAAGGCCGGTAGCGCAAGGCATCGGTGGAAGCCGCCCTGCAATCACGTGGTTTAGCTATTTGACGGCGCCTCCGGTGATGCCAGCGATGAAGCGATCAAGGAAGAGATTATAGGCGATCGCCACTGGAACGGCCGCGATCAAGGCTCCGGCCATGATCTCACCCCAGAAGAACACGTCGCCGCGGATCAGGTCGGTCGATACGCCCAGCGTGATCGGCTTTTGGTCGGACGACGAGATGAATGTCAGGGCGTAAACGAACTCCTGCAGGGTCAGGGTGAACGTGAAGATCACCACCGTCAGGATCGCGGGGAGCGACAGGGGGACCGCCATCTTGATGAAAGCGCCAAACACGCTGCAGCCGTCGACAATGGCGGCTTCCTCGATCTCGATCGGCAGCGCCTTGAAGAAGCCCATCAGCAGCCAGGAGCAGAATGGGATAGTGAAGGTCGGGTAGACCAGCACCAGCGACCACATCGAGTTTTGCAGGCCGAGCTCCGTGACGATCCGGGACAGTGGCAGGAACAACAGCGTCGGCGGCACCAGGTAGGTCAGGAAGATCGCGATCCCGAGCGCTTCGCCCTTGCGGCTGGTCATGCGGGCCAGGCTGTAACCGGCCGGAACCGCGGTCACGAGCGTGATTGCGGTGACGCAGACGCCGATGATTAGCGAATTTGACAGCCAGCGCGCGAACAGGGTCTCCTTGAACAAGTACCGGATGTGTTCGAGCGTCGGTGGCTCATTAAACCAGAACGGAATGTTGGTGATGTCGTAAAGGTCGCTGTTCTGTTTGAACGCCGTGATCGCCATCCAGTAGAACGGAAACGCGGCCAGGATCACGAAGAACGCGACGCCGAGAGAAAACCCGGTTACGCGGAGCGAGCGGGCAAGAGGCTCGGGCATGTCAGATCTCCCGGCGACGGATAAAACGCAGCGTGAAGATCACCACGACCAGCAGCACCGGCAGCATGAACAGCGAAATCGCCGCGCCGTGCGCCACGTCGCCGGAAACGATACCGGTCTGAAAACCTTCAAAGCCCAGCACCGAGGTCGCGCCGCCGGGGCCGCCCATGGTCAGCAGGAAGACGATGGAAAGGTCAGTGAAGGTGAATACGATGCCGAAGATCAGGCCGATGGCCACCATCGGCAGGATCATCGGCAGGATGATCTGGTAGTTGCGACGCCAGAAACCCGCACCGTCGACTGTGGCGGCGTCGATCACGTCCTGCGGAACCGCGGTGATGCCGGCGAGAAAGATCACGATGGCGAAGGGAAAGAAGCGCCAGGCGTTGATGATGATAATGCACAACATCGCGAGGTATGGATTGCCGAGCCAGTTCGGCGCCTCCTCGCGCGTCACGAGACCGGCCGCAATCATGGTCCAGTTGATCACGCTGTAAAGCGAATCGAACATCCATTGCCAGGCAATGGTAGCCAGCGCGACCGGCACCGCAAAAGGCAGGATGATCAGCGCTCGCACGATCTTGCGGCCGGGGAAGGGTTGCAACAGCAGGAAGGCCCCGAACTTTCCGAGCACGAGGCCGAGCAGCTGCGAGCCGAACGTAAAGACGAAGGTGTTGCGCAGCGTGTCGAGGAAAGTTGGATTCTGCAGGATCTGCTCGAAATTGGCCAGGCCGACAAACTTCCAGGTTGGGTTGTAAATCGTGTAGGCGCTGAGCGAGTAAAAGACCGCGAGGAGGAGCGGCAGCCCGACCAATAGCAGGACGTAGAGGATCGCCGGCGCGACCATGACCGTTTCGAGCACATCGCGTCGATCCAGGACAAAGCGAAATCGTGAGATCGGCTTGGCAACAGGTTCTGCGATGACAGCCATCAGTGACTTCCGGCCCTCAGTGACGAGTGCTACGATTGCCGCTGGCCTCGAAGCGGCGCAGCTCGCTGTTTTTCACGGCAAAGCGATGCCACTCGCCGGGGCGAACGCTTCCTTCGGCGACGTGGGCCGGCGGCAACTTCGCCGTGATCGGCTGCTTCGAATCGAAACCATCCATCACGCCGTAAACGATGCGCTCGGACCCGAGATATTCGGAGCGGTCGACCCGAAAGGAAAACTCGGTCACCCCGTCGTCTCCGATCATGTCCCTGGGCAGGAAATTCTCCGGCCGGAAGCCTAGATAGCCGCCGCCATTGCAGGTGACGATGTTCATCGGCGGTGCGCCGAAAAAGGTTGCGACAAAAAGATCGGCGGGATCCTGATAGATCTCGATTGGCGTTCCAACCTGCCGAACCCTTCCATGGTCGATGACCGCGATGCGGTCGCCCATACCCATCGCTTCGACCTGGTCGTGGGTCACGTAAATGGTGGTGAGGCCGACGCGCTGCTGAAAATTCTTGATCTCCTGGCGAGCCGAGGTGCGCAGTTTGGCGTCGAGATTGGACAGTGGCTCGTCGAGCAGAAGCGCGGTCGGTTCGCGAACGAGCGCGCGCGCGAGCGCCACTCGCTGACGCTCGCCGCCGGAAAGCTGGCGTGGCCGCCGGTCGAGAAGATGGCCGATGCCGAGCAACTGCGCGGCCCACCCGACCTTCTTCTGGATGTCCTGGGAGGGCATGCGCTGCGTGCGCAGCGGGAAGGCAATGTTGTTGCGGACTGTATAGTGCGGATAGAGGCCGTAGCTTTGGAACATCATCGCAATGCCGCGGGCGCGGGGCGGGATGTCGTTGACGATATTGCCGCCGATCAGAAGATCGCCGCTGGTCTGTTGCTCGAGGCCGCAGATGATGCGCAAGAGCGTCGTCTTGCCGCAGCCCGAGGGGCCGAGCAACACCATGAACTCGCCGTCCGGCACCCTCAGCGAGATGCCGTTGACGGCGTTGATTTCGTCGAAGGTCTTGACGATATCCCTGGTCAGTACGGCTGCCATCGATCCTCCCGAAGTTCATGCATTGCGCCCCGCGATCCGTCGCTGGGACAGGGCGCGTCAGTCGTGTTTGCCAATGAACTGCAACAGCGGCCGGGTCCCGGAGCGCAAAGTGAGGCTCCGTCCGGACGCCGTCTCAGGCCTTCTCGTGCCATTTCTTGAAGATGGCGTCAGACTGTTGGTGTGCCCATTTCACCGAGTCCTCCGCGGACATCTGGCCGCTCGCCGCCTTAGCCATCATGTCGCAGATGACGAAGTCGTTGTAGACCTCGTCGACGGCAGGCCAGGATGGGCCGGGATATCCCGGGGAGGCCGACCATTGCTCCGAATCCTGCAGCACCGTAAGTTTGTCTGATGGTGTCGAAGTCGGATCGTTCGAGAGGATCGGCATCGGCTTCGGCACGAGGTTTGCGAAGCAGGGGTTATTGTAACCTTCGCTAGCCTTGAATGCCTCCGGCCAATGATCAGCGTAATATTTGAGGAACTCGATCGCGCCCTCCTTGTTCTTGGCGAACTTCCAGATGCCGTAGAATTCGGAAGCCCCACCCATGATCTGGCGGACCGGTCCCTTTGGCGGAGCAATCACGAACGTGTCGTCGGCCCCCTTCGTGTTTGCCTTCTGGAACGTCCTATAAGCGGAGATCGGATTGACGATCAGAGAGCCGATGCCCGAAACAAGGTAGCGATTATTGCTGGAGTCGTCCCACGACAGCACTTCCGACGTCATCGCCTCCTTGTACAGCGCAGTTACGTATTTAACGGCTTCGACCGTTTCCTTGCTGTTGAGCACGACGTTCTTGCCTTCGGCGTCCTGAAGGGCACCGCCAAAGCTCCACAGCAGCCCGCGCCAGGTCGTGTTGGGGTCGTTGCTGTGTCCAAGTGAAATGCCAACCGGGTGGCCTTTGGCTTTCAGCTTGGCGCCGCCGACGCGAACATTGTCCCACGTGTCCGGCTTCATCCCGATCTCGTCCCACATGCTCTTGCGATACATGGCCGGGAAACTGATGTAGAAATCGGGAAATGCAGACCAGGTCTTGTCGTCTTGGTTATAGCCGATCTGCCGGCCGATCGTGCTGACCTTGCCGTATTTCTTCTCGGTCGCCTCGACGAGGCTCGTCACGTCGACGAGGAATCTGCGGTAAAGATGCGCCCCGCCTGCGCCATTCCAGCCGAACAGATCGTGACCTGATTGGGCCGAGGCTTCCGCGGCCGCCCGCGCAGCGACGTTGGCGACCGGGATGTGGTCGACGGCGACTTCGACGTTGTTTTTTGTGCCCCAGTCCTTTGCGAACTGATCGAACCATTTGTCGTACTCTGGAACGAAATGGCTCCATTGGACGATCGACAGTGTCTTCGTGTCCGCCATTGCGCGGGACACGAATGGAGTAGAAAGCATCGGGGCCGACCCAGCCGCAATGAGGGTAAGACCTGCCTGCTTTAGAAAGCGGCGCCTTCCAATACGCATTCTGTTGTTCCTATTCATTTGGGCTCTTCCTCGAATTCGAATAGGGAATTTGAGAGAGCAGCCGAACAGTGCTATCGTCGTTCTGGACGGTGCTCCAATGGCCAAGATCGCTGCGTTGTTTCGGCCGTATTAGCCGTCAGAGGACGTCCCATCGGGGTGAGCCGACGACCACCTGGCCAAAAGTCAGCGCCGACAAGGCGATGTCTTGATCTGAGTAATAATTCGCTGGAAACGAAAGTGGATTGGTCATTAGGCGAATGTTCGGCGCGGCAAGAAGCAAAAGCTCGTACGTTCGCGTACATAGAGCCGCCCGCAGCCTCGCTCTTGCCCGCTCAGAAAGATTGCTAAACGCTTCTCGCTGCTTGACGACTGGCCCACGTCGCTTCCGAGGTCGTTCCATCAACTTCATGAGCTGCAGCAAAACGCCGGCAGAGACGCTGATGCATCCTGTGGATTGAAAGCGCCAGGGGCGGCCGCTGGATCCGGTTGGATGGAAGCCACGTTCCGACCAGGCTCGGGACGCGCCACTGTGCAGCTCGGCTCGCTAAAGCGCACGTACGTTTTCGTACCGTCAGCGGTAATGTTAGCCGAAATGCCAATGGTGCCGCAAAATCGAGATCCTAAAGTTCGGCGTTAGGAGGCACGCCCGACAAAGGAGACGCGAAATGATGCGCGGTCATACCGTCACTGTCTGTGCAACCCTGATACTGTTTATGGCGCCGGGCATGGCTGGCGCTGCAACCGACAAAGTCGTCATCGGTGACATAGACGACATGTCAGGCGTTTATGCTGACATCATTGGGCCGGGCGGAGAGACCGCGGCTAGGTTGGCGATCGACGACTTCGGAGGCAGTGTACTGGGCAAGAAGGTGGATCTGCTTGTCTCCGATCATCAAAACAAGCCCGACCTCGGATCACAGAAATTCCGTGAGTTCGTTGATAGAGAGAACGTTACGATGGTGCTTGGCGGGTCAAACACCGGCGTAAATTTGGCTATGGCGAACATTGCCAAGGAGAAGAAGACACCTTTCTTCTCAATCGGAGCGGCTGGTGCTTCTCTTACTGGAAAGGACTGCACACCATACACGGTACATTACGCCTACGACACCACCGCGCTGGCGAACGGGACGGCCAGCACAGTCGTCAAGCAGGGCGGCAAATCTTGGTTCTTTGTCACGGCCGATTATGCTTTTGGCACGCAGCTCCAGGACGCAGCCTCGAAGGTGGTTGAGGCAAGCGGAGGAAAAGTGATCGGGTCGGTCCGGGTGCCCTTGGCGACCTCGGATTTCTCGAGCTACTTGCTCCAGGCGCAGAGTTCGGGAGCACAGGTCCTCGGTCTGGCCAATGCGGGCGACGATTTTACTAACTCTATCAAGGCTGCCAATGAGTTCGGAATTGCCAGAACAATGAAGCCCGCGGCTCTCCTGGCCTTCATCACAGACATTCACGCGCTTGGACTGAACACAGCACAAGGACTATATCTTACAACCGGCTGGTACTGGGATCTGAATGAAAAGACCCGCGCCTTCGCCAAGCGGTTCCTCGAACGCACTGGCCGTGAGCCAACCATGACACAAGCCGCTATTACTCGGCCACGTTGACTTATCTCAACGCCGTTAAATCGGTTGGATCGACCGATTCTGACAAAGTCATGGCCCAGCTTCGTAAAGCAAAGATCAATGATATGTTCACTGCCAACGGCGTGATCCGGCCCGACGGCCTGATGGAGCACGACATGTACATCATGCAGGTCAAAAAGCCTGAGGAATCTAAGTACCCGTGGGATTATTACCGGCTCGTCCACACGATGTCAGGTGATCAGGCCTTTGGTAAACTCTCGGACAGCGCATGCCCGCTGGTGACGCACTAGCACTACTTTGGCAGATTGTGTTTTCGCCGCTGTTTTTCACGGATTTGCCTTCGGCAATATGGGCAATGCTGAGACGGCGGCCGAAGGATGAGATCGACGATGGCGTGACGTACGGCTGGCATGGTTGGCTGAGGCGGAGGCCCGTAGATTCTTTTTTTTCCGCCCCGCGTGTGCGAGGCGACGATATGTTGCAGGAAGGCGTAGGCAATCATTGTCATCAGGGCGTGGCGATGAAGGCCTTGCCATGATCGCCCTTCGAAGTGATCAAGTCCAAGTTCCTCCTTCAACTGCTGATGCGCCTGCTCACAAATCCACCGTGCCTTGATGGTGGCGGCCAGCGTGCGCAGATCCGCCGCCGCCGGAAGATTGGCCAGATAGTATTTCTTCTCCCCGGACGCACGTTGCTCGCCAATGAGCCAGGCTTCGTCGCCTGGGAGATGCTGCTGACCTTTATCCCATATCCGCTGCGGAGGGCCGTCGGCGGTCCGGACACGGACAGCAGCAAATTGGGCTTTTAAGCCGACCTTTCGTCCCGCTGACCTGCCACCGAACTTTCATCCGGCCGCGGTTAGAGCCTCGGGGTTTTGTACGCCAAGTGGCGCGGTTGTAGCAACGGACGATCGGCGGAGCTGGTCGGGGTTGCGTAGCCGATCGTCCGTTGCGGTGAGGTGGGCGGCATAAGCCGCGGGGGTCATGTATTTCAGCGACGAGTGAGGCCGCTGAAGATTGTAGTCGGCAACCCAATTGGCGATCTTGGCGCGGGCGTCGTCGAGATCGAAGAACAGAGTCTCGTTGAGCAGCTCGTCGCGCATCCGGCCGTTGAAACTCTCGACGACGCCGTTCTGCATCGGCTTTCCCGGTGCAATGAAGTGCCAGTCGATGGCTGCGTCCCTGCACCAGGCGAGCATGGCATTGCAGGTGAACTCGGTGCCGTGGTCGGACACGATCATTCCTGGCTTGCCGCGTCGTTCGACGACGGCCGTCAGTTCGCGGGCGACGCGTCGTCCTGAGATCGACGTATCCGGAATGGCGCCCAGACATTCCTTGGTGACGTCGTCGACGATGTTGAGGATGCGGAAGCGCCGACCGTTGGCGAATTGGTCGTGGACGAAATCCAGCGACCAGCGCGCGTTGGGCATCGCCTCGACTAGGATTGGGGCACGGGTCCCCACGGCCTTGCGGCGAGCCCGCCGCTTGCGGACGGTGAGCCCTTCTTCGCGATAAAGCCGGTAGATCCGGTTGATCCCCGATGGCTCCCCCTCCCGCCGCAGCAGCACGAACAGCGGCGGTAGCCGAACCGCCGCCGCTCGTTGGCAAGGTCACGCAGCCGGCCACGGAGAGTCGCGTCCGGAGAACGGCTGGAGCGATAGCGGATCATCTTCCGATCCGCTCCGACAATCGAACAGGCCCGCCGCTCCGACAGGCTCATGACGGCCTGCAGATGCGCGACCGCAGCGCGCTTGGCGGCGGGCCCTACCATTTTTTGAAAGCAGCTCGCGAAGGGCGGCGGCGTCGAGCATCTGCTCGGCTAGAAGCTTCTTCAGCTTCGCGTTCTCGTCCTCCAGCGCCCTCAGCCGCTTCGCCTCTGAAAGTCCATGCCGCCGAATTCGGCCTTCCAATTGTAGATCGTTGCTTCCGAGACCCCGTGCTTGCGAGCCAGGTCGGCCGTCTTTGCTCCAGCCTCATGCTCCTTCAATACCGCGATAATCTGCTCTTCCGTGAACCTTGCTCGCTTCATCTGTCCGTCCTTCTTCGGGCCGGACTCTAACTCCATCTGGAGGAAATACGCAGGGGCAGGTCACCGCTACGCCAACTCACGGTTTTCCATTTGGCGCTGGCCAGCATTTGCTCGGCCCCAATTGATAAGATATCGGGCACGTGGTGCTTTCGTGGTTTCCCGCGGACTTTGGTGATCGGCCAAATGAGCTTCACATCGACCGGATACACCTTCAGGTGCCGAGGGATGCCGACAGCCCAAGCCAGCCCGCGCTCTGTTAGCCCTTGTCGAAATGGTGCGCTAAGTCCGTATCCTGCATCGGCCAGCACACATCCAAAGCGCACGTTGGCTGCCATCGCGCGAATCAATCTCGGCCAAAGCAATTTCCGGCTTGGACCGTGACGTTCGGTGTTCGAGTGGCACGCGAGCACGCTTCAAACGAGACACGTCGCTTGTCCAACTGTCAGGCAGAAAGAGACGTAACGCGACCATCACGGGTACTTCGCCGCGCGCAAGCGTCAAAGACACCAGTGTTTGGCAATTTGCCGTTTTATCGAGAGCCGAGGCGTATTGAGCCGCAACACCGACCGAGCGCTCACCCTTCTTGGGAAGTGAGGTGTCATCAATAACGAGCACCGCATCCCTGCCGCCCACAAGTCGGTCCGCCTGGTTGAGCAGCTCCGTCTCCAGCGGCGTCGCGTCCCAGACACCGTCCGCTATAAAATGTGCAGCTGGTCGTAGTTGCCCGTGGCAAGGCGCTCCGCCATCGGCTGAACGCTCTTGCGATCGCCAGGACCGATCAGTCCCGCAACATACAGAGGACACATCCGCTGCCGAGTCTTATGACCCAGCCGGTCCAAGAACGGCATCAGCCAGCGTTCAAGTTCGTCTTCCCATCCCGGCATGGTCAGCCCTCCAAGAGCCGACCACCCATGAATCATTGAAAAATTGATTCGGGAATCCTATAAAGCGCGCCAAAATCAGCAATCTGCCAAAGTAGTGCTAGGCCGTGTATCCATAAACCCGGCGGCCTCGATCTACGTTCGCTTTGCTCCGAAACCGACGAAGTTCGGGCAGCCAGGGCGTCGATTGCTGCAACCTCGAACATCGTCATTGCTACTTGTCGCCGAGACCACATGTGCGTCGCGAGTCGCCGCGGCTCGAGTCTTTGAGCGGCTGCTTTGCTATTTCGGCAGCCGCTGGCGCAAGGCGAGATCATCCAAATCGGGGAATGGATTTCGCCGCGCGACCACTGAGTACGGCTGCCAGCTGTTCGCATCGCTAAGCTCCTGATCAGACCCAGCTGTTCCTCACTCGGCGTATGTTTGCCGTGGGTTGAGAGCACAGCCAACGGTGTTGATCTCACTTTCACTCTGCGTATCCGGCTTGCCAATCAAGCCGAGACGCTCAAGACGATGAGCGTCACCAGAGAGATCAAGCCGGAGAGATAGCCGAACACACTGACGGAGAGGCGCGCCGAGTCGCTAGTCTTCGCCGACTCCAAGGTGCGATGTGCTCGGTATCGGCATCATCGGCCGCGTCGTCGTGCGAGCCCGCAGAGATTGCTGAAACCGGCAGAAACGGCTGGCGCGCTGGCGAGGCCATCGCGGGGTGACATGAAAGGAAACGGAGGGGCATCAAGCCACCCGCCGTTGGCGTGGCGTCAACACTCCGCCTGCTGCTTCCAATTCTCAATGAGTGCGACAGTGCGGGTGGCTTGCTCGCCGGGCAATGTTTGGCATTCCAAATAGAGAGATACGAGGGCGCCGCCGAAAGCGCTCACGCGACTCGTGTGCGCCACCACGTTGTCGCCCCTCGTAGAAAATGCAGTTCGCGCCGCCTTCATAATTCCTTTGGCCATCTGCGCCTTTTGAGCGTTGCTTAAGGCATCAGGCATTTCTGACGTCATTGCCTCGAAGGCCGACACAACAAGGTGCTGATCGAGGGCGTTCATCGCGTACCAACGCCGCAGCGTGTCCTCAACTTCTTTTCTCGCCTCCGTTGCCCTTGCCTCTGCCCATCGCCTCTTGATCCCTTCGAACACCGTGCTCCTCCCAAATCATCTTTTGAAAAAAGCGAGGATGCCGAAGATGCTGCCGATCAGAGCTAGTCCCAAGGTAACTCTGTTCGCCCAGTAATCCCAATCAGCCTTTTGCTCTGCCCGGATATCAGCCCGCAGCTTTTGAGCTGCCCCCGCCGTGAGGTAGCGATTCTCGTAACTGTAATCCGGCGGGAACGAATCCCAGTCCTCTTCTCGATCTGTAACGGGGACGTGGAATCTATGGGCCTGATCTAGAAGATAATCCGATCGAAATTTATCTAGCATGCGAGCTTGCAAGTTCAGGGCTTTGCCTGCGTGGAATTTTGGAAAATTCGTACCGTCTGCTTCGGGCTCATCAGTCACCTGATCGTAGGATCGACGCGCCAAATTATGTTCTTTCAAAAACCTCCTCAGCGCCCAACGATACCGAAGCTCATCGAACATTTGCGGATCACCCTCTGACAGTCGAGAGGTCAACCGTCGTAGGAAGATCGCGCCCCCGCTCGTAAACCAGCCGCCAGAGGTCTTCTGGAGCCAAGGCTCTTCCCTTCGCATCTGCCAAGACGTTTGCAATGGCGACAGCAAAATCGCTGGCGTATGGCGGACTGCTTGAAATGATCCGGTATAGGTCTTCCTGTATTGGCTCGTCGCTCCCTTGAATCCCCGATAAGAGAGGGTGGCCTCGGTCGGTTCGCCCGCTTCGAAATTGTAGCCGAATGTCTCGCGCTTCTTGTCAGTTGGGCGGCGAAAAAAGCGGCGATTGCGATACAAAAGGTCATAGAGGAACATTTCGGCGACTGGATCGAGCTTGAAGGTACGCCGAAGGTGTCCGCCTTGCTTCATCGCAAACACGCGCTTTTGTGGCAGAAAGTGGTCCGAGTTCGATTTGGCGTACTCGACGAACTTCTCGAACGCGGCTTCGCCCAAGACTTTGTTGGTACGCAATGGGAATAGCGTTTTGCCTAGATCATTCAGAAAGAAGGATTTCCCGCTGAAGGGCAGCTTTGGCGGTAGCGGAGGAGCGGGACGCGGCGGCGGTAGCTTAGGCTGGCTGGCGGGGGCCTTTGATGGCTTCTTCATAACGGCGACTCAGCTCGGCAGGATCAACCAACTGCCTGAGTTTAGACCCTAGGTCGCCCAACCACTCAAGAGCTATCGCGGCTTCGCGCGACGTACTCCTTCGCCCGTCTTGTCACTCGCGAAGGTGAACTCGATGTCGCATTCGACTTCGAGATATTGCCTCAGCGTCCACAGCACTGCCTTGCGGCGCGGATCGATTCGATTGGATGGCTCGGCCGTCTCGAACGTTGCGATGGCCTTCCGCGACACGCCAGCCTTCTGCCCCAGTTCGGCCTGACTCCATCCGAGCAGCGCGCGCGCTGCTCGAAGCAGGGAAGGGGTGAGCAGGTGGTCGTCCATCGCGGCGCTGTTTATGTGATGCAGGATCTATCAGTTCTTTGGCTAGGCCTCCGAATGGAGCGAGCTAAGACCGACTAAGTGAATGGTTAGACTTTTACCTTTCCTGTTAACCGACCGTTAAGGTTAACGAAAATTTTTGAGTTTTCGGGGACAATTTGTCCCCGAACCAGAAAGATTGTGCTACACCGCCCCTCAGGAAACTGACCGGGGACGATGTCCGATGGTGAATTACGAGAAGCATCTGCGCAGCGCCGCTTGGCGGGAAATTCGCCAGCGCGCAATCGCGGCCGCCGGCCATCGCTGCGTGCTCTGCGCGGCGACCGAGCAGCTCGAGGCGCATCATCGCACCTACGACAATCTCGGCGACGAGCGCGACGGCGACCTCACGGTGCTGTGCCACGAATGCCACGAGGTGGTGACCAGCATGCTGCGCGCCCGTCGCTACGCGGCCAAGCCGGCTTCGTACGCCAACATTGTCCGCAGCATCGCCGAGACGGCGCCGCTCTTCGATCCCACCGAGGGGGACATCTGATTATGGCGGTGGAGATGATCACGCTGCGTCTGGTCGGCGTCGGCCCGATGTTGATGCACTCCAGCAGGCTCGCCGACCCGTTCGACCCCACCGCGAGGGCGCTCAAAAAGCTCACGAGAAAGCAGCATAAGACCGACGCCGACCATCACCGGATTGCGGAGCTCGAGTGGCACGGATCGCTGTGGCTTCACGAAGGCCGGCCGTGTCTGCCGCCGTCCGCGATCAAGGGTGCGCTCGTCAACGGCGCCAAGACGGTCCGTAAGGGCAAGGCGACCAAGGCGGCCTTCGTCGCCGAGGGTCCCGCGATGCTCGACTACGACGGCCCGAAGACGGTCGAAGAGCTCTGGGAGGACCCCCGCTTCCGCCACCGCGAGATCGTGCGCGTCGACGACTCGCGGGTGGCGCGCACGCGCCCGTGCTTCGACGGCTGGAGCGCGACCGTGCGCGGGTCCTTCATCACCACCATCATCAACCGCGAGGACGTCGTCAGCTACTTCCGCATGGCGGGTCCCTTTGGCATCGGCGACCACCGTCCCGACTTCGGTCGCTTCCTGATCGAGGAGTCGCAGCTCGAATAGTTCTTGGCTTGGCTCGACACCGCGAGGCTAGGCGTGGTCCGGCACGGCGTGACGTGACGGGGCGTGTCCCGGCGAGGCAGGGCAGGGTCCGCCAAGGACCCTCCCTCGCCTAATCTCTTCTAACTCCGCATTTCGACATCACGCGCGGCCTTCCGCGCGAACGACGGAGCTTTCCCGATGAACGAACGCGCAGGCATGTGCGGCGAGGGCATGCCCCCGGTGCTCTTCTACTGGCGGACGAAGACCGCCGAATCCTTCGACGAGCATGCGCGCGCCGAGGTGGCCACCTTCGTCGCCGGGATCTCCGCGACTATGCCCGAATGGCGGGCGGCGATCCGCGGCGATGCCGCCGCGGCAATCGGCCTCGTCGTCGGCCGCCGGATCCCCGGGCGCATCAGCCTGCGCGTCGATCTCAGCATGACGGTGTTGCTGGCCTGCGCCTTCTTCGATCCCGCCGCGGCGATGGTGCTGTCGCACACGCTCGCCCGCATGCCGATCGAGCCGCGCGAGCGCATGCGCCTCTCGGCATCCTGGTCGATGCACAAGATCTGGCTTGGCAGCCGCCGTACCGGCGCCCGTGTTCCCAAGACGCCGCCCCGGCTGACGGGAGGTGGGTCGTGACGGTGCAGCCGACGAGCGACCTGCATGCCGATTTTTCCGGCTTGGGCGCGTCATTGATCGTCGTCGCCAGCGACAACGAGCAGGACTTCGCCGCGGCGCTTGGCTACCCGAACGAACGACTCGGGTCCGATCCTCTCATCGAGGTCTAGACATGAACGAAACCACGAGCATGCCGAGTGTCATTGGACCCCATGATGGCGATACGCACCGTCCGGTGTCCTTCGCCGGCACCGGCATTGGACCCATCGAGCGGCGGGCTTACGGGCAGGCTTGGCGCGATGCGTTGCGCTTCAGGCAGGACCTCGCCACCGACGCCGATCGACCGCATATCGCACGCTCGGGCGGCTTCGCCAGTCTGACGCGCTCGGCGGATGTCGATGACGACACTGGCTTCGAGGAGAATGCAAGCCGCGAGGGATGCCCCCCGAGCCCGGCGCGAATTGCCGCGGCGCTGCTGCTCGCCCGCGCTTTCGACGCCGCGCCGGACGCTGCGCGGGACTTGATCTGCGGCGGCGCTCCCGTTGTCGTCGACGTCGCCGACGGCGCGATGCTCGACGCGCTTAAAGGCGTTTGGCGCGGGATGTTTTTCGACGACGCGCTGCGTATGATCGACCTGGTCAAGACCGCTCCCGGCCGTCGCGACGGTCTCGACGGCGCCTATATCGTGCTGAAGGAGCCGCTCAAAGGCGCTGCCAAACAGCGGCTGGAGCGCGTCGCTGCCGACATGTGCGCCTACGCGCTGCCCTTCGTGGCGTTCTCGTCCAACGGCCGCGCCTGCCTTCCGAAAGTGCTGAACGAAGCGGCGGGGCACCGGATCGAGTTGCCGATGCTCGATCCTACGACGGTGTCGCGCACCATCCGCGCCGTCACCGGCATCAGGACGGCGGTCGATGTGCCGGCGGAGACGATGCGCGATGTCGGTGTAGGCGACCTCGCAGCCGCGATTCGGTTCGACCGCACGCCGGAAGAATGCGTCGACGAGCTGCGCCGTCTCGCCGACTCGAAGAGGGCCGAACGGCCGTCGCGGGGGCTGGTGCTCTCCGAGATCCATGGCATGGCTGGTGCGCGCGCCTGGGCTGACGATGCGATCGCCGATCTCGCCGCCTGGCGACGCGGCGAGATCCCCTGGGATGCGGTCTCGAGCGCCCTGATGCTCGCCGGCCCCCCCGGCGTCGGCAAGACGCTGTTTGCAGAGGCGTTCGCGCGTAGCGCGGCAGGCAAGGATTCGAAATCCGGGATGCCGTTGATCGTCTGCTCGTATTATTCCTGGCAGGCAGAGGGGCATTTGGGCGATTTCCTGGCGGCCATGCGCCGTGACTTTGCCTCCGCCCGGGCGCAGGCGCCCTGCGTGATGCTGCTCGAGGAATGCGATAGCTTCGTCGACCGTCGCGCGGTCAAGCACTCGCACTCAGACTACGTCAGGAATTGCATCAACGCGCTGCTTGAGGAGGTTGATGGTGTGCGCCGGCGGGAGGGCGTGTTCCTGATCGGCTGCACCAACGAGGTCGAGGCCTGCGATCCCGCGTTGCTGCGCGCGGGCCGCTTCGAGAACGTGGTGCGCATCAGTCCGCCCGATCAGGACGAGCTCGAGAAGATCTTCCGGGTTCGGTTGAAGGGCGATCTCGTCGGCGCCGACATCTCCACCGTCGTGATGTCGGCAGCCGGCATGACCGGCGCCGACGCGGAGCGCGCGGTGAAGGACGCACGCCGTATGGCGCGGCGGGAGAACCGCGAGCTCACTCTCGACGACCTCCGTCACGCCGTCGTCGGCGACGACAATCTCTCCGACGAGCAACGCTGGCGGACGGCGGCCCACGAAGCCGGACACGCCTTGGTCGACGTGCTTCGCTTTGGCGCCGACGGCGTCGTCGCCAACACGACGCACACGGACCGGCGGCTCGGGATGTCGATGCGTACCACCCGCCAGCTCTTCGAGGGCACGGCGAGCGACTATAGGTCACGCATTGAAGTCTTGCTTGCCGGCCGTGCCGCCGAGGAAGTCCTGCTTGGTGAGGCGTCCCACGGCGCCCAACAAGATCTGGCGGAGGCCACCAGGCTGAGCTGCGCGATGTTGGGCGGACTGGGGCTGTCGGGGCCGTCGCCCTTAACGCATCTTGGCGACCTGCGTCGGGCCGAGGAGTTCCTCCGCTTCGCCGATATCCGAGCGGCGGTCGGCATCGAGCTCGCCGAGGCGGATCGCACCTGCCGCGGACTACTGGAGGCTAATCGAAGCGTGTTGATCGCGACCGCGCGCCACCTATTGGAGCGGGGAAGCCTCAACGGGGCCGACATCGCCGTCTTGCTTGAGGCACAGCGTTCCGATGCTGCAGGAGCAGAGGGCGTCCAGACAGAGGATGATGCTCCGACCTCAACTGTGATCGCCTTCCCGCAGCTCCGCCCCGACTGATTTCGCCGCGATTTAGGAGTGCTGGGGCCGATCGGGATTCACCGGCCGCCGTGAGTGTGACGAACAGGGCCGGAACGAGGCGAGGCCAAGATCGGAGCCGTCTCGTCGCTGTGCTTTGGTCCTAATGGTGCGCCGCCACCCCTGATGAGGATGCAAATCTCTTCGCTGCATCGGCGCGCACGCAATCGGTCGTCGAAAGGCATGCTGCAGGTTACGGCGGAACTCGAAATTGGCGGAGGCTCTCAACGAGAGGCCGACGCGCGCTCCTTCGCCTCAAGCTCCCCCATGACCCTTCGCAGCTCACGGACAATAATGGGGTGCATCTTAGTGCGATGCCGATGTGCGTAGTCACTGATTCGCCAGTACAGCTCCTCATCGAGGTAAAGACCCATTCGCTTTATCGTCGTATCCGGTTTAGAAGTGCTCCTTCGCTTTCGATTGAGCGCCTCAAGGGAGGGACTCACCGTTGTTGGCGAGCTGAGCACCGGGGGCGCGCGCCGGTAATTGCGACAAATCGTGAGATATACCGGCGTCTGTTCCTTCGAGCGCTCGCTTTTGCCCCCGCGGTTGTCTGTCCTGAGATGCCTCAACAAGCTCTGCCAGGTGCCTGATTTTGGCGCGTTTGGCCATACCCTGATCTCCATTACTTCACGTGAACACGCTCTCACGTGATCATTGCTTCATGCGATCACTGCTTCACGTGATTGCAGTATCGCGCGAATGGTTTCGAAACAGTCCAATTACGGTTAGCATTTTGACTCAAAGTCTATGGTTACAGGTCGACGTTTTGAGCAACGGAGCGCGATCTACCCGATCGGCGACCTCGTGGTTCGTCGACGCTGCGGCAAGTGTCGCCCGTATCTGGCGCACCTGCTCAACTATGAAATTGATCACATTGCGGGTGCGAGGCGCCAAATGGCGACGCGACGAGTACACCACGTTGAACGGAAGTCTCGGCGAAGGAGTGAGCGATCTGGAAGCCTACCTTGCCCGGATCAGATCGCGTCACCGCACCGGAGTCGCGGGCGGTAGGGCAAGTCGTCGGTTTGGGGAGGGCAGGCGGCAACTGATTGATCCGGCCCTAAGGACCAAGTGAGCAAGCTTGCTAGTTAATAAGCTAGCTAGTTACCTAGGTTTGCGAGCGAGAGGCGTCAGCAAGCTAGCAAGCTGATAAGCAAGCAGGCCGGCGATTTGCTAAGCTAATAGGTTTATCCAGCAGCAGGACGACGGCGTCGATCAAATGACGCGGCATTGGATTGTCACGGAAGCGGTATCGGCAAACGCGGGTGTACAGTCGCAGATGAAGAGCGGAGCGAGTTGTTGTCCCGACCTGCCATCATACCCCGCGGACTATTTAGCTAATCTATTGAAGCGGCGGGATAATTTCTGCGCGATTTGGAGTGTCAAGCTATGCGAAGCGCGCCTTTGATGACGTGGGCCGACGCTTCATCCCCAGTGGAATTTCATGACCTGTTGCGTTGTGATGGCGCGCGAAGCCCTGTGGCATAAGCGCTCGTAAGCCTAAGCCCTTTTCGAACCTTACCTCAGCTTTCTGTCCACAAATGAGCGCTCGCAAAATGCGCTGCGACGTGAAAGCGTTAGAAGTGAACGGTTTCAGCACCCGTTCTGTGTCGGCCCAGATGGTCGGCCAAGCAAGCGAGGAGAGTTATTGAGGTGCACGAGCGGGTTGCCGGCTTGCGGGTCGCAGCACGGCCACAGGCGGGATCGGGGTCTGTTCCGACTTGCGCCTCCGCGAGCGCGCGCGTGAAGAGAGCATCACTTCTCGCAACGGTCGCCTTCGTTGGCAAAGGCGGGTCGGGCAAGTCCACGACTGCGCTCAACATCGCCGTTCTTGCCAGGATGGCCGATTTTAAGGTCGGCGTGATAGATGCCGACCTCCAACAATCGGCGTTCGTCTGGAGGTGCGTCCGCGAGAGCAACGACATACCCGTCTGCCGTTGCGGTCCCGGATCCCTCGACGATACGATAGAGGCGGCCAGGCGTGCGGGTCTGCAGTTCCTGGTGATCGACATGCCGCCAGCTTTGCGCCACGTGCCGGCGGTAGCCCACCGCGTCGATTTAACCGTGGTCGCCATGCGTCCCACCCTGTTCGACCTCAGGGTCACGCGGACCGCGATCCAGCTTTTGCAGTCGGAGGGCGCGCGGTATGCGGTAATCTTTAACGCGGCACCGCCGTATCGAGGCACATGTGCCTCGCCCATGGTTCGCGATGCCCGGCAGGCGCTCGCCGACATCGGCTCGCGTCTTTGGCCGCATCAAATTACGCACCGGCTGAGTGTTCCCTATTCCACCGTGAGGGGGGCGGGCGTCGCCGAGGTCGAGCCCGAAGGGCATGCCGCTGCGGAGTACCGCGCTTTGTGGCGAGCCATCTGTCGCGACCTGAGGCTGGATGGAGGAGCCAATGAAGAAGCATAAGGCGAGCTTGGGCGACGCCATGATGGCCGACACCGGCAAAGCGGGCGACGACCATTTCGGCGTCTTGACGCCCGGGCTCGAGGCGCAGCCCGCCCGCCGTGGCGTTTTGGTCCGCGTGAGCCCCGAACTCCGGCGCGAACTCAAGAGGACCGCGATCGCTCGCGACACGACCGTTCAAAACCTCATGCTCGAGGCAATCGCCATTGTCCTTAGGAGCACGACCGACACCACCACGGAGCCGTAGGCCGGCTCCATTGCGGCCCACGGGCTGGGCAGAGGGACACGTATCCCGGCAACGACTAGGTTATCGTTTCGCGATAGTCGTTGAGGGGACATTGCGGCTTACCGCCGGGCATGGAAAATGAGTTCGCAACGGAGCCAAAAATGTTGATCCAGTCTCTACACTTGAACGGTTACGGTCGCACCCCCGGTCGCGGTCAAGCGGCCTATGCGACGATCGAAGGGATCGTCGCCGAAGCCAGGCGGGTACCGGCAAATTCTCCTCACGTCGCCCATCCCATTGAGCCGAACCTCGTCTATGGTGTCGACCCCATAGAAGTTGGCGAGCAGGCCGTCGCGCTATCGCTGCAAGCCAAGGATCGGACGGGGCGGAAGTTGCGCTCCAACGGGATTGTCCTGTTGGCGGGTGTCGTATCGTACCCGATGCCCATCTCCTGCATGGGTGAGTTCGTGTCAGATTACGACGCCTACCACCTCTGGCGCGGAATGGTGGTAGATTGGCTAAAGCTGGAACACGGTGATCGCCTGAAGTCCATTGTCGAGCATGTCGACGAGGACATGCTGCACCTGCATTTCTTCTCGTTGCCGATCCTCAGTGTCGACAATCGCTTGGATTTTGCAGGGGCTCATCCGGGGCGCTGCGCGCTCAATGATGCCGTTGCAGGGGAGTTTGCAAGGCAGCGCAGCAGGCTGCCTACACCCAAGCGATGATCGATTACCAGGACAGGTTCCACTCTCAAGTGAGCGCGTTGTTCGGACATGAGCGTCTCGGTCCCCGTCGGCGACGGATCGAGCGGGAGCGCCACAAAGTCATTCGTCAGGCCGAGAAGGATATTAGTCGCTTGCGCGCCGAGCTCGAGCTCGAATACTGGGCGACCGTGTCGGAGAACGAGGCCGATCAGCGGTCGCGCCATGTGAGCAAGCGAGATTTCATCGCGGTCGCTGCCGAAGAGCAGCAAAAGCTCCAGGCCGAGATCGCCCGCCTCAAAAATTTGCTCAACGAGCACGGCATCGATGATCGTCCCGACTCGGCGTCCATTCCGCAGCCTCAGACCTGGCCGGATGTCGATGAGGATTGGGATCCGGGGGCGTCCTCGTTGCCTGGATATCATTAGCGGGGGCTTCGCCGACAGGCTGAGGCCATAAAAAAAGGGATTCCGCGGAGCCCGCGTTCAAGATGGTCTATTCATTGGCGAGTAGGGGCGAAATGCAGATCTTGGATTGCGAGATTTCCGCCAAGTCTTTAGTCAGAGCGGCGCGATCCGACCCTTCTTGTGCGCGGGCGACACTTAAGGATGGCGGGCGTCCGGGCGGCTTTGCTCTACCGAGCTACACCACCATAAGGGGCACGACCCGGTGGATGGTAGTGTGCGGGAGGTTCTGCAAAAGCTGAGAGGCTGAAGCGGTCATGGTAAGTCCGGTGATTGCGAAGATCACCGCTCGTAGAGGAGCTTGGACCCGCCATGACCGTGACGAAGATTAGGACGGATGTCTCTGCAGTCAAAGAGTTGTTGAGGTCGGACAAGGAGTTCCTGAAGCCGCTGATCCAGGGTGCGGTGCAGGACATTCTCGAAGCCGAGATGACGGAGACGCTGGGTGCGGAGAAAGGGGAGCGCAGCGAGGGGCGGCTTGGCTATCGCTCCGGCTACTATTCCCGCTCGCTGATCACCCGGGTCGGCAAGATCGAGCTGAAGGTGCCGCAGGACAGGCAGGGACGGTTCTCGACCGAGCTGTTCGAGCGCTACCAGCGCTCGGAGAAGGCGCTGGTGGCGGCCTTGGCCGAGATGTACGTGCAAGGGGTCTCGACCCGGAAGGTGAAGCAGGTCACCGAGGAGCTGGTGGGCCATGCCTTCTCGGCCTCGGCGATCAGCGCGATCAACAAGCGGCTGGATGCGTCGCTGAAGGCGTTCTGCGAGCGCAAGCTCAAGGAGCCGTTCCCTTATCTGATCCTGGACGCCCGTTACGAGCGCGTCAGGGACGATGGCATCATCGCGAGCCAGGCGGTGCTGATCGCGATCGGGGTCGACTGGGAGGGCCGGCGACGCTAAAGTCTACGGCGCGCTCGAGCGGCGCGGCATTGATGCCCTCATCCCAGCTAAAGCCGAACCAATCAAGAGTCGCGTACCGCTCAGACGCTTCCGGTACGATGCCAAGAACGACATCTTGAAGTGCCCGCGAGGACGTATCTTGCGCCCGGCGCGGCCCATCAAGCACGGCCGTTTCTTTTACTCGAAGGCGAAGGATTGCGCCCGGTGTCCGCTCAAGGGCGATTGCCTATCCAAAGGGCGGGTTAACAAAGCGGTCGTTGTCGGTGACCATATCCGGCACTGCTGCGCGCCCGCCGCCGTCGCGAGCGATGGAGTAAGCAGGATCGACGTCTGTATCAACGCCATCGCTGGCGCTCAGAGGGCTTCCACGGCGAAGCCAAAACTTGGCATGGACTGGCGCGCGCCATACGGCGCGGTCTACCGAATATGAAGATCCAGGCCTACCTGACGGCCGCTGCCATCAACCTCAAGCGGCTGGCAACCGCTCTCCTTGCGTTTATTCTGTCTTGGATTGTCCCTCATAATGCGTTTGCGGCTTCAGATCGCACCGTGGCGCGAGCTTTGACGCGAGGGCCATGATAGGGCCGATCGCTGCATCGCGCGAAATCTATTGGTCACTTCTTCAACGACCCCTATGTGCACTTCCTCAGGAACGCGCTCGACTATGTGCCTCGGAAGGTCGATGACGATTGCCTGCTGGAGCTCAGATGGATGTACGACCGGCGCGACCTCTCGGAGGTCCGGCGCGATCTGGCCGCCTGGCTCGGCAAATGGGGCGGCAAGTACCCCAAGCTCACCGGCTGGGTGGAAGAGAACATCGAGGAGACGCTCACCTACTTCCGCCTGCCGCTGGCGCACCGCAAGCACATGAAGTCGACGGATGAGATGGACAAGCGATTTTTACGGATGAGATGGACAAGCGATTTTTAATGATCGCCCCGATGACGATTGGGGAAATCGCGTCCATTCTTTTGTTCGGCCGCGGCGGGGCCATTCTTCCGTCCCGGCCACCGATCTCGCAGCCGCCGCGCGCAGGGTCGGTCAAGGCTGGCCGCGTTTGCGGCTGGTGCGCGCCTTGACCGTCGAGCGTCACGAGACCTGGCTCGAGGATCATCGCTATCTCAACATGGACCTGCTCAAGGAACACAAGAAGGAGGCGTTACGCCAGGCGGCCTGACGATGCTCAGGCCCACCAAGGGGATGCACGCCACCCCTCTCCGCCGCCGTCGCTCGCCAGCGCTGCGCTTTTGGGCAAGCGAGCGACGGCGGCTCCGAGGGGATGGCTCCCGCTCGAACATATCGATACATGCTTCTGTGAGCCCGATTTCAACGCACCAGCTCTCGCCACCAAGCTCGGCATTTCTCCCCGTTATCTCCACCGGCTGTTGGAGCGCTCCGGCCTGTCATTCACCGCAAGAGTCAACGAACTGCGACTGCAGCGCGCGCACAAATTGCTGGCGGAGCAGTGTAGCAGCAAGCGCGTGTCCGACATAGCTCTCGTCGCCGGCTTCTCCGATGTCTCCTATTTCAACCGCCTGTTCCGGGCGCGTTTCGGCGACACGCCGCGCGAGGTGAGGCGGCGTGGGGTACGGCAGGACGATAGAGAGTAAGGCCTCGGAACCTGTTGCGGCCGCCATCGGCGGGCGGCTAGAGCCCCGCCGTCGGATTGAAGAGATAGTTCACGCCCAGCTTGAACAGGTTGAGCTCCTGGGTGACCGTGTTGGTCGTGACGATCGTTGACTTGAGCGTGCTGCCACGGAACGTCTCGCTGAATGGCCCGGCGAGCGTGAAGTTCTGCGCCATCATGCGCACGTAATCATACTCCCCCTTGATCGACCAGTTGCTGTTGAGCGCGTATTCGGCTCCGCCACCCAGGACAACGCCGGAGTGAACCGCTCTACCGGAAAGCGCAACGGTATCGATGATCGGCGCGCCAAATCCCGCGATTGAGCTGCCGGCCAGTTTCACTGGCAACGGCGAGCCCGCCTTTGCCGTAGACCAGAAGATGGTCGCTAATGGCAAACCCGGCGCGCCCCGTGGCGAGCGCCAGCCAATCGATCCTGCTGTTGAGACTCGTGGTCGCGGTGCCGTGTAGGATCGGGAAAGCAAAGGTCTGGCTGCCCTTGATTCCCGTCCACATCAATTCGCCTTCGACGCCGAGGACAACGATTCCGGACTGGATGTTCGCGCCGCCATCGAGACCACCGAGCCAGCCGCGGAGATCGTAGCTGCCGCTGCCAGTAACGTCCGGGGTGGTCTGGTCGGGCCAATCATTGCGTCCGAAGCCGTATCCGCCCTCCACGCCGACATAGGCTCCGGTCCAGTTTGTTCCGGACGCTGCGTTCACCGCCGGGTATTTTGGATCGATCGCGGGCGCGAACATTCGGTAGTTCGCGCCGACTTTGACGAGGTGGATCGCATCCTGCGTGATGGGCTGAGGGAATGACGTGGGAACCGTAATATTCAGGGATGTTGATGTCCCGCTCAGGGTCGGCGAAGCGGTGCCGAAACGCAGATAGTCATAATCGGCTTTGAGCGACCAGTTACCCGTCAGCGCAAATTCGGCGCCGAAGCCTGCCATGGTGCCCCAACGGTATTCGCCGGCGCTGGTGCTGGCACCAACCGGGCCGAAGCCGAGATCCCCAGCGGCAGTGAAGGCGTGGCGTTCCCAGGCTCCCGCAAAGCCGCCCTTGGCGTAGACCAGCCAGTGGTCGGCGGCGAGTCCGAGCCGGCCAGCGGCGGTCGCGAGGGCCTCGATCCTCGAACGTCCCGTTCCGACGAGCGTGAATGCCGAAGCGGTGTACGGACTGTTGGTCTCCGACCCGCTGATGTTGGCCCACGAGCCGTCCAGTTCGAGACCGAAGACGAAGCTTGCGATCTGCTTATTGATGCCGATTTGGGCGCCGGCGAGCGCGCCGCCGGTGGCGTAGTTGAAGGGTGGAAAAGAGCCCAACCAATCATTCATGCCGCCGCCATAGCCCGCGTGCAGGCCGACATATACGCCGCTCCAATCGATAACGGCAGGCGCGGGCAGCCCAGCCTTGACCGGCAAGTCGGCGGCCAGAGCGGAAGACAGGGGAAGCGCTGCCCCGATCACGATCAAAGTCGCTTGCGCTCGGGTCTGGCCCATGCCCGTCGCCCCGAAAGGATTCCCTTTGCAAGATGCAAGGCCGATAACGCTGACCTCGCCTGGGACGGCCGTAGCATGCGCGTTGACGGGCTTTCTTGGACTCGCGAGAGCTGACGAGCACGAAGTGTGCTCAATGGTCCAAACGGAGCGCCGTCAGGCGCTGAAATGCCATCGCATGTGGCTCACGCGACACAGCGAGGCTTGGCAAGAGGGCAGTACTCGCGCTCGACGATTCGCTGCGCCACGGCGCACAATCTAGAATGAGACTTTTGTGCATCATGCGGTCTCGCCCGGCCGTTCCCTCGAGTCCAAGAACCAGAGAGAGCACTTTGATACCTTGCGGCGGTTTTCGCTTTCCCATTTGGAGCCTCGAAGCCATGTCTGCACATAACGATAGCTTTTCGTTCTCGACCGGAATCTCCATTGCCGCCTCGCACGTGCCAGTCTTGAGCGAGCTGATCGCGAACGACCACGCTTATCTCCTGCCGCCGCCCACTCACTTTGCGCCCACCGAACCCTGCTTTCCCGTGATCGAGCACCTGTTTGGCGAGGTGGTCGCGCCTCCGCCCGGGGACGGCTGGCTCTTCACGTGACTGGGTCAAGCATGGCTCTCGACGAAGCAAGGCGGTCATGCCCGCTTGCCGCATCGGAAAGGAGCGGAGAACGTAGCCTTGCGCGACCCGGATAGAGCCCACGAGCACGAGCTTTTCGATATGACCGATGTCAAGAACAAGGCCAGGTTCAGGGCCGCAAGCCATCCGACACCTGGAGGCCTGCCGCAGCCGACACTCGCCCAAGCGATGCTGATGGCCGTGGCGATCGCCTACGGCCTGCACGCGCTGTTCATGTCCGGACCTGCGATGCGCGCGGCAGCTCGGGAGCAGCTCGAGCGCATCGTCGCGGACGAGGATCGCGACGTCTGTAGTCAGTTCGGCATTCGCCCCGGGACCAGTCAGTTCGACGTCTGCAGCCGCGAGCTGGCAAGCGTCCGAAAGAAACAGGTCGAGCGCGACAACGCGGCCGCGCAGGGAATTCCATAGTGATCCCAGTGTGGATCCGGGCGCATGAGTTGACCTGGGTGCTCGGTCGCCGTGCGAGGCGAAACGCAACGCGCATACTGACCGGACTTGTTTCGCTCGTGTCCGCGCAGTCTATAGCGGGCGAACTGCCACAGGAGATCAGGGTGGCGATCGAGAGGATCGGGCCGGTGATCAACGCGCCGGACACCGCCAGGCTCATCGCACCTCTGCAATAAAGGAGCCGTATGCCGGCGTGCGGGTGACACACGACGAGAAGTACGGCGCCGACGAGCGCAATCGCCTCGATGTGCTTCGGGCCGAATGAATCCGCCTCGCTGTTGCCCGTGCTGCTGTTCGTTCACAGCAGCGGCTACGAGCGGAAGACAAGCACGCGCGGGCAGCCCCTTCTACGAAAACGTGATGCTCTGGGCGGAAACGACGATCGGCGTGAACATGATCTATCGCTTGGCCCCTGCGAATCCTCGGCCGGCGGCCGGACTTCGGCTCACGCTCCAGATCGGAAATGCCGCGGCTGACCGCCGACGGCGTTAGGTGCCTGGTCCGCGCAGCGGACGCGAAGCTGCCCGCACCGGCAGCACGGACCAGCATTCAGGCCGCGACTGCGATCCACGACGCATTCCCATCCAACCAAGGCATCCATTCGTGATAATAACTCACGACTAAGTTTCAACCAAGTTGCTCGACGCCATCGACCCCGCCGCCTAGGCTGCACCTCGAAACTGCCCTGTGGGAGACAATGATGAGGACGCCGGTGTTTGCTGCAATAGCCGCGTTGGCCGCCACGATAGTGACAACGTCCAGCCTTGCTCAGACCGCTTCAATGTGTAGTGGCCTGGCAGACGCTGCGGCTTGGGCAGAAAGCCGGGAGGCAGTGACCGCAGCGCCACGGAATCACAAGGTGATTTACGAAACGGCAAACCTGCGCGTGTTGGAGGTGACCGTTCTTCCCGGTGAACGCGAAGCCTCGCATCACCATCGATGGCCCAGCGTGATGGTGGTGGACTCGCGTCCGACCTACACCAATTATGACAAGGACGGTAAGGTGTTCCAATCGGTCGTGCAAGGGCAACAATCTGTCGAGTTGCCGCTGATGGTGCGCCTCCCGGCTCAAGCTGAGCATGCGATCGAGAACACCGGCAACAAGCCGTTCCACGCCATCCGCATTGAATACAAGCGGTTGTGCGACCAGTGACTTGGAGAACGCTCGTTAAGAGGAATGCCCGACTCGCTGCCGCGGCTCGGTGGCATCAGCGCCCCATGCCCATGCGGCAGCGAAGCCGAGTGCGTCGCTGCGGGCGGCAAAGGCAACGAACTTGAGTCTACGGCGCAGGCTCCCACGAAGCGGGAGCGCGCCTGATATGCGCGTTCGCAGAACAGGAGGCGATGAAAATGTTGCGGCGACAACCAACGGTCTCGCGTTCGCGTGGCGTTTGTCGGACGTGGATTTTCGTGCCGCACGACGGGCGCGATTCGTCTTCTTGTCTCGGTTTGCGCTACGGTACTTGCCTGCTCAAGCGCCGCGCGGGCGGAGTGGCCCGACCGCCCGGTGAAGCTGATTGCAACGTTTCCGCCTGGAAGTGCCAACGACGCCGCGGCTCGGATATTCGCGGACGCGCTTTCGAAGAAATGGGGCAAGCCCGTCGTCGTGGAGGATAAGCCTGGCGCTGAAGGCACCATCGGGGTGGGGTCCTTCGTCTCAAGCCAGCATGACCACACGCTGCTGTATACCGTTGCAGGTTCGGTAACCGGGGGCGGCGGCACCGAAGGACGCGCCACGAGAAGCGCGAAGACGGATGACCAGACAAGGCGGCCACCTACCCGCCGCTCTTAGCGTCGGACCTGCCCTTCGCCGAAAGTCTATGCCGCCGAAATCCCTCAGCCGGAACCCAAGGGCGAGACGCCCATTGGTCCGACTGGGTACGTTGAATGGCTCGGATCGAAGACTACGCGTTGATCGGCGATTGTGAGACCGGAGCCCTGGTTGGGCGCGACGGGTCGATCGATTGGCTCTGCCTCCCTCGTTTCGACTCCGATAGCTGCTTCGGACGGCTCCTCGGCAACGAAGAGAACGGATACTGGAAGCTTTGCCCGGTCGATAAACATCCAAGCGAGCGCTGCTACCGGCCCGGGACGCTGGTCCTAGAGACGGTCTTCACGACCAACCAGGGGCGTGTCCGCCTCATCGATTTCATGCCTCCAAAGACAGACGTTTCAAAGGTCGTGCGGATCGTCGAGGGCCTCGAGGGCAAGGTCGACATGCGCAGCGAGCTGGTCGCGCGCTTCGACTACGGCATCAGCGTTCCGTGGGTCAGTCGCATTGAAGACGGAGCGCTCAGCCTAGTTGCGGGGGACTCGATGCTGCTGCTCAGAACCGAAGCGCCCATGCGCGGCGAGTCAATGAAGAGCATCAGCGCGTTTTCGGTCAAGAAGGGCCAGCGCGTCGCTTTCGTTCTTTCCTATCAGATTTCGTACCAGGAGCCTGCGGCTGCCGAGGATCCAAGCGCCCTATTGGAGGCAACGGAGCGCTTCTGGCGCGATTGGTCCAGTCGCTGCGAAGCGGCGGGCGCCTACTCCGAGGCGGTTCTGCGGTCGCTGATAACCCTTAAGGCGCTGACGTTTGCCCCGAGCGGCGGCATGGTTGCCGCGGCGACCACCTCCCTTCCCGAGCAGATCGGGGGCCCAAGAAACTGGGATTATCGGTTCTGCTGGGTGCGCGATGCCACGCTGACCCTCTTGGCCCTCATGGGAGCGGGCTACTACGATGAGGCGCGGGCCTGGCGAGATTGGCTCGTCCGCGCGGTGGCGGGAAGCCCCAAGCAACTCCAGATCATGTACGCGGTCACGGGCGAACGCCGACTGATCGAGTGGGAGGTGCCGTGGCTCTCAGGATATGAAGGTTCGAAGCCGGTGCGCATCGGAAATGCGGCGCACACCCAGCTTCAGCTCGACGTCTACGGCGAGTTGATGGACGCTCTCTATCAGGCGCGCCGCGGCGGCCTTCATGAGAACAATCGAGCATGGGCGATCCAAGGCGCCCTGCTCGATCATCTCAAAGACATCTGGACCGAACCGGACGAAGGCATTTGGGAGGTCCGCGGCGGCGCAAAGCATTTTACCTACTCGAAGATCATGGCGTGGGTCGCCTTCGATCGTGCCATCAAGTCGGCGGCCGAATTCGGCATGCATGGGCCAGTACAAGAGTGGGAAGCACAACGCGCCGCGATCCACGAAGATGTGTGTCGGCACGGTTACGATGAACGGCTGCAGAGTTTCGTGCAGGTGTATGGCGAGCCGCAGCTCGATGCCAGCCTCCTGCTCATTCCGGCAGTCGGATTCTTGCCGCCCGATGATCCGCGCGTGATCTCGACCATCAAGGCGATAGAGCGGGAACTGCTCCAAGACGGCTTCGTCCGGCGGTACGACACTGGCGCGACGAAGGACGGACTCCCGCCCGGTGAAGGCATGTTCCTCGCCTGCAGCTTTTGGCTCGCGGACGCGTATCACCTCACTGGCCGCGACGCGGATGCCAGGGCCTTGTTCGAGCGGCTCCTGGCGCTGCGCAACGACGTTGGACTTCTCTCAGAAGAGTACGACGTCGCACGAAAGCGTCTCGTCGGAAATTTCCCGCAAGCGTTCTCGCATATCGCGCTGGTGAATACCGCCCATAACCTTACGCACCGCGAGAAGCCCTCTGAGCACCGCGGCAGCAAGAAGCCAGTTCCCAGCAAAGGACAGCAGGCGCAGAACTCGCTTTAGGAGGCAACCATGGCAGAGACCACGATCGACCCGACAGCGCCAGCCCTCCCCGGCGAGCGTCCTCGAACCGCAGCCCGCTTTCCGGTCGTGCTGGAGGGCCAGCCAGCCCTCGTCACCGGCGCAAACTCAGGCATCGGCCGTGCGGTGGCCTTGGGTCTCGCCGCCTCTGGCGCCGACGTCGTCGTCAACTACGTCGTGGACCCGCAAGCGGCTGAAGACGTGGCCCACCGGATCGAAGCGTTGGGCCGGAAGGCGATGACGGTCAGGGCGGACGTCAGCAGTGAGGAGGACGTCCAGTCGATGTTCGCCAGCGCTGTCGAGCACTTCGGCACGTTGCACATCGTGGTGAACAACGCCGGCTTGCAGCGCGATGCCCCCTTCCACGACATGACCCTTGAGCAGTGGAATAAGGTCATCGGCGTCAACCTGACCGGCCAGTTTCTCTGCGCCCGGGAAGCCATCCGCGAATTCAAACGCCGAGGTGTCGTGAAGCACATCTCCGTCGCGGCCGGCAAGCTCATCTGCATGAGCTCGGTCCATCAGGAGATACCCTGGGCGGGGCACGCGAACTATGCAGCCTCGAAAGGCGGCGTCATGCAGATGATGCGAAGCGTGGCCCAGGAGGTGGCTCCGCTCGCCATTCGTGTCAACGGGATTGCGCCGGGCGCCATTCGCACGCCCATTAACCGGCCGGCCTGGGAGACCAAAGAAGCCTACGAAAGCCTGATGACCTTGGTTCCTTATAAGCGCATAGGAGAGCCAGACGACATCGCCCAGGCTGTCGCGTGGCTGGTGTCGGATGCCGCCGACTACGTCACAGGCGCAACACTATTCATCGACGGCGGCATGATGCTCTTCCCCGGCTTTGCGACCGGAGGCTAGGTCGTACCGCTGATGCGCATGTCTCGGCCGCCTCGAGGCCTGAGTTCCCCGACATGCCGGCAGCAACCGGCGACCGCTTCGCGCGTTACGCATCTGCTTCCTGGGGATCGGGTAGAGGGAGTTTCGGCTATTCCAACTGGCAAGCGCTTGCACGATAAACGAGGCAAATGACTCAAGCGGTCGTCAACATCGTCGATCTTTGCGTCCGCCGCTGGCGAGTCACCATCCTCGTGGGAGCGCTCTTGCTAGTTGCCTGCGCGTTCTACGCCGCAACGCGGTTTTCCATCAACACGGATATCCAGACACTCGTCTCGCAGAACCTTCCTTGGCATCAGCGCCAGGTCGAGCTCTCGAAAGCGTTTCCGCAAAAGGGAATCTCCGTCGTCGTGACGGCGACGACGCCGGAAAATGCTGACGTTGCGACCGACGAGCTTGCCCAAAGGCTGAAGGAAAATCCGGGGCTGTTTCGCGACCTCGTCCAGCCCGACAGCGGCGAGTTCTTCGAGCGCAATAGCCTGCTGCTTGGCTCGACCGCAGATGTGCAACGGACAGCCGAGGGGCTGTCTCGTGCCCGCCGCTTCCTGGAGGCCCTTGCGGCCGATCCGACCTTGCGCGGCGCAGTCGACGTACTGGGCTCGGCTGCGCAGGCCGTTGCGGCAGGTCGACTGAAGCTCGAGCAGCTCGGCTGGCCACTTTCGCTCACGCGAAAAGTCTTGGATGGCGTCCTCGCCAACAAACCTGCATTCTTCTCCTGGCAGGAGCTTCTGCAAGGGCACGCTCTGGCCGAAAACCAATCGCGACACTTCATCGAAATTGCCCCGAAGCTCGACTTCAAAGCACTTCAACCCGGCCGGGCGGCAACCGAAGCAATCCGGAAGGCAGCCTCCGATCTTCAGCTGAAGCAGCGTTTCGGAGCTGAGATCAGCCTCACGGGCGAGGTCCCGATGAATGACGATCAGTTCTCGGTGATCCGCTCCAGCGCGGTGCGCGACACCCTCACGGCGTTGATTGGCGTGCTGGTGATCCTTTGGCTTGCACTCCGTTCCTTCAGGCTCATTGCCGCGGTGTTCTTCAGCCTGGCTGTCGGGCTCGCCGCAACCGCCGCTCTGGGACTTCTCATGGTTGGCTCCTTCAACCTGATCTCGATTGCGTTCTTTGTGCTGTTCGTCGGACTCGGCGTCGATTTCGGCATTCAGTTCAGCGTGCGTTATCGGACCGAACGGCACGAGCTGGATAACCTCCGTCACGCGCTGCGCTGCGCCGCCCATAAGGCGGGCGCGCCGCTGGCGCTCGCGGCGGCCGCCACCGCGATCGGCTTTTTTGCTTTCTTGCCGACTGACTATCGCGGTCTGTCCGAGCTCGGATTGATTGCCGGCTTCGGTATGCTGATCGCTTTCGCCTGTAGCATTACGTTAGTACCGGCGATGCTGACCGCGCTCAATCCGCCAGGCGAATCCGCCGCGGTGGGCTTCAAATGGCTTGCGCCGGTCGACGCATTTCTGCAGCGCCACCGCATCGCGGTGATCGTTGGCACCATTCTTGTCGTCTTAGCCGGCACGCCACTGCTGTTTCACCTCCCGTTCGATTTCAACCCCGTCGACCTTCAGAAATCCAATTCTCCATCGGTGGTCACCTATCGGAAGCTGCAATCGGAGCCCGAGACCAACGGAAACGATGCCAAGGTGCTGGCGGGATCGCAACAGCAGGCGGATCTGATCGCTAAACGGCTTTCGTCGCTTCCGGAGGTCGCGCGCGTGATGACGCTGACGAACTTCATTCCAACCGATCAGGAGCAGAAGCTCGCTGCCATCCATGCCGCCGACCGCGCGATCGGGCCAGCGCTCAATCCACGCGGCAAGAGGCCCGCACCGAACGACGAGGATACCGTGAACGCGCTTCGCAGCACGGCACAGACGCTCTTGAAGGTGGCAACCGGCGCTAGTGGCGCGGTGGGGGACGACGCACGCGCCGTCGCTTCGCAACTCGATCAGCTGGCAAGTGCCTCGGCCGACATTCGCCGCAAGGCCGATGCGGCGGTGGTTCCCTCCCTGAACCACGATCTGGACCGCCTTCGCAAGACTCTTTCGGCTCAACCGGTGACGCGCGAACGCCTCCCTGCCGACCTGGTCCGCGACTGGCAGTTGCAAGACGGTCGCGCGCGGGTGCAGGCGCTCGCCAAAGGCGATGCCAACAACGTCGACGTGCTGCGAAAATTCGCCGAAGCTGTTCTTACCGCCGAGCCTGCCGCTGCGGGGGCCGCGGTCAGCTATTACGAGTCCGCCAGAACAGTAACCCGCGCTTTCGTGGAGGCTGGAATCATGGCTCTGGTTGCGATCGCCATTCTCCTCGCGATCGCTTTGCGACGCATCACCGACGTCCTGCTCACGCTGATCCCGCTGCTTGTCGCGGGGGCGCTTACGCTGGAGCTGTCCGTCCTGCTCGGTCCGCAACTCAATTTCGCCAATATCATCGCGCTTCCGCTGCTGCTCGGCGTCGGGGTGGCGTTCAAGATCTACTACATCATGGCTTGGCGCGCCGGCAAAACCGGACTGCTCCAGTCGACATTGACGCGGGCCGTGGTGTTCAGCGCCATGACTAATGCGGCGGCTTTCGGCAGCATGTGGGCCTCCAACTACCCGGGCATGTCGAGCATGGGAAAGATGATGGCGCTGGCGCTCGCCTGCACCATGGCCGCCGCCGTGCTGTTTCAGCCGGTTCTGATGGGGCAACCACGGCAGATCAAACCGCATGCGGAGGTGCCTCCATTGCGCGAGGCGGCGGAATAGCAGCCCGGTGAATGGATTCGAGTGTGGACAGCGTTCATCGCTGGGCCAGCTGAGAGACGTCAGCGATGGACAACTTGACGCTGCGGGTTTGTCCTGCGCGGTCGAGGGTCAATTCGATCTGCTTGCCGATGCCCTCATCTTCAAGGATCGAAGTCAATTCTTCCATGCTGTGGACGGACTTGCCGTTCACTTCGGTAATGACATCCCCGATCACTCCGTCCTCACTCACGCCTTCAATCCCGGCTTTAGCGGCCGGAGAGCCAGGCAAGGTTCGGAGGACGATGACGCCGTCAATTCCGAGACTTGTTGCCTCGCCCTGCTTGGCCGCCACGATGCCGACCCCCGACAAGGGAACGTGACCACTACGGATCAACTCGGCTGCGACGCGGTTGACGATGTCGACAGGAATAGCGAATCCGATTCCGGCCGATGCGCCCGAGCCGGAGATGATCGCACTGTTCACACCGATCAGTCGGCCGGCACTATCGAGCAGCGGACCGCCGGAATTTCCCGGATTGATGGGCGCGTCGGTCTGGATCATCCCCTTCACCTCGCGCGCAGTCACCGATGGTAGGGTTCGACCAAGTGCGCTCACGATCCCAGAGGTCAGAGTCTGGTCGAGACCGTAGGGGTTGCCGATCGCGAATGTGCTCTGGCCTACCTGCAGATCTGCCGAACGGCCGACAGCAATCGGATGCAGTGCCGACCTTGGCCGCTCCAATTGAAGAATAGCGAGGTCGTAGTTGGGAGCGGCGCCGACGACATGCGCCGCGACGAATTCGCCTGACGTCAGCCGAACCCCGATGTGAGCGGTGCCGCTGATGACGTGATTGTTCGTGATCACATGCCCCGCGAAATCCCATATGATGCCTGACCCAGATTGCACAACACTGTCCTGTTCATCGGAAAACACGGACGGGCTAGGCCTGCCACGTGCAAACACATGCACGACGGACGGAGAGACCTCCTTGAAGAGGCGGACAGTCGCCTGCTCGCTGGCGGCGAGCTCGGCGCGAGGTGTTACAGTCCGAGGAGTAGAGGCAGAAAACCAGAGTGCAGACAGGTAGGGCTGCATCACCCAGAGGGTTGCCAATACGAGCAACCAAACAATCACCACGCGCAGGAAACGAATGGGCACGTGACGCCTCCTTACAGGACCCCCCTCCCTTTTGCGACCGTTTAGCGCGTCTGGCGATGGCTCAGTGCCTCTCGCAAATGACGTGACGCGCTTCTGGGAACAGGGGTCGGGTGAGGCCGCACGTACACCGCGGCCTCACGCGACCTTACTTTTGCGCTCCGGAACCGTTGGAATTGCCGGGCGCGGCGCTGCCCGCACCCGATCCCACGGTGCCTGAGGAGCCGCCCGACGTCATGGCCTCGAAAACCGACATGCCATGCGGACCAATCGTCATCACCACGGGATTCCCGTCCTTCGATTTTGCCTGCACGACGAAGGACTGGGCCACGACCTTCACATCGGTAAAGCCTGCGGCTTGGAGATCCTTCCTGATGCTCTCGATCGCCGACTTGTTTTGGGCACCGCCATTGGACTGGGCAGCATCGGCGGGGCTCTTCTGATCGTGGCTGGCGGACGCTGCGTCCATCTGCGAGCTGTTGGCGGGCGCCGTGGTTTGGGCAAAGGCCGGGACCGCGAAGCAGGTGAACAACGCAGCTGCCATAGCGAGTGTTTTCATGGAGCTTCTCCTAAATTGATACGCGTTCGCGCTCATGCGGCTTCCTGAGCCGCAAATCAGAGAAGCGAGCTGCCGGTCTGATCGTTCCAAACACACCACAATTGATGACCGCGCTGTTCGCGAGATCGAGGCGACGCCAATAGGAACGCTTCTTTTCTCGGCGCCTTCTGATTTTGAGGAGAAACTGGCATGACCTATCCGAACGACAATCGACCTGTCGGCAACCTGAATCGGCGAAACAACTGGGGAGGTTGGGCTGCTTTGGCCATCTGCGTGATCGTGATCATCGTGGGTGGGTTTTACTATTCAGGCCGGCACAACACGACCGCATCGAATCAAAGCGCGCCGCCAGCAACGACGACAGGATCAAACGAGACTGGTCCAGCAGCGCCGAAGAAATAGCGGCAACAGCGCACGGATCATCGGCCACATGACGGGGCGGCAGCTCCAGCGACGGCCCGGCTATGACATCGACATCGAGAGGGTGCTTCGGGCCTACGCCAAGCGCGACGCCTGGTCGAGATCAACGCCCACCCGTGGCGCCTCGACCTGGATTGGCGCTGGCACCAGGCGGCGCTCGAATTCGGCCACATAATGATCATCAAATCCGGACGCGCACTCGATTGCCGAGCTCGACCGCATGCAACTGGGGCGTGAGATGGCCGGGGAGGGCGGCGTACCCCGGAAAGGGTGCTGAATGCGATGACCTTGCTCGAATTTACGCGCTATCTCCGCCAGAGGAGGCACTCGCTCTCTCGGGCCGCCTGATGGCGGCGGCACGCGATATCCCGCTCGAGGGGCGAGAGAGCGGTCGCCACCGATCAGGGCTGGTTGCGCCGTCCACGCAATCGTCGGGCGGCCAAGCGCTTTCGCGTCAAATGCCAATTGATCCAAGTGCCGCCAAATCCTTGGTTTGAACCGATTGCGCCCTTTGAGTTCGGCATCTTGTGACGGGGGTAGCAGCCGCCCGTGCCCGAGCGAGTCCCAATCGCAAGCCCTGCTTTGCGAGCGATTGAGCTCCAAAGGATACAGGCGCTCCCGGCGCGCGTGCTATGGTCCGATTAGGGCTTTGTCGCATGGTAGATCGCCTGCGACGCGAGCCGCTTGAAGAGACGTTCGGAAACGGCCTGACAGGTTCGGAACATCGAGCTTGGAAGGCACGTTCTTCCCGAATGGAAGCCTTTCTGCACCGCCTCTTCACGGCCAGGTCGGACTTTCCGATCTGGGTGCGCTACACGTTGACGCTCGGCCTGGTTGGCATCGCGTTCTTCGCCCGGGTGATGCTGGACGATCACCTGCGCTCCTACCCCGTTCTGCTCTTCATCCCGGCCATCTTCCTGTGCTCTGTCCTCTTCGACCGCGGCAGTGGTATCCTGGCCACCGCGGCAGGGGCCGCGCTTGCTGCCGCGTACTTCATCCCGGGCCCCCCCATCGTCTGCGGCGATCCCGCTCGTCCTATTCGTCTTGACCGGCATCTGCATTGCGGCCGTCACCGAGCTCCTGCGGCACACTCTGCAGAAGCTTGCCGAAGCCAACCGATATTCGGAAGTTCTGCTGCAGGAGCGCGCGCATAGAACGCGGAACGACCTCGCCACCATAGTCTCCGTCCTTAGGCTTCAAGCCCGCTCGGCGACGGACCCTGCGGTCCAGGCAGCAATTGCCTCAGCGGTGAGCCGGGTGGACGTGGTCGCCAAGGTCCACGACCGTTTGCGCGATACTGCTGACAGCAACCGCATCGACCTCGCAGCGTACATCGAAGCGCTATGCGGAAGCCTCGCCAATTTTCATCGTGGCGTACGCACGATCTCGATCGGTGTCCACTGCGAGAACATAGAGGTGCGGAGCTCGCAGGCGGCGTCGATCGGGCTGATCGTGAACGAACTGGTGACGAACTGCTTCAAGTACGCCTTCCCCGAGGGACGCCGCGGCGCGGTGGAGGTGGACGTGCGCGCCAAAGACGACAGCATCCTCGTGACCGTACAGGACAACGGTGTCGGTTGTCCGCTCGAAGGCAAGAGCGGGCTCGGCACGCGCTTGATCAGCCTGCTGGCGTCCCAGATGAAAGGGGCCGTGACGAGAAGGCCTCTTTCGGAAGGCTGCGAGGTGCAGGTTTCACTCGCGCGTGACGCATGAGCGCCACAGGACGATGCTCGCCGCGCCTAAAACGAGATCATGCGACGTATGTTCCGTTACCAGGAACCACCGGCAGGCTGCCGTCGTTCTTCTCCCGGAGGAGCATGCATGAACTTAAGAAGGTCGATCGAAGGACTCGGTCCCTACCCGTCGCTCTTCTTGCTGGCTCTCCCGACAGCTACCGTAGAGCCCCTGAAGCTCGTCGCGGCAGCGGTGGCAGGAGAGGGCCATTGGATCACCGGGACGGCGATGATCGTGGCGTGCTACGCATTTAGCCTCCTAGTGGTCGAGCGGCTTTTCGTGATCGTGAAACCGAAGCTGCTCACGATCTCTTGGTTCGCGAAACTCTGGAAAGCATTCGTTTCGGCTCGAGCGCGCCTGTTCGGGGTCTTCCATGTCGGCAGCACCGAGAGAATTGTCGATCGGCAATCGGCTTCGAAATGAGCCGAAAGTCAACGCTCCCTAAGCGCTTGCAGCCGATGCTGGCCACGCTCACCGATGCCCCTTTCGTTGATCCTCATGGGGTGTTTGAGGACAAGTACGACGGATTTCGGATGGTCTGCGAGTGATATCGGATCGAGCCCTTCAAGGCCGCCGAGATAGTGCTGCAATTTCATAAGCGGTTTCCCCTCGCTTGATTAGGCCGTAGCCCGGCGCGTGGCCAGAACGTCGGCGAACTTCTCGGAAACGAAGCCGAACGCGGCTCCGACCAGTATGTAAAATGCTGCAGTCAACGCCGGGTTAGTGATACTCGCATCCGTGATCGGACTTCCCGTAGCGGCGACCGTTCCGACGGTCGAGGCAAAGCCGAAGACGATGGCGGGCGGAAATCCCAATGCCCGATGGGAGGAGGCGAGAATCATCGCGCCACTGCCCAGACCGACGCTCACTGCGGCAAACGCGGCCGACCCCGGAGCCGCCGCAATGGCGAGCAGGCAAAAGCTGGATATGATGACCCCAATCCAGTTCGACGCGACCGATTTGACAAAGCCCGCCGACGTGCCGCCGCAAGCGAAGAACGAAGCCCAGGCGATGAATGTCACCCAGACCGGAATGGGCAGGACGGTTGCAGTCAAGTAGGTGTCCACACCACCGAGCACGGCGATGCTTATCGTTAGGGCGAGCAGGGGCGTCATCGTCATTTTCTCCCGTTGAAATTGGATTGGCGGGTCGCTAAGCGACCAGACTTGTGCCGGGTCGAGCCAAATCGGCGATGCCGCTGCGAATTTGAACAGCATCGAGCCCTCTTCCGATGAAGACGATCGCGCTGAATCGAGGCTCGTTCGCCGCCCAAGGCCGGCCCGGTCTACCCTCAAGCGTCATATGGACACCGTGAAACACCCAGCGCCGCGCTTCCCCTTTCAGCCAAAGAATGCCCTTCGAGCGCAGTAGCGTTTCGCCGTTCTGTTGAACAAAGGCGTTTAGCCACCGGAAGAAGCGCGGGCCGTCCAGCGGGCGATCCTCACGAACCTCAACGCTGACGACGGAGAGATCGTGCTCGTGCTCGAATTCGGAGAGCAGCAACGGTTCGATGGCCAGGCAGTTCTTCAAGTCGAAGGCCTTGACGTCGATGATTGAGCCGATGTCGACGCGGCCGTTGATGGCCGAAACGATGCGCGCCATCGGATTGATGCCTCGAACAGTTGCTTCGCGTGCGGCAAAAGCGGAAGCGTCAACCAGATCACGCTTGCTGATCACCACGACGTCGGCGAACGCGATTTGCTCCGCGGCAACGTTTTCGCCCGAGCTCTGGTCGGCGAGCCAATGGTCGATATGGACAGCATCGATTACGGTGACGACCGCATCGAGCGTAGTGGCGTCCGACAGGGTTTCGTCGACGATGAAGCTTTGAATGACGGCTGCGGGATCGGCAAGCCCGGTCGTCTCGATGAGGATCCGACGGATCGTTTTCTCGCCGGAGAGCAAATTGGTGATCGTTGAAACGAGGTCCTTCCGGACGGTGCAGCAGATGCAACCGTTGTTGATCTGCAGGATCTCTTCGTGGACGCCGACGACCAATTCAGCATCGATACTGATCGATCCAAACTCGTTCACGATGACGGCGGAATCCGCCAATAGATCGCTTTCGAGCAGTTGGTTGAGCAGAGTTGTTTTCCCCGATCCCAGAAAGCCGGTTAGAACCGTGACTGGAATTTTCCGCGATGATGTTGTTGGCATAGCTCGCTCTCCCTACGTTGGCAGGACGCTAGGTTTGGCGTTGGCGAGTCACAACAGTCCCTGACGCGAGAATTCGGCCAAACAGGTTCAAAGCAATGCAGCATGCCGGGAGTTGCTCAATTCCGCTTCAGATGATGCCTAAAGAAGTGGCGCGATATCACCCCTAGTCATCGCGCGAACCGTAGCTCGGAACGTGGGTCGAAGGACGGAATTCGCGTTAAGAAGACGGTGCGAAAGCTCGAGCCGCTCGGCGTCGGATTCAAAAGGGAAAATCGTCGGTTAGAATCGCAAGCTGGGTGACCAGGCTTCTGCCATCGTAGCAACAATTGCGTCTGCTTGACGTCGGACATGCACACCCGGACCACCATCATGCTCAGCGGTATCCCTCTCCTGGAGGTAGAGCGAACTGAAACAAGGCGCCCCGGGGGTCATTCGTGCTCGCCCAAAAACGTCCGCCGTGTGCTTCGACGATCGAACGACAGATCGACAGCCCAGCCAGATGCTTTGGTTGTGTAGAAGGCCTCAAAAATGCGTTCGAGTGTTGCCGGCGTAAATCCAGGACCCGAATCTCGGACGGCCACAAGCACGTCATCCGACTCTGTTTTGGCCGTGGTGATCTGCAATTCTCGGGCACCATCGCTGACGCCACTCATGGCTTCGATGGCGTTTATGATGAGATTCAGCACGACTTGCTGAGTTGAACACGATCGCCACGAATGAGAGGCAGGCCTTCGGGCAGATGCGCGCTCACGGACACGCCATTCTTGGTCGCCTCGCTGCGGGTGAGTTCGATCACTTCGCGGATCGGGCCGTTGATCTCCAGCAAGTCCTGCCGGGGGGCACTTTCTTAATGATATCCCGGATCCGTCCAACGACCTCGCCGGCTCGCGCGGCATTCCTGACGACCTGGGTGAGCAACTCCCGCACCTCTCCAAGATCTGGCGGCTCGCGTCCGAGCCAGCGCAAGGCTGCCTGCGCACGGATGACCGCAGCCGTGATCGGCTGGTTTACCTCGTGGGCGATTGACCCTGTGATCTGGCCCATCGTCACCACGCGATTTGCATGCGCCAGTTCCGCCTGCACTTGCCGGTACCTGCGTTCACTTTCGCTCGCTGCAAAGGGGTCGCCCACCTCTTTCCGTCAGTTCGCGAGTCGGCGATGGTCCGCTCGAGTGATCCGACGACGGTGATCCGAAACTTTCTCCGGGGCGCCCGCAGTGCAAGCACGCAAGCCGAGCCGACAGCGCCGGGTATGCCGCCGTATGGCCGGCAACTCGATGATCGCCAGATCGCAGCGGTGCTCAACTACGTGAGAAATAGCTGGGGAGCTGCTTCTCCTGCCGTTGAGGTGAAGGATGTCACCCGAGTTCGGTCAGAGACGGCATCTCGCGCCGACTGAGATTCGGCCGGACCGGCACGATGCAAGCGCCTTCCTCGGCAGCGACGAGGCCGACCGCAATCTGAAGCTCGCGCGCTTCATGTGCGATCCGGGGTTCGAGTCCGCGATCGTGGAAGAGTGCGATGACCTGATCGGCGTAGCCCGGGCGGGGCGCGCGGGGATAGAGAATGAGGCGCTCTTCGGCGAGTTGCTCGAGCGACACAGGACCGCTCTGCTTATCCAACGGATGATCCATCGGCAGGGCCGCCACCAACTGCTCTTCGCGCAAGATGATGCGACGAACCTCGTCATCGTCGAAGCGCACGCGTCCAAAGCCAATGTCGATGCGGCCTTCCTTGAGGGCGGCGATCTGTTCAAGAGTGACGAGTTCGACCAGATGGAGCTCGACCTCCGGCGCCGCGCGGCGGAACTCCCGGATCAGTTCGGGCAGGTGCCCGTAGAGCACCGAGCCCACGAATCCAATAGTGAGCCGTCTCTTCTCGATCTTGAGCGTGCGCTTCATCATCGTGCGCATCTCTTCGACACGCGCGAGCACCTGGATCGACTGTTCGTAGAAGAGCCGCCCCGGCTCGGTGACCTCCCGCTTGCGAAAATTGACGAAGCCCAGGCTGTGGTCGCACACGGACCCGGTGAACGAATCGTCGGGTTTGATCGTGACTTCCCTTGGGTCGCCCATGCTCTATCCGACTGACCAATGTACGCGTCCGCCAGGAATCGCGACTCCTGTCAGCTCGCGCAATTCCGCGATGAGCCGATCCTGGAATTTTTTGCGGCCGGATAGGACCGGAAGATGGGATCGGAAAGCTCGCTCTTACGACCGGTAGGTAACGCTGGTCGATGCCGGCTATCGGGACTTGGGGAGGGATTGGTCTGTAAGTCCATGAAATCTTTGACGGGACTTCGCTTAGCGCCGGCCATGAGGGGCTATTGCATAATATTGCATGTCACCTGATAATCTTGCATTATGATGCATATATCGGGCTATTTCCGTGTTTACACGGACCAAAAGCAACTCAAAGCGAGCAGTCCATGGGCAGTCGCATGCTGGAGCCGAGGTTCGCAAGCCTTCGGGTAGATCCTCAAAAAAATAGGCCCCTTCACAAACAACTCTGTGACCGGATTAAACAAGCTATTGCGTCGGGGTCTCTGCCACCGGGAACGCAACTCCCATCCTCACGTAGCTTGGCGTCTCAGCTCTTCATTTCTCGCGCCACCGTCGAACTTGCCTACGGGATCCTGGCCAGCGAAGGGCTCGTGATCCGCCGAGGCGCCGCAGGCACGCGGGTTGGATCCTGTCCTCTCGGCCAAACTCCACGGCAGTCGCCTCGGTTGCCGCGCCCGTTGCTGCCCGGGTTAGCCTCGGAAGCTGCTCAAGCCCCGCGCCTTTTCCAGATGGGCCTGCCGGCACTCGATGCATTTCCACGCAAGCTGTGGTCACGACTGGCGGCGAGTCATGCGCGATCTCTCTCGTTTTCCAAGATGGTCTACCAGGGTGCAAGCGGCTATCCGCCCTTGCGGCAGGCAATAGCGAATCGCTTGACGATCTCTCGCGGCATCTCATGCAGCGAAACCCAGGTGTTTATCACCGCGGGATTCCTGGGCGCCTTGACATTGATCGGGCGGACTTTGCTTGCGGCCGGCGATAAGATGTGGGTCGAAGACCCGGGATTTCCGCCGGCGCGTCATGCATTAGAACTAGCCGGCGTCGATCTCGTTCCGGTTCCTGTTGACGGCGATGGGATTGACGTTTCGGCCGGGATCGCACTTGCTCCGGCAGCTCGCCTCGCTCTTGTCACGCCGGCAGCCCAGTTTCCGCTAGGAATCGCACTGTCGGCCGATCGATGGTCACAGTTGGTCTCTTGGGCCACCGCAGCGAAGGCTTGGATTGTCAACGACGACTATGACGGCGACTTCAGTCAATCGGATCGCTCGCTGCCCGTGCTCAAGCATCACGATCGAGCCGAGCGGGCGCTGCATGTCGGTTCGTTTAGCAACCTTCTATTTCCCGGACTGCGGTTGGGCTACCTGGTCGCGCCGATTTCGCTGATCGGCGAGTTCGAGAGTGCATCAGCACTGTGGCCTACGCAGCAGTCGCTACTTGATCAGATGGTCGTCTCGGATTTCATCACTCAGGGCCACCTGGGCCGCCATCTGGCGCGGATGCGAAGATTGTATAGCGAGCGGAAGCTTACCCTCGTCGAAGCGTTGAAAAACGTCCTAGGCGATTCGATTCACGTAGCGGAAACGGGAAGCACTCACCTGGTGTTGCATCTGCCTGCAGATACTGATGACGTTGCTTTAGCCAATCGGGCCCGAGCGCTGGGATTGGCGATAAACGCGCTATCCCCAATGGGTTTACGCACCAGGACTGGTCCGGGCTTGCTGTTGGGGTTCACAAATGTCCCCGCCGACATAGCCCAAGAAGCGACCCAACGATTGAAACGCGCCCTTTTCACGTCGGACGTGCGGAGGCCGCCTCACGGCCACGCGTCCCCCTCCAATCGCATAGCAACGCCGATTGCGTCTCCTTATCCGACATAAGTTGGCCAGGCCCAACCGCCGACGCGATCATAGTTCGCTGGTGTTGCAAATAGATTGGACCTGCTGTCGCGGCGCCCATTGCTATTTTGGAAATGTTGTTGCGTGGACTGAACGATTGTCAGTCTGCGCCGTCGTGTACCAAGCGAGCCAGTGAGCACTTGGTCTGGTTCTTTTGGTCATTCTTGGCCATGGCCTGCGTTGCAGGCAGTACTAAACCTCAGACGTCCATGAGGTTCTCGCAAAATGCGTTCAGCGTGCTTTGCGCATCGTGCTGAGAAGCGAACCTACCGGTCAAGCCGCAACGATCTGCGCCTGGCGTGCGGTCGCTCGGCCCTACACCCATTTTGAGAGAAAGCCGACGATGTTATCATTTTCTCTTCCTAAGAAGATTCACCTTGCCGGTCTTACGACGGTAATCGTTCTCGCGGCAACCGCCGCGTTGTCGCAAAACGCGAACACGCCAGCTCGGGGGCGCTCGGTCACGCAGGTGCGCACCGAAAAGCTGCCAGACATCAAAAACAAGGTTCTGACCGCCGTCGTTGTCAATTACCCTCCCGGCGGCGCTTCCAAGGCGCATCACCATGACGCGGATGTCTTCGCCTACGTACTCTCCGGTGAAATCCGGTCGCAAGTCGAAGGGGAAGACGCGAAGATCTATCACGCCGGCGAAAGCGTGTTCGAGCCTCCAGGCGAACACCACGTGATTAGCGAGAACGCAAGCAAGACCGAGCCAGCGAGCATGTTGGTTGTTTTCGTGGCGAATGACGGCGCCGAGCTAACAACATTCGACAAATAGCAAGTGCGGATCAGGTCTTTCGAATTGCTTTCGACCGCAGGACCAGAGGTTCCAGCAGCTTTTGGAAGGAGCGCGTTCGTTATTCTTGGCGGTGCGACGTATCGCCAACGGCCGAGAACTCAGAAAGATAAGCACAGCTATATAGGGGGAAAGGGATGACTTATGGCACTCTTGCGGCCAGGCTGGTGGCGCACGCGGCACCAATGCTGATCGTTGTAGGACTCGCGTCGTCTGGTGCTGCCGCGCAGAGCGCCGGGTCGATCACGCCGGCCGGCGATGCTACAGCGTCCGCGCCGCGTTCAACCGGCGGTGCAGTGATAAGGCTTCCCGGGACAGCTGATACGACTCAGTTCGGATGGTATGACAACGCCCAGCGTCCAGTGCTCCGCATCCGATCGGGCGATACGGTAGCAATGGAGACGTTGATCCACGGGCATCAGCAAGTCATGCTGGACCTCTCGATCGAGCAAATGACGCAGCGCGCGAAATCGGAACAGGCGGAATCGCCGGGTCGAGGCCCTCACTCAATTACCGGGCCGATTTATGTCGAAGGCGCCAAACCCGGCGATACCCTGAAGGTCCATATCGGTCGAATAGTGCCGACGTCATACGCCTTGAATTTCAATTATCCTGGCTTTGGAGGCGCGTTTCCCAGCCGGTTCTCTCAAGGTCAGGTAAAATATTTTTATTTGGATATTGCCAAGCAGCAGCTGGAATTCGCGCCCGGCATCTTCGTTCCGTTGCGACCATTTCCTGGCATCATCGCCGTTGCTCGCGCGGCACCTGGCCCCTACAGCACTGTGCCTCCGGGCCCCTTTGGTGGGAATCTCGATATCAACGAGATGGTCTCAGGTACGACGCTCTACCTCCCGGTATTCGTAGATGGAGCGTTGCTTTGGTCGGGGGATTCTCACGCGGGGCAGGGTAACGGCGAGATCAATCTGACAGCCATCGAGACCGCGTTCAAGGAGCTCGATCTCACGATTTCGGTGCTCAAAGACATCAAGCTGACTTGGCCTCGCATTGAGACACCCACGCATTGGATCGCTATCGGATACGACCGGGATCTCAACGTCGCGTTTAATTTGCTGCAGGAGCAAACGACCGAACTTATCGCTGGACAGAGCAAAGTGTCGTCCGAGGTTGCGCGAAAGCTCATGTTAGCAAATTGGGACTGTCGCATTTCCGAAGTTATCAATGTTCTCAAAGGGACATACTGCATGATTCCCAAGGCGACGAACGTACCGGCGCCACAGCTGCCCCGCGACGACAACCCGGACTACCTTGTCACGTATGCCAAAGATACTGATTTGAACAAGGCGATGGATACGTCTTCAATGGCCATGGTCGACAAGCTGGCAACCGAGAAGCATCTAACACCACTTGACGCCTATTCGCTCGCGAGCATAGCCATGGACTGTCGGCTTGGTTCTCCTGAAGGTTCCGACCGCGAAGTGCACTGTCTGATGCCAAAAAGCCTGTGGGCGAAGCACTAGCGAGCCCGCTCATGGTTATGGCGAGCCGAGCACGACTAATCGCAATTGTGGCGCTCTGCGTTATGACCGCATCGATGCATGCAGCTTTTGCCTCCACGCGGATAGTCGTGGTGGCTACAACAAGCGATGTTGCAAGCCTCGCTTCCGCAGTCGGTGGTGACGTCATTGAGGTCAAGACCATTGTGCCGCCGGGGACCGATCCGGAGGCATTCGAACCTCGGGTGAGCGATCTCTCGACGCTAAGCGATGCCGATCTCATTGTTCGGGTCGGCTTGGGCTATGATCTCTGGATTGACAAGTTGATAATTCAACTGCATCGCCCGGAATTCCAAGCGGGGGGCGGGCGCTTGGTGGATGCGTCGATCGGGGTCCCGCTGCTGGAAGCGAGAGGCCGAACCCCCGTCACTGAGGATGGTCATGCGCACGGTCTAGGCAATCCGCACTACTGGCTTGATCCGGCCAATGCGGAGACCGTGACGGCGACCATAGCGGAGAGGATCATTCGGCTCATGCCCGCCGCTCGTGACACCATCGTGGCCAACCGGAATCGATTTCTCGCGACACTGCACGAGCGCATTGTGGCCTGGATGCAGCGGCTGGCGCCCTACCGCGGCGCGTCCCTGGTCGCCTATCATAACAGCTGGCCGTATTTCGCGCGCCGCTTTCATTTGAACCTTGTCGGCTTCATTGAGACGAAGGAAGGAGTCGCGCCGAGCGTCGCGCATCTCTCCTCGTTAATTGCAGAAATGGGGCAAAACGGCGTGCGCGCCATCCTGCAAGAGGCATATGAGCCGAAGAACTTCTCCGAAATGTTGTCGGCACGCACCGGCGCACCTCTTGTCGTGCTCGCGCCAACAGTAGGCAGCGTTCCGGAGGCAAGAGACTACCTGAGTCTCATGGACTTCAATGTTGGTGCTCTCGCACGCACGCTTGCGACGGGCAGCCACTGATCCGGCCGCGGCGATGTCTCATGATATTATCATGCTACTCGCGGCGCCTTTCGCAGCCAGCGCACTATTCGTAGCCATACATACCAACTTCGGCCTGCACGTTTTGAGGCGTGGCATCGTGTTCGCCGATCTTGCTCTGGCGCAGATGTCAGCGCTTGGAGCTACCGTCGCATATGCGGCTGGGCACGCTCCGACGAGCGCCGCGGGAATCGCCTACACCTTTCTGTTCGCCGCCATCGGCGCCGCACTGTTGACGGCTTCCCGGGTCATGCCAAAAGAGGTTCAACCGGAAGCTTATATCGGCATCATCTACGTTGTGGCTACCGCAACGACTATCGTTGTCGTCGACCGCTCGCCGCAGGGAGCGGAACATGTGAAACAAATACTCGTCGGTAGCATCCTCGCCGTCTCTGCAAGCGACCTGCCTAAGTTTGCGGTTCTCTATGCGTTCATCGGGGCCATTCATTGGCTGGCCCGGCGCCCGCTCTTGGCAGTTAGTGAGGCAGTACATAGCAAGACGCGTCGCTCGCTGCTCTGGGATTTTGTCTTCTATTCGTCCTTCAGCGTGGTCGTCACGAGCTCGGTAGCGACTGCAGGAGTGCTTCTAGTCTTCTGCTTCTTGATTATCCCGGCAATCATTGGGTCGTTGTTCACGCGCCGCATCACCTACGCGCTTGGCATCGGTTGGCTTGGAGGCGTCGCGGCCAGCGCCGTCGGTCTGGCCGCGTCATTCGAATTCGAACTGCCGACGGGCGCTGCAATGGCCCTCGCTTTCACGCTGATGCTCGTGATCGGGGCCGTGCTGCGTGGACTGATATTCGCCCCCGCAGGCGGCCGACGGATCTGCATTCGCATTTTCCTTCGCGCGGCTTCTGCAATGATTTTCATGACTGTGTTGCTATCCGCTATTTGGCTCATGATCATGCCGCGTGCTGATCAGCCGATGTTTGATCTGCTACAGTCCGCTACCGGCATCGGTCCAGCGACATTCCTGGCGGTGCAGGATCGAGCGGTCTACGCTGATGCGCTAAAAGACGCGGGCTACCGGCGCTCGCAGGAAAGTCAGCTGACCGCGTTGGAACAGCAGTCCCGATGGCAGGGGGGCGGCCTTTCCGATACGGAGGTGCGCCGCATCGGCTCCTTCCAGCAGACCTTCAACGAGATGGCGCGTGGCGATGATTTTGTGGTCAAGTCGCTGTCCGGCCGTGCTCGCGAGCGCGAGCGCTGGTACGTCGGGCTACCTTTGCTGATAACTAGCCTCCTCGGACTCCTGACCCTGCTGCCCGACAAATGGCGTGCCGATCCTGCTCGTTCGCGGACCGCGTGCCTGACGTTCCTGCGAGCTTTCCTGCACGTTGCTGATTTTGTTCGGCGTCTAGGTGGAGAGAAGACCGAGTCGGCAGGAGACGCTATGATCCGTCGCAGCATCAACGGCGGCACTGTGTCTGCCGGCCCTAAGGCTCTGACGGGTCGTTGTCAGAAAACGACGTACGGCTGTCCTGATCCGTAGGATCCTGCTCGTTGTCCCGGGCACGACTCCTTGCGACATACGGATGAGCCCGTCCCATCAATCGCCCCGAACGGTCGACGGCAAGCATGACGAACTGAGCGCAAGGAGCATGAGATGACCCCCAGTAGCATCGTTCAAGTTGGTGAAGAGCGAACTCATTCAACAATGATGGCCTGGCGCGTGCACGAGTTTGGGTCACCGGAGACCATGAAGTTCGAGCGCGTGCCACGACCCGAGCCAGGTCCCGGCGAGGTCCTGGTCAAGGTTGCGGCCGCTGGAGTTGGCCCATGGGATGGGTGGATCAGGTCCGGCAAGAGCGCTTTGCCGCAACCGCTCCCCCTCACACTGGGCTCGGATCTGTCCGGCGAAATCGTCGCGATGGGGCCCGGAGTCACCGAACTACGTGTGGGAGATCAGGTGTATGGTGTTACGAATCCGCAGTTTGTCGGGGCCTACGCCGAGTACGCTCTAGCCTCCGCGGGCATGGTCTCGAACAAGCCAACCTCGCTAACCCACGTTGAAGCTGCTTCCCTTCCTGTCGTTTCGGTGACTGCATGGCAGGCGTTGTTTGATCATGCCCATCTCAAGGCAGGTCAAACGGTGGTCATTCACGGCGCGGCCGGTAACGTAGGATCCTATGCGGTTCAACTGGCTCGTCAGGCAGGGGTGCAAACCATCGCAACCGTATCGACGGGGGACATTTCCGCCGCGCGCAACCTCGGCGCAAACACCGTCATTGATTATCGGACTCAGCGCTTTGAAGAGGTAGTACGCGATGCGGACGCCGTTATTGATCTGGTCGGCGGCGAAACCCAAACCCGCTCGTTTCAGGTCCTTCGTCGCGGTGGCAAGCTGGTCTCCGCAGTGTCCCGTCCGGATCAGGATCTAGCTACGCGCTATGGTGTCGACGCCAGCTTCTTTCTGGTCAACGTCACGGACCAGTATCTCAGGGAGATCGCTCGCCTGGTCGATGGTGGAAAACTACGGACAAAGGTGGGGGCGGTCTTACCCCTCGCCGATGCGCGCGAGGCGCATTTGATGCTGGAGCGCGTGCGGCCTCAGCCGAAAGGAAAGATCGTGCTCGACGTCGGAGCAAGGTGATCAGGATCATTTCGTCGTTGCGCTCGCGCGCAACGCGCAGCCAAGCCACTAACTCTTGAAAGGACACAACGATGACAACCCGAAATCTCGCCCAGGCTCTCGTCATTCCCGATTCCTTACTCGCGAAAGAGGCGACAGAGATCCTGCGGGAACATTCCACCGATCTGCTGTTTAATCACTCGATCCGCGTCTACCTGTTCGCTGCTGAACAGGGTCGTCAGAGGAATCTGCGCTTCGACCGTGAGCTCCTTTATGTCGCCGCGGCATTTCACGATCTCGGCCTGATCAAGAAATTCTCGAGCCCAGACGAGCGCTTCGAGGTCGATGGCGCAAATGCCGCACGGCAGTTTCTTAGCACCCACAACATCGCTGAAGATCAGGTCCAGACCGTCTGGGAAGCAATCGCGCTGCACACCACCCCCGGCATCCCGAAGCACATGGGTCCCGAGGTCGCGCTCCTCAATTCCGGCGTGCTTCTCGATGTCATCGGGGTGGGGTTCGACCAATTTCCCGCGGAGCTGCGCGAGGAAATTGTCGCCAAGTACCCGCGCACGAACTTCAAAGAAGGCTTCATTCAGGAGTATTTCGCCGGTTTTGCGCACAAGCCGGCGACGACGTATGGCACCGTCAACGCCGCCGTCTGCGAACGTTTCATCCCGGGGTTCAAGAGCCCCAACGCCTGCGACCTGATCGCTGCGTCGCCCTTCCCGGATTCCCAGCACAAGGCTCACCATCATGACTAGGACCTATCCTGTGCTCCAGGAACTCAATCCCGGTCGCGCGCAAGCTACCAGCGCCGACTCGCTGGCCTCTCTCATCTGGCTAACCCTCGGCGCTTTTGCCATCGGCACCGAGGGGTTCATGATCGCCGGGCTGCTCCCGGCGCTGGCGCGAGACCTGAACGTCGGTCTGCCAGCCGCCGGTCATCTGGTCACCGCCTTCTCCCTCGCTTATGCCATCGGCGCGCCGGTCATGGCCGTGTTGACGGCCGGGCTGGAGCGACGTCGGCTGCTGGTCGTCGCCATGGGCGGCTTCGCCCTGGGCAACCTGCTCGCCGCGCTGGCGCCGAGCTATGCCGGGCTGTTGGCCGCGCGGCTGCTGTTGGCCCTGTCCGCAGCAAGCTTCATGCCGGCAGCCAGCGGATATGCCGCCGCGCTGGGCGGTCCGGAGCGGCGTGGCCGTGCCCTGTCCACGGTCACCACCGGGTTGACCTTGGCGATCATCGCTGGCGTGCCATTGGGCGTACTGGTGGGGCAGGGCTTCGGCTGGCGCGCCACCTTCTTCGGCGTGGCGGGGCTGGCGGTGTTCTCGCTGTTAGGGATTCTCATCCGGCTGCCGCGCCAACGGCCCGGTGTCACGGCTGGCCTTGGTGAGCGTCTGGCGCTGGCCAAGCGCCGCGATATCCTGGGCGTGCTGGTGACCAGCGTGCTGACCGTGGCCGGCACTTTTACCGTCTACACTTATCTCAGTGTGTTCATAGCCGGCGTCGGCGGCCTTGGTCCGCAGGCACTGGCGCCGATCCTGCTGGGCTTTGGCCTGGCCAGTGCAGTCGGCACCCAGCTCAGCGGCAGCGCGGCGGACCGTTGCGGCGCACGAAGTATCGTGATCGTTGGTGGTGGGCTTGCCCTGCTGGCCTATCTTGCCTTCTCGCTCAGCGCGGCTCTCGAGCCGGCGCGGGCAATGCTCGTCCTGCTGCCGGCCATCCTGATTTGGGGATTTGCCAGTTGGGGGCTGATAACGGCGCAACAAGCGCGGCTGGTGGCGTTGGCTCCGGCACTGGCGCCGATCAGTCTCTCGATGAATTCCTCGGCCATCTACCTCGGCAGCGCGATGGGTGCCGCGGCGGGCGCTGTGGTCATTGCCAATGGCGCGGTGGAGCGGCTCGGCTGGGTAGCTGCGGGATTCGCTGTGGCAGCTCTGTTGTCGGTGCTGCTCAGCGGCAGCAACACATCAGCCGAAGGTAATGGCGGCGGCGATGGCTTCTCATCGGAAGCTTCACCATGACCATCGGTTCGGCCCTGAGTCCTGGTTTCAGGCAGTTGCGTGAACTCGTTAGAAGAGGAGATGCGATGATGTCGATCAGTGGATTTGCCTATCGGATTGGTGCTGTATCAAACCCTCGACGTAAGTCGGCAAAAGCAGCGAGAGGAGCACTGCGAACGGCCGCCGTCCCGCTGATAGCAGCAGCGATCGTCCTGGGAGCCTCCGAGGCGATCGCGCAGGACCGGGAGCAGGTGAAAGTCGCCTTCGCGCACGCACTGCCGAATGTCGAAGGAAAGAGGCTGGTTGCGGTGACGGTGACTTATCCTCCCGGAGCCAAATCACTGGCTCATCACCACGCAGCGTCAGCTTTTATCTACGCCTACGTGCTATCCGGGGCAATCCGTAGTCAAGTCGGCGACGAACCCGCGAAGATCTATCACACCGGCGAAAGCTTTTACGAAATGCCCGGTTCGCATCACAGGGTCAGTGAGAACGCGAGTGACAAGGAGCCCGCCAGCTTACTGGCGGTCTTCGTTGTGGATTCCAAGGACGAGCCCTTGACGACGCCGGACAAGGCGCCTGGATCACAATAATGGCGCGAGGAGCTCGCCACTGGCCCCGACGGTCCTTTTGGGGAGCTGCAAGGACCGCTTGGTTGGCGGCTACGCCAGCGAAACCAACCGCTAGAAGTCTATAGCCCCTGGTGATCCCGGATGCGCGGATGTTCGTTCTGTTGCCTCCCGGATCGCGCCAGGCCTTTTACAGGGTCCGGACTACCTGCATAATAAGGCTCCAGGGTGGAGAGGCAGTAGCAGGTGCCGGTACAAGCTGTCGCGATCGTCGTCTGTGATGGGGTCCAGGCCCTGGACGTGGCGGGGCCGATGGATGTGTTCAGCGAGGCGAACACGTTTCTTGGCAGCGCGGATCGCTACGAAACTGTATTGGTTGCTGCTCACCGTGATCCGCTGCGCGCGTCGAACGGCATACGCATGGTCGCCGACATGACCTTCGAGGAGGCGGCGGGCGGCTTCGACATCGTTCTGGTGGCCGGCACTCCGACGCCACCGGAAGCGGAGCCCGAACCGTGCCTGCTTCAGTGGGTCAAGGAGCTGCCGTGGCGCTCGAGCGTCTATGGATCGATCTGCACAGGGGCTTTTGTCCTCGGCTATGCCGGCCTCCTCGATGATCGGCGAGTCACGACCCATTGGCAGGATGCACAGGCGCTGGCGGCGAGATTCCCGAAGGCAAAAGTCGAACCGGATCTGATTTATGTGCGCGATGGACGGCTGATCACCGCGGCCGGTGTGACGGCGGGGATAGATCTGGGCCTGGCGCTCGTCGGGCAGCGGCACGGTGCCGAAACGGCGCTCAAGGTCGCCAAGCGGTTGGTCGTGGTTGCGCAGCGGCAGGGCGGACAGTCGCAGTTCAGTCCGTATCTCACAGCACCTGCCGATCCTGAATCGCCGATCGCACGCATCCAGGACCACGTCATGGCCAATATTGGGGATCGCCACACGTTGGAGTCGCTTGCCGCTGTCGTCGGAATGAGCCCCCGGAATCTGGCCCGGCATTTCGGGCAGGTGACCGGAACCACGCCGCACGAATTCATCGAGCGCGCCCGCGTTGATGCCGCGCGCATGATGCTGGAAGCGAGCGACCGACCGCTGAAGGCTATCGCCTTCGACTGCGGCTTCGGATCGGCGGACCGGATGAGGATCGTCTTCAGCACTCGTCTCGGCGTGACCCCTGTCCAATATCGCGCCAGCTTCCGGCGAGCAGAACCGGAATAGTTCGCGAGCTACCCGAGCACGAGACTGCGGGTTCCTACTGCTCTGAAGGCTCCGAGCGGCCTTTTGTCAGGAAACGACGTACGGCTGTCCTGATCCGTAGCATCCCGCTTGTTGTCCGGAGCAGGGCTCTGTTGCCTAATCCCGATAAGCAACCAGTCCGTTATCCAACCGAGGAGATTGCTCGATGTCCGAGATCATCGCCGGCATCCGCGTGCCTGACAGCGCCATTGCGCGCGCCGCCACGCAGCTTGTGCGCGAGACCGAAGACGACCTGCTCTACAACCATAGTCGCCGTGTCTTCCTGTGGGGCGCGCTCACGGGCGAGCGCCGCGGGCTGAAATACGATCCGGAGCTGCTTTACCTCGGCGCCATGTTCCACGACATGGGCCTCACCGAGAAATATTCGAGCCCTGATCTGCGCTTCGAGGTCGACGGCGCCAATGCCGCCCGCAAATTCATGAAAAGCTACGGCGTGCCCGAGCGTGACATCGAGGACGTCTGGACTGCCATCGCGCTCCACACCACGCCGGGGATCCCCGAGCATATGCGCCCGACCATCGCGCTGGTGACCGCCGGTGTGGAGATGGACGTGCTCGGCATCGCCTATCACGACTTCACGCATGAACAGCGCGACCATGTCTGCGTCCATCATCCGCGCGAGACAAACTTCAAGGAGAACATCATCGATCACTTCGCCAGCGGTATCATCAAGAAGCCGCTGACGACGTTCGGAAATGTGAAGGCCGACGTCCTGGCGCTGAAGGACATGAACTATGTCCGTCAGAACTTCTGCTCGATCATCCTTGGCTCAGCCTGGCCGCACTGAGCGCTCGTTGCTCCGAGCCGAGGAGGCCGAGATGGATACCAGCCATGCGATGATGTCCGGTCCTGAACGAGCCGCCATCGGCACGCGTGAGGGAGATGTCGTTGTGCAGACCCCGATCGATCAGATCTTGGCCGGGCGGTTTGCGTGCCGCGAGTTTTGCAGCACTCCAGTCCCGCGACGCACAATTGAGCAGATTCTCCGTATTGCGCGGTTCGCCCCCAGCGGTGCGAACATCCAGCCTTGGCGCGTCTACGTGCTGGCTGGCGCGGCCAAGGACAGAGTCTCGACCGCGCTGTTGGACGCGCACGAAAACTCGCGTGACGAGCACGTCTCGGAATACAAATACTACGCCAGCGATTTACCGGACCCGTACCTCAAACGCCGGCAAGAATTTGGTCGGTTGTTCTACGGATCGCTCGGAATTGCTCAAATCGATCTCGAGGCGAGGAGCAGACAAACCGCGAAGAACTACACATTCTTCGGCGCGCCGGTGGGATTGATCGTGACCATCGACCGTCGCCTGGAAGTCGGAAGCTGGCTCGATCTCGGAATGTTCGTGCAGAACGTGATGCTCGCGGCGGCGGGACGCGGACTTCAATCGTGCCCGCAGGAAACGTTCGCAAAGTACCATCGAATTTTGCGCCCGCTGCTGTCAATTCCGGCGGAGCAGATGGTGGTGTGCGGTATCGCCGTCGGCAAGTCCAAGGTTGAGCGGCCGGGTAGATTGATGCCGCGGGCGGACATTGATGAGTTCGCTACGTTCGTAGGGTTCGAAACGTAGTAGTCGAAGAGGAGAGATCGCAATGGGAAGCCGGGAAGAACTGATTCAGCGCAGCATTCCGTTTCTCCGGGAAGTCAAGGACATGACGCCTGGCGCCGAGATGGAACGTTGGCTCAACGAGACATATGGCGAAAACAGCGCGCTCTACCAGGATCTGGCGCGCCTGGTCAAAATCGGGGTCGAGGAGGGATGGGCGGCGAACCAGGAGGTGGACGGTCCGAACTACCGGCGCAGCCGCATCCTGGAGCCGACTCCCGAAACGTTCCAGTTCAGCATCACCGCCGTGTACATGAACAGCGCCGATCCACGCCGCTTCAAGGACGAGGACGATCACGACGTGTTGCGTGGACAGTACCATGGCCATCCCTATGGCGAGCTCAACCTCGTCGTGCCCCTGGACAAGGGCGCGGAGTTGAAGGGATTGCAGGGCTGGCAGGGACCGGGCTGGACGGCGCCCGATCCGGGCAGCAGGCACTATCCCGAGGTCAGGGGCGGCGCGGTGATCGCGCTGTTCTATCTGCCGGCCGGACGCATTTCATACGATTTCAAGGCTCCGTCTGATCGGTAACGGAACTCCGAGGTGGCTCGACACGATGGCTCCTCCGCCAGCAAAGGACATGGCGCCAGTATCCGCAGGCGGTCAAAGCCGATGACCCGATGCCGACCCAGCTGTCCGTCGGAAGGCGGTGCAACTCTCGTCACCGCACGGAGCTCGGGTCCGGTATTGCCGTCCACAGTCTCGACGTCGATCCGTAGGGCGACTGGGAGAACGTGTTCTTCGGCCCCCTTGGCCGGCAGAAGCCGGCCGGTGCGTTGAACTATGGCTCGAGAACGGTGGTCAATTCAGCTCCCTCATCAGCGACAAAGGCGGCTATCAGTTCGGCCGGTTCGGTGTTGCTCGCGTTGGCGGAGACGAGATGCGTCGCGCCGGGCGGTTCGAAGAACGATTGCCCTACCTCGAACGTCTCCAGCGGGCCACCGCTCAGCTGTGAGCGGACCTGACCTTTGGTGATGCAGGCGGTCACCGAGCCGCCGTGGCGGTGCGGCGGCGTGAAGGCGCCTGGCCCGTAGCTGACGCGCACCACCGTGACGCGCTTGCCCGGTAAATTCGGAAGCGCGTGCGAGGAAATCACCGCGACCTTGTTGAGCGACGTGCCCGACGAAGACATCTCGGCGCAGAGGGCGCCGGGAATGCTGTTGTTGCGCTCATCGTCAGCGCAATGATCTTGGCGATCCCCACCGCGCAGGCGAAGCCGCTGATAAGGGCCAGTAACAGCGGGCGCCAGTCGCGCTCCGCGAACGGCGCCAGGGCTGCGATTGCGATCCGCATGAGGTTCTCCTCCCTCAGGTCTTGACGTTTGGCGTGAACACGGACAGCGGCGCGGGATCGCGGCTCGGCGGCGGCGGGACCTTGCCGTCGACATCGGTGAAGCCGTATTCGGCCGCCAACTCCGAGGCGAGCAGAATCTGGCCGCTTTTGGCAATCACGCCGGGATCGGCGGCGAGCGCGGCGACCGCGCGCCCGGCGAACACCGGCGTCTCGCCGCGCTCGGCAATCAGTTTGGCGAGCGCTGGCGGCACGCGGTCGGGCTGCGCCGCAAGCTTCTCGCTCTTGATGTAGCCGGGCCAGATCGAGACCGCGGCAATGCCGAACGGCTTCAGCTCATGCGCCATGTCGCGCGCCATCCGGTCGACGCCCGATTTCTGCACGCCGAATGGAACGTTGAACGTGTAGCGGACGCCGCCGCCCGAGGACGTATTGACGATCAGGCCGCGCCGCTGCGGCAGCATCAGCGGCACGGCGAACTGGCTGGCGACGAAATGCGAGCGCAGGCCGACGCGATGCATGGTGTCCCATAGCGAGGCCGGCACCTGCCAGAACGGGACGTTGACCGGCATCGCGTTCGGCGCCGCAAACACGTTGTTGACGAGAACGTCGAGCCGGCCGTGGTCGCGCCGGACGAGGTCGAACACCTCGCGCACTGCTGCATCGTCCGAGTGATCGCACAGGACGCCGATGCCGCGGCCGCCGGCTGTGTCGATCGCGGCGATGGTCTCGTCGAGCGAGCCCGGCCATTCCGATCCGCCGCTATTCCGCGTGCGCGCCGTGACGATTACCGTCGCGCCGGCTTCGGCGAGGCCGATGGCAACACCCTTGCCGACCCCCCGGCTTCCTCCTGTCACCAGCGCGATGCAGTCCCCAAGCCGTCCCTTGGTCATGCGATTCCCCGATATGGCTTTCCTGGAAGACAACTTGACAACAATCTTCCTAGGAAGATAGTAGATCAAGAACGCCGGAGGCGTCAACCAGGGAGGTTCGCGATGGTCACGAGGGAAGAGAACGAATTGCTGTGCCGCGTCACGGGCGACGCGCCGATGGGACGGATGTTGCGCCAGCATTACTGGCTGCCGGCAGTGCTCTCGGTGCGAGTGCGCAAGGGCGAGGCGCCGGTGCGGGTCAAGCTGTTTGGCCGCAACTTCGTGGCGTTCCGGGGCAAGGACGGCACGGTCGGATTTCTCGACGAGGCCTGTCCGCATCGTGGCGCCTCGCTCGCGCTCGCGCGCATCGATGACTGCTCGCTCACCTGCCTGTTTCACGGCTGGAAGATCCGCGCCGATGGCGCGGTGCTGGACGTTCCCAACGAGCCGAACAATCCGAAGGAGTTTGCCAAGACCGTCAAAGCAAAAGCCTATCCGACGCGCGAGGGCGCCGGCTTGATCTGGGTCTGGCTCGGCGAAGGCGACGCGCCGCCCGCGCCGGACTTTGAATGGATGGATCTGCCGCCGGACCAGGTCTACGCCGCCGGAATCGAGCTGAAGGCAAACTGGCTGCAGGGCGTCGAGGCCACCATCGATTCCTCGCACGTCGCGCTGCTGCACCAGAGCTGGACCGCGACCTCGTCGACCGACTTCGGCGCAACGCGGGTCAACACCGAAGTCGCCTACGAGTTCGAGAAGAAGCCCTATGGCTTCCGTGCTGCGGCATTGCGCACCGCGCCCGACGGATCGTGCCTCGCCCGCGTCACCGAGTTCGTTATGCCGTACTACGGCTTGATCGCGCCGATCTTCTCCGGACCTCAGCAGGATCGCACTGCGATCATCGCGGTGCCGATCGACGATGAGAACCTGATCCAGTGGTACATCTTCTACAATCCGGAGAAGCCGGTAGATTCCTGGCGCAAGGTGCAGCGTGCCAACCAGTGGCCGATGGCCGGCGGCCTGCCGGGCGATCAATCAAACAATTGGGGCCAGAACCGCCAGATCATGGATGCCGGCAACAGCACCGGCTTCCATGAGATCGTCATCGAGGATTTCGTGGTCATGGTCAGCATGGGCCCGATAGTCGACCGTTCGCAGGAATATCTTTGCTCGGCGGACCAGGCGATCGTCAGGGTGCGTCGCCAGCTGCTCGACGAGGTGCGCGGCTTCATGGCGGGAAAGCCGCCGAAGAGTGGGCAAAGCGAGACCATGTCCTACAAGGACATCCGCGCGGTCGGCGGTCGGCTCGCCTCCGCCTCCGAGGATTGGCGGCAGATTCCCCGTTGACCGGATCGAAAGTAAAGGGCGCGGACTGCATGTCCGCGTCGATTCCCCAGCTCTGATCGAGGAGACGTCCCATGATCTGGCACCGCCTGTGCGCCGTCGCGAAACTGTCTGAGGGAGAGCCGTTGGGCTTCAGGGTGAGCGACCGGCGCATCGCACTCTTCAAGGTCGGCGACGAGGTCTTCGCAACGGATGACGTCTGTTCGCACGCATTTGCGCTGCTGTCGACGGGTTTTCTCGAAGGCCATGTGATCGAATGCCCGCTACATGGGGCGATGTTCGATGTCCGTGACGGAAAATGCCAGTCCGGCGCCTACAAGGACATCAAGGCGTTCAAGGTCGAGATCCGTGACGGTGAGGTCTATGTCGAACTCGACGGCGACGCCGCCCTGCAAGCCGCTGATGACGGCGGCGTGGACGTTAAGCCGTGAGCGGACTTGTCGTCATCGGCGCATCCTATGCCGGCATTGAGGCCGCGCTCACGGCGCGGGACGCCGGCTATGCCGAACCGGTGACGGTGGTCGCCGACGAGACGTCGTTGCCCTATCAACGGCCGCCGCTTTCGAAGGAGTTCTTGCTTGATCAGGTCAGTGCCGAGAGGCTCATTCTGCGCGATGAGGCTGTTTTCGCGAGCAAGCGGATTGAACTGCTGCTGGGTCGCCGTGTTGTCGCGATTGACCGCCATGCAGCAAGAGTCGCGCTGGCCGACGGCGCCGTACTGGACTTCGACAGGCTGGTCATCGCTACCGGTTCGCGCGCGCGGCGGATAGCGGTCCGCGGGGCCGAACTCGACGGCGTCTGCTATCTCCGATCGGTAGGAGATGCCGCCGATCTCAAGGCGCGGCTCGGCCGGGCGAGCGAGATCGTGATCGTCGGCGGCGGCTTCATCGGGCTCGAGGTGGCTTCGTCGGCGGCCAAGCTCGGCAAACGGGTTACCGTGATCGAGCCTGCCTCCCGGCTGCTCGAGCGGGCGGTGTCTCCAGTGGTGTCGTGCTTCCTGCTCGACATCCATACCCGGGCCGGCGTCGCGGTGAAGCTCAGCACATCTGTTTCGGCAATGGTCGGCGATGGGGGACGAGTGGTGGCGGTCGAACTGGACGGCGGCGTCCGCCTCGGCACGGACCTGGTCGTCGTCGGCATCGGCGGCATCCCGAACCACGAGCTCGCCGCCGCTGCCGGGCTCGGATGCGCTAATGGCATTGTGGTGGATCAGAACGGGCGAACCGCACGCGAGAGCATCTACGCCGCGGGCGACTGCACCACGCACTTCAACCAGTTTGCTGAGGACTGGATCAGGCTGGAGTCGGTTCAGCACGCGCAGGACCAGGGACGCACCGTCGGGCTTGCGATCGTGGAAAGCCATGAACCATACAACAGCGTGCCGCGGTTCTGGTCGGATCAGCACGATCTCAAGCTTCAGATCGTCGGTCATGGCGCGCGCAGGGACCGCATTGTGATCCGCGGCTCGATCGAAGCTGGCCGGTTCTCCGTGTTCAATTACCGGCAGGGCAGGCTGGTCGGCGTCGACAGCATCAACAATCCCGGGGATCAGATGGTGGCGCGGCGCCTGATAGCAGCGGGCATTTCGCCGGCGCCGAGCCAGGCCGAGGACAGTTCATGCGATCTCAGATCGCTGCTGAAGGCGGGTGTCGGGGCCGTCGTGTAGCAGGTGCCGCAGCTAGTCCACCGCCGTAAGCCGGCCGGACTTCTTCGGCGTTTTCACCGTCCGCACCGCCAGCAGCTTGCGCAGGCAGCGGTCGAGCATCGCGATCTCCGCCTTGGTCAGCCCGCTTGCCTCGATCGTGCGCGCGACGACCCTTGCCACCTCGGCGATGCCGCGGTCGGCGGTCGCGAGACCCTTGGCGGTGAGGCGGACCAGCTCGGAGCGGCCGTCGTCGTTGGCGGAGACGCGCAGCACGAAGCCGCCTTCCTGCAGCCGCGCTACGCGCTTGGTCATCGCGCCCGATGTGACGAGCAGGGCCCGGAACAGGTCGGTGGGACGCAGCTCGTACGGTTTGCCCGAGCGCCGCAGCGCCAGCAGCACATACAGCTCGCCGGTCTGCAGCCCGACCGCCTTCGCTATGTCCTGCAGGCGCCTCTCGTGGAGCTGGTTGACGCGCTCCAGCCGCAGCAAGGTGCAGGCGGCGGCGAGGTCGAGGTCGGGCCGTTGCTCCAGCCACGCGGCCTCGATATCGTCGTAAAGGGTGCTGTCAGGTGATGGCGACTGCTTGATCGCGGGTTCGCCGCGGTGTGACACGCTGCTCTTCTTCATTCCCTTCCAGTCCCCTTCACCGCGGGCCAATTGCGCCGGCATCATGCGTCGCAGCAATCTAGCACCGCCAAATTCAGGTGTCGCCTCGCAAGTTCCTGGTCTCGCTCCAGCCCCGTGCATGGCCGCGGCGCAGCGGCCAATTGCGGCCGCGTAGCGCGGGTTGACAAATAGCTTCCTAGGAAGAATATTCCAGGTAAGAAAAATCGAGGGAGGAGCGCAATGCACGGACTTTGCGCGACATTGATGTTGGCGGCTGCACTGGCTGCTTGCGGTTCGGCCAGGGCGGCGGACTCTGAACTGGTTCTCGGGCAGACCATGCCGTATAGCGGGCCGGCATCGGCCCTGAGCGCCGTCGGCAAGGTGCAGACCCGCTATTTCCAGATGATCAACGATCGCGGCGGCATCAATGGCCACAAGGTCAAGCTGATCTCGCTTGACGATGGCTATAGTCCGCCGAAGGCGGTAGAGCAGACGCGCCGGCTGATTGAAAATGACGAGGCGGTCGCGATCTTCGGCAGCATGGGAACCGCACAGAACGCTGCGGTCCAGAAATATCTCAACGCCAAGAAGATCCCTCAGCTGTTCGTGTTCGCGGCCAGCGAGCGCTTTGCCGATCCGAAGACCAGTCCCTATACGATCTCGGGGATGACGCTGTTCAGCACCGAGGCTGCGATCTACGCGCGGTTGGTGGCCGAGCACACGCCCGGTGCGCGCGTGGCCGTGTTGTACCAGAACGACGACTACGGCCGCGAATATCGTCGCAGCTTCAAAACCGAACTGGCCCGGCTCGATCCCAAGGCCGAGATTGTCGCGGCGTCGCCTTACGAAGTCACGTCGCCCACGGTCGATTCGCAGGTCGTGGCGCTGGCGAGCACCAACGCCAACGTCTTCCTCAATGCGTCGACCGGCAAATTTACCTCGCAGGCGATCCGCAAAGCGGGCGAGCTCGGCTGGCGCGCGCAGCAGTTCCTGCCGATCGGCAGCAACTTCGTGCCGACGATCCTCAAGCCGGCCGGGCTCGACAACGCCAAGGGGGCGATCTCGGCGACGCCGACCAAGTCGGTCGGCGATCCCGAATGGGCCAACGATCCCGCATATCTGGAGTGGCTGGCTTCATGAGGAAGTATTATCCCGAGGGCGATATCGAGGATCAGCTCAACTTCACCGGATGGAACGTCGCTGTTCTCATGACCAAGGTCATCGAGGCCTGCGGTAACGATCTGTCCCGGCAGAACATCATGAAGCAGGCCACTGCGCTGAAGAACGTGGCGCTGCCGGGCCTGATCCCGGGCATCACCGTCAATACCAGCCCGGATGATTATCGCCTGATCACGTCGCTGCGCCCGCAGCGTTTCGACGGCGAGCGCTGGGTTCCGATGTCCGGTACAATGGCCGCGCAATGAGGGCCGCCGATAGTGTGGCGAAGCGGGGCCGGCCACTAGCGGCCGTGCCTGAGCTCTCTGGTGGCGCGGCGGAGCACCTCGTGAAGCCATTCGTGCCAAGTGCTCGTTCTCGACGCGGTGCCAAGGCAGCCGAACCTTGGGCGAGTCATTGGACATCGCGAACGCGGTCCACTTTCTCGCCTGCAATCCCTTCTCGACCGGTTCGATCGTCGTCGTTGATGGGGTGCAACGATCGCGGCGTGCACGACCCTGAATCGGTGGACCGCTTTGACAGGCGGGGTATCATCGAGAAAAGGGAAGATGTTCGTCTATTGAACACAACGATCGGGAGGTTGGAATGATCTGCAGGTCGGCGGCGCTCGCGATGCTCGGTGCAGGAGTTCTATTCGCGGGCGCAGCGCCCGCTGCTGCCCAGCAAGGAGATGTCAACTCGCCCGATCTCGTCCTCGTCAACGGAAAAGTTCTGACCCTCGACGAACGATCCAGCGTGACCGAGGCGATCGCCGTTCGAGACGGAAAAATTCTTGCGACCGGTAGCAGCGCATCCATCCGGGCGCTCGCCGGAGCGCGCACGCAAGTGCTCGACGTGTCCGGCAAGACCGTGATTCCCGGCCTGATCGATACTCACGCTCACTTCAAGGCGGCCGGTCTCGCTGATTATGTCGTCAACATGAGCCGCGCCAAGACGGTCGCCGAAGCGCTCGAGGCGATCAAGACGTTCGTGGCCAAGAAGAAGCCGGGCGACTGGATTGTGGGCGGCGCGTGGCACCCGCCGTCGCAACTCGCCGAGAAACGGTATCTAACGAGGCAGGAGATCGACCGCGTCGCCCCCGACAATCCGGTCTATCTGCGGACCGTCGGTCATTTCTCCATGGCGAACACGATGGCGCTGCAGAAGGCAGGCGTCGACAAGACCACCGCGAACCCGAGCGGCGGTTCCTTCGAGCGCGACGCCGCCGGGGAACTGACCGGCGTCCTCTCCGAGACGGCGATCGACCGGGTCGAGCAGGCTGTTCCGCCGTGGACCGAAGACGACGAAATCAGGCAGTTCACGCTCGCGGAGGGGGCACTGAACACTTTCGGGATCACGAGCGCAGTCGAGGGCGCCACGGAAGCGCGCGACGTCCGCACACTGCAGAAGATCGCCGCGTCCGGACAGGCGACGTTGCGGACGGGATTGATGTTCAGACCCGAGCCGCCCGCCGAGCTGACCGCTTGGGAGGCGATCATGTCGGGCAACGGAGCTTCGTCAGGCTTTGGCGACGACTGGGTCAAGTTCGCCGGCATCAAGATCTTCTACGATGGCGGCATGACCCTGAAGACGGCGCTAATGCGAGATGTCTATCCGGACTCGCACGATGACTACCATGGCATGGCCCAGCAAACGCCCGAACGGCTCATGCAACTCGTCTCGATCTGCAATCGCTACGGTTGGCGTGTAGGTGTGCACGTCGTCGGCGATCTCGGCATCGACCAGGTACTCGATGCTTTCGAAGCTGCCGACAAGGAAAGGTCCATCCGGGACCGTCGTTTCGTTCTCATTCACGCGAGTCTGATCAGGCCCGAGCAGATGGAGCGCGCTCGCAAGCTGGGGGTCAGGGTCGATTTCCAGAACGTCTTCATGTGGGATAAGGCCGCGACCGTCGAGCGCTTCCTGGGACGGCCGACCGCCGATCGCGCCGTGCCGACCAAGACCTTGATCGAAAAAATGGGGCTGGACAGCCTCGGCGCCGGAACCGACTTCCCCGTCAACCCGATCAACCCGTTCCTCAACATGTACATCATGGTGACGCGGAAAGATCCCAATGGAAGCGTGTACGGCGCCACGGAAGCTATCAGTCGCGAACAGGCGCTCCGTCTCTACACGTCGGCAGCTTCGCGCTACACGTTCGACGAAGCACGCAAGGGTACGATACAGCCGGGCAAGCTTGCAGACCTCGCGGTCCTTTCCGCGGACTACATGGCCATTCCGGAAGAGCAGATCAAAGACATCAAGGCGGACATCACGCTGGTCGGAGGCAAACTCGTCTTTCAACGCTGACCCAGAGAGGAGACGAACGCCGAATCGTGCAATGTCGACGTCGCCAGCAATCGCCGACGCTTGGGTCGGAGGACGGCGGGGAGCGGGCTCTGGCGACGGAAGTGTGTTCCTGACATCTGACGGTATTTGAAGAGTTGTGTCAGTCGAGCACACTGTCAGTGTTGGTGGCGCGCCATCCAGTCGATAGACTCCGATAGATAGCGAAATTGCTAGTGTGAGGGACCTAGCGGCCGAGACGCTTCTCGACGCGCTTGCGGGAATTCCCGACCTTCTTGACGGCCGATGCCGAGCGGCCGGTTTTCTTCGCTTCATACCGGACTTCGTAGTCCTGTCCCGTGGCCACTCGGGCCCGGTCCTGTTTGCGTCCACGCGCTGTTTTCTTCTTCGTTGCGGCCATCGGCTCCTCCTGTTGCTTATGGCGATGCAACGCCGCAAGGAATCGCGGGTTCCGCGTCAGCTGCAGTACGCGACTCAGAGGCCATAGGAATGGCGAGAGACGATGGGAGTCCATCCATCGAGCAACAGGCCGTCCCAGGTTACGACGCCGTCATCCCCATTCCGACGCGTGCTCTCGGTACAACGCAGCTCACTGAGGGCTCCATTTGATGATCTGGTCGTTGAGTCCAGCGTGAACGCGACACATCGGGATCGAACGTGGCCATCGAATTCATGCGGGATGCGCGGGGTCGACGTCCTTTGGCGTTTTCTTCGGTTCGGGCATCATTCAATCCGCGCCTTGTCTTTCAGGTCGCGGATCCGGATCTCGGCTTCTTCCTTCGAAGTCACGATCTCCGATTCGTCCGGGACCCGTGCGATCGCACTGAGCCTCTTGAGCTCGGCTATTTGCTCTGCAGTCGGTTTTTCCATCTTTGATTCCTTGAGCGCCTGCACGACGGTCTCGTCGTCGAGCACGTCAAGCAGCTGATTTATGGTTTGCTCGCAATCTCTGTGGCCGGGCTCGACATATCGGGCCAGAATGCCCTGAGCGCTTCCAAGGCCTTCGCAACTCGCCGTTCCGGATCCATGGCCGGTACTCCACATACTCTCGGGAAAACGCGGCTATGAACGGCGTGTTCCTCTGCTCAGCCCCTTGAACGAGCTGGCCCGCAGGAGGCCTTCGGAGGTGATGTCGCGGTACTCGATGTCGGCATAGAACTTGGGTTCGACCCATGTTGCCTTCGGCTTCCTGATGGTCCTCGTCAGCCTCTGCTTCGGACTAACTACGGTGTCGAGCGCCTTGCGGATCTGCGCTGAGGTCGTCCGGCTCCATCCCGTACCGACCTTGCCCATGTAGACGAGGTCCGGAACGTCGTAAGGTGACGCGTCCTCGCTAGTAGGAGCGAGCTGCTTAACCATTTTGTTAAATCTCGCGAAGGCACGGGCCCAAGGGCGATCCCGTCCTCTGACGGGTTCTCCACTGCGCGGGACGAGAGGCGCCCGATCGCCATTTGCACCAACAGCGCACTGATCCGTGCAAGAATTGCCAGGAACGCAAGGTGGCTAAAAAAGCGACGATTACCCGCACAGTAACGGTCGGCAACCAACTAGGTACCTTGCGCAGGCGCATAGCCGTGCGACGACGCGACATCCGGTGACGGCAACTGATGCGCTAAGGCCAACTAACGCGCGCGCCTCAGCTCCTCGGTCGCGCGGCGGAGTACCTCGTGAAGCCATTCGTGCGATGGCTCGTCCGCGATTCGCTCGTGCCACAGCATCCGCACCTCCACAGGGGTCGTGCTGTAGGGTAGTTCATAAATCGTGATCGCATGCGCTTGCTCGAAGGCACGCGCCAACGGCCGCGGAACGATGGCCGCCAGCTCGGATTCGGCCAGGAGCGCGGGCAAGGCAAGGAAGTGCGGCAGCGAAACCGCGATTCGCGGGGGCCGGTCGGTCTCGGACAACGCCCGTTCAAGCGCGGCGCGGTCATACATCTCCGACCGCCTGGCCAGCCCGCGCTCTGAGATGAAACCACCGATCGCGCCTTCCTGCTCTCCTCCGAAGGAGACGACGACTAGCGGAAGGGCGGCGAGCTTCGCGTTGTCGAGCCGGCCGAGCTTACGCTTTCCGCCGACGATCAGCACATCGTCATACTCGAACAAGAAAGCTGTGCGGAAGCGATTCGGCGGAGACGAGAACACGCCGATGGCGACGTCGATGCGTCCTAGGTCGATCTGCTGGGCGAGATCGATCCGCGTTACGGGCTTGATTGTGAGGTCGATCGACGGAGCCTCCCGGCTCAATATCTTCAGCAGCGGCGGCGCAAGCGCCATCGTCGTGAAGTCATTGGCGGCAAGCGTGAACGGCTTGGTGGATACCGCCGGAGCGAAGGTCGGCAGCTCGACCGCAGCCTCGAGCGATCGCAGCGCCTCGCGAACCTGCGGCGCCATCGTCAGCGCCCGCGCCGTCGGCTGCATCCCGGCGGCGGTGCGGACGAACAGTTCGTCCTCCAACATCTCGCGCAACCGCGCCAGCGAGTGGCTGACGGCGGACTGACTCAACGCGACCTTCTGGCTGGCGCGCAGAACGCTCCGCTCCTCCATGACGGCGTCGAAAACCTTAAGCAGGTTCAGGTCCAATGTCTTGAAGGAAACCGGCACGCCGGGAGCCCTCTCTGTAGCGGATCGCAGCCGTGGCAGGGTTTTGCGACTGAACGCAGTTAAGGCCAGACGTTCGGCGGATGCAACCGATTGGATAAGCCATGGGCGTATTGCTGTGGCGCCACCGGCCATCTGAAGCCGGTTCAGGATCATCCTGAAAGACTTTCACTTCCGTAACGCGCCGTCCTGGTCAAGATTGTCGGTACCGGGTTGGGAGGAGAAAAACGATGATGGCCTGGGTGAGATCGGCTCGAAGCCGCGTACACAAATCTCTTGGACTGGCCGCGGCGCTCGTGGCGCTCGCGACCTCGGCGATTGCACAAAACGGCCCGATCAGGCTCGGCGTGCTGACGGACATGTCGTCGCTCTACGCGGACAATGGCGGCCGGGGCTCGGTCGTCGCGGCGCAAATGGCGGTGGACGATTTCAACGGCAAGGTCCTCGGGCGCCCGATCGAGATCGTCGCCGGCGATCATCAGAACAAGGCGGATATCGGCGCGGCGATTGCCCGGCGTTGGCTGGAGAACGACAATGTCGAGGCCATCCTGGACGTCCCGAACTCCGCGGTCGCGCTGGCCGTGCAGGGCATCACGCGAGACAAGAAAAAGGTGTTTCTTGCCACCGGGGCCGCTACGTCCCGGTTGACTGGTGACGAGTGCTCGCCCACCGGGATCCATTGGACCTACGACACCTACGCACTGTCGCAGGGGACGACGAGGGCGATTTCGCGTCTCGGCGCCAAGTCCTGGTTCTTCCTTTCTGCGGACTATTCGCTCGGTGCGCAGCTCGAAGCCGACAGCCGGAAGGTGATCGACGCCACCGGCGGCAAGGTCGTTGGTGCAGTGAAGCATCCGATCAATACGCCCGATTTCTCGTCCTTCCTGCTGCAGGCGCAGGCCTCCAAAGCCGACGTGATCGCGCTGGCCGATGCCGGCGGCGACTTCATTAATGCCGTCAAGCAAGCCGGCGAGTTCGGTGTGACGCGCAGGCAAAAGCTTGCCGGCTTGATCGTCTTCATCGCCGACATTCACAGCCTCGGGCTGCAGAGCGCGCAAGGCCTAATGCTGAGTTCGGCTTTCTACTGGGACCTCAACGACGAGACGCGCGCGTGGTCTAAGCGGTTCATCGAGAAGACAAAGAAGGTGCCTACCATGATCCACGCCGGCACGTATGGCGCGGTGATGCATTATCTCAAGGCGGTCGAAGCCGCAGGCACGCTCGATGGACCGATTGTGGCGGCCCAGATGCGTGGATTGCCCGTGAACGATTTCATGACCCGCAACGGCAGGATCCGGCAGGACGGTCGGCTGGTTCGCGACATGTATCTGTTTCGCGTCAAGTCACCGGAGGAGTCCAAGTACCAGCTCGACTACTACGAACTCCTGGCCACCATCCCGGGGGACGAGGCTTTCAGACCGATGGAGGACGGCGGATGCTCGCTCGTGAAGAAGTCGTGATCGACATGGACCCAGCGTACGGAGTCGCGCGTAATCCGATCGACGAGGTAATCGCCGGTCGGCTCTCGTGTCGCGAGTTCTCCGGTCGACCCGTCTCGCGGACGACCGTCGAGCAGATCCTGCGCGTGGCGCGGTTCGCGCCGAGTGGCGCTAACATCCAGCCCTGGCACGTTTACGTGCTGGCAGGCGCCGCTAGGTCCGAAGTGTCGGCCGCGCTTCTGCATGCGTATGAGAACGAGCCGAACGAGCACTTCTCCGAATATCAATACTACGCCACCGCATTGCCTGAGCCCTATCTCGGCCGTCGCCAGGAGTTCGGGCGATTGTTTTATTCCTCGCTCGGGATCGGTCAGTTCGATGCTGCCGGGAGGAGTCGGCAGACCGCAAAGAACTACACGTTCTTCGGCGCCCCGGTTGGATTGATCGTCACCATCGATCGGCGCCTGGCCATGGGAAGCTGGCTCGATCTCGGCATGTTCATCCAGAACGTGATGCTGGCGGCGGTAGGACGTGGGCTGCAATCCTGTCCGCAAGAAACCTTCGCCAAATTTCACCGGATTTTGCGTCCGCTGCTGTCCATCCCTCCCGAGCAAATGGTGGTCTGCGGGATCTCGATCGGGCACCCCAGGGAGCAGGCGAGCGGGCGGCTGATGCCACGCGCGGATGTGGAGGCATTCGCCTCCTTCAAGGGTTTCGAGGACTAAAACAGGAGAAAGTCATGGGAAGCCGTGAACAGCTGATCGAGCGCAGCATTCCTTTTCTGCGCGAGGTGAAGGATATGACGCCGAGCGCGGCGATGGAGCGATGGCTCAACGAGACTTATGGAGAGCACAGCGCGCTCTACCAGGATCTCGCTCGTCTCATTAAAATTGGAGTCGAGGAGGGTTGGGCGGCGAACCAGGAGGTGGACGGACCGAACTATCGACGCAGCCGCATCCTCGAGCCGGTCCCCGAGACGTTTCAGTTCAGCATCACCGCAGTCTACATGAACAGTGCCGATCCGCGCCGCTTCAAGGACGAGGACGATCACGACGTGCTGCGCGGGCAATATCACGGCCATCCTTATGGCGAGCTAAACCTCGTCGTTCCTCTCGACAAGGGGGCGCAGCTGAGGGGATTGCAGGGCTGGCAGGGGCCAGGCTGGACAGCGCCGGATCCCGGCAGCCGGCACTATCCGGAGGTGAGGGGCGGCGCGGTGATTGCCCTGTTCTATCTGCCCGCCGGACGCATCTCGTATGACTTCAAAGCTCCGTCCGATCGCTGAGTTCGCATCGCGGGCGCGTCATCTGAAGGCGTTTGACTTGGAGCCCAGCTGCTCCACGTAATAGGGACTACCTAGCCGTCCGATGATAGATATGTAATGACTAATGCAAAACAATCGTGAGGCTGAGAATAAATTGAAAGGCATCTTTGAGAAGTATCCGACGCGCCAGGAACGATATCAGGCCGCAAGCAATGCGTTCGCTATCAGGGCGGGGTCAATGCAGGACGCGGTCTTTCGTCTCTGGTTTGACGAGCGGCATAAGGAATTTGAGCGGAACCAAAGTACATAAATCGAACTAAATGCTTTCGCGCGGTCAGCGGAGTGTCGACCTTGCCCGCGATTTGGCGCAGTCGCCTGTCCGTTGCAAGGCGCGGTCCAACTTTCACGACCGGCAACACGCTTATGCGGAGATGTCAATCTGAACTATTGCCGATTTCATGTGGAATGCGATCGCTGCCTTGTCGTACGTTATACAGGATCGTATCGAGCTAATTACCGCGAGTGCTGCGGGTTGCCATCTCTGTTCATGACGCGTCAGCGGACGGGGCATGCCAAATTAGACCGTCGCGATTTTGTCTTTCGGGCTAATTGCGGACGATCGGAGGCCGGAAACAGGGCGGGCAAGCTCGGCAGATTGCGAGCGCGAAGATTGAGAGCGCGGAACTGTTCGCCCTCGCGAATCAGGCGCTGGTTCTAAGGCATGACCTCAACGGCAGCTCGGGTGATGCAGCGCAGCTGAGTGGATGCGGATTAAATGCGCGCTGCACAGCGGCACCAACTCGGTTGAAATAAAAAATAGATTTTTGGACGCATTTTGAGATTCTATCCTAATTTTGCTCGATGGCGCCGTGAAGTTTGAGAAAACGCTCCACATTGGAGGGCTTATCTTGCAGGTTGGGAAAGCCGACCATGCAACAGAAAACAATGCCGCCGCGATCAACGTCGTCACACAGGATTGATCTCGTTCGGCGCATCGACCTCACCACCTTGCGGCTGTTCATCGCCATCTGCGAAGAGGGTAATCTGACGCGCGCCTCGCAACGGGAGGCGATTGCCGCATCCGCAGTTAGCAAGCGCATGCATGATCTCGAGGAGGCGCTCGAGGTTGCCCTGTTCGAGCGGCACCCGACCGGGATGGCTCTGACGCCTGCGGGAGAATCGCTGCTGCATCATGCGCGCGTCACCCTGCTCAACGTCGAGAAGATCGCGGTCGACATGGCCGAGCACGCCCGAGGCGTGCGCGGACACGTGCGGATGCTGGCCAATCTGTCCTCGATCGTCGAATTCCTTCCCGACGATCTGCCGGGATTCTTTCGGTCGCACGAGATGGTGCGCCTCGATTTGCAGGAGCGGGCAAGCGCCGAGGTGGTTCGCGGTGTCGAGGAGGGCGTAGCCGAGATCGGCATCTGCTCAGCGGATGTGTCGACCCGCGGGCTGGAACGCTTCTCATACCGCAGGGATCGCCTCGTCATCGTGGTGCGGTCCGATCACCCGTTGACGAGGTCCGGCAAGGTCACCTTTGCCGATACGCTGGACTACGATCATGTCGGCCTGTTCGCGACCAGCTCGATCTATCTGCGCTCGCAATACACCGCGCAGCAGATCGGCAAATCGATCAGACTGCGTGTTCATGTCCCCGGCTTCGATGCGGTTTGCCGCATGGTGCAGGCAGGCATGGGCATCGGTCTCATTCCGGATCGTGCGTTCGAGGTGCTGAGCCACGGCATGGGTCTGGCGGCGGTTCCGTTGCGCGACGACTGGGCCGACCGCGAACTGGTGCTGGTTGCGAGAGATCCTGCGGGCTTGTCGGCAACGAGCCATCTGATGCTCGCGCATCTGCGCTCTCCATCGGTCAGCGCCCACTAATTTTGCGGCGTTCGTCATCCGCGAACGCTCCTTCATCAACGACTATTGGACTCAACACCTCCTGGTCGGCGACATCTCGACGAAACAGATCGTCGAGGAGCGCCTGCCATGGATGGACCGCTGTCCGGAATTCGAGTCGTCGAACTCGGAACTTTGATTGCCGCGCCGTTTGCCGCGCGGCTGCTCGCCGAGTTCGGCGCCGAGGTGGTCAAGATCGAGCAGCCCGGCACCGGTGATCCGCTGCGCAGCTGGCGAAAGCTGCATCAGGGCACCTCGCTTTGGTGGTACCTGCAATCGCGCAACAAGAAGTCGATCGCGATCGATCTGAAGTCGCCAGAAGGCCGCGAAGTGGCGCTTCGCCTTGCGGCTCAGGCAGATGTCGTGATTGAGAACTTCAAGCCGGGCAACCTCGAGAAGCTTGGCCTCGGCTGGGATGTGCTGTCCAGGCTCAATCCCGACCTGACGCTGGTGCGGATCTCCGGTTACGGCCAGACCGGCCCTTACCGCGACAGGTCCGGCTTCGGCGCGATCGGCGAGGCCATGGGGGGCCTCCGCTTCACCACGGGCGATCCGGAACGTCCGCCGGCTCGTGTCGGCATCAGCATCGGCGACAGCCTTGCTTCGCTCCACGGCGTGATCGGCGCTCTGATGTCGCTGCTGCGGGTCAAGACCGGACAGGGGCGTGGCCAGGTGGTCGACGTCTCGCTCTACGAGAGCGTGTTCAATCTGATGGAGAGTCTCGTCCCCGAATATGACCTCATGGGGCATGTCAGGACCCGCACCGGTGGCGCTCTCCCGGGTATCAGCCCCTCCAACACCTATCCGAGTTCGGACGGTCAGCACGTCGTCATCGCCGGCAATAGCGATGCGATTTTCCGGCGCCTGATGCAGGTCGTCGGCCGGCCGGATCTCGCCGACGATCCATCGCTCGCCAGCAATGACGGGCGCGTTCGCCGCAACGCCATCCTGGACGCCGCCATCACCGCGTGGACGACGACGCGGATGATGGAGGAGATTCTGGCGGTCTTGGACGGCGCCGACGTTCCCGCAGGACGGATCTACTCGGTCGCAGACATCGTCAGCGATCCCCATTATGCGGCTCGCGAGATGATCCTGCCGACCGAGCTGCCGGGTGATGTCACCGTAAAGATGCCGGGGATTACGCCAAAGTTCTCCGACACGCCAGGCGCCGTCAGATGGTCAGGCCCCACCCTCGGTCAGCATACGGACGAGGTTCTGTCGGGTCTCGGTCTCGAGGAGGCTGACATCGCGCGGCTGCGCCGCACTGGAGCGGTGCAATGACCGCCGCACTACCCGCCATCGTCATTCAGGAGGTTGCGCCGCGCGACGGATTGCAGATCGAGCCGAAATGGGTCGGGACGCCCGACAAGATCAAGCTGATCGATTCCCTGTCCGCGATCGGCTTCGCCCGCATCGAGGTGTCGTCCTTCGTCTCGCCAGCGGCCGTTCCGTCGCTGCGCGACGCTGCCGAGGTTTTCGCCGGCATCACGCGGCGGCCGGGTACGGTCTACACCGCATTGATCCCGAACCGGCGCGGCGCCGAGCTGGCGCTGGCGGCACGCGCCGACGAGCTCAACTTCGTGATGTCGGCGAGCGAGACCCATAACCGCGCGAACATGAACATGACGCATGCGCGCTCGCTGGCGTCGCTCGCCGAAATCTCAGGGCCCGCACACGAAGCTGGCGCTCTGCTCAACGCCACCGTCGCGACGGCGTTCGGTTGCCCGTTCGAGGGGGCGCAGCCGATCAACAAGGTGCTGGACATCGTCAGCCGCTATCTCGCTCTCGGCGCCGACGGCATCACGCTCGCCGATACGACCGGCATGGCCAATCCGAACCAGGTCTCTCAACTAGTGGCCAGGACCTTGCTGCTGGTGCCCGCGGACAAGCTGACGCTTCACTTCCACAACACCCGCGGCCTGGGGCTAGTCAATGTGCTCGCCGCTCATGATGCTGGAGCGCGACGCTTCGATGCGGCGCTCGGCGGCTTGGGCGGATGCCCATTTGCACCCGGGGCTACCGGCAATGTCTGTACCGAAGATCTTGTCAATCTCTGCCAGGAGATGGGCCTCGCGACCGGCCTCGATCTGCGAGGCCTGATTGACGTGTCATGCCGTTTGACCGGACTGGTCGGGCATGACGTGCCCGGTCAGGTCGCCAAGGCCGGCCCCGCCTCGGACCTGCATCCGCTTCCGGAGCGATTGCGGCACTCGGGCTGAACATCCAACAACTCAGAATCTCAAATAACATAAGGAGGAAACCATGACCATGACAGCGGCGGCCATCGGGCATGTGGACACCGGGATCTCCGAACATCGGGTCATCAGGAAGATTGCCTGGCGGCTGATGCCGCTGATCATAGTCTGCTACTTCTTCGCGTTCTTCGACCGCGTCAACATCAGCTTCGCCAAAGCCGCGCTCCAAGCCGATCTCGGGCTCAGCAACACGGCTTATGGGTTGGGCGCAAGCCTGTTCGTCGTCGGCTACGTCCTGCTGGAAGTGCCGAGCAACATGCTGCTGTATCGCTTCGGCGCGCGGCGCTGGATCGCCCGCATCATGATCTCCTGGGGCATCGCCACCGCGGCCATGGTGTTCGTGCGCAGCGAATGGCAGTTCTACTCACTGCGGTTTGTGATCGGCGCCATGGAAGCAGGATTTGCACCCGGCATTCTCTACTATCTGACACTTTGGTTTCCGAAGTCGCACCGTGGGCGCATGACGTCGGTATTCTTCCTCGCGACCGCCTTCTCAGGGATCATCGGTGCGCCGATCTCCGGCCTCATTCTCAACTATCTCAACGGACTGCATGGTCTCGCCGGCTGGCAATGGCTGTTCGTGGCTGGCGGTCTGCCGTGCGTTGCGCTCGGCCTGGTCGTCCTGTTCCGCTTCGATGACGGCATCGAGCAGGCGAAGTGGCTGAGCGACGACGAACGTCGTATCATCTCGGTGCAGCTCGACCGGCAGAAGAGCGAGGTCGACGAGCGCTCGGCGTGGCGCTCGCTGCTGATGCCGGGCGTGCTGCTGCTGGGCTTCATCTACTTCCTGATCCAGGTCGCATCCTACGGGCTGAATTTCTGGGCGCCGGATCTGATCAAGGCCGCGGGCGTTGGCAGCGCGGCGGCGATCGGTTTCCTGACGGCCGCTCCCTATGTGTGCGGTGCCATCAGCATGTTGGTGGTCGGGCGGATGTCCGATGCCTCGGGCGAACGTCCGAAGTTCGTGGCCGCCTTGATCCTGGCCGCAGGATTCGGCTTCTTCGCCAGCGGAGCCTTCGACAAGAATGTCGTGACGCTGGTGGGGGCGCTTGCCGTCCTCGGCGCCGGCGTGGTTGCAGCGATCCCAACGTTTTGGACCCTGCCGCCAAAGATCCTGACGGGAGCGGGCGCAGCGAGCGGCATCGCACTGATCAACACGCTCGGCCAAGTCGGCGGAATCGTGAGCCCGGTGATGGTCGGCTCGGTCAAGGACTGGACCGGCAGCACCACACCTGCGCTTTACGCGATCGGTAGCGTCTGCGTGCTCTGCGCGATCCTGCTGCTGACCTCGCTGCCGCGCGGGTTGAGGGCGAACGATCTGCCCGAAGCGGACGCGGGCGCACTCGGCCCGTTGAAGGCCGAGAACGTGTCACGGACGCCGACGATCCGACCATCCTAGTCGAACTTGACCATCCCGAGCCCGATGATCTCGTCCTTGGCGTGATCGAGGCTGGTCGTCTCGGTGTCCAGAAGGATGCCGGTCCTGCAATCCTGCCCGACGGTCCGCTGGGATGCGGACCGCGGCACCGGGCGACGCAGCACCCTGTAGTCCGCCGACCGGCTCAAAGGCCTCCGCCATCGTTGGGAGCATTGTGCTGGAGCCACTTGTCGGCGGCCTGCTTGGAGGCGAAGAGCCTGGCCCAGGAAGTGTCGCCGATCGCTCTGGAATTCTCATCGGCGAGATAGATCCAAACGGAAGTTTGCCGCTGCCCGCCTTCGATCTCGTATTCCCACGCAACGCCCTCGGGATCGTGCTTGTCGAACCATCTATCGGCCGCCTCTGCGGACGCAAACACCTTTACCCATTCCTGGTCGCCGACGTTCCGCTGTTTTCCACTCTCGTAGTCGTTGAGATAAACCCACGCCGTCCTTCGGGTCCGACTCAGCTCAGCCCGATGTTCAACTGCGGCATTGACCTTCTGCCGATCGGCGCGATCCTCTCGCGGGAGCGATCGAAGGGTGGCGTGGATTTCGGACGGAAGCCCGGGTCTTTCGCCGGGCGGTTTCTTGGCCCATTCGATCCAACGGTCGAACGCGTCCGTCATGGGGGCCTCCTTTGCTTTACCCGAAACGGGCTATCCATCGTGAACGCGTCCGGCCTGATGCCCTTCTCCAGGCTCGCCCAGCTCACGGGTGCGGCGATCGGAAATCCTTCCCGCGCCCGCGGCGAATAGGTGCCGACGGCCGTCGTGCCGCGTCCGTTGCGCAGATAGTCGAGGAAGATCCGCCGAGCGCGCCTTGCCTGCGCTGAGAGGATGTAGCGATCGGGATTGCGCGCGGCGAACTCGGAGCACAGTCCGCGCGTGATCCGGTGCGCCCGATCGTGCAGCATCGGCTCATCGAGCGGCGCCATCAGATGAACGCCCTTGCCACCGGTCAGCTTCGGCCAGGGGTCGAGCCCTTCTCGCTTCAACAGGGCACGAAGCTCGAGCGCGGTGTCGGCGACCTCCTGCCACTCCACGCCTTCGCCCGGATCGAGGTCGATCACGATGCGGTCGGCATGCTCGAAGTCCTCGACCGTCGAATTCCAGGGGTGCAGCTCGACGGTTCCGATCCGCACGAGGCCGAGAAGGCCATCAAGACTGTCGACCCAGAGGCGCGTCCCTTGCCCGCCATCGCGCTTCTGGATGCGGAGCTGGTGCACGGCTTCCGGGACGTCCTTCGGAAGCGGCCCCTTGTGGTAGAAGGTGGTGCCGTGCACGTGCCGCACCAGCTTGAGGGGCCGGTGGCCGAGGTGCGGCAGCGCCTTGTTCCATACCCGCCTCCAATAGTTCGCAAGTTCTTCCTTGGAAGGGACGACCGCGTCGGGAAGAAGCTGGAGGATGTTTTCCTTGGGCACCCCGAGCTTCGGCCATCCGGCGGAGGATGGCGCCGACCGCGGCGCCTTCACCGTCCGCACTGCTAGGTCGCCCCGAAGACCTTTGAACACCGCTTCCCGCAGCAGGCCGTCGTCCGTCAGCGCACCATACTCCACCTCAGCTTCGACGGCCGGTTCGACCCATGTCGCCTTCGGCTTCCTGATCCGGACGTCGAGCGGGGAGGTTCGTCGGATCAGCGGATCCAGCCGCTCGCGCAACTCGCGCGCGGTCGTCTCAGTGTATCCGGTCCGAACTTTGCCGGCATACACGAGCTTGCCGTCCTTGTGGCGGCCCACATACAGCGAGGCGATCTTGCGCGGATGGGCTCCCAGCTTTTCCACGAAGGCGACGATCGGAAAGGTCTCGCTCTTCTTGCACTTCAGCTTGATCCAGGTCTCCTGCCGGCCCGAGCGGTATGGGCGGCCGAGCCGTTTGGCGACCAGCCCTTCCAGTCCGAGCTGACAGGCCTTCGCGAAGATCTCATCGCCGTCCGCCTCGAGAGCCTCGACATAGACGAAGGTTTCCGGTGCGTTCGCGAGGAGCTGCTGCAGCAGACGCTTGCGATCCTCATAGGCCGCGCCACGTAGGTCGTAGCCGTCGAGGTACAGGAGATCGAAGGCGTGGTAGCGCACACGCTCGCTCTGCTTGCGGCCGAGCTCGCGCCGGAGCCGCTGGAAGTCGGGCAGCCCGCCGCTGCCGTACACGACGGCCTCGCCGTCGATGATCGCGCTCTTCGCGTTCACCTTATGAGCCGAGGCTGCAATCGAGGAGAACTGCTCCGTCCAGTCGAGTCCCGTCCGCGAATAGACTGTGATATCGCCATCATGGAGATGCAGCTGTGCGCGATATCCGTCCGCTTTGATTTCGTAGACCCAACCCTCCCCAGGGGGCGGTTTCTCGCGCAGCGTGGGGTCGCACGGCTCGATGTAACCTGGAATAGCGGTTTTGCGGGCGGCGGTGACGCGCGATACTTCCGAACGAGACTGACGCAACGCCACGGCACACATGCGGATTCAACCTGGCAGGCCTGAATCGTTCCCTCACGCCAGTCGCTGGTGAGCCTGCTTCCGCCTCGTTCTTGGGCCGGCGCGCTCGCTAAGTTTTTGCGATGCATCTTAATTTTCCTGAATCCGGGAACGCGCGGCGCCGGTTATCCTCATTCTCCAACGACTGAGGGGCTCTCTCCGATGTTCGACGCCCAGACCACCGCGCTGCTGCGCGCGGTCCTCGACGATGTCTGTCAAACCGTGTCGCGTTACGAAACCGGCACCCGCACGCACGTAGCCGCGAAGATCCTCGAAGCGGCCAGGCAGGGCGAGGCGACGGCGGACAGCTTGATGCAGGTCGGCCGGAAGGCGCTCAGCGACGCGCCGAAGATGTGGCGGTGATGAGCCATGATCGGCGCTCGTCACTGGTCATGGGCGAGCGCCCTTCCGCCGGAGGCCATCAGGAGAAGTCCGACTGCGATCAGTATCAGAGCCAGCCTGAATTCACCTCCGAGAACGATCCGACGTCGTCGCATCGCTGGCAACGCAAGTGCGTGCCGTCGGCTCCTATTCGGCGGAGGAAAGTTGGCTCATGGGGGCGGAGTCTCCGTCCCTCGCCTCTGCAAGTCGTGCACTTGCCGGCATAGATCTTGCGGCCCGGCGCCGGCTGGCGTACCGGCGGCGGAGCCGGTGCCGTTGCAAGCCTCGCACCTGATCTCGCCGACCTGGCCGGTGCTCATGCTTCGCCCGAGCCGGAGAACAGCACGTTCGGCGGCGTTGCGCGCGGCGGCGGCGTGCGTCCGTAGCTTGATCCGCTGCTCTTGAGTTCGTACCGCTTGGCCAAATCGAGCAGCCGCCGCTTGGTGAATGGATCCGCTTTCTCCGCCAGATCGCGCGCCCGCTGCGCGAAGCCCCTGTAGAACTCTTCCACGACGCCACCCCCGCAACAATCACTGAAAACTGCATTTCATTATTCGGCGGCGGTGAGGTCAAGGACTTCGGCAGTCGCGTACAACTTTCCGCGACGCTGTTGCGCCCGCGGGTCGGATGGAACTACGCTGTAGCCGGCAGGGAAAATCCGATGACTGTGCTCTTTCCGAACCGGAAGCTGTGCCCGACGTGCGGCAAACCGATGACGGCTGTCGCGGACGGTAAGCGGGGCTGCAGCGGTATGTTTGCGTGACTTGCGATGGCGACCCGATGCGTTCGCCGACGGTTCGTGGCTGGATCGAAGGCCCCCTGAAGCCGCCGAACGAGTCCTAGTCCGGACCAGTCCGGTCGCACTTTGGGCATCGCCCATCGGCGGTGAGCGAGAGCTGGCGGCCGATTTCCTCCCTGAGTACCTCTGGCTCGCAGCTCGTCCCGTCGCTTTTGACGATGCGCTTGGCGCGCTCGAGCGCGTGGCTCTCGGCTGCATCGTCGCCGACGCGGATGGTGACATCGTCGTGGAGGGGCAGACCGTGGTGGCGCGCGTGGTGTGGAGCGCGTAGTGCACGAGCGCAGCCAGGTCATCCGACGGTATGTTCGGCGACATCTCGGCTCTCCTCTAGCGCTCCTTCCTCGGCGCCCTGACGGAAATCAGCCCCGGCGTCCAAAGGATCGCCGGGGCCAATTGTCCGCTTTTCTAGCCAGGGGCTGTGACCCTCCAACCCGCGGTCCCGGCCTTCGTTCCATCGAACTGCCGGCGAGCCGCTCTCCGGAGCCGGCCCGTCCTCGCGGTCGGTGCCCTGATGCGAAGCGGGGTCCGGAGCGCCTAGGAGTCCGGGCTCCGCTCGTCACGGCGCCAGCGCGCTTCGCGCCAGCGTGCACAAATCCTAGGGGAGAGACGGCTAGGCGCCTTGAGCCATCTCAAAACCCAGTCCCGCTTCCTTAGGGGAGGACCTTAGGTAGTCGACCGCAATTTCGCAGGCTCGCGAGCGGGCGCATGCTCGCTTCATGGAGCGCCAGGTTTTGTTCAAGTGTCCGCGCACCGGCATGAACGTGCAGCAGCGGCTGGAAGACGATCGGCCGGAGGCGCCGCCGCAAAACACCTACATGCCCGTGCGGTGTCCCGCCTGCATGGCGCTTCACTTCGTCAACAGCACGACCGGCAAGCTCCTCGGAGGTTTAAGCAGCAGTCAGCCCGGTCGAGATCGGCGCTCCGCCTGATCCATCAAGCGACTTGTGCAGACGTCGATGCTGAGGGAAATACCATCGCATGACTTCTCGCAGCTTGTCGGAATCTCCCCGCGCCCAGTTGCGCATGATCTCGCAACCGAAGGAGATCGCCGTGATCGGCCTTGCCCCGGCCTGGATCATTCGGTCGAACGCGCGTTCGTGCGCGGCCGGCGAGATGCCGCCCACCGCGTCGGCGACCGGATAGACCTCGTAGCCTTCGGCCAGCATGTCGAGCGTCGGAAAGGCGAGGCAGACCTCGGTCCAGAGCGCTCCGATGACCACCTTGCGTCGCCCGGTGTCCTGGACCGCCTTGCGGAAGTCATCGTCTTCCCATGCATTGACGCCCGTGCGGTCGATTTCTTCCACTCCCGGCAGAGCCGCGCGGATCTCCGGAATCGTGCCTTCGTTCACGCCCATATCGACCGCCACCGTCGAGAGCACCACAGGGATGCCGTAGGCCTGAGCGAGTTTGCACAGCGCAACCGCATTGAGGGTGATCTCCTCACGGGAGGATGAAGTCACGCTGGAATACTGCTCAGGCTGGTAGTCGATCAGGACCAGAACGCAGTTTTGCGGGGTCAGAAGATGATCGGCCTTCGGATCGCGGACAGGTTCGGGCTGGGTCTTTGCCACGTTGTTCCTCTTTCGAATGGAAGTGAAGGATCCGCCAAATCTATATCAGGAAGATCTGCTGATGCGCGAGCTTCCACGGTCGACGAGCCGGACGTCGGCCAGATCATGAAGGAGCACGACGTCAGACGTAGGCCCTCACAGCGCGCTGAGGTCGTCGGGCACCTCGCCGCACTTCCGGATCAGCTTGGCGTGCCTGAAGTCGCCGCTAGAGGGGTCTCCGGTCCGACTGAACGCGATTGCGCCGGCGTGACCGGGCTTCCGGGACAGCGCCTCCGCCCGCATGACTGCGGCGTTGGCGCTGAGGCACTCCGTCGCCTCGCTGGCGGCCAGGCCCTCGTCGGAGAAAACGAACGGTAGAGCGACATAGTAGGTCACATCAGCCATTTGCCTCGTCTTTGCGTTCTCGGGCTCCTGGGAGCCGTCCCCGCGAGTAGCCGGTCGACACCTTCGTCCGGAGCTCGTCGAGCTGGGCCTCGAGGAAGTCGTTGGCGACGATCAGGGCCTTCACGGCTTTGTGCGCATCGCCGCCGCAGGCCGTGATCGCCTGGTCGGCGGCGAGCTCCACGTCCCCCTCGACGCGCGTTGTGGCTTCTGGCGCAGCGGGCATGCGCTATGTTCCCTTTTTGTTCACGTGGAGTCAAGCGGCCTCGCTTGGGTTTTAATGCCGGACCAGCTTGCCGTTGGAGTAGACTGCGCGGATGGACCCGCTGATGGCGCACCGGCACCTTGCGGAAGCGGAGCGTCACGTCGCGCTTGCGGAGGACCATGTCGCCCGGCAGCTCGCAATCGTGGAAGAATTGGAACGGGCCGGACATCCGGCTGGGCTGGCCAATGACGTGCTCGGCACGTTCCGGATGCTGCTGGCCTCGCACATCGGACACCGCGATCTGATCCGCCGGGAAATCGATGCCTAGAAGGCCGTCGCGAGATGTCGGAACCTAGGCGTCCCGTTCGTCTTGAATCGAGGCCCAACGGAGTTCTGCGTACATGGCACCCCGCGCCAACTGGAAAGGCTTCCTCCGTCTCTCGCTGGTCACCTGTCCCGTGGCGCTCTACCCGGCCACCTCCGAATCCGAGAAGATCTCGTTCAACCAGCTCAACCGGCAGATCGGCCATCGCATCATGTACCTGAAGGTCGACGCCGATACGGGCGACGAGGTGCCGAACGAGGACATCGTCAAGGGCTACCAACTCGAGAAGGACCAGTTCATCGAGGTCTCGAAGGAGGAGCTCGAGAAGATCGCGCTTGAGTCGACGCGCACCATCGAGATCGACGAGTTCGTGGACAAGGCGGACATCGACCCGCGCTATTTGATCCGCCCGTACTACATCAGGCCGGACGGCAAGGTCGGGCACGACGCCTTCGCGGTGATCCGCGAGACCATCCGCGAAATGAACAAGGTCGCGATCGGTCGGGTGGTGCTGACCAACCGCGAGCACATCATCGGGCTCGAGCCGCTGAACAAGGGGCTCGTCGGCACGCTGCTGCGCTACCCTTACGAGGTGCGCAGCGAGCAGGAGTGTTTCGACGACATCCAAGACGTGAAAGTCACGAAGGACATGCTGGATCTCGCAAGCACATCATGAATCAAAAGGCGGGGCGCTTCGATCCCGATAAGTTCGAAGACCACTACGAGACTGCGCTGATCGACCTCATCAACCAGAAGCGCGCCGGCAAGCCGATCACACCCAAATCCAAGCCCGCTGCGACGAACGTCGTCGACCTGATGGAAGCGCTGCGCCGGTCTGTCGGTCAGGAGACCGCGCCGGCGAAGGCGACCAAGCCGGCCAAGAAGCCGAAGAAGGCGTCCGCCGGAGGCCGCAGCGGAAGTCCGCATAGCCCAAAATATTCGCAAAGCGTACGCCACGACCAATGATCGGCTGATCAATTTGAAGGCTGCCATGTTGGTCGGGCGCTGCCCTTGTGGCGTCGCGAACCTTTTTCTGCATAATGGCGTCTCTCTTGCATAGTTCAGCACTCAACCGAGATGAGGGCGTCAGTTTGGATCAGCGATTGCTCCGTTCCCGAAGCAATACTGCGAATCCGTCTGGCCTGTCCCGGGTGGAAGCCGACCACCTCGGCCCCGATGCGGCCGCCGAGATGGCGCGTATCTTGGACGAGCCGCCCATATTGCTGTCCGAGGTTCTGAAGGGCGATGCGCGCCTGACGCCGAAGTGGGCGCACGGAGGCCTGAAAGAGGATTACATGCGCGGCGTGACCGGACACATCGCGGTCGGCTGCTACGAAGGGCAGCATCGGATATCCTGGCGGGTCGAGAACAAACTCCTGGACTCCAGGACAAACCCGAGAGCGTTCACTTTCATTCCGCAAGGCGTAGATGGCCACTGGAACATCGCAGGGCCCGTCGTGGTTTCGCACGTGTACCTCACGCAAGAACGCCTTCAGGCGTGCGCGGATGAGATCGCGGGCGGAAGGCGCGTCGAACTTCTGCCGCGTGTGGCTTTCGCCGATCCCGCGGCGGCGGGGTTGCTCGATGTCCTGAGCCATGAGGCGGAGCGGGACAGCGCCTCGTCCCGCCTGTTCGTGGAGCAAGCGATCGACCTCCTGTGCTTGCGGCTGGTCCAGGAGCATTCGTCTTTTGGCGGGTTGCCTGCTCAGGACAGAAGGGGTGGGCTCGCCGATTGGCAGGTGAAGCGCGTCACCGCATTCATCGAGGAGAATCTCAACCGCCACGTCGGGCTTGATGAACTCGCCGCCCTCGTCGGTCTCAGCCGGTTTCACTTCTGCACAGCCTTTCGGCAGTCGACCGGCCAAACCCCGCATGCATGGTTGACCGGGCAACGAATGAAATGCGCGCGCGAACTTCTCGCCCACTCGAGGCTGAGCGTCACAGAGGTCGCGCTTGCAGTCGGTTACGAAACTCCATCGGCTTTCGCTGCGACTTTCCGAAGGAGGGTGGGAGTAACCCCTTCCGCATTCCGGCGAGCGCTGTAAGCGCCCGGCGGCAATTTATCGCAAGAGTGCGATAGCCGCCGCAATATCCGAACGGTACTTCTCTTGGGAACATGCCCATTTGCAGGCTTATCCGAGGGATGGCAGACCACCATGACCAACCATGAGCCGTTCATCGACGGCGCCGTCGAGACAGAAGAAACGTCGGGCGGGGTATCACGCCGTTCGCTCCTGCTGACCGTCGGGGGAGCGGCATCCCTGGCGGCCGTGCCGCAAGCTGCCGCGCGAACCGCATCCGAAAGCAAGCCCGCCGTGTCGAAGGCACGACGGGTTTGCGCTGATGCCGTCCGGCCGGCGCGCCAGTAGCTGCTGCAAGGTTCGCCTTCCGCATGTGGAGGGGCAGGGTCCGCAAATCATCGCGGCCCATAGCGCGGATATTCGACTCTGATGCTACGGTCTGGCAGTCAGCGCTAGTCTTCCATTTCGATGCCGGTCAGCTCCGACGTGAAAAACTCGTTACGCAAGTGTTGCTTAATATTGTCCGGCCGACGCTCGCCTTGGGAAGCGAGCTTGAGAATGCGCTCAGCGACCTCCAACGCCGACCGCTGCTGCTGGAGCGTGAATGGCGGGCTGGAAAGAACCTCATCAAGAACGTCGCGGAGCATTTGCACCGTGACGGCATCGTAGGCCATAGCCGAGGCTCCGAATTAAGAGAACCAGCAAAACAGCGGTGCCGAGCTCAAAATACGTGTCTCGGCAGCGCCTATTTTCAAACTGAGCACTGAAATCCCAGTTGCCGTTTATTATGCAACGGCTATGCCACAATCCTATGACAGGCCGGAACGAGCCGAACGTCCGGTCCTCGCCCGCTGCTTGTCGACGACCGCGACTAGGCGGGCAAGGATGAGGGAGACAGTTAAGGCCGCTCTGGAGGCGGCCTTACTTTTTGTTAGAGGCTTTTCCCTCAACCGCGCATCGCTGCACCACCTTGCTGAAGCAGGCGCGTTGCCGCTGCGCGGAGCCTTCGTCGCGAGTTGGCCAAGCAGAACTCACATCGTTTGCAACAATATCACTCCGATGACGGTCACAAAGAAACCGATTGCCGTCACTGCGGCGAAGCACCGCTCTACGCTATCCATGAACCCAACCCCCGCCAAAAAATAGTTCAGCTTATTTCGTGATGTACTCTGCTATTCCAACCGCTGACTCGCTCGTACCCCGCGAGGAAGTTCGAGACCTCCTCCGTCCAGAACAGAACGCTTTTAAAAGTGAGAGCTGTGTTTCGTCGAGCGACTTGAGCACCGAAAGCGCTCATGCCGCCATACCGTGCGCCGATTGCGTGGTGCTCGCATCATCTCCGATTGCTCGGAGCGAGAAGCCAGATGTGCACGGTTTGAAGTGATCGCGCAGCGCACCGTTCGCTAAATGCTCCCAATACTCAGCTTCGGCGAGCAGTTTCCAACTTCTATCGGGATTACGCGCGGCGGTCTGACGGCACAGCGATGCCATCGCGCGCAGGCGACACACAGTATCCATCTACTCCTCCCACTCTTTTTTTGTTTTTTGCACCCTATTTTCTATTTTTGCGTCGGAGTCATTATAGTTATGACTCAGAACCAAATTTAACTCCACGAAGCGCGATTCGGCGTTCGTTGCGCCTGCAAATCGCGCATCGATCACAATCGGCGCAATCCAGTACATTCATTCGGCGATCAATGATCGGCCCCCGCGAGCAAAGCGTTCTTGTCGAGCATGCATCATTTGCACTGCAAAAAGTCCGTCATGCCCGTAATCCTACGACATTGCGCACCCGTAGTGTTTGGCGCCTACTCTTCCGATTGTTTTTATTGACGATTAGCTTTTAGCGAGAGGTCATGAGCGTTAAAGCCATGATGGCGACAATCCTCCACAATCAACTGACGTTGCGCGGCGTGCATTCCCTCACGCCATCTGACTACGAGGAGATCGTAGAACATTTGCTCGAACAGCTCAGAGAGCTGGAGCTTAGCTTGGCCGCGCGCGAATTGGATGGCAGGCAAGAGCCGAAGTAACTTCATAGAAGCCAAGACGCCCACTTGGTTGGTCGGCACGGCGACTCAATGTATCTCTCGCCACCATGAAATACACATCTGCTGGCCCCTTAGCCGACCCCGAGACTGGCGCCCGAAAGCTAATCGAGATTGCCAGCGGCATTCAACCCGTGCAGGACGGACGGGTCTTCATCGAGCTGATCAATGTCCCTTTCTTGAAGCAGGGCGGGACTGGCGAACAATTCCGTAGCGCAATCGCGTCGGCGCAGGAGCGAGGCTGGCTGGAGCTGCATGAGTCCGGGATCCGACCATACTCCCGGCAGCGACGACCGCCGCGATCCGACGTCTCCATTTCGTCATTTCGGCTTCCTCCAAGATGGAACTGCATCACGCCGCCAGTTCTCGTCGTCGCCGGCGACGCGACTAAGTGTGTCTTGGAGCTACCCGCAACGAAACGACTTTGCGCCCACGGTCCTGCGTTTCGTCCCGCGCGACGACGGGATGGACCCGCAGGCCTGCGGCTATCCCAATTCATCCGCAAAGAATGATTTAAGAGGCTCTGTCCCGTCGTCCCGAGGGATGCGATCGGTCTTCTGAAGACCGTCGCTTGGCTTCGAGAGAAGGATGAACTTGAAATCGGTGATGAAGTCGTCGCCCGAGGTGTGAGTTTGGAATCCGACCATTCGACCTCGAGCGACTCCCGGCGCAGTCGGAGTACCTGGCATTCCTATGCCCGACGCGGGTTCCGGCACCTCTTGATGCGAATAGACCTCAAAGGTAATCGCTTTCCCTATTAGGCGGACGTCCCTCCGGAAGCGGCCATGGCCGAGGTGCGCGATGCGCTGAACTCGATTGGCGACACCTGTCCGGAGTGCCCGCCAGAGGGCAATTAGGCGGGCTCGCTCGACCTGCAGAGTTCACGGACGGCGGTGGCTCTCAAACCCGTAAGCTCGGTCCACGCTAAAGCGGCCCGGATCCAGTTCAGCCGCTTGTCGCCGCTGGCTTCCGCAGCGAGCTACATCGCCGCGACCGCCTCGCACTCGGGATCGTGCTTGAGATTCATGGGTCGAAAATATAACCACAGATCGTCCATAGCTTTTCCCGTGGGAAACATTCCTATCCCCGCGGGGCGCCAATGCAAAGTCTCAGGCCGGCGCCCTGCTGTGGTCTGCCCAGGACATTCGCAGCACCGCCAAGGCCATCGACACGATCCCGGCCGCTTGCGCCTCTATCAGGTGGAAGGGTGACCCGGCAGGTCCGCCGGGTGAAGCGCCGCTTGACCGGCACGCCCGCGGCCGTGCGCGACAGCGCCGGCGACCGCATCGTCTTCCATTCGACGACCTGCTCCTGCAGCTTGCGCGCGAGATCGCGCTCCAAAGCGTCCGGAGTCACTCCGTGTGACTCGATCGTCTGCATCGTCCTCCTCCTAGGCCGCAGCACGTTCGACCTGTACGGGCTTGGCGCGGGCCAAACCCCGGGAGCCCTCATCCAAGGCGCACAACGTCCCAACGATATCGTCGATAGATACTTGCCCTATTACTCCTCTGCTGCAGGGCCGTGCGGGACATAATGACCGAGCCGTCGGAGGCGGACTAGGCGGCGCTCCTTTCGGTAACACAGAGAATCTGTTTCGACACCCGCTGGTGCTCGAAGACGCTGACGCGGACGAAGGATGGCGCTGAGATCGATACTGTCGCGCTTGGTACCGGGACTCGAGCAACCAAACACTGCTTAGCTAGGCAATGCGGGATGCTGGCAGCCATAAGCCGACAAAACCTTAGCGTTACACACCCGTGGAAGCCGCCTGCTCCGGGCTCCGCGGATGCGAAACGATACGAAGCGCCGAGACCCCGAACGATCTCTAACAATCCCAGTATCTCGTCGTGTGCCACGGCCGGCTTGATGCCAACTATATGCGGCAGCAACGAGTGAATGTCAGGGTTGCTCATCACGGCCTCCCATCGGCCCGCGGCAGCGGAAAGGCTTGTAGGAGATGAGCGCTTCTCCATCGATATGGCGTTTCGCCGGTAAAGCGCTTGAATACCGTCGTGAAGTGAGCCTGGGTCTGAAACCCCACGGCCAAGGCGATGTCGATGAGCGACACGTCGGCCCGCTGCATCAACTCCTTCGCTCGGTCGATCCGCCGCTTCAGGAAGTAGTCGTGCGGCCTCATGCCCACGGCCGCGGAACTGCGCGGCAAAATACATCCGGCTCAAGCCAGCCACAGCGGCCAGATGCTGCAAGGTGACCTTAGCGTCCAGATTGTCTTCAATATGTTCGAGCACGCGCTTCAGACGCCATTTCTGCAGCGACCGCACTCTCCGAGCGGCTTGTCCTTCTCGGTCTCCCGGGGCTCGCGTGTCCCGGGGCCGACTGACAACCGTCCCCCAGCTGGCCTTGCGGGTCAGCATGGCTAGACGCAACGCGTCGAGAAGGATGGCGTAATCGGGATGGTGCATGGCTCTCGTTGCCGCGAGCGCATCAGACAGGCGCTGCATCACCGGGTCTGTGATCTCCTCGCCGGCAGTGCCCCGATCAGAACAAATGGCTGCTCGCGCAAGAGGCTTGGCGGATACCCTGAAGCTCGGCTCGCCGAGGACAGATGTGCGCATATCGGGCGCGGGCGGCTCGATGGCTAGGGAAACATCAAGATGCACAAGGGAGAACATCATTGCCTCGGCCCCCGAACGCGGATCCGGTGATCTCGGGCTGCGACGTGACAAGACGTCTGTTGCGGCGGTGACATGATTGTTTTGCGAGTATGACCTCTGCAGCGACATCGTCGGTGCTCCTTGTCTCACTACGTGTTCTCCAGATCGCCTCAAGGTGCGAGCCGCGTGAAGACGTAGTCTTGGCTCTTTGCGCGAGCTTCGTGACAGGCAAAGCAAGTGCGATGCTGGGCCTCGTCGACCGGCTTGCCGTCGACAAAGCGGCCAAAGCCCCAGCCGCCGGTCGCGACATATTTTTTGGAATCCTTAACCATCACCTGAACCGTCGTGGCCGAGCCGGGAATCGTGGCGGACGCGAACTCCGGCGATTGCTTTCGCTTCCAGGCGCGCTTGACCAGAACGGTGCCGTCCGGGAAAGGCAGCTTGCCGGCCTTATAGGTGTCGATGGCGATCTGGTTGCCGACGACGGCGCGAAGCTCGTCAAGCGGAGCCGCCTCCTCGGCAGGGGCGATCAGCTCCCACTGCTTGTAGCTGGGCGGAATGGTGACGCCGAAGATTGGCGAGGCATCGGCGTGCTCTGTCGGTCCCTCCGCGAGCGCGATCGCGACGAAGTAGGGCGCGCAGGTCAGGAGAACGGCAAGGACAATCACGGCGAGTACGATGGCCGTGGCAAGTGGGGACGTCTTCTTGTTAGTTTCAGTCGAATTCATGATTCTTCACCGGGCTGGGAGCAGAAAACGATCCTCGGCCAGCGGGGCTGAACCGAGGAAGTCAAGCGATGCTCAGGCGCTGTCAGCCTCGATCACAGCCTTGGCAAAGGCTTGCGGCGCTTCCTGCGGCAGATTGTGCCCGACGCCGCCGGTGATGAGACGAAACTCGTAGCGGCCCGAGAACTTCTTGGCATAGGCGCCCGGCTCGGGATGCGGCGCGCCGTTCGCATCGCCTTCCATCGTGATCGTGGGCACGTCGATGACCGGCGTCGCCGCCAGCTTCTTTTCGAGATGCTCGTATTTCGCCTCGCCCTGGGCAAGACCGAGCCGCCAGCGGTAGTTGTGGATCGTAATCGCGACATGATCCTTGTTATCGAGCGCCGCCGCGCTGCGGGCGAAGGTGGTATCGTCGAAGTTCCATTGCGGCGAGGCGAGCTTCCAGATCAGCCTGGCGAAGTCATGCGTATATTTCTCGTATCCGGCGCGGCCGCGCTCGGTGGCGAAATAAAACTGGTAGCACCATTGCAGCTCGTCCTGCGGCGGCAGCGGCGCGCTGCCGGCGGCCTGGCTCGAGATCAGATAGCCGCTCACCGAGACCAGCGCGCGGCAACGCTCCGGCCACAGCGCAGCGATGATGTCGGCGGTGCGCGCGCCCCAGTCGAAGCCGGCGACCACCGCCTGCTTGATGTCGAGCTTGTCCATCAACGCGATGATATCGAGCGCCATCGCGGCCGGCTCGCCGTTGCGCAGCGTCTCGCTGGAGAGAAAATGCGTGGAGCCATAGCCGCGCAGATACGGTATGATGACGCGGTACCCGACCTTGGCCAAGATCGGCGCGACATCGACGAAGGCGTGAATGTCATAGGGCCAGCCGTGCAGCAGGATGGCCACGGGACCGTTCGCGGGGCCCGCCTCGGCATAACCGACGTTGAGAACGCCGGCGTCGATCTGCTTGATCGGTCCGAAGGACGCATTCGATGCGGACGATCGCGATGCCCCCGATTGGGCGCGAGCGAGGCCGACGGCGCCGAGGCCGATGGCGAGGCTTCCCGCGGCGATGCCGAAGAACTTGCGGCGGTGCTGGTCGATGATCTGCTTCATGTGCAGGGTCCCTGAGATTGTTAGTGGTGCGTCAGATCAGCGCGACCGTGACGTCGATATTGCCGCGGACGGCCTTGGAATAGGGGCAGGTCTGGTGTGCTTCATCGATGATGGTGTGCGCGATCTCGGGATCGAGACCCGGCAGGCTGACGTTGAGGCGCGCCCGAAGCAAGTAAGCACCTTCGTCGAGCACGAGATCGATCTCCGCATCGATCGCGCTCTTCCTCGGAAGCTCGATCTTCCGCTTGCTCGCCGCGATTTCCATCGCGCCTTCGAAACACGCCGACCAGCCAGCCGCGAATAATTGCTCCGGATTGGTGCCGATGCCTGCGCCGCCCCGCGGCGACAGCATGATGTCGAGGCGACCGTCGGAACTGCGCGATGTGCCGTCGTGTCGCCCACCGCAGGTGTGGGTTCTGGCTGTGTAGAGTAGTTTAGCCGTTTGCGTCATTGTGGTCTCCTTGCCGTCGCGAGCCGACTAGCAGCGGCGCGCACAAGGCACCCGTTTGGACTTGTGAGAATTTGTGAGGTCCAGCTTTGCAAGTCTCACAACGGCCCCATGCGACCCGGCGGTCGCGACCGGGATGGCCTTGCCGGACCACAATCAGCTGGTTATCGGATCCTGTCGGAGAAACCTAAGATCTTGCCATGACCGAGCCAGCCGGCGCTGCCACCCCCACATTATCGTTTGGGCCGTTCACCGTGACGCCGCATGAAAGGCTAGTGACGCGAGACGGTGTTACGGTGCCGCTGGGCGCGAAGGCTTTCGACGCGCTGATCGCGCTGATGTCGCGACCGAACGAGGTCGTCAGTAAATGGGATCTGATCGCGCAGGTTTGGCCCGGCATGAACGTCGATGAAGCCAACCTGCGCTTTCATGTCGCAGCACTGCGCAAGGCGCTCGGCGACGGCAAGGATGGTGCCCGCTACATCACCACGCTGTCCGGCCGCGGCTATTGCTTCGTGGCCCCGATCTCGCGCGGAGACATTCCGGCCCTGCGGCGCCCCGCGCCAGCGATGGAGCTGCCGCCCGTCAAGCTGCCGAACCGGCTGCAGCGCATGATCGGACGCGACGAGGTGGTTGCCGCCATCTCCGACAAGCTTCTCACCTCGCGCTTCGTCACGATCATCGGTGCTGGGGGCGTCGGCAAGACCGCAGTTGCGATCGCGATCGCGCACGACCTGCTCGAAACCTTCTCCGATGCCGCACATTTCGTCGATCTCGCCGCGCTCAGCGATCCCGATCTCGTGATCACGTCGATCCTGCTGATGCTGGGGCTGCCGGCCCAGAGCGACGATCCACTGCCCGCGCTACTGGCGCATCTGCGCGACAAGCGGATGCTGCTGATCCTTGACAATTGCGAGCATGTGATCGGAGCGGCGGCGTCGCTGGCTGTGGAGATCTTCCATGCCGCGCCGCACGTCCATATCCTCGCCACCAGTCGCGAAGCCCTGCGCGTCGAGGGCGAGCAGGTCTATCGATTGGCGCCGCTCGCCGTTCCGCCCGAGGACTCTAGATTGACGGCTGCTGCAGCGCAGAGCTATCCCGCGCTCCAGCTCTTCCTCGAACGCGCTTCAGCCGGCGGCGCGCGGATCGTGCTCGACGATGCCAATGCCGCGATCGTCGCGCAGATCTGCCGCAAGCTCGACGGCATGGCATTGGCAATCGAGCTCGCCGCCGGCAGGGTCGAGGCCTACGGCCTGGCGCAGACGGCCGCCCTGCTCGACGACCGCCTGAATCTGCTCTGGCACGGACAGCGCACGGCGCCGCCCAGGCAGAAGACGTTGCAGGCCACGCTCGACTGGAGCTACGGACTGCTGTCGGATGTTGAACGGCTCGTGCTGCGCCGGCTCGCCGTCTTCGCCGGGCATTTCACCGTCGACGCAGCGCTCGAAGTGGTGCCAGACGAGCATGTTGGTCGCGGCAGGCTGTTCGATGCCGTCGACAGCCTCGTCGCCAAATCGATGGTCGCACCACGGCCGATCGGCGCCATGATGCGTTATCGGCTGCTCGACACCACGCGCGCGTATCTGCTCGAGCTCGAACCCTATGACGCGGCACTCGCCGCGCGTCACGCACTTTACTATCAGGGCTGGCTGGAACGGGCCGGCACGACATGGGCAATCGTGCCAAACGCCGACGAACGCGCCGTCCATTTCTCCGCGCTTCACAACGTGCGCGCGGCGCTGGAGTGGTGCTTCGGCGCGGGCGGAGATGCCAGCATTGGCGTCGCGCTCGCCGCTGCGGCGGCGCCGATCTTCCTCGCGATGTCCCTGCTGATTGAATGCCGGCGCTGGTCGGAACGGGCGCTGGTTGCGATCGATCGGGCCTCACGCGACAGCGGCGAGGAGATGCACCTGCAGGCCGCCCTCGGCCTGACCCTGATGTTCACGCGGGGCGGCAGCGAAGCGGCGCGCAGCGCCTTGAGCCGCAGCCTTGCCATCGCGAGGGCTCGAGACGATGAGATCAACCAGCTCCAGCTGCTCGGGCGTATGCATATCTTCCATGAACGGATGGGCGAGTTCGATGCTGCGCTCAACTACGCGCAGCAGAGCGTCTCGGTCGCCAAGTCGCTGGGCGATGCTGCCTCGATCGCGCTCGCCCATTCGCTCCTCGGCGTCTCGCTGCATCTGGCCGGCGAGCACCGCGATGCGCTGAAGGTGGTCGAGCTCGCCTGGAACGGTCCGGGAACGGAACGGGTCAGCACGGTATATGGCTTCGATCATCGCAACCGCGCGGGCATCACGCTTGCGCGCGAGCTTTGGCTGCAGGGCAGTCCAGCGGACGCGCTGACACTGGCGCGACAAACTGTTGCGGAAGCCGCGCAAATGGACCACCCAATCACGCTCTGTATTGCGCTGATCTGGGCGGTATCGATCGATCTGTGGAGCGGTGATCTCGAGGGCGCGGAAGAAAACATCGACCGCTTCATTGCACATGCCCAATCGCGCTCGATGGGACCTTATCTCGCCGTCGGCCGGGGCGTCAAAGGCGAGCTCGCGATCCGGCGCGGCGATGCCGCAGGCGGGGTCGAGACGATCAAGGCTTCCCTCCGCGAACTCCACGAGGCTGGCTACGAGCTGCTGACCACGACCTTCAACATCGCGTTGGCTCAGGGCTTGTTGAAGCTTGGACAAATAGAGCAGAGCGCAATCCTAGTCGATGATGCTATTCGCCTGGTCGAGCAAAGCGGTGATCACATCTACATGCCCGAGCTGCTGCGAATGAAGGGCAACGTCCAATTGCATATGCCGGAGCCGCGGATCGATGACGCGGAAGCTTGTCTACTGCAATCACTGAAGCTGAGTCGCAACAAGGGCGCGAAAGGGTGGGAACTGCGGTCGGCGATTGATCTTGCGCAGCTTCTCGCTGAACGGCGTCGTAGCAGGAACGCAAGGCTATTGCTCGAATCAGCGCTGGAGGGCTTTGCCGAAGGATCGGACACGGCGGATATCAGGAGCGCCGCTGACCTGCTGGGCAGGCTGGCGCGGGAGTAGTGAAGCGCCTCGTCGTTGGCCCAGCCGCCACGATGTGCGCGGGGACGATCACCGCTCAGCCTGGCATGGCCGAAAGCGGCAGCGCCTCGATGCTCGGCGTGGCTCGGGCAGCCTCAAGCGATCAAAAAAATTGATGCAGGCGCTAGTCGTGGTCTGCACGCGATCGCAGCTCGGCAATAAGGCTGATATCGAGCGCGCCTTTGCGCATCTCATGTACGAGTCAGACCCGGAGAGCGGTTTCGCGGACGTTCAGGAGAACACCCAAAGCTCATACCAGGACTGGCTGAAGATCATTCGCGAGACGATCGGAATTCGCCGGATCGACGCGCTGACCGCGAAATAGTTGCTACAGGGCTTGGCGGGAGCCGGCTTCGCCCGGCGAGGAGCCGCGGGTGCGTCGTGCCTACGGCTGCATCCAGATGATCAAGATTCTGCTCGGCTATGACTCACGTACACCGCGATTTCATAGTAGGCTGCTTGTTGATCTCGCCTATCGTCGCGTTCGGAGTAATGGCGCTGCTGCTTTTGCTGCTATTGCGGCCGCTATTATCCGGGCTGGGATTTGAACGGCTATTCAGCAATCCGCCACTCGCCGAGTTCTGTCTATACATCACGATGTTCGGATTGCTTGTGCTGTTCTTCTAGGAAATCTCCATGGAAGCTGCTGCTCCTAAAAAACCCGACAGCCCTCGCGACGAGGATCGCCGAGCCGGCTCTTTCAACGGTCCCACGGAAACAGGTCCGGATCCTGACATGTCGCCAGCTGCGACGCGGGATGGCATCAATCTGTGCGCTGAGAGCGAGAATGAAACTTGGCGAGTGGTGGATGCCGAGCCCATGCTGCACGACGAGGTCAGACGGATCTTCGTCTCAGCATGTAGGCGAGTAGCCACGTTCATATTGGTGTTGATCGCAATCTTTATCTCTTTAGTCGCATGGCACTACTACGTGACCGCTCCTTGGACCCGAAACGGAAGCGTCCGCGTCCAAGTCGCAAACGTGGCGCCGCAGATCTCTGGGAAAATCGTCTCAGTCCAGGTGGCAGATAACCAGTTCGTCCACCGAGGTGACGTTCTTTACGTCATCGATCCTTTCGATTTCGACATAGCCGTGCGCACGACCCGGTCATTGGTTGAACAAAGAGCTGCGGACCTAGAAGTCAAACAGGCAGAAGCAGCCAGACGGCAAAATCTGTCGAGCTTGGCCACGACGCCTGAGCAGCAGCAGATCTATGCGGGGAGTGCAGCGGAGGCAAAGGCGGCGTACGACGCCGCTCAGCACCAGTTGGCCCAGGCAGAACTGAACCTCCGACGTACTAAAGTGCTGAGTCCCGTCGACGGCTATGTCACCAACCTCCTGCTGCGGGCCGGAGACTAGGCAGTCGCCGGCGCAAGCAATATCTCGGTGATCGATGCGAACAGCTTTTGGATAGACGGCTATTTCGAAGAGACGAAGATGGCACGTGTCTGCATCGGGGAGCGGCTAGAAGCTCACCTTATGGGATACGCGCAGCCGATTCTGGGTCATGTGAAGACCATCACTCGAGGTATCAGCGTTTCGAATGCGGCAAGCGGACCGCAGGGATTGCCGAACGTAGACCCGATCTACACGTGGGTACGCCTAGCACAGCGAGTACCGGTCCGCGTTGCCATCGACCAGGTCCCCGAAGGTGTACCGCTCATCTCCGGTATGACGGCCACCGTTACGGTTTTGGATTCGACCCCCGAGGATCGCGCGGATTTGTTCGGGCGAGCGCGGGCTATTATCCTTAGTCCGCTAACAGAGTTGTCGGGCGAAGCTCGCATTGCGCGGACAGATTGCCTTCGATCTGGGTCCAGTGCGTCCGGTGAAGTGGACGCAATTCCGTACTCGAAGGTGGCTCCTGTACCGTCTCCGGAAACGGTCGAACCTGGCCTCGCTCCGGGTATTGACGTTTCTCCACGTCTTTCTGGATCAGCTGACCCGGCAGGCCGATCTCTGTGCGCCGGCCCTCTCGTAAACTTGATGAAATTATGATCGTCATTGCATTGATCGAACGAGGCTTCGCAACCAAATGATTAGTCAGCATGTTCGACAAAGGAGAACCCGATGACCACGCAACTTGCCAAGTCCCATCGCTACGAGCTGGTGCACGGTGAGGATAGCGACTTCATTGCCTATCAGCTACATTTCGGCGATGGCGTCTGGCGAACGGTTTCGACATGGATGATTCCGCGTACGACGTTTGCTGCATAACGCAGGAGTCTCTTCTCGTCACGAGAACTCGTGGAAATGCTCTGCATGAGCGCACAAGCGGAAGTTATGAACGCATCTTAGGCATCGTCATCGATATGGCCGAAGTGGCGAAGGAAACTGATCGCTTGCCCAGGGGATCGCCCAGGACGCGTTCTGATCCCGGTCGGTTCGGCTCTTTTATTTGACGCGGGTTCGTATCAACCAAGTCCGTCGTGGCGACCCGCATTGGGATGATGAAGCAAGCCAGCAAGGAGGCCAAAATGCCAACATATGTGTGCTCACTCGCGGAAGGCTTCGTGAACGACAGCCAAAAAGCCGCGATCGCCGAGGCCGTGACACGGATTCACAGAGGAGACCGGCGCGCCAAGTTACTTTGTACAGGTCGTCATCGAGGAAAAGAAACCTGCTGATCGTTTCCTTGGCGGTTCGCGCGCCGCAGGACAGATCTGGATCCGAGGCGATATCCGAGCTGGCCGAACCCAAGCTCAGCGGAAGGCGATGATGTTGCGCATAATGAAGGAGGTTGCGCGGATCACCAATGCAAAGGAGGAGGAGATCTGGGTTTACCTCTGCAATCTGGAGCCGACGGATATGCTGGAATACGGTCACGTGCTGCCGCAGCCGCGTGAAGAGGCCGATTGGTTTAACCGGCTACCGAAGCCGCTGCAGGATTACCTGGCGCAGCTTGGGACAACCAAGGACACGTTTACTCTTTGACCGATGTGCTATTCCGGATCGACCGTGCGCGCTACGAGCTCGCACTTAAGCCGACACAACCAGAGCAGCGTATTGGGCCAACCGAGGGTTGGTTTTCTAGTCGATCTGCATCCGCTATCTGCTCCTCGCCCGCGGGTGTCATTCCTTTCCATCCCTCCGGTTCCGCATAGCGCTGATGATTGAACAACTACATCTCGAAGATTGGGCGTGGCAACTTTCGACAGAAGTGTACCGTCTCAATCTGTATAGCCACCTTACGAGACAAACAGAGGTAAATCGAACATCGGTCACCGAAGCAGAGTTGGCCGAAGCAATCCGCGACAGTTTCACTCAAGTGAACGAGGCTGCCTACCGCGAAATGGTCCAGTTGGCGACGGAGGCGGCGCTCGAAACCTATGATCGGGTCGTATCGTCCATTATAAAACGTTCACGTGTTCAGCTACGTAGCTGAACTCTCCTCTTTGCACGCTCAGAAGTCCCAGGCTCAACTCGATGGCGCACGTTCCCGTTGCGGCGGGGATGCACATCAGCTTTGGGGTATGGCTGCGGTGCAGGCCGGCGCTTACATCAACGTTCTCTTCACTGTCGATATCATCGTCATTGGTGTGAATCGGCGAGGGGTCCCGACGCCGATCGGCAGGATAAGCCTCTGCTTCACATCACATTGGACGGGTCATGCTTCGGTGCCGATTCACAGCGATGGCAGCATCGTCGACCAGCGGGCCGACATCGTCGCGGATGAGCCGCCCGGTCCGATCGGTTTGGGTGCCCGTCGCTGCGAAGATCGGAGCCCCTAGCTCAACTCCCTTTCGGCTTGGGCCGTCGACTTCTTGGGATCACGGCTTTATGGCCGCCGCCACCAGACCTGTCACCTGGGCACGGCCACGTACTTGTCCGGAATGAGCAACAGGCCGGCGTCGAGCGGCGGCTTGATGTCGAACATCTCGGCGCCGTTTTCGAAGTGGAAGACCCTCCGAATGCGGTAGGTCGACGGATTCTGGGCGGCAACTTCGTACTGGCGGGACAGCCAGAACCGCGTCCGCGCATGCCCGTTGGTGGTCTTGGTCTCGAGAAGGCTCTCCTCACCGTCCGGTTCGAAGGACCGAATGTCGTAGCCCTTATCGTCTTCGCCGCGATCCGCGGGCCAATCCATCTCCTTGGCCAGGTCACGACGGCCAGCCTGGCAGAGCCGGTCGTACTCGAACTTGAATACCATCTCCTCGCCGGCGCGCCCCAGCGAGCGGTTGAAATCGTCCCTGGCTGCCGGATCGTACTTGCCGAGCAGCCGCCGGAGCACGGGCTGGCGGTCCTGCGGGTCCGAGTTCAAAAGCGCGGGCGGAGGCACCAGGGCCGGCCCTTCCGCCGACGTGAAGCGCGGCTTCACCGACACCGGGTCCGTCAGAATCGGATGTAAGCCCAACTAGACCTCGACGGACTGCACCAGGGAGTCCTGATAGTTGTGGGCCGGCAATAGGCCCGGGATCCAGGCGATCCCGAGCTCCTCCAGGACAGTCGACACGTTGCGGAGCTTCCACTCTATCGACTTCTCGGACCGTCCTACCTCCCGCCCCAGCCGCCGGTAAAGTTCGGCCTTGTTGATCTTGTTGCCGACGCGCTCGCGCTCGAGCATCAGGAAAAGTTGGCGACCACGACGGCGACCTGCTCGGCCGTCCAGTCGGTCCCCTTGGTTCCCGGCGCTGTACCATCGGCGTCCACAGGTCGCTGTCCCTGTTCGCACATGGAATCCTAGCAGGCAGCAGCCGATCCGTCCGCAAAGACGTAATCGGACACTGGAAGGGTTTGAAGCGAAGGCTGGTCAGGACTTCCGGTTTGCCCCGTTCAAATCCTGAATTCTCGGGCGAATGGAAAAGATCGTTGCGACCTCGCGGTTCATCATGGCGAAGTGGAGATCGCGCCATGCGGCATTTTCTCGAGAAATTGTATTGGCAAAACCTGCGTGCCAGCGCCAGGGGGCATGAGCAGGTGGTCCTACGTGCTGCTGGCGGGCATGGTCGCGTTGCTGATCGTCTCCGTCGTGATGGCGACGCTGGGTTGGAATGCCTCCGATGGCACCGACGTGCCGCCGATCGGATATGCCGCGATGGCGGCCGGCATCCTGTTCTCGCTGCTTTTCAGCGTGGGGTTGATGGCGCTGGCGTTCTACTCCAGCCGCGCCGGCTATGACGAGCGGGCAAACGTGATCGTGCGGGAGCGTGACAAGACCTCTGAATGAGCGGTGCCGCCAACACGTTTCGGGGAGTTTGGCGAACCGCCGACACAACTCCGTGACTCCGCGTAACAACGCCCCTGCATTTTCGAATTTTATGTCGAGCCACGAAGATTGGCCTTGTCATGAAAAGGAGAATGCAATGACGATGACCAGACGCACATTCGCCGCCGCGCTTGTCGCAGGGAGCGCGGCCTCGCTGATGGCCAAACGCGGCTTCGCCGCAGGCACAACTCCACTTAAAGCCCGCAATGTCGTGCTGGTGCACGGCTTGTTCGCCGACGGCTCGTGCTGGCTGGAGGTGATTCCGCGCCTGCAGGCCGCAGGCCTCAACGTCACCGCCGTGCAGAACCCGCTGACTACGCTGTCCGAGGCGGTAACCTCTGCCGAGCGCGTACTGGCAAGGCAGGACGGTCCGACGGTGCTGGTCGGCCATTCCTTCTCCGGCATGATCGTCACCGAAGCCGGCGTGCATCCGAACATCTCGGCGCTGGTCTATGTGGCGGCGCGCGCGCCCGATGCGGGCGAGGATTACACCGGGCTGGCCAAGACTTTTCCGACGCCGCCGGCGAGCGCGGGAATCGTTTTCGATGGTGACGAGGGCCGCCTGTCGGAAGAAGCCTTCCTGCACGATTTCGCCGGCGACCTGCCGCCTGCGAAAGCAAGAGTGCTCTATGCGGTGCAGGAGCCGTTCCACAAGGCGCTGCTCACGGGCAAGACCGCCAATGCGGCCTGGCGCTCGAAGCCGAGCTTCTATGCGGTCTCGACCGAAGACCGCACCATCAATCCGGACCTCCAGCGCTTCATGGCCAAGCGCATGGGCGCAAATACCATCGAGGTGAAAGGCAGCCATCTCGCGCTGATCTCGCACGCCGACGAAATCGCGGGGTTGATCCTGGAGGCGGCGCAGGTGGGGGCGTAACGTGGAAATCAGACAGGAGCGACCCGCCACGAAGGACCACTGCGAGCCGCGGCCTTACTGCGAGTTCTGGCGGCGCCATGGCCGGACCAAGCTGGTGCAGTCATCGACGAACCGAGGCTGGTCAGGCCTGTCGGCCGAGTTGCGCGCGCATTACGAGAGCATCGTTCCTTGGCGGGGTTCCCAATCCGACATCGAAATTGCCGTCGATATCGCCGGGGACCATGCATCGCCGATCACGCGTCGCTTCCGGGATCGCAAACCGGACCGTCAGCCGCCGCGATACGGTTTGGTTGTGCCCTGCGGGGTGGCGAGAAGGTTCGGTCGATCGCGCAGGCGACCAACCGGAGATCGTGCATATCTATCTTCCTCCGAGCGCGTTCTCTCCGGACAAGCTCGGAGTCGACGTCGATGGCTTGCCGTCCGGTGCCCTGAGATTTGAAAGTGCTGTCGAGGATCCGCTGCTGGGCGAGAGATGGCGAGGGCAGTCGCATCGGAGCTGCGGGCGGAAAGCTGTACCGGCAGGCTGCTGGTGGAGACGCTTGCCTGCAGCACGGCGGCGAGACTGGTGCAAAGATACGTCAGCGTATCCGCCGCGCAATCGGGTGCTTTTCTTGCTAGAGCAGGGCTCGATCGGCGCAGGGTTTTCCGCATAGGCGTTAAGGTAGCGCGAGCATCGATTGATACGGACGTTTTCGAGGAGGCTCGCGCAGGTGCCGCCCAAGCGCTCGCTTTCTGCGGCGAAAGCAACGGATGGTTGGTTGTGGAATGATCGCTTGTAGCAAGGATGCAACGAGTTGTTGCAAAACACGCCAAGCGCCAGGTGCCGTCAGGCGGCCTGCGTCCAGCGGGGAGAGTCCTCGAAGTCGCGGGCAAGCGGCTCGAGCAGCAGGATGATCAAGAGGTGTGCCAGCAAGTAGGGCTTGGCGGAGCGCGGATCGGTTCCAGGTGGCGTCTTGAGACCAATCAGACTCTTCAGTCGCTTGAAGCCAAGTTCGATGCGCCATCGCAGTCGATAGAGCGCGAGTACATCCTTGGTGGAGAACTCGTCCCGCGCGAGCGACGTGACCAGAATGACCCAATCCGCGGCTTCCAGAGTTTCTTTGGAGATGACGCGGCTTTCGTCTTGTGCGTCGCGCCGGGCTTTACGGCGCGAAGCCGCGACTGCACCGGCGGGCTTCTTGACTGCGACCAGACGCATAGCCAGAGGCGCACCGTCCTTGCGTTTGATCCAAATCCTCCGATCGATCAGTCCGTGCGCCTTCGCCGCACGCAATTGGGCCATCAGATCGAACGGAAGGCCTTTGGCATCAAGCCAACGTGCGTTCTTCCAGCCCGCTCGGATCAAAACGTCTGCCCCGGCGTCGCGCACAGCGGCGATGCGGTCAGGTTGTAGATAAGCGCGGTCAGCAATGCGGATCTCGTTCTTGACCACCGGTATCCGGTCAAACGTTTCGCCTTCTTGCTGATCTGTCAGCTCGAAGTGACCAAAGCGCTCATATGGCAGATCGAATGCACTATGAACGCGCCAAAGCTCACTGTTCCTGCGCGCAGCCGGTCCTGCCTGAGGCACTGTCGTCGCATCGATAATGCGGATCAGGCGGCCTCGGCTCGCTTTCGGGGCTGCCGCAGCGAGCAAGCCCTCCACCAGCACTGCAAACCAATCGCCACATTGACGCAGGCGATAGAACAACGCCACGCTGCTGAGGTCGGCAAGGCCAACAGAAGCGGCCCACGCGGCTGTCGATCTCAACCCTCTTTCACCCAGACAATAGGCCAGCATCAGCCGAAGTAACGCCACCGCATCTGGAATTTGGCGCCGCCGCACGAAAGCCTTCGTCTGGCGCGCACTTATTTCAAGCTGCGCAGCCCCGCCGAGCTGCGTAACCACTCTCGTCCAGTCCTCGTTCAGAAGCGATTCGTCTGCCATCCCGCCTTGGAATCACGTGTGATTCCAACACTCAAGAACAAACTTAACGCCTATGGGGTTTTCCGGGTGCTGGATTACGTCGAAGCCAATCTGGAAAGTGAACTCGGCCTGGACCAGATGGCATCGATTGCATGCCTCAGCCGCTATCACTTTGCCCGTGCCTTCAAGAAAGCCGTCGGGCAATCTCCTCATCGCTATGTCAGCGCCAGACGCCTCGATCGCGCCAAAGCCCTCTTGATGGCGGGTGATCGGCCGTTGGTCGAGATTGCGCTCGCGCTCGGCTTTTCGAGCCAGGCCAATTTCACGCGCGCCTTCACGCAGGCGACGGGACAGGCGCCCGGTCGGTATCGTCAACAGCCTGGATTGTGAACGTCGGCTGCCGGCAACAGCAATCGCTGACAAAGGCGCGGCAATCCCTGCGAAGCCGGGCCTCGCCGAATGTCATAGTTGTCGAATAGCCAAGCCGCCCGGATCGCTTCGATCCTGGTCAAGGTGAGGACATTGCCGCGCGGTTCGGCGCGACCTGAAAATGTACAGGAGCTTACATGAGCGACCTTTTAACTCTGGCCGTCTTCGCCATTGCCGCCCTGCGTTTCGCGCTGCTGGCAACCATCGTCAACCTGACGAGCAGAGCCGCACCCGACACGTGCAATCCCTAAAGCTCGGCGCAATCCGGAAGATGAGCGCGTGAATGCACTGCAAACTGAGCAGGCCGAAGACGGAAGCCGCCGCGTGAGGACCAAGCGCAAGTCGAAGGAGGCAATCCGATGAGGAACTCGACGTGGCCGCCACAATAGCCCAGCAGCCGTTCACCATCGCGAAGATTCCGGCGAGTTCCTGGAGCTTCGCCGTCCGCGTTTGGCTGGCCATCGTGCTGGCGCTGTTCGTCGGTCTTTGGCTGCAACTGGACGCGCCGTTCACGGCGGCGGTGACGGTGGCAATCCTCGCAGAGCCGACCCGCGGTCAGGCCCTCGAGAAAGCCGCCTTTCGATTGCTCGGGACTGCCGTGGGCGTGACGGCGTCGATCGCACTAACCGGAATCTTCTCACAGACGAGAGATCTGATGCTTGTGGCGTCGGCGGTGTGGCTCGGTCTTTGTGTCTTTGCGGCGAAGCTGCTGGATGGCTATCGTGCCTATGCGGCGGTACTGACCGGCTATACCGTTGCGAACATCGCTATCCAGCAGATCGACCATCCTCAGAATGTGTTCGACGCCAGCCTGGAGCGTGGCGCCGCCATCGCCGTCGGCGTCATCTCGATCGCCGCCATCAACGTGGTGATGTCCGCTCCCAATCATCATCCGGCGCTTGCGGCGCAGCTGGCGGCGATTCATGCCCGCGTACGCGCGTATGCAAGCGCGGCCTTGCATGGCGCAAGAGACAATTCGGCGCTCTTCCTTGCGCTGGTGCGCGACATCGTGGGACTTCATTCCGAAATAGCCGGCATCGATCTCGAATCGAGCAGCGGTCCAGCCAGGAGCGCCGCCGCCCGCAGCACGGCGGTCGGTCTTGTCGTGCAATTACAGGCTGCACGGCTCCTCAACACGATGTTTGTTGGCGCGGTGATGCCGCGCCAAAAGACAGCATTCGCTTCGGACGAATGGAAGACCAAAGCTCCGGCGACGCAGCCAGTAGCAGCTACACAGCACTGCAGGAAACGGCTCATTTGTCTGATCCCGGTGAGACGTTGAACCCTGGCCGATGTTACGCGAGCCGCCGGGTTTTATCCACACCCACGACAAGCAGTATGCCGCTCCGGGAGATCGGCCGAGGCTTTGGGCTGTAGTCCGCCGCCTGCGCTCAAGATCGCTCGGGGACTACTTCTTCAACAGCAATCCCAACGTTCGCGCCATGCGCCTCAACGATCCGGCGTGGCGGCCAAGTTCGCCGGCTATCCTCGATGTGCTAACTCCTTGCCGGGCCAGTCGCATTAATCGTTGGACCTCTTGGTCGCCCATTGCTTCGGCTTCGGTGTTTTCATGGTGCGGCGCTCGATCCGCACCACTTAACCAGTGTGCCGAGCAGCCAACACTTGGGAAATTTACGGGTGGTGCAGCACACAGCCGGGCGTAGGACCGCTCACGCCTTATCCACGCCCACGATTGCGAGTAGCTCTGCCCGGTACCCTCGCTCCGGCGACTGAGGTCCCGCACCGGGGTGGTCCCGGAGATCGATCCTGACGGACGAGGAGCGCGAAGCATGGATGCCGTCTGACAGCGTTCCTAGCGACGTTTACAGGTCGCGAACCATCAGAGCTGTGTCAAACCCCTTCCAGTTAGTGCGATCAAGGACCGACCACCCGAGCCTCGCATAGAACCCGGCGGCATCTGTGGTGTAAAGGTAGAGCCGCGAAAACTCTCGCTGTCGCGCTTGATCCTCGATCGCTGCGACCAATGCGGCGCCTGCTCCTTTTCGCCGATACTCAGGGACGACGAACAAGCCTGCAAGCCATGGCGACACATCATGGTTAGGCTCGATCTCGGTCTCGACGAGAAGGCACGTTCCGATCGGTTTGCCATCGGCCTTGGCGATCAGCGCCACACCGTGTGCTTGATCGGATGCAAATAGCTCCAACGACCTCAGTTCATCCTCAAAGGACGCTTGGAGTACTGGAAAGGCATTTGCGCGCCATCGTGCGCAGATCGCCAATTCCGGTGTGCCGGGCTCCACGATGAAGGTCTGTACGTTGGTCATCGGAGCCCTCCTACGCTGCCGCCGATCTTCCTTGTCTGCCCGTGCATCACAATCTTGAGCGCTTCATCGGCAAAAGCCGCTACAACGCCTTCGCCCCATCCCATGGCGCTCGCATCCAGACATTGCGCCCGTTAAGGAACTGGTTACGAGTAGCTGTCACCATTTGCATATAGGTCGTCGTCATATGCGGCAGCGCATTCTGAGAACGGTTGAATATTTCGACACGCCCGGTTGGCGGTCTCTTTCAGGAGAGGCCCAATGTTTAAGGGCTTCACAGTGGCAGTTGTGGCGCTGATTAGCACAGCGCAAGTGGATCGATGCCTCACCAACGGTCGGTATACAGACGCGGCCATGGATATGCTGCGGCCAATCAGGCACGCATTTGGGTTTTAGACAATTTGTTTAGCGCGGAGCCGCGTGATGGACATCTCCTGGGCTGATCTCGATAGCGATGAACAGCGCACCATTGCGGTGTTGGGAGCGGGGCTTTCGATTGAACTGTGCGACCCTGTTGCCCTCCAGACGTTAAGGCGGCTCGGTCTCATCATAGCGTCCCATTTGACCGCTGCCGGCCACAATCTGCGAAGGGATGCCGTTGTGAAGAGTGTCGCGGACTAACCGTTGCGAAGTGGGTCTTGGGACTAGGGGCGAGGGATGCCAAGCGCAATCGAGCTTATTGTGAGCGGATACGTCAGCCTGAACGATTTGCGTATGCAGCGCCGGAAGCAGGCCGTGGAGCTGAAGGCACGCACCGGCTTTGATTGGCGAACAACCATTCAGCAGATCGAGGAAGATATCATAGTGATCGAGGCTGGGCTGGCGCAGTTGGATGGCGCGGCGACGACCTAAGTCGCCGACCTAGATCATCCGCCTTGGTAACGCGCAAGCTGCGAACGTAATAGCCTTGTCTCTGAACGGCCGCCTTGATTTCGTCGCTGACTTTGAGAACTCGTTTTCTACTCTTGCGCCACTTATTTTGAGAGCAAACTGCGGTATCGCAGAGCCTGTGCTTAGAACGAGAAAGTCGCGTTTCTCATTGCGATAGACATCAAACACTTTGCGGCCCCGCTGTTCGCATTAAGTAAGCGTGAAATATGTTTCGATCGTCGCAATGGACGGGACGAGCTTAGTATCTTGAATGGCGAAGCGGGTTGTAAATCTGCAACGGCCGCGAGTTTACTTCACCTCGGTTCCGAATTTGGAACGAGCGCAAGTGCGGACCGCGCTACCGAATTCCGCCACAACTACGTGAGCAAATGCGCGGGTGCACAAAATCCCCCGCTGCGACCATTGCGAAGAAGAGTTCGCGCCAGAAGAGCTAACCGTTCTTGCGCCACCGGCCGGGGACGGCGAGCTGATCTGCGCTCGGTGCATCGAGGTCAACCTCCGTCGAGCTGTCGCGAAGTTGGCGCGCGGTGGAAACTGATAGCACCCAATAGAGACCGGACGTTTTTAGTGCGCGTCGGCTACTCGTTGTCTCTGGCTGCTGCGGCAAGAACGTTGCTGACTTAGGCCGCCTGAACCTACTTAAGTCTCACGAAGCCCTGTTGAACGCTCGTTAAATCATAGACGAACCCTCGCCAACCCGCACGTCTCGCAGTCAGAGAAAGTGGTTTGCGCGGTTTGAACATCGTTGGGGGTTTGCAAGTCTGCTGAGAGGTAGAATACCGAATACTGCTTCCCCCTAACAAGCACCAGAAAAAGCGGAAAGTAGATCGCGGCGGCCATTCTATCCCTCTGCGGCCCCACGCTGCTCCCAAGACCGAAGGCGGCACAGTATCGATGCTACGCACGCTGGTGGCCTTCACTTGCGCCAGATAGGTTTTCAGGGAGATAGCCGATACGGAGCAGGTCATGCTTGAGCGACACGTCTCAACCTTTCTCTCTTGTCCGAGGCGCTCGCTCCGGCGGGCAAAACATCATTGTCCAAAGAGCACCGAAAAGAAGGCTTGGTTTCGCTTCTTTGCATTTTCAAGCAGGGTTTCGTATCCGAATGCCTGAATGAACACGCGTTGATTGGCGTGGCAGCGAACGAACACTTTAGGGTTCCAATCATTTATAAAATCGTGCTGCTGGAGAACGCCAATTAAGCTAGGCGCAAATCAGCAACTACATACGCCAGCCTACGTACTACGCCGGCGAACGAAAAATGTGTCCCGCCTGTTCTTGCGACGCCGGTAGCGGTCGCCTTGGCTACTGTATTGATCACTTGCAGTGCGGGGTCGCTCTTTTCCGACCCGAAGACATAATCGTTTCTGCTCGGTCTTTTGAACTCGACCACGTCAAAGTCGTCGCATTCTCGTCGCCGAGCACCATACTATCATCGAAGAAGAGAAGATCGGTGACTTTGTCACCGCTACGTCGCCGCCCGCCATGCAGAATTCTATCGCTGGAGATGTAAGGCATCAACGCCAGGGCGTCATCGACGAGCCAAAGATTATGCTCGAAGTAGTTCAACGAGACGTTGTCGTTGAAGCGCTTGAATACAAGATTGTGAATTGCATCTTCGGGAGCGTGTCGTCCGTCACCTTGGAATTTGCGTGCGGCCTCCACTAGGTCGATTATGTTCCTGCGATGGATTTACATATTCCGCCAACGCTTCTTTCTTGCTTTCGTCAATCTGCGTCTCAACAGCGCGAGCGAGCTGCGCCTGCGCGCAGGATGCGTTGAGCGTCGGCTCGGTGGCGTGTGGACGGATGCCGGGCTTTCGCTCGCCGATATTGCCCACGTCGCATATCTCGATCCGCTGCGCCTGCCGCCGGGCACGGAGCCGGGACTCGAAGCGCATCGCCCCTATGATCCGCCGCCGATGACCTTCTCCAACTCAACGCACGCGTGCGAGGTGCGGGTCGACATGGAGACCGGCCATGTCGCGATCGATCGCTATCTGGTCGTTGAGGATTGTGGCACCGTCTACAACCCTGCGATCGTGCGCGGTCAACAGCAGGGCGCCATCGCGCTGGGCATTAGCGGCGCGCTGTTGGAAGAGGTCATCTACGACGAGACGGCCAGAATCGCACCGGCAGTTTTGCCGACTATCTCTTGGCCACGGCGGTCGAAATTCCCCCGATCGAGGTGATCTCGCAACATACCCCGAGCCGGCGCACTGCGACCGGCAGCAAGGGATGGCCGAAGGGGGCGTGATGGGCGCGCTCGGTGTGCTGCCAAGCGCCGTGAATGACGCGTTGGCGCCGTTCGGCGTCATCGTCGATCGACAGCCCCTAAGCCCAATGTATCTGCGCGAGCTGTTGCGCGGCAGGACCAACAAGGAGCAAACATGACCGACCCCCGCGCCCCTGTCGCCTTCATAGGCCTTGGCCTGATGGGCGCGCATATGGCGGGCCACATCCTGGCCGCCGGCCATCCGCTGCATGTCTACAATCGCACCCGAGCCAAGGCAGAAGGTCTGTTGGCGCGTGGCGCGACTTGGCACGACGATCCGGGTTCAGCGGCGGCCAAAGCCGACGTGGTGATCACAATGGTCGGCCTGCCGAAGGACGTGGAAGAGATCTATTTGAGCTCGCGCGGCATCATCGCGCAGGCGCGGCCCGGTGCGATCCTGATCGACATGACCACCTCGAGTCCCTCGCTGGCCAAGCGCATCGCTGCCGCGGCGCGCGCGCGAGGCGCGGGCGCGATCGATGCGCCGGTCTCCGGTGGCGATATCGGTGCGAGAGATGCCAAACTCTCGATCATGATCGGCGGCGAGGAGGCCGATGTTGCCGCCGTGACGCCGATCCTGCAGCTGATGGGCACCAATATTCGTCGTCAGGGCGTCCAGGGGCGGGACAGCATACCAAGCTCGCGGCGCGCTATGCTGCATCCACCGAATCCTCCACAGAAGGGAAATTCCATGCCGGGAGTGCTGGAACGTAACAACGTGAAGGTTCGCGGAGCCGGCGAGCAGCCGATGATGTTCGCCCACGGCTATTTCAAATCTTTTCCCTGACATGATCGCGATCTGCGCCGACGGCAGATCGCCACTATGTGTGGTCTGAATTCATCTTCTTAGTATTAGATTGTCGGATTTTGGTGAGCACCGCGATCAAGACCGCGCAAGTGTTTGGACGCCTTGGCTTGCCACAGAAGCCCATACGGAATGATCAGTGCGTCGAGGTCGTTTTCGAACCGTGAGAGCTCGACATCCGACCATGCGACGGCATCGAGTTCGGTCAGTGCCTCCAGCAAGTCGAGCGCCTGGAGTTCTTCCGCCGCCTGATGGCGCGATGGAGCGTTCGCAAATTGTCGCACAAGCGCCTTGGTCACGGCACTATGACAATACTGGATCGCACGATCGACATTTCGCGCCTGGTTCGGATTGTCGGCTGCAACGAACACGCGCAGCGACGCGCATGCGCGAAGTCGTTTGGAATTGCGCGCCAGACGGCTATGGACCTCCTCCTTGAGACCGATGGGGGCAGGCGCAAACTGGATTTTGGGTCGATCCATTGGAAATTCGACCAGCCTGAGCGGCTCCCGGTTGAATGCCGCATTCTGATCTGGGCGGATTGCGCGCGGTTGGGGGAGGGCGCGGGCCACCTGAGGCCGAGCGGCCGAGGCGATTTCCTCGGCAGAGGCATCCGTCCGGGCTGCCTCGAGTTCGCGCTCCAATTGGCGGCACTCTGCTTCCAGGCGAGCGACATTCGCGCGGGCAGCGCGTTCCTCATCGCGCTGCTCCATCGCGCGGGTCTTTTGCCCTGTGCGCTTGTAGTGGAGGATATGCCAGTGCGGCAGCCGGATTTCGGCCGGGGGCAGACCGCGCTCGGCATTGGAGCGGGGATCGACACGGTAGTCCACGCCTGCGATCCGACAAAACTCGTTCAGGATCTCCGCCATTTTCTGGCGGAAAGCTTTGGCATTGCCGTGGAAAATCTTGTTCCAGTGGCGCGCCTTCTTGCGCGCAAACTCGCCGTCCACGATCTCGCGCATGGTGGCCATGAAGTGGATGTGCGGATTGATGTCGCCGTCGGATGCAAGCGGACAGTGAATGCCAACTTGTACCACCATGCCGTGATCGGCAAGAGTGCGGGCAACGTGTCGACCAAGCGTCACCCAATGCTTCCTTGGAAGAGCGCGAGGGATCGTCAGCTCGAAGAGCCGGGCTTCCTGCGCATCGGCCCGCTTCTCCGCCGCGACCGCACGCTTCCACAGTTGCGCATAGTCTGCAGTCCAGGCCGGCATGCCTTCCGGCTTCACGATGAAGCTGGCGATAACGTCATTTCGTTTTGAAAAGTCCACGACCGAGCCGTCGGCGAGGCGCGCCGTACCGCCGAACACGTAGGCGGAATGCCACAGCGCATCCCCGCCTCGCGAGCGTTGAACCAAACTCATATCGAAGCCGAGGCTACCGATCATGTGCCAACCCGATGTATAGATGAAGCCGGTTTCTGGATGCCGGGCAAACTAGGCCAACCGGCAGCAAGCTCCAAGCGGACCGACCACGCAGCAATTTAAGGGGCAGGGGAGGCGCCTCTGACCGTCGGACATCGGCTCTAGCCTGCTCCCAAGGGGCCAACCCTTTGTCCTTGCGTAGAGGCCCGCCTGGCGTGGCAGCGGGCAGGGCCTGTTCCGCTGCCAAAGGATCGCCGGCATGGTCGCCACAGCCTGAGATCGGGCCCTGCCATCCCGTCGAGGCGTTCGGGAAATGGCGCCGGCACTGTCTTCAAAATGATCCCTCACGCGGGGGCTTCCGATTTACCGGTCCAGCTGGATAATGAGCTGCTCCGGTAGCCCATCAAGGAGCCCTTCATGTCTGCCTTCCCCCGCCGCCCGCTCAGCTATGCCGCGGTAAACACAGATCCCAACCCGCCCGAGCGGCCGCGCAGCCGGGTCGAGATCGCGGAAGAACGCCTTGCGGCTACTCGCCGTCAGCTCGCCGTTGGCAAGCGCCGCCTGCGCGACGCTTCGGTGCGGGAGCAGGGCATTCGCGATGGCGAAGTGGGGCGGGCGATGTGGCATCTGGCCAGCCAGGGCCAGTTGGCGGATGCGGTGATTGAGCTGATCCGCGCCGAACTGCGCGGCCATCTGACCCCGGCGCAGGCCGCTGCCTTCCGCGGCACCGTCTTCGAGCCGTAGCGCGCCTGGCAAGTCGCTTGACCAGACGCCCTTCAGCCAACGTCGTGGTGTACGTTCGCTTGCATGCTAGTCCCGCTCCCTGAGGGGGTCCTTCGGGTTGAGGGCCCCGCGCTTCCTGCCCCCATTTCCGCGGACGTCAAGGCCATCGCCGAGGGCGCAAGCCGGAGCCTGCTGCCGCGCCAATCGTCAGCGCTATCGGCCTGACGGCGTCTTCCTGATCATTGTGAGCGCCAACAAGCGCAGCTATCCGACGCCACGTCGTGTTGCCGATTGCGGTGTCGTTGACGGGATCTTCATCGTGGCCGCGCAGTTCATGGCGCGGATCATTTGGCGCTCTTGATGATGTCGCACGTGGATGCTACACACAGCTCGATGTCGCCCGAATTTGTCTGATCTTTCAGTGGTTTGCGGTGGAGCGTTGGCTGGCTGAGTACCCTCCCGCCCCAGCCAGCACCTAAGCTGTAGAGTTCGCTAGATAAACAACTCTATTCCCAGCAAAATCTTTGGGGCGTTTGGAAACGAATTTTTGAGGCTCGGTCGAAAATCGAGCGGGCTTCGTGCGTCATGCTGTCCATATCGGCTTATCTCCATGGCTTTCGTCCGCGCGGGACCAAGTCGGGGCAGGTCTGTTACGCCCTTTCGTAAAATGGCGTATTGCGGCGAGCAAATCGGACGGACCGGCAGCATGGTTTGCTTTAGCCGTGTCCCGCACATCGTTGTGCCGCTGCGACTATCCGAAGCGGTGCATCTGTCGTCAGTCTCTACGCGAGGGCGTTTGTCCGCCAGATTTCGCGGATAATGGCGCTATGGTCGAGTTCGCCGTCGCCATGCGACACCATGTCTGCGAACAATTTGTCGACCAGAGTAAGCATCGGCAACGCAAGGCCCAAGGTCGCAGCATGGGCCACGGCGGTCGAGGTATCCTTGAGCTGATATTTGGCCGGTCCGCCGGGCACGAAATCCCGCGCGACCATGCGAATCGCGTGCTGCTTGAGGATGGCGGAATCGGCAAAGCCGCCGAGAAGCGCCTCTCTCACCTTGAGCGGATCGGCACCGCCGCGCTCTGCCAGTGTCATTGCCTCGGCCACCGCCACCAGCGTCGTGGCCACGATTCCCTGATTGATCAGCTTGGCGAGTTGGCCAGCGCCGGCCGGCCCCACGTGGACCGGGCGTCCCATCGCCGCAAGCAGCGGCATGGCGGCTTCGAACGCCTCTGTTGTGCCGCCACTCATGATGGCGAGGGTGCCGGCGATCGCGGCTTTCTCGCCGCCGGAAACCGGCGCATCGACATAGAGTACTCCAGCCTCTCCCGCGACAGATGCCTGCAGATGCGCAGTCTCGACCGGAATCGAGCTCATGACAATGAGCAGGGAACCCGGTCGCATGGCAGCGAGCACGCCATCGGTCGCGAGCAGGATTTCGTCGCACACTGGTCCCGAGCTCAGCATGCAAACGACGCCGTCGGCGTCTGCTGCGGCCTCCGCGGCGGTGGTAACGCTCAGAATGCCGGAACCGAGCGCGTCCGACTTCTCACGCGAGCGATTCCAGGCCGCTACCTTAAAGCCTGCGGCAGCGAGGTTGCAGGCCATTGGGCCGCCCATAATACCGGTGCCGATGAAGCCGGCTTTCTTGAGGGATCCGGACATCAAGCCGGCTCCGCACCAGAGCAGGTGCGTTCAAGGAAGCGCACTGCGCGCTCGGTGACGATCAATGCGGGAAATCCGGCTCGGAAGCGCGCCAGATGGGGCGTCTTGAGATGCGCATCAAAGGCCGCGCGATCGTCGTATACTTCGTAAAACACCACGGTTTCGAGGGCGTCCTGCGTAACCGCGACTTCGAAGGCGCGACAGCCGGGTTCATCGGCGACGGAGCAGCGGGCATCGTCATGGGCGAGCGCAAGAAAGTCCGGCATCGCACCAGGCTTCACCTCGAACTCGGCGATAACGACGAACCGACGGCGGGAGGCTGCCATTATGGTATCTCGTGTGAGGCGCGCGCCGGCCGCAGGGCTAAGTAGCAATGCGGCGCACGGTGGCGGGGGTCGTTTCATCGCGGCGCAACCGATCAACCCGGCGGCCGGGCTGATCGGAATGCGGGTCAAGCCGCCGAGCGAGCGGGGGACAAACGCGCCGCGTCCTCCATCTGCTTGCGCAAGGCGACGACGTCGAGGTCACTGTTGAGTTCCACGTCGTCAAAACTGACGATCTGGTCCCTAGCGACCGGGCGTTTCAGCTTCACCTGATGGGCAAGGCCGATGGGAAGCCCGCCAAGCGCTAGGCTTCTGGTGGCTGGAATGGCATTGGCCCACACCGCGTAGCCGCCCTCGCCGTCGAGCATTTCACCCACCTTGAGGTCGCGCTTGGCGGTTGCCACGGCGTCGCCACGAAACTCATTCGAACACCCGGTAGGCTCGTTTCGCAAAACCGCGGACAGAACGCTGATGCTGGTTTCGAGTCCGATCATATGGAAGGGCCGCCACATCGATGCGTATTGGCCGGAGGGATCGGTGAGCAGTCCATACTGCTGGAAGCAGGCCTTGGTGTAGTCACTGTTGGCCTTGAACGTTACGAACACGCCGTACCGGATGTTGTTGAATACCTCGCGCCCGTCGGGCTCCTGGCTCGCCGCGATATCGACTAGGCCGCTCTTCGGCAGTCGCCCGCCGTCCGACACCGGCCGGAACACGCGGGCAAGATCGTGCAGCCCGGCGGGCGGGAAGGCGAGGCCGTCGTCGGGGCAGTCGAGACCGGTGGCGTTAGCGACCGCCGCCATTTCGATGGCCGCCTTGGTGCCATCGGTGAAGGAATTGTACATCTTCGGATTAAAGTCGCCCTTGGCAACCTGTTCCTCCGACCAGCCGAAAAAGCCCCAGACCGTATCCGGCGTGGAGTAGCGATAGCGGGGTTCGAAGTTCATCCCCTTGCCGGCCGAGGTGAGCTCAAAACCGCACGCGCGCGCCCAGTCGACCAGTTCGCAGATGATGGCGGGCTGATCGCCATACGCCATCGAATAGACCACGCCCTTGCGGCGGGCCCGCTCGGCGAGCAGGGGACCGCAGAGCACGTCCGCCTCGACGTTCACCATCACGACGTGCTTGCCCGCCTCGATGGCGGCGAGCCCGTGGCGGATGCCGGCGATCGGATGGCCGGTCGCCTCGATGATGCATTCGATGCCATCGCAATTCGCGAGCGCCTGGGCGTCGTCGAGCACGCAAGTGCGTCCGGTCTTGATCGCGTCGCCGAGCGAGGTCGCCGAATAACGCTCCGCCGGCCAACCGACACGAACCAGCGACGTGCGCGCCCGGCCAACATTCAGATCGGCAATACCGACCACATGCAGGCCGTCGATGCGCTGCGCCTGCGCCAGGATCATCGAGCCGAATTTTCCGGCGCCGATCAAGCCGACGCGTACCGGCCGTCCGTCCGCGGCGCGTTGCGCGAGCAAGGTGTGAAGATTCATGCTGTTGTTCCTCCAGCGGTCGGCTGCACGGCTGCACCAACTGGGCATACCGATGATTTCTCCGCGGCTTGTGAACCGGCGCATGGCGCGCCGCCGCGTTGGCCGAACGCTAGGAGTGAGCCGCGCGCAGCACCATCCAGAATTCCAATCGGATCGTTTAGGTGCGCTACAAGGTCTGGTCGCGTTCGCTACGCCAGATGTCGCGCTCCCGCTTTAGCCACGCCAGGAAGGCCTTCACCTTTCCGAGCCGCAAATGGTCGGGCGGGCAGGTCACCCATTGGGTGGTGAGCGCGAGGGCAGGCGGATTCCTTACCGGACAAACCAGGCGGCCGCTCTTCAACTCGGCCCACATCATCAGGTCGCTCTCCAGCGCGATGCCGAAGCCTGCAACCGCGGCGTCGATGGCCATATGGGTTCGATCGAACAACACGCGACGCCAGCGCTCGGTTGCGTTGACGCCGGCGGAATCGAACCAGTGCGGCCACTGCATCTGCGACTTCACCGAATGGATTAGGCGAAAGCGCAACAGCTCAGCCGCGTCGAGATTGCCCGACGTTGCGACCGACGGCGCACAAACCGGCCGGAATCGTTCCTCGACAAGTCCCTCCACAAACAAGCCAGGCCATTGGCCGGTGCCGTGCCGGATCTCGAGGTCGACATTCTCGCGCTGAAACGTCGTCGGCTCGTTGGTGCCGTCGAGGCGAAGCTCGATCCCCGGATGGGCGTCGATGAAAGAGGCGAGGCGCGGCAGCAGCCATTTGGTGGACAGGCTGGGGCTGGCGCGCACGGTCAAGGTGGTGACGGACCGGAAGCCGCGAATGCGCTGGGTAGCTTCGGCAATGCCTTCGATCTCGGCCTGGATCATCTCGAAATATCGCTCGCCGGCCTCGGTGAGTACGACGTTGCGGCCCGATTTCCCGATCAGCGTCGTGCCCAGACTCACTTCCAGCGATTGAATCTGCTGACTGACGGCGGACGGCGTCACACCCAGTTCGTCCGCGGCGCGCGTGACGCTGCCGGTTCGAGCGACGGCGTGGAAGACGCCGATGGCACGAAGTGGGATGTGCATGGCGAACAGTTAAGTCAGCCTAAAGAAAAGCGCAAGCAAACTGAATTGTCCTTCACGAACATCGTTCCTAGTGTCGTCGCTGCAATAAGCACGCGACCGGCAAAGGCCCGGCGCATGAGGAAACCAAGGTGGGAACGATGCACGGCCATGCGGGAGGGCGTGCGGATCTTCCCTTCATCGACAAGCCGCGATGGTTCGACCTCTTGTCGCGCCAGCGGAGAGCACGCCGCCGAACGGCCGCGGCATGGGGAGGATGCGAGCATGAATACGACCGTGATGACAAGCAAGGGCCTGTCCCGTCGCGCGGTGATCGCGGGAGCGGCGGCGGTCTCGATCGCGGCGATCCGCACCCGACCCGCTCACGCCGCTGAATTCAGCTACAAGCTGGCTACCGGCCAGTCGATCACCCAGCCGATCAATGCGCGCCTCGATCAAGCCTGCGCGCGGATCAAGGAGGCGTCGGCGGGTAGGATGGAGCTGAAGTTCTTTCCCGCCAGCCAACTCGGCTCCGACACCGACCTGATCACCCAGGTCCGATCCGGCGGCATCGAATTTCTGAACATCGCCGGTTCGGTGATTTCCACGGTGGCGCCCGGCGCGGCCGTCACCAATGTCGGATTCGCCTTCGCTGGTTATGACCAGGCCTGGAAGGCGGTCGATGGGCCGGTCGGTGACTATGTCAAAAGCCAAATGGAAAAGGCCGGTCTGCTGATCGCCGCCAAGGCATCCGACAACAGTTTCCGCCAGATCACCTCGGCGTCGAAGTCGATCCGCTCGCCGGTCGATCTCAAGGGTTACCGCATCCGCGTCCCGGTCTCGCCGATCTTCACGTCCCTGTTTTCCTCGCTCGGCGCAAACCCGACCTCGATCAACTTCAACGAACTCTACACCGCGCTGCAGACGCGCCTGGTCGATGGCCAGGAGAACGGCCTGGTCGCGATCGAGTCCGGCAAGCTCTACGAGGTGCAGAAATACGTCTCCGAGACGAACCACATCTGGGATCCATTCTGGCTGGTTGGCAATCGCCGCGCCTTCGCCAAGCTGCCGAACGACCTGCAGGAGATCGTACGACGTGAATTCGACCGCGCCTCGCTGGAGCAGCGCGCGGACGTGGAGCGGCTGAACGGCACGCTGAAGGCGCAACTTGTCGAAAAGGGCCTGGTGTTCGAACCCGCCGACAAGGAGGCCTTCCGCAAGGAGCTGACGGCGGCCGGATTCTACAAGACCTGGAAGGAAAAGTTCGGCGCCGACGCGTGGAAGGTTCTGGAGTCTGTGACCGGAGAGCTTGCGTGAGGACGCTCGCCGGCGGCCACGAGGAGACCTTGCAGCCGGTCAAGGCGCTCGACATCGAATGCTGGCTGCGGCTAGCGGTCGAAATTCCCGTGGTGCTGCTTGTGGTCGCCGAAGTCCTGATCCTGTTCGTCGGGATCGGCGCGCGGCTGTTTCACCGGCCGATCGTCTGGTCCGACGAACTCGCCTCGATCCTGTTCCTGTGGCTCGCGATGCTGGGCGCAGTGGTGGCGCTGCAGCGGGGCGAGCACATGCGGCTGACCTATTTCGTCGGCCATTTCTCCCGGCGCGTCCAGGCCTGGTGCGAGACGCTGGCGGTGGGCACGGCCTTCGTGATGCTCGCCTGCCTGTTGCACCCCGCCTACGACTACACAGAGGATCAGTCCTTCGTGGAGATGCCGGCGCTCGGCTGGTCGGGCACGCTGCGGGCGCTGGCGATCCCGGTCGGGTTCGTGGTGGCGTTTCTGAGCTGCGGCCTGCGCCTGTTCCAGCGCAGCCTGATCGATGTGGCGAGCGTTGCGCTGGTGCTCGCTGGCTTCGCGGCCGTCCTCTATGCCGGAGCGCCGTTGCTTTCCGGGATCGGCAACTGGGCGCTGATCGTCTTCTTCGTGGGCTTGCTCGGTGCCGGCGTGTTGTCCGGCGTGCCGATCGCCTTCTCCTTCACTATCGCAACCGTCGCCTATTTGCTCACGGTCACCTCGACGCCGCTAACGGTTGTGATCGGCCGGATGGACGAGGGGATGAGCGGGCTGATCCTGCTTGCGATCCCGCTATTCGTGCTGCTGGGCCAGCTGGTCGAAGCGACCGGTATGGCGCGGGTGATGGTGGAGTTCCTCGCTTCGCTAATCGGCCATGTCAAAGCGGGCATGTCCTATGTGCTGCTCGGAGCCATGCTGCTGGTGTCGGGCATCTCCGGCTCCAAGACCGCAGATATGGCGGCGGTCGCGCCTGTGCTGTTTCCGGAAATGCGCCGCCGCGGCATGAAAGATGGCGAACTGCTTTCGCTGCTCGCCGCCTCTGGTGCAATGAGCGAGACGATCCCGCCCTCCATCGTACTGATCGCAATCGCTTCCGTCACCGGTGTATCGATCGCCGCGTTGTTCACGGCCGGAATACTTCCGGCTTTGGTGCTCGCGCTGATGCTGGCCGTGCTGGCGCGTTACCGCGCCGGCCGCGAGGAGGGTCAGGTCGTGATCCCGCGCGCGCGGGCGTCGGTGGTGGTGAAGAGCCTCGCGGTGGCGTCTCCGGCGCTGTTGCTGCCCTTCGTGATCCGCTCCGCGGTGGTGGAAGGCGTCGCCACCGCCACCGAGGTCTCCACCATCGGCATCGCCTATTCGCTGCTGCTCGGTCTCTTCATTTACCGGGGCGGTCTTTCCTGGCGTGCCGCCATGCCCATGCTGGTGCGCACCGCCTCGCTGTCGGGCGCGATCCTGTTCATCGTCGGCGCGGCGAGCGCTATGGCTTGGGCGTTGACTCAGTCCGGCTTCTCGCACGCGTTGGCCGCTGCGATGGCCGGCGTGCCGGGCGGCCACATCGGTTTTCTCCTTATCTCGCTCGTCGCCTTCATCGTGCTCGGAAGCCTGCTCGAGGGAATTCCGGCGATCGTGCTGTTCGGCCCGCTGCTGTTTCCGATCGCGCGTCAGTTCGGAATTCACGAGGTCCACTACAGCATCGTCGTCGTGCTCGCGATGGGATTGGGACTGTTCGCGCCGCCGTTCGGGCTTTGCTATTACGCCGCCTGCATCATCGGCGGCGTCGCGCCGGAATCGGGCATGCGCCGGATCTGGATCTATCTGGCAGCGCTGTTCGCCGGCCTGTTGGTCCTGACCTTCGTTCCGTGGCTGTCCATCGGCTTTCTTTAGAGGCCGACCGGCTTGCTCCCGCTGGCCGCGAATTGCGGCCAGAGGCATTGTTCTGCAATCGTCATGGCAGGTCGAAGTAGTTCAAATAGCCACCGCCAGTCGGCATCGGTGGTTGCGCCTCCCGGATTGACCTCCGGCACAGAGCAGCCGGCCAGCCGAACTGGGCGAGCGGTGCATACCAAGTCCGTTGGAGCATAGCTGAAGTTTGCATGCTTTCACGGAGTGTCTCGTCGTAGTCGGCACGCGCGGCCAGTTGCATCAGGTTTTTCGGGACTGTTCCTCCCTGCAAGGGCTGCTTCGTTATTTGGAAACCGTCGCCAAGCTATTGAAATCGCTAGTGGGTATTTGAGCCCTTTTTCCAAATGCGCGTTGAATTCGTTGAACAATCAAACAGGTTTTAATTCCGCCATTCGGAGGTTCGATCCCTCCCGTCCCAAGCCAGCACTCAAGCTGCTGAGTTCGTTATGTAGGTAGCTCCGTTCCAGCCCAATCTTTGGGGTGCGTTTGGAAACGGAGATGGTTATGGCGCTGCGGGTGGTCCCGATCTCCATGGCTTTCATCTCAGCATATGCCGTGCAGACTTTTCGGTGCAGCTTCGCTACGTGCCATCGTAGAATAGGATGTTGCAGCGAGCAAAACGGACAAGTACTCGAATGATGAGCTTTTCCGTTCGGCAATTGCTTCGCTTCACCAACAGCGCGCTCGGGTAGGTCCACCGGTCCGGGCCTTGCAACGAGAAAAAAGCTGAAGCTGCCGAGAAGAATCAAACATGGGCAATCTCGGCGAGAAGTATTGAACCCGTCGACGATTCGGTTATTGCCAATGTATCGCCAGCGGCATTCAGTCCGACGTTGGTACAGCTCGGACCCGCGCAGGATTTGATGCGGCCAATGCATTCGCCATTGCCCTGCATGACAAAGACATGACCGAGCGAGGCGTGGGCTACGAAGAGACGACCATTGGAGTCCATCGTCAACCCGTCAGGGCCGCTAGTTCCGAAGAAAGAGCTGAACCGCCCGACTTTTGCGACTCCTCCATCATTCGTCAGTGGAACGCGCCAGATGCTATTGTCGCGTGTCATCGCGACGAAAAGAACCGCTTCTTCGCGATCGAGCACGAGACCGTTGGGGCTTGGTCCATTTGCGATCAGGCAGTCCAGCCGACCATCCGGACGCAGGCGATAGACGCGGCCCGTCGGATCATGCAACCCCGTCTGCCCCTGATCGGTGAAGTAGACGTCGCCGTTGGAAGCGATGTGAAGATCGTTGCATCCCCTGAACGATTCCGAATTGCGATGCCGCAGCAGGGGTCGGATCGCGCCCGCTTGCGCATCGACCTCCATCAAGCCGTTCATGTAATCGGCGACCAGCATGCGGCCATCAGGGGCAATCTTCAGCCCGTTGGGCCAGCCGTCATACTCAAGGAAGAGGGACCAGGTTCCCTCGGGCGAAATCCGGAAGATGCGTCCGAACGGGATGTCGACGACGTAGAGATTGCCGCGGCCATCGAACGCCGGCCCCTCGATGAAGCAGTCGACGGGTGCGCCGCCCTTGTTGGCATCCGCCCAGGCGGAGCGCACGCCGCGGCGACGGAATTCATCCGGCATGGCCGAGAATAGCCGCGTCGGGATGAGCCTTGGTGGCTGCTCCAGATACATCATGGCGCGACATCCAGATGGCGGCGCTGCTGGCCCTCATATTCGTAGCTGAATAGTTTGGGCATCGGACCCTTGTTGCGGTCCTTGCGGCCGGTCTGCTCCCAGGCATGGGACAGAATACCGACGGCGCGCGACAGGCAGAAGATGCCCCGGGCCAGCGGCGCGGCGAAGCCGAGCTCGCCATAGATCACCGCGGTGGCGCCATCGATGTTCATCGGAATGAGCCTGCCCTTGCGTTGCTGCAGCACGCCTTCGATGGCACGCGCCGTCTTGGCATACTGTCCGTCGACGCTGCCGGCTGCGACCGCTGCATCCACCAGTGCCAGAAGCGGCGCCGCGCGCGGATCGACTGGATGAAAGCGATGGCCGAAGCCGGGCAGGTATTTGCTGCGCGTCGCGATGAAGTCATCGATGGCGGCTGCCGCGGCTGCGTCGATATCCTGTCCGCGGCTGCGGCGAAGCACGTCGTCATAGAGTTCGATGGCCTGCTCACCGGCGCCGCCATGCACGTCATCGAGGGTGTTGATCGCTGATGCCATCGCGCCGTTCAGCGGCAACCCGCAGCTCACCGCCATCTGCGCGATCGCGATCGAGGGCGCATGCGGTCCATGGTCGACAGATGCGACGAGCGCGGCCTGCAGCAGCTTTTCCTGCTGCGGCGTCGGCAGCTCGCCGCGCAACATCAGCCAGATCATCGCCGGAAACGAGATGCGGCCGATCAATTCCTCGATTGGATAGCCTCGAAAAGCGATGCGTCCGGGGGCAATGTCGCAGATCGAGGTCCGCCACCAATGCGCGGCGGCCTGTTCCAGTGTCGATGCGTCGGTCATCGTCGATCCTTTATTTCACTGTCCTGCCGGCCTGGTCGGCGAGGGGGTGCGGGACACGTTAGGCGCTTCTTTTCGGGACGGTGTCCGCCGTCGACGGGAGGCCGATGGCCCCGTTCAACACGAGGCGCTCGGTGTCCTCCTGCGAATAGCCGAGGCGTGCCATCCAGAGCACGGTATCGGCGCCGAGCGCGGGCGGCGCAGGCGGCGAGGGAAACTCGTCTTCCAGGCAAAAGCCCGGCCGCGTCACGCGCAACGCCTCGCCATCGCCGCGTGCGGCCGGCAGCGTTTCGATGAAACGGCGTCCAACAACCTGCGCTTCGGCGAGGACGTCGGCGACCTTGAGCACGCATCCGGCCGGCACGCCGGCCGCATTGAACTCTGCCTCCCACTCCTCGGCAGGCCGTGCCGCAAGCGCGCGGTTCAACTCTTCGCTGAGCGCGCTCCGGTTGGTCTTGCGTGCCTGACGGTCGGCAAAGCGAGGATCGGATTTCAGTTCCGGCCGCCCGATCAGGTTGCAGAGGGTCTCATATTGCTTCTGCTCGTTGGCGGCGATGTTGAGCGGCCCCGTCGCGGTCGTGAACGTGCCCGATGGCGCGGCGGTAAAGTTCTCGTTTCCCATCGGCAGCGGATCGATGCCAGCATTGAGATGGTTCGAGACCACCCATCCCATCGCCGCGATCGTGGCTTCCAGCAGCGAGACGTCGATGAATCGGCCCCGCCCGGTCTGGCGCTGCTCGACAAGTGCCGAAGCGATGGCGAAAGCCGCGGTCAGGCCCGCGATGGTGTCGGAGATCGGAAAGCCGGTGCGCAGCGGCGCGGAGCGCGCATCCCCGGTTACGCTCATGGCACCCGACAGCCCCTGCACGATCTGGTCATAAGCGGGACGTCCGGCCCAGGGGCCGGTCTGCCCAAAGCCGGAAATCGCGCAATAGATCAGGCGCGAATTGTGCTTTGCGAGCGTCTCGAATCCGAGCCCGAGCCGCTCCATCACCTTGGGCCGGAAATTCTCCAGCACGACATCGGCAGTGGCGACGAGGCGCAGGAAAACCTCCTTGCCATCCTTCGATTTCAGATCGATCGCCACCGACTGCTTGCCGGCATTGACGGCGACGAACGACAGCCCCTGGAGGCGCTCCGACATTCTGGGGTCGGCGCCGAGCCGGCGCGCAAGATCGCCGCCCTTGGGATTCTCGATCTTGATCACCTCGGCGCCGAGCCGGGCGAGGTGATAACCGCAGAACGGGCCGGCCAGCACGTTTGAAAGGTCGAGGACACGAACGCCGGAAAGCGGCAGGGACATTTGATCAACTCCGGAAGATAGGGCGAGCCGCGGCGCGGCGTCACTTCAATTGCCGTGACGCCCGCTCGACGAACTTGTTTGTGAAGGTCTTGGTGAGGTCGATCTTCGCGGCAGCGATCTTCGGATCGTAGTCGCTGAGGACAGCGAGCGGCACTTTCGCGGACTCCGGGTCCATCAGACCGGTCTGCGAGAACAGATCCTTCGACGCCTTGAGGATCTCCATGCTGATCTCGGTATTGTCGGTCTTGTACCCGGCGGGGATCGCCTCGACCAATTGTTCAGTCGGCACCGAATTGATCCAACGATGGGTTTTCAGCAAGGCGTTGACGAGCCGTTGCACTGTCTCCGGATTTTTGTCGATGAAGGATTGCTGCAGGTAAAGGCAGGCGGTCGGATAGGTACCACCGAACGCCTGCTTCGAACCCTCGTGGGTGCGGGCGTCGAACAGCGGCACGGCGGCCTTCTTGCGCGCGAGCATCGTGGCGATGGGGTCGAAGTAGACCAGCGCGTCGATGTTCTTCGCCTCGAGCGCAACCATACCCGGCGCGCCGCTGCCGACCGCGATGATGTTGACGTCGCGCGGGCCGAGCCCGGCTTTCTTGATGTAGTAGCGCGCCATGGTGTCGGTCGATGAGCCCGGTGCCGTGATGCCGAGTTTCAGCCCCTTCAGGTCGGCGCCTGTCTTGACCTTGTCGGCGAGGTCGCTGCGTACCCCGATCAACACGCCCGGAGTGTCGTTGAGCAGGAACACGCAGGAGATCTCCTTGCCCTGCGCCTGCATCTGGATGGTATGGTCGTAGAAGCCGACGGTGCCATCGACCGAGCCGCCGATCAGTGCCTGCAGCGCCTTCGAGCCGCCGGCCTGAAAACTGGGAATCCTTCAAGGCGCTGTTGCGGGAGAAGGGAAGGGATGCCGGCTTCCGCGGCTGGTACGTGGCGCTCGCGACTGACCGGCTCGCTACCGTCTCGCGCAATCCGCAGCTTGCCCGCACTGTGCTGCTCGAACTCGTTCAGAACGAGGAGCTGCGCGACGTCATGGAGCGCGTATGGCGGCAGTATATCTGGCAGCCGATGCTGGAGAGCCTCACCGAGCTCAAGGGGGAGGGCGCTATCCGCAAGGACGTAGACGTCGAGGTGCTCGCCCGCGCCGTGCATTGCTTCCACATTGGCTACTTCCTGACACGCTTTGTGTTCGCTCCCCACGTGAAGTGGGACGATGCCGAGCAGATCGAAATGATGGCCGATCTTCTCGAGAGTGGTGCGGGCACGCGAGGCAATGTCGTGCAGAGATGAGACGTTGAGCACATTCCGTGAAATATGCGATAGTTCAAGACCGCGCCGAGCCGCGCGACCAGGGTTGGGCATGGCGCCGATCTCGGAAAATTGCGTGGACATCTCAGACACGATGAATCTCCTTGTGCGGCGCTTTGGTGCCTTTCAGGGCGAGTGCTCATCCAATACCTTCGAACGTGAGGACGAGGCCCTGGGCAAGGCTGATGGCCGCAATCGCCGCGATCAGCCACCGCGACCACCGCGCGAAGGTGGCGTCGCTCAGGGCGTCGAGCAGGGACCGCGACAGCAGCGTACCGAGCACCGCCGCGGCGGTGGCAAGCAGCACGGCCGTCGGCGAGATTGCGCCGCCCTCGATCAGCAGCAGCCGGCCGAAATAGATCAGCTTCAGCACGTGCCCAATCGACTGGATCGCGACCTTGGTCGCGATGATCTCCTTGCGGCCGAGCTCGGTCTTGACGAAGAACACGTCGAGGATCGGCCCGGACACGCCGGCAATCAGTTGCAGGACGGTGCACAACGTGCCGCAGCCGACGGCCTGGCTGGGCACCATCACGGTGGGCGTCAGGCGATGCGGCAGATGGAGCCCGGCGAATGAGACGAGGCCGATCAAAATTAAGGCTAGTGGCTTGCTGGGGGCGACCACGCCGGAAACCACGATGAGGCTCGCGATCAGTGCGCCAATGGTGTAGCGCAATACCACCGGCCGCACGATGTGCTGCCGCCAGCTCCAGGCCCGCGCCAGATTGGCCGCGATCTGGGAGAGGCCGTGCAGCACCATCGCAGGCGCCAGCCCCGTGAATGACAGCAGCAAGCCCATCAGGATCATGCCGCCGGCCATGCCGAACACCCCCGAGATGAAAGAGGTGGAGAGCACGGAGGCGGCAAGCGCGACGGCGAAGGGTAGGGTGATCATGGCAACCCGCAGATTTCGGTTGCCCCTTCATCACGGATTTGACAGCCCTCTCGCAAACGGCCTTAACTGGGCCATAGGCTAAGGAAAACTAAGTCTATGCCGATCCGCCGCCTGCCATCGCTGAACGGCCTGCGCGCCTTCGAGGCCGCCGCGCGCCATGGCAGCTTTGTCGCTGCCGCCGACGAGCTGAACGTCACGCAGGCCGCGATCAGCCGCATGGTGCGGTTGCTGGAGGAGCGTTTTGGATTCCAGCTGTTCGAGCGCCGGCCGAACGGCCTCGATCTCACCGCACAGGGCAGGGCGCTGCAGCCTGGACTCACCTCGGCCTTCGATGCGATCGCAGGTCTCGCCGAACAGGTCAGCCTGATGCGGACGACGCCGGTGCTGACTCTCGGCGTGGGTCCGACCTTTGCGGTGCGCTGGCTGATCCCGCGGCTGCGCGGCTTCTACGAGCAGCATCCGGAAATCGATGTCCGCCTCTCGACAGGAGGCGCGCTGAATCCGTTCCGCGATGACTGGACCTGCGGCATCCTGCTCGGCGACGGTCACTGGCCCGGCTACGAGGCCGAGCTTCTGTTCGCGACCGATCTGTTTCCGGTCTGCACCAAGGCGGTCGCCCAACGGATCCAGCATCCATCAAAGTTGACCCGGCAGGATATGCTGCAGGTGGCGCACTCGCCGGAGGATTGGGATCTCTGGCTCACCGCCGCCGGGGTGAAGCCGCGCGGAAAGGGGGTCGGGCCGACCTTCGGCAATTACACGATGGCGCTGCAGGCCGCGGTCGACGGCATTGGCGTCGCGATCGGCCTGCGACCCTACGTCGAAGAAGATCTCGCCAAAGGCCGGCTGGTTGCGCCGTTCTCGGTCACGGTGCCGAAGAAGCGTGCCTGGTATCTGCTCTATCGCGCCTTCCGCAAGGACGATCCAGGTCTTGCGGTGCTGCGCGCTTGGCTGATCGACTCGCTATCATCAGAGCGGCGGAGCATTGCACCGAAGGCGCCTCGAAATGAGCCGTGATCGGTGGCGGGGCGGTCGCTGCCGCGCTACCAGGGACCGTTACGATTGCAAATCGCGCGGCCTTCGTTGCCTTGGCCGGCCGGAACGATGCAGACCCCGCACTTCCTGCTGTTGAAAAAGCTCCCCGCATACATCACGCAACCATTGGCTTGCCGGGTCGTGATGAAAGCGGGCGTGCCAATATTGCTTCACCGTGAAGCCGGCGATCGCCAGCGGGCAGTCGAGCACGCGCAGTCCGTAGTAGTGAGCCAGCGTTTCGCCGATGTGCCTTGGAAGAGTGGCGATCAGGTCGGTCGTCCCGATGATGGCGGGCAACCCCAAAAAGCCCGGTAGCTCGAGCGCAACGTCAGGGACTATCCGCTGCTCCCGTAGCGCATCCGCGAGCAATTGATGTCCGGTGCCGGAGCGAATGAGGACGTGCGCCTCACGCCGAAAATCCCTTGCCGTGATGCGCTCGTGGATCCGGGCATGCTTTGCGTTTGCCAGGCAGACCCAATCCTGCGGAAAGAGTGCCTGTTGGAAGTGCCCGGCGTCGAGGTCCGAGATGTAGCCGAGCGCCAGATCGGCCTCGCCAGACTGCAGCATTCGTGGCGTATCACTGCCGATCTGCGCCGCCTCGATGCGGATGCCCGGAGCAACGCGACGAACGTAGGCGAGGATGGCCGGGAGCAGCGTGATGTGGCTCGCATCCGTCATGCAGATGATGAAGCGGCGCTTTGCAGTCGCCGGATCGAACTCAGGACGAAGCTCCGCCAGACGCCGCAGCATCTCCAACGCCTGCCTGGCCGTGCCGATGAGAGCCTCGGCGCGCGGAGTCGGCAGCATTCCCTCAGCCGACCGAATGAAGAGCGGGTCGTCCAGTTCTTTTCGCAAGCGCGCCAGCCAGATCGAAATGGTCGGCTGACTTTGACCGAGTTTCTCGGCTGCTTTGGTGACGCTGCCCGTGGAGAACAATGCGTCGAAGAGCCGGAGCAGGCGCGGCTCCAAAAGGTTCGTCTCGGAGAGGTCCCGGTGCTTCATTGCGATCCGCAATAATGGATATAAGAGTCATAGCATATCCAAATACAGGGTGGCCTGCTAGTACGCCTCCAGCGCCAAAACGGGCGAGGGAGAAGCGTTCGGATGAGGATCTGCTTTATCGGAGCGGGAGCCTTGGGCTCGACCATCGGCGGGACGCTGGCGCGCGGTGGGGCCGAGGTTTGGCTGATCGATCCGTTTCAGGCTCATGTCGACGCGATCAATGCGGGCGGCCTACGGATGCTCGAAGGTGACGCCGAGACCGTTGTGAAGGTCTCGGCCTGCACCTCCGCGAACCAGGTCGGCATCGTCGCGGACCTCGTCATCGTTCTGGTCAAATCCTACCACACGCGGGATGCGATCCGGGCGGCCACGCCGATCATCGGGCCGCAGACGGTCGTGATGTCGCTTCAAAACGGTCTTGGTCACGAGGACATCCTTTCGGAGGAGGTTGGTCGTGACCGCGTCATGGCAGGCAAGACCTACGTTGGCGGCGTGCTGCTTGGTCCCGGCCATGTTCGCTCCGGAGTCATCGGCAAGGAAACCATCATCGGCGAACTCGATGGACGCTTGACCGAGCGCGCACAGCGAATTTCCGAGACTTTCAATCGTGCCGGCATTCTCACGCTGCTCAGCGACAACATCTTGGGGACGATGTGGGACAAGTTGTTCATCAACGTCGCCGGAGGAGGAATTACCGCCGTTACCGGGCTGACCTATGGTGGTCTCTATTCGCTACCGGTCCTGGAAGATTGCGCTTTGGCCGCAATCTCGGAGAGCATCGCGGTCGCACAAGCTGCCGGCGTGAAGATCTCGATTGCCGATCCGCGCCGTGCCTGGACGATGGCATCCGCTGGTCTACCGCCCGAGTTCAAGACGTCCATGTTGCAGAGCTTGCAGTCCGGCAATCTGACCGAGATCGATTACATCCACGGCTCCGTCGTGCGTTGGGGCGCCAAGCTCAATGTGCCGACCCCCGTCAATTCCACACTCGTCGCGTTGGTCAAAGGGCTCGAATACGCCCGCAGCGATTATCCAGGAAAGGCCTGAGACAATGTCGTTGCCCCGCGCTTATGTCGAACACGTCGCGATCCGCGTGCCTGACGTCGATCATCACGTCGATTTCTTTCGTGAGGTGCTTGGTCTTGCCATTCGCGACGAGCAACCCGCCGAGGGTTCACGCCCGCGTCAGGTGTGGGTGCTCGGAAGCGTGCAACTCATCGAGGATCCGAATTTTACCGGTCCGGAAGGGCGTCTCGCCCATCTCGGCATCATGGTCGACGATTACGAAGGTGTGCTCGCTCGTGCGGCCGCGTGGGGCGCCAAGGCGTTGCCCGCTGGGCCCAACTGGCTCGAGCTGCCGGGCGGGCTGAACGTCGAAATCTTGCAAGCCAGCGCAGGCGCCGTGGAAGCCGCCCTGGCGATCAATCCCCGTGCCTAGAGGAAGACGCGATGACCGATGAACGCTACTGGGACGATGCCAGGGTCGGTGACGAATGTGTCACCCCTTCGGTGACGGTCACCGAGGCGATGGTGAATGCCTATGCCGAACTGACCGGTGATTTCACGCCGGTCCATGTCGACGAGGAATACGCCAAAACCACACCATTCGGCACGCGCGTCGCGCATGGACTGTTTGGCCTGTCGCTGGCCGACGGTTTGAAGACCCGCGCCGACTATCGCTTCCTTCCGGGAATGTCGCTGGGCTGGACGTGGGATTTCAAGCTGCCGATCAAGCTCGGCGACACCGTGCACGTGAAGTTTCGCGTCGGCTCGATGCGCACCACCAAGCGTGATGGGTGGGGCATCGTAGTGTTGCCCTCGGAGCTGATCAATCAGCGCGGCGAGGTGGTGCAGCTCGGTGAGCATCGGCTGATGATTCCGATGCGCCCGAAGACCAGTGCCAAAGGAGAACAGGCATGACCGCGCAAGATCTGCCGCTCAAGGGCACTCGCGTCATCGACTACAGCCATTTCCTGGCAGGCCCGTTCATGGGCCGCTGCCTCGCCGCGATGGGCGCGGAAGTCATCAAGGTGGAGCGTCCGAAGGCAGGCGATGCGGGCCGCGCCCATGGCTATTTCAAGGACGGACAATCCGGCTACTTCCTGCAGCAGAACATGGGAAAGCAGGGATTGTGCATCGATCTGCGCGACACGCGTGGCCTCGACATGATGATGAAGCTCATCGACACGGCCGATGTCTTCATCGAGAACTACCGCCCCGGCGCACTCGAGCGCCTCGGGCTCGGCTACAAGGCGCTGTCGGCGCGGAATCCCACACTGATCTACTGCTCGGTCTCCGCCTATGGCCACACCGGTCCCTATGCCGACCGTCCGGGCTTCGGCCTGATCGCGGAGGCGATGTCGGGCGCCCTGGCGCAACTGGGCTCCCCCGGCGAAGCGCCGCCGCTGCTGCGGATGCCACTAGCCGACATGTACACCGGCATCCACGGTGTGGCTGCCATCAATGCGGCGCTGGTCGGCCGCGCGTCGTCCGGGCGGGGCCAGCATATCGATCTCGCGCTGTACGACTGCATGGTGTCGATGCACGACTATGCGGTGCAGCGCTACTTCCTCTCCGGCGGCACCGACCTGCCGAAGCAGACCGGCAGCGGTCAGCCGGATTCGACCGTCTACGGAGTCTTTCCGGCCAGGGACGGCAATCTTGTGATCGCCGCGCAGGTCGATGATGCGTGGCGGCGATTGGCGACGCTGATCGGAGGAAGCAGTTTGTCGTCCGACGAACGCTTCACCACGCCTGCCGCGCGCAACGCCCATTATGCCGAAGCGATGGAGATCGTGCGCGACTGGACGCTGTCGCAGCCGTCTCGGGATGCTTGTCTTGCCGCACTCGAGGAAGCAGGTGTGCCGTCCGCTCCCGTGCAGACCATCGAAGAGGTCGTGAAGGATCCACAGATCCACGCGCGTGGCATGCTGGTCGAGCAGGAGCATCCGGTGCTCGGCAAGGTGACGTTGCCGAACTTGCCCTTCCGCTTCTCCGGCTGCGACACCACGGTGCGCACGCCGGCGCCACTGCTCGGCCAGGACAATCGCCGCATTGCAGAGTCGCTGGGACTGTCGACCGAGCTCGTCGAGGCGATGGTGCGCGATGGCGTGCTGTACAACGAAGCCGCCGTGCAGGAGTGAGCCATGAGCGATCGTTACGCGGTGATAGGCAATCCGATCGGCTTCAGCAAATCACCTCTCATCCATGGCACTTTCGCCAGAATGACAGGACAGGACCTTGTTTACGAGGCGATCGAGGGTCCCCTCAATGGCTTCAGCGAACGGGTCGATCAATTCCGGACCGAGGGCGCCAGGGGGCTGAACATCACCGCCCCGTTCAAGCTCGATGCCTTCGCCTATGCAAACGAGCTTTCAGAGAGCGCCAGACGAGCAGGCGCCGTAAACTGCCTGAAGTTCGAGGGCGATCGGATCATTGCCGAGAATTTCGACGGGATCGGCCTGGTGCGTGACATCACCGCCAATCTCGGCGTCAAAATGGCCGGCCGCCGCGTCCTTATGCTCGGCGCTGGGGGAGCGGCACGCGGTGCCCTGCTGCCGTTCCTGCGCCAGGAGCCGTCCGAGCTGGTTCTGGTCAACCGAACACTGTCGAAAGGGGTGGCATTGGCCGAAGAGTTTGCCGGCTGTGGCCCCCTGATCGTCAGCGGCTATGCTGAACTGGCCGATCTTGCCGAGGGTTATGACGTCGTCGTCAACGCGACGTCGGCCAGCCTGCGAGGTGAGATGCCGCCGCTTCCAGGCAATGTCTTCCGCGGTGCGGAGCTGGCGTACGAACTCGCCTACGGCAAAGGGCTGACCCCCTTTCTGCGGGCGGCTCGCGCCGAAGGCGTCACCAAGCTGGCCGACGGTGTCGGCATGCTGGTCGAGCAGGCGGCGGAAGCGTTTGCCTGGTGGCGCGGCGTTCGACCGAGCACGGCTCAGGTCATCGCCGAGCTGACCGTCCCATTGAGCTGAAGGCGATGCCGAGCATGCATCAGAAGTCCAGCTTTCTCGTCGGCCTGATCGGCAGCGGCATCGCCGCCTCCCGCACCCCGCCCATGCACGAAGCGGCCGCTGACGCCGCCGGCATCCGCTATATCTACAAGAAGATTGATCTGGCCGAATTGAAGCTCGGCGTGGAGACATTGCCGGAGTTGCTCACGGCGGCAAGGCGAATGGGCTTTGACGGGTTGAACGTGACCCATCCCTGCAAGCAGGCGATCATTCCACTCTTGGATGAGCTTTCGCCTGACGCAGAGGCGCTTGGTGCCGTGAACACCGTGGTCCTCAGGAGTGGCCGCATGACCGGCCACAACACCGACTGGTTCGGCTTTGCCGAGAACTTCCGCCGCAACATGCAAGGTGCACCACTCGGACGGGTCGTCCAATTCGGCGCGGGCGGCGCAGGCTCGGCGGTCGCTTTCGCGCTCATGAAGCTCGGCGTGCGGGAACTGACTATCATAGACGTCGACCTGGCCAAGGCGCAGAGTCTGGTTGACGGCCTGTCCCCTCAATTTGCAGATGGGCGCCTGGAGGCCGGCCAGGATGTCGCTGCGGCCGTGGCTGCCGCAGACGGAATTGTCAACGCGACGCCGATCGGCATGGACAAATATCCAGGCACGCCGTTGCCGACAGCCCTGCTGCGTCCCGATCTGTGGGTCGCAGAGATCGTCTACTTCCCGCTGGAAACCGCGCTGCTGCGCGCGGCGCGTGCCCTCGGTTGCCGCACCGTCGACGGCGGTGGCATGGCGATCTTCCAGGGCACCGAAGCATTCCGCCTGTTCACGGGCATCTCACCCGATCCGGACGTCTTCTTCGCCACTTTTGCATCCCTGGGAGGGTGACACCCGGCCGATGGGCGAGCGGCACGGACAACGCCCGAGAGGAAACGCAAGATGGGCTACACGCTCGATTTCTCGGTGGTTTGGCACGCGATGCCCGCGCTGCTGTGGGGATGCGTGGGTACGCTGGGCCTGGCGCTTGCCGGGATGACGCTCGCAATGATGATCGGTGTCGCGGGTGTCGCGGCGCGCGATTCGAAAGCTGCGTGGTTGCGTGCTCTCGTGATCGGCTTCGTCGAGACTGTGCGCAACACGCCTTTCCTGGTGCAGATCTTTTTTCTGTTCTTCGCTCTGCCGCTGATCGGATTGAAGCTCAATCCGACCGCCACCGCCATTATCGCACTCGGTGTCAATGGCGGCGCCTACGCCATCGAGATCATTCGCGGCGGGGTGCAATCCATTCACAAGGGCCAGGTGGAGGCCGGCTACGCGCTCGGCCTGCACAAAGGACAGGTATTCCGGTTCATCGTGCTCAAGCCTGCGCTTCGCGCGATCTATCCCTCGCTCACGGGGCAGTTCATCATGCTGACGCTGACCTCATCGATCTGTTCGGCGGTATCGGCCTACGAATTGACGTCGGTTGCGCAGCGCATCGAAAGCGACACGTTCCGCAGCTTCGAGGTCTACTTCTTCGTCACCTTCCTCTACCTCGCGATCTCCTGGCTGTTGATGCTCGGCTTCGCGGTCGTCTCTCACCGCTTCTTCTCATATCCGACACGCTGAGGGGGCGATCATGACACCGCATTTTGGTCTTCCCGAGTTCGGCTTCCTGCTGCGCGGGCTGCAATGGACGGTGCTGCTCACGCTGGTCGCGTTTGCGGGCGGCTGCACGGCGGGGCTGGCCGTCGCCTTGCTGCGCACCTGTGGTCATAGGAGCGTGGAATGGATCACCCGCATTTACATCGGGATATTCCAGGGCACCCCGCTGCTGCTGCAGCTTTTCGTCGTGTACTACGGATTGGCGCTGACCGGGTTGAAGCTCGACGCCTTCGCCGCGGTGGCGATCGGTTTCACCGTGAATGCCTCCGCCTTCCTCGGCGAGATCTGGCGCGGTGCGATACAGGCCGTGCCGCGCGGCCAGACCGAGGCGGCGATGGCGCTTGGACTGCACTATTCGTCCCGCATGCGCGACATCGTGCTGCCGCAGGCGATCCGCATCTCGCTGCCGGCGACAATCGGTTATCTCGTTCAGCTCATCAAGGGCACTTCGCTCGCCGCCATCGTCGGGTTCATCGAACTCGCCCGCGCCGGTCAGATCGTCTCGAACCAGACCTTCCAGCCGTTGCTCGTCTTCGGCGTGGTCGGCGCAATGTATTTCATCCTCTGCTGGCCACTTTCGTGGTGGGGCAGTCGGATGGAGGCCAGGCTCGCCCTGGCCAATCAAAGGTAGGAACGGCGCACCTGCCCAATCAAACACAGCCATCACCAGGAGGAGGAAACATCAGATGTTATTTTGGTTCAATCGCCGCCAGCTCGGCATCGCGCTGCTGACGCTCGGGGCCGTCACCGTCGCAGGTAAAGCGCAGGCGGGCACTCTGGAAGACGTGAAGAAGAAGGGCGTCGTCGTCATCGGCATCCAGGGCGACAATCCTCCCTGGGGCTATGTCGACAGCTCGGGAAAACAGGATGGGATCGATGCCGACATGGGGCGCGCCTTCGCCGAATATCTCGGCGTGAAGGCCGAGTTCGTCCCGTTGGCCGTGGCCAATCGTATTCCGGCGCTGACCACAGGCCGCGTCGACATTCTGTTCGCAACCATGGCGATGCTGCCGGAGCGCGCGAAGGCGGTGCAGTATTCCAAGCCGTATGTCGCCAACGAGATCACGCTTGTCGCTGCCCAGGCAACGCCAATCAACAGCAATGCCGACATGGGCAAGTACGTGATCGGCGTTCCGAGGTCATCGACGCAGGACACCCAGGTCACCAACAGCGCTCCAGCGGGCACCGAAATCCGCAGGTTTGACGATGATGCGGCGACGATCCAGGCGCTGCTCTCCGGTCAGGTGCAGGCCGTCGGCGCGAACAGCTTCTATCCGCAGCGTCTGAACGCCGCAAAGCCGGAACTGGGATTCGAGCCCAAGCTTCACTTCACCGCACTATACAACGGAGCCTGCACCCGCCTGGGCGAGAAGGAGTGGAACGAGACGGCCAACAAGTTCATCGACCAGATCAAGTCTAACGGCAAGCTGGCCGGCTTCTACGCCATATGGATGAAGGCGCCCGTGCCGACCTTCCCGGAGTCGATCCCCGGCGTCCCCTTCACAGTCCAGTAGCCCCTGCGAGCGGCCGACGCGCGATCCGCGTTGGCCGTCGCCCGACGGCGGAGACCAGCATGCAAGACCAGATCCTGATCGAAATGAAGGGCGTGCAGAAGTGGTATGGCGGGTATCAAGCTCTCCGCAACGTCGATCTCACTGTCCGCAGGGGTGAAAAGATCGTGCTCTGCGGTCCGTCCGGTTCGGGCAAGTCGACGCTCATCCGCTGTATCAACCGCCTGGAGGCGATCCAGCAGGGCAGTATTGTTGTAAACGGACATCGGCTCGACGACAGCATCAAGGCCATCGATGTCGTACGTCAGGACGTCGGCATGGTCTTTCAGAGCTTCAACCTTTTTCCGCATATGACCGTGTTGCAGAACTGTACACTCGCGCCCATTCGCGCACGCCGCATCGGCAGGACCGAGGCGGAGGCGACCGCGCGAAAATACCTCGAGCGGGTACGCATCGGTGACCAGGCCGAGAAGTATCCGGCTCAGCTTTCGGGAGGTCAGCAACAGCGCGTCGCGATCGCGCGCGCACTCTGCATGCAGCCCAAGGTGATGCTGTTTGACGAACCGACCTCGGCTCTCGACCCAGAGATGGTCAAGGAGGTGCTCGATACCATGATCGGCCTCGCCAACGACGGCATGACCATGATTTGCGTCACCCACGAGATGGGCTTTGCTCGCCAGGTTGCCGATCGGGTCATCTTCATGGCAGAAGGGCAGATCATCGAAGAAGGCGCGCCCGACGCTTTCTTCCGCGAACCACAGCACGCCCGCACCAAGCAGTTCCTTGGCGAGATCCTCGCCCATCACTGAACGGAGTTCTTCGATGAGTCGTCTTGTCTACGTCCTCAACGGGCCGAATCTCAATTTGCTCGGCAAGCGCCAGCCTCACATCTACGGCCACGAGACGCTTGCGGATGTGGAGCGGGATTGTCGAGCGCTGGGCAAGGAGCTCGGCCTGGACATTCGCTTTCATCAATCCAACAGGGAATACGAGATCATCGATTGGATTCACGAGGCGCGCGAGACGGCTGCCGGTATCGTGATGAATCCCGCAGCTTTCACCCATACGTCGGTCGCCATCCTGGATGCTCTGAACACGTTCGAGGGGACGGTGATCGAGGTGCATATTTCCAACGTGCACAAGCGCGAGGAATTCCGCCACCATTCGTTTGTTTCCAAACGAGCCGATGGGGTCATCGCAGGCTTCGGCACGCAGGGCTATCTGCTCGGCTTGCGTCGTGTGGCCAAGCTGCTCGATGAGAACAAGGGGTAGCATCGGATGGACGCACCCGTCCGCCTGTCGGTGATGGGAGCGGGCCTCATCGGCAAACGGCATATCGAGCACATTCTCGCGCGGCCGGAGGCGGTGCTGTCGTCGATCGTCGATCCGGCGCCGGCGGCACGAGAGTTGGCGGCTGCCCTGAAGGTGGACTGGTTTCCGTCGTTTCAGGACTTGCTTTCCGGAAATCGGCCGGAGGGGGTGGTTGTCGCCACCCCCAATCAGATGCACGTTGCCAACGGCATGGATTGTATCGCGGCTCGCATCCCGGCGCTCATCGAGAAGCCGTTAGCAGACGACGTCCTCGCTGCACATGCCCTGGTCGAGGCCGCCGAGGGGGCGGGCGTGCCGCTGCTCACCGGCCATCATCGCCGCCACAATCCGATGATCCAACGCGCCAAGGCGGAGATCGACAGCGGCCGGCTCGGCGAGATCGTGTCGGTGCATGGCATGTTCTGGCTGATCAAGCCGGACGAGTATTTCGATGTGGCTTGGCGCCGGCAGAAAGGAGCGGGGCCCGTTTTCCTGAATCTCATCCACGATGTCGACCTGCTGCGGTACCTCTGCGGGGATATCGTGGCGGTACAAGCTGCCCAATCCAATCGGCTGCGTGGAAATGCGGTTGAAGAGACAGCGGTGATCCTCCTGCACTTCGCCTCCGGCGCCTTAGGAACGGTCAATGTCTCCGATACCATCCAGTCGCCTTGGAGCTGGGAATTCACCGCCGATGAGAACCCGGCCTACAGTCATACGCAGGAGGCGTGTTACCAGATCGGCGGCACGAGGGCATCGCTGGCTATTCCGCAACTCGATCTATGGCATCACCCAAGCCAGGCCAGCTGGTGGGCGCCGATCGAGCGCGAGCGGCTGCGGTACGAGAAGGAAGATCCGCTCGGCCTGCAGATTGCCAATTTCTGCGGGGTGATCCGGGGTACGGCCGAGCCTGTGGTGAGTGGGCGCGAAGGGCTGAAAACCTCAGAGTGATCGACGCGGTCAAACGCGCGGCGGAAACGGGGGATTTCGTATCGGTTTGATACCGGAAAGCACGGCCTTCTGTTGCAGAGTGAGCGCGCCGCGAAAACATTCGAGCGGCGTCCCGATCGTATGGATGAGGAGCAGCGGAGGCCCATTGCCGGTCTTTTGAAAGCGCACGCTGAGCTTGATGATATCCACGATGTTGCGTGCGAGAAGCCGGACCTGCAGCCGGCACTGGCTGCCGAATAGGGCCGTGCCGGTCCCGATGATCCCATGAATGCCCTGACGTCGATGCCTCCGCGGAAGCGGCCCGGGCGGTCACATTCGGCGTTCATGTCCTCCGTTTTTCACTTCTGTCGTTTCTTCTTTTTGGCCTCGAGCAGGGTTCGCATCGCGTCGGCCCACATCGCTACAAGTCGCTCGCGTGGTCCCGCAGAGGTTCGAAGGTTCTCGGAAATCGCGAGGCCTCTGATGAAATGGAGCGTCAGCGCGATGACGTCGTGATAGGCCTCGGAATCCGTCCACTCGCCGAAGAGCTGGACATAAACGCGCTCGAGATCGTGTCGGGCACCGCGCTCCGCCGTGGTCAATGCCTGTTTCAAGGCAGCATCCGTGCGAGCCACCGCCCAGAGCTCCAACTCGGCGAGATAGGCTGGCTGGCGCGCGGCGAATGCAAGCGCTTCGACGGCCGCAACCAGAGTGTCAGCCGGCCCCGCGCCTGCGCGCCCCTGCGAGACGGCCTTCTCGTTCCGGCTGACGAGTTCGGCGACGCTCGCGGCCAACAGAGAGGCGTGGGTTGGAAAGTGATGGAGTAGGGCGCCGCGGCTGACTCCAGCCCGATGCTGTACCGCGAGCGTGGTCGTGCCGGCGACGCCGAGGTCGATCAGGCAATCCACGGCGGCGTTCAGAATCCGCGATCGTGTGGTCTCGGCCGCTCCGTCGAGAGCGCCGTTCTTCGCTGGTCTCGGCATGCCTTCCCTCGGCAGTCAGCATTGACTGTAACACGATAGTTGGTACAGTCAATGCTGACTGTCCATACATACATCCGGGAGGTTACGATGCCGAATTTCTCGACTCTCAGTATCGCAGTCCGCGAGGATGCACCGAACATCGCCCGTCTCGTCCTCGACCGCCCGGGTCGGTTCAACGCCATCGACGACGTGATGCCCGAAGAGATCCGTGCGGCGGTGGAGTGGGCGGAGAAAAACGACGACGTGCACGTCGTCGTGATCGAAGGCGCAGGTAAGGGGTTCTGCGGCGGATATGATCTCGTCGCCTACGCGGAGAGCGAGATCGAGCACCCGTGCCAGCAGGAGAGCGAGCCTTGGGACCCCATGGTCGATTACGCATTCATGAAGAAGAACACCGAGAACTTCATGAGCTTGTGGAAGTGCTCCAAGCCGACCATCGCCAAGATTCACGGCGCGGCGGTCGCCGGGGGTAGCGATATCGCGCTCTGCTGCGACCTGATCGTGATGGCGGAGGACGCTCGGATCGGCTACATGCCGACGCGCGTATGGGGATGCCCTACCACCGCGATGTGGACGTTCAAGCTCGGACCTGCGCGCGCCAAGGAGATGATGTTCACCGGGAACATGATCGACGGGCGCAAGGCGGCGGAGTGGGGGCTGGCGAATGTCTGCGTTCCGGTGGAGCGGCTCGAGGCCGAGACGCGAAAGCTCGCCGACCGGATTGCCGGCGTTCCGAAGAGTCACCTCGCCATGCACAAGATGGTCGTCAACCAGGTCATGCTGACCATGGGTCTCGAGCAGACGCAGTCGCTCGCGACGCTCTTTGACGGCATCACGCGTCACAATCCTGAGGGGTTGTGGTTCAGGCGGTACGCGCAGAAGCACGGTTTCAAGGCGGCCATCGAATGGCGTGACAGCGGCCGCCCGATCCCGGAACGCGACGAGGCACGCAGGTTGATTCACGAAATGAAGGGTCGTGACTGACGCCGTCGGGAGCGCGAGCGATGTCGGCGCCATTCATTCATCGAAGAACGTCCGGAGAAACGAATGAGCATTAAGAACAGTACGTCGGATGACGTGCAGGCCTATCGCGCGGTCGAGCGGATTTATCACTCCTATCTTACGGGTCTCATCCTTCATCTCTCGTCGCGCGCCGGGGCGGCTCGCGCTGCTGAGATCGTGTTCAGAATGTTCCGCCGCCAGCAAGCGACCCATTTCGTCGCTGGCCTCAAAAAGCTCGGTTTGGACGGCTTGCCCCATGCAGTCGCCAGCGCACAGTACAACTACCTCGCCAATCAGATCGGCGGCGTAAAGGTCGAATACGTCTATGAGAGCGACAAGAAGGCATGGATTCGTTATCCGCCTCCCCGGTGGCTTTGGTATGGTACCGCAATCTGCGGAATTCCCTCGGAAGTGTCTCGCGGGATGCTCAGGGGATGGCACGGCAACAACGGCGTGGTTCTCGGTAACCCTCGCCTGGGCTTCGTCTGCACGGGACAGACCGTCGACGGGCAGCCCGGCCTGGAGGGATATTACCGGGAGTACGATCACGAACTTTCTCCGGAAGAGCGGCTGCAATTTTCGCCCGGAGAGCGATGCCCTCCATTCAGGCCAGAACTTGCGCCACGCCTTGGCGAAACGAATTGGCCAGAAAGTCGCTTGAGAAAGGCCCTCCGCAATTACGCGATGGACTACATCACGTCGATCCTGCCTGAAATGATGTCGGTGCTCGGACCGGCCGAGGGAGGTCACCTGGGAGGTTTAGCCGCTCGATTGATCGGCATGCACACGTTCGACGATGTTGCGTCCATGCTCGGTGGAGTGGACCGAGGTGTCGCAGGTTTTGCAACCGCACTTACGAGGCTGTTACGTGGCCAAGGCGATGACGCCGAGATGCATCTTGAAGGCAGCACGGCGATCGTAAGGCAAACGACGTGGCGCCTCATGTCTGGGAGGGAGCAAATGTCTCGCGCAATATTCGATGCGTGGAATGAGCTGTGGCTGGGCGCTGCACTGGCTCACGATCGTTTCATGCGCGTCACCCTGATCAGCCGCCGAGATGCCGGTGATCCGGTCTGGGCATGGGAGATTCGACAGGGCCATTGAATGAATTGACCTGAATCAACCAGCTTGTGGGAACGCGAGCGATCCTATAATTGGGTTGGAAGCGACCTTGAACCAATTCACTTGCATGATCCTCCCGTTTTTCATGCAGTTGCGATCGCAGACGTGCGCTTTGGAGCAATGCGACGCGTCCGCGACATCGCAGCAAGTGAAAAGCCGTACCTCACGTGTGATCAGTTGGTCCATCCTCGGAAAGCAAGCTGGTTCTCCAGGCTGCTGCTCCCGCCAAGCGGGGAGGTCGAGGCCGTCGCGCCTGCCACGAGGCCGGTGTATGGTCTCCGCGTCTCGCTCGCGCTCTTCCTGATATCGCTGGGCGCCATCGCCGCCGTGTGGTGGTGGTTGGGGACGCCGGTCCAATTGGTGCGCGCACCCATCGATCCAAACGACAAGGTCCAATGCATCTCGTACGCCCCGTTCCGCAGCCATCAGACCTCGCTTTCGTCCGCGACGCAGGTATCGCGTGAGCAGATCGCGGAAGATCTCGCCCAGCTTGCGGAGATATCCGACTGCATCCGTACCTATGCGACCGATCTTGGTCTCGACCAAATCCCCGAGCTTGCAGCCCGAGCGGGGTTGAAGGTCGTCCAGGGTATTTTCCTCGACAAGGACCAGCAGAAGAATCGAGCGCAGATCTCAACGGCGATACGCCTCGCCAGGGAGTATCCAGGGACCGTCATCGCGTTGGTGGTCGGCAACGAGACCTTGTTGCGCAAGGACATAACGGTCTCCGATCTCGCCGACACGATCCGCTCGGTCAAGGCGCAGGTCAGTGTCCCCGTGACCTATGCCGACGTCTGGGAATTCTGGCTCAGCAGTCGTGAGCTCTACGACGCCGTCGACTTCGTCACGATTCACATCCTGCCATATTGGGAGAACGTGCCGATTCCGGCAGAAGCGGCTGCCACGCACGCCGACGCAATACGCCGGCAGGTCGCGGCGGCCTTTCCGGGCAAGGAGATCCTGATCGGCGAAGTAGGCTGGCCGAGCCAGGGACGGATGCGGGGATCGGCGTTGCCGTCGCGTATCAACCAGGCCCGGGTGGTCTCGGAGGTTCTCGACCTCGCCCGGCGCGAGAATTTCCGCTTCAACCTGTTCGAGGCCTACGACGAATCCTGGAAGCGAGAGATCGAGGGCACAGTCGGCGGATCATGGGGCCTGTTCGGAGGCGAGCAGCGCGTGCTCAAATATCCTGCCGGCATCCCCGTCAGCAACTTTCCGCTCTGGAAGCTGCAAATGAGCTGCGGAATTGCGCTCGCGACCCTGGTGTTCGCCGCGGCATGGTTGACCTCGCGTCGCAAGCCCGCGAGCCCTGGCCTGGCTTCATGGCTCGGGGTGGCGATATCGGCGACGGCAGCCGGAATCCTGTTTGGCGTGGACGCCCAAAAGGTGTTCTTTGAAAGTGTCGGAGCGGGTGGCTGGCTCCTTTGGAGTTCTCTGCTGCTGGCCGCGACGGTTTCGCCGGTGCTTGGTGCCAACGCTCTCATGTCGGGGCGCCCACCGCCGAGTTTTCAGGAGTTGCTCGGTCCGAAAGGCTACCGGACGGAAACGATGGTCGCAACCATGCACGGGTTGGCCTTGATCGTGACCGTCGTGATCGGTGCGGCCACCGCACTAGGGCTCGTGTTCGACCCGCGCAACATCGATTTTCCTTTTGCAGCACTCACCATGGCAGCGTTGCCTTTTGCAGCGATGACGCTGCTCAATCCATCCGGGAAGGGAGGTCGTCCTGTGGCGGAGTCGCTGTTTGCCGGCGTGTTCGTCGGAGCGGCGATCTATGTGACCGTCAACGAGGGGACGGCGAACTGGCAGGCGATGTGGACTTGCGCCGCCTACCTCCTGCTTGCCGCGACGCTGTGGCGGGCCCGTGCCTGAGAAGGGCACGACATGACCCGCCGTGCCTGCGCGAGCACCACCTTGATGCGGCCGATCGAGTGCGTTGAACTTTGAGCAGGCGGGTGCGCAAGGATGCGACAAAAAATTTTCACCGAGTCCCCTTGAACAAAGATGAACCTGTTCCTAGGTCGTTTGCCGCCCGGGGGCCGGTTCCGGACCCGGATTTTGGACATCGCTGAACCTACCCAAGGAGGATGTGCATGCATTTCCGCCCGTTGCACGATCGCGTGCTCGTGCGCCGCGTCGATGCCGAGGAGAAGACCGCCGGCGGCATCATCATTCCCGACACCGCCAAGGAGAAGCCGCAGCAGGGCGAGATCATCGCCGCTGGGCCGGGTGCGCGTAACGAGCAAGGCCAGCTCGTGCCACTCGACGTCAAGGTCGGCGACCGGGTGCTGTTCGGCAAGTGGTCAGGCACCGAGGTCAAGATCGATGGCGAAGAGTTCTCGATCATGAAGGAAAGCGATCTTCTCGGCGTGGTCGAACAGGGCGGCACGCTGAAGAAGGCGGCGTAACACTGACGGTCATCGAACAGAAAGGAGAGTGGCAACATGGCTGCCAAGGACGTGAAGTTCGCGACCGAGGCTCGCGAGCGCATGCTGCGGGGCGTCGACACGCTGGCGAATGCGGTGAAGGTCACGCTCGGTCCAAAGGGACGCAACGTCGTCATCGAAAAATCGTTCGGCGCGCCGCGCATCACCAAGGACGGCGTCACCGTCGCCAAGGAGATCGAACTGGAGGACAAGTTCGAAAACATGGGCGCCCAGATGGTGCGCGAGGTCGCGTCAAAGACCAGTGATCTTGCCGGAGACGGCACCACGACGGCGACGGTGCTGGCGCAGGCCATCGTCAAGGAAGGTGCCAAGGCCGTCGCCGCCGGCATGAACCCGATGGACCTCAAGCGCGGCATCGACCTTGCCGTGGAGGCGATCGTGACCGATCTCAAGTCGCACGCCAAGAAGGTCACCTCCAACGACGAGATCGCCCAGGTCAGCACCATCTCCGCCAACGGCGACACCGAGATCGGCCGCTTCCTGGCGGATGCCATGCAGAAGGTCGGCAATGAGGGCGTGATCACGGTCGAGGAAGCCAAGAGCCTGCACACCGAACTCGAGGTGGTCGAGGGCATGCAGTTCGACCGCGGCTATGTCTCGCCCTACTTCGTCACCAACCCGGAGAAGATGAGGGTCGAGCTCGAAGATCCCTATGTGCTGATCCACGAGAAGAAGCTCTCCAGCCTGCAGTCGATGCTCCCGCTGCTCGAGCAGGTCGTGCAATCGGGCAAGCCGCTGCTGATCATCGCTGAGGAGGTCGAGGGCGAGGCGCTTGCGACTTTGGTCGTCAACCGTCTGCGCGGCGGCTTGAAGGTCGCCGCCGTCAAGGCGCCGGGATTTGGCGACCGCCGCAAGGCGATGCTGGAGGATATCGCGATCCTCACCGGCGGCACGGTGATCTCCGAAGATCTCGGCATCAAGCTCGAGAACGTCACAGTGAAGATGCTGGGCCGTGCCAAGAAGGTGGTGATCGACAAGGAGAACACCACGATCGTCGATGGCGCCGGCGCCAAGAAGGACATCGAGGCGCGAAGCCAACAGATCAGGACGCAGATCGAGGAAACCACCTCGGATTACGATCGCGAGAAGCTGCAGGAGCGGCTGGCCAAGCTCGCCGGCGGCGTCGCGGTGATCCGGGTCGGCGGAGCGACCGAGGTCGAGGTGAAGGAACGCAAGGATCGCGTCGACGATGCCCTGCATGCGACGCGGGCCGCTGTCGAGGAAGGCATTCTGCCTGGCGGCGGCGTTGCACTGCTGCGCTCCCTCAAGGCGCTCGACGGCGTCAAGACCACCAATGCCGACCAGAAGGCGGGGGTCGAGATCGTGCGTCGCGCTATCCAGGTGCCGGCCCGGCAGATCGTTCAGAATGCGGGCGAGGATGGCTCCATCGTCGTCGGCAAGCTCCTCGAAAATCAGACCTACACCTGGGGCTTCAATGCCGCGACCGGCGAGTACCAGGACATGGTCCAGGCCGGCGTGATCGATCCTGCCAAGGTGGTGCGCACCGCCTTGCAGGACGCGGCCTCGGTCGCTTCGCTGCTCATCACGACCGAAGCGCTGGTCGCTGACAAGCCGAAGAAGACAGAAGCGGCAAGCGCCCCCGCCATGGACTTCTAGAGACGAGCGAGCCCGGCCGAGCGGCCGGGCTCGTTCTTCGCGTGCTCTGTTCTGATCAATTGGATCTGTTTTCGAACGAAAGGAGGATGAGATGATCAACGATCGTGCTTTCTCCGCTCGCGGGGAAGCCACCCAGAAAACGCTGCGGCGACTCGCCGCCTTGGCCGTTGGTGCCGGCCTCTCCCTCGTGCCCTTCGCAGCCTACGGCGCCGAAAGCTCGAGCTCCGCCGCCAAGGCGGCGGACACTTTCGAGCGGCTGGCCTTGCCGCCGATCCCGTACCTGGACACGATGCCGTGGTCGAGCTGGCAACGGGGCAGCCCGACTATGAAGGTGGATACGCTGCTGTCGCCGGTTCTGGGGCCATCCGGTATCCGGCTCGATGTCACGCCGCTGGATCGGAACCGTCCAGAGCCTGCCATGAGCTGAGGTCGTAGAGCGGCCGGGAGATCGCTACCTCCCGGTTCTCGCCCGCCGCCATCGACGTCGCGCTATCAGGATCTCGGCAGCCCAATGCAGAGGGGGAAACGCCGCGGGGGACTACGCCCGCCCGGAATAGAGATCTGCAAAGCGTTCGCGCAAGACGTTCTTCTGCACTTTTCCCATCGCGTTGCGCGGCAGCCCCTCGACGAACACGACGCGCTTCGGCTGCTTGAACTTTGCCAATCGTCCCGACAGTGCCGCGAGAATGGCGCGTTCGTCGACCGATGAGCCCGGCGACCGAACCACCGCCGCGGTGACACCCTCGCCAAAATCGGCGTGCGGCACGCCGACGACCGCGCTTTCGGAAACGCCGGGAATCGCGTCGATCTCGGTTTCGATTTCCTTGGGATACACGTTGAACCCACCGGTAATGATGAGGTCCTTGCCGCGCCCGACGATGTGCAGATAACCATTCGCATCGAATTTGCCGAGATCGCCGGTGATGAAGAAGCCGTCGGCACGGAACTCGGCCGCGGTCTTGTCCGGCATGTTCCAGTAGCCCGCAAAGACGTTCGGCCCCTTCACCTCGATCATGCCGACCTCGCCAACGGGGAGCATTGCGCCGGTTTCGGGATGGGTGACGCGAACCTCGACGGCGGGAAGCGGCCGGCCGACCGATCCGGCGATGCGAGACCCCTCATAGGGATTGGAGGCGATCATCCCGGTCTCGGTCATGCCGTAGCGTTCCAGAATCGCGTGCCCGGTCCGCTCCTTCCAGGCCCGGTGTGTCTCGGCCAGAAGCGGCGCCGAGCCGGCGACGAAAAGCCTCATGTTGGCGGTGCTTCGCTCGTTCAGGTCAGTGCTCTCGAGCAGGCGGACATAGAAGGTCGGCACGCCCATCAGAACCGTGCTGCGCGCCATCGTTGCCAGAATGCGTTCGGCGTCGAACTTCTGCATGAACAGGATGCGCGCGCGTGCGGCGAAGCTGACGTTGCAGGCGACGAAGAGCCCGTGAACGTGATAGATCGGCAGGGCATGGATCAGCACGTCCTTGCTCGAAAAACGCCACTCCTGGACGAGCGTCAGGGCGTTCGAAGAAAGATTGCCGTGTGTCAGCATGGCTCCCTTCGAGCGGCCGGTCGTGCCCGACGTGTAGAGGATGGCCGCAAGATCGTCAGTCGTCCTGGCGACGGTTTCAAATCGCACCGGGAAGTCTGCCGCAGCTTCGACGAGCGAACCCTTGCCGCGGTGATCGAGCGTCTCGACGCGGCCGCCCGCCTTGGCGGCGATGGCGCGCAACTCGGCCTCTTCCCTGGGATCACACACGATCAATGTCGGCTGCGCGTCGCGGATGAAATACTCGGTCTCAGTCGGCGTATAGGCGGTGTTGAGGGGCAGATAGACCGCGCCAGTGCGCAGCGTTGCGAGATAGAGCGCGACCGCCTCGACGGATTTCTCCACCTTGACCGCGACGCGGTGGTTCGGGCCGATGCCGATACTGGCGAGGAAGTTTGCGAACCTGCCGTTCAGCGCAGCAAGTTCGGCATAGCTCAACGCCGTGCCGTCGTCCTTCTCGATGCAGATGGATTGGTCGGACGCCGCGCCGGCCAGCAGGCGATCGTACAGGTTCGAGGTCATGACGAGATCTTCCGTTGCGAGTTGGTGTGAGGACTGGGAACGAGGTCCCGCGATGACAGTTTCGCGCGAAGCGCCTTCTTCACCTTGTCGGACGCGACGACCGTGCCATGCTCGGCAAAGGCCTCGTGGTTCGCCTCGATGCGCTCGAGCGCGTAGAGATAGTTCACCATCAGCCCGTAGGATTGCTTCAACCTTGGCGGAGGCATCGCCGAGGAAATTCAGCCGTTCCAGGCGCGCGCCGTTACCGAGATGGAAGCGGGCGACGGGGTCCACCGGCTTGCCTGACGGCAGTTTCGCCTTCAGGAAGTAATAGGCGGCGAGCGCCGTGATCGCCTCCTTTGCCTGCGCGATGTCGCCGCCGTCGTCGAGCGCGGCCAGCGCGCGTCGCGTCTCCTCATCGATCGCGGCGGAGGCCTCGGTCTTGAGCTCGCGCCGCACCCAGCCGGCAAAGCCGGGAACGGGAGACAGCGTGACGAAGGTCTTCAGGTTCGGCAGCTCGCGGGCGAGGTCCTGCACCACCTGCTTGATCAGGAAATTGCCGAACGAGACGCCGGCCAGGCCCTTCTGCGTGTTCGAGATCGAGTAGAACACGGCCGTTGTCGCCTCGTGCGCGGCAATCGCCTCGCGCGATTTGTCTAGCAATGGGCCGATCGCGCCGGGAATCTCCTTCGTCAGCGCGACCTCGACGAAGATCAGCGGCTCGTCGACCAGCTGCGGATGAAAGAATGCGTAGCAGCGGCGATCCGGTGGCTCCAGTCGGTTGCGTAAGTCGTCCCAGTCTTGGATGGCGTGGACGGCTTCATATCTGATGATCTTTTCGAGGATGTTGGCCGAGGTGGTCCAGTCGATCGGTCGCAGCACGAGAAAACCCCGGTTGAACCAGGACGAGAACAGATGAACGAAATCGTCGTCAACCGGCTGGAGCTCGGGATGCTCGCGCAGCAGCGCGAGCAGCACCTCGCGCATCCGCACCAGCGACGATGTTCCACCGGGCGCAAGGTTGAGGCGCCGGATCAGCTCCTGCCGGCGCGGCTCTGCGGCAGCATGGAGCGCCTCGAGTTTGCTCCCGTCGCCGCCCTCCTTGCGCTGGTAGGCGGCGATCGCGAGCTCGATCGCGCGCCGGTCGGGCCCGAACCGGTCGGCGAGGGAGGATAGAAACTTGAGCCGCTGCGGCTCGGCCGCCCGCTCGAAGGCCGCAAGCAGCGATTGCGCGATCGCAACGCCGGAGGCTTCGCCGCGCCGGGAAAGTAGCGCCTCGCCGAGAAGCTCGAGGTCGCGATCCTCGCCGACATCGCGATCCGGCTTGATGCCGAGAACCGCGCGGCCGCGTTGCGTCAACGTGTCGATCAGCCCTTGCAGGAATTCGGGCGCCGCAATGCGTCCGGATCGGATGTCGTTCAGCATCGTTCATGCCTCCTCGGTCAACGCGACGGCGCGCCCATCACCAGATTGGGCAGAAAAGTGGAGATCGACGGCACCAGGCAGAGCAGGACGACCGCGAACGCCATCAGCAGGACGAAAGGCAGCGTGCCCCAGATCACGTCCCGCAACGGGATGTCGGGCGCGATGTTCCTGATGACGAAGATGTTGAGTCCGACCGGTGGATGGATGAGGCCCATCTCCATCACGATCGTCATCACCACGCCGAACCAGATCAGGTCGAAGCCGGCGTCCTTGAGCGGCGGCAGGATGATCGGCGCGGTCATCAGGATGATCGAGACCGGCGGCAGGAAAAAGCCGAGCACGACCACCAGCACCAGGATCGCGCCCAGCAGCACCCATCGCGACAGCTGCATCGCCACGATCGCCTGCGCCGCCGCCTGGCTGATGTGGAGATAGCTCATCACATAGGAGTAGAGCAGCGACATGCCGATGATGAGCATCAGCATGGTCGATTCCTTCAGCGTCGATTCCAGGATCGGGCCGAGATCCCGCGGGCGCCACACGCCGTAGATCGAGGCGATCAGGACCAGCGCCAGGATGCCGCCGAGGCCGGCGGTTTCCGAGGGCGTCGCATAGCCGCCATAGAGCGCGATCATGACGCCGCTGAGCAGCACGACGAAGGGCAGCACGCGCGGCAGCGCGCCGAACCGCATCGCCATGGTGAAGCGCTCATTCGACAGGATCGGATGCTGCGCCGGATCGGCCGCATAGGCGCGCTGCGCCGCGTTGTATTCGGCCTTGAACCTCAGCACCGCGTAGATCGCGAACAGCAGCACCAGCAGGAGGCCCGGTCCGATGCCGGCGAGGAAGAGGCGTCCGAGCGACTGCTCCGCCGCGACCGCGTAGAGGATCATGGTGATCGAAGGCGGCAGCAGGATGCCCAGCGTACCGCCGGCGGCGATCACGCCGGCGGCGAAGCCGCCGGAATAGCCGCGCTTGCGCATCTCGGGGACGCCGGCCGAGCCGATCGCCGAGCAGGTGGCCGGAGACGATCCGGCCATCGCGGCGAACAGCGCGCAGGCAAACACATTGGCGATGCCGAGACCGCCGGGAATGCGGCCCATCCAGACATGCAGTGCGCTGTAGAGGTCCTGTCCCGCCTTCGACTTGCCGATCGCGGCGCCCTTCAGGATGAAGAGCGGGATCGCCAGCAGCGTGATCGAGGCCATCTCCTCGTAGACGTTCTGCGTCACCGTATCGAGCGATGCGGCGGGCATGAAGTAGTACATGAAGACGACGGCGACCGCGCCGAGTGCGAGGGCGATCGGCATGCCCGAGGCCATGACGGCGAGGGTCGCACCACCATACATCAGTCCGACGGCAAGCGTGCTCATTTGCTCCTCCATGCGTCGATGCTCGCGGCGAGCTGAAGCGCGATCTGCAGCGTCATCAGGGTCATGCCCAGCGACATCATGCTGTAGGGAATCCACAGCGGCGGAGCCCAGGTCGATCCGGACACCTGGCCGTCGACCCAGGCTTCGTGGAACAGCGTCCAGGATTTCCAGGCGAAGAAGCCGCAGAACAGCAGGCTCGCCATGTCGACCACGAGCATGCGGATCGCGTTGCCGCGTTTCGACAGATAGCCGGTGAGGGCCTCGATGCCGATATGGCCGCGCCCGGCCTGCACGAACGCGGTCGACAGGAACGTGGCGCCGACCAGCAGGAACACCGCGGCCTCGTCCTGCCAATAGGTGGCCGCGTTGAAGAAGTAGCGCGCGCCCACGCTGTAGCTCAGGATCGTGCTCGCGACGATGAGCGCGATCGAGCAGAGCACGACGATTGCCCTGTTGAGCAGGGTCATCGCGCGGCTGATGCGTCCCACGGGGGAGCCGGAGCGCGCCGCGGGCACGGCGGCGGAATGGCCGAGATCGATGCCGTGCGCGCTCATGAGCCGGCCTCCATGGCAAGCTTGATCAGGCGGGCGCAGTTCTCGTTCTTGCCAGCGTAGTCCTTCCAGGCGGTGTTGCGCGCAAGCTCACGCCAGGCCTGAACCGTCTTGTCGTCGAGATCGTGCACCGTCGCGCCGGCGGCCTGGTAGACCTTGGCGACGCGGACGTCGTCCTCCACGGCCGCAGCGCGGCCGAACGCTTCGAGCTCGGTGCCGACCGAGACGATGATGTCGCGCTCCTCGCTCGAAAGCCGGTCGAACACCGCCTTCGACATCACGAGCGGCTCGAGCATGAACCAGTAGCTCTTGGCTCGCCCGGTCGTCAGATGCTTGGCGAGCTCCTCCAGGCGGAACGAGGTCAGGCTGGTGGACGAGGTGAGGGCGGCATCGCAGGCGCCGGTCTGCATCGCCGCATAGAGTTCGTTGGAGGGCAGCGACAGCACCGAGGCGCCGGCAGCCTGCACCACGAGATCCATCTCGCGCGAGCCGCCGCGAATCTTCATGCCCTTGGCATCGCCGACCTCGACCAGGGGGCGCGCACGGCTGGCGACGCCGCCGGCCTGCCAGATCCAGGTGATGATGACGAGACCCTTGGCGGCAAGGAATTTGCTGAACTCCTGGCCGATCGGCTTGTTCTTCCAGCCGAGGCCTTCGTCGTAACCGGTGACGAGGCCCGGCATCAGGCCGATGTTCAACTCGGGAAGATCGCCGCCGGCGTAGGAGATCGGGATGAGGCTCATGTCGAGCGCGCCTTTGCGCATCGCTGAGACCTGCGCGTTGGTCTTCATCAGCGACGAGCCCGGATAGATCTCGGCGGTCATCGCACCTTTGCTGCGCTCCTGGATCTGCGCCGCGAAACGCCGGCAGAGCCGGTCGCGGAAATCGCCCTCGGTTGCGGTGCCTCCAGGAAACTGGTGCGAAATCTTCAGGGCCGTGGCCGCACGCGCCTCTCCGAACCGGAGCAGCGCCGGGGCCGCGATGCCCAGGGCCAGGGCTTGGCGTCTCGAAATCCTCATTCCATACCTCCCGTCGCCAAATTGCATTTTTTATTCCTGATCTTGCATACAATTACCATATGAACTGCATGCTGTATGTTTTGTCAAGGGTATGGTATGGAACTGTGAGATCGGATGTATACAATGAGCCAGGCCTTCAGACTGAAGCAGTCGATCGAAGACGCTGTGATTGCAGGGGAATTTCAGCCCGGCGATCGCTTGGACGAAGCCTCGCTGGCGGAGCGATTCGGCGTGTCGCGGACACCCATCCGGGAAGCGCTGCTGCAGCTCGGGGCCGAAGGCTTCATCGATGTTCGCCCGCGACGCGGCGCCATTGTCAGCGTCCCGTCACCAACCCGGCTGTTCGAGATGTTCGAGACCATGGCCGAGATCGAAAGCGCCTGCGGACGGCTGGCCGCACGGCGGCTGACGCCGGACAATGATGCGGCGATGGAAGCTGCGCACCGGGCCTGCGAGACGGCCGCGCGGAACGGCGACAGCGAGCAGTACTACGCCGACAACCGCAACTTCCACGAAGCGATCTACCGCGCCAGCCGCAACAGCTTCCTGGCCGATCAGGCTTTCGCCTTGCACAAGCGCTTGAGTGCCTATCGCCGCATCCAGCTTCGGGCGCGCAACCGGCTGCTGCAATCGCTGCAGGAGCATGCCGGCATTCTGGAAGCGATCCGTGCCGGCGACGAGCAACTGGCCGCAACCCGCCTCCACGACCACGTCCTGGTGCAAGGCGAACGGTTCTCGGACATGGTCCTTGGCCTTTCACCCGGCGGCCAATCTCCTGCCGAAAGCAGGAGGCAGACGGCGAAATAGACGTGGCCGCCAGCATCTGGTCTGGGACGCAGACCGGCTGCCGTGCGGCGCGCCAGTTAGATGGCCCGCAGCCCTTCCTTGGGCATCTCCCGGATCAGCGCATCGATATCGTTCTGCTCGAGCGTCTCCTTCTCCAAGAGCTTCTTCGCGGCGCGGTCCAGGATCGGCCGGCGCGTGTTCAGGATGCCCTGGGTGCGTTGGAAGACCTGATCGAGGATGGCCTTCACCTCGCGATCGACCGCGGCTGCAGTCTCTTCCGCATAGTCGCGCTCGCGCGCCGGATAGGGGCGGTCGGCGCCGGCAAGGAAGTTGCCGGGATCGCGCTCGTAGGCGACGCCGCCCAATCTCTCGGACATGCCGTAGCGCGTCACCATGCTGCGGGCGATGTCGGTCACGCGGCGCAGATCGTCGGCCGCACCCGTGGACAAATGACCGAACACGATCAGCTCCGCGGCGCGGCCGCCGAGCAGCACCGCCATCTTGTTCTCCAGCTCCTCCTTGGTCATCAGGAAGCGGTCTTCGATCGGTCGCTGAATGGTGTAACCGAGCGCGCCGACCCCGCGCGGGATGATCGAGACCTTGTGCACGGGATCGGTCCCCGGCAACGAGAGGGCGACGAGGGCGTGGCCCATCTCGTGATAGGCGACGATCTCGCGTTCCCTGGTGTTGAGCAGGCGGTTGCGCTTTTCGAGGCCCGCGACCATGCGCTCGACCGCATTGTTGAAGTCAATCATGCTGACCGCGTCGGCCCCGCGACGTGTCGCCAGAAGCGCCGCTTCATTGACGAGATTGGCGAGGTCCGCGCCCGTGAAACCCGGGGTGAGCGCTGCAACGGCGTCTGCATCGACGCCATCCGCCAGCCGCACCTTCTTCATGTGCACCTTCAGGATCTCGATGCGGCCCTTCTTGTCGGGCCGGTCGACCAGCACCTGCCGGTCGAAGCGGCCGGCGCGGAGCAGGGCGGGATCGAGGATTTCGGGCCGGTTGGTGGCGGCGAGGATGACGAGCCCCGACCGCGAATCGAAGCCGTCGAGTTCGACGAGCAGCTGGTTGAGCGTCTGCTCCTTCTCATCGTGGCCGCCCGCGAAAGCGCCGATGCCGCGGGCGCGGCCGAGCGCGTCGAGCTCGTCGATGAAGATGATGGCCGGAGCCTTTTCATGGGCCTGCTTGAACAGGTCCCGCACCCGCGCGGCGCCGACGCCGACGAACATCTCGACGAACTCCGAACCCGAGATCGAGAAGAACGGCACTCTGGCCTCGCCGGCAACGGCCTTCGCCAGCAGGGTTTTGCCTGTGCCCGGGGGGCCGACCAGCAGCACGCCTTTCGGCATGCGGCCGCCGAGTCGGCCGTAGTCGGTCGGGTTCTTCAGGAAATCGACGACCTCGCGAAGCTCGTCCTTGGCCTCATCCACTCCGGCGACGTCGGCAAAGGTGACCCCGGTGTTGGATTCGACATACACCTTGGCCTTGCTCTTGCCGATGGCCATCAGCCCACCGCCGATCCCGCCGCCTTCCGCCATGCGGCGGCCGATGTACCACCAGACCCCGAAGAACAGCAGCACGGGCATGACCCACGACAAAAGGTCACGCAGAAACGTGCTCTCGATCTGGCCGGTGAATCGGACGTTGTATTTCTCCAGCTCCTGCGCAACGTCCTGATCGACGCGCGTGGTGACGAATTGTTTTTGGCCGCCGGGCAGCGGCTCCTTCAGTGTGCCCTGCAGGGTGCGGTCGGAAATGCCGACGGCATCGACTTTCCCCTGGCGCAGCAATTGCTGGTATTCACTGTAGGGGATCACGGCGGTCTGGTGCGCCGTGGAGATCAGATACTGGATCAAGAAGACCGCGAAGATCGCGGCCACAGCATATCCAAGATTGAAACGGATATTCTTGTTCATGCGAGAGCCAGATCCGATCGTGTTGCGGCCGCGCCGCGTCGAGGCGCATTTTTGCGCGCTCGGGCCCGGTACGCGGCCGGACCTGCATCGTTATCGACAAAACTTCTCCTGCTGCCTTCAGTTCCGGATACGCCAGTGCGCTTGGGGTGAGAGGCGCAGGCCGGGCCCTTGCTCAGCCGCCGCAGCCGGTGTGTCGCAGCGGCAACAGCCGGTGCTTTTCCGCGGGTTGTAACCGGGTTGGCGCTCGCGCGCCCTTGCGAAGGGCGTCCCGGTTCCAACATAGGCACGGACCACGCGCCGGCGGGCGGTGCGGTGGCGAGACGGCTACCGGCAGCGAGTGAGCAATCATGCGCGTGTTCGTTCGAATCGCGATCCTTCTATCTGCCATCTGGTGTCTAGCCGACCCGAACGCAGCTTGCGCACACGCCATCATCGTGTCGTCCTCGCCGGCGGCCGGTGCGACCGTATCGGGCGATGCGGTCGCGATCAGCCTGCATTTCAACAGCCGGATCGATCGCGCCCGTTCCAAGCTGACGCTGCTGGCTCCGAACGGCGCCGCGCAGGCGCTGACGCCCGCGGCCGATGCGCCGGCCGACGAGCTCAAGGCCGAGGCGGCGCGGCTTTCCAGTGGCGCATGGCACCTGCGCTGGCAGGTGCTGAGCGTCGACGGACACATCACGCGCGGCGACATTCCGTTCATCGTTCACTGACCTCACCTTGTACCTGTTTCTCGACATCTTCGGCTATCTGTCGGTCGTCCTGCGCGGCCTGATCCTGATCGCCCAATCCTTCGCACTCGGCGGTCTCGCCTTTCAGATGCTTTTGTGGGGGCCGTTGCAGCCGCAGCTCTCCGTGTTCGGCCTCTCGATCGAGGAGAAATGCCTGACGGTGCTGAAGGCCAGCGCCTTCGCGTGGGCGATCCTCACCGTCGCCTCGCTCGGCCTCAATACCGCCGCGCTGGTCGGAACGCTCCAGGTGCCCTGGAGCGAAGCTGTCACCGCCGATTTCGGCCGGGCGGACTTCGTCATCGCGATATGTGCATTCGGCCTTGCCGTACTGGCGAATGGTCGCGCGCAGGCCCTGCGATCCGCTGCGCTCCTCGCGCTTGCGCTGCTCGCGCTCGCGATGCAGACCAGGCTGACCCACGCGGCGAGCCGGCCGGTCGTCAGCTGGCCGCTGCTCCTGTCCGATGCCGGACACATGCTGGGCGCCGCGACATGGATCGGCGGGCTTCCCTATTTCCTGATCGCGCTGAACGGCTGCAAGTCGCCTTCCGACTGGCGTCTCATCGCACGGCGCTACTCGCTGATGTCCATGGCCGCAGTCGCGGCGATCGTCGGCGGCGGTCTCGTCATGGCCTTCGATTACATCGGCTCAATCGAGGCGATCTACGGCACCGCCTATGGCGTCATGACCCTCGCCAAGGTCGGGTTGCTGCTGATGCTGCTCGCGCTTGGCGCGGGCAATTATTTCCTGGTCGAGCGGCTGCGGCGCGACGCCGCAACGCCCATCCTCCGCCTCAAGCGCTTCGCCGAGGTCGAGGTCGGCATCGGTCTCACCGTTCTGCTCGCCGCTGCGTCGCTGACGTCATTGCCGCCCGGCGTCGATCTTTCGCGCGATCGCCTGAACTGGCAGGAGATCGTCGAGCGCGCTACGCCGCAATGGCCGCCGCGCCTGACCAGCCCGGACTACGACAAGCTGACCATCGCGCAGCTCCAGGCCAGGATCAGCGTGTCCGATGCCGGGCGCAGCAGCGCGCCATCCGCCTACGTTCCCGGCGAAGGCACGATCCTGCCGCGCAACGCCGAGGACATCGCCTGGTCCGAGTACAATCATCACTGGGCCGGCGTCTTCGTGGTGTTGATCGGGCTGCTCGCCTTGATCGAGCATTTTCGCTGGGGCCGCTGGGCGAGGCACTGGCCGCTGCTGTTTCTCGCGATGGCCGCCTTCCTGTTCCTCCGCGCCGACGAGCAGGCCTGGCCGCTCGGGCCGGCCGGTTTCTTCGAGTCGCTTCGTGATCCCGAGGTGGCGCAGCATCGGATCTTCGTGCTGCTGATCGCCGCGTTCGGCCTGTTCGAATGGCGCGTGCGGCTGCGCGGCGACAAGGCCGGACGCGCAGCGCTGGTGTTTCCCCTGACGACCGCGCTCGGTGGTGCGCTGCTGCTCACGCATTCCCATGCCATCGCCAACATCAAGGACCAGCTGCTGATCGAGATGAGCCACACACCGCTGGCGCTGTGCGGCATCGCTGCCGGCTGGGCGCGCTGGCTCGAATTGCGTCTCGACGGTCGCGTCCGCGAGGTCGCGGCGTGGATCTGGCCAGTCGCCTTCGTCCTGGTCGGGCTCGTCCTGCTGGACTACCGCGAAGCCTGAGCGCCCGCTGCCATCTTGCCGTGGCAACCATTCCCTGTAATCTGATCAAAACACCGGGGAAGAGGCCGATGGGAGGAGTTTTGGAGGGCGTGCGCGTGCTCGATTTCGGGCGCTACATCGCCGGGCCCTATTGCGCGACCTTGCTGGCGGAGTTCGGGGCCGACGTCATCCGAGTCGAGAAGCGCGACGGCAGCGAGGATCGTTTCGTGGCGCCGGTGGGCGAAGGCGGCGAGGGCGCACTGTTTCTCCAAGTCAATCGCAACAAGAAGTGCATCACGCTCGATCCGATGAAGGCGGAAGGCCAGGGGGTGATGCGCCGCCTGATCGCGACCGCGGACGTCGTGGTTGCCAATCTGCCGCCGCAGACCCTGCGCGCGATGAAGCTCGATTACGAGTCGTTGAAGGCGATCAAGCCGGACATCATCCTGACTACGGCGACTGCGTTCGGCGGGCCGGGCCCCTGGTCTGACCGCGTCGGCTTCGACGGCGTCGGGCAGGCGATGTCGGGCTCGGTCTACATGACGGGCGCGGGCGATCCGCCGTATCGGGCCGCGGTGAACTGGGTCGATTTCGGCACGGCGCTGCATTGCGCGTTCGGCACGCTCGCCGCGCTGATCGAGCGCGGCAAATCCGGACGCGGGCAGATCGTCGAGGGCGCGCTGCTCGCAACCGCGCTGTCCTTCACCAATGCCAGCCTGATCGAGCAGGCGGTGATCAACGTCAATCGCGTTCCGACCGGCAATCTCGGCCAGACCGCAGCGCCGGCCGACATCTACCGCACGAAGGACGGCTGGGTGCTCTGCCAGGTCACCGGCCATCCGCTGTTCAAGCGCTGGGCGAGGCTGATCGGCGAGGAGGAGCTTTGGCTGAACGATCCGCGCTTTGCCGACGACATCAGCCGCGGAAACAACGGCCGCATCATCAGCGAGCGGATGGCGCGCTGGTGCGCCGAGCGCACCACGCAGGAAGCCGTCGACGCGCTGGGCCAAGCGATGATTCCGACCGGTCCCGTCCTCAGCCCGCAACAGGCGCTGGATCATCCGCACATCCGCGCCGCCGGTTTCATGCAGGACGTCGATTATCCGGGCCTGCCGAAACAGGCGCCGGTCGCCCGCGCCGCGGTGCGGCTGTCGGAAACGCCGGGCAACATCGCAACGCGTCCGCCGACACTCGGCGAGCACACCGATCTCATCCTCGCCGAGCTCGGCTATGACGAGGCGGCGATCGCGGCGCTTCGGCGAGGCGGCATTATCTAGCTATCAGGGTGCAAGCTCTGGGATGGCGGGCGCTCAAAGCGAGCTGCCGCCGCAGATGACCAGCTGCTGTCCGGTGATGGCGGCGGCTTCGGCCGAGAGCAGGAAGGCGACTGCGCCGGCCACTTCCTCGGGGCGGATGTAACGGCCGAGTGGCGGCAGTCTTGGTGCAACATCAGCGCGCGAGGGATTCTCCAACATCGGCGTCTCGGTCGCAGCCGGCGCAACCACGTTGACCGTGACGCCACGCGGTGCAAGCTCCATTGCCCAGGACCGGGCCAGCGCGATCAGCGCCGCCTTCGTCGCGGCATATTGCCCGCGTCCGGGCGCACCCGATGCGGTTCGGCTGCCGATGAAGACATGCGCCCGCCCTGTGGAAGGCGCGGTGCCAGGGCGTCGGCGAGACGCTCGGCAACGTCGACATGCAGCCGCCACATCGCCGCTCCCGCCTCGTGATCGAGCGACCCGAGCTGACCGACCCTCAGCATCCCGGCGGCATGAACCAGTGCGGTCGGCGCGATGCCCGCGACGGTGTCCGCGATGGCCCTGACGTCGGCAAGGTCGAGCGACACATGATCGAAGGCCGGATGCTCCAACAGACCGGGCCGCCGGCTGATCCCGGTGACGCGCCAGCCGTCGCGCAGCAGCCGCTCGACGATCGCAGCGCCAATCCCCGAACTGGCGCCGGTGACGAGAGCGTGAGGCCGCATGTGCATCATCTCAGTCCCGGGCGCCGCGCGTTCACCCATGGTTCGGTCACACGCACATATTTGATGGCGCGGCGGTGGAAGGTGAACGCCATGTGGAGCGCGCCGTCGGCGGTCTGCTTGATGGACGGATAGGACAGCTCGCGATTGCTTTGCTCGCGCGAATTGTTGGTCATGCAATAGCCATCGCCGGTCTCGACGTTGCGCCTGGTCCAGCTCCGTCCACCGTCGGCCGAGACCGCCAGCGTCATCGGTGCCCGCGGCGCACCCCAGAAGGCGGTGCGTCCGTTCGCCGTGCTGCCGTCGGCGGCGAGGACCGGTGGCAGATTATCTTCGATTTCGTCATAGAGCGAGAGCCGACGCCCGGTTGCGTCATTGGCGCTCGAGTCGTTGAACACGAGTGCGAGATGGCCGTTCACGAGACGCGTAAACTGGATAGACGAGTTGTTGTTGGGAAGCGCGGTCGCAACCGGCGCCGACCAGCTGCTGCCGTGGTCGACGGACCTGCTCTGATAGATGTTGTCGGCCCAGCGGCTGCGATACAGCGCGAGCAGCGAGCCGTCGTCGAGGCGCGCGACGCACATATGCACGCAGCCCCGGCTGCCGGGGACGTCGACGTCCCGCCAGGTCGCGCCGGCATCCGACGAGATCTTCACCGCGCTGGTGTCCTCGTCGCCGTTCCATTTCCGGCCCGGTGTGCTGTGGCAATAGAACACGGGCAGTAGCCAGTCGCCATTGTCGAGCACGACGACCGGCTGGCGGATGAAGGTGCCGCGGCCGCGCTGCTCCGGGAACAGCGTCTCGATCGAGCCCCAACTCTTGCCATTGTCACGCGAGAGGCGGCGGCGGATCAGCGCGGTGTCCTGGTTTCCGGCGAGCTGAGCCGTCCACATCAGCCACAGCGTGCCGTCGGGAGCGGGAAACAGCACCGGGTTCTGCTCCGAACGTCCGGTGTCATCGGAGAGCTTTTCGGCAGGCGACCACTGTGTCGCGCCGCGGGATAGGCGTGAAAAATAGATGGAGATATCCGACATACCCTCCTGCGTGCCGCCGAACCAGACGCAAGCCAGATCGCCGCCCGCGAGCGGCATGAGATTGGCGGCGTGGTTCTGGACGCAAGGCGAGGGGATGAAGGCGTCGAACCGTTCGGGATCACCGGCCACCGCGCGGACGACGCCATCGGCGACGATCTCCATGTCGGCGATCATGTCGAGGTCCTTTCCATCAGGGCATTTCGTTGCGCCGCCCGCGCGCTGGGCGAGCGGCCCAGCACCAGGTGCTCGATTGCCATCACGATCAATGGCGTCGCGGCGGCGACGTACATGTTGTCGATGCCGAACGGGTTGCCCAGCAGGTACCAGACCGTGGTCGACACCGCCGCGCCGATCAGCCCGGCCGTGGCGCCGCGGTTGCTGGCAAACAGCGGCAGATAGAAGCCCATCATCGCCACCATCGTGATCGACAGGCGCAGCGCGCGCGTGAAGAACGACAGCTTGAGGATCTCCGGAACGAAGAAGACGAAGACCAGCGGCACGATGCCGATCAGCACCGAGAACACGCGGGTCATCTTCAGCTCGCGCTCCGGCGTCGGCTTCCAGTATGGAACGTAGAAGTCGCGCACCACGAGCGAGGCGATCGCGAGCGCCACCGTGCAGACGCTGACGAAGATCGAGGCGACGAGCGAGGTGGTCACGAAGGCCGAGGCCAGCGGCGGCATCTTCTCGAGGAACACCGGCAGGGCGTAGAGGCTGTTCATGTCGGGATAGAGGAATTTCGCGGCGACACCGACCAGCGCGAGCAGGATGCCGAGCGGCAGGCAGAACGCGGCAGCATAGAAGGTCGCCTTGCGTGCGTCGTCGGCGCTCGGCGTCGAGGAGATCGCCTGGACGATGAACTGCGTCGAGAAGATCGCGCCGACCGTGCCGAAGGTCCAGGCAAAGATGGTCGCAAAGCCGATCTTGCCGTCCCAGCTGAAATAGTAGGCGGGCAGCTTGGCCTGCATCGGCGCAATCCCGCCGGTCAGCGACATCGCCACCGCAAAAATGATGAGGATGCCGACGACCTTGATGGCGCTGTGCAGGATCGTCACCCAGGCGACGCCCTTCAAGCCGCCGAACACGTAGTAGAAGGTGCTGACGAATGCGATGATGCACATCGCGACGGGCAGGCTGACATGGAGCGCGGTGGCGATCGCGGCTGCCCCGCTGACGTAGTTGCCGACGTTCACCAGCAGCAGGGCGTAGATCATGATCACCGATACCGTGAGCATGGTCGACTTGCCGTATTTCTGCGCGATCGCGGCCGAGATGGTGTATTCGCCGGAATTGTAGAGCTTCTTCACCATCAACAGCCCGAACAGCAAGAAGCCGATCGAGGCGCCGAGCACGGCCCAGCCTGCCGCGATGCCCGATTGGAAGGCCTCCTGCGCCGTGCCGACGGTCGACTTGGCCCCTACGAATTCGCTCATCATCAGCACGCCGACGACGACGGCCGGCATTGCGCGCGCGCCCGTCATGAACTGATCGCTGGTTCGGCTGCGCAGTTTCAGCGTGAGCCAGGACGTGAAGGCGATATAGGCGACGATCATCGTGACGATGAGCGTGCTCTCGCCGTTGAGGATGGCTTGCATCGTTGACGTTTCCTCTGGTGACGCGGACGCGGTGTTGTGAGCCCGCTGTATCCGACTGGATCGGTGTTCGGAATGCGAACAATTGTTCTTTGTCCCCATTAGACCTTCCCGGACAACATGCGTCAAGCGCGCTGAGGCGGGGCCGCCCGGCAGGCGTGCGATCAGCGGGATTCCGTTTGCTTGGTCCAAGGGAAGGCCGGGTTGCGTGGCGAGCCGGCGTCCGCCTGCTACAGCAATTGCTTCAACGCCTCTGCATCGGCCGGCGCTGCGCTCTTCTGGTCGTTGTCGAAATAGACGTAGACGTCGCAGCCCTGCCGCTTCCACGACTTGATGCGCTTCGCCCATTGCGTCAGCATGGCCTTGGTGTAGTGCCCGTGATAACGCCCGCTCGGCCCGTGTCCGCGCACATAGACGAAATCCGCGGTGCGCTTCCACGGCGCCGGCGCATCGTGATGATCGGACAGGCACAGCGAGATATTCTCGTCGGCCAGCATCCGCAGGATGCGCGGCTGATACCAGCTCGGATGACGGAATTCGAAGCTGTAGCGCCGCTTCCGTGACAACAGCTTGAAGAAGGACGCGAGCCGGTCCGCATTCGCCTCGAACTGCGGCGGCAGCTGGAACAGGATCGGGCCGGCCTTACCGCCGAGCCGCGAGATGCGGTCCTCCAGCAGCTCGAGGCTGTTGACCGAGCGGTCCGACAGGCGCTTCCAGTGCGTGATGAATTTCGACGCCTTCCAGGCGAACACGAAATCGGGGCCGGTCTGCTCGCGCCATCCCTTCACCGCTTCCGGCGTCGGCGTGCGGTAGAACACGCCGTTCAGCTCGGTGGTGTCGAACTGCCCGGAGTAGTAGCGCAGCTGCTGCTTCAGCGTCACGCCCTCGGGAAAGAACGGGCCTCGCCACGAGGCATAGTGCCAGCCGGAGGTTCCGATCAGAACGCGCGCCATCGCTCACGTGCCATCCGTTGCCATTTGCCGGAGGGAACGTCCGTGCGGCCGATACGTTGCTCTGGGCATCAACGCAGGACAGGAACCGATGTACGCGCTGTTCGAAGGCAACAAGCAGATCGGCAATCCCTTTCCGACCGAGAAGGAGGTGTGGGAAGCCGCCTTGATCGAGGGCCTCGTGACCGACGTCCCCGTCGCGGACGAGGAGGGCGGCCACCTGTTGCCCGCCGGCTATCATGTCGAGCGGGTGGACGAGGTTTGCGAGCCGCGGCCGGATTGGAAGCTGCCACACGAGATCTCGTGAGCTAGTTCGAGGCCAGCGCCGTCTTGGCGACCTCAGCCATCCAACCGGAGGCCACCGGCAGGATCGCGTCGTTGAAATCGTAGCGCGGGCCGTGCAGCTCGGCGCCCTCGCGTAACTCGCCATTGCCGATCCAGACGAATGCGCCCGGCCGCTGCTGCAGGAAGTGGGCAAAGTCCTCACCGGCCATGCTGGGCGCAAGGTCGCGCCGCACGGGCGCCTGCACCTTTTCCGCGGCGATACGCGCGAGCTCCGCTTCGGCCGGCGTGTTGATCACGACGCCGACGCCCATGACGATCTCGGGCGTGACCTTGACGCCAAAGCCGGTCGCAATCCCCGCGCAGGTGCGTTCGATGCCATCGAGGATGGTGCCCTTGACCGCCTCGCGGTGGTACCGCAGCGTGCCGCGGATGGTGACGCGTCCGGCGATCTGGTTCGGCGCGGTGCCGCCTTCGATGGTGCAGAGCGACAGCACGGCAGTGTCGAGCGGATCGACGCCGCGCGAGGTGACCGATTGCAGCGCCACGATCAAATGGCCAGCGGCCACCACCGGATCGCGCGTCAGATGCGGCATGCCGGCGTGGCCGGCATGGCCCTCGATGGTGATGGTGATGCGCCCGCCGGAGGCCATGACGACACCGTCATGGACCGCGATGGTGCCGGCGGCAAGGCCCGGCCAGTTGTGGAAGCCGAATATCCGCTCCATTGGAAAGCGGTCGAACAGCCCCGCCGCGACCATCGCGCGCGAGCCGCCGAATCCTTCTTCGGCCGGCTGAAAGATGAAATCGACCGTGCCGCTCCAGTCGGCGTCGGCGGCGAGCAGTGCTGCTGCGCCGAGCAGCGAGGCGGTATGGCCGTCATGGCCGCACGCATGCATCACGCCCGATGTCTTTGAAGCGTAGGCCAGGCCGGTGTCCTCGGTGATCGGCAGCGCATCCATGTCGGCGCGCAGGCCCACCCGGCTGCGGGCGTGCCCGCGCGTCAAGGTCGCGACGATGCCGTGCCCGCCGATGTTGGCTTCAAAGGGGATGCCGAGCTCGGCGAGCCTGTCCTGCACGAAGGCGGCTGTGGCTTTTTCCTGGAGCGACAATTCGGGGTGGGCATGCAGGTGCCGGCGCCACGCGGTCAGTTTCTGGTGGAGTTCGGGGGACAAGGTGGGTGTCTCTCGCAAGTTGTCTGCCGCCACCTTAGCGGATTATCGGGCCTACGCATCCCACGCAGGGGTATGGCTCGCGTGCAGCCGCATCGTCATGGCCGGGCTTGACCCGGCCATCCACGTCTTGCTTCGCAGCTGAAAAGAACGTGGATGCTCGGGACAAGCCCGGCATGACGGGTGCCCTAAGGCGCCAGCTTCGCAAGGCCCTTCCAGTCAAAGCCGATGCCGTGCCCCGGCCGATCAGGCGCCAGCGCCAGCCCGTCCTTCAGCACCAGCGGATGCTCGATATATTTGTCCAACCCGAACCCGTGCGCCTCCAGATAGGAGCGGTTCGGGCAGGCCGCGAGCAGGTGCACGGTGATGTCGTGCGCGCCGTGGCTGGTGACCGGCAGGTTGAACGCTTCCGCCAGCCGCGCGATCTTCATGAAGGCAGTGACGCCGCCGCAATTGGTGACGTCGGGCTCGGGATAGGACACCGCGCCACCGGCGATGTAATTCTTGAACTCCCACACCGAGCGCAGATTCTCGCCCGCCGCGATCGGCACGCCGCCGGCCTGCATGATGCGCGCGTGCCCGGCGACGTCGTCGGGAATGATCGGCTCCTCCAGCCAGGTCAGGTCATAGGGAACGAAGGCACGCGCGGCCCGGATCGCCTCCTCGACCGTCCATTTCATGTTGGCGTCCGCCATCAGCGGAAAGCCGTCGCCGAGATGCTGTCGCATCGCGGAGACACGCGCGATGTCGGACTTGAGATCGGGCCGGCCCACCTTCATCTTGATGGCGCGAAATCCCTTGGCGAGGTTGTCGTCGGTCTGCTCGAGCAGCGCATCGACGGAGAGATCGAGGTCGATGCCGCCGGCATAACACGGCACGCGCGCGTCAAAACCGCCGAGCAGGCGGAACAGCGGCAGCTTGGCGCGGCGCGCCTTCAAATCCCACAGCGCGATGTCGAGCGCGGAGAGCGCCAGCACCACCGGCCCGCCGCGGCCGCCATAATGCAGCGTCCACCAGACGTGATTCCAGATCGCTTCGGTGTCGTCGGCCTCGCGCCCTTCGATCAGTGCAGGGATCTCGCGCGCGAGAATGTCGGCAACAGAACCGCCATTGCGGCCGACGGTGTAAGTGTAGCCGACACCCTCGGCGCCATCGGCATCACGGATGCGGCAGGTGATCAGCTCGAACGCGGCGATCTCGCCATGGGTGGAGTCGGAGAGCGTAATAGGGAGAGGGATCCGGTAGAGTCCGGTCTCGGTCGTCGCGATGCGCGCCATGGTTCCTTCCTGTTTTTTTCTTGCAGGCTAGGACGATGCGCACCGCTCGGCAAGCGCGCATCGCGCAAGGCACCTCACCGCATGGTCGCCAGCTGCAGCGCCAGCGCGCAGGCGCGGTCGTATTCGTCGAGATTGATCCATTCGTCGATCGTGTGCGCTTCATTCTGCCCCGCGCCGAAGGTCACGGTCGGAATACCGTGACGGACCATCCAGTTGGCGTCCAGCCCGCCATTGGCCGCGCGCACGTTCGGAGTTCCGCCCACGGCCGTTACCGCCTCGATCGCGCGTTTGACCACCGGCAGGCTCTCCTTCATCCGGAAGGGATAATAGTCGGTCTCGGCCTTGAACTTGACCTTGCCGGACTTGCCTTGCGCGTTGGTGACCTTCTTGGCCGCCTTCTCGAAGGCGGCCTTGTAGGCCTTGGTGATCTCCTTGAAGAATTTTCCGTCATGGCTGCGGCATTCACCGCGCACATGCACGTAGTCCGTGACGACGTTGGTGGCATCGCCCGCGGGGCGGCCCTCGCCGCCGGTGACGGGGCCGACATTGCTGGTGCCTTGCTTCTTGCCCTTCACCACCTTGCCGAACCAGCCGCCGGCCTTCACGTCGGCCAGCGCTAGCGCCATGATCATGGTCGCGGAGATGCCGCGCTCGGGCGAGACGCCGGCATGCGAGGCGCGCCCGAAGATCTCCACGGTCCAGCGATCTGCGCCGACGGCGCCGATGACGACGTTGGACGCCGAGCCGCCGTCATAGTTGAAGGCCATCGCCGGCGCGCCAAGCTCATCGAGCTTGACGTGCCGCGCGCCGTAGAGCCCGCTCTCCTCGCGCACGCAGAACAACAGCGTGATCGGCGGATGATCGAGCTTCTGCCGTGAGAGCTCGGCGGCCAGCGTCACCAGCACGCCGCAGCCGCAGCGATTGTCGCCGCCGAGCGCGGTCTTGGCCTCGTTGACGATCTTGCGCCCCGACAGTTTCGGCCTGGCGCCGGCGCACAGTGGCACGGTGTCCATGTGGGTCATGAACATGATGCGGGGCTGGTTGTGCAGCACGCCGCGGCCGGGCAGATCGACGATGAGATTGCCGGTCTCGGTCGGCACCGGAATGCGCGTGTTGGCATCGTCGAGCCGGATCGCCTTCGCCGGCACGCCGGCCTCCTTCAGCGCGGCCGTAAGCTCGCGCCCGATCGCAGCCTCCTGTCCCGTCACGCCCTCGATGGCGAGAAAGCGCATGAGGCGATCGGTGGCGGCTTTGTGGTCGACAGGCATGGACTGGAATTCCCTTGATGCAGGCAGCGGCGCGGGGGCGAACGGTTAGGCGGGCTAAAGCTCTTCGCTCTATCCATCCATCCTACGAATTCGCGCTCGTGTAAGTCAAAAAGATCAGCACGCCGAGCGCCAGCGCCGCCGCCATGAACAGTAGCACCGCCGGCAGCCCCGCAAGCGCGGCCACCGCGCCGGTGACCGACTGCATCAGCGCAGTGCCGAGAAAGAAGGCGAGATTGAGAGCCGCGAGTGCTTTCCCTGCGACCTGCGCGTCGACGAGTTGCCTGGACATGCCGAACAGCAGCGGCTGCGCGGAGGTGAAGAGCCCGATCAGCACGAACAGTGCCAGATCGTAGTACGGCGGCATGACGGTCACGCCGAACAGCCATGCAACGGCAAGGTGCGGGGCTCCCAACGCCATCAGTGCGAGCAGCAGTGCCGCGACAGCGTGCGTGCCGACGACCAGTTCGCGACGGCGGCCGAGCCTGCGGTCGACCATGCCGATGCACAGGGGGCCGGCGATCATCGCCAGCGTGAACGCGCCGAGCTGGTTGCCGGCTTCGACCCGCGTCAGTCCCTTGACCTGCATCAGCCATGGCCCGCCCCACAGGCCGCGCAGCACCAGCGAGCTCGCCAGCGACACCAGCGCCAGCGCGATGAGGCCTCGCAGCGGCCGCGACAGGCCGAGCCTGACAACCTCGATCATCTGCGCCAGCGGCGAGGAGTCGTCCTTGTGCTCGGCCGGCTGGTTCGGCACCAGCGCGAACACCGCGAGTGCAACGAGGATGCCGCCGAGCGCCGAGATCCAGAACCCCGCGCGCCAGCCATAATGGTCGATCACGAAGGCGAGCGGACTCGACGACAGCAGCATGCCGATATTGCCGATCGAGAGAATGGCGCCGGACCACAATCCGAACCGCGCGGCGGACAATTGCTTGGCTGCGAGCGTCATCGGGCACATCAGCATGCCCGAGGTGGCTATGCCGAGCAGCAGCTGCCCGACGGCGAAGCTTTCCGGTCCCGTCGCAAACCCGGACGCCACCGCGCCAAACACGGTTCCTGCCAGCAGGCTCAGCGACACCGGCCGCACGCCGAACCGGTCCATCGCCGCGCCAACCGGGATCTGGGCCGCCGCAAAGGCGAAATGATAGATCGAGGTGAGGCTCGCCAGCGCCTGCGGCTCCATGTGGAAATCCGCCGCCATCAGGTCGAGGCTGACGGCCGGAATGGTGCGCAGCAAGGTCGAGAGCATGTGGCCGCAGGCGAGCGCGAGCAGCGCAAAGATCAGCGCGCGGGTGGCGATGCCCGCGTCGTTGGCGGCAGTGGTCATGAGCGTCCCGTCCCTAGAAGGTTTCTGTACGGCGTACATGATCACGGATCGGGCGCCAATGGCGGCAGCGGGAACCCCCTCATTCCGGAATGTGGCTTCTCCGGATACCGCGAACGACCAACGGCAAGCAGCCGCAATCAGCCTGCACTGCCGATGCCCGCGGGCCTCACCGACGACGCGCCGACAGACTCATTCAGGCCTCTGCCGGTTGTGAACCAGGATGGCCGTCAGGACGTTATGTTCGGGAAAGCGTGGCACCCTGCCAGGCAGGAAGCGCTGTGATCCGCAGTGGCGGCGGCAATGTCTTCGTCCGAGAGTTCTAGTCAGACGCACAGTGACGCGGGCCGTCGAGCGCGGAGAAGGAGCAATTCCTTACTGCTGGTTCTTGCGATTGGATTCCTTGTTTTTGGCGCCGCAACGGGTGCGCTCTACTATGCATTGCGACCCTACAGCCTCAAGATCGCGGTTGGGCCGCCGGGCAGCGATGATTACAAAGTCATTCAGGCGATGGCCGACGTCTTCGGCGGTGAAAGCCGCACTGTCAGGCTGTCGCCGATCAAAACCGAAGGGGCGGTCGAGTCCCTCGCCCTGCTTGGGGCTGGCAAGGCAGACCTTGCGATCGGCCGGGCCGATCTGGAAATGCCCGCCGAGGCGCAGACCGTCGCCGTCTTGCGCAAGAACTTCGTTGTGCTGTGGGCGCCGGCTGGACCTGCAAGCAAGAATCCAAAAACAAAGCGCGCGCCGAGAATCAAGGAGGTTGCCGATCTCACAGCGCGCCATGTCGGCATCATCGGGCGGACCCCGGCGAATGCCGCGTTGCTGCGGGTCATCCTGAGCGCCTCCGGGGCGGAGGCGGACAAGGTTGCGGTGACCCACTTTGGCACGGACCAGATCGAGGAGCTGGCGCGCGATCCGAGCCTCGATGCCTTCATGGCGGTCGGGCCGCTCGATAGCAGGATCACGTCGGATGCTGTCGCTGCGACAGCGCGCACAAGAGGCGAGCCGAAGTTTCTCGCCGTCGAGACATCGGAGGCAATCGCCCTGAAGCATCCCCGGTATGAATCCGAGGAAATACCGCCCGGCGTCTTCGATCCAGCTTGGCCGGATGACAAGGTTGAGACGGTCAGCGTCAGCCATCTCATCGTAGCAAGAAAGAGCCTGTCCGAAACGACCGTTGCTGCCTTCTTCCGGCAGCTTTTTACCGTGCGTCAGGCCATCGCGAGGCATGTACCTGGCGCCGCCCACATCATCAAGCCAGACCTCGAGAAGGACACCGAGCTGCCGGTCCATCGGGGAGCGGCAGCCGTCATCGACGGCAACGAACGCACCTTTCTCGACCGCTATGGCGATTATTTCTGGTTCGGCCTGCTGCTCCTGTCCGGAATCGGCTCGGCAGTCGCGTGGTTGCGTCGCTATTTGAACCGCGACGAACGAGAGGACAACACCAGCCATCGCAAGAGAATCCTGGCCATGGTTTCCAGCGCGCGCACGGCGGAATCCAACCAGGAACTTGTTGCACTCCAGCGTGAGGCCGACGCAATCATCCGCGAGACACTCGAGTGCTACGATGACGGGGCTGTCGAAGAAGAGGAGCTCGCGGCATTCGGGCTGGTGCTCGAGCTGTTGAGCAGCGCCATCGCGGAGAGGCGGGCGGCATTACAACGTGTCAGCTTCGAAACCGTTCGCGGCGCGGTAGCCGGCCAGGGCGTGACGCCACGCGGATGAGGACGCCATCTGAACCTGCCGTAGCTGGCCCCGCGTGCTCTGCCGTGCCTCGTCAAGTGCGAGACCTGACATTTGGGGCACCGTTGGCTTGTCGGCAGTGATCCTCGGCTCGGGGAGCTGAGTGCTAGCTCCGCTCGAACGTATCGACATTCGTTGTCACGGCGCGCCACCAGTTCACTGGCTTCAGCCTTGCCGGCTCGCCTTCCCTGGACGCGCTCAAGGCCTGGTCTGCAATCACGAACCAGGCAGTCTCTATTTTTCCGTGACGCAGCAGTCCGGTGTAGGAGACGGCGCGGTCCCCCGTCACGGACGAGCCCACCGCGACGAAGGCAATGCAATTGCCTCTGTGAAACCCGGTGACGGGCACCGCCTGCCCGAAAAAGCCGCTGTCATCGAGTGCGGTCTCGAAATTCCCCTCGATGCGGCCGTTCGCGTCGTCCGTGATGCGCAAGATCGAGCCGAATTGATTTCGCCAATTGCCGACCCAGGCGATGTCGCTTGCCATGCCGGTTCTCCTACGCTCGGTCATTCGGCACGACGCGCAGTTTGCGCAGCCGATGCAATTCCGTTGCAGCGTCCTTCATCAGGCCATCGGCCGTCTCGCGTTCATGGCCGACGATGACGCCTGACGCGAAAGCCTGAGCACGGCGGTGCGCAGGTGGCGCGGTCAGCGCAGCCTCGGTTGCCAGTTCGCGGTGGGCCATGAAGTCGTTGAGCGATCCCAGGGCGGATTGAATTTGCTTCAGCCGGTCGGACAGGTCTGCGAGCTCCTTCTGGTCGGTATCGCTGTAAAGGCTTTCGAAGAAATCGACGGCATAGCGAATCTTCTTGATCTTGATCCGTAGCTTGTGGCGCTGCATCGGATCGAGATCGTTCAGGTGCTTGCCCTCCTTGCGCGCCTTCCGGATACGCCGATCGAGCACCTGCGCGGCATAAGCGGCGATCGAGCGGTCATCCTTGACGCGAGACCGTCCAGCCTCGATCCATTCGATCACGTCGATGAGCAGGCGGCGATAACGTGCCGACGCAACCGCATCGCGGGCACGCCTGAATGCCGCCTGCCGCTCGCCGGAGAACTTCACGCGGAGCGCGCGAGCGCCGCGTCGCGGAACGTCCTTCTCGGTGATCGGCTCGATGCTCTCCGTCAGAAACACGTCGATCTCGCGCGCCGGCGCCAGTTCGCCCGTGAGCCATTTCAGCTCGGCCTTGATCCGCGCAGTGCTCGCCCGAGGCAGGATGTCGGAGAACAGCGAGATCGCCGCCCGCAAGCGGCGCAGGCCGACCCGCATCTGATGAACACCTTCGACGTCCATGTCACGCACCGGATCGGCGTTGGCCGTGATCTGACGCAGCGTCGAATGTGCGATGACGCGGAACGCATCCCGCGGCGGGAGTTCCGGCTTCAGCTCGATCGGCTCGGCGTGTTGCGCACCGCCGCCGTTGCCTGCGACCAGCTGGAAGCCTCGCTCGCATTTCGAGCGAAGATCGAGCTCGGCCCCCGTGCTGCGTTCGAGCTTGCGCGCCAGTCGGAACAGATCTGCAGCGCGTCCGGACTTCAATTCCAGCTCCAGCTCGGACACAGGTCGCGACCTCCGCCCGGCGCTGATCCGGCCTTGATCGACGGCAAGCTCGATCTCGCTGTTCCGGACCCGTTTCGCTCGCGCCTTGCGATGAATGTTGGTCTGGAACACCGGCTTCAGCTTGCGAGGGAGTTTGCCGGTCGCGAGCTGTCGCAGAGGCGTCTTCCTGGTCTTCTTCAGGTCAGGGCTTGCACCGGAGATCTCGCGCTCCCATTCGCCGCGCGTCACTCCGCCCGTGCCGCCCGCCTTCACGGTTTGCACGTAGCGCCCTTCGACCTTCCGGACCCGCAGCGTCAAGCCATGGCGCCTGAGCTTGTGCTTGTTCGTATCGAAGTAGGTCGACACGAGCGTCTGCCCGGCCTGGTCGCGGCGGTGCCCGTTCAAACCGTTGTTGCGCAAGACCGATGACAATTGTCGCGGCGCAATCCGGAATTTTAGTTCCGTCTCTGCGTTCATGTGGGAGCTCTTTCCGCTGCCGAAGCAAAGCGGCGCAAGGGCGGTAAGTTCCCCTCTTATGCGAGCATTTCAATCCAGCAGTGCCAGAGCTTGCAGGTCATTGAGACTTCACGGAACCGGGTGCGCGCATGGTCGATTGGAGCCGCGATCTTGCAGCCTCGATCGGTGACCGGGCGCGGAGCTGTTTGGCAATTCGCGGGCGCCGCGCCGAGGCGCCTGCCCATGGATCATCCTGGCGCGCAGGTCGCGCCACCACCTACTTCAGCTCATCCAGAACCTTCCATGCGTCCTCCAGCAAAGCCTGCACCTGGTGTCGCTCGGCACTACCATCCTCTGTGAACATTCCGTGTCTGAGCGCATTCCGGTTTCCCTTCGGCGCGCCCGATCTCCGCGCGCCGCCGTGCATGCGGCAGCGTGCCTTGCCTTGCATCGCCGGCGCGCGGCAGGCGGTGCCGTGGCGTGTCCGCGCGCCGCAGCGCGGGCTCGACTGCATTGCATCCGTATGACGGATGTGATCGCTGGTCATGCGCTGGTGCCATTCACACTCCGGGTCCATCGTTTCCGCGGTGGGCATCGCAGCCTGCGCTCGTTCCCGTATCCGCAGCCGTATCCATCGTGCCGGTCTCCGCAACGATCACATTCGCATGCTGCGTGACGTTGCCCACGATCGCCCGTCCGCCGTCCTGCACCGACAGGTTCTGTACCGTGATCGGGCGCTCGTCGCTGTTGCGGTGGCGATTCAGTGCTTCGACCTGGGCGGCGAAGGTGCGGGAGAGCCGGGTCAATGCGCGGGTGACACCCTCCTGCTGTGCAAGATCATCCGTACAGGCGAGGCGACATGCGCAACGCATCGCCGCCACGTGAACCGAGACCATCTGGGAGACCAGCATGGCCTCGATGGAATCTTTCGGCGCGATGCTCCTGATCGTCGAGATCATGAAGGCGAGGTTGGCCTCATCGGGCCTCTGCCCGACCGCGCTGGCCTTGACCAATTGCCTCAGCATGCCCTGCAGCGCGTCGCGGTCGGCGGCGCCGAGCGCCTCGGCCAGCAGCCGCTCGCCGGCCTGCGGGTCGGGATGGCTGATCGCGATGCGCCGCTTGTAGAGTTTGATGCGCGGGCTCACGAGCGGGCCGCTGCGATCGCTTGCCGCGAGCGGCGAGGTGATGTGGCGGGCCGGTGCTGTCGTCATGCTCTGTGTCCTTTGATGGGCAGGCGCGAGCGACCGTCCGCTGTCGCGCGCGAATGCGAATTTCGGGATGCCGATGAAGGGTTTACGCGCAACCGCGTCGGGCGGCCCGTAGTCGGGCAGGCCGGGATGCTCACGATTTTTGCGATGATGCCATCATGCCACTGTTTTGCCCGACGAGTCAAAATGGATTTCGTAAATCCGAAAATTTTCTCGCCCTGCGCAAGTCCTTGTTCCGACAGGGGCCGGCTACTGTGCATGGGGTTGTTTTCGCATTTTTTGTTTGGAAGCGGCGTGCACGTGCCGTGCGGCGGAATGCCGGCGGCCAACCGCGATTGCGAAATCCGGCGCGTCCGCTAATCATGAACGCGTCGCATCGACAAACACGCACAAGCGGCGCCAAGAAGTCCGGGAGAGAACGAATGCAACGAACGGCCCGCCTGCTGGCAGTCATCGCCGGATTATGCGCAGCAGTGCTGGCGACAGATGCCCTCGCGCAGAAATATCCGGTGCGGCCGGTCAAGGTGGTGGTCGGCTTCAGCGCGGGGGGACCGGTCGACGTCGTTGCGCGCATCATCGGCGATCGCCTCGGCAACAAGCTCGGCCAGCCCTTCGTGGTCGAGAACCGCGCCGGCGCCAACGGTATGATCGCCGCCGAAGGCGTCGCGCGTGCGGATGCGGACGGCTACACCATGCTCGCCTGCAACTCGTCGACGATCACGCTCAACAAGACGCTGTTCAAGGAGATCCGCTACGATCCGGAAAAGGATTTCGCGCCGCTCACCACTGTCGTGTCGGCGCCGCTCGTCCTCGTCGTCAATCCCGAGAACCCCAAGACGGCGAACGTCAAATCGGTGGCCGATCTCGTCGCTGCGGCAAAGGCCGCGCCCGGTGCGCTTGCTTACGGCTCCGGCGGCAACGGCAATCTCGCCCATCTCGCCATGGAACTGCTCAGCCAGAAGGCCGGCATCAAGCTGATCCACGTGCCCTATCGCGGCGGCTCGGCCGCCGAGATGGGCATTCTCGCGCAAGAGGTCCTGGCGGTGTTCGATCCGCTCTCGGCCGTGCCGCTGGTCAAGGCCGGCAAGCTGCGCGCGCTGGCAGTGTCGTCGGCCGAGCGGCTGCCGGCGCTACCCGATGTGCCCACCGTCGCGGAAGCCGGTTATCCCGGCTTCGACATCTCGTTCTGGGTCGGCTTCTTCATGCCGAAAGCGACGCCCGCGCCGATCACGGAGATGCTGCACCGGGAGATCGTCGCCGCTGCCAAGGATCCGGCGGTCGAGGAGAAGCTCGGCTCGCAAGGGGTCGTCCGCGTGCTCAGCCAGGCTGACTATGCCGCGAAGATCGCGAAGGAGACCAAGGAGCTTGCCGAGGTGGTGGCGGCGGCGAACATCAAGGCGGAGTAGGGCGCGATCGGCGAGCGCAGGCAAGTACGCCGCGCCTATTCGCCGCCGGTCAGCTGCTCCAGCCGATCGAGCAGCGGACGTTGTCCGGCGTTGATCTTCTCCCGCGCCCCTTCCAGCGTGAACCATTGCGCGCGGTCGACTTCCGGAAAGGCCTGCCGCTTGCCGCTGCGCGGCGGCCATTCCATCTCGAACGTGTTGCTGCGAATGCCGCGCACGTCGATGTCCAGCTCGGCCGCGAAGGCGGTGACGAGCTTGCTGCCGCGCTGCCTGACCTGGCCAAGCGCGATCAGCGGCACGGACAGCTGAAGTCCAAGTTCCTCGGCAAACTCCCGTCGCGCGGCAATCTCTGCGTCTTCTCCGTCCGCGTACTCGCCCTTCGGGATCGACCATGCGCCGAGATCCTTGTTACGCCAGAACGGCCCTCCGGGATGAACGAGGAGCACCTCGACTTTCCCGCGTTTCCGATAGGCGATGATCCCGGCACTCTTCGATGGCATTGCAGGTTCCGTGCAGGTTGGGGGCAGCCTCTTAACTGGAACAGAGCGTCCTAACGTGGGTTAGTAGCCAACGTTCATTTTGATCAAAGGGAGTGAATCATGATCCGCCTGCTGGCAACCACGGCCTTGGGGCTGGTGCTGGCGAATGCCGCTTTTGCGCAATCGCCAGGCACGAACACGACGTCTCAGCAGTCGCCGCAATCACAGTCAAATTCCACCGCGCCATCCACCGCCTCGCCGTCGGGCGCGGCCGATAGGCAGCAGACCACATCGCAACCGCAGCAACCATCGACGTCGGGAACGTCGGCCCAGAATGCGCAGAGCAACACACCATCTCCCGGCTCCTCCAATGCCGCCAACAACCCAAGCCCGACCGCTCCGTCGCAGAGCGGTACGGCAAGCTCCAATGCACCCGGCAACCAACCTGCGACGCAGCAGAGCGCCAACCCGCCGCCGGCGAACACGAACCAGGCCCAGCAGGCTCCCGCTGCATCTGGAACCAACCAGGCCCAGCAGGCGCCGAATGCGCCAGCCAGCAATCAGGCGCAGGGCGAGCGTTCGAGCACCAATTCACAGGCGGCCGCCCAGACCGACGTCAACCTCAACAAGCAGCAGGAGACCAAGATCAGCGCGTCGATCTCGCGCCTGAACGTGCAACCGCTGACCAACGTCAATTTCGCGCTCAATGTCGGCACCGTGGTGCCGCGCGACGTGCACCTCTCGACATTGCCGCCCGACGTCGTCGAGATCGTGCCGCAATATCGCGGCTACAGCTTTGCGCTGGTGAAGGATCAGATCGTCGTGGTCGATCCGGCGACCTACAAGATCGTGACGGTGCTGCCGTATTCGGGGCAGTCCACGGCAACAACGACGACGACCACGCGCGAGCGTAGCGCCAGCAAGTTTTCGGATCGCGATCGCGAAGTGATCCGCAAGCACGCGAAGACTCGCACCGAAGGACGGGGCGAGGCGCGGACCACCGGCAGCACTGCGCGCACGGAGATCCATGTCGGTGACCGCATCCCGGACACTGTCGAGGTCGAGGAATTCCCGAGCACGGTCTATCGGGAGGCGCCTGACCTGCGGGAGTATCGCTACATCCATCGCGACACCCGGACCTATGTCATCGAGCCCAGCGAGCGTCGCGTGATCGAGGAGATCGACTAAGCCCATCGGAAGCCGCTCCATCGAGCGGCTTCTCCATCTCCGCATCAGCTCGCGGAGCGTTCTCGAGCGGCGAAGCGAACGGCGTTTCCGGCATGAATTGCGCGACGCCCGGCGCGCCCGCCGGGCTGACTTCGTTGCAACGAAAGCGGCTCTCCTGCCAGAGCAGGTGCGCGAAGAACGACACCGGAATGCTGCTGGCCTCGGCGGCTTCACGAAGCGCGTGACATAGGCGATCGGCGAACTCTCAGCCGGCAACGAAGGCGAGCAGTGTGCCGTTGGCCTTGGCCGGCGGCACGCAGATTGCAGCTCCGCTCCGCACGGCTGCCGAACCGAGCGCTTTTTCGGTCGCCGCGAGATCGGCGCTAACCAGCACCAGCGCGGCGCCGCCGCGCTCGGAGAGACCTGCGAGCGGCACGCCGGGATAGCGCTTGGCGAGCTGGTCCAGCGTCAGATAGACGAAGTCGGCGCGCTCGCCGCCGGAGGGCACCGTGACCGCGCCGTCCGTCTCGGTCTTTGGCTCGCGGTCGATCAGACGTGCGAGGTGAGCGGCATCCTTGGCCGGCTCCGGCGTTGCTATCAGCGTCTGCTTGATCCGCCTGGCCGCATTGGCGTGGGTCATCAATTCGGGAATCCACACCGTCTCGCGGGTCTTGTGCTCGCAGGCGAAGATGCGCACGCCGCCCGGTGCTTCGGCGGTCGGCCACATGAAGGTGCGGAATTTTGCCGCCGAGACCGTGCCGTTTGGCAACGTCACCGGCCGTTCGAAATCGGTCGGGCCGATCGCCTCCAGGCCCCGTGCACGGATCTCCGCAGCGCCGGCGGCGGAATCGATTGCGGTGAAGGCGATACGCTCGATACCTTCGCCGCGCTTGTCGAGGAAGGCGCGCGCCGGGGCGTTGAGCTCGGTCGCAGCTAGCACGCCGAGCAGCTCCATATAGTCGGGGTCGAACATGATGGTGTAGTTGCCCGTGCCCATATGGACGCTGTGGGTGCCGCGCGGCGACACGGTGAAGCCGAGTTGCCGATAATTGTCGGCAGCCTTGTCGAGGTCCTTCACCATGACCACGGCGTGGTCGATACCGATGATGTTCTTGAGGGCCACTGTTCTTCCCCGATTGCAAACTGACTTTGGGCCGCGCCGGCGGCTGCCGGTCATGTCTACGCCGGATACGCGGCCGAGTCATTTTCAATTCAGCGGCAGTTGCGGAATTTCATTTCCGCGCAGGGCACCCTCGCGCGACGCACGTCAGCGGGCCTGCTCGATGTAGGCGGCGAGGACTGCGCGCTCTTCGCTGGTCATCTCGGTGATGTTGCCGGGCGGCATGGCACTCGACCAGGCGGCCACACGCCCGATCAGGCGGATGTTGCGCTGAATGTGCTCGGGTGCGTCGAGCAGGATGCCTTTCGGGGCGGTGACGATGCCGGCCCAGACCGGCTCGGCCGCGTGGCACATGCTGCAACGGGACATCACGATCTCCTCGACATTGGCGAGCGTCGGCGGCGTCGATAGTGCGCCCGTCTTCACCTCGCGCGGACCGGCGGCGGAGAGGAAGAGGATCGCGATCACGCCGGCCGCCGTCACGCCCCACACCCACCACGGCGATTTGCGCCCGGCATGGCGCTCGTTGAAGAAGTGGCGGATCACCGGCCCCAGCGCCAGGATGATCGCAACGATGATCCAGTTGAAGCGCGTTGCGTAGAGCAGGGGATAGTGGTTGCTGATCATCAGCACGACCACGGGGAGCGTCAGGTAGTTGTTGTGGACCGAGCGTTCCTTGCTGGCCATGCCGAGCTTTGGATCGGGCGCCTGGCCCGCGATGAGGCTGGCAACGATCTTCTTCTGATTCGGGATGATCAGCGCGAAGACATTGGCGACCATGATGGTGCCGATGATCGCGCCGATCTGGTTGAAGGCGCCACGTCCGCTCAGCACATGGGTGAAGGCGTAAGTGAGCGCGACCAGGAACAGATAGCCGCCGATGGCGAAGGGCAGCTCGCGTTGCGCAAGCCCGGTGCGACAGGCGGCCTCATAGAGCAGCCACGCCAGCGCCAGGCTGCAGAAGCTGAACAGGCCGGCCTGGAATGGCGTGAGGTCGAGAATCGACTTGTCGACCAGGAACAGATCGGCCTCGAGATAGTACACCACCACCATCAGCGCGAAGCCGGACAGCCAGGTGGTGTAGGCTTCCCATTTGAACCAGGTCAGCTCGTCCGGCATCTGGTGAGGGGCCACCAGATATTTCATGATCCGGTAGAAGCCGCCGCCATGGACCTGCCAGGCTTCGCCCTGCACGCCGTCAGGCAGCTCGCTTCTGGGCTTGAGGCTGAGATCGAGGGCGATGAAATAGAAGGAACTGCCGATCCAGGCGATCGCAGCCACCACGTGCAGCCAGCGCAGCAGCAGGCTCGCCCATTCCGATATGACGGATCCCCACATGATCTTCCCATCAGTCGCGACATCGGTGCCGCAGCCTTGATGACCGCAACCGGCCGTCGCCGCCCTTACAATGTGTCGCACCGATCAACTGCATTTTCCAGTATGATGGGCCGTGGCTGATGCACATCGTGCGGGCATGAACTGACGTGCGATTCGGCAGGCGTCAGACCTGCTGCAGGCCATTGCCGGTGATCGGCGTTGACGTGCGGGAAAGGCGGGGAATAGACGACGTGAGCCACAGGATATCGTTCGTGACGGTGCTCGCAGGGCTGCTGGTTGCAGTCGCGCTCGGCGCGCAGGCCGAGCCGGTGTTGCAGGGCAAGGACGCCTATGGCGATTGGCGGGCCGACAAGCCCGGCACGGTCAGGCTGATCAGGCCGCAGGATCTGGTCAGGCCCGGCGCCACGCGGTCGGTTGCGAGCTCGTCACGCGTGGTGCCGCGTCCGCCCGAGGCGGCGCTCCAGGTGCCGGCCGGCTTCAAGGTCGAGCTGTTCGCCGAAGGCCTGCGCGCGCCGCGCATCGTGCGGGTTGCGCCGAACGGCGATGTCTTCGTCGCGGAGACGCGGGCGGGCACCATCCGCGTGCTTCGCGCTGGAGAGGGTGGCAAGGTCGCGACCAATGAGGTGTTTGCCAGCGGCCTGCGGCAACCGTTCGGGATTGCCTTCTTTCCGAACGGCGACCATCCGCAATGGGTCTATGTCGCCAACACCGATAGCGTCGTCCGCTTTCCGTATCAGACCGGTGATCTCAAGCCGCGCGGCAAGGCGGAGACGATTGTGGCGAGCCTGCCGCATGATGGCGGCCACTCCACCCGCGATATCGTCTTCACGCCCGACAACAAGCGCATGCTTGTCTCCGTCGGCTCGCTCAGCAACGTCGCCGAGGGCATGGGCACGCCGCCGGGCGGATTGGAGGCGTGGTCGAAGACGCAGCCACTCGGCGCAACGTGGGCCAGCGAGCTCGAGCGTGCCGCGGTGTTGGCCTTCAATCCCGACGGCAAGGAGCGCAAGATCTACGCCACCGGCCTGCGTAACTGCGTCGGCCTAGCAATCCAGCCGCAGACCGGCTTGCCCTGGTGCTCGACCAACGAGCGCGACGGCCTCGGCGACGATCTCGTGCCCGATTACGTGACCAGCGTGAAGGAGGGTGGCTTCTACGGCTGGCCGTGGTTCTATATCGGCGGCAACGAGGACCCCCGCCATGCCGGCGCACGTCCGGATCTCAAGGACAAGGTGACGGTGCCTGATGTGCTGATCCAGCCGCACTCGGCCTCGCTCGGCATGACCTTCTACCAGGGCACTCTGTTTCCATCGGAATACCAGGGCGACGCCTTCGCCGCCGAGCACGGCTCCTGGAACAGGTCGAAGCGCACCGGCTACAAGGTCATCCGCATCAAGATGAAGGATGGCAAGCCGACGGGCGAGTACGAGGATTTCGTCACCGGGTTCGTCGTGAGCGATACCGAAGTGTGGGGCAGGCCGGTCGGCGTTGCCACGGCCAAGGACGGTTCGCTGCTGATCTCGGAGGATGGCAACGGCACGATCTGGCGGGTGACGCATTCGCGATGAGCGAGTTCTCTTCGCCTCTCCGCGCAAGCGGGGAGAGTGTGAAGAAAAACCTACCCCCGTCTCACGCTCGCGCCGCCATCCACCGGCAGTGTCACACCCGTAATGAAGTTCGCCTCGTCGCTTGCCAGGAACAGCGCGGCGTTGGCGACGTCCCATCCGGTGCCCATCTTCCTGCGTAGCGGCACCTTGCTGTCGCGTTCGGCTTCGACCTCGGCGCGGGTCTTGTGCCATTCGCGGGCGCGGGTATCGACAGCCATCGGCGTGTTCATCAGGCCAGGCAGGATGACGTTGGCGCGGATGCCGTATTCGGCGTTCTGGTAGGCGAGCTGTTCGGTGAAGGCGATCATCGCCGACTTGGTCGCCTTGTAGGCGACGTAAGGGTAGGTCGTGATCGCCGCCATCGACGAGATGTTGATGATGGCGCCGCTTCTCTGCGCGCGCATGATCGGGATCACCTCTTTCGCCGCAAGGATGCAGCTCTTCAGATTGATTGCGACGACGCGGTCGAACGCCTCCTCGGTCAGCTGCAGCAGCTCGGCATCGCCACCGGCGAGACTGACGCCGACATTGTTGTGCAGCACGTCGATCCGGCCCCAGCGCGATTGCGCGTCGGCCACCATCGCCTTGATGTCGACAGCTTTGGTCACGTCGGCCTTGAAGGCCGCGGCCGTGCCGTGTTGCGCGGTGATCATGTCCACCGTCTCCTGCGCCGACTCCAGATGGTGGTCGACGCACAACACCTTCGCACCCTCGCGCGCGAAAGTCAGCGCCGTGGCGCGGCCATTGCCCATGCCCTCGCCGGAGCTTTGCCCGGCCCCGACGACGATCGCAACCTTGTCCTTCAAGCGCATCCGGCTCGCTCCCAAGCTTCTCGATTATTTTCGTGCAGGTTAGCAATCGCGCCGATCGGAGAGAAGGGCGTGCGTCTGCGTTCATGTCATTGACATCACATGGAATTGCATGTTGCGGCCGGCGCATCGCGCGTGGCTGACCCCGGTCGTCCAGGAACCGTTCTGAGGCCAGTGCGTTTGCTGCCGGAACTTTTCCGCGTTAGGCTCAGTCCCGGGGCTTCCCAACCGCCAGTGGCTTGCCGATGAATCTGCTCGATCCGCAAGGACCCGTGGCTGCGGCCAACAGCACCATTTTGGTCGATTCCGTCTTCATCATGCTCGTGATCGTGGTGCCGACCATTTTCGCGATCCTGGCTTTTGCGTTCTGGTTTCGCGCCTCGAATCCCAAGGCGCGTTACCAGCCTGAGTTCGTCTATTCCGGCCGCGTCGAAATGGTGGTGTGGTCGATCCCTGCATTGACCGTGATCCTGCTCGGCGGCGTCGCCTGGATCGGCTCGCACCAGCTCGATCCGGCTGCGCCGGTGCCTGGCACCGGCAGCCCGGTGCGGATCCACGCCGTGTCGCTCGACTGGAAGTGGCTCTTCATCTATCCGGACCAGCGCATCGCCACCGTCAACACGTTGACGGTGCCCGCCGGCGCCGAGCTGAACTTCCAGCTGACATCCTCGAGCGTGATGAACACGTTCTTCATCCCGCAGCTCGGCAGCATGATCTACACCATGAACGGCATGGTGACGAAGCTGAACCTGCGCGCCGACAATGAAGGCAAGCTTCAGGGAATGTCGGCGCATTTTTCCGGCGACGGTTTTCCCGACATGATGTTCGACGTCAACGTGATCTCGCCGCTCGCCTTTCCGGAGTGGGTGGCGGCCACCGCGAAGACGGATGCGGTGCTGAACGCAGACAGCTACAAGAGGCTGATGCAGCAGGGCATCGAGAAGGGCCGGCCCGTCTACCGCCTGGACGATCCCCAGCTGTTCGACCTGATCTCGACCCTGCATATTCCGCCGGGACCTGGGCCAGAGCTCGCATCCGAAGCAGGCCGGTCGCACAGCGGAGGCCATGATGCTCGGTAAGCTCGATTGGTCGGCCATTCCGTTCGATCAGCCGATCCCGCTCGTCGCCGGCGCGGTGGTGCTGGTCGCGATCCTCTGCGTCTTGGCGTGGGTCGTGGTGAAGGGACATCTGCCCTATCTCTGGCGCGAATGGATCACCAGCGTCGATCACAAGCGGATCGGCGTCATGTACATCCTGCTGGCGTCCGTGATGCTGCTGCGCGGCGGCAGCGACGCCGTCATGATGCGGATCCAGCAGGCGGTCGCCTACCAGTCGCAGGGCTATCTGCCGCCGGAGCACTACAACCAGATCTTTTCCGCGCACGGCACCATCATGATCTTCTTCGTGGCGATGCCGTTCGTTATCGGGCTGATGAACCTGATCGTGCCGCTCCAGCTCGGCGTGCGCGACGTGGCGTTTCCGACGCTGAATTCGGTCGGCTTCTGGCTGACCGCGACCGGCGCGCTGCTGGTCAACGTCTCGCTCGTGGTCGGCGAGTTCGCACGCACCGGCTGGCTAGCCTTTCCGCCGCTGTCGGAATTGTCCTACTCGCCCGGCGTCGGCGTCGACTATTACGCCTGGTCGCTGCAGATCTCCGGCGTCGGCACGCTGGTGGCCGGCATCAATCTCGTCACGACGGTGCTGAAGCTGCGCACCAGGGGCATGAACTATCTGCGCATGCCGATGTTCTGCTGGACCACGCTTGCCTCGAATCTTCTGATCGTCGCGGCCTTTCCGATCCTCACGGCCACGCTCGCGATGCTGCTGCTCGACCGCTATCTCGGCTTCCACTTCTTCACCAACGAGGCCGGCGGCAACGTCATGATGTTCATGAACCTGATCTGGGCCTGGGGCCATCCCGAGGTCTACATCCTGGTGCTGCCCGCCTTCGGCATCTTCTCCGAGGTGGTCTCGACCTTCTCCGGCAAGGCGCTGTTCGGCTACCGCTCCATGGTGCTGGCGACAATGGCGATCTGCGTCATCTCCTTCATGGTCTGGCTGCATCATTTCTTCACGATGGGGGCGGGGCCCGACGTCAACGCCATCTTCGGCATCGCCAGCATGATCATCGCGGTGCCGACTGGCGTGAAGATCTACAACTGGCTGTTCACGATGTATGGCGGCCGCATCCGCTTTGCGACGCCGATGTTGTGGTCGGTCGGCTTCATGGTCACCTTCATCATCGGCGGCTTGACCGGCGTCCTGGTCGCGGTGCCGCCGGCCGATTTCATGCTCCACAACAGCATGTTCCTGGTCGCCCACTTCCACAACGTCATCATCGGCGGCGTGCTGTTCGGCGCCTTCGCCGGTTTCGAATATTGGTTTCCGAAGGCGTTCGGTTTCCGCCTCGACGAGCGCTGGGGCAAGGCCGCGTTCTGGTTCACCTTTCTCGGCTTCTACGTCACCTTCATGCCGCTCTACATCGTCGGCATGCTCGGTATGACGAGGCGCATGCAGCACTATGACGTCGCGGCCTGGCGGCCCTGGATGATCATCGCCGCGTTCGGCATGGCCGTGCTGACGATCGGCGTGATCTGCCAGATCATGCAGCTCGTGGTCAGCATTCGCGACCGCGAGGCGCTGCGAGATCGCACCGGCGATCCCTGGGACGGGCGCTCGCTGGAATGGGCGACGTCGTCGCCGCCGCCGGTGTTCAATTTCGCCTTCAATCCCGATGTGCGCGGCGAGGACGCCTATTGGGAGATGAAGGCCCATGCCCGGCAGCAATCGTTCGCGCACGAAGAGCGCGAATATGAGGATATCGAGATGCCGCGCAATTCTCCGACCGGCTTCGTCTGCGCGTTCTTCGCCACCATCATGGGCTTCGCGCTGATCTGGCACATCTGGTGGATGGTGATCCTGGGGGGTATCGGCGCATTCGCGACCTTCGTCGTGTTCGCCTGGCGCGACCATGACGAATACGTGATCCCGGCCGAGGAGGTCGCCCGCATCGACCGCGTCAATATCGAGGAGCGGCGCAGCCTCGTCAGCATGGCGGGGTCAGTCTGATGGCGATGACCGCGACCGCCGACCATGTCCATGCCGATCCCCATCACATCGGGCGCGTCATCGAGCATCCCGGGCCCGCGCCGAAGCGGATCGTGACTGCCTATGGTTTCTGGATATTCCTGCTCTCCGACATCGTGATGTTCTCCTGCTTCTTCGCAGCCTACGCCGTGCTGTCCGGCCAGACGGCGGGCGGCCCGAGGGGCTCCGAGATCTTCGAGCAGCGGAACGTCGCGATCGAGACGGTCTGCCTGTTGCTGTCGAGCTTCACTTGCGGCATGGCCAGCATTGCCGCCGACGTGCGCAACCGGTTCTGGTTCTATCTCGGCATGGCCGTGACCTGCGTGCTCGGCCTCATATTCCTGGCCATCGAGTTCCGCGAATTCGCCGACCTTGTCGCCCGTGGCTACGGCCCGTCGCGCAGTGCGTTCCTGACCGCGTTCTTCTCGCTGGTCGGGTGCCACGGCCTGCATGTTTCTGCCGGCATCTTGTGGCTCCTCACCATGATGGCCCAGGTGTTCGCAAAGGGCTTTCGCGCCGACATCTTGCGGCGGATGATGTGCTTTGCGTTGTTCTGGCACGCGCTCGACATCATCTGGGTCGCGGTGTTTTCCGTCGTTTACCTGCTCGGGAGTGCGCCATGAGCGACGAGACGCATCTGACCGCTCACCACGATCTCGCTCCGGGCGAGGAAGAGCAACACAGTGTCGGCGAGCGGATCCTGGGCTATGTCGTCGGTCTGGGTCTGGCGCTGCTGCTGACGGCGACGTCGTTCTTCATCGCCGGCACGGACCTGGTCTGGCAACCCTCGATTCCCGTCGCGCTGATCGTGCTCGCGATCGCGCAGATGGGCGTGCACCTCGTGTTCTTCCTGCACATCACCACCGGCCCCGACAACACCAACAACGTGCTGGCGCTTGCCTTCGGACTGCTGATCGTCTTCCTGGTGGTGGGCGGTACGGTCTGGATCATGTCGCATCTGAATGCGAACATGCCGCCGATGGATCAGATCATGCGGATGCAGTGATGGCACCGAACAATCGTAGCGGGGCGTCACCAGAACATCTTTTTTGAACGCTGACGTTTCTGCATCGGCATGGCCGGGACAAGCCCGGGCATGACAGGTTCGGTTTGGAGCGACGCACAAAAAAGAAGAGCCGCTTGCGGTGACAAGCGGCCCAAGTCTAGGGAGGAAACGCCCGAGCAAGGCAATCGGGCCCAAGCCGGATTGCTGCCGAGGAAACGCTCGCGCAAGGCGCTTGCGTACACTTATAAGTGCAGCAACTGCCGATGAAGTTCAATTCCGGATCAATACGGTCTCGGACTACCACTCACGGATGCGTGAACCAACTCGCTCATTTCGGCCGGCGGCAATTGTAGGCCTTGCGGAAGCCGGCGGCCTGGGCGTCGTCCTCCGAGCAGAACCAGCGGTCGGGCTTGGTGGTCGCCGGATAGCTCGGGCAGCCGCGCAGATGATAGATGCCGATATTGCCGGTGACGCGGGCGCGCACCGCTAGCTTGCCCTTGATGCTGCAGCTGGGCGGCATGGTCAGCTCCTCCGGAAACAGCACGGCGCGAATCTCCTTGTCGCGGTCGCGCCGGCAGGCGGCGCCGAGGAGCGCGCCGTCCTTCTTGCCGCTACGGAAGTCTTGCGGCGCAACAAAGCAGCCCTTCCAGATACCAACCGCCGCCGTCTTGGCCTCGGCGGCTGCCGGCTTGACGTTGGCCTTGATAGGCTCGCGCGCGAGGGCAAAGCCGAGCTTGATCAGCTGCTCGTTCAAGCTGGCCTTGTCGCCTTCGGCCGTGCAGATGGCGCGGTGCCGCTTGCCGAAACTCTTCTCCGGGCCGACATCGTCGCAGCGCACCGTCCGTTTGTTGATCAGCTTCGCCAGCTGGTCGCGGGCCTCGATGCCGCAGGTCCAGGAATCGGCGTGATCGTCGATACAGACCTGATCCAGCTCGGGCGCGTCGACGCCGTCGAGCCGGTAGGTGACGTCGCCGAGCTGGATCGAGTTGCCGTCACGGACAGTCGCGGCGCCGGTCAGCGCGGCGACTGGTCCGGACGAGGCCAGAAAACCGGACAAGGCGAACAACGAAACGAGCGCAAAAGCGCGGGCGGCGGCAAAGAAATTTCGGGAGGACATACGGTCTCGCTATCGATGGCTCGTGCGCCCTGTTCCTAGCATCCGGATTTGGCGTTACCAATGGTCTGCGCCCTGCGAAGTGCGACATTCCGGCCTCGCGGCTTTACTCGGCCGTCGCTCTGACCCTATCGTTTGCCGGCCTCGCTGAGCGCGAATGGCCGAATCGCCCGGGAAGCGGCGAGGGGGAGGAAAAGGCTGCGATGAAAGACCCCGTGGACGTCCTGATCATCGGCGCCGGCGCTTCCGGCGCAGCGGTGGCGTGGTCGCTGGCCGAAACCAAGATGCACATTCTCTGCCTGGAGCAGGGCGGCTGGATGAACCCGGCGGAATATCCCAGCACGGGCCGCGACTGGGAGGCCAAGTTCTACGGCGAATGGTCGTCGAGCCCGAACGTCCGCGGCCGGCCCGAGGACTATCCCGTCAACGACGACAACTCCCCGATCAAGGTCGTGAACTACAACGCGGTCGGCGGCTCGACGGTGATGTACACCGCGCATTGGCCGCGGCTGCACCCTTCCGATTTCAAGGTGAAGACGCTCGACGGCGTCGCCGACGACTGGCCGATCGACTACGACACGCTGACCCCGTTCTTCGAAGAGAACGACCGCATGATGGGCACGTCCGGCCTATCAGGCGATCCGCTGTCGCCGCTGACGCATCCGCCGATGCCGCAGCAGCCGCTCGGATTGTCCGGCGCCATCATCGGCAAGGCCATGAACAAGCTCGGCTGGCACTGGTGGCCGTCGGATACCACGGTCGCGACGATGGACTATGAGGGCCGGGCGCGCTGCATCAATCTCGGCCATTGCACGCCGGCCTGCGCGCAGGGCGCCAAGGCCTCGACCGACATTACCTACTGGCCGCACGCGATCCGCGCCGGCGTCGAGCTGCGCACCCATTGCCGGGTGCGTGAGATCACCACCGACGAGAATGGCATGGCCTCGGGCGTGGTGTATTACGACAAGGACGGCATCGAGCAGTTTCAGCCCGCGCATGTCGTCATCATCGCCTGCAACGGTGTCGGCACGCCGCGCCTGCTGCTGAACTCGGCCTCGGGGCGATTCCCGAACGGACTTGCCAATTCGTCCGGCCTCGTCGGCAAGAATCTGATGTTCCATCCCTATGCGCAGATCTACGGCTATGTGAAGGAGCCGACCGATTCCAACCGTGCGCCGCCGACCTGTTTGTGGAGCAAGCAGTGGTACGACACGGACCTGTCGCGCGGTTTCGTGCGCGGCTATGGCGTGCAGTTCGTGCGCGGCGCAGGGCCGGTGTTCGAGGCCGTGGTCAGCGAGCAGAAGGGCATTCTGCCCTGGGGCGCCGATCATCACCGCGTCTTCCGCAAGCTCAACGGTCATCGTTTGGGTTTCTCCGCGATCTGCGAGGACCTGCCGGAGGAGCACAATCGCGTCACGCTCGATCCGGTGCTGAAGGACAGTCACGGCATTCCCGCGCCGAAGGTCGACTACACCATCAGCGAGAACAGCCGGAAGATGATGGAGCATGCGCTGGCGCGTGGCCGCGAGTTTCTCGATACGGCAGGAGCGAGCGACATCTGCGTCAATTCGCCGATCCCGTGGGGCGGCTGGCACCTGCTCGGCACCGCGCGCATGGGTACCGACCCCGAGCGCTCCGTCGTCAACGAATGGGGCCGCTCGCACGACGTGAAGAACCTCTTCATCGTCGACGGCAGCATTTTCGTCACTTCGGGCGGCGTGAACCCGACCTCCACCATCCAGGCGCTCGCGCTCTACATCGCCGACCAGATGAAGCAGCGCTTGGCTAGTTTATTTGATTGATGCGCGTGATGGATGCACCGAACCCGCCACGAACTCGCTGCACCTCTGCCGCCTGCGGGAGAGGTCGACGCGCTCGAAGAGCGCGGCGGGTGAGGGCTCTCTCCCCTGGGGGAGTCCCTCTGCGGAGACACCCTCTGCCCGACCCTGCCCCGCAAGCGGGGGAGGGAGCGCACCGTCTTCGTGGCGGGAATGAACCAACGAGAGCACGCCATGTCTGATCAACAACTCACCCTCACGCCTCGGCAGCGCGATGACCTCCGCACCATCGCGGCGATGATCATTCCTGCCAGCGACGAGTACAAGGTGCCCGGCGCCGACGATCCCGCGATCCAGGCCGACATCCTCGCAACGCTCGGCCGCGACACCAAACTGGTGGTGGCGGCGCTGGACCATCTGGCGCGGCTGGCCGGCATGCCCTTGGCCGACCTCGAGCCCGTCGCGCGCGCCGGTGTCGCCCAGAAGTTCCGCATCTCCGGCGGCATCGCCGCTGCAACGCTCGTCCGCGTGGTCCTGCAATGCTATTACCGCGACGACCGCGTGCTGCGCTCGCTGGGGCTGGAGCTGCGCGCGCCGTTTCCCAGGGGGCACGTGCTCCCGGATGGGGACTGGTCGCTGCTCGACCCGGTCAAGGCGAGGGGAGGCACGCTGCGACGCGCGCCCTAGCCATCTTGGCAGGTCCAGCCCTGCGCCCCGGCCGGGCCACTTGCGCTGGCGGGAACAGGCCACCATCTGTGTGAGCCTTCAAGGACTCTTGCCATGCTGGATTTCACCTCAGATATCGCCGATGACGCAGCGTCATCGCGAAGGACGGCGGCTACCCCGGTCGATGACCGGGCGCTGCTGGACGCCTATTCCAATGCCGTGATCGATGTGACCGACCGCGTCGGCCCTGCGGTCGTGCGGGTCGAGACCGGGCCGAAGGTGCCGAACGGCCGCGAGCGCGGCGGGCTGGGCTCCGGCATCGTGATCTCGCCGGATGGTCTTGTCCTCACCAACAGCCATGTGGTCGGCTCCTCCAAGGAGATCCGGCTGCGCGACGTCGAGGGCCATGTCGGCGATGCTCAGGTGCTTGGTGTCGATCCCGACACCGACCTTGCGTTGCTGCGCGCCAACGGCGTGCGCGACTTGCCTTACGCCGCGCTCGGCAACTCCAAGATCTTGCGGCGCGGCCAGCTCGTGATCGCAATCGGCAATCCGCTCGGCTTCGAATCGACCGTGACCGCCGGGGTCGTCTCGGCGCTCGGGCGCTCGATCCGCTCGGTCAGCGGGCGTACCATCGAGGACGTGATCCAGACCGATGCCGCACTCAATCCCGGCAATTCCGGCGGCCCGCTGGTGTCGTCGAATGCCGAGGTGATCGGCATCAACACCGCCATCATCAATGGCGCGCAAGGAATCTGCTTTGCGGTCGCCAGCAATACCGCGCAATTCGTGCTGTCGGAGATCATCCGCCACGGCTATGTCCGCCGCGCCTATATCGGCGTCGCCGGGCAGACCGCGCCGATCCCGCGGCGGCATGCCGTGCTGGCCGGGGTCGAGAACAAGATGGGCGCGCTTCTGATGCAGATCGAGCCTGATGGACCTGCGGCGAAGGCCGGCCTGCTCCCCGGCGATGTCGTGATCAGGCTCGACGGCGTCGAGATCAACGGCGTCGATGACCTGATCCGCGTGCTCGACCGCGACCGCATCGGCCGCCGTCTGGCCATGGACGTGCTGCGGCTCGGCCGCCTGCGGGCGATCGATATCGATCCGATCGAACGCAAGCCTGCGCGCTAGGGTCCGGACTCAATTGATCCACCAAGTAACGGCGGCGACCAAGAGGATGGCCGAGAGGAAGTTGTCGGCTCGCTTGTCGTAGCGGGTCGCAATCCGCCTGAAGTCCTTGAGGCGGCAAAACATGCGTTCGATGAGATTGCGTCCTTTGTAGGCCTTCACGTCGTACCGGTGCGGATGCTTGCGAGTTGGGTTGGGCGGAATTACTGCCTTTGTTCCGCGCTCGGCCAACCACTCACGCAGGCTATTGGCGTCATAGGCCCTGTCAGCAAGCAATCGTCGAGCAGGTGAGACGGCAGGCAGCAGATCGCGCGCCGCCGTGAGGTCATGGCAGTTGCCAGGCGTGATCACGAAGGCGATCGGACGTCCATAATCCTGGATTTTGGTGGTGCGTCCGCCTCGCGAGCGGCCGACCGCCTGCTGGAAGTCCCCCCTTTTGCGCCCGCCGCCGAGCGGTGGGCTTTGATGTGGGTCGCGTCGATGGACATTGTCCCGACCCGGCCGGTTGAGCCAGTCAAGGCGTAGAAAATATTGCCCCACACGCCTTGGCGGCTCCAGCGATTGAAGCGGTTATAGATGGTCGTGTAGGGGCCGTAATCTGCCGGGCAGTCTCGCCAGCGTGCGCCCGATCGCAGCATGTGGAGGATCCCGCTGATCACGCGTCGGTCATCCACGCGATGGGCGCCGCGCCGCCCACGTGGCAACAGCGGTTCAATCCGCTTCCACTCCGCCTCACTCAGCCAATATAGCTTTTGCCCCATCAAGCCCCCCTTCGACTCGGAGGTCTTGAATCACAACTCCGCCTCAGCGGGAATCCCTATTGAGTACAGACCCTAGCGCGGAATGGGTGAGCTTCCGTCTAAAGCGCGATGAGATTTGGATGAATCGTCATCGCGCTTTAGCTTGTTGTTTACGCATGATCTTTCCGGAAAACCGCGTCGCACTTTTCCGGATCATGCTTTAGCCCTTGGCATCGCTGTGATGCCCGCGCAGGCGGGCATCCAGTCCGCCGCGGTCTATCGTTGAGCCACAATCATCTCGGCATACTGGATCGTCCGGTCGAGCCGGGCGAACACGGCGAGTGCGTGGCGAGCGCGTCCCCACAATCTCGTCATTGCGGGCGAAGCGAAGCAATCCGGAGTCTTTCCACGGCTGCGGTCAGGATTGCTTCGCTTCGCCCGCAATAACGCGTGGAAAGAGCACGGTTCTTTCGCTACTCCGCCGCTGCGGCAAAGCGGCTGTTCTCCAGTTCCGCCTCAAGCCGCGCCGCCTCGGACCTCGCCAGCTTGATATTGGCTTCCTTGACATGACCGAAGCCGCGGATCGTCTCCGGTACGCGCGCGAGCCGTGTCAGCAGCGGGATCTGCTCGGCCTTCAACCCGGCGATGCGCTGATCGATGATCGCGAGATAATCCTCGACCAGCTTGCGCTCGGTCCGGCGCTCCTCGGTGCGGCCGAACGGATCGAACGCGGTGCCGCGCAGGAACTTGAGCCTGGCGAGAATGCGGAAAGCGTGGATCATCCAGGCGCCGAACTCCTGCTTCTGAAGCCGGCCTGTCGCCTTGTCTCGCTTCGCGAAGATCGGCGGTGCCAGGTGATACTTCAGTGTGAAGTCGCCGCCGAACTTCTCGGACACTTTCTTGGCGAAGCTGCCGTCGGTATAGAGCCGCGCAACCTCGTACTCGTCCTTGTAGGACATCAGCTTGAACAGGTTTTTCGCGACTGCCTCGGTCAGCTCCGTGGATGCGGGCGAAGCCGCGCTCTCGGCCTTGCGCACCTTGGCGACAGCCGCAAGGTAACGGTCGGCATAGGGTTCGTCCTGATAGAAGGTCAGGAACTCGGCGCGGGTGGCGATGATCTCGTCGAGCGATTTCGCCGGCGCGGATGCGCGGTTCTTGAACTGGAGCACGCTGCGCACCCGCGACATGTCGTGGGCCGCGAGGCGGCCCCAGGTGAAGGCGAGCTTGTTCATCTCGATCGCGGCGCCGTTGATCTCGATGGAGCGGAGCAGGGCCTCCAGCGACAGCGGGATCGCGCCCTTTTGGAAGGCGAAGCCGAGCATGAAGGGATTGGTGGCGATGCTGTCGCCCATCAGCGCCGCGGCGATGCCCGTGGCATCGACAATGTCGAGGTTCTTGTCGCCGATCGCGTCGCGCAGCACGGTCTGCATCGTGCCCATTTCGAAATCGAGATCGGGATTTTGCACGAAGCTCGCCGTCGGCTGCAAATCGGCGTTGATAAAGGCCTTGGTCACGCCGCGCTCGGCGCGGCTCAGCGCAGTCGGGCCGGCCGAGACGATCATGTCGCAGCCGAGGATGACGTCGGCGCCGCCGGTGGTGATGCGGACCGCGGAAATGTCCTCCGGCTTCGGGGCGATGCGGACATGGCTCATCACCGCGCCGTTCTTCTGCGACAGGCCGGTGAAGTCCAGCGCTGAGCAGCCGCGACCGTCGACATGGGCGGCCATGCCTAGCAGGGCGCCGATTGTGATGACGCCAGTGCCGCCGATGCCGGTGACGAGGATGTTGTAGGGGCCGTCGAGGTCGCGCGCGGGCGGCAGCGGCAGATCGGCGAACAGCTGGCCTGAATCCACCGCCGTGGTCTTCATCCGCTTCAGGCTGCCGCCGTGCACCGTCACAAAACTCGGGCAAAAACCTTCGACGCAGGAAAAGTCCTTGTTGCAGTTCGACTGGTCGATCTGCCGCTTGCGGCCGAACTCGGTCTCCAGCGGCTGCACCGAGACGCAGTTGGAGGCCTGCGAGCAGTCGCCGCAGCCTTCGCAGACCAGCTCGTTGATGAAGGCGCGCTTGGCCGGATCAGGATAGAGCCCGCGCTTGCGGCGGCGGCGCTTTTCGGCGGCGCAGGTCTGGTCGTAGATGATGACGGTGAGGCCCTTGATGTCACGCAGCTCGCGCTGCACGGCATCGAGCTCGCGGCGGTGATGGATGGTCGCGCCTTGCGGGAAGTAGTTGCCTTGCGGGTACTTGCCCGGATCGTCCGAGACGATCGCAAGCCGCTTGACGCCCTCGGCCCAGACCTGGTGCGCGATCTGTGCGACGTTGAAGGCCCCTTCCGCCGGCTGGCCGCCGGTCATCGCCACGGCGTCGTTATAGAGGATCTTGTAGGTGATGTTGATGCCGGCGGCGGAGGCGGCGCGTAGGGCCAGGAGACCGGAATGGGTGTAGGTGCCGTCGCCGAGATTCTGGAAGATGTGCGTCTCGGTCGTGAAGGGCGACTGGCCGATCCAGTTCACGCCCTCGGCACCCATATGCGAGATCAGGTCGGTGCGGCGGGTCGGCATGCTCAGGGCCATGCCGTGGCAGCCGATGCCGGCCATGGCGCGGCTGCCTTCGGGCACGCGCGTCGAGGTGTTGTGCGGACAGCCCGAGCAGAAGAACGGCGTGCGCGCGAGCTTGATCGGTGCGCTGGCGGTGACGGGATTGTCGAACGCCTCCAGGCGTGCCAAGCGCTGTTCCAGCACCGGGCTGTGATGGCCGAGCTTGCGCAAGCGCGCCACCAGCGCGGACGCGACGATGGTCGGCGTCAGCTCGCCCTCACTCGGCAGCAGCGGCGCGCCGCGCTCGTCGCGCTTGCCCGTGACCGTCGGGCGTCTGGACGCATCCACGTTGTAGAGGATGCGCATCAGCTGGTCTTCGATGAAGCCGCGCTTCTCCTCGACCACCAGAACGTCCTGGAGACCTTCGGCGAAACGTTTGGCGCCGCTCTCCTCCAGCGGCCATGTCATCGCGACCTTGTAGATGCGAAGGCCCAGATCCTGCGCGTCCTTGTCGGTGATCCCCAAATCGGCGAGGGCCTGGCGGAGATCGAGATAGGCCTTGCCGGTCGCGACGATACCGAGCCGCGCAGGCTTGGAATCGAGCACGATGCGATCGAGCTGGTTGGCGCGGGCGAAGGCCTGCACCGCCGCCATCTTCGGGCCGAACAGCCGCTTCTCGGCCTCCAGCGGCGGATCGGGCCAGCGGATGTTGAGGCCACCGGGCGGCATCTCGAAATCCTCGGGGAGCACGATCTTGACGCGCTCGGGATCGCTGTAGATCGACGCCGAGCTCTCGACGGTCTCGCTGATCGCCTTGAAGCCGACCCAGCAGCCGGAGAAGCGCGACAGCGCAAAGCCGTAGAGGCCGAGATCGAGATAGTCCTGCAGCGTCGCCGGGTTGATCACGGGGATCAGCGACGCGGCGAACACCTGCTCGCTCTGATGCGCCAGGGTCGAGGACTGGCAGCCGTGGTCATCGCCGGCGAGCGCGAGCACGCCGCCATTGACCGAGGTGCCGGCCGCATTGGCGTGCTTGAGCGCATCGACCGAGCGATCGACGCCCGGGCCCTTGCCGTACCAGATGCCGAACACGCCGTCGACCTTGGCCCCGGGAAACAGCCCAACCTGCTGGCTGCCCCAGACCGCGGTCGCGGCCAAGTCTTCGTTGAGTCCCGGAACGAAGGCAATGTCGTGCTGCTGAAGGTGCGACTTCGCCCGCCATAGCGCATGATCGTACATGCCAAGCGGGGAACCGCGATATCCTGAGATGAAGCCGCCGGTGTTCAGTCCCTGAAGCCTGTCGCGTTCGCGCTGCAACATGGGAAGGCGGACCAGCGCCTGCGTGCCCGACAGGAAGATCCGCTTCGATTCGAGCCGGTATTTGTCGTCCAGCTCGACCTGCAACAGCGTCATTTCAGAAGTCCTCGGCTTTGGTTCTTGGGGTTTGCGCTGCGGGAAGGATTGCGGCTGCGCGACGCGATTGTGACAGTCAAATGCATGGCTCAGCGAAGTCAATATCGCTGGCCGCATCCGTGGCGCTCCTGCTAGTCATGGCTTGCGAGCGGAGGAGCGCGCATGATGGCGTTTGACACACAAATCACCCGAATAGGAGGCGCCTTGATTGGACCGTGGCGCCGGCCGCGGCAGATGCTACAGGCGCAAACCTATGATGCGCATGCCTCGATCCATGATGACGCGACGGCGCAGAAGCTCGGTTTCAAGGGCGGCACCATCGAGGGGCCGACCCATTTCAGCCAGTTCGCTCCACTTTGCGAGCGGCAATGGGGCCGGGCGTGGTTTGAGCGAGGGTGTCTCTCGGTGCATTACCGTAGTGTCTGCTACGAAGGTGAGGAGGTGCAGGCGACGCTGCTAGCCTCTTCGACCGAACAGCCCGAGTGTCAGGTACAGATGCTCAAGCGCGACGGCACCGAGGTGCTGCGCGGCACCGCATCCATCGTTGAGAGCCCGACAGCCCTCGACATCCGCCTCCGCGAGCTCAAGCCGCTGGCTGATCCCGTGATCCTGCGCGACGTCAAGGTGGCGCAGACGAGCAAGCGCCAGACGGTGCGGATGGCTTTCGACCAGAACATGGGCGACCTCTATCCGTTCTCCCTTCGGCAGAAGCTCGCCGTCATCACCGAGAACTCGCAATACTACTCGACCGCAGACAATCCATGGGGCAAGCCCATCATCCCGATGGAGATGCTCAGCGTGCTGTTCCAGTACCGCTCCAAGGACGATCCGCTGCCGGCCAAGGGCCCTGCCGTCGGCCTGTTCGCCGACCAGGAGATCCGCCTGGTGAAGGGCCCGCTGTTCGTCGACGAGGAGTACGAAGTCGAGCGCGAGGTGGTCGCACTCTCCGGCAGCCGCCGCACCGAAAGCGCCTGGGTCAAGACGCGCGTGTTCGCCAAGGCGGGCACGTTGGTGGCCACGATGTTGCTGAACATGGCGACGCTGAAGGACTCGTATGCGCCGTACGAGGAGGAGTATCGGCGGCTGTACGGGGCCGGGCGGTAGTCTCCTCGTCATCCCGCGGCGACGCGGAGCGTCGAGCCCGGGATGGCCGCACCGCATGAGGTGAAATGGATTCCAGGCACGCGCTGCGCGCCACGGAATGACGGAAGATGCCGCTCATCCTCTAGGCAAATGCACGTCGCAAAGCCGTCGCACAGGGAATAAGCAGGCGATCGCATTCTACGCAAGTTTTTGAGTACACTACAAATTCTGTCGCCGCCCGCGCCCCACTGCAATTGTACACAATGGCACGGCGCTTGCAGAACTCTGGCCAAGAGAGTTCTCGCGGGGCCTGCGTCATGTTGAACTCAGCCAATCCGACAAAGGGCGTCGTCAGCGCCGAGCCCGAGCCGATCGCGCTCGACTGGCCGGCCACCGCGCTTCTCATCATCGACATGCAGCGCGACTTCATGGAGCCCGGCGGCTTCGGCGAAACGCTCGGCAACGACGTCAGCCAGCTTGCACGCGCGGTGAAGCCGATCGGCGCGGTGCTGACGGCGGCGCGCGACATCGGCATGCTGGTGATCCACACGCGCGAGGGGCATCTGCCCGATCTCTCCGACGCGCCGCCGGCAAAGATCGAACGCGGCGCGCCGAGCCTTCGTATCGGCGATCCCGGTCCGATGGGACGAATCCTCATTCGCGGTGAGGCCGGCCACGACATCATTCCCGAGCTCTATCCGTTCGACAGCGAAATCGTGATCGACAAGCCGGGCAAGGGCGCCTTCTACGCCACCGAGCTCGGCGATGTCCTGGAGAATTACGGTATCGAGAATCTCTTGGTGTGCGGCGTCACGACAGAAGTTTGCGTCAACACCACCGTGCGCGAGGCCAATGACCGCGGCTATCGCTGCGTCGTCGTGTCCGATGGCTGCGCATCCTACTTCCCCGAATTTCACGAGATGGGCCTGAACATGATCAAGGCCCAGGGCGGCATCTTCGGCTGGGTCGCAAGCTCAGCCGCAGTCTTGGAGGCGATGAAGAGTTCGAACACATTGGGGGTAACATCATGAGCAAATTGACGGGGACGGCCGGCAAGTCTGAGATCAATACGTCCGACTTCAAGCTGGCGCTATGGACATCGGGCGACTGGAACGCGTTTTTCGGCTTCGGTACCAACATCCTCGTCAACATGCTGGTGCTCACGGGCCTGCTTCGCTTCGTGTTGAAGATGCCTGATGGTCTCGTGTTCGGGCGCATCCTGCCCGCGCTCGGGCTGATGATGTGCCTCTCCACCTTCTACTATGCGTATCTCGCCTATCGCCTCGCGCAGAAGACCGGCCGCAACGACGTCTGCGCGCTGCCGTCCGGCGTCAGCGTGCCGCACATGTTCATCGTCACCTTCGTGATCATGCTTCCGATCACGCTGAAGACCGGCGATCCTCTCAAGGGCTGGTCGGCGGGTCTCGTCTGGGTGTTCTTCCAGAGCTTCATTCTCATGATCGGCGGCTTCATCGCGCCGTTCATCCGCAGGATCACGCCGCGCGCGGCGCTACTCGGCACGCTTGCCGGCGTCTCCATCACCTTCATCTCGATGCGGCCGGCGCTGGAAATGTACATGACGCCGCAGATCGGTCTCGTCTGCTTCGCCATCATCCTGGTGAGCTGGTTCGGCGGGGTGAAATATTGGCGCGGCGTTCCCGCAGGCCTCGTCGCGATCGCGGCCGGCATGATCATCGCCTGGGGCTCGAACCTGTTCGGGCTCGGTCTCGGCGGCCTGAGCCTCAAAGGTGTCGGCGCGGCCTTTGCCAATTTCGGCTTTTCTGTGCCGATCCCGGCGGTAAACCATGTCTTCTCCGGCTTCGAATTCCTGGGCATCATCCTCGTCACCGCCATTCCGTTCGGCATCTACGATCTCGTCGAGGCCATGGACAATGTCGAGAGCGCGGAAGCGGCCGGCGACGAATATCCGACCACGCGCGTGCTCACCGCCGACGGCGTCGTCAGCCTGATCGGCTGCCTGATGGGCAATCCCTTCATCAACGCCGTCTATATCGGCCATCCCGGCTGGAAGGCGATGGGCGGTCGGATCGGTTACTCGGCGGCGACCGGCGTCATGGTGGTCGTGCTGTCCTGGTTCGGCATCATCTCGGTGCTGCTGGCACTCGTGCCTGTCGTCGCGATCTCGCCGATCTTGCTCTACATCGGCATGCTGATCGGGGCGCAGGCATTCCAGACGACACCGGTCAAGCACGCGCCCGCCATCGTGCTGGCGCTGACGCCGCATCTCGCCGCCTGGGCCAAGCTCCAGATCGACACGATGCTCGGCTCCACCATGAACGCGGCGGCAACCGTCGGCGGCTTGGCGGCCGACAAGGCCGATGCGGTCAAAGCCGCCGCGATCGCCGCGCTGCCGCAGCAGGGCGTGTTCTACCACGGTCTTGAGGTGATGGGCGGCGGCTCCATCCTCGGCGGCCTCATCCTCGGCGCCATCGGCGTCTTCATCATCGAGCGCGATTTCGAGAAGGCGTCCGCCTTTGCGCTGGTCGGGGCGGTGCTGACCTATTTCGGCTTCATGCACGGCGAAGCCGTCGGCATTGGCGGCGGCTTTGGCGTGACGCCCGCGGTCGCCCTGGCCTACGCCGTGATGGCCGCTGGGCTGTTCGCCGCCGGCAAGCTCGGCGCCAGCGAGCCCTACGCCGCACATCCGGAGATGTCCGCCGCGCCGGCGGAGTAGGCGCAGCTTTCGATACGCGGAACGGTCGAGCGGATGGCTCGGCCGTTTAGGCTCAGGGACGTACGGCCGGCGTCTCCATTGGCAGGCCATGCGCCCGCGACATCAGATAGAGTTCGAGCGCGACCAGCTCGGGCGATCCGTAGTCATAGGCCTGGGCACGGACGCCGCTCATGCAGCTGCGCAGCCGCCGCTCCAGCGAGCCCAGTGTCTGCCATTCCAACCGATAGAGCGGATAGCCGGTCGGTTGCGCTTGCGTGATCGGCGCGCCGGCGAGGCGCTTGTCGAAATTGTCGTCGTGGCAGTTGGTGCAGGCGAGGTTGAGCTGTCCCTCACGCTGCATGTACAGCGCGCGGCCCTGCTCGACAAAGGGTTTGGCTTGCGGATCGTCACCGGCCGTGATCGGGGTGCCGCGCGACTGATGGGCGATGAAGGCGGACAATGCGAGCAGATCGTGGCTCTCATAGGGCAGCGGTATCGCCTGCTGATGATTGGCGCGGCAGAGATTGATCCGCTGATCGAGCGTGACGGGGCGGCCGAGGGCCTTGTCGAAGGCGGGATAGCGCGCCGCGACGCCTTTCATGCTGCTGCGCGCATCGCCATGACAATCCGTGCAGGATTTGGCGGCGCTGCCGGTCTTCTTCGCCCACAGCGCTTCGCCGTCGAGCACGAACAGCATGCCGGGATTGCTGGTGTCGTCCTCCTGCATGGCGCGCGTGTCCGGACCCATGAAGGCATAGCCGGAACGGCGTGCATCGGGCGGGATTTCGCCCGCGAGCAGGGCAGGCGCCGCGGCAAACAATGCTGCCGCGGCTATCGCGCGCCAAGACATCATTCGACCGTGATCGATGCCGAAGCAGCGGAGGAATAGCCGTTGTCGCCGATCCACTCGAACTCGAACTTGCCGCTTTCCTTGACGACCGCGAAAAACGACAAATACGGGTTCGCGGCGATAGCCGGAAACAGATCGGCGCGAAAAATCTCAGCGCCGTTGTAACGGCAGGTGAAGCTCGTGATGATGTTGCGCGGCACCAGATTGCCGTCGGCGGTGTGGCGGAAGCCGGTCTCCATGATGTGCGAGGTCAGCGTGCGGATCTCGACGATGTCGCCGCGTTTGGCCTTCGAGGGGACGTTGATGAGGGCAGCCATCAGTTCATCTCCTCGGTGCAGGCGGCCAGTGTCACGACGACGTCGGCGGCAATTTGCCAGAACGTGTCGTCGGAGAGACGCGCGATCGCAACCACCTTCTGGGTGTCGGCGAGCCGAATCCGTGTCGAGACCTGGGCACGGCCGGAGGCAGGGCCGAAATAGAAATTGCCGATGTTCGGCTGCGGGTTCTTCTCGTTGAAGACGTGGATGCTCTTGACGTGGTCATCGGCCGTCATCGGGCTTGCGACGCTCACCGTCAGCGGCACGGTGTTGCCGTTCTCGACCAGCGGCGGAATATCCAGCTTGATCCTGCCGGTGTGAATCTGCGCTTCGCCGACCACGTTGCGGATCGCCGCGTTGAGCATCGCCGGTGTCGCCTCGAGCGGCCGCAGCGTGACGATCGGGATCGTCCCGGCGACTGTCGCGCCTCCGGCGAGGCTCAGGAATTGTCGTCGCGTGGTCGGCATGAACCTAGTCCCGAAGTGTTGCAAGAAAGGCCACGATGTCCTCGATCTCCGCAGCCGACAAGATCGGCTTGCCGGCGAAGTTACGTCCGACGCGGACGAAGCCGTCGTTGCGATAGTAGGATGGCATGATGGTGTCCGGATTGAAGCGCGAGGCATCGACCAGTCGAAGTCGCAACTGGCTCACCGACCACCGGTTCCCGGCGCCGGAGAGATCAGGCGCAAGGTCGCCCTGGAACCGCGTTTCCGGAAATGGGCCGGAATGGCAGAGGATGCAGGTCGTCGTGCGCGCGAGCACCAGCGCGCGGCCGCGCGCGGCATCGCCGGACGAGCCCGTGAGTGATGCAGGAATGCCGTCGCCGATGATTGTGTAGGGCACGAGGTCATCGGCTTTTGAAGGCGAACAGAAGGCGAGGCTTGCGACGACGAGTGCGGCATTCGCAACTCTTGGAAGAGGCGAGTGAGATCGCCGGGCACTCCTCTGACCTCTCTCGCTTGCGGAAGAGGTCGCCGCGCAGCGGCGGGTGAGGGTTCTTTCCTCTCGGGGGCTCTCGCGTGTGGAGACACCCTCTCTCCGACCCTTCCCCACAAGCGCGGGAGGGGGTGCACTTTGGCTGTGGCGGCAGGCTCGTTTCATTATGGCTCTAGCCAAACGTATTCGCCGTGATGGTTTGAAACCAGCGCTCGGCCTCAGCCGCCTCGCGGGCGCGCAGCTCGCGCGGGGCATCGACCGGGCTGGTCGCGACGCCCTCGACCTCGGCGAAGATGTCGCCTTTGGGCTGGTAATTGCCGATGAGCGAGAAGCCGTAGCCGGGTGCGACGGTGTCGTAGCAGATGCCCGTCAATCGCGGCGCCTCCGGCGTGCGGCCCGCGAGCAAAGCGACGATCGCGCCAGCGCATGCCTTGCCCTGAGCGCTCGCAGCCGATGCCGATTTGGGGATGCCGCCGCCGAGGCAGGCATCGCCAATGACGTGGATGTTCGGAACGAGTTTCGACTCGAAGGTGACGGGATCGATCGGGCACCAGCCGGTCGTGTCCGCGGTGCCTGCGATCCCGGCAATGCGCCCCGCGCGCTGCGGCGGGATGACATTGGCGACATCAGGGGTGTAGTTGCCGAACTCCGTGAGGATGGTTCTCGTCGCGGGATCGACCGAGGTGACGCGACCGCCTTGCGATAGCGCGATGCGCTCGATCATGTCGCCATAGAGCTCTTTCCACGCCTTCTCGAACAGCCGCTGCTGCGAGAAACTGTCCTTGGCATCGAGGATCAGAACCTTCGAGCGCGGCTTCTTCGTCTTCAGGTAATGCGCGATCAGGCTTGCGCGCTCGTAAGGTGCTGGCGGGCAACGGGAAGGATTGGCCGGGATTGCAACGACGACCGTGCCGCCGTCCGCCATCGCTTCCAATTGCCTGCGCAGCAAAAGCGTCTGCGCACCGGCTTTCCAGGCGTGCGGCATCGTCTCCGACGCGGCGGCGTCGTAGCCAGGCAGGGCTTCGGGATGGAAGTCGATGCCGGGCGAGAGCACGAGCCGGTCATAACCAAACGCGGTACCGCCGTCCGTCGTCACCCTACGCTTTTGCGTGTCGATGCTCGTCACAGCCTGAGCGACGATGCTGATGCCGTCGGCCGCGAGCTTGTCGTAGCCGAACTGCTGCGCCTCGATCTCGCGCAGGCCCGCGATCACCTCATTGCTGAAGGGGCAGGAGATGTAGGTCTTGTTCGGCTCGATCAGGGTGACCGGCAATTTTGCATCGGCGCGCTTGAGCGCGCGGGCGCAAGCGGCGCCGCCAAAGCCGCCGCCGATCACGACGATCTGACCCATCGATTGGGCGCGCAGGATCGAAGGTGCGGCGAGCGATGTGGCCGCGACGGCGATGCCGAGGGCGGCACTCCGCCGTGTCACCGGCGTATTCATGAGACTTGTCCGGAAAATGCAGCGGCGGCCGGCGTGGCCGCCGCAGCTCTTCTTACGCGAAGGTGATGTTCTGATCGCGCAGCGGCACCGAACGGATGCGTTTGCCGGTTGCGGCGAAGTACGCATTGAGCACCGCCGGCGCCGCGACGCCGATGGTCGGCTCACCGACACCGCCCCAGAACCCGCCGCTCGGCACCATCACTGTCTCCACTTTCGGCATCTCGCTGATACGCATCGAGTTGTAGGTGTCGAAGTTGGTCTGCTCGATCTTGCCGTCCTTGACGGTGCAGCCGCCATAGAACAGCGCGGAGAGGCCATAGACGAAGGAGCCGGCAACCTGTCGCTCCACCTGCGCCGGATTGACGACGTAGCCGGGATCAGTGGAGGCGACGATGCGATGCACCTTGATCTTGCTGCCGTCGACCACGGAGATCTCGGCGGCGCCGGCGACATAGCTGCCATAGCCCATGACCTGCGCGATGCCGCGATAGACGCCCTGCGGCGCCGGCGTAGTCCAGCCGATCTTCTCGGCAACCGCATTGAGCACAGCGAGGTGCTTGGGGTGGTTGCCCATCAGCTTGCGGCGGAATTCGAGCGGGTCCTGGCCTGCGGCCTGGGCCAGCTCGTCCATGAAGCACTCCATGTAGATTGCATTGTGATTGACGTTGACGCCGCGCCAGAAGCCCGGCGGAACGTGCGGGTTGCGCATCGCATGCTCGATCAACAGGTTCGGCACCGAATAGCCGAACGCGGCCTCGCCCGATTGGGCGACGCCCTGGAACGCTGCCGGATCCATGCCGTTCTGCAGCGCTTCGGGGCGCAGCGAGAACAGGATCGACTGCCCGGACAGGCGGTAGTGCAGCGCGATCAGATTGTTGTTGGCATCGAAGGCGCCGGTCATCTTGCACTGCGTGACCGGGTGATACTTGCCGTGCGCCATGTCCTCTTCGCGCGACCACAATAGCTTGATCGGCGTGCCCGGCATCTGCTTGGCGATCATGACGGCCTGGCGAACATAGTCGGTCTGGCCGCGCCGGCCGAAGCCGCCGCCGAGCATCACCTTGTGGACGTCGCACTTCTCGGCCGGCAGGCCGGACGCCTCCAGCACTGCCGCGAAGGCCGCCTCGCCATTCTGCGTGCCGCACCAGACCTCGCACTTGTCCGCCGTGTAGAGCGCGGTGGCGTTCATCGGCTCCATGGTGGCGTGGTTCTGGTAGGGATAGCTGTAGACGGCCTCGACCTTCTTTGCGGCCCCGGCGATCGCGGCTTTCGCGTCGCCGTTCTTGTTGCCGACATAGGCCGGCTGCGCATCGTCGAGCCCCTCGGCCAGCCACTTCGCAATCGACTCGCTGGAGACCTTGGCGTTGTCGCCCTCGTCCCAGGTGATCGGCAGTGCCTCCAGCGCGGTCTTGGCGTGCCACCAGGTGTCGGCAACGACGGCGACCGCGGTGTCGCCGACCGTGACGACCTTTTTGACGCCCTTCATGCCGGCGACCTTGGCCTCGTCATAGCTCTTCAGCTTGCCGCCGAACACCGGGCAGTCCTTGATCGCGGCGTTCAGCATGCCCGGCAGCTTGACATCGATGCCGTAGACCATGGCGCCGGTGGTCTTGTCGACGGTGTCGAGCCGCTTCACGCCCTTGCCGATCAGCTTCCAGTCCTTGGGATCCTTCAGCTTGACGTCCGCCGGCGGCGTCAGCTTCGCCGCGGCCTCGGCGACCTTGCCGTAGGTCGTGGTCCGGCCCGAGGGCGTATGGGTGATGACGCTGTTCGCGGCCGTGCATTCGGAGGCCGGCACCTTCCATGCGTCGGCGGCGGCTTGGATCAGCATCACGCGCGCGGTGGCGCCACCCTTGCGGACATAGTCCTGCGAGGAGCGGATGCCGCGGCTGCCGCCGGTGGAGAAATCGCCCCAGACGCGCTTGCGGGCCACGCTCTGGCCGGGGGTCGGATATTCGGTCGTGACCTTGGTCCAGTCGCATTCGAGCTCCTCGGCGACGAGCTGCGCAAGGCCGGTGAGCGAGCCCTGGCCCATCTCGGAGCGGGCGATGCGGATCACCACGGTGTCGTCGGGCCTGACCACCACCCAGGCGCCGATCTCGGGCGAGCCGTCGGCGGCGCGGACCACGGCAGGGCCCCCGAAGGGGATGTCGAGGCCGATTGCCAAGCCGGCGCCCAGGGTGGCGCTTCCGATCACGAAGGCGCGGCGGTTCATTTGGAGCGAGACGTGCTTGTTCATGGGGCGGCTCCTTTAAGCGCTTGCGATCGTGTGGATCGCCTCGCGCACCTGCTGGAAGGTGCCGCAGCGGCAGATATTGGTGATGGCCTCGTCGATGTCGGCGTCGGTCGGCTTCGGCTTCTCGTTCAAGAGCGCCGCCACCGCCATGATCATGCCGCTCTGGCAATAGCCGCATTGCGGCACGTCCTGAGCGATCCAGGCCTCCTGCACCTTGTGCAGCGAATCCCCGGATGCGAGCCCTTCGATGGTGGTGATCTTCTTGCCCTCGGCCTCACTGACCGAAAGGCCGCAGGAGCGCATCGCTACGCCGTCGATGTGAACCGTGCAGGCGCCGCATTGTGCAATGCCGCAACCGTATTTGGTGCCGGTCAGGCCGGCGTTCTCGCGGATCGCCCAGAGCAGCGGCGTATCCGGCTCGACGTCGAGGGTGAGGGTTTTTCCGTTGATTGTTAGGTTTGCCATCGCAGTCCCCTGATTGGCCCAATCCACCGATTGAACTCAGGGGCGCAATGTGTCCGGCAAACTGGAACTGTTCAAATCAACAGTCCGAGGGGTGGCTGGAATGCATTGCGTCGCTCTTGGGGGATGGACCGGCGCGTTGTTTTGCCTCATCCCTTGTCGAGCGATTCGGGTTGACGCCTTTTCGTGGGCGCCAATCCGCGGCTTGAAGCGACGTCCGGGGCGGATTGCCGTGCAGAGGCCACAGTTTGTCCTTTTTGCCGGGGTGCAAGATGAGGGCACTTTGGTACACTGCCCCGCCGCCAACAGGAGTTCCATGAACGTGCCGAGTCCCTGCAACGTACTGATGCTCTACCCGCTGTTCTCGGCAGAGTCCTTCTGGAGCTTTGGCGAATCCTGCAAAGTGATGGGCGTCAAGCGTCCCGCCGCCCCTTTGGGCCTGATCACCGTTGCCGCGATGTTGCCCCAGAGCTGGACGGTCCGGCTGATCGATTGCAACACGGCACCGCTCGGCGACGAGGATCTTGCCTGGGCCGATGTCGTCTTCACCGGCGGAATGTTGCCGCAGCAGGCCGACACGCTGCGCCTGATCGAGCTCTGCCGCGCGGCTGGCAAGCCGGTGGTGGTCGGCGGCCCCGATCCCACCTCGAGCCCCCACATCTATGAGCGGGCCGATTTCCAGGTGCTCGGCGAGGCCGAGAGCGTCATCGACCAATTCATCGCGGCCTGGGAAAGTGGTGCGCGGTCCGGCGTCTTCACCGCGCCGAAATTCCAGGCCGACGTCACCAAGACGCCGGTGCCGCGTTTCGACCTGCTCAATTTCGAGGACTATCTCTATCTCGGTGTCCAGTATTCACGCGGCTGTCCCTTCACCTGCGAATTCTGCGACATCATCGAGCTCTATGGGCGCGTGCCGCGGACCAAGACGATCGAGCAGATGTTCGTCGAGCTCGAGACGCTCTACGAGATGGGCTACCGCGGCCATCTCGATTTCGTCGATGACAATTTCATCGGCAACAAGAAGTCGCTGCGGCAATTCCTGCCAAGGCTCGCCGAATGGCAGCGTGCGCACGGCTACCCCTTCGAATTCTCCACGGAAGCCTCGGTCAACCTCGCCGACGATCCGGAACTCTTGGAGCTGATGGGCGCGGCGAATTTCTTCGGCATCTTCGTCGGCATCGAAAGTCCGGACCCGGCGACGCTTGTCGCGATGCGGAAGAAGCAGAATACGCGGCGCAACATCGCCGAGAGCATCCACAAGATCTACGCCGCCGGCATGCTGGTCACCGCGGGCTTCATCGTCGGCTTCGACAACGAGAGTGTCTCGATGGCGGAGTCCATGATCGAGTTCATCGAGGAGGCGGCGATTCCCGTCGCCATGGTCGGCCTGCTCTATGCCTTGCCGAACACGCAGCTCACGCGCCGGCTCGAGCGCGAAGGCCGGCTGCATCAGGGCCACGACGTGGCGCCGACCATCGGCGCCGATCAGTGCACGGCCGGCATCAACTTCGATCCGGTCCGCCCGCTGCGCGACATCCTGTTGGACTACAAGCGGGTGCTGGAACACATCTACAGCCCGGCGGCCTATGCAGCACGCGTCGATCGTTTGATGACACTGCTCGACCGTTCCCGGCAGCGCGCCGAGCTCGCCGAAGGAGACATCCGCGCCAGGCTCGGGGCGATGGAGACGGTGCACAAGGTGGTCACCGCCCTTCCCGAGGCGCGGGGGCCGCTCTGGCAGACCTTCATGAACTGCGCCAAGCGCGACACGTCATCGGCGCGCATCGCCGTGCAGATGATCGCGGCCTATGCGCATCTCGGACCGTTCTCGCGCAAGGTCATCGCGGCCATCGACGCGCGCTTGGCTGCGCTGGATAACGAGACCGTCACTCCGGCGGCTGTCGGCGTGACGGCGGCCTGACGGCTTACTTCACCGCAAGCCGCAAGAAGCTCATCACGCTGCCGAGCGCCGCAAAGCCGGCGCCGAGCGCCAGCGCCAGTGTCGCACCGTCGTGTCCGGCGAGCGCGAAGCACAAGGCGGCGAGCGCGGCCCCGGTGGTTTGTCCCGTCAGGCGCGCGGTCGCGACGATGCCGGAGGCGCTGCCGCTGCGATGCGGCGGCGCGCTCGACATCACCGCCTTCATGTTCGGTGCCTGGAAGAAGCCGAACCCCATGCCGCAGATCACCATCCGCCAGATGATGTCGGCGATGGCGGGGTTGGCCGGAAGCGTCGCGAGCAGCGCCATGCCGAGGCCGAGCAGCACCAGCCCAATGCCGCCGAGCAGGCCGACCGCGTGACGGTCCGACAGGCGGCCTGCGATCGGCGCCATGATGCCGACCACCAGCGGCCATGGCGTCATGAAGAATCCGGTCTCGACCTGCGAGCGGCCGAGCACGTCCTCGAAATAGAACGGCAGCGAGACGAAAGCGAGGCCCTGGACCGCGAAGGAGCACACCGCGGTCGCCGCCGACAGCGCGAACATCGGACGGCTGAACAGGTCGATCGGCAGCATCGGCGCGGGATGCTCGGCATGGCGCCGCGTCAGGATGAAGCCGAGCGCGAGGGCCGTGACCAGCTCAACGCCCACGACGATCGGCGACAGGTTATGCGCTGCGCTGCCAATGCCGGTGATGAACAGGCCGAGGCAGGCGGCGGCGAGGATCGCGCCGAGAAAGTCGAAGCCGTGATCGGCGCGCGGCGTCTTCGGCAGCATCGCAAAGCCGATGCCGATGGCGATGAGGCCGAACGGGATGTTGACGGCGAACAGCCAGGGCCACGGGCCGAGCGCCAGGATCGCGGAGGCGATCGAGGGCCCGAAGGTAAAGGCGGTCGCGACCACCAGCGCGTTGTGGCCGAAGCCGCGGCCGAGCATCCGCCCCGGATAGACGAAGCGCACCAGCGCGGTGTTGACGCTCATGATGCCGCTCGCGCCCAATCCTTGCAGCGTGCGCGCGACCAGGAGGCTCTCCAGCGACCATGCCACCGCACAGAGCAGCGAGGCGATGGTGAACAGGATAAGGCCGCCGAGATAGATGCGCTGATGCCCGACGATCTCGCCGAGCGCTCCGAGCGGCAGCAGCGTCGCCACCAGTGCGATCTGGTAGACGTTGACCACCCAGACCGACTGCTCCGGGCTGACATGCAGATCGGCGGCGATGGCAGGCAGGGCGATGTTGGCGATCGCGGTATCGAGCGAAGCCATCGCCAGCGCGGTGAAGATCGCGGCAATCGCCCAGCGCCGTTGCGCGGCCGGAACGCCGTCGGCGATCGGCGGAGCGGGTTCGCGCGCGGCGGCAGGTAACGTGATTGTCATTGCGTTGGCGCGTTGCTCCGGCGGCAGGCTATGCCTGTACTACGGCTCGGCGGCCGGCCACAGGCTTATGCGTGCATGCTGTGTATGCGCCGATGCCGCACGCGCCGCGGAAAGGGCAGGGCAAGCGCGCCGTTCGCCTGCTTTCGGTGCCGGTCACGACGTTCAAAGCAAAAAGTCGAAAAACAACCCCATGCACAGTAGAAGAGCCCTTGATCTATAAGGGAATTTTCCAACTGCCTTGCGATGACATTCGCAGCCGCGATCAAGTTGACCCGTCGGGCAAAACACTGGCACGATGAAATCGTGGCAGGACGCTCGGAAGGACCAGCATGCGCGCGTCGACGTCGCATAGTCGTCGCGGCCACGCCCAGAGCCGTCGCCCCTAACGCACTTCCGTCACGGTCGGATCGACCACCGATGGCGGGCTTGCGACTGTCGACTCGCCGCTACTGCCAAAATCGGCGCCGCATCGGCCAGATACCAGTGACTTTTGAACGTCTGCGGCTTCGTCTTTCCTCGGCCTTTTCCAGTCGGGTACGCAGGTTCTGAAGCTCTGCCAATTGAGAGCTGAGTGACGAGACACGCTGACGCAGAACCACCATACGGTCGCACACCTGGCCACGAGTACTCATGACGCGCCCCTAAACTGTGACTATTAAACAATGATCGACGTCGGGCGAAAACAAAATGGGCTCAACCTATAGGTTTAGTTAAATGACGGTTAGCACAGGTTCATTGAAAAAATATGAAATAGCCGACACGCACGGCAGGAGACGTGGCCCGACCGCGGTCCGGGGAGACGGCAAGGGTCAAACCGCCGCTGGATCGTGATTTCGAGCGAGAGCCCAAGTCGCTTCCGAATTCGTCTGCGGGAAACCGCCGCTAGAGTAGAAGCCCCAGCGCCAACCAGGTTGCAACAGACAAGCAGACGCCAATTCCTAAGTACGGCAATGCAATGCGCATCGGTCACTCCTCGGCTCCGAGACGCGACGAGAACACGGTCAGATACGCATATTCGCGGCGCCGAGCCTATATTCCATGCGATGTACGGGCTTTGTCATGTAACCGCCGGAACGCAGCGTGCTTGGCTGAAATCCGGTGTGATCAGGCGTGACTGCTTACCGAGTGCGGGTGAATTCCGATGTAGCGTCATCGAGGCTTTAGCGGGGGTGGGCGGGTGAGCTGGACCGTCGGCTGAACCACCGCTGTTCCCCGCTCTTATTTTGACGCCCGCCCTGATTTAAAAGACTAATTCAATTTTATTAAAAATTGTGATTTAATTTAGAAAATGATACGTTGTAAACGTTAGCGCCACATCCTGCACGAACCCGCAAATGCGAGGGAGGGGCACGTGGCTATTCTATTTGGCGATACGAATGGATCACTCACGGGCCGACAGCACGGCGGAGCCCAGACACTGGTCGGTTCCGATCCGACCAACATGCTGTTCGGAGATGCCGGCGTTGACTTGCGCGACCGCGCGGTCGGCGGCAACGACACCTTGCTGACTTCCGGATCCGGAAGCCTGTTTGGTGATGCGGGCGGAAACATTTCTGATTACGCGCTGGGCGGCAACGACACGTTGTCCGCCGATGTGCCGGCGTCTGCCATCATCCCCGGCGAGACTTTCATTCTGAGCATGTACGGTGATGCCGGAGGCAGCATCTCGGATCGGGCCCTTGGTGGCAACGACAGCCTCAATGTCGAACTGCCGCTGGCCTTCACGCCCGGTGTGAGAGTGAATGCCTATGGCGACGCAGGCGAAACATTGGCCGGTCAAGCCCGTGGAGGTGATGATCATTTCGGCGTTTCCGGTGGCGGGCACCAAACCGTCGCCGTGTATGGAGATGCCGGCGGCAATCTGATCAATCGCGCAGTCGGCGGTAACGACACCTTCGTTGGTCACACCGGACCGGATAGCACTTTTGAGTTCTATGGCGACGCCGGTGGAAGCCTGTTCGGGTATGCCCGCGGCGGAAGCGACAGCTTCACCGCGAGCGGATCCGAGTACAACAATCATCTCTATGGTGATGCCGGAGGCGACATGGCCGGCCATGCAGCCGGTGGTAATGATAGTTTTGCTGTGAGCGGGATCAACCCGTTCAACTTCGTCTTTGGCGACGGCGGTGGAAACATGTCCGCTTCCGCCGCCGGCGGAAACGACACGTTCAACGACTCGAGCGATGCGACACTCGCCGATCGCAACGTCTTTGCCGGCGATGCGGGCGGGAACATGTCCGGTCTGGCCCGCGGAGGGGACGACACCTTCAACAAGACCGGTCTTGGCGGGAGCACGTTCTATGGCGATGCCGCGGGTGACATGTCCGATGGCGCCCACGGCGGCAATGACACCTTCCAGGCTTCGGGCACGCAAGACCAAAATGTCTTCTACGGCGATGCCGGCGGCAACATGGGGGATCAGGCCGTCGGCGGCGACGACACCTATATCGGCGGCAACGTCTTTTCCCAGCTCGCCAATCAGGCGTACGGGGATGCGTCGACCATGTCGGGCCACGCGCATGGCGGGAACGACACGCTGGTCGGCGGCGATGATCCCAATCCACATCCGGCGGGCAGCTACGAAACCACTCTCGTCGGCGATGCCAAATCGATGTCCGACTACGCAAGCGGCGGCAATGACAAGCTGGTAAGCGGCACTGGAAATGACGACATCTGGGGCGATGCGCAGGTGATGCTCGGCTTCGCCAATGGTGGGAACGATACGTTCGTGTTCAATTTCGACAGCGGCCACGACAGGATCGAGGATTTCGGGCAGGCGCTGTCGAACTTGGGATCCGATCACATCGATGTCTCTGCGCTCGGCATCGCGGATTTCAGTGATCTCAGCATCTCAAAGTTCGATCCCGCAACGCATGAGAGTACGATCACGTTCAGCCCGGGCAACGACGTGGTCGTGCATAGCGAGGAAGCGCTCAGGCCCGAGGACTTCATCTTCGCGCCCCATCAGGACCTGCTAATGGCCTGAGCCAAGTGTCTCGTTGCTTAGCTGTCGGTCGAGGACGGAGGCAGCATTCATGCCGCCACGAGGCGGAGTGCATTCCACGGTCTTGTCAGTGGTTCGCGAGCGAGGTTCGAGTGGCAGCTCTCCCATAAAGCTCCCATAAAGAGAGGCTTGCTTTGTTCGCCAGAGAGTGCGTGAGCGGGCCGGGGCCAGCCCGCGCCGGCGACGATTTAATTTGACTTTTGCGCATGAGCAAAATTATATGGATTTAAGTTAATTTATCTATTTAATTTGAGCGCCTTGCCGCGGCGCAGCATCACTATCTACGCGTGTTCTGATGGGTACCGAAACCATGCGCACAGGCCAAGTGATCGCTCCATTGGAGTTGCACTTGAGAGAGGCGTGATCCATGCGCCGATCAATCGATACTGCACCGAGGGGGCGAGAGAACACTCGGATAGAAGACGCGGCGGGGGCTGTTGAGGTCGGTCACCGGTTGCCCGAGACGGGTAGATGGGTCGCGAAGGACGGCTCGCCGATCTGCTTGTCACCGACTCATTGGTGTCCCGAGACCGAGGATGTCGATCCCGTGGAGGCAAAATCGGGCAGTTCGCTCGTTGCGGCTGTCGTTCTGGTCCCCCTCATCTTCGTTGGGGCGGCCCTGCTCGGTGCGTTCGACCCGTTCAAGGCACAGACGATTCCGGAAATGACGCGCATCGACCGCGAGAGCGCCGCCGACCTCGACCGGCGGCCTGAAATCGCGAGCGGATCGCTAGCACTCCTTCAAGGCGAAGCGACGGGGGCCCTGATGCAGGCGATGCCGGCAAGCACAGTGGGACCTCGACAAGGGCTCGACGCAGACGCTCCGCGCAACGACGCACTCTCCGGTGAGCTGGCCGGCGCGCGCAAGGAGCTTGATGAGGCGATCCAGCACACGCACACAGCGGAAATGGCTGCGGAGGAGCTGCGGCAGTCTCTTCAACAGGAGCAAGCCCGCAGCGCCGCAGTCGCGAACGAACTTGCCGGAACCCGCCGCGAAATCGAAACCCGAATCGCACAGGCGCGCAACGCGGATGAGGTGGCCGCGCAGCAGAGAGATGCGGCGGCGCGGGAGATCGCCGAACTGCGGTGGTCCCTGCAGCAGGAGCAGGAAAAGAGCGCCGTCCTGGCGAAGCAGGTGAGCGCCGCGCAGGCAGCAACGGCAAGCGCTGAGCAAGAGCGCTACGAGGCGCAGTCGCGCGCCGCGGCACTCGCAAGCGAACTTGCCGGCATACCTCGCGGATCGCTTGCGGCCGACGGTGCGGCGGCGGAGCAAAGCGAAGCGGCCGGACGGGAGATCGCGGAACTGCGGCAGTCGCTGCAGCAGGAGCGCGAAAGGAACGCAGCCCTCGTGCAGCAGGCGGACGCCGCGCGTTCGACAGCGATGAACGCCGAGCAACAACGTCGTTCCCTCGAAGAGGCCAAGGCTGCCGCGCTGGAGGGCAAACTTGCGGAAGCGCGCCGGGACATCGAAATCCTGAACGGGCAATTGCGCGAGGCGAACGATGCGGTCTCGCAGCAGAGACAGGCCGCGAACCGAGAGATTGCCGAACTGCGGCAGTCGCTGCAACAGGAGCGGAGCAGGACCGAAGCCAGGCAGAGAGACCGCGCCTCGATATCGCGCCGCATCGATGAGCGCGCCCCGATAGAGCAAAGAAACGAAGGCACAATCGCGTCGACGGCGCAGAACGTGATCGCAGCGGAGCCGCCGATGAGTCCAGGGCAAGACGAGGTGGAGGCCCGATTGATCCCGCGTGCCAGAGCGTTGCTCGATCAGGGCAACATTGGCGCAGCGCGGATTGTACTCGAGCTCGCTGCCGAGAAGAACATTGCGCAGGCAATCTTCATGCTGGCGGAGACATATGATCCGGCGGTTCTGTCCGCCTGGGGTGCCTATGGAACGCGCGGCGAGGCGGCTAAGGCGCGAGAGCTCTACGCGAAGGCACAGAGGAGCGGTATTCGCGGAGCCAAGGAACGACTGGACGCATTGCATCACTGAAAGTGGGCTTTTGCGTTTCGACTGGAACGAGTGGTTGCGGTGGGTCATCCGGAAAGAAACAACATGAACAAGGTGCCAAAGTCGCTCTCGTCGCTCCTGCTGGCCGCGCTGGTGCCGATTGCCATGCTGCTTCAACCGGCTTGCCTGGAAGCACAAACCGCAAGAACCGCCAAGACGGATGCACAAATAGTCCGACGGCCGCTCTCTCAGGAGAGCGAAAAGCAGCGGATGAACGCCTGGACAGTCGGGCTCGCCGGCGGGCTGCTCGAGGGCGCGCCGATCCGCCTTGCGGCGGAAATGGCCCGTGTCGTCGATGACGGAGCAGAGCTGCATCTCCTGCCGATCGTCACCCGAGGCGCCACCGACAATCTGAATGCGCTGCTCTATTTGCGTGGTGTCGATACAGCCATCATCAATTCCGACGCGCTGGACGAGTACAAGCTTCAGGTTCCGCAGATCCAAAGCCGCATCACCTACTTGCTCAATCTGTTCCCGTCCGAGTTGCACATTTTCGTGCGACCGGAAATCACGAGCCTGCAAGATCTTGCCGGCAAGAAGGTGAACTTCAACACGCTGGGCACCGCAGCCGCCTATTCTGGACCGCTGATCTTCAGCCGTCTCGGCATCGACGTCGACAAGACGTTCATTCCGCATCAGGTGGCCTTGGAACAGATGCGCAAAGGCGAGATGTCGGCCGTCGTGTTCATCACATCGAAACCCGTCGATGCCTTCGTACGGGGCCGCTGGGAGGCTGGATTCAAGTTCCTCCCGGTCCACTACGACAGGCAGTTCGAGGACTATTATCTGCCGGCGACCTTGGACGCCAACGAGTATCCCAATCTGATCAAGCCAGGTGAGCGGGTCTCGACCATCGCGGTGCCGACGGCGCTGGTTGCGTTCAACTGGCCGCCGCGCTCAAATCACTATCAACGCGTGGCGCGCCTCGTCGAGTACCTGTTCTCGCGAATTGACCGCCTGCAGGGACCCGGTTTCGATCCGAAATGGCAGTCGATCAATCTCGCGGCATCCGTCCCCGGGCTCACCCGCTTCCAAGCCGCGCAGGAATGGCTGGATCGCAAGGCGCGCAGCGTACAGGCGAGGCCATGAAGAGTGCCGCTCCTCCGCTAGCCGTCGCCTTGAACGTAGCCTGCGGAATCGCTTATGCGCAAAACACGAGCGATCCCATGGAAACACTTCGGGCTTGTTCGGCGACGGAGGGGCAAGCCCGGCAGGAATGTCCGCAAGATCTGTCAGGCAAGCTTCCGCCGCCCGGGCGGCGGGCGTCAGACGGTGGCTGGCTGATCAGCGAGACCACCTCGCCAGTCGATTATTCACCGGTCGTCACCGCCACCACCTCGTCCGTCGGCAGCTCGGATGGTGGCACGATGCAACTCGCGATCCACTGCCGCCGAGGGCGCACGGAAGTCACGGTCGCCGGACCGGCGCTGTCACGGAGCGCCAACGAATACGTCATCTCCTTTCGGCTGAATGCGGACACGCCAATGCAATTGACGGCAGCGTCGCCGTCATTCGGCTCCGGCGTCGCTTTCGGCGGCGACGTCGTAAAGTTGCTGAGCTCGCTACCCGAGGATGGTCACATCGTTGTGCGCCTTTTCACCCGCACTGGTCCGGCGCAAGACGGACAATTCCTGCTCAGCGGATTCGAAAACGTGCGCAAGAAAATGGCGGTTGCATGCAAATGGCCACATAGCGTCGCCAGACCAGCAAGGTGATGGTCAGGGAAGGGGAGACACGAGATGAACAATCCAAAGTTGGCGGCGGCAGTCATCAGCGGCCTGGCGATGCTGCTTCTGGTCGAACCGAGCGCGCAGGCGCAGCAGGACAACCGGTTGATCCCGCAGTCGAGCGCGACGAGCCAAGCGAGCCGTCCGAAGCATTCGGTCCAGAAGCAGGCGAGCAAGCCGGGGCAGACTCACACGAGCAAGCAAATCACCGCGACAAGGGCGGCGCTGGCTCAGGCGACAAAACCCGAAATCGACAAAAAGCCGCATCAGCTCATATTGCAGGTCAATTCCAACGACCCTGCGATGATGAACCTGGTCCTCAACAACGCGACCAACGTCGCCGAATACTACCACGACCTCGGTGAGGCAGTGTCGATCGAGGTCGTCACCTTTGGTCCTGGCCTTCACATGCTGCGCGATGACACTTCGCCGGTAAAGCCGCGCATTGAAGTGCTCGCGATGAGCCATCCCGAAATCTCTTTCAAAGCCTGCGGCAATACCCGGGAAAACATGCGTAAGGCGGAGAACAAGGACATAAGCCTGATTCCACAGGCGACCGTCGTCAAATCTGGCGTCGTTCGCGTCATGGAGCTGCAGGAGCAGGGCTGGAGCTACGTCAAACCGTGAGGTCAGGCGGTAATGCGGCCGTCGGGAGTGCAGCTGGCACAACATGCCGTCCCGACCCGAGTGGCCGCTGACGGTCAGACCGACTGTCGGCGGCGTGCCAGACGGTGGCCAAGAGGCCCCGCCCTAGAACTGATACCTCCGCAAGCCCCCATCCACCGGGATCACCGCGCCCGTGATGTAGCGCGCCACAGGCGAGGCCAGAAACACCGCGAGTGCCGCCAGATCCTCCGGCTCGCCCCAATAGCCGACCGGGATTTCTTCTTCGGCAAAGCGCTCGCGATAATCCGGCGGATAGTTGCGGCGGATCTGTTCGCTCATGATGCGGCCGGGCGGGATGCAGTTGATGGTGATGCCGTGGGCGCCGATCTCGCGTGATAGGCCCTTGGCCCAGGCATGCACGGCGGCCTTGGCGGCGAAGGCGGCATTGAGGCCTTCCGGCTCGGACTTGCCGGTGATGTTGATGATGCGGCCCCATTTGCGTTCGATCATCTGCCGCAGCAACGCATGGGCGATGCGGCGGTAGCTGGTGAAGTTGAGCGCGATCGCCTCGTCCCATTTGCCGTCGGGCGCGTCGACGGGGAGGGGACGGCTGCCGCCGGCATTGTTGACGAGGATGTCGACGTGGCCGAACTCCTTCAGCGCGAAGGCCGCGATGTTCTCGGCGGCGCCCTTGGCCATCACGTCCTGCTCGAACGGCGTGATCAATCCGCCTCCGACTTCTTTCACTAGCTCGGCAAGCAGATCGGTGCGGCGCGCCACGCCGACGACACGCACGCCTTCGGCCGCCAGGCCCTTGGCAATGGCGCGGCCGATGCCGATGCTCGCACCCGTGACGACAGCGGTTTTCGATTTGAGCCCGAGGTCCATGGTCACACGCTCTCTTGGTTGTTGCTTTACTTTTTTGCTGTTCGTTTCCTGCCCTGTCCCGGAGGCTTGCGAATTGCCCGACCGGGACGAGCAGTGGTAACCAAGAGCTCTGGCGAAGGAAACCCGAAAAAGAAGAGGCGAAGATGGTCTGGGATCCGCAGCAATATCTGAAGTTCTCCGGCCATCGGCTCCGGCCCGCCGTCGATCTGTTGATGCGGATTCCGGATTTTGCCCCGCGCGCCATCGCCGATCTCGGCGCCGGCGCAGGCAACGTCACCAAATTGATCAGGGAGCGCTGGCCGGATGCACGTGTGACTGGCGTCGAGGGCTCGGCTGAGATGGTTGCCGCGGGACGGAAGGCCGCGCCTGATGTGGAGTGGTCGCATGAGGATCTCGGCCATTGGCGCCCCACACAGCACTACGACTTGATCTATTCCAATGCCGCACTGCACTGGCTGCCCGATCATGCGGCACTGTTTCCGTCGCTGATGGAGAAGGTGACGCGTGGCGGCATGCTCGCGGTGCAGATGCCGCGCAATTTTCTCGCGCCTTCGCATGTGCTGATCGGCGAGACCGCGCTAGACGGTCCGTGGCGATCCAAGGTGGAGCATCTCGTCACCCCGCCGCCGGTGGAAGGGCCGGCCTTCTATCATGATCTTCTCGCGCCGATGTCGGCCAACATCGACATCTGGGAGACCGAATATCTGCAGGTGCTCGAAGGCGAGAACCCCGTGAAGGAATGGACCAAGGGGACCTGGCTGACGCGCTATCTCGATGTCTTGCAAGGCGATGAGAAAGCGGCGTTCGAAGCCGCCTATGGGATGCGCGTCGCAAAGGCCTATCCGAAGAATGCGGCGGGGCAGACGCTGTTCCCGTTCCGGCGCCTCTTCATGGTCGCCCAGCGCAAAGGCTGATTGCACTGCCGCAATGCGGCATAAGCGCTCGCTCCCTTGGACGCGCGCGGGCACCGGGTTGCGCATGCGGCGGTCGTCAAGTTAGCTTGGCTTCGACAAAATTGGGCTTAGGTCTAGTTGTTCGCGTGGCGGATTGCTGCCACTACTGGCCTGAAAAACAAAAAGAACCCGATTTCAGAGTTGTTGGGAGGTACCTTCATGCGCAAGCTGTTTGCCGCGGTCGCTGCCGCGGCTGTTCTCTTGGCTCCCGCCATTGCCCAAGCCCAGAGTCCTATTGTCATCAAGTTCAGCCACGTCGTCGCCAGCGACACCCCCAAGGGCAAGGGCGCGCTGAAGTTCAAGGAGCTCGCTGAAAAATACACCGACGGCAAGGTCAAGGTCGAAGTCTATCCGAACTCCACGCTCTACAAGGACAAGGAGGAGATCGAGGCGCTGCAGCTCGGTTCGGTGCAGATGCTTGCGCCCTCGACCGCGAAGTTCGCCCCGCTCGGCATCAAGGAGTTCGAGGCGCTCGACTTGCCCTGGCTGTTCAAGGACGACCAGACCTACGCCAACGCGATGAAGGGTACGGTCGGCAAATGGCTGTTCCAGAAGCTCGAGGCCAAGGGCATCACCGGCCTCGCTTATTGGGACAACGGCTTCCACATGGTCTCCGCGAATCGGCCGCTGATGAAGCCGACCGATTTCCAGGGCCTCAAGTTCCGCATCTCCGGTTCGAAGATCGCCGACCAGTATTTCCGCTTGCTGGGATCGATTCCGCAGATCATGGCGTTCTCGGAAGTTTACCAGGCCTTGCAGACCGGCGTGGTCGACGGCTGCGAGAACACGGCGTCGAACTATCTGACGCAGAAGTTCTACGAGGTGCAGAAGGACATCACCGTGTCCTATCACGCGCATCTGCAATACGCCGTGATCGTCAACTCGAAATTCTGGTCCGGCCTGCCGCCTGATATCCGTACCCAGCTCGACAAGGCGATGGCGGAGGCGACCGACTACACCAACTCGATCGCGCGCCAGGAGAACGAGGATGCGCTGGCCGAGATCAAGAAGACCGGCAAGACCAATCTGCATTATCTCACCGACGCCGACCGCAAGGCGTGGCAGGAGGCGTTGCAGCCGACTTACAAATGGGCCAAGGGGCGGGTCGGGCAGGAGGTGCTCGATCTCATTGCCAAGGAACTCGACGTCAAGATGAACTGACGGCTGCGGTCCAATAAGAACACGACCAACGGTCGGGGGTGATCGCTCCCGGCCGTTGCGCTTGAATGATCCAACCCGGGGGGACCAAGTTGCTGCGCTTGCTGAATCGTTTTCTCGATCATCTCGAGGAATGGCTGATTGCGACGATGATCGCGGCTGCGACGTCGCTCATCTTCGTCGCGGTGCTGCATCGCTACGGCGCCGGACTGTCGATCGACATCGCCAGATGGGCGGAAGCCCGCAACCTGGCCTTTCTCGCCGAGTCCGCGCGCGCCGCGTTCGCCTGGCTTGCCTCGCTCGACCTGTCCTGGGCGCAGGAGCTCTGCATCTACATGTTCATCTGGATGGCGAAATTCGGCGCCGCCTACGGCGTGCGGACCGGCATCCATGTCGGCGTCGACGTCCTGGTCAATATCCTCCCGGGCGGATCGCGCCGGCGCGTGATCACCTTCGGCCTTCTCTGCGGCGCGCTGTTCACCGCCATCGTCGCCTATTTCGGCGCCGCGTTCGTCAGCCAGATGTGGCAGACCGGTCAGCAGTCCAACGATCTCGAAGCGCCGATGTGGATGGTGTATCTCACCATCCCGCTCGGCTCCGGCTTGATGTGCTTCCGCTTCCTGCAGGTCGCCTGGTCGTTCTACCGGACCGGCGAGCTGCCGCATCACGACACGGCGGGCGTCGAAGGTGTCGAGGCGGACCCGGTGCATCCGGCCCCGGTCACGTCCAGCCAAGTCGTCCGGGACGAGCGCAGCCCGCTCGGCTGGATCCTGATGCTGCTGCCGGTCTTGATCGTCGCCCTGTGCTTCGCGCATGCAGGTCACGTCATCACGTTGCCGCAGGGGATGCGCGTTCTCATCGTTTTCGCACTGCTGCTCTCGTTGATGCTGACGGGCATGCCGATCTCGATCGCGCTTGGTCTGACCGTGCTCAGCTTCATGTTCACGCTGACCGACGTGCGGACGGAATCGGTGGCGCTGAAGCTGTTCACCGGCATCGAGAATTTCGAGATCATGGCGATCCCGTTCTTCATCCTTGCCGGCAACTTCCTGACCCATGGCGGCGTGGCCCGCCGGATGATCACGTTCGCAACCGCGCTGGTCGGCCATTGGTACGGCGGTCTCGCGCTGTCGGGCGTGGTCGCCTGCGCGCTGTTTGCCGCGATCTCCGGCTCCTCGCCGGCGACCGTGGTGGCGATCGGATCGGTGATCCTGCCCGCGATGGTCGCGCAAGGCTTTCCGAAGCGGTTCGGCGCGGGGGTGATCACGACATCAGGCTCGCTCGGAATTCTCATTCCGCCGTCGATCCCGATGGTTCTCTATGCCGTCTCGACCAACAGTTCGGTCGGCAAGCTCTTCATCGCCGGCATCGTGCCGGGGCTTGCGCTCGCCTCGCTGCTCGGCGCCACGACGTTCTATCGCGCCTGGCGCAACGACTATCCGCGGATGCCGAAGGCCACCTTCATCGAGCGTCTCGACGCCTTCCGCAAGTCGATCTGGGGCATCCTGCTGATCGTGATCGTGATCGGCGGCATCTACAGTGGCATGTTCACACCGACCGAAGCCGCCGCCGTCAGTGCGGTCTACGCCTTCATCGTCGCGGTGTTCATCTACAAGGATCTGAAGCTGCGCGACGTGCCGCGTGTGCTGCTGTCGTCGGCAAATCTTTCCGCGATGCTGCTCTACATCATCACCAACGCGGTGCTGTTCTCGTTCCTGATGACCTACGAGAACGTGCCGCAGGCGCTGGCGCAATGGATGATCGACCAGGGGCTGGGATGGATCGGTTTCCTGCTGCTCGTCAACCTGCTGCTGCTGCTGGCTGGCAACGTGATGGAGCCGTCCTCGATCATCCTGATCATGGCCCCGATCCTGTTTCCCGTCGCGGTCAAGCTCGGCATCGACCCCATTCATTTCGGCATCCTGATGACGGTCAACATGGAGGTCGGACTGTGCCATCCGCCCGTCGGCCTCAACCTCTACGTCGCCTCGGGCATCGCCAAGATGGGCATCACCGAGCTCACGGTGGCGGTGTGGCCGTGGCTGCTGACCATGCTCGGATTCCTGGTGGTGGTGACCTATTGGCCCGGCCTGTCGTTGTGGCTGCCACGGCTGCTGGGGATGTAGCCGGACGAAAACGTCGTAGATGGGATGGAGCGCAAGCGTAATCCGGGAGCTTCGTCCTGACGCAAGAGAATCCCGGATTGCGCTGCGCGCAATCCGGGCTACGTATCCTTTTCTTGCCAACCGCCAGATAGACACGGGAGGGGAGGAAACAAACATGACCGACATCATCAACGAGCCGAAGGACGCAACGCCCTCCGTGGTCGCGCAGCACGCGGCCATGCTCAACGCGCTGCCGTTTTCCGATACGCGCGACTTCGACGATGCTGCGCGTGGTTTCCTCGGCACGATCGAGAATGCGACGATCACAAATTCGCAGGGGCGGACGGTCTGGAGTCTCAGGCCCTACTGCTTCCTGTCCGCCGAGCAGGCGCCGCCCACCGTCAATCCCAGCCTGTGGCGGCAGTCGCGGCTGAACATGCGGCACGGCCTGTTCGAGGTCGTGCCCGGTGTCTACCAGGTGCGCGGCCTCGACATCGCCAACATGACGCTGATCGAGGGCGACAGCGGCGTCATCGTCGTCGACACCCTGACTTCGATCGAAGGTGCCCGCGCTGCGCTCGATCTTTACTTCAATCACCGCGGCACCCGGCCGGTCGCGGCGATCGTCTTCACCCATACCCACACCGACCATTGGGGCGGCGCACGCGGCGTGCTGGAGGAGGATGCGCTCGCCAGCGGCAGCGTGCCGATCATCGCGCCGAACCTGTTCATGGAGCACGCCGTCTCCGAGAACATCATCGCAGGGCCGGCGATGCTGCGCCGCGCGCAGTACCAGTTCGGACCTCTTCTCGCCAAGGGCGTGCGCGGGCAGGTCGATTGCGGGCTCGGCAAGTCGATGGCGGCAGGCTCGGTCGCGCTGCTGCGGCCGACCGACCTCATCATGGCGACCGGCGACAGGCGCGTGATCGACGGCGTCGAGTTCGAATTCCAGATGGCGCCCAACAGCGAAGCGCCGGCGGAGATGCATTTCTTCATCCCACGCTATAAGCTGCTGAACCTCGCCGAGAACTGCACGCACAATTTCCACAATCTGCTGCCGTTCCGCGGCGCCGACGTGCGCGACGCGCTGGCCTGGTCGAAATATCTGGGCGAGGCCTTGCGGCTCTGGGACGGCAAGGCCGAGGCGATGTGCGGCCAGCACCATTGGCCGGTGTGGGGGCGCGAGCGCATCGGCACCATGATCCGGCAGCAGCGCGACCTCTACAAGTTCGCCCATGACCAGACCATCCGTCTGATGAACCATGGCCTCACCGCCGCCGAAATCGCCGAAACGATCCAGCTGCCGAAGAGCCTGGAAGGCGCCTGGCACGGCCGCGGCTATTACGGACACATCCGGCACAACGTGAAGGCGATCTACCAGAAATATCTCGGCTGGTATGACGCCAATCCGGTCAATCTCGATCCGTTGCCGCCGGTCGAGTCCGGCAGAAAATATGTCGAGTACATGGGCGGCGCGGAGGCGATCCTCGCGCGCGCGGCTGCGGATTTCGACAAGGGGGAATTCCGTTTCGTCGCCCAAGTGCTCGGCCATCTCGTCTTTGCCGAGCCCGACAATGCGGCGGCGCGCGCACTCTTGGCGGATACCCTGGAGCAGCTCGGTTATGCCGCCGAGAGCGCGACCTGGCGCAACGCCTATCTGTTCGGCGCGCAGGAATTGCGCCAGGGCATGCCGAAGGTGCCGGCGCGTCCGCCGATGCCGCGCGAGACGCTGGCCGCGCTGCGCACCTCTCAGCTCTGGGACGTGCTCGGCATCCGCCTCAACGGCCCCAAGGCGGAAGGCAAGCATATCGTGCTGAACTGGCGCTTCTCCGGCACCGGCGAGACGTTCGTGCTCAATCTGGAGAATTCGGCGCTGACCTACACCGAGGGCGTGCAGGCGGAAGGCGCCGATGCCAGCTTCACGCTGGCGCGGTCGACGCTGGATGAAGTCATTGCGAAGCTGACGAGCTTTCCGGAAGCCGTGGCTGCCGGCAAGATCAAGCTGTCCGGCAACCCGATGAAGCTCGCCGAGTTGATGGGCCTGATGGACGAGTTTCCGAGGATGTTCGAGATCGTGGAGCCGAAGCGGGCGGGGGTGGGATAGGGGAGCGCGTTCCGCCGCGTTCTCGTAGGCAGCGCTTTCCACACACTCGCTGCCATCGCCCGGCTTGACCGGGCGATCCAGTATTCCAGACCAGAGACCGCGGTGCTTGAGCCGAGAAGCTGCGGAGTACCGGATGCCCCGGTCAAGCCGGGGCATGACAGTGTGCCTTGAGGTGAGAGCGACCAGCTACTCTGCGCTGCTCACCAGCTTGATCCGCGGCGCCTTTGCCTCGGTCAGGCTGCGGTAGGCCGCGAGATAGTCCAGCGCCATGCGGCGTGCCGTGAAGCGCGTCTCGAACTGCTTGCGGATCGCGGCGCGGTCGAGTTGCGGAAGGCGGTTCACCACTCCCGCCGCGCTGATGACATCCTCGACGATGAAGCCGGTGAGGCCCTCATCGATGATCTCCGGCACCGAGCCCCGGTTGAAGGCGACGACCGGCGTTCCGCACGCCATGGCCTCGATCATGACGAGGCCGAACGGCTCCGGCCAGTCGATCGGCAGCAGAAGCCCGAGCGCGCCGCTCAGGAAATCGGACTTCTCGTGATCGCTGATCTCGCCGATGAAGTCGACCAGCGGATTGTTCTCGATCATCGGCCGGATCAATTCGTCGTAGTAATCCTGATCGGCGCGATCGACCTTGGCCGCGATCTTCAGCGGAATACCGCAATGGGTTGCGATCTTGATGGCGCGGTCGACGCCCTTCTCCGGCGCGATGCGGCCGAGCACGGCGAGATATTCCTGTTTTGCCGCCTTCGGCGTCAGCAGCTTCTCCGGCAGGCCGTGGTGGATCGTCGTCACCCAGTTCGCCTGCGGCACCGGCCGCCGCTGCGCGTTGGAGATCGAAATGACGGGCATCTTGGAGAAAGTATTGAAGACCGGCTGATGCTCCGGCAGATCGAGCCGGCCGTGCAGCGTAGTCACGAATGGCGTCGGCTGACGGTGGAACAGCGACCACGGATAGTAGTCGAGATGGAAGTGGAGGAAGTCGAACTCCTCGTCGTCACATTTTTGCCGCACCCGCTCCAGCAGCACCATGTGCAGCGCATTGGGATCGCGCACGGAACCGTCGAGACGGAGCGCCTTCGGCCACAACGCATCCAGCTTGCCTGACGTCTGGGAGTCGCCGCTGGCGAACAATGTCACTTCGTGTCCAAGGGCCACCAACTCTTCCGTCAACCAATGCACCACCCGCTCGGTGCCGCCATACAGCTTGGGTGGAACAGCCTCCGTCAACGGAGCTACCTGCGCGATGCGCATCTCACCATCTCCTCTGTGCGATCATGATTGAAAACCCCCGCCTGTACGGCACCGGCAAATGCCAGCCAAGGGAACGTTTCCGCACCTGCGAAGTTCCTTCCCCCAAACGTTACATATTCGACACGTCAGGGGATCGTCGCGATGCTGCCACCACATCTTCGCAGATCGTCCGTATCCGCATGTCGTGATGAGCTTGCCCGGGAACCGAGGCGAAGTGGTCGATGTTCACTCGACCAGTGACGAAACGAAAATCAGCATAACGGGGCGATAGCCATATGGATCAGCTTTCTGGATACGCGCGCAGGCCATTTGCCTTTGTCTTGCGCTATCTTCGGCGTCGCCTCGCGGCGCATTTGCTGATTCTGACCGCGGTCGTGGCCGCCGTCGCCTGCTCCGTGGGCACCCAATACGGCGTCAAATCCCTGGTCGACAGCTTGTCCGCCGGACCCTCACATGGTGGCAGCGTATGGCTGGCATTCATTTTGCTCATGTCGCTGATCACGGCCGACAACTTCCTGTGGCGGATCGCGAGCTGGACGGCGAGCTTCACCTTCGTTCGTGTCACGGGTGACTTACGTCGTGACATATTTCGTCATCTGACCGGACATGCGCCGAGCTACTTCTCGGACCGGATGCCCGGCATGCTGACGAGCCGCATCACGGCGACGTCGAACGCGGTGTTCACCGTCGAAAACATGTTTGTCTGGAACGTGCTACCGCCCTGCATTGCCACAATTGCGGCAATTGCCTTGATTGGAACCGTCAGCCCCTACATGGCCCTCGGGCTGATCGTGATCGCCGGTGGCATGGTCATTGCGATGTTTCGTCTGGCAGCCGCGGGCAAGCCGCTGCATGACGATTTCGCCGACAAGGCCGCGGTGGTCGATGGCGAGATGATCGACGTCATCAGCAACATGCCGCTGGTGCGCGCCTTCTGCGGCATCAGCCACGAGCATGAGCGGTTCGACGCGACGGTGAACCGCGAGATCACCGCGCGCGGCCGCAGCCTGCGCTATCTGGAGAAGCTGCGGCTGACGCATGCCGGCGTGACCGTGCTGTTGACGGTGGCGCTGATGGCCTGGGCGATCACGCTCTGGCAAAAGGGCGAGGCAACCACCGGCGATGTCGTGCTGGTCTGCACGCTCGGTCTCTCCATCCTCAACGCGACGCGCGATCTCGCGGTGGCGCTGGTCGACGTCACCCAGCACGTTGCGCGCCTGACCGAGGCCATCGCCACGCTGCTGGTGCCGCACGAATTGCGCGATCACCCCGAGGCCGAGCCGCTGGTGAAGAGCGGCGCCGCGATCGCGTTCAACAACGTCACCTTCGGCTATCCCGGCGGCGAGAAGATTTTCGAGCGGTTCAGCCTGCGCCTCCAGCCCGGCCAGCGTGTCGGACTGGTTGGGCAGTCCGGCGGCGGCAAATCGACGCTGTTCACGCTGCTCCAGCGCTTCTACGACGTGGACGATGGCAGTATCACCATCGACGGCCAGGACATCTCGAAGGTGACGCAGCTGAGCCTGCGCGAGGCGATTTCCGTCGTGCCGCAGGACATTTCCTTGTTTCATCGCTCCATTCGCGAGAACATCCGCTATGGCCGGCCGAACGCAACCGACGACGAGGTGCTGCGCGCGGCGATCGCGGCGCGCTGCGACTTCGTCGAGAGCCTGCCTGACGGCCTCGACACCATGGTCGGCGACCGCGGTGTGAAGATGTCCGGCGGCCAGCGCCAGCGCATCGCCATCGCGCGCGCCTTCCTGAAGGATGCGCCGATCCTGCTGCTCGATGAGGCGACCGCAGCACTCGACAGCGAATCCGAGGAGGCGATCCGCGAGGCGCTGTCGCGCCTGATGCGTGGCCGCACCGTGATCGCGATCGCGCATCGCCTGGCGACGCTGCGCAATTTCGATCGCGTGGTGGTGCTCAAGGCCGGTAAGATCATCGAGGACGGTGCGCCCGACCGGCTGATGCAGGGTCACGGTCCCTACCGTGAGCTGGTGACCCAGGAGATGAACCGGCTCGCGAAGGTCGCCGCGTAGATCCAGCCGTCTCGTTCGCGTTGGTTGCGTTTCGAATCAAGGCGCAGGGGAGCAGCTCATGGCAGCCGAAACCGTAACCCAGATCGTATCCATATCGCAGGCGACGGAAGCCGTCGCGGAGCAGACGTTCTACATTCCGATGACGGGGCCCGCCGCCCGGCCGCGGCGATCCCTCAAGCACGACGACACCTTCATCGTGCTCGACAGCCATGGCGACATCGGCGCTTCGGCGGGCGGGCCGGACGGTCTGTTTCACTGCGACACGCGCTATCTGGCGCGGCTGGAGCTCGTGCTCGACGATCTCCAGCCGCTGCTGCTCGGCTCGAATTTGCGCGACGACAATTCGGCGTTGACGGTCGATCTCACCAATCCCGACATCTACCGCCAAGGCCGCCTCTTGTTGCAAAAGGATCTGCTGCACATCGTGCGCACGATCTTCCTGTGGCGCGGTGCCGCCTATCAGCGCATTGGCGTGCAGAACCACGGCGACGCGCGCGCCAGCTTCGAGCTGACGCTGCTGTTCGACAATGACTTCGCCGATCTGTTCGAGGTGCGCGGCGAGCGGCGCCCGCGCCGCGGGACCGGCACGAGCCGCCTGTTGGGTCCGACCGACGTGCTGTTCGAGTATCGCGGCCTTGACGACGCCGAGCGCACCACCGGCCTGCATGTCGACCCGCGTCCCACCACGCTGTCCGTGAATGCCGCGACCTGGCAGCTCGAGCTCGATCCGCACCAGGCCAAATCGCTGTTCGTCGCCGTCTCCTGCAACCGGCCGGTGACGGAACGGCCGGCGCGGTTCTTTCCGGGCCTTCTGGCTCATCGCCGCGAGATGCGGCAGTCGACGATGGGCGCTGCCAGCATCGAGACCTCCAACAATATCTTCAACGAGGTGCTGTGCCAGGCCATGGCCGACCTCAACATGCTGATGACCGAGACCCCGCAGGGGCGGTACCCCTATGCCGGCATTCCCTGGTACTCGACGACATTCGGGCGCGACGGTCTCATCACCGCGCTGCAGATGCTCTGGGTCGATCCGCGCGTCGCCAAAGGTGTCTTGCGCCGGCTCGGGCATTTTCAGGCCACGGCAATCGATCCGTTCGCGGACGCCGCGCCCGGAAAGATCCTGCACGAGATGCGCGGCGGCGAGATGGCGGCGCTCGGGGAGGTGCCGTTCGCGCATTATTACGGCAGTGTCGATTCGACCGCGCTGTTCGTGCTGCTCGCGGGCAGCTATTTCGAGCGCACCGGCGACGAGGCCACCTTGATCGAGCTCTGGCCGACGATCGAGGCGGGCCTGGCCTGGATCGACGGTCCCGGCGATCCCGACCAGGACGGCTTCGTCGAATACCAGCGTGCGACCGAGAAGGGGCTGGCCAACCAGGGCTGGAAGGACTCCTACGACGCGATCTTCCATGCCGACGGCCAGCTTGCAGAGGGCAATATCGCGCTCGCGGAAGTCCAGGGCTACGTCTTTGCTGCCAAGCAGCTCGCCGCGCGTTGCGCGCTGCGGCTCGGCAAATCGGACTGCATGCGCAGGCTCGAGAGCGAAGCCAGGGCGCTCGCCGAGCGCTTCGAGAAGGCGTTCTGGTGCGAGGAGCTCGGCACCTATGCGCTCGCGCTCGACGGCAAGAAGCGACCCTGCAAGGTCAGGACCTCGAATGCCGGGCAGATCCTGTTCAGCGGCATGATCCGCGAGGACCGCGCGCGCCTCGTTGCTGCCGATCTGATGCGGCCGCATTTCTTCTCGGGCTGGGGCATCCGCACCGTCGCGCAAGGCGAGGTGCGCTACAACCCGATGTCCTATCATAACGGGTCGATCTGGCCGCACGACAATGCGCTGATCGCGCTCGGGCTCGCGCGCTACGGCCTCAAGCACTCGGTGGCGCATGTCTTCAAGGGGCTGTTCGATGCTGCGACCTACATGGATCTGCGCCGGTTGCCCGAATTGTTCTGCGGGTTCCGGCGCGAGAAACGGCGCGGCCCGACGCTCTATCCGGTCGCCTGCGCGCCTCAGGCCTGGGCCAGCGCGACGCCGTTCACGCTGCTGGAGGCGGCGCTCGGTCTCGAGTTCGACGTGACGCGCGGCGAGATTCGCCTGCGCAATCCGCATCTGCCGGCGTTCCTCAACGAGGTGATCCTGCGCGATCTGCGCCTCGGCCAGTCCAGCGTGGACCTGCGTGTTAGCCGGCATGGCGACGACGTCGCGCTCGAGGTATTGCGCACGCGCGGCCAGATCCAGGTCTCGATCGTGCTGGCTCACTAGCGGCGCGTCGTGAGGAGGGTATCATGCGTGCGATCGGAGCGTTGATCCTGGGTGTGGCGATTATGGTTGCCCTCGCGGTCGGACCATTGCGCGCCGCAGAGGATCAGCCCGCAGGCCAGGATGAAGCGAATGCGCCGGCGACGGCGCAGCCGCCGGCCTCGACCGTTCCAGTGACGCCCAAGGACGCCGCGCCGCCACCCTCGGTGACCATCATCGGCGCGAGCGAGGCCCACGGCGTGCTCGGCCGCGACGTTCGCAGCGCCGCCGGCGAGGACATGGGCCGCATCGTCGACGTCATCGTCGATCGCACCGGCCATGTCCGCGCCGCGGTGATCGATTTCGGCGGCTTTCTCGGCGTCGGCAGCCGCAAGATCGTGGTGGACTGGAACGCGCTGCGCTTCGGCAAGATCGCCAACAAGAAGGACAGCATCACGTTGGAACTGAACAAGGCGCAGGTCGCGGCCGCGCCGGAATACAAGGAAGACACGCCGATCGTCGTGCTCGGCGCGTCCGGCAGCCTTCAGCCGCTGCAAGCGATCCAGTGAGGTGCAGGGAGGGCTGACCGCCCGTGCTGTTGTCGAGGAAGCTGACCCATGCAGATCGCAGCGGCCGCGTCGAGCAGGACAACGTCGTTGCGCCGTCGGCTGCAGGCATTCCGGCGCCGTCGCGCCAGAGCCTGCGCGGCCTCGACTGGTTCATCTTCTTCCTCGCCGACGTGCAGACCGGATTTGGTCCTTTCATCGCGGTCTATCTGACGACGCAGAAATGGACCCAGGTCGAGATCGGCCTCGTGCTGTCGATCGGCGGCGTTGTCGCCCTGATCGGCCAGATGCCCGGGGGCGCGATTATCGATGCCGCGAAATCGGAGCGTCTCGTCGCCGCCCTCGCGATTGCGACCATCGGTACTTGCGCGCTGGCCTATGCCGCGATGCCGATCTTCCCCGTCGTGGTGACCGCCGCCACGCTGCATGCGATGGCGAGCTGCGTGCTCGGGCCTGCGATCGCGGCGATCAGCCTCGGCCTCGTCGGCCCGATCGCGATCGGCGAGCGGCTCGGCCGCAACGCGCGCTTCGCCTCACTGGGCAATGGCGTCGCGGCGGCGGTGATGGGCACCGCGGGCTATCTCCTGTCGAGCCGCTCGGTGTTCCTGGTCACCTTCCTGCTCGCGATCCCGACCCTGATCGCGCTGTCGCGCATCCGCGAGAATGAGATCGACATCAGGCGCTGTCACGGTGAGATGCCGCCCGAAGCCGCCGATCGCGGCGACACCAATATCTGGCACCTGATCCGGCAGCGTCCGCTCATCGTCTTCGCACTCAGTGTGCTCTTGTTGCACCTCGGGAACGCCGCGATGATGCCGCTGATGGCGAGCGCGGTGACGGCACGGTCGAGCCAATGGGCAACGGTGCTCGTCGCCTTTTGCATCGTCGTCCCGCAGGCGATCGTGGCGCTGCTGTCGCCGACGGTCGGACGCAAGGCGCAGCTCTGGGGCCGGCGGCCCCTGCTGTTGATCGGATTCGGCGCGCTGGCGATTCGTGGCCTCTTGTTTGCGACCGTGCGCGATCCGTATCTCCTGGTTCTCGTGCAAGTGTTCGACGGCATTACCGCGGCGGTGTTCGCGGTGATGGTCCCGCTGATCGTCGCCGACGTTGCCTTTGGCACGGGGCATTTCAACTTGGCGCAGGGAATCGTCGGCACCGCAACCGGCATCGGCGCGTCGTTGAGCACGGTGCTTGGCGGCTATGTCAGCGACAAGTTCGGCAATGCCACGGCGTTCGTCGGGCTGTCCGGCGTTGCCGCGGCGGGGCTCTTGCTCATTTTCTTTGTGATGCCGGAGACACGGCGCACGGTCTGACCCGTGCGAAAGAAATGCGTGGCGCAAACGGGTTCGGCCGGTCAGAAGTCCCGGGGAGAAACTGATCTGGCGTCCGGATTGTGCAAGCGCATGCGGTTGCGGGGCACGATTGGCATCACGCCGGCCGAGGCGGTACGGCCCAGGCGTTAGCGCTTCAAGGCGAGCGTGAGCAGGGCCGCAGCGGCGAGCGCCGCGCCGATACCGGCCACGCACGCATACCATCCGTACTCATCGAACAGACGCCCCAGCACCGCCGTGCCGACCAGCCCGCCGCAGAAGTAGCAGGCCAGATAGGTGCCGCTGGCAATCCCGCGGTTCTCGGCAGCCGCCTGTCCGACGAAGCCCGTCGCGGCGGCCTGGGCGAAGAATGTGCCGATGCCGACCAGCACCATGCCGGCGAGCACTTCGGCCAGATGCGGCGCCAGCATCAGGGGCAGGCCGAGCCCGGCAGCGGCGAGTGCCGCCCAGATCGTGGGCCGCGTCCCCAGTCGCGCGGCCACCTTGCCAGCTAGAAGCGTCGTGAGGATGGAGGGCAGGAAGACGAAATAGACGAAGCCCAGATCCATCATGCCGAGCGACAGCGGCGGCCGCACCAGCACGAAATTGACGAAGGTGAAGGTGCCGATGAAGGCGAAGAGGATACAGAAGCCGATGCCGAAGGCTGCTCGCAGCTGCGGATTGCGCCAATGCGCGATGGTGGCGGCGAGCGGTGAAGCCGCCGGCATCATCGCGTGCATCGGCTGCACGCGTCCGACGGTGAAATAGACCAGCACCGTGCCGGCCAGATTGAGCGCCGCGAAGAAATAGAAATTCCAGGCGAGGCCGAGGCCGTCCGCGACCGCCGCCGAAATCAGCCGGCCGACGAGGTTGCTGGCGACATTGCCGGTGATGTAGGCGGCAAACGCACTGCCGGCGTCCATGGCGCTGCATTGCTCGCCGAGATAAGCGAGGGTGAGCGCGAAGGCGGACGCCATGCAGAGGCCCTGCGTGACCCGCAGGGCGGTGAAGACGGCAAGATTGGGCGCGGACGCCAACAGGCTGGTGGGGATCGCAAGAACTGCCAGGCTGAGCAGGATACCGGTCCGCCGATCGATATGCGGGCTGAAGAAGCCGATGACGAGACCGGCGACCGCCATGCCGAAGGTGCTGGCGTTGACCGCAAAACCCATCGCTGCGGGAGTGACGCCGTAGTGGCGCGTGAGCGAAGGCAGGATCGCCTGCGTCGCGAAGAGATCGACGACGGTCAGGAATGCGGTGAGGCCGATCACGAGCGAGCGCAGGGCGAGGCCCGGCGAGTGCGCATCCATCCTCGTCGCGGCCGGTTTGATCGGCGCGGAAACATCGGTCATGGCGTGATTGTCCGTTGATCTGTCGTTCCGGGCTGGTGCGCACGGGACCGCAATGCGGCCCGGAGCACCAGACCCGGAATCTCGAGGTTCCGGGTTCGCTTCGCGCCCCGGAACGACGGCACACTTGGCGCTCGTCACATGTGATGGTCGTTCGGATCCTTGCGGACATCGCCGACATAGAGAATGACCGTTTCCTTGCCGAGGTTCTTCCACCAATGCGAGGTGCCGTAGACCTCGGGACGGATGTCGCCGGCCTTGTGCACGATCGGATCGACGCAGTTGGAGGCGTATTCGACGATCTCGCCCTGCTGCACGAAGATCAGGGCGGGGCGGTCGTCATGGCTGTGCCAGGGCACGATGCCGCCGGGCTCGATGGTCAGCTTGCGGAAGCGCAGCTCGCGACCATCGATATGGGCGGGCTGCTTGCCGAGGTCGATCGCCCCGAGCGTGACGTCGGTGACGCCGACCGGCTTATAGTCGACCATCTGCTGTGCGTTCGGCTTGATCTTGCCAGCCGGACATTCGCCGGCGAAAACTGGTGTGGCAAATGTCAGCGCCCCGAGAACGGCAACGCCTGTCCAAACCACGCGCGACACGATGTGATGCCTAGACATGGGAACTCTCCTGTGTTGGCCGCAACCGTGGTGGTCGCCGGCTATGGCAGGAGCTTCGTCGAGACCGCGTCGATGTTGAAATGCCGGCTCGCTTTCGATGCGATAGCCCGGCGCTATGTTGATGCGCCGCGGCTATCGAACCGATTGGGCATCGGCATTTCCGCTTCCGGGGGATCTGGCGTCCGATGACAGGGCGCCCGATTGGCGGGCGTTCACGTCAATCCGGAGGAGCATCTCATGACGAAAGTGTCCAAAACCCTGATCTTTACCGCGGCCTTCGCGGTGATCGCCACGTCGGCGTTCTCGGAAGCGGCCTGGGATTTGAAGGCCGGCATGGCCTATGTCTATGGCGGGCCCGGCAAGATGTCGGCGATGGCCATGGCTCCCGCCGAGAAGAACCACGAGGCCATGATGAAGAACGCGAGGAAGGTGCCTGCCAACACCGTGTTCTTCATGGACAACGGCACGCTGTACTCCACTTCCGGGCGGTTGGATCCGACCGGCAATTTCTACGTGAATTGAACCGGTCCGGGCATCGGGGCCGCCCCTTGCGGGCGGCCGAACCGGGAAACTAGTATTCGCCCCAGGAATGCCGGAGCAGAAGGATGACGTCTCTATCCCCAGCCGACGCCGAACGGCTCAGGCTCGCCTTCCAGCGCTGCCGCGACATGGACGGCACGCTGAACGAACAACTCCGCGCCTACGCCGATGCCAGCCGCAAGGTCTTCCCTGCCTATGGCGAGGCGGTCGATCGCCTCGTGGCGCGATTGGACGGGAACGGCGGTGGCGAGACCGCGCCGCGGCCGGGCGATCCGATGCCGCCGTTCATGTTGCCCGACGAGGGCGGGCGGCTCGTGACGCTGCCCGCGCTGCTGCAGCGTGGCCCCGTCGCAGTGATGTTCTTCCGCGGACACTGGTGTCCCTACTGCCGGCTCAATGTCCGCGCCGTGGTCCAGGCGCAGGACCGCATCAAGGCAATGGGTGCGCAGGTCGTCGCGATCATGCCGGAGACGCAGGAATATACTGGACAGCTCAAGGCCGAATCCGGCGCGCCGTTTCCGATCCTGACCGATCTCGACAACGGCTATGCGCTGTCGCTCAACCTCGCGATCTGGCTCGGCGCCGAGATCCAGGAGCTGCTGTCCCATCAGGACATGGCGAAATTCCACGGCAATGACGGCTGGATGCTGCCGATCCCGGCCGTGTTCGTGGTCGGGCGCGACCGACTGGTGAAGGCTCGCTTCGTCGATCCGGATTTTCGCAAACGAATGGAGATCGACGATCTAGTCGAGGCGCTGGAGAGCGCGAGCCGGGAGAACTGAGCCGCGCAGAGTGTTCCACCCTCTCCCCTTGTGGACCACAAAGGGAGAAGGAAGAAGCGCGGCGATCACTCACAGTATCACCCCGCGATCTCCCGCCAGTCCGCGCCGCGCAGCATCCGCATCACCGCATTGGCGACCGCCGTCCGCTGTCGGCCGGCGACGCCGTAGAGGCTGACGGTGCGGCGTGCGTCGAGCCCGGTGACTGCGGCACGTTTCAGGCTCTCCGGCACCGGCGAGGTGTGGGGCATCATGGCGATGCCGATGTCGGCCTCGACCAGTTCGATCAGGTCGCGCTCGCTCGAAATCTCGTGGCCGTGATCGACGTCGATGCCGTGCTCGCGCAGGCTGGCGGAGATGCGTCTGGAATGCTCGCAATAGCTCCGGCCGAGCAATTGCTCAGCGCGCAGATCGTCCGGCTCGATCACGTCGTGCTCGGCGAGACGGTGGGCGCGGCTGACGACGAGATCGAAGCCTTCCGTGAACAGTGGCCACACGTCGAGCCGCTCCCAGGCCTCGTCGATCTCGGCGGCGATGCCGAGCTCGGCTTCCCCCTTCTTGAGGAATTCACCGACCTCGCGGCCGGTCCCGCGCAGGAAGCGGAATTCGAGCCGGTTGAACTGCCGTTTGATCTCGCTGAGATGCGGAATGAGCAGCGCGAGGTCGATCGAATGCGTCAGTGCAATACGGAGCGCACCGATCTCTCCGCTCTTGAACGAGGAGGCGAGCGAGCGCGCGCCTACGGCGGCGTCATAGCATTGCTTCAGAAGCGGATGCATGCGCTGACCGAGCTCGGTCAATTGCGCCGCCGGCCGTTCGCGGCGGAATAGGTCACCGCCGAGCTCGGCCTCGAGCTGCTTGATCGCGCGCGTCAGCGACGGCTGCGTCACGTTGCAATCTTCGGCGGCGCGCGTGAAATTCAACAGCTGCGCCACCGCGAGGAAATAGCGGACCTGATGCATTTCCATGGATCGGCTCCCGGCAAAATCGACCGGAAATCTAGCCGATAGGAACCGGGAATGACACCCCGCAAGCGATAGCGCGGACGTATCGACTCGGAAGCTAACCGGCATTTCCGCAAACCCGGGTGATCCCGCACATTTCGAGCCAGCCGCGGCGCGGCGTTGCGCAGAAGAGGTCTGGATCATGAATATCCCTATCAAGACGCAGACGTCCGCTTCGTCCCGCGTGCTGGCCGGCAAGGTGGCTCTCGTCACCGGGTCGACCAGCGGCATCGGCCTCGGCATTGCGCGGGCTCTGGCCGCTTCCGGCGCCGACATCGTGCTCAACGGTCTTGGTGTCGCCGGCGAGATCGGCCGGACACGCGAGCAGATCGCCACCGAGTTCGGCGTGAAGGCAAGCTACTCGCCCGCGGATATGACGAGGTCGACATCGATCGCCGAGATGATCGCTGCGACGCTGGCCCAATCCGGCCGGCTGGACATCCTGGTCAACAACGCCGGCATCCAGCATGTCGCGCCGCTCGACCAGTTTCCGGTCGAGAAGTGGGACCAGATCCTCGCGATCAACCTGTCCTCGGCCTTCCACACCACACGGCTCGTGCTGCCGGCGATGCGGCTGAACGGCTTTGGCAGGATCATCAACATTGCCTCGGCGCACGGCTTGATCGGTTCGCCGTTCAAGGCGGCCTATGTCGCCGCCAAGCACGGCATCATCGGTCTCACGAAGGTGACGGCGCTGGAGACCGCGGAAGAGGGCATCACCTGCAACGCGGTCTGCCCCGGCTATGTCTATACCCCGCTGGTCGAGGCCCAGATCGACGGTCAGGCGAAGGCGCACGGTATCTCGCGCGATCAGGTAGTCCGAGATGTTCTGCTGGCACAGCAACCCAACAAGCGCTTTGCCACCGTCGAGGAGCTCGGCGCGCTCGCGGTGTTCCTGTCGACGGACGCGGCCGCATCGATCACCGGCGCGGCGCTGCCGGTCGACGGCGGCTGGACCGCGCATTGAGATGGAACGGGTTCGTTCCGGCCGGCGTAACAAGCTGCCGCCGACAGCGAATATTCGATCGGTGCAAGCTCAAAAGGAGCGAGACATGGATGGCATGCAGGACAACGCGCGAGGCAACAGCAAAGACCTGCCCGGCCAGGTCGTGCTCGTGCTTCAGGGCGGCGGTGCGCTCGGCTCCTACCAGGCCGGGGTCTACCAGGCGCTGCACGAGGCCGGCATCGAGCCGGACTGGATCATCGGCACTTCGATCGGCGCCATCAATGCAAGCTTGATCGCCGGCAACGAGCCTCGCCAGCGGCTCGCGCGCCTGAAGGAATTCTGGAAGCGGATGGAGCAAAATCCAGTGTGGAATCTGCGCGCCGCGTTTCCGGGCTTCAACGAAAAACTGGCCTATTGGTCGACCGTCACCAATGGCATTCCCGGCTTCTTTCGCCCAAATCCGCTGGCGCATGCCGGCGATTCATTTCCGCTGGGCACCGATCACGCCGGCTTCTATTCGACCGCTCCGCTCGAGAAGACGCTGCGCGAACTCGTCGATTTCAGCCTGATAAACCGCTGCTCGCCGCGGCTGACGGTCGGCGCGGCGCATGTCCGCAGCAGCCGGATGCGCTATTTCGACAGCCGCGACGGCGAGCTGACGGTGAAGCACGTCATGGCCTCGGGCGCGTTGCCGCCGGCGTTTCCGGCGGTGCGCATCGACGGCGAGCTCTATTGGGATGGCGGCATCCTGTCCAACACGCCGACCGAGGCCGTGTTTGACGACAACCCGCGCAAGGATTCGCTGATCTTCGCCGTTCATCTGTGGAATCCGGTCGGTGCCGAACCGACGACGATGGCGGAGGTGTTCAACCGCCACAAGGACGTGCAATATTCCAGCCGGATCGCGAGCCAGATCGCCCGCCAGCAGCAGGCCCATCGCCTACGCCACGTCATCAATCAGCTCGCCGCGCGGCTGCCCGAGAGCGAGCGTGGCGATCCCGCCGTGCGCGAGCTGACGAGCTATGGTTGTCCGACCCGCATGCATGTGGTGCGCCTGCTGGCGCCGCAGCTCGACCGCGAGACCCATACCAAGGACATCGATTTCAGCCCCTCAGGCATCGCCCAGCGCTGGGATGCCGGCTATGCCCACACGAGATCCGTGCTCGCGCGAAGACCGTGGATCGGTGAGTTCGATCCGCTCGCCGGCGTGGTGCTGCACGAGCATATGGACGAGATGCCGATGGCGGCGGAATGAGGGCTTCGTCGTCGTCTTGTGTGATGACGATTTCGCGAACGCGTGGTCTGGGCTAGTGTTGCCGCGTCTTCGTCGCGAGGCTGCAATTGGTCACTGAGAAGGATCTCGAGGCAACTCTTGATAACGTCCGCGCTCACGCGGCAGGGCCGGTTGCCGGTGTGTTCGGTCCGTCCTCGGTCACTTGGCAGATCGACCGCGAGGCCGTGATCTTTCTCGGCGCCGGCCGCGCGCTGCTGTTGCAACTGGCGCATCCCTGGGTCGCGGCCGCCATTGCCGAGCATTCGAAGACCTTTGCCGATCCGATCGGTCGTTTTCATCGCACCTTCGGCATCGTGTTCCCCATGGTGTTCGGCTCGCTCGACCAGGCGCTGCTGTCGTCCCGGCAGCTGCATCGGCGTCACAGCATGATTGTCGGCGAGATGCCCGAGACCGTCGGCCCGTTCCCGGCCGGCTCGCGCTACTGCGCCAACGACATCCCCTCGCTGCGGTGGGTCCATGCGACGCTGGTCGAGACCGCGCTGATGGTGCACGATCTGGTGCTGCCGCCACTCTCGGCGGAGGAGCGCGATCGCTATTGGAGCGAGGCCAGGCTGTACGGCGCCCTGTTCGGATTGACCGGGGATGATTTGCCGGCGGACTGGTCCGGCTTCGCCGCCTACACCACGGCAATGGCGCAGTCGGAGACGCTGACCGTCAGCCCTGCGGCGCGCGAGATCGCCGCACAGATCTTCAGCGGCGCCCGTCCGTGGTTGCGACCGCCGCGCTGGTATCGCGCGCTCGCGGCGAGGATGCTGCCGGAGCGACTGCGCGCCGGGTTCGGACTTGCGCTTGACGAGCGCGACATCAGAGCTGCCGACAACGCGCTCACCTGGATCAGGCGTGTCTATCCGAAACTGCCCGACCGGTTGCGCTACGTCGGTCCCTACCAGGAAGCACAAGCACGGCTGCGGGGTGAGCCGCAGCCTGATTGGATGACACGGTGTCTCAATCGGGCTTGGATCGGGCGGCCGCAAATGGACGCGCGCCGCTAAGAATTGTTCCCGGCGTGCCCCGGACTTGCACAGCAATGACGGCGCCTGTGGAAATGCCTCAGCTTCACACCGATGCCAGCTTCCGGTAGAGCGCGCTGTAACAACCCGCCGAGATGCTCCAGGAGAACGATCGTCCCATGGCGCTGCGGCGCATGGAGTCGAGCTGGTCGTGCGCCACGAAGGCCGAGAAGGCCCGGCGGACGCCGCCGAGGAAAGATTCGCGCGAGGGTTTTGAGAACAGGAATCCGGTCTCGCCGTCGGTGATGGTCTCGGCGAGGCCGCCGGTCTGGTGACCGATCGGCAATGAGCCGAAGCGCTGGGCGTACATCTGGCTGAGACCGCAGGGCTCGAACCGCGACGGCATCAAGGTGAAGTCGCTGCCGGCGAAGATGCGCCGCGCCTGCGCGTCGTTGAAGCCGATCGCGACCCCGATGGCGTCGGGGCGGCGGCGATGCGCGTCTATCAAGGCCTGCTCGAGCGCCGGCTCGCCGGAGCCGGTGACCACGATCTGCCCGCCGGCATCGACGATTTCGTCGGCGGCCGACAGCACGAGGTCGATGCCCTTCTGGTGCACGAGCCGCGCGACGATGCCGAACATCGGGCCGCGCGAGACCGCGAGCCCGAACTGTTTGCGCACGTAATCCGCATTGGCCTTCTTGCCGACCCAGTCGCCGGCCCCGAACTGCTGGGCGAGTTGCGCACAGGAGCGCGGGTCCCAGCTTTCGTCGATGCCGTTGAGGATGCCGGTGAGCTCGGCGGCGTCGGAGCGCAGCTGCAACAGGCCCTCCAGGCCGCAGCCGAATTCGGCCGTGGTGATCTCCCGCGCATAGGTGGCGCTGACCGTGGTGAGGTGCGAGGCGTAGACCAGTCCCGCCTTGAGGAAGGAGACCTGGTCGTAGAACTCGACGCCGTCGATGTGGAAGGAGCTCTCCGGTGCGCCGATCCGCCGCAGCGCCTCCTTCGGGAAGAGACCCTGATAGGCGAGATTGTGAATGGTCAGGATCGACGGCAGCTTGGCGCCGCCCCAGGCAAGGTACGCCGGCACGAGCGAGGCCTGCCAGTCATTGGCATGGATCAGGTCTGCTGCCCAATTCTTGTCCAGCTTGCCCATGGCGAGCTCAGCCGCCGCCGAGGCAAAGCGCGCGAAACGGATGTCGTTGTCGGGCCAATCGTGTCCGGACTCGTCGCCATAGGGATTGCCGGGCCGGTCGTAGAGCTGAGAGCACAACAGCACATAGACCGGCAGGCCGTCCTTGGTCGCGGCCCGGCCGAGCGAGCAGGCCGGCATCTCAGCGAATGCGGGACAGCGACCAACGATCTGAATATGCGTGAGTTGCTCGATGATGTCGCGATAGCCGGGCAGCATGATCCGGATATCGGCAAAGGAGCGAAGGGCGCGCGGAAGGGCGGCAGAAACGGCGCCCAGTCCGCCGACGCGGACGAAGTCGTCCATCTCCGTGGTGATGAACAAGACCCTCAAGAACAGCTGCCCTCTTCCGATCCCGTTCGCTGCTATGCAAGAACGGGTCCAGTTGCCCCGGAATTCTTAAAGCCCGCTTACGCGACGCGTCTGTTCGGTAAAGACTTTCCTACTCAGCCGCCGCCGTCTAGGGTCGCGGCATCAACAACGAAGAACATTGAGGGTTCCAAAGGGCGTCGGGATGCAGCTACCAGACAAGCATGAGGGGACGACGACAAAGGCTTTCGCGGGCCTGCGGGTCCTGGATTTTTCGACCACGATCGCCGGTCCCCACTGCGCGCGCATGCTAGCCGACATGGGCGCCGAGGTCATCAAGATCGAGACCGACGGCGGGGAGACGATGCGGACCCGGCCACCGCTGCGCAAGGGGTGCAGCACCACGTTTGGCCAGCTCAATGTCGGCAAGAAGAGCGTGGTGCTCGACCTCAAGTCCGAGGACGGCAAGGAGGCGGTGCGCCGGTTGGCTGCGACCGCCGATATCCTGGTCGAGAACTTCCGCCCGGGTGTGATGCACCGGCTGCGGCTCGATTACGACAGGCTGCGTCAGGTCAACCCGAGGCTGATCTACTGCTCGATCTCGGGCTATGGCCAGACTGGCCCTTCGGCCGAGTTGCCGGCCTATGCGCCGGTGATCCATGCGGCTTCCGGCTACGACATGGCACATCTCGCGTACCAACCGGGCCGCAGCCGGCCCGACTATTGCGGCATCTACCACGCCGACGTCGTCACCGGCACCTACGGTTTCGGTGCCATTGCGTCAGCCCTCTATCAGCGCACCGTGACCGGGCTTGGCCAGCACATCGACGTCTCCATGCTGGAATCGATGCTGACCTTGACCCTGACGGAGTTGCAGAGCTCGCAATTCGCGGTGAAGCCGCCGCCGCGCCCGATGTTCGGCCCGACCGAGACGGCAAACGGCTATGTCATGATCACGGTCGCCAGCGAGAAGACGTTCCGGGCTCTGATGGGAGTGATCGGCCGCTCCGAATGGATCTCCGATCCACGCTTTGCCACCTATGCTCCGCGCCGCGAGAACTGGGCGGCGCTGATGGATGGCGTCGAGGTCTGGTCGCGGCAGCTTTCGACCGATGCATGCCTGCTCGCGCTTGGCGCTGCCGGCGTCCCGGCCTCGGCCTATCGCACCGTGTCAGAGGCGTTGGCCGATCCGCAGCTTGCGCATCGGCAGGCGCTTTCCGAAGTGCGGGACGAGGGCGGCTCGTTCCAGGTGCTCAATCTGCCGTTCCGGATGTCGGGGGCCGACACGACGCCGGCCAAGACGGTGGCCGTGCTCGGCGCGCACACGGATGCATTGCGCGAAGAGGTTGGGCTCTCCAGCGACGCGTCCATTCCGACAGGCAAAACGGCCGCGACAGGCTGAACGGCTTCGTGCCGCAAGCAATGCGGCGTTGCGTGCCGTCGGGTTGCCATCCTCGATCGCCGTAAACTAGACAGGAGCGAGTTTGTCTCGCTCCGCCGGCCATGGCATGGTGGGCGTGACAACAAGAAATATGCCGGGAGGATGCCAATGAAGAGTTTCAAGGTCGCCGATTTCAAGGCGCCGCTGCAGGAGGTCGACGAGGCCACGCCGCAGCCGTCGGGCACGCAGGTGTTGATCAAGGTGAAGGCGGCCGGCGTCTGCCACAGCGATCTCCACATCTGGGAAGGCGGTTACGATCTCGGCCATGGCCGCAAGCCGCTGTCGCTGAAGGACCGCGGCATCAACCTGCCGCTGACGATGGGTCATGAAACGGTCGGCGAAGTCCTGGCCTTCGGTCCCGACGTGAAGCCCACCGACCAGGGCGATCTCAGGGTTGGCGATATCGGCCTGGTCTATCCCTGGATCGGCTGCGGCAAGTGCGCGACCTGCCTTGGCGGTGACGAGAACATGTGTCTGACACCGCGCTCGCTCGGCGTCTATTGTGACGGCGGCTATGCCGACCACATGCTGGTGCCGCATCCGCGTTATCTGCTCAATCTGAAAGGCCTCGATCCCGCGACGACCGCGCCCTATGCCTGCTCGGGCGTCACCACCTACAGCGCGCTGAAGAAGGTCGAGCAGCATTTCGACACGCCGATCGTGATGTTCGGCGCCGGCGGCCTCGGCCTGATGGCGCTGTCGCTGCTGAAGGCGATGGGCGGCAAGGGCGCGATCATGGTCGACATCGACGCGAAGAAGCGCGAAGCCGCTGAGAAAGCAGGCGCGCTGGCGACCGTCGATCCCAAGGCGCCGGATGCGCTGGAGCAGCTTGCCAAGAAGGCGGGCGGCCCGATCCGCGCCGTGATCGACCTGGTCGGCAACTCCGCCACGACGCAGCTCGGCTTTGATTGCCTCACCAAGGGCGGCAAGCTCGTCATCGTCGGCCTGTTCGGCGGCGGTGCGACCTGGGCACTGCCGCTGATCCCGATCAAGGCGATCACGATCCAGGGCAGCTATGTCGGCAATTTGCGCGAGACGCAGGAATTGCTCGATCTCGTGCGAACGAAGAAGGTGCCGCCGATCCCGGTGACGCGGCAGCCGCTCGCCAAGGCCAATGACGCGCTGTTGCAGTTGCAGCAGGGCGCGGTGGTCGGACGCACCGTGCTGACGCCGTAACAGCGATTCTCTCCGCCGTCATTGCGAGCGCAGCGAAGCAATCCAGAAATCCCTGCGCGGAAACAGTCTGGATGCTTCGTCGCAAGAGCTCCTCGCAATGACGATGCCACCTTCGTTCAAGCAGGAACCCCCATGTCCGCAAACATCGCCTTCCACGTTGCCGTGCTCGCCGGCGACGGCATCGGTCCTGAAGTCATGGCGCCGGCGCTCGAGGTGCTGCGCAAGGTCGGCGATAAATCCGGCCTTGGCTTCCGTTTCACCGAAGCGCCCGCCGGCGCCAACAATTACCTCGCCACCGGCAAGTCGATGCCTGATACGACGATCAAGCTGTGCGAGGAGGCGGATGCGATCCTGCTCGGCGCCTGCGGTCTGCCGTCGGTGCGCTACCCCGACAACACCGAGATTGCACCGCAGATCGAGCTGCGCTTCATCTTCGATCTCTATGCCGGCGTCCGTCCGGCGCGGCTCATTCCGGGCGTGCCGAGCCCGATCGTCGGCGCTGATGCGCGCGGTATCGATCTCGTCGTGATCCGCGAATCCACCGAGGGCCTGTTCGCCTCGATGGGCAAGGGCGTCGTCACCCATGAGGACGCGCGCGAGACCATGGTGATCACGCGCAAGACATCCGAGCGCCTGTTCGAGTTCTCGTTCCGCCTCGCCGAGCGGCGCAAGGCGCGCGGCAAGCCGGGGATGCTCACCTGCGTCGACAAGGCGAACGTATTCAAGGCCTTTGCGTTCTTCCGCGGCATTTTCGACGAGATCGAGAAGAAGCATCCAAGCGTGAAGACCGAGCGGCTCTATGTCGATGCCTGTTCGGCGATGCTGGTGAAGCGTCCCTGGGATTTCGACGTGATGGTGATGGAGAACATGTTTGGTGACATCGTCTCCGACATCACCGCGAGCCTGATCGGCGGCCTCGGCATGGCGCCATCGGCCGACATCGGCGACAAGTATGCAGTGTTCCAGCCGTGCCACGGCACCGCGCCCGATATCATGCTGCAGGGCAAGGCCAATCCGACCGGCATGATTTTGTCGGCGGCGATGATGCTGGATTGGCTCGCCGACAAGTACGGTGTGGAAAGTGCGGCTGAGGCGGGTCAGACCATCGAGCGGGCGGTGGACCAGGCCTATGCCGGCGGCATCAAGCCAATGGAGTTCGGCGGCAGCAACGGCACGGCCGACATCACGAAAGCGGTGCTCGCGGCGCTTTGAGAAGCAATCGAAGAGTTCATCTCACAAGAAAAAAGGGGCCCTCGGGCCCCTTTGCCGTTACCAGCGGCGCCAGTAATGATGACGCCAGCCCCACGGACGTGGGCCGTAGAAGCGCGGGCCGCCGTAATAGCCGTAGGCGCGATAATAGTTCGGGCGCCACCAGCAGCGCCCCCAGGGGTTACACACCCAGCGCACCTGATCGACGTTGGCGGCGGGACCGCCTGCAATCTTGTCCGCCTGCGGGATGCCGTTCGGCATTGCCGCAAGGGCCGGTCCCGACGCGAGCGCCACACCACCTATGGCGGCCAGACCAAGAACAGCAAACTTGAGTTTCATCGCATTCTCCCTCGTTGGTGGCGGGAGAACTTTCGCCAGATCAACTGGTTGCTGCCGCATTGATCTGCACGAGGAATTTAATCTTCGTGAACGTCGGTTCAGCTTCAGCAGCCCCGGAACTGCGGCTTGCGCTTCTCCATGAAGGCCTGCCGGCCCTCCCGGAAATCGGCGCTATCCATGCAGGCGGTACCGATGGCCTTGATCGCGTTCATGTCGCGCGCGCTTTCGTCCTTCAGTACTTGTGCGATGGTGATCTTGGCGGCCTTGATCGCGAGCGGGGCGTTTTCGGAGATGGTCTGCGCGATCGCCATCGTCTCTCCCCAGAGTTGATCGACCGGAAACAGGCGCTCGACGAGGCCGATGCGCAGTGCTTCGGCCGCATCGATGCGCATGCCCGTGTACATCAGGAGCCGAGCCCAGGACGGACCGACCAGCGACACCAGATGTCGCAAGCCGTCATAGCCGTAGGCAATCCCGAGCTTCGCTGCGGGAATGCCGAACTGGCTGCCATGCGCGGCGATGCGGATGTCGGCGAGCATCGCGACCTGCATGCCTCCGCCGAGACAGAAGCCCTCGATGCAGGCGATGGTCGGCTTGGGGTAGTCGGCGAGCAGCGCACGCTGGGCGGCGCTGCGCTTGGCGTACTCCTCGGACGCCGCCGCATTGTGCCTCACCTTCTCGAACTGGCTGATGTCGGCGCCCGAGACGAACGCCTTGCCGCCGGCGCCGCGCAGGATCACCACGCGTACCGTGTCATCGTCGCGCAAGGCCGTCAGCGCCTCGCCAAATCCCTCCCACATCTCCAGCGACATCGCATTGCGCTTGTCGGGATTGTTGAAGCTGATCACGCCGACGCCACCCGCCGTGTGCTTGAGGATCTTGCCATCGGCGTAAGGTGTTCCGGTCGTGCTGAAAATGTCGGACATCGCGCGCTCGCTCGTCGTAGGCGATGCGCAATGTGCGGCGCAGGCGCCGCCGTGGTCAACCGGGGCAGGGTAGGAGAGGCCGCATCCGCCTGTGCTGGGATTGCATGGCGCGCGCGAAGCGCGGCGGCAAATTACCAAGAAGAAGGGGCGGCGAGGCCGCCCCGAGGCAAAACCGCGCGCAAGCGCAGGCGCAGACATAGCTCCTCCGATCTCGTTCAATCCGGCCGCGCCCCCGCGACGCGACGGATTGAACATCGGCCCTAAAGGCCAGGCGTCGATCGGCCTCAGCTCTCGTTCGCCGCGATCGATTCCATCAGCGAGACGAGCTGACGCTGCACCGTCTGGTCCTTGATCTTGCTGTAGGCGCGCAGCAGGCGGAGGCTGAAGGCCGAGTCGAGGAAGAGCAGGCTCTCGACTTCGCGGGCCTTGTTGTCGCCGTCGTAGAAGAAGGTCACGGGCACGTCGAGGGCGGAGGCGATCTGCTGAAGCCGAGCCGCGCCGACCCGATTGACGCCCTTCTCGTATTTCTGAACCTGCTGGAAGCTGACGCCGAGCTTCTCGCCGAGCTCGGCCTGCGAGATCTTCATCTCGACGCGCCGCAGACGGATCCGCTTGCCGAGCTCGATGTCCGGCTTGCCGGCGCTGCGCTGTTTCATTCTTTTCGCCGCTGCTTTCATCTCTGTTTTCACCTTTGTTCTTCGGTTGAAAATCCCCCGAAGAGCTGGGTCAGGGGTTCGCCCATATACGAGTCCTTGAATTCATGCGGATGCACGAACTCTTCCTTAAACCACGGGAAGCGAGCCGGATTGAAAGCCTCGATCAGCCAGTCGATCATGTGCCGCACGCGCGGGATACGGCCGCTACCAGGATGGTAGGACAGCCAGATGTCCAGCGGTCGGTTCAGCTCGACCTCCAGTGGAATCAACTTCCCGCCAAGCGCAATGGCGTAGCTCGGGAATACGCCGATGCCGGCGCCATTCGCGACCGCCCAGTAGTTGGCGCTTGAGACGTTGGTCTTCATGACCAGGAGGTCACGTTCCGAAACGCCCGGGAAGAAGCTCTCGAAAGATTCCTTGGCGGCGAGCTGGTCGGCGAATTGCAGCACCAGGCGATGCTTGATCAATTCCGCCGCCGAGCGCGGCGCGCCATGCTTTGCGATGTATTTCTCGGAGGCCCAGAACATCAGATGCATGCGGCCGAGCCGCACCAGCTTGATGTCGAGCGCCGAGGGACGCGACAGATGGATGGCGACGTCGGCCTCGTGGCGCGAGACGTCGGCCGAGCGCATCGCGCAATGCAGGTCCACCAGGATCTTCGGATAGGCCTGCTGGAATTCGACGAGCCGCGGGGCCAGCCAGAATGTGCCGAGCCCCTCGGTGACGGCAACGCGGACCTCGCCGGACAAGGCGTTGGCCATCGAATCGCTGGCGCGCAGCACGTCGAAGGTGGCGGCCTCCATGCGCTCGACGGCGGAGACCACCAGCGCGCCCTCATCGGTCAGATGCGTGCCGTGAACGTCGCGGGTGAACAGTGTGGTACCAGTCTGGCGCTCGAAATCGTCGATCCGTCGGCGCACGGCATTGATCGAAAGCGACAAGCGCTCGGCAGCCGAGCGAAAACTTCCGCATCGAACGACTTCCAAAAATATGCGGGCGGCATCCCAATCCGAGAGGCCGCTGAGATTTGTCTTTGGGCGTTCCGCCGACGGAACGCCCCTTTCCGCCAAGGAGTGCATACAAGTCCCTTCGGAAAGCTAAACTGGCAGAATCTGGCGCAAACCACAACCACGACGGGTTGGGGAATGACGAGTTTTGAACGTCATCCTTACTGCAGTACGGGTGGTATTTGGATGCTGCCACGGGCTGAGAATTGGGCAGACGGTCGGCCTGACTGAGGGGTTTTGGCGTGAGTTCCGTTGCGAGCCTTGGAGTGGCTGCGGGATTGCCGGCGCTGTCCGCAACGGAAATTCTTGCGCGAAAGCCGATGCCGTCTCCCTCGATGGATCGATCACACCGCGTTCGGCGTTTGCTCCCGGACCGCTCCGGTGACCTTCAACGGCGCTGCATGGCGATGGCGGCCGGTACCGCAGTTCCAGGGCAGAAGCACACAGAAATCAGGTTCGGAGGCGCAGTAGCCTCGTGCTATCTTTGGTCTTCAATGGGGGCCGAAGGGGGCGTGACAAATACGTCTCGCAGGCCGAATTAACGGAAAGAACGCCGGTGTCGCATTCAGACGAACAGTTGCAGTCGGTGCTGGAAACGCTTGAGGAGTGCCGCAGGGCTCTCAACGCGTGCAACAGCCGTGAGTCGGCCGAGATGCTGTCCATTGTCATCCTCGACGTGCGGATGAAACTGAAAGGAATTGACAGTGCCGATCTCAAGGCACTGTGCGACGAGATGCTGCGGAGCGCTGCGAGTGAGCCGCCGCCCCCTTCCAAGCAGACGCAGGACCAGCCCCGGCGTCCGCTGCTCCGCGTGGTGAAGTAGCCGCGCCGCCGAATCTCGCTTTTTGGCGAGGTTTGTGCGCGTCCCGATGCCGCATCTGTGATCACGGAGGGCATCGGGAGGAGCCTTGGTTCTGTGCGCCTCTGTTGCGCAATCTCCGGCATAGGCTACACCAGAGCCGGTTCGGCTCCGGGCCGGGCGCATCCCTTGCGCGCCGTACCGGCACCTGAGATGGCTCCGACTGCATCATGCAAAATGTTTCGATCCCGGCGGCGCTGATTGCCGGCCTCGTCAGCTTCCTCTCGCCTTGCGTCCTGCCTCTGGTTCCGCCCTATCTGATCTACCTCACGGGCGCCACGATCGAGCATGTCGAGAGCGACCAGCCGGCCGCTGCCTCCAAGCGCGCGATCATGATGTCGGCGCTCCTGTTCGTGCTCGGCTTTTCCACGGTGTTCGTGGCGCTCGGCGCCAGCGCCTCGCTGATCGGCGGGCTGATCCGTACCTGGTCGGCGGAGCTGTCGGTCCTCGCCGGCATCGTCATCATCATCATGGGCCTGCACTTCCTGGGCCTGACGCGCATCGGCCTTTTGATGCGCGAGGGACGGCTGCCGATCCCCAAGCCCGTCGGCCTCTGGGGCGCCTATGTCATGGGCCTCGCTTTCGCCTTCGGCTGGACGCCTTGCATCGGTCCGATCCTCGCCGCGATCCTCTCGATCGCCGCGGCGGAAGCCACGGTGACGAAGGGCGCCGGCCTGCTCGCGGTCTACTCCGCGGGCCTCGGCATTCCCTTTCTGATCGCCGCGCTGATGATCGAAAAGTTCTCCGCGCTGTTCGCGCGCATGAAGGGGCACCTCGTCAACGTCGAGCGCGCCATGGGCGTCTTGATGGTGATCACCGGCATCGGCTTTCTCACCGGCGCTGTCTCCAATGTGAGCATCTGGCTGCTGGAGACGTTTCCGGCGCTGCAGACGATCGGGTAGGTCGGAATATTGCGGCGCCTTGCTTGCAAACACCCGCTCGACGATCTCCCGATTGTTGCGCAGTGGAAGATTCGCCGTTTCCGTCGTGACGGTCGAAAACAGCTGGCGGCCGGATCTGTCGGCCAGCAGAAGAACGCTGTCTCCGCCGTATTGGCTGATGAACCCGACTGCGAGGCGGCGGAAGCCGTCGAAATCACCGACTTGCAGGGATTCGCTGAGGGCGAGCACCTGCAAGCCGCCGGTTATCCGCTGCACTTCGGAATCGAGCGCGATGCGCATGCTGCGCACCGTCTCCAGCACCCGGCGCGTCGCCTCGCTGCGATCCTGGCGATAGTTGGAATAGGCAAGGCCGACGGCAAAGACGATCAGCGGCAACATCGTTCCCGCGACGAGGAGAGCGAGCCGGACCGGCAGGGTGAGCTTCGACAAACGCAGACGTCCCGGTGCGAGCGCGGCGGCGCCGGATCATGGCTTTGGCAGACCATACGGTCGCCAGCTACGCTGCGCCACGATTTTCGCGACTCGGCGAACAGTCCCGAACAGTCCGGAGACGGGATTTTCGCAGCGCTGTCGGCGACTCTTGCGCCTCAGCTCATGCCGGCCGCGGTCAGTAGCAGACACACGGCATAGATGGCCGCCAGGCTAAGTCCGGCGATCCGCGCCTCGCGATGCGATGTCATGCGCTCAACTCCGCGAGGACGGCCGCCGTCGCGACGGCCGTCCGTTTCGTCCTGATCAATCGATTTCCTGCACGACAGTGCGTGAGCCGGGATCCACCAGCATCACGCGATCCCCGGAATAGACGTAGCGATACTTCGTCAGCGACGGGCCCCAGTCCGCCGGAACGGCCTCGAGCTCGACGTCGCTCGGCACCGTCGCGCCGACAACGATCTTTTCCTTCGTCGTCACCGGACGGATGCGGTGCTCGGTGAGGTAGGATTTGATCTTGGTTCGGTATTGCGGCTCGATCTGAACTACCGCCGCGTGACCGGTTCCGGTGGTCGTCACGGTGGATTGCGCGAATGCGCCGGTCGAAATCAGGACCGCCGTCGCGGACAGCAGGAACAGCTTTTTCATCTTGTCCTCCTCACGGGAATAAGCGCGGCAACAACACCCTCGCCATGCGCGGTGTTCCCCCGGCGTAGGAACAAATTGCTATTTTTTCCCGTTACTGAATCGACCGGGCCGAAGCCCGGGAATCTGAGGAGGAGAGAATGACGCTGAGAATAGCGAGTGCAGCGCTGATCGTTGCTGCATTGTCCTTGCCGGCGTTCGCGGCCGACGAGTTCTACGTGGTCCAGGACGTCAAGACCAAGAAGTGCACTGTCGTCGATAAGAAGCCGACAGACGCCTCGATGACCGTCGTCAGCCCTTCGGGCACGGTCTACAAGACACGCACCGAGGCTGAAAGCAGCATGAAGACCGTCAAGGTCTGCACGTCCAATTAGGGAGAGCTGTGATGCCGGTATTTATTCTCTGGGCCGTGCCCGCGATCATCGTGATCGGCGGCGGCATCTATCTGATTGGTCATATGCACTAGCTCCGTTTTCGAAGCCGAGCGGGCGTGTGCGTGCAGTGCACAGGCCCGCAAGTTTTCCGCCTTGCTCAAATGAGCGCGATCCCGCAGCCGGTGGCCGCGGGATCGCGCGATCGGTTACAGATTGCTCTCGGTGATTGCGGCGTAGACCATACTGCGCAGCTCGCGCCGGATCGGGTAGGCGCTCGACGGCAGCACCTGCGTCATGAAGATGGTGATCAGCTCCTCGGCCGGGTCGATCCAGAACGAGGTCGTGGCCGCGCCGCCCCAATTGTATTCGCCGGGGCTGCCGGCGATCAGCGTCTCGGCCGGGCGCATGGTCACGGCGAAGCCGAGGCCGAAGCCGATGCCGTTGTAGGTGGCTTCGGAGAACAGCGAGCGCGACACCTCGGGCAGCGCCCCGCCGCCCGGAATATGGTTGGTCGTCATCAGCGCCAGCGTCTTCGGCCCGATCAGCCTGACGCCGCCGAGCTCGCCGCCATTGAGCAGCGCGCGGCAGAAGGTGAGATAGTCGGCGACCGTCGAACACAGGCCGCCGCCGCCGGAGATGAAGGAGGGCGGTGACAGGAACGAGCTCGTGGTCGGATCGTCCTGGAGCGTCAGGCCCTCGCGGCGCTGGCCCGCGTGGAAGGTCATGCCCCCGCCTGGGTCCGCCGAGTAGCAGGCTGCGAAGCGATGAACCTTCGAGGCCGGCACGTGGAAGTCGGTGTCGATCATGCCGAGCGGATCGAGGATGCGTGATTTAAGGAACTGCTCGAACGGCACGCCCGAGATCTTGCCGACGAGGTAGCCGATCACGTCGGTCGCAACCGAGTAATTCCAGGCCTCGCCCGGCGAGAACTCCAGCGGGATCTTTGCGAGGCCCTCGATCATGGTCTGCAGCGTGCCTGATTTCTCGACCTCGCCGATCTTTTCAGCGCGATAAGCGGCATCGACATTGGAGCGCTGCTGGAAGCCGTAGGTCAGCCCGGACGTGTGGCGCAGCAGGTCGACGATCAGCATGGGCCGCGACGGCGGCCGCGTCAGGAAGGCCGGGTACGTGCCGGCGACGAACACGCCGAGATCCTTCCATTCCGGAATGTATTTGGCGACCGGCTCGTCGATCGCGACGAGGCCTTCCTCCACCAGCATCATGAAGGCGACGCTGGTGAGCGGCTTGGTCATGGAATAGATGCGGTAGATGGTGTCGTCCTTCACCGGCACCTTGCGCTCGACATCGGCAAAGCCCTGCACCGAACTATGAACCACTTTGCCTCGACGATAGACCAAAAGCTGGGTTCCGGGGAAACGGCCGGCATCGATGTAACGGTTCTTCAGGTGCGCATCGATGCGGTCGAGCGCAGCTTGGGACATGCCGACGGATTCGGGGGAGGCTGGAGTGGGGGCTAGCATGGGAACGTTCCTCGGACGGTTCTTGTCGTAAGCCTGATAGCCGAAATCGCCCCCCTCTTCCAAGCCGGTTGCGCTTAACTCCAGCTGGCCTGCTGGTGTAGCCTCTGGCTGAACGCCCCAAGGAAACCGAGAATCCGAAAGCAGAAAAACGGGAAGCACAGCATCATGACCCAGTTCAACGAGAGCGAGCTCACCGAAGCCGTGATCCGGAGCTTCGACGACACGCCGAACCCACGCGCGAAATTCCTGCTCCAGGAGCTGATCAAGTCGCTGCACGATTACGTGAGCAAGACCGGTCTCACCTTCGCGGAATGGGAATATGCCATCGATTTCCTGACCAGGACGGGGCAGAAATGCACCGACACCCGCCAGGAATTCATCCTGCTGTCCGACGTGCTCGGCGTCTCCATGCTGGTCGACGCGGTCAATCATCGCGACCGCGAGGGCGCGACAGAGACCACCGTGCTTGGCCCGTTCTATGTCGGCGAGCACAAGGTGACCGCGCACGGCACCGACATTTCGCCGAACAATCAGACGGGCGAGCGGATGTTCGTGCAGAGCCGCGTCACCGACCTCAAGGGCAATCCGCTTGCCGGCGTTCCCGTCGATGTCTGGCATGCCGATGATGACGGCTTCTATGATTCTCAGAAGCCGAACTATGACGAGGTCGGCGCCTCGGCACGGGCGCGCTTCATCACCGATGATGATGGACGCTTCTTCTTCCGCACCATCCTGCCGTGCAGTTACCCGATCCCGACCGACGGTCCGGTTGGCGAGATGATCGTGCAGACCAATCGCCACCCGATGCGCCCGGCGCATGTGCACTTCCTGGTGAATGCGAAGGGCTATGAGCCGCTGATCACCCACGTCTTCATCGGTGGCGACAAATATCTGGATTCCGACGTGGTGTTCGGGGTCAAGGACGATCTCATCGCCAAGGTCGAGCCGCGCAACGATCCCGAGATGCCCGACGGCACCAAGACGAGCGGGCGATGGCACCTGATGAGCTACGAATTCCACCTCAAGCCGGGTGGCGGCATGGCGCCGAAGCCACTGGGCGTGAAGGCGGCAGAGCCGGCGTGATCCGGTTTTGTTCGGCTATCGCAGTCGGAGCGCTGCGAGCAGCACGATGACGGCGCAAGCCAGGATCGCCGTGGTCAGCTTCCAGAACAGCAGCGGATTGCGCTCCAGAAGTGGCGTGGTCCGCGTGGCGAGATAGGCCGGATTGGGATTTCGGAGCTCGAAGACGAACTCGGAGAGATCTTCGTGGCGCTTGTAGGGATCGGGATGCAGCGCCTTCCTGAGTGCGCCATCGATCCAGCCCGGGATGCCCCGCTCGGCATCGACCGCAGGGCGGTATCTCAATTTCCACGCGTCCGATTGTCCCCGGATCTTGGCGATCTGGGCGCCGTAGGGCAGATGTCCGGTGAGCATCTGGTAACAGATGGCGGCCAGCGAGAACATGTCGGATCGGGGCGATCCGCCTTCGCCGAGGAAATACTCCGGTGCCGTATATTGAACGGTGCCGAGAATTTCCGTGTCGGCCGATCTCGGCGCCGCTTCGGCAACCCCTGCGACCCTGACCGATCCGAAGTCGATGATCTTCGCGGTGCCGGTCTTGTCGATCAGGACGTTGTCCGGCCTGAGATCCTGATGCAGCATCTCCATGCGATGGAAGGCGCGAAGCCCGGTGGCGATCTGCTCGACGATCCTGCGCACCGTCTCCAGATCGGGGCGCGGGTTGTCGAGCATCCACTGCCGCAGCGTCTGCCCCTCGACGAACTCGGTCGCGACGTAGAGATAATTCCGCCGCGTCGATTTCGACCGCGGTTTGAGCACGTACGGACTGTCGATCCGCCGCGCGATCCATTCCTCCATGAGGAAACGTTTCAGATAGGCCTGGTTGTCGCGCAGGTCGATCGACGGAATCTTGAGCGCGACCGTTTCCTCGGTCTCCGCATCGACCGCGAGATAGATGTGGCTGCGGCTGCTGCCGTGGATCTCCCGGATGATCCGGTAGCCATCGAACACAGCCCGGGGCTCCAACAGAGGCGGTAGGGGCAGCGTCGAGGTCCGATCGAAGACCCCCGTTTCCTCTGGCACCGCATCGATCCGTAGGATCTGGACAGTGATGTTGTCGTCGCTGCCGCGCCGGTAAGCTTCCTCGACGATGGCTTTTGCAGCACGATCGAGGTCGCCGGCAAGTTCGGCGATGACGCCGGTCACGAAGCGCTGATCGACGAATTCGTAGGCGCCGTCGGTCGCCAGCAGGAAGGTGTCGCCGGCCTGGATCTCGAGGGTCTGGTAGTCGATCTCGAGCTGCGGATTGATGCCGAGCGCACGGCCGAGATAGGTCTGCTCCGACGACACGATGATGCGGTGATCGTCGGTCAGCTGCTCGAGCGCCCTGCCGGCGACGCGGTAGATGCGGCAGTCGCCGACGTGGAAGATGTGCGCGGTGGCCGCCTTGATGACCATGGCGCTGAGCGTGCAGACATAGCCCTTGTCGCGGTCATAGGCATATTGGCTCTTGCGCGTCTGCGCATGCAGCCAGGAATTGGTCGCCTCCAGCACACGCCGGGCGGAGGTCTTCACCGTCCAGGATTCCGACGTGCAGTAATAGTCCATCAGGAAGCTCTTGACCGCCGACTCGCTGGCGATCTGGCTCACGCTGCTGCTGGAGATGCCGTCGGCGAGGACCGCCGCGATGCCCTTCAGGCTGAGCAGCGGCTCCTCCGGAATCAGGACGCCGTGAAAATCCTGATTGAGGGGCTTGCGACCCTTGTCGGAATGTTGGCCGACCGAAATCAGGAGTCCGCGGGGCATCGTCATCACCGGCAAAGGGGAGCCTCACCCTGATCGGGCGAGGCTCCCCTGTCGAGACGTCTTCGATCAGGCCGCAACGCGGGGCTTCGCAGCCTTGTCGGCCTGGCGCTTCGGCAGGGTCAGGACGTGGGTGGCGTAGAGGGTCATGCCGGTGAAGGCGAGGCCGCCGACGAGGTTGCCGAGCACGGTCGGGATCTCGTTCCAGATCAGATAGTCCATGATCGAGAACTTGGCGTGCAGCATAAGGCCCGACGGGAACAGGAACATGTTCACCACGGAATGCTCGAACACCATGTAGAAGAACACCAGGATCGGCATCCACATCGCGATGACCTTGCCGGAGACCGAGGTCGAGATCATGGCGCCGACGACGCCGGTGGAGACCATCCAGTTGCAGAGCATGCCGCGCATGAACAGCGTCGCCATGCCGGCTGCACCATGCGCGGCATAGCCCAGCGTTCGGCCTTCGCCGATATTGCCGATGGCGGTGCCGATCTTGTCGGGCGCCTGTGTGAAGCCGAAGGTCGTGACGAAGGCCATCATGAAGGCCACGGTGAAGGCGCCGGCGAAGTTGCCGACGAAGACGAGGCCCCAATTGCGCAGCACGCCACCGAGCGTGACGCCAGGGCGCTTGTCGATCAAGGCGAGCGGAGAGAGCACGAACACGCCGGTCAGGAGGTCGAAGCCCAGCAGATAGAGCATGACGAAGCCGACCGGAAACAGCAGCGCGCCGACCAGCGGCTGGCCCGTGTTCACGTTGATGGTCACGGCGAACCAGGCGGCGAGCGCGAGGATGGCGCCGGCCATATAGGCCCGGATGACGGTATCCCGGGTGGACATGAAGATCTTGGACTCGCCTGCATCCACCATCTTGGTGACGAATTCCGAAGGCGCGAGATACGACATCAATGGTTCCTTTGCTTCGTAAGTGAGATCGACACGCCCCTGGCGAGAGCGCGGCTGAACGTCATCGGCCGTGCGGGCTGGCCTGCCGCGCACGAGGATTATGGAATGTCTGGAAGCCTTGGGAATCGCGTCACGAGGACTGAGCCGGGAGGGCCGCGAAGCAGTTGAGCTTCCGGGATGCAGCCGCCAGAGGCTGCAACGATGCGGCAAGCCGCAGTCTTCGTTGACGCCAATGAAGAAGCAAGTTGCGTGCCGCCGAGACGCGCAGGAAAAATAAAGTCATATCAAAGTGATGCGTCTCTCGCCGACTTCGGTCGGAGGCGCTCGGCAGCCTCCTGCTTAAGCGGCTGCACAAGCTTTGTGCGTCGCACAAGGATTGAGCAGTGCGCAAATTTCGCAAGCGGGACCAGCCTGCGACAGTCTGGCACCGTGCATCTAAGTTACTAAATTTCTTGATATTTTGGCAGCGCTGAGCTTGGCACGAAGCTTGAATAGTTCCAGGCCGACGCCATTGAAGCCGTCCCGCGAGACTTCTCATCCGATTTTGCTGACGCCACCCGAACGGGGGACTCCCCCGTCATGCGTTCGCATGCGCCTTTTTCTGGCGTCACGGACGGACGGGCTGCTCGTGCGCACTGACGCAATCATTCGCAACGACGCAAAGGACGACACCACCGATGACCAAGCGCATTCGCCGGCCCTCCGAGACTGGCCTCAGCCGCCGTCAATTGTTGAAAGCCGCCGGCTCTACCGCTGCCCTTCTCGCCGCCGCCAAGTTCAATTTCCCCGCCGGCGCCTTCGCGCAGGATGCGGGCCCGGAGGTCAAGGGCGCCAAGCTCGGCTTCATTGCGCTGTCCGATGCCGGCCCGCTGTTTGTCGCCAAGGACAAGGGTCTCTTCGCCAAATACGGTATGCCTGATGTCGACGTGCAGAAGCAGGCCTCCTGGGGCACCACGCGCGACAACCTCGTGCTCGGCTCCGAGGGCAACGGCATCGACGGCGCGCATATCCTCACACCGATGCCGTATCTGATCTCGGCCGGCAAGGTGACGCAGAACAACCAGCCGACGCCGATGTACATCCTGGCGCGGCTCAATCTCGACGCCCAATGCATCTCGGTCGCCAAGGAATATGCCGATCTCAAGCTCGGCACCGATGCTGCGCCGTTCAAAGCGGCGCTGGAAAAGAAGAAGGCCTCCGGCAAGGCCGTAAAGGGCGCGATGACCTTCCCCGGCGGCACGCACGACCTCTGGATCCGGTATTGGCTCGCCGCCGGCGGTATCGACCCCGACAAGGACATCGAGACCATTGTGGTGCCGCCGCCGCAGATGGTGGCCAACATGAAGGTCGGTACCATGGACTGCTTCTGCGTTGGCGAGCCGTGGAATCTCCAGCTCGTCCACCAGGACATCGGCTACACCGCGGTCAATACCGGCGAGATCTGGAACAAGCATCCGGAGAAATCGTTCGGCATGCGCGCCGCCTTCGTCGACAAATATCCGAAGGCGACCAAGGCGATCCTGATGGCGGTACTGGAGGCCCAGCAATGGGCTGACAAGGCCGAGAACAAGCAGGAGCTCGCCACCATCATGGCCAAGCGGCAGTGGATCAACTGCCCGGTCGAAGACGTCTACGACCGTACCGCCGGCAAGTTCGACTACGGCAACGGCAAGGTGGTCGAGAACTCTCCGCACATCATGAAGTACTGGCGCGATCATGCCTCCTATCCATTCCAGAGCCACGATCTCTGGTTCCTCACCGAGGACATCCGCTGGGGCAAGTACGAGGCGAACTTCGACACCAAGGCGCTGATCGCCAAGGTCAACCGCGAGGACATGTGGCGCGATGCGGCCAAGACTCTCGGCGTCGCCGCTGCCGACATTCCCACCTCCACCTCGCGCGGCAAGGAGACCTTCTTCGACGGCAAGGTGTTCGATCCCGAAAATCCGGCTGCCTATCTGAAGTCGCTCGCGATCAAGCGCGTCGAAGTCTGATGGAGCCAGCGGCCGCCCATTGGGCGGCCGCGTCCTTGCCAAGCCGGAGAGAGATAGCGATGAACATGACTGCCACGAAGATCGAGGGTGAGACCGCGACGCCTGCCGCAACCGTCGCGCCAGTCGTCGCGCTAACGCCGAAGCGTCCTCCGCGCACTGAGGCTTACGCACGCATGGCACGCGAGACGGCCGTGCGCGTGATCCCGCCGCTGGTCGTGATCGCGCTGCTCACGCTGGTGTGGGAGCTGGTCTGCCGGAGAGCCGGCTCGGCACTGCCGCCGCCGTCAAAAGTGTTTGCGGACACCAGGGAGCTGATCTTCGATCCGTTCTTCGATCATGGCGGCATCGACAAAGGCTTGTTCTGGCATCTGTCCGCCAGTCTTCAGCGCGTCGCTTTCGGCTACTCGCTCTCGGCGGTCGCAGGCATCGCGCTCGGCGTTCTGGTCGGGCAGTCGGTCTGGGCGATGCGCGGGCTCGATCCGTTGTTCCAGGTGCTCCGCACCATTCCGCCGCTGGCCTGGCTGCCGCTCTCGCTCGCGGCATTCCGCGACGGCCAGCCCTCGGCGATCTTCGTCATCTTCATCACCTCGATCTGGCCGATCATCATCAACACCGCGGTCGGCATCCGAAACATTCCTCAGGATTACCGCAACGTCGCCGCGGTGGTGCAGCTCAACCCGCTCGAGTTCTTCGCAAAGATCATGATCCCGGCGGCGGCGCCCTACATCTTCACCGGCCTTCGCATCGGCATCGGCCTGTCGTGGCTTGCGATCGTCGCAGCCGAAATGCTGATCGGCGGCGTCGGCATCGGCTTCTTCATCTGGGACGCGTGGAACTCCTCGCATATCAGCGAGATCATCCTGGCGCTGTTCTATGTCGGCATCGTCGGCTTCGTGCTGGACCGCCTGATCGCGGGCCTCGGCAAGTTCGTAACCCGCGGCACCGCGCAGAACTGAGGAGAAGGTACATGACCACCTATCTGAAGCTCGACCACATCGACAAGGTCTTCACCCGCGGCGTCGCCTCCACGGAGGTGCTGAAGGACATCAATCTCACGATCGAAAAGGGCGAATACGTCTCGATCATCGGCCATTCCGGCTGCGGCAAGTCGACCCTGCTCAACATCATCGCAGGGCTGACCGGCGCCACCACGGGCGGCGTGCTGCTGGAAAACCGCGAGGTGAACTCGCCGGGGCCTGATCGCGCCGTGGTGTTTCAGAACCACAGCCTGCTGCCGTGGCTGACCGTCTACGAGAACGTCAAGCTCGGCGTCGACAAGGTCTTCGCCAAGACCAAGTCGCGCGCCGAGCGCGACGCCTGGGTGATGCACAATCTCAACCTCGTGCAGATGGCCCATGCCAGGGACAAGCGTCCTTCGGAAATCTCCGGCGGCATGAAGCAGCGCGTCGGCATCGCGCGGGCGCTGGCCATGGAGCCGAAGGTGCTGCTGCTGGACGAGCCGTTCGGCGCGCTCGACGCGCTGACCCGCGCCCATCTGCAGGACTCGGTGATGGCGCTGCATCAGAAGCTCGGCAACACCATTCTGATGATCACCCACGACGTCGACGAGGCCGTGCTCCTGTCCGACCGCATCGTGATGATGACGAACGGGCCGAGCGCGCGCATCGGCGAGGTGTTGGAGGTGCCGCTGGCGCGCCCCCGCAAGCGGCTCGAGCTCGCGACCAACACCATGTATTTGAAGTGCCGGCAGCGCGTGCTCGAATTCCTCTACGAGCGTCACCGCTTCGTAGAGGCCGCGTAAGCCAAGGGTCTAATGCGCGAAACGTCCGCGCCTAAATAATCGACAGCTCGCTCAATCCTTGTGCGCCGCACAAGGATTGAGCGAATCGCAAATTTTGCGAGCGAAAAAGCCCTGCAAGAATTTCGGGCAATACGAATAACATCCTGAAATCCCTGTATTTTCAGCGTGCGCGCAATTGGCACGGAAATTGAACCGTCTTTGCGCGACGCCAACGAAGACGTCCCTCAACATCATCAATCAGCATCGTGAACTCGCCACCGAGGTGAAGCCTCGGAGCGTGCCTCCGTGGCCCGGAGGCCAAGCCTGCAACGACGCAGCGGTGAGCCTAGAAGGGATACTCAATGACGAAGAATCCTACTTGGATTTCAGACTGGCGCCCCGAAGATGAGGCGTTCTGGAATGCGACTGGCAAGACCATCGCGCGACGCAACCTGATCTGGTCGATTGTGGCCGAGCATATCGGCTTCTCGGTCTGGCTGATCTGGAGCATCGTGACCACCAAACTTCCGCTGGCGGGCTTCCACTACACCACGGACCAGCTGTTCCAGCTCGTCGCGGTGCCGGGCCTGATCGGCGCCTTGATGCGCTTTCCCTACACCTTCGCGGTGACGACGTTCGGCGGCCGTAACTGGACCATCTTCAGCGCGGCGATCCTGTTCATCCCGACGCTGTCGCTCGCCTATTTCGTCAGCCAGCCCGACACGCCGTTCTGGCTGATGTTGCTGATCGCGTCGACCGCCGGCCTTGGTGGCGGCAACTTCGCCTCCAGCATGACCAACATCTCCTTCTTCTTCCCCGACCGGATGAAGGGATGGGCGCTGGGCCTCAACGCCGCCGGCGGCAATATCGGCGTTTCCAGCGTGCAGCTCTTGACCCCGATCCTGATGACGCTCGCCGTCTTCAATCTGTTCCAAGCCACTCCCGTTGACGGCATCTTCCTCCAGAATGCCGGCCTGATGTGGGTGCTGCCGATCGCGATCGCGGTGTTCGGTGCGGTGTTTTTCATGAACAACCTCACCACGGCCAAGTCTTCGGTGAAGAACCAGCTCGCCATCGTCAAGCGCAAGCACACCTGGATCATGGCGTATCTCTACATCGGTACGTTCGGGTCCTTCATCGGCTACTCCGCGGCATTTCCGCTGCTGATCAAGACGCAGTTTCCGACGGTGACGATCGCGATCGCCTTCCTCGGCCCGCTGGTCGGCTCGCTGTCGCGTCCGCTCGGTGGCTGGCTTGCCGACAGGATCGGCGGTTCGATCATCACCTTCTGGAATTTCATCGTGATGGCGGGCGCCACCATCGGCGTGCTCTACTTCGTCGGGCAGAAGGATTTCATCGGCTTCCTGTCGATGTTCCTGATCCTGTTTGTGACGACGGGCATCGGCAACGGCTCCACCTACCGCATGATCCCCTCGATCTTCCGCGAGGAGAACCTGTTCAAGGTGCGCGGTAAGGGCGATGTCGCGCGTGCGGCTGCCCTGAAGGCCGCGGGCATCGAGAGCGGCGCGGCGGTCGGCTTCATCGGCGCGATTGGTGCCGTCGGCGGCTATCTGATCCCGAGCGGTTTCGGCAAGTCGATCGCCATGACCGGCGGGCCGCAGCTCGCGCTCGCAATCTATCTCGCCTTCTACGGATCCTGCCTCGCTCTGACCTGGTGGTTCTACCTGCGTCGCGGCCCGCAGGGGGAAGGCGCGCCAAGCCTCGCCGAAGCGCGTGTGTAGAGCATGATCCGGAAAAGTGTGAAGCGGTTTTCCGACCAGATCATGCTCAGAAGATAGACACTTGGCACGAATGTCGCTTCTCCCCGTACGCGGGGAGGAGTCCCTCTGGTGACGTTTGACCCATGAACTTTTTCCGCAATGGCGCGGACGAAGGCAGACCGAAACGGACAGGAGAACATCATGACGCCAGAACAGATCACTCTCATTCAGCAGAGCTTTTCCAAGGTTGCGCCGATGTCGGAGCAGGCCGCGGTTCTGTTCTACGATCGTCTGTTCGAGGTGGCTCCGTCCGTGCGCGCGATGTTTCCCGAGGACATGACCGAACAGCGCAAGAAGCTGATGGGCATGCTCGCCGCCGTCGTCGGCGGCCTGTCGAACCTCGAGACGATTCTTCCCGCGGCCTCGGCGCTCGCCAAGCGTCACGTCGCCTATGGCGCCAAAGCCGAGCACTACCCCGTGGTCGGCGCCACCTTGCTGTGGACCCTGGAGAAGGGGCTTGGCCAAGCCTGGACGCCCGAACTCGCCACTGCCTGGACCGACGCCTATGGCGTGTTGTCCGGTTACATGATTTCCGAGGCCTACGGCGCACAAGCGCAGGCCGCCGAATAGGAGATGTCTTGTGAGTGAACCGCTGGTCATCGTCGGTAACGGTATGGCGGCCGCGCGTCTGGTCGACGAGCTCGCCAAGACCGCGCTCGGCCGCTACGCGGTCGCCGTGATCGGTGAAGAACCGCGGCTCGCTTACAACCGCGTGCTGCTCTCCTCCGTGCTGGCCGGCGAGACCGGCTCGCACGAGATCGAGCTCAGGCCGGCGGACTGGTGGCGTCATCGCGGCGTCACGGTGCGCTACGGCTATCGCGTGACCGAGATCGATGTCGGCCGCCGCGAGCTCAAGATCGCCGGCGAAGAGAGCATGGAATATTCCAAGCTGGTGCTCGCCACGGGATCGACGCCGCTGCGGCTCAACGTGCCGGGCGCCGATCTCGCCGGCGTGCACACCTTTCGGGATACGCGCGACGTCGACCTGCTGTTGACGCTGGCTGCGGCGAAGAAGCGCGTCGTCGTCGTCGGTGGCGGACTGCTCGGACTCGAGGCTGCCTACGGTCTCGCCAAGGCCGGTGCCCCCGTGACGCTGCTGCATCTGATGGACCGGCTGATGGAGCGCCAGCTCGATGCGCCCGCGGCCGACCTGCTCAAGATGTTGGTCGAGCGCAAGGGCATCCGCATCCTGCTCAACGCCAGCACGAAGTGCATCCACAGCGACGGTCATGTCCAGGCTGTCGAGCTCGCCGACGGCAGCCGCATCGAGGCCGATGCGGTGATCTTCGCCGCCGGCATCAAGCCGAACGTCGCGCTGGCGAAAGAGGCGGGGATCGCGGTCAATCGCGGCGTCGTCGTCAACGACGTCATGCAGACCTCCTCGTCCGACATTTTCGCGCTCGGAGAATGCGCCGAGCATCGCGGCACCTGCTACGGCCTGGTCGAGCCCGCCTATGAGCAGGCGCGCGTGCTGGCACGGCATCTCGCCGGCCGGCCCGCCGCCTATCAGGGCAGCGTGGTCTCGACCAACCTCAAGGTCTCCGGCGTCAGCGTGTTCTCCGCCGGTGACTTCATGGGCGGGGAGGGCAGCGAGAGCCTCGTGCTGTCGGACCGCAGGCGCGGCACCTACAAGAAGCTCGTCATCACCGACGGCCGGCTCACCGGCGCGGTGCTGATCGGCGATACCGTCGATGCGCTCTGGTACCTCGAGCTGATCCGCAATCGCGACAAGGTGGCGGCGATCCGCACCGACATGATGTTCGGCCGCGCGCTGGCGCTCCCTTCGAAAGCGGCTTGATATGACGGCGATCGATCCAAATCTCCGCACCACCAAGACGACGTGCCCCTATTGCGGAGTCGGCTGCGGCGTGCTGGCGACGCCGGACGGCAGGGGCGGCGCGGCGATCGCGGGCGATCCTGATCATCCCGCCAATTTCGGCCGGCTGTGCTCCAAGGGCTCTGCGCTCGGCGAGACCGTCGGGCTCGAAAGCCGGCTGCTCTACCCGATGATCCGCTGCAAGGGCGTGCTGGAGCGGGTCGCCTGGAGCGATGCGCTCGACCATGTCGCCCACCGCATGCAGCACATCGTGGCGCGCGACGGCGCCGATGCGGTCGCCTTCTATCTCTCCGGCCAGCTCCTCACCGAGGACTATTACGTTGCCAACAAGCTGATGAAGGGCTTTGTCGGCACGGCGAACGTAGATACCAACTCGCGGTTGTGCATGTCGTCCTCGGTTGCCGGCCATCGCCGCGCCTTCGGCGCCGACACCGTGCCCGGCTGCTACGAGGATCTCGACCAGGCCGACTTGCTCGTCTTCGTCGGCTCGAATGCGGCCTGGTGCCATCCGGTGCTGTTCCAGCGCATGCTGAAGAACCGTGGGGAGCGCGGCGCGCGCATGATCGTGATCGATCCGCGCCGCACCGACACCGCGAGCGATGTCGATCTCTTCCTCGGCCTCAAGCCCGGCACCGACACCGCGCTGTTCTCCGGCCTGTTCGTCCATCTCGCCGACAACGGCGCGCTCGATCAGGATTACATCGCGCAGAACACGAGCGGATTCGACGATGCGCTGGCGCGTGCGCGGGGCATTGCCGGCAGCGTCACCGCGACGGCGCTTGCCACGGGCCTGTCCGAGCAGGACGTCGCCAACTTCTTCAAGATGTTTCGCGAGACCGCGAAGGTCGTCACGCTCTATTCGCAGGGGGTCAACCAGTCGGCGCAGGGCACCGACAAGGTCAACGCGATCCTGAACTGCCATCTTGCCACGGGCCGCATCGGCAAGCCTGGTGCCTCGCCGTTCTCGCTCACGGGCCAGCCCAACGCGATGGGCGGCCGCGAGGTCGGCGGCCTCGCCAACATGCTCGCCGCTCACATGGGTTTCACGCCGCCCGACATCGATCGTGTCAGGCGGTTCTGGAAGGCGCCGCGCATTGCGACCCATGAGGGATTGAAGGCGGTGCAGCTGTTCGAGGCGATCAACCGCGGCGAGGTCAAGGCGCTGTGGGTGATGGGCACCAACCCGGCGGTGTCGCTGCCAGATGCCGACATGGTTCGCGATGCGCTGAAGAAGCTCGAACTGTTCGTCATCTCCGAGAACGTGCTCTCCAACGACACCGTCGAAGCCGGCCCGCACGTGCTGCTCCCGGCGCTGGCCTGGGGCGAGAAATCGGGCACGGTGACGAATTCCGAGCGGCGCATCTCGCGCCAGCGCTCGTTCCTGCCGGCGCCGGGCGAGGCGCGCCCCGATTGGTGGATCTTGAGCGAGACCGCAAAGCGCCTCGGCTTCGGCGACAGTTTCAACTACAAATCCGCCGCGGACATATTCCGCGAGCATGCCGCGCTCTCGGCCTTCGAGAACGACGGCAGCCGCGATTTCGACATCGGCGCGCTGACCTCGCTGTCGGACGAAGCGTTCGATGCGTTGAGGCCGGTGCAGTGGCCGGTGCGGGAAGGCGGGCTGCCTGGCGAGCGGTTCTTCGCGCAGGGCGGCTTCTTCACCAATGACGGCAAGGGCCGCTTCGTCGCGCCGGAGGTGCCGGCGCTGCGCGGCGAGACGGGTCCGGCGCGCCCCTTGCGGCTCAACACCGGGCGCATCCGCGACCAATGGCACACCATGACGCGCACGGGTCTCAGCCAGCGGCTGGGCGCGCATCTGCCCGAGCCGTTTGTCGAGATCCATCCCGACGACGCCAGCAAATACGGCATCGCTCATGACAGCTATGCCCGGATCACCACCGATTACGGCCAGTGCATCTTGAAGGCTGTCGTCAGCGAAGGGCAGCAGCGCGGCACGCTGTTCGTGCCGATCCACTGGAGCGCGATGAACACCTCGCATGGCCGGGTTGGTGCGCTGGTGCAGTCCTTCACCGACCCGTTCTCCGGGCAGCCGGAATCCAAAGCGACGCCGGCTGCGATCGCGCCCTATGAATTCGTGTTCCGCGGGTTTGCGCTGTCGCGCAAGCAGCTCGACCTGCCGCCAAACCTGTTGTGGACCCGCGTCACGGTCGCCGGCGGTTTCGGCTATCTGTTCGCCGACAACGCGGATCTTTCGCGCTGGCCCGCCTGGCTCGAGAACGTCGCGGGCGAAGACGTTGCCGAATATCGCGACTTCGGCGGCGGGGTCTATCGCGCCGCCTCGTTCGCGGGCGACCGCATCGACACCTGCCTGTTCGTCGGGCCCGCGCACGACGCCGGCGATTGGGAGGTGGTCAAGAGCCTGTTCGTCGCCGATCAAGTCACCGACGATCAGCGCCGCATGCTGCTATCGGGCAAGTCCAGCGAAGGCGCCGCCTCGACCGGCCCGATCGTCTGCGCCTGCTTCGGCGTCGGCCGCGGCACCATCTGCGACAGCATCGCCAGCGGCGCGCGCACCGCCGCCGAGATTGGCGCCAAGCTCAAGGCAGGTACCAATTGCGGCTCCTGCATCCCCGAGCTGAAACGTCTGATCGCCACGACGGAGGTCGTGCCGGCGAAGCAGGCGAAGGTCGCGGGCGCGGCGGGGTAGGGGCGTCGTTCCCGGTCGTCGCCGCGGACTCTGCTGTCATCGCCCGGCTTTGACCGGGCGATCCAGTACTCCGAGACGGCAGTGGGTCATCGAGAAGCTGCGGCGTACTGGATTCCCCGCCTTCGCGGGGAATGACAGTGAGGGCGGGGCGGCCATGCCCCGCCCCAATCGACGCGCCCCCGATTGTGCCCTATGCTGCCGCGCTCCGCCTCAACATCCATAATAACAATCATGTACCTGGAAACGCCGCCGCGCCTGATCGAGACCAGGCTGTTTTCCGCGATGCCCGACAAATTCCGCCGCAAGGGCGAGCGGACAGATTGGGCCGACGCCAACCGACCGAATGTGCCGACCGACAGTTTCATCGAGGGGCCATCCTTCGACAGGAACGGCAATCTCTACATCGTCGACATTCCCTTCGGTCGCATTTTCCGTATCGCGCCCGATGGCGATTGGTCGCTCGTAGTCGAATATGAGGGCTGGCCGAACGGGCTGAAGATCGCAGCTGGCGGCCGCATCCTGGTGGCCGACTACATGCACGGCATCATGGAGTTCGATGCCAGAGCCGGGCGCGTCAAGCCCATCCTGACCGCGCGCAATTCGGAATCGTTCCGCGGCTGCAACGACCTGCACCTTGCGTCCAATGGCGACATTTATTTCACCGACCAGGGCCAGACCGGCCTGCATGATCCCAGCGGCCGGGTCTATCGGCTCGCATCGAATGGACGGCTCGATTGCCTGATCGACACCGGCATCAGCCCGAACGGCCTCGTGCTCGACCCGACCGAGACCGTGCTGTTCGTCGCCATGACGCGCGACAACGCGGTGTGGCGGATGCCGTTCATGAAGGATGGCAGCGTGTCGAAGGTCGGTCGCTTCTGCTCGCTGTTCGGCACCAGCGGCCCCGATGGCATGACCATGGATGCCAAGGGCCGGCTGTTCGTCGGCCACGCTTCGCTCGGCCACGTCTTCGTATTCGCGCCCAACGGCGAACTGATCGCGCGGATCAAGTCCTGCGCGGGACCGAATTGCACCAATGTGGCGATTGGTGGCGAAAACAAGGATCGGCTCTATATCACGGAGTCCTCGACCGGCAGCGTGCTGGTCGCGGATATCAGCGGTCTCTAGAGCACCTGAAGGAATAAACATGAACACAAACCCTTTCGGCAAGACCGGCGCCAACGTTTCCGTCATCGGGCAGGGCACCTGGTATCTCGACCACGGCGACCGCAAGCGCGCGATCGCGGCGCTTCAGCGCGGGCTCGATCTCGGCATGACTCATATTGACACTGCCGAAATGTATGGCGATGCCGAGCTCGTCATTGCGGATGCGATTGCAGGCCGGCGCGATGAGGTGTTCCTCGTTTCAAAAGTGCTGCCGAGCAACGCCTCGCGCCGGGGAACCATCACGGCGTGCGAGCGCTCGCTGAAGCGGCTCAAGACCGATCGTCTCGATTGCTACCTGCTGCACTGGCGCGGTTCCTATCCGCTGGAAGACACCGTCGCGGCATTCGAGGAACTGGTGAAATCAGGCAAAGTCAAATCCTGGGGCGTCTCAAATTTCGATGCCGACGATCTGGACGAGATTCTCGCTGTCTCCGGCGAAGGGCGGATCGCCTGCAATCAGGTGCTCTATCATCTGAAGGAACGCGCCATCGAGCATGCCGTGATCCCGTGGTGCGTGCAGCATGGCGTGGCCGTCGTCGCCTATTCGCCATTCGGTCACGACGATTTTCCGGCGAGCAACAGCAGGGGCGGCGCGGTGCTCGCGCGCATCGCGGAGGCGCGTCGTGCGACGCCGCGTCAGGTCGCGCTGAGCTTCCTCACCCGTGCGACTACGGTGTTTGCGATCCCGAAGGCGTCATCCGCGGAACACGCCGGGGAAAACGCGGAGGCTGGCGATCTCGTGCTGACGAAAGAGGAGATTGCGGCGCTCGATGCGGCGTTTCCGCGCGGGCCGCAGCCGCGCAGCCTGCCCATGTTGTAGTGCAGCAAACGCGCATTATTAATGGAGCATTGACATTAATGGAGCATTGACGCGCGCGGCGATCAGCGCATATCGGCATCCTGTTTTCGGAAGTTGTGAACGCGGCGCATTTGTCGTTTTTTAGAGACGCTCGATTCGCTTTTTTCCCGAGTTCCAGCCGTGACCCCGCCGCCAGCCGCAGCCGCAAGGCTCGACAGTATTTCCGTGCCCGTCCCCGAGAAGAAGCATGTCGGCCGCCGCGCACCTGCGCGCGTCGACCATCCCTTCAAGGGCATCGCACTGATCTTGCTTTCGACCGTGTTTCTCGGCTTGTCCGACACCGCCGCGAAATATCTCTCGACCAGCCTGCCTTCGATCGAGATCACCTGGATCCGCTTCCTCACCTTCGCGCTGATCTTCACGCCGGTGATGCTGCGGTCCTCGCCGTACTACGCGATGCGCACCGAGCGTCCCGGATTGCACGTGATGCGCGGCGCGGTGCTGCTCGGCTCCTCGTTGTTCTTCATTACGGGCCTCGGCTTCCTGCCGATCGCGGAGGCGTCCGCCACCGGCTTCGTCGCGCCGCTGTTCGTCACTGCGCTCTCGATCGTCTTCCTCGGCGAGAAGGTCGGCATGCGCCGCTGGTTCGCGACCGCGCTCGGCCTCGTCGGCGTGCTGATCATCCTGCGCCCGGGCACCAGCGCGTTTCATCCAGCGGCGTTCTTCCCCGTCGTCTCCGCGGCCTGCTGGGCCGGCACGCTGATCCTGACGCGGATGATGAGCGGGCGGGAAGCCGTCGTCACCACCATGGCCTATTCCTCGCTGACCGGCCTTGCGATCCTCACCGCAATCGTGCCGTTCGTCTGGGTGACGCCATCCTGGACCGCGATCGCACTCGGCATCTTCATCGGGGTTGCCTCGACCGCCGGTCAGTGGATCGTCGTGCTGGCCTATCGCTATGGCGATGCTTCGGTGCTGGCGCCGTTTTCCTACTCGCAGTTGTTGTGGGTCAGCATTCTCGGTTTCTTCATCTTCGGCGAGGTGCCGAGCATCTGGACCATCGTCGGCGCGGCCTTCATCGTCGCGAGCGGTCTCTACATCGCCCATCGCGAGCGCGTCCGCCGCGCCCAGCTCCTGGTTCTGGAAGAGCGCTCCCCGAACGCCTGACGCAATATCGCGGTTTCCACTTCGTGCTATCAAAGGCTCCAACGATGAGGGAGGAGCCCGATGCGCGCCGCGATTTTCAGGAACGGAGAGATTGTCGTCGATCGGATCGCTGAGCCGAAACCCGGCAATGGTCAGGTCCTGGTCAAGACGCTCGCCTGCGGCATCTGCGGCTCCGATTTGCATGCACGTCAGCACGCCCCCCGCATGGTCGAGATGGCGCGGAAAGTCGGGCGCAAGCCGATGGACCTTAGCCGTGACGTCGTGTTCGGGCACGAGTTCTGCTGCGAGATCGTCGATTACGGTCCCGGCACGGCACGCAGGCTCAAGCGGGGCACACACGTCTGCTCGCTGCCGGCGCTGGTGACACCTGGGGGTGTCGAAGGCATCGGCTATTCCAACGACAACGTCGGTGGCTATGCGGAGGCGATGCTGCTGAGTGAAGCGCTGCTGCTCGAGGTGCCCAACGGACTTGCGCCGGAGCACGCCGCGCTCACCGAGCCGCTGGCGGTCGGCGTCCACGCCGTCGCCAAAGCCAATATAAGCGGCGGCGAAGTGCCGCTCGTGATCGGCTGCGGCCCCGTCGGGCTCGCGGTGATCGCCGCACTCAAGATCAGGGGCCTGCATCCGATCGTCGCTGCCGATTATTCCCCGGCGCGTCGCGCGCTGGCGGCAAAGCTGGGTGCCGACATCGTCGTCGATCCCAGAGTTTCGCAGCCCTACGCGACCTGGGCGGAGCACGCGCAGATGTCGGAAGCCGAGAAGGCGGCGCGGTCCCCGTTCCAGGCCATGCAGCCGGCGCTCAAGCCCGCGATCATCTTCGAATGTGTCGGCGTGCCCGGGTTGCTCCAGCAGGTGTTCGAAGGTGCCCCGCGCGATGCGCGCATCGTCGTGGTCGGCGTCTGCATGGAGACCGACAGAAGCGAGCCGATGCTCGGCATCATGAAGGAGCTCAATGTGCAATACGTGCTCGGCTACACGCCGGAGGAATTCGCGGCGTCACTTCGGCTGATTGCCGAGGGGCAGGTGGATGCGGCGGCGATGGTGACGGCGAAGGTCGGCATCGACGGCGTCGCGAAAGCCTTCACGGATCTCGCCAACCCTGAAGCCCACACCAAGATCATCGTGCAGCCGTGGCGATGATGGTGTAGCCGCAGCGGCAGTGCGCTCCCTCCCCCGCATCCGTCTTCGCCAAGGCTTCGGCGGACAAGAGCGGTGACCAACGGCCATCACACCGGCAGTGCGATCGAATACTTCACCTGGCTCAGCGCAAAGCTCGATTCGATCGAGGCGATGCCGTCGAGCCGGGTCAGCTTGGTCTTCAGGAATGTCTCGTAGGAGGCGAGGTCGGCAGCGACGACGCGCAGCAGATAGTCGCGATTGCCGGTCATCAGATAGCACTCCAAGACCTCGTCCCATTTGGAGATGGCACGGGCGAAGCGGTTGAGGTCCTCCTCCTTCTGCCGCGCCAGCTTGATCGAGATGAAGACGCTGACATGCAGCCCCAGCGCCTTCTGATCCACGGTCGCGACGTAGCGCGAGATGACGCCGCGCTCCTCCAGCAGCTTGACCCGGCGGTGGCAGGGCGAGACCGAGAGCCCGACCTTGTCGGCGAGCTCCTGCATGGTCAGGCGGCTGTCGTTCTGGAGGTGGCTGAGGATCTTGCGGTCGATGGCGTCGAGCTCGGGCATTGGGATGGAACCTGCATCTTGCGGCACTACATTGGTAAAATATCCCAAAATCGGTGGGTATGGCGCGAAAAATTGAGAAGTTTGACGCGGCTCGCAGGCGTATGATCGGTGCATATTTCCCGGAGCATCGCCATGCCCGTTGATTCCGCCCGTCTCGACACGTTGACCGCGCTCGCCCGCAAGACGCTGTGGCTGTCCTCCTGGACCATCCACCACGCCAACCATGTTCGTCCCAATGCGGATGGCCTCAAGGTCGGGGGCCACCAGGCCTCGTCCGCCTCACTCGCGACCATCATGTCGGCGCTGTATTTCCATGTGCTGCGCCCTGAGGATCGCGTCGCGGTGAAGCCGCATGCGAGCCCGGTGTTCCACGCCATCCAGTATCTGTTCGGCCGCCAGACCCGCGAGAAACTGGAGCACTTTCGCGGCTTCAAGGGCGCGCAGTCCTATCCCTCGCGCACCAAGGACGTCGACGACGTCGATTTCTCCACCGGCTCGGTCGGCCTCGGCGTCGCGCAGACGCTGTTCTCTTCGCTGGTGCAGGACTACGTCAAGGCACACGGCTGGATGAAGGATCGCCGCGAGGGGCGGATGATTGCCCTCGTCGGCGATGCCGAGATGGACGAGGGCAACATCTTCGAAGCGCTTGCCGAGGGCTGGAAGCACGGCCTGCGCAACACCTGGTGGGTGGTCGACTACAACCGCCAGTCGCTCGACGCCGTCGTGCGCGAGGGGCTCTGGGAAAAGTTCGAGACCATGTTCCGCAATTTCGGCTGGGACGTGGTGATCGTGAAATACGGCCGCCTGATGCGCGAGGCATTTGCGGAACCAGGCGGCGAGGCGCTCAAGCGCTGGATCGACAATTGCCCGAACGCACTCTATGCGGCGCTGTGCTTCCAGGGCGGTGCTGCCTTCCGAAAGCATCTGCACGACGAGATCGGCGACCAGGGCCCGATCACCAAACTGATCGACAAGCGCAGCGACGAGGAGCTGCTGGCGCTGATGTCGAATCTCGGCGGCCACGATATGGCGAGCATGCTGGAGGCTTTCGACTCCATCGACCACGATCGCCCCGTCTGCTTCATTGCCTACACCATCAAGGGCGTCGGCCTGCCATTCCAGGGCCACAAGGACAACCACGCCGGCCTGATGACCGTCGCGCAGATGGAGAAGTATCGCGACAGCCAGAACATCCGGCCCGGCCATGAATGGGACAAGTTCGAAGGGCTGACGCAGGATGCGGCCGAACTGGAAGCTTTCCTCGCGCGGGTGCCGTTCAATCAGGACGGCCGCCGGCTGACGGCTCCCGTCGTCGAGGTGCCCCAACTCACGTTCAAGCCATCGCCGCAGATGTCGACCCAGCAGGGCTTTGGCCTCGTGCTGAACGAGATCGCGCGCAGCGACAGCGAATTGGCAAAGCGTATCGTCACGACCTCGCCCGACGTCACCGTCTCCACCAATCTCGGCCCGTGGGTGAACCGGCGCGGCCTGTTCGCCCGCGCGGAGAAAGCGGACTTATTCCGCAGCGAGAAAATTCCATCGACCTATAACTGGGATGCTTCGCCCAAGGGCCAGCATCTCGAGCTCGGCATTGCCGAAATGAACCTCTTCATCATGCTCTCGGCGCTCGGCCTGTCGCACCAGATCAATGGCGAGCGCCTGCTGCCGGTCGGCACGCTCTACGATCCCTTCATCGAGCGGGGTCTCGATGCGCTGAACTATGCCTGCTACCAGGATGCACGCTTCATGGTGGCGGCGACGCCGTCCGGCATCACGCTCGCGCCCGAGGGCGGCGCGCATCAGTCGATCGCAACGCCCTTGATCGGCATGGCGCAGGATGGGCTCGCCTCGTTCGAGCCGGCCTTCGTCGACGAGCTCGCCGTGATCATGGCTTTCGGCTTTGACCACATGCAGCGCGATCCAGGCGAGGGCGGCTCGGTTTACTTGCGCCTCTCCACGCGCAGCATCGAGCAGGCGCAGCGGATCATGACGCCGGAGCTGAGGCAGGGCATCACGGATGGCGCCTATTGGCTGCGCAAGCCGGGCCCGAATGCCGAGGTCGTGATCGCCTATACCGGCGCAGTCGCGCCCGAGGCCATCGAGGCGACCGGCTTCATCGGCGAGAGCCGCCGCGACGTCGGCCTGCTCGCGATCACCTCGGCCGACCGGCTGCATGCCGGTTGGACCGCCGCACGGAAATTGCGCCGCGACCGTCGCGGTCTGCAGCATCTGAGCCACATCGAGAAACTGCTGGCGCCGCTGCCGCGCGACTGCGGCATCGTGACCGTGATCGATGGCCATCCTGCCGCGCTCGGCTGGCTCGGCAGCGTCCGCGGCCATCGCGTCGAGGCGCTCGGCATCGAGCAGTTCGGCCAGACCGGCACCATCGCTGACCTGTATCGGCATTACGGTATCGATGCCAATGCCATCATCGATGCGGCCGAGAGCCTCACCACCGGCGCGCCGGTGCTGCATCGGAAGATGGCGGTGTAGTCGAGGTAACTGCCTGCATGGGCCCCGGCTCTGCAGCGCATCACTGAACTGGACGATGCTTCGCATCGCCAGGGAAGTGCTGCGCTACGTCCGGGGCAAGCGAGTGTTTGCACGCGCTCTGATCTCGTGTCCCGGACAAGGCGCGACATGAAATGTCGCGACGCTGAGCCGAGCCGCGCTTGCCTCGCTCCCGCCATCGGCTCATATAACCTCCGCTCGCCGCAACGCTGGCCCCGCATATGGCGGGTTCAACTGCCGGCGCTTTCGTGCAAGGATGCCTGCCGAAACGCCCCCTCCAAGCCCCCAAGAAGAGGTTAACGATGGTCAATCGCATGCAATTCTACATCGACGGCGCCTGGGTCGATCCCGCCGTCAAGAAGTCCACCGCCGTGATCAATCCGGCGACGGAAGAGGCGATGTACGAGGTTGCGCTGGGCTCCAAGGCCGATGTCGACAAGGCGGTCGCGGCCGCCAAGCGCGCTTTTGCGACGTTCTCCCAGACCAGCCGCGAGGAGCGCGTCGCGCTGCTGTCTAAAATCATCGAGATCTACAAGGGCCGTCTGAAGGAAATCGGTGCCGCCGTCTCCGACGAGATGGGTGCGCCGCTGCCGATGGCGGAGAAGCTGCAGGCCGGCGCTGGCCTTGGCCATCTGATGACCACGCTCGACGTGCTCAAGAACTATTATTTCGAGGAGCCGGTCGGCACCGCCATGGTGCTGCGCGAGCCGATCGGGGTGGTCGGCATGATCACGCCCTGGAACTGGCCGCTCAACCAGATCGCCTGCAAGGTCGCGCCTGCGCTCGCCGCCGGCTGCACGATGATCCTGAAGCCGTCGGAGTTCACCCCGACCTCGGCGCTGATCTTCGCGGAAATCCTGCATGAGGCCGGCGTGCCGAAGGGCGTGTTCAATCTCATCAATGGTCTCGGGCCCGAGGTCGGCGCCGCCATGAGCGAGCACCCCGATATCGACATGATCTCCTTCACCGGCTCGACCCGCGCCGGCATCGACGTGGCAAAGCGCGCGGCTCCCACCGTGAAGCGCGTCAGTCAGGAACTCGGCGGCAAGTCGCCGAACGTCATCCTCGAAGGCGCGGACCTGCAGAAGGCAGTGACCGGCGGCGTGATGCACATGTTCAACAACTCCGGCCAGTCCTGCAACGCGCCCTCGCGCATGATCGTGCCGCTGTCGAAGATGAAGGAAGTCGCCGCGATCGCGAAGGCCGTCGCCGACAAGACCAAGGCCGGCGATCCGCGCGGCGAAGGCACCACCATCGGTCCGGTCGTCAATCGCGGCCAGTGGGACAAGATCCAGGCCTTGATCAAGAAGGGCATCGACGAAGGCGCAACGCTCGTCGCCGGCGGCCCGGGCCTGCCCGAGGGCGTCAACAAGGGCTTCTACGTCCGTCCGACCATCTTCGCCGACGTCACCAACGAGATGACGATCGCCCGCGAAGAAATCTTCGGACCGGTGCTGACCATCATCGGCGCCAAGGACGAAGCCGACGCCGTGCGCATCGCCAACGACACGCCCTATGGTCTCGCCGGCTACGTCTCGGGCCCGACGGTCGATGACGCCAAGCGCGTCGCGCGCCAGATCCGCGCCGGCAACGTCAACCTCCAGGGCGCACCCAACGACCGCACCGCGCCGTTCGGCGGCTACAAGCAGTCCGGCAACGGCCGCGAGTGGGGCAAGTACGGCCTCGAGGACTTCCTCGAAGTGAAGGCGGTCGCCGGCTTCAACGCGGCGTAAGTTTCAGCGACCGAACGAACAAAGCGCCGGAGCGGGAAACCGCTCCGGCGTTTTCGTTTCGTCATTGCGAGCGAAGCGAAGCAATCCAGAATCCTTCCGCGGAGACAGTCTGGATTGCTTCGCTTCGCTCGCAATGACGGAAGAGGGATCTCGTAAGATGGGCAAAGGCGCGCTCTTCGCGTGACGTGCCCACCATCTTTCTTGCGACGAGTAAGAAAGGTGGGCACGCTTTTCGTCTTGCCCCCCTACGAGACCGTCACGGTGGAGAGCCTATCCCCCCACGCCCTGCGTGTTCACATACAGCGCATAGATCGACTGGCTCGCCGCCATGAATAGGCGGTTGCGCTTGACGCCGCCGAAGCAGAGATTGGCGCAGCGTTCGGGCAGGGCGATGCGGCCGATCATGACGCCGTCGGGCGCGAACACGACGACGCCGTCGAGCTCGGGATCGCCCATGCCCCAGCCGCACCAGAGATTGCCGTCGATGTCGCAGCGCATGCCGTCGGGCGTGCCGGGACCTGCGTCGATGTGAACGCGCTTGTTCGAGATCGTGGTGCCGTCAGGCGAGACGTCATAGGCGAGGATCTTTCGGTTCGGCACCCCACGCGATTCCACGACATAGAGGATCTTCTCGTCGGGCGAGAAGCACAGCCCGTTCGGCCCCAGCACACCCTCGGCGACGATGGTCGCCTTGCCGGTCGCGGGATCGAGCCGGTAGACGTTCGGCTCGATCTCGGGCTCGGCCTTGTAGCCCTCGTAATTGCCGAGCAGGCCGAAGGTCGGGTCGGTGAACCAGATCGAGCCGTCCGATTTAACGACGACATCGTTCGGCGAGTTCAACCGCTTGCCGTTGAATTGATCCATCAGCACGGTGATGCTGCCGTCATATTCGGTGCGCACCACGCGACGGCCGCCATGCTCACAGGTGATCAGCCGGCCCTGGCGATCCCTGGTGTTGCCGTTGGCGAAGTTGGAAGGTTTGCGGAACACGCTGACCGCGCCAGTTTCTTCCTCCCATTTGAGGATACGCTGGTTTGGAATATCGCTGCAGAGCAGATAACGCCCGTCGCCGAACCACACCGGCCCTTCGGCCCAGCGCAGGCCGGTCGCCAGCCGCTCCACCGCCGAAAGCTTCAGCCAGTATTTTTCGAAGCGGGGATCGAGTGCTCTTATCGCGGGGTCAGGGTAATAGGTCGCCGGGCGCCAGCCTTGGTTATGGGACGATGCATCGTTCATGTGCGGTTCTCGTTGTTGCGTTCCCTCTGTCCAAGTCTGCTAGCATCAGATATCTACGGCCGCAAATCGGTTGCAACGACGGGGGAACGACATGCGCATCTTGATGACGGGAGCTTCGGGCGGGATCGGAACGCGTCTGCGCAAATTGCTGCCGCCGATCTATCCGGACCTCCTGCTGTCCGACATCAAGCCGCCGGCCGATCTCGGAGCGAACGAGCAGTTCAAGGCGGCGGATCTCGCCGATCTGGCGCAGTGCGAGGCGATCTGCGAGGGCGTCGATGGCATCATCCATTTCGGCGGCTATTCGGTCGAAGGCACCTGGGATCAAATCCTCCAGGCCAACATCATCGGCGGCTACAATCTGTTCGAGGCGGCCTACCGCAAGGGCGTCAAGCGCGTGGTGTTCGCCTCGTCGAACCACGCGGTCGGCTTCTATCCGCGCCACCACAAGATCAGCACCGACGTCACGCCGCGCCCCGACGGCCGCTACGGCGTCAGCAAGGTGTTCGGCGAGGCGGTCGGTGCGCTCTACGCCGACAAGCACGGGCTGAAAGTCACGTGCCTGCGCATCGGCAATTTCGGCGACATGCCGCTCGACCAGCGCCGGCTCTCGATCTGGCTCAAGCCCGACGATTTGGTGCAGCTCTGCCGCATCGGGCTCGAACATCCCGACATCCATTTCGAAATCTTCTATGGCGCCTCCCTCAACGAGCGCGCCTGGTGGGACAACAGTCGCGCCTACGAACTTGGCTACCGCCCCACGGGACGCGCGGAGGATTTCCGCGAGCACGCGATGGCCGAGCAGGCCAAGCTGAAGCCGGATCCGGTCGGCGATTATTTCCAGGGCGGCGCGTTCTGCAGCATGGAGTTCGACGCCGATCCGAGCCGGATCATCGATTGGACTAAGCGGTAGTCGCCGGCCGGATGATCCACCGCGCGAGTTGCGCGTCATTTTGCAACGCGCGATTCCTGGTTCTTGGTCACATGCCAGAGCACCACATGGTAATGCGGCACGTCCACCCCGGGGTGACCCGCGTTGAAGTAGAGGCTGACGTGGTCAACCGGTGCTGCGGATCCCGCTCCCTCCAATGATTTGTGATCGTCGATGTCCTTGTTGGGGACCATGTACACGGTCGCCACCAGACGATCCCTGCGATCGAAGCACAGGAACGGCCCCAGCGGCAACGTGTCGGGCTTCACGAAAATGATGCCGAGGCCCGGAAAGAACTTTGGGAAATTCACGAGATCGCTGACCCGCTTGTATCCGTTTTTTTCGGCGACCTTCCGCTGATTGGATGGCGGACGAACGGTTTCGTGCTTCCTGTGCGCCTTGGTGCTTCGGTGAGGGGCTGTCCTGATGCGCTCGGCCTTGTCGGCCGGTGGCGCGTTGGACGGTGCGAGTGTCTGCGGCGTCGGCGGAAAGAAGGGAGCAAATTGGGCGGCAGAATGCCTCACATCGGCGATCAAGGCGAGCAACGCAGCCAAGGCTGCGCTCACAAGCGCGTTGCGCATCGACACCTCCCACATTTGCCTGCCAAATCTTGGTCACTTATCCGGATTGCGTTCTCGCCAGCGCAGGAAGTCCCGGAATAATTCTTCCCGGTCTGGCGGATTGTCGCTCGGCTTTCCTTCGAGGAACCGGCCGAACGCCTTGCGAAGCGCGGCCTCGCCGCCGGATTGTTGCTGGAGCCAGCGCTCTGCCGGCCGGAATCGTCGCCATCCGGGGAGCTCCGCGGCCAGGTTCACCTCGCGCCATTTGGGGTGATGTGCGCCCGTTAGAAATTCAGGAAAGCGCGTGAACAATGTCTGGACGAAGAATTCCAGCAACCGAAACCGCTCGCTGCCGCTCGGCCAGTTGTAGGCGAAGAGAGCGGATTTGATCGCGATCGTGTCGACGCTTGCTTCGGCGGCGATCATATTCGGGTAGTCCTTATGGCGGAGCGTCGATGGCAGATAATCTTGTTGCAGCAGCTCCTTGAAATAGGGGATTGGCAGGAGATGAATATTGTCGAGCTGCGAGACCTGAGTCAGGAAGCTGACCGGTTTTCCTGAGACGATCAGAGCGGCGGAGAGATCTCCCTTCCTCAGACCATCCAGCGCGGCCTCCGGACCCAAGTTCGTCTCGCTGATCTTGATGCCCAGACGGTTCAACACTTCGCGGCCGAGGATAGCGCCGGCACTGCCGTCGTCCCCGAGATCGACCCTCTTTCCCGAAAGCTCCGTCAGGCTTCCGATCTCCGGCCGCGCGAGAAGATGGAACTCTTCGATATGGAGCGGCGCAATGTAGGTCAGCCTGTCTGAAATATCCCCGAAGGTCCTTGTCTGCCGGAGCCGCTCGACCAGAGCGACGGGCGCGATCGCCACGTCGGCGCCTGCGAGAGTGAGCACATCGAGAACGTTGCGGACACCGCCGTTTCCCACCATTGGCAGAACCCGCAATGCGACCTGGCCCTGAGGACCGCTCTCTTGGCCGCCGGCGAGCGTGGTCGCAATGTCCTGAGCGAGCGCGAATTCAGTGCATTGTGGCGTGCCCGTTACGAAGCCCACCGTATACGGGTCCGCAGATCGCGCCGTCTCCTTTCTGGGAGTGCCTTCCTTTCTTGGAGACACTTTCGTGGATTCGCTCGGAGAAGCCGGCAGTCGCTTTTGCGCGAAAGAATCCTGGACCTGCCCGCCAAAGTAGGCCGCTGCAATCAATGCGATGAACAAACCGGCCCGCATCGCTCCGCAGACCCTCATTGTTCAAGCCGCTCGGTCAGCCGTGCGAGGTGACATGTTCCGAGAGACTGTCACCTGCCGCGTCCGAGGTGAGACCGAGGCTAATGCTTGGTCTTCCAACGCGGCCGGGGCAGTGGCGTTCCGTGATGGACGCCTGCAGCAGAAGTTTGCGGACTAGCGCCCGGCCTCGCCCGCGATCCATTCCTGTGCCAGCCGGTGCCCGGAGCTGGAAGGTGCAACTCTATCGGCCGGCCTTATTGACAATCGAGGGGCACGCTGTACCACGATGGTGATCTAGAAGGAGTGGCATGATGACGAGTGGCTTGCGCAAGGGTCTGACGAGCTATGGCGATGCCGGCTTCTCGCTGTTCCTGCGTAAGGCGTTCATCAAGGCGATGGGCTATTCCGACGACGCGCTGCAGCGCCCGATCGTCGGCATCACCAACACCTATAGCGACTACAATCCCTGCCACGGCAACGTCCCGCAGATCATCGAAGCCGCCAAGCGCGGCGTGATGCTGTCGGGCGCGATGCCGTTCGTGTTCCCGACCATCTCGATCGCCGAGAGCTTTGCGCATCCGACCTCGATGTACCTGCGCAACCTGATGGCGATGGACACCGAGGAGATGATCCGGGCACAGCCAATGGATGCGGTGATCGTGATCGGCGGCTGCGACAAGACGCTGCCGGCGCAGGTGATGGCGGCGATCAGCGCCGACCTGCCGACGGTGGTCATTCCGGTCGGTCCCATGGTGGTCGGCCATCACAAGGGCGAGGTGCTGGGCGCCTGCACCGATTGTCGCCGTCTCTGGGCGAAATATCGCGCCGGCGACATGGACGATGCCGAGATCGAGGCGGTGAACGGCCGCCTCGCGCCATCGGTCGGCACGTGCATGGTGATGGGAACGGCCTCGACCATGGCCTGCATGATCGAGGCGATGGGCCTGTCGCTGCCGATGAGCGCGACGATTCCCGCGCCGCATGCCGAGCGCTTCCGCCTGGCGGAGGCCAGCGGCAAGGTTGCCGCGCAGATGGCCAAGGCCAAGGGGCCGAAGCCGAGCGAAATCTTGACGCCGGCATCGTTCAAGAACGCACAGGTCGTGCTCCAGGCGATCGGCGGCTCGACCAACGGCCTGATCCATCTGACCGCGATGGCGCACCGCTCTCCGTACCGGCTCGATCTCGAAGCGTTCGACCAGATCGGCCGCGAGGTGCCGGTGCTGGTCGATCTCAAGCCGTCCGGCGAGCACTACATGGAGCACTTCCACCACGCCGGCGGCGTGCCGAAATTGCTCGCGCAGCTCGGCGACCTCGTCGATCTCGATGCCAAGACCGTCACCGGCCAGACGCTGCGCGATGTCGCGGCGAATGCGGAGGACGTGCCGGGCCAGGATGCGATCCGCCCGCGCAATAATCCGATCAAGAAAGAGGGCGGCCTCGCCATCCTGCACGGCAATCTCGCGCCGCGCGGCGCAGTGATCAAGCAATCGGCTGCGAGCCCGAAATTGTTGCAGCACACCGGGCGCGCGGTGGTGTTCGAATCCGTCGAGGACATGACCTTGCGAGTCGACGATCCGGATCTCGACGTCACCGCCGACGACGTGCTGGTGCTGCGCAATGCCGGCCCCAAAGGTGCGCCGGGCATGCCGGAAGCCGGCTATCTGCCGATTCCGAAGAAGCTCGCGCGCGGCGGCACCAAGGACATGGTGCGCATCTCGGACGCGCGCATGAGCGGCACCGCGTTCGGCACCATCGTGCTGCACATCACCCCGGAATCCGCCGTCGGCGGGCCGCTCGCGCTGGTGCAGAACGGCGACATGATCCGCCTCGATGTGGCCAAGCGCAGCATCGAGCTGCTGGTCGACGCTGCCGAACTGGAGCGGCGTCGCGCTGGCTTGAAGCCGGTTGCTGCGTCCGAGGAGGCACGGCGCGGCTACGCCTGGCTGTTCAACGAGACCATCTTGCAGGCCGACGAGGGCTGCGATTTCGATTTCATGCAGAGGAATGGCCCGTTGAAGGGCTGAGCCAGCGGCCGCGTGGCGGCTATTTCCCCTTGCTGGTGAACTTCTTCACCGCAGTGCGGAACGCCTCCGAATTCATGGCCATGATGATCTTGTGCTCCTCGGCATCGAGCTGCTGTTTCACTGGCGTGGTGGCGGCCTGGTAGACCAGCTGCTTGGTGCCGGCGATCGCCGCCGGCGGGTTCTGCGCCAGACGCTCGGCCAGCTGTCGGGTGGCCGCCTTCAGCTCGGTCGCCGGAACGGTCTTGGCGACGAGGCCCCATTGATAGGCCTGCTGCGCGGTAAAATTGTCCTCGGCGAGAAAGATCTGCAGCGCCCGGCGCGATCCGACCGTGCCGACGATGCCGACGGTCGAGCCGCCGTCCGGCGACACCCCGATCTTGGCATAGGCCGGCGTGAACTTGGCATCGTCAGCGGCGATGCAGAGGTCGGTGACGAAGGCGAGGCCCATGCCGGCGCCGGCGGCGGAGCCGTGCACGCTGGACAGCGATATCTTCGGCATCCGCCGGAGGATCTCGATGAAAGCGTGATAGTGCTTGAGCAGTTCGCCGACCACCGGCGTCACCGTGCCCCCTTCGGCGGCAGCTCCGATCGTCTGCAAATCGCCGCCGGCGCAGAACGCGCGGCCTTCGCCTTCAAGGACGAGGACGCGGATGTCGTCCGCGCCTTCGATGTAGGCCGCGAGCTGTTCGAGCTTCTGCGCGATCGCAAGATTGATCGCGTTGAACGCGGCGGGCCGGTTGAGCGTGATGGTCGCGATCGGGCCGTCGATCCGCAGCAGGGCGGGATCATCGGGCTTTGAGACGGGAGCTGGCATCTTGAAATCCCCGGCAAGAGGTTCGTAGCTGCAACTAAATCGCAGAAGGCGAGGGGAGACAATCCCCGCGTGGTGCTCTTGCGCGGGGCGGACCGATAGGCTCAAATGAGCCCGCCTTCGCCAAGGGACGGACACGAGCGCCGGCTCCTCGTAAGGCCCGCAACCAAAATCAGCGAGAGAGGAGACGGCATGGGTCACGCTCGTGTCTTCCGGAAATGGGCTGTCCGATGACCGGCGGTCCGGTGATCATCGTCGGGGCCGGCCATGGCGGCTATCAGGTCGCGGCATCCCTGCGTCAGGCGGGCTTTTCCGAGCGCATCTGCCTGATCAACGACGAGGCGCATCTGCCCTATCAGCGGCCGCCCTTGTCCAAGGCCTACATCAAGGGTTCGGCCGGGCCGGAGAGCCTGATGTTCCGCCCCGAGAAGTTCTACCAGGACCAGACGATCGAGCTGATCGCCGGCCGCGCCGCCTCGATCGACCGCACGGGGCGCAAGCTGCATCTCGCGTCGGGCGAAACGCTGCCTTACGGCCACCTCGTGCTGGCAACCGGCGCGCGCAACCGCCTGCTCGATCTGCCCAATGCCAACCTGCCCGACGTGAAATATTTGCGTATCCTCGACGACAGCGAGGCGCTGCGGCTGGTCATGCCGTCGAAGAAGCGCGCCGTGATCATCGGCGCCGGCTTCATCGGCCTCGAATTCGCCGCCACCGCCCGGATCAAGGGCCTCGAGGTCGACGTGCTCGAGCTTGCTCCGCGCGTGATGGCGCGCGCCGTGACGGCCGAGGTCTCCGAGTATTTTCAGGAGCGCCACCGCGAGGCCGGCATCCGCATCCATCTCGGCGTGCAGGCCACCTCGATTGAGGCCGAGGGCGGCAAGGTAACCGGCGTCTCCTTGAGCGACGGACGGCATCTGCCGGCCGACCTCGTCGTGGTCGGCGTCGGCGTGCTGCCGAACATCGAGCTCGCAGCCGAGGCCGGGCTTCCGGTCGCGGCCGGCATCATCGTCGACGAATATCTCGCGACGGCTGATCCTGATATTTCGGCGATCGGCGATTGCGCGCTGTTCGCAAGCCCGCGCTTCGGCGGCTCGCTGCGGCTGGAATCGGTGCAGAATGCCACCGATCACGCCCGCTGCCTCGCGGCGCGGCTGACCGGTGACAGAAAGCCTTATGACAGCCATCCCTGGTTCTGGAGCGACCAGGGCGACGACAAGCTCCAGATCGCAGGGCTGACGACCGGCTACGATCGCGTTGTGCTGCGCGGCGATCCCGCGAAGAAGGCGTTTTCCGCATTCTGCTACAAGGGCGATAAGCTGCTCGGCATCGAATCCATCAACCGCGCCGGCGATCACATGTTCGGCCGCCGCTTGCAGGCCATGGATCGCACCATCACGCCGGAGCAGGCCGCAGACGAGAGCTTTGATCTGAAGGGCGCGTTGGCATAAGTGCTTAGCGCTACAACACCGCCGCCACTTCCTTCGCCGTCGGCATCGACGACCCCGCGCCCATGCGCTGCACGCTGATGGAGGCAGCGGTGTTGGCGAAGGCGAGGGCGGCGCGCAAGGACACATCGTCGGCCAATTGCGCGGCCAGCGCGCCGACGAAACAATCGCCGGCGCCTGTGGTGTCGAGTGCCTTCACCGCGCGCCCCGGCACGGCAATCTCCTCGCGCCCCGCCAGCGCGAGCACGCCGCGCTTGCCGAGCGTGACGCAGATGGTCTGGTCCTCCCGCGCTTGGACCTGCCGCGCCACAGCGATGATCTGTGCGGCCCCGTCGCTCTCGGAGAGCTCGTGGCCGGCGAGGAAGCCGAGCTCCGTCTCGTTCAGCACGAGGATGTCGACGAGTGCAAGCAGCTCGCCGGGCATTGCCTGTGCCGGTGCGGGGTTGAGCAGCGTCGTGGCCGCGGCGGCGCGGGCGCGCCGGAAGAACGCGGCGATGGCCGGCAGTGGAATCTCGAACTGGCTGACGGCGACGTCGCCCGCCAGCAGCGGCACGACCTCGACGTCGTCAGCGCCGACCAGCCCGTTCGCCCCGGGAATGACGACGATGGTGTTGTCGGCCTCGGCCACGGTGATGATGGCCGTGCCGGTGTGCGCCTCCGCCGTTTCCACGACATAGCCGAGATCGATGCCCTGCCCGCCGAGAAAGGCCTTCAGCTCGCGTCCAAACGAATCCGTCCCCAGCCGTCCGATCAGCGTAGTCCGCGCCCCAAGCCGTGACGCCGCGACCGCCTGGTTGGCGCCCTTGCCGCCCGGAAAATACAGCACCTGGCGGCCGGCGACGGTCTCGCCGACCCTGGGATGGCGATCGGCGGTCGCCACCACATCCATGTTGATGCTGCCGGCGACGAAGACGCGCCCCATGACACACCCTTCCGACGTCTACACCCTGACCTCGAACTCGTGCCTGACCTTGGCGATGTCGACGAGCGTCGGCAGGCCGGCCTCATTGCCGAGGCGCTGGATCTTGAAGGTCGAGGCGGCGCGGGCGAAATCGAAATGCTCGCGCCAGCTTTTGCCGGGATGGGCGAGGTAGGAATAGACATAGGCGCCGTGGAACACGTCGCCGGCGCCGTTGGTGTCGATCACGCGCTCGCGCGGGATCGGCATCGCCGGCATCACCTGCACCGTCCCTGTTTCGTCGTACCAAAGCAGGCCCTTCTCGCCCATGGTGACGCCGCCGATCTTGCAGCCGCGGCCCTTGAGGTAGTCGAGCATCTTCTCCGGCGTCAGGTCCATCTGCTCGCACAACCGCTCGGCGACGATCGCGACGTCGATGAATTCGAGCAGTTCATGCGTGTTGGTGCGCAGCCCGCCGCCATCGAGCGAAGTCAGGATGCCGGCTTCGCGACACACTTTGGCGTAATGGATTGCAGCATCGGGCTGGTGACCGTCGACATGCAGCGCGCGGCAGCCGCCGAGATTGAGCATCGGAAACGGATGGATGTGCGAGTCATCGCGGCAGCGGACGATGGCGCGCTTGCCGTCCTTGGGCATGATGAAGGAGAGCGAGGACTGGTTGACCTTGCGCCCGTGCAGCGAGATGCCGTACTTCGCGCACATGTCCTGGAACATGCGCCCGAGCCAGTCATTGGCTGCCGTGGCGATCAGATCCGGCACGATGCCGAGCTTGGCGCAGCAGAATGCCGCCGTCACCGCGTTGCCGCCGAAGGAGACCGCGTAGTCCGAGGCCACGTGCTTCTCGTCGCCCGTCGGCATGTGGTCGGTGATGAAGACGACGTCGATATAAGTCTGTCCGATGAAGAGAGCCTGCATTGCTTGTCCGTGATGCGCTTGTGGTCCCGGCCGGCGGAATTACTCTAACACCGGTTCCGCTCCGGAGGGACGCTGAAATTATTCGCAAAACCGCTCCGAAGCGCTTGAGGTCAGCATGGTGGGGGAATACGACCATCACGGGCCAATGCCAAGCCCGGACAAACGCCGTCTTTCGGTCTGTGGGTTCCAAGTCGATCAGAAGGGTACAGGATGATCGCCGGTCTCGATCACATCGTCGTTCTCGTGAGCGATATCGGTGCGGCCAAGACGGCGTATCAGACGCTGCTCGCACGCGCGCCGGCCTGGCAGAACTCGGGCGAGGGCGCTGACCGGGTGCTGTTCACCCTCGACAACATGACCATCGAGCTGATGGCGCCGAGCGGCTTCAGCGTCACCGCCGACCGTATGCGCGCATTGCTCGACGGCCAGGAGGGCGTGCTCGCCAGCCTGTGCTTTCGTGTCGCAGACATCGGCAGGATGCACCGCCGGCTGGAGCGGGTGGCCTTGCGGCCGGACCCGGTCGCCGAGGTCGAAAGCAGCGATGCCGTCACCGAAGCCGTGCTGCATTGGAAGCGCACCCGCGCCGCCACCGAGCTGACGCGCGGCGTGCGCATGTTCTTCCTCGAACTCGCCGACGAGCGTCCCAAGTCGGTCGCGACCGACATCGCGCCGATCGACGGGCTCGACCACGTCGTCATCACCACCGAGGATTCCGAGCGCGCCGCCGCGCTCTACGGCGCGCGGCTCGGGCTCGATCTCGCGCTCGACCGTTCGCACCAGGATTGGGGACAGCTGATGTTCTTCCGCTGCGGCGACCTCATCGTCGAGGTGGTCCGCCGCCCCGTGGCGGGCGGCGATGCCGCGCATGACCGTCTCTGGGGCCTGAGCTGGCGCGTCGCCGACATCGACGCCACCCGCGCCCGCCTGATCGCGAGCGGACTCGATGTCTCCGAGGTGCGCAACGGCCGCAAGCCGGGCACGCGGATCATGACGGTGCGGAGCGGGACGTGCGGGATCCAGACGGTGCTGCTGGAACGGTCGCCGAAGCCGGTGGATTAGGGCGGTCTCTCCTCCGTCATTGCGAGGAGCCCTTGCGACGAAGCAAATCCAGACTGTTGCCGCGGCGGCATGGATTGCCTCGCTTCGCTCGCAATGACGGTGTTGAGGCAGATGCCCGCTTCACTTCTATGCGGCGGGCTGGGCGCGTGTTACACGCGTACCTGGACCACCCAGCGAGCACCCGGTTTGGCGACAGCAAAGGCAAAGCGACCCCTGAAATGGCAGCGCGACCCCGAGGGGATGCGGCTGCGCATTCTCGAAGCCGCCAAGCAGGAGTTTTCCGCCCATGGGCTCGCCGGCGCGCGCGTCGACCGTATCGCGGCCAAGGCCGGCGCCAACAAGCGCATGCTGTACTATCACGTCGGCAACAAGGACGAGCTGTATCTCGCCGTGCTCGAGGGCGCCTATGACAAGATCCGCAGCGAGGAGCGCGGGCTCGATCTCGAACATCTCGATCCGCCCGAGGCGATCCGCCGCCTGATCGAGTTCACCTGGAATTACTTCCTGCGCAATCCGGAATTCCTGTCGTTGCTCCAGACAGAGAACCTTGCCCGCGCAAAGCACCTGAAGAAATCGACCAAGGTCAAGTCGATGCACTCGCCCTTCGTCGAGATGATCCGCACCGTGGTGCGCCGCGGCGTCGAGTCTGGCGACTTCCAGGTCGCCGTCGACCCGGTGCAGCTCTACATCTCGATCGCGGCGCTGAGCTTCTTCTATCTCTCCAACTCGGCGACGCTCAGCGTGATCTTCGGCCGCGATCTCTTGGACAAGAAGGCCAAGGATGAGCGGCTGGCCCATATGGTCGGCCTCGTGCTCGCGGCCCTGACGGGACGCTCGGCAGAACTGTTCGAGATTGCGAAGGCGCCGAAGCCGCGCACGGCCGTGGTGCAGACGGCGTAGCCAAATCCTCCGCTGTCATCGCCCGAGGCGATCCAGTACTCCAGAGACCGCAGTAATTGAATCGAGAGGCCGCGGCGCACTGGATTCCTCGCTTTCGCGGGGAATGACACCGAGGGTGGGGCGGTCTCGTGCCCCGGACGCAGCGCAGCACGCAAGTGATGCGCTGCAGAGCCGGGGCCCACGCAACTGCGGAGCGCGGGGCCTCTGGATCCCGGCTTTGCGGGGCAACGCCAAAGAGCGTTGCAGCGCGTCCGGAACAGGAGAGCGCCGGCGCCACTCACCCCAATTACCCGGAACCCGCCGCGAACGTCACAGGGAATCCTCTGGACAGTATTTATCCAACGGGTTAATTTCTCCCCGCAACGAAGAAAATGCCGGGAGTGAAAATTGGCCGAGCCAAAGCCGCAAGGTGCGGTGTCCAAGATGCTGAATGCGGCCTGGGTTCGGCCGTTCTTGTTCCTGGTCTTCATCGTCGTGGCCTGGGATCTTTCGATCCGCCTGTTCAAGATCCCGGCCTACCAGATCCCGTCGCCGGCCGACGTCGTCGCGGTGCTGCGCACTGAATGGCCGGAGCTGCTGCGCCAGTCCTGGCCGACCACCTATGCGACCGTCTGCGGCTTCCTGCTGTCGGCGCTGTTCGGCATTCCCGTCGCGATGCTGATCGCGGGCTCGAAGACGGTGGAGAGCTACGTTTATCCGTTGCTGGTATTCTCGCAATCCGTGCCGAAGATCGCGATCGCGCCGCTGTTCGTGGTATGGTTCGGCTTCGGCATCATTCCCAAGGTGATCTCGGCCTTCCTGCTCGGCTTCTTCCCGGTGGTGGTTTCGGCCGTGCAGGGCTTCAAATCAGTCGATCCTGACATGGTCGATCTCGCCCGCGCGATGCAGGGCAGCCGCTTCCAGGTGTTCCGCGCGGTGAACCTGCCGCATGCGCTGCCGGCGATCTTCTCCGGCCTCAAGGTGTCGGTGACGCTCGCCGTGGTCGGCGCCGTCGTCGGCGAGTTCGTCGGCTCCAATTCCGGCATCGGCTACGTCATGCAGCGTTCGATCGGCACGTTCGATCTGCCGACGATGTTCGCGGCGCTGGTGATCCTGGCGCTGCTCGGCGTGATCCTGTTCTGGATGGTCGACCGGATCGAGAAGCTGGTCATTCCCTGGCATGTCAGCCAGCGCGAGGACGTGATTTTCGCGTCTTAATTCAAGCAACGGTCACCAACGGCCGAAACATAACGACGAGGGAGAGTGACGATGAAGCGGTGGATTGGGGCTGCATCAGTGGCGCTGCTGGCGTTTGCAGCCGTGCCGGCGCAGGCGGCCGACAAGGTCGTGCTGATGCTGAACTGGTACGTCTATGGCGAGCACGCGCCGTTCTACTACGGCAAGGCCAAGGGCATCTATGCCGCCGAAGGCATCGACCTCGAGATCCAGGAAGGCCGCGGCTCCGCGGCGACCACGCAGGCCGTCGCCGCCAAGACGGCGGACTTCGGCTATGTCGACGTGCCCACCATGATGCGCGCGGCGATCAAGGGCGCGCCTGTGGTCGCGACCGGCGTGCTGCTGCAGACCAGCCCGATGTCCGCGATGGGCTTCGTCGACAAGAACATCAAAAAGCCCGAAGACATCAAGGGTAAGACGGTGGCGATCACGCCGGCCGACTCCATGACGCAGATCTGGCCACTGTTCCTGAAGAAGACCGGCCTGAAGGAGAGCGACTTCAAGACCGTCGCCGGCGACGGCCAGACCAAGCTCAACGCCGTCATCAACGGCCAGGCCGATCTCCTGCTCGGCTACGTCATGGACCAGTCGATGAAGATCAAGGACGCCACCGGCAAGGAGGTCTATCCGATCAAGTTCGCCGACTACGGCATCAACATGGTTTCCTCCGGCATCATCGCCAATTCCGACTATGTGAAAGCCAATGCCGATCTCGTCCGCCGCTTCATGTCGGCGACGACCAAGGCGGTCGAAGCCTCCGAGAAGGAGCCGAAGGCCGCGGCGCAATCGATCCTCGATGCCAATCCGAAGGGCGGCAAGATCGATACGCTGACTGAGGGATTTGAGCTGACCATCCCGCTCTACCGGACCGCGGAAACAAAGAGCAAGCGGCCGTTCCAGGTCACCGACCAGAACATGACCGAGACCGTCAATCTGCTGGTCGAATATGGCGGTCTCGATGCCAAGGCCAAGGAGAACCCCAGGGCATTCTACACCAACGATTACCTGCCCAAGAGTGGCTCGTGAAACCTGCGACAGTCATGAACGAAGCCGTGCAGCCGGCCGCGCATCTGAGAGTGGTGAGCGACCGGGCCGGCGATGCGTCTGGTATCAACCTATCAGGCGTGTCCAAAACCTACCGGACGCGCGACGGCGATGTGCCGTCGCTGCGGCCGCTCGACTTCCACATCAATGACGGCGAGTTCTTCGTCGTGGTCGGCCCCTCCGGCTGCGGCAAGTCCACGCTGCTCAAGCTGATCTCGGGCCTGCTGCCGCCGACCACGGGCGAGATCCTGGTCGAAGGTGAGAAGGTCACGTCGCCGCACGGCAATGTCGGCATCGTGTTCCAGAACGCGCTGCTCTTGCCTTGGCGCAACATCCTCAACAACGTGATGCTGCCGATCGACATGAAGCGCCTGGCCCGGGACAAATACCTCGCCCGCGCCAAGGAGCTCTTGAAGCTGGTCGGCCTCGAAGGCTTCGAGAAGAAGCTGCCGTGGCAACTCTCCGGCGGGATGCAGCAACGCGCCTCGATCTGCCGTGCGCTGGTACACGATCCCAAGATCATGCTGATGGACGAGCCGTTCGGCGCGCTCGATGCGCTGACGCGCGAGCGCATGAACGTCGAGCTGATGCGGATCCAGCGCGAGACGAAGAAGACGGTGCTGCTGATCACGCACTCGATTCCCGAGGCCGTGTTTCTCGCCGACCGCGTGCTGGTCATGACCGAACGTCCCGGCGCGGTCGCCGCGATCTACGACGTGCCGCTGCCGCGCCCGCGCTCGCTCGATGTGATGGCCGATCCTGTTTTCACCGAGCTCGTGCAACGCATCCGCAAGCATTTCTTCTCGCAAGGTGCACTGGACTGACGATCATGTCACCCCGCCTGAAGCTGCGAGACATCGCCTTTTTCGAACGCCCCGTGCATTTCGCGCGGCCGTTCCGCTTCGGCGCCGTCACCATCAACGCGACACCGCAGCTGTTCGTCCGGGTCGAGATCGAGGTCGAGGGCAGGGGGAGCGCGGTCGGCGCCAGTGCCGAGCTGCTGGTGCCGAAATGGTTCGACAAGCGGCCGGAGCTGTCGCCGGCACAGACGGTAGATGGGCTGCGACGGTCGCTCGAGATTGCGCGCGGGCTCTATCTGGCGCGCAGCCTGTATCAGACCGCCTTCGATCTGCATGCCTCGTGCATCGGCGCGCAGATCGCGACGTGTGCGAATAAGAACATTCCGGCGCTTGCTGCGGCTTATGGCCCCGCCGAGATCGACAAGGCCATTCTCGATGCGCTGCTCCGCGCCCTCGTGACCAACTTCTTTGATGGCATGGCCGGCAATATCGCCGGCATTGATACGCGGCTGTCTCCTGATCTGAGCGAGAGGGACATCAGGACGTTTCTCTCCGGCCGTGTGCCGCTGGAGCGTGTTGCCGTCAGGCACACCGTCGGCCTTGATGATGCGGTGGAAGGTGAGGGCGGTGTTGCCGATCCACGCGAGAACGCCGGTGCTCGCTACTTCAAGCTCAAGCTGTCGGGCGATCCTGCAGCCGATGCCGCGCGACTGGCGCGTATCGGCAAGGAGCTCGACACGCTCGGGCGCGACTCCAAGGTGACGCTCGACGCCAACGAGCAGTATGCGGATCTCGCTGCGTTGGAGGCGCTGATGGACCGGCTCGATCATGACGCCGCGTTACGCCCGATCGCCGCGCGCCTGCTCTATGTCGAGCAGCCGATGCCGCGCGATATCACGCGACAATCGCCGCTGGGACCGCTGGCCTCGCACGGCTTCATCATCGACGAGGCCGACGATTCCTACGATGCCTTCGCCGCCGCGCGTGCGCTGGGCTATTGCGGCATTTCGTCAAAATCCTGCAAGGGACTCTACAAGTCGGTGGTCAACGCGACACGCGCGGCGAAATGGAGCGCGGACGGCGTGCCGTTCTTCGTGACTGGTGAAGATCTAACCTGTCAGGCCGGCCTCGCCGTGCAACAGGATCTCGCGCTCGCCGCCTTCATCGGCGCCACCCATGCCGAACGAAACGGCCACCACTATGTCGATGGCTTCGGCGACACGCCGGCCGCGGAAGCGCAAGCCTTCGCGGCCGCGCATCCCGATCTCTATGCCGACGCCGGGCATGGCATCAGGCTCAAAATTCACGACGGCGATCTGCTGACGGGATCGCTTCACGCAACGGGCTTTGCGTCCTCGGTCCATCCGGAGTGGTCGGCGCTCCGTCCGCTCGAACAGCCAAAATCACTTCAGGAGTATCTGGCATGACCACCCAACGCCTCGGCCTCATCATGAACGGCGTCACCGGCCGAATGGGGCTCAACCAGCATCTGATCCGCTCGATCGTGGCGATCCGCGAGCAGGGCGGTGTCCGCCTGAAGAACGGCGACCGCGTCATGCCCGATCCGATCCTGGTCGGCCGCAACGCCGAGAAGGTCGAGGCGCTTGCGAAGCGCTACAACATCACGCGCTGGACCACCGACCTCGATGCCGCGCTTGCCGACAAGAACGACACCATGTTCTTCGACGCCGCGACCACGCAGGCCCGGCCGGGCCTGCTGACCCAGGCCATCAATGCCGGCAAGCACGTCTATTGCGAGAAGCCGATCGCGACCAATTTCGAGGAAGCCGTCGAGGTCGTGAAGCTCGCCAACGCCAAGGGCGTCAAGCACGGCACGGTGCAGGACAAGCTGTTCCTGCCCGGCCTGAAGAAGATCGCCTTTCTGCGCGACTCCGGCTTCTTCGGCCGTATCCTGTCGGTACGCGGCGAGTTCGGCTATTGGGTATTCGAAGGCGGCTGGCAGGAGGCGCAGCGGCCGTCCTGGAATTATCGCAGCGAGGACGGCGGCGGCATCATCCTGGATATGGTCTGCCACTGGCGCTACGTGCTCGACAACCTCTTCGGCAATGTTCAGAGCGTCAGCTGCATCGGCAACACCGATATCCTCGAACGCTTCGACGAGCAGGGCAAGAAGTACAAGGCGACTGCGGATGATTCCGCTTACGCGACGTTCCAGCTCGAGGGCGGCATCATCGCTCACATCAACATGTCCTGGGTGACGCGGGTCTACCGCGACGACCTCGTCACCTTCCAGGTCGACGGCACGCTGGGCTCGGCCGTCGCGGGGCTCACCGACTGCATGATCCAGGCGCGGCAGGCGACGCCTCGTCCGGTGTGGAATCCCGACGAGAAGCGGCTGCACGATTTCTACGGCGACTGGCAGAAGATGCCCGACAACGTCACCTACGATAACGGTTTCAAGGAACAGTGGGAAATGTTCATTCGCCACGTCTACGAGGGCGCTCCTTACAAGTTCACGCTGCTCGAAGGCGCCAAGGGCGTGCAGCTCGCCGAATGCGCGCTGAAGAGCTGGAAGGAGCGGCGCTGGGTCGATGTCGCCCCGATCAAAGTGTAAGGTCAGAAATCTGCTAAGCCGTCATTGCGAGCGGAGCGAAGCACTCCAGGATCTTTCTGCAGAGTCAGTCTGGATTGCTTCGTCGCTTCGTTCCTCGCAATGACGGGGAGAGGTCAGAAATCATGAACAAGCCCGTCCAGCCGATGTCGTCATTGTCGCTGAAGCTGCCGAAGACCGATCGCTCGCTTGAGACCTACCGGCTCGCGGCCTCGCGCACGTTCCCCAAAAAGCTCGAGGGGCCGCTCAACCGCATCGCCTTCTCGGCCGTGCACACGGTGGCCGATCCCTTCGCCGACAATGATCCCTGGCTGTCGGTTGCCGTCGACTGGGACAAGACCATTGCCTTCCGCGAGCATGTCTGGGACCTCGGTCTCGGCGTTGCCGAAGCCATGGACACCGCGCAGCGTGGCATGGGGCTGGACTGGCCAACCTCGCTGGAGCTGATCACGCGCTCGGTCGGCGCCGCCAAGCGGCGCAATGCGCTGGTGTTCTCCGGTGCAGGCACGGATCATCTCGCCGTGGAGGATGCCAGGAGTCTCGACGACGTCATCCGCGCCTATGAGGAGCAGATCTCGGCGGTCGAGAAGGTCGGTGGCCGCATCATCCTGATGGCCTCGCGCGCGCTGGCCAAACTGGGGCGCAACGCCGAGGACTACGCCAGGGTCTATGACCGCGTGCTCTCGCAAGTCCGTGAGCCCGTCATCATCCACTGGCTCGGCGACATGTTCGATCCGGCGCTGACGGGATACTGGGGCACCAAGGATATCGACAAGGCAATGGACACGGCGGTCGCCATCATCAACGGCAATGCCGCCAAGGTCGACGGCGTCAAGGTCTCGCTGCTCGACAAGCAGCGCGAGATCGACATGCGCCGTCGCCTCGACGAGCGCATCAAGATGTACACCGGCGACGATTTCAATTACGCGGAGCTGATTGCCGGCGATAGCCAAGGCTTTTCGCACGCGCTGCTCGGCATCTTCGATGCGATCGCGCCGGCGGCGTCCTATGCATTGTCACGGCTGGCGGCCGGGGACGAGGCTGGCTTCCACGATGTGCTGGGACCGACGGTGCCGCTGTCGCGTCACATCTTCAAGGCGCCGACGCGCTTTTACAAGACCGGCGTGGTGTTCATGGCGTATCTCAACGGCCATCAGGATCATTTCACCATGGTCGGGGGACAGGAGAGCACGCGCTCCACGTTGCATCTGGCCGAGCTGTTCCGTCTCGCCGACAGGGCCGGCTTGCTCGCCAACCCCGAACTCGCGACGCAGCGGATGAAGACCGTGCTCGCCACCCACGGTATCGAACCCTGATGCGCGACTTTTCGTCCGACCATCGCTGGCTGTCGCTGAACACGGCGACAGTCCGCAAGCAGGGAGATCTCGTCGAGATCATCGATGCCTGTGCGAAGCATGGCATCCGCGCCATCGATCCCTGGCGCGACCAGGTCGCGACCGTCGGGCTCGACCGTGCCGCGCGCGCGGTGCGCTATGCCGGCCTTGATCTCTCAGGCTATTGCCGCGGCGGCATGTTCACCTCGGACGCCTCGCGCCGGGGCGAGGTGCGCGACGACAATCGCCGCTGCGTCGACGAGGCCAAGGCGCTGGGCGCCTCCTGCATCGTCCTCGTCGTCGGCGGCCTGCCGCAATATTCGCGGCCGGGCAGCGAGGCGTCGAAGGACATCGCCGCGGCGCGCGGGCAGGTCGAGGAAGCGCTCGCCGAGATGCTCGACTACGCGAGACAGGCAAAGCTGCCGCTGGCGATCGAGCCCTTGCACCCTGCCTATGCGGCCGACCGTGCTTGCGTGAACACCACGAAACAGGCGCTCGACATCTGCGACCGGCTCGATCCCGGCCGCAGCGGCATGCTCGGGGTCGCGCTCGACGTCTATCACATCTGGTGGGACCCGGAGCTGATGGGCCAGATCGCGCGCGCCGGCCGGGATCGATTGCTCGCCTTCCACGTCTGCGACTGGCTGGTGCCGACCAAAGACATCCTCAACGACCGCGGCATGATGGGCGACGGCGTCATCGACATCAAAGCGGTGCGTCAGGCAGTCGAAGCGCAGGGCTATGCCGGCTTTTCGGAGATCGAGATCTTCTCCAACGACTGGTGGAGCAAGCCGATGGACGAGGTGCTCCGGACCTGCATTTCGCGGCACAAGACGGTGGTTTAGATTAAGATCTCGGTGACTCAGGGGAGCGCTCCCTCGATCTTCGATGCGACAGAGCGCTCCAACACGTCATTAGGCGCGACCGATCCGTGTAGCAGGTGTGATCGTCTACGAGTGCAGCGGTCTGATGTTCTGGTTCATGTGGAAGAAGTTCGTCGGATCGTACTTGGTCTTCAAGGCGACGAGGCGGTCGTAGTTGTCGCCGTAAGTAGCCCTAAGTCTGCTGTCGTCTCCATCCTCCATCATGAAATTCACATAGCCGCCGTCGGCCGAGTAAGGATGCACGGCCTCCCAATAGCCCTTGGTCCAGCGCGTGATTTCGCCTGCTTTTTGCGGATTGGGATCGATGCCGGCGATGACCATCGACCAGGTCGCGTCGCGCGTGTTCCAGGCGGTGTCGCTCTTGCCGACGCGGTGGACGGCGCCATCGATCGGATAGAGATGCATGAGCGACAGCGGGCTCGGTGCTTTCCGGGCCTGCTCGATATGGACGTCAATTGCTTCGTCGGTCAGTTCTTTCACGAAATCGCCGCGCCAGTACCACTGTAGACCTTTCGGGAAGAACGGATCGAACATGGACTGGAGCGCCGGATAGGGCATCTCGCCCATCCAATTGAAGAGCGGCGGGGGCAGCTCACCGAGCAACCCCGCTATGATCGCCTTGCCGTCTTCTGCCGGACCATTATAGCAGGCAATGATGGCGCAGGCACGCTTGCCCTGGTGATCCGGCGGGAATGGGTCCATCGGCGGAACGGTCTTCAAGCCGACAAAGGCCCCGAGTTCCTCGGGAGCGCTGCGGAGGAAATCCCTGTACTTCTGCATCACGGTCCGGGCATTTTCGAGATTCCAGAAGATCGGACCGGCATATACCACATTCACAGGATGAGCCTGGAACAGGAAGCTCGTCACGATGCCGAAATTGCCGCCGCCCCCGCGCAGGCCCCAATAAAGGTCGGCGTTCTCCGACTTGTTGGCGGTGACGATGCGTCCATCGGCGAGCACGACATCAGCCTCAAGGAGATTGTCGATGGTGAGACCATACTTGCGGGTGAGGTATCCTGTGCCGCCGCCGAGCGTAAGGCCGGCGATCCCAGTGGTCGATACAATGCCGGCCGGCACGGCAAGCCCGTAGATGTGCGTCGCGTGGTCGACATCGCCTTGCGAGCAGCCGGGACCGACGCGGACGGTACGAGCGCCGGGATCAACCCGCACGCCTTTCATCATCGACATGTCGATCATCAGTCCGTCTTCGACACTGCTGAGGCCCGGCCCATTGTGGCCGCCTCCGCGGATCGCGACCTGAAGATCATTGTCCCTTGCAAAATTGACGGCTACGACGACATCAGCAACGTCGGCGCACCGTGCGATCATCATTGGACTCTTGTCGATCATTCCGTTGTAGAGGCTCCGCACGGCGTCATAGTCGGCATCCATTCGCCTGATAACCGGGCCGCGCATATTGCCGATGAAGGTTTCGGTGGCCATGCTCTGCATGATGTCCTCCTATTCCACCCATGATCGGTCATTGGGTCGGAGGTTGCTCGCAGGGCTCCTCGAACGTTCTCCGCCCCTCATGAAAAGATAGATCAAGCGCAGCGCGATGGCTATCGCAAATCGACTAACGCGTATGCGTCTATTCGGAGATCGAGATCTTCTCCAACGACTGGTGGGGCAAGCCTATGAACGAGGTGCTGCGCACCTGCATCGAACGGTAGAACGGACATTGGTTGGACTTGCTGCCCGCTCGACCCGGTCGCGAATGCCCCATCGCGAGCCAGAACACAGGCGAAGCAGCGAGCTGGTCGGAGTACCACCAATGATGGACCATCAGCTTTCAGGCAGAATAACATCATCCCGATGCCGCAGCCGCGCCACAGTCTGTGCCAGATCGGATGCGGTAATCAGTGGCATCAACGATCAGCAGGCACGGCGGATGTACCCATGCCTGTTGATCTTGAATGGCCCCGACGTGCAACCGTCGGGGCCATTGTTGTAGTCGGCGTGACAAGGCCGGCAAGCTTTGCCGAGGGCACCGGCGTGATTTATTGCGGCGAAAGCCGCCAGGGACGATCCTACGATTCAATGCGCTGGGGCCAAGCCAGTGTTGCGATTAAATTCGCTGGCGCGACCGATCGGTGAAAAGTCAGACGATTGCGCTATCATCGATTCACCGGCGAATCCCGGACTATCACTCGTCAATTCGATCTGCGAAGCTCTGACCACACAAATGCGCTTGTGAACAAGCAGGCGCGAAGGGAGGTTCGCAGTGGAGAAAGTGCGACGCTTGCGTGCGATGAGCTCACTGTGCCGCCAACAGGCCGCGTACAACAGCATGAACAAGTGGAAGCTGCTCGCAAAAGCAGAATACTGGGATCATCTGGCTGATCTCGAGCTGTCTTCTCACTACCAACAATGCAACGCCATTGGCTCGAATGAGATCGAGCAGCCTCAAGCGATCACAAGCACGAATGATGCTGGGCGGTAGACGATTTCCGCATGAGATCAGAGCGCGACTCTGCCCTACGGGCCTGCGACCTGCTGCAGCGTGTTGAAGCGCGCCTTCTGCTCGCTGCTCAGCGTGGCGTAGAACTCGTCCAGCGCCGGTTCGACCAGCTTGGCGGCCGTCAGCATGGCCTCGAGCCGGCTCTGCATCGCCTCGAGCCGTCCGACCGGCGTCAGGGGCACATCGTTCGGACAGGCAGCCTGCAGGCCTTCAACTCCCTTCGCGGTCGCTTCGCTGAGGCGGTCGAGCGCGTCCTTCTGCTTGCCTGCGGGGTGAAGTACGGCCTCGATCCTCTGGATCGGCAATTGGGTCAGGCTGGACTTGGGATCACCGCAGGTCTCGCTACTCGCTTCCTGCTGCTGGGACGAGCGGTCGCCGACATTGGGGCCGAGCGCGTTGAAGCGCGCCTGCTGTTCGTCGCTGAGCGAGTTGTAGAAATTCTCCAGGGCCGGTCGCACGATCTTGACGGCTTCCAGCGTCGCGCTGATGCGGTTCATCATCGCGCGCAGGCGGCCGGGCGGAGTAAGTGCATAGGTCTCCGCGCAGGTATCCTTGAATACATCGGCAGCCTTGGCCGCTGCGGTCTTCAACTCGTCGAGCAGCGCGCGTTGCTCCGGCGTCGGCTGCACGGCTCGCGCGATATCGGCGAGCGGCCAGGCGGTGACGCCCCTGTCCGGCGTGCTGCACAATTGCTGGAGCGTTTGCGGACTCGCGCTGGCGCGCGACCGTGCGCGGTAGCCGCCGCCGGCTTGCGGATAGTCATACGGATTGGTGCTGGCATAGGCGGAATAGGGGCTGCCACTGCCCCAGAATACGGTATCGACGAAGTCGTCATAGGCGTAGGCCCAATAGCCGGGCTCGTAAGCATAGGACCAGAACGTGTAGTCAAAAATGTCGGAGTAAGCGTATGGCCAGAACACCGGGCCGAGCCACGCCACGAACACCGCGGGATGGCGGTGACGCCAGGCCTGCCGGGGAGCCCAGCCGCTCTCGCGGGTCACGACCGCCGCTTGAGTCTGCGCAGTTGCCTGCCCGCGGAACCGCTCCGCGAACCGCCCGCGCTGGGCGGCCTCCACGGCGGCCGCAGCCGCCGGCGTCCGCCCGGCCGGGGCCTGGAGCCCAAGCCGCTGCTGGCGCGCCAGGTCACTCTGCTGGGCGCGCTGCTCACGTTCAAGCAAGCGGTTCTGCGTCTGGAGTGTCCGTTGTTGCTCGCGCAGCGCCCGCGCCCCTTCCGGCTTCTGCGACTGGAGTTGCTGCACGCGCTGCTGGAGGCGATCGATGCGGGCCTGACGCTCCGTCGTCTGGCGCGACAGCATCTCGCGCTGCCGCTGCTGCACCATTTGCTGGCGCTGCTGGATTTGCTGCTGGCGCTGTTGCGCGCGCTGTTCGATCTGATCGTGCCGCGACAGCCGCTCGCTCGCGGCGGGCGGTGCGCTGGGCCGCGACGGGGCGGCGATGTGCGGTGACGGTCGTGGTGCCATGGCCGGGCGTTGCGGTGCGGCCGGCGCCCGATGGAATTCAGGCCGCGGCGCTGCCACACGCGGGGCCGCTCGCGGCGGCGCAGCGAAATGTGGGCTCGGACGCGATGGCGGTGCAGCGAAGTGCGGGGCCGGGCGAGGTGGCGGTGAGGCCATATGCGGCGCCGGACGTGGCGCCATGGCCGGCGGATGGAATGACGGCGCGGCGGGACGTGCCATGGCTGGCGGCGCCGCCGGACGTGACATGGCCGGTGGTGCTGCTGGCCGCGCTGCGGCTGGGCCGGGTGGCCCGCCCCTTCCATGTCCCTGGCCGGGTCCTTGGGCGAGCGCACTGATGCCCGCCGTCAGCATCGAGACACCAACTAAAGCAGCCGTCAGGCAAACGCCACGCGGAAGCATGATTGTCGCTCCCACTTCGTAATCGCCCACGACGTTCAACGCACAGCCGGCGGAATCGTTCGTTCTCGGCCACGACCGGCATTGCGATCTTCCGACGCAGGCTCTCAAGATTCTGCGTCAGGTGGTGGCGAGCCACTCCAGCGCCCAGTCGACGCGCTAGGACGCGCGGTTGAGAAAGATCGGCAGTCCCTGCTTGTTGGCGTAGATGGGGCGGTAGCGCTCCGTGTTGTAGCTGCTCGCAACGTCCAATTTGCGCGGACCGAGCTTGGCGTCAGGGATGGGCACGAGGTCGTAGCGGCCCTCGACCAGCGCCGACATGAGGCCGGTCTTGCTTTCCAGCATGGCATCGTAGGCCATGTTACCGAAAGTCAGGGCCACAAGCTTGTCGATGAAGTCCGGATCGCCCGATCGCAAATCGTAGGTGAGATCGGAGATGATCGTCTCCTCGCCGGTGCGCTGCTTGATCTCGTCGGCAAGCGATTCCGCCACGTTGGCCTTCTTGCGGTGACCGTAGGCGTCGGGCTCGCCGTATTCCCGCAGCTTGTAGCCTTCCCACTGAGCTCCCTCGCTGAGCACGATCAGCGCGTAGTTGCTTGGATTGGCGCGCTTGTCCTCGATGAGCAACCGGATCAGCTTGTCGAGGTCGACCTTATACTCCGGTATGACGCATCGTATCGAGGTCGCATACGCGGTGTAGAGTGCCGTAAATCCGGCATCGCGGCCAAAGACGCGGAAAATGCCAATTCGCTCATGCGAGCCGACTGTCGTGCGCTGCCGCTGGATGGCATCGCTGGCGCGGGTGATCGCGGTCGAGAAGCCGATGCAGTACTCGGTGTTGCGGACGTCATTATCCATCGTCTTCGGGATGGCGATGATCTTGACGCCGAGTTCGTTGAGCTTGGCCGCATAACTGAGTGTGTCGTCGCCGCCGATGGCGATCAGGTGTTCGATGCCAAGTCCCGAGAGGTTGGCGAGCACCCGGCTGGTGAGGTCCCACGTCTTTGTCGCGATGCCGCCGTTGGTGCTCAGCGAGACCGGAACATCATTGCCGACGAGATGATAGGGCAGCTTTTGTATTTTGGAGGGATTGACGCGGCTCGAGTGCAGCACGGTGCCGCCGCGCCGGTCGATGGTTCGAGTGTTTTCACGGTTCAGCGGGATGACGTAGTGGGACCTGCTGTTTGGATCGTCGAGGTTCAGGTGCGTGAGCGCCTCCCAACCACGGCGCAGACCGACAACCTCGATGTCGTCCTCACTGCCGCGATAAGTCACGCTCTTGATGACTGCATTGAGGCCGGCGACGTCGCCGCCGCCCGTGAGAATGCCGATGCGTTTTTTGGCCATATCCACCTCCCGGATCGGCATGTCGTCATAGCGACTGCATCTGTCGATTGAACGGTGAACGTCGCTCCAGCTTCTGATTGAAGGCGGTCGCTACTCGGCCGCTTCCGGCTTGCGGTCGTCGCGCAATCGAAAACGCTTCAGCAGTCCGGATACGGTGTCGCGGAAGCCGCCATATTCCAGTTCGGAATAGGGCAGCATGGCGGCGCCAGACCAACCTTGGCTGCGCATCTCGATAGCCTTGCGCTGGGCGCGCCGGCGGACCTCATCCCACGCCGGGTTGTCGAAGAAATCGGTGTAGGACTCGGCAAACCGGCCTTCCCTGTCGATCGAAAAGCCGACGCAAGAAACGATCGGCAGGCAGTACATGCCGGTAACGGGGGTGTTGAGTGGCACCGGCATGAGCGGCATCACATGCGAGCCGCGTGCATCGCCGCCCACGAAGTGCGCTTTGGCGAACGGCGAGATTATCTCCTCCGGAGCTGGAAAAATCCCCTGGTTCCTGACGATCGCGACTGGATCATCCTTGCCGGTGTACTTGCCTGCGATCGCGTGGAGGCGCTGTGCCGAAACGGCCGCGGCGACCTCGCCATGGGTTCGAGAAATGATGCGATCGATGCCAAAGCGCTCGTTGTCGCGAAGCAGGGCGGCAATGTGGTAGCTGTCGGCGGGTGCGTCGAGCTCGAGCAGGCTGTCGCCGGCTGTGTTGTCCATGTCGATGATATGGAAACGGAATCCCTGGATCATCGGAGGCAGCATCAGCCCAGCGCAGTACATGGGGTCGGCGAAGGCGAGATAGAGCGGCAGGTTGTAGGCGCCGGGGCCGCATTTGTCGGCCGCGAACACCATAAAGGATTCCGCGGGTCGCAGGCCGGAGAGGCTGTGGTCGAAGCTGAGCTCGGCGACGCCTGGGCCGGCGCCGCGAATGTTCCCGGAAGGCGCGTCGGCGAGAAGATCCTGGCCAGCACCATAGAGCCCGGAGGTCTTCGCGACCGAGGTGGCCGCCAGGAACGTCTTCCAGGCGAGTTGATGGATCTCGGAGCTTCCTTCCCCCCGTGTGTGCGTCATGATGATCGCAATGTCATCGCCGGTGTGGCAGATGAAGCCGTCGATCAGCAGACCATTGCAGATCGCCTTGGCAACCTCGCCCTCGACAGTCGCGATCATGCGTGAAGACGGTTTCGTGTGCCCGCCAATGGAGCCAACGTCAGCTTTGATGACTGAAAGAGTGAGTCTCATGAGCATTACTCCGATCCGCGCAGCTCTGCGCCTCCGGCCTCGGCGCTTGCTGCGCCGGGCACGGCGCTGCTCATTCGCGGACAAAAACGTCCGTCGCTCCGATAGGTTCCACGCACCCCGTTCGTCCGGTTGCCGGGATCACGCACAGTCTTGCCTTAGGACCATGCGTCACTATTGCTGCGCTGCACGAGTCCGGTTCTGGCCGGACCGCTAACTCGTGGTTGGCCGCCGCCGGCATGCGATCTTCCGACACAGCCTCAAGAGAAATCCGGCGTCAGGGTGGCGGCGAGCCGCTCCAGCGCCCAGTCGATTTGATCGCTGGTGATCACTGGCGCCTCCTGCCGCAACAGCGAAACGGCCGGCTGGACTGGCGGATGAGGCTCATTTGATCTCGGCCAGATAAAGGCTGGGGTCGAAATAGTCGGCCGCGGGGACTGGATTGGGGATACGGCCCTCTGCAATGAAGAAGTCGCTGACTTGCTGGAGCCATTTGACCACGGTCCCATCCGTGTAGAGCCGTTTCCATTCTCTCGACGTGAACATCTTCTCGGCCTTGAAAGCCTCGCTGACGTCCGAGAGCTTCGCCTGGCTGTAGTGATTGTCATGCAGCGTCTGAGCCGCCGGCCCGGGATTGCGCACCATGTAGTCGTTGGCTTCCGCCCAGGCGCGGATGATCCGGACCAGCACCTCCTTGTTGTCCGCGTAATAGTCTGGTCTCGCTACCCATCCGCCGAGGACGGCGGATTGGGGATAGAAGGCGGAGGCGTCTACCAGCTTGATGGCGTCCGGTATTTCCTCGCGGACCGTGATGTTGAATGGCACCCAGAGCGCTACGGCCGGCACCTCGCCGGACATGAAGGCCCGCACCGCGCCGGACATGTTGCGATCGATGATCTCGACTTGCGACGGATCCACGTTGTTGGCGCGGAGCGCCCGGTCCAGGAAGATATGCGCCGTGGTCCTGGTCGTCGTCGCGATCCGCTTTCCCTTGAGATCGGCAAACGTGCTGACGCCGAGGGCTGGCCTCACCCAGAGCTGAGCCGTTGCGACCTCGATATCGTTCATGACGAAGGCGCGTCCCCGCCCGAGTGCGAGATAATTGGAGATCACGCCGCCGGCGGACAGCACGTCCAACCGACCGTCAGCCATGGCCTCGAAAACCTCCGGCCCCGTGTTGAACTCATGCAGCTCGAAATCGAGGCCTTGCTTGTCGAAGGAGCCACGATCCAGCCCGGTCCAGATATGCCCGTCGACCGCGACCACGTGAAGGTAGCCCAGCCGCAACTTCGTTCTGGCTTGCGCCACCGATGGCGCAGCGAGCATCGAGCCGATCGCGACACCTGCCGCGCGCTTCAGAACCTGCCGCCGATCGAGGCGTTGTGACAGGGCAGCGCTCATGTGTGATGCCTCCCCGCCTGACGGGGCAGCGGAATGACATCAGCCGAGCGGAGACGCTCCGCATGAAGCTGAGCGACGCGATCTTCGGGATGGTTCGACAGAAACTCCGACACCATACCGAGAGCGGCCGCGTCATCGCGGCGTTCGACAATGGCGTAGACGGCATCCCATCGCCGGCAGAACTCCAGTTCGGAGCTGATATCGCCCGTCCGCTCGCATCGGAGCTCAAATAGCGGAAAGGATTCCGCGAATCCCTTCGGCTGAATGCGATCGACGCAGCGGAAGACGAAGTGAGTTTCCGCGCGATCTTTCACGGCCGCGGAAACCAGCACGCGCGTGCCGTAGCTCTTGTTCAGCCCCTCGAGCCGCGAGGCCAGGTTGATCGTGGCACCGAGAGCCGTGTAGTTCATTCGATCGGCCGAGCCGACGTTTCCGACGACGGCGTCGCCCGAATGCAGGCCAAAGCGCGTGGCGAAGGGCGGCCAGCCCTCCGCTTCGAACGTCGCGTTCAACTGCTCGTTCCTGCGCAAACACGCGAGCACGGCCCGGCAAGCGTTGACGGCGTGCTCTGCATCATCAGCCGGTGCATTCCAAAATGCCATGACGGCGTCGCCAATGAATTTGTCGACCGTGCCCTGGTTGGCCATGATGACTTCCGACAGGGCCGCAAAATATCGCGAGGTATAGATCATGACCTGCGACGGATCCGCCTTCTCGGTCTTCGCAGTGAAATCGGCCACGTCGGTGAACAAGACGGTGATCTCGCGCCACGTGCCGCCGAGCGCGAGCGATGCGCCGGATTCGATCAGTTGGCGCACGATCTGCTTTGGTACGAAGCTCGAAAAATTGCGGATCACGGTGCGCATGGTGAAGACCGAACGGGCCAGGTCGTCGATCTCCTGGATCATCGAGCGAAGCTTCGGGCGCTCCGTGAGCTGGAAATGCTGGATCTCGTCGGTCTGCCGGGCGAGTTCGCGCAACGATCGCGCCAGCAGCGAACCGATCCAGAATGCCAGCGGCACCATGGCGGCGACGAACCCAAGCGCCGTGACGAACAGGGTGCGACGTTCGGCGATGATCTCGGCGAAGAACTCGTCCAGCGGGGCGACCACGGCGAGCCTGACATTGGCTGCACCCGCGCTCTCGACCTTCTGGAACGCCGCAACGTAGGTCCGTCCCGCCTTGTCCGACAGGAACTGGTGAGCGTGCCCACCTGCCTCTGCCGCCCGCACCGCCTGGGAGAGGCCCCCAAGATTTGTCGCCTCGATCTTCGGCAGCTCGTCTCCGCGACCTCGGAAATCCGTCATCAGCTTGCTCATCTCCGGATGGGCCACGATCCGTCCGTCATCGTTGAACAGGAAGGCCGTTCCGGAGCCGAGCTGCTGCCGCCGGAGGAGCGCCTCGGACTGGCTGAGCAGGATGTCGCCCGCGACAACACCGCGCCGTCCCTCCTTCAGCGGAATGCGCAGCGTGTAGCCGGGAAGCCCTGTCGCGAAAAACACGTAAGGGCCGGTGAGAAGAGTGCCTTCCCTCCTGAAAGCGTCGGTATACCAACGCCGCTGCCGCGGATCGTAATCGCCTGGCCCCGGCTTCTCTTCGAGTGGGATGAGGTTGTCCGACAGGAGCATCGTGGTGGCAGGGTGAGCCGCCGGGCCGGTCCGGGAAATCGCAACGAGGCGGAATGTCGCGTCCTCCGGGGCGTTCAGGCTCGACCGGAAGGCGGGGCCAGCGCGATCGATCATGTCCATCTCGAGGAACGAGCCGTCTTCGTAGCCGACATAGAGGTTGAACAGCGGCTCGTTGTTGCGCAGCATTGCCGCCATCAGGCCATAGAGCTTCGTGTTGTCGTCGATGTCCGCGGACTGGACTGAGGGAAGTCCGCCCAGGATATCGAGGCAATCGCGAACATTCTTGAACTGCGAGTCGATCCGGTCCGCCCCGAGCTGTGCGACCTTATCGATGAAGGTGCCGGCTGCGCTCCGGGTGATGTCGGTGACGCGCGCGAAGCTCAAATAGACGAGCGTCAGCCCGACCAGCAGCACGACCGCAATGAACACGGTGATGATCGACGTCCGGAAGCCGACGCGAAGGGAACGCTCACCGTTGGAGACGCTTGCGCTCATTGAAGGTGCCTTGCTTTTGCTCTCCCACTAGTATTTCCGGACGATCGGCTTGGCCGACGTCGTGTCCGGCGTCGGCGAGATCGAGTCCTCCATCCGCAATAAATTTCACATCGCTTTCGGCTCAATCGCGTGCCATGGCGCGCGAGGCCGTAGCTCCGAGTTCCGAGCCGCCACGGGTTACGGCCGCAAATTGACGTAGCTCGGCGGAGTTCAAGTCAGCGCTTGCCGCTGCTGCCCTCCTGTAGCTTTGCGAGCACCTGATCGAGCGAAAAGCTGCCTGGCTTCTGCCGCGGCGGAAACTCGACATATGATTTCAGGTGCTGGGCAACCACGTCCTGCGCGGGGACAAGGGCAAAAGCACGTTCGAGCCGCCAGGTGACATATTCGCCCGAATCGAACTGAGCCCGCTCGAAAGGATCCGCGCGAAGGTCCGTGAGTTTGGGGAGCCGAAGCGGTACCAGCGGATCCTGCCACACATCGATTCCGTTCGCTCGCTGCTCCAGAAACAGGAGCTTCCAGCGGTCATAGCGAAGAGCGGCAAGGTTGCCGTCATCGGTCCAATAGAAGAACTCCTTACGCTTGGTTGGCCCGCTACCGGCCAGCAGAGCACGCTGATCATAGCCGTCCAGGTGGACCTTGAAGTTCTTGCCGGCAGCTTGGTACCCGGCGAGCAGCTTCTCCTTCACGTTCGGCTCACCCGCAGCAGCTACCAACGTCGGCACCCAGTCTTCATGGGACATGAGTTCGTTGATTTCAGTCCCAGGTTTGACAACGCCGGGCCAGCGGATCATGCCGGGAACGCGGTAGCCGCCCTCCCAGCTCGCGTTCTTTTCCCCGTGAAACGGAGTCGTGCCGCCGTCCGGCCACGAGAAGACTTCGGCACCATTGTCGGTCGTATAAAGTACGATCGTGTTGTCGGCGATGCCAAGATCTTCGAGCTGCTTGAGCAACTGACCGACCATGCCGTCGTGCTCGACCATCCCGTCAGCCTCAAGTCCCAAACTGGTCTTGCCACTGGACGACGGCTTGAGGTGGGTGAACACGTGCATGCGCGTCGAATTGAACCAGCATAGGAAGGGTTTGTTGGCCTGGCTGTTCTTCTCAATGAATGCCATCGCGGCGGACAAGAACTCCTCATCCACCGTCTCTTGGCGTTTTTTGGTGAGCCGACCGGTGTCTTCGATCTTCTGCTTGCCGACCCGGCCAAACCGCGGATCTTCAGTCGGGTCATCCGCGTCCGTCGCGTATGTGTGGAGAACGCCGCGCGGACCATACTTGGCGAGAAACGCCGGGTCCTTGGGATAGTCTGGGTTCTCCGGCTCGTCTTCAGCGTTCAGGTGGTAAAGGTTGCCGAAGAACTCGTCGAAGCCGTGTACCGTGGGCAGAAATTCGTTGCGATCACCGACGTGGTTCTTGCCGAACTGTCCGGTCGCATAGCCGAGCGGCTTAAGCAATTCGGCAAGCGTCGGGTCTTTTTCTGAGAGCCCCTCCTTGGCGGCGGGAAGGCCAACCTTGAGCAGTCCTGTTCGGAAGCAACTTTGCCCCGTGAGGAACGCAGCGCGACCCGCCGTGCATGATTGCTGAGCATACAGATCAGTAAAGATCGCTCCTTCTCTCGCAATGCGATCAATGTTGGGTGTGCGATAACCCATCATGCCGCGGCTATAGGCACTGATATTCCAGTAGCCGATGTCGTCGCCGAAGATGACGAGAATATTCGGCTTGCTGCCCGAAGGTGCAGCGGCAGGTGCCGGCGAAGGCGCGGCCTTCTGCGCCTGCGCCAGTGCGTCGGAGGCAAGAGTTGCCGCGACCAGGGCAGTTCCACTCAAGAGCACCGTGCGGCGATCAAGCGAGTCTCGCTTTGACTTCGAGGCGATCGTCAACTCCCATTTTTCTGACTACGCATCTGAATCCGACGTGACTTGTTGATGTATCGACCGGTTCGGCATGGCGGGCCGCGGGCCGGTAGCGGCGGCAATAGTTCGGCGCGCAAAGATGCGAGCCGCCCTTCAAGACCTTGCGCGGGATTTTTACGTTGGGCAGGGTCGGGTCGTAGCTCGCATTTTCCTGCCCCGAGCGCGGATTGCGTGGAATGCAACAGGCTTTTTGCGCAACGGCCTCATGCCGGGCCGACCACCAATCCGAGGTCCACTCCCAGACGTTGCCGATCATGTCGTAAACGCCGTAGCCGTTCGGCGTAAACGCGTTCACCGGCGATGTGCGCTCAAAGCCGTCCTCGCAGAGATTTTGGACCGGGAAGTTTCCCTGCCAGACATTCGCCATGTGTCTGCCGCCTGGCGCGAGCGCATCGCCCCAGGCAAATTCCTTGCCTTCCAGCCCGCCGCGCGCGGCGAACTTCCACTCGGCCTCGGTCGGCAGATCCTTGCCTGCCCATATCGCGTAAGCGAGCGCATCTGCATAGGAGACGTGGACGACGGGATGATCGTCCAATTCCCTAAGATTGCTCTTGGGGCCGTAGGGATGGCGCCAGTTGGCGCCCTTCATGAAGCTCCACCACTGGCTCCAGTCCCTGGAGTCGGTGATGCGCTGCGGTGGCGAGAATACCAGCGAGCCAGCGTAGAGCATCTTCTTCAGCGCACCGGGATAGTCCTTGGGATTCGGCACGGTCTGGGCCGTGGTCACGTAACCGGTCGCGTTGACGAATTCCTTGAACTGTCGATTTGTCACCGGCGTGCGATCGATCCAGAAGCCGTCGACCGAGACGAGATGGCTGGGCGCCTCCTCCGGATAATGATGATCCGAGCCCATGCGGAACGTGCCGCCGGGAATCCACGCCAGGTCCTCGATTGCGACATCATCTCCCTGCCGCTTGTTATGTTCGAGAGCTTTCCGGAGCATCTCAAGGCGCCCGAGCGCGTGAGGAGCCGACCCCGGTGCAAATTCGTGCGCCAAACGGAGGCTGGATTGATCTAGATCAAAGTTTCGAATGCATCAGAGTTTGCCCCCTCGATTGAGAGAAAGAGGACGAGGCGAAGAATCCGCTCCTAGCCATCGCGTCGTTCCGCCTCTGTGCGGGATTCAATCGCTACCAGGGCGTAACGGACATTGGGCAAGCCTACTGCTATCGGCCGCCGCCGCCCTGCGATCTTCCGACGCAGGCAGGTTCAAGAGAAATCCTGCGTCAGGGTGGAGGCGAGCCGTTCCAGAGCCCAATCGACTTGGTCGCTTGTGATCACCAGCGGCGGAGCGATGCGGATCGTTTGCTCATGGGTATCCTTGGCGAGGATGCCTTTGCTCTGAAGCGCCTCGCAGTAGCGGCGGGCGCGGCCGGCCTCGGGATGCAGCTCGACCGCCAGCATCAGGCCGCGCCCGCGCACCTCGCGAATCGTATTGGCACGAATGTCTTTCAGGCCTTCGAGAAAGCGCGCGCCCTGCCTGGCCGCGTTCTCGACCATGCCTTCCTCGACCAGCACGCGCAGCGCCGCGCGCGCCACTGCGCAGGCAAGCGGGTTGCCGCCGAACGTCGAGCCATGCTGCCCGGGTCTCAAGGTCCCGAGCACGTCGTTGTTCGAGAGCACGGCCGAGACCGGGTAGAAGCCGCCGGACAGCGCCTTGCCGAGCAGCGTCACGTCCGCCTCTATGCCCTCGTGCTGTTCAGCGAGCAGCTTGCCGGTGCGGCCGAGCCCGGTCTGGATCTCGTCGAGCACCAGCATCACGTTGTTGGCGGTGCAGAGCTGGCGCACCTTCGTGAAATAGCCGGCTGGAGGAATGATGACACCGGCTTCGCCCTGGATCGGCTCGACCAGGAAGGCGACCGTATTTGGCGTGATTGCCTGCTCCAGCGCCGCAGCGTCGCCGAACGGGATGATCTTGAAGCCCGGCGCGAACGGCCCGAAATGTGCGCGGGTCTCGGGATCGGTCGAAAAGCCGACAATGGCCAGCGTGCGCCCGTGAAAATTGTTGGCGCAGACGATGATCTCGGCCTGGCCGTCCGGCACGCCCTTCACCTCGTAGCCCCATTTGCGCACCGACTTGATCGCGCTTTCGACTGCCTCCGCGCCGCTGTTCATCGGCAGCACCTTGTGGGAGCCGGTGAGTGCCGCGATCTCCTCGTAGAACAAGGCGAGCTGGTCGTTGTGGAAGGCCCGCGAGGTGAGCGTCAGCCGGCGCGCCTGTTCGACCATGGCGGCCAGGATCTTGGGGTGGCAGTGGCCCTGGCTGACCGCCGAATAGGCCGACAGGCAATCGAGATAACGGTTGCCTTCGGTATCCCAGACCCAGACACCTTCGCCGCGCGACAGGACGACCCCGATCGGCTCGTAATTGCGGGCCCCAAAGCGTGCTTCCGTTGCGATGAAATCAATGACCGACGAGCTCATTTGTCGTCACTCCATTGCCGCGCACGGCGTCAACCGACGGCACCAGCGGCCTTCAGCTTGATTTGGGTATCAACCTGCCGCCTTGGAAGCCTGCATGCACCAATGGCGTGGTGCGGCCCGATTTATCCTTGATGTCAGATAGTTCTGCCGAACCGCAGGGCCTCGTCCGTCGACCCGGCCTCTACTGTGCATGGGGTTGTTTTCGCAATTTTTGTTTTGAGGCTTCATCCGATCGAGCAGGGCACGCTCGAGAACCCACGAAACCGCACCCGTCCGCCCCGCACCGGCTGGCCGCTGACGGCATAGTTCGGGAAGCGCGCCAGGAAGCGCCAGATCGCGATCGCCCCTTCCAGCCGCGCCAGCGCCATGCCGGCGCATTGATGTGCGCCTGTGGCGAAGGCGAGGTGCCGGTTCGGCGTGCGCGCGATGTCGAAACGTTCAGGATCGGGAAACTGCGCGGGATCCCGGTTGGCTGCCCCGATGCACAGCGTCACCGATGTGCCCGCCTCGAGCATGACGCCGCCGAGCTCGACCTTCTCCGTGGTCATGCGGTTGCCGAGCTGGTTCGAGCTCTCGTAGCGCAGCATCTCCTCGACCGCGGTCTTGATCAGGTCGGGGTTCTCGATCAGCCGCTGCTTCTGGTCGGGATGGCGGTCCAGCGCGACGAGGCCATTGCCGATCAGATTGGTGGTGGTCTCGTGGCCGGCATTGAGCAGGAAGATGCAATTGTGCAGCAGCTCCTTCTCGGTCAGCCGCTCGCCGTTCTCCTCCCCCTGAATGAGTCGCGTCAGCACGTCGCGCTCGGGATTGCCTGGCTTTGCACGCCGCCGCGCGACCAGCGTTTCGAGATAGGCAAGGAAGTCCGTCACCGCCTTGTTGCCGCGCGCAGCCAGGTCAGGCGACACCACGGGTTCGAGCGCGCCGAGGATCGCCAGCGACCAATCGCGCAGCGGCCCGCGTTCGCCATGGGGAACGTCGAGCAGATTGCCAATCACCTCGATCGGAATCGAAGCGGCGAAATCCTCGATCAACTCGCAATCGCCCTTGGCCGCGATGGCATCGAGCAGACTGTCGACGAGCTTGATAAGATCGCTCTCCATCCCCGCGATCGCGCGTGGCGACAGTGCGCCCATGATCAGGCGGCGCACCCGGGTATGAGCGGGCGGGTCGTTGAAGACCAGGCTGGTGGTGTGGTGCTCGTAGAGCGGGGTGTCGCCGTATTTCGGCGCGAACTCGCGCTTCTTGTCCGAGCTGAACGACTTCGTGTTCTTGTAGGTGGTGACGAGATCGTCATAGCGGGTCAGGAACACCGTGCCGTTCGGCAGGCGCTTGACCGGCTCGTTCTCCCGCAGTGCACGATAAGTCGGATAGGGGTTGTCGTAGAATTCCGGCGTCAGCTTCTCGAGGTCGAAGCTTGCCGCCAGCGCCTTCGCATCTGCGTTCATCCCGTTATACTCGCCGGTTAAAGCCGTTATGCCGTTTTTGTTGTTCTGGTCGGCGCGCGCATGCGCCTACAGTCTTTGCACCTTGCTAGCCGACCGGACGGGAAAATGCACGCACGCGCTGACGCTGCCGACACGGCGCCGAACTGGCCCGACGATATCTTCGCGACCTTGCAACGCTTCGACGTGCGACAGGTGCCTTACGTGCCTGACGCCGGTCATTCGAAGCTGATCCAGCGCGTGCTGGATTCCTCCACCATGCGCGGCATTCCGCTGACGACCGAGGAGGAAGGCGTGGCGCTGCTCGCCGGCGCGTGGGCCGGCGGACAGCGTGGCGTGCTGCTGATGCAATCGAGCGGCGTCGGCAATTGCATCAACATGCTTTCGCTGATCCCGATCCTGCGCTTTCCGTTCCTCACGCTGGTGACCATGCGTGGCGAGTGGGGCGAGTTCAATCCCTGGCAGGTGCCCATGGGTTCGACCACGCAAGGCGTGTTCGAGCTCTCCGGCGTCCAGGTATTGCGCGCCTCGCACGCAGCCGAGGTGCCGGCGGTGTTAGAGGCCGCCGCAGCCCAGGCCTACAACGCGCTTACGCCCACCGCCGTCCTTCTGTCGCAGCGCCTGATCGGCGCCAAGGTTTTCACCAAATGAGCAAGGCCAATCTCCTCGACCGCCGACAGGTGGTCTCCACCCTGCTTGCGAACCGCAAAGACGTCGTTGCGATCGGCGGCCTCGGTGCCTCCACCAACGACATGTGCGCGGCCGGCGACCATGCCCGCAACTTCTATCTCTGGGGCGGCATGGGCGGTGCGGCGATGATCGGGCTGGGTCTGGCGCTAGCGCAGCCGAAACTGCCGGTGCTGGTCATCACCGGCGACGGCGAGATGCTGATGGGCTTGGGCAGCCTCGCCACCATCGGGCTGCAGAAGCCCGCCAATCTCTCGATCGCCGTGCTCGACAACGAGGCCTATGGCGAGACCGGCGGCCAGACCAGCCACACCTCGGCTGCCGCCGACCTCGTCGGCGTCGCCCGGGCCTGCGGCATCGATGACAGCCGGGCCGTCACGACCATGGCGGAGGTCGAGGCCTTCGCCAAAGCCATCCATGAGGTGTCGGGGGGCCCGCGATTTGCCAATGTGAAGATCGATAGCGCCAATCTGGAGCGAATCCTGCCGACCCGGGACGGGACCTACGTCGTCAATCGGATCCGCGCCGACCTGGGCTTCCAGCCGATTTAGGCGGTCCGCCCCATCCTTTGCATCCTCTGCATCCTTTGGCATCTGTCCTGCACGCGTGCCGTGCAGGCTGGATATTCTCCACTAGCTTCACACCGCATGCAGGTTGCGATGCAACATAGTGCTTGACTTCTGCGTGGGTGAGTGCTTACTCACCCAGCATGAGCTCATTGCGTATGACGAGCGACCTGAGGCGTCAATTGATCCTCGGCGCCGCAAAGCGCTGCTTTGCCCGACACGGCTATAACGGCACCACGACGAAGAGCGTGGCGGCCGCCGCTGCCATTTCCGAGGCGTTGCTGTTCAAGCATTTCCCGTCCAAGGCGGCGCTCTACGCCGAAATCCTCAGCGACGAATGCGAGGCGGATCCGGCTTTGATCGAGCTGCTCGAGCGGGAGCCGTCGACCGCCACCCTCGTCGAAGTGATCCGTGGCATGGTCGAGCATTTCCTCGAGATCGTCGAGGGGCCGGACCAGGAAGAGGCGCAGCGCCTGCGACTGATGGCCACGAGTCATTTGGATGATGGCGAATTCGCCCGTCTGCTATATGCCAAGATCGAGAAGCTGATCGGGGCTGTCTTCGTCGCCTCGCTCGAGCGTGCGGTCGCCAGCGGTGACGCGCGGCCATTCAGCGGCGATCCGCTCAACCTGTTCTGGTTTGCACATCACACGGTGATGACGGCTGCGCTGACCAGGCTGCCGGCCACGCCTTGCCTCGCGTACGGCAAGGCTGGCGACCTCGAGCGGCAGCTCTGTGAGTTTCTCCTGAGGGGTATCGGACTTAACGACGCCGCAATTGCTTCGCATCTGGGCCGCAATCAGGCCGCAGGTGCTGGCAAGGCCGCGATTGCAGAAAGTGCATGACATGAACATCGTAGCCGAACACAAGATTTCGGGCGAACCGATCGACAACAAGGCTCCCAAGCGTCCGGTCCGGCCGGTGCGCTGGTTCATCATCGTCGGCACGCTGCTGGCCGTGCTCGTCGGTGGCCTCGTCTGGTTCAATTACTTCCGCGGCCAGATGATCAAGCAGTTCTTCGCCAACAACAAGCCGCCGCCGACGGCCGTCAGCGCAGCCGAGGCGAAGTCCGAGGTGGTGCCGAACCTGCTCACTGCGGTCGGCAGCCTTGTCGCGGTGCACCAGGTCGACGTCAGCGCCGACGTCAACGGTCGCGTCACCGAGATCAAGTTCGAGCCGGGCACGCATGTCGAGGCCGGCACGCCGCTGGTGCAGCTGTTCGACACGCCCGAGCAGGGCGACCTAGCCAGTTACAAGGCGCAGGCGACCGTCGCGCAGCTCTCGCTCGACCGCGCCAAGCAGCTGGCCTCTCGCCAGTTCGGCCCGCAGGCGACCGTCGACCAGGCGCAGGCCGCTTACGACCAGGCGCAGGCGGGCATTGCCAAAACCGAGGCGCTGATCTCGCAGAAGTTGGTGCGCGCGCCGTTCTCCGGCGATCTCGGCATGCGCAAGGTCGAGGTCGGCCAGTATCTGACGGCCGGCACGGCGATCGTCTCGTTGACCGACCTGTCGGAGCTGTGGGCCAACTTCACGGTGACCGAAAAGGATTCCGGCAGTCTCAAGGTCGGCCAGACCGTGCGGCTCAAGGTCGACGCCTATCCTGGTCGCACCTTCGAGGGCAAGATCACCACGATCGAGCCGCAGATCGCAGCCGACACCCGCAACATCCGCGTGCAGGCGACGATCGCCAATCCGGAGAAGATCCTGAAGCCCGGCATGTTCGTGACCACCACGGTGGTGCTGCCGGACAAGCCGGCGGTGATCACCGTGCCTGAAACCGCGGTCGACTACACGCTCTACGGCGACTCCGTGTTCGTGATCACCGAGAAGAAGGAAGCGGACGGCAAGACCAGCCTCTCGGCGGTACGCACCTTCGTGCAGACCGGCAACCGGGTCGAAGGCCGCGTCGAAATCGTCAAGGGCTTGAAGGCGGGCGACAAGGTCGTCGCCGTCGGTCAGCTCAAGCTGCAATCGGGCGCGCCGGTGTCGATCTCGACTGACCCGACCCCGGCAATCCCGGCGCAGGCGCCGCGGTACTGACACCTAACATTCGCGTGATCCGGCCAAGCCGGATCACGCTTCTTGAGACATAGAAATCGAGATCGCCGCGATGGCCTTTACCGATATTTTCATCAAGCGCCCGGTCCTGTCGGTCGTCGTCAGCCTGCTGATCCTGCTGATCGGACTGCGCGCGGCCATGGTGCTGCCGATCCGGCAATATCCGAAACTGTCGAACACGGTCATCAACATCACGACCGTCTATCCCGGCGCGTCCGCGGACCTGATCCAGGGCTTCATCACCACGCCGATCGAGCAGGCGGTCGCCTCTGCCGAGGGCGTCGACTACATCACCTCGTCCTCGGTGCTCGGCACCTCGACGATTCAGGTCTACATCAAGCTGAATTTCGATCCGAACCAGGCGCTCACCGAGGTGCTGGCGAAGACGAATTCGGTGAAGTACCTGATCCCGAAGGAGTCGAACGATCCGATCGTCACCAAGACAACGGGTCAGACCACGGCCGTGATGTATCTCGGCTTTTCGTCCGAGGAGCTGTCGGGCTCGGCCATTTCCGACTATCTGACGCGCGTGGTGCAGCCGGTGCTGTCGACCGTCGACGGCGTCGCCTCGGCCGACATTTTGGGCGGCCAGACGTTTGCGATGCGGCTGTGGCTCGATCCCGTGAAGATGGCCGGCCGCAACGTGTCGCCGGCCGACGTTGCCGCTGCCATTCAGGCCAACAACTTCCAGTCTGCGGCGGGTCAGACCAAGGGCTATCTGATCGTCTCGAACGTCTCGACCAATACGGGCCTGACCAATGTCGATCAGTTCAAGAAGATGATCGTGAAGGCCAAGGACGGCGGCTTCGTGCGGATGGAAGACATCGCCACCGTCGAGCTCGCGGCCCAGAGCACGGATGCCAGCGTCGCCTTCAACGGCGAGCACGCGATCTTCATCGGCGTGCAGGCAACGCCGCAGGGCAACCCGCTGACGCTGGTCAAGGGCGTTCGCGCGCTGTTCCCCGAGCTGGAGCGCAATTTGCCGCCCTCGATGAAGATGAAGGTCGCCTATGACTCGACCAAATTCATCCAGTCCTCGATCGACGAGGTGGAGAAGACGCTTGGCGAAGCCGTGATCATCGTGATCGTGGTCATCTTCCTGTTCCTGGCCTCGCTTCGCTCGGTCATCATTCCCGTCGTCACCATCCCGCTGTCGATGATCGGCGTCTGCACACTCATGCTGGCGCTGGGTTTCAGCTTCAACCTGTTGACGCTGCTCGCGATGGTGCTCGCGATCGGCCTCGTGGTCGACGACGCCATCGTGGTGGTGGAGAACATCCACCGCCATCTGGAGGAGGGCAAGTCGCCGGTCCAGGCCTCGCTGCAAGGCGCGCGCGAAATCGTGGGACCGGTCATCTCGATGACCATCACGCTCGCGGCGGTGTACGCACCGATCGGGTTCCTCGGCGGCCTCACCGGTTCGCTGTTCCGCGAATTCGCTTTCACGCTCGCGGGCTCGGTGATCGTGTCGGGCGTGATCGCGCTGACGCTGTCGCCGATGATGTGCTCGGTGCTGCTGAAGAACACCGAAGAGGGGCGCTTCGCCAAGCTCGTGAACCGGGTGTTCGGCGCGATCACGCGCTGGTACGGGCGCAAGCTCGATCGCTCGCTCGACTACAAGGCCATCACCGGCCTGTTCGCGATCACGATCCTCGGCCTCGTCGGCTTCCTCTACATGCACACATCGAAGGAGCTGGCGCCTGAGGAAGACCAGGGCATCGTGTTCGCGGTGACCAAGGCGCCGAAATACGCCAACATCGACTATCTCGATTTCTATGGCGAGAAGCTCGACAAGGAATTCGCAAAGTTCCCCGAGACCGATCTGCGCTTCGTGCTGAACGGCATCAACGGTCCGCAGGGCGGTATCGCCGGCATGCTGCTCAAACCGTGGGACGAGCGCAAGCGCTCGTCGATCCAGCTGAAGCCGCTGGTGCAGGCCGAGCTCTCCAAGATCGAGGGCGTGCAGGCCTTCGCGTTCAACCTGCCGCCGCTGCCGGGCGGACCGGGCGGCCTGCCGATCCAAATGGTGATCAACTCCACGGCCGGGTTCCAGACGGTCTATGAACAGATGGAGAAGCTGAAGGACGCCGCGCGCAAGAGCGGCATGTTCATCGTCTCCGACAGCGATCTCAACTTCAACCAGCCGAACGTGAAGGTGACGATCGACCGCACCAAGGCGCAGGACCTCGGCGTCAACATGCAGAACCTCGGCTCGACGCTCGCGGTGCTGCTCGGCGGCAATTACATCAACCGCTTCAATCTCGAGGGCCGGTCCTACCAGGTGATCCCGCAGGTGCCGCGCGCCAAGCGGCTGTCGCCGGAATCGCTCGGCGGCTACTACGTGACGACCAATACCGGTCAGCAGCTTCCGCTGTCGACCGTGGTGTCCATCGAGACCAAGACCGACCCGAATTCGCTGACCCACTTCAACCAGCTCAATTCGGCGACGTTCTCGGCCGTGCCGATGCCCGGTGTGACCGTCGGCGCCGCGGTGGACTTCCTCGAAGGCGAGGCCAAGAAGCTGCCGCAGGGCTTCAGCCACGACTATCTGGCGGACAGCCGTCAATACGTGCAGGAAGGCAACCAACTCGCGATCACCTTCGGTTTCGCCCTGATCATCATCTTCCTGGTGCTGGCGGCGCAGTTCGAGAGTTTGCGCGATCCGCTGGTCATCATGATCTCGGTGCCGATGGCGATCGTCGGCGCGCTGATCCCGCTGTTCTTCGGCGTGGCGACCATGAACATCTACACCCAGGTCGGTCTGCTCACTCTGGTCGGCCTGATCACCAAGCACGGCATCCTGATGGTGGAGTTCGCCAACGAGCTCCAGGTCAATGAACGGCTCGACCGCCGCTCGGCCATCGAGATGTCGGCCCGCATCCGCCTGCGGCCGATCCTGATGACCACGGCCGCGATGGTGACCGGCCTGATCCCGCTCCTGACTGCAACCGGCGCGGGCGCCGCCAGCCGATTCTCGATCGGCCTCGTGGTTGTCGCCGGCATGTCGATCGGCACGCTGTTCACGCTGTTCGTGCTGCCGGCAGTCTACGTGGTGCTGGCGACCGACCATCGCGCGGCGGCCGATTCCGAGCGGAACAAACAGGTCAACGAACTCGACCTTGGCACAAAGGTGTTGCGGCCGACCTGAGGCGCAACGCAAACCGGTCCCGAGGGCGGCAGCGGTCATCCGCTGCCGCCCTTTTCGTCGTGTCCCTGTATGGGCGGCATGCGGCTGCAGCCTCAGCCGCGGGACGGTTCCTTTAGCCCGCTTGCGAGAGGGAGCGGTTCTTCTTGCTGAAGCGCGAGATTAGGGTGAGTCGTCATTCGCGCTTTAGGTTATTGTCTTGGACATGGTCTTTTCGGAGAACCGCTGCACACTTTTCGGGGGCATGCTCTAGGCTCACCGCGGACGTGAACACCAAGGCAGGTGTAGTTTCCAAATCATGACGCTGCCGCGCATGATCGCGGCGGGCCGAACTACTGGAGGCAAGACTTGAACGTTTATATCCTGGTCGTCGACGACGAGCCGGACGTCGAAGCGCTGTTCCGGCAGCAGTTCCGGCGCGACCTGCGCGCCGGCCGCTTCCAGATGGAGTTCGCGCTCTCGGCCCCCGACGCGCTCAAGCGCGCCGCCGAGGTCCGCGATCCCTCGCTGATCCTGATCCTGTCGGACGTCAACATGCCCGGCATGAGCGGGCTCGACATGCTGCCGAAGGTGCGCGCCGCGCATCCGGACGTACCCGTCATCATGATTACGGCCTATGGCGACGCCGAGACGCGCCGAAAGGCGATCGAGCGCGGCGCCGTCGGCCTTCTTACCAAGCCGATCGACTTCGCGCTGCTGCGACAGGAGATCGACACGAGGCTCGAGCAAGCCGCATGACTGCGACCATCCTTTTCGTCGACGACGAGCCGGACCTCGAGGCGCTGATCCTGCAGAAATTCCGCAGGCAGATTCGCGATGGGCAGCTCGCGCTCATCTTCGCGCGCGACGGCCTGGAGGCGCTGGAATCGCTCGAGGAGAACCCGCATGTCGACATGGTGGTCTCCGACATCAACATGCCGCGGATGGACGGGCTGTCGCTGCTGGCAAAGCTCCAGGAGACCGAGGACAAGAAATCGACCGTCATCGTCTCCGCCTATGGCGACATGAGCAACATCCGCACAGCCATGAACCGCGGCGCGTTCGACTTCCTGACCAAGCCCATCGATTTCGCCGATCTGGAAGCGACGATCGATAAAACCATTCGCCACGTGGAGATGCTGCGAGAGGTGCGGCGCCGCCAGGTGGCGGCAGAGCGCGCCCATGCTGCGCTGTCGCGTCATTTTTCGCCTGAGCTCGCCAAGCGCCTGGCGGCCGGTGGCGAGGGTGAGGGGATCGAAGTGCAGTGGCGCAACGTCGCGACCATCTTCACGGATATCACCGGCTTCACCTCGCTGGTCGAAAGCGCGCCGCCCGAGACGCTGGGCGAGCTTCTCAACGAGTATGTCGGCGGGATGACCGAGATCGTCTTCGCGCACGAGGGGACCGTTGCCAAGATCATCGGCGATGCGATCCAGGTGCTGTTCAATGCGCCCGGCGATCAGCCGGACTATGCGACGCGTGCGGTTGCCTGCGCCCATGATCTCGACGCCTGGGCACAGGATTTTTGCGCCCGGCAGAAGGCCAAGAGTGTGAACATCGGCACGACGCGCATCGGCATCCACGCCGGGCCGGCGCTGGTCGGCAATTTCGGCGGCAACCGCTTCTTCGACTACACGGCCTATGGGGACTCCATCAACATCGCGGCGCGTCTCGAAGCAGCCAACAAATATCTGGGCACCCGCATTTGCGTCAGCGCCAGCGTGGCCGAAGCGGCCGAGAATTTTCAAGGGCGTCCCGTGGGCGACCTGATACTCCGTGGCCGCAGCGAACCGATGCGCGCGTTCGAACCGCTGCCGCAGGCCAAGTTCGAAGCGCCGGAAACGGCGCTTTATTCCGAGGCTTTCGCCAAGATGGAGGCGGGCGATGCCGGTGCCATGCCGGCCTTTGCCGCACTGGTCGGCATGCACGCCGACGATCCGCTGGCCGGTTTTCACCTGAAGCGCCTGCTCAACGGCGCCAAGGGCACTCGCATGCAATTGGAATAGGAGTCCGTCATGACGCGCGAATTCTCCGCCGGCAACTACCGTTTCATTCCTTCCGTGTTCCAGTATTCCGCGGGCGCCGCCGCGGATGAGGGCTACGAGATCGAGCGCGTCCGCTTCGATCGCCTGGTGCCGCTCGCGGAAGGGTTTGCGCTGGCCGCAAAATTCATCCAGGAGGCGGGGCGTCCGCTGACGGCGTTCTGCGCCTGCGAGCTGCGCTCACCGACGGCCTTCAGCGAGGAAGGCTTCCGCGCGTTCAACCTGCACTATGTGAAGACGCTGTCGGAATGGGGTATCTTCGATGGTACCAGCAATCCGGTTGCGCGCAGCAATGTCTGTCCGGAGATCGATCCGCCATCCGAGCCGTCCTTCTATGCGTTCTCCTTCACACGTCCGACGCGGTCAAACTTGCCGAGCTTCGTCATCGCCGGGGGCGCCGAGGCGCGCGAGGGCGGCGGCACCTATGTCGAGCGCACGGTGCGCTACCGCGACCTCAGCCCGGATGGGCTGCGCGAGAAGGTGCGCTTCACCACCACATCGCAGATGGAAAACCGGATGGCGGCCTTCGGCTTCGGCTGGAAGGATACGACCGGCGTGCAGGCCTATTCCGTGCACGACTTTCACCATGCGCTGGTGGACGAACTGGTCCGCCGCGGCGCGCTCCGCTCCGGCCTGACCTGGCACTTTGCGCGGCCGCCGGTGGTCGATCTCGAATACGAGATGGATTGCCGCCGCGTGATGCGGGAGGTGGTGATTTGATGCCGCCCCGCAGGTGATCTTTACCTCTCGGATCGCATCAAAGATGCGATCCGGGTGAGGGGTTATGGTCTCACACTGAGCGCTGCGGGCCCTCACCGGGATTGCTGCGCAATCCGACCTCTCCCCGTCGGGGAGAGGTCGAAGACCGCAGCCCGGCTCAACTTTAGCGCTGCCTCGGGTCGAGCGCGTCGCGCAGGCCGTCGCCGAGCAGGTTCAGCGACAGCACGACGAGGAAGATCGCAAGGCCTGGCCAGATTGCCATCCAGGGCGCCTGCGTCAGGAAGCGTTGTGCCGCGTTGAGCATGCTGCCCCACGACGGCGCCGGCGGCTGCTGGCCGAGGCCGAGGAAGGAGAGGGCCGCTTCGGCGATGATGGCCGCAGCGATCGAAAGCGTCGCCTGCACCAGCAGCGACGGCAGGATGTTCGGCAGGATGTGCGAGAACGCGATCCGCCAGGGCGGGTTGCCGAGCGCTCGCGCGGCCTCGACATAGTCTTCCGCCTTGACGCTCAGCACCTGGCCGCGGGTCAGCCGGATGAAGATCGGAGTTGCGGAGATGCCGATCGCAATCATGGCATTGCCGAGGCTCGGGCCGAGGAAGGCGGCGAGCGCGATCGCCAAAATCAGGAACGGGCAGGCCAGCATGGCATCGGTGATGCGGCTGATCAGCGCGTCGGTGAAGCCGCCGCGATAGCCGGCCAGCAGGCCCAGCGGCACGCCGATGCCGAGCGCGATCGCGACCGAGATGAGACCCGCGAGCAGCGAGGCGCGCGCGCCGTAGACGACGCGGCTCAGGATGTCGCGGCCGAGCTCGTCGGTGCCGAACCAGTGCGCTGCGGTCGGCGGCTTGCGTACCAGGCTCCAGCTCGTCGCGATGGGATCGTAGGGCACAACGATGGGCACAAAGACGGCAAGCGCGATGAACATCGCGATCACGACAAGCCCGAATACGGCTGCCTTGCGCTTGAAAAGCCGCCGCCGCGCGCGGCGCGCAGGGCTGTCCAGCTCATAGACTGGCGTGGCGGGGTTGGCTGGGAGCGTTGTGTCCGTCATCGCCTAGCCCCTCAGCCGCGGGTTGACGAGGATATAGGCGACGTCGGCGACGAGGTTCAGCGTGATGTAGACGGTGGCGGTCACCAGCACCACGCCCTGGACCACGGCGTAGTCACGGTTGAAGACGGCATCCACGATCAGCTTGCCGAAGCCGGGAATGGAGAAGATCTGCTCGGTCAGCACCGCGCCGGACAACAAGGTGCCGAGCTCGAGCGCGCCGAGCGTGATGATGGGCGTGAGCGCGTTGCGCATGGCGTGCTTGAGGATCACCACGCGCTCGGAAAGCCCTTTCGCGCGAGCCGTGCGGACGTAGTCGCTTTCCAGCACCTGGAGCATCGCGCTGCGGGTATGTCGCATCAGGATCGCGGAGATCGCGTTGCCGAGCACGAAGGCCGGCATGATGGTGGCGGCGAGACTCGCGCGCCAGTTCTCGGTGAGCGGCACATAGCCCGACGCCGGCAGCCAGCCGAGCTTGATCGAGAACAGGAAGATCAGGAGGATTCCCAGCCAGAAATTCGGCGTCGAGATGCCCCAGAGGGCGAACAGATTGGCACCATAATCCCATGCCGTTCCCTTCTTCACGGCGGAGACGATGCCGGCGGGAATGCCGATGAAGAACGCGATCAGGATCGCCATCGAGCCGAGCTGCAGCGTCACCGGCAGCTTCTGCGCGATCAGCTCGCGCACCGGCATCTTGTTGCGCAGCGACTCGCCGAAATCGCCCGACAGAACGCCCTTGAGCCAGTAGACGTACTGCACGGGAATTGGCTGGTCCAGCCGGTGTTGCCGGCGGATTTGCTCGATCACGGCGGGATCGCGCTCCTCGCCGGCCATCACCAAAGCGGGGTCGCCGGGCAGCAATTGTTGCAGCGAGAAGATCAGCAACGACACGAAGAACAGTGTCGGCACGATCTGCGCAATCCGGCGAGCGAGGAAGTTCAGCATGATGCCCCACGTGTGCCGGGCGCCGCGCAACATGCCATATTGCGCCGCTGAACCGGGACCCAGCAGCCGCGGTTCGCCGTCGCCATGGGCGCTGGCTCACCGGTGCAGCGCTTGTGCGCTGCGCCGCGTCCGGGACACGCGCACATCGCCAGCTCCATCACTTGAACTTCAGCCCGACCACGCGCACCAGCCCGTCGGGCATCTGCCGGTAGCCCTCGAGCTTCTTCGTGTGCGCGATCAGGAGTTTGCGGTGATAGATGTAGATGATCGGCAAGTCGTCGAGCAGGATTTTCGCCAGCTTCTCGTAGATCGCCTTCCGCTCCTCGACATTGGACGTCATGCGTCCGTCTTCCATGAGCTTGTCGGCGTCCGGATTCGAATACACGCCGTCGTTCTGCGGCGCCTTGCTGCGCATGAAGATGTAGGAATTGCCGTCGGGATCGATGCGGCCGCTCCAGTTGATCTGGAATATCTGGAACTCACCGGCCTGCGCCTGCTTGAACGTGGTCGCGAACTCGACGGCGCGGATCTTGATGTCGAAGCCCGCTTCCGCAGCCATCGACTGGATGACCTGTGCGACGGCCTCGTTCTCCGCCCCCTTGGGAATCATGTAGTCCACCGTCACAGGCGTGGTCACGCCGGCTTCCTTCAACAGTGCCTTTGCCTTCGCGATGTCGCGACCGTGGACCGGAAATGCCTTCTGATAATATGGATGCGTTGGGCTGACCCATTGATTGCCGGGCGTGAATTCGCCGTTGAAGACCACCTGATTGAGCGCTTCGCGGTCGATCGACAGATCGAGTGCCTGGCGGACCTTGGCCGACTGGCTCAGCGGTCCCTTGCTCTTGTCGTTGCCGATGTTGACGGTGAGGCCGTAATAGCCGAGCTCGGGCGCGGTCGACAGCACGAGCCGGGAATCGGCGCGCACGTCCTTGATGTCGGTGGCGAGCACGCGCTCGATCAGATCAAGCGCACCGGATTTCAGATTGGCGAGGCGCACCGTCGCGTCGACGATCGGCAGGAAGACGACGCGGTCGATATGAATGTTGTCCTTGTTCCAGTAGTCGGCGAATTTCTCGAAGACCATGCGGTCCTGCTGGACGCGCTCGACGAATTTGTACGGGCCCGCGCAGACCGGATGCAGGCCGAACTTGTCGCCGGCTTCCTTCGCCGCTTTGGGCGACACCATCATGCCGGACCGATCGGTGAGCTGGGCGATCAGGGGCGAGTAGGGAGTCTTGAGCACCAGCTTGATCGTGAGGGGATCGACCACCTCGACATGGTCGACGCTGGCAAGCTCCGACTTGCGGAACGAGGTCGGCAGCGTCATGTGGCGCTCGAGCGAGAATTTTGCGGCCTCCGCATCCAGCGGCTCGCCGTCGTGGAATTTGACCCCCGGGCGGAGCTTGATCGTCATCTCCTTGCCGTCGGCCGAGGTCTCATGGGAGAGCGCGAGCTGCGGCACGATGTTCAGCTTCTCGTCGATGTCGAACAGCTTGTCGCAGACCGCGGAGAACACGATGCGACCGACATAGGTGCGGCCGACACTCGGATCGAGGATGTCGGGGTCCTCGGCGATGCCGATGCGAAGCGTTGTCTGCGCCTGGGCCGTGCCCACGAGCGACGTCAGCAAAGCCGACGCCAGGATTGTCAAACGCATGAAGCTCATCGCTCTCAACCTCTGTTCTATGGCTGCCGGGTCTCGTCCTCTACGAACTAACCCCGCCGCTGCGTGCTGCTTCCGGGCCGCTGCTGAACGCGGCGACCAATTTTTCCAGAACCGGCGAGAAGCCGCCGTCGGACGGGACGATCGCCGCGGAAGACGGCAGTTCCGACGTTCGGTGGCAGGCCGTTGCATGTCCGGTGCCATCCGGTACGAGCTGCGGCATTTGAGTGCGGCAACGCTCGATCACATAGGGGCAGCGGGTGTGAAAGCGGCATCCCGTCGGCGGATTGAGCGCGCTGGGAATCTCCCCCTGCAGCACAATCCGGCTGCTCTTTGCCCGCGGTTTGGGCACGGGGATCGCGGACAGCAGTGCGCGGCTGTAGGGATGGCGCGGCGCGGCGAACAATGCGTCCGCCTCCGCGGTCTCGACGATCTGACCGAGATTCATCACCGCGACATGGTCGGCGATGTGCTTGACCACGGCGAGATCATGCGAGACGAAGATGTAGGCGAGACCAAGCCGGTCCTGCAGCGTGCGCAGCAGGTTGAGAATCTGCGAGCGGATCGAGACGTCGAGTGCCGAGACCGGCTCGTCGCAGATAATGAGCTTGGGTTCAACGGCGAGGGCGCGGGCAATCGCGATGCGCTGCCGTTGACCGCCGGAGAATTCATGCGGATAGCGCCGCGCCAGCCGCGGCTCCAGCCCGACCAGCCGCAGCAGCTCGGCGACCCGCGCGGCCCGCCGCGCCGCTGGAACGAGATCGTGCAGTACCAGCGGCTCGGTCAGGATCTGGCCGACGGTCATGCGTGGATTGAGCGAGGCGTAAGGATCCTGGAAGATGATCTGCGCTTCGCGGCGGAAGGCGCGCAAGCCGCCCGCGTCGAGCGAGAGCAGATCGCGGCCGCCGAAGCGAATCTTGCCGGCATCCGGCTCGATCAGCCGCAGCACCAGCCGGCTGACGGTCGACTTGCCGCAACCGGATTCGCCGACGAGCGCCAGCGTCTTGCCGGCTTCCAGCGAGAAGGACACGCCATCGACCGCTTTGACATGCGCCAGTGCCCGGCCGAACAGCGAGCGCTCGGCGACGAAATGCTTGACCAGGCTCTCGACCTCGAGCAGCGCGGTCATCGCGTCTGCTCCTTGCGGACCCAGGTCTCGTGTCCCGGGCGCGGCGCAACACGCCTGGAGATGCGAAGCATCGTCCAGTGTGTTGCGACGCTGAACCGGTACCCAGCCTGCCGCGACGTGGGCCCCGGTTCAGCAGCGCACCACGGCGCTTCGCTTGTGCTGCGCTGCGCCCGGCGCACGAGAGGAGAGAGCCGCGCCATCACGACACCAACGGTTCGAGCGGCGCGCGGATGCAGCGCGAGAGATGGCCCGGGCTGATCTCCACGAGCGGCGGCGGCGCCTTGGTGCAGGCGTCCAGCATGAAGGGACAACGCGCGGCGAAGCGGCAACCGGCGGGCGGCTGGGCCATGTTCGGCACCATGCCCTCGATCGTTGCCAGCTGCTCGGCGCGATGGTCGAGCCGCGGGATCGAGCCGAGCAGGCCGACCGTGTAGGGATGCTGCGGCGCGGAGAACAATTCATCCACCGGTGCGCGTTCGACGATCTCGCCGGCATACATCACCGCGACCTCGTCGCAGACCTCGGCGACGACGCCGAGATCGTGGGTGATCAGGATGATCGCAGCACCGCTTGCCGCCTTCAGCTCGCGCATCAGCTCCAGGATCTGGGCCTGCAGGGTGACGTCGAGCGCGGTGGTGGGCTCGTCGGCGATGAGGAGGCGAGGGTCGCAGGCGAGTGCCATCGCGATCATCACGCGTTGGCGCATGCCGCCGGAGAGCTTGTGCGGATATTCGTCGATGCGCCGCTCGGGCGAAGGGATGTGGACCCGGCGCAGCAGCTCGATTGCCCGCTCGCGTGCGCTCTTCCGCGACCCGCCACGATGACGCAAAATGGTCTCGATGATCTGGTCGCCGATCGTGAAGCTCGGATTGAGCGAGGTCATCGGCTCCTGGAAGATCATCGCCAGCCGATTGCCGCGCAGGTCGCGCAGCGTCTCGTCGGGCGTCGTCAGCAGGTCGAAGCCGTCAAAGCGGATCGCGCCTGATATCTCGGCGCTCTGTTTCGGCAGCAGGCCCATGATCGCGAGCGACGTCACGCTCTTGCCGCAGCCGGATTCGCCGACGAGACCGAGCGTCGCGCCATTGGCGACGCTGAGATCGACGCCGTCCACCGCGTGAGTGACGCGGCCGTCGTCGCCATGAAAGCGAATGCGCAGATCGCTGATCTCGATGAGAGGGCTGGCGCTCATGATCCTCTCGCGCGCGCCGCAGCGATGCTGGCGTCGATGACACTGCGATCGGTATTGCCCGCGGGATTCCGGCGCGTCGGCAGCGAGTCGCGAAAATGCACCCAGAGCTCGTGGCTGACGCGCTCGAGCCGTTCGAGCTCGCCGAGCGGATCGGGATGGTCGTCGGCGCGAATGTCGAGGGCCGGCCATTCCTCCTCGCGATGGATCACGAGCGCGGCCGATTGCTTGCCGCGCTTGTCGCCGCCGGCGGATTCGCCCGCGCGCATCGCCGCGAGCAGGCGGCGCGGGAAGGGCAGGCTGTCATTGGCGATATAGGTCTTCGCGGTCTCGTCCAGGACATCGGCGCCGGCGAGCATGTTGCCGGCGATCGAAAAGCCGCTGCCGGCGATATGGCCGCACCAGTCGATGCAGTCGCGCCCGGTGTGAGCCGCGATCTCGCCGCTCGCATCCATGATGTGGATTTGGCGGCTTTCGCGGCCGTCGTCGGTCGTCAGGAGCGTGGCGAGCACGTCGTGTGCGTTGAGGCCCTCGCGCAAGAGCTTGACGCCATCAATGCCGTAGTAGGGATTGACGAAGGCCTGCGTCGCGATCGCGCCGAGGCCGGCGGCGATGTAGGGCACACGCGCGCCGACCGCGAAGAACCGGGTCGCAACGGCGATGCCGAACTGGCCGGTGGCAGGATCGCGCGCGATGATCGACCAGGTCATGTGTTGCCTTCAGCGTCCCGCGGCGTAGCCCTGCATGCCGCGCGGATTGGCGGCAGCGCGGCGGCGGACCCCGACGCGCGAGGCCGCGGTGAGGCGGCCTTCCGACCAATCGGGGCCGACCTCGACGATATGCCCGCGCTCGCGCAGATTCTCGATCGTCGCCTTCGGCACGCGATTCTCGACCACGAGCACGCCGGGGCGCGCGGTGCGCGGCCAGAACGAGATCGGGAAATGCTCGGAATGCCAGGCCGGTGCGTCGATGGCTTCCTGAAGATTGAGGTTGCAATGGACGTGGCGCAGGAAGAACTGCGTGATCCACTGGTCCTGCTGATCGCCGCCGGGCGAACCCCAGGCGAGATAGGGCTCGCCGTCGCGTAGCGCCATGCTCGGCGACAGTGTCGTGCGCGGCCGCTTGCCCGGCGCGAGCGCGGCGGGATGGCCTTCCTCCAGCCAGAACATCTGGGCGCGGCTGCCCAGGCAAAAGCCGAGCTCGGGAATGATCGGCGAGGATTGCAGCCACCCGCCGGACGGTGTTGACGAGACCATATTGCCGGCCTTGTCGATGATGTCGAAATGCACGGTGTCGCCGCGCACCTCGCCAAAACGTCCCACGGTGGGCTCGCCGGCGCCGAGCGCGCCGACGGCCTCGCGTTGGCCTTCGGCACGGCGCAGCTTGATCTCGCCGCCAAAGCCCTCGACAGAGCCGGGCCGGAAATCGAGCGAAGCCTTGTCGGTGACGAGCTTGCGCCGCTCGTCGTTATAGGCATCAGACAATAGCGTTCCGATCGGAATCTCGGTGAACTTGGGATCGCCGTAGAACTTTTCGCGGTCGGCGAAGGCGAGCTTGGCGCATTCGATCTGGAGGTGGATGAACTCCGGTCCGGTCGGATCGAGCCCGTCGAGGGCAAAGCCCTTGAGCAGCGCGAGCTGCTGCAGGGTCACCGGCCCCTGGCTCCAGACGCCGGCCTTGCAGACGGTGTAGCGGCCATAGTCGTAGGTGAGCGGGGCCTCGATCGTCGGCTGCCAGCGTGCCATGTCGTCGGCGGAAAGCACGCCGCGATGCGGGGAGCCACTGACGTCCATCACGTCCTGGGTGCGGCAGAACTTGTCGATGGCTTCTGCGACAAAACCTTGCGACCAGGCTTTTCGCGCACGCTCGATCTCGGCGTCGCGGCCACCGCCGCCGCTCTCGGCTTCGCTGAGGATGCGGGCGTAGGTCGCAGCCAGCGTCTTGTTGGTGAAGAGAGTGCCGGGCTTCGGCACCTCGCCGTTCGGAAGGTACACCGCAGCCGAGGTCGGCCAGTGCTTGCGGAACAGCTGCTCGACGGTCTGGATCGTGGCGCAGGCGCGCTCGACCAGCGGATAGCCATCGCGCGCATAGGAGATCGCGGGCTCCAGCACGTCGCGCACCCGCATGGTGCCGTAGTCGCGCAGCAGCATCATCCAGGATTCGAACGTGCCGGGGACGCAGGCGGCGAGCAGGCCGGTGCCCGGCACCATGTCGAGACCCTCGCTCTTGTAATGCGCGATGGTGGCGCGTGCCGGTGCGGGGCCCTGGCCGCAGATCACCTCGGTGCGGCCACGCTTCACGTCGTGCACGATGATAGGCACATCGCCGCCGGGGCCGTTCAGATGCGGCTCGACCACCTGAAGCGTGAAGGCGGTCGCGACACCGGCATCGAAGGCGTTGCCGCCCTTTTCCAGAATGCCCATGCCGACGGCCGTCGCGATCCAGTGCGTGGTGGCGACGACCCCGAACGTGCCCTCGATCTCGGGCCTCGTCGTGAACGGATCGGGATTGATATTGCTGCCCATGGGACTTTCACCACCTTATTTTCGGCGCGCGCAATTGATCACAGCCGATGCGTCGCCGCCAATGCGCAGGTTGCATGGCACGCGCGCGTCACGCCGTGACCGGCGCGGTGTTGACCGCGTGGCAGGCAACGCCGTCGATCAGTTCCGGCGTCTCCTTGCGACAGAGATCGAACGCCAGCGGACAGCGCGGATTGAAGGCACAGCCGGAGGGCGGATTGATCGGGTTCGGAATCTCGCCCTTGACCGGAATGCGCTGGCGGCCAGACATCGCGAGGTCAGGCACGGCTCCCAGCAGCATCTTGGTGTAGGGCATGCGCGGGCGGGAAAACAGCTCGCGTCCCTCCGCGATCTCGACGATGCGGCCGAGATACATCACGCCGACGCGGCTCGCCATGTGGCGGACTACGGCGAGGTTGTGGCTGATGAACATGTAAGTCAGGCCGAACTTGTCCTGGAGGTCGCGCATCAGATTCAGGATCTGCGCCTGCACGGAGACGTCGAGGGCCGAAGTCGGCTCGTCACAGACGATGAACTCGGCATCCGATGCGAGCGCGCGTGCGATCGCGATGCGTTGGCGCTGACCGCCGGAGAATTCGTGCGGATATTTCAGCCGGTCGTCGGGGTGCAGGCCGACGAGGCTGAGCAGCTCGCCGACGCGGGCCTGGATGTCGCGCTCGCCCTGGATCAGGTCGAAGGCGCGGATCGGCTCGGAGATGATGGCGTCCACACGGAAGCGCGGGTTCAGGCTCGCATAGGGGTCCTGAAAGATCATCTGGATGCGACGGCGCAGCTTTCGCCGCGCTGGGGCCTGCCGCGGATCGGTCATGGAGATGCCGTCGATCAGGACGTCGCCGGAGCTCGGCGGCAACAGGCCGACGACCATACGCGCCACCGTGGTCTTGCCGGAGCCGGACTCGCCGACCAGAGCAAACGTCTCGCCCTTCCGGATATCGAAGGTGACGTGATCGACCGCCTTCAGATATTCGAGCTGCCCGCCTTCCAGCACACGGTTGAGCCACGGTTTCGAGACATCGAAGACACGGCGCAGATTCTTGGCCTGGACGAAGGGAACGCTCATGCCGCGCTCTCCGCCGGCACGGTGTCATAGAGATGACAGGCGACGGATTGCGCGCCGCGCGGCAGCGGCTCCGGCCGTTCGACACGGCAACGATCGAAAGCGAAGGCGCAGCGCGGATTGAACGAGCAGCCGCGCGGGATGGCCGACAGCCGCGGCATGGAGCCGGGAATCTGCACGAGGCGCTTGTCGTCTCCGGCGAGCGTCGGGATCGCGCCCATCAAACCTTTGGCGTAGGGATGCAGCGGGTTCTTCACGACGTCCTGCACCGGGCCGATCTCGGCGACGCGGCCGGCGTACATCACCGCCACCCGATCCGACGTCTCCGCGATCACGCCCATGTCGTGGGTCACCAGCATCACGGCGGTGCCGTGGTCGCGGCCGAGACGCTTGATCAGGGAGATGATCTGCGCCTGCACGGAGACGTCGAGTGCGGTGGTCGGCTCGTCCGCGATGATCAGCTCGGGCTCGGCGCAGATCGCGAGCGCGATCACCACGCGCTGGCGCATGCCGCCGGAAAACTCGTGGGGATAGCCGTCGATGCGCTTTTCCGGCGCGGGAATTCCAACCTCGGCCAAGAGGTCGATGGCGCGGCGCCGCGCGGCCGCTTCGGATAGATTGAGATGGGTCCGGATCGTCTCCACGATCTGGTCGCCGACCTTGTACAGCGGATTGAGCGAGGTCAGGGGATCCTGGAAGATCATTCCGATCCGCTTGCCCCTGACGCGGCGCATCTCCTCGGGCGGCAGATTGTCGATACGCAGGCCCGCCAGACGAACCTCGCCGCCGGCGATACGCCCGGGTGGATCGATAAGGCCGATGACCGAGAGGCCGGTCACGGATTTGCCCGCCCCGGATTCGCCGACCACGCCGAGCACCTCGCCCTTGGCGATATCGAAGGAGACGTCGTTGATGGCGCGCAGCGTGCCGCGGCGGGAGGCGAACTCAACCTGGAGATTGCGCACGGAAAGGACGGGTTCGGTCATGGGCGAGGCATACTCATCGAAGCTTCGGGTTGAGCGCGTCGCGCAGCCAGTCGCCGAGCAGATTGATAGACAGGATCAGCGCCGCGAGCGCGAGCCCTGGAAAGGCGACGATCCACCATTCGCCTGCGAAAAGATAGCCGTTGCCGATGCGGATCAGCGTGCCGAGCGACGGCATGGTCTCGGGCATGCCGGAGCCGAGGAACGACAGCGTTGCCTCGGTGATGATGGCAAGCGCGAGGTTGATGGTGGCGATCACGAGGATTGGGCCCGTGGTGTTCGGCAGCACGTGGCGCAGCATGATCACGGGTGCGGGCAGGCCAATCAATTGGGCGGCGGCGACGTAATCTTTGTTCTTCTCGACCAGGACCGAGCCACGCACTGTGCGCGCATACTGCACCCAAAAGCTCAGACCGATCGCAAAGACCAGGACCGCCAGCATGCTCATCTCGTCGAGCTTGTTGCCAAAGACCGACTTGGCGATGCCGTTGATCAAAAGCGCAATGAGGATAGCCGGGAAGGAGAGCTGCACGTCGGCGATGCGCATGATCAATCCATCAACGGCACCGCCGAAATAGCCGGCCGTCAGTCCAAGCAGGATGCCGATCGCACCGGAGAGCACGACGCCGAGCACGCCGACGAGAAGCGAGATGCGCAAGCCGTAAAGGATTGCGGACAGGACGTCACGGCCCTGCTCGTCGGTGCCGAGCAGGAAGGGGCTCTGACCGTCGGCGGTCCAGAGCGGGGAGATGCGAGAATTCATCAACTGAAGCTGCGCCGGGTCGAATGGATTTTGCGCCGACAGCACCGAGGCGAAGATCGCGAGCAGAAAGAACAGCAGCGTCACGCCGGCCGCGATCATGGTGACCTTGGAGCGGCGGAACGAATAGAACAGGTCGCTGTCGAGCGCACGCCTGAACCGGCCAGGCGCGGCCGCAGCGCGCTTCTCAGTCGTATGTGGAACGACGGCTTCGCTCATGTCAGTGCGCCCGGCTAACCGTCGAGCGCAGCCGCGGATCGACGATGGTGTAGAGAATATCAACCACGAGATTGATGGTGACGAAGATCAGGGACACCATCATCAGATAAGCCGCCATGATCGGGATATCGACGTTCTGAACGGCCTGCACGAACAGGAGCCCCATGCCCGGCCACTGGAAAACGGTCTCGGTGATGATCGCGAAAGCAATGACCGATCCAAACTGCAGGCCGGCCACGGTGATCACGGGAACCAGCGTGTTGCGCAGCGCGTGGCCGAAATGGATCGCGCGCGTGGTCAGCCCGCGGGCGCGGGCGAATCGGATGTAGTCGGTCCGCATCACTTCCAGCATCTCGGCGCGTACCAGCCGCATGATCAGCGTCATCTGGAATAGTCCCAGCGTGATCGAGGGCATGATCAGGGCTTTCAACCCGGAGAGTGTCAGCAGGCCCGTCGTCCACCAGCCGATATGCACGACATCGCCGCGACCGAACGAGGGCAGCCAGCCGAGTGTCACCGAGAAGAGATAGATCATCAGGATGCCGATCAGGAAGGTCGGCAACGAGATGCCGATCAGTGAGACGGCCTGGAATACGTGCGCGAGCCAACTGTCGCGGCGCAGTGCCGAATAAACTCCCATCATGATGCCGCTGATCATCGCGAAAATGGTAGCGCAGATCGCGAGTTCCAGCGTTGCAGGCATCCGCTCCATCAACAGATTGGTGACCGGCAGACGGAATTGGTAGGATACGCCGAACTTGAACTGTGCGGCGTTGCCGACATAGCGGCCGAACTGCACGATCACGGGATCGTCGAGTCCGAGAGACTTGCGGATCGCGGCGCGTTCGGCGCCCGACGTATCCATTCCGACCATCTGGTTCACGGGATCGCCGGCAAAGCGGAACATCGAGAACGCGATGATCCCGACGGCGATCATGACGCCTATGGCCTGAATGGCCCGGCGCAGTGTGAAAGCGAGCATCTGTTCCTTTCACATGTCTTCAGCAGCACGCATCATCGCGTTAGCCCGAAACGGCAAGTCCCGGAAGCCAAATCCCGTAATGGCTTCCGGGACTTCACAACTTGTCGACACCTACTCTTCCTGCTTGGTCGCCCAGTAGAGCATGACCATGTTGTCCGCACGCTGGGTCAGCTTCACTTTCTTCGACACGCCCCAGGCGAGCGCCTGCTGGTGCAGCGGGATATAGGCCCAATCCTTCATCGAGAGCTCGAAGGCCTGCTTGATCAGGAGATCGCGCTTGGTCGAGTCGGATTCAACGAGGACCTTGTCGGCGAGCTCGTCGAACTGCTTGTTGCAATAGCCGGCGAGATTGGCTTCGCCGCGGTTCGGATCCTTCGGATCGTCCCGGCAGCCCATGATGTCGTGCAGCACGTTCTGGGAATCGAGCGTATCCGGAGTCCAACCCAGCATGAACAGCGAGGTCTTGTAGCCGCCGGGCTTCAGCACCTTGGCGAAATACTGGGCCTTGGGTTGCGCCAGCAGGTCCACCTTGATGTTGATGCGGGCGAGCATTCCGACGATGGCCTGACAGATCGCGGCGTCATTGACGTAGCGATCGTTCGGGCAGTCCATCGTCACTTCGAAACCGTCCGCATAACCGGCGTCTGCCAGAAGCTTCTTGGCGGCGTCGGGATCGAACTTCGGCCGGGTGAAATCCTTCGAGGGAAAGATCTCTGGTGCGACCATCAATGCGGACGGCGTGGAGAGCCCGCGCATGACGCGATTCTTGATCAGGTCGACGTCGATTGCCCGGTAGACGGCTTCGCGGACGCGAACGTCCTTGAACGGGTTCTTGCCCTTGACGTTGGAGTACAGGAGCTCGTCGCGCGCCTGATCCATGCCAACGAAGATGGTGCGGAGCTCAGGTCCCGTCAGCGCTGTGGCGTTGGGGCTCGCTTTAACGCGCTCGATGTCTTGGACTGGAACCGGCTCGATCACGTCGACCTCACCCGACAGTAGGGCTGCGACACGCGTGGCCGGGTTTGCAATCGGCGTGAAGATGATCTCCTTCAGATTATGCTCCGGCTTGCGCCACCAGTTCGGGTTGACCTTGAAGACGGTCTTCACGCCCGGCTGATGGCTCTCGATGATGAAGGGGCCGGTGCCGTTTTCATGAAGCGAGGCGTAGCTCGGGGTCGTTGCGGCGGCGGGCGTCGGTGCCACCGCATCGTTCGCCTCTGCCCATTTCTTGTCCATGATGTACCAGGTCGCCCACAGCGCCGTCAGGATGGGATTGGGCGAGGTCAAGATGAAATCGACGGTGTAATCGTCGATCTTGACGACCTTGGCATCGGCGGGAATGCGGCTCTGGAAATTCGAGCCCTTTGCCCGGACGCGCTCGGCCGAGAACACCACGTCGTCAGCGGTGAAGGGGTCGCCGTTGTGGAACTTCACACCTTTGCGCAGGTGAAAGCGCCAGCGCGTCGGCTCTGGCGTCTCCCAGCTTTCGGCGAGCGCTGGGATGATCTTCAGGTCCTTGCCGCGGGCAACCAGGCCCTCATAGACATGGCCGAGATGGGCACTGGTGGTGGATTCGTTCAGCGTGTAGGGATCGAGCGACTTGAGCTCACCCTGATTGGCGTAGCGCAGCGTCTGGCTCGACGCTGGCGAAACTGCCAACGCAAGCACACCGGCGAGCGTCGCCGCAAAAAGACTTCGTCCGACTGACATTCTTGACCCTCTCCACTTGCCCGCACCGTGATTTTTGATTGTTCGGCGGGGCCGATCGATCCATGTTGCCCAGAGTTCTCGACCCGTGCAAGCGCCATTCCAGCAAGGAACGCGCCAACTTGCACCGCTGTGCAGCAATGCTGCCCGGCAATCCAGGGAGGCCGCCGCCGCCAACGACATCTTTGACCTGTGAAGTCTCGGGAAGAAGGGAGACTGGCCCCGCCGGCCCTCTGCGTTTCGGCCGTCCGCCTGCGGCCTCGACCGGGCGATTTGATTGACCATATCGGTCGATTGCCGAAGCGGGCCCCCCGCGGCTTCCCCTCAGGTCGCTTGCGTTGCACGCCGCGTCGCGGTGATACTTGGGCAGGCCGCTCGAATCTCATCAGGAGGGGACATGAAAGTTAACATCGAAATAGACTGCACTCCCCTCGAGGCCCGCCAGTTCTTCGGATTGCCGGATGTCTCGCCGATGCAGATTGCCGTCATGGACAAGCTGCAGCAGCAGGTCTTGAGCAATATCGACAAGGTCTCGCCGGAATCGCTGATCCAGAGCTGGTTCACCTTCGATCCCAAAATCGCAGAGCGGTTTCAGGACATGTTCGTTGCGATGGCCGGCCTCGGTAGCACGCGCAGCGGCGACAAGAAGAAATAGTGCGAGCCGGACGGAACGGGGAGCAGGATCCAGGCCGGCTTCGGCCGCCAGCTCTCGGCCTCCTGCTGGCCGAAGCCCGTGGACTGTTCGAGTTCAACGCGAGCCTGCTGCTCTCGCCGCTCCTGATGCGCGCACCAAGGGGCGACGGCCATCCGGTGCTGGCGCTGCCCGGCTTCCTCGCCAGCGATCTCTCGATGGTGCCGCTGCGGCGTTATCTCAGCGAGCTCGGTTATGAGGCACATGCCTGGCGGATGGGCCGCAATCTCGGCGGGCTCGGACGGATGCGGGATTCGCTGCGCGCCCGCTTGACCGAAATCCATGCCGCCTCAGGACGCAAGGTCAGCCTGATCGGATGGAGCCTCGGGGGCGTCTATGCCCGCGATCTCGCGCTTTGGGCGCCCGATAAGGTCCGCTACGTCATCACGCTCGGCAGCCCCTTTGCCAACGATGTGCGGGCGACCAACGCCACGCGGCTCTACGAGGCGCTGTCCGGCGAGAGGGTGGAGGATTTTGCGGAAGCGCGTGAGGCGATTGCCGGCGATCTGCCGGTGCCGGCGACATCCATCTTTTCGCGGGCCGACGGCGTCGTGAACTGGCGGACCTGTCTGCTCGGCCCATCCGAGCGAGCCGAGAACATCGAGGTGCATCTGGCGAGCCATGTCGGGCTCGGCGTGAACCCCGCGGTGCTGTGGGCCGTGGCGGACCGCCTGGCGCAACCGGAGGGAGAGTTCTGGCCATTTGACCGGGCAGGGCCGTTTGCCATTGCATATGCCCCTCCGGACCGGGCAGTATCGGCCTGACGAGAAGCGCCGCCAAGGCGCCCGTCACATCTTGTGGGAGGGAATTATGGCTGACGGTAAGAAGTTGTCGTCGCTGGACGCATCGTTTCTCTATCTGGAAACGCCTGAGATGCCGATGCATGTCGGGAGCATGGCGATCTTTCGCCTGCCCGACGACTACAAGGGCGACTTCTTCGAAGACTTCAAGGCGATGATCGTCTCTCGCCTGCACATCGCGCCGATCCTCAAGGCGCGGCTGGAGAAGGCGCCGCTCGACATCGACCATCCCTCCTGGGTGGAGGACGATCAGTTCGACATCGACCGTCACATCTTCCGTGCCAGCCTGCCGCAGCCGCGCGACCGCGCCACGCTCGAGCGCATCGTCGGTTGGATGCATGCCAAGCTCCTCAACCGCGCCCGTCCGCTCTGGGAGTTCTACGTGTTCGAGGGCATGAAGGACAACGAGGTCGGCCTCTATTCCAAGATGCACCACGCCGCGATCGATGGCGGTGCCGGCGCAGCGCTGACCAACATGATCTACGACATCTCGCCGATCCCACGAAAGGTGGAGCCGCCGACGGGCGGAGCCAAGCCCGGGCAGGAGCCGCGCGACATCGCCGCCAACCTGCTCGATTCCTATCAGCAGCTGTTCAGCCAGCCGCTCGAGGCTTCGCAAGCGGCGAAGAACCTGCAACTGCCGCGCACGGGCAAGAGCGACATCGGCTCGATCCTGTTCGACAATGCGATGTACCAGATCGAGAGCGCCGTTCGTTTCGCCGGCAACATCCCTACCGTGCTCAAGAGCGTGTCAGACGTGCTCGGCAAGATCGCCGATCCGAAGTCGCGCGAGAGTCTCGCCAGCATGGTGTCACCGCCGACCATGCTCAACAGGACCATCTCGTCCGAGCGCAGCTTTGCCGGCGTGTCGATCTCGCTGTCGCGGGCGAAGGCGCTGGCCAAGCAGGCCGGCGGCAAGCTCAACGATGTGGTGCTGGCGCTCGCCTCCGGCGTGGTCCGTCGCTACCTCCTGCAATATGGCACGCTTCCGGCGAAATCCCTGACCGCCGCCGTGCCGATCTCGCTGCGCGAGGAAGGCAACACCGAGGCCAACAACCAGGTGTTCGGCATGATCTGTTCGATCGCGACCAACATCGCCGATCCCAAGGCGCGGCTGGAGGCGATCATAGCGCAATCGACCAAGTCCAAGGAGATGTCGCATCCGTTGCGCGCCTTGATGCCGCAGGTCTCCAACATCTCGATGCTGGGCGCGCCGATCATGGTGCAGATCCTGGCGCTGCTCTACAGCCGCTCGAATCTCTCCGACGTGCTGCCGCCGGCCGCCAACATCACCGTGTCCAACGTGCCCGGGCCGCGGCAGACGCTCTATGCCGCGGGTGCCGAGCTACTGCACATCTTCCCGGTGTCGATCGCGACGCATGGGCAGGCGCTCAACATCACGGTGCAGAGCTATCGCGACCAGCTTGATTTCGGCTTCATCGTCGGTGCCAACATCATCCCGCATGTGCAGGTGATGTGCGACATGTTGCCGGAGGAGTTCGCCGCACTGGAGGCCGCCTTTGCGCCACCGGCAACTGACGTCAAAGGCGCCGCGGAATAGGAAATTCGCCATGATCGAGATGCCGCCGCTGAAGTTCGTGCAGACGAACGGAATCCGTATGGGCTATTACGAGGCCGGCCCGCAGAGCGACAAGCCGCCGATGGTGCTGTGCCATGGCTGGCCCGAGCTTGCCTTCTCCTGGCGCCACCAGATCAAGGCGCTGAGCGAAGCCGGCATCCGCGTGATCGCGCCCGACCAGCGCGGCTATGGCGCGTCAGACCGGCCCGAGCCGGTCGAGGCCTACGACATCGAACATCTGACGGGTGACCTGGTCGGCCTGCTGGATCATCTGAAAATCGACAAGGCGATTTTCGTCGGTCACGATTGGGGCGGCTTCGTCGTCTGGCAAATGCCGTTGCGGCACATCGACCGGGTCGCCGGCGTGGTCGGCATCAACACGCCCCACACCAATCGTGCCTGGGCCGATCCGATCGAGCTGCTGCGTGCGCGCTTCGGCGACAAGATGTACATCGTGCAATTCCAGGATCCCGCACGGGAGCCGGACAGGATCTTCGGCAGCCGCGTCGAACAGACCTTCGATGCATTCATGCGTAAGCCGGTGCCGCGGCCGGCCGACGCTCCCCCGGAGGAGGTGGTTGCGGGTGTCGGCGCTTCGCCGCGGCTCAATCTGGCATTTCCCCAGATGATTGCCGGTTATGACGCGAAGCATGATCCGCGTGCGCCGATTCTGTCGCCGGAAGAGAAGAAAGTCTTCGTCGATACTTTCACCAGAACCGGCTTCACCGGAGGCATCAACTGGTACCGCAACATGTCGCGCAACTGGAGGCGTGCCGAAGGGCTCGATCATACGGTCCGCGTACCGTCGCTGATGATCATGGCCGAGAATGACGCGGTGTTGCCGCCGTCCTCCGCTGATGGCATGGAGAAGCTGATTCCCGACCTCGAGAAATATCTGGTGAAAGACAGCGGCCATTGGACGCAGCAGGAGAAGCCGGAAGAGGTCAGCGCCAAGCTGATCGAATGGCGTAGAAGGCGGTTTGGTTAGCTCGTCATTGCGAGCGACTCGTCCGCCCTAGCTCGAAGAGCGAAGGCGGAAGCGAAGCAATCCAGGAAGGTGTCCGCGGAGACACTCTGGGTTGTTTCGTCGCAAGAGCTCCTCGCAAAGACGAGGGTTATTGAGGGGGAAGCGCTTTTCATGTCATCCAAGAACCGTCTGGACCCGATCCCGCAGCCGCCGACCAAGCCGGTGGTCGGCAACATGCTGTCGCTGGACTCGACGGCTCCGGTGCAGCACCTGACGCGGCTCGCCAAGGAGCTCGGACCGATCTTCTGGCTCGACATGATGGGTTCGCCGATCGTCATCGTCTCCGGCCACGATCTCGTCGACGAACTGTCGGACGAGAAGCGCTTCGACAAGACGGTACGCGGCGCGCTGCGGCGCGTGCGTGCGGTTGGCGGTGACGGCCTGTTCACGGCCGACACGCGTGAGCCGAACTGGAGCAAGGCGCACAACATCCTGCTCCAGCCGTTCGGCAACCGCGCCATGCAGTCCTATCACGGAAGCATGGTCGACATCGCCGAGCAGCTCGTCCAGAAATGGGAGCGGCTCAATGCCGACGACGAGATCGACGTCGTTCATGACATGACGGCGCTGACGCTGGATACGATCGGGCTGTGCGGCTTCGACTACCGCTTCAATTCGTTCTACCGGCGCGACTACCATCCTTTCGTCGAGTCGCTGGTGCGTTCGCTCGAAACCATCATGATGACGCGCGGCCTGCCGTTCGAGCAGTTCTGGATGCAGAAGCGGCGCAAGACGCTGGCCGAGGACGTCGCCTTCATGAACAAGATGGTCGACGAGATCATCGCCGAGCGCCGCAAGAACGCGGAAGGCGCCGACGACAAGAAGGACATGCTCGCCGCAATGATGACCGGCGTCGACCGCTCCACCGGCGAACAGCTCGACGACGTCAACATTCGCTACCAGATCAACACGTTTTTGATCGCGGGTCACGAGACGACCAGCGGCCTGTTGTCCTACACGCTCTATGCACTGCTCAAGCATCCGGACATTCTCAAGAAGGCCTATGACGAAGTCGACCGCGTCTTCGGCCCCGATGTCAACGCGAAGCCCACCTACCAGCAGGTGACGCAGCTCACCTACATCACCCAGATCCTCAAGGAGGCGTTGCGGCTGTGGCCGCCGGCGCCTGCCTATGGCATCTCGCCGCTTGCGGACGAGACCATTGGCGGCGGCAAGTACAAGCTCCGGAAGGGCACGTTCGTCACCATCCTGGTGACGGCGCTGCACCGTGATCCCTCGGTTTGGGGGCCGACCCCGGATGCCTTCGATCCCGAGAACTTCAGCCGCGAGGCCGAAGCGAAGCGGCCGATCAATGCCTGGAAGCCGTTCGGCAACGGGCAGCGCGCCTGCATTGGCCGTGGGTTCGCCATGCACGAGGCGGCGCTGGCGCTCGGCATGATCCTGCAGCGCTTCAAGCTGATCGACCACCAGCGCTACCAGATGCATCTGAAGGAAACCCTGACCATGAAGCCGGAGGGCTTCAAGATCAAGGTGCGTCCGCGCGCGGATCGCGAGCGCGGCGCCTTTGGCGGGCCCATTGCTGCTTCATCCTCAGCGCCCAAGACGCAGCGCAAGCCCACCACGCGGCCCGGCCACAACACGCCGATGCTGGTGCTCTACGGCTCCAATCTCGGTACCGCCGAGGAGCTTGCGACGCGCATGGCCGATCTTGCCGAGATCAACGGTTTTGCCGTGCATCTCGGCGCGCTCGACGATTACGTCGGTAAGTTGCCGCAGGAGGGCGGTGTGCTCATCATTTGCGCCTCCTATAATGGCGCGCCGCCCGACAATGCGACGCAGTTCGTCAAATGGCTCGGTGACGACCTGCCGAAGGATGCGTTCGCCGGCGTGCGCTACGCCGTGTTCGGTTGCGGTAACAGCGACTGGGCGGCGACCTATCAGTCGGTGCCGCGCTATATCGACGAGCAATTGTCGGCGCATGGTGCACGCGCGGTCTATCCGCGCGGCGAAGGCGATGCGCGCAGCGATCTCGACGGCCAGTTCCAGAAATGGTTCCCCGCGGCCGCGCAAGTCGCGACCAAGGAATTCGGCATCGACTGGAATTTCACCCGCACGGCGGAGGACGATCCGCTTTACGCGATCGAGCCCGTGGCGGTGACCGCCGTCAACACCATCGTCGCCCAGGGCGGCGCGGTGGCGATGAAGGTGCTGGCCAATGACGAGCTGCAGAACAAGAGCGGGCCCAATCCGTCGGAGCGCTCGACGCGCCACATCGAGGTGCAGCTGCCGTCCAACATCAGCTATCGCGTCGGAGATCATTTGAGCGTGGTCCCGCGCAACGATCCGACGCTGGTGGATTCCGTTGCCCGCCGCTTCGGCTTCCTGCCGGCCGACCAGATCAGGCTTCGGGTCGCCGAAGGCCGGCGCGCGCAGTTGCCGGTCGGCGAGGCCGTGTCGGTCGGCCGCCTGCTCAGCGAATTCGTGGAGCTTCAGCAGGTGGCGACCCGCAAGCAGATCCAGATCATGGCCGAGCACACCCGCTGCCCGGTCACCAAGCCGAAGCTGCTGGGCTTCGTCGGCGAGGAATCCGAGCCGCTCGAGCGCTATCGCACCGAGATCCTGTCCAGGCGCAAATCGGTATTCGACCTGCTCCTCGAATATCCCGCCTGCGAATTGCCGTTTCACGCCTATCTGGAAATGCTCTCGCTGCTGGCGCCGCGCTATTACTCGATCTCGTCGTCCCCCTCGGTCGACCCGGCGCGATGCAGCATCACGGTCGGCGTGGTCGAGGGACCGGCCGCCTCCGGGCGCGGTGTCTACAAGGGCATCTGCTCGAACTATCTGGCCAACCGCCGCGCCGGCGATACGATCTACGCCACCGTGCGCGAGACCAAGGCAGGCTTCCGGCTGCCCGATGATCCATCCGTGCCGATCATCATGATCGGCCCCGGCACCGGACTCGCACCGTTCCGTGGCTTCCTGCAGGAGCGCGCGGCGCGCAAGGCCAGGGACGCCACGCTCGGCCCGGCCATGCTGTTCTTCGGCTGCCGCCACCCCGACCAGGATTTTCTCTACGCCGAGGAGCTGAAGGCATTGGCGGCGAGCGGTATCACCGAGCTGTTCACGGCGTTCTCGCGCGCGGACGGACCGAAGACTTATGTGCAACACATGCTCGCCGCGCAGAAGGACAAGGTCTGGCCGCTGATCGAGCAGGGCGCGATCATCTATGTCTGCGGCGATGGCGGCAAGATGGAGCCCGACGTGAAGGCGGCGCTGGTCGCGATCCACCGCGAGAAGAGCGGCAGCGATGCCGCCGCCGGTGCCCGGTGGATCGAGGAGATGGGCACGAAGGACCGCTATGTGCTCGACGTGTGGGCGGGCGGGTAGCCCGAGGCGCGTTCTTGTAGCCCGGACGGAGCGCAGCGAAATCCGGGGCGCAAATCGTGCTAAAGCTCGCGCATGATTCCCTGGGAAAAACTCGACACCGCCAAAATCCCCGGCTCCGACGAGGAGCTCCGCCTGATGCGGCGGGGCAAAGAGTTCTCCATCAAGCTCGGCAGCAACGAGCTGATGAACAGCCGTCTTTCGGGCTCGGAAGCGGCGCTGGCAACGCTCGCGGCGAAGCAGATCGAGAAGGTCGCAAAGCCCGTCATCCTGATCGGCGGCCTCGGCATGGGCTTTACGCTGCGCGCGGCGCTCGCCGTGCTCGGACCCAAGGCGACGATCATCGTCTCCGAACTCGTGCCGGCGGTGGTCGCCTGGGCGCGAGGTCCGATGGCGGAGGTCTTCGGCGACAGCCTCGATGACGTCCGGGTGACTGTCCGGGAAATCGACGTGGGCGAGATCATTCGGGCGCAGCGGTCGGCCTTCGACGCCATTCTCCTCGACGTCGACAACGGACCCGAGGGGCTGACCCGGAAGGGCAATGACGCGCTCTATGATGTGAGCGGATTGGCGGCGGCCAGGGCAGCGCTGCGGCGAGGCGGTGTGCTCGCCGTCTGGTCGTCGGGACCCAATCCGGCGTTCACCAAGCGCCTTCGCAGCGCCGATTTCGACGTCAGCGAGGTCAATGTCCGCGCCACCGGCAGGGGCGGTGGCGCACGCCATGTGATCTGGATCGCACGGAAGATCTAAGCCGCCTGCGCCGCTGCGCCATGCGCGTGCTTGTCGATGGCGTCGATGATCTCCGGCCAGAAGCGCATCGGCAAAGCATGGCCCATACCCTCGATCATCAACAGCTTCGCGTTCGGGATTGAAGCCGCCGTGTCCTTGCCGCCTTCGGGATGGACCAGCGGATCGACGGTGCCGTGAATGACGAGCGTCGGGGTCTTCACGGCGTGCAGCCGCTCCTTGCGGCTGCCGGAGGCAAGCACGGCGCGAAGCTGACGGCCGACGCCGGCCGGATTGAGCCCGCGCGCGAACACGCGCTCGGCGCGGCCAGGATCGAGCGCTTCCTCTTCCGGGAAAGACCCGGCGCGCAGCAGCTTCCAGGTCTGACCGAAGCGGACGATGAACTCTTCCTTGCTGCGCGGCGGCGGCGCCATCAGCATGGCCGCGGCCTCGCGTGTCGGCGGCGGTATGCTCGGATTGCCCGTGGTCGACATGATCGAGGTCAGTGAGCGCACGCGGTGCGGAAAGACAGCGCCACCTCTTGCGCGATCATGCCGCCCATGGATGCCCCGACCAGATGCGCCGACTTGATGCCGAGCGCATCCATCAGGCCGACCGTGTCCTTGGCCATATCGATCAGCTTGTAGGTGGCGGCCACGGGAATCCGCAAGAAGCGCAACTTCAGCAGCTCGAACGGCGTCAGGCGCTTGCCGCCGGTGAGATGGCTCGACTTGCCGATGTCGCGATTGTCGAAGCGGATCACGCGGAATCCGCGCGCGGCGAGCTGCTCGCAGAACGCATCGTCCCAATGGATCATCTGCGCCCCAAGGCCCATGATCAGCAGCAGCGGCTCGGCATTGTCGTGGCCGAAGATCTCATAGCAGATGTCGATGCCGTTGGCGCGGACGGTCTGGGGCGGATGATGGGCGGTCACGGGTCCCTCCTGCTGATCGATGCTGTATCGCACGGTTTCGTTCCGCGAAGAAGCCGCGTGCGCGACGCTGCGCCCACTGCTTGCCGGTTGACCGGCACCTCGCAACGGTGTGGTATGGCGGGAAAAGAGGGGCGCAAAGCCCTCCACATTGGGAGGACGCTGATGACCGACAAGATCACCGATCCGGTCGCCTTGTGGCAGAAGATGGTTGGCGAGATGGAGAAGGGTTTCAACTCCTTCGCGACCAAGGCGATGGAGACGCCCGAATTCTCGCAAGCCATGAACCGCGCCGGCGGAGTTGCTGCAGGTGCTCAGAAGCAATTCGGCGATCTCATGGAGAAATACCTGCTCTCCATGAACCTGCCGAGCCGCGAGCAGATGACCGGTATCGCGGAGCGGCTCCAGTCGATCGAAGGCCAACTCGGCGAGATCAAGTCGATGTTGAGCCAGATGTCGGCCAACTCGGGTGCGCAGCAGGTCGGCGCCGCTCCGCGACCGCCGCGTACGAAACGTCCGCCGCCCGAAGGCGGAGACCAAAAATGAACGCGCCGACGGGACTTGATTTCGCTGCGATACCGGAGCGGATCCAATCCGAAGTGCAGCGCGCTATCATGCGGAGCATCAAGGGCGTCGAATATTTCTCGACCTCGGGCCCGTCGCTCGGCTCGACGCCCAAGGACGTGCTGCATTCGCGCGGCACGATGAGCCTTTATCACTACCGCCCGATGTCGGACGAGATCTACCGCGTGCCGGTGCTGATCGTGATGGCGACGACCAACCGCGGCTACATCCTCGATCTCGTGCCCGGTCAGAGCTTCATCGAGTTCCTGCTCAGGCGTGGCTACGACGTCTACATGCTGGACTGGAGCGCGCCGCGGCCGGAGGAGAAGAGCCTGCGCATGGAGGACTATGTCCTCGATTTCATCCCGGACTGCATCCGCCGCGTGCAAGCCGATTCCGGCGAGCAGGACGTTTCCGTCATCGGCTATTGCTTCGGCGGTGTGCTGTCCTTGCTCTACGGCTCGATCCATCAGGACGGGCCGATGAAGAACCTGATCTGCTTCACCACGCCGATCGACTTCCGCGAGATGAAGCTGTTCTCGAATTTCTCCGACCGCCGCTATTTCGACGTCGACCATCTCGTCGACAGCGTCGGCAACGTGCCGCCGGAGATGATCCTGTCCTCGTTCGAGATGCTGCGGCCGGCCTCGCGCACGGTGAGCCAGATCCAGCTCTGGGAGAACATCTGGGACGACGAGTTCGTGAAGTCTTACCGCATGTTCGACCGCTGGGCGACCGATACGCTGCCGCTCGCCGGCGAGTACTTCCGCGCCATCACCAAGGACTTGATGTGGGACAACAAGCTGTTCAACGACACCATGTCGGTGGGCGGTCGTGCCGCGAAGCTCGACAATATCACGGTGCCGATCCTGCATGCGGTCGCCGAGCACGATCACATCGTGCCCTATGACGCTGCCAAGCATCTGATCGCCAAGGTCGGCTCGGCGGACAAGGAAGAGGTGATCCTGAAGGGCGGTCACGTCTCGCTCGTCGCCGGCGCCAACGCGGTGAAGCGGCTGTGGCCGAAATTGGATTCCTGGCTTGGGAAGAGATCGACATGAGTGAGCAGCGTTCCTATCCGCGTCACGTCAAGACCGACGCCGGCGATATCGAGATCCGTCTGATGTCGTCCGCGGACGAAGCCGCGGTACTGGCCTTCGGCAGGGGCCTGCCCACCCACGACCTGCTGTTCCTGCCGCGCAACATCAGCGAGCCCAAGGTATTGGCCGCTTGGGTCAAGGAGATCGAGCGCGGTGCGATCCAGGAGCCTGCTCGCGGTGAGAGAGGGCAGGGTTGTCGGCTGCGGCACGCTGGTGCGCGACCCGCACTCTTGGTCACCCCATGTCGGTGAGATCCGCATGGTGATTTCGCCCGAGGTCCGCGGCAAGGGTGTTGGCAAGGCGCTGTCGCAGGAGACCTTTGCCCTCGCGCTCGGGGCGGGCCTGGAAAAGCTCTCGGTTCAGATGACGGTCGACCAGCAGGCGGCGATTGCCCTGTTCGAGAGCCTCGGGTTCAAGGCGGAGGCACTGCTGCGGGATCATGTCCGGGATGTCGACGGCAAGACCCACGACATCGTCGTGCTCGGCCACAACGTCGCGCAGGTCCAGGCCCAGATGGAGGCCTACGGGCTGCCAGGCGCTGTCCAGCACTGAGAGGGCCGTCCAGCACGAGGCCTCGGGGAAATCCTTGGGAACCCAGCTGGTGAGGGAGGCATCATGATGCCTCAAGTTAAGGCTGTTCACGATTTCGTGATATCGCGCTGCAACATGAATATTGCATCGCACAATTAACTCTGCCATATAAGCCGTGCCCCGGGCCAATGCGGACGGGGTGAGCCCATAGCTCAGACCAATGAGGATGGAGAGAACCCCATGACCACTGAAACCAATACCGCTTTCGAGGGCTTCAAGGACGCTTTCAAGAACATCCAGAACCTGGAAGTTCCCGAGGCCGCCCGCGAATTCGTCAAGAAGACTGCCAACACCGCCAAGGACCGTGCCGCCGAAGTGTTCGCTGGCTCCGAGCGCGTGACCGCCGCCGTCGAGAATGCCGTGACCGAGACCGTCACTGAAGCCGGCAAGATCAGCCGCAACATCCAGCAGGCGATCTATGAGGATGCCGAGGCGTTCTTCTCGGGCATCGACAAGCTCGCGTCCGCCAAGTCGATCAGCGAGGCCGTCGAGATCCAGTCGAGCCTGCTCCGCGCCCGCGGTGAAGCGTTCGTCTCGCGAGCCAAGGCGACCGCCGACTATCTCGGCAAGCTCGCCGCCAACGGTGCGAAGTCCGCTCAGGACAACTTTGCCAAGGTCTACAGCAAGACCGCCTGATCTGGCACTGTGAGTACAAACTGAAATTTGAGGCCCGCTTCGGCGGGCCTTTGTTTTTGTTTTGGTTTGCGTTTCCCGGACGCTGTGCAGCGCGCCCTGGCGATGCGAAGCATCGTCCAGACCGGCGTGGTGCACTGCTGATCGGGGTCCATCGTCTTGCTGGGTCCCGGCTTGCGGCGCATCGCTTCGCGCTGCACCTCGTCCGGGACACGCGGAGATCGGGACGCTAAGTTTGCGTCATGAAGATTCAATCCGCCTTCTCCTTCGACACCCCCGGCGATGCCGAACGCGCGGCCGAGCTGCGCCGCGTGAAAGCGCTGGCGACGCTGGTGCTCGCCTCGACGCTTCTGCTCTTCATCGTCGCGAAATGGCTGCTGCCGGTGCATCCCGTGTTCGGGTTCATCGCGGCCTTCGCGGAGGCCGCCACCATCGGCGGACTCGCAGACTGGTACGCCGTGGTCGCCCTGTTCAAGCGGCCGCTCGGCCTGCCGATCCCGCACACCGCCATCATTCAGAGCAATCAGGCCCGCATTGCCGACAAGCTCGGCGAATTCATCCAGGTGCATTTCCTGGAGGCCGGTCCCGTCGAGGCCAAGCTGAGGGAGATCGATTTCGGCTCCTTCGTTGCCGACTGGCTGCGTGACCGCAAGCGCAGTGACGACCTCGCGCGCTTCGCGCTGCGCCTCCTGCCTGAGGCCGTCTCCGCGACCGAGACCTCGGGGCTGATGACGTTCATCATCCGCCGCCTGTCCTCGCAGCTCCAGGCGATCGACCTTGCGCCACTTGCGGCCGGCACTTTGCGCGGCTTCGTCGCGGAGGGCCGGCACCAGATCCTGTTCGACGATCTCTTGCGCGTGATGCATGAGACGCTGAATCAGAAAGAGATGATGGCGATGATCCGCGAGAAGGTCCGGGCGGAGCTGCCGACCCTGCTGCGGCTCTATCGCGCCGACAAGTTTCTGGTGAACAAGATCGTGGCTTCCGCCACCGCCTTCTTCAATGAAGTGCGCAGCGATCCCAAGCATCCGTTCCGCGGCGAGTTCGACCGCATGGTGCTGAGCTTCGTCGACCGCCTCGGCACCGACCAGGCCTATATCGACCGTATCGCCGGGCTGAAGCGCGATCTGCTCGCGCGTCCCGAGCTTGCCGATCTCGCCCGCACCGTCTGGGCCAACACGCGCGCCTTCATCGAGCGCAGTGCGAGCGGTGAGACGCAGGTGTTGCAGCATCATCTCGCCGGCATGTTCGTCGCCGCGGGCGAGGCGCTCGCCGGCGATGCCGAGCTGCGCGGCGAGATCAACCAGGGCCTGGTGACGGTGCTGCGCAGCTTCGTCGCCGACCAGAAGAGCGGCGTGTCCACCTTCATCTCCGACCAGGTCAAGGCGTGGAACATGTCGCAGCTGATTTCGCTGATCGAAATCAACATCGGCCGCGACCTGCAATACATCCGGTTCAATGGTTCGCTGATCGGTGGGCTCGCCGGGCTTGCGCTTTACTCCCTGGAATTTCTGCTTCGATTGTTGTGACTTTTGCGTCACGGCCGTTAGCATTAACGTGCGGGCCTATTGTCGCCTCGCATCTCTCCCGCTTGAATGTCGGGAACCGGCCGCCTAGCTGATTCATGTTGCGCTGCGGAACGTTCAAGAAGCCGGCGTATTGGAATTCGTGCCCATTTGCCGGCATCGCGGCCGGCGGCTCTCGAGTCTCCCAGGGGAAACATTGATGACCGCAACTGCCCAGACGCTGCGCCCGCCATCCCGCACCCTGATGTTTCTGGAGGGGCGGGCGATCCACGAGTTCGGCGCATTCCTCGGCGCGCTGCCGCTCCTGAGCCTCGCGCCGCGCGGCGACGGACATCCGGTGCTGGTGCTGCCCGGCCTCGTGGCTTCCGATGCGTCGACGCGCGCGCTGCGCGCGTTTCTGGCGAGCAGGGGCTATGCGGTGAGCGGCTGGCGTCAGGGCCGCAATTACGGCCTGCGTCCGGGCGTTCAGCACGCGATGGTGGATCTGGTCCAGGAGCTCAGCGACAAGCACGGTCGCAAGATCAGCCTGGTGGGCTGGAGCCTCGGCGGCCTCTATGCGCGCCAGCTCGCCAAGATGATGCCGGAGCGCGTGCGCCAGGTGATCACGCTCGGCAGCCCCTTCGCGGGCGATCCGCGCTCGACCAACGCTTGGCGCGTCTATGAATGGGCGAGCGGCCGCAAGGCCGACGAGGTCGATCCGCAGTTCGGAGGCGAGCTCGCCGTTCCGCCGCCGGTGCCGACCACCGCCATCTTCAGCCGCACCGACGGCGTCTGCGCCTGGCAGGGCTGCATGGAAAAGACTGGCGCGCAGACAGAGAGCATCGAGGTCGAGAGCAGCCATTGCGGCATGGGCCATCATCCCGCCGCCGTCTATGCCGTGGCCGATCGCCTCGCGCAGAAAGAAGGCCAGTGGCGCCCGTTCGATCGCAGCGGCTGGCGCAGCCTCGTCTATCCCGACCCGCACAGATAGCTTCTTCGCCTCTCCCCGCGCACGGCCGGCGCACGGGGAGACGGAGAACCGGCGCGCCTCGCGCGGCATTGTCGCACCCGCACCAAACGCGCTATGCCTCGCGCATGGCGCATCCGCTCTCCCGCATCATCGACCAGCTCAAGCGCGAGCCGTCGCGCACCGGCTCCATCGTCATCACCGTGTTCGGCGATGCCATCGTGCCACGCGGCGGCTCCGTATGGCTCGGTACGCTGCTCGAATTCTTCGAAGGCCTGGACATCGATAGCGGCGTCGTCCGCACGGCGGTGTCGCGCCTCGCGGCCGACGGCTGGCTGACGCGCGAGAAGGTCGGCCGCAACAGTTTTTATCGCTTGGCCGACAAGGGCCGGCAGACGTTTGAAGCGGCCACGCGCCACATCTACGATCCGCCGCCGTCCGACTGGACCGGGCGCTTCGAGCTGCTGCTGATCGGCAATGGCGAGGACCGCGACGCCTCGCGCGAGGCACTACGCAATGCCGGCTTCGGCAGTCCGCTGCCGGGTGTATGGGTCGCACCGTCGGGCGTGCCGGTGCCGGATGAGGCTGGGGGCGCCATCCGTCTCGAAGTCTCGGCGGAGGACGACAGCGGACGTCGCCTGCTGAGCGCGAGCTGGCCGCTCGATCGTACCGCGGATGCCTACCTGAAATTCATGAAGACGTTCGAGCCGCTGCGCGCCCAGATCACGCGCGGTACGGTTCTGTCCGAGGCCGACGCTTTCACTGCACGGATCCTGCTGATCCACTACTACCGCCGCGTCGTGCTGCGCGACCCGCTGTTGCCCGAAAGCCTGCTGCCGCCGGATTGGCCCGGCCGGGCGGCTCGCAAACTCTGCGGCAAGATTTATCGCGCGCTCCTCGTTCCATCGGAACAATGGCTCGACGGCCATGGAACCAACGAGAGGGGGGCATTACCACCCGCGAGAAAGGCGCTGGAACGGAGGTTCGGCACCTGATCTTTATGTTACAAAAATATCTTGCATCAACTAACTTCTGTTATATATTCTTCCCCAACAAATCGGGAGGATGCGCATGTATACTCAGGCGCTGAACACGGCCGAGACCGACGATCGCGGTCTTGAGGACGCCGCCAGGGCTGCGCAGTTCCAGGCACGCATCGATGCCGAGGAGCGCATCGAGCCGAACGACTGGATGCCGGCGGCCTATCGCAAGACGCTGACGCGCCAGATTTCTCAGCACGCGCACTCGGAAATCGTGGGTATGCTGCCCGAGGGCAACTGGATCACCCGCGCGCCGACGCTGCGCCGCAAGGCCGCGCTGCTCGCCAAGGTGCAGGACGAGTGTGGGCACGGGCTCTATCTCTACGCCGCCGCCGAAACGCTCGGCTCCTCGCGTGAAGAGCTGGTCGACGCGATGCTCGCGGGAAAAGCCAAATATTCCTCGATCTTCAACTATCCGACGCTGACCTGGGCGGACATCGGCACGATCGGCTGGCTGGTCGACGGCGCCGCGATCATGAACCAGATTCCGCTGTGCCGCTGTTCCTACGGCCCCTATGCGCGCGCGATGATACGCGTCTGCAAGGAGGAGTCGTTCCACCAGCGCCAGGGCTACGAGATCATGCTGACGCTCTGCCGCGGCTCCGACGAGCAGAGGGCGATGGCGCAGGATGCGCTGAATCGCTGGTGGTGGCCGGTGCTGATGATGTTCGGTCCGCCCGATGCCACGAGCCAGCACAGCGACGCCTCGACGAAATGGAAGATCAAACGCTTCTCCAACGACGAGCTGCGCCAGAAATTCGTCGATGCGACCGTGCCGCAGGCGCAGTATCTCGGCCTCACCATTCCCGACGCCGGCATGACGCAGGATGCCGACGGGCACTGGCGCTACAGCGAGATCGACTGGACCGAATTCAAGCAGGTGCTTGCGGGCAACGGCCCTTGCAACCGCGACCGCATGGCCGCACGCCGCAAGGCGCATGAGGAGGGTGCCTGGGTGCGCGAGGCGGCAGCCAGCTATGCCGCCAAGCGCGCGCAGCGTCAGACCGCGCAAGCCGCGGAGTAGGGAGATCAATATGGCCACGCCGAACACGCCGCTGTGGGAAGTCTTCATTCGCAGCCGCAACGGGCTCGCGCACAAGCATGTCGGCTCGCTCCATGCGAGCGATGCCACCATGGCGCTGCAAGCCGCTCGCGACATCTACACCCGGCGCGGCGAGGGCCTGTCGATCTGGGTCGTGCCCTCGACCGCGATCACCGCGAGCGATCCGGCCGAGAAGGGCATGATGTTTGAGCCGGCGGAGTCCAAGATCTACCGGCATCCGACGTTCTATGAGGTGCCGGAAGAAGTGGGGCACATGTGATGGCAGTCGCCAACATCCAGGTCTCCGAAACGCCACTTGTGCTCTACGCACTGCGCCGCGCCGACGATGCGCTGATCCTCGGCCACAGGCTGTCGGAATGGTGCGGACACGCGCCGATGCTGGAAGAGGACATGGCGCTGTCCAACATTGCGCTCGACCTCATCGGCCAGGCGCGGGAGCTCTACGGCTATGCCGCGAAGGTCGAGGGCAAGGACAATGACGAGGACAAGCTCGCCTATTTGCGCGACGTACGGCAGTATCGGAACCTGCTGCTGGTCGAGCAGCCCAATGGAGACTTTGCCCAAACCCTTGTGCGCCAATTCTTCTATTCCACCTTCGCCGATCTCTACTGGCGCGCGATGATGAATTCGCGCGATGCAACGCTGGCGGCGATTGCCGCCAAATCGGAAAAGGAGAGCGCCTATCATTTGCGCCATGCCTCGGAATGGATCATCCGGCTCGGCGACGGCACGGCCGAGAGCCACGCCCGCGCGCAAGGAGCGATCGAACACCTCTGGGCCTTCACCGGCGAGATGTTCGCCGTTGACGACGGCGAGCGCAGCCTGATTGACGCCTGCATCGCCGTCGATCCCGCGACCTTGCGCGGTCGCTGGTTGAAGACGCTGTCGGATGTCGCCAATGAGGCCACGCTTGCACTGCCGCAGAACGACTGGATGCAGCAAGGTGGCCGCTCCGGCCGCCACAGTGAGCATCTGGGCCATCTCTTGTCCGAGCTGCAATCAATGCAGCGCACCTTCCCGGGGCTGACATGGTGACGGTGCTCGACCGCGACAGCGAGCTGCGCCAGCGTGCCTGGGACGCCGTCGCGAGCGTGGTCGATCCCGAAATCCCGGTGTTGACCATCGCCGATCTCGGCGTGCTGCGTGATGTCGTTCTCGACGGTGACCAAGTGGAGGTCGCGATCACGCCGACCTATTCGGGTTGCCCGGCGATGAACATGATCGCGCTCGAAATCGAGCTTGCGCTGGAGCGCGCCGGCTTCCATCAGCCCAAGGTGCGCACCGTGTTGTCCCCGGCCTGGACCACGGACTGGATGAGCGAGGAAGGCCGCCGCAAGCTGCGCGCCTATGGCATCGCGCCGCCACAAGCCTCGAGCTCACGCCGTGCGCTATTCGGCGAGCAGGCGGTCGCGTGTCCGCAATGCGGCTCCGATAAAACCGAGCTGCTGTCCGAGTTCGGCTCGACCTCCTGCAAGGCGCTGTGGCGCTGCATGTCCTGCCGCGAACCGTTCGATTACTTCAAGTGTCATTGAGGGCGCACGATGCCAGCCCCATCGTCATTGCGAGCGCAGCGAAGCAATCCAGACTACCCCTGCGGAAGCAGTCTGGATTGCTTCGTCGCAAGGGCTCCTCGCAATGGCGGCGGTGACACCGAGCCAGGGTATTTCTGATGCCATCAGCCGCACCGCGCTTCCACCGCCTGGCCGTCAACGATCTCCGCCGCGAGGCATCCGACGCCATCTCGATGACGTTTGCCATTCCCGGCGAGCTCGCCGGCGACTACGCGTTCACGCCCGGCCAGTACCTCACGCTTCGCACCACGCTCGACGGCGAAGAAGTGCGCCGCTCCTATTCCATCTGCTCCGGCCCTGACGACGGCGAGATCCGCATCGCCGTGAAGAAGATCGATGGCGGCGCGTTTTCGAGCTGGGCGGCGGACGAATTGAAGTGCGGCGATGAGCTCGACGTGATGACGCCGACCGGGCGTTTTGGTGTGGTCCCGCCTGCAGATCGCGCGCGCATCCATGTCGGCTTCGCCGCCGGCTCCGGCATCACGCCGATCCTGTCGATCGTGAAGGGCGTGCTCGCACGCGAGCCCGACAGCCGCTTCTTCCTGTTCTACGGCAACCGCACCACCGACAACATCATGTTTCTCGAGGCGCTCGAGGAGCTGAAGGATCGGTTCATCGATCGTCTCTCGATTTTCCACGTCATCTCCGGCGAGGAGCAGGACATTCCGATCCTGCATGGCCGGCTCGATGGCGACAAGGTGAGGGTGCTGCTCCGCTCGCTGGTGCCGGCGGAAAGCGTCGATCATGTCTTCATCTGCGGTCCCCTTGGCATGAGCGAGGAGATCGAGGCGACCTGCCGCGATCTCGGCGTCGCGGATGAGCGCATCCACGTCGAGCGCTTCGTCTCCGAATTCGGCGGCAAGCCGCGGCCGAAGAAGGTGCTTGCGCCAGACGCGCCGCCGAAGGCGATCGCCTCGCTGATCATCGACGGCAAGCGTCGCGACGTGCCGGTCGCCGAGGATGAGGCGATCCTCGATGCCGCGCTGCGCGCCGGTGTCGATCTGCCCTTCGCCTGCAAGGGCGGCATGTGCTCGACCTGCCGCGCCAAGCTGGTCGAGGGCAAGGCGCCGATGGACATCAACTATTCGCTGGAACGGTGGGAGCTCAAGGCCGGCTTCGTCCTGACTTGCCAAGCCAAGCCATCGTCGGAGCGGGTCGTGGTCGATTATGATCATGTCTGATCGGCAGATCAGACCCGATGAATGCAAATGCGTCGCATTATTTGACAGCTTGCGGCAACCAGCAGAACATCATGAGCAAACGTCTGGCCCCGGGAGAAGCGCGTGAACGTCAAAGCCGCCCTGTCGCCTGAGGATATTGCCCGCGCCTGTGCCGAGGCGATGTGGGCCGAGGACGATGCCTCCAAGGGCCTCGGCATGGAGATCGTCGAAATCGGCCCGGGCTTTGCGACGCTCGCCATGACGGTGCGGCCGGACATGGTCAATGGCCAGCGCATCGCCCATGGCGGCTTCATCTTCACGCTGGCCGATTCCGCCTTTGCGTTTGCCTGCAACTCGCACAATGAGCGCGTGGTGGCCGCGCAAGGCCAGATCACCTTCATCAAGCCCGGCAGGCTTGGCGACCGACTCGTCGCTAAGGCGCGGGAGATCACCCGCGGCGGCCGCTCCGGCATCTACGACGTGCGTGTCACCGTGGGCGACACCGTTATCGCGGAATTCCGCGGGCATTCGCGTGTCATTCCCGGCACGTGGCTGCCGCAGCAAGACAAATAAAATGAACAAACCAATGTGGGGAAACGAGGATGGCTCTGACGAAACTCAAGGAAGGTGCCAGCACTTATAGTGCCGAGATGGACGCGCAGGAGCGTGCCTCGCGCGACGAGATCATGGCGTTGCAGACGCAGCGACTGGCCTGGTCGCTGAAGCATGCCTACGACAATGTCGCGCATTATCGCAAAGCCTTCGACAAGGCCGGCGTGCATCCGTCCGATTTTCGCGAGCTGTCCGATCTCGCAAAATTTCCGTTCACGGTGAAGACGGACCTGCGCGACAACTATCCCTTCAACATGTTCGCCGTGCCGCGCGAAAAGCTGGTGCGTGTACATGCCTCCTCCGGCACCACGGGCAAGCCGATCGTGGTCGGCTATACCCAACGCGACATCGACACCTGGTCCGAGGTGATGGCGCGCTCGATCCGTGCGGCGGGCGGCCGCACCGGCATGATCATCCACAACGCCTATGGCTATGGCCTCTTCACCGGCGGGTTAGGGGTGCACTACGGCGCGGAAAGGCTCGGCTGCACGGTGGTGCCGATCTCCGGCGGCATGACCGAGCGGCAGGTGCAGCTCATCAACGATTTCAGGCCCGATATCATCACGGTGACGCCGAGCTACATGCTGGCGATTCTCGACGAGTTCAAACGCCAGAAGCTCGATCCCCGCCAGTGCTCGCTCAAGATCGGCATCTTTGGCGCCGAGCCCTGGACCAACGCGATGCGCGCCGAGATCGAGGATGCCTTCGACATGGATGCGACCGACATCTACGGCCTCTCAGAGGTGATCGGCCCCGGCGTCGCACAGGAGTGCATCGAGACCAAGGACGGCCTGCACATCTGGGAGGATCATTTCTATCCCGAAGTGATCGATCCCCAGACCGGTGCGGTGCTGCCGGACGGCGAGAAGGGCGAGCTCGTGTTCACCTCGCTCACCAAGGAAGCCTTTCCTGTGATCCGCTATCGCACGCGCGATCTGACGCGGCTGCTACCGGGGACAGCGCGGCCGGGCATGCGGCGGATGGAGAAGGTGACGGGCCGCTCGGACGACATGATCATCCTGCGCGGCGTCAACCTGTTCCCGACCCAGATCGAGGAAGTGCTGCTCGCGACCGACTGGTGCTGCGGCCACTTCATCCTCGAGCTCACCCGCGAAGGCCGCATGGACGAGCTCACCATCATCGCCGAGGCGCGGCCCGAAAGCTGGGACGGAAGGGGTCTCGTCGATCAAGCGGATCGGATCTCGACCCATATCAAGAACACCATCGGCATCAGTTCGAGGGTCCAGGTGGTCGCGCCGGCCACGCTGGAGCGCTCGCTGGGCAAGGCCAAACGGCTCTACGACAAGCGGCCCAAGGACTGACGGATTGACTTGACCGGCGCCAGAGGCGACAAGGCCCGCGAGAAATCGCGGGGTCTTTTCATGTCACCAGCCGATGCCAGGACGGTCGAAGCGCGCTGCGTGCGCCTCAACGCCAAAGCTGAAAGCGCCGCTGTGTTTGCCCCTGTGGTCGAGCGTCAGACGCTTGTGCGCGGGCCGAACGATCTTCTGGTCGAGGTGAAGGCCGCTGCGGTCAATCCGTCCGACGTCAAGGCTGCGACCGGGCTGATGCCCTATGCCGTGTTCCCCCGGACCCCCGGCCGTGACTATGCCGGCGTGGTGATCGACGGGCCCGCCGGGACGATCGGCCGCGAGGTGTTCGGCTCTTCCGGCGATCTCGGCATCCGCCGCGACGGCACCCACGCCAGCCATCTCGTGGTCGAGGCCGATGCGGTCGTGGAGAAACCCAGGGCGGTGTCGTGGGAAGAGGCCGCCGGCGTCGGCGTGCCCTTCGTCACCGCGATGGAAGGTTTTCGCCGCGCAGGTGTGCCGAAGAGCGGCGAGACCGTGCTGGTGTTCGGCGTCAACGGCAAGGTCGGCCAGGCCGCGGTGCAGATCGCGACCTGGCAGGGCGCGCGCGTCATCGGAGTGGTGCGCAAGGCGGAACCCTATGAAGGTCACGCCCGTGCGCCCATCGAGGTGATTGACGCCTCCGCCTCCGACGTCGCCGCGCGCGTGCGCGAATTGACCGGCGGCAAGGGCGCCGACATCGTCTTCAATACGGTCGGCGATCCCTATTTCCAAGCGGCGCACAAGTCACTCGCCTTGCGCGGCCGCCAGATCCTGATCGCCGCGATCGACCGCATCGTGCAGTTCAACATCCTCGAATTCTACCGGGGACAGCACACTTATGTCGGCATCGACACGCTCGGCCTGTCCTCCGCCGCCACGGGCGCGGTGCTGCGCGACCTCGGGCCCGGCTTTGCGAGCGGCCATCTGAAACCGTTCCCGATCAAGACGAATGCGGTCTATCCACTGGAGCGCGCGAAAGAAGCGTATGTTGCGGTCGCCGGCTCGTCGCGAGATCGCGTGATCCTGAAGCCATAACACACCGTCATTGCGAGCGTAGCGAAGCAAGCCAGAAATGCACCCGCGGAGACAGGCTGGATTGCTTCGCTGCGCTCGCAATGACGGAGAACGTCGAGAGATCTGAGAACAATCGATGGAAGCTGCCCAGCTCGTCATCCTCGCCGGCCTCGTCATCGGCCTCGTCTACGGTGTCGCCGGCCTGCTCAGCGGCTTCTGCCTGATGAGCAGTATGCGCGGCTTTCTGACGGATGGCGACGGGCGGCTGGTGCGGACCTACGCGCTGGCGATCGCTGTCGCGATCGTCGCGAGCCAGTTCCTCGCCGGCAACGGCTTGGTCGATCTCGGTAAGTCGATCTATTTGCAGCAATCCTTTTCCGCCCCAGTGCTCTTCCTTGGTGGCCTGCTGTTCGGCTACGGCATGGTGCTGTCGAATGGCTGCGGCTCGCGGGCCCTGGTGCTGCTCGGCCGCGGCAATCTCCGCTCCTTCGTCGTCGTGATCGTTCTTGCGATTGCCGCGCAGATGACGCTCAAAGGCCTGATCGCGCCGGCGCGTATCGCGCTGGTCCAGGCTTCGCAAATGACCGTCAGCGCAAATTCGCTGCCGTCCTTGCTGAGGATGATCGGTGTCACGGAATCGCTGTCGCGCGCGCTTGCCGCTGCCGCGACCGTCATCGCGCTCGTCCTGTTCGCCTTCGCGCACCCGGCGTTCCGCCGTTCGCCGGGGCAGATCGCGGCAGGTGTCATTGTGGGCCTGCTCGTTGCCGCCGGCTGGTACGTCACCGGCTATCTCGGCGCCGACGACTTCAATCCGGTCCCAGTGACCTCGCTCACCTTCGTCGCGCCGCTCGCTGATAGCCTGCAATACGCCATGCTCTCGACCGGGCTGACGCCGAACTTCGGCGTTGCGACGGTTGCCGGCGTCTTCGCCGGTAGTCTGGTGACGGCGCTCGCTACCGGTCGCTTCAAGCTCGAAGGCTACTCCTCACCACGCCACATGCTGCGCTCGGGCACCGGGGCTGCGCTGATGGGGATCGGCGGCGTGATGGCGTTCGGCTGCTCGATCGGTCAGGGGCTCACGGGCGTCTCGACGCTCGCTCTTGGCTCCTTCGTCGCGGTTGCCGGCATCCTGCTCGGCACCGCGGCGGGCCTGCGCGGAAGCTTGCGCGTTCAGCCGCTCGCAGTGGCCTGACTGCGCAACAACCGATCGCCTAGCGTCGCAAGACCGATGCCGGTGACGATCAGTCCGGCCGCGACCGCAAGGCTCGCGTCGATCGGCTCACTCAGGAGGATCGCGGCACTGGCGATGCCGACCAGCGGCGTTCCTGTGGTGCCCAGCGCCGTCGTCAGCGCCGAGATGCTCTTGTTGACCATTGACATCGCCCAATAGGCCAGCGCCGTCCCGATCAGGCCGGAATACAGGAACAGCAGGGCGAGCCTCCACGACCATTCCACGTGCGGCAGGCCATCCGTGACCAGCGCCGATCCTGTCAGCACGATCGTCGCGACCAGCACCTGCCAGATCAGGAGCCGGAGCGGCGACGCGATCCAGCGGTGCGCGCGGATATAGATGATGTTGGCGGCCCACGAGATCGCGGCCGGGATGACCATGCCGGCGCCGAGCACGACGTTCGCATTGGCCCAGTCAATGGACGTAGGGTTCAGGATCACGGCAAGGCCGATCAGCCCGAGCAGGGCGCCGGCGAGCTTTGGCGCGGTCAGCGTATCCTTCCCCAGTAGCGGCGCGGCGATCGCGACCCAAAGCGGCGTGGTGTAACCGAGCACGATGGCTTTGCTCGCGGGCAGGAAGCGCACACCAGCCGCAACCAGGACCGAGAACAGCGTCATGTGCAACAGCGCCACGCTCAGGACGACAGGAATGTCGCGCCGCTCCGGGATGACCAGATTGTTGCTGAGGCCAAGGATCACGAACAATCCAGCCAGCGCGATCCAGCTCCGGATCGCCGACGTCCATAGGGGTGGAAGGAATTGGACGAGCTGCTTCGTCACCGACCAGTTCACGCCCCAGGCCAGCACGACGATGAGGAACAGGCCGACGGCGGCGCGAGGCGACAGGGAATTCATCTGGAGGTCCTTGAAGCAATCCGGCTCGGCGCATAGCATCTCATCTGGTACTTGAAAAAGGACCAGATGGGAGAAAAACAAGGTGCCAGTTTCGGAAGAAGTGATCCCGGCTCTGATCGACTTGAAACGGTCGGACGAGGGGCTGATGGCGCAGCTGACGAGCCAGCTTAGAGAGCTGATCGCGAGCGGCCGCCTCGGCAAAGGCCGCATGCTGCCATCCAGCCGTCGGCTCGCGCGCGATCTCGGCGTCTCCCGGAACACCGTCACTTATGCGTTCGAGCAGCTTGCTGCCGAAGGATATGTCGAGGCCTCGCACGGCCGCCGTCCGGTGGTCGCGGTCGACGGCCACGAGCATATCGAACGGACCGGCACCGCTACGTCGAGCGTACGTTCTGCCAGGCCGCGGCTCTCCCTTGGGCTTCGGGGCTGAAGCAGACCGACTGGCCGATGTCCTATCAGGCGCAGCTGAAGCCGTTGCGTCCGGGGCACGCCGATTTCAGGGAGTTTCCGAACGAGGTCTGGGCGCGCTGTCTGCGCCGCAGTGCCGTAGGTGCGGCCAAGCGCGGGCTCGAATCAGTGAATCGAACACGCCTGTGCGAGGCGCTGGCGCATTATCTCGTCACCAGCAGAGGCGTTCGCGCCACGGCGGAGCAGATCATGATCCTGCCGAGCGCGCAGGCCGCACTCACCTTGATCGCGGCAGCGCTGATTTCGCCCGGCGACGACGTCTGGGTCGAGGATCCCGGTTATCCCGGTGCCGCGGCCGCCTTCCGGGCCTCCGGCGCGCGCGTCACCGGTATCGGTCTGGACGAGCAGGGCATGCAACCGATGCGGGGCCGTGCGGCGCCAAAGCTGATCTTCATGACACCCTCGCATCAGCATCCGACCGGGCGGCTGATGTCGCTGGCGCGCCGTACCGAATTTCTCGGCCTGAGCAGGCCCGGCAAGACCTGGATTGTCGAGGACGATTACGACGGCGAATTCCATTATGACAGCCGGCCGGTGCCGGCCTTGCAAGGGCTCGATGCCCACGGTCGCGTGTTCTATGTCGGCACCTTCTCGAAGGTGATGACGTCGGATATCCGGCTCGGCTATCTCGTCGCGCCCCCGGCGTTGGTCAGCACGCTGGAGATCGCGCAGCGGCACATCGGGCTGATCGCGTCCAGCCACATTCAGGAGGCGCTGGCCGAATTCATCGCCGACGGCCATTTCCTCGCGCATTTGCGCCGGATGCGCCGGCTCTATCGCGCGCGCCGCGATCACCTTGTCGAGGAACTGGAGCGACAGCTGGGCGGGATGCTCTCGGTCGAAGTGCCTCCTGGCGGCATCCAGCTCATTGCCCGTCTCCAGCGCGGTCGCACTGATCGGGCGGCGGTAAAGCGGTTGGTCGCGGCGGGCGTCGAAACGCGCGCATTGTCCAGCCTGGCGCTCGGTCAGCCGCGCGATCACGGCCTGCTGCTCGGCTTCGCGGCCTGGCGCGAAAGCGAGATCAGCGCGGCCGTGCGGACGATGGCGTCGTGCTTGTAGCGATGGCGTGCTAGTCCGCGGCCTTCGTCACGATGCGGATCTCCGATGTCAGCGTGCGGTGCACCGGGCACTTGTCGGCGATCTCCATCAGCTTCTTGCGCTGCTCGGCATCGAGCGCGCCATCCATCGCGATGTCGCGTTCGATCTGGTCGAGCATGCCCTCGCGTGTCTCGCACTCGGCACAATCCTTGGCGTAGATCTTCGAATGTTTCAGCGTAACCGTGACGCGGTCGAGCGGCAGCGATTTGCGGTCGGCATAAAGGCGCATGGTCATGGAGGTGCAGGCGCCGAGGCCGGCGAGCAGGAAATCATAGGGGCCGGGGCCGGCATCCTCGCCGCCGGCCGCGACCGGCTCGTCCGCCACCAGATGATGCGGGCCGATGGTGATGATCTGGTTGAACTTGCTCTTGCGCGTCTCCTGCACCACAACCCGCCGCGGCGCCTCAGGGAGATCGACCACCTTGGCGGGCTTTGCGATCTCGATATAGCGGCTCGCCCAGGCGGCGATGACGTCGGCCGCGTAGAGCGCGTCAGTGGGCTTCGTCAGCAGATGATCGGCATGATCTAGCGAGACGAAGCTCTTGGGATGCCTGGCTGCAACGAAGATCTTCGTCGCGTTGTCGATACCGACGGTATCGTCGACCGGCGAGTGCATCACCAGCAGCGCCTTGTGCAGGCCGGTGACGTCCTTCATCAGCTCGTGCTCGACGATGTCGTCGAGGAATTCACGCCTGATCCGGAATGGGCGGCCCGCAAGAGACACTTCGATCTCGCCCTGCGTGCGGATGTTGTCGACATGCTCTTTGAACAGATTGGTGACGTGGGCGGGATCGGAGGGCGCCGCAATGATCGCGACCGCCTTGGCTTCGGGAATTCGTCCTGCAGCCGCGAGGATCGCTGCGCCGCCGAGGCTGTGGCCGATCAGGATCGACGGCGCCCTGCGGGCACTGCGCAGATGATCGGCGGCCCGGACGAGATCGGCGACATTGGAGGAAAAGGTCGAATTGGCGAAATCGCCTTCGCTGGAGCCGAGACCGGTGAAGTCGAAGCGCAGCACCGCGATGCCCCTGGCCGCCAGTGCCACAGAAATCCGCTTGGCCGCCAGCGTGTCCTTGCCGCATGTGAAGCAGTGCGCGAACAGCGCGAAAGCTGCGGGCTCGCCGTCGGGCAGCTCCAGCGCGGCCGCGAGCTGATGGCCGCCTTCGCCGGTGAATTGAAAGCGCTCCGTCGGCATGGGCTTCCCCCGTTCTTGCTTGAACCTAATCCCCCGAGTAGCGCTGCTCGGCCCAGGGATCGCCGCGGTTATGATAGCCGCGGACTTCCCAGAAGCCCGGCGCATCCTCGGTCAGGAATTCGATGGCCTGCAGCCATTTCGCGCTCTTCCAGAAATACAGATGCGGCACGACCAGCCGCACGGGGCCGCCATGCTCCTCCGCGAGCGGCTGGCCGGACCAGCTGTGGGCGAGCAGCGCGTCCTCGGCGGCAAAGTCCTCCAGCGCGAGATTGGTGGTGTAACCGTCATAGGAATGCAGCACGACGAAGCGCGCATCCTCGCGCGGCTGGCAGGCCGCGAGCAGCTCACGCGTCGCGAGCCCCTCCCACTCATTGTCGTAGCGCGACCAGGTCGTCACGCAGTGGATATCGGAGGTGAAGCGGGCCTGTTTCTGCGCGGTGAATTCGTCGAAGGCCCAAAACACGGGACGCTCGACCGCGCCGTAGACGTCCAGCCGCCAACGTTCGCGCGACACCGGCGGCACGACGCCGAGATCAAGCACCGGCCAGTCTTTGGTCAGATGCTGGCCGGGCGGCAGCCGCTGACCGTCCGGGCGCGTAATCTTGCCGGTGAGGAACCGGCCCTCGCGCGCCCATCTCTCCTTGGTGCGCGTCAGCTTGCTGTCGGATGGCGTCTCGTCGGTCATGGCCTACTCGTGACGATGCATTGCGGAGGCGTGTTTCGTGTCGCGCATGGTGGAATAGATGATCAGCGACAGGCAGATGATGCCGGCAAGATAGAAATAGAACCAGTCCTCGTGCCCGATGCTCTTGAAGTAGAGCGCGATCGCCGGCGCCGTGCCGCCGAAGATCGAGACCGTGATCGCATAGGGCAGGCCGACGCCGAGCGCGCGGACATTGGTGGGAAACAGCTCGGCCTTCACCACCGCGTTGATCGAGGTGTAGCCGGCGACGAACAGCCAGGCGCAGCAGATCAGGATGAAGGCCATGAAGGGCGACTTGGTCTCCTTCAGGGTCATCAGCAGCGGAACGGTCGCGAGCGTGCCGGCGATACCGAAGAAGATCAGCAGCGGCTTGCGGCCGATCTTGTCGGAGATCGCGCCGTAGATCGGCTGCAGGATGGTCGCGAAGATCAGCGAGCCGAAGATCACGAACGTGGTCTGATCCTCAGTCAGCCCGACCGAGAGCTTGACGAAGGTCTGCATGTAGGTGGTGAAGGTGTAGAACGCCGCGGTGCCGCCGGCGGTGAGGCCGACGACCAGCAAGAGCTCGCGCGGATAGCGCAGCAGATTGGTGATCGAGCCGGTCGGCTTCACCACCTTCTTGGCCTCCTCGAACGCCTCGGTCTCGTGCAGGCCGCGCCGCATCACCGCGGCGAAGATCGCGAGCCCCGCGCCGATCGCGAACGGGATGCGCCAACCCCAGGCCTTTAGCTCCTCCGGCGTCAGGAAGACCTTTTGCAGGAGCAGCAGCACGATAATCGCAGTGAGCTGGCCGCCGATCAGGGTGACGTACTGGAAGCTGGAATAGAAGCCGCGATGCTTGGGGTCGGCGACCTCGCTGAGATACGTGGCGCTGGCGCCGTATTCGCCGCCGAGGCTCAAGCCCTCGATGACACGGGCGAGGGCCAGGATGACAGGCGCGGCAAAGCCGATCGTGGCATAGGTCGGCGTCAGCGCGATGATCAGCGAGCCGAAGCACATGAAGACGACGGACAGCGTCAGGGAGATGCGCCGGCCGAAATGGTCGGCGAGATAGCCGAAGAACCAGCCGCCGAGGGGACGCATCAGGAAGGTCGCCGCGAACACCACGGCGGCGTTCAATTGCTGCACGACAGGATCGTTACCGGGGAAGAAGGCAGGGGCGAAGTAGAGCGCAAACGCCGTATAGGCGTAGAAATCGTACCATTCGACGAGGTTGCCGACGGAGCCGATGAAGATCGCCTTGATCCGCCGCTCGGCGTCGGCGACGTCAAAATGCTCAGAGGCCGGCTTGGTTGCTTGCACTGTCACGTCCGGCCTCTCCGTATCTCTGCTGGAGGGGCCTACATCGCCTTTCCGAGCAGAAATGGCAACTGGCGGGGGCCTCTCACCGTGCCCTGTGACCAGGTCACGGTGCCTGCCGGATCCAGCCGGAAGTCCGGAATCCGCTTCAGCCATTCCTCCAGCGCAACCTGCATTTCCATGCGCGCCAGGTTGGAACCGACACAACGGTGAATGCCGAGGCCGAAGGCCGCGTGGCGATTCTCGCGGCGGTCGATCACGACTTTGTCAGCGTCCGGAAACATTTTGGGGTCGCGGTTCGCGGCCGGGAAGGACAGCAGCACCATGTTGCCCGGCTTGACCGGACAGCCTGAAATCGTCGTCTCCTTGACCACCTCGCGCGCCATCGTCACCGGGGAATAGGCGCGCAGCAGCTCCTCCACCGCGGTCGGGATCAGCCCGGGCTCGGCGATCAGCCGCTCGCGATCGGCGGGCGTTTTCGCAAGATGCCAGAGCGAGGAGCCGATCGCGCTCCACGTGGTGTCGATGCCGGCGATCAGCAGCAGGCGCAACGACCCCAGCACGTGAGTGTCCTCGAGCGGATTGCCGTCCTTGTCCCTGGCATTCATCAGGTAGGAGATCAGGTCGTCGGTGGGCTTGTTCTTGCGCGCTTCGATGTGGCCGCTGAAATAGGCGCTCATCTCCTGCACGGCCTGGAGCAGCTTACTCTCATCCGTGATGCCGAGCTCCAGGATCATGTGGATCCAGTTGATGAAGAGCTCGCTGTCGCTCTCGGGAATGCCGAGCATGTGCGCGATCGCGCGCACCGGAATGTGCTTCGTGTAGCGCGCCGCAGCGTCCACGCTCTTCTCGGCAATGAAGTCGTCGATCAGCTCGTTGCAGATGGCGCGGACCCGCGGCTCGAGCTTCTTCATCGCGTCCGGCGTGAACGGCGGCAGCAGCAATTGCTTGGCCGGCTTGTGCACGGGCGGATCGGAGGTGATGGGCGGAGCGGCGTTCTTGCTGGTGATTTCCGGCCGCACGTCACGGACGATGATGCGGCGGGAGGAGAAATGCTCGGTATCGTTGGCGATCTCGCGCACCGCCTCATAGGTCGTCGGCAGGTAGCAGCCGAGGAAGCGTTGCGTGTGCACGACCGGACTCGCGGCGCGCAGCTCGTCCCAGATCGGGAACGGGTTCTCCGTCCATTGTGGATCGGTGTGGTCGAAATCATGGACCCAGTCGGTCACGGGCGGATGGGCGGCGGGCTGGTTGACGTCGGACATGGCAGGCAATCCCTTGGCTCGTGTTCGCTGAAAGCACGCGGGGCGGTCGCGGCCGCGCTACTCCTCGATCACATCAATCGCGATTTCCGGGCAGTTGGATTTCGCCAGCCAGGCCTTGTCCTCGAGCCCCGGCGGCACGGTGCCGTCGCCGGTTTCGTGCGCGTTGCCATATTCGTCCAGCTCGAAAAGTTCCGGCGCGAGTGCATTGCAGCGGGCATGGCCCTGGCATTTGTCGGGATCGACGTGGACCTTCAATCGCTCTGCCATTGCGGCTCCCTTGGTCGTGCGCGCAGAGCCCGAAGGCGGCGCGTTTCCTCACCTGAATTCTATTTAAGTTATATCCTATTACATTCGCGATGGACTTCCCCTGTCAAGCGCAAACTTATAGCGGACAGTCTCGCAAATCGTGCGAAAACGTCACCAAATGTCGCGAAAGTTTCCAAACCCGACGAGATCGACTTGGAACCTGTCGTCAAGCTGTTCAAGTCCGGCGGTGCCGCCACCTGGTTGCTCACCGAGATTGATCCCGGACGATCACACCGTTGCCTGGGCCCTTCGCGATCTTGGCATAGGCTTCCCCCAGTTTGGCACCGTCAGCTTGACGGAGCTCGCAGCCTTTCGCGGGCGATCAGAGTCGGGATCGAACGCGATCTTCACGGGCACGCGGGCCGATCTCGGCTGACGTTCAAATCGCCAGTAAAGCGTTGGATCGAGCATCAGGTTTCCCGGTTTCCCCAACGGTCTTTCCCAGGCTCAATCACCCGTTGGTCCGCCAGTTGCAGCCGCAAGCTGGCGGACCTGTCCTTTAAAGATCTCTCAGGCGCCGGGCCGCTGTCCCAACCAGCCTGGGCTCGGCTCGCCTCTCACTTCGCCAAAGTAGATCGCAAAGGTTTGGCGCCACCTTTCGACCAAGGCTCGATCTTCCATGAAGCGCGGAAACTCGGCGAAATTGGAGTTTGCATAGTCCCAAACCGGCTTCAGGCCGCCTTGCGGCTGCACGTCCGTGCGAACGGACCAGCCGTTATAGGCCTTGCGCTGGTTCTTCTCCGAGATCTGGCAATTCATGTACAGCTTGGCAGCAGCCTTGTGAGGTGCCTCCTTGAGGATCGCGGCTCGTTGCCCCCAAGCAAGGAATGGATGTCCGTCCGCGATGGCCCATTTCACCGGCGCGTTGGCCGGTGTCGTCAGCGATCCGGATCCGCCGAGACCGAGGATGATGATGTCCCGACCCCGGCGCTTCATCTCAGCGGCAAGCCCGCTGATCTTCAGGATCTCCGACACGCTGATCGACGAAAGGCGGCGGGAGGGGCGGAATAATGCCGAGCTGTGAAGAGGCGCGTTCATCTATCTTTTCTTTACGCCACGTCGAACTTGACGCCCTGCGCGAGCGGCAATGTGCGGCCGAAATTGATCGTATTGGTCGCGCGGCGCATGTAAGCCTTCCAGGCATCCGAGCCCGACTCGCGTCCACCGCCGGTTTCCTTCTCGCCTCCGAAGGCGCCGCCGATTTCGGCGCCGGATGGGCCGATATTGACATTGGCAATGCCGCAATCCGATCCGCGCGCCGACAGGAACGCTTCGGCCTCGCGAAGGTCGTTGGTGAAGATCGAGGACGAGAGTCCCTGCGGCACTGCGTTGTGCAGGTCGAGCACCGCATTGAAGTCGCGGTATTTGATCACGTAGAGAATGGGCGCGAAGGTTTCGTGCACGACCGGGCCAGTCTGTTCTGAGATCTCGACCAGCGCCGGGCGAACATAATACGCCTCATCGGCGCCGTCGGCGAAAACGCGCTCGCCGCCGAACACCTTGGCGCCCGCGGCGCGCGCCTCGCTCAGTGCCTTCTGCATCGAGGCGAAGGCTGCGGCGTCGATCAGCGGACCGACCAGGGTGCCGTCCTTGAGCGGGTCGCCAATGGTGACGGATTCATAGGCGCGCTTCAGTCGCGGCACGAACGTGTCGTAGACGCTTTCGTGGACGAAGAGGCGTCGCAGCGTCGTGCAGCGCTGGCCTGCCGTGCCCATGGCGGCAAATGCGACGCCGCGCAGGGTCAGGTCGAGGTCAGCCGTCGGCGCGACAATTGCGGCGTTGTTGCCGCCGAGTTCGAGAATCGCGCGGGCAAAGCGTTTCGCGAGGCGCGGTCCGACGATACGCCCCATCGCCGTCGAGCCGGTTGCCGACACCAGCGGGACCTTGGCGTGATCGACAAGAATTTCGCCGATCTCGCGGCCGCCGAAGAGAACGGTGGACAGAGCGTCCGGCGCCTTGCCGCCTTCCGCCTTGAAGCGCGCGAGTGCGCGATCGAACAGTGCTTCCGTCGCAAGGGCCGTCAGCGGCGTCTTCTCGGACGGCTTCCAGACGATGCTGTTGCCGCAAATCAGCGCCAGCGCCGCGTTCCAGGACCATACGGCAACGGGGAAGTTGAACGCCGAGATGATCCCGGTGACGCCGAGCGGATGCCAGCTTTCCATCATCCGGTGGTCGCTGCGCTCCGTCGCGATGGTCAGGCCATAGAGCTGGCGCGACAGACCCACCGCGAAATCGCAGATATCGATCATCTCCTGGACCTCGCCGAGGCCCTCGGAGGCAATCTTGCCGGCCTCGATCGACACGAGCCTGCCGAGCGCCTGCTTGTTGGCGCGCAACTCCTCGCCGAGCAGGCGGACGAGCTCGCCGCGCTTCGGCGCTGGCACCAGTCGCCATTCGAGGAAGGCCGCATGCGCCTTGTCGATTGCCGCCTGTGCATCGGCGGCGCCGATCTCGTTGACATGGCCCGTGATCTCGCCGGTGATCGGCGATCGTGCGATCAGCTTGCCGCCGGTGTACCGGCTGCGCTTGACGCCGAGCGAGATCAGGAGCGCGTCTGCCTCGCCCGCCAGGGAATTGATGGCGCGAGTTGAAGTCTGGGTCGTGGTCGTCATGGCGGTTTTCTCTTGGACGTTTGAAAGGCGGTTCGATTAGGCCATCGCGTGGCGTGCGAGGTGCGGTGATCCGAGCTGGACCAGAGCTTGCTCCAGGGAATCCCTTTCCGCCCGCGCGTAAAGCTCCATCTCGTCGTAAACCTTGGCACCGAGGGCGGCTTCGAACGCAGTCCGGTTGGAACGCGCGGCGTAGTTCTGCTGCTGGTCGGCGCCGAGATTCGACTGGAAGATTCCTGCCGCGCTGACAGGGAGGAAATCCTCGTAGACGATCGGATCGTAGTGCAGAAAGCCCGCAGACACCAAATCCTCGAGGCTGGATGGCGGAGCGTGCCGCCTGCATGCCTCAATGCCTGCTTGCGTCGCCAAATAGCGGAAGAAGGCGAGCCCCTGCGAGCGAAGCTTCGACCAATCGTCCGGAAACGCTTTGAATTGATCGGCCAATTCGGTATCGTAGTCGCGCGCGGTCGCGCCCGCCTGCCGCACGGAGGCGAGCAATCGGTCGTAGAGCTCGCGGCCTTTGGGAGTGAGAGCGGCACCGCGCTGCTCGATCTCACCGAAGCGGGCCGTATGCGTCCCGGCGACCTTTGTGGCGTTTGCCTGTCTGAACAGCATGGGCTCTTCGAGCGCCTTGAAGCTGGTCTGGCGCAGCAGGATCGGGCAGTCGCGGCGCGGCGGCCCTTCGATCACGGCCTTCGGCGCAATGCCGCGTCGTGGCATCCCGGCCTGGACGGCACCGATGTCCAGCGTGCGCGGTGTCAGATGGTTGATGTGAGGCCCTCTGAAGCTCACCACGTCGGCGATCAGCCGATGCGTGTCATGCAGCCGCTTGTAGACCTCAAGGCTCACTGTCGCTTCGCTATGCCAACGGAAGGTGTCGAGCGCTTCGCGCACGAACTCCTCCGCCTGCGCGACGGTCAGGTGACCTTCCGTCTCGAAAATGTTCACGAGCTCGAGTGCGCGCGGCGTAAAGATGCGGCGCTCACCAAGGATTCGCTCCGCCTGGGCGCGAAGGGTCTCATCCTCGATCAGGTCGAGGCGCAGCAGCGAGGTGAATACCCGGAACGGGTTGCGCCGGAGAGCGGCATCGTTGATCGGCCGAAAGGCCGTGGCATGGACGGGCACGCCGGCCACCGACAGGTCATAATAGCCGACCGGGTGCATGCCCATCACCGCAAAGACGCGACGCATGTCGAACAATTCGTCCGCCCGCCCGAGGCGAACGGCGCCGTGACGCTCGACATTTAACCGCTCGAGTTCATCACTTCGCTCGAGGCTCGCACCAAGCTCCTCGTGCTGGCGCAACGTTTCGCGATTGGTGTCGTTGACGAGTTCCATCAGGGTGCCGTATTGCGGCACTTCGACCCGGTACATGTCCGACATGGCGCGGGAAAACAGAGTGCGGATCTCGTCCGCGTCCGCGCGCAGCGCTGGCATCAAAATCTCCATCGACGGCGGATCGGCCGTCCTCGTTGGCTAGATCCAGGGATCATGCAGTTTCATCATGATCCTGGCGATTAGACCTTGCCTATTCGGCTAGTTCAAACGATGTTTAATCAGAAGATCATTCTAAAACGGAATGAATAGGGATGATCTGCGCGCGCCTTGACCAGACGGGCGCTGCGCGCACGCGGCGGCGCGCGAGACGGCGCTTGGGCGCCGCCGATGTCGCGGCCCGACTCGCCGGGCAGACCCGCGAGTCGCGGCCGCTGACGATTATGGATTAAGGCGGCCGCGGGCTGCCAACAGAAAACAATAAGCGAGGGGAGAGAACCGATGCCGATCGCGCGAAGGAGTTTATGGGCAATACTGCTGGTGGCTGCGACTTGCCAGATGACATCGGCATCCGCCGAGCCGATGGCTTGTGACGACGGCATCAAGGCTGCCTTCCATCCCGACGAGATCACGACGGTGATCGCGGTCCGCCAAGTCAAGAAGGGTGAGGAGTTGTTGGCGCCCGATGCGCCGAAGCCGATCACGGCGGCAGCCGATCTTTGCCTCGTGAAGCTGCTGGTCGGTCCCGGCGTCACGGCTGAGAAAGACAAGACCGCGCCGTCTTATTCAGAAGGTATCGGCATCGAAGTCTGGCTGCCAACGCAGGGTAACTGGAATGAGCGCATCCGCAACTATGGCGGCGGCGGCTGGGTCGGCGGCGGCCATCGCTACCCCGACAAGATCGGCAGCAAGGTGCCGGCGATCGTCAATGCCAATATCGGATATGCCTCCGGAACAACGGATGCGGGCCAGCCCTGGTATCAGGACGGCTCGTTCGCCTTCCTCTCCGACGGCAAGGTCAACGTCGAGGGCCTGCGCGACTTCGCGGTGCGGGCGATGGTCGAGCAGGCGGTCAAGACCAAAGCGCTGGTCAATCTCTACTACGGCAAGGTGCCGAAATTCGTCTACTACGATGGACACTCGCAGGGCGGCCGCCAGGGCCTGAAGATCCTGCAGGAGTATCCCGAGCTCTATGACGGCTACATGATTGCGCAGCCTGCGCTGAACATCGCGAAGTTCGGCACCACCAGCCTCTATCCGCAGATCGTGATGAAGACCGAGCTGGGCTTCACAGCAATCAACAAGCCAGAGGCCGCCGCTTTCGCCGCCAAGGTCGAGGCCGCCAATAAGCGCGCTGTTGCGACCTGCGACAAGGCCGGCCTCGGCTTCCTGCTTGATCCCTTCGCCTGCGACTACAATCCCGCGCGTGACGCGGTGCTGCTTTGTGCGGGCGAAGCGGGCGACGGCGTCACCGGCAGCAATGGCGACACGGCGGCCTGCATGAGCGCGAAGGAAGCGGGTGCGCTCAATAAGATCTGGTACGGGGCGACCCGCGATGGCAGCGTCGATCCGGCTCAGACGGCAGAAGCCCGTAGCGGTAAAGCGCTCGGCGTGAAGCAGCTGTGGTGGACTTTTACCAAGGGCACGTCGATCTCGATGCAGATCACGAGCGCGTCGACTGACAATTTTGCGCTCGGCATGCAGGACGTCAGCTACGCCGCCGATGCCAGCGCGACGTCAGCCATTCCGATCACCAACACCTCGACCGCCAAGCGTAACCGCTGGCTCGAGCTCGACTATGCCGACCTCGCCGCTGGCGTCGACAAGAACGTCGCGCTGCAGCCCACGCTGTTCAGCAATCTGATCACCGACAAGACGGATCTCTCCAAGCTGCGCGATCTCGGCCGCAAGGTGATCGTGTGGAGCGGACTTGCGGATGATGCGATCCCGCCGGCCGGCAACGTCAACTATCACGAGCGCGTGCTTGCTGCGATGGGCGGCGATGCCGAGGTCTCAAAATTCATGCGAATGTATCTGGTGCCGGGGGTCGCGCATTCCTCGCAGGGTCGCTCGTACACCGTGACCGGCAAGAACGACGCCGTGCCGCTGCCGAAGCTGCCAGGCAACGCCAACCAAACGCCGACCCGCGACAAGGACCAGTTCTTCTCCGCATTGACCGATTGGGTCGAGAAGGGAGTCGCGCCGGGCGAGATCACGTTGACCTCGCGCGATGGCAGTGTGAGCTATCCAGTCTGCGTCTATCCCCAGCGGACGACGTGGGATGGCCACGGCCCGGCGACGCAGTCTTCTAGCTTCAGCTGCCGCTAGTCCCTGAAGCGTTGCCGGCACCCTGATTGTTGCGATACCGGCCGAGGCGAGGGTCGCCGTCTTGGGGCCCATTTTGCAGGAGAAGCTATTTCCCCCTCGCGAATTGGCCTGCCCTGGGTCGTTCATGGCGAGCTCAGCGTCATTGGTTGGGCAGCCGTTTGAAGCTTGCTGCAAATCGCGTCGTTTGAACGGGGAATGAGCACCGTCAAAACTAAGCTCTCACAAAAAAAGCGGAGAGCCGGTTTTGGGTTAAGCATACGCTTTGAGACACCGAGGCAACTCGTCGGGTCCGGTGTGTGCTGGCTAACAATGCGCCGCCGTGGGCAGCCATGATCTAGATCGAGCTACGTTGGCGCGAGGGAGCTTCAACATATTTTGGGGAACGAGACGGCAGTGGTGGCGTGCGGGTATTCCGTCATCAGCGTCGTCCGCACCGTATCGAGATCGCGCGCGACGACCAGCGGCAATCTCACATCGAGGAGGTCTTTGAACCCAGACTAGACCGGCTTTGGGCCGTTCAGTACGGACCGGTCACGGATAGTGTTCGACAGCTGCTGGAAGCGCATGCGCTGGCTCATGGCGTGCTGATCCTGACGGGTGCCGAAGAATTAGAACATTCAGGGCAGCTTCCGCCGCAGCGAGCCGGATCGGGTTGAACGTGCAATCCCACATCGGAGCCGCGTATCGATACAGAATGAGAATCCTTTCGCACGTTTTGCTCGACTTGTCGCTTTATCCCGCACTTTTTGCTTGGTAAGTTTCGCAATCGAGGTTGGACCTGGGAAACTAAATGTCTGAAAGTGCTGCAATGATATTCTCGGTAATTGCCTGACGGACCATATAGGCATCGCCTCAACATGCACTCAAAACTCGCCCGCAAGCCCGTGAAGACCTACCACCATGGCGATCTTCGTGATGCGTTGATCAAGGCTGCGCTGCACGAAGCAGAGCAGGGCGGCGCCGAGGCGATCAGCATCAAGGCGCTTGCAAAGAAGCTCGGTGTCTCGCAGCCGGCGCCATACCGGCATTTTGCCGACCGCGAGGCGCTGCTCGCGGCAGTCACCGCGGAGGCATTCCGGCAGCTCTCGGCGCTTCTGCGCGAGGCAATGGCAAAGCCGTCGAAGCAGTCGAAACTCTCGCGACTCGCGCAGGCGACGCTCGATTTCGGTCTGCGCCGAAATGGCATCTACCGATTGATGTTCGCTTCGCGCACGGTGTCCTGTGCGGCCAAGGGCAGCGAGCTGCACGAGGCGACGCGGGAGACCTTTGCGCTCGTGATCGAAGCTTTGGAAGCGCCGGCTGTCGGCTACTTGCGTGAACGGCAGGCGCTCAAGATCTGGGCGGCGCTCCACGGTGTGGTGATGCTGGCCGAGCAGGGCTTGTTCACCGGCGAGGCGGCGCATGCCACGCGCGAGGAGCTGGTCGAGGATTTCGTCCACGAGACGAAGGCTGCGCTTGCGGTCGCGATCAAGGACGTCCAGCGTCGAAAAAGGGCTGGCGCTTAAGCCTTCGCCTTCAGCAGTCTCATCAGCTTGTCGACCGCGCTGTCCGGCGTCGTCACGACAGGGCGACCGGTTGCCTCCGCGACCAGCGGCGCCGTTGCCGCAATGCTGAACTGCGCCAGTGCGACGACGTCGCAATCGCGCAGGTCCCTTGAAGCCTCCGCAATCAGCCGGTCATGTGTGGCGCGGTCGCCGCGGTCGAGCGCAGCCAACGCGCCCTCGGCGAGTTTCGGAACGATTTGGACGGAGGTCGGAAATTCCGGCGGCATCGAGACCAGCGTCGGCGGAAAAGTCGAGAGCAGGCCGACGCGCTGGCCCATGGCGACCGCCTTCTCGATCATGGCCTCGTTCGGCTTGAGCACCGGCATCGATGCATGCGCGCGCGCCACCGCCTCGATGCAGGGGCCGAAAGCGGAGCAAGTGAACAAGATTCCATCCGCTCCCGTCGCCGCTGCGTAATCGCCGAGCGCGAGGAAGCGCTCGGTCATGGTATCGCTGAGCGAACCGTCGCGCGCCAGGTCCGCCGACAGGCTGTCATCGAGCAGGTTCATCAGCCGCGCCTCGGGCCACGCCTTTGCAAACGCCGCTTCGATCGGGGCGATGGAATGCTTGAGGGCGTGGATCAGGGTGATGCGAGGAGGCGTTGCCATTGAACGTGTCTACTGGTTCCGTGCCCCGGACGGAGCGCAATGCGCAGCACTGCGCTCCAGGGCCGGGGTCCATTGTGGCTGCTGGGTCCCGGCTCTGCGCAGGAGCGTTGCACTGCAGCGCGTCCGGGACACGATCAATATCTACTTGAACGGAATGGCGTACATCAGGCCGCCCTTGCTCCAGAGGCCATTGAGCCCGCGATCGAGCTTGAGCGGGCTCGCCTTGCCGACGTTGCGCTCATAGATCTCGCCGTAGTTGCCGGTGGCCTTGATTGCCGTGGCCAGCCATTTGTTGTCGAGCCCGAGTCGCGAGCCGAGGTCGCCCGAGGTGCCCAGCAGGCGCTGGATCGCCGGCGTCTGCGACTTCGTCATCTCCTCGACATTGGCCTGCGTGACCCCGAGCTCCTCGGCCTCGATCAGGCCGTAATGCAACCAGGTGATGATGTCGCTCCAGACTTCGTCACCGTTGCGGGTGAAGGGGCCGAGCGGCTCCTTGCTGATGGTCTGCGGCAGCACGACGTAGTCCGCCGGGTTCGGCGCCGCCGTCGTCACCGCGCCGGCGAGTGCGGAAGCGTCCTGGGTCATGGCATCGCAGCGGCCGCCGAAAAAGGTCTGGTACATGGTGTCGACGCGATCGAACACCAGCGGCTTCCAGTCGATGCCGTTGGCTCGGCCGTAATCGCCGAGCGTGACCTCGTGCGTGGTGCCTTGCGCGACGCAGACGGTGGCGCCCTTGAGGTCCTTCAGCTCCTTCACGCCGAGGTCCTTCTTCACGACAAAACCCTGGCCGTCGTAGAAGTTGATCGGGCCCTGGCGCAGGCCCAGCGTCACGCCGCGCAAGTAGGTCTGCGTCGAGTTGCGGTACAGCACGTCGATCTCGCCTGATTGCAGCGCGGTGAAGCGGTTCTGGGCCGTCAGCGAGACGTAGCGCACCTTGTTGGGGTCACCGAGCACGCCGGCGGCAAGCGCGCGGCAATAGTCGACGTCGAGACCCTTGTAGTTGCCTTGCGAGTCCGGCGCGGAGAAGCCGGCGAACCCGGCGCTGACGCCGCAGACCAGCGTGCCGCGGCTCTTCACCGTGTCGAGCGTCGCCGCCGACGCCATCACCGTTGATGCTGCGAGCACGCTCGCTGCGATAACCACTTTCCTCATACTACTCTCCCCTCAGTGATTGATGCTACGCAACACGTTATCGACGGCGGTGCCGAGCTTGTCGACGATCAGGTCGATCTCGTCGACTGATGCGATATAGGGCGGCGCCAGCAGCACGTGGTCGCCGCGCACACCGTCAACGGTGCCGCCGCCCGGATAGCAGCCGAGCCCGCCGGCGAAGGCTTCGGCCTTGATCTTCTGGTGCAGCTTGAGCGCTGGATCGAAGGAGGCGCGCGTCGCGCGATCGGCGACGAGCTCGATCGCCCAGAACAGGCCGCGGCCCCTGATGTCGCCGACATGGCGGTGATTGCCGAAACGTTCGGTCAGGCGCTGCTCGAGCTGCCGGCCGCGCTCCTTGACTTGATCGAGCAGACCGTCCTCGCGGATCACATCCTGCACCGCGAGCGCGGCCGCGCAGGCGAGGGGGTGCGCGAGATAAGTGTGGCCGTGCTGGAATGCGCCCGAGCCCGAACGGATGGTGTCGATGATCTTGCCGCTTGCGAGCATCGCACCGATCGGCTGATAGCCGCCGCCGAGCCCCTTTGCGATCGCCTGGATATCAGGCGCCACGCCCTCCTGCTCCCAGGCATGCGTCGTGCCGGTGCGGCCCATGCCGCACATCACCTCGTCGAGGATCAGCAGAGCGCCGTGGCGATCGCAGATCTCGCGCACGGCTTTGAAGTAGCCGTCCGGTGCGGTCACGGCGCCGGCGGTGGCGCCGACGACGGGCTCGGCGAGGAATGCCGCCACGGTGTCGGGGCCGAGCCGCTGAAACTCGGCTTCGAGCTCGGCGGCGAGCCGTGCGACGAACTGCGCATCCGACTCGCTCTCGCGCTTCTCGTGGTAGGCGAAGGCCGGCGTCACGTGACTGAAAGCGGTCGAGAGCAGCGGCGCATAGGGTGCGCGGCGCCAGGCATTGCCGCCGGCGGCGAGCGCGCCGAGCGTGTTGCCGTGATAGCTCTGCCGCCGGGCGATGAAGTGCTGCCGCTGCGGCTCGCCGCGCTCGATGAAATATTGCCGCGCCAGCTTGATGCTGGCTTCGATCGCCTCCGACCCGCCGCTGACGAAATAGGCGTAGGCGAGGCCGCCGGGCTCGTGTCCCACCAGCGTTTCGGCAAGTGCTTCTGCCGGCTCGGAGGAGAAGAAAGCAGTATGCGCATAGGCGAGAGTGGAGGCCTGCTTTGCCATCGCCGCGACCACGCGCGGATGCTGGTGGCCGAGGCAGGAGACCGCCGCCCCGCCGGAGGCGTCGATGATGCGGCGCCCGTCCTCGGCGAAGAGATAAACGCCTTCGCCGCCAATCGCCTTCGGCGGCGTCTCGCGTAGCGAGCGATGCAGCACGCGGCTGGTGCGAGTACTCATGGATCAACCTTTCTCCGAGACGTAAGTCGAGGCCGCGGCAAGCCGCGCCTCGGTATTCTCCAGACGTTTTTTGGCGGCCGTACCGCCGAGCGAGAACATCACCGCAGCGAGCGACTGGGCGATCGCGATGGCGCCGGTGAGGCTCGGGAAGAAGCCGGGCGATGAGGCTGCTTCGAACAGCAGCACGTGGTCGGCGCCCTCGGCCATCGGCGCTGCGAGACTGTCCGCAATCGCGATCAGCGTTGCGCCACTGCGATGAGCGGCTTGCGCGACGCGGACGCTCGCATGTGTGTAAGGCAGGAAGCCGATCACGATGACGGCTTCGCCGGGACGGAAGGCGCCGAGATCGAGATCGTCGGGACCGGATGCGCCGACGAGCTGCACCTGCTCGGGGCGGAACAGTCGCAGCTCGTAATTCAGGAGCTCCGCAACGCTGCGGCAGCTTCGATAACCTGCGATCCAGATCCGCTTGGCATCGTGCAGCGCGCGCGCCGCTTCTGCAATGAGTTGCGCTGGAATGCGCGGAAGGCCGGCGGCCTCGGCCTCGAGCTTGTCGATGACAAGTGCGACATCGGCGTTCGGCCCATGGCGACGGCCTTTTGTGCGCCCGGAGAAGGGAGCGGTCTGCGACGGCCGCCGTGCCTCGGTCAGCGCCGCACGCAGTTCGTCCCAGCCAGAATAGCCGATCGCCTTGGCAAGCCGCGTGAACGCGGCTGGATCGGCGCCGGCCTCTGCCGCGAGATCGCGCATTGAGCGGGTGGTGGCGTCATAGTCATTGGCCGCGACGAAGCGCCCGACCTCCTGCAGCCGCATCGGCAGCGATGGCAACGCGATGCGCAGTTCGCTCAAGGGCGAGGATTTCGCGGGCTCAGCCATGAAACATTTGTTGCATGAAACCGGGTTTGGTGCAACACTTGACGTGCGCCGCCGGAAATCGCTGCATTTTGAGAAGGATTTTTGTGCTGTGACTGCCGATCATCCCAGACCGCCGCCGCGCCGCCGCCTGTTCGCGCTTGGGCGGAACGAATTGAAGGGCCTGTTCTGGCAGGTCCTGGTGGTCGGCATCGCGGTCGCAGTGATCGTCTTCCTCTGGTCCAACACCGTCACCAATCTCTCGGCCCGGCGCATCACGACTGGCCTCGCCTTTCTCGGCCGCGAGGCCGGCATGCCCATTGCCGACAGCCTGCTCGCCTACAATCCGAGGGACACCTATTTCTGGGCGTTCGTCGTCGGCATCGCCAATACCTTGCGCGTCGCCGTGATCGGCATCGTCCTTGCGACGATCTTGGGCACGTTGATCGGGATCTCGCGGCTGTCGGCCAACTGGCTGCTGTCGCGGCTCGCCGCCGTCTATGTCGAAACGCTCCGCGACATCCCGCTGCTGCTTCAGCTCCTGTTTTGGTACGTGCTGATGCAGGCCTTGCCGGCTGCACGCGCCGCCTGGCGACCCGTCGAGGGCGTGTTCCTCTCGAATCGCGGCCTGATCCTGCCGGCGATCCCGTTCGGTCCGCCGCAACTCGCGGTGCTCGGCGCTGCGGTATTGGGTTGCGCGGTGTCCTATGTCATTCGGCGATGGCTGGTCGCGCAGCAGATGCGCGACGGAAGGCCGCGGCCGGCCTGGCCGTTTGCGCTCGGCCTCATCGTCGTGATGCCGGTGGCGGTCTCGCTCGCGCTCGGCGTGTCCTGGTCGATCGAATGGCCGCAGCTGCGCGGCTTCAACTTCGTTGGCGGGCTGACGCTCGCGCCGGAATATTTCGCGCTGCTGATCGCGCTCGTCACCTACACCTCGGCCTTCATCGCCGAGATCGTCCGCAGCGGCATCCAGTCGGTGCCGCGCGGCCAATGGGATGCCGCCAACGCGCTCGGCCTGCGTCGCAGCTTCATGCTGCGGCAGATCATCCTGCCGCAGGCGCTGCGCGTCATCGTGCCGCCGATGACGAGCCAGTACCTCAATCTGACCAAGAACTCCTCGCTGGCGGTCGCGATCGGATACCAGGACGTGGTCTCGATTGCCAACACCACGCTGAACCAGACCGGGCAGGCGATCGAAGCCATCGCCCTGATCATGGCGGTGTTCCTGACCATTAGCCTTTCGATCAGCTTCTTCATGAACTGGTACAATGCGCGCATCGCGCTGGTGGAGCGCTGATCATGACCGCAATCACGGAGATTCCGGACGCCCCGCGCGCCGCCCGCCGTCCGCAGATAGGCAATCCGGTGCTGCGCTGGCTGCGCACCAATCTGTTCTCCTCGATCCCGAACGGCATCATCACGGTCGTGCTGCTGGCGCTGCTCGCCAAGGGCATCTTCAGCTTCGTGCAATGGGGCATGGCGAACGCGGTCTGGCTGACGCCGCCGAACGATTCCAGCGCCTGCCGCGCAGTGCGTGGCGTCGGTGCCTGCTGGGCGATCATCCCCGAGAAATATCGCTTCATCCTGTTCGGCACCTATCCATTCGACGAGCAGTGGCGGCCGGCGCTATCAGTCGGGCTGTTCATCGTGCTGTACTACCTCTCGACCCGCCGCGCACTGTGGCGGCGCGAGCTTGTCTATCTCTGGATCGGTGCGCTGGCGCTGATCAGCGTGCTGATGTGGGGCGGCGTGCTCGGGCTGTCCTTCGTTTCGCAAGACCGCTGGGGCGGACTGCCGGTGACGCTGATCCTGGCGACGTTCGGTCTCGCCTTCGGCTTCCCGCTCGGCATCCTGGTCGCGCTCGGCCGTCGCTCGAAGCTGCCGGCCATCCGCTCGCTCAGCGTGCTCTATGTCGAGCTGATCCGCGGCGTGCCGCTGGTGAGCCTGCTGTTCATGGCGAGCGTGATGTTTCCGCTATTCATGCCCGCCGGATTCAACATCGACAAACTGCTGCGCGCGCAGATCGCGATCATCCTGTTCGCCGGCGCCTACCTCGCCGAAGTGATCCGCGGCGGGCTTCAAGCCGTGCCGCGCGGGCAATATGAAGCCGCCGACGCGCTGGGCCTGTCCTACTGGCGCAAGCACCGGCTCATCGTCCTGCCGCAAGCGATCCGCCACGTCATCCCGCCGCTCGTCAACACCTTCATCGCCTTCTTCAAGGACACCAGCCTCGTGCTGATCATCGGCATCTTCGATCTGCTGACGACGGCCAAGACCGCGATCATCGATCCGGCCTGGCAGCAGTTCTCGGTCGAGGTCTACGTCTTCGTCGCCGCGATCTACTTTGTCTTTTGCTTTGCGATGTCGCGCTACAGCCGGAGCCTGGAGGCAAGGAGCGGGAGATGAGGTCTCGTGTCCCGGACGAGGTGCAGCGCGCCAGCGCTGCGCCGGAGAGCCGGGACCCAGGAATTCACGGGAGCTCGCGGAGAGATGGGCCCCGGCTCTGCAGCGCACCGCACCGGACGATCCTTCGCACCGCCCGGGACGCTGCGCTGCGCCCGGAGCACGAGGTTACCGCTTCACCTTTGGATCAATCGGCGTCGTGGCGCGAAGGTCCAGAATATCCTCCAGCACCTTCGCGCCGGCGATCACCTGCGCGTCGGCGCGGGGGGCGCCGACCACCTGCACGCCGACGGGCAAGCCTGATGCCGTGAAGCCGCACGGCAGCGACAGCGACGGGCAGCAGGCCAGCGTGATGGCGTAGACGATGCCGAGCCACTCGATGTAGTTCTCGAACCTCTTGCCGGCGCATTCGGCGACATAGCGATGTTCGATCGGGAAGGGCGGCACGATCGTCGTCGGTGTCAGCAGCAGATCGTAGGTCTTGAAGAATTCGACCGCGCGCGCGGTCATACCGACGCGTTGCTCCTCGGCGCGCGCCAGCCGGTCGACCGTGAGCTTGAGGCCTTCCTCGATGTTCCAGATCACCTCAGGCTTGAGCAGGTCCCGCTTGGTGCGTAGCAGATTGGCCTTGCTGATCGCGAAATCGAAGGCGCGCAGCACGTGGAAGCATTCATGCGCCTCGCGCCAATCGGGATGCGCCTCCTCGACGATCGCGCCGGCTTCGGCAAAGCGTTCCGCCGCTTTGCGCGTAATCGCTTTCACTTCGGGATCGACCGGGGTGATGCCGAGATCGGGCGAATAGGCGATACGCTTCGGCTTCTTGCCTGCGCGCGCGGATGTCAGGAACGAGGTTGCGGGCGCCGGCAGTGACAGCGGATCGTCGGCGTAGTCGCCGCTCATGGCATCGAGCAGCAGCGCGAGGTCCTCGACGTTGCGCGCCATCGGGCCCTGCACGCCGAGATTGCGATCGATACCCGCCTTCGGCGTATGCGCGACGCGGCCGATGCTCGGCCGCATGCCGACGATGCCGCAGAAGCCAGCCGGGCTGCGCAAGGACCCGCCCATGTCGGAGCCCTGTGCCAGCCAGGCCATGCCGGTCGCAAGCGCCACCGCCGCGCCGCCGGACGATCCCGCTGCCGATTTCGTCGTATTCCAGGGATTGAGTGTCGCGCCGAACACCTCGTTGAAGGTGTTGGCGCCGGCGCCGAATTCCGGCGTGTTCGACTTGGCGTAGACGACGGCGCCGTTGGCCTCGAGGTTCTCGACCATGAGGTCGGATTTCGCGGGGATGTTGTCCTTGAAGATCGGCGAGCCCTGCGTGTTCAGTACGCCCGCGACGTCGGTCAGGTCCTTGATCGGCACCGGAAGGCCTGCGAGCAGCCCGCGCGCACCGGCCGGCTTCTGCATCAGCGTCTTCGCACTCTCGCGCGCGCGATCGAAGCACAGTATCGGCAGCGCGTTGACCTTGCCGTCAACCTCAGCGATGCGCTTCTCCAGTACATCCAGGAGCTCGAGCGGCGAGACGTCGCCGGAGCGCAGCTTGTCGACGACGGTGCAGGCGGTTTCGCGGATCAGGTCTTGAGACAACTATCTTACTCCTACCTCTGGATCGTCATTCCGGGGCGCCCGAAGGGCGAACCCGGAATCTCGAGGGTTCTCAGGTGCGCAACTGCGCACCATGGTTCGATGCTCTTGCATCGCCCCGGAACGACGGTGCCTAAATCATTTCGGGGCGATTAACCCCACCCCGCGCTGATGCCGCCGTCCACCGTGTAGATCACGCCCGACGTGTAGCCGGCGCGGTCCGACGCCAGGAACGCCATGAGGTCGCCGATCTCGCGCGCATGCGCGGGGCGGCCGAGCGGCAGGCTCTTTTGGAATTCTTTGTAGCGACTCTCGTCGCCGAATTGGTGCTTGGCCCGTGTCTTGAGCAGGGTGACGTGGCGGTCGGTGCCGACGGGCCCGGGATTGATGCCGACGACGCGGATGTTGTCGGCGAGGCTCTTGCCGCCGAGCGCACGTGTGAACGCCATCAGGGCCGCATTGCCGGCGCTGCCGCAGATGTAGTTTGCGTCGAATTTCTCGCCCGCTGCGCCGATGTCGTTGACGATGACGCCGCCGCCCTTCGCCTTCATCTGCGCATAGATATGCCGCGTGAGGTTGATGTAGCCGAACACCTTCAATTCCCAGGCGTGCCGCCAGGTCGCCTCGTCGATCTTGTCGATCGAGCCGCCGGGGATATCGCCGGCATTGTTGACGAGCACGTCGATGTCGGCAGCTTCTTTCGCCAGCCGCGCGACGTCCTCTTGCTTGCGCAGATCGACGATGCTCGTCGCGGCGTCGATCTGGTGCAATGCGCGCAAGCGGTCGGCCAGCGCGTTCAGCGCCTCACCGCTGCGGGCCGCCAGCAGGAGATGCGCGCCTTCCTCGGCGAACGCCTCGGCGGCGGCTGCGCCGATGCCCTTGGACGCGCCGGTGATCAGGACGCGCTTGCCACGCAGATGCAGATCCATGAGGGGTACTCGTTCGTGGGAACAGGATCAAATCAGTAGGCGCTTGGCCGCGCCATGGTCAAGATTGCAGTGCAGCGTTGCACTGCCGCCGCGTTTGGTCCATTGCAGTGCGGTCAAAACGCGGCGGCTGCCGGACCAACCAAGGACGTTCTCGATGAGCAAGAAGCAATACCGGATCGCAGTCATTCCTGGCGACGGCATCGGCAAGGAAGTGATGCCGGAAGGTCTGCGCGTTCTGGAGGCGGCCGCCAAGAAGCACGGCGTCTCCGTGCATTTCGACCATTTCGATTTCTCGTCCTACGACTACTACGAGAAGCACGGCCAGATGATGCCTGATGACTGGAAGGAGAAGATCGGCACGCACGATGCGATCTATTTCGGCGCGGTCGGCTGGCCGGCCAAGATTCCGGATCACGTCTCGCTGTGGGGCTCCTTGATCAAGTTCCGCCGCGAGTTCGACCAGTACGTGAATTTGCGTCCGGTGCGGCTGATGCCCGGCGTGCCGTCGCCGCTGGCGGGTCGCAAGCCCGGCGACATCGATTTCTGGGTGGTGCGCGAGAACACGGAAGGCGAATATTCCTCCGTCGGCGGCCGCATGTTCCCGGATACCGACCGCGAGTTCGTGACGCAGCAGACGGTCATGACCCGCACCGGCGTCGACCGTATCCTGAAGTTCGCCTTCGAGCTCGCGCAGTCGCGGCCGAAGAAGCACCTGACCTCGGCGACCAAGTCCAACGGCATCTCGATCACCATGCCCTATTGGGACGAGCGCGTGGAAGCGATGGCCAAGAAGTTTCCGGGCGTGAAGTGGGACAAGTACCACATCGACATTCTCACGGCGAATTTCGTGCTGCATCCGGACTGGTTCGACGTCGTGGTCGGCTCGAATCTGTTCGGCGACATCCTCTCCGACCTCGGCCCGGCCTGCACCGGCACCATCGGCATCGCACCGTCCGGCAACATCAATCCCGAGGGCGATTTCCCCTCGGTGTTCGAGCCTGTTCATGGCTCGGCGCCCGATATCGCGGGGCAGGGCATCGCCAACCCGATTGGCATGATCTGGTCCGGCGCGATGATGTTCGAGCATCTCGGCGAGAAGGAAGCCGGCAAATCGATCGTCGAGGCGATCGAGCGCACGCTGGCCGAACGCACGCTCCGCACCAAGGACCTCGGCGGCAATGCCGATACTACGGCGTGCGGCAAGGCGGTCGCGGATATGGTGGACTAAGTTGTTCTGGCGCGTTCACGCATCCAAGGCGGAACGCGCCAGCGTCCGACAGTTTATCACCCCACGATCTTCTCGATCGCCGCCTGATCCAGCCCGAACTTCTTCCCGGCTTCTAGAATCTCCTGCCAAGTGGTCGGATCGATCGGAATGCCTTCGGCAAGGCGCTTCGTCTTGGTCTCGCGCTCGGGATCGCCGGCGATCCTGACCTTGTCGACGCCGGGTGCGGGCGGCGAGCCGGTGTGCCAGGCGACGAAGCTCTCGACTTCGCGCGCGAGATTTTCGCCGGTGCCGAGCTTGCCCGGGTCGATGACGATCGAGAGCATGCCGTTGAGGACGTTGTACTTGCCGTCGGACGGACCCTTGACCACCTCTCCGCCGGAGAGGGCGCCGCCGAGGATTTCGCAGACCAACGCGAGGCCCGACCCCTTATGCTCGCCGAACGGCAGGATGGCGCCGTACGGGGGGATCACGGTGTAGCGCGGATTGACCGTGGGCTTGCCTTCATTGTCGATGATGGTGCCGGGCTCCAATTCGACGCCCTTGTTGTGGGCGACGCGGGTCTTGCCCTGCGCGATCCTGCTGGTGGCGAAGTCGAGCACGATGGGGTCCTTGCCCCTGCGCGGAATGCCGACGCAGAACGGGTTGGTGCCGTGGCGCGCATCGCTGCCGCCCCAGGGCGCCACGATCGGACGCGAGATCACGTTGACGAAATGGATCGACACCAGCCCGTGGTCGATGCACTGCTCGGCCCAGTGGCCGATGCGGCCGATGTGGTGCGAGTTGGAGAGGCCGACGAGACACACGCCGTTGCCCTTGGCGCGCTCGGCCGCCAGCTCCATCGCTTCATGGCCGATCACCTGGCCGTAGCCGGTGAGGCCGTCGAGGGTGAGGAGCGGACCGGTGTCGAGCACGATCTTGACGTGCTGGTTCACGGCGAGGCCGCCATTGGTGACGCTTTGGACATAGCGCGGGATCATGCCGACGCCGTGGGAGTCGTGTCCCTTCAGATTGGCCTCGACGAGGTTGGTGGACACGAGCTCGGCTTCGCGGTCCGAGGAGCCGCCGGCCTTGACGATGGCGCGGATGGCGTTGGTGAGCGGCTCTGGCTTGATGGTACGATAGTCGGCCATTGTTGTTGCTCTTATCCTTGCACGATGCGGCGGCAGTGGATCCAGGCCGCTTCAATCAGATTTTCGCTCGCTTCCGGCGTGCGGAATGCGGAATGCGCCGACAGCGTCACGTTCGGCAGCTTCGTCAGCGGATGATCGCCGGGCAACGGCTCGATGTTGAAGACATCGAGGCCGGCATGGCGGATGTGGCCGGATTTCAGCGCATCGATCATGGCGGCCTCGTCGACGATCGCGGCGCGGGCGGTGTTGACGAGGATGACACCGCGCTTCATCGCAAAGATTCTCTCGCGCGTGATCATGCCGCGGGTCTCATCGTTGAGCAGCAGATGCAGCGACACGACGTCGCTTCTGGCCAGCACCGTATCGAGATCGGTGAACTCGACCCCGGGATGGCTCTTGGGCGAGCGGTTCCAGGCGATCACCTTCATGCCTGAGCCGGACGCAATGCGCGCAACCTCGGCGGCGATACCGCCGAAGCCGATCAGGCCGAGGGTCTTGCCGGTGAGCTGCATGCCGTCCTCGCGCAGCCAGTTGCCGGCCCGCATCTCGCGGTCCATCATCGCGATGACGCGGGCCGAGGCCCACATCAGCGCGATCGCGGATTCGGCGACCGCCGTGTCGCCATAGCCCTTGATCAGATGGACGGAGATGCCGAGCTCGCTGAGCTCCTCCGGGTTCATGTAGCTGCGCGCGCCGGTGCCGAGGAACACGACGTGCTTCAAGCCGGTGCATTTCTTTGCCACCTCGGTTGGCAGCGCGGTGTGGTCGACGATGGCGATCTCGGCGCCATCGAGGATCTCAGGGTATTGCTCGGGCTTGATGTCGGGATCCCGGTTAATCCGGACCTTGGGATCATCAGGCTTGTTCAGCCGCTCCATGATCGCCGCGAGGGTTTCATTGGCGTCGACAAAAACTCCGCGCATGGTTCTCTCCGGTCAGGATGCGACGCCGGCGATCGCCAGCACGGTATGCATGAGGACGTTGGTGCCGGCGGCGCAGTCGCCCTGCGTGGCGTCCTCGAGCTCGTTGTGGCTGATGCCGTCCTTGCAGGGCACGAACACCATCGCCGCCGGCATGACGGTGTTGAGGTTGCAGGCGTCGTGGCCGGCACCGGAGGTGATGCGGCGGGAGGAATAGCCGAGCGTCTTCGCGGCGTTCTCGACTGCCGCAATCAGCTTCGGATCGAAATGCGTCGGCGCCTTGCGCCAGACCAGATCGATCTGGACCTCGACCTTGCGGCGTGCGGCGATGTCGGCAATCGCGGCGCGCAAATCGCGATCGAGCGCGTCCATGATGGCGCCATCCGCGCTGCGGCAGTCCATGGTGAAGGCGATCTCGCCGGGAATGACGTTGCGCGATGGGTTTGCGATCACGGCTTCGCCGATGGTGCCGACTGCGTTCGGTCCGTGCTTCTTCGCGATGGACTCCATCGCCAGTACGATCTCCGACAAGGTCGCCAGCGCATCGCGTCGCAGCAGCATCGGGGTCGAACCCGCATGGCTCTCGAAGCCGGAGATCTTGCCGTCATACCACAATACGCCCTGACCGGAATCGACCACGCCGATGGTCTTGCCCTCCGCTTCCAGAATTGGACCCTGCTCGATGTGCAATTCGACGAAGCAGCCGAGCTTCTGGAAGCCGACCGGCTTGTCGCCGCGATAACCGATGCTGTCGAGCGCCTGGCCGACGGTCGTGCCTTCGGCGTCCTTGCGCGACAAAATGTCGTCGGTGGTGAAGTCGCCGACATAGGCGGCAGAGGCCATCATCGCAGGTGCGAAGCGCGAGCCTTCCTCGTTGGTCCAGTTGACGACGCAGATCGGCGCCTCGGTCTCGATGCCGGCATCGTTCAGCGTGCGGATTACCTCCAGCGCGCCGAGCGTTCCCAAAATGCCGTCATACTTGCCGCCGGTCGGCTGGGTGTCGAGATGCGAGCCGATACCGACCGGCGGCTTCGACATGTCGCGTCCCTTGCGCAGGCCGAATATCGAGCCGAGCGCGTCGACGTGGACCTCCAGGCCGGCATCCTCGCAGGCCTTGCGGAACCAGTCGCGCACCTGTTTGTCTTCGCTGCTGAGCGTCAGCCGCCGCACACCGCCCTTGGCGGTCGCGCCGAATTGAGCAGTCTCGTGGATGGAGCCCCACAGGCGGGCGGAATCGATTTGCAGATTGGTGGCGGCTCGGCTCATGCGGTCAGTCCATTTTGGCTGTCGTTCGGGAGCGGCTCGAAGAGCCGAACCCGGAATCTCGAGATTCCGGGTTCGATGCTGTCGCATCGGCCCGGAATGACGTTGAAGGTTGTCCGGCGCTTGTTCAATGACGCGCCAGCGCGGGCGCGTCAACCGCGAGGCTGCTCTGCGCAATCTGCCGTGCGAGTTCGGCAACGCGCTCCACGGCGACGACGTCGGGCGAGGCGAGCCAGCTCGCGGTGAAGGTCAGCGGCGCGATCGCAAGATCGGTGTCGAGCAGTTGCAGCCGCCCGTCGGCAAGCTCGTTCTCGACGATGGCGTCGGGGATTACGGCGATACCGAGTCCCTCGACCGCCATATGGATGACCGTCGCCAGTGAGGCGGAGGCATGCAGGCGGATCGGCGGCAGCTCCGGGCGGTCGAACACCTCGCGCACGACTTCGTAAGGCTTGGTCTTGCGCGGGAACGTGATGATCGGAAACCGCGCAAGCTCCGCCGGCGTCACCGGCCCCTTGCCGAGCCCGAGCGAGGGGCTGGCGAGGAAGCCGATCGGATAATCGGCGAGCACGCGATTGTGCACACCGGAGGCGGACAACGGCCCCACCACGAAAGCGAGCTCGATCTCCTGCGCGAGCAGGCGCGCGGTCAGGTTCGGCGTGATGTCGACTTCGATCTCCAGCGACAGGTTCGGGTAGACCTCGTTCACGCTCTTCACGAGCCGCGGCAGCCAGGTGTGCACGATGGTCTCGGCGACGCCGAGCCGCATCACCCCGCGCATCGCCGAGCGGTCGCCGATCTCCGCCATCATCTGCGCGCGCAGGCCGATCAGCTTCTCCGCATAGACCATCATTTGCCGGCCGCTCGGCGTCGGCGAGGCGATGCGATGATCGCGGTTCAGGAGCTTCACGCCCATCTCGCGTTCGAGCTGGGCGATGCGCTGGGAGATCGCCGGCTGGGTGGTGTTGAGCCTTTGCGCGGCGCCACGAAAGCTGCCGAGCTTCACAACCCATAGGAACGTCTCGATCGACCTGAAGTCCAGCATTGGAAGGATTTTCCTAGTCGATAAATCAGATTTATCGAGATTGATTAGAAACGACGATTAGACTTTATAGCACGCTTGGTGTTGGCTTGTCTTTGTCGAGTTTATAGGCAGGTCGATCACATGACTGTTTTGGTGGCAGCGCAGCAAACTGAAACGCCCGACGCCCTTCCGAGCCGTAAGGCTCGGCTCGCCTACCGCGCGGGGCTGGTCGCCTCCACCGCCGGCGTCGCCCCCGGATACGTTCAGGGCAATCTGGCGATCCTGCCGGCGGAATATGCCGGCGCCTTTCACCGCTTCTGCCAGCTCAATCCGAAGCCGTGCCCGATCATCGGCATGTCCGACGTCGGCAGTCCTTTCATCCCGTCGCTCGGCGCCGATCTCGACATCCGCACCGACGTTCCCCGCTACCGCGTCTGGCGTGACGGCGAAGTCGTTGACGAGCCGACCGATGTGTCCAAGTATTGGCGCGACGATCTCGTGACCTTCGTGCTCGGTTGCTCCTTCTCGTTCGAGGAGGCGCTGCTGGAGGAGGGCATGCCGATCCGCCACATCGAGAAGAACGTGCGCGTGCCGATGTATCGCACCAACATCGCCTGTGGTGAGGCGGGACCGTTCGCCGGTCCCATGGTTGTGTCGATGCGTCCTTTCAAGCCGGCGGATGCGATCCGCGCGGTGCAGATCACCTCACGCTATCCCGCCGTGCACGGCGCGCCCGTGCATCTCGGCCATCCGCATCTGATCGGTATCAAGGACATTGCGAAGCCCGACTACGGCGATCCGGTGCCCGTCGCGGATGACGAGATCCCGGTGTTCTGGGCCTGTGGCGTGACGCCGCAATCGGTGATCAACGCCGCGAAGCTCCCATTCGCGATCACGCATTCGCCCGGCTTGATGCTGGTGACGGATCTCAAGAACAGGGCCATGGCCGTGATTTAGGGTTCAGACTCAATTGATCCAATAGGCGACGATGGCGGCGAGGTGCACGGCAGCCAAGAAGTTCCTGGCAAGTTTGTCGTAGCGAGTTGCGACACGCCTGAAATCCTTGAGCCGGCAGAAACAGCGCTCGATAACATTGCGCCCTTTGTAGGCGCGTTTGCTGAAGGTGTGGAGGGTCACCCTGTTGGATTTGTTTGGAATGACGGGCTTTGCGCCGCGATTGGCGATTTCGGCGCGAAAGCCGTCGCCATCGTAGCCTTTGTCCCCAATGAGGGCAGACATGGGCGGCGCGAGTTTCAAAAGGGCCGGCCCTGCGGCAATATCTGCGTCTTGTCCCGGAGTGAGATGAAATGCGCAAGGTCTGCAATCAGGGTCGCTCAGCGCGTGGATTTTCGTGGTCCGCCCACCGCGCGAGCGTCCGATCGCCTGTTCATGCTCCCCCCTTTTCCACCGCTCGCCGAGCGATGCGCCTTGATCGAGGTGGAGTCGATGGACAAGGTCACGCCATCCTTGCCGCAGCGGGCGAGCGCTTCAAAGATCGCCTGCCAATGTCCGCGCTTAGCCCAGCGATTGAAACGATTGTAGATCGTCGTGTAAGGACCATAGTCGGGCGGGCAATCGCGCCAGCGTGCGCCGCACTGAAGCATGTGAATGATACCGCTGATGATGCGTCGATCGTCATCGCGCGCCGGGCCGGTCTGGTTCGTTGGCAGATGCGGCTCGATCTGAGCCCACTGCTTGTCGTTCAGCCAGAACAGCCCTTTGCGCACCGAAGTCCCCCATCCCGAATCAACTTGGTGCGAAGGAATCAGAGATCGCTAATTAGGTACAGACCCTAGTGGGCAGCGTTTGCCGCTTCTTCAGGCTTTACCGAATCCATCAATCGCTTCATTCGATCGGCCGAAATTCAGTAACAGGGGACATTGCCATGACGATCACTCGCCGCGACGTGTTGTTGGGAGCCACCGCCACTGCCGCTCTGGTGCCGCTGGCAGCGCGCGCACAGACCTCGGAAGTCGTGATCGGCGTGATCTATCCGTTCTCCGGCGGCAGCGCGCAGCAGGGCGTCGACGCGCAGAAGGCCTATGAGACTGCGCTCGAGGTCATCAACAAGGACACTGATTTCGACCTGCCGCTGGCCAAGGGCGAGGGCCTGCCGGGTCTCGGCGGTGCGAAGATCCGTCTCGTGTTCGCCGACCACCAGGCCGATCCGCAGAAGGGCCGCGCCGAGGCCGAGCGCCTGATCACGCAAGAGAAGGTCTGCGCCATCATCGGCACCTATCAGAGCGCGGTGGCCGTCACCGTCAGCCAGATCTGCGAACGCTATCAGGTCCCGTTCGTTTCCGCCGACAACTCCTCGCCGAGCCTGCATCGCCGCGGCCTGAAATATTACTTCCGCGCTGCGCCGCATGACGAGATGTACTCGGCCGCGATGTTCGACTTCTTCGACGCCATGAAGAAGAAGGGCGCCAAGATCGAGACGCTGTCGTTGTTCCACGAGGACACCATCTTCGGCACCGATTCCGGCAATGCCCAGACCAAGATCGCCGGTGAGCGCGGCTACAAGATCGTCACCGACATCAAGTATCGCACCAACTCGCCCTCGCTCTCGGCCGAGGTGCAGCAGCTCAAGACCGCCAATGCGGACGTGCTGATGCCCTCGAGCTACACCACCGACGGCATCCTCTTGGTCAAGACCATGGCCGAGCTCGGCTACAAGCCGAATGCAATCGTGGCGCAGGACGCCGGCTTCTCCGAGAAGGCGCTCTATGATGCCGTCGGCGACAAGCTCGAAGGCGTGATCTCGCGTGGCACCTTCTCGCTCGACCTCGCGCAGAAGCGCCCGATGGTCGGCAAGATCAACGAGATGTTCAAGGCGCGCTCGGGCAAGGATTTCAACGACCTCACCTCGCGCCAGTTCATGGGCCTGATCATTCTCGCCGACGCCATCAGCCGCGCCAAGTCGACCGACGGCGAGAAGATCCGCGATGCGCTGGCGGCGACCGACATTCCGGGCGAGCAGACCATCATGCCCTGGAAGCGCGTCAAGTTCGACGAGATGGGCCAGAACAACGACGCCGACCCGGTGCTGCTGCAATATGTCGGCGGCAAGTTCGTCACCATCTTCCCGCCGCAAGCCGCGATCGCGGAGGCGATCTGGCCGATGAAGTAGGTGTTGGGGGGCAAGCATTTGGCAGTTTAGCCAATAGAGCTGCCTCACCGCACGTCATTGCGAGCGAAGCGAAGCAATCCAGAAATGGATCCACGGAGACAGTCTGGATTGCTTCGTCGCAAGGCCTCCTCGCAATGAGGAGGAGGTAGTTTCCGCGCTTATCCAGTCATTTGTGGGGGACGACTTTTGACAGCCCAAGCCATTATCCAAAGTCTCGCGAGCGGCCTTCTTATGGGCCTGCTCTATGGACTGATCGCGGTCGGCCTTGCGCTGATCTTCGGCCTGATGGACGTCGTGAACTTCGCCCATGGCGAGTTCCTGATGATCGCGATGTATGCGAGCTTCTTCCTGTTCGCATTCTTTGCCATCGATCCCTTGCTGTCGGCGCCGCTGGTCGCCGCGGCGCTCTTCGTGTTCGGGGCAGTGGTCTACCTGCTCGTTGTACGCTTCGCCATGCGGGCCAAGGCCAATGCCGGCATGGTGCAGATCTTCTCCACCTTCGGCCTCGCCATCGTGATGCGGGGCCTCGCGCAATTCTTCTTCACGCCGGACTATCGCAGCATTCCGCAGTCCTGGCTCGGCGGCAAGACGGTGTCGATCGCGGGCATCTTCCTGCCGGAGCCGCAGCTGATCGGCGCGCTGGTCTCGATTCTCGCCTTTGCCGGCCTCTACTTCTTCATCAATCGCACCGATTTCGGCCGCGCGCTGGAGGCGACGCGTGAGGATCCCGGCGCCGTCGCCCTCGTCGGCATCGACAAGAACCGCGTGTTCGCGCTCGGCTGGGGCTTGGGTGCCGCACTGGTCGGTCTCGCCGGCGCGATCATGGCGGTGTTCTTCTACATCTATCCCGACGTCGGCGCGTCCTTCGCCCTGATCGCCTATGTCACGGTGGCGCTCGGCGGCTTCGGCAGCGTGTTCGGCGCCTTCGCCGGTGGCATCATCGTCGGCCTCGTCGAGGCGGTTACGGCCCTGGTGCTGCCGCCATCGCTGAAGTCGGTCGGCATCTACGCCGTCTATCTCCTGGTCGTGTTCATTCGGCCGCGTGGCCTGTTCGGATCGATGTGATGGACAAGAATTTCGCTGCGCGGCGCCGCCGCGACCTCATCATCGCCGCGGTTCTGGCCGGGCTCGCGGCGCTGGCGCCGCTGTTCATCAAGGACGTCTACGTCCAGAACATCCTGATCCTGACCTTGATGTATGCGGCGCTGTCGCAGAGCTGGAACATCCTGTCCGGCTATTGCGGCCAGATCTCGCTGGGTCACGCGCTCTATTTCGGCATCGGCGCCTACACCACCGAGCTCTTGTTCACCAAGTTCGGCGTGCTGCCCTGGTTCGGCATGCTCGGCGGCGGCGTGATCGCCGCACTCATCGCGATGGGACTCGGCTATCCCTTCTTCCGCCTGCGCGGCCATTACTTCGTGATCGCGACCATCGTCATTGCCGAAATTGGCCTGCTGCTGTTCCAGAACTGGGAGTGGGCGGGAGCCGCGATGGGCATCACCATTCCGATCCGCGGCGACAGCTGGCTGAAATTCCAGTTCCTGCGCACCAAGCTGCCATACTTCTATTTCGCGCTGGCGCTCTGCTGCCTCGCCTGGTTCGTCACCTGGTGGCTGGAGGACTCCAAATGGGGCTTCTGGTGGCGCGCAGTGAAGGACAATCCGGAGGCGGCCGAGAGCCTCGGCGTCGTCGTGTTCAACTCCAAGATGGGCGCGGCCGCCGTTTCCGCCTTCCTGGTCGCGATCGGCGGGGCCTTCTATGCGCAGTTCCTCGCCTATATCGATCCTGAAAGCGTGATGGGCTTCCAGTTCTCGCTGCTGATGGCGCTGCCGGCCGTGCTCGGCGGCATCGGCACCCTCTGGGGGCCGGTGCTTGGCGCCGCCATCCTGATCCCGATGACGGAGCTGACGCGCTCCTATATCGGCGGCTCCGGTCGCGGCGTCGATCTCATCGTCTATGGTGCGCTGATCGTAGCGATCTCGCTGGCGTTGCCGCGAGGCTTGGTGAGCCTGTTCTCCCGTGCAAAACCGAAGGGAGCCACGCGATGACCGCACTCCTGGAAACCCGCGGCGTCTGGCAGCGCTTCGGCGGCCTGGTCGCCAACAGCGACGTCTCGATCTCGGTCGGCCGCGGCGAAATCGTCGGCCTAATCGGTCCGAACGGTGCCGGCAAGTCGACGCTGTTCAACCTCATCGCCGGCGTGCTGCCGCCGACCCAAGGCTCGATCTGGTTCGACGGTGAGGATGTCACCCACATGCCGGCGGCCGAGCGCTGCCAGCGCGGAGTGGGCCGCACCTTCCAGGTGGTCAAGAGTTTTGAGACCATGACCGTCGTCGACAACGTCATCGTCGGTGCGCTCGTGCGCAATACCGTGATGCGCGAAGCCCGTCGCAAGGCGCATGAGGTGCTCGAGTTCACCGGACTTGCCGGGCGCGCGGACGTGCTCGCGAGCGACCTCGTGCCGGCCGAGAAGCGCCGCCTCGAAGTCGCGCGCGCGCTCGCGACCGAGCCAAAGCTGCTGCTGCTCGACGAAGTCCTCACCGGTCTGACGCCGACCGAGGCGCAGACCGGCGTCGCGCTGGTGCGCAAAGTGCGCGATGCCGGCATCACCGTCTTGATGGTCGAGCATGTGATGGAGATCGTGATGCCCTTGGTCGACCGCGCCATCGTGCTCGACCTCGGCAAGGTGCTGGTCGAGGGCAAGCCTGCCGACGTGGTCCGCGATCCCAAGGTGATCAGCGCATATCTGGGAGATCGTCATGCTGTCGGTGCGTGAAGTCACGACGGCCTATCAGGGCCTGGTCGCGATCTCCGCGGTCTCGATCGAGGTCGAGAAGGGCGAGATCGTCTGCGTCGCCGGCGCCAACGGCGCGGGCAAGTCGACGCTGCTGAAATCCATCGCCGGCGCCGAACGTCCGCGTTCTGGCACGGTGACGTTCGACGGCAAGCGCCTCGAGGGGATGGCACAGCATCACATCACCGCAACGGGCATCGCCTATGTGCCGGAAAACCGCCGCCTGTTCCCGCGCCTGTCCGTGCGCGACAATCTTCGCCTCGGCAGCTATCTCTATCGCAGCGAAGCCGACCGCGAGGGGCCGCTCGATCTCGTCTTCAACCTGTTTCCGCGCCTCTCCGAGCGCCTGGAGCAGCGCGCCGAGACGCTAAGCGGCGGCGAGCAGCAGATGCTCGCCATCGGCCGCGCGCTGATGACGCGCCCGCGGCTCTTGATGCTGGACGAGCCGTCGCAGGGCATCATGCCGAAGCTGGTCGACGAGATCTTCCAGGCGGTGAAGCGCATCCGCGACGCCGGCATGACCGTGCTGATCGTCGAGCAGCGCATGGCCGAATGCCTCGAGATTGCCGACCGCGCCTACATCCTGCAGACCGGCCGCGTGCTGATGCAGGGCCCGTCCGCGGAGATCAAGGGCAATCCGGATGTGAGAAAGGCGTATCTGGGGCTGTAACCACAAGCGCGCTGCCGTAGCCCTGATGAGCGTAGCGATATCCGGGACGGGCGGTCCCACATGTCGCTGCGCTCATGCGGGCTACGATGATCGCCACAATCTCAGTCATTGCGAGCGTAGCGAAGCAATCCAGAATCCCTCCGCGGAAAGACTCTGGATTTCTTCGCGGAGCCTGTCATCGGGCCGCGCTTCGCGCGGACCCGTTGGCTCGCAATGACGAGCAGGGAGCCGGGCTCAATGCCCGTGCCCATGCTCGGGCAGCGTCACCCCGAACACCTTCACCAGATCCTTCACCTGCTCCGGCGACAAGTACCGCGGGTTCATCCCGCGCAGCAGCAGGTACAGCTTCGCCGTCTCCTCCAGTTCCTCCGTGGCGAACACCGCAGCCTCCAGCGTGTCGCCGGCGACGACCGGGCCGTGATTGGCGAGCAGCACGGATGAATATCTCCCGGCGAGACCCTTGATCGCATCCGCAACGGCCGGGTCGCCCGGGCGGTAATAGGGCACGAGGGCGGTGGCGCCGCATTTCATCAGGTAATAGGCCGTCATCGGCGGCAGCGCGGCACGCGGGTCGATCTCGGGCAGCATCGAAAGCGCGACCGAATGGGTGGAGTGCAGATGCACGATCGCCCGCGCAGTCCCGCGCGTGTCGTAGAGCGCCGTGTGCAGCGGAACTTCCTTGGTCGGCGCATCGCCCGAGACCAGCTGACCTCGGCTATCCAGCCGCGACAGCTTCGCAGGTTCGAGGAAGCCGAGCGAGGCGTTGGTCGGCGTCACCAGCCAGCCGCCATCGTCCAACCTGACGCTGATATTGCCGGAGGAGCCCGGCGTCAGCCCGCGCTCGAACAGGGACCGCCCGAAGCGGCAGATATCCTCGCGCAGCAATGTCTCGTTGCTCATGGCCGTCATGCCTGCTTGTCTCACGCTTTGGCAGCGCGGCCAAGCCGTGATATTCGGTTGCCAGGCTGCCGCAAAGGGCGGCTATTCGGGAAACGTTCAAGGGTCAGTTGCATGTCCGCCTCCACGTCACAAAATCAGCGTATCGCCGTCGTCGGGCTCGGCTCGATGGGTTTTGGCATGGCGACCTCGCTGAAGCGCGCCGGCCATGCCGTGACCGGCTGCGACGTCTCGGCGGATGCCGTCGCGCGCTTCGTGAAGGATGGCGGCGCGGGCGCCAGGACCCCGGCCGAAGCGGCCAAGGAGGCCGATATCGTCGTCAGCGTCGTCGTCAATGCGGCGCAGACTGAGGCGATCCTGTTCGGCAAGGATGGTGCCGCCGAGACCATGCCGAAGGACAGTGTCTTCATATCCTCCGCCACCATGGATCCCGACGTGGCGCGGCGCCTCGCCAAGCAGTTGGAGGCGACCGGCCGGCACTATCTGGATGCGCCGATCTCGGGCGGGGCCCAGCGCGCCGCGCAAGGCGAGTTGACGATTCTCGCCTCCGGTAGCTCCGCCGCTTTTGCCAAGGCGCGGCCCGCGCTTGATGCCATGGCGGCAAAGCTGTACGAGCTCGGCGATGCCGCCGGACAGGGCGCGGCGTTCAAGATGATCAACCAGCTTCTCGCCGGCGTCCACATTGCTGCCGCCAGCGAAGCCATGGCCTTTGCGGCCAAGCAGGGCCTCGACATCCGCAAGGTCTATGAGGTGATCACGGCATCCGCCGGCAATTCCTGGATGTTCGAGAACCGCATGCCGCATGTGCTGGACGGCGATTACACACCGCGAAGCGCGGTGGAGATCTTCGTCAAGGACCTTGGCATCATTCAGGACATGGCGCGCAGCGCCAGATTCCCGGTGCCGGTCTCTGCCGCAGCGCTCCAGATGTTCCTGATGACATCAGCCGCCGGCATGGGCCGCGACGACGATGCGTCGGTCGCGCGTATGTATGCGCAGGTCACCGGCGTCAAGCTGCCCGGCGACAAGTAAGCAAGAGGATCTGCAATGCCGCGTTTCGCCGCCAATCTCTCGATGATGTTCACCGAGGTGCCGTTCCTCGACCGCTTCGATGCCGCCGCGCAAGCGGGCTTCACTGCCGTCGAGTTCCTCTTTCCTTACGAGCATCCGGCCGAGGTGGTCGGCGAGCGGCTGCGGCGCAACGGCCTGACGCAGGCGCTGTTCAACTTGCCGCCCGGCGACTGGAACGCCGGCGAGAAGGGTTTTGCGGCGCTCCCGGCGCGATTCAATGATCTCAAGGCGAGCCTGGAGACGGCGCTGCCTTATGCCAAGGCGACCGGCGTCAAGCGGCTGCACCTGATGGCCGGCATCGCCAACCGCGGCGAGCGCGTCGCGATCGAGGCCTTCTACAAATCGGTGGCATGGACCGCGGAATTCTTCGCGCCGCACGGCATCGACGTCGTGATCGAGCCGATCAATGCGCGCAACGTGCCCGGCTACTTCCTCAACGATTTCGGCTTCGCACGTGATCTGATCCAGGAGCTGAGGCTCGCGAACCTGAAACTCCAGTTCGACATTTATCACTGCCAGATCATCCATGGCGACGTCACCATGCGGCTGCGCGAGATGATGCCGATCATCGGCCACATCCAGATTGCCAGCGTTCCCTCGCGCAACGAGCCTGACGGCGAGGAGTTGAACTATCCGTTCCTGTTCGAAGAGCTCGACCGGCTCGGCTATGCCGGCTTCGTCGGCTGCGAATACAATCCGCGCGGCAAGACCACCGACGGCCTCGCCTGGTTCAAGCCTTATGCTGGAGTGAAGTCGTGACACTTGCGTTGGGCTGCATCGCCGACGACTATACCGGCGCCTCCGACCTCGCCAATACGCTGACGCGCGCTGGCTTGCGCACCGTGCAGACCATCGGCGTGCCTGCCGACGATCTCGCGCTGCCCGAGGTCGACGCCGTCGTGGTGTCGCTGAAGAGCCGCTCGATCGAGGCGGGCCTTGCCGTGTCGCGCTCGCGTGCGGCGGAGGCGTGGCTGCGCGGCCGCGGCGCGGGCCACGTCTTGTTCAAGATTTGCTCGACCTTCGATTCCACCGATGCCGGCAATATCGGTCCCGTCATGGACGCGCTGCGCGCCGATTGCGGCGAGGGTGCCGTTCTGGTGACGCCGGCCTTCCCGGAGACCGGCCGTACCGTCTACCAGGGCAACCTCTTCGTCGGCGCCGTGCCGCTCAACGAGAGCCCGCTGAAGGACCATCCGCTCAACCCGATGCGCGATTCCAATCTGGTGCGCGTGCTGGCGCGTCAGAGCAGGACGCAGATCGGCCTCGTCGATCTCGCCACCGTCACGCGCGGGGCGGATGCCGTGCGGGCGCGACTGGCCGAGCTGGCGGGCAAGGGCATCGGCGCTGCGATCATCGACGCCGTGTTCGATCGCGACCTCGAGACCATCGGCCTTGTCGCCGCCGGACATCGGCTCTCGGTCGGTGCCTCCGGCATCGGCCTTGGGCTCGCGCGCGCGTTGGTGTCGACGGGCAAGGTCAAGTCGGCGTCACCGAGCGGCGAAACCGGCGCTGCGGTCGGCGGGCTGGCGGCCTGCCTTGCCGGAAGCTGCTCGCAGGCGACCCTTCAGCAGATCACCAACGCCGAGCGCATCATGCCGGTGCTTCATCTCGATCCAGACCGCATCATTATGGGGGCAGGCGAAGTGCAGCGCGCGCTGGACTGGGCAAGACCACGACTGGGCGAGGGTCCGGTGCTGATCGCATCGAGCTCGACACCCGATCAGGTCACCGCGCTGCAAGCGCGCCACGGTCGCGACGCCGCCGGCCATGCGATCGAGCAGGCCATGGCCGATATCGCAGAAAACCTCGTCAAATCAGGCGTGCGGCGACTGATCGTTGCCGGCGGCGAGACGTCCGGAGCCGTTGTCGATCGGTTGAAGATTCCCGGATTTCTCGTGGGAGTGGAAATTGCGGCAGGCGTTCCGGTGCTGCGCGCGGTCGGCGCCGAAAGCGACATGCTGCTCGCTCTGAAGTCCGGAAATTTCGGCGGCGGAGAGTTTTTCTCCGATGCGCTTATGCTCATGCGCTGAGCACAGTGCATTCTTTGCTGCCTGTTCATTTCATTGAGCTCCGTACTCGTACGGAGTCGCAGTTAACATTTGCGCAGGTGCTCTGGTGTTGGATGTCGGTGCCGCTCCTTTTAGTTGATTCGTAAAGTTTCCGGACGCGCCACCGCGTCAGCACAAAGAGACCCGATTATGCTCGCCACCATTTCCATCCGCGCCAAGATTATCAGCGTCGTGGCGTTCCTGCTGGTCGTGATGGCCGGCATGGGGCTGCTCGCCGTCATGAAGATGCGGACGATCAACGCCAACACCGTCGATATCACCACGAACTGGATGCCCAGCGTCCGCGTGATCGGCGACCTCCGTGCCGGCGTCATCACCTACCGCAACGTGATCCGCGAGCACATGCTGGCGGAGACACTGGAGGAAAAGCTTGCGGCCGAGAAAACCCTGGCAACAGTGGTCGAGGCGAACACGAAGTTCCGCAAGTCTTATGAGGGTATGATCGCCTCGCCCGAAGAGAGAGCACTGTACAGCGAGTGGTCGAAAAAGTGGGAAGAGTACAAGAATGGCACCCAGGAAGTCATGGCGCTGTCGCGCCGGGATGCCAACAAGATCCCGCACGACGCGCACGAGCTGGACAGCAAGACAGTCAACAAGATCGGGCTTGAGGCCGATGCCATCCTGGCCAAGGATATCGAGCTCAACACCAAGGGCGGTGATCAGGCCGCTGCGGATGCCGCCGATACCTTCTATTACGCCTTCATGCTGGTTGCGATCATCCTGGGCGCCGCCGTCATCTCCGGCATCAGTGTCGGCTTCTACCTCGTCCGCGACGTCTCCAGCGGCATCAATTCCATCATCCAGCCGATGCAAGCGCTCGGCAAGGGCGACCTTTCCGCCGAAGTCCCGCATCGCGGCGAGAAGACCGAGATCGGCGCCATGGCCGACGTGCTCCAGATCTTCAAGGAGGCGCTGATCGCCAAGAAGGCCGCGGACGAAGCCGCCGCGGCCGATGCCGAGGCCAAGATCGAGCGCGGCCGCCGCGTCGACAACATCACGCGCGAATTCGAAACGATGATCGGGGAGATCGTCCAGACCGTGTCGTCGGCCTCGAGCCAGTTAGAGGCCTCCGCCTCGACCCTGACTGCGACCGCCGACCGCTCGCAGCGGCTTGCGACCACGGTTGCCGGTGCTTCGGAGGAAGCCTCGACCAACGTGCAATCGGTGGCCTCGGCCACGGAGGAGATGGCGTCGTCGGTCGGCGAGATCAGCCGTCAGGTGCAGGAATCGGCGCGGATGGCGGGCGATGCCGTCGGCCAGGCGCGTGCCACCACCGAGCGCGTCAGCGAACTCTCCAAAGCCGCCTCGCGCATCGGGGATGTCGTCGAGCTGATCAACACCATCGCCGGCCAGACCAATCTCCTGGCGCTGAATGCCACCATCGAGGCGGCGCGCGCGGGCGAAGCCGGTCGCGGCTTCGCTGTCGTCGCCTCCGAGGTGAAGGCGCTAGCCGAGCAGACCGCGAAGGCGACCGGCGAAATCGGCCAGCAGATTTCCGGCATCCAGGCGGCGACCAACGACTCGGTCGGTGCGATCAGGGAGATTTCCTCGACCATCGAACGTCTGTCGGAGATCTCGTCGGCGATCGCGGCGGCGGTGGAAGAGCAGGGCGCGGCGACGCAGGAGATCGCCCGCAACGTGCAGCAGGCCGCGCAGGGCACCCAGCAGGTGTCGTCCAACATCACCGACGTTCAGCGCGGTGCGACCGAGACCGGCACAGCCTCCTCGCAGGTGCTGTCGGCGGCCCAGATGCTGTCGAACGATTCGAACCGGCTCAAGACCGAGGTCGGCAAGTTCCTCGCCAACGTCCGTGCGGCGTAGGACGCGCAGCTGCATGGCTGCGATGTAGATTCCGCAGTGCGGTAGCAGGGAAGTGAATGCGTGAAAGCCGCCGGAGGTTAGCGTTTCCGGCGGTGCTCAGGTAAAGGGGACGGAGGATCCCCGTGGGGGCGGATTCCGTATCCCTGCCTGACCTGGAATTTCCTGGCGCATGATTGCTCTGGTCCGTATTGCCCTGAGCCGGCCTTATACGTTCGTCGTGCTGGCGCTGCTGCTGCTGATCATCGGACCGCTCGCGGCGCTGCGGACCCCGACCGACATCTTCCCGGACATCCGCATTCCCGTGATCGGCGTGGTCTGGCAGTATACCGGGCTGCCGCCGGATCAGATGTCAGGCCGCATCACCACGCCCTTCCAGCGCGCACTGACGACCACCGTCAACGACATCGAGCACATCACGGCCAACTCCTACAACGGTTTTGGCATCATCAAGATCTTCTTCCAACCTAACGTCGACATCCGCACCGCCAACGCGCAGGTGACCGCGATTTCGCAGACGCTGCTCAAGCAGATGCCGCCGGGTGCGACGCCGCCCTTGATCCTGAACTACTCGGCTTCTACCGTACCGATCATCCAGGTGGCGTTGTCAGGTGAGGGGCTCACCGAGCAAAACCTCGCCGACATCGGCATCAACCAGCTTCGCACCCCGCTGGTCACCGTGCCTGGCGCTGCGATTCCCTATCCATTCGGCGGCAAGCAGCGCCAGGTCCAGATCGACCTCGATCCGACCGCGCTCCAGGCCCGCGGCCTGTCCGGCCAGGACGTCGCCAATGCGCTTGCCGCGCAAAACCTGATCACGCCGGTCGGCACCCAGAAGATCGGCCAGTTCGAATACAACATCCAGCTCAATAACTCGCCGCTTCGGATCGACGAGCTCGGCAACCTGCCGATCAAGACCGTCAACGGCGCCATGGTCTATGTGCGCGACGTCGCCACCGTGCGTGACGGCAATCCGCCGCAGACCAACATCGTCCATGTCGACGGCAACCGCTCGGTGCTGATGATGGTGCTGAAGGCGGGCGCGACCTCGACGCTCGATATCATCGCCGGCATCAAGCAGAAGGTCATCGACGTCAAGGATCAGTTGCCCGACGCGCTCAGAATCGGCTTCATCGGCGACCAGTCGGTGTTCGTCCGTGGCGCGATCGAGGGCGTCGCCTTCGAGGGCGTGATCGCGGCGCTGCTGACCAGCGTCATGATCCTGTTGTTCCTCGGTAGCTGGCGCTCGACCATCATCATCGCGGTCTCGATCCCGCTCTCGGTGTTGGGCGCCATCATCATGCTGTCGGCGATCGGCGAGACGCTGAACATCATGACGCTCGGCGGCCTCGCGCTTGCGGTCGGCATCCTCGTCGACGACGCCACCGTCACCATAGAGAACATCAACTACCATCTGGAGCAGGGCAAGCCGGTCGAGCAGTCGATCCTCGACGGCGCCAACCAGATCGTGACGCCGGCGTTCGTGTCGCTGCTCTGCATCTGCATCGTGTTCGTGCCGATGTTCTTCCTGACCGGCGTCGCGCGCTTCCTGTTCGTGCCGATGGCTGAAGCGGTGATGTTCGCGATGATCTGGTCGTTCATCCTGTCGCGCACTTTGGTGCCGACCATGGCGAACTACCTCCTGCAGGCGCATGTCCATCACGAGGGCGCTCCGCCGAAGTCGCGCAATCCTTTTGTCTGGTTCCAGCGCGGTTTCGAGGCACGGTTCGAGCGCGTCCGCGGCTTCTATCGCGGGCTGCTGGGCCTTGCACTGGCGCATCGCGCGGTGTTCGCGATCGGCTTCGTCTGCGTGGTCGGCGCGTCCTTCGCGCTGGTGCCGTTCCTCGGCCGGAATTTCTTTCCCGCGGTCGATGCCGGCAACATCCTGATGCATGTCCGCACGCAAGTGGGCACCCGCGTCGAGGAGACCGCCAATCAGCTCGCCGACGTGCAGAAAGCAGTCCGCAAGCTGATCCCCGGCGAGATCGAGACCATGACCGACAATATCGGCATGCCGATCTCCGGCATCAACATGACCTACAACAACACCGGCGTGATCGGCCCGCAGGACGGTGACATCCAGATCAAGCTGAAGGAAGGCCACAAGCCGACCGAAGAGCACGTCAAGGTGCTGCGTGAGCAATTGCCGCGGCTGTTCCCCGGCGTCAGCTTCGCGTTCCTGCCGGCCGACATCGTCAGCCAGATCCTGAATTTCGGCGCGCCGGCGCCGATCGACCTGCAAATCCGCGGCGCCAATCTCAGTGCCAACTTCGCCTATGCCAACAACCTGCTGGCCAAGGTCCGCAAGATTCCGGGCGTCGCCGATGCGCGCATCCAGCAGTCGCCGAACAATCCGACCTTCAACATCGATGTCGATCGCACCCGCGCGCAATATGTCGGCCTGACCGAGCGCGACGTCACCAACAGCCTCGTGGTCAATCTCGCCGGCTCCTCGCAGGTGGCGCCGACCTACTACCTCAATCCTGATAACGGCGTGTCCTACTCGATCGTGATGCAGACGCCGCAATACCAGATCGACTCGCTCAGTGCGCTGCAGACGCTGCCGATCACGGCTGCCGGCAATGCGCAGTCGCCGATCCTCGGCGGCATCGCCGACATCAAGCGTTCGACCTCGAGCGCGGTGGTGTCGCAATACGACATCCAGTCGATGGTGCAGATCTTTGCCACGACCTCGGGCCGCGACCTCGGCGCGGTCGCCGCCGACATCCGAAAAGTGATCGCCGACACCGCCAAGGAGGTTCCGAAGGGCTCGTCCGTGGTGCTGCTCGGCCAGGTGCAGACCATGAACAGCGCCTTCACCGGACTCTTGTTCGGCCTGCTCGGGGCCGTCGTGCTGATCTATCTCCTGATCGTCGTGAACTTCCAGTCGTGGTCCGATCCGTTCGTGATCATCACCGCGCTGCCGGCCGCGCTCGCCGGCATCGTCTGGATGCTGTTCACGACGGAGACCACCCTGTCGGTTCCGGCGCTCACCGGCGCGATCATGTGCATGGGCGTTGCCACCGCCAATAGCGTGCTCGTGATCTCCTTCGCGCGTGAGCGCTACGAGGAGCTCGGCGATCCCATCGCCGCCGCGCTCGAAGCCGGCTTCGTCCGGTTCCGCCCCGTCCTGATGACCGCGCTCGCCATGATCATCGGCATGGCGCCGATGGCGCTGGGGCTCGGCGAAGGCGGCGAGCAGAATGCGCCGCTCGGCCGCGCCGTGATCGGCGGCCTGATCTTTGCAACCTTCGCCACGCTGATGTTCGTTCCCGTGGTGTTCAGCATGGTCCACAAGAAACAAGGCGTCAAAGCCGCCGCCGCATTGGAGACTCCGCATGTCCCCCACTGAACCCCGCTCGGCGGTGTCGCACCGGAAACTGGGCATCTTCGGCGTGATGGCGTTGATTGCGGCGGGCCTTGTCGTCGGCACCGGCATCAGGGCCCGCGAGGAGCAGGGCATCAAGCTGAAAGAATGGACTGACGACCAGGCCGTTCCGAGCGTGGCGGTGACGCTGCCCAGCGCCAAGGACCTCAACGCCACCATCGATCTGCCGGGCCGATTGGAAGCCTACTACCGCGCGCCGATCTTCGCGCGCGTCTCGGGCTATCTGAAGAGCTGGAGTGCCGACATCGGTGCCCGTGTCAAAGCCGGCCAGGTGATTGCCGAGATCGAGGCGCCCGATCTCGATCAGCAGCTGCTGCAGGCGCGCGCCGACCTCGCCAGCCAGCAGGCCAGCGCCAGGTTGTCGGAGGCAACGCTCAACCGGCGCAAGACGCTGGTCGCCTCCAACTTCGTCTCGGCGCAGGAGATCGACGAACGCACCGCCGACCTCTCCAACAAGAAGGCGGCCGTCAATTCGGGGCAAGCCAATGTCGAGCGGCTGGAAGCGCTCGCCGGCTACAAGAAGATCACCGCGCCGTTCGACGGTGTCGTCACCGCGCGCGACACCGACGTCGGCGCGCTGATCAATGCCGGCGGCGGTTCGGGGCCGGCGATGTTCGTGATATCAGACATCACCAAGCTGCGCGTCTACGTCAACGTGCCCCAGAACTACGTGCCTGCGATCAAGATCGGCGCCAAGGCCACCATCACGCTGCCGGAATATCCAAACCGGACCTTCCAGGCGACGGTGGAGGCCTCCTCGCAGGCCGTCGATGTCGCCTCCGGCACCACGCGCATGCAGCTCGGGCTCGACAATTCCTCAGGCGAGCTGATGCCTGGCGGCTATGCCAGTGTGAAGCTGAACCTGCAGCATGACGCCGCGCCGCTCAGCATTCCCGCCAGCGCCCTGATCTTCAACGGCAGCGGCCTGCGTGTGGCCACCGTCGGCGCGGACGACAAGGTGCGGTTCAAAACGGTGGCGATCGCCCGCGATCTCGGCCGCGAGATCGAGCTGGCCTCGGGGATTACCGCGGATGACCGCGTCATCACCGCTCCGCCGGATGGCTTGTCGGATGGCGATCCGGTTCGCGTCGTTGGCGCCGGCGCCAAGGGCAAGCCGGCGACCGCGTCCGAGAAGCAGCCGCCGCGGAGCTAAGGCATGATCCGGAAAAGTGCGAAGCGGTTTTCCGGAAAGATCATGCGTAAACAACAAGCTAAAGCGCGATGACGATTCATCCAAATCTCATCGCGCTTTAGGTCAGTCCAGTGCCCGGGACGCAGCGCAGCATGAAATGATGCGCTGCTGCGCCGGGACCCATCTCTCTCCCAGCGGTACACGTTGCTGTCTGAGTCAGCTACGCCACCCGCCACTCCGGCACGCCATCCGCAGCCATCGCTACCTCACCGAGCGAGCCCACCGGCGTGCGATCCATGTCGAGCAGATGCGCCAGCGTCGCACTATCGCTCGCCGGAATCCGCGCCAGCGTACGCCGATCATCGGTCGTGCGCAGCATCACCACGCCATGCTCGACATCGCCGCCGCGGCCGTAGAGCACGGTAAAGCTCTCGACTTTGCCCTTGCCTGAGGCCTCCGTGACGAACTCCGGCACCGCGTGCTTGTTGCGGTCCGCTTCGCCTTGCACGCTCGTCTCCTGCGCCAGAGTCTCGCGGGGCGCCGTCTTCGACACCACCAGCGCGTGATGCTTGGTGACGAAGCCGCCCTGGCCGTAGAGCAGGCCGAGTCTTGCGCCACCGCGCACACGCCGCACCATCGCGCAGGCCGCATGCGTCATGTAGGTGTTGAGCGGAGCGCCAAAGAAGGTGAGGCCGCCGGTCACGGTCGGCTGCACGTCGGCAGAAAGGCCCAGCGTCCGCCGCGCCATCTTGGGTACGCACGGAAAGCAGCTGTAGAGCTCGATCGCGTCGAATTTCCTGCCGTCGCCGCCGGCGATGTCCATCACGCTTCTGAGCACCGCGTTCTGCGGATGGCTCTCGTAAAACTGGTCGCGCAACAGATAATCGCGCGGCTCTTCCGCCGAGGCGCCGCCGAGCGGATAGACCAGCTTATCTTGCGCGATACCGAGTGCCCGCGCCTTGGCAAGGCTCGTGAGCAGCAGGGCACCACCCATGTTGACGCTGGGATTGGCGACCATCAGCTTGTTATAGGGCCACGCGATCAGGCGGTTGTCGGCGGTCGGGGTCGTGATCTCCTCGGGCACATAGCGCCGCTTCAGCCAGGCATTGGGATTTTGTGCGGCGGCTTCCGAATAGCGCGACCACAGCGTGCCGGACTCCGCCATCGCCTCGCGCGGCGTCTGGCCCCAATGCGCAGCGGAGGCCGCCTCGTAGAAGGGATAGACCGTGACCGGGCGGAACACGCCGAGCTTCACCGCCAGCGGCTTCTGGAACGCCGCGCCGCGCTTGGGCTCCTCGACATCATGGGCGAACGGCGTCCATGGCAGCTTGACGCCGGCGCGCTCCGCCTTGGTCGCGGTCGACTGCGCCTCCGCGCCGCACACTGCGGCGACGCCGCATTCCCCGCGCGCGATGCGCTTGGACGCTTCGTGGACGTAGCGGACCGGACTCTCGCCGCCGACCGGGCCGTAATAGCAATGCGCGGGCGAGATGCCGAAGCGCTGCGCCAGGAGCTTCTCCGGATCGCGATAGCGCCAGCTCAGGAAGTTGACGACGTCGAGCGACTGCACCTCGCCGAGCAGCTTTGCGCCGGCATCAGCCTCGGCGCGCCGCAGTGCCTGTTCGAGCAGATCGAGCGGCTCGAGACCATCGGTGATCTCTTTCGGGCGGTCGACGATCTCGCCAATGCCGACGATGACGGGGATGCGGTCTTCGGAGATGGGGTTCTTGTCAGTCATAATCTCGATTCACGACGTTAGTTGCTTCGTCAATTGCGAGGAGCCCGCGACAAAATTGCGAAGCAATTCTGCGCTGGCGACGAAGCAATCCAGAAATGGATCCGCGGAGGCAGTCTGGATTTGCTTCGCTGCCCTCGCAATGACGATGCAGTGACTACTGCGCCACCAGCGCATTCATGTGCTCGACGGCTTCGGCGAACTCTTCCTTGAACTCCTGCACCACGGCACCCGCCGATTTCACGCTGTCGATCAGGCCGACGCCCTGGCCGACGAAATAGCTGACGAGATCGCGCGCCTTGGCGTTGCCGCTCGCGGCGGCTCGGTCGATGGAATGGAAGGCGTCGCGGCTGATGATGCTCTGCAGCGGCATCGGCAGCGCGCCCGGGCTGTCCGGCGCGCGGTCCCAGGCATCGGTCCAGACCGAGCGGAGCTGCCGTGCCGGCTTGCCGGTGCGGCCCTTGGAGCGGACGGCGTCGCGGGAGGACGCCGCGATCATCTTCTCGCGGAAAATCTCCGTGGTCTCGGCCTCGACGGTGGCAAGCCACACCGAGCCGGTCCAGACGCCGGCCGCGCCCATCGCCATGCAGGCCGCCATCTGCCGTCCCGTCATGACGCCGCCGGCCGCCAGCACCGGCACGTCGCGAATGGGCTTGATGGCCTTGATCACCTCCGGCACCAGCACCATGGTTGAGACCTCGCCGCAATGGCCGCCGGCCTCGGTGCCCTGCACCACGAGGATGTCGACGCCGGCCGCGACCTGGCGCAGCGCGTGCTCCTTGGCGCCGACCAGCGCCGCGACGGGGACGCCGCGCGTCTTGCCCATTTCGATCATCGCCTTCGGCGGCACGCCCAGCGCATTGGCGATCAGCCGGATCGGATGATTGAAGGAGACCTCCAGCAGCTGAAGCGCGGTCTTCGCATCGAACGGTTGCGGCTGGTTGTCCGCGACGTCGGTGGTGGTCAGTTCGATGTCGTACTTCTTCAGGAGATTTCGCGTGTAATCGCGGTGCTCTTGCGGCACGCGCGTTTCCAGTCTCTTCCAGGTGACGTCCTTCTCACCCGCGGTCGAGATGTTTTCGGGGATCAGCACATCGATGCCATAAGGCTTGCCATCGACGTGATCGTCGATCCACCTCAGCTCGCGCTCGAGCGTATCAGGCGTGTGCACGGTCGCGCCGAGCACGCCGAAGCCGCCGGCGCGGCTGACGGCGGCGACGACATCGCGGCAATGGCTGAAGGCGAGCAGTGGGAATTCGATACCCAGCATGTCGCAGATCGGCGATTTCATGGTTCTCTCCCGGCAGCAGCCTTCCGCGTTGCTGTTGTTGCTTTGCTTGCGAAGGCCCCGCGACGCTAGCCCATCGTCGCCCGCGATGCCAATCCGGATTTGGCGGCGCATCTTGCGTACAGGCGCCACGAAGCGGATGAGCCATTCCGCTCTACAAAATAAGCAGCCCAGAGCCTGCCGATTTGCCTCTTGCGCTTTCGAGGACGAAAGCAAATGCTGGCGTACAACAACAGAAAAATCAGGGAGCGCCAATCAATGTCGTCAGCGCAATCGAACCCCGCCCGCGCCGCCGAGGCCTACGATGTGGTCGTCGTCGGCGCCGGCTTTGCCGGCATGTACATGCTGCATCGCTTGCGCGGGCTCGGCTTCTCCGCACGCATATACGAGCAGGGCGGCGGCGTCGGCGGCACCTGGTATTGGAACCCCTATCCCGGCGCGCGCTGCGACGTCGAGAGCATGCAATATTCCTACTCGTTCTCCGAAGAGCTCCAGCAGGAATGGGACTGGAGCGAACGCTACGCGCCGCAACCGGAGATCCTGAAATACGCCAATCACGTCGCCGATCGCTTCGATCTGCGTCGCGACATCCAGTTCAACACCCGGGTCGAGCGCGCTGTGTTCGACGAACGCGCGGAGCGCTGGTCGGTGACGATCTCCGACGGAAAGACCGTTCAAGCGCAGTTCGTCGTGCTTGCCACGGGCTGCCTTTCGAATGCACGCAAGCCCGACATCAGGGGGCTCGAAGATTTCAAGGGGCCCGTCTACCACACCGGCAACTGGCCGCATGAAGAGGTCGACTTCACGGGCCTGCGCGTCGGCCTGATCGGCACGGGATCATCGGGCATCCAGTCGGCACCCGTCATCGCCGAGCAGGCGAAGCATCTCACCGTGTTCCAGCGTACAGCCAATTTCTCCGTTCCGGCCCGCAACGCCGCGCTGACCGCTGAGGAACGCAGCGCGTTCCGCAGGAACTATCCCGAAATCCGTCGCTTCGCCCGCGTGGTCGCCCGCAATGGCATCTATGCCGCGCAGCCGGATCGTGGCGCGCTCGATGACGACGACGATGTCAGGCGCGCAAAGTATTCGGCGCGCTGGGAGCGCGGCGGGCTCACCTTCATGTACGCCTATAACAATCTCGCCCTCGACCGGGCCGCGAACGACACCGCGGCGGATTTCGTGCGCGGCAAGATCGCCGAGATCGTGAAGGACCCTGAGACCGCAAAGCTGCTTCAGCCGAACAGCCATCCGATCGGCACCAAGCGCATCTGCGTCGACACCGACTATTTCGCAACCTTCAACCGTTCCAACGTCTCGCTGGTCGACATCAAGATCAATCCGATTCAAGAGATCACCGCAAACGCCGTGCGCGTCGCGGGGAAGGACCACGAGGTCGATGCGCTGGTGCTTGCGACGGGGTTCGACGCGATGACCGGCTCCGTCGCCAGGATCGACATTTTGGGTCGTGGCGGGCAGACGCTGAAGCAGAAATGGGCGGGAGGTCCAAAGACCTATCTCGGCCTGATGAGCGCGGGCTTTCCGAACCTCTTCATCATCACTGGCCCGGGCAGCCCCTCGGTCCTGTCGAACATGATCGTGTCGATCGAGCAGCATGTCGACTGGATCGCAGACGGCCTCGTCCACATGCGCAAGCAGCGCCTCGCGACGATGGAGGCGGGCAGGGAAGCCGAGGAGAGATGGGTGGCGCATGTCAACGAGATCGCCCACGGCACGCTCTATCCGCAGGCCAATTCCTGGTACATGGGGGCCAACGTCCCCGGCAAGCCGCGCATCTTCATGCCCTATATCGGCCGCGTCGGCGTTTACCGGCGGATCTGCGAGGAGGTCGCCGCGAAGGGATATGAAGGATTTGTGATGAAGCACGAGGAGCAGCCGCAAGCCGCGGCGTCCTAGGTGGCGCCGTCATTCCGGGCTCGCCCTGCGGGTGCCCCGAAATGAGATGGGGGAGGGGTGCCATGACAAAACGTGGAGTTGGCCCATCCGACAATGCATTTCGGCGCCCTTGTCATCGGCCGTTCGCGGGCTAATTAATGCAGGCGCATCTTTCCGCCGGAGCCCTTGCATGACTGACACCCCTTACGTGCCGCCCAAAGTCTGGACCTGGAACAAGGAGAATGGCGGGCAGTTCGCCAACATCAACCGGCCCATTGCCGGCCCCACCCATGACAAGGAGCTGCCGGTCGGCAAGCATCCCCTCCAGCTCTATTCGCTGGCGACGCCGAACGGGGTGAAGGTGACCGTGATGCTGGAGGAACTCCTGGCGCTCGGCCACAAGGGGGCCGAGTACGACGCTTGGCTGATCAGGATCGGCAACGGCGAACAGTTCGGCAGCGGCTTCGTCGACATCAATCCGAATTCCAAGATTCCAGCGCTGATGGATCGTTCCGGCCCCGAGCCGATCCGTGTGTTCGAGTCCGGCTCGATCCTCCTCTACCTCGCCGAGAAGTTCGGCGCCTTCCTGCCGAAGGACATCAAGACCCGCGCCGAGGCGATGTCCTGGCTGTTCTGGCAGATGGGCAGCGCGCCCTATCTCGGCGGCGGTTTCGGCCATTTCTACGCCTATGCGCCGACCAAGATCGAATATGCCATCGACCGTTTCGCGATGGAAACCAAGCGCCAGCTCGACGTGCTCGACCGGCGCCTTGCCGACAACGAATATCTCGCGGGCAAGGAGTACACCATCGCCGACATGGCGGTGTGGCCCTGGTATGGCGCGCTCGCCAAGGGGCTGGTCTATGGCGCCGGCGAATTCCTCTCGGTACAGGACTACAAGAACGTGCAGCGCTGGACCGACCAGATCGCCAAGCGTCCGGCGGTGAAGCGCGGCCGCATGGTCAACCGCATCTCCGGCGACCCCGCCAGCCAGCTCCATGAGCGTCACGACGCATCCGATTTCGAGACCAAGACGCAGGACAAGCTCGCGCCCGCGATGTAGTTCGAACGGTGTAAGGTGGGCAAAGCGAAAGCGTGCCCACCACTTCTTGCGAGGTCACGGTGGTGGGCACGGCGCGAAGAGCGCGCCTTTGCCCACTCTACGGCACCTCGTGACTCACGCCATGCTCAGCTCGTGGCGTCCGACCACCATCCAGTGCACCTCGTCCGGACCGTCGGCGAAGCGCAGGTGCCGCACGTCCTGGTACATCTCCGCGAGCGGGGTCCAGTGCGAGATGCCGGTGGCGCCGTGCATCTGGATCGCCTGGTCGATGATCTTGCAGGCGCGCTCCGGCACCATGGCCTTGACCATGGAGACCCAGACGCGAGCCTCCTTGTTGCCGAGCACGTCCATCGCCTTCGCCGCCTTCAGCACCATCAGCCGCATCGCCTCGATCTCGCAGCGCGCCTGCGCGATGATCTGCATGTTGCCGCCGAGATGGGCGATCTTCTTGCCGAAGGCTTCGCGGGTGAGGCCTCGCTGCACCATGAGGTCGAGCGCCTTCTCGGCCTTGCCGATGGTGCGCATGCAGTGATGGATACGTCCCGGGCCGAGGCGGAGCTGCGAGATCTCGAAGCCGCGGCCTTCGCCGAGCAGGATGTTCTCCTTCGGGACGCGCACATTGTTGAAGCGCATGTGCATGTGGCCGCGCGGGGCATGATCCTGGCCGAACACGTACATGGGGCCGAGCACCTCGACGCCGGGCGTGTCGCGCGGCACCAGGATCTGCGACTGCTGCTTGCTCGGCGGCGCGTCCGGATTGGTCTTCACCATCACGATGAGGATCTTGCAGCGGGGATCGCCGAGACCCGAGATGTAGTACTTCTCGCCGTTGATGACCCATTCGTCGCCGACGAGCTTCGCGGTGGTCGAGATGTTCTTGGCGTCGGAGGAAGCGACGTTCGGCTCGGTCATGACATAGGCCGAGCGGATTTCGCCGTTGAGCAGCGGCTTCAGCCACTTCTCCTTCTGCTCCTCGGTGCCGACGCGCTCCAGCACCTCCATGTTGCCGGTGTCGGGCGCCGAGCAGTTCATGGTCTCCGATGCCAGCGGGCTCTTGCCGAGCTCGGCGGCAATGTAGGCGTAATCGAGATTCTTCAAGCCCTGGCCGGTCTCGTCATCGGGCAGGAAGAAGTTCCAGAGGCCTTCCTGCTTGGCCTTGTTCTTGGCCTTCTCCAGCACCTCGAGCTGCTTCGGCGTAAAACTCCAGCGATCCTCCTTGCCTTCGCCCGCCTTGGCGAACTCGATCGACATCGGCTCGACGGTGTCGCGGATGAACTTCTTGACGTGGTCATAGAGCGGCCGGACCTGGTCCGACATCCTGAGGTCGTTGAGTTCGTCGCCGGGATTGAGCGTGTAATTGGTGGTGCGGGGAATGTAGGTGTGTTTTGTCATTGTTCCTCCCGGGGACGCTGAGATCGTTCTGGGCGCAAGAATAGTCGCAGCGCTGCCAAAGTGCGAGCGCGCATTTTGCGCGCAAGCCATGCCATGCGATGGAATATCGCGAGGACGTTTGAAATGTTGTTTGAATGGGGCGGCGTAGGGAAGCGGCAGGTCCGCGCCTCACTCTCCGCTGTCATCGCCCGACTTGATCGGGCGATCCAGTACTCCGAAACGGCAGCGATTGAACCGAGAAGCTGCGGCGTACTGGATTCCCCGCCTCCGCGGGGAATGACGGCATCCTGAGCGATCAGTTCGCCATCCGATGCATCGCGCAGATCTTGTTGCCGTCGAGGTCGCGCAAGTAAGCGAGATAGAGCTTCACTCCGGAGCCCTCCCGGATGCCGGGCGGATTTTCGATCGGCGTTCCACCAGCGGCGACGCCCGCGGCGTGCCATCTGTCGACCTGCTCAGGCGAATTGGCGGCAAAGCCGATGGTGCCGCCGTTGGCGCAGGTCGCTGGCTCGCCATTGATCGGCTTCGACACCGAGAACACGCCGGTCTTGGTGATATAGAAAATGCGATGGCCGTCGACCTTGGCTGGCCGCACCTCGAGCGTGCCCAGCAGTTGGTCGTAGAACGCCTTGGCTTTGTCGAGGTCGTTGGTGCCGACCATGATGTGCGAGAACATTTGCCCATTCCCTCAGTGTTGTAGCCCGGATGGAGCGCAGCGAAATCCGGGTCTTGCCTCACGGTTACGCCGGTCCCGGATTGCGCTGCGCTCCATCCGGGCTACGAAAATCAAAACGCCGTATAGCCGCCGTCGATCACGAACGTATCCGCCGTGTGATACGACGACGCCTTGCTCATCAGATACACCGCGATGCCGCCGAAATCGGAGGCTTCGCCGAAGCGCCGCATCGGAATCCGCGGCATCACGTTGGCGACGAACTTGTCGTTGGCCATGAGCCCTGCGGTCATGTCACTCTTGATCCAGCCTGGCAGGATCGCATTGGCGGTGACGCCGTAACGCGCCAGCTCGACCCCGAGTGCGCGCACCAGCGCGTTGATGGCGGCCTTGGTCGCGGCATAATGCTCGTTGCGCGCCGTGCCGAAGATCGAGGCGAGGCTCGAGGTCGCGACCAGCCGGCCGAAGGGATCGCCTGCATTGGCGCGATCGGTCATGTGTTTCGCCGCGGCCTGGAACGCGTGGAACACGCCATCGAGATTGGTCGCGAACATCGTGCGCCATTCCTCCTCGGTGCGCTCGATGAAGGCGCGCCGGCCGCCGCCACCGATGCCAGCATTGGCGAAGCAGCCGTCGACGCGGCCGTAGGTGTCGAGCGTCGCCTTCATCGCCGCATTGACCGAGGCCGGATCGGTGACGTCGCAGACGCGGGTGTCGACCTTGCCGGCAAGGTCGGCCAGGCTCGCGGCGGCACTCTTGTTCTTGTCGGGATTGCGGCCCCAGATCGAGACGTTGCAACCCTGGGCCGCAAGCGCCTGCGCGATGCCGAGCCCGATGCCGCCGTTGCCGCCGGTGATCACGGCGACGCGGCCGGAGAGGTCGAAAATGGTCATGGCGCGTTTCCTTTTTTTGGTCTGCGGCCCGTCAGCCGCTGCGCGCAAGATTGCTTGCTATGCTCTGATCACCATGGACAAGACCGCGACAAAAATCAAATATGCACTCCGGCAAAAACTAATTCCGGTCTGCGAAACATCGCGGCCGCAACTGACGAGGAAACAATGCAGTTCAAACACGTCACGCTCGATTTCGATGGCTCGGTCGCGATCCTCAAGCTCGACCATCAGGAGGTGATGAACGCGGTCTCCGTGGATATGCTGGGAGGTCTCGCCGAAGCGCTCGACGCGATCGAAGAGAAGAAGGACGAGGTGCGCTGCGTCGTCTTGACCGGCGCGGGCCGCGCGTTCTGCACCGGCGCGAATCTTCAAGGCCGCAACAACCAGTCGAAGAAGACCAAGGCCGGCCTGACGCTCGAGACGGGTTTTCACCCCTTCCTGCGCCGCATCCGCAACCTGCACTGCCCGATCGTCACCGCGGTCAACGGCCCGGCTGCCGGCGCCGGCATGAGTTTCGCGCTGCTCGGCGACATGATTTTGTGCGCGCGTTCCTCCTACTTCCTGCAAGCCTTCCGCCGCATCGGCCTCGTGCCGGACTGCGGCTCGACCTGGCTCCTGCCGCGTCTCGTCGGCCGCGCGCGCTCGATCGAATTGTCGCTGATGGGCGAGCGGCTGCCGGCCGAGAAGGCGCTGGAGTGGGGCCTCGTCAACCGCGTCTATGACGACGGCGTGCTGATGGAGGAGGCGATGAAGCTCGCACGCGAACTCGCCAGCGGCCCCACGGTCGCGCTGTCACTGATCCGCAAGCTCTATTGGGACAGCCCGGAAAACTCATTCGAGGATCAGCTCAATCTCGAATTCCAGTGCCAGCTCCGCGCCGGCGACACCCAGGATTTCCGCGAGGGCGTCGGCGCGTTCCTGGAGAAGCGTCCCGCGCAGTTCAAGGGCAAATGATCGAGGCGGAGCTCTCGCGCAGCGTCGCGCGCTGGTGCCCGGGCGCGACCGGCGTCACAGGCGCCGCAAAACTGTCCGGCGGCGCGAGCCAGGAGACCTGGCGCTTCGACATCGTGCATCCCGATGGTCCGATCGGTGCGATCCTGCGCCGCTCGCCGAAGGGCTATGGCGCCGCACCGACGCGTGCAGCGGGCCTTGGTGCTGAAGCGCAGCTGATGCAGCTCGCCTATGAGGCCGGCGTGCCGTCCCCGCGCGTGATGCATGTGCTCACGCCGGAGGACGAGCTCGGCACCGGCTTCATCATGCAGCGTGTCGAGGGCGAGACCATCGCGCGCAAGATTCTTCGCGATGAGGAGTACGCGGCGGCGCGGCCGCTTCTCGCGCGGCAGATCGGCGGCATTCTCGCTGGCCTCCACAGGCTGCCGCAAGACGAATTGCCTGCGCTGCGCAGCCGGGGGGCGACACAGGAGATCGGCGAGTTCGAGCGCGACTATCGTAGCCTGAACTGGCCCAAGCCCGTGTTCGAGCTGGCACTGCGCTGGCTGCGCGACCACGATCCCGGTCCCGCGGCCGAGACCACGCTGGTGCACGGCGATTTCCGCAACGGCAATCTCATCATCGGCTCGGACGGCGTTCGCGCGGTGCTCGACTGGGAGCTCGCTCATCTCGGCGATCCCATGGAGGATCTCGGCTGGGTCTGCGTCAATTCCTGGCGCTTTGGCGAGATCGACAAGCCGGTCGGTGGGTTTGGCACGCGCGAGGAATTGTTCGCGGGCTATGAGGCCGCAGGCCGCAAGGTCGATCCGGCGCGCGTAAAATTCTGGGAAGTGATGGGGACGCTGCGCTGGGGCATCATGTGCGGCGGCATGATGCAACGGTTTCGCGAAGGGCCGGACCATTCCATGGAGCGCGCCATGATCGGCCGCCGCGCCTCGGAGACCGAGATCGATCTGTTGCGGCTCTTGGCGCCGCGCGGGAGCTGACGCATGCAGGATGAACCGACGCCCATCGAGCTGACGAAAGCAGTCGCCGATTTCCTCCGGAGCGACATCACGCCGCTGATCTCCGGCCACCAGGCCTTCAAGCTGCGCGTCGCCATCAACATCCTCGAGCTCGTCACGCGGCAGCTGACGCGGGAGAAGGAGAGCGACGCTGCGGAGGTGGAGCGCCTGCGTACGCTGCTTGGCATCGACGGCTCGGTCACCGAGCTCAACCGCGCGCTCGCCGAGCGCATCGCCCAAGGCGAGGTTGATCTGACAACGCCCGGTCTCGCCGAGCATCTGTGGGCGACCACGATGGACAAGCTCGCCGTCGATCAGCCGAATTATGCGTCCTACAAGCGGGAGCTGTCTCGAGGCGGGTAGGCGGCGCCTCAACCTCCGCCGTCATCGCCCGCGAGGGCCGGCGATCCAGTATTCCAGAGACCGCAGCGAGATACGGAGAAGCCGCGGCGCACTGGATGCCCCGGTCAAGCCGGGGCATGACACAGATGGTGTCGGGCGTCTCATCGTGAGGAGCGGAGCCGCTACTTCCCGACCCATTTCGGCGGCCGCTTCTCCGCAAACGCTTTCGGACCCTCGATATAGTCCTGCGAGGCCACCATTGCCTTGACCGCCGGATACTCCCGCTGCTCGGCGATCGCCTGCTCCAGCGACACGCCAAGCCCACGCTGGATGGCCTGCTTCGAGGCCCGGATCGACATCGGCGAGTTCTTGGCGATCATCTCGGCCCAGCGCAGCGCGGCGTTGAGCGCCTCGCCCTGTGGCACCACCTCATTGACGAAGCCGAGCTCAAGACCTTCCTTTGCGCTGACATGGCGCGCGGTGAGGATCATGCCCATGGCGCGCTTGAGGCCGATCTGCCGCGGCAGACGGTGCAGGCCGCCGGCGAGTGCGGCAAGGCCGACGCGCGGCTCGGGCAGCGCGAAGGTTGCGTTCTCCGCGGCGATGATGAGGTCGCAGGCCAGTGCGATCTCGAAACCGCCGCCCATGGCAACGCCGTTCACTGCGGCGATGATCGGCTTGTCGCAGTCGAAGCGCGAGGTGAGGCCGGCAAAGCCGCCCTTGTCCCAGCCGCGCTTGCCGCCGGCGGCCTGCCATTTCAGATCGTTGCCGGCGCAGAACGCCTTGTCGCCGCTGCCCGTGACGATCGCGATCCACTGCTCGGGATCGGCGGAGAAATCGTCGAACACTTTTTGCAGCTCGAAATGCGCATCGGTATGCAGCGCGTTGTAGACCTCGGGCCGCGACAGCGTCACGATCGTGATCGGTCCCTTGCGTTCCACCTTGGAAAAGTTCAGCTCCATCGCGCGGCTCCCGCATTTTCTTGTGAAGGAATATCGGCGTCATACTAGCGCGCGTCGCCGCTCGAGCACCATCGAATTGCGTAGGTGCGCCTTGCGCCGCCGGCACGTCTCGGCTCGCTTGACTTGGCGAGGCTCTTCTCACCTTAATCATGCGAAGCAAAGACGCGCCTAGCGCCTCAACGCAAAACGAAAATCAATCCGGGAGAGAACCGTGGATTTCTCATTGCCTGCCGATCTCGTCGCTTATCTCGGAGAGCTCGACCGTTTCATCGAACGCGAGATCAAGCCGCTGGAGAAGGCCGAGGACAACATCCGCTTTTTCGATCATCGCCGCGAATGGGCGCGCACGGATTTCGAGAATGGCGGTCTGCCGCGGCATGAATGGGAAGCGCTGCTGCGCAAGGCCAAGGATCTCGCCGACGCCGCCGGCCATCTGCGGTTCCCGGTGCCGAAGCAATATGGTGGGAAGGACGGCTCCAACCTCTGGATGGCCGTGATCCGCGAGCATTTTGCCGCAAAGGGCCTCGGCCTGCACAACGATCTCCAGAACGAGCACTCGATCGTCGGTAACTTCCCCGTCGTCACCATGCTCGACCGTTACGGCCGCGACGACCAGAAGGCGATGATCGACGGTTCGATCAGGGGCAAGTACCGCATCACCTTTGGCCTCACCGAGCCGCATCACGGCTCGGACGCCACCCACATGGAGACGCGCGCGGTGCCGGCCACGCGCGACAACGTCAAGGGCTGGATCATCAACGGCGAGAAGATGTGGACCACCGGCATGCACGTCGCCACCCATTGTGCGCTGTTCGCGCGCACCGGCGGCAATGACGGCGATGCCCGCGGCATCACCTGCTTCCTGGTGCCGGCCAAGAGCCCCGGTGTGAAGGTCGAGGAATACATGTGGACCTTCAACATGCCGACCGACCATCCGCGCGTCAGTTTCACCGATGTGTTCGTGCCCGAGGATGCGCTGTTCGGCGAGGTCGGCCGCGGCCTCTCCTTGGCGCAATGTTTCGTGCACCAGAACCGCATCCGCCAGGCCGCGAGCTCGCTGGGAGCGGCCGTCTACTGCATCAACGAGAGTGTGAAATACGCCCGAGAACGAAAACCGTTCGGCAAGGCGCTCGCGGAAAACCAGGCGATCCAGTTCCCGTTGGTCGAGCTCGCCACCCAAGCCGAGATGCTGCGCCTGTTGATCCGCAAGACCGCTTGGGAGATGGACCAGCTCACCGAGGAGCAGATCGAGCGCACGCTCTCCGACCGCGTCTCGATGTGCAACTACTGGGCAAACCGCCTCTGCTGCGAATCCGCCGACCGGGCGATGCAGGTCCATGGCGGCATGGGCTACTCACGCCACAAGCCGTTCGAGCACGTCTACCGCCATCACCGCCGCTATCGCATCACCGAGGGCAGCGAGGAGATCCAGATGCGGAAAGTGGCGGGTTTCTTGTTCGGCTATATGGGGCCGGGGAAGCATTAGCGTCATTGCGAGCGCAGCGAAGCATCCAGAAATGTTGCCTCGGAGGGACTTGGGATTGCTTCGCTCGCAGCGGGGCTAATTCACCCGTCGATCCTTCCCCGCCCAATACGGCTCGCGCAACTGCCGCCGCAAAATCTTGCCGCTCGGATTGCGCGGCAGCGCCGGCAGGAACTCAACGCTCTTCGGCGTCTTGTAGCCGGCGATGCGCGTCCGGGTGAAATTGATGATGTCGGTGGCAGTCGCCTGTTTGCCGGGCTTCATCACCACGACGGCCTTCACCGCTTCGCCCCATTTGTCGTCGGGCACGCCGATCACGGCAGCTTCCGCGATATCAGGATGATCGCAGAGCGCGCTCTCGACCTCGGCGGGGTAGATGTTCTCGCCGCCGGAGATGATCATGTCCTTGATGCGGTCGTGGATGTAGAGGTAGCCGTCCTCGTCCATGTAGCCGGCATCGCCCGTACGCAACCACCCGTCACTGCGCAGCGTCGCAGCGGTGGCCTCCGGCAAATTCCAGTAGCCGACCATATTGGAGCCCGAGCGCGTCGCGATCTCGCCGACCTGGCGCGGCGGCAGCGGCTTGCCGTCGGCGTCCAGAATCGCGATCTCGACGCCCGGCAGGGCCTTGCCGGCCGAGCGCATCCGCTCCAGCCCCTCGACATGGTCCTCAGGCGGCAGCGCGACGATGGTGCCGGTCGTCTCGGTCATGCCGTACAGCTGCACGAAGTCGCATTTGAACACCTCGATGCACTCCTTCAGCAGCGCCGCCGGGATCGGCGAGGCGCCGTACAGCATGTATTTCAGCCGCGAGAAGTCCATCGTCTTGGCCCGCGGCTGCCGCACCACGAACTGCATCGCCGCCGGCACCATGAACAGTTTTGTGATGCCCGACTGCTCGAAGAAATCCAAAACCTTGGTGGGGTCGAACTCGCGCGCGATCACGCCGCGGGCGCCGTGATAGAGCCCCATCACGCCCCAGCCTGAGCCGCCGATGTGGAAGATCGGCATCGCTACCAGCGAGACGTCGTCGGTCGACCACCGGTTCCACTCCGGCTTGTCCTCGGCATTGCTTGTCTGCATGAGGTTGAGGAAGTTCGCGTGGCTCAGCATCGCGCCTTTCGGCTTGCCTGTGGTGCCCGAGGTGTAGAGCTGGATCGCGATGTCCTTCGTGTCGATCGGCACTTTTGGATCGTCGCCGCTCTGTGCATCGCGCCACGCCGTAAAATCCCGCCACTCCGGCGCGCCGCCCTCGGTGGTGATGACGGTGCGCACGCCCGGTATCTGATCCCTGATCTGGCGAACCTGTGTGATGAACTCCGGCCCGACGAACAGCACTGGCGCCTTGCAATCCGAAACGATGAAAGCGACCTCGGGCCCCGCGAGCCGCCAGTTCACCGGCGCCATCACCACACCGGCCTTGATCGCGCCCAACAGCAGCTCGAAATAGAGATCGCTGTTCTTGCCGAGATAGGCGACGCGATCACCCTTCTTCAAGCCCATTGCAATCAGCGCGTTGGCAACCTTGTTCGTTTTGATGTCGAACTCGGCAAAGCTGGTGAGGCGGCCCTCGAACTCGTAGGCGATGGCATCGCCGCGGCTGTTGGCGCGCTCACGCACCATGTCGGCGAGGTCAGCCAGTTTCTGTGTGGACATGTTTCTCCCGTGACGTTTTGTTTTTATTGCGGGGGAGTTTGGCGGCATCTGTGGGTGAAGACAAGGTGGGGAGCCCCGCGGTCGTCCCGGACAAGCGCAGCGAAGCGGAGCGCAATCCGGGAGCCATAGCCCCTAAACGCAATTTGGCGAAGACTGGTCATTGCCAATCTTCGCCAAGCTAACTTCTGTGGTTATGGGTCCCTGCGTTCGCGGGGATGACAGGTGAGGGTGGCGTGAGGGGGCGTCAGCTCCTCACGCCTTCATTCGGGCGACACAACTAGCCCCGCTTCGCCCGGTCCTTTTCGTTCTGCGCCATGATGCTCTCGCGCGCGGTCTTCCAGTCCTCGTCGCTCCAGTCGCGCAGCTGGTAGAAATTGCCGCCCATGGCCAGCGCCTGGGCGCCGTCCATGGCGATGGTCTCGCCGTTGATCCAGTTGCAGCCGCCTGAGATCAGGAACACCGCGAGGTTCTGCAATTCCTCCATGGTGCCGACGCGGCCCATCGGGTTCATCGCCTTGGTGCGCGCGCCGGCCTCGTCACCCGGCTTGATGCGTTTGCTCATGCCCTCGGTCGGGATCTCGCCGGGGGCAATCGTGTTGAGGCGGATGCCGTAGCGGCCCCATTCGGTCGCCAGCGACATCGTCATGGCGTGGATCGCCGACTTGCTCATCGCTGACGGCACCACATAAGGCGAGCCGTTGCGCACCCAGGTCACGGTGATCGACACGACGTTGCCCGGCTGCTTCAAGGCGATCCAGCGCTTGCCGACCGCATGCGTCACATAGAACGTGCCGTGCATGACGATATTGGCGACCGCGTCGAACCCGCGCGGCGAGAGCTCCTCGGTGCGGGAGATGAAGTTGCCGGCGGCGTTGTTGATGAGGTCGGTGAGGGGGCCATCGCGGAAGATGGTCTCGATCATCTCCTCGACCGCGAGCGCATTGCGGATGTCGACGCCGTGGCTGGTGACGCGGCCGCCATAGAGATCCATCAGCTCGGTCGCGGTCTCGTCGCACACGATCTTGCGTCGGCCGCAGATGTGCACCTCGGCGCCGAGCTGGAGGAAGCGCGCCGCCATCGACTTGCCGAGACCGGTGCCGCCGCCGGTCACGAGAATGCGCCGGCCGGCCAGAAGATTTTCCTTGAACATGGCTGTTTCCCCCGTAGGGATTGTCAGTTAATTGGTCGATTGACTAAATCCGGCCTCCAGCGTCCTGTAAAGCGGCACTGAACAAGAACAGGGAGAATTCGTCCATGGAAGATCGCGTCTCGATCTCGATCTCGGAAGGCGTCGCCGACGTGCGACTGGTGCGCAGCGACAAGATGAATGCGCTGGATCAGCCGATGTTCGAGGCCCTCGTTGCCGCAACCGACCGACTTTCCAGGGAAAAAAGTGTCCGCGTCGTCGTGCTCTCAGGTGAAGGCCGCGCCTTCTGCGCCGGGCTCGACATGGGGCGTTTCGCCGCCATGAAGGAGAAAGGCGGCGATGGAATTCCGGGTGGCGAAAATCGGGATCTCACGGTGCGCACGCATGGCAAGGCGAATTTTCCGCAGCAGGCAGTGTGGGGTTGGCGCCAGCTTCCGGTGCCGGTCATCGCGGCGGTGCACGGCGTTGCCTTCGGCGGCGGCTTCCAGCTCTCGCTCGGCGCCGACATGCGCTTCCTGGCGCCCGATGCGCGGATGTCGATCATGGAGATCAAATGGGGTCTCGTCCCTGACATGGCGGGCACGCCGATCCTGGCCTCACTGGTGCGCGACGACGTCTTGCGCGACCTCACCTACACGGGCCGCATCTTCTCCGCCCAGGAGGCGATGACGTATGGGCTCGCCACGCGCATCTGCGATGACCCGCGCGCCGCGGCGCTGGAGACCGCGCGCGAGATCGCCGGCAAGAGCCCCGATGCGATCCGTGCGGCCAAGCGGTTGCTGAACAATCTCTTGGTCGATCCGGGCCCGGCGCTGCTCGCCGAGTCCGTCGAGCAGCAGAAGCTGATCGGCAGCCCCAACCAGACCGAAGCGGTGCGCGCCAACCTGGAAAAGCGTGCGCCGAAGTTCGCGGATTAGCCCTTGTCGTTCCGGGATGGTCCGAAGGACCAGACCTCGGGTGCGCAATTGCGCACCAGAGTTCGGCTCTCCGAGCCGCCCCGGAATGACCAACACAACAACAAAGAAAAACAAAATGAGCGAAACGTCCCCATTCCTCGGCATCGTCTCCGGCGACCGCCGCCGTTCCCATGCCGAAGTCGCCGATCGCGCCGACCGCATCGCGAGCGGCCTTGCCAAAATCGGCGTCAAGCAAGGCGATTGCGTCTGCATGCTGATGCGCAACGACATCGCCTTCCTCGAAGCCGCCTACGCCGCGATGCGCCTGGGCGCCTACGGCGTGCCGATCAACTGGCACTTCAAGCCGGAGGAGATCAATTACATCTTGAACGACACCGGCACGTCCGTGCTGATCGGGCACGCCGACATGCTGCACGCGCTGCGCGATGCGATCCCGCGCGGCGTCACCGTGCTCAGCGTGCCGACGCCGCCGGAGATCCGCTCCAACTACAAGATCGATCCGGCTCATCTGGCGACGCCTAGCTTCGCGATCGATTTCGAATCCTGGCTCGCGCAGCAGCAGCCCTATGACGGCCCGGTCGTGCCGCAGCCCATGAACATGATCTACACCTCGGGCACGACAGGCCATCCCAAGGGCGTCCGGCGGAAGGCGCCGACGCCGGAGCAGCAGGCCGCCGGCGAGCGCATGCGCGCGATGATCTATGGACTGAAGCCCGGGGCCCGCGCGCTGCTGCCGGGCCCGCTCTATCATTCCGCGCCGAACTCGTTCGGCATCCGCGCCGGCAAGCTCGGCGGGGTACTGGTGCTGATGCCGCGGTTCGAGGCGGAAGAATTTCTGCAAGCGATCGAGCGATACAAAATCGACACCATCTTCATGGTGCCGACCATGTTCATCCGCCTGATGAAACTGCCGGAGGCAGTCCGCAACAAGTACGACGTCTCGTCGCTGCGCCACGTCATCCATGCCGCCGCGCCGTGCCCGGCCGACGTCAAGCGGGCCATGATCGAGTGGTGGGGACCGGTGATCTACGAATTCTACGGCTCGACCGAGTCCAGTGCCGTGACGTTTGCGACCTCCGAGGACGCGCTGAAGAAGCCCGGCACGGTCGGCAAGATATCGCCCGGCGCCGAGCTCCGCTTCATCGGCGAGGACGGCCGCGTGCTCGGCGTGGGTGAGATCGGCGAGATCTATTCCCGCATGGCGGAGCTGGCCGACTTCACCTATCACAACAAGCCGGAGAAGCGCGCCGAGATCGACCGCGACGGCTTCATCACCTCCGGCGATGTCGGCTATATCGACGAAGACGGCTACGTCTTCATCTGCGACCGCAAGCGCGACATGGTGATCTCGGGCGGCGTCAACATCTATCCGGCGGAGATCGAGTCCGTGCTGCACGCGGTATCAGGCGTGCATGATTGCGCGGTGTTCGGCATCCCCGACGCCGAATTCGGCGAGGCGCTGATGGCGGTGGTCGAGCCGCAAGCCGGCGTCACGCTCGATGAAGCCGAGGTTCGCGCCGCGCTGAAGGCGCATCTCGCCGACTACAAGGTGCCCAAGCACATCGAGATCCGCACCGAGCTGCCGCGCGAAGACTCCGGCAAGATCTTCAAGCGCCGCCTGCGCGATCCCTATTGGGAGCGGGCGGGACGGAAGATCTGAGGTGATGCCGTAAGGGTGGGCACGTCGCAAGGGCCCCTTTGCCTACGAGACTTCGCTCCATCCGGATCTACGTCTTGCGGGCATTGAAGCGTCTTAGCAGGGACAGATTTCGATCCTATATAGATGGCGTCATCCACCTCCGGATCATGTCATGACCCCCGTCTCCATCCTCCTCAACATCGTCTGGATCCTCATCGGAGGCGCCTGGATGGCGTTTGGCTGGCTGATCGCCGCGATCATCATGGCCATCACCATCATCGGCCTGCCCTGGGCGCGGGCGGCCTTCAACATCGCGGTCTACACGCTGCTGCCGTTCGGTTCAAAGGCGGTCAGCCGCTACGAGGTCACGGGTGTCGAGGATATCGGCACCGGCCCGCTCGGGGTGATCGGCAACATCATCTGGTTCATGCTGGCCGGCTGGTGGCTGGCGCTCGGCCACCTCGTGACCGCACTGGTGCTCGCTGTCACGATCATCGGCATCCCCTTCGCCTGGGCCCATCTGAAGCTTGCAGGCATCGCGCTCTGGCCGATCGGCAAGGTGATCGTGCCGGCATAGGCCCGTGACCGTGAACGTCGGCTTTCGACGGCAGAGCGGAAGTCGCACGGTTTGGCCATCATTGACGGCTTGTGGACCCATGCCGGTCGTCGCCTGTCCGTCCGACACGTCGTTTTCGGGCTGCTCGTCTCGCGCATCTCACGTACATGACAGGAAGAAAGTTAACCACTTTGATTTAACCTAATTTAATATTGAAGACATTAAATCGTATAAAGTGCCACGATACCCGAGCAAGCTTTTGGGGCAGGGCGTTGCGGGCGCACGTGCCCTGGTGGCCCAAGCTCGTTCTATCGGAATGGAGCTGGCTGGCATGGATCGAGAAGACCTTGACGCGATGTCCATCGATGAGTTGTGGGCGCTTCACACTGAGGTCGATCAGATCCTCGCTGCGAGGCTCCTTGCGGAAAAGCGCGAACTCGAAAAGCGGCTCGATCAGCTCGGCCAAGGAGCAAAAGCAAACCCGAACGAACCGGCAAAGAACTCCCCGGCGAAGCACTAGAATGCGAAAGCCGGTTTCTGGCGGGAACCGGGGTTCTGTTATATTTAGTGATTGAAATGAATTAACGTAATTTAATTAATTCGGGGCTCGATGGGGGTTTAATTGCAGCAACCGTGAGGGGCTCGATGTCCTCATCCGAACACAAATACCGGCGCGAGTTTTTGAAGACCTGCGGAAAATTCGCGGCCGTAACTCCTCCTGCCGTAACCATGCTGCTTTCGAGATCAAACTCGGTCGCGGCGTGTGGCGGGGAGGGCGCGGGGGCCCATAAACACTATCATCACAAACGCGGTGAAGATTAGCTGAGGGTCGCCGACCGGGGCGCGGCCTTACTGCTCATCTCTTCTCGCGACGAAATCGGTGGAGAACCTTCGGAGGTTCGAACCCTCGGTACGTCGCCACGCGGAGGACCGGCCATGAGTGGTCTCCATCATCTCCAGACTTCCCCGGCGGCCCTGGCCCGGGCCGATCTTCTCAAATCGGCCAAGGTGCCGGCGGGCAATCCCTGGGTGGATGCCGCTGCCGCTCTTCTTCGTCACCGTTTCGAAGCGCTCGCTTCTCAGCTCGCCGAACTGGAAGCGCTTCGCGAACGAGTGCTTGAGGCTGAGCAGAAGCTCGACCCGAGTTTCACCTGATGAAAAGCTAGGTCGGGCAACAGCAAGCACCGCTAGCTTGATGAACTCGGCCCCGTTCCGCTTCTGGGCCTCTGAAGAGTGCTGCCGCGCCAAAGAAATAGGGCGCCATTGGAGGCAGATATGCTCAGATCGGTGATCAAGTCTACTGTCATAGCAGCGTTGTTGATCACCTTGATTAACCCGCCGGTCATCACCCAGGCCTTTGGCCACGGGAGCGGTGGTGGCGGTGGTGGTGGTGGCGGCGGTGGTGGTGGTGGTGGTGGCGGCAGCGGTGGTGGTGGCGGCAGCGGTGGTGGTGGCGGCAGCGGTGGTGGCGGCGGCGGCGGTGGTGCCGGTGGCGCTGGAGCTGGAGGTGGAGCTGGCAGCGGTGGTGCCGGTGGCGCCGGAGCTGGCGGCAGTGGTGCCGGTGGCGCGGGAGGCGCTGGAGCTGGCGGCAGTGGTGCCGGTGGCGCGGGAGGTGCTGGAGCTGGCGGCGGTGGTGCAGGAAGCGCTGGTGGTGCCGGCAGCGGTGGTGGGGGTGACGCTGGTGGTGCTGGATCCGCGAACGGCGGTGCCGGTGGCGGTTATGGCGGGGGCCATGATTATGCTGGTGCATCCAGCTTGCCCTACTCGAGCCGGCTGGGCACGAACATGCAGATGATCCAAAGAAGCAATGCTTGGCCTCGCGGTGGTTGGGTTCGTGGCGATACTTTTTTTTATGGGTTCCGCGAACGCGCGCCCCGGCTGCGGTGGGATATGTGGAGGTACGCAGCGCCCTCATCTGATCTCCACAGGCTTCACAAGGCTCAGCGAACAAGGATCAAGCCGCACGAAATGCGGAAGATATCGTCGGACCAGAAATCTGTGCAATCGTTCGGGGCGCGAACCTCAGTGGACGCCCATCGCCGAGGGCGCGATGATGCGACAGCTGCCAGCGGACCGGTAAATCGCTCGCGGGTCGAAGTTCAGGCAGCGCCGCCATCCGTGATCGAGCGTCAGGAAGAGCAAAGGACTGGCGCGGCGCCGGTAGATGTCCCGGCGGATGTAGTTAAGGTCACATCGCCACCCGCGATCGAGCGCAAAAGCGAGGAAACGATCGGCACGGCACTCGTAGACGCGGATGTCGCTCAAGTCAGCCCGCCATCCATCATCGAACATCACGACGCGTCGATAACGAGGTCACTCGAAGGGCTGGTCATGATGATGGCACTCGTGGCACTTGGTTTTGTCCCATTGCTCATTCGCCATAGGTATGCCCAACGCGTGTTAGCCTATGCTGCGACGCGTCGCTCCGAAGCACAAGTTGGCGATGCTCGCCCCGTCTACTTACTTTGTCCACCGCGGATCGAGGCCGATCCAGATCTCGTATCCAATCTGGAAGCCTCCGTGAAAAACGTTCTCGACACAATCAAGGAGGCGGAGGCCGAGATCGCTCTCTCGCGACAGCTCCGAAGACCCTCGTGAAGCCGAGACCCTCGCTTTGTCAGTACACCACGTGCAGGGAAAAGAGCGCGCCATAAGCCGTAAAACCATTGCGCAGGGAAGGCCGGGAGCCCGGCATCACCTGTGGTCAACACGCGTGCGTTTCTCGCGTGCGGACCCTGGGTGCCAGCCGGCGCCCGGCCTTCCCTGCGCCCTTTCTTCTCGATGAGGGCGAAACGGTCAGCAGAGCTCGGGCGGAGCGCGCCACGAGACCGCGAAGACATGCTTGTTGAAAGACTGATTGTTTTCTTGTGCCCCGGACGCAGCGCAGCGCGCCCCCGGCGATGCAAGGCATCGTCCGGTGCGGCGTGATGCACTGCAGAGCCGGGGCCCAGAATGCGGCGATGTGCTCTTCGGCTCCTGGTCCCGGCTCTGCGCCGCAACGCCCGCAACGCCAAGGGCGTTGCAGCGCGTCCGGGACGCGAGCCTCGCCGGCAGTGTGCACCGCCCCCAACTTCACCTTGCACTGCGGTAGAAAAATAGCGCACACTCCTCCCGACCGGGGAGCCGAGCCAGCTCTTCAAGAGAGCGCTTGAAGGGGAGCGAGCCATGTCCCTCCAGACCGTACCATCCGACCCCACTGAGCATCGCCCCAATCGCCCTGAGGACGTCCAGGCGATGGAGGCCGATGCGCGGCTGCGGGACGACATCCGCCTGCTCGGGCGCATCCTCGGCGACACCGTCCGCGACCAGGAAGGGGCCGACGTATTCGACCTGGTCGAGCGTATCAGGCAGACCTCGATCCGTTTTCACCGCGATGAGGACCGGCTCGCCCGCCGCGAGCTCGAGCAGATTCTCGATAGCATGTCGATCTCCGAGACGGTGCGGATCGTCCGTGCCTTCAGCTATTTCTCGCACCTTGCCAACATCGCCGAGGACCAGAACAACATTCGCCAGATGCGCGCGCGCAGCGCCGCCAGGAGTGGCGGCTCCGGCGTGCTGGCGGAAACGCTCGCCCATGCCAGGGACGCCGGCATCGGCCCTGACCAGCTGCGCAACTTCTTCAAGACCGCGCTGGTCAGCCCGGTGCTGACCGCGCACCCGACTGAGGTCCGCCGCAAGAGCACCATGGACCGCGAGATGGAGATCGCAGCCCTGCTCGACCGCCGCGAGCGGGTCGCCATGACAGCGGAGGAGGCCGACGCCAGCGACGAGCAGCTCCGCCGCGAGGTGCTGACGCTGTGGCAGACCAATCTCTTGCGCCGGACCAAGCTCACCGTGCTCGATGAGGTCGCCAACGGCCTGTCGTTCTACGACTACACTTTCCTGCGCGAGGTGCCACGCCTGATCAACGCGCTGGAGGACCGGCTGGACGAGCGCGGCGAACAGGCTGCGAGCGAGCTCGCCTCGTTCCTGCGCATGGGCAGCTGGATCGGCGGCGACCGCGACGGCAATCCCTTCGTCACCGCCGACGTGATGCGCGGCACGCTGCGGCTGCAGTCGAGCCGGGTGATGCAGTTCTATCTGAACGAGTTGCACGTGCTCGGCTCGGAGCTGTCGATCGCGGCGCATCTCGCCGACGTCTCCGAGGAGCTGCGCACCTTGGCGGAGCGCTCGCCGGACACCTCGCCGCACCGGAGCGGCGAGCCTTATCGCCTTGCGGTTTCCGGCATCTATGCGCGCCTGACCGCGACGGCCGAAAAGCTCGAGGTCGAGATCACGCGCCGGCCGGTCGGCAAAGCGGCGCCATACGAGAGTGTCAGGGAGCTGCAGGCCGATCTCGACGTGCTGCATCGCTCGCTGATCTCCAACAACGCGCGCGTTATCGCCCGCGGCCGGTTGCGGCATTTGCGGCGCGCGGTGGACTGCTTCGGCTTCCATCTGGCGCGGCTCGACATCCGCCAGAACTCGGCAGTGCACGAGCGCACCATTGCCGAGCTGATGGACGCCGCCAACCCCGGCATGTCCTATCTCGCGCTCGGCGAGGACGCGCGCATCTCGCTGCTCACCAATGAATTGCGCTCGACGCGCGCGCTGGTGTCGCCCTTCGTCAAGTACAGCGACGAGACCATGGGCGAGCTCAACGTCTTCCATGCCGCCGCGGAAGCGCATGCGAAATTCGGCTCGGATGCCATTCCCCAATGCATCATCTCGATGTGCAAGGGCATGTCCGACATGCTCGAGGTCGCCGTGCTCCTGAAGGAAGTGGGCCTGGTCCATCCTTCAGGGCGCAGCGCCATCAACATCGTGCCGCTGTTCGAGACCATCGAGGATCTGCAGGCCTCGAGCGGCATCATGGACCGCATGCTGTCGCTGCACGATTACCGCCGCCTCGTCGACAGCCGCGGCAGCGTGCAGGAGGTGATGCTCGGCTATTCCGACTCGAACAAGGACGGCGGCTTCGTAACTTCGGGCTGGGAGCTCTACAAGGCCGAGATCGGCCTCGTCGAGGTATTCGAGCGCCATCATGTGCGGCTGCGTCTCTTCCATGGCCGCGGCGGCTCGGTCGGCCGAGGCGGTGGGCCGAGCTATGACGCCATCATCGCGCAGCCGGGCGGCGCCGTGAACGGCCAGATCCGCATCACCGAGCAGGGCGAAATCATCTCGTCGAAATATTCCAACGCCGAGGTCGGACGCAACAATCTGGAGATCCTCGCCGCGGCAACGCTCGAAGCAAGTCTGCTGCATCCGCGCCAGAGCGCGCCTCGCCGCGAATACCTGACTGCGATGGATGAATTGTCGAACCTCGCCTTCAAGGCCTATCGCGGCCTCGTCTACGAGACCGAGGGCTTTGTCGATTACTTCTGGGCTTCCACGGTCATCAACGAGATCGCAACGCTGAACATCGGCAGCCGCCCGGCCTCGCGCAAGAAGACCCGCGCGATCGAGGATCTGCGCGCGATCCCGTGGGTGTTCTCCTGGGCGCAATGCCGCCTGATGCTGCCGGGCTGGTACGGCTTCGGCAGCGCCGTGGAGCAGTGGATTGCGGAGCATCCCGACAAGGGCATGCCGTTCCTGAAAGAACTCTACACGGAATGGCCGTTCTTCCGCATGCTGCTCTCGAACATGGACATGGTGCTGGCGAAGAGCTCGATCGCGATCGCCTCGCGCTATGCCGAGCTCGTGCCGGACGAAGCCTTGCGCGAGAAGATCTTCGGCCGCATCCGCCGCGAGTGGCATTCCTGCATCGAGACGCTGCTCGACATCATGGGGCAGGACCGCTTGCTGCAAGGCAATCCGCTGCTGGAGCGCTCGGTGCGGCACCGTTTCCCCTATCTCGATCCGCTCAACCACGTGCAGGTCGAGCTCTTGAAAGAGCACCGCGCGCAGAATCCCGACGAGCAGGTGCTGCGCGGGATTCAGCTGACGATCAACGGAATCTCGGCGGGGTTGCGGAATACGGGGTAGGGCGAGGCAGCCCGCCACACCCTCGCTCGTCATGGCCGGGCTTGACCCGGCCATCCACGTGCCTCTGCAACCACGGGACAGGCATGGATGCCCGGGTCAAGCCCGGGCATGACGAACAGAGTGCCGGGCATTCAACAGAAATGCGCCCCCTGCGTCTCCACATAGACCGCATAGAGCGACTGGCTCGCGGTCATGAACAGGCGGTTGCGCTTCTTGCCGCCGAAGCAGACATTGGCGCAGGTCTCCGGCAGCAGGATCTGGCCGATGCGCGCGCCGTCGTTCGGCGCGAACACCTGCACGCCGTCGTAGCCCGGCCCGACCCAGCCCGCGCCGACCCAGATGTTGCCTTCGGTGTCGACGCGCAATCCGTCCGGGAAGCCCGACTTGCCCTCGAGCTTCATGTCGATCAGCTTCTTCGGGTTCGACAGCTTCGTCCCGTCGATGTCGTAGGACCATACCACATTCTCGGCCTGCGGATAATGCGTGATGCCGGTGTCGCAGACATAGAGCTTCTTGTAGTCGTGGGAGAAGGCGATGCCGTTCGGCTTGAACGGCTCGTCCGCGACTTTCGCCAGTTGGCCAGTTTGCGTGTCGAGGCGATAGACGGCTTCCTTCTGGTGTGGCTGAACCGAGCCTGTGTTGGCGAGCTTGCCCTCGTAGATGCTGATCGCGCCGTAGCCGGGATCGGTGAACCAGATTGCTTTGTCGTTGGGATGCACGACCATGTCGTTCGGGCCGTTGAGCGGCTTGCCGTTTGCCTGCTCGGCCAGCGCTGTCACCGAACCGTCATGCTCGTAGCGGACAAGGCGGGTGCGCTCGGCACTGATCTGACGTCCCTCGGTGTCGAATGAATTGCCGTTGGCCTCGTTCGACGGCTTGTGGAACTGCTCGGAGATGTGGCCGTCGTCGTCGAGATAGCGCAGCTGCCGGTTGGCCGGGATGTCGCTCCAGACGAGATATTGGCCTTGCGCGTTCCACGCCGGCCCCTCCGCCCAGAGGCAGCCGGTATAGAGCCGCTTGATCGCGGTGTTGCCGACCTTGGCCTTGAAGCGTTTGGGGTCGATGACGACGATGTCTGGGTCGGGATAGCGCTGCGGCTCGGCGTTGGCCCCGAAGTCGCGGGCGTCGGCGTTGGAGGCGAGCAAGGTCGATGCAGCGAGTGTCGCCGCACCTTGCAGCAGGGTGCGGCGGTCGAGACCGCTGCTGGCCGTTGTGTCGTTGGGGTTGGTCAGTATTCTTGTCATGGTTTCCTCCCAAAGTTTCGTTGGGAGGACACCATTCGCCCGCATTCAGGCGTAAACCGGGGCGATCTCCGGCCGAGACAACCGAAGATCGCAGGGCAGGAATGCCGGAAATGCGGCTAGACGGGATCCCAAGTAAAGATGTCGGCGGAGCGGTCGAGCTTGTAGAACGAGCCCTTCAGCGCCGGCATGCCGTGTTCCGCGATGGATTGCGGCGTCCAGCCTTCGCTCCGCTGCACCGAGCGGATCGGGCGGTTCTGGCTGAACAGGAAGATCTCGTTCATGCGCACGCCGAAGATCTGGCCGGTGACGTCCTTGGCGGAATCGCCGAGCAGATAGCCGCAGAGCGGCGCGATCTTCTCCGGTCCCATCTGCTTGATCTTCTCGACCCGCGCCTTCTCCGCCTCGGTCTCGGTCGGGATGGTGCCGATCATGCGCGTCCAGGCGAATGGCGAGACGCAGTTGGAGCGGACGTTGAAGCGGCCCATGTCGAGCGCGATCGACTTCGACAGCCCCACGATGCCGAGCTTGGCCGCGGCGTAATTCGCTTGTCCAAAGTTGCCGATCAGGCCGGAGGTCGAGGTGAAATGCACGAAGGAGCCCGACTCCTGCTCGCGGAAGATCCGCGCCGCAGCGTGGCTGACGTAGAACGAGCCCATCAGGTGCACCTTGATGACGGCCTCGAACGCTTCCACGCTCATCTTGTGGAAGATCATGTCGCGCAGGATGCCGGCATTGTTGACGACGCCGTCGAGCCGGCCGAAATGATCGGTCGCGGTCTTCACGATCTTGCTGGCGGGGATCGCTTCCGCGACGCTTTCGAAATTGGCGACCGCGCTGCCGCCGCGCTTCTTGATCTCCTCGACCACTTCCTCGGCGGGCGCGGCGTTCGAGCCGGCGCCGTCGGCGGCCCCGCCGGGATCGTTGACCACGACCTTGGCGCCTTCGGCAGCACACAGCAGCGCGATCTCGCGCCCGATGCCGCGGCCTGCGCCGGTGACGATGATGACCTTGTCTTGCAGTGATTTCGTCATGCTAGCCTCTCTATGTTGCCGTCGCGGCCGCAGCTAACCAAGCTCGTCATGCGCGGGCGTGACCCGCGCATCCATCTTCAGAAGAGGATGGATTGCCGGGTCAAGCCCGGCAATGACGAGCAAATGTTGTCCGAGCCGCTTACCTCTCGTTCGTGAACACGATCGTGCCTGATGCCGCGAACATGCCGCCGACGCCATGGCACACCGAAATCTTCGCATTCGGCACCTGCGCCGGTGCTATCCCGCGCATCTGGCGCACGCTCTCCTGAAGCGCGTACATGCCGTACATGCCGGAATGCATGTAGCTCAAACCGCCGCCATTGGTGTTGAGGGGCAGTTTCCCGCCCGGCCGCGTGTTGCCGTCGGCGATGAACTTCCCGGTCTCCTCGTACGGCATGAAGCCGAGATCGCCGAGGCCGAACAGCGGCAGATGCGCAAAGGCATCGTAGATCATGAGGTGATCGACGTCCTTGTGTGTGATGCCGGCCTCCTTGAAGGCCAGCGGGCCCGCAACTTTGAACGCGCGCGAGGAGTTGAACGTCTCCATCTGGCTGACCATCGGCGTTTCCACGCTCTCGCCCGTGCCCATGATGTAGACGGGCTTCGTTGGAAAATCCCTGGCACGGTCGGCCGAGGTCAGGATCAGCGCGCCGCCGCCGTCGGTGACGAGGCAGCATTGCAGCAGCCGGAACGGATAGGCGATCATACGCGAGTTGAGCACATCGGCGACCGTGATCGGGTCCTTCATCATCGCGCGCGGATTCTTCGCCGCCCATTCCCGCTGCACCACCGCCACCGAAGCAAGCTGCTCATGCGTGATGCCGTAGGTCTTCATGAAGCGCAGCACGGGAATTGGGAACATGCTCGGCGGGCCGTAGACGCCATAGGGCGCTTCGAACTGGCCCTGCAGGCTGTCTGCGGGAATCGAGCGCGGCAGCTTGCCGATCATCGACTTGCCGCTCTCGGCATGGGTGATCAGCACCGTCTTGCACAGGCCCGCCTCGATCGCCGCCGCCGCATGGCGGACGTGCAGCATGAAAGAGCAGCCGCCGACCGAGGTGCCGTCCACCCAGGTCGGCTTGATGCCGAGATAGTGGCAGACCTGCTGCGGTGTTTCGACCGTGGTGGCAAAGCCGTCGATGTCGGACAGCTTCAGCCCGGCGTCGGCAATGGCATTGAGCGCCGCATCCGCATGGAGCTGGAGCTGCGAGGCGTTGGGGATGACACCGAGCTCGGTCGTCTCGGCCGCGCCGACGACGGCAACCTGGTTCCTGCGCATGACTTACCCCTTCACCGGACGGAACACGGGGAGGGTGATCTTGTCGTCGAGTGCCTCGAAAGCGACCTCGAGCTTCATGTCGAGCTCGAGTGCCTCAGGCGTCTGCGGGCAATCGATGATGTTGCTCATCATCCGCGGGCCTTCGTCGAGTTCGACCACCGCGATGGCGTAAGGCGGCGTGAAGCCCGGCGCGGCGGGGCGATGGTTGATCACGTAGCTGTAGAGGAAGCCCTTGCCGCTCGCCTTGAAGATGCTGACCTTGCGCGAGGCGCAGGAGGGGCAGAACGGGCGCGGCGGGAAGTAGACATGCGCGCAGGCATCGCAGCGCTGCAGGCGCAATTCGCCGGCTTTCGTGCCGTCCCAGAAATGCTGGGTCTCCGGCGTCGGTTTCGGTCGCGCGCGCTGCGGTTCGGCCATTCGGAACGCCCTCCCAAGGGCAGGCTTCACGCCCGCCTGTTTCGATCTTGATGCGACAATCGACCATCGTGCGTCAACGGTCCAGCAATGCGCATGCATGCCATCATGCGCACAATGCTTGTGTCGAACCGAGCCAGCGCTATAGATTGCGCGCGAAATATTCCGTGAGACAGACATGCCCGATTTTCCGACACTGGCGAAGCTCGCCGAAGACCTCGAAAGCGGCCGCACCACCGCCCGCAAGCTGGTCGAGGCATGCCTCGCCAAGATCGCCGACCCCGCCGGTGAGGGCCGCCGCACCTTCATCCATGTCGATAAGGACGCGGCGCTGACCACCGCCGATGCCATGGATGCCCTGCGCAAGGTCAAGGCGGCGCCGTCGCGCTATGCCGGCATCCCGATCTCGATCAAGGACCTCTTCGACATCAAGGGCCAGGTGACGCGCGCCGGCTCCCGCGCGCTCGACGATTCCCCGGCGGCCGAGCAGGACGCGGCCACGGTATCGCGGCTGCGCAAGGCCGGCTTCGTGCTGATCGGCCGCACCAACATGACCGAGTTCGCCTATTCCGGCATCGGTATCAATCCGCATTACGGCACGCCGAAGGGCGCCTGGAACCGGGCCGAAGGTCACGTGCCCGGCGGCTCCTCCTCCGGCGCGGCGGTCTCCGTGCTCGACGGCATGGCGCATGGCGCGCTCGGTACCGACACCGGCGGCTCCTGCCGCATTCCAGCCGCCTTCAACGGCATCGTCGGTTACAAGCCGACGCAGCGGCGCGTGCCGCTCGATGGCACCGTGCCGCTGTCGTTCTCGCTCGACAGCATCGGGCCGCTGGCGCGATCGGTCAGCTGCTGTGCCATACTCGATGCCGTGCTCGCGAACGAGCCCATCGTCGCGCTGAAGCCGCGGCCCGTAAAGGGCATGCGGCTGGCGGTGCCCACCACGATCGCGCTCGATGATCTCGATGCGGAGGTCTCCGAGACCTTTGAGCGCGCGCTGAAGACGCTTGCCGACCATGGCGCCGCCATCGAGCGCATCGAGATGTCCGAATTCCACGACATCGGCCCGATGAACGCCAAGGGCGGCTTCGCTGCCTCCGAGAGCTATGCCTGGCACCGCTATCTCATCACGTCCAAGGGCGACGTCTACGATCCTCGCGTGTCGGTGCGCATCATGCGCGGCGAGGCGCAGAGCGCGGCCGACTACATCGATCTCCTCAACGAGCGCCGCTCGCTGATCGCGCGCGTCAATGCGCGCATTGCGCCCTATGACGCTCTGGTGCTGCCGACCACCGCCAACACGCCGCCGAAGATTTCCGATCTCGCCGACGACAAGGCCTTCACCACTCAGAACCTGCGCGCGCTGCGCAATTGCACCCTGATCAACATGATCGACGGCTGCGCCATCTCGCTGCCCTGTCATCGCGCGGGCGACGTCCCGGTCGGCCTGATGCTGGCGGGCGCGGGCGGCTCGGATCGCCGTATCTTTGAACTTGCCGCCGGCATGGAGGCCGTCATTCGTGTTTGACCTCACTTTCACCATCGACGCCCAGGACACCACCACGCCGCTGACCTTGGCGATCGACCAGATGGTCATCGCCGGCTGGACCGGCCGCGATCCGGTCGCGCGCGACAAGCACATCGCCGAGCTACAGGAGATGGGCATCGCCCCGCCGGCCTCCACGCCGATCTACTACCGCGCCTCGGCGCGGCGGCTGACCCAGGAAGACCGCATCGAATGCAGCGGCGGCGATTCCAGCGGCGAGGTCGAGTTCGTGCTGATCGGCTGGCAGGGCCGCATCTTCGTCGGCTGCGGCTCCGATCACACCGACCGCAAGGTCGAGGCCTATAGCGTCACGGTCTCCAAGCAGATGTGCGACAAGCCGATCGCCTCGACGCTGTGGGAGCTCGAGGACGTCATCGGTCATTGGGACAAGATGATCCTGCGCTCCTACGCCACGATCAAAGGCGAGCGCGTGCTCTACCAAGAGGGCACGCTGGATGCGATGCTCCCGGTCGCCGACCTCATCGCGCGCGGCTTTGATGGCGGGAAGCTGCCCGATGGCTGCGCCATGTTCGGCGGCACCTTCGCCGCCAAAGGCGGCATCCGCCCTGCCGACCGCTTCGATTTCGAGATTGAAGATCCCGTGCTGAAGCGCACGATCAAGCACGGCTACGACGTGGTGACGCTGCCGGTGAGGGGCTGATCTCTCCCCGCCGTCGTTGCGAGCGAAGCAATGCAGGCTGGTTCCGAGCAGGGACTCTAGATTGCTTCGTCGCAAGGGCTCCTCGCAATGGCGGGGGATAGTCATCGGAAATCGGGTGGCCGTGGGGGCGTCGTATTGCGAGAGTCGCAGCCATGACAGCAACCGCACGCAAATCGTCCCATTCTCCCTCCATTGACCTCGCCGGGCAGATCGACGCACTGGATTGGCCGCAAATCACCGCGGAGCTCGACTCCCAAGGCTGCGCCGTCCTGAAGAACCTGCTGACGTCGGACCTATGCCGCGCCATGGCCGAACTCTATCCGGACGATACGCACTTCCGCAGCCGCATCGTCATGAGCAGCCACGGCTTCGGTCGCGGCGAGTACAAATATTTCTCCTATCCGCTGCCCGAGCTGATCGCGCAGCTGCGCCCGGCGCTCTATGCGCATCTCCAATCCGTCGCCAATCGCTGGAACGAGGCGATGGGGATCGACATCCGCTATCCCACAGCGCATGCGGCATTCCTGAAGCGCTGTCACGAGGCAGGGCAGGCGCGGCCGACGCCGCTGCTGCTGCAATATGAGGCTGGCGACTACAACTGCCTGCACCAGGACCTCTATGGTGAGCACGTGTTCCCGCTCCAGGTCGCGATCCTGCTCTCGGAGCCCGGACGCGATTTCACCGGTGGCGAGTTCGTGCTGACCGAGCAGCGCCCGCGCATGCAGTCCCGCGTCGAGGTGGTGCCGCTCGCGCAGGGTGATGCGGTCGCCTTCGCTGTGCATCACCGCCCGGTGCAGGGGACACGCGGCACCTACCGCGTTAATCTCCGCCATGGCGTCAGCCGTATCAGGTCCGGCCGTCGCCACACGCTGGGTGTGATCTTCCACGATGCCAAATGAGCGCTGCGATTGACGGGTGATCTGTTCGACAATGTCGCCGAGGCGCAGCGCTCACGCGAGCAGATCGCGGACGGTGCCGTGCTGCTGCGCGGCTTCGTCAAGCCGATCGAGAGCGAGCTGGTCGATGCGGTGCGGGCCATCGTCGCGCAATCGCCGTTCCGCCGGATGACCACGCCCGGCGGCTATCAGATGTCGGTGGCGATGACCAATTGCGGCGAGCGCGGCTGGATCACCGATCACACCGGCTATCGTTACGATCCCATCGATCCGCGCACCGGCGCGCCTTGGCCGGCGATGCCGCCGGTGTTTTGCGATCTCGCCCGCCGCGCGGCGGAGCAGGGCGGCTTTGCCGGCTTTGCGCCCGATGCCTGCCTCGTCAATCGCTACGAGCCCGGCACGCGGCTGTCGTTGCATCAGGACAAGGACGAGCTGGATTATTCCGCGCCGATCGTCTCGGTCTCGCTCGGCCTGCCCGCGACCTTCCTGTTCGGCGGCCTCGCGCGCGCCGACAAGCCGCGCCGCTTCCGACTAGTTCATGGCGATGTCGTGGTCTGGGGCGGGGCCTGCAGGCTCGCCTATCACGGCGTCGCGCCGCTCGCCGATGGCGAGCATCCGCTGCTGGGAAGGAAGCGGATCAATCTGACATTTCGCAGGACGCGCTAGGGACCCGTCGTTCCGGTGGCGCGCGCTAGCGCGAACTATGGTGCGCATCGCCCCGGAACGACACTAAGGCTTCGGCGGATGAATGAACGCCCACGGGCTCACCTCCGAATCCCTGGTCACCTCGACCGAGATCAGATACGGCCCGCCATGGCTGAGCGCCTTCTCCATCGCCGCCTTGAACTGATCGGGCGCGGTCACGCGTGCTGCGGCCACGCCAAAGGACTCCGCGAGCTTGACGAAATCCGGATTGACGAGGTCCGACGCCACCACGCGGCCGTCGAAGCGTTCGCGCTGGTCGCGTCGGACATTGCCATAGGCGTTGTTGTTGAACACGAGCGTCACCACGCCGATGTTGAACTGCACGGCGGTGGCAAGCTCCTGCACGCCGAACATGAAGCCGCCGTCGCCGGTGATCGCCACCACCGGCTTGTCGGGGTTGGCGACCTTGGCGCCGAGGGCGGTCGGAAAGCCCGAGCCGAGCGTGCCCTGGTAGCCCGAGGTGATGAAGGTGCGCGGCTGGTACACCGGGAAGCCGTACCAGGAGGCGAAGCCGACCTGCGACAGTTCATCGGTGACGATCGCGTTGTGCGGCAGCACCTCGCGCAGGATGTCGAGATAGGCCATCTGCGGCTGGATGCGCTGGATCTCTGATTGCGCCGCCGCAGTGGCTTCGCGGATGTCTCCGCGCCGGCCGCGGCCCTTGGCATAGCCGACCTTCTTCACGGCGGCGACGAGATCGGCGGTGCCGGCCTTCGCATCGGCGACAATCCCGACATCGGCGGCGAGCCGGCGCATCTCGGCCGGATCGATGTCGATACGAATGGATTTCAGGCCGCTCGGTTGACAGGGCCAGCGGAAACCGGATGCCGGCAGCTCCGCGCGCGTGCCGATCGCGATCATCAAATCGGTTGTCGGCCACAATCTGTAGGCCGCCGCCATGGTAAGGCCGAGCTCGTGCGCGTTGGAGACGATGCCGCGGCCGCTGCGGAAGGCGACCACGGGCGCATCGATCATCTCGGCAAGCTCGAGGATCTCCTCGCGCGCGTCGATCGCGCCGCTGCCGACGAAGATCATCGGCGACTTGCCCGCCTTGATGAGCGCGGCCGCCTGCTTGATCGTATCAGGATCGGGTTGCGGCGCGGGCAGCGGCTCCAGCACCTGGGCAGCTGCCGTATTCGCGCGCTGGGTGAAAACGTCCCAGGGCATCTCGACCGAGGCGGGACCGCGCCGTCCCGACATCATCTCCTGGAACGCGCGCGCGACGACCGTCGGCGCGTTGCCGGGATATTCGATGCGCTCGGCCCATTTCACATAGGTGCGCAAGGTCGCGAGCTGGTCCGGCATCTCGTGCAGATGGCCGCGGCCCTTGCCCAGGAACGGCGTCGGCACCTGGCCGGTGACGCACAGCACCGGCTCGTTGCAGCCGAACGCGGTGAGCAGAGCCGCGCTGGCATTGAGCACGCCGGGGCCTGGCACCACGCTGAACACGCCGGGTCGGCCGCTCGAGCGCGCATAGCCGAATGCCATGTAGCCGCAGGCCTGCTCATGCCGCGCGCCGATCACCTTGAGCTGGGCCTGATGAAACGCGTCGAACAGGCCGTAGACTTGCGCGCCAGGCAGGCCGAACACGGTGTCGACGCCATGGGCGACGAGCCCGCTTACGATCGCTTCGCCGCCGGTGAGGGTGGTCATTGCACTATTCCACTTTGGTTGTTGGTCAGGCTTCGTCGATGATGCCGTTGCGTAGAGCGCCGATGCCCTCGGCCGCGATCTCGACGACGTCGCCGGGCTTCAGGTATCGCGGCGGATCGAACCGCGCGCCCGCTCCGGTCGGCGTGCCCGTGACGATGATATCGCCGGGGACGAGGGTTGCGAAGGTCGAGATATAGTTCATGAGATAGCGGAACGGAAACATCAACCGGCTGGTGCGATCGTCCTGCCTGAGCTCGCCGTTGACATGCGTGGTGAGACGAATGTCCGCAATCTGCGATTCCGATGTGTAGGGCACGAGCCACGGGCCGAGACTGCCGCTGGAGTCAAAGTTCTTGCCCTGGGTGACGTTGAACTTGGCATGACGCAGCCAGTCGCGCACCGAGCCCTCGTTGCACAGCGTCAGCGCCGCGATGTGGTCGAGCGCGGCGCTTTCTGGAATGTGCCGGCCCTGCTTGCCGATCACCAGCACGATCTCGCCCTCATAGTCGAGCTGCGCGGAAGCACGCGGGCGGACCAGCGGCGTGTCGTGGCCGACGAAGGAGCGTGGGCTCCGCATGAACATGCTGGGATATTTCGGCGCGTCCTGGCCGTCCCTGTATTCGGCGTTACGGTCGGGATAGTTGACGCCGATGCAGATGATCTTTTCCGGCGCGGGCACCGGCGGCAGCCAGGTGATGTCGGCGAGCGCGTGATCGGGCGTGCGGCCGGTGGCCTCCTCGGCGAGGCTCACGAGCTTGCCGGCCGCGATCACCTCGCGCAGGGTCGGATAGTCCTTAGCGTAACGCGCCGACAGATCGATGATGCCGCCGTCCACGACGGCACCATAGCGGGTTGCACCCTTGACGGAATAGGTGGCGAGGCGGGGGAGTATCATCAATCCGCCACCAGCACGTCGGCCACGAATCTCGGCTCGCGCACTGCCTGGCCCGTAAAGGGCGAGCCTTGCTCGAACCAGGAGCGCGGGGCAGGCGCGCCCCACAGCGTCTGGCGGCGCGGATCGCGCAACGACCAGCGCAGCGGCTCATGGTCGTGATCGCCGGTGAAATAATCGCTGGTGTAGAGCTCGAGGCGGTGGCCGTCGGGGTCGCGGACATAGAGGAAGAACGCGTTCGAGATGCCGTGACGTCCCGGGCCGCGCTCGATGTTCTTCACGAACCCTTGCGAGGCCATGACGTCGCAGAGATGAATGATGTTCATCGCCGTCGGCGTCCAATAGGCGAAATGGTGCAGCCGCGGGCCCTTGCCGTTGGTGATGGCAAAATCGTGGACATTGCCTTTGCGATGCATCCAGGCCGCGGCGATGCGCCCGTTCGGGCCGTCCTCCTCGGCATATTCGGTGAGGCGGAAGCCGAGCCGGGCGTAGAACTCCATCGTGTCCTGCACTTCGGCAGCGAACACGTTGAAATGGTCGAGCCGTTGCGGATGGCAACCCCGGTAGAGGTCGTAGCGGCGCAGCAAATGCGGTCGGCGATCCATCGATGCATAGAGCTCGATCTGGAAGCCGAAGGGATCGGTGAACTGCAGCGTGCGGCCCTGGAACGGCTGATCGGCGAAGGCGTAGCTGAGGCCGTGCTCGGACAGGAACGCGGCCGCCTTGTCGAGATCTTTGTCGTTGCCGACCTTGAAGCCGAGCCTGTTGCAGGCGGGCACGGCTGCCTTGCGCAGCACCAGCGAATGATGCTGATGCTCCTCGGCGGCGCGCAGGTACACGACCTTGTCGTCGGCGTCCTCGACATGCAGGCCGACGGTGGTCTCGTAGAACGAGCGACTCAGCTTCAGGTCGGTGACGTCCAGCACGACGTGGCTGGAGCGGATGATGTTGAACGGTGGCTCGAAGACGTGTTGCGGTACGGGCATGTACGTTTCCCCTCGTCCTGTCATTCCGGGGCGGTCCGCAGGACCGAACTATGGTGCGCAATTGCGCACCTGAGAATCTCGAGGTTCCGGGTTCTCCGGGCCGCGCTTGCGCGGTCCCGTCACCCCGGAACGACGAAGCGTTAAATTCCCAGCTTCTGAATCTTGTGCGTGCCCCGCGCCAGCGAGACGTGCTTGGTTTCCATGTAGAAGTCGAATGAATAGTCGCCGCCGTCGCGGCCGATGCCGGAGGCCTTCATGCCGCCGAACGGCGTCGGCAGATGGCGGACGTTCTCCGAGTTCAGCCAGATCATGCCGGCCTCGAGCGCATCCGCAACGCGCAGCGCGCGGCCCATGTCGTTGGTCCAGACATAGCCGGTGAGGCCATAACGGATGTCATTGGCGATCTCGACGGCGTCCTTTTCGTCCTTGAACGGCAATACCGTGAGGAACGGGCCAAACACCTCCTCCTGCGCCACGCGCATCTTGCCGTGCGCGCCGGTCACCAGCGTCGGCTCGACATAGTGTCCGCCGCCCGGGCCGTCATAGGCCTTGCCGCCGACCGCGATGGTCGCGCCGTCCTGGCGTGCGACGTCGAAATAGGAGCAGACTTTTGCGAGGTGGCGCTCGTGGATCAGCGGCCCGATCTCGGTGGCGGGATCGAGGGGATGGCCGATCCTGAGCGCCTTCACGCGCGCGGTCAGCTTCTCCACGAACTTCTCCGCGATGCTCTGCTGGATCAGCAGGCGGCTTGATGAGGTGCAGCGCTCGCCGTTGAGCGAGTAGATCATGAACACGACGGCATCGAGCGCGCGGTCGAGATCGGCATCGTCGAACACGATCACGGGGTTCTTGCCGCCGAGCTCGAAATGCACCCGCTTCAGCGTGGGCGCGCCCTGAACCATGATCGCCGAGCCGGTCGCGCTCTCGCCGACGAAGCCGATCGCCTTGATGGCGGGATGCTCGGTCAGAGCCTTGCCGGCCTCTTCGCCAAAGCCGTGCACGGTGTTGAGCACGCCGTCGGGAACGCCGGCTTCCTTCACGAGCCTCGCCAGAATGGAGGCCGTCACCGGCGACCACTCGGCCGGCTTGTGCACGACAGTGCAGCCGGCGGCCAGCGCCGGGGCGATCTTCCAGGTCGAGAGCATGAACGGCGTGTTCCACGGCGTGATCACGCCGACGGGGCCGATCGGCACGCGGGTCGAGATGTTCCAGTGCTCGTCGCTCGGCGTGTTGAGGCCGTCGCGCGCTTCGGCGCATTTGTCGGCGAAGAAGCGAAAGTTCTCGGCGGCGCGGATCGCGGCCTTGGCCATGAAGCGATAGGCCTGTCCGGTGTCGATGCATTCGAGCACGGCGATGTCTTCGGCATTGTCCTCGATCGCATCGGCCACCCGATGCAGCAGCTTGCGCCGCATCGCAGGCCCCATGTCGCGCCAGGACTTGAAGGCGATCGCCGCGGCCGTTGCTGCCGCGTCGACATCCTCCGCATTGCCACGCGCGACGCTGGCGAGCACGGCGCCATCGACCGGCGATTTGGTCTCGAATGTCTCGCCCGAGATCGAGGCGACGGTCTTGCCGTCAATCGTGTGGCCGATGCCATCAGCGCGCAGCGTCTTCAGCAGCGGCGCGACGCGGTCGCGGTTGGCCTGAAATACGTCGGCTTTCGGCGTGGGCTTATCCATGGGCAGCCTCTACTTTCAGGGCGTCGTGGATGTTGTTGCGCTTCCAGCTCGTATCCTTGTCGTTGATCTGCATGTCGAACGATAGGGCGAACTTGCTGGCGGCGAAAACGGGATCGAGATGTCTTGAGAGCGCCTGGAAGACCTGCTCGCCGGCCTTCTGGCGCGTGGGAAGGTCGCGGCCCTCGCCGATGCGCAGCACCATGTCGAGAAAGCCGTAATCCTGCCGCGCGTCGGCGATCGCATAATGCTCGCACTTCACGGCGCGGACGCGGATGCCGCCGAGCGGGAAGATGCCGGTCTCGACCGCCGCCTTGCGCACCACTTCGCAGACCGCGCCGATGTCGAGACGGCCATCGAGATTGGCCGAATATTCGATGGTGAAATGCGGCATCGCGGTTTCACTCCCTGTCTTCTTGTCCGCCTTAAGCGAAGTAGCAGCTCACCGAGCCGTAGGCGCCATAGTCGGCTTGAATTGTGTCGCCCTTGCGGGTCTCGATCGGACGGATGAAGGAGCCGGCGAGCACGACCTGACCGGGCTCCAGCGCAAGGCCGAGCGGCGCGATCTTGTTCGCAAGCCACGCCACGGCTGTCGCAGGATGATTGAGCACGCCGGCGGCAAGGCCGGTTTCTTCCAGCTGGCCGTTCTTGAAGCAGAGCGCCCCGATCCAGCGCAAATCGGCGTCGAGCGGACGGATCGGCCGTCCGCCGAGCACGATGCCGGCATTCGCCGCATTGTCGGCGATGGTGTCGAAGATTTTTCGCGTGGCTTTGGTCCTGGGATCGACGCGCTCGATTCGCGTGTCCAGGATCTCCAGCGCCGGCACGACGAAGTCGGTGGCGTTGAGCACGTCGAACAGCGTGCACGCAGGACCGGTGAGGCGCTTGCTCATGACGAAAGCGAGTTCAGCCTCGACGCGCGTCGCGATGAAGCGCTCGGTCGGAACGAGGCCGCCATCGGCGAAGAACATGTCGTCGAGCAGCACGCCGGAATCCGGCTCGTCGATATTGAGCGCGCTCTGCATCGCCTTCGAGGTCAGGCCGATCTTGTGGCCCTTGACGATGCGCCCCTCCGCGATCTTGACGTCGACCCAGGCCTTCTGAATCGCGTAGGCATTGGCAATGGTGATGTCAGGGAAATCCTGCGAGAGCTGGCGAATCTGCGAACGGGTCTTCTCCGCCTGGTGCAGACGCCTCGCGCAGACCTGGATATCGTCGTTGGAAAGCGCCATTCGTCATCATACAAATCGTGGTGCCCGGAGATACTTAACATGTTAAATGAATGCGTCAAACGGAATCTCGGGTTGTTGCACTGCAAACGTTTTGCAGTCTGAAAGGGCGTCATGAGCAAGAGACCGGCTGACCCCGCCAACGGAAGCGTGCCTGCCGCGCGCCAGGTGCCGATGCGCGACTTCTCGCGCTCGCTACCGATGTCGCTGCTGCGGGCGCGCGAGGCGGTGATGCGGCAGTTCCGGCCCTCGCTGCGCGAGCACGGCCTGACCGAGCAGCAATGGCGTATCCTGCGGGCGTTGGCGGCCATCGAGGCTGTCGAGGTCACGGAACTCGCGCGTACGGCCTTCCTGCTCGGGCCGAGTCTGTCGCGCATCCTGCGCGACCTCGAGGCGCGCAACCTGATCGAGCGCAAGACGGCGAAGGCGGACCAGCGTCGCAGCATGGTCTCGATCTCGAAGGAGGGCGTGAAGCTGATGGCCGCGGTGGCACCGACGTCGGAAGCGATCTATGCCGAGATTACGCGGCGCTTTGGCGCACGTAAGCTCGCCGAATTGCAGGAGATGCTCGGCGAACTCGAGCACAGCCTCGCCGGGCTCCGAAGCGCGGATGATACCCTCGCGGAGGGATGAGCCCAGATATGCGTGCGTGCGCGGTCAGAGCCATGGACATTCACGCTTTTTTTCGCTCAAAGTGCGGCCCAATGCGATCCGCGGCGAGTGAGAGCAACAGGGAAGGAAAGGCAACGTGGCGAACAAAGTCAAAGAGATCTGGAAGTCGGGCAAGGCCGTGGTCAACGCGTGGCTGGCAATTCCCTCCGGCTTCTCGGCGGAGATGATCGCGCAATGCGGCTTCGACAGCGTCACCGTCGACATGCAGCATGGCGTGCAGGACTATCTGTCGATGGTGCAGTGCTTCCAGGCCATGGACAAGCATCCCGTGACCCCGATGGTTCGCGTGCCCTGGAACGAGCCCGGCATCATCGGCAAGGTGCTGGATGGCGGCGCCTATGGCGTGATCTGCCCGATGGTCAACACGCCGCAGGAAGCCCGGAACCTGGTCTCCTATGCGAAATATCCGCCGAAGGGCGTGCGCTCCAACGGTCCGATCCGCGCCGGCATGTACGGCACTGCGGGCTCCTACCAGAAGACGGCCAATGACGAGATCGTGCTGCTGCCGATGATGGAGACCAGGACCGCGGTCGAGAACATGGAAGCGATCCTCGACGTCGAGGGCATCGACGGCGTCTATATCGGCCCGTCCGACCTCGGCTTCTCCTACGGCCTCGAGCCCAAGCTCGACCGCAGCGAGCCCGAGATCCTCGCGATCTACGAGAAGATCGTCAAGGAATGCGGCAAGCGCGGCCTCAACCCGGGCATCCATTGCAGCGGCGCCGAAGGCGCTGCGCGCGCCATCAACATGGGCTTCAAGCTGGTGACGCTGTCCAACGAAGTCGGCCTGATGACGACCTATGCCAAGATGCAGGTCAACGCGACCCGCAAGGATTCCGGCGGCAAGGCCTGATGCTCTCGCGTCCCGGACGCGATGCAGCGCGTAGCGCTGTTTCGCAGAGCCGGGACCTGGAAGCCAATGAAGCACATGACGTAAGCCTGGGCCCCGGATCAACAGCGCACCGCTATCGCGCTGCGCAGCGTCCGGGGCACGATAGTTTCGATACAGGAGACCACCCATGACCATCAGCCCCGTCATCCGCCTGCATCCCGATGATGGCGTGGTGATCGCGCGCGCGAGCCTGCCGCCGGGAACATTGGTCGCAGACGGCGTGACCACGGTCGATCGCATTCCCTCCGGCCACAAGGTCGCGATCAAGCCGATCGCAACGGGCGAGCCGGTCAAGCGCTACGGCCAGATCATCGGCTTTGCCACCCAGGCCATCGCGCCCGGCCAGCACGTGCACACCCAGAACTGCGGCATGGGCGACTTCGCCAAGGACTACGCCTATTGCGCCGACGTCAAGCCGACGCCGAATTTCGACCTGCCGGCGACGTTCGAAGGCATCCGCCGCGCGGACGGCCGCGTCGCCACGCGCAACTATATCGGCATCCTCACCTCGGTGAATTGCAGCGCGCATGTCGCAAGCCTCGTCGCCGACGTCTTCAAGAAGAATCCCTTCACCGGCGACAATCCGCTGGCCGACTTCCCCAATGTCGACGGCGTGGTCGCGCTGACCCACAAGACCGGCTGCGGCATGACGCAGAACGAGCCGCTCGCGCTGCTCCGCCGCACCCTCGGCGGCTACGCGCGGCACGTCAATTTCTCCCATGTCATCGTGCTCGGCCTCGGCTGCGAGGTGAACCAGATCGGTGGCCTCATGGAAGAGCAGAAGCTCGCCGGCCGCTTGCGTGCGATGGACATCCAGGAGGTCGGCGGTACCCGCAAGACGGTCGAAGCAGGCATCGCCTTCGTGCGCGAGGCGCTCACTGACGCCAACAAGGTCAAGCGCGAAACCGTGCCCGCGAGCGAATTGACCGTGGCGCTGCAATGCGGCGGCTCGGACGGCTATTCCGGAGTATCAGCCAATCCTGCGCTCGGCGCTGCCAGCGATCTCGTGGTGCGTCACGGCGGCACCGTGATCCTGTCGGAGACGCCGGAGACCTACGGCGCCGAGCATCTGCTCGCGCGCCGCGCGATCAGCCGCGAGGTCGGCGAGAAGCTGGTCGATCTCATGCGCTGGTGGGACGAATATACCGCGCGCGAAGGCGCCGAGATGAACGCCAATCCGAGCCCCGGCAACAAGGCCGGCGGCCTCACCACCATTCTGGAGAAGTCGCTCGGCGCGATGGCGAAGGCCGGCACCACCAATCTCGTCGAGGTGCTGCGCTACGCCGAGCCCGTCACCAAGAAGGGGTTCGTCTTCATGGACACGCCCGGTTACGATCCCGTGGCTGCGACCGGCCAGGTCGCCGGCGGCGCCAACCTCGTCTGCTTCACCACCGGCCGCGGCAGCGTGTTCGGCTGCAAGCCGGCACCCTCGATCAAGCTCGCCACCAACACGCCCATGTACAAGCGCATGGAAGAGGACATGGACGTCAATTGCGGCACCATCCTCGAAGGCGAGGAGAGCGTCGAACAATGCGGCCAGCGCATCTTCGATCTCATCCTCAAGACTGCCTCGGGCCAGCCGACCAAGAGCGAGAGCTTTGATTTCGGCGGCGCCGAGTTCGCGCCATGGGTGCTGGGTGCGACGATGTAAGAAAGTGAATGGCGAATAGGGAGTGACGAATAGGACGGGCAAGCTTATTCGCTATTCGCCACTCACCATCCGCCCGTGCCGTAGGCACCCTCTGCCCGTTGTTAGTGCTTGATCACGCTGACCTCAGGTGTTCTGCTCAAAAAAGCTGCTGGAGCACCGCACCCCGTGTCGATTTACGTCGCGCTACACCACGTCACGCACTACAAGTACGACCGCCCCATCGACCTTGGCCCGCAGACCATCCGCCTGCGGCCGGCGCCGCACACGCGCACGCCGATCCTGAGCTATTCGCTCAAGGTCACGCCCGCCAACCATTTCGTGAACTGGCAGCAGGACCCGCAAGGCAACTGGCTTGCACGCTACGTCTTTCCGGAGAAGACCACCGAGCTGAAATTCGAGGTCGACTTCACGGCGCAGATGACCGTGGTCAACCCGTTCGATTTCTTCGTCGAGCCCTACGCCGACAGTTTTCCGTTCGAGTATCCGAAGGACCTGAAAACGGAGCTCGCGCCTTATCTCGAGACCATCAAGCCCGATCGCCTGTTCGCCAAATTTCTCGACTCGATCCCGCACGAGGCCCCGAACACCGTCAACTTCCTGGTCGAGCTCAATCGCGAACTCCAGAAGAAGATCCGCTACATCATCCGCATGGAGCCGGGCGTTCAGACGCCGGAGGAGACGCTTGCCTCCGGCGCAGGATCGTGCCGCGACTCCGCCTGGCTGCTGATCCAGACCTTGCGCCATCTCGGTCTCGCCGCCCGCTTCGTCTCCGGCTATCTGGTCCAGATCCGTCCCGACATCGATCCGATCGAGGGCCCGCCCGAAGTCGAGAACGATTTTACCGATCTGCACGCCTGGGCCGAGGTCTATCTGCCCGGCGCGGGCTGGATCGGATTCGACGCGACCTCCGGCATGCTTGCGGGCGAGGGGCACATCCCGGTGGCCGCCACGCCGCATTATCGCTCGGCCGCGCCGATCTCCGGCGGCGCCGGCTTTGCCGAGGTCGAGTTCTCCTTCGATATGCGCGTCAAGCGCATCCGCGAGGCGCCGCGCATCACAAAGCCGTTCTCCGACGAATCCTGGGCGCGGCTCAACGACCTCGGCGAGCAGGTCGACGGCGATCTCGCCGCGCAGGACGTACGGCTCACCATGGGCGGCGAGCCGACCTTCGTCTCGGTCGACGATCTCGAGGCGGGTGAGTGGAATACCGAAGCCGTCGGCCCGACCAAGCGCACGCTCGCCGACCATCTGATCCGCCGCCTGCGCACGCGCTTTGCGCCCGGCGGCCTTTTGCATTACGGCCAGGGCAAATGGTATCCGGGCGAGAGCCTGCCGCGCTGGGCCTTCGGCCTCTACTGGCGCAAGGACGGCGTGCCGATCTGGAAGAACGCCGATCTCATCGCGAAGATCGCGAACCCGCGGCGGCCCGAGGTCAGGGACGCCGAGGCCTTCATGGAAGGCACCGCCGCGCGGCTCGGGGTCGATCTCGGCTACATCATGCCGGCCTATGAGGACCCGGCCTATTGGCTGATGAAGGAGGCCGAGCTTCCGGTCAATGTCGATCCCACCGATTCCAAATTGTCCGATCCCGAAGCGCGCGCACGCATGGCGCGCGTGTTCGACCAGGGCCTGACCACGCCGCGCGGTTTCGTGCTGCCGATCCAGCGCTGGAATGCGCCGCCGCGCTGGCGCAGCGAGCGCTGGCCGCTCCGGCGCAATCATCTGTTCCTGACGCCGGGGGATTCTCCACTCGGCCTGCGCCTGCCGATGGGCTCGCTCGGCTACGTCCCGCCGAACCAATATCCCTACGTCGTTGAACAGGATCCGACGGAGCCGCGCGGCAAGCTGCCGGTGTTCACCCGCATGGCGCGCCCGCCATCGCCGCCGCGCACCGCCCCCGAGCATCTCAACACGTCCATTCCCGTGCGCACCGCCATGGCAGTGGAAATCCGCGACGGCGTGATCTGTGCCTTCATGCCGCCGGTCGAGCGCATCGAGGATTATCTCGAGCTTGTCTCGGCACTGGAAGACACCGCCGAGGAGATGCAGCTTCCCGTTCACGTCGAAGGCTATCCGCCGCCGTTCGATCCGCGCATCGAGGTGATCAAGGTGACGCCCGATCCTGGTGTCATCGAGATCAACATCCAGCCGGCCAGGAGCTGGCGCGATGCGGTCGAGATCACCTCCGGCCTCTATGAGGACGCGGCGAAGGTCCGCCTCGGCGCCAACCGCTTCCTGGTCGACGGCCGCCACACCGGCACCGGCGGCGGCAATCACGTCGTGGTCGGCGGCTCGAGCCCACAGGATTCGCCGTTCCTGCGCCGGCCTGATCTGCTGAAGAGCCTCGTGCTGTACTGGCAGCGGCATCCGTCGCTGTCCTATTTCTTCTCCGGCCTCTTCATCGGCCCGACCAGCCAGGCGCCGCGCATCGACGAGGCCCGCCACGACAGCATCTACGAGCTCGAGATCGCGCTCTCGCACGTGCCGCCGCCCGGTTACCAAACGCCGCTGTGGCTGGTGGACCGGCTGTTCCGGCATCTGCTCGTCGACATCACCGGCAATACCCACCGCGCCGAAATCTGCATCGACAAGCTCTATTCGCCGGAGGGGCCTACGGGGCGGCTCGGTCTCGTCGAATTCCGCGCGCTCGAAATGCCGCCGGATCCGCGCATGTCGCTGGCACAGCAGCTCCTGATCCGCGCGCTGATCGCAAAATTCTGGCGCGAGCCGCTGGCCGGCAAGTTCGTGCGCTGGGGCACCGCGCTGCACGACCGCTTCATGCTGCCGCATTTCATCTGGGAAGATTTTCAGGAGATGCTCACCGAGCTGAAGCAGTTCGGCTATCCGTTCGAGCCGGAATGGTATCTGGCCCAGCTCGAATTCCGCTTTCCCGCCTTCGGCCGGGTCCATCATGGCGGCGTGACGCTGGAATTGCGGCAAGCGCTCGAGCCCTGGCACGTGCTCGGCGAGGAGGGCTCGGCCGGCGGCACGGTGCGCTATGTCGACTCGTCGGTCGAGCGGCTCCAGGTCAAGGCCGAGGGCTTCGTCGAGGGCCGCCACATCGTCACCTGCAACGGCCGCCGCCTGCCGATGACCCCGACAGGACGCTCGGGAGAAGCCGTGGCCGGCGTCCGCTTCAAGGCTTGGCAGCCGGCTTCCGGCCTGCACCCGACCATCCCCGTCCACGCGCCCCTGACCTTCGACCTGATCGACACCTGGAACGGCCGCTCGCTCGGCGGCTGCGTCTACCATGTCGCCCATCCGGGCGGGCGCAACTACGACACCAAACCGGTCAACACCTACGAGGCCGAGGCGCGGCGGCTGGCGCGCTTCCAGGACCACGGCCACACCCCGGGTCCGATGCAGCCGCCGCCCGAGGAACGCACAAATGAGTTTCCGCTGACCCTCGACTTGCGGACGCCGCTCCTGCAATGAGTATGATGCGGGGGCAGTGAGAGGCGCATGGGCGAGGGCGTAGCCGAAGACAACGATCAGGCGGGTAGGGCCCAGGCCCAGCAGCGGATCGCGCAATGGGTCCGCGACTACACCCGCTTGCCCGGCATTCCCGACGAGTTCCTTGGGCCCGATGGTGCGCCGCGCGCGGTCTGGAGCCGCTTCTTCGATGCCTTCGGCGCGCTGGCGCCCGACGAGATCGAGCGGCGCTTCGGCATGGCCGATCGTCATCTCCGCGAGGCCGGCGTCACCTACCGCGCGCCCGGCGACAGCGCCGATCGGCCCTGGTCGATCAGCCATCTGCCGCTTTTGATCGACGAGGCCGACTGGCAGCAGCTTTGCGCCGGCATCACCCAGCGCGCCGAGCTGCTCGAGCGCGTGCTGCGCGATATCTATGGCGAGGGCCGGCTCGTCACCGAAGGCGCGCTGCCCGCGGCCGCGATCGCCGGCAGCCCCGAATATCTCCGTCCCGTATGCGGCGTGCCGCCGCCGGGCGGGCGCTATCTCTCGATCTATGCCGCCGACGTCGGCCGTGGCCCCGACGGCCGCTGGTGGGTGCTCGGCGACCGCACCCAGGCGCCCTCGGGTGCGGGCTACGCGCTGGAGAACCGCCTGGTGCTCTCGCGCGCCTTCTCCGACCTCTATAAGTCGATGAACGTGCCGCGTGTCGCGCCCTTCTTCGAGTCGTTCCGCGACTCGCTACGTGCGCGGGCCGACCGCGACGAGCCGCGGATCGGCGTGCTCACCCCCGGCAGCTTCAGCGAGACCTATTTCGAGCATGCGACACTGGCGCGCTATCTCGGCTTCCTGCTGGTCGAGGGCGACGATCTCGCGGTCAGCGACAACCGCGTCCACATCCGCACCGTCGCCGGGCTCAAGCGGTTGGATGTGCTGTTGCGCCGGATCGATTCCAACTCGCTCGACCCGCTCGAGCTAGATGCCTCCTCGCGGCTGGGCGTGCCTGGCCTGATCGATGTGCTGCGCAAGGATGGCGTCGTCGTCGCCAACATGCCTGGCTCGGGCGTGCTGGAGGCGCGGGCGCTGCTCGGTTTCCTGCCGGCGCTGAGCCGCCGACTGCTCGGCGAAGAGCTGAAGATGCCGCACATCGCGACCTGGTGGTGCGGCCAGCGCGCTGCGCGCGACGAGGTGCTGGCAAGGCTCGACGAGGTTGCGATCGAAGGGGCCTATTGGCGCGGCGTGCCCGGTTTCGACAGCAATGGTCCGGTGCTTGCGAGCGAGCTGGATGCCGCCGAGCGCCAGCGGCTGGTCGATGCGATTACAGCGCGCGGCATGGACTATGTCGGCCAGGAGGTGGTGCGGCTCTCGACCATGCCGGTGTGGGAGCATGGGCAGATCACGCCGCGTCCTTTCGTGTTGCGGGTGTTCGCCGCCGCAACCCCGGACGGCTGGGCCATCATGCCAGGCGGATTCTGCCGGATCGCCGAGCAGCCGGACGCACGCGCGGTGTCCATGGGCGATGGCGCGCGCGCCGCCGACGTCTGGGTCGTCTCCGACAAGCAGGTCTCGACCGCGACGCTGCTACCCGCGACCGACAAGGTGCGCATCCGCCGCATCGCCGGCGTGCTGCCGAGCCGCGCTGCCGACAATCTGTTCTGGCTCGGCCGCTACCTCGAGCGCGCCGAGGCGACGCTGCGGCTGGTGCGCGCTTTGGGCTCGCCGAGCGGGCCCAACAAGGGCACCGCGGCCTCGGTGCAATCGGCCGAACGCATCCAGCGCATGCTGGTGGCCTGGGGCGCGGTCTCGCAAACCTCTCGCACCGCGCCCGGGCGCATCGTCGCAGAAGGGTTGCAAAGTCCCGACCGTTTCGGCTCGGCGCTGTCGCTGGTGCGCGCGGCCCAGCGCACCGCGACTTCCTTGCGCGAGCGGCTGTCGCCCGATGCCTGGCAGGTCATCACCGAGATGGCCGAGCGTCTCGCTTATGAAGTGGAGGACGACGACAGCGTACTGCGCGCGGCCGAGCTGACCTTGCAGGAGCTTGCGAGCTTCGCAGGCCTTGCCCAGGAGAACATGAACCGCGCCGCGGGCTGGCGTTTCCTCGACATCGGTCGCCGCGTCGAGCGCGCCATCAACACCACGCGCTTTACCCGTCAGTTCGCCTATGACGAGGCCGGCGACGAGGATCTCGACATTCTGCTGACGCTGGTGGATTGCCAGATCACCTACCGCTCGCGTTATCTGCTGGCGCCGATCCTGGCACCGGTGCGCGACCTCGCCGTGCTCGATCCCTACAATCCGCGGTCGGTGGCCTTCCAGGTGACCACGCTGAACGAGCACATCGCCGCGCTGCCGAGCCTGAAGGAGCACGGCCTGATCGAGAAGCCGCAGCGCCTCGCGGTAGCGATGCAGGCGATGCTCGCGACCGCGGAGGCCGAAAAGCTCGAGGTCAAGACCCTGTTCGCCCTGGAGCAGGATCTGCTCAGCCTCGCCGACGCGGTCGGGCAGCACTACTTTCCGCACGGTCCCAATGCCAGCCGGCCGGAAAAGCTGACGGGGCTGGCGTGATCTACGACATCCGTCACGTCACCACCTACGAGTACGAGAATCCCGTCAGCTTCGCCCGCTGCACGCTGCGACTGGAGCCCAGAAGCGGCGGCGACCAGGATTTGATCTCGCACGATGTCGAGATCCATCCACGCCCGGCCGAGCGCAACGTGCGGCGCGACTTCTTCGGCACGCTGACCGAGAGCGTGGTGATCGAAGCCGCGCATCGCAACTTGCGGATCGATTCACGTTCCCGTGTATCTGTCTCGCGACAGCCGCCGGCGCGTGATGCCGCGAGCCCACCATGGGAGACCATTCGCGACGTTGCCTTCGAGGCGACGAGCCTCGGACCGTCCTCGCCGGTCGGCTATGTCTTTGCGAGCCCGCTGGTGCCGGTGCTGCGCCCGGTCAGCGCCTATGCGGCGGAAAGTTTTCCGCCCGGCGCGGGTGTCCTCAAAGGCGCGGTCGATCTCATGCATCGCATTCGCAACCAGTTTCGCTACGACCCCAAGGCTACTGTGATCTCGACGCCGCTCAATGAGGTCTTCGACAAGCGCCACGGGGTCTGCCAGGACTTTGCCCATGTGATGATCGCAGGGCTGCGCGGGCTCGGTCTTCCGGCCGCCTATGTCAGCGGCTACCTGCGTACCGCTCCGCCGCCCGGCCAGCCGCGCCTGCAAGGTGCCGACGCCACCCACGCCTGGGTGTCGCTCTGGTGCGGGGCGGAGCTCGGCTGGATCGATTTCGATCCGACCAACGATCTCCTGGTCGCCAATGACCATATCGTGCTCGCGGTCGGGCGCGACTTTTCCGACGTCTCGCCGGTCGACGGCGTCATCGTCGGCTCGCCTAAACAGAAGCTCGGCGTCGCCGTCGACGTGCTGCAGGTAGAATAACCGCAATCTTGCGATCTGGACACCGGCGCCTGTAGGGTGTATCGCGCCATCGTTGCAACCGCGCTATGGCGGAGCGCAACTGCAACATCTTTCCGGATTTCCGCCCCAGGATTTGGCCAAGCGGCCCAAGATGGGCTATGCTGGCTCTTGCATCGAGGACGAGAGGAAATGTCGGGGATTGGCGTGAAACACCACCGACAATCGGGGCCGCACCCATGATGACGTTACCGAGATTGGCGGCGGAAACCCTGGAGAAGATGCTGGGCTCGTTCATGCGTCGCCGGTACGATGAGACGTCTGCAAGTATCGTCGAGAGCGCCACCCGCACCGCGATGGAATGCATCGGTAACAGCGATGCGCTCTATCATAACATCGAGCATACGATGCTGGTGACGCTGGCTGCCCAGGCGATCCTCAAGGGCCGAAGTCTTCATACGCATCTGTCGGCCGAAGATTACGTCCACGTCCTGATCGCCTGCCTCGCCCACGACATCGGCTATGTGCGAGGCCTGTTCGAGGAGGACGATTGCGATGGATTCGTGATCGATGCGGCCGACACCAAGATCTCCCTGCCGCGCGGCGCATCTGATGCCAGCTTGATGATGTATCACGTCGATCGGTCGAAGCTTTATGTGACGCGGCGGCTGCGACATATTCCCGGACTCGACCCGGACCGCATTGCCCGCGCTATCGAGGGTACGCGCTTTCCGGCCCGCGAGGGCCAGGACTATGACGAGGATGCCTCGATCCTGCGCGCGGCCGACTTCATCGGCCAGCTCGGCGATCCCAACTATCTGCGCAAGGCCAACGCGCTCTATTACGAATTCGAGGAGGTCGGCATCAATCGTCAGCTCGGCTACGATTCGCCGGCCGATATCGTGAACCGCTATCCGCAATTCTATTGGAACAGCGTCGCACCGCACATCCAGACCGAGATCGGTTATCTCAACAAGACCGAGATCGGCCGGCAATGGATCGCCAACCTCTACAGCAACGTCTTCCGCGCCGAACGCGACATCTCGCTGTCCGGTCCGCAGAAATAGCGGCGCGTTTTATCGGGCCGGTGGCGCCCAAGCCCGGCGATCCCGATCAGTACGAGGGCACCGGGATCGGCCTTTCGATCGCATCGCGCATCGTGCAACGCCACGGCGGACGCATCTGGGCCACTGCCGAGGTCGGCAAGGGCGCAGCATTCTATTTCGGCATTCCCGACTGAACTGCGCTCGAGCCGCCGCATTCGATTTGATTTGCGTCGACGTTGGTGCGGCGGCGGCTGCTCTGGCTGTCGCCCCGAAATGGCTGTGCTATCATGACGCCGTGCCCCCGGGCTTCGCATGCCCGCGGTATCCGATTTTTCCTCATCTCGGGAACCTTTTCCGATCGGAGCCGTCCAAGCTGAAGGACCGCTGCTGGATGCGGCCCGTCGGAAGAGGAGGCTGTTGATGAAGTCACAAGCGCGCAAGCTTGAGCGTGTCGCGGTCGCGCAGGCGCCGAGCGATCGGCCTGAGAGGTATGAGGTCGAGCAGGCGGTCCGGACCATGATCCGCTGGGCCGGCGACGATCCCGAGCGCGACGGCCTGCGCGACACGCCGGATCGGGTTGCGCGCGCCTTCGAGGAATATTTTACCGGTTATGCGCAGGATCCAACCGAAATCCTGCAAAAGACCTTCGAGGAGATCGAAGGCTATGACGAAATGATCGTCCTGCGCGGCGTTCGCTTCGAAAGCCATTGCGAGCACCATATCGCGCCGATCGTCGGCCGTGCCTGGGTCGCCTATATCCCGCAAGGGCGCGTGGTCGGCATCAGCAAGCTTGCGCGCGTGGTCGACATCTACGCCAAACGGCTCCAGATCCAGGAGAAGATGACTGCGCAGATCGCCAACACGATCAACGACGTGCTGAAGCCTCAAGGGGTCGGCGTCATCATCAAGGCGACGCATCATTGCATGACGACGCGCGGTGCGCACAAGCCCGGGACCGATCTCGTCACCAGCCGCATGTTAGGGGTGTTCCGCGATAATGCGCTGACCCGCCAGGAACTGCTGGGCCTGGCCAACTCGGACGATTGATCCGCGACAGCGCGAGGAGACGACGCCATGACCGAGGACAACAAGCCGCGTGGGCCCGACCTGACCAGGGGCGTGTCGCTGACGGAGTTCAAGGACGGTAAATTGCTTGGTCATGTCGGCGAGGAGGATGTCCTGCTCGTTCAGGCCGGCAGCGAGATTTTTGCGATCGAGCCGGCTTGCAGCCATTACCACGGGCCGCTCGCGGAGGGGCTCGTGGTCGGCGAGACCATCCGCTGTCCCTGGCATCATGCCTGCTTCTCCTTGCGCTCGGGCGAGGCCACCCGTCCGCCGGCGCTGAATCGGCTTGCGCTATGGGACGTCGCGCGCGACGGCGACAGGATCGTCGTTCAGCGCAAGCGCGAGGCACCCAGGCCGTCAACGGCTCATCGCAGCGCGCCGACGCCGGAAAAATTCGTCATCGTCGGCGGCGGTGCGGCCGGCTTCGCGGCAGCGGCGACGCTCCGGCGCGAAGGCTTTGCCGGTGCCATCACCATGCTCAGCAATGACGGCGCGATACCGGTCGATCGGCCGAACCTCTCCAAGGATTATCTCGCCGGCAGCGCGCCGGAGGACTGGCTGCCGTTACGGTCCGAGGATTACTATCGGGACACCGGCATCGATCTCAGGCTCAACACGAATGTCTCTGCGGTCGATCCAAAATCTCGCAGCGTCACGCTGGGCAATGGCGACAGGCTGCCATTCGACCGTCTGCTGCTTGCGACCGGGGCCGAGCCGGTGAAGCTCCAGATTCCTGGCGTCGACCAGCCCCATGTCCACACCTTGCGATCCGTTGCCGACAGCCGCGCAATCATCACGGCGGCAGGCAGCGCGAAACGCGCGCTCGTGATCGGCGCCAGCTTCATCGGCCTCGAGGTCGCGGCTTCCTTGCGCGCGCGCAAGCTGGAAGTCCATGTGGTCGCGCCGGAAGAACGGCCGATGCAGAAGCTGCTCGGCGCCGAGATAGGCGACTTCGTCCGGTCGCTGCATGAAGAGAATGGCGTTGTTTTCCACTTGAAGGATACGGTCGAAAAGCTCGACGGCAAGCGCGCGACGCTGAAGAGCGGGGCTGTCGTTGAGGTTGACCTCGTCGTGGTCGGCATTGGCGTCAAGCCGCGCCTCGCGCTGGCCGAACAGGCGGGCCTCGCCGCCGATCGCGGCGTGAGCGTGAGCGAATATCTGGAAACCAGCGTCGCCGGCATCTTCGCGGCCGGCGACATCGCACGCTGGCCCGATCCGCATTTCCGGCAAACCATTCGTGTCGAGCATTGGGTGGTGGCGGAACGGCAGGGTCAGACCGCGGCGCGCAACATGCTCGGCAAGCGCGAGCGCTTCGACGCGGTGCCCTTCTTCTGGTCCCAGCACTACGACGTGCCGATCAATTATGTCGGCCACGCCGAGAGCTTCGACGACATCGCGATCGACGGCAGCATTTCCGGCAAAGACTGTCTGCTGAAGTACCGCAAGGCCGGCCGGGTGCTGGCGGTCGCTTCAATTTACCGCGATCTCGACAATCTCAAGGCCGAGCTCGAAATGGAGCGGTCGCGCGCCTGACGCACCGCATTCGATCTTGATTTGTGTCAATGCTGCTGCCGGTGCAGGTGCTCTGCTGGCTGTCGCCCCGGTACGGTGCGTGCTATTCTGGCGCGTACCCGCGGGCTAGGAGTGACCGCCATGACCAGTGCTTCCGACACGTCTCGTAATCCAAGCCTTGGCTCGGGCATCGCGACGCTGCATGCGAAATGGGGCTGGATCGTCGCGCTCGGCGTGATCTATCTCATTGCCGGATTCGTCGCGCTTGGCAGCATGGTGATGGCGACGGTGGCGAGCGTGATCGTGGTCGGCGCGATGATGATCGTCGCAGGCGCTACCGAGATCATCGGCGCGTTTCAGATGAAGAGCTGGGGCAAGGCCCTGATCTGGGCTCTCCTCGGCGTGCTCTACGTGATCGCGGGCTTCCTGACCTTCGAGAATCCGCTGTTCGCGGCCGTCCTGCTGACTCTATTTCTCGGCGCCTCGCTGATCGCCTCGGGCGCGGTCAGGCTGTTTCTCGCCTTCAGCATGAAGCGCGAGAGCCCGTGGGTCTGGGTCGCGCTGTCGGCCGTGATCACGCTGCTGCTCGGGCTGGTCATTCTGGCGCGCTGGCCGGTGAACAGCGTCTATATCCTCGGCCTGTTCCTCGGCATCGATCTGATCATGGCCGGTGCTGGCTGGATCAGCCTCGGCTTCAGCCTGAAGCGGCGCGGCTAGGCGAACTGGGCGCGAAGACCTCTGACCACCTCTCCCCGATGGGGAGAGGTGAACCCTGGACTCATGAGCGAACGTATCAGCAACTCGACGCAAGACCATCTTGCTGAACTCCGCTGATCTGGCGCGCTGACAAAAGCAGCACGCCGCGCGTGCGCCTCGCCGCGCGGCGATCATCATCGGGGAGACACCATGAGAGCCGCTTTGGCCCTGGCCGCAGCTTTGGCTGCCGCCTGCCTGTCCACGCCTGCACCTGCGCAAAAATCCTATGGTCCCGGCGTCAGCGACACCGAGATCAAGATCGGCAACACCATGCCCTATAGCGGCCCGGCCTCGCCGCTCAGCATCACCGGCCGGGTGATCGCCGCCTATTTCGACGAGGTCAACGAGAAGGGCGGCGTCAATGGCCGCAAGCTCAATCTGATCTCGCTGGACGACGCCTTCTCGCCGCCGAAGACCATGGAAGCCGCGCGTCGGTTGGTCGAGGGCGACGGCGTCGCCTTCATCTTCGCGACCATGGGCACTGCGCCGAGCTCGGCGATCGCGAAATATCTCAACAGCAACAAGGTGCCGCAGATCTTCCTGATCAGCTCGGCCTCGAAGTGGAACGATCCCGCCAACATGCCGTGGTCGATGGCGCTGCCCTGGGCGCCGAACTACACCAGCGAGGCCGCGATCGACGTCGCCTATGCCCGCGCCAAGAACCCGAATGCGCGCTTTGCGGTGCTCTATCAGAACGACGATGCAGGCAAGGAATATCTTCGCGGCGTCAGGGAGGCGCTCGGCGCCGATGCGGACAAGGCGATCGCGATGGCCTCGAGCTTCGAGGTCGCCGATCCCACCGTCGATTCCCAGGTGCTGACGCTCGCCAGCACCAAGGCCGACGTCTTCATGATCTACTCGGTGACGCCACGCGCCTGCGCGCAAGCCATCCGCAAGGCACATGAAGTCGGCTGGCAACCGACGCGCTTCCTCGCCTCCGGCTGTGCCAACAAAGCTACCGTGATGGTGCCGGCCGGGCTCGAGGCCGGCAAGGGCGTGCTGTCGCTCGGCTCGCTCAAGCCCTTCGTCGAGCAGTCGAAGGACGATCCGGCGATGACCGCCTATATCGAGTTTATGAAGAAGCGCCTGCCGAATGCCGACGTCAACAACGTCGCGGGCCTCTACGGCTACACCGTCGCCGAGGCGCTGGTGGTGCTGCTGAAGCAGTGCAAGGACAATCTGACGCGCGAGAACATCATGGCGCAGGCCGCCAATTTGAAGAACGTGCCGCTGTCGCTATTGATGCCCGGCATCACCCTCAATACCACGCCGCAGGATTTCCGCCCGATCAAGGACGGCTATATGCTGCAGTTCGACGGCAACGACTGGGTCGTGGCGAGCGAGCTGTTGCGCGGCACGTAAGGGGCGAGGCCGGCGGCCGCTTCGGAGACACCGATGCCTGCCCAACGTCATGGCCGGGCCTGTCCCGGCCATCCACGCCTTGCGACACGGCACGAAGAACGTGGATGCCCGGGACAGGCCCGGGCATGACGACGTCAAACGCTGCGAACAGGAGACCCCAATGCACTTTCAACATTCCGCCCGTTCGCTGGAGCTGCAGGAGCGCGTCCGCCAGTTCATGCGGGCGCATGTCGAGCCGGTCGAGGATCTCTATTACGAGCAGGTCAAGCCGGAGGCCGCGCGCTACAGGACGCCGCCTGTGCTGCAGGATTTGAAGCGGCTGGCGCGCGAGCAGGGGCTCTGGAACCTGTTCCTGTCAGGCAAGCACGGCCAGGACCTCAACAACACTGGCCTCTCCAACCTTGAATATGCGCCGGTGAAGGAGATCATGGGCCGCATTCTCTGGGCACCCGAAGTTTTCAACTGCTCGGCCCCTGACGTCGGCAACATGGAGGTGCTGGCGAATTACGGCACCAAAGCGCAACAAGAGCGCTGGCTGACGCCGCTGCTGGAGGGGCGCATCCGCTCCGGCTTCTCGATGACCGAGCCGCAGGTTGCCTCCAGCGATGCCACCAACATCCAGTGTGAGATCCGGCGCGACGGCGGCGACTACGTCATCAACGGTCGCAAGTGGTTCACATCAGGCGCGATGAACGAGGATTGCGAGATCCTGATCGTGATGGGCAAGACCGCGCCCGACCATCCCGATCGCCATCGCCAGCAATCCATGATCCTGGTGCCCAAGAACACGCCCGGTGTGCGCATCGTCCGCGACATGCTCACCTACGGCTATGACGACGCCCCGGTCGGCCACCCCGAGATCGTCTACGACAACGTCCGCGTGCCCGCAGAGAACATCCTGCTCGGCGAGGGCCGCGGCTTCGAGATCGCGCAGGGCCGGCTCGGCCCCGGCCGCATCCACCATTGCATGCGGTTGATCGGCTGCGCCCAGCGCGCGCTGGAATTGATGTGCCAGCGATCGGTTGCGCGCGTCGCCTTCGGCAAGCCGCTGGCCGAGCAGGGCTCTGTGCGCGAGGACATCGCAAACTCCTTCTGCGAGATCGCGCAGGCGCGGCTGTTGACGCTGCAAGCCGCCGACAAGATGGACCGCGAAGGCAACAAGGCCGCCCGCGACCTCATCGCTGCCGCGAAGATCGTGGTGCCCAGCATGGCCGCCCGCGTCGACCGCGCCATCCAGATCCACGGCGCCGCCGGCGTCTCGCAGGACACGTTCCTCGCCCGCGCCTATGTCTACGCCCGCTTCATCCGCATCGGCGACGGCCCGGACCAGGTGCATTTGGCGGCGGTCGGGAAGGAGCTGATCAGGCGGGGCGGGGTGATGGGGTAGTGGGGCCGGGCTTCCCTGCGCCTGCATTCGCTCGATGTCCGCTTATGGTTGCGAAGCAGACCAATCAGCCAATGCGGCACTTGTACCGGTGCGAATTGAAGAAGTTCGCACCAGTGGGAAAAGTCAGCCTCGGCAAAACAGGTCGATCACGCACATTCACGCAAAAGTTGCTTGCCGTTTGGCGAGGAGTGTCACGAAGTAAGAAACGGTTAAGGCAAAATCGATACAACTTTAGCACGAATGGGGCACGGGGCTGACGGAAATTTGGTCCTGGTCCGGGGAGGGATACGACCGCCCGTCAGATGCATTGGGTCCCGGAGGTCATCAATTTTTGATGTTTTTCAGGGGCCTGTCATGTTTTCCAACATCTCGATACGAACGAAGATTACCGCGGTCGTTTCCGGCCTCTTGCTGGCTCTGATCGGCACCGGCGTTTTCGCCGTCTGGAATATGCAGGTGATCAACGCAGCGGTCGTCGACATCCGGAGCAATTGGCTTCCGAGCGTCCGCGTGATCGGCGAGTTGCGCGCTACCACCATTACTTACCGCAACGCGGTGCGGCAGCATCTTTTGTTCGACCGTGCGCAGGACAAGGCGGATCTTGATAAGCGCATCGAGACAATCGCCGAAAGGATGGCGCAGAACATTGCGGACTACAAGAAGCTCATCTCCAGTCCGCAGGAGCGTGCACTCTTTGATGAATGGAGCGGCCTCTGGAACGATTACATGAAGGGCGCTCAGGAGGTGCTGATTCTGTCGCGTGCTGCGGCTGGTCGTTTTCCTCAAGAGGCCAACGATCTCAACAGCAGAAACGTGAATCCCATTGGTCTCGACGCGGATAAGGTCCTGGCGAGTGCTATTGATCTCAACAACAAGGGCGCGGACGCTGCGGGAGCCGAAGCCGCAATCGCCTACATTAGCGCGGTCAAGACCCTCGTGGCGACAGTGACGATCGCCGGACTCCTCGGCGCCCTCGTTGCCTTTTTCGTGATGAGAACCGTATCGCAAGGCATCAACGCAATCGTCTCGCCGATGCGGGCCCTCAGCGCCGGCGATCTATCCGCAGAAGTAACCCATCAAGGCGAGCGCACCGAGATCGGCCAGATGGCCGATGCGCTGCAGGTGTTCAAGGAGGCGCTGATCGCCAAGAAGGATGCAGAGGAGGCGCGAGCCGAGCAGGAGCACCAACAGGCCGAGCTCCGGAGGCGCGAGATGCACCGCCTTGCCGACGCATTCGAAGGTGCGGTGGGCGAAATCGTTCAGACGGTCTCCTCTGCGTCCAGCCAGCTCGAGGCATCGGCGGGCACGCTGAGGGCGACGGCCGAGCGTACCCAAGATGTAGTGGCCGGCGTCGCTGCCGCCTCCGAGGAAGCGACGACCAATGTCCAGTCGGTGGCGTCCGCGTCCGAAGAATTGGCGGCATCGGTGGGAGAAGTCGGCCGCCAGGTACAGGAATCCTCGCGCATCGCGGATGAGGCCGTGCGACAGGCCGAGATCACGAACGAACAGATCGAGCGTCTCGCGCAGGCAGCCGCACGAATTGGCGACGTAGTCGATCTCATCAACAGCATTGCCGGCCAAACCAATCTCCTGGCGCTCAACGCGACGATCGAGGCGGCGCGTGCAGGTGATGCCGGTCGCGGCTTCGCGGTCGTGGCGAGCGAGGTCAAGGCCTTGGCCGAACAGACGGCGAAGGCCACTGAAGAGATCGGCCAGCAGGTCGGAAGCATGCAGGCGGCCACCGAAAAATCGGTCGCAGCCATCACTGATATCAGCGGCACCATTTCCAGAATGTCAGAAATCGCAACGGCCGTCGCTGCCGCGGTGGAGCAGCAGGGCGCGGCGACGCACGAGATCGCTCGCAACATCCAGCAGGCGGCCCAAGGCACCGGCGGCGTCAGCGCCGGAGTCGCCAACGTGCAACGCGGCGCAGCCGAAACGGGCAGCGCGTCGGCTCAGCTTCTGTCATCCGCCGGGCTGTTGTCGCGCGACTCGACACGTCTCAGGGAGGAGGTCGCGCATTTCCTGCGCACCGTTCGCGCCTGATCGGTTCTCGGTGAAGAACCAGATTCAGCTCCAGCTTGGCAGTTCCGGGGGGCATCCTGAGCTGCCGACCGGCTCGTCAGGCTTGGCCCATCGCCGACTTGCCGAGGCTAAACGGTCGCTTCAGGTTTTGGCGGCAGAGCCGACGAGACGCGGCCACTTTGGCAAGACTTGCGCGCCCCCGATCACCATGGCGAACAGGGCCGTACAGCGCGTGTTTCCATGATGACATGATGCCGGTGTTTTGCCCGACGAGTCAAAATCTATTTCGTAGAATCAGTAGACATGCGAGTGCGTCGCTAAGCCATTGAAAAACCTGTGCTGGCCTACTGTGCATGGGGTTGTTTTTCAAGTTTTTGTTTGACGCGGCCCGCTTGGCGGCCGCTATCCCGACTTGGCGATGCGGCCGTCCGTGGCTCCCGAGCGCAGGTTCTGGAAGAACGTCTCGACTTCCCGCGATAGCGTGTCCGCCGTCGCGGTCAGGCTGCTCGCCGCCGTCAGCACGGAGGCTGCCGCCGTGTCGGTCTCGCCGATAGCATCGCGCAGCGAGGTGATGTTCGCCACGAGCGTCTCGTTCCCCTGCGCAGCGCTTTGCGCGTTGGAGGAGATCTCGCGCGTGGCGGCGTCCTGCTGGTCGACGGCGCCGGCGATCGCCGAGGTGACCTCGTTGATCTCGCGGACCGCGCCGCCGATCTCGCGCACGGCGTCGACCGCATTGCGCGTGGAGGCCTGGATCATCGAGACGTTCTCGCTGATTTCGGCCGTGGCCTTGGCGGTCTGGCCCGCGAGCGCCTTCACTTCATGAGCGACCACGGCAAAGCCGCGGCCGGCATCGCCGGCGCGCGCGGCCTCGATGGTGGCATTCAGCGCGAGCAGATTGGTCTGCTCGGCGATCGCCTGGATCAGGTTGAGCACGCCGTCGATGCGTTGCGTGGCCGCGGCGAGGCTCTCGATCTCGGAGATCGACTTCTCGGTGCGCTGGCCGGTCTGCTCGACCGCACCGGCCGATTGCCGCACCTGGCGCCCGATCTCTTCCACCGAGGCCGACAGCTCCTCGGCGGCGCTCGCGACCGCCGAGACGTTGTGTGAGGCCTGCTCGGTGGCGTTCGCCGCGGTGCCGGCGCGGCTGCTCGCATCCGCAGTGACACGCGTGATGGTCTGTGCGGTCTCGCGCATGACCTGCGCGTTGTCGCTGAGGCCGTGCATGATGGCGCCGATCACCCCGCGGAATTCCTCGACCGATCGTTCGATGTGGCGGGCGCGCTCCTCGCGCGCGGCTGCGTCTTGCGACACTTGCGAGGCGAGGTTGCGGTTTCGGCCCATGGCCTCCTGGAACACCTGGATCGCGCGGGCCAGGGCGCCGATCTCGTCGGCGCGGTCCGAGTGCGGCACCACGACGTTTTCGGCACCGTCGGCGACCTGCTTGATGGTGGCGGTGATCGAGGCGAGCGGCCGGGCGATCGAGCGGGCGATGATGACGATGCCGATCACGACGAGGGCGAGCGCCAGGCCGCCGAGGCAGGTCAGCAAGAACGACAATTCGCGATTGGTTTCGGTCTGCTGCGCGATCTGCCTGGCGCGCTCGGCATAGACCTTGGACAGCGCCTCGAGATCCTTGTTCAGGGCCGAGCGCACGCTGCGATTGGCGTCATTGTCGCCCCATTCGCGGCCCGCGGCCGCATTGATCTCGACGCCGCGGCGCACCAGCTCCTTGCGGAACTCGACGAACTGCTCGATGCGCTTCTTGAAGGTTGCAAACTGCTCGGCATCGTCGGCTTTGACGATGGTCTCCCAGCGCTTCACGACGTCGAGGATCTGGGCATTGAACTTGAGCAGGCCCTCGCCGTACTTCTGCACCAGCGACGGCTCGGTCGACATGTAGACGCCGCGCGATTCCATCACGACCGCATAGACCAGCGAGTTGACGCGCTCGACGTTGAGCGCGGCGGCGTTCGCCGTCTCGATCGCGCTGATCAGCTCGGCGCTGCGGCGGCTGTTGTAGTCGGACAGCATCGCGATCGCCGCCGTCAGCAGCGCGAACAGCGCGAAGATCGCGTAGAGCTTGGTGGCAAGCGTGAAACGGCCTGCCAGGGCGGTGGCATTCCCAGATCGGTCAATTGTCATGGTGTTCGAGGGCCCGGATGAGCTTGAGGCGGGAGATGAGCGCGGTCGTGTAAAATTGATGCAAAACTATGCAGAACGAAGATGGACGCGACGTTAATGCGTCCGTCGGCTGCCTTCGTCTTAGGTCGAACGAAACGTAAGATATCTCAGCGTCTTGATCCGAAGGTATAGTTTCACGATAGTCCTGGAGTCGGCCATTGGCCGATGAACCCCGGAGACACCCTTGGTCTACCGCCATACCATCGACGCCACGAGCTACGCGTTTCCGGATCTGCGCGACCTGCTCGCCAAGGCAACGCCGCCGCGTTCCGGCGACCGGCTGGCCGGGGTTGCCGCCGACACCGCCGCGCAGATGATCGCGGCGCGGATGGCGCTTGCGGATGTGCCGCTCGGCCAGTTCCTGCAGGAAGCTGTCGTCCCCTATGAGCTTGACGAAGTCACCCGCCTCGTCATCGACAGCCATGACGCCAAGGCCTTCGCGCCGGTGGCCTCGCTGACGGTCGGAGCTTTCCGCGACTGGCTGCTGTCGGACGCCGCAACGCCCGAGGTGCTGCGCAAGCTGGCAGGCGGCATCACGCCGGAAATGGCGGCCGCGGTGTCAAAGCTGATGCGCAACCAGGATCTGATCCTGGCGGCGCGGAAATGCGAGGTCACCACCGCCTTCCGCAACACCATCGGGCTAAAGGGACGGATGAGCACGCGGCTGCAGCCCAATCATCCGTTCGACGACGCCAGAGGCATCACCGCCTCGATCCTCGACGGCATCCTGCTGGGAGCCGGCGATGCCTGTATCGGCATCAATCCCGCGAGCGACGATCCCACCGTCATTGCGCAATTGCTGCGGCTGCTCGACGAGATCATCGCGCGGCTGAAGATCCCGACGCAAGGCTGCGTGCTGACCCATGTCACGACGACGCTGTCGCTGATCGGGCAGGGCGCCCCGGTCGACCTCGTCTTCCAGTCGGTCGCCGGCACGGAGGCCGCCAACCGCAGTTTCGGCATCGATCTCGCGCTTCTGAAAGAGGCGAAGCAGGCCGGACTGTCGCTGCGGCGCGGCACCGTCGGGCAGAACGTGATGTATTTCGAGACCGGCCAGGGCTCGGCGCTCTCGGCGGGCGCCCATCACGGCGTCGATCAGCAGACTTGCGAGGCGCGCGCCTATGCGGTTGCTCGCGCCTTTGATCCGCTGCTCGTCAACAGCGTGGTCGGCTTCATCGGACCGGAATATCTCTATGACGGCAAGGAAATCATCCGGGCGGGACTTGAGGATCATTTCTGTGGCAAGCTGCTCGGCCTGCCGCTCGGGGTCGACATCTGCTACACCAACCATGCCGAGGCGGACCAGGACGACATGGACAATCTCCTGACGCTGCTCGCCGCCGCCGGCGTCACCTTCGTCATGGGCGTCCCCGGCGCAGACGACGTCATGCTGAACTACCAGTCGACGTCTTTTCACGACGCACTCTATGTCCGCGACGTCTTCGGTTTGCGCCGCGCGCCGGAATTCGACGACTGGCTGGCGGGCTCGGGCATTGCAGGCGCCGATTTCCGTCTTGCCGGCGATGCAGGCCTGCTGCCCGATTTTGCCTCGCGGCTGATCGCATGAGGCGGCGGCAGGTGCCAGCTCTCCCTGCCTAGGAAACCATCGGCGCCTTCCGGAATTATGCTTGCGCCACAATATTGAGAAATTCCGGCGACAGCGTTAGCCTATGTGCATGGCTGGCAATTGTCGCACCATCGGTCGAGCGTGGCGGGGGAGCTTTGATGCGAGCTGAAAGCAACGGAACGTCCCGGCGGATTCTCTGTGTATTTCCACGCTACACCTCGTCCTTCGGTACATTCGAGTATTCCTATCCCCTGACCGATGGCGTCCGCGCCTTCATGCCGCCGCAGGGGCTGTTGCTGATCTCCGCCTATCTGCCGCAGGACTGGCAGGTCAAATTCGTCGACGAGAATCTGCGCCGCACGACGAAGGAGGAGTTCGAATGGGCGGAAGCCGTCTTCGTCAGCGGCATGCACATCCAGCGCCAGCAGATGAACGACATCTGCCGCCGCGCCCATGAATTCGATCTCCCGGTCGCGCTCGGCGGTCCCTCCGTCAGCGCCTGCCCCGACTATTATCCGTCGTTCGACTATCTGCATGTCGGCGAGCTCGGCGACGCCACCAACCAGCTGATCGAGATTCTGTCGCGCGATACCTCGCGTCCTGACGAACAGGTGGTCCTCACCACCAAGGACCGGGTGCCGATGACGGAATTCCCGATCCCCGCTTACGAACTCGCCGACGTGAAGAAATACTTTCTCGGCAGCATCCAGTATTCCAGCGGCTGTCCCTATCAGTGTGAGTTCTGCGACATCCCGGGCCTCTACGGCCGCAATCCGCGGATCAAGACACCGGAGCAGATCATCGCCGAGCTCGATCGGCTGCGCGAATGCGGCATGACCGACACGATCTATTTCGTGGACGACAATTTCATCGGCAACCGCAAGGCGGCGATGGACCTGCTGCCGCATCTGATCGAATGGCAGAAGAAAACCGGCTACGTGGTGCGGCTCGCCTGCGAGGCGACGCTCAACATCGCCAAGCGGCCCGAGATCCTCGAGAAGATGCGCGAGGCCTATTTCATCACCATCTTCTGCGGCATCGAGACGCCGGATCCGGATGCATTGCATGCGATGCACAAGGACCACAACATGATGGTCCCGATCCTGGAGGGCGTGCGCACCATCAACTCCTACGGCATGGAGGTGGTCTCGGGCATCATCATGGGGCTCGACACCGACAAGCCGAACACCTCGGACGCACTGCTCGCCTTCGTCGAGGAGTCCCGGATTCCGCTGCTCACCATCAACCTGCTCCAGGCGCTGCCGAAGACGCCGCTGTGGGACCGGCTGGAGCGCGAGGGACGATTGGTCGATGACGAGGGTCGCGATTCCAACGTCGAATTCCTGCTGCCCTATGACGAGGTCGTCTCGTCCTGGAAGCATTGCATGGAGGTCGCCTACGCGCCCGAGAAGGTCTATGCGCGCTATCAGCATCAGTGCGATTACACCTATGCCAACCGACTCAAGGTGCCAGTGGCACCGGAGATGAAGACTTGGCCCAACATCAAGCGCGGCCTCGTCATGCTGCGCAACATTTTCTGGAAGGTCGGCGTGCTTGGCGATTACAAGCGCGTGTTCTGGAAGTTCGCGCTGGGACGCATCAAGCGCGGCGATCTCGAAGGCTTGATCGGCTGCGCCACGATCGCGCATCACCTCATCACCTTCGCGCGCGCGGCCTCGAGCGGCAAGCAGAACGCTTCGAATTATTCGATCCGGCTGCGCGAGGCCGCCGTTCCCGCCGAATGATGCGACATGTCTGATCCGGTCCCGCTGCGTCGTCCGACGCTGGATTTGCGGGCGTTCACGCCCGCGCGCGTTGCGCTGGGCCGCAGCGGCGCGAGCATGCCGACACGTGCGCTGCTTGATTTCACGCTGGACCATGCCCGCGCGCGCGATGCCGTGCATGCCGCCTTCGATACGCCGCGTCTGGTCGCCGATCTCGGCGCGCTCGGACTTGCCGTGACCGAAGTGAGGAGCCGAGCGGTCGATCGCAGCGACTATCTGCGGCGGCCGGATCTGGGACGACAGCTTGAGCCCGGCTCGGCGCAGCTTCTGGCACGAAGCACCTCCGCGCCGTGCCAGCTCGCGCTTGTGATCGGAGACGGCCTGTCCGCGGCGGCGGTCCACAGCCATGCTGCGACGGTGGTGGGGCGCCTGTTGCCATTGTTTGCGGAGCGAGATGCTGTCGCAATCGGCCATGTCGTCGTCGCCTCAGGCGCCCGGGTCGCGCTCGGCGACGAGATCGGCGCGATCCTCGGTGCGCGCATGGTCGTGATGCTGATCGGCGAACGGCCCGGCCTGTCGGCACCCGACAGTCTTGGCGCCTATCTGACTTTCGCACCGAAGCCCGGCCGCACCGATGCCGAGCGCAATTGCGTGTCGAACATCCATCATGCCGGGTTGAGCTGTGACGAGGCCGCCCTCAAGATCGCCTGGCTCGTCCGGGAGGGCTTGGCCAGAGAGGTGACCGGCGTGGCGCTGAAGGACGAAAGTGGCGACCGCCCCCCGCCTCGACTTGGCGCGGCTTCGGCTGAAGGAACGGAATCGGGGGCCAAAATGTCCTGATCTTGATCGGTTTGGCCGACCTGCGCCTGCTTGCGAGACCATGGCGGGACCTGCTAAACCCCGTGCGGCGATTTTCCGCGCATTTTCAAGGGCCTCCCATCCGTATGGCGTTTTCAGGCCGTTCGCGGGGCGCAATAAGCTCACAAACCGAGCCGATTTAGGAACTGGACAAAGCATGCTCGAAAAGCACAGCGAGAATGAGGTTCATGTCGACAAGGTCGAGCAGGGACCTGCGTCCTCGATCGCCTTCGGGCTGGAGCGGCTCGGGCTGGTCGCCGTCCGGGCGCCGATTGTCTCCTGCATCGTCCTGCTTGCCCTGATCGTCGGCGCGGTGTTCGGCGTCCAGCGCATCAAGATCGATGATTCGCTGTCGCAGCTATTCCGCTCCAACACCCGCGAATTCCGCCAATACGAAGAGGTGACCAAGAAGTTCCCGGCCGAGGAGTTCGACGTCCTTGTCGTGGTCGAGGGCAAGACCCTGCTGGAGCGGAACAATCTGGAGAAGCTGCGCGACTTCGTCACCGACCTGCAACTGGTCGAGGGCACGCGTGGCCTCGTTTCGCTGTTCTCGGCACGCCAGGCGCCGGCCCCGGGCAAGCTGCCAGCGGCGCTGTTCCCGGCCGAGCTGCCGGAGGGCGCGGCCTATGACAAGTTCATCGAGACCGTCAAGAACAACGAGATCATCCGCGGCAAGCTGCTGTCAGAGGACGGCACGCTGGCGCTGATCGTGCTCTCGCTCGATCCGGAAGTCGTCGGCTCCAACAAGCTGACCAAGACCGTCGGCGACATCCGCGGGCTGATCAAGGAGGATCTCAGCGACACCGGGCTCAACGTGCAGCTCTCGGGCGTGCCGGTGATGCAGCTCGAGATCCGCAATGCTGTCGAGCGTGACGGGCTGACCTACAACATCCTCGGCATCCTCGCCGGCTGTGTCATCGCCATCATCTTCTTCCGCAAGATCTCGTTCATGGTCGCAGCGGCGTTCCCGCCGATGATCGCGATCCTGCTGGCTCTCGGCGCGCTCGGCTGGGCCAATTTCAATCTGAACATGTTCCTGAACGTGATGACGCCGCTCATCATGGTCATCAGCTTCTCCGACTCGATGCAGCTCACCTTCGCTGCGCGCGACCGGCTGATTGCAGGCCAGGACAAGTTCACCGCGTTCAAGAACGCGGTGCTGGTGGTCGGCCCGGCCTGCGTGCTGACGCACGGCACCGCGGGCATTTCCTTCATCGCGCTGCAATTCTCCGACTCCGATTTGATCCGCAAGTTCGGCGAAGCCGGGCTCGCCGCCACCATCATCGCGCTGGTCGCCGTGCTGTCGCTTGTGCCGGTGTTCGGCGTGCTGTTCGTGCGCAACGAGAAGGTCTTTGCGGTCAAGTTCCAGGGCGCCGATGCCGGCGTCCAGGCGCTGCGCAATTTCTGCTATTGGATCGCGGTGCGCATGGTCGGCCGTCCCGGCCTGTTCAGCCTGATCGCGGTGCTGTTCGTCGGTGGCCTCGGCGTCATCTATGCCAATCTGGAGCCGCGCTACCGGCTCGCCGATCAGGTGCCGGACAAGCGCCAGGCGGTTGCCGCCAGCGACCGGTTGGATGCCAAGCTCACCGGCGCAAATCCCGTCAACGTGCTGATCGTGTTCCCGAAGGGTGAATCGCTGTATTCGCCGGAGACGCTGCAGACCATCGCCGACGTGCACGCGACCGTGGAGAAGGCGGCCGGCGTCGGCAACGTCTGGTCGCTCGAGACCCTGCGCCGCTGGCTCGCGGAAAAGGCCGGAAGCACCGACGTCGCCACGTTGAAGGAATACGTCAACGTCATTCCCGAGCATCTGGTGCGGCGTTTCATCGACGCCGAGCAGGATGCCGTCGTTGTCGCCGGCCGCGTGCCGGACAAGGATTCGAGCCAGCTCCTGCCGATCGTGGACAAGCTCGACACCGAGCTCGACGCCGTCCGCAAGAAGCACCCCGGCTACGAGGTCGCGGTGACCGGCCTTGCCGCCATCGCGGCGCGCAATTCGGCCAACATGATCGAGAAGCTGAATCGCGGCCTCACCGTCGAATTCGCGCTGGTCGCGATCTTCATCGGCCTCGCCTTCCGCTCCTGGGTGGTGATGCTCGCCTGCATCCTGCCCGGCATCTTCCCGGTCGTGATGTCGGGAACGGTGCTATGGGCGATGGGCGAGGGGCTGCAATTCGCCAGCGTCGTCGCACTCACCGTCTCGTTCGGTTTGGGCCTCAGCGCCACCATCCACTTCCTCAACCGCCTGAGACTCGAGAGCAAGCCGGGCGTCGGCTCGGCTCTCGCGGTGGAGCGGGCGACCGTGCTGGTGGGACCTGCGCTGATCCTGACCACGGTGGTGCTGGCCTGCGGCCTCGTCGTCACCGTGTTCTCCGATCTGCCGTCGCTGCGGCTGTTCGGCTGGCTCAGCGCCTTCTCGATGGTCATGGCGCTCGTCGCCGACCTTTTCATCCTCAGGCCGACGGCGATGTGGCTGATCAACCTGCACGGCAAGCTGCAGGGCACGGACAAGCCGGCGATCTGAGCGGCATCGTGGCGCTTTGGTCCGTGCACCACTGGAGGAGGCGCAGCGAGTGCTCCAGCAAAAAGCGCCCGGCTCGCGAGAGAGCCGAGGGCTTTGTTGTTCTTGAACGGAAACGGGCTCTATCCCTTCGTCATCGTGATGTTGACGCCGCGGATCTCGCCCTTGGAAGAGATCTGCACGGTCTGCTTGGTGCCGTTGGTGCGCAGCGACAGATTGGCTGCAAAGCCGTTGGCCTCGACGAATACGTCGATCTGGCCGCCGCCGGCCGTGCCCTGGAGATTGCCGAAGATGTTGCGGCTCGCCTCGCTCCAATTGCCGGAGATGCGGTCGCCCTGGCTCGTCACGTCGCTGGTGAGGTCGAACTTGTAGCTGTCGGAGGCGCAGTGCAGGGCCTGCTTGAGGTTGAGACCGCTGCCCGCGACCTTGTAGTCGGCCTTGCAGCGGATGCGCTCGGTGGACCCGTCGGACAGCGAGACCGTGCCGGTGCCGGTCCACGCGCCGTCGAAGCCGGCAAACGGCCCGGACGATTGAGCATGGCTCGCCGAAACCGAGAAGAGCAGCGCAGCCCCAACGCCGGCCGCAGTGATTGCCAGTCCAGATCGCCCAAAGAATCTCATCACAAATATCCCGTTTTGGAACGACGTCCGTTCAAGATCGAAGACGTCTCGCCACATCGAAAGTTTAGTGTTCCGAGCCTGTGCCAGGTTCAACGTGCCCTCACCCGAGATGGCGGTTCACCGGGCCCGGGAAGGGGGCGAGGACCATCCGATTTACCTTGTTCCGGGGTGTTTCTGGCCAAAACCACGGGGCGGAGAGATGCAGCTCTGCAACAGCCGTGCAGCAAAATGCGGTCTCTCTGAATTATGATGTAGTATCAACCCCTTACATCTGCCAATGAAGGCGCGGGGAAGACCTGATTTGGTGGGTGCGGCGCCAATTTGGCCGCATTTGCCAGTGCTTGTGCCTTCTCTCGGCCGCACCTCCTGCGGCGACTTGCCATCAGAACAATCCGCTCCGGTTGTCCGCCCTGTGCAGCCCGGGATCGGTGCGATTCTGCCGTCAGAATGAAGGAATACAATGCGTAAGCTTCTCGTCGCTCTCACCCTGCTGTCGGCATCCCTCTCGACGGCTGCGCTCGCCCAGCAAGGGCGCGGCACGGAGGCCGAGCAGAAGGCCTGCACCCGCGATGTGCAGAAGTTCTGCCGTCCGGTCATCGATCAGGGCGATTTCACCATCCTGGCCTGCCTCAAGGAGAACCGGGCCAAGATCTCGCAGGCCTGCGACCAGGTGCTGAAGAACCACAACCAGTAAGCTCGGCCGCTGGCCCACACCAAGGCGGCCCCGGCGCCGCCTTTTCGGCCGCGGTCCGCAGAGGGCAGCCATCGAGCGGCAGGATTGGTTTTGCGGCCGTCTTCCCCTATATGGGGGCCGCGGCGGCATCGCCGGCGTGAGCCCGCGCGAGCGAAAAAGCCGTTCCTGTCCAAACGATTGTAAACCAGCCCTCGATGACATCTGCGAGCGAATTGCGATCCGGCAAGGGTGACCGCGACGAGAATTTTCCCGTCGCGTCCTGGATCATTCATCCGCGTCATCGCGCCCTGATCCTGGCCTATTACAATTTCGTCCGTACCGCCGACGACATCGCCGACCATGCGACACTGCCGGCCGACCAGAAGCTCGCTTATCTCGACCTGCTCGAGACGGAACTCCTCGGCGGGGGCGACACCCAGGCCGAGGCGGTCACCCTGCGCCGTGCGTTGGCCGAGCGCGGCATGGCGCCGCGCCATGCGCTCGACGTGCTCATCGCCTTCCGCATGGACGTGACCAAGCTGCGCTACGAGACGTGGGACGAAGTCATCCACTATTGCCGATATTCTGCGATGCCGGTCGGCCGCTTCATGCTCGACGTTCACGGCGAGAGCACCTCGACCTGGGCCGCGTCGGACGCGCTCTGCGCAGGCCTGCAGATCAACAATCACCTGCAGGATTGCGGCAAGGATTTCCGCGAGCTCAACCGCGTCTATCTGCCGCGCGATGCGCTGGCAGCACACGGTGCCTCGGTCGAGCAGCTTGGCCTCGCTCAATCGCCGCCGGCGATGCTGGCCTGCCTGCACGGGCTCGCCGCGCGCAACGAAGCGCTGCTCGACGAGGGCAGGTCGTTAGCTGCGGAGATCCGGGATTTCCGCCTCGGCGTCGACGTTTCCGTCATCCAGGCCTATGCCGACCGGATCGTGCGCCTGCTCAGGGTGCGCGATCCCCTGCGCGAGCGCGTGCATCTGAACAAGTTCGAGCTTCTCACCTTCAGCCTCGCCGGCATGATCGGCGAAGTCGGCCGCCGCGCGATCGGACGCAAGGCCGTTTCCAGACCGGGGACTGCACATGACGCTTGAGGCGACCACGCCCGGCGCCAATTACGGCTCGACCGCATCCGGCAGCTCGTTCTATGCCGCGATGCGCATCCTGCCGCGTGACCAGCGCGAAGCGATGTTCCAGATCTACAGCTTCTGCCGCCAGGTCGACGACATCGCCGATTCCGACGGCCCGCGCGAACAGCGGCTCGCAGCGCTTCAGGAATGGCGCAACGACATCGACGCGCTCTACCAGGGCCATCCGCCGCCGCGGCTGAAGGACTACGTCGCCTCGGTGAAGACCTTCGGCCTCAAGCGCGAGGATTTCCTGGCCATCGTCGACGGCATGGAGATGGACGTGCCGCAGGACATCCGCGCGCCCGACATGGCCACGCTGGATCTCTACTGCGACCGTGTCGCCAGCGCCGTGGGACGGCTGTCGGTGCGGGTGTTCGGCATCCCCGAGGAAGACGGCATCCTGCTCGCGCACCATCTCGGCCGCGCGCTTCAGCTCACCAACATCCTGCGCGACATCGACGAGGATGCCGGTCTCGGCCGGCTCTATCTGCCGCGCGAGGCGCTGCTGCATGCCGGTATCACCTCCAATGATCCGAACCGCGTGATCGCCGAGCGCGCGCTGCCGAAGGTCTGTCTGCCGCTGGCGCAGCGCGCGAAATCGCATTTCGAGAAGTCGGACGAGATCATGAATCGCAACAAGCGCCGCGCCGTGCGCGCGCCGCGGATCATGTCGAAATACTATCATTCCATTCTGGACCTCCTGATCGCGCGCGGCTTCGCCGCGCCGCGCGAGCCGGTGCGTGTGTCGAAGATCACACGCATCCTGATCCTGCTCCGTTACGCTTTCATCTGATGCAAAACACAGCTCACATCATCGGCGCTGGAATGTCCGGCCTCTCCGCCGCCGTGCGGCTCGCCAATGCCGGCTTCAAGGTCGCCGTGCACGAGGCGACGCACCAGGCCGGCGGCCGCTGCCGGTCCTATTTCGACGGCGCCACCAATCTCACCATCGACAACGGCAATCATCTGGTGCTGTCGGGCAACAGCCATGTGCGCGCCTATGCGCGCGCGATCGGCACCGAGGCCGGCCTCGTCGGCCCCGAGCGCGCGCAGTTTCCCTTCGTCGACATCAAGACGGGGCAGCGTTGGCAGATCGACCTCGGCGATGGCCGGCTGCCGACCTGGGTGCTCGACGAAAGCCGCCGCGTGCCCGACACCGGCCTCACCGATTATCTCAAGCTGGCGCCGCTGCTCTGGGCGTCGGAGGAGACGCTGGTTGGCAAGTCCATTCCAACCGAGGGCATCCTCTACCAGCGCCTGGTGCAGCCGCTGCTGCTGGCGGCGCTCAACGTCGATCCGCCCGAGGGCTCGGCGGGGCTTGCTGGCGCGATCGTGCGCGAGACGCTGCTCGCGGGCGGGCAGGCCTGCCGTCCGCTGATCGCGCGTGACGGCCTCAGCGCCGTCTTGATCGAGCCCGCCGTGAAGTTTTTGCAGGAGCGGGGCCACACCGTTCAGCTCGGCCACGAGCTGCGTTCGTTCGCCAACACCGGCGGCAAGGTGGCTGCACTGAATTTCGGCGGCGAGGACGTGATCCAGCTCGGTGCCGGTGACGTCATCGTGATGGCGGTGCCGCCGCGCGCGGCCTCCAGCCTGCTGCCGGGCCTGAAGACGCCGACCGAATTCCGCGCCATCGTGAATGCGCATTTCCGCATCACACCGCCGCCGGGCTCGGCGCCGATCCTCGGCGTGATCGGCGGCGTCGTGGAATGGCTGTTCGCGTTCCCGAACCGTCTCTCGGTGACCATCAGCAATGGCGACCGTCTCGTCGACGTGCCGCGCGAGGAGCTCGCGCAGGCGATCTGGAACGATGTCTGCGCGGCGGGCGGCGTTTCCGGCGAGCTGCCTCCCTGGCAGATCGTGCGCGAGCGCCGTGCGACTTTCGCCGCGACGCCGGCGCAGAATGCCCTGCGTCCCGGGCCGGTCACTGCGCTGAAGAACCTGTTCCTTGCGGGTGATTGGACTGCTACGGGATTGCCTGCAACCATCGAGGGATCAGTTCGGTCCGGTGATCGCGCCGCCGATCTGGTTCTCGCTGCACAGCGGCCCTGACGGGCAATGTCCCGGCCAACCTTCAATCGACTATCGGAGCAATCGAGCGATATGGATTCCGTGAACGCGACCAGCCGCGAAGCTTTGGAATCGAGCATTGCGTCGGCGACGCAGGGCGTCCTCGACTTCCAGCAGGCGGACGGCCATTGGGTATTCGAGCTCGAGGCCGACTGCACGATTCCGGCCGAGTACATCCTGCTGCGCCACTATCTCGGAGAGCCGGTCGACGCCGTGCTCGAGGCCAAGATCGGCAATTACCTGCGCCGCGTGCAGGGCGCCCATGGTGGCTGGCCGCTGGTGCACGATGGTGAGTTCGACATGAGCGCCAGCGTGAAGGCCTACTTCGCGCTCAAGATGATCGGCGACTCCGTCGACGCACCGCACATGGTGCGGGCGCGCGAGGCCATTCATGCCCGTGGCGGCGCGATTCATAGCAACGTCTTCACGCGCTTCCTGCTCGCGACGTTCGGCGTCGTGACCTGGCGCGCCGTGCCGGTGCTGCCGGTCGAGATCGTGCTGCTGCCGTTCTGGTCGCCGTTCCATCTCAACAAGATCTCCTACTGGGCGCGCACAACCATGGTGCCGCTGATGGTGATCGCCGCGCTGAAGCCGCGCGCGAAGAATCCGAAGGGCGTCGGCATCGACGAGTTGTTCCTGCAGGATCCGCGTTCGATCGGCATGACCGCGAAGGCACCGCACCAGAGCATGGCTTGGTTCCTGCTGTTCCGTTCGCTCGATGCGATCTTACGCGTGATCGAACCGATGTTTCCGAAGAGCCTGCGCAAGCGCGCGATCGATGCGGCGCTGGCCTTCATCGAGGAGCGGCTCAACGGGGAGGACGGCATGGGCGCGATCTACCCGCCCATGGCCAACATCGTCATGATGTACGACGCCCTCGGCAAGGACGAGAACTATCCGCCGCGCGCGATCACGCGCCGCGGCCTGGACAAGCTGCTCGTGATCGGCGACGAGGAGGCCTATTGCCAGCCTTGCGTCTCGCCGGTGTGGGACACGACGCTCACGGCGCATGCGCTGCTGGAAGCCGGCGGCGACAAGGCGGTGCCTGCGGCCAAGCAGGGCCTCGACTGGCTGATCCCGAAGCAGGAGCTCGAGGTGAAGGGCGATTGGGCGGTGAAGCGGCCCGACGTCCGCCCCGGCGGCTGGGCCTTCCAGTACAACAACGCGCACTACCCTGATCTCGACGACACCGCGGTCGTGGTGATGTCGATGGACCGCATGCGCCGTGAGCACGGCGTCGCCGGCTATGATGCCGCGATCGCCCGCGGCCGCGAGTGGATCGAGGGCATGCAGAGCGACGACGGCGGCTGGGCCGCCTTCGACGTCAACAACCTCGAATATTACCTCAACAACATCCCGTTCTCCGACCATGGCGCGCTGCTCGATCCGCCGACCGAGGACGTCACGGCGCGCTGCATTTCGATGCTGGCCCAGCTCGGCGAGACCGTGAAGACCAGCAAGCACGTGGCCGATGGTGTTGCCTACTTGCGGAAGACCCAGCACCCGGAGGGGTCCTGGTACGGCCGCTGGGGCATGAACTTCATCTATGGAACCTGGTCGGTGCTGTGCGCCCTCAACATGGCGGGCGTCGACCACAAGGACCCCATGATCCGGAAGGCCGCGGCGTGGCTGACCTCGATCCAGAACGATGACGGCGGCTGGGGCGAGGACGCCGTCAGCTACCGGCTCGACTACAAGGGCTGGGAGTCCGCCCCCTCGACCGCCTCGCAAACGGCATGGGCCTTGCTTGCCCTGATGGCGGCAGGCGAGGTTGATCACCCCGCCGTCGCCCGCGGGGTGGAGTACCTGATTGCAACACAAAACAAAAAAGGATTGTGGGACGAGCAGCGGTACACCGCCACAGGCTTCCCCCGCGTGTTCTATCTACGGTATCATGGTTACCCAAAGTTCTTTCCGTTGTGGGCATTGGCGCGGTATCGGAACTTGCGGAACACCAACAGCAGGGTGGTAGGGGTCGGAATGTGACTTTGGGGACGGGGGACTATTTTACCGCGGGTCAAGCCATCGACCCGCGGCCGATACTGATCGTGACCGGACTGGTTCAAGAGGCCCGTATCGCAGCCGGGCCCGGAATGGCGGTTATCTGTTCATCCAGCAGCCCGACGCAGTTGCGGGCGCTTCTGACGGTGGTGGACCCCGACACGATTCGCGGTGTGATCTCGTTCGGCGTGGCCGGCGGGCTCGACCCGAGCTTGCGCTCGGGCGACGTCGTGCTGGCGACCGAGGTGCTGTCCGGCGATGCCCGCTGGGCCGCCGGGCTGTCGCTCGGCGACGACCTGATCGAGCGCCTGACCTCCGGCCGCCGCCGCGTCGTGCGCGGCAGCCTCGCCGGGGCCGAGGAGGTGGTCACGAAACGCTCGTGCAAGGCGGCGCTGCATTCGGAAACGGGCGCAGCCGCCGTCGACATGGAAAGCCACATCGCGGCCGCCTATGCCGCCGAGGCCGGGCTGCCCTTTGCCGCGGTCCGCGTCATCAGCGACCCCGCCCATCGCGCCCTGCCGGCGCTGGCCCGCGCCGCGATCAAGCCGAACGGGCAGATCGATCTCGGTGCCGTGCTGCGCGGAATCGTGCGCAATCCGGCGACGTTGCATGCCCTGGTCTCGACCGGCATCGACTTCAACCGCGCGCTGCGGTCCTTGCGCGGCTGCCGCGATTATCTGATCGGGACGGAGCTGATCGGCAGCGAGGCGCTGGTCTCCGAGGCCGCGTGAGCGCATACGTCCAACTGCCGAAGGCCCGTTCGCCATGGCGTGCGGGCCTTTTTCGTTAGGCCAGCTTCGTACTGACGGTCACGGTAACGCCTGCGAGCATCAATCCCTGGTCCAGTCCTCTAGCCGCAACCCGGCGATACGCTGGAATTCGGCGGTGTTGTTGCTGACAAGCGGCAGGCCGCGCGCCATCGCTTGACCGGCGCTCAAGATGTCATAGGGACCGATTGGTGTGCCGTGCTTCGCAAGCTCCGCCCGGATCTCGCCCGCGGCTCGCGCGTCCTCTTGGTCGAGGTCGAGGATGTCGAGATCGGAAAATAGAAGGCGAAGCGTTTCCATCCAGCACTGTCAGCCGGTCGGGCAAAACACCGGAACAGCCAGTCAATCCCTTCCGTAAAAATATTTCACTTTTCCGAATTTCGGATTTATGGCATAGGGCTGTCATCCCGATCCTGCCAGAGGGGCGCTTCGCGATCGTCACGAGATGCGGGTCGGGGTGCGGTGGACGCGGCAGCGCCGGCGCGAAAGGCGATGACAGGGCGGGCAACCGTGAGTCATGCGCGGCGCGATACGACACGGCGCTGTCACAGCGGCCAAGCTGGATCTTGCGGGGTGAGCACACGCGAGCCTCGGATGCGTCCGGCAGGGCCGTCCGCGGACGGAGAAGTCGTGTGGTCCCGACGCCCGGGGTTCTGGCGTCAAACTTCGCGGTGATGTGGCAGCCAACCGGCACGCGCATCGATCAGCGGCGAGGCGACGGGGGCAATAGTGCAACGCTCCCCGAGGAGAGCACGAAGAACACCGTTAAAACCATCCGCGCAGGGAAGGCCGGCGACCGGCATCACCTGTGATCCACCCCGTGTGCGTTTCCGATGCACGCGGACCGCGGGTGCCGCCGGCGCCCGACCTTCCCTGCGCCCTCTGGCTTTCACGGGGCGTGAACGAACAGCAAAGCTCGGGCGAAAGAAGCCGCGAGAATGCGCAGGTATGTCTACGAGGCAGAGGGCTGATGGAAAAGCAAGCCGGTGCCATAGACGCCGTCATTGCTGTGCATGTTCAATAATTCGCTGATTGGATCGCTCCAGCGGAGGAACGATCCGATGCGAGACAACAGCTATGACCGAACGGTTGAACGCAACTATCTGCAGAAGTGGCGTTTTCTGATTTCGGAGTATGAGGCGGTGAAGGCTGGCCGATCGCCGCTGTTCAAGCGGGTCGGCGACTTCTACCGGCACCACGGGACCTGCTCGCAGACGTTCCGCAAGTATTACAATCGCTATCTGCAGAGCGGCGAGGACGCGGATCTGCTGCCGCGGCGGCGCGGCCCGAAGTGGCGGGAACGGCGCGAGCCGGAAGGGATCGAGGCGGAGATCGTCGCCCATCGCAAGCGGGGGATGAACCGTTATGAGATTCATGCCGTCTTGCGCGAAACGCGCGACACGGTACCTTCGCCGATCACGATCTACCGGGTGCTGAAGCGCCACCGCCTGAACCGCCGCACGCCGGCGATGCGCGAGGAGAAACGCCGTATTATCAAGGACAAGCTCGGGGAGCTGGGCCACGTCGATCTGCATCAATTGCCGCGCGATATGTTCCTCGCGCCACCCCCGGTCACGGCCTACATCATCAGCCTGATCGACAGCTGCTCGCGTCTGGCCTGGGCCGAGGTCCTGACATCCAAGAAGGCGCTGCCGGTCATGTTCAAGACCCTGAAGATGATCAACACCCTCAACGTCACCTATGGGCTCGTCTTCCAGGAAATCCTGTCCGACAACGGCGCCGAGTTCGCCGCCCGCACCAAGCCGGCCGAGCATCCATTCGAGGCCATGCTGCTCGAGCTCGGCATCAAGCACCGCTACACCAGGCCCTATCGGCCGCAGACCAACGGCAAGGTCGAACGCTTCTGGCGTACCCTCGATGACGACGTCATCGAGGGTACGACCTTCGACAACCTGGACCACTTCGCCAATGAACTGTTCGAGTACCTCGTCTACTACAACAACCACAGACCCCATCAGGCCTTGGCAGGACAAACTCCCAAGGCTTTCGCCGCTTCCAAGACCACCGCAATCCAATCAGCGAATTATTGAACATCGACAATTGCGAGCCAACGGGTCCGCGCGAAGCGCGGCCCGATGACAGGCTCCGCGAAGCAATCCAGACTGTCTCCGCAGAACGATTCTGGATTGCCTCGCTGCGCTCGCAATGACGCTGGGGTGAACGCGTGCCTCCAAGCCTCACGAAACTTGCGCAAAAAGAAGCCCGGTCGCGGTGGCGACCGGGCTTTCGTCGTGAGATTTGATCGTGCGCCCTTACGCGGCCGTCGAAGCCTTCTGCGCGGCCTTCGCCGCAGCGGCTTCGGCCTCGTCGCGGCGGATCTCCGACAGCTTCTTCTGGACCTGCTCGGAGAAGATGTACTGCGCCGGGCGCTGCTTGGAGAGGTCGATCTCCGGCGCCATCGGGCCGCTCGTCCGGACGCCGCGCAGCGCCACCCACATCGCCTTCAGCGGGTTGTTGAAAGCTGCGGCCGCCGCGGTCGGCTCGTAGCCGCAATGGGCCATACAGTCGGCGCACTTCTCGTAGCGGCCGGTGCCGTAGCTGTCCCAGTCGGTGGTCTCCATCAGCTCCTTGAAGGTTTTCGCGTAGCCTTCACCGAGCAGGTAGCAGGGCTTCTGCCAACCAAAAATGTTGCGCGCGGGCATGCCCCACGGCGTGCACTCGTATTCCTGGTTGCCGGCGAGGAAGTCCAGGAACAGGCCGGAATGCATGAAATTCCACTTCTTGCCCTTGCCCATCGCAAAGACGTCGCGGAACAGCTTCTTGGTCTTGGTGCGGTTGAGGAAGTGCTCCTGGTCCGGCGCGCGCTCATAGGCATAGCCCGGGGACATCGAGACGCCGACGCCGAGCTCGGTGGTGAAGTCGAGGAATTTGGCGATCTCCTCGGCCGGGTGGCCGTCGAAGATGGTGGCGTTGACGTTGACGGTGAAGCCACGCGCCTTGGCGGCCTTGATCGCCGAAACGGCGCGGTCGAACACGCCCTTCTGCGACACCGCCTTGTCGTGGTGATCGCGCAGACCGTCGAGATGCACCGAGAAGAACAGGTAGGGCGAGGGCTCGAACAGGTCGAGCTTCTTCTCGAGCAGCAACGCGTTGGTGCAGAGCGAGACGAACTTCTTGCGCGCAACGAGGCCGCGTACGATCTCTCCGATCTCCTTGTGGATCAGCGGCTCGCCGCCGGGAATGGCGACCATCGGCGCGCCGCACTCGTCGGCGGCGTCCCAGCACTCCTGCGCGGTCATGCGGCGGTTGAGGATCGCATCCGGATAATCGATCTTGCCGCAGCCGACGCAGGCGAGGTTGCAGCGGAACAGCGGCTCCAGCATCAGCACGAGCGGGTAGCGCTTGCGGCCAAGCAGTTTCTGCTTGAGCAAATAGCCGCCGATACGCATTTCCTTGAAGAACGGGATAGCCATTACAGTTTCTTTCTGGGCTTTGAATTCGGATGGGTCAGCTCGCGGCCAGTTGGGCCGGAAGCCGGAATTCGATGTCTTCCTCGCGGCCCGGCAACACCGAGACCTTCACGGGTCCGATCCGCCGCATCGCTTCGATCACGTCATCCACGAGTACCTCGGGCGCCGAAGCACCGGCCGTGACGCCGACGGTCCTCGCATTCTTCAACCACTCCGGATTGAGCTCGCTGCCGTCGGCAATCAAATAACTCGCGACGCCGGCTTCAGTGCCGATTTCGCGGAGCCGGTTCGAGTTCGAGCTGTTGGCAGCGCCCACCACCAAGATCACGTCGACCAGCTTGCTCAGGTTCCTTACCGCAGATTGGCGGTTCTGTGTCGCATAGCAGATATCCCGGATATCCGGGCCTTGAATATCTGTAAAGCGGGCCTGAAGGGCCGCGATGATGTCCCTGGTGTCGTCGACCGACAACGTGGTCTGGGTGATGTAGGCCACTGGCGTATCCGCCGGCAGGGTCAGGGCCTTAACCTCTTCAACGCTCTGGACAAGCTGCACCGGCCCCGGGACCTGGCCCATCGTGCCCTCGACTTCGGGGTGGCCGGCATGGCCGATCAGGATCAGGGTCCGGCCCTTGCCGATGTAGCGCTTCCCCTGATTGTGAACTTTCGTGACCAGCGGGCAGGTGGCATTGAGCACCGGGAGGTTGCGCGCGGCGGCCTCTTCCTCGACGCTGCGGGCGACGCCGTGGGCGCTGAACACCGTCACCGATTTCGGCGGAACCTCGGAGAGCTCCTCGACGAAGATTGCGCCTTTGTTCTTCAGGCTCTCGACGACGTATTTGTTATGCACGATCTCATGGCGCACATAGACGGGCGGGCCGTACTTCTCCAGCGCCCGCTCCACGATCTCGATCGCACGCACCACGCCTGCGCAGAAGCCGCGCGGCTGCGCCAGATAAACTTCCATTGGACGCCCATCACGCAAGTTGCACCAATCCGCTTCAATGTCCCCGGCGGCACCCAGATACTGACCAATGAACTGCAATATCCGCACCATTGGTTCGCGCATGCGGTAGCCTGCCCACCCCGTAGGGCTCCGGCGCATGCAGGCGCAATACTTTGTGTCAAAAAATCGGCAATAGGGAAAGCCCGGAACTCTGTTGGACCGATTCTGAGGTATTTTAGTAAGGCATACGGGGGTGCGCAAGCGCGCGGCATTCGTGCATCGTCCTTCGTCACTTTCCCGCCTCAACTCCACGGCTATACCGGCCGCCCCGCATGATTTTGCCGCGGCCTTGCGCCGTTTACCTCGAACCTTCTCGGGGCGAGAACCATCAAAACAGCAATAGGTTTCGCCCGGGAACTCCGATAAACAGCGGGCGTTTCCGGCAAGCTGTTAACCGCAGAAAGAAAAGAAGTGCTGCAAAGCGTCGTCGTCGCCATCGTCAGGGCCTGCACCCGGTTTGCCTCCCTCGTCGTCATTCTCGGGCTCCTGCTGTCGGTGGGAGCGGGCTATTACGCTGCGCGCCACTTCGCCATCAACACCGACATCAACTCGCTGATTTCTCAAAATCTCGACTGGCGCAAACGTGACCAGCAATTCGACCAAGCGTTTGATCAAAACGAAACGATTCTCGCCGTCATCGAGGCCCGGACGCCGGAGATGACGAGCGCCGCAGCAAACGCGCTCTATGCCAGATTGAAGGACGACAAGACCCACTTCCAGTCGATGCAGCAGCTCGGCAGCGGCGAGTTCTTCGAGAAGAACGGCCTGTTGTTCCTGCCGACCGAGGAGGTCGCCAAGATCACCGGCCAGTTCGAATCCGCCGCGCCCCTGATCGAGATCATGGCCGGCGATCCCTCGATCCGCGGCCTCACCGGCGCGCTGGAGACCGGCCTTGCCGGCGTCAAGCGCGGTCAGGTCAAGCTCGACAACACCGAGCGGCCCTTCAACCTGATCGCGCAGACGGTCGAGACCGTGCTCAACAAGGGCAATGCCAGCTTCTCCTGGCGCGAGCTCGTCAGCGACGAGCCGTTGAAGGATTCGGACAAGCGCGCCTTCATCGAGTTCAAGCCGATCCTCGACTATAACGCTTTGGAGCCCGGCAAGGATGCGACCGACGCGATCCGCAAGGCCGCCGCCGATCTCGATTTCCCAAACAAGTACCAGGCGCGGGTGCGGCTGACCGGCCCGGTCCCGATCGCCAACGAGGAATACGCCACCGTCCAGGAAGGCGCCGTCGTCAACGGCGTCGGGACCGTCCTCGTCGTGCTGCTGATCCTGTGGCTGGCGCTGCATTCGGCGAAGATCATCTTCGCCGTCTTCGTCAATCTCTTCGTAGGCCTTGCGATCACGACCGCGGCCGGCCTGATGATGGTCGGCTCGCTCAATCTGCTGTCGATCGCCTTTGCGGTGCTGTTCGTCGGCCTCGGCGTCGATTTCGGTATCCAGTACAGCGTCCGCTACCGCTCGGAGCGCTACAAGGTCGACCATCTCTCGAGCGCGCTGGTGCTGGCGGCCAAGCGCTCGGCGGTGCCGCTGTCGCTGGCGGCTATGGCCACTGCGGCGGGCTTCCTCTGCTTCATGCCGACCGATTACAAGGGGATCTCGGAGCTCGGCCAGATCGCCGGTGTCGGCATGCTGGTGGCGTTCGTGTCCAGCATCACCGTGCTGCCGGCGCTGCTCAAGCTTCTGAATCCGCCCGGCGAACCGGAGCCCGTCGGCTATGCTTTCCTGGCGCCGCTCGATCATTTCCTCGAGAAGCATCGCGTGCTGATCGTCGGCGGCACGCTGCTGCTCGCGCTTGGCGGCCTGCCGCTGCTCTACTTCATGAAGTTCGACTTCAACCCGATGAACCTGCGCAACCCGAAGGCCGAATCGATCGCCACCTTCCTCGACCTGCGCAAGGACCCGAACACCGGGGCCAATGCCGTCAACGTGATGACGACGTCGGAAGAGCAGGCGAGGCAGGTCCAGGCGAAGCTGGAGAAGGTGCCCGAGGTGCTCCGGGTGATGTCGCTCGACAGCTTCGTGCCGCAGGACCAGCAGCCGAAGCTGAAGCTGATCGCACAGGGCGCCAAGGTGCTGAACCCGGCGCTCAATCCCGATCAGATCGATGCGGCGCCGACGGACCAGGAAAATGTCGAATCGCTGAAATCTGCGGTCGACAATCTGCGCCGAACGGCGGGCGACGCGAAGGGCCCAGGGGCGGTTGCCTCGCGCCGTCTTGCAGACGCGCTCGAAAGGCTCGCCAATGGCGACGAGGCCACGCGCAACAAGGCGCAGGACGTGTTCGTCACGCCAATGAAGATCGTGTTCGACCAGCTCAGGAACGCCATGCAGGCCGAGCCGGTCACCCTGAAATCACTGCCGCCCGATCTCGTCAGTGCCTGGAAGAGCAAGGACGGCATCATCCGCGTCGAGGCGCTGCCCAAGGGCGATCCCAATGACAACGACACGCTGCGCAAATTCGCCGCGGCGGTGCTCGCGGCCGAGCCGACCGCGATCGGCGGACCGGTCTCGATCCTGAAGTCCGGCGACACCGTGGTGAAGGCGTTCATCCACGCCGGTATCTATGCGCTGCTGGTGATCGGGCTATTGCTGTGGATCACGCTAGGCCGGTTCGTCGACGTGCTGATGACGTTGGTGCCGCTTCTGGTTGCGGGCGCGGTGACGCTCGAGATCTGCGTGTTGATCGGCCTGCCGCTGAACTTCGCCAACATCGTTGCGTTTCCGCTGCTGCTCGGCGTCGGCGTCGCCTTCAAGATCTATTATGTCGTGGCCTGGCGGTCGGGCAGGACAAACCTGCTCCAGACCAGCCTGACGCGTGCGATCTTCTTCAGCGCGCTGACGACGGCGACCGCGTTCGGCAGTCTGTGGCTGTCGAGCCACCCCGGCACGTCCAGCATGGGCAAGCTGCTGGCACTCTCGCTGGTGACGACGCTCGCCGCTGTGCTGCTGTTCCAGCCGGCCCTAATGGGCAAACCCCGCAATCTCAGGGAGTAGGCAGATGTCGCCGACGGGGTCGGCGGCGCCCTTCTGACCGGGCTTGGCTGCGGCCTTCGGAGCCGCGGGCGCAGGCGCGGTCGCGCCTGTCGTGGCTTGGGCTGCTTGGGGCCCCTGGGGTTTCGGCGCGGCGCCACCGGATTTCTGCACGCCCTTGGCCATGGCGTTCGCAGGACTCGAGGGGATTGGCGGGCCGACCCGGGTCCAGGTCTCGCCGCCGCAGAGGAAGCCCATCACGCAGCCCTTGATTTCGAGCTGATCGGGACCGGCCGGCGTTATGGTTGCGCTGTAGAGCTGGCCGTCCTTGGCATTGTAGACCTGTCCTTCCCACTGATCGACGCCGGGCTTCTTCTTCATGTCGATCAGGGTTGCCATGCCCAGGGTCGGCCTGTTCTTTTTCGAGACATCCGGATTGTTCTCGTCGCGGCCGCCGGGCTGCTTTTCCCAGGAGACCGCACCCCACATGCTGCCATTGCATTGGGCGACACGGATGTTGGCGACGCCGTCAGCGACCCGCCAGTCGCCGGTGGGATCGGCGGCGAGGGCTGGGGTCAGGCAGGCGTAACCGCCAGCCAGTATAATTCCGGTGTAAAGGGCCGAACGCATGAGTGTTCCTTGGCAGTGCAACATGGTCTAAAGCTGTGCTTGCGAAGATGGTCCGAAAAAGGGCAAAAGGCCGCACAGACCGTTTACAGTAATGGTCCGGTTTTCAGTTGACGAGACGGCCCTCAAGCGAAGTATGTAGCGGATGCACAGCCCAAATCCAGACATGTCTCAGCTATTCGCGGACCGTCAGGCCCAGCGCAGCACCCTGCACAATCGGTATCTGAACGAGCAGTTCGTTCGGGTTCTCAAGACCATCGGCTACGATGTCGGCTTCCAGAAGGGCCAGGGGCAGTATCTCTACGACCGCGAGGGCGCTCGCTATCTCGACCTGTTGTCCGGCTTTGGCGTGTTTGCGATCGGGCGCAATCATCCTGTCATGCGGGATGCGCTCAAGAGCGTGCTCGATGCCGACCTTCCCAACCTCGTCCAGTTCGATGTCTCGACGCTCGCCGGCGTGCTGGCCGAACGGCTGCTGAAATACGTTCCCTATCTCGACAAGGCGTTCTTCGCCAATTCCGGCGCGGAATGCGTCGAGGCCGCGATCAAGTTCGCGCGCGGCGCTACCGGCCGGCCCGGCATCGTGTATTGCGCCCACGGCTATCACGGCCTGACCTATGGCGCGCTGTCGCTGACCGGTGACTCGAATTTCCGCACCGGCTTCGAGCCGCTGCTGCCGGGCTGCACCCCGATCCCATTCAATGATCTGGCCGCGCTGGAAAAGGCGCTGGCCTCGCGCGAGGTCGCGGCCTTCGTCGTCGAGCCGATCCAGGGCAAGGGCGTCAACATGCCCACCGACGAGTTCCTGCCCGGCGCGGCCGCGCTCTGCAAGAAATACGGCACGCTGTTCGTCGCCGACGAGATCCAGACCGGTATGGGCCGCACCGGCCGCTTCCTCGCGGTCGAGCACTGGAACGTCGAGCCCGACATGGTGCTGCTGTCGAAGTCGCTGTCCGGCGGCCACGTGCCGGTCGGCGCGGTGCTGACGCGCAAGAGCATCTTCGACAAGATCTTCAACCAGATGGACCGCGCGGTGGTGCACGGTTCCACGTTCTCGAAGAACGACCTCGCGATGGCCGCGGGCATTGCCACGCTCGACGTGATGGAATCCGAGAAGCTCATCGAGGCGGCCGCCAAGCGTGGCGCCGAGCTGCGCCTTGCGCTGACGCGCATGGTGCCCGGCTACGAGCTGTTGAAGGAAGTCCGCGGCAAGGGCCTGATGATTGGCATCGAGTTCGGCCCGCCGAAATCGCTGCGCCTGCGCGCCTCGTGGAACGTGCTGGAGGCCGCCAACAAGGGCCTGTTCTGCCAGCTCATTACCGTGCCGCTGTTCAAGGATCACAAGATCCTCACGCAAGTGGCGGGCCACGGCAGCCACACCATCAAGCTGCTGCCGCCGCTCACCATCACCGAGGAAGACTGCAGCTGGATCGAGCGCGCCTTCGACGACGTCATTGCAGGCAGCCACAAGGTCCCCGGTGCGATCTGGTCGCTCGGCAAGACGCTGGTCGACAACGCGGTGAGAAGGTCGGCTTAAGGCTGATCATTCAGGCGGCCTTGGGCTTGTTCGGGGTCTCGATGCGATCGAGCGCCTTGCCGAGCCGGGCTCTCGACTTTTCTCGTCATCGCTTCAGAAAACACCGCATTGAACAGCGGCAGGACGTCGCCATCCTTCTCGACCGCGAGAATGGCGCGGCGCTGCGTCGCATAGATCATCGGGATGTCCATCCAAGCTCTGCTTCGGATCAGAAGCGAATTGTTGGACGCGTCCTGCGAGACAGCGGAGAGACCCATCAGGAAATGCCGGTCGTCGATCCTCACCGATAGCGCGGCAATCGGTGCACCCTTGGCCGCTTCGTTGCTCTTCATGAGGAGGCCCATGACCTGTTTGATACTGCCGCCGGCGAAATCGAGCGAAGGCGCGAATTCGATCTGCACCGTGTGAGTGGCGGGCAGGGACGAATCGAAATTGCGTCGAATGGAGCGTGTCATCCGCAGATTTCGCGAAGGCACTTCGACGTCGCCGCGAACCGTGACGTCGCCGGGCGGGGCAGACGCATCTGTCGTCGGTTCTACCCGCCAGGTGACTTGTCCGACCGCGCGATCGCCCTTCGGGTTGCCAATGCTCTCTTCATAGAGGACAGCGCGCATCGTGGTGGCTAGTCCATTACGGGACGCTGCCGGTCCGCACGAGGCTATCGTCGAGGTGAAGACAATCACGAGAAAAAGAATGCGGTGCATGACGCCGAATTAGCAGCGACCGGTCAATGGTGCAACCATACGGTGCAGCTTCGCTGCCCTCTAGGAGCGCCTTTACCCCTCCACATTCGCCTTCATCGCCGCGTCGAACTTATCGACGAACTCGGCGAGCTCGTCGGCGCCGAGATCACTGACGGCCCAGAAGTTCAGGCCGCGGTCACCCCAGCGGCGGCAGTTGAAGCCCTGCATCGACTGCGTCTTCGGCGGCCGGTGCTCGGTGCTCGCGGTTTGCGACACGAACAAATTGATCACGTGCTGCCGACGCTTGTAGACGACGGCGCCGATGGCGCGCGCATCAATATAGTCGAGCCGGCCGCCGACCAGGGTAAAACCCTGCGCGGTGAGATCGATCACGGGCGGGGCGACGTCGAGCTTGCCGTTGAACCAGGGCTTGACGGTGTGCTGGTCGGTGGAGACGACGTCGGTGAGGTGGCCGGCCTGGAGCGAGCGCAGATGCGCGGAGACGACCTCCGACAAGATGCGCTGCTGGTCGTCCTGGCGCAACACCACGGCAACAACGCCGGAAGCGGCGAGCGCGGAGACCGCCGAGCCCATCGCAAAGCCGCGCAGCACGGCGCGGCGCGACGGCTGCTGGCGCTGCGCCTGCGGCAGCGAGGCTTCGATCCGGCTGCGCAGGCTTGCCGGTGCGGTGTAGCGTAAATTGGTGTCGGCGAGCACGCGCTGCATCTCGCGCTGTGCGGCAAGCTCGACTGTGCAGTTCGGGCAGCCGGCGACATGGGCTTCGACCTCGCGCGCATGGCCGGCGTCGAGCTCGTTGTCGAGCAACGCGTGAAGCAGGATCCTTGCTTCGTCGCAGGTCATCTTGCTTGCTCCTCTCCCGCCATCCAGGCCGCGCGCAGCATGGCGCGGGCGCGGGCGAGGCGGGACATCACGGTACCGACGGGGACGCCGACGGCTTCGGCGATTTCACGATAGGACAGATTATTGATTTCGCGCAGCACGAAGGTCTCCTTGAACGGTTCGGCGAGCGTGTCGATCAGCTTGCGGATCGCGCCGGCATCGCGGCTGCGCAGCACTTCGGTTTCCGGATTCGCTTCGGTCTCCTGCCAGAGCGGCGTCTGCTCGGCGGCGCCGGGAGTATCCTCGATCGGGGTCGGTCTGTGCGCGCGCCGCGCATATTCGGCGTTACAGACGTTGCGCAGGATCGCGAACAGCCAGGGCTTCATTGCCGGCCCGCGATAACTGTCAAAATGCTTCAGCGCGCGCAGATAGCACTCCTGCACCGCGTCTTCGGCGTCGGAGGCGTCGCGCAGCAGGTAGCGCGCGAGCGTATAGACGTCGTCGAGATGGGGCAGCGCCGCTTCGCGGAAACGCTGCGCCTTCTGTACATCGTCGGTGGCGGGCATCGCTCCTCGCTTTGCCTCTGCGTCTTGTTTTGCCGTCATCGAACACGCACGCGCCCGGCCGGCGTGGGACCACCGGCCGGGCAAGACGTTGATGCCTAGGTTGAAGACGTTACTCAACCTTGATCATCCCCGTCATGTGCGGGTGCAGCGAACAAAAATACTTGTACTCGCCCGCATTGGTGAAGGTGAAGGAGAACTTGTCGTCGGTGTCCAGGGTCTTGGACCTGAACCTGCCCGCCGACACCACGGTGTGCGGAATGTCGTCCCGGTTGGTCCAGGTCACGGTGGTGCCGACCTTGATCTTGAGCTCGGCCGGCTGGAACACGAAATTGTCGATGTGCACGTCCATGTCGTCGGCGCGGGCTTTTGTTGCGGGCAACAGCATGGCTGCGGCCAAGGCCAGACCGAGCTGGACACCGAAGTCACGGCGATTGAGTGTCTTCATTGTCAGCTTCCGTTCAAACTCAGCCCTGAAGCGGTGTCTCGATGATCGCGAGCCGCTGCTCGTTCTGCTTGAAACTGATGCTGGCGACGCCGAGCATGGAGCGGAGCTTTGCGTCCTCGACCTTCATCGGTCCGGGCGAGGGGGCGGCCCCCGGTGCCGGCTGCGGGAAGGCGGTCGAGCGCGCGGTGTGGAAGGTGACGTTGCCCTCGACCTTCTGCATCACCTGATGGATGTGCCCGTTCAGCACGGTGACCGAGCCAAAACCCTTGACGTATTCCAGCGCGCGGCCACCATCCTCGGTTCCCCAGCCCCATTGCGGGTAGACCGTCCACAGCGGGATGTGCGCGAACAACACGATCGGCGTCGATTTCGACTTGCCGCGGAGATCGTCCTCCAGCCAGGCGAGCTGCTCGGCGCCGAGATTGCCGAGGCCGCCAGCCTTGAGATCGACGACGTTGACGAGGCCGATGAAGTGCACGCCGCCGGCGTCGAAAGAGTACCAGCCGTACCCCTTGGTGCCGCGGCCGTAGCGTTCGCGATAGAGCTTCACCTCCTCGTCGATGAAATCGTGTTCGCCGGGCACGTAGTGCACGTCGAGCTTGGTCTGCGAGATGATCCTCTCGGCATTGTCGAACTCGGCGGCTTTCGACAAATGGGTGATGTCGCCGGTGTGGATCATGAAGGAGGGTTTCGCCGGCATTGCGTTGATCTTGTTCACGGCCTCCTCCAGCGTGCCGAGCGCGTTGGGATTGGCCGGCTTGTCGAAGCCGACATGGCTGTCGCTGATCTGGAGGAAGCTCATGCCGGGCGCGGCCGCGGTCGCGGCCTCAGCGGAATCGATGATGCCGAGCGAGCGCGGCACGCCGCCCGTGACGGTCCAGAGCACTCCGGTGCCGGCCCAGGTCATGCATTCGAGCACCTTGCGGCGGCTGACGCCGTCATCCCCGTGATCTTGTCCGCTCATAGCGCCTCTCCACGTCGCCCGGAATTGGGCTTCGGGGACGTGATCAGGGGAGGGGCGGGTTTATTCCTGAATGGGATGACGATTTCGTGAGTGCAGTCCCGTGTCCCGGGCAAGGCGCAGCACCGCTTTGCGCTGCGCCGCGTCCGGGACACGATAGCGGCTACTTCGCATCCTCCAGGATCATCGTCGCCCCCTTCTCCGCAATCATCGCGGTCGGCGTGTTGGTGTTGCCCGAAGTGATCGTCGGCATGATCGAGGCATCGACGATGCGCAGGCCGCTGAGGCCATAGAAGCGCAGGCGCTCATCCACCACCGCCATCGGATCGTTTGCCGTGCCCATCTTGGCGGTGCCGACGGGGTGGAAAATGGTGGTGCCGATGTCGCCAGCAGCTTTGGCCAGCGAGGCGTCGTCGTCGCCGACCGTCGGCCCCGGCAGGTACTCGCTGGGCCGGTATTTTGCCAGCGCCTTCTGCTGCATCAGGCGGCGCGTGGTGCGAATGGCGTCGGCGGCGACCTGGCGATCGTCGTCGGTCGAGAGGTAGTTCGGCGCGATGATCGGCTTCTCGTCCGGGCTCGCGCAACGCAGCCGCACGGTGCCGCGCGAGGTCGGCTGGAGGTTGCAGGCGCTGACGGTGATCGCAGGGAAACGATGCAGGGGATCGCCGAACTTGTCGAGCGACAGCGGCTGCACGTGGAACTGGATGTTGGCGCGGGCGCGCGTCGCATCGGAGCGCGTGAAGATGCCGAGCTGCGACGGCGCCATGGTCAGCGGTCCGCGGCGGCGGAAGGCGTAGTCGAGCCCCATCAGGCCACGGCGGAACAGATTGTAGTAGGTCTCGTTCAGCGTGCGTATGCCCTCGACCTTGTAGATCGCGCGCTGCTGGAGGTGATCCTGGAGGTTGCGCCCCACACCGGGCTTGTCCATCACGATGTCGATGCCGAGCGGCGACAGCCAGTCGGCGGGTCCGATGCCGGAGCGGTGCAGCACCTGCACCGAGCCGATTGCGCCGGCCGAGAGCACCACCTCGCGCTTCGCGCGCACCTCGACGATCTCGCCGTTCTGGATGAATCGCACGCCGACAGCGCGGCCCTGCTCGATGATGAGACGGTCGACCAGCACGTGCTTCTCGAGCCGCAGATTGGGGCGCCTCAAGGCGGGCTTGAGGAAGCCGCGCGCCGAGGACCAGCGCCGGCCGCGCTTCTGGTTGACGTGGAAGTAGCTGGTGCCTTCGTTGTCGCCGGTGTTGAAATCCGGGATGCGCTTGATGCCCATCTCCTCGGCGGCGTCACCGACCGCGTCGAGAATGTCCCATGACAGCCGCGGCGCCTCGATGCGCCAGCCGCCGCCGGCGCCGTGATGCTCGCTGGCGCCGAGGAAGTGGTCCTCGATACGCTTGAACAGCGGCAGCACGTCGTCATAGCCCCAGCCGGTCAGGCCAAGCTGGCGCCAGTGATCGTAATCGGCAGCCTGTCCGCGCATCGAGATCATGGCATTGATCGCCGAGCAGCCGCCGATCACCTTGCCGCGGGGATAAGCCAGCGAACGGCCGTTCAGGCCGGGCTCAGCCTCGGTCTTGAACATCCAGTCGGAACGGGGATTGCCGATGGCGAAGAGATAGCCGACGGGGATGTGGAACCAGATCCAATTGTCGTCGCCTCCGGCTTCAAGGACGAGAACGCGATTGCTGCGATCGGCTGACAGCCGGTTCGCGACGATGCAGCCCGCCGTCCCGGCTCCGACGACGATGTAGTCAAACTCACCTTCAAGCCGCCTTGGCATTCTGTTTCCACCCGGATGGTCACTTAACGTTCCGTCCTAATAGGCAGACCCGCCGGACCGGGACAAGCCCGGCCATGTCCGTTCGTCAGGGCCAGACCCCGATCCCAGGGAGTTGGGTGGACTGACGCTTGCATGATAGACAGTCCTGTATTCCCATATTCCCAAGAAGGCTTGAGACCCTCCATGCCCATCGTGAACCGTGTCGCCGACCTCCAACCCGATATTCAGGCCTGGCGCCGGGACATCCATGAGCACCCCGAGCTGCTGTATGACGTTCACCGCACTGCAGCATTCGTCGCGGATCGCTTGCGGGAGTTCGGCTGCGACGAGGTCGTGACCGGCCTCGGCCAGACCGGCGTCGTCGGTGTGATCAAGGGCAACAGGCCAGCCGGCGAGGGGCTCAAGGTCATCGGCATGCGTGCCGACATGGACGCGCTGCCGGTGGAGGAGCAGACCAATCTGCCTTACGCCTCCAAGACGCCCGGCAAGATGCACGCCTGCGGCCATGACGGCCACACTGCGATGCTGCTGGGTGCCGCCCGCTATCTCGCCGAGACCCGCAATTTTGCCGGCGATGCCGTGGTGATCTTCCAGCCCGCCGAGGAGGGCGGCGCCGGCGGCGCGGCAATGGTCAAGGACGGCCTGATGGAGCGCTTCGGCATCGAGCAAGTCTACGGCATGCACAACGGTCCGGGCATCCCAATCGGCTCGTTCGCGATCAGGCCGGGTCCGATCATGGCAGCGACCGACGAGGTCGACATCATGATCGAGGGTGTCGGCGGCCACGCCGCGCGTCCGCACAAATGCGTCGATTCCGTGCTGGTCGGCGCGCAGGTGATCACGGCACTGCAGTCGATCGTCGCGCGCAGCGTCGATCCCCTTGAATCCGCGGTGATCTCGATCTGCGAATTCCACGCCGGCAACGCCCGCAACGTCATTCCGCAGACCGCGACGTTGAGAGGCACCATCCGCACGCTGTCGCCGGAAGTGCGCAAGCTGGTCGAGAAGCGCGTGCATGAAGTCGTGGCCGGCGTCGCACAGATCACCGGCGCCAAGATCGACCTGCACTACAAGCGCAATTATCCCGTCGTGAACAATCATGCGGCGGAGACCGAGGTGGCGCGTCGCATTGCCACGCAGGTCGCGGGCGAGGCCAATGTGCACGAGATGGCGCCGCTGATGGGCGGCGAGGATTTCGCCTACATGCTGGAAGCGCGGCCCGGCGCCTTCATCTTCTGTGGCAACGGCGACAGTGCCGGCCTGCACCATCCCGCCTACAATTTCAACGACGAGGCGATCGTCTACGGCACGTCGTATTGGGTGAAGCTGGTCGAGGAACAGCTCGCGGCGTCGTAATGCCGAGTCGTTCACCTTGTCCCGCTTGCTGTAGGCAATGGCGATGAGGTTCGGGCTCGGGCACTGACAGTAACCACAGCGTCATGGCCGGGCTTGTCCTGGCCATCCACGCCTTACCACGCAGTGCATAGAACGTGGATGCCCGGGACAAGCCGGGCATGACGACGTGTGCTGAATGTGCAAGGCAATTGCCCTTCCCCGTAAGAACGGGGAGAGGGAGAGATCACCTTGGATGCCGCGTCGGACGTTTTCTGGAACTGGGCGACTTGGGATTCCGGCAGCGCGCGGTTGAGCGCATAAGCAGTCGGCACGGTGCCGATCAGGATCAGCATGATCAGGCCCATGCCCTTCTGGCCGTCGTTCGAGCCGTGCGCGAAGCTGACGCCGGTGCAGGTTGCTATCAGCAGGCCGCCGCTCTGGTTTCCCTGCCAATACTCAGGCGGCCCGTGCAGCCTTCTTCTGCAAGCCGGCAGCGATCTTCAAATCATCGACAAAGCGCTGATACTCCAGCACCTTGGATTCCGGATCGGGCAGCCGCAGCAGATAAGACGGATGCACCGTCACCAGCGCCTTGCGTCCGTCGGGAAGGTCCATGAGCCGGCCGCGGTTCTTGCCGATCGGGGTGATCTTGCCGAACACGCTTTGCGCGGCGGTGGCGCCCATCGCCACGATGAGATCCGGCTGGATTGCCGAAACTTCCCGCTCATACCATTGCCGGCACGCCCGGATCTCAGGTGTGTTCGGCTTCTGGTGCAGGCGGATCTTTCCGCGCGGCACGAATTTGAAGTGCTTCACGGCATTGGTGACATAGACCTTCTTGCGGTCGACGCCGGCCTCCTCCAGCGCGCGGTCGAGCATCTGTCCGGCCGGACCGACAAAGGGATGGCCGGCGAGGTCTTCCTTGTCGCCGGGCTGCTCGCCGACCAGCATGACGTTGGCGTTCTTCGGGCCCTCGCCAAACACGGTCTGCGTCGCATCCTTGTAGAGATGACAGGCGCGGCAATGGGCGGCTTCCTCGCGGAGCATTTCGAGATCGTCGGCAGCTGGCTTGCGTTTCATCGGAGCCTCCGGCCGCTTCTGAGGCTTATGCGGATCGGTTGCGGCATTGGCGATCATGGCGCCGGTCATGCGCTCGGCGTCCTCTATCAAGGGCTTAATGATCGAAGCCTCGGGCAGGTTCCTCCAATATTTCTTCGGCATCTCGGCCTGCATCGCCTTCACCTTGAGCCGGGCCGGATTGAAGATGCTGGCGTAGTAGCGCCGCCAGGTTTCCTCCAGCCGGTCATCGCCCGGTGCCTCGCTCTTGCTGACACCCGGCGTGAACGAGAGCGCGTGGCCGTCCCAATGCGCGCATAGATCGGGCGTCAGGATCGACCAGGGCATGTCGACAAAGCGCTTGGCGAAGAACGGCGCGGCGAGCTCGACGATGTGATGCTCCGGCTCGAACCAGGCGACGTAATGGGCCTGGCGTTCGCGGCCGATCTCGCGGAAGCGGACGAAGGCATGCATCTTGTGCTCGTCGCGATAGACCGCTCTCGCCATGGAAGTGACCTGCGCGACATCAGGGTCGGTTGCGACCTCGATGAGATCGTGGTTGTCCTTCAGCCGGAACAGCAGACGATAGAGGATCGCAAAACGCTCGACATCGCGGTGCAGAATTGCGGCCTTGGCGAGCTCGACGAATTTTGCGGATACGTTGAAGGTGCCGTCGTTCACCTCGAGGATCGGAGACGGCGCGGATGGCGCGAATAACTCTGCTTCGCCGCCTCGCACGGTCCAGGTGACATCGCGCGGCTCCACATGATGTAGTACGAGCGTACGCGCGGCTTTGCGCCAGCCGCCGAAATCGGTTTCGGTGTCGAGGATGATGTACTGCATCAGAAGCCAAATCCCAGTTGCGTTGCTTTCGGCCTGAATCGTTCGATCAGCCCGGCAGCGTCGAGCTGATGCGGTGAGGGGCGGTGATCGCTGAGGACGATGAACGGCAGCGCCTTGTTTCGCGGCACGTGCAGTCGCGTGAGATCGGCCACGCGGATCGTGCTGGTGCGCCGCGTCGCGATGATACGTTCGACCGCCTTGGTGCCGAAGCCCGGCACGCGCAGCAGTTCCTCGCGGCTGGCGCGGTTGACGTCGAGGGGGAAGCGGTCGCGATGGCGCAGCGCCCAGGCGAGCTTTGGATCGATGTCGAGCGGCAGCATCGCGCTGTCGTCGACGATCTCGCCGACGTCGAAGCCGTAGAACCGCATCAGCCAGTCGGCCTGGTAGAGCCGGTGCTCGCGCAGCAGCGGTGGCTGTATCAGTGGCAAAGCGCGGCTCGCATCGGGGATCGGGCTGAAGGCGGAGTAGTAGACGCGCCGCAGCCGGTAGGCGCCGTAGAGATTGGCACTGGTGTGGAGAATGGTGTGATCGGAGGCCGCGTCGGCACCGACGATCATCTGCGTGCTCTGGCCGGCCGGCGCGAAGCGCTGCGGTTTTGCCTTGGTTTTTGCGCTGCGGCTGTCCTCGGCTTCGTCGAGCTTGAGCCGCAGCCGGCCCATGGTGCGGCGGATCGCGCGGACGTCCTTCTCCGGCGCGAATTGCTGCAGGCTCGTCTCCTCAGGCATCTCGATGTTGATGGAGAGGCGGTCGGCATATTTGCCGGCCTCCGCGATCAGCGCGTCGTCGGCTTCGGGAATGGTCTTCAGGTGGATGTAGCCGCGGAAGTGATGCTCCTCGCGCAGTTTTCGCGCGACGCTGACCACCTGCTCCATGGTGTAGTCGGGGCTGCGGATGATTCCGGAGGAGAGGAACAGGCCCTCGATGTAATTGCGCCGGTAGAAGTCGAGCGTCAGCTTGACCACCTCCTCGATGGTGAAGCGGGCGCGTGCTACGTTCGAGGAGGCGCGGTTGACGCAATAGAGACAATCGTAATTGCAGGCGTTGGTCAGCAGTACCTTGAGCAGGGAGATGCAGCGTCCGTCCGGCGCATAGGAATGGCAGATGCCCATGCCTGGCGCGGTCGAGCCCATGCCCTTGCCGTCGCTGGAATCCCGTTTCTCGGTGCCGCTGGAGGCGCAGGACGCGTCGTATTTGGCGGCATCCGCCAGAATCTCCAGCTTGCGTTGTACGTCCATCCTGGAATCCCCTTGATTCAGCTCATGAATCCCTGAGCGCGCAATTCGATTGACTCTGTGGCCGCCGTTAGCTTTATATTAGAACATATCATGAACAAATGAGCCAGCCGTTGGTTCTTCTTTTGAGGACCACGGCACCAATCTCTGAAGGAGCGGCGAGCATGAGCGGCGCACGTGGAAGCGCGCTTGCGATCTTGCGCGGCCAGATCGAGCGCATCGAGACCGCGGAGGTCGCGCATCAGCACGAGCGCGTCGCGCTCGGCCATAGCGAGGCCGACGCTGCGCTGAAGGGCGGGCTGGCGCGCGCGGCAATCCACGAGGTGTTTTGCGAAGGACGCCAGGGCGCGGCCGCCACCGGCTTCGTCATGGGGCTTGCTGGGCGCGTCTGCGCGCGTCGACCGCTGTTGTGGGTGCGGCAGGATTTTTCGGAAATCGAAACCGGCGCGCTGTCGATGAGCGGCCTCGCCGAGCTCGGGCTCGACCCGCGCCGCGTAGTGATGGTGCGTGCCGCCGATGTCGAGAGCGCGCTGCGCACTTCTGCCGATGCACTCGCCTGCGATGCGCTGGGGGCCGTCGTGATCGAGCTCTGGGGCGAGATCAGGCAGTTCGATCTCGTCGCGAGCCGTAAGCTGACGCTCGCTGCGCAAGGCTCGGGCGTTACCGGTCTGATGCTGCGCATGGCCGCGCAGCCGCTGCCCTCCACCGCGGAGACACGATGGATGTTGCGGGCGGCGCATTCGCCGCCGGGCTCGATGTGGAGCGCCTGGGGCGCGCCGGTGTTCGATGCCGAGCTCTTGCGCAATCGTCATGGCCCCTGCGGCCGGTGGATCATGGAATGGAGTTGTGATGAGTGCCAGTTCAGCGAGCCGTCGACGTATCCTCAGCCTGTGGCTGCCGCGCCTGCCCATCGACCGGATCCAGCGCTTCTTCAGCAGCGCCGGGCTGGGTAAGGCCAATCATGAGCCGAGCATCGTCGTCATCAAGGACAACAATGCGCTGGTGATCCATGCGCTGGACGAGGCCGCCGAGCGCCTCGGCCTGTACATCGGCCAACCCCTGGCCAATGCGCGGGCGATGTGTCCTGACTTGAAGGTGTTCGATGCCGATACCGTCGCCGATGCCAAGACGCTCAGCGACATCGCCGACTGGTGCGACCGCTTCACGCCGCTGGTGGCGTTCGATGCGCCGCACGGGCTGTTCCTCGATATCACCGGCTGCGCGCATCTGTTCGGCGGCGAAGCCGCGCTGTTGCGAACACTGGTCCGCGCGCTCGGCCGGCAGGGCTTTGCCGTCAGCGCGGCGATCGCGGGCACTTCGGTCTGCGCCCGCACGCTGACGCGGCAGGCATCCGGCACCATCGTGGCCGATGGCGGAGAGGCGGAGGCGATCAGCGGGCTGCCGGTGTCCGCGCTCGGTGCGGGCGAGGCCATCACCACCGGCTTGCGTCGCGCCGGCTTGAAGACCATCGGCGATGTCGCCTCGCGCGAGCCGCACGAGATCACGGCGCGGTTCGGTGCGCGGTTCTCAACCCTGCTCGCGCATGCGCTCGGACAGGGCGATGCGCCGATCAATCCGCGCAAACCGCTGCCCGATTACATCGTGGAGAAGCGCTTTGCCGAGCCGATCGCGACCGACACGATGATTGCGATGACGCTGTCGCGGCTCGCCGACACGCTTGTTACGTCCATGGAGAAGCAGGGCAAGGGCGCGCGGCGGCTGGAGGCCGCCTTCTTCCGCACCGACGGCGTGGTGCGGGCGATCACGATCGAGACCGGACGTCCGGTGACGCGAAGCGCCGTGATCGACCGGCTATTCCGCGAACGCCTCGATGCGCTCGCCGATCCCCTCGATCCCGGTTTCGGCTTCGATATGGTGCGGCTGTCGGCGAGCCGCACCGAGATCGTGGTGCAGGAGCAGCGCGATCTCGATGCCCATGTCCACGACAATGACGAGCTTGCCGCGCTGATCGACCGCATCGCCGCGCGCATCGGGGGAAAACGCGTCGTCGTGCACCTGCCGCAGGAGACCCATATCCCCGAAAGCGCGGTGCTGGTTGCATCGGCGCAGCATCATCTCACCTCTGCCATGCAGGCCGAATGGCCGGCGCGCACCGAGAGCGAGCCGCCGCTGCGTCCCTTAAGGCTGTTCGACAAGCCGGAGCCGATCAAGGTGCCGTTCGCGACCGTGCCTGATGGTCCGCCACACCAATTCACCTGGCGGCGTGCGCTGCATGCGGTGGTGAGGGTGGAAGGGCCCGAGCGCATCGCGATGGAATGGTGGCGGCAGGACGGCAAGCAGCTGACGCGGGATTATTTCCGCATCGAGGATGCCGAGGGCCTGCGTTTCTGGATCTTTCGCGATGGTCTTTACGAGGGAGAGGTGTTCGACGGCGACGGCAAGCCCGCTTCTCCCGGCTGGTATGTGCATGGTCTCTTCGCATGAATACGCCCGCTTATGCCGAGATCGGCATCACCACCAATTTCTCCTTCCTGCGTGGCGGCTCGGATCCGCGCGCCTATGTGCATCAAGCCAGCGCTTTGGGAATTCCGGTGATCGGCATCGCCGATCACAACACGCTCGCCGGTGTGGTGCGGGCCTACAAGGAACTCGACAATGACGAGGTGCTGCACAAGCCGAAACTGCTGATCGGCGCCCGCATCGTCTTCATCGACGGCACGCCCGACATCCTGGTCTATCCGCACGACCGCGCGGCCTATGGCCGGCTGTGCCAGCTTCTCACCCGGGGCAAGCGCGGCGACGACATCACGCGGATCGAGAAGGGCGAGTGCCGTCTCACTTTCGTCGATCTCCTCGAGTTTTCGGAAGGCCAGCTCCTGGTCCTGACGCTACCGCATCGTTTCGACCCGGCGCAGGCGCTGGATGTTCTCGCAAAGCTCAAGGGCAGTCGCGCCGAGGGCGTGTGGCTGGCGGCGAGCCTGCTCTATCGCGGCGACGACCGCCGCCGCCTGGCGCGGCTCGACGATCTCGCGGTAAAAGCCAAAGTGCCGCTGCTCGCGACCAACGAGGTGCTCTATCACGATCCCGGCCGCCGGCCGCTTCAGGATGTGCTCACTTGCATCCGGGAGAAGACCACGATCGAGGCGGTCGGGCGAAAGCTCGAGGCCAATGCCGAGCGATTCCTGAAGACGCCGCGCGAAATGGCGCGGTTGTTCCGCGATTTCCCCGAGACGATCGCGGAGACCATACGCTTTGCGGACAGGATCGACTTCTCGCTCGACCAGCTCAAATACCAGTACCCGGACGAGCCGGTGCCGCCGGGCAAGACCGCGCAGGGACATCTGGAGGACCTGACCTGGGCCGGCGTGCAAAAGTATTTCGGTGGCGAGATCGACGACAAGCTGCGCGCCACCTTGAAGAAAGAGCTCGCGCTGATCGCCGAGCTGAAATACGCGCACTACTTCCTCACCGTGCACGACATCGTCCACTACGCGCGCAGCCAGAACATTTTGTGCCAGGGGCGGGGATCGGCGGCCAACTCGGCCGTCTGCTACGTGCTCGGCATCACCTCGGTCGACCCGACCAAGGTCGATCTGTTGTTCGAACGCTTCATCTCCAAGGAGCGGCTGGAGCCGCCCGACATCGACGTCGATTTCGAGCATTCGCGGCGCGAGGAGGTGATGCAATATGTCTATCGCCGCTACGGCCGCCACCGCGCCGCGATCATCGCTACCGTCATCCATTATCGCCCGCGCAGTGCCATCCGCGACGTCGGCAAGGCGCTTGGCCTGACCGAGGACGTCACCGCCGCGCTCGCCGACACCGTCTGGGGCAGCTGGGGCAAAGGCCTCAACGACATGCAGGTCAGGCAGGCCGGGCTCGATCCCAACAATCCCATGATCAACCTTGCGGTCGAGCTTGCGACCGAGCTGATCGAATTCCCGCGCCATCTCTCCCAGCATGTCGGCGGCTACGTGCTCACCCAGGACCGGCTCGACACCTATGTGCCGATCGGCAATGCCGCGATGGACGACCGCACCTTCATCGAATGGGACAAGGACGATGTGGACGCGCTTCATATGATGAAGGTCGACGTGCTGGCACTGGGCATGCTGACCTGCATCAGGAAATGTTTCGATCTGATCGACCAGCACAAGGGCGAGCGTCTTGTGCTGGCGAGTGTCCCGCAGGACGATCCCAGGGTTTACGACATGTTGTGTGCCGGGGAATCGCTCGGCGTGTTCCAGGTCGAGAGCCGTGCGCAGATGAACATGCTGCCGCGTCTGAAGCCGCGGACCTTCTACGATCTCGTCATCGAAGTCGCGATCGTGCGCCCCGGGCCGATCCAGGGCGACATGGTGCATCCTTACTTGAGGCGACGCAACGGGCTCGAGCAGGTGAGCTATCCCTCGCCCTCACCGGAGCATGGCGACAAGGACGAACTCTACAAGGTGCTGCACAAGACGCTCGGTGTCCCGCTGTTCCAGGAGCAGGCGATGCGCATTGCGATCGAGGCCGCACATTTCACCTCCGAGGAAGCCAACGGCCTGCGCCGCTCGATGGCGACCTTCCGCAATGTCGGCACCATCGGCCAATACGAGGAGAAGCTGATCGGCAACATGATCCGGCGTGGCTACGATCCCAATTTCGCCAAAAGCTGCTTTGACCAGATCAAGGGATTTGGCTCCTACGGCTTTCCGGAGAGCCATGCGGCGAGCTTCGCGCAGCTGGTCTACATTTCGTCGTGGCTGAAGCACTACCATCCCGATGCTTTCTGCTGCGGTCTGTTGAACTCCCAGCCGATGGGCTTTTATGCGCCGGCGCAGATCGTCGGCGATGCCCGCAAGAACGGCGTCGAGGTCCGTGACATCGACGTGTCCTACAGCTTTGCGCAGAACACGCTGGAAAATACAGATGGCAAATTCTGCGCCGTACGCCTCGGCTTCCGCCAGATCGACGGTTTTCACTGGCTTGATCCTGATGAGGAGTTCCTGAAAAACGAGCAGGCAAAGCGGCAAAGCAAGGAATATGTCAGCCAGAAAGATTGGGCCGACCTTATCATTGCCGCCCGCAATCGCCGTCCTTTCTCCTCGCTGGAAGACTTCGCGCGCGATACCGGCCTGCCCAAGCGCGCGCTGATCCTGCTGGCGGATGCCGACGCCTTCCGCTCGCTCGGGCTCGACCGCCGCGAGGCGCTGTGGCAGGTGCGGCGGCTGCCCGACGACGTGCCGCTGCCGCTGTTCGAGGCGGCGACCGCGCGCGAGCAGCCGGACGAAGGCGCAAGACCGCTGCCGGCGATGCCGCGCGCCGAGCAGGTGGTCGCGGACTACCAGACCATCCGCCTGTCGCTGAAGGGCCATCCGATGGAATTTTTGCGCGAGATGTTTACGCGTGAGCGCGTGGTCGCCTGCAAGGAGATCAGCCATGAGAACGAGCGGCGTCGCGTCCGCTGCGCCGGCGTGGTCCTGGTGCGGCAGCGGCCGGGCAGCGCCAGCGGCGTCGTGTTCATGACGCTGGAGGACGAAACCGGCATCGCCAACGTCGTGGTGTGGCCCAAGATCATGGAGCAGTACCGCAAGGAGGTGATGGGCGCGCGCCTCATCCTGGTCGAGGGCTACATCCAGAGCAGCCCCGAGAAGGTGACGCATCTCATCGCCCAGCGCATGGTCGACCGCTCGCACGATCTGGTCGGATTGGCCAATGATGCGCTCAGCCGCAAGCATCCGGTGCCGGCAGGAGCCACCGTGGTCGAACCGCTCAACGAAGACCCTCGCGCGCTCGCAGACATGCCGGCGCAAAAAATCCGCCACCCCCGCAACGTCCGCATCCTGCCGCCGTCGCGCGATTTTCATTGAAGACACGGCGCGCAGGATGCCGCCACATCTCATTGCGAGCTCGCGATCACGAGTTTGATGATGCGGATCGCGCGCCACACTCTCAGTCGTCATGCCCGGGCTTGACCTGGGCATCCACGTCTCTCCGAGTGCTCCGGCACCGCGTGGATGGCCGGATCAAGCCCGGCCATGACGGTGGAGGAAGCCGCGCAAATCAGGCTCACTTCAAAAATTCACCCGGTTCGAGATCGCGCCATCCACGACAAGGTTCGATCCCGTCGTGAACCCCGATACCGGGCTTGCCAGAAACACCGCCGCGCTCGCGATCTCCTGCGGCGTTGCCATGCGGCCGGTCGGATTGCGGCTCATCGCATCCTTATAGCGTTCCGGCATGTTTTTCTCGATCATCTCCCAGACGCCGCCCTTGAAATAGACGGTGCCGGGTGAAACGACATTCACGCGGATCTTCTTCTTCGCATATTGCCGCGCCAGTCCCTTGGCCATGTGGATCAGCGCGGCCTTGATCGGACCGTAGGAACTCGCCGTGTCCGCCTGCGCCGCGGAGATCGACGAGATGATCACGAAGGCCGCATCGCCGCTGCTGGCACCGCTTGTCTCGAGAAACGGCCGCGCCGCGTCGAAAGCGTGCACGGCGCCGAGAACGTCGAGCCGGAAATTCTGCTCCCAGGACGCGGGATCGTGTCCTTGCGCCATTGCGCCGGCATTGGAGAACAGCATGTCGATGCCGCCGAGCTCCTTTGCTGCAGCCTCGATCCAGGATTTCAGGGCCGTGCCGTTGGTGACGTCGACCGGGCCGCCGGTGGCGTTGATGCCGCCCGCCTTCAACTCCGCGACAGTGGCCGCAACCTGGTCCGCATTGCGCGCGCAGACCGCGACATTGGCGCCTTCACCGGCTAGCGTCGTCGCGATCGCCCGCCCGATCCCGCGCGTGCCGCCGAGCACGATCGCGTTCTTGCCTTTCAGACCGAGATCCATCTTGGACTCCTTCTTTGTTTCTTGGTCGCAGGAAGTGTAGCTGCTTGAAGGGACACGCAGAAGCCTTCAAATCATCATTGCGAGGAGCTCTTGCGACGAAAGCAATCCAGACTGGATGCCGCAGCAACGATTCTGGATTGGTTCGCTTCGCTCGCAATGACGTGGAAGGAGATGCGCTCGCCTCACTCCGGCGCCGCGCCCACTGGCGGGCCGCCGGGCGGCCGGTGCAGGAAGGTCAGCGATGCGTAGGCGCCGACCCAGGAGCCGAGCGCCGCGAAGGCGACATAGAATGCATTCTCGGTGTAGCTGATCACCGCGTAGGATGAGAGCAGGTACCAGATCGCGCTCCAGGTCGCCGCCGGCACGCGCTTGCGCGCGACCACGGCCGAGGTGAACATCACATAGACCGCGTCGGTGGCCGCCGTCGCGACGAAGACGGCGCCTGCGGTGAGGGGATCGATGGCGGCCATTGCATTCCCTTGTGTGCTGATGGATGGTCGCAAAAACTACAGCATGATCCGTGAAAGTGTGCAGCGGTTTTCCGAAAGATCATGCTCCTGGAAACGGAGAGAAGCGGCCATGCAAAGCCCCGCCGATATTCTTCGCAGTATCTGGACCTCCGTCGGCGGTGATGCGTCCGCCCTGGATCGCGTGCGGCTGACCGGCACCGAGCCACAGATCCCATCCTCGTTTCGTGTCGCCGTCGCCGGCCAGACGACGATAGCCGCCGCCGGCCTTGCCGCCGCCGAAATCTGCCGACTGCGCAGCGGTGAGACTCAGGATGTTCATGTCGACATGCGCCACGCCGTCGCCGAATGCCGCTCCGAGCGCTATCTGCGCGTCGATGACAAGCCGCCACCGCCGGCCTGGGACGCCATCGCCGGCGTCTACCGGACCGGCGACGGCCGCTTCGTCCGCTGCCACACCAATTTCCCGCATCATCGTGACGCCGTCTGCAAGGTGCTTTCCTGCGCGCCCGAACGCGAGAAAGTTCAAGCCGCGTTGATGCAGTGGCGCGGCGAGGATTTCGAAACCGCGGCCTACGCAGCAGGCGGCGTCGTCGCCTTGATGCGCGGCTATGACGAATGGGCGGTGCTGCCGCAGGCGCGTGCACTCGCCGAACTGCCGCTGGTATCGATCGAGAGGATCGGCGAGGCCCGGCCAAAGCCGTGGCCAAGAGGCGATCGTCCGCTCTCGGGTCTTCGCGTCCTCGATCTCTCCCGCGTCATCGCGGGCCCCGTCGCCGGCCGCACGCTCGCTGCGCACGGCGCAGACGTGCTGCTGGTGTCAGGGCCACAGCTGCCCGCGATTCCCTGGCTCACCATCGATACCGGTCGCGGCAAGCTCACCACCTCCATCGAGTTGAAGAATGAGGCCGGGCGTGCGCAGCTGCGCGAGCTATTGAAAGACGCCGACATCTTCTCGCAAGGCTATCGCCCGCGTGCGCTCGCCGCGCTCGGCTTTGCGCCGGAGGACGCAGCGCAAATCAATCCCGGCCTCGTCTATGTCACGCTGTCGGCCTATGGTCACACCGGCCCCTGGGCCGAACGGCGCGGCTTCGACTCTCTGGTGCAGACCGCGACTGGCTTCAATCATGCCGAAGGGCGGGCCGCCGGCATCGATGCGCCCAAGGAATTGCCGGCACAGATCCTCGATCACGCCACCGGCTATCTGATGGCGTTCGGCGCGATGATGGCCAAAGCGCGCCAGGCGCGCGAAGGCGGCAGCTGGCACGTGCGCGTGTCGCTGGCGCAGACCGGACGGTGGCTGTGGAATCTCGGCCGGCTCGACGGCGGGCTGAATACCACGGATCTTACGGGCGAGGCCGTACACGCTGCGTTCATCGAGAGCGTGCCATCTGGCTTCGGCACGTTGAAGGCAGTGCGCCATTCCGCACTGCTATCGAAGACGCCGGCGCGATGGGGCCGTCCGGCAATGCCGCTTGGCAGCCATCCGGCACAGTGGCCGGAGCGAAGCTGACGTGAAGCTGACGTGTCGCAAAATTTTAACGCAAACCGAAAGGTGCGAGGCGTTTTTTAGGTTGTTTGAACTCCCAATTCGGCAGTATTAGCGCGATCGACAAGGCAGGCGTCTGCCGAGATCGCCGCAGACACGACCGGGCTCCATGGCAGTTGAAAATACCAAGCGATTGCAGGTGTTTACAAGACAACGGATGATCGTGTCCGTAGTTTTACTAGCTCTTGCCGGTGCCGGGGCCTACGGCTTCCTCTATGCGGGGCCGAAGGAAAAGAAGCCCTCCGAGATCTCGAGCCAGTCACGCAAGAATGCGCAGACCTTCACGCCGACGCCGTCCGAATGGGCGACGCTGACGATCGAGCCGGTCAAGGCCAAGACCTTCCGCGCCGAATATGTCACCGAGGGCAAGGTCGCCGTTGACGAGGACCGCTCGACACCGGTGTTTTCGCCCTATGCGGGCCGGGTCACCAAGCTGCTGGCCAAGCCCGGCGAGATGCTGAAGCAAGGTCAACCGCTGTTTACGATCGAGGCCGCCGACACGGTGCAGGCCCAGAACGATTTCATCGCGGCGATGACTGCGCAGAACAAGGCGAAGTCGGCGATCGATCTCGCCGACATCCAGTACAAACGCGCCAAGGATCTCTACGAGGGGCACGCCATTCCGCTGAAGGACTACCAGCAGGCGGAAACAACCCAGATCCAGGCGCAGAACGACATGCGCTCCGCGGTGACGGCGCTGGAAGCCGCGCGCAACAAGCTGCGCATCCTCGGCTTCACCGACGAGACCATCAAGACGTTCCAGGAAAAGGGTACGATCAATCGGGAGATCACGATTTACTCGCCGATTTCCGGCACGGTCGTGCAGCGCAAGATCGGCCCCGGCCAATATGTCAGCGCCGGCGCCAGCGATCCGGTCTTCGTGGTCGGCGATCTCTCCACGGTCTGGCTCACCGCCTTCGTGCGGGAGAGCGATGCGGCCGCGGTGTGCATCGGGCAGGACATCAGCGTCAATGTGATGGCCCTGCCGGGCCGTCCGCTCGCTGCCAAGATCAACTACGTTGCCGCCGCGATCGACCCCACCACCCGCCGCCTGCTGGTCCGCGCCACCATCGACAACCAGGACGGGCTGCTGAAGCCGGAGATGTTCGCGAATGTCACGATCTATTCGGCCGGCGACCGCGCCGCGCCGGCGGTGCCGAAGCAGGCGCTGATCTATGAAGCCGACAAGGTTCGCCTCTGGGTCGCGCGCGAGGACAAATCGGTCGAGCTGCGCCAGATCAAGACCGGTCTCATCAACGGCAACCTCGTCGAAGTCACCAGCAATCTGAAGCCTGGCGAGCAGATCGTCACCAAAGGCAGCCTTTTCATCGACCGCGCGGCGTCAGGCAGCTGATCGACGACCCAAAGAAATTGAAGACCTGAATGGATCGTCTCGTCGCCCTTGCCGTCAACCGGCGCTTTCTGATGGTCGGCATGTTCGTCGCCGTGTTGATCGGCGGCCTGATCGCGTTCAACCAGCTCAACATCGAGGCCTATCCCGATCCGACCCCGCCGATGGTCGACATCGTGACGCAAAGCCCGGGCCTGTCGGCGGAGGAGATCGAGCGCTACATCACGATCCCGATCGAGACCCAGGTCGCAGGTCTGAAGAACCTCACCACCATCCGCACCATCTCGCTCTACGGCCTCTCCGACATCAAGCTCCAATTCTCCTTCGCCTATACTTATGACGAAGCGTTGCAGCAGGTGCTGAACCGCCTGGCGCAGCTCGCGCCGCTGCCCGGTAACGTGCAGCCGCAAATCTCGCCGCTCAGCCCGATCGGCGAAATCTTCAGGTATCGTCTCGTCGGCCCGCCGAATTACAGCGTGCTCGACCTCAAGACCATCCAGGACTGGATCCTGCAGCGCCGCTTCCGGGCCGTGCCCGGCGTCATCGACGTCACCGGCTGGGGCGGCAAGAGCAAGACCTATGAGCTCGAGGTCGATTTCAACAAGCTGGTCGCCAACGGCCTGACCCTGCCGCAATTGCTCCAGGCAGTCGGCAATTCCAACGTCAATGTCGGCGGCAACACCGTGGATATCGGCCAGCAATCGGCCGTGGTGCGCGGCGTCGGCCTGATCCGCTCGATCGACGATCTCGCCAATACCATGGTGGCGCAGACAGGCGGCAACCCGGTGCTGGTCAAGGACGTCGCCACCGTCACGGTCGGCCAGAAACCCCGCCTCGGCATCGCCGGCATCGACGAGGCCGACGACATCGTGCAAGGCATCGTCCTGATGCGGCGCGGCGAGCAGAGCTCGCCGACCATCAAGCGCGTCCACCAGCTGGTCCAGCAGATCAACAACTCCAGCATCCTGCCGCCCGGCGTGCGCATCGAGCGCATCTACGACCGTGGGGATCTGATCGAGCTCACCACTCACACCGTGCTGCACAACATGGTGGTCGGCATTTTGCTGATCGTGCTGTTGCAGTGGATATTCCTTGGTGATCTCCGCAGCGCGCTGATCGTCGGCGCCACCATTCCATTCGCACTGTTCTTCGCCGTGATCATCCTGGTGCTCCGCGGAGAATCGGCGAACCTGTTGTCAGTCGGAGCGATCGATTTCGGCCTGATCGTCGATGCCACCGTGATCATGGTGGAGGCGATCTTCCGGCGTCTGACCGAGACGACGCCGGTGTCGGAAACCGAGCAGATGTCGAATGAGACGCTGTTCGGCATGAAGAGCCATGCAATCCTCAGCGCCGCGGCGGACGTTTCGCGCTCAATCTTCTTTGCAGCGGCAATCATCATCGCGGCCTTCCTGCCGCTGTTCACGCTCTCCGGCGTCGAGGGTAACATCTTCGGGCCGATGGCCCGCACCTATGCCTATGCGCTCGCCGGCGGGCTCCTTGCGACGTTCACTGTCACGCCGGCGCTGTCCGCGATCATCCTGCCCGCCCACGTCCAGGAAACCGAGACGAAGGTCATGCTGATCCTGCACCGGCTCTACATGCCGGTGCTGAACTGGGCCGTCGCCAACCGCAACATCGTCCTCGGCGGCGCCGTCGGCCTCGTGGTGATGACGGTGGCACTCGGCCGGCTGCTCGGTCTCGAATTCCTGCCGAAGCTGGAAGAGGGCAATCTCTGGATCCGCGCCACGCTGCCGCCGACCATCTCGCTGCAGGAAGGCAATTCCTATGTCAACGAGATGCGCAAGGTGATCCGCGCGCGGCCCGAGGTCGAGTCCGTTGTGTCGCAGCACGGTCGTCCCGACGACGGCACCGACGCGGCCGGCTTCTTCAACGCCGAGTTCTTCGCGCCGCTCAAGCCCGCGAGCCAATGGCCCGGCACGCACGACAAGGAAGAATTGACCGCGCAACTGCTCAAGCAGCTCGACGATCGCTTCCCCGGTGTCGAGTTCAACTTCTCGCAATACCTCCAGGACAACGTCTCGGAAGCCGTCTCCGGCGTGAAGGGCGAGAACTCGATCAAGCTGTTCGGCAGCGACCTCCAGGCGCTCACCGACACCGCCAACAAGATCAAGTCGGTGCTGGCCACCGTGCAGGGCGTCACCGACCTTGCGGTGTTCACCTCGCTCGGGCAGCCGACCGTCCAGATCGACATCGATCGCGCCAAGGCCGCGCGCTACGGCCTTGCGCCGGGCGACATCAATGCCACCATCAAGGTCGCGATCGGCGGCGACACCGCCGGCGACCTTTATGAGCCTGGAAGTGACCGCCATTTTCCGATCATCGTTCGCCTCGCGCCGGAATACCGCCGGAGTGCCGAGGCGATCCAGAATTTGCGGGTCGGCGCGCCCGGGCCGAACGGCACCGTCACGCAGATCCCGTTGAGCGAGGTCGCCACTATCAACCTCGTCTCGGGAGCGGCTTACATCTATCGCGAGCAGCAGGAGCGCTATCTGCCGATCAAGTTCTCGGTGCGCGAGCGCGACCTCGGCAGCGCGATCCGCGAGGCGCAGCAGAAGATCGCCGATCAGGTGCAACTACCGCCTGGCTCGCACATGGAATGGGTCGGCGAGTACGGCAATCTCCAGGACGCGATCCGGCGACTGTCGATCGTGGTGCCGATCTCGCTGGCGCTGATCGGCATCCTGCTCTGGTTCAACTTCGGTTCGATGGCGGACACGCTGCTCGCGATGAGCGTGATCCCGATGGCAATCTTCGGCGGCGTGCTCGGGCTGTTGATCACCGGCACGGCGTTCAGCGTGTCCGCGGCAATCGGCTTCATCGCGCTGTTCGGCATCGCCGTGATGGACGGCATCATCATCATCTCGCAGTTCAACCAGCTCATCGAGGAGGGAATGGACCGCATGGGCGCGGTCGTGCGCACCGGCGAGCTGCAGCTCCGGCCCGTGCTGATGACCTGCGTTGTCGCAGGCGTCGGCCTGCTGCCGGCGGCACTGTCCGAAGGCATCGGCTCGCAGGTGCAGAAGCCGCTCGCGGTCGTCGTCGTCACCGGCATGATGCTGGCGCCGGTCGTGATCCTGGTGACCTTGCCGGTCCTGATCTCCTTTTTCTCCCGCCGCGCGCGCTGACCGTCAGAACCCGTAGAGCCGCGCCGGATTGTCGACCAGGATCTTCTTGCGCACCTCCGCGTCCGGCGCCCACACCGGGAGCTGGTTGAGCAGGCGGCCGTCGTCGATCTGATAGAGCGGCGCGATGTCGGTGGGCTTGCGTCCCTCGACGCGGCTCGAATCCGGATGCGGCCAGTCGGTGCCCCAGACGATGCGGTCGGCATTCGCCGTGATCAGCGCGCGGGCATAGGGCACCATGTCCTGATAGTCGGGCGCGAGCTTGGACGAACGATAGGCGCCGGAGATCTTCACGTAGGCCTTGCCGGACTTCACCAGTGCGACGAGATCGGAGAAGCCCGGCTGCTCCAGCCCGAGCGAAGCGTCGAGGCCGCCGAAATGGTCGAACACGACGGGCACCGGCGCCGTCTCGACCAGGTCCTTGATCGCCGAGATCATGGTCAGCGTGGTGTAGAGCTGCACGTGCCAGCCGCGCGTCCTCATGCGCTCGACGGCGGCGGTGAAGCGTGGTCGGCCGACATTGGGATCATTGACGCCGCCGGTCGCCAGATTGAGGCGGATGCCGCGGAAGCCGTCCTGATGCATCGTATCGAGCGCGCTCTCCGGCGTCTTGTCGTCGATCACGGCGACGCCGCGCGCGGTCGCGCCGCGCGCCTTCATGCCGAACAGAGTGGACGAATTGTCGGTGCCGTAGACGCTCGGCGTCACGATCACCACGCGCTCGATATGCAGCGCCTTGTGCAGCGCCGCCATTTCTTCCGGCGAAGCCGGCTCCGGCGTGTAGACGCGCCCGGCGAAGAACGGAAACTTTTCGACATCGCCATGAATGTGGGTATGGCAGTCGCAGGCATGCGCCGGCACGTCGAAATTGATCGGCGTCGCAGGCTGCGCCGCGCGGGCGTGGGCTCTGTTGGTCATGGCTACTCCGGCGGCGAGGGAGGCAAGCAGGACGCTGCGTCGATTGAGCATGGTTTCTCTCCCGGTTATTTTTTTGTAGGCGGGTGAGAGGAGACTATCACGTCAGCCGGGCAGCCGCTCCGCTTCGCTGCATAGCTGCTCGACGAGACCAGCAAGCGGACGCGAGCCGTCCACGCGCACGACCGGGCAGGACAGGCCCGCGAGCCAAGCCTCATCTTTTGCGAGACTGCGGCCCTCGCGGTCGCCGGCTTCGTAGCGCGAGGCCCATTCGACGAAAGATTCCGTTTCCTCATGACGCCAGCCGCCCTGCGCGACGGCATCAGCTCCGAAATGCGCGGCCTCGCGGCCACGCAGGCGCTGCAAGCGAAGCTCGCGTGGCGTCGTCACAAAGATGACGAGATCGAAGAGCGGGACGAGCTCGTTGCCCCAGCCGGTGACGGTTCCGCTGAGCACCCAGTCGAGGCGCGGCAAGAACATCTCGCGCATCAGGCGCAGGCGGTCGGCGGCGGGGCGGGTCGTCTGATAGGGCGGCACGGTCGGCAGCCAGAAATAGTCGTCGCTGTCGTGATGCGGCAGCGCCAGCCGGCCGGCGAGCGCGCGACCGATCGTGGTCACGCCGGAGCCCGAGGCTCCCATCAGATGAATGCGGCGGCTTTTCATCGGCATCCACCAGAGAGATTTAGGCTACTGCCCCGACGGCGTGCGCAGGCCGTGCCAGGCGTCGCGGACCTGGTGGTAGTGCACCTCGGGCAGATAGTCCGGCGTATTCAGGTTCAGCGTCTTGACATCGAGATGGCCGATGGCGCTGAGCAGCGTGTAGGAGGCGATCACCCGGTCGCGTTGCGCACCGATCAGGCGGGCCTTGGCCTGGATCAGATCGGCTTGCGAGTTCAAGACGTCGACCGTCGTGCGCTGCCCGCCGGCGGCCTCGCGCTGCACGCCCTGCAGCGCGACGGTCGCCGCCTTCACCTCGGACTCCGAGGCCGAGACCGCGATCTTGGCGCCTTCATTGGCGGCCCAGGCGCTGACCGCCGCCGTGCGCGCCTGATTGCGCACCTGGTCGAGCACCAGCCGGCTCTGCGCCGTCATCTCCTTGGCCTGCCGGGTCTGCGCCGCGGCCTGGCCGCCGTCATAGATCGGCGCGGTGACGTTGGCGATGATCGAGGCCTGGTCCTCGGCGAAGGTGCCGAGGGTCGGGTCGTTGTTGCGGCTCTTGCTGGCGCTGCCCTGGATGGTCGCGCTCGGCAGCAGCGTGCCTTCGGCGATGCGGATGTTGGTGGAGGCGACGTCGACGTCGAAGCTGGCGGCCATCACCGCCGGATGCTGGCGGATCGCCATCGTCATGGCGTCCTCGCGGCTCTTCGGCAGATAGCGGTCGATGGCCTCGGCAGGCTTGAGCTGCGACGGCGCATTGCCGATCACTTGCGTATAGGTGGCCTGGCTGACGGCGAGCGCGACCTCGGCCGCGTTGAGATCGGAGAGGCCGCGGTTGAGACGGGCCTCGGCCTGGGCGGTGTCGGTCGGCGTGACATCGCCGGCATTGAGACGGCGCTGGGTGACGGCGAGTGTCTCGCGCAGGAAGGCGACGTTGGAGCGCTGCGCCTCGACCAGCGACTGGTTGGCGAGCACGTTGGTGTAGGCGGTGACCGCATCGAGCAGCACGCCCTGGCCGACATTGCGCAGCGCCTCCCGGCCCGACTGCACCTGGAGTTCGGCGGCCCGTACGCCATTGGCGGTGCGGAAACCATTGAACAGGGTCTGCGTCACGGTGACGCCGATGATCCAGGGCTTCAGATTGGCGGTCTGGATGGTGTTGTCGGGCAACAGATTGCGCACCGATTGCAGGCCGGCGCTGAGGCTCGCCACGATCTGCGGCCGGTAGCCGGCAAGCGCCTGCGGCACGTTCTCGTCGGTCGCGCGCTGGCGCGCGCGCTCGGCATTGAGCTGCGGATTGGTCTGGTAGGCCTTGGCCAGCGCCTCGGGCAGAGCTTCGGCCCAGGCGGCGGAGGGCAGGGCGCAGGAGAGTGCCAGCGTGGTCCATGTCGCAAACACGGGACCCACGCCCCATCGATGCCGCGTCACCACGCGACCGGCTCTGGCGGTACGCCCAATCATGTAATCCCGCTTAACCCCCGGCTATCCGCCCCCACCGACGATGGCCTCTTAACTGTTTAGCCAGCCGAGGTCCCGCAGGCAAACTGCCGCGGGGAAAACTCCCATGTATTCCGTGCTTGTTGCAGCTCCGTCACAGGATTTCAGCGGGAAGGCGCCAGAGCCTTACACCAGCCTGACCGGTGTGCGCCCTACCGGTTCTTGTTCACCGGTTTGCGCTTCTCGATGAATGCCGCCATGCCCTCGGCACGGTCCTCCAGCGCGAAGGTGGAGTGGAACAGATTGCGCTCGACGCTCATGCCCTCGGCAAGCGTGGTCTCGAAGGCGCGGTTCACCGCTTCCTTGGCCATCGCGGCCGCAGGGCGCGACATCGACGCGATCTTCTCGGCTGCGGCGATCGTTTCGTCCATCAGCTTGTCGGCGGGTACGATGCGGCTGACGAGACCCGAGCGCTCGGCTTCCGCCGCATCCATCATCCGGCCGGTGAGGCAGAGGTCCATTGCCTTGGACTTGCCGATCGCCCGCGTCAGGCGCTGGGTACCGCCGATACCGGGAATGGTGCCGAGCGTGATCTCGGGCTGGCCGAACTTTGCGGTGTCGGCGGCGATGATGAAATCGCACATCATGGCGAGCTCGCAGCCGCCGCCCAGCGCATAGCCGGCAACCGCCGCGATCGTCGGCTTGCGGCAACGCGCGACGCGGTCGCCGCCGATCGCGGCGAAATCCTCGGAGAACATGTCGATGAAGCCCTTGGGCTGCATCTCCTTGATGTCGGCGCCGGCGGCAAAGGCCTTCTCGTTTCCGGTCACGACGATGCAGCCGATGGCATCATCGGCCTCGAGATCGTCCACGGCGGCGGCGATCTCGCGGAAGACGCCGAAAGAGAGCGCGTTGAGCATCTTCGGCCGGTTCAGCTTGATGATGCCGACCGCACCGATGTTTTCGACGATGATGTGTTCGAACGTGCTCATGCTCCACCCACGCTTTTGACTGAGCGGGCAATGTGCCCGCTGGCGCGGTGGGCTTCAAGGGGCTACCGGCCGCCGGAACGCGACGAGACGCGCGTTCCGGACGAGGTCCGCCAGGCCAGGTCTCAGGCCGCCAATCGGCCAGCAATCACGCCATGAACATCCGCGCGGCGGACGCCAGCGTCAGCAGCGTGCCGACGCCGATGAAGATCTTGCCGATCAGGGAGCTCTGGTCCCAGGCCGAGCTCTGCTGGCTGCTTGCCATCACCGGCGCCGGCCTTGGCTGCGCCTCGGTTGCGGCAATCACCGCCTTCTGCGCCGGCGGGTTCTCCTGTTGCAGGGCGCGATCGATGTCGTTGAGCTGATCGGGCGCGACGACCTGACTTTCGGGGGGCGCTGCGTTGGTATTATCGGCTGCTGCCTGGACATTGTCGTTGGCGCGGTTCGTCATCGCGGAGGCGGCAGCGGCAGGCGGCGTATCGGCGGCGAGCTGCGCATTGGCGTTGGCGACGTTGGGCGGCATCTGGCTGGACGCCGGCACCTCACCATCGGCCTTGGTGCCGTTCTTGGCCTCGTCGGCCTTTGCCGCAGCGTCCTTCTTGTCGGCCTTGTCGTCGGATTTTTGCACCGCCTTGCTGCTGCTGGTGCGGCGCGAGTCCTGGCGCCGGTGCTTGGCCGTATCGGCCTGCTTGTCCGCGCTGTCCGCTTTACTGCTCGCGGCCGAATCCGGCGCCGCCTGAGCAACGCCCCCGAACAGCAAGAAAAGCCCGGCCAAGACAATCAGGGCCGCGCGCGCGCTGGTCTTCATCATGTTGACGATCTCCCCAATTCCGCCCGTCCCGGCTGCGAACAGAGACCCCGGGGCGTGACGACAGCGGGGCAAAAAATGGGAATCTTCGAGTTGCACCCGGCAAAAACGGGGCAAAGCGTCCCCTCGCCACCGGCGGCCCGATGCGGGACGCGTCAATCGGTGTTATGAGCCGTCGCCGATGTTTGCTGTCGCATCGGTCGCGAGGTCCGGGTCTCGATCACGAATTCGTGATAAGCCCGGCGTCCCCGTAACAAATTGAAAGAGCGGCCGAATTGCATGGTGAGGGGCGCGGGTGCGCGGACGTGAGGACGAATGGACCGGCCTGATGCGGTCGGCCATGGCAGGCGATGATGCGGCGTATCATCGCCTGTTGAAGGCGGTCACGCCGGTGCTGCGCGCCGCCGCAAGGCGCGGCCTGGCGCGTGCCGGGCAGCCTCCCGACCAGGCCGAGGATATCGTGCAGGAGATTCTGTTGGCGGTGCATCTGAAGCGGCACACCTGGGACAGCGAAGCCCCCTTCGCGCCCTGGCTGTTTGCGATCGGCCGCAACAAACTGATCGACGCGCTCCGCCGGCGCGGCAAGCGCGTCTTCGTCAACATCGACGATTTCGCCGAGACGCTGCCGGGCGAGGCGCCGCAGGAGACGGCTTCGGCGGGCGAAGTTGCCGCGCAGCTGAGCACCTTGCCGCAGCGCCAGCGTGACGTGTTGCAGTCGATCGCGGTCGAGGCCGCCTCGATCAAGGACACTGCAGCGAAGTTCTCGATGAGCGAAGGTGCGGTGCGGGTCGCGCTGCATCGCGGACTCGCCGCGCTGACGGCCAAATTGCGGGACCATTAGTCATGGACACCGATCAACTCATTCGCTCGCTCGCAGCCGACAACGCGCACCGCGCGCCGCGCGTCGGCGCCATGCTGACCTTGGCGCTGCTGGTCGCCGCGCCCTTGTCGATCCTGATTTTTGCGACATTCCTCGGTGTGCGCGCCGACGTGATGAGCGCCATGCGCAATCCGTTCTTCGATATGAAGTTCGCGGTGACGCTGTCGCTCGCAATCCCCGCCATCATCGTTAGCCTGCATTTGTCGCGGCCAGAAGCCCTGCTGCGCGGCTGGGGCTGGCTGCTGCTGCTCCCTGTCGGCCTGCTTGCGGTGGCGATCGGCAGCGAGGCGATGATGGCACCAGCTATGCCGATGACGATGCGCCTGATGGGCAAGAACTCCCGGGTGTGCCTGGTCGCGATCCCTGCGATGTCATTGCCGCTGCTTGCGGGGGCGCTGTTCGGCCTGCGCCACGGCGCGCCGTCGCGGCCTGCACTGGCCGGTGCATTCGCCGGTCTGGTCTCGGCCGGGCTCGCCGCGACCCTCTATGCCTCGCACTGCACCGACGACTCGCCCCTGTTCGTCGCGACCTGGTACACGCTCGCGACGGTGGTCATGACCGTGATCGGTGCGGCGGTTGGTGCGAGGGTGTTGAGATACTAGGGCATGATCCGGAAAGATGTGCAGCGGTTTTCCGAAAAGATCATGCTTAAACAAGAACCTAAAACGCGATGACGATTCATCCTGATCTCGTCGCGCTTTAGTTCAGGCCACCGGCGTCGCGCTTTGCATGCGGTGGAAGCGCAGCACCTGCTGCGCCGTCGATGAGCGCAAGGCCTCGTAGGTGTCGCGTAGTGCCAGCATGTCGGTCTGCGGCCCGCCGGAGAGCTTCTCGCGCATGGCGATGATGGCGCGCACGCTCGACCATTGCATGCCCGCGACCTTGGCGAGGATCATCACGCCCTCGGTGCGGCTTTCGATCATCACAGTCTCGGCGGTCTCGACCGCGACGCCGGCGAGCGCGGCGAGCCCGGCATTGGTCTCGTCGAACTTGCCCTGTTCGGCGAAGGTCGTGACCTGGAATTCGTTGAGGCGGCCGTCCTCGTGCAGCGACTTCACCAGTGCGCGCGCCATCTCGGTCTGCCTGGTCATGGTGGCGGCGCGGACCCGTTGGGCCGCTTGCTGGACTGCGCTCGACACTTCGTCTGCGAGCTCGGGATGCGCGGCCGCGAGCTTCCTGCGCACGCTCGATGACGCCTTGGCGACCAGCCTCAGATAGTGATGACGCGGCAGGTCGGGCCGCAAGCCGATGCAGCTGGCGAGGTCGTCGTCGCGTTCGGCGCGCGTGACGAGGTCGTCGAGACTTCCCTCGGAGAACCGCGCGCCCGGATTGCTGACGGTTGACTGCACCACGTCCTCGTTGCCACGCGTCACCAGCACGTCGGTCAGCGCTTCCGACAGCATCCGCCGCAGCGAGATCGCCTTGAGATGCGCTTGGCTCCTGGTGCGCGCGATCTCGATCAGGGTCGCCTCGTCCAACCGTTCCGACTTCGACAGCACCGGGCCGGAGACCTCGATGATCTCGTCGAGCGCGAGCGTGCGGATGATCTGCGGTGGCGCGGACGCGATCGGTGCGAGGCGCTCGGCGAGCAGTGCCCTGGCCGAAATCTCGATCTGCTCGATCAGGCACTGGAACACGTCGTCGAACACCCGGATGTGGTCGTCGGAATAATCGACTGCATTGCCCACGAAGAGATCGGTGACACGGCGCAGCGTCTCGACCCGGCGCGCAACTGTGCCGTGCGAGAGGGCCGCCTGCAGTTCCTCGATCAGGTTCTCGGATGGTGTTGCCGATTTCGATCTCATTGCCCTGTCCTGGAGCGTTCGATCCGGCGGCGTCTTCTCACGCGCCGGAGGAAATGAATTGGTCAGCCCGTTGCAACGCGATTGCGCCCTTGCGCCTTGGCGGAATAAGCGCGCGGTCGGCGCGCGCTAGAAACGTATCGGCAGTATCGTTGTCGTGCAGCGTCACGACGCCCGCGGAAATGGTCACGTGCATGCCCGGGGAAAACGCGCTCCAGTCGAGATCGGCAACGATTTGGCGCAAGCGCTCGAGCATGTGGCGTGAGGCGTCGCCCGAGGTGCCCGGCAGCAGCAGCAGGAATTCCTCGCCGCCATAGCGGCCGAAACTGTCGGTCGGCCGGATGTTGGCGAAAATGCTGATCGCGAAGGTGCGAAGCACCTCATCGCCAATGGGATGGCCGTGGACCTGGCCGATATACATCTGGCGGCGCTGCCGGGCCCGGCGCGCCTGGACTTCGGGGGCCGTCGTCCCAGGTGCGAGGACAAGATCCGCGACCTCTGCGGCATTCCTCTCGGGAAAGGACGTCGCGGCCGTGCTCATGGTCCCGCCAATGATGGATGTCAGCGCAAAATCTACGTGGCAAGCCTTTAGGTTTGGTATCCTTCTGCAGCCGAATCCGAACCGGGCACCGCGAGAATTTTTACCGGGGATCATGCATCTTTCGCGATGCGGTCGAGCCAAAGCAGGGCTTGGCGCGACAAACCTGGTGCAGGGCTGCTATGGAACCGGAATTAGCCGGCCCCGCCTGTGCCGGGCGGCATTCCGCAGGGAAGCGTCTTAGTATTATGATACCTAGCTGGATCGATGCCGCTGACTTCGGCGGGTGGGGTAAGAAAAATGCGCGGATGTGGGGTAGCTCACATCAGCCCTCGTATGACTGCGGTAGCCTCAACAATTTTGCCCCTCCCGTCGAACCGTCCACCGCATCGACCCGACCAACTTTGCGAGACGGCCATTGAGCGTGACACAGGCGGCTTCGGACGAGATCCTGATCGCCAGGATCGCTCAAGGTGACCGGCTCGCCATGCAGGTGCTGTACGGGCGGCACCATGTCAGGGTTTACAGGTTCGGACTGAGGCTCGTGCGGGACGAGCAGGCTGCGGAAGACCTCATCAGCGAGGTGTTTCTCGACGTCTGGCGTCAAGCCGGCAAGTTCGAGGGCCGATCCGCCGTTTCCACCTGGCTGCTGGCAATCACCCGATTCAAGGCCCTGTCTGCGCTGCGGCGCAGGAAGGATTTCGAGCTGGACGAAGAAGCTGCCAACGCGATCGAGGATTCGTCCGACGATCCGGAAACGGTGGTGCAGAAGAAGGATACCAGTGAGGCGTTGCGGGAGTGTCTGACGGGTCTCTCGCCGGAACATCGGGAGATCGTCGATCTCGTCTACTACCACGAGAAATCCGTGGAAGAGGTGGCCGAAATCGTCGGGATACCGGAGAACACTGTGAAGACGCGCTTGTTCTATGCGCGCAAGAAACTGGCCGAACTGCTGAAGGCAGCCGGCGTTGAGCGAGGCTGGCCATGATGGCTTTGAGCAAGAAGATGCTGGAGCAAGAGCCCAGTGAAATTGAACTGCTGCTGCCCTGGCACGCTGCCGGCACGCTGAACGCGCGCGATGCGCGCCGTGTCGAGGAAGCGCTGGCGCGCGATCCCGAGCTTGCCAAGCAATATGCCGCGATCCGCGGCGAGTACGAAGAGACGATCCATCTGAACGAGAGCCTAGGGGCGCCGTCGGCGCGCGCCATGCAGAAGCTGTTCGCAGCGATCGACGCCGAGCCGGCGCGGACGACCGGCTCGCTGCCGCTGTCGGCGCGCATCTCGGCCTTCTTCGCGAGCCTGTCGCCGCGCACGCTGGCGTGGTCGGCAAGCCTCGGCGCCGTCGCGCTCGTGCTGCAGGCCGGAATCATCGGGGCCGTGCTGATGAAGAACCAGCCGGCGACCTTCCAGACGGCTTCGCTCTCGACCAGCGCGCCGATCACACGCGAGCTCGGTAGCACGGCCGCGCCGGCGCGTGCGCTGGTGCGCTTCACGCCAGAGGCGCGCGTCGCCGACATCACCGCGCTGCTCGACAGCTACCAGGCTTCGATCATCGGCGACGCCAAAGGTGGCATGTTCCGCCTGCAATTCGACAGGGCGATGAGCCAGGACGAGCTCGCCTCGTTGCTCGGCAGGATGCAGCGCGAGAAGTTCGTCAACCTCGCCGTCGCGGCGCCCTAGGCGCGCCGTCGAGCCGATGACGCGCAAATCCGAGAGCAGGGTGCGTGCCGGGGCCTGCGCTTCATCGATCGGGGCCGCGCTTCTGATCGCCACCTGTCTTGGTGTCGAGGTTGCGCAGGCGCAGGCGATCATGCGCACGCCTACGATCAGCGTTCCCTCGCGCGCGCCGACCATCACTCCGAGCATCGCCCCGCGGGTCAGCCCCAGCGTCGCCGCGCGCGCGGTCAGCGTCGACCGCGGCCCGCGGGCGATAGCGACCATTCCTCACACCACGTCGTCGCGCACGCGGCTTACGCCGGTGCTGCCCTATGTGCGCTACTCGCCCAACCTCTATCCGGCCTGCACCGCACCCTATCGTGACGGCGATGGCGAATGCCTGGCGCAGTCGAACGCTGGCGGCGAGGGCACCGGAAAATCAGGCAAGAAGAGCACCGGCAAGGGGCGTGGCAACAGCACGCCGGCCGCGGCCAACCTGCGCAGCGTCGCAGGCGAATTCGTCGCCGAGATCGACGGCGCGCTGTCATCGGCCGAGGCCGACGAGCTGGCGCGTCGCCATGGCCTGACCCGCGTCGCTTCTGAGACCTTCCCACTGATCGGAGCCACGTTCGGTCTGTTCCGCATCACCGACGGCCGGCCGTACGAGACGCTGCGCCGCGAATTCGCGGCCGACGGCAGCGTGCGCTCGCTCCAGCCGAACTTCCGTTATTTGCTTCAGGACCAGAAATCGGCGGAAACGACCGAGGGCGATCCTGCGCAATATGCGCTGACAAAGCTCCGCCTGCCGCAGGCGCATACGCTGGCACGCGGAGCCAACGTCACGATCGCCGTGATCGATTCCGGCATCGACGCCAAGCATCCCGAACTCGCCAATTCCGTCGCCGACAATTTCGATGCACTCGGCAGTGCCGAAGGGCCGCACGTCCATGGCACCGGCATCGCCGGTGCCATCGTCGCGCATGCCCGGCTGATGGGCAGCGCGCCCGAGGCCCGCATCATCGCCATCCGCGCCTTCGGGGGCGCCAACGGCGGCGCCGAGAGCTCGTCCTACATCATCCTGCGCTCGCTGAATTACGCCGCCGAGCACGGCGCACAGATCGTCAATATGAGCTTTGCCGGTCCGAAGGACGCGGTGATCGAGCGCGCCATCGCGGCGACCGCCGCGCGCGGCCTCGTGTTGATTGCCGCCGCCGGCAATGCCGGCGCGAAATCACCGCCGCTCTATCCGGCAGCCAATCCCAACGTGATCGCGGTCAGTGCGACGGATCAGCAGGACAGGCTCTTCTCCGCCTCCAACCGCGGCAACTACATTGCGCTCGCAGCCCCAGGCGTCGATATCTTCCTGCCGGCGCCCGACGGCAAATACCAGATGACGTCGGGGACCTCGTTCTCGGCCGCTTATGTCTCCGGCGTCGCGGCGCTGCTGCTCGCGCGCAACTACGCTCTGAAGCCGGAAGCGCTGCGCATGACGCTGGCAAAGACTGCGCGCGATCTCGGCTCACCCGGACGTGACGACCTTTTCGGCGACGGTCAGGCCGACGCATTTGCGGCGGTCACGGCTGTTCCCGCCGACAGCGCGACGCCGGTCGCGGCTGCCTCAGATACAACAAAACGTGAAGACGTGGGGAAGCGTCGCGACGAGCCCGGCAGCCGCGCGATCGAGCAACCCTCGCTGTCCGGCGCGGACGATAAATCCGCGGTTTCTCAGGCAGATAGGCCGGCGACGCGGTAGCGGCTGCGTCAATGATGCGGCAGAGGCCGAAGGTCAAAAAAGCAGACCCTGCATTGAACGTTCAGCCGGCTGCCACGACCAACTGATGTGGGAGCGGTCATCCCTCCCCATCAGTCATATCAGGCGCGAGCGCCCATCCACCCCAAGCGCCCATATGGCTCGACCCGTCCGGTTGTCCCCCCGGACGGGTCTTTTCTTTTCGGGCGTCCGATTTTTTGAAGCTTCGCATTCGTTCAGCTTGCGGTTGAAGATCGCCAGCGCGTTGGGTCGCCGTCACTCGCGCAACGCGCCGCAAGTCCATTATGCTTGTGCGAAGCTTGACTCGAAAACACAGCAAATCTCCGCTCGACTACGGTGATTGATGACGAATGTCGTGTCGTTGCTGGACAAGTCAAAACTTTTCCACAAAATATTCATGTCGCGTCTAAATTGATTCGTGTGCGTTTGCGTCCCCGCGTCCGTATTTTCTCCTGACGGGCTGGTTCATGACACATCGCCAAGGGTTTGTTCGCGACGCGGCTAGCAGCCGCCAAGTCGCGGCGCGCTGGTGCGCTCTCGCCGAGCAGCGCCTGCAACATCTCTCTGAAATGTTCGAGACCGGCCGCTGGCGCCGCTATCACTCCGAGATCGCGTTCCTCGAAAACATCCAGGAAGCCAAGCGTGCCGTCCAGACATGGCGCGCGCTTGCAACCGGCGGGGATGTCGCCGAGGCGGCTGCGAGCGTGACGCCCGCATTCGGTTGGTCGCCGGCGACGATGCCGCGCGTGTTTCCGCGCGAGCAGCAGCCGCAGACCTTGCAGCCAAAGGCCGTTCACATCGCTCCCGAGACCGCCATGCCGGTGAGGCTCGATCCGAAACCGGATGTGCTCGCGGAGATCACCGAAGCCCCGATCGCGCCGCTTGCTCCGATCGCACCGCGTGCCGCGCCCGCAGCAACGGCACCGCTCACCTTGCCTGCTGCCACGGCGCCGAGCGCGGCGCTGGCGGCGCTCCTGCCGCAGTTCTCCCCGCCCGCCACTGAGATCGTCGCAGCCCCCGAGCGCGTCGTCGAATTCACCTTCAGCCTCGATGGCCTGGAAGCGAAGTACCCGCTGCTGCGGAACGCGTTCTGACGCTCCGGAGCGTGGGCAGAGGGGAGCAACGCCATTTCTCGCTCCGTCATCCTTGAGGTGCGAGCACAGCGGCGCAACGCGCCGTTTTGAGAGCCTCGAAGGATGCACGGCCCGTCTTTCCGGCCGCGCGCCTACCGCCGCACCGCATTGCCGCCGACCACCACCTGCGCGAAACGCTGCGCTCCTTCGGCCGACAGATCGGAGGTCACCGCACGCGCGTGGTCGAGCCCGACCACGGCGCCGCGTGGCGTTTCCGAGATCATGTTGTTGTTGACGAGCGCGGTGCCGGCGCCCGGCATTACGGAGACGCCGACGCCGGCCAGCGCCTTGCGGATCACGTTCCCCGTGATTGCTACATCGCGCAGATATTTGCCCCAGCCGGCGACGATGCCGTAGGACGGCGCGTTCTCGATCACGTTGCCGGTGACCGAGGTATCAGCCTCGATGTAGATGCCGACGCCGGCATCGTCGTCCGGCGCGGTGCCGAGCGGCCGCTTCGGGATCAGATTGCGGATGATGTTGCCTTGGACCACCGCGATGCGGCCGCCTTCGTTGAAATTGCAGACGGAGACGCCGACGGCGGCGCCGTCGACAATGTTGTTGGCGATCACCGCGGCCTCGAACGCGAATTCGGAATAGAGCGCGACCTCGCGCACGTCGCTGACGCTGTTGCCGCTGATGTGGATGTTCGAGGCCGAGTTGCCGCGCACCGCCGAGTAATCGCAGTTCCTGATGCGGTTGCCGCGCACGATCACGTTACCGGCGCGGAAAGCGTTGATGGCATTGCCGTACTGGCCCGAGCCGCCGGGCCCAGCCTTGATGTCCTCGATGCGGTTGTCGGCGACTAACGTGCCGTCATCGCCGATCGCGGTGCGCAGGATCTCGATGCCGTTGTCGTTGGTGCCGCGAATAGTGTTGCGGCAGACGCTGAGGCCCCGGGCATCGAACGAGACCACCGCCGTCACCGCGATGTCAGTGAAGATGTTGCCGGAGATATCGCCCGCGACCTGCTCGAGCCAGATGCCGCTGCCGCCGGAGTTCGTGATCTCGCAATCGGTGATGCGGACATCGCGGCCGCCGAGGACGTGAACCAATCCGCGACGCGTCGGCAGTGGGATATTGCCGCCGTCGAAGGTGAGGCCGGTGAGGCCGATCGCATCGGCGCCGTCGCTCTGGATCGCCGAGGCGCCGCCGGTGAACACGAGCTTGGTCGCGCCGCGCACGCCGATCAGTTGCGCGCCGTTCGGGAGCCGCAACAGACCGGTCCGGTAGGTGCCGGGCGGCAAGGCAAGCGGCGTTTGCGCCCGCGCGGCCTCGTCGATGGCGCGCTGCAGCGCGCGCGTCTGATCCTCGCTGCTGCCGGGTCGCACACCATATTGCGTGGCATCGCGGCCGAGCAGCGACGTCAGCGGCGCCGCGTGCGCGGCGTCAACAGGCGTGGCCAGCGCACCGGCAATGCCCGCGGTTGAGGCTCCGATGAGGTGACGGCGATTGAGCATGACGCGTCCTCCGGCGGACGCGGGAGGTGTCCGCGCGGGATTGGGTAGCGCAGCGTGGCCGGGGCCGTGAGGATTGTTCGCGGTAGGGTTAAATGTTTACGCAATCGGGCTGCGTGTTTTCCTTGCCAGCCGCACCATCTCCATCAGCATGGCTTCCCCCGCATCCACCAGCTCCTCCAGCGTGATCCGCGGCGCGCCCTTGCGCCGGGTTGCGCCGCTGCGCGCAAGCAGGGGGATATGGATGAACGCCGCGAGCCGTGGCCCACCCGCCCTGACGTTCTCGATCGCGCGCCAGCTCAGGTAGTTGCAGTGATAGGCGCCGGCATCGCGCGAGGCGCGCGCGTCGATGCCGGTGCGGCGCGCCGCGCGCAGCAGCCTTGCGGTGTGCGGGCCGAACATCATCGCGTCCGCATGGCCGGCGATGCCGCGCTTGCTGGAGCGGGTGTTGGCGGCATCGGGCCAGAGCATGGTGACGGCGTTGCGCGCGCGGGTCTCGATGCGCAGGTAAGGCGTGCGGGCCGCGAGGCCGAACATCAGCAGCGCGTCGGGCTTTCGCGCCGCGAGCACCTCGGGTAGTTGCCGGTCGACCGCGGCATAGGTCACCGGGAAAATGTGGCTCGCGATTGTGACATCGTCGAGAGCCGGGCGGCGCAGTTGCGTCAGCCGCGCCACCAGCGGCTGGGTCGGGTTATAGGGCGCGCCGGGAAACGGACCAAACCCAGTGAGGAGGATGCGGAGCTTGTCGCTCATTGCAGCAACTCCAGGATCTGCTCGGCGGCAAGCGCCGGCGTGAGATGGCCGTCGGCGACTTCGGCCTCGATCTTCCGGACTTTCGTGCGCACCGATGCCTCGCTGCGCAGCCGCGCCAGCATGCGCTGCTCCAGCATCGACCACATCCATTTCACCTGCTGCTCGCGCCGTCGCGCGGCGAAATCGCCGGAGGCGTTCATCGCCTTGCGGTGGTCCAAAACCTTCTGCCAGATCTTTGCGATGCCATCGCCTGTGAGCGCCGAATAGGTCTCGACCGGCGGATGCCAATGCTCGGATCGCGGTGCCAAGATATGCAGCGCGCCGCGATAGTCGGCAGCGGTGATCTTGGCGCGCTTGAGATTGTCGCCGTCGGCCTTGTTGATCGCGATCATGTCGGCGAGCTCGACCAGGCCCTTCTTGATGCCTTGTAGTTCGTCGCCGCCGCCCGGCAGCATCAAGGCAAGGAAGAAATCGGTCATGTCGCACACGGCGGTCTCGGACTGGCCGATGCCGACTGTCTCGACCAGCACGACGCCGAATCCGGCGGCCTCGCACAGCAGCATCGCCTCGCGCGTCTTCGCGGCGACGCCGCCGAGCGTGCCCGAGGAGGGCGAGGGCCGGATGAAGGCATCGTCCGATGCCGCGAGCCGCGCCATCCGCGTCTTGTCGCCGAGGATCGAGCCGCCGCTGCGCGCCGAGGACGGATCGACCGCGAGCACCGCGACCTTGTGGCCCTGCTCGATCAGATAGGTTCCGAGCGCATCGATCGTGGTGGATTTGCCGACGCCGGGCGAACCGGTGATGCCGACGCGAAACGCCTTGCCGGTGTCCGGCAGCAGCATCTGCACCAGCTCCCGCGCCAGCGTCTGATGGTCGGCGCGCCGGCTCTCGACCAGCGTGATGGCCCGGGCGAGGGCCGCGCGACTGCCGGTGCGCAAGTCGCGGGCAAGGGATTTGATATCCGGCGAGGCCTTCTTCTCAGTCATGCCCTGCTTTACAACGCCGGGGAGAGACAGGCGAGGGCCGCCCGCCCGATATCACCGGGATGTCGCCACGACCGTCTGCGGCTGCTTCACCTTGCGCCATACCCACACCATCACCGGCCAGAGCAGGGCGCCAATCGCCATCGCGGCGAGGATGGCCGCCACCGGCCGCTCGAAGAACGGCAGGATGCTGCCGTCGGACTTGATCAGCGAGGTGACGAAGGCCTGTTCCACCATGGTGCCCATGACGATGCCGAGCACCATCGCGGCGACGGGATAGCCGTTCGCCTCCATCACATAGCCGATCACGCCGAACGCGGCGACGGTGACGACGCCGAACATGTTGTTGCCGATCGCGAACGAGCCGACCGCGCAGCACAGCATGATGATGGGCATCACGGTCGAACGTGGTGCCAGCAGGATATAAGCAGCGACCCGGATCATGGCGATGCCGAGCGGGATCATCAGGATGTTCGCGATGATGAACATCAGATAGATCGCATACATGCTCGACGCCTTCTCGGTGAACAGCGTCGGGCCGGGATTGAGCCCCTTCATGTAGAGCACGCCGATCGCGATCGCGGCGATGGTGTCGCCGGGGATGCCGAACAGCAGCGACGGCACCCAGCCCGAGGCGATGCTGGCATTGTTGCTGGCGCCGGCTTCGACCAGGCCCTCGACATGTCCGGTGCCGAACTTTTCCGGCTCCTTGGAGAAACGCTTGGACATCGCGTAGGACACCCAGGCGGCCATGTCGGCGCCGGCGCCGGGAAGCACGCCGATGATGATGCCGACGATGTTCCCGCGCGTCATCTGCCAGTGATACAACTTCGTCAGCTTCCACTGGCCGGCCATGATGCTTCCGAACTTGCGCCGCGGCAGCGGCGGCGGTTCCGGCGTCAGCATCGCCCGCATCACCTGCGCCACCGCGAACACGCCGACGAGGGCCGGGATCGGCTCGATGCCGCCGAACAGGTCGGTGATGCCGAAGGTGAAGCGCGGCACGCCGCCGGGGTTCTCGATGCCGATGCAGGAGACGAGCAGGCCGATGAACATGCCCGCGATCGCCTTCACCGGCGAGGAACGCGCCACCAGAGTGGCGCACATCAGACCGAGCAGCGCCAGCCAGAAATATTCGAAGGTCGAGAACGACAGTGCGATCTCGGCGAGCGGCGGTGCCAGGATCATCAGCGACAGCACGCCGGCGATGCCGCCTACCGCGGAGAACCAAACGCCGGCACCGAGCGCAAGCTCGGCCTGGCCCTTGCGCGTCATGGCGTAGGCTTCGTCCGCGTAGGCGGCGGACGCGGGCGTGCCGGGAATGCGCAGCAGCGCGCCGGGAATATCGCCGGAGAAGATCGCCATCGAGGACGCCGCCACGATGGTCGCGATCGCCGCGATCGGCGAGAGATAGAAGGTCACGGGGACGAGCAGGGCGGTCGCCATCGTCGCCGACAGGCCCGGCAGCGAGCCGATCACGAGGCCGTACACGGAGGCTGCGAACATCGCGATGATGACCTCCCAGGTGGATATCAGCGCGAAGGCGTCAAGCAGGGTTTTCAGCATGGGATTACCAGGGCGTCGGCAACAGGCCGGCGGGCAGCGGCACGCGCAAGAGCTTGCCGAAGATGAGGTGGATGGCGAAGGGCGAGAGCGCCGCGAGCGGCAGCGCCAGCTTCCATTTCGCCCCGAGCGCGGTCGAGGTGACGTAGACCATGATCGCCGCGGTGATGATGAAGCCGAGCCGGTCGGCGGCCAAGACGTAGAACAGCAGCAGTGCCGGCGGCAGCAAGGCGCGCAGGCCGTAGAGCTTGCCTGGGAGTTTTCCTTGCGGCGGCGGGGCGGCTGCCTGGCCGTCCTCGAGCGGGACGAGCTCTTCCTCTTCCTCGAAGGAATGACCGACGCCGAACACGATCGCGAGCCCGCAGAGTGCGAGGCCCATGCCAATCAGCAGCGGAAACACGTTGGGGCCGACCGGCTGGCCCGGCACCGGCGGCAGGATCCAGCCACCGTAGGCAGCTGCAGCGCCGAGCACGACGAGAAACGATCCCGTGACGGAGTCGGGAAGACGCATGGGAGGGGTCCTATGGGAGGTGCGGTCCCTCTCCCCGCTTGCGGGGAGAGGCGATCAGAGCGTCGCAGGTGCGGATCACGCCTTGCTCAATCCGGCCGCCTTCATCGCTTCGCCCATCTGGGCGTCGCCCTTGTCCATGAAGCCGGCGAAGTGAGCGGCATCGCCCCAAACGGTACCGAAGCCGCGATTGCTCATGAAGTCCTTGAACTCGGCGGAGTCGTAGACCTTCCTCAGTGCCGCGGTGAGCTTGGTTGCGATCTCCGGCGGCAGGTTCTTGGGCGCGCCGATGCCGCGCCAGGCGCCGGTCGCGTAGTCGATGCCCATCGCCTCCTTCAGCGTCGGCACATCCTTGAAGATCGGGTTGCGCGCAGGCGCCATGATGGCGAGGCTCTTGGCCTTGCCCGCCTCGATGATGGCGCGCGCTTCGGGCACCGAGCAGGTGGTGAGGTCGAGGCCGCCGGCGGCGAGATCCTGCATCGCGGGCGCCGCGCCGTTCGACGGCACCCAGGCGACCTGGTTGGCGGGCAGCCCCATGGCCTGCATCCAGCCGACCAATGCGAGATGCCAAATGCCGCCCTGGCCAGTGCCGGAAGCCTTGAACTTGCCGGGAGGCGCCGCCTTGATCGCATCGGCGAGCTCCTTGACCGTCTTGTAGGGCGAGGAGGAGGAGACCTGGATGCCGGGGGGATCCTCGTTCATCAGCGCCAGGGGGGTGTAGCTCCTTGGCGTCAGGTCGGTCAGGCCCTGCCAGTGCATCATCGAGATTTCGACCGTGAGCATGCCGATGGTGTAGCCGTCGGGCTGCGCGGTCGCGATCGCGCTATGGCCGACGACGCCGGAGCCGCCGGTGCGGTTGACCACGTTGAAGGGCTGGCCGAGGTCCTTCTCCAGTAGCGCCGCGACGATGCGCGCGGTGGCATCGGTGCCGCCGCCCGCGCCCCAGGGCACGATCACGGTGACCGGACGCGCCGGATAGGCTTGTGCAAGGGCCGGCCTGAAGCCGAATGCGGCGGATGCTGCAACTGCAGCGGTCGAGGCCGCAAACGCGCGGCGCGAAATCTTGGACATGAATGCCTCCCAGCGGCGCCCGTGACGTCGGGCGCTCTTCTCAACAGCGGCATTCTAGTCGGCTTTGCGGCGGGGCCGCAAGGTAGCGCTACCAACGCGTTGTGAGCAACGCGCGCCGGCTCAAGGCTGATTACTGCCCTTCGTCCCCGTCGGTCTTCGGCCGCTGGCCGCCGAAAATTCGCAGACCTTCCGGCGAGAGATGGGGCTTCAAGGCTTCCCACGGAACGAAAGCGCCGTATGCGCCCTCGACATAGGGGCCGACGGCATAGGGTGGATAGTAGAACTTGAGGCCGGCGCTCTTTCCGATCTCGGTTGACGGCGCGAGGGTCACTGCGCCGATCTTCAAGAGGCTTGGCTTGATATTCTTGACCCAATCGTCGCCGTCCACGTCGGGCACATCACGCTTCTTCTTCTCGATCCTGAGCGAGGCGATCACGGCCTTCATCATCGCCTTCATGGTCGGGCCGTTGTCGGCGGTTTCGTTGAAGAATGGGCGGATCGAGCTGCGCTTGTTCTCGGTTCTGTCCCACAAGATCGTGTTGGTGTCGGAATTGGGATGCGCGCCGAGAGTGTCCGTATACTCGGACCTGACGATGCTGACATAGCGGCCGCCGACCACCGAATCGACGGTGTAGTTGCGCTCGAATTCCCAGGCGCGATCCCTGAAGAGCTCCGGGTCGGTCTTGCGCGTGGCCGCCGCTTCCGCCGCGCTCTTGTCGAGCCAGTTTCTCCCCTCAGCGAGGCAATCGGCCGCGAGGGCAGGATCGGCCCTGATCGTGTCGTCGAGCAGGACGCGCGCCGCGATGTTCTTGGTCTTGAGGACGGCATCGGGCTTGGGATCGGCGGCGAGGGCGGAAAACACGCACGTTGCGCCAAGCGCCAGGGCGACGCTCAAACCGGTCATGAACTTCAAGGATTGTGCTCCTCGCGTGAGCGTCAGAATATTTCCAGAATGTCGTCTGCGCTGTGTGGCGCAAAGCGGGGCGACATCGAGCGGCGAACGGTTGCCTGCGCACGCAAACCGGTCGCGTCCTCGATGATGTGTTCGACATCGATCAGGTTTAGTAGCGAGAAAGTGGTCTCAGGTTCGACCTCGACCAGAATGTCGATATCGCTGGCGGCGCGGTAGTCTTCGCCTGCCCGCGAGCCGAGAATGGCAAGCTTCGAGACGCCCTTGCCTTTGATGGCGTCGGCGTTCTTGCGTATCGCCGCGATGATTTCGTCGCGTGTCATGGACACAATCTGGCCGGCTACACGGCCAGTCCATCATCTACTCCGCTGCCTCGCTATGGCCGAGCCGGGCATTCAGCTTGCGGATCAGCTCCTCGGCCGCATCCGCGATCACCGTGCCGGGTGGGAAGATGGCCTCGGCGCCGGCCGCGTAGAGCGCATCGTAATCCTGCGGCGGCACTACCCCGCCGACGATGATCATGATGTCGTCGCGGCCCTGCTTCTTCAGCGCGGCCTTCAATTCCGGCACCGCGGTAAGGTGGGCGGCGGCGAGCGAGGAGACTCCGAGGATGTGGACGTCGTTCTCGACGGCCTGCCGTGCGGCTTCGTCAGCGGTGGCAAACAACGGCCCGATGTCGACGTCGAAGCCGATATCGGCAAATGCCGACGCGATCACCTTCTGGCCCCGATCGTGGCCGTCCTGGCCGATCTTGGCGACCAGGATGCGCGGGCGGCGGCCTTCCGCCTCCTCGAACGCGTCGATCAGCGCCTGAACCTTCTCGACCCGGTTGCCCATGCTGGACGCCTCCCGTTTGTAGACGCCGGTGATGGACTTGATCTCGGCGCGGTGGCGGCCGAACACCTTTTCCATCGCGTCCGAAATTTCGCCGACGGTCGCCTTGGCGCGTGCCGCGTTGATCGCGAGCGCGAGCAGATTGCCATTGCCTTCACCGGCCGAGCGCGTCAGCGCGGCGAGCGCGGCATCGACGTCCTTCTGGTTGCGTTCGGCTTTCAGCCGCTGGAGCTTGTCGATCTGAAGCCGGCGGACATTGGTGTTGTCGACCTTCAGGATCTCGATTTTGTCCTCGTCGGTCGGCCTGTACTTGTTGACGCCGATCACCGCCTGCTTGCCGGCATCGATGCGGGCTTGCGTCTTGGCCGAGGCCTCCTCGATGCGCAGTTTTGGCACGCCGGCTTCGATGGCTTTTGCCATGCCGCCGAGCTCCTCGACCTCCTGGATGTGGCCCCACGCCTTGGCCGCGAGGTCGCGCGTCAGCCGCTCGACATAGTACGAGCCGCCCCAGGGATCGATGATGCGGGTGGTGCCGCTCTCTTGTTGCAGGAACAGCTGGGTGTTGCGGGCGATGCGCGCCGAGAAGTCGGTCGGCAAGGCCAGCGCTTCGTCAAGCGCATTGGTGTGCAGCGACTGCGTGTGGCCTTGGGTGGCCGCCATCGCTTCCACCGTGGTGCGCATCACATTGTTGAAGACGTCCTGCGCGGTCAGCGACCAGCCCGAGGTCTGGCTGTGCGTGCGCAGTGACAGCGACCGCGGGTCCTTCGGATTGAACGGCTTCAGCAGCTTCGCCCAGAGCAGCCGCGCCGCGCGCAGCTTGGCGACTTCCATGAAGAAGTTCATGCCGATCGCCCAGAAGAACGACAGCCGCGGCGCGAAACGGTCGACGTCGAGGCCGGCGGCAAGGCCGGCACGCAGATATTCGACGCCGTCGGCGAGCGTATAGGCAAGCTCGAGATCCTGCGTCGCGCCGGCCTCCTGCATGTGATAGCCGGAGATCGAGATCGAATTGTACTTCGGCATCTTTTGCGAGGTGTAGGCGAAGATGTCCGAGATGATCCGCATCGATGGCGCGGGCGGATAGATATAGGTGTTGCGCACCATGAACTCTTTCAGAATGTCGTTCTGAATGGTGCCAGAGAGCTTTTCCGGCGGTACGCCCTGTTCCTCGGCGGCCGCGACGTAGAGCGCGAGGATCGGCAGCACCGCGCCGTTCATGGTCATGGATACGCTCATCTGGTCGAGCGGAATGCCCGCGAACAGCGTGCGCATGTCGTAGATGGAATCGATGGCAACGCCGGCCATGCCGACGTCGCCGCCGACGCGCGGATGATCAGAGTCATAGCCGCGATGGGTGGCGAGATCGAAGGCGACCGAGAGGCCTTTCTGCCCCGCCGCGAGGTTGCGGCGGTAGAACGCGTTGGAATCCTCAGCCGTCGAGAAGCCGGCATATTGCCTGACGGTCCAGGGCTGGTTGACGTACATGGTCGGGTAGGGCCCGCGCAGGAACGGCGCGATGCCCGGATAGGTCTCGAGGAAATCGAGCCCGCCGAGATCCGCCTCGCCATAGACGGGCTTCACCAGAATGCCCTCGGGCGTCAGCCACGGCTCGGCGCTGCCGGCTGGCGCAGCGGGGGCGGTCCGGTCGAAGGCGACGTCGGCGAAATTGGGAATGCGGCTCATGGCTTCAACCATATCAAAAGCACTCAATCATGATCCGGATGCTGATAGCTGACGATGGTCGCCATCTTCTCCGGTCCGTAATTCTGCTGCGTGGTCTGGCTCGGCAGGTTGGCGATGCCGACCACCCAGCCGAGGCGGGATTCGGTGCCGAACTGCCGCGTCGGGATGACGCGGTCGGGGTGGTCGAAGGTACCGGTCATGATCTCGATCCGGTCGCCGTCGATGCGGCCAAAACTCAGTGGCGTGCCGCAGCCGGCGCAAAAGCCACGCTCGGCGATGGTGGAAGAGCGGAAGAACGAGGGCTGTCCCTTGGTCCAGGCAAAGTCCGTCTTGTTGATATCGGCAAAGGAGGCGAACGGCGCGCCGCTCGCCTTCTGGCACATCCGGCAATGGCAGATCGAAATCCTGGTCGGTGCCGTCATGACTGCAAAGCGCACGGCGCCGCATTGGCAGCCGCCGGTGAGAACGGGTTTGCCGGTTTCAGTCATGGCTGCTCCATCCGTCGATAGGCGTCTTGCAGCGTCGCAAGCGCGTCGCCTCCGGCGAAGACAAAGCCCGTGACGCCGGCCGCGCGCAGCGCCGCCTCGCCATCGGTCGGGCGGCCTGCCAGATAGATATGTCTGCTGCCCACCGTTTGCAGCGCCCGGGCGGCCGGTTCCGCCTGACCGGCATAGACCTTGTCGCTGGAACAGAGGCAGGCGAGCTCCGCGCCGGAGGCCTTGAAGGCGGCGGCCAGCTTGGCCGGATCGGTAAAGCCCTCGCTGTCGACGGCCTGGATGCCGCCGGCTTCGAAGAAGCTTTTGGCGAAGGTCGCGCGCGCCGTGAAATCGGCTGGCGTGCCGAGATTGGCCAGGAAAACCTTTGGCCGCGTGCCCCGCACCTTCAGCGCCGCGTCGGACTTGTCGCGCAGCGCCTCAAACGGTTCCGCCAGCCGGATCGGCGGCAGCGCCTCGAACTTGTATCGCTGTTCCCCATAGGGCGGAAGGACGATCGGCGTTGCCTTCAGTACGGTGGCTTCGCTCTCATGGAGATTCGGAAACTCGCTGGCACCGGTCAGCACGTCGCGGCGCTTTGCGATGTTGGCGGCGCGCGCCTTTCGCGCGCCCGCGACCTTGCTCTGGAACACGCCCTGCTGAAGCGCCGCGAAAGCGCCGCCGGCTGTCTCGCTCTCCTGGAACAGCGCCCAGGCCGCTTCGCACAGTTGCCCTGTCAGCGTCTCGATGCCGCCTGCGCCGGCTGCGGGATCGCTGACCTTGGCGAGGTTGCTTTCTTCCAGCAGCAGAAGCTGGGTATTGCGCGCCACGCGGCGCGCGAACGGATCGGGCAGGCCGAGCGCCAGCGTATGCGGCAGCACGGTGATCGCGTTGGCGCCGGCCAGTCCTGCCGCGAACGTTGCCATGGTCGCGCGCAGCATGTTCACGTAAGGATCGCGCTGCGTCAGCATGCGCCAGGCCGTATCGGCGGCGATGAACAGCGGCTTTGGCGCGAGCCCGCAAGCCGTCTCGATGCGCGCCCACAACAGCCGCAGCGCGCGGAATTTGGCCATGGTCAGGAACTGATCGGCATCCGCAGCAAGCCGCGCATAGACCATGCCCTGCGCCTGCTCGAGGGGGATGCCAGCGCCTTCGATGGCGCGTAAGTAAGCGACGCCGCAGGCAAGCACGAAGGCAAGCTCCTGCACTTCCGAACCACCGGCATCATGGATCACGCGCCCGTCGGCGGACGCAAACGGTCCCTTGAAACGGAGTGCGGCCAGGCCCCTGATGGCGCCGGTGATGGCCGGAACGATCTCGTCCCAGGTATAGGGGCTGTGGCCCCACGCTGCGGCGGCCGCGAGCGGATCGAGCCCGAAGCGGATGTTGCAGGCTGCGGGATCGAACCCCTTGCTCTCGACATATTCCGCGACATGGATCGCGGCCATGCGCGATTGCGGTCCGATCTCGAGCTCGATGCCGATCCCTGCGTCGAGATGTATCCCGCTCAACACCTTGGCAACGGCGTCGGCCGTAGGTTCCAGGCCAAATCCATGGGCCGCATTGCCGCCGGCGAACACCAGCGCGAGCCCCGTCGCGCCGTTCTCCAGATCCTGCAAGGCCTGCGCATTCGCGAGCGCCGTATCGGGATGGTCGATCCGCTGCATTATCTGCCACGGCGCCGCCGCCGGCCGGCCGACCACGGGCGCAACGCCCTTGGCGCGCGGATAGAGCGGATCGATCTTGAGGCCGTCATAGGTCTTGCCGACCAGCTTCTCGAACGGCGCGCCCTTCAGCACGCCGTCGACCAGCTTGCGCCAGTCCTCCACGGTGGCTTTGGGAAAATCCGCCGCCAGCGGCAGGTCGTCAGTCACGGAGGTCATGCGGCGATGGGCTCCCGAAAATCTTGTTATTCGCAGGCGAAATTGCCACGGCCGACCGTCCCTGCAAACGGTTGTTTTTGGTTAACCGGTATCCGGAAGCCGCTCAATGCCTTGCGTCGAGACGCTGGCGAGCCCGTCACGCACGCGAATGCCTGAGATGATGCGGTCGGGCGCGATTTCGGCCAGCGGCACCAGCACGAAGGCGCGCTCGAACAGGCGTGGATGCGGCAGCGTCAAATCCGGCTTCTGCAAACTGACGTCGTCATAGGCGATCATGTCGAGATCGAGCGTGCGCGGGCCCCAGCGCCGTTCCTTGGTCCGCGTGCGGCCGAATTTCTGCTCGACTTTCTGCAGCACGAACAACAGCGCGTGTGGATCGAGACTGGTCTCGATCTCGATGCAGGCGTTGATGAAGGGAGCCTGGTTCTCATCGCCCCAGGGCGGGGTCGTATAGTCCGACGAGCGCGCGATCAGCGCGGCCTGCGCCATGCCGCAGATATGCGCGATCGCCTTGGCGAAGGTCGCGCGGACATCGCCGACATTGCCGCCGAGTGCGATCAGCACGCTCGCCATATTACGGATGCCGAGAGCGGGTCAGCATGATGCCGACGTCGTCGAAGATCGCAGCGATCGGCGCGTGCGGCTTGTGCACGGTGACCTTCACCGCGCGGATGCGCGGGAAGTGCGACAGGATGGCATCGGCGACCGCGCCGGCGGCGCGCTCCAGCAGCTTGTAGTTGGTGTTCTTGAACGCCGCCGTCGTGGTCGCGACGACATCCGCGTAGGACACGGTGTCGGCGAGCCGGTCACTGCGCGACGGCTCCGACAGATCGGTGTAGAGTTCGAGGTCGATGACGAAACGCTGGCCGACCTCGGTTTCGTGATCCATCACGCCGTGGCGGGCATGGATCGACAGGCCGGTGACGAAGATCGTATCGGTCATTGCTTGCTCTCGATTGCATGCGCCACCCGCAGGGCCTGCAGGGTTTCGGCGACGTCATGGGTCCGGATGATCTTCGCACCGCGTTGCGCGGCGATCAGATGTGCCGCGATCGAGCCGGCGAGCCGCTCCGATGGCTCCGACGGCGACACCGAGGCGATGAAGCGTTTTCGCGAGGCACCAACGAGGATCGGCAGGCCGAACATGTCGAGTTCGCGCAAGCGCGCCAGGGCGATCATGCTCTGCTCGGCCGTCTTGCCGAAGCCGATGCCGGGATCGAGCACGATGCTCTCGCGCGCGATGCCGGCTTTTGCGGCGATGTCCAGCGAGCGCAGGAAGAATGCTTTCATGTCCGCGACGATATCGATGGCGGGATCGACACTGTCGCGGTTGTGCATGACGATGACGGGGACGCCCCTTGCGGCGATCAACGGCGCCATGTCGGCATCCCGTTGCAGGCCCCAGACGTCGTTGGCGATCGCCGCGCCCTGATCGAGCGCGAATTTCACCACCTCCGCTTTCATGCTGTCGATCGAAACGGGCACACCGAGCGCCACGACGCCAGCCAGCACCGGCTTCAGCCGCGCGAGCTCTTCCGCCGCCGTGACCGGCCGGGCGCCCTTGTAGGGCCGGGTGGACTCGGCGCCGACATCGATGATGTCGACACCATCGGCGATCATCGCCTGCGCCCGCGCGAGTGCCTGATCTGGTGCGATGAAGGCACCGCCGTCGGAGAATGAATCCGGGGTGATGTTGAGCACGCCCATCACTGCAGGAAGAGGCTGTTCCAGCAGCGTCCGCAGCACATCGGCCCCGGCCGAGCCGGCCGGCGGGACGGAAGGGGAGGGCGAGGCATTCATGCGGCCCGCTTTGCGCGGTTGGGAAGGGGGTGTCAAGACCAACACCCTCCCTGTCATTGCCCGCGAAGGCGGGCAATCCAGTATTCCGAGGCAGTGCGGTGATACGGAGGAGCCATGGCGTGCTGGATACCCGCCTTCGCGGGGTATGACACCGACAGCTAATGCTGCAGGTCGTGCGCCGAGACGTCCGGTCTAATACGTGATCTTCGGCGGCAGCTTCTTGGCCTTGGCGATGATGTCGCCGACCGACTTCTCCGACGGCAGGATGCGGACCAGCTTCTTCTTCTCGTTGGCTTCGCGCATGCTCTGCGCCAACCTTGCCGGATTTCGATAGGCGAGCTCGCGCACGGTGGTGACGCCGGCGGCGCGGACCAGACCGACCTTGGCCTTGCCCATGCCGGGAATGCGCATGTAGTCGGAGACGTTGGCCCACTCCAGCAGCGACTGCTCGCTGATTCCCGTCTTGGCGGAAAGCGCCTTGCGGCCCTTCACGGTCGAGGCCGCCTCGAGCAACGCGTCGGTTGTGCGGATTCCTTGCGCCTTCAACTTGTTGGCTGCAAAGGCAGGCAGGCCCTCAATCTCGGAGATCGGATATGTCATGATGCTCGATGTGAAATGCGTGCCTTCAGGCGAACTGGCTGAGGCCCGGCGTCCCCGCAATGATCTTGCCCATCTGATCCGCTCCGATTTCGTCGCGACCGTAGCGGAAAAGTTCACGGGCGACATTTTGAATCTCGGACATGCCGAGCCCCAGACCCATCAGGCGGGTGCCGACGGCCATCAGGCCGCCGCCCATCAGCCGCGACAGGCCGCCGCCGCTCCTGGATGCCTCGATCGCAGCTTCCGCTCCGGAGATTTGGTCGATCAGGGCCTGCACGCTGTCGGAAGGACCCTCACTGCGGAGGAAGCCCAGGATGATGCCGACGGTCTTTTCAGCGACAGCACCATCTATGCCGGCGCTTGCCGCCAGCCGTCCGATCAGCTCGTCCATAAGACCCGCCCCTCAGCCGGTTTACATGCCGGAGTATTGCTTTCGAAAAATGATCTTGAGCCGGTGTGATGTGAAATTCAAGCGATGAACGCACGCGCCGCCGCGATTCAGCTTCGAACGCGCGAAAGGTGTTGCAGTCGTGCAAGAGCCGAGGACGAATCGGCGATAATTTGCCGCGTTGCGAACGGCTCGTTCCCACTTTCGGCTTATGTCGATCGTTCTCGTCCGACAATGTCGCATGCTTGGGCGCGTTGAACGGTTTCAATCGGTGCACGAGATGCGTTAAACTACGGAACTGGTGCATTTGAGTTTCAATACGGGAAACTCGGCAGAGAGATCAGAGAGAATAATGACCGCACAGGACAGCAAGCTCGGCGATACCGACGAGAAGATCTTTGTCGGCAAGGGAGACGAGCAGGCTTGGCTGACGCTGGCGCTCGCCAATCGCCACGGCCTCGTCACGGGTGCAACTGGAACCGGTAAGACCGTATCGCTGCAAGTGATGGCAGAAGGATTTGCGCGCGCCGGTGTTCCGGTCTTCGCAGCCGACATCAAGGGCGATCTCTCCGGCATCTGCCAGGTCGGCGAACCCAAGGATTTCATCGTCAAGCGCGCCACCGAAATGGGGCTGTCATTCCAGCCCGATCAGTTCTCGACGGTGTTCTGGGACGTATTCGGCGAGCAGGGCCACCCGGTGCGCGCCACCGTCACGGAAATGGGGCCGCTTCTGCTCGCGCGCATGCTGGACCTGAACGATGTGCAGGAAGGCGTGCTCAACGTCGCGTTCCGCGTCGCCGACGACAACGGCCTGACTTTGATCGACATGAAGGACTTGCGGGCGCTGCTCGATGCCATCGTGCCCGACAGCGGAAAGAAGGGGGCGGATGCGGAAGAGGATCCGCTCGCCGCCATCCGCAAGGCCGCTCAGGGCTTCGGCAACGTCACCAAAGCGACCGTCGGCACCATCCAGCGCCAGCTTCTGGTGCTGGAGAACCAGGGCGGCACCAAATTCTTCGGCGAGCCGGCGCTGACGCTGAAGGACTTCATGAAGACCGACCGCGACGGACGCGGCATGGTCAACATCCTGGTCGCCGACAAGCTGCTCCAGAGCCCCAGGCTTTATGCGACGTTCCTGCTGTGGATGTTGTCGGAGCTGTTCGAGGAGCTGCCCGAAGCTGGCGATCTGCCCAAGCCGAAGCTCGTGTTCTTCTTCGACGAAGCGCATCTGTTGTTCAACGACGCGCCCAAGGCGCTGATGGACAAGATCGAGCAGGTGGTGCGTTTGATCCGATCCAAGGGTGTCGGCGTCTATTTCGTGACGCAAAACCCGATCGACGTGCCCGACCGCGTGCTCGGACAATTGGGCAACCGGGTGCAGCACGCGCTGCGCGCCTTCACCCCGCGCGACCAGAAGGCGGTCGCCGCTGCGGCGCAGACCTTCCGGCCCAACCCGAAGCTCGACACCGCGAAGGTGATCATGGAGCTCGGCAAGGGCGAGGCGCTGGTGTCCTTCCTCGAGGGCAACGGCACGCCTTCGATGGTGGAGCGGGTGATGATCCGGCCGCCGTCGGCCCGCATCGGACCGATCACGCCGGACGAGCGCAAGGCGATCATGGCTGCAAGCCCGGTGAAGGGCAAATATGACACCGCCGTCGATTCCGAGTCCGCCTACGAGATGATTCAGAAACGCATCGCCGCCACGGCGGCCACGGCGGACGCTCCGGCCGGCGGAGGCGGCGGCATCCTGGGCCAGATCGGCTCGATCGTCGGCACCATCTTCGGTACCAACGTCAAGCGGGGCCGTCTGTCGACCGGCCAGGTCATTGCGCGAGACGTGACGCGATCGGTCACCAATCAGGTGATCGGCGGACTGGCCGCCAATGTCGGCAAGTCGATTGGCGGCCAGCTCGGCGGCTCGATCGGCCGCACCCTGGTCCGCGGCGCGCTCGGCGGATTGCTGCGGCGATAGGCAGAGCGCCTGGTTTGAGGCAGTCGCCGTATCCGGTCATGAAGCTCTAGGACTTTGACCGTCGCCTGATATTTGCTCGTCCGAGCTACCACGGCGCACAATTTCAGGTGAGGGGCTCTGCAAGCCTTCGCCGGTCTGCTAGGTCCTGTGTCGTCGCCGTTCAGGACCACACCGTGAACCCGCCCGCCCAATTAGGCAAGCCTGACGCAGCCAGACGCCCGTCGCTGGGTGCGCCGCTGGATCTGCTTTTTCTGTTCTGCTGCGTCCTCCTGACCGCCGACGTGCTCGTCCCCGAGATTTTAGGGCACGGCAAGACCAAGGACTACTCGCTCTGGTACTGGGCCGGACAGCAGGTCCTGGAGGGTGGGCCGCTGTATCCTGCCACAGCCGTCGAGCATTTCGATTTCATCTATCCACCGCTGCCGGCAATCCTGTTGGCGATCCCGAGCTGGTTCGGCAAGATCCCGCTCTATGTCGTCCTGTCGATCTTGAACGCCGTGGCGTGGTGGTACACCGCGGCGTTCTCCCAGGTCATGACCGGCTCGGACCGCGCGCCGGGTCGTTGGCTCGAGGCGCTGCCGGTCGCCGTCACCGTGACCTTCGTGTTCGACATGTTCGACCTCGGCCAGCCGAACCTTCTCCTGCTGGCGATGATGCTCTACGGCTTCTGGAGCTTGCGGCATCAGCGATCGTGGCTGGCCGGCTTCATGTTCGCGCTCGCCGCCGCCATTAAGGTGTTCCCGATCGCCGTGCTGCCCTATCTGGCCTGGCGGCGCAAATGGGCGGCCCTGGTCAGCACGATCGTCTTCACCGGCATTCTTCTCTATGTCGTGCCGGCACCGATCCGCGGCTTCGAACGCAACGCGGCCGAGCTGGCGACCTGGTACCAGGGCATGGTCGGGACCAGCTCGGAAAAGGGCTTTGGCCAGCGTCGCGAGCAGAACTGGTCGTGGGTCAACCAGTCCCTCATTGCCGTCACGCATCGCCTGGTCCGGCCGATCAACTACAATCAGGACGATCCCAACAAGCCGCCGCGCACCATGAACGTGATCGACGTCGACTACAGGACGGCGAACTGGATCGTGCTTGCGCTGTCGGCGCTGCTCGGGCTCGGCTTCGTTGCGATCATGCCGCGGCAAGCGCGGCGGACGGCGCGCTCGGATGCCGAGGAGCTCGGCATCTTGTTCTGCCTCATGACGGTAGCCTCGCCCTTGGCCCGGCAATACTATTTCATGTGGCTGTACTTCCCGGTGACGGTGTTGATGCATCGCGCCGCATTCGACGAGCGAGCGCAGGTGCGCCTGGGAACCTGGCTCGCCCTGGGTGCCGCCGGCATCCTCATGCTGCTGTCATTGCCGTGGTTTCCGATCGCCTTCCAGGCTTGGGGCAACAACCTCGCTGCGACCGCGGTCCTCGCAGGGTGCCTCGCCTGGCACATCAGGCATCCGCCGCTTGCGGCTAGTCCCGAGGCCGCGCCGGCGCTAAAACCCGGGACCTCTTGAGCCCAACAACTTGGATTCGCAATCATGGCCAATGCGCAGCTCCAATCCGTGCTCGACCACATCGACAAGGATTTCGACAACAGCCTGGAGCGCCTGTTCTCGTTGTTGCGGATCAAGTCGATCTCGGCCGATCCGGCCTTTGCGGATGATTGTAAGGCCGCGGCCGAGCATCTCGCCAAGGACATCGCCAGTCTCGGTGTTGCCACCGAGGTGAGGCCGACCGCAGGCCATCCGGCCGTCGTCGGCAAGACCGGCGCGGGCGGACGGCCGCACGTGCTGTTCTACGGCCATTACGACGTGCAGCCGGTCGACCCGCTCGATCTCTGGCACCGTCCGCCGTTCGAGCCCGTCGTCACCGATCATGCCGATGGCCGCAAGATCATCGTCGCGCGCGGCGCCGAGGACGACAAGGGTCAGGTGATGACCTTCGTCGAAGCCTGCCGCGCCTGGAAGAAGGTGACGGGCTCACTGCCGATCGACATCACCTTCCTGATCGAAGGCGAGGAGGAGGTCGGCTCGAAGAATTTCGTGCCCTTCATCGAGGCCAACAAGGACGAGTTCAAGGCCGACTACGTGCTGGTCTGCGACACCGGCATGTGGAATCCCACCACGCCGGCGATCACGACCTCGCTGCGCGGCCTGCTCTATGAAGAGCTGAAGATCACCGCCGCCAATCGCGATTTGCATTCCGGTGTGTTCGGCGGCACCGCGATGAACCCGATCCGTCTGCTCACTAAAATTCTGGGCGGCCTGTTCGACGACGACAACCGCATCACCATCCCCGGCTTCTATGACGGGGTGAAGGATACGCCGCCCGACATCCTGGAGCAGTGGAAGAAGCTTGATTTCACGCCCGAGACCTTCCTCAAGCCGGTCGGGCTGTCGCTGCCGGCTGGCGAGAAGGGCAGGCTCCTGGTCGAGCAGGCCTCGACGCGTCCGACCTGCGACGTCAACGGCATCTGGGGCGGCTACATCGGCGAAGGCTCCAAGACGGTGATTCCCTCGCATGCCTCGGCCAAGGTCTCGTTCCGTCTGGTGCAGGGCCAGGACCCGCAAAAGATCCGCAAGGCTTTCCGTGATTACGTGACGGCGCGCATTCCCGGCGACTGCAAGGTCGAGTTCGGCGACCATTCCGCCGCGCCCGCAGTTGCGCTCGACTGGACCATGAAGCCGCTCGCTGCCGCCAGCAAGGCGCTGGCCGACGAGTGGGGCAAGGAGACCGTGCTGATGGGATCGGGCGCCTCGATCCCGATCGTCGCCGACTTCAAGCGCACGCTCGGCCTCGACTCGCTGCTGGTGGGCTTTGGCCTCGACGACGACAACATCCACTCACCAAACGAGAAATACGACCTGCGGAGCTTCCAGAAAGGCATCCGCTCCTGGGCCCGCATCCTCGCCGCGCTGGCGGAGGTGAAGTGACCGCGTAGCGCGCCCCGGAATGACGGGCGTGATGAACAAATAAAAACGCCGCCCGGAATTGGGCGGCGTTTCATTCCAAAACGTGCAGAGGTCGTTCGAAAACTACCCTACACGAAATCGCGAAAATCTCAAGACCGGTAGCCCGGAAGCTCGCGGTCGAGCTTGCGCAGCAAGGGCGGCCACACCAGGGTGGTGGCGCGCAGCTCGGCGCGGTCGCGATTGGACAAGAGCTCGGTGTTCTTCTCGATCGCGATCTCCTCGACCGGATAGACCGGCGTGCCCAGCGCACGCGTCCGCACCTGCATCGAGCAGGCGCGCTCGAGATGATACATGCGCTCGAAGGCGGAGGCGACCGAGCGGCCGACCGTCAGCGTGCCGTGATTGCGCAGCAGCATGTGGTTGTGGTTGCCGAGATCCTTCTGCAGCCGCGGCCGCTCGTCGTGATCGAGCGCGATGCCTTCATAGTCGTGATAGGCGAGGTCGTGGGTGACGAGCTGCGCGGTCTGGTTCAGCGGCAACAGGCCTTCCGCGCTGCTCGACACCGCAGTGCCGTCGAGCGTGTGGAGATGCAGCACGCAGATCGCGTCCTCGCGCACTTCGTGGATCGCCGAATGGATGGTGAAGCCGGCCGGGTTGATGCTGTATTCGCTCTCGGACAGCTGGTTGCCGTGCAGATCGACCTTGACGAGGCTGGAGGCCGTGATTTCCTCGAACATCAATCCGTAAGGATTGATCAGGAAGTGATGATCGGGACCGGGGACGCGCGCGGAGATGTGGGTGTCGACCAGATCGTCCCAGCCGTACAGCGCGACCAGGCGATAGCAGGCGGCGAGATTGACCCGTTGCTGCCACTCCGCCTCCGTCATGTTCGACGGCACTTCCCTCAGGCGCGCTTCCGCTGGCGACATGGCAATTTTCTCCGAACATCGTTGTTGCAGGAAGCGACCGTAGTCTTGGGCGGGGCTGGGGGCAAGGCGCGAAGAGCGTGGCTGTCGCGCGTAGCCCGCATGGAGCTTTCACCGTAGCTCGAAGAGCGAAGGCGGAAGCGCCCGGATTTCGCTTGCACTCCGTCCGGGCTACGTACAGGAGAAAATTATTACGGCGCCGGGATCGACAGCAGGCTGGAAATGCTGCGGCCGCGGATGTCGTAGACGCGGGCGAATACCACGTCGTCGCGCTTGATCTCGACCATGACGGGCGCGGTGAGACCCTTGCAGTAGAATTCGCCGAGCGTCATGGCGAAATCGGCTGCGTTGGAATCCCAGCCGATGGTGAAGTCGGGCCCAAGCGCGACCTGGGCCGGGCGCTGCGGACCACACACCGCGACCTTCCATTTGCGGTTTGCAGGCGGCACTTCCTGGCGCTCGACCAGCTGCTCGCGCAGTTCGTCGGAGGCCTGCTTCAGGGCGAGACCCCAATAGTCCAGCATGAAGCGGTCGTCGGCGCCGCGCACGGTTCCCGCGATGTGATTGAAGTGCGTGTACTGATAGGGGTGCAGGCGGATCATCTCGGCGAGCGACAGCGCAAGGCCAAAGCAGAAGGTGCCGAGCAGGACCGGCTGCCAGATGCGGTGATTGGCGCGCAGGCGCTCCATGGCCCAGGCGAAGGCGACACCGCCTAGCACCGCCATCGGCGGGATCACGAAGACGAAATGGCGGATGCCGTTGTACAGGGCCGGGCGCTTCACCATCGCGATCGCGAGCGGCAGGGTCGCAGCCAGCGTCAGCATCAGGAGAATGGTCTTGCGGCGCGCCGGAACGTCGTTCCGCGGCAGCAGCGCAAAGGTGCCGACCACGGCGCCGCCCATCAGCACCAGCATCACTTCGGGCAGCTGCAGCGCGAACAGCGTCGGCAGATAGGACCAGGGCATGTCGGGCACCGACACGATCGCGCCGTCGAACATCTCCTTCCACGGCTTCTCGAAGAAATGCGAGAAGTAGGTCAGCGCCTCGAAGGGATTGCCGGGTTCCATGATCGACCACGGCCAGATCAGGCCCATCACGAGGTAGCCGAGCGTGAGGCCGGGCAGCAGCACATAGACGACATGGGCGAAGCGGCGGACCGACTCGCGCAAACCTTCGGTGCGCAATTCCTCCAGGAACAGCGGCATGAAGCCGAGCACGGCGTAGACCAGTGCGAGCCCGCCGAGAACACGGCAGCCCAGCGAAAGGCCGGCACCCAGGCCGACGATCAGGACCGTGCGCGGCGACGGCTGCGGATATTCCTCTGCGAGCCGGACGAGGCCGAGCATCAGGATGATCATGGCCACCGCGAAGGGTGCATCCTTCGGGTTCATGAACATGTGGCCGTAGAAGATCGGGCAGAGCGCGAGCAGGAGCAGTGCCGCGAGGCCTGCGAGTGGTCCGCCGATGCGGCGGCCGAGCCGCCAGGTCACGGCAAGCCCGATCACGCCGACGATGGCGCCGACCAGACGGCGGGTCTCGAACAGCTCGAGCGGAATGACCTTGTGGAGCAGGGCCGCGATCATGTCGAAGCCGCCGCCATACATGTAGAGGTTGGCGAAGGAGAGCGCCGCCGTGTCCCTGAACCCGGAACCGAACATGCGCAGCAGCAGGTCGGCGTATTCCGCGTGTGTGTAGTCGTCCCAACCCAGCCCGTAGTCCCGGAAGGTCAAGCCCGCAATGACGGCGACCGCGGCCAGCACCAGCATGGCGAGATCGTCGCAGGTTCGTTCGACCGAGCGCCGCTGAGGCGCGTCGATCGCCGAAGTCGTGATGGATGTCATGGCTATCGGTGCCCCGGAATCCCCTTTTGGCCCTGCTGGTGCGCGCGGGCCTGCTCCCCGGACTCCGTATAGCGCAGTTCCATTACCAAGTAATTGGGCATTATGGCTAAATTCCTGATGCGACGCAGCAATTCCGGTTACTTGAGAGCAGCCCAGCAGTAGCGAGCCGGAGCTGAAGGGAACGTGAATAAGTCCCTGATTTCCTTCCCTTTAGGAACACTGCCTAGAATTGGCCGTTGGCGAGGAACATCGTATGGCGGTATCGTGGCCCAGCGGCGGCTGCGCGGCCGGGGGTGAGTTCGATGAATTTGGCATTGTTGATCGTGGGGATTTGCGCCGTCCTGGCGGGTCTCCTTGCGATCATTTTCGGCCTGACGATCAGGGAATTCAGCCTCGGTGGGACTCTCATAATCTCCGGCACCATTGGCGTCTGCTCCGGAATGTTACTGGTCGGCCTGCATCTGGTGCTGCTTGAGCTCAAGAGCGTCGCTCGCCGGCTGGCGGGCGTGGTCGCCCCGTCCGAGGTTCGGGTGAGGCCCGTGCTGCCGGGCCTCGCCGTGCCTGGCGCGGTTGCGCCCGAACCGGTGCCCACCGCGGCGGCGAGAATCGAGCCGGCGCCACCGCCGTCCGCAGGTCCGCCGCCCTGGCAGAGCGAAGCTGCTGCGCGCGAGCGTCCGCGCGTCGAGGGAGCGCAGGAGCCGGAAGCTCCTACGCCGCCCGCCGCTCCAGAGGCGCCCCGCCGCCGCAACCTGCTGTTCGCCTCGACCTCCCGCAAGGAGCGCGAGCGCGCGGAGGCGAAGACCACTGAAGGTGCGCCGCCGCAGCCGCCTGCGGAGCCCCGTGAGGCCCCGGACCTTCCGCCTGCGAGCTTTGACGTTGCCTGGCCGAAGCCGGACCGGATGCGCTCGCCGGAGCCACCGGCCGCCCCGCGCCGTCCGCCGCCGCGCTCCCCGCCGACCTTTGCGGAGGCCGTCCCACCGCCTGCACCCGAGCCGCCACCACCTGCCGAGCCGACACCCGTGACCGTACTCAAATCCGGCGTCGTCGACGGCATGGCCTATTCGCTCTATTCCGACGGCTCGATCGAGGCACAGATGCCGGAAGGCATGATGCGCTTTGCCTCGATCGACGAGCTCCGCGCGCATCTTGACCAGCGCGGTTGAGGTCACGCTTGCAAGTAAAGCGGCGCCGTTCATCAGTAATCAACGCACCGTCGTCAGTTGTCCTATTTCAGCCGAATGTATTCTTGACACGGAATACTGTGATGTCGTCAATCCCGTGAGACTTAAGCGGGAGAAGGAATGGGCGCATGTCGGACGCGGGGGCGAAGAATTTCATCGAGCTGACCGCGAGCATCGTGTCGGCCTATCTCAGCAACAATCCGACGCCGGCGGCTGAGATTCCGAACCTGATCAGCCAGGTGCATGGGGCCCTGGTGCGGGTCTCCTCAGGCCGCACCGAGACCCTACCGCTCGAGCCTGCCAAGCCGGCCGTCTCGCTGAAGAAGTCGATCGCGCCCGACTATCTGGTCTGTCTGGAAGACGGCAAGCGCTTCAAGTCGCTGAAGCGCCATCTGCGCACGCAGTACAACATGACGCCGGAGCAATACCGCGAGAAGTGGGGCTTGCCGGCCGACTATCCCATGGTCGCGCCGAACTATGCGGTGGCGCGCTCGCAGCTGGCCAAGCAGATGGGCTTGGGGCAGCAGCAGCGGAAGCGGAAGTAAAGCTGCTGCAGCTTGCAACGCACTCCGCCCTCATCCGGAAGGAGACCGCGAAGCAAGCGTCTCGAAGGATGGCTGCGGGCGAAGGGCGGGGCTTCATGGTTCGAGACGGCGCTGACGCGCCTCCTCACCACGAGGATTGTCAATAAGCTTCCGCGAGCGCTTCTTTCGCGTCGGTCTTGATGCGCTCGACCATCGAGCGCAGGCCGTTGGAGCGCTGCGGCGTCAGATGATCGCGAAAACCGAACTCATTGAACACGGCGATGGCGTCCGTATCGAGGATCTCCTGCGGCGTGCGGCCCGAATACAGCGCAAGGACGATCGCGACCAGCCCGCGAACAATATGGGCGTCGCTGTCGCCGCGATATTTCAGGATCGGCGCGCCATTGCTGCGATCTATCAGCTTCTGCAGCCAGACCTGGCTGACGCAGCCCTGCACCTTGTTCGCGGCGGAGTGTTCCGCCTCGGGCATCGGTTCCAGGGTACGGCCGAGCTCGATGACATACCGGTAGCGGTCGTCCCACTCGTCCAGAAGCTCGAAATTATCCCTGATTTCGTCGATCGTCGTCATCTTGGCCCACAGTTCCCGTTAAGGCCAATATAGGGACGCGAGGACGTGAAATCGATAGGGTTTGGGCGTTAATTCGCTGGACCTGGCCCGCGCCATTCCAGCGCGAGGTCGTCCTGGGTCAGGGTATCGCGCGGCGCCTCGTTTGCGGCAGCGTCACCCTCGCCGGCCATCGCGATCGAGCCGGTGTGGTCGGGGGCCTTCTTGTTGTCGTTCTTGTTGCCGTCGTTCTTGTCGTTGGTGATCTGCTCTTTCTTGTCGTTGATGATCTGGTAGAGCTTCTTCGCGCCGTCCTGGGCTCGCTGGCCGATGATGGTCGCGGCCTGGCCACCGACCTCGCAGGCCGCCGGCTGGCGCTTGCAGAACTGGGTCATGTCGGAGACGGCCGCAGTCGCAGCCTGCACCGCGTCGGCGGCGCCGATCTGCGGCAGCTTCTCCGATTCGGGCGTCTTGTCCCGCGGCAGGAGCACCAGCACCAGCCCGAGCCAGAATGTGATGCGAAGCAGAAAGCGCATCTTATCGACCTGTCCGTTAGAATCCGCCCGCGGCGATCTCCGCGGATGCCGGACCTAGCAACCCTCGATAAATCGCAAGTGATTGCCTTGAGCTTAATTCGCGGAAAATTGACGCAAAATTCTTTGGAAGCGGCGGTCTCGTAAATTTTCGATTGATGCCCGCGCCCGTGATTTTGCTGGCCGCAACGCGTCCACCAATTCGAAACCATGCGGACGACGATGAAACCCTGTGTTCACCATCCGTAGCGAAGACGTCGCCAAATCGTCTAAAAAGCTCCGCGATAACGCGGTGTCCGGCCGCATGCGGCGCCGCCTTAGCACTCGTTTAAGGTCGCTCTGACACGGTGGCTCAACGACAAGGAGGCGTTCCGGCGCGTCTTCCAAAGACGATTGAGCCGAAGCGCGAGACCCGTGACAGTTTTGAGTATCATCCGCGATTGTCTCGATGCACTGCTGCATCCCTCCGCGCGCTACGATGCGCTGATGCGAGCGCGCCATCGCGCCTTCATGGCACCGCGGCTGCTGGGCAGTCTGGCAGCTTTTGCCGCATTCCCTGTCTATCTCGCCATGCGTGGCGCGCCGAGCGCGATCGAGGTTGCGGCCTTTGCCTGGCTGATCGCGCCAATCATGTTGTCCTGGTTCCTGTCGCGCACCGGCCGTTACGAGGGCGCGCACGTGCTATCGTCGCTGGCGCTCGCCGGAATGATCATGGCGGTCGCGGTCACGACGGGCGGCATCGAATCATTCGCCGCGGTCTGGCTGGTCGTGGTTCCCCTCGAAGCTGCGCTGTCGGCCTCGCGCCGCGTCGCGGCGTTCGCCTCGCTGCTCGCGTTGTCCTGCGCCGGGATTCTGATCCTGATCAGCCAGCTCGGTTGGTTGCCGGTGCAGGAGCCGAGCGCGGCCGAGCGCGGCGTGCTGATGGCCTTCGGCGTCACGTCCGCGACCCTCTATGCCGCAGGCCTCGCCTTCGGCGCGGAATCGCTCGCGCGCACCAGCGTCGCGCTCTTGTCGCGCGAAGAGGAGCGTTACCGCCTGCTGGCGCGCAACATGAGCGACGTGATCTCGCGGCATCAGCGCAATGGCGCGGTGCAGTTCATCTCGCCGGCCGTGGAGACCATGCTCGGCATGCAAGTGGCGCAATTGCTCGGCCACGGCCTGTTCGACCGCGTCCACGTCGCAGATCGGCCGGCCTATCTCACGGCACTGTCCGACGCGGCGCGCGGCGACATGCGCAGCGTCGAGTTCCGGCTGCGGCGCGAGCCTGTCGGTTCCGAGCGCGGTCAGGTCGATTTCATCTGGGTCGAGATGCGCTGCCGCCCGCTCGATCAGGATCTGGGCCGCCGGGATACTGATCGTGGGTCCACGCGCGAAGCCGAAGTCGTCGCCGTGATGCGCGACGTCACCGACCGCAAGCTTTCCGAGCAGGCGCTGGATCAGGCGCGCAGCGCCGCCGAAGCGGCCGATGCCGCCAAGACGCGTTTCCTCGCCACCATGAGCCACGAGCTGCGCACGCCGCTCAATGCCATCATCGGCTTCTCCGAGATGATCGCGCAGGAGCAGATCCTGATGCTGGGTGCGGCCCAGCGCAAGGAATACGCCCAGCTCATCAACGATTCCGGCCAGCATCTGCTCTCGGTCGTCAACGGCATCCTGGACATGTCGAAGATGGAATCGGGCAATTTCGAGATTTCGTCGGAGCCGTTCGCGCCGCGCGCCTCGCTGCTCCATTGCTGCAATCTGCTGGCGCTGAAGGCGCGGGAGAACGGCATCGACCTGATCACCGACGCGCCGCAGGACCTGCCCGTCATGACCGGCGATCCCAGGGCCTTCAAGCAGATCGTGCTCAACCTCGTCGCCAACGCCATCAAGTTCACCGAGCGCGGCGGTCAGGTCTGCGTATCAGCCGGCGTGTCTGGTTCGCAGCTGACGCTGCGCATCAGCGACACCGGCGTCGGCATCGCACCTGACGACCTCAAGCGCATCGGCGCGCCGTTCTTCCAGGCCGGCAAGACCTATCAGCGCCGTCACGAAGGCACCGGCCTCGGACTTTCGATCGTCAAGAGCCTCGTGGCGTTGCATCTCGGCGAATTGACGGTACAAAGCAGGTTGGGCGAGGGCACCGCCGTCACCGTCAAGCTTCCGCTCGTCTACACGCCGCCGCAAGACAGGCTGGTCGATGACAAGGCGAACGCGAGCAAGATCGCGATGCTGACGCCGGCGTTGCGCCAGGACCTTCAAGACCAAACTCTCGACCAGTCTCAGGACCAACCCGCTCTGGTGAAGAAAAGTGCCTAAGAAGTCTGCGAAGGACGAAGCCGCTCCGCGCCGCCGCGGCGCCAAGACCGCGGTCGTTGACGTCGACACCGAGCGCAATCTCGTGATGCGCGTGCTGCTGCACAGCCCCAAGGATACGCTGGCCGGCCTCGTCGCCGTCGCCGCGATCACTGCGATCGTTGCCAATGCGCTGTTCCTCCAGACCGGCCGGCACCCCGCGCCGATGTTCGGCACGGTGATCAATCTTCCCGCGCCGTCCTCGGTGCCGCTGTCCAATCCCATGCCGCGTCCGCGCCCCGTCGGCGCCGATACCTCGCCGCTCGAGCCGAGGGCGACGGAGTTTCGCGTCGAGCCGAAGCCTGTCGAGCGTGCCGCCGAGAAGGCGCCCGAAAAACCCGTCGAGGCGACGGCCTCGACGCGTTCGAACGATCCGATGACCAATCTCGTCAAGGCCACGACCGCGACGCCGCCCGCGGCCTTGCGTCCGCCCGCGCCGATTCCGGCGCAAAGCCCCGCCGCGCGACGTATCGCCGGCGTGCAGCGCGCGCTGTCCGAATATGGCTACGGCAATTTGAAGATCACCGGCGCCATGAGCGGCGAGACCCAGTCCGCGATCCAGAAGTTCGAGCGCGAGCACAAGATGCAGGTCACCGGGCAGGTGTCCGATCGGCTGCTGCGCGAGCTCGCCGCTGCGATCGGCCATCCCGTCGAATAGCCGCACGAGCTGAGGCTGGCGTGAGACCTCGCGCTGGCCTATCGTCGGATTCATGCGTTTGAAATCCAACATTTGGGTGGCGGCTTACCTGCGCCGCTGCCAGACCGAGGGCGTGTTCGGTGCCGTGCGGCGTCGTGGTGCCGAGGAGGCGGGCGCGGTGTTCGTGAAGGTGTCGCTGCTCGACGGCAATGCGATGCTGTATGCGCCGGCGCCGCAGACCGTCTATGACGAGGGTCGGCCCATCGATCGCCTCTTCGTGCCGGTCGCGCCGCAGCCTCTGCCGGAGCACACGATCGAGGAGCGGCTGACCAAGGAGATCCGCTTCGATCCCGACGCGTGGATCGTCGAGACCGAGGATCGCGCGGGCCGGCATTTTCTGGAATTGGCGAAGACGTAGCTGTCGCCACAACGTCATTGCGAGCGCAGCGAAGCAATCCAGAATCTTTCCGAGGAGGGACTCTGGATTGCTCACATGGGGATTTGGTGTGTCAAGGCGGTTTGTTCAGCTCTTTGTTCGATTGCAGGCCAGCTCTTCGTCCCGACCGTGGAGCACGTAGGATGGCGCGCGCAGATCGAGTCAAGGTCGGCCCGTAGGGCCGTCGCGAAGCGACTTGGCCTTGACTCGAGCGAGCACGCCATCAGGCTTTGGCAGTCGGGGCAGCGGGCGGATAACTCCTTTTCGTCAGGCGATCCAAGGGTCGAGCCGGTTTTTGCAATCTGGTTTGCTTGCCAGATCAAACTCACATTCGGTCGCCGCGCGGCGGCGGCTGCACCAACATTCCGCTTGCGGCGGGCAGGCTCGAGAGGACGAGACCATTCTTCGTTACGGCGTTTGAAGCCATGCAATCCATCGGTTCGTCCACCCGGATCGGCCGAGGCTGATCAATCTCGGCGGATTGGCTTTGAGGCTGAGGAGCGTGGTGTCAGGCGGCGGCCTTTATCTCGGCTCCCTCGATCACCACGCCCGCGGTCACGTACTTCCAGAGGGCCACGAGCAGCTTGCGCGCGAGCGCCACGATCGCGCGCTTGCGGCCGCGTTGGCTGTGCACCTTGAACCACTGGGTCAAAGCCGATTGAGGCTGGTGGCGTACCCAGAGCCAGGCGAGCTGGATCATCGTGGTTCTCAGGCGCGGATTGCCAGCCTTCGACACGCCTTGCTCGCGCTCGATGCCGCCACTGCGCCATGGCGTGGCTGCAAGGCCGGCATAGGATGCAATCTGGCGGCGGTTGGCGAACTGCCGGTAAAAGGCCTCCGACCAGAGAACGGCCGTGAAGTTCGGGCCCAGGCTCTTCAGTTCGAGCAGCATTGCCACCGGGTTCGATACGGTCTTCTCCCCCGCCGCCTTGCTCGCGGCCAGCAACGCATCCTGCTCGCGCTCCACCGCCGTGATCTGGTCGAGCAGCAGTTCGAGCCGGTCGAGTTCGCGGCTGATCTGCGCCTTCAGATGCGCCAGCAAGGCGCGCCCGTCGCCCGTCCGCAAGGCCTCCAGCCGCTTCCGCCGGTCTCGCCGCAGCGGCGCGTAGTCGAAGATCCCTTGCGCGAACAGAAGACCCTTGATCCGGTTCACATGCTCGATCCGCTCCGCGATCAAGGTCTCTCGCTCGCGGCACAGCCTACGGCGGTCCTCCTCTGCCGGAGAGGGCGCAACGACCATGGCGCAGACCCGTACCTCGCCGCGCTTGTAGGCCAGCAGCGTCCGCAACAGCGTCTCGCCATCCAGCCGGTCCGTCTTGGCCCGCCGGCGCCGGCGCGGCGTCGCAATCGAGGCCGGATCGACTACGTGGCTCTCGATGCCTTCCTGCTGCAGGGCGCGGTGAAGCCAGAACCCGTCCAGCCCCGCCTCCTGGATCGCGATGAGCGGATAGCTCTCACCCGTTCGCGCCTGCGCCTTGCGCTTCAGCTCCGCAAACAGCTTCAACAGTTCCGAAAGCTCGCCGGCCTTCATGCTGCGTTTGGACATCTTCTCGCCCTTGCAGGGCGACAGCGAAGTGACCAGCCATGTCGAACGGCTCAGTTCCAATGACACAAAAATTGCGCCAAACTGCGTGCGGATAGCGGCCAGTCCGTCGGAAGGATGATCGAGCAACATCGTCGTCTCCAGGTTGAATGGATTCAGCAACCCTCAGTCTGGCCTCAGACCTGGTCGCTATCCACTCCCCATGGAATCTTCGCTGCGCTCGCAATGACGAGATTGGAAGTCGTTTCGTGCCTAACGCTCAGCGTCGCCACCTGCTGAGGCGGCGCGAGCAAATCAGCGATCCGACGATCCGCCGGTCCCGGTGCGCACCGTCGGACTGGAGCCCGGCTGTACGCCAGGCCGCGTCTGGTTCGCGCCCGCGCGCGCCCGCTGGCGTTCGCCGTCATGCAGTGACGGTTGATACTTCGCCCGCGTCACCGCGAGCGTCGAGCCGCGCCAGGCCGCCACCATCACCAGCGCCGAGCGGTCGCCGAGGCGGTCGTAGAGCCGCGACAGCCGGTACACGGCGTTCACGGACGTGCCGATCTCGGGCTTGAAGAACAGCAGGATGCGCTGGAAGACCGGGCTCGGCATGTCGAGCGCGCGCGCGGCAACCGCGAGCGCCTCGCCGCCGGCATCGTCGACGATCTGGGCTGCGACGCGCGAGGGCAGGATCAGGCTGTCGCCGAGCTCGAAGGTGAAGTTCTCGGCGTCACCCGCGATCGCCGCCATCTCCAGGATCTGGATCGCGCGCTTGGCGCGCGCGGTCGGAATGCGGGGAGCGGCCTTCAGCGGGGTCTGCGCCAGATTATGCAGGATCAGCGCGCGCTCGGAGGCGCCGGCGCGGAAGAACATGTCGTGGATCTCGGCGGCCTCCTTCGGCTGCATCGCCATGTTCGAGGCCATGCGCTGCTCGGCCTCGCTCGGCGCGCGCGCCGCAGCGGGTGCGTGGGGCGGAGCGGGAATCTCCCGCGCCAATGGAATCCTGCGGCCTTCCTGGGTCGCGACCAGCCCGAGCTTCTGCAGGATCGGGACGGGCGTCTGCGGATAGACCGCGAGCCGCGCCTTGACGGCCGCGCGCGTCGCATCGTCGACCTGGTCGATCAGCCGCGTGGCAAGCTCGACGAACTGCCGCTGCTCGTCATCGCTGTGGGTGCTGGTCTGGACATAAAGGTCGGTCAGCACGCGCAGCAGCGTCGGACGGACATCGACACCTTCGCGACGGGACAGGGTCATCAGCCCGTCGAATCCGGGAAACAGCGACTTGGTCATGGAGGCGTACGCAACTCGGGAAAGATACTTGGGGCGAGCCTAGCGCAAGTTCTTTTAAAGCCTCGTTAAGGAAAACGAGGCGTGAAGCCGGCCCTGCAATTTGAGGCGTTGTCGTGCCGCAACGGGACGGCGCGGCCCGTCCGTGCGGTTACGGTCCACGGGACGCGTTTACACCCCGTTAACCATGAGCTGATCTTAATGCATGCATGTTGCAGGGGCGCGTTCGGTCGCGCGGCAATTGAAGAGAGCTGGCATGGGGACCATCATCGAATTTCCGGCCGGTCGCCGGGTGGGCTCGTCGGGGGATGTCGCTCCGCGCGTGGACATGGGAACGGTCCTGATCCTTCCCGTGATCCGCATCGAGCGTGAGGCGGACGAAACCAGCGGCGATCGCGGGCCGGAGCAGGGCGCAGCGCCGGGGCGCCGTCGCCGCCGTCGCTGACATCCGGTTTCATGCGATGCCGGACTCCATCCGCCAGATCCGGCCTGTGCTGTCGGCCGTCCTGCTCGCGCTGCTCGCCGCGACTCTCGGCGCGTGCAGCGGCGGTGATTTCGGCCGCACCCGCGCCGACATGCGCAGCGACGACATGCACCGCTGGCTGGGCGCGGAGGTCACCTCCAGCGTCGGCGTGACGCCCTCGCAATTCCAGCTCACCGACGAAGAGCGCCAGCTGCGCGACCTCGCTTATCCCATGATCGAGCCGCCCTTGTCTCGGCCCGCCTGGAAGAGCGTGTTCGGCGACTACAAGCCGCTGCCCTCGCCCTGGCGGCAGAAGATCGTGTTCGACCGTACCATGTACGGCCGCACGCTGATCGACGAGCCGCACCGCTCGCATTCCTCGCGCTATGCGCAGCTGATCGAGGACGTCCGCAACGACATCACCCGCTTCGAGCCGTTCTTTGCCAGCGCGATCCGCGTCATCGATCTCGACAGGAAACGCAATGCCAGCATGGCGCGCGTCTCTGCGCTATCGCCGAGGGAGAGGGACGACGCGGTCGCGCGCATGCAGGAGAACTCACTGATCATCCAGTGGGTGCAGCAATGCCTGGAGCAGCGCATCTCATCCTACCGCTGGGCGCTGGAACACCTGGTGATCCAGGCCCCCGACGGCATGGCCGCCGATGCCGACCGACTGATCGGCGAACTCGCCGCCCAAACCGCCAATCCGCCGGTCCAGGCACAGCCGCCTTACGGACGCGCGGTCGTCTCGAAGGGCTGACCGGTCCTGCCTGCGCGTCTGCCACCGATGCACAGTATCAAGCGCCGGTCAAAGGGAGCCGCCGGCTCCAATCTCACGCGTGATCCACGCGGCGAAAACGCGGACGGGCCGCCGCTGCCGGCTTGCACGCGGAAAGACGAGATGATGGCCAACATAGCGGATATCGACCGAGCGTCCGGCGAAGGGGGGCGACCAATCGCCTGGTCGCGATTTCCTGTTCGGCCAGCCGGGTTGATTCCAGCGTCACGCCGAGGCCGCTCGACGCCATTGCGATCGCCAGGAAGCTGCGATCGAAGCGCATGCCGTGAATCGCCGGCGCTTCGAGCCCGTTGGCGGTGAACCATTGATGCCACTGCACCTGCTTCACTTCCGAGCGGATCAGGACCTGATCGAACAGGTCCTTCGGCTTGCGGATTTTCTTCGCCAGTGCGGGCGTACAGAGCGGCGTCACGGTCTCTTCGCCGAGCGGAATGACTTCGACCCCCTCGGCTCTCGGCTGTCCATACACGATGTCGATGTCGAAATCGTCGTTGCTGAACCGGGCATATTCGGTGTTGGCGGCGAGGCGTACCTCGAGCTTGGGTTCGGCGGCCATGAAGCGGGCGAGGCGCGGAGCGAGCCACTGGGCGGCAAAGCTCGGTGCGCAGTGCACCCTCAGCAATTGCGGGCCGCGGCCGGCGACCTCCTCGATGCCGCGGCGCAAATTATCGAAAGCGGCGCCGGCATGGCGCATCAGGTTCTCGCCCGCTGGCGTCAGGCGGACCGCGCGGGCACTGCGTTCGAACAATATCGTGCCCATCGCGCTTTCGAGCTTGCGAATAGCGTGGCTCACCGCGCTCGGCGTCAGATGAAGCTCGTTCGCCGCATCGCGGAACGAGCCGGTGCGCGCAGCCGCCTCGAAAGCGCGGACAGCGGATATCGGGATGCTGGATAGCAGCATCCGACGAGTGAACCAAATTCACCCATGCAAGACAACAGCGCGTTTGTCGGAAAGCGGGCAGGGGCATTATCAACCGGTCAAGAACAATGGCGCCCCTCGGGAGCCTCGGCACAGCCTTCAGGGAGGATCAGATGCTGCTTCGCGGCAAGACTGCAATCATCACCGGCGCGGCTTCGCCGCGGGGCATCGGCCTTGCCACGGCCCGGCGCTTTGCCGCCGAAGGCGCCCGGGTCGCCATTCTCGACATCGATGGTCCGGCGGCGGAAGACGCAGCGCGCAACCTCGAACCGGTCAATGGCCAGCCGCATCTCGGCCTCGCCTGCAACGTCACTGACAAGGACGCCTGTATCAAGGCCGTCGAGGCGGTCATCGGAAAGTTCGGCCGGATCGACATTCTCGTCAACAACGCCGGCGTGACCCAGCCGGTGAAGCTTCTCGACATCACGCCGGAAGATTGGGACCGCATCCAGGACGTCAACCTCAAGGGCATCCTGTTCCTGTCGCAGGCCGTGATCCCGCACATGCAGAAGCGCAGAAGCGGATCGATCGCCTGCATGTCCTCCGTCTCCGCCCAGCGCGGCGGCGGCATCTTCGGCGGGCCGCATTATTCGGCGGCCAAGGCCGGCGTGCTCGGGCTCGCCAAGGCGATGGCGCGCGAGTTCGGGCCCGACGGCATCCGCGTCAATTGCGTGACGCCCGGCCTGATCGGCACCGACATCACCGCAGGCAAGCTCACGGACGAGATGCGGGCGAAGATCCTCGAGGGCATACCGCTCGGACGGCTGGGCGAGGCCGCCGACGTAGCCGGCATCTACACTTTCCTCGCCTCCGATCTGTCGGCCTACGTCACCGGCGCGGTCATCGACGTCAACGGCGGCATGCTGATCCACTGAGCGAGGAGGGGAGACACATGGCAACACCGACACTCGCAAATGCGCTGACGCTGGCACAGCGCGCCCGCAACATCCGCCGCAATGCCCTGCTCATGGGCGAGGTTCAGGGCCAGGGCTATATTGCGCAGGCGCTCGACATCGCCGACGTGCTGGCGGTCGCCTATTTTCACGCGATGCGCTTTCGGCCCGAAGATCCCGCCTGGGAGGGGCGCGACCGCTTCCTGCTCTCGAACGGACATTATGCGATCGCACTTTATGCGGCGCTGATCGAGGCCGGGATCATCCCCGAGGCGGAGCTGGAAACCTACGGCTTCGACGAGAGCCGCCTGCCGATGTCGGGCATGGCCTCTTACACGCCGGGCATGGAGATGTCCGGCGGCTCGCTCGGCCTTGGGCTCGGCATCGCCGTCGGAATGGCGCTCGGGTTGAAGCGCAAGAAATCCGCGGCGCGCATCTACACGCTGTTCTCGGACGGCGAGCTCGACGAGGGCTCCAAATGGGAGGCCATCATGTCGGCGGCCCATCACAAGCTCGACAATCTGATCGCAATCGTCGACGTCAATAATCAGCAGGCTGATGGTCCCTCCAAGCAGATGCTCGGCTTCGAACCGCTGGTCGACAAGCTCGAAGCGTTCGGCTGGTTCGTGCAGCGCGTCGATGGCAATGATCTCGCCGCCGTGGTGGGTGCTTTCGATGCCGCGATGGCACATGCCGAGCCGAAGCCCCGCATGATCGTCGCCGACACCTTGATGGGCAAGGGCGTTCCCTTCCTGGAGCAGCGTGAGAAGAATCATTTCATCCGCGTCGAGCCGCATGAATGGCAGCTCGCGCTGTCTGAACTGAACGCGGGAGAGCAGCCATGAAATCCGCCGGATCGAGCTCTTCGGCCAAGCCGCGCCTGACCACCTCTGCGATGATCGCTTCGATCGCGGCGGAAGGGCAGCGCACCAAGCCCACTCCCTTCGGCCACGCGCTCGTCGAACTCGCCCGCAGCCGCGAGGACGTGGTCGGCATGACCGCCGATCTCGGCAAATACACCGACCTGCAGATCTTCGCGCAGGCCTTTCCCGATCGTTACTACCAGATGGGCATGGCCGAGCAGCTCCTGTTCGGCGCAGCCTCCGGACTCGCGGCCGAAGGCTTCATGCCATTCGCGACAACCTATGCGGTGTTCGCCTCGCGCCGGGCCTACGATTTCATCCACCAGACTATCGCGGAAGAAGACCGCAACGTGAAGATCGCCTGCGCGCTGCCCGGCCTGACCTCGGGCTACGGACCGAGCCATCAGGCGGCCGAGGACCTCGCGTTGTTCCGTGCGATGCCCAACATGACGGTGATTGATCCCTGCGATGCGCACGAGATCGAGCAGATCGTGCCGGCGGTCGCTGCTCATCGTGGACCGGTCTATATGCGGCTGCTGCGCGGACAGGTGCCGCTGGTGCTCGACGAGTACAACTATCGCTTCGAGCTCGGCAAGGCCGCGCTGCTGCGCGATGGCGGCGACGTCCTCATCATCTCCTCGGGCATCATGACCATGCGCGCGCTGGAGGCGGCGCAGGCCTTGTCGGATGACCGCGTCAACGCGGCTGTCCTGCACGTGCCGACGATCAAGCCGCTCGACACCGAGGCGATCCTGCACGAGGCCGGCAGGCCCGGCCGCCTCGTCGTCGTCGCCGAGAACCACACCGTGATCGGCGGTCTCGGCGAGGCCGTGGCCTCGCTCCTGATGCGTTCGGGCGTTCATCCGGCATTCCGCCAGATCGGACTTCCGGACGAGTTTCTCGCCGCCGGCGCGCTGCCGACGCTGCATGATCGCTACGGCATCTCGACCGCCGAAGTGACGCGGCAGATCAAGGAGTGGCTGCGCTAGCCCGCAGCCACCGTTCAGCATCGACCAGGCCAACATGCTTCGCAGCGCTGCTGCGGAGAGGGAGAGCTGCTGTCCAATGCCGGTGCACCGAGGGCCGGCCGGCAGCCACGGCAGTGGCGAAAGCCATCGCTGCAGAACAATCCAAGCTCAACAGGAGGAATAGATGATTCCGCGGAAACCAATCACCCTCACCCGTCGCAAGCTGCTCCTCGCCGGCGCGGCCGTGCCGTTGTGCGCCATTCTCACGCGTCCCGCTTCGGCCGCCGAATTCACCTACAAGCTCGCGACCGGTCAGGATCCGACGCATCCCGTCAATATCCGCGCCAAGGAAGCTGCCGACCGCATTCGCGAGGCAACGAGCGGCCGGCTCGAGATCAATCTGTTCCCGGCCAACCAGCTCGGCTCCGATACCGACCTGCTCACCCAGGTCCGCAACGGTGGCGTCGAGTTCTTCAACCTGTCGTCGCTGATCCTGGCGACGCTGGTCCCGGCCGCGGGCATCGTCAATCTCGGTTTTCTCTTCACCAGCTATGATGCGGTTTGGAAGGCGATGGATGGCGAGCTCGGCGCCTACATCCGCGCGCAGATCGCGAGGACGCCGATCATGGCGGTATCGAGCCCCTGGGATAACGGCTTCCGCCACGTCACCTCGTCCGGCCGCGAGATCAGGACGCCCGAGGACCTCAAGAACTTCAAGCTGCGCGTGCCGGCCGCCCCCAATCTGACATCGCTGTTCCAGGCGCTCGGGGCCGGTCCCGCGCCGATCAACTTCAACGAGGTCTACTCCGCGCTCCAGACCAAAGTGGTCGACGGTCAGGAAAACCCCCTGCCGATCATCGCGACCGCCCGGCTCTACGAGGTGCAGAAAACCTGCTCCCTGACCGGGCATGTCTGGGACAATTACTGGATCCTCGGCAACAAGCGTGCCTTCGAGAAGCTGCCCAAGGACGTGCAGGCGATCGTGACGCGCGAGTTCGACCGTTCGGCCAAAGACGAGCGCGCCCATATCGCGAAGCTGAGCGAATCGCTGCGCGCGGACCTCACCGCCAAGGGCATGCAGTTCATCGAAGTCGACCGTGGTGCGTTCCGGCGGGCACTCGCCAAGACGAGCTTCTACTCCGATTGGAAGGGCAAGTTCGGCGAGGAGGCTTGGGCGCAACTCGAGAAGGCGGCGGGCAAGCTGTCATGACGGCGCGCAACCATACGCCGAGCATCGACGAAGGCGCCGCTGTCGCGGCACCTCAATCCGGTGTGCGCCTATGGGCCGTCAGGGCCAACAGGGCGCTTGGTCATGTGGTTGCGATCCCGGCTGCACTGCTGGTGCTGGCCGAGATCGTCGTGCTGTCGGCCGGCATCGTCGGACGATATGTGTTTCACGCCCCGATCATCTGGGCGGACGAGCTCGCCGGCATCTTGTTCCTGTGGCTCGCCATGCTGGGATCGGTGATCGCGTTCCAGCGCGGTGAGCACATGCGGATGACGGCCATCATCGGCATGCTCAGTCCCGACGCACGCGCATTCCTGGACGTCGTTGCCGCCGCGGCATCACTGGCGTTCCTGCTGCTGGTGATCCACCCGGCTTACGAATTCGCGGCCGACGAGGTGTTCGTCACCACGCCGGCGCTCGAGATCGTCAACAGCTGGCGGGCGGCGGCGTTACCCGTCGGAATCGGATTGATGCTGATCGCGGCTGTCCTGCGGCTCGTCCGCATCTCGGGCTTGCGCAGCCTGCTCGCAGCCGTCGCGCTCGTCGCCGGCATCATCGCCGCGCTCGTTCTCATCGCGCCGGTGCTCAAGCCGCTCGGCAACCTGAACCTGCTGATCTTCTTCGTGGTCATCGTCGGCGCCATGGTGCTGGCGGCGGTGCCGATCGCGTTCGCCTTTGGACTTGCGACCGTCGGCTATCTCGCGCTGACGACGAACACGCCCGATGTCGTCATCATCGGACGCATGGACGAAGGCATGAGCCATCTGATCCTGCTTGCGGTGCCGCTCTTCGTGTTCCTCGGCCTGCTGATCGAAATGACCGGCATGGCGCGCGCCATGGTCGGCTTCCTCGCCAGCCTGCTCGGGCACGTGCGCGGCGGTCTGCATTACGTGCTGATCGGAGCGATGTATCTGGTTTCGGGCATCTCGGGCTCGAAGGCGGCGGACATGGCCGCCGTGGCGCCCGTGTTGTTTCCCGAGATGACCAAGCGCGGCGCCAAGCCCGGCGATCTCGTCGCGCTGCTCGCGGCAACCGGCGCCCAGACCGAGACCATTCCGCCGTCGCTGGTGCTGATCACCATCGGCTCGGTCACTGGGGTGTCGATCGCCGCCCTGTTCACCGGCGGCCTGCTGCCCGGCATCGTGCTCGCCATCGGCCTCTGCACCGTGGTGTGGTGGCGATACCGGGGCGAGGACCTGTCGCATGTGAAGCGGGCGACGTGGAGGGAGATCGGCCGCGCCTTCGTCATCGCCATTCCGGCGATGGCACTGCCCTTCGTCATCCGCGCCGCGGTGGTCGAGGGCGTCGCGACCGCGACCGAGGTGTCGACGATCGGAATCGTCTACGCGGTTCTCACCGGACTGCTGATCTATCGTCAGTTCTCCTGGCGCCGGCTCTATCCGATGCTGGTGGAGACCGCGTCGCTATCCGGCGCGATCCTGCTGATCATCGGCGCCGCGACCGGGATGGCGTGGGCCCTGACGCAATCGGGATTTTCGGCCTCGCTCGCAAAGTTCATGACGGCGCTGCCGGGCGGAACACCTGTCTTCCTCGGTGTGACCATCCTCGCCTTCGTCATTCTCGGCAGCGTGCTCGAGGGCATCCCGGCCATCGTGCTGTTCGGGCCGCTGCTGTTTCCGATCGCCCGCCAGGTCGGCGTGCATGAGGTGCACTACGCCATGGTCGTCGTGCTCGCCATGGGCATCGGCCTGTTCGCACCGCCGTTCGGCGTCGGCTATTACGCGGCCTGCGCCATCAGCCGCATCAGTCCCGACGAGGGCATCAAGCCGATCGTCGGCTATATCGTCGCCTCGCTGATCGGCACGCTGATCGTCGCGGCGATCCCGTGGATCTCGACCGGTTTCCTGTGAGGCGGAGACGGGCGGCGCGTCAGCGCTGCCCGTCGTGCACGGAAATCTCCGACGCCTTGATGCCGCCGATGCGGGCGTGGGGGCGGCCGCCGGTCGCCATCACGAGGCCGAAAGCGATCTCGTCACGCCGTGGTGCATCCCACAGCGTCATCTCGGCGGTGCCGAAATGGCTGCGGACATAGGCGGCATGGATGTGACCGAGCGGCACCATCAGGCGCGTGCCTGCGCCGCCGATGGTCTTCGCCGCCGGCACGATCGCCTTGGGCTGTCCCAGCACTTCGCGCATGCCGTGGCCGCCGGCCTCGTGCCAGACGGCGCCGTGCTCGAGCTCGCCGTCCTCGCCGACGATGATGCCCTTGCCATAGGCTTCGATGCGCTGGGCGCCGCCGAGCTGCGCGATCAGCCCGGATGCGAGCTCGCGTCCGAGCTCACGCAAGGACGCCTGGAACGGCATCAGATCAGGCTCATAGTGACCAGCGAAGGGATTGCGAACGACTGCTATGGCCGTCCCGACCAGCAGCGGCTTCTCCAGCCGCGGGCCGCGCTCGTGCCAGACGGTCTCGACGCTGAGCGCGGTCTTGCGAGTGTCGTGGGACATGCCGCGTCTTATGCCTCGTCCACGACGGGATTGCGGAGCACGCCGATGTTCTCGATCTCGACCTCGACCACGTCGCCGGGCTTGAGGAAGATCGGCGGTTTGCGGGTGAAGCCGACGCCGGCGGGCGTGCCGGTGGCGATGACGTCGCCGGGCACGAGGTCGAAGATGGTCGAGCAATATTCGATCAGCCGCGGGATCGAGAAGATCAGCATCGAGGTGTCGGAGGACTGCACGGTCGCGCCGTTGACGCGGGTCTCCAGCTTCAGCTTGGTGGGATCGCCGATCTCGTCAGGTGTGACCAGCCAGGGCCCGAACGGGCCGGTGCCGACGAAGTTCTTGCCCGAGGCGATCTGCTGCGCGTGGCGCTGCCAGTCGCGCACGCTGACGTCGTTGTAGATCGAGTAGCCCGCGACGTGATTCCAGGCGTCGGCCTGGCTGATGTGGCGGCCACCCTTGCCGATGACGACGGCGAGCTCGCCCTCCCAGTCGAAATTGTCGGAGACCTTGGGCCGGATCACCGGCGCGTTGTGCGCGACCTGCGAGCGCCAGACCCGCAGGAAGATCGGCGGAAACTCGGTGATCTCGCGCTTCATGCCGAACGCCACCGCCTCGTTGTGGTGGTCGAGATAGTTGCGCACCGCGCAGACGATCTTCTCCGGCCGCGGGATCACCGGCAGGTATTTGATATCGCCGAGCGCGAAGGTCGGCTTGTGCCCGGCGACGATGGCCTCACGGCGCGCGTAGTCGTCGCTGCCAAGGAAGTCGGCGAGCGTGGGGTACTGGGGCAGGGCGCGGCTGAGATCCACCACGCCATTTTCGACAACGGCGCCCCAGCTTTCCCGATTTCCGTCCAAGAACGACAGCAGCTTCATGGTTCCGTCCCAAGGTTTTGATTTTCGATGAGACGCATTATTTTCGAAAATTATCCGCGACGCAAGCCCGCAGCGCGAAAATGCTACCCGCCCCTATTCGGCGTCGAGCAGATGGCCGGCGTACGTCGCGACGTTGTCGGAGGTCGAGCGGATATGCGCCTCGATCAATTGCACGGCGAGATCGGCATTGCGCGAGATCGCGGCCTGCATGATGGCCTGGTGCTCGCCGGCCTTGTCGCGGGGGCGAGGCCGGAAATTGGCCGAGAGGTGCCGGTAGCGCTCGGCGCGATCGAACAGCTCGGCGCGAATGGCGAGCAGCGTCGCCGAGCCGCAGGCGGAGACCAGCGCCTGATGGAACTGGCGATGGGCGATCTTCCATTCGGGATCGCGCAAGGGATGTTCGGGATCGCGCTGCTCGATCCGCTTCAGGCGATGCAGCGTCGAGATGACAGCGATTTCCCAGTCATCGTCGCCGCGCTCGATCGAGCGGCGGATCAATTCCACCTCGATCAGGACGCGGGCATCGGTGACCTCCACCAGATCCTGGCGGCTGACCGGCGCGACGCGGAAACCGCGCTGCTCCTGGGCGTCAACCAGGCCTTCGGCGGCCAGCGCCGTCAGCGCCTCACGCAGCGTCGTAAAGCTCGCGCCAAAGCGTTCGCGCAGCACGTCGAAGCGCAGCGGCTCGCCCGGCGCGAGGCCGCAGGCGATGATCTCCTCGCGCAGCCGATGGGTGATGTCGGCGGCGATGGTCTTGCCGAATTCCTTGCGGGGGCGAATGGCGCTGTCGGGCATGGGCCTGCCAATGAATCGATGGCTCAAGATGCCGCGGCAACGACCATCTTGCAATAATTTTCGTAAACGGTATGATTTTCGAAAATATGATCTGGGGAGCATAAACAAATGAGGGCAGTGCTGGTGCGTCAGCCGGGCGGGCCGGATGCACTTGAGGTGGTCGAGCTTCCAGTGCCCGTGCCGGGCGCAGGCCAGGTGCAGATCCGGGCCGAGGCGTTCGGGGTCGGGCAGCCCGACGCGCTGATCCGGCGCGGCGTCTACAAATGGATGCCGCCATTGCCGGCCAATCCCGGCAACGACGTCGCCGGCCGCATTTCTGCCCTCGGGCCCGATGTCGAGGGCTTTGCAATCGGCCAGAAGGTACTGCTGAGCGCCCGCGATCTGTCTCAGCGCGGCGGCTGCTACGCCGATTATGTGGTCGCACCCGCAGATGCCATCCACCCGCTGCCCGACCATGTCGATCTGCAAGCCGCCGTGTGCCTGTCGAACTACCAGGTCGCCTACGCGCTGCTGCACGAGTGCCGCCATCCGCGCGCTCCCAAAAGCGTGCTGGTGATCGGGGCTGCCGGCGGCGTCGGCACCGCGCTGGTGCAACTGGCAAAGCTCGCGGAGATGACCGTGATCGGTACGGTCTCGACCGAGGAGAAGGCCGCGTTCGCGAAGGCGAACGGCGCCGATCACATCGTCTTCTACCGCAGCGAGGATGTGGTGGCGCGGACGCGCGAATTGACGAAAGGCGAGGGCGTCGGCCTCGTGCTCGATCATGTCTGTGGGCCGGAGTTCACCGCCTATCTCGGCGCGCTCGGCAAATGGGGCACGCTGCTGTCGTACAATGCCTTCGCCGGATTGCCGGAAGAGAATCTGATGGGGGCGATGCGCAACCATCTCGACATCTGTCCGGCCGTGCGCTGCTTCTCCTTCCACATCTACGACCATGATCGCGACGGCCGCCGCGCCCTGATGCGCAGCGTGATCGAGGCGCTGAGCCGCAATGCGATCAAGCCGGCGATCTCGGCGGTGCTGAAGCTCGACGAGGTCAGGAAGGCGCATGCGCTGCTGGAGCAGGGCTCCGCGCTCGGCAAGATCATCATGACGCCATGAGGGGGTGGACGATGACACAAGCGCCCATTGCACGCTTTACCCGGTTGCGGCACGCGACCTTCACCTCGCCCGATCCGGAGCGGCTGCTCGACTATTACCGCGTCGTGATCGGTCTCGGCCTCGTCGCCCGTGATGGTGGCCGCCTATTCCTCGCCAACGAGTCCGAGCAGCTCTCGCTGGTGATCGAGCGAGGGGACGCCGCGCTGCAGAGCATCGCCTTCGAGATATCCCCCGATGTCCAGATCGAGGCGCTGGGCGCAGCGCTGAAGCAGGCCGGCTTGCGGCCCGAGCTTCACAGCGATCCCCTGCCTGGCGTGTCCCGGCTGCTGTCCTTCAGCGACCCCGAGGGAACGCGCTTCGAATTGATCCAGGGCTGGACGCCGACGCCCGCGCAGGAGCGGATCGGCGGGCTCGCCGTCGCCAAGCTCGGCCATGTCGCGCTGCGCACGCCCGATCCGCAAGCCGCTTCGGAGTTTTATGCGAACGTGATGGGCCTGCGGGTCTCAGACTGGATCGAGGACCGCTTCGTCTTCATGCGCAGCGGCTTCGAGCACCACACGCTCAACTTCGCTCGCGCGCCCGTGCGCAACCTGCATCATTTCGCCTTCGAGCTGCGGGGCCCGGACCACATGCATCGCGCCTGCGATCATCTCGCGCGGCACAAGCTGCCCGTGCTCTGGGGCCCGGTTCGTCACGGCCCCGGCCACAACACCGCGATCTACCACCGCAATCCCGACGGCCATCTGGTCGAACTGTTCTGCGATCTCGACCGCATGACCGACGAGGCGCTCGGCTATTTCGAGCCGCGCCCGTGGCACCGCGATCGTCCGCAGCGGCCAAAAGTCTGGGTCGGCCTGCCGCGCGACGTCTGGGGCATGGCGCCTTCGCCGGAATGTACGGAGTTCGCGCGCTAGACATGATCCGGAAAAGTGTGAAGCGGTTTTCCGAATAGATCATGCTCACACTTTAACGAATTTGAGTTCGAACGAGAGATCGCCGCACGCGCTGCGGCCAAAGACATAACAATCAAGGGGAGAAGCATCCATGCGTGGGATGAAGCGACTTGCTGCGGCCATTTTTCTGCTGAGTGGTTGCCTTGCAACCACTCTTGCGGCGGCGGATAACTATCCATCGCGCCCGATCCGCCTGGTGCACGGATTTGCCGCGGGCGGTGCGGCCGATGCGCTGTCGCGCATCATCGCCGACGGGCTCTCGAAGAAGCTCGGGCAGCCGATCATCGTCGAGGCGAAGCCCGGCGCGGGCGGCAACATCGCGGCGGATGCGATCGCAAAGGCCGCGCCCGACGGTTACACGATCGGTCTCGTCACCGGGGCGCATGCGATTTCCGCGGCGACCTACAAGAGCCTCGCCTACCAGCCCGCCGAGAGTTTCGAGATGATCTCGACGCTGGTCTATTACGCGCTGGTCATCGCCGTGCGCAACGACTACCCCGCAAAATCGCTCGGCGATCTCATCACCATCGCGAAGGAGAAGCCGGGTGCACTCAGCTTCGGATCGGTCGGCTTCGGCAGCACGCATCATCTCGCCGGGGAGCTGCTGAACGCGGCGGCCGGCGTCGAGATCGTGCACGTGCCGTATCGCGGCGATTCGCAATCCATCACCGCGCTGCTCGGCGGCGAAGTGCCCATCATCGTCGGCACGCCCGTCCTGCTGGCGCCGCAGATCCAGAGTGGTGCGATCCGCGGCCTCGCGGTGACCTCGCCGACGCGCACCGCCCTGCTGCCCGATGTCCCCACGGTTCAGGAAGCCGGCATCAAGGGCTACGACGTGCGCACATGGGCAGGGCTCCTGGCTCCGAAGGGCACGCCGCCTGCGATCATGGCGACGCTCAATGCCGCGACGCTCGAGGTGCTCAGGGACCCCGAGATCAAGCAGCGTCTCGAGACGGCTGTCGGCGGCGAGGTCCGTGGCAGCTCGCCGGCGGAGATGAAGGCGCTGATCGAGACCGAGATCGTCAAATGGACCGGCGTGGTGGAGCGGGCGAAGCTCCCGAAGATCTGATCTGCGAAAGCATGCCCGCCGCTCCGCTATGCGCCCGAACGCACGCTGTCGTCCGGAGCATGCGTCGCCTCACCGTCCGCGCGATTGCGCCGGTGCCTCCTCGGCAATCGCAAAGCACGAGCTCGCGTTGATCTCGCACAGCACGTAGCTGTCGGCGCCGGCCGCATCGACATGGTCTTCCGGTTTCAAGACTGGTGTGGTTCCAAACGAAGCATGAAATTCTTTGTGAGGATTCCCGGGGGAGGGGTGAGTTGACAGCTCGGCCAGCCGGTCTTCTACTCGGCCTGTCGGGGATGTGCGATCTCCCCGTGAGGCGACATGCCCAAGAATCGCGTCCTGATCTTCACCAGGGACGCCGCATGTCATCCGACACCCCGATATCATCCAACACATCATTTCGGCTCGTCAGTCCGGCGCGGCGCGCCGGACTTCTCGATGCGTAACCTTGCGAAACGGACTTCACCTGGGGCGGGGACACAGGAGAACGACCATGCGCACACGGACAATCCTCCACGCTTTCCTCATTCTGGCGCTGACGGGCGGCGCTTCGGCCGCACGCGCGCTGACCCAGGACGAACTCATCGCCAGGATCAAGGCGGCTGGCTACACCGAGGTCAGCGACATCAAGTCGACCGCCGAGGGAACGACCGCCAAGGCGATCAAGAACGGCAAGCAGGTGCGGCTCGTCGTCGACAGTAGCGGCCAGATCAAGGAGCGGAACTGAGACGGCTCCGGAAACCGAATTCAAGCTCAAGGGAAGAGATCAATGCGCAAGACAATCTCGGCGCTGATGGCCATCGGCGCCTGCTTCATCGCGACCGCTCATGCACAGGATGTCGACTGGCAGAAAGTCGATGACGCGCTCGGCCGTAAGCCGGCCGTCACCGGCGATGTGCATCGCTACGGTTTTCCCCGCACCGACCTCACGGTGACGCTCGATGGCGTGACCATCAAGCCGGCGCTGGCGCTCGGCGGCTGGGTCGCGTTCAAGCCGGCCCATGGAGGCGTCATGGCGATGGGCGATCTGGTGCTGCTCGAATCCGAGATCAGCCCGGTCATGACGAAGATGATCGCGAACGGGCTGGAGATCACGGCCGTGCACAACCATCTGCTCGGCGCGAGCCCTGCGACGTTCTACATGCACGTGGCCGGACACGGCGATTCCGTCAGGATCGCGACGGCTCTCAAGGAGGCGCTCGCCGAAAGCAAGACGCCGCTCTCCGTGCCGGCTCCCGCGGCCCCGCCGTCTGCCGTCGATCTCGACACCGCGCAGCTCGACCAGATCATCGGCGTCAAGGGACAGGCCAATGGCGGCGTCTACCAGTTCAACGTGCCCCGCCGTGATCCCGTCACCGAGCAGGGAATGCAGCTGAGCCCGGTCGGGCCGCTGGGGGTTGCGACCGCCATCAACTTCCAGCCGACCGGCGCGGGCAAGGCGGCCATCACCGGCGACTTCGTGCTGACCGGCGACGAGGTCAACCCGGTGATCAAGGCGCTGCGATCGCATGGCATCGCCGTGACGGCGTTGCACAGCCACATGCTGGACGAGCAGCCGCGCCTGTTCTTCATGCATTTCTGGGCCAACGACGATGCGATCAAGCTCGCGAGCGGCGTGCGTGCGGCGCTGGACAAGACGGCCAGCACCAAGAGTTGAGCTCAGGGGAGGGAGCTACGAGGGAGGGGAGCTGCAGACGATGATGCTCGTCGAGCGAGGCGCGTGCTTTACGGAGTCGAAGTCATTCAGAGCATCAATTCAGTGCATGGGCGTGGAGCAAGGCGCCTTATTCGAGCGTTGTCCCGTGCAGCGCCAGGGGTTGCGATCGCTTCTGAACTCGGGTGCTGGTCTGACCCTTTCGTCGAACCGAGGAGGAAACCATGCGCGTTCTTGCAATGACAACGGCAGTTCTGCTGTCCTGTACTGTTGGTCCTTCGCTTGCCGCCGAATTGGAGAAGGCCCCGGCTCAGCCAGGTCCGGCCGCCGCTCCGGTGCTGCCGGATCAAACGCCACGGCAGGCCGAGCAGACCCGGGGGCAGGACAAGAGAGATGCCGAAGACGTCCAGATTGGCCGTGACTGGAAAGCGCAAGGTGGCAACGAAGCCGAGCACATGGGGCGAGCTGAGCCGTCCGGGCAGGATCATCAAACAGTGGGTCGAGATTGGCGGACTCATCCTGACGATCGTGAGCGGCAGTGAGTCGATAGCCGTCCCGCACAATCGCAGGCGCTCGCTGTGGTGCGGACAAGTTCAAGGATCCATTCGTTGGATCAGAGCGGAGCGCGCATCCATTTGACCATCATGATGGTTCGAAGGTGCAATTCCGAAACATTCGCATCAAGTCGGTGGTGCCGGGGTGGTCGACCTGCCTGTCCCGAAAGTCGCTTAGTTTCGTCCGCGCGGTTCGACCACTTCGCCGTCTTCCTTGACGAAGCGGCCGACAGGATTGTCCAGGAGATCGATCACGGCTTCCGACGGCCGGCACAAGCGCGTGCCCTTCGGCGTCACCACGATCGGACGGTTGATGAGAATGGGATGGGCGACCATGAAATCGAGCAGTTGGTCGTCCGTCCATTTTGGGTCATCCAGGCCGAGCTCCTTATAGGGTGTCCCTTTCTCACGCAGCAGCGCGCGGACCGGAATGCCCATTGTCGCGATCAGCTCCTTGAGCTTGTCCCGCGACGGCGGCGTCTTGAGATATTCGACGACGACGGGCTCGGTGCCGCTCTGCCGGATCATCGCCAGCGTGTTGCGTGAGGTGCCGCAGGCGTGGTTGTGATAAATGGTGACGGTCATCGGGTTGTCTCCGTGATTGCGACTGAGGCGGACGCGCGTGAGCGTCCGAGCAGCCAGTTCATCAGCAGCATGCCGGCGAAGGCGCCGCACAGCTCGGCAAGGATGAAGCCGGGCAGGTCGGCGGGACGGATGCCGGAGAACGTGTTTGTCAGCGACCTCGCAATGGCCACGGCCGGATTGGCGAACGAGGTGGAGGCCGTGAACCAATAGGCCGCGGTGATATAGAGGCCCACCAGCCAAGGCACTGCCGTCCGCTGAAACCGGATGCCGGCCAGGATCGTCGCAACCAGCCCGAAGGCGGCCACCGCTTCGGCGAACCATTGCGGCCTTCCGGTTCGAATTTTCGTCGAGAGGTCGAGCAGGGGCAGGGCGAACATCAGATGCGCCGCCACCGTCCCCGCGATGCCGCCGGCGATTTGCGCGATGACATAGAGCGCAGCCTCGTTCGCCGGCAGCTCGCGCTTGCCGGTGAAGACCAGTGTCACGGCGGGATTGAAGTGTGCGCCTGAGACCGGGCCGAGCACCGTGATCAGGACAACCAGAATGGCGCCGGTCGGCAAGCTATTGCAGAGCAGGGCAAGGGCGACGTCCTTGGTCAGCGTTTCCGCCATGATGCCGGAGCCGACCACGGTGGCGACGAGAATGCCCGTGCCGAGCGCTTCGGCGGCGAGGCGCCGCGAGAGAGCGAAATTGTCCATCAGCGGGCTCGCCCTCTGGGTTTCGGTGAGCAGCACGATTGCAGGGTCTCGACGACAGGCTCGCAAACTTCCGGCCGGCCGCCGCAGCAATCGCGCAGCAGGAAGACGGCAACATCACGAAATTCGCCGAGACTGGCGCGATAGATGATCGAGCGGCTGTGCCGCTCCGAAGACACGAGGCGGGCGCGGCTCAGTATCGACAAATGCGCCGACAGCGTGTTTTGCGGGACTTCCAGCAGGCGCGCGAGGTCGCCGGCCGCAAGACCTTCAGGCTCGTGTCTGACCAGCGTCCGGAACGCCTCCAGACGGGTGGGTTGGGACAGCGCGGCGAGTGCCAGGACAGCTTTCTCTATTTCCATATATCTGGAGTTACGGAACTATGGGCGCCGCGTCAACCGGAGATCCGGTCCGGCCATTCATGCGCTTTATCGGTTCGCAGCCGATCGGCTCAGAACCCTGCGCGGCGCCACGAGCCTTGCCAATCCCGGGAAGACCGCAAAAGAGCCGGCGTCATCTTCGGCCGCTACGGTTGCGGAGGAAAGCGGTCGAATGCCGGCAGTTCGTGCGCCCGCTTCATCCAGCGCAGCCGCTCGGCGACCTGGATCTGCATCGTCACAGGCACGGCCTCGGGATCATCGTAAGTCGCGCTCTGGATGTCGACGATACCAGGCATGCTGGCGTTGAAATAGAACAGGCCGGTTCCGCAGTCGGCGCAAAAGTGCCGCCGGACATGTTCCGAAGACCGGTACACCTTCGGCTCGCCCTTCGTCACCTTGACGGCACCCTCCGCGTACATCGTCCAGCCGACGACTGGGGCGCCGGCGTGGAGCCGGCAATCGCGGCAGTGGCACAGCGCGTGGACCATCGCGTCGCCCTGGACCTCATAACGGATTGCGCCGCAGTGACAGCCGCCGGTGATGGTGCTCATGCGTACCTCCGATTCAAGATCGGTTTTTCAAATCGATAGCTCACGACATTTGCGACTGCAACGCGGCGAGTGATTTGCGATTGCGTCCATCTGTCGCCTGACAGCTCCTGCCATCGGAGCCACCCAGACCGCGGGAAATGCAGGGAGGCGCCGCAGTTCCGCGCGCCCGAGCTTGAATGAGTCCCGACGACGCGCTGTGCCGCACGGCTGCGTTTCGGCCAATGCCGGTCAGGATACGATTTCGCACACGGGCGGATGGAGCCTGACAGGCGTGCTTCCCTAACGCTCCTATTGACTCGCATCGCGAATGAGCAAATCCTTCCAACACGCAATTGTCATCGCCCATTTCAGCACGACGAACTTCGGCGCTTCGGCCTTTGTCGGCGCCATCCGACCAAATTATTCTGAACAGAAACGGAGGGGCCCATGCGCGCGCTCGCCTTGAGAACCGTCTCTCTTCTCGCCATCGCGACCCTGGGCTCGATCTCCGCCACACCTGCGGCACGCGCGGAGGACGGGACCGACCAGCAGTTTGGCAAGGTCCACTTCCAGACCTCCTGCAACGAGGTGGCGCAGCGCCGCTTTGACCGCGGGATGCGCTATCAGCACTCGTTCTGGTACCGGCCCGCGAAAGAGATTTTCGAGGAGACATTGCAGGCCGATCCCGACTGCGCGATCGCCTATTGGGGCATTGCCCTGAGCCTGCTGTACAACCCGCATTTTCCCGCCCCGAAGGAAAACCTCGCCGAGGGCCTCGCGGCGCTGCAGAAGGCCAAGGCACTCGGCGCCAAGAGCGAACGCGAACGTGACTATATCGACGCGCTGCTGGCGTTCTATTCGGGCGACGAAAAGACGACGTTTGGCCAGCGCGCGCAGGCCTATCTCAAGGCAACCGAAGCCGTCGCCGCGCGCTACCCCGACGATGACGAGGCGCAGATCGCCTACGCCATCACGCTGAATGTCACGGCCTCACCAAACGACAAGACCTATGCCAACCAGCTCAAGGGCGCGGCCATCCTGGAGCCGATCTTCAAGCGGCAGCCACGGCACCCCGGCGTCGCCCATTATCTGATCCACCTCTACGACTATCCGGCGATTGCCGAGAAAGGCCTCGACGCCGCCAAGCGGTATTCCGAGATCGCGCCGGCGGCGCCGCACGCTTTGCATATGCCGTCGCACATCTTCACGCGCGTCGGCTACTGGAACGAATCCATCGAGGCCAATAGCCGTTCCGCCAAGGCTGCCAAGGAGGGCAAGGATCCCAGCGAGCAGCTGCATGCCGACGACTATATGGTCTACGCCCTGCTCCAGCTTGCGCAGGACAGCCGAGCCCGCGACGTCATCGCGGACATGGTTGCGACCACGGGCTATGCACCTTCCGTGCGCGCCGGTCCCTACGCGATAGCGGCCAGCCAGGCGCGCTATATGGTCGAGCGCGGTGATTGGCAGGGCGCCGCCGCGCTGAAGGTCGAGCCGAGCCGATTTGCCTATGTCGATGCGATCACCTGTTTCGCCCGCGCCCTTGGCGCCGCGCGCTCCGGCAATGCAGACGCAGCAACGGCTGATATCGCCAAGCTGGCGGAGCTGCGCGACAAGCTGCAGCAGGACAAGGACGCCTATTGGGCCGAGATCGTCGACATTCAGCGGCAGGTCGCCACGGCCTGGCAGCTCAATGCCCAAGGGAAACAGGCGGAGGCGTTGGAAGCGATGCGCCTTGCCGCCGATGCCGAAGACAAGACCGAAAAATCCATCGTGACGCCGGGACCGCTTGCCCCGGCACGCGAGCTTTACGGAACCATGCTGCTCGAGCGCGGCATGGCGACAGAAGCATTGGCCGCGTTCGAAAGCACCATGCGCAAGGAGCCGAACCGCTTCGGCGCGACGATCGGCGCCGCTCGCGCCGCCGAGAAGGCGGGTGATGCGGTGAAGGCACGCCAGTACTACGCGAAAGTCGTCGACATGGCGCGCAATGGCGACTCCTCGCGGGAGGACCTCGCGGCGGCGCGAAAGTTCATGGCTCAGAATTAGTAGAAGTGCCGCGACAGCTGCCATGCGCCTGACAAGCAAATTTATTGCGATCAGCGCAGCCGCCGCACTGCTCTGCGCAGCCGCTGCGTTCTGGATATCGCGATCCGGCGAACCGGCCCGCACAACAGCGGCGTCCGGCGATGTCCGCCCGGTGTGGACGGAAACCGACTGGCCTTTCGCCGCAGATCCCTGGGGGAAAGGAAAGGCGTTCCGCTGCAAGGCCGAGGATTGCGGCGGCGAGGTCCAGCTCTACGTTCGCGCCAAGCTCGGCTTCTGCAATTGCGCCACCGGCATCGCCGACGATGGCGACCTCGAGCAAATGGGCGACCTGGCGCTGATCGGCAAGGCAACGCCAATCGCTGCCGGCCGAGAGATCGTCGTCGGTGCGATGCGCGGCCGCAGCCGGGCTTATCGCATCGAGGGACATCGCAATGCCGCGCTCTCACTCGCCTTCAATCAGCGCTGCGACATGGTGGCCGCGACGGCCTTGGTTGGACAGGGCGCGCCCGCGTCACTGGAGCCGGCGGTGCTGGCGTTCCTCAATAGCGACCGCATGTTGAAATGGGCCGAGATCGCGCTTGGGTTATGACGCAAGGCAATTCGGCTTCCGTCGCCCCGAGAACCGCATTCTGATCGAGCTGCCACGACTACGCCTGGGACAAGCCCAAGCGTACGTTGAGACTGCAATTCGCAGAAACTACTGTCGTGCCGCGCCGCTGGCCCCGGGGATTTGCCCCCCGAACTTTGACGGGCCGGTGCCGCTGACGCTCGTCGGCCCGCCGGCCGTCCCATTCGGGTCGGTTCTGGCGGCGGTCCGGCCGGGGCCGTGCATCATGTTCATCGAATTGAACCACCCGTGGTGGTGATGGCGTTTGGCGCTATGGGCCGAGGCATAGCCGGTCGAGCAGGCCAGTAAGATCGCCAAAGTAAGCGTTGCTGTTTTCATCTGTGTTTCCTCTCCAGTTGAGGAAACGGCGTGGGCAAGCGACTTGTTCCAAGCTGGTGCCGCGCCGCTTTCGCCAAGGAATCGGCACCATCCACACCCACGACAGTATCGACTGCGCAAAGCGAGATCTCTGCGAATGGATATTTCGAATGAGGCCGTGATCCGGCGACGGTCGATGCCATCCTGCGTGAGTTGGACGGGGTCGATGTGCTCGTCAACAACGCCGACTTCGGCTTCTACGGTCCAGACCGTATTCATGTGACATAAGGGCGTCCTCGGATGTGTTTGATCGACAGCCGAGGGTCTCACGCCGGAAATGATACGCAGCAGATCGCAGACCATTAGCCGACCTCCACAAGCCGGCTCCGCTAGCTTTCCGGAAGGCGCGGTGGAAGCAAAATCACGGCTGCCAGCGTTCCCAATGCGCACGCCAAGCCAGTGCCCACGAAGGGCCAGAAGTATGCCACAGCTCGATCCGAGGAACTCAGTAGCGCTCCAAACGCCGCGATACCGACGGCAAAGCCCGCTTGTCGCATGACGATGGTCACCGCCGATGCCATGCCGGCTTGCTCACTAGGAACCAAGGCAACGACGACACCGGACAACTGAGGATGTGCCAGGGCGGCGCCGAGTCCGACGACAATCATAGCCAATATCACTGGCCATTGATTTGGGGTGCCGTTGGCTGTCAGCGCCGCAACGAAACCTGCGCTCCCGATGGTCATGATCGCGAGAGCCAATGTGAAATACCATCGCCATCCGAGCGCGGGTACAATTCTGCCCCCGAGCGGTGGCACGAACAACATTGGCAAGGTTGCCGCCAACATGACGATGCCGCCCGTGTCGGCGCTCACGCCAAGGGACGCGCTGAGAAACGGCGGCAGGTAGACGAGCATGGCCCAGTACCCGATCGAAACCGCGGCGAGAAGCACAGCAATCCCAACCATCGCGGGACGCAAAAGACGACTGGGTCGAAGATGGGCTGCGCACGCCTTCTTTGTTGAAGCGCGAAGACGAAAAATAGCACGAGTGCAATGCCACAGCCGACCACGAGCGTCATCCTTGCAGTCCGACCGTAGAGAAGAGCCTCTATCAGCACGAAGAGGGCAGCTGTCAGGATGATCATCCCGACGAAGTCGAGCGGACGAGGTGAAGGCTCCTTTGCTTCGCCAACAAGATGGGGGATGCCCCAGGCAACTAAGACGCAAGCCGGAATATTCGCCAGGAATATCCAACGCCACCCGAGCCAGGACGAGACAATGCCGCCGAGCGTGGGGCCCAATGGAGGGGCTCGTTACTGTTGCGGCGCTTGACCATAGCCGGTGTGAAGGGCTCATCTATGCGGCAACTGGGACGTGTAGATGATGGGGAAGTGGCAGACTATGACTGCTGGGCTTGCATTGATACAGACTAATCCTAAGCGGGAAGCCGATAGAAGGATCTGGCGTGTTGCTGGGCCTGCCATGCTGGCCAACATATCGGGCGCTTTAGTCGGAATCGTCGATATCTGGGCGATCGGTCACCTTGGCAGTGAAGCTCCGTTGGCGGGCCTGGCAGTCGGCACGTTCTTTATGATCAACCTCTATGTGTTGTTCAGCTTCCTCTATATGAGCACCGTTGGTTTTGTGGCCCAATCCTTTGGATTCGGTCGGCGTCGGCAGATTATCGAAGTTACAATGCGCTCCCTCGTCATGGCCGCTGGATTGGGGCTCCTGGTAGCTCTTCTATCTCCCGTACTTCGGGAACTGACCGTGCGTGTCTGGAATCCGTCGCCGGAAGCAGCCGAAGCTGCCAGTACCTATCTCGGAATTCGGATGCTGAGCGCGCCTGCAATCTTCATGAGCATGTCAATTGAAGGCTTTCTGATCGGTACTCAACGGGCGCGAATTTCATTGGGCCTCGATCTTATCCTGAATGCTCTAAATACCTTGCTTACTGTGACTTTTGTCGTCGGGCTGGGATGGGGGGTTGCTGGTGCGGCTACCGGTAACTTGATTGCCGAATGGGGCGCCGCAGCGGCAGGGGTTGCGTGGTTGGTGCGGCTAATTCGTCCCGCCCGTTCGGCAGCCACCGTTCGGCGCGCCGGGTTCTGGCACCTGGCGCATTTCCGCGAGCAAGCGACAGTCAACACTTTCCTTTTTATGCGAACTTTGTGCGTCCAGATCGTGTTTGCGATGATGTCAGTTTGTGGCGCACGCTTGGGTGATGAGGTGTTGGCCGCGAACCACGTTTTGCTCCAACTGGTCTTTGTGGCCACGCTAGCGATCGTTGGGATGAGCAGCGCGACCCAAACCTTGATCGGCGAGGCCACGGGGGCCGGCGACCGTGCTCTCTTTTATTTCTGGTCGGCGCGAACGGCGTTCTGGTCTTTTGTGGTCGCGATGGCCATGACGCTTGTCTACGGTATCGGTGGAGGAGCGATCGTGGCAGCATTTACCAACGTCGAGGGGGTGCTTGCCGCGGCTGAGCGGCAGCTCCACCTCGTCGCTTTGTGGCCAGTGCTAGCGGTGTGGAGCTATCAATTTGACGGGATATTCATCGGGGCAACTTCCGCTAAGCCAATGCTTTGGGGGGCAGCCGCAGGAGCCTTAGTTTTTGTCGTTCTGCAACGGTTGCTCGTAGGTCCGTTAGGCAACGAAGGTTTGTGGATCGCTTTCATCCTGTTTTTCATCACCCGCGGAGTCGTGTTAGTCGCCTGCTACAGAGGCTTAGGTCAAAAGATAGGGCAACCACGAGCTCGCGAGAATGACGTGTCGCGTGTCGCATTCTAGAGTCGGAGAACGGTATCAAGGGCCTGAGGCTACTCCTGGCTCTACCGCAGTTGCAATGACATTCACTGTCCGCTTTCCGCAAAGATACCGATCGGACTGGCTTGGCACGATGAAGCATGCCCCCATGCGGTTAGAGCAGGGAGGCTTGCCGCGTCTACTCGGAAAGGCGAGTTCAATCGCTTCTCGTTCGGTCTACCACCACGAAGATTACGCCATTCAAGTGATGACTGAGAAAGACATCTGCGTAGCTAGAAGCGACTTAGTCGCTTCGAAGCGACAAACAATCTGAAGGAAACAGAGCGCAAATGGAGCGAACTAACGAGCATCGCAACGCTCCTTCACATTATGACCTGCTGCTGACTATGCTCCGTGCTCCCAAATGAAAACACCCGCGACGGATTGCTCCGCGCGGGTGTGACGAACTCTCGATGATGCCAGTATGCCCCTGTTTTGCCCGACGAGTCAAAGGGAGCGTACACGTCCGTCCGGTGGCTTCGTCATCGCCGACCGAAGAACGTAATGATTTCAATGCCCCCGCTACTGTGCATGGGGTTGTTTTCGCAGTTTTTGTCTTGCACTGCCGATATGGCAGCGCTCAACGGCGGCCGCGCGGCGTCTCGGCCTTGGCCGGCGGCTCGGTCTGCGGCGCGCAGGTCGCAGCTGCAAGCGTTGCTTGCGCCTGCTGCATCAGGCTGGGCTCCGGGGCGAGTGCCTTCATCAGGATCAGGCCGGTGGTGCTGGGAGAGTCGATGATCAGGCGGTCGGCTGCGGTGACCTCTTCGTCCTCGGGCAGCTCGTTGTGCTGCGCTTCCGTCATCAGGTCGAGCTCGATCACCTTCTTGCCGGCCGAGCGGTCGTTGATGGCGTAGTAGGCGATCTCGTTACGGGTGTAGAACGACACCGAGGTGTAGGCCTGGCTCACCGGCACGGTGAGCTTGATCGGCCCGCCCGAGAGGTCATAGCGGCAGATCGCCAGCGCAAAGGCCGGGTCCATGAACGGCATCGGCGAATTGTTGGGGTCGGCGAGGGGAAGCTGGGTGACGGCGTTCACCTTCGTCATCGGCGTCAGCCGCGAATAGGCATCCTGCGTGGCGATCCGCGGCAGCGCCAGCACGCTGACGAGATGGACCACGAGGCCCAGCACCACGCCGGCGATGATGGTGAACGCGAGCCGGATCATGAGCAGCCCACCGTGGTGATGCTCGGCATCGGCGCATCGCGCTGGGTGCGCGTCGCAACGCCGACCGGCGTGTCGTAGAGGCGCAGCATCAGCGCGTAGCGCTCGATGCCGCCGGTCGGCAGCCAGTTGCCGGCGCGCGAGCGCGAGGCGATGCGGATCTCGAACGAGCCGTCGGAGGAGCGCACGATCTCCTGGCTGGTGAAGCCGTAGCGGGCAAGCGAGTTGGCGACGAGATGGCCCTTGCGGTCGTACAGCGTCAGCGTCCAGAACCGCGCCGGCGGCGTCACGCCGGAGACGACGACGTCACAGCGGCCGTCGAGCGCCTTCTTCTGGTCGTCGGTGGTGGCGGTGAAGGCGACGCCGTCGCCGGTGCCGATCGGCAGCTCGCCGTTGCGAACGATGGTGGCACGCGAATAGGGGTCGACGTCGGCAGTGCCGGTGCGCGGCCGCGCCGTCCAGGCGCCGATGGTCAGTGCGCCGATCTCGGTGCCGCGCGTCGTCGTCATCCAGGTCGCACCCAAGCCGACCACCGTCGCGAGGAGAAGCGCCGTCAATGTGATCAGGATCAGCCGCACGGGTTTCGATCAGTTCTTGCGCGGAGCGGATGCGTTGGCATTCTCTTCCGCATAATTCTGCGGGAAGGCGAGCGCGCTCGTCGACGAGGCCGGCTTGCTGTCATTTGCCGTCGATTTGTTCGCAGTCTTGGCCGCATCATCAAGCAGCTTCTCGACGCGCACAAGGATGTCGGCGCCGCGCTTGGTCAGTACCGGCGGCGGGCCGGGCTTGGTCTCCAGCACCTTCGGCGCCGCATTGGCTTGCGCGTTGCTCACAGGCTGCGGCGGCAGCTTCTGACCCATGCCGATGCCGGGGATCTCCCGGACCTCGACGCCCTGATGCGCGGCGACCATGATGTCGTGCCAGGTCTGCGCCGGCAGCGAGCCACCGGTCATGCGGTTGGTCGGCGAATAGTCGTCGTTGCCGTACCACACCGCGCAGGTGAAATTGCCGGTGTAGCCGACGAACCAGGCGTCGCGATACGCATTGGTGGTGCCGGTCTTGCCCGCAGTCGGAATGCCGTCGAGCGCCGCGCGTCGCGCGGTGCCTTCGCTGACGACGTGGCTCATCATGCCCGCCATGTCGGCGGCGATGTTCGGCGGAATCGCCTGCTTCGGCTTCGGGCCGTCGCGATCCCACCGCCAGACGAGATCGCCGGCGCCGGTACGCACCTCCAGCACTGTATGCGGCGTCACCGCCTTGCCGCGGTTCGGGAAGGTCGCGTAGGCGACGGCATGCTCGAGCACGGTGACTTCGTCCGAGCCGATCGGCAGCGACGGCGTGTCGGGCAACGGCGCCTTGATGCCGAAGCGGCGGGCGACTTCGACGATCTTGGCGCGGCCGACCTTGGCCGGGTTCGGCGCCTTCGGCTGCTCCCGCCGGCCGATCTCGATCGACAGCTTCACCGGTACGACATTGATCGAGCGCGTGATCGCCTGCGTCAGCGTCACCGAGCCGGAATAGGAATGGCCATAGTTCTGCGGGCACCAATTGCCGATGCAGACCGGGCCGTCGACCACGATCGAGTTGGGCGTGAAGCCGTTCAAGAGCGCCGTGGTGTAGACGTAAGGCTTGAACGACGAGCCGGGCTGGCGATAGGCGTCGGTGGCGCGGTTGAACTGGCTGGCGCCATAGTCGCGGCCGCCGACCATGGCGCGGATGCCGCCATCGAGGTCGGCGACGACGGTCGCCGCTTGCGTTGCGTGATAATCGCGGCCGAACTGGCGCAGCTGGTTCTCGATCGCGTCTTCGGCGGCCTTCTGCACGTTGGTGTCAATCGCGGTGCGGACCACGAAGACGCGCTCGGTGTAGGACTTCGGGAAGGTGTCGACCAGCTTGCGCATCTCGTCGAAGGCATAGTCGAGATAATAGTTCGGCGATGCCTCGTCGCGGCGGTCGACGGCGAAGGCCGGGTTGCGGCGGGCGCCGAACACCTGGCCCTCGGTCATGAAGCCGGCATCGACGAGGTTGTCGAGCACGACGTTGGCGCGGGCGCGGGCGGCGGGCAGGTTGATGTGCGGGGCGTATTTCGTCGGCGCCTTGAACAGGCCGGCGAGCATCGCCGCTTCCGCCAGCGTGACGTCGCGCGCCGACTTGTTGAAGTAGAAATGCGCCGCGCCGTCGACGCCGAAGGTGCCGCCGCCCATATAGGCGCGGTCGAGATAAAGCTTGAGGATCTCGTTCTTGGTCAGGCGCCATTCCAGCCAGACCGCGAGGAAGGCTTCGTTGACCTTGCGCTCGATGGTGCGCTCGTTGCTCAGGAACAGGTTCTTGGCGAGCTGCTGGGTGATCGAGGAGCCGCCCTGGCGCACGCCGCCGGCCTGGGCGTTGGTGACGAGCGCGCGCGCGGTGCCGGCGATGTCGATGCCGAAATGCTCGTAGAAGCGGCGGTCCTCGGTCGCCAGCGTCGCCTTGATCAGAACGTCGGGGAAATCTTCCAGCGGGATCGAGTCGTTGTGCTTGATGCCGCGGCTGCCGATCGGGCTGCCGTAGCGGTCGAGGAACGTCACCGCGAGGTCGGACTTCTTCAGCCAGTCCTCGTCCGCGGTCTCGCGGAAGGCGGGAATGGCGAGGGTGAGCATCACGACCAGGCCGCCGAGCCCGAGGGTTGCCGCCTCAGACAGCGGCTCGATGAACACCCAGCGCTTCCAGCGCCCGACATAGAAGCGGTCCATGAAGGTCGAGTAGCGCTCGTAGAGCTCGCGGATGCCCTTGGCCGAGGAAAACAGCGAGGAGTCGATGCGCGCATCGAGGTCGAGGAAGAAATTCCGGACCCTCTGCTTCCAATGCGGTGGTATGATCTGGCGCACCTAGAACCCTTGAGGCTTGCTTCGAAAGCGTTCAAGCACCCGGCCGGGGCGGCATCGAGACGTCTTGCGGGAATGTTGCGGCAAACCCAAGGCGCCCGGCCAGCATCCGAGGGACTTGCTTTTTCTTCTAGCCGAGCGGGGCCTATAAACCAATGGTCACGCTCGGGATTTTGAACAACAGGTCCAATTGACCCCGGTTCTTTACGGGCTTCAAAGGGGCCTCGCTTGCACCCTTGCCGCCGCGCGCCCTAGATGGGGTTGCCGTAGCTCTTTCGAATTGTTGTTGAGGCGTATGACCGCAGCTCCCAAACGACCTTCCGGCCAGGAAGGATTCTTCTGGAAAACCAAGACGTTGGAAGAGATGTCTGGGGACGAATGGGAGAGCCTGTGCGACGGCTGCGGTCGCTGCTGCCTGAACAAGCTCGAGGACGAGGACACCGGGCATATCTATTTCACCCATATCGGCTGCAAGCTGCTCGATGGTGCCAGCTGCGCCTGCAAGGACTATCCGAATCGTTCCGACAAGGTTCCGGACTGCGTCCGCCTGACCCCGGCCAATGTCCGCACCCTGAACTGGCTGCCGCCGAGCTGCGGCTACAAGCTCGTCGCGGAGGGGCGCGACCTCTATTGGTGGCATCCGCTGGTGTCGGGCGATCCCAACACCGTGCATGAAGCCGGCGTCTCCGTGCGCGGCCGGGTGGAGGGCAGCGAGGAAGAGGTCCCGGACGAGGAGCTCGAGGACCACATCGTGCAATGGCCGGCGACCTTGCCGAAACGGGCCCGCCTGAAGCGACGCCCGAAGGACTGATCCGCCGCGCGATCGGATCACGTCTTCGGGATGGCCCCGGGGCGGGATGCACCCATGCGCCGCGGTGCCTGCCTGGGAAAAGCTTTGCTGTCTACATTGCGCTGCATAGAACGATTCCTTCGCGGCGTTGCGCCGCCACATGACGTCCGATCGAGATGAACAAGTTCGAACGGCAGAGCGCTGCCGACGTCCAAACGTTGCCTGAGGACATCGCCGAAGAGCTGTCCCGCCTTCCCAGCGAAGTGTTGAGCGTCGATGATGCGCCGTCCATCGCGCCGCCGGTGCCGCTGTCACGGGACGAGGTCCGCACCATCGTCATCAGCTTGATGCTGACCATGTTTCTGGCAGCGCTGGACCAGACCATCGTGGCGACTGCGCTGCCGACCATCGGACGCCAGTTTCAGGACGTCTCCAATCTTTCCTGGGTGATCACCGCCTATCTGCTCGCCTCGACTGCGGTCGCGCCGGTGTTCGGCACACTGAGCGACATCTACGGCCGCCGCGTCATGATCATCATCTCGCTCAGCCTGTTCGTCGCGGGCTCGGTGCTGTGCGCGATCGCGCCGAACATGCCGATGCTGATCCTGGCGCGCGGGCTTCAGGGCCTCGGCGGTGGCGGCATCATGCCGGTAGTGCAGACCGTGATCTCCGACGTCGTCAGCCCGCGCGAGCGCGGGCAATACCAAGCCTATTTCTCCAGCGTCTGGATGGTCGGCGGCATCCTCGGCCCGGTCATCGGCGGCGTCTTCGCCGAGCATCTGCACTGGTCGATGATTTTCTGGATCAACCTGCCGCTTGCGGCCGCCGCGCTCGCTCTGCTGCTGCCCAAGATGAGCAAGATCCCGGTGTTCCACCGCAAGCGCAAGGTCGACTGGCTCGGCGGGGTTCTGCTGATGGCTGCCGCCGTCGTCTTCATGCTGGTGCTGACCTGGGGCGGTACGCGCTATGCCTGGCTATCACCGATCGTGCTTGCGATGGTGGGCGCCGCCGTCGCGCTCGCGATGACATTCGTGTGGCACGCCCGGCGCGCCGACGAGCCGTTTCTGCCGCTGCCGTTGCTGACAGGATCGGTGGCGCCTTTCGCGCTGACGGCCGGCGGCTGCGGGTTGGGGGCGATCACCGGCCTCACCGTGCAGCTGCCGCTCTATTACGAGCAGGTCTATCATCTCACCGCCAGCGAGGCGGGGCTTGCCCTGATTCCGCTCGCGGCGGTCTCGACCTGCGGCGCGGCGATTGCCGGCCGCACCATGGCGCGGGCCAAGCACTACAAGCGCGTCGCCATCGTCGGCACGTCCTGGGCTGCGCTGTGCGGATTCGGGCTCACGGTCACCACCTTGCCGCTCTGGGGCCTGCTGTTGCTGATGGCCGCGTTCGCGCTTGGGCTCGGCACGACCTTCCCGGTGTGCGTGGTCTCGTTGCAGAATTCGGTCGCGCGTCCGCAAGTCGGCACCATTACCGGTGCGATGAACTTCTTCCGCTCGCTGATGTCCTCGTTCACGGTCGCCGCGTTCGCAGCGATCCTGCTCATCGCACTCGGTACCGACCTCCCGCTCGCCGGCGAGCATCACGCCGCGGGCGCCGTCGCGATACCCGCCGACGACATGCGGCACGCTTTCCGCTACGTGTTCGGCGCCGCCACCGCGCTGATGACCACCGCTGCGCTGTGCCTGATCGCGATGGAGGAGCGGCCGCTGGCCGGGCCCTCGGTCCAGCAATCCGTCGAGATGGCCGAGTAAGTCTCAGCGGCTTGCGCCCGGGAAGCTGCTCTTCCGCGGCAGCCGGATCGTGAACTCTGTAAACGCGCCGGGCTCCGTCGCGACGTCGATCGTGCCGCCGTGCTGCTTCACGACGATGTCGTGGCTCATCGACAGCCCGAGCCCGGTGCCTTCGCCGGCCGGCTTGGTGGTGAAGAACGGATTGAACATCTTCTCCTTCACCTCGTCCGGAATGCCGGTACCGTTGTCGCGGATGGTGATCTCGATGTGATCGCCGCGATCTCGCGTCGCGGCGATTACCGTCGGCTCGTAGTCGGCGGCCACATCCGCCTTGCGCCTGGTGACCGCGTGGAAGCCGTTCGAGATCAGGTTCAGCAGCACGCGGGTGATCTCCTGCGGAAACACTTCGGCGTGTCCCGCCGCAGGATCGAGCTCGCGCTTCAGCGTCACGTGGAATCCCGGCTTCTCGGCGCGTGCGCCATGATAGGCGAGGTTGAGGCTCTCCTCGACCAGCGCGTTGATGTCGCTCAGCCCATGCTCGCCGCCGCCTTCGCGCGAATGCAGCAGCATGTTCTTGACGATGGAATCGGCGCGGCGGCCGTGCTGCACGACCTTCTGCAGATTGTCCTTCAGAAGCCCCGTCAGCTCGTCGACCTCCGCGCGGAGATCGCCTGCGAGGGGGACCGGCGCGAGCACCTCGTTCAGCTCCGCAGTCAGCTCGGCGGAGAGCGATGCGAAATTATTGACGAAGTTGAGCGGGTTCTTGATCTCATGGGCAATGCCGGCAGTGAGCTGGCCGAGCGAGGCCAGCTTCTCGGTCTGAATCAGCCGGTCTTGTGCTGCGCGCAGATCATCGAGCGATTTGGCAAGCTCGCTGGTGCGGTCCTGCACCTCGTTGAACAGGCGGGTGTTCTCGACCGCGATCACGGCCTGGTCGGCAAAGGTCTTGAGCAGGTTGATCGCCTTGTCGGGGAAATGCCCGGGCTCCCGCCGCGTGACGGCGATGGTGCCGATCGTGACGCCGTCGCGCAGCATCGGCACCACCAGGATGCTGCGATAGCCACGCGTCCGTGCCAGCTCCTTCATGGCCTCGGTGAGATCAGGCTCGTTCTGCATGTCGCTGCGGAAGGCATACTCGCCGCTCCGCGCCACCCGGCTGTGAATGCCTGACGAAGATAGCGGCGTCGGGAAGGAGCTGAGCAGATCGGCATTGCCGGCTTCGTTGTCGGTGGTGAAGGCGGCCAGATGCAGCATACCGTCAATGACGCGAGTGACGGTAGAGGAGTGCCCGCCGATCAGCGCCTTGGCGCTGTCGGAGATGGCCTGGAACACCGGCGTGACATCCGACGGTGAGGCCGCGATCACCTTGAGGATGTCGGCGGTCGCGGTCTGACGTTCCAGTGCCTCCCTGGTCGCGTTGAACAGGCTGACATTCTTGATCGCGATCACGGCCTGGTCCGCGAAGGTCTGCAGCAGCCGCACGTGATGCTCGGCGAACGCGCCGGTCGCGCGGCGCGTGGCGATGATGATGCCGATGGCCTCGCCCTCGCTCATGAGCGGCGTGAACAGCATGCTGCGATAGCCTCGGGCACGCGCGATGTCGCGCGCGGCCGGCTCGAGCTCGGTGTCGGGAAGTTGCGCGGCGGCGCCATTGGCCACGAGCTGGTAGGGCGGGAACTGTGTGAACGGCACCGGGAAGGAAGCCTGGAGCACGCGATCGCCGGCCGGATCGGTCGGCGTGAATGCCGCAAGGTGCGCGGCACCGTCGGTATAGCGCAGCACCGCGGTGGAGAAGCCGCCGATCAGCCGGTTGGCATTGGTGGCGATGGCATCGAACACCGGCTGCACGTCGGACGGGGAGGCCGCCATCACCTTCAGGATCTCCGCAGTGGCGATCTGGCGTTCGAGCGTTTCCTTGGTCTCGTTGAACAGTCGCGCATTCTCGATCGCGATCACGGCCTGGTCGGCGAAGGTCTGGAGGAGTTGTACGAGGTCGGCCGCGAACGCGCCCGGCTCGGCGCGCGTGACGCTGATCATGCCGACCGGCGTGCCCCGGTTCATCAGCGGCATGAACAGCACGCTGCGGAAGCCGCGCAGCCGCGCCAGCTCCCGGTTCAGCTCCGGGACGTCAGCGGCCTCGCTGTCGGGAAACTGGATCGTCTCGCCGCCACGCACCAGCGCAAAGGTCGGGAAGTCCGCGATCTTGCGCGGGAACGACGCCTTGAGCCTTTCGTCCGCCTCCGCGTTGGTCGGCGTGAACGCCACGAGATGCAGCTCGTCGGCGATGAATTGAAGCACGGTGGCGGAGAAGCCGCCGAGCAGGCGCTTCGAGCTGGACGCAATCGCCGCAAAGACCGGCCGGGCGTCGGAGGGCGACGCCGCGATGGTGCGCAAAATCTCGGCGCTTGCGCTCTGGCGATCGCGTGCAATCGCAAGCTCACTGCGCAGCTGCGCATTCTCGGCTGCGGCCGACTGCAATCGGCGCTCGAGTTCCTCGATTTCGTTCGAAGGGGTGGTCATTCCTCATCCGGCTTGATGCCGCGACATGCGCGGCACCGGGCCGGATTATCACATCTTCTGTGGCTGGAGCCAGCGCCAGTGGTCTTGCCATTGGGGGCCCTGCCGACCTCACGTCCCCGGCCGTGACACCTCGGTCTCCTTGCTGGTGATGAACTCCAGTAGCACCGGCACGCCTTCCCTTGTCTTCTGGATACCCCGCTTGATGGCGGGCACGATGTCCTCTGGCCTCTCCACCCGCTCGCCATAGCCGCCGAAGGCGCGTGCCATCGCGGCGTAGTCGCCGGAAATGTCGGTCGAGCGATACTTTTCGGTCGAGACCGGCATCACCTTCAACTCGATCGCCATCGAGAAATTGTTGAGCAGGATCGACATGATCGGGATGCGTTCGCGCACCGCGGTCTCGAAATCCATGCCGGTGAAGCCAATCGCCGCATCGCCCCAGACGTTGATGCAGAGCTTGTCGGGTCTTGCCAGCTTGGCGCCCATCGCCAGCCCAAGGCCATAACCGAGCTGCGTCGTCTTGCCCCAGCCGAGATAGGTGAGGGGCTCGACCGCCTTCCAGAACGGCGAGAGCTGGTCGCGCGGGCTGCCGGCGTCATGCGTGATGATGGTGTTGTGGATGTCGACGGTGTGCTGCAAGTCCCAGAGTACGCGATAGGGGCTGAGCGGCACGTCGTTGCTGGCCAGCTTCGGCATCCATTTCGCCAGCCACTCCTTGTGCGAGGCCGCGATCTCGGCCGCGACCGCCGAGGCATCGCGATCCGCGGTGACGGTCTTGCCGATCTCCTCCAGCAGCGCGTCGAGCACGAGCCCGGCGTCGCCGACGAGGCCGATCTTGGCTTCCACATCCTTGTTGAGATGATTGGGATCGAGCGTGGAATGGATGATGGTCTTGCCCTTCGGCATCGCGACGCCGAAATTGGTCTCGGTGAAGGAGCAGCCGATGCCGAAGATGACGTCGGCCTCGCTCAGAAACTTCGGCACTGCCCGCGGCACGGCGAGCCCACCCGAGCCGAGCGAGAGCGGATGCGTTTCCGGAAACGATGATTTTCCGCCGAGGCTGGTGGTGACGGGGATCGCCAGCCGCTCGGCGAGCCGTTTCAGCTGCGGCCAGGCCTGCGCGTAGTGCACGCCCTGGCCGGCATAGATCACCGGCCGCTTTGCATTCACGAGCAGGCCTGCTGCTTCCTTGACGTGAACAGGATCGGCGCCGTAGCGGGTGCGCAGCACCGGCGTGTAGTTCAGCGGCTCCGGCACTTCCTCGTTCCACATGTCCGAGGGAATTTCGACGATGACCGGCCCGCCGCGTCCGTTCTTCAGTTTCGTGAAGGCCCGGCGGAAAATGTTGGCGACCTCAGTCGCGAGGATGATCGGCTCGGACGATTTCGCAAACGGCTTCATCGCCTCGCTGGAATTGAAGTTCGGCTCGATATGCGACAGCCTGCGCTGATAGCCCATCGGCAGCACCAGCACGGGCACGGATTCGCCGAAGCACTGCGCGACGCCGCCCATCGCATTCTCGGCGCCCGGCCCATGCTGCATGCAGAACGCGCCGATGCTGCGCCCCGACGTCACCCGCGAGATCGCATCCGCCATGTGAATGCCGACGCGCTCCTGCCGCACCATCACGGGGCGGATCTCGGCCTTGGCCGCATGCTCGATGAGATGGTTGACCGGATAGCCGCAGAGGATCTCGATCCCCTCGCGCCTCATGATTTCCGCAATGGCGGTGCCGAGCTTCATGGCGTCTCTCCCTGGCAAGGCCGGTTGATCCGGCCGATTGCAGGAGAGAGGATCAGGAAATGTTGGAGCGGTAAAGCGCGTGCAGCTAGCGCTGCGGTAGGGCTGCCATGCAACAAGTTGCCGAATCCCGGGGGAGCGCAGCCCAATCTCGGACGATGTTATCCGCGGAGCAGCTCGCCGGAGTTCGCTGCGGTCCATTCCGTTAAGAGCTTGCCATTTGCCGATCGGCTTCGATCATGCCCGACAAACGTCTTATTTGCAGTTGCGGCAGATCGTCAGCTTGCGTTTCAAGGCGTCATCTTCCTCATCGACTGATGACTGCCCCGTGACCCCACTTGTGCCCAGATTGGGTTTGGAGCCCTTTGCTGTGCGCGCCCTCACGGGCGGCGCCACCTGCTTTGGGGTGTCATTGTCGTCGAGGGTCCCTACGCTGAAGCCATCGTAGTCGGCGGCTGCATTTGGCGTCGTCGGAAACCCGCCGATCACCGGTGTCGAAGCCTCTCTGCCCGACGTCGCCGGCGGAACTCTGGAATGTGTGGCGCTTGCGCCTGGCGGCGATGCGGGCGGAGCAAGGGAAACCGGCGGCGTGACCGTAGTCTGTCCTCTGGCGCTGTCGTGCGGCCAGGCGACAAACATGAGGCCGAGAGCCAAGAGCATCACGTTTCTCATCCGCATCCTTAGCAGCGTTGGTTGATCGATTGACAGCATGGCTCGTCGAGCCCGCTCCGCTGAAGAATATCAGCACTCAGAGGACCGTCAAAGCGCCGCAGCCTGGGGCACAGGCGGATGCCGGCGCCCTTCTCGAGCGACGCGCCGGCGATGCGGGCGAGACGGTTCAGACGCAGGCAGTCGATTGCGGATCATGCGCCGCCCTGACGTTGAAACTGAGCGGTCCCAGCTCGTTGCTGCAGGTCGAGGGCCCCTGGGCGTCGATGATCTTCTGCATCTGCTTCAGCGCCGCGCCGCTGTCGAGCAGGTCTCGCGCCCGGGCATGGCCGGCGCCGCCCTATCGTTGCCGAGCACTGCCATTACGTCGTTGGCCTCGAGGATCGGCCCGATGCCGTCGCCGATCGGCTGGCTTCCGTCGGCTATGATCACCGCGACCGCGCGGCCGAAGCGGTCGCCGACGAATTCGAACAGCTTAAGTTGGGAGTGCGGGAAGGTCTGGATGCATGGACAGGCCGGCAGGAGGGAGTCGGGCCTCCATGCTTAGACCTCGCCGTCCTGATGCTGTTGACCCAGATCATGGCCCTCGGCCGGCGGACATGGCGAGCGCGGCGCGTCGTTAGGCGGGACTGGGCCAGCCGCTATTTGATAGCCGAGTTGACCAGGTTGAACTTGCTGTTCAATAGCGCGCCGCCGGTGTTGTTCACGGCGACCACGATTGCCAGTGCGATCCCGGCGGCGATCAGACTGTACTCGATGGCGGTGGCGCCATTCTCATCTGCAAGGAAAGACCTGAGCAAACGCATTGCCAACTCCTGTTCATCCGATCGAACGGATGGCCGCCTCGTCAGCGAACTCGCAAATAGATCGAGTAAGTCGTGTGCGCACCAAAAGAATTAAACCCCGGGCAATCGCACCTCCGCTCATACGACGGCATTCATTAAATTAAGGTTCCGTCGATCCGTCCAAGTGGATTGATATCGGCAAGCGGCCGCACGGCTGCGCCGGCGCAGTGTCCGTCAAGGCGTGCCCCTTAACCGATTTTTGACCCTGTTCGTCAATGCGTCGGCAAGCATACTCGGATCGCTCTCATCCGCGCGAGGCGTCCGCATTCAGCGCCCGCAACATGGCGATGCGGGCGAACATCAGCCAGGCGCCACTGGTCTCGGCCGCATTGATCAACGTCTCGATCGCGGTCTGCCAGTGCGCCTCGTGCTGGACGTCGTCGGGCAGCTGCATGATGTAGTCCGCAGCATCTTGCAGCGTGAGCAGTTTGCGCTTGTTGCTCACGCGAACGGGATCGTCGAACGCCGTCGACCAGGGCATGTCAGGCCGCCCGATCGGCGAGGAGAGACATCACGGCGCGATCGTGGGGTGTGATGCTGCTAGCCGGCCTTCTTTGCCCGCGCCGGAGCCCGCACCGGCTTGTCGGCCTTCTTCGTGGCCTCCTTGGGCGCGGTCTTTGCCGCGGCGTCCTTGCCGCCCTTGCCTGATATCGGAAGCAGCATCTCGCGCTGGCCCTCGACGCGCTTCTTCGGCTTCTTGCCCTTGGCGGTCTCCTTAACGACCTTCGCAGCAGGGGGAGCCTCCTTCTCGCTCGCGAGGCTCTTCTTCAGCGCATCCATCAGGTTGATGACGTTGCCGCCCGTCTTCGGTGCGGCCTTCGCGGTAATCGGCATGCCGCTGCGCTTCTTGTTGATGAGATCTATCAGCGCGGTCTCGTAGTGATCCTCGAACAATTCGGGCTCGAACGCGCCGGACTTCTTCTCGACGATGTGTTTTGCAAGGTCGAGCATGTCCTTCGTCAGCTTCACGTCCTGGATATCGTCGAAATATTCCTTTTCGCTGCGGACCTCGTAGGGGTAGCGCAGCAGCGTGCCCATCAGCCCGCTCTCGAGCGGCTCCAGCGCGATGATGTGCTCGCGGTTGGTCAACACCACGCGGCCGATCGCGACCTTGTCCATGCTGCGGATGGTCTCGCGGATCACCGCATAAGCGTCGTGACCGACCTTGCCATCGGGTACGAGATAATAGGGGCGGATCAGGTAGCGGTTGTCGATGTCGGACTTGGGCACGAACTCGTCGATCTCGATCGTGTGCGTGGAGTCCAGCGCGATCTCGTCGAGCTCGTCCTTGGTGACCTCGATATAGGTATCGGTGTCGATCTTGTAGCCCTTGACGATGTCCTCGGAGGTCACCTCGTCGCCGGTCTCGGCGTCGACCTTGAGGTACTTGATGCGGTGGCCGGTCTTGCGATTGATCTGGTTGAACGAGACCTTCTCGGTATCCGAAGTGGCCGGATAGAGCGCGACCGGGCAGGTCACGAGCGACAGACGCAGAAAACCCTTCCAATTGGCGCGGGGGGCCATGGGCTACTCCAGACGCAACAGAGGACAAGTCCTGAGGATAACATCGCCCAGGTGCGAATCATAGCAAGCGCCGGCGCGGAATCTCGCAACGGCGTTAATCGCCGCCTGCGCCATGTTGCCGGTTGGGCCCATGCTCCGGAACATCGCCCGAGATCGCGCGTTGCTCCCCGGCAATTCGACGCCGCGAGGAGCGCGGCAAACCGGCGCGACAGCCACAGATTGAGGTCACCATGGCTACCACGCGAGAGCAGAACCGGATCGTGGAAACTCCGACCGAGGCGCGCCAGGGCGAACCCGGGCCTTCGGTGGCGGCGCTTCTCGCCATCTCGACGGGACTTGCGATCCTGATCCTTGCCGTCGTCTGGTTCGTGTTCTTCAGAACCTGACGGCCCGAACCGGCCGGCTCGCCGCGTTACGCGGCCATTGCGCCCGCCATGCCGTCGGCTCGCCCGGCTGCGCGGCGGGCGCACTCGCGTCAGTGCATGAGAAATCGTATATGACCAAAAAGTAACGCGGCCGGTTCCCGGCGTTCATATTCAGTTCACGCCGGAATTGCTCATCTGGAGCGGTGTTCGTGCGGTCTATTTCTGGAGAGAAGCGTGCGCCTGCTCGTTGTCGAGGACGACCCCGATCTCAATCGCCAGCTCACCAAGGCGCTGACCGACGCCGGCTATGTCGTCGATCGGGCCTTCGACGGGGAGGAGGGGCACTATCTCGGCGACAACGAGCCGTATGACGCCGTGGTGCTCGATATCGGCCTGCCGAAGAAGGACGGCATCTCGGTGCTGGAGGCCTGGCGCCGCAACGGCCGCACCATGCCGGTCCTGATCCTCACCGCACGCGACCGCTGGAGCGACAAGGTGCAGGGCTTCGACGCCGGCGCCGACGACTACGTCGCAAAGCCGTTCCACCTGGAGGAGGTGCTGGCGCGGATCCGCGCGCTGCTGCGCCGCTCCACCGGCCATGCCCAGAGCGAGCTGAGCTGCGGTCCGGTCACGCTCGATACCCGGACCGGACGAGTCAGCGTGTCGGGCAATCCCGTCAAGATGACGTCGCACGAATATCGGCTTCTGGCCTACCTGATGCACCATTCCGGCCGCGTCGTTTCCCGGACCGAGCTGGTCGAGCATCTCTACGACCAAGACTTCGATCGCGACTCCAACACCATCGAGGTCTTTGTCGGACGCATCCGCAAGAAGCTCGACGTCGATATCATCCAGACCGTCCGCGGCCTCGGCTATCTCCTGACCCCGCCGCCCGCGCCCGGCGCCTGAGGCGTTCTCGGGCTTGACGGGAGGCCGAACAGGGCCCTTGGTCCGGTCATGACGTCCGACGACCTGACTTCCAGCCCCTGCCGGGACCGTTCCGATGGCCGCTAGCTCCCTTGCGAACCGACTGTTCTTGTCGGCGACCGCTTGGCTCGTGGTGATCCTGGCCATCACCGGCGTGGTGCTGTCGTCGGTCTACAAGAACGCCACCGAGCGCGCCTTCGACCGCCGGCTCAATCTCTATCTGCGCACCTTGATCGCCGAAGTCGCGACCCCGGACGAACCGCCGGACCGTCAGTTCCAGTCGCTTGGCGAGCCCCTGTTCGAGCTGCCGCTGTCCGGCTGGTACTGGCAGATCACCCGGACCGACACCGAGAAACCGGAGGTGCGCTCCTCGCGCTCGCTCTGGGACAAGAAGCTGCCGAAGCTGGAGGAGCAGGGCGCCGAGCTCACCGCCGCCGGCATCCGCCTCGCTTATGTCGACGGGCCCGAAGGGCAGAATCTGCGCATGGTGGAACGGCCGGTCGATCTCGGTGCCGACGGCAAATTTCTCGTCAGCGTCGCCGGGGACGACACCGAGATCTTCGATGAGACGCGAAGCTTCGACTACTATCTCGGCGGCACCTTCACCGCGCTCGGCATCGTGCTGCTGCTCACGACCGTATTCCAGGTCCGCTTCGGCCTTGCACCGCTCAAGCGCATTTCGGAATCGATCGCCGACATCCGCTCTGGGCGGGCCGAACGGCTCGAGGGGGAATTCCCGGTCGAGATCGCACCGCTGGCGCGCGAGACCAACGCGCTGATCGAGGCCAATCGCGAGATCGTCGAGCGCGCGCGCACCCATGTCGGCAATCTCGCCCATGCGATCAAGACGCCGCTCTCGGTCATCGTCAACGAGGCCGGCGCCCACCCGTCTGATCCATTCGCTACCAAGGTGATGGAGCAGGCGGACGTCATGCGCGACCAAGTTGCCCATCATCTGGAGCGTGCACGCATTGCGGCGCGGGTCTCGGTGGTCGCGACCGTGACGGAGGTGGCGCCCGCCATCGAGGCGCTGCGGCGGACCATGGAGAAGATCCATCGCGACCGCGGCGTCGTGGTCGAGGCCAAGGCCGACCCATCCGCGAAGTTCCGGGGCGAGCGGCAGGATCTCGAGGAGATGGTCGGCAATCTCGTCGACAATGCCTGCAAATGGGCGGCCTCGCGCGTCTTCATCGAGGTTCTGGTCGAGACGCCGCACCAGGCCGGCGCCGGGCCGCGTTTGCGGATCATCGTCGATGACGACGGCCGCGGCCTGTCGGAAGCGGAGCGCGCCCAGGTCGCCCGGCGCGGCCAGCGGCTGGACGAGTCCAAGCCCGGATCGGGCCTCGGCCTGTCGATCGTGACCGATCTCGCCGCCCTCTATGGCGGTGGCCTCTCCCTTGGCGCTGCGCCGATCGGGGGCTTGCGGGCGGTGCTGGTCCTGCCCGGAATATAGTCCTTTGTTCCAATGGGAGTTTTCGGCTCGGGCGCGCCCGATCCGCAAAGCCCATGAAGGCATTGGGGCGAACGTCCTCAACGGCTTCTTAAGGCGCGGCCTCCTATGATTGCGCCCGGACGCATCCCGTTGTCCGCCATTTTACCGTGCATTACCCGGGCGCATGAGCCAGACATCGATCGAGCGGCTGAGGGAATATCTCGCGCAGCTCCCGCCGCAGTCGCAGGCGCTGCTGATGCGGGAGTTCGAGCGCGCCCTCGAGCGCGGCCAGGACACGGCGGTGGCAACCCTCGTGCTCGAGCAGCTGCGCAAGATCGTGCGCAAGACGGAAGCCGAGGAAGCCCCGCCGCCACGGACGGACGATCTGTCGCGGCTGTTGTTCCAAGTGGTGGAACCCTTCCTGGTCGAGGCGGGGACGCCGATCCGGGTCGGCCAGATCCGCCGCTCCTCGCTGCAGCCGATCTGGCAATGGCTCGGCCGTGACGGCGCTTCAGACAAGGTGAGCGAATTCGAGGCGGCGCTCGCCCGTATGCCGCCTGACGGTGCCGGGCAAATCGAGGCGCTGGCGCACAAGCTCCAGGCGGTAGCCACGGACGCGATCATGGAGCTGACGGGGCCGGGCGGCGGCGACAAGTCGCGGGCGCTCGCCCGTGTCGGTCCCCCCAACGTGATCGAGGATCTCTATTCGATCGGTGCGGTGCTCCAGGTCCGGGACGCCATCGCGACGCTCAACGAGAAGCTGCCGCGCACCTTGCGGACCTTCGGCGATTCCCAGATCGCCTCGGTGACTTCGGCGCTCAACATTCCGGTGCTCCAGACGCCGCAGATGCTGCCTTTCGCCTTATCGGTCGTCGTGCAGCGGATGACCGCGCCGTGGCAGATCATCCGCCTTGCCATCAAGATTGCCGCGTCGGACGACGAGATCCGCGTCGCGGCGACACCTTACGGCGTCGCCGTCACGATCGCCCTGCACGATCTGTCCTGCATTGCCGCGATCCTGCGCACGGACATCAAGCGCGGCCATTTCGACAATGTCGCCGCCAATCTCAAGACGCTGCACGACGGCGTGCGCGGCCTGCGCACCGAGCTCGACCTGCGCAACGATTCCGCCTGGGGCAAGCAGCTGACCTCGATCCGGGCCGACATCTCCAATGCGCTGCAATCCGAGATCGACAGCGTTCCCGGGCGCGTTCGCCGCATTCTGCGCCAGCGCCCCGAGAAGGACATTCCGCCGGGCGCGCGGATCGACGGCACCGAGGTCGAGGAAACCGTGGCGCTGATCGATTTCGTCGCGACCTGCCGCAACTATGCGAGCGAGCTTGCGATCAACGAGGTGACGCTGCGCACCTATTCCGACCTCCAGCAATATGTGGAACGATCGACCGAGCAGCTTGTGCAGTCATTGCGCGCCGCCGATCACAAGGTCCGCGCCTATCGGCAGCAGCAGGTGCAGGCCGCGATTCGCTTCTGCCAGGTGCTGTTCGGCCACGATTACGCCTCGTTGATGAGCCGCGCGGCAGAAAACGCGCTCACAGGCGAGCGCAAATCGTCGCGCGCAGGCTGACCAGCTGCATATCTTCGTAATCACAATTTATGGTTGACGGTGCCGTTGGCGCGCCGTACGGTCCCCGTGCAAGTCTTGGGAATTTCTATTTGTGGGCGCATGAAACCCGTTATTAGCTCCATCGAAATTGAGAACCGCGTTGTCGTGGCCAAGTATCAAAGGCTGATGGTTGGCGCCAAGGTGGTGCTGGTCGAGAAGGCAAGCGATCGGCAGCTGCCTGAGACAATCACGAGGGTTGCATCTCGGGTTCCCGTCGGAGCATTGCGCATCAGATTGCCCGATGCAATCAAGCCGGGAACATACTTCCTGAAGGCCTTCAACGGGCACGGCGAGGACGCCGCGCAAAGTATCGACTTCGAGATCGGCTAAGCCGTTGGATTTTCACCGCTTCGGGACCGAATGCGGTCGCGCCGAATTGACAATTGTCAATTGCCGCCTCGTCCGGCCGTGGTGTAAAGCCACCTATGGGCGCGGTTCGTGCGCCGCCGGAAGCTTGCCCGATGACGCTATGGTTCGTGTTCGCGCTGATGACGGTCGCGGCGATTTTCGCCGTGCTCTGGCCGCTCGGCCGCACCAGCCGCGCGCAGGATCAGGGCAGCGAGGTTGCGGTCTACAAGGACCAGTTGGCCGAGATCGAGCGTGATCTCAGCGCAGGATTGATCTTGGCGCCGGAGGCCGAGGCCGCGCGTGTCGAGATCAGCCGCAGGCTGCTCGCGGCGGCTGCCAGCGAGCCCGCGACCGCGCCGACGTCGAGCCTCAAATGGCGCCGTGCGGCGGCCGTGCTGGCGTTCGCCGGCCTGCCGCTCGTTGCGGTCGGCGTCTATATGCCGCTCGGCTCACCCCGACTACAGGACTTTCCCCTCGCGCAGCGGGAGCGCGGGTCCGGCATGGCGCAGTCGCTCGAGAACCTCGTCGTGCAGGTCGAGCAGCATCTGGAGAAGAATCCGACGGACGGGCGCGGCTGGAACGTGCTCGCGCCGGTTCTGGAGCGGCTGGGCCGCTTCGACGACGCCGTGCGCGCCTATCGCAACTCGCTCACCTACAATGGCGAGAGCGCAGAGCGCCGGTCCGATCTCGGTGAAGCGATCTCGGCTGCCGCCGGCGGCGTGGTGACCGCCGAGGCCAAGGCCGAATTCGAGCGAGCACGCGCGTTGAACGCCGACGATCCCAAGGCGAACTACTTCCTGGGCCTCGCCGCCGAGCAGGACGGCCGCAAGGACGATGCGGCCAATATGTGGCGCGCGCTGCTTGCGAAAGCGCCTGCGGATGCGCCGTGGCGTGCCCTGGTGCAGTCCTCGCTCGCGCGAGTCGGTGGCGGCGGCACGATGCCGGCCTTGTCCGACGAGACGATTGCTGCCTCCAAGGATATGGCCGAAGGCGATCGCAACGCGATGGTGCGCGGCATGGTCGATCGTCTGGCCACGCGGTTGAAGCAGAACGGTGATGATGTCGAGGGGTGGCTGCGTCTGGTGCGCGCCTATCTCGTGATGGGGGAGCGAGACAAGGCGATGGGCGCCTCGGCTGATGCCCGGCAGGCGGTTGCCGGCGACACCGAGCGGCTGCGCCAGCTCAACGAAGGCCTGAGGACTCTCGGGCTCGGCGGATGACGAATGCACGACGAGAGATGCGGAGAACGGATACGCCATGACGCGCAAGCAGCGACGTATGACCATCATCGGCGGCTCGCTCGCCGTGCTCGCGCTCGCGGCCGCGCTGGTGCTCAACGCGCTTCGCGACTCCATCGTGTTCTTCTCGACGCCGAGCATGGTCGCTGAGAAACATATCGAACCGGGCAAGCGGTTTCGCCTCGGCGGCTTGGTGCAGCCCGGCTCGCTCCAGCGCAGCGACAATCTCGCGGTGACGTTCGAGGTCGCCGACGGCAACGCCAAGCTGCCGGTCGCCTACAAGGGCATCCTGCCCGACCTGTTCCGCGAAGGGCAGGGCGTGGTCGCCGAAGGCGCGCTCGACGCCAATGGCGTGTTCAAGGCCGATACCGTGCTGGCCAAGCACGACGAGACCTACATGCCCAAGGACGTCGCCGATGCCCTGAAGAAGCAGGGGCACTGGAAGGACGATTACGGCCCCCAAGCTTCTGGTGCCGGCAAACCTGCGGCGACGACCGCGCAGGGCAATCCGCAGGGAGCGGTGCGGTGATCGCCGAATCCGGACATTACGCGCTGGTGCTGGCGCTGGGGCTCGCACTGATCCAGTCCATCGTGCCCCTGGTCGGCGCGCGCCTGCGCGATGCTGCTCTGATGAACGTGGCGCGCTCAACGGCGCTGGCGCAGCTCCTGTTCGTCGGTGTGTCGTTCGTTGCGCTCGTGATGCTGCACGTGAATTCGGATTTCTCCGTCGCCAACGTCTACGAGAACTCCCACTCGATGAAGCCGCTGCTCTACAAGATCACCGGCGTGTGGGGGAACCATGAAGGCTCGATGCTGCTGTGGGTGTCGATCCTCGCGCTGTTCGGCGGATTGGTCGCGAGCTTCGGCAACAATCTGCCGCTGTCGCTGCGCGCGCATGTGCTGGCCGTGCAGGCCTGGATCGCCAGCGCGTTCTATCTCTTCATCCTGATGACCTCGAATCCGTTCCTGCGCATCGTCAATCCGCCGATCGAGGGGCGCGATCTCAATCCCGTGCTCCAGGATATCGGCCTCGCCGTGCATCCGCCGATGCTCTATCTCGGCTATGTCGGTTTCTCGATCTCGTTCTCCTTCGCCGTCGCGGCATTGATGGAGGGCCGGATCGATGCGGCCTGGGCGCGCTGGGTGCGGCCCTGGACGCTGGTTGCCTGGATCTTCCTGACGCTCGGCATCGCCATGGGCTCGTACTGGGCCTATTACGAGCTCGGCTGGGGCGGCTGGTGGTTCTGGGATCCGGTCGAGAACGCCTCGCTGATGCCCTGGCTCGCCGGCACCGCGCTGCTGCATTCGGCACTGGTGATGGAGAAACGCAATGCGCTGAAGGTCTGGACCATCCTGCTCTCGATCCTGACCTTCTCGCTGTCGCTGCTCGGCACCTTCCTGGTTCGCTCGGGCGTCATCACCTCGGTGCACGCCTTCGCCACCGATCCGACCCGCGGCGTGTTCATTCTGCTGATCCTGTGCCTGTTCATCGGCGGCAGCCTGTCGCTGTTCGCCGGCCGCGCAACGTCGCTGAAGCAGGGCGGGCTGTTCGCGCCGATCTCGCGCGAGGGCGCGCTGGTGCTGAACAATTTGCTGCTCACAGTGGCTTGCGCGGTCGTGCTGTTCGGCACGCTCTATCCGCTGGCGATGGAGATGCTCGCCGATTTCAAGATGTCGGTCGGCGCACCCTTCTATAACCTCACCTTCGCGCCGCTGTTTGCCCTGTTGCTGCTCGCGGTGCCGTTCGGGCCGATGCTGGCGTGGAAGCGCGGCGATCTGCTGGGCGTGACGCAGCGTCTGCTTGCTGCAGGTGTTGCCGGGCTCGTCGTGGTTGCCATCACCTGGGCCTGGGTGCGGGGCGGCAGCGCGCTGGCGCCGCTCGCGATCGGGCTCGGCGTTTTCGTCATCGCCGGCGCCGTCACCGACCTCGTCGAACGGACTGGGCTGGTTCGTCTGCCGTTCGCAACGGTGCTGCACCGGGCGCGCGGCCTGCCGCGGTCAGCCTGGGGCACGGCGTTTGCGCATGCCGGCCTCGGCGTCGCGCTGATCGGAATCGCCTGCGAGACCACCTGGAACAGCGAATATATCGCGACGATGAAGCCGAACGACGTCGCCCATGTCGCCGGCTATGACCTGAAGCTCGACGGGCTGTTCCAACGCCAGGGCCCGAACTACCGCGAGATGATCGCCGAGTTCAACGTCAGCCGCGAGGGCGAAGCCATCAGAGTCATGACGCCGTCCAAGCGCAGCTTCACCACCCGCGGCTCATCGACCACCGAGGCCGCATTGCTGACGCGCGGCGCGAGCCAGCTCTACATTTCGCTCGGCGACGCCACGGAAGGCGCCATCGCCGTGCGCATCTATTACAAGCCGTTGGTCCTCCTGATCTGGTGGGGGCCGGTGCTGATGGCGTTCGGCGGCGTGCTCTCGCTCTCCGACCGCCGCCTGCGGGTCGGCGCGCCGAAGCCGGCGCGGGCCAAGCAGCGCCTCCAGCCGGCGGAGTGATCCGATGCGCCGGATGATGACCGCGCTCATCGCCTTGATGCTGCTGGCTTCACCGGCGGCCCACGCTGTCCAGCCCGACGAGATCATGTCGGACCCGGCCAAGGAATCGCGCGCGCGCGAGTTGTCGCGCGAGCTTCGCTGCATGGTCTGCCAGAACCAGTCGATCGACGATTCCGATGCGCCGCTGGCACGCGATTTGCGGCTTCTGGTGCGCGAGCGCATTGCGGCCGGCGACAGCAATTCGCAGGTGCTCGATTTCCTGGTGGCGCGCTACGGCGAGTTCGTGCTGCTGAAGCCGCGCTTCGAGCGGCAGACGCTGCTGCTGTGGCTGCTCGGGCCGGCGCTGCTGATCGGTGGCGGCTTGGCGCTGTGGCTGCAAATCCGCCGGCGTTCGCGGAGTGGTGCCGACGTACCGGCCCCGCCGCTCACGCCTGAGGAAGAAGCGCGGCTTGCAGCATTGATGTCGGACGAAGCCAGGTCGTCGTAGCTGCGCAGTGATACGTAGGCTGGCCGTCGCCCGCGTGTTTCATCCTATGCTGACCTTTGTCTGGAAGCTTGTCGCGAATTTGATTCCAGATCTGAGTCCCCCGACGTTCGCGAACAGCAATCTGACGATCCGCTTCCTGGTCGGCGCCGTTGTCGCTGCGTTATTGTTCCTGCTGGGCATCGGCGGCGGCACCGGTTTCATCGCGGTGCTCTATGATGCCGCACGCGGCACCCTCGACGTCTCCAACCATATCGTCCAGATCACCTCGACCTCCGCGGAGACCGGCCGCATGGCCGCCGAGGCGCGGGATTCGGCGGTCGACCTGTCGCAGCAGGCCGAGACCTTGAAGCGCGAAATCGGCGCGTTCATCGTCAGCGTCAGGGCGAGCTGAGCGCCAAAAATCGCGCTTCCGCTTTGGTCACGGGAACTCGATTAAGTTCCTGTAAGACCACGATTTTTGGCCTGTGCTAAACTGCCGCATCTGTCTCGTCCCTTCATTACAAAAGTTTAACCCCGCCGCCAGCGCGCGGTAAGGCGGGAATCCCCATCTTCAAGTCCGCAAGGTGCTGGGATCCGGCACCAAAAGGAATTCAAGGCCCTGGAGATTTCTGCATGACCGATCGTATCGACCTCTCGAACCTTCCGACGTACCGGCCGCCGCGCCGGTCGGTGTTTTCCGCGCGCAAGCTGGCGCTGATGGCTTCGGTCGTCGCCGGTCTCGGCGCGGCCGTCTATGGCTTCAGCCCATCGACCTCCCCGGCCGACCTGTTCTCCAGCCCGGCGCATGCGCAGGTCAACAACGAGGTCCGAAAGGTCGAGCGTCCGATCGGTTTCGCCGACATCGTCGAGCGCGTGAAGCCGTCCGTGATCTCGGTGAAGGTCAACATCAAGGAGAAGACCGCGAGCAACGATGACGGTGATGATTCCTCCTCGCCGTTCCAGCCGGGCTCGCCGATGGAGCGCTTCTTCCGCCGCTTCGGCGGTCCCGATGGTTTTCCGGGCCTGAAGGGCGGCCGCGGCCGCGTCGTGCAGGGCCAGGGCTCCGGCTTCTTCATCTCCGCTGACGGCTATGCCGTCACCAACAACCATGTGGTCGACGGCGCCGACAAGGTCGAGGTCACCACCGATGACGGCAAGACCTACACCGCCAAGGTCATCGGCACCGACCAGCGCACCGACCTCGCCCTGATCAAGGTCGAGGGTAGCTCCAACTTCCCATTCGCCAAGCTTGCCGACGGCAAGCCGCGGATCGGCGACTGGGTGCTCGCGGTCGGCAATCCCTTCGGTCTCGGCGGCACCGTGACCGCGGGCATCGTTTCGGCCAGCGGCCGCGACCTCGGCAATGGTCCCTATGACGATTTCATCCAGATCGACGCGCCCGTGAACAAGGGCAACTCCGGCGGTCCGGCCTTCAACACCGATGGTGAAGTGATGGGCGTCAACACCGCGATCTACTCGCCCTCCGGCGGCAGCGTGGGCATCGCGTTCTCGATCCCCGCCAACACGGTGAAGAGCGTCGTCGCCCAGCTCAAGGAGAAGGGCTCGGTCAGCCGCGGCTGGATCGGCGTGCAGATCCAGCCCGTGACGTCCGATATCGCCGACAGCCTCGGCATGAAGAAGGCTGAGGGCGCCCTGGTGGCGGAGCCGCAGGCGAGCGGTCCGGCCGCCAAGGCCGGCATCGAGTCCGGCGACGTGATCACCGCGGTCAACGGCGAGACCGTCAAGGACGCCCGTGAGCTTGCCCGCACCATCGGTGGCATGGCGCCCGGCGCCTCCGTGAAGCTCAACGTGCTGCACAAGGGCCAGGATAAGGTCGTGAACCTCACCCTCGGCCAGTTGCCGAACGCGGTCGAGGCCAAGGCCGATACCGATAATGACAGCGGCAAGGGTGCCAGCAAGGGCACCGACGTGCCCAAGCTCGGCATGACCGTTGCGCCCGCAAATTCCGTTGCCGGCGCCGGCAAGGAAGGCGTCGTCGTCACCGAAGTCGATCCGAAGAGCGCCGCGGCCGAGCGCGGCTTCAAGGAAGGCGATGTGATTCTCGAAGTCGGTGGCAAGAGCGTTGCCACCGCAGGCGAGGTCCGCGACGCCATCAACGCGGCGCGGACCGACAACAAGAACAGCGTCCTGATGCGCGTGAAGAGCGGCGGCCAGTCGCGCTTCGTCGCCGTGCCCATCGCCAAGGGCTGAGCCTTCAGGAGGTCTACGAGATGAAGGGCATCGCCGGCATCAGTCGCCCCCGCCGCCGGTGCCCTTCGGGGAAGCAGCGCAACGTTCGCTTCCCTCATCTACCTTCCGGTGGAATTACGCCCCCCTCCGTCGGAAGGCCTAGGGCGGTGAGGTCCCCCCAGCTTCACCGCCCGCCTTTTTCCCGCTTCGAGACTCCCCCGCTCGGCTTGCATGCGATTGCCGCTCGCGCCATGTTTAGAGAAGGTTGACCTCCTTGACCGCCGCTGAACGCACGATGCGCCTCCTCATCATCGAAGACGACCGCGAATCCGCCGACTACCTCGCCAAGGCGTTTCGCGAAGTCGGACACATTGCCGACCACGCCGCTGACGGCGAGGAAGGCCTCGCCATGGCCGAGAACGGCGACTACGACGTGCTGGTGGTCGATCGCATGCTGCCCAAGCGCGACGGCCTGTCGCTGATCGGCGCACTGCGCGACAAGGGCAACACGACGCCGGTGCTGATTCTCTCAGCGCTCGGGCAGGTCGATGACCGCATCAAGGGCCTGCGTGCCGGCGGCGACGACTATCTGCCAAAGCCCTATTCCTTCGCCGAGCTGCTGGCCCGCGTCGAAGTGCTGTCGCGCCGTCGCGGCGGCCCGGCCGAAGAGACGCTTTATCGCGTCGGCGACCTCGAGCTCGACCGGCTGTCGCATCGCGTCGCCCGCGGCAAGGACGAGCTGACCCTGCAACCGCGCGAATTCCGCCTGCTCGAATATCTCATGAAGCATGCCGGCCAGGTGGTGACCCGCACCATGCTCTTGGAGAACGTCTGGGACTATCATTTCGATCCGCAGACCAACGTGATCGACGTGCACATCTCGCGGCTGCGCTCCAAGATCGACAAGGGCTTCGAGCGCCCGCTGCTGCACACGATCCGCGGCGCCGGATACATGATCCGTGACGGCATTCGGTAAACTCGTCCGCACCACGGCGTTCCGGCTGACGCTGGTCTATCTGCTGCTGTTCGCGATGTTCGCGGCCTCGCTGCTCGGCTATTTCGCCTGGAATACACGGCGGCTGATCACCGAGGAAATCACGCAGACGGTCAATTCCGAGACTTCGGAAATCAGCGAGATCTACGATCGCCGCGGCATGTTCAGCCTCGTGCGTACGATCGAGTATCGCGCGCTACGCCCGGGTGCCAACCTCTATCTCGTGACCACGCCGACGGGGCAGGCGATTGCCGGCAATGTCGGCTCGCTGGCGCCCGGCGTGATGGCGACGCGCGGCTGGTCGGAGACGGCCTATCGACGCCTCGAGGATGCCGATGATCGCGATCATCGCGCTTTGGTGCGCGTCACCGAATTGGAGAACGGCTTCCGGCTGCTGATCGGCCGCGACCTCGCCGAACGGCGGCGCCTGTTCGGCATCGTCGCCAAGGCAGCGCAATGGTCGATCCTGATCGTCGTCGTGCTCGGCCTCGGCGGCGGCATCTTCGTCGCACGCAGGGTGCTGAGGCGCATCGACGCGATGACCGGCACCACGCAGCGCATCATGACCGGAGATCTCAGCGAGCGCCTGCCCGTGGGGCGCAGTGGCGACGAGATCGATCGCCTCGCCGAGAACCTCAACGCCATGCTCGAGCGGATCGAGGCGCTCATGGCGGGTCTGAAGGAGGTTTCCGACAACATCGCCCATGATCTCAAGACGCCGCTGACGCGGCTGCGCAATCGCGCCGAAGAGGCGTTGGCGAGATCAGGCTGCGAGGCCGATTATCGCGCCGCGCTGGAGCGGACCATCGAGGAGTCCGACGGGCTGATCCGGACCTTCAACGCGCTTCTGATGATCGCGCGCGCAGAATCCGGACAGGCGCGCGGCAACATGGACGACTTCGATGCCGCGGAGGTTGCGGAGGGCATCCACGAGCTCTACGAGCCGCTCGCCGAGGAAGACGGCATGACCCTGAAGGTCAAATGCGAGCCGACGCCGGTTCATGCCAATCGCGAACTGATCAGCCAGGCGCTCGCCAATCTCGTCGAGAACGCGATCAAATACGGCAAGCCGGCGGCACAAGCGGCCGGAACCGTGGTCAGCATGGACGCGAGGCAAATCACGATCGAGGCGCGGCGCGAGGGCGACCGGGTGCTGCTCAGCGTGACCGATCGTGGTCCAGGCATCCCCGAAACCGATCGCAAGCACGTGGTCGAGCGATTCGTGCGGCTGGAGGCCAGCCGCACGCTGCCGGGCTCAGGTCTCGGCCTCAGCCTCGCCTCGGCGGTCGCGACGTTGCACGGTGGCGAATTGCGCTTGGGCGATGCCAATCCCGGCCTCGTCGCCACGCTCGTCGTGCCGGCGCGCGCGGGGGCCGGCGACAGGGTTGCTCCGCCGATGCAGGATGTGCCACAGAAGGTGGCATGAACCACTCCGCGCCGGGAAACGCGGACAAGCATGGTGAGAGGCTGGCCGCACGCTTCGCGGAGGCTCCCCATATTGCCGCTTCCACAACCGACGAACGACGTTTCGAAACCTGGCTGGCCGAGCTCGAGCCGGCACAATCGGCACGTCTCGAATCCCTGCTGGTTCATCCATTCGCGCGGGATATCTTGGCCGGGATCGCGGAATTCTCGCCCTATCTGTTCGATCTCGTGCGCGCCGACCCCGCGCGTCTGGTCAGGCTGCTCGAATGCGATCCCGATGTGCACCTGGCGGTGCTGATGGCGGAGGCGAGGAGCGCCGTGCTCGCGGCATCCGATGAAGCCGAGGTGATGCGCCTGCTTCGCCGCATGAAGGCGGAGGCAGCACTGCTGACCGCACTCTGCGACATCGGCGGCGTCTGGCCGGTGATGCGGGTGACGGCGGCGCTGACCGATATCGCGGTATTCTCGGTCCAGGCGGCGCTCCAGTACCTGCTGCGGCAGGAAGCCGCACGTGGCAAGCTCTCACCGCCCGACCCCGAGGCGCCCGAAAAGGGCTGCGGGCTGATCGTGCTGGCGATGGGCAAGATGGGCGCGGGCGAGCTGAACTATTCCAGCGACATCGATCTCATCGTCTTCTTCGATCCCGATGCCACGACGCTGGCGCCCGATATCGAGCCGCAGCCGTTTTTCGTGCGGGTCACACAGGGCATGGCGCGCATCCTGCAGCAGCGCACCCATGATGGTTACGTCTTCCGCGTGGACCTGCGGCTGCGCCCCGATCCGTCCTCGACGCAGGTGGCGATCTCACGGGACGCCGCGCTGAATTACTACGAACGGGAAGGGCGCACCTGGGAGCGCGCCGCCATGATCAAGGCGCGGGCCTGCGCCGGCGATCCCAGGGCGGGCGAGGCGCTTCTGGCGGAGATCGCGCCCTTTGTCTGGCGCAAGCATCTCGACTTCGCCGCGCTCGCCGACGTCCACGACATGAAGCGGCAGATGCAGACCTATCGCGGCCAGAGCGAGATCGCGGTCGAGGGCCATAACGTCAAGGTCGGGCGCGGTGGCATCCGCGAGATCGAGTTCTTCGCGCAGACCCAGCAGCTGATTGCGGGCGGCCGCCATCCGGAATTGCGGGTGCGGCCGACGCTGAGGGCGCTCGACGTGCTCGCCTCCAGCAACTGGATCACCCTTGCTGCGCGCGACGAGCTGACCACGGCTTACGAATTCCTGCGCCGGGTCGAGCATCGCCTCCAGATGATCGCCGACGAGCAGACCCACACGCTGCCCGAGGACAAGCAAGCGGTCGAGCGCTTCGCATGGTTCTTCGGCTATCCGGATCGCGAAGCCTTTGCGCGCGACCTGCTGCACCAGCTCAAGATCGTCCAGGGTCACTACGAAAAGCTCTTCGAGGGCGACGATCCGACCGGCACCGCCAAGCTGCCGGCGCTCGACTACGGTGCGGGTCCAGACGATCCGCGCCTGCTTCAGCATCTGGCGACGCTTGGCTTCAAGAAGCCCGCCGCCGTCGCGCAAACCGTGTGCGACTGGATCACCGGCGACTACCGCGTGTTCCGCGTTGAGACGACGCGAAGCGCCTTCGTCGAATTCGTGCCGGCCTTGATCGACGGCCTTGCCCATGCCGAGGATCCGGATCGCGCCGTCGTGGCGTTCGATCATTTCCTCGGGGCGCTCCAGCGCGGCGGCCGGCTGATCACGCTGCTCAGTCAGAACCGGGATCTCGTCGCGCTGGTGGCGCTGGTGCTGGGCGCGGCGCCGCGGCTCGGCGAGATGCTGGCACGGCAGCCGCAGCTCATGGATGGCCTCATCGATCCCCGCTTTTTCGGCGCGATGCCCGACAGGCTGGAATTGTCGGGCCGGCTCGCCGCGACCGTGCAGGATGCCGGCTCCTACGAGGAGTTTCTCGATCGCCTGCGCCTGTTCGGGCAGGAGAGCCTGTTCCTGATCGGCACGCGCATCCTGTCCGGCACCGTCTCGGCGCAGCAGGCGAGCACGGCCTTTGCAGACGTGGCCGAAGGCATCGTCCACACGGTGCATGGCCTCGTCGCCGATCGCTTTGCCGCCCAGCACGGCCGCATCAAGGGGCAGGAGACCGCGATCATCGCGATGGGCCGGCTCGGCAGCCGCGAAATGACGGCCTCGTCCGACCTCGACCTGATCCTGCTCTACGATTTCGACAGCGAGAACCCTGACTCGGATGGGCCGAAGTCGCTGCAAGGTGCGCACTATTTTGCCCGCTTCACCCAGCGCCTGATCAGTGCTTTCACGACGCGGACCAACTACGGCGTGCTCTACGAGATCGACATGCGGCTTCGTCCGTCGGGGCGCGCCGGCCCGGTGGCGTCGAGCCTTGCCTCCTTCGCGGATTACCAGGCCAACGAGGCCTGGACCTGGGAGCACATGGCGCTGACGCGCGCGCGCGTGGTGTCGGCTTCGCCAGAATTCCGGAAACGGATCGAGCGCGTCATCCGCGATGTCCTGACCCGCCGCCGCGACCGCGGGATCATCGCCAACGACGTCGCCGACATGCGCAGCGCGATCGGCCAGGAGAAGGGGGAGGCCGACCACTGGGATCTCAAATACGCCGCCGGCGGCATGATCGACGTCGACTTCATCGCCCAATATCTCCAACTCGTGCATGCCCACGACAAGCCGGACATTCTCGACGTCAGCACCGTGCAGGTGCTGGAAAACGCATGCAGGCTCGGCGTGCTCGCTCAATCCGAGACCGAGATCTTGCGTGCGGCGGCGCGGCTCTATCATGACCTGACGCAGATCCTGCGGCTCTGCGTCAGCGAGCGCTTCAAGCCGGAAACCGCCGGCACCGATCTCCTGCGCGTCATGGCGCGCGCCGGCGATGCGCCGGACTTCTCGTCGCTGGAGGCGCGGGTGAAGGAAACGCAGAGCGAGGTGCGGCGCGTTTTCAGGATGCTCTTAGGGACGTCGCCTGTTTCAGCGAGGTGAGGGCCTCGCGCACGTTCGGCTCCAGTCCCGCGCCGCCGGCATCGAGATGGGCGAAGATCGCGCGCTTCATCCGGGGATCCCAGAACTTCTTGATGTGCTCGGCAATGCCCGGCACGGCTTTGTCATGCCCCTGGCTCTGGAAGAACTTGCCGATCTGGTTGGCCATGTAGATCAGGCGATCAGGCGACATCGGCAACCTCCTGGGCATGGCGGGCGATGACCCGGTCACCATGCGAGAACACTTCGAACCCGTCCTGCCGGGCGATGGCGATCAGCGTGATGCCGGCAGCTTCCGCCGTGCGCACCGCGAGCGCGGTCGGCGCCGAGACGGCGACCATCACCGGCGCGCCGATCGCGGCGGTCTTCTGCACCATCTCGACCGAGACGCGGCTCGTCAGCAGCATCATGCCGCCGCGCGCATCCGTGCGGCTGCGTGCCAGGGCGCCCGCGAGCTTGTCGAGCGCGTTGTGGCGGCCGACATCCTCGCGCAGCGCAACGATGCCGCCGGCAGGGGACCAGAACGCAGCGGCGTGAACGGCGCGGGTTTGCATGTTGATCGATTGCAGCGGCGCAATGGCCTGCATCGCCGCCATGATCTGCTCCGGCGTGAAGGTCTGACCGCACGGCACGACCGCCGCGGGCCGCACGGCTTCAGCGATGGACTCGATGCCGCAGATGCCGCAGCCGGTAGGACCGGCGACGCGGCGCCGGCGCTCGCTGATGAGTACCGCATCTTCCGGTGCCAGCCACATCCTGAGCTCGATGCCGTCGTCGAGGCGAACAACCTCGAGCGATTTGATGTCGTCGACCGACTTGATGATGCCTTCGTCCAGGCTGAAGCCGACGGCGAAATCCTCCATGTTCTGCGGCGTCCCCATCATGACGGCATAGGTGCCGCCATTATAGGTCAGCGCCAGCGGCGTCTCCTCGGGGATCAGCCGCGTCCCCTCTGATGCGATGCCGTCACGCCAGATCTCGCGGTCGATGGCCTGGACCGGAACGTGCATGCCCTTACTCCGCAGCTTCGGCCGGTACGATGCGACGGGATTGCCGCGCCTGTGCGTCATAGGCCTTCTGCCAATCGGACGGGCCGTTCGAGCGCGAGACCTGCACCGCCGTGACCTTGTATTCGGGACAGTTGGTCGCCCAGTCCGAATAGTCCGTCGTGATGACGTTGGCCTGCGTGTCCGGGTGGTGGAAGGTGGTGTAGACGACGCCGGGCGCGACGCGGTCGGTGATCTCCGCGCGCAGAGTAGTCTCGCCGGCGCGGCTCTTCAGCCGCACCCAGTCGCCGTCGCGCACGCCGCGCTGCTCGGCATCGTGCGGGTGGATCTCCAGCCGATCTTCGCTGTGCCAGATAACGTTGTCGGTGCGCCTGGTCTGCGCGCCGACATTGTATTGGCTGAGGATGCGGCCCGTGGTGAGCAGCAGCGGATAGCGCGGACCGGTGCGCTCGTCCGTCGCGACATACTCGGTCACGACGAATTTGCCCTTGCCGCGGACGAAGCCGTCGATATGCATCACCGGCGTGCCCTCGGGCGCCTTCTCGTTGCAGGGCCACTGCACTGAGCCGAGCTCGTCGAGCTTGGCGTAGGAGACGCCGGCGAAGGTCGGGGTCAGCGCCGCGATCTCGTCCATGATCTCGGAGGGATGGCTGTAGTTCATCTCGAAGCCCATGGCCCTGGCAAGGCCAATGGTGACCTCCCAGTCGGCCATGCCGTTCTTCGGCGTCATCACCTTGCGCACGCGCTGGATGCGGCGCTCGGCATTGGTGAAGGTGCCGTCCTTCTCGAGGAAGCTCGAGCCGGGCAGGAAGACGTGGGCATAGTTCGCTGTCTCGTTCAGGAAGAGGTCGTGGACGATGACGCATTCCATCGCCGACAGCGCAGCGACCACGTGCGAAGTGTTCGGGTCGGACTGGAGAATGTCCTCGCCTTGCACGTAAAGGCCCATGAACGTGCCTTCGACCGCGGCATCGAACATGTTGGGGATGCGCAGGCCAGGCTCGGGGTTGAGCTTGACGTTCCACAGCGCCTCGAACTGGTCGCGCACGGCATCGCCCGATATGTGGCGATAGCCCGGCAGCTCGTGCGGGAACGAACCCATGTCGCAGGAGCCCTGCACGTTGTTCTGGCCGCGCAGCGGGTTCACGCCGACGCCGGGGCGCCCGATATTGCCGGTCGCCATCGCAAGGTTCGCGATCGCGATCACGGTGGTCGAGCCCTGGCTGTGCTCGGTGACGCCGAGACCGTAATAGATCGCGCCGTTGCCGCCGGTCGCGTAAGTGCGCGCGGCTTCGCGCAGGACCTTGGGATCGACGCCGGTGAGGATGGCGGTCGATTCCGGGCTATTCTTCGGCTGGGAGACGAAGGCGGCCCACTCCTCGAACTCGCTCCAGTCGCAGCGCTCGCGCACGAAGGCTTCGTTGACGAGGCCCTCGGTGACGATGACATGCGCCAGCGCGGTCATGACTGCGACATTGGTGCCGGGCATCAGGGGCAGGTGCAGCGCCTTCACATGCGGCGATTCCACCATCTCGGTGCGGCGCGGGTCGATCACGATCAGCTTTGCGCCCTGGCGCAGCCGCTTCTTCAGGCGGGAGGCGAAGACGGGGTGCGCGGAGGCCGGGTTGGCGCCGATGATCAGGACGACGTCGGTGTCCTCGACCGAGTCGAAGTCCTGCGTGCCGGCGGAGGTGCCGAAGGTGGTGGCGAGGCCATAGCCGGTCGGCGAGTGGCAGACGCGGGCGCAGGTGTCGACATTGTTGTTGCCGAAGCCGGCGCGGATCAGCTTCTGCACCAGATAGGTCTCTTCATTGGTGCATCGGGACGAGGTGATGCCGCCGATGGCGTCGCGGCCGTATGTCTTCTGGATGCCGCGCATCTTGGCGGCAGCAAAGGAGAACGCCTCGTCCCAGGACACTTCGCGCCAGGGATCCTCGATTCTTTCGCGGATCATCGGCTTGAGAATGCGTTCCCCGTGGTTGGTGTAGCCCCAGGCGAAACGGCCCTTGACGCAGGAATGACCGCGGTTGGCCTTGCCGTCCTTGTAGGGCACCATGCGCACCACTTCCTCGCCGCGCATTTCGGCCTTGAAGGCGCAGCCGACGCCGCAATAGGCGCAGGTGGTGACGACCGAGTGCTCGGGCTGACCGATCTCGATCACGGATTTTTCCGTCAGCGTCGCGGTCGGGCAGGCCTGCACGCAGGCGCCGCAGGAGACGCATTCGGAGCCCAGGAAGCTCTCGTTCATGCCCGGCGAAACCCGGCTTTCGAAGCCGCGGCCGGAGATGGTCAGCGCGAAGGTGCCTTGCACCTCCTCGCAGGCGCGGACGCAGCGCGAGCAGACGATGCACTTGGATGGATCATAGATGAAGTACGGATTGGACTCGTCCTTCGGCATCCAGTGGTCGTTGTCGCAGCCGTGGGTCTTGGCGAAGACGTGGTTCTCGCCCTCATAGCCGTAGCGCACGTCGCGCAGGCCCACGGCGCCCGCCATGTCCTGCAGCTCGCAATCGCCGTTGGCGCCGCAGGTGAGGCAATCGAGCGGATGATCGGAGATGTAGAGCTCCATCACGCCCTTGCGCAGCTTCTTGAGCCGCTCGGTCTGGGTGTGCACGACGAGGCCGGGCATGACGGGCGTGGTGCAGGAGGCCGGCGTGCCGGCGCGGCCTTCGATCTCGACCAGGCAGAGGCGGCAGGAGCCGAATGCATCGACCATGTCGGTGGCGCAGAGCTTTGGAATCTGGTGGCCGGCTTCCATCGCCGCGCGCATAATCGAGGTGCCCTCGGGCACCGAGATCTCCTTGCCATCGATGGTCAGCGTCACCATCGCTTCCGATTTGGAAGCCGGCGTGCCGAAGTCGATTTCCTCGATCAGAGACATCGTCGTTCTCCTATTCCGCGGCCTGAAGCGTCGTCGGCGCCGGGACAAAATCCTCCCGGAAATGCTTCAGCGCACTGAGCACGGGGTAAGGCGTGAAGCCGCCGAGTGCGCAGAGCGAGCCGAATTTCATGGTGTTGCAGAGGTCCTCGACCAGCGCGAGGTTTTCATGGACGCGCTCGCCCCGGATGATCTTCTCGATGGTCTCGACCCCACGGGTGGAGCCGATCCGGCACGGTGTGCACTTGCCGCAGGATTCGATGGCGCAGAATTCCATGGCGAAGCGCGCTTGCCTCCGCATGTCGACGCTGTCGTCGAACACGACGATGCCGCCATGGCCGATCAGGCCGTCGCGCGCGGCAAAAGCCTCATAGTCGAATGGAGTGTCGAACAGCGCGCGCGGGAAATAGGCGCCGAGCGGCCCGCCGACCTGCACGGCGCGCACGGGGCGGCCCGTGAACGTGCCGCCGCCGATGTCGTCGACGAGCTCGCCGAGCGTCACCCCGAAGGCGGTCTCGAACAGGCCACCGTAGCGGATGTTGCCGGCGAGCTGGATCGGCATCGTCCCGCGCGAGCGGCCCATGCCGAAATCCGCATAGGCCTTGGCGCCCTCGGCGAGGATGAAGGGGACGGCCGCGAACGACAGCACGTTGTTGATCACGGTCGGCTTGCCGAACAGGCCGTGATGCGCCGGCAGCGGCGGCTTGGCGCGCACGATGCCGCGGCGGCCTTCCAGGCTCTCCAGCAGCGAGGTCTCCTCGCCGCAGACATAGGCGCCGGCGCCGACGCGCACCTCGAGATCGAAGGCTTGCTTCGAGCCGCCGATGTCGGTGCCGAGATAGCCGCCGCGCCTGGCCGCCGCGATTGCGGCGTTCATCGCCTCGACCGCGTGCGGATATTCGCTGCGGATGTAGATGTAGCCCTTGGTCGCGCCGACGGTGAGGCCGGCGATGGTCATGCCCTCGATCACCAGGAAGGGATCGCCTTCCATGATCATGCGGTCGGCAAAGGTGCCGCTGTCGCCTTCGTCGGCGTTGCAGACGATGAACTTGCGGTCGGCCTTGGCTTGCGCGACCGTCTTCCACTTGATCCCGGTCGGAAAGCCCGCGCCGCCGCGGCCGCGCAAGCCCGATGCGGTGACTTCGTTCAGGATCGCATCAGGTCCGAGCGAGAGTGCGCGCTCAAAACCCTTGTAGCCGCCATGGGCGCGGTAGTCGTCGAGCGAGCGCGGGTCGATGACGCCGCAGCGGGCGAAGGTGAGGCGGGTCTGGCGCTTCAGCCAGGGAATCTCCTCGGTCGCGCCCAGCCGCAAGAGATGCGGTGCGTTGCTGGCGAGCGCATCGAGCAGCGAGGGCACATCGGTCTCGGTGACAGGACCGAAGGCGATGCGGCCCTGGGGCGTCGCGACCTCGACCAGCGGCTCCAGCCAGTACATCCCGCGCGAGCCGGTTCTGATGATCTCGATCGCCACGCCACGCTTGGCGGCGGCCTGCTCCAGCGCCAGGGCGACCTCGTCGGCGCCGACGGCGACCGCGCCGGCGTCGCGTGAGACGTAGAGGCGCATGCTCATCGCTGCGCCTCCGCAACCAGCGCATCGAGGCGCTTCTGGTCGAGCCGGCCGATGAGGCGGCCATCGAGCATCGCGGATGGCGCAGTCGCGCACAGGCCGAGGCAGTAGATCGGCTCCAGCGTGACGCGATCGTCAGCCGTCGTGTTGCCGAGCGAGACGCCAAGCTTCGCCTCGGCCCGCGCAGCGAGCGCATCGCCGCCCGCGGCCTGACAGGCTTCGGCGCGGCACAGCTTCAGCACATGGCGGCCGGCCGGCTTCTGGCGGAAATCATGATAGAACGTGAAGACGCCATGGACTTCGGCGCGCGACAGATTGAGCGCCTGCGCAACCATGGGGATGGCGGCCTCCGGCACATAGCCGAATGCCTCCTGTAGCGCATGCAGGATGACCAGCGTCGCACCCTCTTGATCGGCATGTTCGGCGATGATTTCGGCGCCGCGCGTCTCGTTCCAAGGCTCAAAAATCGCTGTCATTCTTCGTTCTCAACCTGAGCGTTCCATCGGCGCAAACTAGTTGGAATCGTTCGAAGATCAATAAAGCTGTCCCGTGCTGCGATTGCGAATTCGGATCGATTTGCAACGACAATCAGTCGATACGAAACGGTAATGAAAGTCGTATCGGCTGCCGGTTTTTGCGTGTTGGTGCAGGCCCGGCATGCTAGCTTGCATGCCACGATGGAATTCGAGGGGACGACCGGTTGATCGACAAGCTTGAACTATTGCTGGCGCTGGCGAAGGAGCGGCATTTCGGACGTGCTGCCGAGGCCTGCGGCGTGACGCAACCGACAATGTCGACCGGGCTCAAGCAGCTCGAAGAGATTCTCGGCGTGATGCTGGTCCAGCGCGGCTCGCGCTTTCAGGGATTCACCCCTGAAGGCGAGCGGGCGCTCGACTGGGCGCGGCGGATCGTGGGCGATGCCCGCGCAATGCGCGACGAGATCAACGGGCTGAAGCATCAGCTCTCCGGCGAGATCCGCATCGCCGCGATCCCAACCGTGCTCGGCATGGTCGCCTCGCTGACGACGCCGTTTCGCGCGAAGCATCCCGAGGTGCGTTTCAGCATCCGCTCGACGACCTCGTCGGAGGTGCTGGGATTGCTCGAGAATCTCGAGGTCGATGCGGGGCTGACCTATATCGAGAACGAGCCGATCGGCAAGGTGCGCACCATTCCGCTCTACAACGAGAGCTACCGCCTGCTCACTGCACCGGATGCGATGTTCGGCGACCGCGAGACGGTGACCTGGAAGGAGGTCGGGCAGGTGCCGCTCTGCCTGCTGACGCCCGACATGCAGAACCGCCGCATCATCGACCGCGCGCTGCGCTCGGTCGGCGCGGAGGCGACGCCGACCCTGACCTCGAACTCGCTGCTGGTGCTGTTCACGCATGTGAAGACGGGGCGCTGGGCCAGCGTGATGCCGGCCAAGCTCGCCGAGACGCTCGGCCTGTCCGATACCGTCCGCTCGATTCCGATCGTCGAGCCCGAGGTCAATTACAGCATCGGCATGGTGATCCCGCAGCGCGATCCGATGACGCCGCTGATCGCGGCGCTGGTCAACGTCGCGCGCGAGGTCGCGCCGACGCTGCAATTGTAGAGCATGACGAGACAGAGTGCGTCCGCGATGTGGGTGCCACCTCTCCCCAACGGGGAGAGGTCGGATTGCGCCTGGCGATGCGCAGCATCGTCCAGCGCAATCCGGGTCAGGGACCGCAGTAGACGGTCAGACCGTAATCCCCTTCGGGAGAGGTGATCTGAGCTCTGGGCTGACATCGATTCACCCAATTCAAAGCTCGTTCCGCCGGTCACGCCGCGGCCGATATCCCCGACGCCGCCTTGACCGCGTCGCGCGGCAGCGCCACGCGGACGACGGTGCCGACTTCGAGCTTGGAGCGCAGCCGCATCGAGCCGCCGTGGAGCTGCGCCAGCGAGCGGGCGATGGCAAGGCCAAGGCCCGAGCCGTGATAGGTTTTGGTGAGCTGGCTCTCGACCTGCTCGAACGGGCGGCCGAGCCGGGCCAGCGAATGCGGCGCGATGCCGATGCCGGTGTCGGCGATCATCAGCACGATCCTGTCCTCGAGCTGCCGGCTGCGCACCACGACGCGCCCGCCGTCGGGGGTGAACTTCACGGCATTGGAGAGCAGGTTGACGATGATCTGCTTGGTGGCGCGGCGGTCGGCGACCACCGAGATGGATTTTGCGATGTCGGCGTCGAGCGTCAGGTGCTTGTCCTGGGCCCGGCCAGAGACGACCCGTAAGGATTCCGCGAGCGTCTTCGAAAGGTCGAGCTCTTCCATGTCGAGCTTCATGCGGCCGGCTTCGATCTTGGACATGTCGAGGATGTCGTTGATGACTTCGAGCAGATAGTGGCCGCTGGTCAGGATGTCCTGGCAGTATTCCTGATACTTCTCGCTTCCGAGCTCGCCGAACATGCCCGAGCCCATGATCTCGGAGAAGCCGATGATGGCATTGAGCGGCGTGCGCAGCTCGTGGCTCATGTTGGCGAGGAATTTCGACTTGGTCTGGTTGGCTTCCTCGGCGCGGGTTTTCTCGCGCTGGTACTTCTCGGCGAGGTCGGCGAGCTCGACCGCCTGGCGCTCCAGTGCGGCCTGCGAGCGCTTGAGGTCGATGACGGTGGCACGCAGACGCAGATCGTTGTCGACCAGCTTCTGCTCGTGCTCCTTGATGCGGGTGATGTCGGTGCCGACCGAGACGTAGCCGCCGTCCTTGGTGCGGCGCTCGCTGATGTGCAGCCAGCTGCCGTCGTCGAGTTGGGCCTCGAAGGTGCGCGCGCCCGGACCTTGGGCAACCGTCTCGTTGTGGCGGGTGCGCACCTCCGGCATGCGGCCGACCTCGAGCACGGTCTCGTAGGAGGTGCCGGGGATGACCGCGCTGTCGGGCAGCTTGTGCAGGCGCTGGAAGTGCGAATTGCAGAGCACCAGGCGGTCGCTCGCGTCCCACAGCACGAAGGCTTCCGGAATGGTCTCGATCGCATCGCGCAGGCGGAGGTCGGCTTCCACCGTCTTCTCCGCGAGGCTCTTCTGCTCGGTGATGTCGACGGCGATCCCGATGAGGTGCACGCTGGAATCGGTCGCCCCGCGCGTCTTCTCGCAGCGGACGCGGAGCCAGATCCAGTGACCGTCGACATGCTGCATGCGGAAGGTCTGGTCGATGTGGTCGATCTTCTCGGAAATCAGCTGATCGGCGATCTCGAACAGGTCGATGTCGTCGGACTTCACCAGTGCGTTGACCTCGCCGAAGGTGAGGAGCTCGTTGCGGCCGTCGAGGCCGAGCATCGAGAACATCGACTGCGACCAGAAAATCCTGCCGCGCGACAGATCCCAGTCCCACAGCCCGCAGCGGCCGCGATTGAGCGCGGTGTCGATGCGGCCGCGCACGGCGTCGTTGATGAGGTCGCCCTCGCGGGCGCGGGTCGACTGCCAGTGGAAGGCGAAGCCGAGGATCAGGACGACGAAGCCCGTGGTCGCCGACAGCGTCACCGAGAGCGCGGCGTCCGAACCCCAGATCGGCTCGTTGCGCTCCTGGATCACGGTGACGAAGCCAGGGAGCGACTTGATCTGCCGGGAGGTCGCCATCGCCGCGTTGCCGCTCGGCAGCGTCATGTCGGTGATGGTGCCGTCGCGTGGCGGCGCCGCGATCAGTTGCGCGGTCGTGATCGCATCGAGCAGGCGGTCGTTGCCGACCGGGTCGCTGTCGACCGGGATGCGGGCGAGGATACGACGATCGATTCCGGCCGAGGTGACGATGACGTGGCGGCCCGAGGCGGTGCCCCAGGAGGGAATGAGATCGGGCAGCAGCGTCGGCAGGTTCTCGATGGTCTTGATCCGCTCCTGCCGCACCGAGGTGAGGCGATCGATGCGCTCGGCGAGCAGGTCCGCGAGTGCCGAAATGTCGTGGCGGATCACCAGCCGCTTCTGGCGCGTCTGATCGACCACCTGCACGAACGCGCCGAGGCAGATCGTGATCAGGAAGGCGATGATGAGCGTCGGCACCGCGCGGCGCAGTGCCGGCTCCGCGATCAGGAGCCGGTGATAGGCAGGTTTCGCGATCGATTGCGCCAATCCCTTGATCGAATCGGATTGGACGCACGCGTTCGCGGCGTCTGCGCTCGCCATGCCTTCGGCCCCCTGAAAACCTGCTTGCAACTGAAGTCCGGAAGCAGCCCCACGTTGCTTCCGAATCACACTGATTTGAATCCAGTTTTCGCAGGCTGTCGAGAGTCAACGAATCGTTAACGCGAAATTATTCTTATCCAACGCGCAGTTTGTGCATCGAATGCCCGCAAACTCCAGGGCGCAACGAGTCCGAAACGAGAACGTGTGACTCGTCACACATTCTCATCACGCCCGCGGCGGTTCGGCGTGACTGATGACGCGCTTCACGCTCGGAAACGCGCGCCGCAACGCGCGCTCGATCGAGTCCACACGCTCGTGCACCTTGATCACGCTCATCGATGGCGCCGCGCGGCAGTGGAAATTGACGATCTCGCCGGCGTCGGTGTTGCGGACGCGCACATTGTGGATGTCGTGGATTTCGCCTTCGCCGGCGAATTCGGTCAGCGCGGCGGCGATGGTCTGCACCCTCTCAGGCGCGGCATCGACGCCGAACGGCAGTTCCGGTTCCAACGGCTCGATGTGAACGTCGACCTCGACGTCCTCGCCGAATTCCTCCTGGATATTGCGCTCCAGCGTGTTGGCGACGTCGTGGGCGGCCTCGAGCTGCATGTCGGCGTCGACTTCGAGGTCGATGCTGACGATCAGCTTGGCGCCGAGGTCGTGCACCGTGACGTGATGGATGGCGAGCCCGGAATTGCGCGCGATCACCATGATGCGGTCGCGCACCGTCTCGTTGTCGCGCGCGACAGGCACCGCGGCGAAAGTGAGGTCGGCATCGCCGAAGGCCTTGGTGACCGCGGCTTGCGCGTTGCGCTTGATGTCCTCGACGCGGTCGATCGGATAGGTCCGCGGCACCTTCGCGATGGTGTCGATGAACGTGGTCGCTCCGACCATGCGCACGCGCAACCGGTCGACGTCGATCACGCCCGGTACCCCGCGGATCGCGGCGGTGGCCTTCTCCTGGGCGCCCTCCGGAGCGCGATCGACCAGCGTCTGCACGGTCGAGCCGGCCATGCGCAGGCCGAGAGCCGCGATCATCACGGCGACGGCGGCAGCCGCGGCTGCGTCGCCCCACCAGTAGCCGAGCCAGGCGAGCACCAGGCCAACGATCACGGCGAACGAGCCCATGACGTCGGAGGCGAAATGGAGCGCGTCCGCCGCCAGCGCCTGGCTCCTGGTCTCCCGCGCGGCGCGGTGCAGCGCGCGGGCGCGCCAGAGATTGACGGCGATGTCGGTCACCAGCACCACGAACGGTACGGCCGAGATGGTCGGCGGCGGGGTTCCCTCGCGCAGCCGGCTATAGGCCTCGACCAGGATGCCGCCGGCGAGCACGTAGAGCAGGGCAGTGACGCCCAGCGCGGAGATGCTTTCCAGCTTGCCGTGGCCGTAATGATGCTCCTCGTCCGCGGGCTTGTCGGACACCCGCACCACCGCCCAGGTGATGATGGTTGCCACCAGGTCGATCGAGGAATGCAGGGCCTCGGAGATCAGCGCCAGCGAGCCGATCGCGATCCCGACCACGAACTTGGCCGCCGCCATGCCGCCGCTGGCGAAGATCGAGAGCGCGGCGACCGAGGTCTTGTCGTGCTGGGAGGTCATGCCGGGGATTTAGCAGGCCAGCGTCGGACATCAAGTGATGATCCACAGGAGCAGTCGCTAGTGAGTTGCAGAAGCGGGACTGGCGCTCTCACCGTCATGCCCGGGCTTGTCCCGGGCATCCACGTTCTTCGTACCATGCCGCAGAGACGTGGATGGCCGGGTCAAGCCCGGCCATGACGACAAGGAGAGAGCTTCGCACTCGTTACACTGTCACCACGATCTTCCCCAGGTGCTTGTTTGCATCCATATGCTCGAACGCCTTATCGATCTGGTCGAACGAAAACACCTTGTCGATCGGCAGTTGCAGCTTGCGCGATTCCACTGCGCTCCAGATGTCCTTGCGGACCTGCGCAAAGATCTCGCGGACCTCCTCGATGGTGCGGGTGCGGAAGGTGACGCCGACATAATCGATGCGGCGCGCCGCATGCAGGTCGAAATTGAAGTCGGCGTGGGTGCCGCCGAGCCGGCCGACATTGACGATGCGGCCCTTGATCTTCGTCGCGGCGAGATTCTGGTTCGCGACCTTGCCGGAGACTTGGTCGACGATGAGGTCGACGCCTTCGCCGTTCGTTGCCTTCAGGACCTCGTCGACCCATTTCGGATCGGAGCTGTCGATGGCGAGATCGGCGCCGTACTCCTTCAGCCGGCCGCGGCGGGTGGCGTCGGTCGACGAGCCGATCACGAGCCTTGCGCCTTTGAGCCTTGCGATCTGCATTGCCATCAGGCCTACGCCGGAGCTGGCGCCCTGGATCAGTACGGCTTGCCCGGGTTGCACGCCGCCGACGGTGACGACGGCGTTTGCATGGTCGCGAGCGCGACGGGTAGGGTGGCGGCCTCCTCGAAATTCATGTTCGAGGGTGCGTGGAACAGCCGGCCGTGATCGGCCAGCGTGTATTCGGCAAATGCCGCGCTGCCCGAGCCCATGATGCGGTCGCCGACCTTGACGCCTTCGGCATCCGGCCCGAGCTCGGCGACCTCGCCGGCCCATTCCATGCCGAGCACGGTGCCGACGCCGCCGGCCGCGCCGTGGGCGTGGCCTTTGCGCATGCCGGTGTCGGCGCGGTTCAGCCCGCAGGCGCGGACGCGGACGAGGACCTGTGTGCCCTTCGGTTTTGGTTGAGCGACCTCGGAAATCGTAGCGCCATCAGGGCCGTAGACGTAAGCTTTCATGAATTGCTCTCGCTTCTTGCCGTGGCTATTCAGCAGCTTGCGCTGCCGGATGAACAATCATTCCATCCAGCCTTGCGCGGATGATCGCCTCCGCCTCGCGCACGATGCGAGAGACGAGCTCGGCGCAGCTCGGGATGTCCTGGATCAGGCCCTGGACTTGGCCGGCCGACCAGATGCCTTCGTCGGAATTGCCCGTCGCATAGACCATCTTGCCGCGGGCACCCGCAACGAGTTCGCGGATGTCCTCGAACTTGGCGCCTTCCTTCTCCATTGCGACGACCTTGGTCGAGACCGCGTTCTTGGCGACGCGCGAGGTGTTGCGCATGGTGCGGAAGATCAGCTCGGTCTCGCGCTCGTCATTGGCCACGATTTTCTCCTTGATGAGCTGGTGGATCGGGCTTTCCTTGGTGGCCATGAAGCGGGTGCCCATGTTGATGCCATCGGCACCCAGCGCCAGCGCCGCGACGAGGCCGCGAGCATCGGCAAAGCCGCCCGAGGCGATCATCGGGATCTTGATCTTGTTGGCGGCAGCCGGGATCAGGATCAGGCCCGGCGTGTCGTCCTCGCCGGGATGGCCGGCGCATTCGAAGCCGTCGATCGAGATGGCGTCGACCCCCATGCGTTCGGCGGAGAGCGCGTGGCGGACGCTGGTGCATTTGTGCACGACCTTGACGCCGTGCTTCCTAAATTCGTCGACATGCTCCTGCGGCTTGTTGCCGGCGGTCTCGACCACCTTGATGCCGCTCTCGATGATGGCGGCGCGGTACTCGGCATAAGGCGGCGGCTTGATCGCGGGCAGGATGGTGAGGTTGACGCCGAACGGCTTGTCGGTGAGGTCGCGGCAGCGCGCGATCTCCCTGGTGAGGTCCTCCGGCGTCGGCTGGGTCAAGGCGGTGATGAAGCCGAGCGCGCCGGCATTCGCGACCGCGGCGACCAGCTCGGCCCGTCCGACCCATTGCATGCCGCCCTGGACGATCGGGTGCTGGACGCCGACGAGCTTGGTGAACCGTGTCTGCAACATGATCTGTTTCCCCCGGCCGGTGTGGCGATCTGCTATCGGTTGATGGCGGGGAGGATGCCGCCGGGGGCGGGAAATGTCTATTGCGCCGGCGTGGGGCGATCATGCGGAGATGTGGGTGATTCCGCGGGGCGGATAATTGGGTGGGCCCGCATGTGACGGCGCGACCAGGTCTCGTGTCCCGGACGCGCTGCAACGTTCTTCACGTTGCGGCGCTGAGCCGGGACCCATGGGATCACGGCGGCGCTGCCGGGCTTCGGCTACTCCGCCGACAGCCGCACCATCTGGCGGCCGCCATTCATTTCCTTGAGGCGGTTGACGAAGTTCTCCGGACGCTGCCAACGATGGGGGACCTTCAATCCCATGAACTCCGCGATTTCGCCGATGAAGCCGGTGCAGTTCATTGTCTCGGCATTCCAGACCGGAGTGTTGGCCTGCAACTCCCTGATATGGGCGAACACGCGCTTGGCGTCGGCCTCGTTCAGGTAGACCCGATAGCTCGCGGTCAGATATTCCGGATCGAGATCACCGTAGCTCGCGCCGGTCTCGGACGGCACAAAGGTGATGTGACCGAGCACGTAAGCGAGCGTGTCGCCGGCCGGCGTGAGCCCCGCGACCTCGACCGCCTTCTCGCTGGTCTTGCCGTACCAGACGAAGGCATGGCCCCAGCTCGCGGCGGTACGCGCGCGGAAGTCGACGTAGTAGGGGCCTTTCTCCGCGCGCGCGACGGAGCGCCGCGTCGATTGCGGCGCCGGTCGCGAGGCGGTGTCGGTCGTAGCAAGCGCGCTCGCATCGGCAACGCGCTTGTTTGCCTCGTGGGCCGAGGCCGAGGGCGTCATGCACGAGAGCATAGCCGCAAGAGCGAACCCCGCAAGGATGCAGGATCCCGATCGATTAGCTTTGTTCGTCACGCAATTCCCCCTCGACTATCGGCCGCTACGCGGATTCTGCGCGTGTTACGCTCGCGCGTCAGTAGCGCGCTGCGACCGGGCCGGGCGCCTTGCCGATCGGGGCCTTTCCAACCGGGCTCTTGCCGATCGGCATCTTGCCGATCGGAGCCTGCTCAGCCGGATAGGCCGGCACGGGCTGGCGGCGCGGCAGATCCGCAGCGTTCGCGGCCGTCACCAGAGCAAGCGTGGCACCCAGAGCAATTGCAATCTTCTTCACAGTCATACCCCTAGAAGGTTTGGTCCAAACACGGCTGTGCCGTGCCCCCAGACACGCTCCACAGATGGGCGACCGAATGCGTCCAAGTTGCGGCACGCGCGGGAAATGTTGGCGGCATATGTCGGGCGCGCGGAGATGTGATGTGTCGGGATGTTTCGGAGGGCGTGATGGCCGTGTCGCTGCGCTCAACCCCTGCGCAGCCGCGCTTCACCCGATCCGGTTCAAACTGGTCCTGATCGTCGTGAAGATGCCGCCGATGTCCTTGCGCAAGGCGTCGAGCACGTTGAAATCCTAAAATGCGGGCGATGCGGTCTTCGACCTCGCGCTTGCTTTTTCGTCAGCGGTCGCCGCCGACGAGAACCGGCGCGCCTCCGGCTATTGTCTCCCGAGGAAGTTCGAGCGCATCTTGTCGGCGAACCACACGACGAAAATCGCCGCGAACGAGAGAGCGAAGTACAGGGCCGTCCACAAAAGTGCGTTGCCGGCATTCGTCATGGCGTCCTCCCTTTGCGTCAGAGACCGATGTCTTGCAAGGAAGGATACCAGTGGCCGCGAAGCCCGATTTGCGCGGGATCAATTTTGCTGCGCTGCGGGGCTACAGCCGAAACTCGTTGGTGAGCTCGCCGATGCCGTCGATCGCAACCGTTACGGTGTTGACCGGCTCTTTCATCACGCCGACGCCGACGGAAGTGCCGACCGCGATGAGGTCGCCGGGCAGCAGGGTCATGTCGTGGGAGATCCTGCTGACCAAGTCCTGCGCAGTGAAGATCATGTCGGAGATCGGATAGTTCTGCCGCTCCGCGCCGTTGAGGATGGTGCGGACCGTGAGTTTCGCGGGATCGAGGCCGGTCGCGATGACCGGGCCGAACGGGCCGTAATCGTCGATGCCTTTGGCGCGGGCCCATTGTGGGAAGGTGGGGTCGCGGGTCAGGATATCGTTGGCGGTGATGTCGTTGACGCAAGTGTAGCCGAAGATGAAGCTGTCGGCTTCGCCAGGTGAGACACGCGCGCACGTCTTGCCGATCACGATGCCGAGCTCGCCCTCATAGGTCGTCTTGCCGTCGTAATAAGAGGGCCGGCGAATCACGGCACCGGGAGCGGTGATGCTGGTGGTGGCCTTGAGCAGATAGAGCGGCTCCGGCGGCTCGGGCTGGTTCAGCTTGGTCGCGAGCGCGTGGAAATTATTCCAGAGCGCGACGATCTTGCTGGGCACGCAAGGCGCGAGCAGCTCGACCTCCGAGAGCGCCAGCATCTTGCCGGTGGCGGCGTGGCGGCCGAACATCTCGCCCTCATGCACGCTGATGCCTGATGCCGTCAGCGTGCCGAAGCCGGTCGCGCCGGCATGGCGGAAGCGCAGCCACTTCTTCATTTCGCCCGCCATCACGCCACCGCCAGTGCGCGGGGATCCGATGATGTCGAGATGCCGTCATAGAGGCCGGCGATGCGGGCGCGCTGGGTCACCATCGCCAGCACCGAGTCGAGCGCGGGCGTGGGGATGCCGGTGAGGCGGCCCATCTCCTGCACGACGGTGACGAGCGGGTCGATCTCCATCGGGCGGCCGCGCTCGAGATCCTGCAGCATCGAGGTCTTGTGGGCGCCGACCTTGCGCGCGCCCTCGATGCGGCGCTCCACGTCGACGCGGAACTTGACGCCGAAGGTCTCGGCGATCGCTTGCGTCTCCACCATGATCGCACGCGACAGCGCGCGCGTGGCCGGATCGGTGCAGATCACGTCGAGCGTGGCGTGGGTCAGCGCGCTGATCGGGTTGAAGCAGACATTGCCCCAGAGTTTCAGCCAGATCTCGTCGCGGATGCGATCGAGCACGGGAGCCTTCAGGCCGGCGGCGACGAAGAGGTCCGCGAGGCGCTGCACGTCGGACGTGATCTCACCGGAGGGCTCGCCGAGCGGGAAATTGTTGCCGTAGACGTGACGGATCACGCCGGGCGCTTCGATCTCGGTGGCGGGATAGACGATGCAGCCGATGGCGCGCTCGGCCCCTAACTCGCGCCACTGCCGTCCGCCGGGGTCGATGCTCTCCAGCGTCGAATTCTCGTATTGGCCGCCGTGCTTGTAGAAGTACCAATAGGGAATGCCGTTGACGGCGGTGACGATGCGGGTGTGGGGCCCGAGCAGCGGCTGCATCTTCTCGATCACGCCGGTGATCGAATGCGCCTTCAGCGTGACGATGATGGTGTCCTGCACACCGAGCGCGGTGGGATCATCGGTGCAGCGCGGATGGACGGTGTGCGTCTCCTCGCCGGCGAGCAGCGTGAGGCCGCGCTCGCGCATGGCGGCGAGATGTGCGCCGCGTGCGACCAGGCTGACATCGGCGCCCGCGCGGGCGAGCTGAACCCCGAGATATCCGCCGATCGCGCCGGCGCCGTAGATGCAGATCTTCATGAAATCCTCGCGGGTAAGGCGGAATTTTGGGACGAATGATCCGGTCCGGCTCGGATGGATCCGAGCCGGGGCCGGCAGTCGCAGGGAAGTGAGACGCTTTAAGCTGCTTGCGGCGTCGAGTTGGCGGCCTCGTCGACCGCGGCGGCGATGTCGCGCATGCTGATGACCGAGACGAGGCTGTAATCGTCGATCACGGGCAGGTGGCGAATGTGATGACGGTTCATCAGGTGGCGGACGTGCTCGATCGTGTCCGAGGAAGTGCAGGAGACGAGCTGCTGCACCGAGACCAGCTGGGAGACCTTGACGTTGATGGCGCCGGCGCCGTGCTCGGCGACGGCGCGCACCACGTCGCGCTCGGTGAACATGCCGACCGCGGTGTTTCCTTCCGAGCGGACCACGTCCTTGACCACCAGCGCGCTGATATTGTTGGCGCGCATCAGCTTGGCCGCGATCCCCACCGTTTCGTTCATACGAACCGTGACAACGCGCGGCGTCTTCTTGCGCAGAATGTCTCCGACCAGCATTGCAACCTCCCTGGGTGAATGTTGGGAGAAGTGTGGTATACGTAATGCCAATCGTCAAGCGCTGGATTTGGCTGATCCGAAAAATCTTGCGACAGGAATGCTGACGTTTGTCGCGGCCAAAAAGAAAGGGGCGCATCGCTGCGCCCCTTTCTTTCGTGCGAAGGCTTGTGGTGGCTACGCCGTTTCGGTCTTGGCTGTGCCGGTCGCGGTGTCCGTGCTCTCGGCTTCCTTGCCGAGAATGAAGGAGCGGCGCAGCGGCTTGATCACGAACAATGCCATCAGCGCCGCCGTCGCATTCAGCGCCACTGCCACCACGAACACGGCCTTCCAGCCATAAGCGGTCGAGATCACGCTCGCGAGCGGGACGAGCAGGGAGGCCGTGCCTTTCGCGGTGTAGAGCATGCCGTTGTTGGTGGTTGCGAACTTCGCACCGAAGGTGTCGCCGCAGGTTGCGGGGAACAGCGAGTAGATCTCGCCGAACACGCCGAAGTAAATTGCGGTCGCCAGCACGAAGACGACGGGGATGTGACCGTAGGCCGATAGCGTCAAGAGCATCAGCGCGGCGGTGCCGAAAGCGATGAACATGGTGTGCTCGCGGCCGATCGTGTCGGAGACGAAACCGAAGAACGGGCGGCCGAAACCGTCGAAGATCCGGTCGAGCGAGATCGCGAAGGTCAATGCCGCCATCTGGAAGCCGGCGAGTGTGACGGGCGTGTTCGCGATCTTGAAGTCGTGCGCGATCGGGGCGATCTGCGCCGCGGTCATCAGGCCGCCCGAGGCGACCATGACGAAGACGAGGTACATGACCCAGAAAATAGGGGTGCGCAGCACCTGCGGCGGGGTGAAGTCGATCTTGGTCTGCGGCAGATTGAGCTGCTTCTTCTTCGGCGGGATCGAGATCCGCGGGGGCTGGATGAAGAAGGCGAGCACGAACACGACGAGGCCCTGGCCGATGCCGAAGGTGAGGAACGCGTGCTGGTAGCCGCTCGAGACGATCATGCTCGCGATCGGCACGATCGTGAGTGCGGCACCCGCGCCGAAGCCGGCGGCGGTCGCGCCGGCCGCCAGGCCGCGGCGATCAGGAAACCATTTCAGCGCGTTGCCGACGCAGGTGCCGTACACCGCGCCCGCGCCCATGCCACCGATGACCGCGGCAGTGTAGAGCAGGGTGAGGCTGTCGGCGTAGGAGTTGAGCACCCAGGACAGCGCGATCATCACGCCGCCGAACATGATCACGATGCGCGGGCCGTATTTGTCGACGAACCAGGCCTCGACTGGCACCAGCCAGGTCTCGGTGACGACGAAGATGGTGAAAGCGAGCTGGATGGCGGCGCGCCCCCAATGATGGGTCGCATCGATCGGATCGACGAACAGCGTCCAGCCGTATTGCAGGTTGGCGATCATCGCCATGCAGACGATGCCCATCGCGAGTTGGAGCCAACGGAAACCGGTGCGAAGAGGCGCGGCTGTGACGGCGCCATCCGTGCTGGAAATCATCAAGAACCTCCCAACGCGCCTGATTGATTGCGACGCAGGAGTGCAAGATGACCCAGGGTCGCAAATGTTGTGGCTTATCGTCGCAAGCGCGGCGCGGAGCTTGGTATACCATATCCCAGATTGCAAGCCCTATCTTGGTTCCCGTTCGACAAAATGCGCGGCTCCGCAAAGCGCAGAGGTATCCTGGGATACTGGCGCCAAACGAAAACGCCCGGCCGTGAGGCCGGGCGTCTTGCTTGGTGACTGTAGTGGAGCGGGTCAGAGGGTCGATTTCGCAACCACGACCTTGCGCCATGGTTTGAGCACCACGATCGCCAGCAGCGAGGCCAGGATGTTGGCACCGGCCGCGATGATGAAGACGTTGTCCCAATGCCCCGAGGTCTGCTGCACGTAGTTGGCGATCGGCACCAGCAATGCGGCGGTGCCCTTCGCGGTGTAGAGCAGGCCGGCATTGGTGGTCGCGAACTTGGCGCCGAACGTGTCGGTGCAGGTCGACGGGAACAGCGAGTAGATCTCACCCCAGGCGAAGAACACGAAGCCCGAGAGCAGCACGAACCAGATCGGATCGTGGCCCCAGAGGTAGAGCATCCAGATGCCGATCCCTTCCATGCCGAAGGCGATGAACATCGTGTTCTCGCGGCCGATCATGTCGGAGATCCAGCCGAAGAATGGACGCGTCAGGCCGTTGAGCACGCGGTCGATGGTCGCTGCGAACGTCACCGCGGTCATTGTCATGCCGATCAGGGTGACCGGGACGCTGTCGACCTTCCAGTCGACCGCGATCGGCTTCAGGTTCGCGGTCACCATCAACCCGCCGGCGCCGACGATCACGAACATGAAGTACATCAGCCAGAAGATCGGCTGACGCAGCACCTCGGTCGGCTGATAGTTGCGGCGAGATTGCAGCAGTGCGGCGTTCGTCACCACGTTCGGCACCTGGCCCGCTTTGGGCGCGAGCAGGAAGAAGGCGAGGATGCAGATGATGATGCCTTGCCCGAGGCCGAAATAGAGGAAGGTGGTCTGGAAACCACTGTCCTTGATCATGGCCTGAATCGGCGCGACGGTCAGCGCAGAGCCCGCACCAAAACCTGCCGCCGTGATGCCCGCGGCAAGACCGCGCTTGTCCGGAAACCACTTCAGCGCGTTGCCGACGCAGGTGCCGTAGACGCCGCCGGCGCCGATGCCCGCGATGATCATGCCGAGATAGTAGCCGTTGAGCGTCGTCGCCTGCGCGTTGATCACCCAGCCCAGAGCACAGAGCACGCCGCCGATCAGCACGACGATACGCGGGCCGTATTTGTCGACGAACCACCCTTCGACCGGCACGAGCCAGGTCTCGAACAAAACGAAAAGGGTGAATGCCCACTGGATCGATGCGCGATCCCAACCGAACGTCTTCTGGATGTCGGGGACGAAGAACGTCCAGCCGTATTGATAGTTGGCGATCATGACCATCGCGCCTACGCCGATGGCCAATTGCGCCCAGCGATAAGCATCGCTGACGCGCGCGGCGCTTGGAGCCGCCGTTGCCTGCACCATGTCCGTCATAAAGCCTCCCGTGGCGCCTCTAATTATTTTGCGAGCGCTGGGCTGGCATTCTTGTATGCATTATGCCAAGCTTCAAGCGCTGGTCCGGCCACCGTGCGCAAATGTCGCAGGAATGTCCGGCTGCGACTCTGACTCGGGACAGCACAAGTAGAAATGGCCCCGTGCTGCGGGGCCATTCATCAAAAGTCGAATGTTGACGGTGCCGAAGCCGGCGCGCTGCCTCGGCAGCGCAAAAGCACGGGCTTAGAGGCCGAAGCGGGGCAGGTCGCCGTTGTGATTCGAGATCTCGGCACTCGCCATCAGGAAGCGGTCAACCGCGGCCATGAAGCGGGCGAACAGCGAGTTGGAGGGGGCGAGAGCGACGGTAGCGGTCTTGGACATCGGAATTCCCTTTCTTGAGACAGTCAGTTGCTGTCTCCTTTCGAAAGGCAATTTATGTATACCAGATACCAATGTCCATGCATGTCATTGCATAGCAGCATGTGCTCCACCGCATCGCAACATAATGCTCCATTAAAGCGGCCATTCCGGGCTTAAGATTGCAAGCTGGACAGCCGAAACAGGGATTTCGGCCTCTGGGAGCAGGAAAACCTTGTTTCCCGTGGCTCGGAACGGCGCCCGACGAGGATGAATTCCGACCGCGCCGCAGCAAAACGGCCCTTGGCAGCGCAGGTCAAAGCGGCTAGTGGTCCGCCCCCTTTTCCAATCAAACGTTCAGAGTGCTTCATGTCGAGCGCCTCGCCCGCCGTCTCGATCGGCATCGATTTTGGGACCAGCAACACGGTCGTCGCGCTTGCGTCGGACGACCGCCGGGTTGAGGCCATTCGGTTCGACCACGGCGGACAGCGTCACAGCGTCTATGTGTCGGCCCTGTGCTTCTGGGAGGACCGGCCGGGCGCCGGTGCCCAGGCCGAAGGCGGCCCGTGGGCGATCGAGCAGTTTCTCGAAGGGCGCCACGTCTACCGCTTCCTGCAGTCGTTCAAGACGTTTGCGGCGAGTTCCAGCTTCAACACCACGCAGGTATTCCGGCAACGCTACAAGTTCGAGGACATATTGGCGGCGTTCCTGCGCACGCTGGCGCGCCATGGCGGCGAGAAGTTCGGCTTCGAGACGGCGAACATCACGGTCGGCCGTCCGGTGCGCTTTGCCGGCGGCAATCCCGACGAGGCGCTGGCGATGCAGCGCTACCGGGCCGCGTTCGAGCGCTTGGGGGCCGGCCACGCGCGCTACGTCTACGAGCCCGTGGGCGCGGCGTTCTCCTTCGCCCGCAGGCTGGAGCGCGATGCCACCGTGCTGGTTGCCGATTTCGGCGGCGGCACCAGCGATTTCTCGGTGATGCGGTTTTCCCGCGCGGGCGGCACGCTTCGCGCCGAACCGCTCGGCCATGCCGGTATCGGCATTGCCGGCGACACGTTCGATTATCGCATTGTCGACCACGTCGTCTCGCCGCGGCTCGGCAAGGGCTCGAGCTTCCGCTCGTTCGACAAGGTGCTCCCGGTCCCGAGCGGCCACTACACCAACCTCGCGCGCTGGCATCAGCTCGCGATGATGAAGAGCAACGGCGATCTGCGCGAGCTCCGCGAGCTTGCGCGCACCGCGCTGAAGCCGGATCTGCTCGAGGATTTCATCACCATCGTCGATCTCGACCTCGGCTTTGCGCTGTACCGCGCGGTGTCCGATGCCAAGGTCGCCCTGTCGGCGCAGGACGAGGTGGACTTCCGCTTCAAGGGCGGCGGCGTCGACATCGGCGCCACCATCACGCGCAAGAATTTCGAGACCTGGATTGCCGACGATATCGCCCGGTTGCGCGCCACGGTCGACAAGGTGCTGGCTGAAGCCGGCATCACCGCGCGCGAGGTGGAGAAGGTGTTCCTGACCGGTGGCACGTCCTTCGTACCTGCCGTCCGAAAACTATTCGCCGAGCGGTTCGGCAACGAGCGGCTGATGTCCGGCGACCAATTCGAATCGATCGCCTATGGGCTCGCACTGATCGGGCACAGTCCCGATCCGGAGCGATGGACGGCGGACGGCGGGCTGAAAAAGGCGGGTGCGTAGCGCACTATTGGACGAAGCACGATCCGCCGGGTCTGTTACACCTCTCCCTTCGGGACCCTTCGGGAGAGGTGTACTCGACCGCTAGGCCGTTGCGGCTGCTACTGATTGATCTCCGGCTCGACGAGCCGCGCCAGATTGCGCAGCGATTCCTGCCAGCCGAGATAGCAGGCCTCGACGGGAATGACGTCGGGCAGGCCGGACTGCGTGATCTCGACCTCGGTGCCGACCGAGACCTTCTTCAGGATCACGGTCACCTCGATCACGCCCGGCAGATTGGGATCGTCGAACTTGTCGGTATAGCGCAGGCGTTCGCCGGGCACGAGCTCGACATATTCGCCGCCGAACGAATGGCCGTTGCCCGTGGTGAAATTCCGGAACGACATCTTGAACGTGCCCCCGACCTTGGGCTCGAGATGATGCACGGTGCAGGTGAAGCCGTTCGGCGGCAGCCATTTCGCCATCGCATCGGCCTCCAGGAAGGCGCGATAGACTTTCTCCGGACTGGTTGCGAGCACGCGGTGCAGACGGACGGTATTGGGCATGGTTGTTATCCTCGGTGATTGATGGGCCCGAGTTTGGCGTCTACGGCCCATTCATGTCACGAGGACGACCGGGAAGCCGCCGATCCGACAGGGGGCTCGGATTTTTGTTCGAGCCTTGTTCGGCACCGCGATCTGGTACCCCTGCGCGGCAGAGCCGACGGGGCGTGGCGCTTGGCCGCCTTTCAGTCGGCTCTTCGGATCGAAGTGGTCTTGTCTTGAAAGTTCGTCAGGTTAGTCGGATACTGGATAGGATCCCTTGGGCCCATTATCAATCCGAGGAGGACGATCATGGCGATTCAGATCGTGATGGACCGCACCGGCGACCGCCATCACCCTTTCGACCCCAGCGACCTGCAGGAAGTGGCGAAGGCGGAGCAGCGGTTCTATGAGCTGACGAATGCCGGCTTCACCGCCGCGGTCCGGACGGGTCCCGGTCAGATCTCGCAGATCCGATCGTTCGACCCCACTGCGGATGAAACCCTCTTTTTCCCCAGATTGATCGGCGGCTAGCCGCTCATGTTCGGCTTTCGGCCGGCGGCGTCGCACGTCCGCTCCCGCATGAGAGCGGCGCGAATGCTCTTCATCAGGCACGGCGCCGAACGCACGCCAGAGGGACGGTCGCTGCTGCTCTTGCGGCGTTGGCTATCGCCTGCGCAGCAGGAGCAGTTAGCGACGAAGGGCTACTTCGAGGTTGTCGGAAGCGAGAGTGGGAAGCGGTACCGGATTTACGCCGGAACGTCGGTGAACGTCTGCGAGATTGACGAAAGAGGCCGCGTGCAGGACGGGTTGTGCTTCATGCCGATCGGCGCGCTTCCGATCGGAGATGTCATGCTCGCCCAGAAGATTGCGCTGGAAACATGCGAGGCTAACGCGCGCGCCGTGGCCAGGAGGTTCACGCCGAGCACTTTCCAGTTCAGACAAGCCCGACCGCTCGCTTGACGCCACCTCATCGCACCGCTGCACCAACTTCAACTCGGCACTCGAGAGCTGGCCCGTTCGTGGACGCACTGGCCCGTTCGTGGACGCACTCGGCGCGGGCGACGCACCGAACGAAGCATCCGGGTGCAATCGATTTCCGATGAAGCCGGCCTCAAGCCTTCAGGTCGGTGATCCTCATGATTGCGACCACGTTCCCGTCGTTGAATGCTTCAGGTGATATCGCACCTACCTCCCTTCTACCGAGAACGCGAGCAGCACGTTACCCGGCAACGTGCCGTAGTTGGTGTAGCCCGAATTGACGTAGAGCATGCCCCCAGCAATAACTGCGCCCGGACCGTCGAGCGAGCCGCCTTGGCCGGCTGCGCCATTGACAGTCGTGTAGTCCTGGACGGTGTCGACGTCCCAGATGATCTCGCCAGTCCGGGCGCTGTAGGCGCGAAGGTGGCCATCGAGCCCACCCGAGAAGACCACGCCGGGAATTGCTGTGACCGCGGCCGACTGGGCTGGACTGCAGCCGGGCTTGTCATTACAGCCCGGATGCGGTGTGCGCCAGACGACCTCGCCAGTGGCAAGCTTGAGAGCAAACAGTCCGCCGCCCTTGCGAGGATCCATCTTCAACTCGCCGCCCATGATGGTTTTCTGAGCACCCGGCGTGCCCGGCGCCGCGCGTTCGAGTCCGACATCCGATACTGACACGTAGACATTCTCGTCATCGACGGCCATTCCCCATTGCACACCGCCAAGCGCGGAGCCCTGCCCGATCCGGCGCTGCCACAGTATCGCGCCACCATGATCGGGATCGAGCGCATGCACGACGCCCGACTTCTGCCCCGCGATCAGCGCGCGCTTGCCGTCCGCGAGATCAACCAGGATAGCCGACGATCCGAAGTCGAAATCGGGGCCCTTATTGTCTGGACAGTTCGCGCGATATTGCGAGGTGCATGCGACATTGTAGGCATCGCTCTCGGTCATCTGTCGCGACCATTTGAGCTTTCCGTTCACGAGGTCGAACGCCACAAAAGCGTCAGACGTGTCCTGTGCGGGATTTGAATAGCTGTCCCCAGTGGTCGCATAGACCGTGTTCGTCTGGAGGTCGACCGTTGGCGCGGACCAGATCGCGCCGCCCGAGGGCCCGAAAAGTTGCACGCCCATCGAACTGATGCCCTGCGGTCCCGGCGGTGGCGAAACGTAGCTGCGCCATTTCACCTCTCCCGTCGCTGCGCTGAGCGCCACGATCAGCCCGCGGAAGCTGCAGCAGCCGTACCGTGGATCCGCCGCCAACGCCTCTTCGAGTGAGGAAACCGGTACATAGAGGATGCCGTCCGCAAGTGTCGGAGCACCCGTGATCATAGCCGCTTGATGGTCCTCGACCCGACGGGTCCACTTTAGCTTCCCAGTCTCGGCGTCGAGCGCATAGACGTTCCCTCGCTGGTCGCCGAAATAGGCCGTGAAACCGCGCCCGTCCTCGCCGATGGTGACGGCGCTGCGGACGCCAAAGCCTGCATCGAACACCCAGCGCTGACATCCGGTCCTGGCGTCGAGCGCATAGACCTTGCCGCCGGCGCTACCGACGAACAGCCGGCCGCCCCAGACCGTCGGCTGCGCGAAGGCTCTGACGTCACCGGGAAAAGCGAAAGCCCATTTCAGCTTGAGACGGGGGACATCGTGCGCCGCAAGCAGCGCGCTCTCGGCGGGCTGGAAGCGATGCTGGCGAATGTCGACCCCCCAACCGTTCCAGCGCGGCAGCGCGGGATCAGCGAGTTTGGGTCCTTCATCGCGGCAGCTGGAATCGGGCAGTTCGATCGCCGGTGGCGGCGCGTTGCCCTTCAAATAGCGAGTGATGGCGCCGATCTGATCCTTGCTCAGATCTCGCCCCTGCGCGCTCATTAGCCCGTAGGCGATCTGAAAGCCGATCCGCTGCTCGTTCAGCTGCCGTAGCGCATTTCTGTCGGGCGCCCGTGCCGCGCCGCCCTCATGACACGAGGCGCAGCGTTGCTCATAAAGGGCCTCGCCTGATGGACCCGCTGCCTCCTCGGCACCCGGCGATGAAATTCCGATCGTGGCGAGAAGCAGTCCGGTCGAAAGCTGCAACCAGACGAAGCGAACCGGGATCTTGGATGTCATCGTCTCTCCCCACTTACTGCGCAGACCAAGACGTAGCAGACATTCACACGCCCGCCACACAACTTCAATTTATGGGCGAATAGTCAAGCTAAGGCTACTCTCTTAACGACGACGGGCCTCCTTGCTCGTTCGATCCGACCAGTCGACCAAAGCCCGATGACGGTATCCTGCCAGCGGAGGCTTCGCTTGGCTTGACGCAGTGTTCGAGCAGCGCCGCAGTCCGCTCGGGCAACGAAGATAATTGACGGCTCAACCTCGATTAAGAATTCCTCTCGCGCGAGGCTCGGCACACCTATCCAAGTAGCACACGGTGGCCGGTCACCAAAGGTTTCCATCAGTACGTCGCCAATCGCCTTGCCCTGGTCGATATGGCTTTGCCGACCGATTCTCGGTATTTCTTTGAATTTCCTGGCTAGCCGTCGCGCTCCTCGGCCTCTTGTTCCGCTCGACCTACTGATATAACTTCACCCTCGTCGCGAAAAACGACTACCTGCTCTTAGGCCGTCGAATACAAGTCAACCGCGCGCCACGCGTGGTTCGGCCAGCGTCTCCGATAGCAACCGCCTGACGAACATCAGGCAATCGCAGCCATCAACGCGCCTACGGACGCTGCATGTCTGCGACGATAGGAGCGCAACAATGCGAAATCCAATTACAATTATTGGTGCCGGCCTTGGTGGCCTCACACTCGCCCGTGTTTTACATCTCCACGGCTTCGCAGCAACAGTCTACGAAGCTGAAGCCTCGGCGAGCGCAAGAACGCAGGGAGGTCTGCTCGATATTCATGAATACAACGGTCAGATCGCCCTCAAAGCCACAGGACTATTTGACACGTTCCTCTCTCTGGTCCGCCCTCGCGAAGATGCAAAACGTATCGTCGATAAAGACGGCAATGTCCTATTCGACAACCCCGGCAGCCACACAGGCAATCGCCCCGAAATTGACCGGGGCGATCTTCGGCAAATGCTTATTGATTCGATCCCGCCGGAAACGATTAAGTGGGGTCATAGAGTTGCGTCTATTGCAGCCCTCGGGAACGGACGGCATGAAGTCACCTTTGCCAATGGCTTGACGGTCACTTCCAACGTGCTCGTGGGTGCCGATGGCGCGTGGTCGAAGGTCCGCCCCCTTCTTTCAAAATCAACGCCAACCTACACGGGCACCTCGTTTATCGAAACATTCCTTTTCGATGGCGACACGCGCCACAAGGCAAGCGTGGATGCGATCGGCAGCGGCACGCTCATGGCCGTTGCTCCGGGCAAAGGCATCCTGGCGCACCGCTATGCAGACAGGACGCTCCACACCTATGCGGCCTTAAACAAGCCAGAAGATTGGATTAAGTCCATCGATTTTAGCAACACAAAAGCTGCCTTGGCCCATATTGCCGAGCAATTCCAAGGATGGGCTCCGCAACTGACCGCACTCATTACAGACGGCGAAACCGATCCCGTGCTTCGCCCCATCTATGCGCTCCCAGTTGGACATCGATGGGAGCGCGTGCCGAGCTTAACATTACTTGGGGATGCGGCGCATCTGATGTCCCCTTTCGCAGGCGAAGGCGCGAACCTCGCTATGTATGATGGCGCAGAACTCGCCCAAGCGCTCGTTGCCACTCCCGATGACATCGAAGCCGCGCTCGCCAGCTATGAAAACGGCCTCTTTCCCCGAAGTGCTGAAGTCGCCGACGAGACCGCCCAGAATCTCAAGCGGTTTTTCGACGATACCGCGCCTCAGAGCGTAGTCGCTCTGTTCAGCAAGCATCTCATCAGAACGGAGAGACCCTTCGCGGGTATCTAATGCGGCGCGCACCGAGAAATCGTTGCCATATGCGTCTAGCGTACCGTCACAGCACTAAAAAACCCCGGTAGAGCGATGGTTTTGCTGGCACTAGCTGGTTAGTCTGCTTCTGGCCCGAAGCGACAAATTCGGTCGGGCGTCTTGATGTCGGCAATGAGGGGTAAGCCGGACGCGGGCCTGATCGCGCAGAACCAACGCGATTGACCCCAAGCAGAAGTGTCAGGTCGGCCGCTTTTCTGGCTAACGCCAGCAGCGGTCGTGTAAATTGGGGCGTCCACAGCGAGATCAAGTGAATTGAGCGCGCAGCTCTGAAAGCGAGGTCCCATCGTTGCCGGCGCACAACACACTCGACTAAATCGTCAGCCTCTCTCCCTTCGGCGCCTCGGCATTGCCGCTTGGCTCGACGGCGGCCCTTCACTGCGATAGGTTGCCGCAGGATGGAGCGATGCGCCGACAGCTGAAGAATTTTCTACCGATAGTCCTGGTTGCCCTGTTGGTGCAGATCTTTGTACCGATCGGTGCGTGCTGGGCGGCGAGCCTTGCGGCCTCCCATCCACTTGTCGGCGCGGTCATCTGCCACGGCGGTTCGGCACAAGGGACTGGGCAGGACGATCAGACCGGCCACCGCGCCCACGATGGCGGCTGCGCCGCCTGCGGCGTGTTGCAGACCGGGGCGCCGATCGACACCCCGCAGACATCAGCCGCGATCGTGGTCGATCGCGTGACGAGCCAGGTCGCCTGGCAGGATTTCGGGCCGGGCCTGTCCGGTTCGAGAACCGCTTCTGGGGCCCAGGCACGCGCTCCGCCGTCCCTGTCGTAAAGTCGCGCGGCCACCGGCCGTGAACCCTCTACACATCAACGCCTGCGGAGATTTTCATGTTTATCCGTCATGCGCGCGCAGCCGTGCCAGGGCTCGCCATCGCGCTCGTTCCCCTTTTCGGAAGCACCGCCCACGAAATCGTCGGCAACCGCTTCTTTCCAGCGACAATCGGTATCGACGATCCCGGTGTGAACGATGAATTGTCTTTCCCAACGGTCGCGAACTTCAAGACCGGTGACGATCCGTCGTTTCGGCAGCGCGATTTCTCGGGCGAATTTTCCAAGCGGATCACCGAGGCCTTTGCGATCTCGATCGGCGCAACCCACAGCTCGCTCGCAGCGCCCGGCGGTCCGACCGGGATCGGCGCGCAGGGATTTCAAAATCTCGAAACCCTGTTCAAGTACCGGCTGTTCAAGGACCCGGCGCATGAATTCGTGGTGTCGGTCGGGCTGGGCATTGAATGGGGCGGCACGGGCGCAGCAGCCGTCGGTGCGGACCCGTTCAACACCTATACGCCGACGATCTTTTTCGGCAAAGGCCTCGGCGATCTGCCCGACACCCTGTCATGGCTGCGGCCGGTCGCGATCACCGGTCAGGTCGGCTATGCCATCCCGGGCAGAAACTCCACCACGACCTTCAGCATCGACCCCGACACCGGCAATCTCAGCGCCGACACCGAATTTCATCCGCGGGTGCTGAACTGGGGCGGCACGATCCAGTACAGCATGCCCTATCTGAAATCGTCGGTGATCGACCTCGGCCTGCCGGATTTCGTCAATCATCTGATCCCGCTGGTCGAGGCGACGCTGCAGACGCCGGTAGCGAACACATTGACGTCGGGTACCAAGACCACAGGGACCATCAACCCCGGATTCCTCTGGGTCGGAAATACCTTTCAAATCGGAGTCGAGGCGCTGATCCCGATCAACCGGCAAAGCGGGACCAATGTCGGCGTTATCGGCCAATTGCACTTCTATCTCGATGACATCGATCCCCGCGGCATCGGCAGGCCCATCTTTGGCGGGCCGGTGCAACCCGCCAGCCCGTTTGCCAGGAATTGATCATGCGACGCTCATCCTTGATCATCGCGCTATTGCTGTCGTTTGCGACCGGCAAGGCAGACGCCCACGCCTTTCTCGATCATGCCGAGCCGCGCGTCGGCAACAAAGTGGCTAGTCCGCCGCGCGAGGTGACGCTCTACTTCACCCAGAAGCTGGAGCCGGCGTTCAGTTCGGTGACGGTCACCGGTCCTTCCGGCCAGCGCGTCGATGCGGGAAGGGCGCGCGTGAACGGCAGCCAGATATCGGTCTCTCTGAAAGGCGGCGGTGTCGGGACCTACCACGTCAATTGGCATGTGCTTTCCGTCGACACCCACACGACCGATGGGAGCTTTACCTTCCAGGTCGGTCCCTAGAGCACTGTTGCGATGGATTGGTCCGCAGCAGGAGTGCCGATGATTGCGACGCGCGCCGTGCACTTCGCGGCTACAGCGATGACAGTCGGAAGCGTTATTTTCGACCGCTTCATCGCTCTGCCGGTCTTGCGGGGCCACGCCGCGGCGGCCATCTCGTTCCGGAGCCGGACGCGGCGTGGAATTTGGGTCTGTCTCGTCCTCGCGGTGGTCTCGGGCGCGATTTGGCTGTTGCTGCAGGCGGCCTCGATGAGCGGCATGCCGCTCAAAGAGGCTCTGACCGCAGACGTGCTGTCGACGGTCATTAACGAAACCCAGTTCGGCGAGGTGACGGCCATTCGCGCAGGTCTTGCGTTCTGCCTGGCAGCCTGCCTCGCCTGTGAGCGTGCGGTCACCACACAATGGCTGGGACTCGCCGCGGCGACCGGGTTCGCCGGCAGCCTTGCCTGGACCGGCCATGCCGGCTCGACCGTAGGCGTGACCGGCTATCTGCATCTGGCAGCAGATGCGCTGCATGCAGTGGCCGCGGCAGCCTGGATCGGCGGCCTGGTGTCGCTGATCACTTTCTTGGCGATCACCGAGATACGCGAAAACATGTTGCTCGCCCGCGATGCCATCGAACGGTTTTCGACGCTGGGCATTGTCAGCGTGGCCATCATCCTGCTCAGTGGCGTTGTCAACGCTGGCATTCTGGTCGGCTCGCTGCATGGGCTCGTTGCCACCGAATATGGGCGCGTGCTGACGCTCAAATTGGCGATCTTCGCAGTGATGCTCGCGTTCGCTGCGACCAACCGTTTTCGCTTGACGCCGCAGCTTGCTTCCAGCGGAAACGAACAATCCTCCATCGCGCTTCGTCAACTGATCCATAACAGTGCGATCGAGATAGCACTCGGACTGGGCATCCTCGTCATTGTTGCGGTGCTCGGAACCTTGCATCCGGCCGTTCACATGATCGACCTTACAACCTCTTGGTGACCAGCCCATCGACACCACCCTTCTCGCCGCAAAGATTTCGAAGTCCGTTCGTTTTTTTCGTCGGAAGCGCGTCATCGGCAAGAATTCCGCTCCTGGCCCGTGGCTGACCTCCCCATTTGGGCCCGCACGGTCCGCTTAAGGGCTAAGTGGAAAGCCGTCGTGGAGCCACCGAGGGCAACCTTTGACCCACACCGGTCATTAGCCCGATCCCTCTGAGGATCTCCCGCGCAAAGGCGGGACGGTCTACCGGTTGGCTGTTGTGGAGGCCGTTAGAGAGCACCGTTCGGTGCCACGGTAAGGTGAGCCCGGGACATACATTGGGTCATGAGCAGCGGTCGGGCTCATGAAATGTGAACGCGTACATTTCCGAGCGATTGGGCCGATCGCGTGCTATAGTTCTTCCTGGCTGCCACTCTGAGGAGCGGTGCCGATCCCTCAGAGTGTCCCGCCGCCGATCTCTACGACAAAGCGCTTGCGCTTCAAGGCGCGCTCGCGAAGGAGGTTTACGTCGCGATCAGATATGAAAAGGAGGCAGACATGAGGCCAATCATAACCACGACGATCCTGGCGCTGACTGTCGCGATGGCACCCGTCAGCAGGGCGCAGCAGGCCGACAATCAGACGAAGCAGGCGATAGAAGCCATGGTCATGAAATGGACGCAGGCGGTCAATCAGGGAGACGACAAGACCGCGTCATCGTTCTTCACGTCCGATGCTTTTGGCATCGACGTCTACGGCAGAACTTCCGGCGCCCAGATGGGCGAGTTGACCAAGAAAGTGCACGAGATGGGCATCGACTTGACCAACAAAGTCGACGACGTCCGTTCCCTAGCCTCAGGGCAGGCACTCCTGGCCAGCGGCACATTTACCGTAAGCTACAGCAACAATCCGAATTTGAAGCCGGGCGACACCATCACCGGCAATTGGATGCGGGTCCTAGTCAAAGAAGGTTCGGACTGGAAGATCGCGGCCCAAAGCCTCACCCGGCAAGCTCCGCCGGCGCCATCGGCAACGGTCGGTTCGAGCTCCACAAACAAGTAACCGGCAAATCTGCCGCAGAATAGATCGCCGACGGAGTGTTGTCGACGCTCGATCTTGCGCCGATATCATGGAAGCCACTCGACGCAATCGGAAGGCTTCCATGTCGCGAGGTTCATCGTTCCGCGGACTCCTCGGCCGATCTTGGAGCGCAGTAACTCGCGTCACGGCAGAGGTCGTCGAGCTTCGCCCGCAGCGCGCAGCAAGAGCTCCTGCTACTCGACCTCCGCCCACCCCGCCTGGCCACGGTAACAACGGAGATGATGGTCTTCCCGGCTTTCCGGGTCGAGATGGTCAACCGGGCTTTCACCTGCGGATGTCTGCTTCTGGCCCGAAGCGACAAATTCGGTCGGGCGTCTTGATGTCGGCAATGAGGGGTAAGCCGGACGCGGGCCTGATCGCGCAGAACCAACGCGATTGACCCAAGGGCGACTTCGTGCTGCCCCTCGAAAGAGGCTTGAAGCGCAGTCGCGGCGCGTTACGCTTGGTTTAGGCGATGCCAAATCCATGAGCCGGACCGGTCATTTCGTGATAAGAAAGGCAGTGAAGATCTTTGCGTGGGCTCGACAATGAGTGATTTCGATTTGCCCCTGACGCGCTATGCGATGAGTGGCGATGTAAGCATCGCATACCAAACCATGGGCGATGGACCGATCGATCTCATCATCGTTCCCGGCATGGTCTCGCATGTCGAGTTCATGCATGAATCGCCGGGGTATACAGCGTCCCTGCGTCGCCTGTCAGGTTTCGCCCGTGTCGTAACATTCGACAAGCGAGGGCAGGGATTGTCCGACAGGGTACCAGGCGCACCTTCGCTCGAACAGCGAATGGATGATGTTCGGGCCATCATGGATGACATCGGCTCGAAACGGGCGGCGCTCTTGGGTATTTCCGAGGGTTCAGCCATGAGTATCATGTTCGCCGCGACGTACCCTGATCGCGTCTCTCACCTAGTTTTGTATTCCGGGTTCGCAAGCTCTCCTGCCCAAAGGATGGACAATTACGAAGAGATAGTGTCCGAGCGCGCCAAGGCTTGGGGGACCGGCATGCTGATCAAGCTCATCAATCCAAGCCGTGCACGCGACCCAAACGCGGTGAGCCAGTTTGCCAAGTTTGAAAGGCTATCTGCGAGTCCAGGGGCATATAGGTCGCTGGCGTTAATGAACGCATCGATTGATGTCAGGCCCATACTGTCAGCGGTACGAGTTCCTACGTTGGTGCTTCACCGACGAACGGACACTTTGATTCCAGTCGAAACAGGTCAGGATCTCGCAAAGCAAATTCCTGGTGCCAAATACATTGAATACCCTGACGGCGATCACATGATGACGTTTGGTGACGTCGAAACTTTGTTGGGAGATGTCGAGGAGTTCATCACCGGACACCGCGAAATTCCATCAACCGATATTGAGCGTGTTTTAGCCACGGTTCTTTTCACGGATATCGTGGAGTCCACACGTCGCGCCGCCGATATGGGTGACCAAAGATGGACCCACTTACTGGATATGCACGATCAGCTGGCAAAAGACTTGGTCGAAAAGCACCGCGGCACGCTGATCAAAACGACCGGCGATGGCATTCTCGCGACATTTGATGGACCTGGTCGTGCTGTTAGGTGTGCGCTTGCGCTTAGGACCGCTTCTAGAGAAATCGGCTTGCCGCTGCGTGAGGGTCTGCACACCGGTGAAATCGAAATAAGGGAGCGCGATATTGGCGGTATTGCTGTGCATGTGGCAGCTCGTATCATGGCGCAATCCGGAGCTGACGAGATCCTTGTCTCGAGGGTCGTGACCGATCTTGTGGCTGGCGCGGGCTTGAAATTCTTTGATCGCGGATCGCATCAGCTTAAAGGCATTCCGGGACGATGGGATCTTTTTGCGGCGAGCGTGTAGATCCGGCTATGCCCGCTATTCGTGGGTGGTGGCGTAGGAGTTTCTAATGGTGCCATGATCTACCTTCACAACGGGAGGAACTCAGATGAGGGAACTCTTGGTAATAGCAGGTTTAGTCGCATTCTCACTGCCGGCGACGGCACAAGACACGCCGATGCGGGTCACGCCAGAGGCAATTACGTGGGCTGAGAACCCGGCCTTCCCAAAGGGCGTCCAGACAGCAACTCTCGTGGGCGACCCGACGAAAGCAGGGGATGTGGTCGTCTTACGGATCAAGTTTCCCCCAAACTTTCAAATGCCGCCGCACACTCACCCCTATTCCGAAGTTGTCACTATCATTAGCGGCAACGTGGGGACTAGCCACGGTGAAAAATTTGAGAAGAAAGGCGAGCCGTTAAAGCCGGGCTCGTTGTGGGTGTATCCGGCTAAACACGCTCACTACGCTTGGACCGGAAATGAGGAGGGGATTCTCCAAGTTCAATTCGTTGGTCCTGGAGGCATCGACTACATCAACCCAGCGGACGATCCGCGCAAGAAGTAATTGCAGACGCAGCGTCTGGTGCGACTCGGCGCTTCTGATAGAGGATGCGCAAACAGCGGGCTCACGTCGGTGAGTGGCCCGTGGCTGATCCTAACTCGCAGCGCTGCGAAGTCTGCTTCCTGATAGTCACGCGAACGGGCCCACTCAAGCTCGTCACGGCCGTTTTTGACCCATAGCCGACTCGGTCGCTGGCGCGCGACCGCTTCCGCTCACTGGCGCAACGACAGCTTAAGCAGCTAAGCAACAGCTACTTCTCTCGATACCGGAGCGCTTCAACCAACAGTGAGAAGGCTGGGGATGGCTGCCGCCGGCTGGGATAGTAGAGGTGGTAACCCGAGAACGGCGGACACCAATCCGCCAAGACCCGAACAAGCCGACCTTCCAATATGTAACGCTGGACATGGCCTTCCGTTAGGTATGCGAGACCAAAGCCTTTGAGCGCGCCGTCTAGGAGAAGGCCGGCGCTGTTGAATATAAGCTGTCCATCGACCCGGACGTTGAGCTCCCGCCCGTTCTTCTCGAACTCCCAAACGTAGAGGCTGCCGCCGTGTGTCGGCAGGCGGAGGTTGAGACAGTTGTGCTGAGTCAGATCTTGCGGCGTCTTCGGCCTCTTGCGATCGGCGAAGTAGGAGGGCGAGCCGACGACTGCCATCCGGAGATCGGGGCTGACGCGCACTGCGACCATGTCCCTGGCGACGAGTTCCCCAGGGCGGATGCCCGCATCCACCTGCTGCGCAACGATGTTGGTGAGGCCGTAGTCGACGATCACTTCGACGTTGATGTCGGGGTATTTAGGCAGAAGCTTCCGTAGAGCCGGCAGCAGGATCTCTGCGGCTGCGTACTCAGTGGCCGTTAGTCGGACCGTTCCGGCGGGCTTCTCGCGGAGCTTGCTCAGTTCCGCGAGATCGGCATCCATGTCGGTAAACTTAGGGCCGACGCTGAGGAATAGCCGTTCCCCAGCTTGTGTCGGTGTGACGCTGCGCGTCGTCCGGTTCAGCAATCGAACCCCGAGCCGCTCCTCCAGAGACCGGATGATCTGGCTTAGGGCGGACTGCGTCATGCCTAGCTTAGCCGCGGCCCGCGTGAAGTTACGTTCCCGGGCGACGGCTAGGAACGCGATGAGATCGCTGGCATCGTCCCGGTTCATTCATAAGCCTGTCTAATTACCTCATTCAAAATCTATCACCTAATCAGGCTTGAGGAATAGGACTACGTTTAGTCGGCAGTCGGCGAAGAGCCGCCCAAGGCAAGGATCCCATGGCGGAAGGAAGCAAGGACGAGATCGTCATGATGACGGAAGCAACCAGCGTGGCGGGTGAAGCGATCGCGTCTACCCCGACCGGCCAGGAGCTCTAGCTATGTCGGTCACTGTCATGCAGGCGCCTGCTTCGGCGCCCAGTGTCACAGCGACTTTGGCGCCCATCATGGGCGTGGTGTTCGTCGGCTTCCTCATCATCGGCGTGGCAATGCCGGTGCTTCCTCTTCATGTGCACGACGGGCTAGGCTTCGGCCCCTTCGTGGTGGGTCTGGTCGCCGGTAGCCAGTTCGCCGCATCGTTGATCTCCCGACCGTGGGCGGGGCATTTCTCCGATGCTCGTGGCGCCAAGCGCGGGATCATCGCAGGCCTGCTGGCGGCGGCCGCCGCAGGACTGCTCTATCTGCTGTCGTTCGGCTTCAGCGGATCCCCGTTGATTTCGGTCGTGATCCTTCTCGCGGGGCGCGCGCTGCTCGGCGGAGCGGAAAGCTTCATTATCACCGCGGCGCTGAGCTGGGGGCTCGCGCTCTCCCATTCGAGCAACACCGGTAAGGTGATCGCGTGGGTGGGATCGGCCATGTTCGCGGCCTTCGCGATCGGCGCGCCGGCTGGCTCCGCTGTGTATGCGGCTTACGGATTCGCCGCGATTTCGCTCGCGACCACGTTGGCTCCGCTCGTCGCGCTGCCTCTCGTCGCTCTCCTGCCCGCGGTCGCACCTGGGAAGCACGCGCGGGCGTCTTTCGTCGAAGTGATTGGAGCCGTCTGGGTGCCGGGCCTGGGCTCGGCGCTCGGCTCCGTTGGCTTCGGCGCCGTGACAACCTTCGTCGCCCTGCTGTTCGCGGCAAGGGGATGGGCCAACGGGTGGGCAGCCTACACCGCCTACGCGGTGGCCTTCATCCTGGCGAGGGTGTTCTTCAGCCATCTGGCCGATAGGATCGGCGGAGCGAAAGTCGCGCTGGTCTGCGCCGCCATCGAAGCGGTCGGCCAGGCGCTGATCTGGCTTGCCATCCGTCCGGAGATGGCGCTCGTCGGCGCGGCGCTCACCGGTTTCGGCTTCTCGTTGGTCTATCCCGGATTCGGCGTCGAAGCAGTCCGCCGCGTGCCGGCAGAGAGCCGGGGTCTCGCCATGGGCGCCTACACCGCGTTCCTCGATCTCGCCCAGGGTCTGACCAGTCCCGCGCTCGGCCTGATCGCTGCAGGGTCCAGGCTGAACGCTCTGTTTCTGGTCAGTTCGGTCACCGTGCTGTGCGCTTCGCTCGTCGCCTGGTGGCTGATCGCGAACCCATCGACCCTGGAAGGATCCCCGCAATGAGAACGCTTGCAGCCACTTTGATCTCACTCTGCCTGTTCGCCGGCGCGGCCGCCGCGCAGCAGGCACCCAAGGAAGGAGCAACCGCCATGCCCAAGTCCGAAGACGTCCGCGCAGTTGCACCGGCCCTCGAAAGCTATGCGCAGAAATTCGTCGTCGACGACCTCTGGAAGCGCCCGGGCCTGTCCCGCCGCGACCGCGGCATCGTGACGGTGGCCGCGCTGATCGCCCGCGACCAGACCGTTGAATTGCCGCACTACCTGGCGCTCGCGCTCGATAACGGCGTGAAGCCGTCCGAGATATCGGAGATCATCACGCACCTGGCGTTCTACACCGGCTGGGCGAACGCGATGGATGCGATCCCCGCGGTGCGGGAGGTCTTCGAGAGCCGCAACATCGGGGCCGACCAGCTCCCGCCGGCGACGGGGCCACAGCTTCCGCTCGACGAGGCGGCGGAGAAACAGCGGGCGACGCGGGTCGGAGAGCAATTCGGGCAGATCACGCCGAGCCTCGTCCAGTACACGACGGACGCGTTGTTCCGCGATCTCTGGCTGAGACCGGCGCTCGCTCCCCGGGACCGCAGCCTCATCACAGTGAGCGCCCTGATCGCTACCGGTCAGGTCGCGCAGATCACCTACCATCTGAACCGCGCGATGGACAACGGGCTGACGCGGGACGAGGCCGGTGAGGTGCTCGGGCACTTGGCGTTTTACGCCGGCTGGCCCAACGCGTTTTCCGCTGCGCCCGTGATCAAAGACGTCATCGAAAAGCGCGCGAACTGAGTAGGCACCCAATGATCTCGCGCCGAACATTGTTAGTCGCGGGCGCCGCCGCATCGGTGAAAGCCACAGGGGCGTCAGCGCTCGCGACTGAGCCGCACAAGGGGAATGGAATGGACATCGACATCAAAAGAAACGGCTCCCGTCCTTCCCAGAAAGGATCGGGCGATTGGTTTACCGGGAACGTGCGCGTAGATCCGCTGTTTCAGGCGCCGGACCCCGGCCGCGTGAGCGCCGGACAGGTCACCTTCGAACCTGGCGCCCGCACGGCCTGGCACACTCATCCTCTCGGACAGACGCTGATCGTGACTGCTGGGTTGGGCTGGGTGCAACGCGAGGGCGGGTCGGTCGAAGAAGTCCGTCCAGGGGACGTGGTGTGGTTTCCGCCTGGACTGAAGCATTGGCACGGCGCATCGCGGACGACGGCGATGACTCACATTGCGATACAGGAGTCCGTCGGAGGCAGGAACGTCGACTGGATGGAGAAGGTCAGCGACGAGCAGTATCGCAAGTGATCGGACCGATCGCGCCTGTAACGCCGCCCACCGCATAGCTTTGACTTTGGGAGAGGAGCAATGATGAACCCCCGGTACGATTTCAACGGCCAGGTCGCGCTGATTACAGGCGCTGCCAAGGGCATGGGGCTGACGACCGCGCGTATGTTCGCCGAGAGCGGGGCTTCAGTCGTGCTTTGCGATTTGGACGGCGACTTGGCCGCGCAAGCGGCGGACCAGATCGTTCGCGGCGGAGGCTCGGCGCTCGGATTGAGGTGCGATGTATCAGACGAAGCACAGGTCGCGGCGGCCGTTGACCGGACAGTTGGCGAATACGGACGGCTCGATATGGCGTTCAACAACGCCGGGATACAGGTGCCGCCGTCCGACGCCGCTGACGAGCCAATCGAACAGTTCGATCGGGTGGTCGCCGTCAACCAGCGCGGTGTCTGGAGCTGTATGAAGCACGAGCTTCGGGTCATGCGCGAACAGGGCTCTGGTGCTATCGTGAATTGCTCCTCGCTCGGAGGCCTCGTCGGCTTGCCTCAGCGGGCCGCCTATCACGGGACCAAACATGCCGTGCTCGGCATGACCAAGAGCGCCGGCGTGGAGTATGCGCCACGCGGAATCCGGATCAATGCCGTATGTCCGGGGACAATCGATACTCCGATGGTTGCGGACATGCTGCAAGGTCAGTCGGACGCAATGGCAGAGATCATGAAGCAGCAGTCGATCGGACGGCTCGGTCACCCGGAGGAGGTCGCCGCGGCGGTGCTCTGGCTGTGCAGCCCGGCCGCCAGTTTCGTCATCGGCATCGGCCTGCCGGTAGACGGCGGGTTCACTGCTCACTGATCGCCCGGGAGCGAGTTATGGCTTGGTTCCCGTCCGCAGAATCTTCGGTTGCCTGGCCTTGGCGTTGAGCTTGCAATTCGTAAGGAGCCCGGTGTGCTGGTACTGTACGCAGTATCCGAGAAAGACAACCCCACGAACGTCAAGGTCTTTGAGATATATCGGAACAGTTGCCGCAGTGATTTGGGACGCCCCCGGTCAGGAGAAGCAGCTTGGCATCGCGGGCCCAGCGCTGCTGGCAAGTTCGAATAGGAACATTCATTGCTGCGTCGCATGAGTCCGGTTGTGGCCCGCCGCCGATTTGGCGCGAATGACTGCGCCTTCCGGTGTGTGGGGTGAACCGGACCAATTGCTCGTCAAGGTTCCCTTGCGAGCCTGGCATCCGTATCTCTGGATGTTGGCATCATACCCCTGTTTTGCCCGACGGGTCAAAGGGAGTTTCGTAAAATCAGAAAACCCTTTTTGGCCCAAGTGGTTGGCTACTGTGCATGGGGTTGTTTTTCGATTTTTTGAGTTGCTGCCCGCGATGGCAGGCGTTCTCATGCAAAAAGGGCCGCCTCGATAGGCGGCCCTTTGTCTCGCGTCGAAGAAGCGTCGCTTACTCAGCGGCCTGCTTCTGCGGCGGGTCGAGCGCGCCGGACTTGTGGATGTCGGCGACCTGATGATCGCTGAAGCCGAGCACCGAGCGCAGGATCTCGTCCGTGTGCTCGCCGAGCAGCGGCGAGCGGGTGACTTCGGCCGGGCTATCCGACAGCTTGATCGGGTTGCCGACCGAAATGTACTTGCCGCGGGTGGGGTGGTCGACCTCGACGACGGTGCCGGTCGCGCGCAGCGACTGGTCTTCGGCGATCTCCTTCATCGACAGGATCGGGCCACAGGGGATGTCGTCCTTGTTGAGGATCTCCATCGCCTCGAACTTGGTCTTGGTCATCGTCCACTGCTCGATGCGGGCGAAGATCTCGTTGAGCCGCGGCAGGCGCGCCGCCGGCTTGGCGTAGTTCGGATCGGTCTTCCAGGTCGGCTCGCCGATGACGTCGCAGATCTTCTCCCAGACCGGGGCCTGGGTGATGAAGTAGATGTAGGCGTTGGGATCGGTCTCCCAGCCCTTGCACTTCAGGATGCGGCCGGGCTGGCCGCCGCCGGAATCGTTGCCGGCGCGCGGCACGGCATCGCCGAACGGCACGCCTTCGCCGAACTGGCTGTACTCCTTGAGCGGACCATGGGCGAGGCGCTGCTGGTCGCGCAGCTTGACGCGGCAGAGGTTGAGCACGCCGTCCTGCATCGCGGCGGTGACGCGCTGGCCCTTGCCCGAATGCGTGCGCTGATAGAGCGCGGTGACGATGCCGAGCGCCAGGTGCAGGCCGGTGCCGCTATCGCCGATCTGCGCGCCGGTGACGAGCGGCAGGCCGTCGCGGAAACCGGTCGTGGAGGCGGCGCCGCCGGTGCACTGCGCGACGTTCTCATAGACCTTGCAGTCTTCGTATGGGCCAGGACCAAAGCCCTTGATCGAGGCGACGATCATCTTCGGGTTGATCTGCTGGATCTTCTCCCAGGGGAAGCCCATGCGGTCGAGCACGCCGGGGCCGAAATTCTCCACCAGCACGTCGCACTTCTTGATCAGCTCGGTGAGGACTTCCTTGCCCTTGGGGTTCTTGGTGTCGAGCGTGATCGAGCGCTTGTTGTGGTTGAGCATGGTGAAATACAGGCTGTCCACGTTCGGGATGTCCTGCAGTTGGCCTCGGGTGATGTCGCCCACGCCCGGGCGTTCCACCTTGATCACGTCGGCGCCGAACCAGGCCAGCAGCTGCGTGCAGGTCGGTCCGGACTGGACGTGGGTAAAATCGAGAATGCGAACGCCCGTGAGCGCTTTGGTCATCGTGTTGCTCCGTACTCTGTCTGCCCCTGCTAACCACAGGGAGTAAGGGTTGAAGGGGTGGACTTACTTTTTCTTCTGCAGAACGCTCTGCGGATTGAGGTTGCCGATGCGGCCGCTCTCCGAGCCCGCGGCCGGATCGATCACGGCGTTGATGAGCGTCGGCTTGCCGGACTTCATGGCTTCGTTGACGGCGCGCTTCAGTTCATCCGGCGAGGTGGCATTCACGCCGACGCCGCCGAAGGCTTCCATCATCTTGTCGTAGCGCGCGCCCTTCACGAACACGGTGGTCGCCGGATCGGAATTGGCGCCGTTGACATCGGTGCCGCGATAGATGCCGTCATTGTTGAAGATCACGACGCAGATCGGCAGGTTGTAGCGGCAGATCGTCTCGACCTCCATGCCGGAGAAGCCGAACGCCGAGTCGCCTTCCACCGCCAGCACGGGGTTGCCGGTCTCGAGCGCGGCCGCGATCGCCTGGCCCATGCCGATGCCCATCACGCCCCAGGTGCCGACGTCGAGGCGCTTGCGCGGGCGGTACATGTCGATGACGCCGCGAGCGAGGTCGAGCGTGTTGGCGCCTTCATTGACGAGGATCGCCTCGGGATACTCCTTGATGACGTTCTTCAAGACGCCGAGCGCGCCGTGATAGTCCATCGGCGACTTGTTGTTCATGAGCTTCGGCGCCATCTTGGCGACGTTCTCTTCGCGCTTGGTCGAGACGGCCTTGGTCCAGTCGGCGGGCGGTGCAGTCCAGCTCGAGCCCATCGCCTGGTTGAAGGCGGAGACCACTGAGCCGATGTCGCCGACGACGGGCGCGACGATCTCGACGTTGGAGTCCATTTCTTTCGGCTCGATGTCGACCTGGATGAACTTCTTCGGCGCTTCGCCCCAGCTCTTGCCCTTGCCGTGCGAGAGCAGCCAGTTCAGCCGCGCGCCGATCAGCATGACGACGTCGGACTCCTTCAGCACGGTCGAGCGGGCCGCGCCGGCGCACTGCGGATGGGTGTCGGGCAGGAGGCCCTTGGCCATGCTCATCGGGAGGAACGGCATGCCGCTCTTCTCGACGAAGTTCTTGATCTCCTCATCGGCCTGCGCGTAGGCCGCGCCCTTGCCGAGAATGATGAGCGGACGCTTGGCGCTCTTGAGCACGTCGAGCGCGCGCTTCACCGAAGCGGGCGAGGGGATCTGCGCGGGCGCCGCGTCGATCACCTTGACCAGCGACTTCCGGCCGGCCTCGGCGTTCATCACTTGCCCGAACAGCTTTGCCGGCAGGTCCAGATAGACGCCGCCCGGACGGCCCGAGACCGCAGCGCGAATGGCGCGGGCGAAACCGATGCCGATGTCCTGGGCGTGCAGCACGCGATAGGCCGCCTTGCACAGGGGCTTTGCAATCGCGAGCTGGTCCATCTCTTCGTAGTCGCCCTGCTGGAGGTCGACGATCTCGCGCTCGGAGGAGCCCGAAACCAGGATCATCGGGTAGCAGTTGGTGGTGGCGTGGGCGAGCGCAGTGAGACCATTGAGGAAGCCGGGCGCCGACACCGTGAGGCAAACGCCGGGCTTCTTGGTGAGATAGCCGGCGATGCCTGCGGCGTAGCCGGCGTTCTGCTCGTGGCGGAAGGAGATCACGCGAATACCGGCGGCCTGCGCCATGCGGCCCAAATCCGTGATCGGGATGCCCGGCACATTATAAATGGTGTTGATGCCGTTCAGCTTGAGCGCGTCGATGACGAGATGGAAGCCATCCGTCAGTTCCTGCTCGGTGCCCGGTGCTTCGGACTTGGTCGCGGTATTCAGCATGGGCCTTGTCTCCCTGGTCTCAAGGTCGTTGGGGCGAATTGTTCGCCCTTCTGGTGAACGTTGCTTAAGTGAAGAGTTCCTGGCCGTGCGCTTCGACGTAAGCGGCAAGACCGAGGGTGTGATCGCGGGCGCGCTTCTCGGCGAGCTCGGTATCGCGCGCTTCCAAGGCTTCGATGATGCCGAGATGCTCGGGCAGCGAGGTCGCGGTGCGGTCCTTGCGCCCGATCGTCAGTTGCCGGTAGCCGCGCACGTGCAGCAACAGGTCGTTGGTGAGGTCGACCAGCACGGGGGATTCCGACAGCGAGATCAGCGCCTGGTGGAAGGCGATGTTGGCCTTGGAGTATTCCTCGACATGATCCTCGGGCAGGCGGTCCTTGCCGAAATCCTTGAAGAAGTCGCGCAGCGCCGAGATGTCCTTCTTGCGTGCGGTGGTGGTGATGAGGCGGGCGGCCATGCTCTCCAGCGCCGCCCAGGCGCGGATCATGTCGACGATCTCGCTCTTGGTCCTGCGCACCACCATGATGCCGCGGCGCGGCACCGTCTTCACGAAGCCGTCCTGCTCGAGCATCGCGATGGCTTCGCGGATCGGCGTGCGGCTGACGCCGAGGCGTTCGGACAGCGCGCGCTCGTCGAGCATCACCGGCTCGGGCGTCGAGTAGATGTCCATCTTGAGGATGGCTTCCTTCAAGGCGTCATACGCCTTGTTCTTGAAGCTGCTCTCCGGCGCAATACGAACGATTGCGATGTCTGCCTCGGCCATGTTCGGCAATGCCTTGGTTGGTTTCCGTAGTGACACGACGAATCTCCTCCAGTGGGAGTCGTCTTTTACAGGAATATTGACGGGAAAGTTTTTGGCATACCACATGCCAGAATGTCAAGCTGCCTATTTTTGCGGCGTTCTTAGATGCGTGGCGGCTTGACAAGTTGGCTTCTGGCATACCAAATGCCATCGCCAGCCATTTTTGATCCAAGCCGGCGGAGTAGTCTTGGGCTTTATGCCACTCCGTTCCGTCGCATGGAACAGAGCGCGGCGAATGGCAAGCATCACAGGCAGCCGCAAACCACGCGCGCGCTTTGCAAAGAACGAACTGAGGTCAAGGGAGAAGCCACATGTCCAATTCCAAAGATGCCGTCCGCAAGGTGCTTGACCAGGTCAAGGCGGACAACCGCACCAGCCTGACCGCGCCGGAAGGCAAGCTGGTCTGCGACGCCTATGGCATTCCGGTGCCGAAGGAGGGCGTGGCGAAATCGGCGGGCGAAGCCGGCAAAATGGCGGCCGCGATGGGCTTCCCCGTCGTAATGAAGATTGTCTCGCCGGACATTCTCCACAAGACCGAAGCCGGCGGCGTTATCGTCGGCCTCAAGACGGCCGAGGAAGCCGCGAAGGCCTACGAGACCATTCTCGGAAACGCGAAGAAATATAAGGCCGATGCCAAGATCGAGGGCGTCCAGGTGCAGCAGATGCTGGCCGGCGGTACCGAGGTCATCGTCGGTTCGATCACCGACGGTTCGTTCGGCAAGCTGGTGGCTTTCGGCCTTGGCGGCGTGCTGGTCGAAGTCTTGAAAGACATCACGTTCCGCCTCGCGCCTGCCACAAAGGAAGACGCGCTCTCGATGCTCGACGGCATCCAGGCACACGAGATTCTGAAGGGTGTGCGCGGCAGCGAGCCGGTGAACCGCAACGCTCTGGCCGACGTCATCGTCAAGGTCTCGCAGCTCGTCACCGATTTCCCGGAGATCGTCGAGCTCGACCTCAACCCTGTGTTCGCGACGCCGAAGGGCGCGACCGCCGCGGACGTGCGCATCGTCGTCGATTTCGCCTACAAGCCGAAGCCGAAGCCGCGCCCGACTGAGGAGATCGTCGCGGCGATGAACCGCATCATGCAGCCGAAAGCGGTCGCCGTGGTCGGCGCCTCCGCCGAGGACGGCAAGATCGGCAACTCCGTGATGAAGAACCTCATCAACGGCGGCTACAAGGGCGAGATCTATCCGATCCATCCCAAGGCCGCCGAGATCCTCGGCTATAAGGCGTACAAGAGCGTCAAGGACGTGCCGGGCGTGATCGACGTCGCGGTGTTCGCGATTCCCGCGAAGTTTGTGGCGGCAGCTCTCACCGAATGCGGCGAGAAGAAGATTCCGGGCGCAGTCCTGATTCCCTCGGGCTTTGCCGAAGCCGGCGCACCGGAGCTGCAGGCCGAGATCGTGGAGGTCGGCAAGAAGTACGACATCCGCTTGATGGGGCCGAACATCTACGGCTTCTACTACACCCCGGCCAATCTCTGCGCGACCTTCTGCACGGCCTATGACGTCAAGGGCCACGCGGCGCTGTCGTCGCAGTCGGGCGGCATCGGCATGGCCATCATCGGCTTCTCGCGCTCGGCCAAGATGGGCGTCTCGGCGATCGTCGGCCTCGGCAACAAGTCGGACATCGACGAGGACGATCTGCTCGCCTTCTTCGAGCAGGACCCGAACACGAATCTGATCGCGCAGCACTGCGAAGACCTCAAGGACGGCCGCGCCTTCGCGGAAGCCGCCAAGCGCGTCTCCAAGAAGAAGCCGGTCGTCGTGCTCAAGGCCGGCCGCACCTCGGCCGGTGCGAAGGCTGCGTCCTCCCACACCGGCGCGCTCGCCGGTAACGACCGCATCTATGAGGACGTGTTCAAGCAGTCCGGCGTGATCCGTGCGCGCAGCTTGCGCCAGCTGCTCGAATTCGCCCGCGGCGTGCCGGTGTTGCCGACGCCGAAGGGCGAGAACGTGCTCATCATCACCGGTGCCGGCGGCTCGGGCGTGCTGCTGTCGGATTCCTGCGTCGACAACGGCTTGTCGCTGATGTCGATGCCCCCGGACCTCGATGCGGCCTTCCGCAAGTTCATCCCGCCGTTTGGTGCGGCCGGAAATCCTGTGGATATCACCGGCGGCGAGCCGCCGATCACCTACGTCAACACGGTGAAGCTCGGCCTGTCGGACGAGCGCATCCACGCCCTGATCCTCGGCTACTGGCACACCATCGTGACCCCACCGATGGTGTTCGCCCGCAACATGGTCGAGGTGAAGAAGGAGATGGAGGCCAAGGGCTTCGTGAAGCCCATGGTCGCCTCGCTCGCGGGCGACGTCGAGGTCGAGGAAGCCGCCGAATATCTCTACCAGAACGGTATCCCGGCCTACGCCTACTCGACCGAGCTGCCGGTCGAGGTCCTCGGCGCCAAGTACAAGTGGGCGCGCGGGGCAGGGCTGCTCTGAGCGTTGTCTCTCCCGTCGTCCCGGGGCGGCGCGAAGCGTCCAACTATGGTGCGCGCTTGCGCACCTGAGGATCTCGAGATTCCGGGTTCGCGCTCACGCGCGCCCCGGAATGATGCCAGCCAGAGCGGCAGGTCGCGATGAGCAAGAACGTGATCCGGCGCAAATCGCTCGAACCCAGATCGCCGGCGGAGGCTGATCAAGAGGGCCGCGACGGTGGCGTGCAGTCCGTTGATCGCGCGCTGTCGATCATCGAGACGCTGGCCGAGGACGACGAAGGTTATCGCCTCAGCGATCTTGCGATCCGTACCGGCCTGTCGGCTTCCACCGTGCACCGACTGCTCGCAACGCTCGAAAGCCGCCGTTTCGTGCAGTTCGACCGTGGCGAATCGAAATGGCATGTCGGCGTGCGCAGCTTCACAGTTGGCGCCAGCTTTGCGCGGAGGCGTAATTTTTCCGCGCAGGCGATTCCCTACTTGCGCAAGCTGCGCGATCTCACCCGCGAGACCGCCAATCTCGCCGTGGTCGACGATGAGTTCATCATCGTGCTGACCCGCATGGAAAGCCGCGAGATCATGCGCTCGCTGACCAAGGTCGGCGGCCGCGTTCCCATGGTGACCTCCGGCGTCGGCAAAGCGGTGCTCGCAACCTATTCAGACGAGGACGTCGGCGCCGTCATCCGCCATCACGGCATGCCCCGGCTGACCGAGAAGTCGATCGTGCGGCCGAGTGACCTGTTCAAGGAGCTTGAAAAAATCCGCAAGCAGGGCTTTGCCGTCGACGATGAGGAGGCACAGATCGGCCTGCGCTGCGTAGCCGCGGTGGTATACAATGCTTTGGCCGAACCGCTAGCCGCGATTTCCGTATCCGGCATGACCAGCCGCGTCACCGACGAGCGTTTGCCGGAGATTGGCCAGATCGTCCGGGATGTCGCTGCCGAATTGACGGCCGCGCTTGGCGGGGTGATCCCGGCATCCCGCTAGCCAAAACCCTGAGGGGATCTCACTGGACAGCATCGGCCGTTTTGGTTGATATGCGACCAAACGACATAATGCGGCGAAGTCCGCACGAGCCTGGAGATGCCTGCATGTTTCGATTTCCCGTGCGCCTTGTCGGCGCAGCCGTCGCGTTGACCCTGGCGGCAGCCAATCCGGCCTTTGCCCAGCAGCTCGAGCTCAAGCTGATGGCGCCGGCCGCCCCAGGCGGGGGATGGGACCAGACGGCGCGTTCGATGCAGCAGGCGCTGGTGGCCTCCGGCGTCGCCCGCAGCGTGCAGGTCACCAACGTTCCCGGTGCGGGCGGCAGCGTGGGCATCGCGCAGTTCGTCAATGGCGCCAAGGGCGATGGCAACCAGATGATGGTCAACGGCTTCGTCATGGTGGGCGCGCTCGCCATGAACAAGTCGCCGGTGACGCTCGAACAGGTGACGCCGATCGCGCGTCTCACCGAGGAAATCCAGGTGATCGTGGTGCCCGCGAACTCGCCGATCAAGACCGGGCAGGATCTGGCCGCCGCGGTGAAGGCGGATATCGCCAAGGTGACCTTCGCCGGCGGCTCGGCTGGCGGCGTCGACCATGTGATGGCTGCGCTGTTCGCCGGCGCCGTCGGCGCCGACGCGAAGAAGATCAACTACATCCCGTTCTCCGGCGGCGGCGAGTCGCTCGCTGCGATCCTTGGCGGCAAGGTCACCGCAGGCATCTCGGGGCTGAGCGAATATGAAGGGCAGATCAAGTCCGGCAAGCTGCGCGCGATCGGCGTGACATCGGAGAAGCGCATTGCCGGCAGCGACATCCCGACCTTCAAGGAACAGGGCATCGACCTCGTGATCGCCAACTGGCGCTCGGTGGTCGCACCTCCCGGCATCACGCCGGAGCAGCGCAAGACCTTGAGCGATGCGGTCGAGAAGATGGTGAAGTCGGACGCCTGGAAGGAGATCCTCAAGCAGAAGGGCTGGGAGGACGCCTATCTCGGCGGCGACGCCTTCGCCGACTTCCTGAAGAAGGAAACCGTGCGCGTCACCGACGTGCTGAAATCGGTCGGTCTCGTCAAGTCATGACATCAGGCGATTCTGCGCAGCCGCCGCGGCGTGTCGATCGCGCCGGCATCGTTATCGCTGCGTTGCTGGCGGCGCTCGCAGCGGTGCTGGTCTGGGACGCGCGCGGCCTGCAATCCGCCGCGATGTACGGCATGGGGCCGGAGGTGATGCCCGTCGTGGTCGCCAGCGGCCTTGCGCTGCTGGCGGTCGGCAATTTCATCGATGCGCTGCGCGGCAACTTGCCGCCACGTGAGAGCACCGGTCCCGTGCCGGTCTTTCTGATCCTCGTCGGCCTCGCGCTGCTGATTGCGATCATCGGCTTTGGCGGCGGCTTCATCCTGGCGACCTCGGCGCTGTTCGTGACGACGTCCGCTGCCTTCGGTCGCCGCGCGGTCCTCGTCGACAGCGCCATCGCCCTCGTGATGTCGACCCTGATCTATCTCGCCTTTGACCGGCTATTGACGCTGAGCCTGCCTGCGGGCCCGCTGGAGCGATTGCTGTGATGGATACTTTTGCCGCGCTGGCGCATGGCATGGCGGTCGCCGTCCAGCCGATGAACCTGCTTTACGCGCTGATCGGCGTGTTCCTCGGCACGGCCGTGGGCGTGCTGCCCGGCATCGGCCCGGCCCTGACGGTCGCGCTGCTGCTGCCGGTGACCTACAAGCTCGATCCCGGCGGCTCGCTGATCATGTTCGCCGGCATCTACTATGGCGGCATGTATGGCGGCTCGACCACCGCGATCCTCATCAACACGCCCGGAGAAAGCGCATCGATGGCGACCGCGCTCGAAGGCAACAAGATGGCCAAGGCCGGCCGCGGCGGGCCGGCGCTCGCGACCTCTGCGATCGGCTCCTTCGTCGCCGGCACCATCGCCACCATCGGGCTCGCTTTCCTCGCGCCCTGGCTGGTCGACTTCGCGGTGCGCTTCGGCCCCGAGGATTATTTTGCGCTGATGTGCGTCGCCTTCGTCACGGTGTCGGCGACCTTCGGCGATTCCCCGGTCCGCGGCCTGACCAGCCTGTTCGTCGGCCTGACGCTCGGCCTCGTCGGCATCGACAAGCTGACCGGCCAGGCCCGGCTTGCGTTCGGCGTGCCTGAATTGCTCGACGGGGTCGAGGTGACGACGCTCGCGGTCGGCTTGTTCGCGGTGGGCGAGGCGCTCTACGTCGCATCGCGCCGCCACCACACCGAGGAGAAGCTGGAGCCGGTGCGCGGCTCGCTGTGGATGACCAGGGAAGACTGGAAGCGGTCGTGGAAGCCGTGGCTGCGCGGCACCATGTTCGGCTTCCCGATCGGCGCGCTGCCCGCCGGCGGCGCCGAGATCCCGACCTTCCTGTCTTATTCGACCGAGAAGCGTCTCACGAAATATCCGGAAGAGTTCGGCAAGGGCGCGATCGAAGGCGTCGCGGGACCTGAGGCCGCCAACAACGCCTCCGCCGCCGGCACGCTGGTGCCGCTGTTGACGCTGGGACTTCCGACCTCGGCAACCGCCGCGATGATGTTGGCGGGCTTCCAGCAATACGGCCTCAACCCGGGCCCGCTGCTGTTCGCCGAACGGCCTGACCTCGTCTGGGGCCTGATCGCGAGCCTGTTCATCGCCAACATGATGCTGCTGGTGCTCAACTTGCCCCTGGTCGGCCTGTGGGTACGGCTGCTCGCGATCCCGCAGCCTTGGCTCTATGCCGGTATTCTCGTGTTCGCAACCATGGGCACGATCGCGGCCAAGCCGTCGGTCGTCGAATTGTCGATGCTGGCCGGCTTCGGCGTGCTCGGCTTCCTGATGCGCCGGTTCGATTTTCCGATTGCTCCGGTCGTCGTCGGCCTGATCCTCGGCCCGATCGCCGAGAGCCAGCTCCGCCGCGCACTCGCGATCAGCCTCGGCGATCCCATGACGCTGCTGCAGAGCCCGATCTCGGCGACGCTGCTCGGTGTCGCGCTGATCGCGCTGCTGGCGCCGTTCGTGCTCAAGGGGCTGGGGCGGTTCAAGGCGAACGAGGACTAGCTAGGAGCATCGCCCGTTTCTACCGGATCGGCAGATCGAAAGCGCGAGATGGCGCTGTACTCATAGAGAAGATCTTCTCGAGTTCGAGCCGCATGGTGTCGCGGCATTCGCACGCCACCGCAGCGAGCCGCGATGAGTCGATCTCGATTTCGCCCCGCCGCTCAGATCTGATCGCTCCGGAAGCGCGCAGATTGCGCATCAGGAGCGTCACCGTCGTTCGTCGCACACCCAACATCTGCGAAAGCGCGTCCTGCGTGAGAGGCAGGACGTCTTGGTTGATGCGATCGTGAAGTTGAAGCAGCCAGCGTGCCATGCGGGCTTGGACCGGATGCAGTGCATTGCAAGCCCCGCCCAATTGAAACTGTATCAGCACCGCCTTGAAGTGAAGCTGGACTACGTGCCGGATCGCAGGACTCCGGCTGAAAGCAGCATGGAATCGCGCTGCGGGGATCCGCGAGGCCGTCCCCGCGGCACGAACGATGGTCGTAACGGCCGCAGGGGATGGTCCCAGCACGGACAGAGTGCCCACTGCCCCCTCGCGCCCTATTGCGGCGCTGGCGACCGTCTGCCCATTCGCCATATCGACCATCACCGAAACGGCGCCGCTGTGAGGGAAGAGGACGTGTTCGGTATGATCCCCCACTCGCGAGACGACCTCTTCCCGATCGAGAGTGACCGTCTGTAGATCGGGTGTCAAAAGATCGAGATCCGCGGTCGGCAGTGCTGACAGAAGCCGGTTACCAACTCCGCTTACAAGCATCACTGCAGCCCGATGCGGACAATCCGCCCCATCGCATTTCGAGCGGCAAACGGCGACAACCTCAAACTTTGTTTGAACTCACATATGCTTTTCGCCGCGAAATCCAATTCAGATGCGAAAGCTCTTAACCGCAAAAGTGAAACTCCAAGCACATGCGAAGGCGAATTCTGCTGTTTCAATTAGATCCGAGCGCCGCGCGCAGACAATTGCAAAATGGGTATGGGTAACATCATAAGGGTTCCAATTTCGGCGCGTGGCAAACGCCACAATGAGTGATGCGTAAATTGGTGCGATTGCGCCGCAAGCTGGTTCCCGATCTGAACGCGCTGTTTTTAATGGAACGACGATTTTCTGCATTGGTGTTCGCTCATCGTCACGAAACCAATCTCAAGCCCGATCGTTGGCCCAATGCTCCGTCACTTGCGAGAGGAGTGCCAAATGAAGTGAATGATCCTCGCGCTCGCCGCAGTGGCTGCTCTAGCTGCGGGAGCGGTAACAACAGCAAACGCTGTTGAGTTTGGCATCGGTTCCGGCGGCGTCTATGTTGGCCCGGACCGATGCTACCGTGACTACGACGGTGACCAATACTACGGCGGTTGCCGCACCATCGTACAACACCGGGTCAACCGGTTCGGTGAGGATGTTGTGGTTCGCCGCCGCATCTGCGACTGACCGCAGTGGTAGGTTGGGCCCCGATGCCTCGATACGTCGGGGTCCTCTGCCCAATGCGTAAGCACGGGTGCTGTATTATTTGAGTTGCCCTCGCCGCCAACGGCGGCAACCATCGCGGGCTATCATTCCCACGCGAGAGCCCCGATGAACAAGCTCACCCGCTTCTCCGTCGCGCCGCTTCACAGCATGACGCGACGTCTCGCCGATGTCGCATCCGCACGCGCCGCGCCGGATCTCGTCGTCACCGGGGCGCGGGTGCTCTCGACCTATTCGGAGCGGATCCATCCGGCGCGGGAGGTCTGGATCACAGGCGGCCGTATCGCGGCCGTGAAGCCTTCCGGAACAGCACGGAAGGTATGGCGCGACGTCACGACCTACGACGCAGCTGGCGGCATCATCGCGCCGGGCCTGGTCGATCCGCACATCCACATCGAATCCTCGATGGTGACGGCCTGCGCGTATGCCGAGGCCGCGCTGCTCAACGGCACCACAACGATCTTCTGCGACAGCCACGAGATCGGCAATGTCATGGACGTTGCCGGCGTCGAGGCGATGCTGGAGGACGCGCGCGAGGCGCCGCTCTCGATCTTCCTGACGGTGCCGAGCACGGTGCCGGCGACATCGGCCGAGCTGGAGACTGCAGGCGGCGATCTGACGCCGGACAAGATCGCCGGCCTGTTCGACCGCTGGCCAGAAGCGGTCGCGCTCGGCGAGAAGATGGATTTCGTGCCGGTGACCATGGGCGACGATCGCAGTCATGCGATCCTCGCGGCTGCTTTGAAACGGGGACGTCCGGTATCCGGCCACGTCTATGGCCGCGAATTCGTCGCGGCCTATGCGGCATCCGGCATCACCGACACCCACGAGGCAATCGACCGCGACATCGCCGACGATCTGCTCGATGCCGGCGTCTGGGTGTTTTTGCGCGGCGGCCCGCCAACGACGCCCTGGCATTCGCTGCCGCAGGCGATCCGGACCATCACCGAGCTCGGGGCCTCGCACAAGCGCACCGCCGTGTGCACCGATGATCGCGACGCCGACGATCTGCTGCTGTTCGGTGTCGACTGGGTGGTCCGCGAAGCCGTGAAAGCAGGGATGTCGCCGGAGCAGGCCTGGTCGATGGGCTCGCTGCATGGCGCGACGCGCTTCAACATGGAGGGCGAAATCGGCGGCCTCGGCGGCGGCCGTCGCGCCGATCTCGTGCTGATGGACGACCAGCTCAAGCCGCAATGCACGTGGTATGGCGGCGAGCTCGTGGTCGAGCACGGCAAGATCACTGATAGCCTCGATCGGGTGTTGTCGCAGCGCTATCAATATCCGAAGGCGGCTTATGCCACCGTGAAGCTGCCGGAGAAGATGAAGTTGACGCCGGAACTGCCCGCGAAGGCCTGCACCATCAACGCCATCAAGACCGCATTGCCGGGCATCACCTTGATCCACGAGAAGGTGGCGATCGAGCCCGCAAAGGACTGGCCGTCGCTGTTCGCGCGCTACGGCCTCTGTTTCGTCACGGTGGTCGAGCGCCACGGCAAATCGGCCGGCAACGTCGCCTACGGCCTTTTGAAGGATTTCGGCCTGAAGCGCGGCGCGGTCGCCTCCAGTGTCGGGCACGACAGCCACAACATCATCGTCGCCGGCACCAACGAGGGCGATATGCAGGTCGCCATCGCCGCCATCAAGGACCGGCAGGGCGGCGTCTGCGTCGTGGCCGACGGCAGGGTGAGGGCGCTGGTCCCGCTGCCGATCGCAGGCCTGCTCTCGGACAAGCGCGTTACAGAAGTGGCCGAAGAGGTCAAGGCGCTGAAGAAAGAGTGGGCCGAGGCCGGCTGCACCATCCCCTACATGGGCTTCAATTTGATTCCCCTATCGGTCATTCCGGAAATTCGCATCACCGACAAGGGCCTCGTGCTGGTGCCGCAGATGGAACTGGCGCCGCTGTTCGAGTGAAGCGGCTTTCACACATATCTCGATCTAACTGATTGAGACCGCCACGATTTTTCCGTGGCTGCCGCATCGTGGAAAATAAAATCGATCTCGTTGAGATCGGCTTCCGCGCATCTGATGATCTCGCTCGCTGACTTAACCTGAGCGAGGTCCGATATGGCGAAGATGCGAGCTGTCGATGCGGCCGTGCGTATCCTGGAGAAGGAAGGCATCTCGACTGCCTTTGGTGTTCCCGGGGCTGCGATCAATCCGCTCTATTCGGCGCTGAAGAAGCGCGGCTCGATCCGCCACATCCTGGCGCGGCATGTCGAGGGCGCCTCGCACATGGCCGAGGGCTATACAAGGGCAAAGGCTGGCAATATCGGCGTCTGCATAGGAACGTCAGGGCCGGCCGGCACCGACATGATCACCGGGCTCTATTCGGCGATCGCCGATTCCATCCCGATCCTCTGCATCACCGGGCAGGCGCCGCGGGCGCGGCTTTATAAGGAAGACTTCCAGGCCGTCGACATCGAGTCGATCGCAAAACCCGTGACCAAATGGGCGGTGACGGTGCGCGAGCCGGCATTGGTGCCGCGCGTATTCAGCCAGGCGTTTCATGTGATGCGGTCGGGCCGGCCGGGACCGGTGCTGATCGACATGCCGCTCGACGTGCAACTTGCCGAGATCGAGTTCGACGACGAGACCTATGAGCCGCTGCCGGTCTACAAGCCGACCGCGACGCGCAAGCAGGTCGAGAAGGCGCTGGAGATGCTCAACGCCGCCGAGCGGCCGCTGATCGTCGCCGGCGGCGGCATCATCAATGCCAATGCCTCCGAGCTTCTGGTCGAATTCGCCGAGATCGCCAACGTGCCTGTTGTCCCGACGCTGATGGGTTGGGGCGCGATCCCCGACGACCACGTGCTGATGGCCGGCATGGTCGGCCTTCAGACCAGCCACCGCTACGGCAACGCCACGCTGCTGGAATCCGACTTCGTCCTCGGCATCGGCAACCGCTGGGCCAACCGCCACACCGGTTCGGTCGAGACCTACACCAAGGGCCGCAAATTCGTCCACGTGGACATCGAGCCGACCCAGATCGGGCGTGTGTTCAATCCCGATCTCGGCATCGTCTCGGACGCCAAGGCCGCGCTCGAGCTCTTCGTCACCGTCGCCAGGGAGTGGCGGCGGTCAGGCAGGCTCCGCGAGCGCCAGGCGTGGCCTGCGGCCTGCCGCGATCGCAAGAAGACGATGCTGCGCAAGAGCCATTTCGACAACGTCCCGATCAAGCCGCAGCGCGTCTATGAAGAGATGAACAAGGCGTTCGGTCGTGATACCACCTATGTCACCGTGATCGGCCTGTCGCAGATTGCCGGCGCGCAATTTTTGGGCGTCTACAAGCCGCGCAACTGGATCAACGCCGGGCAGGCGGGTCCTCTCGGTTGGACGCTGCCGGCCGCGCTCGGCGTGCGCGCGGCGTGCCCGGATCGCGACATCGTCGCGCTCTCCGGAGACTACGACTTCCAGTTCCTGATCGAGGAGCTCGCGGTCGGCGCGCAGTTCAATCTGCCCTACATCCACGTCGTCGTGAACAATTCCTATCTCGGCCTGATCCGCCAGGCCCAGCGCGGCTTCGATATGGACTACCACGTCCAGCTCTCCTTCGAGAACATCAACGCGCCCGAGATCGGCGTCTACGGCGTCGACCACGTTGCGGTCGCCGAAGGTCTCGGCTGCAAGGCGATCCGCGTGACTGATCCGAAGGACACGCAGGCGGCGTTCGCCACCGCACGTGAACTGATGGCGAAGCACCGTGTGCCCGTGGTGGTCGAGTTCATTCTCGAACGCGTCACCAACATCGCGATGGGCGCGGAGATCGACAACATCGTCGAGTTCGAGGAAGTGCTGGATCTTCCGCTCGACGAAGTCGGCGCCACCCGCGTGTTGCAGCCGGCGGAATAGGGAAGAGCATCATGCCGAAGTTTGCTGCCAACCTCACCATGCTCTTCAACGAGATGCCGTTCCTCGACCGCTTCGCCGCAGCGAAGGCGGCGGGCTTCTCCGGAGTCGAATATCTCTTCCCCTATGATTTCGACAAGGCGCAGCTGCGTGAGCAGCTCGAGGCCCATGGCCTCACGCAGGTGCTGCACAATCTCCCCGCAGGCAACTGGGCAGCGGGCGAACGCGGCATCGCGATCCTGCCCGACCGCAGCGCCGAGTTTCGCGACGGCGTGTTCCGCGCCATCGACTACGCCAAGGCGCTCGATTGCGACCAGCTCAACTGTCTCGTCGGTGTTGCGCCTGTCGACGCTGATCCCCGCGAACTTCAGGAAACGCTGATCGGAAACCTGCGCTTCGCGGCCTCGACGTTGGCGCGCGAGAACATCAAGCTGCTGGTCGAGCCGATCAACACGCTCGACATTCCCGGCTTCTATCTCAATGGCACCGAGCAGGCGGTGCAGCTGATCTCGGAAGTGCGCTCGAACAACCTCTTCATCCAGTACGACATCTACCACATGCAGATCATGGAGGGCGATCTCGCCCGCACCATGCAGGAATATCTGCCCCAGATCGCCCACATCCAGCTCGCCGACAATCCCGGCCGCCATGAGCCCGGCACCGGCGAGATCAACTATCCCTTCCTGTTCCGCCATCTCGACGCGATCGGTTATCGCGGCTGGATCGGCTGCGAATACAAGCCGCGCACAACGACGCTGGAAGGCCTTTCGTGGCACGCGGCGCAGACGTTTGAGACCTGAGGGCCAGATGCGGCCGCGATGACGGTGCGCTCCCTCTCCCGCGTGCGGCCGCGTGCGGGAAAGGGTGTCTCCGCGATGGGATCCTTGCGGAAGAAATCCCAACGTGGAGAGAAGCCTCACCGGCGCTACGCGCCGACCTCTCCCGCAAGCGGGAGAGGTGCACCGAATGCGTCGATGAACTTTGCTACTCCAACTGTGAGAAATCAAACCATGACCAATATCGGCTTCATCGGACTGTTCCGCCATCTCGACGCGATCGGTTATCGCGGCTGGATCGGCTGCGAATACAAGCCGCGCACAACGACGCTGGAAGGCCTTTCGTGGCACGCGGCGCAGACGTTTGAGACCTGAGGGCCAGATGCGGCCGCGATGACGGTGCGCTCCCTCTCCCGCGTGCGGCCGCGTGCGGGAAAGGGTGTCTCCGCGATGGGATCCTTGCGGAAGAAATCCCAACGTGGAGAGAAGCCTCACCCGGCGCTACGCGCCGACCTCTCCCGCAAGCGGGAGAGGTGCACCGAATGCGTCGATGAACTTTGCTACTCCAACTGTGAGAAATCAAACCATGACCAATATCGGCTTCATCGGACTTGGCACCATGGGACGGCCGATGGCCGGCCATCTTCTGGCTGCGGGCCATCGCGTTCTCCTGCATGATCTCGCGCCGATCGCGCCGGAGCTGATTTCCGCCGGCGGCATCGCCTGCAAATCGGCCAAGCAGGTCGCGGAGCGGGCGGATGCCGTCATCATCATGGTGCCGGATACGCCGCATGTCGAAGCAGTGCTGTTCGGCAAGGACGGCGTCGCAAGCGGCATCTCCAAGGGCAAGATCGTGGTCGACATGAGCTCGATCTCCCCGCTGGCGACGAAAGAGTTCGCCAAGAAGATCGAGGCGCTCGGTGCGGACTATCTCGACGCACCTGTCTCGGGCGGAGAGGTCGGGGCGAAAGCTGCGAGCCTCACCATCATGGTCGGTGGGCCGGAGCGGGCCTTTGGCACCATGAAGCCGATCTTCGACAAGATGGGCAAGAACGTCACGCATGTCGGTGCCAATGGCGACGGTCAGACGACGAAAGTCGCCAACCAGATCATCGTCGCGCTGACGATCGAGGCGGTGAGCGAAGCGCTTCTGTTCGCATCCAAGGCTGGTGCGAACCCCGCGCTGGTGCGCAAGGCGCTGATGGGCGGCTTCGCCTCGTCGCGGATTCTCGAAGTTCATGGCGAGCGCATGGTGAAGCGCAATTTCGATCCGGGATTTCGCATCGAGCTGCACCAGAAGGATCTCAACCTTGCGCTCGAAGGCGCGCGGACGCTCGGCCTCTCGCTGCCGAGCACCGCAGTGGCGCAGCAATTGTTCTCGTCCTGCACCGCCCATGGCGGCAAGGCCTGGGATCATTCGGCGATGGTGCGCGCGTTGGAACTGATGGCAGGGTACGAGATCGCTGCGGTCTGATCTGTTACCGGGTAACACTCTCCAGATGCGTGCTGCATCTTTGTCGCAGGGGAACCGGAACAATGCTCCGGCCCCGCGGGTTGAACATGCATAGCAATCACTGGAGGCGTAAGGACATGAAAACCCGTCTGGCGATTACGTTGGCTGCTGCGTCGCTGCTGGCGTCGAGCGCAGCCTTTGCTCAATCGACCACCGCCCAAGGCGCTGCAGAAGGCGCGCGTGCGGGCGGCGACATCGGCGGCCCGGTCGGCGCGATGGTCGGCGGCACCGTCGGCGCGGCCGTTGGCGCAGGTTTGGAAATTCCGAATGCAATTCTGGGCGGCATTCCGCGCGATGATTCCGTGGTGATCCGCGAGCGCGTCGTGGTCGGCGAGCCGTTGCCGCCCACGGTGGTGCTGCGCCCGGTGCCGAACTACACCCAGTATCGCTACGCGGTCGTGAACGACCGCCGCGTGATCGTCGAACCGCGCACGCGCCGCGTCGTCAGGATCATCGACTGATCTGCGACGCTGACAATATCGGCCCTGCGGAGTGTCACTCCGCGGGGCCTTCGCTCGTCAGGACCGAATCGGCCCGAAGCCGGGCGACGGCCCAATCTGCGGCGGCCGCGAGCACGAAGCCGAGGCAAGCGGTGAGCGCGTCGACCAGAAAATCCTCGAGCCGCGCGTGGCGGCCGGGTGCCCAAAGTTGCATCAGTTCGAGCACGCCGATCAGGACCACTGCAGCCGCTGCGGTCAGCAGGCGCCGCCGCCGGTAGGCAAGGCCGAAGGCCAGCCCCACCAGGATGAAGGCGAGCGCATGTTCGCCGTCCTGACCGAGGTCGGAATGGGGCCGCAGGCCCGGTGGACCAAGGGTTGCGAATGTGACGGCGGCCGCGAGCAGCCAGGCAAAGGAACGAACCAAAAGGGGCATCCGGCTCGCTTAGCACAGATTTGCAAGGCGCCGAATAGTCCCGCCATCAGATCGACATGTAGTTGATGACAAAATGTTAAAGTGGTTCGCGCACGCCGAGACCATGCATGAAGCGTTCCCGGATCTGCACGGGGTCGCGGCGGGTGGTACCCACGCCCGGCTTATCGTCGATTCTGACGGCGATCAGGTTGGGCTCGGAGGCAGCCATCGCATCGTCGACCAGCCGCTCGAAATCCTCCTCGTCTGCGGCCCAGGCGCTGTTGGTGAGACCGGAGCCAACGGCGATTGCGACGATGTCAGCGACATTCGCGGCGGGCGTCGGCTGCGCGCCGGTGATTTGGTAGATGCCGTTATCCATCACGATCATCGTGAGATTTTTCGGCTTCAGGGCTGCGATCGTCAACAGTGCACCGAGCTGCATCAGCAGTGAGCCGTCGCCTTCGAGCGCGAAGACGCGGCGGTCGGGTTGCGCCAGCGCCACGCCGAGCCCGATCGGGAAGGCGAGGCCCATGCTGCCAAGCATGTAGAAATTCTGTGGGCGGTGGCCGGCGGCCCAGAGATCGAAATTGGTGTTGCCGATGCCGCCGATCACGGCCTCTTCGTGCTGGAGCTTCGCGATCAGGCGCGAAGTCACATCGAAGCGGTTCATTATCTTGGTGTTGCGTGCGCTCATGGCCGGCCTCACTTGTCGAAGACCTTGCCGCCCGTGAGCAGCGGGTTGAGGATCAGCGCCACCGGCGCCTGCGTCGTGACGGCCTGCTTGATCGAGCGGTCGGCAATGAATTCGAGCTCGTCGAGCCGGGTGACGGTGTGGTGCTCCAGCGCCAGCGAGTCCAGCACCGGGCGCATGGTGCGGCAGACCAGCGACTGGCCGTAGTTGAACTCGCCGAGCGTCCCGCGCTCGGACACGAACATGATCAGCGGGATCTGGTAGGGCACTGCGAGGGAAGCGAGCACGTTGGCGAGCGTGGCGAAGCCGGAGGTCTGCATCAGCACCGCGCCGCGCCGTCCGCCCATCCACGCGCCTGAGACGATGCCGACCGCTTCCTCTTCGCGGGCGGTGGCAAAGGTGGTGAAGAAGGGATCGGCGTGCAGGTTCTTGATCAGCGGCGTCAGCACGCGGTCGGGCACGTAGGGGATGAGGCTGACCGCGTTCCGCTTCAGGGTTTGCAGGACGATGCCGTGCCAGCTTCTGTCGCTGGTCCCCTCCGTCTGTTGCTCCGCAATCGCCATTGCGTTCTCCCTAGGGCCGCGCATGCTTCTTGGTCGTGACCATTGTTCTGGTCGTCGCGGCGGTGAGCCGAACTTGACGCGGGCAGCGGGATTGTCAACATGTCCGAGCCAGCACCGTGATCTGCGCCAGAAGGCCTGCCGGGGAGGGCGTCGCCATGTCATAAGTGCGGCAACGAAGGAACGGGAGGAAGCACCGGACGGAGCGCGTCGCGCCGACCTGCCAAGCTCCCCCCGCGAGCGAGCCGGAAGGGGCCTGATGTCCGTCAACAACAAGCGCGTGTTCTACGTCAAATACCTGGCCAATCCGATCTATATCGACATCCTGAAGGCGCGGCCCGACGTCCGGCTCGATCGGATCGAGAACGAAAGCCCTGAAGATTTCTATGCGCCCATCCTGAGCGCGGCCCATGTCTATCAGATCGGCGCGGCGCGCGATGAGCTGGCGCCGCATTTCCACGTCGATGCCGCCTTCCTGAAGCGGATGCCGAATTTGCTGCTGGTCTCCAGCAATGGCGCGGGCTTCGACCCCGTCGACGTCGAGGCCTGCACGGAGGCGGGCGTCGTCGTCGTCAATCAGTCCGGCGGCAACGCCCATTCGGTCGCCGAGCATGCGCTGGCGATGATGCTGACGCTGTCCAAGCGCATCATCCAGTCGGATCGCCGTCTGCGCCGCGAACGCGACGTCAACCGCAACGAGCTCGTCGGCAACGAAGTCGAGGGCAAGACCGTCGGCATCATCGGCCTCGGTAATGTCGGCCGCCGCATCGCCGCGCTGTGCAAGGGCCTGCTCGGCATGAAGGTGCTGGCCTATGATCCATATTTGTCGGCCGAAGTGATGGCCGAGCGGGGCGGGGAGAAGGTCGAGCTCGACGAGCTGCTGCGCCGAGCCGATTTCGTCTCGATCTCCTGCCCGCTGAACAAGAGCAGCCGCAACATGATCAGCGTGCGCGAATTTGCGCTGATGCAGCCGCATGCCTATTTCATCACCACGGCACGTGGCTTCATCCACGACGAGGACGCTTTGCTGAAGGCGCTGCGCGACAAGCGCATCGCGGGAGCCGGCCTCGACGTCTGGTCCAAGGAGCCGCCGCCGCCGGAGCATCCGCTGCTCCAGTTCGATAACGTGCTGGCGAGCCCGCACACGGCCGGCGTCACCATCGAAGCGCGCCAGAACATGGGCCGCATCGCCGCCGAACAGGTGCTGGACGTGCTCGACGGCAAGCGCCCGCCGCGCATCATCAATCCCGAAGTCTGGCCGCGCTATGCGGAACGCTTCAAGCAGGCTTTTGGCGTGACGCCGGGATAGGGAAATGCGAGGAATCGAACCCGGGATCCCGAGATTCCGGGTTCGGCCCTGCGAGCCGCCCCGAAATGACGGCGCGAAGAAAACCGCATCCTGACCTTGATCCGCGTCAAAATCTCTTTCCCCAGACCAGCCTAAATGGGATTAGAGTGCCGCCGGGGCTGACGGGGGTGTAGGAGGTCCCATGTCAACTTATGTCGTCAGGTTCATGAAGGACGTGCTCGGCGACTATGGCCGACAGATCGAGGTGTGTCAGGGCACGCTCGAGATCGACGCCTCCGATGAGGACGAAGCCAGAGAGCGGGCCAAGGCGAAATTTTGCAAGGACCAGGCCTTGCATCACTGGTCCCTGCATGCCGACCGCATCCAGGTGAGACCGGCCGATTTCCCGTCGTGAAGGCCCAGCGGACGGGCACCCAGCGACCGCTGTGCCTTGACGTGTCGAACCAGCAGCCGTGGCGCTGGCGACACCGCATGATAGGCCGGCCAGGCCCGCAGTTCGCCACGCCAAGCATACCCACCCCGATTGCTTCAGCCGCGGAGGCGTTTGAAACCTCTGCCGGGGGGACGTGTTCTACTCTCGATGGCGTCCGACACGATGGAGCCGATGGCCTCGCGGCAATTCACCGCCTCCATCACCAGGATCGTCGGCGCATCGGGCGACGGTGCGAATTTGGTTCAGCGACGAAAAGAGCACTGGTTTTCCAGGTTTGCGTCCGAAATTGCAACGCGGAGCGGCCGCCCCTGGCCGTTTGCATTGGCGGTCTGCACCGTGGCAGCGTGGCTCGTTAGCGGACCAATCTTCGGCTTCTCCGACACATGGCAGCTGATCATGAATACGGTCAGCAGCATCGTCACATTCCTGATGGTGTTCCTGATACAGAACACGCAGAACAGTGCTGCACTCCAGTTGAAACTCGATGAGCTCATTCGGGCCACCGCGCCGCGGAAAGATCTCGTCGGGATCGAGGAGATGCCGCAGTCGGAACTCGAATCCAAGCGACGCGAGTTGGAGAACGGGACGGACACATCGTCAGATGCGTAGAGCGCCGGCCTGTTGTTTCGTTTAGCCCTGATTCAGTCAATCAGCTTGTCCAGCGTGATCGGGAAGCGCCGGATGCGCTTGCCGGTGGCGTGATAGACGGCGTTCGCAATCGCCGCAGGCACGCCGACGATACCGATCTCACCGAGACCCTTGACGCCCAGCCTGTTGATCCGTTCGTCGGGCTCATCGACGAAGATGACGTCTATGTCGTGAACGTCGGCATTCACGGGAATGTGGTACTCGGCAATGTTCGCGTTCATGATGCGGCCGAAGCGGTGATCCATCACCGTCTCCTCGTGCAGCGCCATTCCGATGCCCCAGACAACGCCGCCCATGATCTGGCTGCGGCCGGTCTTGGTGTTCAGGATGCGTCCGGCCGCGACCGCGCTCACGACCCGCGTGACGCGGATCACGCCGAGCTCCTCGTCGACCTTCACCTCGGCGAACACGGCCGAATGCGTGTTGTGGGCGTACGATTTGTCTTCTACGAACTGGTTGAGCTTCTGTTTTTCGATCCGCTCGACCTTGCTGTGGCGCATGACATCCGCAATCGAGACGGCGGCTCCGTTGCTGGCGATCATGCCGTCGACCAACGTGACATTGACGGGGTCAGCGAGCGGCGAGCCCGGCATCGCCTTGGCGAGCCGTGCCAGCTCCTGGCGAATGTCTTCGGCCGCTCCCAGCACCGCGTGCGCGCTGGACGCCGCCATCCAGGAGCCGCCCTCGACAGGGGCTTGCGGCAAGGTCGAATCGGCGAGCCGGACGCTGATGTTGTCGATCGGCAGCCCGAGGGCATCGGCCGCTACCTGTGCCACGATGGTGTAGGTACCGGTGCCAATGTCGGATGCGGCGCAGGAGACCTCGGCATGGCCGTTGGCCGTCAGCACGATGCGGGCGGCGACGGGCATCTGCAGCGCCTCCCACACCCCTGTCGCCATGCCCCAGCCGACCAGCTCCTTGCCGTCGCGCATGGAGCGCGGCGCGGGGTTCCGCCGCCCCCAGCCGAAGGCTTCGGCGCCGCGGGCGTAGCATTCGCGCAACCGCTTGCTAGTGTAGGGCAGGTCTTCGCTTTGGTCGCGATCCGAGTAGCACTTCAGCCGCAGCTCGATCGGGTCGAGCTTGAGCGCGACGGCCAATTCGTCCATGGCGCATTCGAGCGCGCAGACGCCCGATGCCGCGCCCGGCGCGCGCATGTCACAGGGGGTGGCGACGTCGAGGTGGACGAGCTTGTGGGAGAGACGGCTGTTGGGGCTCTTGTAGAGCTGCTCCGCCCAGCCGGTATCGTTGCGCGAGAAATCCTCAAAGCGCGAGGTGACCGCAATGGCCTCGTGGCTGACGGCATCGAGCGTGCCATCGGGCTTTGCGCCGAGCGCAACGTGCTCGATGGTCATCGGACGGTAGCCCAAGCTGTACATCTGCTGCCGTGTCAGGACGACGCGGACAGACCGCTTCAGCGCGAGCGCGCCAAGCGTTGCCAAGACCACCTGGTGCTGCGGCCGCAGGCCTGAGCCGAAGGCGCCTCCGACATAGGGCGAGAGCACGCGGATGTCGTCCGGCTTCTTGCCGAAAACGCTGCAGAGAAACTTCTGGACGTTCTGGACACCCTGCGTCTTGTCATAGACGGTAATGCCGCCGTTGCCGTCCCAGACGGCCGTCGTCGCATACAGCTCCATCGGGTTGTGATGCTCGCTCGGAATGACATAGTCCGCCTCGAGACGGACGGCCGCCCGCGTCAGCGCTGCTGGCGCGTCACCGCGCGGCTTGTGCGGCTGATCCACTTTGGCAGCCTTGCCGCGCTCGGATTCGAGATCGGTCGCAAACGCCTCCTGCTCGTATTCAACGCGGACGAGGGTTGCGGCGAACTTGGCGGTTTCCCAGTCCTCGGCCACGACCAGCGCGATCGGCTGGCCGTTGAACTTGATCCTGTCATCATAGAGCGGCCGGAACGGCGAGCCCTTCTCCGGCGCCACCTCGTCCTTCCAGGCGTCGTCCTTGTCGGCGAGGGGCGGACGATGCGCGTGGGTGAGCACGTCGACCACGCCCTTCACCTTCAGCGCCTCGCTGGTGTCGAGGCGGGCGATGCGCCCGCGCGGAATGGTGGCCGCGACGACGAAACCATGGAGGAGGTGGTCTGCCGCGAATTCGCCGGCATATTTGGCTGCCCCCGTGACTTTGGCCCGGCCGTCGACGCGTGACGTTGGTGTTCCGACATAGGCGTTCATCGAGCCCTCATGCGATCTTCTTGTGAGCTTGCGATTGCGGCGTGGCGCTTGCGGCCTGCATCAGCGTACGCACAACGGCGCGGCGCGCGAGCTCGATCTTGAAGCCGTTCTGCGAACGAGCGGTTGCCCCCTGCAGCAGCAGGTCGGCGGCGCGCCCAAAATGATCCGGCGTTGCCGCCTGGCCGTGCAAAGCCGCTTCGGCCTCGAGGCTTCGCCAGGGCTTGTGGGCCACGCCGCCAAGCGCCAGGCGGGCTTCGCTGATTGCGTTGCCCTCCAGTTCGAGCGCGGCCGCGACCGAGACCAAGGCAAAGGCGTAGGACAGTCGGTCGCGGATCTTCAGATAGCTGTAGTTCCGGGCGAAGCCGCGTGGCGGCAGCTCGATTGCGGTGATGATCTCGCCGCTACCGAGATTTGTATCGAGATGGGGCTTGTCGTCCGGCAGCCGATGGAAATCGGTCAGCGCGATGGTGCGCTGACCGGTGGCGCCTGCGATGTGCACGAGCGCGCCGAGCGCGGCCAGCGCCACGCTCATGTCGGACGGGTTGGTCGCGATGCAGGACTTGCTGGTGCCGAGGATTGCGTGGTTGCGGTTGAGGCCATCGAGAGCCGAGCAGCCGGTCCCTGGGCTTCGTTTGTTGCAAGGCGTCGCCGTGTCATAGAAGTAGGCGCAGCGCGTGCGCTGCATCAGATTGCCGCCGACTGAGGCCATGTTGCGCAGTTGCGCGGAGGCGCCGGCCAGGATGGCGCTGGCGAGCAGGGGATAGCGCTTTTCGATCAGCGGGTGGTAGGCGAGATCCGAATTCGGCACCAAGGCGCCGATGCGCAGGCCGCCGTCCGCGGTGTCCTCGACGTCGCGGAGCGGCAGGCGGGAGATGTCGATCAGCCGGGAGGGTCGTTCGACATTCTCCTTCATCAGGTCGATCAGGTTGGTGCCGCCGGCAATCAGCTTTGCGCCTGGATCGGCGGCGAGCAGGCGGATGGCGTCGGGCACGTCGCTTGCGCGGGAATATTGGACGTTGTTCATGACCGGCCCATTGCCTGCTCGATCGCAGCCACGATGTTGGGGTAGGCGCCGCAGCGGCAGAGATTTCCGCTCATCAGCTCCCGGATCTCGTCGGCATCCCGCGCACGACCTTCGGCCAACAGGCCCGCGGCAGAGCAAATCTGTCCGGGCGTGCAATAGCCGCATTGAAAGGCATCATGCTCGATAAAGGCCTGTTGCAGGGGATGCAGTGTGCCGTCACTGGCCAAGCCTTCGATCGTCGTGATCGCAGCGCCATCCTTCATCACGGCGAGCGTCAGGCAGGAATTGACGCGTCTTCCGTCGACCAGGACGGTGCAGGCGCCGCATTGGCCGTGATCGCAGCCCTTCTTGGTGCCGGTCAACTCCAGACGGTCACGCAGGGCATCCAGCAGCGTGGTCCACGGCGCGACCTCCAGTGTGCGCCTTGCGCCATTGACGACAAGGTTGATCGGAATGCGTTCGGGGATCTGATCCGTGATATCGGCCATGTCCTGTTTCCCTGTGGAGAGGCCGAACTGGGCAAGGATGCTGACGCGAGGATGCGTTGCCGCCGCTGGCCAATAGCGCCCAACGGATGACAGGATGCTTAGTTCCCGGCCGGTTCTCGCGATGGTTGGGATGAGATCAGCGCTTTTCGCCGAACACCACGGTCGGCACCGCGCGGTTGACGATCTCGCGCAGCGCGAAGCTCGATTGCACCCGCGCGACGCGGGGCAGGCGGGACAGCTCGGTGCGGTGGATGCGCTCGAAATCCTGGATGTCGCGGGCGAGCACGATCAAGATGTAGTCGTCGGTCCCCGACATTAGGAAGCAGCGCACGACGGACGGACACTTCACCACCTCCGCCTCGAACGCCTTCAGTGCCTCGTCGCTCTGGCTCTCCAGCGCAATGCGAACCAGCACGGTGGTGGTGAGACCAAACTGGGCGAGGTCGAGCGCTGCCTGGTAGGCCTGGATGTAGCCTTCGTCCTCCAGCGCCTTCTGCCGCCGCGCTAGCGCCGTGCTCGACAGGCCGACCTTGTTGGCAAGCTCGGTGTGGCTGGCTCGCGCATTGGTCGTGAGCTCCGCGAGGATGGCAAGGTCTTTCCGGTCGAGGGCCAAAGTTTCGTTTCCAGCGTCAAAAGACGTTTCCGCGCCGGAAACCGGCACGGGCGCCGCCAAGGTAGCGGATATTTGCACGGAACCAAACCGGCCCTCTCGCTACGATCAACAATAGAATCAAAGGATTGGCGAGGGAGATCAAGATGCGCGTTGGAGTCCCGAAGGAGATCAAGGTGCAGGAATATCGCGTCGGGCTCACCCCAGGCGCGGTCCGTGAATATGTCGCCGCCGGACACCAGGTGACGGTCGAGAGCGGCGCCGGCAGCGGCATCGGCGCGTCCGACGAGGTCTACCGGCGGGCAGGGGCCTCCATTGCCGAGACCGCCCGCGAGATCTTTGCCAAATCCGACATGATCGTGAAGGTGAAAGAACCGCAGAAGAGCGAATGGGCTCAGCTCCGCGAAAACCAGATCCTGTTCACCTATCTTCATCTTGCGCCGGATCCGGATCAAGCTAAGGGCCTGCTCGCTTCCGGTTGTACCGCGATTGCATATGAAACCGTCACCGACGCGGCCGGCCACCTCCCGCTGCTCGCGCCGATGAGCGAAGTCGCCGGCCGCCTCGCCATCGAGGCCGCCGGCGCCGCGCTCAGGCGTTCGGCCGGAGGCCGCGGTGTGCTGCTTGGAGGCGTGCCCGGCGTGCAGCCGGCACGCGTCGTCGTGCTCGGCGGGGGCGTGGTCGGTAAGCAGGCTGCGCGCATGGCCGCGGGCCTCGGTGCCGAAGTCACCGTGATCGACCGCTCGATTCCGCGCCTGCGCGAACTGGACGATCTCTTTGCCGGACGCATGCGCACCCGTTTCTCAACCATCGAGTCGGTCGAGGAAGAGGTGTTCGCCGCCGACGTGGTGATCGGTGCCGTGCTGGTGCCCGGCGCCAGTGCGCCGAAGCTCGTCACGCGCGCCATGCTGAAATCGATGCGGCCGGGGGCCGTTCTGGTCGACGTCGCGATCGACCAAGGCGGCTGCTTCGAGACCTCGCATCCGACCACGCATACCGATCCGACCTACGAGGTCGATTGTGTCGTGCACTATTGCGTCGCCAACATGCCCGGCGCCGTGCCGGTGACCTCGAGCCAGGCCCTGAACAACGCGACGCTGCCGTTCGGCCTGATGCTCGCAAACAAGGGATTTGCCGCAGTGTTGGAGAACCCGCATTTGCGAAACGGCCTCAACGTGCACCGCGGGCGGATCACCAACAAGGCGGTGGCGGAGAGTCTGGGACTGAACTTTGCGCCGGTGGGGAGTGGGTTGGCGGCGTAAGGACACGGCCTGCGCTCGCTTGCGAAGCGGTGCTGGCGTTGCCGCTCCAGTTCAATCCGCCTTCGTCGACGAGAAGGCGAACGAAGCGATCCGGCCGCGTTATCTGGCCCTATAGCTCCGGCCGCCGGTGTCTTGGTAAGCCAAAAGAAGAAAACTATTGTTCCGAGGTCATCCGGCGGAAGGAGATTTCCTCCTCGAGGGCAAAAACGCCAATCGCTTCCATTGCTGTTTGGGCCCGAAACGACGACATTCCCGTCAGATTTGACGGATTGGCTACGGTCATGGAACGCACTGGATTTGAGCCCTTCGGCGAGCAGCTGGTGTCCGCAACGGACGCCCAGCCGAAGTCGCGCGCCTCAAAGCTTCTGCTGCGAGCCGGCACCGCGCTGTTCTGGTCGCTGGTCGCGGGCATCGTGCTGGCGCGTGCGGCCTTCTTCGAGCCGGGCATCTATGACGGCTTCAGCCGGGTCGCCTCGCTCGCCAAGAACCTGATCTTCTAAGGCTCGCCTGATCTTCCGAGCCCGATTATTCCAGGCCGAGGACAGAACTTCCCTCGGCCCTGATATGTCGAAAACTTATTTCCCAATCGGGTGGCGCTGCGTATAAATCCTTCTCCTCCGGGAGAGATTTGTGTCGCAGAATCAAGCATCCAGCCCGGCCGATACCAAGCCGGCCACCGCCGTCAGCCGCATTGCGGCGCTGATTCCGGGCATCCTCCTCTGCATTCTCGTCGCCGGCGTCTCGGCCCTGCTGGAGCAGGCGGAACTGGGTGTGTTCGAGCATCCCTATGTCGAGGCGCTCGTGATGGCGATCCTGCTCGGCATGGCGCTGCGCAGCTTCTGGAAGCCTGGCCCACGCTGGCAGGCTGGCATCGCCTTCAGCGCCAAGCAGCTCCTTGAAGTCGCGGTCATGCTGCTTGGCGCCTCCATCAGCTTTGCCGCCATCGCTGCGTCGGGCATCGCCCTGCTGGCTTCGATCGCGGCCGTCGTCGTGGTCGCGCTCTGTGTCTCCTTCGGCCTCAGCCGGCTGCTCGGCCTCTCGACGCGTCTCTCGATCCTGATCGCTTGTGGCAACTCGATCTGCGGCAATTCCGCGATTGCGGCCGTGGCGCCGATCATCGGCGCCAACAGTGACGAGATCGCGTCCTCGATCTCCTTCACCGCGATCCTCGGTGTGATGATGGTGCTGGGCCTGCCGCTGCTGATCCCGCTGCTGCAGCTGTCCGCCACGCAATACGGGATCCTTGCGGGTCTCACCGTCTACGCCGTGCCACAGGTGCTTGCAGCGACGGTGCCGGCCGGCCTCGTCTCGACCCAGATCGGCACGCTGGTCAAGCTGATGCGCGTCCTGATGCTCGGCCCGGTCGTCGTCGGCCTCTCGCTGGTCGCCTCGCGCTGGCAGGCCGATGCCAAGAAGACCAATCTCGGCTTCTTTCGCCTAGTGCCGTGGTTCATCCTCGGCTTCCTCGCGCTCGCGACCCTGCGCTCGCTCGAGATCGTGCCGGCCGCTGTGGTCGGACCGGTGACGAAGATCACGGGCTTTCTCACGGTGGTGTCGATGGCAGCGCTCGGACTCGGCGTCGACGTGCGCGTGCTCGCCAATGTCGGCGGCCGAGTGACGGCAGCCGTGACGCTCTCGCTGCTGCTGCTGCTCGGGATCAGCATCGCATTGGTGCACTGGTTCAAGTGAGACGATCCGGCCGCAAGCGCGCTGCACCCTCTCCCTTTGCGGGTCGTTGCGGGAGAGGATGGCTCGCCGCGTTAGCGGCGAGAGGGTGAGGGGTTCACTCCGCGAGCGCTTCTTTCACCGTGTCATTCGCGGATAGCACCCCATCCGGCGCTTTGCGCCACCTTCTCCCACAAGGGACAAGGGAAGAACAGCGCAAGCGTCGAGGGCGATCGCTAAATCACGTCCGCCAGCGAGTGCCCGTGCAGCTCGATGTTGAGTCCCTGCATGCCCATGTCGTTGATCTCGCCGCCCATCGCTTTGAGGCTTTCCTCGCGGATCAGGGACATCAGCCCGCGGCGCAGCGCCAAAAATTCCGACGACATCATCATGGATTGCTGCCGCGGCCGCTCCAGCGGGATCGGAATCTCCGCCTTGATCGAGCCGGGCCGCGCGGTCATGCAGTAAACGCGGTCGGATAGGAAGATGGCTTCATCGATGTCGTGGGTGACGAACAGCACTGAGATCTTCAGCCGCTGCCACATGTTGGTGAGGATCTGCTGCATGATGACGCGCGTCTGCGCGTCGAGCGCGCCGAACGGCTCGTCCAGCAGCAGCACCTTCGGTCCGGTCGCGAGCGCTCTTACGATGCCGACGCGCTGTTTCATGCCGCCGGAGAGCCTTTCCGGATAGTGCTTCTCGAACGCCTCCAGCCCCGCCAGCCCGAGCAGGGTGCGCGCGGCGCGCTCGCGCTGGGAGCGCGGCATGCCGCGCATCTTCAGGCCGAACTCGACATTCTCCCGCACCGTCTTCCAGGGAAACAGCGAATATTGCTGGAACACCATACCGCGCTCGGCGCTCGGGCCGTTCACGCGCTCGCCGTCGACGGTGACGATGCCCGTCGTGGGTTTAAGGAAGCCGGCGACGGCGTTGAGCAGCGTCGATTTTCCGCAACCGGAGGGGCCGACGATCGAGACGAACTCGCCGGGTTTCACATGGATTTGCGTATCGGTGACGGCCTGAACCGATCCCTCGATGGTCTCGTAGGCGAGGGAGAAGTTCTTGACTTCGATATGGCCCTTCGACGTGTTCGCAAGCATCTCGCTCATGTCGACCTCCACGGCATCACCAATTGTCCGGCGCCGCGGATCAACAGGCTAGAACCGAGGCCGAGCACGCCGATCGCGATCATGCCGAGCGCGATGTCGGCATACTGGACCAGCGAATAGGCCTCCCAGGTGAAATAGCCGATGCCGTACTGGCCCGAGATCATTTCGGCAGCGATCAGCGACACCCAGGCGACGCCCATGCCGACAGTGAGGCCGGTGAAGATGTGCGGCAGCGACGCCGGGAAATATACCTCGCGGAAGATCGAGCGCTCGCGCGCGCCGAGACATTGCGCCGCGCGGACCAGCACCGGATCGACCAGCGACATGCCGTGCAGCGTGTTGACCAGGATCGGGAAGAACGAGCCGAGGAAGGTGATGAAGACGATGCTTTGCTCGTTGGTCGGCCACAGCATGATCGCCATCGGCACCCAGGCGATCGCCGGGATCGGCCGCAGCACCTCGGCGACCGGGAAGATCACCTCGTGCACCAGCTTGAACCGGCCCATGATCAGGCCGAGCGGCACCCCGATGATCGCCGCCAGCGAGAAACCGATGAAGATGCGCCGGCAGCTCAAGAGGATGTGCATCAGGAATTTTGGATCGTGCATCGCCTTGGTGAAGCTCGCATAGACCGCGAGCGGCGAAGGCACGTTGGTGAAACGCACGAAGAACACGACGCGGTAGGTCGTGAGCAGGTGCCAGACCAGCAGGAAGGCGAGCAGCGAAATCAGGCCGATCGCGGTCGCACGCAGCCGGCTCTGGTTCAGCCGGTACCAGCGCAAAGCGAGCGTGCCGAACGAGGGCGGTGTTGCGGGCGGCCTGACGGCACGCACGGAGCCCGCCTCTGCAATGGCTGGCATGCTGTCCTCGGAATGTCTGAGGATGGCGGGATTGCTCACGTCTTGCCTCCGCTGACCGCCGCCTTCACCGCTTCGTCGAAGCCGAGCACCTTGCCGCCGATTTTGACCGCATAGGCTTCGGCGTCCTTCTTCAGCAGGAACGGAGTGACGTCGCCATTGCCGACCGCGAAGAAGGCCTGGTCGGCGAACAGCTTGATGCCGCGCGTGGTGTCGAAGACGTAGGCGACGTTGATCTTCTTGCCCTTGGCCTTGTAGTCGGCATAGGCACCCAGCGTGCAGGCGGCGGACGAGAACGGCAGGATGCCGGCGTCGTCCACCCAGACCTCGCCGGCCTTGCGCGGATCGGCGATCGGTTTCTTGCAGAAGGAATCGTCGCCGGAGATCTCGTAGTTCTTCGTGCTTGCAAGCTGCGCGTCGTAGTCGAGATTCATCTCGGCATAGGCCTTGCGGATGTAGCTGTCGTCGACCCACTTCTTCGGATCGAACTCCTTCATGCGGCCGAGGTTTTGCAGCACCTTCACATCGGCGGTGGCGGCATCGATCAGAGCCGGCTTGATCGTGGGATCGGTGGTCATGTTGCCGCTGGGGCCGAGAAAGATGTAGACCACTTCCTTGCTGATGCCGGTCCATTCCTGGATTTTTTCCGCAGCTAGCTTCGGGTCGTCGCGCAGCCACTGGTCGGCGGCGATCAGCGCCTTGAAATAGGCAACGACGACCTCAGGATATTTTTCGGCGAAATCGGTGCGGACGACGATGCCGTGGAAGGTCGGCAAGTTCGTCTCGACGCCGTCGAAGATCTTTCGCGCAAAGCCGCGGAACGGCAGCAACTCGGCAAAGGGGACGAAGTCGGCGTGGGCGTCGATCTTCTTTTCCTGGAGATTGGTCGAGCCGACCTCCGGGCTCTGGCTCACGAGTTGGAAGAAGTCGGATGCATAGCCGCGGTCCTGCATCGCCTTCAGCACCATGCCATGCGCGGCAGAGCCGAAGGGCACGCTGACCAGCTTGCCCTTGAGGTCGGCGAGGTCGTAGTAGGGCGAGTCCTTGTGGACGACGAGGCCGTTGCCGGAGCCCTCGAGGCTGTAGGCCGCAACGCCGACGAGGCGGCTCTTGCTCTCCGGGTTGTTCTCGAAGGTGAAGCCGTTCACGATCAGCGGATAGTCGCCCATCATGCCGATCTGCAGCTTGTTCGCCATCATCGCGTTGGTGACCGGCGGCCCGGAGGTGAAGTTCTGCCACTCCAGCTCGAACTTGATGTTGGCGTATTTGCCGTCCCTCGGCAGATATTTTTCGAGCAGATGCAACTGGCGGATGACGACGCCCGCGGTCACCGTGTTGGTCGTGGTGTCCTGCGTTCCAATGCCGAGCGTGACGGTCTCCGCCGATGCCGGCTGCGTGACGAGGAGCGCCAGCGACGTCACCAGCATCGCGATCGAGAGCGTGGGAAGATGGCGGACCATTCTCATCCTCATTCGGTTGGATGTGCTGTGGTTGCCATGATTGGGTGAGGGCGCAGGCAGAGCAAATCGGGAGTGACCGCGGTAGTCGATTAGTTGCCGGGAAAAGCCGATTGCATACTCCTTGGGCAATCCTGCACTATAAAGCCGCTTGCCTGTGCACCGACCATCGTCGTCGCTGCCGCCTCAATCCGACGCCTGGCCGCGCATTTCCTCGAGAACGTCGGTCCGGCACACCACGATCTGCGACCGCTTGGTCAGGACGATTCCCTTCTCCTGCATCCGCTTCAGGCTGATCGTGACCCATTGCCTGGTGGCGCCGACCATGTGGGCGATGTCGGCATGGGTGAAGGCCGCCGCGATCACGGTGCCGTCGGCATCCTCGACGCCGTAGAGCTCGACGAGATGCAGCAAGAGATGCGCAAGGCGCTGCGTGATGGAGCGCGTTCCCAGCATCTGCGCCAGCGCCGAATAGCATTTGCCCTTGAAGGTGAGGCCTTCGATCAGGCCGATCGCGAGATTGGGGATCTCTGCGGCAAGGATGCGCAGTTCCTTTCCGGGCAGGTGCACGACGCTGCAATTGCTGGACGCAACGCCGGACCATTGGTGCACGGTGCCCTCGAACACTTCGGGACCGCCGACGAAATTGCCGACATGCCAGTAGGCCAATGTGATCTCGCGCCCGAGCGGCGAGGTGTAGAACACGCGGATGCGGCCGCTCTCGATCAGCCAGATGCCATCATGCTTGCCGCCCTGGCTGAACAGTGTCTGGCCGCGGTTGAGCACTTTTCGCCGGCCCTGCTTCAGCACCAACTCCCGCTCGCGCGGCGAGAGCTTGTCCATCAACGGTGGTGGACCGCCGATCCATTGCTGGTTCTCGGTGAGCAGCAGCGAGGAGCTGCCGGCAGACCGCATCGCGACTGGAACAGCTCCGCGAACCGCATTCGCCGCCTGCAACATCACCTTCCTCCGGAACGTTCAAATCGTTCTAAAGAGGAGCAATGTCCGTGCCAGATGGGGGCATACCGTGAGGGTGGCGGGAAGGGCCGCCGAACGCCCGCCGAACTCGCGATCGTGACAGCGCGCCGCACATCTAGAGCTTGCGTTCACGGTGGATACACGTCAGCATGTCGGGTGTCGAACGCGATCCGTATTTCATTCGTTGGCCGGTCGTTTCTGATGAGGTTTTTTTGCTCTGAACCGAACGATTGGGAATGGCGCCGGGTCGGGCGCACATTTTGATTGAAGCAGCCCTTCCTCGCGCGACGAGGATAGTCGTCAGATTGATACCGCCGCGGAGATGGACATGGCGGAACTTTCGATTTCAAGATCATCGTTACGAAGATCGCGCGTCGGCACGATCATTGAGAGGTCGTCTGCAGTTTCTCGGCTCCAAGCCACCGGACGAGCTGATGCTGGCGATTTTGGACGAATACGACGAATACCAAGAGCACGTTGAAAAGCTGCGGCCGAAGCAGAATTGAAGTTCAGTTTATTGCGAGGAAACGGAGGGAATTTATGGCCAATTTAGTCGAAACTAAATTGACGTCTGCCGGACCAAAACGAATCCTTGCCTGCGACGGCGGCGGCATTCTCGGGCTGATGAGCGTGGAGATTCTCGCCAAGCTCGAAAGAGACCTGCGATCAGCGTCCGGCAACGACAAGCTCGTCCTCGCCGACTATTTCGATTTCGTCTGCGGCACGAGCACCGGTGCAATCATCGCGACCTGCATCTCACTCGGTATGTCCACGGATAAGATCCGCCAGTTCTACGTGGGCAGCGGTGAGCTGATGTTCGAGAAGTCCAGCATTCTCAAGCGTGCGCAGTACGCTTACAACGACGAACCGTTGGCAAAGATGCTTCGCGAGACGATCAATAAAGAGCTTGGATACGGGGCCACTGACCAGCCTGCGGAGCTCGGCGACGCGAATCTGAAGACCCTCCTCATGGTCGTGATGCGCAATCACACGACAGATTCGCCCTGGCCGGTCAGTAACAATCCGCGCGCCCACTACAACGACCGCAGCCGTCCCGACTGCAACCTCGGTTTACCGTTGTGGCAGCTCGTCCGTGCCAGCACAGCTGCGCCGACCTTCTTTCCCCCTGAGGTGGTGGTATTCGCGCAGGGGACAGCCAAGGAATACAGCTTCATCTTCGTCGACGGCGGGGTGACCACCTACAATAACCCGGCGTTTCTGGCCTTTCAGATGGCGACCGCACGAGCTTACCAGATGAACTGGGCCACCGGGCGCGACCAGCTCCTGATCGTGTCCGTCGGTACCGGCAATGCGCCACGCGAGCGGCCTGACTTGAAGGCAGGTGATCTTTGGCTGCTCGACCACGCCCGCAACATTCCGTCCGCGCTGATGAATGCGGCCAGTGCCGGCTGGGACATGGCCTGTCGGACGGTCGGCGATTGCCGATATGGCGCGCCGATAGACCGCGAGTTCGGTCACGCGATGCATATCGACCCCAAAGATCCACTGCCTTCGACCATTCCATCCCAGTTCACCTATGTCAGGTATGATCCGGACGTCACCGCGACGGGGTTGGCGGATCTGGGTCTCGCCAAGATTTCGCCCGCCGATGTGCAGGTGATGGACTCGGTCAAGCACATCAATCAGATCGGCGACGTGGGAGCGGCTTACGCCGAAAAATACGTCCTTCCCTCTACGCATTTCCCGAATTTCCCACCTCCCCGTTAAAGAGCAGTGATGCCGCAGGACCAACAGCAGAAGGCCGTTATCGCCCTGGCGGGCCGCCGCATCGACGCACCGGACGCGGAAGCGAAGCGCTTTCCGCTGGGCGCCGTGCCGTTGGTCCGCCAGCGGCTTGCCGATGTCTTTAGGCAGGAGCAGGCTGAGGCTTTGGTCTGCTCGGCCGCATGCGGGGCCGATCTCATTGCGCTCGAGGAGGCCGGACGCATGGGTATTCGGCGCCGGATCGTGCTGCCATTCGCGCCAGCCCGGTTCCGCGAGACGTCGGTGACCGATCGCCCTGGCGACTGGGGCGGACTATTCGATCGTGTGATGGGCGAGGTGGGGCAGGCGGGCGACGTCGTCGTGCTCGATGCCGGAGACGGTGACGCGGCCTACGCCGCGGCCAATGATGCGATCGTGAGGGAAGCGCTCGCGCTGTGCCGTGCCGAGGCGCCGCCATGCCGGCCCGTTGCGGTCATCGTCAACGAAGGCAGCTCCCGCGGCGCGGGCGATGCCACCGAGCAGTTTCGCGTCCTCGGACTGGCGGCGGGATTTGTGGAGCGGCCGGTCAGGACGAACTGAGATTTACATCATCCGGCCTGGACCAAGGCCGGCACGGAGGGGGGGAGGCATGACACGCGTCTTCGTGATCCGGCCATTTGGAATCAAGCCGGATTCTGCGGGAAAGCTCATCGATTTCAATCGGGTCCACGACGGGCTGATCACACCCGCGCTGGGAACCTTCGGTATCGCCGGGGGCACCACCGGCGACATTGTCGAGCCGGGCAATATCAGGGAAGACATGTTTAAGCTCCTCGTCGAGGCGGACCTCGTCATTGCCGATCTCACGATCCACAACGCTAACGTCTTCTACGAATTGGGAATCCGGCATGCTTTACGAAAGAAGCGTTCGATTCTGATCAAGGGTAAGCCGGTCGCGGATGGCCCTGTCTTCGATCTCCTGACCGATCGCTACCTTGCCTATACCGTTGACAAGCCGGAGGAGTCGGTCGTCGAGCTCACAGAGGTCATTCGTCAGGCCTTGGCAAGCGAGCGCGACACGGACAGTCCCATCTTCAAGATGTTGCCGACCTTACCCGAAGTCGAGCCGGCCGCCGTCTCGCAGGTCATTCCCAACGAGTTGATCGAAGAAATCGACCGGGCGAGAGCCGCACACTCGATGGGTTGGTTGCGTCTGCTTGCGAAGGAAGTGGAGGGCCTCCGCTTCGAGTGGCCGGCACTTCGCATGATCGGCCAGGCGCAATGGGATCTCGAAGACTATGACGGAGCGCTTACGACCTTCGTCAAGGTCGTTGAAGTCTATCCAAACGATGTCGCTGCCAACCTCGCATTGGCCAATATCTACGAGCGACGATATCGAAAAGAACGCGCGCAAGGCCGAAATCAACCCCAGCTCTTTGCTGCATCCGATGCTGCAATCGCTCGCGTCCTGTCGCTCGGTCAGGGCGTTACGGCCGCGCAGCGCGCCGAAGCGCTCGCCTTGAAGGGGCGAAACAAGAAGACGTCGTGGCGATTGAGTTTCGAAACGGTGCCGGATCAGGCCGAGAGACGAAGGATCGCCACCAGCGCGACGCTCAGAGAGGCATATGAAGCATATCGTGACGCCTACCTGACGGACTTGAATCATTTTTGGTCAGGCCTCGCCGCCTTTCAGCTCGGCCAAATTGCGTTGGACCTTTCCAAAGATGCGGAAGAATGGGAAGCGTCGTTTCCGAGCAATGGTGGGGCTTCATACTACCGCGAGAAGCTCCGTCAGTCAGTCGATCAGCTCAGCGCGCTCTTGCCGCTGGTCATCGATGCCGCCTTGGAGCGTTTGCCGGAAGGTCACAAGGATCGCGTTTGGGCCAAAATGGGCCCGGCCGATCTGGCTTTTTTGGTGGAGCCGAACGCCTCTCGCGTCGCTCGACTTTATCGCGATAGCGTTTCGGAATCCCACCTCTTTGCCTGGGACGCTGCCAAGGGGCAGATGAAACTGTTTGACAGCCTTGGCTTCCGCCCGAACTTGGCCGACGCGGTGATCGCGGCTGTCGAGGCGCATCTGTGCCGGCCCGCTGCGAAGGAAGACTATGAGATGGTCATTTTCTCCGGGCACTTGATCGATGAGCCGGGCCGTCCCGAGCCTCGCTTCCCTCCCGATAGGGTCGAAAAGGCCCGACAGCTCATCAAGGACCGGCTTCTGAGCCTTCAAAAGGAGGGAAGGAAGCTTCGCGTATTGGCATCGGCTGCGCCGGGCAGCGATATCATCTGTCACGAGGTTTGCGGAGAGATCAATGTCGACAGCACGCTGTGCCTTCCGATGCCCCGGAACGTCTATGCCAGCCAGGTTTTCACTGATGGATTTGATGCGTGGCGAACCCGGTATTTCAATCTGCTCGAGAAGCGGCCAGTGCTCGAACTGAGCGACCGTGCAGGGTTGCCGAATTGGCTGAGCACCAAGGCGGGAGTCGATGCCTGGGAGCGCGGCAACGAATGGGTGCTGAGAATGGCGTTGTCCAGCTCGGCGAAGAAAATCATGCTGCTTGCCCTGTGGAACCAGCATGAGGAACCAGGACGTGCCGGTGGGACCGGGCACAGCGTACGGATCGCACGCGGTTCTGGCAGTGTCGATGTTCACATCATCGACGCCCGGGAGCTGCTCGCGAACTGAGCCGACCGGCAATTTGAGGAGCGAGCAGCCGGCTTCACTGCCCCGCCAAGCTCAGCAAATACGGCTTCGGGTAAATCCCCCGGTTATGTCCGTCCGAGAATGAGATGTTCAGTCCGTAGCCGAGATCGCCAATCTCGGTGATCGCAATCCCCGGAAATGCTTCCGGGAAGCGGCCGTCGAAGCGGGCGCGGGTGCAGTGGGCGCATTTGCAGGAGAGGCGGAGTGTTTCGGCAGTGACGCTCAACGCATCGTTCTGCGTGGTGCGGACGAGGAGCGCCGCCAGATCGGCGCTGGCTTCATAGTCGGCTACGGTCGGTGCCAGCAATGCGGTCATGGTCATGATAAATCTCCGGCTTCTCTCTACGTCGGCGCAGGCGCCCACGAATAGCAACTAATTGCCGGTGCGGACACGTGGCGATGGCCTTCGCTGCCTCGTCTTCGGTCATCGCTCGCGAAATGTGCAACTAATCGACTGGGAATTTCACTTCCGAATTGCCGGGCTCTCCTCTCTCGGAAACCTTGAACGTCACCGATGGCGAAGGAGAGATCATGAGCGCATTTCAGAGGGAAAGGGTTTTGTCGGTCAGGCACTGGACCGATTCTCTGTTCAGCTTCACCGCAACGCGAGATCCCGGCTTCCGCTTCCAGAACGGCCAGTTCGCGATGATCGGGCTCGAAGTCGAAGGCAAGCCGCTGATGCGGGCCTACAGCATGGCCAGTGCCAATCACGAGGAGGCGCTCGAATTCTTCTCGATCAAGGTCCAGGACGGTCCGCTAACCTCGCGCCTGCAGAAGATCAGAGAAGGCGACATCATCCTGGTCGGCCGCAAGGCGACGGGCACGTTGATCACCGGCAATCTCATGCCAGGCAAGCGCCTGTTACTGCTCTCGACCGGCACGGGACTCGCGCCCTTCGCCAGCTTGATCAAGGACCCCGACGTCTACGAGAATTACGAGACGATCGTGCTCGCCCATGGCTGTCGCCAGATCTCGGAACTCGCCTATGGCGAGCACCTCGTCGCGGGCCTGCGCAGTCACGAATTCTTCGGCCCCTTGATCCGCGACAAGCTGGTCTACTACCCGACCGTCACCCGCGAGCCGTTCCGGAACCGCGGCCGCATCACCGACCTGATCGCCTCAAACCAACTGTTCGACGACATCGGGCGGCCAGGCCTCGACATCGAGACCGACCGCATCATGCTGTGCGGCAGCCCCGCGATGCTGGAGGAACTGCACGCGATGTTCGCCGCACGCGGCTTCGTCGAGGGCAATCACAGCCAGCCCGGCCATTTCGTCATCGAAAAGGCCTTCGTCGAGCGCTGAGCCGCAAATCGCATCCCGGCGACAACTAATTGCTATCGCCGGGACGCCCCCTGAACAAATCTGACGCAAAGGCGCCGGATCGGCGAACCAGGAGCAAGTGATGGCACTAGATCAGATTGTCGACGGACTTTCGGAGGTTTCCTGCGATGTGCTGGTGATCGGCGGCGGCACGGCCGGCCCGATGGCGGCGCTGAAGGCGAAGCTGAAGAACCCGAAAGCCAATGTCGTCCTGCTCGAAAAGGCCAACGTCAAACGCTCCGGCGCGATCTCGATGGGCATGGATGGACTGAACAATGCCGTCATCCCCGGCTACGCGACGCCGGAGCAGTACACCAAGGAAATCACCATCGCCAACGACGGCATCGTCGACCAGAAGGCGGTCTATAAATACGCGCAGAACTGTTACAAAATCATCGAAGAACTCGACAGCTTCGGCATCCGCTTCCTCAAGAACGAAAACGGCGACTACGCGGTCAAGAAGGTGCACCATATCGGCACCTACGTCCTGCCGATGCCGAACGGCGAGACCGTGAAGAAGGCGCTGTACCGCCAGCTTCGCCGCGCCCGCATCTTGATCTCAAACCGCTACATGGCAACGCGGCTGCTGAAGTCCTCTGATGGCCGCATCGCCGGTGCGATCAGCGTCAATACGCGCACGGCGGAGATGCTGGTGATCAAGGCCAAGGCCGTGATCCTTTGCATGGGCGCGGCCGGCCGGCTCGGTTTGCCGACCTCCGGCTACATGTTCGGCACTTACGAGAACGCCGCCAATTCCGGCGACGGCTACGCCATGGCCTATCACGCCGGCGCGGCGCTCGCGAACCTCGAATGCTTCCAGATCAATCCGCTGATCAAGGACTATAACGGCCCGGCCTGCGCCTATGTCGCGGGTCCCTTCGGCGCATATACGGCGAACAACGAAGGCGCGCGCTTCATCGAATGCGACTACTGGTCCGGTCAGATGATGCTGGAGTTCTACAACGAGCTCTTGTCCGGCAAGGGCCCGGTGTTCCTCCAGCTCAAGCATCTGCACCCCGACACCATCTCCGAGATCGAGTCCACGCTGCACAAGGTCGAGCGTCCGACGCGCGGCCTGTTCCAGCAGGGGCGCGGCGTCGACTATCGCAGCGAGTCGATCGAGATGCACATCTCCGAGATCGGCTTCTGCTCCGGCCACAGTGCCTCCGGCGTGTTCGTCGACGACAATGCGCGCACCACCATTCCTGGTCTTTACGCAGCCGGCGACATGGCGAGCGTGCCGCACAATTACATGCTGGGCGCCTTCACCAACGGTTCGGTCGCCGGCATCGACGCGATGGAGTTCGCCGACGGACATGATTTTGCGGAGTTCGACGCAGGCGATGTCGCGCTGGAGCGCGACCGCGTGATGGCGCCGACCAAGCGCGAGGACGGCATTCCGCCGAACCAGATCGAGTACAAGACGCGCCGCCTGGTCAACGACTATCTCCAGCCGCCGAAGGTCACGCGCAAATACGAGCTCGGCATGCGCCGTCTGGCGGAGGCGCGCGAGGACATGCAGGAGCGCATGATCGCACGCAACGCGCACGAGCTGCTCCGCGCCCTCGAAGTGCAGTCGATCATGGACTGCGCCGACATGGCCGCGCACGCCTCGCTCTATCGCGAGGAGAGCCGCTGGGGTCTCTATCACTGGCGCACGGATTTCCCGGAAAAGGACAACGAGAATTGGTTCTGCCATGCGCTGCTGAGCAAGCGCGACGGCAAGATGACCAGCGAGAAGCGCGCAGTCGAACCGTACGTCGTGCCGATCTCCGACGACGAGAAGGACCTCTACGACAAGCAGCGCATCCGCGCCTCGGCCTGATCCACCAGAAATGCAGCAACAGGAGACATCAAATGCCTCTCGCGTCCTATCAGACATCGGTTCCGGTGGTCGTCGACGACGCCAAATGCATCGCGGACAAGGGCTGCACGGTGTGCGTCGATGTCTGCCCGCTCGACGTGCTGCGCATCAGCGAGATGACGAACAAGGCTTACATGGCCTATGACGAGTGTTGGTACTGTATGCCCTGCGAGGCCGATTGCCCGACCGGCGCCGTCACCGTCAACATTCCGTATCTGTTGAGGTGATCATGTCGAGCCCGTTCGAATCCTACGACGATCTAGAGGACGCCGACGAGCGGCTTCAGGCCGCCGATCCCGCCGAGCGCCGCGTCGCCATCATCGCGCTCGGCCATTCCGCCGATCCGGCAGCGGTCGCGCATCTCGCCAACTTGGTCGCAGATCCCGATGTGGGCGTGCGCCAGCAGGTCGCGATGGCGCTCGGGGAGTTCGATGGGCCGGAGGCCGCGAGCGCACTGGTCAAGCTGCTTGTCGACCCCGAAAGGATCGTTGCGGCAGCCGCGGCCGACAGCATGGCAGAGTTCAAGGATCCCGCCTGCGCCAAGATCATCCTGCCACTGGTGAAGCATGCCCACGCCTTCGTCCGTATGGGCGCGCTGCGCGCGCTCAAGGAATTACGCTGCAAGGACACGCTTAAGCCGGCGCTGGAAGCGCTCCAGGACACTGACGCCGCCGTCCGCGTGCAAGCGATCGGCGTGATCGGCTTTCTCAAGCTGGAGGAGTCCATCCCGGCACTAACGGCGTTGATCAACGACCCTGATGCTCATGTGCGCCGTGCCGCCGTGAGCGCGCTGGCGTTCTCGCAGATGAAACCTGCGGCCGAGACCATCACGCGCGCGTTGAAGGATGCCGACTGGATGGTGCGCGAGATGGCGGCCGAAACGCTGGGCCTCAATATCAACGGTTCGCTGGCCGCCGATCAACTGACCGTCTGCCTTGCCGACGAGTTCTGGCAGGTGCGGCTGAAGGCGATCCGCAGCCTCGGCAAGATGAAGATCGAGCGGGCGGTGCGGCCGATCGGCAATTGCGTCAACCACGACCAGGCGAACTTGCGGAAAGAGGCGGCTGCGGCGCTTGGCGAGATCGCCCATCCCGACGGCGAGGCGTTCCTGGCCATCATCGCCGACGATCCAGATCCCGATGTGCGCAAGAACGCGCGCTGGGCGCTGCAGCAGATCGCGGCGCGAAAGGCGCGAGCAGGGGCATAAGAGGCGCGGGCGGCGGCATAGCGGCTCGTCGCGGCCGCTCTGGACTTCCCGCGCCAGACGTTTATTGGTCTTCGCCAATGGGACCGGCCGCCGCAAATGCGACCGATCCCAAAGAAACAGCGAGGACGCCGGCCATGACGAGTTTGACTGTGAAAGACCTTCTCCCCGAGGACGGCACGCGGGGAACATTGGCCGGCCGCGTCTGGCTGCCGCAGGTGAATGGTCCGGCCGTGGTCGCCGTCCGGGGCGACGGCGTCTTCGATGTTACCGCACGATTTCCGACCATCAGCGCGCTGTGCGAGGAGGACGATCCGGCCAAGGCGCTCGCTGCGACCAAGGGCGAATGCATCGGCGATCTCGAATCCATTGTTGCCAATACGGCGCCCGATCGTCGCGATTCCAAGAAGCCGTGGCTGCTCGCGCCGGTCGATCTCCAGACCTTGAAAGCTGCCGGCGTCACCTTCGCGATCTCGATGTTGGAACGCGTCATCGAGGAGCGCGCGAAGGGTAATCCGGCCTCGGCCGAGGCGATCCGCAAAGAGGTGACGCGGTTGATCGGCGACGATCTGTCAAAACTCAAGCCGGGCTCGGACCAGGCGATGCACCTGAAGCAGGTGCTGATCGATCAGAACGCGTGGAGCCAGTATCTCGAAGTCGGTATCGGCCCGGATGCCGAAGTCTTCACCAAGGCGCCGACCCTGTCCTCGGTCGGCACCGGCATGGATGCCGGGCTGCATCCGAAATCGACCTGGAACAATCCAGAGCCCGAGCTCGTGCTGTTCGTCTCGAGCCGCGGCAAGATCGTCGGCGGTGCGCTCGGCAACGACGTCAATTTGCGGGACTTCGAGGGCCGTTCGGCGCTGCTGCTCTCGAAGGCCAAGGACAACAATGCGTCCTGCTCCATTGGTCCGCTGCTGCGCCTGTTCGACGACACCTTCACGCTCGACGACGCGCGCAAGCTCGATATCAGCCTGAACGTGACGGGCACTGATGGTTTCGTCCTCGACGGCCATTCCTCGATCAGCAAGATCAGCCGCGATCCGACCGATCTCGTCGCGCAGACCATCGGCAAGATCCATCAATATCCCGATGGTTTCGTGCTGTTCCTCGGCACCATGTTCGCACCCGTGAAGGATCGCGACGCGCCGGGGCAGGGCTTCACCCACAAGCGCGACGACATCGTCACGATCGCAGCGCCCCAGCTCGGCAAGCTCGTCAACCGCATGCGCACGAGCGACGAGTGCGAGCCCTGGACCTTCGGTATCGGCGCGCTGATGAAGAACCTGGCGCAGCGCAAGCTGATTTAGTGCTGCGGCCTTCGCCTCTCCCGCGTGCGGGGAGATGCAATCGGGTGAGGGGACTCTCCACGAGTCAATCTGCTTGAGCGACCCAGAGCTCCATGAGCGCAGCGAAGCAATCCAGAATCTTTCCGCGGAGGGACCCTGGATTGCTCACATGGGGATTTGGTGTGTCAAGGCGGTTTGTTCAGCTCTTTGTTCGATTGCAGGCCAGCTCTTCGTCCCGACCGTGGAGCACGTAGGATGGCGCGCGCAGATCGAGTCAAGGTCGGCCCGGAGGGCCGTCGCGAAGCGACTTGGCCTTGACTCGAGCGAGCACGCCATCAGGCTTTGGCAGTCGGGGCAGCGGGCGGATAACTCCTTTTCGTCAGGCGATCCAAGGGTCGAGCCGGTTGTTGCAATCTGGTTTGCTTGCCAGATCAAACTCACATTCGGTCGCCGCGCGGCGGCGGCTGCACCAACATTCCGCTTGCGGCGGGCAGGCTCGAGAGGACGAGACCATTCTTCGTTACGGCGTTTGAAGCCATGCAATCCATCGGTTCGTCCACCCGGATCGGCCGAGGCTGATCAATCTCGGCGGATTGGCTTTGAGGCTGAGGAGCGTGGTGTCAGGCGGCCTTTATCTCGGCTCCCTCGATCACCACGCCCGCGGTCACGTACTTCCAGAGGGCCACGAGCAGCTTGCGCGCGAGCGCCACGATCGCGCGCTTGCGGCCGCGTTGGCTGTGCACCTTGAACCACTGGGTCAAAGCCGATTGAGGCTGGTGGCGTACCCAGAGCCAGGCGAGCTGGATCATCGTGGTTCTCAGGCGCGGATTGCCAGCCTTCGACACGCCTTGCTCGCGCTCGATGCCGCCACTGCGCCATGGCGTGGCTGCAAGGCCGGCATAGGATGCAATCTGGCGGCGGTTGGCGAACTGCCGGTAAAAGGCCTCCGACCAGAGAACGGCCGTGAAGTTCGGGCCCAGGCTCTTCAGTTCGAGCAGCATTGCCACCGGGTTCGATACGGTCTTCTCCCCCGCCGCCTTGCTCGCGGCCAGCAACGCATCCTGCTCGCGCTCCACCGCCGTGATCTGGTCGAGCAGCAGTTCGAGCCGGTCGAGTTCGCGGCTGATCTGCGCCTTCAGATGCGCCAGCAAGGCGCGCCCGTCGCCCGTCCGCAAGGCCTCCAGCCGCTTCCGCCGGTCTCGCCGCAGCGGCGCGTAGTCGAAGATCCCTTGCGCGAACAGAAGACCCTTGATCCGGTTCACATGCTCGATCCGCTCCGCGATCAAGGTCTCTCGCTCGCGGCACAGCCTACGGCGGTCCTCCTCTGCCGGAGAGGGCGCAACGACCATGGCGCAGACCCGTACCTCGCCGCGCTTGTAGGCCAGCAGCGTCCGCAACAGCGTCTCGCCATCCAGCCGGTCCGTCTTGGCCCGCCGGCGCCGGCGCGGCGTCGCAATCGAGGCCGGATCGACTACGTGGCTCTCGATGCCTTCCTGCTGCAGGGCGCGGTGAAGCCAGAACCCGTCCAGCCCCGCCTCCTGGATCGCGATGAGCGGATAGCTCTCACCCGTTCGCGCCTGCGCCTTGCGCTTCAGCTCCGCAAACAGCTTCAACAGTTCCGAAAGCTCGCCGGCCTTCATGCTGCGTTTGGACATCTTCTCGCCCTTGCAGGGCGACAGCGAAGTGACCAGCCATGTCGAACGGCTCAGTTCCAATGACACAAAAATTGCGCCAAACTGCGTGCGGATAGCGGCCAGTCCGTCGGAAGGATGATCGAGCAACATCGTCGTCTCCAGGTTGAATGGATTCAGCAACCCTCAGTCTGGCCTCAGACCTGGTCGCTATCCACTCCCCATGGAATCTTCGCTGCGCTCGCAATGACGTGGAGGAGAGGTCGCGAGCTCGTCTGTCACCGTCCTCGCAGAGACTCACTCATCCCAACGGCCGCACAATCTCCTTCATCTCCGCGTTGCATCCCCGGAACAATATCGCGCTTGGCGTGTCTTAGATTCGCCTATCGTTGCGAACGCGCATTTTCCTCCAAATAGTCAAATAATATGACTAGTCGGAACCCATCTTCCATGGAATAGTGCCTTCCGTCGGCCTACAGGCTGGCCTGAGGGTGCCATGACACCAATCGGCGCCCCGGATAAAACATCTTGGGAGACACGCCTGATGACCCCTAAAGTCCTCTTTGCGGCCAGCGCCATGGCCTCCTTGCTGCTCGCGCTGCCGGCCAGTGCCGGCCAGCTCACCATCGGCTTCTCGCAGATCGGATCGGAATCCGGCTGGCGGGCGGCCGAGACGTCGGTCTCCAAGCAGGAGGCCGCCAAGCGCCAGGTCAATCTCAAGATCGCCGACGCCCAGCAGAAGCAGGAAAACCAGATCAAGGCGATCCGCTCCTTCATCGCGCAGAACGTCGATGCGATCTTCCTCGCGCCCGTCGTCTCGACGGGGTGGGATTCGGTGCTGAAGGAAGCAAAGGAGGCCAAGATCCCGGTCGTGCTGCTCGACCGCGATATCGATCCTTCCGGCAAGGACCTCTATCTCACCGCCGTCACCTCCGATAGCGTGCACGAAGGCGAGGTCGCCGGCGAGTGGCTGGCGAAGACGGTCGGCAGCAAGGCGTGCAACATCGTCGAATTGCAGGGCACGGTCGGCGCCAGCGTCGCCGCCAATCGCAAGAAGGGCTTCGACACTGCGATTGCCAAGCATGCGAACCTGAAACTGGTGCGCAGCCAGACCGGCGACTTCACCCGCGCCAAGGGCAAGGAGGTGATGGAGAGCTTCATCAAGGCGGAAGGCGGCGGCAAGTCGATCTGCGCCGTCTACGCGCACAATGACGACATGATGGTCGGCGCGATCCAGGCGATGAAGGAGGCCGGCCTCAAGCCCGGCAAGGAGATCCTCACCGTCTCGATCGACGCGGTGCCCGACATCTTCAAGGCGATGGCCGCCGGCGAAGCCAACGCCACCGTCGAGCTGACGCCGAACATGGCCGGGCCCGCGCTCGATGCCATCGCGGCGTTCAAGGACAAGGGTACGGTACCGCCGAAATGGATCCAGACCGAGTCCAAGCTCTATACCGCCGCCGACGATCCGCAGAAGATCTACGACAGCAAGAAGGGCCTCGGTTACTGAGGCGGGCAATACGCCGGATTGCTTCCAGCGGTCCGGTCACCCTTCGAAACCGCTGCGCGAACGAATAGGCTTGGCGTCCGCATCATCAGCGGACGCCGGTGGGAGTGACGTCGCGATGGAAAATAATTCCGATCCTGCTTCGCAGCTGCTGGAGGTGCGCGGGCTCAGCAAGAGCTTTGGCGCGGTGCGCGCGTTGCAGGAGGTCGACTTCACGCTCCGCGCCGGTGAGATTCATGCGCTGCTCGGCGAGAACGGCGCCGGCAAGTCCACGCTGATCAAGGTCGTCACCGGCGTATTCCCGCGCGATGCCGGCATTGTCAGGCTCGGTGGCGAAGAGGTCGCGCCGCGCTCGGCCAAGGCGGCGCTCCAGGCCGGCATTGCCACCGTCTACCAGGAAGTTAACCTGCTGCCGAACCTCTCCGTGGCGCAGAACCTATTTCTTGATCGCCAACCGATGCGTTTCGGCGTCGTGCGCGAAGGCGAGATGCGTCGCCGCGCCAAGGCGTTGCTCGCAGATTTCGGCCTCGATATCGACGTCACCGCGCCGCTCGGCAATTATTCGGTGGCGATCCAGCATGTCACCGCGATTGCCCGCGCGGTGGATCTCTCCGCGCGCGTGCTGATCCTGGACGAGCCGACCGCGAGCCTCGACCGCCACGAGGTCGAGATCCTCTTCGGCATCATGCGCGAGCTTGCCAAGCGTGGCATCGGCATCGTCTTCGTCAGCCACTTCCTCGAGCAGGTCTACGAGATCTCCGACCGCATCACGGTGCTGCGCAACGGCCGCCTCGTCGGCGAGCGCGAGACCGCCTCGCTGCCGCGGCTGGAATTGATCCGGATGATGCTCGGCCGCGAACTGGCCGAGACCACCAGCGTGCGGGCTTCCGCCACCGAGCATGGGGCGCGCGAGATCTGCGCGAGCTTCAAGGGTTACGGCAAGGCCGGCTATATCGCGCCCTTTAATCTCGAGCTGCGCCACGGCGAGGTCGTTGGTCTTGCCGGATTGCTCGGCTCGGGTCGCACCGAGACGGCGCGGCTGGTGTTCGGTGCCGAGCGCGCCGATGGCGGAGAGGCGAGGGTGGAAGGCGCGACGGTGCGGTTGCAGTCACCGCGCGACGGCGTCCGCCATGGTTTTGGCTATTGCCCGGAGGAGCGCAAGACCGACGGCATCGTTGCCGAGCTCAGCGTGCGCGAGAACATCGTGCTCGCGCTCCAGGCCAAGCGCGGCCTGCATCGCCCGCTGTCACGCCGCGAACAGGATGAAATCGCGCGCCGCTACGTCAAGATGCTCGACATCCGCCCGTCAGATCCCGAACGCCCGGTGGGGCTCCTCTCCGGCGGCAACCAGCAAAAGGTGCTGCTGGCGCGCTGGCTCGCGACATCACCGCGGCTTCTCGTCCTGGATGAACCTACGCGCGGCATCGATGTCGGCGCGCATGCCGAAATCATCCGCCTGATCCGCGAGCTCTGCGATGATGGGCTTTCACTGCTCGTGATCTCATCGGAGCTCGATGAGATCGTGACCTATTCGGATCGCGTCGTCGTGCTGCGCGACCGGGCCCATGTCGAAGAGCTCGCGGGCGAGGCGATCGACGTCGGCAACATTCTCGCTGCCATCGCCGCCGAGGGCGCCGCGATGCAGGAGGCCGGAGCATGACAGCGCTGCTGCCGCGCCGCGGCCTCGCCCAGATCCTCGCGCTGATCGTCATCCTCGCGGTCGATCGCGTAGTGTCGCCGCAGTTTTTCGACCTGCGCCTCCAGGACGGCCGTCTGTTCGGCAGCCTGATCGACGTGCTCAACCGCGGCACGCCGGTGGCGCTACTCTCGCTCGGTATGGTGCTGGTGATCGCGACGCGTGGCATTGACCTCTCGGTCGGCGCGGTCATGGCGATCTGCGGTGCGATCGCGGCGAGCCTTGCCGACGGTCACGGCCTCCCGGTGGTGCTGGCAGCCACGCTCGGCGCAGGCCTCGTCTGCGGCCTCTGGAACGGCTTTCTCGTCGCGGTGCTCGGCATGCAGCCGATCGTGGCCACGCTGATCCTGATGGTCGCGGGTCGCGGCATCGCCCAGCTCATCACCGAAGGGCGGATCGTGACGTTCTCCTCGCCGGATCTGGTCTGGCTCGGCAATGGGTCGGTGCTTGGCCTGCCAGTGCCGATCGTGATTGCCTTGGGCATGCTGATCCTCACCGGTGCAGTCGTGCGCGGCTCCGCGCTCGGGCTGCTGATCGAGGCGACCGGCGGCAATGCACGGGCGAGCGAGCTCGCCGGTGTCGGCACCCGCGCGATGATCCTGGCCGTCTATGTCTGGTGCGGCGTCTGCGCCGCGCTCGCCGGCGTGATCGCGGCGGCCGATATCATGGGGGCTGATGCCAACAATGCCGGCCTCTGGCTCGAGCTCGACGCGATCCTCGCCGTGGTGATCGGCGGCACCTCGCTGTTCGGCGGCCGCTTCAGTCTCGTGCTCGCAGTGCTGGGCGCGCTGATCATCCAGACCATGAACACCGGCATCCTGTTGTCGGGCTATCCGCCGGAGTTCAACCTGCTGGTCAAGGCGGTGGTGGTGCTCGCCGTGCTGCTGCTGCAATCGCCGAAATTCTCCGGTCTCGCCGGGATCGCCGCAAGGCTGTGGAGGACCAAGGCATGAAAGGCCTGCCGCCCGTCCTTATCACCGCCATCGTGCTCGTCGCGGGCTTCGCAGCTTGCGCGGTGCAATTCCCCAACATTGCCTCCACCCGCGTCGTCGGCAATCTCCTCACCGACAATGCCTTTCTCGGCATCGTCGCGACCGGCATGACATTCGTCATCATCTCCGGCGGGATCGATCTGTCGGTCGGCTCGGTGATCGGTTTCACCACCGTGTTCGTTGCGCTGGCGATCGAGCGCTGGGGCGTGCCGCCGCTGGTCGCCTTCGTCGCCATCCTCGCGCTGTCAGCCGCTTTTGGCGCTGCGATGGGCACGGTCATCCATGTCTTCGACCTGCCGCCCTTCATCGTGACGCTGGCCGGCATGTTCCTCGCCCGCGGCGCAAGCTTCTTGCTGTCGACGGAATCGGTGCCGATCACCGCGCCGATCTATTCCACCGTGTCGGACTTCGCCTTACGGATGCCCGTGGGTGGGCGACTGACCGCCATCGCCATCATCATGCTCGCGATCGTGATCGGCGGCGCCTTGCTGTTGCATCTCACCCGGTTCGGCGCCAATGTCTATGCGCTCGGCGGTAGTCGCACGACCGCGAGCCTGATGGGCGTTGCCGTCGGCAAGATGACGATCAAGATCTACATGCTGTCGAGCCTGCTCGCAGGGATCGCCGGCATCGTCTTCTCCTTCTACACCAGCGCCGGCTACTCGCTCTCCGCCGTCGGCGTCGAGCTCGACACCATCGCCGCCGTCGTGATCGGCGGCACGCTGCTCACGGGCGGGCAGGGCTCGGTGATCGGCACCTTCCTCGGCGTGCTGATCCAGGGCCTGATCCAGACCTACATCAATTTCGACGGGACGCTGTCGAGCTGGTGGACCAAGATCGCGACCGGCGTGCTGCTGTTCGCTTTCATCGCCTTGCAGCAGGGGCTGGTCGTGCTTGCACGCCGGCCGGTGAGGAAGAGCGCAGGAGCAGCCACATGACCTCACGCATCGTCGTCATCCCGACGCGGCGGGCCCACTCCAATCATGCGGAGGTGGCCCGTTCGATCGGCGTCGACATCATCGCCGGCCGCTATGCGGAAGGCACGCGCTTGCCGGGTGATGCCGAGATGATCGCGATGTTCGGGGTGTCGCGGCCGGTGCTGCGCGAAAGCGTCAAGACCCTGGTCGCCAAGGGGCTGCTCACCACCAAGGCGCGCGTCGGCACCGTCGTGCGCGAGCGCGGCGCCTGGAACATGTTCGATGCCGACGTGCTGGCCTGGCACCTGGATGCCGGCATCGACAAGCGCTTCCTCAACGACCTCGCCGAGATCCGTCTCGCAGTCGAGCCACGTGCGGCCATGCTCGCAGCGGCGCAGCGGTCCGAGGAGGATCTGGCCGAGCTCCGCCGCAGCATGGAGCGCATGCGGCATGAGGCGTCCGACTCGGTGGGCTTTGCCGATGCCGATCTCGCGCTTCATGTGGCCGTGGCGCGCGCCTCCGGCAATCTGTTCATGCGCTCGATCGGGCATGTCATCGAGGCCGCGCTGCGCGCCTCGTTCCTGCTCAGCGCCCCGGTCGAGGCGGAGGACCGCGACACCGTGCTGCTTTGGCATCAGAAGATCGTCGATGCCATCGCCGCGGGCGATGCGGACGCCGCCTCCGAGGCCATGATCTATGTCATTCATAACGGCATGCGCCGCCACGAGGGCACGGTGATCGAGACCGCGCCGGCCGAGCCGCTGCCGTCGGCAGATACTGGAGAACAAGCGTGACAGACCTTCGCATCGCCATCGTCGGCTTCGGTAAGATCGCGCGCGACCAGCATGTCGGCGCGATCGCGGCGACCCCGGGCGCGACGCTCGCGGCGGTGGCGAGCCGCAATGCTTCGCTTCCGGGTCTGCCGCATTTCGCCACCGTCGAGGAGCTGCTGGAAAAAGGTCCGCCGATCGACGCGGTGTCGCTGTGCACGCCGCCGCAGGTGCGCCGCGCCCAGGCCGCAGCCGCGCTCGCCGCCGGCAAGCATGTCATGCTGGAGAAGCCTCCGGGCACCGGCGTCGCCGAGCTCGATCCGCTGATCGCGATGGCGGCGGGTGCGAAGCGGACACTGTTTGCGACCTGGCATTCGCGCTATGCGCCGGCGGTCGAGCCGGCGCGGCAATGGCTCGCCGAGCGCCGCATCGCTTCCGTGCACATCAGCTGGAAGGAAGACGTCCGTGTCTGGCATCCCGGGCAGGGCTGGATCTGGGAGCCAGGCGGTCTCGGCGTGTTCGATCCCGGTATCAATGCGCTGTCGATCCTGACCAGGATTCTGCCAAAGCCGGTGTTCGTCACCGCGGCCGAGCTGGCCTTTCCGGCGAACCGCCAGGCGCCGATCGCGGCGAACCTGACACTGACGGATATCAACGGTCTGCCTGTGACCGCCGAGTTCGATTTCCGCCAGACCGGTCCGCAGAGCTGGGATATCGTTGTCGAAACCGATCAGGGCCGGCTTGCTCTGTCCAGCGGTGGCGCGCGCATGACTGTCGACGGCAAGGTGCTTGCCGAGGCGGCCGATGAGGAATATCGCGGGCTCTACCGTCGCTTCGTCGAGCTCGCGGCGACCGGCGCAAGCGACGTCGACCTGACGCCGCTTCGTCTCGTCGCCGACGCCTTCCTGCTTGGCAAGCGCACGATCGTCGAACCGTTTGTGGATTGAGCATGGCCGCATCAAAGGTCACGAGAGACGTTTTCGGGAAGTTGCCGGATGGCCGCAGGGTCGAGCGCGTCGCGCTGCGCGGGGAGGGCGGCTTCGAGGCGCGCATCATCAGCCACGGCGCGGTGTTGCAAGCGCTGATCGCGCCGGATGCCAAAGGTGGATACGACGACGTCGTACTCGGCCATGACGCGTTTGCCGGCTACCTCGCCGAACGAAAGTTTTTCGGCGCCACGGTCGGCCGCTACGCCAACCGCATCGCCAAGGGGCAGTTTTCGCTTCATGGCGAGACGGTGCAGCTTCCCGTCAACAACGGTCCCAACGCGCTGCACGGCGGCCTGGATGGTTTCGACCGCAAGCTCTGGGAGATTGCCGCAATCGAGGAGGGCCCCGAGCCCGCGGTGACGCTCACTTATACGAGCCCGCATGGCGAAGAGAACTATCCCGGCCGGCTCGACGTGCGCGTGACCTATCGCGTCACCGGTCCAGCCGAACTGTCGCTCGTCATGGAGGCGCGGACGGACCGAACGACCATCGTCAACCTGACCAACCACAGCTTCTTCAACCTGGAGGGCGCGACGTCGGGAACGTCCATTCTCGATCACGAGCTGACCGTCGCCGCAGACCATTTCCTGGCCATTGATGCCACCGCCATTCCGCTGCCGGAGCCGGCGCGCGCGGTTGCCGGCACGCCGTTCGACTTCCGCAGGGGCCGGCCGGTCGGCGAGCGGATCCGTGAGAACGATCAGCAATTGCAAAACGGCAGGGGCTACGATCACACCTACTGCCTCGGGCGCGATGGCAAGCTTGCGCTCGCGGCGCGGCTCGAGGCGCCGCGCTCCGGGCGCATCATGGAGCTGTTCACCGATCAGCCCGGACTCCAGGTCTATTCCGGCAACTATCTCGACGGCACCATTTCGGGCAAGGGCGGCAAGCTCATCCGACAATCGGACGCGATGTGCCTGGAGCCACACATCTGGCCTGATGCGCCGAACCGGCCGGACTTCCCGAGCCCGCGCCTTGATCCCGGCGGGACGTATCGCCATCACACGGTTTATCGATTCTCGGCGAGGTCGCCATGATGGAACAGGTGCCAACCACTGTCCTGTCGCACCATCCTTGCCATCTCGGCGAAGGTCCGACCTATGACGTGACCACCGATACGGCCTGGTGGTTCGACATCCGTGAAGGGCTGCTGTTCGAGGCTCGGCTCGGCAGCGGCGGCGTTCGTGTCCACGCACTCGACCGGATGGCGAGCGCGCTCGGACGCATCGATGCCGAACGCCAGTTGATCGTCGCGGAGGACGGGCTCTACATTCGAACGCTCGTCGACGGCGCGATGACACTGTTCTGTCCGCTCGAAGCGGACAATCCGGCGACGCGCTCAAACGATTGCCGCGTGCATCAATCAGGCACGTTCTGGATCGGCACCATGGGCAAGAGGGCCGAGCCGCAGGCGGGCGCGATCTATGCGCTCCATCGGGGGAGGATCGCGACGCTGTTTCCGGGCATCAGCATTCCAAATTCGATCTGCTTCTCGCCTGACGGCGCCACCGGCTATTTCACCGACACTCCGCGCGACGTGCTCTATGCCGTGCCGCTCAATCCTGCGACCGGCCTGCCGCGCGGCGAGCCGGAGGTGCTGTTGCGCCACAGCGGCATCGGCGGCCTTGATGGCTCAGTGTGCGACGCTGATGGAAGGATCTGGAATGCCTGCTGGGGGGCGAGCCGGATCGACGTCTATTCTCCGCAAGGCGAGCGCCTTCGCTCGTTGAGCGTGCCCGCAATACAGGCAAGCTGTCCCGCCTTCGTCGGCCCCGATCTGTCGCGCCTCCTCGTCACCTCGGCCTGGCAGGACATGGACGCGGCCGCGCGCGCCGCCGATCCGCAAGCCGGCTGCACTTTTCTACTGGAGGCATCCGCGCGCGGACGCGCGGAACCCGACGTCAAGCTCGCATAGGAGACCAGAGGCAGCCCACCACCACGTTCTCGACGCTACGAAGAAGACAGTGAAACACAAGGGAGTGAAACATGTTGAAACTGAAGACGACGTTTCTCGCGCTGGCGCTGGCCGGTGCTGCCACGATGGCCGCAGGCGTGCCCGCCTTCGCCCAGAAGGCGACGGTCGGCATCGCCATGCCGACCAAATCCTCGGCGCGGTGGATCGACGATGGCAACAACATGGTCAAGGTGCTGAAAGAGCGCGGCTACAACACCGACCTGCAATATGCCGAGGACGACATCCCGAACCAGCTCTCGCAGGTCGAGAACATGGTGACCAAGGGCGCCAAGGCGCTGGTGATCGCCGCGATCGACGGCACCACGCTGTCCGACGTGCTCAAGCAAGCCAAGGCCAAGGGCATCACCGTGATCGCCTATGACCGCCTGATCCGCGGCACGCCGAACGTCGACTATTACGCGACCTTCGACAATTTCCAGGTCGGGGTGCTCCAGGCGCAGTCGATCGAAAAGGGGCTCGGCCTCAAGGAAAGCAAGGGTCCCTTCAACATCGAGCTGTTCGGCGGCTCGCCCGACGACAACAACGCCTACTTCTTCTATAACGGCGCGATGAGCGTGCTGAAGCCGTATATCGACAGCGGCAAGCTCGTCGTCGTCTCCGGCCAGATGGGCATGGACAAGGTCGCAACCCTGCGCTGGGACGGCGCCACGGCGCAGGCCCGCATGGATAACCTGCTCAGTGCCTACTACGGCAACAAGAAGATCAATGCCGTACTGTCGCCTTATGACGGCATCTCGATCGGCATCATCTCCTCGCTGAAGGGCGTCGGCTATGGCAGTGCCGACCAGCCGATGCCTGTTATCTCGGGCCAGGACGCCGAAGTGCCCTCGATCAAGGCCATGCTGCGCGGCGATCAGTATTCGACCATCTTCAAGGACACCCGCGACCTCGCCAAGGTGACCGCCGACATGGTCGACGCCGCGCTTGCCGGCAAGGAGGTCACCGTCAACGACACCAAGACCTATGAGAACGGCGTCAAGACCGTGCCGTCCTATCTGCTCAAGCCGGTCGTGGTGTACAAGGATAATTGGGAGAAGGTGCTGGTCGACAGCGGCTACTACAAGAAGTCGCAGTTCCAGTAAGACTCTCTCTTTCCCCTCTCCCCGTTTGCGGGGAGAGGGTTTCCACACGGGCAATGGTTGCTATGCACTCCGTCATTGCGAGGGCAGCGAAGCAATCCAGTCTGCCGCCGCGGAAATAGTCCGGATTGTTTCGCTGCGCTCGCAATGACGATGTGGATGCAGTGATATCATTCAATCTCTCCGCGCACGCGGCGAGAGGCGAAGTAGAGCAAGGGACACCAAAGCCAATGACCGCCATGCTGGAGATGCGTAACGTCAGCAAGAGCTTTGCCGGTGTACAGGCGCTGCGCGACGTCAACTTCTCTGTTCATGCCGGGCAGATCCACGCCCTCGTCGGCGAGAACGGCGCCGGCAAGTCGACGCTGATGAAGGTGCTGAGCGGCGTCTATCCGCACGGCAGCTACGAGGGCACAATTGTCTTCGAGGGCGAGGAGCGCCGTTTCCGCGACATCAACGATTCCGAGGCGCTCGGCATCATCATCATCCACCAGGAACTGGCCTTGATCCCGCTGATGTCGATCGCGGAAAACATCTTCCTGTCGCATCCGCCGTCGAAGCTCGGCGTGATCGATCGTGACGAAGTGTACCGGCGCACGCGCGAGCTGCTGGCGCAGGTCGGCCTAAGGGAATCGCCTGATACACTGATCACCGATCTCGGAGTCGGCAAGCAGCAGCTCGTGGAAATCGCCAAAGCACTGTCCAAGCGCGTGCGGATGCTGATCCTGGACGAGCCGACCGCGAGCCTCAACGAGGCCGACAGCGCCGCGCTGCTCGAACGCCTGAAGGCGTTCCGCGAGCAGGGCATCGGTTCGATCCTGATCTCGCACAAGCTGAACGAGGTCGCCAAGGTCGCCGACCACATCACCGTACTGCGCGACGGCCGCACCGTCGATAGCATCGACTGCCATGCCGAGCCGATCCAGGAAGACCGCATCATCCGCAGCATGGTCAATCGCGATATGGCGCATCGTTTCCCGGAGCGCAGCGTGAAGATCGGCGAGCCCGTGCTCGATGTCGCGAGCTGGTCGGTCTATCACCCCATTCATCCCGAGCGGCAGGTGATCAAGAACGTCAATTTCAGTGTCAGGCGCGGCGAGGTCGTGGGCATCGCCGGCCTGATGGGCGCCGGCCGTACCGAATTCGCGATGAGCCTGTTCGGCCGTTCCTGGGGCACCAATATCGGCGGCAGCCTCCGCCTCGAGGGCAGGGAGATGGCCCTGCCGAGCGTCGCCGCGGCGATCGACGCCGGCCTCGCCTATGTCACCGAGGACCGCAAGCAGCTCGGCCTGATCCTCGCGGACGATGTCCGCAAGAACATCACGCTTGCGAGCCTCGACCAGGTCGCGCCCGGCCGCGTGATCGACGACATCGCCGAGCTGAAGGTCGCCAGCGACTACCGCAGCAGGATGCGGATCCGCTGCTCCGACGTCTACCAGGAGACCGGCCAGCTCTCCGGCGGCAATCAGCAGAAGGTCGTGCTGTCCAAATGGCTGATGACCGACCCCAAGGTTCTCATCCTGGACGAGCCGACGAGGGGTATCGATGTCGGTGCCAAATACGAGATTTACTGTATCATCAACGAGCTCGCGGAAGCGGGCCGCGGCGTCGTGGTGATCTCCTCGGAAATGCCCGAGCTGCTCGGCATCTGCGACCGCATCTGCGTCATGAACGACGGTGCCTTTGTTGGGGAGTTCAGGGGATCGGAGGCGACGCAGGAGAAGATCATGCGCGCCATCATGCGCAACGAACGAAGCATTGGGAACGCCGCGCCAGCGGCCGCGGAGATGGGAGGATCGCAGCCATGACCGACAAGACGGTGTCGCTGCCCGAGGAGCGCCGGCACGGCAGCTTCATCAAGAACAATTTGCGCAACTACGGCATGCTGATGTCGCTGGTCGCGATCATGCTGTTCTTCCAGGTCGTGACTGGCGGCACGCTGCTGCAGCCGCTCAACCTCACCAATCTGGTGCTCCAGAACAGCTACATCGTCATCATGGCGCTCGGCATGCTGCTGGTGATCGTCACCGGCCATATCGACCTCTCGGTCGGCTCGGTCGCGGGCTTCATCGGCGCTGTCGCCGCTGTTCTCATGGTGACCTACAAGGTCGATTACACGCTTGCCTTCATCGCCTGCCTGCTGGTCGGTGCCGCCATTGGCGCCGCACAAGGCTATTGGGTGGCCTATTTCAAGATTCCGTCCTTCATCGTCACCCTGGCGGGGATGCTGGTGTTCAAGGGGCTGGCGCTGGCGGTGTTGCAGGGCCAGTCGCTAGGCCCGTTCCCGCCGACCTTCCAGAAATTGTCCTCCGGCTTCATTCCGGAGCTGCTGCCCGAGGCCGGCACGCTACACCCGACGTCCATGCTGATCGGGGCGGTGCTCGCGCTCGGTCTCGTCTACGCCAGTGCCAAGGGCAGGTCGCGCGAGCAATCGCACGGCATCGAGATCGAGCCCTACGCTTTCTTCCTCGGCAAGAGCATCCTGCTGGCGTGCGCCGTGCTCTATTTCACCTATCTGATCGCATCGCATCGCGGCCTGCCCAACGTGCTGGTGATCATGACCGCGCTGATCGCGCTCTACGGTTTCGTGACCCGTCGCACCGTGATCGGCCGGCAGATCTATGCGGTCGGCGGCAACGCCAAGGCGGCAAGCCTGTCGGGCATCAAGACCGAGCGGCTGACCTTCCTGACCTTCGTCAACATGGGCGTGCTCGCCGCCCTCGCCGGGCTCGTCTTCGCCGCGCGCCTCAACACCGCGACTCCCAAGGCCGGCCTCGGCTTCGAGCTCGACGTCATCGCCGCCTGCTTCATCGGCGGTGCCTCGGCCTATGGCGGGGTGGGGCGGGTCGGCGGCGCCGTCGTCGGCGCCATGATCATGGGCGTGATGAACAACGGCATGTCCATCCTCGGCATCGGCATCGACTATCAACAGGTCATCAAGGGCCTGGTGCTGCTCGGTGCGGTGTGCATCGATGTCTATAACCAGCGGCGATGAGGCCGTCGTCGCCCGGATGGAGTGAAGCGCATTCCGGGTTCTGTCCGCTCGGCGAGACTGTCCCGCATTCCGCTGCGTTCCATGCGGTCTACGGTCCCGACTGCCAGCCCGCTACTGCGTCGTAAACAGCTCAAGACTGCAGCACTGGTACCAATCCGTAGCGCAGCATCGTCTCCTTCATCTTTGCCGGATCGGGCGTGCCGGCGGCGAGCAGGACCGCCATTTCCTTGAAATATTTAGGGCCAAGCGCGCCGGGGGTGAGTATGCACAGGCAGGTCGCCGGCCGGGCCGAACGATTTGTAAAGCCGTGCACCACGCCGCGCTTGATGAACGCGGTCTCGCCCGGCGCCACGTCGACGTCCATTCCATCGATCCGCCAGGTCGAGACGCCGCTTAGTCCATAGATCGTTTCGTCCCAACGATCGTGATAGTGAGGGATCGGCATTCGCGCGTTCGGCTGGAGGGTCATCTCGAACAGATCGAGAGCGCCGGCAGTGTCGTCCTTGCTCCGGAGAAAAGTCAGCTGCAGCCCACCAAGATTGATGATCTCAGGCATAGCGAACTCATTGGGTCGTGTGCGGTAGCGAACTTTACCGCGTTACGGCGATGAGCCGAAGCGCTCTGTTGCCGGAATGGGCTGCGACGCCCGACGATTATTGCCTCGTGAAGAGCACCACGGCGATGGCAACCGAAAGGCTCACCGCCGAGACCGTTGCCACCGTCGATAGCACCCCCATTCGCCGGAGCGCGATGGCGAATGCGATGATAGTGGGGGCGCGGTCATCAGCCCGATTTGTGCATCGATCATATCGTCGCCTGGAACTCAATTGATCCACGTTAGGGCGGAAGGACCAGCGGGACGTTGCGATAGCGCAAACGCGCCTCCGGCCGGATGCATTGTTTGTGCGCCGACAAAGTCGGAACCGCGCCGGTGGTCTATTCGGCGTCTTTGATGTGGAAGGCAGATGTCGGCGACGGATTGCGAGCAACGAGAGGCCGGCTGCGAATCCTCGAAGATCTCCCCGGCGATCCCATGATTCAACATCGGCTTCTGAGCTATTGCTCACTTGCTGAGTATATGATCGAATGTCCGGATGGACCAAGGCCGGCCAGAACCCGATCTGATCATCTTCGATTGTGACGGCGTGCTCGTCGACAGCGAGCTCTTGAGCTGCCGCTGCCTGTCCGAGGTGCTGGCCGAGTTCGGTTTCGCGCTCAGCGAGGAGCAAGCGCTCGAACTGTTTCTTGGACGCAGCACCAAGGCGATCGAGCAGCACTACCGCGATCTCGGCCAGATCGTGCCGGATGGCTTCCTGCCGCGATTGAAGTCACATGTGCTGGAGACGTTTGTCGCCTCGCTCGAGCCGATCCCCGGGGTGGAGGCGGTGATCTCGGAGCTGACCGTGCCGTTCTGCGTGGCCTCGTCCAGCGACATCGACCGCGTATCGCTCTCGCTCGACGTCACCGGTCTTCGCGCACATTTCGGCGATCGGCTCTACACCGCGCAGATGGTCAGGCACGGTAAGCCGGCGCCCGATCTCTTTCTCCATGCGGCCGAGAACATGCGCTCGCCGCCCTCACGCACGCTGGTGATCGAGGACAGCGTCAGCGGTGTGCAGGCGGGCAAGGCGGCCGGAATGACCGTCTGGGGATTTGTCGGCGGCGGCCATTATCGCACCGGCGACGGCCACGCTATATTGTCCGCCGCCGGGGCCGATCGGGTCTTCGCGCGCATGAGCGATTTCTGGAAGGTGTGAGCCCCGCATGGCGGCCGAGAACGACAAGTCGAAACTCGACGACGCTGCGCGCGCCGGCTGGCTTTACTTCATTGCCGGCCACACTCAAGACGAGATCGCAAAGATGCTCCAGGTCTCGCGCGCTTCGGCGCAGCGGCTGGTCTCGCTGTGCCTTGCCGAACGTCTCATCACCTTCCGGCTCGAACATCCCATCGCCGCCTGCATGGAGCTGGCGGCGCGTCTGAAGGAGCGGTTCAATCTCGTTCATTGCGAGGTGGTGCCGGCAGATCTTGTCGCGCCGCAGGCCAATGCGGGCATCGCCGAGCGCTGCGCCAATCTGCTCGATGCGACGCTGCGCTCGGAGACGCCGGTCATCGTCGCGCTCGGCACCGGCCGGGCCGTGCGCGCCGCGGTCGAGCGCGTCACGCCGATCGACCGGCCCAATCACCAGATCGTCTCGCTGGTGGGCAATATCTCCGCCGACGGCTCGGCCAGCTTCTACGATACCGTCGGCCGGCTCGCCGACCGCACCGGGGCGCGGCACTATCCGATGCCGCTGCCGTTCCTGATGTCGTCGGAGGACGAGCGCAATAGGATGGTGCGCATCGAGCCGATCGCGAAGGTGAAGGCAGTCGCGGCCAAGGCGGATTTGCGCCTCGTCGGCATCGGTCAGATGGACCAGAAGGCGCAGGTGCATATCGACGGTTTCGTCACCCGGGACGAATTGTTCGAGATGATGCGTCTGGGGGCCATCGGCGAGATCACGGGCTGGGCATATGATGCCAAGGGCCGCCTGCTCAAGGCCGGCACCAACAAGCGCCTCACCAGCATTCCGCCGGAAGTGCCGGCGAAGACCACGACGATCGGCGCCGCGGTTGGCGCCGCCAAAGTGGCGGCGATCGCTGCGGCACTGAACGGGCGGTTGATCAATGGGCTGATCACGGACGAGGCGACAGCAAGGGCGATCTTGGAGCGATAGGGCGTTTACGCCTCCGGCGTGCATACGAGGCGGGAAGTCCCTCTACCCACACCGCTGTCATCGTCCGCGAAGGCGGACGATCCATTACGCCGCGGCCCCACTTGAGGCAAACCAATGGACGACGCGGAGTACTCGATGCCCCGCCTTCGCGGGGTATGACGGCTATGAGTGAAGCGACACCCCGTCCCTCCCGCACCGCAGCACTCATAAGTTGCTTGAACACTCGCGCGCCTGCTTGACAACTGTCTTCCTTGGGCTGAACATACGCTCAACGCGTGGGCATATGCTCAAAACGCGACTCTTAGGGAGGTCACCGTGAAACACGTCCTGGGCGCCGTCTGCGGCGCGTCTTGCCTGCTGCTGGCCGTCCCCGCGATGGCCGAAACGACCCTGACCATCGCCACCGTCAACAATGGTGACATGATCCGCATGCAGGGGCTGACGGGGGAATTCACCAAGAAGAATCCTGATATCACCGTAAAATGGGTGACGCTGGAGGAGAACGTGCTGCGCCAGCGCGTCACCACCGACATCGCCACCAAGGGCGGCCAGTTCGACGTCCTCACCATCGGCACCTACGAGGTGCCGATCTGGGCCAAGAAGGGCTGGCTGGTGCCGCTGGCCAATCTCGGCGCCGATTACGACGTCGCCGACCTCCTGCCCAAGATCAAGGATGCGGTCTCCTTCGACGGCAAGCTCTACGCCGCGCCGTTCTACGGCGAGAGCTCGATGGTGATGTACCGCACCGATCTGTTCGAGAAGGCCGGCCTGAAGATGCCGGAAAAGCCGACCTGGGATTTCGTCGTCGACGCCGCCAAGAAGCTCACGGACAAGAGCGCCGGCGTCTACGGGATCTGCCTGCGCGGCAAGGCCGGCTGGGGTGAGAACATGGCGTTCCTGTCGGCGATGGCCAATTCCTACGGCGCGCGCTGGTTCGACGAGAAGTGGGAGCCGCAGTTCAACACGCCGGAATGGAAGGCGACGCTGACGACTTACGTCAATCTCATGAAGGAAGCCGGCCCGCCCGGCGCGAGTTCCAACGGTTTCAACGAGAATCTGGCACTGTTCAACGCCGGCAAATGCGCGATGTGGATCGACGCCACGGTCGCGGCCTCCTTCGTCACCAACCCGAAGGACTCCACGGTCGCCGACAAGGTCGGTTTCGCGCTCGCGCCCAACACCGGGCTTGGCAAGAACGCCAACTGGCTGTGGGCCTGGAATCTCGCAATCCCCGCCGGCTCCAAGAAGACGGAAGCCGCCGAGAAGTTCATCGCCTGGGCAACCAGCAAGGACTACACCAAGCTTGTGGCATCGAAGGAGGGGTGGGCCAACGTGCCGCCGGGCACGCGCACCTCGCTCTACCAGAACCCCGACTATCTGAAGGTCGCGCCGTTCGCCAAGCTGACGCTGGCCTCGATCGACGCCGCTGATCCCAACAAGCCGACGGTGAAGCCCGTTCCCTACGTGGGTGTGCAATACGCCGCGATCCCAGAATTCCAGGGCATCGGCACCCAGGTGGGCCAGCAATTCTCCGCGGCGCTTGCGGGCTCCACCACCGTCGACGCGGCGCTCTCGGCCGCTCAATCCGCAACCGAGCGCGAGATGAAGCGCGCCGGCTACATCAAATGAACCCGAGCTCTTCCTCCTGAGCTCAGACTCGCGGCCATTCGTCCGTCCCCGGATGGATGGCCGCCTTCTTCCCCAAGAGGAGAAGTCAGGATGGCAACCCGGCAGACGCAGTTTCTTGCGCGCTCGCTGCTGACACCTGCGGTCGGGCTGCTCTTCATCTGGATGATCGTCCCGCTCGCCCTGACGATCTACTTCTCGACACTGCATTACAGCCTGCTCGACCCCGGCTCGGAATCGTTCGTCGGCCTGGAAAACTTCCGCTACTTCCTCACCGATCCCGCTTTCCTGGCCTCCCTCCAGAATACGCTGGTGCTCGTTGGCTCCGTGCTGGCGCTGACCATCCTGCTCGGCATTCCCCTGGCGCTGCTGATGGACCAGCCCGTGATCGGGCGCAATTTCGTGCGGCTGATGGTGATCGCCCCGTTCTTCGTGATGCCGACGGTGAGCGCGCTGGTCTGGAAGAACCTGTTGATGCATCCGGTGTCGGGATTGTTCGCCTGGCTCACTTCGCTGTTCGGCCTTACGCCGATCGATTGGTTCAACGATGTACCGCTGCTTGCCGTCATCCTGATCGTGACGTGGCAATGGCTGCCGTTCGCGACGCTCATCCTGCTGACGGCGCTGCAATCGCTCGACGAGGAGCAGAAGGAAGCCGCCGAGATGGACGGCGCCAGCGCGGTCTCGACCTTCATCTACATCACGCTGCCGCACCTCGCGCGGCCCATCACGGTGGTGATCCTGATCGAGACCATCTTCCTGCTCACCGTATTCGCCGAGATCTTCGTCACCACCGGCGGCGGGCCGGGCTTGCAAACCACCAACATCGCGTTCCTGATCTATTCGCAGGCGTTGATCCAGTTCGACGTCGGCAGCGCCTCCGCGGGCGGCCTCGTCGCGGTGGTGATCGCCAATGTCGTCGCCTTCTTCCTGGTCCGTATCGTCGGCCGCAATTTGGAGGCCTGACATGGCGCGGATGGCGACGACGCGGCGGGTGGCGATATCGACGGCGGCGGCCTGGCTGTTCGGCTTCCTGATCTTCTTCCCGATTCTGTGGATGGGGCTGGCGAGCTTCAAGACCGAACTCGAGGCATTCGCGGTACCGCCATCGTTCCTGTTCTTCCACTGGACCATGGAAAACTACGCTACCGTGCAGGAGCGCAGCGACTATCTGCACCACGCCATGAACTCGATCATCATCGCCGGCGGCTCGACGCTGATTGCACTGTTGATCGCCATTCCGGCGGCGTGGTCGATGGCGTTCTCGCCGACCAAACGTACCAAGGACGTCCTGCTGTGGATGCTCTCGACCAAGATGATGCCGCCGGTCGGCGTGCTGGTGCCGATCTACCTGATCTACAAGTCCTTCGGCCTTCTCGATTCCCGCATCGGCCTCGTCTTTATCCTGTGCCTCGGAAACCTGCCGATCGTCATCTGGATGCTGTTCACCTATTTCAAGGAGATTCCGCGCGACATTCTGGAGGCCGCACGCATGGATGGTGCCACCATCGGCCGTGAGCTCATCTACGTGTTGACCCCGATGGCGATCCCGGGGCTCGCCTCAACCTTGCTGCTGAACCTGATCCTGGCCTGGAACGAGGCGTTCTGGACGCTCAATCTGTCGACCTCGAGCGCCGCGCCACTCACCACGTTCATCGCCTCCTATTCGAGCCCGGAAGGATTGTTCTGGGCCAAGCTGTCGGCGGCCTCGACGCTGGCGATCGCACCCATTCTCGTCCTCGGTTGGTTCAGTCAGAAGCAGCTCGTGCGCGGGCTCACCTTCGGCGCGGTGAAGTAGAGGGGGATCATGGGTCAGATCACACTTCAGGGCGTACAAAAATCCTTCGGCCCGGTGCACATCATCAAGGGGGCCGACCTCGATATCGCCGATGGGTCCTTCGTTGTGTTCGTCGGTCCCTCCGGCTGCGGCAAGACCACACTGCTGCGGCTGATTGCGGGGCTCGAGGACGTCAGCGGCGGCAAGATCCTGATCGACGGCAAGAACGTCGTCGACACGCCGCCGGCAAAACGGGGGCTGTCGATGGTGTTCCAGTCCTACGCGCTCTATCCGCATATGAGCGTGCGCGGCAATATCGGCTTCGGCCTCAAGATGGCCGGCCTTGCCAAGGACGAGATCAACCGCAAGGTCGAGGCCGCCGCCGCGACGCTCAATCTCACGCCCTATCTCGATCGCAAGCCACGCGAGCTATCCGGCGGCCAGCGCCAGCGGGTCGCGATCGGCCGCGCCATCGTGCGCGAGCCCAAGGCGTTTCTGTTCGACGAACCGCTCTCCAATCTCGACGCGGCGCTGCGCGTGCAGATGCGCATCGAGGTGACGCGGCTGCAGAAGCAACTCGGCACCACCGCGATCTACGTCACCCATGACCAGGTCGAAGCCATGACCATGGCCGACAAGATCGTCGTGCTCAACGGCGGCAAGATCGAACAATATGGCTCACCGTTGGAGCTTTACGAGCGGCCCGCCAATCTCTTCGTCGCCGGCTTCATCGGCTCGCCCAAGATGAATTTCGTCACCGGCGAGCCTGCTTTGCACAAGGGGGCAGCGACGATCGGCGTCCGGCCGGAGCACCTGAAAATCGAGCGCGACGGCACTGGCGGCTGGCAGGGCACTATCGCAGTGGCCGAGCATCTCGGTAGCGACACCTTCCTTTACGTCGATGCCGGCGCGCTCGGCATGCTGACGGCGCGCTACATCGGCGAATTGAGTCTGCACGCCGGTGACCCCGTATCGCTGGTGCCGGACCCCGCGCGCATCCACCGCTTCGACGAGAACGGCAACGCTCTTCGGAGCTGACAAGAAACGGCAAGAAAACGGAAAGACGATCATGTACCTGGAAAAATTCAAGCTGAACGGCAAGACCGCGTTCATTACCGGCGGCGGACAGGGCATCGGCCTTGGCTGCGCCGAGGCGCTGGCCGAGGCCGGCGCCCGGGTCATCATCGGCGACCGTGACGGCAAGGTCGCTGACAGCGGGAAAGCCAGCCTGAAGGCAAAGGGTCTTGACGTCGAGACCGCGGTCATGGATGTCACCGATACCAACCGTGTGGCCGAAGTCGCGAACGACCTCGTCGCCCGCCACGGCAAGGTCGACATCCTCGTCAACAATGCCGGCATCGCCCGCAGCGAGACGCCCGCGGAGACCGTCACCGACGAGCACTGGCTCAACGTCATCGACGTCAATCTCAACGGCACGTTCTGGTGCTGCCGCGAGTTCGGCAAGCACATGCTGAAGGCTGGAAGCGGCGCCATCGTCAATGTCGGCTCGATGAGCGGCTTCATCGTCAACAAGCCGCAGGAGCAGTGCTTCTACAACGCCTCCAAGGCTGCCGTGCACCATCTGACCAAGTCGCTCGCCGCCGAATGGGGCGCGCGCGGCATCCGCGTCAATGCGGTGGCCCCGACCTACATCGAGACGCCGCTCAACGCCTTCGTAAAGAGCAATCCCAAGATGTACGACGCCTGGATCGGCGGAACTCCGATGGCGCGGATGGGGCAGGTCGAGGAGATCGCTTCCGTCGTGCTGTTCCTCTCGTCGGAGGCCGCGAGCCTGATGACCGGCAGCATCGTGCTGGTGGATGGCGGCTACACTTGCTGGTAGGCTCCCGTCGAGACTGACGAAGCGACCGGGAGCGACAATGCCGCGAGCGTATATCGGCGTCGATGTAGGGACCACGAGCACGCGGGCAGGGGTATTTGACGAGGCTGGCACGCTGCTCGCGATGGCGCGTCATCCGATCCGGGTCTGGCACGAGGCCGGCGATATCGTCGAGCAGTCGTCACAGGACATTTGGGAGGCCTGCGCGGCATCGGTACGCGCGGCGATGGCGGAGGCTGGCATTACGCCCGATAACGTCGGCGGTATCGGCTTCGACGCTACCTGTTCCTTGGTTGTCCTCGATCGGCATGGCGAGCCGCTCACCGTCAGTGGATCCGGCGACAGGCAGCGCAACGTCATCGTCTGGATGGACCATCGCGCCATCGCCGAGGCGCGGCTGATCAACGAGACCGAGGATGCGGTGCTGCGCTATGTCGGCGGCTCGATCTCACCCGAGATGGAGATGCCGAAGCTGCTGTGGCTGAAGCGGCATCTGCGCACGAGTTTTGACGCAGCGGGCCATTTCTTCGATCTCGCGGACTACCTGACCTGGCGCGCGACCGGCTCGCTGCAGCGTTCGACCTGCACGGTCACCTGCAAGTGGAACTACCTCGCCCACGAGGGCGGCGGCTGGAGCGCGCCATTCTTCAAGCGCATTGGTCTGTCCGACTTTGTCGCCGAGAATTATGCGCGCATCGGCATCGAGATCGTCGCCCCCGGCACGCGGCTTGGGGCAGGGCTGACCCGAACTGCCGCGGCTGAACTCGGCCTCTCACCGGGCACGCCGGTCGGCGCCTCACTGATCGACGCCCACGCCGGCGGCGTCGGGGCGATCGGCGGACGCGATGGGGCGGGCGAGGTGACCGACGTCTGCGACCGTCTCGCCTACATCATGGGAACGTCGGCGTGCATCATGGCGACGACGAAGGAGCCATGCTTCGTGCAAGGCGTGTGGGGGCCTTATTATTCCGGCATGGTCCCGGACTTCTGGCTCAACGAGGGTGGCCAGTCGGCGGCGGGCGCGGCGATCGACCATCTCCTCAAGTCGCACCCCGGTTTCGGCGAGGTGAGCACGGTCGCGCGCAGCGACGGCCTCGATCTCATCGACTTCCTCGAGCGCCGAATCATCGCGCGCGCAGGCGATGCCAGTCGCGCTGCGCTGCTGGCGCGTGACGTCCACGTCCTGCCGGAATTCATCGGTAACCGCTCGCCCTATGCCGACCCGGACACGCGCGCGGTGATCGCCGGCCTCGATCTCGACACCGACATCGGTTCGATGGAGCGGTTGTTCGTCGCCGGCCTCTGCGGTCTTGCCTATGGGCTCGCCGAGGTGATCGAGGCTTTTGCCGCTCATGGCGTGCGCTCGAACATCATGATCATGGGCGGCGGCGCCAGCCGGAGTCCGCTGGTGCGGCAGATCATGGCCGACACGACCGGCCTTACCGTCGCGCTGCCGCAGACGAAGGAGCCGGTGCTGCTCGGCGCCGCCATGCTCGGCGCCGTCGCCGGCGGTGCCTATGCCAACATCGGCCAGACCATGGCCAAAATGTCGGCGCTGGGACGCAAGAGCGAGCCGACCGCGCCCGAGATGGCGGCGTTTCATGCCCGCAAGCGCGAAGTCTACAAGCTGCTGCGCGAGGTCGACCAGGGGAGCCGCGCGGCGATGCGCAGCGTCGCGAGAGGTTGAAAGACATGCTGATTGCCTGCGGCGATGCGCTGATCGATTTCGTGCCGACGCGAAATGCGGAAGGTCGCGAGGCCGTGATGCCCGCCGTCGGCGGCTCCTGTCTCAACGTCGCGATCGGTATGGCGCGGCTCGGCGCGCCGACCGGCTTCGTCGGCGGCGTTTCGACCGACCTGTTCGGGCGGATGATCGCCGATCATGCAACCGCCTCCAGCGTCGACCTCGGTCTTGCCACCCGCAGCGATCACCAGACCACGCTCGCCTTCGTCCGCATCGTCGCGGGCGAGTCGCACTACGCGTTCTACGATGCCGAGACGGCGACGCGGAACTGGACGTACCGACGCGGGACAATTCCGCTCGACACGGTTGAAGCTCTCCATGTCGGCTCGACCACGCTGGTCAACGACCGGGGCGCGGCGGAGACCACAGCTCTGATCGCGGATGCGCGCGCGTTCTCGACCATCTCCTTCGATCCGAACTGCCGACCGAATCTCGTCAAGGACAAGCCGGCCTATCTCGCCCGCATGGCGGAGTTCGCTGGGCATGCTGATCTCATCAAGATGTCGGACGTCGATTTCGCCTATCTCTTTGGCGACGAGCCCTATCAGCAGCGCGCGAGCGCGCTGCTCGCGCAGGGCACGAGCCTCGTCGTCGTCACCAGGGGCAACCATGGCGCCGTCGCTTGGCATGCAGGGGCGGGGCAGATCGAAGTCGTCGCCCCCAAAGTCGAGGTCGCCGACACCATCGGCGCCGGCGACAGCTTTCAGGCGGCATTGTTGTTCGCTCTGCACAAGCAGAGGCGCATTGCCCAGCAAGCCTTGAAGGACGTCGGTGCCGACGAGCTTCGCCGCGCGCTGTCCTTCGCGGCCAATTGCGCCGGCCTCACTTGCACCCGTCCGGGCGCCGATCCACCCTGGAGCCACGAGGTCAGCTGGAGGTGGTAGTCGGCGCAAGGCTTCGCGATGCCGCGATCGACGACGGCCATGCACCGACCGAAATGGACAGATGGGCTGCGCGCTGGCAAGGTCTGTACATCCTGATGCGAGCCTGCCACCATGAGCAACGACCTCTGTCTCCGCTCCGCAACTGAGCTGCGTAGCCTGATCGTCGCGAGGAAGCTGTCGCCAGTCGAGCTCACCCGCGCCGTGCTTGCCCGCGCCGAGGCGCTCCAGCCCGAATTGAACTGCTTCATCACCCTGTGCGGTGATGAGGCGATCGCAGCGGCGCGCGAAGCCGAGCGCAAGGTAATGGCGGGCGAGGAACTCGGCCTGCTGCATGGCATCCCCGTCACCGTCAAGGACATCGTCAACACGAAGGGCGTGAAGACCACCTTCGGCGCCGTTCCCTTCAAGGACAACGTGCCGACCGAGGATGCAGTCGCCGTTGCGCGGCTGCGCAGCGAGGGCGCGATCCTGATCGGCAAGACCACGACGCCGGAGTTCGGCAGCAAGTGCCTCACCGATTCACCTTTGTTCGGCCGCACCCGCAATGCCTGGGACGCCTGCCGCTCGTCCGGCGGATCCAGCGGCGGCGCGGCGGTGGCGGTGGCAAGCGGCATCGCGCCGCTGGCGATTGCGACCGACGGCGGCGGCTCGACGCGTATTCCGGCGGCCTGCAACGGCGTGGTCGGGCTGAAGCAGAGCAACGGCGTGATCCCGCACAGCCAGGCGCTGGATGTGTTCGGCAATCAGACCTACGTCACGCCGACCACCCGCACCGTGGCCGATACCGCGCTGATGATGCAGGCGATGGCGGGCGAGGATGCCTGCGATCCCTGGTCGATCGGCGTCCCCGTGCCTGACTTCATCGGCACCGCGGCCTCGCGCGGCGACCTGCGCGGCTTGAGGATCCTGTACTGCCTGACGCCGCCGGGCCGTCCGGTGTCCACTGAGGTCGCCGCCAGCTTCAAGGCGAGCCTTGATCGACTGGCGGGGTTAGGTGCCGAGCTCGAGGAGTTCTCCGGCGATGATTTCGATATCGAGCCGATCTGGCGCGCCATCAACCACACCGTCTGGCGCACGCGCTTTGCAAAGCTCGCGGCCGAGCACAAGAACGAACTGAGCGAGGCCTTCCTCAAGCAGCTCGCGCTCGCCAGCGAGGTCAGCGGCGTCGACTATCAGGAGGCGATGTTCGCGCGCACCGCGTTGTTCCGCCGCGTGCAATCGCTGCTTGCGCGCGGACACCTCTTGGCGATGCCGACGCTCACCCGAACCGCGCTGCCGATCAAGCAGGACCTCTTCGGCAACATCGAGATCGATGGTCGGCACTACGACAGCGTCCGGCCGCACTGGTTCCCCTGGACCATGCCGTTCAACATGACCGGCCATCCCGCCATCAGCCTTCCCTGCGGCTTTGCCCGCGACGGCCTGCCGATCGGCCTCCAACTGGTCGGCCGCTTCCGGGCGGACGCAGAATTGCTGCGCGTGAGCGCATTGTTCGAGGCCTCGAGCGGCCTTCTGTCCCGCTGGCCCAGCTAGGGGCAGCTCGTGGAGACTGCATCTTCAGGGATGTGCCAGTTCGCTGTGGCTCCCGTCATCCTGAGTGCGAGTGATGGGGCGCGGAGCGCCCCATCGGGAGCCTCGAAGGATGAACGGCCGAGAGGCAGCCGGGCCGTCGCCCTTCGAGGCACGTCCTGCGTTGCAGGACGAGCACCTCAGGGTGACGGTGATAGAGCATCGGTGCGCTCGCAAAGAGCTTGCGTCCGGCGCCCAGAAATGTTGATCGTGCCGCGGGTGAGCCCTGCAGCCGAGCACGCATGAGCGTCTTTGTCCTCCGACGTCTGTTGACCTTGCTGGCGACGCTGGTCGGCGCGTCGCTGATCATCTTCCTGGTGCTCGACGCGCTTCCCGGCAATGCCGCGCAGATGCTGATGGGCGCCGACGCCTCGCCCGACGCGGTTCGCGCGCTCACCGTCAAGCTCGGGCTCGATCAGCCGTTGGCCGTTCGCTACCTGCAATGGATCAAGGGCCTCGTCGTCGGCGATCTCGGGAACTCCTATGTCTACGGCACCCCAGTCGCCAGCCTGATCGCCGAACGGCTGGTGCTGACCATTCCGCTCGCGATCCTGGCGATGGCGATCACCGTGACGCTGGCGCTCTCCGCCGGCATCTACACTGCGGCCAACCACAACAAACTCGGCGATGTCGGCGTGATGTCGCTGACCCAGGTCGGCATCGCGCTGCCAAACTTCTGGTTCGCGATCCTGCTGGTGCTCTTGTTCGCGGTGCGGCTGCAGTGGCTCTCGGCGGGCGGCTTTGCCGGCTGGGAGGACGGCATCTGGCCGGGAATCAAGTCACTGCTGCTGCCGGCGGTCTCGCTTGCCGTGGTGCAGGCCGCGATCCTCGCGCGCGTCACGCGATCGGCCGTACTCGAAGTGCTGCGCGAGGACTTCGTGCGCACCGCCCGCGCGAAGGGACTCGGCAAGCGCGAGGTGCTGTGGAGCCACGTGCTGCGCAACGCCATGATCCCCGTGATGACGGTGATGGGCCTGCAATTCGCCAATCTGCTCGCCGGCACCATCGTGATCGAGAACGTATTCTACCTGCCGGGCCTCGGCCGGCTGATCTTCCAGTCGATCGCCAACCGCGACCTCATCGTGGTGCGCAACTGCGTGATGCTGCTCGCGGCCATGGTCGTCATCGTCAACTTCGTGGTCGATGTGCTCTACGCCTTCATCGATCCCCGCATCAAGGTCCACGACCTGTGAGTGATCCGCTCGCCACCGCAGTTGGATTGCCGACGGCCGCCCCGCCGGCGCGCCCCGCGACGGGCTTTTGGCGGAGGGCGCTGCGGCATCGCAGCTTCGTGCTCGGTGGCGTCTTGGTGCTTGCCGTGATCGGTTCTGCGCTGCTTTCCCTGGTCTGGACACCCTGGTCCCCTTATGAGATCGATATCGCCGCAAAGCTCAAGCCGCCCTCGGCGGCGCACTGGCTCGGCACCGATTCCTTCGGCCGCGACACCGTCTCGCTGCTGCTTGCGGGGGCCCGCTCCACCATCATGGTCGGCGTCATCGCCGTCAGCATCGGTCTCACCTTCGGCGTCACGCTGGGCCTGATCGGCTCGGCCCAGCGGGGCTGGATCGAAGAGATCATCATGCGCTTTTCCGACTTCACCTTCGCCTTTCCCGCCGTGCTGTCCGCGATCATGCTCGCCGCGGTCGTCGGCCCCGGTATGGTGACCTCGATCGTTGCGATCGGCATCTTCCAGATCCCGACGCTGACACGGCTGACGCGCGGCTCCGCCAATGCGATCTGGGCGCGCGAATTCGTGCTGGCCGCGCGCGCGGCGGGCAAGGGGCGCTTCCGCATCACCATCGAGCACGTGCTGCCGAACATCCTGTCGATCCTGATCGTGCAGGTCACGATCCAGTTCGCGCTGGCCATTCTCGCCGAGGCCGCGCTGTCCTATCTCGGTCTCGGCACGCAGCCGCCGCAGCCGTCCTGGGGGCGGATGTTGAACGATGCACAGACGCTGCTGTTCCAGTCGCCGATGCTCGCGGTCTATCCGGGCGCTGCAATCGCCATCGCTGTGCTCGGTCTCAATCTCCTCGGTGACGGATTGCGCGACCTGCTCGATCCCCGACTGGCGCGGGAGCGATGACGATGGACGAACGCTCCAACGTGCCGCTGATCGAAGTCGAAAATCTCGGCGTCCGCCTCAACACCAGCCGCGGGCCGGCACGGGCTGTGCGCGGCGTCAGCTTCGCTCTCGAGCGTGGTGAGACCCTCGGGCTCGTCGGCGAGTCCGGCTGCGGCAAGTCGGTCACGGCATTGTCGTTGATGGGGCTGCTGCCGGACAGCGCGGCCGTCACCGGCAGCATCAAGCTGGACGGCGACGAGCTCGTCGGACTCTCGGATGCCGATTATTGCCGCCTGCGCGGCAACCGCATCAGCATGATCTTCCAGGAGCCGATGACCGCGCTCAATCCAATGCACACGATCGGCAACCAGGTCGCCGAGCCGCTGCGGCGGCATAAGAAATACTCGGCGGCGCAGGCGCGGCGCGAGACTATCGCCTTGCTCGACCGCGTCGGGCTGCCCGACCCCGCGCGGCGCGTTGACGCCTATCCGCACCAGTTCTCGGGCGGCCAGCGCCAGCGCATCACCATCGCGATGGCGCTGGCCTGCGAACCGGACCTCCTAATCGCGGATGAGCCGACTACGGCGCTCGACGTCACCATCCAGGGCCAGATCCTCGACCTCATCGCCGATCTTGTCGAGGAGCGCGGCATGTCGATGATCCTCATTTCGCACGATCTCGGCGTCATCGCCGAGAACGTGCAGCGCATGATGGTGATGTATGGCGGCACCGTCGTCGAGAGCGGGCCGACCGACGAGGTGTTCCGCCGCATGGGACATCCCTACACGCAGGGCCTGTTCCGCGCTCGGCCGAAGCTCGGCGCACGCAAGGGCACGCGGCTGAAGACGATCTCAGGCACGGTGCCGGAGCTCGCCGATCTGCCGTCCGGCTGCACCTTTTCCGATCGCTGTCCGCTCGTGATTGACCAATGTCGCGCCGCACTGCCGCCGATGGTGGATGTCGGCCCCGGCCATCTGGTGCGCTGCATCCGGACGGACGTCTCGATGGCTGAGCCTGTCGGAGCGCTGACCGCATGAGCACCGCGCCGCTTCTCGATGTCAGGGATCTCGAGCAGCGCTACACGCTGCCGCGGGAAAGCCTGTTTCGCCCGCCAGGGCAGGTGCGCGCGCTCAACGGCGTCAGCGTGCAGGTCCAGGCCGGCAAGAGCCTCGGCATCGTCGGCGAATCCGGCTCCGGCAAGTCCACCTTCGCGCGCCTTGTGATGGCGCTGGAGCGGCCGACGTCGGGCCAGGTCGCGCTGCTCGGCCGTGATCTCAATCGTATCCCGGCTGACGAACTGCGCCGCGCCCGCCGTGATTTCCAGATGGTGTTCCAGGACCCTTACGGCTCGCTTGATCCGCGTCAGACCATCGCGCGGATCGTTGCCGAGCCGCTGACCGTGATGGAAGGCGCCGACCGCACCACCTTCCGCGACCGTGTCGCGGCTGTGCTGCGCCAGGTCGGCTTGCGTGACGCCGACATGGACAAATATCCGCACGAATTCTCGGGCGGCCAGCGCCAGCGCATCGCCATTGCGCGCGCGCTGATCACGCAGCCGAAGCTGATCGTCGCCGACGAGCCGGTCTCCGCGCTCGACGTCTCCGTGCAGGCCCAGGTGCTCAACCTGATGCAGGACCTCCAGGAGCAGTTCGGCCTCAGCTACATCCTGATCAGCCACGACCTCGCCGTCGTCGACTATCTCTGCGACGAAGTCGCGGTGATGTATCTCGGCCGCATCGTCGAGCAGGGGCGCCCCGAAGATCTGTTCGAGTGCTGCGCCCATCCATATACGCGGGCGCTCTTGGATGCGGTGCCGCGGGCGCGTGCCGGGGGTAGCCGGCGCCGGCGCGGGGCCCAGGCGATCGCCTCGCAATCGGCGGCAGCGGCCGGATGCCCCTATGCATCGCGCTGCACCCTTGCCGACCAGCATTGCCGCGAGGTTCCGCCTGCGTTACGCAAGATGGGCGAGGGGCACCTTGCCGCCTGCCACAAGGCCGAGGCCGTGATGGCGTTGCCGCAGGCGGCCGTGGAAGGTTAATGTCCGGAGCAGGATTAGCGTAGGCTTGAGAACGGAACAGGCTGGGGAGTTGCGCATGTTCAGGAAACTATCGATCGTCGCATTTGCTGCTGCGCTCGTCATGGCGCCTTTGCCGGCGCTGGCGCAGAGCAAGAAGGACAGCGTCGTCATGGCGATGGCGCTGGAGCCGCCGGGCCTCGATCCCACCAATGCCGCCGCCGCCGCGATTGCCGAGGTCACGCTCTACAACATCTATGAGACCCTGACCAAGATCAACGAGGACGGCTCGGTCTCGCCGCTGCTCGCCGAGAGCTGGACCGCTTCGCCGGATTTGAAGACCTATACGTTCAAGCTGCGCAAGGGCGTCAAATTCCAGAACGGCGAACCCTTCGATTCCGCGGCCGTGAAATTCTCGTTCGATCGCAACGCCGCGCCGAACAGCACGAACAAGGACAAAAGCCTGTTCCAGGCTTTCGAGAAGGTCGACGCACCGGATGCCGACACGATCGTGATCACGGTGAAATATTCCGAGCCGAATCTGCCGTTCCTGCTGGGGCAGGCGAGCGGCTCGATCGTCGAGCCGAAGAGCGCAGCCACCAATGTGACGCAGCCGGTTGGCACCGGGCCTTATCAGCTTGGCGCCTGGGCGAAGGGTTCTTCGATCACTCTGACCAAATGGGCCGACTACCGCAACGCCGCCGCGGTCAAATTGTCCAAGGTGACGATCCGCTTCATCTCCGATCCGGCGGCGCAGGTGGCGGCGCTGCTGTCGGGTGACGTCGACGCCTTCCCGCGCGTCGCCGCGGCGCGCGCCTTGGCACAGTTCAAGGCCGATCCGCGCTTCACAGTGCTGGTCGGCGGCTCCAGGGCCAAGACCATCCTCGCCATCAACCACCGCAAGAAGCCGCTGGACGACGTCCGCGTCCGCCGCGCCATCCTTGCCGCGATCGACCGCAAGGCGATGATCGACGGCGCCGTCGACGGCTTCGGGACGCCGATCGGCAGCTTCTACGTGCCGGGCGCGCTCGGCTACGTCGACACGACAGGCATCAATCCGTACGACCCCGAGAAGGCCAAGAAGCTGCTCACTGAAGCCGGCGTCACCACGCCGCTCGAATTGTCGCTGAAGCTGCCGCCGCCGTCCTATGCGAGGCAGGGCGGCGAGATCGCTGCCGCCCAGCTCGCCAAGGTCGGCATCGTCGCCAAAATCGAGAACGTCGAATGGGCGCAGTGGCTGTCGCAGGTGTTCGCGCCGAACGGTCCGCATAATTTCGACCTCACCATCGTCAGTCATGTCGAGCCATTCGACCTCGTCAAGATCACCGAGCCGGACTACTATCTCGGTTACAACAACGACAAGTTCAATGCGCTCTACAAGCAGATCGTCTCGACGCCGGACGAGGCTGCCCGCGCAAAGCTGCTCGGCGACGCCCAACGCATGCTCGCGACCGACGCCGTCTCCGCCTACCTGTACCAGCCGCAGCTCATCACCATCACCAGCAAGAAGCTGAAGGGCGTCTGGAAGGACGTCCCGCAATTCGAGAACGATTTCTCGACGTGGTATTGGGAGTAGGGCGGCGTCCGTTGCTGTGCCCTCTCCGCTCGTTGGAGAGGGCAGCTCCAAACAAAAATCTGAAAAACAACCCCATGCACAGTAGCCGGGTGTAGTCATTTCAATGGCTTGCGCGTTGCGTGATTGATGGTCGACGCGATGCGCCCTGACGTTGACCCGTCGGGCAAAACACTGGCATGATGGCATCGTCGGGTCTCATGGTGAGCGACGCGCCGTCAGGCGAGGCAGCCGTGCAGAAGCCATCCCGCCGCGATGCCGGCACTGCCGCGGTGGCCGTCAGCGCCGAGGCGCCGATCTCCCCAAGGCTCGATCAGGCGTCGATGCGATACCGCTCATGCTCTGGCCACTGGGCATGTCACGGCCACGGCGCTGGTCAAAGCCTATCTCGCGTGCATTGAGGCCTACGACCGCGACGAGCCCAAGCTCAACGCGGTACGCGCGCTCAATCCTGATGGAGTTCGCCGACATGCTCGCGATCGACATGCCCGCCGGCTATTCGTCCCTGGGCGGTCAGGTGAAGAACCCCTATGCGCCGCGCGCTGATGGACGATCACGGCATTCCGGTGGTGTCTCCGGGGGGATCGAGCTCGGCGGTCGCGGTGGCGGCCGGTCTGTGCGCGGCTTCGATCGGCACCGAGACTTCAGGCTCGCTGCTGCACTCCGCGAGCTTGAACGGCCTCGTCACCCCGGAGTCGACCGTCGGGCTGATCAGCCGTGCCGGACGCGACTGAATAATAAGGTGTTTGATTGGGGGGCCGGTCGCTACCGTGCTAAGCGGCTTGGCGCCCCCGACCAGGGTCGCTGTGCTGTATGTCCCGACTTCCATTCCACACTTTCAGCGCATTGGCTGGGCTTAGCAACGCCGTTGGCTGTTGCATAAGGTTGGCCACTTCCAAGAACTTGGTCGCCAGCGCGGCATCACGTTGCGCCGCTCGGTAAAACTTCGCTATGTACCAGTTGACAAAGCGCACCTGCGCCGTCCGCTTGCCCTCGACGCGCGGGTTTTGCAAATCACTGCCCACGACGATTTGCCAGGGAGCTTCAATGAACCGACTAGCCATCTGGAAGAAGCGGCGAGCAATTCCTTGCGTTCCGTTTGCCAAACACTCGCGCAAGGCCAGCGATTCCAGACAGGCTACCGTCATTCCTTGACCATAGGCTGGATCGAAGCTGCACAAGGCGTCGCCATACACCAGATAGCCTTCCGGAAAGCGGCGCAGCTTCTCGTAATGGCGTCGCAAGTTCGAAACAAACTTGTATGACGTAAGCGGAGTAAGTGGTTCTGCATTCTGGATCACGTTGAATATTTCCGGCTGTTGCAAGCTGCGCGCAAACTCAAGGAAACCAGCATCATCCTCTGGCACTTGATCGTCCCTGTAACCGCCTAATGTCACAGTCCAACGTTCGCCCTCCTGTGGCAAAAGAGCACCGAAGCGAAAATCAGGCGAACACGCTGCCATGATGACGAACTTCCTGCCATGCAAACAATTCGTCATATGTTCGGGTTTGAGACGATAGAAGCGGGTCACATAGCCAAGATTGACAGTGATCTGCTCCTCTGGCGGCTTTGCGAAACCAAACGCACTCAGCCATGCGGGGCTCGATGATCCGCGACCGCTGGTATCAACCACGAGATCGGCGTCTATTGTTTCCCCGTCATGTGAACCATTTTTTGATTGGACGCGAACGCCAGTCACGCGGCCCGATAGTCGATCAAACACCGGCTCCACAACGTCACGTCGCTCCCACACCCGAATATTGGATAGTTGAACGAGCCGCCGTCTCACGAAGCCTTCCAGCGTCGGTCGGCTCACGCCGAGCCCGACCATCTTGCTGGGGGTGTTGTGAAGATAGACGCCGTAGTTGAACCAAAGCCCATCGTTGACGAGGTCCGCAGGCACTGCTCCCTGAGCAATCATTCCCTCTGTAAAGCCGGGAAACGACTGCTCAAGTATCTCGCGCCCACGAGCAAGCAATCCGTGCGTATGCCGTCCTTGCGGAACGCCCTTGCGAGGATCAGGCAAATCCGGAAGCGCATCACGCTCAAGTACGGTCACTTCGTCGAAATGATCCGCCAAAGCGCGAGCGGCCAACAGACCACCCATTCCCGCGCCCACCACGATCGCGTGCTTGCCAACGTATGCCATCGACCTCTCCCAGCACTTACTTGACCGCAGGACGAAACGTTGAACATTCGCCGGTACCATCGATTGGGCCCGGTCCAGCATCCTCTTAGATGCTGGGTGCGTGATCGAGTCAGCTCCAACTGCGTTGGTGATTTTTCATCGCTAGTGATTCAGGCTTGCTTCACGGCTCTTGGAAAAGTGTTTCGCAAGGGCGGATTTCGGTTTCATGCCATTTGCGCGACGAGTCCAAAGGCTAAGCAGAATACCGTTCGTGGACGTGCCAAGGGCAGTGGATGATCGTAAGCGGCCTTTCGGCCCTCATATGAGGCAATGAGCCTGACGTATTGAAAGCCGATTTTTCACCATGGTAGAGTACCACTTTATCCCGATTGGTTTGAAGCCGTCCTGTAGTGCTTTTTTGTACTGTGGAGGACATTTATGCGAAGCTCTCGCGCAATCCTTTATTTGCAACGACTTGGTGAACTCGCCTCTCAGCTCTCAGAACTGGAAGATCTTCGAAGTCTAGTCGCAGATGCAGAGCGCGCCGCCCGCGGTGCGCCTGCATTGCGCTCCAGACGCCATGCTTCGCGCTCCCTCCGAGGTTGTGATCTCGGCGCCTCGTCGGTCCGTCTCCGTCGCTACTCGCCACCAAGCAGAGGTGCAGGAGGTCTCAGGCCCCCTCACAACGACAACCAAATCGATTGGATGTTGCTTGCGCCATTTCCCGACGGATGGTGGGCTTCCCCCTAAGCTCTTCAACGGCTGCTAGTGAATCAAGTTTTCTCGTCCGCTTATTGCCCATCGCGGCCAACACCGCCCGCTGCCTAACCGTCAGCGATGAGGGGTAGACCGGGTGCGGCCGAGCTTCGCACCAAACCGTCGAGAATGACCCATTTGAGACTCTCGGATTTGCGCCAAGGACGTCCGCCAAGCAGATTGGCGCCGGACCCGCAGCTCTAGTGTGAGGGACCGCAGCTCAGCTCCTTGATCCTCCCGGCGGCGTCAAACGCAAAATGCGCAGTCATGACACCAGTACTGGTGCTGTACGAAATAATGATGCTGTCCTGGGAGAGATTGAGATCGTCCAACTTGCCTGCCGGATAGTCTCGAAGGCGCTCGACCCAATAGGCACGAAGTGCCTCGCGGCCGGTAATGGTTTTGGCGCCGCCACAGCCGCAATGAACCACGGCATCTTCGGCATACATGTCCAGGATCGCCTCGAGATCGCCCGCGCGATAGGCATCGAGCCAGTCAATCGCAACGGCCATCGGGTCAAATGACATATTTTTTCTTTTTTCTCACCTAAACGCCGTCAAAGCTTGCGACTTTAGGTAGGGTTAACCCCGCTAAGCCTCTTTCTCCGAGCAGTTAATTGTATTTTAATACCCTCACCCGGCCCCGGCCATATGCCGAAACTCATAGATGCCGGGCCGAGGCAGAGTCCATGTTAGACGTGACTGCCAAGCAGGGGATATCCGCGCGCATCCGGCTCGTGATCGGAGATCGACAACCGATCGTGCTACAGGGGCTGAGATCGGTGCTCGGGGCACAGCATGACTTCGACGTCGTCGCCTCGTCCAGCGACGGGACGAGCTGTCTCGAGGCAATCCGGAACTTGGCGCCCGACATCGCGCTTCTTGCTGACACCCTGCCAGATCTGACGGCAACCGAGATCCTCGCGATTGCGAAAGCTGAGAACCTTGCCACGCGCCTGGTGTTCTTTACCGAGTCCGAATCCGACCGCGGTCTAACCGCAGCGATCGCTGCCGGCACCTGCTGCGCAATTTCGAAGTATGCCTCCCCCGACAGCATGCTGCGATCACTGCGGCTGATGATGAAGCGCAGTGTCTCGCCCGAGCAGTTCGAGCTCTCGCCAACCGGCAACGACGCTGACGAGGGCAGCAAAATTGAGAAAATGCTGGAGCTCTTGACGCAGCGCGAACGTCAAATTGTACGACTAGTGTCGGAAGGAATGTCGAACAAGGAGATCGCGCGCCAGCTGGACGTTTCTCCAGGAACAGTCAAAGTACACCTCTACAATATATTTCAGAAGCTTGAGATCACCAACAGAACCGTACTCGCGACCCTCGCGTTGCTGCAGCGCCCCTCCGGCTTCGGCACGCTCGCGTTGGCCTTTCTGGCGATCGCCATCGCGGACGAACTCAAGGCGTCGGAAGCGAACGACATGCTTCCGAATGACGACGGCATCGGCCACGCGGGAGAGCACGCCGAATATGAGCCTTGGAAAAAAGCCATTCTCCGCCACCTCGTCGTCTGGGAATCCTCCGAGCCGCCTCCGCTCATCCAGCGAGAGCTTTCTGCCAAGCTGAGCCGAGTCACGAGCCCGGCGGCGGCAACGGAGGCGCTGCACGCGGCCGAACAATCCGCAGGCGCGAAAGCGTGGAAAGACCACGGTCCTGCTGGATCGAGCGCGTCGAATCTTGCTCCGCTCTCGCTGCGGGGGATGAACGGCATACAGATTGGAGGTGACCCGACCCCGGAACATCAAATCCCGCGGCCTGCGTCCAATCCGACGTCGGTTCACGGGGAGTATGGCACCTTCGCCGCTCTCGCCGGCGCGCTGATCTACGCGCTGCACGATCCTCATCTCGCAGCCGCGCAGACGCATGACGCGGCTCATGCATCGATCGACAGCTTCCAGGCCGTCACCGGAGAGAATGCCACCACGAAAGTTGCCGCGATCAACAATGCTGACGCTCATCATGTCGACAACTCGGTCGCGGGTTTCCCTTCGCACGAGGCCCACCTGCCTTCCGCGTTCCTGACCACTGGAAACGATGGCGTCGCCGGAGAAGGCGCTCGGAGCCAAATGAGCGATGACGCCGCGGGTGACAACCTCCAAAAAACGTCCGGCTTGGTGGAGCTTGGTCACGATGTCAGTCTTGGCAGAGATGGCCGCGATCAACTGACGGGCGGCAACGTTGAAAAGGTTGTTCACCGTTCCTCGACCGATTCCAGTTCCACCGCGTCCGACGTTGTGTTCGATTTCGCATCCGGGCCGAGCAGGATCAATCTTGCAGCTTTCGGAGCGCTTGCCTGGTTGCATATGACCGCGGCAAGCAAGTCCATACCGCCACACACACTCGCCTGGATCTACGACTCCGCAAGCAATGAAACGATCGTCTATGTGAATCCGACCGATCATGTTCTCGATGTCGGGGATCGCAGCCTGCTGGAAATCCATCTGCAGGGGATTGTGTCCATTGCGGACGCGGATCCCGTCCATCAGCTGAAAGGCACGGCTGTCGCGATCACCCTGGAGGAGCTCGAAGGAGCGCTGATATCGGTGGCCGCAACCGATGAGACTGTCCAGAGTGCGGATAATGTCCATGGCATCGTAGGCGAGGACACAGCCGGGGCGGATGGAATCTGGAACACACTCGCCGACGACGGCTTGAGGTTTCACTTCGGGCAGACGCGGGCCGGTTCAGGAGCGTCGACGAAGTTCAGGACCGTCACCGCCGATTCGGCGGCTGCAACGGAAGAGAGGGATGGTGCCTCTCACGTCTCGGTCCGCGGTTCATCAACCGAGCTTGCTCATAGCGCGATGGCTGCGGCAGCTGGAAATCTCACGTTCAAGAGTGAGCCGGAGAAGGCGGACACCGGCATTTTGTCGCCTGTGCCGAACGAGGTGGTCGGACCGAGCGTCGCAGCGGCCGCTGACGCGGACCGCGGCAACTCGCAGCACGCATCGGAGCCAGAGTCTGCAAAGCCGGCAGCCACGGAGTCGGCTAAAGCCGACTCCAAACCGGGCAAAGGCGACGGCAATGAAGCCGAGCATCACGCTTCGGCTTCGAAGGCCACGCCGGGGTCGGCGAAGAAGGCAGAACCAGGTGGCGCGGAACACGGCAATTCGGGGCACGATTCACGCTCAGCCGCTGCAAGCGCACCGGAAGCATCCGAGATCGTCGAACCGGGTGTCGCAATGGCCGACACCAAGGGCCGCGGTAACTCCGAGCACGCTTCGGAGCCGGGGTCTGCACAGGCGGCCACAGGGTTGACTGAAAAGGGCAACGGCGTCGGCAATGGCGCCGAGCATCACGCTCCGGCTTCGGACGCTTCGCGAGGTTCGGCGAAGACGGCAGAACAAGGTGGCGTGGCACACGGCCATTCGGGGCACGATTCACACTCACCCGCTGCAAACGCATCGGAGGCAGCCGAGATCGTCGAACCGAGCGTCGCAACCGCCGAGAAGGCGGGCCACAGTAACGCGCACCACGCCGAGCCAGGCTCTGCGAAGGCGGCAGCCGCAGACATGGACGAAGCGAGGTCCGCACCGGGCAGCGGCGCAGGTACTGACAATGGGCATCATTCCTCGGCTTCGGACGGTTCGCGAGGGGCGGCGAAGACGGCAGAACCAAGCGGCGTCGAACATGGCAACTCGGGCCACGATCCACACCCAAGCCCTGCAAACGCACCGGAAGCAGCCGAGACCGCCGAACCGAGCGTCGCAACGACCGACGGCGCGGGCCGCGGTAATTCGCAGCACAGTTCGGAGCCAGGGTCTGCAAAGCTAGCGGCCACGGAGTCGACTGAAGCTGGTTTCACACCGGGCAATGGCGCCGAGCATCACGCTCCGGCTTCGGATGCTGCGAGCGCGTCAGCCGCAGTGGCGACGGCAGAACCGGCCGCCGCGGCACACGGCAGCTCGGGGCACTCAACCGCTGCAAACACGCCGGAAGCAGGCGAGATTGCTGCACCGAGTGTTGCAGCCGGCGGTGACGCTGGAGGCGGAAACGCGCAGCAGGCTGCGCAATCTGCTGCATCAGAAGCCGCACAGCCGGCTAAAGCTGCTTCCGAGATCGGCGGCGCGGATCAAGAACTGGTGTTCCGCTTCGATGGTGAGACAGCTCCTTCCAGTTCCGTCGAGGCAGTCGAGCTTAAACGAGTTCATGATCCTCTCGATCCGCACGTTCCGCTCGGTCAGGAAGGAGACCTCGAGATGATCATCAAAATGGCGCCTCAGGCCCTGGTCGAGCACACCGCCGACCACGGCACCAATGGTCCGCATCACGGCATTGTACCCGCGCCTCATGACTTCCTGATTTGAAGCGTTGCATCGCGGCGCACCGTTCGAAAACGATGCGCCGCCATGTGATCATGCGGCCTCGGCGTCGACCTTGCCGATCCAGTCGCGGGCCAAAGTCACGTCGGCTTGTGACAATTGATGGCCAGCCGGCAGGACCTCGTGCGTCACGCTCGCGCCTGCTTGCGAGAGCAAAGCCGCTAGCCGTGCCGAGTTGCTCGCCGGCACGATCGGGTCACCCTGTCCCGAGAGGAGCAGAACGGGCTTGCCTGCAGGGTCGGCGTTCGGCGGATCCGACAGCGGCACCATGGCGCGCAGCAGGATCGCGCCGGACAACGCCTCGGGCTTCAGCAGCAACAGCGCGGCTGCAATGTTGGCGCCGTTGGAGAAGCCGACCGCGACCGGCGCGGCGATGCCATATTGCTTCCGCGCCTCCGCGACGAACTCGCCGAGCTCGATCGCGCGTCGCCGCACGTCCGCCTCGTCGAACACGCCTTCAGCCAGACGCCGGAAGAAGCGAGGCATGCCGTGCTCGAGCACGCGGCCGCGCGGCGAGAGCAGGGCCGAGCCGCGCGAGATCATCTTGCCGAGCCCGAGCAGGTCGTTCTCGTCGCCGCCGGTGCCGTGCAGCAGCAGCAGAGGAGGGGAGCCCGCGTTGATCGCGGGCTCGAAGCGATGGATGAATGCGGTTTCGGTCATGACGCGGTCTCTTCCAGGCTCGGCAAGACCTCTTCGATCTGCTTGCGATGTTGTTCGAGGAAGCTCGGCAGCTTCAGGTCACGTCCGAGCGTGGCGACGGGCTCGTCGACGGCGAAGCCGGGGATGTCGGTCGCGATCTCGAACAGCACGCCGCCGGGCTCGCGGAAGTAGATCGAGCGGAAGTAGTTGCGGTCGCGCTGCTCGGTCGGGTGCAGGCCGTGATTGCTCACGAGCCTCGCGGCCATCTTGCCCTGTTCGGCATCGTCGACCGCACGGAAGGCAATGTGGTGCACCGAGCCGCCGCCCTGATGTCCCCGCAGGAAACCCTTGGCCTCGTAGATGTCGACGATGCTGCCTTCGGCATCGCCCGGCGCCTTGAAGCGGATCACCGAGCCTTCTCGTCCCATTTCCTTGAAGCCGAACACGTCGTTGAGGACGGCAGCCGTCTTCGCCGCGCTGTCGAGCAGCAAAGTCACGCCGTGGAAGCCGCGGATCGCATGCTCGGCCGGCACCTCGCCATTGCTCCAGCCGGGCTCGTTCTCCGCGCCGGGGATGCCGACGAGGGCCAGCGCCATGCCATCGGGGTCGGTGAACGGCAGCACGGACTCGCCGAAGCGCTTCTCCAGCGCCTCGTAGCGAATGCCCTTCTCGGTAAAGCGCTGCGTCCAATAGCCGAGCGAGCGTTGCGGCACGCGGAAGGCGGTCTGATGGGTCTCGCCGACGCCGCGGCGCCCGGCCGGAACGCCGGCCCAGGGGAAGAAGGTCAGGATCGTGCCGGGGCGGCCGGTCTCGTCGCCGTAATAGAAGTGATAGGTGCCGGGATCATCGAAATTGACCGTCTTCTTGACGAAGCGCAGCCCGAGATCCCGGGTGTAGAAGCCGAAATTGCGGATGGGATCGCCGGCAATCGCAGTGACATGGTGCAGTCCAGACATTGTCGTCCTCCAGATTCGGGAAGCGGTCTTGCTCTGCGTGGAAATATCGCTGCGCTTTGGATTGGAGACAATCCATGCAAATATGACAGCTATGTCTACGATTTGGAAACAATCTGCGGGGTCGCCCCTTGGATAAGCTCGGCAGTCTCCGGGCCTTCGTGAAGGTGGTCGAAAGCGGCAGCTTTGCCGAGGCCGGTCGGCAGCTGCGGCTGTCGCGCTCGGCGATCAGCAAATACATCGCAGATCTCGAGGAGAGCCTCGGGGTCCAGCTCCTGAATCGGACCACGCGGCACGCGAGCCCGACCGAGAACGGCCAGCGCTACTTCGAGCGCGCGGTCGTGATCCTCTCGGAGATCGAGGCGGCCGACCAGGCCGTGACGCAGGCCCAGTCGGCGCCGCGCGGGCTGCTCCGCGTCAATGCGCCGATGTCGTTCGGCACCATGCGGCTCGGGCCGGTGCTGGCCGATTTCATGGCGCGTTATCCCGAGCTTCAGCTTCAGATCGTGCTCAGCGACGATCTGCTCGATCCCGTCCAGGATGGATTCGACGTGACGCTGCGGATCGCGGAGCTGGAATCGTCCAGCTTGATCGCGCGCAAAATCATGCCGGTGGCGCGCATGATCTGCGCTTCGCCGGATTATCTCGCGCGGCATGGCACACCAAAGCATCCGCAGGATCTGCGTGAGCACGCTTCACTCACCTACGGCTTCCTGCTCACGGGCAACCAGTGGAAGCTCACCGGCAGTGACGGCGATCACTGGATCCAGCCGGCCTGGTCGCTCTGCGTCAATAACGCCGAAGTGCTGCGCGACGTCGCGATCAAGGGCAGGGGGCTGGCGCTGCTGCCGGAGTTCATCGCCGCCGATGCTTTGCGGAAGGGCGAACTGCGCGTTGTGCTGAACGACTATTCTGCGCCGCCGCTCGCGCTCTACGCGGTATATCCGCCGACGCGGCATTTATCGGTGAAGGTGCGGCTGTTCATCGACTTCCTCGTCGAGCGGTTTGGGCGCGACGTGGACGAAGCCGGCGGGCGCAGACGCGCGGAGGCTGGGCCGTGAACTACCGAAGAGCGCCTTCGAAGCAAGCCTTGGTCAGCTTGATCAGATCGCCCGTTTCGACGCACGTGTGGGTGTTGGCCCGGCCGACGGCACATCGCCGGCCGGGCGACCTGCTGAAGAAGGATTGGGGGCGCAAGATTGATCCTGTACCAGCTGGTTGGATGCAGTCCGCAGCCCGGCCTGAGCGCTGATTTGCTGTGACGACCATATCACGGACCGACGCGGTCACCCCACTGGTCCCGATCGTAGGCCTGCAGGATGCGGACAAAATCAGCCATGCTGGATTGATCTCGGTGTTCGGCCACAGCGGCCACCTGAATATCGGATGCAGGCTGGTTCGCTTGCCAAAACCGCACGAGGAGATCGGCGATGTTTCTCATGGCGTTCTCTCAGCACCAACTGTGAGCGGCATCCTGCCGCTCGATCAGGAGTCCGGCGGGCGCTACGCCGCCGGACCTGTCTTGCAACTGCCGGCTCGCGGGACCGGTTCCGTTGCCCTTCACTGTGTGCTCGTAGATAGCAAGAGCACTTGGTTGTCGCCATTGTGCGGGGGTATGTCGTGAACATACTGACGTAGGGTCAGCCGCTATGCGGCGACTTTGGTCGCGCGAGCGCTGCTCGCGGGGCGGAGCAGGTCGATCTGAAGCCGTTCGAGCGCTGGGCCTAGCGGCGCAGCGTGAACTCGTCGGCGCCTCGTCGATGCTCCCACTTCGCCTGCTCCAGCTCGGGCCGGTCGCATTCGGCTTCCGGATAGCCGATGCAGAGATAGGCGATGAATTTCCAGGAGTGCGGCACATCGAGAATGGCGTGGATCCGATCCGGGCTCAGGATCGACACCCAGCCGATGCCGATACCGTCGGCGCGCGCGGAAAGCCACATCGCCGTGATGGCGGCGACCACGGAATATTCTGTTGTCTCCGGCATGGTCGCACGGCCGAGGCCATGACCGATGCTGCTGGCCTTGTCCGCGAACACGGCGAGATGACCGGGAGCCTGTTCGAGGCCTGACAATTTCAGCGTGGCGTAGTGCGCTGCGCGGTCGCCGAAATAACAATTCAGCGCGTCGGCATTGCATGCCTTGAAATCGTCGGTCACGGCCCGGCGCCGCGCGGCGTCATCGACAGTGACGAAGCGCCAGGGCTGGCTGAGGCCGACCGAAGGCGAGAGGCAGGCCGTCTCGATCAGGCGTTCAATTGCACCCTCCGGCAATGGATCGCTGCGAAAGCGGCGCACGTCGCGACGCCACACAAACAGCTCGCGCAAGTGCTGGCGGAAGGTATCGTCGAACTCGACCATGAGGTCAGCGTCCCATCTGGAAGGAGGCGGCCACGAGCAGGATCAGGATCTCGCCCGTCTGCTCGAACGCGCCGAGGACGTCGCCGGTCTGCCCGCCGATCTGGCGGATGGCAAGCCGCGCCAGCATGAGGCCGGCAAGCGATAGCAGGATCAGTCCGACCAGCGCCTTGCCCGGCCCCAACGCCAGGGCAAGCGCGAGCGTTCCAAGCGCGAAGGCAATGGCGATGCTGCCGCCCGGCGGCGCTCCGGCGCTGGCCGACAGGCCGTCAGGTCTCGCAGGCGGCACCAGCGACATGAAGGCCGGCACGCCGGCGCGGGCAGCAGTGTGCGCCGCGCACAGTGCGAACGCGACGGCGAGGGGATCGGCGATGGTCGCGAGCGCACCCCAGCGCAAGCCGAACGACAGGATCAGTGCGCAGACGCCATAGGTCCCGATCCGGCTGTCGCGCATGATCTCGAGCTTGCGCTCACGCGTACGGCCGCCGCCGAGTCCGTCCGCGGTATCGGCAAGCCCGTCCTCGTGCAGCGCGCCGGTGATGAGGGCGGTCGTGGCCAGCGCGAGCAGGGCGGCAAGGTTCGGTGTCAGTCCAAACCGAATGGAGATCTTGTAGACCAAGGCGCCGGCGAGGCCGACCAGCAGTCCCGCGACGGGCAGCGCCCAGGTCGCGCGCGCGATCGCTCCGTCACCGGCGGGCTTCGACGATGCGACGGGCAGGATCGTCACGAATGATGCTGCGATTCGAAGATCGGCGACGACGTCCCGCAAGAGTTCGGTGCGCGGCATCATTTCAATTTCATCGGCAGACCGGCGACGACGAATTCGACCTCGTCAGCGACATCGGCAATGATCTGATTCATGATCCCGGCGGCATCGCGGAAGCTGCGCGCCAGTGCGTTGTCGGGCACGATGCCGAGGCCGACCTCGTTGGTGACGAGAACAGCCGGGCTCCTCAGCCGGGGCAGGGCGCCGGCAAGCGCATTCACCTCGTGCTCCCAGTCGCGCTCCGCATGCATCAGGTTGGAGAGCCAGAGTGTCAGGCAGTCCACCAGCCGTGCGCCGCCGCCATCGGTTGCGAGCAGCGCGGGCACGAGATCAAGCGGCACCTCGCGCTCGATCCAATCGGTTCCGCGCCGCGCGCGGTGTCTTGCGATGCGTTCCTCCATTTCGCCATCGAGCGCCTCGGCCGTCGCGATGTAGACCGGCTGGCCGGAAAAGGCGCGCGTGCGCATTTCCGCACGCTTGCTCTTGCCCGATCGCGCTCCGCCCGTGATCAAGATGGTGGTCATCAAGGTCTCCCGTGAGCCTGACTAACCATCAATCGTGACCAAAGACAAAGCCGAAATCAGGGGGCGAGGGGCTTGCGCTCCGCCCTCGCTTTGCGCAACAGGGGCGGACAGGAGGCGGGTGTGGGTTTTGCGGGTGCGATGGTGGTGGCGATGGCGGTGGATGCCCTTCTGGGCTGGCCCGCCCCGCTCTTCGCGCGGATCGGCCATCCCGTCACCTGGCTCGGCCGGCTGATTGCCGCCATCGACGCCGCCTGGAATCGTGCGTCCGATCCGCCGGCGTGGCGCCGAGCTGCTGGCGTCGCCGGAGCACTGGTGGTGATTGCGCTCTCAGTTGCGCTCGGCTGGATCGTTCAATCGGTGCTCTCGCTGGGCTGGATCCAGATCATGTTGATTGGCATCCTGGCCTGGCCATTGGTCGCGCTGCGCTCGCTCCATGATCACGTTGCCGCCGTCGCGATGCCGTTGCAGGCGGGCGACATCGCCGCCGCACGCGAGGCGGTATCGCGCATCGTCGGCCGCGATCCCACAGCGCTCGATGAAGCCGGCATCGCGCGCGCGGCGATCGAGAGCCTTGCCGAGAACTCCTCCGACGGCATCGTCGCGCCGGTGTTCTGGGGCGCGCTGTTCGGTCTGCCCGGCATCTTCGGCTACAAGGCCATCAACACGCTGGACTCCATGATCGGTCATCGCAGCGAACGACATGAAGCCTTTGGGTGGGCGGCGGCGCGCATCGACGATGTCGCCAATTTCATTCCGGCGCGCCTGACCGGATTCCTGTTCGTGCTGCTGGCGTCAAGGCGGTCGGAGGCGCTGTCGTGCATGGCGCGCGATGCGCGCCGGCATCGTTCGCCGAATGCCGGCTGGCCGGAAGCGGCGATGGCGGGGGCGCTCGGCGTGCGGCTCAGTGGTCCCCGCATCTATCACGGCAGCGCGACCGACGAGCCCTGGCTGAACCAAGGCGCGCGCGATCCGCGCGCCGCCGATATCACGGAGGCGCTGACGGTCTACGGCCGCGCCATGATGCTGCTCGCCGCCCTCCTTGCGATCCTCGCCTTCGCATGACAGAACGAGGCATGCGCGAGCACGGTGGAAATCTCGATCTGGCCCAGCAGCGGTTTGGCGGCCGCGCGGAGGATTGGATCGATCTGTCGACGGGGATCAATCGGTTGCCTTATCCCGTGGGCGAGGTGAACTCGCGCGCGTGGAGCGCGCTGCCGTCGCGCGCCGAGATCGATGCCTTGCATCAGGCCGCGCGGCAGGCCTATCGCACGCGTGCACCGGTCGTTGCGATGGGCGGCGCGCAAGCCGCCATTCAATTGCTGCCACGCCTGACGTCGTCCGGTCGCGCGCGCATCCTTGCGCCGACCTACAATGAATATGCAGGGGTGCTGTCGGCTGCAGGCTGGGATGTCCAGGAGGTGGCGGAGCTCGATGCGCTGGCGGGCGCGGATCTCGCCATCATCGTCAATCCCAACAATCCCGATGGCCGGTGTCATTCTCCAAAGGATCTGCTCGCACTGCTGCCGCGTGTCGGCCGCCTCGTGATCGACGAGAGCTTTGCCGATGCCGTTCCGCAATTATCGCTTGCGCCGGAAGCGGATCGACCGGGACTATTGGTGCTGCGCTCGTTCGGAAAATTTTATGGTCTTGCCGGCCTCCGGCTTGGCTTCGCAATCGGCAATGCGGCCGACGTTGTGAAGCTTACGGCGATGACGGGTCCATGGCCGGTGTCGGGCGCGGCGATTGCGATCGGCTGCCGGGCTTTGCGCGATGATGCCTGGGCCGAGGCCACGTCGGCGCGGCTCGCCCGCGACTGTGTTCGTCTCGACACCATGGTGCTGTCGCAAGGCTGGCCGCTCGTCGGCGGGACGCCGCTGTTTCGTCTTTACCAGACCCCCGACGCGCTGGCCGCGCAGGAGAGGCTCGCGCGTGGCCAGATATGGTCCCGCGTCTTTGCGCAAACGCCAGCATGGCTGCGCCTCGGGCTTCCCGGCAGCGAAGCCGAATGGGCGCGCCTTGGCGAGGTCCTAGCGCGCTAGCGCGAGCAGGCCTTCGATGTCGAGATGCTTTTCGATGTGATCGGCCAGCGCCTCGAGCGCGCTCCCGACCCTGGCATGATAGGGCTCTTCGCCCGCGGGAATGTCGAGCTTGGCCAAAAATGCCTTGCGGAAATCATCCGACGTGAACAGGCCATGCAGATAGCTGCCTTGCACGCGGCCATCCGGCGAGATCGCGCCTTCCGGCTCGCCATTCAGCTTCGCGAACGGGCGGACGCGATCGGGGCCGTCGGTGCGGCCGATGTGGATCTCATAGGCCTCGATCGGCTGCTCTGTGACGGCATGCGCGGCCGCGACGCGCGTCAGCGTCTTCTGCGGGCTCATCACGGTCTCGACATCGAGAAGCCCGAGGCCCGGCGTGTCGCCTGCGGGACCTTCGATGCCGTCGGGATCGGCCACGCTGCGGCCGAGCATCTGATAGCCGCCGCAGAGGCCGAGCACATGGCCGCCGCGACGATGGTGCGCGAGCAGATCGATGTCCCAGCCCTGCGCGCGCAGGAAGGCGAGATCGCCGCGGGTGGATTTCGAGCCGGGAATGATGACAAGCCTGACATCGCCGGGAATTGCTTCGCCCGGACGGACCATGACGAGATCGACGCCTGGTTCGAGCTTGAGCGGATCGAGATCGTCGAAATTGGCAATGCGCGACAGTGCGAGGCAGGCGATCTTGCACTGGCCCGGCTTGCGCGCATCGCTCAGGCCCAGCGCGTCCTCGGCTGGCAGCTCGCCGGCGCGCGCGAACCAGGGCAGCACGCCGAGGCCACGCCACGACGTCTTCTGTTCGATCAGCCTGTAGCCGTCGTCGAACAACGTGGGGTCGCCGCGGAACTTGTTGATGACAAAGCCACAGATCATCGCGGCATCGTCGGGGTCGATCACCGTCTTGATGCCGACGAGCTGGGCGATGACGCCGCCGCGATCGATGTCGCCGATCAGCACCACCGGCACGTCCGCCTTGCGGGCGAAGCCCATATTGGCGATGTCGGACTTGCGCAGGTTCACCTCCGCCGGACTGCCGGCGCCTTCCACCAGCACGAGATGGGCGCGCGCCTTCAGGCGCTCAAAACTCTCCAACACCGCGCTCATCAGCGAGGGCTTCATTGCGGCATAGTCGCGAGCTCGCGCAGTTGCGATGCGCTTGCCGTGGACGACGATTTGTGCGCCGACGTCGGTCTCGGGCTTGAGCAGCACCGGGTTCATGTCGGTGTGCGGCTCGACGCTGGCGGCGAGCGCCTGGAGCGCCTGGGCGCGGCCGATCTCGCCGCCATCGACGGTGACGGCGGCATTGTTGGACATGTTCTGCGGCTTGAACGGGAGCACGCGCAGGCCGCGGCGCGTGAAGGCGCGGGCAAGGCCGGCGACGATGAGCGATTTGCCCACGTCCGAGCCGGCGCCCTGGATCATCAATGCGCGCGCCGTCATGCCTTCAGAACTCGACGCCGGCCTGCGCTTTGATGCCGGAGCGGAAGGGGTGCTTGACCAGCGTCATCTCGGTCACGAGGTCCGCGATCTCGATCAGCTCGTCCTTGGCGTTGCGTCCGGTGAGCACGACATGCGTCATCGGCGGCTTCTGCGTCCTCAGGAACTCGACGACCTCGGCGATGTCGAGATAGTCGTAGCGCAGCGCAATGTTGATCTCGTCGAGCACGACCATGCGCAAGTGCTCGTCGAGGATCAGCTCCTTGGCCTTCTCCCAGCCGGCGCGTGCGGCGGCGATGTCGCGGGCGCGGTCCTGCGTCTCCCAGGTGAAGCCTTCGCCCATGGCGTGGAACTGGCAGAGATCGCCGAAATGGCCGGTGAGCAGGCGTCGCTCGCCGGTATCCCAGGCGCCCTTGATGAACTGCACGACCGCGCAGGGCAAGCCGTGGGCGACGCAGCGGACGATCATGCCGAAGGCAGAGGAGGATTTTCCCTTGCCGGCGCCGGTGTGGACGATGATGAGGCCCTTTTCACCGCCCTTGGTCGCCATGATCTTGTCGCGGGCAGCCTTCTTCTTCGCCATTTTCTGGGCGTGCCGGGTGTCGGTTTCCTCAGCTGTTTGGGTATCCGGTTCAGGCGTCATCGGTCCCGGTCCTTCGGCTTGACAAGTGGCGGCCACCGGCAAATGGTGGCCGGGCGTTGGTTCCTGTCCTATGACAGGCGAAGAGGGAATGCGATAGGGGCCGAATCGGCAAGATTTGGGTCCAAAATGCAGCCGCCCCCGCGACCGTGACCGGAGAGATGCCCGAAGCCACTGATTCCCTTGGGAATCGGGAAGGCGGGGATCGAAGGGTGAAAACCCTGCTCCGCAAGCCGGGAGACCTGCCAGCGCGAACGTGTTTTGGACCGGCGGACGGGGTGTTCCGCGACGGGGAAGCGGGCCCTCAGGAGAACGGTCCGCGCGCCTCATCGCCTCCCGCTGTTTATCCTGGAAGAGGCGATGACCGTCACACTTCACGTCTGCATCACCTGCCGCGCCGGCCAGACGCTCGGCGACGGCGACACGACGCCTGGCAAGCGCCTGCATGGTGCGATCCTCGAGGCCGGCGTGCCCGATGGCGTCAGCGTGGTTCCCGTCGAATGCCTGTCGGCCTGCAGCCAGGGCTGCTCGGTCGCGCTCAGCGCGCCCGGCCGCTGGTCCTATGTCTATGGCCGTCTGTCGGATGCGAATGCGCGTGACGTGGTCGCAGGTGCTGCGGCCTATGCCGCCGCGCCTGATGGCATCGTGCCCTGGCGCAGCCGGCCGGAAATCTTCCGCAAGCAATCGCTTGCCCGCATTCCCCCCATTGCCGTCGTGCCGGAGGCCGCTGAATGAACTCGCTCGCAAAAGTCCCGGTCACGGTGGTCACTGGTTTTCTCGGCTCCGGCAAGACCACGCTGATCCAGCATCTGCTGACCAATGCCAACGGCAAGAAGCTCGCCGTGCTCGTCAACGAGTTCGGCAGCGAGGGGGTCGATGGCGAGATCCTGAAATCCTGCGCCGACGCCAATTGCCCGGAGGAGAACATCGTCGAGCTCGCCAATGGCTGCATCTGCTGCACCGTGGCCGACGATTTCATTCCGACCATGGAGCAATTGCTGGCGCGCCCGGTGCGGCCCGATCACATCCTGATCGAGACCTCGGGCCTGGCGCTGCCGAAGCCGTTGCTCAAGGCGTTCGACTGGCCGGAGATCCGCTCGCGCATCACGGTCGATGGCGTGATCGCGCTGGCCGATGCCGAGGCTGTCGCGGCCGGCCGGTTCGCGCCAGATCCGGCGGCCGTCGAAGCGCAGCGCGCGGCGGACGAAAATCTGGATCACGAGACGCCGCTGTCGGAAGTGTTCGAGGACCAGATCGCCTGCGCCGATATCGTGCTGCTGACCAAGGCTGATCTTGCGGGCGCGGCGGGCATCGAAGCCGCAAAGGCCGCGATCGCTGCCGAGATGCCGCGCCGCGTGCCCATGCTGCCGATCACCGACGGCGCGATCGATGCGCGCGTCATCCTCGGCATCGGCGCTGCCGCGGAGAACGACCTCGCCGCGCGCCCCTCGCATCATGACGGCGAAGAGGAGCACGAGCACGACGATTTCGCCTCTGTCGTGATCGATCTTCCGGAAGTGGCGGACGTCGATGCGTTGGTCGCATCCGTCCAGAAGCTCGCCCGCGAGCAGAACGTGCTGCGCGCCAAGGGCTACATCGCGGTCGCCGGCAAGCCGATGCGGCTGTTGCTGCAGGCGGTCGGAGAGCGCGTGCGCCATCAGTTCGACAGGCCCTGGGGCGCAGGTCTCAGACAGTCAAAGCTCGTCGTGATCGGCGAGCATGGCGACATCGACGAGGCCGCGATCAGGGCAGGACTTGCTCTTTCAGGATCTGGTATCTGATGCACGTCGTCTTCCGCGAGAGCCGCGGTCTCGAGGAGACCGCGACGCCAAGAGACATCGGCCAGGACCCGGCCGATCTCGTGGTGCTCTCGTATTCGGATTCCGATCTCGCCGCGTTCGCGGCCGGCTGGCGGCGTGGCCGGGGCAGCCTGCCGTCGCTGCGGCTCGCCAATCTCGCCGAACTGCGTCATCCGCTGTCGGTCGACACATACATCGAGCGCACGCTGTCGCAGGCCCGCGGCATATTGGTGCGTCTGATCGGCGGGGAGTCCTATTGGGCGTACGGGCTGGCGGCGCTTCAGCAACTCGCGAAGGACCGCAACATCGTGCTCGCCGTGCTGCCGGCCGACGGCCGCGATGACCCGCGGCTCGATGAGTATTCGACGTTGCCGGTCTCGACGCTACGGCGGCTCAAGGTACTCTGCGACACCGGCGGCCCGGTCGCAGCGCAAGCCGCGATTGCGCAGCTTGCGCTGGCCTCAGCTCTCTATGCCGGACCGGTCATCGGGGAGATGACCGTGCCCGAGATGGGCTTTTATGATCCCGTGCGCGGCGTCATTGCTGCGCCGGCAGGCGGCGAGGGCAAGCCGCGCGCACTCGTGACGTTCTATCGCTCCTATCTCACGGCCGCCGATACCGGGCCGGTCGACGCCTTAATCGCCGCGCTGCGCGAGAAGGGATTTGACGCGTACGGCGTGTTCGTCACCTCGCTGAAGGCGCCGGGCGTTGCCGACTGGCTGCGCGCGCATCTGGCGCGGCATCCTGCGGCGGCCATCGTCAATGCGACCGCGTTCTCGGCTCTCGGCGATGACGGCACGACGCCGTTCGATGCCGCGTCCTGTCCAATATTCCAGGTCGCGCTCTCGACGGCGCGGCGCGAGGATTGGGCGGAATCGCTGCGCGGCCTGTCGCCCGGCGATCTCGCGATGCATGTCGTGCTGCCCGAGGTCGACGGCCGCCTGTTCGCCGGCGTGGTGAGCTTCAAATCGGCTGAGATGCGCGATCCCGATCTGCAGTTTTCGCATCTGGCGCACAGGCCTGACGAGGAGCGCGTCGACGCCGTTGGCGCGCGCGTCGCGGCCTGGCGGCGCCTTGCGGTGAAGCCTGTCGGTGAGAAGCGGTTGGCGATCGTGCTGTCGAACTATCCGGGCCGGCCGCACCAGATCGCGCACGCCGTTGGTCTCGATGCGCTGGCATCGGTCGAGGCGTTGATCTCCGATCTCGCGGAGGTCGGCTTCGACGTTGCGCCGGTCGATGCGCTTGGCGAGAAACTGTTGCAGCAGAGTTTGACTTGGAGCATCGCCGATTATCGCGCAGGGCTGTCGCGCCTGCCGCAATCCTTGCAGGACGATCTCGCGCGTGCCTGGGGCGGGCCGGAGGATGATCCGAGCTGCCGCGATGACGTATTCCATTTCGCCGGCATCGCGTGCGGCCAGTCGATTATCGCAGTTCAGCCCGAGCGCGGCGATGCGGCCACGCGCGATGCCGATTATCACGATCTTGCCCGCACACCGCGCCATGCCTATGTCGCGTTCTACCTCTGGCTCAGGCAGCAGGGCTGTGATGCCGTCGTACATATGGGCGCGCATGGTACGCTGGAGTGGTTGCCGGGAAAATCCGTGGCGCTGTCAACGAGCTGCTGGCCGGAGGCATTGATCGGCGATCTCCCCGTCATCTATCCCTTCATCGTCAACGATCCCGGCGAGGCCGCGCAGGCCAAGCGGCGCATCGGAGCGGTGACGATCGGCCATCTGCCGCCGCCCCTCGAAAGCTCCGCCGTGCCGGAAGGGCTGCGCCGACTCGAACGGCTCCTTGACGAATATTCGACCGCCGATGGTCTCGATCCCGCCCGTCGCCAGCGCCTGATCGCGGCGATCCGCGACGAGGCGCGAGCGGCCGGCCTCGAAGAGGATCTCGGCCTCGATGCATCGGCAGCACCGGCCGAAGCCATTCCGCGGATCGATCGCTTCGTCTGCGACCTCAAGGAAAGCCAGTTCGGCGACGGCCTGCACGTGTTCGGCCGCGGCGCCTGCGGCGAGGCGGAGCGGGATGCGCTGCTCGCTGCGCTGGCAGGCCGGCGCGTTGCGCCGGGGCCGTCGGGCTCACCCTATCGCGGACGTCAGGACTTCTTGCCGACCGGGCGCAATCTCTTCGCCGTCGATCCGCGCGCGGTGCCGACGCCGTCGGCGCATGCGCAAGGAATCAAGCTCGCCGAAGAGCTGCTGCGCCGCCATCTGCAGGATCACGGCGATTGGCCGAAGGGCCTCGTCGTCGATCTCTGGGGCTCGGCGACGATGCGTACCGCGGGCGAGGAGTTCGCGATGGCGCTGCATCTGGCCGGCCTTGCGCCGCGCTGGGATCACGCTTCCGGCCGCGTCACCGGTTACGATATCATCGCGCCGGCCGAGCTCGGTCGCCCCCGCATCGACGTCACGCTGCGGGTGTCGGGCCTGTTCCGCGATGTCTTCGCAGGCCTTGCGCAATTGTTCGAAGCCGCCTCCGAGGCGCTCGCGGCGCGCGACGAGGAGGGCGATGAGAACCCGTATCGCCAACGCACCTCCCGCGTGTTCGCGCCGCGTCCCGGACAATACGGCGTCGGCCTTTCCGCGATCCCGGATGCCTTCACGCCCGAGACCCGCGAAGCAGCCGGCGAAGCGTGGCTGTCGGCGTCGTCCTGGGCATTCTCGGTGGATGGTACAATGCAGCCGGATCGCGCAGGCATCGAATCGCGGCTCGCATCCGCGGACGCTTTTGTCCATATCCAGGACTTGCCCGAAACCGACCTTCTGCTCGCCGCCGACTACGCCGCGCATGAAGCAGGCGTCGCTGCGGCTGCAGCTCACCTCGGTGAAGGCGCGCCTTCGCTCTATCATCTCGATGCGACACGGCCCAACGAGCCGCATGCGCGCACGCTGACGGAGGAAATTTCACGTGTCGTCCGGGCACGCGCGGCCAATCCGGCCTGGATCGCCGGCATGATGCGTCACGGTTTTCGTGGCGCCGCCGAGATCACCGCGACGCTGGAGCACATGGCCGCCTTCGCCCATCTCGCCGGCGCCGTGCCGCCGCATTTGTTCGATCTCTATTACGACGCGACATTCGGCAACGACGAGGTCCGCGCCTTCATGGCCCGCGAAAATCCGGCGGCCCTTGCCGCGATGGAGACGTGCTTCACCCGCCTGCATGAAGCTTCACTCTGGCGAACCCGCCGCAATTCGATCGCGGCGGCACTGCGGGAGGCCTCATGAGCGCGGCGGCAGTCAAGGGCTGGTGTCCCGGCGCGCTGCGTCCGATGCTGTCGGGCGACGGGCTCGTGGTCCGTGTGCGTCCGTTTGGCGGGCGCCTTGAAGCACCACAGATCTCCGGGCTTGCGGATCTGGCAGAGCGATTCGGCAACGGCCTGATCGACCTCACAAGCCGGGCCAATCTCCAGATCAGGGGCGTCAAGGAGGATGGCCATCGGCCGCTGCTCGATGGCCTTGCGCAACTGGCGCTGCTCGATCCCGACGCCGATATCGAGGCCAGGCGCAACATCCTGGTGACGCCGTTCTGGAGCAGCGGCGACGAAACGCAGTCGCTCGCCGCGGAGCTCGAGGAGGCGCTCGCCGAATCCGGCCTCGTGCTTCCCACCAAGTTCGGCTTCGCCGTCGACGATGGCCGATCGCGCGTTCTGGCCGGCGATTCCGCCGACATCCGCATCGAGCGCGACCGCTCGGGCCGCCTCCTTGTGCGGGCCGACGGCGCAAGGCTCGGCCGCTGCGTCGAACGCGGACAGGCCGTGAGCGCGGCGCTGGCGCTCGCAAGCTGGTTCCTCATCTCCGGCGGCGCGAGGGGTGGGCGAGGGCGCATGGCAGCCCACATCGCATCCGGCGCGACGTTGCCTCAATCGCTGCGCGGCGAGACCGAGCCTGCGCCCGTGATGGCCGCAGCGCGGCCCGGGCCCTATCCGCAAGGCGCGATGGTTGGCGTCGCATTCGGACAAATGCTGCACGCGACGCTCCGTCAGTTCTCAGGTTACGGACATGCGCTGCGCATGACTCCCTGGCGGATGGTGCTCAGCGAGGGCAATCGCGAGATGCCGAGCGGGGCGGGCCTCATCACCGAGCCGTATGATCCGGCGCTGCGCGTCATAGCCTGCAGCGGCGCGCCGCGCTGCCGGGAAGCCCATGCCGATACGCGCGCGCTCGCAGCAGCGCTCGCCCCGCGCATTGCCGCCGATGGGCGGCTCCACGTTTCCGGCTGCCGCAAGGGCTGCGCCCATTCCGGAACGGCTGCGGTCACGCTGATCGCGACGCGCGCCGGATTCGATCTCGTCCGCGATGGCTCGACGCGCGATGAGCCGGTGCTGCGCGGGCTGAGCGGCGCGGATATCGTCAGCGATCCCTCCATCCTGGTCGGAGGGAACTGATGCCGCACAGCTACGAGACCGACGGCGCGGCGATCTACCGGCAATCCTTTGCCACCATTCGGGCCGAGGCCGATCTTGCGCGCTTTACGCCCGACGAGGAGCCGGTGGTGGTGCGGATGATCCACGCTGCCGGCATGGTCGGCCTCGAGGCGCATATCCGCTTCACGCCGGGCATGGCGATCGCCGCGCGCGCGGCCTTGCAGAAGGGCGCGCCGATCCTGTGCGATGCGCGCATGGTCTCGGAGGGCATCACGCGTGCCAGATTGCCTGCGGCCAATGCCGTGATCTGCACGCTCGGAGACGAGTCCGTTCCTGCGCTCGCGCACTCCATGCGCAACACACGTTCGGCCGCCGCACTGGAGCTGTGGCGGCCGCATCTGGGCGGCGCGATCGTCGCGATCGGCAATGCGCCGACCGCGCTGTTTCATCTGCTCAACATGCTGGAGGATCGCGACTGCCCGCGGCCGGCAGCGATCATCGGCTGCCCCGTCGGCTTCGTCGGCGCCGCCGAATCCAAGGCCGCGCTGATGGCCGATCCGCCGGCGCCGGCACTGACGGTCGAAGGGCGCCTCGGCGGCTCCGCGATCACGGTCGCCGCCGTCAACGCGCTGGCGAGCCGGAGCGAATAGCCATGGGACGCATCATCTGCTGCGGTCTCGGCCCAGGCGATCCCGATCTGATGAGCGTGCGCGCCGATCGCACGGTGCGCGGCGCGCAGCACGTCGCCTATTTCCGCAAGAAGGGCAGGCCGGGGCAGGCGCGCCGCATCGTCGAGGGCATGCTCGCTGCCGGCGTCACCGAATATCCCATGGAATATCCGGTCACGACCGAGATCGCCTTCGACAGTCCTGACTACGTGCAAATGCTCGCCGGCTTCTACGACGAATGGGCCGAGCGCCTGGCGCGGCTTTCGCGCGCGGTCGACGTCGTCGTGCTCTGCGAGGGCGATCCCTACTTCTACGGCTCCTTCATGCATCTGCACACGCGCCTGCAAGGCCGCGTCGAGATCGAGGTGATCGCCGGAATTCCCGGGATGGTCGGCTGCTGGAATGGCGTTGGACAGCCGATCGCGCTCGGCGATGACGTGACGACGGTGCTGATGGGCACGCTCGCCGAAGACGAGCTCGAGCGGCGCATGCGCGATTCCGATGCGCTCGTCGTCATGAAGACCGGCCGTAATCTCGCAAAGGTGCAACGCGCGCTTCGCTCCGCAGGCAGGCTGGATGACGCCTGGCTGGTCGAGCGCGGCACCATGCCGGGCGAGCGCGTGGTGCGGCTCGCCGAGATCGATGCTGCCGATTGCCCTTACTTCGCGATCGTGCTCGTGCACGGCAAGGGCCGGCATCTGGACGCTGCCGAATGACGGGCACGCTGACCATCGCGGGCCTCGGGCCGGGCAGCGACACGCTGGTGACGCCGGAAGTCTCGGCGGCGCTTGCCGCCGCCACCGACATTCTGGGCTATGCGCCCTATGTCGCACGCGTGCCGCCGCGGGCCGGGCTCGAGCTGCATCCATCTGACAATCGCGAGGAGCTGCAGCGTGCGAGCGAAGCGCTGCGGCTAGCTGCTGAGGGCAGACAGGTCGTGGTCGTTTCCTCCGGCGATCCCGGCGTATTCGCGATGGCCTCCGCGGTGTTCGAGGCGCTCGAGCAGACGCCGCAATGGCAGGACCTGCCGATCCGTGTGCTGCCCGGCATCACCGCGATGCTGGCGGCGGCCGCCCGCACCGGCGCGCCGCTCGGCCATGATTTTTGCGCGATCAATCTCTCCGACAATCTCAAGCCGTGGACGGTGATCGAGAAGCGTCTTCGACTCGCTGCGGAAGCCGATTTCGCCATCGCGATGTACAATCCGCGCTCGGCGAGCCGGCCAGAAGGATTTGGCCGCGCGCTTGCGGTGCTTCGGGAAGCCGGCTGCGGCGAGCGCCTGGTGATCTTCGCGCGTGCGATCAGTGCTGCCGACGAGAAGATCGAGACCGTGACGCTGAACGAGGCCCGGCCCGAAATGGCCGACATGCGCACGCTGGTGATCGTCGGCAACTCGCAGACGCGCCGCGTCGGCCGCTGGATCTATGCACCGAGGCAGGTGCGATGACCGAGCCACTGCATCACCTCGACGACGCTCTCCACCCGCAACCGCGCGGGCAGTTCTGGCCGCGAGATCATGATCACGGGCAGGCCGAGCCTGCGGGCGGCGTCGATCTTGGCGCGCGCGCCGTCGCCGCCGGAATTGCGGGCGACGATCCACGCGATGCCGCGTGTGCGCAGCAGCTCCAGCTCTCCGTCGAGGGTGAAGGGGCCGCGGGACACGATCATATCGGCCGCGAAGGGCAGGGGCGCTGCTGGCGGATCGACGAAGCGCAGCGTATAGGTGTGCTGCGGCTTCGTCGCGAATGGCGCGATGTGCTGACGGCCGATGGCGAGGAATACGTTTGCCGGCACCTCGGGCAGCGCGGCGACGGCGGCGTTGACGTCGACGACCTCGATCCAATTGTCGCCGGGCGCTTTCGTCCAGGGCGCGCGTTCGAGCGCAATCAGCGGCGTGGCCGTCTCCGTGCACGCCTCGACCGCGTTCCGGCTCATCTCGGCTGCGAATGGATGCGTCGCGTCGATGACATGCGTGATGCGCTCACGACGAACGTAGTCGGCAAGGCCGCTCGCGCCGCCGAAGCCGCCGATGCGGGTCGGCAGCGGCTGGTCGGCCGGCGCGCGGGTGCGGCCGCCGTACGAATACACGGCGCCAATGCCGGCGCGCGCGATCGCCGTTGCGAGCACGCTCGCGTCGCTCGTTCCGCCCAGAATGAGGGCGCGCGTCATGGCTGATCCCTGGCTGACGATCATCGGTATCGGCGAAGATGGCCTTGCCGGGCTGTCCGAAGCAAGCCGAAAGGCGCTAGCCAGGGCAGAAACCGTGTTCGGTGGCGAGCGTCATCTTGCGCTCGCGGATGTCGGCAGCCGCGGACGCCCGTGGCCCGTGCCGTTCGACGCAAACATCGTGCTGAGCTGTCGCGGTAGGCCGACGGCCGTGCTCGCCTCAGGCGATCCGTTCTGGCATGGCGCCGGGACAAGTCTCGCCGAGAAGCTCCATGGTGACGAGTGGATCGCGCACCCCGCGCCGTCGACCTTCTCGCTTGCCGCCGCGCGGCTGGGCTGGCGGCTGGAATCCGTGATTTGCCTCGGACTTCACGCCGCGCCTTTCGAACGTCTCGTGCCGCATTTGGCGCATGGGGCGCGGATCATCTGTCTCGTGCGTGACGCCAAGGCTGCCGGCGACCTCGCGAGATGGCTGAGCGAGCGCGGATGGGGGGCTTCCGCATTCTGGATTCTCGCCGCGCTCGGCGGGCCGAATGAAAGCATCAGAGAATATCGCGCTGAAAGCTATACGCGCGCTTCGGCTGGAAACCTGATTGCGGTGGCGCTGGAGGCGGAGGGAGGGCAGGGACTGTCTCGCAGCTCTGGCCTGCCGGACGATTTCTTCGCTCACGACGGGCAGATCACCAAGCGGCCGATGCGGGCCTTGGCGCTTTCGGCGCTGGCGCCGTGTCCCGGTAGGAGGCTGTGGGATGTTGGCGCGGGTTCGGGATCGATCTCGATCGAATGGGCGCTGTGCGGCGGAACGGCGATCGCGGTCGAGGCGCGGGACGATCGGGCTGCCAACATCCGCAGCAACGCGGCCGAGTTCGGACTGGAGCATCGGATCAACGTCGTCGCAGGCAAAGCGCCCGAAGCTCTCGCGGCGCTGGATCCGCCGGACGCCGTCTTCATCGGCGGTGGCCTCGATGGCGCGCTGTTCGACGCCGTCTGGGCGCGGCTCGCGCCTGGCACTCGAGTCGTCGCGCATGCCGTGACGCTGGAGACGGAAGCGCTGCTCGGCGAGCTGCATCAGCGCCATGGCGGCGAGCTGATGCGGGTCGAGATCGCCCATGCCGCTCCGCTCGGCCGCTACCGGTCGTGGAACGCCGCGCGGCCCGTGGTGCAGTGGAGTACGAACCGATGAAGGTTGCCGGGCTCGGGTTCAGACAGGATGTCACGCTGGCTTCGCTGCGCGAAGCGCTTCTGGCGGCGGGCGGCCCCGAGGGGCTTGCGGCGGTGGCAACTGTCATCGACAAGGCCAACGCAGAGGTGCTGAAGCAGCTCGCACGTGAGTGCGGTGTGCCGATCATGGCGGTTCCGGCCGATAGGCTGGCGGGCATCGACACGCCGACGCAGTCGACGCTTGTCGCGGAAAAGTTCGGCACAGGATCGGTCGCCGAAGCTGCGGCGCTCGCTGCCGCCGGTCCTCGCGCGCGGTTGATTGGGACGCGTATGGTCTCGAAGGATCGCACCGCAACCGCGGCGATTGCCGAAGGAGACGGCGCATGACGGTGCATTTCATCGGCGCAGGGCCTGGCGCCGCCGATCTCTTGACCTTGCGCGGCCGCGACCTGATCGCGGCCTGTCCGGTCTGCCTCTATGCGGGCTCGCTGGTGCCCGCGGGCGTGCTGGCGCATTGCCCGGCCGGTGCGCGCATCGTCAACACCGCGCCGCTTTCGCTCGAGGAGATCATCGCGGAGATCGCCGCCGCGCATGCCGAGGGCAAGGACGTCGCGCGGCTGCATTCCGGCGATCTCTCGATCTGGTCGGCGATGGGGGAGCAACTTCGCCGTTTGCGTGCGCTCGGAATTCCCTACACGCTGACACCCGGCGTGCCCTCGTTCTCGGCTGCGGCGGCGGCGCTGGAGGCCGAACTGACTTTGCCGGGCCTGGCTCAGACCGTGGTGCTGACGCGCACGCCGGGCCGCGCCAGCGCGATGCCTGAAGGCGAGAAGCTCGCTGCATTCGCCGCGACCGGCGCGGTGCTCGCAATTCACCTGTCGATCCATCTGCTCGATCAGGTCGTGGCCGAGCTGACGCCTCACTACGGTGCGGACTGCCCGGTCGCGATCGTGTGGCGCGCGAGCTGGCCGGACCAGCGTATCGTCCGCGCGACACTCGGCACTCTCGATGCGGCCGTGGGCGGCGAGATGGAGCGCACCGCGCTGATCCTGGTCGGCAAGACGCTTGGCGCTGCGGATTTCGACGAGAGCCGCCTCTATGCCGCCGATTACGACCGCCGCTATCGGCCGGTCGGCGCCGAGCCGCGCTTTCCGGAGGTATCGTGATGGCGGCGGGCCTCGTCATCTCCGCACCTGCCTCCGGAGTGGGCAAGACCACGCTGACCCTGGCGCTCGCCCGCGCCTGGCGCAATCGCGGCCTGAACGTGCAGTGCTTCAAGAGCGGCCCTGACTATATCGATCCCGCGTTCCACGCCGCGGCGACGGGGCGCGCCTCCGTCAACGTCGACAGCTGGGCGATGGATCGCGTGAGCATTGCGCACCTCGTCGGCCGCGGTGCCGATGCCGACGTCGTGCTCGCCGAGGGCTCGATGGGCCTGTTCGACGGTGTCGCCGCACGTGGCGTCTCCGGCACAGGTGCGACCGCGGACATTGCGGAGATGCTGGGCTGGCCGGTGGTGCTGGTGATCGATCCCTCGGGACAGGCGCAGACGGCGGCGGCGATTGCCGCGGGCCTTCGCGACTATCGCCCCGGCGTGCGCCTTGCGGGCGTCGTGCTCAACCGCGTCGCCAGCCCGCGTCATGAAGACCTCGTGCGGCGCGCGCTGAACGAGGTCGACATTGCCGTGTTCGGCGCGCTGCCGCGCCATGCCGAGATCAGCCTGCCGAAGCGGCATCTTGGCCTCGTGCAGGCCGAGGAGCAGGCGGAGATCGGCAAGCTGATCGACGAGGCCGCGCGCTTTATCGCCGAGCACGTCGATCTCGATGCGGTGCTGCAATCGGCAGCCAAATGGTCGCCGCATCCTGCAACGAACGGTTTGAATGTGACGCCGCCGGGCCAGCGCATTGCGCTGGCTCGGGATGCGGCATTCTCGTTCGTCTATCCGCATATGCTGGAAGCCTGGCGCGCGGCGGGCGCCGAGATAGTGCCGTTCTCGCCGCTGGCTGACGAAGCACCCGATGCAAGCGCCAACGTGTGCTGGCTGCCGGGCGGCTATCCCGAGCTTCATGCCGGCAGGATCGCGGCCAACGCGCGCTTTCGCAGCGGCCTTCGCGGCTTCGCGGAGACGCGGCCCGTGCACGGCGAATGCGGGGGCTATATGGTGCTGGGTGCCGCTTTGACCGATGCCGACGGCGTCCGCCATGAGATGGCGGGGCTGCTCGGCCTGGAGACCAGCTTTGCCAAGCGCCGCATGCATCTGGGCTATCGCCTCGCCGAACTGGCTGCGCCGATGCCGGGGCATGAGGCCGGCGCACGCCTGCGCGGCCATGAGTTCCACTATTCGACCATCCTTGCCCAACCCGATACGCCGCTGGCCGTGGTGCACGATGCAACCGGCACCGTCATTGCCGAGACCGGCTCGCGCCGTGGCCATGCCACCGGCACGTTCTTTCATCTGATCGCGGAGGACCGGTGAGCGGTTTTGTCTCCTTCGTCTCCGCCGGTCCCGGCGATCCCGAGCTCCTCACCGTGAAGGGCGCCGCGCGGCTGCGCGAGGCGGACGTCGTGCTCTATGACGACCTTGCGTCCGGCGCGATCCTCGACCTCGCGCGGCCCGGGGCCAATCTTGTCGCGGTGGGAAAGCGGGCCGGGCGTCCTTCGACCAAGCAGCACCATGTCAACCGTCTCCTGGTCGACTATGCCGCAACCGGCGTGCGCGTGGTGCGGCTGAAGTCGGGCGATGCCGGCATTTTCGGCCGGCTCGAGGAAGAGATCGAAACGCTGCGCGAGGCCGGCATCGGCTACGAGATCGTTCCCGGAGTCACCTCAGCCTGCGTCGCCGCGGCGCGAGCAGGAATTCCGCTGACCCGACGGCACACCTCGCGACGGGTGCAGTTCGTGACCGGGGCCGATGTCACCGGGGAATTGCCACCAAACCTGAATTGGGCGGCGCTGGCCGACCCCGAGGCCACGACTGTGGTCTATATGGGCCGGCGCACCTTTCCGGCGCTTGCCGCAAAATTGATCGCGCATGGCCTCGCGCCAAGCACCCCGGCGCTGTTCGCCGAATCTCTCGGGAGATCGGACGAACGGCTGGTCCGCACCACCATTGTCGAGCTCGCCGAGCAGCTTGCGCGCGGTGGGGCGGCTTCCACCGCCGCCGTGATTCTGTTCGGCGCGCTGGCCGGGGAATATCCGTCATGACGGCTCCCGCAGCCAGTCGCCCCTTGACGCCTGCGATACGAAAGGGGCACACAAGAGAGGCATGGTGCTCAACGCGGCGCAAAGCGCCCGAGCATAAACGGGAATGGGGGTGGGCGGACCCAATTGCGGCGCCCAAAACCCCAGCCGCCCCCGCGACTGTAAGCGGTGAGGGGCTCCGATCAGCCACTGGGCCGCAAGGTCCGGGAAGGCCGGAGAATCCCAGTGAACCGCGAGCCAGGAGACCGGCCCTGCAAATTTCGAGGCCAAGGCCGTCGGGTGTGACGGCAGGAAGGAATTGAACCATGCATATCGAACCCGGGATCGTGACGGGCGCCAAGCTCGTGTTGAGTTACGCAACCGGCATCGCCGCAGGCGGCGTTGCCTTCAAGCTCGCGGCCGAAACCGTGCGCGAGCAGGGCGTTGGCTCGTTCGCGGCGCGCACCTTGGCCACCACGGGCCTTGTCTTCACCTTCTTCCAAATCCTGCCGCACTTCCCGGTCGGCGTGTCCGAGGTGCACTTCATCCTCGGCTCGACCCTATTCCTGCTGTTTGGTGCTGCGCCCGCAGCCTTTGGCCTCGCGTTCGGCCTCTTGCTCCAGGGCGTGTTGTTCGTGCCGACCGACCTGCCGCAATATGGCATGAACGTCACCACGCTCCTGGTGCCGCTGTTTGCGATCCAGGCGCTCGCGACGCGGATCATTCCGCGCAATACCGCCTACGTCGATCTGCAATACCGCCAAGCGCTGGCGCTCTCGACCGCCTATCAGTCCGGCATCGTCGCGTGGGTGGCGTTCTGGGCGCTTTACGGCTCCGGCTTCGGCGCGACCAACCTCGCCAACATCGCGGCGTTTGCCGGATCCTATGCGCTGGTCGTCGTGATCGAGCCGCTCGCCGATCTCGCCGTGCTGGCGCTGGCGAAATCGCTGCGTGGCGTCACTGCGCCCGGCCTCGTCACGCCGCGCCTGCACAACGCGGCCTGAGAGACAAGCGAATGGGCGGCCGCAGCGGCCGCCCGTCGCGCTCGCGATGCTCACGCTCTCTCTGATAGGTATCGGTTGCGGCGATCCCGAGCAGCTCACGCGCGCCGCGATTCAAGCCATCAATGAGGCCGATCTCGTCCTGATCCCGCGCAAGGGGACTGCGAAGTCCGATCTTGCGGATCTCAGACGGACGATCTGCGCCGAGGTGCTCGCCAGCGACAAGGCAGTCATCGCCGAATTCGATCTTCCCGTGCGCGATGGCGGTGAAGCTGATTACCGCAAGGGTGTCGACGACTGGCATGATGCGGTGGCCGCGACCTGGTCGCAGACCATCGCGAGGCATCGCCAAGGTGACGGCAAGGTCGCGCTGCTGATCTGGGGCGATCCATCGCTCTACGACTCTTCGCTACGCATTGCGCGCCGGCTCGATCCACTACCGAATATCGAAGTCGTACCCGGCATCACCTCGATCCAGGCGCTGTGCGCCGCGCATGCGCTACCACTCAACGATATCGGCGAGCCGTTCCTGGTGACGACGGGTCGGCGTTTGCGCGACGGCGGCTGGCCGCAAGGCGTCGATACCGTGGTGGTGATGCTCGACGGCGGTACGGCGTTTCAGTCGCTCGATCCGGCCGGGCTCCACATTTGGTGGGGGGCCTATCTCGGCATGCCCGATCAGATCATCATGTCCGGCGTGCTGGCCGAGGTCGGCCCGCGCATCGTCGCGTCGCGGCAAGAGGCGCGTGAGCGGCACGGCTGGATCATGGACAGTTACATTCTCAAGCGAAGGCGTTGAGGCAGCATGCTTCCCGAATGGGTTTACCGGAACTGCCCCGAGATCTCCGCAGTCCATCGCGAGGCGGCCGTTACGCGGCAGGCGCAACTGACGAAGCCGACCGGCGCGCTCGGCCGGCTCGAGCAGCTCGCGATCGAGCTTGCGGGCTTGCAAGCGACTGAGCGGCCGCGTGCGGCGCGCGTGCCGATCATCATCTTCGCGGGCGATCACGGCATCGTCGCGCAAGGCGTGTCGGCCTATCCGCAAGCCGTGACCATCGCGATGATGGCGAATTTTGCCTCCGGTGGCGCCGCGATCTCGGTGCTGGCGCGCGAGCTGGGCTCAAACCTCGAGGTGGTCGATGCCGGCACGCTGGCCGAAGCGCAGATGCCCGGAATCGTCACCGACAAGCCGCGCAGCGGCACGCGCGATTTCAGTGTCGAGGCCGCGCTCACGCCCACGGAATTGGCCTACGCCTTCGGCGCCGGCCAGCGCGCGGTGGCGCGTGCGGAAGCCAGCCAGCCTGATCTCCTGATCTTCGGCGAGATGGGCATTGGCAACACCACCACGTCAGCGGCGATCGCGGCGAGCTTGCTCGGCGTGAGCGCCGAGGAGATCGCGGGCAGCGGCACCGGCGTCGATGCATTGGGCCGCGCGCACAAGGCGCGGGTGATCGATGCGGCGATTGCACGCCACGGCGTTGCCGGAGCCTCGGCCGAGAAGATCCTGTGCGCCGTCGGCGGCCTCGAGATCGCGGCGATCTCAGGTGCGATCATTGCGGCCGCGCAGAGCCGCATCCCTGTGCTGATCGACGGCTTCATCGTGTCGGTCGCGGCCCTGGCGGCAGTGCGGCTCAATCCGTCGTGCCAGCCTTACCTGTTGCCTTCGCATCAATCGGCAGAGCTGGGGCATCGCCTCGTGCTTCGGGCCCTGGACGTGCAGCCGCTGATCAGCCTCGATCTCAGGCTTGGCGAAGGATCGGGTGCGGCCATCGCGCTGCCGCTGGTCCGCTCGGCCTGTGCGCTTCACAACGGAATGGCGACGTTCGCACAGGCCAACGTACCGGATCGGCCTAGCTGATGCGCTGATTGACGGAAACGACGCGCCAGCCGTTCGCGAGCCGATCGATCCGGGTGAGCGACAGCGGATCGATCACGAAGCGCAAGGCGGCTTGCGGTGTCAGGTCCAGCGCGATGCAGAGCGCGGCGCGGATGGTGCCGGAATGTACGACCAGCGCTGCGGAGCCTGCGCCAATCCGCGACAGACCCAGCCGGACGCGCGCGACCTGATCGATAAAGCTTTCGCCGTTCGGCGGCTGTCCGCGCGCCGGATCGCGCCAGAACTGCGCATAGGCATCGCCACCGGTCGCGGCGAGCTCGTCATGCCGATGACCGGTCCAGTCACCGAAATCCTGCTCGCGGAATTCGCTGACCAACTCCGGTGCGAGCCCCAGTGCGCGCGCCGTCTCGACCGTGCGTCGCGACGGGCTGGCATAGCTGGTGGCGTCCGGCGCCAAGCGCTGCCGCAGAGCCGCCAATGCCGCGTGATCGCCGAGATCGGCCCGCGCATCGTCTGCATGGATCGCTCCGGCTGCGCCCTCGACGGCCGCATGCCGGATCAACCAGAGGAGCGTCTCGCCTTCCATGCTTATCTCCAAGGAAGTTGGTCGCTGTGGCCACAACGCCGCAACTGCCACATTGACTCTGTCCTGATGGTAATCCTAGATGCTCGCGACGGTTTTCCCGAGAGGGAATGAAAAGGGAATGCGGTGCGGGGCGTTGTCCCCAATACCGTGGCTGCCCCCGCAACTGTGAGCGGATAATCCTTCGTCACGAGCCACTGGGTCCTCGGTCCCGGGAAGGCGACGAAGCGGTCATGACCCGCGAGCCAGGAGACCTGCCGTCAGCCGTGGTCACACGCGAAGATGTCGGTCGGGGAGTACAGACATTCGGCTTCATCGGACGGCTCAAGGCCAAGGGTGAGACCTCGTTCGCTGTGACGTGCCACTGACGTCATACCGAGGTCCTATACCGTGTCTTCCATCCGTAACGTACGACCGCGCCGCTTCCCGCTTGCCTCCGTCGCATTCACATTACTTGCCGTTGTTGATCTGCCGGCCGCACTGGCGCAGCAAGCCCGGGAGCCGCTGCCGCCCGTCGAGGTATCGCCCGCCCAACCGCGCAAGCCGGCTGCCCGGGACGCACCGGGCACGCGTCGCGCGGCAGTGCGCAGGCCGGTGGCATCCGCAGCGCCGAAGCCCGCCGCGCCGGCCGCAGCCGTGCAGACGCCGCTCAACAGCAATGTGGTGGCCGAAAGCGCCTCACGGCTCGGACTGACGGTGCGGCAGACGCCCGCGACCGTCGAGGTGATCTCCGCCGAAACCATGCGCGAGCAGGGTTATCGCACCGTGTCCGAGGTGGCGCAGGGCGCGGTCGGCGTCACCTCCGGCGACAACCCGGCCGAACCTTCGGCCTTCTCCATGCGCGGCTTCACCAACAGCCAGATCAACACGCTCTACAACGGCATCAAGATCGGTCCGCAGAACATGACCTCGCGGATCGTCGACACCGCCAATCTGGAGGCCGTGGAATTCCTGAAAGGTCCGGCCTCGCTGATCTCGGGCGAGGGCGCCGCGGGCGGCGCGATCAACTTCGTCACCAAGCAGCCGCATACCGGAGCGATCCGCAACGAGGCGGATTTCTCGTACGATTCCCTGAACTCGTTCCGCGCCCATTACGGCTCGGGCGGCAGCACCAACGTCCGGGGCCTCGACTACCGCTTCGACATCAGCCGCTCCTCGCTCAACGGCTTTGTCGACGACACCTATACTAGGACGTTCGACGTGTCCGGGCAGCTCAACTACCGCATCTCCGACGGTCTCAAGGTCTGGGGTGCGATCGAGTACCGCGAGGACCGCGGCAAGGCCTATTGGGGCGCGCCACTGGTGCCGATCGCTTTCAGCGGCTCGCATGCGACGACGGGGATCGTCTCCGGCAACTACGTTTCGAACTACAACAACACCAATCTTGGCGCTATCACGATCGACGACCGCACCTTCAACACCAATTACAACGTCCTCGACAATCGCAACGTGGCGCAGGAGGTGTGGCTGCGGGGTGGCTTCGAGTTGAAGCTGGCGCCCGACCTGACGCTCAAGAGTCAGGCCTATGGCTATGGCGCGGAACGGACCTGGTTCAACAACGAAGTCGAGGCGTTCAACTCCACTACGAACCTAGTGGATCGCGAGCGCTTCTATGTCGCGCACAGCCAGCGTCTTGTCGGCAACATCACCGACCTGATTTGGGACGCGAACGTCGCCGGTTTCGACAATCGCCTCGTCACGACTTTGTCGTCGAGCTTTCTTGATTTTGTTCGGCCCGGAGCGGCCTTCCCCTTCCCGAACGACTCCGTCCCACTGGTAAACTTCGACAGGGGCTTTTACGGCCCCCTTACAATTCAGCGGCAGACCGCACGGATTGACAACGAAGCGCTGTCGTTCGAGGACCGGTTGAAGCTGACACGCAGCTTCGCGCTGATCGGCGGCCTGCGTGTCGAGCACATCGGGCTCGACCGCAACTGGACCGACAAGACCGGGCTGGAGAAGGCAGGCTTTCCCTTCACGAAAGACTGGGCGCCGGTCACCGGCCGCATCGGCTACACCTGGGAGGCCGTTCCCGGCCTGACCTTCTTCAGCCAGTACGCCACTGGCGCCGACATCGCGGCCAACAACATCTTCCTGCTCGGGCCGACCCAGCCGCTCGACCTGACTACCGCGCGCACCTACGAGACCGGCGTCAAGCACCTGTTCTGGGACAACCGGGCGGAATGGTCGTTCTCGGCCTACGACATCCTGCGCAAGAATGTCTATGCGGCGGCCGGCGGGCAGGCGCTCAATATCGCCGGGCGGCAGGAATCGAAGGGCGTCGAGCTCGCCGCCTCGGTGCGACCGATCGAGCCGCTGCGGCTGTGGGGCAACATCGCCTATGTCGATGCGCGCTATGCCGACTACAATTTCGTCGGTGGCTCGTTCTCCGGCAACACGCCGCCGAACGTGCCGCGCATCGTCGCGAATGCCGGTGCGTCGTACCGGTTCTTCACGCCATGGCCGGTAGAGCTCGGCATCGTCGGCCGGCATGTCGGCGACCGCTACAACACCGACGCCAACACGGTGACGATGAACGCCTACACGGTCGGCGACGTCTACGCCTTCGTCGATATCCCGAAGACCGTCTTCAATGCCGTCGACCAGGCCCGCCTGACCTTCCGTGTCCGCAACATCACCGACAAGCGCTACGCGATCTGGGGCGATCCGTTCTATCCCGATCAGATCCTGCTGGGCGCGCCGCGCACCTACGAGATCTCGGCGGCGTTCAAATGGTGAGGCCTTGAGCGTATGATGGGCGCGATCGTCCTCTCGCATCGCTGGCTCGGGATCGCGTTCTGCCTGCTGTTCGCGATGTGGTTCGCGAGTGGAATCGTGATGCACTTCGTTCCGTTTCCGTCGCTGACGGAAGCGGAGCGATTTTCGGGACTCACGCCGGTGGATCGCGACGGGGCAAGGATCTCGGTCGTGGATGCCGTTTGCGGCGAGCGGGATCGCCGATGCCACGCGTGTTCGGCTGATCCAGCGGAGCGACGGCGCGGTCTACATCGTCTCGGGTCCCTCGCGTCAGCGCGCGATCCGCGCGGCCGACGGGAGCGACGCGTCGGTGAAATCCGCCGATGTCGCACTGGCCGTTGCGCAGGCTCATGCACGCCAGCGCGAGATCGATGCCTCGCATGCGACGATCGTCGGCCGTGCGGATTACGATCAGTGGAGCGTACCGAACGGCTTCGATCGTCATCGCCCCCTATTTCGCGTGGCCCTCGGCGATGCGGCGGGGACGGAAGTCTACGTCTCGTCGCTCACCGGTGAGATCGTCTTGGATGCGACGAGGCGCGAGCGCGGGTGGAATCTTGCCGGCAGCGTGCTGCACTGGATCTATCCGACCGTTGTGAGAAGCAACTGGGCGCTATGGGATCGGATGGTGTGGTCGCTATCGCTGCTGGCCCTGATCGCGGCTGTGCTGGGTGCTGTACTCGGGATCGTGCGGATCAGGATTCACAAGAGGCAAATCTCCTCGCCTTATCGTGGCTGGCACGTCTTGCATCACCTGCTCGGCTTGACAACGGCGGTATTCGTGCTGACCTGGATCTTCAGCGGCTGGCTCTCGATGGATCACGGGCGGCTGTTCTCGCGCGGGCAATTGACCGCGACAGAGGCCGGCCCAATGAACGCCGCCCCGGATTGGCGCGAGGCCTCGTCGCTCGATCGGCAGCCAATATCTCCGGCGGCTAGCGAGGCGGAATGGTTCGCCTTCCGCGGCCACGTCTATCGGCGCGATCGGGTTGCCCTCGGCCGTCAGACGTTGATCAGGAGAGGGGATGCGCCGCAGGATGGACTCACGGGATTCCTTGATGTGCACGAGATTCAGGCTCTGACGGCGCGCCTTGCGGTCGGCTGCGGCCCACCGTCCGTCCTTCCTGATAACGACGACTACCCCGCGCTCTCCACAATACCGGGTGCACCAGTCTACCGCTCGCGCTGTGGCGGCGATCTCTGGTTCGACATTGATGGCGCCGATGGCGGCATGCTGCAAAGACTGGATCCGTCGCGGCGCGCCTACCGCTGGCTTTACAGTGCATTGCACACTCTCGACTTCCCGGTCTTAGTGGCCCACCCGCGCATTCGTGATGTCGTGATCGTCGGCCTCTGTACGCTCGGGCTGGCATTCTCCATCACCGGCATCATCATTGGCTGGCGGCGCTTGCGGTCGTCGCTGGCTGCCTGAATTTGAGGCGCAACTGCGGCTCGATACGGTCGGGTCAGCAGATCAGCAATGCCCTTGCGGCCAATCGTCATTGACGCCTTTTCGCCGGCCGCCTTTCGGTGTAGCTCTGCGCTCGCTCGAAACGGCGGCAGTAACCCCGTCGACGACCGAAATCATGCAGGAGACAGCAAGGATGTACCCGAAAGTTCAGATGTTCATCGCCGGCGAGTGGACCGATGGGTCGTCCGGCAAGTCGGAGGACATCCTCAATCCCGCCACCGGCCAGCCGATCGGCAAGACCCCGCACGCCTCGCGCGCGGATCTCGACCGCGCGCTGGACGCGGCCAAAGCCGGCTTCGACATCTGGCGCAAGACCTCGCCGTTCGACCGTTACAAGCTGATGCGCAAGGCCGCCGACATCATCCGCTCGCGCGCCGCCGAGATCGCGCCCGTGATGACCATGGAGCAGGGCAAGCCCGTGGTGGAAGCGCAGGGCGAGACCATGCTGGCCGGCGACCTCATCGACTGGTTCGCGGAAGAAGCGCGCCGCGCCTATGGCCGCATCGTGCCGCCGCGGATGGGCAATGTCTCCCAACTCGTGACCAAGGAGCCGGTCGGCCCGGTCGCAGCCTTCACGCCCTGGAATTTCCCGATCAACCAGGCCGTGCGCAAGATCTCGGCCGCGCTCGCCGCCGGCTGCTCGATCATCGTCAAGGGGCCGGAAGAGACCCCGGCGAGTTGCATGGAGCTGGTGCGCGCCTATGCGGATGCGGGCATTCCTGCCGGCGTCGTCCAGCTGGTGTTCGGTGTGCCGGCTGAAGTGTCGGAATATCTCATCCCGCATCCGATCATCCGCAAGATCAGCTTCACCGGCTCGACCGCGGTCGGCAAGCATCTGGCCGCGCTCGCCGGCCTGCACATGAAACGCGTCACCATGGAGCTCGGCGGCCATGCGCCGGCGATCGTGTTCGCGGATGCCGACCTCGACAACGCCGCAAAGATCCTGTCGGCCAACAAGTTCCGCAACGCCGGCCAGGTCTGCGTCTCGCCAACGCGCTTCCTGGTGCATGAGAGCGTCTACCAGCCCTTCGTCGACAAGTTCGTCGCTGCGGCCAAGAGCCTCAAGGTTGGCAACGGTCTCGACAAGGACACCCGTATGGGCCCGCTGGCGAACCCGCGCCGCGTCGACGCCATGGAGGGCTTCGTCTCCGACGCGGTCCAGCGCGGCGCCAAGGTCAAGGCCGGCGGCAAGCGCATCGGCAACGAAGGCTTCTTCTTCGAGCCGACGGTGCTGACCGACGTGCCGCGCGATGCGCGCATCATGAACGAGGAGCCGTTCGGCCCGCTGGCGCCGATCACCTCCTTCCGCAGCTATGACGAGGTGGTGGCCGAGGCCAACCGTCTGCCGTACGGCCTGGCGGCCTACGCCTACACCACCTCGACCAAGACGATGCAGGCCATCGGTGCCGACATCGAGAGCGGCATGGTCTCGATCAACCATCACGGCCTCGCGCTGCCCGAAGTGCCGTTCGGCGGCATCAAGGATTCCGGCTACGGCTCCGAAGGCGGACTCGAGGCGATCGAAGGTTATCTCAACACGAAGTTCGTCACCCAGGCGAGCGCGTAACGAAAGACGCGGTGTCAGTCCGGGGCGCGCCAATTGGCGCGCACCGGAATGACGATGAGCTCACCGCGGCCGGCGCAAAGCTCGTTCCTGTACCGGTCGACGACGAGGGGCTGGTCGTCTCGGAGGGAGTTCGGCGCGCACCACGCGCGCGGCTGATCGTGGTCACGCCGTCGCATCAATATCCGCTCGGCGTCAGCATGGGGCTGGAGCGGCGGCTCGAGCTGCTCGACTGGGCGAACAAGAACGACATCTGGGTGATCGAGGACGCTGCTCCGCTGCTTACGAGAATCGCAGCCTGCATCGGCGGCGCTTCTCTCAACGCATCATCCGATCCTGCCAAGACGCTCTCTTGCTGATCCTACAATAAAGAGGGGCTGAGCCGACTCCCGTGCATAGCTGATAGGCACCGCGGATATCCCGCGCTGCCGATTGATCGCCTGCAAATTAGACAGCTGATCTTGGTCGCTTGGATTGCGGTGCAATAGGCATCGCGATTTGCTCAGAGAAATCCGTGTTGCGCTGCACGTTTCTGGCGTGGAACGGCGCGCGCTCGCGTGCCGTCTGGGCAGGCACGGCTGCACCAAAACGTGCATCAGGTTGCGCCGTACGCCGCGCCGGCTGCTTGCTGGCCCAGCGAACTGCGGCAACTCTGGCCCTATCGGAGGTCACGGCTCTGTCGCACGCTCGCAGACGATGGCATGACAGGGGATGCATGATGAGCGCTCTCGGTTCGGCATTCGAGGTGGTGATGGACGGGCAGAAGCCGGCGTCCGGTTCGGACGTTGCGCGTAGCTGACCTCCAGACATGAGCGCTTTCGAAAATCACTGGGAAGTCGGCACCGACGTAGGTGGCACTTTTACCGACATCATCGCCATCAGGCGCGATACCGCAGAGGCCCGGATCGCAAAGGTGCCGTCGCGCCCACAGGCGCCGGTTCAGGCAATGCTGGAGGCGATCGAGGCGGTGGGCCTGCGCAAGAGCGAGGTCAAGCGCTTCGTCCATGGCACCACGCGCGTGACCAACGCGATCGTCGAGAACCGGCTGCCGAAGGTGGCGCTGGTGGCGACCGAAGGATTTGCCGATGTCCTGGAGATCGCGCGCTATCGCCGCCGCGATCTTTATCGTCTCGACATTGCGCCGAAATCGCCGCCTTTGGTGCCGCCCGAACGCTACTTCGGGCTCGCCGAGCGCCTCGATCACGAGGGCCGGGTGCTGAAGGCATTGGAGGAAGCGGAGATCGAGCGTCTGCTGGCCTGGCTGAAGGAGACCGGCGTTCAGAGCGTCGCGGTCGCTCTGCTTCACGCTTATGCCAATCCGGTGCATGAAAAGATGCTGGGTGAGCGGCTCAAGGATGTCGTCGCTCATGTCTCGCTCTCGCACGAGGTCAATCCCGAGGCGCGCGAATATGAGCGGACCTCCGCGACCGTATTCAACGCCGCCGCGATGCCGATCGCGGTCGAATATCTGAGCGAGTTGGAGCAGCGGCTGCCGATCGGCCCCGGCTTGCAGGTGTTTCATTCGGCCGGCGCGATGGTTCCGATTTCGGCGGTGAAGCGACGGCCCTTGGTGATGGCGATGTCGGGCCCGGCCGCTGGTGTCTCGGCTTCCGTCAGCATCGCGCGCCAGCTCGGCGCCTCGCGGATGCTGACATTTGACATGGGCGGCACCACGACCGACGTCTGCCTCATCGTGGATGGGCAGGCCGAGATGACCGACGGCCGCATGCTCGGCGACAAGCCGCTGCGCCAGCCTATGCTCGCGGTTCATTCCATCGGCGCGGGTGGCGGATCGATCGTGCGTAACGGTCCCGGCGGCCTGGCGGTCGGGCCGGAGAGCGCCGGCTCCGAGCCTGGACCGGCCTGCTACGGCCGCGGCGGCACGGAGCCGACAATCACCGATGCCAATGCCGTGCTCGGCTATCTCAATCCCGAGACCAAGCTTGGTGACCGCATCGGGATCGACATCGCGGCCGCAAAGCGCGTCATCGAGCCGATCGCGCGCGCGCTCGGACTGAGCCTCACCGAAACAGCGCTCGGCATCATCAAGGTCGCGAACGCGACCATGGCCCGCGCGCTCCGCCGTGTCACGGTCGAGCGCGGCATCGACGGTCGCGACTGCACGCTGCTCGCGTTCGGCGGCGGCGGCCCGATGCATGCGGCCGGTCTCGCCGATCTCTACGGGATCGCAGAGGTCGTCGTGCCCAGCGCCTCGAGTGCGTTCTCGGCGCTGGGCTGCCTCACCGCCGATTTCAGCTTCCTGCAGCAGCAGACCCTTCGCGCCGCCCTCGACGGCATCGATTTCGCGCGCGTGTCGGAGCGGATCGAGGCCTTGAGTGCCGATGCCTCGGCACCGCTTCTCGCCAACGGCGTTGCGAAGGCGGAGATCCAGGTCGAGTTGGTGGCCTTGATGCGCTATGCCGCGCAGAATGACGCCATTCCGGTGCCGTTCGTGCTGCCGCTCGATGTCGCCAGGCTGAAGCAGGATTTCCTGGCGCGGCATCACGCGCTGTTCGGCTATGCGACCGGTGAGCCTTGCGTGATTGAATCCGTGCGGGCTCAGGCCCGCCGTCCATCGACGACCGCCGTGAGCCGGCCGGCCACGGCAGCGAGGGCGGAGTCCAGGGGTACGCGCAGCTGCTCGTTCGACGGCGTCCACGAGATCGCGACAGCAATCATCGACCGCGCCGCGCTCACGGAGACCGTCAGCGGTCCGGCCATCATCGAAGATGCGTGGTCGACTGTGGTAGTGCCGCCGGGCTGGCAGGCAAAGCCTGATACCGCCGGCAATCTATTCCTGACGCGGGGGGCGGCATGAAGCTCGATCCGTTCGTCGTCGAGGTTATCAGGCACGGGCTCTCGGCCGCGGCCGAGGAGATGAGCCTGGTGATGACGCGCTCGGCGCGCTCGCCGCTGCTGCGCGAGGCCGGCGACCTGTCGTCGGCGATCACCGATGGCTACGGCGGCCTGGTCGGGCAGGGTCGCGACATTCCGATCCATCTCGGCGCGATGGCCTACACCATCCCGGAGTTACTGAAGGTGATGCCGCGCGACAGCCTGAATGACGGCGACGTCGTGATCTATAATGTCGGCGCGCTCGGCGGCAATCATCTCAATGACGTCAAGGTCGTGCGGCCCGTCTTCTTCGAGGGCGAAATCGTGGCCTTCGCGGTCAGCCTCGCGCACTGGCCCGATATCGGCGGCACCTGGCCTGGCAGCTATTTTGCCAAGGCCATCGACACGTTCCAGGAGGCGATGCGGATTCCGCCGGTGCTGATCGCGACCGCGGCCGGCCTCAACCTGCCGATCGTGCAGCTGCTCAAGGCCAATGTCCGCGACGCCGAATCCTGCGAGGGCGATCTTCTGGCGCAAATCGCGGCGACGAAAGCCGGCGAAAAGCGCATTATCGAGCTCTGCCGCGAGCATGGCAAGGCCGTCTTCGTGGCGACGCAATCGCGCCTGCACGATCTCTCCGAGATCGAGATGCGCGAGGCGTTGCACGACCTGCCGGACGGCGTCTACGAAGGCGAGGACTACCTCGACGACGGCAGCGCGAACAACGCGCCGGCGCGTATCCACGTCAAGATCACCATTCGCGGCGACGAGGCGATCTTTGACCTCTCCGAAAGCTGCGACCGCGTCTCCAATTTTTGCAACACGACGCCATTCATGGCGCGCTCGGCTGTCGCCTATGCCGCGCGCATCATGAGCGGACGCGACATGCAGCAGAACGCCGGCGCGCTGCGGCCTCTGACTATCATCACGCGCCCGGGCTCGATCCTCGAGCCCGGCTGGACCGCCTCCGTTGCCGCCGGCAACCACGAGACCTCCATGCGCATCGTCGATGCGATTTTCCGCGCCATGCAGGGCACCATTCCCGAGCGCCTGTCGGCGGGCGGGGCGACTACCGCGGGCGTGCTGTTCTTTGCCGAGCCGCGGCCGAACGGATCATGGAAGATGCTTTACGAGGTCCATGGCGGTGGCGAAGGCGCGCGGCACGATCGGGCCGGCACCTCCGCAACCCGGGTGCATCTGTCCAACACGTCGAACACGCCGGTCGAGGTGATCGAGGCGAACTACGCGATCCGGCTCGAGCAGCAGGCCATCCGCCGGCGGTCCGGTGGCGCAGGGGTCCATCGCGGTGGTGACGGCTCGGTCCGCACCTATCGTATCCTCGCGCCCTCGATGCACCTGACCACTTGCATCGAGCGGATGGTGATTGCGCCCTGGGGCATGCAGGGCGGCGAATCCGGCAGGGCCTGCCGCATCTCGCTGGTCAGGCAGGGCGCGAACATCGCGATCGACGGCAAATCGAACCTGGTGTTGCGGCAAGACGATCTCGTCACGATCGAGATGTGCGGCGGCGGCGGCTACGGCGCCGTGGCCACAGAGTAAGGAGCCCCGCGATGAGCAGATTGTTGCGAACCGGGCTGAATGCGGGCGAGGCCGCGCCGATGGCCGTGGTCGGCGGCGAGGGCGTCTACTTCCACTTGTCCGACGGCCGCAAGCTGATCGACGGCAGCAACACCGGCGGCGGTCTCGGCCATCGCCATCCCGCGATGGTGGAGGCGATCCGCCGCGCGGCGGACACGCCCGTCGTCAACGAAGGCTGGACCTGGGTCGGCCGCGAGCAGGCCGCCGATGATCTGATGGCGACCGCCTTTGCGGGCGAAGAGGACTGGGTCGGCGCGGTCCGCTTCTGCATCAGCGGCAGCGAGGCGAACGACATGGCGTTGTCGCTCTGCCAGGCGCTGACGCAGCGCTCGGCCCTCGCAACGCGCGAGCGCGCCTATCACGGCATCACCGGCCTGTCGCGCAGCATGACCGTGCAGCCGCAATGGCACGGAGGCCTCGCCGTGCACGCAGGCGGCTCGAAGCTGCCGGCGCCGATGGCGCCGGTGCGGATCCTGCCGGCGCCGGATGGTGCCATTTATGGCGCGCCGGCCAATCATACCCCGCCGAGCGAATATCTCGCCGATGCCACGCGTCTGCTCTCGGACACGGCGGCGACGATCATCCATTACACGCAAGGAGGCATCTATTACGACAGCGCCTATCAGGACGAGGTGGCGCGCTGCGCGCGGCAGGCGGGCTCGTACTGGATCGCCGACGAGGTCGTCACCGGCGCAGGCCGAGCCGGCCGCTGGTTCGCGTTCCAGGGCGCGCGGAGCCGCCCCGACATCGTCACTCTCGGCAAATCGCTCGGCGGCGGCGCGGCAGCGGTGGCTGCGGTCGTGGTGTCCAAGCACATCGTCGAGCGGCTCAAGGGCACGAGCTGGCAGAACTACGGCACGCTGCGCGGCCATCCGATCAGCATGGCGGCCGTCAGCGCCTATTTGAAGGTCGTCAGCGACGACAATATTCTGGAGCACGTGCAAGACTTGGAGAAGCTGTTCACCGGTCGCCTGCTTGCGATCGCGCAAAAGCATCCGAGCGTGCGGCGCGTCGCGGGGCAGGGACTGCACTGGACTGTGGAGTTGCACGGCCCGGACTGGCGCACCTGGCACGCCGACACCCCCGAGGTGCCGATCGCCTCACGCGTTGCGGAGCGCGCGCTGGAGGCGGGTGCGGTGATCGGGACGAGCGGCGAGCAGACCTCGCTGTTCCTGGCACCGCCGCTGGTGATCTCCGAGCGCGAGGCTACGCTGCTGCTCGATGCGCTCGACCACGGTCTCGATATTGCTGACGAGGAGCACGGGTGAATGCAGGTCATGCAAAGCGTATCTTGCCGTCTCGCACGCCGCAGGCTGGAAATTTCGGGCGATGCTGCGTTAAGCTGCGCGCGCCGGCACATCGTTGAAATTGTGGCTTCTGCCAAGACATCTTCTACCAAGACATCTTCTACCAAGACATCTTCTACCAAGACATCACCAGGAATTCACTGATGCGTATCGTCAATGTTGCTGCCGCCCAGATGGGCCCGATCCAGAGGGCCGACAGCCGCGACGCCGTGGTCAAGCGCATGATCGCGCTGATGGACGAGGCCAAGAGCAAGGGTGCCGACCTCATCGTCTATCCTGAGTTGGCGCTGACGACGTTCTTCCCGCGTTGGTACGTGGAGGATCGCTCCGAGTTCGACATCTGGTTCGAGCGCGAGATGCCGAACACGGCGACGAAGCCGCTGTTCGAGCGTGCGGCGCAGCACGGGATGGCGATGAATTTCGGCTATGCGGAGCTGACGCCAGACGGCCATCACTTCAACACCGCGATCCTCACGGATAAATCCGGCAATATCGTCGGCAAATACCGCAAGGTCCATTTGCCCGGCCACGTCGAGTACGACACCAAGCGCTCGCATCAGCATCTGGAGAAGCGCTATTTCGAGCCGGGCGATCTCGGCTTCAACGTCTGGCGTACGCTGGGCGGTATCATCGGCATGGCCATCTGCAACGATCGCCGCTGGCCGGAGACCTATCGGGTCATGGGCTTGCAGGGCGTCGAGATGGTGCTGATCGGCTACAATACGCCTTCCGTGAATGCGGAAAGAAGCGAGGAGGGCGTCGAGAAGCGCTTGTTCCACAACAGCCTCTCGGTGCAGGCCGGTGCCTACCAGAACTCGACCTGGGTGGTCGCGGTGGCCAAGGCCGGCGTCGAGGACGGCCACCCGCTGTTCGGCGGCAGCCTGATCGTTGATCCCAACGGCGAGATCGTCGCCGAAGCCAAGACCGAGGACGACGAGGTTCTGGTCCACGCGTGCGACCTCGACGCCACCACCTTCGGCAAGACAACGATTTTCGATTTCGCGCGGCACCGCCGCGTCGAGCATTATGGCCTGATCACCAGCCAGACCGGCGTGGTGCCGCCGCCGGAGACGTGAGGCCGACGGTGGACAAGGGCATCCCGCTGCGTGAACTCGATCCGCGCGATCGCTACAAGCTGCTTTGCGGCGTGGTCGTGCCGCGGCCGATCGCGCTGGTCACGACGCTGGACGAGAATGGTGCGGTCAACGCCGCGCCGTTCAGCTTCTTCAACGTGTTCTCGGAGAATCCAGCGCTGATCGTGCTCGGGCTCCAGCACAAGCCGGATCGCTCGCCGAAGGACACGACCCGCAACATCCATCGCGACGGCGAGTTCGTGGTGCACATGGTCGATGAGGCGCTGTCGGTGGCGATGAACGACTGCGCCGTCGATTTTCCCTCCGGCGATAGCGAGGTCGCCGCGACCGGGCTTGCGACGCTTCCCTCGATCGATGTGAAGGTGCCGCGCCTCGCCGCCGCGCCCTTCGCGCTGGAATGCCGGCGCCACGTCGTGCTGAACTTCTCTCCGGATCGTGAGCTCCTGGTCGGCGAGGTGCTCAGGGTGCACGCGCGTGAGGGGCTCGTCGACACCGCCAACATGTATATCGATCTCGACGCCTACCGGCCGATCGGCCGCATGTTCGGCAATCTCTACACGACGCAGCGGGATACGTTTGCTTTGACGCGCGAGAGCCATGCGCAATGGCTCGCGCGCCAAGTTGCCAAAGAGCTGAAGGACGCCTAGTGAGCCGAGAACTGCACCGTACCCAGCGCCATGGTGACGGCCGCCTGTGTCGGGTCGATCACGGGAATGCCGAGCGCGTCTTCCAGCGGGCGGCGGTGGCGCGCCATGCCGGCGCAGCCCATCACGATGGCGCGGGCGCCGTCCTCGTCGCGCAGCGCGCGACCGACCTCGATCATCTTGGCCAGCGTGCCTTCACCGGAGGCCGTTTCCGCAACGCTCATGTTCAGCGGCCGCTCGCCGGCAAGGCGCTCGGTCAGTCCCATCTGCCTGAGATAGCGCATGTGCCGCGCGATCGAACGCTGCGCAATTGCGATGACGCCGAAGGTCTCAGCGCGGGAAAGCGCCGTCAGCACGCCGCACTCGGCGATGCCGAACACGGGGCGGTCGGTGCCTTCGCGGCAGACCTGAAGCCCGGGATCGCTGTAGCAGGCGATGACGAAGGCGGCCGAGCCGTTGTCGCTTTCGACGAGCTTTCGCAGCGGCATCGCAACGCTGTCGACGTCCGCCTGGCTTTCGATGCCGAAGGGACCCTCGGCCAGCGTCTGGCAGACCAGCTCCGGCCCGCCTTCGAAACCGAGCGGCTTCAGCGCATCCTCCAGCCCTCGCGTGACCGCAGGATTGGAATTCGGATTGATGACGAGAATGCGCGGACGGGACATCATGGTCTTCCTGCGAAATTGCAATTGCATGCCTTGAGCCTATCACGGAGTGCCTCATGACTGAACCCGCTTACGACCTGATCATCCGCGGCGGCCGTGTCGCGACCACGACCGACGTCTTCGAGGCCGACGTCGCCATATCAGGCGAAACCATCGCCGCCGTCGGCCGCGGGCTTCCGGCGGCCAAGCGCGAGATCGACGCACGCGGCAAGCTGGTGTTGCCCGGCGGCGTCGACAGCCACGCCCATATCGAGCAGTTGTCGGCCGCCGGCATCATGAACGCCGACACTTTTGAGAGCGCGACGGTCTCGGCCGCGTTCGGTGGCACCACCACGGTGATCCCGTTCGCCGCCCAGCATGTCGGGATGAAGCTGCCACAGGTGGTGGAGGATTATCACGCGCTGGCGAAGAAGGGTGCGGTGATCGACTACGCCTTTCACATGATCATCGCGGATGCGACCAGGGAGACGGTGGAGGAGCACATTCCGTCGCTGGTGAAGCAGGGCCATGCGTCGATCAAGATCTTCATGACTTACGACCGGCTCAAGGTCGATGACGAGCCTTTGCTCGACATCCTGCTCGCCGCGCGCGAGTCCGGCGCGATGCTGTGTGCGCATGCCGAGAATCACGGCATCATCGCCTGGATGGTGAAGCGGCTGCTTGCGCGCGGCTACACCATGCCGAAATATCACGCCGTCAGCCACGCGCGCGTGTCGGAGGCGGAAGCGTTCACACGCCTGATCGGCATGGCCGCGCTGATCGACCAGCCGATCATGATCTTCCATGTCTCGACCGCCGAAGGCGCCAAGGTGATCCGCGACTCGCGCGGGCAGGGGCTCAAGGTGTTCGCCGAGACCTGCCCGCAATATCTGTTCCTCACCGCCCACGATCTCGACAAGCCCGGCGCCGAAGGCGCCAAATGGATGTGCAGCCCGCCGCCGCGCACGCATGCCGACCAGGAGGCGCTGTGGCAGGCGCTCTCGCTCGGCGATCTCCAGACCATCTCCTCCGATCACGCGCCGTATCGTTACGATGAGACCGGCAAGCTGCGCGCCGGCCCCAATCCCAATTTCAAGCAGGTCGCCAACGGCCTGCCGGGGCTTGAGCTGCGGCTGCCGCTGTTGTTCGACGCGATGGTGTCGAAGGGGCGGCTCGGCCTGGAAAAATTCGTCGAGCTGACCGCGACCGCGCCGGCAAAAATCTACAATCTGCATCCGCGCAAGGGCTCGATCGCGGTCGGGGCCGATGCCGATATCGCGATCTGGGATCCAAACCGCGAGGTCACGATTGCCGACGAGATGATGCACGATCTCGCCGGCTACACGCCGTTCTCGGGTCGCAAGCTGAAGGGCTGGCCGGTATCGGTGCTCTCGCGCGGCCGCGTGATCATCGACGGCAACAAGTGTCTCGCGAGCGCCGGCAGCGGAAAATTCCTGGCGCGCAGCGGCGGCGAGGCGGCAAAGCCGACGGGCCGGCTCGTCGCCGACATGGATCCGGAACGGAATTTCGGAGCAAAACTGCTGTGACGGTGGATCGCTCGCGATGAAGATCGTCATCTTCGGCGGCACCGGGTTTGTCGGCCTCAATCTTGCCGAGGTGCTGCTTGCGCGCGGACACGAGGTGACGCTGCATGATCGTTCGCCGCTGCCACCGGCTGCGCAGCGATCGCTTGCCGACTATCGCGAGCGGCTCAAGGTCGTTCAGGGCGACATCACCGACGCGCAAGGCATCGACGCCCTCATGGCACAGGGCTGCGACGCGATCGTGCTGGGCGCCGCGGTCACCGCCGGCGATGACCTCGAACGGGCATCGCCCGCGCGCGTTCTCGAAATCAACGTGATGGCGCAGATTCCCATTCTGCTTGCGGCGATCCGCCATGGTGTTCGCCGCGTCATCAATCTTTCGTCGGCGTCGGCCTACGGGGCAGCAGGTCAACGTCACCGGATATTGGACGAGGAAACGCCCTGCGATCCCGTCTCGTTCTACGCCATCAGCAAATTCATCTCCGAGCGCTCCGTAGCGCGCCATGCCGAGCTCTTTGGCGGTGATTTCCTGAGCGTGCGCTTGAGTGCCGTGTTCGGTCCTTGGGAGCGGCCCGGCTCGGTGCGAGATACGCCGAGCCTCCAGTTCCAAATTCTCGCTTCGTTCGCCCGCGGCGAACCGGCGCTCTTGCCAGCTCCTGGAATCAAAGATTGGACCTATGCGCCGGACGTCGCCGAGGCAGTGGCACTGCTGATCGAGGCCGAGCGGCCGCGCGATCGGCTTTACAATATCTCCAGCGGCGTGGCGTGGTCGGCGCTGCAATGGGGCGAGGCGTTTGCGGCCCTGCATCCCGGGCTGGAGTGCCGGCTCGTGTCTCCCGGAGAGAAGACCGTCATCAAGCTTCATGGCGGGGATCGCGCGCCGCTGTCGGTCAGGCGGATGGCCGACGAATTCGGCTGGCGCGCGCGGTTTGGCTGCGCCGAATCCGCTGCCGCGATGAGCGCCTGGTGGGTGCAGCACAAGGAGGGGATTTGACATGCGGCTGCAGGGGCGCACGGCGATCATCACGGGAGCGGGCTCGGGGATCGGCCGCGCCAGCGCAAAACTGTTCGCGGAGGAAGGCGCGCGCCTTGCTCTGGTCGATCGTGATGCTGCAGGGCTTCAAGACACGCTGAAGCTGCTGAGCGAGGCAACGACGCATGTCGGCGACGTCGGCGATGCCGCGTTCGCCGAGGCGGTTGTCGGCGATGTCGTCACGCGGCACGGTCGGCTCGACATCCTGATGACCGCTGCGGGGTTCTCCTGCGGCGGCTCGGTGCTGACCACGAGTCCGGAAGACTGGGACGCGGTGTTCCGCGCCAATGTCGGCGGCACCTGGCTGTGGGCGCGGGCCGCGGTGCCGCAGATGCAGCGGCAGAACAGCGGCTCGATCATCACGCTGGCCTCGCAGCTTGCGATCGCCGGCGGCAAGGGCAACAGCGCCTATATCGCCGCCAAGGGCGCAATCGTCAGCCTGACGCGGACGATGGCGGTGGATTTCGCAACGGACGGCATTCGCGTCAACGCGATTGCGCCGGGCGCGATCGACACGCCGATGCTTCGCCGCAGCTTTGCCCGTCACGCCAATCCAGATGAGGTGCGTGAGGCCTCGCGCAACCGCCACGCCATGAAGCGGTTCGGTCAGGCCGAAGAGGTCGCGCAGGCCGCGTTGCATCTCGCCAGCGATGCCTCTTCGTTCACGACGGGCACCGTGATGGTGGTCGACGGAGGCTGGCTCGCGGCATGAGTGAGGCGCTCACCCAGCTCGAAGCTGATATTCGCGCCGATCTGGCGCGGATCGCCCATCCCGGCGCCGCGTGGCTCGAAGCGAAAACGGGACCCGACGGCAAGACGGCGCTGGATGTGCTCATCGTCGGCGCAGGCCAGTCGGGCATCGCCATCGGCTTCGGCCTGCTGCGCTCCCGCGTCAGCAACATCCTGCTGATCGACAAGGCCGAGGAAGGGAAGGAGGGCCCGTGGCTCACCTATGCCCGCATGCCGACGCTGCGCAGTCCAAAGGACTACACCGGTCCGGACCTCGATATCCCCAGCCTGACCTACCAGTCCTGGCATGAGGCCCGCTTCGGCAAGGAGAGCTGGCAGGCACTCGACCTGATCCCGCGCGCCCATTGGGCGGCGTATCTGCTCTGGCTGCGGCGCACGATCGCCTTGCCGGTACGCAACGGTTGCGAGCTCCTCGAGATTGCGCCTGCGTCTGACGGCCTGCTCGCCGCGCGCGTGAAACGGGCAGGAGAGGTCGAGACGCTCTACGTCCGCAAGATCGTCCTGGCGACGGGGCAGGAGGGCATGGGCGGCTGGATGATTCCGGAGCAGCTCGCGCATCTGCCGGCGAGTTCGGTCGCGACCGTCGCCGACGACATCGATTTCGAAAGCCTGCGCGGCAAGCGCGTCGCCGTGATCGGCGCCGGCGCCTCTGCCTTCGACAATGCGGCAACGGCGCTGGAAGCCGGTGCCGCCGAAGTGCACCTGCTCTGCCGGCGTGCGCAGATCCAGGTGATCCAGCCCTATCGTTGGCTGACCTTCCGCGGCTTCCTGCGCCATCTCAGCGATCTCGACGATACCTGGCGCTGGCGCTTCATGCGCAAGATCCTCGAGATGCGCGAGGGATTTCCGCAACCAACCTATGACCGCTGCGCGCGGCACGCCAATTTTACGCTGCACGAGGGCGCGCCGGTCGAGGCGGCGCGCAAGACCGGCGAGGCCATCGAATTGGAGACGCCACGCGGCGCGATCACCGCCGATTTCGTCATCTGCGGCACCGGCATCGACATGAACTTTGGCGGCCGCGGCGAGCTCGCCAAGTGCGCCGGTAATATCGCGACCTGGGCCGACCGCTACCAGCCGCCCGAGGACGAGCGCAACGAACGCCTCGGCCGCTTTCCCTATCTTGCCGATGATTACGCCTTCACCGAGCTCGTGCCGGGAAAGACACCGTGGATCTCCGACATCCATCTCTTCGCCATTGCCTCCACCATGAGCTTCGGTCCGTCGGGATCCTCGATCAATGCGATGACGACTGCCGTTCCAAAGCTGGTCCACGGCCTGACGCGCGGCCTGTTCCGCGCCGATATCGCCCGCCATTGGGCCTCGCTCAGCGCCTATGACGCGCCGCAGGCCGTGGTCACGCGGCCGGCGCGAAAAATGGGGGGATCGCTGTGACCATCTATGCGCCGCCGCGACGATTCGTCCGCAAAACGGCCGATGAGACTGGCGCGCAACTTGCTTCTCTCTTAACCTGCCTTGCTGGCGTTCTCGTTCGAAATTCAGGGAAAAACCGATGCGTTTTGTGTCTTTCAGGCCGGCGACCTCAGTGCTCGCTATCACCGCACTGTTGCTCATCGTCACCGCGCCGTCGCAAGCGCAAACCAGGGCAGAGACATTGCGCTACGTGACCGGCGCGTCCGTCAACACGCTCGATCCCAACATCCCCGGCTCGACCCGCGAGTCCTTCGCATTGAGCATGAGCACCTATGACCGTCTGGTCGCGTTCGGCCGCAAGCAGCTCAACGGCAAATGGGTGTTCGATCTCGACACGATCACGGGCGAGCTCGCCGAATCCTACGAGGTCAGCCCCGACGGCCTGAAGCTCACCTTCCGCCTGCGCAAGGACGCAAAATTCCAGGACGGCTCGCCCGTCACGGCCGAGGACGTGAAATGGTCGCTCGATCGCTGCGTCACCGCGCCGATCCTCGGCAAGGCGCAGCTGCTCACCGGCTCTTTGACGTCGGCCGACCAGTTCAAGGTGGTCGATCCCTTCACCATAGAGGTGACGCTGCCAAAACCCGACAAGCTCGCGCTGCCGAATCTCGCGACCGTCTATCCCATGATCATCAATTCGAAAGTGGCAAAGGAGCACGCGACGGCTGACGATCCGTGGGCAACAGCCTGGCTGAAGGAGCACACCGCCGGCAGCGGCGCCTATGTGGTCGAGAGCTTCAAGCCCGGCGAGCAGGTGATCGTCAAGCGCAACGAGGACTGGAACCGCGGCTCGGCCAATAAGCCGGCCTTCTTCAAGCGCATCATCGTGCAATCGGTGCCGGAGCCCGCGACCCGCGCCAACCTCGTCGAGCGCGGCGATGCCGATCTCGTGCTCGATCTGCAGGCCAGCGACGTGCAGTCGCTGGAAGCCAAGGGCAAGCTGAAGGTGGTCTCGACGCCGCAATACAATGCGATCACCTACGTCTCCATGAACAACCAGATCCCGCCCTTCGACAACGTCAATGTCCGCCGCGCCATCGCTTACGCGCTGCCCTACGACGACATGTTCAAGGCCGCCCTGTTCGGCCGCGGTTCGCCGCTGTTCGGCGCAACCTGGGCGGACGGCAAGCCGGCGAACGGAATCTATCCGTTCCAGCAGCCGGTGAAGCTCGACCTCGACAAGGCCAGGGAATATCTGAAGGCCGCAGGTCTCCCCGAGGGCTTCTCGACCACCTTCAGCTTCAACGTCGGCCAGGCCTCGACCGCCGAGCCGATGGCGGCTCTCGTGAAGGAATCGCTCGGCAAGATCGGGATCAAGGTCGACATCCAGAAGTTGCCGGACGCGCAGATGTCGACGCAGATCAACGAGAAGAAGCTTCCCTTCTACACGGAGGGCATCGTCGCCTGGCTGCCGTCGACCGATTACTTCTACCGCAACTTCTACACCGGCAATCAGCGCTGGAACTACTCTTCGATCAACAACCCGGAGCTTGCCGCGATCGCGCAGGAGGCGCGCTTCGAGCCTGATAAGGCCAAGTATGAGGAAGCCGGCCGCAAGCTCAACGCGATGCACTTTGATCTGATGCCGCAGATCATGTTGTGGCAGCCAAACCAGGACGCCGTCATGGCGCCGTCGATCGAAGGCTACACCTACGAGTTCCATCGCCAGGTCGACTATCGCGACGTCAGCCGCAAGTGATATCGGAAAGCGAAGGAGGCTCTGAAGAGCGATGACCGGTCTTGGCGCAACGCTCGTGCGGGCGGGCAGGCGGCTTCTGTCGTCGCTGCCGGCGCTGTTCGGCGTGCTGGTCTTCACCTTCCTGCTGATGCGCGTCCTGCCCGGAGATCCCGCGGTGTTCTTCGCCTCGGGGCCCAATGCCGGCAAGGAGGAGATCGAGCTGATCCGCAAGCAGATGGGCCTCGACAGGTCGGTGCCGGAGCAGCTCGTGTTCTATCTCTCCGACATCAGCCACGGCAATCTCGGCCGCTCCATGATGACCGGCCAGCCGGTGCTGAAGGACCTGCGCGAGCGGCTGCCGGCTTCGCTGGAGCTCACCTTCACCGCGCTCCTGATCGCGCTGATTGCGGCGGTGCCGCTCGGCGTCATCGCGGCGCTACGGCCGGGGTCGGTCATCGATCACGGCGTGCGGCTGTTCTGCGCGCTCGGTGTCTGCGTGCCGACCTTCGTCTCGGGCCTGCTACTGATCTACGTATTCTATTATCTGCTCGGGCTTGCGCCTGATCCGACCGGGCGGATCGACGTCTTCACCTCGCTGCCGCCGCAGCGCACCGGCTTTCTTTCGATCGATTTCCTGCTCGCCGGCGATCTCGAGGGCTGGTGGACGGCCTGCAGGCAATTGATGCTGCCGGCGGTGAGCATGGCGCTGTTCGTGATCGCCCCGCTGGCGCGGATCACGCGGGCCTCGATGCTGGTCTCGCTCGGCAGCGATTTCGTGCGCACTGCGCGCTCGGTCGGGTTATCCTGGCGCAAGGTGGTCGTGACCTACGCGCTGCGCAATGCGATCCTGCCGGTCATCACCATCGCCGGCATCGTGTTCTCGACGATGCTGGGCGCCAACGTCCTGGTGGAGAAGGTGTTCTCTTGGCCGGGCGTTGCCTCCTATGCGCTCGATGCGCTGCTGTCCTCCGACTATGCACCGGTGCAGGGCTTCGTGCTGCTGATGGCCAGCCTGTTCGTGTTGGTCAATCTCGTGGTCGATATCTGCTACGGTATCGCCGATCCCAGGGTGTCGATCGAATGACCAGCGCCACACTTCGCCATTCGGTCTGGATCCTGCGCGGCAATCCGCTCACGGCGGTGGCTGCGGCCGGGGTGACGCTGTTCGTCCTGGTCGCGATCTTCGGACCGTGGATCGTGCCTTACGATCCGGTGGCCTCGAATGTCTCGGAGGCACTGCTGCCGCCGAGTGCGGCGCATATTGCCGGCACCGACCAGCTCGGCCGCGACGTGTTCAGCCGTCTCGTCATCGCCGCGCGGCTCGACCTTGCCATCGCAGTCTCCGCGGTCGGAATCTCCTTTGTCATCGGCGCCGTCGTCGGCGCGTTCTGCGGCTATGCGGGCGGCCGCCTCGATCGCACCGTCGGCCGTTTCGTCGATGTGATGATGGCGTTTCCACTGTTCGTGCTGGCGATGGCGATGGTCGCAGCCCTCGGCAACCGGATCGAAAACATCGTGATCGCGACCGCGATCATCAATCTTCCATTCTACATCCGCTTCGCGCGGGCCGAGGTCAACGTCCGCCGCAATGTCGGCTGGGTCGAGGCCGCGCGCGCCTGCGGACCCGCGGGCGGCGCTCAATCCGATCCGAGCGATCGGCCTGCAGATCGCGGACGCGATCCTTACGCACAAGCGTATCTCGAAACAGGCCGCGCGCGCCGAGGCGCTGGAGTTGTTGCGCGCCGTCCAGATCCGCGATCCCGAGCAGCGGATGAACGCCTATCCGCACGAGCTCTCCGGCGGCATGTGCCAGCGCGTCATGATCGCGATTGCGATCTCCTGCAATCCCGCACTGTTGATCGCCGACGAGCCGACCACCGGGCTCGACGTCACCACGCAGAAGGTGGTGATGGATCTCTTGGCAGACATCGCGGCCGCGCGCGGCATGGCGACGATCCTGATCACGCACGACCTCGGGCTCGCAGCGCGCTATTGCCGCCGCATCGCCGTGATGGAGCGTGGCCGCATCGTCGAGGAGGCGAGCCCGAGCACTCTCTTCAGCGCGCCACGGCACGCCTATACGAGACGCCTGGTTGCGGCGTCGCCGACGGCGACGTCACGGATCGAAGACCTCGTGACGGAAGAGGAGAGGGAGCGTTACACGGCCGTTCTCGGCAAGCCGCGGCCGACGCTCGCGCACGGCACGCCGCCGCTTCTGGAAGTACGGAAGCTCGCAAAGCGCTTCGACCAGGGCTCAGCAGCAGTCGCCGACTTCTCGATGACGGTGGCCAGCGGCGAAAGTGTCGGTCTCGTCGGCGAGTCCGGCTCCGGCAAGAGCACGACTTCGCGGATGATCTGCCGCCTGATCGATCCGAGCGAAGGCGACATCGTGTTCGACGGTCAGTCGATCGGGCACGTAGCGTCGCGTGATTTTCACCGCTCGCCATTGCGCAAAAACATTCAGATGGTGTTCCAGGACCCGAACGAGAGCCTCAACCCGCGCTTCACCGCCTTCGACTGCATTGCCCACCCCTTGATGCGACTCGACGGCATGCGCGCTGGCGAGGCGCTGCGCCAACGCGTGGAAGAGTGCGCGCAGCGCGTGGGATTGCCGCTGGATCTGTTGCCGCGGTTTCCGCATCAGCTCTCCGGCGGCCAGAAAGCCCGCGTCGGCATCGCCCGCGCCATTGCCTGCCGGCCGCGGCTCCTTGTGCTGGACGAGCCGACCGCCGCGCTCGACGTCTCCGTGCAGGCGGTGGTGCTGCAGCTGCTCGACCGCCTCAGGCGCGAGAACGACATCGCGCTGCTGTTCGTGAGCCATGATCTCAACGTCGTGCGCATGCTGTGCGATCGCACCATCGTGCTGCGCAATGGCGGCATCGTGGAGCAGGGCGAGAGCCGGGCTCTGTTCGAAAATCCGAAGACCGACTACACGCGCAAATTGGTCGAGGCGATCCCCCACATCGAGGCCGGGCCGGCGCTGGTGGCCGCCCTCTGAGCCCGTATCGTCCGGAAAGGCGATGAGATCCCGCTGGCGAAGGCGGATTTAGTGGCATAGCATTTGCTTGCAAATGGGCTCGGTTTCACTTGCCCCATTGCCAATGAACAGCTGGCATCACGGCATTACTGGGAGGACTTGATGGATCGCAGGACCGTATTGAAGGGACTGGCAGGCGCGGGCGGTCTGGCGTTGACGGGTGGCCTGTCGGCCCCGGCGATCGCCCAGGGTGCGGCGGCACGCACCCTGCGTTTCGTGCCGCAGGCCAATCTCGCCAATTTCGATCCGATCTGGGGCACGCAGTATGTCGTGCGCAATGCGTCCGCGATGGTCTGGGACACTCTTTACGGCATTGATTCCTCGCTGCAGCCGCAACGGCAGATGGTCGAATCCGAGGAAGTGACCGACGATGGCACGACCTGGACGTTCAAACTGCGGCCGGCGCTCAAGTTCCATGACGGCGAGCCGGTGCTGAGCAAGGACGTCGTTGCAAGCCTGACGCGCTGGTCGGCGCGCGATCCCATGGGACTGATGATCAAGGCGCTGCAGCAGGAGCTCACGGCGGTCGACGACCGCACCTTCAAGTGGGTGCTCAAGCAGCCCTTCCCGAAGATGCTGTACGCGCTGGCCAAGAACAATTCGCCGTGCTGCTTCATCATGCCGGAGCGCATCGCGCAGACCGATCCGTTCAAGCAGATCACGGATTATGTCGGCTCCGGGCCGATGAAGTTCGCCAAGGCCGAATGGGTGCCCGGCGCGAAGGCGGTGTTCGAGAAATTTGCCGACTATCAGCCGCGGCAAGAGAAAGCATCGTGGCTCGCGGGCGGCAAGCAGATGCTGCTCGACCGCATCGAATGGATCGTGATGCCGGATCCGGCCACGGCAGCCGCTGCCTTGCAGAACGGCGAGGTCGATTGGTGGGAAAATCCGATTGCAGACCTCGTTCCAGTCCTGAAGAAGAACAAGAACATCAGCGTCGACATCGGCGATCCCCTCGGCAATATCGGCTCGTTCCGCATGAACCATCTGTTTCCGCCGTTCAACGACGTTCGGGCGCGGCGCGCGGTGCTGATGGCGCTCAGCCAGGAAGACTACATGCGCGCGATCGTCGGCGACGAGACCGCGCTGTGGAAGCCGCTGCCCGGCTTCTTCACGCCGAATACGCCGCTCTACAGCGAAGTCGGTGGCGAGATCCTGAAGGGCAAGCGCGACTTCGATGCGGCCAAGAAGCTGCTCGCCGAGAGCGGCTATTCCGGCCAGCCCGTGACGTGCCTCGTGGCGCAGGACCAGCCGATCACTAAGGCGCAGGGCGACGTCACCGCGGACCTCTTGAAGAAGCTCGGCATGAACGTCGACTTCGTCGCGACCGATTGGGGCACGGTCGGCTCCCGCCGTGCGCAGAAAACGCCGCCGGGGCAGGGCGGTTGGAACATGTTCCACACCTGGCACGCGGGCGCGGACTGCATCAATCCGGCTCCCTACACCGCCATTCGCGCCAACGGCGACAAGGCCTGGTTCGGCTGGCCCAACAGCCCCGGGACCGAGAAGGAGGTCACGTCCTGGTTCGAGGCCAAGAACCTCGACGAGGAGAAGGCCGCCATCGGCCGCCTCAACAAGGCGGCGCTCGATGACGTCGTCTACGTGCCGACGGGCTTCTTCCTGAGCTACACCGCCTGGCGCAAGAACGTCTCCGGCATCACCAAGGGGCCGCTGCCGTTCTTCTGGGGTGTGACGAAGTCCGCATGATCGCGCGCTGAGGCCAGATGCTCTCCTACATCCTCCGTCGCATCGTCGCGACCTTGCCAGTGATGGCGATCGTCGCGCTGTTCGTGTTCAGCCTGCTCTACATCGCACCGGGTGATCCGGCCGTGGTGATCGCGGGTGACCAGGCGAGCCCGGAGGATGTGGAGCGCATCCGCCAGAGCCTCGGTCTCGATCGTCCGTTCCTGGTCCAGTTCGGAAGCTGGGTCTGGCGCATCCTGCATGGCGATCTCGGCACCTCGATCTTCACCAACCTGCCGGTTTCGGCGATGATCGGGCAGCGTCTCGAACCGACGCTGTCGCTGATGGTCGTCACACTGCTGCTCACGATCGTGGTGGCGGTGCCGCTCGGCGTGGTGGCGGCGTGGAAGGCCGGCAGCCTGATCGACCGCGTCATCATGGGCTTTGCCGTGTTCGGCTTCTCGCTGCCCGTGTTCGTGGTCGGCTACATGCTCGCCTACATCTTCGCGCTCGAGCTCGAATGGCTCCCGGTGCAAGGCTATACGCCGCTTGCGCAAGGCTTCTGGCCGTGGCTGGAAAACCTGATCCTGCCGGCGATCGCGCTCGGCTGCGTCTACATCGCGCTGGTCGCGCGCATCACGCGGGCAGCCATGCTCGAAGTGCTGCAGCAGGACTATATCCGCACTGCCAAGGCCAAGGGCCTTGGGCAGGGCGGCATCCTGTTCATTCACGCGCTGAAGAACGCGGCGGTCCCGATCGTCACCGTGATCGGGATCGGCATCGCGCTGCTGATCGGCGGTGCGGTCGTGACCGAGAGCGTGTTCGCGATTCCCGGCCTCGGCCGCCTCACGATCGATGCGATCCTGCGCCGCGACTATCCGGTGATCCAGGGCATCGTGCTGCTGTTCAGTTTCGTTTACGTCCTCGTCAATCTGATGATCGACGTCGTCTATACGCTCGTTGACCCGAGGATCCGCTATTGACCGACACCACCGTCAATCCGCAATCGCTTCCCACCGGCCTCGTTCTCGCGCCGCGACTGCCGGAGATCCTCCGGCCGGTCAAGATCCGGCGCGGCTTCGTCGGCCTCTTGCGCGGCCATCCCACCGTCGCGATCGGCGGCGTGTTGTTGCTCGCACTGGTTTTGATCGCCGTCTTCGCCCCTCATCTCGGGACGGTCGACCCGACCGCGCTTGCGCCCGCAAAGCGCACACGGGCGCCGTCGGCCGATTTCTGGTTCGGCACCGACGTGCTCGGCCGCGACATCTATTCGCGGGTGCTGTTTGGCGCGCGGGTCTCGCTCACCGTCGGCCTGTCGGTCGCGATCTTCGCGTCCGCGGCGGGTCTTGCCATCGGCATGGTCTCCGGCTTCATCCGTTGGGCCGACGGCATCCTGATGCGCTTCATGGACGGCTTGATGTCCATTCCGCCGATCCTGCTCGCGATCGCGCTGATGGCGCTGACGCGCGGCAGCGTCGGCAACGTCATCCTCGCCATCACCATCGCCGAAATCCCGCGCGTCTCGCGCCTCGTGCGCAGTGTCGTGCTGTCGCTGCGCGAGCAGCCCTATGTGGACGCGGCGGTCGCCTGCGGCACGCGCACGCCCATGATCATCTTGCGTCACATCCTGCCGAACACGGTTGCGCCGATGCTGGTGCAGGCGACCTATATCTGCGCCAGCGCCATGATCACGGAGGCGATCCTGTCCTTCATCGGCGCCGGCACGCCGCCAACCATTCCGTCCTGGGGCAATATCATGGCCGAGGGCCGCGCGCTGTGGCAGGTCAAGCCCTATATCGTGTTCTTCCCGGCGGCCTTCCTGTCCGTCACCGTGCTCGCCGTGAACCTGCTCGGCGACGGCCTTCGCGATGCGCTCGATCCGCGCTTGGCCAAGCGTCTTTAGATGTCTCGGGGCTGATCGCGATGGCGCTGCTTGAAGTCGAGAACCTCCAGACCCACTTCCGCACCCCCAGCGGCATCAACCGCGCGGTGGACGGGGTGTCCTTCCACGTCAACGAGGGCGAGACGCTGGCCATCGTCGGTGAATCCGGCTGCGGCAAATCGGTGACCTCGATGTCCCTGATGCGGCTGATCCCGGAGCCGCCGGGCAGGATCGCCGGCAGCATCCGCTTTGCCGGCAAGGATCTCCTGAAGCTGTCGGACCGCGAGATGCGCGCAATCCGCGGCAACGACATCTCGATGATCTTCCAGGAGCCGATGACCAGCCTCAACCCGGTGCTGACCGTCGGCCGCCAGATCCGCGAGACCTTGATGATCCATCAGGGGCTCGACAAGCAGGCCGCCGAGGCGCACGCGATCGAGATGCTGACGCTGGTCGGCATTCCCGAGCCGAAGCGGCGCGTCGGCGAATATCCGCACCAGCTCTCCGGCGGCATGCGCCAGCGCGTGATGATCGCGGTTGCGCTCGCCTGCAATCCGAAGCTTCTCATAGCGGACGAGCCGACCACCGCGCTCGACGTGACCATCCAGGCGCAGATCCTGAAGCTGATGCTGGACTTGAAGCGCCGGGTCGGCGCCGCCATCATCCTGATCACCCACGATCTCGGCGTCGTCGCCGAAATCGCCGAACGTGTCATGGTGATGTATGCCGGTCGCAAGGTCGAGGAGGCGCCGGTCGCCGAGCTGTTCCGCTCGCCGCGTCATCCCTATACGCAAGGCCTGCTCGGCGCGGTGCCGAAGCTCGGCTCATCGCTTGCCGGGACCGCAACGCGGCTCGCCGAGATCCCAGGGCAGGTGCCTGACCTCCGCAAGCCCATTATCGGCTGCGTCTTTGCCGGCCGCTGTGCGCTTGCGACCGACCTCTGCCGGCAATATGCGCCGGGGCTCGAAGAGAAGGGCCCGCGCCACATCGCCGCCTGTCATTACGCCGCCAAGGGAGCGATCGCGGCATGAGTCCCCCGCTGCTCCAGGTCAACGACCTCAAGAAGCACTTCCCGATCAACAAGGGCCTGTTCGGCCGCAAGTCCGAGTTCGTCTATGCGGTCGACGGCGTGTCCTTCGAGATCGCGCGCGGCGAGACCTTGTCGCTGGTCGGCGAGTCCGGGTGTGGCAAGTCGACGGTCGGCCGCGCCATTTTGCGACTGTTCGAGATCACCTCGGGCCAGGTCATTCTCGACGGCCAGCGCATCGACGACGCGCATCCGAGCACGATGCGCCAGATGCGCCGTCGCGTGCAGGTGGTGTTCCAGGACCCGTTCTCCAGCCTCAACCCGCGCATGCGCGTGCGCGACATCTTGGCCGAGCCGATCCGCAATTTCGGTCTCGCCAAGTCCAAGGAGGATCTCGAGGTCCGCGTCACCGCGCTGATGGATACCGTGCGCCTGCCGCGCGAGGCGCTGAACCGCAGGCCTCACGAATTCTCCGGCGGCCAGCGCCAGCGCATCGGGATTGCCCGTGCGCTCGCGGCCGAGCCCGAGCTGATCGTGTGTGACGAGGCAGTCTCCGCGCTCGACGTCTCAGTCAAGGCGCAGATCGTCAATCTGCTCCAGGACCTCCAGCGCGAGTTCGGCTTGGCGCTGTTGTTCATCAGCCACGACCTCGCCATCGTCGAGCACATGACGCATCGGGTCGCAGTGATGTATCTCGGCAAGATCGTGGAAGTGGCGCCGCGCCGCGAGATCTTTGCCGCGCCAAGGCATCCCTACACCAAGGCGCTGCTTTCGGCGGTGCCGCTGCCCGAGCCCGGCGCCCAGCGCAATCCGATCATCCTCAAGGGCGACGTGCCGAGCCCGATCAACCCGCCGCGCGGCTGCCGCTTCCATACCCGTTGTCCCTTCGTCTTTGACCGCTGCCGAACGGAGGAGCCGACGCTGCGTGTGGTGGGAGACGAGCAGTGGGTGGCCTGTCACCTCGAAGAGCCGCCGTAGGGGCTCACCCCTGCCGGCGCAGGAAGCCCGTGATCGTGACCTTTTCCCAAATGCCGGCCGCAGCAAAGGGATCGGCACGGTTGAAGGCTTCGACTTCGGCGCGGCCCGGTGCCTCGATCAGGAACAGGCTGCCGATCATCGTCTGGCCATCGTCGGAGACCAGCGGTCCCGACATGACGATCTTGACGCCGAAGCGCGAGGTGTCGCTCAGGAAAGCCTTGTGAGCATCGTAATTGGCAAGCCGGGTCGGCAGCGCTCCGGTGCGGTCGACGGCGTGAATGGCAAACAGCATGATGTCTCCGTTTCTTGCTTCAATTCTTGGGACGGCCGCAGGAGCGGCCGTCCGGACTCGTGGTGTTCGGCTTATTTCGCGCTGAGCTTGCCGGCGTCCTCGAACGTCGGGCAGGTCCGCTGCTCCAACGGCACGTCGAAGGGCTGGTAATTATCCTTGGTGATGACGGTCGGCTTCAGCACGATCTCGTTGATGATAGGCTGATTGCGCAAGGAGCGGATCGCCATCATGGTGCCGAGGCAGCCTTGCGCAAAGCCGTTGTAGTCGCCGCTCGCCAGCAGCTTGCCGGATTTGATCGCGTCGATCGCCTCCTTGGTGCCGTTGATGCCGATCACCAGCGCCCTGCGGTTGGCGCCGTCGAGCGCCTCGATCGCGCCGATGGCCATGGCGTCGTTGGCCGCGAGCACGCCGTCGATCTGCGAATTCGACTGCATCAGGTTCTCCATCACCTGAAGCGCCTGAAGCCGTTGATAGTTACCGGGCTGTGAAGCCAGCAGCTTGGCGCTGGGCGCTTCCTTCAGCGCGTCGTTGAAGCCGCGCACGCGATCGACATTGGTCAGCGAGCCCTTGACGCCCTCGATGATGACGATGTTGCCCTTGCCGCCGAGGGTCTTGAGTAGGAAGCGCGCGGTCTCCAGCCCGAGGCTGTAATCGTCGGCGCCGACGAAGGAGAGGAACTTGCCGCCGGCGGAGCGGTCGGTGATGTTGACGACCGGGATCTTGGCCTCGTTGATCTTCTCGACACCGGGCACCATCGCCTTGTAATCGACAGGCGTGAAGACGATCGCGCTCGGCTTTTTCACGACCACGTCCTCGATCTGGCTGAGCTGCTCGGGAATCGAGTCCGGCTTGGTCGGGATGTATTGCAGCGTGTTGGCGTTCAGCGATTTCGCCATATTGTCGGCGCCGACCCGCACCGTCTGGAAGAACGGGTTGGTCTGGTTCTTGGTGAAGACGGCGATAGCCTCGCCGTCGGCACTCACTTCGGTGGCGAGTGCAACTGCCATCAGCAGCGGCAGCGCCAGATAACCCAGCTTCTTTTTCATATTGCCTCCATCCCTCATTTTGCTTGTTGGATTTCTGAGTGCTCATTGCGCGCGGCGGCGGGTCTTCATGTCGAGCCAGACCGCGAGAATGACGATGATGCCTGTCACCAGCGGCTGCCAGTTGGCGCTGACTGACAGCAAGTTCATGCCGTTCAGCACCAAGGTCAGGATCAGCGCGCCAATGAAGGTGCCGAACACGGTGCCGACGCCGCCGAACAGCGAGGTGCCGCCGATCAGCACGGCCGCGATTGCCGGCAGCGTCAGGCTCTCGCCGATGTCGGCTTCGGCCGAATTGAGCCGTGACAGGAAGATGATCGAGGCGAGCCCCGCCATGGTGCCCGAGACCGCGTAGACCAGCAGCAGGCGCCGCGCGACCGGGATGCCGGAGAGCCGCGCCGCGACCGGATTGGCGCCGATCGCGTAGATCTCCTGGCCCCAGATCGTGCGCTGCGCGAACAGCGTGCCGATCCCGAGAAACACCAGCAGCAGATAGACCGGGATCGGCAGGCCGAACAGATAGCCGCTGCCGATCTGGCGGAATCCGGCCGGGAAGCCATGCAGCGTCTCGCCGGCCATGTACCAATAAGTGAGGCCGTTCAGCACCCAGAGCATGCCATAGGTGGCGATGAAGGAGGGGATGCGCAGCGCCGTGACCATGATGCCGTTGAGCAGGCCGACGATGCCGCCGCACGCGAGCCCGGTGAGGATGCCGAGCGCCGGCGACCCCGTCTTGTGGATGATGGTGCCGGCGATGCAGGCCGACAGCGCGACGTTGGCGCCGACGGAGAGATCAAGACCCGCGGTCAGCACCACCAGCGTCAGGCCGGAGGCGATGAAGAAGGTCAGGCTCGCCTGCCTCAGCACGTTGAGGATGTTGCCGAGGCTGAGGAAGGAGTCGCTGAGCACGGCCAGCACGGCGCAGATCAGGAGCGCGGCGAGCAGGCGATAGAACAGCTGGACTGCGTCCTGCGAGAGGAAGGAGCGGGGCGGCACGATGGCACCCTTGGTGATGTCGGTCATGCCCGGCTCCTGAGGCCGTCGAGGAACAGCGCGAGGATGACGAGCACGCCGACGCTTGCGACCTGCACCGAGGACGGCAGTGAGATCAGGTTCAGCCCGTTCCGCAAGACGCCCACCGCGATCACGCCCAGCACGGTGCCGAGGAGCCAACCATTGCCGCGCTCGAAAGACGTGCCGCCGACGGCGACGGCGGCGATGGCGTCGAATTCGAGGCCAAGGCCGGCGGTAGGGTGGCCGGAGTTCATCCGTGCGGTCATCAACAGACCGGCGATGCCGGCCATGGCTCCGCCGATCGCGTAGACCGCGATCAGCAGCCTGTTCGGCGACAGGCCGGCGTAGCGCAGCGCCTCGCGATTGCCGCCGAGCGCGAAGATGTAGGTGCCGAAGCGGGTGTGATAGAGCAGGCCGTGAAAGGCGGCGTACGTCACCAATGCCATCACGACCGGCACGGGAATGCCGAGAAGCGTCGCCGAATAGATGTCGCGGACGCTGTGGGGAATGCCGACCACGCTCTGCCCATCGCTGACGATCAGGGACAGGCCCTGAGCCATGCCGAGCGTGCCGAGCGTCGCGACGAAGGGCGGGATGCCAATGATCGCGACCAGCCAGCCATTGGCGACGCCGAACGTTGCGCCGACAAGGAGGCCGGCCCCTAGGCCCAGCAGCATCGACTTGGTCGCGAGCGACACGATCGCGACGCAGAGCGAGGTCAGCGTCAGCACCGCGCCCATCGACAGGTCCAGCCCCTCGGTCATGATGATCAACGTCATCGGCAGCGCGAGCATGGTCAGGATGGTGGACTGCACCAGCACGTTGGAGAGGTTGGCGACCGACAGGAAGCCGGGCGCGATCACGCTGAACAGCGCGATCAGCAGCACCAGCACGATGGCAACGCCGGGAATGCGCTGCAGCGGATTGGGTTGCGAAATGACCGCGGCTTCACGCATGATGCATCCCCAGTCGCACGATGTTCTCCTCCGTGAGTTCGCTGCGTGTCAGGTGCCCGGCAATGCGCCCCTCGCGCATCACATAGGCGCGGTCGCAGACATGGCAGATCTCGATCTGTTCGGACGAGATCATCAGGGCCGCCGCGCCGTCGGCGACGAGGCGGTCGATCAGCGCAAAAATCTCGGACTTGGCGCCGATGTCGATGCCGCGCGTCGGCTCGTCGAAGATGAAGAGTTTTGAGCCTGCCGCGAGCCATTTGCCGATCACGACCTTCTGCTGGTTGCCGCCGGAGAGCAGGCCGACGGTCTGGCGCGCGCTCGGGGTTGCAATGCGCAGCTGCCGGATCAGGCCATCGGCGGTGCGCTGGGCCGAGCGCCGATCGAACAACCCGCTCGGAAAAAGCTTCTTCAGCGCCGAGACCACCAGATTATCGCTCACCGATCGCAGCAGCGCGAGGCCTTCGCTCTTGCGGCTCTCCGGGATCAGCGCGATGCCGCGGCGGGCGGCGAGGTCCGGCTCGCCCGAGATAGTTTTGCCGTCGAAGATGATCTCGCCCGACGTCACGGGATCGGCGCCAAAGATGGCGCGCGCGACCTCGCTGCGGCCCGAGCCGACCAGGCCGCACAGGCCGACGATCTCGCCCCGGCGCACCTCGATGTTGATGTCGGAGATGCCGGTGGGCGCAGTCAGGCCCTTGACCTCCAGCAGCACCTCGCCCGGCTTGTCGGCGAAATTCCGCGGGTAGGTCATGTCGACATTGCGGCCGACCATCATGCGGACGAGCTGGTCCGGCGTCACGTCGGCCGGTCGGACGCCGTCGATGCGGCGGCCGTCGCGCAGCACGGTGATGCGGTCGCCGAGCGCGAACACCTCGGCCATCCGGTGCGAGATGTAGACGATCGCCACCCCATCGGCTTTCAGTCGTGCGATCAGAGCGAACAAGAGCTCGGTCTCGCGGTCGGACAGCGCCGCGGTGGGCTCGTCCATCACGAGGATGCGGGCGTTTTGGCTGATCGCCTTCGCGATCTCGACCATCTGCTGCTGCGCCACTCCCAGCTTATCGACGGTGGTGGATGGATCGATGTCGAAACCGATCGTGTCGAGCACGCGCCTTGCGTCGGCCAATATCCTGTGACGGTCGATGGTGCCGGGGATGCGGCCCTTCGGTTCGCGGCCGAGGAAGATGTTCTGGGCGATGTCGAGATAGGGGACCAGCGAGAATTCCTGGAAGATCACGGCAATGCCGAGCTTCTGCGCATCGGCCGTGGAACTGATCGCGACCCTCTCACCCTTGTGGTAGAATTCGCCAGCGTCGGCACGGTAGGCGCCGCACAGCACCTTCATCAGGCTCGATTTTCCGGCGCCGTTCTCGCCCAGCAGCATATGGACTTCGCCGGGATAGATGGCAAAGGACACGTCGTCCAGCGCCTTGACGCCGGGAAACTCCTTGCTGATGCCGCGCAGCTCCAGCAGCGGCGTGGGCAAGGTGACCTCGATCGGAAGCCCGTCGCTCATGCCATGACTCCGCTCGCAAAGATCTTTCCGGGGTTCATCAAGCCATTCGGGTCGAGTGCCGTCTTGATGGAGCGCATCACATCGACGGCCTCGCCGAGTTCGTCGGCGAGATAGTCGATCTTGCCGAGCCCGATGCCGTGCTCGCCGGTGCAGGTGCCGTCCATGGCGATGGCGCGGGCGACCATGCGGGCCTGCAGCGCCTTGGCGCCTTCGGTCTCCTCCGGCTTGCTGGCGTCGATCAGGATCAGCATGTGGAAATTGCCGTCGCCGACATGGCCGACGATCGGCGCGGTGAAGCCGTGCGCGTCCGCATCGCGCCGCGTCTCGGTCAGGCATTCCGCGAGACGCGAAATCGGCACGCAGACGTCGGTGATCACCGCGCGAGCGCCGGGGCGGAGGCCGAGGCCGGCATAGAGCGTGTTGTCGCGGGCGTGCCAGAGCCGGCTGCGGTCTTCCTGAGCCTTGGCCCAGGCAAAGCCGTGGCCGCCATGGTCGGCGGCGATCGCCTGAGCGGCCTCGGCCTGTTCGGCTACGGAGCTCTCGGAGCCATGGAATTCGAAGAAGAGGGTCGGCGCCTCGCGATGGCCGAGCTTGGCGTAGGCGTTGATGCCGCGCATCATGACGTCGTCGAGTAGTTCGACGCGCGCCACGGGGATCGCGGACTGGATCACGGAGATCGCGGTGTCCACGGCATCGTGAAGGGTGTCGAAGCTGCAGACCGCGGCCGAGATCGCCTGCGGTACCGGGTGCACCTTCAACGTGATCTCGGTGATCACACCGAGCGTGCCTTCAGCGCCGACGAACATCCGCGTCAGATCATAACCGGCGGCGGACTTGCGGGCGCGCTTGGCGGTGCGGATGATACGGCCGTCGGCCAGCACCACCTCCAGCGCCATGACATTGTCCTTCATGGTGCCGTAGCGCACCGCCATGGTTCCGGAGGCGCGGGTGGACGTCATGCCGCCGATCGACGCGTCGGCGCCGGGGTCGATCGGGAAGAACAGGCCGGTGTTGCGCAGCTCCGCATTGAGCTGCTTGCGGGTGATGCCGGGTTGCACCACCACATCCATGTCGCTGTCGTGGACGGCCAGCACCCTGTTCATGCGCGCGAAGTCGAAACAGACGCCGCCCGCGGCTGCCGCGGCATTGCCTTCGAGCGAGGTACCGGCGCCGAACGGAACGATCGGCATGCCCGCGTCGGCGCACAGTTTGACGATCTTAGCGACTTCCTGCGTCGTCTCGGGATAGACGACGATGTCGGGCGGCAAATTGCGATAATGCGACTCGCTCTGCCCATGCTGATCGAGCACGCCGCGCGCGACGCTCGCGCGCGGACCGATCATGCCGGTGAGGCGCTCGGCAAATATGCTCGTGCTGACCCGCGGTCCCATCCTTGCTCCTCGTCTTCCCGATCGCGGACTCTTGCCGGTCCGCGTTGTCGTTCGGCTTAGGCGGCTCTTGCGTTGCTCGCAACCTGCTTCAAGCCGAAATCATAGTTGAGGTGAAAATACGCGCGTTCGACCATGCGACCATCCGGCGCGCGGCCAGCGGGATGACGGACGAACTCCCGGATCAGGCTGTCCTTCACGCCGAACACGACGTCGCTGTCGAGATATTGGTCGCCGGCGACGAACACGTGCGTCACGAGCTGTTCGAAGCCGGGTGCCGAGATCATGAAGTGCACATGTGCGGGACGCCAGGGATGGCGTCCCTGCGCCTCCAGCATCTCGCCGACCGGGCCGTCATGCGGAATGGGATAGGCGGCGGGCTTGATCGACCAGAAATGGAAGCGGCCATTGGCATCGGTGTGGAAGCGGGCACGCATCGCGAGATCGCCGATGGCGTCGAGCTGCTGCACGTCATAATAGCCGTCATCGTCGGAGTGCCAGACGTCGACGATGGCGCCCGCGAGCGGCTTGCCGTCAACGGTCGAGACCGAGCCGGTGACCAGCATCGGGTCGCCTTCCATCGGGCCGGAGATATCTGCGCCGCTGTCCTTCTCCGGCGCGGCCTGGACGAAGAAGGGGCCGAGCACCGTAATTTCGGTCGCGCCTTCCGGCAGCGGATGGTTGATGGCATCGACCAGCATGGAGACGCCGAGCGTGTCCGACAGCAGGATGAACTCCTGGCGCTTGTCATCGCACATGTGCCCGGTGCGGGTCAGGAAGTCGATGCCGTACTCCCATTCCTTCTGGGTCGGCCGCACCTCGCGGACGAAGGCATGGAGATGGCGCACCAGCGCCTCGCTGACCTCCTTGATCCGTGGGTCGGTTGCGCCCGCGATCCGCTCCAGCACGGCGTCCGTGATGGTGGTCTCGTTGAAATTACGCATATGTGCCTCCGTTGATCACAGCTTCGGCTCGCCGAGGCCGGACAACCGTTCGAGATGCTTGACGGTCGCGATGAAATCGGTGTCGCCCTCGCCCTGCGCGACCAGCGAGCCATAGGTCTCGCGCACCTGGGCGGCGAGCTGCAGCGGCACGCCGACGGCATGGCCGGCACCCAAGATGAGGTCGAGGTCCTTGGCCATCTGCCTGCAGGAGAAGGTCGACTCGAAATCGCGGGTCCGCAGCGGCGCGGTCTTGTACTTCACCATGGGCGAGGCAACCGCGCTGTCGTCGAGCACTTTCAAGATGTCCTGCCAGGCGATGCCGCCCTTGCGCGCCAGCGCCAGGCTCTCCGCCATCATCGCCGCCGACACCGCGATCATCAGGTTGACCGAGAGTTTTGCGTAGCGGGCTTCCTCGGCCGGCCCGAGATAGGTCTGGGCGCGCGTGAAGGCGGCGAACAGCGGCTTTGTATTTTCGAAAGCGTCCTTCGGCCCCGAGACGAAGCAGGTCAAAGCGCCGGTATGAACGATGCTGGCGTTGCCGGAGACCGGTGCACGAAGATAGGCAATGCCGCGTGCCTGCGCGGCGGCTGCAACTTCGGTCGAGGCCTCGACACTCACGGTACTGGTCTCGATCAAGACGGCTCCGGGTGTCATCGCGGCGATGAGGCCGGCAGGACCGAGCAGCGCGCCGCGCAAGGCGGCGTCGTCGGGCAGGGACGTGACGACTGCGGTCTTGCCGCCCACGGCCTCGGCCGGCGAAGCGGCAGTTGCAATGCCCTGCGTGCGTGCTTCGGCGATGCGCGCCGCGTTCTGATCGAATGCGGTCACGGTGTAACCGGCCTTGGCGACGAGCACCGACATCGGCAAGCCCATCTTGCCGATCCCGATGAAAGCGACGTCTTTCAGAGCATCAGTCATTATTCTTGTCCATTGGCGCCCTCAGGCGGCGCCTCCCTGTCGTTCGATGTCCTGCACCAGTCGCCGGCCGGATTGTGCCAGCAGCTCCTTCTTGGTCTCCAGCCCCTCGGCCAGCAGCCGGCCATTCCGCTTCTTCCAGACACCGCCGATCATGACGGCCTCGATGTTGGCCAGGCTCGTCTGCATCACCACGGTCGCAAGGGGATCGTGCACCGGATAAAGATTGAGATCGGAGGCGTTGATGATGACGAGGTCCGCGAGCTTGCCCGGCGTCAGCGAGCCGATCTGGTGTTCGCGGCCGAGCATGCGGGCGCCTTCCGTCGTGATCCAGCACAGCGCCTCGCGCACTGCAATCGTGGTCGTTGCCGGAATGGCGCCGCTCGCCTTGCGCGACTCCGCATTGTCGAGCGCCCGCTGCATCGACAGCGCGACGCGTGCGGCGGAAAGGAGATCGCCCGCAAGCACGGATTCGAGATCGATGCCGATCGTCGGTCGCACGCCGCGGTTCAGCAGACGTCCGGTGATCGGAAAGCCATGGCCCTGGATCATCTCGTTCTCGGGCGTGACCGAGAACGACACGCCGAGGTCAATCATCCGGTCCAGCAACTCATCGGGCAGATCGTTGCCGTGAACGACATTGACGCCGGTGCCGACGAGCCCGGCCTCGATCAGCCTCTCCCAGCCGCCTTGTGTCTTGGCCGGGCCGCCGCCCTGATGCATCGACGCGATCAGCTTGAACTCCCGCGCCAGGCGGAAGTCGTGCATGGCGACGTCGAGCGTCGAATAATGCGGGCCGAGGATGGCGAGCCCGAGCGTGACGAGGCCGTCGCGGGTGGCGAGAGGGCCGGCCAGCAGCCGCTCGACCTCGCGGCGAGGATGCGGCACCTCCGAGAAGTGCGGCTCGCCCGGCTTCGGCTCCGGTTTTGGCGAGCCGTGGAAGAACGCGGCGCGGATGCCGCTCTCGATCAGGCCGCGCACCGCGGCGTCGGTATGATCAGGCGTCGGATTGTTATGGCACCAGTCGACCAGCGTGGTGACGCCGTGATTGATCTGGTTCAGCGCGCCGACCAGCGTCGCGATATGGATGTCCGCAGGCTGGAACACGGTTGCGAGGCCGGCATGCATGCGGCGGAAATATTCGAGCAGCGTCCAGTTCGCGGCAAAGCCGCGCAAGCCCGTCTGCCAGGTGTGCATATGCGCGTTGATCAGGCCGGGGATGATGATGCGCCCCGTGCCGTCGACGATCTCAGCCTCGGCGGCGCCACTGCCAAGATCGATCGACGGGCGCACGTCAGCGATACGGTTGCCTTCGACCAGCACATCGCCGCCCGAAAGATCGCCGATCGCGTCATCCATGCTGATGACAGTGGCGGATTTGATCAGCGTGCGTCGCATCGCGTCACGCCCCCGCTTTGATGGCGCTCGGCGGCTCGCCGGCCCAGGCGCGCGCGATCAGGTCGCGGATGGTGCCCCGTTCGAGCGGCCGCGGATTCCAGTACGCATTCGTCACCGCGAGATCAGCCGCCTTGTCGATGCCGCTCTCGGGCATGCCGACGTCGCGCAGCGCAAGCTTTGCACCCAACCCCTTCGCAAGGTCGTACAGCCCCTGCGATGCATCGGCGGCGCCGATGGCGCGCGAGATGCGCGCCATCGCGTCGGGCACCGCCGGTGCGTTGTAGGCCAGCGCATGCGGCAGCACGATGGTGTGGGTTTCGGCGTGCGGGAGATCGAAGGTGCCGCCGAGCGTATGGCACAGCTTGTGGTGCAGCGCCATGCCGACGGTGCCGAGGCAGACGCCACACAGCCAGGCGCCATAGAGCGCTTCGGTGCGGGCCTCGCGGTCGTCGCTTTCGGCGACGATCGCGGGCAGGGCGCGCGCCAGCGCGCGGATGCCTTCCTCCGCCATCAGCGATGTCACGGGATTGGCGTCGCGTGCATAGAGCGCTTCCACCGCATGCGCGATCGCATTGATGCCCGATGTCGCAGCCAGGCTTGCCGGCAGCGTCAGGGTGAGATCCACATCGTAAATCACCGTCTCCGGCAACACCGCTGCATCGCGCACCGTGGTCTTCAGGCCGTTCTCGGTCTGGCCGACGATCGGCGTCATCTCCGAGCCGGCATAGGTGGTGGGGATGCAGAGCTGGTTGACGCCGGTGCGCAAGGCCAAAGCCTTGCCGAGACCCGTGGTTGAGCCGCCGCCGAGCGACACGACGCAGTCGGCCTCGCACGCCTTCATCACAACGAGCGCACGTTCCGTGACCTCGACCGGCGTGTGCATGGTGGCGCCGGGAAAGATGCCGGCATAGAGCGGGCCGAGCGCGATCCCCAGGCTCTTGCCTTGCGCCTCCTGCTGCGGCGTCGTCAGCACCAGCGCGCGCTTGCCGCCGAGCCGCTCGACTTCGGCCTTGGCGGAGGCCAGCGTTCCGCTGCCGAACACGACGCGGCAGGGCAGGTTTTCAAAGATGAACGAACCGATCATGCGCCGGTCTCTTTGATGGGATAATCGACCTGGAAGCGCCCGATCCGCAAGTCGCCCAAGGCCTCGCGCACGCGCAGATGTTCGGGGTGGTTGGCATAGGCGGCAAGCGCCGCCTGGTCCTTGAATTCGGAGAACAGGACCACGTCGCAGGCGTAGTCGACAGCGCTGACGTCCACGCCGACTTCGATATGGGTGAGGCCCTCGATCCGGCCCTTGAGGCCCTCGAACAGGGTCTTGACCTTGAGGCGGGCGGCAGAACGCTCCGCAGGCGTCTCCCCGCGCAGCCGCCACATCACGATGTGCCTGATCGGGCCCGACATTTCCTGATTTCCTCGCCTGCGACGGTGTTTTGTTGGCGCTATATTGCCTTGCAGAAATCGGAAATAAAGGTCAAAATTTGTAAGTCTCTTTTCCTCATAGCGTAAGAATGGACCGGCTGCTCCAACTCGAGGTCTTCTCCAAAACCGCTGAGCTCGGCAGCCTTTCCAAAGCCGCCGAAACGCTGCGGATGTCGAACGCGGCCGCCAGCCGTCACCTCAGCGCGCTTGAGGAGCGGCTCGCGGTCCGGCTGATCGAGCGCAACACCCGCCGGCAGTGGCTGACCGAAGCAGGGCAGGAGCTCCTGCAGCGCTGCAGTACGCTCTTGAACGAGCTCGCCGAGGCCGAGGACGCCGTCTCCGACCGCGCGCTGTCGCCCAAGGGCATGCTGCGCGTGACGAGCTCGCTGTCCTTCGCGATGATCTATCTCGCGCCGATGCTGCCCGCCTTCCGCGCGCTCTATCCCAATCTCAGCGTGCAGATCATCAGCGCAAACCGCTACCCTGACTTCATCGAAGCCGGCATCGACGTCGCGATCCGCACGCGGGAGCACGAGCCGGATTCCAACATCATCGTCCGCCGTATCGGCCAGATGCACCGCGTGCTCGCGGCCGCTCCCACCTATCTGGAGAAGCACGGCCGGCCGGAGCATCCCGCCGATCTCGCCCGCCACAATATGCTGATCTACAATCTCGCCAATGATCCCTATTCACTGCGGCTGAGCAAGGGCAGCACGACGCAGACGGTTCGGATCGCACCGACGCTCGACAGCAATGACGGCCAGATCATCTGTGGTGCGGCGCGCGCAGGGCTCGGCATCCTGATCCAGCCGCTTTACATCGTGCAGGGCGACATCGCGGCCGGCCGGTTGGTGCCCGTCCTGAGGGACTGGCAGCTGCCGCTGCTGACCATGAACATCGCCTATCAGAACCGCGTCAGGCTGCCCGCCAAGATCAGGGTCTTCTCGGACTTCCTGGTCAGCCATATCCGCGAGCATTCCGAGCCGGGGATCTGGATCGACGCGGCGAAGTGAGCGGGAAGCATTCATGTATCTTGGAATCGATCTCGGCACCTCCGCGGTCAAGGCCGTTCTCGTCGACGATGCGCAGCGCGTGATTGCAAGCGAGAGCCGGCCGCTCGCGACGGCCTCGCCGCAATCAGGCTATTACGAGCAAGATCCCGCGCAGTGGATCGCTGCGACCTTTGCCACGGTGGATGCGCTGAAGGCGAGCCATGCGTCTGCGCTGGCGGCGGTCGAAGGCATCGGACTGTCCGGCCAGATGCATGGCGCCACGCTGCTCGACGCGAGCTTGAGACCCTTGCGGCCCTGCATCCTCTGGAACGACGGACGCGCGGCCGCGGAGTGCCGCGTGCTGGAGCAGCGCTGGCCCGCCTTGCGTGCGGTGACGGGCAACAAGGCTATGGCGGGTTTCACTGCGCCAAAGCTGCTCTGGATCGCCACGCACGAGCCTGACATCTTTGCGGCGACCACGCTCGTTCTGCTTCCAAAGGCCTATCTGCGCCTGGTGCTATCGGGCGAGGCCGTCGAGGATGTCTCGGACGCATCGGGATCGCTGTGGCTCGATGCCGCGCGCCGGGACTGGTCGGACGCAGCACTGGCAGCGACGGGCTTATCGCGCGAGCACATGCCGCGCCTGGTCGAGGGCTGCGCGCCTGCAACAACGCTGCGCCGCGAACTCGCGCAGCGCTGGGGCATGGCGAGGCCGCCGGTGATCGCGGGCGGCGCCGGCGATAATCCCGCGGGCGCCGTCGGCATCGGCGCGATCCGGCCGCGCACTGCGTTCATCTCGCTGGGAACTTCGGGTGCCTTGCTGTCGCCGACCGACAGAATAGCCGCCAATCCCGATCGCGTGGTGCACACGTTCTGCCACGCCATCCCCGGCATGTGGATCCAGGCCGGCGCGATCCTCTCGGCCGCGTCCTGCCTCGCCTGGGGTGCGCGCCTGTTCGGTGTCACAGAAGCCGAGCTGCTGGCGCCACTTGGAGCACGCCCGCCGGCGCCGTCGCCCGTGAGCTTTCTGCCTTATCTCGCAGGCGAGCGGACCCCGCACGACGATCTCGCGGTGCGCGGCATGCTCGATGGCTTGAGCCATGATACCGATCGCTCCGCGATCGTGCAGGCGGTGCTCGAGGGCGTTGCCTTCGCGCTTGCCGATTGCCGCGACGCGCTCGCGGATGCCGGCATTGCGATTGCGCAAGCCGATGTCATTGGTGGTGGTTCACGGTCCCCGTTCTGGCTCTCGGTGCTGGCCAGCGTGCTGAATATTCCGGTCCATCGTTTTGCCGGAGGCGAGACCGGCGCCGCATTCGGTGCGGCGAGATTGGGGCGACTTGCTGTCACGGGGGAGGCAATCGACGTCGTGTGCACACGTCCGCAGCGCATCGAGACATTCGAACCCGACGCCGGACTGGTCGATGCCTATGCCGAGCGGCTTCCCGCGTGGCGTGAACTGTATCGGCCGCGCCACTAGCTGGTCCAATCTGGTGTGCATACTTCGGTATACTCGCCTTCGGTATTGCCCTGCGTCACCCGCTTTTGTTTAATGACCAAACCGCGCTGACAGGAAGATCGAGACGCGGGTGGGAAACGCATTGTGCGCCGGGAGGCACGATGAACGATCCGATCCTCGAGATGCGCGGGGTCTCGAAGACCTTCTTCGGCATCAAGGCGCTGCGTGCCGTCGATCTCATCGTCTATGCCGGCGAAATCCATGCTTTGATGGGGGAGAACGGCGCCGGCAAGTCGACGCTGATGAAGATCCTGTCCGGCGCCTACAGGCCTGATCCCGGCGGCGAGATCCGCATCGAGGGCAAGGCAGTGCGGATCGAAGGCCCGCTCGGCGGCCGCGCTGCGGGCATCTCCATCATTTATCAGGAGCTGTCGCTCGCTCCCAATCTCACCGTGGCCGAGAATATCTATCTCGGCCGGGAAATGTCGCGATCAGGTTTGCTGGCGCGCGGGGCGATGCGCGAGGGCGTTGGCCCCATCTTGACGAGACTGGGCGCGGACTTTCTGCCATCGACACTGGTGGCGCATCTTTCCATGGGCCAGCGGCAGCTGGTCGAGATCGCGCGTGCGCTGCACGCCCGATCAAAGATCCTGATCATGGACGAGCCGACCACCTCGTTGTCGGCTGCCGAAAGCGAGCGGCTATTCGCGCTGATCCGCCAGCTTCGTGCCGAGGGGCTTGCCATCATCTACATCTCGCATCGCATGGACGAGGTCTACGCGCTCGGCGACCGCGTCACCGTGCTGCGCGACGGCCGGCTGGTCGGTTCACTGGACAAGCCCGAGATCCGCGCCGACACCATCGTCCGGCTGATGGTCGGGCGTGACGTCTCCTCGTTCTACAAGAAGGACCACGATCCGGAGGCGGGGCGGGGGCACCCCGTGCTCGCAGCGATCGACATGGCCGATGGCCGGCGCGTCAAGGGTTGCTCGCTCACCGTGCATGCGGGCGAGGTGGTCGGGCTCGCCGGCCTGATCGGCGCCGGCCGCACCGAGCTTGCGCACCTCATCATCGGCGCGTCACCGAAGACCTCCGGCAGGCTCGAACTGGAGGGGCGCCCGGTCGAGATCCGCACGCCTGGCGAGGCGCTCGCGGCCGGCATCGCCTATCTAACGGAGGACAGGAAGGCGCTCGGGCTGTTTCTCGACATGTCGTGCCTGGACAACATCAATCTCGCCGTGCTCGCGCGCGATGCCAAGCTCGGTTGGGTGCTGGATCGCGACAAGGCGCGTGAGCGCGCCGACCGGGCCTTCGCAGGCCTGAGCATCCGCGCCGCCAATGCCGGCGTTCCCGCCGGTGGCCTGTCCGGCGGCAACCAGCAGAAGGTGCTGCTGTCGCGGCTTCTCGCCATTGCGCCGAAGGTACTGATCCTCGACGAGCCGACGCGCGGCGTCGACGTCGGCGCCAAGTCGGAGATCTATTCGATCATCGACAATCTGGCCAAGGCCGGCACCGCGATCCTCGTCATCTCGTCCGATCTGCCCGAGATCATCGGCATTTGCGACCGCGTCGTCGTGATGCGGGCCGGACACATCGCCGGTGAGGTCACCCGCGGCCCGAACTCGCCGCTGACGCAGGAAGACATCATGGCGCTTGCCACGGGAATGGAGCATCTCGATGCCTAGTAATGGTGCTGCGGAGGCCAAGCCGGCATCGACGACGACCAACGGTGCTGCCGCAGAGACAAGGCGTCAGCGGATGAGGATGCTGATCAGTGCGCTCGGCATGCTGCCGGTGCTGCTTATTCTGTGCATCGGCTTCCACGTGCTGTCCGAGGGCCGCTTCTTCACCGGACAGAACCTCGGCATCGTGCTGCAACAGGCCGCGGTGAACACGGTGCTCGCGGCCGGCATGACCTTCGTCATCCTCACTGGCGGCATCGACCTCTCGGTCGGCTCGATCCTGGCGGCCTCCGCAATGGCAGGATTGACGCTCTCCAAGCTGCCGGAACTCGGCATGTTGTGGCTGCCGGCCGCGCTGCTCACGGGCCTTGGCTTTGGTGTCGTCAACGGCGCGCTGATCGCGCTGCTCCGCCTGCCGCCTTTCATCGTCACGCTCGGCTCTCTCACCGCCGTGCGCGGCCTCGCGCGACTGCTCGGGGCCGACACCACCGTGTTCAATCCATCCATTCCCTATGCCTTCATCGGCAACGGTTCGCTGACGCTGGTTCCCGGCGCCCTCTCGATCCCGTGGCTCTCGGTGATCGCCTTGCTGGTCATCCTCGTCTCGTGGCTGGTGCTGCGCCGGACCGTGCTCGGCGTGCATATCTATGCGGTGGGCGGCAACGAAAGCGCGGCGCGGCTTGCCGGCATCAAGGTCTGGGCCGTGCTGATCTTCGTCTACGGTGTCTCCGGACTTTTCGCCGGGCTCGGCGGCGCCATGCAGGCGGCACGGCTCTATGCGGCCAACGGCCTCCAGCTCGGCCAGTCCTATGAGCTCGACGCGATCACCGCCGTGATCCTCGGCGGCACCTCCTTCGTCGGTGGCATCGGCTCGATCTGGGGCACGCTGGTCGGCGCGCTGATCATCGCCGTGCTGTCCAACGGCCTCATCCTCATCGGTGTCTCCGATATCTGGCAATATGTGATCAAGGGCCTGGTGATCATCGGCGCCGTGGCGCTCGATCGGTACCGGCTGCAAGGCTCGGCCAGGACCTGACAGGCTGGGCGCGCCTTCGATGCGAATTCCGTTGCGGCAACTGGTCTGCCGCGCCGGGGACGAAGACAGACCAGGGAGGAAGTCCATGTTGAAGACAATCATGCTCGCCGGCGCTGCGACGGCGCTTGTTCTTAGCACCGTGCCGTCCTCGGCGAAGGAGCTCAAGTCGATCGGCGTCTCGCTGGGATCGATGGGCAATCCGTTCTTCGTCGCGCTGTCGAAGGGCGCCGAGTTCGAGGCGAAGAAGACCAATCCCAACGTGAAGATCACGACGGTCGGATTCGAATACGATCTCGGCAAGCAGGTTACCCAAATCGACAATTTCATCGCCGCAGGTGTCGACCTGATCCTGCTCAACCCCGGCGATCCCAAGGCGATCGGGCCGGCGATCAAGAAGGCGCAGGCGGCGGGCATCGTCGTCGTCGCCGTCGACACCGCGGCCGAAGGCGCCGACGCCACCGTGACCACGAACAACGTGCAGGCCGGCGAGATCTCCTGCCAGTACATCGTCGACAAATTGGGCGGCAAGGGCGACGTCATCATCGAGAACGGGCCGCAGGTCTCCGCCGTGATCGACCGCGTCGTCGGCTGCAAGAACGTCTTTTCGAAAAATCCCGGCATCAAGGTGCTGTCCAGCGACCAGGACGGCAAGGGCTCGCGCGAGGGCGGGCTCACCGTCGCGCAGGGTTATCTGACCCGCTTCCCCAAGATCGACGCCATCTTCGCCATCAACGATCCGCAGGCGATCGGCACCGATCTTGCCGCGCGCCAGCAGAACCGTAGCGGCATCATCATCACCGCGGTCGACGGTGCGCCTGATATCGAGGCCGCGCTAAAAGATCCGCAGTCGCCGCAGATCCAGGCCTCGGCGTCGCAGGACCCGTTCTTCATGGCGCGGCGGGCCGTACAGGTCGGTGTCGGCATTCTCAACGGCCAGAAGCCGGCCTCGACCGTCGAGCTGCTTCCGTCCAAGCTCGTGACCAGAGACAACGTCGCCGAGTACAAGGGCTGGACCTCGGATCGCTCCCAGTAAGTCGCGGCTCCTCGCGAGCACCCAAACCCAAGATGACGGACGGCGTTCTGATCGACGCCGTCCGTCGCTGACGCAGGTGCGTCATCGGCCGCACGAGCGCGCCGGTGGCTTCAGCGGACAGTATATGGACTGGTGCGCGGAGCCAGCATGGCGGATGGAAATCTGCTCGCGAAGGCACTGGTCTTGGGCTGGACGCGCGATCCGTCGATCACCTCGAGCCGACCGCAGCGGTTCAAGGTGTGCAGCTTCCTGCCGGGCCAGGCCGGTCCGGGTTTCAGAGAGTGACGCACGATCTGCTTGAACGTCGTCGGTGACAGTTCGACCACTTCCGCCAGGGCAAGCGCTGCGCCGTATCCCTCGGTGCAGTCCTGGACCGGGCGCCACAATTTGTCATCGAGGGTGACGAAGTTCCCCGCGGGCCGCGTGCTTGCACGGTCGATCAAGACCGGATTGCTGGCGTGGGGCAGCCAGGGCCCCAAGAGGCGATCGGCGCAATAGATCGCCAGCGAATCCGAATAGCCAGCCGTTCCGTCGCGCCAGGCGCCAAACAGATAATGCAGGCCGTTGTGCCGCGTGATCGTGACGTCGGCCAGCTCGAGGCCGGAAAGGAGCGTCGCGTATCGCTCCCATTGGTCCGGAAATCGAACGCATTTGTAGAGGGCGACGTCCCCGCGGACCGAGCTCTCCGGGATCATCCACAGCTCGCCATCGTCTTCGATCAGAAACGGATAGGAGAGGTGCCAGGGCTCCTCCAGCACCGGCATCACCTCGCCGACCGGCCCCGCGTCATTGAACTCGATCGCCGAGATAATGCCTTTCCCGACACGGTGATCGAGGTCCTCGAAGAAGACGAATGTCCGTCCCTGCCATGTGATGGGAAAGGGATCGGCGTAGAAGTGGTTTCCTGGATCTGCCAGAACGTTCCAGCTTGGACCTGACAGATCTCCGGTCTGCCAGACGCCCGCGCCGTCATTGAAGCGCCATCCGATATGCCAATGCGGAGCATAGCAGCAGAGACGATAGATTTCCTTGGCGATCGACATGGCAAGGCCGCGCACGACATAGCCAACGGGTCCGCGGGGCAAGCCATTTCCGGCGGGGCGCGCCAGCTGCGGCACGATACGCGGCCTTCCCGACAGGATCGCCGCCACCATGGTCAGGGTCCGCGCCATGACCGTTTCGAGCGCGCCGCTGAGACCTGCGGCAATTTCTCCGGATGGATGGCCGCGGTCGAGGACTGAACCGTCGATCTCGTTGACGATGTCGATCACGGGCAGGTCGCCGGCGAGAATGGCGGCGAGCGCGGCATTTTCGCCCGCAACCCCGTTGAACAATGGCCGAAGATACAGCCGGGCAGGGCGGTCCGGATCCCGCGCGGCACCCGTAAAATCGACGACCACGTCGGCCGTCTCGGTACGGACCTGTGTCCGTTCCGGAACGATCTTCAGCTTGTTGGCGCCGCTATGTCTGCCCTTGTGCAGTACCACGCGCTCGAGCTCGAACAGGGCATCGAGACCCGCGGGCCGCGGCTCCGCCGTTGGCGTCCATCCGATTTGGACCGGAACGTCCCGGCCGTCGATCGGCAGTGTCTCGCGGCCCATCCACTGCCGCGCGTACTCGCGTTCACAGCGAAACTCGATGATCATGTCGAGCCAATCTATTTCAACGTATCAGGTCAAATGACCTGGTCGAGAATTCGACCGTATTCCTCGACCATGGCATCTACCGAATAGCGCAATCGCAGGCCCTTGGCATTTTGTCGCAGTTCGTCGCTCAGCTGTTTGTCCGTCAGCAGCTTGGAGACGGCTGCGGAGAGCTTTGCGTGATCGGCGGCATCGACGAAGAGTGCAGTCGGTCTTCCTTCGTAGGACAACACTTCACGCAGGACGGGAAGATCGGTCACGACCGAGGGAACCCCGGCGTTCGCGGCCTCGACCGCGGCGAGACCGAAGGTTTCGGCCTGTGTTGGAAATACGAACACGTCCAGACAGGCCAGGAAGTCCGCCATCCGGCTGGGGGCGATTTCCCCGAGCAAATGCAGTCGGTCCGAGACGTTCAAGTCGTTCGCGAGCTGCCTCAGCCGGGCCTCGTCGGCTCCCTGGCCGGCAAGCGCAAGGTGCCAGGACGGTTGATCCGGCAGCAGACGTATCGCCATGTCGAGCCGCTTGTGCGGATGCAGCCTTGCCGCGCAGCCCAGCAGGACGCAGTCCGGCGGCAGATTGAACTCATGCCGTGCAGCCTCCTTCGACAGGGTGAGAGCCTTGTCGTCGAAGCCGTGCGGCACATGCACCATGCGCGACCGGTAGGCTGCGGGGTAGCGCGAGTATTCGCGCTGCATATCCTGCGAATTGAGCGTGATGCGGTCAAAGAAGCCGAGGCTGCCCATGACGATGTCGGCGGTGCGGACCGGCCAGCTCATCGACAGCGCGGATGAGACCTGATTTGCGACAACCGGTGCACGGCTGACGAGGCGCGTGACGCCACCGCCGATGACGTTGCCGAAATGCTGGAACGTCAGGACGGCATCGGGCCTGGTGGTCCTGATATGGCGGCCGAGCGTCCACAGCATCCGCAGCAGCGCCGCCGGATCGCCCGGTCGGCTCGGCGCGCAGTAGAGCGTATCGGGCGGCTCATCGAAGGAGTCCGATTTGCGGAAGAAGAATAGATTGGTGACCCGGTAGCCGCGAGCGGTCAGTCCGGCGCCGAGGAGCCGGGAGATCTCCTGCGCACCGGCGTTCTCGGCCTGAGTTTGCGCGAGAAGCACGTGCAGCTTCGGCCCGCTGCCGTCTGGCCGCGCGGGTGCCGTCGCGCTCGTCTCGCCCAAGTCCTTGTTCGGCTGATAATGGAGCACGGATCCCGACCCGCTAAAGAAACGAAATCTTCACCTTCTTAACTCCGTACCTATCATGCGGGCATCGCGGTGGACACCGACTAGCAACAAACGGAGTTAATGCGAGGCTATGGCTACGACGTCGTTCGCGCAGCATTTTCGCTCGTTCCCGGACGACGCACAGCGCGCGCGTTAACCAGTCTGTCTTGCGCACTGCCGGCGCGTGACTGCGGACCTGAATGACGGCGTGATGACATCTAGTCACGCGAGTCGGCACTGCGGATTGCATAGGTGCCGCGCCTCGATGCAGAGAAGCGCAACAGCACGAGAACGGATGGATCCACCCCGGTTCGCCGGCGGCAGAGGACGTTCAGGGCGATCGTCGCGAGCGCGAGCGACACAGTGGCCGAAATCGCCGCGCCGAGCACGCCGAGCCAGGGAATGAGGACGAGAAATCCCACGAGCCGCAGCGCGACGTTGGCGGCAACGACGGGAACATAGATTCTTTCATGACCGGTCAGCTGCAGGATCGCAGCCGACGGACCGCCAGCTGCCTGGATGGCGGTTCCGATTGCGAGCACGATCAAGACCGAATGCTGCGCGGTGAAATGAGGTCCGAACAGGTTGAGGAGATAGGGGCCGCCGATCCAGATCGTGGCGAGACCGGCGATGACGCAGAGCGCGGTCACTTCCGCCATCAATTGTAAGGTCCGCTCGAACTCCTGGTGGTTCTTGCTGAAATACAGCGAAGGAAGTCGGCGCGCGCCGAACGTGTACAGCGCCGCGGACAGCATGGCGAAGATGTTGGCGAGGCGCGAGGCGGCAAAATAGATCCCTGCGGTGGCCGGATCCAGCATCCAATAGACGAGAATGACGTCGAAATACTGGTTGGCGACTTCAAGGATGGATGCGAGCCAGAAGTGAAGGGCGCTCGATCGCCAGCGGGCCGTCTCCGAGCGCGCCGGCGTACCGCGCAAATCCGGCAGCACTCGCGCGATCGAAACGATCTGCGCAACCAGCCCTGCCGACATGGCCATTGTCATCACCGCGAACAGTTCGGCGGGATCGAGTTGCCGATGGCCGAGCAGCATCGCGAGCAGGAACAGGACGACGATGACCCGCCAGAAGAACTCGCGATTTCCTTCGCCCATGAGAATGCTGACCAGCGAGCGCGCGATCTGGCTGCCGAGCATCACGCCGGCATTGACGGCGGTATAGGCGGACACCGCAAGGATCAGCAGCCACCAGTCGCCCCTCACGCTCGCCGCGACGGCGATCCCGCCGATCACGACCAGCATTGCGACCGAGGCGATCTTCAAGCTTGACAGGAGGACACCTTTGGTGAGGTCCGGCCGGCCGCCGACCTGATATTCGTTCAGGAATCGCACCAGCAAGGATTCCTGTCCGACCAGTCCCACGACGGCTGCGATCTGCGCCACCGAAAGCCAGGTCGCAAAGATGCCGAAGCCATCAGGCGACATCGTTCGTGCCGCCAGCGAGAACAATGCAAACGCGAGCACGCCGCTGCCAACCTTGAGAAGGATGGTTCCGACAACACCGCGCGTGACGTCGCGCCGCATGAACTGGAGGATGGATTCGATCATGGAAGGGGACATGTTCCGATACTGGCGACAGCCTAGCATGCCGAAAAATCGTGAGTGTTAATGGACGGCTCGCGAGATCGCGCCGGTCGCGACGATATCGCGGTTACGCCGGTTGCTTCACTCTTGAACATCGCCGTCCCCATTGTCCCAAGCAATGCAAAGTCCGACCCGATCGACTGACGTGATAGCGCCGCATCGACGACCGAAAGAGGCGAGATCAGCCGTTTGAGTGCGGAATGGCTCGCGGAGATTGGCCGCCGAGACGGAATCCGGAATTTGCAGAGCCTCCCGAGCAAGACGCGTGCCGCGATGGCGGCGGCGTGCCCGACGCTCCCGGTCGTTAACCTCAATCTCCGGAAATGATCGCACTTGGCTCTGCGATGCGACATCAGGCGAGAGAATTGCACTGGAAGCGCCCGTTAACCGTGGGAGCAGGAGCCATGATGACGGATAGAACCGTGACCGGGCCGATCGACGGGGGCGGGACCGCACCGATCGTCTCGGACATCGCAATTGTCGGCGGCGGCCTTGCGGGATCGCTTGCGGCGGCCGTGCTGGCGCGGGCAGGGCATCGCGTTGCTCTCGTCGACAAGCGGGCGGTCTATCCGGACGAGTTCCGGGTCGAAAAGATCGGCGGCCATCAGCTGCAGTTGCTCCGCAAGCTGGGCTTCCTCAGCGCGCTCGACGGCATCGCTTGCCGATATCAGCGGGTGCTCAATATCCGGGAGGGTAAAGTGGTCGATGTCAGCGTCGGCCAGGCTTACGGATTTCCCTATGCCGATCTTGTCGCCATGGCGCGCAGCCAGATTCCCGATCCGTCCAACCTGATCGTCGACGAGGTCACATTGATCAGCAGCAGCGACGACGTCCAGCATCTCGAGCTGGCCTCCGGACGGTGTGTGACGGCTCGCCTCGTTGTTCTCGCCACCGGCATGGCGGGAGTGCTGGGTTACAAGCTTGGCATCAGGCGGCGTGTGCTGGCCGAGCGCCATTCGGTTTCTTTCGGCTTCACGATCGCTCGCAAGGACGGTCGCCCGTTCGATTTCGAGGCGTTGACCTGCTACGGCGAACGCACGGCGGACGGCATCGACTATCTCAGCCTGTTTCCCGTCCGTGCCGGCATGCGGGCCAATCTCTTCATGTTCCGCGATCCGACCGAGCCGATCATGCGCGAATTGCGTCGCGAACCGGAAGCGACGGTTTTGCGCCTGCTGCCGGGATTGCAGTCCTACCTCGGCGATTTCCGCGTGACCGACCGGGTCCAGAATTGGGTGATGGATCTGACTGTCGTGGAGGGTCATCTCCAGCCCGGCGTCGTGCTCATCGGCGATGCGTTCCAGACCAACTGTCCCGCCGCCGGCACGGGCGTCGCCCGCCTGCTGGTGGACGTCGACCGTCTTTGCACCGAATACGTTCCGCGGTGGCTCATGACCGCAGGCATGGGCCGGGAGAAGATTTCGCAGTTCTATTCCGATCGCGACAAGATCGCGGCGGACCAGCAGTCGCTGAAGATGGCGCGCTTCCGCCAGGCCCTGACGTCCCGCAACGATATCGGCTGGGACGTGCGGCGGCGGTTGCACTTCCTGCGGCGCAGTCTTGCACACCGCGTCGACCAAATGAATCCGGGCTGGCTCGGGCGTGTCCGCGGCGCGTTGCGTGCCTAGGCTCTGCGCCCCTGCGCCTGCCGCCGGTCAGCGCGTCGGAGTTGTGGGTCGGGCGGGCTGGAGCCTCAAATCCGACAGCCGCTTGGCCGCCAGCTTGAGCCAGGGAGCCTGCTTCAACGCGAAGAGGGCGATGGCCCCTATGGTGCTGCCCGCCTGCGTGACCGCCCACATCGGCGAAGGCCGCCCGCCGAACAACTTCTTGTATGGCTCATCGCCGATGGTGAAATCGAGCATCTGATCTCCGCGCTCGATACAATCCCGCGCCACTTGTTCGAACATCAGCGCGCCGAGGGATTGGCTCTTGTAGCCCTCGATATCGAAGGCGCTCATGATGACGAGGAAGCTGCCCCGGTGGCACAGTCCCAGCACGGCGGCAATCACGTCGCCGTCCATCTTCATGGCATAGACGCGGACAAAGGAGCCCATGCCGCGAAGGGCGACGTCGGAATAGAAGCCGTAATATCCGGGACGCTGAAGCAGATCTCCGTCGCCCTGTGCGTGAAAGCGCGGGCCGCGAAACTTCCTCATCACGTCCAGCGTCTCGAGCACGGCGGGGCCGTCGCCGCAGCATGAGAAGCTCAGCGCGCCTTTCTTCTGCAGTTGACGATACTTCTTTGCGAGCTCCTTCTGATAGGAGCGATCCATCGCGCTGGCGCGCCATTGCTCGAAAGGCGCGACGAGAACCGTGGCATAGGCATTGGTGTCCATCGATACACGGCGTGGCGCGCCCAGGAGCTCTTCGATCGGAAGCCGCGCGTCGGGCAGCTTGGCCATTCGGAGCAGATCGAAAGGGCGGACAAGGCGCCGAATCTGCGCGCATGCAGCGGCGTCACCGAGCAGTTGCGACAACACGTCAGGGCTGCAAACCGGCGCCAGATAGTCGGAAACGCGGAGGTCGGCGAACTCGACGGTTCGTATCGGACCGCGCCGGATCCGGAGCAGGGGCAACACCATCGCGAGGGCCCCCGTCGCGCGGTAGCGGACCACGAGGACCAAAGCTGTCGCACCCGCTTCGGGCGCGAGCCTGGTGTAGAGACTGTGCAGCCAGATCGGATGCTGGAACGCAGTGGCGGCCGAGCGATCAAACAGCTGTGCATATTCCGGAGACAGAAAGTCGAACGACTGTTCGATGACGATGTCGAACGTGTTGCTGAGCTTGTTCATGCGCAATCAGGGAAACCAAGTCATTCGCGAGCGTCGTCGAGCCGTAGCTGCGCTTATAGCAAGGTCGTTACGGGTCAAACACCGGCGGCGCGCGATTTGCATCAATGCGTTCAACCATGTTCGTATCGTTACCAAACCCTTAAGATGCCGGAGATGGATATGGGGCCCAAGATCGACTCGCGCCAGCAAACGGTTGGTAGCGGTGGAGCGTCGGCAAGGATTGCGACACAGCTCGCGCGGCCATTGCCGCCCGCACAGTGCAGGGCAGCGACCTCCTTGCACGGATTTTCGAGACCTCTCATTCGTGCAAGATGATCAGCTCGGTCCCGAATACGCAGAAGATGTCCCTTTCACGGCGAGAACTGCTCGATATGGCGGCGTGCCTCGCGGCGCTGGCTGCCTGGCCCGGTGGAGCAACCGCCGACGATTACCCCTCCCGCTCCATCAAGCTGGTCATTCCCTATTCGGCTGGCGCTGCAGGTGATCAGATCGGCCGTCCATGGGCCGACAAGGTCACTCCGCTGCTGGGGCAGGTCCATGTCGAGAATATCGGCGGCGCCGGCGGTGCGATCGGCTCCGCCGCGGTGGCGCAGAGCGCACCGGATGGCTACTCGCTTCTGCTCGGCAATGGCAGCACCCAAGTGACGATTCCGTTGTCGTCGGCGCAGCCCGCCTACGACGCGGTTCGCGATTTCCGCGCCATCTACCGGCTGATCACGAGCACGCTTGCATTCGCCGTTCATCCGTCCCTGCCGGTGAAGGATCTGCGGGAGCTGGCAGCTTTTGCGAAGGCCAATCCGGGTGGGCTTACCTATGGCACTCCCGGCGTCGGCACCGGCAATCATCTCGTCGGAGAGATGTTCAGACAGCAATCGGGTCTTGCGGCGGATTTGGTTCACGTCCCTTACCGGGGCATGGGGCCCGCGACCAGCGACCTCGTCAGTGGCCAGATCAACTCGGTCATTGCAGTGGTCTCGAGCCAGATCCTGCAATTGCACTTTGCGGGCAAGCTGCGGCTGATCGCCGTGACGGGCGACCGGCGGTTGAGCGGAGCGCCGGAAGTTCCGACGGTTGCCGAATCCGGCATGCCAGGCCTCAGATATGTCGGCTGGTTTGGCTTGTTTGCCCCAAGAGCGACCCCGGACGCGGTCGTGGAGCGGATCGCCGCCGCGACCCGCGCGGCGATGGCCGATCCTCAGTTGCAGGAAAGCTATCGTTCGCAAGGTTTGGAGCCGGACATCGATTCAGGCCCCGATAAATTTCAGCGCCTCGTCGAGGACGAACTCGTCCGCCTGACTCCCATCGTCAAGTCGATCGGGCTCAAGCGCGACTGAGTGCTTCTCAGAGACGCACCCCGGTCGTAGCAAACGCCTGCGCGGCGGGCTCCTGAACGCGATCCAAGATCAGCATCCCCGCAATCGCAATCACCAGGGCCGCGACGCAGCCAAGCAAAAAAGCCTTCATCCTCAGCCTCCCTCGATTGGACCAGCAAACCATCTATACGACACGGCTTGCCGCCAGCAAGCTCGTTGATCGCTCCAAGGCTTCCGCGGTCCTATGGGCTCTTGAACACGGGATCGGCGGAAAACGCATCGCCCATCAAGCCAAGGGACTGAAGCTCGGTGCCATTCAAATCGACTTCCAAGACTGCGAGCAGCAGCGCGAGCACGACGGCAACGAGGAGGAGGAAAGGCGAGGCTTCTCGCGCAGCGGGATCTTGCAGGCCATCAATGGCACGAAGAACGCGCAGCCGCGCAATCATCCGCAGAATTGGCCCCGTTCGCCCCTGCATGCCGTCTTCCTTGACGTGAGCAGCCAGAATCTGGTGTCGGGGCGATCGGCATTCAAGGCGGAGGATGCGCGAGCCGGGCTATTGCACTGCACGCTTCGGAACGGAAGGAGGGTTTGGAAGTTCTTGCGAGTTAGTGAGCGCATCGGAGATATTGCGTGAGATTAGCGAAAACGCTTTTGTGCTTCGCTGCACTTTGCTTTGCTGGGAGCGCCCTGGCCCAGCCCGCGCAAACCAACTCCTCGCCGACGCCAACCCGTCCCGAGGAGAAAGGTCAAGCACAGCCGCAAGGTTGGACGGGCCCGACCAATACAGGTTCGGGTGGTGCGCCAGCCGAAAGCCCCCAGGGCCAGAGTCCGCCTGGAATGCAGGCCGCTCCCGAGGGATCCTCCAAGACCACGACCGCACCTGCCAAGTAGACCGGTCCCGGATATTCATTTCCGTTGCCCGTTCTGGCAATCTTGAGAGCGTGAATGTCAGCAGGGCGGCCACGAATGAACAGATCGCCTTGGTGCAGGAACGTCGCTGCGGCGCTGTGGGTCATCTTTGCCGCATCGCCCGCGCACGCCGACATGGTCGGACACGGCGGCCCGATACGGGCTCTCGCCATCTCGCCCGACGGGGGCAGCCTTCTTTCCGGCAGCTTCGACACGGCGGTCATCCGCTGGTCGCTCAAGACGGATACCGCAGAGCAAGTGCTGCGGTATCATGCTGATGGCGTCAATGCGGTCGTCTTTCTGAAGGACGGCCGCATGATCACGGCCGGCGCCGATGCACGAATTGCGGTGTGGACGGCGGGACGGCAGGAGCCAGACCGGGTGCTGGAAGGGCACGTCGCTCCGATCGCGGCGCTTGCCGTGTCGCCCGATGGGTCGGTTCTCGCATCGGCTTCATGGGATCGGACGGTACGGCTCTGGTCGCTATCGGACGGCACGTCCCGCGCGCTCGAAGGGCATACGCAGAACGTCAACGGTGTCGCTTTCCTGCCGGACGGCAGACTTGTCAGCGTCGGCTACGATCTTGCGCTGCGAATCTGGCGTTTGCCGGATGGCCAGCCGGAAATCGTGACGTTGCCGGCGGCGCTGAACACGGTGGCCGTGGCGCCGGATGGTGAAATCGTCACAGGCGCGGTCGACGGCAAGCTGCGCATGCTGAGCACCGACGGCAAGGTCAGCGGCGAGGTCGCGGCCAGCCCGACACCGGTGGTGGCCTTGACGATGTCGGCGGACGGCGCATTGATCGCTGCGGCCGGCATCGGCGGCACGGTGGCGATCATCGATCGCAAGTCGCGCAACCTGCTGCGCACGCTGGTTGGGCCCGGGCAGCCGGTGTGGTCGGTCGCCTTCCTTCCAGACCGCGAGACACTGATGACGGGTGGTGCGGACGGCAGGATCAGGCGCTGGAACGCGCGCACAGGCGATCCCATCGGCTCAGGTCTGATCGGCACACCGGCCGATCCGCTCGCGGCCTATGCCGGCGATCATGGCGCCGATGTATTTCGGGCGTGTGTTGCCTGCCACACGCTGTCGGACAAGGAGGTGCAGCGTGCCGGCCCGACGCTTGCTGGACTATATGGCCGCAAGATCGCTTCGCTCCCGGGATATCGCTTCTCCGATGCGCTGAAGAGGATGGACATCGTCTGGACGCCGGAAACGGTCGCAAGACTGTTCGAAATTGGGCCGAACACCTATACCCCCGGCACCAAGATGCCGGAGCAACGCATCGGTTCGGCCGAAGACCGGCGCGCACTCACCGAGTTCCTGGGCCGCGCGACGTCGCGATGATTGCCTCTTCCGGCCTTGCGAAGACGTCCGCTTCGTCTAATCCTTGCCGTTGCGTTGGCGTAGATAGTCATCCGTCGTCCGTGGCGGGGTTCGTTCCGGAACGCCCTTGAACGGATCGAATTGCTGTTCGCTCATGACGATGACGCGGCAGTCTGCGCACATCCTGAGTGCCTCGACCCGTTTGTCGCCGGCCGGATACATCCAGTGCCGGCCTTCGAGCTTGGCTGCGATGCGGTCGATCGTGCTCTTCACGCCGAAGGGCGTGCCGCAGCGGACGCAGAGTGCGGGCTCTTCTTCCTTGATAATCGCGGCGGGAGCACGCGCCGCGCGGAAATCGATCTGCGGCTTGAGGCTGATGACCTTTTCCGGACAGGTGCTCTGGCACAGGCCGCATTGCACGCAGGCATCCTCGATGAATTTCAACACGGGCCGCTCGGGATCGTCGCGCAGCGCGCCGGTCGGGCAGGCGGAGACGCAGGAGAGGCACAACGTGCAGCCATCGGTATCGACGGTGATTGCGCCAACCGGCGCACCTTGCGGCAGGGCGATCACGTCGACCGGCTGCGGCGCCAGTCGGTGCAACTCGCCGAGGGCGAACCGCAAGAGGTCGCGCCGCTTGCCGACGGTCTTGAAGGTCGCGGGCGTCGCGACCGCGGCAAGCGTGCCGATATCGGTCAAATGCTCGCCGAGCGCATCGGGATCATCCGTTTCGATGGTGGCGAGGCGACGGCCTGCAAATCCAAGGCCGCCTAGGATCGCTTCGGCCATCGCGATCGTCTGCGCCAATCCGGTCACATCGTGGTGCGGCTTGGCGCGGAGCAGGAAGCGCACGGCGGATACGCCATAGGCGAAGGCGCCGACAATCGCTTCCAGCCCCACCTGCGTGACCTCGTTGACGGCAAAGGGGAGCGCGTTCGCCGGCAGGCCATCGCCATGCCGCGCGAGGGCCTCGATCAGAGGCGTGCCGTGCGATCCGTCATGAAAAAGCAGCACCGCATCAGCGCCGCCAGCCTCGCGATAGGCGAGCAGCATGGCGCGAATTTTCTGGAGCTGTGTATCGGGGGGCGGCAGCGCGTAGGAGGCCGCGCCGGTCGGGCAGGCAGCCGCGCATTGGCCGCAGCCGGCGCAGATGTTCGGATCGATTGCGACATGATCGCCGTCAGGCGTGATCGCCCCCGTCGGGCAGAGATCGAGGCAGCGGTGGCAGCCCGTGCGCTTCGAGCGCGAATGGGCGCAAAGGGCGGGCGCAAAGTCGACATATCTCGGCTTGTCGAAGCTGCCGACCAGATCGCGCGCGGTCAGCACGGCGCGCAGCACTGCAGCGGGATCTTTCGGGTCGGCGCGAAGATAGCCGTCGCGCAAGTCGTGGGCGGCAAACAGCGGCAAATCGCCGGACAGATCGAGCACGATATCGCAGCGCGAGGTGACGCTGCTTCGTGGCGGGTCCAGCACGAAACGATCGCGCGAGGAGGGGCGGAGACGCGCATAGTCGTCGATAGCAAGTTCGAACGCGCCGAAATGTCCCTTCGCGGAGCGGATCGTACCCTTGACGATCGGGAACACCGTTGCAGCCGGCGGCACCGCCTCATCGAGCTGCTTCAGCATCACCGTGACGTCGAGGTGATCGGCAAGCAGGCGGCCGGCCTCGATCGCAGCCTCATCGCGGCCGTAGATCAGGATAACGCCCTCACTCGACAAGGTGACGAGCGGATAGTCCGGGGCCGGGATGGAGGCGGATGCGAGCAGGCCGGCCATCTTTGGGCCAGTGCGCGCGCCCTCGCGCGACCAGCCGGCCGTTTCGCGGATATTGACGAAGCTGATTGCATCAGGCCGTTCGCCGGCCTCGTCAGAAAACTGCGCGGCCTGCTGCGTGCAGGCGACCGTCAGCATGCCTTCCGCCGCGGCAATGTTGCGGAAATGATCGAGCTCCGCACCGCAGAGGTGGCGAAAGCTCTTGAGCTCGCAGTTCGGGCATTCGCGCCGGATCGCAGCCACGTCGAGACGCATCGTGTCTTCGCACGAGCAGATCAGGACGGTCTTCGCTGGCTGCTCCAGGTTAATCTCTCCGCCATTCGGACGCCGACGACGGACTCGCGCCGGCCCTTCGCCTCGTATAGACATTATCCATCGCGAAGAAAAGGAAAGCGGAGGACGGCCTGCCGTCGACCCCAGTGAGCCATGTTTCCCTGGCGGAACCGATCCACCTGCCGCCGCCGTTCACGTTGGTGCGGCTGCGCGAGAGTGGCGATGCTTTTGCCCATGCATGCCGCATTGCACCGGAGAGCGGAGCCGGAACGCTGGTCTATGTCGGCCGCTTCGACCTGGCAGAGTTCGCCGTGGTGCTCGAGCCGGCCGAGCCGCTACGCAGCGCGCGGCGCGCGTTCTACGCTTGTATGGTCGCGCTCACGGATGCGCTTCGCGCCTATGCGCCGCCGAGCAAGCCCATCACGATCAGCTGGCCGGATCAGGTCAGGGTCGACGGAGGGCTGGTCGGCGGCGGACGGATGGGCTGGCCTTCCGCCGCCGGCGAGGATGCGCCGCCGTCCTGGCTGGTGTTCGGGGCCATGATCCGGACGGTTGCCATGAACGATGACGATCCAGGCGTTCACCCGCTGGCCTCGGCACTCGACCAGGAAGGATTTGGCGAGGCTGGCGCAGCGCAGATCACGGAGAGCTTCGCCAGGCACCTGATGCTGGCGCTGGACGGATGGCGGGTCGACGGCTTTGACAGTGTCGCGCGCGATTATCTTACGCGGGTGCCGCGTGAAAGGCAGGCAGTTCAGCGCATTGATGATTGCGGCGATGTCCTGACGCGCCGGATCGGGACGGATACGATCGAGCGAAGCGACCTCGTCCAGGCGCTCGCGACGCCATCCTGGCTTGATCCGGCCCTCGGAGGACCACGCCTGTGAAGCTCCTGCGTACCATCGCGCTCGATCCCTCCGACACCTTCGTGTTCGACGTGGCGGCGGAGCCAGGCGAATGGGCCGTCTCCGGCGCTTTCCGCTTCTGGGAGTGCGACGCTGCGAAGCTCGAGGGGAAAGCGCGGGCGGCGTTTCGCGGTGGTTTTCTCGGGGTGCAATCCTGGGGCTGGTCGACGCTGGCGCAGATCGTTCCGGCGACCGAGGACGATTACCGCGGCCTGGTCGATCTCCTGGCGAGGCAACTCGTCGATCGTTTCGGCGCGCCGGACATGGCGGCAGCGAAGGCGGCGGCGGAAGAGGAGGTGGCGTTCTCGCAATCCCTCTGCAGCCATCCGATCAGCTCGCTTATTGCAGTGCATCGCACCTTGAGCGATGGCGAGGTCCGCGAATCCTTCCGCCGGCTGCAACTCCGGGAAGGGCAGGGGCACGGCAAGGCATTCTCGTTCATGGAAATGGAGGACGACCTCCTGCCTGATGGCGATCTCAAGCTTGCGGATCTGGGCCGGGAGCCGACCATCAGATGAACGATTTCTGGATCGCCTGCGGCCATCACCTGCTCGATCGCGAGGAGGGGGGTGGGCTCCGTGTCACCGACGAGTTCCTCAAGGCCTATTTCGCCCGTCCCGAACTGATGCCGCCGGACGACGCGTGCCCGATCGAACGCCGGCTGCACCGCGAATTGCTCGCCGACCCGCGCCAGGCGGTCAGCGCGGGTGAAATCGCCGGGATTGTCGATGCGGATGCCCGGGAGAATTGGCAGTTCGTGCTGGCCTTTCGCGATCTTCTGTTGCGGCATCCGACGCTCGAAGCCGCCTATCTTGCATCGGTGCGATCCGGCGCGAACGATTTGCCGCCGCTGTTCGTCAACCAGCTCGTGCACGTCATCCTGCGGAACGCGCTCGATGGCTGCGATGACCCGTTCGTGCTGCGCGCGGCCGAATTGTTCTTCCGGACCCAACGCATCCTGCCGCATGAGCACGCCCTGTTGCTCGGCGACGAGGAGATCGTCGGCGGCCGGAGCCCGACCCCGGTGCTCTCTTTGATGTCGATGCTGGGCGCCACCACCGACGCTGTGGTCGACGTGTTGAGCGAGGAGAATGCCGAGGCCTATTGGCAGCGCAGCGATCAGTTCGACATGGCCCTCGACCTCACGGCCGGCGGCCGCGGACCGGCTGCGCTGGCGCAGGCGATGACGCGCTGGGTCTCCCATCTGCTCGGCATCGACGTCGTGATCGAGCCGCTGCGGGCGCTGCGCGAGACAAAGCTCACCTGGTATGTCGGGCTCGATGCCGATGCCACCAGGCTTGGCGACCGGCTGTGGCACGGTGACGACCTCGGCGAGCGCGACGCCGATCGTGTGCTTGCGCTGTTCCGGCTGACACTTGCGGATTCAAGGCGTGCGCTTGACGATGTCAGCGGTGAACCGGTCTACCTGATCCTGTCGATGACGGCGGATCAGAAGCTCCGGATGAAGCCGCAGAATCTTCTGACCGGGCTGCCGGTGAAATGCCTGGAGATGGTGACATGAGCCCTGCGGCGCTGCCGTCCCTCTCGATTGCCGTCGGCGTCGTGGTCGAGCGGCGCAAGGCCGCTTCGCCCTGGGTCGATTTCATCTGGCGCGGAATTGCCGTCCTGCCAGACGAGCCGGTGACCCAACCCTGGACCGTGCTTCGCGAGGAGGATGGCACGACCATGTTCTATGCCGGAAGTGCCACCGTCGATCTCTATCCTTCCGAGACCGCGCGCTATCGCGACAATCTTGCCTCGGGTAGCCCGAGCATCTGGACCGTGCTGTCGCCCTCGGAGGGCCCCTGGCCCTATGCCGTCGCCGCGGTGACCGCCGACCCCGCGGAGGGCGAAGGCTTTACCGAAGCCGCCGATAATCTCGTCGAGGCCGTGCCGATGCCGGAGGTGCTGCGCGAAGCGATTGAAAGCTTCGTGGCCGAGCACCATGTCGAGCGGGAATTCGTCAAGCGTACGCGGCGCCGCGCCGACCCGGAGGCGCTGGCACGGCGCGAACATGAAGGCGGACAGGAATGAGTGAGGAGGAATTCCTTGCACGTTGGTCCCGCCGCAAGCGCGCATCGCTGGCGGAGCCGGCGAAGCCTGCCCCGGCGCAGCCCATGCCGCCGTCCGAGGCCAAGGACGACGAGAGCAAGTTCGATCTCTCTTGTCTGCCGTCGATCGACGAAATCAATGCGGCGACCGACATCACGGCCTTTCTCAGCAAAGGTGTTCCTCGGGAGTTGAGCCGTGCGGCTCTTCGCCGCGCCTGGGCGACCGACCCCGCCATCCGCGACTTCGTCGGGCTTGCGGAGAATGCATGGGACTTCAACGATCCGACTGCGATGCCGGGTTTTGGACCACTGGATTGCTCGTCGGAGGAACTGGCCGCACTGGTCGATCGCATAGTTGGTGGTGTGCGCGAGGTGGCCCAGTCTCTCCCCGAGGCGTCGATCGAAACGGCAGATTCCTCGGCGGAATTGCATCAAGCCGAAGCAACAGCGGTTTCCAATGTCGCTGAGCCGCCCGATGAGACCGAGCACCCGGCAATCCCTGCTGCAGTGCAACCAGCAGTGGTCGACAGATCTGCAGAATCTGCCGAGCCCGTCAGGCCCCGTACGCACGGCGGTGCACTGCCGCGCTGAGCAACTCGACCAAAGGCTATAGGCCCAGGCTATGGCAGGCGATTGACGGTCAGTGGAACCGGGATTACGCTGCCTACTGCTTTGTAACAAAAGCGATAATCAAGCAGACGGGACTTGGATGGGAGGTCCACGTGCGTGATGACGGGCTTGATCGCGCGATCGACGCCGCGGGCGGCATTGCTCAGCTTGCGCGCAAAATAGGCATCAGCCAGCCCTCCGTATCGAATTGGACCCGCGTGCCCGCACAACGGGTGGTTGCAGTCGAAGCCGCCACCGGCGTTTCCCGGAATGATCTGCGGCCCGATCTCTACAGCGAACAAGCCGGATCCGCTGAGCTCGTCGACCCCATCGATGCGGCGCGGGCGCAGGAATACGCGTTGCTGGCGCTGCTGCTGTCCGCGCCTCCGTCGAAGCGACTGCTCGATCAGCTCGCGGCCTTGAGCGGTGACGCGACGCCCCTCGGGCGCGCGCATGCGGCGCTGGCCGAGGCCGCTGCAAGTGCCGTCGCAGCGAAAGTCGAGCGGGAATATTTCGATCTGTTCGTCGGGCTCGGCCGCGGCGAATTGCTGCCCTATGCCTCTTATTATCTCACGGGCTTTCTCAACGAGCGGCCATTGTCGCGCCTGCGCGGTGACCTGACGACGCTCGGCATCGAGCCGGTTGCCAACAATTCCGAGCCCGAGGATCACGCCGCCATCCTGTGCGAGATCATGGCGGGCCTTGCCGGCGGCCGCTTCGATGCCTCGCCCGAGGCGCAGCGCGCCTTCTTCGAAAAGCATGTGTCGCCCTGGATGGGGCGGCTGTTCACAGACATCGAGAGCGCCCGGGATGCCGGCTTCTATCGAGCGGTCGGCGCGCTCGGCCGGACCTTCATCGAAATCGAAACGGAAGCATTCACATTCGCGAGCTGACCGAGGTGCCTCGGTCCGGGAGAGATGCGATGAGTGACGAGACGAAAGCAAAGGTCGGACGCCGCGATTTCCTTCGCAAGGTCGGCTTGGGCACGGCCGGTGTCGGCGCGACGCTTGCGACGCCGTTGGTCGGGTCCGCACAGGCGGACAGCGAAAACAACGATGAGAAGCGCAAGGCGCGCTACAAGGAATCCGATCACGTGAAGGCTTTTTACCGCGTCAATCGTTATCCGGCTAAGGGAGGCTGACCGTGCTGATCAAGCGAACACACCAGCATTCCCCTCGCCAGGGCTCCGTTGTCGAGTCCCTAGCGGCACGGGCCGGCGGTCTCGACCGCCGCAGCTTCCTGCGCAAATCCGGTGTTGCCGGCGGCGCACTTGCTGCGCTTGGCACCATGCCGCTCGGCAGCGTGCGCAAGGCGGAAGCAGCCAAGGCCGGTCCGCTCACCGAAGGCGCGACCATCCGCAAGAGCATCTGCACGCATTGCTCGGTTGGCTGCACGGTGACGGCCGAGGTCTTGAACGGCGTATGGATCGGGCAGGAGCCCAGTTGGGATTCGCCGATCAATCGAGGCTCGCATTGCGCCAAGGGCGCTTCGGTACGCGAACTCGTGCACAGCGAGCGGCGGCTGCGCTATCCGATGAAGCTCGTGGGCGGGCAGTGGACACGCGTGTCCTGGGACACCGCGATCAACGAGATCGGAGACAAGCTTCAGGCTGTACGCGAGAAGTCGGGCCCCGATTCGGTCTATTGGCTCGGCTCGGCCAAGATGACCAACGAAGGCGCCTACCTATTCCGCAAGCTCGGTGCGTTCTGGGGGACCAACAACACCGATCACCAGGCTCGCATCTGCCATTCGACCACCGTCACCGGCGTCGCCAATACCTGGGGCTACGGTGCGATGACCAACAGCTACAATGATATCCGCAATGCGAAGACACAGGTCGTCTTGGGCGGCAATCCGGCCGAAGCCCATCCGGTATCGCTGCAACATCTGCTCGAGGGCAAGGAGCTGCAAAAGGCCAACTTTGTCGTCATCGACCCGCGTCTGACGCGCACGGCCGCGCATGCAACCGAATATGTGCGGATGCGGCCGGGCACCGACATCCCGGTGCTCTACGGCATGATGTGGCACATTCTCCAGAACGGCTGGGAGGACAAGGAGTTCATCCGGCAGCGCGTCTACGGTTTCGACGACATCAAGAAAGAGGTTGAGAAGTGGCCTCCGGAAGAAGTCGAGCGCGTCACCGGCATTCCGGGCGAGCAGCTCAAGCGAGTCGCCAAGATGTTCGCCACCGAGAAGCCGGCAACCCTCATCTGGGCCATGGGCCAGACCCAGAAGACCGTCGGCACCGCCAACGTGCGGGCGAGCTGCATCGCGCTCCTGATGACCGGCAACGTCGGTAAGGCCGGCGCCGGCGCCAACATCTTCCGTGGCCATGACAACGTGCAGGGCGCGACCGACGTCGGGCTCGATATCGTCACGCTGCCGTTCTACTACGGCCTCGCCGAAGGCGCCTGGAAGCATTGGTCGCGGGTCTGGGAGGTCGACTACGACTTCCTGAAGTCCCGCTTCGATTCCAAGCAGATCATGGAAACCCCCGGCATCCCGCTGACCCGCTGGTTCGAGGCGGTGACGCTGCCGAAGGATCAGGTCGCGCAGAAGGACACTGTGAAGGCGGTGTTCGTGCAGGGGCACGCCTCCAACAGCATCACCCGCATTCCCGAGTCCCTCAATGGCCTGAAGGCGCTCGAGCTGCTCGTCATTGCCGACCCGCATCCGACGACCTGGGCCTCGCTTGCCGTCGAGGCGGGCCGCAAGGATGGCGTCTACATTCTGCCGGTTGCCACGCAATTCGAATGCAAGGGGTCGCGCGTCGCCTCCAACCGCTCGCTGCAATGGGGCGAGCAGATCGTGAAGCCAATCTTTGAATCGAAGGATGATCTCGAGGTCATCTATCTGATGGCGAAGAAGCTCGGTTTCGCCGACCAGATGTTCAAGAAAATCAAGGTCGAGAACAATCTTCCTGAAGCGGAGGATGTGCTGCGCGAGATGAACCGCGGCAGCTGGTCGACCGGCTATTGCGGGCAATCGCCCGAGCGCCTGAAGGCGCACATGAAGAACCAGGCCAAGTTCGATATGCTGACGATGCGGGCGCCGAAGGACGATCCCGAGGTCGGAGGCGACTATTACGGTCTGCCCTGGCCGTGCTGGGGGTCACCGGAAGTCAAGCATCCCGGCACGCCATTGCTCTACAACACCAATCTGCACGTGATGGACGGCGGCGGCACGTTCCGGCCGCGATTCGGCATCGAGCGCGAGGAGAAGCTGCCGGACGGCACGACGCGGAAGGTGAGCCTGCTTGCGGACGGCTCGTACTCGTTGGGGTCGGGCATTCAGGACGGCTACCCGGAGTTCACGCTGGCGAGCCTGAAGAAGCTTGGCTGGGACAGCGAGCTCACCGAAGCGGAAATGGCCGTCATCAACAAGGTCAATCCCGCCAATCCGGACACGGTGTCGTGGGCGCTCGACCTGTCGGGAGGCATCCAGCGCGTGGCGCTGGCGCATGGCTGCGTTCCCTACGGCAACGGCAAGGCGCGCATGAATGCCTTCGGCTTGCCCGATCCTATCCCGGTTCACCGCGAGCCGATCTACACGCCACGCGTCGACCTCGTCGCCAAATATCCGACGCTACCCGACGCCAAGCAGTTCCGGATGCCGAATATCGGGTTTTCCGTGCAGAAGGCGGCAGTGGAGAAGGGAATTGCAAAACAGTTCCCGCTCATCCTGTCGTCCGGCCGTCTGGTCGAATATGAGGGCGGCGGCGAGGAGACCCGAACCAACCCGTGGCTTGCCGAATTGCAGCAGGACATGTTCATCGAGATCAATCCTGCCGATGCCGCCGAGCGCGGTGTCAAGGACGGTGGCTGGGTTTGGGTCACCGGTGCTGAGAACAATTCCAGGGCGAGGATGAAAGCGCTCGTCACCGAGCGCGTCGGCAAGGGCGTTGCCTGGATGCCATTCCACTTCGGCGGGTGGTTCGCAGGCAAGGATCTTCGCGGCAATTACCCGAAGGGCACCGATCCGATCGTGCTCGGCGAAAGCGCCAACACGATCACGACCTACGGGTACGACCCCGCGACGGGCATGCAGGAGCCCAAGGTCACTCTCTGCCAAATCGCGGCGGCTTAGGAGTAACGACGATGGCACGTATGAAATTCCTCTGCGACGCCGATCGCTGCATCGAGTGCAACGCTTGCGTCACCGCCTGCAAGAACGAGCACGAGGTGCCCTGGGGCATCAACCGGCGCCGCGTCGTCACCCTCAACGACGGCAAGCCGGGCGAGCGCTCGATCTCGATGGCCTGCATGCACTGCACGGACGCGCCGTGCGCGGCCGTGTGCCCGGTGAACTGCTTCTACACCACGGCCGATGCTGTGGTGCTGCACTCCAAGGACCTCTGCATCGGTTGCGGCTACTGCTTCTACGCCTGCCCGTTCGGCGCTCCGCAATATCCGAAGGTCGGGAACTTCGGCTCGCGCGGCAAGATGGACAAATGCACCTATTGCGCCGGCGGTCCGGAAGCCGATGGCAGCAAGGAGGAGTACGAGAAATACGGTGCGAACCGGCTGGCCGAAGGCAAGCTGCCGCTGTGTGCCGAAATGTGCTCGACAAAGTCGTTGCTTGCGGGCGACGGCGAGATCATTGCGCAGATCTACAAGGAGCGCGTGATGAAGCGCGGTTACGGCTCGGGTGCCTGGGGCTGGAAGACGGCCTATCGCGAGACGATCGAATCCTGACGAAGGTCGCGCGCGGACATTGAGGAGGAGCTCATGGTGTCGTTTGCAAGGTTCGTCCGGGCGGCCGTCGGCGCCTGTGCTTTACTCCTCCTCGTCGTGGCAGCTCCGGCGCCGGTCGGCGCCCAGCAGGTCAATCCGACCGCGAGCTCGGTCAAGGAGCAGCAGCTCCTGCAGGAGCTGAAGCGGATCCAGGGTCGCGTCAGCATCCCTGATCAGAGGTCCGGCGTTCTCGAGCAGCCGCAGGGGCGGCAATGGCGCGAGTTCCACAACGTCACGCTGCGCTGGATCGGCGGCATCGCGATCATCGGCATGCTGGCGGTGCTCGTGATCTTCTATCTGACCCGCGGCATGGTGCGGCTCGAAAGCGGACGGTCCGGCCGCACCCTCGTGCGCTTCAATATCTATGAGCGTTTCGTGCACTGGATGACCGCCACCTGCTTCATCATTCTGGCGATCTCCGGACTGAACATCACCTTTGGCCGACCGTTGCTATTGCCGCTGATCGGCTTCGAGAACTTCTCCGAATGGTCGCTATGGGCCAAGTACGCCCACAATTATCTGAGCTTCCCGTTCACCATCGGAGTCGTCCTCATCCTGTTGATGTGGATCGGCGGCAATATTCCGAACAAGGTGGACGTCGAGTGGCTGAAGCGGGGCGGCGGCATCGTCGGGCATGATCATCCGCCGGCCTATCGCTTCAACGCCGGCCAGAAGGCGGTCTACTGGATCGTCGTGATCGGTGGCGGACTGGTCGCTGCGAGCGGCTATGTCCTGATGTTCCCGTTCTACACAACGGGGATCGAAGGCATGCAAATGGCCCAGATCGTCCACTCGGTCGTGGCGGTCCTGTTCGTCGCGGCGATGATCGCACACATCTATATCGGCACCATCGGCATGGAAGGTGCGTTCGAGGCCATGGGCACGGGCGAAGTCGACGTCAACTGGGCTCGCGAGCACCATAGCCTCTGGCTCGACGAGCAGATGGCGCGAACGGGACCCAACGACGGACGACCGCAACCCGCGACCGCGGCGGCTGAATAGGGCGAAGCACCGGCGCGGACGCTCCGACCTACCGAGCCGACTCTTTCGCAAACAAGACGGAGCGGTCCTGCAGCTCCTGCTCGGGAAGCTTGATGGCTTGGCCTGTCTGCATGCCTTGAATGGATGCCATGCCGTGCTGCGCGTGATCACCTGGCGACCGTCAACTTGATCGTGAAAGTGGATATTAGGTTGCCAATAGCAGCGCCCCATCCCACCCCAGCGTCATGATGAGCCGGGCGCAGAATTCTTCCATGAGAGCAGTGATTTGGCTTCGGTTCTTGGCGGCTTTTCAACCGTCAGGTCGAAAGTGGCCCAGCTCTTGCTCTTGCCAGTATGAGGGATTTTGATAAACGTCATACTGTGGGGTCGGGAATGGAACGAGCGGCGATGCGAACTTTGCGGGCGGTCGAGCCCGGAACTGTGGCGCTGCTCGGCGGGCTCGTCGCCGCCAACCTCGCCACGTGGTCTTGGGCCTTCATGCTGTTCGGCGACCGGCCGACGGTGATGGCGACCGCACTGCTGGCCTGGGTGTTCGGCCTCCGCCACGCCGTCGATGCCGACCACATCGCCGCGATCGACAATGTCGTGCGCAAGCTGATGCAGGCGGGTGGCGCGCCGCGCAGCGTCGGTCTCTATTTCGCGCTCGGCCATTCCAGCGTGGTCGTTGTCGCCACCATGCTGCTTGCGCTGGGCGTGGTCAGTCTTGGCGGCGACAGCCTGCTCAAGGAGATCGGCGGCTTGATCGGCACGTCGGTGTCGGCGCTGTTCCTGCTCGCTGTTGCGCTCATCAACCTCGTCATTTTCGTCGGCCTGTGGCGGACGTTCCGCGCGGCACGGGAGGAGGGCGTCCACGATGTTGCGCAGCTTGACGCGTTGCTCGCCAGCCGCGGCATCCTGGCGCGGCTGCTCGGCCCGATGTTCCGCCTGGTGACAAAGCCGGGACATATGTACCCGCTCGGCTTCCTGTTCGGGCTCGGCTTCGACACTGCGACCGAAATCGGCCTGCTCAGCATCTCCGCCAGCGAAGCCGCGCGTGGCGCCTCGCTCGCCGATGTCCTGGTCTTTCCCGCGCTGTTTGCGTCAGGCATGGCGCTGGTCGACACGGCCGATTCCGCGCTGATGGTGAGCGCCTATCGCTGGGCCTTCGTCGATCCCCTGCGCAAGCTCTGGTACAACCTCACGATCACGGGCGCCTCGGTCGCGGTCGCGCTGTTCATCGGCGGCGTCGAGGCGCTCGGCCTGATCGCGGATCGGCTCGGCCTCTCCGGCGGTATGTGGACGCTGGTCGAGGGCCTCAACGAGTCGCTGGCGAATGTCGGCTTCGCCGTGATCGCGCTATTCGCGATCGCATGGCTCGTCTCGGTCGTGCTCTATCGCCGCATGTTCGCGGACGGCCGCCATTGTGCCGGGACGAAGGTCTTGGAATGCGCCGATGCAACCGAGGCGGTGTGAGCCTAGTTGTTGCGGCGGCGCGCTGACTGCACTCTCGGCCCTGCTGCTCCTCGCCGATAATGGCCGCGCGCTTGCGCAGAGCACCGGCATCTCGCGCGAACTTCCGCCAATCCAGGTCGATGGCGAGGCGCTGGTCCGCAAGAAGCCGCTCGCATCGCGCCGCACCAGAAAGCCGTCCCCCGCCGTTCACCGCATCCTCGTGTATCCAGCAGCGACGCAGGCGTCGGATGCGCGCAGTGCCGGCTCGGGTGCAAAGAGCGGAGCCGGCACGGCCAGCGAGATCACCGTCTCCCGCGAGGAGATCAACGCGCGCCCGATCTCGCGGCCTGGTGAGGTGCTCGAAGCCGTGCCGGGTCTGATCGTGACGCAGCATTCCGGCGAGGGCAAAGCCAACCAGTACTTCCTGCGCGGTTACAATCTCGACCACGGCACCGATCTGGCGATCATCGTCGACGGCGTCCCCGTCAACATGCGTACCCACGCGCATGGGCAGGGCTATGCCGATCTCAACTGGCTGATCCCGGAAACCGTCGCCGCAATGGACGTGCGCAAGGGGCCTTACTTCGCCGACGAGGGCGATTTCGCCTCGGTCGGAAGCGTTCATATCGGTCTGATCGATCGCACCTGGAGACTGGCGCAGGTGAGCGCCGGCAGCTTTGGTTACCGCCGTCTGCTCGGCATGGATTCGGCGAAGCTCGGTGACGGTTCGCTGCTGGTGGCCGGCGAAGTGGGCACCTACAACGGGCCGTGGGACAACTCCGACAATGTGAGAAAGCTCAACGGCCTCGTGCGCTACAGCCATGGCACTGCGACCGACGGCGTGTCCATCACCGGCATGGCCTACGTCAACAAATGGAATTCGACCGACCAGGTGCCGCAGCGCGCGATCACCAGCGGCCTGCTCGACCGGTACGGTTCGGAAGACCCGAGCGACGGTGGAAACGCCGACCGTTTCGCGCTCTCCGGCCGTATCGCGCAGACCGACGATACGGGATCGTGGAAAGCAAATGCCTATGTGGTGAAGAGCCAGCTCGACCTCTTCAACAATTTCACCTACTTTCTCGACGATCCCCTGCTGGGCGACCAGTTCCACCAGCACGACAAGCGTTTGATGGCGGGCGCCAACATCTCGCGCACGCTGAACGGTTCGTTTGCCGGCCTGCCGATGCAGATCACCCTCGGTCTGCAATCGCGTTATGATGCGATCGATCTCGCGCTCACCAACACTTTCCAGCGCGGCTTCCGCGCCAATATCCGCAGCGACAAGGTCGGCGAGGGGAGCGTCGGGATCTATGCCGAAAACGCGGTGCGCTGGACCGATTGGCTCAGGACGACGGTGGGCTGGCGCGGCGACTATTACGCCGCTGACGTCACCTCTCTGTTCAATGCCGCCAATTCCGGCTGCGCCGATGCCGCGCTCGGCAGTCCGAAATTCAGGATGGTGCTTGGTCCGTTCAACCAGACCGAATTTTTCCTCGGTGCCGGCTACGGCATGCACTCGAACGATGCCCGCGGCGCGACCACGACGGAAGACCCCGCCGATCCCGCGACAAGGCTCACGCCGTCGCCGCTCCTGGTGCGCACCAGGGGCGCGGAGATCGGTATCCGCAGCAGGATTGTTCACGGCCTCGACACCTCGCTTAGTCTCTTCATCCTCGATCAGGATTCCGAGATCCTGTTCTCGGGCGATGCCGGCGACACCTCGGCAACCCGCGCCAGCCGTCGGTACGGCTTCGAGTGGAGCAATCATTACCGGCCATGGTCGTGGATCGATATCGACGCGGATCTCGCAATGACGCATGCGCGCTTTCGCGGTTATGACAGCGAGCAGGCACAGGCCTATGCCTCGCTTGCCGGCTATCCCGAGGCGCAGATCGGCAATGCGCCCGGCAACTACATTCCGAACGCGCCGGCGATGGTGGCATCAGCCGGCGTCACGGTGGGCGAGAAGACCGGCTGGTTCGGAACTTTGCGCTGGCGCTATCTGGCCTCGAGCCCGCTGACGGAGGACAACGCATTCCGCTCCTCTGCGACCAGCATCTTCAATGGCCGCCTCGGCTATCGTATCGATAACGGCTGGCGCCTTCAGCTCGACGTGCTCAACCTCTTCAACGCGAGGGCGAACCAGATCACCTATGCTTATGGTTCGCTGCTCAAGACCGATACGCTCTACAATCTCTGCACGTCAGGCGCCGCTCCAGCGGCAGTCTGCCGGAATGGCGTGATGGACTACGTGCTGCACCCGGCGGAGCCGCTGACATTCCGGGTCACCGTGGCCGGGACGTTCTAAAGCATGATCCGGAAAAGTGCGAAGCGGTTTTCCGGAAAAGATCATGCGTAAACAACAAGCTGAAGCGCGATGACGATTCATCCAAATCTCATCGCGCTTTAGGTTTGCTCAGATCGCGGACCCTGCGCTGGCGCTCTGCAGCGGGGCGCAACCCAATGATCCGCCGTCACGATTGATCGGACATCGTCAGCCGGTCGCGCGCTGGATGGCGTGCCCTGCGCGGGGCGATGGCCGGCACGAGCGGGGGCGACTCGCCGGCGAGACGCAGCGCGAAATAAGCAATGGTCGCTTGAAGACCGTCCCTCAGTGCCACCCGCGGACGCCATCCCAGAATCTTCTCTGCGGCATCGATCACGGGCTTGCGTCGCTTGGGATCGTCCTTTGGCAGCGCTTCGAAGCGCAGCGGGGAGGCCGATTCAGTGCAGGCCAGCACTTCACGAGCGATCGCCTCGATCGTGACCTCGTGCGGATTGCCGAGATTGTATGGGCCGGTGACCGAGGCGGGGCTCTCCATCAAAAGCTGAAGCCCCCGCACGAGATCGTCGACGAAGCAGAAGCTGCGGGTTTGCGTGCCTTGACCGTAGATCGTGATCGGCTCTCCGCGCAAGGCTTGCACGATGAAGTTGGAGACGACGCGTCCGTCATTCTCGAGCATGCGCGGGCCATAAGTGTTGAAGATGCGCGCGACCTTGACCTCCGTCCCGTGCATGCGCCGGTGGTCGAACATCAGCGTCTCCGCGGCGCGCTTGCCTTCGTCGTAGCAGGCCCGCGGCCCGATCGGATTGACGCTGCCGAGATAGGATTCCGGCTGCGGATGCACCTCCGGGTCGCCGTAGACCTCGCTGGTGGAGGCCTGCAGGACCCGAGCGCGCTTCTGCCGCGCGAGCTCGAGCAGGTTGATCGAGCCGAGCACGCAGGTCTTCATCGTCCCGACCGGATCGGTCTGATAGTGCCGGGGGGAGGCCGGGCAGGCGAGGCTGTAGATCCGGTCGATATCGCCCTCGATCTCGATGGGATCGCGAACATCATGCTCGACGAAACGGAAATTCGGATGATTGAGCAGCGGCCGGATGTTGTCGGCCGTCCCCGTGAACAAATTGTCGAGGCAGATCACCGTGCTGCCGCGTTGCAGGAGCGCGTCACAGAGGTGCGATCCGATGAAGCCGGCACCGCCGGCGACCAGGACTGTCGGCGAGCGGCGGGAGGCGTGGATGCGGGTCTGGAGTGTCATGATCTGGCCTTTCAGAGTTCTGCGACCTGCATGGGGCGAGCGACGGGAAGGGGCGCCGTCTTACGGCGGAGCCGCGCGGATGCCTCGGCGTAATAGGTCTCCAGCTGCCGGGCGCGATGATCGGGGGTGTGATCGGCGAGAACCCGCCGCCGCGCGTTGTGAGCGATGGTGCGCCGTTGCTCTTCCGGCATATCGCGCAGGATCTCGATCACCTCGCGCGGGCTGGACGCCAGCAGGATTTCGCGGGACGGCGCGAAGATCGTCTCGATCCCAGGCCATCGGTCCGAGATCACCGGCGTGCCGCAGGCGGCGGCCTCGAACAACCGGACGCTCGGTGAGAAGCCCAGCGCCCTCATGTCGGCGCGGGTGGCATTCAGGGAAAAGCGTTGCGCGGCGTAGAACGTCGGATGCTGCTTTGGCGGGAGGTGCTCGATCCGGGCGACGTTGGCGGGCCAGGCGATATGTTCGGGATACTGCGCGCCGGCGACGACGAATTGTTCCGACGGCAGCGAGCGCGCCGGCGCAAGCAGCAACTCGTCGAGAACCGGCTGCCGGTCCTCGCTGTAGGTCCCGAGATAGCCCAGCGCACATTTCGGCTGTGCCCGCTTCGGTGCGTAGATCTCCGCATCCGCGCTGCAATAGAGGACACGTGCGAGTGGACTGCCGTAGCTCTGCTCGATCATCCCGGGCACCGGTCCGCCGGTGAACGACAGATAAAGATCGAAGCGCGGGATCATTGCGGCGGAAAGATAATTGAGGCCGTGCTCGAGCCTCGCCAACGTGACCGGCGTATCGATGTCGTAGAACGCCGTGATGCCCCTCGCATGGGTCGTCGTCCATTCGGCAATCGGAATGCCGTCAGGAACATAGGAGCCGATGATCACCAGATCGGCATCGCGGATCAGCTTGCCGAACCGGCGCGGAATTTCCTTCAAGGATTGGTACAGCTCGACGGCCCAGGCAGAGGGCTTGGTCAGGTCGCGGTGATCTCGATACCAGGGTACGTCCCGCTCCAGAAACGTGACGCGGTGACCTCGTCGCGCCAGGGCTTCGATCAGGGCGCGGTACGTCGTGGCGTGACCGTTGCCCCAGGACGAAGTGACCGAAAGTCCGATGACGACGATGGAGAGGTTCATTCTGCTGCCTCGATTCGCGAGCTACTGGCGACGAAGAGATCGTTGAATTGGCGGGCGCGCTGCCGGTAGGTGTGCTGGCTGAGGATGCGCGCGCGGGCGCGGCGGGCGATCGATCGGGCCTGCTCCGGATCCAGTGCGGCGAGGTGCTCCGCGACCTCGGCTCCGTCAGCGGCAACCAGCACCTCGCGGCCGGGTTCGAGAAAATGATCGATGCCGGCCCATTGATCGGTGATCAGGCAGGCGCCCGCGCCGATCGCTTCGAACACACGGGTTGGCGGAGAGAAACCGTAGCGCGCCATGCTGTCGCGATTGACGTTCAGCGTGGCGAGAGCGGAGCCGAAGAACGCGTTGTGATCGGCGGTGCCGACATGGCCGACTTTGCGCACATTGGCGGAGGCGTCCTTGTCGTCCCAGCCGGAGCCGCCGAGCACGAAGGACTTGCCGGGCAGGTGGCGTGCGACGTCCAGGAAGAAGTGATCGACACGCGTCTCGCGATCGGGCAGGCGGTTCGCCAGCAGGCTGAGATCGCAGGCGAAGCGCGCATTGGCGGGCGCCGGAAAATGCGTGGCCGGATCGAGTGCATTGTAGATCGGCACGCAGTGCCGCGCGCCCATCGATCGGTAGGCCGACACGACACCATCGCCGCCGCCATAGGTCAGCACCATGTCGTAGCACGGGATCGCGCGACGCAGATGATGCTGTGGATCGCTTTCCATCGCTTCGAGCGTGGCGGGCGCGTCCACGTCCCAATAGATCCGGATCAGCCGGGAAGGCAACGCAGCAACGGCGTTCTCCAGCTCCAGATCAAACACGCCGACGCCGCTGGCCTTGATCAGCATGTCGGCCGATTGCACGGCTGCATCGAGCGAGCGGCGCCAGCCGTCCGGAGTCGCGGGATAAATCACCACTCTGGCCCAATCCGGATCGTCGATGTCGCGATGCGCCTGGCGCCCGAAGGCGTCGGGTTCGTAGAAGGTGACCTCGTGGCCGAGCGCTGCGATCTCCTTCAGCATGCCGCGATAATAGGTGGCGGCGCCGTTCCAGTACGACGAGACGAGGCTGGATCCGAAGAACGAGATCTTCATGCGACGGCTCCGATGTGGCGGGAGCGCGCCCGGCGGCTCGAATCCCGAATGTCGCTCACGATGTCGATGAGCTGCGCGGCGCGGTGGCGGCAGGTATGACGATCCTGGATGGCCTTCAGGCCGGTCTCCACCATGGCGGACGCCAACTGCGGATCGTCGATAACCGCGCGAAGCGCACGCTTCATCTGCGCGCCATCGGCAACGCTGAGATAGGCGCCCTCCGGAAACAGCCTTTCAGTATCCGACCAAGGCGCCGAGACCAGGGGAATGCCGCAGGCGAGCGCTTCGAACACGCGGATGGTCGGAATGCCCGGAAGCAGGGCTACGTAAGGCCCGCGCGGCACATGAATCGTTGCGCGCGCACCGGCGAAGGCAATGGGAGCCCAGTGTGCCGGCAGCCAGCCGCCATAACGGATACCTGCGCTCCTGATGGTGTGGAGCGCTTCGTCCGAATAGCGCACGCCGTGAACGCTCGCGCGGAGCTTCAGCTCCGCCACGGGCTCGACCAGGAATTCGGTCAGTTCGGCGCTGCGCTCGCCATCACCCCAATTGCCGATCCAGACCAGATCGTCTGTACGATCAACCTGTGGCAGCGGATGATACAGCGCGACATCGGCTGCCTCGTGCCAGGTGAAGACCCGGTCGGCCCAGCCGAGCTTCAGATAGATCTGCCGAAGCACCTCGCCGAAGGCGAGCACGCCGTCGAATCCGTCGAGGTCGAATTGCGCCAGCTCCTCAGGCGCGCTGACGGCGCGGTGATGGGTGTCGTGGAACAGCAGGGTGAAGGGCGCGCCCTGCGCCCGCCTGCGACCGATCTGCGCGATCAGATCGGGCGAATTCCATTCATGCACGATGACGAGATCGGCACCGTCCAACGCCCGCTCGAGATCCAGACTGGCATCGTAGCGGCGGATCTCGATGCCGGGGAAAAGGGCGGGAATATCCTCCAGTGTATGACTGCCGCCTTCGCGGATGGCGTTCAGCCGGCTCCAGCCGTCGACGGGTTCGAATACGACGACCTCGTGCCCGAGCGCATGAAGCTCGCGCGCATAGCCACGCAGGAAATGCGCGTTGCCGTTGTTCCAGCAGGAAGTGAACGCATGATAGAATAGGATGCATTTCATGCGCGCACCTCGATCTTGCTGGCCGCCGCGCTCGTCCGGCTCGATGCGAGCAGGTCCTCGTAGAGACCAAGATAGGCGCTCGTCGTCCGCGTCAGCGAATAGGTCAGGGATTGCTCATAGGCGGCGCGTTGCAGGCGCGTGCGCCCGAAATTGTCGGCACAAAGCTCTGAGAGCGTTCGGTGGAGCGCCTGGCTGTCGGCCGGATCGAAGAACAGGGCGGCACCGCTCCACAATTCCCGGAACGTCGGGATGTCCGAGAGGACCAGGGCGCAGCCTGCCGCGGCTGCCTCCAGCACCGAGAGGCCAAAGGGTTCATAGAGCGCGGGGCTGACGAAGATCGCCGCATGCTGCAATCGCGCGGCCATGGCCTCGTGCGGCAGCTCTCCGAGCCAGGTCACACCCGCAGCCAGGTCTGTATCGATGGGGCCGGCCACCTCGACCGGCCAATCGAGCTCGGGTGCGGCGGCGGCGAGAGCCTCGATGTTCTTGGCGCGGTCCCACAGCCGACCGGCCGCGAAGATCAAGTCCTGCTTCCGTCCCGCGGGGTCGCGAGGCGCAATGCCGTTCCAGATCACCGCGCCGCGCGACCGCGGCTGGTAGATCGCCGTCATGTCGTCGTAGAAGGCCCCGCTCGGACACACCCAGGCCTCCGCCATGTCGAGCGCCGCGGCGACCCGCTCGGTGTAGCGACGCCAACGGGGCTCGTCGAGCCAGGCCGTATCGCGGCAGGCGACGGCCCAGGAATTCACACAGGAGTGCGCCACCAGCACGGTCGGGGCGTGCCAGGCAAAGGTCGCTTCGCGAAAGCTGTTCAGGTGCACGACATCGGGCATCAAGCTGGCTTCGAGGTTGGCGAGCACGCGCCTCGCCTCGGAAACATTCCGCCCGTCCGGGTCCTGCCATTCGAGCGCGAGATCCGTTTCGATCAGGTGCACCCGGGTGTCGCGCAGCATCCGGCGCTGATCGTTGCGAGGTTGCGGGCCCAGTGTCACGAGCGTGACGTCGGCACCGGACGCAGCGAGGCTGGAGGCGAGGGCGCAGGAATAGGTCCAAACGCCGCCAACCGTGTCGGTCGTCATCATGATCCTGAGGTCCGCGCTAGGCCTCATGAGGTCACCTGACGTTCGAGAGTGTCGAGTGGGACCGGGCGGTCGTTCTGCACGTCGCTGAACTGGTCGAACATCGCCAGATAGTGCCGGTGCGCGCGCTCCCAGGCGAAATCGTCGGGCTCGCCCCAGAGCTTCCGATAGTCAGGCGAACCGGGATAGGGATAGAGCGGCACCGGATCGTTGGCCCAGACGCCGGCATCCTGCATCGTGCGGCGCCAGCGCTGCACGACGGGATCGTCGTCCTCGGGCACCTCGATCAGATTGGCCTGCACGAAGGGGACGTGGCGGCGGGCTTCGACCAGCCGGTCGGCGAGCTGATCCGTGGTCATCTTGCAGTTCTTGGCGAGTGCTGCGCGCCCCTCGACGGTCAGGCTCTCGATGCCGGCTTCGATCGAGACGCAGCCGGCGCGGCCGAGCAGGGCGAGCATGTCGGGCTTCCACAGATCGATACGTGTCTGCACGCCGAACTTCAGCCCGCGGGTCGTCAACCCCTCCAGCAGCTCGCGATTGGGAAGGAAGATCTCGTCGATGAAGTAGACGTACTCGATACCCTGGTCGCACAAACGGTCGATCTCGTCGAGAATGACCGCTGGCGGCCGCTTGCGGTAGGCGTTGCGGAAATTCTCCTTGGCGCAGAACGTGCAGTTGTAGGGGCAGCCGCGCGAGGCCTCGACCTCGGCGCCCGGTGCACTCGGCTCGGCCTCGAAGCGGTGATGATGGTGATGATGGCGCCGGATCATCTCGTCCGGCCAATCGAGTGCGGGCTGGTCGCTGAACGCGACGGCCTGTGGGCCGCCATTGACGCGCAAAGAAGCACCGTCTGCGAAGCACAGGCCGGGAAAGTCCCACTCGCCGTTGGCGAGACGCAGCAGGGACGCCTCGCACTCGCCCATCACGACGATGTCGGCGCCGAGCTTCTTCAAGGCCGTCCTCGGCGTGGTCGAGCCATGCGGGCCCACCGCAATCAGTGTCGGCGCATGGTCCCTCACCGCCAGTGCGAGCTGTTGCGGCACGCGAAGCTCCGGCGGCGCGCAGCGCCAGAACAGGTATGTCGGCGCAGTGGTGAAGACGATCTGGTCGGGACCGAAAGCGTGCAGCTCGGCCTCGATCTCGCCGAGCGAGAGATCGAACAGATGCGCATCGAGCAGCAGCGTCTTGTGGCCGGCCGCCTTCAAATAGTGCTCGGAGATGCCGAGCTCGAGCGGAAGATGGGGCGAGCGGCAGCCGAAATAGATGCTTCCCGCAAAATCCCAGTTGGGATTGATGAGAGCGATCCGCGTCATGCCATGGCCTCGCGGTTTCCGGGTGATCCGAAGCGGCCGTCGAGCCAGGCGTGAAGCGAGCGCAGGCCGTCGGCGAGGGACATTTGCGGCGTCCAGCCGAGCGCGGTTGCCAGCGCCCTTGTGTCGGTCACGTACCAGGGTTGATCGCCAGGTCGCCAATCCGCAAAGCGGTAGTTGATCTTGCGGCCGGTCAGCTCGGTGATGCGGTCGATCAGTTCGAGCAGGCTGACCGCATTGGCCGGACCACCGCCGAGATTGAAGACGCGGCCGCGGGCCAGCGCGATGTGGTCGAGGGCTGCGAGCCAGGCGCTCACCGCGTCCGACACGTGCAGCGCGTCGCGGACCTGCTTGCCATCGCCATAGATCGTCAGCGGATTGCCGCGGATGGCGCTGAGCAGGAAGTGTGCGATCCAGCCCTGGTCCTCGGTGCCGAATTGCCGCGGCCCGTAGATGCAGCTCATGCGCATCACCACGGTCTGCAGCCCGAACACCCGGGCATAGTCGTGGACGTATTGATCGGCCGTGCCCTTGGAGCATCCATAGGGACTGTAGAAATCCAGCGGCGCATTCTCCGAGACGCCGCCGGTGAGCAGGTCGCTGATCGGCATGTAGCGGCGCTCCTGGAGCGCGATCTCGCTGTCCTCGATCAGGCGCCCATAGACCTTGTTGGTCGAAGCGAAGATAACCGGCGCGGACTTGTTGTGCAGGCGAACGGCCTCGAGCACGTTCAGCGTGCCGCGCGCGTTGATCTCGAAATCGGCGGCGGGATCGCTGACGCTGTCGGTGACGGCGACCTGAGCTGCCAGGTGCAACACGGCCCGCGCCTCGCGCACGGCGTCGATCACCGGAATTGGGTCGCGGATATCAGCCACCGTGATGGTGACGCGGTCGCCATGCCGGGATTTCAGCCATTGCGCGTTCTCGCGCACGCCGGCGCGGGCGAGATTGTCCAGCACCAGAACGCGATCACCCCGCTCGGCGAGGCGGTCGGCGAGATTGCAGCCGATGAAGCCGCAGCCGCCGGTGACCAGGACGTGTCCGTTCGCTTGCTCGCTCATTACGCAACCAACCCCCGTTGCAGCAGCTCGCGGGTCGCCCGCTCGGCCTGATCGTCCGCGATCTGGTCAGCGAGGTACCCGGCGAGCTCTTCAAGGCCGTCCTTGAACGCGACATGCGGCTCGAAGCCGAGCAGGTCGCGTGACTTGCCGATATCCGCAAAGCAGTGCCTGATGTCGCCGGCCCGGTATTTTCGCGTGATCTCGGGCGCGATCTCGCGCCGTCCCATCACCTGGGCCAGATCCTCGGCGACCGACAGTATGCTGCGGCTCTGACCCGAGCCGACGTTGAAGACGTCCTGACTGTGCTCGGCTTCGAGAGCCATGCGGCAGACGCGGGCAACGTCGCGCACATGGACGAAGTCGCGCCGCTGCAGGCCATCCTCGAAAACGAGCGGCGGACGGCCGTTGAGCAGCCGTGCAGCGAAGATGGCCAGCACGCCGGTGTAGGGATTGGACAAGGCCTGTCGCGGACCGAACACGTTGAAGAAGCGCAAGGCGACGGTCGAAATGCCGTAGGCCTTGCCCGTGATCAGGCACATGCGCTCCTGCGCATACTTGTTCAGCGCGTAGATCGAGCTCAGCGACGGCTGCTTCGTTTCAGGGGTGGGCACGGGATCGAGCAGATGACCAGCGGTGTCCCGCAATTCCCATTCGCCTTTGCGAAGCTGCTCGATCGGTCGTTCGTCGCACGCGACGATGCTCCCGCCGCCGTCGCGATAGAGGCCCTCGCCATAGATGCTCATCGAGGATGCCACGACCAGCCGCGCGACGGGGCGCTTGGCCAGCGCCTGCAGCAACACCGCGGTGCCGAGTTCGTTCGTCCTGACATAAGGCTCGATGTCGTACATGCTCTGGCCGACGCCGACGGCGGAGGCGAGATGCAGCACCATGTCGGCGCCGCGCAAGGCCTGTTCGACGGCGACGGAGTCGGTGACGTCGCCGACGACGAGCTCCGCATCGTCCGCAAGATAGGCGGGCCGCTGACGGTTGCCGCCGTGGACCTGCGGAGAGAGATTGTCGAGAAGGCGGACGTCGTAACCGGCCGCAAGCAGCACGTCGGCCGTGTGTGAGCCGATGAATCCCGCGCCTCCAGTAATCAATACTCGCGTCATTCACCGCTCCGTGCCGCATGGGACCGATCCGTTCGGGATCAGTCGATGATGAGAGTTGAAGCGCGCTTTGCTTGGTCGGGCGACCCGCGCGCCAGTCACGTCTGGGAGTTAGAAGCGATGCAAGGAATGTTCGTTCCTGCGAGACCTACAAACGAAAATTTCTCTAACCTGGATCAATAACCCAAGTGAATGGCGGCTAGAAATGCGCGCCATGAAGCGGCGCGGGCAGATCGAGATGGCTTGCGACGGTCGCACCGATATCGGCGAACCCCGCGCGTCGGCCAATCGGAGACATTGATTGCGCGGTCTGTGCCAGGATCGGGACCTGCTCGCGCGTGTGATCGGTTCCGCTCCAGGTCGGATCGCAGCCATGATCGGCGGTGATGATCAGCAGATCGTCGCTTCGCAGCCGGTTCAGCAGTTCGGGAAGGCGGGCGTCAAAGGCTTCGAGCGCCGCTGCGTAGCCGGCCACGTCGCGGCGGTGGCCGTAGAGCGTGTCGAAATCGATGAAGTTCGCGAACAGCAGCCCGCCTTCTGCAAGGCTCGCCAGCCCATCCAGCGTGGCATCGAAGAGTGCCGCATTGCCGTCGCCGCGCAGGTTTCGCCCGGTGCCGCGATGGGCGAAGATGTCGTCGATCTTGCCGATCGTCACGATATCGCGGCCGGAGAGTTGCGCAAGGTCGAGAATGGTTCGTTCGGGCGGCGGAACGGAGAAATCTCGCCGGTGCGAGGTGCGCTTGAAGTCATGCGCGTTCGATCCGACGAACGGACGCGCGATGACGCGGCCGATGTTCAGGGGATCGACCAGCCGCCTCGCAATCGTGCAGACCTCGTAGAGCCGCTCGAGCCCGAACGTCTCTTCGTGCGCCGCGATCTGGAACACGCTGTCGGCGGAGGTGTAGCAGATCGGTTCGCCGCTGCGCATGTGGCGCTCGCCGAATTCGGAGATGATGTCGGTGCCGGAGGCGTGGCAGTTCCCGAGGATGCCGGGCAGTCCGGCCAGTTCGCACAGCTTCTCCACGAGATCGCGCGGGAAGCAGGGTTGGATCTTTGGAAAATAGCCCCAGTCGAACGCGACAGGCACGCCGGCGATCTCCCAATGGCCGGACGGCGTGTCCTTGCCCCAGGATATCTCGCTCGCGCATCCATAGCGCGCAAGTTGAACCCGGCCGTCGAGCCCGGGCGGGACGCGGCCGGTGGCCAGATGGCAGGCCTCACCCAGTCCCAGTGCCACCAGATTGGGAACGCGCAGTCTGCCCTCCCGCTGCGGGCTGTCGGCATGGCCGGCCATGCACGCGTCCGCGACGTGGCCGACCGTATTGGCGCCTTCGTCACCGTAATTGACGGCATCGGGCGCCGCGCCGATACCGACCGAATCCATCACGAGGATCAGGGCACGCATGTCGGCTCCCTGAGCGGCGGCGTCGCCAGCGACGAAGCGACGCCGGTTTTCGTGCAATAGCGCTCGACCATCTGCGCACAGAAATCGGCGAACTCGTTGACGTCGAGCGGCGGGCTGGTGTGATGAGGTTCGAGACCGCGGTGTTCCGGTGTGAAGCAGAAGGTCACGGTGACATCGAACTCGGCCAGCGCGTCCATCTGGCGGTCGAACCAGTCGAGCGCGTTGGGACGGAAGCTGTCGGCCCATGACAGGCCGGTCCGTAAGTGCCTCACGCCGAAGCGGCGCATCCAGCGCACGGCGTCATCAAGTCGATGGTCCTCGAAGTGAAACCACTGGCACAGACCCATGTCTGGCGCATATTGGCCAAACAGCTCCGCTGCGGCTTTCGGCGTTCCATCCTCGCGCAGCAGGCCCATGTGGAAGTGCCGGTAATAGGAGGAACCCTCCGCCTCCTTGTGCCGGGTGGTCGCCTCCCAGGTCGAAGGGAGATCGTAGAGGCTGTACCAGTGGATACGCGGCGCGCGGCCGATCAAGAGCTCGGCTGTGCGCGACAGGCCCCAGGCCTGTACCTCCTCGGCGCCGAACGAGGAGACGCCGACTTCGGTCACCCAGACCGGGAGCGAGATGACAGCCTTGATCTCCTCGATCTTGGCCGGCCATTCCCCGATCTGCCACAAATTCCAGTCGAGCGGAAAGCCGTGCACGGCGACGGCGTCGACGTGATCGATCACGCCGCGCGCCTGCATGTTGCGCATGAAGGACGGGTCGATCGGCGAGATGCCGCCGAGCACGCGCGGCAAGGTCGGGTGCGCACTGCGGATCGCCTTGCCGGCCGCCAGCGCCAGGTTTGCGAACATCGCCCAGGCCGGGTCGATCAGGAGGTCCCAATGCGACTTGTTGTTGGGCTCGTTCCAGATCTTGGCGGCCTCGATCATCGGTCCGTCTCCCGCGACGGATAGACCGGGCCATCGGCCTGCGGCCGCGTCGTGCGCCTGCACAGATACACCTCATCCTCCGGATGGGCCGCGATGGCAAAGCCCGCGCTGCGCAGCATGGCTTCGACGCAGGCGCGATTGGGCACCCACCAATTGGTGGGGTCGTCGGCATATTTATGCTCGACGAAGTGCAGCTTGGGGTAGCCGGACGAATCGAACTGCTCGGTGGTCCAGAAGTCGTAGTTCTTCTCGATCGCGTCGACGCGGCTGTCGCCGCGCTGCATCGACTGGAACAGCAGGAGGTCGCCGGCGACGTGCTCATGGATCAGGTCCAGCGCGAGCAGCGGGTGCCGCAGATGGTAGAGCACGCCCATGAAGATGACGAGGTCGAACCTTTCACGCAGCTGGCCGACATCATAGGCCGACATCTTGCGGAACTCGATCCTGAGTCCATTCACTTCGGCCGCGAAGCGGGCTTGCGCAAGGTATTCCTCGTCGGTGTCGAGGCCGAGCACGCGTTCGGCGCCGCGCCGCTTCATCTCCATGGCGTAAAAGCCGGCGTTGCAGCCGATGTCGAGCACGGTCTTGCCTTCGAGCCGATCGGGGATGATTCCGGAGAAGCGCTGCCACTTCACATTGGGATAGTCGCCGAGAAAGTGCGACGGCGCGGTCGGCACGCCCTTGAGGTCGAGATTGTGAAACCATGGCCCGAGCGCGTCGATGCGCTGGCGGATCTCCTCACGGGAGAGGGCACCTCTGGTCATGCATTCGCTCCGTTGTTCGCTGCGAGCGGGCGGGCGCCGTCCGACGACGCGCGGGCCCGCAGCCTCGATCGGCCCTCGGCGGTCTCGGCGAGCAGCGCCATCGCCGTGCGATAGCCGTCGATGGTTCCGACGTCGACGTAGGATTCGCCGGCCTTGACGCCGATGCCGCGGCCACCGGCCGAAAGATAAGCATTGACCAGCGTCCCGAAATATTCGTCGCGGCGTTCGCGCGCGTGCCACAGCGACCGGAGCTCGCGGAAGCCGCGCGCCGACATCTTGAAGGCGCCCCAGATCCAGCGCGAGGTTGCGTGCGGCTGCTTGACCTGGATCTCCGTCACCTGCTCGCCGTCCAGCACCACCGCATCGAAGAATTCGGGGTGCTCGACCGGGAACAGCAGGAACGAGAGGTCTGCATCCGGCAGGGAATGCAAGGCCGCCTTGGGAAACCACACGGTATCGGGCAGTCCGACGAAGACATCCTCGTGTTGCCCGACGACGGTGCTTGCCCTGAACACGGCGTCGCACAGGCCGGCTGCCTCCGGCTGCACGACATAGGCGAGCTCGGCGCTGCCGTAATGGTCACCGAAATATTCGAGGATGTCGGATTTGCCCGGCGAGATCACGAAGCAGATCTTGTCGGCACCGCCCAGGATCAACCGCTCCAGGAGATATTCGGAGACGGCGCAGGGGCGGTCCGTACCGTCGTCACGCCGGCTGCCGACTGGCAGCAATTCCTTCGAGAAGGCGAGCGGCTGAATGCGGCTGCCGCGGCCCGCGGCCGGAACGATGCCCCACATGATCAGGCCTCCTCGGGTTGTTGCCGGCTCACGCGGTTCGACGTTATCTGCTCGAGCATCGAGATCAGTTCACGCGCGCGCTTGTCGGACGTGTGCTGGTCCATGGTGCGTTCATAGGCGCGCCGGGCCATGCGGCGGAGTTCGGCATCCGTCATCGCAAGTGCGGCGAGCGCGTCATGCTCGTCGCGTGCGATCAGGATCTCCTCTCCGGGCGCGAAGAAATCCGCTATTCCCGGCCAATCGTCGCTGAGCAGCGGCGCGCCGCAGGCCGCGGCCTCGAACAACCGGCCGGACGGACACCAGCCCATCTCCGCCATGGCCCGGCGCGTGACATTGAGGGTCAGCCGCGACGAGGCGAAGAACGGTGCGTGCTCAGGCGGCGGCAGGTGCCGCACGAAATAGATGTTGGGCGACCATGGGAAATCGTCCGGATACTGCGCTCCGCCAATCAGGAAGCGGAGATCCCTGCGCGCCCGCGCGGGCGCGACGAAAAGCGTCTCGAGCGTGCGCTGACGATCTTCGGAATAGGTGCCGAGATAGGACAAATCGGCGCGATAATGCGGCTGGGGCGCGACCGGCCGGTGGATGTCGGTGTCGACGTGACCATAGAGCGGCCGGGTGTCGCGGGCACCCAGCCTGTCTCGGAATTCATCCGCGACGCGAGGTCCGCCGGTAAAACTGAGCACCAGCTCGAAATCCCGCAGGCCGCGCGGGCCGACATAAGGAACGGCTTCGCCGGCCAGGAGCCTTGCCAGCGTGACCGGAGTATCGAGGTCGTAGAACACGGGAATAGCGTGACCTTCGGAGAAGATCAGGTCGGTCGCCGCAACCGCATCGGGACAATAGGAGGTCACAATCGCGACGTCGGCGTCACGGACGTCGGCGCTTGCAGCCTGCCGCACATCGTCCCAGTTCGAGAACAGCCGGAGCTCGCCGCCGGGCAGTTCGTAGAGATCCCTGGCACCGGCATAGTAGGGAACGTCGCGCTCGAAGAAGACCACGCTGTATCCCGACCGTGCCAGGTGCTTGCAGAGGCCGCGCCACAGGGTGGCGTGTCCGTTGCCCCAGGAGGAGGAGATTGTCAGGCCGAAGATGACGATCTTCACGCCGGCACCCGCTGGTTGATCCCGGTGATCTTCATGCCGCGGTTGTCGGCGCGGAGCGTGCTGGTGCTGGCTGGATCGATCTCGATCGAGAGAAACTCGTCGAGCGGCGTCCGCGAATAGTGCAGGAGCGCGGCACGGATCGGCTCGGCATGACTGACTGCGACGACGATGTCGAGATTGCGATCGCTGCGCAGTTGCTCCAGATGAGCAACGATGCGACTTTGAAGCGACCGCATGCTCTCGCCGCCCGGCGGTCGGCTCGTGCCGCGTCGCCCATTCCAGCGCGACCATCGTGAATCCGGCGCCAGGTCGTCGAATGATCGTCCGGTCCATTCGCCATAGTCGATCTCGTCGAGGGCCGGGGCTATCTCGACCGGCAGTCTGAAATGCGCGGCGAGGATGCAGGCCGACTGCATGCACCGTCGCTGCGGGCTGGATTGAATGAGCGTCGGTCGAGGCGAAAGGGTTCCGGCACAGCGCGCCATGTCCTCGCAGCCGAGATCGTCGAGTTCGACGCCTCTCATTCGCCCGCACAGAACGCGGCCCAGCAGGGCGTGATGACCGTGCCGAACGAGATGGATGATCTTGGCCATCACGCATACGCCTTGTCGTCGATGAAGGCGCGTGTCCGCCGTCCGGCCTCCTCGTCGGTGAACTGTTGCGGCGGCGACTTCATGAAATAGCTGGAAGGACCGGTCAGCGCTCCAGCCTGGCCGCGGTCCATGGCGAGCTTGGCGCATCGCACTGCGTCGATCACGACGCCCGCCGAGTTCGGAGAATCCCAGACCTCGAGCTTGACCTCGGCGCTCAGGGGAACGCCGCCGAACGTCGTTCCCTCCAGGCGGATGAAGGCGAGCTTGCGGTCGGTCAGCCACGGCACGTGGTCGCTCGGCCCGACATGGATGTTATCAGGGTCCATCGGGACGTCGAACTGGCTGGTCACGGCCTGGGTCTTGGAGATCTTCTTCGAGGTCAGCCGCTCCCGTTCCAGCATGTTCTTGAAATCGGTATTGCCGCCGACGTTGAGCTGATAGGTGCGGTCGAGCCGCACGCCGCGGTCACGGAAGAGATTGGCGAGCACGCGATGCAAGATGGTGGCGCCGACCTGGCTCTTGATGTCGTCCCCGACGACCGGCAGGCCGGCCTCCTCGAAGCGGCGCCGCCACTCCGGATTGGAGGCGATGAAGACGGGAATGCAATTGACGTAGCCGCAGCCCGCTTCGATGGCACGCGCCGCATACCATTCGCTGGCGCGTTGCGAGCCGACCGGTAGATAGGACACCAGGACGTCAGTGCGGGACATCGCCAGGATTTCGGACACGTCAGCCTCCGGCACGTCCGCAATCGGAACGTCGTCCGTCAGGTAGTGCCCGATGCCGTCCATGACCGGTCCGCGCTGCACGATCACGCCGGTCGGTGCGACATCGGAGAAGCGGTGCGTGTTGTTGGGTGGCGCGAAAATCGCGTCGGCGACATCGCGGCCGACCTTGCCGGCGTTGACGTCGAACGCCGCCGCGATCTGGATGTCGCTGATATGGTAGCCGCCGAGCTCGGCATTCATCAGTCCCGGGACCGGCTCGTTCGATTTGGCGTTCCGGTAGTAGGAGAGGCCCTGGACGAAGGAGCTCGCGCAATTGCCGACGCCGACGAGTCCGACGCGCACGCGGCGCCTGTCTTGAAGACGAGAATGCATGGAATGGAGCCTCCGGGAAACAGACGGCGTCGGTAAGTACGTCGGCGAACGTGCGGAAGGTATGTTCGTTCCTGGCAGGAAGATCCGAGCGTCGCGTCGCGCGCGATTCGGGTAGATAAAATGCGGCGGGCTTAACATGGGATAGGATCCCCGGCCGCCCGTAGGGAACGAAGAACTTTCATGATGAAGATGAAGAAGATGATGCTTGCGTCGCAGGACTGCTTAGCATCCGAGCGAAAGAACAAATTGCTTCGGTCCGCGTTTGTCGGCCAATGGTTCGATGCGATGCCGGGCTCATCGCCCGGCCAGTAAGCGAGGTATGACATGACTTCAAAGGCGCAGAATATTGAAGCCCAGCAGACCACCGATCACAATGTCATCCGGAAATGGGCCGAGGAGCGCGGAGGGAAACCCGCAACCGTGAAGGCGACGGAAGAAGATGGCCACGCCGGAATCCTGCGCATCGATTTCGATCCGCCGGACGAAGGGCTGGACCGCATCAGCTGGGACGAGTTCTTTGAAAAATTCGATGAAGCCGGCATTGCGTTCCTGCACCAGGACCGAACCAAGGACGGCAAGCTCAGCCGATTCCACAAATTCGTTCGACACTAGCGACTGCGCGAAATGGCGGGCGGTTGGGCTGAGGCGATCAGGGCGGGCGATTTTGCGCGCGCCTGGGCGATCAACGATCGTGATCTGCTGGAAACGGCGCATCCGCCCAAGCACACCGGCCCGCGGCATCTCCAGCGGATCTGGCGCGGCGAGGATCTGAAAGATAAGCACGTGCTGGTGCGCTGCTATCACGGACTCGGCGACACCATTCAGTTCCTGCGCTTCATGCGCGCGCTTCGCGAGATCGCGCGCAGCGTCACCCTGTGGTGTCAACCCGAGCTGCTGCCGCTGGCCGCGGGCGCCACGGGCGTCGATCGCGCAATTCCGCTGCATGATGGAGCGCCCGAGGTCGGTTTCGAGGTCGATATCGAAATCATGGAGGTGCCGCACGCCATCAGGGCGCGGCGGGATCAGGTCGAGATGCGCGTTCCCTACCTGGCGTTGCCTCCCGCTGCAGTTCCGCCGCTGCGGGGGGAACAAGGTCTGGCCCTCGGCCTGGTCTGGAAAGTCGGCGACTGGGACAAGCGGCGGGAGGTTCCGGCCGTCTTGCTGCGTCATGTCGCCGGACCGGGCGTGACGCTCTATTCGCTCCAGCGCGGCGCCAGCAGCGAAGAGCTCGCGGCGCTCGGTGCGCTGGAGATCAGCACGCCCGATATCGTGGCCCTCGGCCATCGCCTGCGGCAGCTTGACCTTCTCATTTGCGTCGACACCATGGTCGCGCATCTTGCGGGAGCGCTCGGATGCGAGGCCTGGGTGCTGCTGCATGCCGATTGCGACTGGCGCTGGCCTCAATCCGGAGCGCACTCGTTCTGGTATCCGAGCGTGCGGCTGTTTCGCCAAAGACGGCCGGGCGATTGGGGCCATGTCGTCGCCGAAGTGCGCGATGCGCTCGAGGTGCAACTCGGCTATTGCCGCCGCTCGGGCAACGCGTAGGCCCGGACGTAGTCGCCGAGCTTGGTGCCGAATGAGCCATGGCCTCCGTCGACGGTCACGACGTATTGCCTGCCGCCGACTGAGTAGGTCATCGGCGTCGACTGCCCGCCGGCAGGAAGGCGGGCCTGCCAAAGCTCTTTGCCGTCGCGGACGTCGAAGGCGCGGATGTAGTCATCCATCGTTCCCGAGATGAAGATGATGCCGCCAGCCGTCACGATCGGGCCGCCGAGCATGGGAACGCCGAGCTTGAAGGGCAGCGACAACGGAGCCTGATCGCGGATCGTGCCGATACGGTGCTGCCAGACCACCTTGTGCGTCCTGAGATCGATGGCGGCGATGTTGCCCCAGGGCGGGGCGAGGCAGGGGATGCCGAGCGGCGAGAGGAAAATCCCGAGATCGACGCCGAACTGGGCGCCGTACATCGGCTGCACGCCGAGCTCGGTGCCGGGCGGATGCGCCGCGTTGGGCGCCGCCGGATTGTCCTTTCCGCGCGGCACGAGACGCGAGATGAAGGGAATCGATTGCGGATTTGCGATCGCAATCTGGCGCCGCGGATCGACGGCGATGCCGCCCCATTCGAACATGCCGAAATCTCCAGGGAAGACCTGCGTGCCCTGTTCGGACGGCGGCGTGAACGGCCCCTCATAGCGCAGGCGCTTGAACTTGATGCGGCAGGCGAGCTGGTCGAACATCGTGCTGCCCCACATCTGAGCGTCCGTCAGCATGCGAGGTGGCCGGAAGCTCAATTCGGAGAAGGGTTGGGTGGGCGACAGCCGATCCCCGGGCGCCGGACCCTGCGGCACCGCAGTCCCATGATGGTGACGACAAGGATGGTGACGGCCAGCAATGGCGCGTCGCGTAACCAGTCTACTGAACGACGGATCATGGGGTTCACTTCAGCGGAGGGAGAAACGCCCCGAGGTTGCGGGCGGTGCCAATGCTCGCTGCTTGCAATGTCTTGGGAACCGAGATGTTCCTGTTGTTCAGAACCGCAGACGGCCTCCACGCCGGAACGAAGGTTCGAGACCGGGCGTTCCTGCGGGAAAACCCGAGGGCCGGACGTGCCGCGCTATCATTTTGATTTGGTGGATTCCGAAACCGTGGCAGACGAGAGGGGTGCCGAACTGCCGGATGACATGAAAGCCATGGATGTTGCCGAAGAAATTGCCAGGCGCCTGCTCGAGGAGCATCCCGAGCTCAAGGGCCGTCACTTCTCGATCCTGGTCACGAACGACGATGGCGAGGAAGTCGGCCGGATGCCTTTGGACGTGCTGCATTGATGACGTTCAGGATTGGGGTGATTGCCGATACACATGGGCTGCTGAGGCCGGAGGCGGAGCACTGCCTCGCCGGCGTCTCGCACATCATCCACGCCGGCGATATCGGCACCCAGGCTGTGATGGATGGGCTTTGCCGGATCGCGCCGGTTACCGCGATCAGAGGAAATGTAGATCGCGGGGCGTGGGCTGAACGTTTGCCTGAAACGCAAACGCTGCGCCTCGGCGGCCGCTGCTTCCATATCCTGCACGACCTCAAGGAGCTGACGATCAATCCTGCGGAGCTTGGGATTGACGTCGTGGTTTCAGGCCATTCCCACCGCGTGCGAATCGAGACCGCCGAAGGCGTGCTCTACTTGAATCCGGGAAGTGCAGGGAAGCGGCGGTTCAAGCTGCCGATTACGCTGGCAACGCTCGAGCTCGATCCGAGCGGCCCGCTGCGGCCGGTCATTCATGATCTCGACGGCTCGTAGGAGCGTGCATCTGGTTGGCGCGCATTCGAGTTGCCAACGCTCCAGGCGACTGGCGGCCGCTCGCGTCGATCCGGTCCTTTTCGGGATTTCTTGCGCCTCTGTATTCGTTCGCGCCGCGACGATCGGCTCGGGAACGACCCCGCTGCCAACTCATTGCTCCACGTGAAGGTCACAACGCGAGTGGCGATCCCACGGGAGCCTCAGCACGGAGAAATTCGAATCGGCTCGCCTTCAATTCTCCGCTCGATATCCGTTTTCGCGCTGATGCGCTTGGAAGCACGCTGCTCTTCATCGGATACAGCATGTCCGATCCCAATATCCGCCTGCTGCTGCACCGGATCTGGCAGATCTGGGACGAGTCCGGGCACAGTCAGGAACGGCCGAAATCCTTCGTGTTCGTCGCGCAGCGTAATCCGGTGCAGGAGGCTGTGCTCGCGAACCGGGGGATCACCACCATTGCTCCGCCCGATGGCATGGCCGCCGACGACGGTCTCACGCAGCTGCCGCGCGACATTCGCCGGCGCCTCGATCGACCCATGGAGAGCAGCTCGCGCCCTGGCCATTGAGAGACATCGTTAAAGCCGCCGCACGCTGCAGATCCCGTTCGGGATCGGGGCCAGGCGTGCGGCATACTGCATGTCCAGAAAGCCGGCCCGCCAGCGTTGCGCCATGGCCTCCTCCGACAGGTCGAAGGATTTTTCGGGACCTGCTTCCTCGCGGCCCGGCCGGTAGCTCAGCAGATAGACCTCGTCGTCGTCATCGAGGTCCTGAAGCTCGGCACGGAGCTGCCGGGCCTCCAGGGCGTAGCCAAGGCGCTGGAAGGTCTGGTTGCCGAAGGTCAGGTCGCTCTTGCGCTCGGCCGCGGCCTCGAGCCCGTCGGGGACCTTGCCGTCGCGCGGGAAGAGATCGACGACATAGAGGCGGAGCCGTCGCGCAGTTTCGAGGATCTGATCGAATGGCGCGTTCAACGCGAACCCGCCATCGCCGAGCCACCGGCCGGCGATCTGCATCGGAGCGAATTCAGGGAGGAATCCGCAACTGGCCAGGATATGGTCGATTTCGATCCGCTCGGACGAGGAGTCGAACAGTACGGCATCGCCGCTTTCCAGGTCCGTGGCGCAGATCGTGATGCGCGGATCGCCGTCGTTCAGACGTCCGAAATCGATCAACTGCTGAAGGCGTTCGCGGGTCGGGCCGAGGTCGTAAAGGCCGGCGAAGTGAGATGTCGGAATCGGGAGGCGGGGACGGAAGAAGCCCTGACGACCCAGCACGCGCGTGTTGATCGAGCTCAGCCAGGCGAACGTATGGCGGCCCGCGTTCGGCACTCCGGCTGGACTGCTTGGCGCATGCCAATAGCTGCGTAGATTGCGCAGCCGCTCGGCACTCGGGCTCCCCGCGATCAGTGCGGCGGTGATGGCCCCTGCCGATGAGCCCGTCACCCAGTCGATCGGCAACAAAAGAGAGGTGAGCGCTTCAAACACACCGCCATGATACGCGCCGAGGCCGAGACCGCCGGAGAATGCGATGGCGGTGAGGGGGCGCTCTGCTGGCGTCGTGCCGCTCGGCTCTGCTGTGGGATCGGTCAAGACGCGCGCCTGTCGCCGATGTGGAGGCCTGGGCTGATCACCGGTATCCCCTGTAACGGCGCGCATCGGCGTAGCGGGGATTGATGCCGCAATAGGCGTTCGTTCCCGATGCGCTCGCCATGCACTGACTGTAACTGGCGAACTGGCAATTGCCCGGATAGCCCCAGATCCGGCCCTGCAGGCAATAGCGATCTTGCGCGACCGCGGCGCTCGGGGCGGCAAAGCTGCCCATGATCGCGAGAGCGGCGGTAGCGGCGAGCAATCGATATGTCATCTGAAATCTCCAATTTCGACATTAAACGCGGCGCGTGACGCGGTGTTCCAAACGCGCGCGTGCACGCCAGTCGAGGCGATCGCTGATCGCGAGCGGGGCGGCGGATGATCTAAAGCGCGATGAAGTGAGGTTTGATTGCTGCAATCACGGATGTGACCCGCGGCGCCATGCGCGGCGTCGCCGCCAACATCGCTTATCGCCCGGTGCGCAACCGCGGCACGATCGGCGGCTCGCTCAGCCATGCCGATCCCGCCGCGGACTGGATTTCAGCCTGGAGAGCGGTCTGCGATCTCGACCGGCTGAAGGCGGAGACGATCGTTCGCGTACACGTCGCGGGCCTCGACGTGCTCGTGATCTGGAACGAGGGCGATATCATCGCACGCGATCGCGCGTGCCCGCACGAGCAGGCGGATCTCGGCTTGGGGCAGGTGAGGGCAGGGCGGCTGTACTGCCCGCGTCACGCCGCATCGTTCGATCTCCGCGACGGTGCGATCAATTCGGGATGGTCGAGCCCGCCGCTGCGGCTTTATCCGGTGCGGATCACGGGCGAGCAAATCTGGATTGAGATGCAGGAGCTGCAGCCGCGGCGATGATGGCACTATGCTCCTGTTTTGCCCGACGAGTCAAAGCGATGGCGGTGTCGATCTGGCCTCGAAAATTGTCCTTTGAAAACAACGGCGTCTCTACTGTGCATGGGGTTGTTTTTGCAGTTTCAGCAGTCGCCGAGCAGCCTCCACGAGAATGCCGTCCGGCCGCCGCAGCGCCTCGAGAATGGTGAAATGGTCGGCACCTTCGACCGGGATGAGCTTGCCTGCATCTTGCGCCAGAAACTACGCTCGCAAGATGGCCTCTATCTCTTGCGCTGCTGCGAGCAGCGAGCGGTCTTGTCCGCGCGCGGCGATGATCTGAAGGCCGAATGGAAGTCCGTGCCGATCGGTTCCGCACGGAATCGAAATCGCCGGCAGGCGGGCATGATTGACAAAGGGCGTGAACACCGCGTGGGCACGAGGGCTTGCGGCTTTTCCGCCGATCATGTCCGGGCCGAGCTGCGTCAGCGGCCACGCAGCGCATGGGACGGTTGGCGTCAGCAGCAGGTCAATCTCGGTGAAGAAAGCCGCGAAGGCATTGGCGATCGCGGCGCTCGCGAGCAGCGCTCCGGCAACTTCCGTACCCGACCAGGAGAGACCTCGCTCGATCTGCTTGGCGACATCGGGATCGAAGATAGTCGGATCCGTGCGGAAGGCGTTACCATAGAGCGCCGCCAGACCCGCATGCTGAAGCGGCATGATGGCGTCCTCCGTGGCGTTTGCCGACCAGACGGGATCGCGTTGCGTGATGCGCAAACCTGCCGCGGAAAGCCGGTCGACAGCGGAGGCGAGCCCATTCGCGACGACATCGTCAATCGCGACATCGAGACCAAGGCGCGGCGAAAACGCGATGCGCTGACCGGCGGTGTCCTTGGCCTGCTGCGCAACGACGGCAGAATCCGGATCGCGTCCATCGAGGCCGGCCATGGCCTCGAACGCCAGCGTGATGTCGGCGACTTCGGCGGCGATCGGTGCAATGACGGAGAGGCCGAAGAAGGGCTCGGCGAAACCTGGCCCATAGGGGATCGCACCATAGGACGGCTTGAAGCCGGCGACCCCGACATGCGCCGGCGGCCTGCGACTCGAGCCGCCGGCATCTGTGCCGATCGCGAGCGGCACGAGGCCGGCAGCGACGGCCACGGCCGGGCCGCCCGATGAGCCGCCGGGTGTCAGCGCGGGATCGAGCGGATGCCGCGTCGGCCCATACAGCTGCGAGGTCGTGACGCCCTTGCAGGCGAATTCGGACGTCGCGCCGATCCCGACGATGACCGCTCCGGCGCTGCGCAGGCGCTCGATCGCGATCGCGTCCTGCGGCGCGATGAAGTTCGCAAACAGGCGCGAGCCTTGCGTCACGCGCCAGCCGCCGACCCAGATGTTGTCCTTGACGACGATGGGGACGCCGGCAAGCGGCATGGTCTCGCCGGCGCGCAGGCGAGCATCGACGGCTGCGGCATCGGCGAGCGTGCGTGCGGAATTGACCGCGACGACCGCGTTCAAGGCCTTTGCGGCCTTGATGCGGCCGAGGGCGGCCTTGGCGGTCTCGACAGCAGTCGTCCGTCCGGCGGCGACGTCGGCAGCAATCTCGCGCACGCTACTTGTCGGCTTTGTCATGGCCTCCCCAGATCAGCGCCAATGTGCCGCAGAGAGCGAGGCAGGCCAAGGTGAAGAATGCCATGCCGAGACTGGCCACGCCATCCAGGATCGACACCAGCGCCGGCGCCGCAAGCAGGCCCGCATAGGAGGCTGTCAGCACCGCGCCGGTGGTCTCGCCGATCCGCTCCTGCGGGGCGAGGCGGGCGATCTCGGCGATGAAGACGCCGTTCCAGCCCGACGCCGTCAGGCCGAACAGTGCGGCAATGATGAATTGCCCGCCGCGACCGAGCGAAGCGCCGTTGAGGCCCAGCAGCGCGGCGCAGAATGCCATGCCGAGGCCAATGACGACGAGAATCGTCCGCGAGGCATCGAGGCGCATCGCGACATAGCCCCAGCCGAGCCGGCCGACGAGGCCGCCGGCTTGCGCGCAGGCGAGCGCCATGCCGGCCTCGATATGGCCAAGGCCGAGCTCGCGCGTGCCGAGTGTGACGAAGACCGTGTTGAGCGACACCTGCATCGCGCTGAACGGCATCGAGGCCAGCGCCAGCGTCGCGATCCGCCGGTCCGCAATCACCAGCGCCAGCCGCGCGCGGAGATCGAGCTTTGGCGGCGGAGCGACCTTGCCGGCATAGGCCGGCCGCAACCATTCGAACAACAGGATCGCGAGCAGCGCGCAGCCGCCTACAAACGCATAGCACCAGGCCGGTCCGAGCGAGATCGCGATCGCGGGCAGCGCGAGCGAGCCGCAAACCGCGCCGATCTGGTTGCCGGTCTGACGCACCGAGAACACGAAGGCGCGCCGCTCGGCGGTGACGAGCCGCGCCAGCAGCGCCGCGCTCGCGGGCGTCTCGGGCCCCATGGCAAGGCCGAGGCAAAGGCCTGCGGCGAGCAGCGCGGCGCTCGATCCGAGCGAAGCCAATGCCATGCCGACGACGATGGCCGCCGCACAGAGGCTCGCGATCCGCAGCGAGCCAAGGCGCGCGATGAAGCCGCCGCCCCAGAACGAGGCGGGGATGCCGACCGCGAACACCGCGCAGGAAAACATCGAGAGCTGCCAGACCTCGATATGCGCGCGCGGCGCGACCACGCCGGGCGCGAACAAGGCCAGCGCGACGAGGCCCTGCAGCGCGGTCATCGCTCCGAGGGCCGGCAGCAACGCCGGTGCTGGCCGAGCGGCCGTGTTTGCGTCTACCATAGCGGCGTGCTCATGGGAGGAACATCGTGGCAGGCGGCATTTCCATTCACGCGGTCGATGTGGCAAGCGGGCGCCCGGCGCAGGGGCTGCGCGTCGAGATCTGGCGGATCGATCCGGACTCGCTGCGCATCGCCGACGGGCGGCTCGGCGGCAATGGCGTGCTCGATCATGCCATCGCGCAAGGCGCCGGCGTGACGGCCGGCGAATACGAGGTGCTGTTTCATCTCGGCGAGTTCTTCGGCGAGCGCGACGGCTTCCTGACCGTGACGCCGTTCCGCTTCCGCATCAAGAACGTTGACGAGCATTTTCATCTGCCGCTGAAATTCACCCGCTGGGGCTATTCGCTGTTCCGCGGTGCCTGATCAATTCGTCAGCCGCCGCGACAGGCCGGTGACGCGCTCCATGATTGCGACCAGCGCGACGGTCGCGATGATCAGCACGCCCGACAGCGCGGCGATGGTGACATCCAGCTTGCCCTCGAGGTCCTGCCACATCCGGATCGGCAGCATGTCCGTGGCGGCATCGCGCAGGAACAGCGACACCGGCACGTTGTCGAAGGACGACATGAAGGCGATGAAGGCGCCCGCGATGATGCCCGGGCGGATCAGCGGCAGCACGATGCGGCGGAAGGTGTAGAGGCGGCTCGCGCCGAGCACCGCCGAGCTTTCGAGCAGGGTCGGCTCGAGCTGGGCGAGGGCTGCGACCGTGTTGCGCACGACATAGGGGACGCAGACCACGGTGTGCCCAATCACCAAGGTCAGCGGCGACACCGGCAGGCCGACCAGCGAGAACAGCATCAGAGCGGCGAGGCCGAAGGCGAGGGCCGGCAGCACCAGCGGCGACATGAAGAGGGAATCGAGCAGCCGCGCCGATAGCGTGCGCGACCGCGAGATCGCGAGCGCCGCGGCGACGCCAAGCACGACTGACAGGCCCGTCGCCCACAGCGCCACGATCAGGCTGTTCTTGGCCGCGAAATGCAGCTGCCAGGCATTCCACAATTCGGCGTACCAGCGCAGCGAATAGCCCGGCGGCGGGAAGCGCAGCGAGAAGCCGCTGGTGAAGGAGACGATCAGCACCACGAGCGACGGCGCGATGATGATGACAAGCGCGATCACCGCGATCACGGTCATCACGAGCTCGAAACTGAGGGCTTCCAATGTGCGCCTGCGCCCGCGCATCATGCGCCTCCATAGCCGCGCGACAGGCGGCCGAGCGTGGTGAAGACCGAGACGACCGCGAGCACGGCGAGCAGGAAGATGATCGAGATCGCGGCCGCGAACGGCCAGTTCTGCAGTGTCGAGGCCTGCTGGTAGAGATACATCGGCATGAACAGCATCTGCCCGCCGCCGACCAGCGACTGGGTGATGAAGGCGGTGATCGCGGCGGCATAGGTCAGCGTGCAGCCGGCGATGACGCCGGGCAGTGACAGCGGCAGCACGATCCGGAAGAAGGTGCGCCAGCTCCCGGCGCCGAGCGAGCAGGAGGCATCGTCGAGATTGGGATCGATGCGGCCGAGCGCGGTGATCAGCGGCAGCGTCATCAAGGGCATCTGCACCTGCGCCAGCGCGATCACCACGCCGAACTGGGTGTAGAGCAATTTTAGCGGCGTATCGATGACGCCGAGCGATTGCAGCGTCGCGTTGATGATGCCCTGGCGTCCGAGGATGACGATCCAGGCGAAGGTGCGCACCACGACGCTGGTCAAGAGCGGCAGCAGCACGATCAGGATGATGATGGTCTGAAGCCTTGGTCCGACCCGCTGATACAGCCAGGCGATGGGAAAGCCGAGCACGAGGCAGACCGCCGTCACCTCGGCCCCTAATAGCAGCGTCGAGCCGAGCACGCCGAGGCTGAAGGGATCGGTGAGGAAGTGCAGGTATTGGCCGAGCCCCCATTGGAGCCCGGCCGTGTCGTTGTGCAGCGAGAGCCAGAACAATTGCAGCAGCGGCGCGACGAAGAAGACCAGGAAGAACAGCGCCAGCGGCGCCGCCAATCCCATTCCGTAGGACGTCACGTCCCTTGATGCCGGTGCTGCGCCCATGACTCAAGCCTTCAATGTCTCAGATCTTGATCTCGCGGTTGAACCGCTCGATCCAGGCCGAGCGCTGCTCGTTGATCTTCTTCCAGTCCTGGAACACGAACTTCTTCTTCAGCTCGGCCGCGTCCTTGGCCAGCACGCGCGCGATCTCGCCGCCCATCGCCACTTTGGAATTGGTCGGCACGATCAGATAGGGCGGGTTCATCAGCGTGGTCTGCACTTCCGGCATCAAGGCCGCCTCGATCAGCTTGAAGGCGAGCTCGCGGTTCGGCGAATTCTTGACGATGTGGATCGTGGTCTTGAAGGCGATGGCGCCTTCCTTCGGCGCCACGAACTCGACCGGCACGCCGCGGGCTTTGAGGATCTGAATGGCGTTGAAATTGCCGGGCGAGATGTCGATCTGACCCTGCTGGAACAGGGTGGCGAGCGCGCCGGGATTGGCGGCGACCGCGGCGAGATTGGGCTTGAGCTCCTCCAGCGCCTTGAAGCCGGGATCGACATTGGCTTCGGAGCCACCGCGCATCTTGGCGATCTCGACAAGCCAGCCGGTGCCGAGCGTCGAGTTGAGGTTGGTGATGCCGACGCGGCCCTTGAACTCCGGTTTCCAGAGGTCGGCCCAGGAGGTCGGCGGCGTCTTGACGGCCTCGGGATTGTATGTGAGGCCGACGACCTGGAAGAATGGGGCGGGGCCCATCGGCTCCTGCGCCTCGGCGATCAGGTCCTTGTAGTAGGCGCTCTTCTCGACCGGATAGGGATCGACCAGGTCCTGGCCGATGGCGACGAGGGCCGGGCCGGGATCGTGCAGCATGACATCGATCGGCGGATTGGCCTTGGCGGCATTCACCTTGGCGATCTGGTCGACCGAGAGCATGGGGTCCAGCACGATCGCGGCGTCCGCGTTAGCCTTGCGGAACGCCGGCACCAGCACGGCCTTGTGCGCTTCCTCCCAGCTTCCCGTAAAGGTCGCAAACACCAGTGGACGGGCCTGGGCGTAGCTCAGGCCAGGAAATGCCTTCATGGCGCCGAGTGTGAGCGCGGTGGTCAGCAGGCTTCTGCGATTCATGATCATGTCGAACTCCCCTCTGGACAGAAACTGAATTCAAAGCGTTGCGGGAAAGGCGTTGGCGAGCGACGGGGCGAGCGGCGCGAGACGCACCGCCGCGCCGTTCTCCAGCGCGCGCGTCTCGCCGATGCGCGCCTGGGAGACCTTGACACCGGAGCCATCGGCGGTGGTGACTTCGTGCACGACGGTGGCGCCCAGCGGCAGCGACATCCCGATCACGCCGGCAAAGCCGGTCTCGTCGCCGACGAATTGCAGATGCTCGGGACGGATGCAGACCGTGACGCGGCCGCCTTCGCTGAGCGTACCGCCCGCGGGACGCGCGATGATCTCCGCGCCGGCATCGAGGCGCACCTTTGCCGCCGTGCGGTCCACCGAAACCACGACGCCGGGCATGCGGTTGGTGGAGCCGACGAAGGTGTTGACGAACAGCGTCTGCGGACGGTCGTAGACGTCCGACGGCGAGCCGAACTGCTCGAGCTTGCCATGGCTCAGCACGGCGACACGATCGGCCATGGACAGCGCTTCTTCCTGGTCGTGCGTCACGAGCAGCGTGGTGATGCCGGAGACGCGTTGCAGCCGCTTGACCTCGATCTGCATGTCCAGCCGCAAATTCTTGTCGAGCGCGGCGAAGGGCTCGTCGAGCAGCAGGATCGACGGCTTGATCGCGAGCGCGCGGGCGAGCGCAACGCGCTGCTGCTGCCCGCCGGAGAGCTGCCGCGGCAGCCGCTCGGCCATTGTCGGGAGCTGCACCAGCTCCAACAGGCGCTGCGCCTCGCGCTGCCGCGTCACATTGTCGATGCCGCGGGCGGCGAGGCCATAGGCGACGTTCTCGATGATCGACAGGTGCGGGAACAGCGCGTAGTTCTGGAACACGATGCCGACCGCGCGCTTGTTCGGCGGCAGCGCATCGACGATGTCGTCGCCGATGATGATCCTCCCTTGCGTCTGGGCGATGAAGCCGGCGATGATGCGCAAGAGCGTTGTCTTGCCGCAGCCGGAGGGGCCGAGCAGGGCGATGATCTCGCCGCCCTTGATGTCGAGATTGATGTTCTCGACCGCAAGCGCGCCACTCGGATACCGGTGGGTGACCGCGTCGACGACGAGCGATCGGCCGCTTGGCGCATCAGCCATGGTGTTGCCTCCCGTTGCTCCGGAAGAGAAAGCAAGTCTCGTGCCCGCGCCTGTCGCTTTTCGGCGAGCGTTTTGGCATGGTGGCCCGATGACATCGGATCGATCGATATGCGACGTCACGGCCACGGAGCTTGCGCGTGCCATTGCGAGGGGCGAGCTGTCCTCCCGTGACGCCATCGAAGCGTATCTGGCCCGGATTGCGAGCCTCGACGCCCGATTGGCGGCATTCGTGACGGTCGATGCGGACGGCGCCCGCCGCGCTGCGCAGATGTGCGATGCGGCCTCTGCGCCGATCGGCCCGCTGCATGGCGTGCCGATCGCGATCAAGGACCTCACCGACACGGCGGGACTTGCGACGACTTACGGCTCGGTGCTGTTCCGCGATCACGTCCCGGCCGAGGACGATCTCATCGTGGCGCGGCTGCGGCGCGCCGGCGCGATCATTTTGGGCAAGACCAACACGCCGGAGTTTGGCTTTGGTGCGGTCTGTACCAACAGATTGCGCGGGCCGACACGCAATCCGTTCGATCTCGCGCTGACCTCCGGCGGATCGTCCGGCGGCTCTGCCGTCGCCGTCGCGACCGGCATGGCGCCGCTGGCGCACGGCACCGATTTCGGTGGCTCGGTGCGCACGCCCGCCAGCTTCTGCGACGTTGCTTCGATCCGGCCGACCCCCGGCCGCATTCCGTCGCCGCGCCGGCCGCTCGGCTGGGACATGCTGGCCACGCACGGTTTTCTCGCCCGCAGTGTCGACGATCTCGAGCTTGCGCTGTCGGCCTGCGCCGGAGGCGATGCGAATGATCCGCTCTCGCTCCACGGCGCCGGCGATGATCGACCCATCGCTGGCCGTCCCCGGATTGCCGCTACGCCCGATTTCGGTGTCGCGCCGGTTGCGTGCGAGGTTCGTGCGCGCTTCGCTGCGGCTTGCGAGGCGCTCGCGCGTGTTGGCGATGTCGAGCTGTCCTCGCCCGATTGTGGCGGGGCGATCGAAACCTTTGGTACGCTGCGCGGCGCGCACATCGCGAGCAGCTATGGCGAGTTGCTGAGGATGCGTCGTACCGAGCTCACTCCGACGGTGATCTGGAACATCGAGGCCGGCGCAAGGCTGTCCGCGGAGGCTTACCTGAACGCCGAACGACGCCGCACCGTGATCTATCGCAGCTTTCGCGCGCTGTTCACCCGTGCCGATATCCTGGTCGCGCCGGCTGCGTCGGTCTTCCCCTGGCCGAACGAGATCAGCGACGTCACCGCGATCGACGGGGCGGCGCTGGAGACGCCGATCGATTATCTCGCCGTTACTTTCATCGTGTCGCTGGTCGGCTTTCCGGTCCTGACTTTGCCGGTGCCGCGAGGCGAGAATGAGCTGCCCTTCGGCATCCAGGTCATCGCGTCGCCGGGGTGCGAATCCCGCTTGTTTGCCTTCGGCCGCAGCCTCGAGAACGAACTGGGTTTTTCGCATCGCCGGCCGCCTCTCTGATCAGCTGTCGCGATGCTCGAGCCGGGCGGCGAGCGCATCGGCAAGGCCGATGGTCGGCTTCGCGGCGGGGCGGCGGAACGTACCTGCGCTCGCCTTACGCAGGTGCAGCGCATGAAGCGCTTCGGCTTGCTTCACGGAGGCGATGACCTGATCGACCACGGGGACAGGGATCCGGTCGGCGACGCGCTCGGCAAGGCCGGACAGCGGCGCGCCCGCAAAGATCAGCACATCGGCCTCGTCCTCGACGATGGCGCGCTGGGCGAGTTCGACCAGCACGTCTTCCTTCTCGGTGCCGACCTCGGAGATCGCCTGAAACGGCGCATCGAGCATGCGGATGCCGGCGCACCGCTCCCACAGCCCGTGGGCGCGGACGCATTCCTCGTACCAGGGGCCCAGGGCCTGGGCGAAGGTGACGATGGCAAAGCGGCGTCCGGCCATGCAGGCGGTCAGCATGGCGGCTTCCGCCATGCCGATCACGGGGATGTCGAAGATCTCGCGCGCCGCGAACAGGCCGGGATCGCCGAATGCCGCGATGATTGCGGCATCCACCTTCATGTGCTGCTCGGCCAGCATCTCCAGCGCGATGGCGCCGCCGATCTGCGCTTCGGTGCGCGTGGCGATATAGGGCACGCCGCGGGTCGCGGTGCAGGGGATCAGCTCGGTTCCGGAGGAAGCGGCGCGCTGCCCGACTCCCAGCATCAGCTGCGTGACCTCGGTGCTGGTGTTCGGGTTGAGCAGCAGCAGCTTCATGATTATGCCGCCGTCCGTTTGGCCTGAGGGGCGGCGAGGACTTCGAGCAGCGCCGTGCCGGTGCGCGCGACGTGGGCGCCGAGCAGGCGGCCGGCGGCTTCGCCGTCGCGTGCCTCCAGTGCAGCCAGGATGTCCGCGTGCTCGTCGACCGAATTGCTCCAGCGCCTGTTCGCGCCGAGCGCGAGATAGCGCGCGCGTTCGGCGCGGGAGATCAGCGTCTCGTGGGCTTCGCGCAGCGGCGTGTTGCGGGCCATGCGGACGATGGTGTTGTGAATCTCGCCGTTGATGGTGAAATAATCGTCGAGCTTGCCGTTGCGGTGATGACCCTCCATGCGGGTCTGAAGCGTACGCAGGCGGGCGAGGTCGCGCTCGGTGGCGCGCTCCGCGGCGAGCTCGGCGGCGAGCCGCTCGATGCCGGCGAGGGCCTCGAACAATTCCGAGATGCCGTCCACTGCGACATCGGCAATGCGCGGGCTGCGGTTGGGACGAAGCTCGATCAATCCTTCAGCCGCCAGCACCTTCATCGCCTCGCGCAAGGGGGTGCGCGACACGCCGAGCTCCTTCGACAGCTTAGTCTCCTGGGTTTGCGAACCCGGCGGCAGCTCGCCGCGAATGATCATCGTCCGCATCCGCGCCGCGGCACGCTCATGCAGGCCCATCCGCTTGAGTTTGGGCGACTTTCGTCCCTTTGACGCTTCCGATTTTGGCTGCACGCGTGCCTCACTTCTCACGTTGGATCTTAGCCGTTTCCGGTCCTTTGGCCTGCCCAAAATATCGACGTATCTCGCTGAAAACAATGTCATAGCGCGCAAATTGTATGCAGCATGCAGAAACTGGATTGCCTTGCGGCGAAGGGCGGCGGATGATCGTTTCCGACGCGCGAGATCCCGCGCATTCGAAACGGAGCAGGTGATGCGGACGAGTTTGCGACTGGGCCTCGTGGTAATGGCGGCGATGCTTGGCGGAAGCGATCTCGCCTCCGCGCAGGCGGCGAAGATCAAGCTCGGCTACGCCAAATGCGCGCACTGCCTGCCGATGTCGCTGATCCCGGGCATTGCCAAGAGCATCGAGGTCGAGGCGACCGGCTTCAACTCGGGCAATGACGTGCTCACCGCCCTGGTCTCGAAGAGCATCGACGTCGCGCAGGTGACCTATCTCCATTACATCACCGCGCTCGACAAAGGTTTCGACGTCGTCGCCGTCTCAGGTCAGATCAATGGCGGCTCGGAATGTCTCTCCTCCGCGAAGCTGAACCTTCCCCCTGAGGACTGGGCGACGTTCAAGACGACCGTTGCGAAGGCGAAGAGCGACGGTCAGCCGCTCAAGGTCGCGGCGTCCCGCGGCAATGCGCAGGACATCCACATGCGCGGCGCGTTCCTCAAGCAGGGCGTCGATCCCAACAAGGACATCCAGTTCATCAACATCCCCAATCCGTCAGATCATCTCGCCGCGCTCCAGCGCGGCGAGGTCGACATGATCTGCTCGGTCGAGCCGTTCGCCTCCCAGATCCGGCTCGCCGGCGCCGGCAAGCATTTTGTGCTGCCGTATGAGCAGGCTGCGGGAAATCTCACGAATCTGATCGTCACGCGTTCGGATGTGATCGCGGGCCAGCGCGCCGGCGTCCAGGCCGTCGTCGGCGCCGTGGTCGAGCTCGACAACAAGCTGATCGCCGACAAGGGGCCGTGGGTCGAGGTCATCAACAAGCTCACCGGCCTCGACAAGAATGTGGCGACCGAGGCGCTGAAGAACGCTTCGCCCGATCCTGCGATCCATCGCTCGCAGACGCTGGCGATCGCCGCGATGATGCGCGACCTCAAATACATCTCGAAGGACGTCTCCGCGGAAGCGGAGAAGAACATGGATTATTCGTTCCTGGAGCAGGCCACCGGAAAGGCCAAGAATGACCTCGGTTACTGATGTCTCTCCCGCAAGGCCGGCGTTTCGGCTGACGCGGGCATTCCAGGGGCTCGAACGCCTCGTCGTACCCGCGCTGCTGATCGCGGGCTGGGAGGCCTTTGCCCGCAGCGGCATGCTTCCGCCGGCGCTGTTGCCGGCGCCGAGCGCGGTGCTGCATGCGCTCGGCGACTGGGTGTTCGGTTTCGACGAGACCACGCAGACCTATTCGGGGCACTGGCTGCGTGACGCGCTCGCCAGCGCGTTTCGCGTGTTCGGCGGCTTTGCGCTGGCAAGTCTGCTCGGCATCCTCGCGGGAGTCGCGATCGGCTGGTCGCGCTTGTTCGAGAAGACGCTGGAGCCCACGCTGCAGATGCTGCGTCCGATCCCGCCGGTGTCCTGGATTCCGCTGGCGATCATCTGGTTCGGCATCGCCGACAAGCCGGCGGTCTTCCTCGTCTTCCTCGGCGCCTTCTTTCCGGTGCTGATGAACTGCATCCACGGCGTCAAGACCGTTGACCACAATCTCGTGCGCGCCGGCGAGATGATGGGCGCCAATAGCCGGCAGATGCTGACCGACATCGTGCTGCCGGCGGCGCTGCCGTCGATCTTTGCGGGCTTGCGCATCGCGGTCGGATCGGCCTGGATGCTGACGGTCACGGCCGAGATGGTCGCGGTGAAGAGCGGCCTCGGCTATGTCTTGTGGGATTCCTATTACTTCCTGCGCTACGACATCGTGCTGGCTGCGATGATCTCGATCGGCCTGCTCGGCTATCTCTCCGACCTCGGACTCAAGGCGATCATGGCGCGCACGCTGCGCTGGCAGCAGACGACCACCGTGCAGGGAAGGGCGGGCTGATGGCGGCAATCGAGCTTCGCAACATCGTCAAGGTGTTCTCCGACAAGCGCCGCGGCCGGGACCTCTTGACGCTGGACAACATCAATCTCGACATCGAGTCCAACGATTTCGTCTGCCTGCTCGGCCCCTCCGGCTGCGGCAAGTCGACACTCCTGAACATCATTGCGGGCTTCGAGCAGGCGACAAGCGGCCGCGCGCTGGTGGACGGCAAGCAGGTGGAGCGGCCCGGCTCGGACCGTGGGGTGGTGTTCCAGCAGCCGACGCTAATGCCGTGGCTGACCGCAATCGACAACATCGCCTTCCATCTCAAGCTCAAGGGGGTCGCCAAGGCCGAGCGCCACGACCACGCCATGGAGTTCATCGATCTCGTCGGCCTCCGCGGCTTCGAGCATCATCATCCTTCCGAAATGTCGGGCGGCATGAACCAGCGCGTCGGCATCGCCCGCGCGCTGCTGATGAACCCGAGCGTGATCCTGATGGACGAGCCGTTCGCGGCGCTGGATGCCCAGACCAAGCTCGAAATGCAGGAGGAGCTGGTCGCGATCTGGCAGAAGCGCCGCTGCACCATCGTGTTCGTCACTCATAGCGTCGACGAGGCCTTGGTGCTCGGCAACAAGATCGTGGTGATGACCAGGCGGCCGGGCCGGATCCGCGAGGCCGTCACTTTCGACCTGCCGCGCCCGCGCGACATCACCGGCCCCGAATTCAACGACGCCAAGCGCCACATCCTGGCTTTGATCCGGGAGGAGTCGACGCGGCTTGCGCAGGCGTCGTAAGGTATCGCCATGCGCAAGCGTCTCGGCATGATCACGCCATCCTCCAACTCGGTGCTGGAGCCCGTCACCAGCGCCATGCTGCATGGCGTGGCTGATGTCACCGCACATTTCTCGCGCTTTCGCGTCACCGAGATTGCGCTCGACGCCGCCGCGCTGAGCCAGTTCGATGCCTCGGTGATGCTGCCGGCCGCGGACCTGCTGACCGATGCCAAGGTCGACGCGATTGCCTGGAATGGCACCTCCGCAAGCTGGCTCGGTATCGGCCGCGACCGGAGCCTGTGCGAGGCGATCACGGCGCGCGCGGGCGTCCCGGCGACAACGTCGACGCTCGCCTGCATCGATGCCGCCCGCTCGCTCGGCGCCAAGCGCGTCGGCCTGGTCTCGCCCTATACGGACGATGTGCAGCGGCGGATCGCCGACGTCTGGGCCGAGGAGGGGATCGCCCCGCACGCCGAGCGGCACCTCGGCCTGCGCGACAATTTCTCCTTTGGAGAGGTCGCGCCGACGACCATTGCGGACATGATTCGCGCCGTGGCGGCGGAGGGAGCAGATGCGATCGTCATCCTCTGCACCAATCTCGACGCTGCGGCGCTTGCGGCCTCGCTGGAACGGGAATTGGACGTCGCTGTGCTCGACTCGGTCGCGGTCACGCTGTGGCGGACCCTCGGTCTTGCCTGCTGCGACATCAGGGCCCTTGCGGGGTGGGGCCGCATATTCCAGACATCCGCGGCCATCAAGTGACGGAGGCGCACGTGACCCAACTCGATCTCGCCATTCGGGGCGGCACCATCGTGACGGCCAGCGACGAGTTCCGCGCCGATATCGGCATTCGCGACGGCCGAATCGTCAGCATCGCCGATCATCTCGAGGGCGCGGCGCAGGAGATCGACGCGACCGGCCTGCTGGCGCTGCCGGGGGGCATCGACAGCCACGTCCACATCTCCCAGCCCTCGGGCCCCGACGTGGTGATGGCCGATGATTTTGCCTCGGCGACACGCGCGGCGGCTGCCGGCGGCAACACCATGGTGCTGCCCTTCGCGCTGCAGGAGAAGGGCACCTCGCTGCGAACCTGTGTCGAGAACTATCGCAAGCTCGCCGAAGGCGAATGCTATATCGATACCGCGTTCCACCTCATCATCTCCGACCCGACCGCGGTCGTGCTCGGGCAGGAGCTGCCGGCCCTGGTCAAGGACGGCTACACCTCCTTCAAGGTGTTCATGACCTATGACGACCTCGTGCTCAGCGACAAGCAGCTGCTCGAGGTGTTCGAGGTCGCGCGCCGCGAGGAGGCGCTGGTCATGGTCCATTGCGAGGGCTATGACGCCATCCGCTTCCTCACCAGCAAGCTGGAGCGCGAAGGCCATATCGCGCCCTATTATCACGGGGTGTCGCGGCCCCAGGCGGTCGAGCGCGAGGCGACGCACCGCGCCATCAGCCATGCCGAGGTGATCGGCGTCCCCATCATGATCGTGCACGTCTCCGGTCGCGAGGCGATGGAGCAGGTGCGCTGGGCGCAGCAGCGCGGCTTGCCGGTGCATGCAGAGACCTGCCCGCAATACATCACGCTGACGGCCGACGACATGAAGGGCCTCAACATGGACATCACGGGCGCGAAATATGTCTGCTCGCCGCCGCCGCGCGATATCGAGAGCCAGCAAGCGATCTGGGAAGGCATCACGTCGGGTGTGTTCCAGACCTTCTCGTCCGACCATTGCCCGTTCCGCTACGACGATCCCAAGGGCAAGCAGACGCCGAACGCCCGCACCTCGTTCCGCTGGGTGCCGAATGGCATCCCCGGTGTCGAGACGCGGCTGCCGATCCTGTTCTCAGAAGGCGTCTCGAAGGGACGCATCACCCTGCAGAAGTTCGTCGAGCTGACCGCGACCAACCATGCAAGGATCTATGGTCTTTATCCGCGCAAGGGCTCGATCGGCGTCGGCTTTGATGCCGATATCGTTCTCTGGGATCCCAAATTGAAGAAGCCCATCCGGCAGGCCGATTTGCATCACGGCTCGGACTACACGCCCTGGGAAGGGTTCGAGGTCACGGGATGGCCGGTGACGACGATCGCCCGCGGAGAGGTGGTCTTCAACAAGGGGCGGATCGTCGGTGCCAAAGGTGCAGGCCAAGTGCTGAGCCGGGGCAAGTCGAGCCTGATCTGATCCGGCTCCACCTGCCGCCAAAGCGGACATCCAGAAGCTCGCGGCCATTGCAGCGAGGCGCTGATGGGTCCTTACGGGCAGCGTCGATCGCTGCTGCGGTCCGGTGGTTGGACCTATCAGCACGAAACGGACATTGCTGATGCCGATGAAGCGCAGGATTTCCCGCAAGTAAGGCGTCGCCATATCGATGCGGCCGCGGTTCATGCCGATGGCAAAATCGGTGCCGCTCTCGGCCCACTTCAGAAGGCTCGACAAGCTGACCACGGCCAAGGCCGCCGTGGAAAGCGCGCTTTCCGGTGTTCACTGAGATCAAGCAGGAAGGTGACTTCGCGCGCGCCTATTGAGATAGTGGCTCTGCGTGGTTTCACCCCGATCGCAGGATCCGCAACATGACTGACGGCTTCACCATCCGCTCGATCGAGGCGTTCTGCTATCGCTATCCACTGGCGACGCCGGTTGTGACGTCGTTCGGCAAGATGCTCAACCGTCCCGCCGTCTTTGTTCGCGCTGTCGATGAAGACGGCGTCGAGGGGTGGGGTGAATCCTGGTCCAACTTTCCGGCGCCCGGCGCGGAGCATCGCGCCCGGCTCGTCAACGAGGTGCTTGCGCCCGGCCTTGTCGGTCGCAAATTCGGCGGTCCCGCTCAGGCTTTCGAGACCTTGACCAAGGGCACCGAGGTGCTGGCGCTTCAATGCGGCGAACCGGGACCATTTGCGCAGGCGATCGCCGGTATCGACCTCGCGCTGTGGGACCTCTCCGCACGCCGCCAGCGTTCGCCGCTCTGGCGGCTTCTGGGCGCGCAGTCCGATACGATCAAGGTCTATGCCAGCGGCATCAATCCCGGCGGTGCGGCACAGACAGCGGAGGCCGCGCTCGCGCGCGGTCATCGTGCGCTGAAGCTGAAGGTCGGCTTCGGCATCGAGACCGACCTTGCCAATTTGGCCGCGCTGCGCGGACTTGTCGGCGCCGGCATGCTTGCCAGCGATGCCAATCAGGGCTGGTCAACGGCTCAGGCGCTTCAGATGCTGCCGCGGCTTGCCGAATTCGATCTGCGCTGGTTGGAGGAGCCGATCCGCGCCGATCGCCCGCGCGAGGAGTGGCGCAGGCTGCATGCCGCGGCGAAGATGCCGATCGCCGGCGGCGAGAACATTTCGAGCGTCGAAGCCTTCAACGACGTTCTGTCGGAAGGCGTGCTTGGCGTGGTTCAGCCCGATATTGCGAAATGGGGCGGCCTCAGCCTCTGTGCCGGTCTGGCTCGCGACATCCTGGAGGCGGGAAAGACGTTTTGTCCGCACTATCTCGGCGGTGGTCTCGGCCTGCTTGCATCCGCGCATCTTCTCGCCGGTATCGGAGGTGATGGCTGGCTGGAAGTCGATGCCAACGATAACCCACTGCGCGATCTGTTCTGTGGCTCGATCGTCAACGTGAGGGAAGGAACCGTTCAGCTGGGCGAAGACCCCGGGCTCGGAATAGTGCCCGATCTTGCCTCGATCGAGCGCTATCGCAGCATCTAGACCAGAAGTGACAGGACCTGCTGGCTTTCGGCCGCAATTTGCGGTGTGCACCGCGATCAAGAAAGATCGCATCGCAGCCGAGGAGAGCAGAATCCGGTCGCCTTGCAACGACTCAAACGAGAGCCGCAGCTCCCGGTGTTCGCTGATGAAGCAAGCGGCAGCATCGCGGCGCGCCAACACTTCTTTCAAGGACACACCTCCGCATTCTCGCGGCGCCTTCCGCCCGAGCTTTGCTTCGTCGGTTCACCCTCTGAAAGCCAAGAGCAACTGTGGCGAAGTAGCCCGGCGATCGGCCGGCCTCAAGGCTGGCGCTGGCGCGCCCCCGCCTGCGGCGGCTGACGGCCTTGACCCCGTCCGCTCACCGGTCTGTTGGCTTTGCATGCGCTCGGCCGAGGTCCGAGCGCGAGATAGGCGCGCTCGTCAGGCCACCCTGTATTTCTTCGGATCCCACGTCTCGCCGCGCGCGATCATGGTGTTGAGGATGATGATCAGCTTGCGCATGCAGGCGACGATCGCGACCTTTGGCGGCTTGCCCTTGGCAATCAGCCGTTCGTAGAAGGCCTTGAACACCGGATTGTTCAGCGTTGCGGCACCGACACAGGGCATGTAGAGGGCATTTCGCACCCAGCGGCGGCCACCCTTGATGCAGCGTTCACCTCGACGTTTGCCGCTATCGTCGTCATAAGGAGCAACGCCCATCAACGCGGCGGCAACTTCGTCGCTCACCTGCCCCAGCTCCGGTAGTCCTCCAAGCAGCGCCATTGCGGTCCCCTCAGCAAAGCCTGGTACGCTCTGGATGATCTCGGCACGTTTGGCAAAGTCCGGCGTTGTCTTGATCGTCGCCGCGATCGCGGTCTCGAGCGCGGCGATTTCGTCAGCCAGCTTCTTAAGAAGACGCGCGCGAGCCTCTGAACAAGGGCCGGCGCCTCATGCTCCTTCTGCATTTCCAGGCGAGCCCTGACGTCAAGCAGGCCTTGGCGTCCCTTCACCAGTGCCTTCATCTCCTCGTGAGCGGGATTGTCGACTTGGCTGGGAGCCTCGCCGAATGTCTCGGCGAACCAGGAGATCATCTCCGCGTCGATCTTGTCATTTTTCGCAAGGCGTCCCGCCGATTCCGCAAAGTGGCGAACCCGTTTGGGATCGACGATCCGTACTTCCAGCCCTGCTTGGCGCAACGCCTTGGCCCATACCCGCTCGTAGCCGCCGCTTGCCTCCATCACTGCCTTGCCGACCTGATGCTTGCGAAGCCATGCAATCAAGCTCCGTCGCCCCGCCGCGGTTGTTGGGCAAGTCTTCCGCTCCGTTACGGTCCGAATGCACGCATCAATCTTGTCTTTAGCGACATCGATGCCGACGACAACCAGATCGTCTTGTGTCATCATCCACTCCCTTCCTTGCCTGGTACGGGCTCGCAGCCCTTGCAACTGTTCGGGTTCAGGAAGACACCGGAGCTGTCCCTTGCTCTTTAGCAGGCTCTGTCGCCTTTGGGCGCAACGGGCTCAGTTCCGGCAACGGGCGGTTCTGATCCAACCGCCCGTTGCCACATTCTGGCAGATTTCGGGGACACAAGGGCGCAGGGAGCTGTCTCGAAGCAGGTTGCGAGGCAGCACCGACCGCACAGATGCGACGAATCCGAACGGAGGCGGCCATCGTCAGATTTCGGACAACGAGGGGGCTACTTGCGCCTCCGAACTGCTTCATTGAACATTTCAGTAAAAGCCGTTTGCTAAACACGCGGCTATGGCCGACCTTCCGGCTCTCCTGTTGTTCGGATGGGCTGGATTGCTCCTGCCGGGCGACATCGGCGGTCGCATTCGGCAAGATTTTGCGGAATTTTCGCTGCAACTGCGAACATCCCGCTTGCGCGCGAACACTGTAAGTCTTTTCGCCAGGCTCGCGACAAACGGGGCTTGACGATCTCCAGAATTTAGTAATACGTTTAGTTCTGTAAAAAAACTAAACATCACGCATCGGGCCGATGTGTGGGAGGAGCCCAAGCCATTCCGGAGCCGTCTCCGGAAGCGGTCCGTCTCGTCCTTCACTCATCGCTCCTCAAACTCGGTTTCAGGGTCTCGGCGTCGTTCCGGCAGGAAGCGCCGAGCGGATTGGATGCTTCAACGAGAGAGGAAACGGATATGCGGACATTCAGTTGGTTGAGAAGCTCGGCGGCCACCACCGTTCTCGGAGCGGCGCTGCTGGGGGGATTTGGCGGAGGCGAAGCTGCGGCCCAAGGTAAGCAGCTCACGCTGTGCTGGGCGGCATGGGATCCCGCCAATGCGCTGGTCGAACTCGGCAAGGACTTCACGAAACAATCCGGCATCGAGATGAAATACGAGTTCGTCCCATGGACGAGCTATGCCGATCGCTTCCTCAATGAGCTCAACTCCCACGGCAAGCTCTGCGACCTGATCATCGGCGACAGCCAGTGGATCGGCGGAGCCGCCGAGAACAAGTGGTACGTCAAGCTCAACGATTTCTTCGACAAGGAGAAGATATCGATGGACGACTTCGTTCCGGCGACGGTTGTCGGCTATTCGCAGTGGCCGAAGAACTCGCCGAACTATTGGGCGCTGCCGGCCATGGCCGATGCGGTCGGCTGGACTTATCGCAAGGACTGGTTCTCGCGGCCCGAAATTCAATCCGCGTTCAAGGCCAAGTACGGCCGCGACCTGGCGCCGCCGAAGACCTATGACGAGCTGAAGCAGGTCGCCGAGTTCTTCCAGGGCCGCGAGATCGACGGCAAAAAGGTCTACGGCGCCTACATCTTCACCGAGCGCGGCTCCGAAGGCATCACCATGGGCGTGACCAACGTGCTCTACAATTACGGCTTCAGCTACGACAATCCCAAGAAGCCGTACCAAATGCAGGGCGTCGTCAATTCGGCCGAGGCGGCCAAGGGGCTCGAGTTCTACAAGGAGCTCTACAAGTGCTGCACCGCGCCGGGCATGACCAACGCCTACATGCAGGAGGGGCTCGACGCCTTCAAGTCCGGCCAGGTGGCGATGCAGATGAACTGGTTCGCATTCTTCCCCGGCCTGTACAAGGATCCGAATGTCGGCGGCGACAGAATAGGCTTCTTCGTCAATCCGGCCGGTCCAGGCGGACACTTCACCCAGCTTGGCGGGCAGGGGATCTCGGTGGTCGCGACCTCCGACCGCAAGGACGACGCGCTGGCCTACATCAAATGGTTCGCGCAGCCCGCCGTGCAGCAGAAATGGTGGCAGCTCGGCGGCTACTCGGCTCTCAAGGCGGTCGTCGACGCGCCCGACTTCCCGAAGAGCGCAGCGTTCGCACCGCAATTCCTGGAGTCGATGGGCATCGTCAAGGACTTCTGGGCCGAGCCATCCTACGCGCAACTGCTGCTCGACATGCAGAAGCGGGTGCATGACTACGTCGTTGCCGACAAGGGCACGGCGCAGCAAGCGCTCGATCTCCTCGTCAAGGACTGGACCAAGGTCTTCAAGGAACAGGGCAAGCAGGTCGCGTCGCAATAGACTCGGGTTCTCGCATCAACTGAACTGGTTTCCCCGGGGAGGTGCCTCGGGGAAGCCGAACCAGCCAACCGATGGACAAGATGACGACGATCTTTCAACCTGATCATGCTACGATCGCCGGCGTGAGTGAGCCCGCCAAATCGCGCGCCAAGCGGCGTGTCCGCGGCCTGTCGGACCGGACCATCGCCTGGCTGTTCGTTGCGCCGACGATCGGGCTGCTGCTCGCGATCAATATCTTTCCGCTGATCTGGATGATCCGGCTGTCGTTCACCAGCCTCAATCTCAGCATGTCCTATCTGCCGCTGCGGTTCGTCGGGCTCGACAATTTCACCGACATTCTCGGCGACGAGGACATCTGGTTCCGCCTGCAGACCACGGCGCAATTCGTGATCTGGTCAGTGACGCTGCAGGTGATCATCGGGTTTGGCCTCGCGCTGCTCATCAACCGCCAGTTCCGCGGCCACAGCTTCTGGACCACGATCATCCTGCTGCCGATGATGCTGTCGCCGGCGGTGGTCGGCAACTTCTGGACACTGCTGTTGCAGCCGCAGATCGGTCCGTTCAACTACCTGATCAGCCTGTTCACGGGTGTGCCGCCGAGCTCGTTCAGCATGACCGGGCAGGTCTCGCTCGCACCCTGGACCATCGTGCTGGTCGACACCTGGATGTGGGCTCCGTACGTCATGCTGATCTGCCTCGCCGGGCTTCGCTCCATTCCCGACTACATCTATGAGGCGGCCGAAGTCGATCGCGCCTCAGCCTGGCGGCAGTTCTGGTCGATCACGCTGCCGATGACGGTTCCATTCCTGATGCTCGCCGTGCTTTTCCGCGCGATCGAGAACTTCAAGATGTTCGACATGGTCAATCTGTTGACGTCCGGAGGCCCCGGCTCGACCACCGAGCTCGTGTCGATCACGCTGAAGCGCGCCGCGTTCGAGAAATGGCGCACCGGGTATTCCTCCGCGCTCGCCATCATCCTGTTCGTGACCGTGTTCGGTGCCGCCAACATCTACGTCAAAGCGCTCAACAAGGTGAAGCAACGATGACCGCCGTCCTCACCAAGTCCACCGCTCACTCCATCGTGGAGGCCTCGCCGCGCGCGAAGGCCGTGGCCGGCGGCCTCGTGATCCTCTACACCGTGATCACGATCCTGCCGCTGCTCTGGATCGTCGCCACCGCATTCAAGTCGCAGAGTGACGCCATCGCCTATCCGCCGAAGGTGATCTTCCAGCCGACCCTCGAGGGTTACGTGAACCTCTTTACCGTACGTACCCGCCAGACACCGGATTTCATCGCCAAGCTGCCGCCGCCGGACACGTGGTACGACAAGCTCGTGCGCCAGCGCGACATGGTCATTGCCGGACCGTCGAAGGTCGTGCCGCGCTTCGTCAACTCGCTGATCATCGGGTTCGGCTCGACCTTCCTGGCCGTCTTTCTCGGCACGCTCGCAGCCTACGCCTTCTCGCGCTTCCGCATTCCCCTGGCAGACGATCTTCTATTCTTCATCCTGTCGACGCGCATGATGCCGCCCGTTGCCGTGGCGATCCCCATCTATCTGATGTACCGGCAGCTCAACCTGACCGACACCAGGCTCGGAATGATCCTGCTCTATACCGCCGTGAACGTCTCGCTCGCGGTCTGGCTGCTCAAGGGGTTCATCGACGAGATCCCGCGCGAATACGAGGAGGCCGCCCTCGTCGACGGCTACACGCGGCTCCAGGCCCTGCGCAAGGTCGTGTTGCCGCAGGCCGTCACGGGGATCGCCGCAACCGCAATCTTCTGTCTGATCTTCTCGTGGAACGAGTACGCGTTCGCGGTTCTCCTGACGAGCGGCGAGGCACAGACCATGCCGCCCTTCATTCCCTTCATCATCGGCGAGGGCGGGCAGGACTGGCCGGCGGTTGCTGCCGCGACCACACTGTTCGTCGTGCCGATCGTCCTGTTCACCGTGTTGTTGCGCAAGCACTTGTTGCGCGGCATCACCTTCGGAGCTGTGCGCAAATGAGCGGTTCTGCGGTTGGAAAAAGCGGAATGTCTCGCTGGTTGCTGCGTGGGCCTTGGGAGGCCGGCGCGATGACCCTGATCGGGGGCGGCATCGTCATGCTGGTGCAGCCGTGGTCGATCGATCTGTACAGCTATTCCTTCGCGACCATCCTCGCCGGCACGGTTGGCTACGTCATCGTCAGCCATTTTCCGGAATAGGGCGGCAGCCATGGCACAAATCCGCGTCGAAAACCTGCGCAAGTCGTTCGATCAGTTCACGGCCGTTGAAGGCTCGAACTTCACCATCGACGACGGCACCTTTTTTGCGATGCTCGGGCCCTCCGGCTGCGGCAAGACAACCACGCTGCGCATGATCGCTGGCCTCGAGTTGCCAACCGAGGGCAAGATCCTGCTCGACGGCGAGGACGTGACCTTCCGCCGCGCCGCCGCCCGCGATATCGCCTTCGTCTTCCAGCTCTTTGCGCTCTATCCACACATGAATGTAGCGGGCAACATTGGCTTTCCCCTGAAGTGCCAGGGCATGGGGCGGCGCGAGATTCGCGAGCGGGTGCAGGAAACCGCGCGGCTGCTGCGGATCGAGCATCTCCTGTCGAGCAAGACGTCGAAGCTCTCGGGCGGCGACCGGCAGCGCGTCGCGCTTGGCCGCGCCATGGTGAGGCGGCCGAAGGCCTTCCTGATGGATGAGCCGCTCGGGGCGCTCGATGCCGAGTTTCGGCATCTGATGTGCGGCGAGCTTCGCGACTTGCACGAGCGCATCGGTGCGACCACTGTTTACGTGACGCACGACCAGCTCGAAGCGATGTCGATGGCGGATCAGATCGCGGTCATGAACAAGGGACGGGTCGAGCAGATCGGCTCGCCGCAAGAAGTCTATGACCGGCCCGCCAGCATGTTCGTGGCCGATTTCATCGGCTCGCCGCCGATGAATTTCCTGCGGTTTGAAAGCGGCTTGCGGTCGGGGGATCGGACTGTCGCCTTTCATAGCGTCAGCGTCGACGTCCCGGAGATCCGCGAGGATCGTGCGAGCGCACCGCTGGCGCTCGGGATACGTCCTGAGCACATCCGCTTTGCCGACGAGGCTCCCGTCCGCGGCGAAGTGTTCGGTGCCGAATATCTCGGCACCACGCAGATCGTCACCGTCGACACGCCGCACGGACGCCTTGCGGCGCGGCTGCCCTCCAGCGCGTCGGTGCGGATCGGCGAGACGGTGGGTCTTGAATTCCACTCCGAGCGGCTGGCGCTGTTCGATGTCGCCAGCGGTCTCGCTGTTCGAACCGCCAATGAGGGGAGGGTGCGCCATGGCTGACGTCGCGTTGCGCAACATTAGCAAGCGTTTCGGCGCGGCCGAGGCGGTCCGCGAGCTTTCGCTGGCGGTGAACGATGGAGAGTTCCTGGTCCTGCTCGGGCCGAGCGGCGCGGGCAAAACCACGACGTTGCGGCTGATCACGGGGCTCGAGACCCCCGACACCGGCTCGGTCATGATCGACGGCCGCGACGTGACGCGTGATCCGCCGGGATCACGCGATATCGCCTTCGTCTTCCAGCAATATTCGCTGTATCCGCACCTCACGGTCTATGACAATCTGGCATTTCCGTTGCGCTCTCCCGCACGGCGCGTGCCGGAGCCGATCATCCGCAAGCGCGTCGAACGGACTGCGGAGCTGTTGCACATCGCAAGCAAGCTGAACAACCGTGCAACCCGTCTGTCCGGAGGCGAAATGCAGCGGGTGGCGATCGGCCGCGCGCTGGTTCGCGATCCCTCGATCTACCTGATGGACGAGCCGCTCTCATCGCTGGATGCGAAGCTGCGTGCGGAGCTTCGTCTCGAACTCAAGCGGATCCAGCTCGAGCTTGGCGCGACCATTCTGTACGTGACCCACGATCAGGTCGAGGCCATGACGATGGCTTCCAGGATCGGCGTGATCAGGGACGGCCAGCTCCTTCAGTGCGGTACGCCGCGGGAGATCTACGAGAGTCCTTCATCGAGCTATGTCGCCTCGCGCCTCGGCACGCCTCAGATCAACTTCCTTCCGGCCCGTCTGTTGTCAGACGTGCCGGTGCCGCCGGGGACGGAGACCATTGGTATCCGAACCGAGCATCTGCAAATTGCCGCGCGCAACGGCGGACGAATGGTCGGGCGTGTGCACCGCGTCGAGCACCTCGGCGAGCAGAATCACGTCCACCTGGACTACAAGGGCGAGATGCTGGTGACGCTTGCGGATCCGCGCCGGCCGCTTCAGTCCGGCCAGGAGGTCGAACTACACCTGCTGCATCCGCTCTGTTTCGATCGCGCGGGGCAACGCATCCCTGCGATGGTTCACTAGAGGATCCGTTCGATGTCGCTGCAACCCGAGACATTCAAGTCGCTGGTCAAGATGGCCGCAGAGCAGGTCATCGCGAGCGCGCCGGAACTCACGACCCTGGATCAAGCGATCGGCGACGGCGACCATGGAACGAACATGAAGCGCGGCTTTGAGGCCGTGCTCGGCAAGCTCGATGCCATTTCGGCGCAGCCGCTGGACGAGGGGCTGAAGATGATCGGCAAGACGCTGGTGATGACCGTCGGAGGCGCCTCCGGGCCGCTTTACGGCAGTTTCTTTCTTGGCGCGGGCGAAGCACTTTCGCACGACAAGCACCTGCCGGACGATCTCGCGGACGTCTTTGGCAGCGGCGTGAATGCGGTGAGCGCGCGGGGGCGCTCGCAGGCCGGCGAGAAGACAATGCTCGACGTGCTTGTTCCCGTCCTGGAAACGTTGAGGACGGCGGCCGGTCAGCCGGATCTGATCGCGCGGGTCCGAGCCACTGCTGCCGAAGCAGTCGAGCGGACTGCACCGATGCAGGCCACCAAGGGGCGAGCGTCGTTCCTCGGGCCGCGCAGCGTCGGACACGTCGATCCCGGCGCACGTTCGAGCTGCATACTCGTGCAGGCGGTCTGCGCGAGCCTGGAGGGACAGCAATGACCGACACTGTGGGTATCGTGATCGTCTCGCATTCGAAGGATATCGCCAAGGGCACCGCCGACATGGTGCGGCAGATGGTCGGCAGCGAGGTCAAGGTGGCCTTCTGCGGCGGCAATCCCGACGGCGGGCTCGGCACGAGCGTCTCCCTGATCATCGATGCCATCAACGATGCCTGGTCGGCGAAGGGCGTCGCGATCCTCGTCGATCTCGGCGGCGCAGAGACCAACAGCGAAATGGCAGTCGAAATGCTGGAGCCCGCACGGCGCGAGCTCGTTGTCGTATGCAACGCGCCGATCGTCGAGGGCGCCGTGATGGCGGCGACCGAGGCGGCGGGCGGCAGCTCACTGGCCCAGGTGAAGGCCGTGGCCGAGGAACTCTCTGCCGACTGACGCGTCGGCGAAGCGATGATGGAAGATGAGCATGCTGGACAGAGCGGACGGACAGACATTCATCGGCAATGTACGGCTGGTGCACGCGGTGGGCATGCATGCACGCCCGGCGGTCAAGCTCACAAAGCTTGCCAAGAAGTTCGAGGCGCAGATTTTCGTTCGGGTGGCGGGCGCGGCCGAGTGGATCAATGCCAAGAGTGTGGCCAAGATCATGGCCATGCGTGCGGCGCACGGCAGCACGATCGAGATCAAGGCATCCGGCAGTGACGCCGAGGCCGCCGTCGCGGCGCTGGTCGACCTGATCGCAACTGATTTTCCGGACGGAGCTTCGTAGCATGCAGGGAGGCGCGACAGGACTGGCCTACCGCGGCAGAACCGCCTCGATCGGCTTTGCCCATGGCCCGTTCGTCCGCGTCGATGCGGGCACGAACGGCGAGCGCGTCGCGGGTACCTTGGTCGAAGAGGCACTCGCGCTGCGCAGTGCGATAGACGTGGCGAGCGGGCAGATTGCGGAGCTTGCCACGATCGCCGGAGGCGAAGCCGCGCAAATTCTCGAATTCCAGGTCGCATTGTTGGAGGATGAAGATTTCATCGAAGCGATCTTCGCGTCGATCGGGGAGGGGAGTTCTGCGGACGTCGCGTGGCGTTCGGCGCTCGATGAGCAGATTGCCGATTACAATTCGGCAGAGGACGAATATCTGAAGGCGCGCTCGTCGGATCTCGCTGACCTGCGCGACCGCGTGATCAACATTCTGCGGGGAGGCGAAGGCCAGGTCCTGAAGATTCCGAACGGCGCCGTCGTCTGCGCCGACGATCTGCCGCCCTCGCGATTCCTTGAGATCGACTGGTCCAGCGGCGGCGGTCTGGCGCTCCTGCGCGGCAGCCCCACGAGCCACGTCGCCATGCTGGCGCGGGCACGGGGGATCCCCATGGTCGTGCAACTCGGCGCCATTCCGGAGATCGGAGCCACGGCGCTGCTCGACGGCGAAAGTGCGATGCTCGAGCTCGATCCAAATGCGGAGCAGGTCCGGCTGTTCGAGAAGCGGCGCGAGAACCATCGCAAGAGCAGGGCGTCTGCGCGCGCAATCCTGCGGCGGCCGACGGCTTCGTGGCGGGGCGAGCGGATCAAGCTGTTCATCAATATCCAGCGCGTCGACGATCTCGATCACGCCGACGCACAATACGCAGATGGCATCGGCCTGATGCGCACCGAATTTCTGCTCACCGAGCGGGGGCGCCTGCCCGACGAGGAGGCCCAGTTCGCAGCCTACGATGCGGTGTTGCGTTGGGCCGACCGGCGTCCAGTCACCATTCGTACATTTGACGCCGGTGGCGACAAGCCGGTGCCCGGCTTCACGCTGGACGGCGAAGCCAATCCCTTCCTGGGGGTTCGCGGCTTGCGGCTTTGCCTGGCCCGGCCCGACGTCTTTACCGTTCAACTTCGCGCGCTCGCGCGTGCCGCCGTGCGCGGAAACCTCAAGGTCATGTTTCCGATGGTCACATCGGCGGACGAGCTCGAAGCAGGGCGGAAGCTGTTCGCTGAAATCGTGCAGCGCTTGCAGGTGGACGGCATTGACGCGATGCTCCCCGAGCTGGGAATCATGGTCGAAGTCCCGGCGGCGGCCCTTGCGATTGCGAGCTTCAAGGCTTCCTTCTTCTCGATCGGCTCGAACGATCTCGCGCAATATGTCCTTGCCTGCGATCGTTCCAATGGAGCTCTCGCCCCCTTGATGGATCCACTACATCCGGCCTTGCTCGAACTGATCGCACGGACCGCGGAGCACGGGCGGCGCGCCGGCATCAGCGTGAGCCTGTGCGGCGACATGGCCAGCGACCCGCGCTGCCTTCCCGCATTGTTGAATTGCGGCTTGCGGGAGCTGTCCGTGAATGCATCGGCGCTCGCACAGATCAAGCGGACGATCGACCGGCTGAGCAACGGAGGCGGGCTTGGCTGACACGGCGATCGATGAACCGGCAGAAGCCGGCGCTGTTGCGGTCTACAAGCGCATCTTCAAGGAAGTGCTGGAGAGCCGCCCGTCGGGCATGCGGCTGCGTCTGGCGCATGCCATCGGGAAGAACCGCAGCTTCGTCAGCCAGATCAGCAACCCCGCCTATCCGGTGCCGATACCCGTGCAGCACCTCAATACGATCTTCGATGTCTGCCACTTCCCGCCGCAGGCGAAGGCCGCCTTCCTTCGTGCCTATGCGCGCGCCCATCCGCGCCGGATCGGCCGGCTGACGGAGGGATCGCATGAGCGGAGCTTGACGCTGCATTTGCCGGATCTCGGCAGCGCCAAGCGGAACGCCGAACTCGATGCGCTGCTCCAGGATTTTGCGCGGCGCTTGATTGCCATCATGCGGGAAAAATAGCGTGAGGCCAGGGGAGAAAACGGGGAGGAGACAATGAAGAAGTTCATCAATTCGGTCGACGGCGTGCTCGCAGAGAGTCTCGACGGGCTTGCTGGTGCGCATGCCCATCTCGTCGCGCTCGGGCCGGAGCGGAAATTCGTGCGACGTCGTGAGCTGAACCCGAAGAAGGTCGCACTCGTGTCCGGTGGCGGCAGCGGGCATGAGCCGCTGCATGCGGGCTTCGTCGGCTATGGCATGCTCGATGCCGCCTGTCCGGGGCAGGTCTTCACGTCGCCAACGCCGGACCAGATCGTCGAGGCCGCGCAGGCGGTTTCTGGTGAAGCCGGCGTGCTGTTCATCGTGAAGAACTATGCGGGGGACCGCATGAATTTCGAGATGGCGGCCGAGATCGCCGAGGGCCGCACGGCGACGATCGTGACGGACGATGACGTCGCGGTCGAGAACTCCACCCACAGCATCGGACGCCGCGGCGTGGCCGGCACGCTGATCGTCGAGAAGATCGTCGGCGCGGCTGCCGAGAAGGGTGCTGACCTGAAAAGTTGCGTTGCGCTCGGTGAGCGCGTCAATGCGCGGACGCGATCGATGGGCGTGGCGTTGACGAGCTGCACGGTCCCGGCCGCGGGCACGCCGACCTTTTCGCTTCGGGAGGACGAGATGGAGATGGGGGTCGGCATTCACGGTGAACCGGGGCGCCGCCGCGTCAAGCTGGAGCAGGCCGATGCGATCGCAGACGAGATGACAACGGCCATCGCGCAGGATCTCGACGCGCGCGGTGGGGGCGAGGCCATCCTGCTCGTCAACGGATTTGGCGGGACGCCGACGATCGAGCTCTATCTGATGTACAATGCTGCGCGGCGGATGCTCGAGAAGCGCGGCTTGCGCATCGCTCGCTCGCTGGTCGGCAGCTTCGTCACCTCGCTGGACATGGCCGGGTGCTCGCTCACCGTGAGCCTGCTCGATAGTGAGACCGCGGCGCTGTGGGACCATCCCGTGCGTACGCCCGCGTTGAAATGGTGACCGCGGCTGGGAACGACTGCTGATTTTTTTTCCGATCGCGCTCCGGCGGACGATCGGTCCGGGGGCTACGCCTCACGCACGTATCGGAATTTTCCGGTTCCCCTCCCTGAAACTTGCCGTGTCCCTCGGACACGGCTTCTTTTATGTGGCGTCAGACGGCTATTTCCCTGTCCGTCGCACGCCTCTGGTCCGACGAGCCCATTATGTGCCGCCGTCGGATTGGCCGGGTGTGTGATGCAAGTTCATCACGTCCCTCTGCGACGTTGGAGTGGATGGGGCTTACCCTCGCGGCGAAGCCGTCGCGCGGGCCGGTTTGGCAGCAAATTTGGTAGCAAAGGACTGCCCAAAAACTGGCTAGATAATCGAACCATCTCTAAAAAACCGAACGAAACCAGTATAGATACGTCGCCGTGTCCTCCCAGGATTGGATCGACAGAGAATCTTAAGTGATTGAAAATCATTGGAAATTTAGCTGTGCCCCGATGATGGACTGGACCGACCGGCATTGCCGGGTGTTCCATCGGCAACTGACGCGGCGGGGGTTGCTCTATACGGAGATGCTGACCACGGGCGCAATCATCCATGGCGACCAGGAGCGGCTGCTAGGGTTCGACGCGTGCGAGCATCCGGTGGCGCTTCAGCTTGGCGGGTCTGATCCCAAGGAGCTGGCGCAGGCCGCGCGGATTGGCGAGGCGTTCGGCTATGACGAGATCAACCTCAATGTCGGTTGCCCCTCCGATCGCGTGAAGGACGGCCGTTTCGGCGCCTGCCTCATGGCGGAGCCGGAGCTCGTGGCGAGATGCGTTGATGCCATGAAGCACGTGGTCTCCGTTCCCGTCACGGTGAAGTGCCGTATCGGGATCGACGACCAGGATCCGGAGGTCGCGCTCGATGCGCTCGCGCGTGCGGTGGTGGCGTCCGGCTGCGATGCGCTGATCGTGCACGCGCGCAAGGCTTGGCTCAACGGCTTGTCGCCGAAGGAGAACCGCGACATCCCGCCGCTCGATTATGATCGCGTCTATCGGCTCAAGCGCGCGATGCCTGGTGTGCCCGTCATCATCAATGGCGGCGTTCGGAGCATTGACGAGGCAAATGCGCATCTTGCCCATGTTGACGGCGTGATGCTCGGCCGCGCCGCCTATCAGGAGCCATGGCGGCTGCTCAGCGTCGATGCCGACATCTTCGGCGAGGCGGCACCGCACGCCTCCATGCAGGACGCGCTCGAGGCGATGATGCCCTACATCGAAGGGCAGCTGGCGCGCGGCGCCCGGCTGCACGCCATTACGCGGCATTTCGTCGGCGCATTCCATGCCGTGCCCGGCGCACGGGCGTTCCGCCGCCATCTTGCCGAGCAAGGAGTGAAGCCGGGTGCCGGTCTCGACGTGCTGCGCGATGCGATCGCGCGCGTCGGTGCAAGCGCGCCGGCCGAGGCGGCGGCGTAGCCGCCCCTTGCTAGTCGACCGCCGTGCGGGAGCGGCGAGGGCTGCTCTGGAGCTCCGGATATCCTGTCAGCATCAGCGTATCCGCGCGCACGCCCCAGCTTTGCAGGCGATCCAGGAAGCTCATGCCGAGCAGATTGGTCTTCATCTGGCCGCGTTGCACCACGAGGGCCGGCACCGACTTCTCGACCAGCTTGCCGACGGCGAGACGGTCGAGCGTGAGCCGGGCCGCCTTGGTGTGACCGCCCGCGGTCTCGAGGTCGACATCGTATTCCAGCATTTCGAGCGGCAGCCCGATCGCCTTTGCGGTTTCCCAGGTCAGCACCACCGACGTCGCGCCGGTATCGATCACCATCGGTGCGGTGACGCCATTGATCTTCGCGCGCAGCGTGAATTCGCCGCCCTGGCTGCGCGGGATCTGGACGGCCGGTGCCGGGGAGGCGGCCTGTGCGCGAAAAATGTGCGAGACCTTGTGGCTGGCTCGCGCGATCTGGTCGGGATCGCCATAGGCGACGACGGCACCTGCCGTGCCGGCGAGCATGATCAGAACGAGCAGGAGGCGGATCATCGCGCGCCTCCGAATGTACGCAGGCGGATCAGGTGCGTTTCGGCGACGCCGCAATCGGCATAAGTCCAGCCTCCGCCATGCGCGCCGGCAAGAGGGCCATGATCGCGAGCCGGTCCACGCTCTCCATTGTGTGCCAGCGCGCGATCTCGGGCAAGGTCCGGCCGCAGCCGAAGCACAGTTTGGTCTTGGGATCGATCATGCAGACGGCGACGCACGGCGTTTCTTTGCTCATACGGACATAGTGAGGGATAATCGGGCATGTCGGCAAGCATCTGGTTAGGAACCTGTGCCGGCGCTCATGATCGGCTTGTGGCGCGGCCGGCGTTTCTCGTCCGGCAGGACGGAACTCTCCGGCTGGAGAGGCGGAGAATCATCCGACAGCGGCGCCAGCGCGCTCATCACGCGCTCCGGCGGGAAGGTGACGATTACCTCGGTGCCGATGCGCAGCTTCGATTTCAGCGTGAACGTGCCGCCATGCAGGTCGATCAGATTCTTGGCGATCGGCAGGCCGAGGCCGGCGCCCTGTTCAGCTGACTTGATCGAATTGGAGCCTTGGCCGAAGGATGCGAGCACCACCGGGATCTCGTCCTCGGGGATGCCGGAGCCGGTATCCTTCACCGAGAGATATTGCCCGCCCGAGGCGGTCCATCCCGCCTTGAGCCAGATCTCGCCGCCTTGCGGGGTGAACTTGATCGCGTTGGAGAGCAGATTGAGCACGACCTGGCGGATCGCGCGCTCATCGGCCCAAAGCCGCGGCATGGCCTGCTCGAACACTTCGTGGATGGTGATACCGCGGCTCGAAGCACGCAGTTTCATCAAATGATGGCAGTCTGCGACGATACCGACCAGCGACACCGCTTCCTCGTTGAGTTCGTAGCGGCCGGCCTCGATCCGCGACAGATCGAGGATCTCGTTGATGAGGTTCAGCAGGTGCACGCCGGAATTATGGATGTCCGCCGAGTACTCCTTGTAAACCGGCACCGCATGCGCGCCGAAAATTTCGCTCTTCATCACCTCGGAGAAGCCGAGAATGGCGTTCAGCGGCGTGCGCAGCTCGTGGCTCATCTGCGCGAGGAAGCGCGACTTGGCGACATTGGCGGCTTCGGCGCGGTGGCGGGCTTCGTCCGAGATTGCCTTGGCCTGTTCCAACTCGCCGATCAGCGCATCCTTCTCTGCGCGCGCTTCCAGCGTGGCAAAGGTGGAGGAGTGCAGGCGGTGCGCCAGCAGGACGAAATAGCCTTCGGCCGCGAGCGCGAGTGCCGCCAGGATGTAATTGTCCAGCGAGCCGGTCATCACGAAGCTCAGCGCCATCGCGACGGCGACCGGCGCGGTGGCGGCAACGGCGGCGATCGGCAGATTGGCAGCGAGCATGCTCGATACTGCGATCACCAGCAGCATCAGGAACATCATCAACGTTTCCGTGACCATGTCGAGCACGGGATGGATCAGGATCGCCATCCAGCACAGGCCATAGAGCAGGTCGAGCATGACAAAGCGCGTCCGCCATGCGCGCGTCGCGGAGGGCGAGGCGGGCTCGGTCAGGAAGCGCCGACAACTGCGGATCATGGCGCTGTGGATGCAAAGCATGCCGGCGGTCCAGGCCGCGGCCGGGATCGGCTGCATCCACAGCCCGAACAGCATGCCGGTCGCCACCACCAGCAGCATCACGACATAGGAGGCAGACAGTCGCGTCTGGGCGTATTGCCGCAGCATCTCGGCGTCGAAGGCCGGCCGGGTTCCACTGGTCGACGTTAACTTGTCGCGTGCCTCGCGCACCCGCTGCGCCGCAGCCCTTCGGCTGCTCGCCGATGGCGCGCTCACCGGCTCGGCCGGAAGCTGCACAACCTCGGGCTTTTCAGCGGGGTTACTCATCAAGCAACACGATTCCTGCCCACGCCGGACGCGGGCCTTCTGCATTGTCTATCTGTGGCAAGAAATCCTTAAGAGCTGACTTAAGGAGCTAAAGAATTACGTTAACCCGGCGTTAATTCGGATCTCGCCTGCGCCGTTCAATGCAGTGCCGCGTGCTGCGCTATGTACACCAGGGCCCCGGCCAAATATCCCACCAAGGCCGGCCCCGCGATGCGGCGCGCGTACCAGAAGAACTCGATCTTCTCGAGGCCCATGGCGGCAACACCCGCCGCCGAACCGATGATCAGGATCGAGCCGCCGGTGCCGGCGCAATAGGCGATGAACTCCCAGATGAAGCTGTCGGGCGGATAATGCGCGAGGTCGTACATGCCCATGGTCGCGGCGACCAGCGGTACGTTGTCGATGACGGCGCTCAGCAAGCCGAGCACGACGACGATGACGTCCTGGCGGCCGATGGCGGTATCCAGCCAGCGCGCCAGCATCGACAGCAGGCCGGCATGCTCGAGGCAGGCAACCGCGAGCAGGATGCCGACGAAGAACACGACCGAGCTCATGTCGATCCGGGTCAGCGCGTGCACCAGCGTGAGAGGCTGGCGCACGTGTTCCTCCTTGTGGCGATGCACGATCTCGCCGACCAGCCAGAGCACGCCGAGGCCGAACAGGATGCCCATGAAGGGCGCCAGATGCGTGACCGCCTTGAACGCCGGCACCGCGATCAGTGTGCCGAGGCCGAGATAGAACATGAGGTTGCGCTCGAACCGGTCGACGGCCAGCAATCCGTTATCTTTCGGCGGCGGTGCGATGATCTTGCCCCTGAGCGAGAAGCTGATGAAGACGAGCGGCACCAGCAGATTGAGCAGCGAGGGCAGGAACACCGCGCTCATGATCTTGAGCGGCGAGATCTGTCCGCCGATCCACAACATGGTCGTGGTGACGTCGCCGATCACGGTCCAGGCGCCGCCGGCATTGGCGGCAATGACGATGAGGGAGGCGAACAACAGGCGGTCGTCGCGGCGGGCGATCAGCTTCTGGATCAGCGAGATCATGACGATGGTGGTCGTCAGATTATCCAGAATCGCGCTGAGGAAGAACGTGACGAAGCCGATCAGCCAGATCAGCGTGACCTGGCTCGTGGTGCGGATCAGCGAGGTGATGACCTCGAAGCCATCATGGGCGTCGATCACCTCGACGATCGTCATGGCGCAGATCAAGAAGAAGACGATCTGCGCGGTGGAGCCGACGGACGCGTCGAGCTGGCGGCCGACCAGCGCGTGGTCGCCGGTTGCGACAGCGTAGATGGTCCACAGCAGCCCAGCGCCGAGCAGCGCCGTAGCGCTCTTGTTGACGCGAAGCGGGTGCTCGAGCGCGATCGCCGCATAGGCGAGGATGAAGATGGCGGCGATCGCGATCAGCAAGGTCGTTTCAGAACGTCAGCTGTCAGCGATTGAGTCGTGCAAGCAGGCTCGACGTATCCCAGCGCTTGCCACCCATCTTCTCGACCTCGGAGTAGAACTGGTCGACCAGCGCGGTCACTGGCAGATTGGCGCCGTTGCGGCGGGCTTCAGCCAGCGAGATCGAGAGGTCCTTGCGCATCCACTCGACCGCGAAGCCGAAATCGTACTTGCCCTCGTTCATGGTCTTGTAGCGGTTCTCCATCTGCCAGGACTGTGCGGCCCCTTTCGAGATGGTCTCGATCACCGCGGCGACGTCGAGGCCACTCTTCTTGGCGAAGTGGATGCCCTCGGAGAGACCCTGCACCAGACCGGCGATGCAGATCTGGTTGACCATCTTCGTCAGCTGGCCGCTTCCGGCGGGCCCGAGCAGCTTGCACATCCGTGCATAGGCGCCCGTGATGATCGGCTCGGCGCCCGAATAACCGTCTTGCGCGCCGCCGCACATCACGGTCAGCACGCCGTTCTCGGCGCCGGCCTGGCCGCCGGAGACGGGCGCATCGACGAATTTGAAGCCGGCCTTGGTGGCGGCCGCGTCGAGCTCACGTGCGACCTCGGCGGAGGCCGTGGTATGGTCGACGAAGGTCGCACCCTTCTTCATGCCGGCGAACGCGCCGTCGGGGCCGATCGTGACCGCGCGCAGATCGTTGTCGTTGCCGACGCAGCACATCACGAAATCCTGGCCCTCGGCGGCCGCCTTCGGCGTCGGTGCGGTCTTGCCGCCGAATTTGTCCGCCCATTCTTTCGCCTTGGCCGCGGTGCGGTTGTAGACGGTGACCTCATGGCCCCCTTTTTTCACGAGGTGTCCGGCCATGGGGAAGCCCATCACGCCGAGACCGAGGAAAGCGACTTTAGCCATTGTGGTACCTTGTCCGTAGTTTGGGTTTTACGGTTCTTGCCAGGCGGGGGACGCCTGGGTTCCGCGGTGAGGGCGGATCGGAGGCGCACCATAAACCCTTGAGGGCAGAGGGCAACGGCTTCGTTTGGCGGCCTCCTGTGCTAGGATGATGGACCTAAGGACTTCAAAACAAGGGAGCGAGAGCATGGGCGGCGTGAGCGTTGGCGTCCTCGATCATTTCAACATCCGGACGCGGAATCTGGCCGAGACCGTCCGCTTCTACAAGGATGTGCTGGGCCTGGAAAAAGGGCCACGGCCGAATTTCGTCTTCCCGGGCGCCTGGATGTATAGCGAGGGCAAGCCAGTGGTGCACCTCGTCGATATTTCTCCGACCGCCGAGCCACAAAAGCCGGATTCCGGCGTTGTCCACCACGTCGCCTTCGTCAGTCGCGGCTTTGACGGCATGAAACAGCGGCTGGCGTCAAAGGGGATGAAGTTCGAGTCCCGCCAAGTGCCCGGCGGCGACCTCTGGCAGATCTTCGTCCACGACCCCAACGGGGTCATGATCGAGCTGAACTACGAGGCCGCCAGGGAGCAGGGGGCGGCGCCTGCCGAAAAAGCCGACGATATCGGCAGGCAGTAGCCTTTTGGGCGTTTCCGCTCTAATGGGGCATCCTCAAGTCCAGGAGATGCGCTTTGAGCGTGACGCAGCAACAGGTTCTCGACAGCCTCACCAAGGTCAAATCACCCCGCGGGGTCGCGCTCACCCATGCCAATGTGCTGAGCGCGATCAGCGCGTCGGACGGCAAGGTGTTCTTCTCGATCAATGTCGATGCCGCCGAGGCGAGGGCCTGGGAATCGGTCCGGGCCGAAGCGGAGGCCGCCGTGCGCACCATTCCCGGCGTCACCACGGTCATGGTGGCGTTGACCGCCGAGCGCAAGCCGGGTGCCGCGCCGCCGCCACCCCCGCAACCGAGCCGCGGCTCGCCTGGCGTGCAGCCGGTCCATGCCCACAAGCCGCCGCAGGGCGGTGGGTCGCCGATGGCACGGCAGTCTGAGATCCCCGGCGTCGCCGCGGTGATTGCGGTGGCGTCCGGCAAGGGCGGCGTCGGCAAGTCGACCACGGCGCTCAATTTGGCGCTCGGCCTGCGCGACCTCGGCCTCAAGGTCGGGCTGCTCGATGCCGACATCTACGGCCCCTCAGTGCCACGCCTGACGGGCTTGCGCGACAAGCCGGAGCTGAACGGCGAGCGCAAGATGATTCCGCTTCGGCGTTTCGGCCTCGCAATCATGTCGATCGGTTTCCTGGTCGAGGAGGAGACCGCGATGATCTGGCGCGGTCCCATGGTGATGTCGGCGGTGACGCAGATGCTGCGCGACGTCGAATGGGGCAAGCTCGACGTGCTCGTCGTCGACATGCCGCCGGGCACCGGCGATGCCCAGCTCACGCTGGCGCAGAACGTGCCGCTCAAGGGCGCGGTGATCGTCTCGACCCCGCAGGATCTGTCCCTGATCGACGCGCGGCGGGGCCTTGCCATGTTCAAGAAGGTCAACGTGCCCGTGCTCGGCATCGTCGAGAACATGAGTTACTTCCAGTGCCCGCATTGCGGCACGCGGTCGGACATTTTCGGTCATGGCGGGGCGCGGCATGAGGCCGAGAAGCTCGGGGTACCGTTCCTGGGCGAGATCCCCCTGCACATGGCGATTCGCGCCACCTCGGACGCCGGCAATCCCGTCGTCGACAGCGAGCCGGACGGTCCCCATGCGGCGATCTACCGCGCCATCGCCGGCCAGGTCCGGGACCAGCTCAAGGGTGTCATCGCGGCGGCCTGATCCGATCCCCGCGGCAAGCTGCGGGGACATGCGACTTTCGTAGAGCCCCGTCATGCCATTGTCGCGTTCCGCAAGCGGGGCTTCCGTGTTAAAGGCCCACGGCAGTCAAGCCCCTTCGGTTCGGCGCGTCCCAACGCGTCGCCGGAATGCGCGGCGGCAAGAAGAGAAGTCAAGGGGAAACGCCCCAGCAAGGAGAGACCTGAGATGAAGCGTCGTGATTTTCTCAAAGTGTCGGCAGCAGGCGCGGCGGCGACCGCGGTGGCCTCGCCGGCGATCGCGCAGTCCTCGCCCGAGGTAAAGTGGCGGCTGACTTCGAGCTTTCCGAAGTCGCTCGACACCATCTATGGCGGCGCCGAGCAGGTGGCGAAATACGTCGCCGAAATGACTGACAACAAGTTCCAGATCCAGGTGTTCGCGGCCGGTGAAATCGTCCCTGGCCTGCAGGCCCTCGATGCGACCTCGAACGGCACGGTCGAGATGTGCCACACCGTCTCCTACTATTACGTCGGCAAGGATCCGACCTTCGCGATCTTCGCCTCGGTGCCGTTCGGCCTCAACGCGCGCCAGCAGAATTCGTGGCTCTACCAGGGCGGCGGCAACGAGCTCGCCAACGAGTTCTTCAAGAAGTCGAATGTGATCGGCTTCCCTTGCGGCAACACCGGCACCCAGATGGGCGGCTGGTTCCGCAAGGAGATCAAGACGGTCGCCGACCTCTCCGGCCTCAAGATGCGCATCGGCGGCATCGCCGGCCAGGTGCTTCAGAAGGTCGGCGTGGTGCCGCAGCAGCTCGCCGGCGGCGACATTTATCCCGCGCTGGAAAAGGGCACCATCGACGCCGCCGAGTGGGTCGGTCCCTACGATGACGAGAAGCTCGGCTTCGCCAAGGTCGCCAAGTACTACTACTATCCAGGCTTCTGGGAAGGCGGCCCGACCGTGCATGCCTTCACCAACCTGGAAAAGTGGAATGCGCTGCCGAAGAATTACCAGGCGATTCTCACCAACGCGACGGCCAATGCCAACACCTGGATGGCCGCGCGCTACGACATGCAGAACCCGTCGGCGTTGAAGCGTCTGGTCGCGGGTGGCACCCAGCTCCGTCCCTTCACCAACGAAGTGCTGGAGGCCTGCCTCAAGGCGACTAACGAATTGTGGGCGGAGACCTCGGCCAAGAACGCCGACTTCAAGAAGTCGATCGACGCCATGCAGGCCTACCGCTCCGACGAATATCTGTGGTGGCAGGTTGCCGAATACACCTATGACAGCTTCATGATCCGCTCGCGCACCCGCGGCTGATCTACGGCTTAAGTCGTAAGACCGGATAGCCCGGCCTCGCAGGAGGCCGGGCTATTTCGTTGCCGCAGTGCGATCGGGATGGCTTTCGGCCCGGCGATGTTCCATGCTGTCGGAAAGCCTCGACAAGAAGGCTCCACAAGCACATCCATCAGGGTAGGAAATCATGAAGAGAAGAGACTTCATCAAGGTCACAGGACTTGGTGCGGCCGGCGCCGCCACGCTCGCGGCTCCCGCGATCGCGCAGTCGATGCCGGAAATCAAATGGCGGATGCCCACGAGCTGGCCGAAATCGCTCGACACGCTGTTTGGCGGTGCCGAGATGATGTGCAAGATGGTCGCTGAGGCGACCGACAACAAATTCCAGATCCAGATCTTCGCGGCCGGCGAGATTGTGCCGGGTCTCCAGGTGCTCGACGCCGTGCAGAACGGCACCTGCGAGATCGGCCACACCGCGTCCTACTATTATTTCGGCAAGGACCCGACCTTCACCTTCGGCTCGGCCGTGCCGTTCGGGCCCAACATGCGCATCAACCAGGCCTGGTACATGCAAGGCGGCGGACGTGACGTTCTCAACGAGTTCTACAAGAGCTACAACGTCATCTCGCTGCTCGCGGGCAACACCGGCTTCCAGATGGGCGGCTGGTTCAGGAAAGAGGTCAACTCGCCCGAGGATCTCAAGGGCATGAAATTCCGCATCGGCGGCTTTGCCGGCCGTGTGCTCCAGAAACTCGGCGTGGTGCCGCAGCAGCTCGCCGGCGGCGATATCTATCCAGCGCTGGAGAAGGGCACCATCGATGCCGCGGAATGGGTTGGTCCCTATGACGACGAGAAGCTCGGCTTCTACAAGATCGCGCCGCACTACTACTATCCCGGCTGGTGGGAAGGCGGGCCGATGCTGCTGGCCTTCGTCAATCTCGACAAATGGAACGCGCTGCCGAAATATTACCAGAGCGTGCTGGAGCAGGCCGGCCACTATGCCAACAACTACATGATGGCGCGCTACGACACCGCCAATCCGCTGGCGCTGAAGAAGCTGCTCGCCGGCGGCGCCAAGCTGCACGCCTTCTCGCCGGCGATCATGGATGCCTGCTACAAGGCCGCCAAGGAGCTGCACGCCGAAGTTGGCGCAACCAACGCCAACTTCAAGAAGGTGCACGACTCCCTCGCCAAGTTCACGGGCGACGGCTACGCCTGGTTCCAGGTCGCCGAGGTCGGCTACGACATCTTCATGGCGCGGCGCTCACAGAGCTGATCACGTCATCTGTCGCATGCAGCGCTCCGGAGCGAAGGCTCCGGGGCGTTCTTTTTGGGCGTCGCGAAGAGTGCCCCACTCAAAACTCGAAAAACAACCCCATGCACAGTAGCCAACCGATTGATAAGCCGTGAAAAAAAATTGGCGGTACAAACGGTCTTCGCGGGAGGCGGGTCTGTGCTGCGGCATGCAGGAGAGGGCGACTCCGGAACCGGCTCGATCGAAGGATCGTTCCGCTCACCAGCTCCCACGAACCAGGAGCGGTTTGACCTGTCGGGCAAAACAGTGGCAGAGTGTGAGTATCGAATAATCCGAAATATCTCGCCGGCACTCACTCTGGAGACGACGATGAGCTTCGATCCCGACGCCGTCCAAAGGGCGCTTCGCAAGGCGTGGTCATTGTCGACCTCAAGCCAATGGAGTGCGGATAATCCGGCGGCAGGGCAATGCAACGTCACGGCATTGCTGATACGAGAACTCTTCTGCGGCGAATTACTGAAGACGCCCTTGTCGGCCGGCGACCACTTCTACAACCGGATTGAAGGGCAGAGATACGACTTCACGGCGAGCCAGTTCGATCAGCCGATTGCTTACGCGGATCTACCTGCGGATCCGGCCGAGGCAGAGCTGGGAGCAACAGGCGACCAGCTGGCTGCACTCAGAGCGGCCTTCGAGTCGCAGCGTATCGAGCCAGCTTAAGTGAGGAGGAGGCAACCTGGCGCCTCGCTTCGGAAGGTCCGGTGAGGCCGCCGCGGACCACGTCATCGCATAGGAACTACGATCAGCCGCCGGCACTTGTCGACGTCAAAGGGCAAGGAGTGCCGCGGATTACATGGCCGACAAGGACGACCAGAAGGAACGAGGGCTCGCAAGGTCGATAGGGGTGGGCGTCATCACCGGGGCGGCCGACGACGATCCTTCCGCAATCGGCACATATGCCAGCGCCGGGGCGCAATTCGGAACACAAATCCTCTGGTTGGCGCCTGTCGTCCTGCCGATGATGTTCACGGTCGTCTACCTGTCCTCGAAGTTGGGGCAAGTTTCGGGACGAGGGCTCTTCCACGTCATCCGAGACTTCTATCCGCGCTGGCTGCTCTGGGCTGTGCTGGTGGGCGTGATGATCGGCAACACGATCGAAGCGGCCGCCGATCTCGGCGGCATGGCCGCCGCGCTCGGCATTTTCATTCCGCTCCCCGTTCCATGGATCGTGGTTGCAGTCGCCGTCGTACTGCTGGCACTTCAATTGTGGGGATCTTACGCAACCATACGGGCGATCTTCCGCTGGCTCGCCCTGGCGCTGCTCGCCTACGCGGCCGCCGCTCTGCTCGCTCAGCCAGATCCTGCAGAGGTCTTGATTGGCACATTCATCCCCACGGTGCGGTTAGACCGGCACTTTCTGTCCATCGTCGTCGCGATCATCGGGACTTCGTTGTCGGCCTATATCTACACTTGGGAATCCAACCAGCAGGTCGAAGAGAAGATTGAGGAAGGGAAGATCAGACTTTCTCAGCGCATCGGAGCATCCAGTACCGAGCTCTCCCGCAGCCGCCGCGACGTGCTCATCGGCATGCTGTTTTCCAATGCCGTCATGTATTTCATCATCATGTCCACAGGAGTCACGCTCCACGACCACGGCCAGACCAACATAGAAACCGCTGCGCAAGCGGCGGAGGCGTTGCGCCCTCTTGCTGGTGCGGGCGCAAGCGTGCTGTTTACCGCTGGCATCATAGGCGTCGGGTTTCTCGCCGTACCGGTGATGACTGCCGGCGCCGCGTACGATCTAGCACAGGCGCTCGGCTGGAGGGCCAGCCTTCACGCCCGTCCACGCGAAGCACCAGGATTCTATTGGGCGATTGCCGGACTCACAGCGATTGCTGTCGCTCTGAACTTCCTTGGTTTCAATCCGATGCAGGCCCTGGTCTGGTCGGGGATCGTTCAGGGATTTTCGACCCCGCCGCTCTTGCTGCTGATCATGTTTATGACGAACAACCGCAAGATCATGGGGGACAAGGTGAATTCTGCGTGGATGAACGCGCTCGGCTGGATCACCACGGCCGCCGTGTTCTCGGCCAGCGCCGGGCTCGTAGTAACGTGGTTCCTTTAAAGTCGTACTCTTTCATTGCTGGTCGTCATCGGGTTCGCAGCCGGTCTGACGATGGTGCTCGAACACACGTTCTGAAGCCGCTACGCGCTGTTCGAAGCGCGGGGGTGATCTAACCCTTAAGGTCGTACTGCTTGCTGAGGTGATCGCCGATCTGAACCAGCATGGCGACACATTCCGGATAACCGGGCCGATCCGACGTGGCCTGATCTGCGCTGGCTCGAAACTCCCAGGAACTGCCGTCGCGAATGATGGAAATCGTCATTGTGTCGGGACAGTCGGCGTGAGCCTTCAACTCGGCCCTTGCCATTGCAATCAGCTCGCTTTCCGTTTTCAACGGTCTGCTCATGAAGCTCATCCTTTCGTCCTGGGGCCGAATTTGCTGGTCTGGTCAACCACTGGAACACATCTGATCGGCTGACATGAAGCTGACAAGATCTTGACTAGTCAACCGGCTGCTTTTTCACTGGCCCAAGCGCTCGGAATAGTGGAAGAGAGCGCCGATGCGGCGCAGGCCGTACAATGACACCGGGCTGTCCGGCGGGACTTTGATGCGCCTTCTGATCGTTGAGGACAATGTCGAGCTGTCGCGGCTCGTTGCCGGCGGGCTGGCGGCGGCCGGCTATGAGAGCGACATCGTCGGCAGCGCGGCCGAGGCACGCGAGGCGGTGAGCAGTGTCAGCTATGCCGCGATGATTCTCGACCTTGGCCTGCCCGACGGCGACGGCCTGTCGGTGCTGCGCGAGCTGCGCCTCAAGATGGAGCCGCTGCCGGTGCTGGTGCTGACCGCGCGGGGCGGCGTGCAGGATCGCGTCAGCGGCTTGCGCAGCGGTGCCGACGACTACCTCGTAAAACCGTTCGCGATGGAGGAACTGGTGGCGCGGCTGGAGGCGATCCTGCGCCGGCCGGGCCAGCTGCTCGGCCGCTCGCTCAGTCTCGCCAACCTCGTCTACGACACCGAGAGCCGCCAGATCTTCGTCGACGACCAGCCGCGGATCATCTCCGCGCGCGAGACCTCGGTGCTCGAGATCCTGCTACGCCGGCAGGGGCGGGTCGTGCCGAAGAAGAACGTCGAGGACCACATCTTCGGGCTCGAAGGCGAAGTCGCTTCCAACGCGGTCGAGGTCTATGTCTCGCGACTGCGCAAGCAGCTGGCGGAACATGGCGCCAAGGTGGTGATCCACACCATCCGGGGCGTCGGCTATCTCATGACCGAGGAGAAATAGCGTGACCCAGCTCGGATCCGGCGCCGGGTCCTATGGCAGGTCGCCGACCTTCAAATCGCTGATCTGGCGCATCGTGTTCCTCCACATCGTTGCGGTCGCGGTGGTCGCGATCTTCCTGCCGCTGGTACTGTTCTGGCTGCTCAATTCCGAGATCAGCCAGCTGCATCGCGACGCCATGCGCGCCCAGGCCGAGGTGCTGGCGGAGCGCATCGTCGCGCAGCCGGACGGTACGTTGACCTTCAACCTGCCCGACAGCCTCAAGGGCCTCTATTCAGACGCCTATGGCCGCTACCAGTACGACATTCGCGACGCCGAAGGCCGGCTGCTGTTCTCCTCCCACCGGCGTTCTCCCGCGGTGGCGGCGCCGCGCTTGTCCGATACCATTTCCGGCGCCGGCGTCACCCGCGACATCGACGGCAAGACTGTGCGCATCCAGGTTGCCGAGGATCTCGCGCACCGCGACGTCATCATCGACGACATCGTCTCGAACTTCTTCCGGCGGGTCGGTTGGATCACCATCCCGATCCTCCTGGTCCTGCTTGCCACCGACATCATCATCTTCCGCCGGGCGATTGCGCCGCTGTGGAAGGCCTCGGAGGAGGCCAGCAATATCGGCCCGGCGCGGACCGACATCCGCTTGCCTACGGCACAGATCCCGCGCGAGATCCTGCCGCTGGTCACCGCCGTGAACCAGGCACTCGATCGCCTCGAGGGCGGCTTTCGCGTGCAGCGGCAGTTCACGGCGGACGCCGCGCATCAGTTGCGCACGCCGCTCGCGATCCTGCGCACGCGCATCGAGACGCTCGACGACCGTGCGGCACGACAGGCGCTGCATGCCGACATCGAAACCATGAGCCGCCTCGTCGCCCAGCTGCTGGAGATCGCCGAACTCGACACATTGGTGCTCGATCCCGGCGAGACCGCGGATTTGCGCGCCGTCTGCGCCGAGGTGGTCGGCTCGATCGCGCCGTTCGCGATTGCGCAGCACAAGGATATCGAGCTGAAGGGCACGGACGCACCGGTCGAGATCCACGGCAATTCCGAGATGCTCCAGCGTGCGATCTTCAACCTTGCGGAAAACGCCATCAAGTTCACGGCAAAGGACACCTCCGTCGATGTCGAGGTGCGCGAAGACGGTTCGGTGCGCGTACGTGACCACGGCCCGGGCATCCCGGAAGCCGAACGCGAGCTGATCTTCCAGCGCTTCTGGCGCGGCGACCGCCGGCGCAGCGACGGTGCGGGGCTGGGACTCTCGATCGTGCGCGCAGTGGCGGACGATCACGCGGCCACGGTTGCGGTGGAGAACCTTGCAGGCGGCGGTGCGGAGTTCACGCTTCGGTTCAGGTTGGTGAAGGCGCTAAAGACTGTTGAGAAGAGCTGGCGCGGCAGTGACGCTACACCCTCTCGCCTTGTGGGAGAGGGTGGCGCGCCGCGTCAGCGGCGAGACGGGTGAGGGGTTCTTGCGTTCGCGCCACCTTCTCCCACAAGGGAGAAGGAAGAAAGCGCCGTCCCTATTTCAGCTTGCCGGTGGACAAGTCCATGATCATGCGCGTCGCCAGATACAGCCGCGGCACGATGCTGTCGAGCTTCACATATTCGGCATCGTTGGAGTGCGCGCCGAAGCCCGACAGGCCCATGCCTTCCACCACGGCTCCTTTGGACTGCAGCGCGGCAAAAGCCGCATCGGTGCCGCCGCCGGTCGCCTTCTCGTCCACCTTGAGGGATAGCCCGATCTCTCCGTAGACCGTCTTGCCATGGGCCGCCACCCGGCGCGAGGCCTCGTTGGCTTCGAGTGGCGGGCGTCGTACCTCGAACTTCAGGTCGACCCTGGAGTCGGGCAGCAGCCGATTCTTGATCTTGTCCTGCAGCACCTTCTGCAACTCGTCGAAGTCGGACACCTTGAGCGCGCGTGCATCAGCCTGGGCCGTGGCCTCGGCGGGGATCACATTGCGGTTGGTGCCGGCCTTTGAGACGGTCCAGTTCAGCTTCAGGCCCTGCTCGGGTTTGGACAGATCCTTCATCTGCAGCACCTGGTGCGACAGCTCGTACAGCGCATTCACGCCGCCCTCGGGCCGTGCGCCCGCATGTGACGACTTCCCCTGCACGGTGAGATAGGCCGAGCCGATGCCGCTGGTCGCGAGACGCAGCGTCCCGTCGGTGCCGCCGCCTTCGAACGAGAACACCACGTCCTGATCCGAGGCGAGGCGTGTGATGGTGCTGCGCCAGCCGGGGGAGGAGATCTCCTCGTCGCCGTTCGTGAGCACGGTGAGCGTGCCGTAATCCTTGAAGTTCAGCTTCTGCAGCAGGGCGACGGTGTGCAGAATGAGCGCGACGCCCTGCTTGTCGTCGGCAATGCCCAGGCCGTAGGCTTTGTCGCCCTCGACGCGGAACGGCTGGTCCTTCAGCATGCCCTTCAGGTACACCGTGTCCATGTGGGCGATCAGCATGATCTTCTTATCCCCCGTGCCCTTGAACACGGCGCGCACGGCCGGCCCGATCTTTTCGGGGGTGTCGTCGAGGCGATAGATGTCGGTCGGTTGCAGGATCTCCACCGTGCCGCCGAGCTGCTTGAGCTGACCGGCAACACGCTCGGCGATCTGGTTCAGGCCCTCGATGTCCTTGCTGCCGGATTCGATGTTGACGAGATCGCGCAGCGTGTCGAGCAGCGGCTGCTGTTCCTTTTGCGCCAGCGCATGGACATCGGCGATCGGCTCGGCATGCGCGACGGTGGCGGCACATGCCAGCCACAGCGAGGCGATCAACGGAGCGACGAGCGAGGGAACAGGGTGCGATCGGGGCATGCGCGGCGGTCCTTCGGTTGAAGAAGTAGCCCGATATGCCTGTGTTCGCGGCGCTTGTCACGCGCGGCGGTGCTGCACCCTCTCCCCTCGTGGGGAAGAGGGTGGCTTCGCGATAGCGAGGCTGGGCGAGGGGTTGCCTACGCGAGTCGGACTGCGAGTCAAATGCGCGGAGAGAGGCCACCTTCTCCCACAAGGGGAGAAGAGGGGATCGGCGCTTGCTGGTAGAACCACCTACTTCTGCGGCGGGCCGAGATCCAGCGGCGGCAGCTCGATCTGCGGCACTTCGATCTTGACCTTGTCGAGATCGACGTTGAGCGGCTTGTCCAGGAGGCCCGTCACCACGGACGGGAAGATGATCACCAGCAGCACCATGATCAGTTGCAAGCCGATCCAGGGCACGGCGCCCCAATAGATGTCGGAGCTCTTCACTTCCTTCGGCGCGACCCCGCGCAGGTAGAACAGCGCGAAGCCGAACGGCGGATGCAGGAACGAGGTCTGCATGTTGACGCAGAGCATCACGCCGAACCAGATCAGGGCCGCGTCCGGTCCCACCACCGGCGCAAGGATCTTCTGCGCGATCGGCGCGATCATCGGCAGGATGATGAAGGCGATCTCGAAGAAGTCGAGGAAGAACGCCAGGAAGAAGATGAAGAGATTGATGAAGATCAGGAAGCCCCAGACGCCGCCGGGCAGCGAGGTCAGGAGATGTTCGAGCCAGACGCTGCCGGAGACGCCGAGAAACACCACCGAGAAGCAGGTCGACCCGATCAGGATGAAGGTGACCATGCAGGTGAGGCGCATGGTGGACTGGTAGCCCTGCGTGATCAGGTCGCGCAGGTCGGGGATGCGCGCGGCACGAATGCAGATCCACGCGATCGCCAGATAGGTCACCGCGAAGGCGATCTTGAAGATCAAGTTCTCGCTGTACAGGATCGCGACGATGGTGCCGATGCCGGCCGCGATCACGCCGATGAGCAAAATCTTGTTGTCCGTCGAGGAGAAGTCCTTGTGGTGGATCGCGGCGAGCACGATCGCGCCGACGGCGCCCATCGCGCCGGCCTCGGTGGGCGTCGCGAGACCCATCATCATGGTGCCGAGCACGACGAAGATCAGCACGGCCGAGGGGATGATGCCCTTCAGACATTTCTTCCACAGCGCCCACCCGGTCAGCGTGCGCGCCTCCAGCGGCACTGCCGGCACATGGCCTGGCTTGATCAGGCCGAGAATGAACGTGTAGCCGGCGAACAGAACGATCTGGAACACCGAGGGGCCCCAGGCGCCGAGATACATGTCGCCGACCGACTTGCCGAGCTGGTCGGCGAGCACGATCAGCACCAGCGAGGGCGGCACCAGCTGAGTGATGGTGCCGGAGGCCGCCAGCACGCCGGTGATGTAGCGCATGTTGTAGCCGTAACGGATCATCACCGGCATCGAGATCAGCGCCATGGCGATCACCTGCGCCGCCACCGTGCCGGTGATGGCACCGAGAATGAAGCCGACGATGATCACGGAATAGCCGAGGCCGCCGCGGACCGGGCCGAACAGCTGGCCCATCGAATCCAGCATGTCCTCGGCGAGACCGCATCTCTCCAATATGGCGCCCATGAACGTGAAGAACGGGATCGCGAGCAGGAGCTCGTTCGACAGCACGCTGCCGAACACGCGGCCGGGAATGGCCTGAAGGAAGTTGAGGTCGAAGAAGCCGAGATGGATGGCGAGGAAGCCGAAGGAGAGGCCGACCGCGGCGAGCGTGAATGCCACGGGGAAGCCGATCAGCATCGCCAGAACCAGGCCGCCGAACATCAAGGGCGGCATCATCTCCAGCGTAATCATTGGGTCGGCCTCTCGTACTTGGCGTCGATCGTCACATAGCCCTGGAGAGCCGCGATACGCTTGATGACCTCGGAAACGCCCTGGATCGCCAGCATCACAAAGCCGGCGGGGATCACGAACTTGATCGGCCAGCGGATCAGGCCGCCGGCGTTGGCCGACATCTCGCCGACACTGTAGGCCTGCATGAAGAACGGCCAGGACAGATAGGCGAGCAGGAGGCACGAGGGAATCAGGAAGAACAGCGTGCCGATCATGTCGAGCCAGAGCTGACCACGCTCGGACAGGACCAGATAAAAGATCTCGACCCGCACATGTTCATTGCGCTTGAAGGTGTAGGCCGAGCCGAACATCACGAGAATGGCGAACATGTACCATTGCAGCTCGAGCCAGCCGTTTGACGAGTCGTTGAAGGCGTAGCGGATCATGGCGTTCGCCGCGCTAACCAGGCATGCCAGGAGCACGAGCAGGTTACAGACGTACCCAATCTTTTCGTTGAGGGCGTCAATGGCGTTACTCAGCGCCAGCAATGGACGCATCTTACTCTCTCTCCGTCGCGGCCTAATACTTCACCGGGAGGCTTCAGCACGTATCGCTCGGCTCGCGTGCAAAAGGCACACGACCACACGGATCGCATTCCGAAGCGATTGCAGCGTCAGTCCTCCCCTCGCGCCTTGCCGTCTTGACCGCGACCGCCAACGGGCGGGCCGGCTTATGTTGCCGGGCAAGCAAAGGCGGTCGCACCAAACCAGCGGGTTCACGTGCCGTCAATCGGAAAATGGACAAATTGACGCGTCAGCAGCGGCTTAGATGGCGGCTGGCGAATCCCTCAGCCGCCGGTGACGCTCATGTGCCTGGAGACGCTGGGACGGTCATGGCGGCGGTCGATGATGAAATCGTGGCCCTTGGGCTTTAGTCCAATGGCGCGGTCGATCGCATCTGCAAGCAGCAGATCGTCGCTCGATGCACGCAGAGGTTTGCGCAAGTCCGAGGCATCCTCGTGGCCCAGGCAGGTGTGCAGCGTCCCCGTGCAGGTGATGCGCACCCGATTGCAGGATTCGCAGAAATTATGGGTCATCGGCGTGATGAAGCCGAGCTTGCCGCCGGTTTCGGCGACGCTGACATAGCGGGCCGGACCGCCGGTGCTCTCGGCCAGATCCGTCAGCGTGAATTGCTGGGCGAGGCGGGCACGCACCAGCGACAGCGGCAGATACTGGTCGATCCGGCCCGAGCCGATCTCGCCCATCGGCATCACCTCGATCAGCGTCAGGCCCATGCCCTTGCCGTGGGCCCAGCGCATCAGCTCGGGCAATTCGTCCTCGTTGAGGTTCTTCAGGGCTACGGCGTTGATCTTCACGGCAAGTCCTGCGGCGCGTGCGGCCTCGATGCCCTCCAGCACCTTGTCGATCTCACCCCAGCGGGTGATCTCGCGAAACTTCTTGGGATCGAGCGTATCGAGCGAGACGTTGATGCGGCGGACGCCGCAATCGGCGAGCTCCCGCGCGTGTTTCGCAAGCTGGGTGCCGTTGGTGGTCAGCGTCAGCTCGTTCAGGGCGCCGCTCGAAAGATGCCGCGACAGCGAGCGCACCAGCGTCATCACGTTGCGGCGGACCAAGGGCTCGCCGCCGGTGAGCCGCAGCTTCTTCACCCCCTTGGCGATGAAGGCCGAGCAGAGCCGGTCCAGTTCCTCCAGCGTCAGCAGGTCGGCCTTGGGCAGGAACGTCATGTCTTCCGACATGCAGTAGAAGCAGCGCAGGTCGCAGCGGTCGGTGACGGAAACGCGCAAGTAGGTGATGGTCCGTCCGAACGGATCGGTCATCGCGCTCGATAGCGCGGCGCGGGGGCTCACGGAAGGTCCGTTCATACCAAATGCCTTGTCACTTGCGGCGACGGGCGCACTTTTCAGCGGTGCGGTCGACGCAATCTAAGCATCGGACGCGGCTAGGACAATCGGCTGGTGTATGTAACTCAGCGCTTGCCTGCATTCGGATCGGGGAAGGGCGAGCTGGCAGCGGGTGCGGTTCGCCCCCGCTAACGCAATCGCGATGACACGACGCATGAACCATCCACATCTACTGCGGCGAACCGCCACATCCCCGGGCCGACCTTAGAAGTGTCGTTTGGGGCAAGCAATTGGCGCGCGGCGCATAGATAATAACCCAGTAATATCAGTTAGTTGTAGGAGTCGCCATCAGATCGATTGCGGCCGCCGGCAGGTCGCGCATGTGATGGATCAACCGGTCCGGCTTCAGCTCGGCAATCGGCACGTCGGTGTAGCCGAAGCTGACCCCGATCACGGGAACCCCGGCCCGCCGGGCGACCCCGACGTCGGTTCCGGCATCGCCGACCATGATGCTCGCCTTCACATCCCCGCCGGCCCGAGCCACCGTCTCGCGAAAGATGGTCGGATCGGGCTTCTGGACGCCAAAGGTATCGGCGCCGCAGATCGCCGCGAAGCGCCGGCTGAGGTCGAGCTGGTCCAGCAGACGCTTGGACAGCCATTCCAGCTTGTTGGTGCAGACCGCGAGGCGATGGCCCTGCGCCGCGAAATGATCGAGCGCGGCCTCGAGCCCATCGAAGGGGCGGGATTCGACCGCGATATGGTCGGCATAATAGGCGATGAAATCCGCCGTCATCCGGTCCATGTCGGCGGGGGTGACGGTGCGGCCCTCGGCCTCCAGCCCTCGCTCGATCAGCTTGCGGGCGCCTGCGCCGATCATGTTGCGGGCCGAGGCCATCGGCACGGGCGGCAGGCCTTCGCGGTCGAGCACATAATTCAGCGCGGTGATCAGGTCGGGCGCCGTATCCACAAGCGTGCCGTCGAGATCGAAGACGATGGTGTGCGGGCGCGTCTTTTTGAAGGAGGTCATGATCCAAGCGCTACCGGCCCGGTCGCATCCGCGCAAGGGGCGGGCCCATAAGATCGCTTTATAGGCCTGTTCCCGCGGGAAAAACGAGGCTACATAGGCCGCCGAAAGCGGCCGCGATCGGCGGCGCATCCTCCGGATTCAGAGGCGGGCGCACACGTGAATATGGACCAGTTGAAGCGGCAGGCTGCTGCGCGCGCCCTCGAGGAGGTTCGTGACGGCATGCAGCTCGGGCTCGGCACGGGCTCAACGGCCAAACATTTCGTCGAGCTGCTCGGCGAGCGCGTCGCCGCCGGGCTCAAGGTGGTCGGCGTGCCGACCTCCGAGGCGACGCGGGCCGATGCGCAGCGTTGCGGTGTGCCACTGACGACGCTGGACGAGATCGACCATCTCGACATCACCGTGGACGGCGCGGACGAGATCGATCCCGAGCTCAATCTGATCAAGGGCGGCGGCGGCGCGCTCTTGCGCGAGAAGATCGTGGCGGCCGCCTCGGATCGCATGATCGTGATTGCCGACGACAGCAAATGGGTGCCGACGCTCGGCAAGTTTCCGCTGCCGGTCGAGGTCATCCCGTTCGGCCTCGGGGCGACGCGCCGCGCGATCGAGAAGGCATTTGCGGACTGCGGCGTTTCCGGGCAAATGGCGGTCCGCAATGCCAAAGACGGCCACGTTTTCGTCACCGATGGCGGCCACTGGATCGTCGATGCCCAGCTCGGACGTATTGCGGATCCCGCCAGCCTCGCCAAGGCGTTGAGCGCGATCCCCGGCGTGGTCGAACATGGATTGTTCATCGGCTTGGCCAGCTCGGCCGTTCTGGCGGGCGGCGAGGGAATCCGCGTGATTGAACGGCGAAAGCCCTAAGGAGACTAGGAATGAAGAGCGTTTTGAAATTGTTGCCGGCCGCGACCTTTGCTGCTGGCCTGGCCGTCTCGGCGGTCCCGGCGATCGCGCAGCAGCCGGCGCCGGCCCAGCCCAAGGCGGCCGCCGCGCCGGCCCAGCCGAAAGCCTCGCCGGCGGCGATCGCAGCGGCCAAGGAAATTTTGCAGATCAAGAACGCTACGGCGATGTATCAGGGCGCCGTGCCGGGCCTCGTCGAGAAGACCAAGATCGCGCTGACGCAGCAGAACCTCAACTACCAGAAGGACCTCAACGAGGTCGCGCCGATCGTGGCCCAGCAGCTCGCCGGCCGCCAGAACGAGATCGGCGAAGGCATGGCGCAGATCTACGCCAGCGAGTTCACCGAACAGGAGTTGAAGGATCTCGTCACCTTCTACAAGTCGCCGCTGGGCAAGAAGCTGATCGAAGCCGAGCCGCGCGCCATCGGCCTCAGCATGGCCTTCATGAACTCCTGGGCCCAGAACTTCTCCGAGACCGTGATGGGCGCCTTCCGCGCCGAAATGCGCAAGCGTGGCAAGGAGATCTGACAGTACCTATCTGATCAGAATCCTGATCATGCTCTAGGAGAGGTCGGAGTGGACTATGGCTGAATTCGACGTCGATCTCTTCGTCATCGGTGGCGGCTCGGGCGGTGTGCGTGCCGCCCGCATTGCGGCCGGTCATGGTGCCCGCGTGATGGTCGCGGAAGAGTACCGCATGGGCGGCACCTGCGTGATCCGCGGCTGCGTGCCGAAGAAGCTGTTCGTGATCGGCTCGCATGTCCGTCAGGAACTCGAGGACGCCGCAGGCTTCGGCTGGACCGTTCCGTCCGCCAGCTTCGACTGGCCGACGCTGATCGCCAACAAGGACAAGGAGATCGCGCGGCTGGAGGCGGCCTACACCGCCAATGTCGAGAAGTCGGGCGCGCAGATCGTCAAGAGCCGCGCGGTGATCGAGGACAAGCATACCGTCCGCCTGCTCGAGAACGACAAGAAGATCACTGCAAGATACATCCTGATCGCAACCGGCGGCGCGCCGAACCATGGCGCGGCGATTCCCGGCATCGAGCACGTCATCTCCTCCAACGAGGCGTTCCACCTTGCGAAGCTGCCGAAGCGGATCGTGATCCAGGGCGGCGGCTATATCGCGCTGGAATTCGCCGGCATCTTCGCCGGCTTCGGCTCCGACGTCACCGTGATCTATCGCGGCGACAACATTCTGCGCGGCTTCGACGAGGATGTTCGCACGCACGTGCGAGCCGAGATGGAGAAGCAGGGGATCACGATTCTCACCGGCTGCACGGTGACGAAGGTCGAGCGCCAGGGCGAGGGCTTCACCACCCATCTGTCGAACGGTTCGAGCCTCGCCTCGGACCAGGTGATGTTCGCCATCGGCCGTCATCCCAACGTCGCCAATCTCGGTCTGGAGAAGGCCGGCGTCACCATCAACCCGAACAACGGCGGCATCGCGGTCGACCATTTCTCCAGGAGCTCGGTCGACAGCATCTATGCCATCGGCGACGTCACCCATCGCTTCAACCTGACGCCCGTCGCGATCCGCGAGGGCCATGCCTTCGCCGACACCGTGTTCGGCAAGCGCGAGGTGAGGGTCGATCATGCCAACATCCCGACCGCGGTGTTCTCGCAGCCGGAAGTCGGCACGGTTGGCCTGACGGAAACCGAGGCGCGCGCGCAATACAGCCACGTCGACATCTACAAGACGACCTTCCGGCCCATCAAGGCGACGATGTCGGGCCGCGACACCCGCGTGCTGATGAAGCTCGTGGTCGACGGCGCGACCGACCGCGTGCTCGGCTGTCACATCGTCGGCGACTCTGCCGCCGAGATCACGCAAGCCGTGGCGATCGCGGTGAAGATGAAGGCGACCAAGGCGGATTTCGACGCGACGATCGCGCTGCATCCGACCGCGGCCGAAGAGCTCGTCACGATGCGCACCCCGACCGCACGCCACGTGCGTCAGGCGGCGGAGTAGGGCTATCGTCCGCCGGACGAGCTCGGCCTGCATGGTTCGAGACGCCCGCTGTGGCGGGCTCCTCACCATGAGGGTCTAAGATTTCGCCGCAAAACACGACTTCATCCTGAGGGCCCGCCGTAGGCGGGCGGCTCGAAGGATGGCCGCAACGAGATCCGCGCCTACCCGTACAGATACCCGACCGGCTTGCCTTCGGTGCGCAGGGGGCGGACGTCCTTCTGCGTGATGATCTGACCGGCGAGGCCGTCGATCTCGTCACGCTGCGTCGGTGTCCAGCTGCGCAGCTCGTTCATGCCCTTGAGCAGGCCGAGACGGAGGACCTGGGTATTTTCGCCGACACCCGTGAGGCTGATGGACTCCTTGCCTGCGGTCACAACGTCGCCGGCGGAAAGCTCGAAGCTCTCGCCGGCCTTCTTTTGAAATTCGGCCGTGCCGCGAATGACGCGGTAGATCACGACCTCTCCCCTGGCGAAACAGGCCGCGTCCGCGGCGACCGACGTGCTCTTCGGCAGCAGCGACCGACCGCGCGGGTCTGTCGCGATGATGTGGCCGGTAACGAGATGACCGCTGGGAATCTCGATGCCGATGTCGCGCACGTAAACCGGCATCGCCGATTTGACCGCGCCACCGGCGAGCGGCTTGAACACCGCGTCCAGCGCCAGGGGATCCTGCAGCCAGAAGCCGGCACCGGCCGGTCGGTTGTGCAACGGATGGCTCCAGGCCACACGTGGTGTCTCGGCCTCGTTGATCTGGTCCGGACCGACGATGGTCGGGTTGGGAAAGGTGGTGGGATCGGTGATGAAGGCTTCGAGGAATTTGCCCGAATAGCCCATCGAGATCGGATCGGGCACCACGGTCTGCGGCGTCTTCAAATTCTCTTCGGTCGACAGGCCCGACCAGGTGTAGAACAGCTGCCGGTGCACGATCGCGCTTTGCAGCATCACCGCGCCAGGGCCCACATTGTAGAAGCGCCCGTCATAGTCGAAGGTGAACGCGCCAGAGGTGACCAGCACGAGCTGAAAGCCGCCCGGTGGCAGATGCAGATGGAAATCAGTGGGGCCGGTGTCGGCCCGGTAGATCGGCAGATTGGTCGCGACCTCGTGCAGGAGGAAGGTCTCGTTGTTGGCGTGAAAGCCTTCATTGGCGCGGTTGTACAGCGCCTGCGGCCGGTACGTTGCCTCGAATTTCGCATCGCGGTCGCGATCGATCGCCACGAAATCCTGATCGTTGAGGCGCAGCCGCGCGCCGTTCGGATGGGCGAGACCGGTGAATTTGAGGTCTCCGGCAGCATGCACGTTCATGGCATTCTCCGATCTGAGGCCGTTCATCCCGGAGCTGGGCGCGCGCAACTTGCCGCTCCTTATCGTGGCGGGGCAGGGAATTGGCCTGATGCCGTCTTGCGAATTTTAGGCCAGTCGGAGCGCTGCAGGCTCGCCGGCTCCATGCGGCGCGAAAATAATCGAGATTGCACCTGAGGTTAGGCAACAGGGGGCGCCAACATGCCTGGCCTGTCCGTGCCAACCGCATGTGGGTGGAGCGACTGATCTTGTCTAATTTGTCGGCATGTCCTGCAAAGGGCATGCAGCCGCGCCGGTTGCAGCGACAGGCAAGTGCCGACAGCTCAACGTCTGACGCGGTTCATTCGAACGATCGACGGACGGTGCCCTCGGGCTTGCCGAACGGGCTATCGGTCCACTTGGCCATGTCCAACGCGCACGCGTCGAACACTTCGCACCAGAGGCAGCTCAGCTCCGGGCGGCCTTTGGCCGCCAGCATCGGGACAAGCGCGTGGCCGCCGCCGCCTGCAGGATGTGATGCGATTCATGCGCTTCTCCGCGATCGTCGAGTTCAGGAAAGGCATTTTCGTTGCCGAAGCTTGCGCGGACGCTATGAGGGCGCGCTGCGCCCCCTCGGAAGCGCTTGTCGCTGAGAGCGTCGCACTTCATCGTGACACGGTTGCGATGTCGCCGTTTTGCGCGGCTCCGGTGCTAAGATGGAGACGTCGAGATCGGAGGTCGAGATGGACGATCACGCCACGCGAGCTGCGCTTCAGCGCCATTGGGACGCCTCGGACGCAAATGATTTCGAGGCCGAGCACGACATCTATTGCGAGGATGCGATGCTCGATTATCCGCAATCGGGCGAGCGCATTCATGGCCGCAGGAACATCCAGCAGAGCCGTTTCGTGCAGCCGAACAGGAAGCGCTTCACGGTCCGTCGGATCATCGGCGGCGGCGATCTCTGGGTGAGCGAGTTCATCCTGAGCTATGACGGGGTGCCGTCCTACGTCGTCAGCATCATGGAGTTCCGCGACGGATTGGTCGCGCACGAAACGCAATATTTCGGCGACCGGTTCGATCCGTCGCCGTCCCGTGCACATCTTGTCGAGCGGGTGAATTGAAGGAGTGACGCCTGTCGGCCATGTTGCGTCGTTGCGAGCGCAGCGAAGCAAATCCAGAGTCTTTCCGCGGAGGGATTCTGGATTGCTTTCGCTGCGCTCGCAATTGTGCATGTTCAATAATTCGCTGATTGGATCGCTCCAGCGGAGGAACGATCCGATGCGAGACAACAGCTATGACCGAACGGTTGAACGCAACTATCTGCAGAAGTGGCGTTTTCTGATTTCGGAGTATGAGGCGGTGAAGGCTGGCCGATCGCCGCTGTTCAAGCGGGTCGGCGACTTCTACCGGCACCACGGGACCTGCTCGCAGACGTTCCGCAAGTATTACAATCGCTATCTGCAGAGCGGCGAGGACGCGGATCTGCTGCCGCGGCGGCGCGGCCCGAAGTGGCGGGAACGGCGCGAGCCGGAAGGGATCGAGGCGGAGATCGTCGCCCATCGCAAGCGGGGATGAACCGTTATGAGATTCATGCCGTCTTGCTTGCGCGAAACGCGCGACACGGTACCTTCGCCGATCACGATCTACCGGGTGCTGAAGCGCCACCGCCTGAACCGCCGCACGCCGGCGATGCGCGAGGAGAAACGCCGTATTATCAAGGACAAGCTCGGGGAGCTGGGCCACGTCGATCTGCATCAATTGCCGCGCGATATGTTCCTCGCGCCACCCCCGGTCACGGCCTACATCATCAGCCTGATCGACAGCTGCTCGCGTCTGGCCTGGGCCGAGGTCCTGACATCCAAGAAGGCGCTGCCGGTCATGTTCAAGACCCTGAAGATGATCAACACCCTCAACGTCACCTATGGGCTCGTCTTCCAGGAAATCCTGTCCGACAACGGCGCCGAGTTCGCCGCCCGCACCAAGCCGGCCGAGCATCCATTCGAGGCCATGCTGCTCGAGCTCGGCATCAAGCACCGCTACACCAGGCCCTATCGGCCGCAGACCAACGGCAAGGTCGAACGCTTCTGGCGTACCCTCGATGACGACGTCATCGACGGCGCGACCTTCGACAACCTGGACCACTTCGCCAATGAACTGTTCGAGTACCTCGTCTACTACAACAACCACAGACCCCATCAGGCCTTGGCAGGACAAACTCCCAAGGCTTTCGCCGCTTCCAAGACCACCGCGATCCAATCAGCGAATTATTGAACATCGACAGCAATGACGCTGTTGAAACAGGTGTGCGCGAAAACCACGCTCTCTTGCCCCGGGCGCAGCGCTTCCAACACGGAACCGATGCGGCGGCTGGTCGCAGTCGTATCGCCTTGATTCCGACAGACCCGCCGTTATCTCTGGGACGAACAAGAATCCGGGCCCCTCTGGCGAGGACGCCGACAGATGTCGGCAAACCTCGTGATGTCGGATGACCTGTCCCGCGCGAATGCGATGGATCGGCCGATTGTCGGGCCCCTTTTCGTTCCCTCCGACCATTCGTCTCCATCGCAACTCCGTGCGGCCATTTCGCAAGTTAAGGGAGCTACGATGTCTGACGCCAAAACCTCACATCCGATCGAGATCGCGGAGCCGTTCAGCCTGAACGAGCAGGCCGCGGTCGCGCTGGTGATCGTAGGCGCGCTGGTCGCGGTTGCCGACCGCCGCGTCTCGCCGGTCGAACGCGACGAGGTGGTTCGTTTCATCCGGGATCGCAAGCTGGCGCCGCACATGTCGGACGAACGGCTCTGTGCGATGTTCGATGAACTCGCCGAACGGCTTGCAGAACCGGATTTTGCCAATGTCGTGATCGACACGCTGCGGCCGGTTTCGAATCTGCCGCTCTCGTCCCATCTGATGGAGCTGTCGGAGCGCGTTGCCGCCGCAGATGAGGACGTACATCCCCACGAAGTGCAGGCGATCAAATTGTTGCGCTTGCTGACGCTGGTGCTGCCGCGCGCCAAGCCGGTCGTGCCGAGCGCGGCGCGCGCCGAGCTGCAGGCCGCCTTGAAGGAGTAAGCATGAGCACGGTTTCGGACGGGCGCACCACGGAAACCGAGGGCACCACCGGCCAGATCGCCGGTGGAGACCCGCGCCTGGCCAAGCTCGTCCGCCGCCTGCCACCGCGCATGGGCGACACATTCACCTATCTGCTCAAGCCGTCCAGCCGCTGGGTCAGGATTCCCTCGGGCACGCTGCTGGTCGTCGGCGGTGTGCTCTCCTTCCTGCCGGTGCTCGGCGTCTGGATGCTGCCGCTCGGCCTCGCGCTGCTCGCCGAGGACGTGCCTGCGCTGCGCTCCTCCCGTTCAAAGGTCTTCGACTGGATCGAGCGCCGCAAGCCGCATTGGCTTGATCCGTCGGCATCGAAGAATGATCAAACATGACTGAATTCATCACTCCCGAGGCGCTGACCGCGCTGTTCCAAGTCGTCCTGATCGACCTCGTGCTCGCCGGCGACAACGCCGTCGTGATCGGTCTTGCCGCGGCGGGTCTGCCGGCCGAGCAGCGCCGCCGGGCCATCGTCGTCGGCATCATCGCTGCGACTGCGCTGCGCATCGTCTTTGCCGGCATCGCGACCCAGCTCCTGCAAGTGATCGGCCTGCTGCTCGCCGGCGGCGTGCTGTTGCTCTGGGTGTGCTGGAAGATGTGGCGCGAGCTGCGCGAGCAGTCCGGGCATTCGAGCCAGCTCGTGCTCAGCCATGGCGGCGGCGCGGATGCTGCGCCGGTGCAGCGAAAGACTTTCGGCCAGGCGGCGGTGCAGATCGTCGCGGCCGACGTCTCGATGTCGCTCGACAACGTGCTCGCAGTCGCGGGCGCTGCGCGCGAGCATCCCTACATTCTCGTCTTCGGCCTGTTGCTGTCGGTTGCGATGATGGGCATCGCCGCCGATCTGCTCGGCCGCGTGCTCCAGAAGCATCGTTGGGTCGCCTATGTCGGTCTCGCCATCATCATTTACGTCGCGTTCGAGATGATCTATCGGGGCTCGCTCGAGCTCGCGCCTGTCATCGCGAGTCTCTGAGACGCTCGCCTGTCTGCAATCCGGAGTGATCAATGACGTCTGAACTCAAAGCACCTTCGGCGCTGGCCGCGCCGCAGCCGCCGATTGGCCTGTTTCCGAAGCTGATCTTCGGCTCGCGCTGGCTGCAATTGCCGCTCTATATCGGCCTCATCGTCGCGCAGGCCGTCTATGTGCTGTTGTTCTTGAAGGAGCTCTGGCATCTGGTCGCGCACTCGTTCGACGCCAGCGAGCAGCAGATCATGCTGGTCGTGCTCGGGCTGATTGACGTCGTCATGATCTCGAATCTGCTGGTGATGGTGATCGTCGGCGGCTACGAGACGTTCGTCTCCCGCCTGAACCTGAGTGGGCATCCAGACGAGCCGGAATGGCTCAGCCACGTCAATGCCAGCGTGCTCAAGATCAAGCTCGCGATGGCGATCATCGGCATTTCCTCGATCTCGCTGCTCAGGACCTTCATCGAGGCCGGCAATCTCGGCACCACGCGGAGCAATTTCACCGAGACTGGCGTGATGTGGCAGGTGCTGATCCACATGACCTTCATCATCTCGGCGATCGGCATCGCCTGGGTCGACCGGCTCAGCGAGAGCGGCCATCGCAAGGAGGCCGGCCACGGCTGATCAACCCGGCCGCCTGAATACCTCCCGAGCGGCCAATCCTGGAGCTCGCCTGATCGTCCGGTCGGGCGGGCTCTCTTTCAAGATCGATAAAATTGTCGGCAATCGGTCCAGCGGCGGCAAACGCTGAGGACAAGAAGCACGGCGCTTTAAACCAGAGCTTTGGAACCGATCGGCATCCTGCCCGCAAAAGGGCAGGGCATCAGCATGTCAATTTTCAGGGAGATCGTCGCAGCGGTCGCGGGAGTCTACGCGCTCCTGTTCGTCTGCGACACATTGTTCGGGACCGGCGAGACGCGCTTCGACGACGCCTATTACAGTGCCAGCTTCTATGCGCCGGGGCCGAAGGAATTTCGTTTTGCGAGCGACACGCCGCCGGCAGTCCGCGTCAGCGACGCCTTCGCGCAGTTTGCGCCGGGTGACGCCAAGCCGAACAGGCGCTACTCGTCGATGACGACGATCATTCGTTAAAGAATGACGAGTTGCGGCTCGGTCGATTTGCTCGGTTCACCTCTCCCTACGCGAGAGGTGGACTCGCAGCTGGCATCGATTCAACCAAAATTGGTCCTCGCTGGCGCCCCAGGGTCATTCCCCCTGGATCCATTCCGCGAGGCCGCGCCACAGCGTGTCGCGGTGCTCGGGGCGGAAGAAGCCGAAATGGCCGATGGCCTTGGCGCCGATATCGGACGGTTTTACCGTCAGCACCTCCGGCTTGGTTGCGGTGAATCCGCTCGCGAGCAGCTCGACCGCGGGACGCGTGGCCCAGGGATCGTCGGAGAAGCATAGCGCGCGCAGCTCGCCCTTGAACTTGGTGAAGTTCTCGAGGGCCGGCAGTTTTGAATCGAAGAGATAGCGCGGGCTCGAGACCCACTCGGCCCACTGCAGGAACACGCCCTTGGGCAAATCCTCGCCAACACCGGCCCAGCCCGGCGCGTAACCGAGCGCGTGGGCCAGCGGCACGCCAACAAAGTTCATGAAGGCGTAGACGCGGTATTTCTCCGGCGAAGTCATCAGCCGCCAAGTTGCCGCTTGCGAAGCCACGAGCGCGGCGCGCGAGACGTCGCTGTTGTTCGCGATCAGCCCGAGCGCCTGACCGCCGAAGGAATGGCCAACATAGGCAAGCGGCAGGGCGCTATAGCGCTCGCGCATCCAGCTGACCGCGGCAGTGACGTCGAGCGCGGCCCAGTCGGACATCGAGGCCTTGAAGCCGGCCAGCGATTTCGGCTTGTTGTAGCCGACCATCGCCGGCGGCCGGGAGTCGCCGATGCCGCGATAGTCGTAGATCAGCACCGCGCAGCCCCGATGGGCGAGGTAGGAGGCAAAGCCCCGATAAATCTTGCGTGGCACGGCGGTCGCTGAATTGATCAGGACGGCGTGGCGCTTGACGCCGCGCGGCAGGAACAGGGTGCCGGTCAGCGCATAGCCGTCGGTTGCCGGAGAGCTGATTTCGTCGATGAAAACGTCGTCCAGTGCCGCGCCCATGGGCAGAAGCTGTCCTGCCAGTTTTCTTAGCCATCCCCAGCAAATGCGAATTTGGCTTTCGCCGCAAGGGTTGCGGTGCGAAATGGATTTACAACTGGCGGCCGGGAGCCAGCCTGTGTATAAGGCGACCCTCGCAACCCCTAGATCAGGTTGTACTTTTTGCTTCACGGAGAGATTGCGATGTCCGAGCGGTGGACGCCCGAGTCCTGGCGCAGCAAGCCGGTTCTACAGGTGCCCGATTATCCCGACGCCAAGGCATTGGCCGACGTCGAGGCGCAGCTTGCGACCTTTCCGCCGCTGGTGTTCGCGGGCGAGGCGCGCAATCTGAAGAAGGCGCTGGGCCGCGTTGCGGCCGGCGACGCCTTCCTGCTCCAGGGCGGCGACTGCGCCGAGAGCTTCGCCGAGCACGGCGCCAACAACATCCGCGACTTCTTCCGCGTGCTGCTGCAGATGGCGGTGGTGCTGACCTATGCCGGCGCTGTCCCCGTGGTGAAGGTCGGCCGCATCGCCGGCCAGTTTGCCAAGCCGCGGTCCTCGCCGACCGAGAAGGTGGGTGGCGTCGAGCTGCCGAGCTATCGCGGCGACATCGTGAACGACATCGCCTTCACGAAGGAAGCGCGCGTGCCGGATCCGCAGCGCCAGCTGATGGCCTATCGCCAGTCGGCGGCGACGCTGAACCTGCTCCGCGCTTTCGCCACCGGCGGCTTCGCCAATCTCGGCAGCGTGCATCAATGGATGCTCGGCTTCTTGAAGGATAGTCCGCAGTCCCGCCGCTACAAGGAATTGGCCGACCGCATCTCGGACGCGCTCAATTTCATGCGCGCCTGCGGCCTCGATCTCGAGAGCCATCCCGAGCTGCGCGCCACCGATTTCTACACCAGCCACGAGGCACTGCTGCTCGGTTACGAGCAGGCCCTGACCCGCGTCGATTCCACCACCGGCGACTGGTACGCGACCTCGGGCCACATGATCTGGATCGGCGACCGCACCCGCCAGCTTGATCATGGCCACGTCGAATATTTCCGCGGCATCAAGAACCCGATCGGGCTCAAATGCGGCCCGTCGCTCAAGCCGGACGAGCTCTTGAAGCTGATCGACGTGCTCAACCCCGACAACGAACCGGGTCGGCTGACGCTGATCGGCCGTTTCGGCTCCGACAAGATCGGCGAGCATCTGCCGAACATGGTCCGCGCCGTGAAGCGCGAGGGCCGGGTGGTGGTCTGGTCGTGCGATCCCATGCACGGCAACACCATCACCTCGACGTCGGGCTACAAGACGCGGCCGTTCGACCGCATCCTGTCCGAGGTCAAGTCGTTCTTCGCGATCCACGCCGCCGAAGGCACCCACGCCGGCGGCGTGCATCTGGAGATGACCGGCAAGGACGTCACCGAATGTCTCGGCGGCGCCCGCGCGATCACGGACGAGGATCTCAACGACCGCTACCACACGGTCTGCGATCCCCGCCTCAATGCCGAGCAATCCATCGATATGGCTTTCCTGGTCGCCGAGCTCCTCAAACAGGAGCGCGCCGGCAAGGCGCAGCCGATTCCGGCCGCAGCGGGGCTCTAAGACCTTGCTGCGGATTTGGAAGGCCACGATCAATTCCCGCAACGGTCTGGCCTTTGCGTTCCAATCGGAGCAGGCCGTCCGCGAGGAGATCTTTGCGCTGCTGCTGTCGGTGCCGCTCGCCTGGTTCATCGGCGCGACCGCGATGCGCGCGGTCGAGCTGGTCTGTGCCGTCGCCTTCGTCCTCGTGGTCGAGCTGCTCAACACGGCGATCGAAAAGCTCGCCGACCGGTTGACGATGGATCACGACAAGCAGATCGGGCGGGTCAAGGACATGGGCTCGGCGGCCGTCGGTGTCGCGCTGCTGATGGCCGGCGCGTTCTGGATCTTTGCCGTCGTCGAGCGGTTGGGGTTCCTGTAAGACGCGGAGATAGTCGATTGAGCGTCGGTGCCCGAGGCTCCTTCACCTCTCCCCAACGCGGAGAGGTCGATTTGCGTCTCGCGATGTGCATCGTCGAGCGCAACGCGGGTGAGGGGGCGTGGGTCCCACGAGAGACCGCAATCCCTCACCCGGATTGCATCTTCGATGCAATCCGACCTCTCCCTTCGGGAGAGGTGACAGCGAGAGCGCCATGACCGAACGTCTCAACACATTCGCGGTCACGCTCGCCCAGCTCAATCCGACGGTGGGCGACGTGGAGGGCAATGCGGGCAAGGTCCGCGCGGCGCGTGCGCGAGCTGCCGCTGACGGCGCCGATCTCGTGCTGTTTCCGGAATTGTTCATCGCCGGCTATCCGCCGGAGGACCTGGTACGGAAGCCGGCGTTCCAGTCCGCCTGCCGCGCCGTCATCGAGACGCTCGCGCGCGAGACCGCCGACGGAGGTCCGGCGATGCTGGTCGGCACGCCCTGGGTCGAGGAGGGCAGGCTCTACAATGCCTGCGCGCTGCTCGACGGGGGCCGCATCGCCGCACTGCGGTTCAAGTGCAATCTGCCGAACTATGGCGTGTTCGACGAGAAGCGGCTGTTTTCGCGCGGCCCTACTGCCGGTCCCCTCACCGTGCGCGGCGTTCGCGTCGGCGTGCCGATCTGCGAGGACATCTGGCTGGAGGAATCCGAGGACTACGAGAACGTGGTCGAGACGCTGGCGGAGACCGGCGCCGAGATCATCCTGGTGCCGAACGGCTCGCCTTATGCCCGGGACAAGAACGACGTGCGCCTCTCGGTCGCGGTGGCACGCGTGACCGAGAGCGGGCTGCCGCTGCTCTATCTCAACCAGGTTTGCGGCCAGGACGAGCTTGTGTTCGACGGCGCATCCTTCGCCCTCAACGGCGATCTCTCGCTTGCGGCGCAGTTGCCGGCCTTCGAAGAGAGCATCGTCACGCTGCGCTTCACCAGAAACGGCGACGACTGGCGCTGCACCGGACCGATTGCCGAACTGCCTGAGGGCGACAAGGCCGATTACGCCGCCTGCGTGCTGGGCCTGCGCGACTATGTCGGCAAGAACGGCTTTCCCGGCGTGCTGCTCGGTATTTCCGGCGGCATCGATTCCGCGCTCTGCGCGGCGATCGCGGTCGATGCGCTCGGCGCCGACCAGGTGCACGGCGTGATGCTGCCTTACCGCTATACGGCAGCACACTCGATTGCCGATGCCGGCGAGCTCGCCGGCCATCTCGGCATTCGCTACGAAGTCTTGCCGATCGCGGAAGCCGTGAACGGGTTCGAGACCATCCTGTCCGGCATCTTCAAGAACCTGCCGCCTGATATCACCGAGGAAAACCTCCAGGCCCGCACCCGCGGCACGCTTCTGATGGCGATCTCCAACAAGACCGGCCTGATGGTGGTGACGACGGGCAACAAGTCGGAGATGTCGGTCGGCTACGCCACGCTCTATGGCGACATGAATGGCGGCTTCAACCCCATCAAGGACATCTACAAGACGCAGGTGTTTCGGCTGGCGGCGCTGCGTAACCTCTGGAAGCCGGATGGCGCGCTCGGTCCTGCCGGCGAGGTCATCCCCCCAGACATCATCACGCGTCCGCCGACCGCGGAGCTGCGCGAGAACCAGACCGATCAGGATTCATTGCCCCCTTACGAGGTCCTCGATGCGATCCTCGAACGCCTGGTCGAACGCGAGGAGCCGCTCGACCAGATCATCGCCGCCGGGTTCGACCGCGAGACGGTCACCCGCATCGACCATCTCCTCAACGTTGCCGAATACAAGCGCCGCCAGGCCGCGCCCGGGGTGAAGGTGACGGCGAGGAACTTTGGTCGCGACCGGCGCTATCCCATCACCAACCGCTTCCGCGACAAGGGCGAGCCGCTGCCGGCGCCGGACGAGACGCTGGTCTCGCGCGGCAGCAAGGCGTCGATCGACGCCTTCGAGGGCTGAACTCCAGCTTGAGCGACGGTGGGCCCTATGACGGGGCTGCGAAAAACAGCACCCTCAGGAAGTGCGTGTATTCGGATTCGAGCACCATGATCGACACAAATACCAATACCGCGATCGGCGGCAACAGGATGGCATAGGCCAAGGCCAGCCGCTCCCAGGCCATGTGCATGAAGACGGCGACGATCAGGCCGGCCTTCAACACCATGAACAACAGGATCAGCGACCACCTCAGATAGCCGTGCAGGCCAAAGTAGTCGACGAGGTAGGAGCACGTGCTGAGGACGAACAGCCAGCCCCAGACCACCAGGTAGAGCTTGATCGGGTGCTGTTGACCCTTGGCGTGAACGGCTGCCGTTGCGACTGCGCCATGCGCCGGAGCGTGGAGCTGTCCTTCCATGTGTACCGCCGCGTTTGTCATGCGCCGACCTCACCAAAGATAGAAGAATGCAAAGATGAACACCCACACGAGATCGACGAAGTGCCAGTACAGGCCCGTGATCTCGACGATCTCGTAATACCCCTTGCGGCTCGTGAAGAAGCCGCGCCTTTCGACGTCGAAGTCGCCGCGAAAGACCTTCCGCGCAATGGCGATCAGGAAGATCACGCCGATCGTCACATGGGTGCCGTGGAAGCCGGTGATCATGAAGAAGCTCGCGCCAAATTGCGGGGCACCCCATGGATTGCCCCAGGGCCGGACGCCCTCCATGATCAGCTTGGTCCATTCGAAGGCCTGCATTCCGACGAAGGTTGCGCCGAAGGCTGCAGTGACCAGCATCAGGATTGCGGTTCTCACGCGATCGCGGCGGTAGCCGAAATTGACGGCCATCGCCATGGTGCCGCTGCTGCTGATCAGGATGAACGTCATGATGGCGATCAGGATCAGCGGAATGTGCTTGCCGGCGATGTTGAGAGCGAAGACTTCGCTGGGATTCGGCCACGGCACGGTCGTCGACATGCGCGCCGTCATGTAGGAGAGCAGGAAGCAACTGAAGATGAAGGTGTCGCTGAGGAGGAAGATCCACATCATGGCCTTGCCCCAGGACACGTTCTTGAAGGCGCGCTGATCGGACGCCCAGTCGGCGGCGATGCCGCGCCAGCCTTCAAGCCGCGCAGGCGATTGGCCCGGATCTGTCAGCAGGGTCTCGGCCATCTGGTCTCGCCTCCCTAGCTCAGCAATTGGCGGCAGATGTTGACGAAATCGTCGGTCCAGCCCGTGAGAAGACCGAGCAGGACGAGCCAGACCAGCAGCAGGAAGTGCCAGTAGATGGCGCACAGCTCCACGCTCAAGCGCATCTCGGCGATCTCGGCGCCGCGCCACATCTTGGCCGAGGTTCGGCCCAAGGCCACCAGACCGCCCGTCAGATGCAGCCCGTGCACTGCGGTCAACAGGTAGAAGAACGAGTTCGCCGGATTGGACGCCACCAAATATCCGGCGGCCCCGAGCCGTTGCCAGGCCAGGAGCTGTCCGGCGAGGAAAATCACCGCGGATGCTCCGCCCGCGAGCAGACCGATCATGATGCCTTCCGCATCGTATCGTCGCGCGGCCACGTAGGACCATTGCAGCGCGACACTGCTCATGACCAGGACACCCGTATTGACCCACAGCAGCCGCGGTACCGGCAGCGGCCGCCAGTCCGCCACGCTCATGCGCATCGAGTAGGCGCTGATGAAGAGGACGAATAACGCGCTCGCGACAGCGAGAAACACGCCAAGTCCCACCTTCGCTGCCGGCCAGGCCATGGCATCGCCGCCGGGGAAGTCACCGACCGGGCCTTCCTCCAGCCAGGGCTTGGCCGTCAGCCGCTGCTGCGACAGCCACCATCCGGCGATTACCGCAAGCACTGCCAGGAACAGGATGATGGCGCTCACGAAGCGGCTCCCTGAGCGAGCTGCGTCGCGCGCGGCGGCTGGTTCTGCGGAATGAAGTCCTCGGCGGCGCCGGGCACGCTGTAGTCATAGGCCCAGCGGTACACGACCGGGAGCTCCTTGCCCCAGTTGCCGTGCCCTGGGGGCGTCTCCGGCGTCTGCCACTCCAGCGTCGTCGCCCGCCACGGGTTGCCGCCTGAGGGCTCACCTTTGAACAAGCTCCAAGCAAGGTTGAACAGGAATACCATCTGGCTGAAGCCGACGGTCAAGGCCACCACCGAGATGAACGCGTTCAGCGAATGGGCCGAAGACGGGATGAACGTCGCATCCCCGAGTTCGAAATACCGGCGCGGAACCCCGAGCAGTCCGAGATAGTGCATGGGGAAGAAGATCAGGTAGGCACCCAAGAAGGTGACCCAGAAGTGAAACTTGCCCAGGGTCTCGTTCAACATCCGTCCCGTGACCTTGGGGTACCAATGATAGATCGCGCCGAGCACGACCATGATCGGTGCCACGCCCATCACCATGTGGAAATGCGCGACCACGAACATGGTATCCGAGAGCGGTACGTCGACGACGACGTTGCCGAGGAAGAGGCCGGTGAGCCCGCCGTTCACGAAGGTGATGATGAAGCCGAGCGCGAACAGCATCGGCACCGTGAGGTGAATGTCGCCGCGCCAAAGCGTCAGCACCCAGTTGTAGACCTTGATGGCGGTGGGGATCGCGATGATGAGCGTCGTGGTGGCGAAGAAGTACCCGAATTGCGGGAACATGCCGCTCACATACATGTGGTGCGCCCATACGATGAAGCTCAGCGCGCCGATGGCCACGATCGCCCAGACCATCATGCGGTAACCAAAGATGTTCTTGCGCGCATGCGTGCTGATCAGATCGGAGACGATGCCGAACGCGGGCAGGGCGACGATGTAGACTTCGGGATGGCCAAAGAACCAGAACAGGTGCTGGAAGAGCAGCGGGCTGCCGCCGCCATATTTCGACAGCGTGCCCATCTCGACGAGCGAAGGCATGAAGAAGCTGGTGCCCAAAAGACGGTCGAGCAGCAGCATGACCGAGGCAACGAACAGTGCAGGGAATGCCAAGAGCGCCATGACGGTCGCCGTGAAAATGCCCCAGACCGTCAGGGGCAGGCGCATCAACGTCATGCCGCGGGTGCGCGCCTGCAGCACCGTCACCACATAGTTCAGCCCGCCCATCGTGAAGCCGATGATGAACAGGATCAGGGACGACATCATGAGAATGATGCCCCAATCCTGCCCTGGCGTTCCGGAGAGGATTGCTTGCGGCGGGTAGAGCGTCCAGCCGGCGCCGGTGGGGCCGCCGGGCACGAAGAATGTCGAGGCCAGCACCAGGACTGCGAGCAGGTAGACCCAATAGCTCAGCATGTTCACATACGGAAAGACCATGTCCCGGGCGCCGACCATCAGCGGGATCAGGTAGTTGCCGAAGCCGCCCAGGAACAACGCGGTGAGCAGATAGATCACCATGATCATCCCGTGCATGGTGATGAACTGGAGGTACTGATTGGCATCGATGAAAGAGAAGGTGCCGGGGAATCCCAGTTGCAACCGCATCAGCCACGACAGCACCAGGGCCACGAGCCCGATGGCGGTCGCGGTCAGCGAATACTGGACGGCGATTACCTTGGCGTCCTGCGAGAAGACATACCGTGTCCACCAGCTCCGCGGATGATAGAGCTCGACATCGGGTACTTCGGCAGGCGGGATGCCGCGGATCCCTTCATATGGAATATCGACCATAGAAACCTCCTCGGTCGTTTCCATCGGGGATGAGGCCCGGCCTCATTGCACCCGATCCATCTTCGCGGCGGCAGCTTGCTACTTGCCGCCGGGTTGATACGTCGCCTTCACGACGGCTTTTGCCGGCGATAATTCTGCGAACGTCTTTTGTTGCTCCAGCCAGGCGTGATATTCACGCTCTTCGTCGACGATGACCTTGGCGCGCATCTGATAATGAGCAGCGCCGCAAAGCTCCGCACAGAGAACATCGAACGTTCCGGTTCGGATCGGCGTTATCCAGAAGTAGGTCACCATGCCCGGAACCATGTCCATCTTGGCCCGGAATTCGGGCACGTAGAAATCGTGCAGGACATCAACCGAGCGGAGGAGAACCTTGACCGGTTTGCCTACTTGAAGGTGCAGGTCGCCGTTCTCGATGACGACGTCGTCCTGCGCGTGTTGGTCGTCACGATTGAGACCCATCGGATTGTCGGAAGCGATGTTGCGGACATCGGTTGTGCCCAGCTGCCCATCCTTGCCCGGAAGGCGGAAGCTCCACTGCCATTGCTGGCCCATGACCTCGACCTCGGTGGCATCCGCAGGCACCGTCACGAACTGGTGCCAGACCACGAGGCCAGGCGCGAGCATGGCTGCGACGCCGACGCCGGTCCCGACGCTCAGCCACCATTCGAGCCTTTTGTTTTCCGGATTGTAGTCGGCCCGTCTTCCCTCCTTGTGGTGAAAGCGGAAGACGCAGTAAGCCATGAAGGCGATCACCGCGACGAAAACGAAGCCCGTGATCCAGAACGTGATGTTGATGGTGTGGTCGATATAGGCCCAGTTGGTTGCGATCGGCGTCCACCACCACGGGCTGTAGATATGAAACAGCACCGAGCCGATCGCGACCAGAAGCAGTATCAGTGCGACAGCCATCCTGATCCATCCTTGCCATCGAAGGCTACGGATACGAATCCAGGGCGGAGCTCATGTCTGTCGCGATGGCTGGCCTTTCTGGTTGGCATCTATGCCATCGCCGGCCTCTTGCTTCGCCCATTCCACTGGTCGCGAAATTCAAGAGAACGCTCGCGACCATCAACTCTAAGGGCGTCTGCGTCTAAAATGATCCCAGCCTGATCCGGCGTCAATAGAGCAGTGTGGGTGCCCCAAAGTGGTGCGATAGCCAGGCTGGGCAAACCGACAAAGCATGAGGTGCGCATGTCGCGTCTTGGTGGTGCAATGCACAAGTCGGTGCTGGTGCACAATTCACCCAACCGTGAGTGCAGCCATGCCCCGCGCGCGCTAAGCTTGGGAGGTAAGGTCGCGACGGGTTCCGTCCGGCCAGGCTCGTTCGCTGAACCTGGGTTGCCGTACCTGACCCATCGCGTTTCCTGCTCGTCCGGCGGACACGCGTGGCTGGAAAGCGCGTGTTGTCGAAAACCGCGATCTTCAGCACGGGAGGTCCGTCCATGGCCACTCTCTACTCCCACCACATCGTCAGGCGGCACGTATTCGGTGAAGCAGCCTCGTATCCCATTCGCAAGATCAGCTTGTCCGACCTGACCGAGGCCCTGCGCCTGGGCTGGGAGGATTTCCAGGCGATGCCGAGTCACGCGATCGTCGTGTGCCTGATTTATCCCGTTCTCGGTCTCGTCCTGTTCAGGATGGTGCTCGGCTATTCGGTGCTGCCGCTACTGTTTCCGCTGGCCGCCGGCTTTGCCTTGATCGGTCCTTTTGCTGCGATCGGTCTCTACGAACTCAGCCGCCGTCGTGAGCGCGGCGAGGAGGTCGAAGCGTGGGATGCGATCAAGGTGCTGCGCGCACCGTCGTTCGGCGCCATGATCGAACTCGGCGTGCTCCTGCTGGTCCTGTTCGGGGCCTGGATCGGCGTCGCGAACGCGATCTATGTCTCAATCTTCGGTCATGCGGCGGCCGCAAGCATCCCCGACTTCGCAACGCGCGTGCTGACGACGCCGGAAGGTTGGTCGCTCATCATCATCGGTTGCGGTGTCGGCTTCCTGTTTGCGGTTGTGGCATTGTGCGTCAGCGTCGTGTCATTTCCATTGATGCTCGACCGGCATGCGACCGCGATCGACGCGATCCGCACCTCGCTGCGAGCGGTGGCGGCGAATCCGGTTGCGATGGCCGGATGGGGCCTCATCGTGGCGGCGCTGCTCGTGATCGGCTCGCTGCCGCTCTTCGTCGGTCTCGCCGTCGTTCTTCCGGTGCTCGGTCATGCCACCTGGCATCTCTATCGGCGGATGGTCGAACCCAATCCGAATCCACCGGACGCACCGCCGCCGCCCGCGAGGGGCAGGCGCTACGCAGCAGACTTTCCGGCCAATCTCTTCCCGTGGAGCCGCGAGGGCGAGTAGTAGCGCGCGCTTGAGGGATAACGGTTGCGAGTAAGACGTGCGATTGTGGATTGCTGCATCATCCGCGAAACAGATGATGCAGTACCCTGCGGCACTGCTTGTATGCACGGCGTACTGGATGCCCCGCCTTCGCGGGGCATGACAGTAAAAGCAGGGCTGCCTACTTCTGCTGCTGCGGCAAGAAGGTTGGACCGACCGACCGGATCGGCTTGTTCTCGGAGTTGACAGCGGGGGCCGTCTCCGCCGGCGGCGTTGCAGGTGCAGTCGCCGTGGTCGGCGCGGGAGCCGCGCCCTTCTTGGCATTGGCAGGCGTGCCCTTGTTGAGCCGCTGTTGCTGCATCTTCCTGGCGCTCTCCTCGGTGACGATGATATCGCCCTGCTGCTCGGCTGCGGCCTTGTCGTCGGCTGATTTCAGCGCATCCGCCCAGGTTTGGCCCGCTGCCTTGCAGGAGCAGGACGGGTTGAACTCGCTGCGGAATTTGAACGCGGTCGGCAGCGCCGTGTAGGGCTGGCCGCCGATCGAGACCGCCGAGTTCATGTCCTCGCCGGGATTGCGATGAGTGTAGAGCACGGCTTCGGCCGCCGGGCACAGCGCCTTGCAGGTCTTCTCATCGTCGGGAAAGCGCGCCGGCACGGTCGCAAACGAGATCGGGAAATAGGCACCGTCGCAGGTGCGCACGCACACCGTGCGGAAGGTGCCGGATTGCGGGCCGAGATCGGAGGGCGGCACGGCTTGCGGATTGTTCGGGTTGTTGCCGCCGCCGAACAAATTGCTCAGGAAGTTGCCGCCGCCTTGCGACTGCGCGGCATTGGCATATTGCGGGCCGCAATTGTTCTGCGCCAGCGCCAACAGGACCGAACGGCGCTGGTTGTCGCGCTCCGGGCTGAAGCCGCCGGGGCCACCGCCGCGCAGCCGTTCGAGATTGCCGGTGATCTGGTCCAGATTGGCGCGCATTTGCTGGATCTGGGTGTTCACCGGGCCACACTGAGCCGACTGGCCGTTGAACAGCGAAAAGAAGCCGGAGGAGTCGCAGCCCATGCGCTTGGCCTGCATGGTGACGCGATCCAGCTCGGCCTGCTGCTTGGCCTGGGAATCCTGATAGCGGCGGATCTGCTCTTCGCGCGCGGGGTCACCACCGCCGCCGCCACGATCGAGCGCGGCGAGCTGGCCTTCCAGCCGCGCGCACATCGGGTTCGGTCCGAGCCCGTTCTGGCCCGGCTGAGGCGGCGGGCCAGGCGGGCCAGCCTGCGCCAAAGCGCCATTGGCGAGCATGACGGTGCTCAGGAGCACGGTGCAGGCAAGGAGGGAGCGGGCGCGGGAGAGAGACAAAAATTCAGGCATATCCGCCATTCTAGCGAGGTCACGGCCCAGCGTGATCTGGGGGGCCGAAGCGCGCCCTCCCAATAGCCGCTTCCTGCGGCATCGTCACGTCGTTTCAGGGACAAAGACCGGTCCTAAGGTCCGCCAGCTCCGAGGGAATTCAGCGCTGGCAGGTGATTGCGACATATTCGTCGCAACGGCCATGGGAGCAGTTTGCGCCAGTTTTGGGGACGGAGCCGGTAATTTCGTCGGGATCGACCCGGCGATAGGCCGAGGCTATCGCAAAATCTCGTGACTGACAGTAGGTGCGCGCAGCGGATGCACCGCATTTGTCGCCTTTGGCCAGGCACTGGTCGACGCCGTAGCCATCCGCCTGATTGGCAATGATGAAAACGCGGGTCTCGGCGCAAGCGCGGGGTGCTGCAAGGATCGCGGCGCTGAAAACGAGCGCGAGCAGGGATCGCATGAAAATACCGAGGCTAAAAATGGAGGAACCGCTGGTTCCAGAATGGCCTCAAATGGTTAGGGGATCATGAACCATCAGGGCGGGCCGCGCGCTTTGCGGAGAAAAAACGGCATTTCCGCGGCTCTTGACGCCGGGGCCCGTGGTGGCCCATATGTGACCGCATGAACGGTCTCCTCGCCATTTGCGCCATTTGCCGCGAGATTACGAGCTAGCGATTCGCTGGCTGGAGCCGTCTTTTCTCAAACACATTGAGAGCCTTGGACGCCCGGCCAACAGCCGACGGGTATCCATATGGAATTGCGCCTTCACGATACGCTGACGAGGGAAAAGCGGACCTTTGTACCGCTCGATCCGAAGAACGTCCGCATGTATGTCTGCGGACCGACCGTCTACGACTTCGCCCATATCGGCAATGCGCGGCCGGTGATCGTGTTCGACGTGCTGTTTCGGCTGCTGCGCCATCTCTATGGCGAAGCGAATGTCAAATATGTCCGTAACATCACCGACGTCGACGACAAGATCAACGACCGCGCCGCGCGCGATTTCCCGGGCCTGCCGCTGAACGAGGCCATCCGCAAGGTCACCGAGCAGACCGGCAAGCAGTTTCACGCCGACGTCGATGCGCTCGGCGCGCTTCGGCCGACCGTGGAGCCGCGCGCGACCGAGCATATCGGCGAGATGCGCGAGATCATCGAAAAGCTGATCGCCGGCGGCTTTGCCTATGTCGCCGAGGACCATGTGCTGTTCTCGCCGCAGGCCATGAACGCGGCCAATGCCGGCCTGCCGCGCTACGGCGCGCTGTCCAACCGCTCACTGGACGAGATGGTCGCGGGCGCCCGCGTCGATGTCGCGCCATACAAGAAGGGCAATACCGACTTCGTGCTGTGGAAGCCGTCCAAGCCGGGCGAGCCGTCATGGCCCTCGCCGGCCGGTATCGCCGCGCAGGGTCGTCCTGGCTGGCACATCGAGTGCTCGGCCATGGCCTGGAAGCATCTCGGCGAGCACTTTGACATCCATGGTGGCGGCATCGATCTCGTGTTTCCGCACCACGAGAACGAGGTCGCTCAGACCTGCTGCGCCTTCCACCAGCAGCGCATGGCGAACTATTGGATGCACAATGGCTTCCTGCAGGTCGAGAGCGAGAAGATGTCGAAGTCGCTCGGCAACTTCATCACGATCCACGAACTGCTCAAGGACTGGCCGGGTGAGGTGCTGCGCCTCAACATGCTGAAGACGCATTACCGCTCTCCAATCGACTGGACCATGAAGTCGCTCGAGGAGAGCGCCAAGACGCTCGACGACTGGTACCGCATCGCGGCCGACGCCGTGCCGGGCGAGCCGGATGCGTCGGTGGTCGAACCGCTGCTCGATGACCTCAATACGCCGCAGGCGATCGCGGCGCTGCACGGCCTGCGCGGCAACGATATCGCGGGTCTTGCGGGCTCGTTGCGGCTGCTCGGATTCCTGGCCGAGAGCGCGGCGCAGTGGGAAAGGCGCAAGCAGCAGGCGAGCGGCGTCGATGCCAAGGAAGTCGAGCGTCTGATCGCCGAGCGGACGGCCGCCCGTGGCCGCAAGGATTTCAAGGAGTCCGACCGCATCCGCGATCTGCTCGCTACGATGGGCGTTGCGATCAAGGACTCCAAGGAAGGCACGACCTGGGAGATCGCGCGATGAAGCGGCCCGACACGCCGTTTCCGCGGCACTGGCTCTACTACATCGCGCTGAAGATCGCGCTGCTCGCCGGCGCGGTGGCGATCGTGCTCAAGCTCTATGGGATGTGGTGAGGACCATGGGACAGACTTTGCCAAAGCCCGCACTCAGGCCTTTCCTGCCGGCCGATGTGCCGATCCTCGCCGCGATCTTCACCGCCAGCATCGAGGAGCTGACCGGCGACGACTATAGCGAGGCGCAGCAGGAAGCCTGGATGGCTGCGGCGGAGGACGAGGAGTTCGGCAAGCGGCTCGCCGCCGATCTCACGCTGATCGCAACGCTCGAGGGTTCGCCCGTCGGCTTCGCCTCGCTGCGCGGCAACGATCACATCCGCATGCTCTATGTCCATCCGGCCGTGGCCGGGCAGGGCATCGCGACCATGCTGGTCGACGCGCTGGAGAAGCTCGCCGGCGGCCGCGGAGCGACGAGCCTGTCGGTCGATGCCAGCGACAACGCGCAAGGCTTCTTCGCCAAACGCGGCTACACCGCCCAGCAGCGCAACAGCGTCACCATGGGCGACGAGTGGCTCGCCAACACCACCATGAAGAAGACGCTCGGAGCGGGGCAATGAGCAAGCAGCGTCTTTATCTGTTCGACACCACGCTGCGCGATGGGGCGCAGACCAACGGCGTCGATTTCACGCTGGCCGACAAGCAGGTCATCGCGGCGATGCTCGATGATCTCGGCATCGACTATATCGAAGGCGGCTATCCCGGCGCCAACCCGCTCGACACGGAGTTCTTTGGCTCCAAGCCGAAGCTCAATCATGCGCGCTTCACCGCCTTCGGTATGACGCGGCGGGCTGGGCGCTCGGTCTCGAACGATCCGGGCGTCGCGGGCCTGTTGGAAGCGAAAGCGGATGCGATCTGCTTCGTGGCGAAGTCGTCGGCCTATCAGGTGCGCGTTGCGCTGGAGACGACCAAGGAAGAGAACCTCGCTTCGATCCGGGACAGCGTTGCCGCGGCGAAGGCAGCCGGTCGCGAGGTCATGCTCGACTGCGAGCATTTCTTCGACGGCTACAAGGAGGACCCGAGCTTTGCGCTGGCTTGCGCCAAAGCGGCCTATGAGGCCGGGGCGCGCTGGGTGGTGCTGTGCGATACCAACGGCGGCACCATGCCTGATGAGGTCGAGGCCATCGTCACCGAGGTGACCAAGCACGTTCCCGGCGATCATGTCGGCATCCACGCCCATAACGACACCGAGCAGGCGGTGGCCAATTCGCTCGCCGCGGTGCGCGCCGGAGCGCGGCAGATCCAGGGTACGCTGAACGGTCTCGGCGAGCGCTGTGGCAATGCCAATCTCTGCTCGCTGATCCCGACGCTGAAGCTGAAGAAAGGTTTTGCCGACGCGTTCGAGATCGGCGTCACGGCGGAGAAGCTGGCGACGCTCGTCAAGGTGTCGCGCACGCTCGACGACATGCTCAACCGCGTGCCGAACCGGCATGCGGCCTATGTCGGCGAGAGCGCCTTCGTCACCAAGACCGGCATCCATGCTTCCGCCGTGCTGAAGGATCCGCAGACCTATGAGCATGTACTGCCGGAACTGGTCGGCAATCACCGCAAGGTGCTGGTGTCCGACCAGGCCGGCCGCTCCAATGTCATTGCCGAGCTCGACCGTGCCGGCATTGCCTACGACAAGAGCGATCCCAAGCTGACGCGCCTCGTCGAGGAATTGAAGGAGCGCGAGGCGGCCGGCTACGCCTATGAATCAGCCAACGCTTCGTTCGAGCTCCTGGCGCGTCGCACGCTCGGCAAGGTGCCGCATTACTTCGAAGTCGAGCAGTTCGACGTCAATGTCGAGCAGCGCTATAACGCGCTCGGCGAGCGCGTCACCGTGGCGCTCGCGGTGGTCAAGGTCGACGTCGCGGGCGAGCATCTGATCTCGGCGGCCGAGGGCAACGGCCCCGTGAACGCGCTCGACGTCGCCTTGCGGAAAGATCTCGGCAAGTACCAGAAGTACATCGAGGGCTTGAAGCTGATCGATTATCGCGTGCGTATCCTCAATGGCGGCACCGGCGCGGTCACGCGCGTCCTGATCGAGAGCGAGGACGAGAACGGCGACAGCTGGACCACGGTCGGCGTCTCCCCCAACATCATCGACGCCTCGTTCCAGGCGCTGATGGATTCGGTGATCTACAAGCTCGTGAAATCGGGCGCGCCGGCGTGAGGGACGGCGGCGCTGCAAGCGCCATCATTGCGAGGAGCGAAGCGACGAAGCAAATCCAGACTGTCTCCGCGGACGCACTCTGCAATGAGGAGGGGAGGGAGCGCGGCACAATGATCGACCACATCTCCGTCGGCGTCAGCGATCTCGAGCGCGCCGCCAAATTCTACGAGGCGACGCTCGGCACCCTCGGCCTCGCGCGCCTCGTCACGCGGCCGCGAACGGTCGGCTTCGGCAAGGCCTATCCGGAGTTCTGGATCAACTTGCGCGAGGGCATGCCGCCCGTAGCCGCGGAGAGCGGTGTGCACATCTGCCTGCGGGCGAAAACCACGGCTGAAGTCGATGCGTTCCACGCCGCCGCACTATCCGCTGGCGGCGCCTCCGACGGCGCGCCCGGCATTCGCCCGCACGACCGCGTGCGCTACTACGCAGCCTTCGTCTTCGACCCCGACGGTAACCGGATCGAGGCGGTGACGTTTCCGGCAGAGTAGCGCGTTACAGCTTGCGCGCCATTTCCGGGGCGAGCTGCTTTTCCGATTCGGCCACCTGTGCCGCGGCCGCTTTCAGCTTCGGCAGGATCTCCTCGACGCGGTCGGCCTTGAGGATGTCGATTGAAAGGCCAGCGCGGATGAACTCGGTCTGGCGCATGTGCGACAGCAGCGAGAACAGCGGCTCCCAGAAATTGTCGATGTTGGCGAGCAGCACCGGCTTGGCATGACGGCCGAGCTGCTTCCAGGTCATCTGCTCGACCAGCTCCTCCAGCGTACCGACGCCGCCCGGCAGGGCCACGAAGGCGTCGGAGCGTTCGAACATCAGGCGCTTGCGCTCGTGCATATCAGGCGTGACGATCATCTCCTGCACGCGCGTCAGCGCATTCTCGCGCAGCCGCAGGAAGTCGGGGATGATGCCCGTGACGGTGCCGCCATGGTCGAGCACGGAGGTCGCGACCGCGCCCATCAGACCGAGCGAGCCGCCGCCATAGACCAAGCGGATGTTGTTTTCGGCGAGCGCCCTGCCGAACGCCTTGGCGCCTTCGGTGAAGCGGGGATTGGTTCCTGGGCCGGAGCCGCAATAGACACAGACAGTTTGGATCGTGCTCATTGTTGCCATGATGCATTGCAGCGAGGAGGCGTCAAGCCCAATCGGTGATTCGATACTCCCGGAAATCTACCGGTAAACGACGATGAACAATCAAAGATTCGCCATCTGGCGGGGTGCGCGGGCATCGGGAAGGCTCTATATGACGGACGAAAATCGTTAATCGCAGTTGCGCCCGCATCCGGCGGGCTTTCAGGCTTCTTGATGGACCAACCTCAATCGTTAGACGGCGCCGACGTTCCTGACCCTCGCGCCACAGGACCGCAGGCCGGGGCCACGCTGATCGGCACGCTGGCGCATCTGTGGCCCTATATCTGGCCGGGCGATCGTTTCGACCTAAAGATGCGGGTGGTCTGGTCGCTGGTGCTGCTGCTCGCCGCCAAGCTGATCACGCTCGCGGTGCCGTTCAGCTTCAAATGGGCGACGGATGCGCTGACCGGCGCCAACACCGCGCCGGTACAGGCCGACAACTGGCATCTCTGGGTGGTCGCCTCGCCGCTGTTGCTGACCGCGAGTTACGGCGCGATGCGCATCCTGATGGCGGTGCTGACGCAATGGCGCGACGGCATCTTCGCCCGCGTCGCCATGCATGCGGTGCGCAAGCTCGCCACCATCACCTTCATCCACATGCACGAGCTGTCGCTGCGTTTTCACCTGGAGCGCAAGACCGGTGGCCTGACGCGCGTGCTCGAGCGCGGCCGCGAGGGCATCGAGGTCATCGTGCGCATGGTGATCCTGCAGCTGATCCCGACCATTGTCGAGGTCTCGCTGCTGCTCGCGGTGCTGCTCTGGCAATTCGACTGGCGTTACGTGGTCGCCACCCTGATCACGGTCGCGCTCTACATGTACTACACCTACATCGCGACCGAGTGGCGGATCGGCATCCGCCGCAAGATGAACGATTCCGACACCGAGGCGAACACCAAGGCGATCGACTCGCTGCTCAACTACGAGACCGTGAAGTATTTCGGCGCCGAGGCGCGCGAGGCGCAGCGCTACGACAAATCGGTGGAGCGTTACGAGGAGGCGAGCATCCGCACCTACACCTCGCTCGCGGTGCTCAACACCGGGCAGGCCGTGATCTTCACCCTGGGTCTGACCGCGACCATGCTGATGTGCGCGATCGGCGTACGCAACGGCACCAACACCGTGGGCGATTTCGTGCTGATCAACGCCATGATGATCCAGCTGTACCAGCCGTTGAATTTCATGGGCATGGTCTATCGCGAGATCAAGCAGGCGATCATCGACATCGAGAAGATGTTCAACGTGCTGGGCAGAGAGGCGGAGATCAGGGATGCGCCGGACGCGAAGCCGCTGGTCATCTCCGCCGGCACGGTGCGCTTCGAGGACGTGCGCTTTGCGTACGAGCCGACACGGCCGATCCTGAAAGGCATCAGCTTCGAGGTGCCGGCCGGCAAGACCATCGCGATCGTCGGTCCGTCGGGCGCAGGCAAGTCGACCATCTCGCGGCTGCTGTTCCGCCTGTATGACGTCTCCGGCGGCAAGATCTTGATCGACGGCCAGGATATCCGCAACGTTATGCAGGCCAGCTTGCGCGCGTCGATCGGCATGGTGCCGCAAGATACCGTGCTGTTCAACGACACCATCCGCTACAACATCCGCTACGGCCGCTGGGACGCCAGCGATGCCGAGGTCGAGGAGGCGGCGCGGCTGGCGCAGATCGACCATTTCATCCGCATGGCGCCGAAGGGCTACGAGACCCAGGTCGGCGAGCGCGGCCTGAAGCTGTCCGGGGGCGAGAAGCAGCGCGTCGCGATCGCGCGCACCGTGCTGAAGGCACCGCCGATCCTGGTGCTGGACGAGGCGACGTCGGCGCTCGACACCCATACCGAGCACGAGATCCAGGGCGCGCTCGATCGCGTGGCGAAGAACCGCACCTCGCTGGTGATTGCGCACCGGCTTTCGACCATCGTCGGCGCCGACGAGATCATCGTGCTGGACCAGGGCCGCATCGCCGAACGCGGCACCCACGCGAAACTGCTCGCGCAGGGCGGCCTCTATGCCAGCATGTGGAACAGGCAGCGCGAGGCCGAGGCGGCGCGCGAGAAACTGGCCAAGATGGCCGACACCAGCACGGCGCCCAACCGGGAGCCGCCGCCGGTCGATGACACCCTGACGACGCCCGCGGCGGCGGAGTGAGCTTGTCTCCGATCCCAACTCTGGCCTAAACAAGCCCGCGCGACGACCCGCGCCATTAACCCCAAGCGGCAGATAGCGATGTCCATTCTCGATTCGATCCAGCGTCAGATTCCGCCGATCCACAAGGAGGGTTATCCCTTCATCGGCGGCTTTGCACTGGCAAGCCTGATCCTGTTCTGGCTGTGGTCGCCTCTGGGATGGATCGGCACGATCCTGACCGTGTGGTGCGCGCTGTTCTTCCGCGACCCCGTCCGCGTGACACCGGTGCGCGAGGGGCTGGTGGTGTCGCCGGCCGACGGCCGCGTCTCGATGATCACCATGGCGCTGCCGCCGGCCGAGCTCGGCCTCGGTGACCGGCCATTGCCGCGCATCTCGGTGTTCATGAGCGTGTTCAACTGTCACGTGAACCGCAGCCCGATCGCGGGCAGGGTGGATCGCATTGCCTACCGGCCCGGCCTGTTCATCAACGCCGAGCTCGACAAGGCGAGCGAAGACAATGAGCGCAACTCGCTGGTGATCACGACGTCCAATGCACGGATCGGCGTGGTCCAGATCGCAGGCCTCGTCGCCAAGCGCATCGTCTGCTTCGTCAAGGAGGGGCAGGCGATCGGTGCCGGTGAGCGCTTCGGCCTGATCCGCTTCGGCTCGCGGCTCGATGTGTACCTGCCTGTCGGCACCAAGGCGCTGGTCTCGGAAGGGCAGACCGCAATCGCCGGAGAGACCATTTTGGCCGACCTCGCCGGCGACGACCCGAGCCGCGCCTATCGCGCCAATTAACCAATAGTCGGTGCTTTGGACCCTCCGCCGCAATGGCGGAGGGGGGCGCGGCTTGCTATATCTCGCCTTAAGATAAGGACGAGCCATGACGCCCTACGACTTCAAGGATCCCGATGTCCGCCGCCGGCGGTTCCGACCGATTCCGGTGCGGATGCTGGTGCCCAACGTCATCACGCTGCTGGCGATCTGCGCCGGCTTGACCTCGATCCGACTGTCGATCGAGGGGCGGATGTCGCTCGCCGTCTATGCCATCGTGTTCGCAGCCGCGCTCGATGGCATCGACGGCCGCATCGCGCGCATGATCAAGGGTCAGTCCAAGTTCGGCGCCGAGCTCGACAGCCTCGCCGACTTCGTCAATTTCGGCGTCGCGCCCGGCCTGATGCTGTATTTCTGGCAGCTGCACGAGCTCGGCAATGCCGGCTGGATCGCCGCCATGGTGTTCGCGATCTCCGGCGGCCTGCGACTCGCGCGCTTCAACGCCACGATGGATGATCCGAACAAGCCGGCCTTCGCCGCCAATTTCTTCACCGGCGTGCCGGCGCCCGCGGGCGCGATCACGGTGCTGCTGCCGATCTACGTTGCTTTCCTCGAGCTCGGCCGGCTGCCCGCAGCGGTGACGGCGGCCTATACGCTGCTGATCGCCTTCCTGATGGTGTCGCGCCTGCCGGTGTTCTCCGGCAAGACCAAGCGCATGCGCGTCCCACCCGAACTGGTGCTGCCGGCCTTCGTCGCGGTGATCGTCTTCATCGCGCTCCTGATCGCCTATCCCTGGCATGTGCTGTCGATCGGCACGGTGCTGTATCTCCTCGCTTTGCCGCTTGGCTACAAATCCTATCGCGACCAGGCGCGCGCGATGGAAGCCACCGCGCCGTCAGGAGCCGAAGTTCCGTCGCCGCCATCGGCGCCGACGCTGGCGAATTTGTCGGAGCGGCCGCACGACGACGAACGGCCCGGACGGCTGCACTGAGCGGCCCCGCGCGGATATCTGCCATGAGGCCCGTCTGAGTTGGGTCGAAGCCTGATCTCGGCTATATCGCCCTGTGCCGGCGGCATCGCGTCAATCAGCCGCCAATCTGGGAGAGAACGCCGTGACTGATACCGCGACCGGGCCGCTGCCTGCTTCCGTCCTCGAGGCGCTGGGCCGCTACGACACGCCGACGATCTGCAATGCCATGGAGATCGTGGCGCCCGAGCGCCGGCTGATCGGCTACACCACCAAGCAACTGGTCTGTCCGTTCCCAGACCTGCCGCCGATCGTCGGCTATGCCCGCACGGTCACGATCCGTTCAGTGCTGAAATCATCGCTCCCGGCTGAAGAGCAGTCCAAGCGTCGGATCGAATATTACGAATATGTCGGCACCGGCCATGGCCCGCGCATCTCGGTGATCCAGGACATCGACGGGCCCGACGTCGGCTATGGCGCGTTCTGGGGCGAGGTGCAGAGCAACGTGCACAAGGCGCTCGGCTGCCTCGGCGTGATCACCGACGGCTCGATCCGCGACATCCCGCAATGGGCTCCGGGATTCCAGGCGCTCGCCGGCTCGATCGGCCCGTCGCATGCCTGGGTGCATGCGGAAAGCTTTGGCGGCGAAGTGCGCGTTGCCGGCATGACCGTGAAGTCCGATGATCTGATCCACGCCGACCGGCACGGCGCCATCGTGATCCCGCTCGACGTCGCCGCGAAGCTGCCGGAGGCTGCCGAACTCTGCGGCCGCCGCGAGACGCCGATCCTGGAGATCGCCCGCAGCCCCGACTTCTCGCTGGAGAAGCTGAAGGCCGCGCTGAAGCGCTCGGCGGAAATCCACTAAGCGCGTGGTTGAACGACCTACGGCCGCGACGCCGGCCGTGGGGCGCCTTGTTCCGCCAGGAACAGAGCCGCCTGGTCCGGCTCACCGAACACAGCGGCGGCGCATCCGATCAGGGTGAAGCCGCCGGCAAGGTCCCAGAGCGTGATGTCTTCGGCATTGTCCGGGAGGTGGATCAATCGCGCTGCGATCACCGCGAAGGCGGCTTCGACAAAGAGCAGGATGCTGAAGGCCGGCAGGACGAGCTCCGGCTCGAGCAGGTGGAAGGCCAGCGCCGCGGGCAGCGCAGTGAGAAGGCCGAAGAGCGTCAACATCGCGATGGCTCCCGCGATCGAGCATGCCGCCCCGCTTCAGGATAGCAATTCATCCTTCGTCCCGGATGTGGCGGAGGGCCGCAGCGGACGTGACGTCGTGGCGCGCCGGCTCATGGTTAGCGAAGTGTTGAAATTTCCCATCGCTGGACGGCAATCGCAGCGGCGCGCAGAACACTGTCCGGACTTAACCTTTACGCGGCTTTAAGGGCGGCGCTCTAGGGTTCCGGTGCGGTTCGGGGTTGGGCCGCGCCAGCGGCCAGGACGGCCGTTGTTGCGTTCGCGGTTGGAGTCTCCCATGGATATCATGACGGGCGTTGGGCTCACGGCGGGCATCATCGTCATCACCGCGATGATCCTCATGGGCGGCGACCTGCACATGTTCATTTCCGAACATGCGATGATCATCATCTTCGGCGGCTCGATTTCCGCGACCATGATCCGCTTTCCGCTTTCAGCGCTGCTGCACGGCCTTCCGCTCGGCGCCAAGTTCGCCTTCACCATGAGCCGGCTGTCGGCGCACGATCTCGTCGACGAGCTTGCCCGCATCGCCGAGATCGCCCGCAAGCAGGGCCCGGTTGGTCTCGAGAAGGTTGAGACCGACGAGCCGTTCCTCGCCAAGGGCATCCGCTACGTCGCCGACGGCTACGACCTCGACTTCATCCGCGACAATCTCGAGCGCGACCGCGACAACTTCCTGATGCACCTCGACGAGGGCAGCAAGATCTACCGCGCCATCGGCGACTGCGCCCCGGCCTTCGGCATGATCGGCACCCTGATCGGCATGGTGCAGATGTTCGCCAACATGACCGACCCCTCCAAGCTCGGCCCGTTCATGGCGACCGCGCTGCTCGCCACGCTCTACGGTGCGCTGGTTGCGAACCTGTTCTGTCTGCCCATCGCCGACAAGCTGCATGGCAAGCTGCTGGATGAAGAGACCAACCGCACCCTGATCATCGACGGCATCCTGATGATCCGCGACTCCAAAAGCCCGACCTTGGTGCGCGAAATGCTGCTGGCCTACCTGCCGGAGAAGCATCGCCACGCCGAGGGTGAACCGGTGCCGGCCTGATCGTGCGCACCAGGATTTAGGTCATGGCGAAGAAGAAACGCGGCGATGCGCATGGCGGCGGTCACGGCTGGTTCGTGACTTTCGCCGACCTCATGGGCCTCATGATGAGCTTCTTCGTGATGCTCGTCGCGTTCTCCACGCAAGACGCCAACAAGCTGAAGATCGTTGCAGGGTCCATGCGCGACGCCTTCGGCGTGCAGAGCGAAGCGCGCTACGCCGGCATCGTCGAGTCTGACGGTCTGCCGACGCGTCCGCGGCTGAAGAATGTCGATCACATTCAGCCCGAGGACGCCTCGAACACGCCGACGCCGGATCAGGAGGACCGCGACCGCACGTCGGGGGCCAAGGTCAAGGTCGACCGCAATTTCGCGCTGGCGGCGGCCTCGCTGCGCCAGGCGTTGCAGGACATGCCGGAACTGACCGAGATGTCCAAGCACATCATGTTCGAGGAGACCAAGCAGGGCCTCAACCTGGAGATCGTCGACCAGGATGGCCGCTCGATGTTCGCCGACGGCTCCAAGGTGCCCTATGACCGCACCCGCCGCCTGGTCGAGAAGCTCGCGATCCCACTCAAGGCCACGCCGCTCCGCGTTTCCATCGCCGGTCACACCGCGGCGGGCTTCGTGCCGACCCGCAGCGACTACGGCGCCTTCGATCTGTCGGCCGACCGCGCCAATGCCGTGCGCCAGATCCTCGAACGCGAGGGCCTGCCGCCGTCGCACTTTTTCGCCGTCTCGGGCAAGGCGGACACCCAGCCGCTGTTTCCGGACGATCCCTCGCTCGCCGCCAACCGGCGGGTGACCATCACGCTGATGCGCGAAGATCCGCCGCTGCCGCCGAATCTGAAGCCGTGAGCATGATCCGCACCCGAAGGGCCTCGTTTGCGCAAAGTAGGCACCGGTTTTCCCGACGAGATCATGCTCGGAAAATAGGCCCCTTGCGTTACCATCTTACCTGAGGCATGTCGTCGCGCAGGCGATGAACGTTGCTGCGGCGTCACAGCTTCTGTCCCGGTGCCTGCTATGGTGGAGGCCGATTGACAGGCGCGCGGGAAGCGTCAAAAGGCGCCGGATCAAATTCAGGGACCAAGCGTTTTCCACCCTCATGACGGCGAGCATCACATCGACCGAGACTCAGGATGTGCAACCGGTCACATCAGGCTTTTGGGCCCTTACGCTCGGGAGCATCGGCGTCGTCTTCGGCGATATCGGCACCTCGCCGCTCTATGCTTTCCACGAGGCGGTCAGGGGCGCGGCCCATGGCGAGCCGGTCTCACGCGTCATCGTGCTCGGCGTGCTCTCGCTGATCCTGTGGGCACTGCTGATCGTCGTCACCGCGAAATATGTCCTGCTGTTGCTGCGCGCCGACAATAACGGGGAGGGCGGCACGCTCTCGCTGATGGCGCTCGGCCAGCGCGCGCTCGGGCGGCGGAGCTGGTTCCTGCTCGCGCTGGGCGTGGTCGGCGCCTCGATGTTCATCGGCGATTCCATGATCACGCCGGCGATATCGGTACTCTCGGCGGTCGAAGGCCTGAAGCTCGCAACTCCCGCGCTCGAGCACTATGTCGTGCCGCTCACCGTCCTCATTCTGGTGGCGCTGTTCGCGGTCCAGAGCAAGGGGACCGCACTGGTCGCCTCGGCATTCGGGCCGGTGATGGTGGTCTGGTTCACGGCCATCGCCGTGATGGGGGCCGTCCATATCGTCGATGACCCCTCCGTGCTGGCGGCGATCAATCCCTATTACGCGGTGCAGTTCGTGCTGTCACACGGCACGATCGGCCTCGTGACACTCGGCGCCGTGTTCCTGGCGGTGACGGGGGGCGAGGCGCTGTACGCCGATCTCGGCCATTTCGGCCGCAAGCCGATCCAGTCGGCCTGGATGTTCTTCGTGTTGCCCGCGCTCCTGATCAACTATTTCGGGCAGGGGGCGCTGGTGCTGTCCGATCCCAGCGCGATCGAGCATTCCTTCTATCGCATGGTGCCCGAGAAGCTGGTGCTGCCGTTGGTCGGGCTTGCGACGGCCGCAACCGTGATCGCGAGCCAAGCGGTGATCACCGGCGCCTATTCGCTGGTCTATCAGGCCGTGCAGCTCGGCCTCCTGCCGCGTTTCGAGGTGCGTTACACCTCCGAATCCCATGCCGGCCAGATCTATCTGCCGCGTGTCAACCGCTTGCTGCTGATCGGCGTGATGCTGCTGGTGCTGCTGTTCCACACCCCCAGCAATCTGGCCTCGGCCTACGGCATTGCGGTCTCAACCACCATGGTCGCCGACGGCATCATGGGCTTCGTCGTGATCTGGAAATTGTGGAATTGGCGTGCGGCGGCGGCCGCGGCCGTCATCATGCCCTTCGTTGTCGTCGATTTGAGCTTCTTCAGCGCCAATCTACTCAAGCTGCTCGAGGGCGCCTGGGTGCCGCTGCTGTTTGGCGCGGCAATGGCTGGGACGATCTGGACCTGGCGCAAGGGCTCTGGAATTCTGATGCAGAAGACGCGACGGATCGAGGTGCCGCTGGACGATCTGATCCGCAGCCTGGAGAAGCGGCCGCCGCACATCGTCAAGGGCACCGCCGTATTCCTGACCAGCGATCCCGCTTTCGTGCCGACCGCGCTCCTGCACAATCTCAAGCACAACAAGGTGCTGCATGAGCACAACGTGATCCTGACCATCGAGACCGCGCATACGCCGCGGGTCGATCTGTCGGAGCGATTCAGGATGGAAAAGATCAGCGACAAGTTTTCCAAGGTCCGCTTGCGCTTCGGCTTCATGGAGCAGCCGAACGTGCCCAAGGCGCTCGCGATCGCGCGCAAGCAGGGCTGGCAGTTCGACATCATGTCGACCTCCTTCTTCGTGTCGCGAAGGTCGCTGAAAGCCTCGGCGCAGTCGGGCATGCCGCTCTGGCAGGATCACCTATTCATCGCGCTGAGCCGGTCGGCCAACGATGCAACCGACTATTTCCAGATTCCCACCGGGCGGGTGGTTGAAGTCGGAACCCAAGTCACTATTTGAACGCAACTGGTGAATCCATGCAAAATTAGCATGGCTAGGGCCCGAAATCGGGCTAGGCTATGCCGGCAGCGCAGGACTATAAGCCGCGCGCTTTTCCGCCGTTGTGCCGTGAAGCATTGTCGAGGCCATAGGGCTCTTCCATGACCAGTGACGTAGCAGTTCCCGCCCCGGAGACGGCGGCGGCCAACGGGCATGGCGAGGCCCATACCACCGCCGGTTTCGGCGCCCTGACGCTCGGCAGTATTGGCGTCGTCTATGGCGATATCGGCACCAGCCCGCTCTACGCGTTCCGCGAGGCGGTGATGGCGGCCTCGGGCGCCGAGGGCTTGCCGACGCCGGCGGCCGTGCTCGGCGTGCTTTCCCTGATCCTCTGGGCGCTCATCGTCGTGGTGACGCTCAAATACGTGGTGATCCTGCTCCGCGCCGACAACAACGGCGAGGGCGGCACGCTGGCGCTGATGGCGCTGGCCCAGCGGGCGGTTGGCACCGGCGGGGCGACCATCGTCCTGCTCGGCATCATCTCTGGCGCCCTGTTCTATGGTGATGCCGTGATCACGCCGGCGCTCTCGGTGCTGTCGGCGATCGAGGGCATGAAGGACGTCACCCTGACATTCGAGCCTTATATCGTTCCGCTGACCGTCGTGATCCTGGCCGGTCTGTTCGCCGTGCAATCCCGTGGCACGGCGCGCGTTGCCGCCTTTTTCGGCCCGATCATGTGCGTGTGGTTCGCGGTGCTTGCGGCCGCGGCGATCCATCCGATCATCCAGCAGCCGCAGGTGCTGCTCGCGCTGAACCCGCTCTATGCCGTGTCCTTCATGCTGCACCATGGCATCATCGGCTTCGTCACGCTGGGCGCCGTGTTCCTGGCCGTCACCGGCGCCGAGGCGCTCTATGCCGACCTCGGCCATTTCGGCAAGCGGCCGATCCAGTTCGCCTGGCTCTCTATCGTGCTGCCGTCGCTGGCGCTGAACTATCTCGGGCAGGGGGCGCTCGTCCTCAGTGACCCCGGCGCGATCGTGAGCCCGTTCTTCCAGCTCTTCCCGCAAGGCTTTGTTCGCGGCACCATGGTCGTGCTGGCCACTGCCGCCACGGTCATCGCGAGCCAAGCCGTCATCACCGGCGCCTATTCCTTGACGCGGCAGGCGATCCAGCTCGGGCTGCTGCCACGCTTTGAAATTCGCCATACGTCGGAAGCCCATTCCGGCCAGATCTTCATCCCGCGCATCAACCAGCTGTTGCTGGTTTTCGTGGTCCTTCTGGTGCTGCTGTTCCGCTCCTCGTCCGCGCTCGCCTCCGCCTACGGTATCTCCGTCACCGGCACGATGGTGGTCACGGCCATGATGGGTTTCGTCGTGGTCTGGAAGGGGTGGCGGTGGTCGCCGCTCGCCGCGGGCGCGCTGATTGCGCCGTTCCTGTTCCTCGACCTGACCTTCCTGACCGCCAATCTCTTGAAGGTCTTCGAGGGCGGCTGGGTGCCGCTGGCGCTCGGTGCGGTCATGATCATCCTGATGTACACCTGGCGGCGCGGCAGCCGGCTCTTGTTCGAGAAGTCGCGCAAGCTCGAGTTTCCGCTCGCCGACCTGGTCGCCATGCTGGAGAAGCGGCCGCCGCAACGGGTGCCGGGTACCGCGGTGTTCCTGACCTCGGACCCGCTCAGCGCGCCGACCGCGCTGATGCATAGTCTGAAGCACTACAAGGTGCTGCACGAGAAGAATGTCATTCTCACCATCGAGACCGCGCAGACCCCGCGGATCGATCCGGCGGACCGGGTGAGGCTGGAGCAAATCTCACCGACCTTCTCCAAGGTGACACTGAAGTTCGGCTTCATGGAATCGCCCAACGTGCCGAAGGCGCTGGCGATCGCCCGCAAGCTGGGCTGGCAGTTCGACATCATGTCGACCTCGTTCTTCCTGTCGCGAAGGGCGCTCAAGCCCGCCGCCCATTCCGGCATGCCGCGCTGGCAGGACCGGCTGTTCATCTCGCTCAGCCGCGCCGCCAACGATGCCACCGACTATTTCCAGATCCCAAGCGGCCGCGTCGTCGAGGTCGGCACGCAGGTGACGATTTAGCTTTCAGCCGGGGCTCCATCCGTCGCCATCGCTGTCATCGCCCGGCCCGATGTTTCGACCGGGCGATCCAGTACTCCGAAGCGCCCGTGATTCACCGAGCAGCCGCGGCGTACTGGATTCGCCGCTTGCCGCCTACGCTAAAGCTTCGGCGCCCCTGGACCTCAACCCCGGCGAAGCCTTGGCGTAGCCGGGTCGCGGGGAATGACACCGAAGGAATGGTGAGAACTGAAACGGAATCTCCGGGCATAGACCCCGAAAGCCGGACTTCAAGTCGCTGCGATTTAGCTTTAACTTGCGCCGCGCGGCTCAAGCCCTTGTGGCGCTTGATTTTCGTTTCCCGAGAGGCGAGGTTGCCGCCGGCCGGGATCGCCCGGCATGCGCCTTGCGACGTTGGAGGATGAAGTGGCAAACCAGGTACAGGATCTGACCCCGGACGAGGTCTCCAAGGGTGTCGCGGAAGGGCGCTATCTGCTCGTCGACGTCCGTGAGCCGAATGAGGTTCAGGCCGAAGCCTATCCCTATGGCGTGGTGGTTCCGCTCTCGACCTTCGATCCCAAGGCGATTCCCGACTCCGCGGGCAAGGAGGTCGTGTTCGCCTGCCGCTCGGGCAAGCGCTCGGTGACGGCCTCGCTCGCGGCGCAGGCGGCGGGCCTGCCTTACGACAAGCATCTGGCCGGCGGCATGCTCGGCTGGAAGGCAGCGGGTCTTCCCAGCAAGGTCGGTGGCTGATCGGCCCGATGTCCAAAAGCTCGTCCTTGAACAAGGTCTTCGCCGATCTTCCCGTCACCATCTTCGAGGCGATGTCGCAGGCCGCGCGCGACAACAATGCCATCAATCTCGGCCAGGGGTTCCCCGACGATCCCGGGCCTGAGGACATCCGGCGCGCCGCGGCCGAGGCCTCGCTGAATGGCTACAACCAGTACCCCTCGATGATGGGCCTGCCGGAGCTGCGCCAGGCGATCGCGACCCATTACGGCCATTGGCACGGCCTCAAGCTCGATCCGATGAGCGAGGTGATGGTCACGTCCGGCGGCACCGAGGCGCTGACCTCGGCTATCCTCGCCGTGGTTCAGCCCGGCGACGAAGTGGTCTGCTTCCAGCCGGTCTATGATTCCTATTTGCCGATCATCCGTCAGGCCGGCGGCATTCCGCGCCTCGTCCGCCTCGAGCCGCCCCATTGGCGGCTGAATGAGGACATGTTGAAAAGCGTGTTCAATTCAAAGACCAAGGCGGTGCTCTTCAACAATCCCTTGAATCCCTCCGCGGTGGTCTATCCGCGCGAGGATCTCGAACTGCTGGCGCGCTACTGCCAGGAGTTCGATGTCATCGCGATCTGCGACGAGGTCTGGGAGCACGTCACCTTCGACGAGCACAAGCACATCCCGCTGATCACCATTCCGGGCATGCGCGAGCGCACCATCAAGGTCGGCTCGGCCGGCAAGATCTTCTCGCTCACGGGCTGGAAGATCGGCTTCGTCTGTGCCGCGCCACAGCTCTTGCGCGTCGCCGCCAAGGTGCACCAGTTCCTGACGTTCACCACCGCGCCGAACCTCCAGGCTGCCGTCGCTTACGGCCTCGGCAAGTCCGACGACTACTTCCTGTCGATGCGTCAGGATCTGACGCGGAGCAGGGACCGCCTGACCAGGGGGCTGGAGAGCCTCGGCTTCCCGGTGCTGAAGTCGCAGGGCACCTACTTCCTCACCGTCGACCTGTCGCCGCTCGGGCTGAACGAGAGCGACACCGAGTTCTGCTGGCGCATCGTGAAGGACTACAAGGTCGCCGCGATCCCGGTCTCGGCCTTCTACGAGCAGGACCCGGTGACATCAGTGGTGCGCTTCTGCTTTGCCAAGAAGGACGAGACCCTCGACACCGCGCTGGAGCGGCTGTCGGACGCGGTGCGTGGACGCAAGAGGTAGACCAGTGATGACGAACGTCAGCCGCTCGAGGTTTCGTCTTGCCATCGCCGCAGCGCTGACGTTGTTCTCCGCTCCTGCAGGCGCGGAGGAGCGAGTCGTCAACTTCTACAACTGGTCCAACTACATGGCGCCGGACGTCCTTGAAGCCTTCACCAAGGAGACCGGCATCAAGGTGGTCTACGACACCTTCGACGCCAATGAGACGCTGGAGACCCGCCTGATGGCCGGCAAGTCCGGCTACGACGTCGTGGTGCCCACGGCTTACTTCCTGCAGCGCCAGATCAAGGCGAACATCTTCCAGAAGCTCGATAAGACGAAGCTGCCTAACCTCGCCAATGCCTGGCCGTTGGTGACGCAGCGCCTCGCCACCTATGACCCCGGCAACGTCTACGCCGCCAACTATATGTGGGGCACGACGGGCATCGGCTACAACGTCGCCAAGATGAAGCAGATCCTGGGTGCCGACGCGAAGATCGAGAGCTGGGACGTCGTGTTCAAGCCGGAGAACCTGGCAAAATTCAAAGACTGCGGCGTGCACATGCTCGATTCCGCCGACGACATCTTCCCGGCGGCGCTGAACTATCTCGGGCTCGATCCGAATTCGACCAAGCAGGCGGACCTGGAGAAGGCCGCCGATGTCGTGGCAAAAGTCCGCCCCTCCGTGCGAAAATTCCACTCGTCCGAATACTTAAGCGCGCTCGCGACCGGCGAGATCTGCTTCGTCGTCGGCTGGTCCGGCGACATCATGCAGGCGCGTGCCCGCGCGGCCGAGGCCAAGAGCGGCATCGAGATCGGCTACGCGATCCCGAAGGAGGGCGCGCAGATGTTCTTCGACAATCTCGCGATCCCCGCGGATGCCAAGAACGTCAGCGAAGCCTACGAGCTGATCAACTATCTCTACCGCCCCGACGTTGCCGCCAAGAACTCGGACTTCCTGTCCTACGCCAACGGCAACCTCGCGAGCCAAAAGTTGGTCGACCCGAAGATTCTGAACGACAAGAACATCTATCCCGACGAGGCGACGCTCGCAAAGCTGTTCGTCATCACGGCGCGCGAGCCGGCGACCCAGCGCATCATCAACCGGCTGTGGACCAAGGTGAAGACGGGGCGGTAGGCGGCTTGGGAGCCGACCCGACAAACGAAATTCCGCAAAACAACCCCATGCACAGTAGAAACGCCATCTGCGGGTTGCCGGCGGTGGCGGTGCTTAAGTCGCGATCCGGCTTGGCTCAATCGACGTGCGGGCGCAGCGCGAGAGCAAGGCGCTTCCTACCACTCATACCGCACCGTGCCGTTGCCGGTGTAGGTCTGCGTGCTGCGCGAGAATTCGCCCTCGACGGTGCCTGCGAGCGATAAGCCGTTTTTCCATTTCATTGCGGCCCGGCCGCCGGCCAACGCGGAGTCGGCGGCGGGACGCGCGCCGCTGACGGTGAAGGCAGCGCCCGGCAGCGTCTGGAAGACGGCGTTCACGAGACGGCTGGTGTTGGTGTCGTGCGCCCAGGCGAGCCGGCCGCGCAGCGTGAGCACGCCGTTATCGACCAGGAAGCGCTGGTCGGTGCGGGCGCCGAGCTCGGTGCGGACATTTGTTGTGTCCTGCGCGGTGTAGGACAGCGCGAACTGGTTGCTGCCGGCGATCGCGGTCTCGCCATAGCCGGGCAGGTGGAATGTGGTGACTTGTGCGGCCGCGTAGGGCGTCACGCCGAAGCTGGAGGCGCGGATTGGTGCGAAGCGCCAGCCACCTTCGAGGCGGCCCGAGAAGGTGCTGGCCTTGAAATTGGCGGTGAGCTTGTCGGTGCCTGAGACCGTCACGGTGCGGTCGGTGGTGACGTCCTGCCAGCCATAGGCGAGCGCTGCTGAGATATAGGCGGGCCCAAAATTGTGGCGGCCGTAGAAGCCGGCCTGGAACAGGTCGGCGCGGCCGCTGCCGAGACTGTCGGACAGCGCAAAGTTGTAGCCGGCGCCGCCGAGCGCAAAGCCGACCAGCGTGTTCGGCGATATCCGATAGTCCGCGCCGACCACGGTGCCGTAGATGTGGCTGGTGGTGGTGCTCGAACCTGATGCGGCGTTGCCGTTCAACGTGCTGGCGCCGCCATAGCCGGAGGCCCACACGCCCCAGCGCCGGTCGATGACCTCGCCGCTCGCCTCGCGCGGTGTCACTGCGGCGTAGGCTTCGCGTAGCCCGGCGTCGTTTGGTGCGGTGGAAGCGTAGCCCAGCGTCCCGCCATCGCTGGCCGTGCCGCCGCGCTCGCCGTCCGTGCGGCCGCCGCCAAAGGGATCAAGCATGCCGATGAACTGCTGCGTGGCGTTGAACGAGGCCTGCGTGCCGGCGGCGCCGGGCTGGCCGGAGACCTGGCTGAGCCCGTGGTTGAGCTGCGGCTGGCCCATGTTGAGCAGCGCATCGAAGCCGGCCGGCGGCGTCGCGCCGCCCTCGACCGCCTTGTTGATGGCGCCGGCGACGTTGCTCTGGTTGGCGCCTGTGCCCGCCGGCAGCACGATCGCGCTGGGATCGAGCACGAGATAGACGTTGTTGACGTCGTAAGTGAGGTGCGGGTTGCGGGTGGGGCTGAAGCTGCCGCTCACGCTCAGCCCGGCGAACTTCGTTCCGGCAAGGCCGCCGGTCGCATTGAGAATGGTGTAGGTCTGGCTGCGGAAGCTGCCGGGCAGCGCCACCGCCTGCACGGTGGCGCCGGTCAGCGTCGCGGTGCCCGAGACATTGGTCCGGTCGGCGGCGGTGGCGGAGACTTCCACCCTGTAGAAGCTGCCGGCACTGAAGGCGAGGCTGCCGCTGACGCTGAGTGTGCCCACGGAATTGCCCGGCGCCAGCGTGCCGCCGCTCGCGATTGTCGTGTTGCCGACGGTGCCGGTGCCGCCGAGCGTGCCGCCGCTGTTCACGGTGAGGCTGCTGGAGGCGATGATCGGGCCGTTCACCGCCAGCGTGCCGGCGTTCACGATCGTGGCGCCGGTGTAGGTGTTGATGCCCCACAGCGTCAGCGTGCCGGTGCCGGTCTTGACCAGCGATGTACCGGTGACGCTTCCGTCGCCGGTGAGCACGCCGGTGACGGTGGTCGACAGGTTGTTGCCGCCGACCGTCAGCTCTGCCCCGTTGAGGTTGAAGTGGCCGTTGCCGGCGATGGAGCCGGCGCTGATCTTGCCGTCGCTGCCCGGGCCGGGGGTGTGGAAGTCGATGACGGCGCCGGAGGTGACGTTGACGAGCTGCGCGTTGCCGGCCGTGGAGTTGCCGTCGAACAGCACATTGCCGCTGTTGGTGATGGTCGCGCTGCCGGCTGTGGAGTTGCCGTAGAACGCCAGCTGCGCGTTGTTGGCGATAACAGCGCTGCCAGCCGTGCTGTTGAGGAATGCCAGCGTGCCGGCGGACACCGTCGCGCCGGAAAAACCCGCCGCGCCGGTCAAGGTCAGCGTGCCGGCGCCGGACTTGGTCAGCGCGCCGCCGCTGAGATTCTGGCTGACGGTGAAATTGTTGGCGGCGTCCGCAATGTCGAACGAGCCACCTGCTGCGCCCCAGTTGATGGTGCGCGCGGTGGCGGTGAATGCCGTGCCTGATATCTGCAAGGTGCCGCCGTTGAAGGTCAGGCTGCCCGCGAGGTCGCCCAGATTGGCGTCCGCGGAGACGCTGACCGTTCCGCCGGCGAAGGTGGTGCCGCCGGTGTAGGTGTTGGCGCCGGACAGCGTCAGCGTGCCGGTGCCCGATTTCACCAGCGAACCGCCGGTACCGCCGCTCGCGCCGCCGTCGGCGATCACGCCGCTGACGGCGGTCGACAAATTGTTGCCGCCGACGGTCAGCGCGTTGGCGCCGAGATAGAACGTGCCGACGCCGGCGATCGAGCCGGCGCTGAGCTTGTGGTCGCCGTTCGGGCCGGAGCTGCGGGAGAAATCGAAGACGGCGTTCAGGTCGTTGTTGATCAACTGCGCATTGCCCGCAGTCGAGTTGTCCGCGAAAAAGGTGCTTCCGACGGAACTGTGGAAGGGGCCGTTGCCATTGTTGGTGATGACGGCATTGCCTGCCGTGCTGGCGCCATTGAAGGACAGATTATAGGTGTTGTTGATGGCCGCGCTGCCGGCCGTGCTGGCGCCGGAGAAATACGTCGTGAGGTTATTGGTGATGGTTGCGCTGGCCGCCGTACTCGATTCGCTGAAACTCAAGACGCTGTTGTTGGTGATGCCTGCGTTTCCGGCCGTGCTGGTTCGGTTGAAATTGATCGAGTTGGTGTTGGTGATGACGGCATTGCTGGCCGTGCTCGAATTGGTGAAGGAAAGCTGTCCGTTGTTGTTGATCGTCGCGCTGCCGGCGGTGCTGGTGTCGGAAAATATGACGGAGCCGCCGTTGTTGGTGATGGTGGCATTGCCAGCCGTGCTGGTGCCGTGGAACCACAAGAAGCTGGTCATGTTGTTCGCGATGGTGGCGCTGCCGGCCGTGCTCGAATCATTGAAGCCGATGAAGCCCCAAGTTCCGCTGGTGATGTTGGCGTTTGCAGCGGTGCTCGAGTTGTTGAAGCTGAGCTGGCCATAGGTGAGGTTGGTGATGGTGGCGCTGCCCGCCGTGCTCGTGTTGTAGAAATACGTCAAGCCGCCGTTGTTGAAGGTCGCGTTGTCAGCCGTGCTGGTGTCGTAAAATGCCGTCGTTGTGTTGGTGTCGGTGGTGATGGTTGCGCTTGCCGCCGTGCTGGCGTTGCGGAAATAGAGTGTGCCGCTGTTCGAGATGCCAGTGATAGCGCTCGTGTCGGCGTTGACGACATTGAATGTGCCCGCATTGCCGATGGTGACTGTCCCCAGGATGGTGCCGACGCTGCTGGCACTGCCGAGCTGCAACGTGCCGCCGTTGATCGTGGTGCCGCCGGTATAGCTATTGGCGCCCGACAGGGTCAGCGTGCCGGTGCCGATCTTGACCAGCGAGCCGCCGGCGCCCCAGATGATGCCGCTGACCTCGGTCGAGGAATTGTTGGAGCCGACCGTCAGCTCATTGGCGCCGAGGTTGTAAGCGCCGGCGCCCGCGATCGAGCCTGCGCTCAGCCTGCCGTCGCCGTGCGGACCGGTGCTGTTCGAGAAATCGACGGAGCCTCCGACGTTGTTGATAAGGGTGGCGCTTCCGGCCGTGCTGGCATCGAGGAAACGCAGGTTGCCGCTGTTGATGATGGTGGCGCTGCCGGCCGTGCTGTTGTTGTAGAAAGACAGATTTCCGTTGACGTTGTTGGTGATGGTGGCGTCGCCTGCCGTGCTGAAGTCGTTGAAGAACAGCATGTTGAAGCTGGTGTTGGTGATGGAGGCGTTGCCCGCCGTGCTGTTGCCGAAGAACTGCAGGTAGTTGTTGTTGGTGATGGTGGCGCTGCCGGCCGAGCTGGTGTTGGAGAAAGACAGATCTCCGCCGCCGTTGATGTTGATGGTGACGCTGCCGCCGTTGACGGTGATGCCGGCGCCCGTGAAGTTCAGCGAGTTGCCGACGGCAAACGTGTAGTTCGAGGCGCCGGCATTGAAGGTCCAGCCGCCGACGCTGGCGATCGCAATCACCAGGCTGGTGGTATTGGAGGTACCGAACGAGGCCGTGCCGACAGGCACGAAGCCGCCGTCCCAATTGGCGCCGTTGCCGTAATCGTTGCTGCCGGGGGAGGCGAGCCAGGTGCCGTCCGACGCGGCGCGCGCCGGCCCGGCCGGCAGGGTCCAGGCCAAGGCCAGTGCCGACGACGTCAGCAGCGCGGCCCGCAGGTGGCGGGTCGCTTTGAAATAATCTTTCCCCGTCCTCACCACTTCCCCCAGCACGCGGTCCGAGTCCTCGACCGGATTCTTCGCATCGGGTGGGGATTGGTGTCCTGATAAGGGCTTGGCTCATTTCTGAAAGTTTCTGATATTTGTGTTTCAGACCCGATTTTCGGGCATTTTCGGCAGACTTCCGCTATATGGAGCCGCCTTGAGAGACGTGTTGGGGGATCACTTGCTTCGTTTCGCCGGCTTTGAGCTGGATCAGCAGCGTGCGGAGCTGCGCGGGGCCGATGGCACGCCGATCAAGCTCCGGCCCAAGACTTTCGAGATGCTCCGGCTCTTTGCCGCCAGCGGCGGCCGCGTGCTGAGCAAGCAGGAGCTGATGGAGGCGGTCTGGCCGAACGTCCATGTCGGCGAGGACAGCCTGTTTCAATGCATCAGGGAGCTTCGCACAGCGCTCGGCGACGAGCGGCGGCAGCTGATCAAGCTCGCTTCCGGCGGCGGCTATTTGCTGGCGACGGAGGTCGTGGCTGCGCCCGCCGCCGATCCGGCGCCGGCCGAGCGGACGGCGACGGACCCGACCGGCGGGGTTGCGCCCCTGCCACCGGCCGAGGTCGCCGCGAGGCCGCAGCGCGCCATGTTCGGCTTGAGCCGGCAGGCCACTGTTGCCGCCGTCGCCGGGCTTTGTGTGATCGTCATGGGGCTTGCGGTTGCTGCGCCCGTGCTGAAGCCGGACCTCCTGTTCAAGCGAACGCCGCCGCGGCTCGCGGTGATGCCGATCGTTGACGACAGCAAGGACGCGCGCGGCGCGGCAATGGCCGCCGAGGTCACCGCGCGCCTCACCGACGGTTTTGCCAAGGTCCAGAACATCAGCGTGGTTGCGCCGCGACTGGCGGCCAAGGGCGGCGACGGTACTGCTGCGTCCCTCACACCGTCCGATTACGAACTGCGCGGCGAACTAGAGCGTCGCGACCAGTCCTGGACGCTGCGTGCGCGCATCATCAAGGCCGCGACTGGCGAGGTCCAGTCGGTCATCGCAGCGTCGGTCGCCGCGGAGGAGATGGATGCGCAGCTCGCGCAGTCGCGCCTCGTCGCAGGCGTCGGTCATGGGCTTGCGCGCCGTCTCAACGAAATTCTGGAGGCGCGTGTGCCGCGCGCCCCGGTCGCGGGAGCGTCGGCCGGCGGCGACAAGGTGGCCGTGGAGCAGGCGCTCGCATCGATCAACCAGACCACGCGCGAGCGTTTTGGCGCGGCACAGGCCATGCTGCAGAAGGCGCTCAGCGACTACCCCGACAATCTCGACATCGCGGTTGCGCTCGCTTCGCTGCAGATGCGCGGCATCCAGATGGTCTGGTTCAGCCCGGAGGAGGCTGTCGCGGTCGAGGCCAGGGCCAACGCGACGCTCGAGCAGGCGCTGCGGTCGAAGCCGAATTCGATTGCGGTGCTCGAGGCCTATTGCCGCTTCCTCAGCGCGACCAACCATTTTGTCGAGAGTCTCGTCACCTGCGCCAAGGCCTTGAGCTTCGATCCGTGGAACGGATCTGCGCTCTATCTGATCGGCCTCGGGCAGGTCTATCTCGGCCGCTTCGACGATGCGCTCGCGACGTTCCTGCAGGCCGATCGTTACGACACGCCGCAGGCCTCGCGCTGGACCTGGCTGCTCGGCGCGGGCATGACCTATGCCTTGATGGGGCGCTACGAGGAGGCGTTGCCCTGGCTACAGCGTTCGATCGCCATCGCGCCCGGGACCGGCCGCTCGCACTTCCTGCTTGGGGCCGCCTACCTGAGAACGGGCCGCCTCGAGGAGGCGAGGGCGGCGATCGCCGAGGGATTGAAGCTGCGGCCCGGCACGACCAGACAAAGCGTCTCGCCGCCGATGAAGAACGCGAGCCCGGTGTGTGTCGAGGCCTGGGAGCGTGTCGTGCAGGCCGAGGTGGATGCGGGACTGCCGGAGCAGTAGGGCGTATGAGCGCCTCGAATTTCTCAATCGCGCATGATGGAAATTTGAGCTAGTATGGGCCTCGAACGCAGCGATTGAGCCCAAGTGATGACTGAGCATTCTCGCATCTCGCTCGCACCTGATGTCCTTGCTGGGAAGCCCGTGATTAGCGGGACCCGCATTGCGGTCGAGTTCATCATCGGACTGATGGCAGACGGTTGGAGCGAAGCCGACATTTTGGCCAACTATCCAGGCCTTTCGCGCGAGGACATTCTCGCCTGTCTGGCTTACGCGCGCGATTCCCTTAGCGCCGAACGGGTTCACCCGACCGCAGCTTGAGATGCGTTTCCTCGCGGACGAGAATTTTCCTGGCTCCGCGGTCGATGCACTTCGCGCATCAGGTCACGACGTCATCTGGATCAGAGCTTCGGCGCCTGGTAGCAGCGATCGCGAAGTATTGGCGCAGGCTTCGCACGAACAACGGATCCTGCTCACCTTCGATGAGGACTTTGGGGAATTGGCCAAAGCGTCACCGCTACCGGCCGCATGCGGTATCGTATTATTACGCATCCCTCCGCCGGCACCCGGGCGGATTGGCAAGTCCTCGCCGACCTAATCTTGGCCCGTGACGATTGGGTGGGCCATTTTTCTGTGATCGAGCCCGGCCGAGTCCGAATGCGGCCGCTGAGCAAATAGCACCAGCGTCTACCGCCACCTTCGATGCAGCCACAACCACTGCTCGGGATGCTCGCGGACCCAGCCTTCCACGACGCTCGTGATCGCCTGGGTCGTGCCCTGGATGTCGATCCTGCCCTCGGCGTCGCGCACCGGCGGGATCTCCTCGGTCAGCTCGCCGCGGAAGCGGCCGCCGGGCAGGCGGATGATGCGCACGCCGTGGATCGGGCATTCGATCTGGCGTAAGAGGCGCGCCAGCATCGGGTTGGCGCGGGTCTTGCGGCCGAAGAAGGTGACCTCGACACCTGCGGTCAGATACTGGTCGATCAGCATCGCGACGTGCTTGCCGTCCTTGAGCGCCTGCGCGAGCCGCAGCGGCGCATCGCGGCCGGCCGGGATCAGCGTGCCCATGTTGACCTGGCGCATCTCCTGGATGATGCGGTCGGCGGAAGCGATGTTCGGGCGGCGATAGAGAATCGCGGTATCCAGTTCGTGCGCGACGGCGGCGAGCGCCGGCAATTCCCAATTGGCCAGATGCGCGGCGAAGATCAGGGCCGGCTTGCCGTCTTCGCGGATCTGGTCGAACAGCTCGATGCTGCGCGGAGAAATTTCGATCCGACTCTTCTCCGGGACATCGCGGTCGTAGTCCCAGACATGATCGATATGGGCGAACTCGGCGCCGACGCGGCCGAGATTGTCCCAGACGCCCATCAGGATCTGTTCGATCTCCTCCGGCGATTTCTCCGGAAAGGCGGCGGTGAGATTGGCGCGGCCGATGCGGTGCTCGCGCAGGCGCGGGCCGATCAGCTTCACGGCGCGCGCGAAAAAATCCGAGGTCTTGACCGGATCGAAATAGCGCGTGGTGCGCAGCATCGCGACGGTCGCCGCGCCGATCAGACTTCCGCCGAGCGACTTGGCAGCCTCCCGCGCGCGGGCCTTCGTGCTCGCAGTCAGCAGCGCCATGCGTCCGGTCAGGCCGGTTCGCGGGTCAGGATCAACGAGGCGTTCTGGCCGCCGAAGCCGAACGAGTTCGACATCACCGCGGTGACGCGGGCATCGCGCGCCTTGTTGCCGACGACGTTGAACAGGATCGTGGGATCCGGCGTCTCGTAGTTGATCGTCGGCGGAATGCGCTGATGCTCCAGCGTGAGCAGCGAGAAGATCGCCTCCACCGCGCCGGCGGCCGAGATGGTGTGGCCGACCATCGACTTGTTGGAGGTGACCGGAATCTTCTGCGCAAGCTCGCCGAACACGGCCGATGTCGTGTTGAACTCCATCTTGTCGTTTTCGGGCGTCGAGGTGCCGTGCGCGTTGATGTGGTCGATCTGGTCCGGCGTCATGCCCGCATCGGCCAGCGTCTTGTTCATGCAGCCGATGATCGGCTTGCCGTCGGGCGAGGAGCGGGTGCGATGGAAGGAATCGGTGAGCTCACCGCAGCCAGCGATCACGCCGAGGATCTTTGCGCCGCGCGCAGTCGCCGCCTCGTAGCTCTCGAGCACCAGGGCGCCGGCGCCTTCGGCCATCACAAAGCCATCGCGGTTCTTGGAGAAGGGGCGGGAAGCCGCCTGCGGCGGATCGTTCTGGGTCGACAGCGCCGAGAGCAGCGAGAAGCGCACCAGCGCTTCCGGGTTGACGGTGCCGTCGGTCGCGACGCACAGCGCGGCGTCCGTCTCGCCGCGGCGGATCGCCTCGACGCCGAGCTGGATCGAGGTCGCGCCCGAGGCGCAGGCCGTCGACAGCGAGATCGGCGAGCCCTTGGTGCCGAACGTCTCGGCGAGATGGGCTGCGACCGAGCCGAACATGAAGCGATGATGGTAGGCGCTGAACTTGCCGCCGCCGGAAATGCGCAGCAAATCGTCATAGGTGATGTCGAGCTGGCCGACGGCGCGACCGAGTTCGCGACGCTGCGGCCATTCGACCTCGACCGGTGCAACCGCAAGGAAAAGGGGACCCGGGAAATCGGCCTTCGCGCCGATGCCGGCCTGCTCCAGCGCTTCCTGCGTCACCAGCTCGGCCATCCGTTCGGACAGGGCGGTGGAGGAGAACGGATCGACGCTGACGAAATCGACCGTGCCGGCCATCGTGGTCTTGAGCCCGTCGATCGGAAAGCGGGTGATGGTGCGGATGCCGGATTCGCCGGCGACGAGCTTCGCCCAATTGTCGGCCTTGCCGGCACCGAGCGAGGTCATGATGCCCATGCCGGTGACGACGACGACGGGACGCCCGAGTTTGTCGCGTGGTGCAGTCATGTCGATCCCCGCTTGAGCTAACTAAACCGCCTCGACCAGCGCCATGCCTTCGCCGCGCCAGTGTCCGGCTCCCACCACCACGATCTGGGTAGGCGCGCCCTGCATTTCAATCTCGGTCCCGGTTGAATCGTTCGGCGGGAATAGAGCACCACGCGAGATCGACAGCGCAGCGAGCGCGATTCCGAGCGGGAATTGCGTCTCCATGGCGTGGCCGAACACCGTGCCGGTCGAGCGGACCGGGAGGTCGGCATGATTCTTCAGGAAACCGCGTTCTTCCGAGGTCGCGGGCTCGGCGCCGGTCGCTCCCGATATGATCGCGCTCTTACCCTCGCGCTTGGGCAGCTTTCCCCAAAGCTTCTCCAGCGTCGCGGCCATGTCGCCGGGCTGTTTGCGGCGGGCGAGGTCGGCAACGACGCTCGTGAGCTTGGCGAACGGCTTGGCGCCGCGCGCTTCCGCATGCGCCCGCGATTCCAGCACCAGGAACGCGCCGGCCGAGCCGAGCGCAAAGCCGGGATGGTCCTTGCGCGCCCACACCGGTGCGAACTTGTCCTTCAGATTGAAGTCGCCGAATTCATAGAGGACGAGCAAGTCCTTGCGCTCGCCATTGTGCGAGCCGCCGACCAGCGCGATGTCGCTCTCGCCCGAGGCGATGCGCGCAAGCGCGATGCGGGCCGCATCGGCGCCGGCGACCTCTTCGCCCATGAAGGTACGCGATGTGCCCCCCAGGCCGTGCACGATGGCGATGTTGCCGGCGAGCAGGTTCGAAAGCTGGGCCAGGAACAGCGTCGGCCTGAGATCGCTCATCAGCCGCTCGTTGAGGAAGCCGGGCGCGTTGGCGCCCTTGGCCTCGGCCGTCAGCACGCCGCTGTCGACGTTGAGATCGCGCTCGCCACCGCCGGCGGCGATCACCATGTCGATCTTCGACAGGATGTCCTTGTTGCCCTTGATGCCGGCAGAATCGAGCGCAAGACCGGCGGCATAGGTGCCGATTCGCTGCCAGGCTTCCATCTGGCGCTGGTCGCCCTTCTTCGGGATCTGGTTGTCGAAGGCAACTGGCATCAGCGGATGCACCACGTAGGGTGCAAAGCCCTTCTCGTCGACATTGATGCGCTTCTCCTGAAGCGCGGCCCAGTTGGCGTCCAGGCCCTCGCCGAGCGAGGTGGCGAGCCCAATGCCGGTGATCCAGACCTCGGTCTGGCCCGGCTTCGAAGCGGGAGTGTCAGTCATGGCGATACGGCCTGTTGCGGAAATCCGACGCGCTTGGCGATCGCGTCCATGTGGGAGCGCATATCCGCATTGGGGAAGGGGATCAGCGTGAAGGTGAGCGCCGAATTCGCGCGCAGCTTGCCGCCGACCCTGATCTTGGCCTCGGTCATGGCATAGCCGGAGCCTTCATGGGTGAGGCTCGCCTCGATGCTCATGAGATCGCCGGGGAAGACCGAGCCGCGGACCTTGGCTTCCTTCACGGCGGCCAAGATCGGCATGCGTTCGAACTTGAACACGCCGAGCTGAAGCCAGCCCGAGGCCTGCGCCATCGATTCGATCAGGAGCACGCCGGGCATCAAGGGATAGCCCGGGAAGTGTCCCTCGAAGATGGTGCTTTCCTTCGGAACCTGCGCTTCGACGACGATCGTCTTCTCGTCGACCTTGAGGTCGACGATGCGATCGATCATGTGGAAGTATTCGAGTTGCATGACCGCGCCCTTAGGCGCTCGTGCCCTTGGCCGCAACCAGTTCGTCGATGCGGGCGCACAGATTCTTCAGCACGAAATACTGCTCGGTGGTCGCTTTGCCGTCGTTGACCTCTTGAGTCCACTTTTCCAGCGGCAGCTTGATGCCGAACTGCTTGTCGATCGCGAACGCGATATCAAGGAAATCGAGGCTGTCGATGCCGAGGTCATCGATGGCATGGCTATCCGGCGTGATCGTGTCGCGCGGGATGTCGCAGGTTTCAGCGATGATCGTGGCGACCTGATCGAATGTGGAAGACATCACTAAGCCTTTGATATATTGCGGGTATTTTTCAGATTGTCCAGAGTGGCACGGTGGGCGGGCATCGCGCCCCTGATGACGCCCTCAAACCCCCCTCTGGCCGGGTCGAAAGCCCGTATATCGGAGCGCCGCCCTGAGTTCAATGGAGCCGGGCGGGCCCATGGGATAGCGAGGGACAGGGTTGGGGATGCCGGCTGGGGACCCATTCGGCGAGGCGCCGGCGCCGGGCCGGTCCTAAATATGCGGCGTCGTGATCTTGACGCAGTCGCGGCGGCCCATCAGCACGCAATCCTGGGTCCGACGCAGGTCGGCGATGCTGACGGCGAGCCAGATCCCGATCGCGGTCAGCGCGATGGTGAAGGCCAGCGCCGCGATGTTGGCAAGCATGCGTTGGCGGAAATTGTCGGGCTCGGCGCGGGGCTGCTCGTAGCGCGACAGGTCCAGCCGTTCAGGTGCGACGCGCAGCGGTTGCACGGTGCCGCTGCCGGGCTGGGCCGCCTTGAAAGGCGGGGTGCGCGGCCTGAACTGGAGCACCCGGTGCTCGTCATCAGAGCTTATGGGCCGCTGATTGTTCATGGGGGCGGGGATCACTCCGAAGCACCGATTTAGATAGCACACGTGAGCAGCGCGTTGCAGAAAATCTTCTCAATGCTCGCGTGCATTTGTTCGTCTGCACTATTTGTGCGCAGGGCTGGCGTGGAGCGATCGGGGAACCGGCCGTCGAGCTGGGGGCGGGCGGGTTGCGCTGCAACGACAGGCCCAATGACGGCCACGAGGTTCGTACCCTCGCTCTATCGGTCGACTTGTGATCTCCGCGTCCTTCCCGAACGGATTTTGTACCGCGAGGGCCCATGGCATAGTCGCGAGAACCCGGACCATCAGCTGCAACCATGCGAGGACCTTTCGATCATGACCAATACGCGCGAGCCGCGAGTGCATCCTGTCCCGATCCTGTCGCTCCGGCCGACACAGATGACGGTCGGCATGCGCGAGGTCAAGGAGAAGCGCAAGCGCTGGCGCGAGCGCAACAAGACGAAGCAGGCCGACCTGCTCGGCAAGCACATGATCCCCGTCGTCTACGGCCCCGACTTGCGCTACTACGTGATCGACCATCATCATCTCGGCCGCGCGCTGCACGATGAAGGCGTCAAGGAGGTGCTGGTGACGATCGTCGGCGACCTCAGGATGGTCGAGCGCGAAGCGTTCTGGGGCGTCATGGACAACAAGCGATGGGTCTATCCTTACGACGCCAAGGGCGAGCGGCGGTCATTCCGCGACCTGCCGAAATCGGTCGCCGACCTCAAGGACGATCCGTTCCGCAGCCTTGCCGGCGAGTTGCGCCGCATGGGCGGCTTCGCCAAGGACACCACGCCCTTCTCCGAATTCCTGTGGGCCGACTTCCTGCGTCGGCAGGTCTCGCGCAAGGCGGTGGAAGCCAATTTCGACAAGGCGCTCGAGAAGGCGCTGGCCGCGGCCAGAAGCAAGGCTGCGGTCTATCTGCCCGGCTGGTGCGGTCCGGCAGACGATGATTAGGGCAGTGGCGCCGTACCGTACCACCACGGCGCATCACATCACGCTCGAGTTGATGCCGAAGCGCTAACTCTCGGTGCGGGATCGCTGGTGCTCACGACGCTCGAACTGCTGAAGCCGCTTTGGGGCCGCCGGCTGCGATTTTAGCCGCTGCCCCGGGGGGGCGTATGCGGCTTTGCCTCTGGCCGGTGCGGATCCTCATTTCCACCGAGAGCGCGGTGCAGCCAGCGCTCGATGCGGCGGCCGACTGTGAGCAGCACGAAGGCGAACGCCAGTGCGACCAGGACGATCTTCCAGTGTCCGGCGCCGCAGGCAATGCCGAGGCAGGCGGCGAGAAAGGTGCAGGCCGCACTGGTCAGGCCGCTCACGCGAAAACCTCGGCTCTCGTGGACGATGACGCCGGCCCCGAGAAAGCCGATCCCGGTCAGGATACCCTGGATCACCCGGCTTGCCGCATCGTTGATTCTGCCGGGCTCAGCGAACTCGACAGCGAGCAGCACGACGGCCGCGGTGGAGAGCCCGACAATGCCGAGCGTCTTCAGGCCGATCGGCTTACCCTGCAGATCGCGATTCAGACCGATCGCACTGCCGGCGAGCGTCGCTGCGCCGAGGCGCAGCAGGATTTCGGGCCAATCGAGCTCGGTCATGTCTTGCCAGTCAGGTCTTCGGCAACCGTCCCATCAGATAGAACTCCTCGTTTGGACGCATGCCGGTGAAATTCGCCAGCCGGTTCGACAGCGCGAAGAAGGCCGAGATCGCGGCGATGTCCCAGATGTCGTCGTCGCTGAAGCCGTGCGGCGCGAGCGCGGCGAAGTCGCCCTCGGAGATCCGCTGCGCGTCAGCCGAGACCTTCATCGCGAAGTCGAGCATTGCCTTCTGCCGCGGCGTGATGTCGGCCTTGCGGTAGTTCACCGCGACCTGGTCGGCGATGAGCGGATTCTTGGCGCGGATGCGCAGGATCGCACCATGCGCGATCACGCAATACTGGCACTGGTTCGCCGCCGAAGTCGCCACCACGATCATTTCGCGCTCGGCCTTGGTCAGGCCGCCGTCCTTCTCCATCAGCGCATCGTGATAGGCGAAGAAGGCGCGGAACTCGTCGGGACGATAGGCCAGCGTCAGGAACACATTCGGCACGAAGCCGCTCTTCTCCTGCACGGCGAGAAGACGCGTGCGGATGTCGCCGGGGAGCGAGTCGAGAGCGGGAGCGGGGAAGCGTTGCGCGGCGGTTTTTGTCATGGCATGGATTCCGGCTTGGAGCCGGCAACCATAGTCGATGCGGGCCCCGTGCTCAACTTGGCCCAGCGCTGTCGCCCCTTGGTCCGTCCTTGCGAGCGCAGCGAAGCAAATCCAGAATCTTGCCGCTGACGGACGCTGGATTTGCTTCGCTGCGCTCGCAATGACGAGGTTGGCGAAAGAGAATTACCTTACCGCAACGGCTTCTTCAGCAGCGAGAAGCGGTCCGGATCGAGGCCCATCGAGGGTTGCAGCATCGGAGCCTCGACGCTCGAGAGCGTCTTCGCCGGCGGAGCCGAGAATACGGGATCGTTCGGCACGTCGCGCTGCGAGGTGGCGCCGCGCCAGCGTTCGAGCACCGCGCCGACGAAATGCATGTCGTGGCCGGAGGTGACCGACGGCACGCTGGAGATGGTGGCCTCGCCGCGCGGCAATTGGTGCGGCGGCACCTCCTTGAAGCGCAGCCGCGTCGGCAGAGCGACGCCTTCGCCGAACGCCAGCACCTCGCGGGTGCCGAGCGAGGGCACGAAGGATAAGAGATTCGCGGCGGCGTCCGACACCGCGGCGCGCAGCAGCGCCTGGTCGCGGTCGTTGGCAAGACGCATCGTGAACAGCGTGTTGCACTGGGAGATGATGGTGGCGTCGAGCTCGGCGGGGCGCTGGGTGATGAGGCCGAGATAGACGCCGTATTTGCGACCCTCCTTGGCGATGCGCGACACCGCCTTGCGGGTCGGCCCGAAGCCGATGTTGCGGTCGGCGGAGGCGTAGCGGTGCGCCTCTTCGCAGACGAACAGCAGCGGCGAGACGCCATCGCTCCACAGGCCGAAATCGAAGGCCATGCGGCACAGCACCGAGACGACGGAATCGATGACTTCGGCCGGGAAGCCGGCGAGCTGCATCACCGTCATCGGCTTGCCGTTGGCGGGCAGGCGGAACAGATGGCTGATCACCTCGGCCATGGTGTCGCCGCCGACATTGGCGTTGTCGAACATGAAGGCGTAGCGCGGATCGTTGCGCACGGCCTCGATGCGCGAAATCAGCTTGTGATAGATGATGCGCGAGGAACGGTTCTCGAGCTTGCCCATACGCTCGTCGATCAGCGATAGCAGGTCGACCAGGCGATAAGGGACCGGCGTGTCGACAGTGTAGCCGACCTGCTTGGGATCGATGCGCTTGAGGCCGATGCGGTCTGCGTTCTGGTACTGGGTGTAGACGCCCTTGGCGAGCGGGATCACCTCGGCGAGGATGTCGAGCTCCTCGGGCACGCCGGCACGGCCGCCGAACAGCACGTCGACGATTTCCTCGAAGTTGAACAGCCAGAACGGCAGCTTCAGGTTCCGCGGGTTGAGCACCAGCGCGCGGTCGCCGAAGCAGCGGCCATACTCGTTGTGCACGTCGAGCAGGAAGATGCGCAGGTTCGGCCGCGCTTTCAGGATCTCGTTGAGCAGGAGCGAGACGCCGGTCGATTTACCGACGCCGGTCGACCCCAGCACCGCAAAATGCTTGGACAGCATTTCCTCGACGTCGACATAGGCGATGACCGAGCGGTCCTGCTGAAGGAAGCCGACATTGATCTGGTCCGAGCCGGTCGGTGCGTAGATCGTGCGCAGCTCCTGGCTCGTGATCAGGTCGACGGCATCGCCGATGGTCGGATAATTGGTGACGCCGCGCTGGAATTTCGGCTTGTCGCCGGCATTGAGGATCTCGCCGAGCAGGTCGACCGAAGCGATGGCGATATAGTTGTCGGAGCTCGACAGATTCTCGCAGGAGACCTCGGTGATCATGGCAACGATGACCGAGCTGGCGCAGCGAATGCTGACGAAGCGGCCGACGGTCGCCCGCACCTCCGAGATCGGCATCCGGCCTTCCGCCAGAAGCCCGACCCGGGCGAGCGATCCGCGAACCGAAATCACGCGTCCAAAGGATGTCACGATTGATGAACCTGGCAAGAGCAAGGGATTTGCCCTGACTATGCGCGGCCGTCGCTGCACAAACGGTTAAACGCCGGGCGCGCTCGCTCCGTCAAATCCGCGACAATTCAGCCGATAGGTTTGTTCCTGATGCACATTTGCGGCTGAAATTGACGGAAGATGCTGTTTTTTCCAGGTCAACGGATCGAGGGCCAACCTTAAGGAAGATTTTACCATTCGGGCAGGCGGTTCGGAGCACCCGCCGGTCCGGCCGGGCCCGCCCGCCATTTGCAGCTGGGCCTCGCGGGGATTTGTTGACGAGACCTAATTATTTGTACACTAGTACAAATGAGTTCACTGCCATTGGCGCGGGTGGGCGACGTTGCGCCCTGCGTCCAATCGCGCCGTCCGGTACGGCAGATCGCGCCAGGTCCCAGGAGGAAATCATGCAGCCCGAACCGATCCTCGATCTCGCTCATCTCGGCCATATGGAGCTGTTGACGCCCAAGCCGGACGAGAGCCTGAAATTCTTCGTCGACGTGATGGGCATGACCGTGAGCGGACAGAAGGGCGAGTCGGTCTACCTGCGCGGCTGGGACGACTATGAGCGCTATTCGCTCAAGCTCTCGGCGTCGAAGACGTCGGGCATGGGCCACATGGCGCTGCGCGCGCGCAGTCAGCAAGCGCTGGAACGTCGGGTTGCCGCGCTGAAGGGCTCCGGTTTCGATATCGGCTGGATCGACGGCGACATGGGGCAGGGGCCGACCTTCCGCTGCCGCGACCCCGATGGCCACATCGTGGAGCTCTATTACGAGACCGAATGGTATCAGGCGCCGCCGGAGCTGAGGCCAGCGCTGAAGAACCAGGCGCAGCGCTTTCCCGCGCGCGGCGTCAATGTCCGCCGGCTCGACCATCTCAACTGCCTTGCCGTCGACATCAAGGCCAACCGCGAGTTCTTCGAGAACTATCTCGGATGCCGTCTCACCGAGCAGATCGTGCTCAATGATGGCCGCGAGGCGGCGATGTGGCTGACGATGTCGAACAAAAGCTACGACTTCGCCTATTCGCTCGACCATTCGGGCGTGCCCGGCCGCTTCCACCATGTCACCTACGCGCTCGACAGCCGCGAGGAGATTCTTCGCGCGGCCGACATCTTCCTGGAGAACGGCGTGCATATCGAGACCGGCCCGCACAAGCACGCGATCCAGCAGACTTTCTTCCTCTATGTCTACGAGCCCGGCGGCAATCGCGTCGAAGTCGCCAATGCCGGCGCGCGGCTCATCCTCGCGCCGGACTGGAAGCCGATCGTCTGGACCGAGGAGGAGCGCAAGAAGGGCCAGGCCTGGGGATTGAAGACGATCGAGTCGTTCCACACCCACGGTACGCCACCGGTGGAGGTGAAGAAGCACGGTTAGAGCAATCTTGCCGACAGCATCGCTCTTTCCGTTCCTTTATCGCACACATTGGGCGTGCCGAACGAGCTCGGCCTGCATGGTTCGAGACGCCCGCTTTGGCGGGCTCCTCACCATGAGGGTCTGATATCTCGCCGCAAAACGCGACCTCGTCCTGAAGGCCCGCCGCAGGCGGGCGTCTCGAAGGATGGCCGCAGGCGAGCCTCGTGCCATGCTTTTTTCGTATCGCCTTAGTGCGGATACGCTCGCACGCGCGCGATCGTCTCGCGCACGCCGGTCCATGCCGGCTTGTCCGGCGCGAACTGCCTGCGGAGGAAGGTGACGAGCTCCTCGACCTGTGCGTCGCTCAAGCTGTTCCTGAATGCCGGCATGTAGCCGAGGTCGCTCGACGCTGGCTCGGCGATGCCGTGCAGGATCACCTGCACGAGATTGTCCGATGTCGCGCTGTGCAGATTGCTGTTGAGCGCGAGCGAGGGCCGGCTGCCGAACAGCGGCAGGCCGCCGACCTCATGGCACACGGCGCAGGCGCCTTGATAGAGGCGCGCGCCGGTTGAAGAGGCGACGGTGACCTGCGTTGCGCTTTCCAGCCGTGCCGCAAGCGCATCCGGCGTCTCGGCTGCGCTGTCGTTGAATGAATTGAGATAGACCGCCATCGCGCGGATGTCCTCATCGGGCAGGGTCTTGAGGTCCCTGACGATCGGTGCCATCGGGCCGGCGGCGACGCCGTGATAGCGTGAATGGCCGGTGCGCAAATAGGCGTAGAGCTCATCCTCGCTCCACGGGATCGGCGCGTGCGAGAGCGAGGTCAGCGCCGGCGCTTCCCAGCCCTCGGCGAAGCCGCCGGCGAGATAGGCCTCGCGCTGCTCGGCGCCGAGCGCGTTGCGCGGCGAATGGCAGGCGCTGCAATGGCCGAGGCCTTCCACGAGATAAGCGCCGCGATTCCAAGCTTCCGACCTGGCGGGATCTGGCTTGAACTCGCGCGTCTGGTGGAACAGCGCGTTCCAACCCGCCAGCAGCGGGCGCAGATTGAACGGGAAGGCGAGCGTGTTGGCGGGTGTTGTCGCGCGCACCGCAGGCTGCGCCATCAGGTAAGCGTAGAGCGCTTGGAGGTCGGCGTCGCTGGTCTTGGAAAAATGCGTATAGGGGAAGGCGGGATAGAGCTGGCGCCCGTCGCGATGCAAGCCGTCGCGCATCGCGCGCTCGAAGGCGGGGTAGGACCAGGCGCCGATGCCGGTCTCGACGTCGGGCGTGATATTGGTCGCGTAGATCGTGCCGAACGGCGTCTGAAGCGCACGACCGCCGGCATTGAGCACGCCGCCAATGTTGGTGTGGCACTCCGCACAATTGCCGAGCGCGGCGAGCTGCTGGCCGCGCGCGATCGTCGCCGCGGAATAGACCGACGCATCGGGCCGCGCGATCGGCGCAATGGTACGTCCCGGCATAAGCGCCGCGCCGATGCCGATCGCGGCGGTGCAGACGGCTGTGACGGCCGCGACGATGCCGGCGCGTTTGGCGAACGGATTTTGCCAGATGCGAGCCGGCCGCGACGCAGCGGAGGTGGGCAGCGCCTGTGGCGTCGCCGGCGCATCGCCGTGCAGGCCTTTCAGGATTCGCTCAGGCGTGAACGGCGGCTCGCGGAAGCGCACGCCGGTGGCATCGAAGATTGCATTGGCAATCGCTGCCGCGCTCGGCACCGAGGCGGACTCGCCGACGCCGAGCGGCGGCTGGTCCTGACGCGGCAGCATCAGGACGTCGATCTTGGGCACGTCGGGAAATGGAATGATTGGATAGGCGCCCCATTCGCGCGCCGCCACCGCGCCGCGCTCGAACGAGACCTCTTCCATCAGCGCGCGGCTGGTGGACTGGATGACGTTACCGTGGATCTGGTGGCGCACGCCATCGGGGTTGATCATCAACCCGGAATCCTGTCCCGCCACGACGCGTGTCACGCTGACCTCGCCGGTCGTCTTGTTCACTGCGACGTCGGCGACCCAGGCCGACCACGCCGCGCCATAACCGGGAAACTTGCTGTGGACGTAGAGCGCATAGGCAAAGCCGCGGCCGTGCACGATCTCGCCGTCCTTCTCCTCGCGCACCGGCCGCGGCGTCCAGCCGGCGCGTTCGGCGACCGCATTGACGAGATCGACGGCGCGCTGATCTTTCAGATAGCGCAGGCGGTATTCGATGGGATCGACGCCGGCTTCGGTTGCAGCCTCGTCGATATAGGATTCATGGGCGAAGGTATTGGGCAACGCCGAGACGCCGCGGAACCAGGAGGCGCGCACGATCGGCGCCATGTCGTGGGCGACAACGCGCATGTGGTCGTAATCGTAAGGCGGGATCGCGGTGCGGTCGCCCATCTGGAGCACGGCGGGATCGGGCGAGATGCGGCCGGTCAGCATCAGCGCCAGCGTCGGTGCGGCGTTCGAGGGATAGCGCGTGGCGAGATCGTAAGCGGCGATGCCGCCGTCGGCATCGAGCCCGCCATTGACGTCGATGAGCTGCGCGGTGCCCTTGGGCTCCCAGGCGTGCTCCTGCTCGCGCGTCAATTGTACGCGGACGGGACGGCCGACGGCGCGCGATAGCAGCAGCGCGTCGGCGGTGACATCGTCGGCGCAGTTGCGGCCGTAGCAGCCGGCGGCCTCCAGGCGGATGACCTCGATCTCGCTCTCGGGGCGCTCGATCAGCAGCGCCAGATCGCTGCGCAGCACGTGCGGGTTCTGCGTGCCCGACCAGACGCGGATATTGCCATCCCTATAATCAGCGACCGCACAGGACGGGCCGATCGAGGCGTGCATCTGATACGGCCAGACGTAAGTGCGCCGCATCGGCTTGGCCGCGCCTGATATCGCCTTTTCGACCTCGCCCTTGTCGATCAGCGTGCGCGGCGTCGACGGATTGGCGCGAAGCGCGGTCTCCACATCGGCGAGGTCGGTCAGGGTGGGTGTCGGTTTCCAGGCGACCTTGAGCTGCTCTGCCGCGCGGATCGCATTCTCCTCGCGCTCGGCGACGACGCCGACGAAATCGCCGATGCGTACCACCGCCACGAGCCCGGGGATGTCGCGCACCGAGGACTCATCCACCGCGATGAGGCTGGTGCCGACGAACGGTCCGGCATCGACGCCGGCATAGGGCGGCCGCACCACACGACCATGCAGCATGCCTGATACCCGGACGTCGTGCACGAAGGTCAGCTCGGCTGCGGCTTTCGCGGGTAGATCGACGCGCGGCACGGACTGGCCGACGATGGCGTAATCGCCAACGGCCTTCACCATGACATCTTCGGCAAGCTCGAGACGAATCGTTTCGCCGCCGATCAGCTCGCCATAGCTGACGCTGCGGTTGTCGTGGCCGCGCACGAGGCCGTCCTCGATTCTGAGATCGGCGGCCGGCAGCTCCAGCCGCTCGGCCGCGTGCGCGATCAAGAAGTGTCGCGCTTGTGCGGCGGCCTTCCGCAAGGGAACCGCGGTGATCTGGATGGTCTCGCTGGCGATCGTCGCGCCCTGGTTCGGCACCACGGCCGTATCGCCGAGCACGACCACGACGCGCGCGAAGGAGACGTCGAGCTCCTCGGCGACGATCTGGCCGAGCGCGGTGCGAATGCCGGTGCCGAGATCGACATGGCCGTTATAGGCGGTGACCGAACCGTCTGCGGTGATGCGGACGAAGGTCTCGGATGTGATCTCGTCCACAGTGCGGGCGACGATGAGCGAACCCGATGGCCGCTCAGCTCCATTCCAAACAGGGGCGGCCATCAATCTGCGGCCTCGGCGAGCTGACCCGATGCGCGCATCACGGCGCGCAGGATTTCGACATGCGTGCCGCAGCGGCAGAGATTGTATCGTAACGCCGCCAGCGCCTCCTGCTCGGTCGGCCGCGGATTGATGGCGAGCAACGCCTTGGTGGTCATGATCATGCCGTTGAGGCAGTAGCCGCATTGCGCGGCCTGCTCGTCGATGAAGGCCTGCTGCACGACGTCCGGCTTGTCGCGGGTGCCGAGGCCCTCGAGCGTCACGACGTCGCGGCCGGCGCAGCCGCCGATCGGAATCACGCAGGAGCGCGCCGCCGCGCCGTCGATCAGGACAGTGCAGGTGCCGCATTCGCCGAGACCGCAGCCATATTTGGGGCCGTTGAGCGCGAGGTCATTGCGCAGCACATAGAGCAGCGGCGTGTCCCGCTCTGCCGTGACCTCGTGGATCCTGCCGTTCACAGTGAGGCGGATCGGTGTCTGCGTCATCCTCGTTCCCAAGCCCGCATGAAATTCGATGCCTGGACGATACCGTTTGTACACAAACGTGCAAGCCGTGCATGCCGCACTGCAACGCGATTGCCTTCTTTGTGGACAGGGCGGATAGGCAAATGAGGTTTTATGCGGCAGCGGCATCTTTTGCGCTGCACCGCCGCTTGACAGGCCCGGGGGACCGCGCGCAACATCGTTCGTATACGAATGATAACTGCAGTGTCCGCCGGCTCCGACATGGTGACTGAAACGACGAGCGCCGTCATCGACAAGATCCGCTGCGATGCTTGTCCGGTGATGTGCTACATCAAACCGGGCGCGGCGGGCGCCTGTGACCGCTATGCCAATCACGACGGCAAGCTTGTCCGGGTCGATCCTCACGTGATCCTGGAACGCACCGTCTCGCATGGCGGCAAGCTGGTTCCGTTCAGCCGCACGGAAGACTGGGACGGCAAGATCGTCCACGAGCCCTCGACTTTTGTGACGGCGATCGGCGCGGGCACGACCTATCCCGACTACAAGCCGGCGCCGTTCATCGTCTCCGCGGAGGTCGATGGCGTCGACATGGTGACCGTCGTCACCGAAGGCATCTTCTCCTATTGCGGCATCAAGGTGAAGATCGACACCGACCGGTATCTCGGGCCGGAGACCGCGACTGTCCGCGCGCAGGGCGAGGCGGTCGGCCATGTCACCACCAGCGAATACGGCTCGCAGATGCTGTCGCTCGGCGGCGTGCATCATCTGACCGGCGGCTCCAAGAAGGAGGGGCGGGTCACCTGCGACACGCTGATGGACCTCGCCAATTGCAAGGCGGTGGAGCTGACCATCGACGGCGGCGCGACCGTGGTGGTGCAGGCCGGGCAACCGCCGATCGTCAACGGCGTCAAGGAAGAGCGCATGCGCGTCGGCTGCGGCTCGGCGACGATCGGCATGTTCGCAAAACAGTGGCACGGCAAGGTCGACGAGGTCGTCGTGGTCGACGACCACATCACCGGCGTCCTCAGCGAGCACCAGGCCGGCAAGCTGCTCGACATTCCCGACACCGGCATCAAGATGAAGGGGCGGCGCTCGACGCCCGGCCGCTATTTCCAGGTCGCCGATCCCGGCACGGGCTGGGGCGGCACCAACGTCTCTGATCCCTTGTCGATCCTCGGGCCGTTCGATGCCAAGGAAGCAAAGCCCGGGCTGACCATGCTGATGGTCTCCACGACCGGGGAGCATTCGTCCTATTACGTGCTCGACGAGGCCTTGAAGCCGGTCGAGACTGAAATGCCGGCCGATTTGAAATTCTCGGTCGAGCGCATCCAGGAAAATTGTGAGCCGGCGCTGTGCACGGTGCTGTTCATGGCCGGCGCCGGCGGCTCGCTGCGCGCCGGCGTCACCGACAACCCGGTGCGGCTGACGCGTTCGGTGAAGGATGCGCTGACGCGCGTCACCAGCGGCGGCGCGCCGGTTTATGTCTGGCCCGGCGGCGGGATCACCTACATGGTCGATGTGACGCAGATGCCTTCCGGCGCGTTCGGCTATGTGCCGACGCCGGCGCTGGTTGCACCGATCGAGTTCACGATGAAGCTGACGGATTATGCCGCTCTCGGCGGGCACATGGATTATGTCAAGCCATTGTCCGAAGTGCAGAACGGCGAGGACGTGCGCCAGCTGTCCTGGCAGAACCCGATTCCGGGTCCGCGGGCATGACACGGCGCCCGCAAATCGCATTGCTGTCTGATGGGCGGCGACTGCATTTGCAGGATGGTCCGATCGATCTGATCGTGGAGGCGAGGGGACGCACGGACGAGGTGCGGGCGGCTTATGAGGCCGCGACGCTGCGGTTCACCGGATTGCTCGACGAGCTTTGCGCGGAGCTACCGCAATTGCGGTCCGCCGCTGAGGATCGGACGTCGCTGACGGGCGTTGTGGCGCGGCGGATGCACGCCGCGGTGGCGCCCTATGCCGCTAATTGCTTCATCACGCCGATGGCGGCCGTTGCCGGCAGCGTGGCGGAGGAGATTCTGAGCGCAATGCTGAACGCTGCGACGTTGGATCGGGCTTACGCCAACAACGGTGGCGACATCGCTTTTCATCTCGGCGCCGGTGAGCATTTTTCGGTCGGCTTGATGGATCGGCCTGACCGCGACGGCGTGATGCGGACGATGAAGATCGATGCGGATGACCCGGTGCGGGGCGTCGCCACCAGCGGGCGCCACGGCCGGAGCTTTTCGCTCGGCATTGCCGATGCGGTGACGGTGCTGGCGGCAACCGCTTCGCAGGCCGATGCGGCAGCGACCGTGATCGCCAACGCGGTCGATCTGCCCGGGCATCCGGCCATTGTTCGGCAGCCCGCGAACGAGCTTCAGCCCGACAGCGATCTCGGCGGCCGTCTTGTCACCCGCGACGTCGGTGAATTGTCGCCGAATGATATCGCCGCCGCGCTGGAATCTGGCGCGGAATGTGCACGGCATTTGTTCGATCGCGGATTGATCGAGGGTGCCGTGCTGCGGCTCTGTGGTGATATGCTTGTCATCGGAACCAAGGATATAGAAGAGCAACGAACGCGCCCGCTTGTGCTGGAGAGCGCGGTCTGTGCCTGAACGGGGAAGCGAAACATGAGCGCGATCATCCGCAAGATCGTCACCGTCGTCGAAGAGACGCAGATGGAGATGGGACGGCAGGTCTCGCCGCCGACCCGGCGCGCGGCGGCGATTGCCGTGATCGAAAACCCCTTTGCCGGGAAATATGTCGAGGATCTCTCGCCGCTGATTGCGATCGGTGAGGAGCTGGGCGAACTCTTGTCTAAGCGCGCGGTGGCCGCACTCGGCATCGATGGCGCCAAGGCGCAGAGCTACGGCAAGGCGGCGGCCGTCGGCGAGAACGGCGAGCTTGAGCATGCCGCCGCCATCCTCCACCCCAAGATGGGCGCGCCGGTGCGCAAAGTGCTGGGCAAAGGCGCGGCTCTGATCCCCTCGTCGAAGAAGCGCAGCGGGCCGGGCACGACGCTGGACATTCCGCTCGGTCACAAGGACGCGGCCTTCGTGCGCAGTCATTTCGACGGCATGGAGGTGCAGATCAACGACGCGCCGCGTGCCAACGAGATCATGGTCGCAGTCGCCGTCACCGACAGCGGCCGTCCGCTGCCGCGCGTCGGCGGACTGACGGTTGCGGAGATCAAGGGCGAAGACGGCTTGAGATAAGATACGTAAAGAGTTCAAACTGGAGGTTGGGATGCGAGCAAGAAATACTATCGTCGGCGCGGCCTTCGCGCTTCTGACGAGCGGCATGGCTCATTCGGCCCTGGCGCAGGACATCAAGATCGGCGAGATCAACAGCTATTCGCTGTTGCCGGCCTTCACCGAGCCCTATCGCAAGGGCTGGCAGCTTGCCGTCGAAGAGGTCAACGCGGCGGGCGGCATCAATGGCAAGAAGCTCGTCGTCGTTTCGAAGGATGATGGCGGCAAGCCGGCGGATGCGCAGACCGCGGCCAACGAACTCGTCTCGAGCGAGGGCGTTGCCATGCTCGCGGGCACGTTCCTGTCGAACATCGGCCTTGCGGTCTCGGACTTCGCCAACCAGAAGAAGGTGTTCTTCCTCGCGGCCGAGCCGCTGACGGACGCCATCACCTGGTCCAAGGGCAACAAATACACCTTCCGCCTGCGTCCCTCCAACTACATGCAGGCCGCGATGTTGGTCGAGGCGGCCGCCAAGCTGCCGGCGAAACGCTGGGCGACGATCGCGCCGAACTATGAATATGGCCAGTCGGCCGTTGCCGTGTTCAAGAAGCTGATGTCGGAGAAGCGCCCGGACATCCAGTGGGTCGACGAGCAATGGCCGCCGCAGGGCAAGATCGACGCCGGCCCGGTGGTGCAGGCGGTCGCCGCCGCCAATCCCGAAGCGATCCTCAACGTCACCTTCGGCGCCGATCTCGTCAAGCTCGTGCGCGAAGGCAACACCCGCGGCCTGTTCAAGGGGCGCGAGGTCGTCTCCTTCCTGACCGGCGAGCCGGAATATCTCGATCCGCTCAAGGACGAGACGCCGGAGGGCTGGATCGTCACCGGCTATCCCTGGTACTCGATCAAGACGCCCGAGCATGATGCGTTCCTCAAGGCCTATCAGGCCAAGTACAACGACTATCCGCGTCTCGGCTCGATCGTCGGCTACCAGACCATCAAGTCGGCAGCCGCGATTCTCGCGAAGGCGAGCTCGACAGATCCCGAGAAGCTGATCGCCGCGGCGGAAGGGCTGTCGATGGGCTCGCCGTTCGGCGAGATCACCTTCCGCAAGATCGATCACCAGTCGACGCTGGGCGCTTTCGTCGGCAAGACCGCGCTGAAGGACGGCAAGGGCGTGATGGTGGATTCGTCCTACAAGAAGGGTGCGGACTACCTGCCCAGCGACGCCGAAATCGAGAAGCTGCGGCCGAAGGATTGATCTCTTTTCCCTCGACCTGCTTGCGGGGAGAGGGTGGGGTGAGAGGGAGCCTCCGCGAGGGAGGTGACAGAGGGACTCGCGGAGACTCCACCTCCCCCGAATTTGCGCGTCGCGCAATTCGACCTCTCCCCGCAAGCGGGGAGAGGTGAACCAAGACCCGCGTGCCGCGGCACGCAACACCAACCCGGACCGCCGATGGCCTTTTACGTCGTACAGTTTCTGACCGGTCTCGCCAGCGCAGCGTCGCTGTTCCTGGTGGCGTCTGGCCTGTCGATCATCTTCGGCGTGACGCGGATCGTGAATTTCGCGCATGGCGCCTTCTACATGATAGGCGCCTACGTCGCCTTCACGCTGACCGAGCGGCTGTCGGGCGCGTTCGGCTTCTGGGGCAGCATCGTTCTGGCCGCGCTCGCCGTGGCGCTGATCGGCGTCATCGTCGAGATGGTGCTGCTCCGGCGCATCTATCACGCGCCTGAACTGTTCCAGCTGCTCGCGACCTTCGGCCTGACCTTGATGGTCGAGGATCTCGTCGTGCTGATCTGGGGGCCCGACGATCTCGTCGGCCGCCGCGCGCCGGGGTTCAAGGGCGCCATCGACTTCTTCGGCCAAAACATCCCGAGCTACGACCTGTTCCTGATCGTGCTTGGCCCCGTGGTGCTCGGCATCCTCTGGCTCTTGTTCCAGCGCACGCGCTGGGGCGTCTTGGTGCGCGCGGCGACGCAGGACCGCGACATGGTTGCCGCGCTCGGTGTCAATCAAAAGTGGCTGTTCACATCAGTGTTTGCCGTCGGCGTCTTCCTCGCCGCTCTTGGCGGTGCGCTCCAGATCCCGCGCGATGCCGTGCATCACGCCATGGATTTGCGCATCATCGTCGAGGTCTTCGTCGTCGTCGTGATCGGCGGCCTCGGCAGCATCGTCGGCGCCTTCGTTGCGGCGGTGCTGGTGTCCGAACTCAATGCCTTCGGCATCCTGATCTTCCCGAAGATCTCCATCATCCTGGTCTTCCTGGTGATGGCAGTCGTGCTGATCGTGCGTCCCTGGGGACTGTTCGGCAAACCGGAGGCGGCGGCGCGCAAGACGCCGGGTCTCACGGTCAATCCCTGGCGGCCACTGATGTCGAACGAGCGGCTCGCCTCACTGGCAGCGCTGGCCATCGCGGCGACGCTGCCGCTGTTCGCCGGCAATTACGCGCTAACGGTCGGGTCGGAGATCGCGATCTTCGTGATCTTTGCCGTCAGCCTGCACTTCCTGATGTCGGTCGGCGGGCTCGCGTCGTTCGGTCACGCAGCCTATTTCGGGCTCGGCGCCTATGGCATCGCCTTCCTCGCCAAGATGGCGGGGCTGCCGATGATCGTGTGCCTGTTGCTCGGCCCGTTGCTCGGCTGTCTGGGCGCGGCGGTGTTCGGCTTCTTCGCGGTGCAGCTCTCCGGCGTCTATTTCGCGATGCTGACGCTCGCTTTCGCGCAGATCGTGTGGTCGATCGCGTTCCAGTGGGTGAACGTAACAGGCGGCGATAATGGCATTCTGGGCCTTTGGCCGTCGAGCTGGGCGGCGAGCCCGTCGCATTTCTACTGGCTGGCGCTCGGCGTCGCGGCGCTCGTCACGATCGCGTTGCGGGCCATGGTGTTCTCGCCGTTCGGCTACGCGCTTCGTGCCACGCGCGACTCGGTTCTGCGCAGCGAGGCGATCGGCATCAATGCCAAGCGCATTCAGTGGACCGCCTTCGTCATCGCGGGCACGACCGCCGGCATTGGCGGCGCGTTGTTCGCCTACCTCAAGGGCAGTGTGTTTCCCGACAATCTCGGTATCTCGCTGTCGGTCGATGCACTGGTCATGGTGCTGCTCGGCGGCGTCGAGACGGTGTCTGGCGCGGTGATCGGCGCGATCGTCTACAAGGCTTTGAACATCTGGCTGGTGAGCCAGACCGATCTGTCGAAGCTCGTGCTCGGAGGCTTCATCATGCTGATCGTCGTCGTCTTTCCCAAGGGCATCGTCGGCATGCTGGAGATGCTGGCGCAGCGCCGCAGGAAGTCCTCGCCGCCGGGATCCCCCTTGCTTGCCAAGCCGATCGAGTCCGCCGAATGAGCGTTGCACCCCCACTTCTCGCGGTCGAAGGCCTGACCAAATCCTATGGCGGCATCCATGCCGTGCGCGGTGTGTCCTTCTCGCTGCAGGCCGGCGAGATCCTGGCGCTGATCGGGCCGAACGGCGCGGGCAAGAGCACCTGCTTCGACATGCTCAACGGCCAGAACAAACCGGACTCGGGGCACGTCCGCCTGCGCGGCGAGGAAATCACAGGCCGGAAGCCGCGTGAGGTGTGGCGGCTCGGGGTCGGGCGCACGTTCCAGATCACTGCGACCTTCGCCACGATGACCGTGCGCGAGAACGTGCAGGTCGCGCTGATCTCGCACGGGAAACAGCTGTTCAATCTCTTCGGCTCGGCGCCGAAGTTCGACCGCGGCGAGGCTGGCCGCCTGCTCGAACTGGTCGGCATGGGCGGTTACGCAGACCGTCCCTGCGGCGAGCTTGCCTATGGCGACCTCAAGCGGCTCGAGCTTGCGGTCGCGCTCGCCAACCAGCCGAAATTGCTGCTGATGGACGAGCCGACCGCCGGCATGGCGCCGCGCGAGAGGGTCGATCTGATGCGGCTGACCGCGCGCATCGCGCGCGAAAAATCGATCGGCGTGCTCTTCACCGAGCACGACATGGACGTGGTGTTCGAGCATGCCGACCGTATCATCGTGCTCAACCGCGGCACGTTGATCGCCGAGGGCTCGCCGGCCGAGGTGCGCGGCAATCCGCAGGTGCAGGCGGTCTATCTCGGGGAAGGCCTGGTCTACGATGCCCGCCATCGCGAGGGAGCCTCGACATGAAGCTCACTGTGCAGGACCTCAACAGCCACTACGGCCCGGCGCACATCCTGTTCGACATCGGCTTCGAGGTCGGGGAGGGCGAGGTGGTGGCGCTGCTGGGACGTAACGGCGCCGGCAAGTCGACGACGTTCCGCTCGATCGTCGGCCTCGTGGCGCAGCGCTCCGGGCGCGTCATGTTTGAAGGCAAGGACGTCTCGGCGAAGCCGACCCATGAGATCGTGCGCGAAGGCCTCGGCTACGTGCCGGAGGAGCGGCGCATCTTCACCGACCTCACGGTTGAGGAAAACCTCGAAGTCGGCCGCCAGCCGAAGCGGCCGAACGCGCCGCACTGGACGCGCGAAAAACTGTTCGCGCTGTTTCCAAATCTCGGCGAGATGAAGAACCGCCCGGGCGGGCGCATGAGTGGCGGCGAGCAGCAGATGCTGACGATCGCGCGCACGCTGATGGGCAATCCCTCGCTTGTGCTGCTGGACGAGCCGTCGGAAGGCCTGTCGCCGAAGATCGTGGAGCAGATGGTCGATGCCATCCTGACCATGAAGAAGGAGGGCGTCAGCATCGTCGTCTCCGAGCAGAATCTGCATTTCGCGCGACTGATTTCGGACCGCGCCTACATCATCGAGCGCGGCCGCATCTGCTTCGGCGGCACCATGGCCGAGCTCGACGCGCGTCCGGATATCCGCGACGCGCATCTGTCGTTGTGAGGCAAGGGGAAGGGCTGCGAACGGATGGCGAGAAGCGTGGCGGCGAAGAAGAACGTCAAACCGTCGAAACCGCCTTACGTGCTCGACGAGCAGGTCGGCTTCATCCTGCGCCAGGTCTGGCAGCGTCACAGCTCGATCTTCGCCCGCGACATCGGCACCAACCTCACGCCGACGCAATGGGCAGCACTGTCGAAGCTCGCCGAGACCGGCCCGTGCTCGCAGAATCAGCTCGGACGCCTGACGGCGATGGACGTCGCGACCATCAAGGGCGTGATCGATCGTCTCACCGCGCGCGGCCTGACCGAGACCAGCCAGGATCCCGATGACGGACGGCGCCTGCTGGTCAGCCTGACCCGCGCGGGACTGCAGCTTGCGGAGAAGTTGGCGCCGAATGCGCTGGCGATCACGCGGGAAACTCTGGCGCCGCTCGACGCCAAGGAGCGCGAGACGCTGATGGCGCTGCTCAATAAGTTGAGGTGAATGACACCGTCATTCCGGGACACGCGCAGAGCGCGTGAACCCGGAATCCGGAGATTGTTGCGCGAGATTTCCGGGTTCGCGCTCACGCGTGCCCCGGAATGACGGCACGTGCCGTCACTTCGCCACCACCTCCGGCACCTTGCCGGCAGGCGGCGTGTTGCGGCTGCGCTGGGTGCGCACGATGCCGTCGATGATGGTCATACCGATGCCGGGGAGGTCGCCGAGCTGGACGCTCTCCAGAATGTTCTTGCCGGGCGAGTGCTGCGCCTTGTCCATGATGACGAAGTCGGCGGAACGGCCGACTTCAATGAGGCCGCAATCGAGCGCGCGCATCCGGGCGGTGTTGCCGGTGGCGAGACAAAAGGCGATCTCGGCCGGAAGCTCGCCGAGCGAGGACAGCATCGACACCATGCGCAAGATGCCGAGCGGCTGCACGCCGGAGCCGGCGGGGGCGTCGGTGCCGAGGATGACGCGGTGCAGGTCGCCCATCTCGCGCGCGGTGCGCAGCGTGAACAGGGCCGAGCGCTCATTGCCGTTGTGCACCAGTTCGAGGCCGCGCTTGCAGCCCTCGCAGATGCAGCGGATCTGGTCATCAGGCAGGGCTGTGTGGCCGCCATTGATGTGGCCGACCACGTCGGTGTCGGCCTCCAGCACCACGTCCTTGTCGATCAGGCCGGAGCCAGGGATCGAGGGGCCGCCGGTGTGGATCGTGCTCTGGATGCCGTATTTGCGCGCCCAACCGACCATTTTTCGTGCGGTCGGGCCGTCCTTCACGCCGCCGAGGCCGACCTCGCCGAGCAGCTTGACGCCGTTGGCGGCCATCTCCTTGAAGTCTTCCTCGACCATCTCGCATTCGATCACCGGCGCGCCGGCGTGAACCTTCACGCCGCCGGGACGCAGGGTCCAGAACGCGCGCTGGGCGAACACGGCCATGGCCTTGAGGCCGACGACGTCGCGGGGACGGCCGGGCATGTGGACTTCGCCGGCGGAGATCATGGTGGTGACGCCGCCATGGAGGTAACTGTCGATCCAGTTGATCTGGTTCTGGCGCGGCGTCCAGTCGCCGGCGACAGGGTGAACGTGACTGTCGATCAGTCCAGGCGCCGCCGTGGTGCCGTTAGCGTCGACGATGGTGGTCGCGCCTTCGGTGTTGACGTCCTCGAAGCGGCCGATCGCGCTGATCTTGCCATTCTCGGCGACGATGGTGTCGCCGTCCAGGATCGGCTTTTCCAAGGCGCCGGACAGGATCAGGCCGATATTTCGGATCACGAGCTTCGAGGGTCCGGCGGCCTGGGGTGCGTCATGCGCCATGGAAAGGGCTCCTTATTCCTAACTGCAACGCTTCCGATCTTGGGCAGCCTTGACCGCGGGATCAAGCCGGATTATTCATTAGTATACAAATGATCGTGTACAAACGACGCATAGCTGGCCGCCTCGGAACCGCACAGAAGCGAAACGGAAGGGTGAAATGAGCAATTTCAATCAGGAAAGCGTTTTGAGCGTCCACCACTGGACCGATACGCTGTTCTCCTTCAAGACCACCCGCAGCCCGACCTTCCGCTTCCGCAACGGCGAGTTCACCATGATCGGGCTCAAGGTCGGCGAGAAGCCGCTGCTGCGGGCCTACAGCGTCGCCAGCGCCAATTACGAGGACACGCTGGAGTTCTTCTCGATCAAGGTGCCGGACGGTCCGCTGACCTCGCGCCTCCAGCACCTGAAAGAAGGCGACGAGATCATCGTCAGCCGCAAGGCCACCGGCACGCTGGTGATCGACAACCTGGAAGAGGGACGCAACCTCTATCTCATCGGCACCGGCACTGGTCTCGCGCCGTTCCTGAGCGTGATCAAGGACCCCGAGACCTACGAGCGCTTCGAAAAGGTCGTGCTGCTGCACGGCTGCCGGCACGTGAAGGAGCTCGCCTATGGCGAGATGATCACCGAGCATTTGCCGAAGGACGAGCTGCTCGGCGAGTACATCCGCAATCAGCTGATCTACTATCCGACCGTGACGCGCGATCCCTTCCGCAACCGCGGCCGCATCACCGACCTCATCACGTCAGGCAAGCTGTTCACCGATATCGGCCTGCCGGTGCTGGAAGCCGCCCGGGACCGCGTCATGATCTGCGGCAGCCCGGCGCTGGTCGCGGATACCCGCGTGCTCCTGACCGAGCGCGGCTTTGTCGAAGGCAACCACGGCGAGCCCGCTCAGTTCGTGGTCGAAAAGGCTTTCGCCGAGCGCTAAGCCCGAAAGAGACCGCATTTTCGCCCTCTGGCGGGCGTTGCGGCGCCGATTCGGCGCTTGATACTATGTGGGAGCGAATCAGCGGAGTTCCCACATGGTTGCGGACAGCGACAGCAATATCGCCTGGCACCGGGTTCAGTTGAAGAAGAATCGCGCCGAGTTGAAGGCGCTGGAGACCGCGCGCTTCACGATGGGGGAGATCGCCTCATCGAAGCGGAACGGACAGACCCAGAAGTCGATCGCGGAGCTCAAGCGGAAGATCGCGCAGTCGGAGCGCGCGATCGCCGATCACGACAAGCGCACGCGCCGTCCGCTCGCAACCGATCTGCAAAGCCTCAGCAATGGCAGCTGGAGCCATTGGGACGCCTACACGCAGCAACAGCGCAAAAGCGGGCAGCGTTCACCCGGGCGGGGTTAACCGGTTTCTCGGCATCTGCGCCGTAGGGACGCAGGTATGTCCCCTTGCTCCGGCCGAGCCACCCGCCATCTGGGTGAGATCGCAGCAATTAGTCCGGTGATGCCATGGTCGTGCGCCTCGATTTCACCAGCGAGGCCTTCTTTCGCGATGCGCCCAAGGTGATTGCGACACTACGCATGTCCGGCCCCGTGGTCGCGACACGATTTCCTCTCATTGGCGATGTCTGGATTACCACGACACATGACGCCGCCGCGCAGGTCCTGAAGGACAGCGCGACCTTCACGCTGCGCAAGGAGGATGGCGACGTCGCGGGTTTGCGCTGGTGGATGCCGAGATACGTCAGGACCATCGCCAACAACATGCTGACGATGGACGAGCCGGATCACACGCGGCTGCGTAGCATTGTGGATGAAGCTTTTCGCCGCCGCGCGATTGTCGCGATGGAGCCGCGAATTCGTGCCATCGCCGAAGGTCTCGCCGATCGGCTATTCGCGAAGGAGCGACCGGCCGATCTCGTCCAGCGCTACGCGCGAATCCTGCCGCTCGCCGTTATCTCGGAGCTGCTGGGTTTGCCGCTGGCCGATCGTCCAAAGTTCATCGCCTGGGCGAACGCGATGTCGTCGCTGACGAATGTCCTCAGCTTCTTCCGCTTGCTGTTCGCGTTCCGCAGCTGCAGATCGCGCGCGTGCAGGGCGGCGAGGGCCTGATTGCCGAGCTGATCCAGGTCGAGCGCGAAGGCAGCCAGATCACGCCAGATGAAATGGTCTCGATGGTGTTTCTGTTGCTCGCGGCGGGATCGGAAACCACAACGCATCTCATCAGCGGTTCCGTCTACGAGCTGCTGAGGAATTCCGAGCTGCGCGACTGGCTGGAACAGGACTGGAGTCGCGTCGGGCTTGCGGTCGAGGAGTTCCTGCGCTTCGTCTCGCCGGTGCAATTCTCCAAGCCGCGCTATGTGCGGCGCGACGTCGAGGTCGAAGGCGTGCGCCTGAAGAAGGGCGACCGCGTCATGGTGATGCTCGCCGCCGCGAACATGGATCCGGCGATGCATGATCGTCCCGAGAGCCTCGATCTCGAACGTAAGCCGAACCGCCATATCTCGTTCGGCACGGGTATCCATTTCTGCCTCGGCCATCAGCTCGCGCGCATCGAGGCGGCCTGCGCGCTGGAAGCGCTGTTCGTGCGTTGGCCGAAACTCCGGCTCGCTGTCGAGCCTTCGCAAATTCGGTGGCGTCGCAGGCCGGGACTTCGCGCGATCGAGAAGCTTCCGGTTCTGGACGACGCTATGACGGCGATGTCTGCCCAGCGGGCCGCTTGACGAGCCGCAACTCCGGAATCGCGCTCGTTCCGAGTGCAAATTTCATCTGAAGTTTGCGCCTCGGCCAGGAACGGTGCGTGATCGCACCTGTTGTGATCCAAACCTCGAAATCCGGAAGCGGAGGTTTACAATGAGTTCCAGTGCGATTCCGGTGTTCGACAAGACGGCGCAGACGACGCATCTCTGGCTCAACGAGATCAGCGAGCAAATCGGTTTGGACGATCAGCAGTCGTGGCGCGTAACGACGGCCGTGCTGCACGCGATACGTGATCGCCTGCCGGTGGAGCTTGCGGCGCATCTGGGATCACAGCTGCCGCTGCTGGTCCGCGGCGCGTACTATGATCAGTTCCGGCCATCGGCGATGCCGAACCGGGTGCGATCGCTGGAAGAGTTTCTTCAGCTGATCGCGGAGAAACTGAAGTTCGGGCGACCGGTCGATACGGAGGATGCCGCACGTGCGGTGTTCAATGTTCTCTCCTGGCACTTGACCGCGGGCCAGATCGAAAAGGTCAGGGAAGCTTTGCCGGAGGACGTGCGGGCGATCTGGAGCGCGGAACCCGGCACGACGGATCAGAGGAGTATGTCGCACTAGGCCGACAGAAACCTCCCCACGAGGCCGGCGTTAGCAGACGGATACCCCGAAAGATGACCGGAGATCCAGCATGCAAGTTCACGAGATCATGACATCATCCGTCCACATTGCCGATCCCAACATGACCATACGGGAAGCCTCCCGCTGGATGCGCGACGACGACGTCGGAGCCTTGCCGGTGGGCGAGAACGATCGCCTCATCGGCATGATCACGGACAGGGACATCGTCACGCGCGCGGTGGCGGAGGAACGCGCGGCGGGCAACACGTCCGTACGCGAAGTAATGTCCGAGGGCGTCTGTTATTGCTTCGAAGACGACGATGTCGAAGGCGCTTCGCAGGTCATGGCCACGCACCAGATCCGGCGTCTCCCGGTGATCAATCGTCAGAAGCGCCTGGTCGGTGTCGTTGCACTAGCAGACATCAGCAGGACAGATGACGAGTGCGCGCAAGACGCGTTGAAGGACATCTCCGCACCCGCTGCGCGGGAGCGGCACTGACGGCGCCACGGCGTCGCTTTCCACGAGGAGGTCCCATGGCCAGCAAGATGCCACCCGTCCCAGATGCCAACCAGAGCCCCAAGGGAACTGGTGACAGCAAGCAGGTCCGCGCAGACCAGACGCCGCACGGTCAGCGGCGTGTGCAGAATCCGGACCAGCAGGGACAGCAAGGCAACATCAAGCAGAACACGACCAATCAAGGCTATCAGCAAGATCGTTGAGGAGGATGACATTCATGTCGACATCCACCAAGACACCAAACAGCATTCGCCAGGGCGGACCCGGCGCGTCGCATGAGAACGCCAAGTCGCCACTGGAGGTGAAGAAGCCGCCGGCGGATGATCCGCAGCGCAGCCACAGCCGGATTTCCGGCGGTGGGGGAGAGCGCGATTCCCATCATAGGCACGATGAGGCCGGAAAGGGCGGAGGCAGGTGACATGACCAACAAGCAACCCAAGCTGTACGCGCCGACTGAAAAGGACATGCGCGACAATCCCCTGATCGGCGGATCGAAGGGGACGAAGATGGCGGGCATCTCGTCTGACGATCTCGAGGACACCTTTGGCGAGAACACCATCGAAGGCGACGTCGAGAACGACGTGAACATCGGTGGCGGTATCGACAAGGATGTCGCGCGGAGTGGTTCGCCCCGAAGGGGACGGTAAGATTGGAGGCCCACGATGCAGGGCAAGAAGACCCATGAGCAGCAAGTGCGCATCCTTGAGCGCAAGCCTGATGTTCCCGATGCGCGAGAACTCGAGCAGGCTGCCGGTCATGACCGCCGCGACACGCCCGTTCATCGGGCCAACCCGGAGGCGCGTCAAAGCGAGTTTGCGGTGAGCCGCGGCGGTCTCAACCAGGAAAGCGACCACAACAAGCACAACAACCCCGGTCAGCGCGGCCATAAGCCGCCGAAGCCGACGCCAGCGCAACAGAAGCACTGAGCCTTCAGAGCTGGACCACTGCAAGAAGAGGAGAGACCGATGCCAGGTGGGCATGGCAGCAAGACGCATTTCAGATCCGGCATGCATGGCAAGGGCGACGGTACTGGCGCCATGGCCGAAGTCCCCAAGGACAAGATCGGCGACAACATGGTCCTGTCCAACCGCGACAAGGCCCAGCATTCGGACATTCGTGGCATGGACAGCAAGTTCATCCAGACCGAGCAGTATCAGGATCACGCGGCCAATCGGCTCGAGGAGGAGCCGGAGACCGACGAGACCTGAGAGGGGTTCCTCCCGCCAACTTGCGGACCGGTGTTCAGCCGGTCCGCTTTTTTGTGGGCATAAGATCGCGCTCCCAGCCGAACACCGAGCGGCCGTCCAGATCCGGTGAGGCCGCACGTTCACCCGCGATGAAATCCGCAACCGAAGGGCCCTGTGCGGTGCGCTCCAGCCGTCGCGCCTGATCGTCGAGGCGCTTGATCGCCTGCATCTCCTCCTCGCGTCCGAGCTTCGCGTTCTGGATCGCGCCCTTCAGCACCCGAATGGTCTCGTCATAGACCTTGATCGGAACGGGGTAGGGATGTCGGTCCTTGCCGCCATGGGCGAGCGAGAAGCGCGCGGGATCTCCGAAGCGATAGGGCGCGCCGTGTACGACCTCCGCGACCATCGCGAGCGAGCGCACGGTGCGCGCTCCGACGCCAGGCGTCAGCAGCAGCTCCGGAAAATCGACCGGGCCACGCTCGGCCGCGGCGGCGAGCGTGCCGTGCAGGCGGCGCGCGAACACGTCCTTGGGACGGACGTCGTGATGTGCGGGCATGATCAGGTGCGGCAGCGTGCCTTGTGCCGGCGTGGACTCGGCCTCCATGAGCCGTTCGAATTCGGAGATGATGCGGTCGGGGCCGAGATCGGAGAGCAGCTCGACCTGCGCCGCCCGGGAAATATCGGCGCGATGATCGGTGAGATTGACGATCTCCCCCTGTTGCGGCCCGTCAATTGCGCTGTGCGGCGTATCGACAAAGCTCTTCAGCGCCTCGGAATGCCAGTGATAGCGTCGCGCCTGCCGCTTGTCGCCATTCATGCCCTGCTGCACCACCGTCCATTTGCCGTCGGCGGTAACGAAGAAGCCGTGGAGGTAGAGGTCAAAGCCGTCCTGGACCGCGGCGCTGTCGACCTTGGCCACCAGGCGGCTGGCACGGGTCAGCTTGATGCCGTCGAATCCGACGCGGTCGCCGAGTTGCAACAGCTCATCCGGCGTCTTGCGCGAATGCTGACCTCGGCCGCCACAGACGTAAATCCCGAGCTCGTCCTGAAGCGGTCCGAGCCCACGCTTCAATGCGCCGATCACGGAGGTGGTGATGCCGGAAGAGTGCCAGTCCATCCCCATCACGGCGCCGAACGACTGGAACCAGAACGGATGCGACAGGCGCTGGAGAAACGCATCGCGGCCGTAATGATGCACGATCGCTTGGGTGACGATCGCCCCCAGCGAGGACATGCGGCTCGCCAGCCACGGCGGAACTCGTCCGGTGTGAAGAGGAAGATCAGCGCTGCCGGTGCGTCGAGTCATGGGTAGCCAAGCTAGCGCATTCCGGCGACGGTTGCACCAGTGGGATGCCGCGTTGCGCGAGGCCGGGGAGCGAAGCTCGCCGCAACGCGTTGAACGCTGACGGAATGCATTACGGGGACACTCATGAATTGGCAGGGTCTCATGGCCGACATCGACGGGATGTTTGGTTGGATACCGTCATGGTTCATCGGTCTCAGTCTGGTTGCCGGTGCGATCATCGTCGCGCTGTTCGCGCACCGGGTCGCGGCCTGGCTGCTCAACCGCACCTTCGGAACCCGTCTTCCGCTCTTGCGTGTGTTCATCCAGCGTACGGCAGGCCCGGCGCAAATGGCGCTCTGCCTTGCCGCGGTCGCGCTGGTGCTGCCGCTTGCGCCGCTCGACGACATGATCCGCACCCCGCTGACGCGCCTGTTCGTCGTGTTCTTCATCGCCCTGACCGGCTGGATCTCCATCCGGATCGTCGACATGAGCGCGGCGCGCTATCTGCAGAACTTTCGCGACGTCACAGAGAACTTCATCGCGCGCAAGCACGTCACGCAAGTGCGCGTATTCAAGCGCGTCACCGACACCATCATCGTCATCATCACGGCGTCGACCGCGCTGATGACGTTCGACTCGGTGAGGCAATATGGCGTCAGCCTGTTCGCCTCCGCCGGCGCGGCCGGCATCATCGTCGGTCTTGCCGCGCGGCCGCTGCTGAGCAATCTGATCGCGGGCTTGCAGATCGCGATCACCCAGCCGATCCGCATCGAGGACGCCGTGATCATCGAGAACGAATGGGGCTGGGTCGAGGACATCGCCTCGACCTATGTCGTGATCCGGCTGTGGGACTGGCGCCGCATGGTGGTGCCGCTGTCCTATTTCATCGAAAAGCCGTTCCAGAACTGGACGCGCGACACCGCATCCCTGATCGGCGTGATCGCGCTCCACGTCGATTATCGCGCCGACGTGCCGCGCATCCGGCGCTGGCTGGAAAGCGCGGTGAAGGAGTCAAAACTCTGGGACGGTGCGGTGGTGAATCTGCAGGTGATCGACGCGGATCCGCGCGCCATCGAGCTCCGCGCGCTGGTCAGCGCGCGGAATGCACCGCAATCCTGGGACCTGCGCTGCGAGATCAGGGAGAAGCTCGTGGCCTTCATCCGCGACGAGATGCCGGAGGCGCTGCCGCGCGAGCGCGCGATCCTGATCCCGTCGGGCGACGATGATGCCGATTTGGTGCGACGGACCCGCACCGCCGGAGCAAATGCCGGCGCGGGTCCATAACTGAACGGCCCAGGCCCGTTGCTGGACCGTCCTGCCATTGCCGACGGTTTTTGTTGACGAGACCTTATCTTTTGTACGATAGTACAAATCCCATGGTCCGCAAATCCACCAGCAAGGAGACGGCCCGCAAGCCGAACATGCGCGAGGCGATCCTCGCCGCGGCCGAGGAGCTGTTCGCCATCAACGGCTTCAACGCCGTCTCGGTACGCGACATCGCGCAGGCCGCAGGGGCTAATCCGGGCAGCGTCACTTACCACTTCAAGACCAAGGACGGCCTGCTGCTGGAGATCTATCGGCGCCATTGCGGGCCGATGAATCTGCGCCGTTCCGAGCTGCTCGCCGCCGCCAGGCGCGTGCGCGATCTTCAGGACCGGTTAGAGGCGATCGTGCGCGCCTATGTGGTGCCGGCGTTCACCTCGGGCAGCGATCTTGCCGGTGGTGGTGCGCGCTTCACGCGGCTGCGCGCGGTGATGTCCGCGGAGGGCAACGAGGTCGCGCGAAAGATCATCGCGCAGACCTTTGACGACACCAGCCATGCCTTCATCGACGCGATCCATGAGAGCCTGCCGCACATCCCGCGCGCCGACATCGTCTGGCGCAGCCATTTCCTGCTCGGTGCACTCTATTATTCGCTGGTGACGCCGGAGCGCGTGTCGCGCCTGTCGCGCGGCGAGGCCGACGGCAGTGATGCCGCGGGCGCCATCGAGCAATTGGTGCAGGCCACCGTCGCCGCCTTCCAGGCGCCGGCGCTGGATCAGACGGCGCCGGCGCGGCGGCGGCCGGCCCTCAGCAGCAAAACTTGAAGCAAGCGATCTCGCTTCGGCGGTTCACCCGATGACGATGATGTACACGCCGACCATTCCGCCGCCCGATCCGAACACGCGCAGGCCGACGTTCAAGCTGCCGAAACTGTCGTGCGATGCGCATTGCCACATCTTCGGGCCCGGCGCGAAATATCCTTACGCGCCGGACCGCTCCTACACGCCGCCGGATGCGCCGCTGGAGGATTTCCGCGCGTTGCACGCCAAGCTCGGCGTCGAGCGCGCCGTCATCGTCAATGCCAGCGTGCACGGCACCGACAACAGGGTGGCGCTCGATGCCATCGCGCAGAGCAACGGCGCCTATCGGGCGGTCGCCAATATCGACGACAGCATCACCGAGCGCGGGCTTCGCGTGCTGCACGAGGGCGGCTTCCGCGGCTGCCGCTTCAATTTCGTCCGCCATCTCGGCGGCGTTCCCGACAAGCGCGTGTTCGACCGCATCATCGCGATGGTCACGCCGCTCGGCTGGCACGTCGATCTGCATTTCGATGCGATCGACCTGCCGGAATATGCCAACATGCTGACCAGGCTGCCGCTGCGCTACACCATCGACCATATGGGCCGGGTGAAGGCGTCGGAAGGGCTCGATCAATTGCCGTTCAGGATTCTGATCGAGCTGATGCAGCGCGATGAGAAGTGCTGGGTCAAGATCTGCGGCCCGGAGCGGGTGTCCTCGCGCGGTTCGCCGTTCACCGACGCGGTGCCGTTCGCGCGAAAGATCATCGAGACCGCGCCGGATCGCGTCGTCTGGGGCACCGATTGGCCGCATCCCAACGTCAAGGTGATGCCGAATGACGGTGACCTCGTCGACCTGATTCCGTTGTTCGCGCCGGAGCCGGAGTTCCAGAACAAGATCCTCGTCGACAATCCCGCGCGCCTGTTCGAGTTCGAGGCATGACGACGTTGCTGAGATCGAGAAGCGGCGCGCCGCAGGGGACGCCGGCCAACGGCTACCAAAGGAGTGACCCATGAAAACAGGTCTCGTGATCACCGCTCATCCGGGCGATTTCGTCTGGCGCGCCGGCGGCGCCATCGCGCTGCATGCGAAGAAGGGCTATCGCATGAAGATCGTCTGCTTGTCCTTCGGCGAGCGCGGCGAGAGTCAGTTCGCCTGGAAGGAGAAGGGCGCGACGCTGGAATCGGTCAAGGCCGGCCGCAGGGACGAGGCGGAGCGCGCCGCAAAGCTGCTTGGTGCCGAAATCGAGTTCTTCGACTGCGGCGATTATCCGCTCAAGCTCACCGAGGCACACTTCGATCGCATGGTCGACATCTACCGGGAGCTCAATCCGAGCTTCGTGCTGACGCACGCGCTGGAGGACCCCTATAATTTCGACCATCCGAACGCGGCGCATTTCGCGCAGGAGACGCGCGTGGTCGCGCAGGCGATGGGCCATAAGCCCGGCGCGCAGTACAAATATTCGGCACCGCCGGTGTTCCTGTTCGAGCCGCACCAGCCCGAGCAGTGCAACTACAAGCCCGACACGATCCTCAAGATCGACGAGGTCTGGAACGAGAAGCACGAGGCGTTCCAGATCCTCGCCGCGCAGAAGCATCTCTGGGGCTATTACGAACGCGTTGCGCTCAACCGCGGCATCCAGGGCAGCCGCAACACCGGCGTGCCCATGACCTATGGCGAGGCTTATCAGCGCCTGTTTCCGACGGTTGCGGAGGAACTGGCATGAAGTCGGTCGTCGTTCGCAACATCAAGCGCGCCGATCCCGCCGCAATGGCGGAGTACGGCGTCTCGACCGTGCACGAGGCCTATGGCCGCATTGGCCTGATGAAGCCTTACTTGCGCCCCGTCTGGGCAGGCGCGTCGATCGCCGGTCCCGCCGTCACCGTGCTGGCGCAACCCGGCGACAACTGGATGATCCATGTCGCGGTCGAGCAGTGCAGGAAGGGCGACATCCTCGTCGTCGGCTGCACCACCGATAATACCGACGGCATGTTCGGCGAGCTGCTCGCCACCTCGCTCCAGGCCCGCGGCGTGCAGGGGCTGATCATCGATGCCGGCTGCCGCGATGTCAAAGCGCTGCACGAGATGAAATTTCCGGTGTGGTCCCGCGCTATCTCGGCCAAGGGCACGGTGAAGGCCACGCCCGGCTCGGTCAACGTCCCCGTGGTCTGCGCCGGCGTCAACGTCGATCCCGGCGACATCGTCGTGGCCGATGATGACGGCGTGGTGGTGGTCGCGAAACGCTATGCTCCTGAAGTCGCCGAGAAGGCGAAGAAGCGCAACGCGGGTGAAGCAGGCAAGCGCACGCGGCTGGCCTCGGGCGAGCTCGGCCTCGACATGTACGGCATGCGCGAGGCACTGGCGAAGGTCGGCCTCGTCTATGTCGACAATCCCGAGGACGTCTGAAGCGACGGGAAGCGGAGCGGGTGCATGGATCGTCTCAAGTTGAAGACCGTGCTCGGTGGTCACCCTCACGTCAAGGCGGTGAAGAGCGGCGAACTCCGCTCCGACCTCTTCGATCTCGACTTTGTCGAGTACACGCCAACCAACGCGGCGTTCAAACCGATGGTGCGCGAGCAAGCCTTCGACGTCTGCGAGATGGCGATCGTCACCTATCTGATGGCGAAAGCCCACGGCAAGCCATTGGTGCTGCTGCCGGCAACCATGCTCGGCCGCTTTCAGCATTCCCATGCGCTGTACAACCCCGCGCATCGAACGCTGCGGCCGACCGATCTCGAAGGCAAGCGCGTCGGCATCCGCTCCTTCACGACCACGACGGGGGCCTGGATCAGGGGCATCCTTGCCAACGACTACGGCGTCAATCTCGACAAGGTCAAATGGGTGACGTTCGAGGATCCCCATGTCGCCGAATATGTCGACAGCACCGAGCGCGCGCCGAAGGACAAGAAGATTCTCCAGATGCTGCTCGACGGCGAGCTCGACGCCGCGCTCGGCGAGACCTCGGATCATCCCAAGCTGAAGCCGCTGTTTCCTGATCCCGCCGGCGAGGCCGCCAAATGGTACGCGCGGCGCGGCGCCGTGCCGGTCAATCATCTGGTGGTCGTGACCGAGCAACTCGCGAAATCGCGCCCCGATGTGGTCGCGGGCGTTTATGATCTGCTCAAGCGGAACAAGGAGCAGGCAGGACCTGCGGCAACACCCGACCTCGTCCCGTTCGGGATCGAGGCCATTAGGAAGCCGCTCGAGCTGATCGTCGACTATGCGTTTCAGCAGGCGCTGATTCCGCGGTGCTACGCGGTCGAAGAGCTTTTCGATGTGACGACGCGAGGATTGAACTGATGGCAGATGATCCCAGGCGCTGGCAGACAGGGCTGGTCGGCTATGGCGAGGTCGGCAGGATTCTGGCCGAGGATTTGCGTCAGCAGGACATCAAGGTGGCCGCCTACGACATCAAGCTCGGTGGCGAGCAGGGCGAACCGAGGCGGACCGGATCCTCGCCAAGATCAATCGCACCGAGTAATCAGATCAAGATCGTGCCAAGACCCGAAAGCTCACGACCTGGTCGCGCGCGCGTTCGATCAGGTCGATCAGATTTCTGGATTTGCGGACGAGCTGTTCCGTGGCCTGTTGTGTGCGGAATTCCGCTAGCACGGCGCGAACGCATTTGTTGGCGGCATCGAGCGTCCAGAGCGTACGGTTCACGTCGGCCTGCGTCTGGATCGCCGTGATATCGAGACCCGAGAGAACATGGCCGATGCCGTCGAGCCGCTTCACCGCCGAATCGGTGGGTGTACGGGCCGGGACGGAATCATCATCGATGCTGCTGAATGCGCTGAACATACCCCTACTTCCCCACTGAACGCATATGGTCAGTGCAGGCCGTAGTTATGGTCGGCGTGGCCAGCCTCGCAATGCGTTGGGCTACGGTCCGGGATTCTACCGACTTCGGTAGGCTCGAGCCGGCGGTAAAATCGAACTGCGGGGACCGCTCGTACGACGCCGTAATGACCAATTCGGAACGTTCCGCGTGCAGTGTCACGCGATCCCGGGATATCCAGCGGAACCGCTCTCACCTCTTCGGACTGAACAGGGTGGGCCGCTGCCGCGCAAATGTCTGCCGGCCGCCCTTGAAGCCCATCAGGACATCGGGCAGCTCACCGATAGCGAAGCGGCTGTCCTTTGTATCGAGCACGATGAGATCGGCGGGATTGCCGACCTTGATACCGTAATCGCTGAGGTTCATCAGCCGGGCCGGGAGCTCGGTCACGAGATCGAGGCAGGTGTCGAAATCGCTCACCGAGGCGTGCGCGACATTTGCGTAGAAATTCGCCATCCGCAGCAGCGAGGCATCGCCGAACGGCGTGAAGGGGTTGAGCACGTTGTTGGTCGCGATCGAGCACACGACGCCGTCGCCCGCGAGCTTGTGTGCAAGCGTCAGCCCGCGTGGCGCGTTGCAGGGAGCTTCGCGCCCCATCAGATAGAGATCGGTCGCGGGCAGCACGGTGACGGCGATGCCGGCCTTTGCCAGCTGCGCGGTGGCGGCCTTCATACGCTCCGGCGGCAGTGCGGAGAGTTTTGTCGCGTGGCCGATCGCCACACGTCCCCCGTAGTTGCGCCGCCCGGTCTGGCGGCAAACCTCATCGAGATGCCACCAGGTGGGGTCGAGATCGAAATCGAGATGCAGGTCGACATCGACGTCGAATTCCTCAGCGAGATCGAAGACGCGCGCGAGATGCGCATTTGGGTCGGCGTCCATGTAGGGACAGCCGCCGATGACCTCACCACCGTCGCGCAGCGCCTGGATCAGCAACTCCTCGGCTCCGGGATCGTTGGTCAGGCCTTCCTGCGGGAAGACGCAGAGCTCCAGATCGATCGCCCAGGCGTAGTCGCGCTGAAGCGCCTTCACCGCCTCGAAGCCGCGCAAGCCGATGCGCGGGTCCATCTCGACATGCGTTCGCATCCGCGTCGTGCCGTGGACGATGGCGCGTTCGAGCACTTTTGCGCCGCGCGCGTAGACGTCCTCGACCGTGAAATCCTTCTTCATCCCGGCAACGGCGCGGATCGCTTCCGAGAGGCTGCCGTGATCGTGCGCGCAGCGGCCGAGCAGGCAGGCCTTGTCGAGATGGATGTGCGTGTCGACGAACCCGGGCAGGGCGAGATGCCCACTGAGATCGATCTCGACAGCCTCGCAGGCGAGGTGGGGCTCGATCGCTGCGATACGTCCGCCCTTCACGCCGATATCGAGGGGTGCGGCGGATGATCGCAACAGCGCGTTGCGGAAGATCAGGTCTAGGGAGCTCTGGGTCAGCATGGCGTGGAATTCAACTGCGGCAGCCTAGCGGAAGCCGTGGCAGCAGGCAGCTCCAGAATGTGTGCAGTCGGGGTGTCGGATTGTTCAAAAAATATGCATGCACTTTGAGGGCTGAATTGTAGAATGCCGGCACTCTGGAGAACCCGCCATGTCCGTGCCCGCCAAAGCCGAACGTCCGGTGACCGACGCCGAAATCGTGGAGGCCTATCTCACGGCTTCGATGATACCCGATCCCGACGCAGCGGTGGCTTACATGAAGCCGGGGACGGTGATCACGTTCACCGGCGGACGCGAGTTCGATCATCCGCGTGGGCCGACCGGCTTCAATGCGAAACGATATCGCTGGGTCAAGAAGAAGATGGACCGCTTCGACGTCTGCCCCGGTGCGGAGGAGACCGTCGTCTACAGTGTCGGCACGCTCTACGGCGAATGGATGGACGGTACGCCGTTCGAGGGCAACCGCTATGTCGACCGCTTCGTCGTCCGGGGCGGGCAGATCGTCAAGATGGATGTCTGGAATGACAGCGCCGAGCGCATCCTCGTTCAGCGCGGCATCGAGGCTTAGCCCCTCCGCGCGATTTTCGGCAGCTTGACGACGCGGTCGCTCGTCACCTCGTCGGCATAGGGCGCCAGAATATCGAGCAGATCACGGCCGCGCTGCGGAGTCGGAGCGACCAGCGCGCGATTGGCCACGGAATCGAGGTGATGATGCATCAGTTCCATCACCTTGGCCGCGTCGCCCTTGGCCAGCGCTGATATAATGGCGCGATGCTCGTTGATGGCGCATTCGGTGGAATGCGGCCGGCTGTAGAGCGACAGCGTCAGGCAGCAGCGATAGGCGACCTCGCTGACATAGCGCACCAGGATCGGGCTGTTCGTCATATGCGCGAGCAGGATGTGGAATTCGGTCGCGAGCCGGATCGAGACCGCATCCGTGCCGCCGCGGGCGCGATCCTCGGCGTCGACATGGGCGTTCAGCTCGGCGATCTGCGCCTTGGTCAGCTTGCCCGCGAGCTGACGCACGACGAGACGTTCGAGCTCGATGCGGATGTCGAATGCGTCGCGCGCCTCCTGCCAGCTCGGCGTCGCCACCACCGCGATCCGGTTGCGGCGGAGCTCGACGAGACCTTCGGCGGCGAGTTGGCCCAGCGCGTGGCGGGCAATGGTGCGGCTGACGCCAAAGCGCTCGCCGAGCGCGTCCTCGGGCAGCTTTGCGCCGGGCTCCAGCGCCTGCTCGATGATGGCGCGCCGCAACGCGCGGCAGATCACGCTGACCTTGTCCGATGATTCAGAAGTCCTGCTGCTCGCGCGCGCCGGCATCAGCGAATCCCATACGAGGTGAGATCTCTCTTTAGCATAGGCTCGCGTCAATTCAGCGCTCGAATTGCATGCAGTTTGGGGCCCGCGCTGCCCAAATCGAATCCGGTGATTTGGCGCAGGTTTTGGCGAGGTCATTGAATTCGCGGGCGCCGATCTCTGGCATCTGGCTTGCATGCACTTTGACCGTGATGCGCATGCAACCCAAGACCCAGCTTGACCGCCAGCCCCGTCCCGAAGGCGCCGCCGCGACTGCTATCGAGCTGTCGGAAGCGTCCGTGACCTTCGGGCGCGGCGACCGCGCCGTGCCGGCTCTATCGAAGACCACGCTGAAAATCGCTGACGGCGAGTTTGTCGCACTGGTCGGCCCGTCCGGATGCGGCAAATCGACCATTTTGCGTCTCGTCAGTGGCTTGGTGCAGCCGACCAGCGGCGTCGTCATCGTCGGCGGCCGCGAGGTGGCGGCGCGGGCGATGCGAGTCGGCATGGCCTTCCAGAACCCGACCATGCTGCCGTGGATGACGATCGAGCGGAATATCATGCTGCCGCTGAAGATCGTCGAGCCGTTCCGCTCGAATTTCCGCAGGCTGCGCAAGACCGAGTTTCGCGACAAGGCCAACGCGCTGCTGGAGCAGGTCGGCCTCAAGGGGTTCGGCAGCCGTTATCCCTGGCAACTCTCCGGCGGCATGCTCCAGCGCGCCAATCTCTGCCGCGCGCTGATCCACGAGCCACGCATGCTGCTGCTGGATGAGCCTTTCGGCGCGCTCGACCAGTTCACCCGCGAGGAACTGTGGGCGATCCTTCAGACCCTCTGGATGACGCACAAGCCGACCGTGCTGCTGGTCACTCACGATCTGCGCGAGGCCGGTTTCCTAGCCAGCCGCATCTGCGTGATGAGCGCGCGCCCCGGCCGCATCCTCGACGACAGCCGCGTCGGGTTCGCGCGGCCGCGCACGGTCGCGATGACCTTCGAGCCGGATTTCGTCGCGCTGAACCAGAAGCTGCGCGCCTTCATCGAAGATGCGCGCAGCGCGGCTGAGCAGGGGGCAGGCTGATGTTCGGGATCGATGTCAGGCAGAAGGCGTGGTCGGCGGGGCTGATCGTGCTGTTCTTCCTCGCCTGGGAGCTGTTCTGCCTGATGACCGGCATGTCCGACCTGGTGTTGCCGCGGCCCTCGCAGGTATTCGTGACGCTGGTCCAGCGTTTCCCGGTGCTGTGGCCGCACATCGTGCAGACGCTCGCCACCACCATGTTCGGCTTCGTCCTCGGCGTCGTGCTCGGTGTCGCCCTCGGCGCGATCATCGGCGTCTCCAAGACGGCCTATGACACCTGCTATCCGCTCCTGATCGGCTTCTCCTCGATCCCCAAGGTCGCTGTCGTGCCGATCTTCGTCCTGTGGTTCGGCTCCGGCACGGTGCCGGCGGTGCTGACCGCGCTGTCGATCTGCTTCTTCCCGATCGTCGTCAATATCGCGACAGGCCTTGCGACCACCGAGCCCGAGCTCGAGGACGTCTTGAAGGCGCTCGGCGCCAGCAAGCTCGACATCCTCTGGAATGTCGGTCTGCCCAGGACCATGCCGTTCTTCTTCGCTTCGCTGAAGGTCGCGATCTCCTACGCTTTCGTCGGTGCAGTGCTGTCGGAAACGGTCGCCTCCAACCGCGGCATCGGCAACGTCATGATGACCGCGTCCTCCAACTTCAACGTGCCGCTGGTGTTCGCCGGCCTGTTCGTGCTCGCCGGCCTCGGCGTCGCGCTCTACGTCGTGTTCTCGCTGATCGAGGGCCAGGTCACCGGCTGGGCCACGCGCAAGAACGACGTGATCGCCACCTGAATTCTTGAACCGTCACGCAACGAAGCTGAGGAGGTCTCGATGTTGAGGATGTTAAGTGCGGCGCTGGTGGGATTGGCGCTGTCCGCAGGCGCCGCTACGGCGGAGGAAACCACGATCAAGTTCACACTGGGCTGGAAAACCCAGGGCAGCGACGCCGCATTCTTCTATGCCAAGGACCACGGTTTCTTCAAGGAAGAGGGCCTCAACGTCGTCATCGACCAGGGCGAGGGCTCCGGCGCCACCGTCACGCGCGTGATGTCCGGCGCCTATGACGCCGGCTTCGGCGACGTCAATGCCATCATCCAGAACGCCTCGACCAAGCCGCAGGAGGCGCCGGTGATGGTCTACATGATGTGGAATCAGCCGCCGTTCGCCATCGTCGCCAAGAAGACCAGTGGCATCAACACCATCAAGGATTTCGAAGGCCACACGCTCGGCGGCGCGCAGGGCACGCCGACGACGCGCCTTCTGCCGGTGTTCACGCGCAAGAATGGGCTCGACGGTGAAAAGATCAAGATCTCCAACATGGCGCCGAATCTGCAGGAGCCGATGCTGATCAAGGGCGATATCGATGCCGCCCTGGTCTTCAATATCACCAGCTATTTCAACCTGGTGCTCAACCGCCAGGATCCGGACAAGGACTTCAAATGGTTCTCGTTCGGTGAGTACGGCCTCGATCTCTATTCGAACGGCGTGATGGTCTCCCGCAAGCTGATCGCCTCGAACCCGAAGGCCGTCGCGGGCCTGGTGCGCGCCATCAACAAGGGCGCGATCGCGGTTGCCAAGGACCAGAATGCCGGAATGAAGGCGGCGCTGAACTACGACAACCTCATTAATGCCGATGTCGAGAAGCGCCGGCTGCAATATTCCTTCGAGAAGCTGATCGTCTCGCCGGAGATGAGGGAGATCGGCATCGGCGACATCAAGGACGACCGCATGACACGCGCCATCGGCATTGTGGTCGAGGGCTATCAGCTCGCCCGCGCGCCGACGCCGGCAGAAGTGTTCTCACGCGAATTCCTGCCACCGCGCGCGGAGCGGGAGCTGGTGTATACTGCCAACTGATTTCGGAGGGACAGCCATGGTCACGCAGATTGCGGCAACCAGCCTGTTCCGTGACCCTGATCGCGGCGTCAGCGACAATGTCGTGCTGCGGCACGACGGGGGCGTCATCACCGATATCTCGGAAGGAGCGGGGCCGGGGCCTCGCTCCTTCGTCATCCCGGCCTTCGTCAACGCCCATGATCATGCCCGCGCCACAGCGTCGTCCTTCGGCGCCGTCGGCATGCCCCTGGAAAGCTGGATCCTGCGGACCGCATTGGGCTCACCAGTCGATCCCTATCTGACGGCAGCCTCTGCGTTGGCCCGTTCCGCCAAGGCAGGCTGCGCGGCCATGATGGTCCACTATGCCCGCCCGAGCGGGACGATGCCGTTGGTCGACGAGGCCAAGGCCGTCGCGAAAGCTGCGTCCGACGTCGGCATCCGCATCGCGTTTGCGATGGCCGTGCGTGACCGCAACCCGATCGTCTATGGTGATGCCGAGCCGGTGCTCTCGGGACTTCCCAGGGAGGACCGCAAGACCATCGAGGACCTCTTCGTTCGCACGCCGATCTCGCCCAAGGCTTATATCGAGCTGACCGACGCCATTGCCGCCGCCATCGCCGGCCCGATGGTCGACGTGCAACTCGGGCCCGCCGGCGTGCAATGGTGCTCGAAGCCGCTGCTGGAAGCGGTGGCCGAGAACTCCGCGCGGACCGGCCGCCGCATTCACATGCACCTCCTGGAAACGGTGTACCAGCGTGCCTGGGCCGACCAGAATTTTCCCGATATGGTGCGTTGGCTGCGCGACGTTGGCTTCCTCTCCGAGCGGCTGACGCTGGCGCATTGCGTCCACGCCCGCCCGGACGAGCTGGAGATGATTGCAGCCTCCGGCGCACGCATCGTCACTAACTTCAGCTCGAATATGCATCTGCGCTCCGGCCTCGCCCCGATCCCGGGCGCCCACAAATGCGGCTGCCCCATCACTGTCGGCGTCGACGGGCTGGCGCTGGATGAGGATGACGATATCCTCCGCGAAATGCGGCTGGTGCTGATGGTCCATGGCGGCCTCGGCTTCGAGGCGACATGGACACCGGCCGAAATGTTTGCACTCGCCATCCGCAACGGGCGCCGCGCCACCGGCGCGCCGGGTACCGGCGAACTCGCTGCTGGCAACCCCGCCGACTACGTCGTCATCGATCTCGACCGGCTCGATCGCGACGCGATCATGCCGGTCGATCCGATGGCGCTGCTGTTCGCGCGCGGCAATGCGTCGCTTGTGAAGGAGGTCGTCGTCGCCGGCAAGACCATCGCGAGGGAAGGGGTCTGTTCTGGCGTCGATCTGCCGGTGATCGAACAGGAATTGCGGGCAATGTACCGCGCCAATGTCGGCAAGCTCCACAGCTTCCAGCGTGTGTGGCCGCCGCTGTCACAGCGACTGGAGGGCTGGTTCGAACAGCAGCTGACCTGCGAGTGACATGCCGAACGGCGCCGCGACGGAATGTATATCACGGAATGTATATCAAAGAGCGATGGCTGGTAGACGCAGCCGCGTCTGGCGCTTGACGGACCTGTAGGCTATCAGCTCCTAGATAGTTCGACACCAGTCCGTTCGAGGAGTCCCTGATGCGCCTACCTACCATTCTCCTGGCCCTGACATGTCTTGCGGGCGCAGCTTCAGCCGAAGACCTCACGGGCACGCTCCAGAAGGTCAAGGAGACCAAGAAGATCACGTTAGGCTATCAGGAAGCCTCGGTGCCATTCAGCTATCTCGACGGCAACCAGAAGCCGGTCGGCTTCGCGATGGACATCTGCCTCAGGATCGTCGATGCCGTGAAGAAGCAGCTCGGCATGCCCGACATCGCAGTCGATTATCTCGCCGTGACCTCGTCGAACCGGATCCCCTTAATGGTCAACGGCACGCTCGACCTGCATTGCTCGGCGACCACCAACAACGCCGACCGCCAGAAGCAGGTCGCCTTCACCAACACGCATTTCCTCAGCGCGACGCGGTTTGCCGCCAAGAAGGCCGCCAAGATCAACACCATCGACGATCTCAAGGGCAAGGCGGTCACGGCGGTCGCGGGATCTGTGAATCTGACGCAACTCGCCAAGGTCAACACCGACCGCAACCTCGGCATCAACATCATGCCGGCCAAGGACCAGGCCGAGGCCTTCCTGTTGCTGGAGACCGACCGCGCCCAGGCCTACGCACTCGACGACGTCCAGCTTGCGGTCGCGATCGCGCGGTCGAAGGAGCCGCAAGCATTCATGATCAGCGAGGAGGCGTTCTCCAAACCGGAGCCCTACGGCATCATGTTGCGGCGAGAGGACGCTCCATTCAAGGCGCTCGCCGATCGCGCAACCGCGGAGCTTTATGCGAGCCCGGAGATCGAGGTCCTCTACAAGAAATGGCTGCAATCGCCGACACCGCCGAACGGCCTCAACTACAACGTCCCGATGTCATCAGCCTTGCGCAACGCGTTCAAGAAACCGAGCTCCAGCGCCGATCCCGATGTGTATGTGGCGAACTGAGGCGAAGGAAGAGCGCTCTGCTTAAGCGTTCGAATACTTCTTCAGTTCGAATCGCGCAATCTGGTTCCGGTGAACCTCATCCGGCCCATCGGCAAGACGCAGCAGACGCGCGGTGGCGTAAGCTTGGGTCAGTCCGAAATCGTTCGAGGTGCCGCCGCCGCCATGGGCCTGGATTGCCCAGTCGATGATCTGGCAGGCCATGTTGGGTACGGCAACCTTGATCATGGCGATCTCGGCCTTCGCGACCTTGTTGCCGACCGTGTCCATCGCGTGGGCCGCATTCAGCGTGAGCAGCCGCGCCTGCTCGATCATGATGCGGGCTTCCGCAATGCGCTCCTGCGTCACCGTCTGCTCCGAGACCGGCTTGCCGAAGGCAACCCGGCTGCGCACGCGCCGGCACATCTTCTCAAGCGTGCGTTCGGCAAGGCCGATCAGGCGCATGCAATGATGGATGCGGCCGGGCCCGAGGCGGCCCTGCGCGATCTCGAAACCGCGGCCCTCGCCGAGCAGCATGTTCTCTTTGGGCACGCGTACATTTGTGAAGATCACTTCGGAAGCGCGGTCCGGCACGCCGTAGAAGCCGAACACGGGCAGGGGACGTTTCACCTCGATACCCGGCGTGTCCATCGGCACCAGGATCATGGATTGCTGCTTGTGACGATCCGGATTGTCTGGGTCGGTCTTGCCCATGAAGATGCAGATCTTGCAGCGAGGGTCGGTCGCGTTGGTCGTGTACCATTTGCGGCCGTTGATGACGTAATGGTCGCCGTCGCGCACGATCGAGCTTTCGATGTTGGTCGCATCGGATGATGCGACCGCCGGCTCGGTCATGGCGAAGCAGGAGCGGATCTCGCCTGCAAGCAGTGGCTTCAGCCAGCGCTCCTTGTCCTGCTCCGAGCCGTAGCGCTCCAGTACCTCCATGTTGCCGGTGTCGGGTGCCGAGCAGTTGAACACCTCCGGTGCGAGATGCGAGCGGCCCATCGCCTCGCAGAGCGGCGCGTATTCGAGATTGGAAAGACCCGCGCCGTGATTGCTCTCGGGCAGGAACAGATTCCACAGCCCCTCGGCGCGCGCCAGCGGCTTCAGCTCCTCGATGACCGGATAGACCTTCCACGGCCCGAGCTCTTCGGCCTCGCGATAGAACCGCTCCTCGTTCGGATAGATGTGCCGGTCCATGAAGCTTTCGAGCCTGCGCTTGAGCTCGACGACTTTGGGCGACATCGGGTAGAGCATCTTTGGTCTCCTTGATCGATGGGCGGCACGGACGCGATCGCGGGCCGCTTCATGTGACGCGATACTCCCTAAATCTCTCGCGCAGCGCGGATTTCAGCACCTTGCCGGTGCCGGTCATCGGGAATTCATCGAGGAATTCGACGGCGTCCGGCAGCCACCAGCTCGCGATCTTCGGACGCATGTGGTCGAGCAGCGTCTTGCCGTCGACGGTCGCGCCCTTCTTGCGGACGACGAGGAGGAGCGGGCGCTCCTGCCATTTCTCGTGTGTGATCGCGACCACAGCCGCTTGCAGCACGTCGGGATGGGACAGCGCAATGTCCTCGAGCTGGATCGAGGAGATCCATTCGCCGCCGGACTTGATCACGTCCTTGGAGCGGTCGGTCAACGTGACGTGGCCTTGGCCGTCGATCACGGCCATGTCGCCGGTGATCAGCCAGCCGTCGCGGTCGAGGCCCTCGTCGAGCTTCATGTAGCCGGAGGCGACCCAGGGCCCACGGGCGCGCAGATGGCCGACGGTCTTGCCATCGCGCGGCAGCGCAACGCCGGCATCGTCGACGATGCGCAAGGCGGTGCCGAAACAGGCACGCCCCGAGACTTGGCGCCGATCGAATTTCTCCTTGTCGCTCAGGTGTTCCGAGCCAGGCCGGAGGCTCGGCATCGAGCAGCCCAAGGCCTCGGTCATGCCCCAGGCCTGGATGTAATCGACATTGTACTCGCGTTTGAGCTTCTCGACCATCGCGCGGGGCGGGGCGGAGCCCGACGACAGCGTCGCGCGGAGCGCCGAGAATTTGTTGCCGGTGCGCCCAAGCCAGTCGAGCAGGATCAGCCAGAAGCTCGGCACGCCCGCCGAGAGTGTCACCTTCTCGCCCTCGAGCAATTCATAGAGCTTGTCGGGCTCGTAGTTGCGGCCGGGCAGCACCAGCTTCGAGCCGGTGTAGGGCGCGGTGAACGGCATGTTCCAGCCATTGCCGTGGAACAGCGGTGCCATCGGCATCATAACCTCGCGCACGCCTTCGACGTGGCCCGGCAGGAAGTCGAAACTGCAGCAGGTCATGGTCTGCAGGATCGCCGCGCGGTGCGAGTAGATCACGCCCTTGGGATTGCCGGTGGTGCCCGAGGTGTAGCAGATCGTCGAGGCGGATTTTTCGTCGAATTCCGGCCAGGCAAAGCCGGTGTCGTTCTCCTTCTCCAGAAGCTCTTCGTAACAATGCACGTTCGCGAGCTTCGTCTCCGGCATCCGCTCGCGCGAGGACATCACGACATAGGCCTCGATCGTCTCGAGCTGCGGCGCGATGGCCTCGACGATCGGCAGCGTGGCACGGTCGATGAACAGCAGGCGATCTTCGGCGTGGTTGATGATGTAGACGAGCTGCTCGGGAAACAGGCGCGGGTTGATGGTGTGCAGTACATAGCTCATGCCCGGCGCGGCGTAGAACATCTCGAAATGCCGGTGCGTATTCCAGGCCAGCGTGCCGACGCGGTCGCCGGGATTCATGCCAAGCCGCTTCAACGCGAGCGCCATGCGCTTGATGCGCGGATGGGCGTCCGCGTAGGTGTAGCGATGGATGTCGCCCTCGATCTCGCGCGCGACGATCTCGGCTTCGCCGTGATAGTCGGCCGCATATTGGATCAGGCCGCTGATCAGAAGCGGCATGTCCATCATCAATCCCTGCATGGTCTCCTCCGGATGCCGCGTCGTTGCGTGGCGCAGATTTTTGATTTGCGCGGAAGGTTAGCGGAACGTCGCGGAGCCTTCACGCAAAAAACAGCGAGCGCGATTGCATGCAGCGCTTTTTCGAGGCTAACGTGAGGTGAGCCGCCGGCGAAGCAGCCTTTGCGGTGGAGGAGATGGATGTCAGCGGAAAGACACAAGATCGATACAGCCGACGCATCTATGGTCGACGTTTCCGCTCTCCGTGCCCGCTACCGCGACGAGCGCGATCGTCGCCTGCGCGGGGAGGGCAAGGCGCAATATGTCGAGATCACAGGCGAGTTCAGCCGCTATCTCGACGACCCCTGGGCCGATCCCGGCTTTGCGCGGCCAGCCATCAGCGAAGCGACCGAAGTGCTCATCGTCGGCGGCGGCTTCGGTGGTCTGTTGTGTGGCGCACGATTGCGCGAGGCCGGCATCGCGGATTTTCGCATCGTGGAAAAGGCCGCCGACTTCGGCGGCACCTGGTACTGGAATCGTTACCCCGGCGCTGCCTGCGATACCGAGAGCTATATCTATCTGCCGCTCCTGGAAGAGACAGGCTACATGCCGGTGCGCAAATACGCCCGGGCGCCGGAGATCTACGAGCACTCGCGCCGCATCGGCCGTCATTTCGGGCTCTACGAGCGCGCACTGTTTCAGACCGTCATCTCGCGGATGACGTGGCAGGAGCAGGAGGCGCGCTGGCTGGTCGAGACCGATCGGGGCGACCAGATCCGCGCACGCTTCGTCATTCTTGCCGGAGGACCGCTGAGCCGTCCGAAGCTGCCGGGCATTCCCGGCATAGAGACGTTCAAGGGGCACAGCTTCCACACCAGTCGTTGGGACTACGACTACACCGGCGGCAATGCCGATGGTGGCCTGACCGGTCTTGCCGACAAGCGCGTCGGCATCATCGGCACCGGCGCAACCGCCGTGCAATGCGTGCCGCACCTCGGCCGTTCGGCGAAGGAGCTCTATGTCTTTCAGCGCACGCCGTCCGCGATCGGTGTTCGCGACGACCGGCCAACGGATCCGGCCTGGGCGCAGAACCTCAAGCCAGGCTGGCAGCGCGAACGCATGGATAATTTTACGTCCGTGATTTCAGGCGAGCCGTTCGAACAGGATCTGGTGCAGGACGGCTGGACCGGCCTGCTCGGCGAGATCCTGCTGGCGCCGCGCCGCCAGAAGCAGCCGGTGACCTCGATGGAGGAGGCGCTGCAGGTCATCGAGCAGGCGGACTACCGCAAGATGGAGGAGATCCGCGCCCGCGTCGATGCCGTGGTGACGGACGAGGCGACCGCTTCCGCGCTCAAGCCCTGGTACAAGGCATTCTGCAAGCGGCCGTGCTTCCACGACGAGTATCTCGACACGTTCAATCGTCCCAACGTGCATCTCGTGGATACCAGAGGGCAGGGCGTCGAGCGCATCACGGAGAACGCTGTCGTGGTCGGCGGCAAAGCCTATGAGCTCGACTGCCTGATCTATGCCAGCGGTTTCGAGGTCGGCACCGATTACGCGCGCCGCATGGGCTTCGAGGTCTATGGCCGGGACGGCATCAGCCTGTCCCAGCGCTGGCGCGACGGCGTCAAGACGCTGCACGGCTTCTACAGCCGCGGCTTCCCGAACTGCTTCCTGATCGTCACTGTGCAAGCCGGACAGAGCGCCAACTTCCCGCACATCATCGACGAGCAGTCGCGGCACATCGCCTATGTCATCAAGCAGGCCCGCGAGCGCAAGGCGCGCACCCTGGAGCCGACGCTTGCCGCCGAGAACGCCTGGGTGGACGAGGTCGTCAAGGCCGCACTCGGCCGGCAGACCTATCTCGCCGAATGTACGCCGGGCTACTACAACAACGAAGGCGTATTCGATCCGATCGCGGCAAGAAACAGCCAATATTGGCGCGGGCCGGTGGCATTCCTGCGGCTGCTCGACAAATGGCGCAAGGAGGGCAATCTGGAAGGCCTCGAATTGTCCTATCATCAGGCCATGGAGTCGGCGCGTTCCACCGGGTAAGATTGCGCCGCCGAGCGGTACAGGACGGGAGACTGGGTATGATGAGGGGCGGGACTGTTGCGGGAGCGGTTTTGGGCGCCATGACGCTGCTCGGCTGCCTGGCATCCTCCGCCGAAGCGGCGCAATGCGGCAGCTCGCCGGCCGGCTTCGAGGCCTGGAAGCGCGAGTTCAGCGCGGAGGCGCAGGGCAAGGGCATCGGCCCCACCGCACTGTCGGCGCTGATGCAGACCAATTACGCCAGCGCGACCATTGCGGCCGACCGCGGCCAGCGCAGCTTTTCGCTGACGCTCGATCAGTTCCTGGCCAAGCGTGGCGCCACCACCATCGTCGCCAAGGGCCGGCAGCTCAAGCAGTCGCAGGCCGCCTTGTTCGCCTCGATCCAGCAGCGCTATGGCGTCCCGCCCGGGCCGTTGATCGCGATCTGGGGCATGGAGACCGGCTTCGGCAGTCAGCGCGGCAACCAGAACATGCTGTCGTCGATCGCGACCCTCGCGTATGATTGCCGCCGTCCCGAATTCTTTACGGACCAGCTCTACGCCGCCTTGAAGCTGATCGACCGCGGCACGCTGTCGGGATCGACCCGCGGCTCCATGCATGGCGAGGTCGGCCAGACCCAGTTCATGCCCAAGAACATTTTGGCCTACGGCACTGGCAATCTCGACGTTGCTGCAAATGCGCTGAGCTCGACAGCGAATTTTCTCAAGGCGCATGGCTGGCGCGCGGGAGCCGGGTACCAGCCGGGCGAGCCGAATTTCGCTGCCATCGAGGCTTGGAATGCCGCAGGCGTCTATCAGAAGGCAATCGCGCTGATGGGCCGGCAGATCGACGAGGGTGGGGGCGCCGCAGCCTCGCGCTAGAGTATGATCCAGACCCGAAGGGCGGCGTTAGCGAAAAGTGTTGCGCGGCTTTTTCGAAAAGATCATGCTGAAACAATAACCTAAAGCGCGATGACGATCTCATCGCGCTGAAGGTTGCTCAGCAAGGCGTGATGCGCCGACGCGAGAAAGTTGTTGCCATTGGGAACCGGCGGCACGAGGTTTGCTTTTATCAAGTTCAGGGCTGGGCATGAGGAGACTCAATATGGCTACCCAGATCGTGATGGACCAGACGGGCGATACGCGCCACGAGTTTGATCCTGGCAATGCCGAAGCGCTGGCGCGAGCCGAACGGCGCTTTCGGGAGCTGACCGGAGCCGGCTTCACCGCCGCGCTTCGAACCGGGCCCGGCGAAGTCACCCGTATCAGATCGTTCGATCCGACCGCGCAGGAAACGTTGTTCTATCCCCGCCTGGTCGGCGGCTGATCTGAGCTGCTCATGATCGCGGCAGTTTGGCTTCGCGCACCGGCGCGTGCGCGTTTGCATGCGCTGCGTGAACTCTATCGCCGCTTCTTCGGCGAGAACACGCCGGATGCCCGCGGCCGCCGGCTTCTGGCCGAATGGCTGACGCCGGCGCAGCGCGCGCAGTTCGAGCAGCACCGGTATTTCGACGTCGTCGGCTGCGACACCGGCAGGACCTATCGCATCCATTACGGCACGGCCGCCAACGTCCATGAGATCGATGTTGAAGGGCACGCGACGATGGGGTGGTGCTTCGTCCCGTCAGGCTTCCTGGTGCCGGGCGACGTGATGCTGGCGCAGAAGATCGCGCTCGAGACGGACGAGAAGGGAGCGCTTGCGCTCGCCAACCGGTTTCCGCCGGCCACGCATTCCGAGCACTTCTACCGACGGCCTTTCTAGCGCGGGTAAGGGCGAGGCGGTCAGGAGTGCGTGGTGCGGTAGGCGTCCAGCGCATGCGCCGCGAAGATGCCGATGCTGCAAAGCGCGAGCAGGGCTGAGATCAGCTCAATCATAGCTCGTCCTCCAGTAGCGGCTGGGCGACAAGATTTTGGCAGCAGGAATATTCGTAGATCAGGTCCAGGATGAATTGCATGGGTGGCCGTCCCTGTATTTGTTTTGACAACCACTTAACTGGCCATCTGTTTCAGGCGTGTTTCGTCGCATCGGGAAAGGGGTTTCGCGCGGAACCCTGCGCTGGTTTGTGCGCTGCGGGCCCGCTATATCCCGCTATCGCTCAGGGCCATTTAAGCCGTCTCCTCGGGAGCGGCGCATCATATTGCGAGGCAAAATCATGGCGCAGGTCGAGTGGTTCGACGATCTCACCGTCGGAATGCGGTTCAAGTCCCCCGAAGTTCTGGTCACCGAGGCCGACATCAAGCGCTTCGCTGCCGAGTTCGATCCGCAGCCGATGCATCTCGACGATGAGGCCGCCAAGACGACCCTGTTCAAGGGGCTTGCTGCCTCGGGATGGCACACCGCCGCGATCGCCATGAACCTCGCGATCCAGACCCGCCCGTTCGGTCCGCATCCGCTGATTGGCGCCGGTGTCGATGGCCTGCGCTGGACGATGCCGGTGCGGCCCAATGATCGTCTGCATCTGGTCGGCGAGGTTATGAGCCTGACGCCGTCCAAGTCGAAGCCTCAGGGTATCGCGCTGGTCAAATGGACCATGCTCAACCAGAACGGCGAGGAAGTTTACACCTTTACTCCCATCGCCATCGTACCGCGGCGGGACTCGCGTTGAATCATTCGGCGAGCCCCTGAACCGGCGCCGCGCTGATGTCGCTGCCGTGATGCGTCAGCGGCTTCATGCCGGTGACGGTTCTGAGCAACACATAGAACACCGGTGTCAGGAACAGGCCGAACACGGTGACACCGATCATGCCGGAGAACACGGCGACGCCCATGGCGCGCCGCATCTCCGAGCCTGCGCCCGTCGAGAGCACCAGCGGCAGCACGCCCATGATGAACGCCATCGACGTCATCAGGATCGGGCGCAGTCGCAGCCGGCTGGCTTCGATCGCGGCCCGGATCGGCGTGCGCCCCGCAAACTCGAGCTCGCGCGCGAATTCGACGATCAGGATCGCGTTCTTGGCGGAGAGGCCGACGAGCACGATGAGGCCGATCTGGGTGAAGACGTTGTTGTCGCCCTTCGAGATCCAGACGCCGAACATCGCAGCGAGCAGGCCCATCGGCACGATCATGATGATCGAGAGCGGCAGGGTCAGGCTCTCATAGAGCGCGGCCAGCACGAGGAACACCAGCAGGATTGCCAGCGGGAATACCCAGATGCCTGAATTGCCGGCGATGAACTCCTGATAGGTCAGGTCAGTCCATTCGAAGGCAAAGCCGGGCGGCAGCACCTCCGCGGCAATCCGCGTCGCGGCTTCTTGTGCCTGGCCCGACGAAAAGCCGGGGGCTGCCGCCGCGTTTATGTCGGATGACAGGAAGCCGTTGTAGCGGATCGCGCGCTCTGGTCCTGCGCTCTGGCGGATCTTGAGCAGCGCCGACAGCGGCACCATGTCGCCTGAGGACGAGCGCACTTTCAACTGCCTGATGTCGTCGGCGCGGGCGCGGAACGGCGCGTCAGCCTGGACCCGGACGGAGTAGGTGCGGCCAAACTTGTTGAAGTCGTTGACGTAGTAGGACCCGAGGTAGATCTGCAGTGTGTTGAATACTTCAGTCACGGGCACGCCAAGCTGGAGCGCCTTGGTGCGGTCGATGTCGGCGAAGAGCTGGGGCACGTTGACCTGGAAGCTCGAGAACACGCTGGCGATCTCCGGCGCCTTCTGCATCGCCGCCATGAACGCCTTGGTGGCTTCGTTCAAGGCGTCATAGCCGAGGCCGGCGCGGTCCTCGATCTGCAGCTTGAAGCCGCCGATGGTGCCGAGGCCGTTGACCGGCGGAGGCGGGAACATGGCGATGAACGCCTCCTGGATGCCGGCATATTTCTTGTTCAGCTCGGCCGCGATCGCTGGCCCGCTGAGCGAGGGATCCTTGCGTTCGTCGAACGGCTTCAGCGTCGAGAACACGATGCCGGCATTGGAGGAATTGGTGAAGCCGGAGATCGACAGGCCTGGAAAGGCCACCGAGCTCTCGACGCCGGGCTGGGTCAGCGCGATGTCGCTCATCTTGCGGATGACTTCTTCGGTACGGTCGAGCGTGGCGCCATCGGGCAGGCGAGCGAAGCCGACGAGGTATTGCTTGTCCTGTCCCGGCACGAAGCCGCTCGGCACCTGCTGGAACAGCAGGGCAGTGAGGCCGACCAGCCCCACATAGAGGCCCATCACCGCGGCCTTGCCCGAGATCACCTTGGTAATGGTGCCGCTGTAACTCTCCGACGAGTAGGTGAACGCCCGATTGAAGCGGCGGAAGAACCAGCCAAGGCTCTTTTCCATGACGATCGTCAGCTTGTCCTTCGGCTCGTCATGGCCCTTGAGCAGCAGCGCCGACAGCGCCGGTGACAGCGTCAACGAGTTGATGGCGGAGATGACCGTCGAAATCGCGATCGTCAGCGCGAACTGCTTGTAGAACTGCCCGGTGAGACCGGAGATGAAGGCGAGCGGCACGAACACCGCGATCAGCACCAGCGCGATCGCGATGATCGGACCCGACACCTCACGCATGGCCTGATAGGTGGCATCCCGCGGCGACAGTCCGGCCTCGATATTGCGCTCGACATTTTCGACCACGACGATGGCATCGTCGACGACGATGCCGATCGCGAGCACGAGGCCGAACAGGCTGAGCGCGTTGATCGAGAAGCCGAACACGTGCATCACCGCAAACGTGCCGACGATCGACACGGGCACGGCGAGAAGGGGAATGATCGAGGCCCGCCAGGTCTGCAGGAACAGGATCACGACCAGCACCACCAGCGCGATCGCCTCCAGCAGCGTGTGGATGACGGCCTCGATCGAGGAGCGCACGAACTGGGTGGGATCGTAGACGATCTGGTAGGACACGCCTTCCGGCATGTTCTTCTTGATCTCGGCCATGGTGGCCCGGACGTGGTCGGAAATCTGCAGCGCGTTGGAGCCGGGCGCCTGGAAGATCGGGATTGCCACCGCCTGCTTGTTGTCGAGCAGCGAGCGCAGGCCGTACTCGGACGCGCCAAGCTCGATGCGTGCGACGTCGCGCAGCCGCACCACTTCGCCGCGTGCGCCGGTCTTGACCACGATGTCGCCGAACTGCCCCTCATTTGCGAGCCGGCCTTCCGCATTGACCGAGAGCTGAAGATCAATGCCTTTGATGTTCGGGGAAGAGCCGACGACGCCAGCGGCGGCCTCGACGTTCTGCGCCTGGATCGCCCGCACGATGTCGCTCGCGGTCAGCCCATGCTCGGCCGCCTTCTGCGGATCGACCCAGACCCGCATCGAATAGTCGCCGGCGCCGTAGAGCTGGACGTCGCCGACGCCATCGATCCGCGCCAGCCGGTCCTTGACGTTGAGCACGGCATAGTTGCGCAAATACGTCATGTCGTAGCGGCCGTTCGGCGACAACAGATGCACCACCATGGTGAGGTCGGGCGACGACTTCTTGGTGATGATACCGAGCTGGCGCACCACATTGGGCAGGCGCGGCTCGGCCTGCTGCACGCGGTTTTGCACCAGCTGCGTCGCCTTGTCGGGGTCGGTGCCGAGGCGGAACGTCACCGTCAGCGTCATGGCGCCATCGGTGGTCGCCTGGCTCGACATGTAGAGCATATTCTCAACGCCGTTGATCTGCTCTTCGATCGGTGTCGCCACCGTCTCCGCGATCACCTTGGGGTTGGCGCCGGGATAGGTCGCGCGCACCACGACGGAGGGCGGCACCACGTCCGGATATTCCGAGATCGGCATCGCGAACAGCGAGATCAGGCCGGCGAGGAAAATCAGGACCGACAGCACGCCGGCGAAAATCGGACGATCGATGAAGAATTTTGAGAGATTCATGGCCTTGCCCCTGGGCAATATCATTCCGATCTCTGGCCGCCTCACCGTCGTTCCGGGGCGCGCGCGTTGCGCGCGAATCCGGAATCCAGAGGTGAAGTGATCGGAGTTTCGTAACTGTTCGATCCCGGGTTCGCGCTACGCGCGCCCCGGGATGACGGAAAGCACTAGCGTTGCACCACGTCCTGGTTGCTGTGGTTGGACGCCTGCTGCGGCCCCCGCGCGCCCATCTGCGCGATCTCCGTCTTGAGGAGGGCGCCGGGACGCACGCGCTGCAGGCCGTTGACGACGATGCGGTCGCCGGACTTCAGGCCCGAGGTGACGATACGAAGCCCGTCGACGGCGCCACCGAGAGTAACCGGCCGGTAGACGGCGCGATTGTCATCGCCCACCGCCATCACGAACTTCTTGTCCTGGTCGGTGCCGATCGCGCGCTCGTCGATCATCACCAGCGCCTGTTGCTTCGGCTGGCCCATGCGCACGCGGGCGAACTGCCCGGGGATGAGGCGGCCGTCATCGTTCTTGAATACCGCGCGGACGCGGATGGTGCCGCTCTGGCCGTTGACCTGGTTGTCGATGAGCTGGATGTGGCCCTTCGCGGACAAGCCGCCCGAGGTCGTCATCTCGACCGGGATCTGGTCAAGCTTGCCGCGCCGGCCGGCGCCATCTGCGATCGAGTTCAGCGCGCGCAGCACGACCTCTTCATCCGCATCGAACGAGGCGTAGATCGGATTGACCGAGACCAGCGAGGTCAAGACCGGGGATGCGGTGCCGGCGGCGACGAGATTGCCGACGGTGACCTCGATCTTGCCGACGCGGCCATCCACGGGTGCGCGCACCTCGGTGTAGTCGAGATTGAGCTTTGCCGTCTGCAGCGTCGCCTCGGCCGCCTTGACGTTGGCGATGGCTTCACGATGGGCATTGTCGCGCTGGTCGTAGTCGCGCCGGGTGACCACGGCATTGCCGACGAGCTGCGCGCCGCGCTCGAGCTCGCTCTGGGTGAAAACGACGCGGGCTTTCGCAGCCTCGAGCTGGGCCGCAGCCTTGTCGACCTCGGCCGCATAAGGGGCGGGATCAATCTTGAACAGCACGTCGCCGGCCTTCACCAGCGCACCTTCGGTGAAGTTTGCCGACAGGATCGCACCCGCGACGCGCGGGCGGAGCTCGACGCGGTTAATGGCCTCGAGCCGGCCGGAGAAATCGTCCCACAGCACGGTCTGCCGTGGCTCGATCATCGCGACGGTGACGGAGACAGCTTGTTCAGCCGCCGCCGGTGCGGTCGCTTGCGCGGCATGAAAATAGCGGCCGGTGGCGATCGAGCCGGCCGCGGCGAGGGCGCCCACGATGGCAACGCCACTCAGAAGGCGGCGGAAACGGCCGGTGCGGGAGGTATTTTGGGAGGGGTGCATTTGCGCGCTCCAGATATGTAGTGTTCGCTACAGATGTGGAGCTGGATACCGCAGCGCAAGATACTTATGTACCATTCGCTAAGAAAATTGTAGCGCGATACCGCAAGAATTGGAAGGCACTAGGAAAGTAGAATTAGAACAAATAGTTAGGATCCGGCATTAAGTCTTAGGCAGAACCTGAATTCCGAGGAGGTAGGTACATGGGCATGGGACGCCCCCGCGAATTCGACGCCGAAATGGCGTTGGATCAGGCGATGGAAGTGTTTTGGCGCCATGGCTATGAGGGCGCGACGATCGCCCAGCTCACGGAGGCCATGGGTATCAATCCGCCCAGCCTCTATGCCTGCTTCGGCAACAAGGAAGGCTTGTTGAAGGCCGCGCTCGATCGGTACACCAAACTGCGCGGCGCCTGGATGGACGAGGTGGTGGCAGCGCCGACCGCCCGCGCCGTCGCCGAGCGGATGCTGATGGGCATCGCCGAAAAACAGACCGATCCCGCCAATCCGCCGGGCTGCCTGCTGGTGCAAGGCGGCATCGCCTGCGGCACCGGCTCCGAGAACGTCCCCTTCGAGCTCGCCGCCCGCCGTGCCCAGAACGAGGACCAGCTTCGCGACCGTTTCGTCCGCGCAAAGGCGGAGGGCGATCTCAAGGAAAGCGCCGATCCCGCCGCGCTCGCGCGCTACGTCTCGGCGGTGTCCGTCGGCATGGGCGTGATGGCGTCTTCGGGCGCCGATCGCGAAGCGCTGCGGCAGGTCGCGAGCGTCGCCGTGCAGGCGGTCGAGGCGCAGTCGGCCGACAGGCCCCAATAGCCTCGCCGGACCTCATCTTGCGCGCCGCCTCGGCGCCTCTCTTGGATTTGCAGCGACCATGTTCGCGCTGATATTTCTCGGGACATCGGCGAGCGTTCCCTCAGCGGAGCGCAACCATCCGGCGCTCCTCGTGGAGGCCGCAGGCAAGCGTGTCCTGATTGATTGCGGCGAGGGCACGCAGCGCCAGTTGCTGCGCAGCGGCGCCGGCTTTCGGCGGCTCGACCGCATCCTGCTGACGCACGCGCATCTCGATCACGTGCTCGGCATCCCCGGCCTGTTCTCGACGCTGGGCTTGCGGCAGACCTCCGACGCGATGACAATTCACGGCGGGCAGGGAACGCTCGACATCGTCATCCGAATGCTCGCAGGCCTGTGGGGCGCGGGCAGGGCGCCGATCGCGGTCAAGTTCGCACCGCTGAGCGCGGGACGGGTCATCGATGCCGATGAATTCACCATTGACTGTTTTCCGGTCCGCCATCGCGACACCGACAGTTTTGGTTTCGTCTTCCAAAGCCCCGCGCGCCGTCATCTTCGGCCTGATCGCCTCGTAGCGCTGGGTGTCCCCGACGGTCCCTTGCGGGGCGAGTTGGCCGCGGGCCGACCGATCGTGCTTGCCAGCCGAACCATCGATCCGGAAGACGTGCTCGGCCCCCCGAGCCGCGGAAGGAGGCTCGTCGTGATCGGCGACATCGAGACCACCGAGGGGCTGTCCCCATACGTAGCCGACGCCAACATGATGGTGATCGAGGCGACGTTCCTCGATCGCGACGCGCCGACCGCGCGGAATTACGGCCATCTCACAGCGGCGGAGGCCGCTTCCTTCGCGGCCGCGAATAAGTCGGCCAGCTCGTGCTGACCCATATGTCAGGGCGCTACGAAGACGAGGAGATCCTGGCGGAGGCGACAAGGATATTTCCGAACAGCCGGATCGCTGCCGACTTCGATCGTCTCGTGATCTAGGCGCCGCGACCGCGCTCAGCTCGACAATCCCGACTTGATCGCGAGATCCTGCGCCTGGCTCGTCAACTGCACCAGTCGCGGCAGCGCCTGATCGCGGAAGGCCGCCATGTCCATCCGCATCGCATCGACGGTGACGCTCAATCCGGCGATCACCAGACCTTGCGCGTCGAAGATCGGCGTTGCCAGCGTGCGCAGGCCATAGGCGTTCTCACCGTCGGAGACGGCATGGCCTTTCTTCTTGACCTGATCGAGGCGGGAGAGCAGGGCATCGAGGTCGGTGAGCGTTCGCTCCGACAGCTTTACGCGGGGGCGCAACTCGAGCCGCGCGATCTGCTCGTCGCGCGCCAGATGCGCCAGCATGACGTGGCCGAGCGCGGCGCTGTAGGCGGGGATGCGCGAGCCCGGCCGGCGATCCATCTTGTGGCGATCGAGGCCGGCACCGACGCGGGCAAGATAGACCACGTCGCCGCCGTCGAGGATGCCGAGCGAAGCCGCATCGCCCACCGCAGGCACGAGCTCGCGCAGCAGCGGCTCGACGATGGTCCGTAAGGATCCGTGCGACAGCACGGTGTAGCCGAGATCGAGGCAGGCGACGCCGAGGCGGAATCGGCGGCTCTGCGGAACCGCCTGGAGATATCCGAGCTCGATCAGGGTCTGGATCAGCCGGAAGGCGGTTCCGCGATCGAGATCGGCCCGTGCGGCAATCTCACTCAGGGTGAGCTCGAAGGCCTCGCTGGTGAAACTCTTGAGCACGGCGAACGCCTTGCCGACGGAAGCGACGTAATTCTTTGGATTTTTCGGTGTGGATTCAGGTTTACGCTTTGCGGCCTTGTTCTCAGCCTTTGCCATCCTCGAATGCCCGCCATGACAGCTGCCCTTGACGCGGCGGCAGCTGGATCCTACCAACGGGATAGAGCATAACAAATGTTCGCATTCCGAACAATGTCGATTTGGCGATCGGAGGAAGTTTGTCGACATCATCGCTGCACCCTCATGGCGTGTTCTCCGCCGCGTTGACGCCCCTCGACGCCGGGCTCGCCCCCGATCATGCGCGCTTCGTCGCGCATTGCCGTTACCTGCTGGACGAAGGCTGTGACGGCATCGCGCTGCTGGGCACCACCGGCGAAGCGAACTCCTTCTCCGCAGCCGAGCGCATGGCGCTGCTCGAGGCAGTGGTGGCCGCGGGCATCGCGCCGCAGCGGCTTCTGCCAGGCACCGGCGTCGCTGCGCTCACTGAGACCATTGCGCTGACGCGTCACGCGCTCTCGGTCGGGGTCGACACCGTGGTGATGCTGCCACCGTTCTACTACAAGGGCGTCAGCGACGACGGCATCTACGCGTCCTACAGCGAAGTCGTGCAGCGCATCGGCGATGCCAGGCTGAGGATCGTGCTCTACCACATCCCGCAGATGTCGGCGCAGCCGATCTCGCATGCGCTGATCGAGAGGCTGCGCAAGGCCTATCCGGCGATCTTCACCGGCATCAAGGATTCCTCCGGCGACTTCGCCAACATGACCGCGATGGTCGAGCGTTTCCCGGGTTTTTCGGTTCTCGTCGGGGCAGATCCACTGCTCTTGCCGCTGCTGCGCAAGGGCGGGGCAGGCTGCATCACCGCAACCTCCAATCTCGTCGCGCGCGACCTTGCCTACGTCTACAAGCATTTTCGCGACAGCAACGATGATGCGGGGCTCAAGGCGGCGCAGGAGCGCATCGTGAAGGCGCGCGAGCTGGTCTCGCGTTTCCCGCAGATGGCGTCGCTGAAGACGATCGTTGCCGAGCGCACCGGTCATGCCGGATGGCAGCGCCTGCGGCCGCCGCTGGAATCTCTGCCGCCGGTCCAAGTGAAAGAGCTGCTTGCGGATGCGGCGGCATTCGCCGCCGCCACCGTGTAGACTCGACCGAAGCGACGAGGCGAACCGATGTCCGATGCTTTCCAGGATGCGCTGGCCGGGCTCGCCGCGATCGTCGGCGACAAGCATGTCATCGCGTCCGGACCCGACCAGGAGCCCTATGTGGTGGACTGGCGCGGGCGCTATCACGGCCGTGCGGTCGCGGTGGTGAAGCCGGGCTCGACCGCCGAGGTCGCCGCCGTCGTGAAATTCTGCGCCGCAAGGCGGCTCGCCATCGTGCCGCAGGGCGGCAACACCGGCATGTGCGGGGCGGCGACGCCCGACGATCGCGCGGGCAATGTCGTGATCCGGCTCGACCGCATGCGGGCCGTGCGCGACGTCAGTCCGCTCGCCAACACCATCACGGTGGAGGCCGGCTGCATCCTCGCGGAGGTACAGAACGCGGCGCGGGACGTCGACCGCTACTTTCCCTTGAGCCTTGGCGCCGAGGGCTCCTGCCAGATCGGCGGCAACATCTCGACCAACGCCGGCGGCACCGCCGTGCTGCGTTACGGTCCGACGCGCGATCTCGTGCTCGGGCTGGAGGTCGTCTTGCCCGATGGCCGCGTCCTCAATGGCCTGCGCGCACTGCGCAAGGACAATACGGGCTATGCGCTCAAGCAGCTCTTCATCGGCGCGGAGGGCACGCTCGGCATCGTCACCGCGGCAGTGCTGAAGCTGTTCGCAACCCCGCGCAGCTCGGCCCTGGCGTTGTTGAAGCTGCAAGGCGTGGAGCAGGCGCTCGAGATCATGCAGCGCCTGCGCGGCGCAGTCGGCGACCGGCTCGGCAGCCTCGAGATCATGTCGCGCTCGCAGGTCGAGGCGATCGCCGCGACGGTGCCGCATGTCACCATTCCCTTCGAGCTGACGACGCCGTGGTATCTGATCGTCGAGCTGACCGATACGCTCGCGGGCGTTGACCTCAATGAGCCGCTGGCCGCGGTCCTCGCGGATGCGATGGAAGCCGGGCTCGCTGACGACGCCATATTGGCTTCCAATCTGACCCAGGCGAAGGCGATCTGGTCTGTCAGGCACAGCGTGTCCGAAGGCAACAAGCGCAGCGGCTATGTGGTGTCGCACGACAGCGTGGTGCCGCTGGAGCGCCAGGCAGCCTTCGTCAACAATGTCGAAGCCCGCATCAAGGCGGCCGTCCCGCATGCGAAAGTCGTCATGCACGGCCATATCGGCGACGGCAACATCCACGTCGTGGCCCTGATCGATCGCGTGCATTGCCAGGATCCGGATACGACAGCGAGGCTCGTGGCGCACATCAACGAGATCGTCGACGACGAGACCGCGGCGCAGGATGGAGCGATCAGTGCCGAGCACGGCATCGGCATTACCAATCGCGGCAGGCTTGCGCGGGTCGCCGATCCTCTCGATATCGAGCTGATGCGCGACATCAAGCAATTGCTCGATCCGCATCGCCTGATGAATCCCGGCAAAATCTTCAGCATGGGCGTAGCCTGACCATGACGAGCGTCCGCCTGCTTGCTGACGATCTCACCGGTGCGCTCGACACCGCGGCGGAGTTCGTCGGCCTGTGCGGACCGTTTGACGTCACCTGGCCGGACGCACCTGCGACGTCCGGCTCCGGGAGTCTCGCGATCGACAGCGGTACCCGCGAGCGGTCGAAGGCCGAGAGCGTCGAGATCGTCGCGCGGCTGGCGCCGCAGCTCGAGGGGGCGACGATTGCCTACAAGAAGGTCGACAGCCTCCTGCGTGGCGCGTGGGCGGCCGAGCTCGGCGCCTGCCTGCGCAGCGGCCACTGGGTATCCTGCGTGGTCGCGCCCGCGTTCGACTATCAGGGGCGCCGCACCGCGGGCGGCCAGCAATTCGCGCGCACGATGCAAGGCGAGTGGCACCGGGTCGGCGACAATTTGCTCGATCAGTTGAGGCAGGACGGCATCGAGGCGCGGCAGGGCAGCTCCGATACGCTGGCGCTGGGCGGCGTTCAGGTGTTCGATGCCGAGAGCGACATCGACCTCGATCGCGTCGTCGAGATGGCACGACGCATGCCGGGACCCGTACTGTGGTGCGGAAGCGGCGGATTGGCCGGTGCGCTTGCACGCAGCCACCGTGCCGATGCGCCGAGCCAATTGAAGTTGCCGGTGCTGGGGTTGTTCGGCTCCGACCAGCCCGCCACCGCCTCTCAGCTGGCTGCGTGTGGCGCGGCGACGATTGCGCTTGCGGAAGGCGAGGGCGCGGCGCGCGTCCAGCGCAAGCTGGGCGACGACCGCGTCGCGATGGTCAAATTCTCTCTCGCCGAAGGCTTGATGCGCACTGAAGCGGCGCGGCGGATCGCGCGCGAAATGGCGGCATTGATTGCGGCGCTCGACCCGCCCGGCACGCTGATCGTCGCCGGCGGTGAGACCCTGAAGGCCGCATGCGTTGCCCTTGGCGCGCATGCGCTCCAGGTGACAGGACGTATCGTTCCTGGATTACCGCGCTCGATCCTGCAAGGCGGGCGCTGGGCCGGCGTCGACGTGATCTCGAAATCCGGCGCATTCGGTCCCAGCGGGCTGTGGCGTGACCTACTCCGGGACAATCATCTGCTCAGAATGGAGAGTCCGACATGACCTCTCGTCATCTTGCCATCACCATGGGCGATCCGGCCGGGATCGGGCCGGAGATCATCGTCAAGGCCTGCGTCGGGCTGAAGGAGCGGATCGCGAAGGGCGATCTGCGCCTGCTCATCATCGGCAGCGGCGCAGCGCTCGATGGTGCCAAGTCCGCGCTCGGCGCCGATGTTGCGATCCCGAAGGTGACGGCCGACGATCGCGAGTGGCCCGATCTCTGCTACCTGCAGGCCGACGTCGAGGGCGATCCGATCAAGCCGGGCGTGCTCAGCGCCGATGGCGGCCGCTTTGCCTACAAGGCGATCGAGCAGGGCGTGCGCTTGACGCAGGCCGGCCGGACCGCGGCCATCGTCACCGAGCCGCTCAACAAGGAGGCCCTCAACAAGGCCGGCTATCATTTCCCGGGCCATACCGAGATGCTGGCGCATCTCACCGGCGTGCGCGGCTCGGTGATGCTGCTCGCCCACGGCAACATGCGCGTCAGCCATGTCTCGACCCATGTTGCGCTCGAGGACGTGCCGAAACGACTGACGCCGGAGCGGCTGCGCATGGTGATCGACCTCACCAATGACGCGTTGCGCCGGCTTGGCATTGCCAGGCCGAAGATCGCGATCGCCGCCCTCAATCCGCATGCCGGCGAGGGCGGTCTGTTCGGCCGGCAGGATATCGACGTATCGGCGCCGACGATCGCGAAGGCCGTGGCGGATGGCCTCGACGTCGTCGGTCCGGTGCCGGGCGATACCATTTTCGTCAAGCTGCGTGCCGGCCAGTTCGATGCCGCGGTCGCGATGTATCACGATCAGGGGCACATTCCCGTCAAGCTGCTCGGCTTCCAGGTCGACCCGGCGACCGGCCGCTGGCAGGAGCTCTCCGGCGTCAACATCACGCTCGGCTTGCCGATCATCCGCACCTCCGTCGATCACGGCACCGCCTTCGACATCGCCGGCAAGGGCATCGCCAACGAGCACAGCCTGATCGAGGCCATCGATTATGCCGAGCGGCTGGCCGCCGGCACCTCCGCAGCCAAATCATGAGATCGAACGCACGATGACCAACGCCTTCACGCCCATCGAAATCCAACGTCCCACCATCCTGGAGTTCGGCAACGGCACGATCACCGCTGCAGCGCGCTTCGCCGAGCGGATCGGCGCCAGGCGGCCGCTGGTGATCTCGGACCCGTTCAACGCGCGCCGTGTCGACACGCTGGCGCTGCCGGGGGCGGTGAAAGTGTTCGGCGACGTCAAGCCCGAGCCTGACCTGCCCAATCTCGAGAAGGCGGTGGCGATGGCGAAGGAGGTCAAGCCCGATCTCGTCGTCGGCTTCGGCGGCGGCAGCGCGATGGATCTCGCCAAGCTGGTCGCGGTGATGTGCACGAACGAGATCGCATTCGCCGACATCGTCGGGCCCGAGAAGGTGGCCGGACGCAACGTGGCACTGATGCAGATCCCAACCACCTCGGGTACCGGCAGCGAGGCCGGCACCCGCGCGCTGGTCACCGATCCCGTCAGCCAGAACAAGCAGGCAGTGCAGAGCCGCTTCATGCTGGCCGACATCGCGATCATCGATCCGGACCTGACGATGACCGTGCCGAAGCAAGTGACTGCGGCGACCGGCGTCGACGCCTTGGCGCATTGCGTCGAGGCCTACACCAGCCGCAAGGCCCATCCGACGATCGACCTCTATGCGCTCGAAGGCGCACGGCTGGTCGGACGCTATCTCAAGCGCGCGGTCACCGATGGCAGCGACCGCGAGGCGCGTGCCGGCCTGTCACTGGCCTCGCTCTATGGCGGCTATTGCCTCGGGCCGGTGAATACGACGGCGGGCCACGCCGTGGCCTATCCGCTCGGCACGCGCCATCACGTTGCGCACGGTCTCGCCTGCGCGGTGATCTTCCCGCACACGCTCGCTTTCAACATGCCGGCGGTGGAAGAGAAGACAGTCGCCGTGCTGGGTGCACTGGGGCTGCCGGAACGCAATGATCCCGAGCTTGCATTCGATGCCAGCTATGAGTTCTGCAAGGACCTCGGCATCGAGATGCGACTGTCCGCGCTCGGCGTGCCCAGAAACGATCTCGGCGTGATGGCGGACGAGGCGCACGCCATTCGTCGCCTGCTCGACAACAATCCGCGCGATTTGAGCCGGGATGCGATCCTCAACATGTACGAGGTCGCGTTCTGACACGCCTGCTGCGCGCGGCGCCAATCAACAACACAATGAAAGTAGAGGAAACTTCGATGAGATCGATGTGGCTTGGTCTTGTGTCGGCAGTGCTGCTGACGACGTCGCCGGTGCAGGCGCAGGACGCCTATCCGTCCAAGCAGGTAACTGTGATCGTTCCCTTCGCCGCCGGCGGCACAGCGGATATCTTCGCGCGCATGGTCTCGAACCAATTGCAGACGAAATTCGGCAAGCCGTTCGTGGTCGAGAATGTGGGCGGCGCGGGCTCGATCCTTGGCGTCACGCGGCTGGCGAAGTCGGCGCCTGACGGCATCACGCTCGGCCTTGCCAGCACCTCCGCGCTCGCGATCAATCCGTCGCTCTACGGCCCGAAGCTGAGTTACCAGCCGGACAAGGATCTGGCGCCGGTCGCCCAGATCAGCGTCGTGCCCAACGTGCTCGTAGTGAACCCCAGCAAGATCAAGGCGCGCACCGTGCCGGAACTGATCGCGTATCTGAAGGCGAACCCCGACAAGGTCTCGTTCGGCTCCGCCGGCGTCGGCACTTCGCAGCATCTGGCCGGCGAGCTGTTCCAGCAGATGACCGGCACCAAGATGGTGCACGTGCCCTACAAGGGGTCGAGCCAGATGCTGACGGACCTGCTCAGCGGCCAGATCGATCTCGCCTTCGACAATGTGCCGCTGCTGCTGCCGCAGGTGAAGACCGGCCAGCTCGCGATGCTGGCGACCGCAACCCCCAAGCGCGCCGACTTCGATCGCGAAGTCCCCGCGGTGGCCGAATTTCTGCCGGGCTTCGAGGCGGTGGCCTGGCACGGCTTCTTCGTCCCTGCGGGCACGCCGAAGCCGATCGTCGAAAAGCTCTCGGCCGAAATCCGCGCCTTCATGCAGCAGCCGGAGACGGTGCAGAAGATGGCCGAGCTTGGTGCCGCTGCGGTGGCGGTGGATTCGGAGCCCTTCGCAGCCTACATCGCCTCCGAGACGGTGCGCTGGAAGAAGGTGATCGAGGCGGCGAACATCAAGCTGGAGTAGGCGCACCGTTGCTGGTCTTTCGCCAGCTGAAACGGGCCGGATCACGACGCGGCCGCTTCTCCGCGGTCCGGCCCGAAATGCGCTTTGTTAGCTCACGCCATGGGATCCTGGAATGTACACGTGACGCCGATCGGGGCGCTCGCGTTCTCCTGCCGTAGTGCCGCGCGTGACACAATGACGGTTCGCTCGGGATTGGCGAAATTCTCGCGCATCTCGATCATGAGTGCGTTGTCGGCGAGCGTCATCATGCGTCCTGACCCGACCGCTCCGTCCGCAGCCCGCGCCACACAGTAGCTGAAATCCACGGAACCATAATCCGGAAGCGGAAACAGGTCGCCGCTGCCCGGGTCGGTCGGCCGCTCCATCACCCATTCCACCGATGATCCGAGCGGTTCGATCTCTCCGGGCGGCTGTCGGACGAGAAACGAGCGGAATTCGCCGGTGCTCTGGTTCTTGATGAAGTACAGAACGTCTCCGCTGACCTGCACCGCAAGACCCGCGAGGATCTCATCGCCGGTCTCGATCGGCAGGTTGTCGATCACCGTGATCGCTTGCGGCGTCATATCCTTTTCGTCCGAGTTGTGCCACCAGTCCCACCAGGCGAAGTGATTTGGCTTGCGGTTGGGCCAGTGGCCGGTGCCGATTTGAGGAAGGGACGTATTGGGTAACCTGCCGTTGCGGCCGTCGAGGCCCACCCACAACAACGATTTGGGGTCGTCGGAGTGCGTGTTCAGCGCCGGCGCGGACGGCTGACGCACGGCCGGCACCTTCCATCCGCCTGCTGCGAAAACGATCCGCTGCGGCCAGGGCGTGGAGACCAGCGCCCCCGACCAATTCAACATCGATTCAAGTGCTCCTCCGAGCGATGGGGGGTCGATGGTGCTGAACGTCGGTCGCTTCGCGGAAAAGCGCGGCGAAACGAGAGTTGTCCAAAATTTGAACAGCTCCGGCTCGGTGAGAACATCCGGCTTTTGCGGAATGCCGTAGAGATCGAGCTTGTCCGAGCTGGCCTCTAGAAGATTGAAGCCCTCCGGCACGACCTCGTACAAGCCGTAGCCATCACTCTTGCGCATCTTTCCCTCCTGCGAAGACACCGGTGTCCGCCCACTCGCGCCTGGCGTTGTCGACGAGCTCCCTGAACTTCGGCAGGTATGTCCGATCGAGGAGAATTTTGTCAGTGATCGCGGCTGCGAGTGTCACGCCTGCCACGGTATCCGAGCGATAGTGGAGGCCGGCGATTTCGCGATTGCGCGCCACTCTGTCGGCAAGGGCACCAAGCGTCTTTCCGATCGTGGTTCTCCCCGCGGCTCCCGGCGCGGGGTCTGGAACGCCGAGGGATGGCGGTACGACCTCCGTGAGCAGAGCCGCGAAGACGTGAGCCTGGGTAGCGTGACCGCTTGGGTAGGACGCATGCCCGCCGTGCTGGATCGGCGACATGAGGCCGGGCACGACCTGGGTTGGACGCGGACGATTGAAATGAGCCTTGTAGTGCATCGTGATCAATGCCGTGAGCGCGTCGGCGACGATCAGCATGCGCGATGTCGCCGGGTGCGTCGTCGCCGTCGCGGACACCAGATGCAGGAACTTGCTGATGAATTCGTCGGCCTCGGATACGATGTCGTCGAGGGCCGCAGCGCGCTCGTGAACTGCCATGTTTCTCAAGGCGCTGATATCGTCGTCAAGCGCCCCGGCCCAAGGGGTTGGCCCGGCGCCGAGCAGTGCAAATCCGCCGAGCCTGTCGAGCCAATCTGCCCGGCTGGCAAGATCGGACATCACGACCCAGGCGTACCAACGGGTCGACCACAGCCTCATGCCAAAGCCGCTGGGATCGAATCTGGCGCCGGCGATATCGCGCTCGCTTATGAACGGGCGATCGACGCGATCGGTGAACATGGCGCCGCCTGATCCGCCCGCGTTGCCGCCGTAGCCTCCATACCCGCCATACCCGCCGTAGCCTCCATAGCCGCCATATCCGCCGTAACCGCCATATCCCCCGTATCCGCCTGCCATGTGTGCCTCCTCTGTTTAGAATTCGTCGGTGCCGCTCGTGCCGTCTCCGTGTTGAAGTGCCGCCAGCCGTGAGAGCGCTGCTTCGACCCGCGTCAGGGTCGGCTTCGGCCACGGCGACGTCGTGATCCACCTCAGATCGATCTCGCCCGCCGTCATCAGGGGTTGGGCAAAAGTCTGCGCATCGTCGAGACGTCCGCTCTCCACGAGTGCGGCAACGAGGACGCGCAGGTTCACCTGGTTGCTGGGCAATTGCATCGCAACCCGCATCGCGTGTTCGATGGCAGATGTGAGATCCCGCTTGGCAAAATAGGCCTGAGCCGAGATCATCTCGGCGAACCATGCGTGCCGGTCTCTCGGGGACAGGCGCAGATTGACTGCCGCATCGCGGAGCGCATCTTCGTAGTTTTCGCAGCGGACATGCACCGCGGCCCGGTACGCGAATGCGAGCGCCAGGTTCGGCGTAAGCTCGATCGCGCGGTCAAGCTGGCTGAGGGCACCGACATGGTCGTGCTTGCACTGCGACAACGTGTAACCGCCGACGGCGTTGGCGAGCGGATCTGCCGAGTTGCGCTCCAGCGCTCTTTCGGCGAGGGCACGCGCGGTATCGCGCTCGTTCAATGCATTCGCGGACCATCCGCGCGCCACGCGCTGCATGTGCCAGATCGCGCTGTACGACAGCGGCGGAGCCCAATTGGGGCTGAGCATGTGCGCCCGCTCGAAGTTGGTTCGCGCCGTCACGAACGTCGTGTAATCCGGACTGAACATCTGATCGTAACCGACCAACGCCAGTTGATAGGCGTCGAGATCGTCTGGTCTCTTCTGCATAGCGCGATGAAGCTCCCGATCGCGGACTTGGGGCGCCAGCGAGCGGATGACCTCGACGGCGATGCGATCCTGCAAGTCGAAGACATCGGCTACAGTCCCGCTGAGACGATTGACGCGGACGACTTCGACCGTTTCGGCGGCAACGAGCTCGGTCGAGATCCGGATCTGATCGCCGGCGCGCTGAATGCTTCCATGAAGCAGGTACTGCGCATTGAGATCGCGGCCAATTGCACGCAGATCCGGCGTCTGCGATGCCGGGATCATCGTGGAGCCGCGGGAAATGACGAACAGCTCTTTCAATCCCGACAGAGCCTGGACGACACTGTCGACGACGCCGATCGTGAATTGAGGCTCCAGGGTGGGCGAGAGCGCGCGAAAGGGAAGGACGGCGACCGACGGCCGGCTGACGACGGATCCGGCCAGGGCGACAGCGGGTGCTGCTACGGCGGACGCAGCCGGCCGCACGACGGTTTCGGGCTGCTGCTGCCGCAGGCCGGCGATCAAGTCCTGCGTCAGTTTGTGCGGCTCGATGTCGTAAGCATCTTCGAGTTGGCGCCAGAGGCGCGCATAGATCGCGAGTGCCGCGCCAATGCTCCCGGTCGCGAGATGGCTCTTGATGAGAACACGAATGGCCCGCTCGTTTTCGGAATCCAGCCGGTGGATCGCCTTCGCAGCAGCTTCCGCGGTTGCCGCCACGACGGGGTCGGTCTCACTGGGCAGCAGCCTCGTCAGCGCGTCGATCAGCCGTTCGTGGATCAGGGGGCGCGTCTCTGCGAGCCATTCCGAGAATGCCGGATCGACGCCCTCCAGGTCGTCGAGGATATCGTCGGTCAGGCGTTCGCGCGTGAGCAGTAGTGGATGGACGATACCGCGCTCGGCATCCGAGATGATCTCGACCAGATCACACGTCACCCGCTCGATCTCGAGTGCCACGTGGATTTGGTCTGCATGGAAGTGCGGGCAACCGAGCGCCTTTAGCTCGCGCTGAATCTGGCTTAAGGATTGGCGCAGCGAACCCTTTGCGAGCGGGTCTTCCTTCTCGCTCCAGAGCAGCCCGACCAACTTGCTCCTGGGCAACTGGCGTGCGGAGGAGAGCATCATGTAGCCGAGAAGCGCTTGCGCCTTTCGGCCGAGCCCGACCTCGTGCCCGTCCACGGACGCCGAAAATGCTCCGATGATTTTAAGTGTCAGGTGGCGGGGCTCGTCTGCGCCAACCGCCTCGTTGCTGTTGACTCCCGACATCTCGTCCCATCCCCCGTCGATGATGTCGACGACGCTGTAGGAGGGCAGGTTCCGGGTGGCCAGACTTGGCAGAATGCAAACGATCGGTTCGCGCGGTCTGCGAAGCCAATGACAGGTGAGCTCAGGAATACAGCCCGCCGGATCTGATGCAATTCGGGAATGGTACATCTCGCGTCGTCGGATGGTCAAGGGTTGCGGAATGATCGAAATGCGACTTGCGGGCGGAATGAAAAAAGCTCGCTACTTCGAGCCGAGGAGCGTGAAATCAGCGTGAATCGGCGGCTCTTCGGCGGTATGCGGGGCAGTCGCCGCGCCGTCGACAACTCACGCGCGAACTCGATCTGACTTGTTCGCCTTGTCCGACATATCGTGCGCGGCGGCGGAAGGCCGGCAGGGAGAGATGACGGTATCGTGTACGGCAAGTCCCGCGCCCGTCGACGCGGCGCGTTGCGCGCACGCCGGATTCACGGCTGATTCACGGTCGACTTCGCTTCGCCGGTCCTAAGCTTCGTTCGTGACCGAAGTGTCGCGCAACTTGGCAAGGGAGAGGCGTATCATGACTGTCCTGCTGAGAAACACCTTCAAAGCCTGGATCGATCGCGCGCCCGGCGCGCCGCCCAAGCTGATCATGACGGGAGACGTGCGGGTGCCGACCAACGGCTGGCAAGCCCGCCTGACAAAGCGCACGCCGCAGGGGATCAATCCGAAGATCCTGATCCTCGACGTGAATGCCCAGGAGCCGAGCGGGGAAGCTCTGCAGGAGATCACGACGATCCCGCTCCGCTACGAGGAAAGTCCGCCGCAGGACGAATACGGCCAGGTGATGATTGCGAACGGCAAGGGTGAGATCGTTGTCCACATCGGTCGCACGCATTGATGGCGTGCTCTGGTCGGAATGGTCGCATCCGATCCGGCCATTGCGCGCACGTCCCGTGCACGCCGAGATCACCGAGGTGAGCTTGCAGACGCGGTGCCGCGAACATGCGCTCCGCGCTTATTCCGAAAAGGAGCGCCAAGACGTTTCGCTCGGGCGTGAACGCAGCAAGAACAAGCAACGATGTTCACAGAAGGGCTGGACCGCGAAGATCAGCGCGGCTATATGAGCGGCCTGCGAGCCGCTGATTTGCAAAATTTTCAGCCAGCCTCGCAAGACTCCGAAGAAAGCTTAGCGATTTCAAGCGCTTCGGTGGGGAATGGTGTAACGGTAGCACAACAGACTCTGACTCTGTTTGTCTTGGTTCGAATCCAGGTTCCCCAGCCACTGACATTAATCCCAATAAAATCAATGGCTTGGCGCGCCGCAAGCTCAAAAAACCGTAACACCTCGTAACACTGCGCCGTAACGTTACGAACTGCAAATTAGGTATTATAGTAGGGTTGCTTGCGCAACAAAATTGCGCAATAATATTTCAATCGAATTGCGTTCGTGGTCTCCGAGACAGTGTGGGACGGCAAACGCAACGCCCTTAGCGGGGCACTGACCTTTCCCGAGTGAGTGCGGAGAGGTTCGGCCGAAAAGCTGAACCCAACCCACGCTCGGATTATGTCTCGCACTTCCCTCACTGATCGATTCCGTCGACTCGTTGGCCTCGAAGTCAAAGCCGCGCCCAGCCTCGCTGACGCGAGCGGCTACTACTTCGATCTCTTCGGCGCGACACCGACCCTGGCCGGCGTGACCGTCACGCCGCACAGCGCCATGACGTGCGCGCCCGTAGCGTGCGCGGTGCGCTCGATCAGCGAAGCGGCCGGTTCGCTGCCCCTTCACGTCTACAAGCGGCTTCCGGACGGCGGCAAAGAGAAGGCGACAGACCACCCCCTTTACAAGATGCTTCACGACGCGCCGAACAGCTTTGCGCCGGCCGCGCTGTTTCGCACCCAGCTCATGGCGGATGCTCTGCTCCAGCCCTGGGGTGGCTTTGCGCAAATTGTCCGCGTTGATGGCGGCAAGCCCGCCGAACTGATCCGGCTTGACCCTAGGACCGCATCCGTGGCCGTAGACGACCGGGAGCTTGAACCGACCTACAAGGTGAACGGTCGCGAGATCGCTGGCGCTGACCTCATCCATATTCCGACGCCGGCTTACGACCAGCGTAAAGGCTTGGTTGGCGAGGGCAGGGAGGTCATCGCGTTGGCGCTTGTGCTTGAGCGCCACGGTTCGCGTCTATTCGGTAACGCCGCGCGTCCCTCCGGTGTGTTGTCGCTCAAGGGCAACGTTACGGCTGACACGCTTACGACGGCGAAGGCCGCTTGGCAGGCATCGCAGGGTGGCGACAAATCCGGCGGCACCGCCGTTTTGCCGACCGACGCCGCTTGGCAACCCCTGACGTTTAATTCTGTCGATAGCCAATTCCTAGAAATGCGCACGTATGCCGTCGCGGAGATCGCGCGGCTGTATCGCGTGCCGCTGCACATGTTGATGCAGGTTGATCGTGCTCAACCCCGCAGCACTGAATCGATTGGGCAAGAATTTCTGTCGCAGGCGCTGTTGCCCAGGCTGAAGTCATTTGAGCAAGAGCTTGAGTTGAAGCTTCTGACGCCGGAAGAGCGCGATCAATATGCCATCGAATTCAACATCGACGGTTTCGCCCGCGCCGACTTGCGCGCGCGCGCGCAGGCCCTGAGCGCGACCGTCTCAGCGCGCATCCTCAATCCGAATGAAGCTCGCCAGATTGGCTTTGGCTTGCCGGCTTACGAGGGCGGCGACGTATTCGAAAACTTCAACACGTCGTCCGCGCATGCCGGCGGCGCCCTCAATGCGCAGAACGACAACAACAACCAAGAGGCCGCCTGATGCTCCGGACAGTCCATCTCCACGGCAAGCTCGGCAAAGACTTCGGCGCTGCCCATCGGTTTGAGGTAGCAACCGCCGCCGAAGCGCTACGCGCGCTCAACTGTGCTTTCCCTGGTCGCTTCGTGAAGGCGATTGAGCAAGGCGCTTACAAGATCGTGCGCGGCGACAAGCGCCACGGAATGCAGCTCGACCTCGACTTGGTCAACGGCTTCAATCTCGGTCTCGCCGACCTCCATATCATCCCGGTCGCAAAGGGTGCGGCCTCCAATACTGCGAAGGGCACCACCAAGGTTGTGCTCGGTGCAGCTCTGGTCGGAGGTGCAATCTTCCTGTCCGGCGGCATGCTCGCCACGCCCATTGGCGCGCTTAGTGGTGTTCCGCTGTTGGGTGGCACAACTTACGGCACCGTGGCCGCCCTTGGTCTCGGCCTCGCTCTGTCAGGCGCCTCCACACTGCTCAGCAAGCCTGCTGCCGAGGAAGCTCAGGCCTCCAGCGTTCTTAGCGTCAACGGCGGCAACATCGGCAATTCGGGCCGGCAAGGCGACGCCATGCCGCTGATTTATGGCGAGTGCTTGGTCGGGTCGACGCCGGTTTCTGTCTGGTCGGACATCGAGGACATCGACGTCTACGCCGACAACAACGGATCGATCGAAACCGCTTTTGGGGAGGTCGGCTGATGGCTGATCTCTCTTACACCGCGTTCTTTGGCGACGACGAACACACGTTCAAACTCACGCCGGCATTGATCCGCGAGCTTGAAGCCAAATGCGGCTCTGGCATCGGCATGATTGCCAACCGGCTGTTCGCGCGCAACTTCGCCCAGGCCGACATCAACGAAACCCTCCGGCTCGCTCTGATCGGCGGCGGCACCACGCCCAAACGCGCCCATGAGTTGATCGCCGCCTATGTCGACGGCCGGCCGCTGGTCGAAACATACGAACTCGCCGCCAAGATCCTTGAGCGGACTCTGTTCGGCAATCCTAACGAGGCGAGCAATGGAAAGGCTTGAAATCAAGGCAACGCTCGACGTGAGCGATGAAGGCGAGATCACTGGCCTCGCTTGGCCGTTCAATGCTGGCCCCGATAGCTATGACGACCTGATCACCAAGGGCGCTTTCGGCACGATCCTTCCGGATCTGCCAATTCTGTATCAGCACCGGCCCGACGATCTAGTCGGCACCTGGAACGAGGTGAAAGAGACGGACGAAGGTTTGACCGTCAAAGGTCAGCTTCATCTCGACCAGCCGCGCTCGCGCTCAATCCGCGCAATGCTGAAGACGCGTCTTATCACCGGACTTTCAATCGGCTTCCGGACCAAGGCTGCCCGCAAGCAAGCTCGTGGCCGCATCATCGACGCGCTCGACCTCGCTGAAATCAGCTTGGTTCGCGATCCCGCCCATCCCCGCGCTCGGATCACCGGCGCGAAATCCGACGACGCGGCACGTGCCGTGGCCGACCTAATCAGGCGTTTCACGGCGACGCTGTAATCCAAAACCTGGAGCTAAGACGACCAATGAAGACGACGAACGCACTTGAATTCAAAGACGCCGACGACGCCGATCCGGTGGCGGCGGTCGCCAAGGAATTGGCCGACCTGAAGACCGCTCTCGAGACGAAGGCGGCCAACGACAATACCAAGCTCACCGAGCGCCTGGACCGTATCGAGGCCAAGGTGAACCGGCCCGCCAATCGTGCCGCGAACGACAATGAGCCCAAGATCGAAACTAAGGCTTTCGAGTCGTTCCTTCGCGGCGGCGCCGACAAGATGGACGATCTCGAAAAGAAGTCGCTGGTCGTCACCAATAACCAGGCGATCGCACCGCCGGAATTCGGCAATGAGATCCTGAAGCTCCTGCGCCAGTTCTCGCCCATCCGCCAATATGCGAACGTCCGCACCATCGGCGCCGGTCAGGTGAAGTATCCCCGGCGCACCGGCAGCCCGGCTGCCGTGATCGTCGGCGAAACCGACGACCGCACCGGTAGCGAGCCGTCCTATGAGCAGATCGGCATCACCCCGTATGAGTATGCGACCTATACGGACATTTCGAACTGGCTTCTGGAAGACAACGCCTACGGCATCGAGGGCGAACTTCACTCGGAATTCGGCGAGGCTTTCGGCATTGGTGAGGGCAACCACTTCGTCAAGGGCAACGGCACCACTCAGCCGATGGGCCTGCTGAACGCGGCGGGCATCACCACCGTCATCACCGGCAACGCCTCCAACTTCCCGTCGTCGACGCCGGCCGACGTTCTGATCGGCATGTTCCACAAGCTCCCGGGCGTGCATGCCCAGAACGGCGTGTGGCTCATGAACCGCAACACGCTTGGCACGATCCGCACCTGGAAAGACGGCAATGGCCGTTACCTCGTGCTCGATCCCATCTCGGAAGGCGCACCGACCACGTTGCTTGGCCGCCCGATCGTTGAAGCGGTCGATATGCCTGACATCGCGGCCAATGCGTTCCCGGTCATGTTTGGCGACCTCAAGGGTTACCGCATCGTCGATCGCGTCGGCATTTCGATCCTTCGTGACCCCTATACGCTGGCGACCAAGGGTCAAGTCCGCTTCCACGCGCGCAAGCGCGTCGGCGCCGACGTGACTCATCCCGATCGCTTCGTGAAGCTCAAGGTCTCGGCGACCTAAGGACAAGAACATGCGGCTCGCAGCGAATACTTTCAGCCTCCAGCTTGGCAACCGGTCGTTTGACCTGAAGCCGACGCTGCGGGCCGCATTCGTCTTGAACGAGAAATACGACGGCTTTCAGAACCTCTCGCGCTACCTTGCGGAAGGCAGCGTCACCGCCGCCGTCGACATCATCAACGTAACCATTGTCGATCAAAATGCATGGGCTGCATACGCCCTCGCAGATAGCAACGCCGCTGTCCGCGACCTTCTGGCTGCAACCGGCGACATGATCGAATTCGTCTTGGTGCTCGCCGGCGCCGATGGCGAGCCCAGCGGCAACGCCGCGACCCAAAAGCCGATTCCGTTCGATCAATTCCTCACCCAGCTTTTCCAGATCGGGACCGGCTGGCTTGGCTGGACGCCCGATGACACCTGGGAAGCGACGCCTTCCGAGATCATCAACGCCCAGAAGGGCCGTATGGACATGCTCAAGGCTCTGTTCGGCAGCAAGGAACAGAGCGCCGAAACGTCCGATCTTGCGAGCATCAAGGCCGACCTCAACGCGATCGGTGATCTGACCGTCCATTCATTGGGGGCGCGCTGATGCCCTACAAATGTGGTCGTGTGTGTGCTTGCGGCCGGATTGTCACCGGCGATGCACGTTGCGTGTGCCAGAGCCAGCGACGCACGGAAGCCGACAAGCGCCGGCCCAACGCCAACGATCGTGGTTACGATTCGAAGTGGCGCCGCGAGAGCAAAGACTTCCTCGCGCTTCCTCAGAACCGGTTCTGTGCATGTGGCTGCGGTCGCATCGCCGATTGCGTCGACCACAAGATTCCCCATCGCGGCGACATGAAGCTGTTCTGGGACCGGAAGAACTGGCAGCCGCTCGCCAGCTCGCCTTGTCATGCCAGCCGCAAGCAACGCATGGAGCGCCGGCAATGAGCGACAAGGCCCTTTGGCGCGCCGTGGTCCAGCAAGCGATCACGGATGCCACCCTACCGCTCTCGACCAAGCGGCGTTCGATCCGCGTCGACCAGATGCGCAGCCGCGAATGGCTGATTGAGCCGAACACCGACTTTGAAGAGGTTTGCGGACTTGCGGAGTTGGACCCGGTCAGGGTGCGCAAACATGTGCTGCCCCTGATCGCAGAGGCAGTGAAGAACGATCAGCCAATGCCTCAGCCCGCGCCGCAACGCCGCGTCCGCTTCTCGGCAAGGCAGACCCGGGGGGTGGGTCAAAACACCTCAAAGAACGCGAACGACCGGTGCCCCCGGGTCGCGCAAGAGAGCGTCTAATTGGAGTTTTTCTGATCATGCCCGGCATCACCCTCAACCAGGCCAAAGCCCATCTGAACGTCACACTCGACGCCGACGACGCCCTTATCACCGGCAAGTTAGCGGCGGCAAAGGCCTGGGTTGGCGCCTATACCGCGTCAGATCCTGACGGCGACACCGCTCCGGCGCCGATCGGAGAAGCCGTGCTGCAACTGACCGCGCACCTCTACCAGAACCGGGAAGCCAGCTTGGTTGGCGTCACCGCCCAGGAATTGCCGTTCGGCTTCCTCGATTTGTTGGCCCCTTACCGCGCGTTCGCCTTCTGAAATGACCGTTTCCGACCCTTCTTTGGCCCTCCAGAAGGCCATCCGATCGCTCCTGATCGCGAGCCCGGAGCTGATGGCCCTGGTCCAGCCTGAGCACGTTCTGGACGCCAACGGCCGGCCCGAAATCATGCCGGCCGTCTACATCGGCGAGGACCAGACCATTTTCCGGCGCTGGGTTGCGACGACGCATGCCACGCTGCACGTCTGGTTCCAAGAGCCCGGTTTGGTCCAGTGCAAGGAAGCCGTTTCGGCCATCGTCGCGGTGCTGCGGATCGACGCCCAGGCGGATGGCGTGCTGCCAATCGACGGCTTCACCGTGCTCGACATGCAGACCACCCAGACCCGGTATATGCGCGACCCGCACGGCTCATTCAGCCATGGCGTCGTCACCGTCGCCGCAATCGTGAAGGCAAATTGACATGCGCGCCGGTAGTCTCGACCGCCTCATTGAAATCCAGCGCCGCACCACCGGCCTGGACCTCTACGGCACACCCGTAGAGACCTGGACCACGTTCACCACCATGCGGGCACAGCTGCTCAAGAACGCGACCGACGACCGAGAGGGCGCGCGCGGGCACACTACCGACGCGGTGCTGACTTTCCGGATGTATTACATGCCCAGTCTGAGCTTCAATGACCGGCTGCTCTATGACGGACAGCAATACGAGATCACCGGCATCACCGAAATCGGCCGGCGCGTGGGAATGGATGTTATCAGTCAGCGGATTGGGCCATGAACTATTGCTCACCTCAACCCAAGCATCCGGTCGCGCTCGCGACGCAAAAAGTCGAGCCTCTGCCGCTCAAGCTTGGTCCGCTCCTTCAACCCATCGCGATACTTCAAAAACTCTTCCAGAGTTTCAGAGCATCTTTTGTGCGCCAACTCAAATCTACTTTCAATTCGCAATTCCTCCTCTGTTGGATTAAATCCACTCCGCTGCTCATCTCGTGCTCGCTCGTAGTCGTTATTTCGCGCTCTAAGCTCAATAGCCGCGGAATGGACCGGATACAGCAAAAACCCCATTTCGCGGCTAATGAAGTCCGGGATACCGACACACTTCTCCTCAATCGCTTCCGCGATCGTGTCCAGATCAAAGGACCGGCCACCCATCATTTCAAATGCCCGAAGCAACCCGGCTGTTCCTGGCAGTTGCTGAGCAGCAAGAACAAACGGCCAAGTGAGTCGCAAGACTGCCTTCAATGCCGGCAGCTCTCTCTCGATTCTGTCTTCCTCCCGCGCTTGCGCGGCCAAACGCATCTGACGCGTTACGTTCCACGCAGCGACCAGAACACCGAAGCCGGTAATGGTCCCGCCGATGGTGTTACCAATAAGTGTCTGCCAACGCCAAATGCTATCCAGGTCTTTCGGCATCATGCTGATCAAAACTACCAGCAAAACGCTGAAGAGCAGGAGAGAAAAGGTGAGAAGGTCGTTGCGCTGATTCATGCGGCAAAAGTGCCGCCTCCTACGGCCTTTGTCGAGAGGGTTGCAGCATGAAGGGTCGAAAACCACAACTTGCTGCGGATGCGAATGCACTGGACGCCAAGATTAGACCCCCGTCCTGGCTAAGCAAGCACGCGAAGGTCGAATGGCACCGCGTCGCACCAATCCTCATTGATCGTCGTATCCTCACAAACACCGATTTGACGAGCTTGGAGCACTACTGCACCGCCGCGGGTCAAGTCCGTGAGATGCAGAAGATCGTTGCTCGCGAGGGCAGTGTCATCATGACTGAGCGCGGCCCGCGCGCGCATCCGGCCGTCCGCATTCAGGCCGACGCGATGACCCGCGCCCGCCTTCTCGCGGCCGAGCTTGGGCTGACCCCGGTCAGCCGTAACCGCCCAGCAATCCGAACCGACCAGGAAGACGATGACAGTGCATCCGACCTGGGTGTTTGACCAAACGCCCATCCCGGATCCGCACGGGCGCGGCGAACGCGCTGTGAAGTTCTTCCGGGCTTTGAAGCATCCCAAATCGATCGCGCCGCGGCGGGCTTTCGAGCTTGCGCCGTTCTGGGAGCGTATTCTGCGGCGCATCTACGGCCCTTCTGACGCCAACGGCGATCGTGAGGTGCGGACAGTCTTTATTCAGATCCCGCGCGGCGCGCGAAAAACGACGTTTGGCGCGGCGCTGAGCCTCTTGCACTCTTGCGGTCATGAGAAGGTGCCCGGCGGCGCCTGCATCCTTGCTGCCAGCGCCGAAGATCAGGCCGAACTAGCCTTTGACGAAGCACGAGCTTTCGTTAGGGCAACGGCTCCGCTCGCGAAAGCGACCTATATTGTCGAATCCGAGTTGGAGCTTGAGCACATTGCTTCCGGCTCGACCTTGAAGGCTATTCCGGCTGAGGGCGACGTTCAGCAGGGCAAGACGCCTTACTTCGTCCTGATCGATGAATTGCACGTCTGGAAGAACCGCCGCCTCTGGCGGGCGCTGAAGAGCGGTTTGCTCAAGGTGCCGAACACGTTGCTTGTGATAATCACGACGGCGGGACGCGGCCAGGACAACCTCGGCTTTGAGGAATACAGCTACGCCAAAAAGGTAGCGTCGGGCGAGATCGTCAATCCATCCTATCTGCCGATCATCTTCGAGCCGCCGGCGAAATTCGACTGGCGCGACGAAAAGGTTTGGCACAGCGTCAACCCGGGCCTGAAGTATGGCTTCCCGGACATCAAGGGCATGCGGCAAGCCGCTCAGAGGCGGCTGACAAGCCGGCCGATCGTGAGGACTTCTGTTGTTACAACCTCAATCAGTGGATTGACGCTGCGTCTAGTCCGTTTGTGTCGATGGAAGTTTACGACGAGGGCAACGTTCCGGTTGACCTGGACGCGCTCGCGTGTCGCCCATGCTGGCTCGCGGTCGACTTGTCATCGAACACCGACCTGTCAGTCGTCACGGCAGCATGGCCTGATGACGATGGGGGCTACGACGTGCACCCCTGGTTCTTTGTTCCTCGCGCCAACCTTCGCGAGCGCGAGAACAAAACCAATGCGCCCTATGTCCAATGGGAGCGCGATGGCCTGATCACAGCCACCGATGGGAACGTGATCGACTTCGACAAGGTGCAAGCCACCATTGAAAACCTTTGCGGCCGGTTCAACGTCCAAGAGATCGCATTCGATCCTTATATGGCCCGCATGATGCAGGCCCGGTTGCTCGAAAAGGGCCTGCCGGTCGTCGACTTCCGGCAAGTCCCCAGCCTCATGATGCCGGCGCTTTCGGAACTCGAAAGAGCGATCATTGCACGACGATTTAGGCATGGCGCGCATCCTGTGCTGCGGTTCTGCTTCGCGAATGCGGAGGTGGAGCGAAACAAGCAACAGCATGCGGTGCGCTTCCACAAATCCAAGCGGTGGCTTTCCATTGACGGCGCTGTTGCGACTGCCATGGCCGTGTCGCGCGCATCAACCGGCGAAAGCACGCGCTCGCTCTACGACCTGCCCAACGCAGTTGAACTTCTTTCGTGGTGAAACATGGCCGATAACGACGACCTCGACGCATACCTTCAATCTCTGCCCGACCAGCTCACGGAGCATCTATCGGACGTGCTGCGGGAGCAAGCATTCCGCCTGTCCGACGCGCAGCGGGCGGCATTGCGAGGGCTTGAACAATCGGCAGAGACCGGCGCGCTGGAAGCGTCGTGCACCGTGGCCCCGGGCGAAAATCAGCTCGAATATCTAGTTCAAGCCGGCGGGGACATGACCACGAAACCGGTTCGCGAAGGCAGCGGCGTGGAATACGACTACGCGCTCGCCTTCGAGTTCGGGACAAGCCGACAGCCTGCGCGGCCCTTCTTTTACAACACCTATGAAGCCATGCGCGATGACATGCAGCAGGCAATCAACGATGCAGTTAGCGAGGTTCTGAATGACTGAGACCAGCCGCGAACTTACCTGGGGTGGCGGCACCCACAAATTTGACTTGGGGCATCCTTGGGTCCGCCGCGTGATCTCTTGGCGGGGCATCAACGGACACGCGCCGGCCGCTCTGCTCGCCCGTTTCGGTGCGGATAGCTACGGCCCGGAAGACGTAGAGCGCGTGATCGAATTGGGACTGATCGGCGGCGGCATGTCTGAGCGAGACGTTGAGGCCATGCTAGACGCCCATGTTCGCTGCCAGCCGATGGCAACCAGCGTTGCCCTTGCCAGCACTGTGCTGGCGACTCTGCTTGTGGGGGCCGAAAATGCCGGCGCCTAGTCTCTCGATCCCGATCAAGCTCAACCTCGATCAACTGAAGGAACAGCTCCGGCAAACTTCGTCACTGACCGGCACCGCTACCCGCCAGATCGCGAAGCAGTTCCTCGACATGAATAAGGACCTCGCCAAGGACGCGATCTTTGCGACCATGGCACGCGGCGCCGTTGAGCTTGCCGGCAAGGTCGCGCTGGCGGTCGGCGCCTTTAAGCTTATGACGGCCGCGATCAGCGGCGCCCGCGAGCAGATGCAGCAGATGGTCGACATCGCCGACAAGGCCCATAACCTTGGCGTCTCGCCGGCATTCTTGCAGGCCTTTACCAGCGAAGCGCGCAAGCTCAAGGTTGAGGCCGGCGAGCTCGAGACCGCCCTGGACCACGCCTTCCAGGCGACCAAAGATAGGTCTCCGGTCGATATCGGAGAGTGGACCGTCGGCGAAGAGAAGATCACCGACGTTGAAAAGGCCTTGCGCGTCTACAATGAGACCCTTGCCAAGACGGCCGGCCAGCAGCTGCAAGGCCTGGTCCTGTTCCGGGATGCTCAGACCCAAGAGGACAAGATCAAGGCCGTCCTCGCGGCCATGATCCAGCTCGACAAGATCGGGCAGCATGCCGCCAGCCTGGACCTTGGCGAACGGATGTTTGGCGCCCAGATCGTCGACCGCATGCGACAGGGTAAGACCAGCGCCGAAAGCATGCTGGCGACGATCAAAGAGGCCGGCGCGAACGCCGACGGCATTTTCAGCAACGTCCTGGTTGAGCGAGCCAAGGAAGTCGACGATCAGCTCAAGATCGCCCATCAGCGCCTCTCTACTGCGCTCAAGCCGTCCTGGGACGATCTCGCCAGCGTCATGATGGATATCAAGTCCGCCTGGGCCGACGTGATCGGCTACATCGCCAAGGCGGTGGAGCTATCGAACCAGCTTCCGCGCATTCCCGGCATGCCGGCGAGCGCCACCGACCTAGACGCCAAGCGGGACGCGCTCGCCCAGGTCAAGGCCCGCTTGAACGGCATCGGTAGCGGCCTGTTTGGCTCGATCGACCTTCCGGCTATCGAGATCGGCGGCGTCAAGCTGACCAACTCGACCCAGGAAAACCTTCTGGCGCACCGCGACCGCCTGCAAAAGGAGATTGCCGCACTGACCGGGACCGGCGATCAGTATGGACCGGCTGTCCCCGGTCAATCGCGCGGCACCGGCCCTGCGCCGACCAAGATCAGCACGGGCACCAGCGTGGATAAGCTCGGCAGCGCCGCTGACGGCGTTGAGAAGCGCATTGCAGCGTTGCAGGCAGAGGCAGCCGGCCTCGACCTGACCACCGCCGCACGCGAACGCGCCAAGATCGCTGCACAGCTCCAAACCATCGCAATGCAGGCGAACGCCGCCGCTGGGAAGGGTGAAGGCGTCATTACTGCTGAGCAACGGCAGCGTATTGAGGAAGTCGCTGACGCCTATTCCAAGGCTACTGAGGCCATCGAAAAGGCCACCGTTGCTCGATCGATCCGGCGCGGCCGGCAGACCTCGCTGCTAGATCCCCAGGACGTGCACATTGCCGAACAGCTTAAAGGCCTCTATCCGAATGTTTCCGAGGCCCTGAACTCGGTTGAGGCTTCGGCCATGCGGACCAATGAGGCCATGCGCTCGATCAGCAGCACCATGAGCAGCAGCCTTACCAGCGGGCTCGCCGACATCCTTGACGGCACCAAAAGCGTGTCGGCGGGCTTTGCCGACATGTCCAGGGCCGTGGTCCGCGCCCTGGAAGAGGCGATGATCAAGATGCTAATTGTGCAGCCGCTGATGCGCTCCATGAGTGGCGCGTTCGGCTTCAGCGAGGGCGGCTTGGTTAGCGCCGCGCCGGTGGCCAAGGCGGACGGTGGCTACATCAGAGGGCCAGGAACCGGAACGTCGGACAGCATCCCGGCGAGGCTCAGCAACGGGGAATTCGTGGTGCGCGCCTCCGCCGTGGCGAAGCACCGGGCCGTGCTGGAGGCGATCAACGCCGATCGGATTCCAAGGTTCGCCGATGGTGGGCTTGTTGGCTCTGGCGGCACGGCGGCGCCCATGATCGGCCCCCAGGCTGTGATCGCGCCCCAGATCGCTGTCACGGTCCAAGGCTCGCCTGGACAATCGCCCCAGGATCACCAGCGTATGGGCGAGACCATTGCCCAGACGGCAAAGCATCACATCAGGAGCATGATTGCTGCCGAACTTCGGACGGCCACGCGGCCGGGGGGAGTCCTTCGTCGATGAAAGAGAAAAGCCCCCGGTGGAGTTTCCACACCGGAGGCTTTCCCTGATGAGACACACGGCGATCGGTGTCGAATGTATATATAGCGACTTCACACCTCGCTCTGCCGATCTTTTTTCTGATTGATTGAGAAAAAATATCGAGCAGTCCAGCGCTCGGCCGCTATATCTGTCTCTGATGAGAACCTGTTGCGCTTCGCGCGACAGTATAGCGGCCCAGAAAGAACGGTGTGGCGGAACATGACGTCACCTATGAGCCAGCCGCAGGCGCACGGATATCGGTCTAAATCAAGCGCTCCCCTGTGACGAACAGGACGCCTTGGTCAGGTTGCACCGGACAATCGTCAGATTGTCGAATGCGCAAAAAAGATGAAGGCTCTGCCTTGCGGCAACCTTCTCCAACCACTCTGTTGATGGACATCTGGCAGATGGTTGGGCATCCGGCTACGGCCGGATAACCGCGTGATCGCTTGCGATCGAGATGCGGAGTTTAAGGCGAGGGCACGGGACGCCACCTCGCCGCATTGGTCATCACCAACGCTACGCTCCAGATTAACCTTCGATGGAATGAACCTCGAACCTCTCTCCCTTCGGGATAAGCACTTGGGCTGTTGCTCTCTGCTTGTCTCTGGAGGGAGAAAGTTTCCCTTGGAATGGTGTTTGACTAGCTCGGGTTCTACTATCGAGCGTAGTCCTCAACTTTCCAATGTTGACGATTGTCCTTGTCGCAAAGCATAGGAATGACCTGAGGAAAGCCAGGCTTGGTAGTTGTGGCAGAGAGACACCCCTTCGGGATAGCAGTCTCATGGTTCAGCCGTATGGTCCTACCGACGTAGACGTAGTCCTTCCGAATGACGTCTAGCATACAGTCGACCTTCTCCTCTCCCTTCTTCCCGACGCAAGCGTCAAGCGGACTATCAGCTAAAGCGGCGGTCGAATAGAGCGCGGCCGCAATCAAAACAAATGCAAAGTCCTTCACAAGATCCTCCCAGTTAAGCAACGCCTCGATCTTTGTTGGCAAATTGGGATTGTCAACTAGTAATAGTATCGCAGCTTCGGAGCGCGTTCAGCCGCAAGCTGCGCCGAGTGCAAGGCAAGAGGACCCGGTCGCTCCAACGGGATGCGCAACGGAGTTACGGGGAGCTACGGGGCGGATCATGTCTTCCTCGTCCATGGCTTCCATGCGGCGCCATCCGGTTCATCCCAGATCACCTGGGCCACGCCAACGGCGATACCGACAGGCTGACTAACTGATCGAATTGCTATCGCGGCTTCGGCTGAAGGATGAACTATGCCGCTGAGGTATCGACGGCCGTCTTTGTCGGCAAAGACGTTAGTGTAGCCGTTGAAGGTGGTGAATTTCGGCAATGCCTAGAACTTCTCTCCCTTCGGGATAGGCAATTGAGCTGTTGCTCTTTGCTTATTCTCTGAAGGGAGAAAGTTTCCCTTGGAATGCGTTTGTTCAGGTCAGTTGATGCTAATCCTTGGTTGTTCCAACATTTGGGGTTGCTGTAGGGGCTGGGACCGGCTGAGACGGAATCGAGGATGTCGCCGACGGCGCAGAGGGAGGTAAATACTGAACCGGTCCACCGGCGGGATTGACGACCTGACCAGGAAGAACTCCGTAAACGGTATTGGCCGTGCAGTATGTCCCGATCGGGCTCACCGGGCCCGGACCAAAGATGCCGGCTTGAGTCTGGCAATAGTTCCCCAGCGAGCCTGGTGTCGGCGCACCGTAGGGCTGGGAATAGTTTGGCGCCTGCATTGAAGGCGCTGATTGCTGCACCTGGGGTGCCACCGAGTTCATCTGGTTCTGTTGAATGCCATTGCGCCCAAACCCAGGCTGAATGCCCTCTAACACTTCGCCGAGAAATCCGCCTGCCACTCGAAAATTTTTGGGTTCAGCGTCGCTCGCATAGGCGGATGATATGATTGAAAAGAATGCTTGTTGCTGCGGCCGTGCGGCAGCGGGAGCTGCATTTATGAAAGACGTCACCAAGGCAGGTGCCGCGATGCCGAGCTGGACGAGTGAAAAGGGCTGTCTTACTTCGTTGTTAAGCACCGCTACCGTTCCGCCGAGTGTGAGGAGCACGCACACCCTGATCCCGTAACCGATGTAGTTGCCCAGCGTTAGAGTTTCATGGTGATCAATTATCGGGGCTAAGTCTAATGTGAGCAAACTCACCAGTATCGGCAAAAGCCCTCCAAGGGCTCCAAGAAAGAAGGCACCTGTGCGCGTCATTATTCGCCCCCGTGCTCAAATCGATCGTGATAGCAACCTTAAAATGGATCAACTCTAGCGGGCGAGCAATCGGCGCGCAATGTAAGGACTCGCTTACGCGAAAATTTTTCGCACGCATTCTAGTTGATGATTTTACTCCAGTTTGCATGTCAGGACCCGCTTATAATTCGTCAAAGCAGAATTTCTGAGCTTGCCCGCAAAGTGCAAATCGCGCATCTCGATTCCCGTGGTACGCCTCCGACGAGGACCGTCTTGCGTGACGGGTGGTAATTCGCGAAGCGTGTGACCTTAAGTCTAGCTTTAAGGTCATCAGGCGATGCGGGTCGAGGTTTTGGGCGGGCTCGAGCGGCGGCGGCGTTGGTCGCAGGACGACAAGGCACGGATTGTCGAGGAGACGCTGGCACCGGGCGCGAAGGTAACTGAGGTTGCGCGGCGCAACGGAGTAGCGGCCAGCCTGGTGTTTACCTGGCGTCGCCAAGCACGGACATCGGAACAAGTTGCGCCATCTTTTACGCCGGTGCAGATCGCCGCCGTAGCAGCCTCGGCTGAAGAAACTCCGAAGCTTTTGCCTACGGTTGATGGCCGAGTTCGTTCGGCGGCAGCTGCGCGTACTGGATTGATAGAGATCGATCTCGGCAACCGACGGTGCATCCGGGTGGATGCGCACGTCGATCCGGAGGCGTTGGCGCGGGTCCTCGATGTGCTTGGACGCCGATGATTTCTGTACCAGGGAATGTGCGAGTGTGGCTGGCTACAGGCTACACGGATATGCGCAGAGGCTTTCCATCGCTGGCCCTCCAAGTGCAGGAGGTGCTGCACAAAGAACCGCTTAGCGGTCATTTGTTTGTCTTCCGTGGTCGCCGCAGCGATCTTGTGAAGGTGATCTGGCACGATGGTCAGGGAGCCTGCTTGTTCACAAAAAACTCGAGAGAGGAAAGTTTATCTGGCCATCGGTTGCCGGTGAAGCGGTAACGATCTCGCTGGCGCAGTTGAGCTACCTGCTGTCCGGGATCGACTGGCGCAATCCGCAAGAAACCCAGCGCCCGACGCGGGTCGGATAATCGTTTTGGGTTTGAATCTGATGCTCGATCTGATTCAATGACTTCATGACATCGAAGCCGGACGATCTTCCGTCGGATCTCGCAAGCGCCTACCTTGCGCTGCTGGCCGAGCGCGAGGCGTTGCAGGCTGAACGCGATGTGGCAGTCGCGGATGCCGCCAACGCGCGGGCGGAGCTGTCGGACAGCGAGGTGCTGATCGCTCATCTTGAGCTACGGATCGAGAAGCTCAAACGCGAACTGCACGGGCAGCGCTCCGAGCGCACGGCGCGGCTACTCGAGCAGTTGGAATTGGAGCTCGAAGAACTCGCCACCACGGCGACCGAGAATGAGCTGGCTGCGCAGGCTGCCGCGGCAAAAACCCAGAGCGTGAGCGCCTTCACGCGCAAGCGGCCGGTGCGCAAACCGTGGCCGGACGACATCGAACGTGAGCGCGTCGTCATCAAGGCTCCAACGACCTGCGCCTGCTGCGGCGGATCGCGGCTGGCGAAGGTCGGCGAGGATGTGACCAAGACGCTGGAGGAGATTCCGCGTCGCTTTAAGGTCATCGAGACGGTACGCGAGAAGTTCACCTGCCGCGATTGCGAGAAGATCAGCCAGCCGCCGGCACCGTTCCATGCGACGCCCCGCGGCTTCATCGGCCCACAATTGCTGGCGACGATTTTGTTCGACAAATTCGGCATGCATATCCCGCTCAACCGCCAGAGCGTGCGCTTCAAGGCCGAGAGGATCGATCTGCCGCTGTCGACGCTGGCCGACCAGGTCGGCCACGGAACCTTCGCCGTCATGCCGCTGTTCCAGCTGATCGAGCGTCATGTGCTCGCGGCCGAGCGCCTTCATGGCGACGACACCACCATCCGCGTCCTGGCGAAGGGCAAATGCACGACCGGCCGGATCTGGACGTATGTGCGGGATGACCGGCCGTTCGCCGGGCCTGCGCCGCCGGCGGCGGTCTATTATGCCTCGGGCAATCGACGGGGCGAAAATCCTCAGAGGCATCTGGCCGCCTTCGTCGGCATTCTGCAGGCGGATTGCTATGGCGGCTTCGAGCCGTTGTTCGACCCAAAAAGGAAAGCAATGCCGATCACGCCGGCATTTTGCCTGGCCCATGCGCGGCGGGGATTCTTCGAGCTGGCTGACATCGAGAAAGCCGCCCGGGAAGGCAAGGGCAAACCGGTCTCTCCGATCGCGCTGGAGGCGGTCAGGCGTCTGGATGCGTTGTTCGAGATCGAGCGCGCCATCAACGGCCGTAGTGCCGACGAGCGGCGTGCCGTGCGCCAGGAGCGGAGCAAGCCGCTGCTCGACGACATGCACGACTGGCTGCTCCGCGAGCGAGAAAGCCTCTCGCGCTCCGCCGAGGTCCTGAAGCCCATGAACTACATGCTTAAGCGCTGGGACGACTTCGTCCGCTTCCTCGACGATGGCAGGATCTGCTTGACCAACAATTGCGCTGAGCGTGCATTGAGAGGCATTGCCTTGGGAAGGCGCAACTGGACCTTCGCTGGCAGCCAGCGTGGCGCCGATCGTGCAGCTATCATGCTGACGATGATCACGACCTGTCGCCTCAACGACGTCGATCCCAAGGCTTGGCTCGCCGACGTCCTCGCCCGGATCGCTGATCTTCCCACCTCGCGTCTGCGCGAACTGCTGCCCTGGGAATGGAAGCTCCTGCACCAAGCCGGCAAGTCCGCCAATCAGCAAGCCGCCTGACCCTTCACGCAACGCCATCGTAGAACTCGCCGTGCTCGCGCGCATGCGTCAATCAGGCGGCCTTCGTCGTATGCGTACTTCCCGTGCATCACCACATGGGGTTGAGCAATGCAGACCGAATCGGAAATCTATCTCTCTCACGATCGCTATGCCCGACTTGTCGAAGCGCTGGTCAACGCGCCGGCTTGTCCATTCGCCGGCAAGCTGACCGCAGATCAGATCATGCTAGCCCTAGGTGAAGGCGGCGACATATGGCCTGAGGGGAGCGGCGACGAGCAATTACCTCTAGCCTGACAGAGCTGAGCTGTCTTCCGCTGTAACGGCTTGCGGCGCCTCGATCATCTTGGCGCCGCTTCCGCCCTCAAGCTGGAGCGCGGCCTGAACGCCCTTAGCGGCTTCCGCAAGTTCTTGTGCCATTGCAATGATCAAGCTCTCGCCATTGGCAAAGAGCATCCGGGCATCACCTTCTGTCAAAACGACTCGGGGATGGACTATGGGGTTGCGATAGTCCTCACGCATCTGGTCCAACTCGGCCAACGTCTTCTTTGAAGGGCATGGCGTCGGTTTGGCTTCGGCGATTTTGGTCAGAGCATCGATATAGTCTTTCCAACCATGCAAGGTAGCGTCGGGCTTGCCGCTGAATAGTTGGTAATAGGTTTCAAGACACGCCTCGACCGCCCGGGCTACATGGAAGCCTGAGGCCGATAGAAGATTGAATGCGAGGCACCGTCCGGCTGCTTTCCAGTCGTCCTTTGCTTTTTGGGGAATGTGCGACTGTAGGTCGGCCGGGAATGTATTGTCCGCCGCATCAACTAAAGCCGGTGTGTGGTAAATTCCGCGACGGGGAACGAAGTATGTAGCTGTTTCCCGCATCTCCTCTGCAAAGACCGTTTCGAATTCGGAAATTCCGCTCCTCACCCAGTTGAGTTCCCATGCGCTGATCGGCGCGTCGTTATCTTCTGGGAACCGCAGGGTGGCAGCGCCTTTCTCGTCTGTCGTTTCAAACCGTCTTTTGAATAGTTCCCCCATACGCCGCGCAGCTTCCCTGGCCTTGCCTGATGAGATCCCGATGGGGAGTGGATCGCCTTCGAGCAGGCGGTCCATTTTGGATTTCGCTTGCCAGAGAGGCCAAAACACTCGTGTTGTCGGAAGGTCTCCGGAAAGCTCGGCTAGGGCTTGGATGGTCTTACCGAAATCGTAAAAAGAAAACTGATTGATCCGCTCCAACTGATGTCCCTCCAGTCGTCTCCCAGACCTTACTTATTAGTTTATGTGAAGGAAGACTAAACCTGCGGTTGGTTGGAACTAGAGCCGGAATGATGTGGAACGAATCCCGGGCTAAAACGTTAATGCCCTGTAAAATAAGGAGTTTTCGCGATGAGGAGGGCTCTCCTAGTCAACCAAATGTTGACAAGCGCCGCCGATAGCGATATCTAAACTCCATCAGTTGAGGACAGATCGACTCAGGCACCCCGTGTGCCAAGGGCCTCAACCCATCAAGTAGCGCTTGAGCACCATGGTTCAAGGATGCGCTTGGTCACTTGCTTATGGCTGTGGGCCGCAAGGCTTGGTAAGTCGAGACTACTATCTTCTAAAAGAGGGCGGCTTCGGCCGCCCAATTTTTTATAACTGCTCCAAAGCCCGTCCAAACATCGACCGCTGGCCTGTAAGGACCGGCCTATCTTTCCGCGGATAGGCACTCTCTACAAAGAGATCAACCTCCTCAGGCTTTTTGAGGTTGCCGACTAGCAGCCTCAACCTAAAGAAGATCCAAAACTTTTCGTCCGTATCGAGAGGCGAGGGCATCATCAGCCGAAAGATCGTCCAGTTGCGCTCAGGCGTGAGCGCCACCGGATGCGTTGGCTTGGCACAAAGGCCCCGCAGAATTTCGGGCAGTTCGCACGAGTGGATGTGTCTGGTCGGACAAAAGACTCGACGCTGACCATTCCTATCATTGAAGATGTGCGCATTCTCAGGCTGCTCGCTACCGTCGTCTTCATATGAATAGCAGTGGTCGCTATATCGGATCTTGACGAGGCACGAGAACTCGCCTGCCGCACCCGTCCAGGTGCAGGTTTCAATGTGCTGGTCCAAATGCCCGACGTCGAACTCTTGACCGCAATGCTGGATTAAAGGCGCCACGATTGCTCCGAATCCGCAATCTCTAATGGATCAGGCTGGGAAACACCACAGCCTCGATCATCGTCACACGGTCCCGCAGCGGTCCCTCAGGCAAGACGCCATAGCGCCCAGTGGTGCTAGCTTTGGTGTGACCCAGCAGCACGCCATGTTGCTCATCGAGATATCCGGCCGCGCGGAAGGCGTCCGCAACATTGTGCCGGAATGAATGGAAGTTGTTCGATCGATCGGTCTTGACGCCGATCGTCCGGAAGTAGTCGCCGAAAAACGAAGACGCGGTGCCGCTAATGTAGCCACGCGCATCCGGCTTCATTTCCGGGAACAGCTTGTCGCCGAATGCCTTCTGGCGCGCGTGGAATTTTAGGAAGCCCAGCTCGATCAGCTTTGAGTGCACCGGCACAACGCGCATCGATCCTTCCGTCTTGGTGCTCTTCCCGCCGGCGCCTTCCTCGGTGATATGGAAAATCCAAACCCCATGCAGTTGTCGAACGTCAGCGACCATCAACTGGCAAATCTCACCGAGCCGCGCGCCCGAATAGATCGCGACCAGCGGAACCCAATAGCGCCAATCGCGAACCTCGACCTCGCCGGCCTGATGCTCCAGCTTGTCGCCAGCGCAGCGGTGGAAGAGGGAAGAGCCAAAGATCGTCTTCAGCTGGGTCTCGGTGTAGGGCAGCACCGTCTTTTTCTTGCGATCGACCTCCAGATACATACCGAGCATGACATCCTCCCGGACGTAATCATTGGCGAGCAGCCAGCTACAGAAGCCGCCCAGCGCCGCGAGGTAGCGGTTGATCGTCTTGTGCTGGATCACCGGCTTGCCCACGACCTTGTTTCGCTCGATCGCGTCACGGAACGAGAGGCCGCGAAACTCCCGCGCCTCGATCGCCTTCACCGGCCATTCGAACAGCTTGTCCTTCCACTCCCGGACGTTCTTTCGGTTGAAGTTCGATATGTGCGCCTTGCCACCGACGAAGTCGTCAAAGAGGGCGACCACCTTGCGGTTGGATTGCCACGTGTCGGCGGACACGCGGCCGGCCTTCTCCCTCGCGTAGCGGTCGAACAGCTCCAGGATCTGCTCGCCCTTGGGTGGATCGAACACGTTGGGCTGTTGCACCAGCTTGTCCTTGGGCGCACCCGAGAAGTCGCCCTGGTCGCGCTCGATCGTCCGTCCCAGGCCCTCCAGCTCCGCCCGCTGGAGCCCGTGGGCCAACTTCCGATATTCGGCGGTGCCTGGATCAACGCCCAGCCGGCGGGACTCGATCACCTGCTCGACTACGTCGGCGATAAGCTTGGTCTCGCCGCGCGCGGCCTCTGCCTTCATCTGGGCGAGGCGGGCGGCACGCTCACGCTGGTTGTTGTCGAACCGGTCGCGAAGTTCCTCATAGATGCGATAGGCCGATATGCTCTGCTCGCCGAATTCGTCCTCCAGGTATTTCCAGATCGCGTCCAGGTCGTCGTTGGTGGGCAAAGACTGCCGGAACTTCTCATCGGTCGTGATCAGCTCCAGGTAGCGGCGCCAGATCGCGTCTTGGAGCTCGGCCTCGGTGAGTTGCTTGGGGCGCCGCAGCTCTGCAAACATGTTCTCCCATTCGTCCACGATCGGCCTGGAGAGCCGCCGGGCTTCTCGCGCGTCCGGCGTGTTCAGGCTCTTCCAAAGCTCTTTGCGGGGCTTCCCCGGCTTGCCCATGCGGACCTGGAGATCGCGCGGCACCGCCAATCGGACGTAATAATTTCGGCTTCCAGGCCGGCGAACAACGTTGGTTGAAACGCTCACGTGAGAATCTCCGGGGCAGGCAAGACGTAACACCCCGTCGTATCACATGCGCTCGTTTTAGGCAGAAAAAACAAAATCTTATATGGCGACAATAACTTAGGAAGATCGGAATTTCTTCCAGGTTCCCCAGCCAGCTCCAGGCACTTTTCCAGGTATGGTTCCAAGCCCCTGCGCAGGATGCCAGGTTCATCGGCCGCCTCGCTGCTCGCGACGGTTTGCCTCACCTTACATTCGCATTTTCAGGTCGGATCGCAGCGCGCTGTATCGTCCTTGGGCCGTACAACCCAAGGAGATCCCTCATGCCCTATGTCGATGGTTTCGTTCTCGCCGTACCGAAGGACAAGATCGAGGCCTACAAGGCGCTGGCGACGACCGCCTGCGCGATCTGGATGGAGCACGGCGCACTCGATTATGTCGAATGCATCGGTGACGACGTTCCCTATGGAGAACTCACCTCGTTTCCGCGCGCGGTAATGGCGAAGGAGGACGAGGTCGTGGTGTTCTCCTGGATCGTGTACCGCGATCGCGAGAGCCGAGATGCCGTCAACAAGAAGGTGATGGCGGACCCGCGTCTGAAGATGGAGGGAATGCCGTTCGACGGCAAGCGCATGATCTATGGCGGCTTCACGACATTGCTTCGGGCGAGCGACATCGCAGCCTAAGGAAGCCCGTCACTTGATCTTGTCGTAAGCTGCTGCGAAATCGCCGAGCGGCATCGGGATCGCGATCGTCTCCTTGGCCATGTTCTGGAAGGAGACCTTCAGCTGCTTGCCCGACCGCAAGGCGGCGAGCAGGTCCGGCACCACCGGGGTCGAGGCGTAGCAGCCACGGTTCTCGCAAGTCTGGATCTGGAGATCGACGGTCTTGCCTTCGTCCACCTGGAGCTTGGCGCCGACGGGAAGATTGAGGCCGAGTGGCAATTGCAGTAGCGCGATCGGCGTTCGGGTGTCGGGCGTGATGCGGATGTTGATCAGGACGACGGTCTGGCCGGTCTTGGTCAGCACCGCGTTTTGCTCCATCGCGCATTCGAGCGCCGCATCGCGGCTCGCGCTGGTGCAGCGGACGATCCAGCCGGGCTGCCCGGAAGCGCTGTCGGCCTGTGCTTGCGTCGGGGCAGGCGCGGGTTGCGCGGCCGGAGGAGCGGCGTTCTTCTTGGCGCCCTGCTGGGCATGTGCGGCGCCCGCTGACAACAGGGCAGCAGCGGCAAGGGCGACAAGTCTGGATTGCATCGGCATGGCGAAACCACATTTGCGAACCGGGGTCTCGCTGTAGCGTCGCGGCAGTCGCGGCGCAAGTTTACTCGGCGGCTTCCTTGACGCTGCCGCGCTCGGGCGCCTCATCGCCTTCGCCACCCGAACGGCCCCAGGTGGAGAACCAGTTGTTCAGCTTATCGAGATAGAGGTAGACGACGGGTGTGGTGAACAGCGTCAGCGCCTGGCTGACGATCAGGCCGCCGACCATGGCATAGCCGAGCGGCTGGCGGATTTCGGCGCCGGTGCCGTGGCCGAGCATCAACGGTACGCCGCCGAGCAGCGCCGCCATCGTCGTCATCATGATCGGGCGGAAGCGCAGCAGGGCGGCCTGGCGGATCGATTCCTCCGGCGTCTTGTGCTCGTCGCGCTCGGCGGCGATCGCGAAATCGACCATCATGATGCCGTTCTTCTTCACGATGCCGATCAACAGGATGATGCCGATCAGCGCGATCAGGCTGAAGTCGAAGCCAGCGGCCATCAGGATCGCGAGCGCGCCGACGCCGGCCGAGGGCAGCGTCGACAGAATCGTGATCGGATGGATGTAGCTCTCGTAGAGAATGCCGAGGATCAGATAAACCACGACGAGGGCGGCGAGGATCAAGAGCGGCACGGTGCCGAGCGACTGCTGGAACGCCTGCGCCGTGCCCTGGAAGCTCGAATTCAGCGTCGGTGGCGCACCGAGCTCGGCCATTGCCCGCTGCACGGCCTCCGTCGCCTGGCCGAGCGCCACGCCTTGCGCGAGATTGAAGCTGATCGTGATCGCCGGGAACTGGCCCTGGTGGCTGATCGAGAGCGGGCGGACCGGATCGGTGGTCCAGGTCGCGAAGGTCGACAACGGCACCTGATCGCCGGTCAGCGGCGATTTCAGATAGAGCTTGTTCAGGCTGTCGAGATTGCCTTGCATCTCCGGCAGGATCTCGAGGATCACCTTGTAGGTGTTGAGCTGGGTGAAATACTGCGTGACCTGCCGCTGTCCGAAGGCGTCATAGAGCGTGTCGTCGATCAGCTGCGGCTGGATGCCATAGCGCGAGGCGGTGTCGCGGTTGATCTTGAGTTGGACCGTGGTGCCCTCGGTCTGCTGGTCGGTGGCGACGTCGCGCAGCTCCGGCAGCGTCTGCATCTTGGAGAGGATTTTCGGCGCCCACTCGTTGAGCTCGGCGAGATCGGCATCCTGCAAGGTGAATTCGAACTGCGTGCGAGTCGGGCGGCCGCCGAGCCGGACGTCTTGGGCTGCCTGCATGTAGAGGCGGGCGCCCTCGACCTTGTCGAACTGTGGACGCAGACGTGCGATGATCTGCTGTGCCGAGGCCTCGCGCTGGTCGCGAGGCTTTAGCGTGATGAACAGGGCGCCGTTGTTACCGGCGCGGCCGCTGCCGCCGATCGCCATGGCAACGCTGGCAACGTCGGGATCGGCCATGATGATCTTGCCGAGCTGCTCCTGGCGTCTCATCATCTCCTTGAACGAAATGTCCTGCGAGGCTTCGGATGTGGCCGTGATCAGGCCGACGTCCTGCTGCGGGAAGAAGCCCTTCGGGATCAGCACGAACAGGTAGATCGACAGTCCGAGCGTGGCGAAGAAGATTGCGAGCGTGGTGCGCCGCCAAGCCAGGGCGTGGTCGAGCACATATTCGTAGCCGCGCAGCATCGCGTCAAAGGCGCGCTCGCTCCATTGGTAGAAGCGGCCGTGGCGGACTTCGCCATGAGCGCGCAGGAAGCGCGAGGCCATCATCGGCGTCAGCGTCAGCGACACGAACATCGAGACGAAGATCGTCATGGCCAGCACGACGGCGAATTCGCGGAACAGGCGCCCGATGATGCCGCCCATCAGCAACAGGGGGATCAGCACCGCGATCAAAGAGATGCTGATCGAGAGGATGGTGAAGCCGATTTCCTTGGAGCCCCTGAAGGCGGCCGCGAGCGGGGTTTCGCCTTCCTCGATGTAACGGGTGATGTTCTCGAGCATCACGATGGCGTCGTCGACGACGAAACCGACCGCGATGGTGAGCGCCATCAGCGACAGATTGTCGAGCGAATAGCCGGCCACCCACATCAAGGCGCACGCGCCCAGAAGCGCCAATGGCACCGTGACCGTGGGAATGACCGTCGCCCAGAAGCTGCGCAGGAAAATGAAGATGACCATGACCACGAGCGCGATGGTCAGCAGCAGCGTGAACTGGACGTCCTCGACTGCGGCGCGGATGGTCGTGGTCCGGTCGCTGATCAGCTCGACCTTGATCGCGGGCGGGATCGCTGCAACGAGGCGGGGCAGGGTCGCCTTGATCCGGTCCACGGTCTCGATGACGTTGGCGCCCGGCTGCTTGAAGATCACCAGGAACACGCCGCGCTTGCCGTTGGCCCAGGCCGCCTGCTTGGCGTCTTCAGCGGCGCTGACCGCTTGGCCGATGTCGCGAATCCGCAACGGACCGCCGTTGCGATAAGCGATGATGACGTCGTTCCAGTCCTTCGAATGGGTGAGCTGGTCGTTGGCATAGATCGTGTAGGCGCGTTTTTCGCCGTCGATATTACCCTTGGGGCTGTCGACCGTGGTGATCGCGATCTGGCTGCGCACGTCTTCCAGCGACAGGCCCTTGGCGACGAGTTTCGCCGGGTCGACCTGGACGCGGATGGCGGGCTTCTGCTGGCCGCCGATGAAGACCTGGGCGACGCCCGAGAGCTGGCTGATCTGCTGAGCAAGCTGGGCGTCGACCGCGTCGCTGACGCTGGTCAGCGGCAGCGTCTCCGATGTCGCCGACAGCAGCAGGATCGGCGCGTCGGCGGGGTTGACCTTGCGGTAGGTCGGGGGCGAAGGCAGGTTTTTCGGCAACTGGCCGCTGGCAGCATTGATGGCGCCCTGCACGTCGTTCGCGGCGCCGTCGATGCTGCGGTTGAGGTCGAACTGGATGGTGATCGATGCCGTGCCCAGATAACTCGTCGAGGTCATCTGCGCGATGCCAGGAATCTGGGCGAATTGCCGCTCGAGCGGCTGCGCCACCGACGAGGCCATCGTTTCGGGGCTGCCGCCGGGCAGGTTGGCGGTGATCTGGATGGTCGGAAAGTCCACCTGCGGCAGGGGCGCAACCGGAAGCAGGGGATAGGCGACGAGACCGACGAAGAGAATGCCAGCCATCAGCAGCGAGGTGCCGATGGGATAACGAATGAAAGGTGCCGAAATCCCGCCCCCAATCATTCCTGTCGTACCTTGTTCTGGGCTGGATCCGAGCTTGCCACCGCCGTCGACACAAGGCTGCCGGGCTGAACCTTGAACTGACCGCCAACGATCACCTGCTGGCCTGGGCTCAAGCCTTCCTCGATGACCGAGCGCCCGTCGATGCCATAGCTGACCTTGATCTTGTGCACCTCGGCCTTGTTGTCCTGATTGACGGTATAGGCGTAGAGTCCGTTGGTTGAATGCTGGACCGCGTCATCCGGAACCACGGTCGCATCCTTGAGCATTCGCACCAGGAGCCGGGTCGAGACCGATTGGCCTGGCCACAGCGTGTGGTCCTTGTTGTCGAACACCGCCTTGAGCCGGATCGTCCCGCTGGTCGTGTCGACCTGATTGTTGATGACCGCGAGCTTGCCCTCGGCCAGCGTCTTCTTGCCGTCGGTCGTGAAGGCGATCACCTTGAGCGCGCCGGCTTTCTGGCCCTCGCTGATATAGGGGAGCTGGTCTTCCGGCGCCGTGAAGATCACCGAGATCGGCTCGACCTGCGAGATCGTGACGATGCCCGTCTGCGTCGAGGCGTTCACGATATTGCCGATGTCGACCTGGCGCAGGCCGGCGACACCAGTGATCGGCGCCTTGACCTGGGTGTAGTCGAGCTGGGTCTGGGCGTTGGCGATTGCGGCTTCGTCGGCGGCGATCTGGGCAGTGAGCTGGGCGACCGTGGAGCGCTGGGTATCCACCCGCTGTGCGGTCGCGAATTCGCCGAGCCTCATGGCGCGCTGAAGTTCGAGATTGGCGTTGGCTAGACTAGCCTCGTCCTGCGCCTTCTTGGCCTTCGCCTGGTCAAGCGCGGCCTGATAGGGACGGGGGTCGATCGAGACGAGGAGATCGCCCTGCTTGACGATCTGGCCTTCTTTAAATTCGAGCCTGTCGATCTGGCCATCCACACGGGTTCGGACTTGGACCGTATTGAAACCCTGAACCGTGCCCAGACCGGCGAGGTAGACCGGAAAGTCTGTTTTCTGGACCGGCGCAACGCTGACCGGGACGGCGGGAGGCCGGTGCGGACCTTTTTGTGCGGTCTGGGTTTTGCCAGCCTGGGATGAGCCGAATTTCTGCCAACCATAATAGCCCGCGGAGGCCACGGCCGCGATAATCAGAAGCCAGAGGATCGGCCGGGACTTTTTCATGTCGTCTCGTGTCGGCTCGTATGCCCTCAGCTACGAATAATAGGGCAACCGTAGAGTTCCATCGCGATGTATAATACACGCCAAGTTCCAGTGTAAACAGCACTATCGGTTGAGAATCCTAAACAATTGGAAAGCTTTGCACCCCGTGGGCAGTGGTCTGGCGCGGCCGTGTGCAGTCCTGCATCTTCCCGGCACGACTGATCGGCGCGCCGGTCATGCGCAACGCCAAAGACGGTGTGCTCATGTGAATGACGCCGCTCTGGCCGTGGTTCGGATCAACCACAAGAACGGTTCTAAATCGCGTGGAGACCGTTTCGGTTGTCAGGCATTTCGGCATCGTCCATATCGGCGCCGCCATAAATGGAGCGCAGGATGGACGAGCTGAACGGCAAGCTGATCGCATGTCAGATTCTGATCACGGGATTGATCGCGCGTGTCGCCAACGAGCAGCGCGATCCCTTGCGCTTCCTCACCGACTTTCGCGACGAGATCAAAGCCGTCGTGAACGGCATCAACATCGCCGGTATGGACAGTACCGATCGCGTGCGCGCCGTCGCGCAGAAGACCGTCGACGAATTGTTCTCGCTGATGAAGCCGCCGAGCAGCGACTGAATCCGAGAGCATCCCCGCCGATTTCGCGGCATTTGTCGCGTACGTTTTGGAATGAGTCCAATCTATCTTTAGAACCGTTTCAAGCTTCAGTTTAGAATCGTTTTGATCTGGACTTATTCAAGCGTTCTCGCGGCTTGCGCGCATTGACCCACTATTTTGCTGCCGATACCAACAGCCCAATCGCTCATCGAAGTGAGTGAGCGAACATGAAGATGGGGCGTGTTGTAATGGGGCAGGTGGTCGCACCGAAATCGTTGCGTTCGGTGGCAGCATTCGATCCGATGGACGAGAGGTTCGCGGGCGTTTCCGGAAAAAAAGTTTCCGCGGTCGCGAGCTTGATCGCGGTGGCATCGGTGTCGAGCGGTGCGCAGGCGCAGCAGTCGAACCTGCCGCCGGTGACGGTCGATGCTCCGGTCGAGCGTCCGCGTCCGACGGCATCGAAGCCGACACCTGATCAGGTCCGCGCGCGCAACGCGCTTCGCCGCGCAGCGCAGCGGCAGCAGGCGGCGCAGACGGCTCCGACGATGCCCTCCGGTCCCGCCGACGCCGATCCCTATGCCGATCCGGCTGCGCCCTACAAGGTTGACCACGTTCAGGCCGGCGGCAAGTTTCCGGAGAAGCTGGTCGATACGCCGAAGTCGATCACTGTTCTCAGCAAGGAAGTGCTCGAGGACAAGAACGCCACGACGCTGAAGCAGGCAATTCTCAGCACGGCCGGCGTGACGCTCGGAACGGGCGAGGGCGGCAACGCCTTTGGCGACCGGTTCTTCATCCGCGGCTTCGACGCGCGCAACGACATTTTCATCGATGGCGTCCGCGATGCCGGCGTCAGCGTGCGCGAAAACTTCTTCACCGAGCAGGTCGAGATTCTGCGCGGTCCTGGTTCGACCTTCTCCGGTCGCGGTGTCGCCGGCGGTGCGATCAACATTGTCACCAAGCAGGCGACGACGGCGAGCAACTTCTACAACATGGACACGACGTTTGGCACCGACCAGACCAAGCGTGTCACGCTCGACGTCAATCAGGTGATCGACCCGACGCTCGCCATCCGAGCCGGCGGCCTGTTCCAGGATGCAAATGTCGCTGGCCGCGACTATGTCACCGATAATCGAAACGGCGCCTTCGTCGCCACGACCTGGAAGCCGACCGATGCTGTCAAGGTCACCGGCAACTACATCCATACCGAACTGACTGGCCGCCCGGATTTTGGTGTTCCCTATTATCGGCCGAGCACGACCTCGACGGCCGGCGGCCCGTTCCCGGACTTCGGCGTCAATCGCAACAATTGGTATGGCTTCGTCAACCGGGACTTCTTCCGCACCGGCCAGGACATCGGCACCATCAATGCGGAAGTGCAGATCACCCCCGACTTGATGGTCAGCAACAAGATCCGCGCGTCCCGCTCGACACAGAATTACATTGGTACGCTTCCTGAAGCGCCGAAGCTTGTCGATCCGCTCTCGGCCTCGACGCTGAGTGCAAATCCGCAGAGCCGATTCCAGGTCACGGACGTGTTCGCCAACCAGACCGAGGCAACTTACAAGTTCAATGACGATGTAGGCTTCAGACACACCTTGCTCGGCGGTGTCGAGTACGACCGCGAGAGATCGTCGATCGACAGTTATACCGGCCTCAGCTCGGAGCTGACGACCGGCACGCCCTTCAGCGGCGGCGGATCGAAGACCGACGTCAGCGTATTCGCTCCGCAATACACCAATCTTCCCTTCGGGATTCCGAGCCTCACCGGAAGTCCCACCAAGATCGGCATCGACACCGTCAGCGGCTACGTCATGGATAGCGCAAACTATCGTGACTTGGTGATCCTGAACGGCGGTTTCCGCTATGACGATTACAGCATCAACACGCGGAAGGTCGGCAGTCCTGGCCAGCAATCGGCGGAGTTTCTCATTCCGAACTTCAACCTCGGCCTGACGTTGAAGCCGGCGCCGAACGGTAGTGTCTATGTGGCGTATGCGACCTCGGCGAACCCGGTTGGCGCCGAATTCGACGGCACCAGCACGACCTATGGCGGCCTCAACCCCAACCTGCCGGGCGGCAATACGCAGATATTCGGCCCGGAGAAGAACAAGGCCATCGAAATCGGCACCAAGTGGGAGCTGTTCGATCGCCACCTGCTCCTGACCGCAGCGTTGTTCCAGACGACGAAAGAGAACGCACGCGAGTCGCAGAACGTGGGAAGCGCCGCCGCTGCAGCTCCTTTGGGATGCGTCTATCCGACCGGAACGACCGGCAACATATCGTGTATCACAGCCGGAGCAGCCTACCGCATTCGCGGTATCGATCTCGGTGTGGGCGGCAAGATCACCGACAAATGGAGCGTCTTCGGCGGACTCGTGCTCATGGAATCGGAGGTCACGCAGTCGCTGGCCCCGTCGGCCAACAAGGCGCTGTATCCGACCAATGTCGGTCGTCCGCTCGCCAACATCGCGCATCAGTCCTTCAGCTTGCTCTCGAAATATCAGATCAACGACACCTGGGAGCTGGGCGGACAGGCGGTGTATCGCTCGAAGATTTACGGCGGCACTTTGCTCGCGGCGAACCAGGGCACGTCGATTCCGAGCTATTGGCGCTTCGACATGTTCGCGGAGGCCAAGATCAACAAGAACTGGCAGGTGAAGCTGTTCGTGAACAACATCTTCGACAAGCGCTACTACGACGCGCTGTACCAGAGCGCTGCGCCCTTCGTGCTGGAAGCACCGGGGCGTGCCGCTTACCTGGTGCTGTCAGCGCGCTACTGACGGAGCAACAACGAGTTTCATGCTGACATGCATCGAAAACGTTCTGAGCAAAGACGATGTGGCGGATTTCCGCAGCATCATGGACGCCAGCGAATGGGAGGACGGGCGCTCCACCGCCGGCGCGCAGTCGGCCGTGGTCAAGCGCAACGAGCAATTGCCGCCGGACGGCGAGGTCGCGCGCAAGCTCGGCAACCGCATCATCTCGGCGCTGACGTCCAACCCGCGCTTCATCGCGGCGGCGATCCCGCTCCAGATCTTCCCGCCGCTGTTCAACCGCTATGCGGCCGACAGCGGCCACCATTTCGGCCTGCACGTCGACAACGCGATCCGCGGCGACCGCCTGACCGGCCTTCGCATCCGCACAGACCTGTCGGTCACGCTGTTCCTCGCCGAGCCGGAGGAGTACGACGGTGGCGAACTTGTGATCGAGGACACCTACGGCTCGCACGAAGTCAAGTTGCCAGCCGGGGACTGCGTGCTCTATCCCTCGACCAGCCTCCATCTGGTCACCCCCGTGACCAGGGGGACGCGGGTTGCGTCTTTCTTCTGGCTTCAGAGCATGATACGGGACGATCAAGCCCGGAGCATGATCTTTGACCTCGACACCGCGATACAGGCGCTGGTGGAACGGCTCGGGCGTGACGATCCCGAAACGGTCAAATTGACGGGTATCTATCACAACCTCATTCGCTACTGGGCCGAAGTATGAAGACCATGACCTTCCAAGCAAGCCTTGCCGCAGCTTTGATGCTGGCGACCGCCTGGCTCGCGTCCCCGGCTTCTGCCCAGACACAAAGCCCGCCGGCGGCACCGGCCCAATCGACAGCTCAGCCGCCGACGGCCGGAACGGTTCCGCCGGCAACTGCGCCGATGGCCCCGGCGCCGGCAGTCTCGACGGCTCCCGCTGCCGCGGGCGCGGCCCCCATGGCAGCCATTCCCGCGAGTGCGAAGCCGGAGCCAGCCGTCGTCGCGCCGGCCATGAAGGAATTGTCGCCCTGGGTGATGTTCATGTCGGCGGATGTCATCGTGAAGGCGGTGATGATCGGGCTCGCCTTCGCATCGCTGATGACCTGGACCGTCTTCATCGCCAAGTCGATCGAACTGTCGGTCGCTTCCAGCAAGCTTCGTTCGGCACTGAAGAAAATTGCCGAGGCGCGCTCCCTCGCCGAAGCGCAGATGGCGCTCGGCACCAAGGAGGGCATCCTGCCGTCCTTCCTGGCGGCGGCGCTGCGGGAGGCGCGGATGTCGGCCGGCTTGTCCAGCGATGCCGGCATCAACGAGCGCGCAGCTTCGAGCTTCTCCGAGATCGTACGCGCGGAACAGCGGCGCATCCGGATCGGCATGGGCGTGCTCGCGACCATCGGCTCGACCTCGCCCTTCGTCGGCCTGTTCGGCACGGTCTGGGGCATCATGAACAGCTTCATCGGCATCTCGAAGTCGCAGACCACGAATCTCGCCGTGGTCGCGCCCGGCATCGCCGAAGCGCTGCTCGCCACCGCGATCGGCCTCGTCGCCGCGATTCCCGCCGTCATCATCTACAATCACTTCTCGCGCCTGACGAAGGGCTATCTCGAGCTGGTCAGCCGCGCCTCGGGTGCGGCGGCGCGGCTGCTCTCGCGCGATCTCGACCGCAGCCACGGCAGCGCGCATTCGCGTGCGGCGGAGTAGACCATGGCCGTTTCGCTCGCAGACAATGATGACGACGACGACTTCTCGGAAACGCATGACATCAACGTCACGCCGTTCATCGACGTCATCCTGGTGCTGCTGATCATCTTCATGGTCGCCGCGCCGCTGTCCACGGTCGACCTGCCGATCGATCTGCCGACATCGAGTGCGACGCCGCAGAAGAAGCCGGACAAGCCGACCTATCTCAGCATCAAGCCCGATCTGACGCTCGCGATCGGAGAGAACCCGGTTCAGCGGGCCGAGTTGATCGGGACCCTCAATGGCCTGTCCGACATGAGCAAGGACAAGTATGTCTTCCTGCGCGCCGATCGTTCGGTCCCTTATGGCGAGTTGATGGGCGTCATGGAGCTCTTGCGCTCAGGCGGTTATACGCGGGTGAAGCTGGTCGCGCTGGAGGGCCCGCCGGGGGCGCCGCCGCCAGGCGCCGCTCAGCCTTGAGGCGCAACGATGTCAGACGAACCGAGACCATCCCGGAAGCTCTGGATTTTGGCGGCAGTGGCGGCGCTCGCGCTTCATCTGGGTGGTGCAGCGCTTGCGCTGGCTCATTTGCGCACCGAGGATGACGGCGACGGCCTTGGTGCGGCCGGCGCCGAATTCGCCGTGGAGATGGCTTCGCCCAAGGCGCCCGATACCGATCTGCCGCCTGGGCCCAATAGCGAGGCGATGCAGGAGCAGCAGGCGCTTCCCGAGCAGAAGGCCGAGACCAAGGAGACGGAGCTTCCGAAGGATCAGTCACAGGAGGTCGAGGATCCTGACCGCGTCGTGACCGAGAACCACACGAAGAAGCCCACGGAAGACGATCCGAAGATTCAAGCTGTCGAGACTCCCGCTGCCGAGGCATCGCCGAAGTCGGTTGCAACGGCGCGGCAGATGCTCGATGAAGACGCGCGGGAGGCCGAGAAAGCGCTGGCGCCGGTGCTGGGGCTCGGCAAGGACATCCTGAAGATCACGGCCGACTGGAACCGCAAGATCAGCGCGCACCTCGCGGCTCACAAGGTCAATCCGGAGGGCAAGCAGCCCAACAACCAGAAGGTCAAGGTGAGCTTCGCGATCAACCGGAAGGGCAACGTGCTGTCGGTTGATGTCGTGGAGTCGTCGGGGGATGCAGCCTACGATGCGGCAGCGGTCTCAATCGTTCGCAAGTCCGATCCCATCCCGCAGCCGCCCGTCGGATTGACCGACGACCGGTTCGAGCGCACCGTGGACATCATCTTCACGCCGCCTGACGCCAAGAGAAAGAAGAAGACGGCTCAGCGCCAGTAGAGCCGGATCCCAACATAAACAACGACTAGGCAGGCGAAGATCAGCGCCACCGGCAGCGGCCGTTTCTGGGGGCCGGCGAATGCCGCCGCCCCGAAGGAGGCGGCCTTCTTCGGTTTCGGTGCCGGGCGGCGGAAGGCGGTAACATTGTCCGCGGCCGGCTCGGCTTGGCGGGGGCGGACGTCGGGAGGCGTTCCCGCACCGCCCATCTCGGCGTAATAGGCCTTGTAGATCGCGCCGATGGTGGCCTCGGTAGCCTCGTCCTCGCTCATCTGCGCCAGCAGGTTCTGGTAGCTCGCCAGGAACTCCTGGGCCTCCGCCGGCAGCGCGGATGCCCCATTGAGCTTGGCCATCATCTTCCAGGTGGCAAAATCGGCGCGGGCGCGGGTGTCGGCGCGTCGCGCGATCAGCATATCGGCAGCTTTGACCAAGTCGGCCTCTCGCCCTTCGGCGTGGGTTCCAATGTTGCGTTCAACTACGCGTTGCCAGTCAGGAAGAGAACAGCCTGAATCACATAACCGGTCAACGTCCGCAGTATTGCTGAAATAACATCAAGATTTAGACCGAACTGGGAACCCGCGAGTGGCAGCAGGATCAACAGACCGATCAGGATCAGCATGCCGAACGGCTCGAGCCGGGACAATGGCACGGCGAGCGCCCGCGGCAAAAGTCCCACCGCAACGCGGCCGCCGTCGAGCGGCGGGATCGGCATCATGTTGAACACCGCCAGGATCGCATTGATCACGAGGGCATTCTTGAGATTGTCCGCAACCCACTTCGCCGAACTCGCGGGCACCAGGGGCAGGGCATGGAAAGCGAAGGCCGCGGCCAGCGCCAGCAGGATGTTGGTGACGGGCCCGGCCAGCGCCACCCACACCATGTCGAGCCTGGGATTGTTCAGCTTGCGGAAGTTCACCGGCACCGGCTTGGCATAGCCGAACAGGAATGGCGAATGCGCAAACAGCAGCATCGCGGGCAGGATCAGGGTACCGAATGGGTCGATATGCCTGACAGGGTTGAAGCTGACGCGGCCGAGCTGCGAGGCCGTGTTGTCCCCGAGCCTGTCGGCGACGAAGGCGTGCGCGGCCTCGTGAAAGGTGATGGCGAGCACCAGCGGCAGGACCCAGACGGAGAGATCATAAATGGAAATATTCACCAGCTCATCCGCTCCGGTTCGGTCCGCGCGCTCTGCAAAGCAGGCCGTATAGGGCCACAGCCCTTTACGATCCACAGTTATATGGCGTTTAATTCCGAAATTGCCCGCTGCAGATGATCCGCCAGCAGTGCCGCCGGACGCGACAGCTTGCGCGCGCGATGGAGGCGGATGTCGGCGGCCGGCAGCGGCGGCAGGCCGTCGCGCGCCGACAGGACGCGCAGGCGAGGGGGCAGGGTGCCCACCTTCACGACCGTGATCGCGAGGCCCTGTGCCGCGATCGCTTCCACCGCCGCGAGGCTCCGGCTGACGAAGGCGAGCCGCCACGGGCGGCCGGCAGCATCGAGGGCCTCAGTGGCCCATTGGCGGAACAGGCAGCCCGGCGGGTAGAGCGCGACGGGCAGCATGTCCCGTGGCGCGGCGGCTGAATATGACGCGGCTGCGGCCCAGACCGCCTGTTCCCGCCGCAGCAATTCGCCGTCGCCATGTCCTTCCGGATGCATGGCAATGACAAGGTCGTAGGCCTCGCCGAGCCGGGCCGGCATCGTGGCGGTCAGCCCAGCCTCGATCTCGACCCGGATCTCCGGATGGCTCTTGGCAAAGCGCGCCAGCAAGGGCGGAATGACGATCGTGCCGTAGTCGTCCATTACCCCGAGGCGGACCACGGCTTCGCGCTTGCGCGCGCGGAGCGCATCGACCGCCTCTGCATTGAGGTCGAGAAGCCGTCTTGCATAGACAAGCAGCTCTTGACCCGCCGCACTTAGTGCGACGCCCGACCTCATGCGGTGAAACAGCCTGACGTCCAGTCGTTCTTCGAGACGCCTGATCTGGACGCTCACCGCCGATTGGGTGCGGTTGAGGATCGCGGCCGCGCGCGTGAACGATTGATGATCGGCAACGGCGAGGAAGGCCTTCAGCAGGTCGGGGTCGAGATCGGGTGCGGTCATGACGAAAACTTATCCTGCCATGATGGAAATTCCATTCCCCGTTTCGGCGCGTCTCCTATGCTGCTCGCAAAACGGTTGGGACGAGTCATGGGCGAGATCTTTGGCGTTTTTGCCGCCGTGTTGTCGAGTGCGCTGGGCGGGACATCTATCGGTGCCACGCGCTATCTCGTCGGGAGCATCGATCCGCTCGCGATCGGCTCATTCCGCTTCGGCATCGGTTTTTCCCTGCTACTGCCCCTGACGCTGCTGCGCGGCGATCGCTGGCCGAAGCAAGGGGACTGGGCCGCCGCCGTCGGACTCGGCATTCTGTTCTTTGCGCTGTTTCCGATCCTGTTCAACGCCTCGCTGATCTTCACGACGGCCGCGCGCGGCGCGCTTGCGCTGTCGACGCTTCCGCTGTTGTCGCTCTTGATCGGGGCCATTCTCGGCGCGGAAGCCCTGACCTGGCGCAAGTCCATGGGCGTCGTGACTGCGACGTTTGGCGTTGCGCTCGCGCTGCTCTCCGACCTCGCCTCGGCGCCGACAGGCGCCTGGCGCGGCGATCTCCTGATGATGGCGGCTGCGCTGTGCATGGCGCTCTACGGCATCTGGTCGAAGCCGTTGATCCGGCGCTCCAGCCCGATCGCCTTTACGACCATGAGCATGGCGGCGGGTGCGGCCTGCCTCATCCTGCTCTCCTATGTCCGCGGCAGCTTTGCGCCGGTCGCCGGCTTCGGCATGCCACAGTGGTGGGGCGCCCTCTATCTGGGTGCCTTCGGCGCGGCGCTGACCTTCTATCTCTGGGCCTTCGCACTGGAGCGCACGACGCCGACGCGCGTCGCGATCTCCGTGACGGTCAATCCGATCACGGCCTCGCTGGTCGGGGCCTGGCTGCTGAACGAGCCGCTGCGCTGGAATTTGGCGGCAGGTATCATTGCGGTGTTTGCCGGGATCTGGATCGCGACGACAACCGGACGGCGCACGCAGGCGGCGAGCGCGTCTGCGTCACACCAGACCTGACGTCACGCCGGGATCGTCGTCTGATGCTGCGTCAGGCCATCATCGAGCTTCACCCAGGCGAGCTTTTCCGACACCCAGATGTGCTCGGTCGGCGCGAAGGCGTTGCGATCGTCGAAAGTAGCGAGGGCGACGCCCGCCAGCGTGCCGTTGCGACGCCAGGCGAACAGGCGCGTGCCGCAACGCTTGCAGAATACGCGGTCGATGTTCTCGGAGGACGCATAGCGGGCGGTCTCGCCCTCGACGCTGAGCGCGCGCTGGTCGAACTGGGCGCGGGCGAAGTAGGGCGATCCCATCGCCTTCTGGCAGATACGGCAATGGCAGATTCGGACGTTGAGCGGCTCGCCTTCCGCCTTGAACCGCACCGCGCCGCACAGGCATCCCCCTTCCCGGATCATGGCTCAGGCCACCCGCCATTCGCCGACTTGGCCCGCCATGTTCCAGTTGAGATTGTCGAGATCGCCATCCATGTCGGAATTCCTGCGTCTGGTGTTGGTGAAGGCGGCCCAGCAGAAGCCGCCATGAGTGCGCACGGCAATCGTGCTCGTACCCGGCAGGCTGCCATTGTGCCACCAATTGCCTGACTTGTTGATGCAAAAACCCTTGGCGTAGTCTGGACTGTAGCTGGGCGCGGTGGTCATGAGCTGGATGGTGCGCGGCCGCAGGATGTTCGCCGGTCTCGTGTAGCCGTCGACATGCATCAGGAGTTGCACGAGATCCGACGGCGTCGCGATCCAGCCGCCATGGGAATCCATCCGCCGGACATTCATGCCGTAGGGATTTTCGCCCTGGCCGTAATAGGCGACTTCGCCGGCCTGGCGCTGCTCGCGGGTGTTGCCGGCGATCGTCATCTCGGTAACGCCGCAGCGCGCGAACACCTCGCTGCGGACATGCTCGCCATAGGACTGGCCTGTAAGCTTCTCGATGACGCGGCCCAGCACGCAATAGCCGAAATTGGAATAGGCGTAGCGCCGGCCCGGCGGTCGGTCCAGCGGCCGATTGGCTAGCGTCCAGGCGATCAGCTCGGCATGATCCATCCGCGGATGGGTGAACATGGGGTCGCGGTCGTCGTTGCTCCAGCCGCCGGCAGTATGGGTCAAGAGATGCTCGAGCGTGATCTGGTCGATGCCGGCGGAGTTGGGCTGTCCATAGTCGGTGCCGAGCAGCGCGCCTCGGCCGAACACGCGGTCCGCCAGCTTGAGGCGGTTCTCCTCGATCAGGCGGAAGATCGTGACCGAGGTGATCATCTTGCTGACGCTGGCGATCCGGAACAGATGCCGCGGCGTTACGGCCTCGTTCCGCTCGATATCGGCCAGACCAAAGGCGTCCACATGGACAATAGTGCCGGCATAGCCGATCGCAATGGATAGGGCCGGCACGCCGTACTTGTCCATGAAGCTGTGCGCGAGCCGTGCCATGGCGCCGCGCTCGGCCGGCGAGGGCGGGCGGATGCTCGGTGGGTTGGGCGCGAGCTGCGCAAGCGCAGTCGATGACAGCAGCGGCAGCGCGCCTGCGCCCGCTGCGAGCTTCACGAAATCCCGACGCCTGAAATCACGTCCGAGTCGCATGGTCCGCCCCTCCAGGGGCGGCCAGTACTTCAGTAGGTCGCCCGTCCGCCGGAAATATCAAACACCGCGCCGGTGGAGAAGGCACAATCTTCGGATGCAAGCCAGCTCACCAATGCGGCGAGCTCTTCCACCAGCACGAAGCGTCCCTTCGGGATCTTCGACAGCATGAAGTCGATATGCTGCTGCGTCATCTGGTCGAAGATCGCGGTCTTGGCGGCCGCCGGTGTCACCGCGTTGACGATGATATCATGGGCGGCGAGCTCCTTGCCGAGCGATTTCGTCAGCGCGATCAGGCCGGCCTTGGAGGCCGAGTAGTGCGCGGCGTTCGGATTGCCTTCCTTGCCGGCGATCGAGGCGATGTTCACGATGCGCCCGTATTTCTGCTTGAGCATTTCGGGCACGACCGCCTTGCAGCATATGAAGGGACCATCGAGGTTGATGCGCAGAACTTTCCGCCATTCCTCCAGATCGGTCTCCCAGACCGGCTTGTTGACGCCGGCGATGCCGGCATTGTTGACGAGGATGTCGATCTTGCCGAAGGCGGCGAGCGTGGCATCGCGGGCGGTCTCCACGGCAGCCGTGTCGGTGACGTCGACCTTGAAGACTTTGGTCTCGCCGCCGATCTCCTTTGCGGCCTTCTCGGCCAGCGTGGCATCGAAATCCCAGATCGCGACCTTGGCGCCGGAGGCCACAAAGCGCTCGGCGATGGCGCGGCCAAAGCCCTGCGCGCCGCCCGTGACGACAGCGACGCGGCCGTTGAGATCGATCTTGTTCATGCCGGGGCCCTTGGCGTCAGAGCATGTAGCCGCCGTCGACGACGAGGTCGACGCCGGTGGTGAAGGCGCTCTCGTCGCTGCCGAGATAGACCGCCATAGCCGCGATCTCCTCGGCGGTGCCGAGCCGGCCCATCTTCTGGCGGGAGATGAACATCTCCTTGCCCTGCGGCCCTTGCGCCGCGGCGCGGTCGAGCATCGAAGGCGTCTCGACGGTGCCCGGGCAGATCGAGTTGCAGCGGATGCCCTTGGTGATGAAGTCGAGCGCGACCGCGCGCGACAGCAGCGACACCGCCGCCTTCGACGAGCTGTAAACGTAGCGGTTCGCCGGTGGCCTCAAGGCCGCGCAGGACGAGATGTTGACGATGCTGCCGCCGCCGCCCGCAATCATGTCGGGCAGGAAGGCCCTGATGGTCCGGTGCATCGACTTGACGTTGAGGTCGAAGGAGAAGTCGAAATCCTCTTCCGAGCACTCCAGGATGGTGCCGTGATGCACGAAGCCGGCGGCGTTGAGCAGGATGTCGATCTTGCCGACGCGCTTGGCGAAGGCGTTGACGTCGGCGGTGTTGCGGACGTCGAGCTTTGCCACCTCGGCGATGCCTTCCTTGCTCAGGCTCGCGATGCCGGCCTCGTTGATGTCGGTGGCGACGACGGTTGCGCCTTCACGCGCGAATGCGATGGCGCAAGCGCGCCCGATGCCTGCTGCCGCTGCCGTGACGACGGCGCGCTTTCCCTTGAGGCGGTCTGCCATTTTCTTCTCCCTTGTGTTCATTCGAATGCCAACCCCACGTCATTGCGAGGAGCCCGCGACAAAATTGCGAAGCAATTTTGCGCTGGCGACGAAGCAATCCAGACTCTCTCCGTGGACAAATCCCTGGATTTGCTTCGTTAGGATCGCAATGACGGTGTGGCTGTCAGTGATTATCCCGCGCCACACCGAAGGTGCCGGCGACGTTCTGGTAGCGCGTGGCGAGCTCCATGCAGGCGCCGGTCGACTGCTGGCCGACGGTGTTGCGGTAGATTTCTTGCCACGGCGTCTGGTTCGGCGGATGCTTGAAGCCGCCATTGGCCTTCAGCTCGGCGTGGCGCTTCTTCAGCTCCTCGTCCGAGATCAGGATGTTGGCGCTGCCCTTGTTGAGGTCGATGCGCACCTTGTCGCCGGTCCTCAGGATCGCGAGGCCTCCATTGGCGGCGGCTTCCGGCGACGCATTGAGGATCGAGGGCGAGCCCGAGGTGCCGGACTGACGGCCGTCGCCGATGCAGGGCAGGGACAGGATGCCGCGTTTGATCAAGGCTGCCGGCGGCTGCATGTTCACGACCTCGGCGCCGCCGGGATAGCCGATCGGGCCGGTGCCGCGGATGAACAGCACGCAGCGCTCGTCGATGTCGAGCGAGGGATCGTCGATCCGCTCGTGGTAGTCCTCCGGACCCTCGAACACGATGGCGCGGCCCTCGAAGGCGTTCGGATCCTTGGGGTTGCTGAGATAGCGGTCGCGAAACTCCTTGGAGATCACGCTGGTCTTCATGATCGCGGAATCGAACAGGTTGCCCTTCAGCACCAGGAAGCCGGCATCCTTCACCAGCGGCTTGTCGTAAGCCCAGATCACGTCGTTATCGGGCTCCGGCGCAGACTTGCAGTTCTCGCCGATGCCGCGGCCGTTGACCGTGATCGCATCCTCATGGATGCGCTTATGCTTCATCAGCTCGCGCACCACGGCGGGCACGCCGCCGGCGCGGTGGAATTCCTCGCCGAGATAGAAGCCGGCGGGCTGCATGTTGACCAAGAGCGGCACGTCATGCCCGTATTTCTGCCAGTCCTCGATCGACAGCTCGACGCCGATGTGGCGGGCGAGGGCGTTGATGTGGATCGGCGCGTTGGTCGAACCGCCGATCGCCGAATTGATCACGATGCAGTTCTCGAACGCCTTGCGGGTCAGGATGTCCGAAGGCTTCAAATCCTCCCAGACCATCTCGACAATGCGCTTGCCGGTCTCGTAAGCGATCTGGCCGCGCTCGCGATAGGGAGCGGGGATCGCCGCGCAGCCCGGCAGCGAGAAGCCGAGCGCTTCGGCAAGCCCGTTCATGGTCGAGGCCGTGCCCATGGTGTTGCAATGGCCGACCGAGGGCGCCGAGGAAGCCACGATCTCCATGAACTCCTCATAGTTGATCTCGCCGGCCGCGAGTCGCTCACGCGACTTCCAGACGATGGTACCGGAGCCGGTGCGCTCGCCATTGTGCCAGCCGTTGAGCATCGGGCCACCCGACAGCACGATCGCGGGCAGGTTCACGGTAGCCGCCGCCATCATGCAGGCCGGCGTCGTTTTGTCGCAACCGGTGGTGAGCACCACGCCGTCGAGCGGATAGCCGTAGAGGACTTCGACCAAGCCGAGGTATGCGAGGTTGCGGTCGAGCGCCGCGGTCGGGCGCTTGCCGGTCTCTTGAATCGGGTGGGTGGGGAACTCCATCGCGATGCCACCGGCCTCGCGGATGCCTTCGCGGACGCGGTGCGCGAGCTCGATGTGGTGGCGGTTGCAGGGCGAGAGGTCGTTGCCGGTCTGGGCGATGCCGATGATCGGCTTGCCGGATTGCAGCTCGGCGCGGGTGAGGCCGTAGTTCAGATAACGCTCCATGTAGAGCGCGGTCATGCCCGGATTATGCGGGTTGTTGAACCATTCCTGCGAGCGAAGGTGGCGGCGAGTACCGTTGCTGCCGGCGGCATGCCCATTGGTTGGTTTCTTTGTCATTGGTTTCTCCTGCAATGCAAACGCACTGGCGTCCGTCTCATGTGTCGGCATGCGCGATGCCCAACGGCGCGAGCGATGATTTGCCTTCCCGCTGGCGGGTCGTTTCCTCACGAGCCTGATACTAGTCGTGGCTACTTGGTAACGCTATCATTTTGTTCGCGGCACCCGCGCCGGAAACGGCCGGCCTGCTGTCTGAACGTCGCGCCGACGAGCTTTGCCGCTCGATCACCTTGAAGCCGAGATCGAGCACGGGCTGCTCAGGGCGCCGGCCCTCGATCGCCTCGATCAGCATGGTGGCCGCGGTCTTCCCCATCTCGTAACGGTTGGTGCGGACGCTGGTGAGGGTGGGGACGGCGGAGGCCATGAATTCGAGGTCGTTGAAGCCGACGATCGCGATCTGCCCGGGCACCGCGATCTCCCGGCGGCGGCATTCGAACAGCACGCCGAGCGCGAGGTCGTCATTGGCGCAGAACACCGCATCGATATCGGGCTCCCGCGCCAGGAGATCGGTGAACAGCGCTCCGCCGAGCGTCACCGACGTCGGTGTGGCCGTCGTGACGACGAGGCGCTGATCGAACAATGCGGCGTCCTTCATGGACGAGACATATCCGTCCATCCGCCGTTGCACCCTGGGATCCATGCGTGCGCCGACGAAGCCGATCTTGCGGTGACCTTGTTCGAAAAGGTGCGCAACCGCCGCGCGGGCTGCATCATAGTGCGAAAAGCCTATCATCATGTCGACTGGATCCGGGCCAATCTCCATGATCTGCACGATCGGGCAGTCCGCGGCTTGAAGCATCGCGCGGGACTCGGCGGTCTGATCGATGCCGGTGACGATCAGCCCGGCCGGCTTCTGCGCCAGAAACAGGCGCAGCAACTTTTCTTCCTGGAGAATGCTGTAGCGCGTGTTGGACAACTGAATCGAGTAACGGCTGCCTTCGGACGCGTCATAGATGCCGCGCAGCACGTCCGAGAACACATTATTGGTGAGAGAGGGGATCAATACACCGATGACTTCGGTGCGTTGCGAGGCGAGTGCCCGTGCGGCAAGGTTGGGCACGTAGCCGAGCTCCTTGGCGGCGCTCTCGACCCGCGTCCGCTTGGCGACCGACAGGGCCTCCGGGTTGCGGAAGAAGCGGGACGCGGTAATCGGGCTGACGCCGGCGAGCTCGGCCACTTCGGCCAGCCGGATTTTGCCTGACTTGGTGCGTTTTCGACCCATTTGCTGCTCTTAACACAGTCAGTCCTGCAAACAAAGGAACGTTGACAGCGCTACCAGCAACGACTAACCAAAGACAAATTGCCAAAACCGCACAAACTACCGACAATGTCGCCCGTTAAGATCGGGCTTCGTTCGGTGAAGTTTGAAAAACAAGACGGTCGCGGCGCTTGGAGGCGCGGTGGACTTTCGAGGAGGGAATTAGATGTCGTCTGTGCAAATCCGCGACGTGCGGAAATCGTTCGGCAATTTTGAAGTCCTGCACGGCGTGACGATTCCAATCGAGGACGGCCAGTTCGTCGTCCTGGTTGGCCCCTCCGGCTGCGGCAAGTCGACGCTTCTGCGCATGCTTGCCGGCCTCGAGAACATCACCTCCGGCACGATCTCGATCGGCGACCGCGTCGTCAACAATGTCCAGCCCAAGGAGCGGGACATTGCGATGGTGTTCCAGAACTATGCGCTCTATCCGCACATGACGGTGGCCGACAACATGGGCTTCTCGCTCAAGTTGCGGAATGCCAGCGCCGACGAGATCAACAAGCGCGTCAAGCGCGCCGCCGAGATTCTTGCGCTGTCGCCGCTGCTCGACCGCTATCCGCGCCAGCTTTCCGGCGGCCAGCGCCAGCGCGTCGCCATGGGCCGTGCCATCGTGCGCGATCCGCAGGTCTTCCTGTTCGACGAGCCCTTGTCGAACCTCGATGCCAAGCTGCGCGTCGCCATGCGCACCGAGATCAAGGAGCTGCACCAGCGGCTGAAGACCACCACCGTCTACGTCACCCACGACCAGATCGAGGCCATGACCATGGCCGACAAGATCGTCGTCATGCACGACGGCATCGTCGAGCAGATGGGTACGCCGCTCGAGCTCTATGACAAGCCCGACAACCAGTTCGTCGCCGGCTTCATCGGCTCGCCCGCGATGAACTTCCTCAAGGGCCATGTGCGCGTCAACGGCGTTGCCACCTTCGAGGGGCCGAACGGCGTCAAGCTGCCGCTCAAGACCGCGCCGACGGCGTCCGACGGCCGTCCCGCCGTCTACGGCGTGCGGCCCGAGCATTTCACCATCGCCGACGACGGTGCCGAGGCCGAGATCATCGTGGTCGAGCCGACCGGTTCGGAGACGCAGGTGTTCGCAAAGCTTGGCGGCGAGCAGGTCGTCGCCGTCTTCCGCGAGCGTCACCAGTTCAATCCGGGCGACAAGGTGCGGCTGAAGCCCGACCCATCGCTGGTACATCTGTTCGACGATGCGACGGGCAAGCGAATGAACGCCTAGCGCATAAGGCGACAAGGCATAAGACAACAAAAAGCATCACAGGGAGGACGACATGCAAGACTTTACCCGCCGGTCTCTGCTTCAAGGCGGCACGGCTTTGGCTGCGACCGGTATGCTGACCGGACCGGCACTGTTCGACTTCGCCAAGGCCTGGGCGCAGAGCGCGCCCTGGAAGGCCGAGCCCGGTGCCAAGCTGACCGTGATGCGGTGGAAGCGCTTCGTGCCGGCGGAAGACGATGCGTTCAACGCGATGGTAGCGGCGTTCAAGGCTGCGACCGGCACCGAGATGAACGTGTTCAGCGAATCCTTCGAGGACGTGCAGCCGAAGGCCTCGGTTGCGGCCAATACCGGCTCCGGGCTCGATCTCGCCTGGGGTCTGCACACGCTGCCGCAGCTCTTCCCCACCAAAGTGCTGAAGATGAACGACGTTGCCGATTATCTCGGCAAGAAATACGGCGGCTGGACCGATGCAGCCGCCAAGACCTGCAAGCTCGGCAACGACTGGCTCGGTATTCCCGTCGCCACCAACGGCGGCTACATGACCTACCGCAAGTCGGCGCTCGACAAAGCGGGCTTCAAGGAATTCCCGAAGGACTTCCCCGGCTTCCTCGAGATGTGCAAGGCTTTGAAGGCGAACAACACGCCCGCCGGCTTCGCGCTCGGTCATGCCTCGGGCGACGGCAATTCGTGGCTGCACTGGGTGCTGTGGGGGCACGGCGCCTACACGGTCGACCAGAACGACAAGATCATCATCAATTCGCCGGAAACGGCGAAGGCGCTGGAATATTGCAAGGCGTTGTACGAGAGCTTCATCCCGGGCACGGCGTCCTGGAACGATTCCTCCAACAACAAGGCCTTCCTCGCCGGCGAGCTCTATTGCACGGCGAACGGCATCTCGATCTACGTCGCCGCCAAGACCGATCCCAGCAAGAAGGAGCTTGCCGAGGACACCTATCACGCGCTCTGGCCGGTCGGTCCGGTCGGCAAGCCGACCGAGCTGCAGCTGGCGCTGCCGATCCTCGCCTTCAACTTCACCAAATATCCGAATGCGGCCAAGGCCTTCGTCGCCTTCATGCTGGAGAAGGAGAACTACGAGAAGTGGCTGGATGGTGCGCAGGGCTACCTGACCCAGACCCTGAACGCCTACGAGAATGCGCCGATCTGGACGGCCGACCCCAAGAACACCGTGTTCTCGCAGGCCTCCAAACGCACGCTGCCGGCGTCCGGTATCGGCACGGTCGGCGAGAAGGCGGCGACTGCAATCGCCGACTTCATCGTCGTCGACATGTTCGCCAACTACTGCACCGGCGCCAAGGATGCGAAGGCCGCGATGGCGGAAGCCGAGCGCCAGCTGAAGCGCATCTACCGCTGACGGCCACGGAGCGGGCGGCAGTGTCGCCGCCCGCTCGTCAACATTTCTCGATCAGGGATATCGGGCATGGCTGATGTCGCAATTCCCCGGGCCAAGCCTCAGATGAGCGAGGACAACGCCTGGACCCGGCTCAAACACAATCGCAACTGGCTCGGCTTCTGGTTCATGGTGCCGGCCATGGCCTTCCTGATCTTCTTCCTGGCCTATCCGCTGGGGCTCGGCATCTGGCTGTCCTTCACGGACACCCGCATCGGCAGGGTCGGGCACTTCATCGCCACCGAGAATTACGAGTGGCTGTGGGACGATTCCATCTTCTGGCTGTCGGTGTTCAACACGCTGCTCTACACGTTCATCGCCAGCGCCTTCAAATTCGCGATTGGGCTGTACCTGGCGCTGCTGCTCAATGAGCACATGCCCTTCAAGGCGATGCTGCGCGCGATGGTGCTCATCCCGTTCATCGTTCCCACGGTGCTCTCGGCGCTTGCGTTCTGGTGGATCTTCGACTCGCAATTCTCGATCATCTCCTGGTCGCTGAGACACCTCGGGCTGATCAGCCAGAACATCAACTTTCTCGGCGACACCACTTGGGCACGGATCTGCGTGATCTTCGCCAATGTCTGGCGCGGCGTTCCGTTCGTGGCGATCACGCTGCTCGCAGGCCTGCAGACCGTCTCGCCGTCGCTCTATGAGGCCGCAACCCTCGACGGCGCCACGCGCTGGCAGAACTTCCGCTACATCACCTATCCGCTGCTGACGCCGATCATCGCCGTCGTGATGACGTTTTCTGTGCTGTTCACCTTCACTGACTTCCAGTTGATCTGGGCGATGACGCGTGGCGGCCCGGTCAATGCCACCCACCTGATGGCCACGCTATCCTATCAGCGCGCGATCATCGCTGGGCAGCTGGGCGAGGGCGCCGCGATCTCCAGCGCCATGATCCCATTCCTGCTCGCTGCGATCATGGTGTCCTGGTTCGGCCTGCAGCGGCGCAAGTGGCAACAGGGAGAAAGCAATGACTGATCTTCCTGCCTCGAAAGTCGATCTCAAGAGCGTGCTATCGTCGCCATCGCGCGTCGATCACAGCGAGGGCATGAGTTATCTGCAGTCGGTGCCGCGCAGGATCGTGACGCTCTATCTGCCGCTGGCGATCATCGTCTTCATCCTGCTGTTCCCGTTCTACTGGATGGCGCTGACCTCGGTGAAGCCCGACGAGCAGCTGCTCGACCTCGACAAGTACAATCCGTTCTGGACCTGGAATCCGACCTTCAAGCACTTCCACAAGCTGCTGTTCGAGAGCTATTATCCGCACTGGCTCTGGAACACGATGTACGTGGCAATCTGCGCCACGGTGCTCTCGATCGTCGCATCGGTGTTCGCGGCCTACGCTATCGTGCGGTTGCGCTACAAGGGGGCCAATCTCGTCGGCGGGCTGATCTTCCTCGCCTATCTGGTGCCGCCTTCGATCCTGTTCATTCCGCTTGCCACCGTCGTTTATCAATACGGTCTCTTCGATTCGCCACTGGCGCTGATCCTGACCTATCCGACGATCCTGATTCCGTTCTCGACCTGGCTGTTGATGGGCTATTTCAAAACCATCCCGTTCGAGCTCGAGGAATGCGCGCTGATCGATGGGGCGAGCCGCTGGCAGATCCTGGTCAAGATCGTCGTGCCGCTCGCCATTCCCGGCCTGATCTCGGCCTTCATCTTCTGCTTTACGCTGTGCTGGAACGAGTTCATCTACGCCCTGACGTTCCTGCAGTCGACCAGCAACAAGACGGTGCCGGTGGCGATCGTCAACGAGTTCGTGGACGGCGACATCTACCGCTGGGGCTCGCTGATGGCGGGCGCGCTGGCCGGCTCGCTGCCGCTCGTGATCCTTTACGCCTTCTTCGTGGAGCATTATGTGTCGGCGATGACCGGCGCCGTGAAGGAATGATCGCGGGGCTTGCCGAGGGCGCATCAGGAGCGGTGCGCTCCGGACAATAAGAAGGAGTTGAGCTCTTGCACATTCTGGTTCTCGGCGCCGCCGGCATGGTCGGCCGCAAACTCTGTGAACGGCTGTTGCGCGACGGCCGGCTCGGCAAGAGCGACATCACCAAGCTCACGATGCACGACGTGGTCGAGCCGAAGAAACCGGAGAAGGCCGGTTTCCCCGTCGAGACCATGTCCGGTGATTTCGCCGTGCCCGGCGCGGCCGAGAAGCTGATCGCCGGCCGTCCCGACGTGATCTTCCATCTTGCGGCCATCGTCTCGGGCGAGGCCGAGCTCGATTTCGACAAGGGCTATCGCATCAATCTCGACGGCACGCGGATGCTGCTCGATGCCATCAGGCTGGCGGGCGGCGGCTACAAGCCGCGCGTCGTCTTCACGTCCTCGATCGCGGTATTCGGCGCGCCGTTTCCCGATGCGATCGGCGACGAGTTCTTCCACACGCCGCTGCTCAGCTACGGCGCCCAGAAGGCGATCGGCGAACTCCTGCTCGCCGACTATTCGCGCCGCGGCTTCCTCGACGGCATCGGCATCCGCCTGCCGACCATCTGCATCCGGCCGGGCCTGCCCAACAAGGCGGCATCGGGCTTCTTCTCCAACATCCTGCGCGAGCCGCTCGCCGGCAAGGAAGCGATCCTCCCCGTATCCGAGGACGTCCGCCACTGGCACGCCACGCCGCGCTCCGCCGTCGGCTTCCTGCTGCACGCGGGGACCATGGACCTCGCCACCGTCGGCCCGCGCCGCAATCTGACCATGCCGGGCCTGTCGGCCACGGTCGGCGAGCAGATCGCCGCCCTGAAGCGTGTTGCAGGCGAGAAGGTCGCCGCCCGCATCAAGCGCGAGCCCGATCCCTTCATCGTCGGCATCGTCGGCGGCTGGCCGCGCAATTTCGATGCAAAGCGTGCGCGCGAGCTCGGCTTCACCACCGCCGAGAAGAATTTCGACGATATCATCCGCATTCACATCGAAGACGAGCTCGGCGGCAATTTCGCCGCCTGATCTCTGACTGAGCGGACCCGAGTGATGGCGAGCGTTGCTTGCATCGGTGAATGCATGGTCGAGCTCCGGCAGGCGCAAGGAGGCGCCTCTGCCGGGCAGGGCGGCGGGCTCTATTCGCGCGGCTTCGGCGGCGATACCCTCAACACCGCCGTCTATCTGGCGCGGCTCGAGTTCAAGGTCGATTATCTCACCGCGCTCGGCGATGATGCCCTGAGCGATGAGATGATCGCGGCCTGGCATGCGGAAGGCGTCGGCACGCGCCGCGTCGTGCGGCTGCCGGGCAAGCTGCCCGGCCTCTACATGATCCAGCTGGATGCCAAGGGCGAGCGCCAGTTCTTCCACTGGCGCGACAGCGCGGCAGCGCGCCAGCTGATGAGCCTGCCGGAGACGGACGAGCTGCTCAACTCGCTGATGAGCTACGACGTCGTCTATCTCTCCGCCATCACGCTCTCGATCTACGACGCCCCCGGACGCGAGCGCCTGTTCACGGCCATCAAGCGCGCGCGCCTGCTCGGCACCCGCTTCGTGTTCGACACCAATTTCCGCGCGCGGGGATGGCCCGATCGCGACGTCGCCCGCGAGGTCTTTGCCACGGCCTTCGCAGCCGCCGACATCGTGCTGACCTCGACCGAGGACCTGCTTGCGCTCCATCCTGGCGAGACCCACGACCAGCTCATCGCGCGCATCCCCACGCCGGAGCTGGTGTTCCGCCTCGCCGAGCCAGTCAGCTTGCTGCGGTTCCCCGGCGGGACCAGCGAGGTCCGCGCCGAGCCCATGACCAAGCCCGTGGTCGACACCACCGCCGCCGGCGACAGCTTTGCTGCCGCGTACATTGCCGCCCGGCTCGCCGGCGCCGAGCCGGTCGAGGCCGCCCAGGCCGGGCACCGACTCGCCAGCATCGTGATCTGCTATCCCGGCGCCATCATTCCGGGCTATGCCATGCCGCCGAAGAAGCGGCACCGGCCGGCGGGCTCTCGCCAGGCCACCAAGTGAAGCCACCAAGCGAAATCGAGCCCCATGACCACGACTGCCCAACAGAATCACCTCGTCGCGCTGTTCAAGGCAGCGACCGTCATTCCCGTCCTCACCATCGAACGCATCCAGGATGCCGTGCCGCTGGCGCGTGCGCTGGTCGCCGGCGGCGTCCGCACGCTGGAGGTGACCCTGCGCACCCCAGTTGCGATCGAGGCCGCGAGGGCGGTGATGGCAGAGGTCCCCGAGGCGGTCGTCGGCATCGGCACGATCCTCAACCCGGCCGATTTCACCCGTGTCGAGAAGCTCGGCGTCGCGTTCGGCATCAGCCCGGGCCTGACCCCCGATCTCCTCAAGGCCGCAACCGACAGCTCCTTGCCGTTCGCGCCGGGCATTGCCACAGCCTCCGAGCTGATGGTGGCGCTGTCCTACGGCTTCGATGTCGCAAAGTTCTTCCCGGCGGAGCAGGCCGGCGGCATCAAGGGCCTGCGTGCCCTCGGCGGCCCGTTCCCGAACGTGCGTTTCTGCCCGACCGGCGGGGTCGGTGAGGCTAATGCGGCGACCTGGCTGGCCGAGCCCAACGTCGTCGCGGTCGGCGGGTCCTGGCTGTGCCCGACGGCGGAGATCCGGGCTGGGAACTGGACCGGCATAACTGCCATCTGCCAGCGGACGCTTCAGGCCCTGAAAGCCGCGTGAAGTCTTGCCATCCCTGGGCTAAGACTTAGCTCAGGGAGAGACCTCCAGGGAGAAAAGATCATGACCGCCAGCATCGTCGGATGGGCGCATACGCCGTTCGGCAAGTTCGACACCGAAACAGTCGAAAGCCTCGTCACCCGCGTGGCCAATGAGGCGCTGGCGGATGCCGGCATTTCGGCCAGTGACGTCGACGAAATCGTGCTCGGCCATTTCAATGCCGGCTTCTCGCCCCAGGATTTCACCGCCTCTCTGGTGCTCCAGGCCGATCCGAAGCTGCGTTTCAAGCCGGCGACCCGCGTCGAGAACGCCTGCGCCACCGGCTCTGCCGCGGTGCATCAGGGCCTGCGCGCGATTGCCGCAGGGGCCGCCAGAATCGTCCTGGTCGTCGGCGTCGAGCAGATGACGCGCACCCCTAGCGCCGAGATCGGCAAGAACCTGCTCAAGGCGTCCTATCTGCCCGAGGACGGCGACACCGTCGGCGGCTTCGCCGGCGTGTTCGGCAAGATCGCCAGTTCCTATTTCCAGAAATACGGCGACCAGTCCGATGCGCTGGCGTTGATCGCGGCCAAGAACCACAAGAACGGCGTCGCCAATCCCTTCGCCCAGATGCGCAAGGATTTTGGCTTCGACTTCTGCCGCGCCGAGAGCGAGAAGAACCCTTACGTCGCAGGTCCGCTGAAGCGCACCGACTGCTCGCTGGTCTCGGACGGCGCCGCGGCTCTGGTGCTGACCGATGCCGAGACGGCCAAGGGCATGACCAAGTCGATCGGCTTCCGCGCCACCGCACATGCCCAGGACTTCCTGCCCATGAGCAAGCGCGACATCCTGCAGTTCGAGGGCTGCACGGTCGCCTGGCAGCGCGCGCTGGAGAAGGCGGGCGTCACTCTGTCCGATCTCTCCTTCGTCGAGACCCATGACTGCTTCACCGTCGCCGAGCTGATCGAGTACGAAGCGATGGGCCTGACGCCGAAGGGGCAGGGCGCCCGCGCCATCAAGGAAGGCTGGACCCTCAAGGACGGCAAGCTGCCGGTCAATCCGTCCGGCGGGCTGAAGGCCAAGGGCCACCCGATCGGCGCCACCGGCGTTTCCATGCATGTGATGACCGCGATGCAGCTCGCAGGGCAGGCGCCCGAGGGCATGCAGCTCAAGAATGCCAAGCTTGGCGGCATCTTCAACATGGGCGGTGCGGCGGTTGCCAATTACGTTTCCGTGCTGGAGCCGCTGAAGTAAGCTCAGTTCTGGAGGTGGGCAAAGGCGCGCATGCGCCGCGCCCACCCCCTTTGCGCTAGATCATGGTGGGCTTCTCTGGCCCTCTTAATGCTCTTGATTGATTTTTAGGGAATGCATCATGAGCAATGAATACGAAACGTCACTGTCGATGGACGCTCTCAACGATCGCATCGCGATCCTCGAGGACAATATCCGCCAGCTCATCGAGCAGGCCGCTGCCGCCTCGGGTGAGCAGAACGAGTCGCGGATCGCCGACCGCATTAACCAGCAGAACGACGAGCTCGACCGTCTCATCAAGATCCGCGAATCCCGCCAGAAGAAATAGCGGCCGACATCGCCGCGCGATGCATGCCGCCATACGGCGGCCGCCCTTGCGTGAGCGGCGGCACTGCCGTTAGCTGGACCGAAATCGCGAGGGCGTGTGAGCCCCGCGCAATCGGGAGCGAACGATGGGGCCGCTGAAGGGCATCAAGGTCATCGACATGACCACCGTGCTGATGGGACCTTACGCGACCCAGATGCTCGGCGATTACGGTGCCGACGTCATCAAGGTGGAATCGCTGGACGGCGACGTCACCCGCCTGATCGGTCCGATGCGACACGCCGGCATGGGCCCGGTGTTCCTCAACACCAACCGCAGCAAGCGCTCGATCTGCCTCGACCTGAAGAAGCCCGCAGGCCGCGAAGCCGTGCTGCGGCTGCTGAAGGACGCCGATGTCCTGGTCTACAACGTCCGTCCGCAAGCGATGGCGCGGCTTCAGCTCGGCTACGATGTCGTCTCCGAGGTCAATCCGCGCCTGGTTTATGCCGGCGTGTTCGGCTTCGGTCAGAACGGCCCCTATGCCGCAAAACCCGCCTATGACGATCTGATCCAGGGCGCCACCGCACTGCCGGCGCTGATGGCGCAGACCGGCGACGGCGTGCCGCGCTACGTGCCGAACGCGCTGGTCGATCGCATCGTCGGTCTCACCGCCGTCGGTGCAATCTGCGCCAGCCTCGTGCACCGTGATCGCACCGGGCGCGGCCAACGCGTCGACATCCCGATGTTCGAGACCATGGCCGGCTTCGTCATGGGCGACCACATGGGCGGGCTTACCTATGAGCCGCCGCTCGACAAGGGCGGCTATGCCCGCCACCTCTCGCGTGACCGCAGGCCGTACAAGACCTCCGACGGCTATCTCAGCGTCATCGTCTACAACGACAAGCAGTGGGAGAACTTCTTCAAGGCAACGCGGCGCGACGACCTGCGCGCCGATCCAAAATTCTCCACCTTCGCCGGCCGTGCCGCCAATATCGATCTCGTCTACGCCGAGCTCGCGCGCATCTTCGAGACGCGGACCACGGCCGAATGGATCGACCTGCTGACGAAAGCCGATGTGCCCGTGATGCCGATGCACGATCTTGCCTCGATCCTGCACGACGAGCATCTGGAGGCGACCGGCTTTTTTCCGGTCGTCACCCATCCGACTGAAGGCCCGATCCGCAGCATGAAGGTGACTGCGACCTGGTCCGAGACCGAGGCCGAGCCCGTGCGCCTGGCCCCGCGCCTCAACGAGCACGGCGCCGAGATTTTGCGCGAGATCGGATACTCCCACGATGAGATCGCGGCCATGGTCCGCGACGGCGTCACGCGTGCGGCGCCGGAGTAGGGAAGTAGAGATGACCACGCCTCTCTCATCCGTCATTCCGGGGCGATGCGTCAGCAGCGAACCCGGAATCTCGAGATTCTCAGGTGCGCTAGGGCGCACCAGAGTTCGATCCTTCGGGCCGCCCCGGAATGACGAGGAGGAGGAGAGAGCACCATGAGCTTCATCACCGGCGTCGGTCTCACGCCGTTCGGCAGGCACGACGGCTCGTCCTCGCTCGATCTGATGAGCAAGGCCGCGCAAGCCGCGCTCGACGATGCCGGGCTGAAGCGCTCCGAGATCGACGGCATCCTCTGCGGCTACTCTACCGTCTGCCCGCACATCATGCTCGCCACCGTCTTCGCCGAGCATTTTGGCATTCGCCCATCCTACGCCCACGCCGTGCAGGTCGGCGGCGCTACCGGGCTGGCGATGACGATGCTCGCCCATCATCTCGTCGACGCCGGCGTCGCGCGCAACGTGCTCGTCGTTGCCGGCGAGAACCGCCTCACCGGGCAGAGCCGTGACGCCTCGATCCAGGCGCTGGCGCAGGTCGGCCATCCCGACTACGAGGTGCCGCTCGGGCCGACCATCCCCGCTTATTACGGCCTCGTCGCTAACAGATACATGCATGAATACGGTGTGACCGAAGAGGACCTCGCCGAGTTCGCGGTGTTGATGCGCGCCCACGCCTGCACCCATCCAGGCGCGCAATTCCATGATCCCATCACGGTCGCCGATGTCATGGCCTCGAAACCGGTCGCAATGCCGCTCAAGCTGCTCGACTGCTGCCCGGTGTCTGACGGCGGCGCGGCGTTTGTCATCAGCCGCGAGCGAACGAACGAGGCCGGCGTGTGCATCCGCGGCTGCGCGCAAGCCCACACACATCAGCATGTCACGACCGCGCCCGGCCTCAGTGAGCTCGGCGCCGAGATCTCCATCGCCCGTGCGATGGAAGCTACCGGCCTTGCGATCTCCGACGTGCGCTATGCCGCGATCTACGACAGCTTTACGATCACGCTAGCGATGTTGCTGGAAGACCTCGGTCTCGCCGGTCGCGGCGAAGCGGCCGCGCGCGTGCGTGCCGGCCATTTCGATCGTGACGGCGCGATGCCGCTCAATACCCATGGTGGCCTGCTCAGCTACGGCCATTGCGGTGTCGGCGGCGCCATGGCGCATCTGGTCGAGACGCATTTGCAGATGACGGGTCGGGCGGCTAGCCGCCAGGTGCGGGATGCGTCCATTGCGCTGCTGCACGGCGACGGCGGCGTGCTGTCCTCCCACGTGAGCATGTTCCTGGAGCGGGTGCGATGAGCGAGCGGCTAGCCGACTGGACCCTGGGTGAGCAGGCCATCACCTTCCAGGTCTGCACCTCATGCGGTCACGTCCAGTATTTCCACCGCGCCTTTTGCGCAGCCTGCGGGGCATCCGATCCGCGCGAGCACCGCGCCAGCGGTAAGGGCAGGGTATACGCGGTTTCGCTGGTCTGCCGTGCGGCCACGCCGCAGACGCGCGCGCACGTGCCCTACAACATCCTGCTGGTCGATTGCGCCGAGGGTTTTCGCATGATGGCGCATGGTGACAACGGCCTCGCCATCGGCGATTCGGTCGTCGCGAGCTTTAGGCTGTTCGCCGGAAAGCTGGTGCCGTACTTTGCCAAGAGCAAATAGTGGGATCCGTCATTCGGGGGCGGTCATGGGACCGAGCCTGGAACGGGAATTCTGGGCCTGGCCTGCTAGGGCCGCGCTTTGCGCGGTCCCGGGAGAGCCACCCCGGAATGACGAAAGCTCTTAAACGCTTAGCTCAACGCCCGTAGAACAAGATGCTGGCGATGACGAGCATCGCCGTCACCGCCAGCATATGCGCGAGCGCTCCCGAGGCCGCCCCCTTGATGGCTTCCTTCATGCCGTTTTCTCCCTAGACTTGGGCGTGACTCATCGTTGCGCGGATAGCGCACACGACGGCCAATTGCTTGTACTCGGAACACCCCTTGCGAGTATCCGCTGCGATTTGTCCCCACGCGGCGAATATCGACTGTGTCAGGGTCGATCAGCAATGCGGCGGCAATTTGACTCGATGTTGTTGCTCCTGCGTCGATGCGCGAATAGAGTCTTTGGGAACTTTCGCCGGCGGCGACAAAAAAGCATCAAAAGCTCAGGGAAAACTTCAGGAAAATCATGGCCCGCATTCAGTACAGCGACCCGTCCAAGGCATCCGACCGCACCCGCGAAATCCTCGACAAGAACCGTCATGCCAACATCTTCCGCATGATGGCGCACTCGCCGAGCTATTTCGAGCAGTACTGTCGCTTAGGAGGCGCCATCAGGCACAAGGGCGAGCTCGATCCCGTCGTGCGCGAGCTTGCGATCACGCGCACCGGCATCCTGTGCGAGGCTCCGTACGAGATCGTCGCGCACAAGCGGATTGGCAAGAATGTCGGCGTCACCGACGCGCAGAACGAGGCGCTCGAGAACTGGCAGGCCGCGTCTTGCTTCAACGAGGTGCAGCGCGCCGCGCTCGCCTTCACCGACGAAATCGTGAAGCTGAAGAAGCCGACGGACGCGACCTTCAAGGCGATCGCATCGAAGCTGACGCCGGCCGCACTGGTCGAATTGCAGCTCTCGGTCGGCTTCTACATCATGACTTCAAAGTTCCTGGAAACGTTCGAGATCGATCTCCAGCCCGTCACCGAAGTGGTGGGCTAATCCAAAGCGGCGGCGAGGGATACTCATGACGATCGATGAATATGCGGTCTGGGCCGCGAGCGTTGCGAAAGTCGATGAGCATCCGTCCAACGAGCGGTTGTCCTATCTCGGTCTTGGCCTTGCCGGCGAATCCGGTGAGGTCGCCGACCACATCAAGAAGCTGCTGCGTGACAACTGGCTCGACCAGGCGGGTCTCGTCGATGAGCTCGGCGACGTCATCTACTATTGGGCCTGCCTGTGCGCGGCGACAGGCCAGAAGCCGTCCGAACTGCTCGACAAGAGTGCGGCAAAGATCAAGCGGCGGTTGAGCGAGGCGGCGAGCCGGTAGAGCAAGATGCGCGGCACTGATAGTCCCCTTAGCGTCCTGCCACGCCTTGCCACTAGCACGGAGAACGTGGATGCCCGGGACAAGCCCGGCATGACGACCATTGAATGAATGTCAAACGCTCAGGTCGATGTCAGAATATCGACCTTCGCGTTGGCGACGATGAGGCGGTCGGCCAGCAGCTGTGCCAAATTGCGCATGATGCATTCGCTGGCGCGCGGGTGCTGCTTGCGGTAGCGCTCGAAATCCTTCAGCGGCACCTCGAATGCGGTCGCAGCCATATCGGCGAACACGTCGGCGGAGCGGGTCGGCTCCAGCAGCGCCATTTCGCCGAACGCCATGCCGGCGGTGAGCGTCGCCAGCCGTACGCCATCGGGCAAGGTGACATGCACCGCGCCGCTGCGTAGGAAGTACAGAGCATCGGCGGGATCACCGGTTGCGAGAATCTTCGCGCCGGATTGATAGGTCCTGATCGCGCAGAGCGAAGCCAGATCGGTCAGCTCTTCCTCGCTCAGCCCCGCCAGCAGCGGCTGCTCGGCGAGCTCGGTGGTCTCGTGAAAGTCGATCGAGCCGCCATAGCGGTAGACAATCTGGTCTTCGGCCCATTCGATCGCGGTATCGAGCAAATAGAAGTCGCGGACGTTCTTCAGCTCTGCGGTCCATTCGCGCAAGGTGTTCCACTCCTTGGAGGTGCGCCGCACGCCTGACAAAACCACGGTGACATTCAGCGCGGCCAATTCCACGAAGGCTTCCGCCACAAGCCGCGCGCCGGCGCGCGTGGTCGAGGTCACGCGGTGAAGATCGAAGATCACGAATTGCGGCCGCGGCCGTCCGGCAAGCCGCCGCGAAACGTAGTCGACCGCCGACAGCGAGAGCGTGCCGACCAACTCGATGATCCGCACCTCCTGCTCATGCGCGGCGAGGATCTCGCGCTCCTGCGGGCGGCGCACGCGGCGCGACGGGCTCTTGCCGATGTCGTAATCCGCGATGACGGCGTTGCGGGCGTCGTCGCTGCGGTTGAGCATGTGCAGATCGTAGTGCGAAGACAGAGCCTCGCAGACCTTGATGCCGCGCACGCTGTTGCCGTGCTTGTCGAGTTTTGGCGAATAGCTGCCGAGCCCGAGCCGGGCAGGGAGCGCGGCCAGGATGCCGCCGCCGACACCGCTCTTGGCGGGAATGCCGATCCGGTAGATCCACTCGCCGGCATAGTCGTACATGCCCGAGGACGTCATCACCGACAGCGTGCGCGAGATCGCGTAAGCGCTCAGCACCTGCTCGCCGGTGACGGGATTGACGCCGCGATTGGCAAGCGTCGCCGCCATCACTGCGATGTCGCGCGCCGTGACCAGCACGGCGCATTGGCGGAAATAGACGTCGAGGACGCCGCCGACATTGTCCGAGATCACCGCGTTGGTCTTCAGGAGATACGCGATGGCGCGGTTGCGGTCGCCGGTCTGGCTTTCGGAAGCATAAACGGCTTCGTCCACGGCAAGATCGCGTCCGGCAAAGCGGCTGAGCGCGACGCGAATCTGCTCGAAGGCCTCGCTGCCCTTGCTGTCATAGATCAGGCCGGTGCAGGCGATCGCGCCGGCATTGACCATCGGGTTGAACGGATGGTTGTCGGAATTGAGCCGGATGGAGTTGAAGGGATCGCCCGAGGGCTCGACGCCGATCGCGCTCTCGACCTTGCTCGCGCCCAAAAGGTCCAGCGCCAGCGCGAACACGAAGGGCTTGGACATCGACTGGATGGTGAAGGGCACCCGGCTGTCGCCCACTTCATAGACATGCCCATCCAGTGTGGCGAGGCTGATGCCGAAATAGGCAGGGTCGGCCTTGCCGAGCTCGGGAATGTAGTCCGCCACGTCGCCGGACGTTTCGGCCGAGAATTCGCTGAGGCAATTGTCTAGAAACCGCAGCAAGGGCGGTTTCGACCGGGTCCAGGCATTGGCGAGAGGCGAGAGCGGTTTCATCGCCTCCCTTGTGCAACGCAATCAGGGCACGCGCAACCCGTTCGGCAAGGGCGACTGCCGCCGCACCAGCAACAGGGTGATCAGAATCGTGGGTGCGAGTATCGCAAGCCCGAGAAGCGTGACCTGCCACTGTGACAGCGGCATGATCCCGCCGCCGGGGGTCGCCACCACGAAGCCGCCGATCACGAGCAGCAGGCGGATTGGCCATTCCAGCGCGCCGGCGGCGCGCAGGTCCCCGACGAAGGGCTGGTAGCCCTGGATCCCGCCGCAGATGAACAGCGTGCCGAAGGCGGCGAGGCCCATCAGGCCGAGGCCGGCCAGATAGGGGCTCGGCCCCTGCAGCACCAGCGCTGGATTGAGCACGAAGAAGAACGGCAGGAAATAGATGATGCTGCCGACCCACATCGATTCCCAGCCCGTCTTCATGGCTGGCGAACCGGCGATGCCTGCGGCCGCGAAGGAGGCGATCGCAACCGGCGGCGTGATCGAGGACAGCATGCCCCAGTAGAAGATGAACATGTGCACGGCCATGCGGTTCAGCCCGAGTTTCTCCAAGGCGGGCGCGACCAGGATGGCGAGGAAGATGTAGCAGGCCGTCGTCGTCAGCCCGAGGCCGAGGATGAGGCTGGTGAGGGCGCACATGCCGAGCAGCAGGAAGGCGTTGTCGCCCGCGATGTGCAGCAGGTCGTTGGCGAGGCTCGACACCACGCCGGTCATCGAGAAGGCGCCGATCAGGAGACCGCAGCCGGCGAGGATGCCGACCAGCTCGACGAAGGTGCGCCCGTTGACCTCCAGGAATTTACCGATGGTCGCCAACGTCCAGCGCGTGTCCTTGGAGAAGAGTTGGTTGAGCACCAGCAGCAGCGCGGTCGCGTAGAACGGCGCGTGGCTCTCGCGCTTGAAGTAGAGCAGCATCACGATGAGGAGCGCGATGACGAAGACGTAGTACCAGCCGTCCTTGATCGTATCCATGATCCGCGGCAGCTCGGCGCGCGGAATGCCCTTCAGCTTGTGGCGCGCGGCATAGGCGTCGACCTGCATGAACAGCCCGACATAATAGAGCGCGGCCGGAATGATCGCTGCGACCGCGACGTCGGCGTAGCTGACGTTGAGAAACTGCGCGATCACGAAAGCGGTGGCGCCCATCACCGGCGGCGCCAGCACCGCGCCGGTCGAGGCGCAGGCCTCGATCGCGCCGGCATAGGAGGCACGGAAGCCGCTCTTCTTCATCACGGGGATGGTCATGGTGCCGGCGGTGAGCACGTTGGAGATGATCGAGCCGGACATCATGCCGAGCAGGCCGCTGGCGAAGATGCAGACCTTGGCGGCGCCGCCGCGGAAGGTGCCGCACAGTGCAAAGGCCAGATTGATGAAGAATTTGCCGGCCCCGGTCATCATCAGCGCGGTGCCGAACACCAGGAAGCCGATCACGGTGTCGGCAAAAGCCTGGATGGGAATGCCGAGCAGGCTCTCGCCCGAGAGCACGTGATAGGCGGTCGCCTGCTCGAGCGTCGACTGCGTGCCGCGGAACGGCCCGAGCCAGCCAGCCTCGGCGAACAGCGGATAGACGGTGAAGGGCAGCACGCTCAGCAGCAGGCTCCAGCCGCCAGTGCGGCGCAGCGCCTCCATCAGCAACACCCACATCACGAGACCTGCCGCAATCACGGTGTTGGGCGCACCGCCGAATTCCCAGCCGGCCTCCGCCGCCTTGCGCACGTTCGACATCAGCATGAGGGACGCCGCGAAGGTCGCGACGAACAGGACGAGGTCATACCAGGGGATCCGGTCGAGCGGCGCCCGTTCGGTGCCCGGAAAGATGAGGAACGTGAACGGCAGCATAAGCGCGATCAGGAGATAGAAATACTCCGTGTTGAGCTGGGTGTAGTCGACGAAGAAGCGCAGCGAGAATTGCTGGTTGATGCAGAGCAGGATCGTCGCCGCGGTTGCTGCCACCAGCGCCCAGCGCCAGCCGCCGCGAAGTGTGCGCACGCGCGTCACCTCCGCCTCCTGCATGTTGCCGGCGGCGCCATGCGGATCGTCGAACACGACCCGCTTGGCCTCGTCTTGAGAGGCGGAGGAAGTGGAAGAGGACATGAGCGACCCCGCGCGTGGACTGGCCATTGCTGATTACGTGAATGGCGAGTTGTTGAATCGATAGCGCCGCGCGCTCCTCGACCTCTCCCGCAAGCGGGAGAGGGAGTGCACCTCTCGCGTGACAGCGATCGAGTCCGGTAACGCCACCTTCTATTCCTCGAACCCGTTCGGCATGCCGGCTTTGGCCAGCGCGGCGGCGCGCGCCTTCATCCAGCCGTCGAGGAACGCCTTGTCGTCTGAGGGTGGATTGGACTTGCCGTACTCCGTCCACGCCGCGGCGAGCACCTCCTGGCGCTTGAACAGCTTGTTGTTGTGCGCCTCCTGCGCGTCGCTCCATTGCCCGGCCTCCTTCAGCGCCTTCACGGCGCCGGGATGCACCGGCACCACCCAGTTCTTGGTCTGGCGATCGGCCGCGAGCCCGCCGGCGCCGGGCGCGGAATCCTTGTAGGCGTCGTAATTGACGATCATCGCCTTGGAGATGGCGTAGACCTGGTCGATTGGTTGCGAGGCATAGGCGACGAAGATCGGGTAGGGGTAGTTGCCGAGCTCGACCGGCTTCTCCGGCGAGATGCCGGCGCCGCAGGTCGCAAGCTGCGGAAAGAAGAACGAGCCGACCTTCTGCATCCGTGCCCAGCCTTCCTTGTCGTTGGCCGGCAGCGGCGGCCAGATCAATCCGCGCGGCGAGGTCTCGGCCTCCTTGGCGGGGCCGGTGATGGTGGTGCCGAAGGCGGCATCGACGTCGTTGTTGATCAACCCTTTCCACATCGCCCCATAGCTTGCGAACTCGACGGCCTTGACGTCCTTCTGCGTCAACCCTGCAAAGGCGAGCACCGCGAGTGAATTCTGGTTCAGCGCGGGCGAGCCGACCACGAAGCCGACGCGCTTGCCCTTGAGGTCCTTCAGCTCCTTCACGCCGGTGTCGGCGGCCACCGCAAGCGAACCGCAATTGCAGTCGACGGTCGAGAGCAGGATCTGGAGCGGCTGCGGGCCCCATTCCTTCGAGCCGAACTCGAACACGCCTTCCTGCGCGAAGTAAGTGCCCGATCCCATGGCCGCGGAAGCTGCGCGCCTGGCGCGCAGCGGCGCGAGACGCGCCACGTCGTTGCCGGCGGGGAGCACGCGCACGTCGGTGCCGTACTTGTCCTTCATCATCTTGCCGACGCCGACCGCGATGTTGAAGCCGGCGGTGCCGGTGTCATAGGCAGTGAACGTCAATGTCGCCGGCAGCTTGATGTCTTCGGCCAACGCATAGCGTGTAGACGCAAAAGAAAAGCCCGCCACCAAGGCAGGCGCGAGCACGAGCAGCCCACGAAGCATGTTTCCCTCCGATGATCCCCGCGTTCGTCGCGAAGATTTTCTTTCTTTGTTTGAAACAAAATTTTGTTTGAGCAGATCATGTCACCGGGCATTCGCGATGGCAACGCCGTAACGTGCATGCGGGAATGCGGCTGACAGATTGTCGCGGAAACGACCGGATAAAACACTCAACTCGTGACGATCGCGATCGCCTGTCCCTCGGCGACGACGTCGTCGAGCTTCACCAGAAGCGATGTGATCGTGCCGTTCGCCGGCGAAAGCACCGGGATCTCCATCTTCATCGCTTCGACGACCACAACGTCATCGCCATCTGCGACGGTTCCTCCAACTTGCACGGGAGTTGCGCAGATGCGTCCCGCGACCTCGGTGACGATCTTAATTTCTGGCATGCCATCGCCTTTTTGTTGTCGTCGCAAAATGCCTGAGGTAGCGTCGTCTGCAAGTGGAATTTAATTCCGCAGAGCGAAACAGACGGTAGGGATCATGGGACGACGTTCGGAGCGGTTGAGCAGGCAAGGTGCGCTCGCTGGTGATGCCGGTGAGGGTGATGTCATCCAGGTGGTGTCGCGCGCGTTCGATGTGTTGCGATGCTTCGAGGGCCACGAGGCGAGGCTCGGCAATCTCGAGATTTCGAACCGCTGCGGTTTGCCGCGCTCGACGGTATCGCGGCTCACGCACACGCTGACCCGCATGGGCCAGCTGGTGTATCTGCCGCGCGATCAGAAATATCGCATCGGCCCCAGCGCGGTGGCGATGAGCGCCTCGATGATGAAGGGCGCGCAACTGCGCAGCATGATCCGGCAACGGCTCCAGGAAGTGGCCGAGCAGCTGCCGGGCACCGTCGGCTTCGTCGTGCCCGATCGCTTCCATCTCGTCTATCTCCTGTTCGCGCGCTCGGCGAGCGCGCTCGGCCTGCACGAGGGCACCGGTAGCCGCATCTCGATGGCGTCGACCGCCGCAGGCGCGGCCTACACCGCGGCCCTGGCGCCGGAAGTCGGCGATGCCTTCGTCGCAGACATGGAGCGGGAAGCCCCCGAGGCTGCCAAGATTCTCAAACCCCGCATGGAGGCCAACCGGCAGTCGCTGCGCGAGCGCGGCTATGTCGTGGCCTGCGGCCTTTGGAGCCCGCACATCAACGGCCTCGCGGTGCCGATCTGGTCGCCGCAATACCAGACCTTCGTGGTCATCACGATCGGCCTGCTGTCGGCGATGTATGACGAGCAGCGTCTGCATGACGAAGTCGCTCCGCTGATGCTCGAGCTTGGCCGCTCGCTCGGCAGCCTGATGGAAGGCGCGGAGGGCAACGCCTTCAACAACCGTATCTCGCGTAAGCCGGTCGCCATGGCCGTGCACAACAACAACAAGCCGATCAATTCGGAGGGAGTGAATGAACTGGAAGCCGGAACTCGACGAGCTCGCCCGGCGCGAAGCCTTCGCGCGGGAGATGGGCGGCGTTGACAAGGTCAAGCGACAGCATGACCAGGGCCGGCTGACTGTTCGGGAGCGTATTGACAAGCTGATCGACAAAGGCAGCTTCCACGAGATCGGTGCCGTCGCCGGCATCGGTGAGTACGATTCCAGCGGCGATCTGAAGAAGCTGACGCCTGCGAACTGCGTGTTCGGCCGCGCGCGCGTCGACGGCCGCACCGTGGTCGTGGTGGGCGACGATTTCACCGTGCGCGGCGGCTCGGCCGATGCGTCGATCTCGGCGAAGCCGTTGATGGCGGAGGAGATGGCGCATGACTTCCGCCTGCCCATCATCCGCATCATCGAGGGCTCCGGCGGCGGCGGCTCGGTCAGGACCATCGAGACCAAGGGCGCTGCGAACCTGCCCGGCGGCATCGGCGGCACGCGCTGGTATCGCTTCACGACGGAAAATCTGTCGCGGGTGCCGGTGGTCGCGCTCGGCCTCGGCTCGGTGGCGGGCTTAGGTGCCGCGCGCCTTGCCGCCAGCCATTACTCCATCATGACGCGGAAGTCCGCGATGTTCGTTGCGGGCCCGCCGGTGGTGAAGGCGCTGGGGCAGGATCTGACCAAGGAGGAGCTCGGCGGCGCGGAGATCCAAACCCGCGCCGGCGCGGTCGATCATGCCGTCGATACGGAAGAGGAGGCGTTCGCCTGCGCGCGCCGTTTCCTCTCCTATCTGCCGTCGTCGGTCTACGAGCTGCCGCCGACCTTGCCCTGCACCGACGATCCGGAGCGAAGCGACGAGGCGCTGATGAATGCGGTGCCGCGCAACCGCAAGCAGGTCTACAAGATGCGCCCCATCATCGAGTCCGTCGTCGACAAGGGATCGTTCTTCGAGGTCGGCAAGAATTTCGGCAAGCCCGTTATCGTGGGCCTCGCGCGGCTCGAGGGCAGGGCGGTGCTGCTGCTCGCCAGCGACAGTTTCCACTACGGCGGCTCCTGGACCGCGGATGCCTGCCAGAAAGTGGTGCGCTGGGTCGATTTCGCCGAGACCTTCCATTTGCCGGTCGTCTATCTCATGGATTGCCCAGGCTTCATGATCGGCCTCGACGCCGAGAAGGCGGCCACCATCCGCCACGGCGTCCGCGCCATGGCCGCGGTCAACCAGACCACCGTGCCCTGGTGCACCGTGATCCTGCGCAACGCCTTCGGCGTTGCCGGCGTGGTGCATCAGCCCGCCGACCGCTTCTCGATCCGCTATGCCTGGCCGTCGGCCTATTGGGGCTCGCTTCCGCTCGAGGGCGGCATCGAAGCCGCCTACCGCGCCGACATCGACTCGGCGGAAGACAAGGCGGCGAAGCTGAAGGAGATCGAAGAGCGCCTCAACAAGCTCCGCTCGCCGTTCCGCTCGGCCGAAAAATTCTGGGTCGAGGAGATCATCGATCCCAGGAAGACGCGGTCGCTGTTGTGCGAGTTCGTACGCCTCGCCGAGCCGCTGCGAAAAGCAGGGCCGCCGGAGAACTTTTCAATCAGGCCGTAGAACTCTCAAACGTTCTTGCGAGGAACTGCTGTGACGAAGTAATCCAGAAACCCTCTGCGATGACGGTCATGACGCCTCTATCGCCGTCATCCTGGGGTGGTCGCTTCTTCAGCGGCCCTCGAAGGACGACGGGCCGGCTGCATCGGGGCCGTGCATCCTTCGAGGCTCTCCATGGGACGCGTTGCGTCCCATGCCTCGCACCTCAGGATGGCGGATTGCTGCCGGACACGAACAACAGGAAGCGCCAATCGTGTACGACTTCATCATCGTGGGCGGCGGCTCGGCGGGGTCCGTGCTGGCCCACCGGCTTTCCGCTAGAAGCGCCAACAAGGTCCTGCTGTGCGAGGCCGGGCAGGACACGCCACCTGGCAACGAGCCGGCCGAGATCAGGGACAGCTATCCCGGCACGGCCTATTTCGATCCGCGCTTCCATTGGACCGAGCTGAAGGTCACGACGCAGGTCGTCAGCCACAACAATCCGAACGAATCGCGTCCGCCGCTACGCAAATATGAACAGGCGCGCGTGCTGGGCGGCGGCTCGTCGATCAACGGCCAGATGGCCAATCGCGGCGCGCCGACCGATTACGACGAATGGGAGGCGCGGGGCGCCGAGGGCTGGAGCTGGAATGACGTGCTGCCCTTCTTCAAGAAGGTCGAGCGCGACCTCGATTTCGACGGGCCATATCACGGCAAGGACGGCCGGATCCCGGTCCGCCGCATCCCGCGGGAGCACTGGACGCAGCATTCGGAGGCGTTCGCGCAAGCCTTCCAGCAGGCAGGGCATCAATTCGTGGCCGATCAGAATGGCGAGTTCGTCGACGGCTTTTTCCCGGTGACGCATTCCAACCAGGCCGAGCAGCGCGTCTCGGCCGCCATGGGCTATCTGGATCGCGACACCCGCAAGCGCACGAACCTCACGATCTCCACCAACACGCAAGTGCGGGAGCTGTTGTTCGACGGCACGCGCTGCGTCGGCGTCAAGGCAATGGTCGACGGAAGCGAGCAGGAATTCCGCGGACGCGAGATCATTCTCTCCAGCGGCGCCATCCATTCGCCGGCACATCTGCTCCGCGCCGGTATCGGCCCGGTCGGTCACCTCAAGGACTTAGGGATTCCCGTGCTGATGGGCTTGCCGGGCGTCGGCCAGCGCCTGATGGATCATCCCTCGATCTCGCTGTCGTCCTTTGTCCGCCGCGGCGCGCGCATGAACGAGCACACCAGGCGCCACATGCAGCTCGGCCTGCGTTACTCCTCCGGGCTGCCAGGGGTGCCCAAGGGCGACATGTTCGTCGTCGTCATCAGCAAATCGGCCTGGCACGCCGTCGGCGCGCAGATCGGCTCGCTCTTGACCTTCGTCAACAAGACCTATTCCGAGACTGGACAGGTCAAGCTTGCCTCGCGCGATCCCTCGGCAGAGCCGATCGTCGAGTTCAACCTGCTGTCCGACCGGCGCGACCTCGATCGCCTCATGAGCGGCTTCCGCAAGATGGCGGCGGTGCAGATGAGCGAAGTCGTCAGGAAGGTCACGGACAAGCCGTTCCCGGCCGCCTATACCGATCGCGTCCGCAAGATCGGCGTGGTCAACACCAGGAACAGGATACTCACCACGATCGCCGCGGCGCTGATGGACGGTCCGGCGGCGCTGCGTCACTACATGATCGACAATTTCGTGGTGGAAGGCTTCACCTTCGATCAGGTGATGCACGACGACGAGGCGCTGGAAGCCTTCGTGCGCAAGGCGACGATCGGCGTGTGGCACGCCTCGTGCTCGTGCCGCATGGGCCGCGCCGACGATCCGATGGCGGTGGTCGACAATCAAGGCCGCGTCAAGGGCGTGCAGGGCCTGCGCGTCGTCGACGCCTCGATCTTCCCGGTGGTGCCATGCGCCAACACCAACTTCCCGGTCCTGATGTCGGCTGAGAAGATCGCGGCCGCGATGCTGCAGTGAGTGGCAGCGAGTTCTGGCTATCCGGACAATACAGGAGCAGTACAGGAGCAGTACAGGAGCAGTACAGGAGCAGTACAGGGAAGAGGAGCGCTGATAGGAACCTTGTCCGGCGTCCTGCATTCAACGCGTATGAGAAACCTGTATTTCGGCATCGGCGCTCTCGCCGGCGCGCTGGTTCTTCTCACGATATGGCTAGCCGAGCACGAGCGGCAGGCGTCAATCGACCGTCTTCAGCAATGGGAGATTCCGCACGCGCCTGCGCGTTAGGAGCGGATCTTCCCTTAATGCCGCTGCTGCAGGCATAGCCGCATTGTCATCGGGGACGAACCGGATATTGGCCAAGCAAGTGGCTCCGCAACGCTCCAAAATGCGAGCCGGGACTCGACTGCATGCAGCAGGTTTTTCGCGCGGGACGTGCATTCGCGCAATGCGTTTGAATCATGTCGGTCACTACGTGTAGACGCCGATGATCGCGGCACCGCGTCGCGCAAGCATTTTCAGCCGCTCTTTAGGCCCCATTTCAGCCAAACTGTTATTGGTTCCTCGCTGTCCGGGGCAGGGTCTCTCATTTGGAGTCCTGCAATGTTCAAGCGAGTATTTTCTGCGTGCTTCTTCGTTGTCTTAGGTTCTGTCGCTTCGGAAGCGCGGCCATATCGCGTTCATCAAGCTCCTGAATGCAATGTCACCATGCCCTGCGACTTCTCCTATTCGCAGACGCGACGCGAGCGGGCTTCCGCGTCCTCAACTTCCACGTCCTCACTAGCTTCTCGATCTTCGCTGATTTCCAGGTCCTCACTGCAAGCCTACCGCTCGACGCAACTGACGGTGACTGATGCCGGGGGCAGCGTTGCGCCGGCGGCCGTCTCCGGTGTCTCCAGCGCTCGCATTGTCGGTGGCCGTCCAGCCGGCTGCCCTTCCTCTTTCTGCGGCTGCGGCGCGGCTCTGCGCGTGTTCGGTCGTATCGTGCCGGAATTGAATCTTGCGTCCAACTGGCTGCGCTTTCCGCGGACATCGCCCGCACCAGGAATGGTTGCTGCGCGACGCGGTCACGTTTTCGTCCTCGAGCAGCACCTCGGAGGCGACGTCTGGCTGGCCTATGACGCCAACTCGGGCGGGCACGCGACGCGAATCCATGCGCGTTCATTGCAAGGGTATACGATCGTCAACCCGCGCGGCGGTTCGATGGCTTGAGGACAGCGGACCCCACTCTCGATAAGACGATGGACGGGTCGCAACATCTTCGCGACCCGCCCACGTAGCATGGATCACAGCCGCAGCACCTTGCCGGGATTCATGATGTTCTGCGGATCGAGCGCCCGCTTGATGGTGCGCATGATGTCGAGCTCGGTCTTCGAGCGATAGTGGCTGAGCTCGTCGAGCTTGTCGATGCCGATGCCGTGCTCCGCCGAGATCGAGCCGCCCATCGAGGTGATGAGATCGTTGACGGCCCGCGTGATGGCGCCCTTGTATTGAGCCAGCGTCTGCTGATCCATGCCCACCGGCCCCATGAACGAGAAATGCAGATTGCCGTCGCCGATGTGTCCGAGCGGGTAGGGCCTGATACTCGGGAGAATGTCGAGCACGGCCTTGGTGCCCTTGTCGATGAACTCCGGTATCCGGGAGATCGCCACCGAGACGTCGTAGCTCAGCCCAGGTCCTTCGGCCCGCGAGGCCTCGGCGACACCCTCCCGGATCCGCCACATGTTGCGCGACTTGCCGACCGTCTGAGCGATCGCGGCATCGAGCACCCGGCCAGCCTCGAGCTGGTCGGCGAGAAACTGCTCCAGCTTCTCGGCCATGCCCTCGGTCCCGTCCCGGCGTGGGCGTGCCGACGACCATTCGAGCAGGAGATACCATGGCGTCTCCGCCTTCAGCGGATCCTGGGTGCCGGGGATGTGGCGCAGCACCATATCGATCGCGCTACGGCTCATCAGCTCGCATGAACCGACATTGTCCTCGGACGCGCTGTGCGCTTCGGACAGGATCTCCAGCGCCGCGCGTGGATCCCGGATCGCCAGCCATGCGGTGCAGACGTCCTTCGGTGCCGGCCATAGCTTGAGCACCGCCTTGGTGATGATGCCCAGCGTGCCTTCGGCGCCCATGAACAGGTGCTTGAGGTCGTAGCCGGTGTTGTCCTTCTTGAGCGCGCGCAATCCGTCCCAGACCTGCCCGCTCGGCAGGACGACCTCGAGCCCCAGCACGAGGTTGCGGGCATTGCCATAGCGCAGCACCTGCACGCCGCCGGCGTTGGTCGAGAGGTTGCCGCCGATCATGCACGAACCCTGGGCGCCGAGACTGAGTGGCAGGAACCTGTCGTATTGGCTTGCTGTTTCCTGAAGCGTCTGCAGCACACAGCCGGCCTCGACCGTCATCGAATAGCCGACGGGATCGACGTCAAGCACGCGGTTCATCCGACCGAGCGACAACACGATGCCGGTGTGCGCAGGCCAGGGCGTCGCCCCGCCCATCAGGCCGGTGTTGCCACCTTGCGGCACGATCGCGATGCCGTGCTCATGACAGAGCCGGACCACCTTCGACACTTCCTCGGTGCTGGCAGGACGAACGACGGCGCCGGCACCGCCGACCAGCAATCCCCGCCAGTCCATCACGAACGGCTGCATGCCGTGTTCGTCCTCGATAAAACCCTTCCCGCCGACGATCGCGCGCAACGCATCGCGTATCTCGGAGGTCAAAGCAGCGGTCGGGATGATGGGATCGGAGGACAGGAAGGCAGCCGGCATTTGTTTCCTCTGGCGCATCTTGATGTGCACTGCGCACGTGACGTGCGGAGGTATTGTTCACGTTTTGGCCGGGGAGTCTAACGGGAATGTGGTTCGAGCTGGAAGTCGCTCTTTCCAATGCAGCTTGGGCATCTTGATGCTGTAAGCGGGCTTTGCGGCCGACATGACCGTAAAGTGCGGGCGACTGGTGCAACCGCAGTCTTGCGGATCGGTGACGCCGCGGTGTTCGGCGTCACCACCACGATCAGGTACTAAGCCGCCGCCGGCTGCAGTTTCGGCTGCCGTGACAGCGCCAGCACGATCAGGGCCGCGAACACGCAGAGCGCGCCGGCGATGAAGAACGCGGGCAGGTAGCTCTGGTAGACCGTCCGCGAGAAACCGGCGCCGAACGCGGCCGTGCCGGCACCGAGCTGATGGCCGGCGAAGATCCAGCCGAACACCAGATTGGCGCGCTCGGGGCCGAACTTTTGCGCGGTGAGGCGCACCGTCGGCGGCACCGTGGCGATCCAGTCGAGACCATAAAACATCGCGAAGACGGAGAGACCGTAGAACGAGAAATCGCTGAACGGCAGGAAGACCAGCGAGAGCCCGCGCAGACCGTAGTACCAGAACAGCAGCCAGCGATTGTCGTAGCGGTCCGACAGCCAGCCCGACATGATCGTGCCGAAGAAGTCGAAGATGCCCATCGCGGCCAGCAGGCTCGCCGCCTGCACCTGCGGGATGCCGAAATCGAGGCACATCGGAATCAGGTGCACCTGCACCAATCCATTGGTCGAGGCGCCGCAGACGAAGAAGGTTGCAAACAGGATCCAGAACGCCGTCGACTTCGAGGCGTCGCGCAGCGTGCCGAGCGCTACGGCCGTGATCGAGCCGTGGCTCGCGGGCGGGGCGGGCAGGGGCTCGGTGCCGTCGTCACCGAACGGGCGCAGACCGACGTCGCTCGGCCGGTCGCGCATCGCGAGCAGCACTGCGAGCGCGGACACGCCGAGCATGACGCAGACGAAGCCGAGCGCGAGCCGCCAGCCGAACCGTTCGGTCAGGCTTGCCAGCAGCGGCAGGAACACGAGCTGGCCGGTGGCGACGCTCGCCGTCATGATGCCGACGACAAGACCGCGCCTTGCTGCAAACCAGCGCGTGGCAATGGTCGCGCCGAGCACCAGCGCGGTCATGCCCGTGCCGATCCCGATCACCACGCCCCACAGGGCGATGAGCTGCCAGACCTCAGTCATGCCGAGTGAGAGCACGAGTGCCGAGACCACGATCAACTGGGCGGCCAGCGTGACATTGCGCAGGCCGTAGCGGTTGAGCAGGGCGGCCGCGAACGGCGCCATCAGCCCGAACAGGATGAAGCGGATCGACAGCGCGGAGGAGATCTCCGCCGTGCTCCAGCCGAACTCCTTCTGCAGGGGAACGATGAACACGCCGGGCGCCCCGACCGTGCCGGCGCTGATGAGCGCGGCGAGGAAGGTCACGCCGACCATCACCCAGCCGTAGTGGATGTTGCGGCGGGACAATGCTGCCGCGAGCCAGTTCGAGATCATTGGGCCTCATTGTTGTTGGCGGTCCATGCCGGATCCGCGTCATGCTTCCAATCTGGCATAAAGAAGGGAAGTCTGAAATGACAGACTTCCCTTAATTTCGGACATCGGTCCTAGTGCGCCAGCCGCTCCACCGCGATCGCTGTCGCTTCACCACCGCCGATGCAGAGCGCGGCGATACCGCGCTTGAGGTTCTGCGCCTCGAGCGCGTGCAGCAGCGTCACGATCAGCCGCGCGCCGGTCGCGCCGATGGGATGGCCGAGCGCGCACGCGCCGCCGTTGATGTTGAGCTTGTCGCGGGGAATGCCGAGATCGCGCTGCGCTGCCATCGCCACCACCGCGAAGGCCTCGTTGATCTCGAACAGGTCGACATCGGAGGCAGCCCAGCCGACCTTGTCCAGCAGCTTGCGGATCGCCGGGATCGGCGCCGTCGTGAACCATTGCGGCTCCTGACTGTGGGTGGCGTGGCCCTTGATCTCTGCGAGAACAGGCAGACCGTTGCGATCGGCCAGCGACCGTTTCGTCAGCACCAGCGCGGCAGCGCCGTCGGCATTGGCGGACGAGGCGGCCGGCGTGATGGTGCCGTTGGCGCGGAACGCCGGCTTCAGGCCGGGGATCTTGGCGGGATCGACCTTGAGCGGATGCTCGTCATTGGCGATCACGCGGGGACCCGCTTTCTCGGTGAGCGTGACCGGCGCGATCTCGGCCTTGAACGCGCCGCCCTCGACCGCCTTGCGCGCGCGGCTCAGCGTTTCCATTGCGTAAGCGTCCTGATCCTTGCGGGTGAACTGATAGGCCTCCGCGGTCGCCTCGCCGAAATCGCCCATGGAACGGCCGGTCTCATAGGCGTCCTCGAGGCCGTCCATCATCATGTGGTCGATGATACGGTCGTGGCCGACGCGATAGCCGCCGCGCGCCTTGGCCAGCAGATAGGGCGCGTTGCTCATGCTCTCCATGCCGCCGGAGACGACGATGTCGGCCGATCCCGCACGGATGATGTCGTGCGCCAGCATGGTCGCCTTCATGCCGGAGCCGCAGACCTTGTTGACCGTGGTGGCGCCAGTGGCATCGGGGAGACCGGCGCTGCGTGCCGCCTGCCGCGCCGGCGCCTGGCCTTGTCCGGCCGGCAGGACGCAGCCCATGAAGACCTCGTCGACCTTCTCGGGCGCGAGCTTGGCACGCTCCAGCGCCGCCCCAATCACGTGCGATCCGAGCTTGTGCGCAGGAAGCGGTGACAGTTCGCCCATGAAGCGACCGAGCGGGGTGCGTGCGGCGGAGACGATGACGACGGGATCGGCGGCTTCGGCCATGATGGAACTCCCTGGCGATGGCGAGGTAGGATTACGGTCATCATATGATGCGGCGCAAAAATTGCAATCGCGCGAAGGATGAGAAAATGTCGTGGTCCGGATGAGATTTGGTCGTGCGATTTGAGAAGCGTATCGACGCCGGCGCTTCGGCATGAGCGTAGCCGTCGCCTCACACTCCGCTGTCATTGCCCGCGAAGGCGGGCAATCCAGTACTCCAGAGGCCATCGTGTTAAGCCGAGACGCCGCGGCGTACTGGACGCCCCGTCAAGCCGGGGGCATGACACCTCTAGCTTGGAGGGAGCCTCTTCACTCCAGGACCAAGGCTACCGCTTCCGGTTCACGAAGGCCTGCATCAGCCGCGTCGGCTCGTCCGTCAAGAACGATTCGCCGAACACCTTCACGCTCAGATTCACCGATTCCGTCAGCGGCAGTTCTTCCCACTGCCGCAGCAGTGCCTTCTGCGAGCGCAGCGCCTCAGGGCCGCAGGCGAGCAGCGCCTTCACGACATGCTCCACCTCGGCATCCAGCTCGCCGGGCGCGGCGACCTTGTCGACCAGGCCCCAGGCCAGCGCGGTCGGAGCATCGATGTTCTCCGCCGTCATCACCAGCCACCGCGCGCGGGCCCAGCCGATCAGGCGGGGCAAGAGCGCCGCATGGATTACCGAGGGAATGCCGACGCGCACCTCGGGCATGCCGAAATGCGCATCATGTGCAGCGATCCGGACGTCGCAGGCCGCCGCCACTTCGAGCCCGCCACCGAGGCACCAGCCGGGCATGCGCGCGATGACCGGGGCAGGGAACTGGCGGACCGCCTCGCAGAGATCGCGCAGGCGGCTGATGAAGGCCTCGGCCGATTTCTGGCCGAGCTTCGCCATCTCCTTGATATCCGCCCCCCCGATCATGCTCTTCTCGCTCTCGCCGCGCAGCACCACGACGCGGATGCTGCGGTCGGAGCTGAGCTGCTGGAGGCCTTCGCGCACGGCGTCGATCACCGGCGAGCCGAGAATGTTCAGCGAGCCGGCGTTGCAGATTGCGACATGGACGACGCCACGCGCATCGCGCGTCACGCCGCAGTGGTGGTTGAGCATTTCCATCGTGGTATCTCGAAAGGCTTTCGTGGACGCGCAAGCTGCCCTGGTCGGGATCACTTCCGAGCCCAAACGACCGGTTTGTCAAGCGGGCGGTAGGGCGGAGTTGCTAACGCGAAATCCGTTGCATAGTATGATATATATCATACAAAGGGGTAGCCATGGCGAACATCGATCAACTCGACCTGTTTTCACCGGCCCAGCGGCGCGAGCGCGTGGTGAATTGGCAGGTGCCTGCGCCGGTTGCGAGAGTTGTCATGGGGCTGTCGGGCATGGACGCGATGCTGGGGATTCGCGACGGTCGTCTGCCGCCGCCGCCCTTCGCGAAACTGATCGGGTTCACCATGGCCGTGGTCGAGCCGAGCCGGATCGTCATGGAACTGGAGCCGCGCGAGGATCTCGAAAACACCATCGGTCTGCTCCACGGCGCGACCGCAGCGGCGCTGCTCGATACGGCCATGGGATGTGCACTCTCGACCCGGCTCGAGGCCGGGCAAAGCTCGGTGACCCTCGATTTAAAGCTGACCTACTTGCGCCCACTGTCGGTTCGATCCGGGCTGATCTCGGCCGAAGGCAAGATCGTCAAGCTGGGCCGCCAGACCAGCTACACTGAAGGCTTCGTCCGCGACGGTAAGGGAGCCCTCGCGGTGCATGCAACTGCAACCTTCTCCATGATCGGCAACAACTAAACATGAATTAATGCACCGTTCGGGTGGCTTTCGTGTTATGAGATGATCTCCGACATTCAATGAGATCCGCATGCGCTATTCCCGGGAACACAAGCAGGAAACCCACGATCGGATCGTGAAGAAGGCCTCCGTGCGGCTGCGCGAGAAGGGCGCCCACGGCATCGGCGTCGCCGACCTCATGAAGGAGGCGGGCCTGACCCATGGCGGCTTCTACGCGCATTTCGATTCCCGGGAGGCGCTGGTGATCGAGGCCTTTGGCTATGCCATGGACCGCTCGATGGAGCACTGGCGCAAGCTCGCGGGCGAGGCCGCTCCTGAAAAGCGGCTGGCGCTGATTGCGGAGAGCTACCTCTCAACGCTGCACCGCGACAATCCCGGCCATGGCTGCTCGATCCCCTCGCTTGGCGCCGAGATTGCCCGCGAGAGCCCAAAGACGCGCAAGGCCTTCGCCGGCAAGCTCGACGAGATGATCGAGATGATGACCGACTACATCCCGAACATGCCGCGCAAGGCCGCCCGTAAGCAGGCCATCGCGACGCTGGCCACGATGGCCGGCACCGTGCTGCTGGCGCGCATTGCCGGCTCCAGCGAACTGTCCGACGAGGTGCTGAAGGCGGGCCGGGACAGCGCGCTCGATGGCGCAAAGCGCGAGCCGAAGGCGACTGCCGCGAAGAAGGCGAAGCAGGGTTAGCGGGATGCCGTAGGGCGCGCAGAGGCACTTGCGCCGTGCCCACCGTCTCTCCACGATGTCAGCAGAAGGGGGGGTGGGCACGCTATGAGTCGCGCGTTCGCGTGTCTCATCGCTCTCCTACTCACCTTCCCGCAAACAGCGTCCGTTCGCGCTCGACAATCTCCGAGATGTAATCCGCCACGGCCCTGATCCGCGCGAGGTCCTTGCTGTCGGCGTGCATCAGCATCCAGAACGTGCGGGTGATCGAGATCTCCTCCGGCAGCACGCCCCTGAGCTGCGGATAATCGCTCGCCATGAAATGCGGCAGCACGGCGATGCCGAAGCCCGAGAGCGTGGCGTTGAGCTGAGCAATCAGATTGGCGCTGCGAAAGCGCGCGGAGATTCGCGGCGACACCTGCGGCAGATAGTCGAGCTCCGGCGTGAACAAGAGTTCCTCGATGTAACCGACGAAGCGGTGCTGCACCAAATCCTGCCGGGAGATGATCTCAGGGAAGCGGTCGAGATAGGCGGGGGCGGCATAGAGCCCGAGGCGGTAGTCGAGCAGCTTGCGGCCGACGATGCGGCCTTCCTTCGGCATGGTCAGGCTGATGGCGATATCGGCCTCGCGCTTGGAGAGACTGAATAACCGCGCGGTGGCCACAAGTTGCAGATCGAGATCGGGATACCGGTCGGCGAACGGTGCCAGCCGCGGCGCGAGGAAGGCGGTGCCGAAGCCATCAGGGGCGCCGATCCGCACCGTGCCGGTCAGCCGCGCCACGGAGCCGCCGACCTGCTCCTGGTTGGCGACGATGGTCGATTCCATGGCTTCCGCGCTGTCGGCGACGCGCTGACCGGCCTCGGTGAGGAGGTAGCCGGTCTTGCGCCGATCAAACAGCTTGGCGGAGAGGTGCTTCTCCAGCCGGTCGACGCGCCGGATCACCGTGGCATGATCGACCCCGAGCTGTTTTGCCGCAGCCGACACCGAGCCGCCCCGCACGATGGCCAGCACGAAGCGGAAGTCGTCCCAGTCGATAGCGCCTTGATCCAGCATTTTCGCACATCTATGGTGCATTATCTCAGACTTGAATCCTATAAAATGCAGGTCAATAGGATTTGTCAAAGCGACCACGCTCGGCCTGAAGGAGATCATTCCATGCGCTCAATCGGACATTTCATCGGTGGCAAGGAGGTCAAGGGCACCTCGGGCCGCACCGCCGACGTCTTCGAGCCGATGACCGGTGACGTCCAGGCCAAGGTGGCGCTGGCGTCCAAGGCCGAGGTCCGCGCCGCCGTCGAGAACGCGCGCGCAGCACAGCCCGAATGGGCCGCGACCAACCCGCAGCGTCGCGCCCGCGTCATGATGCGATTCCTGGAGCTGATCCAGCGCGACTACGACAAGCTCGCCGAGTTGCTCGCGCGTGAGCACGGCAAGACCGTGCCCGACGCCAAGGGCGATATCCAGCGCGGCCTTGAAGTGGTCGAGTTCGCCTGCGGCATCCCGCATCTGATGAAGGGCGAGTACACCGAAGGAGCCGGACCCGGCATCGACATCTATTCGATGCGCCAGCCGCTCGGTGTCGTCGCCGGCATCACGCCCTTCAACTTCCCGGCGATGATTCCGATGTGGAAGTTCGCCCCCGCGATCGCCTGCGGCAACGCCTTCATCCTCAAGCCGTCCGAGCGCGATCCCGGCGTGCCGATGAAGCTCGCCGAGCTGATGATCGAGGCGGGCCTGCCGGCCGGCATCCTCAACGTCGTCAATGGCGACAAGGAGGCGGTCGACGCCATCCTCGACGATCCCGACGTCAAGGCCGTCGGCTTCGTCGGCTCGACGCCGATCGCGCAGTACATCTATGAGCGGGCAGCCCAGACCGGCAAGCGCTGCCAGTGCTTCGGCGGCGCCAAGAACCACGCCATCGTCATGCCTGACGCCGACATGGACCAGGCGGTCGACGCGTTGATCGGCGCTGGCTACGGCTCGGCCGGCGAGCGCTGCATGGCCGTCTCGGTCGCGGTGCCCGTCGGCAAGTCCACCGCCGACCGCCTGATGGAGAAGCTGATCCCGCGCGTCGAGTCGCTCAAGATCGGGACCTCGATCGATCCGTCGGCCGATTACGGTCCGCTGGTGACGCGCGAGGCGGTCGAGAAGGTGAAGAGCTACATTGACCTCGGCATCAAGGAGGGCGCGACGCTCGCGGTCGACGGCCGCGGCTTCAAGATGCAGGGCTACGAGAACGGCTTCTATCTCGGCGGCTCGCTGTTCGACAACGTCACCAAGGACATGCGGATCTACAAGGAAGAGATCTTCGGCCCCGTGCTCTCGGTCGTGCGCGCGCACGACTACAAGGAAGCGCTGGCGCTGCCGTCGGATCATGACTACGGCAACGGCGTTGCCATCTTCACCCGCGACGGCGATGCCGCGCGCGACTTCGCGGCCAAGGTGAACGTCGGCATGGTCGGCATCAACGTGCCGATCCCGGTGCCGATCGCCTATTACACCTTCGGCGGCTGGAAGAAGTCCGGATTCGGTGATCTCAATCAGCACGGTCCGGACTCGGTCCGCTTCTATACCAAGACCAAGACGGTGACCTCGCGCTGGCCGTCCGGCGTCAAGGAAGGCGCGGAGTTCTCGATCCCGCTGATGAAGTAATCTCCTCAGCCGTCATTGCGAGGAGCCCTTGCGACGAAGCAATCCAGACTATCTCTGCGGAGGGATGCTGGATTGCTTCGCTGCGCTCGCAATGACGATGGAGTGAAAGGGTAAGCGGCAGCATGCAATTCGCTCTGAACGAGGATCAGGTCGCGGTTCGCGACATGGCGTTGGCGTTTGCGGCGGAGAAGATCGCGCCGCATGCGCTGCGCTGGGACGAGGAGAAGCATTTTCCCGTCGACGTCATGCGCGAGGCGGCGACCCTCGGCATGGGCGGCATCTACATCCGCGAGGATGTCGGCGGCTCCGCCATGACGCGGTTCGACGCGGCACTGATTTTCGAGGCGCTGGCGACGGGCTGCCCGACCACCTCGGCCTTCATCTCCATCCACAACATGGCGAGCTGGATGATCGATGCCTTCGGCAGCGAGACCCAGCGCCACACATGGCTGCCGAAACTCTGCACGATGGAGCTGATCGCAAGCTACTGCCTGACCGAGCCGGGCGCCGGCTCGGATGCGGCGGCTTTGCGCACCCGCGCAGTGCGCGACGGCGATCACTACGTCCTCAACGGCCAGAAGCAGTTCATCTCGGGCGCCGGCGGCACCGACCTCCTGGTCGTGATGGTGCGCACCGGCGGCGATGGCCCCGGCGGCATCTCGACCCTTGTCATCGATGGCAAGACGCCGGGCGTATCCTTCGGCGCAAATGAGCGAAAGATGGGCTGGAACGCGCAGCCGACCCGCGCGGTGATGTTCGAGAATGCCCGCGTACCCGTCGCCAATCGCTTGAGCGAGGAGGGCACAGGCTTCAAGATCGCCATGGCCGGCCTCGACGGCGGCCGCCTCAACATCACGGCGTGCTCGCTCGGCGGCGCGCAGACCGCACTCGACAAGGCGCGCGCCTACATGAAGGAGCGCAAGGCGTTTGGAAAGCGGCTCGACGAATTCCAGGCCTTGCAATTCCGCCTCGCTGACATGGCAATCGAGCTGGAGGCCGCGCGTACCTTCCTGTGGCGCGCTGCCGCGGCGCTCGACCGCAAGGACCCCGACGCCACCATGCTGTGCGCCATGGCAAAGCGTTTCGGCACCGATATCGGCTTCGAGGTCGCCAACCACGCCCTGCAGCTTCACGGCGGCTACGGGTATCTCAGCGAATACGGCATCGAGAAGATCGTGCGCGATCTGCGCGTGCACCAGATCCTCGAAGGCACCAATGAAATCATGCGGCTCATAGTGGCGCGCAAACTGATCGAGGGCGCGCGATGAGTTCAGCGGAAGGGGGCGATCTGGTCGCCCGCGTCGAGGGTTCGGCCGGCATCATCAGGCTCAACCGTCCCAAGGCGATCAATGCCGTGACGCTCGAGATGTTTCGCGATATCGACAAGGCGCTCGACCGCTTCGAGGCCGATCCCGCCGTCAGCGTGATCCTGCTCGAAGGCGCCGGCGAACGCGGCCTCTGCGCCGGCGGCGACATCCGCACGCTCTGGGAGAGTTCGAAGGTCAATGGCGATCTCGGCAAGATCCTGTGGCGCGAGGAGTACATCCTCAATGCCAGGATCAAGAAGTTTCCGAAGCCGTATGTCGCCTTCATGGACGGCATCGTGATGGGCGGCGGCGTCGGGCTTTCCGCCCATGCCAGCCACCGTGTAGTCACGGATCGAACGAAGCTGGCGATGCCCGAGGTCGGTCTCGGCTTCTTCCCCGACGTCGGCGGCACCTATCTGCTGTCGCATTCGCCGGGCGAGATCGGCACCTATTTCGGCCTGACCGGCCAGACCATGAACGGGCCGGACGCGATCCACGCGAGGTTCGCGGACTGGGTTGTGCCGGCTGTGAAGCTGCCGGAGCTGCGCGAGGCGCTAACGAAACTGGGCTCCGGTGCAACCGCCGCCGACGTCGGTCAGCTCATCAACGGCTTTGCAACCGGCGAGACCGCAGGGCCGGTCGCGGCGAAGCAGCGTGCGATCGATGCATTGTTCGGCTTCGACCGCATGGAGGACATTTTCGCGGCGCTCAAGCGCGACGGCTCCGACTTCGCGCAGGCCGCGCTGAAGACGCTCAACGAAAAATCGCCGCGCGGCATGGTGGTGACGCTGAAGCTGCTGCGCCTCGCGCGCAAATCGTCGAGCCTGGAAGAATGTCTGGTGCGCGAATACCGCGCAGCGCTGGAAGTGTTTCGGAGCGACGATTTCCGCGAAGGCGTGCGTGCCGCCGTGATCGACAAGGACCGCAACCCGACCTGGTCGCCGCCGCGGATCGAAGATGTCACGCCGGAGATGCTTGCGCCCTATCTCGCCGAGATCGGCGCGGACGAATTGAAGTTCAACTAACAACGCGACAGCGGAGGAAACGACAATGGCCACGATCGCATTCATCGGTCTCGGCAACATGGGCGGCCCGATGGCGGCCAACTTGGTCAAGGCCGGCCACAAGGTGGTGGCGTTCGACCTGATCGAAGCCTCGCGCAATCAGGCCAGGGCCGATGGCGCCAGCATTGCCGACAGTGCGCCCGCCGCGGTGAAGGGCGCCGATGTCGTCGTCACCATGCTCCCCGCGGGCAAGCACGTGCTCGGTGTGTGGAATGAGGTCGTGCCCGTCATGACCAAGGGGACGCTCATCATCGACAGCTCCACCATCGACGTCGAAAGCGCGCGGGCCGCGCATGCGCTCGCCGCCAAGCACGGCGTGCTCTCGATCGATGCGCCGGTCTCCGGCGGCACCGGCGGCGCCAAGGGCGCAACGCTTACCTTCATGTGCGGCGGCGAGGAGAAGGCTTTTGCCGCGGCCAAGCCGGTGCTGGAAAACATGGGCAAGAAGATCGTGCATTGCGGCGGCGCCGGTGCCGGCCAGGCCGCCAAGATCTGCAACAACATGATCCTCGGCATCTCCATGATCGCAGTCAGCGAAGCTTTTGCGCTCGGCGAAAAGCTTGGCCTTTCGCACCAGGCGCTGTTCGATGTCGCTTCGACCTCGTCCGGCCAGTGCTGGTCGCTGACGACCTATTGCCCGGTGCCGGGCCCGGTGCCGACCTCGCCGGCCAACAACGACTACAAGCCGGGCTTTGCCTCGGCGCTGATGGTGAAGGACTTGACCCTGGCGCAGGACGCAGCGAAGGCCGCCGGCGCTGCTACGCCGCTCGGCAAGCATGCGCAGGAGATCTATCAGTCTTTCGACGCAGCCGGCCATGGTGGGGTGGATTTTTCCGGAATTATCAAGCACGTTCGCAGCCTCGCTGGAAAATAGCGGGGCTTCGTAGCCCGGATGGAGCGAAGCGAAATCCGGGACAGCTGCTTCCAATTGGCTTAGCAGCCTGCGGATTGCGCTTCGCTCCATCCGGGCTACGCTCGAACATCATTTCGACGGGCCCGGACCATGACGACATTTCAGGAAGCGCGCGCGTTTCTGCTCGATCACCGCACGGACTATGAGGCAGCGGTCAAAGGCTTCCGCTGGCCCGATCCGGCTCCGTTCAACTGGGCCCTGGACTGGTTCGACGCCGAACTGGCGACGAATGCGGACAGCAAGGACCGCCCCGCACTCTGGATCGTCGACGCCGCGCAGGACCGGCAGACAAAATTGTCCTTCGCTGCGCTCTCGAAGCGCTCCAACCAGGTCGCCAACTTTCTCCGCGCGCAGGGTTTGAAGCGCGGCGATCATCTCCTGTTGCTGCTCGGCAACGTGGTTCCCCTGTGGGAGACGATGCTCGCCGCGATGAAGCTCGGCGTGGTCGTCATTCCCGCGACGACGTTGCTCACCGCCGACGAGCTGCGTGACCGGCTCGATCGCGGCAAGGCGAAGGCGGTGGTGGCTGCCGAGGATCAGGTCGCAAAATTTGCGAGCCTTGGTGCCGAGAATACCGTGCGCATCGTGGTCGGCGCAGCCTCGGGCGGTTGGCTTGCGTATGACGAGGCGGCAAAGGCTTCCGAAAGTTTTGCGCCGGACGGTCCGACTAATGCCGACGACCCAATGCTGCTCTATTTCACCTCGGGCACGACGGCGAAATCAAAACTGGTGCGGCACAGCCAGCGCAGCTATCCGGTCGGTCATCTCTCGACGATGTACTGGATTGGATTGAAACCCGGCGACATCCATCTCAACATCTCCTCACCCGGCTGGGCCAAGCACGCCTGGAGCTGTTTCTTTGCGCCGTGGAACGCGGGCGCGACCGTGTTCGTGGTCAACCAGCCGCGCTTCGACGCCAAGGCGCTGCTCGCCACCATCGGCCGCTGCGGCCTCACCACGCTGTGTGCGCCCCCGACGGTGTGGCGGCTGTTCATCCAGGAGAACCTTGCTTCGTTCAAGGTCGCCTTGCGCGAGGTCTGCGGCGCCGGCGAACCGCTCAACCCTGAAGTGATCGACCAGGTGCAGGCAGCCTGGGGCCTCACCATCCGCGACGGATACGGCCAGACGGAAACGACCGCACTGGCCGGCAACTCGCCGGGTCAGCAGATCAAGATCGGCTCGATGGGCCGGCCACTACCTGGCTATCGCGTGCAGATCAGCGATGCCGACGGCCATCCGGCGAAGGAAGGCGAGGTGACGCTGGTGCTGGGCCCCGATCGCCCCGCGGGCTTGATGCAGGGCTATCAGGGCGACGATGGCAAATTGTCCGGGGCAGAGGGCGCGCTCTATCGTAGCGGCGACGTGGTGTTCGCGGACGAGGACGGCTATCTCACCTTCGTCGGCCGCTCCGACGACGTGTTCAAATCCTCCGACTATCGAATCAGCCCGTTCGAACTGGAAAGCGTACTGCTCGAGCATGAACTGGTCGCGGAAGCAGCGGTGGTGCCGAGCCCGGATCCGATCCGGCTCGCGATTCCGAAGGCTTTCGTGCTGCTGACCTCGGGCGCGGAATGTTCGCCGGAGACCGCGCTGTCGATCTTCAAGCACCTGCACACGCGCCTCGCGCCGTTCAAGCGCATCCGCCGCCTGGAAATCGTCACCGAGCTGCCGAAGACGATCTCTGGCAAAATCCGCCGTGTGCAGCTACGACGGCTCGAACGCGACAATGATCGTAACGATCCGCTGCGCGGCCGGGAATTCCGCGAGGAGGATTTTCCGGAGCTGGCGAAAACTCGGAGTGAGACTTAAGTGAACGAAGTCTGGAAGAAGCCGCCGATTGCCCTGGATGCCTATCAGGCCATGGTCGGCAAGGAGATCGGCGTGTCGTCGTGGCACCTGATCGATCAGCCCCGTATCGACACCTACGCCGACGTGATCGAGGATCACCAGTTCATCCACGTCGATCCGGAACGCGCGAAGAAGGAAACCGCCTTCGGCACCACGATCGCGCACGGTTTTCTGACGATGTCGCTGCTGTCGATCATGTCCTATGAGGTGATGCCTGTGATTGCGGGCACCACGATGGGCGTGAATTACGGCTTCGACAAGCTGCGCTTCATCTCGCCGGTGCGTTCGGGCAAGCGCGTCCGCGGCCGCTTCGTGCTGGCCGAAGCCAAGCTGCGCAAGCCGAATGAATTGCAGTCCCGCACCAACGTCACCGTGGAGATCGAAGGCGAGGACAAGCCGGCGCTCGTCGCCGACTGGCTCGGCCTGATCTATTTCGCGTAGGCTCGAGGCGTCGTTGCCGGCCTTGACCCGGCAACCCATCGCTGGTCAAAAGGCAACCCAGAGCGGGGTTTCCCCTCGCCCCTTGTGGGAGAGGGTGCCTCGCGGAACGCGAGGCGGGTGAGGGGTCTCTCTCCGCGAGCGCATCTGTAGAGAGAGACCCCTCATCCGGCGCTTCGCGCCGCCTTCTCCCACAAGGGCAGAAGGTAAGAAGAATAGAGACCCTTACTCATGGCAATCAGGTTCGACGGACGCGTCGCCATCGTCACCGGCGCGGGCAATGGTCTCGGCAAGGCGCACGCCCTGGGTCTCGCCAGTCGCGGCGCCAGGGTCGTCGTCAACGATTTCGGCGGCGCGCGCGACGGCACCGGCGGCTCGTTGTCGCCTGCGGAGGCCGTGGTCGAGGAGATCCGAAAGGCCGGCGGTACCGCGATGGCGGACGGTGCCGACGTCTCCAATTTCGAGCAGGTCGCCGCGATGGTCGAGCGCGCCACCAGGGAGTGGGGCAGCGTCGATTTGCTGTGTGCCAATGCCGGCATCCTGCGCGACAAGTCGTTCGGCAAGATGGAAGCGGCTGATTTCCAGAAGGTGCTCGACGTGCATCTCGTCGGTACCTTCTATTGCTGCAAGGCGGTCTGGGCCGGCATGCGCGACCGCAATTACGGTCGCATCGTGCTGACCACGTCGTCCTCCGGCCTCTACGGTAATTTCGGCCAGGCCAATTACGGCGCGGCGAAATCGGGCATGGTCGGCCTGATGAACGTGCTGGCCGAAGAAGGCCGCAAGAACAACATCCGGGTCAACATCATCTCGCCGACGGCGGCGACCCGCATGACCGAAGAGCTGCTGCCGCCGCAGGCGCTGCAACTGATGAAGCCCAACGCGATCACGCCCGCGGTCGAGTACATGCTGAGCGAGGATGCGCCCACCCGCACCATCATGGGCGCAGGCGCCGGCTCCTTCGCCGTGATCAAGATTTTGGAGAGCGAAGGCATCAACCTGCCGGAGAGCGAGTGGACGCCGGACGCGATCGCCGCACATTTCGCCGAGATCAGCGACATGTCGAAGGCAAAGGCGCTGCAGGGCGCGTTCGAGCAGACGCAGAAATATGTAGCGCAGGCCGCGGCGCGGGCGGGGATCAAGCTCTGACCGACGTCGCCGTCATCGGTGCCGGTCCCGCCGGGCTGATGGCGGCGGAGGTGCTTGCGTTAGGCGGCGCGCGCGTTACCGTCTACGACGCGATGCCGTCCGCCGGCCGCAAATTCCTGATGGCCGGCCGCGGCGGGCTCAATCTCACCCACAGTGAGCCGCTGCCGCAGTTCATGACGCGTTATCGCGAGATGGCACTGAGGCTGCAAGCCGCAATCGAGGCGTTCCCGCCGGATGCGCTGCGTGCCTGGAGCGAGGCGCTGGGCGAGCCGACTTTCGTTGGCACCAGCGGGCGGGTGTTTCCCAGGGCGTTCAAGGCGTCTCCGCTGCTGCGGGCCTGGCTGCGGCGGCTCGATACCGCCGGCGTCCGGTTCGCCCTTCGTCATCGCTGGAGCGGTTGGGATGGCGAGGGGCGGCTGCGGTTCCAAGCGCGCGATGGGATGCTTGCCATCGCGGCCGACGCCACCGTGCTGGCGCTCGGTGGCGCCAGCTGGCCACGCCTGGGCTCGGATGGTAGCTGGGCGATGATCCTGGCCGACAAAGGTATCTCGGTCTCCCCGCTGCGGCCTGCCAATTGCGGCTTTACCATCGCATGGTCCGATGTTTTTCGCGCGCGTTTCGAGGGCCAGCCGCTCAAGGGCATTGCGCTGAGCTTCGGTCCGCACAGGCTTCGTGGCGAAGCGATCGTCACGCAGGCCGGCATCGAGGGCGGCGCGATCTATGCGCTGTCGGCCGAACTGCGGGAGGCTATCGCGGTGAACGGCGAAGCGCTGCTGCATATTGCTCTGCGCCCCGATGTCGATCAAGCCGAGCTCGTCAAGCGTCTGTCGCCATCGCGCGGCAAGCAATCGTTCTCCAACTTCCTGCGCAAGGCGGCGCAGCTGTCGCCCGTCGCCGTCGGGCTGCTGCAGGAGGCTGTGATCGGTGCGGGACAGTCGCCGTCGGCAATGTCGCCCGAGCGATTGGCCGAGCTCATCAACGCCGTGCCGATCAAGCTCACCGGCGTGGCGCCAATCGCGCGCGCGATATCGAGCGCCGGCGGCCTCTCGTTCGACGAAGTCGACGCGGATTACATGATCCGCAAGCTGCCAGGCGTATTCGCCGCCGGCGAGATGCTGGACTGGGAGGCACCGACCGGCGGGTATCTGCTCCAGGCGTCGTTTGCGACCGGTGTCGCCGCGGGCAGGGGCGTGCTGGAGTGGCTCAAGCGCTAACCACCGTCATTGCGAGCGCAGCGAAGCATTCAGAATCCCTCCGCGGAGGTAATCTGGATTGCTTCGTCGCTTTGCTCCTCGCAATGACGGTCGAGAGCGAAGCGCTCCTACCTCAACTTCCCCCGCGCTGCCACCGGCAGTGTGCCGATGATCTCCTCGCCGCGCACCATGACCACTTCGTCCATCATGTTGACGACGACGCAGACATGGTTCGGCACGATGCGGACGACGTCGCCGACATTCGGGCGGGTGTTGCTGCGGGACAAATCGAGGAAACCGTGCTCCTCGGCGAACTTCGCGATCTTGGCCTCGGGATGTTCGAGGATCAGGCCATGGCCGTCGAGGCCGCCGGTATCCGTGGTCAGTGTCTTCGAGCCGGCGTCGAGAATGCCGCGCTCGGGCGCGGCGCGGCTCACCACCGTCGAATAGATGTGCAGTGCGCAATCGTCCCAGCTGGCGACGCCGGCCGCGACCTGCATGCGGTCGTTGTAGATGTAGGTGCCGAAGCGATGCTCGGTGCCCCCCTTGAGCTTGCCGATGTTGACGAGGTTCGGCGTGCCGCCGGTCGAAACGATCTTTGCGTCCAGCCCATGTGCGCGCACGCCGGCCAGCGCCTCGTCGAAAAATTTCTGCGCGTCGCTCCAGCCGGTCTCGGTCGGATAAAGCATGAAGCCGGCGAACTGCAGCCCCTTGGACGCGGCGATCTCGCGCGCCAGCGCGACCGCTTCGGCCGGCGTCTCGACTCCGGCGCGCTTGCGGCCCGTGTCGCATTCGACGACAACCGAAAGTGGACGGCCCGATGCTGCAGTTGCCTTGGGTAATCCCGCCACGACGGTGGAATTGTCGGCAGCGACCGTCATGTTCGCCTTCGCCTGCAACGCGCCGAGGCGCGCCATCTTTTCGTCGCCGAGAAGGTTGTAGCTGATCAGGATGTCGTCGATGCCGGCATTCGCCATGATCTCGGCCTCGCCGAGCTTCTGGCAGGTGATGCCCTTGGCGCCGGCCGCGACCTGCATCTTGGCGATGGTCGGGTTCTTGTGCGTCTTGATGTGGGGGCGGTTGGCGATGCCGGCGTCATCACAGGCCTTCTGGATGCGCGCGATGTTGCGTTCGACCCTGTCCATGTCGATGACGGCACAGGGCGTGCCGTATTCGCGGGCGATTTTTGCGGCGAGGGGGGTGGTCATGATCTAAGCCTGCTCTATTTCTTCGCGAAGCATTTCAAGTTCGAGCCAACGCTCTTCGGCGGCTGACAGTTCTTCATGCGCCTTGGCGATGGCAGCGGAGGTGTCGTCGAATTTCTGGCGATCCTTGGCGTAGAGATTGGGATCGTCCAGCACGCGCTGCAACTTGGCAATATCGGCCTGAAGCGTTTCCATCTTCTTCGGCAACGTTTCCAGCGCGTGCTTCTCATTGAAGCTCAGCTTCCGCTTCGGCGCCGACACTGGAGCAACGGTGCGCTCCTCTTTCTTCTCCGCGACCGGTTGCGCCTTGGCGGTCTCGCGCTTCAGGTCCGCACCGCGCTGGCTCAGCATGTCGCTGTAGCCGCCGGCATACTCGATCCATTTGCCATTGCCCTCGGGCGCGATCACGGAGGTGACGACGCGGTCGAGAAAGTCGCGGTCATGGCTGATCAGGATGACGGTGCCCTCGTAGTCCCCGAGCATCTCCTCGAGCACATCGAGGGTATCGAGATCGAGATCGTTGGTCGGCTCGTCCAGCACCAGGAGGTTCGACGGTTTTGCCAGCGCGCGGGCCAGCATCAGCCGGCCGCGCTCACCGCCGGAGAGCACCTCGAGCGGCGTGCCGCGCTGCTCCTGCGCGAACAGGAAGTCCTTCATGTAGCCGACGACATGCTTCGGCTTGCCGCCGACCATGACATGATCGCCGCGGCCGCCCGTCAGCGCTTCGGCCAGCGTCGATTTGGGATCGAGGCTTTCGCGGTGCTGATCGAGCGTTGCCATCTCCAGATTGGCGCCAAGCCGCACCGTCCCAGAGTCCGGCTGCAGGCCGCCGGTGAGTAAGTTGACCAGCGTTGTCTTGCCGGCGCCGTTCGGCCCGATGATGCCGAGCCGGTCGCCGCGCTGGATGCGGGTCGAAAAGTTCTCGACGATCTTCCGCTCGCCATAGGCCTTGCTGATGCCCTTGGCCTCGATCACCAGCTTGCCGGATTGCTCCGCTTCCGCCGCCGCCAGATTGGCGCTGCCGGAGGTGCCACGATAGTTACGGCGCTGGGCGCGCAGCGCGTGCAGATTGGCGAGGCGCTTGACGTTGCGCTTGCGCCGTCCGGAGACGCCGTGGCGCAGCCAGTGCTCCTCGTCGACGATCTTGCGGTCGAGCTTGTGCTGGTCGCGCTCTTCTTCGGCCAGCACCTCGTCGCGCCAGGTCTCGAACGAGGCGAAGCCGCGATCGATCTGCTTGATCCTGCCGCGATCGAGCCATGCGGTCGAGCGCGAGAGATTGGTGAGGAAGCGGCGGTCGTGGCTGATCAAGACCAGCGCGCTACGGCGGCTGTCGAGCTCCTGCTCCAGCCACTCGATGGTGGAGAGGTCGAGATGGTTGGTGGGCTCGTCCAGCAGCAATATGTCGGGTGAGGGCGCCAGCACGCAGGCGAGCGCGGCGCGACGCGCCTCGCCGCCGGAGAGATCGTGCGGGTTCTCGTCGCCGGTGAGGCCAAGCTGCTCGAGGAGATAGCGGGCCTGGTGATGGTCGTCGCCCGGTGCAAGGCCGGACTCGACATAAGCAAGCGTGGTCTTGTGCTCGCCGAAGTCAGGCTCCTGCGGCAAATAGCGGACGGTCGCGCCGGGCTGCACGAAGCGCGTGCCGGAATCGGGCTCGACGAGGCCGGCTGCGATCTTGAGCAGCGTCGATTTACCCGAGCCGTTGCGGCCGATCAGGCAGACGCGCTCGCCTGGCGCGACGTTGAGCTCGACGCCCGACAGCAGCGGCGTGCCGCCAAAGGTCAGCCTGATGTCTTTCAGTTGGATCAGCGGGGGCGCCATCGTCAGCCCTGACTCGTTGCGGTCTGGTCGGCGCGGCGGCGCTGGATCCGGCGCAGCGTCTGGTCGAGCGCCGAAAGGAAGGCGGAGCGGTCGCGGGGCGAGAACGAGCGCGGGCCGCCGGTGACTTCGCCCGCGGAGCGCAGGTCCGTCATCAGATTGCGCACTGCCAGCGTCATGCCGATCGACTCTTCCGTGAAGAGCTTGCCGTTCGGCGCGATCACGTCGGCGCCCACCTTCACGCAGCGGCTCGCCAACGGGATGTCTGATGTCACCACGATGTCGCCGGGTTTGGCGCGTTCCGCGATCCAGTCGTCGGCCGCGTCCATGCCGCTACCTGCGGCGATGCGCTCGATCAGCGGGTCCTGCGGCACGCGAATAAAGTTGCCGGCGACCACGCTCACGGGCACGCCGTGCCGGATCGCGACGCGATAAATCTCGTCCTTCACCGGGCAGGCGTCGGCATCGACATAGATGCGGGTGGGGGTGTTGGTCATTCGCCGCGTGGTACCCCATTCGGATCGCAAAGGCGAGGGGATTGACCGCTGTTCCCCGGGGCCTACGATTGGCCCCGAAACAACAAAAACAGGGAAGGCCAGCCATGCCGAACCGGCTCGAAACCTACCGCGTCGAGGCCTACAACACCGCAAAGCAGTCCGAAAACAAGATGCATGACGACACGGTGGCGCGCCGCTTCGGATTTGAAGGCGGGCTGGTCCCCGGCGTCGACGTCTTCGCCTACATGATGCACGTGCCGATCGCACGCTGGGGCCGCGATTTCCTGTCGCGCGGGCTGGTCGAGGCCCGCTTCATCAAGCCGGTCTATGACGGCGAGACCGCCGATGTCGACGCCACCGAGCACAATGGCCTGCTGACGATCGAGGTGTTCAGCCGCACCGAACTTTGCGCGACGGGGACAGCGTCGCTGCCGGCGGAGGCGCCGAGGGTGTCATTGGGTGATTATGTCGAGGTCCCCGCTGTCGCGGAGCGCAAGCCGGTTAGCCCGGCGACCTTCGAAGCCGGCAAATGGCTCGGCACGGCGCCGCGCCGCTGGGCCGGACAGGATGCGGCAGATTACCTCGCCGACATCAGGGAGAGCGATCCGATCTTCGCGCGCGAAGGGCTCGGCCACCCCGGCCTGATCCAGCGGGTGATGAACCGCGTCCTCGTCGACAACACCATTCTGGGTCCGTGGATTCACGTCGGCAGCCGCATGCAGCTGCTATCCGCGGCGCGCGCCGGTGACGAGATCGCGGCACGTGCGAAAGTCACGGCCAATTACGAGAAGAAGGGCCACCGCTTCGTCGAGCTCGACTCCCTGGTCGTCGCCAACGGAATCACTCCGCTCGCCCACTGCCGGCACACCGCGATCTATCAACCGCGCGAGCAGGCCGCGGCGTAGCGGGGGAAAGCCGCGCTGTATCCACATCGTCATGCCCGGGCTTGTCCCGGGCATCCGCGTTCTTCGTGCCTTGTGGCCGACGCATGGGTGGCCGGGACAAACCCGGCCATGACGGCGGAAAGAGTGCGCGCCCTTTACGCCTTCCCCTTCGCGTCCTGAATCGCGCGCCACACCCGCTCCGGGGTCAGCGGCATGTCGATGTGCTTGATCCCATAGTCGGAGAGCGCATCGAGCACGGCGTTCACCACGGTCGACAGGCTACCGGCGCAGCCGGCTTCACCGCAGCCCTTGCTGCCGAGTGGGTTGGTCGTGGCCGGCACCGGGTGGTCGCCGACCGTCATCAACGGCACGTCCTCGGCGCGGGGCAGGGCGTAGTCCATCAGCGAGCCCGTGATCGGCTGGCCGCTCTCGTCGTAGCGGATGTGCTCCATCAGCGCCTGGCCGATGCCCTGGACCACGCCGCCGTGGAGCTGGCCCGCGACCAGCATCGGGTTGATCACCGTGCCGAAATCGTTGACGGCGCTATAGCGCACGATCTGCACCACGCCGGTCTCCGGGTCGATCTCGACCTCCGCGACGTGACAGCCGTTCGGGAACGCCGAGGCGACAGGTTCGCTGGTGTGATCGACGTCGAGCGAGTCGGGCACGCCCTCCGGTACCTTGCCGTCATGCAGGCGTCTGGCGAGCTCCATGATGTCGATGCTGCGGTCGGTGCCGGCGATGGTGAAGCTGCCATCAGCGAACTCGATGTCGGCTTCGGACGCTTCGAGGATATGCGCTGCTGCGCGCCTACCTTTCTCGATGACGAGCTTTGCCGCCCCTACGATGGCCTGGCCGCTCGCGGTGATCGAGCGCGAGCCGCCGGTGCCGTTGCCGGTGTGGACGATATCGCTGTCGCCCTGCACCAGCTTGACGCTCTCGAAGGGGACACCGAGCTGCTCGCATAAAACCTGCGCGAACGGCGTCGCATGGCCCTGGCCGTAATCGAGCGTGCCGGTGATGAGCTGCACGGTGCCGTCGGGATCGAACACGATCTTGCCGAGCTCGGGGCTCGGCGGCGCGGTGACCTCGAGATAGGAGCCGACGGCGATGCCGCGCAGCTTGCCGGCCTTCTTGCTCTCCTTCTTGCGCCTGGCGAAATTCTCGTGATCCGAGATTTCGAGCGCCTTGTTGAACACCGCCTGGAAGTCGCCGCTGTCGTAAGTGACGCCGGAAGAAGCCGGGAACGGCATCTGCTTCGGCTTGATGAAGTTGCGCTTGCGCAAGGTCAGGCGGTTGATGCCCATCTCGTCGGCAGCGCGGTCGATCAGCCGCTCCATGTAATAATTCGCTTCGGGCCGGCCGGCGCCGCGATAGGCGCCCATCAGCGTGGTGTTGGTCAGCACCACCTTGATGTCGACCGCCATCAGCGGCGTGCGGTAGACGCTGGAAAAGTTCTTGCCGGTGTTCAGCGAGAGCGGCCCTGGCGCGACGCCGGTGATGTAGGCGCCGACATTGCCGTAGCCGGACAGTTTTGCTGCGAGGAAATGCCCCTCGGCATCGAGCGCGAGCTCGGCATGGATCTTCTGGGCGCGGCCGTGGCTGTCGGAGAGAAAGCTGGTGGAGCGCTCGTCGAGCCATTTCACCGGCCGTCCCAGTGCCTTCGCCGCGTACAGGATGCACATGTATTCGGGATAGTTGATGTTCTTCATGCCGAAGGAGCCGCCGACATTGGCGGTGAGGATGCGCACCTTCTCGTTCGGCACCTTCAGGTTCTTGGCGAGATTGGCGCGGTTGCCGGCGACGCCCTGCGTCGGTACCTGAAGCGTGTAGCGCTCGGTCTTCTTGTCGTAGGAGGCTAGCCCAACGCGCGGCTCCATCGAGACCACGGCGACGCGGGTGTTCTCGATGTCGATCTTGGTGACGTGGGCGGCGCTGGCAAAGGCCGCGTTGACCTTGTCCATGTCGCCATAGTGGTAGTCGAGCGCGACATTGTTGGGGATGTGGTCGTAAAGCTGGGGCGCGCCTGGCTTGGCCGCTTCCTCGGGATCGGTCACCGCGGGCAGCGGCTCGATATCGAGCTCAACCGCTTCGGCCGCGTCGCGCGCCTGCGCCAGCGTCTCCGCCACCACGAAAGCAACGGGATCGCCGACGAAGCGGACCTTGTCGGTGGCGAGCGGCTGGCGGTTGGTCTGGAGCAAAGGCGAGCCGTCGCGGCTCTTCAACGGCAGGCCGCAGGTGAAGGGGCCGTAGCCGGCGGCATCGAGATCCTTGCCGGTCCACGCCCCCAGTACGCCCGGCATCGCTTTGGCGGCATCAAGGCCGATGCCGCGGATGACGCCATGGGCATGGGTGGAGCGGACGATCACCGTATAGGCCTGGCCGGGGAGGTTGAAGTCGTCGGTGTAGCGGCCCTTGCCGCGCACCAGCGTGTCGTCCTCCTTGCGGCGGACCGGTTGCCCGACGCCATATTTTTGCAGTGCAATAGCGTTCTCGAGCGTGGACGATTTGGTGTGTTCTTGCATGGAATCGACCTGAAAAGCCGGCATTTGCGCGATTTCGCGGGCGCCTGGAGGGGGGCCGGACCCTACTCAGATAACCCACGACCCCGTTCACGACAACGCACGAATGGACATGGTCCCATGTGATGCGTTGTTGCGCAGGCCTGCCGCGCTGCTAATGTTTCAGGCGAAAAAGCAATTCCAGACCGGCCCGACCGGCCGCGGAAAGACAGTTTGTATGAATGACCACACGCGGCTCCGCGACGGCCATGTAAGCCAACATGGGCCGCACGGCGAGCTGGAGGGGTCGATGGCGGCGGTGGCGTTGGCCACCGATCCGCCCGTCGGCGCGCAAGCGCCGGGAACCGGCGTCTATGCGGCGCTGGACCTCGGCACCAACAATTGCAGGCTGTTGATCGCCTGTCCGACCCACGACGGCTTTCGCGTGGTCGATTCTTTCTCGCGCATCATCCGGCTCGGCGAGGGGGTTTCGGCGACCGGCTCGATCAGCGAGGCCGCGATCGAGCGCGCCATTGCGGCGCTCAGCATCTGCCGCGACAAAATAAACCTGCGCAGAGCGCGCCGGCTGCGGCTGATCGCGACCGAAGCCTGCCGTGCGGCTTCGAACGCGGAAGGGTTCCGCAGCCGCGTCGCAGCAGAGACGGGCATCGAGCTCGAGGTGATCGACCGCGAGACCGAGGCCTCGCTCGCCGTGCTCGGCTGCTCGCCGCTGGTCGATCCCAGGGGCAGGGGTGCCATCCTGTTCGACATCGGCGGCGGCTCGACCGAGCTGGTGCGGATCGAGCGCGACCCGGAGAATCCGGAACCACGCATCAAGGCCTGGATGTCGATCCCGTACGGTGTGGTCACGCTTGCCGAGCAGTTCGGCGGCCGCGACGTGACGGCTGAGATCTATGCCGCGATGGAGCGCGAGGTCGCGAGCCACGTCGCGCCGTTCGCGGAGGAGCACGGCCGCGAGCTCGCCGACATGCATCTGCTCGGCACGTCGGGCACCGTGACGACGCTCGCCGGCATCCATCTCAACCTGCCGCGCTACGATCGCCGCCGTATCGACAGCATCTGGATGAACGACGCCGACATCACCGCGACCATCAACAAGCTGCTCGGCATGAGCTACGAGGAGCGCGCGAACAACAGCTGCATCAGCGTCGAACGCGCCGACCTCGTGCTGGCCGGCTGCGCCATCCTCGATGCCATCAGGCGCGCCTTTCCGCTGCCGCGCCTGCGCGTCGCCGACCGCGGCCTGCGCGAAGGCATGCTGGTCGAGATGATGCGCGAGGACGGCGCGCTCAGGAGCTGGTGAGAATGGCCAAGGACACCACCGGCCGCTTGCACGTCCAGGTCAAGACCGGCGGCAAGCGCAAATTGTCGTCGAAGCTGTGGCTGGAGCGGCAGCTCAACGATCCCTATGTCGCCAAGGCCAAGGCGGCGGGCTATCGCTCGCGCGCCGCGTTCAAGCTGCTGGAGATCGATGACAAGTTCCGGCTCTTGAAGCCCGGCATGGCCGTGGTCGATCTCGGCGCGGCCCCCGGCGGCTGGAGCCAGATCGCCGCCAAGCGCGTCGGCTCCGCGGAAGGCAAGGGCAAGGTCGTCGCGATCGATCTGTTGGAAATGCCGGAGATTCCCGGCGTCGATTTCGCGCAGCTCGACTTCATGGACAACGACGCGCCCGAGAAGCTCACCGCGATGCTGGGCGGCGGGGCCGACGTCGTGATGTCCGACATGGCCGCCAACACCACCGGCCACCGCAAGACCGACCAGCTCCGCATCGTCGGTCTGGTCGAGACCGCAGCCGTGTTTGCCTGTGACGTGCTCAAGCCCGGCGGGACGTTCCTGGCAAAAACCTTCCAGAGCGGCGCCGACGCTGAGCTGCTCGCCCAGCTCAAGCGCGATTTTGCGACGGTGCGCCATGTGAAGCCCGCCGCGAGCCGGCAGGATTCCTCGGAGCGCTATGTGCTGGCGACGGGATTTCGGGGCGCGACCAAGGAGTAGCCCACGCTCCACCGTCGTCCCCGCCGAACGCCTGGCGAACGTCGGGACCGGCGCAGAAAACTTTATCATCTTTCTCTCGCGGCCGCGCAGGCCGCAAAAAAGAGCCCTGCCAGGGGCAGGGCTCGGGGAAGGCATCTTACCGGCTGGGTTGGTTCTGAGCCGGCTGACCCGACGGCGAAGGCGGCGGGGCATTGTTCTGGTTGGTTTGTCCAGACTGCGGGCTCTGTGTGGCGGCAGGCTGGTTGGTGGACTGACTGTTGCCTTGGGCCGGCGCCTGGCCGGTGGTCTGACCGGCGGGCGGTTGTGTGCCTGCCTGGCCCGACGTCGCCGGTTGGTTCTGCTGAGCCTGTCCGGTTGCGGATGGCTGGTTCTGCCCAGCCTGGCCGGTGGTCTGGTTCTGCTGCGCCGGCGCATTGGTCTGACCGGCGCTTTGCCCGGTCGTGTTTTGCTGCGTCGACTGGCCGGCCGCACCTTCCTGACCAACGGTGGTCGATTGACCCTGCGTGGCGCGGATCTGGTTGGAGACGCCTAGTGCGGCGACCGTCCGGGTATCGATCGAGCCGGTGGTCTGGAAACCTTCCTGTCGCTGGAAGGTGATCAGCGCTTCGCGCGTGGCGGGCCCGAGGACGCCGTCTGCTTCGCCCGACAACAGGCCGCGTTCGATCAGCACCCGTTGAACAATGCGGAGCTCGTCGGGGCTGAGATCCAGCGCGGCGATGTTGCCGCCGCCACCGCTCACGCTGCCGCGCCGGGCAAAGTGCGTTCTTGGGCCGGCGGGAATGGCGTCGACGATCCTGCGGCTTCGGTCGACGACGATGATCTCGTCATCCACGACGAAGAAGCTGTCGTCCCGATAGGCCGGATAGATGTCGATCAGCGCCGGGAATGTCGAGACGGCGACCACGGAGATGTTCCGCGGCACCACCACACCGGTATTGATCCCGAAGTTGACCGAATTGACGTTGACCCGCACGCGATCCACGTTGCGTGAGCTCAACACCGACTGCTGCAGCGTTGTCTGCTGCTGCGCGCTCAGCTGCACGCGGCCGGACAAGCTCTGGGTCGTCCCACCCTGGGCTTGGGCCTGGGTGTTGACCTGTCCCTGAGTGTTGGCGCCGGTCGTCGTGCCCTGGCCCTGCTGGGCGCTCGGAGCTTGCGCGTTGTTGGTGTTCGCGCCAGTCGTCGTGCCCTGAGCCGGGGCGTTCTGGCCTTGGGCGCCCTTGGTGTTGGCGCCGGTCGTCGTCGTGCTCTGACCTTGCGCGTTCTTATCCTGGGCATTCTCCTTGGTGTTCGCGCCGGTCGTCGTCGTGCTCTGACCCTGCGCGTTCTTACCCTGGGCATTCTCCTTGGTGTTCGCGCCGGTCGTCGTCGTGCTTTGACCCTGCGCGTTCTTGCCTTGGACATTCTCCTTGGTCTTAGCGCCTGCCGCGCCCTTCTGTTCTGCGCCTTGCGACTGACGCGTAGCGTCGCGCTCGCTGCCGCTCTGACCGACCGTCTGGTCCTTCATTCCGCTCTTGTCGCGCTCCGACCTGGACTGACGCGCTTGGTCGGGTTCGCCTCGGCTCTGACCGACGGTTTGGTCCTTGCCGCGCTTCTCGCCTTCAGATCGGGACTGACGCGCATTGTCGCGGTCGCCGCGGCCCTGATCGAGGGACTGACGTTCGCCCCTGTCGGCCTTGCCGCTATCACGCATTCCCTCACTGCGCTCAGAACGCGATGGCGCAGCAGCGGGGCTCTCGGCTCGACCACCTGCGCGACCCTGGGTCATTCCTTCGCCATGAGAGGCTCCGCCCGCACCTTGCGACATTCCGCCGCCCGATCGGCCGGATTCCGCCGCGCCGGCGCCCGCACCTCCGCTCATCCCGCTGCCGGCGCCTTCACGCATGCCTTGAGCCGACGCCAGGCTGACGCCGGCGAGCAGCACTGCTGTAGTCAATAGGAACCTGTTCTTTCTCGTGTCCACGTGAACCTCCTCCATTTGCTTGCTTTGCAGCATCCGTTGACGGAACGTTCGAACTCCGGGCTCGAGACAAACGATCCCTCATTCGCGTTTTCCGATGTGTGTGAACGGTGCGGCGATGCCATCGTTCCGATCATGCAGGAGAGTTGCGCGGTTCCGTCTCGGTGCTATCGCGCGTGCAGGACTCCCCTGATCGAAGCATAAAGACATCGACCAGAAATCCACTCTGCAGGCTCAGCGCCTCGCGCCAGCCCTTCTGTTGCGCCGTCGCTTCACCAGTAAGGGCGCCAGCGATGGTAATAGAAGTGCCGCCGCGGGAACGGTCCGCCGTAGTAGGCGAAGGCCGGGCTCACGACACGGCGATAGCGGTAGCCATAGTAGGCCGGGGCGTAACTGGTGCTGTAGTAAGTCCTGGTGTAGCCGCCCCACGGATAGTAACCGCCGTAGTACGCCGGTGCGTAATAGTCGTCATAATAGCCCGGATACCCGTAGTAGCCGTAGCCCGGACCGTAGGCATAAGCGGACGAGGCGAGGCCGCCGATCACGGCACCTGCGAGCAATCCGCCTGCCAGCGCTGGCCCAAAACCGCCGTGCCAGCGGGCTTCCGCCGGCGTCGGTGCCGCCACCGCGCTCACGCCGAGCGCGCCGACGGTTGCCAGGACAAGTGCGGTCTTTTTCATGCGCGTCCCTCCTTCCTTGGTGTTCCGACATCGTGCCAACATTGCCGAAGGGCAAAAGTTGCAAGCGCGCGCCGGCGAGGAACAGGAGTCATGAACATAAACGAGCGTTCATCTCGATGAACGCGCGCCCTCTGATGGGCGCGGCACGCCTGAGACCGCTTGGTCGGGTCTGGCAGGCGGCAGACGCTTGATTTGAGCGCGCCGGCCCGCGTGTCCATCACATGGCTGAACCTGGTCCCGAGCACGCCTGCGAGATCGACTGCCGAAGTCTGGTCCGGCGCGAATTGTTTCGTCCTGACGGAAGCATGGTCAACCTGACGGCGGGAGAGCTCAACATCCTCGTCGCGCTCGCGTCCTACATGACGCGACCGCTCAGCCGCGATTTCCTGCTCGACGTCATCTCGAACCGCGACCCTCGAGAGATCAGCGAGGATACGGTCGACACTCTGATCGTGCGGCTGCGCCGCAAGATGCGCCGATCGCGACGGTGCGCGGCGTCGGCTATGCCCTGGTCCCGCTACAGCCGACGGCCTCTTCCTGAGGCGACCGGCCGGCCGGACCTCTATCCGAGCCGCTGATCCCGTACGTCCTGCGTATCCTCGCTCGCCGCCTTGACGGCGGCCTTGGCCGCACCCTTGCCGGCACCCTTGCGGCTCGCGATCTCCACCGCCTTGCGGCCGGAGATCTCGTGGCCGGCGTCAACCGGCATCTGCCAGAAGAACCAGCTCGACGCCGCCGAGGTCAGCGCCACCACGATGAAAGCGGGCGCGAACACGGTGGCGTTGAGCTCGCTGATATGGCTGAACCACATCGTCGTTTCCACGCACGCCGCGCCGACGGCGACGCCTGCGGACACCGCGAGCTGCTGGTTGACGCTGACTAGGGTGGTGGCCCGGCTCATCTGCGCGGTCTCGACGTCGGCATAGGCGACGGTGTTGATCGCGGTGAACTCGAGCGAGCGGAAGAAGCCGCCGACGACCAGGATCACCATGATGATGAGCAGCGGCGTCGTCACCGTGAACAGCGCGCAGACGCCGAGGAAGAACGCGCTGACGATCGCGTTCACCGTCATCAGATTGCGGAAGCCGAAGGCGCGGATGATCCGTGCCGCCAGCGTCTTCATGCCCATGGCCCCGAGTGACGAGGCAAAGGTGACGAGACCGGAATGGAACGGCGACAGGCCGAAGCCGATCTGCATCAGGAGCGGCAGCAGGAACGGCAGCGCGCCGATGCCGAGACGGAACATGAAGCCGCCGAGCACGGCCGCGCGCAGCGTCGGCAGGTTCAGAAGCGAGAAATCCAGCACTGGCGAGCCCGTGCGCCGGGCGTGGAAGACGTAGAGCGTCATCGAGATCGCGCCGCCCGCGATCAGTGCTGCAACGGTGCTCCACGGCAGCAGATTGAGCCCGGCAACCGATAGGCCGAAGGCGATGCCGGCAAGACCCAGCCCAGCGAGCACCATGCCGTAGAGATCGAACGGCTCGCGTTCTTCACTCTTGATCGGATCGATGAAGCGCAGCGCCATGAAGATGCCGAGCAGGCCGATCGGGATGTTGATCAGGAAGATCCAGTGCCAGGACGCGTAGGTCGTGATGAAGCCACCGAGCGGCGGTCCGATCACGGGACCGATCAGGGCCGGGACCGTCACCCAGGCCATGGCGTTGACCAGCGCGCTCTTGTCGACGGAGCGCAGCAGCACGAGGCGTCCGACCGGCGTCATCATCGCGCCGCCCATGCCTTGCAGGATGCGCGCGAATACGAAATCGGTGACCGAGGTCGAGAGCGCGCAGCCGACCGAGCCGACCATGAACACGCCGACCGCGATCGCAAACACCATCCGCGCGCCGAAGCGGTCGGCGGTCCAGCCGCTCGCCGGGATGAACACCGCGAGCGACAGCAGGTAAGACGTGATTGCGAGCTTCAGCGTCAGCGGGCTGGTTCCGATGTCGGCCGCGATCGCCGGCAGCGAGGTGGCGATCACCGTGGAATCCATGTTCTCCATGAAGAGCGCAGTGGCCACGATCAGCGGAATCACGCGTTGCTTGTCGACCATGATGGATTGGCAATGAAATTCGGAAGGAAGGGCGGAGTTGCGGCTTATCACCGCCGTCCGCCGCGGACCATTGCGGATCGACGCATGCCACCTAGATCCTGCGTAACGACGGTGTGACCCGCTTCGCCGTCATTCCGGGGCGCGCCCCCTTCGCGTGAACCCGGAATGACGGCGGGTGGGCCGCGCAGGGGCTGTCCCTGCCCGAATCGGCCCAAAAAAGCCTGTGCATGGCTGGCCAGCGGCCTGAATTGCTTTGATTCGTCACGCGGCCGTGCTATCGACCCGCGTCAACCCCACTGATGGGCTCCGATTCTCAAGGCGTTGCCGCAAGGGACGCCGAGGGCGGCGCTCATCCATTAGCATTTGCGGCAAGGCCGCAGGAAGGAGTTGGCAGATGGCCACGGTGCAACTTCAGGGCATCCGCGAAGCCTTTACGTTCGACGACGTGCTGTTGAAGCCGGGCCTGTCGGACGTCATGCCGGGCGAGGTCGACATCCGCTCCCGCGTCACCCGGGCCATCCCGCTCAACATCCCGATCATGGCCTCGGCCATGGACACCGTCACCGAGGCCCGCATGGCGATCGCCATGGCGCAGGCCGGCGGCCTCGGCGTCATCCACCGCAATTTCGATCCCGAAGGGCAGGCCGCCCAGGTGCGGCAAGTCAAGCGCTACGAGTCCGGCATGGTGGTGAACCCGCTCACCATCAGCCCCGACGCCACGCTCGACGATGCGCTCAAGCTGATGAGCGATCACGGCATCTCCGGCATTCCCGTCGTCACGGGCGCCGGCAAGAACACGCCCGGCAAGCTGGTCGGCATCCTCACCAACCGTGACGTGCGCTTTGCGACCAATCGCCAGCAAAAGATCTCCGAACTGATGACGCACGAAAACCTCGTCACGGTCCGCGAGAATGTCAGCCAGGACGAGGCGCGGCGGATGCTGCACCAGCATCGCATCGAGAAGCTGGTCGTCGTCGACGAGCAATATCGCTGCGTCGGCCTCATCACCGTCAAGGACATGGAGAAGGCGGTCGCCCATCCGCTCGCCTGCAAGGACGCGCAAGGGCGCCTGCGCGTCGCCGCGGCCACCACCGTCGGCGATAACGGCTTCGAGCGCACCGAGCGGCTGATCGATGCCGGCGTCGACCTCGTCGTCGTCGATACCGCGCACGGCCATTCGCGTCACGTGCTGCACGCGGTGAACCGCATCAAGCGTCTGTCCAACTCGGTGCAGGTCGTCGCCGGCAACGTCGCCACCACGGAAGGCGCGCAGGCGCTGATCGACGCCGGCGCGGATTGCATCAAGGTCGGCATCGGCCCGGGCTCGATCTGCACCACGCGCATCGTCGCCGGCGTCGGCGTTCCCCAGCTCACCGCGATCATGGATGCGGTGGAAGCGGCGAAGAAGTCCGACATCCCCGTCATCGCCGACGGCGGCATCAAATACTCCGGCGATCTCGCCAAGGCGCTCGCCGCCGGCGCCGACATTGCGATGGTCGGTTCGCTGCTCGCCGGCACCGACGAGACGCCCGGCGAAGTGTTTTTGTGGCAGGGCCGTTCCTACAAGGCCTATCGCGGCATGGGCTCGGTCGGCGCAATGGCGCGGGGATCTGCCGACCGCTACTTCCAGCAGGACATCAAGGACACGCTCAAGCTGGTGCCCGAAGGCATCGAGGGTCAGGTGCCCTACAAGGGCCCGGTCGGCAACGTCATGCACCAGCTCGCCGGCGGCTTACGCGCCGCGATGGGCTATGTCGGCGCACGCGACATGAAGGAGCTGCACGACAAGGCCCAGTTCGTCCGCATCACCGGCGCGGGCCTGCGCGAAAGCCACGTCCACGACGTGACGATCACGCGCGAGAGCCCGAACTATCCGGGCGGGGGTTAGTTACTCCACCCACCGCTGACATGCCCCGGCTTGATCGGGGCATCCAGTACGCTGCGGCTTTTCGGCTCAATAACGACCGTCTCTGGAATACTGGATCGCCCGATCGAGTCGGGCGATGACAGTGAGCTTGTGGCTGCTGCGTGCCACAAGCTCGTCATTGCGAGGAGCTCGCGACAAAATTGCGTAGCAATTTTGCGCTGATGCGACGAAGCAATCCGGCCCTTTTGGTATTGACGCGGCTGTATTGCTTCGCTTCGCTCGCAACCAGAGAAAAGTGGAGGAAGCCATGTCCCAAGGCAAACGCATCGTTCTCGCCGCGCGTCCCGTCGGCGAACCCAAGCCGTCTGATTTTCGCCTGGAGGAATTCGCTGTTCCGGCACCAGGGGCCGGCGAAGTCCTGCTGCGCACGATCTGGCTGTCGCTCGACCCCTATATGCGCGGGCGCATGAGCGAGGGACCGTCCTACGCAGCGCCGGTGCCGATCGGCGGGGTGATGGAAGGCGAGGCGGTCAGCGAGGTCGCAGCCTCCAACAATCCCGATTTCGCGGTCGGCGACATCGTGCGCATCCGCTCGGGCTGGCAGACGCACGCAATCTCGAACGGCAAGGGCCTGATCAAGGTCGATCCGAAGCTCGGCCCGATCTCGACCTCCATCGGCGTGCTCGGCATGCCCGGCATGACCGCGTACACAGGCCTGCTCGACATCGGCAAGCCGCAACCGGGCGAGACCGTCGTCGTTGCCGGTGCCTCAGGTGCGGTCGGCTCGGCCGTCGGCCAGATCGCCAAGATCAAGGGCGCACGCGCGGTCGGCATCGCCGGCGGCAAGCAGAAGTGCGACTACGTGGTCAAGGAGCTCGGCTTCGATGCCTGCATCGATCACCGCGATCCCGATCTCGCGGCCAGGCTCAAGGAAGCCTGTCCGAAAGGCATCGACGTCTATTTCGAGAATGTCGGCGGCGCCGTGTTCGAGGCGGTGTTCCCGCAGCTCAATCCATTCGCTCGCGTGCCGGTCTGCGGCCTGATCGCCCACTACAACGACACCGAGGCCAAGCCGCCGAAATGGGCCGGTGCGATGATGCGCAACATCCTCACCAAGCGGCTGACCTTCCGCGGCTTCATCGTGTCCGATTTCGCCGCCCGCCACGGCGATTTCCTGCGCGACATGTCGGGCTGGGTCCGCGACGGCAAGGTCAAGTACAAGGAGTTCGTCACCGAAGGCCTGGAAAGCGCCCCCGCCGCCTTCATGGGCCTGCTGAAGGGTGCCAATTTCGGCAAGCAGCTGGTTCGGGTTGGTCCCGACAGGGCGTAACTTGGCGACATTCCAGCCTACCCGTCGGGCGGTGGATGGTTAAGAAAGAGTCACTAATCGGTCACACCAGCCCGCAAAAGCCGCAGGTGTGACCGCCGGTTCATTGACGGGCCGGCGAAAGCATTGAATCATCGCGCATATTTTGGGTGTTGCGATGTTAGAGATTGGTATTTTCTGCGTAATCGTCCTGGCCGCCGGCTATTGGGTGGCGATGTTCATCATGGGCCGCCGCGATGACGTCATCCATGGTAAGTTCGTCCACGCCGAGGACGAAGGCGAGTTTGCCGCCTCGATGCCGGCACCACCGCCGCCGTTTCCGAAGCGTCCGGTCAAGGCCGCGCAAATTGGCGGGCAGCCACCTGCCAATGATCCCGCGGCGAAGCCGGTGAACAGCGAAGCGCTGCAATCCTTGCTCGCCGCGATCCAGCAGGATCTCAAGAGCGTCGCCTGAGCAGCTGTGCGCGTTAATGCTCGCCGCCCATCTGGGCGAAGAGCTCCTCGATATCGACATCGACCTGGCCCGCCGCGCGGATGTGACGGACCTCGAGACTGTCGGGCTGAAAGCGGTATTCGACCAGCCCGACTTCCTTTATCGCGATCCGGTCCTGGCGCTTATCGTTGATGACGAAGCCGGTCGACGGCGCCCAGACGTGGCGGGTGTGGCGCCAGGTGAAGTCACGCCGTTGGTGCACGTGACCGCTGGCGATGAGGCGCAGGTCGACCTGCGTGAACATCTCGATCAGCCGCGCCCGCGCCGGCTGCGGCACGTAGCGGATCGAGGTCTCCGGCGTCTCGGGATCGTCGGGCAGGTTGAGAAACAGCGGCTTGTGCAGGAACAGCGCGACTGGCCTGCCGTTCGTGCACGCAATCTCGGAGGCGAGCCAGTCGAACTGCCCGGCCTCGAAGGCGAGCCCTGAATTCATGACGAGTGAATTGAGGCCGATGAAGCACCAGCCGGCGGCCTCGAACGACCAATGGTCTTCGCCAATGATGTCGCAGAACCGCCGGCGGTGCGCCTCGCTGACCGGCGGCTTTGGCGCCGGCCCGACCGCGGTTGGATTGTCGCCGATGTCGTGATTGCCGGGGAGATAGCGGCAGGTGACGGGCAGGGCGTCGTGCAGGGCTTTCGCGAATTCGACGTCGTTGCGGCTCGTCGGCCCGTCGAACGAGACGTCGCCGGTGTTGACGACGAGATCGGGCCTGCCGGCGTCGATGTGCTCGCTGATGCGGTGGAAGTTGGCGATCAGGCCGGGAAAGCGCCGGCCGAGATGCGTGTCGGAAATCTGGGTCAGGCGAAATTCGGGCATGCAATCATCCTACCCGTTATCGCACGTCGGAACGATGACGACGCCGGCATGGACCGCAACGAACAAAGTTTAAAGCACGCGCCGGCCGCCCCTCGCCGGGAACGGCTATCCGCCGTCAAAGCAAATCCGCCCGACGGACTTTCCGTCGCGATTCTTGATACCGAACGGACAGCGCAGGCGCTCCAGCGCCTTGCCCGCATCTTCGTTGCCGAGCGCGGCAGCTCGCTTGTAATAGGCGATCGCGGCCTGGGTATCCTTCTCGCCGGCACGGCCGGCTTCGGCATAGGCGCCTAACCGCTCCAGCGCATCGGCATGATCGAGAGCGGCGGCCTTCTCGAACAGCGCCTTGGCCGCGACGTCGTCTTTCGGGCCACCATCGCCGTCTTGGGTCATCAATCCCAGCTGGTACATGGCCTCGCTGGAATTCACCTCAATGGCCTTGGCGTACCATTTGCGCGCCATGGCGAAATCAGCCTTCGCGCCGACGCCGGCGCCATAGAGCGAAGCCAGGTTGGTCATGCCATCGACATCACCGGCATTTGCCGCCTTCTCGATCAGCATCCGTCCTTCCGTGACGTTTTTCTTCAGGCCGTTGCCGTTGATCAGGAGTACACCGAGCCCGGTCATCGCCGCGGCGCTGCCGGCATCTGCCGCCTTGCGATAGGCATTTGCGGCCTCGGCCGGCTGCCGGGCGAACTCGTAGGCGCGGCCGAGCTCCATCCAGATGCGGCGCGGGACATCGGGAGCGGCGGCAGCGGCCTTGCAGGCCTTCAGCGCGGCGGGGACATCGGCGCCGGCGATATCGAGAACGCCCGTCACATCGGCAGGCTTGTCCAGATCGGTGGGATGCGCGGCGAGCCGGTCGCAGGTGGCGATGTCGGCCGACGCGGCGAGGGCGTGCATCCGCAGCGCGGGGCAAAGCAAGGTGGCGAGCGTAAGCGCGGCTGCCGCGCAGGATCTGATGCGGAGCATTGCGGTCACAGCACGCGGTAGCGGATCATGTAGGCGCCCTGCGGGGCGAGCGGGGAGGCGATGCGATCGACGAGGATAGCTGACAGCGCCGACATCAGGATGCCGAGTTGGCCGCCAGCGGATTCGGTGAAGAGGCCCGTCCAGGTGTTCATGGCGCTATCTCGCCTCGGGCCCAAGGGCCGAAATTGCTTCAACGATCGATGCTTGGTCGCAAGAGCGGGAACGCCGGTTCAAGTCGTTCATTGTCAGCGCCAAAAGTCGGGGCTAATGACGATCGGCGGCGTTTTGCCCCCCGGGAAAGTTCCGATGTCCGTTCAAATGGTTTTGCTGCCGGTCTTCGTGCAGGTCGCTCTCACCTTCGCGCTTCTGATCGGCATGGTCTTGGCGCGGCGCAAGACCCTGGTCTCGGGCGAGACCAAAATCCGCGACATTGCGCTGGGCGAGCCGAACTGGCCGAAGGGCGTCACTCAAATCGCAAATTGCTACCGCAACCAGTTCGAGCTGCCGATGCTGCTCTACGTCCTGATCGCGCTGGCATTGCCCCTGCGCCGCGCCGATCTCTTCATCGTGCTGATGTCCTGGGTGTTCGTGGTGACGCGCTTTGCCCATGCCGGCGTGTTCGTCTCCTCCAACGATCTCGGCCGCCGCTCCACGATCTGGCTCGCCGGCGTGCTCGTGCTGCTCGCGATGTGGATCTACTTCGCGCTGAAGCTTTTGCTGCTGATCTGATCGCGCATGATCCGGATCCGAAGGGCCGCGTTCGCGCAAAGTGGATGCCGGTTTTCCGATAAGATCATGCGCAAAACTGAAAGATTCAAATGACCCCCGCTGCCCGGCTGTCCGCAGCCATCGAACTGATCGACATCATCGAGAAGGACCGCGTGCCGGCGGCCAAGGCGCTGAAGGAGTGGGGCACCGCGCACCGCTTCGCCGGTTCCGGCGACCGCGCCGCCATTGCCGGCCTTGTCTGGGACGTGCTGCGCCGCTACGCCTCGAGCGCCTACCTGATGGGTTCCGATACCGCGCGGGCGCGGCTGATCGGCATGCTCCGGCTCGAGCGCGGCATGGACACGGCCACCATGGCCGCGCTGTTCGACGGCAGCCGGTTTGCGCCGGCGCCGCTGACCGAGGCCGAGCAGGCCGCGCTCGCCTCGCACTCGCTCGCGGATGCCCCGGCCGCGGTCGCCGGGGACTATCCCGAATGGCTCGATCCGCATCTTGCAAAAGTGTTCGGCGATGACCGCGCCGCAGAGGCCGCAGCGATGGCGAGCCGGGCTCCGCTCGATCTGCGCGTCAACACGTTAAAATCCAATCGCGACAAGGTGCTGCGCGCGCTTGCTCATCTTCATGCGGAACCGACGCCGTGGTCGGCAACGGGCCTGCGCATCGAGCTTTCGGCCGATGCGCGCAACCCGGGCATCCAGGCGGAAGAGGATTTCATCAAGGGCGCCATTGAGGTGCAGGATGAGGGATCGCAGCTTGCGGCCCAGTTCACCGCGGCAAAACCCGGCGAGCAGGTGATCGATCTCTGCGCCGGCGCGGGCGGCAAGACGCTCGCGCTCGCCGCCCTGATGCAAGGCAAGGGCCGGCTGATCGCGACCGACCGCGACAAGCGCCAGCTTGCCCCGATCCACGAGCGCCTGTCGCGCGCCGGCGTCCACAATGCCGACGTGCGCACCCCCAAGGGCGAGGCCGATCCGCTCCAAGACATCCGCGCCTCGGCCGATCTCGTCGTGATCGATGCGCCCTGCACGGGAACCGGAACCTGGCGCCGCAACCCCGACGCCAAATGGCGCATGCGCCCGGGCGCGCTGGAGATCCGCCTGCGCGACCAGGCCGAAGTGCTGGACCGTGCGGTGCCGCTGGTGAAGGCGGGTGGTCGCATCGCCTACATCACCTGCTCAGTGCTGGCGGAAGAGAACGGCGAGCAGGTGAGGGCGTTCGTCGCGCGCCACCCCGATTTCGCGGTCATTCCGCCCGAGCAGACCGCGGGCGTGCTCTGGGACAAGGCTGAAGCTTTTGGCGAGGCGGCGCTGCAGTCACCCGAGGGCTGGCTGATGACGCCGCGGCGGACCGGAACCGACGGGTTTTTCGTTTCGGTGCTGAAGAAGACGTAGTTCTCGTAGGGTGGGCAAAGCGAAGCGTGCCCACGTCTTTCTCAGATGTTGAGCGGTGGTGGGCACGGCGCGCGAAGGGCGCGCCTTTGCCCACCCTACAGCACCGATGATCGACGTTGTCATTGCGGATTCAAACAAAAGCCCCGCAGACCGATCCCGGTCGCGGGGCTTTCGAGTTCCAACGTTCTGCCGGTACCTCCGTGGTCAGAACGCTGCGCCGGCGTTAGCCGACGCGGAGATTGTCAGCCGACGACTTGCCGCTGCGGCGGTCGGCGACGATGTCGAACGAGACCTTCTGACCCTCGTTGAGGGAGGAGAGGCCAGCGCGCTCGACGGCGCTGATGTGAACGAACACGTCCTTCTGGCCGTCATCCGGCTGGATGAAACCATAACCCTTTTGGGTGTTGAACCACTTCACGGTGCCCATAGCCATGGGAATTTCCTTTAGTTAGTTAGGTTGAGTACGCACGCAGACCGGTACGCAGCGTTGCGCCCATAGTCCTGATGAGTCGATGTTTGGAGAATTCATCTGAAGCGTGCGCGCCCGTCAGCAACGAAGCGAAGCGGCCCAGTCGTTCGGCCAAGTATCGATGATCACAATATAGCGAGAATTTGGGGCCACTTCAAGGCACCACCCGTGGCCCGCAACGTCGCGCGACTTTGCTATTTTGCGGTGCAAATTAGCCCCGCTCTCGCGTCTCAGTCGACGATGAAGAGCGTCGCCCCCACAGCCGTCGAGGACCGGTGCGCGGCGTCGCCGAAATCCGACACCTGGTAACTCATTCCCGCCGTGAGCTTGAATTTGCGCCCATCACGCAACTCAGAGTCGAGCTCGCCCTTCAGCACGTAGAGCACGTGGCCCCGATCGCACCAATGATCGGCGAGATAGCCCGCCGAATACTCCACCATCCGCACCCGCAAGTCGCCGATATTGAGAGTGCGCCACTTGGCCTCCCCGGTTTCGCCGGGATGCGTGGTCGGCTCGACCTTGCTCCAGTCGGTGACGGTGAAAGGGGATGTGGGGAGTTTCATGGGGGAATCCTGTCTCAGAGCCGGCGGGCGCAGTGTTAGCGCACGCTCGCGCCGCAGTCTCCGTTCGCAATGACGCTTGTGGCACGCTAGCGCCTCCCGCTCGGTGTCATCGCCCGGCTTGATGTTCAGCCCGGGGACATGACCGACGGGTGTTCGGGGACATAGCCGACACATTCTCCGCTCGCCAAGTCGATGATAGCGACTTGGTGGGCGGCAAAGAAGATCCCGTATTGCGCATCGTTTGCCGAGGGGCGGATGGCGAGGCGCTCGCCACGGAAGGCCTGTGGCACTTTCCAAAGACGTCCCTTGAAGCTGACATAGGCTTTGGTCGTGGAGACGCGGCGCACGATCTCATGGCTGTCGTATTCGACCTGTGGCAATCGATCGGGCATTGGTCGCTGGCTGGGCCGATATCGACTGGCCGGGACCTGTTGTCCGAGCGCCTCGTGTGGCCGTTCGAAGTTGTAGACTTCCCGCCAGGCGTCGAAGGCACGCTGCGTCTCTGCGAGATCGCGGAACTGTCGCAGTGCGAACACCTCAGCCGCGAGGGTGCGGTGGAATCGTTCATTCTTGCCGCGGCTTTGCGGGTGATATGGGCGGCTGTGGATGACGGCGACGCCAAGCTTGAGCAGCCACACCGAGAACCGTGTCCATCGCTCGCCGGAAGGATCACCCCAGGGCGAACCATTGTCGACGAAGAAAGCCTCCGGGAGCCCGTAGTGGCGAAAGGTCTTCTCCAAGCGGCTGCGCACGGTATCTGTGCGTTGATCGGCACAGGCCTGCAGGCACAGATCATAGCGGGAGTGGTCATCCACCACCGTCAGAGGATGGCACTGGGTATCATTGCCGAGCCGAACCCAGCCTTTGAAGTCCATCTGCCACAACAGATTGGGGGCCGGCATCTCGAAACGCTGGCTTGCCGTCGGGCCGCCGATCGGAGGCTTGATGCGGCCAGACCGACGCAAGATCTGATGAACTGTTGAGACTGCTGGCGAACGCAAGCCATTGCGCTCCAGGCAGTGAGCTATCTTGCGAGCTCCCCATGCCGGATGGGCATCGCGTACCGCGAGAATACGTGCCTCAAGCTCGCAATCGGTCTGTCCCGGGCTCGCATGCGGTCGGCGCGAGCGGTCGTCGACATTCTGATCCGCTTGCCATCGTGCAAGCCATTTGTAGCCCGTGTCGGGATGGATATTGAACCGCCGGCAGAGCTCCCGCCGGTTCGCTCCCTCCTGCATCGCAAGCCGCACGAACTCCCGCCGCTGATCCATCACCGACACCTCTCGCCAGGGCATGGACTTGGCCTCCTTTACTGCCAAATCCCTGCACTATGATGTGTCGGCTATGTCCCCGAACACCCGTCGGTCATGTCCCCGGGCTGAACACTTGACCGGGCCATCCAGTACTCCGAGACGTCGGTAGCCTATCGAGAAGCCGCGGCGTACTGGATTCCCCGCTTTCGCGGGGAATGACAGCGTTGGGTGGGCCGGCATCGTCCGCACACGCCAAGCGCGCTGCTGCGATGGCCCGCGCGCCAGCGTCAATGCGCTAAATGGTTCGCCGAGCCCTGCACGATCAGCCCCGCCTCGTTCACCCGCAGATATTCGCAGATCTTCTTGCCCCGCTCGTTCTCGTAGAACACCACGAGGCTGTCCGGGCTGACGAACAGATCGATCAGCGAGAAATGGAGGTTGGGCAGCAGGGGCAGCGCCTTGCCCCAATAGGCGCGAAGCGCATCCTTGCCGCGCACGGTGCCGCTGGCATCGAACCCAAGTGCCGGAATGCGGTCCGAAGTCATCACGGCCGCCTCGTCGTAGAGCGTGAGCACGCGCTCGAGATCGCGCGCCAGGTCCGGCCGAGCGCGGCGAGCGTTGATGGCTGATGATGCTGTGACATGGCATTCTCCCTGACCGCCCCTGTTTGCGAGTGGGGCATAATAGGTCAACAATACTTACCTATATTCGTTTGTCCATGCCCAAAGAAGCATGTGGGCGCACGGCGACCGCGGTTGCGGCCCGCGCGCGGCCAGCGTATTGGCTGGCCATGACAGCAGCACAGAACGACCGCTCCGCGTCGACGCCCTCGGTGGCCTCGGCGCACGACAAGATTCTCATCGTCGACTTCGGCAGCCAGGTGACGCAGCTGATCGCGCGTCGCGTGCGCGAGGACGGCGTCTATTGCGAGATCGTCCCGTTCAACAAGGCCGAAGAGGCCTTCAAGGAGATGAAGCCGAAAGGGGTGATCCTCTCGGGCGGCCCCGAGTCGGTGCATGAAGCCGGCTCGCCCCGCGCCCCGCAATTGATCTTCGATTCCGGCGTGCCGGTGATGGGCATCTGTTACGGCCAGATGACCATGGCGGCCCAGCTCGGCGGTGAGGTCGAGGGCGGCCATCACCGCGAGTTCGGCCGCGCCGATGTCGAGGTGAAGGCCGAGAGCCAGCTGTTCGCGGACGTCTGGTCGTCGGGCAGCAAGAACCAGGTCTGGATGAGCCATGGCGACCGCATCACCAAGATGCCGCCGGGCTTCTCCGTCGCCGGCACCTCGCCGAACGCGCCGTTCGCGATCATCCAGGACGAGAAGCGCAAGTACTATGGCCTGATGTTCCACCCCGAAGTGGTGCACACGCCCGATGGCGCGAAGCTGATCCGCAACTTCGTGCGCAAGATCGCCGGCCTCACCGGCGACTGGACCATGCGCGCCTTCCGCGAGGAGGAGATCGCGAAGATCCGCGCGCAGGTCGGCAAGGGCAGGGTGATCTGCGGCCTCTCCGGCGGCGTCGATTCAGCCGTCGCGGCCGTGCTGATCCACGAGGCCATCGGCGACCAGCTCACCTGCGTGTTCGTCGATCACGGCCTGATGCGCCTCAACGAGGCCGAGCAGGTGGTCGACCTGTTCCGCCACCACTACAACATCCCGCTCGTGCACGTGGATGCCTCCAAGCAATTCCTCGGCGAGCTCGAAGGCGTCACCGACCCCGAAGTGAAGCGCAAGACCATCGGCCGCCTCTTCATCGAGGTGTTCGAGGCTGAGGCCAAGAAGATCGGCGGCGCCGACTTCCTCGCGCAAGGCACGCTCTATCCCGACGTGATCGAGAGCGTCTCCTTCACCGGCGGCCCCTCGGTGACGATCAAGTCGCACCACAATGTCGGTGGCCTCCCCGAGCGCATGAACATGAAGCTCGTCGAGCCCCTGCGCGAGCTGTTCAAGGACGAGGTCCGCAAGCTCGGGCGCGAGCTGGGCCTTCCCGAAATCTTCGTCGGCCGCCACCCGTTCCCGGGCCCGGGCCTTGCCATCCGCTGCCCCGGCGAGATCACCCGCGACAAGCTCGACATCCTGCGCAAGGCGGACGCCGTCTACATCGACCAGATCCGGAAAGCAGGCCTCTACGACGAGATCTGGCAGGCCTTTGCCGTGCTGCTCCCGGTGAAGACGGTGGGCGTCATGGGCGACGGCCGCACCTACGATTATGTGGTTGGCCTGCGCGCCGTCACCTCAACCGACGGCATGACCGCGGACTTCTACCAGTTCGACATGAAGTTCTTAGGCGAGACCGCCACGCGCATCATCAACGAGGTGAAGGGGGTGAACCGGGTGGTGTATGACGTGACGAGCAAGCCGCCAGGGACGATCGAGTGGGAATAATTCAGGCCCGTCCGGGACTATCCCGTTCTATCCAATTGCACGAATTAACAGACTGATTTTACGATCGAATTCGTCTGCGGCCTCCGGCGGTTCGCCGATGTTCACTACGCGGCCCAAGAAGTTGCTCGTGCATACCGCTTGAGCGACTGCCGAGCCTTGCGTCGCTTAGACCATATTTGAACGTGTGGTGGGCCTTATGGACCGCACCGGCTTTCGACGTCATCAAATTTGCTAAGAAGTTCACTTCTCGTTCTCGCTCGCCTCTGCTGCACGCGCGTAGCCCCATGCGACAACATTCATGGTATGACTGCGACATGGTGTACAATCAGTTCGTCGGCCCGTCCCCACGGATTGCAAACGTCGTCGCCTTCAGCTTGGTCATGCCGAACTTGTCGAACAGCTTGTCATAGGTGCCGTCGGCGCGGATCGCCGTCATCGCGTCGGCAACGGCCTGGGCCAGCAGCTTGTCGCGGAAGGCAAACGTAATGTCTGTGCCAGCGATGTCGCGGACCCAGATCTTTGCGATGCCCTTCTGCTCGAGCGAGTTGGCGGTCTCGTTGATGTTGAGCGCGGCCTCGAGCTGCCCGGCGCGCAGCGCCGCCGAGGTGGCGGTGACGGTGGTGAAGGTGCGTAGCTCGATCGGCTTGAGGCCCTTGGCCTCCATCGCGGTGTTGAACTCGCGCGCCTTGCGCTCGGTGTAGGTTGCCGATTCTACGCCGACGACGCGGCCGGCGAGGTCCTCGAACTTCTCCAGCTTGAGGCTGGAGGAGGGGTCGGTGTAAATGCTGATCGCCTGCTGCGCATAAGGCACGAGGTAGAGCATCTTCGAGCGCTCCTCGGTCCAGAACAGGCCGGTGTTGATGGCATCGAACCGGCCCGAGCGCAGCGCCGGGATCATCGGCGGGAAGTCCATGCGCAGGAACACCGGCTCGACGCAGATGCGCTTGGCGATCTCGCGGGCGAGCTCGACATTGAGGCCCTGCAACTCACCCTTGTCGTCGACGAATTGCTGCGGCGGCAGCGTCGGGTTGATCGACATCTGCCATTTCGGCGCCTCGATCAGGCTCGACGCCGGCACCTTCGGCGTGCAGGTCTGGGCACCGGCGGCCTGTGTCAGGCCGACCAGAAGGACGATGGCGGAGAAGGTTTTTGGAAATCGCATCTGAATACTCCGATCAAATCGTGGGTGGCAGAGGAGCCGTTCTCCGGTCCGAAGTCTTCTTCATTGTCTCATCGTGTGGCCGCCGTCGCGTCGGCTTGCCGGGTCAGGATCAGCGAGATGTGGCGGGCCGCGGTCACCACCTCGTCGCGCTGGTTGAGGAGGTCGAGGGTCTCGATGACGATGCCGCGCCCGGGATTCTTGGTCGGGCGTTTCTCGACGAAGCGGAAGCGGACGCGCAAGGAATCGCCGGCGACGATCGGCCCCTTGAATTTCACCTCGTCCCAGCCGAGCGAGGCGACCGAGGTCTCCTCGTACAGCTTCAGCTCCGACTTCAGCCCTTCCATCAGTGACAGGCCGTACAGCCCGTGGCCGATCACGGCGGGGAAGCCGCGGGACCTTGCGTAGGCACCATCGACATGAAGCGGATGATGGTCGCGCGTGACGTCGGCGAAGGCCGCGATATCGGCTTCCGTCACGGTGTGCGCGGCGGTCTCGAACTCGGCACCGAGCGCGATATCTTCGTAACGGAGATTGATCGAGGCGCTCGTGTCCATGCTGATCCCTCAGGCAACCTTCCGTGGCCGCGCCGGCAGCGCCTTGAAGCTCTGCGCGATTCCCATCGGGCCGGAACGGAAGATTCGCGGGTCCATGTCCTTCAGCTGAGGGCTGATGCGCGGCCTGAAGCCCATGTTCGCGAGGATGTCCTCCTCCAGCCGCACGCCCGGTGCGATCTCCGTCAGCGTCACGTGGCCGTTCTCGAGCTCGAACACGGCGCGCTCGGTGACGTAGCTGACATGCTGGCCACGCTGTGCGGCAAGCGAAGCGCTGAAGCTGATCTGGCCGACTTGTGGGACGAATTTGCGGAAGGCACCGTCGCGCCGGATCGCGAGGCGGCCATTCTCGACACCGATGTCGAACTTGCCGCCGGTCATGGTGCCGCTGAAGATCAGCCGCTTGGCATTCTGGGTGATGTCGATGAAGCCGCCGGAGCCGTCGCGGCGCTCGCCGAAGCGAGTGACGTTGACATTGCCTGTTACGTCCACCTCCGCGAAGGAGAGGAAGGCGCAGGAGAGGCCGCCGCCGTCGTAGAAGTCGAACTGATAGGCCTGGTCGAGGATGACCCGCGGATTGATCGCGGTGCCGAACTCGCGGGCGTGACCTGGCACGCCGCCGACGACGCCGGATTCCACCGTCAGGGTGATCAGGTCGGAGATGCCTTCCTCGGCCGCGACATTCGGGATCATCGCGGAGATGCCGACGCCGAGATTGACGACGTCGCGCGGGCGCAATTCGAAGGCGGCGCGGCGGGCGATCACCCGGCGTTCGGTGAGTGGATCGGGTATGATCATCGCTACCGGCACGCGCGTCTCGCCGCAGCGTGCCGGATCGTAGGCGGTGCCGTAGGTCTGCATCTGCTCGGGTTCGAGCACGACGTGGTCGATCAGGAAGCCCGGGATCTTCACCATCTGCGGATGGATCGAGCCGCGTTTCACGATGCGCTTGACCTGGCAGATCACGGTGCCGCCGGCATTGTGCACGGCCTGTGCGATCGAGAGATCCTCGCGCGTCGTGCCCTCGTGCTCCATGCTGATGTAACCATCTTCATCTGCGGAGGTGCCGCGGATGATGGCGACATCGGGCGGGGTGGGGACGCGGTAGAGCAGCCAGGACTGGCCGTGCAGCTCGAGCAGGTCGACCAGCGGCGCGGTGGTGCGCTTGTTCATGCGCCCGCCATCCCGGCGCGGGTCCATATAGGTGTTGAGACCGACATGGGTGAGCACGCCCGGATGTTTCGCGGCCATGGCGCGGCAGAGCTGGCTCATCACGCCTTGCGGGAAATTGTAGGCGTCGATCAGCTCGTCGCGGACGAGGCGCATGAACGGCACCTGGAGGCCGAAATTACCGCCGATCACGCGCGCGATCAGGCCTTCATGGGCGAGATGGCAGAGGCCCTTCTCGGTCACGGCGCCGACGCCGGTGATATTGATCAGCGTCAGATTGTGCGGGCCCTGGCCGCCGAGGAAGCGCTGCTCCAGCGCATCGAGGATGGCTTCGGCTGCGCCCGTGCCGCCATTGCCGCCGACGATCAGCGTATCGGTGTCGCGGATCAGGCCTGCAGCCTCTTTCGCCGTGATGATGCTCAGCATGCCCTCACGCGGCCTCCTTTTCGACCTGGCGGGCGATGATCAGCCGCTGGATCTGGTTGGTGCCCTCGTAGATCTGGGCGAGGCGGACGTCGCGGAAGATCCGCTCGATGCGGTACTCGCGCGAATAGCCGTTGCCGCCGTGGATCTGCAGCGCGTTGGAGACGTGCTTCATCGCCATGTCGGTGGTGAACAGCTTTGCCTGCGCCGCTTCCTTGGCGATCGGCTCGCCGGCATCGTGCAGGCGCGCGGCGTGGTGGATCAGGAGGCGCGCAGCCGCAATGTCCGTCGACATGTCCGCGAGCATGAACTGCACCGCCTGGTAGCCGATGATGGCCTGGCCGAACTGCTTGCGGTCCTTGGCATAGGCGGTGGCGTCCTCGAACGCGGCCTGCGCCATGCCGAGCGCCATCGAGGCCATCATCAGCCGGCTGAAGTTGAAATTGCTCATGGCCATCTTGAAGGCCTGGTTCTCCGGCCCCATCACGCTGTCCGAGGGCAGGCGCACATCGGAGAAGGTGATCTGGCAGTCGTCGAGGCCGTGCATGCCGAGCAGCTCCTCGTTCTTGCCGCGGGCGATGCCGGGCAGGGCGCCGTCGACCAGAAGACACGAGATGGCACGATGGCCGGCATCTGCGCCGGTGCGCGCGAACACCATGATGCGGTCGGCGACGCCGCCGAGCGTCACCCAGGCCTTTGTGCCGTTGAGCCGCCAGCCATTGCCCTCGCGCGCCGCGCTGGTGCGGATGCTCGCGACATCGGAGCCGTGGTCGGGCTCGGAGACGGCGGTGGCGGGAATGATGTCGCCGCTGAGAATCTTGGGGATCAGCGCCTTGTGCGCGTCGGTGCCGTGATGGTCGAAGAACAGCACGGCCTCGACCGGGATCGCGAAGGCGTTGGCGACCGCGCCGGAGCAGCGCGCCAATTCCTCCATCGCAATGCAGGCCGCGACCGCGTCGAGCCCGGCGCCGCCGGCGCCTTCGCGCAGGCAGATGCCGAACAGGCCGAGATCGGCCATGCTCTTGTAGAGCGTGCGGTCGAACCGGTCCTCGCGATCGATCGCGGCCGCGCGCGGCAGGATCTCCGCTTCCGCGAAGCGGCGGGCGGTGTCGCGCAGGGCTTTCTGGTCTTGGCTGTAGAAGCGGTCCATGGCGTGCTCCCGTCAGTCGCTGGCGAGCTTGGAATCGTGGGAGACCTCGCTGCGGTCGCGGTCGAGGAAATAGACCGCGACATCGTCGCCCGGCACGCCATAGGCACTGCATACGGCGCGGGTCAGCGCGATGGCGGCGGCGCGCCGCTCGACCTCGCTGCGGCGGAAGGCATGGATCTTGAGCAGGATGCGTTGGCCGGTGGCCTGAGCGCCGAACGTACCGGCGTGGGCGTAGTCATCGGCCGCAATGTTCAGGAAATAGAGCGTGACCGTATCAGCGGTGACGCCGAAGGCCGACATCAGGCCGTCGGTCACGGACTGCGCCAGCGCGGCCTTGCGATCAGAAGGGACTTGCGGGCCGAGCACTTCGACATAGGGCATCGATCAGACCTTCGCGGACCTCGCTGCTGACGACTTGGCCGCAGATGATTTGGATGAAGACGATTTGGACTTGGCGGATTTCGCGGGGGCCAGGGCGTCGATCTGGCGGCAGGAGTCGCGCTTGATCAGCCGGGCGCCGACGCGATATTCGCGAACGCCGTCATTGCCGTTGCCCTTGGCGTCCATGCGGTGCAGCAGCCGGTCGACGGCGAGATTGGCAAGGTCCCGCGCGCCGTTGTCGACGATGCTGATGGCCGGGCGGTGCCACTCGAACCACGGCATGTCTTCATAGCAGAGTAGCGAGAGATCGTCGGGAATGGCGATGTTCCGTTCCGCGGTGACGCGCAGCACGCCGAGCGTTGCCTCGTGATTGGCGACGAAGATCGCGCTCGGCGGCCGGGGGAGGTCGAGCAGCTTGCGGGCGCACGTCGCGCCGGTCTCGGGCTCGAAATGGCCGGCATGAATCAAGGTGTCGTCCCTGGCAATGCCGGCCTCGCGCAGGGCGCGGACATAGCCGGACAAGCGTTCGCGGCCGGACGTCGTGTCCTGGCGGCCGACGATCAGCCCGATGCGCTTGTGCCCGAGCTCGATCAAATGGCGCGTGCCCAGATAAGCGCCTTGCGGATCGTCGGCGAGCACGGTCTCGAGATCGGTCGCGTCATCGCGTCGCACCAGGCAGACGATGGGCACGTCTTTCGAGAGCGTCTTGAGCTGCGCGCCGTTCTTTCCCGTGGGCACCACGATCAGCCCGTCGATGCGGTGGTCGACCAGTGTGGCGAGGGTGTCGCTCTCCTGCTGCGGATCGTCGCCGCCGATGCACAGGAGCATTTGATAACCCAGCGCCTTCAGGCGTGCCTGCACCACTTCGGCCATCACCTGGAACGAAGCGTTTGTGAGGTTGTGGACGAGAAGCGCCACGAGCCGCGACTGTCCGGTCTTGAGACCTCGCGCGATAGGGTTCGGTCTATAGCCGAGCTCGCGCGCGATGCGCACCAGGCGCTGCTGCGTACGTTCGCTGGTCAGGCCGGTTCCCGTCAGCGCTCGGGAAACAGTGCTGACTGAAACGCGGGCCGCCTGTGCCACATCTTTGAGCGTGACGCTCATCAAACCTGCCGATAGACTGCAAACGATTGCAGAAACGCTATGAGCTAATTCTACGCTTATCAAGCTCAAAAAATGGATGGTGTTGCCCAATGCAGAGCCATTTATGCAAACGATTGCATAAATCGTGCGGATATTCCGCAGGCTGCGCCCATCGCCTGATTCCACCCGAGCATCCGACGGTTCCCTGATGAAGACGTTCCGCGGCACCTACACCGTCATGATCACCCCGTTCACGGCTGCGGGCGAGGTCGATGTCGCGGCCTTGCGCGCCTTCGTCGATTGGCAGATCGCGGAAGGTATTCACGGGTTGATCCCGCTCGGCTCGACCGGTGAGTTCCTGTCCATGGACGATGACGAGAAAGCGCTGGTTGCCGAGGTTGTCATTTGCCAGGCCGCGGGCCGCGTCCCCGTGCTGATCGGCACCGGCGCGGAGGACACGCGCGAGGTGGTGCGCCTCAGTCGCCGTGCCGAAAAACTGGGCGCTGACGGTGTGATGATCATCCCGCCGTTCTATTCGACGCCGACCGACGACGAGCTCGTCCATCACTACAAGACGGTGGCCGACGCTATCGCGCTGCCGATCATGGTCTACAACAATCCGGCGACCGCCAATGTCGATCTCAAGCCGCCGCTGGTGGCGCGCATCGCCGAGATCGACAACTGCCTCTATATCAAGGAGTCGACGCTGGAGGTGACGCGCGTGCGCGACATCATCCGTCTCTGCGGCGACAGGATGACGGTGTTCGGCGGCATCCTCGGCTTTGAATCCTTCGTCGAGGGCGCGCAGGGCTGGGTGGCCGTTGCCTCCAACGTGGTCCCGGCGGAGATGGCCCGCATCTTCAGCCTCGTCGCCGACCACGGCGCGATCAGGGAAGCGCGCGAGCTTTATCTGAAATACCTGCCGGTGATCGAATTCGTCGGCGGCCAGGCCTATGTCGCCGGCACCAAGGCGCTGCTCAGTCATATGGGTTTTGCAGCCGGCCATCCGCGCCCGCCACGTCTGCCGCTGCCGGCTGTGCAGGATGCGGCTGCGCGCGTGCTGGTCAAGACGTTCGATCTCGCCTGGCGCGACGCGCCAATCGCGGCTGCTTGAACCGAGGTGTGAACGGATGAACCTGCTCGACGGCGTCAAGATCCTCAGCTTCAATCACTATCTCGCGGGACCGCTGGCCGCGCAGACGCTCGCCGATCTCGGCGCCGACGTCATCGCGGTCGAGCCGATCGAGGGTGCGTTTCAGCGCAACTGGGCGGTCGCCAATCATTTCGTCGCAGGCGACAGCGTTAATCATCTGGCGACCGGGCGTAACAAGCGCAGCCTCGCCGTCGATCTCAAGCATCCCGACGGCATTGCCGCGGTGAAGAAGCTGGTCGCGACCGCCGACGTCGTGATGGAGAACTTTCGGCCGGGCACGATGGCCAAGCTCGGTCTCAGCTACGACACGCTCAAGGCGATCAACCCCGGCCTGATCTACGCGGTCGCAACCGGCTTCGGATCGGAGGGGCCGTACAGGGATCGCCCCGGCCAGGATCTTCTGCTCCAGGCGATGTCGGGTCTTGCGATGCGGACGGGGCGGGCGGACGGCGAGCCGACGGCGGTCGGCGCTGTCATCGTCGATCAGCACGCCGCCTCACTATATGCCATGAGCATCCTCGCGGCGTTGTTTGCAAGAACCAAGACAGGCAAGGGGCAGCTCGTCGAGGTCAACCTCTACCAGGCCGCGCTCGATCTCCAGGTCGAACCGCTGACCGCATGGCTGAACGGCGCGCCGTCGCCGACGTCGCGCGGTCCGGCCGGCATCGCGGCTTGGTTCAGTCCCGGGCCTTACGGCGTTCACGCCACGGCGGACGGTCATATGGCGATCTCCATGGCAGCGCCCAAGGCGCTGGCGGTCGCGCTCGACAATGAGGAATTGAAGCAGTTCGAGGAGGGTGACAGTTTCTCGAAGCGCGAGGAGATCACGCGGATCGTCGCGGCGCGTCTGAAGCAGAAGTCGACAGCCGATTGGCTGCCCGCGCTGGAATCGGCGCGTGTCTGGCACGCACCGGTGCAGGATTATCGCGACCTCGAATCCGATCCCCAGCTCAAGCACCTCGGCGTGTTCAAGAGCGCCGAGAGCGCAGGCGGCGCGCCGATCCGCATGGTCGCCCATCCCGCGCGCTATGACGGCCGGACGCCGGAGGTGCGGCTTGTGCCGCAGCGATTGGGTGCACAGACGCGCGAGGTGCTCGGCGAGATCGGCTACGGCGCTGCAGAGATCGACGCGATGGTCGCCGGCAAGGCGGTCGGAGTGGCGCGATGATCGATTTTTCGCTCCCTGAGGAGACGCGCCTCCTGGTCGACACCGTCCGCAGATTCGTCGAGACGGAGGTGCAGCCGCTCGAAGACGTCGTCGAGCAAACAGCAAAAGTGCCGGCCGATGCGCTTGCGGTCACCAAGGCCAAGGCACAGAAGCTCGGCCTTTACGCCATGAATATGCCGGCAAATGTCGGTGGTGGCGGGCTATCCTGCGTCGAGCATTGCCTGGTCGAGGAAGAATTTGGCAAGACCTCGGATGCGCTGATCCGCCGCGTGTTCGGCCAAGTCTATCCGATGCTGATGGCCTGCAAGGGCGATCAGGTCGAGCGTTATTTGCTGCCGACGGTCAAGGGCGACAAGATCTGCGCGATGGCGATCACGGAGCCGGGCGCCGGCTCCGACGCGGCGTCGATCAGCACGACGGCGCATCTCGACGGCGACCAGTGGGTGCTCAACGGCACCAAGCATTTCATCAGCGACGGCGACATCGCCGATTATGTGATCCTGATGGCGCTGACCGACAAGGAGAAGCGCGCCCGCGGCGGCATCACGCTGTTCCTGGTCGACCGCGGCACGCCCGGCTTCAAGGTCGCGCGCACGCAGCCGATGATGGGCCATCGCGGCTATGGCCATGCCGAGCTGAGTTTTGAGGATTGCCGCATTCCGAAAGCGGCCGTGCTGGGCGAGGTCGGGGGCGGCTTCAAGCTGATCATGCAGAGCGTGCTGCAGATCCGGCTCGCCCATATCGGCGCCCGCGCGGTCGGCATGGCGCAGCGCGCGCTCGAGATGATGCGCAAGCATGCCGGCGAGCGGCGCCAGTTCGGCCAGCTCATCGGCGACTTCCAGATGGTGCAGAAGCTGATCGCCGATTCCGCCACCGAGATTTTTGGCGTCAAGATGATGGTGATGAACGCCGCCTGGGATATCGATCAGGGCAAAGATGCGCGCGACAAGGTTTCGATGATCAAGGTCGCGGCCTCCGAGATGCAGGGCCGAGTGGTCGATCGCGCCATCCAGGTGTTCGGCGGCATGGGCTTCAGCAAGGACCTGCCGCTGGAGCGGATGTATCGCGATGCCCGTGTCACCCGGATCTATGACGGTACCTCCGAAATTCACCGCATGCTGGTCGCGCGCAGCACCATCAAGAACGGCTTGCAGCTCTAGGGAACGTCTCATGTCGCACGCACCTCTCAAGCCCGGCGCCGCCTTTGCGTTCCGCAAGACCATGACGGTGGCCGAGCAGGCGATGTTCACGGGCATCAGCGGCAATCTCGGCGGTCTCTATGTCGACGCGGTGCGCGCCAAAAAGGCGGGCGCCTCCAACATGGTCGCGTTCGAGCTTGCCGTCGGCGGTCTCGCCACCACCTGTCTCGGCCAGCTCGGGGGGCCGACGCGGCGGATCGGCAGCATCGTACTGAATTTTGCGGCGCCCGTGATCGTCGGCGAGTCCGTCGAAGCGCGGGCCGAGATCGTCTCCGTTGAGGGCGACGATGCGACCTGCCGGGTCACCTGCACGCTGTCGCCATCCGGCACGACCGTGGTGGACGGCACCGCGACGCTGGTTCCCTTTGCCAAGGCCTGAGCCATGTACGAACCAAGATCCTTCGACGATCTCAAGGTGAATGACAGGGTCAGCCTGAGCAAGACCATCACCGAAGCCGATGGCGCGCTCTACATCGCCGCGACCGGCGATTTCGGCCCTGTTCATGTCGACGAGGTCTATGCCGGCGCGACGCGCTTTGGCCGCAGGCTGGCGCCGGGGATCATGGTTGCGGGCCTCTGCACCAGCATCCTCACCTCTGAGCTGGTCGGCACCATTGGCATATCGGTGGAGGACCGCTTCTGGTTCACGGGTCCCGTGTTTTACGGCGACACGCTCACCTTCGACGTCTGGATCGCTGAGCAGCACGACGAGACCCGCACAATCATCTGGGAAGCGAGCGCGCGCAACGAAGGCGGCCTCGAAGTGCTGAAGGCGCGCGCGAGCCTGAAATTTCCGCGGCGTAAACCGTCATGAGCAAGCCGATGAAGAAACCGGATTTGCGCGGCGTCACGGTCGCGACCGTGCTGCCCTTCAGGGACGACAGCTCGATCGACTGGGACGGATACGCCCGCGTGCTGGACTATTGCGCGTGCCCGGATGGAATCGCGGCGGTGTTCGTCAATGGCCACGCCGGCGAGGGTGGGTCGCTCTCGGACGAGGAACGTCAGGCCGTGATCGAGCGGACGCGCCGGCAGATCGGCGGCAAGCCGCTATTGGCCGGCATCATCGCGCATTCCACGGCGGAAGCGATTCATCAGGCGCAGCTCGCGGAAGCTGCCGGCGCCGATTGCGCCGTTCTGTTCCCGCCCGCGCCGCTCGGCGGCGGAGCCTCGGCGACGTCGCGTGCGCCGGTGGCGTTCGTGCAGGCGGTGAGCTCCGCCATCGGCATTCCTGTATCCGTCTTCCAGTATCCGCTCGCGTCCGGCTTCGGCTATTCGCCGGAGACGCTGGCGAAGATTGCAGCGATTGACAGCGTCATCGCCATTAAGGAAGGCAGCGATACCATGCTGGCCTATGACGAGAACCGACGGGCGGTGAAGCAGGCTGATCCCTCCGTGGCGATCCTGCCGTCGAATTTCAACTGGTTCCTGCCGCAGCTCGCCGTCGGCGGCGACGGCATTCTGTCCGGTCTCGTCAGCCTTGCGCCGCATCTGTTCGCAGCGCTGTGGCAGGCCGCGCTCGCCGACGACCTCAAGGCGATGCGCGCCGTCAACGAGCGGCTCTATCCGATCGTCCGCGCCATCTACGGGCCTGCGCCGATCATGGACATGCACACGCGCATGAAGGTCGGGCTTAAGGCGCTCGGCCTGATCCGCAACGCCGATCCGCGGCCGCCGCTGCTGCCGGTTCTGCCCGCGTTGTGCGATGCCATCGCAACGACAGTCGGCGCAGCGCGCACGGCCGGCGACATCCGTCTGGCATGAGGAACGAGAAGATGCCGGACGAGGCCTTCATCCATATCGTGCGGGTCGACGTCGATCCCGAGCACGAGGCTGCGTTCAACGCCTGGTACGAGCAGACGCATTTTCCTGATCTGCTCGCCTGTCCCGGCTGGCTCTCGGCCAAGCGCTTCGTCTCGATCGGCGATGGGCCGAAATACGCCGCGATGTACGAAGTCGCGGGGCGATGGGCATTCGAGACGCCGGAGTTCATGAAGGTGAAGGGCTTTGGTCCGTTCGAGTCCCTGGTGAAGAATTTCATGCGCATCCAGCTCAGGCCGATGTCGGGACCGGCTTGAGCGGATCAAGGACGATGCTGCCTGCCGTGTCGAGAGATCCGGCCGGCCGCATCCAAGAAGCACCGAGGGGGAATCCCGGGCGAGGAATTGCATCGGTCATTGGCGTCTTACTGGAGGTATCCATGGTCTCGACCCTGTTTCGCTTGAGTGCGGCCGCCGCATTCGTTCTCGCGTCCACGGCGGTGCATGCCGCCTGCACGCCCGCAATCACCGACGACAATCTGATTGCGCCCGGCAAATTGCAGCTCTCCATCAACCCGACCAATCCGCCGCAGCAATTCGTCGACAAGGACGGCCAGCTGCAGGGCCTCAACGTCGAGCTCGCCGCCGAGCTCGGCAAGCGGCTGTGCCTTCCGGTCGAACTCGTCCGGATGGATTTTCCGGCCATGATTCCTGCCTTGGGCGCAGCGCGAATTGACGGCGTCAACACCGGCATGTTCTGGACCGAGGAACGCTCGAAGCTGATGTACATGGTGCCGTATGCGATTCAGGCGATCTCGGTCGTGGTGGCCCCCGATAGCGGCACAAGAATTGCTACCGAAAGCGATCTGTTTGGAAAATCGTCCGCCGTCGAGGTCAGCAGCTACCAGATGAACTGGCTCAAGAAGCTCAGCGAGGCCAGCGTTGCGAAAGGCGGAGCCGCCGTCGAAATGCGGACGTTCCCCACCGCGACCAACGTCGTCAGCGCGCTGCTCGCGGGCCAGGTTGACAATGCGCTGCTGGTCGACAGCGTGGCGCGCGATCTGGTCGGCCGTGGCCGCGTGAAGGAAGTCCTGAGCGGGCTCGGCACGGCCAGGACCACGCTTGGTTTCCGCAACAAGACAGTCGCCGATACCGTCGTCAAGGTGCTGAACGCAATGCGCGCCGACGGCTTTTATCAGGCGCTGTTCGACAAGTTCGGCCTGACCGCCATGCCGGCTGATCAGCCGCTCGCGATCGCCGGTCCCGGTCCGGCCTGATACTTACGGAGACGAGTCGATGAGCCATTTCAGTCCGACGGCCGCCGTCAGCTACTTCTTCAACTACTTCCTGATGAAGGGAGTGCTCGTCACCATCGGCTTGACGGTGGCGGCGGTCGTCGGCGGATTGATCCTCGGCATGGGCATCGCGTTGCTGCGCATGTCGTCCAATCCGGTGCTCGCAGGCGCGGCGCGCTTCTACATCTGGTTCTTCCGCGGCACGCCGCTTCTGATCCAGCTCGTGGTGATCTACAGCGGCTTGCCGCAGCTTGGCATCAAGTTCAGTGTGATCACCTGCGCGCTCATCGGCCTGATCCTCAACGAAGCGGCCTATCTCGCCGAGATCGTACGCAGCGGCTTCATGGCGGTGTCGGCGGGGCAGCGCGAAGCCGCCTGGGCGCTCAGCCTGTCGCCCTGGGTCACGTTCCGTCGCGTGACCCTGCCGCAGGCGTTCCGCCTGATGATCCCGCCGCTCGGCAACTCCATCAACTCGCTCTTGAAGGCGACCTCGCTGGCCTCCGTGATCTCGGTCGAGGAGCTGATGCGCCGCAGCGACATGCTGATGCAGGAGCATTTCCAGATCCTCGAGGTCTATGCGGCGGCAACGGCATATTACCTGATCCTCACCTCGGTCTGGGATGCGGTGCAACGCCGGCTGGAAAAGCATTTCGGTCGATCGAGTGCCGCAAAAACCAGGCGGGTCAGAACGAGTGCGCCGGTTGCGCAGGCGAGTGTGGAGGCCCGCGCATGAGCGAGATATCGATGACGACGACGGAAGGTGCAACAGTGGAGCCGCAGCTTCGCGAGGTGCCTGCGGTTCGCATGGAGGCCGTCTACAAGCACTACGGCGATTTCACCGCGCTCGACCAGATCGATCTCAAGGTCGCCAGGGGCGAGAAGATCGTGGTCTGCGGTCCTTCCGGCTCGGGCAAGTCGACGCTCATCCGCTGCATCAACCACATCGAGAAGCACGACGAAGGCCTGATCTACGTCAACGGCGTCGAGCTCGACCATCAGCGCAAGAACATCGATGCGGTGAGGCGCGACACCGGCATGGTGTTCCAGAGTTTTAATCTGTTTCCGCACATGACGGTGCTGGAGAACTGCACCCTGGCGCCGATGACCGCGAAGGGCATGAGCGAGGCGGAGGCCAAGGACCTCGCCATGCATTTCCTGACAAAAGTCCGGATTCCCGATCAGGCCGAGAAATTCCCCGGGCAGCTCTCAGGTGGCCAGCAGCAGCGCGTCGCGATCGCGCGGGCGCTGTGCATGCGTCCCAAGATCATGCTGTTCGACGAGCCGACCTCGGCGCTCGACCCCGAGATGGTCAAGGAAGTGCTGGAGACCATGAAGAAGCTCGCGGAAGAGGGCATGACCATGCTGTGCGTGACCCACGAGATGGGCTTTGCCCGCGAGGTCGCTGACCGCATCGTGTTCATGAACGAGGGCAAGGTGGTCGAACAGGCTGCGCCGAAGGAATTCTTCAAGCATCCGAAGTCCGAGCGGGCGCGGACGTTCCTCGACCAGATCATTCACTGATCGGCCAAGATGCGGACATTCAGCGACCGCCTGCGCGGCATTCACGCCGCGACCATCGTGCCGATGACGCCCGATTTCGAGATCGATGAGGCGCAGCTCGCAAACCATCTCGCGTCGGTTTCGTCCACACTCGGCATTAATGGGCTCCTCGTCAACGGCCACGCCGGCGAGAATTTTGTGCTGTCCCTGGCCGAGAAGCGGCGCGTGGTGGAGCTGGCGCGCCAGCACGCGCCGAAGGACTGCCTGATCGTCTCCGGGGTCAATCATGAATCGAGCCTGGAAGCGGCGCGCGAGGCGGCTGCACTGGAACAGGCCGGCGCGGACGGGCTGTTGGTATTTCCGCCCAACAGCTGGGCGCTCGGCCACGCCGATGACTGCGTGATCGAGCATCATCGCCGCATCCGTGATGCGACGACCGCTCCGCTGATGCTCTACGCCGCGCCCGTCGGCGCGGGTGCGATGGCCTACGCGCCGCCGCTGCTTACGCGGCTCGTTGCCGATCCGCGCTTCGTTGCGGTGAAGGAAGGCAGCTGGGAGGTTGCGGCCTACGAACAGAATCTCAGGCTGATCCGGAAACTGCGACAGGACTTCGTCGTGCTCGGCTCCGGCGACGAGCACCTGCTGACCAGCTATCTCGTCGGCTCGGCCGGCAGCCAGGTCAGCCTTGCCTGCGTCGTCCCGGAACTTGTCGTCGGCCTCTGGAATGCGGCGGAGGCCGGCGATTGGGAGCGGGCGCGCGCCGCACATGAGAAGCTCTATCCGCTGGCTGTCGCGATCTATCGGGATGCGCCGGGAGGACGGGCGACCGTGCGGCTCAAGGCCTGCCTGAAGCGGCTCGGCCGTCTGTCGTGCGACGCGGCGCGGCCGCCGCAGCCGGCGGCGACACCGGGCGAGCTAAAGGCGCTCGAGCAGGCACTGCGCGTCGTCGGCGTGCTCTAAGCCGCGAAGAACGGATTCGCCGGCCGTGCAAGACCGAGATGATCGCGCAATGTCGTGCCCTCATAGTCCGGACGGAACAGCCCGCGCTCCTGCAGGATCGGCACGACGAGCTGGACGAAATCCTCGAAGCCTTCGTGGAAATAGGGCGGCATCACGTTGAAGCCGTCGGCGGCATGCTCCTCGAACCAGAGCTGGAGCGTGTCGGCGATGCGCTCGGCCGAGCCGCACAGCACCCAATGCCCGCGGGCGGCGGCGGTGAGATTGTAGAGATCGCGCAGCGTCATGTTCTCGCGGCGCCCTTTGGCGAGCATGACGCTGGCGAAACTGTGATAGCTGTCCGAGGGCGCGATGTCGGGGATCGGCCCGTCGAGATCGTAGGCCGACATGTCCCGGCCGAAGCGGTCAGACAGGATCGCGAGCGCGTTGTTGCCGCTGACAAAGCTCTGGAGCACGTTAAGCTTCTCGAACGCCTCCTTGTCGGTGCGGCCGACCACGGGCATCACGCCCGGCAGCACGGTGACGTCCTCGGCCTTGCGGCCGAACGACGGCAGGCGAGCCTTCAACGAGGTATAGCCGGCCTTGGCCTCGTCGATATCCTGCACCACCGAGAACACGATATCGGCGGTGCGTGCGGCGAGCGCCTGTCCGGCTTCGGAGCCGCCGGCCTGGAGCACGACGGGTTGGCCTTGCGGGCTGCGGCCGATATTGAGCGGGCCCTTTACCTTGAAGAAGGCGCCGTCATGGTCGATCGGGCGCAGCTTTGCCGGATCGATGTAAAGGCCGCTGCCGCGGTCGGCGACGATGGCATCATCCGCCCAGCCATCCCACAGGCCCTTGACCACATCGAGGAATTCGCCCGCCATCTCGTAGCGGCTGGCGTGGTCGGGATGCCTCGTGCCGAAATTCGCCGCCGTTGCCGGATTCGCCGTCGTCACCGCGTTCCACGCAGCTCGGCCATTGGAGATGTGATCGAGCGAAGCGAACACGCGTGCGACCGAGAACGGATCGCTGTAGGTGGTGGAGACGGTCGCGCCAAGGCCGATATGGCTGGTCGAAGTCGAAAGCGCGGCCAGCATCGTCAGGGGTTCCAGCCGCAGCGCGTAGGAGGGATGGGCGGCGGCATCGGCGTAGAGATTGTCGCCCATGAAGATCAGGTCGAACTTGCCGCGCTCGGCGGTGCGGCCGATCTCCTGGATCGCCGCAAAGTCCTGAAAACTCTCGACTGCACCGGGATAGCGCCAACCCGCGACGTGGCTGCCGGTGCCGAGGATGAACAATCCGAGATGCATCTGTCGTTTCATGGCGTCATGTCCAGAACAAGATTTTTCGCTCGAGGAAGCCGATCAGGCCGAAGAAGGCGAGGCTCGCCGCCGAGGCGACGAAGATCGCGGACCAGACCTGGACGAAGTCGATCTGGAGCACGGCCTGGTAGATCACCCAGCCGAGCCCACCATGGGCCCCTAACATCTCGGTGACGATCGCCACGATCACGCTGCGCACGGTGGAAACGCGCATGCCCGCCAGCAGCAGCGGCAGAGCGGTCGGCAGGCGCAATCGCCACAGCACGCTGAGGCGGCTCGCGCCAAAACTCTTCATCAGGTCGACGGCGCGGCGATCGACGCGGTCGAGCCCTGCCAGCATCGACAGCAGGATGGTGAAGCTCACCGCCATCGCCACCATAACGATCTTCGAGCTGACGCCGATGCCGAACCAGAGCAGGATCAACGGCGAATAGCCGACCACGGGCACCGAATTGATGGCGGTCGCGAGCGGCAGGATCGCGCTGCGCAACGCCGGCGCCAGCGCGATGGCGACGGCGAGGCCGATGCCGATCAGGCAGCCGAGGCCGTATCCCGCTAGTGCTTCGAGCAGCGTGTAGCCGGCGGCGTCAATGAGTATCGCGCGCTTGGACCAGAGACCCACCAAGATGTCGCTGACCGCGGGCAGAACATAGGCCGGCAGATGCAGTCCGCGCGCGATGCCTTCCCAGCATGCGATCAGGATGACGGCGCCGAGAATGCCGCGCTGGACGGCGAGCGAAGGGGAGGCGAGCGCGCGGCTCATTGCTCGGCGCTCCAGAACACCAGCCGCCGCTCCACCGCGGCGACCACCGCATAGAAGCCCGTGCCGAGCAGGGCCGCGGCGAGCAGAGCGCCCCAGATCGCGACGACGTTCTCAGTGAACATGGCCTGGAGCAAGAGCACGCCGAGGCCGGTGGTGTCGCCGAACCATTCACCGACGATGGCGCCGACGAGGCTCAATGATGCTGCGAGCCGCAGCGCCACGAAGATCTGCGGCATTGCCGTCGGAAGCTGAAGGCGCAGCAGGAGCTGGCGATTGGAGGCGCCGAAGCTGCGCATCAGGGCGACCTGCTTGGGATCGACCGTATCGAGGCCTAGCAGCGTGTTCACCGTCACCGGAAAGAAGGTCAGATAGAACGCGATGATCGCCTTGGCGAGCAGCGTGTTGCCGAACCACAGCACCACCAGCGCGCCGAAGGCGATGACCGGAATGGTTTGCGACACCACGAAGATCGGAAAGATCATTTCGCGCAGCGCGCGGACGCGGAAGAACACGATGCCCATGAGCACGCCGTAGGCGCCGCCGGACGCAAAGCCAATCAGCGTCTCGGCAAGCGTGCGCAGGAAACCGTCGACATAGGCCCGAGGCGTTGCCGCGATCGCCATCAGGATCGTGCTGAGGCGCGGCAGATAGTAGGGACGGATACCGAACAGCAGCACCGCACCTTCCCAGACTACTGCCGCAATGGCGAGGCCGAGCAGGAGCCGAATCAGCTTGCGCAGCGAATCCGGCATCGTGATCGACCGCGTCGCGGCGGCGGCCTCACCGAGCGATGTCGCGGCAGGGCTGCTCACGGCAGCCGGTCCGCCGCAGGGATGGCCTGGATGAAGCTTGCGTCATAGGCGGCGGCAAGATCCAGCGGCTTGGAGATCACGCCATACTTCAGGAAGAAGTCGTGAGCGGTCTTGACCGCGTCGGCATCGATCCAGAACAGGCCGTTCTTTGCCGCCGCGCCTGACGTCATCAGGCGCTTCACCTCGGTGAGCATGAACTCCTGCTGCGCCCGATCGAGCGTCGGGGCTGCGGCCATCACGGTGTCGACGGCGCCCTTGGGATCGGAGAAGGCGTCCTTCCAGCCCTTCAGCGACGCGCGCAGAAATGCCTTGACCAGCTCCGGCTTCTCCTTGGCGGTCGCTTCGGCCACGATCAGCGTGTCGCGCGGGAAGGTGATGCCGTAATCTTCGGCAACGAACGTCTTCAGACTGTCCTTCGGCATGCTCGACTGGATGGTGTAGAACTCGTTGTAATAGGTCGCCGTGACGACATCGACGCTACCGTCGACGAACGGAGTGACAGAGACCTGCTGCGGCTGGATCTTGAGTTCATCCGGCTTGATGCCTTCCTTGGCCAGCATGCCGTTGAGCACGTGGTTAGCACCGGTGAACCAGGTGGTGACGGTCTTGCCTTTAAAATCCTGGATCGTCTTCACAGGTCCATCTTTGCGGGTGACGAAGATGAAGGGCGTGATCTGGTGCGACACGCCGATGCAGACGATTGGCAGTCCCTTGTCTCGGGCGGCGAACACGCTATCGGTGCCGCCGGACAGGCCGAACGTGTCGGCGCCGGTGGCGACCAGGTTCTCGGTGAGCAGGTTGGGCCCGCCGGGATTGATGGTGAGGTCGATACTCTCGGCCTTGTAGTAGCCCTTGGCGGCGGCGACGTAGAAGCCGGCGAACTGGGCCTGCGGCAGCCATTTCAGGCGCAGGCTCGCCTTCTGCGGCTCGGCTGCCGGCGCAGCCGTGACGAGCGAGCCGGTCGCCAGTGCGATGGCGGAGAGGACGGAGAAGGCGTGGCGTCGGCTCAACATGGTCATACTCCAGGCGGTGAAAATCAATTGCGGTAAGACGGATCGGTGCGATCGAGCTGGCGCATCAAGGCGGGCCATTCGCGTTCGCCGGGGACCAGAATGTCGCCCTGCAATTCCCAGAACTGGCGCGCGGCCTTCTCGCAGACCTCGTGCGGCGGCATCACCAGCGTGGCGCCGGCTGCGGCCGCCGCCTGCATCTGAAGCTGAATCCGCGCGGCGCGCTCGAAATAGTAGAGCAGCATGAAGGCCTCGCCCGGCGTCCGACCGACGGTGAGGATGCCGTGGTTGCGCATCAGCATCACCTTGTGCGGCCCGAGATCGCGCACCAGGCGCGTCTGCTCATCGAGATCGATAGCGACGCCTTCGTAGTCGTGGAAGGCCTGGCGCTCGTAGAAGCGCATCGCGAACTGGCTGAGCGGCAGCAGGCCCTTCTCCTGCCCGGAGACCGCAACGCTCGCGTCGGAGTGGGTGTGTAGCACGCAGGCCGCGTCGCGGTTCGAGGTGTGGATCGCGGCATGGATGACGAAGGCCGCGACGTTGACCGCATGCGGTGTGTCGTCGAGCTTGTTTCCCTTGGTGTCGATCTTGACGAGGCTCGACGCGGTGATCTCGTCGAACAGCAGCCCGTAGGGGTTGATCAGGAACTGATCCTCGTGGCCGGGAACGCGCATGGAGATGTGATTATAGATCAGGTCGTCCATCCCGAGCTTGGCGACCATGCGATAGCAGGCGGCGAGCTTGACGCGGGCGTCCCACTCGGCCGGATCGATCCCGTGCGCTTCTCTCGCTGACATCGCGTTCACTGCGACTTCTCCTGCGCGATGGAGGACTGGAACGATTTCATGCTTTCCTCCTCGATTGCATCGAGCAGCGTGCGCTTGAGGCGGATGAATTCGGGGGACGTGACGATCTCGGGGCGGCGCGGGCGGGGGAGGTCAACGACCTGTTCGAGCTTCACCGAGCCTGGACGCGCAGTCATCACCAGCACGCGGTCGCCGAGGAAGATCGCCTCGTCGACATCATGGGTGATGAAAAGAATCGTGCGGCGGTATTTCTGCCAGACGTCGAGCAGCCAGCGCTGCATCATCGCGCGCGTCAGCGCATCGAGCGCGCCGAACGGCTCGTCCAGCAGCATCAGGTCGCGCTCGAACAGGAAGGTGCGCATCAGTGCAACACGCTGGCGCATGCCGCCCGACAATTGATTGGGATATTGCTTCTCGAAGCCGGCGAGGCCGAACTCGGGCAGCATTTTCAGCGCCTTGGCGCGCGCCTGATCGCGCGGCATCCCCTCGACCTCGAGCGCGAGGATGGCGTTGTCCACCACGTTGCGCCAGGGAAACAGCAAATCGCGCTGCGGCATGAAGGAGACGCGGCCGAGCAGGTCGGCGGCATGGCAGCTCTTCGCTTCGAAGCGCAGGATGCCGCCGGCATCCGGCTCTTCCAGGCCTGCGACGATGTTGAAGAGGGTGCTCTTGCCGCAGCCGCTGGGGCCGACGACGGTGACGAACTCGCCGGGGGCGATGTTCGCCTGAAGTCCCGACAGGGCCGCGACAGCACCGAATGTCTTGTTGATCGCGCGAAGTTCAAGCAGCGGCTCAGGCTTGGGCTGAGCCTGCGGGGCTTCGGGGGCCGGGCCGGGATGGGGGAGGCGGGCAGCCTGCACCGGGGTATCCTTGTATAATTGCGGCGGTCATTCGCATACGGAAGCAGGACCGCGTCAAAATCTCTTAGCAACTCGTGTGCCAATACGATTGTCGCGCAAATCAGGCATAAGACTTGCGAGAACGACGGCCGAATATCTCGGCGGCACCCGCATCTCCGGGAGAAAACCGGTCATTTCGTGGGGATAGGAGCGCCAATATGTATACGTATATTGAAATTGGAGAACCATGATGGCGGGTATTGGTGCACATGGCGCAGGCAAGCGCGTCAAAAATGGTCATGAAACCCTCACCGCGACCTCCGGCATGACGCTCGCGGAAAGCCTGCGCCAGAGGCTCGAGGGCGCGATCGCAGCCGGCCGTCTGGAGCCGGGTAGCCGGCTCGACGAGCAGGAGATCGCGCAGCGCTTCGGCGTCTCCCGCACGCCGGTGCGGGAGGCGTTCCGCCTGATGGCGGCGAACAATCTGGTCGAGCTGCGCGGCCGGCAGGGGGCGACGGTCCGCAGCATCAAGGCGCAGGCGCTGATAGAGATGTTTCAGGTCATGGCAGAGCTTGAGGGGCTCTGCGCGCGGCTGGCCGCAAGACGCGTCTCCCAGGCCTGGGGTGCCGAAATTGGTGAGATTCACCAGCGACTTGTCGCGACAGGCGAAACCGGCGACATCGACGTGTTCTACGACATCAATCAGGAATTCCACGAAGCGATCTACGAGGCCTCGCGCAACGCCTTCCTCGCCGATCAGACCCGCAAGCTGCGCAATCAGGTCGCCGCCTATCGCCGCCGGGTGACGCGAATGCCGAGCCGGATCGCCGATACCGTTCGCGAGCACGAGGCGATCATGCAGGCGATCCTGGCCCACGACCCGGAGCGGGCGCACAGCGCCATGCGGGACCACGTCAACCTGCTCGGCGACAACCTCTTGGACTTCCTCGCCGCCTTCGAATGACCTTCTGCCTCTTGGTATGCAAATTGCTAGACCTTGTATATCTAGCCTGCATCCTGGAGACCCGGAGTGGACCTGAAGCTGACGAACAAGACCGCCCTCATCACCGGCGCGTCGAAAGGAATTGGACTGGCGGTGGCCGAGCTCTTCGCCGCCGAGGGGTGTCATCTCCATCTCGCCGCCCGCAACGGCGAAGCCCTGCTTGAGGCCAAGAAGGCGCTCGAAGCCCGCCATGGCGTGAAGATCACGATCTATGCGCTCGACCTGTCGAGCACGTCCGCGATGGAGAAGCTGGCCGCCGAAGTCGGCGACATCGACATCCTCATCAACAATGCCGGCGACATCCCGGCAGGCTCGCTGGAGATCCTCGACGACGCCGCCTGGCGGCGTGGCTTCGATCTCAAGGTGTTCGGCTACATCACGCTGTCGCGCCTTTATTACCCGCGGATGAAGGGCAGGGACGGCGTCATCATCAACATCATCGGCAATTCCGGCGAGAACTGGGACGCGAGCTACATCGCGGGCTCGACCGGCAATGCGGCGCTGATGTCCTTCACCAAGGCGCTCGGCGGGCGCAGCCTCGACCACGGCGTGCGCGTGGTCGCGGTCAATCCGGGTCCGGTTGCGACCGACCGCATGCTCAAGATCATGAAGCGCAAGGCGATCGACATGCTCGGTGACGAAAGCCGCTGGGAGGAGCTGTTCGACAAATATCCGGGCAAACGGCCGGCGACGTCGGAAGAGGTCGCCGATCTCGTCGCCTTCCTGTCCTCGCCGCGGTCCGGCTACATCACCGGCACCGTGGTGACGATCGACGGCGGCATCGCCGCGCGCGGCTCGGTGATCTGAGGCGTCGATGTCGAAGCCTCAATCCGCGGCGCTGGTCCGCAACCGCTATTTCGACGAGCTCTCGGCGACGCCGGGACTCTATTGGCTCGGCCAGAACACCAACCATATCGAGAGCCACCCCGCCGTGCGCGAGGCCATGCTGCGCTCGATCGAGGCAGGCGAGTTCAATGCCTATGCCCCACCGCTCGGCTTCGAGGCGCTGCGCGAGGCGATCGTCGCGGATCTCGGCACGCCGGGCGCAGAGGCCCTGGTGACCGAGGGCGGCGTCAACGCACTGGCGATGATCTGCCGTGCACGCTGCAAGCCCGGCACCACGCTTGTCACTACCGATCCGACCTGGAAATGGCCGTGCCTGTTCGCGCGCCAGCAGGGCGCCGAGGTGATCGAGATCCCGATCTACGATCCCGCCTGCAACTACCGCCTGACGCCGGAAGCCTTGAGGGCGCATGTCGATGAGCGCACGGCGATCATCTATCTCGTCGATCCCAACAATCCGCTCGGCATCCGCTATACGCGCGAGGAGATCGAGAGCTTTGCCGCGATCGCGCGCGATTGCGGCGCGCTGCTGGTGCACGACTGCACCTATCGCGATTTCGCCGACGGCCACACGCCGGCCCTTCATGTCGCCCCGAAAGGCTCGGTGGTCTCGACCAGCTTCTCGAAATGGCTCGGGCTTGCAGGCCTGCGGATCGGGGCGCTCGTCGCAGCGCCTGACCTGTTCGAGGAGTTGGCGCAGACCTCCACAAGCGTGCTCGGCGCCAGCGTCATCGCCCAGCGCGCGGCGCAGGCGGGGCTGTCGGTGAAGGCCGAATGGATGAAGAAGGTGCGCAGCATCGACCGTACCAACAAGGCGATGATCCAGGAGGCGGCGGCCGCAATCGACGGGCTGGCGCTGCCGATCATGCCCTCGCACGGCAACTTCCTCGTGCTCGAAACCATCACGGCGGGCATCCGACCCGAAGCGCTGGTCGAATGCTATCGCCGCCAGGGCATCATGATCCGCCAGGGCACCTATCACACCCAGCGTTTTGGCGACCGCTTCGTCAAGATCAGCACCTCGGTGCCGCAAGGCTGGGTCGAAAAGCTGTGCACGCTGCTGCCGGAGATGGTCGCGCAGGCGCGCACGCTCAACGATCTGCCGCCGCAATTCTAGGGACGATGCCGATGACGATGATCACGACGAAGGACGGCGTGAAGCTCCATGTGGAAGAGGCCGGCGAGGGCACGCCGATCCTCTTCATCCACGAATTCGGCGGCAACCACGCAAGCTGGGAGCCGCAGCTGCGCTATTTCAGCCGGCGCCATCGCTGCATCAGCTACGCCGCGCGCGGCTATCCGCCGTCGGACGTGCCTGACAGCGCGGAGGCCTATTCGCAGGCGATCGCCGCTGATGATGCGGTCGCCGTGCTCGACGCGCTCAAGATCGATATGGCGCATATCGTCGGCCTCTCCATGGGCGGATTCTGTACGGTGCATTTCGGCCTGCGCACGCCGGAGCGCGCTTTGTCGCTCACGGTGGCCGGCGCCGGTTATGGCTGCGAGAAGGAGTTCGAGGAGTATTTTCGCGGCGTCTCGCGCGAAGTCGCCGACAGTTTCGAGAAGCAGGGAGCGAAGGAGTTTTCCAGGATCTATGCGCTCGGTGCGAGCCGGGTGCAGTTCCAGAACAAGGATCCGCGCGGCTGGCAGGAATTCGCCGATCGGCTCGCCACCCATTCCGACCGCGGCGCCGCCAACACGATGCGTGGCGTCCAGGCGCGGCGGCCGTCATTCTATGACCTCGAAGACGGCCTGAAGAAGATGATGGTGCCGACGCTGGTTATCGTCGGCGATGAGGACGACCATTGTCTGCAGCCCGGCATCTTCCTGAAGAAGACGATTCCCGCCTGCGGTCTCTCGGTCTTTCCCAAGACCGGTCACACGCTCAATCTCGAAGAGCCGGCGGCATTCAACGCACTGCTCGCCGAGTTCATTGCCCAGGTCGAGGCCGGACGCTGGCTGCCGCGCGATCCGCGCGCGCTGCCGGGTCAGATCATGCGCACGAAGTAGCCGATGGCGGGCAAGCCTCTGATCAACGCCGATCGGCTCTGGACCCGCTTGATGGCGCTCGCCGAGATCGGGGCGACGCCGGCCGGCGGGGTCAACCGTCAGGCGCTGAGCGACGGGGAGATCGCGGCTTGGCGCCGCGTCATCGGCTGGGCGCGCGAAGCGGGCTCGACGCCGTCAACGGATGCTGCGGGAAACCTGTTCCTGACCCTGGCCGGCCGCGATCGCGCCGCACCGCCGCTGCTGCTCGGCAGTCATCTCGACAGCCAGCCGACCGGCGGAAAGTTCGACGGCGCCGCCGGCGTGATGGCGGCATTGGAGGCGGTGGTCTCGCTGGCCGGGCAGGGCGACAAGCCCGCGCGCGATATCGTCGTCGTCGCCTGGATGAACGAGGAAGGCTCGCGCTTCGCGCCGGGCATGATGGGCTCGGAGGCCTTTACCGGTGAGCGCGACATGGACGCGATCCGCGCCGCGCGCGATGCAGACGGCGTCAGTGTCGGCGAGGCGCTCGACCGCCTCCACCAGGCTTTTCCCGATATGCCGCGCCGGTCGCTCGGCTTTGCTGCCGGAGCCTATCTCGAATTACACATCGAGCAGGGACCCCTGCTGGAAGCGGCCGGCTGCACCATCGGTGTCGTCACCGGCATCCAGGGCAAGAAGACCTTTCAGGTCGTGCTCGAGGGTGCCGAGGGCCACGCCGGCACGCTGGCGCAGCAGGAGCGGCGCGATGCGCTCGCGGCTTTTGCCCGGATGGCGACCGCGCTGCATTCCGAGATCGGCACCATCGATGCCGACATCAAGTTCACCATCGGCCGGATCGCCGTCGCGCCGAACGCGCCGTCGGTGGTGCCGTCGCGCGTCAGCTTCAGCATCGATCTGCGTCACCCTGACAATGCGGTGCTCGACGCGGCCGGCGCGCGCATCAACACTCTTTGCCGAGAGAAGGCGCCGCCGTGCTCGGTTACCGTGACGCCGCTCGTCGATGCGCCGTCGAACGTCTTCGATTCGCGCCTACGTGCGAGCATCGCGAAGGCGGCGCGGGAGCAGGGGCACCCGGCCATGGACATCCTGTCGGCCGCCGGTCACGACGCGCGTCATCTCGCAAAAATCTGTCCGGCCGCGATGATCTTCATCCCGTGCCGCCACGGGGTGAGCCATGTCGAGCACGAATGGGCCGAGCCCGATCATGTCGCCGCCGGCGCCTCCGTGCTAGCGCAGGTGCTGCGCGAACTCGCATATCCGCCCGCGGCGGGCGCGTGAGGATGACGATGCGGAGCGTGGCCCCTCAGGATTACCGCGACGCGATGGCCTGTCTCGGTGCCGCCGTCAGTATCGTGACGACCGACGGCAGCGCGGGCCGCGCTGGGTTTACCGCATCTGCGATTTGCAGCGTCACCGACGATCCGCCGACGCTACTGGTCTGCATCAACCGAGCGTCTTCCGCCTATGGCAGCGTGACACGCAACAAGGCGGTCTGCGTCAACGTGCTCTCGGCGCGGCACGAGCCGCTGTCTCGCCTGTTCGGCGGCAAGGTGCCAGCCGAGGAGCGGTTCGCCGCGGCCACATGGTCGACGCTCGAGACGGGAGCGCCGCTCCTCGTCGACTGCACTGCTGCGTTCGATTGTCGGATCGCCCACATGGTCAATGTCGGCACGCACGACGTGCTGTTCTGTCGCGTGGTCGCGCTGCAGAGGTCATGCTATACGGATAGTTTGATCTATTTCGGCCGTGCTTACCACGCTGTTGGAACAGGCTCGGGCTGAGATCGGCGAATTGGGTTGATCCCACCCATTCGGTCGCTATGGTCGCGCGGCTCTAGCCTTCGAACATCAGTGGTGCGCCGCAGCCTTCTGTCCGGAAGGACGGCTATTTGACCGAAGAGAATGCCGTCGGGGCCAGAATCTGGCTGACGATGTTGGCGATGATCTGGCCGTCCGCATGGGACTTGTTGCTCGCCTCGTGCCAATCCGGATCGGCCACGAACGCGCCCCATTTCTTTTCGCGTTCGGCGAGCGACTCCCAGGCCAGGAAATAGGTCAGCTCCTGGTTAGATTCGCCGATCATCGTGGTGAAGAACCCGGCCTGCTTGATGCCATGCTTCTCCCAGATCTTCAGCGTGGCAGTCTCGAACCGCTTCAGCAATGCCGGCAGGCGGCCGGGTACGCAGCGATACTGGCGCATTTCGTAGATCATTCTCGTTTCCTCTCTGAACAGTCTTGCGGTTATAACGAGCGGCCATAACCCGTGAATGGCCCATCGTGTTCGGCGAAGATGGCGATCGCGCTGCTCGAGCGCCTCACTCATGATTGCGACACGTGATTCCTCCGTAGCACTTGGTCATTCCCTGGATGTCCAGCCGGCATGCCTGGTCTGGCCCTCGGCCGGCGACCAGTCAGGGGCGAGGCGCCCGTTTCGATAAGCCTCGTCACCTGCGTGCTGCGTGAAGAGGACGGTGAACATCGCAGCAGGGACGGCGAGATGGGTTTCGCAGGCTTCGGTCAGTCTGCGAGCGAACCGCGTGCGCTGATCGACACTGCGTCCTGCCCTGATATCGACCATTGCGAGCGCCACCGTCTCAATCGGCGCGAAGCCTGTGCGATAGAGATTGTCGCACCCGAGCTCTACAAAGCCGATGTTCACTACCCCCGGCGGCGCCAGTAGTTCCTCGCAGTAGAGTTTGCCGATGACTTCAGCTGCCTTTCGCTTGGCTGCCGCTGGGTAATGTCCCGGAAGGTTCAGCTGAACATAAGGCATTGGTCCCCCTTGTGATCGCGCAGGTCTAGGCGAGCATGAGATGTGCAAGCTTGCGGGGCAGTCAGCATGGGGTGTGGCCAGTTTGCAGCTGATGGTAATTGCAGTCCACGCTTGTACTGAGGTATTCCGCAGCGAGGGCACGCTATAGTGTCGGCGGGGCGACCTGCAGGGCACCTCACAGCGATCGTTACCATGCCTGGCATGTTTGCCTGCGCATGAACCTGCTCGGAATAGTGCCCAAGAGCCATGGCGCCACAAAGGAATGCTCGTCTCCACAGCATCTCTAACACGATCTCTCAGAGCTCGTCCCGCGTCAGGAACCATACTGGTCCTTCGAACGAAAGCGTGCCAACGGAAATTCTGCAAAAAAGCTCCAGTCTGTGCGCTGTGCGCACAAGGCGAATGGACCGTGCTCCTACGGCAGCATCGACGAAAGCTCGCCCGCCATCCCCTTCAGCTTGGAGACAAATTCTCCAGCCAGTTTTTCCCTGTTGGCGCGCGCCGAGCTCGTGCTCGCATTGAGCGTCGCGACGACAAGACCGGCTCGATTGAACACCGGAACCGAGACGCTGACCAAACCGTCCTCCAGCTCTTCGTAGTTGATGCAGTAGCCCTTCACCTTGCTCTCGACGATCAGCGAAAGAATCTCGCGCTTGAGCATGACCGTGTGCCGCGTGTGGCGGACGATCCTGGTCCGCGCCAGCAGCCGCTCCACTTCGACGCGTGGCTTGTAGGCGAGCAACACGCGTCCGGATGCGGAGGAGAACGCCGGCAGTCGCATGCCTGTCGTGACGACGTAAGACAGTCGCCGGCCGGGAATGTCGGATCGCGCGACGAATACGACTTCAGCTTCGTCGAGCACGGCGAGTGAGACTGTCTCGCCGATCGAACGGGCGAGCTGGTCTAGAAATGGTTGCAGGGAAGCGCCGAAACCGGCGGACGACAGAAACGAGTAGGCGAGCCGGAGCACGCGCGTTGTCAGCTCGAAGCGACGCTCATGCAGGCGAGCGAAGCCAAGCTCCACCAGCGTAAGGAGGAGGCGACGCGCCACCGCCCGGTCCATCCCGGTACGTTCGGCGACCTGCGCCAGCGTCATGGCCCTGTTCTCGGCGCCGAACGACTGGATGACCGCAAGTCCGCGCGCAAAAGCCGTTACGAAATTCCGGTTCAGTTTCTCCTCCGCAATCGGCCGATAATACCTCGGTTTCGACGATGCCATCGATCAGATCTCCACTACTGTGCGTATAGCGCACACTTTGGCACAAAAACGCACAGTTCGCCCTGGCGTCCAGTCTCGGCCTGCGCACATAGTCCGGATAAGAACACGGGCGTTGAACACGCGAGCGAAGGGAAGGAGCGCCATGACCATCGGCAGTAGCGAGGTGTTGCAAAGGGCCGGCCGGCTTCCGCCGGTCCGCTCGGGCGATCATTTTGATATCGTGGTAGCCGGCGGGGGTGCTTCGGGTCTAATGGCGACGGTGTCTGCCGCCCGGCAGGGTGCACGCGTCCTGGTCGTGGAAACATCCGGCTGCTTCGGTGGCGCCGGCACAACGTCGATGGTGGCGCAGTGGCTCGGCTTCTACAATGGCGAGACATGCGCTGTCGGCGGCCTGCCCATGGAATTTGCCGAGCGGGTGATCGCCCGGGGCGGATCCAACGGCTTTGAAAACTACGTGCTGGCGGAAGCCACCGTGCGTCCCCTTCACCTCAAGCGCCTTCCGTTCAATCCCGAAATCGTAAAGCTCGTCGCCGATGAGCTCGTCCTGGAGAGCGGGGCGTCTGCATTGGTTCATGCCCGGATTTGCGGCGCCTCCCGAGACGACGACCGTGTGACCGGGGTGCAGATCGAAACGTCCGGCGGACGGCTCAACGTGGGGGCGAGCTGCTTTATCGACGCGACCGGGGATGCGGTCGTTGCGCGCCACGCAGGAGCGCCACTGGCGGACGTAGAGGCGGGTCGGCACCGCATGGGAATGAGCCTCGTCTTTCGATTGTCCCACGTCGATGTCGCTCGCTTTCGCGCCCTCTCAAGGCAGGAAAAGCGCGCGATTGCTCTCGAGGGCATGGCCACAGGTGAGCTGTTCTGGGATGTCCTGTCCGTCTCGCCGGTCGGCACGTCTGACGCCATCTGCCTGATGAGCCATCTGGATGGGCTCGATAATCTCGACCCCAACGATCTGACCAGGGCGGAGTTTATCGGACGCTATCAGGTCAGTCGCATCGCCGGCTTCCTCAAGCGGAGAATGCCGGGATTTGCAGCTTGCGAGCTGGCTGGAATTGCAAGCCATGTCGGCGTGCGAGAAAGCGTTCGGCTGGTCGGCGACTACCTGCTTACGGAACAGGATGTGGTCGGTGCCACACCGTTCGAGGATGCGGTAGCGCTGGGCTGCGGTCCCTTGGATGTGCATGAGGAAGATGGCAAGCTCCGGCTCTTCATGCCGGCGCAGCCGTTCGAGATTCCAGCGCGCAGCATGACCTGCATTTCGGTCAGGAATCTCGTCGTCACCGGTCGGGCCATCTCGGCGACCCGCGAGGCGAATGGGGCGATCCGGCACCAGGCCACAGCCATGGCACTGGGCCAGGCCGCCGGCCACCTCGCGGCGCATGCCGGGGCGTACGGCTGGGACGTGCGGGCGTTGCCGCACGGGACTGTTCAGAAGAGTCTGACTGCAGCAGGGGCCCTGCCGTCGCGTGGCCATCTGCCGCCGGCAACTGCCGTTAGCTGAGCGGATGATCGAGACCAATACCATGCGCACAGCGCCCCGCTTGACCAAGCCGGCCGGGGCGGATCTCGACACGATCTACGTGAGTTGCGAAGCGCCTGCAATGGCGGCGATCGACCCGTTCCGGGCGCGTGCACGACAACAACAGGGTTGGCGCTTCCAGGCCATCCCCTCGTCGCACGCCTGCATGGCGACCGCGCCGGAGCTGACCGGCAAGACACTGGAAAGGCCCGTCCCATGAATGTCGTTGCGAACACGCGACCGCGCGTTGCACAGGATGATGCGACACGTGCATCTACGGGGGGCGCCAATGCAGGGGTTGACGCGTCAGCAACGGCTCCGGCCGAGCCGAAAGGTTCGGTTGGTTCTTATCGATGGGTGGTCCTTTCGGTCGTTTTTACCGCTTTCCTGGTGACCTTCCTCGACCGGCTGGCATGGGCGAATGCCAATCTCATGGCCAGCAAATCACTGGACATTCCGGTCGCAACACTTGGCCTGTACGTGACGGCCTTCTACACCGGCTACGTGATCGCGAGCGGCCTTGCAGGCTTCGTAACTGACCGTATCGGATCGCGGCTGATGCTGTTTTTCGCGCTCGCGCCGCTTGCCGCGTGCACGTTTCTGTTCGGGTTGACCAGTTCATTTGCGATGGGGCTCGTACTGCAGGCCCTGATGGGCCTGTTCGCCGGCGCGGACTATGCTGCTTGCGTCAAGGTTGTCGCCGATTGGTTCGGCCGAACCGAGCGCGGCAGGGCGCTTGGTCTGTTTTCGACGGCGCCGTCGATCGGTGTCGCCGCCGCAAACGCGATCTTTCCGATGCTGCTGGGCGTCGTCGGCTGGCGTGCGCTCTATTGGGGCCTCGGTGGCCTCACGGTACTCGTTGCCGTGATCTGCCTGTTCCTCTTGACCGACTTGACGCCGGCGGGGGCCGGCGAACGCAACTCGAAGACGCCCGATCAGGTGACATGGCGCCGCGGATTTGCAGCACTGTGGGCCGACAGGAACCTCGTTCTGATCGCGCTTGCCGGCTTCGGTGCCAATTGGGGTACGTGGGGATTTGCGTTCTGGGCGACCGCGCTGATGATCCGGGGCTATCAGCTCAGTCCAGTGGATGCGGGCGCGATCGCCCTGATCTTTGGTATCGCGGCTGCAGTCTCAAAGCCCCTCTATGGACTGCTCTCGGACATGCTTGGCGGCAAGCGCCGCAATCTTGTCATCTGCGACCTTCTCGCGTTCGCCGCGATGCTGATCGTATTCGGTATGATGCACACGAAAAGCGGATTCCTGATCGCAGCGCCGCTCCTTGGGTTGACTGCCGTGGTCTACAGCCCGCTGCTTGCCGCAATGATCACCGAGAGGGTCGACATGCGGATGACGGCGACCGCGACCGGTATGATCAATGCTCTCTGGCAGCTCGGAAGCGTGATCGTTCCGAGCGTTGTTGGCGTGGTGTTCGCGGCAACCGGCTCGTTTGCGGCGGCCTTTGCTGTCCTCGCGGCAGGACCCCTCATCGGAACCTTGTGCATGCTTGCGGTCCACGAGCGATGATCAGCATGTGTTGACCAGAAGACACGCTGCAAAGGATTCCAAGGCCGGGATCAGACGGGCAGGGCTCCTCCGCGGCGCAATCGATGTTCGACGGATCCGTATCAAGCGGTCATCTTAAGACAACTCAATACGTTGCGCGCCCTCCGGAAAGATCGAAGACGGCGCCAGTCGAGAACGAGCATTCATCGGAGGCGAGCCAGGCGACCAGCGCGGCGACTTCCTTCGGCAGGCCTGCGCGTCCGAGCGGGATCTTTGCCAACACGTTCCGATAGGCTTCCTCCGTCATCTGCTTGACGAGATCGGTGGCGATCACGGCAGGTGCAATGGCGTTGACGCGAATTTCGGTACCGGCCAGCTCCTTGCCGAGAGATTTCGTTAGCGCGATCACGCCGGCCTTTGCCGCGGAATAGCCGGTCATGCTGGCATTGCCTTCCTTGCCCGCGATCGAGGCCAGGTTGACGATGCGGCCACCGTTTTGCTGTCGCATCGGTGTGATGGCGGCCTTGCAGCAGAGGAAGGTGCTGGTCAGGTTCACGTCAAGAACACGCCGCCAATCGGCAAGGCTGTACTGCTCGATATTGACCGTGGGGCCGGTGATGCCGGCGGCATTGACAAGAACGTCGATGCGGCCGTGTCGCGCAAGGAGGCGCGCCATCGCCTCGTCGACGGCGGTCTCGTCGGTGAGATCGACCCGTTCATCTGCCTCATCCGCGACATCCCAGACGAGCACTTTGGCGCCGCCGGCTACAAGCCGTTCGCGAACCGCCCGGCCGATGCCGCCGCAGCCGCCGGAAATGACGGCGATGCGACCTTCAAAATTGAGCCCGGTCATGCGCTCGCCGTCCCCCTTGCCGCGTGCGCGACGGTCGTCTCGGCTGCGGCCAGCGCCCGCCGTGCCCATTCCTCCGCTCCGAGCTTCGGAAGCCACTCGTCGTTAGGAATCTCGAGACTGAGCGGAAGATCGTCCGGCAGCGCGCGGACGATCCCGGCGAGATCGATGCCGCCGTCGCCCGGCAGAAGCCGCGCGCAGCGCGCGGTGTGGATCAGCTCGTCATTGCTGGTGGGGATGCCAGCGGGTGCATCGCAGAGCTGGGCGTAGCTCAGCAAGTCGTGCGGCAGGCACGCGATATCGGCGAGAGTGGTCGCGGAGCGCGCGGCGTGCAGCGCGTCGACCAACACGCGGCCGTTGGGCTCATTGGCGTTGGTCACGATCCGCAAAGCCTCCTTGGCGTTCTTCACTGCTGTCCATGGCATGAATTCGAGATCGGCGGTGAGGCCGTAAGGCGCGGCGGCGCGGCAGAAGTTTGCGAACGACTCTGTCAGCCGCGCTTCGTCTGGATCGTCGCCGGCGACCAGGATCGCGCGCGCATTCAGCCGTCCGGCCGTGTCGAGAAAGGACGCGAAGCGCTCCGGCTCGAAATCCACCCCCAGTCGTGCGATCTCGACGTCGAACACTGCAACTCCCGTATCGTCGATGCGCCGGATGGTTTCGCGCAGCATGGCTGCATCGGTGGTGAGCGGTGAGAAGTCGCCGCCCGGCGCCGCAGGCGCGATGCGAACCCCGATCGCCTGGTAGCCGAGCTTGGCGGCGAGGACCAGCGCATCCGGGGGTGCCATTGGCGCCGAAGTGAGGTACGCGAGTGAATAGATGTGCGGCATGATCGTCGCCTCAGGCCAGCGGAGAGATTGCCGTTGGCAGTGCAATGATCGAGCGCATGTCGCCGGTCAGCCAGTCGGGTCCGCCCTTCGGCGGCCAGATGCCATTGGCAACGGACTCGGCGCGCACCGCGGCGCGGGCATCCAGGCTGGCGAACGGCCAGATATGAGTGAAGCGTGGCGGCCCGTCGAGCGCATACATTGCGATCGAGAGCGGCGACAGCTTGCCGCGCTCGGGCATGGCTGCTTCCCATGCCGCGATCGTCGGAGGAACGCCGCCGTGCTTGAGACGATAGGTGCGGATCTCGTAGACGCTGCCGTACTTGCCCGGCGCGAGCGGCGGCAGGAACGGAAACGGCGCATAGGTATCGAAGCTCATCCCGGTGATGGCCTCGCCGGCTCCGAAGGGATTTGTCGTACGCAATGCACGCTCGCGCTCGGCGCGCCACGCCTCGTGATCGCTGAATGAGCGCAGCACCAGGAGCTGGTTGAGCTCGCCGATCTCGCTGGCCCAGCAGCCGAGCAGCGTGCCATTGGCGCCCGATGCGCTGACGTAGTCGCCGATGCCGGCCACGGCCTTGGCCGCGGTGCCGAGTTTCACCGTCAGGGTTGCGATCTCGTAGAGCATGTTCTTCTCCATGCGGTCAGGCCGCGGCCGACCGGTTGTTCGCGAGTGGAATTCCGCCGGCATGGTGCGCGGCGATGTAGCCGAAGGTCATGGCTGGGCCGAGCGTAATGCCGCCCGACGGATACCGCCCGGCCATGATGCTCGCCATGTCGTTGCCGACGGCGTAGAGGCCGTCGATCGGCGTGGCCTGCCCATCGAGCACGCGGGCATATTCGTCGGTGGCGAGGCCTGCGAACGTGCCGAGACTGCCGGCCACGATCTTGACCGCATAGAACGGGCCGGATTCGATGGGCGCGATGCAAGGATTTGGCAGATGCGCCGCATCACCCTGCACGCGATTGTAGGGCGCCTCACCGCGCCCGAAGGCGGGATCTTCACCGCGGGCGGCGAAGCGATTGTAGTGCTCGATCGTCGCTACGAGTCCGTCGGCGCAGATGTCGCAGGCCCGCGCGAGCGCTGCGATGGTCGCGCCCCGCTTCAGATAGCCGTTGCGGATCCAGGGCGCGACGGGGAAGGGCGGGGGACGCACGCGGCCAAGACCGTAACGCTTGAGGAACTTTGCGTCGCAGATCGCCCAGGCTTCGGCCGGCGTGCCTTTCGGCGTGGCGGCAAACAGCGCCTTCATTACGTCATGATAGGAATCGGCCTCGTTGGCAAACCGCGTCCCGTCGCTGCGCACCATGATCAGCCCGGGCTTGGCGCGCTCGATCAGATGCGGGAAGTGAGCGAACGAGCCGTCGCGATGCGGTACCAGCGACACGGGCGCCCAGGCCCCTGCATCGGAGAGATCGGTCCGCAGCCGCCCGCCGACGGCCTCGCCGAGGCGGATGCCTTCGCCGGTGTTGCTCGCGGGTGCCGCCGACCAATGCTCGTGGCCGGTCGGGGCATGGGCAAACAGCGCAGCCTTCCGTTGCGTGTCGTGCGGAAAGCCTCCACAGGCGAGCACGACGCCGCGGCGCGCGCGAATCTCGATCGTCGTGCCGTCGCGCCCAGCGCGGGCGCCCACGACGCGAGCCCCCTCCCGCAGCAACGATTGCGCGGGTGTCCCCGGCATGATGCGGACGCCGAGGCTATCGGCGGATTTCAGCAGCCGTGCCACCAGGGCATTGCCGTTGACGAGATGCATGCCGCGACCGAAGCGCAGCAGGTCGAGCATATGCCGCGCAAGCCGGCGGGCGACGTGGAAGAACGAGGTCGGAGACGAGCGGGCATTGAGGAAATGCCTGAGATCGGCGCCGGAGGCGATGCCCATTCCGAACGGGGCGACTTCATCCAGAGGCGGCTTGAGATCGCGGATACGAGGGCCGAGCTCGCGGCCGTCGATCGGCGCGGCGCAGACCGAGCGGCCGCCCGTCACCGCACCCGGACTCCTGCCGTGAAAATCCGGAATCTGATTGCCGTCGATGAAGGCCAGATGGGTTTCGCGCCGGAAGAACTCGACCATGCGCGGACCTTGCTCGAGGAACATCTCGACCCGGCTCTCGTCATAGCCGTCCGCGAGTTCGTGCCGCAAATAGAGTCTCGGTTGCTCGGGAGGCTCGACGATGCCGGCGGCTTTCGCCAGCGGATTGCCCGGGATCCACATCCAGCCGCCCGACCAGGCCGTGGTCCCGCCGAGCTGCTCTTCTTTCTCGATCAAAATGACGTCGAGACCGAGCGAGGCGCCGGTGACCGCCGCCGCCAGGCCGCCCGCGCCCGAGCCGATGACGAGCAGATCGCAGTCGAGATTGTGGTCGCCTGTCAAATCAGCCTCCGGATCACGCTGCGCGCCGTGCCTGGGCCGCGCCGACGGCGTGCCGCACTGCGCGGTAGGCGAACGTGATGGCAGGACCGATGGTGATGCCGGGCCCGGGATAGGTGCCGCCCATGATCGAATTGGCCTCATTGCCGCAGGCATAGAGGCCCGGGATCGCAGTGCCGTCGGCGCGCGTGACCTGCGCCCATTCGTTGATGACGAGACCTGTGGCCGCCCCGATGTCGCCGGGATAGAGCCGTACGGCATAGTAGGGCGCAGTCGAGATCGGACCCAGCGTCGGATTGGGCCCGATGGATGCATCGCCATTGACGCGGTGATAGGCCGTGGTGCCGCGGCCGAAATCGGGATCGACGCCGCTTGCGGCATAGCGGTTCATCGCCGCGATCGTCGTTTCGAGACTGGCCGCCGGCACGCCGATCCTGGCGGCGAGATCGGCGATACTGGCGCCTTCCATCAGGTAGCCGTCGGCAAGATAAGGCGTGAGGTCGCGCGTGCCCATCCGCACCATGCCGAGACCGTATTTCGAGAGCCCGACCGCGTCGGTGATGATGAAGCAGGGGATGCACGGCACCTGCTTGTTGTGCTCGAACATTGCTCGTCCGAACAGGTGATAGGAGACGGATTCGTTGACGAAGCGTCGTCCCGTCTGATCGACACAGACCGTCCCGGGCTTGCTACGATCCATGACGAAATGCGGGAAGCTCGCCGTGCTGCCGTCAGCGCGCTTGCGGATCGAGACCGGCGCCCAGAAGGCGTTGTCGAGATTGCCCTCGCCAAACCGGGCGCCAAGCCGCAATGCGATGTCCTGCATGGCGCCGGTATGTCCCGGCGCCGAAGGGCTGTACGTTTCGCCCTGGGGCAATAGCTCGGCGCGGCGTCGCGGATGCCGGTTGAAGCCGCCGGCCGCGAGCACGACGCCGTTGGTGGCCGCGACGCGGCGGGTCGTTGCACCCGATTTGAGGATCGCGCCGGTGACGGTGCCGTTCTCGCTCACGAGATCCTGGACCTCGGTCCGGATCAGGATCTCGACGCCGCGCGCATTCAGAGACGCCAGGAAACGACCGATCAATGCGTTGCCCATCACCAGGCGCGAGCCGCGCCGGCCCCTGAGCCGATCGCCGGCATAATGTGCGAGGATCTTGATAGCGTGAGCCGCGGAGCGCGCCGATTTCCTGATCGCGAGCAGGTGGCCGATGTCGGTGCGGTCGACCATCATGCCGCCGAAGATCGTGAACTCCGGGATCGGCGGGCGGATCTTGTCGAGGTCGGGTCCGAGGCTGCGGCCGTCGAACGGCACCGGCTCGAGCGCCCGGCCGCGCATGGTGGCGCCCTCGAACTGCTGCTCGTAATCGGGATGGGTGGCGTAGGGGCGGAACTTGACCACGCTGTTGGCTTCGAGCGCCGCAATTGCTTCCGGCGCGCTGTCGAGAAAGGCCTCGCGCATCGACGGGGCGGAATGATTGCCGACGACGCCGTCGAGGAACTTGCGCGCCTTGTCCCGGCTGTCGTCGGGGTTGACGCTCCTGGAATGGTGGGAGTTGGGCACCCACGTGGTTGCCGCCGACAGCGCGCTGGTCCCGCCGACATATTCGGTGCGCTCGACCAGGAGGACCTTGCGCCCTTCGATTGCGGCGAACAGGGCGGCTGCCATCCCGGCGGCACCGGAGCCGATCACGACCAGATCGTAGGGCGCGCCGTCGGAAATCTCGTTGATGTTCCTGAACATGGCGGTTACCTCGAGCTGTCGCTTTGAAGCAGGAAATCGACCATCGAGCTCTGCAGCGCGTTGTACATCTCGCTGCCCGTCGACGTCTTGCAGCCGAGACGGCGCGCTGCTTCAACGAGCGGCGAGATCACAGGGCTCGTGATGACGCAGCCGACGAACGTACGTTCGTTGAGCTTTGACACGTCGAGCGGCAGCGGATCGCCGGCCTTCATGCCGAGCGGCGTCGCGTTGGCGACGAGATCGAAGCCGGTAGGGTCGGCGGAGCCCGGGCCGATCTCGGCCTTACCCAGCGTCTTCAGCTTTCCGATCAGCTGGTCGCGCCGGGCCACATCATTGTCGTGGATGGCGAGGGTGCGTACGCCGGTTTCGACCAGTGCCATGGCGATCGCGGACCCGGCTCCGCCGGCGCCGACCAGCAGGGCGCGCTTGCCGGCCGGATCGTAGCCGCTGGCGCGCACCGCCCCGACGAAACCCAGCCCATCGACATGATCGCCATGCCACCCCCCCTCGCGGCGCCGCCGCATGATGTTGACAGATCCGAGCAGGCGGGCGCGGTCGGTCGCGCTCGAACAGAATTCGTAGCAAGCGAATTTGTGCGGGACCGTGACGATGACGCCGTCGAGGTTGCGGATCTCGGTCGCGGTCGTCAGCAGCGCTTTCAGGTGGTCGCTGTCGATCTGCACCGGCACCAGGATGGCGTCATAGCCGCGGTTGACGAAAGCCTGCGTCACACCGGCAGGCGATTTCACCTGGGCGATGGGATCGCCGACGATGATGTTGAGGCGCGTTGCGCCGGTCAGGTTCAGGCTGATCATTGTTGTTCTCTCTCGGTTAGGCTGCTCCGCGGGCCTGTGCCGTCTCGGCCTGGACCACGCCGAGCAGGCGCGCCTGCAACTCATGATCCCGCTCCAGGATCTCCGCGTCGCCGGCAAAGGCGATCTGGCCGTTCACCAGCACGTAGGCGCGGTCGACGATCGGCAGCACGGTCTCGGCGTGGTGCTCGACGATGACCATGGCGACCTTGCCGCGCAGCTTGACGAGCGCGTCCATCACTTCCTTGACCACGGCCGGCGCGAGGCCCTCGAATGGCTCGTCGAGCAGGATCAGCTTGCTCGGCACGACGAGGGCGCGCGCGATCGCGACCATCTGCCGTTCGCCGCCCGACAGCATTTCGGCCTTCGCGGACCGGCGCTCCCGCAAGCGCGGGAACAGCTCAAACACCTCCGCAAGCCCGAGGCCGCCCGGCCGCGCGGCAAGCTGCAGATTTTCGGTGACGGTGAGGTTGGGGAACAGCCGGCGTCCCTCGGGGACCAGCGAGATGCCGAGGCGATTGATCTCGTAGGGCTTGAGGCGCGCGAGCGGCGTTCCTTCGAGCGCTATGCTGCCGCCGGAGATGGCGAGCGTACCACTGAGGCTGCGCAGTAGCGTGGTCTTGCCGACGCCGTTGCGGCCGAGCAGGGCGACGGCCTCGCCGGAATGAACGGCGAGATCAACGGCCTCGAGGACCGTGCTGCCGCCGTAGCCTGCCGACACCGCATTTGCCGCGAGCAGCAGCGGGGCCTTGGCGTGGGCCATCCGCTCGATTGCGGGCGGCGGCGACTGGCTGCCATCCCTGGCGGCGCCGAGATAGGCCGCGACCACGTCGGGGTTGGCGGCGACCTCCGCTGGCCTGCCGTCGGCGATCATCCGGCCCTGGTGCAGAACCGAGATGCGGTCGGAGATCGCGAGAACGCGGTCGATGTCGTGCTCGATCAGGAGCACGCCATGCGTTTGCGTAAGCTTCCGGATCAGATCGGCGACGATGACACGATCGGCCTCGGCGAGGCCGGCGAGCGGCTCGTCGAGCAGCAACAGCCTGGATTCGATTGCGAGCGTAATGCCGATCTCCAGCAGCCGTTTCGCCCCGTGCGGAAGGTTGACACAGGGTTCGGCCGCGACATCCGCGAGGCCGACGGCATCGAGGATCGACCAGGTCCTGGCGTTGGTCTCCTCGAGAGCATAGGCATCTCGGAGCAGCCGGCCCGATCCCTTGCGCTGGGCCTGTACGGCAACCCGGACGTTCTCGAACACGGTCAGGTTCTGGAAGATCGACAGGATCTGGAACGAGCGCCCGATCCCGAGTCTTGCGCGAACATGCATCGGCAGGCGGGTGATGTCGCGGCCGTCGAACACGATGCGTCCGCCGCTCGGCTTAAGCGCGCCGGACAGCATGTTGAAGAACGTCGTCTTGCCGGCGCCGTTCGGCCCGATGATGCTGTGGAGCACGCCGCCATGGATCTCGAGGTCGATGCTCTTCGCCGTCACCAGGCTACCGAAGTTCTTGCTCAACCCGATGGTCTGCAGCAGCGGCTTGCCACGGTGGGGCCCGCTGGCGCTGCTCGCGAAGGGCGCAATGACGTCGGGGCGCGGCGGAATATCGGCACGCACCAGCGTCCAGCGCTGGCGGCCGAACAGCCTTTGCCACAGGCCCTGGATTCCTTCCGGCGAGGTCAGCGCGAACAACATCAGGATCGGCGCGAAGATCAGCCACCAGTTTTCGGTGATCGCGGACAGGCGGTCCTCGAGCAGGATGAAGGCGATCGCGCCCCACACCGGCCCGAGCACGTGATGCACGCCGCCGAGCACGGTCATCAGAAGGGAATCGCCGGCGTGCTGCCAGCTCAGATTGTTGGCATACACGCCTTCGAGCATCAGCGTGAGCAGGCCGCCGCCGAAGCCGACGAAGGTGCCAGTCAGGATCAGGGCGCCATGGCGGAACCGGTGGACGTCATAGCCGAGGCTGCTCGCCCGCTGCTCGTTGTCGCGCAGTGCCTGCAGCACGCGGCCGAACGGCGAGTGCGCGATCCGCCACATCAGCCAGATGCAGAGCACGGTGGCCGCGACCACGAAGACGTGAAACGACCACGGCCCGGCAAAGCTCGTGCGATAGACGCCCTGCAGGCCGTTCTCGCCGCCGGTCACCGCGGTCCATTTGAAGGCAATCTCGAAGGCGATCTGGGAGAAAGCCAGGGTCAGGAGCGAGAAGTACAGTCCCCTGCGGCGCAGGATGATGGCGCCGATCACGAGCGCCAGCAGGGCGGAGAAGGCCGTCGCAAGCAGCAGCGAGACGAGATCGTTGCCGTAACGGCCGAGGATGAAGAAGGCCGCCGCATAGCTCGCGCAACCGAAGAACACCGACGCACCGAACGGGACGAGGCCGGTATAGCCGACGAGAAGGTTCACGCCGGCGCCGTAGAGCGTATAGATCGCGATCTGCGTGATCAGTGAGATCGGCGCGCCGAGCAGGGACCACACGGCCGTCAGTGCGGCGAGAACGAGCGCTGTGACGAGCGCCGGATGGCGCAACATGGCGAGATGTCTCACTCGAACCTCTCCCAGCGTTCACCGAACAGCCCGCGCGGGCGGATGAGGAGAATGGCAGCCATCAGGATGTACATGGCCGCGCCCGACCATTCCGGCTGGAACTGGATGGTCATCGCGGTGGTGATGCCGACCAGGAGGCCGGCGACGACAGCGCCGAGAAACGATCCGAGGCCGCCGATGGTGACGATCACGAAGGCCGGCATGATCGCGCCGGCGGCCATCGAGGGCGTGATGGTCCACAGCGGAGCGGCGAGCAGTCCGCCGAGGCCGGCGAGCAGGCAGCCGATGCCGAAGACGCCGCTGAAGACGATCGGCAGATTGATGCCGAGCAGGCCCACCATCTCCGGATCGCGCGATCCTGCGCGGATGATCCGGCCGTAGGGCGTGTAGGCGAGGAAGGCCCAGAACGCGACGAGCACCGCCGCGGTCGTGACCAGCACGAACATCCGGTATCTGGTGATCAGGATCGGGCCGTATTCGACGAAGCCGGCCAGGAATTTCGGTGCGGCGAAGGGCACGGGCGCGCCGCCGAAGACCAGCCGCAGCACGGCCTCCGCCAGCAGCGCGAGCGCGAAGGTCAGGATCAGGCCGAGCAGCGGCTCCTTGCCGTAGAGATGCCGGATCAGGGTCATCTCCACGATCACGCCGATGATGCCGGTCAACAGCGGTGCGGCGAGTGCGGCCCACCAGCCGAACTCCCGGCTCAAGGCGTAGGCGAGATACGCGCCGACGGCGAAGAAGGCCCCATGCGCGAAATTGACGATGCCGAGCATCCCGAAAATGATCGAGAGCCCGATCGCGATCAGAACGTAGAGAAAGCCGAGCACCAGGCCATTGACGGCTTGCGAGAGGATCATGTCGAGCATGGCGACATCCGTTTCGGATCGGGCGAGGCGATGGCGCAGGCGCGGGGCCTGCGTCACGGCCTCATTCCAAGGGAAGGAAGGCTCAGAGAGTGTCCATCTTGCAGGCGCTGTCGCCGGCAGAGCCGAAGGCTTTGGCGAGATCCTCCGACGTCTTCGGCAACTCGGCCTTGACGTCGAAATAGTCCCATTTGTCCGTGATCTTGGGATGGATGCCGGCGACCAGCAGCCGGCTCGTCATTTGATGATCGAAATCGCGGTAGCCGATATCCAGGTCGCCGCGGCGATACGTCCAGCCCTCGAGCGCCTGCACGATGGCACCAGGTTCGGTCGATTTCGCCATCTCGATGGAATCGAGAAGGCTCTTCATGCCGAGCCAACCCATCCAGGCCTTGTCAGCCGCCGGCCTGTTGTATTTCTTCTCGTAGGCGGCGGCCATCGCCTTTTCCTCGGGCGAATTGTTCGGATTCTTGTACCACCAGGTGATGGTATAGAGCCCGTCCGCCGCTTCGGGACCGACGCCCCAGAGGTCGGTGTTGCCGACCGAAATCTCGGCAAAGGGAATCTTGCCTTTCATGCCGAGCTCGTTCCACTGCTTGAGGAAGGTGGTGAGATCGCTCGCGGCGATGCCGCCGATCACGACGTCGGGCTTGGCGGCGCGGATCTTCAGGATGAACGAGGAATAGTCCGGCGTGCCGACCGGGACCTCGTCGGCGCCGACCACGGTGCCGCCATTGGCTGTGATGTAGTCGGTGAAGGCGCGCTTGATGTCCTGGCCGAACGCGTAGGATGCCGTCAGCAGGTACCATTTCTTGCCGATCGAGGCGCAGTAGGGCGCGAGGATGCGCGCGTGCACGTCGACGGGAGGCTGAAGGCGGAAGGTGTACTTGTTGCAGGACTTGCCGGTGAGGTCGCCGGTGGCGGCATTGGCAGCGACGTAGGGGATCTTGGCCTTCTTGGCCACCGAGGAGATCGCTAGCGCGAAGGAGGACAGCGCGCCGCCGACCATGCCGACGACCTTCTGCTCGCCGACAAGACGCTCCGCGCTCTGCTGCGCGCCCTGCGGATTGGGCTCGTCCAGCCAGACGATCTCCGCGGGCCGTCCGAGCAGCGTGTTGTTGCGCTGCTCCAGCGCGAGCATGCCGCCCTGGGCGAGATATTCGGCCTGGTCGACGATCGAACCGGTCTTCGCCCAGATCATTCCGATCTTGATCGGCTCGGCCGCGGCCGCATTGCCGATATAGGGCATGCCGAGGCGTGAGGCCGCGAGTGAGGTTGCGCCGAGGAGCAGGCCGCGACGGCCGATGCGCAAGCCCGTCATGGCCGATGTCGTCTTCCGATCCGTCATTTGTTTCCTCCCGTTCCGACATGCGCCGGTCGCTGCCGGTGGGCCGTGCAAGCGGCTCTTGGGCCTGCCGTATCACAACTGGAATCGAATTCCAATATCAAAGATCACAAGCTGGAATCCCATTCCAATTCCAGTTATGGCGTGCTAAGAGCGCCTCGGAAGCAACGGCAATTCGTGAGGACGCAGATGACAGAGGTCGCGGTGGCGGTGATCGGAGCCGGCGCAATCGGACGGGCCCATTGCGAGACGATCCGCCGTTCGACGAGCTGCCGGCTCGTCGCAATCGCCGAACCCGCTGCCGCGGGAAGGGCTTATGCAGAAGGCCTTGGCGTGCCCTGCTACAGCGATGCGCGCGATCTGTTGGAGGCGGTGAAGCCGCAGGCGGCGATCATCGCCACGCCGAACGCGACCCACCGCGCGTTTGCGATCGCCTGCATCGAGCGCGGCATCGTGGCCCTGGTCGAGAAGCCCGTCGCCAGCACGCTAGCCGACGCGGCGGCGATTGCGGCGGCCTCGGAGCGTGCGGGCGTGCCTGTTCTGGTCGGGCACCAGCGGCGCCACAATCCGATCACGCGCCGGGCGCGTGCAATGATTGCCGAGGGCGCGCTCGGCCGCCTGACCAATGCGACGGTGCTCGCAACCTTCTACAAGCCGCCGGATTATTTCGACGTGGTATGGCGTCGCGAGGCGGGGGGCGGCCCGGTGTTGATCAACCTCATTCACGAGATCGACCTGATCCGGCATCTCTGCGGCGAGATCGCCTCCGTGCAAGCCGTCACGTCCAACGCGGTGCGCGGCTTCGAGGTCGAGGACTCCGCGGCGATCCTGCTCCGCCTTGCCGGTGGGGCGCTGGTGACGCTGAGCCTGAGCGATACCGCGGCGAGCCCGTGGAGCTGGGATCTTGCCAGCGGCGAGAGCCCGAATTATCCGCCGCAGCCGGCTATGGTGCAGACGCATTTCCTCTGCGGCACCGACGGCGCGCTGGCGCTGCCGACGCTGGAACATTGGCACTACGCCTCGGCCAAGAGCTGGTTTGCTCCGATCTCGCGCGACGAGATTGGCCTCACGCGCGGCGATCCCTATCTTGCGCAGATCGATCATCTGGCGCGGGTGGTCCGCGCCGAAGAAGCGCCGCTGATCACGGCGCGCGACGGCATGCTGACCTTGCGGGCCACGATGGCGGTTCACAAAGCCGCCGAAACCGGTCAGATAGTGCGACCTGATCAGGAGATGCAATTGTGAATCAGGATGCTGCCTTGATGTTGAAAAACCCGGATCCCGCCGAGGCGCCGAGCGGGCTGTTGGAGCGGACGCTCGGCGTGCTCGAGCTGCTCGCGACCAATGCCCATGGCATGCAGCTGTTCGAGATCGCCGATTCGCTGCACATTCCGCGCAGCGCGACCCATCGCGTGCTGACGAGCCTGATCGAGCATGGTTACGTCAGGCAGGAGCGCGAGCAGGGCGCCTACCAGCTCACCGCCAAGATCGCCTCGCTCGCCTTCACGTTCCTCGCCGGCAGTGGCATCACGGATTTTGCCCAGCCGTTGTTGGACCGCCTCGCACGGGAGAGCGGCGAACTCGTGCGTCTGGCCATGATCGACGGGCGCGAGCTGGTGTGGGTGGCCAAGGCGCAGGGCTCGCCTGCCGGCCTGCGCTACGATCCGGACATGGGGCAGGTGGGGCGGCTGTCCTGCTCGGCGAGCGGTCACGCCTGGCTCTCGTGCCTGCCGGATGAGGAGGCGCGCGCGCTGGTGGAGAAGCAGGGCTACGGGCTGCGCAAGGACTATGGTCCGCGTGCGCCGGAGAGCTGGCCGGCGCTGCTGAAATATCTGCGCCAGACCCGCAAGCGCGGCGTCAGCATCTGCGTGCAGACCTATACGCCCTGGATGAGCGCGACCGCGGCTCCCATCCGTCATCCCAAGACCAGGGAGGTGACGGGCGCCGTGGTGATCGCGGGTCCCCACATCCGCCTGACCGAGGAGCGCATGCTCGAGCTTGCGCCGGCGCTGTTGCAGACGGCGCAGGAGCTGTCGATGGCGACGCTGGCTTCGCCCGGGCTCTATGGCCGCGTCGCGCGGCCGGGCGAGAGCTTCTTCGGTCACGGTTCCTGATCAGCACGGAAGCTCGTCATGAAGATTCTGATCACGGGCGGCGGCGGGTTCATTGGCGCCTGGCTGGCGCGGCGGTTGGCCGCGGAGGGCCATCAGTTGCGCGTCTTCGAGCCGGTCGGGCGTTCGGCGCAGTTCGATCGCATCGTCGGGGTTTCGGCCGCTGCGATGGAGTGGCGCATCGGTGATATCGCGGATGCGCAGGCGGTGCGTGCGGCGGCGGAAGGCTGCGAGGCCATCGTCCATCTCGCCGGCGTGCTGACGCCGGCCTGCAAAGCCGATCCGGTGCGCGGCGCGATGATCAATCTCATCGGCACGTTGAACGTATTCAATGCGGCCCAGGCGTTCGGCATTCGCCGCATCGTTTTCACGAGCAGCGCCGGCGTCTATGGTCCACATGACGGGACGACGCCGCGCCCCATCACCCACTACGGCGCATTCAAGCTCGCCTGTGAGGGCAGCGCGCGGGCCTATTGGGAAGACCACGGCATCGCCAGCATCGGTTTCAGGCCCTACATCGTCTATGGCTTCGGTCGGGAGACCGGGATGACCGCCGGTCCCTCGCTCGCCTGCCGCGCGGCGGCGCGGCGTGAGACCTACGTCATTCCCTATGTGGGGACGGCGGGTCTCGTCCTCGTCGACGATGTGGTGGCGGCCTACGAGGCCGCGCTCCGTCGCGAACCCGACGGTGCGCTCGTCTTCAATCTGCCGGGCGAGGTGGCTTCGAACGACGAGGTCGTTGCGGCCGTGCGCGCCGTTGTGCCCGAGGCCAGGATCGGCATCGACGGACCCGTGCTCCCATTCGCGGAGGACATCGGCGAAGGCGATTTGCGGCGCGTCTTTCCGGATTTGCCGGCGACATCCTTGCGCGACGGCATTCGGCGGACCATCGAGCTTTATCGGACGGCGTCATGACGCTCCCGGTGCTCGGCGCCCACACCTTCGGATTCACCTGGGACTGTATCGCCGAAGAGGCCATCGAAAGGCTCGCGGCCGCCGGCTATCGCGCCATTCAGCTGATGGCCACGCCGCCGCACTTCGATCCCTGGAGGGAGGATGCCGCTCGCATGCGCCGCATTCGCGCTTTGATCGAGCGTCACGACCTGTCGCTGCTGGCGCTCGATCTCGCCAGCAGCGACATCAATCTCGCGAGCCCGTCGCGTGATGTGGTGGATTTTGCCGTCTCATCATATGCGGCCGCGATCGACCGCGCCGCCGAGCTGGGCGCGCGCTGGATCTGCGTCGGCTCCGGCCGCCGGCATGCGTTGCTTGCCAGGGCCAACGACCGATTGATGCCAAGCTTTCGTGACGCCTTCGCCCGCATTCACGACAAGGCGGAACGCGCCGGCGTGCCGATCATCCTCGAAAATCATCCGCAGGGGCTGCTCGCCAGCGCTGCCGACATCTCGGCGTTCCTCGATGCCGGCGGTTATGCGAGCATGCCGGTGATCTACGATGTCGCCAACGCCTTTGCGATCGGCGAGGATCCGGTCGATGGGCTCGAGGTGCTGTGGCCGCGTCTCGGCATCGTTCATTTGTCCGATGCCCCGAAAGGGCATTGGCGGCATGATCCGCTCGGCTCGGGCGCGATCGATTTCGCGGCCATTGCGGGACTCCTGACGCGGCGGGGCTATGCAGGCCAGATCGTCCTTGAGATCCTGTCTGACCGTCCGCTCCATGATCTCGACGAAGGCGCCGCGGCCCTCAAGCGACATGGATTGGCCTTTTCTCTCGCCGGCTAAAGGCACCATGCCGGCTCAACCGGCGGCGCGCGTCATGTCGGACAACAGCCGGTCGCGGAATCGTCCGGGCGACAGGCCGACATTGCGCGAGAAGAACCGGTTGAAGTAGCCCGGGTCGGCGTAGCCGAGCGCAGCGCCGATCTCGTTCACGCTCATGTCCGAATAGAGCAGGTTGCGCTTGGCCTCGGTGAGTAGCCGGTCATTGATCAGGGCTAGTGACGACTTGCCTGTCGTGAGCCGGCAGCACGCGTTGAGGCGGGCCGTCGTCACGCCGAGCCTGCGCGCATAGAAATCGAGCGATGCATGCTCGCGAAAATGCCGTTCGACGAGCTCGCGAAAGCGGATCACCGTGTCGGCCTCGCGCGCGCTGGAGATCGGGCGAACCCGCTCTTGCTCCTGCAGCCGGCGCACGGCCACGGCGAGCAGCTGCAGATATGCCTTGATGGCGGTGCGGCGGCCGGGAGCCGACCAGACGAACTCGTGCTCGAGCGAGGCGAACAGGCCGACGAGGTCGACGTCGCGGCCGATCTGTTGCGGAAGGAAGCGCGCCGGCAGGCGAAAGGCGTCGACGAGGTCGGCGTCCCCGTCGAGGGCAGAGCGCAGGAATGGCGGCGCCACGGTAATGACATAGCCGTCGGTGCCGGGCTTGAACCGGATCGCATGGATCGTCAGTGCCGGGATGATGATCAGGGCCGGTGGCGAGACCGCCCAGCTCGTACCCTCGACCTCGATGGCGCCGCCACCTTTGCTGATTACCAGAATCTGATGATGGTCGGGATGGGTATGGGTCCGGATTGTCCAATTGTGACGGCCACTGCGCACGGGGATCGGCTCGATGTGAAGGAACGATGGCTCGACCTCCGATACCGCTTCTTCATACAAAAAATAGTGCGGGATCATCGCTTCCGTTCCCTCCGGGCGGCCTCCGGTCGGCCGCGGGGTGCTGCACTGCGCTCATGAAAAGTACAATACAAAAGCGGGTTCGTCCATTGGCGGCGCCGGCGGCCGCGTCTATCCAGGATCGTGCCTCGGCAGAGCTGACAAACAACGCTGCGCGAGGCCAAGGGGAGGACGAGGGAGAAGCGGCAATGTCAGGGCAAGGGCGCGACCTCTCGTGCGACGTGCTGGTCGTTGGCTCCGGCGCCGGCGGAATGTCCACCGCGATCACGGCGCGAAAATGCGGGCTCGACGTGATCATCGTCGAGAAGGATTCTTATTTCGGCGGCACCACAGCCTTCTCCGGCGGCGTGCTCTGGATTCCCGGCAACCGCCATGCCCGCGACGCCGGCGTGAGCGACAGCAGGGAGGCCGCGCGCACCTATCTCAAGAACGAGACCGGCAACCATTTCGACGATGCCGCGATCGACGCCTTTCTCGATGTCGGTCCCCGCATGCTCGACTTCTTCGAGACCGAGACCGAAGCGAAGTTCGTGCTGTCGGCTTATCCCGACTATCACCCCGATGTGGAAGGCGGCGCCAGGCTCGGCCGCTCGGTCACTGCGGCGCTCTACGATGCCCGCGCCCTCGGTGAGGAGATCCGACGGCTGCGGCCGCCGCTCGAGACCATCACCTTCATCGGCATGATGTTCAACTCGTCCAACGATGAGCTGAAGCACTTCTTTCGGGTGACCAGCTCGCTGCCATCGGCGCTGTACGTGACGAGGCGGCTTGCGAGCCACCTCTGGGATCTCGCGCGCTATCGCCGCGGCGTCAAGATCACCAGCGGCAACGCGCTGGCGGCGCGGCTCGCCAGGACGATCTTCGATCTCGGGATCCCGCTGCTGACGGCGACTCCGGCGCAGCGGCTGATCAGCCGCAACGGCGCGATCGCCGGTGCGGTCGTCAGCGACGCCAGGGGCGCGTACGAAATCACCGCGCGCCACGCCGTGGTTCTCGCCAGCGGCGGATTTCCGCATGACCAAGCGCGCATCGCGCGCGCCTATCCGCACCTCGCCCGCGGCGGCGAGCACCTGTCGCCGACGCCCTCGGCCAACACGGGCGACGGCATCCGCATGGCGGAAGAGGAGGGCGGCAGTTGCGACATCCGCTTTCCGAATGCGGCGGCCTGGATGCCGGTGTCGCGCGTGCCATTAGGCAATCGCACCGGCGTGTTTCCGCATCTGGTGGATCGCTACAAGCCTGGCGTGATCGCCGTCAATCGGCAGGGGCGGCGTTTCACCAACGAGTCGGAATCCTACCACGACGTCGGTGCCGCGATGATCGCCGACGGCGTCGGCGCCAGGGAGACCGCAGCGTGGTTGATCTGCGATCACGCCACGATCCGCAAATACGGCCTCGGCTATGCCAAGCCGGCGCCGGTGCCGGTCGGACCCTTCGTGCGCAACGGCTATCTCAAGCGCGGCGCGACATTGCGGGACCTTGCCGCGGCCGCGGGTCTCGATCCCGAAGGCCTCGAAGCAACGGTGCGCGAGTACAATGCGGGCGCCGTCGACGGCGTCGATCGCGCATTCAAGCGCGGCAGCACGGCGTTCAACCGCTATCTCGGCGATCCCGAGCACAAGCCGAACCCGAACGTCGCCCCTGTCGGAGCCGGACCTTACTACGCGCTGAAGATCATCATGGGCGATCTCGGCACGTTCGACGGCTTGACCACTGACGTGGTCGGCCGCGTGCTGCGCCGGGACGGCTCGGCGATCGCCGGGCTCTATGCGGTCGGCAACGATCGCGCCTCCATCATGGGCGGCAACTATCCTGGCGCCGGCATCACGCTCGGGCCGATCATGACCTTCGGCTACATCACCGGCCGCCATCTCGCCGGTCGGCAGGCCTGATCCAAGCCGTCCGATTGCAATGACAACAGCTCTGCGCAGGCAGGGCAGGTGAGGGAGAAACGACATGAGCATGACACGCCGCAGTTTCGTCGGGGCCGGCCTCGCGACGGCGCTCGCACCGCCCTTCGCCCGGGCGCAATCCGACAACACGATCCGCATCGGCGTGATCACCGACATGTCCGGCATTTATCGTGACGTGTCGGGGCCGACGACGGTTGCCTGCGCGCAGCAGGCGGCGGCCGAATTCATGGCTTCCAATCCCTCGATCAAGGTCGAGATCCTGGTCGCCGACCATCAGAACAAGGCCGACGTCGGTCTTGCGATCATCCGCAAATGGTTCGACCAGGATGGTGTCGACGTGATCGAGAATGTCGGTAATTCGTCGATCGCGCTCGGCGCCAAATATCTGATCGAGGACAAGAACAAGGTCGCCTTGATCACCACCGCAGGCTCGTCGGACCTGACCGGCAAGAGCTGCAGCGCCAACCTCGTGCACTGGTCCTGGGATTCCTGGTGTCTCGCCCATTCGACGGCGACCTCGCTCGTGCGCACCGGCGGCTCGAAATGGTTCTTCCTCACCGCCGATTATGCGTTCGGCCATGCGGCCGAGGCGGATGCGGCGAAGTTCGTCAAGGCGGCCGGCGGCAGCGTGCTCGGCTCGGTACGCTATCCTTTCGGGTCGACCTCGGATTTCTCGTCCTTCCTGCTGCAGGCCCAGTCAAGCGGCGCGAATGTGATCGCCTTTGCCAATTCCGGCAACGAGCTGATCAACTGCCTGAAGCAGGCCCAGGAGTTTGGCCTCGACCAGGGCGGTACACGCATGGCGGCGCTGGTCGGCTATGTCACCGATGTCATCGGCATGGGCCTGTCGACGGCCAAGGGCCTGTCGCTCACCGAGACCTTCTACTGGGATCTTAACGAACGAACGCGCGCCTTCATGAACCGCGTGAAACCGCGCCTGGCAGCAAACGTCTATCCCAATATGAGTCAGGCCGGCGACTATGCCTGCGTGCTGCACTACCTCAAGGCGGTGAAGGAGCTCGGCGTCGAGCAGGCCAAGCGCAACGGCCGCGAAGTCGTCGAGCTCATGAAGAAGATGCCGACCGACGATGACTGCTTCGGCCAGGGCATGATCCGCGCCGATGGGCGCAAGATCCATCCGGCCTATCTCTTCGAGGTGAAGAAGCCGGCGGAGAGCACGTCCACCGGCGACGTCTACAAGCTGGTCTCGACGCTGAGCGCGACTGAAGCATTCCGGCCTCTCGAGGAGGGAAGCTGCGCACTCGTGCGCAGCTGAGAGGGGCAACCCGGGAGATCGTGCAATGACCGAGCCTGCCATTGTCGACCTGCGCGTCTACACCATCCGCCTGCGCAAGATGGCGGAGTTCATCGAGATCTTCGACCGGCTCGCGATGCCGGTCCAGCTCAGATATCTGGGGCGCCCGCTCGGCATGTTCACGAGCGCAGTCGGGCCGCTCAACCAGATCGTCCATCTCTGGGGCTTCCCGGACATGGGCGAGTTCGAGCGCCGGCACGCGTCGCGCGACAAGGATCCGGACTGGCCGGCCTACTTGCAAGCCTCCGAGCATCTCATCGTCGCCCAGGAGAACCGGCTGATCCGCAGGATTGAACTGCCATCCCTGTCTGGTCCGGCCATCTGAGGCGCCGGTCGCCTTCCCAAGGTTCGGAGCACCCTGCATGGTTTGGATCGATCTCTCGACGAAAGTTGCCGTCGTCACGGGCGGCGGTGCTGGCATCGGCCGCGGCATTGCCCTTGGTCTTGCGGCGGTTGACGCGACAGTCGTAGTGCTGGACCGCGACGAGGCTGGCGCGGCCGTGGCCGCGGAGATTCGCTCAACTGGCGGCCGCGCCGAGTTCCTCGCCTGCGACGTCACCAGCGATGACAGCGTTGCACGTGCTGCCCGTGACGCAGCCGCGAAAGTCGGCGAGGCCGCGATCCTCGTCAACAATGCCGGCACCATGTTGCCGGGCGGGCTCGACACCACGAGCATGGCGGACTGGGACCGCATTCTCTCGTTGAACCTGACCGGCTATCTCCGCTGCGCGCGCGCGTTCGGACAGCCGATGCTGGCGCGCGGTGCGGGCGCGATCGTCCATGTGGCGTCGATCTCGGCCTCGCTTCCGCAGAGCTACAGCGGCGCCTACAGCGTGAGCAAGGCCGGCGTGGTCATGCTGTCGCGTCAGCTCGCGGTGGAGTGGGGACCGCGTGGCGTGCGAAGCAACGTTGTCAACCCCGGCATGATCCGCACGACGATGACCGAGGCCATCTATCGGACACAGGGCGTGCATGAGGCGCGGCGCGCGCTCGTGCCGGCGCAGCGGATCGGCCGTCCCGAAGATATCGCCGATGCGGTCGTGTTCCTGGCAAGCGAGCGTGCCAGCTATATCACCGGCGAGGAGATCGTCGTGGACGGCGGTTTCACCCGCACTCTGATGGGTACCATTCCGCGTCCGGGGTTCGAGAAGAACTGACCTCGGCGGCCTAATCTAGGATGGGAGCAACCGATGCTGCTGCAGGGAAAAGTGGCCGTCATCACTGGCGCCGGCTCCGGGATTGGAGCCGCCGTCGCGCGGCTGTTTGCGGTCGAAGGGGCGAAGGTCATGTTGGGAGACCTCGCCGAAAGCGGCGCTACGCTTGCGGCCGGGCTTGCCGCTGAGGGCCATGCAGCGGTCTTCCAGTGCGTCGACGTTACCGATGAAGCTTCGGTTGCCGCGCTGATGCAGGCGGCCGTGACGCAGTTTGGCCGGCTCGACATACTCGTTGCCAATGCCGGCATTCCCGAGCGCAAGTCGCCGATCCACGCGCTTGATCTCGCTGACTGGCGGCGCGTGATCGACGTTGACCTCACCGGCGTGGCGATTTGCAACAAGTTTGCCGCGGCCACCATGCTCGCGATGGGTGGCGGCGCGATCGTCAATATGGCCTCGATCCTGGCCCATGTCGGCCAGGAGAACAGCAACGCCTATTCGGCCGCGAAAGCGGCTGTCGTCAATCTCACGCGCTCGGTTGCGCTGACCTATGCGCGACAGGGCATCCGGGCCAACTGCGTCTCTCCGGGCTATGTCGATACGCCCCTGCTGGCCAAGCTGCCGGAGGCGACCCGCGAGACGATGCTGGTGCGGCAACCGATCGGTCGGTTGGCCCGGCCGGACGAAATCGCCCAGGTGGTGGCGTTTCTCGCCAGCGACAAGGCCTCGATCGTCACCGGCGCGTGCATCAATGCCGACGGCGGCTACACCGCTATTTAGTCCGCTAGTTTGTGCCAGCTACAGCTCACGCGGTATCTCGCCGGGAAATGTGAGATTGGTCGGTACCACGAATTGGGATGCTCGGTCCTTTCAGTGAATTGCCGCCGTCCTGATTGTTGCGCAGGTGCCCAGCGCTTGCCTCGGATGTGCCCCATGCTCGCCCATGCTACCACATCTGCATCGCCTCTTTGGAGCCAGTGTTGATGTCTGTCTCGCCCACCGCCACGCGACCGCACGCCACCGCCCTCGAAACCGACCCCGAAACCCTCGGCTGGATGCGCGGCTTTCCGCCGCCGGCGGACCGCACCATCACCTTCCAGGACGGCTCGTTCCGCAGCTTCCCCGAGCTGCGCTGGGCCTGGAGCAACATCCGCCAGCTGGTACCGACCGTGAACGTCTGGCGCGGGGCGGGGCCGGCATCGGTGTTGCCGCGCCAGGACCACGACATCGGCGCGGTCGCCTCAATGACGATGGACGGCCGGCCCGTGACCTTCGCAAAAATGCTGGAGGAGACCTACGCCGACGGCATCGCGGTGCTGCATCGGGGCAGGCTGATCTATGAGCGCTACTTCGGCGCGCTGAAGCCGCACAAGCCGCATATCGCGATGTCGGTGACGAAGTCGTTCACCGGCGTGCTGGCGGGCATTCTGGTCACCGAGGGCAAGATCGATCCGCAGGCACCGGTCACGGATTATGTGCCGGAGCTGAAGGCAAGCGCGTTCGGGGACGCGCGCGTGCACGAGGTCATGGATATGACCACGGGGCTTCTCTACACCGAGGTCTATACCGACAAGAACTCGGATGTGTGGGGGCTGCGGCGCGCCAACGGCATGGCGCCGATTCCGCCTGGCTATGACGGCCCGACCACCATCTTCGACTTCCTGATCGCGCAGAAGAAGCAGGGCGAGCACGGCAAGGCTTTCGCCTACAAGACCGTCAACACCGACGTGCTGGCCTGGATCGTCAGGCGCGCCAGCGGCATGACGCTGTCGGATCTGCTCTCCGAGCGCATCTGGCAGCCGATGGGCGCGGAGGAGGACGCGCATTATCACGTCGACCGCATCGGCACCGAGAGCGGCGGCGGCGGTCTCTCCACCACCTTGCGCGATCTCGCCCGCTTCGGTGAGACCATGCGCAATCACGGCCGCTTCAACGGCCGCCAGGTCGTGCCTTCACAAGTCGTAGAGGACATCGGGCGCGGCGGCGATCCCGAAAAGTTCAAGCCGGCCGGCTACACCACGCTGCCGGGCGCCTCCTATCGCAATCAATGGTGGATCACGCACAACGCGCACGGCGCCTACATGGCGCGCGGCGTCCACGGCCAGGGCATCTACATCGGTCCCAAGGCCGAGATGGTGATCGCCCGCTACGCCTCGCACCCAATGGCGGGCAATGCCGCCAACGATCCCGTGACGCTGCCGGCGTATATGGCGCTGGCGAAGGCGCTGATGGCGGGCGGGTAGGGGCGCGACACACTCGCTGTCATCGCCCGGCTTGATCTTCAGGAAGTCATTGGGGCCGAGTTCGGTATCACCCAGGCGGCCGTCTCGCAGCACCTCAAGGTGCTGCGCGAGAGCGGCTTTGCGAGCGTTCGGGCGGAGGCGCAAAGGCGGCTCTATTCGGTCGACGTTGCCGGGCTGCGCGCGGTGGATGCATGGATCGGCCAGTTCAGGAATTTCTGGGAGCCGAAGCTGGACGCGCTGGCCACCGAGATCGCGCGCGGCAAACGAGAGCGTCGCAATGCGCCGATCAACAAGCGGAGCGGGAAGAGGGCGTGAGCGGGCTCCATCCGGATCTACAAGGCTCAAATTGGTGGATGACACTGTCGCCAATCCCCCCTATGCGTTCCGCGACATCTTCTCGAACTTCTTCACCAGCCGTTCCCGCTTCAGCCGCGACAGCCGCTGGATCCAGAACATCCCGTCGAGCTGGTCGATCTCGTGCTGATGGCAGACGGCGCGCAAGCCCTCCGATTCCTCGTTTTGCATATTGCCCTCGACGTCCTGGTAGCTGATCCGCACCCGCGCATGGCGCTGCACCTCGTCGTTGACCCCGGGCATCGAGACGCTGCCCTCGCGATGCATGATCATCTCGGGCGAGGCCCATGTGATCTCCGGATTGACGTAAGTCCGCGCGCCATCCTTGGCCTCGAGCTCCAGCACCACGACGCGCAAGGGCACGCCGATATGCGGCGCGGTAATGCCGATGCCGGGCGCGGCGCGCATGGTCTCGAGCAGGTCGTTCACGAGGTCGCGCAAGGACTCGTCGAACGCAGTGACGGGGCGGGCCGGCAGCGCGAGCCGGCGGTCGGGATAGCGCACGATCGGGCGAATACTCATGCAGGCTCCTACCACTCACTCACGGATCGTTGAAGCATCCCCCGCACGGCCCGGTGAGCCGCTCTGTTATTCCGGATACGGCGTGTCGTCCTTGTGCAGGAAGGGAAGCGCGTCGAAGACGATGGCATGCGTTACAGTCTCCTCACCGGCGACACCAGGGACCGCAAGACCGCGATCGAAGCCTTTCAGAACGGCGCGGCGAAGGTGTTCCTGGTCAGCCTCAATCTCACCGCTGCCGTCACCGTGATCGCCTTCGATCCCTGGTGGAATCCCGCGGTCGGGGAACAGGCCATCGATCGTGCCTACCGGAGCGGGCAAGACAAGGCGGTGTTCGTTTACAGACTTGTCGCCGCCGGCACGATCGAGGAGAAGATGGACGAGCTCGAGGCCCGAAAGCGGGCCCTGGCTGACAGTCTGTTCGAGGGCGATGGACAGATCGCTTCGGCGCTCACCGAGGACGACGTCAGGGCCTTGTTCGAGGCTTGACCGAGCGCGGCGCTGCGGTGAGCGCGGCCGGGGGATGTTGCCATTATGCCGGTGTTTTGCCCGACAGGTCAAATCGCGCCCTGACATCGCAAATGACCGTCCTCGTAAGTCATTGATCCCGCTGGTGCCCGCTACTGTGCATGGGGTTGTTTTTTCACTTTTTGCTTCAGGTCACAAAAGCGTGCGGCAAAAATGACGTGACCGCTGTCGGCCGGCGCCGTTCCCATTCGTCTTCCATGTGAGACAGACCTGACGGGAGACCGAAATGACCTCTTCCAACTATCGCTGGGTGATCGTCGTCGCTGGCGGCCTGCTTGGCTGCGTCGCGGTCGGCGGCATGTTTTCGCTGCCGGTGTTCCTGCAGCCGATCGCAAAGGACACTGGCTGGTCGGTGACCGGCATCTCCAGCGCGATGACGATCGGCTTTCTGGCAATGGCCTTCACCAGCATGGCCTGGGGCACGGCAACGGACAGGTTTGGGCCGCTGCCGGTGGTGCTGACGGGATCGACCGTGTTGGCGCTCAGCCTGTTCGCGGCGAGCCATGCGACCTCGCTGATCGTGTTCCAGATCGTGTTCGGCCTGCTGGTCGGGGCGGCCTGCGCGGCGATCTTCGCGCCGATGATGGCGACCGTCACGGGCTGGTTCGACACAAATCGCAGCCTCGCCGTGTCGCTGGTCTCGGCCGGCATGGGCATGGCGCCGATGACGATGTCGCCGCTGGCGGCCTGGCTCGTCTCCGGCCACGACTGGCGCACCTCGATGCAGATCATTGCGCTCGTGGTCGGCGCCATCATGATCCCGGTCTCGCTGCTGGTGCGCCGTCCGCCGGCGCTCGCGCAGGCCGCGGCCACACCGGCGGGCGAGGGCGCCGCGCAAGGCGAGATGTCGATGGGCGAGGCGCTGCGCTCCCCGCAATTCCTCATCTTGCTTGCCACCAACTTCTTCTGCTGCGCGACCCATTCCGGTCCGATCATCCATACCGTCAGCTATGCCGTGAGCTGCGGCATTCCGCTCGTCGCGGCGGTGACGATCTACAGCATCGAGGGGTTCGCCGGCCTCGGCGGGCGCATCGCCTTCGGCCTGATGGGCGACCGCTTCGGCGCCAAGCGCGTGCTGGTCTCCGGCCTCCTGCTGCAGGCGTTCGGCGCGCTCGCCTATGTCTTCGCGCATCAGCTCACGACGTTCTATGCGGTCGGCGCGATCTTCGGCTTCATCTATGCCGGCACCATGCCGCTCTACGCCGTTCTGATCCGCGAGAACTTTCCGCTCAAGATGATGGGCACGGTGATCGGCGGCACCGCGATGGCCGGCAGCCTCGGCATGGCAACCGGCCCGCTCGCCGGCGGCCTGATCTACGACGCCTTTTCCAGCTACGCCTGGCTCTACATCGCCTCCTGGGCAATGGGCTTGGGTGCGTTCCTGATGGCCATGACGTTCCGCCCCTTCGCAAAGCCGCAAGGCGAGATGGCGCCGGCAGCGGCGTGAGCGCCGGATCGAGGCGCGGCCTCAGAGCTGCGTCTCGATCGCCGCCTTGTCGATCACCGACCAGACCTGCCGGATCTTGCGGTTGCGAAATTCGTAGAACACGTTTTCGTGGAAAGACACGCGCTTCCCATTGACCGCAAGGCCGAGGAATATCCCGACTGGTGTGCAATCAAACTTCAACCGGGCAGCGATGCGGGGAGGATCGGAGATCAGCATCTCGATGTGAAATTGCAGATCGGGTATCTCCCGAACATCCCGTTCCAGCATCGCGCGATAGCCCGCAAGCCCAAGCGGCCGCGCGTTGTGGGCGACCTCATCGTGCACGAATTGTCCGAGGGCCGGCCAGTCCCGCCGGTTCAGGCAGGCGATGTAGTCGCGGTAGATGGCGGCAAGATCGTCCCTGGCCATGGCAGGTTCCTTCGGCTCATGCGCGCCGCTGCACGTGATCGATGAGCGCGCGCAGTTTTGGCGCGATGTTGCGGCGGCTCGGATAATAGAGGTAGAAGCCGGCGAAGAACGGGCAATAGTCTTCCAGGATCGGCACCAGCTCGCCGCGCGCGATCGCGGGCCGGAAGCTTGCCTCCATTCCAAAGGTGATCCCGACGCCGGCCGCCGCGAGCTTGGCTCACCGCCGACCGGGTCACGCGCGATGAAGACCAATCGCGCCATCGCGCTTCAGCCCGACGCGATCGCGCGAGCCGTGCGCTTTGCCATCGAGCAGCCCGAAGTCCGACGCGGACGAGATGACGATGCCCCGCCGCATCAGAGGCGCTTCTCGAAGAAGAGGTCCGGATAGGGATCATCGTTGAAGCGCGGGATCTCGCGCCAGCCCGTGCTGCGATAGAGCTGACCGGCTTCGGGCAGCGCGCTGTTGGTGTCGAGCCGCAGCAGCGTGATACCGAGCTCGCGCGCGGTGCTCTCGGCCGCATCCATCAGCCGCCGGCCGAGCCGCAATCCGCGTGCCGCGGGCGCGACCCAGAGTCGCTTGATCTCGGCGTAGCCGTGGTCGGTCCCCTTCAAGCCGACGCAGCCGATCGGCAGCGTGTCCGAGATCGCGACGATGAAGCTACCGCGCGGTCGGCGCATGTCGTTGGCGTCGGGGTCGCGCGACAGCGAGACGTCAAAGCCCTGCTTGAAGCGGCGGCCGAGCTCGGCATAGTACTCGCCGAGACAGTAGCGGGCCTGCTCGCTTCGCGGATCCATCTCATCGAGTGCAACACGCTCGCGCGTCAGCGCAGAGGCGACCAGGTCCATCGCCGCCAGCAGCACCTCGGCTTGCGAATGTTGCGTCAGGATGCCGTCGGCCTGCGCGTTCGACAGCGCCTCGTAGGCCGCGAACTCGCGCCGGCCCGCCCGTGTGAGCTTTGCCATGCGCCGACGCGCATCGTCTTCGCGTGCGGCGGTCTCGATCAGCCCTTCGTCCTCGAGGCTGCGGAGCAGCCGGCTCATCAATCCGGAATCGAGACCGAGATAGTCGCGGATCTCGGCGACGTCGGAGCGCCCGTGGCCGATCGCATTGAGCACGCGCGCCGCGCCGAGCGGCCGGCCGCGCCCGAGGAACGAGGTATCGAGCGCACCGACGGCAGAGGTGACGGCGCGGTTGAAACGGCGGACGCGGGCGACCGGGTCGAGCATGATATCTGACTTTAGTCAGAGATCGTGGACTGTCAATCGCGGACCGAGCCGGCGCTAGAAATGGTGGACGCCGAGTGCTGAGAATGCACCGTCATGGAGATCGTGGCCGTCGCTGGGCTGGCCGAAAAAGCCAAGGTGCAGCGTCAGCGATGGCAGCGCGGCCATCGGCACCGCGCCGGCGGTGTCGAGGCCAGCGATACCGACATCGTGCGTCGCCGCGCTGTCGTGCTGCGAGGCCAGCGGCCTGCTCACGATATCGGTAACCAGCGCGTTGAACAGGTCGGGGGCGGACCCGTCGTGTGCTTCGCCGCCGACGGAATGCAGGAGGCCGCCGACCAGGCCGGTAACGCTGTCCGTGAGCTGGCCGATCGTTCCGGTTACCGTGGACGTCAGCTGACTGACCGTCGTGCTGAAGCTGTCGAGCGTGTGCGAGATCGCCGACAGCGAGGTGTCGACCAGGTTCGCGATGGTGCTGCCGAGATCGAGCAGTGGCGACGCCGGATCGGTGGATGTGGACGTCGCAACATCGGCGTGAACCGGGGTCGGCGCCGAGACCGAAGCATCGATGCCGCGGGTTCCCGCAAGGGCAGCGCGCTTGACTCCGTTGTGCGAAGTATTTGAGACGCTGTCGCGGACACCAATCCATCACCGTCACCCCTCAGGATGACGGAACGTGCTCAGACAACGAATAAAGTGTCCAGTCCACGCTGCATTGTGAGTTGTGCCGGAACGATGGACGGCTACGATGGGCGGCTCCTGGAGCTTGGGATGCGTAACGAGCGGAGACGACATGAGCGGACAGGACCACAAGGTGAAGGGATCGGACCTGTTCGTCGCGGCCCTGGAGAATGAAGGTGTCGATCGCATCTTCGGCATTCCCGGCGAAGAGAATCTCGATCTGGTCGAATCGCTTCGCGCCTCCAAGATCGAGTTGGTCCTGACCCGCCACGAGCAGGCCGCTGCCTTCATGGCCGCAACCCATGGGCGGCTGACCGGCAAGCCCGGCGTTTGTCTGTCGACGCTCGGCCCCGGGGCCCTCAACCTGTCTACCGGCGCCGCCTATGCGCATCTCGGCGCGATGCCGATGATCCTGATCACCGGTCAGAAGCCGATCATGAGCAGCCGGCAGGCGCGCTTCCAGATCGTGGACGTGGTCGCGACCATGAAGCCGCTGACGAAGCTGTCGCGGCAGATCGTCAGCGCCTCCAGCATTCCAACTGTTGTACGCGATGCGTTCCGCGTGGCGATGGAGGAGCGGCCGGGCCCGGTGCATCTCGAACTGCCCGAGGACATCGCGGGCGACGAAGTGCCTGGTGTCCCCATGATCCCCGTCCATCCGATCGAAATCCCGGTCGCCCATCGCGCCGCGCTCGACCGCGCCGCCGAGATGATCGTGGCCGCGAGGCGCCCGCTGGTGATGATGGGGGCGGCGACCAGCCGGCCGCGGTCGACACATGGCATCGCAAGTTTCGTGCGGCGCACCGGCATTCCGTTCTTCACCACGCAGATGGGCAAGGGGACCGTACCCGGCGGCACCAATCTCTACATGGGCACTGCGGCGCTGTCGGAGCGCGATTACGTTCACGACGCGATCGATGCCGCCGACCTGATCGTCGCCATCGGGCACGATCCGATCGAGAAGCCCCCCTTCATCATGGGCCCCTCGGGCCTGAAGGTCATTCACGTCAGCTATACCCCGGCGAGCGTCGAGCAGGTCTATTTCCCCGATGCCGAGGTTGTTGGCGACGTCGGTCCCAGCCTGGAGCTGTTGGCGGATCGGCTCGAAGGCAAGCTGCCGCAGGCGGCGGCGCTGCTCCCGCTCCGCGAAGAGATTCTGAACCACATCGCCGATCGTGCCACCGAGGCGCGCTGGCCCCCGACGCCGCAGCGCATCGTGCACGACATCCGCCAGGTGATCCCCGAGAACGGCATCGTCGCGCTCGACAACGGCATGTACAAGATCTGGTTCGCGCGCAACTACCGCACCCGCGTCGCCAATACGCTGCTGCTCGACAATGCGTTGGCGACCATGGGCGCCGGCCTGCCGTCGGCGATGATGGCTGCGATGCTCTATCCCGACCGCCGCGTGCTCGCGGTCGCCGGCGACGGCGGCTTCATGATGAACAGCCAGGAGATGGAGACGGCGGCCCGCCTCAAGCTCAATATGGTCGTGCTGGTGCTGGAGGACAACGCCTACGGCATGATCCGCTGGAAGCAGGCCGTCGATCATTTCGCCGATTACGGCATGACTTTCGGCAATCCCGACTTCGTCCACTATGCAAAGGCTTACGGGGCGAAAGGGCATCGGATCGTGAGCATCGACCGCTTTGGCCCGACTCTGGAGGCTGCCTTCAAGGAGGGCGGCGTGCACCTCGTCTCGATCCCGATCGACTATTCGGAGAACGTGCGGGTGCTGGTCGACGAGCTGCGCGCGCATGAGAAGGCAAAGGCGTGAGAACCACGGTCTCGTGCCCCGGCTCTGCGCAGCAACGTCAAGAGCGTTGCAGCGCGTCCGGGAAACGAGAGCAATAACTGCGCTTGTGCCGCGCGTCCCGATCGCCGACACTCTCAATCACTCGACCAACCACAGGATCTTGAAATGACTCGCGTTCGTTGTGTCACCGAGATGGGTATGGGCGTCGATGTTCACGGCAGGGACGCCACCAAGGCGGCGAAGCGGGCGGTGTCGGATGCCATCAGGCATTCGAGTCTCGGTTTCTTCCGGATGATCGGCAAGACCGCGAACGACATGTTCGTCGATGTCACGATCGGAGTGCCCAACCCCGAGGCGGTGGACAAGGAAGCCGTCGCAAAGGAGCTGCCTTACGGCACCGTGACCGTGACTGCGGTCAAGGGCGGGCTGGAGATCCCCTCGGCGACCGAAGTCGCCAACGACCCCATCCTGATCGCAAATGCCGCCGTCATCGTCAGCTTCGACAAGGACTAGGCCGGTGTCCGACAGTGACTAGGCGTTGCTGGATCGCCCGATCTGGAGCGCGCTGACGACGAGCCAGAAGCATCTGGCCGAGGGCGGCCCGCAAGCGCTGCGCTATCCCGTGGACATGACGCCCTTTGCCGACATGGCCGACATGTCCGCTGCAAGCTTTGCGGCGCTCGGCGATCTCATGTCACCTTCGCAAGTCGCGGCGCTGTTCACGCCGGAGCCGGTTGACGTTCCCGCCGGGTTCAAGATCGTTCTTGCCGACACCGGCGAGCAGATGATCGGCTCGCCCGCCGATAGTCCGCTTCGCGATGTCGAGATCGTCACGCTGGGGGCGGCCGACGTGCCTGCCATGATGCGGCTGATCGAGCTGACCAAGCCCGGTCCATTCGCGCTGCGTACCCATGAGCTCGGCACTTTCCTCGGCATCCGCGCAGGTGGCGAATTGGTGGCGATGACGGGTGAGCGGATGAAGCCGGGAAAATTCGTCGAGATGACGGCCGTCTGCGTGCATCCGGACTATCGCGGGCGCGGCTATGCACAGGCGCTGCTCGCGGCGGTCGCGCGCCGGATCGAAGCGCGCGGCGAAATTCCGTTCCTGCACGTGTTTTCGAGCAATACGTCGGCGATTGCGCTGTACCAGCGGCAGGGAATGAAAATCCGTCGCCGCCTGTACGTCACCGCGCTCATGAAGCAGGGATGAGCTGCGCGGCAGGCTTCATATCGTAGGAAATCTCGTTATATCGATCCCAACCAGAATTGGGGGAAACACATGGACGCCAGGACGACAGATTTTTCCGCCGCACGGACGGCGATGCAGCGCTACGTCGATCAGGAGATCATTCCCGGTGCGTCGTGGGCGGTGCTGCGGGGGCGCGAGGTCGTCGATCAGCAATGCGTCGGCTTTGCCGACCGCGAGGCGAACACGGCGCTCCGGCCCGACCATATCTTCCGCGCGTTCTCCAATACGAAGATCTTCGTCACCTGCGCGATCATGCTGCTGACCGAGGAAGGTCGCATCGGACTCGATGATCCGGTCGAAAAGTTCCTGCCGCAGCTCGGCAACCGCAAGGTCTTGAAGCAGGGCGCGACAAGCCTTGCCGACGTCGAGCCGGCGAGGGGGCTGATCACGATCCGCCAGCTTCTGACCCACACATCGGGCCTCAGCTACGGCATCTTCGATCCCGGCACCGTGCTGTTCAAAGGCTACAACGAGGCGCGTGTGCTCAATCCGCTGACGCCGCTCTCCGACATGATCGACAGGCTTGCCGACCTGCCGCTGTCCTATCATCCGGGCGACGGCTGGGAATATTCGGTGGCGACCGACGTGCTGGGCCGCATCGTGGAGGTCGTCTCGGGCAAGTCGCTCGATGGCTTCCTCAAGGCGCGCATCTTCGATCCGCTCGGAATGACCGACACCGGCTTCTACGTCCCCGAGGCGCAGCAGGGCAGGCTGGTTGCGCTCTACAACGGCGTCGACGTGCTCGATCCCATGAAGCCCGGCCTCACCCGCGCCGACCATCTGCCATATCCGCAGGCGTATCGGCAGCCGTTCCCGCGGCTCTCGGGCGGCGGCGGTCTGGTTTCGACCCTGCCGGACATGCTTGCGCTCGTGCGCGCTCTACTGCCCGGGCCGGATGCTCTGCTGAAGCCGGAGACGCTGCGGCAGATGATGACGAACCAGCTCCCCGCAGGCCAGACCATCCGCTTCGCCAATCTCGGGCCGATTCCCGGCAAGGGTTTTGGTCTCGGTGGCGCCGTGACCTTCGCGCCGACGCCGTTCGATCCGCCGAACTCCACCGGCGAATTCCAGTGGGGCGGGCTTGCCGGCACCCATTGGTGGATTTGTCCTGAGGCCAATACCGCGGGCGTGTTGATGGCCCAGCGTTACATGGGCTTCTGGAATCCGTTCTTCTTCGAGTTCAAGCGCCTGGCCTACCAGGCCGTTGGAGGCTGATCTCAAAAAAAATTGCACGCGCCCGCGAATCCTTTTCGGCCAGCGCGCCCTCTTGATGCTCGAGGCATTCGGCCTCGGCTCATCTCGGAGGATGCGATGGCATTTTACAGGAAGAATATCGGCGGCCTGCACCAGGCGATGCGGATCGCGCTGGGCGTGGCAGTGGCGGGCAGCATAGAGGACGCAGGTGAGAGGCTTGCCTTCCGTCTGCAATTCGCGTCAGTCTTTCCACCGATCGAACTCGCCTTCGCCGGCCTCGGCGACGGCGAGCGGCCGCAGCGAGTGCAGCGCCCGCACGGTGCCGGCGTGTGAGAATTGCAAGTGACGGACGCATGACGTGCCAAACTATCTCGGCCTCGATGGATTTCGGTTCGGCTGGGTCGCTGCCTGGATCGACGACCGCGGCGATCACGGCTTCGACTATTCGCCGGGCTTGATGCGCCTGCTCGCGATCCCGCACGCACGTGCGATGATCGACATGCCGATCGGATTGAACCCGAACGGCTATCGCGCTTGCGATCTGCGGGGGCGCGAATTGGTCGGCCCTGCCGTGTTTCTCGGTGCGCGCCGAGACCTTTGGACGTTCCCGGACATGGCTGCCGCCAATCGCCATTACTGGGAGCACGAAGGCAAGGGCAGGGGCATATCTGCGCAGCTCTGGAACATCAGGGACAAGATGAGAGAGCTCGACGAGGCCATGACGCCGACGCGGCAGGCGATGATCGGCGAGGTCCATCCCGAATTGATCTTCTGGAATCTCGCAGGGCGTGGCCGTCTCGCAAGGAAGACGTCGGTGCACGGTCTCGAACAGCGGACCGCGCTCTTGGCGCAGCGCGGTTTCACGCGCCTGCCGAAATGGCTGACGCAACGCCACGGCACCGGCATCGGCCGCGACGATCTCGTCGACGCCTGTGCCTGCGCGGTCGCGGCGCGTGACAGCACGGAGCGCGTCGGCGGCGAGGAGATCGATCCTCGCGGCTTGCGGATGGAGATCAACTACTGAAACCGATCAGCCATTCCGATCGCCTTGGAGATGTCAGTGACTATTGCGACCCGGAGTCGAGGAGCCGCCTTCGTCGTCCAATCTTGTCGCCCTCGCTTCGTACTCGTCGGCCATCGCTCGCAACCGTTGTGCAGCTTCGCCATGATCGAGCTCGTTCGCGACGCGGCGACAGCGTTCAGCATGATCGAGCAGGGCGCGCTTCTCGATGTTCATGCAGCGACAACGCTCAAAGGGATCATTCGTCCCTGCACGGGTCGTCGGAACAGTGGCTTCGCGCAGAATTCGGGAAAAAACAGCAATATTTCCATGCCGCCTCGGAACGTGGCGCTTGCGCCGACGTTTACGCCTAAGACTGCTGAGGAACAGAATTTGATGTACGACGTGTGCCAATTGGCGACCGCGATGCTCGCGATCGCCTTCACGGGCCTCCTGCTGACCACGGGTCAACGGTTCATCGCGTACCGACTGCAGCATGAGGCAATGATCCCGATCGCGGCGATGGCGACGCTGCCGCGATGAGTGCGGGTTCGCAGGGATAAATCGTGACTTGCGCCGGACGGCGTCCTGCCTAGATTGTGCACGCTCAGTCATGCACCAAAGGTCCCGATGCCCGATCTGTCCGCCTTTCCCATCACCAAGCGTTGGCCGGCGAAACATCCCGAACTGCTTCAGCTCTATTCCTTGCCGACGCCGAACGGCGTCAAGGTCTCCATCATGCTGGAGGAGATCGGGCTTCCTTACGAAGTTCACCTCGTCGATTTCGGCAAGGACGATCAGAAGACGGCCGAATTCCTCTCGCTCAATCCGAACGGCAAGATCCCGGCGATCCTCGATCCCAGCGGCCCCGGCGGCAGGCCTCTGCCGCTGTTCGAGTCCGGGGCGATCCTGCAATATCTCGCGGAGAAAACCGGCAAGCTGCTGCCGCAGGATGCCGCGCGCCGCTACCAGGCCATCCAGTGGCTGCACTTCCAGATGGGCGGCATCGGACCGATGTTCGGCCAGGTCGGCTTCTTCCACAAATTCGCCGGCAAGGAGTTTGAGGACAAGCGGCCCCGCGACCGCTACGTGGACGAATCCAAGCGCCTGCTCGGAGTGATGGAGGCGCATCTGTCCGGCCGGCAATGGTTCATGGATGACGACTACACCATCGCCGACATCTCCATGCTCGGCTGGGTGCGCAATCTCATCGGCTTCTATGGCGCCGGCGAGCTCGTGGAGTTCGGTCAGTTCAAGGCCGTCGGCAGCTGGCTCGAACGCGGGCTCGCGCGTCCTGCGGTGCAACGCGGGCTGAACATTCCGAAGCGACCGTAAGTTCAGCTCAGCGCCTTGTGGGTCATATAGAGCGCCATCAGCGAGACGAAGGCGATCATGGCCCGGCGCAGCGCTGATTTGCCGACGCCATTGGCCATGCGTGCGCCGAGATCGATCCCGATCCAGAGGCCGGCAAGTATGCCGATGACGGCCGGCCAGCCGACCATGAGCCCCTTGCTCCAGTAGATCCAGGCCGCTGGAACGTTGGTGGGGATGATCGAGAAGACGAGGCTGACGAGCTGCGCCTGGTGCTGTGGGACGCGAAGACCCGCAGCAAGGCCCACAGTGGTCGCGAGGCCGCCGCCGATGCCCATGAAGCCCGAGGAAAATCCGGCAAGCAGACCGATGAGGAGCAGGGGCAGCCAGGGCAATTCGGCTGAAGCGCTTGCCTCGCTGACGTCGTCCTTGCCGTCACGGCGCAGAGCCAACATTGCGATCAGCGCGGCGAGATAGACCACGCAGGTCCATTGCAAGACCGAATCGGAGGCAGCCGCCGCGGCATAGCCACCGCCCGCGCCACCGACGAGAAATCCGATTGCGATCCAGACGATCCATTGCAGCGGGCTGCGGTTGCCGCTCTGCCAATAGCGGCGTGCGCCGGCGAGACCGGTCGGAGGGATCTGCGTGATCAGCGACGTGCCCTGGGCGACGTGCTGCTCGGCACCGAGCAACAGCACGGAGAAGATCACGAGGCCGCCGCCCGGGCTCGTGCCCGTAAAGCTTGACGCCAGTCCTGCAACCAGACCGACACCGACGCCGGCGAGGAGTTCATGAAGCGAGGACATCGTTCATGTCCTGGTTCGTCGCTTGACGTCCGGCTTCGGCATGCGCAAGCCGTCGATCACGCTGTCGACGGCCGCCATGCAGGCGTCGACGTCGAGGTCCTCGCCCCAGCACTGTTGCAGCACAAAGCCCTGAAAAGTCGCGATCAGCACGCGCGCGATCGCCTCGGCGCGGAGCTCGCGCTTGATGAGCCCGTCATGCTGGCCGCGCTCGACCAGCGCCACGATCAGCGCGCGCGGCATGTCGATGCCTTCGACGACGCTGCTGCGGATGCGGCGGTTGCGCAGCGCTTCGGCCCAGCCATGGATGCCGACACGGCGGCGGGCTTCGCCGGCGGGATCGGTGAGCCATTGCGCGTAGACGCGGACCAGCGCGTGCAGCCCTTCGATTGGATCACCGGATCCTTGCGCCACCGAGTTGAGCACGGCCTCACGGCGATGCCGGTCGTCCGCGAGCGCTTCGATCAGGTCGTCCTTGCTCTGGAAGTACAGATAGACCGCGCCGTGGCTCAAGCCCGACCGCTTGACGATATCGGCCATGCCGGTCTGGTGAAAACCGTTCTCGGCAAAGCAGGCGAGGGCCGCTTCGAGGATCTGCTGCCGCCGGCCTTCGCGCTTCTTGTCGCTAATCTTTGGCATCGGCCCGGTCCATAAATAACTGACAGATCGATCGTTTTGGGGAGTTGGTCGAGGATGCACCAATTTCGGGTGCGATAAAAATAAAAAAAACGACTGATCAGTCTTTTTTAGGACGGTGGCAAGTCAAGACCTGCTGACGCCGATCGGGAGACAAGCCGGTGAAGTGGCTGGCGCGCCCCTGCCGGAGGCGGCGGGGCGGCTCTGGTTCGTGTGCCCGCTAGAACAGCCGTCCGCCGTTCGGCACAGGCTTGCTCGGCTGCACCAGCACGACCTTGCCGTTCGCATCGGGGAAGCCGAGCGTCAGCACCTCGGAGACCACTGGGCCGATCTGGCGAGGCGGGAAATTGACGACGGCCGCGACCTGTTGCCCCACGAGGGTATCGAGTGGGTGGTTTTCAGTGATCTGTGCCGAACTCTTGCGCACGCCGACGGCGGGACCGAAATCGATCCACAGCCGCCAGGCCGGCTTGCGTGCCTCCGGAAACGGCTTGGCGTCGACGATGGTTCCGACACGGACATCGACCGCGAGGAAGCTGTCGAAGTCGATGGTCGGTGAGGCGGCAGCTGCGGGATCGTGGGTGACGTGCATGGAATGTCCGTTCGGAGAGTTGGCGGCGTCCGCAATATTGTCGCGCGAGCCGGAGTTTCGTACAACGCCAAGAGTGTCACGATACGCCATGCGCGAGGAGCGTCTTGCCCAACATCATCTACGGCATCAAGAACTGCGACACCATGAAGAAGGCCCGCGCCTGGCTCGATGCGCATGGCGTGCCTTACGACTTTCACGACTACAAGGCCGCAGGTGTCGAGAAGGACAAGCTCAAGCAGTGGAGCGACAAGGTCGGCTGGGAGGCGCTACTCAATCGCGCCGGGACGACCTTCAAGAAGCTCCCCGATTCCGACAAGGAAAGCCTCACCGAGAAGAAGGCGTTGGCATTGATGCTGGCGCAACCATCGATGATCAAGCGGCCCGTGCTGGAAATCGGCAGCAAGCTGCTGGTCGGCTTCAAGCCGGATATCTATACCAAGGAGGTCGGTGGCAAAGCGCGCTGACTGCTGAAGCATGATCGGGAAAAGTGCGAAGCGGTTTTCCGGAAAGATCATGCGTAAGCAACAATCTGAAGCGACGATGATTCCAAATCTCATGGCGCTTTAGTTCAACTCGATGATCCCGGTGGCGATGCCGGAGCCCGGCTGGTCGGCGAACTCGACCGTCTCGGCGGGCGCAATGCGGCCGGGGGCGCGATGAAACAGCTCGCGATCGACTACCGCGCGCATCTTTGGACGCGGCAGCGCGTCGTTTCCGCGCATCAGATTCTTGATCTCGAAGCCGCCGTCCTCGCAGAACGTCTTGACCGAGGCGATGACGTGACAGACCTTGCCGTCAGTCTGAAAGGGCAGCAGCAGCCGTTCATAGGCGACGATGCGTCCGTAGACGTCGTCGACGTCGGCCACGCTGTAGACGGGCAACCCGCGCGCCACGCATTCGTGATAGATCGGTATCACGAATGGCGCGAGCCGCGGTCCGACATAGTCATCGAGCGGAACGCCCTTGCCGGTATGTCCATAGGCGCGCGAGATGCGCGTGCCTTCGCTCTGGATGATGAGGCGCGGCGTCGGCGTCGAAAATTCCACCGTATAGTAGATGAGATCCCACAGTTCCTCCTCAAGTCGCACCGGCTGATACTCCCAGATCGCCGGCGCGATCTGCCGGCGCGCGTAAAGTCGCAGCCACGTGTTCAGGAGATCGCGTTGCCGGATCGACTTGACGACGGAGGGAGGGGCGCTTGCAAAATCCAAAGCAATATTCTCCGCACGTGAAGACCCGCACATGATCCCGCTTGCGGGAAAATTTTCTATGAAGGCTGGCGCGGGAGACGAAAGACCGTTAACGACGGCTTGATGGCCGGCGCCTTGCGAACCGGGACGCCGGGCAGGCACGACATCAAAACGTCTCCGACTAAGGGAGCATTTGTATCCCAGCCGGAGGCTTGATCTGCTCAGCTTTCCGCCTTGCCTAACCCCCGTCACCTCCGGCATATTCCGCGCCCGGAGGCGGCGTCCCGGGCGGGCTCCAAGGCCTCCGGACAGCCGAAGTAACAAGGACAGCCACGCGTCTAGCGCGGGCAGGGGGAAATCTGTTTGGCCAATGAGTTCATTCTCGAAACGGAAGGCTTGACCAAGGAGTTCGCGGGCTTCTTCGCCGTCCGCGACGTTGCGCTCAAGGTTCGCCGTGGGAGCATTCACGCATTGATCGGCCCGAACGGGGCCGGCAAGACGACCTGCTTCAATCTATTGACCAAGTTCCTCAAACCGTCTGCCGGAAAGATCCTGTACAAGGGGCAGGACATCACGGCGATGGCACCGGCCGATGTGGCGCGCATGGGTCTTGTGCGTTCGTTCCAGATTTCGGCGGTGTTTCCGCATCTCACCGCGCTGGAAAACGTCCGTGTCGCGCTTCAGCGCCAGCACGGCTCTTCGTTCGACTTCTGGCGCTCGAAGTCCGTGCTCAACCGCTTCAACGATCGCGCGCGCGAGCTGTTGAACGATGTCGGCCTCAGTGAGTTTGCCAATACGCCCGCGGTCGAGATGCCCTACGGGCGCAAGCGTGCACTCGAGATCGCAACCACGCTTGCGCTCGACCCTGAGATGATGCTGCTGGACGAGCCGATGGCCGGCATGGGTCACGAGGACATCGACAAGATCGCGGCGCTGATCAAGCGCATCTCCGCGAAATATACCATCCTGATGGTCGAGCATAATTTGAGCGTCGTCGCCAACCTCTCCGACATCATCACCGTGCTGACGCGCGGGCAGGTGCTCGCGCAGGGCCACTACTCCGAGCTCACCAAGGACGAGCGCGTCAAGGAAGCCTATCTGGGAGCCGGTCATGCCTGACACTGCAATCGCCGAGGCTCCGGCCAGGGCTGCGACCGGCGGCAACATCCTTCAAGTCCGCAATCTCGAATCCTGGTACGGCGAGTCCCACATCCTGCACGGGATCAACTTCGACGTGAACGCGGGCGAGGTCGTCACCCTGCTCGGGCGCAACGGCGCCGGCAAGACCACCACGCTGAAGTCGATCATGGGCATCATCGGCAAGCGCTCGGGCTCGGTGAAGTTCAACGACGAGGAGATCATCCGTGCGACCTCCGACAAGATCGCGCGCATGGGCATCGCGTTCTGCCCGGAAGAGCGGGGTATATTCTCCAGCCTCGACGTGCGGGAGAATCTGATGCTGCCGCCGGTCGTCCGCGCAGGCGGACTGCCGCTCGACCAGATCTTCGACCTGTTTCCGAACCTCAAGGAGCGGCTGTCCAGCCAGGGCACCAAGCTGTCGGGCGGAGAGCAGCAGATGCTCGCGATCGCGCGCATCCTGCGCACCGGCGCGAGTTTCCTGATGCTGGACGAGCCGACCGAGGGCCTTGCGCCCGTCATCATCCAGCAGATCGGCCACACCATTGCACGGCTCAAGAAGGAGGGCTTCACCATTCTGCTGGTCGAGCAGAATTTCCGCTTCGCATCCACCGTTGCCGACCGCTACTACGTGGTCGAGCACGGCAAGATCATTGACGGATTTTCCAACGCGGAGCTTGCCACCAACATGGACAAGCTCCACACCTATTTGGGTGTCTAGTGCATGATCAGGACCCTGAGGGCCGCGCTATCACAAATGGTGCGGTTTCCGACAAGATCATGCTCAAACTGAAGAACTGCCAACGAGAAAATTCAAAAAGGAAAGTTGCATGAACACCAGGTCGATTGCGTCATTGCTGCTGACCACCGCGCTCACCTTCGCCGCTGCAGGCGTCGCGTCCGCGCAGGACAAGACCGTGAAGATCGGCGCGCTGTCCGATCAGTCCGGCCTCTATGCCGATCTCGGCGGCCCCGGCTCGACGCTCGCCGCGCAAATGGCCGTTGAGGATTCCGGCCTGGCCGCGAAGGGCTGGAAGATCGACATCATCTCGGGCGATCACCAGAACAAGCCCGATATCGGCACCGCGATCGCGCGGCAGTGGTTCGACGTCGACAAGGTCGACATCATCGTCGACGTGCCGAACTCGGGCGTCGCGCTCGCCGTCAACAACGTCATCAAGGAAAAGAACGGCGTCTACATCAACTCCGGCGCCGCGACATCGGACCTCACCAACGCGCAGTGCTCGCCCAACACCGTGCACTGGACTTACGACACCTACATGCTGGCCCACACCACCGGCCAAGCCCTGGTCAAGGCCGGCGGCGACACCTGGTTCTTCCTGACCGCGGACTACGCCTTCGGTGCCGCGCTCGAGCGCGACACCAGCGCGGTCGTCACCGCCAACGGCGGCAAGGTGGTGGGCGGCGTCAAGCATCCGCTGAACACGCCGGATTTCTCCTCCTTCCTGCTCCAGGCGCAGGCGTCCAAGGCCAAGATCATCGGTCTTGCCAATGCCGGCGGCGACACCACCAACACCATCAAGCAGGCGGCCGAGTTCGGCATCGGCAGAGGCGGCCAGAAGCTCGCGGCGCTGCTGCTCTTCCTCACCGACGTCAAGGCGATCGGGCTGGAGACGGCGCAGGGCCTCAACTTCACCGAGACCTTCTACTGGGACATGAACGACCAGACCCGCGCGTTCTCGAAGCGCTTCGCCGCGAAGATGAAGAACAATGCGCCGCCGACCATGGTGCAGGCGGGCGTCTATGCCGGCGTGCGTCACTACCTCAAGGCTCTCGAAGCACTCGGCGGCAATCCGCATGACGGCGTCAAGATCGTCGAGAAGATGAAGTCGATGCCGACCGAGGACGATCTGTTCGGCAAGGGCGAGATCCAGCCCAACGGCCGCACCATCCACAGCGCCTATCTGTTCGAGGTGAAGAAGCCCTCCGAGTCCAAGGGACCGTGGGACTTCTACAAGCTGGTCGGCACGGTGCCGGGCGACCAGGCTTTCACCCCGCTGTCCGAGAGCAAGTGCGCGCTGCTCAAGAAGTAAGATAACGGCCCGCAGGCCATCGAGCCTGCGGGCGACTTTCACGGGAACGCCGAAGGGACCGGGTGCGGGATCGATGCAGGCTCTTTACGCTCAGCTACTGGTGGGACTGATCAACGGCTCGTTCTACGCGCTGCTCAGTCTCGGGCTTGCCGTGATCTTCGGCATGCTCAACATCATCAATTTCGCCCATGGCGCGCTCTACATGATGGGCGCCTTCGTGGCGTATTTCCTGCTGAACCTCGGCGGCATCAACTACTGGTGGGCGCTGCTGCTGGCGCCGATCATCGTCGGCATCTTCGGCATGATCCTGGAACGGACCATGCTGCAATGGCTGACCGGGCTCGACCATCTCTACGGCCTGCTGCTGACCTTCGGCATCGCGCTGATCGTGCAGGGCGTGTTCCAGAACTACTTCGGCTCCTCGGGCCTGCCTTACGCCATTCCGGACCAGCTCAAGGGCGGCATGAATCTCGGCTTCATGTTCTTGCCCGTCTACCGCGGCTGGGTCGTCGTGTTTTCGCTGGTGGTGTGTCTTGCCACCTGGTTCCTGATCGAGAAGACGCAGCTCGGCGCCTACTTGCGCGCCGCCACCGAAAACCCCACGCTGGTCCGCGCCTTCGGCATCAACGTGCCGCGCATGATCACGCTGACCTATGGTCTCGGCGTCGGCCTCGCCGCGCTCGCAGGCGTGCTCTCGGCGCCAATCAACCAGGTGCGGCCGCTGATGGGCGCCGACCTCATCATCGTCGTGTTCGCGGTGGTGGTGATCGGCGGCATGGGTTCGATCATGGGCTCCATCATCACCGGCTTCGCGCTCGGCGTGATCGAGGGTCTGACCAAGTATTTCTACCCCGAGGCCTCCAATACCGTCGTGTTCGTACTGATGGTGCTGGTGCTCCTGGTGAAGCCAACGGGATTGACGGGAAGAGCGGCCTGATATGACAACCCTGACGGACGATACGCTGCCTGCAAGCCCGCGTGCGATGCGCGACGAGATGATTGTGTTCGTGGTGATGGCGCTGCTCTTGGCGTCTGTCCCGTTCACGGGAGTCTATCCGTTCTTCGTGATGCAGGCGCTGTGCTTTGCGCTGCTCGCCTGCGCCTTCAACCTCTTGGTCGGCTATGGCGGCCTGTTGTCGTTCGGCCATGCAATGTTCTTGGGGACGGCCGGCTATTGCAGCGCGCACGCGCTCAAAGTGTGGGGACTGCCGCCGGAGCTCGGCATTCTCGTCGGCGTCGCCGCGGCGTTCGGCCTGTCGGTCATCACCGGTTACATCTCGATCCGCCGCCAGGGCATTTATTTCTCGATGATCACGCTGGCGCTGTCGCAGCTGCTGTACTTCATCTACCTCCAGGCACCGTTCACCCATGGTGAGGACGGCATCCAGGGCATTCCGCAGGGGCACATGTTCGGCGTGCTCGATCTCTCGAATGCGACGGTGCTGTACTATGTCGTGCTGGCCGGCTTCCTCGCTGGCTTCCTGTTGATCTTCCGCATCATCAACTCGCCGTTCGGCGAAGTCCTGAAGTCGATCCGCGAGAACGAGCAGCGCGCGATTTCGCTCGGCTATCGCACCGACCAGTACAAGTTCCTGGCCTTCATCCTCTCAGGGACTCTGGCCGGCTTTGCCGGATCGCTGAAGGTGTTCGTGGCGCAAAATGCCTCGCTCACCGACGTGCATTGGTCGATGTCGGGCGAAGTCGTGCTGATGACGCTGGTGGGCGGTCTCGGCACCATTTTCGGCCCCGTGGTCGGCGCCTTCGTGATCATCGCCATGCAGCAGTATCTGGCGGGCTTCGGCCAGTGGGTCACGGTGATCCAGGGCGCGATCTTCGTGATCTGCGTGCTCACCTTCCGCCGCGGCGTCATCGGCGAAATCGCGCATTACTTCCGAAGATCGCTCTAAGCAGCTGATTTTAAATAGATTTACCGACCGCTTGAAAGCGGTGGATGATCCGGCTCCACGGGCGTGAGATGACACGCGCGCGGATCGAAAATGGTCTATGACAGTTTCGTGATGGCCCCTTCGGGCCTGGCCATTTCCAACCGGTAGCCTGTCCCCATGATGCGATGGTTTCGTGCGTTCCTGCCCAAGGAAGAACGGTTCTTCGACCTGTTCGACCGGCATGCCCAGACGGTGATCCAAGGGGCGATCGCGCTCCAGGGCATGCTCAATGGTGGCGAGGAGACGCCGGTCTATTGCCAGCGCGTCAATCAGTTCGAGAACGACGCGGACAACATCACCCGTGAGGTGCTGACGGCGGTGCGCCGCACCTTCATCACCCCGTTCGACCGCGGCGACATCAAGAACCTGATCACGTCGATGGACGATGCCATCGATCAGATGCAGCAGACGGCCAAGGCAGTGATGCTGTTCGAGGTTCGCGCCTTCGAGCCGCCCATGCGCGAGATCGGCGGGCTCCTGATCGAATGCGCCAATCTGGTCGGGCGTGCGCTGCCGCTGATGCAATCGATCGGCCCGAACGTCGCCATGCTGACCGCCATCACCGAAGAGCTCGGCAAGCTGGAGGGCCGGGTCGACGATCTTCACGACATCGGCCTGAAGGAGCTGTTCCTCAAGCACCGCGAGGGGAATGCGATGGACTTCATCGTTGGCGTCGAGATCTACGACCACCTGGAGAAGGTGGCCGATCGCTTCGACGACGTCGCGAACGAAATCAACAGCATCGTCATCGAGCAAGTGTAGGCGGGGCTGCCGTGGATGCTGCGTTGGGTGTTCCCGTCCTGGTCGGACTGATCGCCGTCGCGCTGCTGTTCGACTTCCTGAACGGCCTGCACGACGCCGCCAATTCGATCGCGACCATCGTCTCGACCCGCGTGCTGCGGCCGCAATTCGCGGTATTCTGGGCCGCTTTCTTCAATTTCGTCGCCTTCATGGTGTTCGGCCTGCACGTCGCCCAGACCATCGGCACGGGCATCATCGATCCCTCGATCGTCGATGCCCAGGTGATCTTCGCGGCGCTCGTCGGCGCCATCGTCTGGAACCTCGTGACCTGGGCGCTCGGCATTCCTTCTTCATCCTCGCACGCGCTGATCGGAGGCCTCGTCGGCGGCGGCATGGCCAAGGCGGGGATTTCGGCCGCGGTGTGGAGCGGGCTGTCCAAGACGGTGCTGGCGATCGTATTGTCGCCGCTGGTCGGCTTTCTGCTCGCGATGATGCTGGTCGCGATCGTGTCCTGGGCCTCGGTGCCTTCGACGCCGTTCGCGGTCGATCGCGCGTTCCGCATCCTGCAATTCGCCTCCGCCTCGCTCTATTCGCTCGGCCATGGCGGCAACGACGCGCAGAAGACCATGGGCATCATCGCGGTGCTGCTCTATTCGCAAGGCCATCTCGGCAGCGAGTTCTCGGTGCCGTTTTGGGTCGTGCTGTCCTGCCAGGCGGCGATGGCGTTGGGCACGCTGATGGGTGGCTGGCGCATCGTCCGCACCATGGGCCTGCGCATCACGAAATTGACGCCGATGCAGGGCTTTTGCGCCGAGACGGGGGGTGCCGCGACCCTGTTCATGGCGACTTATCTCGGGGTTCCCGTCTCGACCACCCACACCATCACCGGCGCCATCGTCGGCGTCGGCGCGGCCCGCCGCGTCTCGGCAGTGCGCTGGAACGTCGCCAGCTCGATCGTCTATGCCTGGGTGATCACGATCCCGGCCTCGGCCATCGTCGCCGCGCTGACCTGGTGGGTGGTTCAGATCTTCGTCAGGTAACGAGCTTCAGCCCGGCAATCCCGGCGACGATCAGGGAGATGCTGGCAAGACGGAAGGCCGTTGCCGGCTCGCCGAACAGGACGATGCCGAGCGTCGCAGTGCCGACCGCGCCGATGCCGGTCCAGACCGCATAGGCGGTTCCGACGGGAAGTGATTTGAGCGCAAGCCCGAGCAGGATGACGCTGCCGGCCATGGCCGCCAGCGTGACTACGGACGGAACGAGCCTGGTGAAGCCCTCGGTGTATTTCAAGCCGATCGCCCAGGTGATCTCGAGAAGACCGGCGACAAACAGGATGCTCCAGGCCACGACGACCCTCCATTTCAGCAGGGTCGTCCCCGCGGCTGACGTGCTGATGGATAGGGAGGCCGTCCTCCCCAAGACTGATATCCAAGCGCCGATATGGGGCTGGCCGAAGGGCTGTGCAATCACCAAATGAGGCTTGATCAGGCCCGTTTTCCCTGCCACACGCTCCCGCCATGTCCGACATCGCCACAACCACAGCCGAATCGCCGGCCCGTTCCCCGCTTGCCGCTGAAGTGGCGCGGCGGCGGACCTTCGCGATCATCTCCCACCCCGACGCCGGCAAGACCACGCTGACCGAAAAGCTGCTGCTGTTCGGCGGCGCCATCAACCTCGCCGGCCAGGTCAAGGCCAAGGGCGAGCGGCGCAATACGCGCTCGGACTGGATGAAGATCGAGCGCGAACGCGGCATCTCGGTCGTCACTTCGGTGATGACCTTCGAGTTCGAAGGTCTCGTGTTCAACCTCCTGGACACGCCGGGCCACGAGGACTTTTCGGAAGACACTTATCGCACGCTCACGGCGGTCGATTCCGCGGTGATGGTGATCGACGCCGCCAAGGGCATCGAGGCGCGCACCCGAAAACTGTTCGAGGTGTGCCGCCTGCGCGATATCCCGATCATCACCTTCATCAACAAGATGGACCGCGAGAGCCGGGATGTGTTCGAGTTGCTCGACGAGATCGAGAAGACGCTGGCGCTCGACACCACGCCGATGACCTGGCCGGTCGGGCGCGGCCGGGATTTCCTCGGCACCTATGACGTCGTCAATGGCGGCGTGCGCCTGCTCGAAGGCGGCGGCGCCAAGACCGGCGCGGCCCTTGAGATCGAGATCGAAGAGCTCGCCAAGCTCAACGCCAATCTGGACGTCACTGCCGTGAAGGACGAGCTCGAGCTCGTCACCGCAGCGTCAAAGCCGTTCGAGCTCGAGGCGTTTCGCGAGGGCCATCTGACGCCGGTCTATTTTGGCAGCGCGCTGCGCAATTTCGGCGTCGGCGATCTCCTGGAAGGCCTCGGCAAGTTCGCGCCCGAGCCGCGCGCGCAGGACAGCGACCAGCGCAAGGTCGAGGCGACCGATCCCCGCATGAGCGCGTTCGTGTTCAAGATCCAGGCCAACATGGATCCGAACCACCGCGACCGCATCGCTTTCGCGCGGCTCTGCTCCGGCAAGCTCAGTCGCGGCATGAAGGCCAAGCTGGTGCGCACCGGCAAGAGCATGCCGCTGTCGAGCCCGCAATTCTTCTTCGCGCAGGATCGCTCGGTGGCGGACGAAGCCTTCGCCGGCGACGTCGTCGGCATTCCCAACCACGGCACGCTGCGCATCGGCGACACGCTGACGGAAGGCGAGGATTTCAACTTCGTGGGCGTGCCGAGCTTTGCGCCGGAAATCGTCCGCCGCGTCCGTCTGACCGACGCGATGAAGGCGAAGAAGCTGAAGGAAGCGCTTCAGCAGATGTCGGAAGAGGGCGTGGTGCAGGTGTTCCGTCCGCGCGACGGCGCGCCGGCGCTGGTCGGCGTGGTCGGCGCGCTCCAGCTCGACGTGCTCAAGGCGCGGCTTGAGGCGGAATATTCGCTCCCGGTGGAGTTCGAGGTCAGCGAGTTCCAGCTGGCGCGCTGGGTCTCCTCCGAGGACCGCAAGAAGCTCGACAGCTTCATCGCCGCCAACACCTCCAGCATCGCGGACGATGTGGATGGCGATCCCGTGTATCTCGCCAGGAACGAGTTCTACCTCGGCTACACCAGGGAGCGCGCCGAGGGCATCGACTTCACCAACTTCAAGGACGTCAAGAAGAAGGGGTAGGGTGCGTTCCCTCCTGGGCAGCTGCACCCATAGCTGTCATGCGCTGGCTTGACCGGCGCATCCAGTACGCCGCAGCCTCTCGATTCAATTACAAGCGCCTCGGAGTAGGGTCGCCCGGTCAAGCCGGCGACGACAGTTGCCCTGAACGCGAGCACGTGAATTGCGATAGGCTTGACCTTGTTGGAGGCAGCGCCACGTTCCATTTGTATCACGTTGTGAGCTCACTCCATGTGGCGCGTCATCCTTGTTGCTCTCCTGCCGGCGACGACGCTCGCCGCCGACGCGCGGCCCCGGCAGATCAATCCGATCCCGTTCTCGCATGAGCCGTGCAGCGTGCTCGACGGCCGGCCCTGCACGCCATCTTATTGCAGCCCGCTCGAGCCCGGCCCCTGTATTCCCGAGATGGACTATCCTTACGGCCAGAACCTCCAGCTCACGATCGAAAGCGTGCCGTCCGATGCCGACCGCGCCAAATACCGGAAGCCAGATCACGATCTCGACACGATCGGCGATCTCTTTGCCGAGCTGCGCAGCTGCTGGTCGCCGCCATCGAATAATGCGCGCGCGGGCATGCAGATGTCGGTGCGGTTCAGCCTCAACCGATCGGGTGGCCTGATCGGCCCACCGCGCATGACATTTGCGACCGCGGGCGTTCCCGTAGACACCCGCACGACCTATCTCAACGCGATCAATTCATCGCTGAAGGCTTGCTTGCCGCTGAAGTTGACCGCCGGCTTTGCCGGCGCGCTGGCCGGCCGACCCATCGCGATCCGTTATGTCGATAATCGGCACCCAAACTGACCCGCTGTCGGGTTTAGCCCAGCGGCAAGGCCACCGTGAGAGGTCTTGTCAGTTCAGCAGATTCCATTTGTGAAGTTTGAGTGCGATGGTGGCTTCGAGGTCTTCGATCCTGTCGAATTCCTCATAGGTGACCCCGTTGAGATCCGATGGCAGTTTCAACGGTTTCTTCAGCAGGATAGCGACTCGGTCGAACGCTCGGAATTTGGCGAATAGCAACCCCATCTCGAAGATGACGTTCTCACGTGCCCGTGCAGCACATTGGTCGTTGGATTTTGCCAGGCGTCCCTCGTCGTCGGGCGTGGCAAGGATGAAGCCTGCTTTGCAAGTTCGGATGAGGTCTTCCAAGGCTGCCAAGATCGTCGTTGCGTTCTTGTCTTCCCGCGCCAGCACCTTGGGAGTGACCTTCCTGTCCCGAAGGATGTCCTCGAGCGCCTTCCGGCTGACGTTGTCTCGGCCATGCACAATGAAGACATTCCGATCGATCTGGAGCTCCGGGTGAGGTGTATGAAGGGCGAGTGCCAAGATGTCAGTATAGGCCTCTAGTACGCGTTTATCCTCGGCAGAAAATGCCTTCGCCGGATCGTTGTTATGGAAGCAGGCGACGCCAAATGGTCTTTGACCTTGTCCCAATTTGATTGGAAAGCAAACCATGTTCTGGATTGGGCTTTCGCCGTAGAACTCACCTCCTTCGGCCCGTGAAAACGTGGTCGGCATACCCGTTCTAAAGCATACTCCAGCAGTTGTACCGTAGTAGCCCAACGCGGACGGAAAGCTGGCACGTTCTTGCGGATCCAATAGGCGATCGCGAAAGAGAAAATCGCCTTCGTTGAATAGCACAAGCCGCTTTGTCCTTTGATGGTTGATCAGCACCGATCCGGCATCGGCTGCCGGGCTGATCGCAATCGCCGTTTGCAGGAATTCTACAATGATTGCTTCCTGCGAACGGCCGTGGGAAGCACGAAGGAAATCCAATATTCTGACGTCAAAACTGATTTTGTCGGCCATAATCAACGGTCCGGTCGTTATGCAATGCCCGGATCATATTCCGCCGGATGTCTAATTCAACAAGAAGTTGTTTTTGGGAGTTTGGGCCCGTAGCCTTGACCTATCAACGCCAGACCGCCCCGGGGGCCGTGAGCCGATGGATGCCAGGATCAGCTATTTTCTATTTCTGCTCACACTCCATTCCTCCCTGCTGATCACCAGCACGATCGCGGGCTCAAAGCTGTTCGCCCTGCCTTTCGGCCTGGACGCCAGCGCGACCGTGTTCAGCTATCTCTTGACATTCATCATTCTCGACACGATCGCGGAATTGTTCGGCAGGGAGTATTCCAGGCGGGTGATCAATCTCGGTCTGGTCAGCATGGCCTTGTCCGCCGCCTATTTCGAGTTTGCCGCCTATCTCCCGGCGGCTTCGGGCTGGCACCACCAGCAGGATTTCGAAACGGTCGTCAGCTCCTCGGTTCGAATCTGGATCGGAGGCTGGATCGCCTACATGGTCAGTCAACACTTCGACCTGTCGTTCTTCCTCCTGCTGCGCAAGACGGCGTTCGGCAGGAGGTCCGTGGTGCTGTCGGCCTGGCTTAGCCTGATGTTGGCTCAGCTGCTGGACACCGTCATATTCGTGTCGATCGCGTTCTACGGTACCGGCGTCGTCCTGCCGACGATCGTTGGCCAGTACATGATCAAGCTGCTCTTCTCCACGGTTGCCGCGCCTCTGGTGAAGTTGAGCATCGCGATGGGACGAGACTGGATCGAAGCCCGAAGCGGAAAGCTGGTTGAGAAGGACTGACGCATTGCGCTTCGCTGGGTGAAGATGGTACCTGATGGAGCACGGGTCTTACGCAAGGGGATGTCGTGGGTCTGCTGGTCATGGTCCTGGGGCTGGTGCTGTTCTTCGCGGCCCATATTTTCACGACGAAACGCGAGGCGCGCGCGCAGGCGATCGCGAAGCTGGGCGAGGGGACCTACAAGATCCTCTATTCGCTGGTCTCGCTGGCGGGCCTCGCTTTGATCATTTGGGGCTTTGCCCATTACCGCAGCTCCGGCTGGATCGACGTCTGGTATCCGCCGAAGGCGATGAAGCACGTCACGCTCGCGCTGATGCTGCCCGCCGTCATCCTGGTGGTGGCGTCATATTTGCGCGGCCGTATTTATGCGACGCTGAAGCATCCGATGTTGGCCGGCATCAAGTTGTGGGCGGCGGCGCATCTGCTCGCCAACGGTGATCTCGGCTCGATGATCCTGTTCGGCTCGTTCCTCGCCTGGGCGGTGTATGACCGCATTACGCTCAAGCATCGCACCGACGCCGGCGGCCCGCCGATCCCGGTGGGCGGCGTCACCAACGATCTGATCGCTGTCGGGGTCGGGGTCGTTGCTTATCTGGCGCTGGCCTTTGCGTTCCATCCCGTCGTGATCGGTGTCCCCGTCGTGGGCGTGTAGCGCATGATCCGTTAGCGCAAAGTGTGGAGCGGTTTTCCGACGAGATCATGCGCCAAAGGTGAAGACAGCCGGTCAGCGCAAGACAGCTCCGCCTGCGCATGCGCGGAAGCTGACGAAGCAACAAGTCAGGGCATTCCGATGGACTGGTCGCAATCTCAGATTCCGCCGATGCGGCTCGAGGCGCGCTTTGGCGACCGGGTGGTGCCGGCGTTCTGCGACCGGCCGGCGAGTCTCTGGGCGATGATCGCCAATGCCCGCGCCCGCAATCCCGACGGTGAAGCGCTGATCGCAGGCAATATCCGCCTGAGCTGGCAGCAGGCCGTGGAGCAGGCCGCACGGATCGCAGCTGGATTTCGCAAGCTCGGATTGCAGCGCGGCGACCGCGTCGCCATCCTGCTCGGCAACCGCATCGAATTTCCGCTGCTGCTGTTTGCCGCCGCGCATGAAGGGCTGGTCACCGTGCTGCTCAGCACGCGCCAGCAGAAGCCGGAAATCGCTTATGTGCTGACCGATTGCGGCGCAAAGATCCTGATCCACGAAGCCGCCCTCGCCGAGCGGCTGCCCGATGCGCCGGATTTGCCCGATCTGATCCACCGTATTGCTATCGACGATGATCCGGCTCTGTCGCGGTTCGCAGTGCTCGCCGACAACTCGCCAGCGCCTGCGCCGGTCGAGGTAGGGGAGGAGGACACCGCGATGATCCTCTACACCTCGGGGACGACGGGCAAGCCGAAGGGCGCGATGCTGGCCCATTGCAACATCGTGCACTCCTCGATGGTGTTCGAGTCCTGTCTGCAGTTGGCGGAAACCGATCGCTCGATCGCGGCGGTGCCGCTCGGCCATGTCACCGGGGTCGTCGCCAACATCACGACCATGGTCCGCTGCGGCGGCGCGCTGATCATCATGCCGGAGTTTAGGGCGGCCGACTATCTCAAGCTCGCCGCGCGCGAGCGCGTCACCTACACCGTGATGGTGCCGGCGATGTACAATCTCTGCCTGCTCCAGCCCGATTTCGACAGCTACGATCTGTCGAGCTGGCGCATCGGCGGCTTTGGCGGCGCGCCGATGCCGGTCGCGACCATCGAGAAGCTGAAGGCGAAGATTCCCGGACTGAAGCTGATGAACTGCTACGGCGCGACCGAGACGACGTCGCCCTCGACCATCATGCCGGGCGAGCTGACGAAGACCCACATCGACAGCGTCGGCCTGCCGTGCCCCGGCGCGCGCATCGTCGCGATGGGGGCGGACGGGCGCGAGCTGCCGCGCGGCGAAATCGGCGAGCTCTGGATCCATGGCGCCTCAGTGATCAAGGGGTACTGGAAGAATCCGAAAGCCACGGCCGAAAGCTTCACGGGCGGCTTCTGGCACTCGGGCGATCTCGGCTCGGTGGATGCGGACGGATTTGTCCGCGTGTTCGACCGGCAGAAGGACATGATCAATCGCGGCGGCCTGAAGATCTATTCGGCCGAGGTCGAATCCGTGCTGGCCGGCCATCCCGCCGTGGTCGAGAGCGCGATCATCGCCAAGGCCTGCCCGGTGCTGGGTGAGCGCGTCCACGCCGTGGTGGTGACGCGCGCACCCGTTGCCGACGCGGATTTGCGCGCCTGGTGCGCCGAGCGGCTGTCCGACTACAAGGTGCCCGAAACCATCGCGATCACGTCAGAGCCGCTGCCACGCAATGCCAATGGCAAGGTGCTGAAGCGGCAGCTGCGGGAACTGCTCGGCAGCTGAGCCGGGCAGGCGGTTCTCCCAGGGCCTTCCCGGGTGGTTAACGCCTTGATCGGGCTCGCTTTGCCTTGCCACCGCCATATCGTTAGGGTACCTCGCCGCCACGTGGGGACGGGATTTCTGACGCGAACGCTTCCGCGCGCGTACCCGGACGGGCATGGGATTAGCATAAGTGTCTGAATTATTTGACGAAGTCGACGAGGAAGTACGTCGCGAACAGCTCAAGAAGCTGTGGGACAAGTATTCGATCTACTTCATCGCCCTGATGGTGCTGGTCGTGGCCGCCGTCGGCGGCTGGCGCGCCTACCAGTATTTCGAGGCCAAGAAGGCGGCCGAGGCCGGTGCCGCCTTCGAGAAGGCGGTCGAGCTGTCCGAGCAGGCCAAGCACGAGGACGCCGAGAAGGCCTTCACCGAGCTCGCCGCCAAGGCTCCGTCCGGCTATCGCACCCTGGCGCGGCTGCGTGCTGCGGCCGAGGCCGCGAGCCGCGATCCCAAGGCCGCCGCGAAGATGTATGACGACATTGCCGCCGATCGCAGCGTTGGTGGCGAGTGGCAGGATCTGGCGAAGATCCGGGCCGCCGGCCTGCTCCTCGACAGCGCCGGCTACGCTGACATGCAGCAGCGGCTGGAAGCCTCCGCCGCGCCCAAGTCGACCTTCCGCCACAGCGCTCGCGAGATGCTGGCGCTGTCGGCCTGGCGCAACAACGACATGACCGCAGCCCGCAAATGGCTCGACGCGATTGAAGGCGACGGCGAAACGCCGCCCGGCCTGCGCTCGCGCGCCGAGGCGCTCCAGGCCCTGTTGCCGCCCGTTGCCAAGAGCTGACGACGGTCCTCTGACGCAAGACGAGACACAAGATGCGCCGCACGCCACGCTTGATCGCAGCCGCCATCCTGATCGCCTTCACGGGCGTCCTGGGCGGCTGCTCGAGCTTCGATCCAAGCGATATGCTCGACTTCCTCGACACCAAGAAGAAGCTGCCGGGCGAGCGCAAGCCGGTCTTTCCGGAAGGCGTGCCGGGCCTCGAACAGGGTGTCCCGAAGGAGATGTACAAGGGCGCGCAGCAGCAGGACGCGAATGCGCCGGCCGTCGCGGCCTTGCCTGCGGAGCCGCCGCCCGAGCCGGCCAAGCCGGCAAAGGGGAGCAAGGCGAAGCGCACCAAGCAGCCCGCCGCCGCGGCAGCAGCACCGGCTGAGGCGCCTGCCGGCGAGGTCGACGGCGAGGCTCAGCCGGAGGCCGCACCAGCTACGGCCGCTCCGCCGCCCAAGCACAAGATCGTCCGCAAGCGCACCACCGCGCCGTCGCCGGATCAGCCCGCCCAGCAGGCGCAACCGGCCCAGACCACCCAGCAGCAATCGCAGAGCGCTTTCCCGGCGCCGCTGCCGAGCGGCAGCTTCTCGCGCTGATATCCCTCATTGCATTGACAGGCGCAGCCCCGGCAGCGCACGAATGACCGATGTCCTTCACGATCGCCATCATCGGCCGGCCCAATGTCGGCAAATCGACGCTGTTCAACCGCCTGGTTGGACAGAAGCTCGCGCTCGTCGATGACCTGCCGGGTGTCACCCGCGACCGCCGCGAAGGCGAGGCCAGACTCGGCGACCTCCAGTTCACCATCATCGACACCGCCGGCCTCGACGAGGGCGCCAGGGGCTCGCTGACTGCGCGCATGCAGGAGCAGACCGAGACCGCGATCGCCCAAGCCGACGCGCTGTTCTTCGTCATCGACGCCCGCATCGGTCTCACGCCAACCGATCGCGCCTTCGCCGATTTCGCCCGCAAGGCCAACAAGCCGGTGCTGCTCATCGCCAACAAGAGCGAGGGCAAGCATGGCGATGCCGGTGCGATGGAAGCGTTCGCCCTCGGCCTCGGCGATCCCATCCAGATCTCGGCCGAGCATGGCGAGGGCATGGGCGAGCTCTATGACGCGCTCAGCAGGCTGATGCCGGAGCCCACCGAGAACGATGAGGCCGAGGACGACGAACCGCTCTCCGAGGAGGAGGCCGCGACCCGCCCGATCCGTGTCGCCATCGTCGGCCGGCCCAATGCCGGCAAGTCGACGCTGATCAATCACCTGCTCGGCGAGGAGCGCCTGCTGACCAGCCCCGAGGCCGGCACCACGCGCGATTCCATCGCGGTGGAGATCAACTGGAAGGGCCGCGATTTCCGCGTGTTCGATACCGCCGGCCTGCGCCGGCGCTCGCGGATCGAGGAGAAGCTGGAAAAGCTCTCCGTCGCCGATGCGCTGCGCGCGGTGCGCTTTGCCGAAGTCGTCGTGCTGATGATGGATTCGCAGAACCGCTTCGAGGAGCAGGATCTGCGCATCGCCGATCTGATCGAGCGCGAGGGAAGGGCGGTCGTGCTCGCGGTCAACAAATGGGATCTGATGGAGACCAAGGGCGGCGGCGCCATCTCGGGCCTGCGCCGCGATGCCGACCATTGGCTGCCGCAGCTCAAGGGCGTGCCGATCGTCGCCGTCTCGGGCCTGATGGGTGAGGGCATCGACCGCCTGATGCAGGCGATCCAGGACGCCTACGCGGTCTGGAACAGGCGCGTGCCGACCTCGGCGCTCAATCGCTGGTTCGAGCAGGCCATCCAGGCCAATCCGCCGCCGGCGGTGTCCGGCCGCAGGCTGAAGCTGAACTATATCACGCAGAACAAGGCGCGCCCGCCGAGCTTCGTGCTGTTCTGCTCGCGCGCGGACGCGGTGCCGCAATCCTACTTGCGCTACCTCACCAACTCCATGCGCGAGACCTTCGATCTGCCGGGCACGCCCGTGCGCATCACCTTGCGCGAGAAGGCCAATCCCTTCGCGCACAAGCGCAAGCGGCCGTCGTGAGCGAACAGGCGGCGAGGCGATAGCCCTGAAACGTCGATGCCCGGGCCTTTGCCGCGCCGAAGCGGTTTCGGCCGCGCAGGCGGGACAAGCCCGGGCATGACGGAATGCCCGACCGCTACGGGGTCACTTCTTCACCAGCGGGCAGTCGCTGTCCTTGAGCGGCCTGGCGGCATCTTCCGCGGGGATGTTGGCAACCAGCTTGTAATAGTCCCACGGTCCCTTCGACTCCTCCGGCTTCTTCACCTCGAACAGATAGGCCGGGATGATGCGGCGGCCGTCCTCGCGGAGCGGGCCCTTGCCGAACAGCGGATCGTCAGTCGGGATTTCCTTCATTTTGGCGACGACTTTGGCGCCGTCATGCGGATTGCCGCCGAGCGCTTCGAGCGCCTTGAGGTAATGGATCACGCCGGCATAGTTGCCGGCCTGGGTCATCGACGGCATCGCGTGGTTGCTCACCTTCTCCTGGAAGCGCTTGGACCAGGCACGGGTGCCATCGTTGAGATCCCAGTAGAAGGACTCCGTGAAGGTCAGGCCGTGCGCGGTCTTGAGGCCGAGCGAGTGAACGTCGTTGATGAAGAGCAGCAGCGCCGCGAGCTTCTGGCCGCCTTCGACGATGCCGAACTCGGCCGCCTGCTTGATCGAATTGGTGGTGTCGCCGCCGGCATTGGCAAGCCCGACGATCTTCGCCTTGGAGTTCTGCGCCTGGAGCAGGAAGGACGAGAAGTCCGAGGTGTTGAGCGGGTGCTTGACGCCACCCAGGACCTTGCCGCCGTTTGCGGTGACAACGGCACTCGTGTCGCGCTCGAGCGCGGCGCCGAAGGCGTAGTCGGCGGTCAGGAAGAACCAGGTGTCACCGCCGGCTTTCGTCAGCGCCTTGCCGGTGCCGTTAGCCAGCATGTAGGTGTCATAGGTGTAGGAGATGGTGTTGGCGTTGCAGGCCTTGCCGGTGAGGTCGGCGGTGGCGCCGCCATTGTTGAGCAGGACCACGTTCTTTTCCTTGGCGACATTGCTGACCGCCAGCGCCACGCCGGAGTTCGGCGTGTCGGTGATCATGTCGACCTTCTGGGTGTCGATCCACTGCCGCGCAATGTTGACGCCGACATCAGGCTTGTTCTGGTGGTCGCCGCTGAGGACCTCGATTTTCCAGCCTTTGGCCAGCAGGCCCGAATCCTCGACCGCCATCTTGACCGCCGCCACGGAGCCGGGACCGCCGATATCGGCGTAGAGGCTGGACATGTCGTTGAGCACGCCGATCGTGACGGTCTTGTCCTGAGCGTAGGCGGATGATGCAAAACCGAAAGCGGCGCAAGCCAGAAGGGCCGCGGAGCGGCGCGCGAACGTCGTCATGAAAGGTCTCCTCCATTGTCAAATATTCGGACGGCTCTCTTGCGGAGCCTTATTCCTGCTGTTGGCTCTACCGTGTCCGACGGCTGGCGGCAATGCGCCTAAAGCCGGATGACGCTGCGTCGCAGCGTGATCCGTCGGTTAACTTTTGGGCAAAATGCGTTGAGACGCTATTTGAGCGCGTCCGATGTCAGCTTGAATTTCTGGATGCGTTTTCCGGTATCGACCTCGGCGGTATCGTCGTCAGCCGCGATGGTTCGACAAACCGCTCGCCTTCATGCTGGCGGCTGAAAGCTCATCAAGGTGCGGGTCTTGTAATCGTAGAACTTGCCGGTCTCGGTCCAGTCGGGCGCGCACAGCGGGACGATGAATTCGGCAACCTGCTCGGGTGTGTCGAGCGTCGCAGGATCCTCGCCCGGCATGAACGTGGCGCGCATGCGGGTGCGGATCGGTCCCGGATTGAACAAATTGACGCGCAGTGGCGTGTTCGCGGTCTCCTGCGCCCAGGCGCGCGCCAGCGTTTCCAGCGCGGCCTTGGAGGCGGCGTAGGGACTGACATAGGCGGTCGCCTTGTTGGCGGCGCCGGAGGTAATGAACACTGCGCGGCCGGCGTCGGACTGCTTCAGCAACGGCTCCATGCAGCGGATCAGCTGGAAGTTCGCGGAAACGTTGACGGCCATCACGTCGTTGAAGGCCTTCAGCTCGATGTGGCCGATCGGTGAAGAGGGCCCGAGCACGCCGGCATTGCCGACGAGGACGTCGAGCTTGCCGTAGCGCTCGTGCAGGCCGGCGCCGAGACGCGCGATGCCGTCGAAATCGGTGAGGTTGAGCGGCACCAGGGTGGCGCTGCCGCCGTCTTTGCGGATCTCGTCGTCGAGTTCTTCCAGCCCTCCTTGCGTGCGTGCGACCGCGACGATGTGCGCACCGGCTTTGGCAAGGGCACGTGCCGTGGCGAAACCGATACCGCGCGAGGCGCCGGTGACGAGAGCGATGCGGTTGGCGAGGGGCTTTGTCATGTCGGGGTTTTACAGGCGCGGACGGGCGGGACAAGCCCCCACCACACCGTCATTCCGGGCGTGCGGAGCGCGGACCCGGAATCTCGAGGTTCTCAGATGCGGAAGTGCGCACCATAGTTTGTTCCTTACGGACCGCCCCGGGATGACGGCTGCGCCTTCAGCTCGCTTCCGCTAGCAGGGACAATTGCCGCGGCTGCGGCTCGGTCTGGGTCTGGTCGGTGAGGTGGGTCGGATAGGCCCCGGTGAAGCAGTGGTCCGAGAATTTCGGATTGGCGGGGTCGCGGCCGGGCTCGCCCATGGCGCGGTACATGCCGTCGATCGACAGGAAGGCGAGCGAGTCGGCGCCGATGATCTCGCGCATCTCCTCCAGCGAGTGTGTTGCGGCCAGGAGGCCGCCGCGATCGGGCAGGTCGATGCCGTAATAATCCGGATAGAGGATCGGCGGCGAAGCGAGACGGAAATGCACTTCCTTGGCGCCGGCATCGCGCATCATGCGCACGATCTTCTTCGAGGTGGTGCCGCGCACCAGCGAGTCGTCGATCAGGATGATGCGCTTGCCTTCGATCGCGGCGCGGTTGGCCGAATGCTTCATGCGCACGCCGGATTCGCGGATCGCCTGCGTCGGCTGGATGAAGGTGCGGCCGACGTAATGGTTGCGGATGATGCCGAGCTCGAAGGGCACGCCGGAATATTGGCTGTAGCCGACTGCGGCCGGCACGCCGGAATCCGGTACCGGCACCACGACGTCGATCGGCACGTGACTCTCGCGCGCGAGCTGCGCGCCGAAGGCCTTGCGCACCTCGTAGACCGAGCGGCCGTGAACGATGGAATCCGGGCGGGCGAAATAGATGTATTCGAAGATGCAGGGGCGCGGCGCCATCGGCGGGAACGGCTTGTGGATATCCTGGCCGTTCTCGTCGAACACGATGACCTCGCCCGGCTCGATGTCGCGCACGAAGCGCGCGCCGATGATGTCGAGGGCGCAGGTCTCCGAGGTCAGGATCGGGCAGCCGTCGAGCTCGCCGAGCACGAGCGGGCGGATGCCGCGCGGATCGCGCGCGCCGACCAGCTTCTTGTTGGTCAGGGAGACCAGCGCGTAGGCGCCCTCGATCTCGCGCAGCGCGTCGATATAGCGCTCGATGAAACGGGCGCGCTTGGAGCGCGCGACCAGGTGCAGGATCACCTCGGTGTCGGTGGTCGACTGCATCATCGCGCCGTGCTTCACGAGCTCGCGGCGCAGCGTCAGACCGTTGGTGAGATTGCCGTTGTGGGCCACTGCAAGGCCGCCGGCATTGAGCTCGGCGAATAGCGGCTGCACGTTGCGCAGGATGGTGGCGCCGGTGGTGGAATAGCGGACATGGCCGACCGCCACACTGCCGGGCAGGCGATCGATCACCTCGCGGCGGGAGAAGGTGTCGCCGACGAGGCCGAGGCGGCGTTCCGAGTGAAAGCGGCTGCCGTCGTAGGAGACGATGCCGGCGGCCTCTTGGCCGCGGTGCTGGAGGGCGTGAAGGCCGAGCGCGGTGATCGCGGCCGCATCAGGGTGACCGTAGATGCCGAAGACGCCGCATTCCTCGCGCAACGTATCGCCTTCCAGATCGTCCTGAAGTTCCAGCGCGGCCGGACCCGGACCGGCGTTCGGATCGAGATCAAGTTGGGCGTCCTGGTCAGGGTGTCGCATCTCGTCCGCGCCTCTCTTTAGGGCTCTATCAACGCGCCGCAGGTTTCTCGATCAGCTTTTTCATGCCGTCACGAGCAGATTTGCTGTATCCGTCGCCACTGCCCGAAGGCTGCTGCTCGGATTCAGCTTGATCATCATCTGGTTTGTTTTTCTTGAATCTCTTCAAGATGGTGTTCTCGGGATCGTCAGGCAAGAGGGCCATCAGCCAATCCCCGGTTCCCTGGAGCACCACGCGCGACTTGGCCCCCGTGACCCAGTCCGGACGCTGCTTGTCCGGCACCAGCCAGGTGAAGAACAGGAAGGCGACCACGACGATCAAAAGGCCGCGAGCCAGGCCAAACAGGAAACCCAGGGTGCGGTCCAGCGCGCCGATGCGCGAATCCAGGATCATGTCGGAGATCCGGACCGTGATCACGGAGACCACGACCAGGGTGCCGACGAATACGCCCGCAACGACGACCACGCTCGCGACTGTGTCGTTGTTGAAATAGCTCTTGGCGGTCGGCAGCAGCTTCGAGAAGGAATAGAGCGTCACGATCGCAGCCGCACCCCAGGCTGCGATCGACAGGATTTCGCGCATGAAGCCGCGGACCATGGCGAGCAGGCCCGAAATCAGCATCACACCGAGCAGGATCAGGTCGAGGAGTGTTACTGGCATCGGCTGGTCTGGTCCGCTCGTACTTCAAAGATGCTCTAGCCGAATCGGTGTTTGGCCGTTGCCCTAAAAGAAGGGCAGACGGCGTTCCCGGCAAGGCCGCAACCACGCAATCCCATGCTGCTTTTGTGACGGCTGTATAGCGGTGGGGACCTGCGACGTCACCTCCAGCTAACCCTGTTCACGGCGGAATCTTGCCGGTGTGGCATTTTTCTCGGCTGGCGGGTTCGATTCGCCCCGGCGGGAGCCGCGGGCGGCGATCTCGGCCACCAACGTCGTCAGGCTGTTCACCGCGTTGAGCGACAATCCGGCATCGCCGCCCGCCTCGCCCCGTGCCGATTCGGGCAGCACGGCGCGCTGAAAGCCCAGTTTTGCCGCTTCCTTCAGCCGGGCCGGGGTCTGCGCCACCGGGCGCACCACGCCCGAGAGCGAGATCTCGCCGAAATAGACCGCATCGGTCGGTAACTGCGCATTAACCAGGGACGACACCAGCGCCGCGGCAGCGGCGAGATCAGCCGCGGGCTCCTGGATGCGCAGGCCGCCCGCGACGTTCAGATAAACGTCGTGGCCGGACAGCTTGACCCCGCAATGGGCCTCCAGCACGGCAAGCACCATCGAGAGTCGGCTCGGGTCCCAGCCGACCACGGCCCGGCGCGGGGTGCCGAGCGAGGTCGGGGCCACCAGCGCCTGCAATTCGACCAGAACGGGCCTCGTGCCTTCGATGCCCGCAAAGACTGCCGTGCCGGGCGTGCCGAGATCGCGCTCGGACAGGAACAATTCGGAGGGGTTGGTGACCTCGCGCAGGCCGAGGCCCGTCATCTCGAACACACCGATCTCGTCGGTCGGCCCGAAGCGATTCTTCACGGCGCGCAGGATGCGGAATTGCTGCGAGCCTTCGCCTTCGAACGACATCACCGCGTCGACCATGTGCTCGACCACCCGGGGCCCTGCGATCTGGCCGTCCTTGGTGACATGGCCGACCAGGATGATGGCCGCTCCCGTCTTCTTGGCGAAGCGGATCAGCGCCTGGGCCGAAGCGCGCACCTGCGTCACCGTGCCGGGCGCGGACTCCACGGTGTCGGTCCACATGGTCTGGATCGAGTCGATCACGATCAGCCGGGGCACCGCGCCCTCCGACAGCGTCGAGACGATGTCCTCCACGGACGTTTCGGCCGCGAGCTGTACCGGCGCGTCCGACAGGCCGAGCCGCTCGGCGCGCAGCCGCACCTGGGCGACCGCCTCTTCGCCGGAGATGTAGACGACGCGATGGCCGGCGCGCGCCAGCAGGCTGGTCGCCTGCGTCAGCAGCGTCGACTTGCCGATACCAGGATCGCCCCCGACCAGCAGCACCGAGCCGCGGACAAAGCCGCCGCCGGTGACGCGGTCGAGCTCGGTCATCCCCGAGGACAGGCGCGGCGCATCCGGGCTTTTTCCGGCGAGACTCTCCAGCGCAAACGTCCGCCCCTTGCGCTTGGAGCGGATCGACACCGGCACGTTGCCGCCGGTGTCTTCTTCCGCGAGCGTATTCCACTCGCCGCAGGACTCGCATTTGCCCTGCCAGCGGTTATAGGCCGCGCCGCAGTTCTGGCAGACGAAGGAAAGGGTGGATTTGGCCATGAGGATAGCGAGTCGCGGGTTTCAGATTGCTGATAGCACGGAAATAGCGCCCTGATCGCCGGCGCTTCCATGATCTCGATTCGGCACGGTGGATATACCTTTCGTTAGCTCTGCGCTGCGGTGCCCGCTTGGATTTTGCCAAATGTTAGCGGACGCAGGTCCAATCTCGGAACCATTGGGGGGCGGCGAAGAGAAATGACGAGATTCTTGCGAATATTGCTCGCTGCGGGCATGGCCTGCGGCGTTTTCGCGTCCGCCGGCCGTAGCCTTGCCAAGCCCCTCGACATCGTCTTCGTCAACCCCGGCAAGACCGGCGAGGTCTTCTGGGACATGGTCGCGCAGAGCATGCAGGCTGCCGGCCGCAAGCTCGACGCGCATGTCGAGGTGCTGACCAGCGAGCGGAATTACCGCACCATGCAGGAGCTCGGCTTTAGCGTGGTGGCGCGTCCCGACAAGCCCGATTTCCTCATCCTGTCGAACGAGGAGTCCGCCGCCGTCCCGATCCTGGAGGCGGCCGAGGCTGCGGGCGTCAAGACGCTGCTGCTCTCGAACACGCTGATCGGCCAGGATGCGGCGCGTCTTGGACCGCCACGTCAGAAGCTCAAGACCTGGCTCGGCGACATCACCACCGATCTTCAAACCGCGGGCGCCCGGATGGCCAATGCGCTGATCGGCGTGGCGCGTGCCGAGAAATGGCAGAGCCCCGACGGCAAGATCCACATTCTCGGCATCGGCGGCGACGAGATCACGCCCGCCTCGATCGCCCGTAACGCCGGTCTCAAGCTCGCTGTGGATGCCGCGCCAGACGTCGTGGTGGACCGACTTCTGTTCGCCAACTGGACGGAGTCGGAGGCCGAGCGGGTCACAGCCAACTACCTGGGCTGGGCTTCTCGCAAGGAGATCCGGCCTGCCGGCATCTGGGCCGGAAACGATCCGATGGCACTCGGCGCGCTGCACGCGGTGATCGCTGCCGGTCTCGTGCCCGGTCGGAATATCCAGGTGGTGGGTCTCAACTGGTCCGAGGACGCGCTGCGCGAGATCAAGGCGGGTCGTCTGCTCCTGACCGACGGCGGGCATTTCCTGCTCGGCGGCTGGTCGATTGTTCTCCTGCGCGACTATGCCGACGGTTGCGATTTCGCAGCCGTTTCCCCCCGCGTCGAGGTCAAGACGTCGGCGATCACGCGCGACAATCTCGCTTCGATCGGCGACCTCATCAGGATGCGTGCGTTCGACCGGATCGACTTTACGCGGTTCCGGGCGAAGGCCGGCCGCTGCGGCCAATACGACTTCTCTCTCGATGCGCTCATCTCGTCGCTGCCGCTTGCAGAAGGCGTCGCGGACTGATGCGCAAGGATGAGGCGATGATCGATCCGGACTGCAACCAGGAGGGAGCGCCACCGCGCTTGCGCTCGGTCGTCCACGCGATGATCTGGGCCACCGTGCCCGTTCTGCTGCTGGTGCAACTGCTCGCCTCCGCCGGCGTCGAAGCATCGAGCTTCTGGTCGCAGGTCAGGCAGCTCGACGCCCGCATGGTCCGCGTCGCCGAGAGCCGGGCCGAGCTGATCGCCGAGCCGCTCTGGAAGATGCGCTACGACCAGGTCACGGGCGTGCTCAACGAGATCATGCACGACGAGACCATCGCGGCGGCGGCCGTCTATGACGACACGGGCGCCGCGATCGCCCGCGTGGTCGCGCGCCCCGAAGGCCAGTCGGTCGCGGAGGTCTCGCGCCCCATCCACTACAGCAACGGCAACATGGCCGTTCAGGCCGGCCGCATCGCCATCGCCTATTCCCGTACGACGCTGTATGCGGATGCGGGCAGCCGCCTGGTGCTGCTGCTGGTCGTCGGCCTGCTCGCAACGTTTGCGACGCTGATCGCCATGCGGATATCAGCCAACATCTTCATCGGCAGGCCGCTCGCGGCCATGATGTGGGCGATCCAGCGCAGCAAGCAGGACGGCCGCGCCTATCCGGCCGACGTCACATCCTCGAACGAATTCGGTCAACTCGCGCGCGCCTTCAACGCCATGCAGCACACGACGTCAGGCGCGCTGGACCGGCTCGGGCACATGGCCACGCACGATCCGCTCACCGGGCTGCCGAACCGGCGCGCCCTGACCGAGCGCCTTGCCGTGGCAAGCGGGGACGGAGGCTCGCCGGATACGCTGGTCGCGTTCTGCTTCATCGATCTCGACGACTTCAAGGGCATCAACGACACCTTCGGTCACGAGGCCGGCGACGCGTTCCTGGTTCAGATTTCGCAGCGTCTTCGTGGCGCGGTCGAAGCGGAGGACTGGGTTGCCCGGCTCGGCGGCGACGAGTTCGTCGTCATTCGTCCCGAGGTGAGCAACGAGCAGGCCGCGCACGCATTCGCACAGCAGGTGCTCGATGCCATTTCCGAACCGATCCGGCTTCACGACAAGCAGGTGGTGCCGCGCGCCAGCATCGGTCTTGCCGTGCGCCACGCCGACGATCCGGAGCTGTCGCATCTGCCGACGCTCGCCGACATCGCGCTCTATCATGCCAAGAGCAAGGCGCCCGGCACGGTCGCCGTGCTGGACGAAGCGCTCCAGCGCGACTATCGCCGCCGCCGGGATATCGAGCTTGCCATTCCCACCGGTTTCGCCGAAGGGCAGTTCGAGGTCTGGTACCAGAGCCAGGTCGATCTCGAAAGCCACGAGGTCGTCGGTCTGGAAGCGCTGATCCGCTGGCGCCATCCTGAACATGGCTTGATCGGTCCCGGCGAATTCTTGCCGCTGATCGAGCGCAGCGGCAACAATGCGCGGTTGACCCGCTACGTGCTGACCGATGCCTGCCGGGCGTTGCAACGATTGGCAGCCGCCGGCAGGCCGCAGATCCGGATCGCGATCAATCTGCCGCCGTCCGAGCTTGCCGACCATTCGCTCGCCGCCGAGCTGCGCGCGACCTGCGCGCGCTTCGGTGTCGCGGCATCGCTGCTCGAGCTCGAGATCACCGAGGGATCGCTGATCAACAACATCGCCAGCGCCTCCGAGACGCTGCATCGCCTGCGGCGCTTGGGCGCCACGATCGCACTCGACGATTTCGGCACCGGGTACTCTTCGCTCGCGCATCTCAGGCGCTTCCCGCTCGACAAGGTCAAGATCGACAAGGCGTTCATCCGGGAGATTCCGGACAGCGCGGAAGACAAGGCCATCGTCGGCGTCATTGCATCGCTCGCCGGCACGCTGGGGCTGACCCTGGTCGCAGAAGGCATCGAGCGGGCCGATCAGGCCGAGGCCATGCGTGAGATGGGCGTGGGGCTCGGGCAGGGATTCCTCTATCAGCGGCCGCAGCCGCTCGAGGCCGTGCTGCACTGGCTCGAGGGGCAGCCGGCGGCGGCGAGCCGCGTCATCACCGAGAGCCCATCGATCACCCCGGAATTCGCTGCCTGAGCCGCCGCCGTGTCACGGCTGAGCTGCGTTCCAAAGCATCGAGAGCCCGGCCGCGATCATGATCGCGTCCATCACGAGGCGGAACACGTCCGGCTTCAGATGCAGCACGAAACGTTTCGCGATGAAAGCGCCTGACATCAGTGAGGAGCCCGCGATCAGGCCCTTGATGAAGACGTCGCCCGTCAGCGCGCCGAAACGCTCGAAGGTCACTGATTTCGCGAAATAGAGGCCGAGCGAGGAGGCCGCCTCGGTGGCAAGGAAAGCGCCCTTGGACAGGCCATAGAACAGGAACAGCGGCACGCTGAGCGGGCCGGTCGAGACCACGATGCCGGTGAGATAGCCGATCACCGCGCCGCCGATCGCGAGATGCCAGAGATTGGCCTTCAGGTCATGCCGTGCCAGCCAGTGCCGCACCGGCACCATCGCGATCAGGAAGCTGCCGATGGCGAGATCGACCGCATGCGAGGGCAGCGCCAGCAACGTCCGCGCACCGAGTGCAGCCGCCGGAATGCCCGTCGCCGAATAGGCCGCGCAGGCCCGCCAATCGACCTCGCGCCACCACGCCAAAATCCGGGAAAAATTCGCCATCACGGAAGCCACGGCCATGATCGGCACGGCCTCCTTCGGCCCATAGGCATAGACCAGCACCGGCATCAGCATGATCGACGAGCCGGTGCCGACGATGCCTGAGATGGTGCCGGCGATGAGGCCGACGATGAGAACGAAGAGGAAGGCCAAGGCGATCTCCACGAATCGGGAGAGTTTAGCCGCGGGCCGCGCCCCGAGCGATGCGTTCTACGCGAGGGCAGCTATCGGGCAGTGCACCGGCCATCAGCAATAACGCGGATCGCGTCGAGCCTCCCGAAGAGTACTCGCCGCCGCCGAGAGGCACCTGTGGAGTTCCTGGATGCTGACATCCTGCCAGTGTTTTGCCCGACGAGTCAAACCGAACTCCGAATAAGCGCAAGTCATTGAACGGACAGGGGTCGGCTACTGTGCATGGGGTTGTTTTTCATATTTTTGTTTTTGTCCTGGCATCCCGCGCTGCTGACAGCATGTTGGCAGCAGGGGCGGGCTACGACCCTCTCCTGACAAATGGGGAACGGATCATGCCGATCGAGGCGAGTTGTCATTGCGGTGAGACGGTGTTCGAGGTGACGGAGGCGCCTTCGAGCGTGACGCGCTGCACCTGCACGCTCTGCGCCAAGCGCGGCGCGCTGTGGGCCTATTACACGCCGGCGCAGTTTCGATTGCTGTCACCGGCGGAGAACGTCGCGACGTATCTCTGGGGCAGCCGCACCGTCAAACACCATTTTTGCGCGGCTTGCGGCTGCGGCACCTATTCGGAGTCGCCGGACTGGTCGAGCGGCAAGCCCGACTTCGACAATCCCAAGGTCGCCGTCAATGCGCGCCTGTTCGACGACTTCGATCTCGATGCCGTGCCGGTGAACGTGATCGACGGCAGGAATTTGTGGTGAGGGTCACCGCAACACCACCCACGCCGGCGCATGATCGCTCGCGCCGTCCTCGCCGCGAATGTTCTTGTCGACGCCGGCTTTGGCCAGACGCGGGGCGAGGGCGGGGCTGAGCAGGAGATGATCGAGCCGCAGGCCCGCATCGCGCAGCCAGCGGTTTCGTTTGTAGTCCCAGAAGGTGTAGATGCGCTGGCCCGGATGCAGCTCGCGGATCGCATCGCACCAGCCTTGTTCGACCAGCGCGGCGAACGCGGCGCGGCTCTTCGGCTGGATCAGCGCATCCTTGTCCCACGAGCGCGTCGGGTAGATGTCGATTTCCGTCGGCGCGACGTTGTAGTCGCCGGCGAGCACCACGGGCAGGTCGTGCTTGATGAAGGTCTTGGCGTGGCGCCTCAGCCGCGCGAACCAGTCGAGCTTGTAGTCGAATTTCGGTCCCGGCTGCGGATTGCCGTTCGGCAGATAGATGCTGGTGACGATGATGCCGCGCACGGCGGCTTCGATGTAGCGGGCTTCGAGATCGCTCGCCTTTCCCGGCAAGCGATCGCGGGTCATCACGGGCGCGGCGTTGCGGGCGAGGATGGCGACGCCGTTCCAGGTCTTTTGTCCACACCACACCGCGCCGTAGCCGGCCTTTTCGATGGCGGCCGCCGGAAATTCGCCATCACTTGCCTTCAACTCTTGAAGTGCGACGACGTCGGGCTTCGCGACGCGCATCCATGCCAACAGATTGGGCAGGCGGCGGTTGATGTTGTTGATGTTGAATGTCGCGATCTTCATGTAGAGCTAGCGGCTCCTGCCTTCCGTCACCGGAGATCCAATGTCCAAGTTGAGCTTTGTTGCCATCGCACTCGTCATCGCGTTCTCCGGAGGCGTATCGGCACAATCGTCCGATCCGCGCGGCGCGTGCAAGGCGGACTATGACAAATTCTGCGCCGGCGTCGCGCCGGGCGGCGGCCGCGTCGTTGCCTGCCTCAACGGCAAGCGCGATCAGCTCAGCGCTGCCTGCAAGACGGCGATCGACAGCCGGAAGAAGCAGTAGACCTCGCGTCCCGGACGCGCGGAGCGCGAGCCGGGACCGAGACGGCGACACGGTATGCTGTTGAGAGATGGGCCCCGGCTCTGCAGCGCACTACGCCGCGAATCGCGGCGCGCTGCGTCCGGGGCACGAGTCGCTTAGCTCGGCGGTCGCGGAGAGTTTGCGGGCTGCTCGACCGGCGGCGGCTCGGCCGCCTTGCACGAGTTCAGGCTTGACCAGCGGCTCGACAACATTGCCGCCCTTGTAGACGCGGGCATAGCGGTGGCCGAGGCTGGTCAGCACCTCGTAACCGATGGTGCCGAAATGGTGCGCGAGCTCGTCGACGGTGATGCCGTCTCCGAGCAGCGTCACCATGTGGCCGCGTCGCGCCGCGTTCGGCGGCAGGTCGGTGATGTCGATGGCGATCAGGTCCATGGAGATGCGGCCCGCGATCGGGCAGCGTTTGCCGGCCACGATGACCTCGGCGCCGCGGGTGCCGTCATTGGAGCTCGCGGCACGGAAATAGCCGTCGGCATAGCCGACCGCGATGATCGCAAGCTTGGTCGGCCGCCGCGCCGTCCAGGTACCGCCATAGCCGACGGTTTCGCCGCGCTCGATGGTGCGGATCTGCACGATCCGTGCCTTGAGGTCGACCACCTGCTGCATGGGATTGTCGGCTTCCGGCGTCGGGTTGACGCCATAGAGCGCAGCCCCCGGTCGCACCAGGTCGAACTGGAAGGGCGCGCCGAGGAAGATGCCGGAGGAATTGGCGAGGGCCGCCGGGACGCCCGAGAACTCACTGGCGATGCTGCGGAAGGTCGCGAGCTGTCTTGCATTGACCGGGCTGTTGAGCTGCTCGGCCGAGACCAGATGGCTCATCACCAGCGTGATGCCGTGATCCCCGGCGTTGATGCGGGGGATGATGGCCTGCGCATCCGATAAGGTCAGGCCGAGCCGATTCATGCCGGTGTCGATGTGAACGGCAGCGCCTCCGTTCCAGCCGGTGCGGCGGCAGAACACGTCCCATTCGGCGAGCTCGTTGAGATCGCCGATCACGGGCCGGCAGTTGATCTGGGCGTAGTGCTCGCCGGTGTTCTGGAAATAGCCGCCGAGCACGTAGATCGTGGGTTCCGGAACGGCTGCGCGCACCTTGCGCGCTTCCTCGATGGTGGCAACGAAGAAGGTCTTGCAGCCGGCCTTGCTCAGCGCGCGCGAGACCTCGGCGGCGCCGCAGCCATAGGCGTCGGCCTTGATCACCGCCGCGCATTCCGCCGGCACCGCCGTCTTCTCGAGCTTGCGCCAATTGGCGATGATCGCGTCGAGATCGATGGTCAGCACGCCGCCATAGGCGGCGAGCGCGGCAGCCTGATTGGCCTCTGCGGAGAGAGGGCCGGATTGCGGGATCGTTTTCGGGTCGGACGCCATTGTCATGGCGCCGTTTTACGCAAGAGGCCCGTGCCGTTCAACCCGGGTGCACGATCTAGTAGTCGCTGCGGTCCGGCAGCTGGCCGTCATGCGCGAGGTCGCCGAAGCGCGTGACCGAGGAATCGAAGTGCAGTTCGACCGTGCCGGTCGGACCGTGGCGCTGCTTGCCGATGATGACTTCGGCGCGGCCGACGGTGCGTTCCATGTCGGCCTGCCATTTGGCGTGCTCCTCGGTGCCGGGACGCGGCTCCTTCATGGCGAGGTAATATTCCTCGCGGAACACGAACAGCACGACGTCGGCGTCCTGCTCGATCGAGCCGGATTCGCGCAGGTCCGAGAGCTGCGGCCGCTTGTCATCGCGCGATTCCACCTGACGCGAGAGCTGCGACAGCGCGATCACGGGAACGTTGAGCTCCTTGGCCAGCGCTTTCAGGCTGGTGGTGATCTCCGTGATTTCCTGCACGCGGCTGTCGCTGGCGCGCTTGCCCGAACCTGAGAGCAGCTGGATGTAATCGATCACCAGCAGATCGAGGCCCTTCTGGCGCTTGAGGCGACGCGCGCGCGCCATCAGCTGCGCGATCGACAGACCGCCGGTGGCGTCGACATAGAACGGCAGCGACTGCAGTTCGATCGAAACCTGGCGGATCTTCTCGAAATCGGCTTCCGAGATGCCGCCGCGGCGGATGTGGGAGGAGGGGATGCCGGTGCGCTCGGCGACGATACGCGTGGCGAGCTGGTCGGCCGACATTTCGCAGGAGAAGAAGCCGATCACGCCGCCATTGGCGGCTTTCATGGTGCCGTCGGCCTGCAGTTCGGGCACGTAGGCCTGGGCGACGTTGTAGGCGATGTTGGTCGCCAGCGACGTCTTGCCCATGCCGGGACGTCCCGCGACGATGATGAGGTCGGAAGGCTGCAGCCCGCCCATCTTGGTGTCGAGGTCGCGCAGGCCCGTCGAGATGCCCGACAGCTTGCCGTCGCGCTGGAACGCCTTTGCGGCGAGATCGACCGCAACCGTCAGCGCCTGCGAGAATTTCTGGAAGCCGCCGTCATAGCGGCCGGATTCGGCGAGCTCGTAGAGGCGGCGCTCGGCGTCCTCGATCTGTGCGCGCGGCGCGAAGTCGACCGGCGCGTCATAGGCGACATTGACCATGTCCTCGCCGATGCCGATCAGGTCGCGCCGCAGCGACAGGTCGTAAATGGTGCGGCCGTAGTCTTGGGCGTTGATGATGGTGGTGGCTTCGGCCGCAAGCCGCGCCAGATACTGACCGATGGTCATGCCGCCGACATCGGTGTCGGCGGGCAGGAAGGTCTTCAGCGTGACGGGTGTCGCGATCTTGCCCATCCGGATCAGGCTGCCGGCGGTCTCGAAGATGGTCTGGTGCAGCGGCTCGAAGAAATGCTTCGCCTCCAGGAAGTCGGAGACGCGGTAGAAGGCGTCGTTGTTGACCAGGATCGCGCCCAGGAGGCTCTGTTCCGCCTCGATATTGTGCGGCGCGCTCCGATAGGCGGGAGTTCCGGCATCGGGCGCGAGTTTGAGAACGTTCGAATCAGTCAGGGCCATGGTCGGACGTGCTTAGCAATTTTCTTGGGCGGATGCGGGGCCGGGATAAAGCGCCGCCTCAAGCCAAAGCGGAAGCAAAAGCTGGCCGCTATCAACCGCTCAGTTAAAATGGTGGATGATTGGCAGCTGCGGCACGCGCCGCGCTTGACGAGATTTTCGCGGAACCGGTGCGCGCTGGAAGCGGCCGCGCGGTCGCGCCGTGGAAAAATCCTGGACCCCATGAACCTGTCGGCTGGCGCGCAGACCTATCGAGGAGCGCGCGAAATTGACGCGCGCCGGCCGGCTTCGGCTCGGGTTCAGACCAACAGGAGGTAGACCAGCGCAACCAGGGCCGCCCCGACGCCGGTGACGATCAGGGCGTAATCGGTGCGGAGGTCGTCCTGCACGTCGAATGAGGTTTGGCTCTTTTTGCTCATGGCGGCGGTCTAAGCCAGCCCCGACCAGACTTATGTGAAGCAGATCACATCTCCCCGGATTCTTTCGGGGCCAATGCCGGAACTAGCAGGCGGATCGGAGATTGTCCCATTTCCCCCGCCAACAGGGACACGAGGCGAGCGATGCGGCCAGAACAGCGGCACCAGAATTGGCGAAGCGAGGCAGGCAGCCGGCTTTGGCTGTCCGGGTTGATCGCGGCCATGAAGCAGGCTGAACGCCCTGACGTGCGTCGCCAGCCGGTCGCACCCGAGGTCCTGCTGGAATTGCGGGCGCAACTGGCTTTAACCGCCTCTTTCCGCACAGTTCGGATTTCGACCCTGCGCCACTAGGACCTCTGACCAGGGACTTGGCCCAATAGGGGACTTGGCCCTATTCACCAGCCAGCTTGAGCCGGGGCTTGCTCGCGCCTTCACGCGCCCGCAGCCGGGCTTCCTCCCGCGGGATGTAGTCGCGGATCATCGGCACCACGCCCTGGCGACGGGTGAGCTGGATCTGGAAGTTCATCATGGCTTGCTTGCGGAACGTCATCTCGCAGGCCGCCAGATAGAATTCCCACATCAGGGCGAAGCGCTCGTCGTAGAGCTGCACGGCCTCCTCGCGCCGCGCCATGAAGCGCTCCCGCCACGCCTTCAACGTCTCGGCATAGTGCAGGCGCAAGATCTCGATGTCGCAGACCAAGAGGCCGGCGCGCTCGATCGCCGGCAGCACCTCCGATAGGGCGGGGATGTAGCCGCCGGGGAAGATGTATTTCGCGATCCAGGGATTGGTCGAATCCGGGCCCTGCGAACGGCCGATCGAATGCAGCAGCATGATGCCGTCCTCGCTCAGCAGTTCGGCGCAGCGCTGGAAGTAGGCCTCGTAGAACCTTGCCCCGACATGTTCGAACATGCCGACCGAAACGATCCGGTCGAACTTACCATCAATGTCGCGGTAATCCTGGAGCAGGAATCTGGCCGAGGCCGTCAGGCCCTTTTCGGCTGCGCGCGCGTTGGCGACCTGCAACTGCTCGGTCGACAGCGTGACACCGGTGACATCGGCGCCGGCGATCTCTGCGAGATAGAGCCCTAGGCCGCCCCAGCCGGAGCCGATGTCGAGCACCCGCTGGCCGTCCTTGATGAGAAGCTTCGCCGCAATGTGCCGCTTCTTGGCAAGCTGCGCGTCGTCCAGCGGCATCTCAGCCGTTTCGAAATAGGCGCAGCTATATTGCTTGTCGGCATCGAGAAAGAGCGAATAGAGCCGGCCGTCGAGATCGTAATGGTGCGCCACATTGCTACGGGCGCGCGAGCGCGGATTGAACTGCTTCAAGTGTCGGGTCAGGTAGCGCAGGTGCCACCACGGTTTTGCCCACTGCGGCAATAGGTCGGGTTGATCGAGCAGGATCGCGAGGGCATCAGCTATGGTGCCGCGTTCGACCACGAACTCGCCGTTCATATAGGCCTCGCCAAGCCCCAGTTCGGGATTGATGAGGATCTTCCGCTCCGCGTCCGCGGTGACGAAGCGCACCGCGACCGGCTCACCAGAGCCGTCGCCGACGGTAAACTTCGATCCGCTTGCGCTGGTCACCGTCATCGACCCGCGGCGGATGAATTGAGACAGGAATCTGCGCAACAAACGGTCCATCGGCACTTCCTCTCGAGCGAACCCGAAAGATGCGACTAACCCGGCCTTCACATCTGACGCCCAGGCGCCGCAGCGGTTCCTATGCGTTTGCATCTAAATGTAGCGAGGCGGTTCCAGCCGCGCTATTGCACTCTGCTCAAAGCCGATATTCAAAAACCGCTTAATCACATCCTTGCGCGTGAGCCTGCTTCCATTCGCGGCTCAATCGGTTAAAAGGTCACCCGCCGCCGCGCCGGATGCCGGCTGCATTCGCGTTAAATTCAACGGAGACAATGGGAATGTCGAGCCGAGCGCTCAGCCTCGCGACGGTGACGGTGTTGCTTCTGATCTGCTTCGGTGTAGCCGATTCCGTTCTTGCGCAGGCGACGAACCTCGAGGCCGGCAAGACCCCGTCCCAGCTTTTCGCGCAGACCTGCAATGCCTGCCACAAGAGCCCGCGCGGACTTTTGAAATCCGTGGCGCCGGGCTCGCTGCCGGGATTCCTGCGCCAGCACTACACCACGAGCTCGGACATGGCGGGCATCCTCGCCTCATATCTGGTCTCGAACGGTGCCACCGATACCCGCTACCAGGCCAAGGACGGCAAGAAGGACGGCGCCAAGGAGAAGGAAGCGAGCACCGCTCCGGGCCAGTCGCCTGAACATCACGGCCGCCGCCAGCGCTCGCAAGAGGCCGCCAGGCCCGAGGGCGAGGGCACCGCTCCGGCCACCGAGGGCGCGCGTCAGAAGCGTGCTGCGCGGCCCAGCGAGGACGGCGCGAAGCCGGAGGGACAGGCGGCGCCCGAGCCACGCAAAGGCAAGCGGCGCGCTAAGCCCGGGACTGAGGAAGCCCCGAAGGTCGATGCTGCCGCCCCGTCTATCGAAGACAAGAGCGAGCCAAAGGCCGAGACCGTCAGGCCCGACAGCGCCAAGGCCGAGCCCGATGGCGGCAAGGCATCCGAGAAGCCCGTCGAGACCAAGCCTGACAGCGCGAAGGTCGAGCCGCGCGAGGCTCCGGCATTACCACCCGACCCCGTCCCGCAAGCGACGCCGGCTGCAGCTGTCGACGCAAAGCCTGCCGAGCCGGCGGCGCCCAAGCCGGCGGAAGAGGCTGTTTCCAAGCCCGCCGCGCCTGCGGCCAGCTCCGAACGCGCGGCCAAATCGCAGCAGGAGCGGGCATCGCCCGCCGCCGCTGCAGCCGCGCCCCCTGCGCCAGCCGAGTCATCCGGTCCGCCGGCACCGCCGATCTCGCGCTAAGCCGCCACTTCTTTTGACCGACATGCGGAGGCCGCCTTCATCGCGGCCTCCGCGTCCTATTGACCGGCAGTAGAGTAACACTCTAGAGTGATGCTCTCGGAGGCGTGATGGCGAACAGCGTGCGCGACGATCTGCTGGCAGCCGGGCTGATGGTGTTCGACCGTGTCGGCTTCGAAGCCGCGACGGTCGCCGCGATCCGCGCCCGGGCGCGCGCCTCCAATGGCAGCTTCTTTCACGTCTTCGGCTCGAAGAAGGAGCTCGCCGGCGCGCTGTTTCTGGAGGTTTTGCGGCACTATCACGCCGCGGTGCTGGCCGCGCTTGATCCCGTCCCCGACGCGGAGCAGGGCATCGATCGTCTGATCCGGGCGCACCTCGACTGGGTCGTCACCAGCCGGCGCGAGGCGCGCTACCTGTTCGAGATCTCGCGCAGCGAATGGGGCGAGGACGTGCGCGACGCCCAGCGCGCACAGAATGCGCGGCTTGCCGAAGGCATTGAACGCTGGCGCGCGCCTCTGGTTGCAAGCGGCGAACTTCTGCCCATGACGCCGGTGATGTTCGTCAGCCAGCTGATCGGTCCGGCGCAGATCTTCTGCCGCGCCTACCTGTCGGGGCGCGACCGCACCGATCCGCGAATTGAGGCCGACACGCTGATCGCCTGCGCCAATCGTGCGCTGAGGCCATGCGACCGCATCAACAAGCAATGAGGAGAGACGACTGCATGCGAGTCGACGTTGATCCGGAATTCGCGCCAATTGCCGAGCGCATCCACACCAATGTCGGCCGGCAGGGTTTTATGAACCTGGTCGGCGCCGAGCTCTCGGAATTGTCGCGCGGCACCTGCACCATCGCGGTGGAGCGGCGGCCGGAGCTCTTGCAGCAGCACGGCTTCTTCCACGGCGGCGTCACCGCCTTCCTGGTCGACAATGCCACGACGATCGCAGCCGCCAGCTCGCGCGGTCAGCCGGCGCTGACGGCCGAATACAAGCTCAACCTATTGTCGCCTGCGGTCGGCGAGAAGCTGATCTGCCGCGCCAGGGTGATCAAGCCGGGCCGGCAGGTCTCGGTGGTCGCCGCCGATGTGTTCTGCGTCAGTGATGGTGTGGAGAAGCATACGGCAACCGCACTCGCCTCGATCGCGATGTTGAGCGAGGATGTTGCCGGCAAAGCGAAAAGCCCGGCCGCCTGAGGCGACCGGGCTGATCCAACCCTCCATTGTCATTGCCGGGCTTGACCCGGCAATCCATCCTTCAACAAGAGTCCTTTGATGATGGATGCGCGGGGCAAGCCCACGCATGACGTGTTGTACTCTTACTTCTCTTCCGCAGCCGGCGCCGGCACGACGTCTTCGTGCTGGGCTTCCGGATCGAAGAACTCGCCTGCGGCGGCGATCGCCTCGGCGGCCGCATCGCGATCCTCGTTGCGGGTCGAGATGTCCTCGCCGCGATTGATGCGCTCGGCTTCGTCCTGGCTGCGCGCGACCGTTACGGTGATCTCGACCTCGACCTCGGGGTGAACCGCAACGGTGACCGTGTGCTTGCCGATGACCTTGATCGGTGCGTCGAGCTGCACCTGCGGGCGGTCGAGATGGACGCCGTCGGTCTCGAAGGCGAGGACGAGGTCGCGCACCGTGACCGAGCCGAATAGCTGGCCGGCTTCGGAGGCCTGGCGGATCACGATGATGTTCTTGCCCTCGATCTTCTCGGCGACCTTGGACGCTTCGCCCTTGGCCTTGAGGTTGCGAGCCTCGAGCTCGGCCTTCATGCCGTCATACTTGGCCCGGTTGTCGGCGGTGGCGCGGAGCGCCTTGCCGCGCTTGAGCAGGAAATTGCGGGCATAGCCGTCGCGAACCTTCACGACTTCGCCCATCTGGCCGAGCTTGTTGACGCGTTCCAGCAAAATGACTTCCATATTCGTTCTCCTTTTGAAGTGTTCTGCAAGTTTCAGTTTCGGGTGACTTAAGGGGTTGGCAGTGGTGGCGGCTGCCGGCTGCGCAGGAAGCGCTCGCGGAAGCCGAACACGGCATCCGCAAGGCCGAGGATCACCATCGCGATCACGGGCCATCCGAACACGACGACGACGGCGTAGGTCGAGCCGAGCCAGAACGTGCGGCTCTTCAGCGCGAGCGTGAGCGTATGCAGCACGGCGAAACCGGTCAGCGCATAGCCCATCATCAGCGCGGCCGTGGCGATCTGCGCGACGATGGCGAGCAGCCCGCCAGTGAAGCAGAGGGCGAGGGCGATACAGAGCGCCACCAGTGTCATCGGCGGCAGCTCGGCCGTCATCAGATCCGGCCAGGGACGGCGCAGCCGACCTGACGTCGCGGTCACCTTGGCGCTGAGCCAGAGATTGAGAGTCAGGGTCATCATCGCGATGATGGTGGCGGCGGCTGGCGCGATGTGCACCAGCGCGTCGACGAACTGGCTGGCTTCGCCCGAGGTTTGCGGGTCGGCGGCGCGGAGCAGGCGCATCAGGCCGCGCCGCAGCGTGCCGGTGATGGTTTCGGCGTCGGTGCCGAGCGTGAGCAGAGCGGCGATCGTGGTCAGCACGGCGAAGCCTGCGATCCAGAGCAGGATACGGCCGACGGGGTACCACTCGATCTCCGGCTCGGCGGCGTCCGGCGCGACACGAGCCACCTGGCGGCCGAGCAGGACGAGATGGCCGAGCCACCAGGCCGGCAACGCGACGGTGACGGCGAAGGCGATGCAGTAGGGCAGGCCGAACAGGGCGCCGAGCCCGATCGCGGCGGCAATGCCGCCGAGGCTGGCGCAAAGCGGTCCCCAGCCGATCGCGGCGACCATCAGCGGCAGCGGTGCGAGATAGAACAGGACGAGCGAGATCAGTGCGCCCGAGATGATCGAGGCGAACATCAGGGCCGACGCGGCGCCGGCGATCAGGGCTATCAGCACAAATGGCATCATCAGCTGTCCCGCTCCCTTCGAGCGGTTAGAGGCATCGTTTGCCCCAACCATCGGCGACCGGACGACCCGGAAGCCTTATGAGTTCTAGAAGTCGCGACCGGCGGCCTGGCCGCCGGTCGAAGTGGTCGTATCAGCGAATGACGTAGGGCAACAGGCCCAGGAAGCGCGCACGCTTGATGGCGCGGGCGAGCTCACGCTGCTTCTTCGCGGACACCGCGGTGATGCGGCTCGGCACGATCTTGCCGCGCTCGGAGACGTAACGCATCAAGAGCTTGGAGTCCTTGTAGTCGATCTTCGGAGCATTGGCGCCCGTGAACGGGCAGCTCTTGCGACGACGAAAAAACGGGCGGCGTGCACCAGCTTCAGCCATGATTCTTACTCCCCATCCGTGGTTTCAGCTTCATCGCGCGCACGGCGCGGACCGCGATCACCGCGGAAACCGCCCTCGCGGTCGCCCCGGAAGCCGCCTTCACGCTCGCCGCGGAAGCCACCGCCGCGGTCGTCACGCTCGCGATCACGGTCGGCCTTGCGCATCATCGCGGACGGGCCTTCCTCGAGCTCCTCGACGCGGACGCTGAGATAGCGGATCACGTCCTCGCTGATGCGCTCCTGGCGCTCGATCTCGGCGATCGCCGCGGACGGCGCATCGATGTTGAGCAGCACGAAGTGCGCCTTGCGGTTCTTGTTCATGCGGTAGGTGAGGGAGCGCACGCCCCAATTCTCGGTCTTGGTGACCTTGCCGCCGAGACCTTCGACGATGCCGGTCATCTGCGCAGTCAGCTCTTCGACCTGCTGCGGGCTCGCGTCCTGACGCGCGAGAAAAACATGCTCGTAAAGAGGCATGGACGTCCTTTCCTCATGTTGGCGCATCGCCCGGCGTCAAACCCTTAAGAGACCTTCGGAAAGGACTCTGGGATCAAGCTCAGAAGGCGGAAACACGGGACGACGGGCCGACTGGCCCTGCCACACCAAAATCACGAATGATTTGCTGGGACCGTCCGTTCAGCTCCCGGCCGGGGTCTGCGGATGCGCGCCTTATACGGATTTTGGCCGGCTTTGCAAGGTTGGCGGGACATTTTCGATCCGGATCCTCCCGTCGCGGCGAGGTCAGGCCCATCCTCCCATACCACATCCGGCTTGATCTATTTGTTTGTATGTCATACAAATAACTCAACAATGAGGATCCCATGGCGGAAACGTCGGCCTTTGCACCGCTCGAGGCGGCAGGCGATCCCAAGCACGCTGCGCGCGCGACGCGGTCGGCCGGCCGCAAGATGCGGTCGTTGCTCTTGGATGCTGCGAGCCCGCTGTTTCGGGAGCGCGGGCTGTCCGGCACGTCGATCACCGACATCGCAGCCGCCGCGGACGCGTTCCCGAGCCAGATTACCTATTACTTCCGCACCAAGGAGGCGCTGTTCGTCGAATGCGCCTGCCGCGATCTCTTGTACCTGGCGCGCGCCACCGAGCAGGCGGCGCTGAAGGCGCGCACGCCCCGGGAATACACCCACGCGCTCGCCGCGACCGTGACGGCGGGCGATTCGGTCGCCTTCTTCGCCGAAGCGCTGGCATTGACACGTCGCCGCCAGGATCTCGCACCGCTGGTCGAGCGTACCATCGAGCGCCTGCACAGCGAAGGCGCGCGCGCCTATGCGGGCCAGGTCGAGCGGCACGGCTGGCGCTCGCTGCGCGCGCCCGACGAAAGCTCGCGGCGCTTCTGGGCCGTCGCCATCGGCGTCATTCTCGAAGGCTACGCGATGGGCCGTTCGCCCGAGGAGCTCTGCGCCGAGATGCTGCGCGTGCTGGGCGAGCAGGCGAAATCCACTGAAGACACCGGGCGCCTGCGTCTCGTCGAGGAGCGCGACGCATCCAGCAATTCGAATGGAGAGGGTTAGGCCATGACCGCGCTTCGCATGCGTGCCCGCGATTTCCTGACCGATGATCAATTGGCCGAGGTGCGCGAGCGCGCGACGTGGAAAGGCGCTGCGCTGATCGCGCACGCCTGGGCGCTGATCATCGCTGCCGTCGCATTGGTCGCATGGTGGCCGAATCCGGTGACCTACGTTCTCGCCGTCGCCATCATCGGCTCGCGCCAGCTTGGCCTTGCGATCCTGATGCATGACGGCGCCCATGGCTGCCTGTCCGCCGACGAGAGAACCAACCTGGCCTTGAGCCAGTGGTTCTGCGCCTATCCGCTGTTTGCGGAGACGCGCAGCTACCGGCGCTATCACCTTCAGCATCATGCGCGCACCCAGCAGGAGGACGATCCCGATCTCGTGCTGTCGGCGCCGTTTCCGATCACCAAGCTGAGCTACCGCCGCAAGTTCATTCGCGATATCACCGGGCAGACCGGCTATCAGCAGCGCAAGGCGCAGTTGCTCAATGCGCTCGGGCCAAAGGACTGGTCATGGCGGCAGCGTGCGGCGCATTTCTGGCAGATGCTTGGCCCGCAATGTGCGGTCAACGCGATCATGTTTGCGGCGCTCGCTGGGGCCGGTGTGTGGTGGGCCTATCCGCTGCTCTGGCTGGTGCCGCTGCTGACCTGGATGATGGTCATCACCCGCATCCGCAACATCGCCGAGCACGCCGTCGTTCCTGATAGCAATGACCCTTTGCGCAACACCCGCACCACGCATGCCAATTTTCTCGAGCGCCTGTTCATCGCGCCGTACTACGTGAATTACCACCTTGAGCATCATCTCTTGTTCTATGTGCCCTGTTACAATCTGCCGAAGGTGCATCGTCTCCTGAGCGCGAGCCGGTACGCCGGCCGGATGGAAGTGCAGCCGAATTACGCGGCGGTGCTGCGGCTGGCGACGGCAAGGCCGAACCGCGAGGATCGGCCGGGGCAACTTGTCAACAGTGCGCGCCGCGCGCGGGCCGGGGTGGAGGTCGATGCCAACCAGACTGCCGGCGGGTTCTAAGGGCCATTCCCCGTTGAATGCTGGCCCCAGTTCCCGTCTCGGCTTGACAGTGCGGCCCCGGACGGTGTCTACGGCCCCCTTTGGAGCATGATCCGGAACCATGGCCCAAGGCCGTGCGTAATCGGCTGCCGGTTCTCGAGAGGGATCATGCCTGACAAGCAGGGAGCGCCGATGACGGCTGCATTCACATTTCCTGGGCAGGGTTCCCAGGCTGTCGGCATGGGCAAGGCTCTGGCCGACGCCTTTCCGGTGGCGCGCGCCGTGTTCGACGAGGTCGATGCTGCGCTTGGGGAGAAGCTGACGGCCATCGTCTGGGACGGTCCGGCCGAAACCCTCCAACTCACCGAGAACGCCCAGCCGGCGCTGATGGCAGTGTCTATCGCCACCCTGCGCGTGCTCGAAGCCGAGGCTGGTTTTTCCGTCGGGCGAGACGCGGCCTTCGTTGCCGGCCACTCGCTTGGTGAATATTCGGCGCTGGCCGCGGCCGGCAGCCTGACGGTTTCGGATACCGCCCGTCTGCTTCGCACCCGCGGTCTCGCAATGCAAAAGGCCGTCCCGGTCGGCGCCGGCGCGATGGCCGCGCTGCTTGGTCTCGACTATGAGGCCGCCCTGGAGGTCGCCGGCGAGGCGGCGCAGGGCCAGGTCTGCCAGGCCGCCAACGACAATGGTGGCGGGCAGGTGGTGGTTTCCGGCGACAAGGCCGCGGTCGATCGCGCCGTCGAGATTGCCAAAGCCAAGGGCGCCAAACGCGCGATGCTGCTGCCGGTGTCCGCGCCGTTCCATTGCAAGCTGATGCAGCCCGCCGCCGACGCCATGGCGGAGGCGCTCTCGAAGGTCACGATCAAGGCGCCGGCGGCGCCGCTGGTATCGAACGTGCTGGCGAGCGCCATCACCGATCCCGACGAGATCCGCCGCCGCCTGGTCGAGCAGGTCACCGGCACGGTGCGCTGGCGCGAGTCGGTCGCCTACATGGCCGGGCAGGGCGTCACCCGCTTCTTCGAGATCGGCGCCGGAAAGGTGCTGACCGGCCTCGTCAAGCGCATTGCGGACGGTGCCGTCGGCGTTGCGGTCGGCGGTCCGAACGATATTGCCGCCGCCAAGGATGCATTGGCCGCCGTGAAGCAGGCGTAAAGGAGTCATCAATGTTCGATCTGACTGGCCGAAAGGCGCTCGTCACCGGCGCGACCGGCGGCATCGGCGGCGCGATCGCGCAGGCGCTGCACGCGCAGGGCGCCACCGTCGCGATATCGGGGACGCGGAAGGAGGTGCTGGACGAGCTTGCGGGCAAGCTCGGCGAACGCACCCATGTGCTGCCATGCAATCTTTCCAAGACCGATGAGGTCGAGGCCCTGGTGCCGGCTGCGGAAGCAGCGATGGGCCAGGTCGACATTCTCATCGCCAATGCCGGCATCACGCGCGACAACCTCTTCGTGCAACTCCGTGACGAGGACTGGGACGAGGTCATCAACGTCAATCTGACCGCGACCTTCCGCCTGGCGCGCGCCGCGACCAAGCTGATGATGCGCAAGCGCTTCGGCCGCATCATCGCCATCACTTCTGTGGTCGGCGTCACCGGCAATCCGGGGCAGGGCAATTATACTGCATCGAAGGCAGGCCTGATCGGCATGATCAAGACGCTCGGCGCCGAATACGCCAAGCGTGGCGTCACCGCGAACTGCATCGCGCCCGGCTTCATCAAGACGCCGATGACGGATGCGCTGAACGACAAGCAGCGCGAAACGATTCTGACCAAGGTTCCGGCCGCCCGCCTGGGGACGCCCGAGGACATCGCGGCGGCCGCCGTCTACCTGAGCTCGAATGAAGCATCCTACGTCACCGGGCAGACCATCCACGTCAACGGCGGCATGGCCATGATCTGACGTCTCGAGCCGCGCCGCCTGTCAGGGCGGTGCGGCATGCGGCAAACGGCCGTTTCCGGAGCGAAATGAGGCTTGTAGTCAAGGCAATTGAAGTATGATAACCGGACCTTCAACGGATGGGCAAAGAACGCCATTGCAGGTTTTTGAAACCCTGTATATTGGCGATGCGGAGCCTTTGGCCGTCGTTCGCCGGGGCCGCATCTGTTAGGATGGGCCAAATCAAAGTTCGTAAGCGAAGGCAGTCAAACGACCACGACGGCTCGTATCGTCCCGGGGGGTCGGGTCTACAGGGAACAACACGAGGTTAAGCAATGAGTGACATTGGCGAGCGGGTTAAGAAGATCGTGGTCGAACACCTTGGTGTTGAACCCGAGAAGGTTGTCGACAACGCGAGCTTCATCGACGACCTCGGCGCCGACAGTCTGGACACCGTCGAGCTGGTGATGGCGTTCGAAGAGGAATTCGGTTGCGAGATTCCGGACGACGCCGCGGAAACGATTCTCACCGTCGGCGACGCCACGAAGTTTCTCGAGAAGAACGCGAAGAGCTAAGGCTCTTCATTTTCGCGGGGACAACATTGAAACCGGACGGGCCGCTTCGCAGCGGTCAGCCGGTTTCTTGTTATTGGCCGTGAATCTTTCGATGCGGAGTTTTCGGATATGAGGCGGGTCGTCGTCACGGGTCTCGGCATGGTCTCGCCACTCGGCTGTGGCGTCGAGCCGACCTGGAAGCGCATCCTTAACGGCGAAAGCGGCGCGCGCAGGATCGAGAGCTTCGATGTCTCCGATCTTCAGACCAAGATCGCCTGCACGGTCGTGCGCGGCGACGGGTCGAACGACAGCTTCAATCCCGACAAGTGGATGGAGCCGAAGGACCAGCGCAAGGTCGACGACTTCATCATCTTCGGCATGGCCGCGGCCGGCCAGGCGCTCGACGATGCCAACTGGCATCCCGAAACCGAAGAGGACAAGTGTGCGACCGGCACCATGATCGGGTCCGGCATCGGCGGCCTCAACGGCATCGCCGATACCGCGATCCTCTTGAAGGAGCGTGGGCCGCGCCGGGTGTCGCCGTTCTTCATTCCAGGCCGCCTGATCAATCTCGCCTCCGGCTACGTCTCGATCGCGTACGGGCTGAAGGGGCCGAACCATTCGGTGGTCACGGCCTGCTCGACCGGCGCGCACGCGGTCGGCGATGCCGCCCGCCTGATCGCACTCGGCGATGCCGACGTGATGGTCGCAGGCGGCGCCGAGTCGCCGATCAGCCGCATCGGCATTGCCGGCTTCAACGCCGCGCGTGCGCTCTCGACTGGTTTCAACGAGACGCCCGAGAAGGCCTCGCGTCCCTATGACAAGGACCGCGACGGATTCGTGATGGGCGAGGGCGCCGGTGTCCTCGTGCTGGAAGAGCTCGAGCACGCCAGGCGCCGCGGCGCCAGGATCTATGCCGAGGTGATCGGCTACGGCCTCTCCGGCGATGCCTACCACATCACCTCGCCGTCGCCGGACGGCGATGGCGGCTTCCGCAGCATGTCGGCGGCGCTCAAGCGTGCCGGCCTGACGCCGTCCGATCTCGACTACATCAACGCGCACGGCACCTCGACACCGCTCGGCGACGAGATCGAGCTCGGTGCCGTCGAGCGCCTGCTCGGCAATGCCGCCTCCAAGGTTGCGATGTCCTCGACCAAGTCGTCGACCGGCCATCTCCTCGGCGCGGCCGGCGCGATCGAGGCGATCTTCGCCATTCTCGCGATTCGCGATAATGTCGTGCCGCCGACGATCAATCTCGACAATCCCTCGGTCGAGACCGCGATCGATCTCGTGCCGCACAAGGCGAAGCAGCGTGAGGTCAACGTCGCGTTGTCGAACTCTTTTGGTTTTGGCGGTACCAATGCGTCGGTGATCGTCCGGCGCCTGGCCAGTTAGTTTGCGTTTGAGACGAATCCACCGTTTTGCCGTATTCGGCGATAGTCATGGACGTGGGCGCGTGCATTTTGGCAGGGCAAGCGATTGCCGGGCCGCGATTGAACCGGCAGGATTCAGGTTGTCTCAATGAGTGAAAGGCCGCCCATTTCACCCCGGAGTCCGCGGGCCGCGCTCGAGCCCGAGCAGCTCCCGCCGCCGCCCAAGCGGTCGGACCGCGCGCGCAACCCGCTCGTGATCGTCGGCAATGCCATCATCACCCTTGTGCTGATCACCATGCTCGGCGCCGGCGGCATCTATTATTACGGCCGGCAGGTGCTCGAGGCGCCTGGACCGCTGAAAGAGGACAAGATCGTCAACATCCCGCAGCGTGCGGGCAAGCGCGACATTGCCGAGACGCTGAACCGGGAAGGCGTGACCGACGTCAATCCCTGGGTGTTCATCGCCAGCGTCGCCGCGTTGAAGGCGAGCTCGGACCTCAAGCCGGGTGAGTATTCGTTCCAGAAGAACGCGTCGCTGCGCGACGTGATCGCCACGATCGTCGAGGGCAAGGTGGTGCAGCATGCCGTCACGATTCCGGAGGGCCTGACCTCCGAGCAGATCGTGGCGCGGCTGACCGACAACGACATCTTCACCGGCAGCGTGCGAGAGCTGCCGCGCGAAGGTACGTTGTTGCCGGAGACCTACAAATTCCCGCGCGGCACCCCGCGCGAGCAGGTGATCCAGCGCATGCAGCAGGCGCACAAGCGTGTGCTCGCCGAGATCTGGGAGCGCCGCAATCAGGACGTTCCGGTCAAGACGCCGGAGCAGCTGGTCACGTTGGCATCCATCATCGAGAAGGAAACCGGCAAGCCCGATGAGCGCAGCCGCGTCGCCGCGGTGTTCGTCAATCGCCTGAAGCAAAGGATCAAGCTGCAGTCTGATCCCACGATCATCTACGGGCTCGTCGGCGGCAAGGGGACGCTGGGCCGGCCGATCAAGCGCAGCGAGATCACGCAGCCCTCGCCCTACAACACCTATGTGATCGAGGGCCTGCCGCCGGGTCCGATCTCCAATCCGGGCCGCGCTTCGCTGGAAGCCGCCGCCAACCCGGCCCGCACCCGCGACCTCTATTTCGTCGCGGACGGCACCGGCGGGCACGCCTTCACCGAGACCTACGACGCGCACCAGAAGAACGTCGCCAAGCTGCGCGCGATGGAGAAGCAGATCCAGAACGACACGGTCGAGCCGGCCGAGGACGCGCAGCCGCCGGCCACCGCCGCTCCCGGACCTGCCGACACACCGACTGCGACCACGCCGGCGCGGCCCAATCAGCAGAAGAAGCCGCCTGCGGCGCGCCCGGCCAATCCCGCACCGGCCCGGCAGGGCGCGGTCCAATCCTCGCCGCCGGTGGTCCAGCGCTAGGCTCGCGGAGCTTGCCTGCGGACATTGCGGATTCCACTTTCCGGCAAAATAGTCTTAAGATTCGCGTGGCTTGATGGCCTCGCGAATCCCGAGTTCCTGGAGAATCTGAACTGATGGCGCTGTCGTCCATGACCGGCTTTGCCCGAAGCCACGGCGCGAGCGGGCCGTACACCTTCGAATGGGAATTGAAGTCGGTCAACGCCAAGGGCTTTGACTTGCGGGTGCGGCTGCCGCAGGGGTTCGACGAGCTCGAGGCTCACGCCAAGAAGCGCGCCGGCGAGCTGCTCTCGCGCGGCACCGTCTACGCCAATCTCAACGTCAAGCGCACCAACGCTGCCGCCACGGTGCGCGTCAACGAGGACGTCCTCAACGCGGTCCTGAAGGCCGCCGCGCTGATTTCCGGCAAGGTCGACGCGGTGGCGCCGAGCATCGACGGCCTGCTCGCCATCAAGGGCGTCGTCGAGGTCGCCGAGCCCGAGGGTGACGAGGAGGAGGACAAAGCCGCGCGTGCAGCTGCAGCCGACGCCTTCGATAAGGCGCTCGCCGACCTGGTCGCGATGCGCAAGCGCGAGGGCACGTCGCTGGGGCAGATTCTGATCCAGCGCGTCGACGAGATCGAGCAGCTGGCAAAGAAGGCCGAGGCCGCGCCCGGCCGCAAGCCGGAGGTGATCAAGGCCAAGCTCGCTGAGCAGATCGCTACGCTGCTCGACACCACCGATCGTTTCGATTCCGATCGCCTGATGCAGGAGGCGATCCTGATCGCGACCAAGGCCGACATCCGCGAGGAGCTCGACCGCATTGCCTCGCACATCGCGCAGGCGCGCGAGTTGATCGGCAAGGGCGGCCCGATCGGGCGCAAGCTCGACTTCCTGGCGCAGGAGTTTCATCGCGAGGTCAACACCTGCTGCTCGAAGTCGAACGACATCGAGCTGACCAACACCGGGCTGGCCATGAAGAACGTGGTCGAGCAATTCCGCGAGCAGGTCCAGAATCTGGAGTGATCGATGGCGACGGGCGGTCACGGAACTGACGGTGTCGAGCGGCGCGGATTGATGTTCGTGCTGTCTTCGCCGTCGGGCGCGGGCAAGACGACGCTGTCGCGTCTCCTGATGGAGCGGACGCCCGGCTTGAAAATGTCGGTCTCGGCGACGACACGGCCGATGCGTCCCGGTGAGGTCAACGGCAAGGATTATTCGTTCGTCGACAAGGCGACGTTCGACGCGATGGCGAAGGCCGGCGAGCTCCTGGAATGGGCGACGGTATTCGACAATAGTTACGGCACGCCGCGCGGCCCCGTCGAGGCGGCGCTGTCGGCGGGACAGGACGTGTTGTTCGACATCGACTGGCAGGGCACGCAGCAGCTGCGCGAGAAGGCGCGTGCCGACGTCGTCAGCGTCTTCATCCTGCCACCCTCGGCGGCCGATCTCGAGAAGCGCCTGCACTCGCGCGCGCAGGATTCCGACGAGGTGATCCGCAAGCGCATGAGCCGCGCCAGCCACGAGATGAGCCACTGGGCCGAGTACGACTACATCGTCATCAACCGCGACGTCGACGAGGCCTTCGCCGAGGTGCAGTCGATCCTGAAGGCCGAACGCCTCAAGCGCGAGCGGCGGATTGGCCTCGTAGGCTTCGTGCGAAGTTTGCAAGGTCAGCTTCAAGGTTAGGCCGCGACAGGCGCGGCCCTTCCTTCGCCAGCTGCTCCAGCATCGACGTAATAGCGTCGACGTCGACGGCATCGGCATCACGGCCTGCCGGCGCGTCATCGTGATCCTTGCTGATTTCCTTGGCGGCGCGTTGGGGCGCAGCGGCGACGGTCTCGAATTTCTTCTCGACCAGCTTGATCTCGACATTGCCGCTTCTGGCCTCGACAGGTTCAGTTGCCGGAGCGGCGGCACGCCGCCCGCGCGCATCGATCAACTCGAGCTCGCGACCGATCGCTGCAAGTTTCGTCACGTGTCTCGTCGGTTGCGGGCGCGCCGCATCGAAGTCGACGGGGCGCGGCGGCTGAGCGACGGCCGGCTGTGAAGCGAGCCAGGGCGCATGGCTTCCGTCCTGATGCTGCGCCTCCCAATCTGCCCAATGTGCGTGACGGCCGGCCGACTGGAGGCGGACGCGCGCACCGGCGAAGCGGTAGATGAGGCTGGCCAGGATTCCGGCAAGCGCCAGCGCGCCGCCGATCACGAGCAGCAGCATCTGGAGCGAGCCGGTCGGCTTGTCGGTCGTGTTGTCTGCAGCAGCGAGCGGGGACGGGGATTTCGACGGCTTTGCGCTCGGCTGCGCGGCTGCCGCGACAACGGTCGGTGCCGGCGGTGGCGCCGGCGGAGCGGACGCTGTCGAGACATCAGGCCAGGGCGCGGCGCCGGCGGGTTGCTGCGCGCTGCCATCAGCGGCCTGATCCGCGGATTGCTGTACCGGTGTCGCGGCGGCTCCTTGCGCGACGGCATTCGGCGTTTTGGGGTCGGCGCCATTCCGCGGCGTCAGATATTCGGCGCGCGCGTCCTGCACCGGATGCTGCTGCGGCGCCGGCGCATCTGCGGTCGGTGTATCGCTCGTGGTCTGCGTGGTCTGCGCGGTCCTCGCGCTGTCCTTGTCGCCAGCGGCGCGCAGATACCAGCATTTGCGCTTGGTGGTGCGGTCGAGGCGATAGTACCAGTGCTGGCCCTGCGGCGCGGCATCCTTCGGTGAAGCCAGGCAGTCGGGGGCCGCGTTGGCCGTGCTCGATGCGGTTGGCGCGTTCTGCGATACCGCGGCCAATGGCGCGCCGGCAATGATGCTGGCGACGAGGGTCGAAATGAACTTTGCGGCGCGGTTGCCCATCCTGGTCTCCCGGTTACGCATGACGCAACTCTCTACCAGCCCCTTCTCGTCAAAGACTTGGGTGGCAATGAGCCGCAAATCCGGAGAGGATGTGGCTTGAATCGGGCCTGCGGCGCGTTCGTTCCGCTGTGGTGAGGCGTTTTTGTCCGCGCGAAGGCTCAGTGGAGTATGAATCCTGCAGCAGCTCTGCGCATGAGAGTTCCCCTTGTCCTGGCGCCAATGACTTGGCTGGGCAGCGGCCACGGCCTTGCAGTCCCGCGGCAGGTTCTGCCCGAGGCTTGCTGACTTTTGGCGCCCGATGAAGGCCAAAGGGCGCAGGGAAGGCCGGGCGCCGGCTGGCACCCGCAGATCCGTGCGCTTTCCAAGAATGCACACGGGGTGGATCACAGGTCTCGCCGAACGCTTGGCCTTCCCTGCGCGGCTGGTTTTAACGGTGTCCTTCGTGCTCTTGTGTCCAGAAAATCTGCCAGAATGTGCGAACGGGCGGTTCTCGCAAAACCGCCCGTCGCTGGATCTGAGCCCGTTCGTGCTCAAAGGCCTTGAGCCTGTCGGGGAGCGAGGGACAGATCCGGTGGTCTTCCTCAACCCGAACAGTTGCATGGGCTTCGAGCCCGAACCGAGCAACGAAGGGAGTAGATGATGGCACAAAACGACGTCCTTGTCGCTGGCATCGATGTGGCCAAGGACAAGGTGGATGTGTGCATTCGCTCATTGTCACAACGGCAGACGTTCACGAGCAGCCCAGAAGGTCGGCGAGCGCTGATCCGCTGGCTTCGCAAGCACAAGGTCGGCAAAGCCGCCATGGAGGCTTCCGGTGGTTATGAGCGGGAGTGGGCCAAGGTGCTACGCCAGGATGGTATCGAAGGCTTGGTGGTGGATCCAAAGCGGGTGCGCAACTTCGCCAAATCGGCTGGACAGCTCGCCAAGAACGATCCGATCGATGCGGAGATGATTGCCTGGTTCGCCGAGACCTTCATTGAGGCAAGGGGGCAAGCCTACGATGCGGCACGCGAGAAGCTGGCGCAGATCGTGAGTGCGCGCCAGGCTCTGATTGACGTGCAGACGAGCTTGCGAAACAGGACGGAGCATTCCACTCCTGACGTCGTGCAGAAGATGCAAAATCGCCTGCTGAAGCGGCTCGCCGCCGAAATTGCCAAGCTGGAAGCAGCGATCGCAGCCCTGATCAAGACCACACCGCGTTTTGCCGAACTCGCCGAGATCATCGAGAGCGTACCAGGTCTTGCCGGGGGCACATCCGCCGGACTGATCGGGGCGATGCCGGAACTCGGCCAGATAGGCAACAAAGTGGCCGCGGCCCTGCTGGGTGCTGCGCCTTATGACGACGACGACAGCGGCAAACGTCGGGGCGTCCGTCATATCCAGGGCGGACGCCGCAAGGTCCGCAACGTCTTCTACATGGCGTCCATGGGAGCCGCGACCCGGCATAACCCCGTGCTCAAGGCCTTTTACGATCGCCTGATCGCCAAAGGCAAGGAGCCGAAGGTTGCGCTCACCGCCGCATGCGCAAGCTGATCGTGATCCTGAACGTCATGATCGCACGCGGCGAGAAATGGGACGCCGGCCGGTACGAAGTGAGCAACTCCGCTCGGCTTCCGCCGAGCGCTTGCACGCCCTGAAGACCGGCGAGCGGACGGGGTCAAGGCCGGGAGCCGCCGGAGGCGGTGGCGCGCCAGCGTCAGCCTTGAGGCCGGCCGATCGCCGGGCTACTTCAACACAGTTGCTCCCCGGGGAGCGATGCACTATTGCCCCCGTCGCCTTGCGGATGGCTGATGCGCGTGCCCGGTCGGGCCGCCGCATCACCACAAGCCTTGACGCACAGACCCCGGGCGTCAGGATCACACGACTTCTCCGTCCGCGGACGACCCCACCGGATCATCAGGGGCTGGCGCGTGCTCACCCAAGACGACCAACGAGGCCGCTTTAACTGCGCCGTGTCGTACCGCGTCGCGTGAGACTCACGGTTGCCCGCCCTGTCACCACGCCATCCGCGCCGGCGCTGCTGCGTCCACCGCCACCCGGCCCGCATCTCGTGACGATCGCGAAGCGCCCCTTTGGCAGGGCCGGGATGCGAGGTGTATGCCATAAATCCGAAATTCGGAAAAGTAAAATATTTTTGCGAGGAGGGGCTTGACGCGGTGTTTTGCCCGACGCCTCGCGAAATCACACGCTCATGCATCAACGCTCAGCTCAGATAATCCGGCGTAAAATCCGCAAGTCTCCGCAGCTCGTCGGGCTGGAGCAGCGCGATCTCGCTGCCCTCCCACGTGATCAGTCCACGATGCCTCAGCTCCTGAATGGTGCGATTGACGTGGACGATCGACAGTCCGCAGGCGTCAGCAACGTGCCGCTGCGTCATCGGCATCTGGAAACTGCCGTCCTTGACGAGGCCGACGACCTCCAGCCGCGCGGCGAGCTCGCAGATGAGATGCGCGAGCTTGGGCAGCGCCGCCTGTGCGCCGAGGCGCGCGATCCATTGCCGCGAGATCGCGGCATCGATCAGTGTCTCGTGCCAGAAGGCGCGGGTCAGGTGGATGGAGCCGTCGAGCAGCTGGCGCAGCTGGCTGTGCGCAACGGTGCCGACGATGGTCGGGCCTAGCCCGACGAGGTCCGCATCGATCGGCGAGATCAGCAGCGTGTGCAGGCACGGCATGTCGCCGGGAACGTGGAAGGCGAGGATCTGGCTGCGATCGCCGACGATACGGGCCTGGTAGAGGAAGCCGCTGACGACGAAGACGCAGCGTGAAGGGGCCTCGCCCTGGCGTAACACGATCTCGCCGTCCGCGACCTGGCGCAGCGTCGACGGCAAGCCTGCGATCTGCCGGCGTTCGTCCTCGGATAGGCCTTCGATCGCCTGGAGACGCGCGATGAACTTCGGATGCGGCATGAGACCAGTGGTGCGCTTCAGACGTCGCGCGGCCCGGACGCCTCGAGCAGGCGCCGCGAGAGTCTTGCGATGGTCCAGTCCGAGACCGGAACGGAGCGGAACTCGCGGATGGCACGGGCCAGTTCCTGATCCGACATCGGGCGGGCCGGCTCCTTCAGCGTTCCGTTGAGGAGGGCCTCGCTAATGCTGTCCAGGTGCTCGCCTGTACCGGATGCGAACAGTCCGCGAATGCGTTCCAGGATCGTCGGGGGATTCATAAGGCGGCTGGGTCCGAAATCGGGGGATGGTGTGGCTGCGATCGGTGCGTCACGAAACGGTTAGCAACCTGTGCTTCCGACCCGCGTTCTAGTCCGCTGAACGCAAGCCGGACGTATCATTTGATAGAACCGGCGCGATTTTCGGCGGGCCCATGCAAAATGCTCACGACGTGCTGATCCGGAACCTCGGCGAGCACACCGGGCTCGCGGAGGAGGATATTGCCGAGATCCGCGCGCTCACCTTCACGCTGCGCGATTTCGCGCCCAACGAGGATTTCATCCGTCAAGGTGACGAGCCGAAGCATTCGGCATTGGTCGTCTCCGGCATGGTTGCCCGCTATCACCTGCTCGGCAGCGGGCGGCGACAATATTTGGCGTTTCATCTCACCGGCGACCTTCCGGATGCGCAGGGCTTGTTCATTGACATGATGGATCATGGGCTCAGTGCGCTTGGGCCGGCGTCGATCGCCTTCATCCCGCATCGCGAATTGTTCGTCGCGTTCCGGCGGCGGCCGACCTTTGGGCTGGCCGTCTGGCGCGAGACGCTGCTCGATGCCGCGATCTTTCGCGAGGCCATCACCAACAACAGCGCGCGGCCGATGCAGGCGCGTATGGCGCACCTTTTTTGCGAGCTGTTCTACCGGGCCCGCGCGGCGCAGCTGGTCCGCGGCAATCGCTGCCGCCTGCCGATCAGCCTGGCTCAGCTTGGCGAGACCCTGGGCATGGCGATCGCGACGGTGAACCGGACCCTTGCCGACCTCAGGCGGAGCGGAGCCATGGACCTGCGCGAGGGCGAGCTGGTCGTGCTGAAGTGGCGTGAATTGCAGCGGCTCGGAGATTTCAGTCCAGCCTATCTGCACCTGAAACGGCAGGCGCCGCCCTTTGTGTGAGGCGCGTTAGCGCGAAGTTCAGCCTGAGGGGAACAACTCTCTTGCGGGCACGTCATTTATGAGACGAGGGAGATGCCAATGAAAGCGCTCATCGTGGCGATCGCGTTTGCAGCGATGGCCGGGCCCGTCATCGCGCAGAATTCCGGACCGGCTCCGCAGTCCGGCATGGAGAGGCCGGAGAACACGAACGGTGCCACCGAGAAAGGGACGATGGATACCACCGGCATGAATGCAACTCAGGCAGATCGGCCCGGCATCAAGGATGCGTCCAAGACCGAGCACAGGACCGGCGGCAAGAAAAAATGAGTGCGCCGGCCATGCAACGGCGTCGGTTGCGCGCGCAGCGATAGCCGAAGGCCATCATCCAGGGCGCGCTTCACGTCCGGCGGCGGCATCGCCCTTCGCCGCAGCCGCGCGATAGGCGTCGATCGCTCTGTTGGCAAGCATCAACTGCCGGCGTTCACCGGCCCGGAGCTGGGCTTCGATCGAGTCGAGCAGGAAATTTGCGCTCTCGTCGGGCGGCCCGAGCTCGCCACTCTTCTCCAGGCAGCTCCAGGCGATGAAGAACGCGCTTTCAACGGTGCAACGGATCGACATGCGCTGCCAACGCGGCGCGGTCGCAGGCGTTCCGTGCGGCGGGCGAGACTTGCGTCGGGCCCGCCGCTCGAGCGGATCAGTTCTTGAGCACGATGCGGCCGACGACCTTGCCGGCGCGCAGCTCGTCGATCCATTTCTGCACGTCGCCCATCGGCTCCTCGCGCATCGGCGTCGGCTTGATCTTGCCGGCGCGTGCGAGCGCCATCAGCTCGTGGGCCTCAGCCAGCGTGCCGACCATGAAACCTTCGATGGTCATGCGCTTATAGACCCATTGCACCATCGGCAGCGTGAACTGGCCGCCCATCAGGCCGGAGACCACGATCTTGCCGCCGCGCGCGGCGACCGCGACCGCGAACGCCATCGACTTCTCGTTGCCGGCGAAATCCACGATCTCGTCGAAGCCGCCTTCGGTTTCTTTCAGGATACGTTTGATCACGTCGGGCTCGGCCGGATCGTAGGCGACGGCGGCGCCGTTCTCGAGCGCGGTCTCGCGTGCGGCCGGTGACAGATCTGCGACCGTGATCGGCTGCTTGAACATTGCCTGCGCGAACGACAGGCCCATCATGCCGACGCCGCCGAGGCCGATCAGCAAGAGGTTGCGCTGGCGCGGACGGTCGACCAGGCGCTTGAGCGCGCCATAGGCGGTCACCCCGGAGCACATCAAGGTCGCGGCCTGGTTGACCGGCAGGGGATCGTAATCGAGCAGATATTTGGCGTCGGGGACCAGCACGTGGCTGGCGAAGCCGCCATCGATGGAGACGCCGAGGAAGCGCTGTTTGACGCAGAGATTCTCGTCGCCATTGGCGCAGTCGCGGCACTGGCCGCAGCCGATCCATGGAAACACGGCCTTCTTGGCGCCGACGAGGCTGGCTGCTACGTCGGGACCGACTTCGTCGACGACGCCCGCGATCTCGTGGCCGAGCGTGAAGGGCAGCGTCATGCCGCGCGTGGTGTCGAGCTTCTTGCCGCCGCCGAGATCGGCGTAGCCGTCCTGGATGTGCAGGTCGGAATGGCAGAGGCCGCAGCGCTCGATGCGCACCAGCACCTCGCGGCCTTGCGGCTTGGGCGTGTCGACGATGGTCTCGCACAGCGGCGCATCGAACTTGACCAGGGACTGCCTGCGCATCAGCGCCATATTCTTTCCTCCGAAATTATCGCTCTGCTTCATTCCGTATATTGGCCAATTCACGGGCCATGGCAACAAAGCCGGAAATCGGGATGGTCTCGGCGCGCCGCGTCGCATCGACGCCGGCGGCGCTCGCGAGCCGCGCGGGATCGACGCCCAGCGACTTCAGGCTTTGCCGCAGCATTTTTCGGCGCTGGCCGAACGCGGCGGCGGCGACCTGCTCGAGCAGCCTGCGATCGCAGGGCAGAGGCTCTGGGCGCGGCACGAGGCGCACGACGGAGGAGGTGACCTTCGGTGGCGGCACGAAGGCCGAGGGCGAGATATCGAACAGGATCTTGGTCTCGCAGCGCCAGTTGGCGAGCACGCCGAGCCGGCCATAGGCCTCTTCGCCCTCGCGCGCGATGATGCGCTCGCCGACCTCGCGCTGGAACATCAAGACCATCATCTCGTACCAGGGCGGCCAGGGCTCGACGGTGAGCCAGTTGATGAGAAGCTGGGTCGCGATGTTGTAGGGCAGGTTGGCGACGATCTTTGCGCGTTCGCCTGAGAGTAGCGGGCGCGGATCGAAGGTCATGGCATCGCCATGCACGATTTCGAGCCGGCCGGGATAGCGCGCCGAAATATCTTGCAGGGCCGGAATTGCGCGCTCGTCATGCTCGATGGCGATGACGCGCCGCGCGCCGAGCGCGAGCAGCGCCCGCGTCAGCCCGCCCGGGCCTGGGCCGATCTCGACGACCGTCGCCTCGTCCAGCGGCGCGGCCGCGCGCGCGATGCGCGCGGTCAGATTGAGGTCGAGCAAGAAGTTCTGGCCGAGCGATTTCCTGGCCGACAGCGCATGCTGGCGAATGACCTCGCGCAGCGGCGGGAGGTCGTCGATCGCGCTCATCAGCGGGTGCCCTTAGCTTTCCGAAGTTCGTGACAACCTGCGGCGCCCTTGTACGAACTTCGGAAAGCTGAGGGCACCAAGAAATTATCATTGCAGTGCCGCTTGTCGATCTGAAGTTCCTGAACGCGCTCGCGGCGTGCACTGCAGGAACTTCAGATCGGCGGCACTACGAAGCCGCCATGCGGCTGGCAAGCTGAAGCGCCGCGATCAGGCTCGCCGGATTGGCTTTACCCGTGCCGGCGATGTCGAAGGCGGTGCCGTGATCGGGCGAGGTGCGGATGAAGGGCAGGCCGAGCGTGACGTTGACGGCGTCATCGAAGGCGACCGTCTTGATCGGGATCAGCGCCTGGTCGTGATACATGCAGACCGCGCAGTCATAGGTCTGTCGTGCGGCCTGGTGGAACATGGTGTCGGCGGGCAGCGGGCCCCTGGCTTCGATACCGCCGTTGCGCAGGACTTTGAGCGCCGGGGCGATGACGGTCTGCTCCTCGTGGCCGAGAGATCCGTCCTCGCCGGCATGCGGATTGAGGCCGGAGATCGCGATGCGCGGCCTCGCGATGCCGAAGCGGGACTTCAGTTCGGTCGCGACGATGCGTACGGTCGAGACGATCAGCTCGCTGGTGAGCTCTCCCAGCGCATCGCGCAGCGGGACGTGGATGGTCACGGGCACCACGGCAAGCTGCGGCGACCACAGCATCATCACCGGCTGCGGCACGCGGCCGTTCTCCGCGGCAAGCTCGGCGAGGAATTCGGTGTGGCCGGGATGGCGGAAGCCGGCGCGGTAGAGCACGCTCTTGGCGATCGGATTGGTGACGACGGCGCCGGCGCGACCTGCGCGCACGTCGATGACCGCCTGACGGATCGAGGCGAGCGCAGCCGGCGCGCTGGATGCGTCGGGCTTGCCAGGTTCGGCGCTCGCGCGCTCGCCGGTCGCGACCACGGGCAGGGCATCAGTGAAGGCGGAAGCGGCCTCACTGGGGCTCACCGCGGCGATCCTGATGTCGACGCCGAGCGCCCGGGCCCGCCGCGCGATCAGCGCGTCGTCGCCGAGCAGATAGAAGGCGGGCAGGTTCAGCTCGCGGCGCCTGAGCCAGGCTGCGATCGTGATGTCGGGGCCGATGCCGGCGGGCTCTCCCAGGGTGAGGGCAAGGGGCTTGGCTGCGGACTTGGTGGAGGGCTCTGAGAGGGGCTTGGCCATCAGCGGTTGCGATATTCGATCATCGCCGCCTTGCGGAGCTCGTCGAGATAGGCCTTCTGGGTCTTCTCGTACTTCTCCTGATACATCTTCTCGCGGACCTCGCGCTTCTTCGGCGTGTCGATCATGGTCGGCTTGCGCGAGCACAGCACTACCATCTCGATGCCCGCCTTGGTCACCTCGGGCGCGGTCAGGTGGCCGATCGGCGTGTCGTCGAGCAACTTGCGCAGCGGGTCGGGCAGCTCTGCGGTGGTCTTGGTGACGGCGTCGCGGATGGTGGCGTTCGGCGTCGAGCGGAACAGCGAGTTGGCTTCCTCGCAGCTCCCAACGCGGGCCCGATAGGTCTCGGCTTCCTTCTTCCGGGTTTCCAGGAACGCCGCGGACGAGCCGCGCGGCACGATCAGCACGATCGGCTGCATCTTGTATTCGGTGCCTTCGATCTGAAGCTTGTCGCCGGTCTGGGCCTGCACGGCCTGGGCGACGTCGCGCTCGCCGACGAGCAGCTTCTCCTTGAATCGGCCGCGCACCAGGCTGGTCCAGACCATCTCGGCCTTCATGCGGCCCTTCAGCGTTTCGGGGCGGACACCCTTGGATTCGAGTGATTTGGTGAGCTGCTCCGGCGTGATGCGCATGCGCTGCGCCATACCCTCGTAGGACTGGTTGACGTCGGAGACGCCGGGATCGACCCCGTACTTCTTGCCTTCCTTGAGCTTCACCTTGTCGTCGATCAGCTCGTTGATGACCTCCTGCCGGCTCGGGGTCTTCTGCGTCGTCAGCTGGTCGAGCCTGGAGCGCTGCTCGATGTCGAAATCGGTGATCGGATCGCCGTTAACCATGACGACGATATTCTGCGCGCGCGACGGCGAAGGCAGTCCGGTCAGGATCAGCCCGGCACTGATGGCGAGCAGGAGGCGGAAGACGGGCAATGAGGTCGTCATGATTGTCGCTCGCAGGTCAGCCGCGTCGAGCCTGTGATGGGGCAGGCGCGGCTGGCACTTCAAACCGTTCACTGGAGGCCGGCGGAACTGCTGGTCGTCGACGTGGTCGCCAGCGTGCGCAGGCCGATCTGGAACATGAACGCATGGCTCAGCACGGGCGGCGTGGTGCCCGCAGAATAGCTATACGAAGTTACGTAGTTCGCCGCCAGCACGAAGCAATCGTCGACATAGCCGGCACCGAGCACATATTGATTGATCTTGTTGGCCTCGAGGTCCCAGCGCGCCGAGCCCGACACCACCCAGTTGTTCGCGACCTTCAGCGATCCCGAGGTCAGGATGCCCTCGCGGCGGGTCAGATAGCCGAGTTCCGGCTGCGCTGCGTAGTTGCCGTACAGCACGCTGACCGACCAGCGATTGAAGTTGGCGCGGCCTTCCGCCTCGAAGCGCTGCACGTTCCAGGTCTGCTCGTCCATGCGGGAACGGACGCTGAACGTGTAGGTGCTGTTGGGCGAGTAGCTGGCGCTCGCCACGTAATCCGAGCGCGGCTTGTCCAGGCCGGAATTGATGCCCGTATTGATGGCGTCCTGAACCGCGAAGGAGTTCAGGCCGAACAGGTGGTAGGACTCGCCGAACAGCACCTTGACCGCGCCGCCCTTGTCGAACTGCGTGGTGGACTGCACGCCGACATTGGCGCGGCCGCCGCCCTCGACCCGGTCGTAGCCGGAGAACTTGTCGACGCTGAACAGGTTCGAGGCGTCGAACACCATGCTCTGGGCGTCCTCGTTCGGCAGCTTGCCGGCATAGGTCTCGTTCGGCCGGATGATGATCTGCGCGATCGGCTCGACGGTGGTCGAGCCCCAGGGCTGGATGTTGATGAAGGGATAGCGGTACTCCAGGCCCACGGTCGGCATCAGGCGGAACGCCTGGGTGTCGCCGATGGGCAGGTAGTTCGACACGCCGGGCTGGTTGGAGACCGACGAGTTGATCGCGTCGGCGCGCAGGCTCGCGAACGGCGTCCAGATCTGGCCGAACGGATCGGTGAAGGATTTGCGCCACTGCGCTTCCGCCGTCAGGCGTGTGTAGGTGCCCGGGAAGCCGCGCAGCAGGCACTGCGAGGGCATACGCGCCAGCGGATCGGCCGACGCCGTGGTGCACAGGCCGTTGGTGTTGGCGACCGTCGTGATCGGATCGAACACCGCATCGTCACGCGACAGGTTCACGAAGTTGGTCTTGTAGCTGAACTCGCCGCCGAACACGGGATAGTTGAGCACGTTCGAATAGTCGATCACCGGATAGACGATCGGCACCTGGCTCTGGTTGCCCGAATAGCTCAGCCAGTACATCGTGCGCGCGTCGAAGAAGCTGCGGTTGCCGACGCCGGTCAGATAGAGCTGCGACAGCGCTTCCGTCGGCAGCAACAGGAACGAGCCGAGCGGATCACGGTACTGATAGAGCCGGTAGTCCGAGAAGAAATAGTAGTCGGACATCAGGACGCCGTCCCAGCCCCAGACCCATTTGTCGTTCAGCGCGAACTGACCCTTGGTGTCGACGGCGCCGCGGAACTGGCGGTCGCCGGGCTGCCCGGCAAAGGCTCCGGGATCGAGCTGGTCGATGCCGTAAGCGCGGATCTGGTAGGCGCCGTCGATCAGGCGCTGGCGGAATTCGCCCTGCAGCATGACGCCTTGCCGTGTCATGAAGCGGGGGGTGATGGTCGCGTCCATGTCGGGCGCGATCGCCCAGTAATAGGGAACCTCGACGCCGAAGCCCGTGTTCGTCGTGCCCGGGAAGTAGCCGGGCATCAGGAAGCCGGACTTGCGCTTCACGGTCGGGTCGGGAGTCGAGAAATAGGGCATGTAGGCGAGCGGCACGCCGAAGAATTCGAGCTGCGCGGTCTCGAAATACAGCATCTTCTCCTGCTGGTCGTGGATGATGCGCGCACCCTTGACCTGCCATAGCGGCGGCTTCTTCGGATCGTCCTTACACGGCGCGCAGGCCGTGTAGACGCCGTTCTCGAACACCGTGTAGTTGCCACTGGAGCGGTCGGCGCGGCTCGCGGCCATGCGGGTCTGGTCGGCTGTGTCCACGCGCAGCGAGTCGACGAAACCGTCGCGGTAATCGTCCGAGAGATCCATGATCTCGGCATAGGTGATCTTGCCGTCGGCATCCGTCATGCGGATGTTGCCTTCGGCATGCAGCCGCTTGGTCTTCTGGTCGTAGATGACCCGGTCGGCCTCGACGCTGGTGCCGTTGTAGAACAGCTGGACGTTACCGACCGCGGAGACGCGCGAATTGTTGTAGTCGTAGTCGACCTCGGTCGCCTGAACCAGCATCTGGTTGTCGTTGGCGGCCTTCGGCGGCTTCGGACGCGGCGGCAGCGGATTGTAGGTGAAGCTCTGGGCCTGGGCCGGCGCCACGACGGCAGCGTCGATCAAGCCGCCGAGCGAGGCAGCGGCGACGACAGCCATCAGGAGCCTGCGGACGGACAAGCCGCACCCGTTCGCGCGCACCAACGTGCGCCGCGTCAAACGAGACACGAGCCCTCGGTGGACGGCAGTCACTATCCGTCCTCCTGATAGAGCAAGGCCAAAAAGCCGGTGAGGCCGCCCACCACAACGGGCAACCACGCCGCAGCGATCGGATGCATCAACTCAGCCTTGCTCAAATCCTCAGTTACTTTCGACAGAACGTAGAGCAGAAAGCCTGCGCCCACGCCACTCAAAACCATCTTCTGCACGCCGCCCATCCGGAAGAAGCGCAACGACACGGAGGCCGCGAGCATCACCATGGCTGCGAGCAAAAACGGCTGTGCCAGAAGCTTCTGATACTGGAGTCGGTATCCGGCTGTCGCGAAGCCCGAGCTTTCCGAGGAGCGGATGTAGCTCGGTAGTTGCCAAAAGGACACAGTCTCGGGGGTGGAAAAGCTGTTGCGGACCTGCGCCTCGGTCAACGTGGTCGGAATCTCCAGGCTGGCCTGGTCGATCGGGGGCGCGTCCAGCGAGAAGCGGCGGACGCCCTTGAACACCCAGCGGCCGGCCTCGAGCGTCGCCTCGCGCGCCTCGACCCGCTCCTTGAAGTGCTGGTCCGAGTCGAACCGGAACAGCGTGAGCCCCGTGAGCCGGATGCCCTGCTGCTCGCTCCGCGCCGCGTTGATGATGGTCTGGCCGTCGTTGGTCACCTGATTGAGCCAGAAGCCGGAGGCGTCCTGAATGCCGCCGCCGGGCGCCGAGCCGAACAGCTCGGCCTCCATGCGCTTGGACAGCTCGCGCAAATTGGCCGACATGGGATTGTAGGCGACGGTGGCGATCACCCCGATCAGCAGCGCGCTGCCGAGCGCCGGCGAGATGAACTGCCAGGCGGAGATGCCGGCAGCGCGCGCCACCACCAGCTCGAGCCGGCGGGAGAGCGCGAGATAGCAGGTCATGGCGCCGATCAGCATGCAGAACGGCGTCAGCTTCTCCAGGAGCTGCGGCACCCGGAACAGCGAGGTCTCGGCCACCATGATCGCGGAGGCGGATGCCAGCCCCGAGGTCTTGCGCACCATCTCGATGTAGTCGACCAGCACCAGCAGCAGGAAAATGCCGCCGAAGACGCCGAGCGCCGCGACCACGAAGCGGCCTGCGAAGTAGCGCCCGAGTGTGTTGGTGAGCATGCTCATGCGGTGGCCGGACGTCCGAACAGCCGCGCGATCCGTGCGTTCGACCTGTTGATGGCCTCCATCAGGCCGGGAGGCGGCTCGACCACGACGCCGCCGATGATCATGGCCAGCCCGACGCCGATCGCGCCGACGACCATCGCATATTGGACCAGCACCGCGCCCGGCGATTTCACCGCCATCACCGAACAGGCGAAGCCGGCCATGCGCAGGCCGAACACCGCCAGGATCGAGGAGGCGATCGAGAAATTCCGGCTCTGGCGCGTGGTGCGAGGCGCCCCAAGGAACGCGAAGGTCAGCACGGCAAAGGCGAACGGATAGATCGGCGCCAGGATGCCGTCGTGCAGGGCCGAGCGGAACTGACCGGGAATCTGCTTGTAGACGGGGTCGTTCTCGGACGGCGAGAACAGCTCCCACAGATAGCGCTCGCGGATGCCGAGGGTGACGTCGCGGCCCTGGTTGGAGAACTTCGACATGTCGAAACCGTAGCGGCCGAACGCCACCAGCGCCGGATCGCGCTTGCCCGCCTCGAAGCGCTGAAGATTGCCGGTCTCCAGCACCAGGAACGAGCCGGTCTCGTTCTTCACGACCTCGCCGTGCTCGGCGACGATCGAGACGCGCTCGTTCGGATCGCGGCGGTCGTCGATGAAGATGCCGGCGAGGATGCCGCCGGGCAGGCGCTCGCGGATCCGGATCGTCAGGTTCCTGTCGAGCTGGGCGAAGCGGCCGGGCTGCAGGATGTTGGTGAGCACGTCGGCCGTGATCTCGGCGTCCCACTGCTTGATCCGCCGCATGCCGTCGGGGGCGAGATAGGCCGCGATGAAGGCGACCAGCAGCGCCACCACGCAGGTGGCGTAGAAGAACGGATAGAACAGCCGGAACGGCGAGAAGCCGGCGGCATTCATCACGATGATCTCGGAATCGGTCGCGAGCTTGTTCAGCGTGTGCGAGATCGCGATCATCAGCGCGATCGGCGAGATGATCAGAACCAGGGCCGGGATCACGAGGCTTGTGATGCCGAGGAAGGTGAGGATGGTCTGACCCTGGCTCGTCATCAGGTCGATGCCGCGCAACGCCTGCGTAATCCAGATCACGCCGGTGAGGCTGACCAGGACCAGCGCAAACGACGCCAGCGTCGTACGGAAGATATACCTATCGATCGACCCCATGCGCGACCGCACGAATCCCCATCAAGCCCCAATGTCGACCAGAATTCCGGCGTCCAACCCATCCCCGTCAGGGGATCCCCAAGGTCGGCCAGCAGCTCTTCCGGCGGTTCACTTTCTCACTACCATCCCTTTGATCCGTCAACAAAATGGCTGCCCCGTGGCACCCTCAATATATGGTTAATATTTCGATCGTTGTGGCCTCGCGGCCACGGCGGCGCTTGGCATCGGACGGGCCGCTGGACCATAGTGGGGGAAGCCTCAGTGAATCGCCGTTCAGCTCCGGTTTGTGACTGGAACCCCCGAACGACGAAAAGCCCCATGTTTTGGAGGAGTTATCCATGTCCGATGCCATCAAGGTCGGCTTTGTCCCGTTGTCTGCCGCCCCCCGTGGCATCCTGGTCGTGTTCTGCGATGACGGCCTGAAGCTCGGCCCGGCAACGGGGAAGGCGCTGGGTGGCGCCGTCGACCTCGTGAAGCGCGCGGCGGCTGCTGCGGCCTTCAAGGGTAAAAGCGGGGCCGCGCTGGACATACTGGCGCCAGAGGGCGTGAAGGCGACCCGGCTGATCGTGATCGGCGCCGGCAAGGCGACCGGCCTGAAAGCGAACGATTTCCTCAAATTCGGCGGGGTGGCCGCGAGCAAGCTGCCCGCTGGCACCAGCGCCATGACCATCATCGCGGAGCTGCCCGGTGGCGCCATGACGAGCGAGCAGGCGGTTGCGATCGCCTCGGGCCTTCGCTTACGCACCTACAAGTTCGACCGCTACAAGACCAAGAAGAAGGATGGCGAGGAGGGGGGCTCGCGTGCCGACGTCTCGCTTGCGGTCGGCGATGCCAGTGCTGCGAAGAAGGCGTTTGCCTCGGCCGGCCACGTCGTCGACGGCGTGATCGTTGCGCGCGACCTCGTCAACGAGCCGCCGAACGTGCTTTTCCCCGAGGAATTCGCGCGCAGAGCCAGTCAGCTCCGCAAGCTCGGGGTCAAGGTCGAGGTGCTCGACGTCAAGGCGATGCAGAAGCTCGGCATGGGCGCGCTGCTCGGCGTCGGCCAGGGCTCGGCGCGGCCGAGCCGCACCGTGATCATGCGCTGGGACGGAGCCAAGAAGGGCGAGGCACCGGTCGCCTTCGTCGGCAAGGGCGTCTGTTTCGACACCGGCGGCATCTCGATCAAGCCGGCCGGCAGCATGGAGGACATGAAGGGCGACATGGGAGGCGCGGCCTGCGTCGTCGGCCTGATGCATGCGCTCGCTGCGCGCAAGGCGAAGGTCAACGCGGTCGGCGCCATCGGCCTCGTCGAGAACATGCCCGATGGCAACGCGCAGCGGCCGGGCGACATCGTCACCTCGATGTCCGGTCAGACCATCGAGATCATCAATACCGACGCGGAGGGCCGCCTCGTGCTGGCCGACGTGCTCTGGTACGTCGCCAAGAAGGTGAAGCCGAAATTCATGGTCGATCTGGCGACGCTGACCGGCGCGATCATGGTGGCGCTCGGCACCGAGCATGCCGGCATGTTCTCCAACAACGACGAGCTTGCCGACCGGCTGCTCGCGGCCGGCATCGAGAGTGGGGAGAAGGTCTGGCGGATGCCGCTCGGGCCCGAATACGACAAGCTGATCGATTCCCAGTTTGCCGACATGAAGAACACCGGCGGCCGCCATGGCGGCTCGATCACCGCAGCGCAGTTCCTGCAGCGCTTCGTCGACGGTACGCCCTGGGCGCATCTCGACATCGCCGGGACCGCAATGGGCGCGCCGAAGACCGACATCAACCAGAGCTGGGGAAGCGGTTATGGCGTCCGTCTGCTCGACCGGCTGGTCGCCGACCACTACGAGCGCAAATGACCTGAAATGACTGAAGTGCTGTTCTACCATCTGCAAAACATGACGGTGGAGAATGTGTTGCCGCCGCTTCTCGAGAAATCGCTCGAGCGCGGCTGGCGGGTCGTGGTGCAGTCGACCTCGGAGGAGCGCGCCGATGCGCTCGACGCGCATTTGTGGACTTATCGCGACGATTCCTTCCTGCCGCACGCGACATGGCGCGTGAACGATGTCGCCGATCAACCGATCGTGCTGGCGATCGAGGACGGCAATCCAAACGGTGCCAATGTCCGCTTCCTGATCGACAATGCCGCGCTGCCGGAGGACGCACGGGGCTACGAGCGCATGGTGCTGCTGTTCAACGGCGACGATCCGGACGCGCTTGCGCTCGCCCGCACGGCGTGGACGGATTGCAAGGCGCGGGGATTTGATGTCACCTATTGGCAGGCCGACGAGCGCGGCCGGTGGCAGAAGCGGAATTAGCTGCAATTAATGATAATTTGCACTTTTCGGGCGAGGCTGGCTTCGGCCACCTTCGTGCCGCAAAGGGATGTTGGGACAATCGTTTAGGGCTGGTCCTTCACGCGGGGAATTAGTTTATCGTGCGACATCAAAAGCTTCCCGGCTCGGTCATGATTGCATTGGTCGCCGTAGCACCGCTGGTCGCGGGCTGTTCGGGCGGGACCGATCTGTTGTCGAAGGACGCCGAGTGGTTCCAGAGGCCCGGCCGTCTCTTCATCAAAAACATCTCGATCGAATCGCCGCCGCTCACTCCGGATAAGCCCGTGGGACCGGAGGACCTCGTCAGCGCCGACGGCGCCTGTCCCGGCATGGCGCCGGCGCCCGGGCCGGCCGATGCCAATGCCTCGACCACGGCGCCTGCGCCGGTTGGCGGCACGGTTGCGCTCGGCCATACCGAATGCGACGTGGTGCGCGGCATCGGCGCGCCCTCGAGTGTCAACCTCTCCAACGATGCCGCCGGCAGGCGCGTCGCCGTCGTCACGTGGGCCACCGGTCCGCGCGCAGGCATCTACACGTTCACGGCTGGACGTCTGTCCTCAATCGAGGGCAATCCCGAGCCGCAACCGACGCCGAAGGCCGCGAAGCCGAAGCCGAAGAAGAAGCAGGCGTAAGGCGGAGCGCGCGGACGCGGCTCTGTTAGGTCTGACGGCTGCTTTTCGCGATGTGCTGCCAGAACGCCTCTGCGGCCTGCGCCAGGCGAAGCTTCGGCCGGAACACGTGGATCTCGATCGGCACGTGCCATTGGGGCCCGCCTGCGGCAACGATCTCGCCCGAGGCGAGCTGATCGGCGATCAAACTTTCCGGCAGCCATGCCATGCCGCGGCCGGCCTGGACCATCGTAACCAGCAGCTTTGCGAGGTGAGAGGTGAAGGTTGTGCGCAGATGCGCGTCCAGCGGCGACGTCGCGCGCACGGCTTCGAGGATTCGTCCCATGCCCGATTCAGGGCGGAAGCTCAGGAAGGGGACCGGCGCGGCTGCCGTGCCAGGCAGCTTGAAACGCGGCTTGCGGCTTCGACCTGATATCGGCACCGATGCTGGAATGAGCCTGTCGTCGCCGACATGGAGCGAGCGGAAATGCGATGGCGCCAGCGCCGTAGCCGCCGCCGGGTGGTAATGGCAGAGCAGAAAATGTGCATCGCCCGCCAACAATATCCGCTCGCACGCCTCCATGTGATTGGCGACGAGCTGCACGTTCGGCACGAACGACAGCTTGGTCTCGATGCCGCGCAGCCAGTCGGGGAAGAAGGTCAGCGACAGCGCGTTGGTCGAGGCGAATTTCAGCACGTCTGACGCGCCGCGGGCCCGCTCCTGAGCGTCGAGCCGGCCGGCAGAGAGCCGGCGCAAAACGTCCTCGGCAGTCTCGCGAAAGCCTTCGCCGGCCGGTGTGAGATTGACGCTGTGGGTCGTGCGGTCCAGCAGCGGGGCGCCGGTCCAAACCTCGAGCGCCTGGATTCTGCGGCTCAGCGCCGGCTGTGAGCAGTTCCGCTGCTCCGCCGCCCGCGAGAAGCTGCGTGTGGTCGCCACCGCTATGAAATCGTGCAGCCAGTTGATCTCCATTGCAGGGGCCTCCTGATCCTCCGAACACTGCTTATGCATAATCTGCATAAAGATATCAGAACACGACATTGGATTTCCAGTGTCGCGGGCGGCACGGTGCAGCAAGTCTTCTCTGGGAGGAAAGCGCGATGGCCGGGCGCACGCTGTACGACAAGTTGGTCGACGCCCATGTGGTCCGCAATCTCGACGATAGCGGTCTCGTGTTGCTCTATGTCGACCGTACCGTGCTCAACGAATACACCAGCCCGCAAGCCTTCGCCGGGCTGCGCGCGGCCGGGCGCAAGGTCTGGAATCCGAAGGCCGCGCTGATGGTCGTCGACCACGTCAACCCGACCGCGGCTCAGCGCACCCGCGCGATGCCGGATCGAGGCGCGGCGCGGCAGGTCGACTATTTCGCGGAAAATGCCAGGGATTTCGGCATCGAATATTTCGACATCCTCGATCCGCGGCAGGGCATCGAACATGTCGTCGCTCCCGAGCAGGGGCTCGTCATGCCTGGCATGGTGATCGCCGCCGGCGACAGTCACACCACCGCCTATGGCGCGTTCGGTGCCCTCGGCTACGGCATCGGGACCTCCGACATCGAGCATTATCTCGCGACCTCGACGGTGCGCTATCGCCGCCTCAAGACGATGCGCATCCACCTGACCGGGGCGGCGCCGCTCGGCGTCACGTCCAAGGACATCGTGATGGAGGTGATCCGGCGGATCGGCGCCGATGGTGCGACCGGATACGCCGTGGAGTTCAGCGGTCCCGTCGTCTCCAACATGAGCGTCGAGGGCCGGATCGTGATGTCTGTCATGATCGTCGAGGCGGGTGCGCGCGGCGTCGTGATCGCACCTGATCAAAAGGTGCTGGATTATCTGAAGGGACGTCCGCGGTCGCCGAAGGGCGAGATGTGGGAGCGGGCGGCCAGGAGCTGGCTGACCTTGGCTTCGGATTCCGACGCTCGGTTCGATCGCGAGGTCACGCTCGACGTTTCCGAAGTCGCGCCGCTCGTGACCTGGGGCACCAGTCCCGACCAGGCGATCGCCGTCACCGAGATCATTCCGGATCCTGGACAGCAGGCCGCGCCCGAGCGCCAGGCGGCGGCAAGCCGCGCCTTGAACTATATGGGCCTCACGCCCGGATTGCCCATTCAATCGGTGCCGATCGACTTCGCGTTCATCGGATCCTGCACGAATTCGCGCATCGAGGATCTGCGCGATGCGGCCGAGATCTTTCGCGGCCGCTGCGTTGCCGAGGGCGTGCGGGCGATCGTGGTGCCGGGTTCGACCCAGGTCCGGGCACAGGCCGAGTCGGAAGGTCTCGCCAAGGTCTTTACCGATGCCGGCGTTGAATGGCGGCAGTCCGGCTGCTCGATGTGTCTTGCGATGAATGACGATGTGCTGAAGCCGGGTGAGCGCTGCGCGTCCTCCACGAACCGCAATTTCGAAGGCCGCCAGGGGCCGGGCGCGCGCACGCACCTGATGAGCCCGGCCATGGTGGCCGCGGCAGCCGTCACCGGACGCATCACGGATGTGCGTTCTCTGTTGAGAGGAGCACGCCAATGATTCCGTTTGGACAGGTCACGGGCGTGGCTGCGCCCATGATGGCGCCGAATATCGACACGGACGTCATCATGCCCAAAATGTTCCTCAAGGGCGTGGACCGCAGCGGGCTCGGCGAGGGCGCCTTCAATCTGCTGCGCTTCAGCGGCGGCAAACCCGATCCGGATTTCATCCTGAACCAGGACGGCTATCGCGATTCCTGCTTTCTCGTGGTCGGCCCCAACTTCGGTTGCGGGTCGAGCCGCGAGCACGCGGTCTGGGGGCTTCAGCAGCTCGGCATTCGCGCACTGATCGGCACCAGCTTCGCCGGCATCTTCAACGACAATTGCGCCAACAACGGTCTGTTGACGATCTCGCTCGAGGCCGGCGTGCTGGCGGAGCTCGCTCAGGCCGTCACCGACAGCTCGCGCAATGACGTCACGATCGACCTTGCCGCGCAGACGATCCGCTTCGATTGCGGTCGCCGCTCGATCGGATTCGACATCGAGCCGGACAGGAAAGAAGCCTTTCTGACCGGCCGCGATTTCATCGCCTCCACGCTGGTCTTCGCCGACGACATACGTGCCTTCGAGGCGCGGCATCGGGCGGAGAACCCCTGGATCGTCTGAACTGCACGAACCTGGCGCGGCTCGAATCCGCTCGCCACGAGAAACCATAAACAGCGGAGGGACCCTTGGTGGATACGACATATCGCGCGGCCGAGGCGCCGCAGACCGCAGTTGCGACGAAGCTCGCCCGTCTCAAGATCGGCCCGTTGCCGGTCGGCATCTACGGTGCGGCGGCTCTCGTCTGCGTCACCGCGGTCTATTCCGGCAAGCTGCCGAACGACGTGATCGGTGGCCTTTCGGTCCTGATGCTGCTCGGCTTCCTGCTGGGCAAGCTCGGCCAAACCATTCCGGTGCTGAACCGGATCGGCGGCACGGCGATCCTCTGCCTGTTCGTGCCGTCGGCCCTGGTGAGCTATGGCCTCGTGCCGGATGCGGCCTTGAAGGCGATCACGACCACGTTCCGAACCGCCAACTTCCAGTATTTCTTCATCGCCTGCCTCGTCGCAGGCTCGATCCTCGGCATGCCCTATCGGGTCCTGGTCCAGGGCTTCATTCGCATGTTCGTTCCGCTCCTGGTCGGCACGATCGTGGCCGTCGCCGCGGGCATTGCCGTCGGGCTTCTGTTCGGCCACAGCCCGAAGGAAACGTTCTTCTTTGTCATCATTCCCATCGTCGGCGGCGGTCTTGCAGAAGGTGTCCTGCCGCTGTCCATCGCCTATTCCGAGATGTTGCATCGGTCGCAAGCCGAGCTTGTGGCGCAGATGGTGCCGGCGGCGCTGCTCGGCAACGTCGTCGCGATCGTGAGCGCGGGCCTGCTGGCCCGTCTTGGTGAGATGCGGGCCGACCTCAACGGCAGAGGGATGCTCGTCAAGACCGGAGACGACGACATTCTCGGCGAAGCGCGGCCGGACCGACCGATCGATCTCGGACTGCTCGGTGCCGGCATTGTGCTGTCGTGCGGCTTGTTCGTGCTCGGCATGGTCCTGGCGCCGCTCACCGGCATCCCCGGACCGATCATGATGATCATCGCCGCGGTGGCATTGAAGCTGACCAGGTTGCTACCGGCCGAGATGGAGCTCGGCGCCTATCAGATCAACAAGTTCATGTCGACGAACCTTACTTTCGCGATCCTGGTGGCGATGGGGACCCTGCTGGTCTCGTGGCAGCAGCTCGTTGCCTCCTTCAATCCAGGGTACATCATGATCTGCACGACCACGGTGCTGGCGATGATCGTGTCGGGATTTTTCGTCGGCAAGTGGCTGAACATGTATCCGGTCGAAGCGGCGATCGTGACCGCCTGCCACTCGGGCCTCGGCGGCACCGGCGACGTCGCCATTCTCGGCGCCGCGGATCGCATGGGCCTGATGGCGTTCGCCCAGATCGCCACCCGCGTCGGCGGCGCGATCATGATCGTGACCGCGACACTCTTGATGAAGTCGCTGTCCTGATACGGACCGCCGCCTTTCGCGCAGGACGAATGTTGCAGGGGAGAATTGCAATGCTCGAATTCGAACAGGCTGAATCGTGCTCCGATCGATCGGAGACAGGGTTGACGCGGCGCCATTTGATGTCGATCGCGTTGACAACAGGTGCCCTCGGTTCGGCCATTTTGGCGCCGGACACCTTCGCTCAGGAGAATAATGCCGTGACGACCAACGCGCTGCAAAACTTGCTGCCAGGGTTTCAACAGAAGCGTCTCAAGACCAGCGGCGCCGAGATCAATGCGCTCGTGAAAGGCGAGGGACCGCCACTGCTGCTGCTGCACGGGCACCCGCAGACCTTGGCGTGCTGGCACAAGATCGCCCCCAAGCTCGCGGAGCGCTTTACCGTGGTGCTGACGGATCTGCGCGGCTACGGCGACTCGAGCAAGCCCGACGGCGGCACCGACCATATCGCATATTCCAAGCGGGAAATGGCGCGGGATCAGGTCGAAGTGATGCGCGCGCTCGGCTTTGACCGCTTCCAGGCTGTCGGCCATGATCGCGGCGGACGCGTTCTGCATCGTCTGTTGCTTGATCATCCGGACGCCGTCTCCAGGGCGGTCATGCTCGACATCGCGCCGACCGCGACGATGTACGCCAAGGTGAACAAGGAGTTCGCCACGCGCTATATGTGGTGGTTCTTTCTCATTCAGCCGGCGCCGCTTCCGGAAACCTTGATCGGCAACAATCTCGAATTCTATCTTCAGACCCATATCAACAAGCAAAACAAGACGCCGGGCGCCATCGACCCGGTTGCGCTCGAAGAGTACCGCCGGTGCTACACCCGCGAGACGCTGCATGCCGTGTGCGAAGATTATCGCGCCGCTGCCGGGATCGACCTGATCCACGATGAGGCGGATTCCGACAAGAGAATCGGTTGCCCGCTGCTTGTGCTGTGGGGCGCAAAGGGAGTCGTGGGGTCGAGTTACGACGTGCTCGACACATGGCGCGCCAAGGCGAAGGACGTGCGCGGCGGAAGCCTGCCCTGCGGCCATTATCTGCCGGAAGAAGCGCCGGAGCTGCTCCTCGAGCAGCTCAATGGGTTCTTCACCTGATTAGCGGAACGCCTACCCCGAACCGGTCAGCCCGCCGCCTCATCGAATTGTGCGCTCGCCTCCAGCCATTGCTCCTCGGCGCGCGCGAGCGCGTCGGCGGCATTGGCGCGGGCCTTCGACAGTTGCGCGGCCTGCTTGGGGTCGCGCGTAAAAATGTCGGGCAGGGCGAGCGCCGTGTCGATCTTGGCGATGATCTCGCTGACGCGGGCGATCTCGGCTTCGGCTTCAGCGATGCGCTTCCTCAGCGAGCCGCGATTGTCCGACTTCGGGCGCTGCGGCTTCTCGCTCGGCGCACTGCGCTCGCGCGGGGCGGGCTCGGCATTGCGCGCTGACAGAACGAGACGACGGTACTCGTCGAGATCGCCGTCGTAATTGGTCACGGTGCGATCGGCGACGATCCAGAGCCGCTCGGCGCAGGCCTCGATCAGATAGCGGTCGTGCGAGACCATGATCACCGCGCCGGGAAAGTCGTTGATCGCCTCCGCAAGCGCGCCGCGGCTGTCGATGTCGAGATGGTTGGTCGGCTCGTCCAGGATGATCATGTTGGGGCCGAAGAAAGTCGCAAGTCCCAGCAGCAGCCGCGCCTTCTCGCCGCCCGACAATTTGCCGGCCTTGGTATCGGCGGCCTTGCCGGAGAAGCCGATCGCGCCGGCGCGTGCGCGCACTTTCGCTTCGGGCGCATCGCCCATCAGCTTGCGGACGTGGTCGTAGGCAGAGGCGTCCTCGTTGAGCTCGTCGAGCTGGTGCTGCGCGAAATAGGCGATCGACAGCTTGTCCGCGCGGGTCACCTTGCCCGAGAACGGCGCGAGACGTCCCGCGAGCAGTTTGACCAGCGTCGATTTGCCGTTGCCGTTGGCGCCCAGCAACGCGATGCGGTCATCGTCGTCGATGCGCAAGGTGACGCGATTGAGCACGGGGCTGGCCGGATCGTAGCCGACCGACACGTTGTCGGCCGCGATGATCGGCGGCGACAAGATCTTCTCCGGCGCGGGAAAGCTGATCTCGCGCACATCCTCGGTGACCAGCGCCGTGATCGGCTTCAACCGCTCCAGCATCTTCACCCGAGACTGCGCCTGGCGCGCCTTGGAAGCCTTGGCCTTGAAGCGATCGACGAAAGCCTGCAGGCGGGCGCGCTCGGCCTCCTGGCGTTTGACGGCTTTGGCATCGAGCAGCTCGCGCGCGGCGCGCTGCTCCTCGAACGAGGAGTAGGTGCCCTTGTAGAGCGTGAGCTTGCCACGCTCCAGATGCAGGATCTGGTCGACCGAGCTTTCCAGGAGGTCGCGGTCGTGGCTGATCACGATCACGGTGCGCGGATAATGCGCGAGGTGATCCTCCAGCCACAGCGTGCCTTCGAGGTCGAGATAGTTGGTGGGCTCGTCGAGCAGCAGAAGATCAGGGGCCGCGAACAGCGTCGCAGCGAGCGCGACGCGCATGCGCCAGCCGCCGGAGAACTCGGCGCAGGGACGCAGCTGATCGGCGGCGGAGAAGCCGAGGCCGGAGAGGATCGCGGCGGCACGGCTCGGCGCCGAATGCGCGTCGATGTCGACGAGCCGGGTCTGGATCTCCGCGATCCGGTGCGGATCGGTCGCGTGCTCGGCTTCGGCGAGCAGCGCGTCGCGCTCGAGGTCGGCCTTGAGCACGACGGAGATCAGGCTTTCGGGTCCGTTCGGGGCTTCCTGCGCCAGGCTGCCGATGCGCCAGCGCGGCGGCAGGGTCACCGAGCCGTGCTCGGCCGCGAGCTCGCCGCGGATCACCTTGAACAGCGTCGACTTGCCGGTCCCGTTGCGTCCGACCAGGCCGACGCGTGATCCCGGCGTGATCTGCACGGAACTCTGGTCGATCAAAAGGCGTCCGGCGAGGCGGATGGAGAGGTCGGTGATCGCAAGCATGCGGCCTTGTCACCGCAAGGCGCGTCGAACGCAACCCGCTTTTTCGTCAATGCGGCTCGCGTTCGCGCCGCTGCAGCTCGTTCAGGAGCTGCTCAAGATTTGTCGGGAGACGAGGTTCGGGCCGGAGGCTCTGCTGGAGCCGCTCGCCCACGGCATCGCAGATCGAGCGGCTGGTGCGCCGGTCGATCTGTACGTTGTCATCGGCAGAAGGCCCAGCCATCGCAAGGTTCCGTGCTTTCAAGGGAAGGACACGGTACCAAGTCATTGCCGGCGAAATGGTTTCGCTGACCGCGCGGATATGGTGCATTCTCGTGAAAATTGTGCGAAGGGCGTCTTATCGACTCAAGGCAAAGCCCCGGCGAGGGGAACGCCGGGGCTTCTCTTGGAAGGTACCTGGGGGGCCTTAGGTACCCTCATGAAGGTGCTGACGGGCTCAGTAGCAGCGGTTGATCAGCCGCCAGCGGGGTCCCCAGGGGGTCGGGACCAGCCGGCGCACATAGCAGCCGCCATAACCATAGGAGACGGGGGCGCCGAGATAGAAACGCGGTCCACCCCAGCCGTAGCCATGGTGCCAGCCGCCGCCATGCCAGCCCCAACCGCCGTGCCAGTGAGCGGATGCAGAGGTTGGCGCCAGCGCGGCACCCAGCGCGACCGCGGCGACCGCGGCAAGCGAAAGTTTCCTCAACATGGTGATCTCCTAAATACTGCCGGCGCGGGGTGATCCGCGTCGATGAGAAGGCCGCCGAAACGGTCCGCCTGGATGATCAGGCTTCGGTTTCGATCGGGCTCAACTTACGCCGGCGAAGCTGAACCGAACCCTGACGGCGGTTTCAGATTGGGTTCATCTGGGTGAAATTGTTGTCATCCAAGCTGGAATCGGGGCGCCCATCCCTGCGGCGAAGCGCCTGTGAGGCCGTTTCGCCGGTCGCTTGCCGTCCGGCAAAGGCGCCGATATAAGCCCCGCAACTCGACAACCACCGCTTTCTTCCCGAAGGACAAGATTATGGCCATCGAACGCACTTTCTCGATCATCAAGCCCGACGCGACCGAGCGTAACCTGACCGGTGCGGTCAACGCCGTGATCGAGAAGGCGGGCCTGCACATCGTCGCGCAGAAGCGCATCCGCATGACCAAGGAGCAGGCCGAGACCTTCTATGCCGTCCACAAGGCGCGCCCGTTCTTCGGCGAGCTCGTGGACTTCATGACCTCCGGTCCGGTCGTGGTCCAGGTGCTGGAAGGCGAGGGCGCGATCGCCAAGTACCGCGAGGTGATGGGTGCGACCGATCCGGCCAAGGCCGCCGAGGGCACCGTGCGCAAGCTCTACGCCAAGTCGATCGGCGAGAATTCGGTGCACGGCTCGGATGCGCCGGAGACCGCCGCGATCGAGATCGCGCAGTTCTTCTCGGGCAACGAGATCGTCGGCTGATAGATCAGCTGACAAGTTAAGGCGACGGGGCGAAAGGACGTATTGTGAGCTGGCTCTGGCAGATCTTCGATCCCGCTACGATCGGGGCATTCTTCACCCAGTTTCGCAACGAGATGGCTGCGCCGACCTTCTGGATCGCGGTCGGCAAGATCATCTGGATCAACATCCTGCTCTCCGGCGACAACGCGCTGGTGATCGCGCTCGCCTGCCGCGGCCTCAATCCGCGGCACCGGCTCTGGGGCATGATCTTCGGTGCCGGCGCAGCCGTGATGCTGCGCATCATCTTCACCGGCATCGTCGCGAGCCTGATGGAGCTGCCGTATCTCAAGCTCGTCGGCGGCCTCGCGCTGATCGTGATCGCGGCCAAGCTGCTGGTGCCGGAAAACGAGGAGGGGGACGACGTCGAGTCCGCCTCGCATCTGTGGCAGGCCGTGCAGATCGTCGTGGTCGCCGATATCGTCATGAGTCTCGACAACGTCATCGCGGTCGCCGCTGCGGCCAATGGCAGCGTGCCGCTCTTGATCCTCGGCCTCGCCATCAGCGTGCCGCTAATCGTCGCCGGCGCGGCGCTGATCATGGCGCTGCTCGCAAAGCTGCCGGTGCTGGTCTGGGCCGGCGCGGCGCTGCTCGGCTGGATCGCGGGAGAGGTGATCGCGACCGACCCGGGGGTCGCGCCGAGGCTGCACACGTTGTTCGACGGCCCGCTCGGTGCCTCGCTGGACAGCATGCTCGGCGCGCTGCACATCCCGCCGCAGTTCGGCCATGGCGGCGGAGGCGGCGAATATCTCTGCGCCGCGCTCGGCGTTGTGGTCGTGCTGGTGGCCGGCTCGATCTGGCGCCGGCGCAGCCTGATCCAGGCAGAGCTGGACTCCTCCGAAGGCCACGCCAAGGCCTCGGCGGAGTGATCTCGGCGGCAGCCGGTGCCGAACCGGTTGCGAATCTGGGATGGCGCGCGCGGTTAGTCAGGCCGTCGCAGCGCTTCGCGGTCTCCCCAAATTGGATCTTATCTCCTTCTAAACTCCTGAAAATAAAGGCGGTTTCATTGACTCGCTGACTGTTCCCGCGGCACGTCCGGCGCCGAGCGTGGACCATGATTTCGTGATGACGGTGCGAGTGAGCGGCCCGAGACATAGGTGACAGAACGTACCGGGCACATGGGTTACACTTTCCGCTTTTGTTCTGCGGGAGGTGTGGATGCCGTGGAAAGCGAGTTCGGTAATGGAGGAGCGCCTTCGCTTTGTCGCCCGCCTGTTGGACGGGGAAGCCATGACGGATGTCTGCCGGGAGTTCGGCATCTCCCGTAAGACCGGCTACAAGATTTTCGATCGCTACAAGGAACATGGCCTGGAGGCGCTGAGCGACCGCTCCAGGCGGCCGGTTCGCTACGCCAATCAACTGCCGGCCCAGATCGAGACGCTGATTGTCCAGCTCAAGGCCGAGAAGCCGCATTGGGGGGCCCGCAAGATCCGCGAACTCCTGGTGCGACGGCTCGACGGCGATGTCCGGGTGCCGGCCAAAAGCACCATTCATGCGGTGCTCGATCGCCACGGCCTGGTCAGGCGGGGCGGCGGGCCGCGCCATCGCGCGCGCGGCACGTCGCTATCGCAAGGGACTGCCCCGAACGATGTCTGGTGCGCCGACTTCAAAGGCGAGTTCAAGCTTGGCAACAGCCATTACTGCTTCCCGCTGACCGTCAGCGATCATGCCGCGCGCTTCCTGCTGCTGTGCGAGGCGCTCGACTCCACGCGCGAGGAGCCTGCCATGACCGCCTTCGAGCGCCTGTTCCGCGAGCGCGGCCTGCCGCTTGCCATTCGGTCCGACAATGGCGTGCCGTTTGCCAGTCCCAATGCCTTGTTCAATCTTTCCAAGCTCTCGGTATGGTGGCTCCGCCTCGGTATCGCCATCGAGCGCATCAAGCCAGGTCATCCGCAACAAAATGGCCGGCACGAGCGCATGCACCTCACCCTCAAGAAGGAGGCCACCAGGCCGCCTGGCTTCAACAGCCTGCAACAGCAGGAGCGCTTCGATGCCTTCGTGCACGAGTTCAATACCGAGCGCCCCCACGAGGCGCTCGGCATGAAGTGCCCTGCCGAGGTCTACACGGCCTCAGCGCGGGCCTATGCCGGCCTGCCGGAGTTGAGCTATCCCTTCCACGACCGCGACGTCGTCGTCACTGCCTGCGGCCGCCTCTGCCTGCATCGCAAGAGGATCAACATCTCAACCGTCCTGGCTGGCCAGAAGCTCGGCATCAAGGAGGTCGACGAGGGCATCTGGCTCGTCAGCTTCATGCATTACGATCTCGGCTATTTCGATCTCGAACAGAAGACCTTGCAACCTCTCGACAACCCGTTCGGTCCGAGGCCCATCACCGATGTCCCCGCCACGACCACGGCGCCCTGACGGAGACGCGCTCTTGTGCATTCTTGGCATGGAAGGCCACTTGCTTGGCTCCGCTGTCGCGGTCAACCCCGAAGCCCGAAGGGGCGCGGCACGCGCGGGGTTGACGGCGATAGCGCGAGCCGAGCAAAAATAGCCGTGCCATGAATGCGTCACGCTGAAATGCAGCAGATTGCAGGCCATCTCAATTTGAAGCGAACTTGGAGCAGATGACTTTGAAACCCCGCGACAACCCGATCGGCACGAGGTTGTCACCCATCTCTTAGGTACGTTTCGTTACCCATGTCTCCGGGCCGGACACGAGGCGCCGCCGCCTATCCGCGACGGATTCGCACTTTGGACTTCAGCGCCGCACGATCGAGCCGGCACGGCCAATCAGGCGGGCGAGCTGCTTGAAGCGGCTGCCGACGCGGTCGGCGACGAGGTCGACGAGCCGGTGCTCGAACACCAGCATCAATTTGCGTCCCTGAGTGCGGAAATGCGTGGCGGGGAGGACGCCCGGACGCGCCGCCGAGATCAGATGCGCGACACGGAATGCCGCGCCCAGCAGGCGGGCGCGTTCGAGCTGGGCCGGCGTCAGCAGCTCCTGCATGGTGGCCGGCGGCTGGTTTTCCTCGCTGAGACCCGCATAGCGGTAGAACACGGACAGGCCGACGAAGGCGCGCTCAGTGTGGGTGATCGCACCGAAATTGCCGTTGACGACGAGGCTCAGCGTCTGCTCGCCGCGATGGTCGGGATGCACGCGCCAGCCGATGTCGGAGAGCAGACACGCGGTGTGGCGGAGGCGACGGTCCTCCTCGGTCTCGCGCAACTTCACGACGCGCACCAGGCGGTCGGTCCAGGCGATCAGCTCGCGGGCGTGTTTCGCCGAGCGCGACAGCAACTGGTTCAGCTCCTCGGCCGCGCAGATCAGCCCGTCCTTGTTGCGCTCGGTCTCCGGCAGCTTCTCGTGCAACAGGCCCTCGCGCACGCCGAAGGTGGAGAACACGATCCTGCTGGGTTTGGCGACGCGGATGATGTGCTCGAGCACCAGCGCCGCATAGGTGAGAAGCGGGCGCCGCGCATCGGCGACGATCTCGATGTCGGCAAGCATGTTGGCGGCAGCGAGGCGCCGGAGACGGCGCGAGAAGTCGAGCGCTTCGGCGGCCGAAATCGAGTAGCCGTGCATCACCTGGAGCGGATAGCCGCTCTGGATGATGTGGATGCGCGCGAGCGCGCGCCAAGTGCCGCCGACGGCATAAAAGGTGCGGCCGCGGCCCGCGGTGAGTTGCGGCACCTCGTCGAGCTCCTCGCGCACGATGCGATCGGCGCGCTTGAGCGATTTGTGCGCGAGGTCCTGGAGTGCGAGACCGCCGAGCGGCAGCGTCACACCGCTGCGCACGGCGTTCTTGCGCACGTCGATCAGCTCGAGCGAGCCGCCGCCGAGGTCGCCGACGATGCCGTCGGGAAGGTGAATGCCGGAGATCACGCCGAGCGCCGACAGCCGCGCCTCGCGCGGGCCCGACAGGATCTCGATCTTCACCGCGCAGATGCGCTCGGCCTTGGCGATGAAGTCGGGGCCGTTGGAGGCATCGCGGCAGGCCGCGGTCGCAATCGCGAACACGCGCCCGACCTGCATCACGCGGCACAATGCGCGGAAGCGCTTGAGCGAGGTCAGCGCCTTGTCGACGGCGTCGGGCGCGAGCAGACCCGTGCTCTGCACCTCGCGCCCGAGGCCGCAGAGCGTCTTCTCGTTGAAGATCGGGATGAGGCTCCGCGACAGTCCCTCGTAGACGACGAGACGGACCGAGTTGGATCCGATGTCGATCACCGCGACGCTGGAGCCGCGCTTGCGCGGCCGCTTCACGTCGCAAATCCCCGATCAGGATTGATGGCGTTCGTTCCGGCGCGTGAGACGACGCGGCGAGGATTCCTTGAGCGACTTTCCACGGCCAGACAGACTCGGATTAGTCATGAAGTAGTTGTGGACGTTGAAAGGCTCCTCGCCCTTCGCGGCCTTCATACGCGTTGAAGACCCATCCGGCAACAACTGCCAGCTCTGCTCGTTGTCCTTCAGGTTGGCGACCATGATCTGTTCGAGAACCTGCTGATGCACCGTGGGATTTTGCAGCGGACACAGCACCTCGACGCGGCGGTCGAGGTTGCGCGGCATCATGTCGGCGGACGAGATATACACAGCCGCTTTCGCGCCCGGCAGGCCCTGACCCATGCCGAAGCAGTAGATTCGGCCATGTTCCAGGAAACGTCCGATGATCGACTTGACGCGGATGTTCTCCGACAGGCCGGGGATGCCGGGCCTGAGGCAGCAGATGCCGCGCACCACGAGCTCGACCTGGACACCGGCCTGGGAGGCCTCGTAGAGCGCGTCGATGATGTCGGGGTCGACCAGCGCGTTCATCTTCATCCAGACCGCGCCGGGCCGGCCGTGCCGCGCATGCGCGGTCTCGCCTTGAATGTGCTCGATGATGCGTTTGCGCAAGGTCAGTGGCGACACCGCCATCTTTTCCAGATCGCTCGGCGCGGCATAGCCGGTGATGAAATTGAACACGCGCGCGGCATCGCGGCCGATGGTCGGATCGGAGGTGAAATAGGAGAGGTCGGTGTAGATGCGCGCGGTGACCGGGTGATAGTTGCCGGTGCCGGTATGGACGTAAGTCGTCAGGCTGCCGCCCTCGCGGCGCACCACCATCGAGAGTTTGGCGTGCGTCTTCAATTCGAGGAAGCCGTAGACGACCTGTACGCCGGCGCGCTCGAGGTCGCGCGCCCAGCGGATGTTGGCCTCCTCGTCGAAGCGCGCCTTGAGCTCGATCAGCGCGGTGACGGACTTGCCGGCCTCGGCGGCCTCCGCCAGCGCGCGCACGATCGGCGAGTTGTTGGAGGTGCGGTAGAGCGTCTGCTTGATCGCGACGACGTCGGGATCGCGCGCGGCCTGCTGCAGGAACTGCACGACGACGTCGAAGGACTCATAGGGATGGTGGACGATCAGGTCCTTCTGCCGGATCGCGGCAAAGATGTCGCCGCCATGCTCGCGCACGCGCTCGGGATGGCGCGGCACGTAGGGGGTGAATTCGAGGTCGGGCCGGTCGAGGCGGGTGAGCTGCGACAGCTCGTTCATGGCCTGCACGCCGTCGACCAGGAAGACCTCGTCGTCGGCGGCCGACAGCGCATGCTGCACGAAGCTGCGCAACTCCTCCGGCATCTTGGCGTCGATCTCGAGCCGGATCACCGATCCGCGGCGGCGGCGCTTGAGCGCGGTCTCGAACAGGCGGACGAGGTCTTCGGCCTCTTCCTCGATTTCGAGCTCGGAGTCGCGGATGATCCGGAAGGCGCCCTGGCCGTGCAGATTGTAGCCGGGGAACAGGCGGTTGATGAACAGGGCGGTCGCCTGTTCCAGCGAGATCAGCCGGACGGTCTTGCCGTCGGCTGGCAGGCGGATGAAGCGGTCGATCTTGCCAGGCATGCGGATCAGCGCGTTCATCTGCTTGCCGTCGGCGGCGCGCGTGAGCTGCAGCGCAATGGTGAAGCCGAGGCTCGGAATGAACGGGAAGGGGTGGGCGGGGTCGATCGCGAGCGGCGTCAGCAGCGGGAACACGTTGTTGAGGAAGTAGTCCTCGATCCAGGTGCGTTCCGCCCTGGTGACGTCCTTGCCGTCGACCAGCACGATGCCGACATCGGCCAGCGTGCCGCGCAGATCGCGCCAGATCGCCTGCTGGTCGGAAGCGAGCTGGATCACGGTGCGGTTGATCAGCGCGAGCTGCTCCGATGGCGTCAGGCCGTCTGGACTGCGCTCGGCAATCCCCTCGCGCACCTGGGCCTTGATGCCGGCGACGCGGACCATGAAGAACTCGTCGAGGTTATTCGCCGAAATCGACAGGAATCGCACCCGCTCCAGCACAGGGTGGCTGGGATTGACCGATTCCTCGAGGACGCGGCGGTTGAAATGCAGCCAGGACAGCTCGCGGTTGATGAACCGTTCGGGGCTGGATGCGATCGCCGGCAGGGCCTCAGTTTCCGGGACTTTCTCTTTGGTTTCAACAGCTTGCGCAGAGTCCATCAAAAGTCGGTCCATCCAGTTCAGCCCAATTGCGACTTACGCGCAAAATCGGCGGGAGCATGTGTTAGAGCGATGACGTTTCGATGACATTGATGTTCCGCCGCTCCGCCGCGTCAAGGCGGGTTTCAGGCCGCTCTGGAAGACCGCGAGCCGGTCAGGCGTCCCGGAGCAGCTCGGCGGCCAGCGCCCGGGTGACGGGGCGGCCGAGCCGCAGGGCTTCGCTGTCGAGCAGTTCCACGGCCTGCCGGGCGGCGGCCGAGGACCGCTCCAGGCGGGTGGCGAGATAGCCGACCACGCTCTCGTCGACGGTGAGCTGGCGGTCGGCGCAGAACTTGACGATCAGGCCGCGGAAGAGCTGGTCGTCGGGGGGCAGCAGCGCGACCACGGGAACGGCCCGCAGACGCGAGCGCAGGTCGCGAAGCTCGATCTCCAGCGCGGCCGGCACCTCGCGTCCGGTGAAGAGGACGTAGGCACCGTCCTCGCGGGCGAGATTCATCAGGTGAAACAGGGCGCGCTCGTCAAAATCCTTGGCCTTGAGATCCTCGACCACCAGTGCGCCGGTGGCGAGCGCGCCGGGAACGCCAGCGGCAGTCAGCGCATTGGCGGTGGTCGAGCGGGCGCCTGATAGCTCGGCCCAGATCGCGGCGAGATGGCTCTTGCCGCTTCCTTCCGGGCCAGCCAGCCACATGATCCGGTTCGGCCATTCCGGCCAGCTGTCGATCAGGCCCAGAGCGGCGGCATTGGCGGGGCCTTCGAGGAAATTGTCCCGGCTCAGGCTCTCCGCATGCGGAAGTGAAAACGCCAATTGTCGGGGATGAACGCGGCCTGCCACGCTTGCTTTGCTCCATGCCGGCCCGCCGGCCCGTCTGAAGAGGTTGGACTTGATCTTGCGCGAACTTGGCCTTTTGCGGGGCCGTATCCTCACTCATTTGGCCTCGATCGTGCTCATGTGCCGTAGCCACTCGACGAGGTAGAGCGACACGGAGGAAAGCGTGAAGACGGTGACGAGGCCCATCAGGATGATATCATAAGGGGCCGGCTTGAAGCCGAAGGCAAGCGCCGCCAGCACCAGGGCTGCGAACGCCACCTGCGCCACGGTGTTGAGCTTGGACACTTTCGACGGCTTCATCTCGACCGGCCGGTCGAACAACCAGGATACGATCACGGCAGCGACGATCATGATGTCGCGCGAGACCACCAGGATCACGATCCAGCGCGGGATCGCGCCCCAGATGCCGAGCGCCATGTAGATCGAGACCAGCAGCGCCTTGTCCGCGAGCGGATCGAGCAGGGCGCCGAGTTCGCTCGTCATATTGAACCGCTTGGCCAAGAAGCCGTCCACGGCATCGCTGATGCCGGCGATCAGGAAGACGGCGAACGCCACCTCCATTTGGCTCGACACGATGGCCCAGACGATGATCGGGACCAACATGATGCGGCCCAGGGTAATGATGTTCGGAATACTCACGAAAGCGCTTCCCGGCACCCGGTCTGACCTCGAATTCGGCCCCTCGGAAGGCTGAACCGGTTGATATCTCTACATAGTATAGGCAGGAGCGCCATGCGAGCCATTGCGCGTCCCCGGAATTCGACGTAACCAGCCGCGAACCCACTGGAAATCGGGCATGACCGACCGCAAAAACGGCCTCACTTACGCCGATTCAGGCGTCGATATCGACGCGGGCAACCGATTGGTCGACCTGATCAAGCCGATGGTGCGCGCCACCGCACGGCCGGGCGCGGATGCCGAGATCGGCGGCTTCGGCGGCCTGTTCGACCTCAAGGCGGCCGGCTTCAAGGACCCCGTCCTCGTGGCAGCGACCGACGGTGTCGGCACCAAGGTCAAGATCGCGATCGAGACCGGCCTGCATGGCGGCATCGGCATCGACCTCGTGGCCATGAGCGTCAACGACCTCGTGGTACAGGGCGCCGAGCCGCTGTTTTTCCTGGACTATTTCGCCTGCGGCAAGCTCGACCCGGAGGCCACCGCCGCGATCGTCGCAGGCGTTGCGGAGGGCTGCCGCGAGTCCGGCTGCGCCCTGATCGGCGGCGAGACCGCCGAGATGCCTGGCCTCTACAAGGACGGCGACTATGATCTCGGCGGCTTTGCCGTCGGCGCGGCCGAACGCGGTACGCTGCTGCCGCGCCGGGACATCGCGGCAGGCGATGCCGTGATCGGTCTTGCCTCCTCGGGCGTGCATTCCAACGGCTTCTCGCTGGTGCGCAAGATCGTGGAACAATCCGGTCTCGGCTTCTCGGCGCAGGCGCCGTTCGCGCCCGTGATGACGCTCGGCGGCGCGCTGCTGACGCCGACGCGGCTCTACGTCAAATCCTGCCTGCGTGCGATCCGCGAGACCGGCGCGGTGAAGGGGCTCGCCCACATCACCGGCGGCGGCTTCACCGACAACATTCCGCGCGTGCTGCCCAAGCATCTCGGCGTCGGCATTGATCTCACCCGCCTGCCGGTGCTGCCGGTGTTCAAATGGCTGGCCGCGCAGGCCGGCATCGCCGAGCTGGAGATGCTGCGCACATTCAATTGCGGCATCGGCATGATCGCGATCGTCGAGCCTGACAAGGTCGACAAGGTCGTCGAGGTCTTCACCGACGCCGGCGAGACCGTGGCGCAGCTCGGCACCGTGATTCCGGCCGACGGCGAGCACCGCGTCGTCTATAACGGCCACCTCGATCTGGCGCTGTGATGAGGCGCCGCGTCGCCATCCTGATCTCCGGTCGCGGCTCCAACATGGCCGCGCTGATCAGGGCCGCCAGCGCGGCTGATTTCCCGGCGGAGATATCGCTCGTCATCTCGAACAAGGCCGATGCGGCCGGACTCGAACGTGCCCGGGCGAGCGGCGTGACCACCGAGGTGATCGAGAGCAAGCCGTTCGGCAAGGACCGCGCCGGTTTCGAGAAGGTGCTGCAGGCCGCGCTCGACCGGCACGGCATCGAGCTGATCTGCCTCGGCGGCTTCATGCGCCTGTTCACCGCCGAGTTCACCAGGGCTTGGTACGGGCGGATGCTCAACATCCATCCCTCGCTGCTGCCGTCGTTCCCCGGCCTCGACCCGCACGGTCAGGCCCTGCGCGCCGGGGTGAAACTGTCCGGCGCGACGGTGCACTTCGTCATCCCCGAGACCGATGCCGGTCCGATCGTGATGCAGGGCGCGGTTCCCGTCAGCGACCACGATACCGCTGAGACGCTGTCCGAGCGCATCCTCGAGGTCGAGCACCGCATCTATCCCGAGGCGCTGCGGCTGCTCGCGACCGGCAAGGTCCGCATCGAAGGCGATGTGTGCAGGACGGCGGGGAGTGCGGCGTCGGAGAATTTTCTGATTGCGCCGATGGTAAGCTGAAGCGCGCTTCGTCGTGCCAAACAAAATCCCCCGGCAGAGCCGGGGGCAGCGTCATGATCTCTCGCGTGCCGAGAGAAGCATCAGGAGACCTTGAGGTTCTCCGCGGATGTCTTGCCGCGGTTCTCCACGAGGTCGAATTCAACCACCTGGTTCTCATTGAGGGTGGAGAGCCCGGCACGCTCGACGGCGGAGATGTGGACGAACACGTCCTTGTCGCCGCCGTTCGGCTTGATGAACCCATAGCCCTTGGTCGGGTTGAACCATTTGACGGTGCCCTTTTGCGGCATCGCTCGTCTCCTCCACTAGATATAAAAAAGACGCGGCCGCTTTTCGCGTGCCACGCCACAAACGGGCCTCCGGAAGTCTGTTCGAGTCTTGAGGGTCAATGTCGCGAAACGCACAGCCCAGCGGCCAATTCCGATTGTGACCGATATTGCAACATGAAAATCGCCGGCTAGCAAGCTGCGCGCCGATTTCAAGACCGAACCAGGTGTCTTCAAGCGCAATTTGCGACCTGTGGCAGCGGAACCACAATCGGTGCAATAGCCGCGGCCGTCATGCGCCAACCGGTTGACCCTCCGTGGCAGTTCGGCACAAATCGCCGCTAGCGCCGCAGACCGTGTTGCATTTTTGCGCGCCGCCACTTTGCTTCGGGATTCATCATCATGTGCTGCGCTGCGCAGCTCTCCGGGACACGGCAGACGATCGGGCTGGACCGCGTCCGCCGGACCGCGGCTGCGATTGCGATGGCGTTTGCGCTGGTCATGATGATGGCGGCAGCGACGCCCAGCTTCGCGCAAAGCCCGACGCCCACGCCCACCCCGACACCTACGCCGTTGCCGACCCCGATCCCGTCGCCGACCTCGACCAATTACGATCAGTCGGCCGGCAGCAGCACACTCAACCTCGGCTCGGGTTTCCTGGAGCGGCTCGGTAACCAGGCCTCGAATGGTTTCAACCGGGCGTTCCGTACCAATCCCGGCGGCGGCGGCGCATCGGCGAGCACGGAAGATCCGCGCTACCGCACCTGGTTCGAGGGCTACGGCATCTCGGTCCGGACGGATGCGCAAGGAGACTTCGTCGGCGACAAGCGCAAGACCTTTGGCGGCGTCGCCGGTTTCGGCGCACGGCTCGCACCCGGCGTCAACATCGGATTCTCCATCGACCAGAGCCACACCGACATCGACGTGCCGCTGGCGCTGCAATCGGCGACGCTCGACCTGACCCAGTTCGGCCTCAGCGGCTCGGTCGACAAGGGCCCATGGACCTGGGCCTTTGCGGTGGTGCACGGCTTCGGCAAGGTCCGGTCCAGCCGCGACACCGGCCTTGGCCTTGCGACCGCGGGCTATCGCGCCGGCATCGACGGCGCGCTGACAGAGATCAGCTATTACTGGACCAAGGACCAGATGCGCATCGTGCCCAAGGGCGCGCTGGAATATGTCCGCGCCACCAGCGCAGCGTTCCAGGAGTCCGGCGGGCTCGATCCGCTCAACGTCGGCTCGACGGCGCTCTCGCGCGCGCGCATCATGGTCGGGGCCGAGATCGGCCGCTATTTCATCGTCGACCAGAAGGTCCTGGACCTGTCCGCCTACGGCAAGTTCGTGGATAATTTCCACCAGGACCTGGGATCCATTCAGGTCAGCCTTGGCGCCCAGAACATCATCGTGCCCGGCATCGGCGAGAGCCGTTACGGCGTGGATGCCGGTGCCTCGGCTTCGCTCAGCCTGACCAACGTGGCACGCCTTTACGTCAATTACGACGGCAAGTTCCGCAACGAGCTCACCTCGCACCAGGGCACGGTCGGCTTGGAATACAAATGGTGAGCTGAAGCTCGCCCGCGCTCACGTCGGCGTTGCCGCGACATAGCCAGCCAATCCAAAGCCCTCGCGCGCGGCCGTCATCATCGGCACCAGCGCGTTCGGATGGATGAACTCGTCGCGGAAGCAGGGATAGGTCCTGGCATCGAAGATCTTCTTCAGCCAGTCGACCACGATCTTGTGCCGCTCGGAAGTGCGGAACTCCTTGTGATAGGTGAGCCAGAGATCGGCGTGGTGGCTGACGCCGAGATCGACGGCAACGAGCGGCGCACCGAGCGCGATCGACGCGGTGGGCAGGAAGCCGATTCCGGCGCCGCGCTCCACCGCATAGAGCACGCCGACCGAGGAGTTGGTCTTGATCCCAACGATGCCTTCCAGCGATTGCAATCCGAGCACGCGGGCATAGGCGCCGTCGTCGACTTGCGGCGCGCTCTGCTTGATGATGCGGTGGTTCTTCAATTCGGCGAGCGTTGCCGGCACACCGTAGAGGCTTTCGTACTCCTTGGAGACGAAGGGATAGATGTGGAGGCGGCCGAGCTTGGCGACAATCAGATCGGGATTGGTCGGCGGCTCGAGCTGGATCGCGATATCGGATTCGAGCCGCGCGACGTCAGCCTGCTCCATGGCGCAGCGAAGGTCGACGGTGATCTTGCGGTAGGTCTTCTGGAAATCGATCAGTCGCGGCAGGATCCAGAAATTGCCGGGCCCTTCCGTCACCGCGACGCGCACGGTGCCCGAAGTGTCGTTCGACGATCGCGAGGCGCGGCGGAAAACGTTGAAGGCATGACGCTCCATATGCGTGACGTCGGCGATCATCGCGGTGCCTTCATCGCTGAGCGTCAGTCCGCTCTGGTCGCGCAGGAACAGCTTGCACCCGATGCTCTCTTCGAGCCGGTCGATGCGGCGCATCAGAGTGGTGGAGGTGAGCCCGAGCTCTTCGGCGGCATTACGAAAACTTTTATATTTCGCGCACGCTAAAAACAGCTTCAAATCGTCCCAGGACGCGCCCAGGGCTTCTTCACGGTGCTGCATGATCGCAGCACCCCGGTGCAATAACTGCTGCATACTCCTGGTCCCCAGCCGCTAAGCTCATGGGCATAGCGGGGCATGAAAGCCTCGAACGATAGAGGCGTGATATGAGTATGGAAAGGGGCTCGTTTGCCGCAAGGCATGATTTCGATGCCTTGCCGCTGAGCCCGGAAGTCGACGTCCGCTGTGCGCAATTTTCCGAAATTGCGGCGCTTTCGGAGATGGCGTACCGGCTCGTGCCGGGCGTGCAGATCGGCGCAGTGGAGCTTGCGAGATACTTCACTCTCGATCCTCAGAGTATTCTGACGTTCAGCCGGAAAGGTAGACTCGTCGGCGGCATGGCCTTCCTGTTTCTCAACGACCGCGGACACGATGCGCTGCTGCTCGATGAGATCTGCCTCACCGCGCCCGAGACGCGTTATCTCGCGTCGGCGAACGAAGACGTCGCTGCCATCTACATCTGGGCGATCGCGGCGACCGGCCGCGGCATCGCCGGTCTCGGCAAGGCCGCGGCTCACCTGCGCCAGATAAGGTTTCGCAGCGCGGATTGCTATGCGCAGCCGTCAACGGTGGCCGGACGCGAAATCATGAAAGCGACAGGCTTTACGCCTGTGCCGAGTTTCCAACCCGACCTTTGGTGCTACGAGCGCCCCTGGCATCGGCAGCCGATGCGCATGCCCGGCGCGATCATCCAAGCAAGGAGCTTTGCAGATGCACGGCACTAGGATTCCCCTCGCCAAGCCCGACTCCCGCGCCATCACCATCCGCCTCGCGCGCGATCCCGGCGATCTCATGCTGGTCACCGCCATTCGCTCGGCGGTCTATCTTGCCGAGCAGGATTGTCCATTCGAGGAGGAGTTCGACGGAAACGACATGGTCGCCGCGCATTTCATCGGGTATGTCGGCAACGAGCCTGCAGGCTGCCTGCGGGTCCGCTTCTTCGGCGATTTCGCCAAGGTCGAGCGGCTCGCGGTGCGGCACCAATACCGGCGTTCGCGCGTCTCCTTCAAGCTGGTACAGGCGAGCGTCGACTATGTGAAGCGCAAGGGCTTTCGCAAGATCTATGGTCAGGCGCAGGACCGGCTGGTCGATTTCTGGGCCCATTTCGGCGCCAAGCCGCTCGGTCACAACCGCAAGATCACCTTCTCGGATTTCTCCTACACGGAGATGCTGCTCGAGATCGAGCCCGGGCCGGACGCCATCACGTTGGACAGCGACCCTTACGTGATCATCCGTCCCGAGGGCGATTGGGACCGGCCGGGCGTGCTCGACGCCTCAGCGGGGCGGGCGGTGACCTCGCCGCTGCGGGACCTCGCACTCGCCGATCGCTGAAACGGATGCAGCTGCGCGCAACAAAATGCTGGCTTCCATCCACGATGATCCGCCGATCCTGGTCTGCGCGGATCTTCAGGTCGAGTACCTGACCCCCGGTCGCCGCCACGTCATCCTCGACGGTGATGCGGCGACGGCGCGTTGCCTGGAACTCCTGACGCTGTGGCGCGGCAATCTGTGGCCAGTGATGCATCTGAAGCGCATCGCGCAGGCGGCCTGGTTCAATCCGGCGTCCAGACTGACCGATTGGATCGCACAGACCAAGCCGCGGCCCGGAGAGATGACGTTCGAGCACCCGCTGCCGTCCGCCTACAGCTCGTCGCGGTTTGTAGACTATATGTCCAGTATCCGCGCCACGCAGTGCATTCTGATCGGCTTTTCCCTGGACGAGACCATCCTGGCCACCGCCGTCGACGGGTTTCACCGCAGTCATCGCTACCAGGTGGTCACTGACGCCGTGGCTTGCCGGCAGCCGGGCGCAGACGATGCCGCCGCCTACAGGCGTGCCGTAGTGAATGTCATCGCGAATTTTGCTACAATCCGATCCAGCGCCGAGCTGATCAAAGCCAGCGGCGCCGTTGCGGTGTAGGCGGCCGCAACCGGCGGATGGGGTGAGAGATTGTCACGGGGAGACGAGCTCAAGCAGCTGGCAAGCGATCTGTCGCGTGCCGCCGAGAGGGCGCGCAGGCTCGGGCTGCCTACGACAGTCTATTTGCTCTCGATGGCGCTGGTGGAGGCGAGGGAGGCCGCTGCCGCCGGCGACGATGGGGACGACCCCGGCGCGGCGTGAGGGCTGAGCCATCGCAATTGTCACGTGCTGCTTTGTGCAACGCTGCTGAGCGCTTGCTGCCGGCACATTGACGTTGCAAGTTCTGCGCTGTCGCAATAGCCAAGTATCTTGAGCCAAGTATCTTAAGCCAAGTATCTTGAGCCAAGTATCTTGATCATCGGGTGATGACGCCGGCTATGCCTGCGACGTGACGCTTTTAAGGATCTCGCAAATGTCCATGCTGCCCAATTCGCAAGAGGCCCGGGATGTGGCCTACCAGCTCCATCCCTACACCAATGCGCGCACGCATCAGCAGGCCGGTCCCCTGGTGATCGAGCGCGGCGAGGGGCCTTATGTCTTCGACGCGACGGGCAAGCGCTATTTCGAAGCAATGGCCGGCCTGTGGAGCGTTGGGCTCGGATTCAACGAGAAGCGGCTGGTCGAGGCGGCGTACAGGCAGATGCAGGCGTTGCCGTTCTACCACACGTTCTCCGCCAAATCGCACGGGCCCTCGATCGACCTCGCGGAGAAGCTGGTCGCGCTCGCGCCTGTCACGATGAGCAAGGTGTTCTTCACCAATTCCGGCTCGGAAGCCAACGACACCGTGCTGAAGCTGATCGCCTATCGTTCCAATGCGCTCGGCCAGCCTCAGCGCAAGAAGGTGATCAGCCGCCTGCGCGCCTATCACGGCGTCACCATTGCGTCGGCCAGCCTCACCGGCCTGCCGAACAACCATCGCTCGTTCGACCTGCCGCTGCCGAACATCCTGCATACGGGCTCGCCGCACTTCTACAAGGACGGCGCGCCCGGCGAGAGCGAGGAGGCGTTCGCGACGCGCCGGGCCGAGGAGCTCGACGCCCTGATCCAGAAGGAGGGACCGGATACGATCGCGGCCTTCTTCGGTGAGCCGGTGATGGGGGCTGGCGGCGTCATCGTGCCGCCGGCGACTTATTGGGACAAGATCCAGAAGGTGCTCAAGAAGTATGACATCCTGCTGGTCGCCGACGAGGTGATCTGCGGCTTCGGCCGCACCGGCAAGATGTTCGGCTGCGACACCTATGGCATCAAGCCGGACGCCATGGTGGTCTCCAAGCAGATCACCTCGAGCTATTTCCCGCTGTCGGCGATCATGCTGAACGATCGCATGTTCGAGCCGATCGCGGACGAGAGCAACAAGATCGGCGTGCTCGGCCACGGCTTCACCGCGGGCGGCCATCCCGTCGGCGCGGCGATCGCGCTCGAAAACCTCAAGATCATCGAGGAGCGCGGCCTGGTCGCGCATGCGGCCGAGCTCGGCGGCTACATGCAGGGCAAGCTGCGCGAGCTCGCCAGTCATCCGCTGGTCGGCGAGGTCCGCGGCGTCGGCATGATCGCAGCGCTCGAGCTCGTGCTCGACAAGGAACGCAAGACCGCAGCGGCGACACCCGGTGCTGTCGGCGGCATCGCCAGCCGCATGCTCCAGGAGCGCGGCGTGATCTCGCGCAACATGCTGGATGCCATCGCCATCTGCCCGCCGCTGATCACGACCAAGGCCCAGATCGACGAGCTGGTCGCTGCGATCTCAGGCGTGCTGAACGACATGAAGGCGGAAGTGGCGAAGCTGACACCGGCGTAGGGCACGCTATCGCGTCAAATTCCGTCATTGCGAGCCAACGGGTCCGCGCGAAGCGCGGCCCCGTTGGCTCGCAATGACGATGTGGAGGCGGCGAGCCCTACGCCCGCTGCACCCCGATCACGCGGCCTTTCTCGATCGCAAGCGCCAGCTCGCCGCGCTTCAACTTCAGCGCGGCGTCTCCGAACAGCTCGCGGCGCCAGCCGTGCAAGGCCGGCACGTCCGCCTCATCGTCCGCCGCGATCTCTTCGAGATCGTCGACGGTCGCGATCACCTTGCTTGCGACCGCATGGCGCTCGGCGGTCATCCGCAGCAAGACCTTCAAGAGCTCGACGATGGCGGCGCCGTTGGAGTTGTTGCGCGGTTTCTCCAGCTTCGGCAGCTTCGAGAAATCCCGCGCCAGCCCGCGCTCGACTGCGGCAACGATGTCCGCGCCCCATTTGGATTTCTCGAATCCCTTCGGCACCGAGCGCAGATGCGCGAGCTTCTCCAGCGTGGTCGGCGCGTGGGTCGCGATGTCGGTGATGGCTTCGTCGCGCAGCACGCGGCCGCGCGGCACGTCGCGGCTCTGCGCCTCCTGCTCGCGCCAGGCCGCGACCTCCATCAGCACCGCGAGGTCCTTGGGCTTGCGCACCCGCGTCTTCAGCCGCTCCCAGGCGCGCTCGGGGTGGAAATCATAGGTGCGGGGCGAGGTCAGGACCTCCATCTCGATCGAGACCCATTCGCTGCGGCGGCGCTTCTTGAGATCGGCATCGAGCGCCGCGAACACGTCGCGCAAGTGCGTGACGTCGGACACCGCGTAATGCATCTGCTCCTTGGTCAGCGGCCGGCGCGACCAGTCGGTGAAGCGATGGGTCTTGTCCGGGCGGTGGCCGGTGACCTTCTCGACCAGCGCGTCATAGGCGATGCTGTCGCCGTAGCCGAGCACCATCGCGGCAACCTGGGTGTCGAACACCGGATGCGGGATGATGCCCGCCTGATGCCAGATGATCTCGATGTCCTGGCGGGCGGCGTGAAACACCTTCAGCACGCCCTCATTGCCCATCAGCTCGAAGAACGGCTTGAGATCGATGCCCTCGGCCAGGGCGTCGATGACGACGGCTTCCTCGGCGCTGGCCATCTGCACCACGCATAGCAGCGGGTAATAGGTGGTCTCGCGCAGGAACTCGGTATCGACTGTTATGACGGGGTGCTTGGCCAGCCGGCTGCAGGCAGCCGCGAGGTCAGCGGTGGTGGTAATCAAATCCATGAACGGCCCATGACACTTGATATCAGCCGTTCTGCCGAAAGTGCTGTGATGTCAAGGGGCTCTAAGCGAATTCAAGCCTTGCATCCGACCGGAACCGGGACTTTCCGACCAAATTCCTATTCGTAACGGACCCGCTGCGAGGGTTTTCGCGCGCAGGGCAGCGCCACCACGATCACGCACATGGCGACCAGAGCCAGTCCCAGGAACTCGAAAACCAACAGATCCACGGCGAAATCTCCAGAAACATTGATAGATTTGTCGGGGGTATGTTGAGGGTCTGTTAATTCTCGTAGTTACCGGCCGTGTCGGCCGCCGGATGGTGGACGAGGGGTTAATGCCGGAAAGGGTGACCGTCACGTCATCAGCTTCGGCAGAGCCGCAGCCAGAGTGTCCACGGCGGTGCGGACCTTTGGCGGCAGCCCAGGCGAACGGGGCCACAGCGCGTGGCACTCGTAGAGGAATTCCGGCTGATCGCTGCAGAGACGGACCAGTGCGCCAGTGTCGAGGCGCTCGCGGACCAGCCAGTAGGGCAGCCAGGCGAGGCCCATGCCCTGCACGGCGGCATCGGCGATCGCCTCCAGATCGTCGAGCCTCAGCCTGCCTGCAGGCATGATCTCGCGCGGCGGCCCGCCTTCCTGCGGAAACAGCCACGGCCGGACGCGCCCCGAGCGGCGATAGATGATCGCCTGATGCGCGGCGAGATCGTCGATCGATTTCGGCCTGCCGTGGTTGCGCAAATACGAGCGCGCGCCGCACACCACCATGCGCTGGCTTGCGATCCGCCGCGCAATCAGGCCGGACTGGTCGTCGAGATCGCCGGTCCGGATTGCAAGATCATAGCCGGCCTCGATGATGTCAGCGATCGGATCGCCGAAAGAGAGGTCGAGTTCGAGATGCGGGTATTTTCGCGCGAGCTTCATCAGCAAGGGCGCGATGCAATGCCGTCCGAGCAGGGCAGGCATGGTCACGCGCAGCCTGCCGCGCGGCTCGGAGCGCGCGTCGGATACGACGGTGTCGGCGGCGTCCGCCTCGGCGAGTACGGCGCGGCAGCGCTCGTAATAGGCCTGGCCGGCCTCGGTCAGGCTCTGCCGCCGCGTGGTGCGGTTGAGCAGGCGAACGCCGAGGCGGTCTTCGAGAAAGCGCACATGCTTTCCGACCATCGGCCCCGACATCTCCAAGGCGTCGGCGGCAGCCGCGAACGAGCCGAGATCGACGGCCCTAACGAATACGGCCATGCTGGTCAGGCGGTCCATGATTGAAAACTCCTGGTTTCGACTGTTCACTTGGCTAAGCGATTTATCCGCTTGCTCCGGGCCGGCATAGCTCCATTCAGTTCAACTGTTTTGGGGTGCATCCATGGCCCGCGCCGTTCGCTTTCATCAGCATGGTGGTCCCGAAGTGCTGCGCATCGAGACCGTCGACGTCCCGTCGCCGGCAACGTGCGAGGTGCAGATCCGGGTCAGAGCACTCGGTCTCAACCGTGCCGAAGCCCTGTTGCGAAGAGGGACCTATATCGAGAGCGCGACATTTCCGTCGGGGCTGGGTCTGGAGGCGGCAGGCGTCGTCGAAGCGGTCGGGGATGATGTGACCGGTTTTGTGCCAGGCGATGTCGTGAGCATCGTCCCGCCGCTTTCGATGGTGCGATGGCCAGCCTACGCCGAGCTCGCGACCTTTCCGGCCGAACTCATCGTGAAGCATCCGCCCGAGCTTGGCTTCGAGGCTGCGGCCGCGGTGTGGATGCAATATCTGACGGCTTATGGCGCGCTGGTCGACATCGCCGGACTTGGGCCAGGGGACATCGTTGCCATCACGGCGGCATCGAGCAGCGTCGGGCTCGCGGCAATCCAGATTGCGAACCGGATGGGCGCTGTCCCGGTTGCCCTGACGCGGACCTCGATCAAGCGGCGGGCCCTGCTTGATGCCCGCGCCGCCCACGTTGTTGCCTCGGACGAGGAGCTTGTCGGAGCGCGACTGCTGGAGATCGCCGGTTCGAAGGGCGTCCGCGTGGTATTTGATGCCGTCGGTGGTCCCGCATTCGAGCCACTGACCGCGGCCATGTCGCCGGGCGGGATCCTGATCGAGTATGGCGGCCTGAGTCCCGCGCCGACGCCGTTCCCGCTCTCCAACGTACTCGGCAAGAGCCTGACGCTGCGCGGCTATCTCGTGCACGAGATCGTCCGCGATCCCGCGCGCCTTGCGAAGGCAAAGGCGTTCATTGTCGACGGGTTGTCTGACCGCACATTGAAGCCGATCATCGCCAGGACGTTTCGCTTCGAGGACATCGTCGAGGCGCATCGCTTCCTGGAATCGAACAATCAGTTCGGCAAGATCGTGGTAATGATCTAATCACGCGCGTTCTCAAAAACGCATTCGGCGCCCCGCATGACGGAGCGCCGAAGTTTGTTTGTGCCACGGGCAGCCGGCCTTACGGCAGCTTCAGCGAGGTCTCTGCGTTGTACGGCCTGAGTGTCTCGTCTGCGGCCTTCTGCGCGGCGGCGAGGGCTTCCTTCGGCTGCTTCTTGCCGTTCAGGACCAGCATCACCTCGTCCTCGAGGTTCTTGCGCACCGGGACCGTCTTGTAGGTCGCGAACCACGGCTTTGCGACCTCGAGCTGCTCGACGGCGGTCTTAGCGTCCGGGTTCTTGCCCAGGAATTCGACCATCTCGGGCGTCTTGTAGGCGGCCACGTTGGGCGCGAAGTAGCCGGTGGCGCGGCTCCACCAGCCGCTCTTCTCGGGCGAGGTCATCCACTTGATCAGCGTCCAGGCCGCCTTCTGCTTGTCGGCTTCGAGCCCAGCCGGCATGATCAGCGAGGCGCCACCGATCGGCACGGCGTTGCGGACGTTGCGCGGGATGAAGGCGACCTTGTAGGCGAATTTGGCGTTGTCGCGCACGTAAGTGAGCGAGCCCGTCGACAGCATCATCATCGCGGCATTGCCCGATATGAAGGAGGTGCTGACGGCAGGCCCGGGCGTCGCGCCGGGCGGATGCACCTTGTGCTTGGCGATGAGGTCGTTCCACCAGGTGAGCGCCCCTAGCATCGAGGGCGTGTCGTAATAGACCTCGCCGCCGAACTCCTCGTTGTAGTAGCGCCCGCCGTTGCTCATGGTGAGCGTTTCCATCATCCAGCCGCAATAGTCGTAGGCGCAGGGGATCGCGATGCCCCATTGGGTCACCTTGTCACCATCGCGCTTGGTGAGCTTCTTGGCCCAGTCGGTGAGCTCGGCCCAGGTCTGCGGCGGCTTGTCCGGATCGAGGCCGGCTTCCTTGGCCTTGTCGGCATTGATGTAGAGCAGCGGCGTCGAATTGTGGAACGGCACGCCGTAAACCGAGCGGTTGATCACCGCGTTGCCCTGCAGCGCCGGGAAGAACTGGCCCAGGAACTTCTCCTTGGTGGTGCCGTCGGCGGCGATCAGGCCGTCGAGATTGGTGAGCTGGTTCTCGATCTGCATGTCGAGCAGGAAGTTTGCCGACATGATCACGGCGGCCGGCGGCTTGCCGGCCTTGATCGCGGCACGCGTCTTGATCAGCGTGTCGTCATAGGAGCCGGTGTAGACCGCGGTCGCCTTGACGTCGGGATGGGTCTCGTTGAACTCCTTGATCAGGGTGCCCATGTCGCGGGCGAGCTTGCCGTCGACGGGGACGGGGAAGAACAGGTCGATCTCGGTCGGGCCTTCGCCGGCGAGGGCCGGGAAGGCGACGGCGCCTGCCAGTGAGCCTGCCACGGCAAGGCCGAGCATGAGCCTGCGGGAGAACAGCATCGGAAAATCTCCTATTTGATGCCTGAGGTGACGAAGGAGCTGATGAAGCGCTTCTGGAAGATCAGGAAGACGACGAGCAGCGGCGCGACCACCATGAGCGTGCCTGCGGCGATGGTGCCCCAGGCTTGCGTGCCTTCGGCGGTCTTGGTGAACACGGAGAGGCCGACCGTGAGCGGCCGCTTGTCCGGCGAGTTGATCACCATCAGCGGCCACAGGAAGTCGTTCCAGTGGCTGGTCACGGAGATGATGGCGAACGCGGAGAAGCTCGGCATCGACAGCGGCACGTAGATGTGGCGGATGCGCTGGAGCAGGCTGGCGCCGTCGATCAGGGCTGCGTCTTCCAGCTCGGTCGGGATCGCCTCGAAAGCCTGGCGCATCAGGAAGGTTCCGAAGGCGGAGGCGAAGAACGGCATCATCACGCCGGTCAGCGTGTCATAGAGGCCGATCTGCGCCACCAGCGACAGGTTCGGCACGATCAGGAGCACCGGCACCAGCATCAGCTGCATCAGGAACAGGTAGAAGATCAGCGTCTTGCCGGCGAAATCCAGGCGCGCGAAGGCAAAGCCCGCGAGCGTGATCGTGACGAACTGCACCAGCAAGATGCCAGTGCAGATGATCGTGGTGTTGATCGTGTAGCGCGGGAAATCGCCGATCTCCCAGGCGTCCCTGACATTGTCGAGCGTGGGCTTCAGGCTCGGCATCAGTTCGGCCATGGCGTTGATGCCGTCGGAGGCGGGGCGCAGCGTCGCCACGACCATCCATAGGAACGGGATCAGCCAGACGATCGCGAGCAGCACGGTCAGCGCAAAGCCGAGCTTGGGCGTGATCTCGCCTCGGGTGGCGAGCGGGGCGTCCTTGTAGAGCCTGTCGATCAGCTTCATGGCCCGCCCTCCCGGTTCGCCATGGTGCGGAAGGACAGTGCGGTGAGCCCCATCAGTGCGGCGAGGGTCAGCAGCGTTGCCGCCGAGGCCTTGCCGATGTCGTAATGCTCGACCGCCTGCTGGTAGATGTAGAACAGCACGAGATTGGTCGAATTGGATGGCCCGCCCTGGGTCATGACGAAGACGTGGTCGACCTGCGTCACGGCGTTGAGGATCGCGATGACGGTGACGAACAGGAAGGTGGGCTTGAGCTCCGGCAGGATGATGTGGCGCAGGCGCATGTAAGGCCCGGCGCCGTCGAGATGTGCGGCCTCCATCACGTCCTCGGGCACGGCCTGAAGGCCGGCGAGGAAGAACAGCATGTAATAGCCGGCGTTCTTCCAGATCGTGATTATCATGATCGCGTAGAGCGCGATATCGGGGTCGCCGAGCCAGTTCGGCAGCACCGGCAGCAGCCGGCCGATATAGTAGTCGAGCAGGCCGACATTCGGCAGGAAGATGAACAGGAACAGTGCTGATGCCGCGACCATCGGGATCAGCACCGGCAGGAACAGCGCGGCGCGCAGCGCGCTGTTCACGGCATGGGTGCGTGCCAGCGCCAGCGCGAACAACAGCGCAAGGGCGATGCTCGGCACCGCCGTGCCGACGGCGTAGATCAGGTTGTTGACGATCGCGCCGGTGAAGGCGGGGTCGGCGAGGACTGCGCTGATATTGTCGAGGCCGACGAAACGCACCGGCGCCTTCGGCGTCGCGCGCTGATAGAGCGCGTCGATCACGACGCGCCCCATCGCGCCATAGGTGAACAGCGCGAGGAAGATCAGCGAGGGCAGCAGCAGCAGATAGGCGGGCAGCGAGGCTTTGAAGCTGCTCGTGAAGCGCTTCAGGACGTGCAGACGCGGTGCCGCCGACGTCGCGACCGGGAGAGCCGCGGGTTCAGCGAAGCTCATCTCATGGCGCCCGAAAATTGAGCGCATAGTCGCGGCCGTCCACTCCCGCCGGTGGCTCGAAGGGGAAGCGCAGACTTTGGTCGAGGAAATCGTGGCTGTGCACGACCAGGTTCTCCTGGTCGATCAGCACCACGCCATAGGCCGGCGGCTCGTGGCTGGCGAGGTGCTCGGTGGCGGCAGCGTCGAGCTCGAACCAGACCTGGTGATTGGTGCCGCGCAGCGTCGAGAACGGGATCTTGCCGTAGCTGCCGAAAATCGGCCGGTGCACATGGCCGAAGAAGAGGTGCCGGATGCGCGCGCGGTAGGGCGCGATGACGTCCGCGAATTCGGCGCTCTGCTTCAGCGCGATCTCGTCCATGGCGTGGACCCCGACCGGGAAGGGCGGATGATGCATGAACACGACGAACTCTTGGTCGGCGGGCGCGGCGGCGAGCGTGCTCTCCAGCCAGCCGAGGCGCTTTGCGCACATCTCGCCGGCGTGGCTGGTCTCGTCCAGCGTGTCCAGGAACACGAACAGGCCGTGCTCGGTGGTGCGCGTGCCCTGCACGAAGCCGTTGGCATCGCGCGGCGCGGCTTTCAGCGCGTCGAGGCAGGTGACGCGGCGGTCGTGATTACCGACCATCGCGATGTAGGGAATCTTCAGCGCCGCCATCGCCTCGGCGAAGTTGGCGTAGGACTCGGCCTCGCCCCAATGGGTGAGGTCGCCGGTCACGACCGCAAACGCAGCGTCGGACTGATGCTTGTTGATGTCGGCAATCGCCGCATCCAGCCGGGCGCGCGGATCGAGGCCGTAGAGCGTCAAGCCGGGGTTCGCCAGGTGCGTGTCGGTGAGGTGGATGAATTTGAAAGGCATGGCGCGCTGTCGGGACGGTTGGAGGATGGGCGCCTCCGGCAAGACGGCGCTGCCAGCCCGTTAGAGCGCGTGTGTTTCAGTTTGATGACAGCGGTTCCCGAAGGTTGGACGCGTCCACAGCGTCCGCCGCAGAGCAATGGACCAGCGCAAGGCGCTATCCACAAAGTGAAGCAATTAGAGGTCGGGCGTGGTCGGGCGAGCTCACGTCCCGCAGAACGTCTGCAGCACGCGTTGGTCCGGCAGCGGCGGATCGGCGTAGGCCGCATGCTCCGGCTGGTCCTCATACGGCTTCGCCAGCACCTTCACCAGTTCCTCGAACGGGGCGTAGTCGTCGTCGTTGACGGCGGCCTGGATCACGGCCTCGACGCGGTGGTTGCGCGGGATGAACATCGGGTTGACGGCGTGCATGGCGGCCTGCCGCTCGGCTGGGTCTTGCTGCTCCAGCGCGACGCGCGCGCGCCAGCGGCCGGCCCATTCGTCGAATGCTGCGGGCTCCAGAAACTGCGCGCGCACGTCGGCGGCGTCATCAGCGGCGGCATCGCCCAGCTTGCGGAAGGTGAGGGTGAAGTCGGCCTGGTTCTTCGCCATGGCATCTAACAGGTCCTGGATCAGCGCATCGTCGCCGTCGCGCTCCGTGAACAGGCCGACCTTCTTGCGCAGGCCTGCCTGATAGGCGTTGCTGAACTGATCCGAGAATGCGCCGAGGATCTCCTGTGCTTCCGCGACCGCCTTCTCCTGCTCGTCCGAGAAAAGCGGCAGCAGGCATTCGGCGAGGCGTGTCAGATTCCACAAGCCGATGCGCGGCTGGTTGGCATAGGCGTAGCGGCCCATCTCGTCGATCGAGGAAAAGACCTGCGCGGGGTTGTAGGCATCCATGAAGGCGCAGGGGCCGTAATCGATGGTCTCGCCTGATATGGACGTGTTGTCGGTGTTCATGACGCCATGGATGAAGCCGACCAGCAGCCAGCGCGCGATCAGCTCGGCCTGTCGTGCGACGACGGCAGCGAGCAGGGCGTGATAGGGCCGCTCCGCATGCAGCAGCTCCGGGTAATGCCGGGTAATGACGTGATCGGCGAGACGGCGGATCGCATCGGTGTCGCGGCGGACGGCGAAGAACTGGAAGGTGCCGACGCGGATATGGCTGGAGGCGACGCGCGTCAGCACCGCGCCCGGCAGTGCAGTCTCGCGGATGACGTGCTCGCCGGTGACGACGGCGGCGAGCGAGCGGGTGGTCGGGATGCCCAATGCGAACATCGCTTCGCTGACGATGTATTCGCGCAAGACCGGTCCAAGCGCGGCGCGGCCGTCGCCGCGGCGGGAGAACGGGGTAGGGCCGGATCCCTTGAGCTGGATGTCGCGGCGGACGCCGTCCTTGTCGATGACCTCGCCGAGCAGGATCGCTCGGCCGTCGCCGAGCTGGGGGACGAAATGCCCGAACTGATGGCCGGCATAGGCCATGGCGATGGGATCGGCGCCCGCGGGAACCGTCTTGCCGGCCAGGATCTCGGCACCTTCCGGGGTCTCCAGCACGTCAGGATCCAGCCCGAGCTGGATCGCCAGCGGCCGGTTCAGCTTGATCAGCCGGGGCGCGGCCACGGGGGTCGGCGCGACGCGGGCAAAGAAGCTGTCCGGCAGCGCCGAATAGGAGTTCTGGAAGGGGAAATGGACCGTCATGGCCTCAAGATAGGGCTGGAACGCCCGATGGCAAAGGCTTGTGCCCTGATCGGCCAAAAATGGGCACCTCAGGCCCCAATCAGGGCGTTCCCTTGGTTGCCGCCTTGGGTCTCGTCGGGTAAACCCTGCCGCAACTTCGGACTGGCCATGACAGGCCGCCCGATTCGCTTCCTCCGACATTGATTTTGGGACGACCATGCATCGCTACCGGTCACATACATGCGGCGCGCTCCGCGAGAGCAACATCGGCGAGACCATCCGGCTCTCGGGCTGGGTCCATCGCGTGCGCGACCATGGCGGCGTGCTGTTCATCGATCTTCGCGACCATTACGGCCTGACCCAGTGTGTGGTCGATCCGGACTCGCCGGCATTCTCGCTGGCCGAAAAGCTGCGCTCGGAATTCGTGGTCAAGATGGACGGCAAGGTCCGCCGCCGCCCCGACGGCACCGACAATGACGACCTGCCGACCGGCAAGGTCGAGGTCTATGTCAGCGAGATCGAGGTGCTGGGCCCGGCCGGCGACCTGCCGCTGCCGGTGTTCGGCGACCAGGAATATCCCGAAGACATCCGCCTGAAGTATCGCTTCCTCGACCTGCGCCGCGAGAAGCTGCACCAGAACATCATGACCCGCGTCGCGATCATCAAGTCGATGCGCCGCCGCATGGAAGAGCAGGGCTTCTTCGAGTTCAACACCCCGATCCTGACTGCATCCTCGCCGGAAGGCGCGCGCGACTTCCTGGTGCCATCGCGCATCCATCCCGGCAAGTTCTACGCGCTGCCGCAGGCGCCGCAGCAGTACAAGCAGCTCTTGATGATGTCGGGCTTCGACCGCTACTTCCAGATCGCGCCTTGCTTCCGCGACGAGGACCCGCGCGCCGACCGCCTGCCGGGCGAGTTCTACCAGCTCGACGTCGAGATGAGCTTTGTCACTCAGGAAGACGTGTTTGCGGCGATGGAGCCTGTGATCACCGGCGTGTTCGAGGAGTTCGCCAAGGGCAAGCCGGTGACGAAGGGCTGGCGTCGGATTCCGTTTGCGGAGGCGCTGCGCAAATACGGCAGCGACAAGCCGGACCTGCGCAACCCCATCGAGATGCAGGACGTCTCCGAGCACTTCCGCGGAAGCGGCTTCAAGGTGTTCGCGCGCATGCTCGAAGATCCCAAGAACCAGGTGTGGGCGATTCCCGCAGCTGGTGGCGGCAGCCGCGCGTTCTGCGACCGCATGAATTCGTGGGCGCAGGGCGAGGGCCAGCCCGGCCTCGGCTACATCATGTGGCGCGAGGGCGGCGAGGGCGCAGGCCCCCTCGCGAACAACATCGGGCCCGAGCGCACCGCTGCGATCCGCGCGCAGCTCGGCGTGAAGGAGGGCGATGCCGCCTTCTTCGTCGCCGGCGATCCCGACAAGTTCTGGAAGTTTTCGGGGCTCGCCCGCAACAAGGTCGGCGAGGAGTTGAACCTCACCGATAAGGAGCGGTTCGAGCTCGCCTGGATCGTCGACTTCCCGATGTACGAGTACAACGAGGACGACAAGAAGGTCGACTTCTCGCACAACCCGTTCTCGATGCCGCAGGGCGGCCTGGAGGCGCTGAAGTCGCAGGATCCGCTGACCATCAAGGCGTTCCAGTACGACATCACCTGCAACGGCTACGAGATCGCCTCGGGCGGCATCCGCAACCACGTGCCGGAAGCCATGGTGAAGGCGTTCGAGATCGCAGGTTACGGCGAGCAGGAAGTGGTCGAGCGTTTCGGCGGCATGTATCGCGCCTTCCAGTACGGTGCCCCGCCGCATGGCGGCATGGCCGCAGGCGTCGACCGCATCGTGATGCTGCTCTGCGGTACCACGAACTTGCGCGAGATCTCGCTATTCCCCATGAATCAGCAGGCCATGGACCTGCTGATGGGCGCGCCGTCGGAAGCCACGACAAAACAGCTCCGCGAGCTGCATGTGCGGGTGAACCTGCCGCAGAAGTGATGTGGCTCTTCGCCTCTCCCCGCATCTGGAGAGAGGCGCGCTCTCTCCACGCGTCATTGCGAGCGCAGCGAAGCAAATCCAGAATCTTTCCGCGGAGGGACTCTGGATTGCTTCGCTGCGCTCGCAATGACGGGGAGGGATTTTCGCCAGGCAGCTGCCGCCCAATTTCGCAGCAAAAAAGTCCTACAGCCCCGTTGAGGCTTCGATCCTGAACTGCGCCAGCGCGCTCTCGGGGTCGCTTTGCGACAGCTGCATCAATTGCATCAGAGGGATCTTGGCTCGGGGCATCAGCTTGACGCTCAGCGTTTGGCCTGACGCCTCTACGAAACCAGCGAGCGCATCGACCGCCATTCTCGCGTCGCCATTGGCCCCCGCGATCTTCTCGCCCTGCGCACGGATCATCGCGACGATGGCGCCGCGCGCGGCGTCGCGGCTGACATTCTGCATGCGCGCGAACTGGGCCACGACCAGATCAACCACGCCGCGATCGCGCAACGAGAGCTCGATGGCGCCGGTCTCGACCTCGACCAACTGAGCCATCGCCTCGGACCGGTCCGTCGTGGTGAAGAGGTCGCGCGGCACCTTGGCAAGCGCCACTCTCAGCTGCGCCCTGGCGAGGTTGCCGAGATCGAGCGTGGCGGGTGCGAGTGCGAACGCGCCCGACGATTCCGTCCAGGCCGCGCCGAGATCGAGGTCGATCGCGAGCTTGTCCACGCCTGCCACGATCAGCGGCTGCAGGGCCGGATTGGCGGGATCGGTCGGCGTGACCATCTTCACGACCAGACTGGCCTTGCTCGGGATCGATCCGACCAGCTGGCCCCAGTTCATGCTGATCGTGTCGATGGTGACGAGCTGCCGCGTATTCTTGTAGGGCGAGACCACGCCCTTGATCTCGGCACCTTCCAGCACGCGGAACAGGCCGAGCATCTGGTCAGGCGAGGGCGGCTGTCCGGGCGTTCGGAGGCTGGCGGCCCAGCGCATCAGATTGGCCGCGCTGAAGGACTTCAGCGCGAACCGCTCCATCTTGAGCTCCCCCTGCGGCAGCGGCATGTCGAGGGCTTCCAGCACGATGTTATCTTGATCGTATTTGATGGCGCCGAGCCGCCCCGTTCCTTGCGGCGTCTCGATTGTCTGCTTGCCGATCTCGACTTTGCCGATCTGGAAGCCCTCGAAGAAGTCAGCGACCTTCTCCATCATGTCGCGCGACTGCGCCGGCGTCGGGATCGAGCCGTCAGCCGGCACCAGCGCGATTATCTCGGCCGGGCGGAATTTGGAAGGCCGGATCGCGATGTCGTCGAAGGTGATGCCGTCGACCTGCAGGCGCACGCCCGGTGCGGTCGTCACCATGTAGGAGTTGACCGAGATGCGTCGATAGATTCTGTGGAAGCTGTCGTCGCTCCCCCCTTGCTGATCGAGCGCGGCCCTAACAGCGGTTGAGTTGAAATCAGTGGCGGCCAGGCCGGATAGCTCGCCGATCATTTTCGTCGGTTTGCCCGGCTGAGCCAAGTCGATCGAATAGGTGATGCGGTCCGTCTTCGCCGTTTCGATCTTGCCGTGGTCGACGTTTTGGATCGATAGGCCCGAATAGACATAATCGCCGCTGCCGGCATTACCGGTGCCCGCATCGACGTTGACCGAAACGGTCGGTACCGCAATCGACGAGGCCGAGACGGTTGCGTATTGCGCCAGCATGAAGCGGTACATGTCGATGATCGAGCCAGACAGCGACGCCTCGGCCCCACGAATCGGAGCCGAAAAGTCGCGCGCCGTGATCTGCGGAATCTTGTAGTTCGCTTTCAGCTTCGCCGGCTCCGTGTAGGTGAAGGTGGCCTCGACACCGGACACGTCAATGCTGTCGGCCGAGAAATGCCTCTCATCTGGCTGGCGTACGCCGACGGCCGTGATCTTGGCGACCTTGACGTTGGCGAGCTGCGGCTGGGCGGGCTCGACATTGATGTCCTCGACCGTCAGCGTCCGGCTCGACAGCTCGAAGGCGATCTTGCCATGGCTCGCCTTGCCGCCACTTGCGCGGATCTGCGCGAATGCCGCCTCGACCTCGCTGGTTGCCCGATGCTGGACATAGAGGTTGAAGCCAAACCATCCGCCCGCTCCGAGCACGGCTGCCACGATCAGGCCGATCAGGATCCGCTTCATTCCCAGCTCCAGTTGCTCGTTTTACACCGCACAACCTGCCATATTCGCGAAACCTCGGGCCGTCCAGGGAAAGCTATGGTTTTCAAATATTTGACGGTGCGCCCTGTTGATGGGGCCGCAATCGGATGTTGCCACCGGGCCTTCGGCCGTGCTTCATCCCGTTTCCACGACCCGGAAATCCCGTCCGCTTCGGCCGGCGCTCCGGATGACGCATTTTGAGGCCGGTAACGCGAGGCAAGACACCGCATGTCATCCTATTCTGATGATCTCCACCAGGCGGCGCTGGCCTATCATCGTCTGCCGCGCCCCGGAAAGCTCGAGATCCAGGCAAGCAAGCCGCTTGCGAACCAGCGCGACCTGGCGCTTGCCTATTCCCCGGGCGTCGCCGCGGCTTGCACCGAGATCGCCAAGAACCCGGCCGAGGCGGCCACGCTCACCACCCGCGCCAATCTGGTCGCGGTGGTCTCGAACGGTACCGCGGTGCTCGGCCTCGGCAATATCGGCCCGCTGGCCTCCAAGCCGGTGATGGAAGGCAAGGCGGTCCTGTTCAAGAAATTCGCCGGCATCGACGTGTTCGACATCGAGATCGCCGCCGACACCATCGACCGCGTGGTCGAGACGGTGGCGGCGCTCGAACCGACCTTCGGCGGCATCAATCTGGAAGACATCCGCGGACCGGAATGCTTCGAGATCGAGACGCGCTTGAAGGAGCGTATGAAGATCCCGGTCTTCCACGACGACCAGCACGGCACCGCCATCATCGTCGCCGCCGCCATCGTCAATGGCCTCAGGCTGAACGGCAAGAAGCTGTCCGAGGTCAAGATCGTGGCCTCGGGAGCAGGGGCTGCCGCGATCGCGACGCTGAACCTGTTGGTATCGATGGGCGCGCAGCGCAAGAACATCTGGGTCTGCGACATCGACGGTCTCGTGCATGAGGGGCGCAACACCTCGATGGACCGCTGGAAGGCGGTCTATGCGCAGAAGACCGACAAGCGCACGCTCGCCGACGTCATCGGCGGCGCCGACATCTTCATCGGCCTCTCGGCACCCGGCGTGCTCAAGCCCGAGATGGCCAAGGCGATGGGTGACAAGCCCTTGATCATGGCGCTCGCCAACCCGGTGCCGGAGATCATGCCGGAAGAGGCGCGCAAGGCGCGGCCCGATGCCATGATCTGCACCGGCCGCTCCGACTACCCGAACCAGGTCAACAACGTCCTCTGCTTTCCCTTCATCTTCCGCGGCGCGCTCGATGTCGGCGCCACCGCGATCAACGAGGAGATGAAGCACGCCGCCGTCGAGGCCATCGCGCAGCTCGCGCGCGAGGCGCCGTCGGATGCGGTTGCGCAGGGTTTCGACACCGGCGAGACGCAAGGCTTCGGTCCGGGCTCGCTGATCCCGAGCCCGTTCGATCCGCGCCTGATCCTGCGCATCGCGCCGGCCGTGGCGAAGGCGGCGATGGAATCGGGGGTCGCGACGCGGCCCATTACCAATTTCGACGAGTACAGGGCGCTGCTCGAGCGCTTCGCCTTCCGCTCCGGCCTCGTCATGAAGCCGATGTTCGCCAAGGCCAAGACCCAGCCGGTCCGCGTGATCTATGCCGAAGGCGAGGACGAGCGCGTGCTGCGCGCCACGCAGGTGGTGCTGGAGGAGAAGCTGGCGCGACCGATCCTGGTCGGTCGCCCGACAGTCGTCGAGGCGCGCATCAAGCGCTTCGGACTCTCGATCAAGGCCGGCAAGGATTTCGACCTCGTCAATCCCGAGGACGATCCGCGCTACCGCTCCTACGTGCAGTCCTATGTCGAGGTCGCCGGCCGTCGCGGCGTGACGCCGGATGCGGCACGCACGGTGGTGCGTACCAATAACACTGTTATCGCGGCGCTTGCGGTGGTGCGCGGCGAGGCCGACGCCATGCTCTGCGGCGTCGAGGGCCGCTATATGAGCCATCTGCGCCATGTGCGCGAGATCGTCGGTTTCTCGCCGGGGATCAGCGATTACGCCGCGCTGGCGCTGCTGATCACCAGCAAGGGCGCCTTCTTCATCGCGGACACGCAAGTGCGGCCCAATCCGAGTGCGGAGGAGCTGGCCGAGATCGCGGCGCTGGCGGCCCTGCACGTGCAGCGCTTCACCCTGAAGCCGAAGGTCGCTTTCATCTCGCATTCCGATTTCGGCAGCTACGATACGGACTCCTCGCGCAAGATGCGGCGGGCGACCCAACTCCTGAAAGACAAGCATCCCGAGATTGAGGCCGACGGCGAGATGCAGGGCGACACCGCGCTCTCGGCTGCGGCCCGCAAGCTCGTGCTGCCGCACTCCAAGCTCGAGGGGGAGGCCAACATCCTGATCATGCCGAACCTCGACACCGCCAACGTGGCCTATCAGATGATCAAGGCGCTGGCGGACGCACTTCCCGTCGGTCCGATTCTGATCGGCCCGGCGCGCCCGGCCCACATCCTGACGCCGGGCGTCACCGCGCGCGGCATCCTCAACATGACGGCGGTTGCGGTCGTGGAAGCCCAGGAGCGCGCCGCGCGGCAGCAGCCGACGTTGTTTACGTAGCTGCTTCGCCCGCTCAAGGTGTTGTGGGGTGCTCGCTCCGCAAACTCGTCATGCCCGGGCTTGTCCCGGGCATCCACGTTTTTCGTCTCGTGAATCGCCGGGTCAAGCCCGGCCATGACGCTGAGAGCGTTGCGGCCGATCGCGCCGCTCTCGGTTCGATTCCGCTAGGGAGCGCCAACTGAATAGCGCGCCGCCAGCTTTGAATTCCTCGCAGCTTTCCATTTCCTCGTTTGAAAAGCGCAAACGGACTCTTCATAATCCCCTCGAGCGTTCCCTGCGGTAGCGCTTTGCCAAGAGGCCGATCATGCCAGCGTTCGTGACTTTCGGGCGAATCCTGTTCGCGGTGCTGTTCGTCTATACGGGCGCAACCAAGCTCTTTGCCATCCAGGCGACCGCCGATCTCATCGCCGCCAAGCTGGTCGTACCTGACGTCATCGCCCCCTATGCCAAGCAGATCGAGGCGGCGACGGCCATGACGACGCCGCGGCTCCTGGCCATTGCGATCGGCGGGCTCGAGATCATTGCGGGGCTGATGATCGCGCTGAACTTCGGCGCGCGCTTCTTCGCGATGCTGCTGATCATCTACGTCGCGGTCGCGACCGTCCTGTTCTACGATTTCTGGAACCAGACTCCGCCGGACAACGCCAAGATGCTGGTCGACGCGCTCAAGAACCTGTCGATCATCGGCGCGCTCTGCATGATCATCGGCTACGGCCGCACGACGCGCCCGGCTGAGGCGGCCTACGGCGACGTCTAGCCATCAATCCGCTCTCGGAGGCGCGATCTCGCGCATCCAGCGGGAAATCGTCGCGCTGCTTGCTCCATCCGTGCCCCGCTGGACCCCGAGCAAGGCCGCCTCGCGCGCGGCGCGGGGCGTGATGCCATAGGCTGCCTTGAACGAGCGCGTGAAATGCGCGTCGGAACCGAGCTGCCAGCGCCGCGCGACCTCGCTGATCCGCGGACCACGTGCGCCCGAATTGGCGAGATCGAAAAAGGCGCGATGCAGCCGGCGGCTGCGGATGTAATCGGCGATGCCGCCGACCGGCGCGAACAGCCGGTACAATGACGCCCGGGACAGGCCGAAATGCGCCGCGATCGAATTGGCGGATAGATCCTCACGGGCAAGTCCGGCCTCGATATATTGGCGGATCCGCATCAGGGACGGGCTCGCAGCGATGGTATGGTCGGCATCGGCATCGCCGCGTTCGAGCTCGTTGCGCAGGCAGGCGGCCAGCAGCGAGACCGTGCCCTCGACCACCGATTGGCATTCGTCGAGCGTCATGCGCGGCGCAAATTCGAACAGCGCGGTGAGATGTCCCGCCAGCAGCCTTGCGATCACGCTGCTGCCCGGCAGGACGAGGCCGTGCACATCGTCGACCCGCAGGAGATGGGTGCCGAACATCGGGCGCGGCACGACGAGCGTGACATTCTCGAACGCCGTCGCCTTGGTCTCCAGGGTCTGGGCGAGGTCGAACAGACAGATGTCGCCGGCGCGCACCTGCATCGGCCGGGTGCCCGCGACGCCGTCATAGCCGCCCTTCAGATAGAGCTGGAGGATGATGTGGTCCACGCCGCTGCGCGCGATCGTTTCAGCCGTCCGGCGGAAGCGCTGGCCGCTGGCACGGCTCAGCCCGATCAGCGCCGGCCCCATGGCGTAGGAGCTGATGTCGGCGCGAAACGGACCCGGTTCGTCGGCGGCGAGCTCGTCGACCTCGAACAGCGTGGCGACAGCCTCCCGCCAGGCGGCGACGTTCGCATCGGTCTCCATCTGATCGGCGGTGAAGCCGAATGCCGGTAGCAGGGATGACATCGGGGCTGCATCACCTGTCAGTCCGGAGCCGTCTGGGGGATTTGTCGTCGTACCGTCGTCGCTCATGCTGGTGGGTGGTCGCGTCTTGATCGTGGTTAAGGAGCGGGAAGGGCCCCGCAGGACCAATCATGCTCGCTGCAGGTTTACATCCGGCGAAAGGAAATGGTTCGTTCGTCCACGAATCCTGCCGCCCGCGGGCGGGAGCCTCGATCCGAAGCCGTCCAGTCTTGCGCTTTTGTCTCAGTCTATTGATGCGGTGTTTCTGAATGGCCGGCTCGTATTGACGCAGCGCCGCGGACGCTGGCTATAGCGCCATCACCGCCGTCGGGGCCGATTATCGGGTCTCGGCAAATATGCTAGTCGGCTTTGCGCTGGCCGGCGGCGGGACCAATTTAGCTTGCTGAAACGCCGGGATAAATAGCGGTATTATATTGCCGGTACTTTGCATGGGGTTGTTTTTCCAGTTTTGAAACTGACCTCCCGCTGTGAGCGACGTCGGCAATGCCGAGAGGCTAACCCGGCCGCCACGGCGTCACGGTCACGTCATGCGCCGCATCGAGCAAGTACGGCGCGCCCGGCTTCATCCCATGCGAAGCCAGCACCTCATGCGGCGTCCGCTGGGGCACGCCGACAAAGCAGCCTTCACCGCCGGGCAGCCACACGTGCGGAGCCTCCGACAGCCAGAACGTGTCGTAACGGTCCATGAACATGTCGAACACGACCGGGCCGCCGATGATGGCGATCATGCCGGAGGCGACGTCCGCGAAGGCGCAGGCCGCCTCGAAGCTCGCATGCTCCGGATTCCACAGCGTCGCGTTCGGCATCTCCGGATCGACGGTGAGGTCCTTGATCTTGCGGGTCAGGATCAGCCGCTTGCGCTTCGGCGAATTCGGCTGCTGCTCGTGCGAGTGCCGGCCATGCACGATCAGCGCGGCGCGCTCGAGCGCCTGCTCGAAGAACAGCTTGTCCCCTTCGAACTTCAGGCTGTCGGGCATGACGTGATCGGCGTCGGCCAGCATGCCGTCCGCTGACACGATGACGTAGCCCTCGATACGGAAAGACAACGGCCTTCTATTCGGAAACGGTCGTCACCACGGAATTGACCGGGCGCTGGCTCACCGTCGGCAGCTTGATGTCCTTGAGCAGCTCCTGATCGTATTCCGGCAGCGTCGAGGCCGGGAATTTGGCGCGCATCGCCACCACCTTGTAGCCGCCGGCCTTCAGCCGCTTGAGCAGCTCGGGCAGAGCCTCCGCAGTGTGCTTCTGGAAGTCGTGCATCAGGATGATGCCCTTGCCCTTGCTGTCGAGCTTCTTCATCACCGTCTCGATCACCTTCTCGGGCTTGGAGGCCTTGAAGTCGAAGGAGTCGATGTCGCAGGAGAAGATCGCCATGTTGCGGTTGCCGAGATAGGTGACCATCTCCGGCGGATGTTGCAGCGCCGGGAAGCGGAAGAACGGTGCGGGGGAGATACCACCGAGCGCCCACTTCACGGCGGAAAGGCCCTTCTCGATCTCTTCCTTGCGCTGCGCCTCGTTAAGCTTCTTGTTGTTCAGATTGGCGTGCGACCATGTGTGGCTGCCCACAGTGTGGCCGGCGGCGTAGACCTGCTTGAGGATCTCCGGCTCATAGGTCGCGTGCTTGCCGATCGAGAAGAAGATGCCTGTGGTGCATTCGTCGGCGAGCGCCTTCAGCACGGCAGGCGTGTTCTTCGGCCAAGGGCCATCGTCGAAGGTCAGCACCACCTCGTGGTCGCGCAGGAAATCGAGCTCCTTGAAATGCTCGAAGCCGAAGCCGGGGCCACCCGTGGTGTCGATCTCGACGGTGCGGGCGACACCGAGGGCGCCCGGCGTATTGCAGGCCGCGCGCGCCGGCTGCGGCGCCTGTTTCGGCGGGGGCGGATTGACGAAGCCCGCTGGGGCCGGAGCAGCTGCTGCAGGCGCAGGAGCCGCAGCGGGCGCTGCAGCCGCCGGTGCGGCTTGTGCCGCGGCTGCGGGCTTCGCGGCCGGTGTCTGCGACCATGCTGCGCCGGTCAACACAACCGACAACGCGCTTGCCAAAATCAGTCCTGCCGCCACACGCATGGTGTTGTCCTCGAGATTGATCCCGTTGTTCCGCCGCGGCTTTTCGCCTGCGGCAAAAACCGTCCTGCCCCAAACGATCCTAGCCTAGATGGTGGGCCCTCGCCATTGCAACGGCTGTTTGACCGCCCGCCATAATTGTGCCCAGCCGGATGGGGCCGGCGTCAACTATCGGCCAGCGCCCTGGCAATGGCCGTTTTGATTCGCGTGTCGGCCGGTTCGACTGCGGAGGGAAAGACCTCGGCGATATAGCCGTCGCGGCCGATCAGGTATTTGTGGAAGTTCCAGCGCGGAACTTCCTTCGGTCGCGCCTCAGCGGCCCATTTGTAGAAGGGGTGCGCTTTTGCACCGACCACCACGGCCTTCGCCGCAACCGGGAAGGTAACACCATATTGGTGATGCGCGGTCTGCATGATCTCACTCGCGCCGCCGGGCTCCTGGCCACCGAAATCGTTGGAGGGCACGCCGATCACGGTAAGCCCGCGCTCGCGAAACTCGTTCCAGACCTCCTGCAAGCCGGCATATTGCGGAGTGTAGCCACAGAGCGAGGCGGTGTTCACCACCAGCAGCGGCTTGCCGGTGAACGCGGCGAGGCGGATGTCGTCGCCTGACAGTGCGGGGAAGGAGAAGGCGTAGGCCGAGATACGGCTCATGCCACCATCAGCGAGGGCGCGCGTTACGGGCGCGAGCGTGCCGCCGAGCGCCGCGATGAGCATGGTCCTGCGGTTCATCATGACGGCGTCCCCCGAAATGATCCGGAAGGCATGTTACTCCGCCGGCGCGAGCGGGCTCGTCAACAACGCGTTATTGAACACTGCGAGGGGCGCTAGTACAGGCGGACGATGAAATCGGTGCCTTCGCCGGTCTCGCCCTGGTTGATGCCCTGGTCGGAGACGATGATTGAGCTGCCTGACGTCAGCATCTCGTTGATCTTCGCCATGGTGTCGGCGGGCACGGAGATGCGGTCGAGGGCTTCAGCCGGGCTGTCCGGCATGAGCACCGGTTTTGCAGCGACGGGGATCACGGCGGCGCCGCGCTGGCGGCGCGATACGCGGCTGTCATCCTCGCGTGCCGCGGAACGCGCGGCGACGGGCAGCGACACCACCGACCAACGCAGTGCATTGGCATCGGCCTTGTCGATTTCTGCGGTGAAGACATGCGTGCCGAGCGGCCGGTCGCTCGCGGCGATCGTGACGGGCACCTCGAACAGCGGCGCAAAATTCTGCCGCACATAGAGCTTGGAATCCTTGCGGCTGATGAAGACGGCGATCTGGCCGGCGCGTTTGGGCGCATCAGTCTTTGTCGCCGGCGCAGGATCGGCAACGCGGTTCTCGTCCTTTTTCGCATCGGGCGAGGTGGCGAGCGCCGGAGCAGTCGCTTGTGCATTGGGTGTCTTCGCGGAGTCCACCGCCTCGGTCTTGACAGCCTCGACCTTCTCGGCGGGCTTGTCGTCGTTCGCTGGCTTGGCCGCATCTTGCGACTGGGACTTGAGCGCATCAGACTTGGGCGTATCAGACTTGGGCGTATCAGACTTGGGCGTATCAGATGCCTCGGCCGTCTTGACGTTGTCGGCCGGTGCCGCGGCTTCGTCGCGCGCGGGCGCATTGCCCGTGGTCACATCCGACATGACGGCGTGGCCGACGGAGGTGCGCAGGTCGAGCACGCTGTCGGCGCTGGCCGTCTTGGTCTCGACTGGCTTGATTTCGGCGGCGCCCTTGTCGGCCTTGTCGCTGACATTGGTCTGCGGTTCGATGCTCGCCGCGGGCTGCGGCGGCACGCGCAAGGAGGCGAGCAGGGGATGGGAAAAGCTCTGCGGTGACATCTGACCCGGCGCCACGATCACGCGCGCACCCATCCGAGTCCAGTTCCACATCTTCATCGCGAACGCCATCGGCATGCGGATGCAGCCATGCGAGGCGGGATAGCCCGGCAGCACGCCGGCATGCATGGCGACGCCGGACCAGGTGATCCGCTGCATGTACGGCATCGGCGCGCCGCTATAGATGTTGGAGTGGTGGAATTTGTGCTTCTGAATGACGCTGAAAACACCCATCGGCGTCGAGTGGCCCTTCATGCCGGTCGAAACCGGGGATTCCGCGAACACGCCGTTGCTGTCGTAGATCGTCACCTTCTGCCGGTCGATCGAAACGACAATGACGAGCGGTCCTTGCGGCTTGGTGCCGGCTTCCTTCTCGATGAGGCTTTCTTTCTTGCTTGCGACGCCACGCTTTTGCGGCTTCTGGCGCGGTATTTCGGGAAGCCGATCCTGCTGGGCGTAATAGGACCCGTCGGAATAGTCCGTCCAATAGTAAAACGCTGCGTCTGCCTGGCTGGTCGCGCCGATCGCACCCGCCGCCGTCAAGATGGCGACCTGCCACAGCCGCGCCGGCTTGGCGGCAGAACCCGAACCGTTCACGCTGTTCATCCTCGAATCCATAATCCAAATCAGATGTTAGTGTCTCAGAGGGGACTACGCGTTCACCAGCAGGGCGGTTCTGCCGTCAGTTACTTTTGTTCAAGACGTAGCAAAAAAGCCTCACGGAGCGGTAAACGGCGGCCGCGCCTGACTGTCCGCGTCCTTCCTGATCGTCGCTCGCGTTCCTACATTGCGGGAACTTGTTACCGGAGAACTTCATGTCATCCCGTTTCCCCGGTCTTTCCAGCATCCGCTTGAAAGGCCTCGCTTTATTCCTGCTGATTCTGACCGCGCCGATGGCGGCGGCGTCCGCCGCCGATGAGCCTGATCTGATCTTCCGCCGCTCCACCGTGTTCAAATGGATGAGCCCGAACGACAAGCTCGCGACCTATGGTCTCGATGATCCTGAAGTCGAGGGCGTCGCCTGTCACTTCACCGTGCCGGAGAAAGGAGGCTTCAAGGGCTGGCTCGGCCTTGCCGAGGAGGTCTCGGACATCTCGCTGGCCTGTCGCCAGATCGGTCCGATCAAGTTCAAGCACAAGATGGAGCAGGGCGACGACATGTTCCGCCAGCGCCGGTCGCTGTTCTTCAAAAAGATGCAGATCGTGCGCGGCTGCGACGCCAAGCGCAACGTGCTGGTCTACATGGTTTATTCGGACAAGCTGATCGAAGGCTCGCCCAAGAACTCGACCTCGACCGTGCCGATCATGCCGTGGGGGCCGGCGGACGCGAACGTCCAGAAGTGCGGCGAGTTCTTCACGCAGTGACGCGTTCGCGTTTTCTCAGTGACGATTGCACGGCTTCGCAAGATGAGAACCGGTCAGCCGCACGAACATCTGCGGCGCGGCCTCGAAGCCGCGGCTCGATTGCAGCGCCATTTCGCCGGCGCTGCCGCGAATGGGCGATTGCTCTCCGCGATCGGTCTGTAGATCCGCATCCCGCGGCGTTGCGCGATTTCCCGCCATCATGATGGCCATCCCTCACGTGAATGCGCCCGATGATCCGGGCGTCTCGGTTTCGATGGCTTGGGTCGCCGCCGAACCACCCCCGGTTCGATCGCACCCAGCCCTCGTTTGCCGCTCCTTTCAGCAGAAAAGAGTAAAATGCATGTGAAACGCGCGCGGCGGGAGCATGACGGCGCCTGTGCAAGGCGGCCGTCCGTGCTGGCGCCGGAACTTGGCAGGCCACATTGACCTGCAGCGAGACCTTGCTGAAATGACTGGCATTTTCCGAGAATTGTTTCGTCGTCCTGAATGGGACGAAACAATTCTCACGAAGACGAAACCATTTTCAGCTTTTCACGCATCACGCACGAAACCGCCCATGGTTATCAGCGTCACAACGACGACGGCGCACCGCCGGCGACCGAATTGGGACACAAGATCATGCGCGCGCTCGGCTTCATCCTTGCTTTCGGTTTCGTGCTCGCCGGCTCCTCATTTGCGGGTTCGCCCGACGGCGATCTCCCCGGTGTCGGCACTTTCCAGTACAGCGGCTCGCCCGTCACGGTCCCGGCCGCACAGCCGATCATGGTCGCCGCGCGCCTCTGACCGCACACAATAGCCGGCAAAGCCATCATGTTGCTTCGTCTCTGCGCCGCAGCGTTCGTGTCCGTTCTGACGATCAGTTCCGTTCAGGCGCAAGTGCGCGCGCCCTCCAGACTGCCCGATCCCCGCACCGAATTCGTGCGCCAGTGCGCGCCGCGCATGCTCGGACGCTGGGAGCATCCGGAGGAAGTCTGCGGCTGTCTGCACGACCACGCCGCCGCGGCCGTCGAGGACCGCGATCTGCGCGAAGCGCTGCTGCGGGGCATCAGCGAAACCGGCGTGCCCACCATCGAGACCGATTGGGTGCCGGCTTCCAAGCAGGGCGAGATCGGCCCGACCTTCACCAAGATTGCCAAACCGACGCTGCAGTGCATGTTCGATCCGGCGAAGTAGCCTCTCAGATCATCATTTCATTTTCGGTCCGTGCCGCGGCACGCAGGAACTCGTGCGCGAGACTCCCTTTTCGGTCATCTTCGCACCGCGCACTTCCTTGACCTGGCCGGCGGGGCAGGTTCCATCATCCACGAGCACACGCTGGCCGAGCTTCAGATCGACGATGTCCTGCTCGCGTCCAATAGTCCCTGCGCGTGTCGTTGAGGCAAGCGCGATGGAGATCAGCAGCGAGAGGCAGGTTGCGTGGCGAAGCAGCATGATGTGAGGTCCCGGCATCGATGCCGCAATTTAGGGACCGGCAGGCGATTCTGATAGTGAAGCTTCGTCACGCCCGGCGGTCCGATTTTCGGCTTGCGCCCAACGCTGCGCGCGATTCCTTCGCGAGACGTTCGGCGGCGGTCACGAGCTGTGGAACCGGGTGGCCGGAAAATCCCAGCACGAAGCCGGGCAGCGGACGCCCGCGCGAATAGGTGTCGGCCAATAGCCAGCCTTCCGTGCCGGCCGCTTGCTTGGCATGCGCTGCCACCGCCGGATCGACCGAGGGATCGAATCGGGCGACGAGATGCAGGCCTTGTGAGGGCACTGGCACCAAAAGCGCACCATCGGATGCGACTTCCAGCGTTTCGGCGAGCACATCGCGCGCCTCGCGATAGAGTTTGCGCACGCGCTTCAGGTTCGCGGCGAAGGCGCCGGAATTGAGCATGTCCGCCACCGCGCCCTCCATCAGTGTGCCGGGAAAGCGATCGAGCGCCGCGCGCGCGGCCGTCACGTCCGCGATCAGGCGTTCGGGCAGGGCGCAATAGCCGATGCGAAGGCCCGGAAACAGCGTCTTGGCAAACGTGCCCAGGTAGATCACCCGCTGGAGGCGATCGATGCCGGCGAGCGACATCAGCGGTGCGCCGTCATAGCGGAATTCGCTGTCGTAATCGTCCTCAAGCACGAATGCGCCGGCTTGCTTCGCCCAGTCCAAAAGCTCGAGCCGCCGCGGCATCGACATCTGCACGCCCAGCGGAAACTGGTGCGACGGTGTGACGTAGGCCGCGCGCGCCGACGGTGCCGCGATGCGGCCTTTGGCGACACGCATCCCGTGCTCGTCGACGGCGACAGGCACGGCGCGATAGCCGCAATGCGCGATAGTCTTTCGCGCGGCGGGATAGCCGGGGTCCTCGCACCAGACCTGGTCGTTGGACTTCAGGATCGCGCTCAGCACGATGCGCAGCGCGTGCAGCGTGCCCGACGTCAGCATGATCTGATCGGGGTCGCAGCGCAGTCCGCGCGCCGACAGCAGGTGATCGGCGATCGCCGCACGCAGCTCGCGGCTGCCGCGAGGATCGCCATAATGCAGGTGCTCGGACCCGAACGCGCGCATGCGGCGGCCGACGAAAGCGCGAAGGCGTTGCACCGCACGCTCGTCGATATGGGTGCAGCCGAGCGCGAGCGCGCCTTGCCTCGGTGTTTCGACAACCACCTTCGGCTTGTTGGTCTCGGCCCCCCTCGCGGGGATACGTGCTGCGACGAAGGTTCCGGAGCCGACGGTTGCGACGGCAAAGCCGTCGGCGATCAGGCGCTCATAGGCGGTGACGACGGCGTTGCGCCGGAAGCCGGTCTGCCTGGCCAACGTCCGCGATGGCGGCAGCGACTCCCCGGGCTTGACCAGGCCAGAGACGATCGTTTCGCACAGCGCCTGATAGAGCCGGTGCGCGGCGGAGGCGCCAGCCGTGACGTGGGGCCCGGTCAGGTCGAGCGGAAGCTCGGCCTTGGCTCGGCAGGAAGAATTGGTCGGAATTTTTTGCATGGAATTGGAACTATCGCAGACCAAACGTGCCGCTACAACTGCTTCGGAATTCATCCAATCCGACCAGGAGCGGCCGTGAGCCAGACCGAGACATCAAATTCCTATCCGACATCGGCGCGCAACCAGGTGAAGCGCCGGCACGACCGCGGCTTCTACGATCACGATACGGTTCATCGCATCCTGGATTCCTCGATGCTGTGCCACGTCTCCTATGTGATCGAGGGCCAGCCCTATTGCACGCCGACCTTCTTCTGGCGGGAGGGCACCAAGCTCTACTGGCACGGATCGAGCGCCAGCCGCATGTTGCGCAACCAGACTAAGGGCGAGCGCGTCTGCTTGACGGTCGCCCATCTCGACAGCCTCGTGCTGGCGCGCTGCGGCTTCAATCATTCCGCCGACTACCGCGCAGTCATGGCGTTCGGCACGGCCTATCTCGTCACCGATCCCGAGGAGAAGGAGCGGGCGGTGATCGCGATGGTCGATCGCTTCTTCCCGGATCGTACCGCCGGCCTGCGACAGAGCACTACGCAGGAGATCAAGGCAACGTCCTTCATTGCGATGGAGATCGAAGAAGCCTCGGCCAAGATCCGCGCCAAGGGTGTCGCTGACGACGACGAGGACTATCCGTTGCCAATCTATGCCGAGCGCATTCCGGTGCGCACGGTGCTCGGCGCGCCGGAACCTTGCCCGCGCCTCCTCGAGGGTGTTACGCGCCCTGCGACGCTCAATGGCTATTCAGAAGGCCGACTGCTCGAAGATGCATTGCGGGATGCTTATTCTGTGGAGTACCCGAACGGCTGAAATCGGCTAGCTTGCGCTCCATCGATGATCTGAATGCCCGATTGGAGTTGCCTGATGAATGCCGAAACGCAGCAGAGGATTCTTGATGCCGTCGATGCCGGCTTCGAAGCCCAGCTTGCGACCACACGTGATTTCGTCGCGATCCCCTCGACCCGCGGGGCCGAGGGGCCGTGCCAGGACATGATCGGAGACCTCCTGCGCGAACGCCGCTATGAGGTCGACGACTGGCACATCAACATCGACGACCTCAAGGATCTGCGCGGCTTCGGCTCGATCGAGCACGATTTCTCCAAGGCGCGTTCGGTGGTGGGCACCTACCGTCCGCAAACCAGCGTCGGCAAATCGCTGATCCTGCAGGGCCACTGCGACGTGGTGCCGGCGGGTCCGCTGGAATTGTGGGATACCCCGCCGTTTTCACCCGTCATCAAGGACGGGAAGATGTTTGGCCGCGGTGCCTACGACATGAAGTCGGGCACGATCGGCGCCCTCTACGCACTCGATGCGATCAAGGCCGCTGGCTTCAAGCCGACGGCACGAATCCACTTCCAATCCGTGATCGAGGAAGAGAGCACCGGCGTCGGCGCGCTCTCCACGCTGCAGCGCGGCTACCGCGCGGATGCCTGCTTCATTCCCGAGCCGACGGGCGGGAAGATGGTGCGCTCACAGGTCGGCGTGATCTGGTTTCGTCTGCGCGTGAAGGGGCACCCGACCCATGTCGCCTTTGCAGGTTCCGGCGCGAACGCAATCATGGCGGCGTATCATCTGATCCAGGCGCTGCAAAAGCTCGAGATCGAATGGAACGAGCGCGCCAAGGCCGATCGCCACTTCAAGACACTCAACCATCCCATCAACTTCAACCCCGGCATCATCAAGGGCGGCGACTGGGCCTCGAGCGTGCCGGCCTGGTGCGACGTCGACTGTCGGATTGCCGTATTGCCGGGCTGGTCGATCGCCGATCACCAGAAGGAGATCATGGCTTGCGTCGCTGCCGCTGCGCGTAACCACCCCTTCCTCGCCAACAATCCGCCGCAGATCGAATGGTCGGGCTTCCTGTCGGAAGGCTATGAGCTGACCAATGCCGCGGAGCCTGAGGCTGCGTTCGGCAAGGCCTTCAACAAGGTCTATGGCGGCGCGGTCGAGGACCTCGTTTTCACCGCGCTCACCGACACCCGCTTCTACGGTCTCAACCACGGCATTCCAAGTCTGTGTTTTGGCGCAAGCGGAGGCGAGATGCACGGCTTCAACGAGTTTGTCGAGCTTGAGTCGCTGAAGAAGGCGACCAAGGCGATGGCACTGTTCATCGCCGAGTGGTGCGGGGTGGAGAAGGCGTAGTTTGGTGTCCCGGACGCGGGTGCAGCGCGCGGACGATGCGAAGCGTCGTTCCGCGTGGTGCTCCGCAGAGCCGGACCCATGTCGCCGCATGCACTAGACCCCGGTTCAGCAGCGCATCGTTGCACGCTGCGCTGCGCCCGGGAAACGCACGGGTCAGTCGTCGCCTGTCCAATCGATGGGCTCCTCTCGAATGCTTTAAGCTTAAAATAAACACTAGGATGCCGGCCGTACCGGTGGCAGACTGGTGTCCGGTTCGCTGGACGAGTCCTCGGGAGCAACGATGCGCGATTGGGATGACGCTTATGCCAATTCGGCCCATATCCCGGGCTCAGACAAGATGCCTGCGCTGTGGGTGGAGCGGGCGGCGGCCTACCGCGCCGGGCTGAGGGGCATTCGCCCCGACATCGCCTATGGCACCGGCGGGCGGCAGAAGCTCGACCTGGTCCTGCCTGACGGCGACAGCCAGGGCCTCGTCGTGTTCGTCCATGGCGGCTACTGGATGCGCTTCGACAAATCGACCTGGACCGATCTCGCCGAAGGCGCGCGGCATCATGGTTGGACGGTCGCGCTGCCGAGCTACACGCTGACGCCGGCCGCACGCATCTCCGATATCACAGCAGAAATCGCTGCCGCGATCGCCAAAGCGGCATCGCTCGTCTCAGGACCGATCCGGCTCGCTGGCCATTCTGCCGGCGGGCATCTCGTCACGCGCATGCTGTGCGACGACAGCCGGCTCGAGTCCGCCGTCTACGACCGCATCGTCGGGACGCTCTCGATCAGCGGCCTGCATGACCTGCGTCCGCTGCTCAAGACCAAGATGAACGAGACGCTGCGCATGACCATGGAGGAGGCGACGCTCGAAAGTGCGGCGCTGCACCTGCCGCGCGGGCATTCGCCGGTGACCGCCTGGGTCGGTGGCAGCGAGCGGCCCGAATTCATCCGTCAGTCCGATCTGATGGCCAATATCTGGACCGGCTTTGACGTGCCGACCCGCCTCGTCGTCGAGCCCGGCCTCAACCATTTTACTGTGATCGACGGGCTGAAGGACCCGTCTTCACCGATCACCGCCCGCCTGATCGGCCTCGATTGAGCAAAGCCGGGCGAGATCGATCGAAAGGACCTGTCATGACGTCCAGCGATTACGATCCTACCAGCGAAGGCGCCGAGACCGATTTCGCCCGGCGTATGTCCTATGGCGACTACTTGGCGCTGGATGCGATTCTTGGCGCGCAGCATCCGCTGTCGGAAGCGCATGACGAGATGCTGTTCATCATCCAGCATCAGACTACGGAGCTGTGGATGCGGCTCGCCATCCACGAGCTCAGCGCCGCGCGCCATGCGATCTCACGGGATGAGGTGCAGCCCGCGATGAAGATGCTGGCGCGGATGTCGCGGATCTTCGAACAGCTCAACAACGCCTGGGACGTGCTGCGCACCATGACGCCCAGCGAATATACCCGTTTCCGCTCGCAGCTTGGGCAATCCTCGGGCTTCCAGTCGCGCCAATACCGGCTGATCGAATTTCTGCTCGGCAATCGTAACCACGCCATGCTGAAGCCGCATGCGCACGATGCGGAGACGACGAAGCTGCTCGAAACCGAACTCGCCACGCCAAGCCTCTATGACGAGGTGCTGCGGCTCGCCGACCGCAATGGACTGAAAATGCCGCCAGCGGTGCTGGCGCGCGACGTCCGTGAGACCCACAGCTTCAACGAAGGCGTGCTGCAGGCCTGGCGTATCGTCTACGAGGCGCCGGAGACGCACTGGATGCTCTACGAACTGGCCGAGAAGCTGGTCGATTTCGAGGACTATTTCCGCCGCTGGCGCTTCAATCATGTGACCACGGTCGAGCGCGTCATCGGTTTCAAGCGCGGCACCGGCGGCACTGGCGGGGTCAGCTATCTCAAGCGCATGCTGGAGGTCGAGCTGTTTCCCGAACTCTGGCGCGTGCGTACGATTCTGTAGGGATGTCCATGACCAGGCTTCGCGTCTATGACGACACCAAGGCACTGTTCCATTTGCCTGACGGAATGATCTATCTCGACGGCAACTCGCTTGGTGCGCTGCCGCTGGGCGTTGCCGAGCGGGTCAATCGCGTGATCACCGAAGAGTGGGGCAACGAGCTGATCCGCGCCTGGAACACCGCAGGCTGGTATGTCCAGCCACGCCACGTCGGCGATCGTATCGCACGGTTGATCGGTGCTGCAGCCGGCTCGGTGATGGTCGGAGACACGCTGTCCCTGAAGGTCTATCAGGCACTCGCCGCCGCGCTCGACATGACCCCATCCCGCAAGATCGTCCTGTCGGACACCGGCAACTTCCCGACCGACCTCTACATGGCCGAGGGCCTGATCACGACGCTCGGGCGCTGCCATCAATTGCGCTTGGTGGCGCCGGAGGAGATCGAGGCCGCGCTGTCGGAAGAGATCGCGGTGCTCTACATTACCGAGGTGGATTACCGCACCGGCCGCCGCCACGACATGGGGAAGCTGACCGCGAAAGCGCATGCGCTCGGCATCGTCACGGTCTGGGATCTCGCCCATTCCGCCGGCGCGCTGCCAGTTGATCTTTCCGGCTGCGGCGCCGATTTCGCCGCCGGCTGCACCTACAAATATCTCAACGCCGGTCCCGGCGCGCCCGCCTTCCTCTATGTCGCGCCGCGCCATGCCGACAGCGCGCGTGCCGCTCTGTCCGGCTGGATGGGCCACGCAAAACCGTTTGCGTTCGATCTCGCCTATGCGGCGGCCGGCGGCGTCGAGCGCATGCGCGTCGGCACCCCGCCGGTGTTGGCGATGGCGGCGCTGGAGGCCTCCCTCGACATCTGGGACAGGGTCGACATCCAGGAGGTTCGCGCGCGCTCGCTGGCGCTCGGTGACCTCCTGATCGGCGAGATCGAGCGACGTTGCCCGTCCTTGAAGCTGGCGACGCCGCGCGCGCATGGGCAGCGTGGCTCCCAGGTCTCCTTCGCCTTCGATGACGGCTACGCCGCCATGCAGGCGCTGATTGCCCGCGGCGTCATCGGCGATTTCCGCGCGCCCGACATCATGAGGTTTGGGATCACGCCGCTGTACATTGGCGAAAGCGAGATCGTGCGGGCGGCGGAGATCATCGAGGAGGTGATCGCGGGCGGGGTGTGGCGCCGGCCGGAATATCAGGTCATGAACGCGGTGACGTGAGGAAAATCTTGTGCCCCGGACGCAGCGCAGCGCTTCTTAGCGGTGCGCTGCAGAGCCGGGGCCCACGCGGAACCGAAATCCGTCGCGAGATGGTCCCGGCTCTGCGCAGCAACGCCATTAGCGCGTTTACGCGCGTCTTCGACGCGCTCCGGCGTTGCAGCGCGTTCGGGAACACGAGGGTATTGGCGCTGAGTGCCGATATCACGAGTACCATTACCTCGGACGTCATTGCTTTACGGTGCGAAGCAATTCACGCTGAGACAACAAGCAATTGGGAGGAGATCCGATGACGCCGCTCGAGAAACTCAAAGCGATGAAGATGCCGTTCGCCGAGCTCAAGGGCGTCGAGTTCATAGAGGCCGAGAAGGACCGCGTGGTGGCGCGGATGACGGTCCGGCCCGATCTCTGCACACTTCATCACACCATCCATGGCGGGGCGGTGATGGCGCTGGCCGATTCCGTCGGCGCGGCAGCGACCGTGATCAATCTCCCCGAGGACGCCAAAGGCACCACCACGCTGGAGAGCAAGACCAATTTCATCGGTGGGGCCAAGGAGGGAACCACAATCATTGCCACGACCACCCCGGTCCATCGTGGCCGGCGGACCCAGATCTGGACCACCCGGCTGGAGACGGAGGACGGCAAGCTGGTCGCCGTGGTGACCCAGACGCAGCTGGTGCTGTAAGCCTACGAGACTTTGATTTCATTAACGAATTGGTCGCTTTCGCTGCCTCGAAGTTGGGCAGGTTTCCGTCTTGAAAATCATGGTGCGATGCACAATATAGGGGACCTAGGGATTCGAACGCCTCCTCGAGGGACACCAAGAGGAGTTTTGACGTGGTACTTGAAGAGACCGTCCGCACCGCCCCGGGCTATGTGCGAACCCTGATCCAGCAGGAAGAATTGCCGCTTCTGCGCGATCACCTGCTCAGACTCGATGCCGGCAGCCGGCACGACCGTTTCAACGGCTTTCTCGACGACAGCTTCATCGAGCGTTACGCCGCCCGCTGCGCCGAGGACGGCACCGTGATCGTTGCCTATATCGTCGATGGCGTGGTGCGCGGCGCGGCCGAACTGCATCCGCCGGAAGACGATTCGCTGCCCGAAGTCGCCTTCAGCGTCGAAGCCTCCACGCGCCGCCAAGGCGTCGGCACCGTGCTGTTCCGCCGGCTGATCGCGGAGGCGCGCTGGAAAGGCTACAAGCAGTTGCGCATCACGACGGGCGCCGAAAATCACGCGATGCGGGCGCTCGCCCGGAAGTTCGGGGCACATCTGGCTTTCCGGCACGGCGAATCGACCGGTACGATCGACCTCGCCAAGACGCCTGAGGCCGAGCTCGCTGATCTCGCGGCTTCGCCCTTCATGGCCGGGCGCGCTCTTCTCAGCTTCAACAGCACTTGCTGGAAGCTGATCTCAAGCATGTACGGCAATCGTGCCGCGTAGCCCAATCACGGACGGGAATCAAAAAGCGGACCGGTAAAACCGGTCCGCTTTCGTATTTCCGGGTCGAAAGATGAAGGCTTACGTGCCGGTGCGCTTGTCAATGCCGAAACGGCGGACCACGCGACGCTCGACCACGACCGAGCGCTGCGCGCCCTGTTCACCGGCGATCACCCGCGTGGCCGTGAGGCGGCTGTTGGCGCGGGCTTGCTTCTTCACCTCGGCCTGCACGATGTCGAGCGGCATCCCCATCAAGGCGGCGGCGATCTCCGCCTGCTGCGCCTGGTCGTCGGTGATGCCGACAGCGGCGAAGATCGCCTCGTCCAGGGTGGGCGGATCGTGGCGCACGCGCCGCGTGCCATATTTGGTATTCCAGTCTGCGCTCATAACGGCCTCGTTTTGATGCCGGGATACCTAGTGCCGCGAATGTTGCATTGCAATATGTAATTGGTGTGGCAGCTCAGCTATGCACCGGTCGGGTGTCATGGCGGTGACGCAGCACCTGCGCCGACCTCCACCCGCTGCTGGGGCCAGCGTTTCAGGGCAGCGTGTCCAGCTTCGGTGAGCCGGTAGATTCCCCGCTCAGCGCGTTCAAACCAGCCATACACATTGTTAAGCAAAATCTTGCCGGCATCGGGACAACGGACGCGCAGCTCGCGTACGGGCCGCGGACCTGTCGCGAGCTCTGATGCGCAGGCCAGCGCCTGCTGCCGATAGGCCGTCATGATTGGTGCGCGGGTGCTGCCGCCGGGCACCGGGTCACCCTGCCGGCGCTGATGCTCGGCAACGAGTCGCGAGCGCACTTTCGGCTCGCGGCGCGGCGCCGCGGTTGGCGGCTTCACCAGCACCTCGACCTGGCCGCGGTCGGTCACCCCGAGCATGCCGAAGCCGAGGCGGCGGCAGAGATTGCGATAGCGTGCGTCGCTCTCGCGTCCCTTGCCGCGCGCTGACATCTTCGCCGCGATCCAGACCTCGTCGCCGGCCGGTGCGCGATCGACCGCCTGCAGGATCAGCTCGAGATTGAAGGCGAGCTTGAGCTCGCCGATCACCACGATGGGCGGATCGTCGGCACTGAGGCCGACGAGATCGCAGCCACCGACCTCGCCCTTGACCGTGAAGCCGAGCTCTTCGAGGAAGCGTTTGACGGGGAGATAGAGCGCGGTTTCCACGGGTGGTCCGATCGAAGAATCAGTTGCGCGCAGTCTAGAGCCTTCGCGGGTCCGATTGAATCCCGAGGCGCCCCGACGTTTCGGCCTAAAAGCGCTACACCCGGCCGCCGACCGGGATCAGCGCGCCGGTAATGCCGCTGGCGGCATCGCTGGCGAGGAACAGGATCACCTCTGCGAGCTCCTGCGGTGTCACCCATTTGGAAAAGTCCGCCTTTGGCATGTCGGCGCGGTTGGCCTTGGTGTCGATGATCGAAGGCAGCACGGCGTTGACCGTGATCTTACCTTTCCATTCGTGGGCGAGCGCTTCGGTGAGGCGATGAACGCCGGCTTTCGACGCGGCATAGGGGCCCATGCCGCTGCCGGCCTGGAGCGCGCCTATCGCGCCGATATTGATGATGCGGCCAGCCTTGGACGAGAGAAGGTGCGGCAGCGCCGCGCGCGAGGTGTTGAGCGCGGTCAGGACATTCAACGCATGCATGCGCTGCCACGTCGCGATGTCGCCGTCGCCGACGGTCTCGAAGGCGAAGCCGCCGGCGATGTTGATCAGCGCGTCGAGGCGGCCGAAATGCTTCGCCGCCGCATCTATCGCCGTCTTCGCCTGCGCCGGGTCGGACAGATCGACGCCGCCTATCGCGATGCTTTCAGGCTTCGCGGGACTCTGCGAAAGCGCGTGATCGACGCCGGCAACGCGCGCGCCGCGCGCCTGTGCCGTCTCCGCAACCACCCTGCCAAGCGCGCCGAATGCGCCGGTCACGATCAGGACCTTGTCTTGCATCATCGTTCTCCCGGCGCCGTAGCCTATGATTGCAGATAGCGCGCCTTCAATGCGGTTCGCTCGGCCGTGCCGAGCTTCAGCCCGTCGCGCAGATAAGTTTCGAGGTCGCCATATTCGCTATCGATCGCCTCGAAAGCGGCCGCCAGGTACGAGGCCTCGACGCTGCCGATCGCGTCGAGAACATCGGCCGGAAGATCAGAGGCGTTTGACGCGTCACGCTTGTAGTGCCGGTTGGTCAAGAGGTAGTCCTCGGCAATGACATCGTCGCGCACGCCCAGCGCATGCAGGATCAGCGCGCTGGCAAAGCCGGTGCGGTCCTTGCCCGCAGTGCAGTGGATCACGAGCGGCGCGCGGTCTTCCAGCAGATGGCCGAACAGCGCGCGAAAACTGTGCGTATTGTGGCGGACATAGTTGCGATAGGACTCGCGCATGAGCTCGAGCGCGACCGGTGCGGTCAACGTGCCCCGGGCGAGTTCAGCGCGTAGCGCGGCCACGACGGTCGGTTCGATCGGCAGCGAATGCACCGTGATCTCGTTCACGACGCAGATGCCGGCCGCGCGCTCCTCCAGCCCACGGAAATCGAATGCGCTGCGGACGCCCAGCGCGCGGACGATCTCGACATCGGCAGCGGTGAGCTGCCCGAGATGATTGGAGCGGAAGATGTGGCGCCAGCGCGTGGTGCGGCCGTCAGTCGTCGGATAACCGCCGAGATCGCGAAAATTGCTGGCGCCTTGGAGGGCGAGATGGCGGGCAGGGGAGTCTGACATGGGATCGGCTTGGGTTATGGTTCCACTGGATGCACGGTTGGCGTCCTTGGGGTCTATTACAGGGGGCGATCATGGACCGGCACAAGGCCATTGTTTTGGCGATCACCATGCTGGCGGTCGGAAGCATCAACGCGCGGCAGGCTGATGCGCAGACATTCCGGACCTACCGCTGCGCTGATGGTACTCAGTTCATCGTTGGCTTTTATGATGGCGACAAGCGCGCCTTTCTTCAGATCGATGGCGAGCCTGTCACGCTCGCCAAGCGGCTGGCAGTCTCTGGCGCGCGCTATTCGGGGGCGGGGATCACGCTGATCATCGGGAAGGCCGGCGCCACCACGATCAAGCATCTGAAGCGGCCGGTCACGGCCTGCGCGGTGATCTGAACGGCGTGGCTCGCAAAAGAATCAAAAAGGGCCGAAACAACGTTGTTTCGGCCCTTTTCGAACTGCCGCCGGGCGGCTGCGAGAGCGCTGCGGTTTCAAACCGGTTACAGGCATCAGCGATCCCATTTCGGCTTGGCTTCGTCGACCGCATCCTGGTGATACCAGCTGTCGCTGCAGATCGAGACGTTCGAGGGCAGCGGGCCGTGATCGGTGGAAAGGCGGGTCTCGTCGTAACGGCGTCCGCCGAGAGCCGCACGGCCGCCGACGGGGAATTGGTAGATCTTCGCAGATCCGTGACTCAGACCATTGTTCATCATTGCGATTTCTCCTTGGTCGAAGCGCCTTGGCCTCCATGGTGCGCCCGACTCGTTCGATTGTGGTTACTGGAATCCCCATATCGGCCGCGCTTCCCCGATTGGGAAGTGCTAAAAAGGAAATCAGTTTCCGCCTAATTTGTAGGCACGCACCTACCTGCACCCCCCAAGGCACCGCGTGAGTGGCTAACGCCCGGGCCATTCCAAAGGTTGCTAGGGACGGGCCAATGGCTTTGCGAAAATTGCCGGACGTTGATGCGCGTTTGATCGGCAGCATTCGGCTAGCGTCAGCCTGCTCCAGAATCAGGCGTTTTCCGCAGGGTTTTTGCGGTGCACCTTCACGCAATGGTGCGCCGCTATGACGCATGCCGCTGTGGCCGGCCGGCCGGCCGCGAGGCGAGGCCCGCGGCCGTGGAAAACCCTCCGCGCTGCGGCCTTTTGGCACGCAAAATGCTTGGGAAGGGCCGGCCGATGATGGCCGGGTACAAACGTGCGGGGCTCTCAACCCCACCTTTCGCATCATCAACAGAGAGGCTCAATGACCAAGTACAAGCTCGAGTACATCTGGCTCGACGGATATACGCCGACTCCGAATTTGCGCGGCAAAACTCAAATCAAGGAATTCGCGTCGTTCCCGACGCTCGAGCAGCTTCCGCTCTGGGGGTTCGATGGCTCCTCCACCCAGCAGGCCGAAGGCCACAGCTCCGATTGCGTGCTGAAGCCGGTCGCGGTGTTCCCGGATGGTGCGCGCACCAACGGCGTGCTGGTGATGTGCGAAGTCATGATGCCCGACGGCAAGACCCCGCATCCGTCCAACAAGCGCGCCACCATTCTCGACGACGCCGGCGCCTGGTTCGGCTTCGAGCAGGAATACTTCTTCTACAAGGACGGCCGCCCGCTCGGCTTCCCCGAGGCCGGCTATCCGGCGCCGCAGGGCCCGTACTACACCGGCGTCGGCTACAAGAACGTCGGCGACGTCGCCCGCAAGATCGTCGAGGAGCATCTCGACCTCTGCCTCGCTGCCGGCATCAACCATGAAGGCATCAACGCGGAAGTCGCCAAGGGCCAGTGGGAATTCCAGATCTTCGGCAAGGGCTCCAAGACCGCTGCCGACCAGATGTGGATGGCCCGCTACCTGATGCTGCGCCTCACCGAGAAGTACGGCATCGACATCGAATTCCACTGCAAGCCGCTCGGCGACACCGACTGGAACGGCTCGGGCATGCACGCCAACTTCTCGACCGCCTATATGCGCGAAGTCGGCGGCAAGGAGTATTTCGAGGCGCTGATGGCTGCCTTCGAGAAGAACCTGATGGATCACATCGCCGTCTACGGCCCGGACAACGATAAGCGTCTGACCGGCAAGCACGAGACCGCGCCGTGGAACAAGTTCAGCTACGGCGTGGCCGACCGCGGCGCTTCGATCCGCGTTCCGCACTCCTTCGTCAACAACGGCTACAAGGGCTATCTGGAAGACCGCCGTCCGAACTCGCAGGGCGACCCCTACCAGATCGCCTCGCAGATCCTGAAGACGATCGCGTCCGTGCCGACCGATAAGAAGGCCGCGGCCTAAGATCCTCCCGGCCCGGGCCGGGGGGCTGGCCCGGGTTGGCGTTCAATCCGCCGGAGCGAAGGCTCCGGCGGATTTTTTGCATTTGGATGAAGGCCGTTGCCGTCCGTGCCGACCTCGGCTTTGCGAAACTTGTCCATTGCCGCCGAAAGCAGGATAGAGTGGCCCTGGATGCGCGCAGGGCCGGGGATACGCCTGGTGTTTGAAGGCTTCTACAAGGTGAGATTTCAACTCGGCGATGCCGTCGGCCGGGGCGTGATGCATGCCGGCGATGGCAAGATGCTCGGCGGCAATTCGGCCTTCGCCCATATCGGCACCTACGACAAGACCGACAGCGGGGTCGACGTCGTGATCAAGACCGTCCGTCACAACCCCGATCCGAACTACCGCGCCATGGCCGGCACCGACGATGCGACATTGATCGCGAGGGGCTGGGCTGACGGCGATCTCTATCGCTTCAAGGGCGAGCTCAAGGAGCTGCCCGGCGTGCCCTTTCAGTCGGTGATGACGCCGATCACCGACGAGGAGGTGCCGATCGGCGACGGCGTTGGCGAAGCAGGCATCGCCGACGGTCTCTATTCGATCCGTCTGCGGATGCTCGACGGCATCGACGGCGGACTCACGGGCGTGATGCTGCTCAACCAGGGGCGCATCCTCGGCGGCGATGCATCGTTCTACTATCTCGGCAGCTACACCGCCGCGGAGGGCCGCTGGAAGGGCCAGATTCTCAACCAGGAGCATACGCCGGCCAAGGACGATCCGATCTTCGGCGGCCACGAGGTCGGCATCGGCTTCTCCGGCAGCTATGACAGCGAACAGGCGGTGCTGGAAGCAACGGCGCTGGTCGGCAGACGCAGCCTGCGCCTGACCGCCGCCCTCAAGCTGCTGCATCGCGCCTGATCACGCCAGGAACTGCTCATGGACAATGTCCGCATGCTCTCGACGCTCGGCCTGATGGGCGCGATGCGCAGCCTGTCCTCCACCTTCGAGGCCAACAGCGGCATCCATGTCGATGCCGACTTCGCGCCGACCCTGGCGCTGCTCAAGCGCTTGCGCGACGGTGAAGCCGCCGATCTCGTCATCCTCACCCGCGAAGGGCTCGACGAGATGATCGGCGAGGGGCGCGTGGTTGCCGCGAGCGCGGCCGATCTGGCGCGCTCCTTCGTCGGCATCGCCGTGCGGGCGGGGCAGGCGCATCCCGACATCGCCAACGAAGCCGCGCTGCGTCAGACGTTGCTCGCCGCGCGCTCAGTCGCCTATTCGCGGCTCGGTGCGAGCGGCGTGTACTTCGCCCAGCTGATCGTTCGGATGGGCATCGCCGCCGAGGTCAATGCCAAGGCGACCATCGTCGAGCAGGGTTTTACGGCGGAGCGGCTCGTGACCGGCGTGGCGGAGCTCGCCGTGCAGCAGATCAGCGAGCTGAAGCAGGTCGGCGGCATCGAGGTGGTCGGTCCGATTCCGCGCGCGCTGCAGACGCCCGCCGTGTTCTCGGCCGGCCGCATGGCGAACGCGAAACATGCCGACGCCGCGGATCGGCTGCTGCGCCATCTGACATCGCCAGAGGTCGCCCCCGTCCTGCGCCAGTCGGGACTTGAGCCTTGAATTCACCGAGGCGAAGACGCAACGTGACGACCATGCGGACTTACCTCCTTGCCATGCTCTTCGCGCTCGCCGCGCCCCTGACCGCGCAGGCGCAATCGGCCGATCTCGTCCTGTGCGACCGGGTCGCCGCCGATCCCAGCGACCCCGACAAGCCGACCGACGTGAAAGGCGTCACGGAGATCGCTCCCTCCGACATCGCGACCGCGATCAAGTTCTGCAAGCAGGCCGCGCCATCCTCGCGGCGCGCGATGTTCGCGCTCGGCCGCGCTCATGCAGCCAACCGGCAGACGGCGGAGGCGATCGCCGCCTGGCGCAAGGCCGCCGACAAGGGATCGAGCGCGGCCATGGTCGAGCTCGGCGTCGCCTATGGCACCGGCTCCGGCGTTGCGAAGGACGAAGCGCAAGCGCGAAAGCTGTTCGAGAAGGCGGCGCAGGCCGGCAACCCCCGCGGCGTCAGCAATCTCGCCGCGCTCGGCGGCGCAGGTGGCGTGGCGCCGGCCGATCCCGCGCAGGCCCGCGCGCTGCTCGGCAAGGCTGCCGAGACCAACGCGGAAGCGCAGTACCAGCTCGGCCTGATGCTGTCCGAAGGCGCGGGCGGTGCCAAGGACGACGTTGCGGCCCGTGCGCTGTTCGAGAAGGCAGCGGCACAAAATCATCCCGGCGCGCTGGAGCGGATGGGGGCCTTCGCGGAAGGCGGCCGCGGTGGTCCGAAGGACAAGGACGCCGCAAAAGCCTATTACGAGCGCGCCGCCGCGCTCGGCGACGAGGACGCCAAGAAGGCGCTGGAACGCATTCGCTGCCCCTACGCGATCAAGGACAAGCAGGGCAGGCTCGTCACCACGTTGTGCTTCTGAGCGCCGCCGCGATTGCGCGGCGCTTTGCGAACAGAGCCACGATTTGACGGAACCTGGCCCGCGCGTACGCCGTTGACATCCAGACAAAACGGAGCGCGATCATGATCCGCAAACTGGCATCGGGCGAATACCGCCTCTATTCACGCAAGGTGAATCCGAAGACCGGCAAGCGCCGTAACCTCGGCACTTTCAAGAGCCGTGCGGCCGCCGAGAAGCACGAGCGCGCGGTGCAGTATTTCAAGCGTCACTGACGCCTGAAGGGTTTTCCCCCGAGCCGGACACAAAAGTCGAAAAACAACCCCATGCACAGTAGCCAAGTCATTGAAATACCACGTCTGCTGATTTTACGAAATCGTTTTTGACCCGTCGGGCAAAACAGGGGTATGTTGACATCATGGCGGCGAGCGTCCCGAGAGCGGGCCTGCGCGGAAAAGCCGGTGGCTTCAGTGCGGCGACGATGCTAGGTAGCCCGCCATTGTTTTCCGATTTTGCGGGTTCAGGACGTTGCTGGACGGGCTCTACAAAGTTGAATACGGCGTCAACGATGCGTTCGGCCGCAGTATCATGTGCCTGCATGACGGCAAGATGCTCGGCGGCAATTCGGGCTTTGCGCATCTTGGCAGCTACGTGGAGCGCGATGGCGAGATCATCGCCGAGGTCATCACTGAGCGGCATAACCTGGACCCCAGCTACAAGCCGCTGATGGGCGCCGACGTCGCCTCGATCGGGGCGCGCGGCCGGCTGTACGGCAACCAGATCCGTCTCGAGGGCGGTGCGGATACCATGCCGGGCGCCAAGTTCTGGGCGAATCTCACGCGGCTCGACGACGAGGGGTTGCCTCCGAGCGGTACGGTCGGGCCGGGCGGCATCGCCAACGGGCTCTATGGGATGAGGCTGAACGCGCTCGATGGCATCGATGCCGGGCTGTCCGGCGTGATGCTGCTGATCGACGGGCGCATCCTCGGAGGCGATGCGTTTTTCTATTATCTCGGCGCCTATTCCTCGGCAGACGGCCGCTGGAAGGGCGAGATGCTGAACCAGGAGCACACGCCGGCGAAAGGGGAAAACCCCGTGTTCGGCGGCCTGGAGGTGGGCATCGGCTTCTCCGGGACCTGCACGGAAGACAGCGGCGAGCTCGAAGGCATCGCGCTCGCCGGCAAGCGCAGCCTGCGGCTGGCGGCCTCGCTCAAGCTGATGCGAAGGGCGTAGGCTCATGGAGCGACCAGCGTATGGCTTTGGCCATTAACATTCGATCCGATGATTCCTCCGCAGAGCGGATCGAGGCATTGTGGGACGAAGTCGCAACGTTTGAGAGCCAGCCTTCGATGAGGGCACTCAACTATCGGCCACATTTTACATTCGCCATCTATGATACGCCCGAGATTACTGCGAACACCGCGTGGGAGGCCATGCTCCGCGCGACAGCAGGCGAAGGGCAGCTATCAATCGAGTTCGGGCGAATATGTTGGTTTGCAGGTCCGCCGCTCGTGCTCTGGGCGGAGCCGAAAGTCGATGAAGCCCTGGCTCGATGGCACTCTTCGATCAGCGCTGCAATCGATCCAACCTTTTGCCGGCTCCACTATCGACCCGGAAACTGGAGACCTCATTGCACGCTCGGCACACAAATCGCTGATGGAAAGCGCAATGACGCGATCGCTTTCGCGCAGTCGTTCAACGAGAGCATTACCGTGCTGTTCGACGTGGTCGATTGCGTTGTTTTTCCGCCTGTGTGGGTGGTGGCAGAACGGCGGCTGCCGCTCCGCACTCCATGAGGTCAGATGCTGCGACTAAGGCTTCGGCGTGCGGCTGTTTGCTGTCCATCACCTCAAGAGCCGTGATGTCGACTTTCGGACAGCGAGCGGGCGAAGGTGATGCCCGTTGTTGAGCCAAATGGGACGCACTTTTTGTGCGTGGCATCCGCTTTGCAGCATCAGGGAGCAGGATCGGCCGGGTGAAATCCGTACCCCGCCGGGCTTCCCCTCGCGCCCCGCATGCCCTATGACGCTGCAACGCAAAAATCCCCCCAAAAGACCTCATGATCCGCCTCGACAACGTCAGCAAGCAAGCCGGCCACCAGATCCTGTTCATTGAAGCTTCCGCGGCCCTCAACAAGGGGGAGAAGATCGGCCTGGTCGGGCCGAACGGCGCCGGCAAGACCACGCTGTTCCGCATGATCGCCGGCGAGGAACTGCCCGACGAGGGCCAGGTCTCGACCGATCGCGGCATCACCATCGGCTATTTCAACCAGGACGTCGGCGAGATGAGCGGCCGCAGCGCCGTGGCCGAGGTGATGAATGGCGCCGGACCCGTCAGCGAGGTCGCCGCCGAGCTGCGCGAGCTCGAGGCCGCGATGGCCGATCCTGACAAGGCCGACCGGATGGACGAGATCATCGCCCGCTACGGCGAGGTGCAGCACCGTTTCGAGGAGCTCGACGGCTACGCACTCGATGGCCGCGCGCGCGAGGCGCTGGCGGGCCTCGGCTTCAGCCAGGAGATGATGGACGGCGATGTCGGAAAACTCTCCGGCGGCTGGAAGATGCGCGTGGCGCTGGCGCGGATTCTCTTGATGCGCCCTGATGTCATGCTGCTCGACGAGCCGAGCAACCATCTCGACCTCGAAAGCCTGATCTGGCTGGAGAAGTTTTTGCACGATTACGAGGGCACGCTCTTGATGACCTCGCACGACCGCGAGTTCATCAACCGCGTGATTTCCAAGGTGATCGAGATCGATTCCGGCTCGCTCACCACCTACACCGGCAATTACGAGTTCTACGAGCAGCAGCGGGCGCAGAACGAGAAGCAGCAGCAGGCCCAGTTCGAGCGCCAGCAGGCCATGCTCGCCAAGGAGATCAAGTTCATCGAGCGCTTCAAGGCGCGCGCCTCGCACGCGGCCCAGGTGCAGAGCCGGGTGAAGAAGCTCGACAAGATCGAGCGGGTCGAGCCGCCGCGCCGCCGCCAGAGCGTCGTGTTCGACTTCCCGCCGGCGCCGCGCTCGGGCGAGGACGTCGTCGCGCTGAAGAACGTGCACAAGGGTTACGGCTCAAAGCGCATCTATGACGGGCTGGACTTCATGATCCGCCGTCGGGAGCGCTGGTGCGTGATGGGCATCAACGGCGCCGGCAAGTCGACGCTGCTCAAGCTCGTCGCCGGTGCGAGCGAGCCCGATGAAGGCACCGTGGCGCTCGGCGGCAGCGTCAAGATGGGCTATTTCGCCCAGCATGCGATGGACCTGCTCGACGGCGAGCGCACCGTGTTCCAGTCGCTGGAAGATGCGTTCCCGACCGCGGGGCAGGGCTCCTTGCGCGCGCTCGCCGGCTGCTTCGGCTTCTCCGGCGACGACGTCGAGAAGCGCTGCCGGGTGCTGTCGGGCGGCGAGAAGGCGCGCCTCGTCATGGCCAAGATGCTGTTCGACCCGCCGAACTTCTTGGTGCTGGACGAGCCGACCAACCATCTCGACCTCGCCACCAAGGAGATGCTGATCGCCGCGCTGTCGGATTTCGACGGCACCATGCTGTTCGTCTCGCACGACCGGCATTTCCTGGCGACACTGTCGAACCGCGTGCTGGAGCTGACGCCCGAGGGCATCCACCAATATGGCGGCGGCTACACGGAATATGTCGCGCGCACCGGGCAGGAGGCGCCGGGGCTGCGGTCGTAGCGATGGGCGTGTAGCCCAGATGGAGCGCAAGCGTAATCCGGGCTATAACCAAATCGAGATGTTTTCAATGAGCTCGCTCGTCTGAACTCTTTGACGCGCTGGTGCCGCTCCGCCGGGCCGGGGTCCATCTGTCGGAATGCACGTGGACGCATGCGCCGCGGCTGTGCAGCGCATCGCTACTGGGCGATGCTTTGCATCGCCAGGGAAGCGCTGCGGGCACGAGACCTTCTTTGGCGAGACCTTCTTTGGAATGGCGCCTTACGCGCTGGTCTCGCACTTCTTCATGAAGCTGCTCTTGGCGGCGCCGGCGAGCGGCTTGCCGTCGGAGCCGACGGCCTTGGTGGCGCAGGCATCCGCCTTGCACTTCTTCAAGAACGAGGTCTTGGCGGCGCCGGCTAGCGGCTTGCCATCCTTGCCGACGGCCTTGCTCTCGCAGGTCTCTTGCGCGAAGGCCGAGCCCGCCGCAAAGGCGGCAACGATCGCTGCGAGGAAAATCCGTTTCATCATGGATGTCTCCCTAAACCAGAAATGGCGGGGCGGATTGGAGCCGGGAATCGTGGCGCAATCAAGCAAGATCGGCGCCTGTCGTCCGTCCGCTTGCCTGTTTTCGAGCGTGACGAGCCAATGTCCCGCCTGTTGCACCGCTCGCTGACCTGGCCGGACAATCCTGCTAGCCTCGACTCGGTCGAGATGAAGGGAGTTTCGTGATGGACGCCACGATCCCGAAGGGCGAACAAACCGCCGATCGGCATTCTCACTTGGTTCAGCCGCAAAACATGGACTGGCAGAAGACGCGCTTTCCAGGGTGCGAGGCCAAGACGCTGCTGTTCGATCGCAGCAGCGGTCTGATGACCGCCTTGATGCGCTTTGCGCCGGGCTCGGTGCTGCCCGATCACGAGCATGTCGGCATCGAGCAGAGCTACGTCATCGAGGGCACGCTCGTCGACAAGGAGGGGCCAGCCAAGGGCATCGCCTGCAAGGCGGGCGAGTTCATCTGGCGTGAGGCCGGCAGCCGGCACGCCGCCTGGTGTCCGGATGGAGCCTTGATCCTGGCGATCTTCCAGGTGCCGAACAAGTTCTTTGAAGCCGACGGCCGCGTGGTCGATGCCTCGGGTCAGGATTGGGACGAGACCTGGGGGCATACCGGCGCGCAGCGGGCGCGTCGCAGCTAGGGGGACTATACGCCCCGCGCGAGCAACGCCTTGAAGTCGGCCCGCGCGCGCTGCGCCTCGGCGCGCGCGACGTCGGAGGCGTCGCCCATGCCGAAATAGCCATGGATCAGGCCGGGTCCCTCATGGTGCTTGACGCGCACGCCGGCGGCCTCCAGCGCCCGCGCATAGGCCGCGCCCTCATCGCGCAAAGGGTCGAACCAGGCGGTGGTGACGATCGCCGGCGCGACACCCGCCAGTGAGGCCGCCCGCAACGGCGAGACGCGCCAGTCCGAAGCATGGCCGGGATCGGCGAGATAGTGGCCGCAGAACCATTCCATGGTTGCGCGGGTGAGGAAGTAACCCTCGGCATTCTCGGCGCGCGAGGGATAACGCGCGTTCTCGCGCGCGTCGGCGTAAGCGCCGACGACGTCGGTCACGGGATAGACCAGCAATTGCGCGGCGAGCCTGATGCCGGTATCGCGGCAGGCGATCGCCGTGGTCGCCGCGAGATTGCCGCCGGCGCTGTCGCCGGCGACGCCCACACGCTTTGCGTCGCCGCCAAATTCCGCGACGCGGTCGAAAATGTCACGGACCGCGGCGAAGGCGTCCTCGAACGCGCCGGGAAAGCGCGTCTCGGGTGGGCGGCGATAGTCGACGGAGACGACGACCGCCCCGGTCTCGATCGCGAGATTGCGCGCCTGCCGGTCGTGGGTTTCGAGATCGCCCGCAACCCAGCCGCCGCCATGGAAAAACACCACGGTCGGTGCCGGTGTGGTGCCGACCCGGTAGACTCGTGCGTCGAGCAGGCTGGCGCCGCCTTTCACCTTGATATCCTGCACGCTGTCGACAGGCGGGGCCGGGATGGCGGCGCGGGAGGCAGCCAGTGCGCGTAAGGAATCGCGGGCGCTCTGTGGCGTCATGACCGCGGGATCGCGCATCGGCATGAGCGGAATGATCTGGGCGATGACGGGATCGAGCGGTGCGGCCATGCGATTTCCTCACAGGGTTCTTGGTCTTGCTTGGCCGTTAGCATAGGTTTTGCGCGCCGCATCGGCAACCGGCGTCATGCCGTGATGCAGGCGGATGAATGGGCAGGGAGGTTAGCAAGGTGGAATTCGAAAAGCTGGTCCAGTCGCGGCGCAGCGTGCGCGGCTTCAGGAGAGAGCCGGTGCCGCGCGCGGTGATCGAGGCGATCATCGAGAGCGCCAAGCGTGCGCCGTCCTCGATGAACACCCAGCCTTGGCATGTCCACGTGCTCACAGGTCATCCGCTGGAAGAGGTGCGCCGCCGCAACATGGAGGAGATGGCCGGCGGCGCCAAGGTCAAGCGCGACATCATCAGCCACGGCGAGTACCAGGGCGTGCACCGCACGCGGCAGGTCGACATCGCCAAGAAGCTGTTCGGCGCGATGGGGATCGCACGCGACGACAAGCCGATGCGCCAGGACTGGGTGCTGCGCGGCTTCCGCCAGTTCGACGCGCCGGTCTCGCTGGTCCTGACCTATGACCGCGTGCTCGATCCCGGCGCGGTGTGCCATTTCGATCTCGGAGCGCTCTGCTACGGCATCGTGCTCGCGGCGTGGGACCGCGGTCTCGGCTCCGTCATCAACGGGCAGGGCATCATGCGCTCCGACATCGTGCGCGAGGTTGCCAAGATTCCGGAGGACGAGGTCATCATGACCTGCGTCGCGATGGGCTATCCCGACGACAGCTTTGCCGCGAACGCGGTTCGCTCGGACCGCGAGCACAACGACGAGTTCGTGCGTTACGTGGGTTTTGCCGATTAGTGGGACGCAGAGGAGATTATTCTCTGATGAAAATTTTTTTGGTGCGGTGTCGCGTGCGGCCTCTTGCAATCTCGAAGGTGCGGGAGGAACAATATGCGGACTGAGAGGTTTGTTGCTGGCGCGAGGGAATTGACATGCGGCGGCTGGCTAGCCTGGTTCGGCGGTTCTTCGGTCCGCGACTGCGGCACAAGATCGATGATGATCCAAGTCTTCCTTTCACCCCTGAAGAGTTCGGCCGGCTGATTCGCAGCGGCCGGCACGAGGACATGAAGCTGCTGGCCGACGGGCTGGCCTGCCGGTCGATCCCGCAACGCGCCAGCTATCGCGCTACTCATTAGCGCGATAAGGTCAGGTTCGGAAAACCGCTGCACAGTTTCCGGATCATGCCCTCGGCCGCGTTCGAGACGAGGCTGCCGCGCTCACCGCGTGAGCGCGACCGGCTTGAACGAGCGGACAAGCGCCTTTTCCAGCTTCCCATTCATCCCGCACAGGATGTCGTAGGCGTCGGCGCGCGGCATCGTGGGCTTGTAGTGCCGGTGCTCGATCAGCGCTGCGAAGATGTCCGAGATGGTTAGAATCCGTACGATGTCGCCAATGCTCTCGCCGCAGAGCGCATCGGGATAGCCGCTCCCGTCGAGATACTCGTGATGATGGCGAACGGCATCGAGGATCTCCGGCGAGATCCCGTGATGGTCCTTGAGAAACTCGTATCCGGCGCTCGGATGCGTCTCGATCTGCGCGCGTTCCGCGGCATCAAGGCGGCCCGGCTTGTCGAGGATGGCGAGCGGAATCCGCGCCTTGCCGATGTCGTGGAACATGGCTGCCGAGTACAGACGTTCCAGGTCGGCTCTGCCGACGCCGAGGCTCAGTCCGAAGTCGACGGCAATGCCGGTCACGAGCAGGCAATGCTGATAGGTTCCTTCGTGATGGCGCCGCACCGTCATGAGCCACTCCGTCAGGCCATGCTGGGTGATGCGATCGGCGATCTGGCGACCGGCTTCCTTTGTGCCGTCGACGTCAAGTGGCTGGCCCAGGGTCACAGCCGTGAACATCGATGCGATAGTGGTCGCCGCGGTCTCGACGGCCCTGTCCGATTGCGGCGTGTCGCCCGACGAAGCAGACGCGCCGTCGGCCGGGTCGGTCAGTGCGGCCAGCAGCCTGGTCCGGCCGACCGTGCTGGGAAGGACCAGTGTCGCCCCGAGCGCGTAGGCCTGCGAAATACAGACATGAGAGGCGTGCTCGAGCAGGAAGATCCGCTTCCTGGCCTTCGCCAGCTTGCCGGCGCGCTTCTTGATGGCGGCGATATTGTCGAGGTCGCGCAGCTCCGCGCGGATGACGATCGCGGCCGGCGTCTGCGACAGCTTGGAATCGGCATCGAGTCGTTCGCCCGCAACGGTGAATTTGTCCTCGAGAATCGAGCAGACGCCTGCGAGCTTGTCGGACGTGTCGGCCAGCACATGCAGGAAGGGACGAGCCGTCCCTGCCTCTCGGATGCCGCCGTCACCATTGACGTAGCCGGATCTGGTTCGCACGTGCTGCACGGCCTGACTCAAGACAGTGGGTGGATCGTTCGAATCTACTTGCTCTGAACCGGATTCTGCGCAGGCGGAGCAGCGGGTTTCTTCCTGCCGCCAACGGTGATGAAATGGATGCCAGCCGTGGTGCCGTCGATCCAGACCAGTTCGCAGCGCCGGTAGGCGAGGCCGGTCGACGACAGCAGCATGAAGAACTCCTTGGCCCGGAGCACGTCGAGCGTGCCCTCGACCTCGACCTTGGCGCCGCTTTGTGACACGTCCAGCAGGACGCAACTGCGCCGCCAGGTGCCGTCCGAACCCATGAGATTGACCGGCCGCCTGTGGTCCATTTTCACGCGAACGGCTTTGCGACCGCTGAATTTCATCGGCTACTCCCCATGCTTACGCCGCGATTTCCCCGGCTGCTCTCCTTGGCGTTTGCGGCAATGTCCCCCCAACGCACCGTCCACTGGCTGGTCGACAGAAGCAGCGTCTCGAAAATGTGCTGCGCGCGTTCGCGCTCGGCGAAGGAAAACCTTTTGCCGGAGCGGTTGCTCAGGATGGCGAACGTGGTCTGCCAGTTCAGCCGCGAGGCACGGCAGGCCATGACCAGACCCTCGCAATCGTCGTCGGTCATGACATGCTCGATGATCTCGATGGGAGTCCCCGAAAGCACCGATAGTGCCGTAACGAGGTTGGCGGTCTCGCCGCGGATGGCGAAGCGGTTTACCGTGGAATCGTTGAGCTTGCCGATGCGGTTGAGCGCGACGATCTCCGGCCGCGCGCGTGCATAGGCGGCCGAGCAGGGCAGTTTGGGGGCGCTTGGCGCGTCCGTTGCGGCTTGAAGCGAGACGGTGGACTTCTCCATGCCGGATTTCGGAACTGCCGAGGCCGACAGCAATTTCCGCGTGACTGCGTCGGGCGTGTTCGGCCTGAGCGCCAGCGCCTTCGTAAGTTCATCATCCGTCAGGCACCTCTCGACGAGCGCAACGTAGGCAGCATCAGAGAAGCGTGCCTCCGTATTGCCGATCAGCGTAATACAGACGCTGCGGGCGCCGCGCTCGATCAGCGTCTCGATCACCTTTGGATCGATAGGCGCGCGGGCGGCGATCGCACATTGCTGCCGTTCGCCGGTCGCGGCAGCGATCGACTTGAGATCGGCAGCGGACAGTGACTGCGATCTGAGCAAGACAGGGCACGCCACCTCCGGATGGTGGTGTGAGGCAAGGCGCCGAACGGTCTTCGGCGGAGCCACCTTGAGCTCCGCGAGTATCATGCCGAGATCGATCAGCGCACTTGCCTCAACCCGTTCCGTTAATCGCAGCAGAACGCCGTCGGTCACGTCGGCGAGCAATTCCTGAGGCCGCTCGCGGCTGCTGGTGAGCAGCTGCAAGATCCCGGAGAGGATGCGAGTGCAGCGGTCCAGCGGACACGTTGCGACTGCGTCTTCTAACTCGACCAAAATATCGGCAGGCGGATTTGCCATCATGGCAGGAGCCTGAATTGAAAAAATTGCCTTGTACAACGTCTGTTATTGCGCCTTAAATCCGTTAATTTTTAATTTTGAGAATTAAATGCCGGGGGTATTAATGCACCGCCGATTTTCGGGAAATGCTATCGAAATTTGGCGGGACATGATGTCCCGACCTGTCTTTTCAATTTAGACTCATCTTCAATTGACCAGCACAGTTTGATTTTTTCGGTGCAACGGAAAACGGGGGGAAGCGGCACGCGGCCGGACGCACATCAAACACGACGCTGCGTTTTCTTATTGCTATGAACAGCATTGATGACGTGCCCGGGGTGGCACTCAAGACATTTCGCTTTTCAGATGCCGACGAATTTCGAAACGCCATACGCGGGTTGAATTTCGAATTCACGCCTCTTGTGCCGAAGATTTCGGCCGAGCAGACGATCCTTTCGTTACCCGGCTGCGACGTGAATTTGACCCGCGCGTTTCCGCGGGTGGTTGACGCACAGCTCGTCGCGAATTGCACGGCCATCGGCTTCACGATGGACGACCTCAACGTACCCATTCGCTTCAACGGCTCGCGATGTGCGCGACCGGTCGTGGTCATTGGCAGCGGCGGCGCGGCCTACACCAGCATCGAGGAGGTGCAGAGGCAAATCGCCTCGGTGGTTTTCAGGCCGGAGGTGACGGATCGTGGCTGGCCGCAGACGCTCTCGAGTTTCAAGATTTTTGAAATCTCCGGGGCCGGCTTGCACCGGCTGCGCAGCGTGGTTCGCGAGGTGCTGGCCGAGGCGTCCGGCGCGGTCGAGGCACCGGAGCTCTTGTCGAAGGGCGCGGCGATGAAGGAGTCCCTGCTCGGAGCCGTCGACGAGGTCTTCGAAAGCGTCGTGTCGGCCCGCTGGACCCTGGGGCCCAACGACGCACGGAATTTCAGGATGTTTCAGGATATTCGCGCGCTGCTCTCCGACGACCTGTCGCAGCCGATTTACAGCGACGAGATCGCGCGCCGGCTCGGCCTGTCCGTTCGCACCATGCACGACGTCGTTCGCCGCTATCGCGGCATGAGCCTGCACCGCTACTTGCGTCTGCGCCGGCTGTGGCTGGTGCGCCGGCGGCTGCTCGCCGGGGCCGACAGCGTCAAGGCGGTCGCGCTGGCGTTTGGCTTCTGGCATCTCAGCGATTTCTCCAGGAGCTACCGCGACCAGTTCGGCGAGACGCCGTCGCAAACACTGGCGCGCGGTCGCGGACGATAGTGCGACAAATCGAGTAGGGCCTGACGCCGGTTTCGTGCTACCGTCCCGCCATGAGCAATCGCATTCTCGTCCTCTACGGTTCCTACCGTTCCGACCGCATGGGCATTCGCCTTGCGAATTTCGTCATCAATCGGCTGCGCAGCCGCGGTGAGGAGGTCGAATTCATCGATGCCAAGGCCATCGGCCTGCCGATGCTCGACCGCATGTACAAGGAGTACCCGAAGGGCTCGGCGCCCGCTGAGCTGGAGAAGCTGGCGGGGCAGATCCGCGGCGCCGACGGATTCGTCTTCGTCACCGGCGAGTACAATTGGGGCATCCAGCCGGGCCTGAAGAACCTCACCGATCATTTCCTCGAGGAGTGGTTCTGGCGTCCGGCCGCGATCGTGAGCTATTCGGCCGGCCGACTGTCCGGCGCGCGCGCCGCGACGGCCTGGCACGGCACGCTCTCGGAGATGGGCATGGTGGTGGTGTCGAGCACCATCGGTGTCGGCCCGATCGCGCAGACATTGTCGGCCGACGCCGAACCGATCGGCGACGGCGGCAAGGCCCTGGAGCGCTCGTTCCCGCGCTTTGCCGACGATTTGCTGTGGTGGATCGAGGCGGCGAAAGCACAGCGGGCGCGCAAGGCACCACCTTATTGATGTCCTTCGCGAAGACGGTGCCGTAACCCGGATGGAGCGCGCTGCGCAATCCGGGATCTCGGTGCATCAACGGCACCGTCCTGGATTGCGCGGTGCTCCATCTCGGCTACGAATCCGCGCTCTTACGCAGCCCGGACTTCGCCGAGGAAGCGGTCGAACTGGCCGGCGAGATCGCGCGACTGCGTCGAGAGCTGCTCGGCGGCGCCCAGCACCTCTCTCGCGGCGGCTCCCGTGTCGTCGGCGGCGCGTTGCACGCCGGAGATGTTGCTGTTGACCTCCTGGGTACCGCGGGCGGCCTCCTGGACGCTGCGGGCGATCTCCTTGGTGGCCGAGCCCTGTTCCTCGATCGCCGCGGCGATCGCGGTGCCGATCTGGTCGATCTCCGCGATGACGTCGGCGACGTTGCGGATCGCGGCCACGGTCTCGTCGCTCGCCGTCTGGATCGCGGTGATCTGCTCGGAGATCTCGGTCGTGGCCTTGGCGGTCTGGCCTGCCAGAGACTTCACTTCGGAGGCGACTACGGCAAAGCCGCGGCCGGCATCGCCGGCGCGGGCGGCTTCGATGGTCGCGTTCAGGGCGAGCAGGTTGGTCTGCTCGGCGATGCTCTGGATCAGCGTCACGACGTCGCCGATCTTCTGCGCGCCCTCGGCGAGGGCACGGGCGGTATCGCCGGTGCGGCGGGCGTTCTCGACGGCGCGGGCCGCGATCTCGGTGCTTTGAGCGACCTGACGACCAATCTCCGCGATCGAGGAGGTCAGCTCTTCGGTGGCGCTGGCGACGGTCTGCACGTTGGTCGAGGTCTGCTCGGAGGCGGCGGCGACCACGGCGGCCTGGCTGTTGGTCTGCGCCGCCGTCGACGTCATCGACTGCGCGGTGCTTTCCATGATCGCGGAGGCCCTGGACAGGCCGCCGACCAGCTCGGTGACCTTGGCCTCGAAAGCCCGGGTGAGGTCGTCGAGCGCCTGGGCACGGCGCATCTTGCCGTCGTTCTCGGCCTGCTTCTCGGCGGCGAGCCGGTTGGCCCGGATGATGTTGTCCTTGAACACCTGGACCGCCGCGGCCATCGCCCCGATCTCGTCGGAACGTTCCGCGCCGGGAATCTCTTCCGCGACTTCGCCATCGGCGAGCCGTGACATCCGCCTCGTCAGGGTCACGATCGGCGCGCAGACGCGGCGGCGAACCATCACGATGAGGCCGACGCTCGCGATCAGCACGGCGAGGAGGCCGGCGAGTGCGATCGTGAAGCTGGTGCGCGCGGCCGAGGAAGCCGCGGCGAGAATCTGCTCGGCATTGTCGTAGAAGGCATCGCGGACCTCGATGATGGTGCCGAGGCCGCGCTGCGTGGCGGCGTAATAAGTGTCCATGTCGTGCTCGTATTTGCCGCTGACAGCGCCGTCCTTCACCAGCTTGAGCTCGCGGCCGAACTCCTCGACATAGATCGAATTGAACTTCTCCAGCGCCGCGGCCACGTTGGCCGGTGTCGCCGGATTGCCGCGCAATTCCAGCAACGCCATCACGAGCTGATCGTTGCGACCCTGCGAGCGGCCGATCTCGGCCTTCTCGGCGTCGGCCGCCGGTTTCTTTCCTCCGACGAGATTCTTGTGCAGGCTGGAGTTGAAGCCGCCGACGTCGCGCAATGTCATGGCGGTGTTGGCGTAGCTGGCCTGCCGGTAGGCGTCGCCGTTCAGGATCGCCATGCGGCGGACCTGCTCGTTGAGCAGCGCGGTCACGCCGCTGTTGAGCACGGCGTTGTCGGCGACGATCTTCTTGGCGGCGTCCTTGCGCGCCTCGGCTGGCCCGGCGAGCGCCCTGTCGATGGCCTCGCGCAGTGCCGTGAACCTCGCATTGATGCCGTCGATGTTGCTGCCGATGGTGGTGCCGTCATCGAACGGGCCGGGCAGCTCCTTGCGCAGCGCGCTCATCTTGTCGCGGGCGCCGTCGGTCTGCTTGCGCAGCTTGTCCTGCTCGGCAAGCAGCGCGGGATCGATGGTCGCAGGCCCGTAGAGGATGTTGGTGGAAAAGCCGCGTTCGGGATTGAGATAGCGTGGGATGTCGCTGACGGCGCGGACGATCGCGAGCCGGCCTTGCGCCTCGGAGATGCGCTCCATCGTCTGGTACTTCGTCACGGCGACATAAACCGCGAGGCCGCCGCCCACGGTCGACAGCGAGACGATGGCGGTGGTCAGGAGCGTACCGATTTTCATGGGCAATCCGGCATTGGTGCGGGAGGAGAATCATCTTGCCCAAAGAATAGGCAGCCGGTGTTAATCGCGGGTTTACGCTGCCGATCCCGTCAACTCAGCCGGACGTGTGGTCGAGCTTCGACAGGATCTCCAGCGTGGAGCTATCGCGCTCGCCTGCGAAATACCGGGCAATCGCCTGATCGAAGACGGGCTCGCCGGACACCGCGCCGAACAGCGTCATCGACGAGCGGAATTTCGCGTCATCAGGCGCACCGAGGATCGCATTGATGGTCCGGCCCTCGACCGCCAGAACGAGCTTCGTGCATTCGATCAGGCGCGCGCCGAGGACGGGGTGGGCGAGATAGGCCTCGGCCTCCGCGCGGGACCCGATGGCGTAGCGCTGCGACATGGCGCTGAAGCCGAGGCCAGCGACCTGCGGGAAGATGAACCACATCCAGTGGGTCTGCTTCCGGCCCCGGGCCAGCTCGCCCTGGACGTCGCGATAGACCGGGTCCTGGGCCCGGATAAAACGGTTGAGATCGCAGGGATCGGTCATTGGATACCTTAGGGGGGCTTGCCGGCCGCGATTATGCCTAACTTTTGGCTCCCAATGTGGTAGCTGGTATAGAGTCTCCGGGTGGGGGTTGGGTACCCCCGGGGGTCGATTTGGGGATCTGATGGTTTCCGACGCAGCACACGCCGAGAGGCTGTTGTCGCGCCGCCGTATTGGGCGCGCCGAGACGGTTATGCTGTCTCTGGCCGCGATCGCGCTGGCGCTTGGCACCGCCGCGTGGGTCACCGATATCGGCGATTCGACTCCGCTGGTCTCCGCCGCCTTGCCGCCGGCCAATTCCCCTTCGTTCGAAGACCGTTTTGCGTCGGCCGCCGGCAGCCCGTCGCCCCGCGAGCTCGGCCTGCGGGCGCTGGAGCGCTCCGCAGCGAATGCGGTCCAGCTCAAGCTGCGGGACGCCAAGGCAATGCTCGCCCAGAGACTCCAGGGCGACGACTGGCGCTCGATCCTGACCGAGGACCACCACTCCTCTGCGGTCGAGGAGGCGAAGCCCTCGCAACAGCGCGCCGACGTCATTCCGATGCCGCGCTCGCGTCCGGTCCAGGCGGACTTCTCCGCCCAGATCGCCTCCAGCCAAGCCTATGCGGAGACCAACCCCAAGGTCGACAACCGCAACTTCTTCGAAAAATTCACCGACAAGATCAAGCTGGCCTCGTTGACTCCCAGCGACGGCTTGTTCGCCAAGGCGCCGGATCTTGCCGCCCTCGGCTACGATTCGCGGACGGCGGTCTATGACATCTCGGCCAAGGCGGTGTACCTGCCGAGCGGCGTGGCGCTGGAAGCTCATTCCGGCATGGGCGCGCTGATGGACGACCCCGACCATGTCGACCAGCGTATGGTAGGCGCGACCCCGCCGGCGACCTACGACCTCAAGCCGCGCGAAAAGCTGTTCCACGGCGTGCGGGCGCTGCGCATGACACCGACCGACGGCACCAGCGCGCTCGGCCGCGTCGGTCTGCTCACCCACAACTACATGCTCGGGCCGCGCGGCGATTCCAACGGCTGTGTCTCGATCAAGGACTATGATCGCTTCCTCAAGTCCTACGACAACGGCGAGTTCAACCGCCTGGTCGTGGTGCCGAGCCTGCGCGGATCGGCGACCGCTTCGCAGCGCGCGAGCACCGATTCCTGATATTCGCCTGTGACGGCGGGGTTGCTGCCGTTTCCCCTTCGTTAAGCCATCCTCGTCCAGAAGCAGCTCATGAGTGATCCATCAAATTCCGAAACTCCGCTGCGCACGACGTTCAAGATCAAGTTGAACGGTGACACGTTGGCGATCGCGACCGTCGGTCAGGCCTATCAATTCCTCACCAACTTCAAATCGGTCGAGTGGATGGAATTTCGCTCGCTGCACGAGGACGCCATCGCGGCTCTGGAAGGTGCTGCGGGTAACGCCATGCTGGCGGTGCAGGCGACCAACGCCGTGCGCGCGCTGTTCGTCAGCGCGAAATTGCTTTGAAGTGAGTGCCTTGTAGCCTGGATGGAGCGCTTCGCGCAATCCGGGCTACGGACCTTTCGGGCGCATCTTGAACTCCGCTCTAGGAACGGGCAAACGGTCCGCGAAGACCGTCGCCGCAATGCCGATATGTTCGAAACTTGCTTCAAGGGAGAGTCCCCATCATGAAACGCCGTACATTCCTCAAGGGCGGCGCGGTCGCCGGCGCGGCGACGCTGGTTGCTGCACCTGCCATCGCGCAGAGCGCGCCCGAGATCAAATGGCGCCTGACCTCGAGCTTCCCGAAATCGCTGGACACCATCTACGGCACGGCGCAGACCTTTGCGAAATACGTCGCTGAGGCCACCGACAACAAATTCCAGATCCAGACCTTTGCGGCCGGCGAAATCGTTCCCGGTCTTCAGGCGCTCGATGCGGTCAGCACCGCCTCGGTGGAGATGGCGCAGACGCCACTTTATTTCTACATCGGCAAGGAGCCGGCGCTGGCCTATGCCACCGGTGTGCCGTTCGGCATGAACCATCGCCATCAGGAATCCTGGTGGCATTTCGGCGGCGGCGCTGATCTCGCCAATGAGGCGCTCAAGCCCTTCAAGGCGCACGCGATCCTCTGCGGCAATTCCGGCACCCAGATGGGCGGCTGGTTCCGCAAGGAGATCAAGACCGTCGACGATCTCAAAGGTCTCAAATTCCGCATCGCAGGCATGGGCGGCCACGTGCTGGCAAGGCTCGGCGTCGTTCCGCAGCAGATCGCGGGAGGTGACGTGTATCCGGCCCTCGAGAAGGGCTCGATCGACGCCGCCGAGTTCGTCGGTCCTTATGACGACGAGAAGCTCGGCTTGCAGAAGGTGGCCAAGTACTACTATTTCCCCGGCTGGTGGGAAGGCGGCGCCATGCTGCACATGATCGTCAATGACGAGAAATGGGCCTCGCTGCCGAAGCAATATCAGGCGATCGTCAACCAGGCCGGCGCGGCGGCCGGCGCCTGGATGCTGGAAAAATACGACAGCGTGAATCCGGCGGCGCTGAAGCGGCTGATCGCCAATGGCGCCGAGCTGAAGGCATTCCCGCAACCGGTGCTGGAGGCCTGCTACAACGCCACCCAGGACCATCTGAACGAGCTCGCCGCCAAGAGCGAGCTGTTCAAGCGGACCAAGGACAGCCACGACGCGTATATGAAGGAGCTCCTGTTCTACACGCAGATCGCGGAGAATTTTTACGACAACTATCTGCTCAGCAAGATGCGCAACAAGAGCTGAGCGGACGATGCGGGCGCGGTGTCGCGATTGCGCCGCGCTCCCGTAAGGGCGGGCAAAGGCGCCCTTGCGCCGTGCCCACCATTTCTTGCTTCACTCGCCATGGTGGGCACGCTTCCCTTCGCCCAACCTACCGGACTCCATCCGGGCTCCGGACTATCGTCTACGCCGCGCCCAGTCCCAGCTTCGCATATATCCGCCTTGCATACGCTCCAAACGCGTCCGTGGTCTTGAGCGGCAGGTCGCGCGGGAAGGGCAGGTCGATTGCGAAATAGTCGGCCATCTTCGCAGGTCCCGCCGTCAGCACGGCGCAATGCGAGGACAGGAAGACGGCTTCCTGGATCGAATGCGTGACGAAGATGATGGTCTTGCCGCTCTCGCGCCAGATCCGCAGCATCTCCAGATTCATCTGCTCGCGCGTCAGCGCATCCAGCGCCCCGAACGGCTCGTCCATCAGGATCAGTTTTGGATCATGAATGAAGGCGCGCGCGATCGCGGTGCGCTGCTGCATGCCGCCGGACAGCTGCTGCGGATATTTCTGCTCAAAGCCGGCGAGCCCGACGAGGTTGAGCAGGTCGCGCGCCCGCTCGCGCGCGGCCTTCATCGGCAGGCCGACGATCTCGGCCGGCAGCAGCACGTTTTCCAGGATGGTGCGCCACTTCAAGAGCAGCGCCTGCTGGAACACCATGCCGATGTCGCGGGTCGGATCGAACGGGCTGTTGGTATTGCCTATCCTGACAGTGCCGCCGTCGGCGCCGTGCAGGCCAGCAAGGATCTTCATCACTGTCGTCTTGCCGCAGCCGGAGGGGCCGACCAGCGAGACCAGCTCACCTTCAGCGACGTCCATCGTGACGTCGGACACCGCGAGAAACTCCGCGCCGCCAGAGCGATAGACCTTGCGGACGCCTTGCAGGCTGATGAAGGGGTCTGAGCTCATGCCAGCCATTTGTTCAAGTTCGCGGCGACGAAGGCATCGTCGCTGAGGTCCGCGTGCTCGCGCGTGACGCGGTCGATCTCCTCCTTCTGGCCGGGGCTGAGGGCCTCGTTCGGATCGAGGCACCACAGGCCTTGCATCAGACCCTGGCGCCGCAACACCTCGTGGCAGCCGGCGATGCAGCCGTGAAAATTGTTGGCGACGTCGAAGAAGGCGCTGTTGCAATCGGTGACGCGGGCATCGAGCGCCAGCAGGTCGGCCGGCACGCTGTCCTTGTGCCGCGCCGCCTTGCAGCGCTCGAACTGCTTGACGGCAGTCGCGGTCCACACGGACCAGTGGCCGAGCAGGCCGCCTTTGAAATAGGTTCGCGTGGTGATGCCGTTGTCGCGGAGATCGAACGGGAGCATCAGGTCGAGCAGGATGTGGTCGTCATTGCCGGTGTAGAGCGCGACGCGGTCGAGCGCGCCGGCGGCCGCCACGCCGCGCAGCACGTCGAGTGTCCGATAGCGGTTGAACGGTGCGATCTTGATTGCAACGACATTGTCGATCGCGGCGAAGCGTTGCCAGAACCGGCTCGACAGGATGACGCCGCCGACGGCCGGCTGGAGGTAGAAGCCGACCAGCGGAATCTCGGCGGCCACGGCCGCGCAATGGGCGATGATCTCGTCCTCGGAGGCGCTTTTCATCGCCGCAAGGCTGAGCAGGCCGGCATGATAGCCGATGTCGCGTGCGGTGCGGGCCTCAGTGGTTGCCTGGCTGGTTGACCCGACGAGGCCGGCGACCAGCGCCAGCGGCCGGGTGGTCCAGCTCGCGGCGGTCTCGGCGGCGAGCTCGAGCACGGGACGATAGAGACCGACGTCGCGGATCGCGAACTGCGTCGTGTGAACGCCGACGGCGAGGCCGCCCGCGCCGGCGTCGATGTAATAGCGCGTCAACGCGCGCTGATGCGTCTTGTCGAGCCGGCGCCCGGCGGTGAGCGCGAGGGGGTGTGCCGGCAGCACGGTGCCTTCGGCGATCAGCTTGCGGATGTCGCTGTTGATCTGGCTGTGGTGCATGATATCCTATCCGAATTCGGGGCCGGCGACGGCGAATGGCGTTTCTTCGGCCGCGATGGTGGCGGGGCCGAACCGCATGCGCTGGAACGGCCGCTCGATGGTCCAGCCGGACCTCGTCAATCCCTCCAGGAACGCAGCTTGTGACGCGACGGCATCGAGCAGAAGTGGGCCGTCTTGGGATCCTGCAATCGCGCGAACCAGCGCCAGCGCTTCGGTGGCATGATCGGCGAATAACGGGCCGATATGGCGCGCGGTTCTGCCGTCGCGGACCAACGCAATGCATCCGCTTGCTGCGACGATGCGTGACCCAGCGCGCTGTGTGAAAGCGGTCAGCAGAGCAGTGCGGTCGAAGCCGGTGGCGCGCCGGTCGCGGGTACAAAGCGCCTCGAGCGTTGCGGCCGATGGGGCCGCCTCGGTGGCCTGCGCGGATTTCTCCAGCTTCAAACGGCGCAATTGAAGGATCGGTGTAAATCCGAGCGGTCCGTAGACGGCGGCGCCGTCGGGCGTCGCATCGAGCCAGCTCGTCAGTCCATTCTTGCGCGCCGTTTCCAGGCAGGCATCGACCAGACGCGTTGCAAGGCCGCGGCGGCGGTGCGTGCCTGATACCAGCACCATGCTGATCCAGGCGTTGTTGCCGGAATAGGGCAGGAGGGCTGCGGTCGCGACCAGTCGCGCTCCGTCGCGGATGCCGAACACGATGCCCTCGCGCAGGAAGATGCGCCAGTCCTCTTCGGTCTGATTCCAGTGCGCTTCCGTCGAGAGCGCCAGCCCTGCGATCGCGTCCTGCACGCCGAGCTTGAGGACGGGCGGCCCGTCAGTAGCGTCCATCGCGCACCTCGTATTTGGTGGGCTTGCCGAGGCTCGGCATGGCCCGAGAGACCCAATCCGCGGTCCAGGCGATCAGCTGCTCGGTGTCGACCACCGGCAGGCCGAACAGCTCAACTGCTTTCGACGTGTCGGTCAGCCACGCCGTCGGCTCTTCCTTGCCCGTCAGCACCGGCGCGCGGCCGAACCTGGCGCCAAATTTCTGGGCGAGATCGCGCACCGCCAAAATCTCGTGGCCGCTGACATTGAGCGGTGAGGTCGGCGTGGTGCAATGGGCGAGGCAGCGCAGCGCCTGCGCCGACGCATCGCCCTGCCAGATGAAATTGACATGGCCGAGGCTGACGTCGATTGGCGAACCATTGAGCACTTTCGTCGCGATATCGTGCAGCACGCCGTAACGCATGTCGATCGCGTAATTGAGGCGGAACAGGCGACCCGGCGTGCCGAACTTGCGCGAGAAATATTCGAACATGCGCTCGCGGCCGACGCAGGATTGGGCGTATTCGCCGGGCGGATTCGGCGCCATCTCCTCGGTCGAGCCTTTGCCGTCGACCGGCACGAAGGGATAGATGCAGCCGGTCGAGAACGCCACGATGCGCGAGGACGGGAAGGCCTGCGCGACCAGCGCCGGCACATGCGCGTTCATCGCCCAGGTCAGCGACAGATCGCCCTCGGCGCCGAACTTGCGTCCCGCCATGAAGACGATGTTCGCCGCTTTGGGCAGCGCTTGAATTGCGCGCTCGTCCATCAGGTCGCAATTGATGGTCTCGACGCCACGCGCATGCAGCCAATCCTTCACGCTCGGGTCGCTGAAGCGCGCGACGCCGATGACGCGGCGGTCCGGCGCGGCGGCTTTCGCGAGCCCCGCCAGCGTCGGGCCCATCTTGCCGGCGACGCCGAGGATCATGATGTCGCCCTCGACCTTCTCGAGGTCGTCGATCAGCGCCTGCGTCGGCCGGCACAAGAGCTCGTCGAGCGCAGCGACATCGGGGATGGTCTTCGGCAGCGTGTGGCGTGTGAGCAGCATGGATTTGTCCCGGGTCTTAATTCTGCCGTTGTCAGGTCTGCCTTGCGTCACCGACCACGAACATGCGTTCGAGGGCCAGCACCAGGCCATAGAGAGCGACGCCGAGCAGCGTCAGCAGCACGACGGCCATCACCATCGCGGGCGTGTCGAGCGAGGACTGCACCTGGATCATGAGGTAGCCGAGCCCGCGCTCGGAGGCGATGAACTCGCCGACGATGGCGCCGGCGACCGCCAGGATGGCGCCGACCTTCATGCCGGAGAACACGTAGGGCAGCGATCCCGGCAGCTGGATCTTGCGGAACAGCGTCCAGCGCGAGCCGCGCAGCGATTTGACGAGGTCGAGCAGATCAGGCTCGACCTCGCGCAGGCCGCGCGCGGTGGTGAGCAGGATCGGGAAGAAGCAGATGCTGAAGGCGATCAGGATGTTGGGCACGATGCCGTAGGAGAACCAGACGATGAAGAGCGGGCCGAGCGCGACTTTCGGGATCATGTTCAGCGTGACGAACAGCGGTAGCAGCACGAGGCTCAGCAGCGGGGCCCAGCTGAAGATCACGGCGAGCGCCACGCCGACGAATGCGCCGAGCGCAAAGCCGCCGAGGATCTCGATCGCCGTCACCAGCGTGTTGGCGCCCCAGGCGTAGCCCGCCGTCCCCAGCGTCTGCACCGTCGCGAGCGGGGAGGGCAGGATGAATTTCGGCACGTGGAAGGCATCGACCGCGACCTGCCACAGCACGAGCACGGCGAGATGCACGATCAGGATGATCGCAAAGCTGCGCGAGCTGCGTGCGCTGTCTCCTGCCACCGACTGCTCCCTGTTGGCCGCGGCAGCGATGCCGCAGGTCGCAAGCCTAACCGGCCTTCGAGAAAGTTTCAACCAGTTGGTTGATTAGGGCCGGAGCGACTGCAGCACGAGGTCGGCGACGTGCCGGCGCCGGGCGCGCCGCTGGGCACGGCTCGACAGATCCTTGCCGAAGATCGCCGACAGCGTCGGCGTGTTGGAGAAGAAGAAATAGCTGAGCCCCGCAATCGAGATATAGAGCTGGACGGGATCGATCCCCTTGCGGAACACGCCTGCGCGCACCCCCTCGTTGAGGATGTGGGAAACGCTTCTCACGAGCGGTGAGTGCATCGCCTCCAGCCGGGTCGAGCCGCGGACGTGGCGGGCGCCGCCGCGGTTCTCGTCGTTCAAGAGCACGATGAAATCAGGGTTCGCCGCCAGGTGGTCGAACGACGCTTCGATCAGCTTGCGGATCGCCGTCTCCGGCGGCAGGCCTTCGAGATTGAGCCTTCGCTCCTGCTCGCGGATGTCCTCGTAGACCCATTCGAGCACGGCCAGATACAGCGCGTCCTTGTCGCCGAAATAGTGATAGACGAGCTGCTTGTTGACGCCGGCACGCCCGGCAATCTCGTCGACGCGGGCGCCCGCAAGACCGTGCCGGGCGAATTCCTGGCGCGCCGCCGTCAGCAGTTTCTTGCGGGTGGCGACGGGGTCGCGGCGCTGCGGCACGGTGTCGCCAGATCGTTTTGCGGGCATTTCCAACCAAACAGTTGACAAGTTGAGGGCGGGCTTGTTGCATTGGTATCCTCACAAGGGGAGAGCGACAAGCCGGGTCGCGGCAACGAGGAGAGATGCGATGAAGCGTTTGCAGGCGGCGGGCTCGGCCCTGATGTTGGCCTTGGGAGTCGGTACGTCGGCGGTGCCCGCGCATGCGGGAGAAGCCGTCAATCTGATCCTGAACTGGACGCCGACGGCCGATCACTCGCCCTATTATTACGCCAAGTCGCAGGGCTGGTACGAGAAGGCCGGCATCGACCTCACCATCGAGACCGGCAAGGGCTCCGGCGTCTCCGCCGCCAAGGTCGGCTCCGGCGGCTCGCCGTTCGGCGTCGCCGATCTCGCCACCATGCTGGTGGCCAAGAGCAAGGGCGCCGACGCGGTCGCGGTGATGAGCGTCTATGCCAATACCGGCCAGACCTTCTACTGGCTGAAGAGCTATGGCGTGAACGGCGTGAAGGATTTCCCCGGCCACAAGATCGGCAATCCGCCGGGCGATGCCTCGCGCGTGATGTGGCCGGCGTTCGCCAAGGCGGCAGGGCTCGCGCCCGACTCCGTCGGCTTCGTCAATGTCGGACCGACCGCGAAGATCGCGGCGCTGAAGAGCCACACCGTCGATATCATCAGCGACTTCTACAACGAGCACGACCTGAAGGTCATCGAGTTCGGACCCGATCTCGGCTACCTCAACTGGAAGGACATCGGGCTCAACCCTTACGGCAATTCGCTGATCGTCAACGGCGCGTACCTTCAGAAGAATCCGAAGGTCGTCGAGGATTTCGTGCGCGTGACGCAGAAGGCCTTTGCGGCGTGCGTTGCCGACGTCACGCCGTGCCTGAAGGCGCTGCTCGACCAGGTCTCCGGTCTCGACAAGGAGAACCAGGAGCGGCAGTGGGAGCGCATCAAATTCCTGATGACCGACGAGTTCACGACCACCAAGGGTCTCGGCTGGATCGACGGCGAGCGAATGAAGAAGGACTACGAACTGGTCCAGACCTATCTCGGCATGGAGAAGCCGTTCGACGTCACCACCGCATTCACGACCAAGATGCTCGATCCCAGCATCAAGATGGATGCGAGCAAGGTGAAGAAGTAGGGGGCGGGCTCACCGTCTGTCCTCGTCATTGCGAGCGCAGCGAAGCAAATCCAGAGGCTCCCCGCGGGAGGCGGTCTGGATTTGCTTCGCTGCGCTCGCAATGACGATGTGGAAAGTGTGTGCCTTGCTCTCCGCTCGTGCCCCGGACGCAGCGCAGCGTCCCTTTGACGATTCGCTGCAGAGCCGGGGCCCATCTCGCCGAGAGCATGACCCCCGGTTCTGCGCAGCAACGCTTGCGCGTTGCAGCGCGTCCGGGACATGGGAGCGCGCAATCTGCCACGATCCTTCCCCACGTAATCCCACGGAAAGTTAACCCGCCGTTAACCATATCCGCCGCATCGTTAACCATTCAATAACAGGGAACGAGTCGGCCGTGATGGAGGCTGCAGCTAAAGTCCAACGTCAAATGGTGCGCCTGCGAGGGCGCTCCTATGTGGCTTTCGTGTTCACGCCGACGGTTCCGGTCCAGGACTGGCTGCATGAGATCGACGCCACCATCGCGCGCTCGCCAGGCTTCTTCGCCGGTCGGCCCGTGGTGATCGATCTGTCCTCGGTCGACCTCAGCCAGGCCGGCATCGGCCATCTGCTCACCAGTCTTCAGGACCGCAACATCCGCGTGCTCGGCATCGAGGGCGTGGAGGAGGGAAGGCTGACACCGATGATGCCGCCGCTGCTGAATGGTGGGCGCAGCTGCGTGGTCGAGCCGAGCGCGCCGAAGAAGGCCGAACTGAAGGCCGAGACCAAGCCGACGTCGCTGCTGCTCGAAAACCCCGTGCGCTCGGGCCAGACCGTGATCTTCCCGGAAGGCGACGTCACCATTCTGGGCTCGGTCGGCTCCGGCGCCGAAGTCGTCGCCGGCGGCTCGATCCACGTCTATGGCGCGCTGCGCGGCCGCGCCATGGCGGGCGTGAACGGACACACCAGCGCGCGCATCTATTGCCAGAAGATCGAAGCCGAACTGCTTGCGATCGATGGGTTTTATCAGACTGCCGACGACATCGACGAGGCCCTGCGCGGCAAACCGGCGCAGGCCTGGCTGCAGGGGAATACCATGCGAATTACAGCGCTGAACTGACCAGCAAAGGAGACATTTGCGATGAGTAAGGTACTGGTCGTGACATCAGGCAAGGGCGGGGTCGGCAAGACTACCACGACCGCCGCGCTGGGAGCGGCGCTCGCGCAGCGCGGCGACAAGGTGGTCGTCGTCGATTTCGACGTCGGCTTGCGCAACCTCGACCTCGTGATGGGCGCCGAACGCCGCGTGGTGTTCGACCTCATCAACGTGGTGCAGGGGGTGGCAAAGCTGCCGCAGGCGCTGATCCGCGACAAGCGGCTGGAGAATCTGTGGCTGCTGCCGGCTTCGCAAACCCGCGACAAGGACGCGCTGACGGAAGAGGGCGTCGGCAAGGTCATCGCCGAGTTGCGCAGCCGCTTCGACTGGGTGATCTGCGACAGCCCGGCCGGCATCGAGCGCGGCGCGTCCATGGCGATGCGCTTCGCGGACGAGGCCGTGATCGTCACCAATCCGGAAGTCTCCTCGGTGCGCGATTCCGACCGCATCATCGGCATGCTCGATTCCAAGACGGTGCGGGCCGAGAAGGGTGAGCGGGTCGAGAAGCACATTCTCATAACCCGCTACGATCCCTCGCGCGCCGCGCGGGGCGAGATGCTGACCATCGACGACATCCTCGAGATCCTGGCCACGCCCTTGCTCGGCATCATCCCCGAGAGCCAGGACGTGTTGAAGGCCTCCAACGTCGGCACACCGGTGACTCTGTCCAACGCGGACGGCGCGCCGGCGCGGGCCTACATGGACGCGGCCAAGCGCCTCTGCGGCGAGAACGTGACGATGCATGTTCCTGCCGAGCGGAGAGGCCTGATGGATCGTCTGCTGCGACGGAGGGCTGCATGAGCATGGGTCTGCTTCGACTTCTCCGCGGCAAGAAGGCCTCGGCGCCCGTCGCTCGCGAACGGCTGCAGATCCTGCTTGCCCATGAACGCGGAATGCGCGGCCAGCCCGATCTGCTCGGTGTGCTGCGTGAGGAAATTCTCGCCGTCGTGTCCAAGCATGTGACGCTGGACCCGACCAAGGTCATCGTCCGGCTCGAGCGCGGCGACGAGGTCTCGACCCTGGAGGTCGACATCGAGGTGCCCAACGACTTCGAGCGCAAGAAGGTGGCGGTCGCGTAGGGCACGCGGCCGAAGATTCCCGTTATGGGGTGGGTGAGAAGGCGGTCCGCCGGGCATGGCGGCCGCCTTGTCTTCGGGCTCACGTCGATCGGACGGAACGCGCCCGGGCTTCAATCGTTGTGAACAACCCGCGGGAGCGTTGCACCGCAGTTGGTCAGACCGGAGAGCGCCCATGATGTCCGAGGTCCAGGTCCATACCGTTGCCCGGCAGATGCTCGAGCAGCACGGTTTTGCTGCGATCGCGAAGGCCGCCGAGCAGGCTCAGGCCTGCGAGGGCCGCGGCGAGGCCGAGGAGGCCAAGGAGTGGCGTCACATCGTGGACGCCATGAAGATCATGCGCGGCCCGCATCAGAGCTGACATTCAGAGGCCCGGTCACGCTCAACGCTCCCCGCGGTCAGCGCCTTGCGACGAAGTGCGATTGTGTGTCTGGGGCTGCGCACGCTCGCCCGACTCCTTGCAGGGGAGCGGTTCCCACGTGCCGTCCGGCGCCTGCTGATAGGCACTGCAGGACGACGACGATGTGGGTTTTTCCTCGCCCTTCTGGGCATCGGAATTCCTCGCCAGTGCGGGCGCAGTCAGCACCGTGGCGGCCGCAATCGCGCCGGCGAAAACGCAATGGATACTCCGCATGAGGACCTCCTGTTCGAATTCCAGGAGGCCGCATGCTTTCGAGGATTGTGACGATTTTGGGCCGTAGCGCAGGTTCCGTCGCGGCGTGCTTAACACCGCGAAACCGGCTAGCCGCCCTTGCTGCGGATCAGGCCGGCGAGGTTGGTCTTTTGGGCCTCGCACCAGCCGGGCATGCCGAGGCGGCGCTGGTCCATGTCGGTCGCCTGGGTCGCGACCGCGACCTCGGCCATCAAATCATCGTCCTGCTTCTCACCCATCTTGCCGCCAGTGTGCATCCAGGCAATCGCCTTACGTACCTTCTCGGTGGTGCCGTCGGGCAGATGCATCTGCTGCGCCCTCTGCACGAGGTCCTGATAGACGAGGTCCGTATTGGGACACTCGACCTTGGCGGCGAAGGCCTGCAAGACCATCGTCACATAGGTCGACCGCGGCGGCGCGTCGGCCGCCTGCGCCGGCGCAGCCATCAGCAACAGGCCCGTCATCAGAAAACCGGCGCGCATCCCTGGAACCTCCTCCGTTTTTTTGAGAGGCTAGCGTCCGGCGCGCCGCTCGGCAATGGGGCTGGAGCGCGATTGTCGTCCGTCCGGGCGGTGGGCTAACCTGGCGCTCCCCAGCCGCGGAGCGCAACATGAGCCTGTTGAGCACGCCGTTCGATCCCGCATACGACACCGCGCTCGTCACCGGCGCGGGCAACGGCATCGGCCGCGCGATCGCGCTAGGCTTGGTCGGCGAGGGCGTCCGCACCATGTTCGCGGATGTGAACGCGGAGCGGGTGCGTGCCGCGATCAGCGCGAGCGAGAGGCCCGATTTGGCCGTGCCTTGGGTCGGCGATCTCGCCAGGCTCGAGGCCTGCGATGAGCTGTTGACTGCCGCACATGCCGCGCTGGGCGCGATCACGCATTTCGTCCACAGCGCCTCGCCGCCGCGGCGGGAGGCCGATCATGCGCTCGCGGTCGATCGCAGGACATGGCAGGAGATGCACGCCGTCAATCTCGATGCCGGATTTCATCTGGCGCGCGAGCTCGCAAAACGGCTGATCGCGGCGAAGCGGCCGGGCTCGTTCCTGTTTCTGACCTCGCTGCATGCGGGCACCCCGCGCAACCTGCCGCATTATTCGACGGCGAAGGCGGGGCTGGGGATGTTGGTGAAGGAGCTGGCCAAGACGTTTGGCCGCCATGATATCCGCGTCAACGCGCTGGTGCCCGGCGCGATCGCAGCCGGTGGCTTCGTTGCCGATCCCGCGCTGGCGCGGCACATTCCGCTAGGGCGTCTCGGCGAGGCCCAGGATCTCGTGCCGATGGCGCTCACGGTGCTGTCGAACAAGCTTTCCGCTTACGTCACCGGCGCAGCCTTCGTCGTCGATGGCGGATTGTCGCTAACGAACTGGTTCGAGCCGCCGACGCTGGACTAAAGCGCGATGAGATTTGGATGAATCGTCATCGCGCTTTAGCTTGTTGTTTACGCATGATCTTTCCGGATCATGCTTTAGGCTCAGCTTAGCGCTGCCAGGCCGGCACCGGATCGAGCGGCGTGCGATAGAGCTCGTTGTGATCGCCATCGGTGACGCGCACCGCGCAACCCTTCTGCTGCAGCTCCGGCTTCACCTGCGACAGCTCGCACGCCAATTGATCGGCGCGATCGGAGGCAACCTCGATGTCTTCGAGGATGATTCCACCTTGGTTCTTGAACTCTTCACCAACCACGAGATCGAAAGAGTAGTAGGGCATCCGACTTCCCCCGGTGTGACGATCTGAGCTTCAGCGCAAGTCTCAACGCATGTCGGATGGTACCACTGAGTCGATATCTGCCGAATGTACTAGCCGCGCAATCTCTGGGCTTATGGCGCAGAAATGATGTGCAGCGTGCGGGTTCGTTAAGATTTTGTTAAATATATCCGCGGGATCATAAGGCATGGAATTGCAGCAGAACCGGGCTCCGGGAACCGGCAGCTGCAAGAGAAGGCCGGCGGCATAGATCCCGACGGCCTTTTCTCTTGAGCGGAAGACGAACGAGGCATCGCTTCCGTAATCGCCCGGACTCAACGCATCACACCGACTCGGACAGCGTGCGCGATGTCGTGCTGTCGTCTGCCGCTGCTAGCGCAGCGGCATCGGCGGACGCACGACAGGTCCGTCGTCATCGGCAACGGCTTGCGTCGTCGCAACGGGCGCCGCTGGCGGCGGGGCCGCGGCTGCCTGCGATGGCGGTGGAGGCGCGGGCGGCGCGGGCGAATAGGCCGGCATGTAGGTCCGCGTCACGGCCGGCCTGACAGCCGGTTTGGGCTTGCGAAGCGGCGGCGCGGGAGGCTGCGGCGGGAGCGCAGCAGCGCGCGGGCGCGGATCGGCCGGCCTCGTCTCAACAGCCACTGGCCTGGGCGCAGGCGGCTTCGCCATCTCACGCGCCATCTGCTCCTGTCCGGCCTTCAACTCGGCGATGTTGGCCTTGAGCTGCTCGATCTGCTGCGCCATCGCGGCGATATCGTTCGTCATTGACTGCAACGACTGCGACTGCAACGACTGCGAGGTGTCGGGCTGCGCTGTTGCGGGCGCGGCGGCAAGCTGGGTCGCAGGCGGGGTCGCAGCTTGATCGGCCGCTTGTTCGGTTACCGCTGGCGCTTCAGGCGGGGCAGCTTGCGCCGCCGCGACGGGCGTCGCCTGCGGGGTCGAAGACATCAGCGGCATGGAAGACGGCATCAGCGACGTCAATACCGGCGTCCATTCGGCGAGCATTTGCTTTGCTGTGTCGCCGTGCTTCTCCCAGGCGATGGCGGCCGCCACGCTGGTGCCCGCAAGCAGGAACGTGACGAACGCACCGCGCAGCCACTTGCCGATCGAGGATCGCTTCGGCCTGACCGGACCATCACTGGACGTGACGCGGACAGCCGTGTCGACCGACGGTGCCGCGGCGGGCTTTCCGTAGACGACGTTGATGGTGGGCTCGGGCGCGCGCGGCGGCTCCACAGTGAACTTCGGCTCCGGAGTAAACTTTGCCTCCGGAGTAAACTTTGGCTCCGGAGTAAACTTGGGCTCCGGAGTAAACTTGGGCTCCGGACGCGGCGCGATCTCCGGCGCCAGCGCGGGGGGCACGCTGGCTGGCCGCGAAGCCAGCACGATCTCCGGAGAGATCTGAAGCGCGTCATGCGGATCGTTGTCCTTGATCGTGTCCTTCACGATCTCATCGACGATTTGCTTGGCATTCAGCGTCGCGAGCATCGCAGCTCCTTTGAAGCCCGGTTGATGAGGTTTAATTCGTCCGCATTGGCGCGGGGCTGATCTGAGGTGAGCCCATGCCGATCCCCATGCCGCAACGAGTCCAGCCGGGTTTGACCAAAGCAAGGCGAGGGAATGGAGATGATGCGACAGTCTTCCGCCGTTTGTGGTGATGGAACCCGGTTTGTCGAACACGCGCAATTGTTCCATCCTGCCTTGTTTTCAGCACGATTTTGGCAGCATGTGGGGCTGCTGGGGGCGCTGCTATCCGCTATCCGGGGGCCGGCGGTGCCAAGATCTCTACTCGTTTTGTTCGTCGCAGCCATGTTGCCGCTGGGCGGCTGCATGCAGGCGACGCTTTCGCCATCGACGGATGCGAGCATGACGCCGCGCGACCGTCAGTTGCTCGCGCACACGCCTTATGCGCAGGCGAACGTGCCCGAGCAATATCTCCGCCACATCGTGGACTACCGTCGCAAGGAGCAGCCGGGCACGATCCTGGTCGATACCGATGCGCGTTACCTCTATTACGTGCTGCCCGATGGCAAGGCGATCCGCTACGGCGTTGCGGTCGGTGAGGAAGCCATGGCGTTTTCCGGCGTCGCGCGTGTCGGCCGCTTGGCGGAATGGCCGGACTGGGTTCCGACAGCGGATATCCAGGCGCGACTCGGCCCCTATCCGGCGCGCGTTCCCGGGGGGCCTGCCAATCCGCTGGGCGCGCGGGGCATCTATCTCTATGTCGGCAACAAGGACACGCTCTACCGCATCCACGGTACCAACCAGCCCGAATATATCGGGCAGGCGATCTCGTCCGGCTGCATCCGGATGCGCAACGAGGACGTGATCGATCTCTATGATCGGGTGAAGCTGGGCTCTACCGTGGTGGTACTGCCGCCAGGGCAGAGCGCGCAGGCCGAAACGGGCGGGCGCTGGCGCGGGTGAGGCTGCGCGACCGGCCGTTCGAGCCAGGTTGTTTCTGCGCTGCTACTCAGGCCGGGCAATGCGCCATTGCAGCGTCGTGGCATTGCCGTTGGCATCGCCCGGCGCCTTGTCGGCGGGCGAGGTGTAGAGCGGGCGGTAGCGGTACGCCCACATCTTGGTGCCGTCGTTGCGGCTGATCACGGTGAAGTCGCCGACAGCCTTGGCGTCGGCCGTCGCCGCCAGCGGCACCCAGCTCTCGGTGCACTTGCCGTTGCAGTTCGAGGTCTTCCCGGTGGTGTCGCGCTCGTAATAATAAAGCGTCATGCCCTTGAGATCGACGAGCTTGGGACCCTGCTTGGTCAGGACCACCTTCGCCGGTGCCGTCGTCGCCTCGGGTTTCGGCGGGGGCGGGGTATCGCCGCCGCCATGGCCGTTGGCGAGCGCGTGACCGGTCGAGAGCGCGATGGCTGCGGCCATAACGACGAACCTGGACATCCGAAACTCCGCCCCGCAAAGTTAATCGCGCGTTAAGCGCCCAATGCGGCCGACGTTAGCAGCCGAAGGTTAGTTCCTGGTTTCGTGCGCTGCGACAATTACGGACGGCGTGCGGCATCAGACCTGCGCATCGCGCAGCGGAGCGCGGCTGAGCTCATTGCCGGCGGCGATGGCCTTGCGCAAGAGCCGCATCAGCTCCTCGCTCTCCTTCGCGCTGAGACCACGCAGCATGATGCGCTGCGCGGATTCGACGGCCGGCGTGATCTTGCGCAGCGTGCGCCGGCCTTCGTCGGTGATCTCAAGCTCCCGCGCGCGGCGGTCGCGGCTGGAGGGGCGGCGCTCCGCGAGGCCCTTCTGGACGAGGCGGTCGATCACGCCGGTGATGGTGGTACGATCGTAGGCGATCAATCCTGCGAGCGTTACCTGGTCCAGCCCCGGATTGGCCTTGATGGTCGCGAGCGCGGCGTACTGCACCGGCGTGAGATCGAAGCCGGCGTCTTCGACCTCGGCCAGGAACACCGCGACCGCGATCTGCTGGAAGCGGCGCGCCAGATGCCCGGGCATGTCGTTGTGGTCTTTCACCGAAGTCTCCGCGGAGGGTGAGGGTCATTGACAAGTATACTGATAGTCAGCATACTGATCAATATCCAAACAGAAGTTGACGGGAGAGGTGCTCATGCAATTCCATCTCAATGGATTTCAGCCGGGCGACCCAGAAATCGCCGATCCCGCTGCGCGCGTTCAGGCGTCGGGGGCGGCGGGAAGCGTGCCTGCCGAGGTCGACGTTCTCATCGTCGGCTGCGGGCCTGCCGGCCTGACGCTCGCCGCTCAGCTTGCGCAATTCCCCGATATCAAGACCTGCATCGTCGAGCAGAAGCCGGAGCGCCTGCTGGTCGGGCAGGCCGACGGTATCGCCTGCCGCACCATGGAGATGTTCCACGCCTATGGCTTCAGCGAACGTGTGCTGAAGGAGGCCTATTGGGTCAACGAGACGACGTTCTGGAAGCCGGATGAGCGGACGCCGGAGAAGATCACGCGCAGCGGCCGGGTGCAGGACGTCGAGGACGGACTGTCGGAATTCCCGCACGTCATCCTGAACCAGGCGCGCGTCCATGACTGCTTTCTCGACGTCATGCGCAAATCGCCGGCGAAGCTCGCGCCATATTACAGCCGGCGCGTGCTTGACCTCCATGTCGATCCGGCGGCTGATGCCGCCGATCATGCCGTGATCGTGCGGCTCGAACGCGTCGATGCTGGAAACGAGGGGAAGGTCGAGACGATCAGGGCGCGCTACGTCGTCGGCTGCGACGGCGCACGCAGCACGGTGCGCAAATCGATCGGGCGCGAGCTGCAGGGCGATTCCGCCAACCACGCCTGGGGCGTGATGGACGTGCTGGCCGTGACGGATTTCCCTGATATCCGCTTCAAGTCCCTGATCCAGTCGGCCAAGGACGGCAGCCTGCTGATCATTCCGCGCGAAGGCGGCTACATGGTCCGCATCTATGTCGAGCTCGCAAAACTCGACGTCGGCGAGCGCGTCGCCAATCGCAACATCACTGCCGACGACGTGATTGCGAAAGCGCAGCGGATCCTGAAGCCGTATTCGCTCGAGGTGAAGGAAATCGCCTGGTGGTCGGTCTACGAGATCGGCCAGCGCCTGACCGACAAGTTCGACGATGTGCCGGAGGCGGAGATCGATACGCGCCTGCCGCGCATCTTCATCGCCGGCGATGCCTGCCACACCCACAGCCCGAAGGCCGGGCAGGGCATGAATGTCTCGATGCAGGATGCCTTCAATCTCGGTTGGAAGCTCGCCGCCGTGCTCCGCAAGCAATGTGCGCCGAGCTTGCTGCACTCCTATTCGGCGGAGCGCCAGGCGGTCGCGAAGGAGTTGATCGATTTCGACCGCGAATGGGCGGGAATTCTCGCTTCCGCCGCGAAGGCCGCCGGTGCCGATGCGGCGAAGACACAGGATTATTTCGTCCGGCACGGCCGCTACACGGCAGGGACGGCGACGCATTACCGTCCATCGGTTCTCACCGGCGCGGCCACGCATCAGCATCTCGCGGAAGGCCTCGTTATCGGCAAGCGCTTCCATTCTGCGCCGGTGATCCGTGTGGCGGACGCCAAGCCGGTGCATCTCGGCCACGCGGCGCAGGCCGATGGCCGATTCCGCATCTACGCGTTTTCGCCTGCCGAGAATCCTGCGGCTGCCGGCTCGGCCATTCGTGGCTTGTGCAACTTCCTTGCCGAATCCCGGGAACCGCCGATGCGGCGATACACGCCTGTTGGCGCAGACATCGACAGCGTGATCGACCTGCGTGCCGTCTTCCAGCAGGATCATCGTGAGCTTGCCGTCGCGGCGATGCCGCCAATGCTGCTCCCGCGCAAGGGCCGCTATGGTCTGATCGACTACGAGAAGATGTTTTCTCCGGACCTCAAGGGCGGCCAAGACGTCTTCGCAATGCGCGGCATCGATCGAAAAGCCGGCTGCATGGTCGTGGTCCGGCCCGACCAGTATGTCGCCAGCGTGCTGCCGCTCGACGACTTTGCAGGGCTCGCCTCGTACTTCGACGCCTTCATGCTGCCGGTGAACTGACGCTGGAATTGCTACGCTCGCGGTGTCGATGAACGGCGGATGAATATTGAACTCCGCGCGCGGCGTGTTCTCAATCTTTCGGCGGATGCAATGATGACAGGCGGAACGCCCGTTTCGCTTGCGCGTTCCGTCTCGCAGAGGAGGAACATGCCATGAGACTCAGAAGCGTTCTGTTTGCTGCATTGCTGCTCGCCCCGACGGCCGCACTGGCCGCGCCGGGCATCGTCACCGTCTCGACCGGTCTGCGTGCCGGGCCGGGCGCGGGCTTTCCCCTGGTCGATCGCATCCCCGGCGGCGCCCGCGTCAACATCCATGGCTGCCTGCGCGGCAATGCCTGGTGCGACGTGAGCTTCTCCGACGATCGCGGCTGGGTATCCTCGCAATATCTCGAATATCTCTACCGCAATCACTACGTCTATCTCCCCGACTATGTCGACGAGATCGACGTGCCAGTCGTGCCCTTCGTGCTGACCTCGTACTGGTCGAGCTATTATGCGGGACGCCCCTGGTACCGCCGCCACGCTTACTGGAATAATTACTGGATCTCGCACGAGCGCTTTGCGACGCGGATGACGCTCGACCCGGGCGCAGCCCGTATCGGTCGTGCAGCGACGCGTGACGCAGCAATTGCGCTGGAACGTGAAGGCGTGCGTGGCAAGGGTGCCGCCGCGATCTCGGGGCGTGACGCTACGACCTCACGGCACGATGCCGCGATTGCCACCCGCGACGCCGCGATCGCAAGGCGCGACGCTGCGATCGCAAGGCGCGACGCTGCGATCGGAAGGGGCGACGCTGCGATCACGAAGCGTGATGCGGCGATCACGAAACGCGACGCTGCAGTAACGGCCGACCGGACGCGCGTCGGCCGTAGCGAGCGCATCGCGCATGAGCGGGCCAATGTGCAGAGCCGCAATCCGCGCGATGCACAGGCGCGCATGATGCACGAGCAAGCTGCAAGCCGCGCCGCCGTCCGTGCCCAACCGATGGCGCGTGCGCATGAAGCGCCGCGCGTGTCGGCTGCACCTGCCGCACGGCCCGCGACGCCGCACGTGGCGCAGCCGAATGTGAGTCATGGTGCGCCGATGAATGCGCGCGCGCAGATGCCGGCACCGCGCGCGACCGCGCCTGCCATGCCGCATCCCGGCGGCGGTGGCGCTCCGCACGTCAATGCCGCGCCACGTGCGGGTGGCGCCCCGGCCGGCGGTCCCGGCGACGGTCACCAGAAGCACTAAAGCATGATCCGGAAAAGTGCGAAGCGGTTTTCCGGAAAGATCATGCGTAAACAACAAGCTGAAGCGCGATGACGATTCATCCAAATCTCATCGCGCTTCAGCCTTCCCTGGAAAGCCCGGCCCTCGCGCCGGGCTTTCTGCTTGGCGGGCCGCTCAAGTTCCGTGCGCGTACAATTTAAGAAAGTTCTTCGCGGACAGATTTCATCGATCGTAATATGTCTACCCAAAGCTGTAGTCATCCACTCGGGGCAGCGGGGCACCGGAGGATGATGATGAGACAGAGCCAAGCGGAGACGCGCCGTCAGCAAAATGTCGCAAAGCGGTCGATGACCAAGGAGGCCAAGCAGCTGGCCGGCCTGATCGCCGGATTGCGCAAATCTCTCGAAGCGATCCACAAGGAACGGGCGAGCGCGAAGCTCACCGGCGCCGAGATGGGTTTGCTCGACGAGCGTCGCAACAATCTGCTGCTCACCATTGCAGCCCTCGATGACCGCCTCTCGGCGGTGCAGGGCCTGATCAATCTCGGCCGTCCCCATATTATCCGCGTGCACTAGCACTACTTTGGCAGATTGTGTTTTCGCCGCTGTTTTTCACGGATTTGCCTTCGGCAATATGGGCAATGCTGAGACTGCGGCCGAAGGATGAGATCGACGATGGCGTGACGTACGGCTGGCATGGTTGGCTGAGGCGGAGGCCCGTAGATTCTTTTTCCGCCCCGCGTGTGCGAGGCGACGATGTTGCAGGAAGGCGTAGGCAATCATTGTCATCAGGGCGTGGCGATGAAGACCTTGCCATGATCGCCCTTCGAAGTGATCAAGTCCAAGTTCCTCCTTCAACTGCTGATGCGCCTGCTCACAAATCCACCGTGCCTTGATGGTGGCGGCCAGCGTGCGCAGATCCGTCGCCGCCGGAAGATTGGCCAGATAGTATTTCTTCTCCCCGGACGCACGTTGCTCGCCAATGAGCCAGGCTTCGTCGCCTGGGAGATGCTGCTGACCTTTATCCCATATCCGCTGCGGAGGGCCGTCGGCGGTCCGGACACGGACCGCAGCAAATTGGGCTTTAAGCCGACCTTTCGTCCCGCTACGCCAACTCACGGTTTTCCATTTGGCGCCGGCCAGCATTTGCTCGGCCGCAATTGATAAGATATCGGGCACGTGGTGCTTTCGTGGTTTCCCGCGGGCTTTGGTAATCGGCCAAATGAGCTTCACATCGACCGGATACACTTTCAGGTGCCGCGGGATTCCGACAGCCCAGACCAGCCCGCGCTCTGTTAGCCCTTGTCGAAACGGTGCGCTGAGGCCGTATCCTGCATCCGCCAGCACATATCCAAAGCGCACGTTGGCTGCTATCGCGCGGTCAATCTCGGCCAAAGCAATCTCCGGCTTGGACCGTGGCGTTCGATGTTCGACTGGCACGCGAGCGCGCTTCAAACGAGATTCGTCGCTTGTCCAACTGTCAGGCAGAAAGAGACGTAACGCGACCATCACGGGTACTTCGCCGCGCGCAAGCGTCAAAGACACCAGTGTTTGGCAATTTGCCGTTTTACCGAGAGCCGAGGCGTATTGAGCCGCAACACCGACCGAGCGCTCACCCTTCTTGGGAAGTGAGGTGTCATCAATAACCAGCACCGCATCCCTGCCGCCGACAAGTCGGTCCGCCTGGTTGAGCAACTCTGTCTCCAGCGGCGTCGCGTCCCAGACACCGTCCGCAATGAAATGGTGCAACTGGTCGTAGGTGCTGGTGGCAAGGCGTTCCGCCATCGGCTGAACGCTCTTACGATCGCCGGGACCGATCAATCCCGCAACATACAGAGGACACATCCGCTGCCGGGTCTTATGACCCAGTCGGTCCAAGAACGGCATCAGCCAGCGTTCGAGTTCGTCTTCCCATCCCAGCATGGTCAGCCCTCCAAGAGCCGACCACCCATGAATCATTGAAAAATTGATTCGGGAATCCTATAAAACGCGCCAAAATCAACAATCTGCCAAAGTAGTGCTAGGGTCCGGACTCAATTGATCCACCAAGTAACGGCGGCGACCAAGAGGATGGCCGAGAGGAAGTTGTCGGCTCGCTTGTCGTAGCGGGTCGCAATCCGCCTGAAGTCCTTGAGGCGGCAAAACATGCGTTCGATGAGATTGCGTCCTTTGTAGGCCTTCACGTCGTACCGGTGCGGATGCTTGCGAGTTGGGTTGGGCGGAATTACTGCCTTTGTTCCGCGCTCGGCCAACCACTCACGCAGGCTATTGGCGTCATAGGCCCTGTCAGCAAGCAATCGTCGAGCAGGTGAGACGGCAGGCAGCAGATCGCGCGCCGCCGTGAGGTCATGGCAGTTGCCAGGCGTGATCACGAAGGCGATCGGACGTCCATAATCCTCGGTCAGCGCGTGGATTTTGGTGGTGCGTCCGCCTCGCGAGCGGCCGACCGCCTGCTGGAAGTCCCCTTTTGCGCCCGCCGCCGAGCGGTGGGCTTTGATGTGGGTCGCGTCGATGGACATTGTCCCGACCCGGCCGGTTGAGCCAGTCAAGGCGTAGAAAATATTGCCCCACACGCCTTGGCGGCTCCAGCGATTGAAGCGGTTATAGATGGTCGTGTAGGGGCCGTAATCTGCCGGGCAGTCTCGCCAGCGTGCGCCCGATCGCAGCATGTGGAGGATCCCGCTGATCACGCGTCGGTCATCCACGCGATGGGCGCCGCGCCGCCCACGTGGCAACAGCGGTTCAATCCGCTTCCACTCCGCCTCACTCAGCCAATATAGCTTTTGCCCCATCAAGCCCCCCTTCGACTCGGAGGTCTTGAATCACAACTCCGCCTCAGCGGGAATCCCTATTGAGTACAGACCCTAAAGCGCGATGAGATTTGGATGAATCGTCATCGCGCTTTAGCTTGTTGTTTACGCATGATCTTTCCGGAAAACCGCTTCGCACTTTTCCGGATCATGCTTTAGCGCCGATCCGAACAGCAGGATCGGCTCCGTTGCCGATGGTACGGGGCCGGCCATACTGCCTGCGGATGGCATCAAATTGCCACGCTCCCGGCGAATTGCCGCCAAAGCCCGCTGCCACGAGGAGGCCGGGTGCAGGGCGACGCAAGGGGATGCGAATTGGCCTACAAGATGGTCGCAGAACGCGACAACGAGAAGTACAGTTTCGCCCGCGAGAGCCGGCTGCTCATCGTGGCGAAGGCGAAAGTGTGGGCGAGCGAGGGCTGGCGGGTCGTCATTACCGACCAGGACGGCAAGGCCTACGCGCCGCCCGAATTCGATCAGCCGTCGGCCGCGTGATCGCACGCCGGGCGAGGGGGACCACATTTGACGTCGCTGTTTCGACCGGGACGCGACTTGACCGCGCTCTTGATGATTCTTGCAGCCGCAGTGCTGACGGCGACGGCCGCCGTCGCGCAAAATCTCGACGCCGGCAAATCGCCCGCGAAGATCTTCGCTGAAGGCTGCGCGACCTGCCACCGCAGCCCACGCGGCCTTGCCAAGGGCCGCTTCAGCCTGACGCTGTCCTGGTTCCTGAGGGATCATTACGCAACCAGCTCCGACTCGGCCAAGGCACTTGCCGCCTATCTCGAGTCGGTTGATGAGCCGCCGCCCCGGGGTTCGGGCAAGCCCGGTGCAAAGGCGCCCCGTTCGGCGCCGCGTCCGCCCAAGCCGGTGCAGAGCCAATAACGGCGCGCCGTGGCATTCCGGCATCAACGCATCGTGGTCTCCGAGAACAGGTTGATGATCACGACCCCTGATACGATCAGCGCGATGCCGACGAAGGCTGCAGCGTCCAGTATCTGGCGGAACAGCACGAATGAAACGGTGGCGGTCAGGATGATGCCGACCCCGCCCCAGATCGCATAGGCGATGCTCAACGGGATGACCCGGATCGCCACCGACAGCGCGTAGAACGAGGCGGCGTAGAACAGCACCATCGCCAGCGTCGGCCAGGGACGGGTGAATTGCGCGGACTGCTGCAGCAACGCCGACGCCGTGACCTCGAACACGATGGCAAGGGCGAGAGCTGCGTAGGCATTGAAGGCGGAGGTCATGAGCCCGAGCCCATATCATGTGTCAGTGACGAACCTGCGACATGATGCGGACGCCAGCATGTAGAGCAGCGCTCCGGTCTCGCGCGAGACCGCGAGCGGTGCCTCCTTCAGGCGTCCATAGAGATCGCGATATTCGGTCTTGCTCCGCATCATTCGGTCCCGGTCTGCGTCGGACAGATCCGCAACAGCGGCTTCCGTTGCGTCGCTTGCAGCCTCGGCTTCGCCGAACAGGCGATCCAGCAGCGGCGCAAGCGATGCGATGGTCGGGGTGGTCGTTCGAAGTCTCCAGAGTTGATGAGCAGACGGCCTGGCCGATATGTTCTGCGCCTATCTCGATGAGCTTGCACGCCGCTGAAGCGCGAGACCGCGGGCCTGCTGCTCTTGCCACACTCAACGTTTGACTCTACGGACCTATCTCATGCTCGTCATCTCCATTCAGAGCCAGGTGGTCCACGGCCATGTCGGCAACAGCGCGGCTGCCTACGCCATTCAGGCGGAGGGCGTGAACGTTGCGGCGGTGCCGACGACGCTGCTGTCCAACCATCCGCGCTATCCGAGCCTGCGCGGCCGGGTGCTGGAGACCGAGCTCATCGCGGATCTCCTGAAGGGCGTGGAGGAGCGCGGTCTCGTCGACGAGGCGGCCGTGCTCGTAACCGGCTATCTCGGCTCGCCCGCCAATGCCGCCGTGATCGCCGATTTCGTCGAGCGGGCGCGCACGCGCAATGCGAAGCTCGTCTATCTCTGCGATCCCGTGATCGGCGATGACGGCCGCGTCTATGTCGCGGACGGCATTTTGGACGTTGTCCGGCACCGGCTGCTGCCGGCGGCGAACCTCACGACACCGAACCAGTTCGAGCTCGAGCTGCTCTCGGGAGTGACGACTGCCGATGCCCAAGGCCTCAGCGCGGCTTGCGCGGTACTGGCAGGGGCAGGCCGTACCGACGTCGTCGCCACCGGCTGCACCCTCGCTGACACGGCGGCGGGGCAGGTCGAGACGATCCTGTGCGCCGGCGGGCGATTGTCGCGCTTTGCAACACTGCGCCTGCCGATCCGTCCCTACGGCACCGGTGACCTCCTCACCGGGCTGATTGCGGCGCATCTGGCCAAGGGCGAAGCGATGGAGTCGGCCGTACGGCTTGCGGTCGACACGATCTTTGCGGTGCTGGTGCGCACGCAGGAAGCCGGCTCGGCCGAGATGCGGCTCGTGCCGTTGCCGAGAACGCCGCGCAAGCCGTAGCCGGTCAGGTTGCGCGCTTGGTCGCGGATTGCGCCGATTTCTGCGGTTTGGCCGAGCTCTTCTGCTCGCGCGCGGCGTGGGCCTTTGGCGGCTTGGCGCTGGCCACGGCCCGCAGCTTCTTCGGCTTGGCGCTTGCAACGTCCTTGCGATCGGCGGTGCCACGCTTCGAGATGTATTCCTGGCCGTCGATCGGGCCGACATGCGGCGGATCGCGGTCGAGATAGGGGCGACCGATGCCGAACGCCTTGCCGTTGGCGTCGACCCACTTCCACAGGATCTCGGTCGAGACCCAGCGCTGCGCGCGGTCATTGCCTTGGGTGCTGACGATGTCAGCCGCCATGCCGTGGCCGTAGCCGCCACGGCTGCTGCCGCCGTGATAGGAGCGGTCGGAGGCGGCCTTCAGGCCGCTCGCGATCGACTGGCGGTAATCGTCGCGAAATGCGCTGGTGATGCCCGGCGACAGGCCGGCGGCTTCGGCTGCGAGCAGTGTGCGGAACAGCTTCTGCTTGAAGCTCTTGTCCATGCCGCCGATGACGTAGTCCATCATCGACATGCCGGCGCGCTCGGCCGCCTTCGGATCTTTCCAGCCGAAGTCCTGATCGACCAGCTTCGTGAAGCTGCGCATCACCGTGACGGTCTTGCCCCTGCGCTTGATGGTGACGGCGCGCCGCTCCTGAACCTTGATCGTGTCCTCTTTCGGGGTGCGCTGATAGAGCGTCCAGAGGTAGCGGTCGATACAGGCATCGATGACGAAGCATTCGTCGAGCACGGTGACGGTGTCGGCAGGCGGCGACACGTTGCTGGCAGGCGCGACGGGGCCACCCGCAACCGCGGCGGGGGACAGTGCGTCCGTCGTCACGATCTCGGTGGGATCGGCGGATGCGAGCTTGACGGGCTCCGGCGCAGGGGCAGCCGCGCTGGCGATGGGCTCCGGTTCAGGCGAAGTCTGCGGCGCGGGCGCTGCCTCCGTCGGCAGGATCAGCACAGGGTCGGCCGAAGCGAGCTCGACGGCGAAGGCGGGCTCCTCGGGCGTTGTCGGCGCTGTCGCTGCCGCGGCAGGCGCCGCAGCGACGGCGGCGATCTCGGCGGTCAGGGCGATGCCGTCCTCGATCGTCGCAGCGTGCGGCACGTCGGCGAGGTCGAGGCGGCCGAAGTCCTTGACGTGCGGGACGGCAGCCGCATTGGCGCCGCTGTTCTCGATGAGGGCGGGGACATGGGCGGAGAGAGACAACGCCAGCCAGCCCGCGAGAACGGCCGAGGGACACGACAGTGCCACCAGAAGAGACCGCCGATCGTTCATGATCCCTGCCTCCGAACGGTTCTGTTCGAACCATCCTGTCCGAACAGTCATGATGCAAACGGTCTTGACGAAAACAGTCTTGACGAAAACAGTCTTGACGGAAAGGCACGCAGCGCCTCGATTGTTCGGGCTCCGGGGTGGCGGCGCAATGGCGCAAATCGGTGGATGCAGGCTTTTCGAGACGGGTGTTGCCGAGGTGCAACGCGGGTTCCATCATGGTTCCAGCAACGCATCGGCGCGAAATCGACTGCAAATGCAGCATTGTCATCTACTTGCAGCGAATGCATTTACGCAATCTTGGATTGTGGCCGTGCAGTTCCGTCAGTCCGCAATCTCCGGTTGTTATGGTGCTGATCGCAGCTGGAATCGCGCTCGCCATCATCGAGATCATCTACGCTCTCGGCACCAATCTGGTCGCAAGGCTGCAAATCGCTGGCGATGGCGTTGAAGCAAGGGATCTCTATTGTCCCTTTCGTATCCAGAACGCGCAGCGTACCTTTTGCTTCGCTGCGCTGCCGAAACTTTGCGGCGGCTGGAGCGTTGGAGGCGCCATGACACATTCCTCGCTTCGTCCCATGGACAACTTCGATCCCACCGAGCCCGCCATCCTCCACGATCGCCTTTCGGACACGATCATCACCTGGACCGCCGATCAGGCAGACGACTACCGGCGTGCCAGTCGGCGCGGCACGGATGGAACCGTGGCCTGGAAGACTTACCTCTTCGATGGCTGGGGCAATGGGCTCGGTGGCTGAGCACCGCCCGTGGAAGCGCCATGTCGCAGCCGGTGTGATTCGTCCAAGGCCTTGTACGCATTAGGCATATCGTCATGCGTCGGGCGCGCTGTTGCGATGCAGCAATGTATGTCGCGCTGCAGCAAAACGCGCCTAAATATGCCCCGACTCTCACCTTTGGAGCACCATCAATGAACAAGAAGATTTTGTCGATCGCCGCCGCCATCCTGACGATCGCGGGCGGCACGGCCGCCGTCGCCGCCGAGCTGCCGATCTATGAGGCCAACGGCTTCCCGGTCTCCCCGCTGCAGGTGCGCGTGCTCGGTGCTGCGCATGTCGAGCAGAAGGTCGCAGCGCCCAGCACGGTCGCCTCGGTCCATCAGGCGAAGGTGCTGAGCCCACGCAAGGTGAAGACCGCCGATGTCACCAGGGGCGCGGCCCGCTAAGCTGATATCGCAAAAAGGCAGGTGGGTTCCGCGGAGAGGCGGAATCCACTGCTTCACTTTGGTTCTTCCATTTCCACGTCGCCCGCGCGCCGCGCGTGCCTCGATCTCAGCGTGGAATTTTTCTGAGCGATCTTCGGCAGCGTGGCAAGCCTTCGGCGCGCACCCGCCGCCGTGAGAAGCGGGCGTCGTAGCGGGGACGCGCCAGCGCGAGCTACGCCTTCCTCACGAACTCCGATTTCAGATTCATCGCACCGATGCCGTCGATCTTGCAGGCGATGTTGTGGCCGTCGCTGGCATCCTGCAGGCGGATGTTGCGCACCTTGGTGCCGCCTTTGACGACCGAGGACGAGCCTTGATCTTGAGATCCTTGATCACGATGACGCTGTCACCGTCGGCGAGCACATTGCCGTTGGCATCGCGCACGCCCGCATCCTGCGCCGTGTCTGCGGCCGCTTCCGCCTCGCCGCTCCATTCATGGCCGCATTCCGGGCAGACCCAGAGACCGCGGTCCTGGTAGGCGTGCTCGGAGTTGCAGGCCGGGCATTTCATCGTGTCGGACATGAATGGTCTCGTCTCGCGGTTCGTTCGCGGCGCGACCGTAGAGGCCGGGACCGGGAAAGCAAGGAAAAGCTGCGAACGGCGCGGGCCGGCCTTGCCTGCCGGTGCGATGTCACCGAAACTGCGCGACGAAGATCACGTACAGCCAACCCAGGATGCCGTGGATGATCGCCCACAGAATCGAATGGTTGTTGATTTCGGCGATACCGAATTACGTTTGCTCCGGTCGGGAAAAACAGTGGCATGATGCCATGATGGCGCTCGTCCGTTGGCGAGGAGCTTTGCGCGTCACCCGGATGTAGCGTCAGCGTAATTCGGGCCCGGAGGTGCGGCACCAACCCGGATTACGCTGACGCTCCATACGGGCTACGCTCGCTTCGCAACTTGCGACGAGCCCGCCATGAGCTTCCTCCTCAACATCGATGTCCCGGACGTAGGCAAAGCCACGACGTTCTACACCGAAGCCTTCGGCCTGACGGTCGGCCGCCGCTTCGGCGCCGATTTCGTCGAGCTGCTCGGCTGGCCGGCGCCGGTCTATCTCTTGACCAAGCAGGCCGGCACAATCGGCGCCGGCCGCGACCGCCGCCGCTACGAGCGGCACTGGACGCCCGTTCATATCGACGTCGTCGTCGACGATGTCGACGCTGCCCTCGCGCGTGCGCTCGGCGCGGGTGCGATCCTGGAGGTGCCCCCGCGCGATACGCCCTATGGGCGGATCGCGATGCTGGCCGATCCGTTCGGGCATGGACTCTGTCTGCTGGCGTTCAGCGCACAGGGATATGACGCATTGCTTGGGGATTCGTAGTTGGGGCTACGACCGCTGGCGGACAGCAAGCTACAATCGGAGCGACATGCCAAAGAAACTGAAGACCTACCAGACCTCGCTCGGCTTCTACGATCAGGCGATCGCCGCACCCTCGATGAAGGCGGCGCTTCAGGCCTGGGGCGCCAGCTCCAATCTGTTCCATCAGGGCGTCGCCAAGGAGACCGACGACCCTGACATCGTCGCGGCGACGATGGCGAAGCCGGGGGTCGTGCTCAGGCGCCCGGTCGGCTCTGACGGCCCGTTCACCGAGAGCGCGGAGCTGCCGGCCGATCTCGGCGAGGGCGAGGGCAAGCCCAGACGCAGGTCCAAGCGTCCGGCCAAGACCGCAAAGAAAACATCCCGCAAGATCGACGATCAGGCCGCGCGCAAGGCCGCCGCGGCATTCGAGAAGGAGGAGCGGCGGCGCGAGGCCGAGCGTCGCAAGGAGGAGGCCGCCCGCGCCAGGGAGCGCGCGCGGCGGCAGCAGGCCGTCGCCGCAGCCGAGGCAGCGCTCGACGTGGCAAGGCGGGAGCACGAAGCGCGGGCGGAGAAGATCGAATCCGAGCGCGCCGCGCTCGACGAGCGCGCCGAGGCCGAGCAGGGAAGATGGGACAAGCAGAGAAGGAAATTGGAAGAGGCCCTGCGCCGCGCGCGCGAGTGACCAGCGCAGCGTAATCCGGGGCGATCGCGCAACGACGCAAACGCTGGTCCCGGATTTCGCTTTCGCTCCGTCCGGGCTACGCGCTCTTCGCCGATAAGGTCGCGCGGAAGCAATTCCTTTACCATGGCTTTCGCTGTCGATTGGAAGCTTAGCGGTTAGGCCAAAATTCTGCGGTATCCTCGCCCCGATTATGCGTCGGATGTGTTCTTACGCCGCCGCAAGTCCACGGGAGCTGTCATGAGCGATCATCGCGCCGCAATCAGGCACCACACGCTGAGGACCGGCATCGTCGAATTCGACAACGGCAGCGGCAGCACCGTCAGCGTGCCCTGCACGATCCGTGATGTCTCCGGCACCGGCGCACGCCTGGAGCTCAACTCGTCGCTCTGGGTCGCCGAGCAGTTCATGCTGATCTTCTCAAGCGGCCTGCGCAAGGACTGCCGCGTCGCCTGGCGCAAGGCCCGGCTGATCGGCAGCGCGTTCGCGGACGGTTATGCGAGCGCGGACGAGCAGGCGGTGATGATGACGGTGGGGAGCAGGCCCGGCACCGGCTCGGCATCGGCGCGCGCGTCAAGGCTGCGCGCGAGACCCGCGGCTACACCGAGGCGCAGCTCGCCGAGCACATCGGCGTCACGCCCGGCTTCCTGGCGCAAGCCGAGCAGGGCGAGGCGAACATTCCGCTCTACAAGCTGATGCACATCGCGGATTTGTTGATGTTCAGTCTCGACGGGCTGGTGGCCGGCGCGGCGCCTGAAGACGTCGGCGCGGCGTGAGTCCTCGCACGCTCGCTGTCAGACTCTCCGTCATTGCGAGCAAGGCGAAGCAATCCAGTGTGCTTTCCGCCGCGACAGTCTGGATTGCTCACATGGGGATTTGGTGTGTCAAGGCGGTTTGTTCAGCTCTTTGTTCGATTGCAGGCCAGCTCTTCGTCCCGACCGTGGAGCACGTAGGATGGCGCGCGCAGATCGAGTCAAGGTCGGCCCGTAGGGCCGTCGCGAAGCGACTTGGCCTTGACTCGAGCGAGCACGCCATCAGGCTTTGGCAGTCGGGGCAGCGGGCGGATAACTCCTTTTCGTCAGGCGATCCAAGGGTCGAGCCGGTTTTTGCAATCTGGTTTGCTTGCCAGATCAAACTCACATTCGGTCGCCGCGCGGCGGCGGCTGCACCAACATTCCGCTTGCGGCGGGCAGGCTCGAGAGGACGAGACCATTCTTCGTTACGGCGTTTGAAGCCATGCAATCCATCGGTTCGTCCACCCGGATCGGCCGAGGCTGATCAATCTCGGCGGATTGGCTTTGAGGCTGAGGAGCGTGGTGTCAGGCGGCGGCCTTTATCTCGGCTCCCTCGATCACCACGCCCGCGGTCACGTACTTCCAGAGGGCCACGAGCAGCTTGCGCGCGAGCGCCACGATCGCGCGCTTGCGGCCGCGTTGGCTGTGCACCTTGAACCACTGGGTCAAAGCCGATTGAGGCTGGTGGCGTACCCAGAGCCAGGCGAGCTGGATCATCGTGGTTCTCAGGCGCGGATTGCCAGCCTTCGACACGCCTTGCTCGCGCTCGATGCCGCCACTGCGCCATGGCGTGGCTGCAAGGCCGGCATAGGATGCAATCTGGCGGCGGTTGGCGAACTGCCGGTAAAAGGCCTCCGACCAGAGAACGGCCGTGAAGTTCGGGCCCAGGCTCTTCAGTTCGAGCAGCATTGCCACCGGGTTCGATACGGTCTTCTCCCCGCCGCCTTGCTCGCGGCCAGCAACGCATCCTGCTCGCGCTCCACCGCCGTGATCTGGTCGAGCAGCAGTTCGAGCCGGTCGAGTTCGCGGCTGATCTGCGCCTTCAGATGCGCCAGCAAGGCGCGCCCGTCGCCCGTCCGCAAGGCCTCCAGCCGCTTCCGCCGGTCTCGCCGCAGCGGCGCGTAGTCGAAGATCCCTTGCGCGAACAGAAGACCCTTGATCCGGTTCACATGCTCGATCCGCTCCGCGATCAAGGTCTCTCGCTCGCGGCACAGCCTACGGCGGTCCTCCTCTGCCGGAGAGGGCGCAACGACCATGGCGCAGACCCGTACCTCGCCGCGCTTGTAGGCCAGCAGCGTCCGCAACAGCGTCTCGCCATCCAGCCGGTCCGTCTTGGCCCGCCGGCGCCGGCGCGGCGTCGCAATCGAGGCCGGATCGACTACGTGGCTCTCGATGCCTTCCTGCTGCAGGGCGCGGTGAAGCCAGAACCCGTCCAGCCCCGCCTCCTGGATCGCGATGAGCGGATAGCTCTCACCCGTTCGCGCCTGCGCCTTGCGCTTCAGCTCCGCAAACAACTTCAACAGTTCCGAAAGGTCGCCGGCCTTCATGCTGCGTTTGGACATCTTCTCGCCCTTGCAGGGCGACAGCGAAGTGACCAGCCATGTCGAACGGCTCAGTTCCAATGACACAAAAATTGCGCCAAACTGCGTGCGGATAGCGGCCAGTCCGTCGGAAGGATGATCGAGCAACATCGTCGTCTCCAGGTTGAATGGATTCAGCAACCCTCAGTCTGGCCTCAGACCTGGTCGCTATCCACTCCCCATGGAATCTTCGTCGCATCAGCGCAAAATTGCTACGCGATTTTGTCGCGAGCTCCTCGCAATGCGTTGGAGAGGGGGCGAAGGCCGACAACGGGCATTCATGCAATATCCAGCGCGAATTCGCTTGCCTTGCTTTGCACCCCTGTTGCACTCTCTTGGCGAAGGAGACCAACGCATGAATAAGACCATCGCGTGTGCGATCGGAACGGCGCTGGTGCTGGGCAGCCTTGGAATATCAGGTGCTGAAGCCCGGACGCGGAAGGCTGTCGTCGTTCGTGAGCCGCAGCAGCGGCTGATCGTCACGGCGCCGGTGCTCCGGCCGACGCCGTGGGATTACAATATTGTTCCACGATATCGTTATCGTCCTGAAGACGACCGGGTCGATCCCTATGGTCCGCCGCTAGTGCCGTCGTACGTTCGCTATGAGGGATGGCGGTGGCCGTATTGGTGGTGAGTAACCATCACGGCTGCGGCATGTGGTGATCGACCGACGCCACACGTCAAACCGAGCAGCTTGCTGTCGGCGCAAAGCGCCGATGGAGGCCCTGTGCGTGCGGTACAGCCCTCGATTTGCCACGCTTCGATCCGGGCCAGGCTCGCTCAACCATTCATACGGACTGATTTAGAGGCCGAGTTCTTGCGCAATTACCGTCTTCACCAAACGTGACACGGGGAAGTTGAATTCCGATAAGCCATTACCTCTGCGTGCACCGTCCGCGATTGGGAAAAAATGGCAAAGCTGCGACTGTCAACAATACATCGGAGTAGAACGACACTTATCCCCGTAATAAACCCAATGCTGCTTGGGGTTCTGGGCGCGTATTGAGAGGATCAGTGATGGCAAGTGTCGAACAATTGCGCAGACGGGACGGTGTGAACTTGGTCCAACTCGAGGCGGACATTGCGTCGGTCCGTTCGGGAAGCCCTATTACTTCAATTGCTCTACCTGATTACGTCGAGCACACAGCGGGTGTGTCGCGCGTCGGCGCACTCAGTGCAGAGGCGGTCATTCGCGACTATGAGTCCGCTGCAAAAGAGATCGAGGCCATGGGCACCGAGTTGATCGACGCCGCGCAAAAATGCGAGGCGCTGACGGCCCAGGTTCATGATGCGATCGCCTTCATGCGAGAAACGGCGGCGGGGTATCGTGAAGAGGGACGGAAGATCTTCAAGCGCATCGAAGAATGCGCGCTGTTCACCGAGGACGTGCGCAAGACCTGCGAACAGGTCAAGCGCAGAATGACTGAGGTCTCGTTCGGCCCATCATCCGATGAGGAGCTTGCGCCGCAAGAGCCCGAGCTGACCGGGATCGCCGCCAAGGTGACGATGAGCGAGATGCCATGAGGCGGACGTAGAGCGTAGCTCGTTCGTAGATCCTACGGGTGAGTTGGTGGTCGTCAACTCAACTTACCTCTGACCACCGTCACCCATAGGATCTACGCTCGTTTGCTAACCGCGGTCATCCGCGGCAAGCCGCTGTCGCCGGCGCAGGCGCGAACGCCGGTGACATTGCGGTCGAGGTACATCGGGTCAGTAGGTGGGTTAGCTCGCGGCTGCGCCAAGTCCGCGAGCGTAACCCATCATTGTTTATCACCCGAGACACGAAAGAGGTGGGTTACGCCCTCAAGGCCGCAGCTCCGCGGTCGTCGCCCCGGGTCCTTGCTCAAAACAACCCTCGGCTGTACGCTGCACCGCAGAAGAGTGCATTTTGCGGGAATGGATCGGCTGAAATGACCGTGGTTGAGAGCGTGGCGTCCGAGCAGCTTTCGGAGCGGAAAATGCCCCCGGGCGTGCTCACCGAAGGCCCGGTGGTCGACGCCAAGTTTCGCGATTCCTACATCTCCTTCGCCATCATGATCGGCGGTTCGGTCGCGGCGCTGGTCTGGGCCTTCTGGCAAGGCATCGGCCGGGTGGAGCTTTCCGTCTTCGCCGGCACCTTCGTGCTGTCCACGATCGGGATCGGCTTCATGCATCGCTACTTCGTGCACCGCAGCTTTCGCTGCGGTCCGGTGATGCGGACGATCTTCGCCGCGCTCGCGACCATGGCCGTGCAGGGCTCGATCCTGAAATGGGTGAGCAACCACCGGCGGCACCATCTTCACTCCGACAGGCCCGGCGACGTCCACAGCCCCTATTACGACGGCGCCGGCAACCCCTACACCAGCTTCGCCAAGGGCATGTCGCATGCGCAGGGCGGCTGGGTGTGGGACCGCGAGACCACAGATGCTACCTACTACGCCAAGGACATCCTGGCCGATCCGATCGCGATGTTCTTCACCAGGACGCGCTGGTACTGGTACGCGCTGTCGGCGCTGATCATTCCCGCCGCCATCGGCTACGCCTTTGGCGGCGTGCACACGATGATCGGCTGCATCCTGTTCTCCGGCCTGTTCCGCAGCTACCTCATGACCATGGCCACCTCACTGGTGAACTCGGTCTGCCACAGCGACGGCCGCTACGGCTACCGCCGCTTCGAGACCAACGACGGCACGACAAACGAGCTGGTGACGACGCTGCTGACGTTCGGCGAAGGGCTGCACAACAACCATCACCGGTTTCCGCGGGATGCGTATCTGTCGCATGCGTGGTACGAGGTCGATATTAATGGGTTGATTATTCTGGGGCTGGGGAAGCTCGGGCTAGTGCAGGATATTTTTGGCGTCGGCAAGCGTCAGCAAACGTCGGATGCGGAGCAGGGTGGGGCGGAGGCTGTCGCCGTGCAGAACGCATTTGACGGCGTCGCAGAAGACCTTCGCTCGGCTGGACGGTAGACTTGCGCGACTAACGCCGTCCATCGAGGGCGAGCCGAAGCCGCAGCTCGTCAGGCGTCAAACCCGATCGCGCGTGCGAGAAGCAAGCCGGCGCCTTGCGGGCTCACCAATCCGGACCGCCGTAATAAGGGTCGGCCATATAGGGCGGCGGCATCCAGGGGCCTCGCGGCGGCGGCCTGGGCCGCCGTGGAGCGGCGTCTGGTACGTGCGCCCGGGCGCGCGCAGCCGCATCGTTGCTCACCACGCTGCGCACGACGGGCTTGGCGCCTGCAGAGGCGGATGACGCCGATGACGCGCTCAGTTGCGTTTGCAGCGCCTGGACCTGGGCGGCGAGGCGCGCATTGTCCGCCGCATCCTTCGCCTGCGCGGCCTTGAGCTGCTCGATGGTGTCGGCCTGGTCGCGCAGGGCCTGTTCGCCGCGGCTCTTCAGCTGCTCGAGCTTGCCGGTGATGTTCGCAAGCTCGCTCGTGATGGCCTTGAGCGATTGCGCGAGCTCGGACGATGACGGCTCGGCCACCGTGGCGGCAGACTTCGGAGCGCTTTCCGAGTCCTTGGGCCCCGGCAGCGCAGGCACCGGGCTCGGCTCATCCGCAGCCGCCAGCAGCACCGTCGACGGCTGCGCCGGAGTTTCCGCCGCAGACTCTTGCGGCGAGCTGCTCGCGGCCGGCGGAGCCCAGCGCGCCATGATCGACTTGCCGATCGATATGGCCTCGTCGCCATATTGCGAAGCGACGGCGGCACCGAGCAGGCCGATCGCCAGCACGAGAATAGCCAAAGCGCGCATCATGGCCCTGTCTCCCTTCAGGCCCTGATCGCGAGGCTTGGTGTTTAGAGGCTTGGTGTTTAGAGGCTTGGCATCAGCCGCCGCCGCCTTGTTTGCGGAAGTGGTGGCTGCCGTCGCGGCGGCGCTTGCGTGCGAGGTCCGCGGAGCTTCGCTGTTGCGTTCCATTCCGGAAACCAGCCGGTCCAACCGCGCAAGCTCTTCTTCTGCGCTCTTGATCCGGTCGTAGGCCCGCGCCAGCCCACCGTCGACGCGCGCCGCATCCGGCTTGGCGGTATCAGGCTTGGCGGTATCAGGCTTGGCGGTATCAGGCTTGGCGGTATCAGGCTTGGCATTATCAGTCTTGGCGGTATCAGGCTTGGCGTCATCGGTCTTGCCGGTATCAGGTTTATGGTCGTTCGTGTCAGGCATCGATGCGCTCTCCATCCGGTCGGGGGTCAATGGGAGGCAGTCCGATCACTGGAAGGATAGGTCTCGCCGCCATCAGACACAACGCGTGCGCAAAGGAGAAATTATGGCAGGCCCGGCACACGATGCGCGACATCGCGCTGTCGCGCGATCGCTTTGAATCTTCCGGCGCTGAAACAGCCGGGGGCTGCTTCCCCAGGCATCCCTGCGACGTGCTATGCTGTCACGGGAGGAATCGCAATGAGGATCCCTACGGCGATACTCGCCCTGCTCCTTTCAAGTCCAGCCGCCGCCCAGGAGTGCCAGACATGCTCAATGGCCGACGCCTGCATGAAGGAATACGCCAAGACGACGTCGGAGGCCCAACGGGCCACGAAGCAAGGCATCCGGGATTGGAAGCAGAATCTGGACAGAAAGGCCTCTGCAGAATTGTCCAGCAGGGGCATCCTCGCATTGCAAGACGCCATGGAGGCACAGGTTCGTACGGAGCTGGAGCGCCTGAAGGAGTGCCTGGCGAAGATCAGGTAGGGTGCAAAGGAGGATCCGATGAAATCGCTTTTGCTGCTTACGGCGAGCGGTCCGCTGCTTGTTCTCACCTCGCATGAGTCCCTGAACGACCTGAAACTTCTTGGGGTGCTCAGGCAAAAAGGTATCGGCAAGTTTGTCGCGTTCGAGGTTCCCTTGTCGCTCGCCAGGGAGCGCTACGGTGGGCACTTTCAGGCGGTTGAAAGCAACCTGCACGAGACCGATGATTTGAGAGTGCTCGACTTCAATGGCCAGCGGGTGTTTCAGCTCTTTCGCTTCGAGGAGCTCGGCTCACCGATGCTGATCGAACAGTCGTGATCGGTTTTGCCTTGCGGCATGAGCTGTTTCGAAAAAGCCCATTCATTGCGTTGCGGCGGCGAAAGGACCAGTTGAGCAGCGCTGTTCTCGCCATGAACGTTCGCCGAGGGGAACGGGCGCTGGCTCATTCCGTTTTCCTTGGGGGGCTTGTCAGAGGAGGACAATATGAAGGCAAGGATCATCGCGCTCGCTGCTGCCGCTGTCATGGCTGCAGCGCCAGCCGTGTTTGCTCAGGGTGTATCGAGCAAGGCGCCAGGTCAGGAGATGCAGCAAATGGGTTCCCAGAAGGGCGAGCCGGGCGCTTCCAGCTACGCTCCCGGGCATAAGAAGAAGCATCACGCGATGCGCCACGTGAGGGCCTCGAAGAGCGCCAGCCCCGGCGCGTCGAGCTACGCTCCAGGTCAGACCACCGGCGCGAGCACGAGGCCGACCACCGGCTCGAAGTCAGGGTATTGAACTCCAGGCGGTCCTTAAGTTAAGTCCATGCACTGACTGGACATAACGGCCGGCCGGACGGAGCAGGTAGGATGTCGAGCGGAGCGAAGCCCATCAACGAGTGATGGGTTTCGCAAGGATACTGCTCATTCCCAGGGGCTTCCGGACCCGCAATGCGCAGCTGCCGTTAGTGACGCATCGCGCGGATTTCGAGCGTGGTCTGGGTGAGCCTGGCCACGAACCCCTCGAAATGCATGACCCTTTGTCTGGTCAATTGTTCATGCAACTCGGCGATCTTCTGGGATTCGGCGACAAACGAGTCGCACGCCTGTTTCGCGTACTCCATCTGAAGCTCAAACGCCTCGACGGGTGAACGCGCCATCGCGAGCTTTCCCAGGAAGTTCCAGGCTTGCTCAAGCGACGTCTTGATGTAGCCGCTATAGGCGTCGGCGATCGCCTGCGTGCTGGCCTGGAACGGTTCGACCGGTGCGACGGGCGGGCTTGCAGCGATCTCCATCCCGGAAGTCTCGTCCGGCAAGGCTGCAGCCGAAGGTACCTCCGCACTGATCTGTCGGCTCGGCTCTTGTTCTGTCTCTTGCCTGGTCTCCGCCGAGGCATCCGGCAATTGATGCGCCGCAGTTGCGCGTTGCCCGCCGGCCCCGGTCCGTTGTCCGGCCTTCTTCTTCCCGCCGCGCCGGCCGGATTTTCCCGTTGGCTTGTTTTCCGCCGCACTCAACATTGCAAATGGCTCCTGAATATCGATGAAGCCGCGAGCCTCCGCCGCGTTTGCGCTGAAATCGCGATTGTGGGCTGTCGCTTGCGTGGCGGCCATGTGGTGAGATTTTGCCGCTGCATTTTGATGCATCCGGCCAAAAAGCCGCTGATCCAGAAAGCTGCGGGATTGCCGTCGCGCGCTGGCACCGAAATTCTGGCGCCGACAATCAATAGCGGCCCCCGCTGCTCTTTTGCTGCGTGATCCAGTCCGACAATGTTTTCGGTGTCGATTTCGCAGTCCGGCCGGGCGATGCCTTCGGATTGTCGCGGGCACCTTTCGCCGGACGGGTGCGCGACGCTTCCGCTGCGCCAGCGCCCTTCAAGGCAGCCGTCGATGCCTCTGCGGCTTCCTTTTCCAATCGCAACTGTTTCAATCGCGCCATCTTGATGCGTTCTGCCTCGACTTCAGGTCCGTCGGCGAGCAGCGGCTTGTGTTGAGCAAGCTCCGCCGGGACCAGGACACCGATAATGGTTGTCTCGCCGAGGGCCTTGCAGGCTTCGAGCCGATGCAGTCCCTCGACCAGAACGAGGCGGTCTCCGTCGAGCCGAACGGAAATCGGGGCCTGTTGTCCGATCTCCAGAATACTTTCGGCGATCTCCCCGACGATCTCGGGCTTGATGGCTTTCTTCTGCTTCGTGGGAACGAAGATCTTCTCGATCGGGAAGCTTTCCGGTTTGGGCATGACTTCTACTCCGCTTCTACCGGGCCCGTCGGAACCCATGCCGGTGGTGTTGGGAGTTTAGGGGTGAAGCGTTCGACCGCAAAGGCAATTTCGGCGGCGGATTGATGAGCATCGAGCCCGGAACAAACTGCAATTTCGGTGACAGGCCTAAGTAGCCGATCCGGCGATAGCAAACGAATTTAGTGCTTAGTGCACTTCACCGTAAGTTTAGGCTGCAAGCAATTGCTCGGTATGAATTCGTTTGATCGGATGAAGCTGTTCTGCAAGCGCATGAAAGACGAACTTGGATACAAGCACGCTTTCGGATGGCCGATCTACAGTAGGGAACGTGGCGGGCGAGTGATGTATCACATGATCCACGCGACCGATCGTGGCGAGGGACCCAAGATCATGAACCGCGCCTATCGAAATGCGCTTAAGGCGCGTGAGGATGCAAAACGCCTTCAGCGCGATCTCTCTCGTCTTTGGGGCTCCACCGGATCCGGTGAAAAACCCGCTCGGTCTTGAAGCCGTTTCGCTGGGACTACACAAAAAGGGCGGCCTTTCGGCCGCCCTTCGTGGATGCCCGGGGCAAGCCCAGGCATTACATCGTCGTTGCGCGCGACCTACCTCCTCACGAGCACCCCGTCGTGCTGCCACACGTATCGCACTTCATGCAGGTCCCATTCCGCACCAGCGTGAAGTTGCCGCACTCCGAGCACATCTCGCCCTCGTAGCCCTTGGCCTTCGCCTCCGCGCGGCGCTCGGCCTTGCTGGGGGTGGCGGTTGCGGCGGTGCCGGCCTTGCTCCATTGCAGCTGCTCGAGCTTCTCCGTGGGGGAGAGGTCGTGCTGGACTTCCTGCTTCAGGGCAACGGCGCCTTCGATTGTCTCCGCGACACGGGCGCTTGCGCCGTGCGCGGCGAGCGCCGTGACCTTGCTGCCGCCGGCGGGGGCGCTGTCGTTGCCTTGCGAGACGGCGGTCGAGCCGCCGCGTATCACGACGAGGTTGTCCGTGCGCGAGCGGGTGAGGCCGCGCGACACCAGCTTGGTCGCGTGGTGGCCGCCGTCCTCGTCCGGCTCCTTGCCTTCCTCGACGCCCTTGCCGAGTGCGTCAAAACCCGTCTCGTTGGGATCGACGTGGGCGAGGTCGAAACGAGAGAGATAGCTCACCGCGAGCTCGCGGAAGACGTAGTCGAGGATCGAGGTCGCGTACTTGATGCTGTCGTTGCCCTGCACGGGGCCCGCCGGCTCGAAGCGGGTGAAGGTGAAGGCGTCGACATATTCGTCCAGCGGCACGCCGTATTGCAGGCCGAGCGACACCGCGATGGCGAAGTTGTTGATGAAGGAGCGCAGCGCCGCGCCTTCCTTGTGCATGTCGATGAAGATCTCACCGAGACGGCCATCGTCATACTCGCCGGTGCGCAAGTACACCTTGTGGCCGCCGACGACCGCCTTCTGGGTGTAGCCCTTGCGTCGGTCAGGCATCTTCTCGCGCTCGCGCATCACGACGATGCGCTCGACCAGCTTCTCGACGATCTTCTCCGAGACCTGGGTCGCGCGCGCGGCCATCGGCTTCTCGAAGAGCTGCTCGACGGCATCGTCCTCGTCCTCATCATCGCTGATGAGCTGCGAGTTGAGCGGCTGCGAGAGTTTTGAGCCGTCGCGATAGAGCGCGTTGGCCTTCAGCGCGAGCTTCCACGACAGCATGTAGGCGGACTTGCAGTCCTCCACCGTGGCGTCGTTCGGCATGTTGATGGTCTTGGAGATCGCGCCCGAGATGAAGGGTTGCGCCGCCGCCATCATGCGGATGTGGCTCTCGACCGACAGATAGCGCTTGCCGATCTTGCCGCAGGGATTGGCGCAGTCGAACACGGCATAATGTTCGGCCTTGAGGTGCGGAGCACCTTCCACCGTCATCGCGCCGCAGATGTGGACGTTGGCGGCTTCGATCTCACGCTTGGTGAAGCCGACGGCCTGGAGCAGGTCGAAGCCGGGGGCTGCGATCGCCTCGGCGCCGATGCCGAGCTGGTCGCGGATGAAGTCTTCGCCAAAGGTCCACTTGTTGAAGGCGAACTTGATGTCGAAAGCGGTCGGCAGGGCCTTCTCGACCTTGGCGATCGCCTCATCGGTAAAACCCTTGGCCTTCAGCGTGGTGACGTTGATGCCGGGGGCATTCGCCAGCGAGCCATGGCCGACGGCATAGGCCTCGATCTCCGCGATCTCGCTCTCGCGATAGCCGAGCGCGCGCAGCGCCGCGGGGACCGCGCGGTTGATGATCTTGAAGTAGCCGCCGCCGGCGAGCTTCTTGAATTTCACCAGCGCGAAATCGGGCTCGATGCCGGTGGTGTCGCAATCCATGACGAGGCCGATCGTGCCGGTGGGCGCGATCACCGTTGTCTGGGCGTTGCGATAGCCGTGCTTCTCGCCGAGCTCGAGCGCCGCGTCCCAGGCCGCCTGCGCATGGCTGACGAGGTCGGCCTGCGGGCAGGAGACGACGTCGAGCGGCACCGGGTTGACGCTGAGCGCTTCATAGCCGCTCGCCTGGCCATGCGCGGCGCGGCGATGGTTGCGGATCACGCGCAGCATGTGCGCCGCGTTCTTCTTGTAGCCGGGGAAGGTGCCGAGCTCGGCCGCGATCTCGGCCGAGGTCTTGTAGGTGATGCCTGTCATGACCGCGGTCAGCGCGCCGCAGAGCGCGCGGCCTTCCTTAGAGTCATAGGGCAGGCCCATGGTCATCAGCAGGCCGCCGATATTGGCGTAGCCGAGGCCGAGCGTGCGGAACTCGTAGGAGAGCTCGGCGATCGCCTTCGACGGGAACTGCGCCATCATCACGGAGATTTCGAGCACGATGGTCCAGAGCCGGCACAGGTGCTCATAGCCCTCGACGTCGAAGCGCTTGGTCGTGGTGTTGTAGAACGTCAGCAGGTTGGCGGAGGCGAGGTTGCAGGCCGTGTCGTCCAGGAACATGTATTCCGAGCACGGGTTGGACGCGCGGATGTCGCCGGACGCCTTGCAGGTGTGCCAGTCGTTCATCGTGGTGTTGAAGTGCAGGCCCGGATCGGCCGAGGCCCAGGCGGCGTAGCCGATCTTCTCCCAGAGGTCGCGCGCCTTCAGCGTCTTCGTCACCTTCTTGGAGGTGCGAGCCGTCAGATTCCAGTCGCCGTCGGTCTCGACCGCGCGCAGGAAGTCGTCCTTCAGCGAGACCGAGTTGTTGGAGTTCTGGCCGGAGACGGTGAGATAGGCTTCACTATCCCAGTCGGTGTCGTAGGTGTCGAACTGGATGTCCTTGTAGCCCTGCTTGGCGAACTGGATGACGCGCTTGATGTAGTTGTCGGGCACGAGGCTGCGGCGGGCGAGCTTGATCTCGCGGCGCAGGGCAGGGTTCTTCTCGGGATCGAAGCAATCGTCGCCCGAGCCTTCGCAGTTCACGCAGGCCTTCAGCACGGCTTTCAAGTGCTTCTGGTTGATCTTGGATCCGGTGACGAGGGCGGCGACCTTCTGCTCCTCCTTCACCTTCCAGTCGATATAGGTCTCGATATCGGGGTGATCGACGTCGACGACGACCATCTTGGCGGCGCGGCGCGTGGTGCCGCCCGACTTGATCGCGCCCGCAGCGCGGTCGCCGATCTTGAGGAAGCTCATCAGGCCGGACGAGCGGCCGCCGCCGGAGAGCTTTTCGCCTTCGCCGCGCAGGCGCGAGAAGTTGGAGCCGGTGCCGGAGCCGTATTTGAACAGGCGCGCCTCGCGGACCCAGAGGTCCATGATGCCGCCTTCGTTGACGAGGTCGTCACCGACGCCCTGGATGAAGCAGGCGTGCGGCTGCGGATGCTCGTAGGCCGACTTGGACTTGGTCAGCTTGCCGGTGAATGGGTCGACGTAATAGTGGCCCTGGCCGGGGCCGTCGATGCCATAGGCCCAGTGCAGGCCGGTGTTGAACCATTGCGGCGAGTTCGGCGCCACCATCTGCATGGCGAGCATGTAGCGGAGCTCGTCATAGAAGGCCTGCGCGTCTTCGTCCGAGCTGAAGTAGCCGCCCTTCCAGCCCCAATAGGTCCAGCAGCCGGCGAGGCGGTCGAACACCTGCTTTGCGCTGAGCTCGCTGACATAGCGCTCTTTCTCGGGCAGCGCGGCGAGGGCGTCGGTGTCGGGCACGGAGCGCCACAGGAAAGAGGGGACGGATTCCTCCTCGACCTTCTTCAGGCGCGCGGCAACGCCGGCTTTGCGGAAATACTTCTGGGCCAGCACGTCGGAGGCGACCTGCGACCACTCGGAGGGCACCTCGACATTGTCGAGCTTGAACACGACCGAGCCGTCGGGATTGCGAATCTCCGACGTGGTCAGGCGGAATTCGATTCCCGCATAAGGTGACTGTCCTGCCGTGGTGTGGCGCCGCTCAATCCGCATCGTCTTGCCCCGTCCTATTTTGCCCGGCCCCGCCCCTCGTTGAGGGCGTGCCGGGTCGACATTTCATTTCGCGGCTCCTTCGGGCCATTCGGCCTTGGGCACCGCAGTTCAGCCGGTGGATCCGGCCCTGTTTTTCCCGACGCGATCTCGATGCGTTGCATCGATCATCCCGCCGGCACGTCCACACCCATCCGCCCCCAAGGGGATGTGCGCGACATGCATTCAACGCCCCACTGTCACAACGTCTACCGATGCCATCCGAACCTGTTGCCGGCCCGTTCTGGCGCCCGAAGAGTCCGCCTTTCGAGGGCAGACAAGCCCTCATTCCGCAGCCTTTGGCTGGCTGGCGGAGTGCCGATTTGCGAGACCCTTTGGGGGAGTGCCGGCGGGACGCAAACTCACTCGCGCCGAACGGACCGAAAGCTAGGACTCTCCGTTGCGCCCGTCAAGAACTAGTGCGAGTTCCTGAATCAAATACTAAATATGGTGGATTGCGGGGGATAACAGGGGGCTTCGCCGCGCCTGTTGTGGGGCCAAGTATCAGTGAGTCCTCAGGGATTCCCAACCGAAAAAATTTGCATCCCGTGGCGATGCGGGCCCTTCATCCCGCTGTTCACAGGGCAGGTATATTTTTCGGGACCGGGATTGCGTCAGCGGGACTCACGTAGCCCTACGGAAGGTGAGAGCAGGCATGCCCGCCGAGGTGGTGGTTTGGGGGGCGAATCCGGGCCAAGCTGACCTTCAGATTTTGCCGGATTACCCCCATGCATGATTCGACCCGCCGGGATGCGCGGCCGCGCATCGCCCCGGCCGGCTTGATGTTCCTTGCGATCACCTCGATCGGCTGGGGCTTCAACTGGCCGGTGACGAAATTCCTGCTCGCCGAGCTGCCGCCGCTGACCTTGCGCGGGGTCACCGGCGTGCTCGGGGCGGTGCTGCTGGCGCTGCTCGCGGTGACGCGCCGGCAGAGCCTGAAGGTGGAGCCTGCGATCTGGCCGCGCCTGTTGACCGCGGCGGTGCTCAACGTCACCGGCTGGATGGTGCTGATGGGCCTCGCGCTGCTCTGGCTGCCGGCGAGCGAGGCGGCACTGATCGCCTACACCATGCCCGTCTGGGCCTCGATCATCGCCTGGCCGGTGCTGGGCGAGCGGCCGACGGTGTTGCGCACGCTGGGGCTGGTGCTGGCCTTTGCCGGCCTTGCCACCATCATGGGCGGCAATGGCATCGCCGCCAGCGCGGAGAAGGCGCCTGGCATCATCATGGCGCTCGCCGGCGCGCTCGGCTTTGCCGTCGGCACGGTCTTCTCGAAGAAGTACCCGATCCGTCTGCCGCCGATCACCGCTGCGGCCTGGCAGATCGGGATCGGCTGCCTGCCGATCTCGATCGTCGGCCTCCTGGTCGAGACCACGCATCTGGACAAGGTGACGCCGCTTGGCTGGTGGCTGCTGATCTATTCGACCGTGGTGCAGTTCTGCATCGCCTATGTCAGCTGGTTCGCCGCGCTGGCGCGCCTGCCGGCCTCGGTCGCCGCGATCGGCACCATGGCGGTGCCTGTCATCGGCGTCGTCGCCTCCGCGATCGCGCTCGGCGAGCCGCTCGGGGCAGGGCAGATCGCGGCACTGATCTTCACGCTGGCCGCGGTGGTGCTGGCGACGCGATAGGTGTCCGGAGCCGGGCTATCAGTGGTCCTGAGGCTCTTTCTCTCGCCCGCGTTGTGCCGAGCCCGGCGGTTTCAACGGCAGGTCAGCAGGTGCGACAGCAAAGACTTCGAGAGCCTGGTCGTAGCCTTTGATGGTCCGCTGTCCGAGCGATGCCAACGGAACGCTATCCCTTACCTTTCCGGCGATCGTGGGATCAGCCAGGATCTGCGCGTCCTTCGCGAGATTGCAGAGCCGCGACGCCAAATTCACCACGGCTCCCATCGCCGTGTAGTCCAGCCGACCGTCATAACCAACCGTTCCTACCGTGGCCGGTCCCATGGCAACGCCCACACCAAAGCCGATGGCGTGGCCGGCGTCACACCATTTGCCGGCAAGGGACTGCACCGTCATTTGCAGGTCGATCGCGAGTCGGACCGCTTGATTTGCCGGCTGTTCGCATGCGATCGGGGCATTGACCAGGAGCATGACGCCGTCGCCATCAAAGCCGATGAGCGTTGCCTCGTGACGAGTCGTCACGGCGCCGACGGCCTCGTAGTACTCTCGCATGACGGCCATGATGACGTCGGGTTCATTGCGCGTGGAGAACGCCGTGAAGCCGCGCAAGTCGCCGAAAATGACAGCCACTTCACGTCGCTGTCCTTCGAGCAGTTCATGAGAATGCTCGACCAATTCGGCAACCTGTGACGGCAGGAACTGCTTCAGCCGTTCGATCCGCGCAGATTTCTGCTGTGAGATCGCCAGTTCAGAAGCCATTTCGTTGAAGCGCAACGCCAGTTGCTGCAACTCGTCACCGCTGAAGATCTTGATGCGATGCTCGAATTGTCCGGTTCTGATCCGCTCCACGCCCTCTTCCAGTTGCTTGATCGGGCCGGACATTCTGTGTGCGCGCCAATAGGCGAGCGCCAGCGCGATGAGAACACAAAAGGCAATGAGCATCGAGGAGCGCCACAAGGCCGCGCGAATTGATGCAAAGGCTTCCGAGGTTGGCTGCATCGCGATCACCGTCCATCCCACATCGGCGGCCGGAACGGATAGAGCCACCACCGGGTTGCCGCGCTCCCCGGTTATCACCGCCGCTCCGCTCGCCGCGCCAACGAGATGCTTGATCCGGCCAAAACTGCCCGAGCTGGCGCGGCCGCGCAGAACCCGACTGATATCGGGATGTGCGATCAGATGACCGGAATCATCGACAACTATGGCGTAGCCGTTCTCGCCAATTCTGATGGCTGCGATGACATCCCAGATCAGCTTGAGATTGACCTCGGCGATCGCAACCCCCGCGGCAGGCAGGCTCCCGGCAACCGCGACCCTCATATAGGGCTCTGAATCTCGCTGGTACTGAACCGGTCCGTACCAGACTTTGTTGCCGCGTGCGCCCAGAACAGCGGGATCCGTAGACATATCAATGCCGCGCCCGGTCCTGTTCAGAAGCAGCCTGGAAACAAAGACCCTTTCGCTGCCGGTCTCATCCAGAAGCGAAACCGACACGATTGCAGGCACCTGCTGGAGGAGGCGCAAGGCATCGATCTTATGTTGGGCATCGTCTCCGGCGGACCAGGGAAGCTGTACCATCCAACCCAGCTGATCTCGGATGCCGTCGGTGAACGCCTCGATCCTGTCGGACGCCGCGCGAGCATCGGCCTGCAGCACCGCGCTGATCTGGCGGCGCTGGTCTCGGTAACCGAAAGAAGCCTCGATCGCCGCGCCGAGTATCAGAGGCACGACCGCGGCGACAAACAACGTCGCGAAGTACTTGCAGAACAGCGAACGACGCGGAGGCATCGTACACGAAGAGGAGTCCGCAGCACCGTCCGTCATGACTATCTCAGGAGATCACCTTGCTGGCGCGGAACAGGATCGACGACACATCCAGCTCGATCCCCAGAAGCCTGGCTGTCTTCAGATTGACTGCCAGTTCAAACTTGTCGGGACGCATCACCGGAAGATCTGACGGATCTTCACCGCGCAGGATGCGATCGGCATAAGTGGCAAGCCGAAAATAGGTCGTGCGCTGGTTTGCGCCGTAACTTAGGAGACCTCCAGCGTCACAATATTCAGACCAGCCAAACATCGAAGGCAGCCGGTGCGCGATTGCAAGCTCCGCAATCCTCGCACGATGCACCAGCGTCACAGCATCGGGAAACACGAGGAGAGCATCCGCGTCCACCTTGCCGGCAGCCATCAACCCATTCTCGATTTCGCGAGCGCCAGAGAACGGAACGTAGGCTGCCTCAATGCCAAGATTTCGGCACGACTCCAAAGTCGCACGCCATTCCAGTGGCTCTCCCGGATGATCCGTGTTCGAGAAGACCGCCAGTTTTCGGAGCTTTGGATAAAGGTCCTTGAGCAGCTCAACGCGCTTTCCTGCCAGCTCGAGCGACAGGAATGTACTGCCGGTGAAATTGGTGCCGGGGTGAGCAAGGCTCTTCACCACGCCCAGAGCGACGGGGTCACCGCTCAATGCAAACAGCACGGGGACGTCGGTGATTGCAGTCATGACGCGTGTCGCCGGACCGCTCGAGACCACAAGATCGACATCCCCTCGGTGCAACTCGGAGACGATCTTGCGCAGTGCCTGCGGATTTTCAGGGGCATAATGCGTCTCGAGGGTTACGTTCGTGCCCTCGACGTATCCCAGCGCGCGCATTCCCTCGCGAAAGCCGTCCAGGAAGGGGTCCGGTCCGGACTGAGTCGAGACCCAGAAGATACGATGCAGCTTGGCTCCGCCCTCCGCCCGTGCGATCGCAGGCCAGACCAGTCCTCCACCCATCAACAAGATGAACTCTCGTCGTTTCATGCGAGCACCTGTCGAAGCTGCGCCGTCAATTCCGGCCGCAGACCAAGATCCTGGCTGTGCATCTGGTGACTGCGCTCGGGATCGCGCTCCGCCAGCGGACTGTCGCGACACCCGGCTCCAACATTTGTCGCCGAGAGCATGCAGCAGGTTGGGCCGGGTGGAACGATTTGTCCTTGAGATGCGCTTCATTTTTACTTGAGACCAGCCCGATCGGGATCAAAACGGCCTTACTCGTTGCATAACGCGGTGTCCGAACACCTCCGGCGCGGATCCGGGCGAGCTACGGCGTCCCAAGAGGACAATTGGAACTCACATCCTGAGCCAGGGCCCTCAACCTCATAGATCGTGTGACTGCCGCGCGCCTTCGCAGTTCACGCGCTAGCTCGCCGCCATCCCGCCGCCGTTCAGCGCTTTGCGGATCATCTCGGCGAGCTGGTTTCTCCGATAGGGCTTGGTTAGCAGCAGCACGCCGTCATCCAGCTTGCCGTGATGGACGATGGCATTGTCGGTGTAGCCGGAGGTGTAGAGCACTTTCACACCCGGCCGGCGCCTTGCCACCTCTTCGGCGAGCTCGCGTCCGCTCATCCCGCCTGGGATGACGACGTCGGTGAACAGCAGATCGAACGTCTGGCCGGCCTCGATCAATTCCAGCGCGGCTTTGCCGTCGGGGGCGGCCACCGTCTTGTAGCCGAGGCTCTGGAGCTGCGCCGTGACGAAGTTGCGCACCAAGGGGTCGTCCTCGACCACGAAAATGGTCTCGGCGCCGCCTTCGGCCTGCGGCGCGACACTGGCTGCCACGTCCGCGTCGCCTTCGCCCGGCGGCAGATAGAGCTTGATCGTGGTGCCGTGGCCTTCCTCGCTGTAAATCTTGGTGTGGCCGCCGGACTGCTTGACGAAGCCGTAAACCATGGAGAGGCCGAGGCCAGATCCCTTGCCGACCTCCTTGGTGGTGAAGAAGGGCTCGAACGCCTTCTGCTGGACGTCGGGGGGCATGCCGGTGCCGGTGTCGCTGACCGCGAGCATCACGTAAGGGCCGGGCCGAACCTCCGCATTGGCCTGCGCATAGGCTTCGTCCAGCACCACGCGGTGGGTCTCCAGCAACAGCTTGCCGCCGTTCGGCATGGCGTCGCGCGCGTTGATCGCCATGTTGAGCACGGCATTGGTGAGCCGGGACGGATCGATATGCGTCGTCATCGGCCCCTGTTCCAGCACGGTCTCGATCTGGATCTGCTCGCCGAGGGTGGGGCGCAGAAGCTTTGCGATGTCTGATATCGCGGCGTTGATGTCGACGTTGCGCGGCTCGAGCGGCTGCTTGCGCGCAAATGCCAGCAGATGCTGGATCAGCTCGGCGCAACGCTCGGCGGCATCGTCGATCAGCCGTGCCGTGCGCTGAAGTTCGGGTTGGCCCTTCAGGCTCTCCACCAGCGTCTCGGTATTGCCGGAGATGACTGTCAGCATGTTGTTGAAGTCGTGCGCGACGCCGCCGGTCAGCTTGCCGATCGCATCCAGCTTCTGCGACTGGTAAAGCTGCCGCTCGGTTTCGCGCGAGGTCGTCGCATCGTGATAGACCAGCACCGCGCCGGAGATGTTGCCTTGCCCGTCCCGCATCGGCCGGCCGCTGATCATGAGATGACGAGGAGGATTGCCGCTGTGCGGGCGGACGATCATCTCCAGCTCTTCGAACTGCTCGCCCCGCAGCACGCGCGTCGACGGCAGCTCGTCGGCCTCGAGCGGCGTGACGCCGTCGCCGTGAAACACATCGGACAGCGCGCGCAGATTGTTCAAATTCATGCCGGTGCGATGCACTAGGATGCGCTCGGCGGCGGGATTGGACAGAAGGACATTGCCCTCGACGTCGATGACCAGCACCGCCTCCGCCATGCTGCGAAACGTGCTCTGGAGCACGTTGATCGACAGCCGCAGCTCGTCATGCGCGGTGACCAGATGCTCGGTGCGCTCGGCCACGGCCGCCTCGAGCGCCACCTTGGCGGCTTGTGTCTGCTCGAGCGAGCTCTGCAGCTCCCCCGTGGCGCGCCGGCTTTCGCGCATCACCAGCGCGACCAGCAGCAGGATCAGCACGGCGCCGGCGACGTCGATACCGAGCAGCACGATGCCGGTGCGGCGCGAATCCTGGGAGCGCGCGTTGAGCAGGCGTTCTTCCTCGGCGCTCAGATGGTCGAGATTGCCCATCACCGTGTCCATGAGGCCGCGGCCCTCGGCCTTGCTGTTGAGCGCGGTGATGCCGGCCTGGTCGTTCTCGGCGCGCAGGCGCATCGCTGCGGCGGCGATGTCGATCCGGCGCAGCGCCAGCGGCTCGGTGCCCTCCAGCAGCGCGACGTGATCGGGATTGTCGCGCACGTCGCGCTTGAGGTCGGCGAGCGCCGGCGCGATCCTGCCCTGCACCGCCTGGAACTCATCGCCGAAGGCCGGAGTGCGATAGAGCTCGTAGCCGCGCGCGGCGCTCTCGGCCCGGCGCAGCAGCACGCGCAGATCGGAGATCTTCTTCTGCACCTGGACGATATGATTGACCCACGCCGCGTCGGACCGCGACTTGACGTCGAGGGCAATCGAGGCCGCGGTGATGATCAGGAGGATGGCAAGTCCAGCACCGAGAATGACGCGCTGCGTTGGAATCAAGGGGCTTCTTTCTTGTCCTTCTGTGCGCTCCCGCTTCCGCCGGTGAGGCATTCCTGGATCGTGGTCAGCAGCGCTTCCGGCGTGAACGGCTTGCGCAGGCAGCGCGTTGCGCCGAGTTCAAGCGCCATGCGGAGAAAATCGGGAGAGGGCAAGGCGGATGAGGCGAAGGCGTAGCCCGACATCGCGATCAGCGGAGTGGTCGGGGCACGCTCGTGAAAGATCCGGATGGATTCGAAGCCGCGCATATGCGGCATGAAGATGTCAACCAGCATCGCGTCGAAGGTCTGCGATTCCAGCGCAGCCAGTCCTGTTTCGCCGCCGTCGGTCAGCGTGACGTCGAAGCCCTGACGTTGGAGGAGGACTTCGATGGTCGCGCCGACCATCGGATCGTCATCAACCACGAGAATACGCGGCATGACACTTCCCAGGTGATCGAAGTCTCCACTGTGGTTTGTGATATCCGCGAATCGCGGGTCGGGTCAATTTGGGATTGGATCGTATAGGATATGCACGGTTCGGTGCATAAAGGTCCATTTGCATCGAATTGTATTTATTCCTTTCACGCGCTGGTATGAGCCGAAACGATGAGGAACACGCCGATTGCGAAAAAGGCGCCGCATCGCTGCGACGCCTTCTGCCTCACGCCTGGGCAATTTGTTTCTTGGCGTCCTGCTTACGGGCAAGGATGCCGCAGGCCGTCGTAGCCGAGATAGGTGCCCGAGGCCGGGTCGTACGATTTGTAGCGCTGCGCGCAATAGGCAGCGGAGTCGCCGCCGCTGTCCGGTACCACCGCAACCGTCGGCTCGTCATAATAGCTGTCGTAGTAGTAGGGATCGTCATAATAGCCGTACCCGCCGCCGTAGTAAGCGTAGGAGCCGAGGCCACCGATCGCGGCGCCAGCCGCGAAGCCCGGCCAGAAGCCGCCGCCACCATGGCGATGATGCCAGCGTCCGCCATTCCAGTTATTTCCGCCGCTCCAGTTGCCGCTGCGGCCCTGCCAGGTGCCGCCGGCGGCTGCGAAGTTGCGCGCCGCACCGCCGGTAAAGGACGTGCCGCCGCTCGGACGGACCGCAGGGCCCGCCGCGAAACTTCCGCCGCTCGGACGCATCGCTGCGCCCGCCGTGAAACTGCCGCCGCTTGGACGCATTGCGGCGCCGCCTCCGAAATTGCCGCCGCCACCATGGAAGGCCGCGCCGCCGCCGCCACCCATCCGCGCACCGCCACCGAAGCCGCCGCCACCGACGTGAGCACCGCCGCCACCGCCGCCGACATGGGCACCGCCGCCGCCTCCGCCCAATGCGGGACGATTCTGGGCAAAGCTCGGCGTCGCCAACGGAAGAACCAGCGCCACCGCCGCGGCGGCACTCAAGAATTTCAGACTGTTCATGGTCAAACTCCTTTCCCGGAAAGCAAACCCTACGAAAGCGCCGGGGTTCCTGGGATCACGCCGGTTTGCGCGCGAATGGAGCCTCGGACCCTGCTGCTGTACCGGGCATGAATAAATCGCGTCCGCTTTGCGGCAGAGGCGTGCGCGGCAGGCGGATTTGAAGGGGCACCGACACGCCTGCCGAACTGGACATTTCGCTGCCCGGATGGCATCAGGGCCCGACGAAGCAGGGCCCTTGCCGCATGAAACAATTCTTCCTCAAATTCTTCACCTGGTGGAATGGCCAGACTTTTGGCACCCAGCTCTGGACCAAGCGGTACGGAGAGCTGGTCGGCCAGGACGAGCAGGGCAACCGTTACTACCGCACCCGTGGCGGGGCGATCGATCCGGCGCTCGGCTTCGAGCGGCGTTGGGTGATTTATAACGGCTATGCTGAGGCGAGCCGGATTCCGCCGTCCTGGCACGGCTGGATCCATCACGTCGTCGACGCTCCGCCGACCGAGATCAACTACCAGCCGCGCGAGTGGGAAAAGCCGCACCAGCCGAATCTCACCGGCACGGCGAAGGCCTATCGTCCCTCAGGCTCGACGCTTGCCAGCGGCCGGCGTCCGAAGGCGACCGGCGATTACCAGCCCTGGACACCCGGCTAGTCTTTCGGCCCAGCTGCGAACCGCCACCGTCCGAAGCGGATGCAGGATGCATCCGCGCCGCGCCGCTGTGGACAACGGGAACAGCGGGGATGTCGCTTGCGCGGGCGTTGCGCCGGCGCGGGCGATGCGGCTCAATGATCCCATCTTACGGAGATGGGAGACCATCGCGTTCGGTTCGGGCAACAGCTCGCGACCGTCCCGAAATGCAGCGGCCGCCGAGGAAGGACTCGATCGGGAGATAGGCCCCCGGTCTGGAAGCTCCGAAATCGCCCGATGTAAATGTGCAGCCGCCGTAAGGCAGGAAAGGCCGCTTGGGAAACCGAGCGGCCTTTTTCTGCTGGAGACCAGCACGAAGCTCAACGAGCCCCGGACGCAGTGCAGTGCTTCCCCGAAGATGCGAAGCATCGTCCGGTTCAGCGGTGCGCCGCAGAGCCGGGGCCCATGACGCAACGGACCGCGTGGCCGTCCAAATATGGGTCTCGGCTCGGCGCCGCACCGCTGCGCGCTGCGGCGCGTCCGGGACACGAGATCGGAATTTAGTTCACCCGCTCCGCACCCCGCTTCACCGCCTCGAGCCGCCGCGCCTGGTTTTGCGCGCCGCGCTCCCGCAGCAGCGCCAGCACTTCAGCGGACGCGGTGTCGGGTGAGCCCGAATTGAAAGGTGGAGCCGGATTGTATTCCATCTGGAGCTGGATCGCTTCCGCCGTGGTGCGGTTGACCAGGATCGACACCAGCGTCAGCGCGAAGTCGATGCCGGCCGTGACGCCGCCGCCGGTGATGCGGTTGCGATCGATGCAGACGCGCGTCTTGGTCGGTATCGCGCCGAACTGGGCGAGCATCTCCATCGCGCTCCAATGGGTGGCGGCGCGGTAGCCCTTCAAGAGACCGGCGGCGCCGAGCGCCAGCGATCCCGTGCAGACCGAGGTGACGTATTTGGCGCCGCCGGCCTGCCTGCGCAGGAAGTCGAGCACCTCCTCGTCGTCGAGCAGGTCGTTGGTGCCGCTGCCGCCGGGCACGCAGACCACGTCGAGTTGAGGGCAGTCCGCAAACGTCGTGGTCGGCGTCAACGTCATCACGGAATCGCTTGGCACCGGTTCGATCCGCTTCCAGATCAGGTGCAGTTTTGCGTCCGGAACCATTGCGAACACCTGCAAGGGGCCGGTGAAGTCGAGCTGGGTGACGCGTGGGAACACCACCAGGCCAATCTGGAGCGGTGACGACATCGGCAGATCCTCCAATAACGAGCTTGACGCCGGCAGGATGGCATGATGCCCTCTTGTCCGAAATGGCATAATTCCCTCGGTTTCGGACATACCATGACGGCTTGGCCCATGATCGGCATTCTGATCTTCCCGGATTTCCAATTGCTCGATGCGGCAGGCCCGATCTCGGCGTTCGAGATCGCAGCCCGCTGCATCGGCAAGCCACCTCTCATTCGCGTGTTGGCGGCAAAGCCCGGACTTGTGCGCAGTTCGTCCGGCGTCGAGATGATGGCGCGTGACTTCAAATCGGCGAACGCGATCACGACGCTGGTCGTGGCGGGCGGCACGGGCGTCGCGGACGCCGCGCGCTGTGAGGTCACGCGGGCTTTCGTGCAGCGGCTCGCAAAGCGTGGCATGCGGGTCGCGAGCGTCTGCTCCGGTGCCTATGTGCTGGCCGAAGCAGGCTTGCTCGACGGCCGCCGCGCCACCACGCATTGGGGGCGGACGCGCGAATTCGTCGCCCGCTATCCGAGGATCAAATTCGAGCCGGACCGGATTTTCACCCGCGACGGCAATGTGTGGACGTCGGCAGGCATCTCCGCCGGCATCGATCTCGCGCTCGCGATGATCACCGAGGACCACGGCGAGGAGATCGCGCAACAGACCGCGCGCCAGCTCGTGCTCTACCACCGCCGCAGCGGCGGCCAGTCGCAATTCTCATCGCTCTTGGAGCTGAAGACGCCGAACGGCCGCTTCGGTACACTGTTGTCCTGGGCGCGCGAAAATCTCGACGCGCCGCTCTCGGTGGAGGATCTCGCCGATCGCGCCGGCATGAGCGCCCGGCATTTTGCGCGCGCCTTTGCCGCCGAGACCGGCACGACGCCCTCCAAGGCGGTCGAGCGGCTCAGGCTCGAAGTGGCGCGCGAACGCGTGCAGTCCTCGCGCGAGGCGATCGAGCGCGTTGCGGAAACCACCGGATTCCGCGACCCCGAACGGATGCGGCGCGCCTTCATCCGCGCCTTCGGCCAGCCGCCGCAGGCACTGCGGCGGGCGGCGCGGGCTGGGTAGGGCGGGAAACACGATTGTCAGCTAAAACCCTTGGCGACTGCCCGGCCGACGGATGCGATCACATCGTTTCGTCCACCGGAATCGAGCGATGCGCCGGTGAGATAGACCGCAATGATGAGAGGCGAATGCTCGGGCGGCCACACGATGGCGACATCATTGGTGGTGCCGTGTTCACCGGCTCCCGTCTTGTCGCCAACGCGCCAGCTTTGCGGCAGGCCCGCGCGTAAACGAGCATCCCCGGTCTTGTTGGCGATGAGCCATTTGCCGAGTTGATCGCGCCCCTCCGGGAGGAGGACGTCACCAAGCAGCAAGCGCCTGAAATTTGCGGCCATCGCATTCGGCGTCGTGGTGTCGCGGGGATCGCCGGGCGCGGCTTCGTTCAGTTCGGTTTCTGTGCGATCCAATCTTGTCAGGATGTCGCCAAGGCTCCGCGCAAAGCTGGTCAACCCGGCGGGGCCACCGATGTTTTTCAAAAGCGCATTTCCGGCCGTGTTGTCGCTCCTGGTTATGGCGGCATCGCAGAGTTCACGGAGCGTCATTCCTTCTCCGCCCACGTGCTCGCGCGTGATGGGCGAGTTCTCGACGATGTCGGCCTGCTCGATCCGAACGCGCCGTTCGAGACGTTCCGGCCTGCTGCCGGCGTCTTTGAGTATTGCTGCCGCCGCAAGAACCTTGAATGTGCTGCACATGGGAAAGCGTTCGTCCCCCCTGTAATGAATGGGAACGCCCGTCGCCGTGTCGAGCACGGAGACGCCGAGCCGGCCGCCGCTCTTCAGTTCCAATTGTTTGATGGCTTCGATGAGCGCCGCAGTTTCGCCTGACGCAGCGCCCGAGACATTTGGCAGGAAGAGACTTCCCGCAACCGCAAGCGCTGATGAGCCGAATTGACGTCGTGTGAGCATCGAGACCTCCCGTAGATTGCGAGGAGTTTTTGCGTCTGGCTTCAGAAATTGACAAACGATGCTTCGTGAGGCCATCCATAAGTAAAACTTGGATCAAACGTGGCCCGCCGCCCTGCCAAAATTTCCAATCTGCCCCTGAACGCGCTCCGCTCCTTCGAAGCGGCCGCGCGTCATCTCAGCTTCACCAAGGCCGGTCTCGAACTGCGGGTGTCGCAGGCTGCCGTGAGCCAGCAGGTGCGGACTTTGGAAGAGAGTCTGGGCGTCAAGCTTTTCAAGCGGCTGACCCGCGGCCTTGCTCTCACGGAAGAAGGCGAGGCGCTTCAGCCTGTCATCTCCAGCGCCTTCGGCCAGATCAACCAGGTCCTGGATCGCTTCGAGAACGGTCGGATGCGCGAAAGTCTGGCGATCGGTGTGGTCGGCACGTTCGCTTCCGGTTGGCTGCTTCCGCGCATGGGGAGATTCACCTCGAGCCATCCGCATATCGACGTCAGGATCTTTGCGAACAACAACCGCGTGGACCTCGGCGGCGAAGGACTGGACTACGCCATTCGATTTGGCGACGGCGCGTGGCACGGAACGAATGCCGAGCGCCTGGTCGAGGCGCATTTCACGCCGATGTGCGCGCCTGTTGTAGCCAAGCGTCTTAAAGATCCAGTCGATCTCCACAAGGAGGTGCTGTTGCGATCGTATCGCCCGGGCGAGTGGGCGCACTGGTTCGAGGTGGCAAAATGCAGGCAACCGCGGATGACTGGCCCGACCTTCGACTCGTCGGTCTCCCTGGCGCATGCGGCAGCTCAAGGCGCGGGAGTCGCACTATTGCCGGTCGTCTTGTTTGCGGACGATCTGTCGCGCAAGCGGCTGGTTTGTCCCTATGACCACGAAGTGTTTCTGGGATCTTACTGGCTCACGTCCCTGAAATCCAAAAGGCTTTCGCATGCGATGACAGCGTTCCGCGACTGGATATTGGCGGAATGCAAGAAGAAGAGACCGCGCAATCCGTGAGGCTTACGGGTCTGTGGAGGCTTCCAGCAGGGCGACGATGCAGGGACTCATATAACGCTGCCTGGAGCCACCGCGGTGTCGCTTACGCGCGCCGTCAATCGCCGTGCGATCGGCGTCAGTAGATAGGGCGCAAGATGAATCGGAAACTGCGTCAGCGCGAAATAGAGCCAGGTCGTCGCCGGCAGCGCGCCAGCGGTGGCAGCCAGCATCAGCCCGAGATTGCGCTGTGACACCATCAGGCCGATGGCGAAGGCGCGCTCGGTTCCGACGCGGCGGAAGATCAGCGTCGTCGCGGCGAGCAGGGCAAAATAGACAGCAAAGGCGAGCAGCGCGACGGCGATCGTGAACAGCGGGTCGGCGACGAGATCGCTGGCGACATCGCCCATCACCGCGGAGGCGAATACCAAGAGGATGACGATGTTGAGACCGTCGATCGGCTGCTTGTGGCGCTGGATCGCATCCGTGCCGAAGACCCGGCGGATAACCGTCGCAACCAGCAGCGACGCGGCGAGGATGCCGAGCAGCTTGAGGCCGAGTGTGGCCGGCGAGATGCTGAGCATGCCGCCGAGGAAGAGGCCCGCGAACAGCGAAGCGGTGAAGGGCACGAGGGCGGTCGAGGTCACCAGCGTCACGAGCACCAGCGTGGCATCGAGGCCCATCAGCGCGGCAAGGGCCGGCGCGGCCATCATCGGCGAGGCCATGCCCTGGAGCATCAGCGCGAGAGCAAGGCCCGGGGAACTCGTGGTGAGCCCGGTCGCGTAGGCCGCGAGGGCGACGATCAGCGGCACGCCGATCGTGGTCCAGGCCGTGGCGGCCCCGACCAGCGCCGGCCGGCGCAGATGCCCGTACAGCGCCACGAGATCGACGCGCATGAAGGAGATGCAGAGCAGAAGAAAGATCGCCTCGGTGACGTAGGGACGCAGCAGCGTACCGAGCGGCGGCACCGCGACTGCGATGAAGGCGATGGCCGCCACCGCGCGGGTGCCCTGGCCGCCGAGCCATGTCAGCCCGCGCAGGGGAAGGGCAAGGAGAGTTCGGAGGCGGTCGGGCATCTCAGTTATTCAGCAGGGTGTTGGCGATGGCCGGCAGGCCCCCGGAATGGGCCTCCAACTATCCCATCCGGGGCGGGCCTGGCCAGACCGCGTCGGGAAGGGCTGGATGTCGCCCTTTCCCCGCCGTATTCGGCGTGTTAACCGGAGGGCCTGCGAGCGGCGGTATCCCCTGTAGAATGTTCCAACAAGCCCGATTCGCTGTTGAAGCCGCGCGAGATGTTCAAAACCTTTTTCCTGACCGGTCTTGCGGCGCTTTTGGCCGCCACCGCGCTGACGGCTGCGACGCCGGCTCAGGCGCAGATCGGCACGATCTTCTCCGATCCGCCGCCGCTGCGGCCACCCGGCAATATTCCGCGTGGCCAGCCCCAGCCGCAGCCGATCCCCGAGGACGACGAAGAGGTGCCCGAGCTGCCGCCGCAGGGCCGCGTGCTGCCGTCGCGCCCGATGCCGCCGCCTCCGGGGCGGCAGGGCAATATCATGCCCGGGCCGGTCGAGACCCAGCCCCTGGCGCCGCCGCCGGGGTCGATCCTCGCGCCGCCGAACCAGCCGCCCTCCGCCGCGATCGCTCCGCCCAGTCCGCAAGGCGCTCCGGGGGCGCCCGGTCAGCGCCAGCCCCAGCAGAAGGGCGGGCCGGGTGGTGCGGTCCCGCAGACGCCGGCGAGCCTGCAGCCGGGTGACGAGGTCGTGACCGAGCCGCCGGCGCAGAAGATCGTGAACAAGAAGGCGACCTTCTCCGGTCTCGACAAGATCACCGGACGCATCATCAATTTCGACGAGGAGATCGGCGAGACCGTCCAGTTCGGCGCGCTCAGGGTCAAGACCGACGCCTGCTACACGCGGCCTGCGACGGAGGCTGCCAACACCGACGCCTTCGTCGAGGTCGACGAGATCACCTTGCAGGGCGAGGTGAAGCGCATCTTCTCGGGCTGGATGTACGCGGCAAGCCCGGGCCTGCACGGCGTCGAGCATCCGATCTACGACATCTGGCTGACCGACTGCAAAGAGCCGCAGCAGACCATCGCGACCGCGGCACCGGATCCGGCCGCGGCAAAGCCGCCGCCACCTCCGCCGGCGCAGAAGAAGGCCGCGCCCAAGCAGGTGCAGCAGCGGCCGCCGCAGCCGCTGCCACCGATCCAGCAGCAGCAACCGGCACCGCCGCCCCCTCCGCCGCCGGAGCAGCGGCCGGGCCTGTTCGGCATCCCCGGGTTTGGCCGCTAGAGCCTCGCTATCGATTATTGCCGCGAGGCGATGATCTCGAGCGCGCGCGCGCCAGGGATGGCTTCGCCGGCGGAGAGCCTCAGGAAATCGCCGGGTTCGCCCGCCAGCGCTTTGTCGAGCAGTGCCGTATAGCGTCGCCGCGAAATCTCGACCGCGCCGAAGCTCTTCAGGTGCTCGGTGACATATTGCGTGTCGAGCAGCTCGAAGCCGCCATGGATGAGCCGCGCGACCAGATGCACCAGCGCGACCTTCGAGGCATCGCGCGCGATGTGGAACATGCTCTCGCCGAAGAAGGCTCGTCCGAGGCTCACGCCGTACAGCCCGCCGACGAGGTCGTCACCCTGCCAGGCTTCGACGCTATGGCAATGGCCAAGCTCGAAGAGGCCACCGTAAAGGTCGCGGATGCGCTTGTTGATCCAGGTATCCTCACGTCCTACTTGCGGCGCCGCGCAGCCGGCGATGGTTGCCTTGAACGCGGTGTTGACGGTGACGCGGAACGTATCCGACCGCACGGTGCGCGCGAGCCGTGAGGCGACGCGGAAGCCGTCGAGCGGGATGACGCCGCGCAACTCCGGCTCGACCCAGAACAGGGTCGGATCGTCAGCGCTTTCCGCCATCGGAAAGATGCCGCAGGCATAAGCGCGCAGCAGCACGGCCGGGGTGATTTCAGACGGGGCGGAGTCGCGCGAAGTCATGGCTTGCCATCTTAGCAGGATCGCATTGCGGTTGCGACGGGTGCCGGCCGGTCGCGAGGTCAGCTCGCGGCGGCGGTGCTGGTCTTGCCGGGGGCTGCGGGCATGCGGCCGAACTTCAGCACGATCCGGGTTCCGGGATGCGCGGGGTCGCGTTCGACCGAGGCGTCGAGCTTTGAGGCCATGGCCGCGACGATGCGCTGGCCCATGCCGGTGGAGCGCGGATCGGCCTTGACGTTGTCGCCGACGCCATTGTCGGCGATCGAGAGCAGGAGATCGTCTCCTTGCGAGATCAGCTCGACATGAATCGGGCCGGCGCCATCGGGATAGGCGTATTTCACCGCGTTCATCACCAGCTCGTTGACGATGATGCCGACGGCGACCGCACGGTCGGGATCGATCTCGATCGGCTCGGCCTTCAGGGTCAGACGCGACATCCGGTCGCCTTCGGCCGAGCGGCGGAGATCCTCGAGCAGCGAGTCCAGATACTGATTGAGGACCACGCTCTTCAGGTCCTGCGAGGTGTAGAGGCGTCGGTGCACCTGCGCGACCGCGGCGACGCGGCCCATCGCATTGGTCAGCGCCGCCTTGACCTCCTCCTGCGCGGCGGAGCTTGCCTGAAGGTGCAGCAGCGAGGCAATGATCTGGAGGGAGTTGCCGACACGATGGTTGACCTCGCGCAACAAGAGCTCGCGTTCGGCGGCGAGCGCCGCGTAGCGGTCGCGCGAGGCGTGGATCTCGGCCTCGGCTTCATCGCGTGCCCGCTGCAACTCGGCCTGGCGCAGCGCGCCTTCGGCGGCGACGTGGAGCAGCGGGATGAAGTCGCCCCTGACGTCCTTCACCAGATAGTCGGCCGCCCCCGCCTTGAGTGCGGTCACCGCGATGCTGGAATCCTGCGACGCGGTGACGAACACGACCGGCGGCGCGTCCGGGATCGCCATGATCTGCTCGAGCGTCTCCAGCCCGTCGAGGCCCGGCATGTACTGATCGAGTGCCACGACATCGATGCCGCCTTCGGCGCCGGCGCGGCGGATGCGCTCGAGACCTTCCTCGCCGCTCGCGGCATGGACGACCTTGTAGCCACGCCGCGTCAGGCCACGGTCGACCAGGCGCGCCAGCGCGTCGTCATCGTCGATGTAGAGCAGTGTCGGCATTCTCTGGTTCATGTGGCGGCGGGCGGGACCTGGATGACCGAGAAGAACAGCCCGAGCTGCCGGATGGCATTGGCGAAATTCTCGTAGTTGACGGGCTTGGTGATGTAGACGTTGCAGCCGAGCTCGTAGCAGCGCTTGATTTCCTGGGAATCGTCGGTGGTGGTGAGCACCACCACGGGCGAGGCCTTCAAATATTTGTTTTCCTTGATCTGCTTCAGGATGTCGATCCCGATCATGTCGGGCAGGTTGAGGTCGAGCAGGATCAAGAGCGCATTGCCCTTCTGCACGAGCCCGCTGCCGTCGGCGCCGAACAGGTGCCGCATGGCGTCGCTGCCGGTGGCGAACGCGACGATCTCGTTGTTGACGCCGGACCTTCGGATGTTGCGCTCGATCAGGCGTGCGTGGCCCTCGTCGTCCTCGATCATGATGATGGTGACAGGCTGGGTCATCGATCTCAGTTCCGGTTGCTCACGTTCCAGGCGATCGGCAGCGTGATCGTGAAGGTGCTGCCCGCGTTCAGTTCCGAGGATACGGACATGGTACCGCCGAGGCGACGCACAAGAGCACGTACATGCGCAAGACCGATGCCCTGGCCAGGCTTGTCCTGGGTTCCCGCGCGGCGGAACAGGTCGAATATGCGCTGATGATCCTTCGGATCGATCCCGCGGCCGTTATCGCTGATCTCGAAGATAGCGTAACCGAGCTTGGTCCGACCGCGGATTCTGATCTCACCGGGCAGGCCGGGCTTGAGATATTTGATCGCATTGTCGATCAGGTTGGAAAAGATCTGCTCGAGGGCAAGACGGTCGCTCACGAGGTTCGGCAGCGGCTCGAGGTGGATCTCGGCTTGCGCCTCGGCCGCCTGGTGCGCCAGCGTCGAGACGATGGCCTCGATCAGCTCCCGCGTGTCGATCTTCGCCGGCTGAAATTCGCGCCGGCCCTCGCGCGTGAGGTTGAGGATGGCCGAGATCAGCCGGTCCATCTTGGCGATCGACGTCTTGATGAAGCCGAGCGCTTCGGAGAAATCCTCCGAGAGCTGCTTGTCGGCGCCTTCGAGCACGATCTCGCCGGGAGCGCCGGGGGCCAGCGACGACCCATCGGCGGAGACGTGGGTGAGATCGCCGATCCGGCGGAAGATGTCGCCGCCGAGCTCCTCGAGCTCGCTGGTGAAGCCCATGATGTTGACGAGCGGCGAGCGCAGATCGTGGCTGACGATATAGGCAAAGCGCTGGATCTCGTCGTTGGCTTCGCGCAGGTCCGCGGTGCGCTCGTCGACGACGGCTTCCAGGTTGACGTTGGCGTCGCGCAGGCGGGCTTCGGCCTCGTCGCGCACGCGCGCCGAGCGCCGCACCAGCCAGATCGAGATCATCGCCAGCAGCACGACGAGGCCGGAGCCGATCCCGGTCATCGACGCGGAGAGGGTCTGGCTGCGGTCGGAATTTGCCGTTCGGAGCCGGAACAACCGCTCCTCCTCGCGGATCATGGCGTTGGCCATGTTGCTGATCGTGGTCGTGGTGTTGCCGGCGGCGGCCTCGCGGATCAGCGCCGTGGCCCTGTCGGGCTGACCCTGCTTCACGAAGGTCATCTCGCGCGAGAACTGGTCGAGCCGGATCTCGATGGCTGCTCTCAGCTTTTCAATGTTCTCGCGTTGCGCCGGATCGTTGCTGATCTGACGCGTGAGCTTGTCGAGCGCCGGAACGATCGCCGCGACGGCCTTCTCATGATCTGACAGGAAGTCCGGCCCCTGCGTCAGGAGAAAGCCGCGAGCGCTGCTCTCGGCACGCCGGACCTCGAGCAGCAGGGCGTTGATCTGGCTCTCCACCTCGATGGTGTGAACCACCCATTTACTGTCTTCCCGGGCCTTGTTGACGAGGTAGACGGAGCCGGCGCTGATAACGGTCAGCACCAAAAGGCCCGCCGAAAGCAGCAGGATCTGCCAAAATGCGCGCCGTCGGTGGGCTTCAGCCCTCACGGCGATCGACCTGTCGACGTTCGGTGGAGTTCAAAACGCCCCCTTGGAACTGTCCCCGCCGAGAACGCGATCAGGGCCAAAGGGTTCCAAAAGGAGCAGGATTATCTCAGGCTGGGTTCGTCTTGCCGGCGAGATATTGTTCCAGCCAGTGGATGTGGTAGTCGCCGTCGATGATGTCGTCTTCGCGCACCAGCGCACGGAAGAGCGGCAGCGTGGTCTCGATGCCTTCGACCACCATCTCGTCCAGTGCCCGGCGCAGCCGCATCAGGCATTCGGCCCGGGTCTTGCCGTGCACGATCAGCTTGCCGACGAGGGAATCGTAATAGGGCGGGATCGTGTACCCCTGGTAGACGGCGGAATCGATCCGGACGCCGAGGCCGCCGGGCGGATGATATTGCAGGATCCGGCCGGGCGAGGGGCGGAAGGTCTGCGGATTCTCGGCGTTGATGCGGCACTCGATGGCGTGGCCGATGACCTGGACTTCGTCCTGCTTGGCCGGCAGATCGCCGCCGGCGGCGATGCGGATCTGCTCCAGCACGAGATCGATGTCGGTGATGCTCTCGGTGACCGGATGCTCCACCTGGATGCGGGTGTTCATCTCGATGAAATAGAATTCACCGTCCTCGTACAGGAATTCGATGGTGCCGACGCCGAGATACTTCATCTCGCGCATCGCTTTCGCGCAGGTCTCGCCGATCTTGGCCCGCGCGGCGGCGGCGAGGACCGGCGAGGGGCCTTCCTCCCAGACCTTCTGGTGGCGGCGTTGCAGCGAGCAGTCGCGTTCGCCGAGATGGATGGCGCCGCCACGGCCGTCGCCGAGGATCTGGATCTCGATATGGCGCGGCTTCTGGAGGTACTTTTCCAGATAGACGGAGGCGTCGCCAAAGGCGGATTTGGCCTCGTTGGCCGCCGTCGAAAGCGCCAGCTGGAGGTCGGCCTCGCTGTGCGCGACCTTCATGCCGCGGCCGCCGCCGCCTGCCGCCGCCTTCACCAGCACCGGAAAGCCGATCTTCTTGGCGATCGCCATCGCGTCGTCATCGGGACCAACCGCACCGTCGGAGCCGGGCACCACGGGGATGCCGAGCCGCTTGGCGGTTTTCTTGGCCTCGATCTTGTCGCCCATCAGGCGGATGTGCTCGGCCTTCGGGCCGATGAAATGCAGATTGTGCTCGGCGAGGATTTCCGCAAAGCGCGCGTTTTCGGAGAGGAAGCCGTAGCCGGGATGCACGGCATCAGCGCCGGTGATCTCGCAGGCCGCGAGCAGCGCGGGCACGTTGAGATAGCTGTCCTTGGACGCCGGCGGCCCGATGCAGACGCTCTCGTCCGACAGCCGCACATGCATGGCGTCGGCGTCGGCAGTGGAGTGCACGGCGACGGTCGCGATCCCGAGCTCCTTGCAGGCCCTGAGGATGCGAAGGGCGATCTCGCCGCGATTGGCTATGAGGATCTTGTCGAACATGGTGCCTCAGGGGGCGAATGGGGAATAGCGAATGGCGAACAGGGCAGAGTAGCTATTCGCTACTCGCCATTCGCCACTCCCTCACTCAATGATGACCAGCGGCTCGCCGTACTCGACCGGCTGGCCGTCCTCGACCAGGATCTGCGTCACCGTGCCGGCGCGCGGCGAGGGGATCTGGTTCATCGTCTTCATGGCTTCGATGATCAGCAGCGTCTGGCCGACCGAGACCTTGGTGCCGACGTCGATGAACGGCTTTGCGCCAGGCTCCGGCGCCCAATAGGCGGTGCCGACCATCGGCGAGGTCACGGCGCCGGGATGCTTCGACAGATCGGCCGCGGCAGGGGCGGGCGCAGCGGCGCTCGCTGCCACCGGCACGGCGGCGGAAGCGGCTGCGACCGGCATCGGCATGGTCGCGGCAACGCTGATGTTGCGGGCGACGCGCAGGCGCAGGCCGGCCCGTTCGATCTCGATCTCGGTGAGGCTGGTCTCATCGAGCAGCAAGGCAAGCTCGCGAACGAGCGCGGAATCCTCGCTGGAAAACTTTGCGGCTGCTTTGTCGTCAGGCTGGCGCGCCATGTTGTTTGATCCGAATGTTCTGTTGGAAGGGAGCGTCAGGCGTTGGGCTTGATGCCGAGCTTGGCGGCAAGGCCCTGGATGGCGAGGCGATAGCCCTCGATGCCGAAACCGCAGAGCGAGGCGAAAGCCGCGCGTGCGGTGTAGGAATGGTGACGAAAACTCTCGCGGGCGTGGATGTTGGTCACATGCACCTCGACCGTCGGAATCTGCACCGCGAGCAGCGCGTCGTGCAGCGCGATGGAGGTGTGGGAATAGCCGCCGGCATTGATGATGATGCCCTTCATCTTGCGCCGGTGCGCCTCGTGGATGAAGTCGATCAGCTCGCCTTCGCGGTTGGACTGCCGGCAGTCAGCCTTGAGACCAAAGGTCGCGGCCGTGTCGCGGCATAGCGCCTCGACGTCAGCCAGCGTGGCGTGGCCATACTTTTCCGGCTCGCGCGTCCCCAGCATGTTGAGGTTCGGCCCGTTCAGGACGAGGATCGTGTCGGTTGCAGGTTCGGCCATTCCAATCCCGGAAGAGGTGCTTCGGCGTGGCGGGTTATAGGTAACAAAGCGCGTGAGGGGAAGCCTTGAAGGGCCTCAGGGGCGGGTTCAAGCACCTCATCCAGTGCGCAAATACCTGTGCGGAAACTACGGAAATTGCTTGTTAACCAGTCCGAAGCATGGCTGCCGGCCGAACGCAAAGGGGCGGGCATCGCTGCCCGCCCCGAGATTGCCGGTGTCCGGCCTTAGGCGTTCAGGACAGCCACGATCTCGTAGGTGTCCGGATTGACGATCACGATCTCATCGCGGATCAGGACGTACTTGTAGGTCCGCCACTCCGGATAGATCGTCACGACCTTCGACGGCAGGGCGTGAAGGGTAATGCCCTCACGCGGGATGCGAGTGCCGACCGAGATCGAGAAGTTTACGTTCGTCACCGGGGCGACGTGCTCCTCGCGGATCACGGACGTGATCTGGGTCCGCTGCTCGGTCGAAAGCTTGGCAGCGGCGCCGGCCTGGCCGGTCGTCTGCGACCGCTCGGTCCCGGTCTGGGTCTGGGTCTGAGTCTGGGAACCCTGGTGACCAGGCGCATTCATGCCGCTGCGGTCTTCCTGACCTTGGGCCTTCATGTCCTTGCTGCCCTTGGTCTCGGTTTCCCTGCTCATGCTGCCCTTGGACTTCTCGTCGCTCCGCGGGCTCTGGCCGACCGTCGACGACTTCTCCGACTGCGTCGACTTCTCACGCATCGCACCCGGCTGGTCCTTGTTCATCTTGTCGGACTGAGTCGATTTGTCATGAGCGCTCGGCTGATCCTTCATGCTGCCGGCCTGGCCGACCGTTCCCTTTTCATGCTTGTCTTGCTTGTCCATGGACTCTTGCTTGTTCATGGAGTCGCTGCGCTCGCCAGAAGGCTGCGTGCTGTGCTGGGTCTGCTGGCCACTCCCGTGGTCCTTGGTGCCGGTTCCTTGCGCATTGGCGAAACCGGTGCCGGCGATCAGCGCCAAAGCTGCAACCGAGACCAAAAAGCGATTAGTCATTTGAACCTCTCCTCACGTGATTTCTTTGCGTCATTGCCCGCGCCGACAACGAAAGGAGAGCGCGGTCGTTCCGAAATCCAGGAGGTTCCGGCGAGCTTTGTTTGCTGAACACCGGATGAACGGTCCCGCCCGACCGCGACAAACTGCGACGGTCCGAACCGCGCAAAAAAGAAGCCGGCTGTGAGCCGGCCTCCTTCAACGCAATGTCGCGTCGCTCAGCAAGTCGCTTTGCCGCAGCGGGCAACGCCGATCTTTTCCCTGAGGCCTTCCACGCCGATGGCACCGACGACGATCTGCTTGCCGATCACGTAGCTCGGCGTGCCATTCATGCCCATCGCTTCGGCAAGCTTGAAGTTCTCCTCGATGGTGGCGCGCACTTCGGGGCTGGCAATGTCCTTCTCGATTCTCGCGGTGTCGAGGCCGGCCTCCTTCGCCGCCTGCATGGCGCGGGCCTTGTCGGCGGCGCCGCGGCCGCCGAGCAGCTTCTGGTGGAAGTCGAGATATTTCTTGCCGGAGGGGTCCTGCATGCGCACGGCGACCGCGACCTGAGCCGCTTCGACCGAACCCTGGCTCAGCACCGGAAACTCCTTTAGCACCACCTTCAGCTTCGGATCGCTCTTCATGAGGTCGAGCATGTCACCCATGGCGCGTTTGCAGTAGCCGCAATTGTAGTCGAAGAACTCGACGAAGGTGACGTCGCCGTCCTTGTTGCCGAGCACGACCTGGCGCGGCGAGTTGAAGATCGCGTCGGCATTCTGCGCGATGCTGGCCTCGTGCTTCTGCGTTTCGGCCGCGGCCTGGCGCTTGCTGAGCTCGGCCATGGCCTCCTCGAGCACCTCGGGATGGCTGACGAGATAGCTCTTGATGATCGCCTCGATGTCGGTGCGCTGGCTGTCGGAGAAACCGTCGGCCGAGGCGGGCACGGCTGCGCCGAGCATGGCGAGCGCAAACAATGCGGGAGCAAGCAGGCGCAGCGAAGGCATAGGCAAATCCTCTTGTTCAAAGCAGTTTCGAGAAACGTCCCGGTGGACTTGAGCTCGGTGTCGTGACGTCGTGGTATCGGGCGTCGTTCGAGTTGCGTCAGTTGCGCGGCGGCTTCGCCTCCACGATGTCGTCGGCCTTGACCCATCCGGGTGTGCCGACGGCGAAACGGGTTTTCGCGCGCGTGGCAAGCTCGCGGGCGGTCTTGTTGTCGCCGCGCAAGTATGCGGCCTGGGCCGAGGCGAGATCTGCCTCGGCATAGTCTCCCTTCCGGCCGTAGGCCATCGCGAGCTGGGTATAGCCGAGCGCCGCCTCGGGCTCTCGAGCCACCGCGGCGCGGAGAATCCGAACAGCTTCGTCGGTGTAGGCTTTATTATCGGTTCCAACCAGAGCCTGCCCAAGTAACATCTCGATGAGGGGCGCGTTGTTGGAGAGTGCGACCGCCTTGCGCAGGGGAGCGACCGCCTCTGCCGGTTTGCCGCTTTCCAAAAGCGCCTGACCGCGCACCTCGTAGAAGTACGGGTTGTTCGGCTGAACCTGGATCAGCGCGTCGATCTGGGCGAGCGCGCTGCGCAGATCGCCGTGCAAATAGGTGCTGATGGCGCGGGCATAGCGCGCGGGCAGGCTGTCGTTGGTCTGGGGATAGCGGCGGTACACCGTCTCGGGACGCTCCATGAAGGCGGAGATCTTGGCGCGGACCATGTCATGCCGGAGCTGGAGTGCGGGATCGTCCTTCTTGTTCCAGTAGGGGCTGGAGCTTGCGAACTCCTGCAGCGCGGCGACGCGCTCGGCCGGCATCGGATGCGACTGCAGGTAGGGATCGGCGCCGCGCGCGGCGAACAGGCTCTCGCTGGTGAAGCGCTTGAACGTCTCGTACATGCCCTTGGGCGATTGCTGCGTCGCGGTCAGGAATTTCACGCCGGCGCGGTCCGCATTCTCCTCCTGCTGGCGCTGATAGGACAGCAGCGACCGGCGGATCACCTCCTGCGGAGCGGAGATCGCGGCGGCGCCCGCATTGGCAAGCCCGTTGTTGCCGCCGCTCGAGCTGCGGGTGCTGCCGGCCGCAATCGCGCCGGCGCCGAGCAGCATCGCAATGATCATCTGGGTCTGCGCGGCGGCGAGCTGCTCGCGCAGCTTGGACAGATGGCCGCCGGCCAGATGTCCGGTCTCGTGCGCGAGCACGCCGATGATCTGGTTCGGCGTCTCCGATTGCAGAATCGCGCCCCAATTGACGAAGATGCGGCGGCCGTCCGCGACGAAAGCGTTGAACGAGCCGTCGTTGATGATCACCATCTGGATGTTCTGCTTCTCCAGACCCGCGACGCGCAGGATCGGGCGCGTGTATTCGCGTAGCAGCTGCTCGGTCTCGGTGTCGCGCAGGACCGGCGGCCCCTTGGCTTGCGCGTGCGCGGACGAGAACGGCGTCAGCGCAATCGCGACGGCCGTGACGAGGGCGGTGAGGGCGGAGGCCTTCTGGCGCAATGCGGTCTGCAGCAACATCGAGCGGTCTGGGTCAAACGGGCTTGATCAAGCAGTTTCGTGATTGGTTTTGGCGATTGGCGGCGGACCGGATACGCGATATGCCCTTGTGAGCCGTGCCCCTTATGAGCCGTACAATGCGGCCAGTCTGGGGCGCAAGCGCCCCGTGTTCCGGACCGACCCGATCGGTCCGCCAGCGAATAGCAGAAATCGATGCACGATGCGACATTGAGGAACCGGTTGGGGCAGTGGCTCGAGCCCTCCCGCCGCAGCGATGTTCCCCCGTTCATGGTGATGGACGTGATGGCCGCGGCGGCCCGAATCGAGGCCGCCGGAGGCCATGTCATCCACATGGAGGTCGGCCAGCCCGCGGCCGGCGCGCCCAGGACCGCGATTGCGGCCGCCCATGCCGCGCTCGAGGCCGGAAGGATCGATTATACCTCCGCGCTCGGCATCCCCAGCCTGCGCGAGCGCATCGCACGGCATTATCGCGACACCTATGGTTGTGACGTCAACCCCGAGCGGATCGTGGTGACCACAGGCTCCTCCGGCGGCTTCATTTTGGCTTTCCTGTCGATGTTCGAGCCTGGCGATCGCGTCGCGGTGACGGTGCCGGGCTATCCGCCATACCGCCACATCCTCACCGCGCTCGGTTGCGAACCGGTGCTGATCGAGACCACGAACGAGACGCGTCATGCGCTCACCGGCGAGGCCCTGCTCGCCGCCCATCGCGAGGCGCCGTTGAAGGGCGTGCTGGTCGGCAGCCCGGCCAATCCGACGGGCACGATGATGTCCCGCGAAGCGCTCGCGGGCCTCATTGCTGCCGCAGAAGACGCAGGCATCCGCTTCATCTCGGACGAGATCTATCACGGGCTCGATTACGCATTTCCCGCCGTGACAGCGGCGGCGCTGTCCAGGCACGCACTCGTGATCAACTCGTTCTCCAAGTATTTTTGCATGACGGGCTGGCGCGTCGGCTGGATGGTCGTTCCCGATATCCTGGTGCGGCCGATCGAGCGGCTGCAACAGAACCTGTCGATTTCGGTGCCGGCGCTGTCGCAGATCGCGGCCGAAGCGGCTTTTGATGGCGCTGCCGAGATGGAGGAGATCAAGCACGGCTATCAGGAAAACCGGCGTGTCCTGATCGATGGATTGCCCAAGGCTGGACTGACGAGATTCCTGCCGGCCGACGGTGCCTTCTATCTTTATGCCGATGTCTCGGACTTCACCTCGGACAGCTTCGACTTCGCCAAGCAAATGCTGGAGCAGGCGGGCGTGGCGGCAACGCCAGGCCTCGATTTCGATCCCATACACGGCCGTTCATTCATACGGTTTTCCTATGCCCGCTCGCTCGATGAGATGCGGGAGGCAGTTGACCGGATCGCTCACTGGCTTAAATAGCCGCCAGTTTTCGACAGCCTTCCGGAGTTCAACTTGTCAGACCGTTCCGCCCCGTCCGCCGCTGCACCACATTCTTCTCTCGCCGCGTTGATGTGGCCGACCCGGCCGGGCGAGGCCGTCGGCGGCTTTCGCGCCTTCGTGCTGATTGCGCTCGGCACGGCGCTGATGGCGCTGTCAGCCAAGGTCAACCTGCCGCTGCCCTATGTGCCGATGACGCTGCAGACGCTGGTGGTGCTGATGATCGGCGCTGCCTATGGCTGGCGCCTTGGCAGCGCAACCATGATCGCCTACCTCGCCGAGGGTGCGATGGGGCTGCCGGTTTTCGCGGGTCCCGTGGGTGGGATTGCACCGCTGGTTGGCCCGACCGGGGGCTATCTGTTCGGCTTTGTGCTGGCTGCGTTTGTCACCGGCTGGCTCGCCGAGCGCGGCTGGGATCGCCGCGTTGTGCTGCTGTTTGCGGCTATGGCCATGGGCCACATCGTCATCTTGGCTGCGGGCTTTGCCTGGCTCGCTTTCGGCATCGGTCTCGGTGCTGCCAAGGCCTGGCAGGTCGGCATCGTGCCGTTCATCGCGGGTTCACTGGTCAAGAATGCGCTCGGCGCGACCCTGATGCCGGCGGTCCGCCGGATCGTCGATCGCCGCGGGTAAAGCGCGCAATAAGAGAGCAGTTCCAATTGACAGGGCCGGCCAAGTTGATCTTGGCTGGCCCCAACGTTTGAGGGGGAGTGAAACGATGACGACGACAACGATGGCGGGGGCGCCGGTCGCGCCGGCCGCAGCCAAGCCGTGGTACAAGATTCTCTACGTTCAGGTGCTGATCGCCATCGTGCTCGGCGCCATCGTCGGATGGCTCTGGCCGTCGGTTGCCACCAACGACTGGATCAAGGCGCTGGGCGACGGCTTCATCAAGCTGATCAAGATGGTGATCGCCCCGATCATCTTCTGCACCGTGGTCTCCGGCATCGCCCACATCCAGGATGCGAAGAAGGTCGGACGCATCGGCGTCAAGGCGCTGGTCTATTTCGAGGTCGTCTCGACCTTCGCGCTGGTGATCGGGCTCCTCATCGGCAATCTCGTGAAGCCTGGCGCGGGCTTCGGCAGTGGGGCGGCCAGCGAGGCGGCCGTTGCAAATTACGCCAAGCAGGCCGCGGGTCAGAAGTCGGTCGACTTCGTGCTGCACATCATTCCGGATACCGTGGTCGGGGCGTTCGCGCAAGGCGAGATCCTGCAGGTGCTGCTGTTCTCGGTGCTGTTCGGCTTTGCCATCATGAGCCTTGGCGAGCGCGGCCACACCATCCGCAGCTTCATCGACGACGCCGCGCATGCGGTGTTCGGCGTCATCTCCATCGTGATGCGTGCAGCGCCGATCGGCGCGTTCGGTGCGATGGCCTATACGATCGGCAAGTTCGGCACCGGCGCGCTCCTCAACCTGATCGGCCTGATCGCGACGTTCTACGTCACGGCTGCGCTGTTCGTGTTCGTCGTGCTCGGCATCATTGCGCGCCTGGCTGGGTTCTCGATCTTCAAGTTCCTGGCCTACATCAAGGACGAGCTGCTGATCGTGCTCGGCACCTCGTCGTCGGAAAGCGCGCTGCCGACCTTGATGGAAAAGCTGGAACGGCTCGGCTGCTCCAAGTCGGTTGTCGGCCTCGTCGTGCCCACGGGTTACTCGTTCAACCTCGACGGCACCAACATCTACATGACGTTGGCAACGCTCTTCATCGCGCAGGCGCTCGGTTACGATCTCTCCTTCAGCCAGCAGCTCACGATCCTGGTCGTGGCGATGCTGACCTCGAAGGGCGCCTCCGGCATCACCGGCGCGGGCTTCATCACGCTGGCGGCAACGCTCGCCGTGGTCGATCCGCGCCTCGTGCCGGGCATGGCGATCGTGCTCGGCATCGACAAGTTCATGAGCGAGTGCCGCGCGCTGACCAATCTGTGCGGCAACGGCGTCGCTTGCGTGATCGTGGCCTGGTGGGAAGGCGAGCTCGACCGCGACAAGCTCAACGCCAACCTTTCCAAGCAGATCGATCCGACCGACATGGAGACGGCGATCACCACGGACTGATCCGATCTGACGGCGCGAGCTGCGCTGTCAGATCTTGAAGTAACAGGGCTGGTCGAGATCCTCGATCAGCCCTTTTTCTTTGGGCTCCGGGACGACCCCCTGATGCGCCTGTCGGCTGTGTTCGCGGTGCTCGCCGCGAACGCGGAGGGTTAAAACCGCTCCGGCCGGTACGGCGCGGGATCGATCGACGGCGTCTCGCCGCTCATGATCTCGGCGAGCAGGCGCCCGGTCGCAGGGCCCAGCGTAAAGCCCTGGTGCCCGTGACCAAAGTTCATCCAGAGGCCGGGATGACGCGGGGCCTGTCCGAGCACCGGCAGCATGTCCGGCGTGCAGGGGCGGGTGCCGAACCACGGATCCGGCTCGACCCGTTTGCCGAGATCGATCAGCTCGCGCGCGGAGGCTTCCGCGCTGGCGAGCTGTACCGGTGTTGCGAGCGCATCCGGGCCCGTCAGCTCAGCGCCGGTGGTGATGCGAATTCCTTTGGCCATCGGGCCCATGGCGTAGCCACGGGCCTTGTCGACGAGCGGCAGGTCGAGCGAAGCGCCGCCGCTATAATGCATGTGATAGCCGCGCTTGCGCACCAGCGGGATGCGATAGCCGAACTTGTACAACAGATCGGGCGACCAGGGTCCGAGCGTCACGACGGCATGGGGAGCATCGATGCGCCCCTGATCGGTGTCGACCGACCAGCCAGTCGCAGTTTGCCGCAGCGACTGCGCATCACCCAGCACGATCCGGCCGCCGAGGCGCGCGAACAGCTCGGCATAGGCGGTCACCAGCGCACCCGGATCGGACACGGTCCAGGTGTCGAGCCAATGGATCGCGCCGGGCAGATCCTCGCGCAGGATCGGCTCGGCTTTTGTCAACTCGCTGCCTGACAGAACGCGAAAGTTCACACCGAATTCGCGCCGATCTTGCTCCGCGTCCTCGATCGAGTGCTCCAGGGCGGCGGCATCGCGGTACAGCGCGCGATAGCCGGCCCGGCGGATCAGATTGTCGGCATGGGCCTCGCGGATCAGGATGTCGTGTTCGGCCGTCGCGCTGGCGATCAGGCGCGCCCAGCCGGCGATCGCCTCGCGATGCCGCTTCGGCGCCGAATGCCACCAATAGCGGAGCAGGGGCTCGATGTGCAGATGGAGGGAGGAGAGGCTGTAGCGCACGTCGTTGGTGCGGCCGGTCGCGATCTTCAAGAGCGAGGCGAGATCGCGCGGCATCGGATAGGGCCGCACCGCTTCCGCCTGGATCATCCCGGCATTGCCGTAGCTGGTCTCGCGGCCGGGCTCCCTGCGATCGACCAGCGTGACCGACCAGCCGCGCTGCTGCAGATGCAGCGCGGCACCCACGCCCACCATGCCGCCGCCGAGAATGATCGCGCTTTGCATCGGAAACAATTCTCCTGTCAGGCCCGGGTCATTCCCAGGTGAGGAAATCTGGTGCGGCCGATAGCGGCGGTGCCGCGGCGAGCCGTGCGAAATCGGGCACGGGGCGGCACAATTGCGCATCGTTCGCGAACGCAGCCTCGATGCTCGCGGCGACCGAGAGCACGATCGCATCGCCGCCGCGCGGGCCGACGATCTGGAGGCCGAACGGAAGGCCAGCTTCATCGAGACCGAGCGGAATGCTGATCGCGGGATGGCCGGGCAGCGTGACGGCATAGGCGAGCGCGAGCCAGTGGAAATAAGATTTGGTCGGCACGCCGTCGATCTCGGCGGGATAGAGCTCCGACCACGGCCGCGGGCTCAGCGTGATGGTCGGGCTGATCAGCACGTCGCAATTTGCGAAGAAGGTCTGGTAGGCTCGATAGATCCGCGTCTGTGTCGTGGCGGCGCGGGCGTAGTCCTCGAGCGTGTAGCCGAGGCCTTCCTCGACATTGGCGCGGACGTTGGGGCCGAGCATCTCGGGACGTTCTTTGTAATTCTTGCCATGCGTCGCCAGGAACATGCCGGCGCGCAGCACGGCGAAGGCGTCGTCGGCGCCGGAGCAGTCGGGTGTGGCCTCGCGGCAGTCGGCGAACAGCGGTGCAAGCTTCTTCACGCGTGCGCGGAACACGCGGCGGATCGCCTGCTCGGTCGGTGCGAAGCCGAAGTCTTCGGTGAAAGCGAGACGCAGCTTGCCGAGATTGGCGGGGCGCGGCGCGGCCCAGCGCTCGGCACGGGCCCGCAACGGTTCGCCGGGCAGGGTGTAGGCGAGCGGATCGCGGGCATCGTCGCTCGCCATCACCGAGAGCATCAGCGCGGCGTCGGCAACGTTGCGCGCCATCGGCCCATCGGTCGAGAGGTTCGACCAGCCGAAGATGCGCTTTTCGCTCGGCACGAGGCCGTAGGACGGGCGCATCCCGACGATGCCGGAGAAGCCGGCCGGATTGCGCAAGCTTCCGCCGGTGTCGGAGCCCGAGGCGAGCGGGGCCATGCCGCAGGCGAGCGCCACCGCCGAGCCACCGGACGAGCCCGCCGCCGAACGCATGGGGTCGAACGGGTTGCCCGTCGCGCCGAACACGGGATTGCGGGTGTTGCCGCCGGCCGCCCATTCCGGCGTGTTGGTCTTGCCGAAGATGATGGCGCCGGCCGCGCGCAAGCGAGCGACCGAACCCTGATCGGCGGCCGGCACGTTGTCGCGCAGCAGCGGGCTGCCATAGGTGGAGCGCATCCCGGCGGTGTCCTGCGTGTCCTTGATCAAGACAGGCAGGCCGTGCAGCGCGCCGCGATCCTCGCCGCGCAGGATGGCTGCCTCGGCTGCCTTCGCGGCTGCACGTGCGCCCGGCTCATCCAGAGTCACGACGGCGTTGACGGCGCCATTGACGGCGGTGATGCGCGACAGGCAGGCGTCGAGGAGTTCGACAGGCGAGATCGTCCGTGCGGCCAACAGGCGACGCAGCTCAACGGCACTGGAATCACAAAGCTCTGACAACGCTGGTCCTCTTCTAAGTCGTCAAGACGACTTAGCACATCGGAAGCCGGGTTGGATGCGCTGCACACCAGTTTTGTGCGCCGGAGGATATTTGCGAGTTCGACCGCATGTCTGTCGGCCGCATCATGGCTACCATCAACCTCACGCAAGCAAGACGCCCGCTCGCGCGAGCAAGGACATTTGCACGCAACGAAAAACGCCCGGCTCGGCCGGGCGTTTCCATGAGTGTGGCTTACTGGCCGCCGCCGAAACGGCGTGACCACCAGCCGGCGCGGCGCGGTGCGGCCGGGGTTTCGCTTGCGGCCTCCGGCGCGGGCTCGGGTGCCGGCGCAGGCGCAGCAACCGGTTCGGTCGCCTGCGCCACCGGCGTTGCGGGCTCGGGCTGACTGTTCAGCAGGAAGCTCACCTTTTCCCGGACGGTGGAGCGGCGCCGCGCGGTCTTGTCGCCGGCGGGCTCTTCTTCCGGCGTCGCGGTCGCGGCGGGAGCCGGCTCCGGCTGGGCCGGCGCTTCGGTCTGCACCTCGGCGCGCGGCTCAGGCTGCTCGACTTGCGGCTCGGTGATGTGCTCGGTCTGCGCGATCGAGGGCGCGGTCTCGCTGCCGAAGCCGTCGAAATCGGCCACCGCGCCGGCAGCTTCCAGCGGCGGATTGGTGCCGAGTTCGTCGTTGATGGATCCGGCGAGACCTTCCTCGCCGCCACCGCGACGGCGGCGTCCGCCGCGGCGACCACGCCGGCGCCGGCGCTCGCCGCCGCCCTGCTGCTCGCCACGGGCCGCTTGTTCCTCGCCTTCCTCGCCGTCCTGCTCGGACTCGGTCTCGTCTTCACCTTCACCGGCCGCCATGGCCGCTTCGGGCAGCGTGGAGGCGGTATCCTCGCGCAACTCGCTGTCGCGCTGGCCACCGCGGCCGCGCCGGCGGCGACGGCGCTTGCGGCGCTGGCCGTCCTGCTCGGAGGCAGCCTCGCCGGCAGCCTGCTCGTCGGCAAGACCTTCGGTCTCGTCGGTCTCGACCTCGGATTCAGTCTCCAGGTCGAACCCATCCTCGTCGTCATAGGCTTCTTCGGCCAGTGGCGGCGGGCTCGCAGCGGCCTGCGCAGCGAGCAGCGCCTTGGCGGCTTCGAGCGTATGCACCTGCTCGCCGCGGTCGATCACATAGGCCTGCGGACCGCTGACGCTGGGATCGGCGATCACCGACAGCGTGACCTTGAAGCCGTTCTCGAGGTCGCGCAGATGGCCGCGCTTGTGGTTCAGCACATAGAGCGCGACGTCGGTGCGGGTGCGGACCACGAGGTTGTGGGTCGCGCCCTTCATCAGGATCTCTTCGAGGCCGCGCAAGAGCTGCAGCGCCACCGAAGACACCGAGCGGACGTGGCCGGTGCCGCCGCAATGCGGGCACGGATCGGTCGAGGACTCCAGCACGCTGGCACGGATGCGCTGGCGCGACATCTCCAAGAGGCCGAAATGCGAGATGCGGCCGACCTGGATGCGCGCGCGATCCTGCCTGAGGCAGTCGGACAGCTTGCGCTCGACCGCACGGTTGTTGCGCTTCTCGTCCATGTCGATGAAATCGATGACGATCAGGCCGGCGAGGTCGCGCAGGCGAAGCTGGCGGGCGACCTCTTCGGCCGCCTCCAGATTGGTCTTGAGCGCAGTGTCCTCGATGTGGTGCTCGCGGGTCGAGCGTCCGGAGTTGACGTCGATCGAGACCAGCGCCTCGGTCTGGTTGATCACGATGTAGCCGCCGGAGCGCAGTTGCACGGTCGGCGAGAACATCGCATCGAGCTGACTCTCGACGCCCATGCGCGAGAACAGCGGCTGGCCGTCGCGATACTGCTTCACCGCGCTGACATTGGCGGGCATCAGCATCTTCATGAAATCGCGCGCTTCGCGGTAGCCGGCCTCGCCGGCGACCTGGATCTCGTCGATCTCCTTGTTGTAGAGGTCGCGCAGCGAGCGCTTGATCAGCGAGCCTTCCTCGTAGACGAGGGTCGGGGCCTGCGACTTCAGCGTGAGGTCGCGTACCGTTTCCCACATCCGGATCAGATATTCGAAATCGCGCTTGATCTCCGGCTTGGTGCGGGAGGCGCCGGCTGTGCGCAGGATGATGCCCATGCCCTCGGGCACGTCGAGATCCTGCACCACTTCCTTGAGGCGCGAACGATCCTGCGCGCTGGTGATCTTGCGGCTGATGCCGCCGCCGCGTGCGGTGTTGGGCATCAGCACGGCGTAGCGGCCGGCGAGCGAGAGGTAGGTCGTCAGCGCCGCGCCCTTGTTGCCGCGCTCTTCCTTGACGACCTGCACCAGCATGACCTGGCGGCGCTTGATGACTTCCTGGATCTTGTACTGACGGCGCGGGCGGAAGGTGCGCTCCGGCACTTCCTCCAGCACGTCGTCGCCGCCGACGGATTCGACGACTTCCTCTTCGGCATCCTCGCCGTCCTCGTCCTCGTCATCCTCGCCGACTGCGTCCACGGGCTCGGCATGCGGCGCTTCAGTGCCCTCTCCGGCGGCGTAGACGGCATCGGCCGGCTCGGCCGCTGATGTCACGGCTTCAGCCAGACGTTCCGCATGCGCTTCCGCGGCATGAGCTTCGGGGGCAGTCTCGAAGGTTTGGGCCGGCTGCGGCTCGGTAACGGTCTCGGTCGCGACCACGGGCTCGGCGCCGACCGCAGCGACGGGAGCCGGCGTCTCATCGGCATGCCCATGGTCGTGAGGATCGCGCTCGCCCTCATGATCGTGGGCGTCATGATCGTGAGCGTGATGGTGCTCGTCATCATGGGCGTGATGATGATCATCGTGATCATGTTCGTCATGATCGTGATCGTGGCCCTCATGCTCGCCGTGATGCTCCGCCTCGGTGTGCAGGGGCTCGCCCTCGTGTTCCGGCGGTGTCGCGTCCTCGACGGGCTGCGCGACGGGATCGGCTCCGGCGTCGAGGCCTTCGACGATATCGCTGCGCACGCGTTCGCCATGACCGCGGCGGCGGGCGCTGCGGTGGCGCGAACGGCGGCGGCCGTGCGAGCGGTTCTCGCTCTCTTCCTCGGCCTCGCGATGGGCCTGTTCCTCGGCCTCGATCAGCGCCTGCCGGTCGGCGACCGGGATCTGGTAGTAGTCGGGATGGATTTCGCTGAAGGCGAGGAAGCCGTGGCGGTTACCGCCATATTCGACGAAGGCGGCCTGGAGCGAGGGTTCGACCCTGGTGACCTTGGCGAGGTAGATATTCCCGCGCAGTTGCTTGCGTTGCGCGGTCTCGAAATCAAACTCTTCGACGCGATTGCCGCGGACCACGACGACCCGGGTCTCTTCCGGGTGGGTGGCATCGATCAACATCTTGTTGGGCATGTCTTAACTCTTGGCGGCGGCGGACGCGATAAACCGTGGGCGCGTATCGCGCCGCCGGGTGACGCGACGGTCCACCTGATTCGGGGCTGAGGGGAAGGCCGAAACGCCGTCTCTCGCGCCTTGCCGAACCGGAAGCTTCAGGACCATTGCGACGCGCGGGATTGTCACTCCGCAGCGTCGCGAATGATCCTTCAGATTTCGTCGGCACAGTCTGGCGCATCAAGCGTCGGCCCGTATGAAACATTGGGCGGCGAGGCCGCCCTTCAATCAGTTGCTGCTGGCCAGGCACGGCGCGAGCGCGCTCGCCTTAGGATCACGAACCGCCCCCTTGGGATCAAGGGGCCGGGTAATGGGTTACGTCGCTGTCAGAACCGTCCCGGTAACATGAGTGGTAACCCGAGACCGTCCGCCGCCGGGGCTTGACCCGCTTCACCTCGCTGCCGCGCACCGCGCTGGTCTTAGAGGGAAGCGGAAAACGCTGGAATTCCCAAACCTTGGGAGTTCCGGCGCTGCACCGGAAGGCTGAATGCGACACAACCGGGAATATCGGCCGTCAGCATTCCGTACATACGAGGAATGAGCCATCCGTGCAAGGGAGCGTCGCACGGCGGTCACAGTCGGCGAGTTTCGCAGCTCTGTCATTAAGGAGCGATTAACCCTGTGGTTCTATTGCGTTAAGAGGGCTGCTCGGAGGCACGGAATCGGTGGCGAGCCGCACAAATCGACAGGTTTTGCTGGGAGGCGTGTTGCTGTGCATCGCGGCATTGCCGTGTGCTGATTCCTCGCGCCTCATTGCTGCGGAAAGCCAACTGCAACCCACTGTTGCGGCATCGAATTTTCCAGTCGCCTCGGCCGCCCGGCTGGCCGGCGATGGCAGGCAGACCCGCTTCATCCTCGACCTCGACCAGACCGTCACCTTCCGCGCCGTCACGCTGGCCGACCCCTACCGCGTGGTGGTAGATGTGCCGCAAGTCAATTTTCAGCTGCCTGCCGGTACCGGGAGCGGGGGACGGGGGTTGGTCAAGGCCTTCCGCTACGGGCTCGTCATGCCCGGCGGCTCGCGAATCGTGTTCGACCTGACCGGGCCGGCGAAGATCGCCAATTCCTACGTGCTCGAGGCGGCCAATGGCCAGCCGGCCCGGCTCGTGCTCGAGCTGGAGGAGGTCGACCGCACCGCCTTCGTGTCGTCGCTTGCCCCTGAAAACCGTCCTGAGCTGCGGCCCGCAATCGCGGAAGCGCCGCCTGCCACGGTTCCCAGCCCGACGGCGCCGGAAGCCGCGCAGCAGAAGGCTGACGGCCGTCCGGTGGTCGTGATCGATCCCGGGCATGGCGGCATCGACAACGGGACGCAGTCGAGCGGCGAGAGCGAGAAGAACCTGGTGCTGGCTTTTGGCCTGGCGCTACGCGACAAGCTGGAGAAGGCCGGCAAGTACCGCGTGGTGATGACGCGGGACGACGACACCTTCATTCCCCTCAATGACCGGACCAAGATCGCCCGCAATCTCAAGGCGGCGTTGTTCGTCTCGATTCATGCCGATGCGCTGCCGCGTGCCGAGGGCGATGCGCAAGGTGCGACCATCTATACGCTCTCCGACAAGGCGTCCGACGCCGAGGCCCAGCGGCTGGCGGATGCGGAGAACCGGGCCGATGCGATCGCCGGCTTCAACCTCGCGGAGGAGCCGACCGACGTCGCCGACATCCTGATCGACCTCACGCAGCGGGAAACCCGCACCTTTTCAAACCGTTTCGCCCGCCTATTGATGGGGGAAATGAAGCAGACGGTGCGGATGCACAAGCATCCCCTGAAGTCCGCCGGCTTCCGAGTCCTGAAGGCGCCCGATGTGCCCTCGGTACTGGTCGAGATCGGTTATGTCTCCAACAAGGGAGACCTCGAGCACTTGGTCTCCGAGGGGTGGCGATCCCGCGCCGTGGGCTCGATGGCACAGGCGATCGACGGATTTTTGACCAAGCGGATGGCCACAGCCGGGACGTCGAACTGAAACGGTTTGTCCCTCCCGGCCCAAAGGCCCTAGTTTGGCCACAGCGGACGCTTTATAAAAACCCCGCAGGGGGTTCCGGAATCGGCGAGAATCCTGTTCGGCAAGCGTCTTAAGTCCGGCATTGATGTGATTGCGTAAGCCGGTGAATTCGCGACGTGAGGTTGGCGCCTGTTTGGGGTGCCAAGGGACCGATACTGGGCTGATACTGGGCTGATCCAGAGTTTGAACGGATAAACAGATAATGCGCTTGCTGGTGCGGTTCATGGGCTTCCTGTTCGCCGCGGGAACGGTGGTGTTCCTTGTCGGTGTCGGGGCCGTGGCAGGCCTGATCTGGCATTTCTCCAAGGACTTGCCGGACTACTCTCAGCTACAGGATTACGAGCCGCCGGTGATGACGCGCGTGCATGCGGTCGATGGCTCGCTGCTCGGCGAATACGCCAAGGAGCGGCGGCTGTATCTGCCGATCCAGGCGGTGCCCAAGCTCGTGATCAACGCCTTCCTCGCGGCCGAAGACAAGAATTTCTACGAGCATGGCGGCATCGACTACACCGGCATGGCGCGCGCCGGATTGCTTTATCTGCAGAACTACGGCTCCAACCGCCGTCCGCAGGGTGCTTCCACGATCACCCAGCAGGTCGCCAAGAACTTCCTGCTCACCAACGAGGTCTCCTTCGCCCGCAAGATCAAGGAAGCCTTGCTCGCGATGCGGATCGAGAAGACCTACTCGAAGGACAAGATCCTCGAGCTGTACCTGAACGAAATCTATCTCGGCCTCGGCGCGTACGGTATCGCAGCCGCCTCGCTCGTCTATTTCGACAAGTCGGTGAACGAGCTGACGGTGGCGGAAGCGTCCTATCTGGCGGCGCTGCCGAAGATGCCGGCGACGCTGCATCCGGTCCGTAACCGCGATCGCGCCATCGAGCGCCGCAACTACGTCATCGACCGTCTCTTGGAGAACGGCTGGATCAAGCAGGCCGACGCCGACAAGGCGCGCAAGGAGCCGCTGGCCGTGACCAACCGCTCCAACGGTGCCCACACCTTCGCCGGCGAATATTTCGCCGAGGAAGTCCGCCGCGACATCTTCGAGCGCTACGGCGAGAAGAAGCTCTACGAGGGCGGTCTCTCCGTCCGCACCACGCTCGATCCCAAGATCCAGGTCATGGCGCGCAAGACCATGGTCGCCGGCCTCGTGAACTACGATGAGCAGCAGGGCTATCGCGGCGCCATCAGCAAGCTCGATATCTCCGGCGACTGGGGCGTGAAGCTTGCCGAGATCAAGTCGCTGTCCGACATCTCGCCGTGGCGTATGGCGGTGGTGCTGGAGACCAGCGACCAGTCGGCACGCATCGGCTTCCAGCCGAGCCGCGAGCTCGGCGGCGCCATCAGCAAGCAGCGCGAGACCGGCCTCGTCACGCTCGACGGCGTGCGCTGGGCGAGGGCGGCCCAAGGCAACGCCAAGGGCAAGACGCCGACGTCCGTGGCGCAGGTGCTTGCACCTGGCGACGTGATCTATGCCGATCCGCTCTACACCAAGGAGGGACAGCCGGTCGAAGGTCAGTACCGGCTGCGCCAGATCCCCGAAGTGTCCGGCGCCATGGTGGTGATGGATCCCTGGACTGGCCGTGTGCTTGCGATGGTCGGCGGCTTCTCCTTCGACCAGAGCCAGTTCAATCGCGCCACGCAGGCCTATCGGCAGCCGGGTTCGTCGTTCAAGCCGATCGTCTATTCGGCCGCGCTCGACAACGGATACACGCCCTCGACCGTCGTGCTCGACGCGCCGATCGAAATCGACCAGGGCCAGGGCGCAGGCGTGTGGCGGCCGGAAAACTTCTCCTCCGGCAAATTCCAGGGACCGGTGACGCTGCGCAACGCGTTGCGGCAGTCGCTCAACACCGTGACGGTGCGCCTCGCGCAGGACATCGGCATGCCGCTGATCGGCGAATACGCCCGCCGTTTCGGTGTCTATGACGAACTGCCGAACTATCTCTCCTACGCGCTCGGCGCCGGCGAAACGACGGCGATGCGCATGGTCACGGCTTACTCGATGCTCGCCAACGGCGGCCGGCGCGTGAAGCCGACCCTGATCGACCGCATCCAGGACCGCTACGGCCATACCATCTTCAAGCACGACCAGCGCGAATGCCGCGGCTGCGATGCGCCGGGCGGCTGGAAGAACCAGCCTGAGCCGCAGCTGATCGACCGCCGCGAGCAGGTGCTCGACTCCATGACCGCCTATCAGATCACCGAGCTGATGGAAGGCGTGGTCCAGGCCGGTACCGCGACCGTGGTGAAGGAGGTCGGCAAGCCGATCGCCGGCAAGACCGGCACCACCAACGAGGCCAAGGACGCCTGGTTCGTCGGCTTCTCGCCCGACATCGCCGTCGCCATCTATATGGGCTACGACAAGCCGCGTCCGCTCGGCAAAGGCAATGCCGCGACCGGCGGCCATCTGGCTGCACCCATCGCGCGCGATTTCCTCAAGCTCGCGCTCGCCGACAAGCCCGCCGTTCCGTTCAAGGTGCCGGCCGGCATCAAGCTGGTGCGCGTCGTCGCCAAGACCGGCATGCGCGCCGGGCCGGGCGAGACCGGCGGGACGATCCTCGAAGCCTTCAAACCGGGTACGGCGCCCCCGGATAATTACTCCGTCATCGGCGTGGCCGATGCCGACGGCCGCATGCCGGCCTCGCAACAGCAGCAGCCCGATGCCGGCTTCTTCATGCGGCCGGGCACCGGCGGACTGTACTAGGCCGCGGATAAGACAGACGATCGCGGTTCCGGCGGTTGCGCTTTGCAGCCGCCGCCGCTACATCCCCATCTCGAATTGCAGGCGGGATTTCCGCGAGACCCGAGAACAACATGCGCGCCGAAATCGAACGGTTGGTAGAAGAGATCAAGCAGTCAGTCGGGCTGCTGAGGAGGCATCTTTGACGTCGAGAAATCGACGGCGCGCCTCGCTGAGCTGAACAAGCTCGCAGAAGATCCCAATCTCTGGAACGATCCCCAGAAAGCCCAGAAGCTGATGCAGGAGCGCACCTCGCTGGAGGATGCGCTGTCCGGCATCGGCAAGGTCGAGCAGGAGCTCGAAGACGACATCGGCATGATCGAGCTCGGCGAGGCCGAGGGCGATGACGGTGTCGTTGCCGAAGCCGAAGCCGCGCTGAAAAACCTCAAGAAGGAAGTGGCGCGCCGCGAGCTCGAGGCGCTGCTGTCGGGCGAAGCCGACCGCTTCGATTCCTACCTCGAAGTCCATGCCGGCGCCGGCGGCACCGAGAGCCAGGACTGGGCGCAGATGCTCTTGCGCATGTACACGCGCTGGGCCGAGAACCACGGATTCAAGGTCGAGTACCTCGAGGAGTCCGAGGGCGAAGAAGCCGGCATCAAGTCCGCGACGATCCAGGTCTCGGGGCATAATGCCTATGGCTGGCTGAAGACGGAGGCGGGCGTGCATCGTCTGGTGCGCATCTCGCCGTTCGATTCCAATGCGCGTAGGCACACCTCGTTCTCGAGCGTGCAGGTGTTCCCCGTCATCGACGACAGCATCAAGATTGACATCAAGGAATCCGACGTCCGCACCGACACCATGCGTTCGGGCGGCGCCGGCGGCCAGCACGTCAACAAGACCGAATCCGCGGTGCGCCTGACGCATATTCCGACCGGCGTTGCCGTGGTCTGCCAGGCCGGCCGCTCCCAGCACAAGAACCGGGCACAGGCCTGGGACATGCTGCGCGCGCGGCTTTACGAGATCGAGCTGAAGAAGCGCGAGGAGAAGGCCGCGGCTGACCAGGCCGCCAAGACCGATATCGGCTGGGGTCACCAGATCCGTTCCTACGTGCTGCAGCCCTACCAGATGGTGAAGGATCTGCGCACGGGCGTGCAGACGTCCGACACCGCGGGTGTGCTCGGCGGCGATCTCGACGAGTTCATGGCGGCGACGCTGGCGCAGCGCGCCTTCGGCACGACCGCCGGCGACGTCGAGGACGTGGACTGATTATGCCCCGCGTCGCCTTCATCGGGCTTGGACGGATGGGCCACGGCATGGCCGGCCGCTATCTCGATGCCGGCTTCACCGTGAGCTTGTGGAATCGCAGCAAGGCCAAGGCGGAAGACCTGATTGCGCGCGGCGCGCATTGGGCGACCTCGCCGGAGGACGCCGCGATCGATGCCGACGCGGTCGTGACCATGGTGGCCGATGACGAGGCCTCCCGCGCAGTCTGGCTGGGGCCGAACGGCGCGGCCAAGACCGCGAAGGCCGGCACCATCGCGATCGAGTGTTCCACCGTCTCCTATGACCACGCCCGCGAGATGGGGCGCGAGCTCAACGCGCGCGGGCTGATCTATATCGATTGCCCCGTGACCGGCTTGCCGGACGCGGCGGCGGCCGGGAAGTTGACGCTGCTGGTCGGCGCCGATGCGGCCGATCTCGAGCGTGCGCGGCCCTATCTCGAACCAATCGGCTCGACCATCCGCCATTTCGGCGCGGTTGGCTCCGGCACGGTCTACAAGCTCATCAACAATCTCTTGGGCGCAATCCAGATCGCCGGGCTTGCCGAGGGCCTTGCCATCGCCGAGCAGGCCGGGCTCGACATGAACCTCGTGCTGGAGTCGATCCAGGCGGGCGTGGCCGCAAGCCCGCAGGTGCAGCGCCACTCCAAGCGCATGGTCGCCCGCGATTTTTCCGGCGCGACCTTCACCGCAGCGCTGCGGCACAAGGATGCCGCCTACGCCGTGAAGCTCGCCGAGAGTCTCTTGGCGGACAAGCCGCTGGTCTCGCGCGCTGCAGTCGAGGCTTATGCGCAGGCGAGGGCCGCGCTGCCGGATGACGACGAAGGCAGGATGATCGAGCTGGTGTCGCGGCCGAAGAAGCCGTCCTAGCCCATCGCATCGATGGAATGGCCTCGTCGCTGGATCCATTCCGAGCAACGCTTCTGCAAAACTGTGCTTCAACGGAAATCGGGTGGCACTATCAGTCGTGCCGTTCTATGCGGACGGACTTGGCCGCCGAGGCGAGACGCATGCCCCCGAACGACAAGCGGATCGATGCGCGCGACTGGTCGTTGCTCGTTGTGCTCTCAATTCTCTGGGGCGGCTCGTTCTTCTTCAACGGCGCGGCGTTGCGGGAGTTGCCGCCGCTGACGCTGGTGTTTCTGCGCGTTGCGCTCGGCGCGGCCCTGCTGCTGCCGTTGCTACGCATGCAGGGAATCGGCTTTCCCAAGAGCTGGGCGGACTGGACGCCGTTTGTCGCGATCGGGCTGCTCATCAACGTCATCCCGTTCTCGTTCATCGTGATCGGCCAGACATTCATTCCGAGCGGGCTGGCGTCGATCCTGAACGCGACCACGCCGATGTTCACGATTGTCGTCATGATTGCAGCGGGCGAGGAGGCCTTGCAGATGCGCCGCCTGGCCGGGGTAGCGTTGGGCCTTGCCGGCGTGATGCTGTTGCGTGGATGGGGCTTCGAGACAAGGCCGGGGCAGGGGCTCGGCATCCTGCTTTGCCTTGGCGGCGCACTGAGCTATGGCTTTGCGGCGCTGGCGGCGCGGCGATTGCTGAAGGACGCAGCGCCACTGGGGACGGCCACGTTTCAACTGATGGCGTCGACGGTGATGGTGGCGGTCGTCGCTGGCGTGGTGGAGCAGCCATGGCGCCTTGCAACCCCGGCGTCGCGACGTGGCTCGCCGTGCTCGGCCTCGCTGCTCTGTCGACGGCACTCGCCTATATCGTCTTCTTCCAGATCATCCGGCGTTCGGGCGCGAGCAATGTGATGCTGGTGACGCTGCTCATTCCCGTCACCGCCATCCTGCTGGGCTGGCTGGTGCTGGGTGAGCCCATCTCCAGCCGCGAGATCGCGGGCGCCATCGTCGTCGGCAGTGCGCTGCTGGTGATTGACGGGCGCACTTTGCACCTGCTGCGGCGCGTCGTGGGGTTCAATTCCGCCGTTTCACCACGCGGAAAATCGTGACGCTTGCCAGCCGCTGTCCTCCTTGCGACACTCCAGCAAAACAAAAATACAATAGGGGAGAGAACGATGCCGGGTCGTCGCAAGAATCTCGCTGCCCTCGCCATGCTTGTTGCCGGAGCGCTCGTCGCGACGCCGGGTTTGGCGCAGAAGAAATATGACCCCGGCGCCAGCGACACCGAGATCAAGATCGGCAACATCATGCCTTATAGCGGGCCGGCGTCATCCTATGGCGTGATCGGCAAGACCGAGGCCGCCTATTTCAAAATGATCAACGACCAGGGCGGCATCAACGGACGCAGGATCAACTTCATCAGCTATGACGATGCCTATTCGCCGCCGAAGGCGATCGAGCAGGCGCGCAAGCTGGTCGAGAGCGACGAGGTGCTGCTGATTTTCCAGGCGCTCGGCACCCCCTCGAACTCCGCGATCATGAAATACATGAACGCCAAGAAGGTGCCGCAGCTCTTCGTCGCCTCCGGCGGCACCAAGTTCGGCGATCCCAAGAATTTCCCGTGGACCATGGGCTTTCAGCCGAACTACCAGAGCGAAGGGCGGATCTACGCAAAATACATCCGCGACAAGTTTCCGAACGGCAAGATCGCGGTGTTCTGGCAGAACGACGACGCCGGCAAGGACCAGTTCAAGGGCCTGAAGGACGGGCTCGGCGACAAGGTCGGCATGATCATCGCCGACAAGTCCTACGAGGTCAGCGATCCCTCGATCGACTCGCAGATCGTGGCCCTGCACGATTCCGGCGCCGACATCTTCTTCTCATGGGCCGCGCCGAAGGGCTCCGCGCAGGCGATCCGGAAGGTGGGTGAGCTCGGCTGGAAGCCGAAGTTCTTCCTTGCCAACACCGCAACGTCAGTCGCATCGGTGCTCAAGCCCGCCGGGCTCGACTATGCCAAGGACATCATCTCGACTGCTTACCTCAAGGACCCGACCGACCCGACCTGGGACAAGGACCCTGCGGTGATCAAGTGGCGCGAGTTCATGGACAAATATTATCCTGACGGCGACAAGGCCAACGCCAACAACATCTACGGCTATGTGCAGGCCGAGGCGGTGGCGCAGGTCCTGAAGCAGTGTGGCGACAATCTCACCCGCGAGAACGTCATGAAGCAGGCGGCCAACCTGAGGGATTTCCACACCGACCTGATGCTGCCTGGCATCACGGTCAACACCTCACCGGACGATTATTTTCCGATCGAGCAGATGCAGCTGATGCGCTTCAACGGTCATGCGTGGGAGCTGTTCGGCGACGTCATCACCGGCGAGGTCGGCCACGAGCGCAGCCAGTGATCGTCAGCGCTTTCCGCGCTAGCCCGCGCTGAGACGCACGCCGGCGCGCAAGAACTTCTGCGGATCCACCGCTTCGCCTTCGATGCGGGTTTCGTAGTGCAGATGCGGACCGGTGGAACGGCCAGTGGACCCGACGAGCCCGACGACCTGGCCGATCTTCACGATCTCGCCGACCTTGACGTTGATCTCGGATAGATGTCCGTAGCGGGTCGAAAGCCCGTTGCCGTGGTCGACCTCGACCATGCGGCCGTAGCCGCCGGACCAGCCGGCGGAAACCACCTTGCCGTAGGCGGTGGCGCGGACGGGGTCACCCGTGGCAGCGCGGAAATCGAGGCCGGTGTGCATAGCGGGCCGGCCCAGGAAGGGATCGCTGCGCACGCCGAAGCCGGAGGTGAACTCGACCTCGCCGATGACGGGCTTGCGGTAGGGCACCAGCGCCAGCGTGCGGTTGAGACGGTCCATCTCGGCGCGCGTGGTGTTGATGCGATAGAGCTGCTTCTCGAACGGTCCGGCATTGGCCGTCAGCTTGACGGGGACGAACGGCCCGCCCATCGCGGAGCGCGGCACGGCGGCTTCGAGATGGGCAAGGTTCAGGCCGAGATCGCTGACCACGCCGCGCATCCGGCGCATGCGTGAATCCATGCTTTCCTCGACGGCGTTGAGCGCCGCCATCTGGCGCCGCTCGACCTGATCAAGCGATGTCGTGAGCCGGACCAGGACGTTGTCGAAACCCTGGTTCTTGGCGAATTGGTTGGTCGGCGCCGCCACGACGGTCGGCGCGCGCGATTCGAGACGCGCTTCGCGATCCGGCGGCGCCACGAAGATCACGGTGTCGCTGATCGGCGACGGCTTCGGCGTGGTTTGACTCGAATCGCCGCGCTGCGGGGCGGCGCGGGGAATCGAGCCGGTGACGTCGGGCATGGCCCCGAGCGCCGTGGCCCGGGACTCCAGCGCCGTCTGTCGCTTCATAATCTGGTCGAGCTTCTGGTCGAACTGTTCCTGGTCGAGCAGCTGGCGGCTGGTGGTGCGGTCGACCTTGGCGCGAAGCTCGGCAATACGGTCCTCATAAGCGTATTGCATCTCGGCCTGACGGGCGATCAGCCGGGTCAGGACGTCATCACGGAACGCAAAATAGGTGGCCGTCGCTGCCGACCACAGCCCGAGCAGCACCACGGTGCCGACCACGATCCAGAACACCACAGGGCCGAAGCGAACCTGCTTGCCGGCATGGACGATGGTGTAGGCATCGTCGGTAGCGGGCAGGGGAATCGCGGTTGCCGCCGCCGCGGCGGCCGGACGGCGCTGGAAGGCCCGACCGTGGTCGTGAGGATGATGTTGGGGGTAGTGCGAGTATTGGACAGAACTTTTCGACATCGGCACTCCCGCGCCGGTCGGATGGGTTCCTTGCGGCTCAATTGCCGCAGCAATCTGGGCTGGTCATGGTTAATTTTCCGGAAATAGGAGCGCGCGAATTTAAAGGACTGGTTAAAGGCTTCTTGCCGCCTCCAGCACCTCGTCGGCATGGCCGTCGACCCGGACGTTACGCCAGACCCGGGCCACCTTACCGTCCGCCCCGACCAGTACCGTGGTGCGAAGAATCCCCAGGAAGCTCTTGCCGTACATGGATTTTTGGCCCCATGCCCCATAGGCTTCCAGCATCTCATGTTTCTCGTCGGAGATGAGAGGAACGCCGAGCCTGTGCTTGTCGCGGAACTTCTCCTGGGCCTTTAACGGATCGGCGGAGATGCCGAGCACGGCGGTGCCGGCGGCAGCGAAGGCGCCGACTAGGCGGGTGAAGTCGATCGCCTCCCTTGTGCAGCCGGGAGTGTCGGCGCGGGGATAGAAGAACAGGACCAGCTTTCGGCCGGCATAGTCCGCCAAGGTGACCACGTCGCCGCCGTCGCGAGGCAGGCGGAACGCGGGGGCCTTTTGGCCCTCGGCCAAAGCGGACTTCGCCGTAGCGGGCGGGGCGGCCGATTTGGATGACTTTAACTGTTTCGAGGCGGCCTTATGCGATCCTGCTTTTGCTATGGTCCCGGTTGATTTGCGTGCCGGTGTCCGCTGTGTTTTCGCGGATCTTGTTTGAGTCGCGGCCCGCGTTTTTGCGGTCTTCTTTTTCGCTGTCGGACTGCCGGAGGACGTTTTGGACGATTTCTTTCGGGATTTCTTGGACATACGCCTTCCTTTCGACGCTTTCGGCGGGTCAACCGAAGCGGTATTGCAGCTCTCGTCCGGCGTGCCGGAATCGCGCCCTCGGCTGGGCAAGTCTGACGACGCCGGAGTATGGTTACAAGGAATTCCACACACCACCCCACTGCTCGTTGAACGCGCTCCCGGGGCGAAATGACGAACAGCAGGAATATTCGAGGTATGGCGGCAGTGCCGCCGCAGGGAGCTTCACTTCCCGCGGACGGCTGCGGTCCCGGCAGCGCTCAATCCAATGACGGGCGCCTGTATCGAGAGGCAATGGCAAGGAATACGTCGCCCCAGGACTACAACCGGGATTTCGATCGGCGCGGCGGCCAATATGAGCCGCAGGAATGGGATGACGCCGACTGGGATCCGGATCAGGAAGCGGCGGCGGGCTATCGCGCACGCCGGTTGCTGGCGCGTTCCGGGTCGGGCTTCCATCGGTTCGGTGACGGATTCGGCGCGTTACGCCGCTGGGTGGGTGGCGGCCGCTGGCTGAAGCGCATGGCCGTGGTCGTCGGCACCCTGGTCGTCATTTTCGTCGGCTGCTTTGGTGCGCTGTGGTGGCGGCTCGGTGCCGGTCCGATCAATCTCGACATCGCCACGCCATGGCTGGCGGCTGCGATCGAGGACAATATCGGCCACGGCAACACGGTTGAGGTCGGCGGCACCCAGATCGAGCGCGCCGGCCGGGTCCGAGTCGCCGTCCGCATCCGAGACATCATCGTTCGCGACCGCGATCACGCCATCGTCGCCAGCGCGCCGAAGGCCGAGGTGAAGCTGTCGGGTGCAGCCCTCCTGATGGGGCACCTGCGCGCCGAGAGCCTCAACCTCGTCGATGCCGAGCTCGCAATCCGCATCGCGCCTGACGGGACTGTCACCGTGTCCGCCGGCGACACCGCAAAGCCGCTGGCGACCGGTGTCGCATCGAAGAAGGACGCGGGCCTGCCGCCGACATTCCCGCGTAACGGTGTCCCGCCGCCGCCATTCGCGACCGCGCCTGCGAGCCCGGAGGTGTCGCAGGCCGTACCGCAGGCGACCGCGCAGAGCGGCATCCTCCAGGGCCTCGACTGGCTCGATAGTCTGAGCATGACCGGCCTCGACGGCCAGAACCTCAACGAGATCGGTCTGAAGAACGGCAATCTGATCGTCGACGATCAGCAGCGCGGCAGCAAATGGTCGTTTGAGAACATCACGCTCAGCCTGCGCCGGCCGAGCCACGGCGGCGTCGCGCTCAGCCTCGGCGAGGAGGGCGCGCGCCCGTGGATGTTGCGCGCCACGATCGGCCCGGCCGAGAACGGCGTGCGTTCGGTCGACATCAAGGCCGACAAGGTCTCGACCTCCAACATCCTCTTGGCGCTGCGGGTGAAGGACCTCACCTACACCGCCGACCTGCCGCTGACGGGCGAGCTCAAGGGTGAGCTCGGCCGCGACGGCGTGCCGACGTTTTTCCGCGGCAAGATCGCGGTCGGCGCCGGCAACATCATCGACAGCGACACGCCCGACTATCCCATGGGAATCGACTCGGCCGAGATCAACGTCGAATGGGATGCGAACCGGCGGGTGCTGGTCGCACCATTCAAGATTCTCTCCGGCGCGAACCGCCTGACGCTGCTGGGTCATCTGGAGCCGCCCAACGGCACCACCAACGACTGGCAGCTCGGCTTCAGCGGGGGTTCGATCCTGCTCGGCGGCATCGACAACGAGCCGCCGCTCGTGTTCAACCGCATCGCGATCGGCTTCCGCTTCGATACCGACCACAAGCGCATCTTGCTGACGCAGGCCGATGTCTCAAACGGCGAGATCGGCGTCGCCGGCACCGGCGCGCTCGACTATTCGGGCGAGCCGCGGCTGACCCTCGGCTTTGCGGGAACGCCGATGTCGGCCTCCGCCTTGAAGCGGATGTGGCCGACGCTGATCGTGCCCGAATTGCGTGAATGGGTGATCGAACGGATCGAGCGCGGAACGCTCCAGCGCATCGAGATCGGCGTGAACTCGCCGACCAGGAACCTGCCGCGCAAGGGCCCGCCCATTCCGGACGACGGTCTGTCGGTGAACATCGTCGCGAGCGGCGTCGCGGTCCGCCCGGTGGATGGCATGCCGGTGGTGCGCGATGCCGATTTGAAGGCGCGCGTGACCGGACGCACTGCGACCGTGAACATCGGGCAGGGGGTTGCGGATACGCCCTCCGGCCGCAAGGTCACGATCTCCGACTTCGTGTTCGAGGTGCCTGATATGGCGCCCAAGCCGTCGCCGTCGCGGAGCAGGTTCCGTGTCGAAGGCTCGGTGCCGGCGGCCGCCGAGATGCTCGCCAATGATCGGCTGAGCGATCTGTCGGCAACCGTCGTCGATCCCAATACCAGCAAGGGAACGTTCTCCGCGAACATCCAGCTCGGCATGCCGGTCAAGGGCGAGCTGACCAAGGCTGATACCGCCTATGCCGTCAGCGCCGAGCTCAACGGCTTTGCCGCCGACAAGCTGGTGATGAACCAGAAACTCGAGGCCAACAACCTCAAGATATCAGCCAGTAACCAGGGCTACCAAGTCAAGGGCGACGTCAAGATCAACGGCCAGGCGGCCTCGCTCGACTATCGCAAGCCGGCCGAGGGCGATGCGGATGTCAGGTTGCAGGCGACGCTGGACGATGCCAGCCGCGCGCGCCTGGGATTCGATCTCAGCCCCGCCGTCAGCGGATCATTGCCGATCAAATTGTCGGGCAAGATCGCCAGCGGCCCGGATCAGACGACGAAGCTCGGCGTCGAGGCCGACCTGACCTCGGTCAAGCTCGACAACATCCTGCCCGGCTGGGTCAAGCTGCCGGGCAAGTCCGGCAAGGCCACTTTCAAGGTGGTGCCGACGGCCCAATCGACGCGCCTGGAAGACATCGTCGTCGAAGGCGGCGGCGCCTCGATCAAGGGCTCGCTCGAGGTCGACGCCAACGGCGAGCTCATGAACGTCAATTTCCCGACGTATTCGCCGTCTGACGGCGACAAGACCTCATTGAAGGCCGAACGCGGTCAGGACGGCGTGCTGCGCGGCACGATGCGTGGCGACGTCTTCGACGGCCGGGGCTTCCTGAAGTCGGCAATCTCGGGCAATTCGAAGGATGACGCCAAGAACAGGATGAAGAACGTCGATTTCGATATCGACGTGAAGCTTGGTGCCGTCGCCGGCTTCAACGGCGAGGCGATGCGCAGCGTCGATGCCAAGATGTCGAAACGCAACGGCGCGATCAAAGCCTTCACGCTCAGCGGCAAGATCGGCCGCGACACGCCGGTGGCAGCCGATCTGCGCGGTGGCCGCGCCCAGGGCAACCGCGAAGTGATCTATCTCCAGACAAACGATGCGGGCGCGCTGCTGCGCTTCACCGATATCTACACCAAGGCGGTCGGTGGCCAGATGGTCGTGGCGATGGAGCCGCCGACCTCCGAGCCGAACACGGCGCGCGAGGGCCTCATCAACGTGCGCGACTTCACGGTGAAGGGCGAGGCGCAGCTGGAGCGCGTCGCGGCAGGCGCGCCGAACGGCACCGGCAACGGCGTCTCCTTCAACGCGCTGCGCGCCGAGTTCACCCGGCAAAACGGCGCGCTCACGATCCGCGACGGCGTGGTCAAAGGCCCCATGATCGGTGCCACCATCGAGGGCTCGATCGATTATCCCGGCAACCAGGTGTGCATGAGCGGCACCTTCGTGCCGATGTATGGCGTGAACAACATCTTCGGCCAGATCCCGCTGTTCGGCATCTTCCTCGGCGGCGGCAACAATGAGGGGCTGATCGGCGTGACCTATGAGGTCGTCGGCACCCCGGCCGCGCCCGTGATGCGCGTCAATCCGATCTCCGCGATGGCACCCGGCCTTTTCCGCAAGATCTTCGAATTCAACACCGGCAAGCAGAACTCGCCGTTCGATGAATTCCCGTCTCAGTCGAATGACGGCTCGACTGGATCGACACGACAGCTGTCGAGCGGTTGCAGCCTCGCGCGGCGTTAGGAGCGGGCTGCTTTATTACGGCGTCATGGCCGGGCTTGTCCCGGCCATCCACGCCTCACCATACGGCATCAAGAACGTGGATGCCCGGGACAAGCCCGGGCTGACGGCGATCGCTTGGAGCGTTGTGTGGCTCCTACGCCGCGCGCACGCCCTTCAGGAACGTTCCGACCTCGCCGGAGAGCTGTTCGGCCTGCTTGGAGAGATTTGAGGCTGCCGCGAGCACGATGCCAAGATCCACCGTCAAGGCGCGCACGTCGGCGTCGATGTCGTCGACATAAAGGCCGTAGCTGATCGTCACGTTCCAGGGCGCGAACTTGCGCGCGAACACGGTCTTGCGGACCGGCTCGGTCCGGCCGGGACGCGGATGCGGATAGAGATAGGAGGTGACGCCGCCCTGCGCGGTCTCGCTGCCGGCCTGGCGTCGGCGATCAGCACGCCGTTGGAATCCTTGGCGCCGGTGATCTTGCCTTCGAGCTGTTGATCGGCGCCATGCACGACGAGCGCGCCATCCTGATTGTAGCCCACCGGATAGCCCTGGTTGCCGTTGACGTTCATGCGGCGGCCGCGCTGATGGAACAGGCTCTTGGCCTCGGCCGGCGTCAGCTTGCCCGCGGTCACCTCGTCCTGGAGCGCTTGGGCGTAGTTGTGGAGGAGCTCGACGGCCCATTTGAGGAAGGGAATCGATCTTGGGTTTTGGCAGCTAAATTAGAGATATGGACGGACCTGCAATGACTCGATTCGTTCATCGCATCATCATGTCTCTGCTGCTCGTCGCGGCCCTCGTTCTGATCTGGAACGTGCTGGGGGCGCGCTGAGACGGCACCGCCGGTCTGCCGGTGCCGTCGTCCTTGCAAGCTATGATGGCTGTGTCTGCGCGGCGCGAATGCGCCGCCCCGGCGGCTATTTCTTGCCCATGGCGGCATCGACGCTGACCGGGCCGGCGCCGGCTGCCGAGAGGTACAGGCATGCGAAGCAGAACAGGATCGCGGCGGTGCCGCCGTTGAGCAACGGCAGGAAGACCGGCGTCTCGCCCTTGAACATGTGGCCCATGAAGTAGGCGAAGGCCATTTCACCCGAGAGGATGAAAGCCGCGAGGCGGGTGAACAGGCCGACCATCAGGAGCCCGCCGAGCACAAGCTCGAGCGTGCCGGCCGCGTAGATCAGCGGCGGGATGTTCGCGAAGTAGGGGAGCACCGGGAACTTGAACAGTTTGGCGACGCCATACTGGAACAGCAAGAGGCCGGTGATGAAGCGAAACAGGCTCAGGAGAACCGGTTGAAAGCGAGTGAGATAAGGAAAGTCCATTGGTTTGCCCTCCATCCAATGCTGCGACTTGGACCGTATTCGGTCCTGGCTCGCAAGCCACCCGGGACCAATTCCGCGCTGACATTTTCGTCATGTCCACAAAACACCGCAGGCCCGGCCTTCAGCCTCGCGCGACTCGCATTTTTTGCGCGTGTTCACGCCGCAGCCGTCAGTAGTTCCCCGGTGACGTGAATTCGCGCAGGTTACCTCTGAGAGACCTACTCCCGCAAAGCGGGGACGACCAGGAACGGAATCATGCCCAGCACGACGCTCGCAAGTGCGAAGACGAGCAGGAGATTGTAGCCGTGCGTGGCATCGTGAATCAGGCCGCCGCTCCATGAGCCGAAGGCCGAGCCGAGGCCGCTGCCGATCGAGATCGTGCCGTAGATCGTGCCAACGCGCTTGCCACGAAAAATCTTCATCGCGGTTGCGGTGATCAGCGGCCCGCGGGAGCCCATCATGCTGCCGAAGCAGACGACGAAGCCGGTGAGCAGGATGACGTTGGGATAATGCTGCAGCAGCCAGAGCAGAACAATGCCGAGGATCGAGATCGCGTAGCTGAGCAGCACCGATGGCCGGCGCCCGATCAGGCCGTCGAGCACGGAGACGCCGAGCATGCCGAACACCAGGACGACGCCGGAGAAGCCCCATGCGGTCGCAGCCTGGAGCGGCGGGAAGCCGGCGTCGATCAGATACGCCACGATCTGCGCCGCGATCGAATACATGCCGACCGCGGTGAAGAAGAAGGTCGAGAACAGCGCCCAGAAGGCATGATGACGCATCGCGCTCACAAGCGTCCAGCCGCTGTCGACGAAATCCGGATCGCTCCTCTTGGAGACGTGCGGCGAGCCGGCCGCGAACATGCGCCAGGGCAGCAGCAGCAGCGGCACCAGCAGCGCGAGCGCGGCGAGGCCGTAGACCTGGTAGGTCTCGCGCCAGCCGAGATGATCGATCAGAAGCTGCGAGGCCGGCAGCAAGGCCAGCACGCCGCCGCCCATCGCCGAATAGACCACCGCCATGGCGGTCGGCAGCTTTGGGCCGAACCAGCGGCCGAGCAGGATCGAATTGGGCACATTGCCGATGAAGGCGACGCCGATGCCGACGCAAACGCCGATCGAGAGCTGGAATTGCCAGAGTGCGTGCGCTTGGCCCGCGATCAGGAAGGCGGAGCCAAGCAGGAACAGGCCGAGCGCATACACGATGCGCGGACCGGAATGATCGAACAGGCGGCCGACCAGCGGCGCTGTCAGCCCGCTGATGAGCCACGTCAGTGAGTAGATCGAGACGGCCTGGGCGCGATCCCAGCCAAGATTTTCGGAGATCGGCTTGAGGAAGACGGTGAAGCTCTCGCTTAAGCCGCGGCCAAGAACAGCCAGCGTAAAGCACAACCCGAGCACCACGAGTGCGGTGCGTACCGCATCTCGCTGAGCTGCCCCACCTTGTTCCCTGGGCGTGTTCTGGTCCATTGCCGTCAGGGAGCGCGCTTCGGTGCGCCCTGACAAGCATCAAAAGCTCATACGCCTATGCAGGCCTGATGAGCACGTGCTTCTTCTTGCCGAAGGACAGCTTGATCACGCCTTCCGGCGTCAGATTGCCCGCCGACAGGGCCATCTTCTCGTCGGTAACGGGCGCATCGTTGACGCGCAGGCCGCCGCCCTTGATCTGGCGCCTCGCTTCGCCGTTGGAGGCGACGAGGCCTGCCTTCACGAAAGCGCTGAGCACGCCAAGCCCGGTGTCGAGCTCGCCGCGCGGAATTTCCACCGTCGGCAGGCTCTCGGCGAGCGCGCCTTCCTCGAAGGTGCGGCGTGCGGTCTCCGCAGCTTCGTTCGCGGCGTCGCGGCCGTGCAGCAGCGCCGTTGCCTCGGTCGCGAGCACCTTCTTGGCCTCGTTGATCTCCGAGCCGCCGAGCGCCTCGAGCTTCTTGATCTCGGCGAGCGGCAGTGTCGTGAACAGTTTTAGGAACTTGCCGACATCGGCGTCCTCGGTGTTGCGCCAGTATTGCCAGAAGTCATAGGGCGAGAACTGGTCGGCGTTGAGCCAGACCGCGCCTTGCGCGGTCTTGCCCATCTTGGCGCCCGACGCGGTCGTCAGCAGCGGTGTCGTCAGCGCGAACAGCTGGTGCGTGCCCATGCGGCGGCCGAGATCGACGCCCATGATGATGTTGCCCCACTGATCCGAGCCGCCCATCTGGAGGCGGCAGCCGGTGCGCTTGGCGAGCTCGACGAAGTCGTAGGCCTGGCAGACCATGTAGTTGAACTCGATGAAGCTCATCTCGTGCTCGCGCTCGAGACGCAGCCGAACGGAGTCCATGGTCAGCATGCGGTTGACCGAGAAATGCCGGCCGATGTCGCGCAGCATCTCGATCCAGTTCAGCTTGGTCAGCCACTCCGCATTGTCGAGCATGATGGCGTCGCTCTTGCCCTCGCCATAGCGCAGCACCTTGGCGAACACGCCGCGGATCGATTCCTTGTTGGCCTCGATCTCGGCAATGGTGCGCATCGCGCGCGTCTCGTCCTTGCCGGAGGGATCGCCCACCATGGTGGTGCCGCCGCCCATCAGCGTGATCGGCTTGTTGCCGGACTGCTGCAGCCAGTGCAGCATCATCATGGTCAGGTAATTGCCGATATGCAGCGAGCGGGCGGTGCAATCGTAGCCGACATAGGCGATGGCTTCGCCCTTCGCGGCAAGCGCATCGAGCCCCTCGAAATCGGAGCATTGGTGGATGAATCCACGTTCCTGCAGGGTGTTGAGGAAATCCGATTTAAATGCAGTCATCTGTCGGCGTGCCTGACAATTCTTGGTTTACTGTTTTGGGGGCAATTTAAGGGTCTTGCATGGGAACTCGATTGCTGCCCGCCACTTGGCGCTGTGGCATTATAAGATGTGTCCCTCTGGCACAAGATCGGCATGCCAGGGCGGGTCTCTTGAGGACGCTGATCCATGATGTTGACGACACTCGGTTTGATGAGCGGCACCTCGCTGGATGGGGTGGATGTCGCGCTGATCGAAACCGACGGAAAACATCTGAAGGCGTTCGGGCCATCCGGTTACCGGCCGTACAGCCCGGCCGAGCGCAACCTGCTGCGTCAGGCGCTGAGCGAGGCCGTGCATCTGCAGCAACGCGACGCCCGCCCGGGCATTCTGGCCGAGGCCGAGCGTGCGGTGACGCGGGCCCATGCCGAGGCGGTCGCTGCCTTCCTCGCCCAGAACCGGATGAGGGCGGAGGACATCGACATTGTCGGCTTCCACGGCCAGACCGTGCTGCACCGGCCCGAAAGACGGCTGACGGTGCAGATTGGCGACGCGCCGGCGCTGGTCAGGGCCATCCATATCCCCGTGATGCATGATTTCCGCGCCGCCGATGTCGAGGCCGGCGGGCAGGGCGCGCCGCTCGTGCCGGTCTACCACCGGGCACTGGCACATTCGCTCGAGCGCGAGGGGCCGATCGTCGTGGTCAATATCGGCGGCGTCTCCAACATCACCTATATCGACGGCAACGACACGCTGATCGCCTGCGACACCGGCCCCGGCAACGCGCTGCTCGACGATTTCATGTACCGCACCATGAACAAGGCGTTCGATGCTGAAGGCAAATTCGCAGCACTCGGCAAGGTGGATGAAGCCTGGATCGCCCGGGCGCTGGAGCTGCCGTTCTTCGCAAGCCCGCCGCCGAAATCGCTCGACCGCAACGATTTTGCCGTGCTCAAGCTCGGTGAGGTGGCACCGGCCGACGGCGCCGCGACGCTGACCGCGTTCACCGCCGCCGCCATCGCCCGCGTCATCCCGCTCTTGCCGCGCCGGCCGCGGAGCTGGATCGTGTGCGGCGGCGGCGCCCGCAATCTCACCATGCTGCGGATGCTGCGGGAGCGGGTGGGCTCGGCCACAGTCGAGGCCGCCGAGACGCTCGGCTGGGCTTCCGATGCCATCGAGGCGCAGGCCTTCGGCTTCCTCGCGGCGCGTGGCCTGAAAGGCCTGCCACTGTCCTATCCCACGACCACGGGCGTGCCGATGCCGATGACCGGCGGGGTGATCGCCAGACCCTGACCATGACTGCCTGAGGTCACAGGCAGTTGATGCAAATGCATCTATTCTTGACCGCGGGATGCAAATGCATCTATTTTGGATGCAGTTGCATCTAACCGCCGGGATCGCGCCATGACCGCATCACTGAAACTGATCAGCCACAAGCTTTGCCCCTACGTGCAGCGTGCCGTGATCGCGCTGAAGGAAAAGGGGGTGCCGTTCGAGCGGATCGATATCGATCTCGCCAACAAGCCCGACTGGTTTCTTAAGCTCTCGCCGCTCGGCAAGGTGCCGGTGCTGGTGGTGACGACCGACAAGGGCGAGGTCGCGCTGTTCGAGAGCAACGTGATCTGCGAGTACATCGAGGAGACGCAAGGCGGCGTGAGGCTGCATCCGGGGGATGCGCTGCAGCGTGCCGAGCACCGCGCCTGGATGGAGTTCGGCTCGGCGATCCTTGGCGACCTCTGGGGGCTGGAGACGACGACCGATCCGGCGACGTTCGAAAGCAAGCGCCAGGCGCTCGTTGCGAAATTTGCGCGCGTCGAAGCCGCGCTCGGCGCAGGCCCGTTCTTCGCCGGCAATGCGTTCAGTCTGGTCGACGCCGTGTTCGCGCCGATCTTCCGCTACTTCGACCTGTTCGACGAACTGACGGAGCACGGCATCTTCAACGATGTGCCGAAGGTCCGTGCCTGGCGCGCGGAGCTCGCGAAACGCCCGAGCGTGCGCAGCGCGGTCGGCGCGGACTATCCGCAATTGCTGCGGGCCTTCCTCGTCCGCCACGACGCGCATCTGCTCAAGCTCGCGGCCTGAGAGCACGCGGATGTCGCCGTCGATGGCCTGGCTCATGCTCGTGATCGCCGGCGCGCTCGATGTCGGCTGGGCGATCTCGATGAAATATGCGGATGGCTACACCCGCATCGGCTGGAGCATCGCTTCGCTGGTGTTGCTCGCCGCTTTCGTCTTCCTGCTCGGGCGCGCCTTGAAGGTGCTCGAGGTCGGCATTGCCTATTCGGTGTGGACCGGCATCGGCGCGGCCGGCACCTTTCTGATGGGGGTGGTGCTGTTCGGCGAGACCTTGAGCGCGATGAAGCTTGCAGGCATCGCGCTCGTCTTGATGGGGATCGTCGCTCTCAAGCTGGCTTGAGCTGCAGACTCACCGCACGTTGGCAAGGCGCATGTCGAGATAGGCCGTGATGGTCTCCATCAACGGCTCGAGCTTGGAATCGAAGAAGTGATTGGCGCCAGGGATGATCTGCTGGTCGATCACGATGCCCTTCTGTGTCTTCAGCTTCTCGACCAGGGTGTTGACGTCCTTGGGCGGCACCACCGCATCCTTCTCGCCATGCACGATCAGGCCCGACGACGGGCAGGGTGCGAGGAAGGAGAAGTCGTAGAGATTGGCCGGCGGCGCGATCGAGATGAAGCCCTCGACCTCGGGGCGGCGCATCAAAAGCTGCATGCCGATCCAGGCGCCGAAGGAGAAGCCGGCGACCCAGCAGGCGCGCGCCTCGGGATTGATGGTCTGCGCCCAGTCGAGCGCGGCCGCCGCATCCGACAATTCACCGGTGCCGTGGTCGAACGAGCCCTGGCTGCGGCCGACGCCGCGGAAGTTGAAGCGCAGCACCGAGAAGCCGCGATGCGCGAAGGCGTAGTAGCACTGGTACACGATCTGATGGTTCATCGTGCCGTGGAACTGCGGATGCGGATGCAGGATCATCGCGATCGGCGCGTTCTTCTGCTTGGCCGGGTGGTAGCGGCCTTCGAGACGGCCAGCAGGGCCGGTGAAAATGACTTCGGGCATCGGTGATCTCTTGATTGATTTCCTGGAGAGATGATCCCTAGCAATCAACCGATTGCGGCCTCGTCGGCAGATGCCGACCGAAGCGCGAAGGACGGGTGAGAAGGCGCGCCTTGCGGTGATGCGCTGAGAGCGCGCGGTGACTTGACGGTGCGCGTTCTAACATAGGCTGAGGGTCAAAAAGCAAGCATCTTAAACATCAACCAATGGGCTCAAGGCGTTAGCGTGTCATGAGCGCGTCACGCCGGCCGCTCATTCGGAATTGGGTTGCCAAGTCCGTGCCTGCAGCCCATGTCGGAAAGATCTCCGCGACGTGAGGTAATATCCTACTCAATGCGAACCCGGGTCTATCTCGATTGGAATGCGACCACGCCGCTCCGCCCGGAAGCGCGGGCTGCGATTCTGGCTGCCTACGATCTGACCGGCAATCCGTCCTCGGTCCATGCCGAGGGGAGGGAGGCGCGAAGGCTGGTCGAGGAGGCCCGCGCCACGCTGGCAGCTGCGGTCGGCGCGCAGCCGCGCAACGTCGTCTTCACCTCCGCTGGAACCGAGGCCAATGCGCTGGCGCTCTCGCCGGGTTTGCGGGGGCGCTCTGGCGGCCCGGTCGAGCGGCTGCTGGTCTCTGCGGTTGAGCATGTATCGGTGCTGGCCGGCGGCCGATTCCCGGCGGACAAGATCGGCCTGATCCAGGTCACGCGCTCCGGCGTGGTCGACCTCGATCATCTGAAGGCGCAGCTCAAGGACGGCCCGCCAGCCCTGGTCTCGATCATGGCCGCCAACAACGAGACCGGAGCGCTCCAGCCCGTCGCCGAGGCTGCAACGATCGTCCACGAGTCCGGCGGCCTGCTGCACGTCGATGCGATCCAGGCGCTGGGAAAAGTCCCGTTCGATATCAATTTGCTAGGCGCTGACCTTGCGACCTTCTCTGCGCACAAGATCGGCGGCCCCAAGGGGGTTGGCGCATTGGTGATGAGCGAAGGGATAGGCGGCCTGGAGCCGGCATTGCGGGGTGGCGGGCAGGAGCTCAACCGTCGCGCCGGAACCGAGAACGTCACGGGGATCGCCGGCTTCGGCGCGGCGGTGAAGGCCGCGCTTCAGGCTCTGCCGGAGGATGCGAAGCGCATGACAAACCTCAGAGATCATTTGGAAAATGGCTTGCGCGGAATTGCCGGGGCGACGATCTTTGCGGACGGCGTGGCGCGGTTGCCGAATACCGTGCTTTTCACCGCGCCAGGCCTGAAGGCCGAAACCGCCGTGATCGGCTTCGATCTGGAGGGCATCGCCGTCTCCTCTGGATCCGCCTGTTCCTCAGGCAAAGTCCAGCCATCCCACGTCCTTTCTGCGATGGGCTATGATCCGGCGGTGGCCCAGGGAGCGGTGCGTCTCAGTCTGGGCTGGTCCACGGAACCAGAGCACATCAATAGGGCGTTAGAGGCTTGGCGAAAGCTTGGTAATACCCTACTTAAGGGCTAAGCGACGAAACACGGCTTGAACGGTTCTAAGCCCGTGCTTTCCGCTGAGAAATATCGTAATACTCGTCCGAGTTTGATCCACCGCGGTCCTTGAAACCGCGAGCGGAGGATGGAATGCCAGCCGTACAAGAGACGGTCGAGCGCGTGAAGCGCATCGACGTCGACCAGTATCGTTATGGGTTTGAGACCCTGATCGACTCCGAGAAGGCCCCCAAGGGGCTGTCGGAAGAGATCGTAAAGTTCATCTCGCAGAAAAAGAACGAACCCGCCTGGATGCTCCAGTGGCGGCTGGAAGCCTATCGGCGCTGGCTGACCATGACCGAGCCGACCTGGGCCCGCGTCGAATATCCCAAGATCGACTTCCAGGACATCCACTATTATGCGGCACCGAAACCGAAGAAGACGGTCACCTCGCTCGACGAGATCGATCCGGAGATCCTGAAGACCTACGAGAAGCTCGGCATTCCCCTGCGGGAAGTCGCGATGCTCGAGGGTATCGAGCCCAAGGTGGGCGAGCAGGATCCGGCGCAGCGCAAGATCGCGGTCGATGCCGTCTTCGATTCGGTCTCGGTTGCGACCACCTTCAAGGCCGAGCTGAAGAAGGCCGGCGTGATCTTCATGCCGATCTCGGAGGCGATCCGCGAGCACCCGGAACTGGTGCAGAAATATCTCGGCTCGGTTGTCCCGACCTCCGACAATTTCTACGCGACCTTGAATTCGGCGGTGTTCTCCGACGGCTCGTTCGTCTACGTGCCGCCGGGCGTGCGCTGCCCGATGGAGCTGTCGACCTATTTCCGCATCAACGAGCGCAATACCGGCCAGTTCGAGCGCACGCTGATCATCGCCGACAAGGGCTCCTACGTCTCCTATCTCGAAGGCTGCACCGCGCCGCAGCGCGACGAGAACCAGCTGCACGCCGCCGTGGTCGAGCTCGTCGCGCTCGACGATGCCGAGATCAAATATTCGACGGTGCAGAACTGGTACCCCGGCAATTCGGAAGGCAAGGGCGGCATCTACAATTTCGTCACCAAGCGTGGCGACTGCCGCGGCGCCCATTCGAAGATCTCGTGGACCCAGGTCGAAACGGGATCTGCGATCACCTGGAAATATCCGAGCTGCATCCTGCGCGGCGACAACTCCCGCGGCGAGTTCTACTCGATCGCGATCTCGAACGGATTCCAGCAGGTCGATTCCGGCACCAAGATGATCCATCTCGGCAAGAACACGTCGAGCCGCATCATCTCCAAGGGCATCGCCGCCGGCAAGTCGCAGAACACCTATCGCGGTCTCGTCACCGCGCATCGCAAGGCGACCGGCGCGCGCAACTTCACCGCCTGCGACTCGCTGCTGATCGGCGACAAATGCGGCGCGCACACCGTGCCCTACATCGAGGCCAAGAACTCCTCGGCGACGTTCGAGCACGAGGCGACGACCTCCAAGATCTCCGAGGACGTGCTGTTCTACTGCATCCAGCGCGGGCTCAGCCAGGAAGAAGCGGTCGGCCTCGTCGTCAACGGCTTCGTCAAGGACGTGCTGCAGCAACTGCCGATGGAGTTCGCGGTGGAAGCGCAGAAGCTGATCTCGATCTCGCTCGAGGGATCGGTCGGCTGATCGCCGACCCCAGCGGTGCGCACCTCGCGCTCCAACATCAATTGATAGACTGGATACAAGATGGCTTTGCTTGAAGTGAAAGACCTCAAGGTTCGTGTCGAGGAACGTGAGATCCTCCATGGGCTGTCGCTGACCGTGAACGAGGGCGAGGTACACGCGATCATGGGGCCGAACGGCTCCGGCAAGTCGACGCTCTCGCATGTCATCGCCGGCAAGCCCGGCTACGAGGTCACCGACGGCCAGATCCTGTTCAAGGGCGAGGACCTGCTGGAGATGGAGCCGGACGAGCGCGCTGCCAAGGGCGTGTTCCTGGCGTTCCAGTATCCGGTCGAGATTCCCGGCGTTGCCACCATGACGTTCCTGCGCACCGCGCTGAACGCGCAGCGCAAGGCGCGCGGCGAGAGCGAATATTCGACTCCGGATTTCCTGAAGAAGGTCCGCGAGGTCTCGAAGTCGCTGAACATCCCGCAGGACATGCTCAAGCGCGGCGTCAATGTCGGCTTCTCCGGCGGTGAGAAGAAGCGCAACGAGGTGCTGCAGATGGCGCTGTTCGAGCCGAGCCTGTGCATCCTCGACGAGATGGATTCCGGCCTCGACATCGACGCGCTGCGCATTGCGGCCGACGGCGTCAACGCGCTGCGCTCGCCGGGGCGCGCGATGGTCGTCATCACCCACTATCAGCGGCTGCTCAACTACATCGTGCCCGATTTCGTGCACGTGATGTCGAAGGGCCGCGTCGTGAAGAGCGGCGGCAAGGACCTGGCGCTCGAGCTGGAAGCGTCCGGCTACACCCAGTTCGAGGACGCCGCGTAAGGAATTTTGCGATGAACGTTGCTGTGGCAAAGACCGGGAACGGCCGCGCGGTGAGTGATCTCTTCGCCAGCGCCGAAGGCCGCTTGCCGGGTTCGCCTGACGTGATCGCGGCGCGCCGCGAGGCGTTCGAGAGCTATGAGCGTCTCGGCCTGCCGCATCGCCGGATCGAGGAATGGAAATACACGGATCTGCGCGCGCTGGTCGGTGAGGTGTTGCCGCTGGCGGCCGCGCCCGATGCGGCCGCGCTGAAGCGCGCCGCGGACGCCGTCAAGGCGCATGCAATCGCAGGCGCCTGCAAGCTGGTGCTGGTCGACGGCGTGTTCGCGGCCGATCTGTCCGATGTGAAGGCGCTGGCCTCTGAAGTAAGCCTCAAAGCTCTGCGGGAGATGCTGGACAAGGATGCCGGTCTCCTCAAGACCGCGTCCACCGATGCCGTGATCGCGCTCAACGCGGCGCTGGCGACCGACGGCGTGGTGCTCTCGATTGCCGATGGTGCGCAGCTCTCTGCGCCGGTCCAGATCATCCATGTCGCAACTGCCGCTTCGGCGTCGGCCTTCACGCGCTCGCGGGTGGCCGTCGGGAAGGGCGCCCGCGCCACCATCATCGAAAGCTTCGTCGCGGCCGACGCCAAGGCCTACCAGGTCAACGACGCCGTCATCGTCGCGATCGGCGACGACGCCGACGTCGCCCATATCCGCCTGATGGATGATGCGCCTGATGCGGTGAACGTCACCTCGCAGTTCGTCACCGTCGGTGCCAACACCAAGCTGAACTTCTTCAACATGACCACCGGCGCGGCGGTCAGCCGGCTGCAGGGCTTCATTACGTTCTCGGGCGAGGGCAGCGAGCTCGCGGTCAACGGCGTGAACCTCCTGAAGAAGACCGAGCATGGCGACACCACGTTGGTGGTCGACCATGCCGTGCCGAACTGCGTCAGCCGCGAGACGTTCCGCGCGGTGATCGACGATCGCGCCCATTCGGTGTTCCAGGGCCGCATCATCGTCCGTCCCGACGCGCAGAAGACCGACGGCAAGATGATGACCCGTGCGCTGCTGCTCTCGGACGAAGCCGAGGCCGACAACAAGCCCGAGCTGGAGATTTTTGCCGACGACGTCTCCTGCGGCCACGGCGCCACCGCCGGCGCGCTGGATGACAGCCTGCTGTTCTATCTGAAGGCGCGCGGCCTGCCCGAGAAGCAGGCCCAGGCACTGCTGATCCAGGCCTTCGTGGGCGAGGCGATCGAGCAGATCGCAGATGACGGTTTGCGCGAGCACGTGATCGGCATCGCCGAGCGCTGGCTGGAGCAGCGGTCATGAGCACGCATCCGGCCGTCAAGAACGGCGCCTATGACGTCGCGCGCGTGCGCCAGGACTTTCCAGCGCTCGCCATGCAGGTCTACGGCAAGAAGCTGGTCTATCTCGACAACGCGGCTTCGGCGCAGAAGCCGCAGTCGGTGCTTGACCGCATGACGCAGGCCTATACGAGCGAATACGCCAACGTGCATCGCGGCCTGCACTACCTCGCCAATGCGGCGACGGAGGCCTACGAGGGCGCGCGGACAAAGGTCGCGCAGTTCGTCAACGCCCGCCGCACCGAGGAAATCATCTTCACCCGCAACGTCACCGAGGCCATCAACCTCGTGGCGTCGTCCTGGGGCGAGCCGAACATCAAGCAGGGCGACGAGATCGTCCTCTCGATCATGGAGCACCATTCCAACATCGTGCCCTGGCACTTCCTCAGGGAACGTCATGGCGCGGTGATCAAATGGGCGCCCGTCGATGACGACGGCAATTTCCTGATCGACGAGTTCGAGAAGCTGCTGACGCCCAAGACCAAGCTTGTCGCCATCACCCAGATGTCGAACGCGCTCGGAACGTTCGTTCCGATCAAGGAGGTGGTGCGGCTGGCCCATGATCGCGGCATTCCGGTGCTGGTCGACGGTGCGCAAGGCGCGGTGCATCTGCCCATCGACGTGCAGGACCTCGACTGCGATTTCTACGCGTTCACCGGCCACAAGATCTATGGCCCGACCGGCATCGGCGCGCTCTATGCCAAGCATGAGCACCTTGTCGCGATGCGGCCCTTCAACGGCGGCGGCGAGATGATCCGCGAGGTTGCGAAGGACTGGGTCACCTATGGCGATCCGCCGCACAAGTTCGAAGCCGGCACCCCGCCTATCGTGGAAGCGATCGGCCTTGGCGCTGCCATCGACTACGTCAACTCGATCGGCAAGGAGCGCATCGCCGCCCATGAGCAAGATCTCACCACCTATGCCCAGGAGCGCTTGCGCGAGATCAACTCGCTGCGGCTGATCGGCACGGCGCGCGGCAAGGGCCCGGTGATCTCCTTCGAGCTCAAGGGCGCACACGCCCATGACGTCGCCACCGTGATTGACCGCCAGGGCATTGCGGTACGCGCCGGCACCCATTGCGTGATGCCGCTTTTAGAGCGGTTCAACGTGACGGCCACCTGCCGGGCCTCGTTCGGCATGTATAATACGCGGGAAGAAGTCGATCATCTGGCACAGGCGCTGCTGAAGGCGCGGGATTTGTTCGCATGACTGACACGGCCGAAGTCAAAGCCAATCCGATGGAGACCCAGTCGGCTCTGCCGCCTGAGGAGACCGAGCGTCTCACGACCGAGATCATCGCCGGGCTCAAGACCGTGTTCGACCCGGAGATCCCCGCCGACATCTACGAGCTCGGCCTGATCTATAAGGTCGAGATCAAGGACGATCGTTCGGTCGACGTGCTGATGACGCTGACGACGCCGAACTGCCCGGCCGCCGGCGAGCTGCCGACCATGGTCGAGAACGCGGTCGCCAGCGTTCCCGGCGTCGGCGTGGTCAACGTCAAGGTCGTCTGGGAGCCGCCGTGGTCGCCGGAACGCATGAGCGACGAGGCGCGCCTCGTGCTCAACATGTGGTAACGGTGTCAGCCCGCATTGAATTCGCTCCTCAACGGACCACATAGATAACATGACCCAGGCGACACCAGCATCCTCCACTCCGAAGCCGCGGCGGCCCCGCCCGCAGGTGATGCGGCTGACGGACGCTGCTGCCCGGCGCATCACCGAGCTGACCCAACGGGCGGATTCGGAGATCGTGGGCCTGCGCGTGGGGGTAAAGAATGGCGGCTGCGCCGGCCAGTCCTACACGGTCGAATACGCCCATGAGATTCGCCCGACCGACGAGGTCGTCGAGGACAAGGGCGTCAAGATCCTGGTCGATCCCAAGGCCGTGCTGTTCCTGCTCGGCACCGAAATGGACTACAAGACCGACAAGATGCAGGCCCAGTTCGTCTTCAACAATCCCAACCAGGTCTCCGCCTGCGGCTGCGGCGAGTCGGTCGAGCTGCGGCCGGCCAAGATCGACGGGTAGCGCCTTCTCAGTACTCTCGTGTCCCGGACGCGCTGCAGCGCTATGGCGCGTCGAAGACGCGCGTAAACGCGCTTATGGCGCTGCTGCGCAGAGCCGGGACCCACGCTATAGTCGTCGGTGCAGAAGACTGGGCCCCGGCTCAGCAGCGCCATAGCGAGTCGAAAGGCGCGCGTAAGCGCGCTTATGTCACGCTGCGCCGCGTCCGGGGCACGAGAGAGCGTGCCCATGGACCGCGAATTCCTGATCGATCTGTTCGCCGATTTCGGCCCCGTCACCATTCGCAAGATGTTCTCCGGCTACGGCATCTCCGCTGACGGCGTCAATTTCGCGCTGTCGCTGCGTGCCGGCCTGTTCTTCCGTGCGGACGAGACGACCATTCCGCATTTCGAGGCTGAGGGCTCAAAGCCATTCCAGTACGCGACCCGCGCCAAGACCGTGCTGGTCAACTCCTACTGGGAGCTGCCCGCGCGCCTCTTCGATGATTCTGCAGAGCTTGCCCAGTGGGCGAGGGCGGCACTCGCCGCAGCTCAGCGCGCCAAGGTGAAGAAGCGGCCGAAGGCGAACAAGGCGGCGAGCAAACCCGCGAAGAAGGCTGTCAAGCCTGCGAAAGCGTCGAGAACGGTGACCAGGAAGAGTTCGCTTCGAAAGCGTGCCAAGCGAAAGGCCTGACGATCAATCCACGGCCTTGGTCAGGCCGACCCTCATGTACTTGGCCGTGAAGACGCAGCTGCCGTCGGCAGTCGTCCGTTAAGAAGCCGATTGCAGCGGTGAGCGGTCGCTGATGGCTGCGATGAGGGTGGCCAGGAAGAGGCACCAAAGAACCCTCAGCCAGGCGAGGATGCGGCGGAAGTTGTGACCGACGGCAGAGAGGATGACGTTGGCGGCATCGCCGGCGCGGCCTTTGAGGTAGCAGCGGCCGAGGTGACCATCGGCCTTCAGGTGTCCGATGACGGGTTCGATGGCGGAGCGGCGGCGCAGCTCGCGCTTGATGATACCGAAGACGCCGCGCTTCTGGCCGGAGATGAAGACACGGCGCGGGTTCTGCGCGTCATGGCCGCGGTATCCCTTGTCGACATAGGCCCGCTCGATCGGACAGCCGGTGAGTGTCTCGGTGCGGTCGATGACGTCCCGCAGGGTGTGACCGTCGTACGGGTTATCGGGTAGCGCCCTGGCGTGCAGCACGAACAGGCCGCCGGGAGCACGGCGGTTGTTGGTGACGATGGAGGCTTTGACACCGAACTCGTAAGGCGCGGCTGCTTTGCCCTTGCCGATGCACTCGACCTCCGGAGCATGGAAGGAATACAGCTTCCAGCCGCGCTGGCGCTGCTGCTGCGAGCGGATCTGCGCGGCCCGGCTGAGCGGCAGGGCGAAGGCGTTCTCGAGCACGGCCTGAGCTTCGATCTTGCGGCGGATATCGCGGATGATCCGGCCCAACCGGCTGCGCAGGATGCGCAACTGCCGCTGATGCCGTTTGAATTGCTTGGCATGGGCGTAGCGGGAAGCCATCATGGCCGCGGTCTTGGCAATGCGAAGATAGGACTGCCGCAGCCTGATCCCGTGCTTCCTCGCCAGACGGTTGAGCCCCTTGATCGCCGCGTGCAGCAGCTTGGCATCGGTCGGGAAGGTGATGGCCTTTGGCTGCACCGTGGTATCGACTGTGACCCGCTTGAGGTCTTGGCCGCGTAACGCGCCGGCCTCGTGCGCCACCCGCAGGCTCTCGGCCAGCAGCAGTTCCAGCTTGTCGCCGAGCCGCGCTTGCGCCAGTGGCTCAGGTCCGAGCGCTCGTGCGGGAAGGCGTGCTGGAAGAACTCTTCGCCGGTGAAGTACTGGAAATATGGGTCGTGGACCCAGCGCTCGCAGACCCCCTCATCGGACAGGCCGTAAATGTGCTTGAGCAGCAGCAGCCCGATCACGAAGCGGGTCGCGATGCCGGGCCGGCCGTTCTCGCTGTAGAGCGGCGCGATCTCGCCGTCGATCCAGTCCCAATCGACCTTGCCAGCGAGCTGAACCAGCTCGTGCTTCATGTTGATGATCTGGTCCAGCCTGGCCCGGAACAGATCGCCCGATCCCGTCGTCCTGTGCTTCTTCGGTCGCATCGCCACCTCCGATGCGGCCACCGAATCATGTCTGGCGATCTGACGGAATCCTGAAAATGAAATTGCAAGGTTCCGATGCCCGAAGCATCAAAACCCTGCAATCCTAAAACACCCCGCAACCACAAATGCGATTCCAGCTCAATCGCTTAGCCGCTCTTCACGGATGACTCGGCAAGCACGCGGCCGTCGGCAATTCCGAGCACCAGCTTGCCGCGCCGGACCATGCGCATTGCGACCTCGTAACGCACGCGTTTTGTGTCGGGTGTAATGGTCCCCGTGCACTCGACTTCCCCGACGCCGATGGCGCGGCCCTTGCCCGGAGAGCCCGACCAGCCGAGCCAGTAGCCGATCATCTGCCACATGGCGTCGAGCCCCAGGGAGGCCGGCATCATCGGGTCGCCGTGATAATGGCAATCGAAGAACCAGTGGCTCGGTGTGATGTCCAACTCGCCGACGACATGGCCCTTGCCGAACTCGCCGCCGTCCAGGCTGATCTCCGTGATGCGGTCCATCATCAGCATCGGCGGTGCCGGCAGCTGCGCATTGCCCGGGCCGAAATAGCCGCCCTCGCTCGATCTCAGCAGCTCGTCCCTGGTGTAGGACGGTTGCGGCGTATGGAAATCGTGAGGATTGGGCAAGGTGATGGGTCCTCGATGCCCGCGTCAGGCGCCGCGGCGGCGAGGAAGATGTCGGTCCGCAAGCGGGAATGTCAAGCGCGGACGGCGGCCGTCTCACGCTACCCGGCTGCGAGTCTCGACCGCGTATTCGGGATCGGCTTCGCAGATCACGCGGTTGCGGCCGTTGCGCTTGGCGGCGTAGAGGCAGGCATCGGCACGCTCGATCAGCGCGTCCGTGTCGTCGCCCTCCTTGAGCATGGAGACGCCGACGGAGATGGTGACGCGGCCGAGAATCTCGCCGGTCGATTTCTTCTTCAGTTCCTTCGCCATCACGGCGCGGCGGATGTGGTCGGCCACGGTGAGCGCCTGGCGCAGCGCGGTGTTGGGCAGCACGACCGCGAATTCCTCGCCGCCGTAACGCGCCGTAATGTCCTGGCCCTTGATGGTCTGCTTCAGCGAGAGGCCGACGAGCCGCAGCACCTGGTCGCCGGTGAGATGGCCGTAGGAATCGTTGAACGACTTGAAGTGATCGATGTCGAACAGCAGCAGCGACAGCGGCTCGCCCGAGGCGAGCGCGCTCTGCACGGCCATGCCGATCATGCGGTCGAAATATTTGCGGTTGCCGAGGCCGGTGAGCGGATCGGTCAGGCTCTCGGCGCGGATCGCTTCCAGGCTCTGCTGGAGATTGCTGATCTCGTTCTTCGACAGCGTCAGCCGGTCTTCCAGCGCCTTGTTGGTCTGACGCATCTCGCTGGTCGAGCGCAGCAGCGCTTCGACGATACCCTTGATCTGGTCGCGACTCTTGGCCGACGACAGCTTGTCGGTCGCGCCCGACAGGCTGGCATCGTAGGCGCCGGTCATGCCGAGCGCCTCGCCCAAGACCTTCATCACGTCGTCGATCTCGCCGATGACGCGCGCGCCGACCTTGTCGATGCGGTCGGTGGTCTTGATGTGGGAGAGATAGGTCTCGTAGATCTGCTCGAGATCGGCTTCGGTCAGCTTGCCGCTGCGCGCCAGCGTCTCGTTGATGATCTTGTTGAGCGGCGCGTTGTAGCCGGTGGCGTAGACGTACCAGATCTCATAGTTGCGGGGAATTGCCGTCTGCCGAAGCGATCGGATCTGACCGAGCGCCACCTCGGCGAACGCCATCGTGCGTTCGTGGTCGAGCACCTTGATCACAGAACATACCCCACAACGGTCGGCGCGCCATCGACCGCAGCAATGCTTAAATTAATTATCTTCGTAGGCTAACGGACGATCGTGAACGCCCCGTAAATATACGTCCACGAAACCTCTAAAAACGTGTATTTCAATTTTCTGCAACCGAAAGCGGGAAGCGCACTTCAGGCGCCGGCAGGGGAGCGAACCGGCCGCAGCAGAAACGCCGGCAGATGCGAGTGATCGCCCGGCTCGGTGTCGATCTCGCGCTGGCGGCGCGGCTCGGGACGGCCGATCGAGGGCACATGGGAGGTGTTGGCCTGCTGGCGCGCATCGTGCCGCGGCTCCGCCCGGCGCTTGTCGTCGGACCGATGCCTTGCCGCGGCGGGCTGTCTTGCCTCGCGCGGCTCGTGGCTGCGCTCGCGGTCGTGGCCGCGTTGCGGCTTGCCGCGTCCGCCGCGTGAACGTTCGCGACCGCGCTGCTCGCGCGGACGCTCGCCGGCATCGGCGGCCTCGGCTGGGACTTCGTAATCGCCTTCGGCGCGCGGAATGCTCTGGCCGATCAGCTTTTCGATCGCCGCCATCGACTTCTGGTCGAGCGGTGTCACGATCGAGATCGCGGTGCCGGTTCGCCCGGCGCGGCCGGTGCGGCCGATGCGGTGGACGTAATCGTCGGCGTTATGGGGAACGTCGAAATTGAAGACGTGGCTGACCTCGGGAATGTCGAGGCCGCGGGCGGCGACGTCGGAGGCGACGAGCAGCGGCAGCTCACCCTTGCGGAACTGGTCGAGCGCGGCCATGCGGGCGGGCTGGTCCATGTCGCCATGCAGCGCTCCGACGCTGAAGCCGTGCTTCTGAAGCGATTTGTGGACGATCGCCACCTCGCGCTTGCGATTGCAGAAGATGATCGCGTTCTTGAGGTCCTTGGCCTCGCGTAGCAGGCGGCGAAGCAGCTCGCGCTTCTCGTGCGCCTCGCGTCCGGCGGGCACCTGGGCTTGCGTGACTGTCACGGCGGTGGTGGCCGGCCGGGAGACCTCGACCTTCTGCGGATTGTGCAGGAAGGCTTCGGTGATGCGCCGGATTTCCGGCGGCATGGTCGCGGTGAAGAACAGGGTCTGCCGCGTGAACGGGACGAGCTTGCAGATGCGTTCGATGTCGGGAATGAAGCCCATGTCCAGCATGCGGTCGGCCTCGTCGATGACGAGCAGCTCGACGCCGGTGAGCAGGAGGCCGCCGCGTTCGGTATGGTCGAGCAGGCGGCCGGGGGTTGCGATCAGCACGTCGACGCCGCGCATCAGCTTGGCATCCTGGTCACCGAAGGAGACGCCGCCGATCAGGAGGGCGACGTTGAGTTTCTGGCCGGCGCCGTAGCGGTCGAAGTTTTCCTTCACCTGGGCCGCGAGCTCGCGGGTCGGCTCGAGGATCAGCGTGCGCGGCATGCGCGCCCGGGCTCTGCCCTTTTCGAGGATGGTGAGCATCGGCAGCACGAAGGCCGCGGTCTTGCCGGTGCCGGTCTGGGCGATGCCGAGCACGTCCTTGCGTGCGAGGACGTGGGGGATCGCCTGTTCCTGAATGGGGGTGGGGTTGGTGTAACCGGTGGCCGCCACTGCGGCGAGGACTTTTTCGGACAGTCCGAGATGAGAAAAGGACATTGAGCCTCTGGTCGAAACCGCCGTTCGGAATCGAGGGTAATAAGGCTGTCGCGTTCCACCCCGAAACGGCGCGCTCTCAAAGAAGCTGGGGGTGCTGACTCACGCGGACAAAGCGCAAGGCCCAGGAATCGCTCTTCGATCTGAGCCGCGTCGCCCCGGAACATAGGGAGGAATTGGCCAAAGTCAATGGAGCGGACGCGGGAAGGCCCTAAAAAACCTGAGGTTTTTACCCAAATTGCGGGCGCGGTTTGGGTTTTCCGCTCCTCCAGCGGTCCGGCCGGAACCGCCAAGACGAGGGTTAATGCCCGTCCGAAGCCTTGGCCCGGAAGTCGCCGGGAGCCATGCCATAGGCGGCGTTGAACACCCGGTAATAGGTCGCCAGGCTCTCGAAGCCGCAGGCGCTCGCGATGTCGGCGATCAGCCGTTCCGGCGTGTCGCGCAGCAGGCGGCGGCTCTGTTTCAGACGCTCGTCGGTCACGGTCTGCGAGAAGCTCTTCTCCGCCGTCTCGAACAGCATGTGGAGATGACGCACGGAGATGCCGAGCAGGTCGGCCACCATGGTCGGCGCGAGATGAGGGTCTTGCAGACGGCGTGCGATCAGCCGCCGGGCCTGTGAGAGGCGGGCGGTCCGCAGCGCGGCCTGTCCGCGCCGGCTGCCGGGCCGCACGATGCCGCGTTCGATCAGCGCCAGATGGGCCAAAGCTTGAACCAAGGAGGTCTGGACCACGGAGGCCGCATCGGCGGCGGCATCATCCGCGCCGGCCTCGCCGAGATCGGCAAGGCAGGTAGCGAGCAGGGGCGCCAGGGCTGCATCGTTGAAGGTGCGGGGCGACAGCTCGCGCATGCGCTTGTCCTGCGCCGGGATGCTGCTCATCGGGATCTTCAGGATCCGGAGATGGAAGCCGCCGGCGCCCAGCGGCGCGGTGCGGTAGGGCAGGTCGGTATGGCTGGTGGCGAAGCTGCCGCTCGCGATCGAAAAATCGCTTGTGCGCATGCCGCCGAACCAGCCGCCACTGCCGAGCTGCTGGTAGACGCAAATCGCGTCACCCGGGGCGTTGGCGATGTCGGACGCACTGCGCTCGACCGCGTAGGGCGAAGCCTTCAGCTCGACGAGGCCGGCGCCGCCAAGCTGGCGCAGCGAGAATTCGCCGAAGAAGTCCGCGCGCCGTTCGCGTTCGAGCTCGGCGGTGACGCCGAACAGGCCCTTGGCGCGCACCTCGCGCCAATAGTCGAAGCGGTCCTGCGGCTCCACCTCGTTCGTACACCAATACACGGAAGACTCCCCTTCGGATGGCCTGACCAGAGGAGCAGATTCACCCCAATTATTCCATAGGCGGGCTGGCGGATGGACCGAAAGCGACGCCCGAGACGTAGTCGGTAAAGCAGGCCAAGCCGCGTGTGCATTTCACTCCCGATTGGAAGCTTCCTCCGGCTGGGGCGCTGGGCTCTGAGCGGCCTCCAATCTTACCGGAGATCCTTTCGCGGGCGGAGCTTTCGGCAGGACCTTTGCACTCTGCATCTGCTTCTTGGGTTCGCTTCTTTGCTGCTCTCGAGCGGCCGATGAAGCCTGGACGGGCGCGGTCGCGATGTTGAGGCTCAACAATTTCCACTGGCGAGAAGAGGCTTCAAACACGAGATCGAACTTCACCTGCTGCGGACTCGTTGGAACGTAGCCGGAGATGCGAAGGTGCCCGTCGGCGTCTATGTCGGGAGTGCCAGAAAGCTGAGGTGACAACAGCATCACACTAAATAGGCTGAGATTGCTCCTTCTCATGTCTGCGAAAACGAGCGCAAGATCGGCGGATGTGTTTCTAATCTGGAACTCTCGTGAGGCGAGATCCCGCAGGACCGTGTAGTTTCCGGACTGGTTGGCATCGTTGAGCGTCAGCAATGTTGAACGCACCAACAGCAGAGCTTGGTCGACCGGCACATGGACCTTGGTTCGTGCCGGCGCCGCGGGGGCTCTTTCGGTTGGGGTGGCGCCAGGAGCTGCACCGCCCGACGAGTTCTGGGAAGGAATGCTGGTCTGCGACGAAGCGCTGGTTGGGCGGAGGACCATGACACACAGCGCCAGGATGAAGGCGGCATAAAGCGGGGGGCGCAGCATGACACCTACCATCCGACGCGCAGGCCTGCGCGCGCGCCAACGAGGTTCTGATTGGTCGAGTAGCCCACGCCGCCTGTGAACTGCAGATTATCATTGAGACGGACCGCGCCGTTGAGCGCCAGACCGTTTTGTCCCTGGAAGTTGCCATAGTTCATCGTGAACGCCACGCGCTCGCTTGGGAGCACCGTTGGCACGCCTGCCATGGCCATTGCCATGGCGACGCCGGCCGTCGCTTTAGTGGTGCGATTTGAAATTTCGTCGATCCTGCTATTTACCCCCGCAAGCGCCTGGTCGAACTGTCCTCCCAGTGCCGAGAGGCTGGCATCAACATAGCTCTTGTTTGCAGCATCCGTTCCTGCCAGCGGGGCGGCAACGTTCTGAATTCTGTTGGCGCCCATGTTGACCGAGGCGCCGGGTGACACCTGCAGCGCTGTCGTGATGTTGGCCGTGCCGATGTTCGCCGTCGTGACGTTCGCCGTGGTCATATTCGCCGTAGTGACATTGGCAGTGGTCACGTTAGCAGTCGTGATCGTAGCCGTCGTCACGTTGGCGTTGGTTGCGTTGATCAGAGGCGTGTTGACCGAGGTATTTGCCGTCAATGTGTCGGTTGTCAGATTGCCTGTGTTGGTAATGCCATTGAACGTCGCGAGACCCGCCACGTTGAGGGTGCCTCCGATCGTGGCATTGCCTGTCGTGCTCAACGTGTCGGTAGAAATGTTTCCGGTGTTGTTGATGCCCGAAAAGTTCTGGGAGCCCGCAAAGGTCACCCCTCCGTTGAAGACAGCATTTCCATTGAATGTAGCCGTCGTGCCGGTGGCAAAGGTCGAATTGCCGTTGACGTTGGTCGTGCCCGTTGTCGTGGTGCCGTCCACGGTCATGTCCTGCGCAGCATGAATACTGTCACCGAAAAGCAGGGGGCCGGCGAAGAACGGGTCGAAGGGATTGGAGCAGTCGTCGTCCTGCACGATCAGAACTTGCTGTTCGCTGCCGTTTACGAAAGAACAGACGGCATGGATCGCATGGGCCGGTTTCGGCGCCAACATGCAGGCGGCGACGGCGAGCAGCGGACCCCAATTCTTCAATGAACGGCTGGTGAGGCTTTGTTGGGATATCATTTCGAATCTCCAGAAGCCGAGGATGTAACCTCTGAAACGGCTTGTCGTGCGTAGTCTTGCACAACGATCGCCGATCTTCTGTCGTCGGCAGGCAACAGCGTTGTCGGATGGGTTTACATAAGACGAGTGAGGCTTTGCGATTTGCGCGACAGCGCGTCAGCATGACGCAGGCCTGTTGATTGATCCGCGCTCATTCTTGATGTTAGGCGAGCGGGATCTTTGCTTTTTACGAAGTGAGGAACCAGTCCGAATCTTGCAATCTTTGCGTGAATCGCTAGCTTCCAAAGCTCATTGGAATGCACCGTCCATGGCTTGTGCCAGCGAATTTGCACCCCGACGCTTCAGCACCGATGACTTGCCCGAGCGAGAAAGGCTCGCCCGATGGCGTGAGGAGTTCGGAAGGACGCTGGTACGTGTAGATATCGAACCCTTGTCGAACGACGTTCCGTTCAGGGCGGAGGCCGTGCTTCAAAACCTCCCGGGTGTGCGCCTCGCGTCCTGCGATGGCTCCGCGGCGCGCCTCAATCGCACGCGCGCGTTGGCTGCCGACGGTGGGGACTGGATTGGGTTATTCATCAATCTTGGGCAAGCTGCATCCGTATCCCAGCGCGGTGCCGAATTGGAGCTTGGACCGGGTAATGCGGCGTTCGTCCGCCCGGGCGAAGCTGCCCTGCTGTGCGGCACAAGACATCTCCATTTGTTGTTTCCGCGCGCCGCTCTGGCCCTCCGGACACACGATTTGGACGGCGCGGTCATGCGGCCAATTGCGCACAACGATCCGGCGCTGCGGCTGCTTCTCGGGTACCTTGATCTCGTTCAGAATGCGCCTGGTCTTGAGCAGACCGCGCTGCAGCAAACGGTTGTCAATCACATTCACGATTTCGCTGCGCTGATGATCGGCGCCAACCGCGATACGCGACAGCAGGCAAGGGGCGCGGTCGCGGCGGCACGTTTGGCCGCTGCGATCGATTTCATCGGAAAATCCTTTACGGATCCCGGATTGTCGCTGGCAGGTGTTGCCGATCGTCAACACATCTCGGCGCGCTATCTGCAGGAACTGTTGGAGAAGTCGGGGGCATCATTTACCGCACGCGTGAACGAATTGAGGTTGAAGCGGGCGTTTGCGCTCGTCACAAAATTCCCGGACCGGCCTGTGTCCGAGATTGCGGCTCAGGTTGGATTCTCCAATGTCTCGCATTTCAATCGATTGTTCCGGAATCGGTTCGGCGATAGCCCAAGTGGGGTACGCGACCGTGCCTGACGGTTCTGGCCGATGATCGGTCCCGTCGCCCGTGATGATAGGCGCTTGAACCGATCTGCCCAGTTTGCGCACTATGTATTGAGCGTTTTGGCCAGGGATGCAGGGGCGGGAACTTCACATGACATGTATGTTGTCCAAGGCGGCTTTGGCTCTCGGCCTGGCTGCGTTGCTGGTGGGCGCAGCTCCCGCCCAAGCCGAGAAGCGCGTCGCGCTGGTCGTCGGTAACAACGACTACAAGAACGTGCCGAAGCTGCTCAAGGCGGTCAACGACGCCCGCACCATGGGTGATACGCTGAAGCAGCTCGGCTTTTCGGTGATGGTCGCCGAGAACCAGAACCGGCAGCAATTCTCCGAGACGTTGCTCGCGTTCGACAAGGCGGTCGAGCCCGGCGACACCGCGTTCTTCTTCTATGCCGGTCATGGCTTCGAGATCGCCGGCCAGAACTATCTGCTGCCGACCGACGTGCCCGCGGCGACGGAAGGACAGGAGGAGCTGGTGCGCGATGCTTCCATCCTGGCCGACCGCATCGTCGAGCGCCTCCAGAACAAGAAGGCGCGGACCTCGATCCTGGTGTTCGATGCCTGCCGCAACAACCCGTTCGAACGCAAGGGCACCCGCGCGGTCGCCGGCGGCGGCGGGCTAGCGCCGATGACGCAGCTGCCGGAAGGCGTGTTCTCGGTGTTTTCGGCAGGACCTCGCCAGACCGCGCTCGATCGTCTGTCCAATGACGACACCAATCCCAATTCGGTGTTCACGCGCACTTTCGCCAAGGAGCTGCTCCAGCCCGGCGAGAACCTCGTGCAGGTGGCGCAGCGCACGCGCCGTCTGGTCAGCGAGATGGCCGACACCGTCAAGCACAGGCAGGTGCCGGTCTATTTCGACCAGATGGTCGACGACGTCTTCCTCAGCGGCATGGCGAAGGATACCACGGCGCGGCCGGCCGAGCCGCCGCAGAAGCTCGCGGCGCTGCCGCCGGTGTCGGTGCCGCAGATCCCGAAGGAAGAGACGATCAACGCGCCGATCGCGAGCTTCTCGCGGCACGATGGCGGCTGGAGCATTACGTTCTCCTTCGCCGATCCGACGCTCGGCATTTCCTGGCGCATGGCCGGCAAAGGCGATTTCCGCGAAACCGGCTTCATCGACACGCTCGATCCGCGCACGCGCAAGCGGGTGCCGAACCCGTCGATCGAGTTGCCGCCCGATGCGCAGGCCGGCACCATCGAGGTCCGCTATGTCGATCAGTCCGGCGAGACGCAGGGACCGTTCCCGATCAAGTTCGATCCCGAGGCCGCACTGATCCGCGACCAGCGCAAGATCCTCGACATGACGTCGACCAGCTGGCTGTCGTTCCGCGTGTTCAACGGCCTGTTGGTCTACTACACGCACCTCGTGTCGCACCGCTGCGCCATCCGCGAGGTGCGCATCGGCATCGACACCGCCGTGCCCAACCAGGTGCTCAAGATGCCGCCTTGCGACATGCGCGACCCCAGCGCAATTAGCGCCGGCATGCCGCTCTACATGAAGCTCGCACCAAGCACGCAGTCCGTCTCGGTGGAGCTGACCTATCGCGACGGCAGCGTCTCGGAGATCAAGACGTTTCGGAGCGCGAACCGGAGTAATAATTGATACGCTGTTCGGCCGGAGGATTGTGATGGGATCACCTTACGACGTGGACGAACTTACATCGGACAAGCCAAGGTGAAAGTGCTAGAGCAGGGGATGATAAATTTCATCATCGTCACGTTCCTTACGACGCTTCCGGTTCTGGCCCAGACCACTCCAGTCCCCGCACCGCCACCACTGACCGACCGCGAGCGAGTCCAAGCAGACCGTTCGAAAGCCGCCGAAGATGAGAGGCTAGCTCCGATCACTCGACCATGGGATCGCGATGCCGATGGCAAGCGCCCATGGGAACGGAAGTCGTCAAAGCCCTGAGACGAGCGAACATCGCTTCCCAGCGGAAGGAACAACTCCTTTGGTCCCTGGATTGTCTGTCAAACCAGGGAGACGATCCATGATCCGCAGATCCATTCTCGTGACCATCGCTTGTGCCGCACTTTCGACGGCGGCCTTTGCCCAAGGCGGCGGTGGTGCTGGGGGCGGCGGTGGTGCAGGTGCAGGTGGAGCGGCCGGCGCCGGCACGGGGACCGGTGGCGCCAGCGCGGGGGCTGCGGCCAACTCAGGTGTCGGAGTGGGCTCGTCGTCCAGCAGCGCCAACTTCGGGCCGTCGGCTCCCTCCGGGATGGGAACGCATGACACCACCACGGGAGCCAACGTCAACACCAACATCGGCCGACCCAATCCGAATGCTCAGCCCCCGACCGCGAACGCCAAGACGCCGGCAGCAGCGCAAGCCGAGCGAAACATGGGCGTCGGTCACGCCCCCAACGGGTTGCCGATCGGCAGTCCGGGCACCGGGACCAGCAACGAGGACCAGAAATAGTCTGGCCCCGTTTCAGGCAAGGCCCGCGTCCGGCGGGCCTTTTGTCGGGCGCTTGTTTGCTGCTGGAAACCGCGGTGCGCTTTTCCCTGCAAATTGAGACTGCCTTCGGCCTGAATCGCGCTAGTATCGTCCGGCATAGCTTGATCGATGCTCACGGCGCGGATCGCGGTGGCAATGATATCCGACCAACAACAAAGCCGGACCATGAAGGTCCGCTGCTGCATCGTCGGCGGCGGCCCGGCCGGCATGATGCTCGGCTATCTCCTGGGACGGGCCGGCATCGATGTCGTGGTGCTGGAGAAGCATGCGGATTTCTTCCGCGACTTCCGCGGCGACACCGTGCATCCCTCGACGCTTCAGGTGATGGACGAACTCGGGCTAATCGACGGCTTCCTGAAGCTGCCGCATCAGCGTCTGCAGAAGATGGACGGCCTGTTCGGCGGCACGCCGGTGCGCATCGCCGATCTTGGCCGGCTCCATACCAAATACCCCTTCATTGCCTTCATGCCGCAATGGGATTTCCTGAATTTCCTGCGCGAGGCCGGCCGGCGCTTAACGCAGCTCAAGGTGATGATGAGCACGGAGGCGGTGGATCTGATCCGTCGCGGCGAGACGGTCGCCGGCGTGCGGGCGAGGACGCCTGACGGCTTCATCGACATCGAGGCCGATCTCACCGTTGCCTGCGACGGCCGCCATTCGACGGTGCGCGAGCGCGCCGGCCTTGCGGTCGAGGAGATCGGCGCGCCGATGGACGTGCTTTGGTTCCGCGCCGGCCGCAAGCCCGAGGAGACTGAAAACCTCTTCGCGCGGATCGAGCCTGGCAAGATGATGGTCACCTTCGACCGCGGCGATTACTGGCAATGCGCCTATGTCATCGCAAAAGGACAGTATGAGGCAGTCAAGGCGAGGGGACTATCGGCGCTGCTCGACGATGTCGTGCGCATGGCGCCGATCCTCAGGTCCGGCATCGCCGAGGTGAAGAGCTTCGACGACATCAAGCTGCTCACCGTCGCGATCAACCGACTGACGCGCTGGATGCAGCCGGGCCTGCTGTGCATCGGCGATGCCGCGCATGCGATGTCGCCGGTCGGCGGCGTCGGCGTCAATCTCGCCGTGCAGGACGCGGTCGCGACCGCCAACCTGCTGGCGGACAAGCTGCAGCACGGTTGTCCCTCGGAGAACGAGCTCGATGCCGTCAGGCGTCGCCGCGAGTTTCCAGTGAAGATGACGCAAGCAATGCAGGTGATCGTGCAGAACAACATCATCCGCGGCGCCTTACAGGGCGGCGACCAGCCGCTGAAGGTGCCGCTGATCGTGCGCCTCATCACCGCGCTGCCGTGGCTTCAGGGCATTCCGGCGCGCCTGATTGCGCTCGGCGTGCGGCCCGAGCACGTGCATTCGCGGGCCGCGCCGGGATCGTAGCGCAAGGCTTCGGTAGGGATAACGCCGTGCTAAATCGCGCACTGCGCGTTGCGCGCTTGCAACAGCCCCAACGGATTCACAGGCCGATGCGTGCCCAGCCGCCACATTAACCGTGTTGATTTCAATTTTAGTAAGAGCCGTCGGTGACCGTGCGGCCATCAAAGACACGGGGTGTACCATGCGTAACAAATTGATTGCCGCCTTCGCCTGTACGACAGCTCTGATTTCGACCGGCGCTGCTTCGGCGGCCGATCTCGCTGCGCGCTACACCAAGGCGCCCGCCTATGTCGAGCCGCTGTTCAACTGGACCGGTTTCTATGTCGGCGGCCACATCGGTGGCGCATGGACCAACGAGCAGTTCATCAACAACGGGACGGGCGCGGCGTTCGGCGATTTGCTTCCGGGAGAGGGATATCGTCAGCGCAATTCGGGCGTCATGGGCGGCGCGCAGATCGGCTACAACTGGCAGGCCAACAACTACGTGTTCGGTGTGGAAGGCACGATCTCCGGCCTCGACAACAAGGGTACGGTCGTGAACACCGCGTTCGCACCGGCGAACGATGTGTTCTCCTGGCGTGCCAATGTGCTGGCGACGGTCGTCGGCCGCGCCGGCTTTGCCGTGCAGAACAACCTGTTCTACATCAAGGGCGGCTATGCGGGGGTCAACAACCGGCTCTCGGTCACCGACCCGGTTGTGACGGGTACGGGCGGACAAACTCACTGGGCCAATGGCTGGACCGTCGGCGCTGGCTGGGAATACGGCATCACCCGCAACTGGATCGTCGGCCTCGAATACAATTACGCGGCCTTCGGCAGCCAGACCTATCAGCTCGGCGGCACGGCGGGCAATTACACCTTCGATGCCAAGCCGCGTGACATCCAGTGGGCCGTCGTGCGCGCGAGCTACAAGTTCGACGCGCCGACCATCGCCCGCTACTGAGCACGTCGACGCAACGCGACCAACGATCAAAAAAGAGCACTGCCAAAATTCAAGAGCCCCGGCTTCGACCGGGGCTTCCTTTTGTGCGCAATGTTGTGGTGCAGGCCCGGACTCAGGCCATCACCGAGAAGCCGCCGTCGATCGGGATCGCGGTGCCCGTGACGAAGTTCGACGCGGGCGAGGCGAGGAACACGGCGATGCCGGCGAAGTCGTCGATGTCACCCCAGCGTCCCGCGGGCGTGCGCGCCAGCACGCGCTCGTGCAGCCCCGAGACCTTCTGCCGCGCGCCGCGGGTGAGATCGGTGTCGATCCAGCCTGGCAGGATGGCGTTGACCTGGATGTTGTCGGGCGCCCAGGCATTGGCGCAGGCGCGGGTGTACTGCACGATGCCGCCCTTGCTCGCCGCATAGGCTGTCGCGAAACTCGCGCCGAAGATCGACATCATTGAGCCGATATTGATCACCTTGCCGTTGCCGGATGCCTTCAGCGCCGGATAGGCCAGCTTCGAGCACACGAAGGCGCTGGTGAGGTTGGTGTCGATCACCTTGTTCCATTCGTCGAGCTCGAGTTCGTGCGGCGGCTTGCGGATGCTCATGCCGGCATTATTCACGAGGACGTCGATGCGGCCGAGCTCCTTCACCACGCGGTCGATCATGGCCGCGACGGCCGCCTTGTCGGTGACGTCAGTCGCGATGGCAATCGCCTTCACCCCGCGCTGCCTGAGATCGGCGACCGCTTCCGCGGACTTGGTCTCGTTGCGTCCGATCACGGCGATGTCGGCGCCGGCATCGGCAAGGCCGCGCGCCATGCCGAGCCCGATGCCGCCATTGCCTCCCGTGACGATCGCGACCTTGCCGCGGAGATCGAACCGGCTGGATGTCATGCTTGTATTCCCTGGTTTCTTCTATTGGTTGCTCTGCCAGATCAGCACCAGCCCGAAGCCGGCCATGGCTGCGCCATAGCCGGCCCATTGCAGCTGGTTGACCATGAAGCTCGACCGCGGCCACGGAACGGTGCCCGTGCCCTGTCCGATCCAGAGCAGGCCGACGGCGGTCGCAAACAGGCCTGCGACAAGCAGAAATCTGCGCATGCATTCCTCCCGTTGGTCTGGTTCTGTCGCGGTCTGCGGCATCAACGATCGCCGCGGCCACGAAAACTTCGACTCAGACTAGCCGTGGCTTCGGTCCGGATACAATGGCTGGGTGCAGATCGTCGGGAGCACGCATACGCGCGCAAGGTGATCCCTGCAACGAAAAAGCCCCGGACGATGCCGGGGCTTTGACGTCTGAACGGGAGGTCAGATCAGTACTTCGCGACGACCGGACCGGTCCAGTTGAAGCGGTAGACCAGCGAGGTGCTGATGGTCTGCACCAGGGGCTTGAAGCTGATGGAGTCGGTCGTCGCGACATTGCCAACGTCGGTGCGGACGGCAATGTCCTTACGATCGTAGTAGGCAGCACGATATTCGGTCTTCATGAACCAGCCCGGCGCCGTGATGCCGAAGATGTTCAGATTGTTCTCGACGCCACCGCCGACGAACCAGCCATTGCGGTTGAACGAGTCGGTGTGGAAGCCCGAAGCCGTCCCGGCGAGATTCGTCAAGCCAGCGCCCGACCAGTGCGATCCACTGTAACCGCCATTGACGTACGAGAGAACATTCGGAGCAACCAGATAGCCGACGCGAACACCCGCAGCCCATGCGTCCTGCATCTTGATGCGGCCGGTCAGCGCAGCAAACTCATCGTTGATGCTGCCGCGCAGGCTGCCGAACTGACCATCGGCGAACACACCAGCCACCCAGGTGCCGGCGAACTGCCAGTCGTAGCCGGCACCAACCGTTCCAAACCAGCCATCGCCGCCAACACGCTGATCGATCGTCACGGGAACTCCAACGAAGTTGGTGTGGGAGTCCGCATCCCAGACGCCGCCGCCGGCGCCGCCGAAGATGTAGAAGCCGGTCCAGCTGGCGACGGGCGCCGCGACCGGAGCCTTCGTGTAGGGACGGGCCGCAAGGTCGGCCGCCGAGGCCGAACCGGTCATCGCCGCGACCGCGGTCAGAGCGAGCAAAGTCTTCTTCATGTCAAAATCCCCAACCTTAGGTCTGTAGGCGCGAGCGCACCGAAGTTCGTATCATCTGATACCCGGACTATAGACGGTTCTCGCCGAAATGCTGTTGCCGGGCAGGCACAGTCGCCGGAAAACGCCGGTGCGTGGGTATTCGGAGCGCCATCGCGCAAATCAAAATTAATTCGATATTTCAATGCGTTGGGGAATTTGAGAATTTTGATTTCGGGTAACGTCTCGTTAGCGAATTCGGCTTTGTCCGAAATGGAGGCAATCCTGCCTCGCGCTTGGCGCCGGTGAGTCGATGGCTGAGTCGCCATGCGGCGATTGCGGGACGCGACGAAAACATCGACGGATCGTCCGGCCGGATCGCCGGAAAATGCGGTCACCCCCTCAAACAAAACGGCCCCGGCTTTAGGCCGGGGCTGTCTCGGAAGGCGGCCGGCCTGGTTACGGCCTCACACGTCCAGCAGCTCTTCGCTGGCAAATTCGGCCTTGTCCGAGATGAATGCGAAGCGCGCCTCGGCCTTGGTGCCCATCAGGCGCTCCACCGAATCGGCCGTGGTATCGCGATCGTCGGCGAGCAGCACCACCTTGAGCAGCGTCCGCTTGGTCGGATCCATGGTGGTCTCCTTGAGCTGCGCCGGCATCATCTCGCCGAGGCCTTTGAAGCGGTTCACCTCGACCTTGGCGTTGGCGCTGAACGCGCTCTTGAGCAGCGCCTCCTTGTGGGCGTCGTCGCGGGCGTAGACCGACTTCGAGCCGTGGGTCAGCTTGTAGAGCGGTGGCACCGCGAGGAAGAGGTGGCCCTCGTCGATCAGCCGCGGCATCTGCCGGTAGAAGAAGGTGATCAGCAGCGAGGCGATATGGGCGCCGTCGACGTCGGCGTCGGTCATGATGATGATGCGCTGATAGCGCAGATCCTCTTCGCGATAATGCGCGAGCGTGCCGCAGCCGATCGCCTGCACGAGATCGGAAAGCTGCGCGTTCGCCGTCAGCTTGTCCTTGCCGGCGGAGGCGACGTTGAGGATCTTGCCGCGCAGCGGCAGCACGGCCTGGGTCTTGCGGTCGCGCGCCTGCTTGGCGCTGCCGCCGGCCGAGTCGCCCTCGACGATGAAGAGCTCGGAGCCTTCGGTGCCGGCGTCGGTGCAGTCGGCGAGTTTGCCGGGCAGGCGCAGCTTCTTGCCCGCGGTTTTCCGCGCGGTCTCTTTCTCCTGGCGGCGGCGCAGCCGCTCCTCGGCGCGGTCGATCACGAAGTCGAGCAGCCGGTTGGCCATGTTCGGATTGCCCGACAGCCAATGGTCGAACGGATCCTTTATCGCCTGCTCTACGATGCGCTGCGCTTCGGCGGTGGCGAGGCGGTCCTTGGTTTGGCCCTGGAATTCAGGCTCGCGCACGAACACCGAGAGCATCACGGCCGCGCCGACCATCACGTCTTCCGAAGTGACGGAGGCCGCGCGCTTGCCCTGGCCGACGCGCTCGGCGTGATCCTTCAGGCCGCGCAAAAGTGCGCTGCGCAGGCCGGACTCGTGCGTGCCGCCATCGGGCGTCGGCACGGTGTTGGTGTAGGAAGACAGGAACCCATCGGCATCCGCCGTCCAGGCCACCGCCCATTCGCAGGCGCCATGCGCGCCGTTGCGGCCCGACTTGCCGGAGAAGATGTCGGGATGCACCAACGTGTCGGCGTGGATTGCGGCCGCCAGGTAATCCTTGAGGCCGCCGGGGAAGTGGAACGTCGCCTCGGCCGGCACGTCCTCGATGCCCTTGAGCAGCTCGGGCGCGCAATTCCAGCGGATCTCGACGCCGCCGAACAGATAAGCCTTCGAGCGCGTCATCTTGAACAGGCGCTGCGGCTTGAACGCCGCTTTGGCACCGAAGATGTCGGTATCCGGCTTGAAGCGCACGCGCGTGCCGCGGCGGTTGCTGACCTTGCCGAGGTCCTCGAGCTTGCCCTTCGGGTGACCGCGCTCGAACGTCATGCGGTAGAGTTTCTGGCTGCGCGCGACCTCGACCTCGAGACGCGAGGAGAGGGCGTTCACCACCGAGATGCCGACGCCGTGCAGACCGCCCGAGGTTTCATAAACCTTGCTGTCGAACTTGCCGCCCGAATGCAGGGTGCACATGATGACTTCGAGCGCCGACTTCTTCGGGAATTTCGGGTGCGGATCGATCGGGATGCCGCGGCCGTTGTCGGTGACGGTCAGGAACCCGTCAGCGCTGAGGTCGACCTCGATGAAGGTCGCGTGCCCGGCCAGCGCCTCGTCCATCGAGTTGTCGATGACTTCTGCGAACAGGTGATGCAGCGCCTTCTCGTCGGTGCCGCCGATATACATGCCGGGCCGGCGCCGCACCGGTTCCAGGCCTTCGAGCACCTCGATGTCGGCCGCCGTGTAATCGGCTTCCCCGCCGCTTCCGCGTGACGCCGCCTTGGCGGCACGGGGTTTCGGCTCGTCACCGCCGAAAAAGTCGTCTTTTGCTTTGGGTTTCAATTGCTTGGACATATATCTTGATGCGTTTTGAGGGCCGCGGAAGCGGCGAATCGGTTAGGCCGACTATGCCACTTCTCACTCGGAAAGGTTACCGCGGGCGGGCCGGGCGGTGTGGGTTGGGAGCCAATCCCGGCGATTTTACGCCGCAGCCCCACCAGTTCCCGCCAATTTGACGTTCCCACCCGAGCATGTCGGGCTTTTGTGACTTGATGTCACACAAGTCCTTGGCTTACCAGTCCTTTTCATCGAGCAGCACCTTGAGACGGGGCGGGAAGGCTATTTTTGATGGAGCAGTTTGCGCACGGCCTGGCTGACCTCGTGCGTGTTCACCAGGCTTGGGCGGCGCCAATCGTGTTCCTGCTCGCCTTCGGGGAGTCGCTTGCGTTCATCTCGCTCTTGATCCCGGCCTGGGGCGCGCTGGTGGCCATCGGAGCGCTGATCGGGGTGAGCGGCATCAACTTCTATCCGGTCTGGATCGCCGGTGGCCTCGGGGCGGCGCTGGGCGACTGGGTCTCGTACTGGTTCGGCTACCGCTACAAGGAGCACGTCGCCCAGATGTGGCCGCTCTCGCGCTACCCGGAGCTGCTGCCCAGGGGCGAGGCCTTTGTCCGGAGCTGGGGGATACCCAGCATCTTCATCGGGCGTTTCTTCGGGCCCTTGCGCGCCTCGGTGCCGCTCGCGGCCGGCATCTTCGAGATGCCCTATTGGAGCTTCCAGGCCGCCAATTTCGTCTCGGCCCTGATCTGGTCGGCCGTGCTCCTGCTGTTCGGCGACGTGCTCGCCAAGATCATGGAATGGATCTGGCGCGTCATCTGACGCCAGAACCTTGACGGGAACCGCAACTGGCCTTATAGCCGCGCGCCATGATCGACGCCGCGACCATCCTGTTCGCTCGTCGCCGCCGCCGCAGCTTAGCGGTTTGGGCGGTCGATCGCGTTTGAGATCATCGTCTTTGCCGCTGGACCCGATCCGCGGCATTCTCTCCTGTCAGCGCGATCTGATCCGGCGGCTTCCCCCGAGGAGGCCCAGCAGGAGACCACGATGTACACGCCACCCCATTTCAAGCAGGACCGCGCCGCGAGCCTGAAATTCGCCGAAGAGCGCGGCTTCGGGACCATGTGCGCCTTTGACGGCCACAAGCCCGTTGCCTCGCCATTGCCGTTCTACCTGACCTATGCCGCGGACGGCACGCCGCAGGCCGCCTTTCATCTCGCCCGTCACAATCCGCTGCTAAAGCTTGCGGGCGGTGATGTGTCCTGGCTGCTCGCGGTCAACGGTCCCGATGCCTATGTATCGCCGGACTGGTACGTCTCGCCGGATCAGGTCCCGACCTGGCTCTACCAGTCGGTGCATCTGACCGGGCCGGTGCGGCTGTTGTCGGACGATGAGCTGTCGGTGCAGCTCGACACGCTCAGCGCCAAGTTCGAGAGCCGGCTCTTGCCGAAAAAGCCGTGGACGTCAGGCAAGATGACAGCGGGCCGGCTCGAGACGATGAAGAAGGCGATCGTTGGGCTGGTCATGACGGTTGAGGAGGTCGAAGGCAGCTTCAAGCTGAACCAGCACAAATCCGACGCCGACTATGTGGCGATCGCCAATGCGCTTAGCGCCGGCGATGCCGACGCCAAGCAGATCTCACATTTGATGCGGCAAGCCAGGCCGCAAGCCTTCGCAGAACAAGTTTTCGCAGACGATACGAACATGCTCGAAAGGAGCGCACCATGAGCCTCGCTGACACCACCAAAGCCCCGATCGCCAGCGCGGCCAAAAAGCCCGCCACCGTCTTCGTCGACGGCGGCTCCGGCACCACCGGGCTCGGCATCAACGAGCGGCTGAAGCTCCAGAGCGACGTCGCGGTGAAGACCATAGCCGATGACAAGCGCAAGGACCCCGCGGCCAAGAAGGCGGTGATGGAAGAGGTGGACCTCGTCATCCTCTGTCTGCCTGACGACGCCGCCAGGGAGACGGTCGCGCTCGTCGACAGCATGGGAACTTCTGCGCCGAAAGTGCTGGACGCTTCCACCGCCTATAGGGTCGCGCCCGACTGGGCCTATGGCTTTCCCGAGCTGACGCCAGACCAGGCCGGCAAGATCAGGGCGGCGAAAAAGGTCTCCAATCCCGGCTGCTATCCGACCGGCGCGATTGCGCTGCTGCGGCCGATCGTCGATGCCGGCCTGCTGCCGCAGGACTATCCCGTCACCGTCAACGCGGTGAGCGGCTATTCCGGCGGCGGCAAGTCGATGATCGCAAGCTTTGAGGATGGCAGCGCGCCGTCATTCGAGCTCTATGGCCTCGGCTTCGAGCACAAGCATCTGCCGGAGATGCAGCTCTATTCCAATTTGACGCGGCGGCCGATCTTCATTCCCGCGGTCGGCAACTACCGGCAGGGCATGCTGGTCTCGGTGCCGCTCCAGCTCGACACGCTGCCGGGCAAGCCTGCCGGCGCCGACCTGCAAGCAGCGATGGCAAAGCGTTACGCCGGCTCGAAATACGTCAAGGTGATGCCGCTGCAGAACGAGGCGACCAAGGGCGGCCGGCTCGAGCCGGAGGCGCTCAACGAGACCAACATGCTCGAGCTCTACGTCTTCGCCAGCGACAAGTATCATCAGGCATTGCTGGTCGCCCGGCTCGACAATCTGGGCAAGGGTGCATCCGGCGCGGCCGTGCAGAACATGCGCCTGATGCTGGGCCTGCCGGAGGAGTAAGGCACGCTATCGTGCGATGGACGCAGCGCGGCGCCGCTTCGGCGGCGCGCTGCAAAGGCGGCGAGCGACTTGGCTCGCGCGCCGTTCCTTACTGGAGAACGACGTCGGCCGGGAATGGCCGGACAGGCCGGCCGGCACACACATTGTTGCGGGCGGTCACGCTGTCGAGATGGTATTTCTCGAGGTCGCTCAGCAAGCGATTGGAAATATCGCACACGTCCTGGTGGTTGCGCGCGTAGTCGACCGCGGCGGCCCAGGCGAGGGACGCGCGAACATAGGCATCGCAGCGGCTCGACATCAACGCGCGCGTCATCGGCTTTGAAGCCTCGACGGCTTCGTTGCGCAGCCGCGTCAGTTCAGGGCATTGCGCCTGCGCGCCGGCCTGGCTGCAAGCTCCGGCGAGCGCGATCATTGCGACGGCTGAAAGACAGGTCCGCATCAGGCATCCTCGCATCGGTTGCCTCGGCTCGCATGACAATATCGTAGATTGCAGGGGCCTGCAGCTCCTTTCGGATGCTCACACCACCCCGAAGATCGCCAGCGCCAGCACGGCCTGGGCGAGGAAGCCGACGGTGAAGGCCAGCGTGCGGAACACCGGGATTCCCATCGCATAGACGATGGTATGTGCGACGCGCGACCAGAAATAAACGGCGCAGGCGAGCACGGTCCATTTCGTGGAATAGTCGATTGCGTTCAGGATCAGCACCAGCGGCGCGAAGATCACGAGGTTCTCGACCGCATTGTCATGCGCGAACATCAGCCGGTTCGCCCACTCCGCCTGCGGCTTGTCGCCCCGCGAGGGGTTGGCCATGGCACCGCTCAACCCGCGCACCTGGCATCGGTTGATGATGTAGGGAATCCAGAGAACCCCCGTCAGGATCACCGTCAGTGTCAGCCAGAACAATTCGCGTGTCATAGTGCCGATCCCCTGTGTCGTCGCTGGATTGAGACGAGTCTATACGAAAGCACGCGAGATTCCGCTATGCGCGAACTCTGACATAGCTGCCGGGTGCGTCCTCGATCGGTGGGAATGCGTCGCTGCCGACCGCGCGCGCCGGGACTTCTTCGGGATCGAGTCGGCCCAGCCACTCCCGCCAGTCCGGCCACCACGAGCCCTTGTGCTCCACGGCGCCCTTCATCCACTGCGCGACGTTGACGTCCTTGATGTTGTCGTTGGTCCAGTACTGGTACTTGTTCGAGGCCGGCGGATTGACCACGCCCGCGATGTGACCCGAGCCCGACAACACGTACTTCACCGGACCGCCGAAAAACTGCGAGCCGTACAGCACCGATTCAGCGGGGGCGATGTGATCCTCCCGGGTGGCGAGATTGTAGACGGGCACCTTGACCTTGGAGAGATCGAGCAGGGTGTTGTCGAGCACCATCGTGCCGGTCGACAGCCGGTTCTCCAGATAGCAGTTGCGCAAATAATAGGAATGGTTCGCCTGGGTCATGCGCGTCGCATCGGAATTCCAGTGCAACAGGTCGAACGCGCTCGGCTGCTGGCCCTTCAAATAGTTGCTGACGACATAGGACCAGATCAGATCGTTGGAGCGCAGCATGTTGAAGGCCATCGCCATCTTCGAGCCTTCGAGCACGCCGGCCGTCTTCATGTCCTGCTCGAGCGCTGCGATCTGCTCCTCGTCGACGAACACGAGGAGATCGCCGGCATGGGTGAAGTCGACCTGGGCGGCGAAGAACGTCGCGGACGACACGCGCTGACGGCGCTTCTCGGCGAGCCAGGCCAGCGTGGTCGCGAGCATGGTGCCGCCGACGCAATAGCCGGCGGTGTGCACCTTCATCTCGCCGGTGACCTTCTCGATCACGTCCATCGCCGTGAGCAGGCCTTCCTTCATGTAGTCTTCCCAGCCCTTGTTGCCGAGCCGCTTGTCGGGATTGACCCATGAGATCACGAACACGGTGATGCCCTGGTCGACGCACCACTTGATGTAGGATTTCTCCGGTTTGAGATCGAGGATGTAGAACTTGTTGATCCAGGGCGGCACGATCAGGAGCGGTGTGCGCAGCACCTTCTCCGTCGTCGGCGTGTACTGGATCAGTTGCATCATCTCGTTCTGGTAGATCACCTTGCCCGGGGTCGTCGCCATGTTGACGCCGACGACGAGATTGTCCGGATTGGACTGGCGGATCTTCAGCATGCCCTTGCCGGCCGCGATGTCCTCGGCCAGCATCTTGAGGCCGCGCGCGAGGTTCTCGCCGCTGGATGCCACCGTCTCGCGCAGCACCTCGGGATTGGTCAGCACGAAGTTCGATGGCGAGAGCGCATTGGTGACCTGCTGGACGTAGAACTCGGCCTTGCGGCGGGTGTGCGGATCTAGCCCTTCAGCATCGCGCACCAGCTCCTGCGCCCATTTGGTCGTGAGCAGATAGAGCTGCATGACGAAATCGAAGAACTGATTCGACTTCCATTCCGGATCGGCAAAGCGCTTGTCGCGCGGCGAGGGTGCGATCGCGGGGTCGGCGTCCTGACCGGCCATACGTCGCACCGCCGAGCCCCAGAGGTCGAGATAGTCCTTCGCGAGCTTGGTCCGCAGATCGGAGGAGCGGGACGTATCCGACAGCCAATATTCGGCGACCGACGTGAAGGTCTTGACCACCTCGGCAAGCTCGGCCGGCGGGCGATCCTGCACCTCGCCGCTCTCGCGCGGCTTGAGGTAAGCGGCGAGCGCCTTGCCGCCGCTCTCCATCGCCCGCGCGACATTCATCGCGAAGGCTTCCGCATCGAACTTCGTCTCGGGTTTCGGCGTGTCGGTCGTGGCCATACTCATGAGCAGAACAGTAACGATTCATTCCGTATTCGTCACCGCGAAGCTCGCATGTTTGACGTTAAACACTCTCGAAGATGTGTTGCACTGCGACAAATCTTCTTGGTTCCGTCACAATCAAGCCGCACCGCTCGGCTTGGTAGCGCCGGGCTATTTTCTCGCTCACGCCATTTGGGCAGCAATGGTTTGAGCTTGGGTTCGGTCTTGGGGTAAGGTTGCCCGGGGCCGTGCTTTGGGACGAGTAGGGGATTTCCCAAGTGTTGGCGTTATGGGACCTGCAAAAGACGCTGTCGATCCGCGGCGCGCTGTTGATCGGGGCGCTCGCGCTGGGCGGGTGTTCGAGCCAGCTCGCGGATCTGACGCCCACCGATGCGCAGCCGCATGCCAGGGAGTCCGGCACCTATCTGCCGGTGCATGATCTGCCGCCGGATCGCGACCAGGCGATCATCCCGCCGGAGCAGCGCGCCAAGATCGAGGCCGAGCTCGCCGCCGCACGCGATCGCCAGGCTGTGGCCGCCAAGGACGCCAAATAGGCCCGTGACGGGAGACGGGCAACGTAATCGCTGGCGCCTCCGCTTTGCCGTGCTAAAAGACCTCGGTTCAGCCAAGAGTCAGGGCGAACGACTTCAGTCTTCGTCGTCGACGATTGCTCTAAGTATTTGATTTTGAGTGATTTTCGCGATGATTCTGAGCGCCTTTTGGAATGGCCCTCGTGGCCTGTCGATTCTGTCCTGACCGGTTGCCCGGAGCCCAGAGAGCCATGGAAGAATTTTACCGCATTCGCCGCCTTCCGCCTTACGTGTTCGAGCAGGTCAACCGGGCCAAGGCGGCTGCGCGGAATGCCGGCGCCGACATCATCGACCTCGGCATGGGCAATCCGGACCTGCCTGCTCCGCCTCATGTGCTGGAGAAGCTGAAGGAGACCCTCGGCAAGCCGCGCACCGACCGCTACTCGGCCTCGCGCGGCATCCCCGGACTGCGCAGGGCCCAGGCCGCCTACTACGCCCGCCGCTTCTGTGTGAAGCTGAACCCCGACACCCAGGTGGTGGCGACGCTCGGCTCGAAGGAGGGTTTTGCCAACGTGGCGCAGGCGATCACCGCGCCCGGCGATGTCATCCTCTGTCCGAACCCGAGTTACCCGATTCATGCGTTCGGCTTTTTGATGGCGGGCGGCGTGATCCGCTCGGTGCCATCGGAGCCGACGCCGCAATTCTTCGAGGCGGCGGAGCGGGCGATCATCCACTCGATCCCGAAGCCGCTGGCGCTCGTCGTCTGCTATCCCTCGAACCCGACCGCCTATGTCGCGAGCCTCGACTTCTACAAGGACCTCGTCGCCTTCGCGAAGAGGCACGAGATTCTGATCCTGTCCGATCTCGCTTATGCCGAAGTCTATTTCGACGAGAACAACCCGCCGCCCTCGGTGCTGCAGGTGCCGGGCGCGATGGACTGCACCGTCGAGTTCACCTCGATGTCGAAGACCTATTCGATGGCCGGCTGGCGCATGGGCTTTGCCGTCGGCAATGAGCGCGTGATCGCGGCGCTCGCCCGCGTCAAATCCTACCTCGACTACGGCGCGTTCACGCCGGTCCAGGTCGCGGCGACGGCTGCGCTGAACGGCCCGGACGATTGCATCAAGGAAATGCGCGACACTTACCGCAAGCGCCGCGACGCGCTGGTGGAATCGTTCGGCCGCGCCGGCTGGGAGATTCCGCCGCCGGAGGCCTCGATGTTCGCCTGGGTGCCGCTGCCGGAAGCGTTCCGCAGCATCGGCAGCATGCAGTTCGCGACCCTGATGGTAGAGAAGTCCGGCGTTGCGGTCTCGCCCGGCGTCGGCTTCGGCGAGCATGGTGAAGGATATGTCCGCATCGCCATGGTGGAAAACGAGCAACGGATCAGGCAGGCCGCGCGCGGCGTGCGCCGCTTCCTTGAAAGCGGCATCGAAACGTTGCACAACGTCGTTCCGCTCGCCAATCGGCGTTGAGTTCTCTTCGGCAGGTTTTCTAAGACATCATGGTTGCACCCCTGAAAGTGGGCATAGCGGGGCTCGGCACCGTGGGCGCCGAAGTTGTCCGATTGATTGAAACGCAGGCGCGCGTGCTCGCGGGCCGCAGCGGCCGCGGCATCCGCGTCGTCGCCGTCACTGCGCGCTCGAAGGCGAAGAAGCGCGGTATCGACCTGCGCGGCGTCGAATGGGCCAAGGATCCGATGGCGCTCGCCATTCATCCCGAGATCGATTGCTTCGTCGAACTGATGGGCGGCGCCGGCGATCCGGCGCTGTCGGCGGTGGACGCCGCGCTGGGCGCCGGCAAGTCGGTGGTCACCGCCAACAAGGCGCTGCTGGCCAAGCACGGCCTCAAGCTCGCCAAGGCGGCTGAAAAGCACGGCGGGGCGCTGAATTTCGAGGCAGCCGTCGGCGCAGCGATCCCGGTCATCAAGACGTTGCGCGAAGGTCTGGCCGGAACCGGCATCAACCGCGTCTACGGCATCCTCAACGGCACCTGCAATTACATCCTGACCCGCATGGAGCAGGAGGGGCTTTCCTTCGCCGAATGCCTCAAGGACGCGCAGCGGCTCGGTTATGCCGAGGCCAATCCGTCCTTCGACGTCGACGGCCACGACACCGCGCAGAAGCTCGCCATTCTCGCCAGCCTCGCCTTCGGCACGAAAGTTGCTCAAAGCGCCGTGTATGTCGAAGGCATCTCGTCCATCGCGCCGGAAGATCTGCGCGCCGCCGCCGATCTCGGTTACCGCGTCAAGCTGCTCGGCGTTGCGGTTCGCACCGCCAAGGGCATCGAGCAGCGCGTGCATCCAACCATGGTTCCCAAATCCTCCTCGATCGCGCAGGTGATGGGTGTTACCAATGCGGTCACGATCGATGGCGAGGGCATTCCACCGATCACGCTGGTCGGCCCCGGCGCCGGAGGCGCAGCGACCGCATCCGCGGTGGTCGCCGACATCGCCGATGTCGCGCGCGGCATCCGCGCCAATCCGTTCGGCCGGCCGATATCGCAGCTGCGCGACACCAAGAAGGCGCCGATGGAGCGGCACGAGGGTGGTTATTACATCCGCCTGCTCGCGCGCGATTTCCCCGGCACCGCGGCTGCGATCGCGACCCGGCTTGCAGAGCAGAAGATTTCGATCGAGTCGATCGTGCAGCGTCATCCCAACGGCGGCGCTGCGCCGGCGAATGGCAAGGCGGTCCCGGTGCCCGTCATCCTGATCACCTATGCCACGCATGAGGACGCCGTGCGTCGTGCACTCGCCGCCGTGCAGAAGGACAAGGTCATCAGCGGACGGCCGCAGGTGATCCGGATCGAGAAGAACTGAGCATGCTGGGACCCGGAGGGCCGCGCTAGCGCAAAGTGTGAAGCGGTTTTCCGGAAAAGAGCATGCTCGAACTAAAAGGCGTTCGTTCGAACGAACACCGGGCGTTGAGAGTTGATGCGGGCAGAGATGTCTGTCCCAAACCGTTTCGAAGGAGTAAGCCGATGTCGACCCATATTTCAGTCCCGCCGCACGCGTTGCTCGAGCGCATCCTCACGCTGGAGATTGTGCGGGTGACGGAGCGGGCGGCGGTGTCGTCGGCGCGGTTGCGCGGGCACGGCAACGAGAAGCAGGCTGACCAGGCCGCTGTCGACGCCATGCGCCGCGAGCTCAACAAGCTGCCGATCGAAGGCACCATCGTGATCGGCGAAGGCGAGCGCGACGAGGCGCCGATGCTCTTCATCGGCGAGAAGGTCGGTATGAATGCCGGTCCCCAGGTCGATATCGCGGTCGACCCGCTCGAAGGCACCACGCTGTGCGCCAAGAACATGCCGGGCGCGATCGCGACCATGGCGATGGCCGATGGCGGCACGCTGCTGCACGCCCCCGACGTCTACATGCAGAAGCTCGCGATCGGACCCGGTTACGACAAGGGCGTCGTGGATCTCGACGCTTCGCCTGCCGACAACGTCCGCCGCCTCGCCAAGGCCAAGGGCGTCAAGCCGGAAGGCATCACCGTGCTCGTGCTCGACCGTCCGCGCCATGCCGATATCATCGCGAGCGTGCGCTCGACCGGCGCTGCGGTGCGCCTCATCACCGACGGCGATGTTGCCGGCGTGATCCACTGCGCCGACCCCGACAACACCGGCGTCGACATGTATCTCGGCACCGGCGGTGCGCCGGAAGGCGTGCTCGCGGCCGTGGCGCTGCGCTGCATCGGCGGCCAGATGCAGTGCCGCCTCATCCTCGATTCCGACGAGAAGCGCGAGCGCGCCGCCAAGATGGGCGTCAACGACCCCAAGATGATCTACGGCATCGAGGACATGGCGCGCGGCGACTGCCTGTTCGCCGCCACCGGCGTCACCACGGGCTCGCTGCTCTCGGGCGTCAAATTCCGCAAGGACGGCGTGATCGAGACCGAGACGGTGGTGATGCGCTCCGTCACCGGCACCGTGCGCTACATCAAGGCCGAGCATCGCGAGCTGGCGAAGTTCCATCTGGATTGATGTTTGCTGTCATTCCGGGGCGACGCGAAGGCGTCGAACCCGGAATCCAGAGATGACAGCGCGAGATTCCGGGTTCTCAGGGCCGTGCGTGGCGCGGACCCATCGCCCGGAATGACAATGATAAGAACAAATGGGAAGCGCACATGTCCGATCTCTCCGCCGTCAAAGCCCTCGTCTTCGACGTGTTCGGCACCGTGGTCGACTGGCGCACCAGCCTGATCAGCGACTTCATGTGGTGGGGCAAACAGCGCGGCATCGCCACCGACTGGACCGCGCTGGTCGACGGCTGGCGCGGCATGTACGTCGCGTCCATGGATGATGTGCGCAAGCACCCGGAACGCGGCTACGTCATGCTCGACGATCTGCACCGCCGCTCGCTGGAGAAGCTGGTCGAGAAACTCGAAATCAAGGGCCTCACCGAGGCCGATCTCGATTATCTCACCAAGGGCTGGCACCGCCTGCATCCCTGGCCCGATAGCGTCGCCGGCCTCAAGCGGCTGAAATCCAAATTCGTGATCGCGCCGCTCTCGAACGGCAACGTGGCGCTGCTCACCAACATGGCGAAGTTTGCAGGGCTCCCGTGGGACCTCATCATGTCGGCCGAGCTATTCGAGCACTACAAGCCTGATCCCGAGACCTATCTCGGCGCCGCCCGTCTGCTGTGCCTCAAGCCGGAAGAGGTGATGATGGTCGCCGCCCACAACGGCGATCTCGCTGCCGCGCAGAAGTACGGGCTGAAGACTGCCTTCGTGGCGCGACCGACCGAATACGGTCCTTTGCAGAAGGTCGATTTCGAGGCGACCGGCAATTGGGACATCGTTGCAAAGGACTTTGGCGGCATCGCCGATAGATTGGGCTGCTAGGCCGCGTTTTCCAGATGCGATCGGCTTCGGTTGCTTTTCGGGGACGCCTTGGCGCAGGCAACATGGGATGCGAAGAGCATGGGCAAGCGGATCCCCGAACCATATCGACATCTCCGAACCTTCGCGTTCGGCGACAGCCCCGCGCTGGCGGATGAACTGGTCGAGCTCGTCATCAAGGGCATCAAAACGGCGACGTGCAGCACGGAAGACGAGCCGAACACCTCCACGCCCGGTGAGCGCTGGGTCGTGCTCGACGGCCGAGGAGAGCCGCGTTGCGTCATCGAATCCGTCGACGTGACGTATCGGCGCTTCAACGAGGTCGACGCAGCGTTTGCGTATGAGGAGGGAGAAGGCGACCGGAGCTTGGCCTATTGGCGCCGCGCCCATCAGTCCTATTTCGGCAGGCTCGGACGATATAGCGATGACATGATGCTGATGTGCGAGCGTTTTCGTCTGGTCGAGGTCTTCGGCGACAGTCCACCCGAGGGCTCGTTCGAACTGACGGAGCCCGGGGGATAGCACCTCACGCGATACGCAGCGTAAGATCGCCGCCCTCGGTCTCGGCAAAGCCCGCCTGTAGAACCTCTTCGCGCTTGTGACGCAGATGCGCACGCAGGATGTGGGCGAGGCCGACGCCGTCGCGGCGCTGAAGCGCGTTGAGGATCGCCTCATGCTCCTTCACCGCGAATGCCCAGCGCTGCGGCGTCATCGGCGTGACGTAGCGCGCCCGCCGGATGCGCGCGGTCACCGAGGTGTAAAGCCCCGCGAGCACGGGATTTCCGGCTGCGGTGACGATGGCTTCGTGAATGGCGCGGTTGCCGCGATAGTACTGGATCAGGTCGCCGTCGCGATAATGCTGCACCATGGCCGCATGGGCCGTGGCGATCGCGTCGATCTCGGCGTCCGTGATGCGCTCGCAGGCGAGCTCGCCGGCGAGGGCCTCCAGCCCCTGGCAGACCTCGAACAGGTCGCGCATGTCCTTGTCGGTCAGTTTTGCTGCGCGCGAGCCGCGATGCGGCAGCAGCTGCACCAGCCCTTCCGCCGCCAGCACCTTGAGCGCCTCGCGCAGCGGCGTGCGCGAAATCTCGAGCCGCTCGCACAGCTCGCGCTCCGGAATCCTCGCACCCGGGGGGATTTCGCCGTCGAGCAGGATGGCGCGGATGCGGCCGACGACTTCCTCATGAAGCATGGGTCCGAGCTCAATTTGAATGCAAAAGTGAACTTATACGCATCTATTTGTAAGTTATAGCTTGAAAATTCCAAATTTTGCATTCAAAAATGCAAAAGACAGAAAGGTGTGAGGAAATGGACCTGCAACTGGCGGCAGAAGACCTCGTCTTCGAGCGCGACGACGGCATCGGGCGGATCACCTTCAACCGACCGCAGGCCCGCAATGCCTTCACCTTCGCCATGTACGAACGGCTTGCCGCGATCTGCGAGGAGGCCAACCGCGACCATGCGATCAAGGTGCTGGTGCTGCGCGGGGCCGGCGACAAGGCCTTCGCCTCGGGCACGGACATCAACCAGTTCCGCGAATTCAGGACGCCGCAGGACGCGATCGACTACGAGAACCGCATCGATCGCGTGCTGACCACGCTGGAGCAGTGCCGGGTGCCGACGATCGCGGCGATCAACGGGTTCTGTACCGGAGGCGGGGCGGGCATTGCTGCGGCCTGCGACCTCCGCATCGGCACGAAAGCTGCGAGAATCGGATTCCCCATCGCCAGGACGCTCGGCAACTGCCTGTCGATGTCCAATGTCAGCCGTCTCACCGCGCTCATCGGCGCCGCGCGCGTCAAGGATCTCATCTTCACCGCGCGCCTTGTCGATGCCGCGGAGGCTGCGAGCATCGGGCTGCTGGGCGAGGTCGTCGACGATCTTGCGGCCCTCGACCAGCGTGCCGAGGAGGTGGCCCGCCTCCTCGCGAGCCATGCGCCGCTGACGCTGAATGCGACCAAGCAGGCGGTCGCCCGCCTGCAAAGGCGGCTGACCCGGGACGAGGGCGAGGACCTCATCCTGATGTGCTACACGAGCCAGGACTTTCGCGAAGGGCTCGATGCTTTCCTCAACAAGCGCGCGCCGCAATGGCGCGGCCAATAGGACGAGCCGATGCAAAGCGACCGATCTCAATCCACCTCCCGCCGTTCGGGACCGCTGGCCGGCCTCAAGGTCATCGATCTCACCCATGTCATGGCCGGGCCGACCTGCACCTTGATGCTCGCCGACATGGGCGCCGACGTCATCAAGATCGAGAAGTGGCCCAACGGTGACGACACCCGCCATTCGGTGCCGCCGAAGATCGGCGAGGAGGCGGCGTCCTTCCTGATGATGAACCGCAACAAGCGCGGCATCGTGCTGGATCTGAAGACCGACGGTGGCAAACAGGTGCTGCGACGGCTGATCGCGGATGCCGACGTGCTGGTCGAGAACTTTGCGCCGGGCGCGATGGAGCGCCTCGGCTTCGGCTACGAGGCGCTGCACACGGAATTCCCGGCACTGATCTACTGCTCGCTGTCGGGTTTCGGCCGCACCGGTCCCTACAAGCACCGCAGGGGATTTGACCTCGTCGCGCAGGCGATGAGCGGCATCATGAGCTTTACCGGCGAACGCCCGGACGGTCCGCCCGTCAAATGCGGTCCGCCGCTGTCCGACATCACGGCCGGCCTGCTCGCGAGCATGGGCATCCTTGCGGCCTACGCGCATCGTCTCAAGACCGGCAAAGGGCAGTGGGTCGAGACCTCGCTCTATGAAGCCGCCCTGGTGCAGACCTATTGGCAGTCGACCATTGCGCTTGCGGCCGGCACGGCGCCGCGCGCCATGGGCTCGGCGCATCCGCTCAATGCGCCGTATCAGGCGTTCGAAGCCTCGGACGGCTGGCTCGTGGTCGGCGGCGCCAACAAGAAGCATTGGCTGCTGATGCTGGAAGCGCTCGGCGCGAGCGAGCTTGCCGCCGATCCGCGCTTCGTCACGGGCGCCGATCGCATGGCCAATCTGAAAGAGCTCGAATCCGTCCTGAGCGAACGCTTCCGCACCAAGTCGCGGGCGCATTGGCTGGCGGCGCTGGACGAGAGGGGCGTGCCGTGCGGCCCCGTGCACGACATGCTGGAGGCCTTAAACGATCCGCAGACGCTGGCGCGCGAGATGGTCGTCGAGGTCGAGCACTCCACGCTCGGCCCGGTCAAGACGATCGGGCTTCCGATCAAGTTTTCGGAGACGCCAGGCAAAGTGCTGTCAGGCGCGCCGGTCTATGGTGAGCACACGAGCGAGGTGCTGGCCGAGCACGGGTTCGACCAGTCACGAATCGAAGCGCTCGAAAAAGAAGGCGCGATCGTGCTCGCATCGGGACAACGCGAGGAACGCGTCGCCTGAACAGGGGGCCGACAACAACAAAAGACAAGATCAGCTGGAGGAAATCATGGGTCGGACGTCAACATTTCTGCTCTCTGCGGCCGTAGCCGTGCTGGTCGGCACGATGCCGGCGAGTGCCGCCTGGCAACCACAAAAGCCGATCGAGTTCGTCGCCACCGCCGGGCCTGGCGGCGGCACCGACAATCTCGCGCGCGCGGTGCAGAACATCATCACCAAGCACAAGCTGACGGAGCAGCCGATCGTCGTCGTCAACAAGGGCGGCGGCAGCGGCGCCGAAGGCTATGTCTACGGCAAGGCCTCCGCGGGCGACCCCTACAAGGTGATCTTCGGCACCTCGAATGCCTGGCAGCAACCGCTCGTCTCCAAGGTCGCCTTCAACTACACCGATCTCACCCCGATCGCGGCGATGGCGCAGGACGAGTTCTTGCTCTGGGTCAAGCAGGACGCGCCGTACAAGACGGCGGGCGACTATCTCAAGGCGGCCGCATCGGGCGAATTCAAGATGGGCGGCGCGCAGTCGAAGGACACCGACGAGGTGCTGACGCGCATGATCGAGAAGGCCGGCAAGGTCAAGCTGACCTATATCCCTTTCAAGAGCGGCGCCGAGACCGCCGTGCAGCTCGCCGGCGGACATCTCGACTCCCACGTCAACAATCCCAGCGAAAGCCTCGGGCAATGGCGGGGCGGCACGCAGCGGCCGCTCTGCGTGTTCAGCCCGAAGCGGCTGCCGCAGGGGCCGAAGGTCACCGCGACCGAAAGCTGGAGCGATGTGCCGACCTGCGTCGAGCAGGGCCTCGACATCAAGCAATATGAGCAGCCGCGCACCGTGTGGCTGCCCGGCAAGGTCACGCCGGAGCAGGCCGCGTTCTATGTCGACCTCATGAGGAAAGTGCAGGCAACGCCGGAGTGGAAGGACTACATCGAGAAGACCTCCCAGGTCGACACGTTCCTGACCGGTGCCGAGTTCGACAAATTCATCAAGGAGGACCTCGATCACGTCAAGCAGGTCGCGAGCGAGCAGGGCTGGCTGGTCAAGTAAGGCATTACGCCATGATCTCCCGTCGTGCGCTTGAACTTGCGACCGCCGTCCTCGCCGGCAGCTTCGGTGTCGCCGTCGTCGTCTCCAGCGTCGACAACGGCATCGGCTGGTCGAGCGCAGGCGTCGATGCCGGCACGTTCCCGTTCCTGACCGGCATCGTCATCGTGCTCGGGAGCCTCTACAATCTGGTGCGCGGCGTGCTGTCGGCCGCGACAGTGGCAAACGTCCCCATCGCCATCACGTCCATCGAGCTGCGGCGGCTCGCCGGCCTGTTCGTACCGGCTGCGATCTTCGTCGCTGCGATCCCGCTTGCCGGGATGTACGTCGCCTCGGCTCTGTATGTCTTTTCGGTGCTGGCGATCCCCAGGCACCAATCCATGCCGCGCGCGCTCGCCATGGCGGCGGCCACGGCGCTCGCGCTCTACGTCGTGTTCGAGCGCTTATTCCAAGTCAGCCTGCCGCACGGCGCGCTCGCCGCGGCGCTTGGTTTCTGAGGGGGCAGCGAGATGGACAATCTCCAGGACCTCCTGCACGGCTTCACCATCGCGGTCACGGTGCCGCATCTGGCCCTGATGGCGGTTGGCGTGCTGCTCGGCATTCTCGTCGGCGTGCTGCCGGGACTGGGCGCGCCGAACGGGGTGTCGCTGCTATTGCCGCTGACCTTCGGCATGCAGCCGGTCTCAGCGATCATCCTGCTCTCGAGCATGTATTGGGGCGCGCTGTTCGGCGGCTCGGTGACCTCGATCCTGTTCAACATTCCCGGCGAGCCATCGTCGGTCGCGACCACCTTCGACGGCTATCCGATGGCACGCGACGGCCGGCCGACCACGGCGCTCGCGACCGCCTTCGGCTCCGCGGCTTTCGGCGCGCTGATCGGCGTCATCCTGATCACCTTCCTCGCATCCTGGGTGGCGCAGGTTGCGCTCGCGTTCGGGCCGGCCGAGTATTTTGCGGTCTATTTCCTCGCCTTTGCCAGCTTCGTCGGCATGGGCGGTGCGGCACCGGTCAAGACCGTCGTGGCGCTGGCGATCGGCTTTGCGATCGCCGCCATCGGCATCGACACGGTCTCCGGCAGCGTGCGTCTCACCATGGGCGTAGATGAGCTGGTCAAGGGCGTCAGCTTCGTCGTCGCGGTGATGGGCCTGTTCGGCATCGGCGAGCTCCTGGTCGCGGTCGAGGAGGAGTTTCACGCCCGCGCCGTCTCCTCGAAGATCGATTGGCGCGAGGTGTTTCGCGCCGTCGGGCGCCTGCCGCGGCATGGCGTTGCCCTGCTGCGCAGCGCCGCGATCGGCTGCTGGATGGGGATCACGCCGGGCGGCCCGACCGCGGCCTCCTTCATGAGCTACGGCATCGCCCGCCGCTTCTCCCGCCGCAGCCGGCATTTCGGCACCGGAGAGGTCGAAGGCATCATCTCGCCGGAGACCGCCGATCATGCCGCCGGGACCAGTGCGCTGTTGCCGATGCTCTCGCTCGGCATTCCAGGCTCGGCCACTGCGGCCGTGATGATGGGCGGGTTGATGATCTGGGGTCTCAATCCCGGGCCGATGCTGTTCGTCGATAGCAAGGACTTCGTCTGGGGCCTGATCGCCTCGATGTATGTCGGCAACATCGTCGCGGTCGCGCTGGTGCTGATGACCGTGCCCGTGTTCGCCGCCTTGATGCGGATTCCCTTCGTCGTGATCGCGCCCCTGATCGTGATCATCTGCGTCGTCGGCGCCTATTCGGTCTCGAACTCCTATCTCGACGTGGTCATGATGCTGGGGTTCGGCATCGTCGGCTATCTCTTCAAGAAGCTGTTCTATCCGCTGGCGCCGCTCGTGCTCGCGATCGTGATCGGCGACAAGGCCGAGGACGCGTTCCGGCAATCGATGCTGATCTCAAAGGGATCACTTGGCATCTTCTTTGCGAACAAGTTGGTGACGTGCCTGATCGTGGGCGGCATCGCGCTGCTGCTGCTGCCGCTGGTCTTGCAGCTCACACGTCTCTGGCGCAGGCCAGCGTCGCCCGCAATCGACACGCCAGCCCAGGAAAAGGTGATCATATGACCGCAAAGCCGCTCATTGCATTGGCAATGGGAGATCCCGCCGGCATCAGCCCCGAGCTGACGGCGAAGCTAGTGGCGCAGGACGACATCCGCGCGAGCTGTCGGCTCGTCGTCATCGGCGACCGCCGCATCTTCGACGAAGGCGCGCGCATTGCCGGCCTCGAGCCGGAGCTGACGATGGTGGACCAGGGTGTCGACCTTCGCGCGGCGCAGGAAGATGCACTGTTCGTCGATCTCCGCCACCTCGACCTCAGCGAGGTCGAGCCGAGGACCGCGACCCTTGCCGGCGGCAAATTCGCGCTGACGAACTATCGGCACGCGCTCGAACTCGGCCGCGACGGCCACGTCGACGCGGTCTGTTTCACCCCCTTCAACAAGCAGGCGATGCGTTTTGCCCGTGCCGAGTACGATGACGAGATCGCGTTCTCGGCCGAGGTCGTCGGCCTCAAGACGCCGGCAAGCGAATTCAACGTGCTGGACCGGCTCTGGAATGCACGGGTCACTTCGCACATCCCGCTCAAGGACGTGGCTGCAAAGCTGTCGAGCGAGCGCATTCATCGCGCGCTCAGGCTGACCGATTCCTGCATGCGCAAGGCCGGCTTCGCGCGGCCGCGCATCGCCGTCGCAGGCCTCAATCCGCACGCCGGCGACGGCGGCAATTTCGGCCGCGAGGAGATCGAGGTGATTGCGCCGGTGGTCGCGGACGGCCAGCGCGAGGGCATTGCCGCGGAGGGACCGTTCCCGGCCGACACCGTGTTCCTGCGCGCCAGGGCCGGCGCGTTCGATGCCGTGCTGACCATGTATCATGACCAGGGCCAGATCGCCATGAAGCTGATGGGCTTCGATCGTGGCGTGACGTTGCTTGGCGGCTTCCCGTTCCCGATCTGCACGCCCGCGCACGGCACTGCCTACGACATCGCAGGGCAAGGCGTCGCATCGATTGGCGCTAGCCGCGCTGCTCTGCTGCTCGCAACGGAGATGGCGGGGACTCGTTCTGGCTGATTTTGCCCGCACCGGGGGAGCGAGCGCCGACTACCGCGCGCGCCCTGCGCGCAGACTTAGACTTTAGGGAAAAACTGGAAACTTCCGCCGTCGCGACGAGTTGGCGACCCATGAACATCTCCCACGTCGGAGCTGGAACATGGTCGATGACGGCCCACTACGAACTGCGGTGGACACCGCATGGTGCGTGTACCGCGCCCGGCATCGCGATGTCGATGCTGCGGATGGCCGTCGCTGCCTGCTCGAGCGTCATCTGCAAGGGAGGCGGGAAGCGCGGGAGAGTAACGGCGACGCCCAGGAACTCGCAGCATTCGGGCTTGCCTATCTCGAGCGGCTTTCCGATGACGAATGTTGAGGTTCATTGAGGGCCTCGCCTGTCGCGTGGCGAGCGCAAGCGCGAGGCCGGATTGGACGCTGCTGGCGATTTCGAATCTTCTATCCGCAGCTATCGTGTTCATTCTTCGTTCAGCGGTGTAGCAGGCTCTCATGCGCATCGCCCAGCTCGCTCCCCTGGCCGAAAGCGTCCCTCCGAAGCTCTACGGCGGCACCGAGCGGGTGGTGGCCTGGCTTGTAGATGAGCTCGTCGAGCGCGGCCACGACGTCACCCTCTTCGCCAGCGGTGACTCCCGAACGACGGGCAAGCTCCACCCGGTGTGGCCGCGCGCGCTGCGTCTCGGCCGGAAGGGCACCGATCCGAGTGCAGCCTGCGCGATGCTGCTGGAGGCAATCGCGAAACGAGCCAGAGACTTCGATGTGATCCACGCCCATGTCGACTGGCTGCATCTGCCATTGCTCAGCCGCCTTGGCGTGCCGTTCCTGACAACCCTGCATGGCCGGCTCGATCTGCCTGGGCTGCCTGACGTGGTTCGGCAATTCCCCGATGCGAGGTTCGTCTCGATTTCCGATCACCAGCGCCTGCCGCTTCCGGAGGCGAAATGGATTGGAACGATCCAGCACGGATTGCCCTCGGAGCTGTTGCACGCCTCCTACGGTGGCGGGTCCTATCTGGCGTTTCTTGGCCGTCTCACGGCGGACAAGGGTCCAGAGGACGCCATCCGTATCGCGCACGCCGCCCGGATGCCTCTCCGCATCGCCGCGAAGATTCCGCGCGCCGAGACTGCCTACTTCAGGAAACGCCTCGCGCCCCGGATCGACGGCGAGAAGATCCAGCTCGTCGGCGAAGTCGACGACGTGAAGAAGCAATCATTGCTTCGCGGAGCAGCCGCTCTGGTATTTCCAATCGCTTGGCCGGAGCCCTTCGGATTGGTCATGATCGAGGCGATGGCGTGCGGAACACCGGTGATCGCCTATCGCTCCGGCTCGGTTCCTGAGGTCATCGAACACGGCCTGACCGGTTTCATCGTCGAGAGCGAGGAGCAAGCCGTCAAGGCGGTCGGCGAATTGGCCAAGCTGGATCGAAAGAGGGTGCGCGCCCGGTTCGAGGAGCGCTTCACTGCACGCCGAATGGCGCAACAATACGAAGAACGATACCGGGAGCTGATTGCCCCGGCAGCACGAGGACTCGACACGCAGCCGTTGGAACCATGAAAGGAGATGGCAATGTCGCTGACGAAAGCGGGGCAGATTTGCATCTTTCTTGTCTTCGCCTTGGCGGCATTGCCGGCGTTTGGCGCCGAGATGACCGTGGACGCCATCAATTCCGCCGAACCGTCAAAGACGACTCTCTCCAACGACAAGCCCACCCCGGCGGGGGTGCGGCTGCAGGTTCTCTTGGATAGGGCGCATTTCTCGCCCGGCGAGATCGACGGCAGGTTCGGCGAGAATGCCAGAAAGGCGCTCCGGGCCTATACGGAAGCGCAGCAATTGCCGAGTTCGGACGCTCTGACGGATGAGGTCTGGAAGGCGCTGCGGGCGGACGATCGACCGGCGACGATGACCTACACCATCGCCGAGCAGGATGTCGCGGGCCCGTTCCTGCGCAAGCTGCCATCGAGGATGGAGGAGATGAAGGGCATCCCGAAGCTCAGCTTCACCAGTCCGCGCGAAGCACTGGCCGAGAAATTTCACATGAGCGAGCAGCTCCTGGCGGCGCTGAACCCCGGCCGGCAATTTGACCGCGCCGGCGAGACCATCGTCGTGGTGGACAGCACCCATGGCGGAAGCGCTGCGTCCCCCACCAAGGCCGACAGGATCGAGATCGACAAGCGGCGCCAGACGGTGAAGCTGTTCGACAAATCGAACGTGCTGATCGGGTTCTATCCCGCGACCGTTGGCAGCGAGGAGAAGCCGTCGCCCTCGGGTACGTTCAAGGTCACGGAGATCAGCCGAAATCCGACCTACCGCTACAATCCCGCCTACCACTTCAAGGATGTTCGTTCCCACAGGCCCTTCAAGATCAATCCCGGCCCGAACAATCCGGTTGGAACGGTCTGGATCAACCTCTCCGCCGAAGGCTACGGCATTCACGGAACGCCATCGCCGGGAAAGATTTCGAAGGTTCAGTCGCACGGCTGCGTGCGTCTCACCAACTGGGATGCAGAGCGTGTCGCAGCCAGCGTCTCGAAGGGTACGCAGGTCGCGTTCGTGGATGGTTCGGGCTGACGCGGGACTTGGCGATGGCTATCGCCGACGGCTTGTCGGCCGCATCCCGCTGCAGAGAAAATCACGTCCGGATTGACTCCGCCATGGATTGCTATCAATCCAAATCTGCTGACCCGATAAGGGTACTCCCGGAGCCCACCTCTCATGTTACTCGACGGCGACTTTTGCTTCAGGGCAGCTCGACGCGACGACGCTGCAACGGTTTTCAACATCACTCTGGCATCGATCCGCGGCCTTGCAGCGGCCTCCTATTCGCGGGCGCAACTGGAGAACTGGATGGGTGAGCGCACGCCGGCGTTCTATGAGGAGCTCATCGCCAGGGGACGAATGACCATATGCTTGCGAAACGGCGTTGCGGTCGGATTTGTCGACGCCGAACCCGGCGAGGTAACCAGGCTGTTTGTCTTGCCCGAAACCGCGGGGTCTGGAATCGGCCGGCGTCTGCTCGAAATCGGTATCGCCCAGGCGCGGTTGGGCCACAACGGACCGATAAGACTCGAAGCGACGATCAATGCCGAAGGCTTCTACCGAAAGTGCGGCTTTCGAAGCACAGGAAGAGGCTATTTCTCCCACGGTCTTGGTGGCGAGCCTATCGAGATCGTGCACATGGAGTTATGAACTCGACATTTTCAACCCGCTTCGGAGCCGCGGCGTCACGCTAATTTCAATCTCGAGAAGGTGTCCAAGGCGGATCTGCCGTTTGTCGCGCCGATCGAGCGGACCAGAGGATACGAAACTTTGGTGGACCGGTGGGATGGGGCACTGCATCTGTCGGCAATCAATGACGATCAGTGCGAGCGCCTTCTCTGGCGGCATTTGTCGCGGCGAGTTGATCATTGTCTATGCTGACACGCCGCTGCGCCGCCAGGATGACATGGTCATCGCGCGCAGCAACGCGACATGGTCAATCCCTGCTACTTTGCGGTCGGTGTCGTCAGCTCCTTGTCGGCTGTATCCACCACGAACACGGCAAGCAGCTTCGCAGGCTCGGTGTCGCTGGCATTGGCGCTGACGGCATGGCGGTCGCCGGGCTTTTCAAAGAAGTTCTCTCCCTTGTGAAAGACTTTTGCGGGGCCGTCATTGACCTGACTGCGGATCGCGCCTTCCAGGACCGTGGCATAGATGAAGGCGGAGGGCGCGTGGATGTGGGCCGGCGAGGAGCCTCCGGGACCATACTCGACCAGAACACCCTTCATGCTCTTGCCGGGGACGTTCGGCAGCGCCTGGTCGAACACGACCGACACCTTCGCCGATGGAGCGGCGGGCTCGGCCGCATGGGCGGTCAGGACGGTTGCGGCATGAACCGCCGTTGCGATCAACAATCTCCACATGGGATTTCCCTCTGCTGCAGCTGGAGTAATGGCAGGACCGACGGAGCCTCAGAGGCTTACGAGCCATGTTGCGAGCGACGTCGTCCCGAGCCGCGCCTCACCGAGCGGGTTCAGCGATGTGTCGTCGATGGGGGCGCCGTAATACAGCGCCGTCGGATCTCCGATCACGGGACGTGTGTCGCCGGACGCCTTCAGGCGACGTGCGATGAATTCATTGAAGGGGGCCTTCTCAGGGCCAGCGATATCGATCGTGCCGTTGAGCGGCCGGCCGGTCGCGACCTCCGCGAGGCGATCGACGACGTCATCGGCCGCGATCGGCTGAAACTGAGCTGTGGGAACGACGATCTTTCCGTCGATCACACCGGCGTCGGCGATGGCCCCGAGGAATTCGAAGAACTGGGTGGCGCGCACGATCGAGTAGGGGACCGAGGCGGACTTGATGATGGTTTCCTGCGCCAGCTTGGCACGGAAGTAGGCGTTGTCGGGTGAGCGGTCGGTTCCGACGATCGAGAGCGCCACGTGATGTTTCACGCTCGCTGCAGCCTCTGCCGCGACGAGATTCTTGCTCGAACGCTGAAAGAAATCGAGCACGGCGGCCGGCTCCCAGGACGGCGCGTTGGCGACGTCGACGACGACATCAGCACCGGCCAGGGCGGCCGCGAGACCTTCGCCGGTCACGGCGTTCACGCCGGATTTCGGCGAGGCTGCCACCGGGTCGTGGCCTTGCCGTTTGAGCTTCGCCACGAGCCTGGATCCGATCAATCCGGTTCCGCCGATCACGACGATTTTCATGGCATGTCTCCTCGTTATTTCGGAGCGCGAGACGATGCAGGCCAAGAGGAACTCACGCTTCTCGCGTCGATCAACGTAATGCGAAGCGACTCTATCCGACCCTTGGCGCAGGCGCTTGCCTGTAACGGACGTGCCTTGCCGGAAAATGCTTTAGAAGCTGGGCTGTGACGTCACGAAATCGGATCGCAAGGGCATCATTCCCTCGGGCCGTGAGCGCAACCGGCGATGATGATAGATTGCCAGTGTTTTGCCCGACGTGTCAAAGCGTCTTGGTGGAGGCGAGGCGGCAACGAAGGCTTTAAAAAACACCAATGAAAACAAACCTCAAGCTACTGTGCATGGGGTTGTTTTCGCGAGTTTTGATCGGGCAGGCGAGATGGCGGCCTCTCGCCTCACGCCGCGCAGATGATCACGCCGTACCAGCCGAGCCCGCGATAGGTCTCGTATCCCGGGGTCGCATGGAACGCGACCAGCGTACCCGTGCGTTCGTGATAGAAGCCGGAGCGCTGGCCGTTCAGCGAGATCGAGATGCGCTCGGTGAGGATGCCCTGGCCGTCGGAGGCCGCGATCACGCGCAAATTCGAATCGACCAGCAGCACACGCGCCTTGTCGCTATCGCCGACGCGGACGCCCTGGACGATGGCGCGGGCCTGTGGCTCCCAGTCGAAATGGATGGCGAGCACGCCGATCGGCGCGCCGCCGGCCTGGCCGCCGGCGCGGACGCTGGCGCAATAGGTCGCGACCTGCGCATTGCCGAGCAGAGGCTGGTTCTCGACGTCGCCGGCGACATAGTCGTCACCGGAGTGCAAGGATCGCGCCTCGCGAAACCATTTGGTGTGAGCGACATTCTGGCCGACGACGCGGAAGCGGTCGGCGCGGCCGTTGGCGATGACGTTGCCGTCGAGGTCGCAGAGCCAGAGATCGAGATAGACGGTGTACGCGCCGAGGATCACGCCGAGGCGCTGCGAGGCATGGGAGACGGCCGCCGCGCCAGGCGAGGCCGCGCAATCGACCACGGCGGAGTCGGTCGCCCACCAGCGCACGTCGCAGGTGCGTTCATAGAGATTGCGGTCGATCAGCTCGATCGCATTGAGCGACAGGTCGACCATCCGCTCGCCGCGGGAGCGCTGGCTCATGCGCTCGATCGAGGCGACGAGATCGCCCGTGCGTTTCGTCAATTGGGTTTCGAGCTCGCGGGCGATGGTCTCGACCTGCTGGCCGACGCCGCGCACCTCCTGCGCCACCACCGCAAAGCCGGCGCCTTGCGCGCCGGCGCGCGAGCTCTCGATCAGTGCGTTCAGCGCCAGCATCTTCATCTGGTTGGTGATCTGCTGGATCGACTTGGTCTTGGCGATCGCGATCTGGTTGACCTCCGCGGTGAGGCGGTTGATCAGCGCGGAGATGTCGGAATCATCGTCCGTAGGTTCGGTGGCAATCGGCTTGGCTTTCAGACCCGGCGCAGCAGACATCGGGGACTTCCCTAGGCAATGTGGTCTGATCTGCAATGAACCCGGAACAACAACTCACAGATCGAATACGATTCTTTTTCGAGGATTCCGCCTAACGCCCGCTTAATTTGCCGTTCCGCGGAATGCCTAAATGGTAGTCACTCCGGCCGGTCGGGCGGGTCATCCACCGCTTTGTGTAGCCGGGCCGTTGCAAATCCTGGCCGATTGCCGGCCAATTCTTGAAGCTAGGGACCGTGCGTTCGCGTGATCGCCTGGACCTTCGAGTTCCCATCAACCTGCCTCCTGTCATGACGCCACCCGCCACCGCCTTGCCCATCGAAGTGCCCCAGGCTTTCCTGGGCGTGGCGCGCTCGTTCACAGACAAGCTCTGGCGTGACCGGCTGGACGGGCGCGGAGCGGCCCAGGCGCTCGCCATCGTGCAGCGGCACCGGCTGCCGGAGCTGCTGGCGCGGGTGCTGGCCGGCCGCGGCATCGATATCGACGCCGTGCCGGATTTTCTCGATCCGACCATCCGCAAGCTGCTGCCGGATCCGTTCACGGTGACAGAGATGGAGGCCGCCGCGAAGCGGATCGCCGATGCGGCGGCGAAAGGCGAGAAGGTCGCGATCTTCGGTGATTACGACGTTGACGGCGCGACCTCGGCGGCGCTGCTCGCCTGGCATCTGCGTCATTGCGGACTTGATCCGCTGATCCACATTCCCGATCGGATATTCGAAGGCTACGGCCCGAACACTGAGGCGGTGCAGTCGCTCGCCGCGAAGGGCGCGACGCTGCTCGTCACCGTCGATTGCGGCACCACCAGCATCGAGCCGCTGGCCGAGGCCAAGCGGCTCGGCATGTCCGTGGTGGTGATCGACCACCACCAATGCGGCCTTGATCTCCCCGAGGTCGACGCGCTGGTCAATCCGAACCGCCCCGATGACCTCTCCGGCCTCGGTCACCTCGCCGCCGTCGGCCTCGTGCTGGTGACCCTGGTCGCGATCAATCGCGAGCTGCGCCAGCGCGGCTTCTGGAGCAGCGAGATGCCCGAGCCCGATCTGCTCGGCATGTTGCATCATGTTGCGCTCGGCACGGTCGCCGACGTGGCGCCGCTGATCGGCCTCAACCGCGCCTTCGTAGCCAAGGGGCTGATCGCGATGCGACGGCGCGATCATATCGGCCATACCGCGCTGATGGACGTAGCGCGCCTGAACGGCCCGCCCGAGGCCTGGCATCTCGGCTTCATGCTAGGGCCGCGCGTCAATGCGGGCGGCCGCATCGGCCGCGCCGATCTCGGCGTGCGGCTGCTGCTCGAAGCCGACAGTGTCGAGGCAGCGCGGATCGCGGCCGAGCTCGACCGGCTCAACAATGAGCGCCGGGTGATCGAGCAGGCGGCGGAAGCGCAGGCCGAGGCCGAGGCACTGGCCGCGATTGGTCTCGAAGACAAGCTCGGCGTCATCGTCACGGCGTCTGAAGGCTGGCATCCCGGCGTCGTCGGTCTCGTCGCCTCGCGTCTCAAGGAGAAATTCTCGCGGCCCGCCTTCGCCATCGCGCTGGAGCCCGGCGGCATCGGCACCGGCTCGGGCCGCTCGATCGCCGGCGTCGATCTCGGCAAGGCGGTGCGGCAGGCGGTTGCCGACGGCATTCTGCTCAAGGGCGGCGGCCACGCGATGGCCGCGGGCGTGACGTTGCGGAAGGAGAAGCTCGCCGAGTTCCGCGCCTATCTCGAGACTGCGCTGGCGCAGGACGTCGCCGAGGCGCGCCATGTCAACGAGCTCTACATCGACGGCGCGGTCTCCGCGCGTGCGGTGACGCCGGAGCTGGCGACGACACTCAACCGCGCCGGTCCCTTCGGCAGCGGCAATCCGGAGCCGGTGCTGGCGCTGCCGGCGCATCAACTCGTGTTTGCCGACGAGGTCGGGCAAGCGCATCTGCGCCTGCGTTTCAAGGCGGGCGACGGCGCTATCGTCAACGGCATCGCATTCCGTTCGGTCGGCCAGAAGCTCGGCAATGCGCTGCTCGCCAATCGCGGCCAGCAGATGCATGTCGCGGGCTCGCTCTCGGTCGATCGCTACCAGGGCGCCGAGCGCGTGCAATTTCGCGTCGTCGACGTCGCGCTACCGGATCAGGGGCCATCCGTGATTAGATGACAACGGCCTCGAACAACAAAAAAGGGAGTGAACATGGCAGGGCAGGTGGAGGGCAAGGTTGCGCTGGTGACAGGCGGCGCGTCCGGCATCGGCGAGGCGATCGTCGAGCTGTTCGCACGCGAGGGCGCAACGGTCGTCATCACCGACATTGACGAGCTGCGAGGCCCCGAGCTCGCGACGCGCATCACCAAGGCAGGCGGCAAGGCGATCTTCCTGGAGCAGGATGTCACCAGCGAAGAGCGCTGGATCGAGATCGTCGCTGAAGTCGGCAAACGCTATGGCCGGCTTGACGTGCTCGTCTCCAATGCCGGCATCGGCATCTCCGTGCCATCGATCGTCGACATGACGCTCGCTGACTGGCGCAAGCAGAATGCGATCAATCTCGACGGCGTGTTTCTCTCCGTGAAGCATTGTCTGCCCCTGATGCGCAAAACCGGCGGCGGCTCGATCGTCATGATGTCCTCGCTGGCGGGCCTGCGCGGCGCGCCGGGGTTATCGGCCTATTCGGCGACCAAGGGCGGCGTGCGGCTGTTCGCCAAGTCGATCGCGATGGAATGCGCGGCTGCTGGCGACGGCATCCGCGTCAACTCTGTTCACCCCGGCATCATCGACACGCCGATCTGGGGTAAGATGCCGACGGGGGCGACCGGCGCCGGTCAGAACGCTCCGATCGATCCGGAGGAGCGCGCGCGGCTCGTCACGCCGCTCGGCCGTGCCGGCCAGGCCACGGAGATCGCCTCCGGCGTGCTGTATCTCGCCTCCGATGCTTCGCGCTATGTCACCGGCAGCGAACTCGTCATCGATGGCGGCATGAACGCGGGCGGGGTGCCACGGCGGGCCTGAGGCGCGCAGGGCAGGGTAGCGGTCGCAGGGGCTGACGCGCAGGCGCCGTCCCTGTACAACTCGGAGCCGCTCCCGACCGACAGAGGTATCCTTCGCCATGGCGCACAGCCTTCACGCTTCCTCACCCGCGCCATTCCGGTCCAACCGGCCGGACCTCGCCACCGACGCGATCCGCACCGCGCGTGAGGATCTCGCCGCCTGCTTCCGCATGGCCGCGCGCAACGGCTTTGAAGAGGGAATCTGCAATCACTTCTCGGCCGTGGTGCCTGGCCATGACGATCTTTTCCTCGTCAATCCCTATGGCTACGCCTTCCGCGAGCTGACGGCGTCAAAGCTCTTGATCTGCGACTTCCACGGCAACGTGCTCGATGGCGAGGGCGTACCCGAGGCGACCGCCTTCTACATCCACGCCGAGATGCACAAGCGCTTGCCGCGCGCCAAGGTCGCCTTCCACACCCACATGCCCTACGCAACGGCGCTGTCGATGACTGAGGGCGATCCACTGATCTGGGCCGGACAGACCGCACTGAAATTCTATGGCCGCACCGCGGTCGACCGGGCCTATAATGGCCTCGCGCTCGACAATCGCGAAGGCGCACGTATCGCCTCGGCGGTCGGCGATGCCGACATCGTCTTCATGAAGCATCACGGCGTGATGGTGCTGGCGCCGACCATCGCGGAAGCCTGGGACGATCTCTATTATCTTGAGCGCGCCGCCGAGGTGCAGGTTCTGGCGATGTCGACGGGCCGCAAGGTGCTGCCAGTCGATCCAGCGATTGCGGCCGCGACCTACAGGCAGATGCGCGAGGGCGATACCGAATCCGCGCGGCTGCATCTCGCCGCGATCCGCCGGCAGCTCGATGCGGAAGAGCCGCAGTACCGGCACTGAATGTGGGAGGTCATTCCGGGGCGAGGCGAAGCCTCGACCCCGGAATCCAGAGATTGTGGCGCGAGATTCCGGGTTCTCGCCACACGAGCCCCGGAATGACAAGGTAGCTACGACCCCTGCCGCAGCTTCGCCAGCACCTTCAGCCCGCCATAGCCGTCGGCTGGCACAATCCCGGCGCGCTGCTGAAAATCCTTGATCGCCTTCATCGTGTCGTTGCCGACGCGCCCGTCGGTGCCGCCGGTATCGAAGCCGGCCTTGGTCAGGCGCGTCTGCATCTCCTGCACTTCGGCGAGCGTCAGTGCACGCTCGGAGCCAGGGAAGGGCTGGATAAACGGTGGGGCTCCCAGGCAGCGATCGCCGAGATGGCAGATCGCCAGCGCATAATTCATGGAAGGGTTGTAGCTCTTCACTGAATAGAAATTTGGCCCCAGCAGGAAGGTTGGTCCGCCCGCAACAGGCGTCCACATCTGCGCGGATGCGTTCGGATGCGGAAACGGCTGACCATCGGCGCGGGTGACGCCGGCCGCCTGCCACGCCGCATAGGTGCGGCTTCCGCTCATATTGCCGGGCGCGCGCACCTCGTAGCCCCAATGTTCGCCGCGATGCCACTTGCCGCGGTTGACGAGATATTTTGCGGTCGAGCCCAGCGCGTCATCGGGCTTGCCGAACGGCGACACCTTGCCGTCGCCGTCATAGTCGATGCCGACATTGAGCCAGACTTCCGGCATCCATTGCGAATGGCCCATCGCGCCGGCCCAGGATCCCCGCATCTCCTCCGGCGTGCTCCAGCCTTTGTCGACGATGCGCAGCGCGTTGATGAGCTCGGTCTCCCAATAAGCCTTGCGGCGCGGTTCGTTCCAGGCCAGCGCTGCGAGCGAGGGAAATACCGGCCTCATGTGATTCTGCTGCACCAGGGGATCGCCATAGGCGGACTCGACGCCCCACAGCGCCAGCAGCGTGCCGCGCTCGACGCCGAAATCGCGCTCGATGCGGGCGAACAAAGATTCGTTGTTCTTCAGCGCGATCTTGCCGTTGATGATGCGCCAGTCCGAGACGCGGCGGTTGATGTATTGCCAGACCTGCTCGTGGAATTCGGGCTGGTTGCGCATCTGCGCGAACACGCTCATGTCCGGCTCGACCCGCCCCATCGCGCGCTGCCATGTCGCGCCGGAAATACCTTTCGCCATCGCGCGTGCACGAAAGCTCTCGCGCCATTCGTCGAAGGCCGGAGGCGAGGCGAGAGCGTGCGGCGGGATTGCAAGCAAAGCGGCGGCGCCGAGCGTCGACTGGAGCAGGGCGCGGCGCGTGTGACGTGACGGGGAATCAGCGTGTTTCATGGTGCACATTCTAGCCGGAAAGATGGCGCGTGTGAGTCGGTTCCCGGAACAGCAATCACGCGTGAATTCTGGCTGATTGCGCGGCCGTTCCCACCGGAACAAGTGTCGCACTCCCGCATTCCCTCAACGCCAGGAAGGACGGGAAGATTCGGCCGCGGGGCCGGGCCCGCTTCCGGGATGCAGTCTGTTCATCGAAATTTCGGGGTGGAATGAAGATACGCACGCATGCGGAAAGCCATGTCGTCGAACTCGACGACGGATCGCTATGGAAGATCTTTCCCGGGGACCTCGCGACCACGTTGAGCTGGAAGCCCGAAACCGATTTGCGTCTCGAGCGGAGCGCTGAGCGGACGAGTTCGCACGTGCTGGTGAATACCGCAGATCAAAGCCGTGTGCGGGTGATCCCGGCCGATGAGACCTGGTCGGACGGCGAGGTCAAAAATGCGTTGCGGGATGGCTAGAGCATTCTCTCTAAGTCTAGAGATCGTTCAGATTGCATCGGTAACCAATACTGAGCGGCAAGCTTTGTCGTCCGCGAGCCATGCCTCCGCGGCATTCGACAGCGGCACAGGCTTCGTCGCGGATGCGATGAAGGTTGAGGCGCTGCCCGCTTCTATTCCTTCTGCAACTCGATTGCCACGTTGGCGAGCCAACGCCGGATCGTGATTTCCGCCCCGTCATCGAGGCCTTTTGCCAAGCGTTTCTCCAGCAGCATCACCCGCTCCCGGCACGCCTTCAGGAGCGTGGCGCCGCGCGGTGTCAGCGTCCACTGCTGGATGCGGCCGTGGACCGGATGGGGCGTCATCGCGATCGCGCCCTCGCGTTCGAGATTGCGGATGATGACGCCGACGGTCTGGGGGGTCAGGAAGGTGAGGCGGGCGACATCGGCCCCCGAGAGGCCCGGATAGGCATTGAGCATCGTCAGCACCGCGAATTGCGGTGAGGTCACGCCGAGATCGGCGAGCATGCGCTCCATCTTCAGCCGGACCGCGGCGTGAGCCTGGCGCAGAAGATAGCCGAGATAACCTTGCTCGCCGCGTTTGCCTTCGCCGGGCGCGGGAATATGCACGGCGCCGCCGTCGGCACGTGCTGGCGTCTTGCGGGCGGTTTTCGATCTTGCGGTCGCAGCGGTCTTGCGTGCCATATCAGAACTCTTATAATAAGTAAGTACACTTATAACAAGACGAGGTGAATCGCAATGTCACACGCCCGCAGCGAGCACGAGGATTTCAAGAAGATCGCGCCCGATGTGTATGATCTGCTGCTGGCTCTGGGCCAGCTTGCGGCCAAGGCCGGCCTGGACAAGCAGCTGCTCGAGCTGGTCAAGCTGCGTGCCTCGCAGATCAACGGCTGCGCTTTCTGCGTGCAGCACCATGTCCTGCTGTCGGAACGGATCGGCGTTCCCGTCGACAAGCTCCACCTCGTCGCGGTCTGGCGCGAGGCGCCGATCTTTTCGCCGCGCGAGCGTGCCGCGCTGGCCTGGGCCGAGGCGCTGACCTGTCTGCCCGACGGCGTCAGCGAGGAGGTCTACGCCGAAGCCTCTGGCGAATTCTCCGAGACTGAGCTGGCGTATCTGACGTCGGCGGTCGTCTCCATCAACGCCTGGAACCGCTTTGGCGCGGCGTTTCGCTGGACACCTGCAATGCGGCCGGCCGCAGCCGCCGCCGCTGCATCCTGATGGAGACAGGGGAGATCGCGATGACAGTCATGAGTGCTTCTGCCGCGCAGCATCCGGCGCCGTCACGTTCGACGGCGCTTGCCGTCATCGCAGGGCTCGCCTGCGCGCTTGCGATCGGCAGAGCGCTGCCGGTGACGATGGACACCGTCTCAGGCGTGCTGACCCCGCTTTGCGCAACGGCAGCGGAGAGCTCGCCTCTCGACAAGGTCGAGCCGATCGGCTCCTACGCGCTTCCGAACGTCCCGGGCAAGCGCGTGACCATCGTGCGTGTGTCCTATGGTCCGGGCGGGTTTTCGCGGCCGCATCGTCACGCGGGCTCGGTTACGGCCTACATCACCAAGGGCGAGATCCGCTCGCAACTCGGTGGCGGTCCGGTCGAGACGTTCGGCGTCGGCCAGTCGTTCTTCGAGCCGCCGGGCTCGACGCATCTCGTATCGGCGAACGCGAGCGCGACGGAGCCTGCGGAATTGATCGCAGTGTTCGTGTCGGACGAAGGCGCGCAGCTCACGACCTATCTGGATTGACGCTACCGCCGGGTGAACGCAGCGCCGCCCGGGGCCGTCGTCGCGAAGGTCCCGGACGTCTCTCTCATCCGGGCCACGCATCGAGCGGGCTCTCTCGTCAGCCCCCATACGATGCGGGGTCGGGATTGTCCGACGGGTGCTCGAACGACTTCTTCATCGAGACGGGCATCGGTACGTGGAAGTTCAGTCCGCGGGGCGGCACCGGCTCCATGAACCATTTGTTGTAGATCTTCTCGATCTCCGGGCTCTTGTAGAGTTTTGCGGTGGCACGATCGACCACTGCCTTGAACGGCACGTCATCCTTGCGCAGCATGATGCCGTAGGGTTCGGGATCGGAAAAAGCGCCGGTGCTGATGGCATAGAGCGACGGATCCTTCGCCGAGGCGATCATGGCCGCAAGCTGGATGTCGTCCATGACGAAGGCCTGCGCGCGGTCGGTCTCGACCATGAGGAACGCCTCCGGGACATCCTTGGCGTTCATCACGGTGATCCCGAGGGACCGGGCCGCATTGGCCTTGTTGAGCTGGGTGATGTTGGTGGTGCCGGAGACCGAGACGACGGCCTTGCCCTTGAGGTCATCGACCTGGTCGAGCTTTGAAGCCTTCTTCGACACGAAGCGGCTTGCCGTGAGGAAATGGGTGTTGGTGAACCAGACCTGCTTCTGGCGCTCGGCATTGTTGGTCGTTGACCCGCATTCGAGATCGATGGTGCCGTTGGCCATCAGTGGAATGCGGCTGGACGAGGTGACCAGGTTCTCGTTGACCGCGAGCTTGTCCAGCTTCAGCTCGACCTTGATCTCCTCGACGATCTTCATGCAGATGTCGATGGCATAGCCGATGGTTTTCTGCTTCTCGTCGATATAGCTGAAGGGTACGGCACTGTCGCGCACCCCGAGCGTGATCGCGCCGGTCTCCTTGATCTTCTTCAGTGTACCGGTCAATTCCTCCGCATGAGCCGGCACGGCCAATGCGACGGCCAGAACGACTGCCGTGGTGAGACAACGCATGTGCTTCCCTTCTTCCAGTTTGCCCAGCGGGAGCCAAGCAATTCCGGGGCCAGAGAAGGCGCGATGTTTCGGAGGTGACCTGACGCCGATCCGGCCAGTTCCGCGCGTGCATGAGACGGGAAGCTGCGCGGTGAGGCGCGAATTGCCTCAATTCTCCTCGCCGCTCGATCCCTCGCGCAGGTCCGGCTTGAGCACGTCCTCGGGCAGCGCATGCGCCACAGGCTGCGAGGCTCCCGCAATGTCCGGCCCGACCTCGCGGCCGCGGGCGTGGACCAGGCGCTCATAGGCAGAGACTAGCGTGACGTAGGGGCTGACCCAGATCCAGCCGTCGCGGGTGAACACCTGGACGTCGAAATGCAGGTGCATCGACGTGCCGGCAGGATGGTCGAGATAATTCGAGATCACGCCGATCTTCTCGCCTTCGCTGACGACACGGCCATTGAGCACGCCATCGGCGTTCATCGCCTGCGGATTCATGTGCATGTAGCGGAAACGGATGTGCTCGGTGCGGCTGTTGACTTGAAGCGTCGCGGCCTGGTCCTTGGCTGCGCGGATCACGATCGCATCGCGTACGGCGACGACACCGCGCTGCTTGGGATCGCAGGGCGCGCGGCCTTCACCGGGCGGCGGGCAGTCGGCGGCGCGGATGTCCTCGCCCTGGTGGCCGTAGCCGCCACCACATTGCCACACCTCGAAACTGCGTGACTCGCAGAAATTGTCGCGCCAGGGATAGGTGGTCAGACCTTCGCTCTTGTCGCGCTTGCCATAGGATTGCGAACGCACGAAAGCGGGCGCCTTCTCCAGCGGAAAGCGGATCTGGGCATACGCGATTGTGTCGGAATGGCCGCCCTGCTTGCGGTAGCCGGTGTTCGGGATGATGTCACCGCTCGGCCGGTAGCTGAAATCCGGCGAACGCGCCGCGGGGCGATCGATGACATTGGAGGTAATGTCCGTCAGCGGCCGCATGCGCTGGCCCCCTGCGACGCGCAGCGCCTTCAGGAAACGCTCGGCAACCGGATAGGCCTCCTTACAGGCGAGTCGCCGCGGCCTGGCAACGCTGTCGAGGCACTGGATCGACACCACATAGGCGACCCCGAAACGGGTGAAGGCGTAGCGAACATAGCCTTCCCGGATGAACTTGCGCAGATCCGGGTAGATTGCTGCGAGCATCTTGACTGGCTCGCCTTTGCCCCCAGAGGGATCGGCGATGTCGTAGACGAGCGCCGAGCCCGTGATCTGCACCTCGACGGGCCTTGCGAACACCCGGCTCGGCATGCCCTCGCCGGCGCCGGGCTCGAGCGAGAAGGTTGCGCTGTAGCCAGCGGGGCCGGCATCGAACATGTCGACGGGATTGAAATCAGCCTGGTAGCGCGACAGCGCGAGCGTCGCCGACGCGCCGCTGCGTTGCGCCTCGAGGTACGCGGCAGCATCGAACGGCAGCAGCACCGGCACGGGACTTCGGGTAATGCCGGTGAAAAAGCGCGAGGAGATCGCGTTGAGCTGCACCAGTGCGGGCATCGCGCGCGGATCGTAGCGCGGCACCGAACGGCGGGGTGCGAAGATGAAGTCGCCCGCAATCTGGGGGCGGCTGTTGATCTCGACACGGAGCTGGTCGAGCGCCGCGCGCCAGTCGACGCGCAAGGCGGTGAGCGAGGGGCTGCGGAATTCATCCGCAGCAAGCGGCGCGGCAATGAGGAGCAACAGCGACGCAAGAAGAAGCGAGACGAAGCGGAAACTCTTCCTGCCCACTGCCTCGCCCCCCGGCGGTACCCGTTCCGATCCTCGATTGCTCGCTCAGTCCTTGGCGCGCTCGGCGTAGGAGCCGTCTTCAGTCATCACCACCACGCGGGTGCCGACCGTGATGTGCGGCGGCACGGTGGTGCGCACGCCGTTGGAGAGAACCGCGGGCTTGTAGGAGGAGGAGGCGGTCTGGCCCTTGGTCACGGGCTCGGTCTCGACCACCTCCAGCGTCACGCGCTGCGGCAAGGCGATCGCCACCGGGTTGGTGTCGTGCATGGACAGCTTGACCGTCATGCTCTCCTGGAGATATGCGGCGGCGTCGCCGACGACGTCCTTGGAGACCTGGACCTGGTCGTAGGTCTCAGGGTTCATGAAGTGGTAGCCGTCGCCATCCTCATAGAGGTAGGTGTAGTTGCGCTCTTCGATCGTGGCCTTTTCGACCTGATCGGTGGTCTTGTAGCGTTCGGAGATCTTTACCCCGTCCGAGATTCGGCGCATTTCGATCTGGCTGACCGGGGTGCCCTTGCCGGGATGGATGTTCTCGGCACTCACGACGACATAAAGTTTGCCGTCTTGCTCGATCACGTTGCCCTTGCGAATAGAACTGGCGATGACTCTCAAAGCTGTATTTCCTGCTTGCTTGCCCCGGCACCAGCCAGGGCGTGGTCAAATTGATGGGGGACTTAGGGCCTCAAATCGGACTTCGGCGCCCGTTTCGGGCCGCAACATACTGATTTTGCCGTTGGATGCCAGCACTTTGCTGCTGGTTGGGGCAGTCGGTTAATGGCTGGGGACAAGCCGATCTCGCCGTTCTGGTCGCCCTCGCGGCACCTCGACCGTCGGCCGTTCCTGCAGGCCAGGGGCGCCGTGACCGGAGCTTTGCGGGGCTTTTTCGCCGAACAGGGCTTCGTGGAGGTCGAAACGTCGGTCCTGCAGGTCTCCCCGGGCAATGAGACCCATCTGCACGCCCCCCGGACCGAGATCATGCGGCCCGACGGCAGCCGGGCCAGCCGATACCTGCGGACCTCGCCGGAATTTGCCTGCAAGAAGCTGCTGGCGGCAGGCGAGACGCGGATTTTCGAGTTTGCTCGGGTGTTCCGGGACCGCGAGCGGGGCGACCTGCATCTGCCCGAATTCACCATGCTGGAATGGTACCGGGCAGGCGCTCCCTACGACACCATCATGGCCGATTGCGTCGTTGTGATCGCCCGTGCGGCGCAGGCAACCGGGATCGGGACCTTCTCCTTCCGCGGCCGGACTGCCGATCCCTTCGCCGAGCCGGAGCGCCTGACGGTGGCGGGCGCTTTCGAACGCTTCGCCGGCATCGACCTGCTGTCGACAATTTCGGGCGGCGAGGGTAACCGTGCCGCGCTCGCCGAGGCGGCGCGCGGCAAGGTGCGTGTGGCCGACGACGACACCTGGTCCGACATCTTCAGCAAGGTCCTGGTCGAGCATGTCGAGCCGCGTCTGGGGCAGGGGCGTTTGACCATTCTGTTTGAGTACCCATCTCCAGAGGCGGCGCTGGCGCGGGTGAAGGCGGGCGATCCGAGGGTCGCCGAGCGTTTCGAGGTCTATGCCTGCGGCGTCGAACTCGCCAACGGCTTTGGCGAACTGACCGATGCCGAGGAGCAGCGAAAACGCTTCACGGAATCGATGACGGAAAAGCAGCGCCGCTACGGCGAAGCCTATCCGCTCGACGAGGACTTTCTGGCTGCGGTGGCCGCAATGCCGGAGGCGAGTGGCATCGCACTCGGCTTCGACCGGCTGGTCATGCTGGCGAGCGGCGCAACACGAATTGATCAGGTGGTGTGGACACCGCCTGCGGATGAGAGATGACGAAGACGAATCTTGCACGCACTCTGCGTGAGCCTGCCGAGCTGGTGGCCGAGGGCCTGGCTCCCGCATCGGCGCTGCCGGCGCTCGACCGCGTTGCCGCGCGCTATGCCGTGGCGATCACGCCTGATCTGGTCGAGCTGATCGAGATGGCCGATCCCGACGACCCCATCGCGCGGCAGTTCGTTCCGACCGCAGCCGAGCTGGACCTGACGCCGGGCGAGAACGCTGACCCGATCGGCGACCATCCGCATTCGCCGGTTCCCGGGATCGTGCACCGCTATCCCGACCGCGTGTTGTTCAAGCTCGTTCACGTCTGCGCGGTCTATTGCCGGTTCTGCTTCCGCCGCGAGATGGTGGGGCCCGGCAAGGAGAACGCGCTGTCGGACAGCGCCTATCGCGCGGCGATCGACTACATCCGCTCGCATGGCGAGATCTGGGAGGTGATCCTGACGGGCGGCGACCCCCTGATGCTGTCGCCGCGGCGGATGAGCGAGATCATGGCCGACCTCGCGGCAATCGATCACGTCAAGATCATCCGTCTTCACACCCGCGTACCCGTGGCCGATCCCGCGCGCGTCAGCGAGGAGATGATTGCGGCGCTGAAGGTCGAGGGAGCCACCACCTGGGTCGCGCTGCATGCCAACCATGCGCGGGAGCTGACCGGAACGGCGCGCGCCGCCTGCGCGCGTCTCGTCGACGCCGGCATTCCCATGGTGAGCCAGTCCGTACTTTTGCGCGGCGTCAATGACAACATCGCCGCTCTGTCGGATTTGATGCGAGCTTTCGTCGAATGCCGGATCAAGCCCTACTACCTGCATCACGGTGATCTCGCGCCCGGCACCGGGCATTTGCGAACGACGCTGGCCGAGGGACAGGATTTGATGCGGCAGTTGCGCGGGCGGGTGTCGGGGTTGTGTCAGCCTGACTACGTCATCGATATTCCCGGCGGCGCCGGCAAATCACCGGTCGGACCAAATTATGTGTCGGAGGCACGAAATATCGCGGACGATGCGCGTGAAGCGGGAGCCGAAACGCGCTATCGTATCGTGGATTATTGCGGCGATGTTCATCTCTATCCGCCCGAAAGATGAGCGGGGCTGAAATGCGAGCCGGTTGGAGAATGGAGAAGCGGACATGAAAAAGATCATGCTGGCAGCATCGCTCGTGGTCTTGCTCGGCGGCGCTGCGGTCGCACAGACAGGCGGCTCCAAGGGTTCGACATCCGGCGGCGGCCCGGGAACGGTGTTGCCGGCGCCCGTCGGCCACCGCCAGCCGCGCGCGGCCGATGTGCCGAGCGAGAAGAATCTGAGCAATCCGAGCACTCCCGCGAACAAGGAAGATGCGGAGCTCGATCGCAAGATCAAGAGCATCTGCCGCGGCTGCTGATTGCTTCACCTCTCCCCGGCGGGGCCCCCGGCGGGGAGAGGTAATCAAGCCAACTTAGCCGCGTCATTTCTCAGGCCGACCGTTCGTGGCGCCCTGCGCGCTGGGTGTTGCGGCGGATCTCGACCGCGTCGGCGAGCTGCTCGAGCGCGGTTGCCGTGGTCGCCCAGTCGATGCAGCCGTCGGTGATGCTCTGCCCGTAAGTGAGCGGCTTGCCAGGCACCACGTCCTGACGGCCGGCGACGAGGTTGCTCTCGATCATCACACCCATGATGCGGCTCTCGCCGCCCGAGATCTGACCAGCGATATCGGCCATCACCAGCGGCTGGTTCTCCGGCTTCTTGCTCGAATTGGCATGGCTCGCATCGACCATCACCAGCGGCGCGACGCCGGATCTGGTCAATTCATTGCAGGCGGCCGCAACGCTTGCCGCATCGTAGTTCGGCTTGCTGCCGCCGCGCAGGATGACGTGGCAATCCTCGTTGCCGGCGGTCGAGGCGATCGCCGAACGGCCGAGCTTCGTCACCGCCATGAAGTGATGCGGATGCGAGGCCGACTTCACCGCGTCCGCTGCGATCCGCACATTGCCGTCGGTGCCGTTCTTGAAGCCGACCGGGCAGGACAGCCCCGAGGCCAGCTCGCGATGGATCTGGCTCTCGGTCGTCCGCGCACCGATCGCGGCCCAGGAGACGAGGTCTGCGATGTATTGCGGCGTCGTCATATCAAGGAATTCGGTGCCCGCGGGGAGGCCGAGATTGTTCACCGCCGACAGCACGTTGCGCGCCAGCCTCAGGCCCTTGTTGATGTCGAAGCTGCCGTCGAGATCGGGGTCGTTGATGAGGCCCTTCCAGCCGACCGTGGTCCGCGGCTTCTCGAAATAGACCCGCATGACGATCTCGAGCTGGTCGGCAAGGTCTTCGCGCAGGCGTGCAAGGCGCTCGGCGTAGTCGAGCGCCGCCTTGGGATCGTGCACCGAGCAGGGGCCGACCACGACCAGCAGGCGGTCGTCCTGGCCGCTCAGGATGGCGTGGATGGCGTTGCGGGCGGCCATCACCACGCGCGTTGCGGTGAGCGTGCGCGGAACCTCCCGCATCACCTCTTCCGGCGTGCTCAGTTCTTTCAGTTCACGGATACGAAGATCGTCGGTCGTGCTCAGCACGGCGGGCTCCTGTCTGTGTTGGAAACCTGCCGGCCAATAAAAAACCGCCAGGTCTGGCGGCTTGTTCGGACGTTTGCTGCAATGTGTCAGATTGAGCGCGATCCTCCCGCCGCCAGCGAGCTGTCGTAGCTAAAGTACCAAAAATAGCTGGTGGCGACGGTGATCATGGCAGGCCATATAGCGTGCCGCTGGCGGATTGTCACCCCCAAAAAAATGCGCGGGAGGCGATGATGCGTCTCAGGTGTTGCTCTTGCGCGCCGCCAGCGCCATGCCGGTCAGGGTGGCGCCACCGAACAGCAGGTTGATACCGACGAGCACGCCGATCGCCCATTCTGCCGAGCTCGGCAGTCCCGTGATCACCATGAACGAGATCGCGATGTCGATGAGGCCCGAGATCAGGAGCCATGACCAGCGGCTGCTCAGCTCGCGGCGGTGCTCCAGTGCGTACATGATAGTGGCAACGCCCTCGGCGAGGAAATAGGCGCCGAGCACGATGGTCAGCGTCAGCACGGCCTGCATCGGCCGGGCCAGCAGCAACATACCGGTGAGCATGGCCAACGCGGCCGAGATCAGCGACCACCAGAAGCCTGGCGTGCTGCGCGCCCAATAGGTCGCGATCAGTCCGCCGATACCGCTGATCAGGAACATCCAGCCGAGGAAGATCGTGGTCGCAAGACTCGCGAGCGGCGGAAGGATCAATGCGGCGACGCCGAGAACCGCAAGGAGGATGCCTTCGAACAGGAAGGCCTTCCAATGCGCCTCGACCGCCTGGCTCATCGCGGATTGCAGCCGTGAAAATTCCTCAGGCGATGTCATGATGGCCTCGATCTCGAAAGCCGTTCCATGCGGTCCAATCTAGTAGGTGTGCACCGCGCTTGCCATCCCGCGCCTCAGCCACCGCCCTGCATTGAGGAAAAACCTTCACCACTCGTGCGAATGCGGTTGCGGCCGAGAATGTAGATCGCCGTTGTGACAATCAGAAGCGCGAGGCCGAGCAGGATCGAGACGAAACCAATCGGGATCAGCGCCAGCGTCAGGTTGCGTTCGGGGTTGATCAGCCAGTGGTGGATCGAGGTCAGCACGAAGGCGAGCCCGACAAAGCCGATGCCGCCGCCGGCAAGCAGCAGCGCCCACATCCGCCGCAACTGGCTGAGCCGTTCGCGTGCCACATCAGTCCGCGGCGCATGATGGCGCGCGACGCGCCGGACCAGGCGGATGGCGAAGGCAATCGAGCCGAAGCCGATCAGGAGGCTCGCCGCGCCCAGCCACATGCGAAGCGTCGGATCCAGGTCGGGCATTCTTTGCAGGGTCAGTAGCGGGAAATCGAAGGCCGAATGCAGCGCGAGCGGGCCGGCGAAGATCAACAGCCGGCTGGAAAAACGGGCCCAATCGCGATGGTGGCGGTTGGCGCCCAGTGCCGTGCCGGCGCGCGCGATCGTCAGGTAAGCGCCCGCAATGATGCCGAGCGCGCCGTGGAATGGCACAGTCAGCACGCTGCGCAGAGCGGCCAGCGAGCGCCACATCTCCGCGTGCTGGACCAGATAAGCGAGGTTCTCATAGGCGGCGAAACCGAGGCCGACCGCGGCGCCATAGACCACGGTGTCCATCGGATTGGCAAAAGTCCGCCGCTTGGTCGAGGAGACCAGCACGATGGCGATCACCTTGACGGCCTCCTCAGGCAGCGCGACGCCGAAGATCGAATGCATGGCCAGCGCCGCCCAGGGGTCGTCGGGGGCGGCGACCATTTTGGCGAAGGGGGCGCGGGCGAGACCCAGCAGCGAAATGCTGGCCGCACCTAACAAGAACGCGGTCCAGACCTGGGTCGGCGGTCCTGGGCGCTCTTCGGCGGCAATGACAAGCCACAGCATTAGCAGCGCCGGGGCGACGGCGGCAGTTCCAAGGACGGTGGGGAGCGCTTCAATCAGGTACATCGGCGCCGAAGATAGGTTCCCTTGTTCCGCTTATCTACGTTCAACGATGCGACCATGTGTCATGCGCCTGCTGTCGGTGCGCTTAACGCGCGCGACAGCTTCCGTTCATCGATGCCCGGACCAAGAAGCAGAATACAAGCGCAATCAATTGCATGACAAAGAATGCTCGTCATCCATCGCAACAACAATGCGCCCGACATGGGATGGGGATTCGGCAAGCCAGATCAAGGAAGTGCGTGGGTTTCTTCGCTTCCCGGCGCAGTTGTCCTGACGGCAGCACCGCGGGGCATGCGCCGGCTGTAGTGGCCCAGTGATGGCCCGCCCTTTTCCGGCTCAGTGCGTGGTGATCGTCGGCGCGTCGGGGGCGACGTCGAAGGCGCCGAGATGGAACTCCTCGCCGGCCGACTCATGTGATTCGGAATGCTGCGCCAGCAGCGTGAACGCGGCCTGTGGGTATCGCTTCCAGATCTCGAGATCGCCGGCCGTGATGGTGAGCCAGCCGAACGTGTACATGTAGCGTCCGGGCTCGGTCACCCGGCCGACCCTGTCCCAGGTGATCTTACCAACTTTGATCTTATCAACTGTGATCTTGTCGACTGCCATTCGGTCCCCCGATCGCAAGTCTGCAAAATGACGTCCGGCCCGCGGCACGGACGCGCAAAGGCTGATCCGGCATTGGGGCCGCTATAGGGCGGCGAGGTCAGGCCGACTTCAGCAAGTGCGTGCGGACGATCAGGCGGTTGAGGTCGTCCCGGTTCTGCTTTTCGGCGAATTTGACCGCAAAGCCATGGTCGAACTTGCGGATCACCCGCCCGACGCAGGCGCCGACCGCGAGCGCGGTTCCGAGCGGCGGATCGTACTCTGAGGACACCGCGACGCCGGCCGTCGAGACGTCGATGATGAAGCACGGGTGACTGCTGCCGTCGGCGAGAGTGAGGACGGTGTGCGAGACCTGCGGAACGAAACGCGCGTCACGCCGCAGCTCGCGAACGCTGGCATCCTTTTGCTTCTTCTCGAGCCAGGTCAGCTTCTCCGACATCCAGGCGCGCCGCGCCCGCGTCATCTCGAGCTCCATCAGGAAGCCCGCCTTCAACGTCGCGCTGATGGTGCACTGGAGTTCGCCGAAATCCTGGAAGTAGGAGGTCACGCGTTCGCCGACCTTGCCGACGACAGGCACGTCCACGATCATCCGGAAAGGCGAGACACGCTTGGTGCGGCAGGCGAAGCTGCGGAGCTTGCCTTCGCAATCGTACCAGCGGGGCAGCGAATAGCTGCCGCTCACCGCAAGGTCCACTGCTCGCTGTCTGAGGAACTCTGCGACGGACATGAACGCAAACCGGGGTTTTGGGGGATTTCCGTATTCCCACGGTAGCGGTCAAACTCTAAGCAAATGATACCAGCGTACATGAGCAGGGGTAAATTTCCGGTTAACCCCAGACGCCACTGAGCCACCGCGTGATCGCAAAGGTCGAATAGTCGCAGGCGAGGTCCGTGCCTACTCGAAGCAGCTTTCCAACTCAGGTGTTTCGGCGATGAGGAGCGGCGGCAGATATGGCGCTCCCTAGCGGAATCGAACCGCTCTCTCCACCGTGAAAGGGTGGCGTCCTGACCGATAGACGAAGGGAGCAAACGCAGGGCCCCGCCGCTTTCCGCGGCACGGCCGCTGGCCGGCCGAGCAGTGCCCGGCGGCTGCAGCGCGCGAACGTATAGTGGCCTTTGCGCTCCCGGGCAAGCCATTCGGGAACGGACTTTTGGCTCCAGTGGACAGCACCGGCTCCGGGATCATCCGGAGGCGCGATTTCAACGGTTTGTTAGGGTTCCCTGCTTAGCGCTGGACAGGGGAGATTTTTCGCCAATGCCACCGCCGAAGAAGCGCGCAGCCCGCAAGCTGCTGTCGCGGCACGCCTGGATCACGCTCGACGGCGGCTTCGCCGCGCGGCATTGCCTGGTTCAGGACATTTCGGATACGGGCGCCAAGATCACACTGGACGAGGACGCGAGCCAGCTTCCGGGCGTGATCCGGATGGCCTTCGCACGCGACGCGCGCACCGGGCGGAGCTGCCAGGTGGTGTGGCGCCGCGGCAAGTCGGCCGGCGTCAAGTTCATCTGATCACGGACGCGGACGCCGATGGCGCGCAGCGCCGGTCCGGGCTACAAGGCGGTGATGCGCACGCCGCTCCTCATCCTGATCTCGTTGCTGGTCACGTCCGCGACTGCGGCTGAGAGCTTGCGCCTGCCGCCTGCCGAGCGGCCGCAGGCGGGCAAGGAGACCGGCAAGGCGCTGCCGCTCGCGGGCACGGCCCGGACGGCGAGGACAGGATCCTGCGCCTCCTACGGCCCGCGCTTCGTCCTGGTCGAGGGCACCGGCACCTGCGTCAAGATTGGCGGCGCGATCAGCATCGACACCACCATCCGGCGCTGATGTGCCATGCCTGCGGATCTGATACGGCTCGACATCATCGTCCCCGTGCTGATGTATTGCGCGCTTTTGCTGTGGGTCGGCCGCGGCCTCAGCTGGACCGCGCGCCTCGCCACCGCCGCGGTGACTCTGTTGCTGATCATCTGCGTGGTGGTGGTCGAGCGCGGCTGGCGCTAGGGCCCCAAAAACAAAAACCGCGAAAACAACCCCATGCACAGTAGCCAAGCCGCGGCAAATGCTTATGTTTTTCAGAATTATGATTTTGCGAAATCGAGCTTGAGGCGTCGGGCAAAACAGGGGTATGATGCCATGGTCGAAAGATGCGGCCGATCGGTCGCGCGGCTTGCTCCGACGACGGTTCCTCGCGCGATCGTCGCAGCTTGCGCCGCGCCGGCGCTCACGACATCGGCGGTGCGACGAATTGCGCAAATCCGGGCCGTTTGCCGAGCTCGGCGAGCCAGCGGGTGAGGTGCGGCTGCGCCGGCCGGCTGATGCCTTCGACGCCGAGCCAGCGCCGCGCATAGGACCCGATCGCGATGTCCGCCAGCGTGAATTGTTCGCCCTCGATGAAGCGGCGGGTGGCGAGCAGGCGGTCGGCGATGGCCCAGACCTCGGCCGCGGCATCGGCATCGCGCTGCACCTGGATCATGTCGCGCTCGGCGGGCGCCGTGCGCACGATGCCCCAGAACACCGGGCGGTCGACAGGCTGCACCGTCGACAGCGTCCAGTCGAGCCAGCGGTCGACCGAGGCGCGCTGCTTCGGCGCCTCCGGATAGATCGGCGTGCCGCGCCCATGCGCGAGGCAGAGATAGCGCATGATCGAATTGGACTCCCAAAGCATGAAGTCGCCCTCGACCAGCGTCGGGATCCGCGCGTTGGGGTTCATCGCGAGATACTCGGCCTCGCGGGTCTTGCCGTATTGCATGCCGGCATCGATCCGCTCGTAAGCAAGGCCAAGCTCGGTGAGGCACCACAGCACCTTCTGCACGTTGACCGAATTGGCGCGGCCCCAAATCGTCAGCTTGGTGTCAGGCATGAAGCGTCTCCCGCGGCATTGTTCGGTGTCGAAATCCACCTTGCTGCGGGTGATAGCGGAATTCGGCGCTCGGAGCGATGCGCGATACCTGCGCGCCCCTCATGCAAAAAGCTCCGTACGCGACGGAGCTTTCATTGCAAAGTTCGATCTGACGCTCAGCGGCCGAAGAACAGCCACAACAGAATGATCACCGGGATCGGCACGCCAAGCAGCCACAGCAACAGCCCTCTCGCCATCGCATCCTCCTCCAATCGCATCACTGGAGGGTGAACGCCCGCCGCGAGCGCTTGTTCCGGCGCGCAAGCTTACCAGTGGCCGGTGTTGGGCATCGATGCCCACGGCTCCTGCGGCGGCTTCGGCTCGCCCTTCTGCAGCAGCTCGATCGAATGCAGGTCCGGCGACCGGACGAAAGCCATGTTGCCGTCGCGGGGGGGACGGTTGATGGTGACGCCGGCCTTCATCAGCTTCTCGCAGGTGGCGTAGATGTCGTCGACCTCATAGGCGAGATGGCCAAAGAAGCGATCCTCGCCGTACGTCTCCTCGTCCCAATTGTAGGTGAGCTCGACCAGCGGCGCCCCCCGCGTCGGCGGCTGCTGCTTCAGCGCCTCCAGATCGTCCGCCGAGCACAGGAACACCAGCGTGAACCGCCCCTTCTCGTTCTCGATCCGCCGCACCTCCTTCAAGCCCAGCGCATCCTGGTAGAACTTCAGCGCGACATCGAGATTGCGCACGCGCAGCATGGTGTGGAGGTATCGCATGGTTATTGCTCCCTTGGATTGACGGAGGGTTTTGCTTTGGGCCGGGACGGCGGGAGGAGAGATAGCAGGAAAGTAGGGGGAGCGGCAGGGGCAGAAAAGCCTCGCAAAAATGATTGTCTGCCAATGTACCTCGAAGCTGAGGGGCAAAGCCGCTACTACTAACGGCGAATTCTTTCGTTTCGCCCCGCACGCATACCTTTCCACTTATTGCATCTACATGGCCGGAGTTTTTGAACGGAAGCACGACACTATCGACTCGATAGCGCGGTGAACCAGCGCAGCATTCGCCGCGACGAATGCCCGGAAACGAGATTCATTCGCCGTGACTTGGTTCAAACGATACATCGTGGGCTGCCTGATCGCGGTGCAGGGCAGGGCGGGATGAGCCTCCGGCGCCGAGATCGTTGACGCCCATGAACGGAGAGCGGCGCAATTCGGACGCGGAGTCCCGAGAGTCCCGCGAGGTCGTATGAGACGGTTTCTTGTTTTCGTCCTGATATTCCCGCTGATACTGACGCTGATTCTGAGCGCACTCTCTTTCTACGAGGACAGCTCGGTTGCCGACATGCAGGTCATGCCGGGCATGATCTGGAGAGGATATCTGATCGGCATCGTTCCGGCGCTTGTAACTGCGCTCGTGGACTGGTTGCTCAGGCGGCACCATCTCTCCCGCATTCTTCCGACAGCGCTGTCCGGGTACGCGCTTGCGGCTGGCGCGGGGCTCCTGATGCGCGATGTCAGCGTGTTTGAGGCCTTGCAGTTCGGCTTTATCGGCGCAGTTCCGGCTGCAATGTGCTCGGTGTTCTCGGGCAAGCAGAGGCTGGATGACGTCGCGGGCAACTACGCCGACAGTGCACTCAACTCAAACAGCAATTAGGCGAGTTTCCAACACTGTCACCGCAATTCGGAGATCGATGACGTGGTCGCAACGACGGTCGCCGGTCTACAGCTGGCGGCCGAGCGCCAGCCGCGGGCCGAGTGGCGCAATCGCGAGCTGGCGGCCGAGCGCTTTCAGGCGTCCACGGAAACCTGCTGAAATGAGGAGACCGCCGAGGCGGCCTCTCACTGGCACCTCATACCCGTGCATGTCTCACTGTTATTTACCCCGCAAGGATACGTCACCTGCTGGCACCGCGACGATTGTTGCGGTGCGGGCTTGGGTGAGTCGGGAATCTTGGGGGGCGTTCCGGACGCCGAGGGTTTGGGTGTGGCTGATTGGGCGACATCTCGTCTGACCTGCAAAGGTTCATCTGAAACCAGGTGATCGATGGGGATACTGTCAGGTCGAGAGGTAACGTGTATCGCCTTCGACATGGTGGTCGGGGGAGCGGTGTGGCCGGGGGAGCGGTAGCTCGTACGGAACTATCGGACGTGTAACTCATTGAGCCGGTTGTTCATGTCAAGGACCGCCCTGTGAACCACATCGCCATTATCTTGATCTTACTCGTTGGCGGCTCTTCGCTCGCCGTGGCGCAGAGTGCGGGTGAATCGAGCAGTGGCGGAACTGCGGCCACCAGTTCCACAGGTTATGCGGGCGGCACCCTATCGACCGGGCACGCCATAAGCGGCACTGCTGGCTCCTCCGGTCCCAACGTCGGCAATGCGCTCAGCCATGCATCGACTGGCGGCGACGTGGATGCTTCCTCGGTTACTCAGGCTCCAACCTCGCACGATAACGCGGTAGATACGCCCGCCGCCCATCGCGCCATAGACAACTTGGGCAACACCGATGTCGGCATTCTCAAGAAGTAAGACCATGCCGCAATTGCCGCGGCTGGAGCTGAAGCCCGAGAACCGTTGCCTCGTTCAACAGCTTCGCCGAATACGCGCCTGAGCGAGGCCGGATTGGCACAGTTGGTCGCGCGACGATGACCTAACCTCCCAAAGCCAGTTCGCCTGCGGTTACGCGGAATAGCTGGACAATAACAGTAGAGTTGCGCACTGGAGAAGCCGCCGTCCTGCTCGAAGCTAGATCATCCGCTCCTTGGTGACCCGCAAGCTGCGAACATAATAGCCCTGTCGCTGAACGGCTGACTTGATTTCATCGCTGACTTTGACAACTCTTATTCTGCTCTTGCGCCACTTACTCCGAGAGCAAACGACGGGTATTGCAGAGCCGTTGCTCAGAACAAGCAAGTCCCGCTTGCCATTGCGATAGACATCAAACACTTTTCGCCCCCGCTGATCGGATCGAAGTAAACACGAAATATGTTTCAGTCATTCTGATCGCCCAGCTTACTACCTCGAATGGCTGTGCGGGTTGTAAATGTGCAACGCTCCGCGACTTCTGCATCACCGAGCACGCATTGAAACGAAGCGACGGTAATGCGTTCAACTTCGTTGCCGCCAAGCCGGGCGGGCTGGTTCCTGGTAAATGGCGTCGAAGCGCGAAAATACAGTAGAAAATACATCTTATTTGGCTGCTTAGCCGAGTTGTTCGTCAATGGCGGTACGAGGAACCCTGATCCTTTTCCTGCGTTTAGGCGTCATCCAGATTGAAGGAGCGCGTTATGGATCGCGAGCATGTGAAAGGTGTCGCCGATAAGGCCAAGGGCACGATTAAGGAAGGCGCCGGCAAGCTGAGCGGCGACAAGGACCTTCAAACGGAAGGCAAGGCGGACAAGGCGAAAGGTGCTGTGCACAAGGCCGCAGGTGACGTTAAGGATGCGGCGAGAGACGCAGCGGACGCCATGAAGAAGTGAGTTCCGCTCATTATCTAGGTTTTAGCACTCGCCGCTCCTTCCGGGCGGCGTTTTTGTTTGTGCTTCTGGAAGGAAAGCCCGCGGGCCATGCAGCGGCCCTGAAACCCTGAGCACATCATCCACCAACTGGCCGTTGCGGCACCTTCGCCTCATTCCAGGCTTTGTTCTCTGGAGGGGGCTTTCGGAACTCTTGCAGTCCGCACGAGTTACAGAGCCGCCGACAGGATGGAGCTCTCTTGATCGCGTCGGTCGGCAGCATTTGAACAGAGAGAGGCGACAATGAAGGCACCACTTCTTGCTGGCGCATTAATCATCGGATGCACCGCCCCAGCACTGGCCGATGAGTACTATGTCGTGCAAGGTCCGAGCCGCCAATGCACGGTTACCACCACACGCCCGGCGGACAAGGAGGTCGTAACACAGATTGGTCCGATGGCTTTCAAGAGCCGCGTGGAAGCCGAAGATCGCATCAAGCAGACCAAAGTCTGCGAGGAAGGGACAGTCGGTAGTAGCAGCGGCACGACCGTCATCAAAGAGAAGTAATCGACGGCTCGTTCCCGATCGAGTTTGGCATCGAAAAAGTCGCGCCCATTTGCTGTCGGCGCGACTTTTTGTGTTTTCCAGACCACCAACTGACCCCAGATCTCGAGGACCGCGGTGATCTTCGCGGTTATCGATTTCGGGGCTATGTCGCCGTATCCGACAGTCGCCATGCCTTCGGACGCCATCCGACTGCCGGCTCGCCCAATTCCCGCTTTACGCCGCATCCCGAAGTGTGCCGGCCGACATGGTCAAACGGCCGGCAGTTGAACCCCGCCAGCGATGGGGTCGACTAAACGCCATGGCCGCATTCTTCGCAGATCTCCTGTTCGATCTCGTCAGATGCCTCGTCGGTAGCTGGCTGAGGCAGGCTGCGGTCGCCGTTTGCGCCTGGCTCGATACGAAGATTCACGGCCGCGCTGCACGCTTTGTCGTGGGCGTCCTGCTCGGGATCGCCGCCTATTTCTTCATCCCTGTTGTCGCCGGGCTGTTGGGTCTCTGATGCCCTCCGTGAAGACGAACCTCGTCATCGCACTGGCCGTCGGGGCGCTCATTTCGGCGCTGCTCCTCGCCATCGAGCCGCTGACCGACTTCGCTTATCTTTCGCTGGAGTGGCCTGGCATCACCGCCGCATATTTCTTCTGGGGAGCGATCGGCGGACCCACCTTCCTCGGCATTGCCATGTCGTGGCTCGTGAATGCGCTCATCTACGGTCTGGGTGCTTTCGTCATTCTCAGCGTTATAAAGGTGCTGAGGGAAGCATGAAGCGGTGGCTTCCAAGGTTAGGCAAGGTTGCGAGGGTTGCAGCGATTTGCGGCACCGTCGCCTGGCTTGTGCCTTTGACGAGTTCTCCTCAAGCGCCCGATGCAGCGCATCCCGAGCGTTACGCGCACCGGCACGACGTCAGGTATGTGAGCGAGGGGATGGAATTGACTCTCCGAATTCTGCTCGGCTCGTCGTTCACCCTGGCCATGCTGGCGTTTGGATGCCGCTTCGCGACCAGGGACATGCAAGACGACGCTAGCTAGGCAGGCGTGTCGCCGAAGAGGACTAAGCTGCTTCGTTGTTGCAATTGAGCCCGGCGCGAACCAGGCCAGACCGCGAATATCGGGATGTCAGGATGAGACTGATCGGCGTCAGCGCCTGTTGGACTGCTGCCGCGCAGTCCACCCTCGAAGCGATTAGCAGATTGGCCGGACCTTGATGGCAGCTGATGCCGGAGCGATTGTTTGGTCACGCACAACCAGCTCCGCCGACCATGTCCAGTCCCTCACGCCGTCTTCTCGCCATCCTTCGCGACGATCTCGACTTCGAAATAGCCCATGTCGCGGAGCTCGGCGGCCTTCTTCTCGGCCGCTTCCCTGGTATCCCGTTTCAAAATGATCTGCCCGGCACCGTCGCGGGCGCAAACGAAATAAGGCATTTTCGATTCCCAATTTCGTTTGCATACACACGGACTCGGGTCCCTGCAATCATGCGGGTCACTCGTCCAGCCCGGCCTCTTGCCGCATCTTGTCGATCAGCTCCGAGGCCTCGGCCTTGGTCAGCTCGCGCTCGGGCGGCTTTACGTGCGCCTGCTCGGCGAGGGTCTTGAGATAGGATTCCTGGGCTCCCGTCATCGGGTCGCCTCCGGAAACCCAGTCCTTCGGTTCCTTCCGGGTGTTGTCCGCCATCGCAAATCTCCGCTTTTCCGTAGAACGTCGGACTGGACTTGTCGTTCCGTTTTTGTTCTCATTGGGCCATATTCAAATCGTGAGGCTGAACATGCCGGACCTGGATTTTGTCAGGCAGGAGATCGAACGGATGCGCATCCAAATCGGCAGGCAGAGGAAGGAGATCCTCCAGCTGCAGCGGGCGGGCATCGGGACGGCTTCGGCCGAAGCGCTGCTGTCGCGGATGGAGGCGAAGGTCGAAAGTCTCTGCGCCCAGCGGGACGCACTGAAGGATGCGGAACCGCATCACAACAAGGGCAGGGTGCTCGGCGGGAGGACATGGTGAGCAGGCGATGGTTCGACGACGAGAGAGACCTGTCGCCCTTCCTGACCGCGCTCGAAGACGTTCGCCGACGAGCGACGCGGGAAGGGTGGTGCTATGCCCACGTCCAGGCCATCATCGTGGCCATCGACCAGTATGCCGAAGCCGCGACGGGCAACCGCGAATATTTCCTGAACAAGCCGGTTTCGATCGGCGACAGGCGGAAGGCCGCGGACATTCCGTGAGGGCCATGCCCTCGTATCGTTGCTCGTGCATCGGATCGAAGCCCGAGGCGCGTACGTCGCTGCGCCGATCAGCGGGCCGAGGCCGAGGAGGAGGGCGCCGACCTCGCCCGACCGGGCGAAGCGGCCTTCTTCGGCGAAGCTGCCCGTCGGGCTTTGCCGGACTTCGGACGAGCTTCGGGCGCGATCCCGTTCTGCTCATCGAATTGCTTCAACCAGGCTTGGATGTATCGCGGGTCGTCGGGACAAAGCTGTTCAAGTAAACGAAGGTTCTTCGCTCTGAATTCCACAAGGGTTTTCGGCATAATGCCTCCTCAAACCCCGCCCCCTCGAGAGGGTGCGTCGGCAGGGGAACCGGGTCAACGGCAAAGAGAGGCTTGAAATTCCGGGCGAACTGATGCAGCGCGCAAAAGCGAAAACCCCGCCCTTGAGGAGGCGGGGTTCTCTATCGGGGTGAACTACCCGCGCTGCTTCGCTGACGGCAGATGCGCGGTTCACCTCTGCCGTCGGGCGAAATGAACCACGCGCCGCTTTGCTGCGGAGCGGCGTGGCCGACAAGCAAGCGCTGCAGAAGACTAAAGCGCGATGAGATTTGGATGAATCGTCATCGCGCTTTAGCTTGTTGTTTACGCATGATCTTTCCGGAAAACCGCTTCGCACTTTTCCGGATCATGCTTTAGGCCGCAATCCGCTGATCGACAGGGGCCGTCAGGAACTTGAGCGCTCTTGCATGTGCAAGATCGGGAACCGCGATCGCCGTGTGGCTGTACATCGCATGCGTCCGCGATTTCGCGATCCTGTCCAGGATCTCGCTGCCCTTGATGACGTGGAGGCCCATGCCCTCCTCGGTGGGGAAGATCGCCAGCACGACATCGTAAGCCGCGATGACGGCTCTGAGCGCTTCGGCCTTGTCTTCGGCGACGTCGACGAAAATACGAACATCAGCTGCGAGTTCACGCAGCTCGTCAAAATCCAGCACTGTGGGGATACTCCAACGCAACGAACCTGATGGGAGCTTGGCCGCGTTAGGTTACTGAAGCGTCAACAATGCCTGCGGAGCCACAGGTTTCACGCGGAGGTGACGCGGCGGGTGGGATCAACTGGACTCTCGAACAGCGAAAGCCCCGCCTGGGGACAGCGGGGCTCTCTGGTGGGGCGAAGTTCAGCGACTTCAAACATAAGACGCGTCAACCGCTGAATGGTTCAAAAAGAAGGTGGGCGTGTCCGGCGGCATCATTAGGGCCGGGCGTCCCCGAGAACCGTGCTTGCGTTTTCGGCCTCGATGGGTTCTAAGCCCGATCACTTCATGACTTCTGGCATGAATCAGCAGCGTGCCCCCGCGGTTCGGCCGCGTCCCCAGCAGGAATTGCGCGCGCCCCCATTCAGAGGAATTCAGACATGGCGAAGATGACGAAGACCCAATTGATCGATGCAATTGCCGAGGGCACGCAGCTTTCGAAGAACGACGTGAAGTCGGTGATCGAGTACATGGCGACCGTCGGCTACAAGGAGCTCAACGAGTCCGGCGAGTTCGTCATTCCCGGCTTCGTGAAGATGTCGGTGGTGAACAAGCCGGCGACCGAAGCCCGCATGGGCATCAATCCCTTCACCAAGGAGCCGATGCAGTTTGCGGCGAAGCCCGCGAGCAAATCGGTCAAGGCCTCGCCCTTGAAGGTGGCGAAGGACGCGGTCTGAGCCGCCGACGATGTCATCGTCGCCGGACTTCTTGCGACGGCGCAATGATCAATGGCTGAAGAAGAGGTGGTGCTCGGCGATGGCGATGCCGAACACCGCCACGACGATCAGGACAAATCACGGCGCGCGCCGCTCGCTCCGTCCGGGCGCGCCCTGCGGCTTTCCGCAAGCCGGGCAGAGCGAAAGACCGATCGGGATTTCGTTCTCGCAGAACTCGCAGATCATCAGCGGCTCGATGGCGTGTCCCGCGGCGCAAGCTTCAGTCGCGCCGAACGAGCTTCAATCGCGCCGAACGGCTGCGCCGCGCGGTTGCCGGCCCGCTGATTTCGGACCGTCAATGCAGAAGGCGAGACCTCGTTCCGGTCGCCGCAATCCGCCCTTACAAATCATCGCAAGAAAAACCCCGCGCTTTCGCGCGAGGCTCTTCTCACCGACGGCGTTGGGATTTCAGCGCCTGGCCGTCAGCATGGGCGTAACTTAAAGTTGAAATGCCAAAAAGCAACGGCGCCGCAATGACGGAGTATGTTCGTCAGGCGGCGCTGCCGCGTGACTGGGCGCTGAAATCCCCAGCTTCCATAGGTCTCTGCCGCGCCGAAAAGGTTCAGCACGAAAACTCTCCCGAGGGCTGGACTTTTTGTTCTCTATTTGTTCTAATGTGGACAGCCTTGGTGGACCATTGGGAGGGTGCTCATGACCGTCGAAAAGCAGCGCGAAGTGATCAGGCTGTGGAACGAGCTCAGGAAGCTCGAGGGGCCCGCCGCAGAAGAGCTCCGCATCCAGATCCTCGAATGCTTCTCGAAAGACAAGTCGAAGCGGGCGGCTTGATCCATCGGCAACGACACGCGGCAATGCGCAGGCGCGGGCTCGTTCTGAGGGGCGCGCTTGCTTGTCGCCGCAGCATTTGCCTGCGACGGGTCCTGCCGTCCGAGACAGCGCGCGCTTTCATCAATCATCCCTTTCATCAATCATTAGGAACTGCTCCACGCTGATTTTTGCGACTCCGATTCGTTCTTCGAAAACGAAATGGAGTCGGATGCAGAACAGGTCGCGCCAGGCCGCGGCGATGCGACCGCGCGTATTGGAACGAGATGGCGTGATGCTGGCGCAGTCCCCGCCGCTGTCTTGTCCGCAAGCAATGTGGTGAAGGAGGAGCCGCATGGAAGTGTGCCGGCCTGATCGAGGTCGCAAGAGGATTCGTTAAGAACTGCTCCGCGCCGTTTTCCGTGATTCCGATTCGTTCTTCGGGAACGAAATGGAGTCGAAGCTGGAACAAAGCCGGCCGCTCTTTCACCGCTGCTTGCGGCAGAGGTGCCGCCTCTGGTCTGCCTAACGATAACTTGCACCGATGCCGATAACCCTTTTCGGTTAGGTTAAAAGCCCAATCGCGTTGCGCTTGCCGCGGGTTGGGGTAGGTGTCGGGCAAAGACAAGCAAGAAACGACTTTGCCAAGAAGCAATTTTGCCATGATGCCTTTTTCGGAGCCGTCCTTTTTTCAAGGCGACCGGCACACCTACCGGCGCGTCGCCGTCGTCGGCACGCTGTTCTGTCTTACCTTCGTGGTGATCAGCTTCTCGCTGCGGCCGCAGGCGGAGGACACGCGCGTTGCGATCAAGGCCGACCGGCTGGTGCGCACGGCAGGCCAGACGGCGCGCGCTAATTAGCTGTCATCGCCGTAGCTGCGATCGTCGGCCGGCGCTTGCGGGCTGGCGGCGCCGCGCGAGGCGAGCGCCACGAAGCCGGCATAGCCGACCAGATTGAGCAAAACCTCAAGCCACGCGGGCATCTCGGGGTCTCTTTCCACTTTCCGCTCAGCGTAAGGGAACTCAACGTCTGCGCGCAATCCTGGTTCCTTGCTCTCGCAAAGAAACTCAGACGGGAGAGGAGGGATCGAGCCGGCGGCCGAGGGTCGCGACGGATTCGCTCGAGGGCTGCTGCTTCAGGAACTCGGCGATGGCCTGCGCCAGCTCGCGGTCGCTCATCGGCGTCGGCGGCGGGCGCAGCGCGCCGACACCGAAGCTGCGGACGATCTCGTCGTAATGCTCATCGTCGGATCTGGGAACCAATTTGCGAATACGGGCCAGCAAAGCGGATAAGGGCAAACCTTCCTCCTCGATCGTCCACCCCGCTGGCAGCAATGGTGGTCTGCTGCCATTTGCTCCCGTGAGACTGAAAACCCCGCCAGCATCGCGGAGATGCTGACGGGGTTACGTGCTGATGCCTCTACCCGGATGGCCAAGGCTCACACCTGACGAATCAATCTGCATTCGGCGATTTCGTTCCCGTTGCATCGAGATTTTTCCACCGTGGTCGTTTCTGCCGGTCGCGCAACCATGGCAGGTGCCCGGGGTTATCCCGCGAGACGCGAAGGAGGACATCATGAAGAAAACACTGGCAGTTCTGGCCACCATCGCGGCCGTCGGCGTGACCGCCGTCGCGGCGCCTGCACCGGCTGAGGCGCGTGGCCGCGGCATCGGCCCGGGCCTCGCGTTCGGCCTTGCCGCCGGCGCGATCACCGCGGGCGCGATCGCCGCCTCCCACCCCTATGGCTATTACGGTCCCGGCTACGCCTACTATGACGGCCCGAGCTATTACTACGGACCGGGCCCCTACGCCTATTATGGCGGACCGTACTACCGCCACCACCACTGGCGGCATTGGTAATCCCCAATAGCGAAAAGCCCGGAGCGATGCTCCGGGCTTTTTTCATTCGTACGCCTTCGCGCCTGCTTGCGCGATGATGCTAGGGCCAGAGCGATGGCCGCTCGACCTTGCGGGCGTTCTCCAGTGTCGACACGAAATGTTCTTCGCGCTCGCGCTTGAACTTTTCCTGCGTGGCACGGAAGGCGGCGACACGGGCGGCGATCTCGTCGCGCTCACGAACCTTGCGTTCTTCGTCTTCGGTCATGTCAAATCCCCTCTACACCCGAGTATGTGCACATCCGAACTCAAGCGCTGCCGCCGCAATCACGTTGAGTCGCGTCAACACATCCATTGGCGCTCCTGAATGGGGCGTCAATGGGGAGGAGGCATTGCAGGATTGTGATAAGCGTAGGCCGGGAAAAATTGCGGAGCGCATTGCGTTCGCGCTTGATAAGAGAGTCAACGATCTTGCCGCTTGCGCATGTTGCTGTCAGGCAAAACGAGTCGGGAGGCGCGATTGATCGCATCGGATCTTCAGAGCGGCATCGAGCGCCTCGGCGGCATGATCGCCGAGGCCAGAACCATCGTGCCGTTCACCGGAGCCGGCATCTCGACCGAGTGCGGCATTCCCGACTTCCGTTCGCCGGGTGGAATTTGGACGCGTAACCGTCCGATCCCATTCGACGAGTTCGTTGCGAGCCAAGAGGCGCGGGACGAATCCTGGCGCCGGCGCTTCGCGATGGAGGAGGTCTTCGCGGCGGCGAAGCCCGGCCGCGGCCATCGCGCGCTGGCCTCGCTCTACCGCGCCGGCAAGGTTCCCGCGGTCATCACCCAGAACATCGACAATCTGCACCAGGCCTCGGGCTTTGCGCCCGAACACGTGATTGAACTTCACGGAAATACCACTTATGCGGGCTGCATCGGATGCGGGCAGGCCTATCAGCTCGATTGGGTGAAGCGCCGTTTCGACGACGATGGCGCGGCGCCCAACTGCACCACGTGCGACGAGCCGGTGAAGACCGCCACGATCTCCTTCGGCCAGATGATGCCGGATGACGAGATGCAGCGAGCAACCGCGCTGTCGCAAGCCTGCGATCTCTTCATCGCGATCGGTTCCTCGCTCGTGGTCTGGCCGGCCGCGGGCTTTCCGATGATGGCCAGGCGCGCAGGTGCACGTCTCGTGATCATCAATCGCGAGCCGACGGATCAGGATGACATCGCCGACCTCGTCATCCACCACGACATCGGCGCGACTCTCGGGCCCTTTGTCGGCAATTGAGGCATCAGTTTGATTCGCGGCTGTGCAAGCTGTTCATAGGTTCCGGCGAATCTCTTTTTTGTCTATGCGCCGCAACCGGGAGTGTTATCTTTTGAGTCGAAGATTCGCGTCGCGTCGAACCGAGAACAATCTCTTAAGACGCGTGATTCGAGCGCCGCCAATGTGGCGGGTAGCATGGCAGTGTGGGGTCCGGGGTTATGGGGTCGTCGGACGGATTTGAGTCCAAGAAGCTTGGAGTTCCCGGACAGGGCACTTCGCCCGGGCGAATGACGCCGGGCGAACACGGCGGTGCCGGCCGCGAGGGCGCACTCAATCCATTCAGCGGGCTTGGTGAGACCGGCGCCAACCTCGTCGAGGTCCGTGGCGTCATCAAATGGTTCGACGCCTCCAAGGGCTATGGCTTCATCGTTCCCGACAATGGCTGGCCGGACGTCCTCCTGCACGTCACCGTGCTTAGGCGCGACGGCTTCCAGACGGCTTATGAAGGCGCCCGCGTCGTCGTCGAATGCATCCAGCGCGCCAAGGGTTACCAAGCCTTCCGCGTCGTCTCGATGGACGAGTCGACCGCGATCCATCCGGCGCAAATGCTGCCGCCGCGCACCCATGTCACGGTGACCCCGACCAGCGGGCTGGAACGGGCCCAGGTCAAATGGTTCAACCGGCTGCGCGGCTTCGGCTTCCTGACCTGCGGCGAGGGCACGCCCGACATCTTCGTGCACATGGAGACGCTGCGCCGCTTCGGCATGACCGAGCTCAGGCCAGGCCAGTATGTCCTGGTGCGCTTCGGGCCCGGCTCCAAGGGCATGATGGCGGCCGAGATCCATCCGGAAACCGGATCGCCGGGATTGCAGTCGCACTAAAGGCTCGAGTTCCCGCAATCGTGAGCAGAGGCGTGCCGGCTGGCTGGCGCGCCTCTTTCCTTTCCGGCGGTCGCCGCGTAAGGACTGGCCAAGTCCCACGCCTTGAGAGCCCCCATGAACTTTGATCGAAAGGCCGTCTGGTCCGTTGCGAAGGGCTGGCTTGGCGCCATCCTCGTCGTCGCCGGCTTGGCCGTCGCGAGCGCACCTGTCGGCGCCGCCAGCTTCCAGCCGCTCGAGATCGTCACCAAGAACGGCGTGCAGGTGTTCTCGGTGGAAATGGCAACGACCGAGGAGGAGAAGCAGACCGGCCTGATGTATCGCAAGGAATTGGCCGACGGCAAAGGCATGCTGTTCGACTTCAATCCCGAGCAGGAAGTGTCGATGTGGATGAAGAACACTTACGTCTCGCTCGACATGATCTTCATCCGCGCCGACGGCCGCATCCTGCGCATCGCCGAGAACACCGAGCCGTTGTCGACGAAAATCATCTCGTCCCGGGGGCCCGCCCGGGCAGTGCTGGAGGTGGTGGCGGGAACGGCGCAAAAGTACGGCATCCGCCCTGGTGATCGCGTCGGCCACCCTCTGTTCGGCAGCAAATAAGGCGGGCAGGCCCCCGGCGCTTGCCGGCCTTGCGGGCGGCTTTGGACGCTTGCTGGCGCCTTTGGAAGCTTGCTGGCGCCTTGGGAAGCGTGTATCGACAAGGCTTGCCGGACATTCGGGGTATAGCGCAGCCTGGTAGCGCGGCAGTTTTGGGTACTGCAGGTCGTTGGTTCGAATCCAGCTGCCCCGACCAACAAAATCAATCACTTAGCCTCGCGTCGCTGCTCTAATCTTCCCAGAAAATATTGCTGGGAATGCCATGGGAAGGTTGTGCAGGAGCGGTGAGGGTGGTAGCTTTGGGCTTCCTCGGATAAGGGCAGCGCTAGTCGCCGTCTCCCGAGTTTCTAACCGGCCCCCGTGAGGGCAAGGCCGCAGATGTCCCCGGGCTTCCGGACAAGGCGCCGATCTGACCCAACCACCCGTGAGGCCATTCACGCGGTGGATTTCGCGTTTACTGCAGCGGCGAGTCAATTTGACTCAGGGACATGTTCAACCTGTTGGCGCAGTTTCCGCGAGGGTAGCGGGGGCGCAGAATGGGTGTTGCAGCGATCGGATGGATCTTGCTCGTGGTTGTTCTGGTCGCAGTGCTGGCCATCGACAGCACCCTGCGCCGCAAGGACTAGCTGGTGTGGCCAGTAGAGAGGCCCGCCAGCGTAAGCAGGCGGGCCTCAGTATCGTGTGCTCTCAGCCGGCGGGCGTGCGCCGCCAGCCGCTATCGGGGGTGCGCTTCATGACAACTCCATCTGCCCAATCATCCTGCGAATGATCTCACGCTCGGAGTCACTGAGGCGGCTTAGCTTCTCCTTGAGGCTCTCAGGTGTCGCCGCCGCAGAGCGCGCGCGCCGCTCCTCCATCATTCGCTGCAGGCCCTTGAGGTCGCCGCGGATCAGCCATTCCACGCTCACGCCATGGATCTGGCAGTAGTCGACGAGTTCCGCGGTGATGGTGCGCCCGATCTTTGGACAGCGCGGCAGGTGCCACTCTATCGCCAACCAAAGGGCACGGCGGTTCATCTGCTCGTACTTCGATCGGCCGGCGGCATCCAACCTACCTTCCGGCGAGTTGCGCCACTCTCGACGCTGTATCGCGGCCTCGCGACGGCGCGTTAGAGCAAGACGGCTTGGTTTCTTGCTCATGCCATCGCTCCCTGCTGCCAGTCTTGCGTGCCGACCTGCTCATACAGGCCTTTCCAATCGTCGATGCCGGATTCCGCGGGATCTTGCTCAAGGTCGCGCCGATCACCTGCTGCCCATCGCGTTTGGTCGGTATGATGCTCTCCGAGGCTGGCAAGGGACGGCTCCAGGTCCGGGTCCGGCTCGGTGCTATCGAGGAAGGCGAGCAGCCGCTCGATTTCGTCCTGGGCCTCTTTGCGGAGTCGCCCCAGCGCCTGGAAGAACTGCTCGGGGGAAATGTCGGTTCGACGGTAAAGCTCACCAGCGGAGTCCGCTGGCCTTCCTATGGTGGTTTTCATGGTGGTTTCTCAAGGTTTGGCTTCTAAGGGCCGATCGCCGTGACGGACGGCAAAGCCGGGGTCTTAGAACGAGCCTTGAGGACTCGCGGCGTAGCCTTTGGGGTTTCCCCTTGGACATCAGCCGTGGGCTTGGCGGCCCAAGGCATTGCTACGCCACCCCGGCCGTGATACGTCACAGCCAGGTCGGCGCACCCGCCAAGGTGCAGCCACTGCGCTAAAAGCCCGCCAAGGCTCGTCGCGCTCGACACTACCGCCGCCAAGCGGTCGCTGTCGCTCTCAAGGTCAGGGTTCTAAGGCCCACTGACCAATCCATCACTGATTTGGTGATTTTTCAATTAACAATTCCCCTCAAATGGGGGGAAACCGCTTGCGTGCGCCCTGTGGTTGCGGAACAAAGACGCGGGCGCAGAGTGCCGATTTCAGGGCCGGGGAAAACATGCAAAAGCGAGATACCGAGATAGATCCAGAGTTTCTGGACGTAATCATTCAGTCACTGTCGGCCCTCTCGAGCGTGGCAACTATAGCATCTACCTGGCTAATGCTGCGCCAACAGCGGGAGGGCATTCCTCCTGCCGGTGAACCAACGCTTGATCATGTGAGACAACAGCTCCGCACCCTGCGTCGCAACCTTGAGGACACTTTTGAAGCAGCTGAATCGGTTCTTCGGGTTCTGGAGCAGGCGCATGCGAGATCTGGAGCGCATCTTCTAGATCAACAGCCTCGATTCGGCGCTGGCATCGCTCTCACAACGGAAGAGATGCATCGTCTGAACAACTTCCTCAATTCGATGGAAACAGCGGCTTTGCACGCGCGTAATGCCGCACGAAACATCATTAACATGGCGGCCGCGCAACACATCGCAGACATCCAACATTTCACTTTCGATCCTGCTGAATTTAACAAGCAGCTGAATTCTATTCTGTTTGACAGCCGAACCTTGGGCGAGGCGGTGACCAAGCTTCGACTGGCTCAGCAGCAAGCGGAAGATTTCGTGAGCGATTTTGAGCGTGCGCTCCGGCGCAACTGAGCCTCTTGAACAAAGTCGCCGAAGGCAGAAAGGCGCGCGCCTGAGTCGGGGCCCGTCAAAGGCTTCAGAATGTCAATCCACTGCAAATGGAGCTTGGTAAGCCTCCGAGGAGAGACGCCTTGCGGCGGGCTGGCCTGATGGTTGAGAACTGTACGTATGGACAGCCATACGATCAGTACGTTGAATCGACTGGAAGTGGTTGATACGGGCCGGCGGCGGCGTTGGTCTGAGGAAGAGAAGGCGCGGATTGTTTTGGAGAGCCTATCCGAGCCGCGCCTGGTTGCGGCGACAGCCCGGCGGTACGGCTTGTCGCGTTCTCTATTGGTGACCTGGCGAAGAGCCTTCGCGGCGACGGGGACCAAATCCGAGGCTGGCTTTGTCAGGGCAGTTGTGGCCGAGGGGTGCCCGCGGCGTCGGTGGCGGCGTCATCGGAGAGCGCGACCGTACATTCGACGGAGCGTCGGATCGAGATCGAGCTAACCGGCAGGCGGCGGGTCATTGTTGATGCGGGCGTTGACGTTGAGGCGCTTCGCCGGATCATCGAGGTTTTGGATCCGCGATGATTCCGGTTCCTACGGGAGTTCGGGTGTGGCTGGCGACGGGCCACACCGACATGCGTAAAGGCTTCGCCTCATTGTCACTGCAGGTGCAAGAGGTGCTGCGCCGCGATCCGCTGAGTGGTCATTTGTTCTGCTTCCGCGGACGCAGAGGCGATCTATTGAAAGTGATCTGGCATGACGGCCAGGGAGCATGCCTGTTTACGAAAAAACTCGAGAGAGGTCGTTTTGTCTGGCCGTCGCTGGCGGACGGCGTAGTGTCGATCTCGCAGGCGCAGATGAGCTATCTGTTGTCCGGCATCGACTGGCGCAATCCCCAGGAGTCCTGGCGTCCGACCAGTGTGGGCTGAGACTTTGTTATTTGAGTTTGGCCGCGAATGTGATTCCATCTGGCTATGGACTCCAGCGCCGACCTGCCGCCCGATCTTGTCGCCGCGCATGCAATGATCCTGGCCGAGCGCGCTGCCAGGCTTGCGGCGGAAGCCAGGCTTGCTGAAGCGGCCAATGCCCAGGCGAAGCAATCGAGCACCGAAGCGCTGATTGCCCACCTCAAGCTCGAGATCGAGAAGCTACGACGCACGATATATGGCGCACGCTCCGAGCGGTCGGCGCGGCTGCTCGATCAGCTGGAGCTAGAGCTTGAGGAACTCGAGGCGGGGGCGACCGAGGATGAGCTGGCCGCCGAGAAGGCGGCCGAGAAGACGCAGACAGAGGTGCGTTCGTTTGAGCGCAAGCGGCCGGTGCGTCAGCCCTTCCCCGACGACATCGAGCGAGAACGCGTCATCCTGCCGGCTCCGACGCAATGCCCCTGCTGCGGGTCGACGCGGCTGTCGAAGCTCGGCGAAAGCGTGACCTCGACACTGGAGGAGATCCCACGCCGGTTCAAGGTGATCGACACAGTCCGGGAGAAGTTCAGTTGTCGGGATTGCGAGGCGATCACGCAGCCGCCGGCGCCGTTCCATGCCACAGCCCGGGGCTATATCGGACCGCAGCTTCTGGCGACGATCCTGTACGACAAATTTGGTCAGCATCAGCCGTTGAACCGACAGAGCCAGCGCTTCAAATGCGAGGGGATCGACCTGTCGGTCTCGACGCTGGCGGACCAGGTGGGCGCAGGAGCCTTTGCGGTCAGGCCGCTCTTTGAACTGATCGAAGCCTATGTGCTCTCCGCCGACAGGCTCCACGGTGACGACACCAAGATACCGATCCTGGCGAAAGGGAAAGCAGATACCGGCCGGATTTGGACCTATGTTCGCGACGATCGGCCATTCGGCGGGCGAGATCCACCGGCGGCGCTGTTCTACGCCTCACGTGATCGGCGCGGCGAGCATCCCGCGCGGCATCTTCAGAACTTCGCTGGCATCCTGCAGGCCGATGCCTATAGCGGGTTCAACGCTCTCTTCGATCCCGGACGCAAGGCGTTGCCGGCCACGCCCGCCTTCTGTTGGGCACATGGACGGAGGGCGTTCTTCGAACTTGCCGACATCGCCCAGAACGCTCGCCGCGGAAGATCGGCGACCGCGATCTCGCCCATTGCGCTGGAAGCGGTTCGTCGGATTGACCAATTGTTCGAGATCGAGCGCGACATCTATGGGCTGAGCGCTGAGGAGCGGCTGCAGATCCGCCGGGAGAGAAGCGCGCCACTGCTGACCGACCTTGAGGCTTGGCTCCGAGCGGAATCTGCCCGGCTCTCACGCTCGTCCAACGTGATTAAGCCGATCAACTATCTGCTCAACCGCTGGGAGGGCTTTGCCCGCCTTGTCCACGACGGACGGATCTGCATGACGAACAATGCAGCGGAGCGAGCGTTGCGCGGTTTTGCTCTGGGAAGAAAGGCATGGCTGTTCGCCGGTTCTGATCGCGGCGCCGAGCGGGCTGCCGTGATGGCCACGCTTCTCATGACGGCGCGTCTCAACGACATCGACCCGAAAGCCTGGCTTGCCGACGTCTTCGCGCGCATCGCCGACATGCCGCAGAACCGCCTGCGCGAGTTGCTGCCCTGGAACTGGACGCCTCCTGCGCCGAGGTCCTCCGCCCCGGCGGCGTAGCCATGCACGTCAACAAGGTTCACGCCGTCTTCACCATCGCTCGCGTCGCAAAAGACCTCGGCGAAGACGAGGACTGGCTCTGGGACGTGGCCAACGGAATGGACACTGAGGATGGCGTCATCTGGGTTTACGGCATAGGTGACGACCAGGTCATGGCGTTCACCGACTTCGGCATCGAGAACCTGACCGAGCTCATCAGGATGCACAAGGACGACCCCGAGCTCCTCAAGCGCTGGGATCGGTGAGCTCCTGTCCGCGGTCTAGCCCGGATGGATACGGAGCTTGTGCCCGCCCCAAGGATGCGGAATCCTATTCCGAGAACTTAGCTCAGGAAGCAACCGATGGCAGAATTTAAGAAGGGCGACACGGTCAAGCTCAAATCAGGCGGGCCTGTCATGACAATTTCTAATGCGAACTCAAGCGGTGGCTGTACGTGTTATTGGTTTAACGTGAACGGCACCGAGTACACGCCGAAATGGGAGACATTTGCACCGGAAATGCTCGACCCAGTTCATCGAAAATAGCAGTGGAAGAAACGTTTTACGTCCGCTCCCAAATTGGCGGACTTTTCTCGAAGAGAAGTTTCAGCCATTCCTGTAAACCTGCGAACACTTCATCATCGCGCGTGATCTTCTCCCGCAGGCGCTCGCAAATCGCGATGTGAGCGTGTGCTGGATGTTTGCTGCCCTGATCGTCGAGATCACATTCGTCTAGAACGGAAAAGCCGCGCTCATCATTTACTTCGTATGCCCGAATGGCGGCAACGCTTGCCGGTCGGAGTTGATGAAACTGCTCGCCGTTCGGTCGAACCATCAGTGGCTCTAAAAGCTGCAGGAGCTCAGGCAGCTGAAGCGCAACCGTCTCGCCCAACCGCCAAACTGAAAGCTGACCGTTCCAGAGATGCGAAGCGGTGACGACTGAGGCCTTTAGTCCACCTTTGATCTGTGACGGGAATATTCCCCGGTAGATGCTCTCTTCCGAGTGAACAACTCCTGGAGAAACGCCGGGATCTCTCGAAACTAGTTCGCGAGCACATACCTGTGCGCAAGGCATGCTCAGCTCGCAATAAGATTTCGGACCGAATTTTCTTCCAGCTTGAACGCGATCTGAACTTCCTCGCGCACCCCTAAACTCCAGGAGACGGAACGTGGAGGATCGATGGTTGCAAGCACGCCCAAGACTTTGCCATTGCCTCGAAACACGAGGGAAAACGAACTCTCTTTGTCTGCCGCAATCCACCGCAGCGCGACGGAGCCGTCCTCTTCATCGATGTCAATCATCGGAGTTTTCAAATTAAGCGGAAGCCGCATCGCAACAGTTTCGACATCGGCCAATACACGTTTCGAAGGCGCAACCGTCCCTGGACCTGCCCACCCATCTTTCACCCTGCCAAGTTCACGGACTATCTTGTCCGCGACCGTTTCAGCTGGTGCAAATGGCAGCTTCTCGTCTTTTGCCTCAATGAGGTAAAGCTGCTGCTCAGATCCGATCGGAAAGTGGCCGATGACCATCCATCCAGACTTGCCAACACCCTGTGAGCAAGTGGAGAAGGACCCAGAAAGGTAGGGATCGCGCGCCAAGCCAAGACCGGGTCGCAGAGAACGTGCCGTTGTTACCAGCGCGACATCATAGGCACTAACTTCTTCCGACTCGTCATAAAAATCATCAGACGCCAGATAATCAGCGGCGGCGTTGGCGTCTCGAAATGCGTTCAGAGTGTTATGGTTCATCCGCCTAGACCAATCTTCTTCGACATTTCGGGGCTGAGCAACTCTTCCAAAACGAGCTTGTTCTGTGAGTGAAGCTTATTCATCGTTTCATCGAGACAGTCATCAACCGCAGTTAGCTCTAGCGGTGCCGCAAATCTAACCTCCTGATTATGGGTCACCAAAACGAGTAGCTGGCCTGAGTTAGGCTCTCGTATGGCATCAACATTGAGTTGATTCAACCATAGGTGCGAATCACTTCCTTTCTCAAACCATCCTACATGGTTATGCCATGTGGGACCGGCCTCAAACGTTAGATTGGCCATGAAACGGCTCTTCTTCAGAAGTTCGGACAGCTCATATTCGTCTCGATTCGCGACAAACTGATCCACCACCGTATGACCCAGAACGGTGACTTTGCGGCTTCGGTCACCTGACGGGATCACTGAGAGGCCCACCCTGAGATACCGCTGGGCAGTGTCCCAAATCCGGGCCCATCTGGTGTACCGAGTGCAGTCCACAGCTAATTCTTGCCCCATCAAGCGCAAGGCCCATGCGGGCGTACCATCCGGCCGGAGATGAGCGAGCTGTACGCCCTGCATGCGACGGGGCGCCGGAGTGCCAGACGGAGCGATGTTTAGCTCGATTCCCTCTGGATTTTGGACTGCGGGAAGCTCGCTAGTTAGATCGCGACGGCGACCCAAAGCCTGCACGGAAGCTGGGGACACAGGACCATCGAATGCCACCGAAAAGGTCGCGGATTGCACTGCATGATCCGCATTTACGGGCTCAAAATCCATATGCTCGGTCCGGTTCCACGTAGATCCGCTAGCAAATTCCTAACGCACAGTAAATCAAAACAGATGAACGGCGATTTAAGGTCCAAACCCACTACGAGTGCCTGAAGCCCACGGGCGCTGAAACTCTTTGGTATGCAGCAGTTCAATGCTTCGTTGCACCTCTCGGCGCAGCGCCGGCCATCACCTGGTCAAAGGGCCGCCCCGATCAGCCAGGCGCCCCTAGTGCCCCAGGCATCAGAAGAAGCCCCCGGCGGACTGTCATCGCTCACTTCCCGACCTCCTTGCCGGAGGCGTCGTAGAGTTTGCCGGATGTGTCATCCCGCCACATGTTGCGGCTCTTGCTGTAGGACAGTGCGGCGATGCCGCGGAGCTCGAACGGCACCTCGGGGCGCGTCGGGGTGGCGGCGGCCGGGCCCTCGGCGCGGAGTTGCAGGTCCATCTGCATCGACTGCTGCCACTTCTGCAGCCGCTGCGGCCGGCCCAGGAAGTATTCCGACGACGGGTCATAGGCGAGGTGCGGGTCTAGCCCCTTGCTTCGCAGCATCGATTCCATCCGCCGGGCGTCGGCCTCGGCATTGTAGAGCTTGGGGTCGCCGACGGCCGCGCTGTACTGCGGGCCCGCGATCGTGCCGGCATACTGCTTGAAGAACAGCGCCCGGTCGCACTCCAGTGCCGCGCCTTCCGGCGTCTTGCGGGCGACCACCTCCTGCCGGAACTGGTTGAAGTCGTGCTCGGTGAGACTGCCAGCCTTGCCAGGGTCCATCAGCCGGGCGTCCCATGCCTTTTGCATCACCTTGTCGGGGTCGGCATCCGGCGCGCGCAGGTCGCGCAGCAATCCGACGAAGGTCTGCTGGCTGATCCTGGTGTCAGTCTCCGGCTTCAGCGTGCGGTCGACGTAGTTGAGCAGATTGTTCTTGTCCTGCTTGGTCAGGTTCGGGTCGTTGAGGATCTTCACTGCGGTCGGGTCGCTGGCAATGCGAGGATCGCGCGAGCGCACGTCGATCAGGTACTGGTTGCTGAGCTCGGTCGACTTGTCCTGCGCCGCCTCCTTGGCGCGGCGCCGCTCGACCTGCTCGTCATAGTTCCGCGCGCGGATTTGCTGCCGAGCGTTTATCGCCAGCGCCTTGGCCTCGCTGCCGTCGATCAGATCGGGATATTTCTTGATCCAGTCCTCGGCGGTTCGCTCCGGATCGCTCGACTTCTGGATCGCGCCGATCGCGCCGGCGTGGACGATCTTGCGCTTGACCTCCGTCGAGACCTCTGACGTGACACGCGCTGCATCCGTCGCGCTCAGCGTCGGGCTTGACCCGACGACGCCGGAAATCGAATGGTCGAGGCCACTGAGCAGCGTCGGCACCGAAGACGGATCGGTGATCGCCGTGTTCGTCATCGAGGTCGTGGTGTCGGCGAGGTTCTTTCGCACCGCGATGCCGGCCAGCGTCGACATGTCCGCGGCCGTCTTCTGGAACATGTGGTTACGGAGATATTCGACCTTCTGCTCGGCAAAGCGCTGGCTGTTCTCGGTATTGAAGGCACCGGAGAATTTCTCAAGTGCGGGTTCGACCACCTCCTCGCGGAATTTTGCTGCAACGGACGGATCGTTCGGATCAGCGGTCTTGGCGCGCTCGTTCCATTCCTGGGTGAGGTTGTCCTGCAGTTCGGCAAACTTGGCAGCGCCCGCGCTGATTTCGCGGTGGTCCTCGTACTTGACCGCAATGTCGCCGACGTCCCGGATTGTCGAGCCGATCCGGCTGCCGAGATCAGCATAGGCGTCAGCCGCCTCGCGGTAGGATGAGCCGATGCGGCGAGCGGCGGCCGCGGTGGCATTGATGCCTGTTTCGGTCGGATTGATCCCGAGGCCTTGGGGCGCGTCGAAACTGCGGATGTTGGGCATGGCTAAAGCTTGATCCCGTGCATTGCTGCGATTTCCTCTAGCGACGGCCACCCTTCATTCATTTGCTTGTCGACCTGACTTTTGCTTTCAGCAGCGTAGCGGTCCATCTCTCGTCTATTCCAGTCGAGGCAAATTGCCTCGACCTCTTCATGCGACCCAACAAACGAAGACATGATTGTCGTCCGTCCCTCTAGCATCGCTCCGATCATGAACCGACCGTCGGAAGTTGGCACGCTAGTGTAAAGCTGTGGCTTCTTCCCATCGAGAATAGTCATGCTTGCCCTGGTTCCTGCTTCACTGCGCGCCAAAACATGCGACCTCCACGGTGGCAGGATCGTAGGCCGTTCCGGCCAGGTTCACCGCGAAGATCGGGTTCGCACTTCCTGAACGCCCGCTTGAAGCGCCTTTGACGATTCCGTTGCTGCTGCTGTCCTCGATAGCTCCGACGCAGGTGTAGTTCGTGTTCGCGAAGGCAGTCGAGAAATTTAGAGTATAAGATCCTGCCAAAGAGCGCGTCACGCTTGCGACGTTGTAGGCTTGGCTTATCGCTCCGCTGGCACCCGTGAAGCGAACCCACGCCTTGGCCGCGCTCGGATGACTCTGCTGCTGAGAGGGCGTGACCACTGCGGTTGTGCTGGTGGCCGTCTGCTGATCCGCCTTTGTCGCAGCCGTTGCGCAAGTGCCGGTCGTTGTGATCGCCGAACCAAAGCACGTGATGCTGGTGACCGTTCCGGTTCCGGAAGCGGTGATCCACGACGGATTTGCACCCGCGCCACCGGACGAAAGAAGTTGCCCTGAACTGCCGGGGCTAAGAGCGGCCCATGTCGAAGCATCACGATAGATGACGCTCCCTTGCGTGGTCCCGAGAAGCTTGTCGAGGACAGCGGAAATCGAATTGTCGGCGGGCCCGGCGGCGCTTCCCGAGATGTTCGATTTGATCGTACCGTCCACCATCGACGCCAGCTTGCTGTTCGCAACAGAGCTCGGCGCGATCTGTAGAGCGGAGCCGGAAAACTGAAACGTCGTATCGAGTGAAACAGGGGTCGGGACAGCCGCGCTGCCCGCAGGGTTGGCAAGCAACGTAGCGGCTGGAATGACGCTGGACGATGTGAGAGCCTGGGCCAACCAGTTGCCATAGCCATCAGAAATAAAGACGTATGCGCTGTTGGCCGAGTTCAGCACAATCGGCGAGTTGCTGCCGTTGATCCTGTCGTTCAGATCCATAACGATCGTAAGCGGCTTGGCTCCGGTAATCTTGGATCCGAGATCCGCGACATAGAGCGGCTGACCCGGATTGAAATCGACTGCGCGCGGCAGCGTCCAAGTATGGATGTCCCAGGAGGCCGTCGAGTCCGTTGCGACGACACGATCCTTGTTACTCATCGTGTAGTCGGTATTCCCAACCCTAGTTAAGGAGTAGAGGTTGAGGATTTTCTCGAGCTCAGAAAAACTGAGCGCGTGGCTGGGATTGGTTTGGCTCGAGCTGTTGGCGACGAGGCTGTTTGGCGGGAGCGTCTGGTATTGCTGCGCCAGCGCCTCGATCGGAGACATGGTCAAAGCAACGGCGGCGAGAAGAATGCTGAAGAACTTTCTCATGCGCCACCCGTCCCGAGATCCCGCAGTGCCTGGTAAAACTGAGCTGATTGCTGCCCGTTGGCGATCGCGCTGTCGCGGATCGCGCGATAAAACTTGATTTCTGCGGTGCGCACCGCTGCCGCAACCGTCGCGCTCCCGCCGCCAGCCGCGATTGCAGCCGCAACTTCCTGCTGCCGGGTGCCTTCCGCTGCGATGCAGGCCGCCTCGTGCGGCTTGGACGAATGCTGGATTATCACGTTTACGACCTCCCTCTGTTCGCGCTTTCCCATCGGGTGATGACGTCGTTGTGCCTTGTGATAGTGCCCAATGCGTCTGGCTCGCCGTCCGAATAGCGCTGCTGGAAATCCTTGCTCGACATCAGGGACTGCTTCGCCGTACGAGCGGTCTGATACTCATCGTCGCTGGGAGTTTTACCCGACAGGGAGTTCTCAATTTCGCTCGGTGAGAAGCCCCGCGACCGCAAAAGATCTGCGCCGGCCATCGACCACTGTGCGCCTGAGCCGGCAGCCGAAGCCCTCGTCAGCTCGCTGAATTCCTGACGCGCAGTGGCATCGCCCTGTTCGTATCGCTCCGCCCACGCGCTATCCGCCATTTTCTGGTTGAGCGCTTCACGGGCCTGGATCGGTGACAGTGTCGTTGTCATGATGCGAATTTTCCTTTGACCTTGAGTTTTTCGCAGGCCGCGCCGAACACGGCTGCAGCGCGTTCATGAGTGGGGAAGGGCGAAAGCTTGCGGCCTGACTGATCGATGTGGAAAAGGTCGGCCTGGATGACCGGATGCCAGCATGATGAACCCGTCCCAACGCAGCCGCCGCCTAGCACACAGCCGGCGGGCACCCCGCGCTGACAACGGTTGGGGCAGGTGTCGCGGCCTATGCCACGGATTGCTTCTTCCGGAGGGAGGGCGTGCACGGCCCTCCGCCATGCCGCATACGCGGCGACATCCTGGGTCTCGGCCAACTCCACCGCGTCGACATTGCGGTCGATTTCGAACTCGAGATCCTGGATCTGCCGACGCAGAGCGGAAATAGCTTCCCGGGCGCCAGGCTCGCTTCGCACCGACGCGAGCAGTGCGGCCGGGACCTCCGCCTTCAGTCCGGCGAGTTGAACTTCCAGTGCAGCACGGTGCTTGCGCACCGAAGGCACGGTCAACGCCGGTGGATCGAACGGAACATCCTCGGCCGTGGTGCTGGCCGCCGTCGGCTTCGGTTGCGCAGCGGCCGGCGCCGAGGGCTGAACGAGCGTCGGTTTCCAGCCGGAGAGAATGGTCACGCAGCACGCCCCTTCTTGGCCTCAGCCGCCGTTGCTGCCTCAATGAAGTCCTTGAGGATGCAGCGCGTCAGGTTGGCCAATTTCCGGTGTTGCGATTCCGCTATCCGTTCAAGCGCCGCGCGATCCGCGCTGTCCAATCGCAGCATGATCTGATGGTCGAGATTTCCGCTCATGCGACCTCCGTGTTCGTCGAGCCCATTTCTGCGTCGCAATGATTTTCCAAACAACGCACAACAGGACGGGGCCCCGTCACACCGCGCTGCGTCCACCGGTGCTGCATCTTGGCCGTCTGCTCCGGATCCTCGACCAGGATCACCGCGGCTATGCCGAGGCCGAGCGCGTCAAGCACCGCTTGCAACGTCTCACCCGTCAGGCCCCTCCGCGGCGCCGGCGCCAAGACTTTCGACGACAACCGGTCAGACCAGCCCACGATCGCGTCGACTGTCTCGTGCGAAACATTCAACGCTTCCTTGCGCGCGCGGAGCAGGTCGACTAGCTCACGCTTTGTGCGCGATGGCCGGCCCCACAATTGTCGCGTCTTCTCGCGATAGGGATCAGTCATGCTGCACACCGAACGGGAGCTTCTCGGGACCGGTGCCGCCAAATTTCGGCGTGACCTTCGGGCAACAGGTTTTTTGGAGCCGCCGCGAAAAAGAAGGGGGACCTCGAATTAGACAACGACGGCGAATTTTCCCCCCACCCCCCGTCGATCGAAAAGGGGGCCCCAGGGCTTCCAAGGCAGTGCGCCAACGAGATCAGCCGCTTCGCCGGCAGCATCGCCGTTCCTTCGCCGGTGGCGGCGGTCGCTTCTGGTAGCCTCAATCTTCCCATGGCGTTCCCAAGGTGATTTGCAGGTCATGTCTACCACAATTAAGCAACTGGAAATACGAGAGAATGCAAAGGATTACATCCAGTCCACAAGACTGCGGGTAGGGGTAATTGTTACGCTAACGGTTAGCATCGCAGATCCGATGCCAGAACGTAGAAAGGCTGAGTCCCGCCAATGGCTTGAGCAAAAAGCACGGAGGGTGAAGCCTACTTTTGCGGTTACGTTTGATGCGTGAGGACGGAGTTCGCTTAAGCCTCCAACAAACTTCTCGGCACAGGTCACCCAAAGCTTGGTGATCTGCTCGTGAGAAAGTGTGGCCCTACCAATGTAGATCTCTATGCTTGGGCCGGACTTTCTCACGACGCATGAGAATGTGTGGCCCAAGCATATAGGTCGATTTCCTCGCGCGCGTGCAAGTAGCGCGCACTGCCGCGCACACGGGTCCTTTAGTGCTTGGGGAGGTAGTAGGGAAAGCGCGCGCGAAAACCCCTCGGCGGGCTCATTGGAGCTGCGGCGCGGCCTGCTTCTGGCGGCGATACCACGTCGCCCTCGACATGCCCTCAGCGATCCAGGGCTCGCCGCGGCCGATTGAGGCGGCCTCATAGGTGGCTCGCGGCTTCACGCCGGCCTTCCTGCGCTTCGCTTCCTTCGCGAGGCGCTTGCTCTCGGCGCGCCGGGCCTCGACCTCGGCCTGAGAGATGTCGATGGCTGCAATGGTCGTGATGCGGAGGCGGCAGCGCTCGGCGTAGGTCAGCTGCATGCGCTTTCCGAGCGTCGGGGCGCGCCAGCGGATAGGCTTCCCGAACACCCGGGTCATCAGCGCCTCGATCTCGTCCGGCGGCATCCACGGGGCGCGCTTGGCCAGCCAGCGGCTAATACGGGCCGGAGCGTCGCCGGATATCTGGGCGAGGTGGTGCACCATGACCAGGGCGTCGTCGCGCCCGGCGTCATCGTTGGGCAGGTGCTGGCCGTAGCGGCTGACCAGCAGGCGATCGATCTCAGCCACCCGAACCGGCGCGTAGTTGAACTTGCGGCGGTAGCGGACCTGGATCTCGCGCTTCTTCGCCTTGACGATGTGCGGGGCAGGGCGAGTCATGCGCGGAGCACGTCGTTCCAGTCATCGCCGGTGCGCGCAGGAATCCGGACGTCCACGGCAAGGCGGCCAGCCAGGCGAGAGGCAAGGGAGTAGGCGGCCCGCTGGCCGGTGCCGTTGCGGTCGTTGTCGCCGTAGATCACGAGGCGGCGGACCTCGGGCGGCGGTTCAAACTTTTCCACACCCCCAGCGTTCAGCGCCGCCCAGGTCGGCACACCGAACATCTGCATGGCCGCGAAGGCCGTCTCGATGCCCTCGGCGATGCCGAGCTCGTCGGAGGAGGCTGTCAGCCGCACCGCGCCGCCGGCCGGGAACGTGCCGGGGCAGAACATGCGGACCTTCTCGATCGCGGCCTTCCTGCCGTCGGCGCTGATGTAGGTCTTATGGATCGTCGCGGGCCTGCCGGAGGCGTCCGTCACCATCGCGAGCATTGCCGGGTGCCACGACACCGGCGGGCCGCTATAGCGCACCCTGGGCGCGGCGCGGAGCGTCCGGGGATAGGTGGCGACATGAATGCCGCGCCCGGTTATCCACAGGTCGACCGGGTCGCTCGGCTGCACCGGCCGGCTGGCCTGCCACAGACGATTGAGGGATGCGCGATTGTCCGCGTCCGATCGGGGGACGACAATCTGCTCGAGATGAGGCGCTTCACCCAGGATGCGCTCGATCCGCGGCGCCAATTCCTTGAAGGGCTGCCCGGTGAAGCGCAGTGCCAACGTGATGCCCTGGCCGGCGCCGCATTGGCTGCAGATGAAGGTGCCATCACCGCGCTTGTTGTCGAACCGCCAGCGATCGCGGCCGCCGTCCGGACAGAGCGGGCAAGGACCGTTCTTGCCGTTCAGGTAGCTCTTGTGGATGCCGAGGGCCGGGAGGATCGACGTCCAGCGCCCGCGCGCGCGTTCGGACAGGGGTGTCAGCGCCATGACGCACCCCGGGCCTTGGCGTAGGCGATCTGTCGGGAGCGGATCCAGCCGAGCGTGGCGGCTGTCGGTTTGACGGCGGGATATCCATCAAGCCCCGTGGGCCATGAACCGAACTTCTCCTTGAACTTGTGCGCCACCCATCCCGATTTGTATCCGCGCGCGGCCGCGAAATGCTTCAGCTCGCAATAGAACGTGACGCGCTCTGCGTGCGTGACCTTCGTCTTCTGATCGCGCGTTCGCAGTTCAATGAGCTCGCCGGCCTTGTTGACGACATCGCACTTTGGCTCGGGCTTGAAGCCGCACGCCGGGCAAATCGGCGTCTTCGGAGGCTTCAGGAAGGTGCACTTGGGGCACTTCTTCGGCAGCGCTTCCTTGGTCTTTGGCTCTGACTTCTGCCGCTCGCGACCATCATCGAGCTTGTCGTGATGGATGTCGGTGACGAAGCCGAGCCGCAGGTGGTTGTCGCTGTGATCGAGGATCAGGCAGTCGTCCTTGCCGTCGGCGGTGCGGAGACCGCGGCCGATCATCTGGACGAAGAGCATCTCCGACTTGGTCGGACGGGCGAGGATGATGCAGCGAACATCCCAGTCGATGCCGGTGGTGAGACATCCGACATTGCAAACGATCTCGACTTCGCCAGCGTGAAAGCGCCGGGCGATCGCTTCACGCTCAGGTGCCTTGGTGTAGGCATCGATGTACTCGGCGACAACGCCTGCCGCGCAGAACTTTTGCTGCAGGTTTTTGGCATGTACACGGTCGACCGCAAAGCAGAGCGTTGGGCGGCCGCGGCCGCGTTCCTTCCACGTATCGATCACGTCGGCGACGAGCCCGGACTTGTCCATCGCTTTGGACAAATCACCTTCGTGATAATCGCCGGCGACGGTTCGGACGCCCGTCAGATCAGGCGAGGAGGGGGCAAAGACGCGGAAGTCCGCGAGATATCCAGCTTCGATGAGCTCGGCCGTTGTCGAGCCGATAATCAGCTTGTCGAAATGCTTGCCGATGCCGCGCGTCCACGGCGTTGCCGACAGGCCGATGAAGGGGACATCGGCCCATTCCGGCCGCGACATCCAGTCTGCATAGAAGTCGTACCAGCGGTGGGCCTCGTCGATCATCACGAGATCGGCGCGCGGAATGGTGCGGCGCTGAAGCGTCTGCACGCTCGCGATCTGAATCGGTCGCGCGTAGTTGGTCAGCATGTGGTCGGCCTGGATTACACCGACGTCGTAGATACCTGCGCGGTAGAACTTCTCGACGGTCTGGTCGATGAGAGACAGCGCCGGGACCACGAAGATCATGCGCTTGCCGGCGTCGAGGATCTTGCCGGCGGTCGTGGATGCGAGGATGGTTTTGCCGAAACCGGTCGGTGCCTGGCCCATGATGCGCCGGCAGCCCGCGCTAATCGCGCGTTCGATTGCATCCTGAAGGTGGACCTGATGAGGACGGAGGGTCGCGCCCATGGCTGTGCCTTTCGGCGGGCGGGCCTTGCGAACGGCGTCAGGAACGATTACGACAGCTTCGCTGATTTGGCGGTCGGCAAGCTGCAAGCGTTCCCACGGCCCGGTGCGAAGACCTCGCGCGCGGGTCGTGTTTGTTTAGGATGCAGAGAGTTCGCCGCGGATGCGCTGGCGAATGTTGCCGAGACGGCGCCCGCGCTTGCGGGTGGTCAACTGAACGGCCGGCACCGGGTTATTACGGCGCAGCGTCCACACCGACATATTGAGCATGAGAGCCGCCAGCGGATCGTCGATCACGCAATCGTCGGGCAACGCTGCGGTGCGGTTGATCTTCTCAATCTGCTCGGGGGTCATGGTGCCTGCGCTCCTGTGCTTATTCGTGCACGGAGGAGGCCACGGGCGTGGGCGCCTTAATAAGCTGTCAAATTTTTGCTTGAACGGTCAGGTGACAATCCCGCCAAAGAATTGTCACCCCTGCTGGGGCCAAAAGGGATTCTTCTTCCTCTTCGCATTGAGGCGGCGAATTTGCCGCTCAACATTGGCAATTTCTTCAGGGGTAGGGTCCTTGAAGTTTTCCGCCGCAAAGGCTCGCGCGAAAGCCTTGACGTTCCCCTTGAACTCGATGTCAAGGCGATCGATCTGACCCATGTTTTCGATTTCGTTGAGCCGTTCCTGTGATGGCGGTGTGCCCCAGATTGCAAACACATGCCGAGCGTTTTTCTCGCCAATGACCTCGCGAATCTCTAAAAACAGGTTCATGGCCTTGCGCTTGGCCCACCCATAGGGATCGGTTGTTTTCTCATAGGAGAACGGTTCGTCATCGGCCATCGTCACGCCTCCGCGGTGGCAGCCGCTTTCTCTGGCTGTTCGTTCACGATGTGGGCGAGATGATCGGCCCAGCGGCGCAGCGCGACGACGCGTTCGCGGAGATACAGCGCTTTGTTATAGGTGCCGCCGACGCCCTTCTTGCCACTCTGCACGGACGAGACGTGATTCAGGATAGCCTCGACGACATGGGGCAGGACGTCGAGTTCGTCATTCATCTTGGTCGACATGGTCCGGCGCAGGTCGTGCGGCCGCCAGTGCTCCAACGGCCGGCCCAGGTCTTTCGCGATGCGCTCGTCGAGACGTTCCTTGCTCCGTGACCACCCGGAGAAGCCGCGCTGCCCTATGCCGAATACGAATTCGCGGGGTTTGCCGTCGCCGTTCGCGCGCAGCGGCCGCGCGTCGAGCAGCGCCTTTGCCGGAGCCGATAGCGGCACGATGTGAGGACGCTTGTTCTTTGTTCGCTCCGCCGGCAGGTCGATTGCGTCGATCTCATAGGCGGGCAGGTCAGGAGCGCCATCCTCGCCCCGCTTCTTCGGGACCTCCACCTTCGCGAGCTCGGAGCGGCTGAGGTTCGCGATTTCGTCTGCACGTTGACCGGTGAGCATCATCAACTTGAGGATGGTGCCGTGGTCATCGTTGCCGGCATGTTTCCAGATCAAGCGAAGCTCGAAGTCCTTCAGCACGCGTTCGCGGCTTGTCTCCTCGGTCTTGTTGGTTCCCAACACGGGGTTGAGCTCGGCGATGCCTTCGCCGATCGACCAGGCGAAGAAGTCCGACAGGGTCGACCTCACACGGTTGGCGGCGACGGGCCCGCTGTTTGTCCTGATGGTGCCGAGCAGGCCAGCGATGTCGCGGCGCTGAATCTTGCCGACTTGCAGCCGGTTCAAGGGGCGAGCGTGCTTCAGGATGTGGCGCTCAGTCTCCTCGTAGGTTCCGGGCCGAGTCGACGCCTTTTTCGCCGCTAGATAGTCGGCGGCCACGGTTTCGAAGGTGTCGCTCGCCCGCGTCCGGCTCTCGACCTTCTCCCCCTGGGGGTCTTTGCCGTGCTTCACGTCGAGCGACAGCTGCATCACGCGATCGCGGATGCCGAGAAGGGGCTTGCCGTCGGGGCCCTTCCTCGACTTGAAGCTCTCCGGTGTCGCCGGGCCGAGAGACATGCGGCGCTGTTTGTCGCCGAGCATGTACTGGAACACCCAATTCCGCGAGCCGCCGGCGCGAACGCGGATGCCAAAGCCGGCGATCTCATCATCGAAAAAGATCTTGTCGGAAACGCCTGGCTCGAGCTGCGCCTGATGCAGATTTTTTGCCGTCAGCTTCATCACTATCCCCTCTGGGAAGAACATGGGAAGATAGCAGGTGCTCGTCTGCGCTCTTCTATGCTCTAGCTGACTGCTGGTATCTCAATGAAATCGGTGCTTTGCAAGGGGCAATATCGCGCTATGCACCCCTTTGCTCGCTCGTGCTCGACGCGCGCCCTGTTTTGGGTACTGCAGGTCGTTGGTTCGAATCCAGCTGCCCCGACCAGTCCCGAGGTTGAGCGCCACGTCCGTTCCTCGGAGGCGCACATCCTCAAGACAGCATCCAACCGACGATGCGCCAGGCGATCCAGGCGAGAGCGCAGATCCACCCCAGCATCACCAATCCGGCCACGCCTATCCCGCAGATGGCGAACAGGGAGCTTCCAGCCTCCGGCGTGTCGGTCACATTCTCCTGGATCTCGATCTGACCCACCGCCTCGCTCTCACTTGCGGGTTGCTGGTGATGGATCACTGCTGGTTCGCGAAAATTCACGGCCGCGCTCCGGCTCGAGTGGATTTGGGCATGCGGGAAAAAGTGGCAACTCGTATCTCGGGGATAGGTTGCGAGGTGAGGGCCAGAAAGGCGCCCGCCCGGGATTTTTCACGTCCTGCCGTCCGCTTCGCGCGGCATCAGCAAAGCCGCATCGAACCTTTGCGCGTCGCCATAGACATATCTGCATTGGGGATTTCAGCGCCCAATGTCTAAACGGACGCCGCCAAGCGATGATATTCCGCTTGCGCGGCGTTGCGCTTTTCCGGCCGCGCTGGTCAGCTCGACGCGTGCCAGCCGGGCGGAAACGGGACGAAGGACCAGACCGCCTGGCTGTCGTTGGCGGCTTGCGGCGGCTCCTGTGACGGCGTTCTCACGATCGGCGCGGGCGCCATTCGCAACGCGAGGCGCAGGCGTGCACATTGCAATTTCATTGTCGTTGTTCCCCGCAAATCAACTTTTTTTTTGCAAACGTCCGATTGCTGGCAAAGCCCGACGTCAGCTCGAAAATCACCGTGCGCTGAAATAGTGCGCTCGTTCTCAAATCACGTATATTCTAGAAAAGCCGGCGCCGGCTTTCAACCGATCGCGCCGATCCATCCCAAGAAGTAAGGTTGATCGGTTAGGTTAAAGGCGAGCGGCTGTTGCGGCCGCTTGGGTGGCTGTTATCAGCTCGGACCCGGCTCGCGATGGGCTGCCCTTCTGTGCGACCACAGATCATGGTTCGTCGCAGCGCGCGTATCAGTTGAGTTCTGCGCCAGCGAGTTCTGTCCCATGTCTTTTGATCTTGACCTCAAGACCGTCGGCCCGCAGTCGAGCTGGACGGAGATCTGGCACCTCTGGACCGTGATCGTGCCGCGCCGCTCCATCAATGGGCAGTTCGTTGTCGGCAAGGTCTGGCGCCGCCACGACGGCCGCGAATGGATCTACAAGAAGTTCACGGAGTTCGACGGCGAAGAGGCGGCGTAGGGGCCGCCTCTCTCAGGCCGCCTTCGCCTCTGCGGCCGGCTTGGCCGGTGGCGGCTTCAGCGGCTTGTCCTGCTTCTTCGACCACGAGATGTAATAGGCCACCGTCGTCATGATCGCGATCCCGGCGATGCTGACGAAAATCTGCGCGAGCAGCGAGCCCGAACTCATCGACAGCTCGAAATGGCCGACGAAGGACAGGAACACGCCGACGCAGAACACGGCGAGCGACTGCTGGCCGCACACGATCAAGGGGTCGAACACCCTCCACTCCAGTCCCGGCCACTCCTTCGGCACGAAGCGGATCACCAGGATCACGATCACCACGAAATGGAGGAAGCGGTACGGTGCAAGATTGGTCTTGTCGTTGGGGTTGAAGGCCGCGAACAGCCATTCCGGGAGCATGCCGCCGAGAGCGGGGAAGCGGCCGGCCATGGTCATGACCAGCGCGAACAAGAGATAGCCGAGGCAGGCCCACAGGGTAATTGGCGAATTGATCAGCGCCATCGAGCGCCGGGCCCCGCCCATCGCGCACCAGGCGCCGAACACGAACAGCACCTGCCAGCAATAGGGGTTGAAGTACCACTGGCCGGCCGGATAGGCGTTCAGATTCCAGCCGAAGTGGCGCGCGGCGAGCCATAGCACGATCGACAGCGCCATCGTCAGGTCGGGCTTGCGCAGCATGAACCACAGCACCGGCGGAAACAGGCCCATCAGCACGATGTAGAGAGGCAGCACGTCGAGATTGAGCGGCTTGAAGCGCAGGAACAGGCCCTGGCGCAGCGTCTCGGTGGCATTGTCGACGAGGCCGGCGACGTTGAACTCGTTGATCATCTCGGAATCGCCGAAGCGCAGCGCGAGATAGCTGATCGAGGCGATGTAGATCACGAACAGGATGATGTGGGCGACATAAAGCTGCCAGACCCGCTTGGTCAGCCGCGTGGCGCCGACGACGAAGCCGCGCTCCAGCATCATCCGCGCATAGACGAAGGAGGCGGTATAGCCGGAGATGAAGACGAACAGATCGGCCGCGTCGGAAAAGCCGTAGTTGCGGGTCGTGATCCAGTTCACGACATTGTCGGGGATATGGTCGAGAAAGATCGCCCAGTTCGCGACACCGCGAAACAGGTCGAGCCTGAGATCACGGCCCTTTTCAGGGAGCGTGGCGTTGATGTTCAGGAAGGCCATGCGACGGGAGCTTTCGAAGGGGACGGATACGCTGGTGTCGGCGAGGCGGTGCCGCCGGGCGGGATACCGGCGCCGGAGGCGGGTACGCAATTGTCACGGTGCAGCATAATGACTATACCGTTGGTGAGGTGCCGGGGAGCCGGAATCACCGATCAGTTCCCGATCGGTTTCTCTATACTATCCCCGAGATTTCCACCAACTGCCACCGTGACGCATCGAAATCGAACGAAAAGACGAAGAGGCCCGGACCAGCCATGACCGCACGCATTTTCAAGCCCGCCAAGAACGCGATGCAATCCGGCCGGTCGAAGACGAAGGAATGGCAGCTCGACTACGAGCCGGAGCAGCCGCGCTCGGTCGAGCCGCTGATGGGTTGGACCTCGTCGAGCGACATGAAGCAGCAGATCACACTGCGCTTCCACTCCAAGGAAGAGGCTATCGCCTATTGCGAGCGCAAGGGCATCGCCTACCAGGTGGTCGAGCCGCAGGAGTCGATCCGCCGGCCGGTTGCCTATGCCGACAATTTCTCGTTCCGTCGCGGCGAGCCCTGGACGCATTGAGGGGCGGGCGGCCGCCGGCGGGACAAGCCCGGCTTGATGGCGGAGAGGCATTCCGCCCGTACGTGACAACGTCGCATCGGTGGCCAGCACCCCTTGGCATCAATTCCGCTGCGTGCTTCGCTGGGGCCATGACGAGCTCATGGCGAGGTGGGGTATGGCGGGGCGTGACCAGCTCGACGGCGTCGATCTGAAGATACTATCCGAACTGCAGCAGGACGGGCGGGTGCGCAACAACGAGCTGGCACTGCGGGTCGGCGTGTCGGCGCCGAACTGCCTGCGGCGGCTGAAATCGCTGTTCAGCCGGGGCGTCATCCGGGCGGTGCGCGCCGTCATCGACGAGCGGTTGCTCGGCTATGAGGTGGTGTCGTTCGTCTCGATCCAGCTCGGCAGTCAGGCCCAGCCGGTGCTGGAGACGTTCGAGAACTCGATCGCCGCGATCCCGCGCATCCAGCAGTGCTGGCGGATTTCGGGCGACACCGATTATCTCTTGAAGTGCGTCGCGCCCAGCGTCGAGAGCATGCGCCAGCAGCTCCTGCATTTCGCCGCGATGCCGAACGTGAAGAACGTCCGCAGCTTCCCCGTGCTGGGCGTCGCGAAGGATGTGCCGCTGCCGTTGCAGGAGGTCGCGGTAGCGGCGCCGGCGGGATAGGGATCTCGAGACATCCGTACGGACCGCTCGGCATTTCACGCAATCCGAATTATTGTGCATGAGTTAGTCACCTAACTGTGACATGTGATTTGCGAAGCCCTGCAATGCGCTGAGCCGTGATTGTCGGGTCCCTGGGCCGGCCTAGATCCAAGGCGTGAACCTCCGCGTGCCTGGCATGCCGAGGACTTTTTTGTGGGACCCTGAAGCAGGAAAAGACACCATGACATCGATTTCGAAGGCGTTCGTCGCATCGGCCGCGACGCTGTTTGCATCTGCGTTTCTCATGATGACCACCCCCGCAGCACAGGCCGAAGAATACTGCATCACCAACGGTGCCCAGGCGGCGCATGGCTGCGGCTATCCGACGATGGAAGCATGCCGGGCAGCGGCCGGCGGCATCGGCGGCATCTGCTCGCAGAGCGGCGCCTCCAAGACCTCGAACGACGCGTTCGCCTTTCAGCCGAAGCAGACGCAGTCGCGCAAGCTTCGGTCGGGCGGGCAGACCAATTCGAACTGACGCCTGAAATCTTGTCGAGCCCTGAAATGTCGCGGCCTCCGAGGCATCGCGGGGGCCGCAACTTTTTGACGTCGCGCGCCTGCGTGCCTCACCGATACCGGCCGCGAAACTCGCGCGGGCTTGTGCCGGTCCAGCTGCGGAAGGCGCGCGAAAAACTCTTCTCGTTGCGGAAGCCGGCGATCTCCGCGATGCGCTTGATCGGGGTGCGGCCGCGCATCAGCTCCTGTTTTGCCAGCTCGAATTTTGCTTCTTCCTTGAGGTCGCGCAGCGAGGTGGACTCCTCGCGCAGGCGACGATGCATGGTGCGGGTGGAGAGTGCGAGTTCGCTCGCCACGTCCTCGGCGCCGAGGATCCGTCCACGCGCATTGCGCAGCACGCGGCGGACACGCTCGACCAGCAGCCGGTCCCGCCGGTAGGGCAGCACGGTCAGCCTGAGCGCGCCCTCGAGCATGTTGTCGAGATCGGTGGCGCTGCGCGCGAGCGGCAGCGATAGATAGTGCTTGTCGAAGACGATGCGGGCATTGGCCGCGTCGAAGCGGACGTTCCTGCAAAAGATGGTCGGATAGACCGAGACGTGGCCGGGCTCGGGGTAGGGGAATTCAGCCGCGCGGAGCGCGATCTGGGAGTCGACGGCCCAACACGAGAAGCCGAGCACGTAGCGGAACAGGGTGACCAGGCAGAACTCGCGCAACGGCCCGAGGTCGCGCAGCTCACGGATCGAAACGATTGCGGTCTCTTCGCCAACCTCGAGATCGAGCAGCACGTCATCGGTGACCAGGCGGTGATGCCTGCACCAGCGCTTCATCGCGACCTCCAGCGTCGGCGCGGTGATGGAGGCGCGGCACAGCATGCCATAGGTGCCCCAGGGCAGCCGGCGGGAAAACCAGCCGAGCGCCTCGTCGTCGAGCTCGCGCATGGCGTGGCCTGCCAGCGCCTCGAACTGGGCCGCGGTGACCCTCCCATCCGGAGAATTGAGAAGGTCCGGCGGGACTTGACCCCGGCTCAGCGCCTCCGCGGGATCGCGGCCGTATCGTTCATAGGCGGCGACCACGCCGCGGACGAAGGCGGCGGGAGTCACGGCGCGGCGCGGGACCGCGGTGGCGGCTTGAAAAGGCATCGGAATTCCCTCAGGAAAATCCTCGCCAAGTTTGGCGGAAAATGCAACCTTTTCGACTGCAAGAGGGCCCGGACCGGGCTAGGTTCGGACCCCAAAACACGGAGGAATCGCCTTGAACATTCCGAGCATCGATTTCGATCTAGGCGAAGACATCAGCCTGCTGCGCGACACGGTTCGCTCCTTCGTGGAGGCGGAGATCACCCCGCGCGCCGCGGAGATCGAGAAAGCCAACCTGTTCCCAGCAGACCTCTGGAAGCGCCTTGGCGACCTTGGCCTGCTCGGCATGACCGCGCCGGAGCAATATGGCGGGTCCAACATGGGCTACCTCGCCCATATTGTCGCCATGGAGGAGATTTCGCGCGGCTCGGCTGCCGTGGGGCTGTCCTACGGCGCCCATTCCAATCTCTGCGTCAACCAGATCCGTCGCAATGGCAACGACGCGCAGCGGCAGCGCTATCTGCCCAAGCTGATTTCCGGCGAGTATGTCGGCGCGCTTGCGATGTCCGAGCCCGGTGCCGGCTCCGACGTCGTCTCGATGAAGCTGCGCGCCGACAAGCGCGGCGACCGCTACGTGCTCAACGGCTCGAAGATGTGGATCACCAATGGCGGCGACGCCGACGTGCTCGTCGTCTATGCGAAGACCGATCCGGAGGCGGGCCCGCGCGGCATGACGGCCTTCCTGATCGAGAAGGGCTTCAAAGGCTTCACCCACGGTCAGCATCTCGACAAGCTCGGCATGCGCGGCTCCAACACCTATCCTCTGTTCTTCGACGAATGCGAGGTGCCAGAGGAGAACGTGCTCGGCAAGGTGGGCGAGGGCGTCAAGGTGCTGATGTCCGGCCTCGACTATGAGCGCGCGGTGCTCTCGGGCGGCCCGCTCGGGATCATGGCGGCCTGCATGGATGCCGTCGTGCCCTACATGCACGAGCGCAAGCAGTTCGGCCAGCCGATCGGCGACTTCCAGCTGATGCAGGGCAAGCTCGCCGACATGTATTCGACCTGGCAGGCCACGCGCGCCTATGTCTATGCGGTGGGGCGCGCCTGCGACCGCGCCGATCACGCGCGCACCCTGCGCAAGGATGCGGCGGCTGCGATCCTCTATTCGGCGGAGAAGGCGACGTGGATGGCGGGCGAGGCGATCCAGGCCCTCGGCGGGGTCGGCTACACCAGCGAATTCCCCGTGGGGCGTCTCTGGCGCGACGCGAAACTCTACGAGATCGGCGCCGGTACGTCCGAGGTGCGCCGCATGCTGATCGGCCGCGAGCTGATGGCCGAGACGGCTTAACGTTCACCTCATTGGAATCATCATGCCGCTCCATTCCAGCATCGATCCGTCTTCGTCAGACTTTGCACGTAACGCCGAAGCCATGCGCGCGCTCGTCGCGGATTTGCGCGAGAAGCTGAGCCAGGTCGCCGGCGGCGGTGGTGAGGCCTCGCGCAACCGCCACACCGCGCGGGGCAAGATGTTGGCGCGCCAGCGCGTCGATCTCTTGGTCGATCCCGGCACCTCGTTCCTGGAGCTGTCGCCGCTCGCGGCCTACGGCCTCTATGGCGGCGACGTGCATTCGGCGAGCGTCGTCACGGGGGTCGGGCGCATTTCAGGGCGCGAATGCGTGATCGTCGCCAACGATGCCACCATCAAGGGCGGCACCTATTATCCGATGACGGTGAAGAAGCATCTGCGCGCCCAGGATATCGCGCGACAGAACAATCTTCCCTGCGTCTACATGGTCGATTCCGGCGGCGCCTTCCTGCCGCTCCAGGACGAGATCTTCCCGGACGAGCGGCATTTCGGCCGCATCTTCTACAACCAGGCGCAGATGTCCTCGCAGGGCATTCCGCAGATCGCGATCGTCATGGGCTCCTGCACTGCCGGCGGCGCCTATGTTCCCGCGATGTCGGACGAGAGCATCATCGTGCGCAATCAAGGCACCATCTTCCTCGGCGGCCCGCCGCTGGTGAAGGCCGCGACCGGCGAGGTCGTCAGCGCGGAGGAGCTCGGTGGCGCAGACGTGCATTCGCGGCAATCGGGCGTGACCGATCATTACGCTCAGAACGATGCCCATGCGATCGGCATCGCCCGGCGCATCGTCGGCACGCTCAAGCCTTCCGCGCGGCCGAACCTCAACATGCACCCGCCGCGTGAGCCGCTGTTTGCCGCTGAGGAGATTTATGGCGTGGTGCCCGTGGACGGCAGAAAGCCATTCGACGTGCGCGACATCATCGCCCGCATCGTCGACGGCTCCGAGTTCGACGAGTTCAAGAAACTCTACGGCACGACGCTGGTGTGCGGCTTCGCCCATATCTGGGGGTTTCCTGTCGGCATCATCGCCAACAACGGCATCCTGTTCAGCGAGAGCTCGCTGAAGGGCGCGCATTTCATCGAGCTGTGCTGCCAGCGCGGCATTCCGCTGGTGTTCCTGCAGAACATCACGGGCTTCATGGTCGGCAAGAAATACGAGGCTGGCGGCATCGCGCGTGACGGCGCCAAGCTGGTCACGGCGGTTGCGACCGCCTCGGTGCCGAAATTCACCATCGTGATCGGCGGCTCCTACGGCGCCGGCAATTACGGCATGTGCGGCCGCGCCTACTCGCCGCGCTTCCTCTGGATGTGGCCGAATGCGCGCATCTCGGTGATGGGCGGCGAGCAGGCCTCTATGGTGCTGAGCCAGGTGCGGCGCGACAACATCGAGGCCAAGGGCGATAGCTGGTCCAGGGAAGAGGAAGATAAATTCCGCGAGCCCATCCGCGCGCAATATGAGAGCCAGGGGCACCCGTATTACGCGACCGCGCGTCTGTGGGACGACGGCGTCATCGACCCGGCCGACACGCGCCTCGTGCTCGGGCTCGGCCTCTCGGCGGCGTCGAATGCGCCGATCGAGCCGACGAAATTCGGCCTGTTCAGGATGTGATGTGATGGACCGCTCGAAGCTCTACCGGCCGTTTCGCACGCTCCTGATCGCCAACCGCGGCGAGATCGCCTGCCGCGTCATCCGCACCGCACGCGCCATGGGCCTGCGCACGGTCGCCGTCTATTCGGAGGCCGACCGCGACGCGATGCATGTCGCGCTCGCCGACGAAGCCGTGCTGCTCGGGCCGGCACGCGCCCGCGACAGCTATCTCAACGTCGAGCGGCTGATCGAGGCCGCGCGCAAGACCGGCGCGGAAGCTGTGCACCCCGGCTACGGCTTCCTGTCGGAGAATGCCGAATTCGCGCGGGCCTGCCTCGATGCGGGGCTCGTCTTCGTCGGCCCGACCGCCGGGATGATGACGGCAATGGGCTCGAAGTCCGGTTCCAAGGAGCTGATGGAGAAGGCCGGCGTGCCGCTGGTGCCCGGTTATCATGGTGAGGCCCAGGACGAGGCGACGCTGTCGAAGGCGGCCGAGAAGATCGGCTTTCCCGTCCTGGTGAAGGCCTCCGCCGGCGGTGGCGGCCGCGGCATGCGGATCGTGCGTTCGGCGGCCGAGCTCGGGGTTGCGATCGTCAGCGCCAAGCGCGAGGCCCTGGCCGCGTTCGGCGATGATCGCATGCTGATCGAAAAGTATGTCGACAATCCCCGGCATATCGAGGTGCAAGTGATCGGCGACAGCCACGGCAATCTCTTGTCGCTGTTCGAGCGCGAATGCACGTTGCAGCGCCGGCACCAGAAGGTGATCGAGGAGGCGCCGTCGCCGACGCTCAACGCCGCGCAACGCGAAACGGTCTGCGCCGCCGCCCGAAAGGCGGCGGGCGCGGTCAACTATGTTGGCGCCGGCACCATCGAGTTCGTCTCCGACGGCAAGGACGTGTTCTTCATCGAGATGAACACGCGTCTGCAGGTCGAGCATCCCGTGACCGAGCTGATCACCGGGATCGACCTCGTCGAATGGCAGCTGCGGGTCGCCTTCGGCGAGGCGCTGCCGCTCAAGCAAGACGAGATCCGGCTCAACGGCCATGCGGTCGAAGCGCGCGTCTATGCCGAGAACCCGACCAAGAACTTCATGCCGTCGGTCGGCAGGATCTCGACCTGGCGGCTGCCGGCGGAGACCGGGGGCTTGCGCATCGACGCCGGCTATCGCGAAGGCGATGCGGTCTCGCCGTACTATGACGCCATGCTGGCCAAGATGATCGCCTGGGGACCGACGCGGGACGTGGCGATCGAGCGGCTGAACCGCGGGCTGGAAGAGACCGACGTTCGCGGCATCGTCACCAACATCCCGTTCCTGTCGGCACTGATGACGCATCCGAAGGTGTGGACGAATGCGGTCGACACTGGCTTCATCGAGCGCGAGCTGGCGGTGTTGACGCAGGCTGCGCCGGCGCCCGGAGAGCTCGAACTCTGCGCCGCGGTGGCCGCTGTCGTCAACGAGGAGCAGCAGGCCGCGCGTGCGCAGGCAAATTCACCCTGGCAGACCTTCGGCTGGCAGCCGGTCGGCCGACGCCAGCGCAGCTTTGCCTTCCGTGTCGGGCATGGTGTTGGTCATGGGCCGGAGCAGAAGATCTCGCTGAACTACGGCAGTGGCCCCTCGACGCTGCTGATCGGCGAACGCGAGCTCGCCTTCACGATCGCGGCGAAGGACGGTGGCTTCGATCTCACGCTCGACGGCGTCAAATCGTCCGTCGCTGCCGTGATCGACGGCCATGAATTGTATCTGCGCACCCGCAACGGCCGGTTCGACCTGCACTGGGTCGATCCGTTCGGCGGCGAGAGCGAGGAGCATGTCGGCGAAGACAAGATCGCGGCACCCTTGCCGGGCACGGTCGTCGCCGTGCTCGCCGAGGAAGGCGCCAAGCTCGACAAGGGCGCGCCGATCCTGACTCTCGAAGTGATGAAGATGGAGCAGACGCTGCGGGCGCCCTATGCGGGTGTGCTGAAGTCCATCAAGTGCAAGGTCGGCGATATCGTGCAGGAGGGCGTGGAGCTTGCCGTGGTCGAGCCGGCAGGAGAGTGACATGAGCGATTCCGTCCGCATCATCGAGATGGGGCCGCGCGACGGCCTCCAGAACGAGAAGACATCAGTCAGTGTCGAGGCCCGCATAGCCTTCATCGAGGCGCTGGTTGCGGCCGGCCTCGATACGGTCGAGGTCGGCGCCTTCGTCTCGCCCAAGGCGATCCCGCAGATGGCAAGCTCGGATGCCGTGCTGCGCGGCGTCGCGCATGTGAAGGGCGCCGAATTCCACGTGCTGGTGCCGAACGAGAAGGGCTATGACGCCGCACGTGCCGCGGGCGCGAAAGTCGTCTCCGTGTTCGCGGCGGCCTCGGAAGGCTTCTCGCGCGCCAACATCAACTGTACGATTGCGGAGTCCATCGGGCGGTTCAAGCCTGTGCTGGCGCGCGCCAAGGCGGACGGCGTCAAGGTGCGCGGCTATATCTCCTGCGTGCTGGGCTGTCCGTTCGACGGCGAGATCGAGCCAAAGGCGGTCGCCGACCTCGCGAGCACGCTGTTCGAGCTCGGCTGCTACGAGATCTCGCTCGGCGACACCATCGGCGTCGGTACGCCCAGCAAGGCAAAAGAGATGCTGCGCGCGGTCAGCGCCAACATTCCCGTCGGCAAGCTCGCGATGCATTTCCACGACACCTACGGGCAGGCGCTCGCCAATCTCTATGCCGGGATGGAGGAGGGCGTCCGCGTCATCGACGCTGCCGCCGGCGGCCTCGGCGGCTGTCCCTATGCGCCGGGCGCGACTGGCAACGTCGCGACCGAGGATGTCGTTTACATGCTCGAGGGTATGGGCATCAGGACCGGCGTCGATATGGACCGGCTGCTGGCGGCGACCAACGCGATGAGCGGCGTGCTCGGCAAGCCGCCCGCAAGCCGCGTGGCGTCCGCGCTGAATGCGAAGAAGAGGCGAGCGGTCTCCTAGTTCTCCGTCATTGCGAGCCAACGGGTCCGCGCGAGCGCGGCCCGATGACAGGCTCCGCGAGGCAATCCAGAATCCCTCCGCGGAGCAACCCTGGATTGCTTCGTCGCAAGCGCTCCTCGCAATGACGACTGAGAGAGCTTTCGTCAGGCCGCCTTCAGCCCGACATCCGGCAGGCGCGGACGGTTCTTGAGCGCCTTGGCCATCATGGTCTCGACCTCGGCCTTCTCGTGCGGCAGCAACGCCAGGCGCGGCGGGCGGGTCAGCGCGGTGCCACGGCCCATGATGTGCTCGCACAGCTTGATGCACTGGACGAGGTCCGGGCGGGCATCGAGATGCAGGAGCGGCATGAACCATTCGTAGAGCGGCATCGCCTCGGCAAAGCGGCCGGCCTTGGCGAGACGGAACAGCGTCTCGCCCTCGCGCGGGAACGCATTCGACATGCCGGAGACCCAGCCCACGGCACCCATCGCGACGCTCTCGACGATGACGTCGTCGAGGCCCGCGAACAGCACGAAGCGGTCGCCGACCATGTTGCGGGTGTCGATGAAGCGGCGCGTGTCGCCGGAGGAATCCTTGAAGCACACGACGGTTTCGACGTCGGCGAGCGAGGCCAGGACGTCCGGCGTGACGTCGTTCTTGTAGATCGGCGGATTGTTGTAGAGCATCACCGGCAGGTCAGTCGCGCTGGCGACGGCGCGGAAATGCGCGGCGGTCTCGTGCGGCTTGGAGGAGTAGACCAGGGCCGGCATCACCATCACGCCGTCGATGCCGACACGTGCGGCTTCCTTGGCGGTCTCGACTGCGAAGGCCGTGGTGAATTCGGCGATGCCGCACAGCACGGGCACGCGGCCGGCCGCGACCGACTTCGCCGCCTCCATGATCGCGACCTTCTCCTTGCGCTCCAGCGAGGTGTTCTCGCCGACCGAGCCGCAGACGATCAGGCCGGAGACGCCGTCGCGGATCAGGCCGTCCATGACCTTGGCGGTCGCCTCGATATTGAGCGACAGGTCGTCGTTGAATTGCGTGGTAACGGCCGGGAAGACCCCTTCCCAGGAGATGCGTGGGCTCATTGTTTGGCTCCGATTGAAATTGTGCCGGCGGATCATTCGATCCGCCGGGCATTGACGTGAGGGAGGTGGACGAGGTCAGAGCGTCGCGCCGACCTTGCGCAGCTCGGCGAGCACGGGGGCTTTCGGCAGCCAAATCTTGTCGAACTCGGCGATGACGGCCTCGGTGTCCTTGGCGTCGACCTGGCGGATCGGGATCGGCGCGTTCTTGAAGCTCTCGATCAGCGCCGGCTCGTTGCCGGCGAGCTCGTCGATCTGCGCATCAAGCGTCGTCTTGATCGTCTTGGTGATCAGCTCGCGGTCGGCGGCGGGGAGCGATTGCCAGACGCGGCCCGAGACGACGGCGGCCATCGGCATGAAGACGGCATTCATCTGCAGGATCACCTTCGACACCTTGTCGAAACGCTGATTCCAGGAGAACTCGAGATCGGCTTCGAGGCCGTCGACCTGGCCGTTGGCCATGGCGTCGAACACTTGCGGCGTCGGGATCGGCGTCGGTGCTGCGCCCAGCGAGGAGTAGAAATCGCGATAGACCGGCGTCGGATTGATGCGCAGCTTCATGCCCTTGATGTCGGCGAGCGAATTCAGGTCCTTGGAGGAGAACACGGCGCGCATGCCGGTGATGCCCCAGCCGAGCCCGATGGTCCCGGTCTCCTGCGGCAGCACGTCGAACAGCTTCACCGCCGCTGGATGGCGCACGAACTTTGCGACCGAAGGCGTCGAGCGGACGATGTAGGGCGCATTGATCGCGGCGATGTGCGGCACGCGCGAGCCGAGCTCGGCGGCCTGGATGAAGCCCATGTCGAGCGCGCCGGACTGCAATTGCTGCATCATCGCGGTTTCGTTGCCGAGCTGGCCGGAGTGGAACACGGTCACGGTCAGACGGCCGTTGGTCGCGGCCTTGAGATCCTCGCCGAATTTGAGCGCGGCCTTGTTCCAGGAATGCCCGTTCGGCGTGATCAGGCCGAGGCGGAATTCCTTGGCCTGGGCGAGCGCCAGCGATGGCGCGAACACCGAGGCGGCGGCACTGGCGGCGAGAAAGCGGCGGCGTGAAAGCGGCATGGTCGGGCTCCTTTCGGATGGGCCTATTTGACGAGGATCAGCGAGAGCGACGGGTAGAGCGAGAGCAGCACCAGCAGGAGGCAGGAGATGACGAAGAAGGGCAGCGTCACCATGAACATCTTGCCGGGCTTGGCGCCGGTGACGGCGGCCGCGACGAAGAAGCAGAGCCCGACCGGCGGCGACAGCAAGCCGAGCACGAGGTTGATCACCACCACGACTCCGAACTGCCGGGGGTCGATGTGATAGATCTCGGTTGCGACCGGCAGCAGGATCGGCACCGTCATGATCAGGCCGGGAATGCCGTCGATGACCGTGCCGATGATCAGCAGGATGACGTTGCAGATCAGCATGAAGCTGATCGGGCCCTTGGCGGCGGACTGGATCCACCCGGCGGTCTCCTGCGGCACCTTGCCGAAGATCAGCACCCAGGAGAACACGGCGGCGGCAGCGACCAGGAACAGCACGATCGCCGAATAGATCGCGCTGCGCAGCATCATCTGCGGCAGCTGGGAGAACTTGAACTCCCTGGTCCAGTATTTTCCAACGAGCGCTGCGGCGACCGCGCCGACGGCTGCAGACTCCGTGGCATTGGCGATGCCGCCGAGAATGGTGCCGACGATCACGATCGGGATCAGCAGCGTCGGCGAGGTCCGCAGGATCGTCATGACGCGCTGGCGTGGCGTCTGATAGTCCGCGCGGGGGTAGTTGTACATGTACCCCATCAGCGCGATGACGAGGCAGAACATCACCGTGAGAATGACGCCCGGCACGATGCCGGCGATCAGCATGTCGCTGACCGAGACTTGCGCCAGCACGCTGTAGACCACGAACATCACCGAGGGCGGGATGATCGGGCCGAGCATCCCGCCATAGGCGGTGAGGCCCGCCGCGAAGGTCTTGTCGTAGCCCTTCTTCTCCATCTCCGGCACCATGATCTGGGCCATGATCGCGACCTGCGCGGTTGCGGAGCCCAGGATGGAGGAGATGAACATGTTGGCGAGGATGTTGACGTAGGCGAGCCCGCCCTTGAGCGAGCCGACGAAGGCCATCGCCATGTCGACGATGCGCCTCGTGATGCCGCCGCCGTTCATGATCTCGCCGATCAGGATGAACAGCGGAATGGCGATCAGGCCATAACTGTCGACGCCGCCGAACAGCTGGAGCGGATAGGACTGGAACAGCACCGGGTTGCCCGACGCTGCGATGTAGACCAGGCCGGCGAGGCACAGGCAGAGCCCGATCGGCACGCCGACAAGCATGAACACCATGAAGGCTGCTGACGTGATCATCAGTTGACCCCATCCAGCTCGGAGAGCTGGAAGCCCTTTGGCGGCGTACGCGGGACCAGCTCGAGATCTTCCAGCAGATTGGCGAGGCCGTGAATGGTCATCGACACCGCGAAGATCGGCAGCGTCAGATACAGCACCCAGGTCGGCCAGTTCAGCGTCTGGGTGTGCTCGGTGTAGAGGAAGTTGAATGTCGCGGCCGCGAGCTTGCGCCCATCGAAGCCGGCGCGGGCAAGCCCGACCGGATCCATCCAGAGCACGCAGGTCACGATCAGAGCGAGGCCGAACACGACGACGAGGCCGGTCGAGGTCACCTTGGCGACCTTCTGGTGCTGCGGCGAAAGACGCTCCGTCAGCATCGTCACCGCGAAATCGAGCCGCAGCCGCGTCATCGCGGAGGCGCCGATGAAGGTCAGCCAGACCACGCAATAGACCGCGGATTCATCAATCCAGTAGATGGGAAAGTGCGAGTAGCGGGTGACGACGTTCACCAGGATCAATCCGGTGAGCAGGTACATCAGGCCCATCAGCGCCAGACGCTCGAAGGCGAGCAGGGCGCTCGACATCCGGACGATCGTCCGCCGGAGGCTGAGCGCGCGCGTGGCCGGCATGGTCTGCTCGATCATGAAAGAGGCCCCAACCCCCGAAAGATTTGTCGTGCGATCGCCGAATGTATAATTTATACATTTTGGGAGTCAAACGGAGTTTGCGGTCATTTTGACGGCAGGGCGCGCTCATGCTGGGCACTTCTCTTTTGTGGAGTGCTTGGCTTTTGCCGGATGTCTCAACATGCAAGACAGGGACCGCGTCGGCCGAACGAGTCGAGAAGGACAACAGACGATCAGATGAGACAGCCTCTGAAGCATCGCACCTTGTCGGCTGCGATCGTCGACCAACTCCGGCAGGCGATCCTCGACGGCACCTATCCGGCCGGATCGCAACTGCGCCAGGACGCGCTCGGCGAGGCCTATGGCGTCAGCCGCATTCCCGTCCGCGAGGCGCTATTCCAGCTCGAGGCGGAAGGCCTGGTGCGGATCGTTCCGCAGAAGGGCGCCATCGTCTCGGAGCTGTCGCTGGACGAGATCAACGACGTCTTCGACCTGCGCCGAATCCTGGAGCCGCGATTGCTCGCACAGTCGGCGCCGCGTTTCACCGCGGAGGATTTCGAGGGGCTCGACGACATCCATAGGCGGTTCGAGAAGGCGATCAAGGCGAGGAACGTGAGCGAGTGGGGCCAGCTCAACGCCGACTTCCACATGGCGCTCTACGTGCACGCACCGCAGCCGCGCACGCGCGCAATCGTGCTGTCGCTGCTCCAGACCAGCGACCGTTACACGCGTCTGCAGCTCTCCAACACCAAGGCGATGGGCATTGCCGAAAAGGAGCACGCCCAGCTGATCGCGCTCTGCCGCGCGCAAAAGGTCGAGGAGGCGTGCCGGTTTCTGGAGCGGCACATCGAAGCCGTCCGTAAGGATCTGTTGCAGGTCGTGGCGAACGCACCGCGCTCGCGGCGGAAGGAGAATTCGTAGGGCGGGTCAGCCTTGCAGATGCGAGAAGCGCAGAACTTGTAGAGTGGGCAAAGGCGCTTAGCGCCGTGCCCACCATCTCTCCGTGATCGCCGACAGGTGGTGGGCACGCTTCGCTTTGCCCGCCCTACGGCAGTTGTTATCTGCTACCTGCTCCCGTCCGGTCCCATCACGAGGTCCGGCAGCCAGGTCGAAATGCCCGGCACGAAGCACAGCAGCAGCACCGCGAGCATCATCAAGAGCACGAAGGGCAGCGTGCCCCAGATCACCTCGCGCAGGGGAATGTCCGGTGCGACGTTGCGGATGACGAAGATGTTGAGGCCGACGGGCGGGTGGATCAGGCCCATCTCCATCACGATGGTCATGACTACGCCGAACCAGATGATGTCGAAATTGGCGGCGCGGAGCGGCGGCAGGATGATCGGCGCGGTCATCAGGATGATCGACACCGGCGGCAGGAAGAAGCCGAGCACGACGACCATGACGAGGATCGCGAACAGCAGCTCCCATCGCGGCAGATGCATCGCGACGATGGATTCGGCGACCGATTGCGAGATGTGCAGATAGCTCATCACGTAGGAATAGAGCAGCGACATGCCGATGATCATCATCAGCATGGTCGATTCCCGGATCGTCGATTTCATGATGGGCGCAAGGTCGCTCGGGCGCCAGACGCTGTAGATCGCCGCGATCAGCGCCAGTGCGAGCAGGCCGCCGAGGCCCGCGGTCTCGGACGGCGTGGCGTAGCCGCCATAGAGGGCGATCATGACGCCGGTGAGCAGCAGCACGAACGGGATCACCCGCGGCAGCACGCTGAAGCGTTCGGCCAGCGTGTACTCGTCGCGCGTCAGGATCGCACCTTCGGGCCCGCCGTTCTTGTAGATCGCTTCAGCCGCCTTGTATTCCCGGCGGAATCGGATCACGGCATAGGCGCCGAACAGGGTGACCAGCAAGAGGCCGGGACCGATGCCGGCGAGGAACAGACGCCCCAGCGACTTTTCCGCGGCGACCGCAAACAGGATCATGGTGATGGACGGCGGCAGCAGGATGCCGAGCGTGCCGCCGGCGGCGATGATGCCTGCGGCAAAGCCGCCGGAATAGCCGCGCTTGCGCATCTCGGGGATACCGGCCGAACCGATCGCCGAGCAGGTCGCTGGGCTCGAGCCCGCCATCGCCGCGAACAGCGCGCAGGCGAAGACGTTGGCGACGCCGAGGCCGCCGGGGACGCGATGCAGCCAGGCATGCAGCGCCGAATAGAGATCCTGGCCAGCGCGCGACTTGCCGATCGCGGCGCCCTTCAGGATGAAGAGCGGAATCGACAGCAGCGTGATCGAGGCCATTTCCTCGTACACGTTCTGGGTCACCGTATCGAGCGAGGCCGAGGGCATGTAGATGCCCATGAACACGACCGCGACCGCGCCGAGCGCGAACGCAATCGGCATGCCCGAGAACATCACGAGCAGCGTCGCGATGCCGTAGGCAAGGCCGATACCGAAAACGCTCATGGCCGCTTGGCTCCGGTGAAGGGCAGCGCAAGCTGCACGAGGATCTGGATGCAGAGCAGGCTCATGCCGAGCGCCATCAGCGCATAGGGGATCGCGAGCGGCGGCGACCACATCGAATTCGAGACCTGGCCGTCGACATAGGCTTCATGGGCCAGTGTCCAGGATTTCCAGGCGAAGAAGGCGCAGAACAGGAACGTCGCGGCGTCGACGAGCCAGAGCCGGACCTTGTTGGCGAGCGGCGAGAGCAGGCCGACGAAGGCTTCGATGCCGATATGGCCGCGGTTCTGCTGCACATACGCAGCCGTCATGAAGGTGGCGCCGACCAGCAGGAACACGGCGGCCTCGTCCTGCCAGTAATTGGCGGCCTTGAACAAGGCACGGCTCAGCACGCTGTAGCTCAGGATGGTGCAGGCCGCGACCAGGGCGATCGCGGCGAACACGACGATGATGCTGTTGAGGATGGCGAGACCACGATCGATCGCTGCCGCAAGGCCGTTCCCGGCGGCAGCGCTCGGCAGGTCGTCACGATCCGGAAGCGGACCGTGGCTCATGCCGCAACGTCGGTGGCGAGCTTGAGCAGGTTGGCCGCGGTCGCGGTCTTGGCGCTGTAATCCTTCCACGCGGTGTCGCGCGCGATGTCGCGCCATTTGCCGACGGTGGCGGCATCGAGCGCCGAGACCTTGGCGCCGGCCTTCTCGTAGACCTTGGCGACCTCGACGTCGTCGTCCTGCGCGCCCTTGCGGCCGAAGGCTTCGAGCTCGGTGCCGACCGCGAGCAAGATATCTTGATGGTTCTTCGGCAGCTTGTCGAAGATCGCCTTCGACATCATCAGCGGCTCGAGCATGAACCAGTAGGAGGTGCCGGCGCCTGACGTCAGCGACTTCGCGACCTCTTCGAGGCGGAACGAGATCAGGCTGGTCGAGGAGGTGATGCCGGCATCGCACGCGCCGGTCTGCATCGCCGCGTAGATTTCGTTCGAGGGTACCGACAGCACCGAGGCGCCGGCGGTCTGCAGCACCATGTCCATCTCGCGCGAGCCGCCGCGCACTTTCATGCCCTTGGCATCCTCGGGCGCGACGATCGGCTTGGAGCGGCTGGCAACGCCGCCGGCCTGCCAGACCCAGGTGAGCAGGATGATGCCTTTGTCGGCGAGGAAATCGGTCAGTGCCTTGCCGACGGGCTCCTTCTTCCAGCGCAGGCCCTGATCGTAGGTGGTCACCAGGCCCGGCATCAGGCCGATATTGGTTTCCGGCAACTCGCCGCCGGCATAAGGCATCGGATAGAGCGAGATGTCGAGCGCGCCCTTGCGCATCGCGGAGAACTGCGCGTTGGTCTTGATCAGCGAGGAGTTCGGATAAATTTCCGCGGCGATGTCGCCATTGCTGCGCTTGGCAACTTCAGCAGCGAACATGCGACAGAGCCGGTCGCGGAAATCGCCTTTGTCGATGGTGCCGCCCGGGAATTGATGCGAGATCTTCAGCGTGGTGGCGGCCTGCGCGGTTCCGATGCCGAAGCGCAGGATGGCGGGTGCGGCGACGGCGGTCGCGATCAGATGGCGGCGCGTAATCATGGTGTGATCCCCTTGGACGGTTCTTGTTGGTGTGATTTGGATCGGGTCTTGTGAGACCGGCGTTCAGGCTCATCCTAGCCGGTCTTTCAGCCGATATTCTCTCATCTGATAGTTCGAGACCGAATGCCCCGGCAAGTGCCGGCCGTGCTGCGCTGCACACTTCCTGGTCCCGCGCGCGAAAGTACGACGGATAGCGGAGGGCTCGCCAAAATTTATCGGCGGCGGCGTAACAACGCCGACTGGCGATCCGTCGAGATCAAATAGCGGCGTCCGTCGCTGACAAACACCATCTCGAAGGGAAGATGAACCATGACCATTCGCACCCGTATCGTGCTCGGCGTCTCGGCTGCCGCTCTTTCGCTTGGCCTCGCGTTTGCTCCGGCCGCCTTTGCTCAGGACAAGATGGGCAAGGATGACGGCATGATGAAAAAAGACACGATGTCCAAGGACGGCATGATGAAGAAGGACACCATGTCCAAGGACGACGGCATGAAGAAGGATCACATGTCGAAGGACGGCATGAAGAAAGACGACGGAATGATGAAGAAGAATTGATCCTGCTGCGTCGTCGCGCAGCGCCCGCCTTGAGCGGCCCGCGCACTCGCGAATTCCGGCGGCAGTCTTTAAGACCGCCTCCGGAACGGCGCTTCAGTTCAAGTTCAATTGAACGTGACGAGTGAACTTACTTGCGCTTGGCCTTGCGGGCGGCATAGCGCGCATCGCGCTTGGCCTTTTGCTCGGCTTCGAGGGCAGCCTGTCTCTCGGCGGCTTCCTGGGCCTCGCGCGCGATCCGCGCGGCTTCGGCGGCCTTGGTCTCTTCCTCGAGACGCTTCTGCTCGGCCTTTGCCGCCTCGCGCGCGGCTTTCGCCTCGGCGCGTTTGGCCGCGAGGGCCTCGCGTTCAGCACGGCGTGCGACCACCGCCGGATCGTCAGGTCCCGGTTGCGATTTGAATTTGTTCAAAAGATTTTTGCGGGCTTCCTGTGCCGCCTTTTGCCGGTCTGCGAAGCCGGGTTCCCTGAATCCACTCATCGACGAGCCTTGTCTTCCTCGCTTTCGATCCTACATCGGTGCCTGTTGGTACGTCGGCTGGGCATAGCAGGCGCCACGCGACGCAGAAGCGTGTACATCGGCGCGCGTCGCGAAGCCACCCATAATCGCAGCCGATCAGGTCAACGAAAAATCGCCCCCCGACGATCTCTCGTAGCCCGGAAAAACTGCTGAATTGTGATGTCCCTCATAAGGGAGCACACGGGCGAGGCCTAGCGTCCGCCCGATACGAGACGGAGCACGGGCATGACGATCTCAAGACCAAGCCTGAAGGCGCTCGCAATTGGCTTCGCCCTGGCGAGCGTGGCCGGCGCCGCGCTGCTGCTCGCTCGTCCGCAGCCCATCGAGAGTGCGGTGCTGGGAGCGGATTGGGAATGCACCCGGACCGCATTCGTGCTCACGAGCTGCGCACCGCGGCTTCAGGAGGCAATTCCGGCGGTCGAAACCTCGCGCAAGGATGCGATCCGGCAGACCCGGGGCTGAATTGGACCGGCTGATCGGGTGTGACGCGACGCCGCAGCGGTGATAAAGCCGGCTCGCCAGCGCGACCAGACGGCCATGTCGAAGCCAGAGTCCAGATCCGAACCCGGCGAGCAGCCCAATTCTCGATCGAAGCGCCAGTCCGAGCGCCAGTCCGGCGGCGACCGCCGCGGCGCGATCGCCGGCTTGATCATTGCGATCGTGATCCTCGGGGTTGGCTGGTGGCTTGCCCGGAATCTTACCGCAGCCAGCAAGATGCAGGATTGCCTGATGTCCGGGCGAACCAACTGCAATGTGATCGAGCCGGCTCGCTAGGCGCCCGTCAGCGTGGCCCGCAGGGCCGAAAAAATGCCCTGATCTTAATCATTTGTAACGGGACTTAGCCGATCAAGCAGGGCAGTTGTTTCGGCCGGCATCAGCCCGGCGCGCGGCGATTCGTCGATCGCGCCAGGGACCGCGGCCACGAGAGAGCAGGGGGCGAGCACGCATGAGTGCGTCCAAACGCATGAAGATCATCATTCCCGTGATTTCGGCCATGTCGTTGTTCGCGCTGTCGGCGCAGGCGCAAGAGGCGAGACCGCCGAAAGAGGCGGGCCCACCGCCGGCTGCACCGGGTGCTGGCGCGCCGCCGCAGACCAATCAGACTATGCGCAAGGGCCCTCCACCCCAGCAGGCGACTCGACCCGTGCAGCCGGGTAGTCAGCCCCATGCGGGTCCTGGCCCGCGCAATGCCGACGGCCCATCGCCGCGACGTCAGGCGCGCGGTCCTGCCCCGGTGCGGGACTGGGGTGGACACACCTATCGTGGCAATCTCGCCTGGGATGGTGGACGCTGGCGCCACGAAGTCCGCAACGGCCGCTCCGGCTGGTGGTGGGACGTTGGCGGCGTCTGGTATTATTATCCGGAGCGAATGGCTGGTCCGCCTGCCTACATCTCGGAGGACTATATCGACGACGTGCCGGTGGCCTATGCCCCGCCTCCGGTCGCCTATGCGCCGCCACCTCCGCCCCCGCCACCAGCTGATCCCGGCGCCAGCGCGCTTGGCGGCGCGATCGTCGGCGGCCTGCTGGGCGTTCTGATCTCGGGCAATGCAACAGGGGCTGCCGCAGGCGCGGTTCTCGGCGGCGCGACGGGCGCAATCGCCGGTGCCACCGCTGCATCCCAGCCCGGCTACTACTGGGCGCAGGGCACCTGCTATTACCGCTATCCGAACGGCCAATATGTGCAGGCCGATCCCCGCGCGTGTTACTGACTTTCCAGGCGGGATTGGAGTACGAAGGCGGGCCTAGGCCCGCCTCTTTTCTTTGCACACCGGCGATTGCTTCAGATTAGCGCTGGCGCTCGTTGCCGCCGCACGCAAGCCTGAAAGAAAAATATCGTGATGATTCGCGGAGGACGTGGGACATGCTGGATGCGATCCAGATCAGCATGGCCTTGTGGGCCATGATCGTTTGCGGCGGGATCAAACTCTCGCAGGTGTTGCCTTGTCTGTTCTAGCGCAGGATCCACCTTGTGCCGCTCGCTCGCGGAGACGCTTATCGCCTCGCGCGTCAGGACACGAGCCAGCTGAAGAACGCGATCGTGGCCCAGACCAGACCGCCGATCCAGGCGAGCATCACGATGGCGATGGTCACGAGATAGGCGATGCCGAGCAGATCGGACCTCTGTCGTTGCGTCGGGACGACGATCTCGGCTGCTGCTTTGCGCGTCATGACCTGACTCCACCATGGAGCGTTGAAGCTCTGCTTAGCGGAGATGTCCGGTGCAGGCTGTGATGCAGTTCACAGATACCTCGAACGATGCCTGTGCGACGCGGAGGTCACCCCGCAATCATACGGGCGAAATTGCCATGCGCTTGTCCAGATCGGCCATCTAAAATCGGTCGCATGTGTTCCAGCTACGACCCACGGCATGAAGCCGAAGCCGCAATGAAGCTGGCTGCGGCGTCTGAAGGTGCCGATCGGCAACGACTGATCCAGCTGGCCCTGGCATGGCATCAACTCGTCCGCGACCCGCCCGAGGAGCAAGCGGACCCGCCGGATGCCGCCGGGCGCACCCGCACCAGCGGGTAGGCCGCTCCCCACGAGAAAAACCCCGTGCTCGGGGGACAAGCACGGGGTTCTTCAAAGCCGACCGGGGCTGGCGAGTCGGCACCACTCAAGTCGGCTATCCAACGCTCTGATCGCGCGTTCGTTCCGTATCGATCCGCGGCGCTGAAATCCTGCGGGAGCTTCCCTTGCTCGTGCTCGTGAGTGCATGATCGATCCGGCCGAACCGGTCATTAACGAATGCTCGGCCCTCGATTTTGCGATCGCGATTCGTGCCTTGCGAACGAAGCGGAGTCGGACCGTGAACAAACAGCCCCTGAAGGGGCTCGGTGTTTTCAGGCGGCTTCCGTCTTCGGTACAGCGTCGGCATTCACCGACAGTTTGACGACGTCCCCCTCGACGGCACCGACATATTTGGTGTCGATGTAGTGATGATGGTCCTTGTGACCTTCCGGGCTGTCCTTGCGCGTCAGCTTGATGCGGTTGCCCTCGACGCGATCGACGGTGCCGACATGGGCGCCGTCCTTGCCGATGATTTTCATGTGCTCTCTGATGTCAGCCATGCTGTCCTCCTTGCATGGATTCAACAGCGAGGGTGCGTGTTCGTTGCAACGGGCGTGTTGGACCCAAGGCGCTTTCCGCACGTTGACGCTCGTCGGATCTGTCAAGAAGCGCATGGAGACCATTCGAGCCTATTTGGAACGAAAGCACGAGGAACTCAGGCTCTTGAACGACTGCCTGAGAAACCGGCTCGATTTAGCGCGTCCGTGTTCCGTCGACGACGTCGTCAGATCCAAGTTCCAGATCACTGCGGCGCTGAGGGCGGAGCACGAATTGCATGAGTGGAAGGCGACGGAGACAGCGTGGTCGCATACGGCCGATCTCGCCAGCGGGCCGTTCGAGTTCAGTTACGACTACCAGAGGGCCGATCTTACGGTACGCGGTCCTTCGTTCTACGAGTTCGAGGGCGGCTGCGCGAGCACGGCGATCTACACCGCCTCGGGCATGGCCGCGATCTCCGCCGTACTGCTCGCCTCCGCGCGGATCGTGGAGAAGGCCGATATCCTCGTGCTTCCGGGCGCCTACGGCGAGACGCTGGAGCTGATCCGGGCCTTCGTCCCTCATTTGCGGCTCGAGGCTTTGAAGCTGCCGCTCGGCGATGCGTTTGCACCAATAAGTTCGCCGCGCATACTTCTGTTGGATTCCTGCTCCTTCGCCGGCGCCTTCGACGCGGTGCTGCGCTGTGACGGATCTAGCCTCGATCTCCTGATTTTCGATACGACATGCTTCGCCGGCAGGTCAGGCCGCATCCGGCGTGTCCAGAGGTGGGCCCGCCGATACGGAATTCCGCTGGTGTTGGTGAGAAGCCACAACAAGCTCGATTCGCTCGGAGCGGAATATGGCCGGCTCGGCTCGGCCGTTTTCGTGCATGGGAATGAGCATCAGCCGCGGGCAGGGGGCGTTGAATGGAAACGTCTCGCGTCCGAAACCCGAAACGCGGTGCGGCTGCTCGGCGGCGCGGCGTTGCCGGCCCACTTCCCACCCTTCGCCGGCAGCGCGGCGTATTGGGCGCTCACGAAGCGGCGCGTTGCGGCAATCCTGCGCAACGGCCGCAGCACGGCTCGACATTTTGCTGCGAAGCTTCCGGCGCGCTCGGCCGAGCTTCACTTCACCCACGGTCTATACGTGACCCTCCATGGAAGGCGCGTGCTCGACGAGGCGGCAGCGCGGCAGGCTGCCGAGGACATGAGCAGCGCATTGCACCGGGAGGGCTTTCCCATCCGCCACGCCGGCAGCTTCGGCTTCGATTTCGCAGCGACCGAGTGGTTTCACGACGCGACCACGAATCAGTACAGCGTCCGGGTGGCCGTCCCGGATCTTCCGACGGAGCTTTGGAATGATCTGGCCGCGGCGATTGCCGTGTGGTGGCGGACGCATCGGGCGGCAGGTGATGAAGGGTGAATTTTGTTGGTAGCCCGAAAGGAGGACGCATCAATCAGTCGACCGCCAGGCAATGCTCCAGGCGTGATTTCTCGTGGCCGCGGCGCGCCCAATCCTGAACGGCAAAGGCAAGGTGATGCTGCCCCATTGCGGTGCCAATGATCGAAGCCTCGGCCAACTTGACGGGCCTCGTGACCACATTGGTGTTCACCACGCCTGCGTCGATTGCCAAATACGACATCGCAACGATCGCGACCGCAGATGCGATCGCCATTCTCGTCAACTCGGATTGCTGCATTAAGAAACCTGTCGGGCGCATCTCGCCCGGCGCTTACATAGGGCCGATCGGCGCCGTTCAAAGTCCGGCGTATGGTTACCCACGCGTTCGTGAAGGGACGTTGACTGTCAATGGACTGGCGATCCCGGCAGGACTCGAACCTGCAACCCGCGGAGTAGAAATCCGCTACTCTATCCAGTTGAGCTACGGGACCGTCTTGAGCCGGCCGGTTTGGGCGGCTGGCCGTTCATCTAGCATGCCAATATGAAAAATTGGGTCTTTCGCCAAGCCTGAACCGAACCGTTTTCCTCATTGCCGCGACAAAGCGGAACGGTGGGGTGTCAGGGTGCCGGGTTGAGCGGCAGTGGACTGGACGATGGATCACATCGCCGGGACCGCTGAATAGCTTCCGGGACACGGCCGCCGGTCGACTGGTCGGGTAGTGCTGCGCCATCAGGACGGCGTGCGCGGCGGTATCTTGATCGGTCTCCTCTGGGCTTGCCTTTTCATGGCGAATGCGACGATTTGCACCTTTGGTTCCATCGCCTTGAGTCCGTCACCTTTCCGCGCATTTCTTGCGACAAGCGGCGTTCGTCCGCGATTTCCGGGAGTCCATCCATGATCGGTCTTGTTCGCGCCGTCACAATCTGCGCCGCGCTGGCGCTCGGCCTTAACGCGGCGCAGGCCGCCGACAAGGCCTTCAAGCGCGACGATCTCGCCGATTCCGCAATCAAGCTCGAGGCGCAGATCAAGAGCGAGGCGGGGCCGGTCGCCAAGACCAACGCGACGCTGCGCACGGATGCTGACGCGGCCTTCAGGCGCAATGATTACCGCACCGGACTGTCGGTGCTCGGCCAGATTGTGGCCACGACCCCCGACGATGCCGGCAACTGGCTGCGGCTCGCCAAGGTGATCTTCCAGATCTGGCCGAAGAATTCGAGCGAGCAGACCTTCCTGCTGGAGCGCGCTTCGACCGCGGCCTACATCGCTTACATGCGCGCCGGCAATCCGGGCGAGGAGGCGGACGCGCTCGCCGTCCTCGGCAAGTCGCTGGCCGAACGCAAGCTGTGGCGGCCGGCGCTGGATTCGCTGCGGCTGTCGCTCGACCTGCGCGAGGTCGCCGATGTCCGCGGGCAGTACGAGAAGATGCGCGACGAGCACGGCTTCCGGCTGCTCGACTATACCGTGGACTCGGACTCGGCGAGCCCGCGTGCCTGCTTCCAGTTCTCTGAAGAGCTCGCCAAGCGCACCGACTTCGCGCCGTTCCTGGCGCTGGCGGGGCAGGACAAGCCGGCGCTGTCGGCCGAGGGCAAGCAGCTCTGCGTCGATGGGCTGAAGCACGGCGAACGCTACAACATCAACCTGCGCGCCGGCTTGCCCTCCACGGTGAAGGAGGGCCTGCCGAAATCGGCCGAGTTCAACATCTATGTGCGCGATCGCAAGCCCTTCGTGCGCTTCACCAGCCGCGCCTATGTGCTGCCGCGGACCGGCCAGCGCGGCATTCCCGTGGTCAGCGTCAACACGCCCGCGGTCAACATCAACGTCTTCCGCATCGGCGACCGCAACCTGATCAACACGGTGGTCGACAGCGATTTCCAGAAGACGCTGACCAAGTACCAGCTCAGCGATCTCGGCGACGAGCGCGGCGTCAAGGTCTGGTCCGGCGAGCTTTCGACCGCAATGACGCTGAACCAGGACGTCACCACCGCTTTCCCGGTCGACCAGGCGCTCGGCGAGCTCCAGCCCGGCGTCTACGTGATGACTGCCGCGGCCAAGAGCCCCGGTTCGGACGACGACTACCAGCTCGCGACGCAATGGTTCATCGTCTCCGACCTCGGGGTGTCAGCCTATTCCGGTAATGACGGCATCCACGTCTTCGTCAACTCGCTGGCCTCAACCGATCCGGTCGGCAAGGCCGAGGTGCGGCTGGTCGCCCGCAACAACGAGATCTTGGCGACGCGCAAAACCGACGATTCCGGTCACGTGCTGTTCGAGGCGGGCCTCGCGCGCGGCGAGGGCGGCCTGTCGCCGGCGATGCTGACGGTCACCGGCGAGAAGGCGGACTATGCCTTCCTGAGCCTGAAGACCTCCGCCTTTGATCTGTCCGACCGCGGCGTCTCGGGGCGCGCTGTTCCGGCGGGAGCCGACGCCTTCGTCTATGCCGAGCGCGGCGTCTACCGCTCCAGCGAAACCGTCTATCTGACCGCGCTGTTGCGCGATGGCCAGGGCAATGCCGTCACCGGCGGGCCGATGACGCTGGTGGTCGAGCGCCCCGACGGCGTCGAATTCCGCCGCGCCTCGCTGGCGGACCAGGGCGCCGGAGGCCGTACGCTGGCCGTGCCGCTCAATTCGGCCGTTCCGACCGGGACGTGGCGCGTGCGCGCCTTCACCGACCCAAAAGGCTCCTCGGTCGGCGAGACCACCTTTATGGTCGAGGACTACGTGCCCGATAGAATCGAATTCGACTTGTCCGCCAAGGACAAAGTGATCAAGGCTAACGCTCCAGTGGAGCTGAAGGCCGACGGTCATTTCCTCTATGGCGCGCCGGCCTCGGGCCTTGCGCTCGAAGGCGACATGCTGATCGCGCCTGCAAGCGAACGCCCGGGCTTTGCCGGCTACCAGTTCGGCGTCGCCGACGAGGAGACCACCTCGAACGAGCGCACGCCGCTGGAGAATCTTCCCGAGGCCGACGCCAACGGCGTTGCGACCTTCCCGGTGACGCTCGACAAGCAGCCCGCTTCGACGCGGCCTCAGGAAGCGCAGATCTTCGTCCGCATGGTCGAGACCGGCGGCCGCGCCGTCGAGCGCAAGATCGTGCTGCCGGTCGCGCCAGCCGCGGCGCAGATCGGCATCAAGCCGCTGTTCGGAGACAAGAACGTCGCCGAGGGGGACAAGGCCGAGTTCGATGTCGTGTTCGTCTCGCCTGAGGGCAAGACGCTGCGCCGCGACGGCCTGCGCTACGAGCTCCTGAAGATGGAGTCGCGCTACCAATGGTATCGCCAGAACAATTACTGGGAGTACGAGCCCGTCAAATCGACCTCGCGCGTCGCCGACGGCGACGTCACGATCGCTGCCGACAACCCGGCGCGGATCTCGCTCACGCCGCAACCCGGCCGCTACCGGCTTGATGTGAAGTCGAACGACGCTGACGGCCCGGTGACCTCGGTGCAGTTCGATGTCGGCTGGTATTTCGACGGCAGCGCCGATACGCCGGACCTGCTGGAGACCTCGATCGACAAGCCGCAATACGCCTCCGGCGACACCATGACGGTGTCGGTCAATGTGCGCAGTGCCGGCAAGCTCACCATCAACGTGCTCGGCGACCGTCTGCTGACGACGCAAACCATCGACGTCAAGGAGGGCACCGCCCAGGTCAAGCTTCCGGTCGGCAAGGACTGGGGCACCGGAGCCTATGTGGTGGCGACGCTGCGCCGTCCGCTCGATGCCGCCGCCCAGCGCATGCCGGGCCGGGCGATCGGTCTGAAATGGTTCGGTATCGACAAGCAGACCCGCACGCTGCAGGTGAAGCTGACGCCGCCGGCGCTGATCCGGCCGAACTCCACGCTGAAGATCCCGGTCAAGCTCGAGGGTCTCAATCCGGGCGAGGACGCCAAAATCGTCATCGCCGCGGTCGATGTCGGCATTCTCAATCTCACCAATTACAAGCCGCCGGCGCCGGATGATTACTATCTCGGCCAGCGCCGTCTGAGCGCCGAGATCCGCGATCTCTACGGGCAGCTCATCGACGGCATGTCGGGCACGCGCGGCCAGATCAAGTCCGGCGGCGATGCCGGTGCGGGAGAGCTCCAGGGCTCACCGCCGACGCAGAAGCCGCTCGCGCTCTATTCCGGCATCGTCACGGTCGCTGCCGACGGCACTGCGGAAGTGAGCTTCGACATTCCGGAGTTTGCCGGCACCGCGCGCGTGATGGCCGTGGCATGGACCGCGACCAAGCTCGGCCGCGCCAACACCGATGTCGTGATCCGCGATCCCGTGGTGCTGACGACGACGCTCCCGCGCTTCCTGCTCAACGGCGACCACGGCACGGTCAATCTGGAGATCGACAATGTCGAGGGTCAGGCCGGCGACTACGTCATCGACGTGAAGACCGGCGGCCCGGTGAAGATGACCGGCAATCCCGCCACCGCGGTCAGGCTCGCCGCCAAGCAGCGCAACTCCTTCGCGCTCGCGCTCGATGCGACCGCGGCGGGGCAGGCGACGCTCGACGTCGACATCAAGGGGCCGAATGGCCTGGCGCTGGCGCGGCACTACGCGTTCGACGTCAAGGCAGCGACGCAGGTGCTGGCGCGGCGTTCGATCCGCACGCTGGCGAAGGGTGAGAGCCTGACGCTGACCTCGGACATGTTCAGTGATCTCGTGCCGGGCACCGGCAGCGTCTCGGTCTCGGCGAGCCTGTCGACCGCGCTCGATGCGGCGACGATCCTGAAAGCGCTCGACCGCTATCCCTATGGCTGCTCGGAACAGATCACCAGCCGGGCCATGCCGCTGCTCTATGTCAACGAGCTCGCGGCCGGCGCGCATCTCGCCATGGACACCGAGGTCGACCAGCGCATCCGCGACGCCATCGAACGTCTGTTGGCGCGTCAGGGCTCGAACGGCTCGTTTGGACTGTGGTCCGCGGGCGGCGACGATGCCTGGCTCGACGCGTACGTGACGGACTTCCTCACCCGGGCCCGCGAAAAGGGCTTTGCGGTGCCTGATGTGCTGTTCAAGAACGCGCTCGATCGGATCCGCAACTCCGTCGTCAACGCCAACGAGCCGGAAAAGGACGGTGGGCGCGATCTCGCCTACGGCCTCTACGTGCTCGCGCGTAACGGCGCAGCGCCGATCGGCGATCTCCGCTATCTCGCCGACACCAAGCTCGCCAACCTCGCAACGCCGATTGCGAAGTCGCAGCTTGCGGCGGCGCTCGCTCTGGTCGGCGACCGCAACCGCGCCGAACGGGTCTATGGCGCCGCGCTCGACAGCCTCGCGCCAAAGCCCGTGCTCGAGTTCGGCCGCACCGACTACGGCTCGCAGCTTCGCGATGCCGCAGCTTTGGTCTCGCTCGCCAGCGAAGGCAACGCGCCGAGGACGACGCTGACCCAGGCAGTGTCGCGGGTCGAGACCGCGCGTGGACTCACGCCCTACACCTCTACGCAGGAGAATGCGTGGCTGGTGCTGGCGGCGCGGGCGCTGGCCAAGGAGAACCTGTCCATCGAGGTGGACGGCCAGCCGGTCAAGACTGCGCTCTATCGCAGCTACAAGGCGGACGCGCTGAGCGGCAAGCCGCTGAAGATCACCAACACCGGCGACGCACCGGTGCAGGCGGTGGTGTCGGTGTCGGGCTCTCCGGTCACTCCGGAGCCGGCGGCGTCCAACGGCTTCAAGATCGAGCGCAGCTACTTCACGCTCGACGGCAAGCCCGCCGACGTCAGCAAGGTCAAGCAGAACCAGCGCTTCGCGGTGGTGCTGAAGATCACCGAGGCCAAGCCCGAATACGGTCACATCATGGTGTCCGACTATCTGCCGGCGGGTCTGGAGATCGACAACCCGAAGCTGGTGTCCTCCGGCGACAGCGGCACGCTGGACTGGATCGAGGATGGCGAGGAGCCCGAAGACACCGAGTTCCGTGACGACCGCTTCACTGCGGCCGTGGACCGGGCCTCGGATTCCAAGTCGGTCTTCACCGTCGCCTACGTCGTGCGCGCGGTCTCGCCCGGCAAATACGTGCTGCCGCAAGCCTATGTCGAGGACATGTACAATCCCTCGCGCTATGGTCGCACCGGTACGGGCACCGTCGAGGTGCGGGCGGCGAAGTGAGCCGGGCTCGAATCTGAGTTGAAGTGAATGAGCGCAGCGGAGCCACATCATCAGTCGTCATGCCCGGGCTTGACCCGGGCATCCGCGGCCGCACAGGCGGTGGATGACGGCGTGGATGGCCGGGTCAAGCCCGGCCATGACGAGCGGAGAGGGCAACTCGCCTTTCGCCTCGTCTCCGCCGCCGCTCTCACCCTCATCCTCGCCATCACCGGCTTCGTCGCCTGGGTCTACTCCCTCGGTCCTCTCCCGCTCGAGGAAGCACGCCAGGTCTCCACCACCATCGTCGACCGCAACGGCAAGCTGCTGCGCGCCTATGCCATGGCGGACGGGCGCTGGCGGTTGCCGGTCGATGCCAGGACCAACGTCGATCCGACTTATCTCAAGCTGCTGTTCGCCTATGAGGACCAGCGCTTCTATGCCCATGACGGCATCGATCCGTTGGCGCTGGGGCGCGCGGCGTTGCAGCTCGGGACGCGCGGCCACATCGTCTCGGGCGGCTCGACCATCACCATGCAGCTCGCGCGGCTGATGGAGCCGAGGCGGCAACGTTCGCTCTACGCAAAACTGAGGCAGATGGTGCGTGCGATCGAAATCGAGCGCAGCATGAGCAAGGAGCAGATCCTCGATCTCTATCTGGCGCTCGCACCCTATGGCGGCAATCTCGAAGGCATCCGCGCGGCGTCCATCGCCTATCTCGGCAAAGAGCCGAAGCGCCTGTCGCTGGCGGAAGCCGCGATGCTGGTCGCACTGCCGCAATCGCCGGAGACGCGCCGGCTCGACCGCTACCCTGATGCGGCGCGCAAGGCGCGCGATCGCGTGCTCGACCGCATGGTCGAGGAGCACGTGATCAGTGCCGACGACGCCAAGCAGGCCAAGGCGGTGCCCGTGCCGAAACTGCGCAAGCCGATGCCGATCCTGGCGCCGCACGCCTCCGACACCGCGCTTTCGACAGTCAAGGACAAGCCGGTCATCAAGCTGACGCTCGATGCGAACTTGCAGAAGGTACTGGAGCCGCTGGCGCGCGACCGCGCCGTTGCGCTTGGGCCGAACATCTCGGTCGGCATCATCGTGGTGGACAATGAGAGCGGCGACGTGCTCGCCCGCGTCGGCTCGGCCGATTATTTCGACGAGAGCCGGGCAGGGCAGGTCGACATGACCCGCGCCATCCGCTCGCCGGGCTCGACGCTGAAACCCTTCATCTATGGGCTCGCCTTCGAGGATGGCTTCGTCCATCCGGAGAGCCTGATCGACGATCGGCCGGTCCGCTTCGGCTCCTACGCGCCGGAAAATTTCGACATGACGTTCCAGGGCACGGTGCCGGTGAGGAAGGCGCTGCAATTGTCGCTGAACGTGCCCGCCATCGTGCTGCTCGACCGCGTCGGCTCGAGCCGGCTGGCCTCGCGGCTGCGCCAGGCCGGCGGCAATCTGGTTCTGCCCAAGGACGAGACGCCAGGGCTCGCCATGGGTCTCGGCGGCGTTGGCGTCACGCTCCAGGACCTCGCCCAGCTCTATGCGGGCTTTGCCCGTCTCGGCACCACCAAGCCACTGCGGGAGATCATGGCCGACAAGGATGACCGTGAGCCGCTCCGGCTGCTGGATCAGGTCGCGGCCTGGCAGGTCGGCAACGTGCTGCTGGGAACGCCACCGCCGGAGAACGCCGCCCACAACCGGATCGCGTTCAAGACCGGGACCTCTTACGGCTATCGCGACGCCTGGTCGGTCGGCTTCGACGGCCGTATGACCATCGGCGTCTGGGTCGGGCGTCCGGACGGCGCGCCGGTTCCCGGGCTGATCGGACGTGTCGCCGCCGCACCCATCCTGTTCGACGCCTTTGCCCGCAGCGGCAAGACGCTCGCGCCGTTGCCGAAGGCTCCTCGGGGAACCCTGGTGGCCGGCAACGCCAAGCTGCCGCTGCCCCTGAAGTGGTTCCGCCCGGTCGGGGAACTGGTGCGCAACGGAGGCGAGCAGGCGCTGCACATTCAGTTTCCGCTCAACGGCTCGCGGATCGACGTCGATCGATCGGGGGGCCGGGAAAGCGCAGCCATGCCGGTCAAAGTCGCCGGCGGCGTGCTGCCCATGACCGTCATGGTTAACGGCACCGCGCTTGGCGAGATCGATGGCCGCCGTCAGCGGCTGATCGATCCGCCCGGTCCGGGCTTTGCCCGGCTCACCGTGATCGACGCCACGGGCGCCGCGGACACAGTCGTCATTCGAATTCAATGACCCTGCCTTAAGCGGTTGTGGCGATGGCGGTTTCAGCGTAAGCGGAACCAATGGCCGAGACCTACCCAAGCCCCCGTTTTGGAGCCCCGCGCGAGTCGAAATCGCCCGCAAATCCGGGCAGCGGGCTCGTGCGCATGCTCGACATCGTCACGGCCAGCCATGCGCGCGCGGTCGGCTTCCTGGTGCTCTGCGCGCTGCTGCTGTTCCTGCCCGGCTTCTTCACCATCCCGCCGATCGATCGCGACGAAGCGCGCTTCGCCCAGGCCACCAAGCAGATGGTCGAGAGCGGCGACTATGTCGATATCCGCTTCCAGGAGGACGTCCGCTACAAGAAGCCGGTCGGCATCTACTGGTTGCAATCGGCGACCGTCGAAGCCGCGTCGATGCTCAAGCTGCCGAAGGCCGAATTGCGCATCTGGGTCTACCGGCTGCCCTCGCTGATGGGTGCGATCGGCGCCGTTCTCATGACCTATTGGGCCGCCCTCGGCTTCGTCACGCGACGCGCCGCGGTGCTGGCGGCGCTGATGATGTGCGCGTCCGTGCTGCTCGGCGTCGAAGCTCGCCTCGCCAAGACCGATGCCATGCTGCTGTTCTGCGTCGTCGCCGCGATGGGCGCGATGGCGCGGGCCTATTTGTCCTGGCAGCGCGCCGAGGACGAGACGCATCCGCCCTGGAGCTGGCCCGCGATCTTCTGGAGCGCGCTCGCGGTCGGCATCCTGATAAAAGGTCCGCTGATCCTGATGTTCGCGGGCCTCACCATCGTCGCGCTTGCGATCCAGGACCGCGACGCCTCCTGGCTGTGGAAGCTGCGCCCGCTCTGGGGCCTGATGTGGATGCTGGTGCTGGTGCTGCCCTGGTTCGTCGCGATCTTCTGGCGCGCGGGCGATGCCTTCTTCGCCGATTCCGTCGGTGGCGACATGCTGAGCAAGTTAGGGGCCCAGGAATCCCACGGTGCGCCGCCGGGACTCTACCTGGCGCTGTTCTGGATCACGTTCTGGCCGGGCGCACCGCTTGCCGCGATGGCGGCGCCGGCGGTGTGGCGGGCGCGGCGTGAGCCCGGCGCGCAGTTTCTGCTGGCCTGGCTGATCCCGTCCTGGATCGTATTCGAGGCGGTGTTGACCAAGCTGCCGCATTACGTGCTGCCGCTGTATCCGGCGATCGCGATCCTTACCGCAGGCGCATTGGAGCGGCGCGTGCTGTCACGCTCCTGGCTGACGCGCGGTTCGGCGTGGTGGTTCGCGATCCCCGCCGCCGCCTCGATCATCGCGGTCGTGGGCGCGGTGATGCTGACGCGGCAGCCGGCCTTCGTGGCCTGGCCGTTCATCGCGGCCGCGCTGATTTTCGGCCTGTTCGCCTGGTGGCTCTACGACAACAATCGCGCCGAGCGCTCGCTGCTCAACGCGCTGGTCGCAGCCCTGATGCTGGCGGTGACGGTCTACGGCATCGTGCTGCCGTCACTGACGCCGCTGTTTCCGAGCGTCGAGATCGCGCGCGCGCTTCGCAATGTCACCTGCGTCGGACCGAAGGCGGCTGCGGCTGGTTATCACGAGCCGAGCCTTGTCTTTCTGGTGGGCACTCAGACCTTGCTCACGGATGGCTCTGGTGCGGCGGACTTCCTGCGGCAGGGGAACTGCCGCTTCGCGCTGATCGAGCAGCGCTCGGAGCGCAGCTTCGTGCAGCGCGCCGAAGCGATCGGGCTGCGCTACAAGGTCGGCGCGCGCATCGACGGCTATAATTTCTCGCAAGGGCGCGCGATCTCGATTTCGATCTTCCGGTCGGAAGGCACCCAATAGGATGAGCGTCCCGACCGACACTGCGCCGCGTGGCGGCTATCCCGCGCAGTTGCTCGCCGTGTCCTGGCGCGCCCTGGCGCAGCTCGTCCGCTCGCCATCGCATTCGCGCCGGGCCGAGGCCGCCCGTAGACTGGCACGGCACTCGCTCTGGCTCAGCGCAGCGGGCGCAGCGCTGGTCATCGTGCTGATGGTCGGGTTTGATCAGACCGAGATCCTGCTGATGCCGCCGCGCGGCACACCCAGCCTGTGGCCGATCCGCATCCTCACCGATTTCGGCAAGGACGAGTATGTGCTCTCCGTGCTGGGGGCTGCGCTGGTGGCGCTGGCTTTTGTCGCGGCCGGAATGCACGGAAGCCGCCGCGCGCTGCTGCTCGGCTTCGGCACGCGGTTGCAATTCATGTTTCTGTCGGTTGCCGTGTCGGCGTTCGTCGCTGAGATCCTGAAATATCTCATCGGCCGCGGACGTCCATTTGTCGGCGGCCAGGCCAATCCATTCAACTTCATACCGTTCGAGGGGACGGGCGCCTACGCCAGCTTGCCGTCAGGCCATGCCGTGGCAGCCTTCGCCCTGGCGTTTGCCGTGTCGGCATTGTGGCCGCGCCTGCGCCTGTTCATGTTCACTTACGCAATCGTGATCCTGCTGACGCGCCTGGTGCTGCTCGCGCATCACCCGAGCGACGTCGTGGCTGGCGCCCTGGTCGGCATGGTCGGGGCTATGGCCGTCCGTTACTGGTTTGCGGCCCGAAGGCTCGGCTTTGCCATCCGCGCCGACGGCACCATCGTGCCGCTTTCAGGGACGGTTTCGGACCGCCTCAAAAGGGTTGCCCGCGGGGCATCCGCCCCATAAAAGCGGCTGCCTGCCGGGACGCCGGTTCCCTGGGGCAGGTCAATTCCAACCACGAGCCTCGATTTGTCGACGTCCCAGCCTTCGGTTTCAATCGTCGTTCCCGTGCGCAACGAAGCCGACAACATCGCGCCCTTGATCGAGGAGATCACGACGGCGCTCGATGGCCGCTGGGCCTATGAGATCATCTACGTCAACGACGGCTCAACCGACGCGACCGGTGAGCGGCTTGCCGCCATCATGAAGCAGCGGAGCAATCTGCGTCAGCTCCGCCATGCAAGGTCAGGCGGCCAATCCGCAGCCGTGCGCAGCGGCGTACGCGCGGCGCGCGGGGAAATCGTGGCGACGCTCGACGGCGACGGCCAGAACAATCCGGCCTTCCTGCCGGACCTGATCGCGGCGGTCGAGAAGGGGGCAGGACGAGTTGGTCTCGCTGCCGGCCAACGCGTCGGGCGCAAGGACACCGGCTTCAAGAAATTCCAGTCGCGCGTGGCGAACGGCGTTCGCAATGGCATCCTGAAGGACGGCACGCGCGACACCGGCTGCGGACTGAAGGCGTTCCGGCGCGACGTCTTCCTGATGCTGCCGTATTTCGACGGGCTGCATCGCTTCCTGCCGGCGCTGGTCCGCCGCGAAGGCTACGACATTGCCTATGTCGACGTGATCGACCGGCCGCGGCATTCGGGTGTATCGAACTACGGCTTCTTCGACCGGCTGTGGATCGGCATCATGGATCTCGCCGGCGTGTGGTGGCTGATCCGCCGCAAGAAGCCGACGCCTGAGGTGACCGAGGTGAATGCATGATCATCCAATACGGTCAGGCGCTGAGCAATTATCTCTACGACGTCTTCATCGCCAAGTTCGACTTCTGGCTGGCGTTCGGCCTGGTTGCCCAGCTGTTCTTTACCGCGCGCTTCCTCGTGCAATGGATCGCGAGCGAGCGCGCCGGCAACAGCGTGGTGCCGATGGCATTCTGGTTCTGCTCGATGGGCGGCGGGCTGATGACGCTGGTCTACGGCGTCGTGAAGCGCGAGCCCGTGATCATCCTCGGACAGGCGCTCGCGACCATCATCTATGTCCGCAACATCATGCTGATCGTCAAGAACCGCGGCACCGCTTCGAAGACACTGGACCGCTGATCAAAGGGTTATCGCGGCAACACCGAGGCCGCGCCTGAGGCGGACAAGGCGGCCGTTTCCGCCTCGGCTCTACGATAGGGCTCCCCGGCTGCATCCAGCACGGGATAGGCGACCGAGCAGATATGCGAGTGGATGCGGCGCAGGTCGCGCAGCACGTCGAGATGCAGCGATGTGGTTTCGATGGTTTCGGGGCGGCCCTCGCGCAGGCGGTCGAGATGGCGCTCGACCGCGGCAAGCTCGGTGTTGCGCAGCGCCGTCTTCTCCACCAGCAGCTTGCGCGCCTCGTTGGCGTCGCCCGACATGAAGACGCCAAAGGCGATGCGCAGCGAGTCCATCGTGCGCTTGTGGAACGCGGCGAGTTCCTCGGCCCCTTCCGCCGAGAACTGGAAGCGCCGCTTGATCTTCTTGGTGGCGAGCTCGCTCAGGCTCTTGTCGATGATGTCGCCGATATGTTCGAGGTTGATGGCGAAGGAGATGATCTCCATCGCACGACGTCCTTCGCTCTCGTCGAGGCTGCCGCGCATCAATTTCGTCACGTAGAGCTTGATGGCCTCGTCGAGACCGTCGACGAGATTGTCCGTCTTCGAAACCTGGTCGACCAGCGCGCGGTCGCCGGTCATCATCGCGGCCATCACCTTGCGCAGCATGACCTCGACGAGATCGCCCATGCGCAAGGTCTCGCGGGCGGCATCGGCGAGCGCAAGTGACGGCGTCTCCAGCGCGGTCTCGTCGAGATAGCGCGGCCGGGCCGGATCGGCCTCCTTGACGCGATCGGGCAGCAGCCGGTTCAGCAGGCGCGACATGGGGTCGAGCAGGCCGATGAAGAGCACGGCCGTGCCGACATTGAAGGCGATGTGGAAAGCCGCCGTCATCTTGGCGAGATCGGGCTGCCAGGCGTGCATGTGCGCAGCGATCGCGCCCAGGAAGGGCAGGACGAGCGCAATCCCGACCACGCGGTTGATGAGGTTGCCGACCGGCAGGCGATAGCTTGCGGGGTCGTCGCGCCTGGCGCCCTCGAACACGGGATTGATGGCGCTGCCGAGATTGGCCCCGAGCACCAGTGCGAGGGCCGCATAGGGCGAAATGAACTGCGAATAGGCCAGCGACATGATCAGCAGCACGCTGGCAACGCTCGAATGCACCGCCCAGGTGACGAGGGCGGCGATCACGATGCACAAGACCGGGTCGCCGGTGATGGCCGACATCACGACGCGGACGCCGGGCGCGTTCTCCGCCGGCGCCAGCGTGTCGAGCAGGATGTGCAGCGAGAGCAGCATCAGGCCGAGGCCGATGCAGACACGCCCGACGTCCTTGATCCGGGATCGCGGCCCGGCGCGGAAGGCGACGAGCCCCAGCACGAACAGCACTGGCGCAACGGCGGCGATGTTGAACGACAGCACCTGGACGATCAGCGTCGTGCCGACATTGGCCCCGAGCATGATGGCGAGCGCGGCGGCGAGGCTGACGAGCCCCTCGGCCGCGAACGAAGACGTGATCAGCGCCGTTGCCGTGCTGCTCTGGAGCAGCGCGGTGAGCCCGAGGCCGGCGGCGAAGGCGCTGGCGCGGTTGCTGAGCGCCTTGCCGAGCAGGCGCCGCAGGTCGGGGCCGAAGGCGCGCAAGATCCCGCTGTGGACCATGTGCAGGCCCCACAACAACAGCGCAACGCCGCCCAAGAGATCGAGCAGAACCAACGTTCCCATGCTCCGAGTCCGGATTGGAGTCGATTGGTGAGGCTAGCGCCAAATACTTGAGGATCAAACCATTTGTTGGCGCATTGGAGTTAACGTTTGCGGCGCGTGCACGTTCCCGCGGCGCGCGATGCCGCGTCCTCGCGCACGATGCCGCGTGAGCAGGCTCACATTGCCGCCTTGAGGGCAGCGAAGCCGCGATCGAGATCGGCTTTGAGATCGTCGGTGCTTTCGAGGCCGATGTGGAGTCGCAGGGTCGGGCCGCCGGGCGCCCACTTGGTCGCGGTGCGATAGGCATCGCAATCGAAGGGAATTGCGAGGCTCTCGAAGCCGCCCCAGGAAAAACCCATGCCGAACAGTTTTAGCGTGTTGAGCATGGTGTCGACAGCCTTCTGCGGGGCGGGCTTCAGCACGATGCTGAACAGGCCCGAGGCGCCTGTGAAGTCGCGCTTCCAGATCGCATGGCCGGGATCGGTCTCTAAGCCCGGATGCAGCACGCGCGCGACCTCGGGACGGCCTGCGAGCCAGCGCGCCATATCGAGCCCGGAGCGATGATGCTGCGCGAGGCGCACCGACAACGTGCGCAGGCCGCGCAGCGCCAGGAAGACGTCGTCGGGACCGGCGCAGACGCCGAGCAGGCGGATGCCTTCGGCAATCTGCGGCCAGGCCTTGGCGTTGGCCGAGATGGTGCCGAACATGATGTCGGAATGACCGCCGATATACTTGGTGGCGGCCTGCATGCTGATGTCGACGCCCTGCTCCAGCGAGCGGTGATAGAGCGGGGTTGCCCAGGTGTTGTCGTCGATGACGAGGGCGCCGCGCGCATGCGCGACCTCGGCGATGGCGCGGATGTCGGGCATCTCGAAGGATTGCGAGCCCGGCGCCTCCACCAGAACGGCGCGGGTGTTGGACTTGAACAGCTTTTCGATGCCGGCGCCGATCAGCGGATCGAAATAGGTGGTCTCGACGCCATAGCGGGTCAGCATGCCGTTGCAGAAATTGCGCGAAGGCCGATAGATGTTGTCGACGACCAGAATATGGTCGCCGGCCTTCAGCACCGCGAGCAGGGTGGTGGAGATCGCCGACAAGCCCGACGGCACGATGCCGACGCCGGCGCATTGCGGCCCCTCCAGCGCCATCAGCGTATCCTGGAAAGCCCTGGTCGTCGGAGTGCCGTGGCGGCCATAGGTGAACTCGCCGCGATGGGCGTGCAGGTCCTCGGCAGTCGGATAGAGCACGGTCGAGCCGTGGAACACCGGCGGATTGACGAACCCCTTCTGCGCCTTGGTGTCGCGGCCGGAGGTGACCAGCCGGGTCTCGGCGTGTTGCTCTTGGGGGTGCGAGGAATCCATGCGTCTGCTTTCAAAACCGCGTTTCCACCGGACGCATCGCGCCCGCGGGCCGGCCGAGAGGCCACTCTCGTTAATAACAGAATACAGAAGAGTCCCGTCAACCCCTTGACCCGGCTCGCCAGTCGTTCTGTGATGCGCAGGTGCTATTCAGTCGCCGCATGTTGAGGGGCCTGCCGCGACCTTCGATCCATTGCCTGAGCGGTCTTTGCGTCACAGCCAAAATGGCGGGCGCCAGCGGCGGGGATGAAGGTATGGCCTTTCGAGATCGGCGAGTGTTCGGCAAGGTTTCCCAGCATGATTCTTGCCAGGCTTCCCTGGCAGAGACGATCCTGAGACAACATTCCTGATCTTGAGACGACCTTGAAAGGCCCGAAGCCCATGAAACGCGTAACCCTGGCTCTCACTCTTGCTCTCGCCGCCGGCCTCGCCGCCCAAGCCGCCGACGCGCAAACGCTCAAGACCGTCAAGGACCGGGGCATGCTGTCCTGCGGCGTCAGCCAAGGCCTGCCGGGCTTCTCGTCGCCCGACGACAAGGGCAATTGGACCGGTATCGACGTCGACGTCTGCCGCGCCATTGCCGGCGCGATCTTCAACGATCCGACCAAGGTCAAGTTCGTGCCGCTGTCCGCCAAGGACCGCTTCACGGCGCTGCAATCGGGCGAGATCGACGTGCTCTCGCGCAACACCACCTGGACCATCTCGCGCGACACTTCTCTCGGCGCCAACTTCACCGGCGTGACCTATTATGACGGGCAGGGCTTCATGGTGAAGAAGTCGCTCAAGGTGAACTCGGCACTCGAGCTCAACAGCGCATCGGTCTGCGTGCAGACCGGCACCACCACCGAGCAGAACCTCGCCGACTACTTCAAGGCCAACAACATGAAGTACGAGGTGATCGCATTCGCCACCAACGACGAGACCGTCAAGGCCTACGAAGCCGGGCGCTGCGACGTCTTCACCACCGACCAGTCGGGCCTGTACGCCAATCGCCTCAAGCTCGCCAATCCCAACGACCATATGGTGCTCCCGGAGATCATCTCGAAGGAGCCGCTCGGCCCGATGGTGCGCCACGGCGACGACCAGTGGTTCGACATCGTGAAATGGACGCTGTTTGCGATGATCACCGCCGAAGAGCTCGGCGTGACCTCGAAGAACGTCGACGAGAAGGCGAAACTGGAAAACCCGGAGCTGAAGCGCGTCCTCGGCAGCGACGGCAATTTCGGCGAGCAGCTCGGCCTGACCAAGGATTGGGTGGTGCGGATCGTGAAGGCGGTCGGCAATTACGGCGAGGTGTTCGACCGCAACGTCGGCGCGGGCTCGCCGCTCGCCATCAATCGCGGTCTCAACAATCTCTGGAACAAGGGTGGTCTTCAGTACGCGCCGCCGATCCGCTGATCACCCCTGATCGGCCGACAGCGGCATGAGCACCGAGGCCCGAAAACCGCCGCTCCAGATCGCGCTGAAGATCCGGCGCATTCTGGGCGGCAAGGCTGGCTGGAACGGCGTTGCCGTCCAGTTTGCCTTCGCGGCGATCCTTGGGTGGATCGGCTACGAGATCGTCTCCAATGCTCGCGCCAACCTCGAAAACCAGCACATCGCTGCCGGCTTCGGCTTCCTCAGGAACAATGCCGGCTTCGACGTCAACCAGACCCTGATCTCCTATACCGGCTCGGACACGTTCCTGCGCGTGTTCGTGGTCGGGCTCTTGAATACGCTCGTGGTCTCGGTGGTGGGCATCGTCTTCGCCACCGTGATCGGCTTCATCGTCGCGCTATGCCGGCTGTCGCCCAATTGGCTGTTGTCGCGTGTCGGCGAGATCTATGTCGAGGTCATCCGCAACCTGCCGCTGCTGTTCCAGATCCTGTTCTGGTACCTCGCCGTTCTCGCTGCCTTGCCCAATCCGCGGCAGAGCATTTCGCTGCTCGGTATTGCCTTTCTCAGTAATCGCGGCCTCGTCGTTCCCAGTCCGATCGGCCAGGGCGGCCTCGGGCCGTTCCTGGCGGTGCTGGCGCTCGGCGTCGTCGCCTCGCTGGTGCTGCGTTTCCATGCGCGGCGCGCGCTGTTTCAGGAAGGGCGGATGATCCGGATCTGGCCCTATGTGCTGGGGGCGCTGTTCGGATTGCCGCTCGCCACCATGCTGGTGTTTGGTCTGCCCTTTACCTTCGAGCTGCCGCAGCTTCGGGGGTTCAACTTCGCCGGCGGCTCACGCATCATCCCGGAATTCGTGGCGCTCACGGTGGCGCTGTCGACCTATACCGCTGCTTTCATTGCCGAGATCGTGCGTGCCGGCATTCTGTCCGTTCACCAGGGGCAGATGGAGGCGGGATCCTCGCTCGGTCTCAGCCGCGGCGCCACGCTCCGCCTGATCGTCGTGCCGCAGGCCATGCGCGTCATCGTACCGCCGCTGACCAATCAATACCTCAACCTCACGAAAAATTCCTCGCTTGCGGTCGCGATCGGCTATCCTGACCTCGTGTCGGTCTTCGCCGGCACGTCGCTGAGCCAGACCGGGCAGGCGATCGAGATCATCGCCATGACGATGGGCGTCTATCTCCTGATCTCGCTCCTCACCAGCGCCGTCATGAGCGTTTACGGTTGGCACGTCAGCCGGAGTCTGGGCGCATGAGCGATGTCATCTCGTCCAGCTTCGTCCGCAGGGACCTGCTCGCCGAGCGTCCCGCGCCGGTGAAGACCACAGGCTTCATCGGCCTGATGCGCACGCGCCTGTTCAACTCGCCGACGAACATCCTGCTGACGATCCTGGGCGCCTTGCTGCTCTGGTTCACCATCGTTCCTTCCGTCAAGTTCCTGATGTTCGATGCGGTCTGGAGCGGTCAGGACCGCACCGCCTGCCTCGCCGAGAACGCCGGCTTTGCGGTCGGCGCCTGCTGGCCCTACATCCAGGCGAAGCTCCCGCAGCTGATCTACGGCTTCTATCCCGAGGCCGAGCGCTGGCGGGTGGATCTGACGCTGTTGCTCGCAGCCGTCCTGCTGTTGCCGCTGCTCGTTCCGCGGCTGCCGGCGAAGGGCCTGAATGCCGGCCTGTTCTTCGCCGCCTTTCCGGTGGTCGCATTCTTCCTGCTGCACGGCGGCGGCATCAAGGGCTTCGGCCTGAGCTGGACGGCCGGCCTGCTGCAACTGTTCGACGAAAGCATCCTCGGTGCCGGGCAGGCGCTGCTCAGCTTGAGCAAGACGTCCGCCGTCGCTCCGCTGCTGTGGGTCGTCGGAAGCCTCGTCGTGCTGCTCGGCACAGCGATCCAATGGCTGATCTTTCCGCTCACTTGGCTGCGCGATTATATTCAGGGCATGGGGCAGCCGGTCTGGGCTGATTTTGCCATCACGGCCGCGATTGTCGGCCTGATCGCATTCGTTCTGGGCGGTGGCGTTCGCACCGGCGGCCGGGCTCTGGCATCGAGCATCGGCACCTTGATTGGCATCGCGATCGTTATCAAGCTGATGGGGCTCGACCACGGGGGATTGCCGATCGTGGCAACCAATCTCTGGGGCGGCCTTTTGGTGACGCTGGTCGTCTCCGTCACCGGCATCGTCACCTCGCTGCCGATTGGCATTGCGCTCGCGCTCGGCCGCCGCTCCACCATTCCGTTGATCCGGATCTTCTCGATCGCCTTCATCGAGTTCTGGCGCGGCGTGCCGCTGATCACCGTGCTGTTCTTCGCGACCTATATGCTGCCCCTGTTCCTGCCCGGCAATTTCACCGTCGACGGTCTGGTCAGGGCGCTGATCGGCATTGCGCTGTTCACGGGCGCCTATCAGGCCGAGAACGTTCGCGGTGGGCTCGCTGCGATACCGCGCGGTCAAGGCGAGGCGGCGGCCGCCCTCGGATTGTCCTGGTGGAAGACGACGTCGCTGATCGTGCTGCCGCAGGCGCTGCGTCACGTCATTCCGAACCTCGTCAACAGCTTCATCTCGCTGTTCAAGGACACCTCGCTGGTTTCGATCGTGGCGCTGTTCGACCTCCTGGGCTCGCTGCGCGCCTCGTTCTCGGATCCAAAATGGTCGACGCCGTCGACCGCGTTCACCGGTTTCGCCTTCGCCGGGATCATCTATTTCATCTTCTGCTTTGGAATGTCGCGCTACTCGCTATTCGTCGAGCACCGTCTCAACGCCCACCGCCGCAACTGATCGAGGCCACCATGTCCGACCCCATCGTCAAGATTTCCGGCCTGAATAAATGGTATGGCGAATTCCACGTCCTGCGCGACATCGACCTCGAGGTCCGGAAGGGCGAGCGCATCGTGATCTGCGGGCCCTCGGGCTCCGGCAAGTCCACGCTGATCCGCTGCATCAATGCGCTGGAGGAATTCCAGGAGGGCGAGATCGTCGTCGACGGCATCGAGCTCGGTCCCAACCTCAAGCATGTCGATGCCGTGCGTCGCGAGGTCGGCATGGTGTTCCAGAGCTTCAATCTGTTCCCGCATCTGACCGTGCTCGACAATTGCACGCTGGCGCCGATCTGGGTCCGCAACATCCCCAAGAGGGATGCCGAGGCGACCGCGATGAAGTTCCTGGAACGGGTCAAGATCCCGCACCAGGCCAACAAGTTTCCGGGGCAGATGTCCGGCGGCCAGCAGCAACGCGTCGCGATTGCCCGGGCCTTGACCATGAACCCGAAGGTGATGCTGTTCGACGAGCCGACCTCGGCGCTCGACCCCGAGATGGTCAAGGAGGTGCTCGACACCATGGTCGACCTCGCCGAGGAGGGCATGACCATGCTGGTCGTCACCCACGAGATGGGCTTTGCCCGCGAGGTCGCCAACCGCGTCGTGTTCATGGACGCCGGCCAGATCATCGAGGCCAACACGCCGAAGGAGTTCTTCGCCGCCCCGCAGCACGCCCGCACGAAGCTGTTCCTGAGCCAGATTCTGCGCTGAGCCTCTGCGACCCCACGGCCTCGTGGTCTGACTGACCGCAAGCTTGGCACCATCCGAATCAGCTCGTCTCTTTTCGGACCATCCTCCGGAGAGAGACCTTGCAGAGCAGTGCCGGCGCGCGCGCATACCAGAATGCGCGATGGGAAAAGAAGCTGAAGAAGCAGGCGGACGCCGTCATGGCCTTCGCGATCGAGGCGCCCGCAAGCCGGCCCCCATCCAGGTCACGGGTTTCGGGCACGCCACGGGGAAGGGCCTTCAGACGATGGATCATGTGCTCGCCGACCCGATCTTCATTCCGCAATCGGCGCGGCATCTGCTGGCCGAAAAGGTCTATGATTTGCCCTGTCTGATCACGATCGATCCCATCCTGGACGCGCCGCCTTCGGAGCTTCCCATGCTCCGCAATGGCTATGTGACTTTCGGCGTGTTCAACCGCATCTTCAAGATATCGGACGAGGCCATCAGGGTGTGGTCGAAGGTGATGCGCGCGGTGAGCGGATCGAAGATCATCATCAAGAGCGGGCTGCTCGACGATCCCTTGCTGCGCGACCGTCTGGTCGCGCGGTTCGTGGAACAGGGTATCGCCGAAGAAAACGTCATCTGCATGGGCTCGTCCCGGCGCTCCGAGCATCTGCGGGCCTTCGCGAGCGTCGACATTTCGCTCGACACGTTCCCGCAAAATGGCGGCATCAGCACCTGGGAATCCCTTTATGCGGGCGTTCCGGTCGTCGCCAAGCTCGGCAACGGCGCTTCTTCGCGCGCCGGCGGGTCGATCGTCGCGGCCGTCGGTCTCGGCGACTGGGTCGCAGAGGACGATGAAGGTTATGCTTCGATCGCGTGCAAATATGCGGCGCAGCCTGCCCATCTGGCGAAGCTCCGCGCAGAATTGCCGGCCCGGATCGCAGCTTCGCCCGCCGGCAATGTCGAAATCTACACGCGGAACGTCGAGGCGGCATATCGCCAGTTCTGGCGCGACTATTGTGTCGCGGCATCAGAAACCGGAGACATAGCGTGAGCCTGAGCCGGATTTTGCCCCGAGCACCGGAAATCCCGGGCGCCCGCGGTCCAGCCGACCGGGCGGCCTAGAGGACGAATCAGCTAGACTCTCCATGCGGGTACCTTCCGGAGAGACATCTTGCAGAGCAGCGGCGCCGGCGCGCGCGCATTCCAGAACGCGCGATTGCAGAAGAAACTGATGAAGCAGGCGGACGCCGTCATCTCCGCCGCGGCGAGCGCCTATGGCCAGCGTCGATACACGGAGACCGAGGCGCTTTGCCGCGAGATCCTGAAAGCGCTGCCGGACCATTTCGATGCCACGCATTTGCTCGGTCTGTGCGCGCATGACGGCGGGCGCCTGGAGGAGGCGCAACAGCTGCTCGAGCGCGCGATTGTGCTCGATCCGCGTTCGCACGAGGCCTTCAGCAACCTCGCGACCGTCTACTTCGACCTGAAGAAATTCGAGGATGCGCGCCGATGCCAGGAGAAGGCGATCGCGCTGAAGCCGAACTTTCCGCTGGCTCTTACCAATCTCGGCAATACGTTGCTGCACATGAATCTCCCCGGGCAGGCAATCGAATTGCACGATCGCGCCATCCGCCTGAAGCCGGACTATGCCGATGCCTTCTGCAATCGCGGCATGGCCGAACTGATGATGGGTCAGTTCGAGCGTGCCAGCGAAAGTTTCGATCGCGCCCTGTTGTTTCAGCCGCGTCACGCGGAAGCAATCGCCGGCAAGGGCATGGTGAGCATCGAGCGTCGGCACTACGATGAGGCGGAATCTGCGCTCGCAGCCGGGCTCGCGATCAAGCCCAATTCGGCGCGGATGCTGGCACAGCGCGGACGGCTCAATTTCGACCTGTCGCGCCTGGAGCAGGCGGCCGCCGATTTCGATGCGGCGCTGGCGCAATCGCCTACGCTCGAGCTGGCGCTGCGCGGGAAAGCGCAGGTCAATATCCTGCTGGGAAACACGGCGCAGGCGATCGCGGCCGTCAAGACATTGCTGGAGGAAAATCCGCGATCCGAGATCGGAATGGCGCTGCTGGCGTCGTGCTATGCGAGCCAGGGTGACATCGCGACGGCGCTTCAGCATCTCGATGCCGCGCTCGAGCTCAGCCCGGGTTATTCGGACGCGATCGCGCGCAAGATCTTCTTGCTGGATTATCTCTCCGAAGCCGGCTTTGCGGTTCAGCAGGAGGCCCGAAAATCCTGGTGGGATGCGGTCGGCGCCAAATTGCCGCGAAGGACGTTGGCGCCACGCCAGCTCGATCCGGACAAGCGCATCGTGATCGGATACGTCGCATCCGAATTCAGAAACCATTCGGCCGCGCTCACTCTGTTGCCGGTGCTGCGCCATCATGATCACACAAGGTTCGAGATCATCTGCTATTCCTGCTGGCCGTTGCCGGATGAGATGACCGAACGATTCAAGCCTCTGGCGGACGTCTGGGTCGACGCCGGGCAGCTTTCGGACGACGAGCTGGCCGACCGTATCCAGGCGGATAAGGTCGATATCCTGATCGACGTATCGGGGCATACGACCGGCAACCGACTTCATGTTTTTGCTCGCAAGCCCGCGCCGATCCAGGTCACGGGTTTCGGGCACGCCACCGGGACCGGCCTTCAGACCATGGATTACGTGCTCGCGGATCCGGTCTTCATTCCGCAATCAGCCCGACATCTGCTGGTCGAGAAGGTTCACGATCTGCCATGTCTGATCACCATTGAACCCGTGCTGGACGTGCCGCGGTCGGAGCTGCCCATGCTCCGCAACGGCTACGTGACCTTCGGCGTGTTCAACCGCATCTACAAGATATCGGACGAAGCCATCCGGGTGTGGGCAAAGGTGATGCGCGAGGTGAGCGGATCGAAGATCATCATCAAGCACGGACTGCTCGACGATCCCTTGCTGCGCGACAGTCTGGTCGCGCGGTTCGTGGCGCAGGGCATCGCCGCAGAGAATATCACCTGCATGGGCTCGACCTCGCGCCACGAGCATCTGCTGGCCTTCGCGAACGTCGACATTTCGCTCGACACGTTCCCGCAAAATGGCGGCATCAGCACCTGGGAATCCCTTTATGCGGGCGTTCCGGTCGTCGCCAAGCTCGGCAACGGCGCCTCCTCGCGTGCCGGCGGCTCGATCGTGGCTGCCATCGGCCTCAGCGATTGGGTCGCCGACGATGATGAAGGGTATGCCGCGATCGCGTGCAAATATGCGGCGCAGCCGGCCTATCTGGCAAAGCTGCGGGCGGAATTGCCGGCCCAGATCGCAGCTTCGCCCGCCGGCAATATCGAGATCTATACGCAGAAGGTCGAGGCAGGATATCGCCAGTTCTGGCGCGACTATTGTGCCGCGGCCTCGGAACGCGGCGACGTCGTGTAGACGCTGAGGACCGGAAAATCGCGGGGGGCGATGCTGGTCCAGTGACCGGCGGGTCGGGACTGCGAATCAGCTAGACTCGGTCCGGGCGATCTTCCGGAGAGCAACCTTGCAGAGCAGCGGCGCCGGCGCGCGCGCATTTCAGAACGCGCGATTGCAGAAGAAATTGAAGAAGCAGGCGGACGCCGTCATCGCTGCCGCGGCGAGCGCCTAAGGCCGATATGCGGAAACCGAGGCGCTCTGCCGTCAGATCCTGCAAGCTGTTCCCGACCATTTCGACGCCACGCACTTGCTCGGCCTGTGTGCGCAGAACGGCCGGCGCCTCGAGGAGGCGCAGCGGCTGCTCGAGCGCGCGATTGCGCTCGATCCTCGTTCGCACGAAGCCCATAGCCATCTCGGGACCGTGCATTTTGATCTCAGGAAGTTCGAGGATGCGCGCCGGTGCCAGGAGAGGGCGATCGCGCTGAAGCCGAACTTTCCGCAGGGGCTGACCAATCTCGGCAATACGCTGCTCCACCTCAATCTCGCGGAGCAGGCGATCGAACTGTACGATCGCGCCATCAAGCTGAAGCCGGACCATGCCGATGCACTCTGCAATCGCGGCCTGGCAGAGCTGGCGCTGCGCCAATTTGACCGCGCCAAACAGAGCTTCGAGCGCGCCCTGGTGTTTCAGCCGCGTCAAGCGGAAGCGCTCATCGGCAAGGGCGTGGTCGATATCGAGCTCAAGCACTACGATGAAGCGGAGGCCGCGCTCGCAGCGGCGCTCGCGATGAGGCCTCATTCGGCCAAGGCCCTGGCGCACCGCGGACGGCTCAATTTCGAGCTATCGCGGTTGGAACGGGCGGCTGCGGATTTCGATGCAGCGCTCGCGCTTTCGCCCAAGCTGGAGGTCGCCTTGCAGGGGAAGGCGCAAGTCAGCATCCAGCTGGGGAACACGGCCGAGGCGCTTGCGGCCGTCAAGATACTGCTCGCGGAAAATCCGCGCTCCGCGATCGCGATGACGCTGCTGAGCGCCTGTTTCGCCAATCAGGGCGAGATCGCATCCACCATCGCACATCTCGACACCGCCCTGGCGATGGCGCCTGATAATGCGGACCTGATCGCCCGCAAGATTTTCTTTCTGGACTTTCTCTCCGACGCCGATTTCGCGGTCCAGCAGGCCGCGCGCAAACATTGGTGGGACGCGATCGGAGCCAAGTTGCCGCGAAGGACGTTGGCGCCGCGCCAGCTCGATCCGGAAAGGCGGATCGTGATCGGATATGTCGCTGCCGAGTTCTGGTATCACTCGGCGGCGTTCGCCCTTCTACCGGTGCTGCGCCATCATGATCACACGAACTTCGAGATCGTCTGCTATTCATGCTCGCCGCGACGCGATGAGATGACAGCCGAATTCAACTCGTTTGCGGACATCTGGGTCGATGCCTGGCAGCTTTCGGACGACGAGCTGGCCGACCGCATCCAGGCGGACAAGATCGATATCCTGATCGACGTGTCAGGGCATTCATCGGGTAACAGGCTTCCTGTCTTCGCACGGAAGCCGGCGCCGATCCAGGTCACGGGTTTTGGTCATGCCACCGGGACAGGTCTTCAGACCATGGACCACGTGCTCGCGGATCCGATCTTCATTCCGCAATCGGCGCGGCATCTGCTGGCCGAAAAGGTCTATGACCTGCCGTGCCTGATCACGATCGATCCCATCGGGGATGTGCCGCCTTCGGAGCTTCCCATGCTCCGCAACGGCTATGTGACCTTCGGCGTATTCAACCGCATCTACAAGATCTCGGACGAGGCCATCCGGGTGTGGGCGAATGTGATGCGCGCGGTGAGCGGATCGAAGATCATCATCAAACATACCCTGCTGGACGATCCCTTGTTGCGCGACAGCCTGGTCGGGCGATTCGTGGCGCAGGGCATTGCCGAGGAGAACGTGATCTGCATGGGCTCGTCCCCGCGCGCCGAGCATCTGCGGGCCTTTGCGAATGTCGACATTTCGCTCGATACGTTTCCGCAAAATGGCGGCATCAGCACCTGCGAATCGCTCTATGCCGGCGTTCCGGTCGTGGCCAAGCTCGGCAACGGCGCCTCGTCGCGCGCCGGCGGCTCGATCGTGGCTGCCGTTGGCCTCAACGATTGGGTCGCGGAGGATGACGAGGGGTATGCCGCGATCGCGCGCACATATGCGGCGCAGCCAGCTCATCTGGCGAAGCTGCGTGCGGAATTGCCGGCCCGGATCGCAGCTTCGCCCGCCGGGAATGTCGAAATCTACACGCGGAAGGTCGAGGCGGCATATCGCCAGTTCTGGCGCGACCATTGTGCCGCGGACTCGGAGCGCGGCGAAGTCGCATAATCGGGCCGAAACGCGGGCGTCTCGTGGGCAAGCGTCCCGGACGTGAGCCTTCCCGCGACGATCACACGAACGGCGGCTTGATGTTGCTGCGCTTCTCCAGCCACTCCGGAACCGGCAGGTTCTTGGCGCGCATGAAGTCCGCATTGAACAGCTTCGAGAGATAGCGGCTGCCGGAATCGCACAGCACGGTGACGATGGTTTTGCCGGGCCCGAGCTGCCTTGCAAGTCGCATCGCGCCGACGACATTGATGCCCGTCGAGCCGCCGAGGCACAGGCCTTCGTGCTGGAGCAGATCATAGATCGCCGTGACGGCTTCGGCATCGGGAATCAGATAGGCGTCATCGACCTTGGCGGTCTCGACGATCGCCGTCGCGCGGTTGAGGCCGATGCCCTCGGTGATCGAGCCGCCGGGCGTCGCCTTGGGATCGCCGGTCCTGAAATATTCGTACATGCCGGCGCCATGCGGATCGGCGCAGGCGATGCGGACGTTCTTGCTCTTTTCCTTGAGATAGCGGCTGACGCCGGCCAGCGTGCCGCCGCTGCCGACCGAGCAGACGAAGCCGTCGACCTTGCCGCTGGTCTGCTCCCAGATCTCGGGCCCCGTCGATTCGTAGTGAGCCTTCGCGTTGTCGAGGTTATTCCACTGATCGGCGAACAGCACGCCATTCGGCTCGGTCTTGCGCAGCTCGTCGGCGAGCCTGCGGCCGACATGCTGGTAGTTGTTGGGGTTGGCATAGGGCAGGGCCGGCACCTCGATCAGCTCGGCACCACACAGCTTCAGGAAATCCTTCTTCTCCTGGCTCTGCGTCTCCGGGATCACGATCAAGGTGCGGTAGCCGCGCGCGCTCGCCACGACCGCAAGCCCGATGCCGGTATTGCCGGCGGTGGCTTCCACCACGAGACCGCCGGGCTTGAGCTCGCCACGCTTCTCCGCCTCCAGGATCATCCATTTGCCGGCGCGGTCCTTGACCGACTGGCCCGGATTCATGAACTCGGCCTTGCCGAGAATGGTGCATCCGGTCAGTTCCGAGGCGCGCTTCAGCTTGATCAGCGGGGTGTTGCCGATGGCTTCGACAACGTCGTTGCGAATGGTCATGTCGGGGGAAATCACTGCCAGGGGGTTTTGATCAGGTTTGGCCAGAACCTAGTGCTTGGGAGGCCAAAGGGAAAGGCTTTTGCGTTGCGGCGAACCCTACCGAAACGCCCGTCCAAACAGCGATATGGTTGAGAGGCGGGACCGGCGATGATGCGCTCGGCCGCGAGGCGGGATATCGTAGGACGAAATGGTCGAACTCCGTTAGGACCCGACACGATAACGCTGGTGATGAGCGGTCTTGCGACCATTTCTTGCCACAGCGTTTGGGAGGTCGAAAAGTCTATCGGCAGGATGGACGGCTTCGTTTTCGGCAAATTGACGGTCTTCCGGGGCGGCCCAGATGGCGCAACTGAGCTGAAGCCGCCTGGCGCGGTTGGATCGAAGGGGCTCAGCGGCCGGTGTGGCAGCAATATCACATGAAATCTTAGTAAGCTTGCTCACGTTTCCAGATGTTGCGTAGTGAGAGAAGTCCCTGCGAGACAGGCATTTTTTACATTTTTGTCAGTTCGCTCCCGCCTCGTTGGCACGGGCATCTCGCAACTGCGGCACTGTCCCGCCGTTCCGCGCCCGGCTAGTATGATTCTTAGGTTCCGCAGAAAGCATCATAGCTGTGAACGCGTTATCCAAAGCCTCCCGACTGTCCCGCCGCGAATCGGCTAATCCGGCTGCACGGCGGCGGCTCGATCTGCCCGACGGGGGGTGGATGTGACACAGCAAGTTCCAGCGATCGCCTCGCGGCGGTCTCTCGGTTCTGCATTCCGGACGCTGCGCGCGGCGCGATGGATTGCGGTGTTGTGCCTCGCCGCCGGTTCGGGCGCTTGCGTGCTGACCCAGGATCTCCCCGATCCCGCGCTCGACGTACCCACGCAATACAAATATGCCGGCAAACGCGATGCGCCGCCATCGCTGGATTGGTGGCGTGGCTTCCGCTCTGCGGAGCTGACCCAGCTGATGGAGGAGGCGCAGACCGTCAACCTCGACATCGCCGCCGCGGTCGCGCGCATCGTCCAAGCCGACGCCCAGGCACGGCAGGCAGGCGCGGCGCTGCTGCCGAGCGTGTCGACGGCCGGATCGGAAACCTACTCGCGCACCTCAGGCTCGAGCGCCTCGGGCCTGTCCATCGGCGGACGCGAGGTCGTCAACTATTCGGCCTCGCTGAGCGCGAGCTACCAGCTCGACTTCTGGGGCCAGAATCGCGACGCGCTGCAAACGGCGGAGGAAACGGCCAACGCCAATCGCTTCGACCGCGACACGGTCGCACTGACTACGCTCGCCGCCGTCGCCAACGCCTATTTCCAGGTGCTGGCCTCGCAGGATCGCATCAGGACCTCACAGCGCAATATCGCGAGCGCGCAGCGCATCCTCGATGCGGTCAAGGAACGGCGCAGGGCCGGCACCGGCACCGATCTCGACGTTGCCCAGCAGGAGAGCGTGCTCGCGAACCAGAAGGCCTTGGTGCCGCCGTTGCGCCAGACACTCGACCAGAACGCCAACGCGCTGGCTGTTCTGGTATCGCGCCCGCCGGAGAGCGTGCGCGTGCTCGGCGGCTCCCTGGATCGGATCGCGATCCCGCGCGTGACGCCCGGCCTGCCGTCCGAGCTCCTGACGCAGCGACCGGACATCCGCCGACAGGAAGCCCAGCTCGCCTCGGCGACCGCGAACATCGGCAACGCCCGCGCGCAGTTCTTTCCGACCATCCAGCTCACCGGCAATGGCGGCTATCAGAGCTCGGCGCTGGTCTCGCTGTTCCAGCCGCATGCCGCCTTCTTCCAGCTCGTCGGCAGCGCGACACAGCCGATCTTCGACGGCGGCAGGATCCTCGGTAATTTCGAACTCGCGAAGGCCCGGCAGGACGAGCTGCTCCAGACCTACCGCAAGACCATCATCCAGGCCTTTGCCGATGTCGACAATGCGCTGTTCTCGATCAAGCAAACCACGATCAAGCTGCAGTTGCAGCGCGACGTCGTCGCCGCCTCGCGCCGGGCTTTCGATCTCTCCGAACAGCAATTGCGCGCCGGCACTGCCGACATCGTGACCGTGCTCAACACCCAACTGACCCTGTTCCAGGCGGAAGACGCGCTGTCGCAGGCCCAACTCGCACGGCTCCTCGCCATCGTCAGCCTGTACCAGGCGCTCGGCGGCGGTTGGGAGCCGAGGATGGAGAAACCGGTCAATGCTCTTTAAGCCGGAGACGAAGCAAGACGCGAAGGAGGGGACGGCGAAAAGATCGCGCGGCCGCGGCTTCGTCATGACCCTGATCACGCTCGCGATCCTCGGCGGGCTCGGTTATCTCGGCTGGACCGTTGCGCATCAGGAGCAGGCCAACAACCGCAACCAGCGGCCGGATCTGCCGGTGCCCGTGCTGGCGGCGAGCCCACGCATCCAGGACGTGCCGGTTTATCTCGACGGCGTCGGCGCGATTCGCGCGCTCAATACCGTGACCGTCCGCTCGCAGGTCGACGGCAAGCTGATCGCCGTCAACTTCACGGAGGGCCAGGACGTCAGGAAGGGCGACGTGCTCGGCGAGATCGATCCGGCGATTTACCAGGCGCAGTACGACCAGGCGGTGGCCAAGAAGGCGCAGGATCAGGCTCAGCTCGCCAACCAGCGCATCGATCTCGCGCGCTACGAGCAGCTCGCAGCGACCAATGCCGGCTCCAAGCAGCAGGCCGACACCCAGCGCGCGCTGGTGGCGCAGACCGAGGCGCTGATCAAGGCCGACCAGGCCGCGATCGACAATGCCGCGGCAACTCTCAGCTACACCAAGATCGTGGCGCCGATCTCGGGCCGCGCCGGCCTGCGCCAGGTCGACCAGGGCAACATCATCCACGCCTCCGATACCACGGGTCTTGTGGTGATCACGCAACTGCAGCCGATCGCGGTGTGGTTCAGCCTGCCGCAGCAGCAGATCATGCGCGTCAACGCGGCCGCCGCAAAGGGCACGCTGGCGGTCGACGTGTTCGGCAATGACGGCATTACGGTGATCGACACCGGCAAGCTCACCGGCATCGACAACCAGGTCGACCAGACCACCGGCACGCTCAAGCTCAAGGCCGAATTTCCCAACGCCAATTACCAGCTCTGGCCGGGCCAGTTCGTCAATGTCCGTCTCAAGGTCGAGACCTTGACGCAGGCGCTGGTGGTGCCGACCTCTGCGGTGCAGCGCGGCCCGGTCGGGACCTTCAGCTACGTCATCGGCGAGGACAATATCGTCTCGGCCAAGCCCGTGACGGTGACGCAGCAGAACGAGCATGACGCGGTGATCGCCAGCGGCCTCTCGCCGAGCGACAAGGTCATCACCACGGGCTTTGCCAATTTGTCCGACGGCTCCAAGGTGATCGTGGGCCGCGACGACCAGACCCCATCGGCCGATCTTGCCCCGCGCAAGCGCTCGCGCGCGCCGGACGCGCAGAAAAAGGATGGTGCCAAAGAAGTTCAGAAGGACGGGCAGGGCAAGGACGGTGAGTTCCGTGCCAAGCGCAAGAGCAGCGAAGGCGACCAGAAGGGGCAGACTGGGCCGGCGCCGGGGCCGGGGGCATCGGGAAGTGGAGCCAAGCAGCCATGATCCCGACAACAGCCGCTTGACGCGGCAGGCATAACCCATGGGTGTCTCCGAACCCTTCATCCGGCGGCCGATCGCGACCTCGCTGCTCGGCATTGCGCTCTTGATCGGCGGGCTGCTCGGCTATTTCGCGCTTCCGGTCTCGGCGCTGCCGCAGGTCGATTTCCCGACCGTGCAGGTGACGACGCAGCTGCCGGGCGCGAGTCCGGACGTGATCGCCTCGCTGATCACCGCACCGCTGGAGCGGCAGCTCGGCCAGATCCCCTCGCTGTCGGCGATGAACTCGACGAGTTCGTTCGGCGTCAGCCAGATCTCGCTCCAGTTCGACCTCAACCGCGATATCGACGGTGCGACGCAGGACGTGCAGGCCGCGATCAACGCGGCGGCCGGCGTGCTGCCCAGGACGCTGCCTTACCCGCCGACCTACGCCAAGGTGAACCCGGCGGATGCGCCGGTGATGACGCTGGCGCTGCGCTCCGACACGATCTCGCTGCGCGCGATGAGCGACATCGCGGACACCATTCTGGCGCAACGTTTGAGCCAGATTTCAGGGGTCGGTCGCGTCTCGGTGCTCGGTGGACTGAAACCGGCCGTGCGCATCCAAGCCGATTTGGCACGCCTCGCAGCCTATGGCATCGCCATGGAGGATCTGCGCACCGCGATCGCCAATGCCAATGTCTCGGGGCCGAAGGGCTCGCTCGACGGCGCGCAGCAATCCTATCTCATCGCGGCCAACGACCAGATCGCCGCCGCTGACGCCTACAAGCCTGTCATTATCGCCTATCGCAACGGCTCGCCCGTCACCATCGGCGATGTCGCTCAGATCGTCGACGGCCTCGAGAACGACCGCACCGGCGGCTGGTACCAAGGCACGCCGGCCGTCATCATCGACATCCAGCGCCAGCCCGGGGCCAACGTCATCGACGTCGTCAGCCAGATCCGCGCAGAGATCCCGAAGCTGCAGCGGGCGATTCCGGCCGGTGTGAACCTCACCATCGTGTCTGACCGCACCGTCACCATCCGCGCCTCGGTGCGCGACGTGCAGTTCACGCTGGTCCTTGCCGTCGTGCTGGTGACGCTGGTGGTGCTGCTGTTCCTGCGCTCGCTGCGTGCCACGCTGATTGCCGGCGTCGCGCTGCCGCTGTCGCTGATCACGAGCTTCGGCATCATGTATTTTGCCGGGTTCAGCCTCGACAATCTGTCGCTGATGGCGCTCACGATCGGCACCGGCTTCGTCGTCGACGATGCCATCGTCATGATCGAGAACATCGTTCGCCACATGGAGAATGGCGAGAGCGCGATGGAAGCCTCGCTGAAAGGCGCCAGCGAGATCGGCTTCACCGTGATCTCGCTGACGGTGTCGCTGATCGCGGTGTTCATCCCGCTGCTGTTCATGTCCGGCCTCGTCGGGCGCATGTTCCGCGAGTTCGCGCTGACACTGACGATCGCGGTCGTGACCTCGGCCGTGGTCTCGCTGACGCTGACGCCGATGATGTGCTCGCGCTTGCTGAAGCACGCCCATGAGGAGCTGGCGGTGCCGGGCCTCGCCGCGATCAGCCGCTTCATCGACCGCACCGTCGACTTTTACCATCGCACGCTGCTCTGGGTGCTGGAGCGCCAGCGCGCTACGCTGGTCGTGACCTTCGCCACGCTGGTCGCAACTCTCGTTCTCTATGTCGTCGCCCCCAAGGGCTTCCTGCCGCTCCAGGACACCGCCTCGATCACGGCGGTGACGGAGGCGGGGCCGGACGTCTCCTTCGCCGAGATGCAGAAGCGGCAGACCGAGGCCGCCGACGCCATCAAGGCCGATCCTGACGTAACAGGCGTGGTCTCGGTGATCGGTGCCGGCTCGGTCAACCCGACCACCAATGTCGGGCGCCTCGTCATGACGCTCAAGCCGCGCGGCGAGCGGCGCGACGATGTCGGCGTGGTCGTGAGCCGGCTGAAGGAGCGCGTCGCCGGCATCCCCGGCATGACCGTCTATTTCCAGCCGGTGCAGGACGTGCAGATCTCGACCCAGTCGAGCCGCTCGCAATACCAGTACACGCTGACCGGCACCGATGCGGCGCTGGTGTCGGAATGGGCGCGCAAGCTCGTCGCCGAGATGCGGCGCGATCCCCTGTTCCGCGACGTCTCCTCCGAGGCGCAGGAGGGCGGCCTGCGGGCGCAGCTCGAGGTCGACCGCACCCGCGCCGGTCAGCTCGGCGTCAGCCTGCAAGGCATCACCGACACGCTGAACGATGCCTTCGCGCAGCGGCAGATCTCGACGATCTACGGCCAGGCCAACCAGTACCGCGTGGTGCTGGAGGCGCTGCCGATGTATCAGCGCGATCCCTCGATCCTCTCCAAGCTCTATCTGCCGGGCGCCGCGAGCAGCGTCGCCGGCACGCCGAGCGCCCAGGTGCCGCTCTCGGCTGTGGCGACGCTGAAGCGCACCACGGCGCCGCTCGCGATCTCGCACCAGGCGCAGTTCCCCTCCGTGTCGCTCAGCTTCAACCTCGCACCGGGCGCGGCCCTCGGCGATGCCGTCGAAGCCGTGAAAGCGATCGAGAGCCGGATCGGCATGCCGGGCAGCATCGTCGGCGTCTATGCCGGTGACGCCGCCGAGTTCGCCAAGGCGCTGGCCGGCCAGCCATGGCTGCTGCTCGCCGCCGTGATCACGATCTACATCGTGTTAGGGGTGCTCTACGAGAGCTACATCCACCCGATCACGATCCTGTCGACGCTGCCCTCGGCCGGCGTCGGCGCGATCCTGGCACTGGTGCTGTGTGGGCAGGACCTGTCGGTGATCGGACTGATCGGCATCATCCTCTTGATGGGCATCGTCAAGAAGAACGCGATCATGATGATCGACTTCGCGCTGGAGGCCGAGCGCGGGCAGGGGATGTCGCCCAACGGAGCGATCGTGCAGGCGTGTCTGTTGCGCTTCCGTCCCATCATGATGACGACGCTGGCGGCGCTGTTCGGCGCGCTGCCGCTGGCGATCGAGAGCGGCACCGGCGCCGAGCTGCGCTTTCCGCTCGGCATCTCCATCATCGGCGGCCTGCTGCTGAGCCAGCTGCTGACGCTCTACACCACGCCCGTGATCTATCTCGCGCTCGACCGCATCAACCGCCGCCTCGAGCAGGCGCTGCCGCCGACCGAATCCGGCGGTCCGCCGGTCGCCGGCGCGACCGAGGGGATGCAGTGATGGCATCGATCTCGGAGCCCTTCATCCGCCGCCCGGTCGCGACCACGCTGCTCTCGATCGGGTTGTTCCTGCTGGGTGTCGTCGCCTACGAGTTCCTGCCGGTGTCCTCAGTACCGAACGTCGATTTTCCCGCCATCTTCGTCTCCGCGAGCCGCCCTGGCGCCGATCCTTCCGTGATGGCGGCAACGGTCGCCGCGCCGCTGGAGCGGCGCCTGGGTGAGATTGCCGGCATCAATCAGATCACCTCGACCAGCTCGCTCGGCATCAGCAATATTCAGCTGCAATTCAACATCGGCCGCGACATCGATCGCGCCGCACGCGACGTGCAGGCCGCCATCAACGCCTCGCTGGTGGACCTGCCGAGCGATCTGCCGGCGCTGCCGCGCTTCCGCAAGGCCAACACCGCGGGCGCCCCCGTCTACGTGTTGGCGCTGACGTCGAAAACCCTCACCACCAGTGCGATCTATGATGTCGCCGACACCGTGCTGGCGCAACGCATCTCGCAGGTGCCGGGCGTGGGCAACGTCACGATCAGCGGTGCCGATCAACCGGCGGTGCGCATCCAGCTCAATCCGGTCGCGCTGTCGAATGCCGGCATCGCCACCGACGACGTACGGACCGCGATCATCAATGCCAACCCGCTCGGCCCGGTCGGTATCTTCAACGGCGAGCGCCAGAGCGAGACGCTGGCGCTGAACCGCCAGATGCGGACCGCCCAGGAATTCCGCGACATCGTGATCAAGAGCGCGAACGGCAATTTCGTGCGGCTCTCCGACGTCGCCGAGATCGAGGATTCCGTCCGCAATGCCCGCTCGATCGCCTGGTTCAACAAGCAGCCGGCGGTGATCATGCAGATCACCAAGCAGGGCGATGCCAACGTCATCGACACTGTCGACCGCGTCAAGGCGCTGATCCCCGAGCTGAAACAATGGATTCCGGCAGGGGTCGAGATTTCGACCCTGGTCGATCGCACCGGCACGATCCGGGCCAGCGTCGAGGACATGCAGTGGACGCTGCTGGCAACGGCCATCCTGGTGATGGTGGTGGTGTTCGTGTTCCTGCGCAGGATCACGCCGACGATCGCGGCCGGCATTTCGGTGCCGCTGGCGCTCGCCGGCACCTGCGCAGGGATGTGGCTCGCCGGTTTCTCGATCGACAATCTGTCGCTGATGGCGCTCGCAATCTCCGTCGGCTTCGTGGTCGACGACGCCATCGTCATGATCGAGAACATGTTCCGCAATCTCGAGCACGGCATGCGGCCTTTCCGAGCAGCGCAGGAGGGAGCGAAGCAGATCGGCTTCACCGTGCTCTCGATCAGCCTGTCGCTGATCGCGGCGTTCACGCCGCTGATCTTCATGGACGGCATCGTCGGCCGCCTGTTGCGCGAATTCTCGCTGACGCTGACCTTTGCGATCGTGGTCTCGACGCTGGTCTCGCTCACGGCCACGCCGATGATCTGCGCCCATTATATCCGGCAGACGACGTCGGGTACGGCCACGCTGTTCGACCGTCTGATCGAGGGATCGCTGTCGCGGATCGTCAATTTCTACGCGCGCAGCTTGCGCACTGTGCTGGAATTCCCGCTGCTGACGCTGCTCGTGTTCTTCGCCACCATCGGGCTGACCGTGACGCTCTACGTCAAGGTGCCCAAGGGCTATTTCCCGACTGACGATTCCGGATTCATCATCGGCGCGACGCGGGCCTCCGCCGACATTTCGTTCCAGTCGATGCTGGGCCTCCAGCAGCAGCTCGCCGACATCGTGATGGCCGATCCGGCCGTCGCCGGCATCGGCTCGGTGCTGGGCGGTGGCGGGCCGGGCCCGGCGACCTCCAACCGCGGCACGATGTTCATCAGCCTGAAGCCGCCGGCCGAGCGGAACCACGTCTCGACCGAGATCGTGATCGATCGCTTGCGGCGCGATCTTTATCGCGTTGCTGGCATCCGTCTCTTCATGTTCGCGGCGCAGGACGTCCGCGCCGGCGGACGGCAGAGCGACTCGAACTACCAATATACGCTGTCGAGCACCGACCTGGATCTGCTGCAGCAATGGGCGCCGATCGTCGCCAAGCGAATGGAGACGGTCGAAGGAATCACCGACGTGTCCGCCGATCGCGATCCCGGCGGATTGCAGCTCACGCTGGCCATCGACCGCCAGAAGGCCTCGCGGCTCGGCGTGCGCGTGCAGGACATCGACAATGCGCTGAACAACGCGTTCGCGCAGCGGCAGATCTCGATCATCTACACCCAGCGAAACCAGTACATGATCGTGCTGGAGACCGATCCGAAATTCCAGGTCGACCCGACCAATCTCGAGCGCATCTATGTGGCGGGCGCCAACGGTGTGCAGGTGCCGTTGTCAGCCGTGGTCCGCGCCCAACGCGGGCTCGCCTCGCTCGCCGTGTTTCACTCGCAAGGATTCCCCTCGACGACCGTATCCTTCAACACGCTGCCGGACGTGCCGCTCCAGGCCGCGACCCAGAACATCCAGCGTGCGGTCGAGGAGTTGCACATGCCCGAGGGCATCCGCGGCAGCTTCGACGGCAATGCCGGCGATTTCGCCAGGACCAGCGGCCGCCAGCCGCTTCTGATCCTCGGCGCGCTGATCGCGATGTACATCGTGTTAGGGGTGCTCTACGAGAGCCTTGCCCATCCGCTCACGATCATCTCGACGCTGCCCTCGGCCGGGTTAGGTGCGCTGCTCGCCCTGCAGCTGACCAACACGCCTCTGACGGTGATTGCCTTCGTCGGCATCATCCTCTTGATCGGCATCGTCAAGAAGAACGGCATCATGATGGTCGACTTCGCGCTCGACGCCGAGCGCCGGCGCGGGCTGTCCTCGGCGGAGGCGATCTTCGAGGCCTGCCAGGCGCGCTTCCGACCGATCCTGATGACGACCATGGCGGCGCTGTTCGCCGGCATTCCGCTTGTGGTCGCGACCGGCCCCGGCACGGAGCTGCGCCGCCCGCTCGGCATCACCATCATCGGCGGCCTGTTCGTCTCGCAGATCCTGACCCTCTACACCACGCCCGTGATCTATCTCCTGATCGACCGTCTGCGGCGCCGATCCGAGCCGCGTCCGCTGGCTGCGCCGGCGGAATAGGTTGTTGCAGCGACGCGCGAAGCGTATAGCGGCGACCATGTCGAACCGATCCGAGACGACGGCCGCCGCGCCCGAGGCGATTCCCGAATGCCCGCACTGCCAGAAGCCGATGCCGCTGTGCATCTGCGACAGCGTCACGCCCATTGAAAATCGGCTCTCGCTGCTGATCCTGCAGCACCCGCAGGAGCAGGACAGGGCGCTCGGCACCGCGCGGCTGCTGGCCAGGCATTTCGCCGATGCCACGGTCCGGGTCGGCCTGTCCTGGCCAAGCCTGTCCAAGGCGCTGGGGCGGCCGGTCGAGAATGCCGCTCGCTGGGCCGTGCTCTATCTCGGCTCGGCCCGCGCGGCCGATCTCGAGGCCGAGGGCGAGATCGTGGCGCTGACCCGCAAGGGCGAGGTCGCGGAGAACCAGCGCGCGATCCTCGGCAAGCTCGAAGGCGTCGTGCTGCTCGATGGCACCTGGAGCCAGGCCAAAGCGCTGTGGTGGCGCAATCCCTGGATGCTGAAATGCCAGCGCGTGATCCTCAATCCGGCGCATCCCTCACGCTACGGACGCCTGCGCAAGGAGCCGCGCCGCGACGGGCTCTCGACCATCGAGGCGGCCGCGACGATGCTCGCCGGCCTCGAGCGACGTCCCGACATCGCACAGACACTGCATGGCAGTTTCGAACGGATGCTGGCGCGCTATCGCGAGGTCCAGACCGAGATGCCGGAACTCGCACCCAAGCCGGCGCCCAAGGGCCGCCGGCGCGACTTCCGGCGCGGCAAGCGCGTCTGACTTTGATCCACATCGGCCATCGCCGCCAAAGTCGGACGAAGGCGGTTGCCTAAGCCATTGATCCCCTATATTGGTCCGCGCTTACGGGGCCACGTGGCGGAGTGGTTACGCAACGGTCTGCAAAACCGTGTACACCAGTTCAATTCTGGTCGTGGCCTCCATTACAAGTCTCTGATCTTCCAGGAAAAATGCAAGTTTGCCACAGTGGGCGGCGGAAGCTTGCAGGGCCGCGCCTACCGGGTTTGCCCGGGGCTTGGCGGAAACTGGTGATTCAGGCCGATGGCATGGACTTCGCATCTGCGAAGTGACGCATGCCCCATTAACCGAGCGCTGGAGAGCACGTGGGCGAAATCGTCCGATTTGTTCCAAAATCCGAGCTGGAGCGGGCCCGTCTCATTCGTGAGGCGCGCGCGATCTATGACAGCATCTTTCCGCCGGCTGTCCCCGAGCGGGCGCCGCAGGACGGCGAGGAACGCGTCAAGAATTGATCGTGGTTGCGCCGCCGGCGCATCCGTTCACGGCGAGGCGGGCCTCAGCAGGCCGCGTACCAGCCGTCGGGGAAGGGCAGGAGGGGCCAGGCGCCCTCGTTGTCGTTGGCGGCCTTCAGAGTTTCCTTGGGTGTTGCGCCATACGACCACGAACGGGGCACGAATTCCTCCTCCGGCGCGGGCGCGAAGTCCTCAAAGACCATGGCGTCCCGAACAGCATCCAGCAGCAAGTTGAATTCGGCTTCGCTCATCACACCCTCGCAGAACGCGGATGGCGCAATGTCGCAAAGCCGGTTTGTTTCCGGATTGACCGGATCGTTCGCATTTTAACGATGCGGCGATCGGGACCCGATTGGTTAGCGATTCCTGAAAAAATCCCCGGTAAACCCTACGTCCCGCCACGGCGCAGCCGGTGTGAAAGAGATCACATTCCCCGCGGATTATTCCTCCTACCTCTTCGCTCCATGCCGGCCAATGCAGGCCGGGGTGGGTAGAGCGGGAGACTGGTCATGCAGGCGAGGTTCTTGCGGTTTGCGGGCGTGAAAAGCCGGGCGCGTGGCGCCTCGACCGTCGGGCTGTTCCTGACGCTGTTTGCCTCCACCGTTCATGCCCAGGGGACAGCGGAGCAGCGGCGGGGCTGCACCCCGACGTCTACCGGCTCTGCGCCGGCGATATCCCCAACGTCTGCGCCATTACCGCGTGCCTGCGACCCAACCGGTCGAGCCTCAGCGAGGCCTGCCGTTCCGAGTGCGACCAGGCTGGTGGCTGAGCTGCCCCCGCTGTGGGTTTGTGCGCAGCAAGCGCATCGCACGGGCTCGCGAATCCGCCATGGTCAGCCTGTGGATATGCTGCGGACAAGACTGTGGAGGGGTGCTTGATCTGCTGTGGATGGCTGTCGTGGATGCTTCTTTTCGGCGTCCCACGGCTCGTGGTCCACGAACACATTTTGTGCAGTCGTTTGCCCAAATGCCGGGCGCGCTCAAGGCTTTCGCCGCTTCCAAGACCACCGCGATCCAATCAGCGAATTATTGAACATCGACAGCAATGACGATGCGGAGAGAGTCGGGCGGCGCTACGACTCCGGCACCAAGACCACCTCGTTTCTCGCGGAATGATGTTTGGGACCGCCTAACCGGAGGAGGGGCCATTCCAGGCCCTCAGTCCAGGCTCTTCCTGGGGCGCGTTGAGGATGAGGACGAATTCGTCCTTTGCAAGCGCAAGCGGCTTTGTTATACGCAGCCGCGCGCGAACGAACGGTTCGCCTTTTCCTCGGTAGCTCAGCGGTAGAGCATCCGACTGTTAATCGGATGGTCGCTGGTTCGAATCCAGCCCGGGGAGCCAAATCTTGCCGATAATTCAATGATTTGCGCTCGCATTCTCATGCGGCATGCAATCTTCTTGTCCTGATATTTGAAGACAGCATCCAAAATCCAGCACGGAATCGCTCTCAAACGGATGTGTGGGCGGGCGCGGTCGCGCCATGCGGACGGCGCCAAATCGACTTAATTCAAATCGAGCATGGTTGCGCCGGACAACAAGGAACTGATTCCCATGTCAGAGATCCAGGTCGACCATTCTCGTGTGGCCCCCTCGATTCTGCCGGCCCGCATTCCTGAGCTCAGCGACGATGAATGCCTCGCCTGTCTGGCGCGCGCGGTCGAGACGCCGGATTCGGCACGGCTGGACGAGGTCGCCGCTCTGATCGGCCGCCTCGCGGTGGCGATCGAATAAGGCTGGTCCGGCCCGCACCGAGAGTTGCGGAAGCCGTGGTCGCTTGAGGCCGACGGCCGTGTTGCCTTTTGACCAAGCATGCTTCAAAGATGCCGCGAATTTCCTCCGCGGCATTGTCCGCATTGCAGGGTCCGCAAATGTCCGGTTTTTCGACCGCGCGCCAAAAAATGGTCGATGGCCAGGTGCGCACCAATGACGTCACCGACCGCCGTATTCTCGACGCCATGCTCACGGTTCCGCGCGAGGCTTTCGTGCCGGCCGGCCGACAGGCACTTGCTTACCTCGATCTCGACCTCGACGTGAGCGAAGGCGCCACCAAACGGTTCCTGATCAAGCCAGCGCTGACTGGCAAGCTGCTTCAGGCCGCTGAAATCGGCGAGGGCGACAACGTGCTGGTTGTCGGCTGTGCGACGGGCTATCTCGCCGCGCTGACGGCCAAGCTCGCGCGGCAGGTCGTCGCGACCGAATGCGATTCGGCCTTGGCCGCGAAGGCTAAGGACGCCTTCGCCGCCCTGGGACTTACCAATGTCACCTGCAAGGCGGCGGCCTGCACCGACGGGGAACCGGCTGCTGGCCCCTATGATGTGATCGTCCTCAACGGCGCGGCCGAGGTGATGCCGGAAGCTCTGCTCGGGCAGCTGAAGGAGGGCGGGCGTCTGGTGGGGGTGTCGGCCGAATCGAGGCCGCCGCGCGCCACGATCGTGACCCGTACCCACGGTGAATTCGGCCATCGGGCCCTGTTCGATGCCGCAGCCCCGGTCCTTCCCGGGCTGGAACGGGCGGCCGCCTTCGTCTTCTGATGGCCCAAAAGCCGCCCAAATCCCGTTCTGCATCAGAAGTGTGGCCGGGATGCTGCACGTGAAGAGTTTCCACTGAGAACCACCCATAGGTGGTTCCGTCGCGCTTGACCGCGTCCTATGTTGCGGCGGGGCAACGACTCCACTCGTAGACGTAACCCAGCTCGCGGGCACGAGTTGGGCGTTAGAATGAACGGAAATTTTGGATGCATGGGGTGAAGCTCTTCACCGGAGCTGCGGTTTCGGTCCTGCTGCTGGCGCTGGCCGGGCCGACGCCTGCCTTGGCGGATACGATCGAGGCCGCGCTGGTGCGCGCCTATCAGAACAATCCGCAGCTCAACGCACAGCGTGCCCAGGTGCGCTCGACCGACGAAAACGTGCCGCAGGCGCTGTCCGGATACCGCCCGAAGGTCTCGCTGACGGCGACCGGCGGTTATCAATATCAGGACTTGCAGAGTGGCGTCGGGACTAACTCAGTCTTCGGATCCAGATTCCCTCGCAGTGTTGGAGTCACCGCGACGCAGACGCTCTACAATGGCAACCAGACCGCCAACCGGACCCGTGCGGCGGAGAGTCAGGTGTCCGGTGCCCGCGAAGCGTTGCGCAGCCTCGATCAGACCGTGCTGCTCCAGGCCGCGACCACTTATATGGATTATCTGCGCGACGCCGCCACGCTGGAAGTCCAGCGCAGCAACGTACGCGTGCTCGAGCAGACGCTGAAGCAGACCCGTGACCGCTTCAACGTCGGCGAAGTGACCCGCACTGACGTTGCGCAATCGGAGGCGCAGCTGGCTGCCGGCAAGACGCAGGCACTCACTGCCGAAGCGAATTTGACCACGACGCGGGCGAACTTCCGGCGGATCATCGGTAACGAGCCGACGAACCTCGCGCCGGGCTCGCCCGTCGATCGGTTCCTGCCTCCGACGCTTGCAGCTTCAATCGAGCTCGCCCTCATCGAGAACCCTAACGTCACGGCGAGCATGTACGGTATCGACGTCAATTATCTGCAGGTGAAAGTCGCCGAAGGTGCGTTGCTGCCGACGGTTTCGCTTCAGGCATCGGCCACGCGGGCCGACGAACAGTCCTTGATTCAGTTGCGCTCGTACACCGCATCGGCGATCGCGCAGCTCTCCGTGCCGATCTATCAGGGCGGCGGCGAATATTCGCTGATCCGCCAATCCAAGGAGAACCTGGCGCAGCAGCGCCTCAATCTGGAGACGACCCGCGATCAGGCTCGTGCCAACGTCGTGCAGGCGTGGGGCCAGTTGCAGGCTGCCAAGGCGCAGGTGCAGTCCGCGCAGGCACAGGTCACCGCCTCAGAGATCGCGCTGAACGGCGTCCGTGAAGAGGCCAAGGCTGGCCAGCGCACCACGCTCGACGTGCTCAATGCGCAGCAGGCGCTGGTCAACGCGCGTGTCGCACTCGTCACCGCACAGCACGATCGCGTGGTTGCGTCCTATTCCGTGCTCAGTGCCGTAGGCCGTCTATCGCCGCAGGTCCTTGGCCTGGCGACAACAACCTACGACCCCAGCGTTCACTATCATCAGGTCCGCGACAGCTGGGCTGGCGTGCGCACGCCCGACGGGCGCTGATTCCCGCAATGATCCGGTCGACCTCGCGGACAGCCGAGGTCGACCGGCGCTTTGCTTGCAATCGTCAAAATCCCTGACATAGCCTTGCCAAGATGATGCGGGCCGATTCGTCCCGCGTTGACGACGTGTGTGTAACGCTTGAGTGCCGGGAGCAGGGGCGCACCGCTGCGCAGGTTGAGCCGTGATCTGGGGACAAGTCGGGCTGCCGCGCCGAAAAATCACGGACCTCTCGTCCGGAACCGGCCAATCCTGTCCTGCTTGGTGTAAAACAACGCATGCGAGGGCGTTGATGATGTGGAGTCGGAGATGACGCAGCCTGCAAAGGTCACAGAACCCTCCATGGAGGAGATTCTGGCCTCGATCCGGCGCATCATTGCCGACGATGAGGCAAAGCCGCCGCCGGCTGAGGCCGCCAAGCCCGAGAAGGCTGCGGCGCCGAAGCCGCAGGCCGTGAACGACATCCCGACAGCCAAGGTCGCGCCCGCAAAACCCGCCGCCGAGAAGCCCGCGCCGCCAGAAGCGAGGCCGGCTCCGGCGCCGCCGCCAGCACCTGCGGCGGATGCATCCAACAGCCAGGACGACATCGACGCGCTGCTGGCGGGGCTCGACGCGGCCACGCCTGCGCCCGAGGTCCGCGCTCCCGAACCAGAGCCTGAGCCCGACGTGCTCGAACTGACGGACGACATGGCGGTGAATCCGACACCGGCTCCGCCGCCGCCGAGCTTCCGCAAGGTCGAGCCGCGGGACGATCTCGAGTTCGCCGAATCGCCGTCCCCCCGTCCGACGCCGCCACCGTCCTACGCGCCGGTGGATTTTGACGCCCCGCCGCTGCCGCCGCAGCAGCCAATCCTCGCGCAATCGACCGTCTCCGCGGTCGAATCCGCCTTCAATTCCCTGGCCCATACGGTGCTCAGCAGCAATGCGCGGACGCTGGAGGATCTGGTCAAGGAAATGCTGCGGCCGATGCTGAAGTCCTGGCTCGACGACAACCTGCCGGGCTTGGTTGAACGCATCGTGAAGGCCGAAATCGAGCGGGTCTCGCGCGGCGGCAGATAGGGCCGCGGGTCGCGCGGCCCTGATATAGCCCCGCTTGTACGTCATATTGGCCGCGTCGACCGGGCCGGACAGCCCGTGCGCGCTGACCTTTTTCGTTGACTTGTCCGTTGACTTGGCCCCCTCGCGCGGCTTTCTAGCACCCCCATGATCGAGAAAAATTACCAGCCCGCCGATATCGAAACCCGCATGTCCGTCGTGTGGGAGGACAGCCTTGCCTTCAAGGCCGGCCGCCCCGACCGTCGCGACGCGGTGCCGTTCACCATCGTGATCCCGCCGCCGAACGTGACGGGCTCGCTGCACATGGGCCACGCCCTCAACAACACGCTGCAGGATGTTCTGTGCCGTTTCGAGCGCATGCGCGGCCGCGACGTGCTGTGGCAGCCCGGCACCGATCATGCCGGCATCGCCACCCAGATGGTGGTCGAGCGGCAGCTGATGGAGCGCCAGCAGCCAGGCCGCCGCGAGATGGGCCGCGAGAAGTTTCTGGAGCGGGTCTGGCAGTGGAAGGCCGAGAGCGGCGACACCATCATCAACCAGCTCAAGCGCCTCGGCGCCTCCTGCGACTGGTCGCGCGAGCGCTTCACCATGGACGAAGGCCTGTCGAAGGCCGTCGTCAAGGTGTTCGTCGAGCTGCACCGCGAGGGTCTGATCTACAAGGACAAGCGGCTGGTGAACTGGGATACCAAGCTGCTCACTGCCATCTCCGATCTCGAAGTGCAGCAGGTGGAGGTCAAGGGCAGCCTCTGGTATCTGCGCTATCCGATCGAGGGCAAGACCTTCAGCCCCGAGGATCCCGCGAGCTTCGTCGTTGTCGCCACCACGCGCCCGGAGACCATGCTCGGCGATACCGGCGTTGCCGTGCATCCCGAGGACGAGCGCTATCGGCAGCTGATCGGCAAGAACGTCATCCTGCCGCTGGTCGGCCGCAAGATCAAAATCGTCGCCGACGAATATTCCGATCCGGAGAAGGGCTCGGGCGCTGTGAAGGTGACGCCGGCGCACGACTTCAACGATTTCGAGGTCGGCAATCGCCACGGCCTGCGCCGGATCAGCGTGCTCGACAGGGAAGGCTGTCTCGATCTCCTCGACAACGAGGATTACCTGCGCGACCTGCCCGAAGGCGCCGCGCAGTTCGCCGAGGAGTTCCACAAGGTCGATCGCTTCGCCGCGCGCAAGCGTCTCGTCGAGCGGCTGGAATCGTTCGGCTTCGTCGACCGGATCGAGCCTCACACCCACATGGTGCCGCATGGCGATCGCTCCAACAGCGTGATCGAGCCGTATCTGACCGACCAGTGGTATGTCGACGCCAAGACCCTCGCCAAGCCTGCGATCGCGGCGGTGCGTTCGGGCGAAACGACGTTCGTGCCGAAAAACTGGGAAAAGACCTATTTCGACTGGATGGAGAACATCCAGCCCTGGTGCATCTCGCGTCAGCTCTGGTGGGGTCACCAGATCCCGGCCTGGTATGGTCCTGACGGTAAGGTATTCGTCGCCGAGACCGAGGAAGAGGCCGTCAGCAACGCGCTCGGCTACTACGTCGAGCAGGAGGTCATCACGGCCGAGCAGGGGCGCGAGATGGCGCTCGACCGCAACAAGCGCGAAGGCTTCATCACGCGTGACGAGGACGTTCTCGATACCTGGTTCTCCTCGGCACTGTGGCCGTTCTCGACTCTCGGCTGGCCCGACGACACGCCCGAAGTGCAGCGCTACTATCCGACCAATGCGCTGGTGACCGGCTTCGACATCATCTTCTTCTGGGTCGCCCGCATGATGATGATGGGCCTGCACTTCATGAAGGAGGTGCCGTTCTCGACTGTCTACATCCACGCCCTCGTCCGCGACGAGAAGGGCGCCAAGATGTCAAAGTCGAAGGGCAACGTCATCGATCCCCTGCATCTGATCGACGAATACGGCGCGGACGCGCTTCGCTTCACGCTGGCCGCGATGGCGGCGCAGGGGCGCGACATCAAGCTCGCCACCAGCCGCGTCGAGGGCTATCGCAACTTTGCGACCAAGCTCTGGAATGCGTGCCGTTTCGCCGAGATGAACCACTGTGCCGTGCCCGATGGCTTCGAGCCGGCGAAGGCGAAGGAGACGCTGAACCGCTGGATCGCGCACGAAACCGCGCACACCACGCGCGAAGTGACCGAGGCGATCGAGGCCTATCGCTTCAACGATGCCGCAGGCAGCATCTACCGCTTCGTCTGGAACGTCTATTGCGACTGGTATGTCGAGCTCGCAAAGCCCGTGCTGCTCGGCCCGGACAGCCCCGCCAAGGACGAGACCGGCGCCATGGTCGCCTGGGCGCGCGACGAGATCCTCAAGCTGTTGCACCCCTTCATGCCCTTCATCACCGAAGAGCTGTGGGAGGTGACGGCCGAGCGCGACGGCCTGCTCGCATTGGCGCCGTGGCCGCTGAAGCCTTCTCAGCCTTCGCCGGAGCAGCTCGCGATGCTCGCCGCGGCCGCCGGGCCGACCGATCCGCTGATCTCGCCGGCCCTGGTCATGCCGATCTTCGACCATGCCGACTTCACCGACCCCAGGGCGGAAGCCGAGATCGGCTGGGTGATCGACCTCATCACCCAGATCCGCTCGGTGCGCGCCGAGATGAACATCCCGCCGGCGACGCTGACGGCGCTCGTGCTTGCCGGCGCCTCGGCCGAGACCCGGGAGCGGGCGCCGCGCTGGACCGACGTCATCAAGCGCATGGCGCGGCTGTCGGAGATCTCCTTCGCCGACCGTGCGCCCGACGGCGCGGTGCAGCTGCTGGTGCGCGGCGAGGTGGCTGCGTTGCCGCTGAAGGGCGTCATCGATGTGGCCGCCGAGCGCGCGCGTCTCGACAAGGAGATCGCGAAGGCGGACGCTGACATCAAGCGTGCCGAATCCAAGCTGGCCAACGAGAAGTTCGTCGCCAACGCGGCCGAGGAGGTCGTCGAGGAGGAGCGTGAAAAGCGCGAGGCCGCGCTGGCGCGCAAGGCCAAGCTGCTCGAGGCACTGGAGCGGCTGAAGCAGGCGTCGTAGCCTACCTCGGAAACGGCTTGCTCAAAAACTTCGAGCCCTTGACGCCATAGCGCCAGGGCAGCTCGACAGCCTTGGTGATGCCGATGCGGATGCCGGCTGCGACCTCCACATCTTCCGTCCGCGCATGCAGCGTGATCGGTGGGCGGTCCAGCGGCAGGGCGTTGTGCGCGATGGTGATGCCGAGCGCTTCGGTCAGCTTGCCCGGGCCCGAGCACAGTGCGTGCACGTCCTGAAGGTGGCGGCGGCGGCGCATCGTCGCAATGCCATGCGTCGGCTCCAGCGCGCGGATCAGCACGGCGCTGGCCGAGCCTTCCTCCTCGCAGACGAAGTTTACGCACCAGTGGATGCCGTAGGAGCGATAGACATAGGCATAGCCGGGCGGGCCGAACATCACCCGGTTCCGCGGCGTCTGGCCATTGTAGGAGTGCGCCGCCGGCTCGGTATGATGATAGGCCTCGACTTCGACGATGATCCCGCCAATGCCGTCGACCAGCATGGTTGCGCCAATCAGGTCGTGGGCGACCTCGCGCACGTTGCGCGCGAAAAAGGCACGCTTGAGGGCCTTGCCAAGCCTGGGTGTGGAAGGTTTCGAGACTGGAGCCATTCGAGGAGAGAATCGCCTGAGAACAGAGCAGGATATTGCCCATATCTGCCATGTTCTCTGAAGTGGTGCGAGCCGGGTTGCGATGCCAGGCCAGACCGACTAGGTAGGACCTGAACAGACCGGACACCCCATGGTCGTTATTGTCGATACCATCTCGAACCCGCTGCGTCCGCGCCACCCTGAAAAGGTGAATCGTCCTGATTCCGCTTCGCCGCCGAAGCCGGACTGGATCCGCGTGCGCGCGCCCAATACCCGCGGCTACGCCGACACCCGCAACATCGTGCGCGCCAACGGCCTGCACACGGTGTGCGAGGAGGCGGGATGCCCGAACATCGGCGAGTGCTGGGACAAGAAGCACGCGACCTTCATGATCATGGGCGACACCTGCACCCGGGCCTGCGCCTTCTGCAACGTCAAGACCGGCCTGCCGAATGCACTGGATGCGGCCGAGCCGCAGAATGTCGCCGAGGCCGTGGCCAAGCTCGGTCTCGCCCACGTCGTCATCACCTCGGTCGACCGCGACGACCTCACTGACGGCGGTGCCGAGCATTTCGCGGAGACGATCCGCGCGATCCGGGCCGCGTGCCCTTCGACCACGATCGAGATCCTGACGCCCGACTTCCTGCGCAAGGAGGGCGCGCTCGAAATCGTGGTCGCGGCCAAGCCGGACGTCTTCAACCACAATCTCGAGACCGTGCCGTCGCGTTATCTCACGGTGCGTCCGGGCGCGCGCTACTTCCACTCGATCCGGCTGCTGCAGCGGGTCAAGGAGCTCGATCCCTCCATCTTCACCAAGTCCGGCATCATGGTCGGCCTCGGCGAAGAGCGCCACGAGGTGCTGCAGGTGATGGACGATCTGCGCTCGGCGGACGTCGATTTCCTCACCGTCGGGCAATATCTCCAGCCGACTCGCAAGCACCACGCGGTGATGCGCTACGTGCCGCCGGACGAGTTCAGCTCTTACGAGAAGGTCGCCTACACCAAGGGGTTCCTGATGGTGTCGGCGAGCCCGCTCACCCGCTCGTCGCATCATGCCGGCGAGGACTTTGCGAGATTGAAGGCCGCGCGGGCCGCGATTGCCCGCTGAACCGATATGCCCCGTTTTTCGAGCAAGCGCCGTGTCAATCACAGCGCACCCGAGATGTTCGATCTGGTCGCCGATATCGAGCGCTACCCGGAATTCGTGCCGCTGTGCAGCGCGCTGAGGGTGCGCCAGCGCATGGCAAAGCCCGACGGCACGGAGGTGCTGGTCGCCGACATGACGGTGTCGTTCAAGCTGGTCAAGGAATCCTTCACCAGCCGGGTGACGCTCGATCGCGCCAATCTGAAGATCCTGGTCGAATATCTGCAAGGTCCTTTCAGCAATCTCGAAAACCGCTGGACGTTCGAGCCCAAGGGCGAGGGCGTCTGCGACGTCGGATTCTTCCTCGCCTACGAATTCAAGAGCCGCATGCTGGCGATGCTGATGGGTTCGATGTTCGACGCCGCCTTCGCGCGGTTTTCCACCGCCTTCGAGAAGCGGGCAGACGCGATCTACGGTCGGCCGAAGCTGGCGCAGTCGCAGTCGTAGAATGGGTAGAGCGAAAGTGCTCTACCGATCCCTGTACCCGCGCTACGGGAACATCAGCCCCGCGGCGAACGTGGCGGCCTGCGCTTCACCGCATGCCGGCGCGGCGAGCGGGTCACGCGCGGGCGCAGGCGGCTTGCGGCGGTACGTTGCGGCTTGGCCGCGATCTGCGGTCCGCGGGCGAGGTCCATCAGCATGCGCAGCGCCTCGACCACGGAGCGGGCGCGCACCGCGCTGCGGCCGATCGCGCCGAAACGGTGCTCGCGATGGATGATGCGGCCATCACGCGCGGCGGCGGCGAAGTGCACGAGGCCAACGGGCTTGCCGGGCGTGGCACCGCCGGGGCCGGCAATGCCGGTGATCGCGACGGCGAGATCGACATCAGCGCGCTCCAGCGCGCCGATCGCCATGGCGGTCGCGGTCTCCTTGCTCACCGCGCCGAAATTCGTCAGCGTGCTGGCTTCGACCCCTAACATCGCGCGCTTGGCGTCGTTGGAATAGGTGACGAAGCCGCGGTCGATGACGTCCGAGGAGCCGGGGATATCGGTCAGTGCGCCGGCAACGAGCCCGCCGGTGCAGGATTCAGCGGTCGCGATCGTCAGCTTGCGCATCCGGCACAGATCGAGCAGCGAGCGAGCAATGGCGCGTGCGTCGCTGCCGCCCATGGCCTCACATGCTCCAAGTCTTTTCGTTGAACGGCAGGCGAATGGTGGCGCTCGCGGTGGCCGCGATGCCTTCCTCGCGGCCGGTGAAGCCGAGGCGCTCGCTGGTGGTAGCCTTCACCGCCACGCGCGAAATGTCGACGCCTGAGATATCGGCAATGCGCCCGCGCATGGCGTCGCGCAAGGGGCCGATCTTGGGCCGCTCGCAGATCAGCGTCACCTCGAGATTGGCGATGCGGCCGCCGCGCTGGGCGACGCGCTCGATAGCGTATTTCAGGAACTGGTCGGAGGAGGCGCCCTTCCATTTCGCATCGCTCGGCGGGAAGTGCGAGCCGATGTCGCCGTCGGCGAGCGCGCCGAGGATGGCGTCGACCAGTGCATGCAGGCCGACATCGCCGTCGGAGTGCGCCAGGAAGCCCTTGCTGTGCGGCACGCGCACGCCGCAGATCATGACATGGTCGCCTTCGCCGAAGGCGTGCACGTCATAGCCGGTGCCGGTCCTGATGTCGCCCAGCTGGGCAGCCAGGCGCGCCTCTTCGCGCACGAAATCCTCGGGAGTGGTGAGCTTCATATTGGCAACATCGCCTTCAAAGGTTGCAACCGTCAATCCCGCCCATTCGGCAATCGCGGCATCGTCGGTGAAATCCGAGCGCCCGTCCTTCGCGGCGCGACGATGCGCCTCCAGGATGAGGTCGAAACGAAAGGATTGCGGCGTCTGTGCGATGCGCAGGCGGGCGCGGTCGGGCGTGTCCTCGACATTGCCGCTCTCACCGGCGACCTTGATGGTGTCGGTGACGGGAACGACGGGAATCGCGGCTCCGGTGCGGCTCGCCGCCTCGATCGCGCGCGAGATCACCCCGTCAGAGACGAAGGGACGCGCGGCGTCGTGGATCAGCACGATGTCCGGCTCGTGCTTCGCCAGCGCCTCGAGACCGGCAAGCACCGAAGCCTGCCGCGTCGCGCCGCCACTGGTCGGCGGCTCATGCTTCAGCCCTGCGACCGCCGCGGCGAACATGGCGGTGTCGTCGGGGTTCACCACCGGCTGCACTGCGAACACATCAGGATGGCGGCTGAAGGCTTCCATGGCGCGATAGATCACAGGCAGGCCGCCAATCTCGCGATATTGCTTCGGCCCGCCAGCGCCGGCGCGCAGGCCGCGTCCGGCCGCCACGAGGACGACAGCGGTGCGTTGTGATTTCGCCATAGGACTCAAATACTCAGTTGCCAATGAAAGGGCAGGGGGTGATTTGCCGGCATGCCTCTAGCACGGCAAGCCCGCAAAAAAAGGGGATTTCCCGGGATTGTGGGAAACAGCATTTTGCTGCACTGCACTTGAAAGATTTGCAGAACTGTCTAAACTGTAGGCATGACGCTTGACTGCACAAGAATTGTGCGCAAGATAGATCATGGCAGGCGCAATGACGCCCTGCCCAGTCAACGAGACCCCCGTGACCGGCTCGGCAGTATCAGGCTCTAAGCCGTTGAAAATAGGCGATATTGAAGTCGCCACCCCGGTCTTCCTGGCGCCGATGTCAGGTGTGACTGACTCGCCCGTCCGCCGGCTGGCCGCCGAGCTTGGGGCCGGTCTCGTCGTATCCGAGATGACCGCAAGCGATGAGCTCGCCAATGGCCATTGGATGTCCCGGTTGCGTTGCGAAGCCACGGGAATCGGTCCGCACGTGGTCCAGCTTGCCGGCTGCGAGGCGCACTGGATGGCCGAAGGCGCCCGCATCGCGGAAGCCGAGGGCGCCGACATCATCGATATCAACATGGGCTGTCCGGCCCGCCATGTCACCGGCGGCCAGTCCGGCTCGGCCTTGATGCGCGATCTCGACCACGCCGTCAGCCTGATCGACGCGACGATCGCCGCGGTGAAGGTGCCCGTGACGCTCAAGATGCGGCTCGGCTGGGACGACCGTACGCGCAATGCGCCGGAACTGGCGCGGCGCGCTGAAGCCGCCGGCATCCGGCTCGTCACCGTTCACGGCCGCACCCGCTGCCAATTCTACAAGGGCGAGGCCGATTGGGATGCGATCCGCGCCGTGCGCGAGGCCATGTCCATTCCGCTCGTCGTCAACGGCGACATCACGTCCTATGAAAAGGCGCTCACCGCATTGGAAGCCTCAGGCGCCGACGCCGTGATGATCGGCCGCGGTGCGCAGGGCCAGCCCTGGCTGCCCGGTCAGATCGGCCGCCGCCTGCAGGGCGGGGCTGAGGAAGCTGCCCCCTCGCTCGAAACGCAGCTGCATTATGTCCGCACACTCTATGATGGCGTTTGCGCGCTCTATGGTCTGCGCATCGGTCTCAGGCATGCCCGCAAGCATCTGGGCTGGGCGCTCGATGTCGCAGCGCAGGCGAGCCGTGCGCCGGCCGAGAAGCTGAGATCCTGGCGCCAAAAGATCCTGGTCTCGGAGGATCCGCGCCTCGTTCACAATTCACTGCAAGACGCTTTCGACGACTTCGCATGGAGCGCCGCTGCATGAGCTCAGCCGCTGAACATCGTCGGCCGCTTCAGTCCGACAGCGACGCAATCCTGGATGCGTTGCCGAATCCCGTGCTCATGATCGGGCCGGACGGCAAGATCGTCGCCGCCAATATCGCGACCGAAGCTTTCTTCGAGATCTCGACGCAGTTCTTGAAGCGGCAGTCGTTGAAGGAACTGGTGCCGTTCGGCAGCCCCTTGCTGGCGCTGATCGACCAGGTGCGCTCGTCGAACTCGCCGGTCAACGAATACAAGGTCGATTTGGGTACGCCGCGCATGGGCGGCGATCGCCAGGTCGACCTGCACGTCGCGCCGCTCACCGAGCGTCCGGGCCACATCGTGGTGATGCTGCAGGAACGCACCATAGCCGACAAGATGGATCGACAGCTCACCCATCGCAGCGCCGCGCGCTCGGTGATAGCGCTAGCAGCAATGCTCGCGCATGAGATCAAGAATCCGCTTTCGGGTATTCGCGGCGCGGCGCAGCTCTTGGAGCAGCAGGCCTCGTCCGAGGACCGCATGCTGACGCGCCTGATCTGCGACGAGGCCGACCGCATCGTGACGCTGGTCGACCGCATGGAGGTGTTCGGCGACGAGCGTCCCGTGGTGCGCGGGCCCGTCAACATCCATTCGGTGCTCGACCACGTGAAGCGGCTGGCGCAGTCGGGCTTTGCCCGCAACATCCGCTTCATCGAGGACTACGATCCCTCGCTGCCGCCGGTGCTCGCGAATCAGGACCAGCTGATTCAGGTGTTCCTCAACCTCGTGAAGAACGCCGCAGAAGCCCTGATCGACGTGCCCGACGCCGAGATCCAGCTCACCACCGCGTTCCGCCCCGGCGTGCGCCTGTCAGTGCCTGGTCAAAAATCCCGGGTATCTCTGCCGCTCGAATTCTGCGTGAGGGACAATGGACCAGGCGTGCCCGACGATCTTCTGCCCAATCTGTTCGATCCCTTCGTGACCACCAAGCAGACTGGAAGTGGTCTCGGTTTGGCGCTGGTTGCAAAAATCGTCGGCGATCACGGGGGCATCATCGAATGCGAATCTCAGCCGCGCAAGACCACCTTCCGCGTGCTGATGCCGATGTATTCCACATCGGTCAAACATGCCGATCAAAGCAGTCGCGACGGCTCTGCCGGGAAGTCGTCGCCTGCATCACAGGGGGCAAAATGAGGATCAACGATGCCCGCAGGTAGCATTCTCGTAGCCGATGACGATACCGCCATCCGCACCGTTCTCAATCAGGCACTGTCCCGCGCCGGTTACGAGGTGCGGCTGACCGGCAATGCCGCAACGCTGTGGCGCTGGGTCAGCCAGGGCGAGGGTGATCTCGTCATCACCGACGTGGTGATGCCGGACGAAAACGCCTTCGACCTGTTGCCGCGGATCAAGAAGATGCGGCCGAATTTGCCCGTCATCGTCATGAGCGCGCAGAACACGTTCATGACGGCGATCCGAGCTTCCGAGCGCGGGGCTTACGAATATCTGCCGAAGCCCTTTGACCTCAAGGAGCTGATCGCCATCGTCGGTCGCGCGCTCGCCGAGCCGAAGGAGCGGACCTCGACGCCTGACGAGGATGCCGAGATGGAGGCGATCCCGCTGGTCGGCCGTTCGCCAGCGATGCAGGAAATCTATCGCGTGCTGGCGCGCCTAATGCAGACCGACCTCACCGTGATGATCACGGGCGAGTCCGGCACCGGCAAGGAGCTCGTGGCGCGCGCGCTGCACGATTACGGCAAGCGTCGCAACGGGCCGTTTGTCGCGGTCAACATGGCGGCGATCCCGCGCGATCTCATCGAGTCCGAATTGTTCGGCCACGAGCGCGGTGCCTTCACCGGCGCGAACACCCGCGCCTCCGGCCGGTTCGAGCAGGCCGAAGGCGGCACGCTGTTCCTGGATGAGATCGGCGACATGCCGATGGAGGCGCAGACCCGTCTGCTGCGCGTCCTTCAGCAGGGCGAATACACGACGGTCGGCGGCCGCACCCCGATCAAGACCGACGTGCGCATCGTCGCCGCCTCGAACAAGGACCTGCGCGTCCTGATCCAGCAGGGCCTGTTCCGCGAAGATCTGTTCTTCCGCCTCAACGTCGTCCCGCTGCGGCTGCCGCCTTTGCGCGAGCGCATCGAGGACCTGCCCGATCTCGTGCGTCACTTCTTCACGCTGGCCGAGAAGGACGGCCTGCCGCCGAAGAAGCTGGATGCGCTGGCGCTGGAGCGGCTGAAGCAGCATCGCTGGCCCGGCAACGTGCGCGAGCTGGAAAATCTCGCCCGGCGCCTCGCAGCGCTCTATCCGCAGGACGTGATCACGGCCTCCGTCATCGACGGCGAGCTCGCGCCCCCCTCGGTCAGTCCGGGCGCTGCGGTCCAGCAGGGCGTCGACAATCTCGGCGGCGCCGTGGAAGCGTATCTGTCCTCGCACTTCCAGGGCTTTCCGAACGGTGTGCCGCCGCCCGGCCTCTATCACCGCATCCTCAAGGAGATCGAGGTGCCGCTGCTCACGGCCGCGCTCGCTGCCACCCGCGGCAACCAGATCCGCGCCGCCGACCTGCTCGGTCTCAACCGCAACACGTTGCGGAAGAAGATCCGGGACCTCGACATCCAGGTGTATCGGAGCGGGGGCTGATTCCGCTCAGAGCCGAAGCTGGGCAGGCCGAAGCGGAAGGAGCCGAGGCCGACTAACACCCGCCGCGACGGTGACGCGAATGCCGGCGGTTGCCGAGCTTCGGAGGCGGGCACGGCCGCTCTGAAAAAATCCGCAGGGTAGCTCGGTTGCTCGCAGGCGCTGCCGGCTGCTCCAGATCGGCTTGCGTGCTTCGGGGGACCGGGCAGCAACGCGGCGATCGCGAGCTGGATTCACACCTGCGCTGGGACGGCGGAACGCGGAGACCAGCGAGGCGCTGAACGAGCAATTGGCCAGAACCAGCGAGAACAATCCGAGCGCACGGGCTTCCACCTCGGCTATGCCGCGGCCGTGCGCCGCGATGTTGATGCGAGGACGCCGAGGGCACGCTCCACGCAAGTCCGCATTGGTTTGCCCGGCGGTGGCTCAGCTCCCCCTACCAAGGCAGAGCTGAGCCTGTCCGGATCGCGCTGGCCGTTGTGGCTGACGCGCTGAGCAGAAATCCCAATCGGCCTAAATGTTCCGCTTGCGTTCAAATGGGTCGTTCGGCCGCAACGCGCGGCATGACATCTATCTGACCGTTTGGCCGGATGCCGGCATCACGCTGGCGAGATTCACCGGGACCTGCTGAAGGGCGAGGCCGTTGACCAGGAGGTCGGCGGCCACGATCAGCAGAAGAACGGCCGAAACCATCGTCGCGAGAAAGATCCTATCCATGCCGGATCAAGCCGGGACGGCGGGAATCCGTTCCCAGCCGAATGGCATGTCCCTGTGGATTGCGCCGCTCCGCGGCGGGGCAGACGCCGCGGAATTGTCGCAATTCGGCAACAATGTGGTACGAATACATCAGTACCCGCCCGTCGCGGACCCGTTTTCAGCACCACCATTGCCGGAATGACCAGCGCAGACACCTCGGCCGCACACTTTGACACGGCCCCAGCGGAAGAGCCCCGGCGTTGGTCGGTGCGGCGCTGGCTGGCACCCGTTGCCGTGGCGCTGGCGCTGCTGTCGGCCTTCCTGACCTTCCTGGTCCTGACCGGTCTCACCAAGATCGAGCCGACGCCCGAGGTGGTCCGTACGTTCTACCTGATCAATGCGGCCACGATCCTGCTGCTGGTCGGCATCATCATCCGCGAACTCTGGCAGCTGATCCTGGCGCGGCGGCGGGGCAGGGCGGCGGCGCGTCTCCATGTCCAAATCGTCAGCCTGTTCTCGATCGTGGCGGTGCTGCCGGCGGTGCTGGTCGCGGTCGTCGCCAACGTCACCATCGAGCGTGGCCTCGACCGGCTCTTCTCCGGGCCGACCAAGGAGGTGATCCAGAACTCGCTGACGATCGCGCGGGCCTATATGCAGGATCACGCGCAGCTGATCCGTGGCGACATCATCGGCATGGCCAACGACATCGCCCATGCCCGGCCGCTCTACGACCAGGACCGCCGCTCGTTCCGCGAGATGCTGACGGCGAGCGCCGCCTCCCGGAACCTGCCGGGGGCGATGATCATCGACAAGAACACCAACATCCTGGAGTCGGCCGACACCGGCATGCGGCTGGCTTATTCGCCGCCGGCGTCGGACTTTCTCAGCAATGTCAACGAGAACGAGCCCGAGATCGCGGTGCTCCCCGATGCGAGCTTCGTCGCCGCGGTGATCCGCCTGCGCGCCTTCAACGACACCTTCCTCTATGTCGCCCGTCCGCTCGACCCGAATGTCGTCAATCAGCTCAAGCAGACCGAAGTCAGCGTCGCCGAATACGCCCAGATCGAGTCACGCCGGCTCGGCATCCAGGTCGCGTTCGCGCTGATGTTCGCGGTGATCGCGCTGACCATTTTGATGGCCTCGGTGCTGATCGGCCTCAACTTCGCCAATTCGCTGGTCTCCCCGATCCGGCGGCTGATGAACGCGGCGCACACGGTCTCGACCGGCGACCTCCACGTCCAGGTGCCCGTGCACCAGTCGGAAGGCGATCTCGCCCAGCTGGGTGAGACTTTCAACAAGATGACGCAGGAACTGCGCAGCCAGCGCGACGAGCTCGTCAACGCCAGCGATCTCATCGATAGCCGCCGCCGCTTCATCGAGGCCGTGCTGTCCTCGGCGAGCGCCGGCATCATCGGCGTCGATACGTCCGGCAGTGTCGGCATCCTCAACCGCTCCGCCGAGAAGCTGATCGGGCACTCCGAAGCGGAGACCCTCGGCCATCCGCTCTCCGACGTGCTGCCCGAGCTCGACGAGATGATGAAGGCGGCGCGCGAAGGGACCCAGCGTCTGGTGCAGGGCCAGATCACGATCACCCGCGACGGCACCGAGCGCAATCTGTCGGTCCGCGTCAGTGCCGAGAAGAACCAGCCGCACGACAGCTACATCATCACGCTCGACGATATCACCGAGCTCGTCTCGGCCCAGCGCACCTCGGCCTGGGGCGACGTCGCGCGTCGCATCGCGCACGAGATCAAGAACCCGCTGACGCCGATCCAGCTCTCGGCCGAGCGCATCCGCCGCAAGTTCGGCAAGACCATCACCGAGGACAAGGACAAGCAGATCTTCGACCAGTGCACCGACACCATCGTGCGCCAGGTCGACGACATCAGGCGCATGGTCGACGAGTTCTCGCGCTTTGCGCGGATGCCCAAGCCTGTAATGGAAGGCGAGGACGTCGCGGACACCGTGCGGCAAGCCGTGTTCCTGATGAAGGTCGCCCATCCCGAGATCGACATCGAGGCCGCGTTCAAACAGGATCCGCTGCGCGCCCAGTTCGACCGGCGGCTGATCTCGCAGGCGGTCACCAACATCATCAAGAACGCCACCGAGGCGATCGAGCAGGTCCCGCCGGAAGAACTCGGCAAAGGCCGCATCGACGTCGTGGTGTCGCGCGAGGGCGAAGACGTGTTGATCGACGTCATCGATAACGGCATCGGCCTGCCCAAGGTCGCGCGCTCGCGCCTGCTCGAGCCGTACGTCACCACGCGTGCCAAGGGCACCGGGCTGGGGCTGGCCATCGTCGGCCGCGTGCTGGAAGACCATGGCGGGCGCATCGAGCTGAAGGACGCCTCCGACTTCCGCGAAGGCCAGCGCGGCGCCTGGATGCGGATGCGCTTTGCCGTCTCGGGGCAACCCGCGAAGTCCGAGATGGTCGAGCAAACGCCGGCGGCCAAGCAAGCGGCCACGGAACCCGTCAAGAGCCAGCAAACCAAAGAGCCGGCTGAAAAGACCAATGATTCAACCAAAATCGAAGCCTCAACAGGCAGCTGACAACACAGGCGCGATCCATGGCAAGTGAAATTCTGATTGTCGATGATGAGGCCGATATTCGGGATCTCGTTGCGGGCATCCTCGAGGACGAGGGCTTCGTGACCCGGACCGCACGCGACAGCGATACGGCGCTCGCCGAGATCGCCAATCGCCGGCCGCATCTCGTGTTTCTCGATATCTGGCTGCAAGGCTCCAAGCTCGACGGCTTGCAGCTCTTGGAGCAGGTCAAGAAGGACAATGCCGATCTGCCCGTCGTGATGATCTCAGGCCACGGCAACATCGAGACCGCGGTCGCTGCGATCAAGCGCGGCGCCTACGATTTCATCGAGAAACCGTTCAAGGCCGACCGGCTGATCCTGGTCGCGACCCGCGCACTGGAGAACTCGCGGCTCAAGCGCGAGGTCAAGGAGCTGAAACAGCTCGCGCCGAGTGCCAGCCAGCTGGTCGGCCGTTCGCCAAGCATGAACCAGCTACGCCAGACCATCGAGCGCGCCGCCAAAGCCAACAGCCGTATCCTGATCGTCGGCCCCGCTGGCGCCGGCAAGGAACTGACCGCGCGCACGCTGCATACGGCCTCGGGCCGCGCCGACGGTCCTTTCGTGGTGATCAATGCCGCCGCGATCACGCCCGAGCGCATGGAGCACGAGCTGTTCGGTGTCGAGCAGTCCAATGGCGAGCAGCCGCGCAAGCCCGGCGCGCTCGAGGAAGCCCATGGCGGCACGTTGTTCATCGACGAGATCGCGGACATGCCGCGCGAGACCCAGAACAAGATCTTGCGCGTGCTGGTGGAGCAGTCATTCCAGCGCGTCGGCGGCACTGCCAAGGTGCAGGTCGACGTGCGCATCATCTCATCGACCGCGCGCAATCTCGAAGAGGAGATCGCGGCGGGCCGTTTCCGGGAGGATCTCTACCACCGGCTCTCGGTGGTGCCGATCCGCGTGCCGGCGCTGTCGGAGCGGCGCGAGGACATTCCGGAATTGATCGACTACTTCATGGAGCAGATCTCGGCCGGCAGTGGCTTGCCCAAGCGTCAGATCGGGCAGGACGCAATGGCGGTGCTGCAATCGCATGTCTGGCCCGGCAATGTGCGCCAGCTCCGCAACAACGTTGAGAGAGTCATGATTCTGGCGGCAGGCGGACCCGAAGTGATCATCACGGCCGATATGTTGCCGCAGGACGTCGGCTCCATGGTGCCGGCGATGCCGACCAGCAACAATGGCGAGCACATCATGGGCCTGCCGCTGCGCGAAGCGCGCGAAGTGTTCGAGCGCGACTATTTGATTGCGCAGATCAGCCGTTTCTCAGGAAATATTTCTCGCACGGCTGAGTTCGTTGGCATGGAACGGTCGGCGCTGCATCGGAAGTTGAAGGCGCTCGGCGTCGGCTAGCGCCGCGACACTGCAGGCCGCCCTCGGGAATAGGCGAGGAAAATCATCGATTTCCGTAATTTTTCGGGGCAATAGGGCATGGCCTGCCGCGTGAAGCGGCTTGCCTAATATCCCGACCTGTCCTCTAATTGAAACGCTGTTCCTTCCGAGGGGGATCTCATGAGGGACGGCAACCGGGAGAGGCCTCGTCACAAGAGGCCGCAACCGGCGCAATAAAAAGAAACTCAAAGCGAGAAAAAAACAATGGCGGCAGACCGCGCACAAAACCTACAGGACACCTTCCTTAATCACGTTCGCAAAACCAAGACGCCACTGACGATCTTTCTGGTCAACGGAGTGAAGCTCCAGGGCATCGTGACCTGGTTCGACAATTTCTGTTTGCTGCTGCGGCGCGACGGTCATTCGCAGCTTGTCTACAAGCATGCGATCTCGACCATCATGCCCGGCGCTCCGATTCAGCTGTTCGAAGGCGGCGAGGACCAGCCGGCTTGAGAGTGATCTGATTGGAACCCCGGAATTTCAGCGGGGATGCTGACCGTCCGCGGTCAGCGGGGGCTCATACGGGGCGGGTGCTGGTCATCGGCCCCTATTTGCGAGTGCGCGCAGGGACTGCCGACGCGCAAGCGGATGGCTATGTCCTGCGCGACGTTGAGGCCCGCCTCGACGAGGCCGCGGGCCTCGCGCGCGCGATAGATCTCGTCATTGCCGACGCCATCATCGCGCCGGTCAGCCAGATCCGGCCCGCGACCTATATCGGCAAGGGCAAGGTCGAGGAGATCGCCGGACTGATCAAGTCCCTCGAGGTCGAGCTCGTGGTGATGGATTGCGCGCTGTCGCCGATCCAGCAGCGCAACCTGGAGAAGGAATGGCACGCCAAGGTGCTCGACCGCACCGGGCTCATCCTGGAAATCTTCGGCCGGCGCGCCAAGACCAGGGAGGGCTCGCTCCAGGTCGAGCTTGCGCATCTCAACTACCAGCGCTCGCGCCTGGTGCGCTCCTGGACCCATCTCGAACGCCAGCGCGGCGGTTTCGGCTTCATGGGCGGCCCGGGCGAGACCCAGATCGAGGCCGACCGCCGCCTGATCCAGGAGCGCATTTCCAAGCTCGAGAGCGAGCTGAAGAAGGTGCAGGCGACGCGGCGGCTGCATCGTGCGGGGCGCCAGCGCGTGCCGTACCGCGTCGTGGCGCTGGTCGGCTACACCAATGCCGGCAAGTCGACGCTGTTCAACCGCCTGACGCGCGCCGACGTGCAGGCCGCCGACATGCTGTTCGCAACGCTCGATCCGACCCTGCGCGCACTCAATCTGCCGCATGGCGGCAAGGCGATGCTGTCCGACACCGTCGGCTTCATCTCCAACCTGCCGACCCAGCTCGTGGCCGCTTTCCGAGCCACGCTGGAGGAGGTGCTGGAGGCGGACGTCATCCTGCACGTGCGCGACATCTCGCATGAGGACGCCGAGGCGCAGCAGAGCGACGTCGACGCGGTGCTGCGCCAGCTCGGCATCAACCCCGACGATTCCGGCCGCATCATCGAGGTCTGGAACAAGATCGACCGTTTCGACCCCGAGCAGCGCGAAGAGCTGCTCAATATCGCCGCGCGCAGGCCGGAGGATCATCCGGCGATGCTGGTGTCCGCCGTGTCAGGGGAGGGCGTCGACGCACTGCTTGCCGCGATCGAGGAGCGCCTGGCCGCCAAGCGCACCACGCTCGATCTCTCCATCGACGCCGCCGACGGGGCCGGCATCAGCTGGCTGCATCGCAATGCCGAGGTGCTGGCGAAAGAGCTGCACGATGGCCGCTTCGATATGACCGTGCGAGTGGACGAGACCAAGCGGGATATCGTGGTGTCGAGGTTTGATGCCGTGCCGCACGCGATGTGATGCTCGTGAAACTGGTAGTCCGGGATGTCGCTATCAGTCGGCACAGATCATGCGCCCGACGCTTGCCAGTATTTCTACATTTGCAAAGGTTGCGGCAGGCAATTGCAGCCAAAGGCCGGCGATTGCTGTGTGTTCTGCTCATACGGGACAACGCCTTGTCCACGAAAGCAGAGCGAACATCGTTGCTGCTGATAGCGGCAATTCCGTCACCGGATCTCCTCCCGCTTCGCCGCATTCCAAAGCGCGTCCATCTCCGCGAGCGAGGCGTGCTCCAGCGTGCGGCCCTGCGCTTTCAGCGCGCGCTCGATATAGGCGAAGCGGCGTTCGAATTTGGCGTTGGTGGTGCGCAGCGCGGCTTCCGGATCGGCATCAACATGACGAGCGAGGTTGACCAGCGCGAACAAGAGATCGCCGGTTTCTTCCGCCAGCTCCTGTTTGTCGTTACGGTCCAGCGCGGCCTCGATCTCGTCGGTTTCCTCACGAATCTTTTGCAGCACCGCGCGCGGGTCGTTCCAGTCGAAGCCAACGGTGGAGGCTTTGCGCTGCAACTCCATGGCGCGGGTCAGCGCCGGCTGGCCGGCCTTGACGCCTGATAGCAGCGATTTGTGCGTCGTCGTCTCCTCCGGGGGCCGGCGTGCGGCGCGCTCGGCTTTCTCTTCGGCCTTGATGCGGTCCCAGACTTCCTTGACGTGAGAGGAGGCGAGATTGCCGTCCTTGTCGGCGAAGACGTGGGGATGGCGGCGGATCATTTTGCGGGTGATGGCCTCGACCACGTCCCCAAAATCGAACGCGTTCTGCTCCGACGCCATCTGGGCGTGGAACACGACCTGGAGCAGGAGATCGCCGAGCTCCTCTCTGAGATCGTCGAGATCGCCACGGGTGATGGCGTCCACCACCTCATAGGCTTCCTCGATCGTGTAGGGCGCGATCGTCGAAAAATCCTGCTCGAGGTCCCAGGGGCAGCCGGTCACCGGCGTGCGCAGCGCCGCCATGATCTCGATCAGGCGGGAAATGTCGCGGGAAGGGGTCATTGCGGGGCAGTCTCCTAGGCTCCAAGGCCTTATGCCAAAAGCGGGCCGCTGTTCCCAGCGGGGCGCAGCGGAACAGATCGATTTCCACCGATTGGCGGGCCCGTTCCATGGTGCTAAAGCGCGGGCCATGAGTGACGCATCATCCTCCGAAACCGCGCTGGTGCTGTTCTCCGGCGGCCAGGATTCCACCACCTGCCTCGCCTGGGCGCTCAGCCGCTTTGCGCGCGTGGAGACGTTGGGGTTCGACTACGGCCAGCGCCATGCCATCGAGCTCGCCTGCCGTGACCGCCTGCTCGACGGCATCAAAGCGCTGCGCGCGGATTGGGCTGCAAAACTCGGCGAGAGCCATACTCTGTCCATCCCGACGCTCGCGGCCGTCTCCGAGACCGCGCTGACACGCGACGTCGCGATCGCGATGGGCGCGGACGGCCTGCCCAATACCTTCGTGCCGGGCCGCAACCTCGTGTTCCTGACCTTCGCCGCGGCGCTGGCCTATCGACGTGGGATCAGCCACATCGTCGGCGGCATGTGCGAGACCGACTATTCCGGCTATCCCGATTGCCGCGACGAGACCATCCGCGCCATGCAGGCGGCGCTCTCACTCGGCATGGCCAAGCAGTTCGAGCTGCATACGCCTCTGATGTGGATCGACAAGGCCGCGACGTGGAAGCTGGCGCATGATCTCGGCGGCGACGGCCTGGTCGATCTCATCCGCGAGCAGTCCCACACCTGCTATCTCGGCGAACGTGGCGCGCAGCACGATTGGGGCTATGGCTGCGGCGAGTGCCCGGCGTGCAGCCTGCGGGCGAAGGGATGGCGGGAGTACGTGGCGGGGCGGAAATAGCGCTCCAATCTTCGCTGTCATTCCCCGCGAAGGCGGGGAATCCAGTACGCCGCAGCTTCTCGGTATCCCACGAGCGTCTCTGGAATACTGGATCACCCGCCTTCGCGGGTGATGAGGTAGTGTGCGGGAGGTTCTGCAAAAGCTGAGAGGCTGAAGCGGTCATGGTAAGTCCGGTGATTGCGAAGATCACCGCTCGTAGAGGAGCTTGGACCCGCCATGACCGTGACGAAGATTAGGACGGATGTCTCTGCAGTCAAAGAGTTGTTGAGGTCGGACAAGGAGTTCCTGAAGCCGCTGATCCAGGGTGCGGTGCAGGACATTCTCGAAGCCGAGATGACGGAGACGCTGGGTGCGGAGAAAGGGGAGCGCAGCGAGGGGCGGCTTGGCTATCGCTCCGGCTACTATTCCCGCTCGCTGATCACCCGGGTCGGCAAGATCGAGCTGAAGGTGCCGCAGGACAGGCAGGGACGGTTCTCGACCGAGCTGTTCGAGCGCTACCAGCGCTCGGAGAAGGCGCTGGTGGCGGCCTTGGCCGAGATGTACGTGCAAGGGGTCTCGACCCGGAAGGTGAAGCAGGTCACCGAGGAGCTGGTGGGCCATGCCTTCTCGGCCTCGGCGATCAGCGCGATCAACAAGCGGCTGGATGCGTCGCTGAAGGCGTTCTGCGAGCGCAAGCTCAAGGAGCCGTTCCCTTATCTGATCCTGGACGCCCGTTACGAGCGCGTCAGGGACGATGGCATCATCGCGAGCCAGGCGGTGCTGATCGCGATCGGGGTCGACTGGGAGGGCCGGCGTCAGGTGCTCGCGGTTGATCTCGCCAACCGGGAGAGCCGATCGAGCTGGAAGGAGTTTTTGGAAGGCCTGAAGGCCCGCGGCCTGCATGGCGTCGAGTTCGTCGTTTCCGATGATCATCCGGGCTTGAAGAAGGCCATTCCCGAAGTTCTCACCGGCGTGTTCTGGCAGCGCTGTTATGTGCACTTCCTCAGGAACGCGCTCGACTATGTGCCTCGGAAGGTCGATGACGATTGCCTGCTGGAGCTCAGATGGATGTACGACCGGCGCGACCTCTCGGAGGTCCGGCGCGATCTGGCCGCCTGGCTCGGCAAATGGGGCGGCAAGTACCCCAAGCTCACCGGCTGGGTGGAAGAGAACATCGAGGAGACGCTCACCTACTTCCGCCTGCCGCTGGCGCACCGCAAACACATGAAGTCGACCAATATGCTGGAGAGACTCAACGAGGAGATCCGGCGGCGCACCTACGTGGTGCGGATCTTCCCCAATGCCGAGAGCTGCTTGCGGCTGGTGCGCGCCTTGACCGTCGAGCGTCACGAGACCTGGCTCGAGGATCATCGCTATCTCAACATGGACCTGCTCAAGGAACACAAGAAGGAGGCGTTACGCCAGGCGGCCTGACGATGCTCAGGCCCACCAAGGGGATGCACGCCACCCCTCTCCGCCGCCGTCGCTCGCCAGCGCTGCGCTTTTGGGCAAGCGAGCGACGGCGGCTCCGAGGGGATGGCTCGGCCGGACCCCATGATCAATTTTGCTGAACTTGACGCACAGAACTGGTGATGACAATGTTGGTTGGGGCGACAGTATCCACGCGACGCGGAGGTGATTACCCCGCAAAATCCTCGTCCCGCAGCTCGATCGGCTTGCCGTGCGGCGTGCGATCGGCCGCATGATCCCAGGCGTCGCGATAGCGATGCAGCGTCTCGATCGAGGCGACGCCCTTGCGCGCGACGAGGCCCTCAAGCGTGGCGAGCCAGTGCAGATAGTACGTCTCGCCCGTATCGGGATCGCCGGCCGCCTGCGCGCGCTTGATCTCGTCGGCAAGGGCGGCGGCCCATTCGGGCCAGGTGAACACACCACGCTCGTGGAGCGTCAGCGCCATCGCGAACGCATGCGCCTCCCAGGGCGCGCGGAACACCGGGCCTTCGTCATCGCGCGGAATGCCCGGGATCGCTGCCGTCGCGGCGGCAGCGGCGCTACCACTCATCACACCGGCTCCAGATAGGGTTCGAACGCGTCGATCGAAACCTTCAACGTGGGATCACCATCCTCGCCCCAGAGATCGCGGCCCTCGAAGACGACGGTGTAGAGCCATTGCGGATTCTCGCCGCGCTCCATCGCCGCCGTGTCCGGAAACACATGGCAGCCATGGTTCAACTCGACCACGCCGACATGCCCACGCACGTAGCGCGGCAGCCGCGTATGTGTCGCCGGATGGATGTTCTTGGCGCGCACGCGATCGCCGATGCTGAATTTCGCCGGGGCCGGGGCAGGGCGAGCGAACTTTCCGCGCACCATCACGCGCTCGACGTTGGAGAGATCGAACTTGCCATGCTTGAGCGCCTTTCCTGGCTGCATCGCGTGGCCGGCGGCGACCTCCTCTCTTGTGAGGTAGCCTTTCTCGATCAGCATCTCCTCGAGCCCGAGAAACCATTTCTCGTAATAGGAGCTTGAGAGATAAACATCCGGCGGCAAGATCTCGCGATAGAAGCGCGACGTGTCGATGTTGAAAGCGCCGGCCGCGCCCATCGCACGCACCATCGCCAGGACACGCGATTCCCAATCCGCGTGGAACATCGGCTCGTTCGGCTCGGGCTCGATCTTGCCGAACCCGTCCATGCCGCCCATGTCGTGCACGCCGTTCACGACGGCGCTCCAGGCCTGCGCGGAAAGCCGGTGCCGATCATGGAGTCGCGGGTGACGAGCTCAGCGAGCTGCTCCTCGCTCCAGCCCTCGGTGCCCTCGGGTCGCATCGGCAGCACCAGGAAGCGCGTCTCGGCGGTGGAATCCCACACCCGGATTTCGATGTCCTTGGGCAGCGCGATGCCGAAATCGGCGAGCACGCCGCGCGGATCCTTCACCGCGCGCGAGCGGTAGGGCGCCGCCTTGTACCAGACCGGCGGCAGCCCCAGCATTTCCCAGGGGTAGCAGGAGCACAGCGTGCACACGACCATGTTGTGACGCTGCGGCGTGTTCTCGACCACGACGAGATGATCGCCGACGCGGCTGACATGGCCGAGTGTGCCGATCGCCTTGCTGCCGTCCTCCAGCAGCGCCTTCCTGAAGGCCGGATCGGTCCAGGCTTTTGCGATGACGCGCGCGCCATTGTGCGGGCCGATCTTGGTCTCATAGGCCTGGATGATGGCATCGAGCGCGGCCGGTTCGACATAGCCTTTTTCGGTGAGGATCGTCTCGAGCGCGCGTACGCGCAGCTCGGTTTCGGACAGCTCGGAATGGTCGTGATCGTGGTCGTGATGATGCTCGCTCATGGCGCGAAGATAGTCCCAGAATCCGGGCCTTGTCGAGGCGAAGACTCTGCTAACGTCGCGCCATGGGCTGGGCTGCACGAACCGGAATATACGCCGCAATCGCGGCTCTTGTCGCACTTGCGGCGCAGGATGCGCGCGCGGCGAATGGCGCCTATGCCGTGGATGCCGCCGATATCTCCGAGGTCGGCTCCTGCAAGGTCGAAAGCTGGCTGTCGACTGCTTCCAACACGGATTTCGCAGCGGTTGCCAATCCCTCCTGCGTCGTCGATCCCTTCAGGCCGATCGAGCTGAGTATGCAGACCATTCGGGCCCGCAGCGATGGCGACTGGAGCACGACGCTGGCTCCGAAAGCCAAGACCAACTTCATCCCGACCGGAATCGGGCGCTGGGGATTGTCGGCCTATGGCGGTGGATCATTCGATGCAGCGACCGGCGAGGCGTTGTCCGCCTTTGTGGTCATACCAGCGACCTTTCGCCTGTCCGAGACCATGCGCGTCAACGTCAATGCCGGCTGGCTCTGGGATCGCACCGTCGATCGCCACTACCTGACCTACGGCATCGGCTTCGACTGGAAGTTCACCGACACGTTGCAGTGGACGATCGAGGCTTACGGCCAGGCCGGCGCGTCCCAGGTCGCGAGCATCGTGCAGCCGCGCTTTCAGACCGGCGTGCGCTACCGGCCAAACGAGATATTCTCCGTCGACGTGATCTACGGCCGGAACATCACCGGCGAGAACGCCAACTGGGTCACCATCGGCACAACGATCAGGTTTCCTGTCGGTGGTAGCGAGTCGGAGCACCGGCGCACCGGGCATTTGTGAGCCTCTCGGAAAATCAAGCACTTAGCGGCAGAACCCGCTTCTGGCCATTGATCGCGCCGCGGACAATCCGTATACGCCGCGATGGGACAAGAGCGGCCCGGCCAACGGACCGCTTGATTTGACGACAATCGAGGGGAGGGCCCATGGCCGCTAGCTCGCAGGCGCCTGAGGCGAAGGGATTTCGCTGGAAGCTGATCGCGCCGCTCATGGTGTGGCTGGCGATCTATCTGTGGCCCGTGCCCACGGGGCTCAACGTCAATCAGTGGCACTATTTCGCCGTGTTCGCGGCCGTCATCACCGGGCTCATCCTGGAATCGATGCCGGTCGGCGCGGTCGGGCTGATCGGACTCACCGTCGCCGGCATCAGTGGCTATATCGACCCCGATCCGACCAAATCGCTGCGCTGGATGCTGGCAGGCTTTGCCGAGAGTACGGTCTGGCTGATCGTCGGCGCCTTCGTGTTCTCGATCGGCTATCGCAAGAGCCAACTCGGCCGGCGCATTGCGCTGGTGCTGGTGCAGCGGCTTGGCCGCAACACGCTCGGCCTCGGCTATGCGGTGGCGATGTCCGACTTCGTGCTCGCGCCGGCAACGCCGTCGAACACGGCACGCAGCGGCGGCATCGTCTATCCCATCATCAGCAACATCCCGCGCATCTATGGCTCCGAGCCGGGGCCGACCGCCGGCAAGATCGGCACTTATGTGATGTGGACCGCGTTCGCCGCGACTGCGGTCACGAGCTCACTGTTCTTCACCGCGCTCGCGCCCAATGCGGCGGCGCTGGCGATCGCCAAGAAGACCGTCGGGGTCGAGGTCAGCTGGGGCCAGTGGTTCCTGGGCTTTGCGCCGCTCGGAATCCTCCTGATGGTGCTCGTTCCGCTGCTCAGCTACGTGGTTTGCCGTCCCGAGGTGAAGCGCAGCCCGGAAATCTCCGAATGGGCGGCGAAGGAGCTGACGGCGATGGGACCGATGTCGCGCAACGAGTGGATCATGCTGGCGCTGATCGTGCTCGCGATGTTCCTGTGGATCGCGGGCTCGAGCCCGGACATCCACGTGCCGTTGCTCGGCTCGAACTTCGTCAACGCCACCACCGTCGTCTTCATCGTGATCTCTTTGATGCTGGTCTCCGGGGTAATCGAATTTGCCGACATCGTCGGCGAGAAGAGCGCCTGGGAGGTGTTCTTCTATTTCACCTCGCTGTTGACGCTGGCGTCGGGTCTCAACGAGATCGGCTTCATCAAATGGTTCGCGACCGAATACGCCAAGCCGCTCGCGGGCCTGTCGCCGTCGACCGCGATGATCCTTCTGGTCGCGCTGTTCTTCTGGATCCACTATTTCTTCTCGAGCATCACCTCGCATGCCGCCGCGGTGCTGCCCGTGGTGCTCGCGGTCGGCTCGGGCATCGCGGACCTGCAGGTCACGACGCTTGCCATGCTCTGCATGTATTCGCTCGGCCTGATGGGCGTGATCTCGCCTTACGCAACGGGGCCGGCGCCGATGTATTTCGGCAGCGGCTATATCGGGAAGGGGCAGTTCTGGGCTTTTGGGCTGATCTTCGGGCTGCTTTATTTCGCAGGGCTCCTGCTGATCGTGCTGCCTTGGTTGCGGGTCCACTGAGGAGGGTGGAGAGGGTGCCTCCCGCAGATGAATTTTCTTCGTACGCGGGAGATTGGGAAAACTTCGTCCAACTCCCCGCAAATATCTGATATTGCATGAAAGACCGGAAACGGCGATGGTGCGTGCTGCGGTGCAGCGCGCTCCCCTGAGCCGGCATCTCACTTTCACCCCCGTCGCTCCAGCGACCTGGTTCCCGTATGCCCCTGAGCGGCGCGGGCAAGCGAATTATTGTGCATGAAGGCCGCCTCCATGAACGCTCACCAATCGCTCCCGATCGGAAGGCCGATCGAAACGCTTGAAGCGATATCACCTGCTCCGACCGAGCCGGACGCAATGGTCCGTTTCGAAGCCATCTCAAAAACCTATCCGGCCTATCGCGGCAAGCCCGGCGTCAACGCGCTGCAAGACATCGACTTTGCGATTCCGCGCGGTTCCATCACCGGCGTGATTGGCCGCTCCGGCGCCGGCAAGTCGAGCCTGGTACGGTTGATCAACGGGCTGGAGAAGCCGACCACGGGCCGCGTGATCGTTGACAACAGGGATATCTCGGCGCTCGCCGGCCGCGAACTACGGTTGGCGCAGCGCTCGATCGGCATGATCTTCCAGCACTTCAACCTGCTATCCTCGCGCACGGCCGCCGGCAACATCGCGCTGCCGCTCGAGATCGCCGGCTGGACCAAGGCGGACATCAAAGCGCGCGTCGCCGAACTGCTGGCGTTGGTCGGCATCGCCGACAAGCACGATCGCTATCCGTCAGAGCTCTCCGGCGGCCAGAAGCAGCGCGTCGGCATCGCGCGGGCGCTGGCGACCCGACCGAGCGTGCTGCTGTCGGACGAGGCCACCTCGGCGCTCGATCCACAGACCACGCGGGCGATCCTCGATCTGCTCGCGAACATCAACCGCGAGCTCGGCGTGACCATCGTGCTGATTACCCACGAAATGTCCGTGGTGCGCCAGCTCGCCAGGGAAGTGGTGGTGCTCGATGGCGGCCATGTCGTGGAGAGCGGCCATGTCGCGGACATCTTCACCCACCCGAAGCATCCGATCACCCAGTCCTTCCTGGCCGAGGTGATCGGCGACAGCTTGCCCGTGTCGCTGGCGAGCCGGATGGCTTTAGAGCCGTCCGCCGGCGGGCAGGCCGTGATCCGCGTTCAGGTGCGTGGGGCAGGGGCCGGCGATACCGTGGTGGCCCGGCTCGCCCGCGACCTCGGCCTGGACGTCGCGCTGCTGTCGGCCCGCATCGACGAGATCGGCGGCCAGCATGTCGGTTCGCTCACGCTCGGAATTCCCGGTGGCGAGGACGCGGTGACGCGAACGCTCGCCTGGCTCTCTCAACACCAATTCTCGGCGGAGCGTCTCGGCTATGTCGCCTGAACTCATCAATTTGATCATCCAGGCCACGGGCGAAAGCCTGTACATGGTCGGCATCGCAGCGCTGCTCGGCACCGCCTTTGGCCTGCCGCTCGGCGTGTTCCTCGCCACCAGCCGCAAAGGCGAGTTGTTCGCGGCCCCGCTCGTCAATCGCGTGCTCGGCATCGTCGTCAATGCGACGCGGTCCACGCCCTTCATCATCCTCGTCGTCGCCATCATTCCGTTCACCCGCCTCATTGCCGGCACCTCGATCGGATCGACCGCTGCGATCGTGCCGCTGACCATCGCCTCGACGCCGTTCATCGGACGCCTGGTGGAAGCCGCGATCCGCGAGGTTGACGGCGGCCTGATCGAGACCGCGTCCTCGTTCGGCGCTTCGCCGCTTCAGATCGTGTTCAAGGTCCTGATCCCCGAGGCGCTGCCGGGTCTGCTTCTGGCGCTGACGCTCGCCGTGGTCAGTCTGCTCGGCTACTCCGCGATGGTCGGCGCGGTCGGCGGCGGAGGGCTCGGCGATCTCGGTATTCGCTACGGCTATCAGCGCTTCATGCCGGAGATGATGCTCGCCGTCGTGGTCGTGCTGATCGCGTTGGTGCAGCTCGTCCAGAGCGCCGGCGATTATCTGGCACGCCGGGTCAACCGCCGGCTGCGGCATCGCTGAGCCGTTTCCAGATGTTGCGAACAGGCAGAGTCTCGTCTGTCTGGAAACATTCCAAACTCCGAAGCACGCCTGAGCGCATTGGCCGCAGGTGCTGCGCACACGTCTGGAGAAATTCTAACACCGCTCCTATCGTACTCGAAAACCGCCTGAGTTAGGGCAGGGCATCAAAAACGATACCGGCGAAGCCGGCAGTGCGTGGGGTCTCGAAAGACGTGACCGACTTCCAACTTTCTTCGCGTGGATGCACGCGTCGTCGACAGATTCAGGTGCTTTTCCTCGGGGCGGTCAGCACATTCTCTCTCGTCGTTCCCTTCGGCTATGTGAAGGCGCAGACGCAAATTCCCGAAGTCACCGTGGAAGCGCCGGCGCAGCGCGCCCGTCCGGCGGCGATTGCTTCGTCGCGAAGGGCTGCGGCGACACGCACCGCACGCGCCAATCGTCGCGTTCCGGCGCAGCAGGCTGCGCCAGCCCAGTCGGCGTCATCGAACGGTGTCACGGGTGAACGCGCCAATGGACCGGTGCGCGGTTTCGTCGCGACGCGGAGCGGCACCGCCACCAAGACTGATACGCCGCTGATCGAAACGCCACAGTCGGTGTCGGTCATCACCACCGATCAGATCAGGAACCAGGGCGCCGTCTCGATCGGCGAGGCCCTGCGCTACACCGCCGGCGTCAGCGGCGACGTCAATGGCGGCTCGGACACCCGCTTCGGCGGTCTCCAGATCCGCGGCTTCGACATGACCATGCCGGGACTCTACGTCGACGGCTTGCGGATTCCCTCCAGCAACTACGTGCATTTCAACGGCCTCGATCCCTATGGCGCCGAGCGCATCGAGGTGCTCAAGGGCCCGTCCTCCGCGATGTATGGCGGCAGCGGCACCGGCGGCATCCTGAACTACGTGACCAAGCTGCCGACGGCGCAGCAGTTCGGCGAGGTCTCGATCTCCGGCGGCAGCTTCAACCGTTATCAGGGTCAGTTCGACGTGGGCGGCCCCGCCAACAAGGAAGGCACCGTGCTGTGGCGCCTGACCGGCGTCGTGCGCGACGGCGAAACCCAGGTCGATTTCAGCAAGGACAACCGCGTCTTCATCGCGCCCGCAATCACCTTCAAGCCGAACGAGGACACCACCATCACCTTGCTCGCCAACTACCAGAAGGATCGGGCAGGGTGGGGCCTTCAGTTCCTGCCGGCCTCCGGTACGGTATGGCCGAACAACGGGCGCACCATTCCGGTCTCGTTCTTCGCAGGCGTGCCGAGCTTCGACGCGTTCAATACCGAGATCGCAACCGCCGGCTACCAGCTCTCGCACGATCTCACCGACTATCTCACGTTCCGGCAGAACCTGCGCTACGCCTATCAGCACAACGAGGAAAAGGTGTTTTACGGCGGCGGCTATACCGACGAGGCCGCGGGGCAGCTCGCGCGTTATGGCAGCTACAGCAACTCCTGCATCAACTCCTTTGCGATCGATAATCAGCTCCAGGGCAAGTTCAACACCGGCATTCTCAGCCACACCACATTGGTCGGTGTCGACTACCGCAACACGCGGTTTCGCGACACCGCCTTCGGCGTCACGACGTCGGCGCCCGAGATCAACGTCTTCAATCCGGTCTACAGCTACGACTGGACCATCGGTGCGATGAGCGACAACACCGGCGTCAAGCAGTCGCAGGTGGGCCTCTATGCGCAGGATCAGATCAAGCTCGGCCGGCTCTCGTTCCAGCTCGGCGGCCGTCAGGATTTCGTGACGACGCAGGTCGATAACGGCATCGTCAACACCACGGTCGCGAAGGATGCTTCGGCCTTCACCGGCCGCGCCGCCGTGATGTACAATTTCGACAACGGCGTCGCGCCCTATTTCAGCTACTCGGAATCGTTCCTGCCGGTGCTCGCGACCGGTTTTGGCGGACAGATGCTCAATCCCGAGACGGGCGTCCAGTACGAGGTCGGCGTCAAGTACCAGCCGCTCGGCTGGAACGGACTGTTCACCTTCGCCGCGTTCGACGCGCGACAACGTCGTCACCTACGTGCCTGCGGCCACCTTTGCCGAACAGACCGGGCAGGTGAAGTCGCGCGGCATCGAGCTCGAAGGCACGATGTCGCTCGCCGACGGCTGGAACCTGCGCGCGGCCTATGCCTATGTCGACGCCATGGTGACGCAGGATCCGGTGAATGTCGGCAAGGCGCCGGTCACCGTGCCGCTCAACCGCGCTTCGCTGTGGAGCGACTACACGCTGCAGAACGGACCGCTCGCGGGCCTGCAGTTCGGCGGCGGCATCCGCTACGTGGGCGCGACCTGGGGCGATGATGCCAACACCTTCAAGGTGGGAGCCTCGACCGTGCTGGATGCGCTTTTGGCCTACACCCATGACAACTGGCGCCTGTCGCTGAACGTGACCAACCTTGTCGACACGCGCTATGTCGCTGCGTGCTACAGCCTGGCGGGCTGCTTCTATGCCGAGGGGCGCAAGGCCATTGGCAAGCTGACCTATCGCTGGTGAAATCGAAGACGGTCCGGCACTGGGGGGCCGAACCTGCTGGATGAGAGTGGAAGACGATGAGAGCGATATTCGGCAGGCTGCATCGCTGGGCGGGACTGCTCACGGCCGGATTCCTGTTCTTCTCCGGCATCACGGGCGCGATCATCTCCTGGGATCACGAGATCGACGACGTCCTGAACAGCCATCTGTTCGACGTCGGCAGCAAAGGCCCGGCGATTCCCTCGATCGAGCTCGCCAAGATGATCGAACAGCGCGATCCCCGTGCGCGCGTCGTTTATCTCTTCATGACGCCGGAGCAGGGCCACTCGCTGTGGTTCTTCGTCATGCCGCGTATCGATCCCGCAACCGGCAAGCGTTACCCGCTCGACTACAATCAGGTCTTCCTCGATCCCAACACCGGTGCTGAGCTTGGCCGGCGCTATTGGGGCGCAGTGTGGCCCGTCACGCGCGAGAACTTCGTCTCGTTTCTTTACAAGCTGCACTACACGATGCACATCCCGGAGTTCTGGGGCAGCGACCGCTGGGGCATGCGCGTGCTGGGCGTGATCGCCATCATCTGGACCATCGATTGCTTCGTCGGCTTCTACCTGACGCTGCCCTCGCGCCCGCGCGCCAAGGCCGCGCGGGCGCCTGAAGTCGCACGCCAGCTCGAGCGCGGCTTCTGGGCGCGTTGGGCTCCGGCTTGGACCATCAAGACCTCGGGCAGTGCGTACCGGATCAATTTCGACATCCACCGCGCCTTCAGCCTCTGGACCTGGGGCGTTCTGTTCATCATCGCCTTCACGGCGTTCTCGCTGAACCTCTATTTCGAGGTGTTCTCACCGCTGATGAAGATGGTGTCGAATTACACGCCGACGCCCTATGAGCAGCGGCCGTATCGCGATCTCGACGATCCGATCGAGCCCAAGGTCACCTTCGCCGACATCGCCGCACGCGCCGCTGCCGACGGCAAGGCGCGGGGGTGGACCACCCCGGTCGGTTCGATCAATTACGGCCCCGCCCATGGCGTCTATGCCGCCGCCTTCTTCCACCCCGGCGACGACCACGGCGCCGGCGGTGTCGGCCCGGCGCAGCTCTATTACGACAGCGAGGACGGCCGCCCCATTGGCGAGCGGCTGCCCTGGGTCGGCACCGCCGCCGACATCTTCGTACAGGCGCAGTTTCCGCTGCATTCGGGCCGTATCGTCGGACTGTTCGGCCGCATCCTGATCTCGGTCATGGGCCTCGTGGTGGCGGCGCTCTCGGTGACTGGCGTCGTGATCTGGTGGCGCAAGCGCCGCGCCCGTGTTCGCGTGCGCGAGACCGCCGCGATGCGCCTGACGCGGCAGCAACTCACGCCGGCAGAGTAGGGCACGCGCATTCCGTCAAAGGATGAACCTTCATAGCCGGCACCGGCACAAAGACTGAAGATCGTCCACAGTCTTCCGGAATTGCGATGAGATCGCTTGCCTTGCTCTGCCTGCTCGTCTTCGGGTCCTGCGCACATGCGGCTACACCCGAGCAGCACTATCTCGACCTGCGCGATCGCTACATCGTCAAATTCTCGAAGGCCAAGGAGAGCGAGGACACCTCGAAGCAGCATGACGCGGCGCTCAGAGAGCTCGCCGCTGCGCTGCGCGCACTGGTGGGCCCGGTCACGATCAAGGGGCTTCCGGTCGGCGGCAAGTCGAATGTCGACACGCTGTTCAAGGGAGACATCGGCTTCGGTCATCTCGACGGCCTCAGTTTCGCCACCGAAGGCGACAAGCTGCAAGCGGTGGTGACCACGACCGGGCTGCTCGAGCACTGGCTTTCCGAGCACCGCGAGGACGGCATGCCACAGGAGATCAGCGCGGCGCTCAGGTCGGACCGGTTCTACTATTACGCCATTCAGGACGCCGCCTTCGCGAAATATGCTGACCTGCCCATCACCAAGCCTAGCGGCGCGAGCGCCGCGGTCGCGGTGCTCGGCGTGCGTGGCAATGGCAGCCTCAAGGGGCCGCCCAGCGAGATTGGCGTGGTTGCGGTCCAGGGCGACAAGGTCTTCTACCTTGCCGCAACCGATGCCGTGAAGACCGCCGAGATCCCGCCCTGCGAGAAGATCTGGAAGCAGATGATGGCCAAGAAGACCCCGCAGGACGCTATGGCCCGCGAAGACCAGGCGATGGACGCCTACACCAAGTGCTTTGCCAAGGAAGCGCCGAGCCAGAGCTGGTTCGCGGCCGCCGTCAAGAAGGCGCAGAGCCAGCTGGATCTGCTGCCGCTGCGCTAGAGCCTGGCCGGCCCGACGTGTGGTGTCGGCCACGTGAGAATCAATTTCACGACGAAATCACGCTCGAACGATTACCAAAGCACGGTGCCGCCAGATCAGCGGGCATGGCATCGACTCAGGCTCCTGCGCGCCCTATAAAGGGTTTTTCGCCGTGCCACTTTATCGCGAGTATTTCTGAAGAACAATCATCCCCATATTGGAATCGATGCCGTCGATTGGGAGCATAAGCGGCGATGACACCACAGATCGAGTACGTTCTCGGCGCCACGGTCCTGTCGATCGCGCTTGGTCTGCTGATCGGCTTTGCTTACGCGCGCGGCTACCACGGGATGTTGCTCTCGGCCTCGTTCGTTCACGCCTGCGTCGTCATTGTGCCGCTGACAGCGTTGGTGATGCACACGATCCGCTCGGCCACGGCGTTCGACAACGCCAACCGGGCCATGGGCGAGGGGTTCGCCTTCGCGTTGATCGGCCTTCTGGGCCTCATCCGGTTTCGAACGATCGTCCGCGACACGCGAGAGTTCACCTTCGTCTTCATATCGATCGTGACGGGCGTTGGCATCGGAGGCGGCCAGTTCGTTCTGACCGCCGGCGGATGCGCATTCGTGCTGATCCTCCTGATCGTTTTGGAGCGCATAAAATTCGGCACGCCCCGCGCGCCCTCGCTGCGCGTCAGGGCGACGGGCGCCGAAGATGCATTCGCGCAGTACGAAACCGCCCTGAGCCGCGTTGCCGAACGCGTCAATTCCGTGTCTTTGCGGCACACAGCTGAGCGCGGCACGACCTACGCGTTTGAGATTGTCGCCGGCGCCGGACAAGACATCCCGACCATCGCCGCGGCCGTTCGCGTCGTACCAGGAACGTCGGAGGTCAACGTCGTTCGCCTGCAGCGTGGCAAAGGCCCGGAAGGGGATGGGGATTGATACTTGCGGAAACGTCGGCAAGTCGATCCAGACGACGCGGCCCATCCGGGCTGTGAGGGACCTCGCGTCGCGCCAAGCGGCAGGCCTGGATCGGCCGCCAGAACAGTTCGACCGGTACGGCTACGCGAGCCCGCTACCGCCGCGATTCCACCCACGGCCGCCTTCGCCAAAGATCTCGTACCCGTCCGACGTCACGGCGACTGTGTCCTCGAGCTTGATGAAGCCGCGCTTCGGATGCTTCATCGTGGTCTCGATCGAAACGACCATGCCGGGCTCGAGCGGCAGGCGGGCGTCGGTGTCGTCGTAGGGCACCGGACCCTTGGCGGTCAGGCGAGGGGCCTCGTGGCTGACGAGGCCCATGCCGTGGGCCAGGAACTCGGTGCAGTCACGCTGGGTGATCTGCGCAAGCTGCCGTTCGGCGGCGACATAGATGTCGCCTCCGAAGGCGCCCGGACGGATGGTGGCAAAGGCGGCGCGCTGGACGGCCTCGATCTCGGCCAGGTAATCCTTGAGCTCGGCGTCAGGCTCGCCCAGCACGGCCATCCGGGCGAGGTCGCCGATATAACCCTGATAATTGCCGCCGGAGTCCAGCGACAGCGCCTCACCTTGCTCCCAGCGCTGCGATGATGGCGCTCGGTTGTGGCTGCTGCCGCACGCGAGCAGGCAGTATTCGAAGGTGAGGCCGCGATTGACCTCGGCGAGGCGCAATGCATCCGACAGTTGCCGCTTGGTCGTGCCCCGACCGTGCCCGGCGATCACGGCCAGCATTGATGCGACGACAAGCTCTGACGCCGTCTTGAGCTTCGCCAATTCCTCCACCGACTTGACCGCTCGCAGCCGCTCCAGCACCAGCACCGCGTCCTTGAGCTCGGCGCCGGGCAGGACGTCGGCCAGCGCCTTCCCTGCATCCATCGGCAGGAATGGCATCTCGACCCCGACCCGCCGCAACGACACGCCCGCCTGCCGGATCAGTTCTGCAGCCCGCATGATGGCGTCCACCGAACCGTTGGATTCGGTTCGGACCTGCGGCACCCAGAGCGGCGCGACGGCGCGCTGATGGCTTTCCAGCCGGTGGCCGACATAGACGGATTTCTCGGGCGCACCCTTGGGATAGACCAGCACCGGCAGATAACGGCTAACTCCCAGGGCATCCATATAGTCGAAGAAGATCGCACGCTCGGCGCCCAGCAGGTACTGCACGTTGTGCTTGGAGGTCGCGATCAGGATATCAAGTCCGGCCGCCTCCATGAGACGGTCGAGCTTGGCGGCATCGAATGGAATGGCACGCGAGGCAGCAGCGCGGGCAACGGTCTCTTGCATGACGATCCTCCAAGGGCCGCTGCGGTTCGGTCTGCCGGCACATTCCTGTTCGCAGCCATTCGAATAACGGTCGGATGATCGGTTGGCTCCCAGCCAGGGCAAGGAGGGTCCCGTCTGCGCGCCATATCCAAAATTCGCATAAGGTATATTATGGAATATCTTTATTTCCAATTAGATCAATTGTTTAGACGAAACTCCTGCTACTGTATCTCGGCCTGAGCGCTGTGTTCGGTCCGCCTTCCGACCGCCGTCTCAGCTCTTGCCGGCTACTGTGCATGGGGTTGTTTTGCAGATTCTGCATCCAGCCCCATCTCTCCAAAAGCCGATATTGCCGTGACCTTGCCCGGCTGCAATAAGCGAGGCTTCCGCGAGATCGCAGATGACCTTAAGGCCGACCGTCCGTATAGGTTTGCATCTCAGAACAACAACAAACCTTCCGAGGAAGCAGACCCATGGTCCTTTCAACGCGCTTTTCCCGACGCACGCTTCTCAAGGCCTCCGCCGCGACCGCGGTCCTGGGCGGCCTCGGTGCGCCCCATGTGGCCCGCGCCCAGAGCGCCGAGTTCACCTACAAATACGCCAATAACCTGCCTGACACCCATCCGCTGAACGTGCGCGCCAAGGAGATGGCGGCGGCGATCAAGAGCGAGACGAACGGCAAGTTCGACCTCCAGATCTTCCCGAACAACCAACTCGGGTCCGACACCGACATGCTGAGCCAGATCCGCTCCGGCGGGGTCGAGTTCTTCACGCTGTCAGGCCTGATCCTGTCCACCCTGGTGCCGGCGGCGTCCATCAACGGCATCGGCTTCGCGTTCCCGGACTACGACACGGTCTGGAAGGCCATGGACGGCGACCTCGGCGGCCATGTCCGCGGCGAGATCAAGAAGGCCGGCCTCGAGGTCATGGACAAGATCTGGGACAATGGCTTCCGCCAGACCACGTCCTCGACCAAGCCGATCACCGGCCCTGATGACCTCAAGGGCTTCAAGATCCGCGTGCCGGTGTCGCCGCTGTGGACCTCGATGTTCAAGGCGTTCGACGCAGCGCCCGCCTCGATCAATTTCAGCGAGGTCTATTCCGCGCTGCAGACCAAGATCGTCGAGGGCCAGGAGAACCCGCTGGCGATCATCTCGACCGCGAAGCTCTACGAGGTGCAGAAGTACTGCTCGCTGACCAACCATATGTGGGACGGCTTCTGGTTCCTGGCCAACCGCAGAGCCTGGGAAAAGCTGCCCCAGGACGTGCGCACCATCGTCGCCAAGAACATCAACGCCGCCGCGGTCAAGGAGCGTGAGGACACTGCCAAGCTCAACGCCAACCTGCAGCAGGAGCTCGCGGGCAAGGGCCTGACCTTCAACCAGCCCGCGGTCGGGCCGTTCCGCGACAAGCTGCGCACCGCCGGCTTCTATGCCGAGTGGAAGGGTAAGTATGGCGATCAGGCCTGGGACCTCCTTGAAAAGGCCGTCGGCAAGCTGTCGTAACGTCTTGGGGCCGTCATGGCTCATGTCGAGATCGAGGTGATCGAAGTGACGGGCGAGGCGGCTGTTCAGTCCCCTCGCCGACGTTCGTTGCTGGCGTCACTTGAACGCGCGCTCGGCCTCCTCGTCGAAATCCCGGCGGCGATCCTGGTCGTCGCCGAGATCCTGATCCTGTTTGCCGGCGTGGTCGCGCGCTACGGTCTGCACCGGCCGCTGATCTGGTCGGACGAGCTCGCTTCGATTCTCTTCCTGTGGCTCGCGATGCTGGGCGCGGCGGTCGCATTCCGCCGCTCCGAGCACATGCGCATGACCGCGGTCGTCGCGAGCGCCAGACCCGCGATGCGGGCCTATCTCGATCTGATCGCGATCTCGGCCGCGCTGGCGTTCCTCGCACTGATCGTCTGGCCGTCCTGCGACTATGCCTACGAAGAGAGCTACATCACCACACCGGCGCTGCAGATTTCCAACATGTGGCGCGCGGCCGCGCTGCCGGCCGGCATCGGCCTGATGGCGGCTTTTGCCGTGCTCCGGCTGCTGCGCGCGGCCGACTACCGAATGGTCGCAGCCGCCGTGCTGTCGGTTGCGGTCGTGATCGGCCTGTTCTGGCTGGCGGAGCCGCTCCTGCGGCCGCTCGGCAATCTCAACCTCGTCATCTTCTTCGTCGGCGTCGCCGGCTTCTGCGTCTTTGCCGGTGTTCCCATTGCGTTCGGGTTTGGGCTGGCGATCTTCGGCTATCTGGCGCTGACCACGCGCACGCCCGTCATGGTGCTGGTCGGGCGCATGGATGAGGGCATGAGCCACCTGATCCTGCTCTCGGTGCCGCTGTTCGTGTTCCTCGGGCTCCTGATCGAGATGACCGGCATGGCGCGGGCGATGGTGGCGTTCCTGGCGAGCCTGCTCGGGCATGTCCGCGGTGGCCTGCATTACGTGCTGGTCGGCGCGATGTACCTGGTCTCCGGCATTTCCGGCGCCAAGGCCGCCGACATGGCCGCAGTTGCGCCCGTGCTGTTTCCCGAGATGAAAGAGCGCGGCGCCAAGCCCGGCGATCTCGTCGCGCTGCTGGCGGCGACGGGAGCCCAGACCGAGACCATCCCGCCGAGCCTCGTGCTGATCACGATCGGCTCCGTCACCGGCGTCTCGATCGCAGCGCTGTTCACAGGCGGCCTGCTGCCCGGTGTCGTGCTCGCGATCACGCTGTGCATGCTGGTGTGGTGGCGCTACCGCCGCGAGGACATGAGCCATGTCCGCCGTGCCACTGCTTCCGAGATCGGCAGGACCTTCATCATCGCCCTGCCCGCGCTCGCGCTGCCCTTCGTGATCCGTTACGCCGTGGTCGAGGGCATCGCGACGGCGACCGAGGTCTCCACCATCGGCATCGTCTATGGCGCTCTCGTCGGCCTCCTCGTCTACCGTCGCTTCGACTGGCGGCGGCTGTTTCCGATGCTGGTCGAGACGGCGGCGCTGTCGGGTGCGATCCTCCTGATCATCGGCACGGCGACCGGCATGGCCTGGGGCCTGACTCAATCCGGCTTCTCGCGTTCGCTGGCCGCCGCCATGACGGGATTGCCGGGCGGGGCCGCGACCTTCATCGCCGTGTCGATCCTGGCCTTCACCATCCTCGGCAGCGTGCTGGAGGGCATACCGGCGATCGTGCTGTTCGGCCCGTTGCTGTTCCCGATCGCACGCGCCGTCGGCGTGCACGAGGTGCACTACGCCATGGTGATCATCCTCGCCATGGGTATCGGGCTATTCGCCCCGCCCTTCGGCGTCGGCTATTATGCCGCCTGCGCCATCGGACGCGTCGATCCGGCCGAAGGCATCGGGCCGATCTGGGGCTATCTGCTGGCGCTGCTGGTGGGATTGATCGTGGTCGCGATCTTCCCCTGGATATCGATCGGATTCCTTTGAGACGCATTTGAGGAGGGTGTCGATGAGTGAGCGGCAGAACCCATACAATATCGGCCTCGACAAGACTCCCGCCAACTACGTGCCCTTGAGCCCTCTGAGCTTCCTCGCGCGCAGTGCCGCGGTCTATCCCGATCACGTCAGCACCGTCTATGAGGGCCGCAGCTTCGCCTGGGCAGAGACTCACGAGCGCTGCCGACGCTTTGCCTCTTATCTGGCGGGCAAGGGCATCGGCGTCGGCGACACCGTGGCGGCGATGCTGCCGAACATTCCGGCGATGAACGAGGCGCATTTTGCCGTGCCCATGGCGGGCGCCGTGCTCAACGCCCTCAACATCCGCCTCGATGCGCCCTCGATCGCATTTCAGCTCGATCATGGCGGGGCGAAGATCATCCTGGTCGATCCCGAATTTTCGGGCGTCATCACCGATGCGCTCGCGCAGATGACCGGGCCCAAGCCATTCGTGATCGATGTCGATGATGCCGCCTTCAAGGGCGGCAAGCGCATCGGCGAAATCGAATATGAGGCGGCTGTCGCGCAAGGCGATCCCGGCTTCAACGCCGTTCTACCGCACGACGAATGGGACGCGATCGCGCTGAGCTACACCTCGGGCACGACGGGAAATCCCAAGGGCGTCGTCACCCATCATCGCGGTGCCTACTTGAATGCGGTCAGCAATATCCTCGCCGGCAACCTCGGCCAGCATCCGGTCTATCTCTGGACGCTGCCGATGTTCCACTGCAACGGCTGGTGCTTCCCCTGGACCATTGCGGCCGCTGCCGGCATCAATGTCTGCCTGCGCAAGGTCGAACCGACCAAGATCTTCGAGCTAATCAGGCAGCACGGCGTCACCCACATGTGCGGCGCGCCGATCGTCTACAACACGCTGATCAACGCACCTGACGCGCCCAAAGGCAATGCAGCCCGCCGCGTCGTCGGCCTGATCGCAGGTGCCGCGCCGCCGGTCGCCGTGCTCGAAGGCGCCGAAAGCATCGGCATCAAGCTGACGCATGTCTACGGCCTGACCGAGGTCTATGGCCCCGCCTCCGTCTGCGCCGAGCAGCCAGGCTGGGACGAGCTTCCGCCCGCAGAGCGCGCGCGCTTGAAGCGCCGGCAGGGCGTGCCCTACCCGCTCGAGGAAGCCGTCACCGTCATCGATCCGCAGACGATGCAGGAGGTGCCGCGCGACGGCGAGACCATCGGCGAGGTCATGTTCCGCGGCAACATCGTGATGAAGGGCTATCTCAAGAACGAGAAGGCGACCAAGGAAGCCTTCGAGGGCGGCTGGTTTCACACCGGCGATCTCGGCGTGCTCGACGAGCACGGCTACGTCATCATCAAGGACCGCTCCAAGGACATCATCATTTCCGGCGGCGAGAACATCTCCTCCGTCGAGGTCGAGGACATCCTCTACAAGCACCCGGCCGTGCTATTCGCCGCTGTCGTCGCCAAGCCCGATCCGAAATGGGGCGAGGTGCCTTGCGCCTTCGTCGAGCTGAAGGACGGCGCCAGCGCAACCGAGGCCGAGATCATCGCCTTCTGCCGTTCGCAGATGAGCGGCTTCAAGACGCCGAAGGCGGTCGTGTTCGGGCCGATCCCGAAGACGTCCACGGGCAAGATCCAGAAATTCCTGCTGCGTAGCGAGTCGGCTCGGTGAAGGCGATCTCGGCCTGAGAGCCGTCTGACTTCCGCTCGCACGCACAGCGGCAGTATCGCAAGGCCGCCGGCAAAACCGAGCTGCGGAATCCAGAGCGGAAGCGCGACGACGCCCTGCGCCACATCGTTGAAGCGTCAGGAATCGTAGGTCATCTGCACGGCATAGCGGGTGAAATAGAGAATGAAGGCCGTGGCAATACCGAGCGCCACGATCTCCGCGATCTGCTTGGTCCGCCCATGCAGACGTTCCAGCAGCAGACCAAGCCCAGCGCCTGTCTTTCAGACGTTAGATCAACATGATGGGGCCGACGCAGGCAAGGAGTATGCCGGCGGATGCCGGAATTTCCATCGCAGGTTCAGCGCGTCTCCAGCCGCAGCCCATCGTAGGCCGGCACCACGCCTGCGGGCAGCGACTGCCTGATGACTTCGTAGTCGACGTCGGCGGTCATATTCGTGATGACCGCGCGCTTCGGCTTGAAGCGCTCGATCCAGGACAGCGCGTCGTTGATGCTGAAATGGCTGACATGGCCGGTGTAGCGCAGCCCGTCGACGATCCAGAGGTCGAGATTTTCCAGCGCGTCCCAGCTCTCGCGCGGAATGTCGTTGAGATCCGGTGTATAGGCGGCATCCCCGATGCGGTAGCCGAGCGCGGGAATGGCGCCGTGCTGCACCAGGAAGGCCGTCATCGTCACCGCGCCGCCCTTCCCCAGGATGGTCTGGCTCTCGCCCGCCTCGATCGAATGCCGGGTCAGGATCGGCGGATAGTCGCTGCCTTCCGGCGAGATGAAGCAATAGGAGAACCGCGCCATGATGTCCTTGGCGGTGGACTGGTTGAAATAGGTCGGGATGCGCCGGCGCATGTGCATGACGACCGAGCGCAGGTCGTCCATGCCGTGAGTCTGATCGGCGTGCTCATGCGTCAGAAACACCGCGTCGATATGGTCGACATTGGTCGAGAGCAATTGCTCGCGTAAGTCCGGCGAGGTGTCGATCACGATGCGTGTCGTGCCGTGCTCGGACGTGCGTTCGACCAGCAGCGAGCAGCGGCGGCGGCGGTTCTTGGGATTGTTGGGATCACAGGCGCCCCAGCCGAGCGCCGGGCGCGGCACGCCGGCGGAGGAGCCGCAGCCTAGGATCGTCAGCGTCAGCGTCATGTGGCTCCCACTCTCAAGCTTTCACCTTCGAGAACAGGCGGAAGAAGTTTTCGCTCGTTTGCCGCGAGATCTCGTCAAGCGAGACGCCGCGCGTCTCGGCGAGCACTTTTGCGACCTCGACCACATAAGCGGGTTCGTTGCGTTTGCCCCGGAACTTGCCCGGTGCAAGATAGGGCGAGTCCGTTTCAACCAGGATACGATCGGATGGCAGTTCGGCCGCGAGCGCGCGCAAGGCTTCCGACTTCTTGAAGGTCAGGATTCCCGTGAAACCGATATAGAGCCCGAGCGACACTGCTTTCAGCGCCAGCTCGCGCCCGCCCGTGTAACAATGCAGCACGGCGCGAAACGATCCCTTGGCCGCCTCGTCTTCCAGAATGCGCGCGCAGTCCTCGTCGGCCTCGCGGGTGTGGATCACCAGCGGCAGGCCGGTCGTGCGGGCAGCGGCGATGTGGGCACGAAAACCCCTCGCCTGCGCCTCCGGCGAGCCGTTGTCGTAGAAATAGTCGAGCCCGGCCTCACCGAGCGCGACGACCTTGGGGTGCTCCGTCAACGCAACAAGCTCGTCCGGCGCGATGCCGTCCTCCTCGTCCGCATTGTGCGGATGGGTACCGACCGAGCAATAGACGTCGTCATAGCGTTCGGCGATCGCGAGCAGGTCCTTCAGCCGCCGCACCCGCGTCGAGATCGTGACCATGCGCGCGACGCCGGCCCCGCGCGCCCGCGACACGATCCCGTCGAGATCTTCAGCAAAGTCGGGAAAATCCAGATGACAGTGACTGTCGATCAGCATCACGCGAACGCCTTCAGGCTGCCGGCTCGACGTAGCGCGGGAACGCGGGCTTCGGCGCCGGCAGCGTCGAACCCGGCGCGATACGCTTGCTTCCGCCGAGCATTGCGAAGCTGCGCTCGCCTTCAGGGATGCCCAGGCTGTCGAGCAGCAATGCGGAGGCGGTCGGCATCGCGGGCTGGGCCAGAATCGCGATCTGGCGCACGACTTCGGCGGTAATGTAGAGCACCGTCTTCTGCCGGGCAGGATCGGTCTTGGCGAGCGCCCACGGCGCCTCGCCCGCAAAATAGCGGTTGGCCTCCGCGACCACGGCCCAGACGGCGTTGAGCCATTGATGAATCTGCTGTGTCGCCATGGCCTCACGTGACGCTGCGATCATGCCGTCGGCCATCGCAAGGATCGCCTTGTCGTTGTCGCTGAACTCGCCGGGCTCCGGCAGCACGCCGCCGAACTGCTTTGCGATCATCGACAGCGAGCGCTGCGCGAGGTTGCCGAGATCGTTGGCGAGATCGGCATTGATACGCGCCACGATGGCCTCGTGGTTATAATTGCCGTCCTGGCCGAACGGTACCTCGCGCAGGAAGAAATAGCGCATCTGATCGACGCCATACTGGTCGGCGAGGTTGAAGGGATCGACGACATTGCCGACCGACTTCGACATCTTCTCGCCCCTGTTGAACAGGAAGCCGTGGGCATAGACCCGTTTCGGCAGCGGGATCCCGGCGGACAGCAGGAAGGCCGGCCAATACACCGCATGGAAGCGGATGATGTCCTTGCCGATGATGTGCACGTCGGCTGGCCAGTAGCGCCAGTTCTTGTCGCTCTCATCGGGGAAGCCGACGCCGGTGATGTAGTTGGTCAGTGCGTCGACCCAGACATACATCACGTGCTCCTGGTCGCCGGGCACTTTCACGCCCCAATCGAAGGTGGTGCGCGAGATCGAGAGATCGCGCAGGCCGCCCTTGACGAAGCTCACCACCTCGTTCTTGCGGGATTCCGGCCCGATGAAATCAGGGTGATCCGCATAGAGCTTGAGCAGCTTGTCCTGATACGCCGAGAGGCGGAAGAAATAGCTCTTCTCCTCGACCCATTCCACCGGCGTGCCCTGCGGCCCGAGGCGCACGCCGTCCTCGTTCACGCGCGTCTCGTCCTCGGCGTAATAGGCCTCGTCACGGACCGAGTACCAGCCCGAATAGGTATCGGCATAGATGTCGCCGTTCGCTTCCATGCGCCGCCAGATCTCCTGGCTGGAGCGGTGATGCTGCTCCTCGGTGGTGCGGATGAAGCGGTCGAACGACACGTTCAGCCGCTCGTCCATCTCCTTGAAGCGGCCCGCATTGCGGGTCGCGAGCGCGGCAGCGGACATGCCTTCACTGGCCGCCGTCTGAACCATCTTCTGACCGTGCTCGTCGGTGCCGGTCAGGAAGAACACGTCCTTGCCGTCGAGCCGCGCAAAGCGCGCCAGCACGTCGGTCGCGATCGCTTCATAGGCGTGACCGATATGCGGGCTGCCGTTGGGATAGGCGATCGCCGTCGTGATGTAGAACACGTTGTCGCGTGCGGGCGCGACCGTGGGCGCGGCGGCCTGCGGAGCCGCGGCGGGGTTCGGCGCACGCGGGGTCTTGGCTTGCGATACTTTGGGCTTCACAGCCTTCGCCGGCGTGATGACAGGAGCCGGTGCGGCGGTCACGGCAGGCGCAGCCGGCTTTTTCGCAACCCTCTTCGCCGCCGCCTTCGGTTTTTTGGCAGAGGATTTTTTCGAAGCCTTCGTGGCGACGACCGGCTTCTTCGCGCCCTTCTTGGCAACCTTCTTTACGGCCTTCGCAGCCCGCTTCGTCGCGCCCTTCTTGGCGGCAGACTTCTTGGTCTTCTTGACGGCTTTGGTCGCGCGCGCCTTCACTGCTTTCCTGGCGGCTTTCTCAACGGCCTTCTTAGCAACCCTCGTCTTGCTGCTCTTACCTTTAGCGGTCTTCTTAGCTCGCGTTGCCACCACGAATTCCTTTATCGGCTTGTCCGAAATTTGGAAACGAACCTGCGTTCGGTCATTGTCTTGAGCATGATCCTTTCGGAAATTTGCTACACACTTTTCCGGATCATGCTCTAGCGCGTTGCGTCCGCCAGCCAGCCGAACACCGAGAAAACCAAGGGCTTTCGTTCCAGATTGTAGGTTTCGGTGTCGCGCGCGGCGCGGACGATCTTTTCCCATACCTCAGCTAGGCGCGCAAGGCGCGGCAGGTTCTGGTTGGCATTGGCCTCATCCGCATGCAGGCGCTCCGCGATCCAGCGGTCGATGCCATCGATGAAGGCGGCAAGCGCGACGCGGTCGCTGGTGCCGAGCGAATCGCCCAGCGTGTGCAATTCGCGCGGATCGACCTGCGGCAGGCGCGCAAGCAGCGCCGCCGTGCGCTGCTGAAGCTTCAGCGCGTCGCCACCGAGCAGCGTCAGCGCCCGCGCGACGCTTCCCTCGGAAGCATCGGCCGCCTCGCGCAGCGCCGGATCGTTCGGATCGAGCTCGGCCGCCGAAGCTGCCGCCCCGATCACATCATCTGTGGCGAGCGGCCGCAGGCGCAGCTTGCGGCAGCGCGACTGGATCGTGGCAAGCACCCGCGCGGGCGCGTGGCTCACCAAAAGGAACAGCGATTGCTGCGGCGGCTCTTCGAGAATTTTCAGGAGCGCGTTCGCCGCGTTTGGATTGAGCTCGTCGACCGTGTCGACGATGCAGACGCGCCAGCCTTCGGCCGCCGCGGTCGAGCCAAAGAACGCGATCGTCTCCCGCGTCTCGTCCACGGTGATCACGGTGCGCATCACGCCGCGATCGTTGGCGGTACGCTCCAGCGTCAGCAGCCCGCCATGCGAGCCGGCCGCCACCTGCCGCGCCACGGCGTCATCGGGATCGATGGCGAGGTCTTCGGCGCGTTGCACGGCGGGGGCCAGCGGCTGAGAATGGGCGAGCACGAAGCGCGCCATGCGATAGGCCAGCGTCGCCTTGCCGATCCCTTGCGGTCCGCCGATCAGCCAGGCATGCGGAATGCGTCCGCTGCGATAGGCCGCAAGCAGCGCGGCCTCGGCCTCGCGATGGCCGAACAGCCGCGATGTCTCGCGCGGATGCGGAATGGCGGTTTCGCGCTCCGCCTGACGCGGGCTCATGCGGAAATCACTGACGCAGGCGTGGGGAGCAGACGCTCGCGCAGCGCGGTCCAGACGCGCCCGGCGACCGTTTCGGGGTCGGAATTGGCATCGATCAGCACGCAGCGCGCGGGATCCTCCGCCGCGATCTTGCGATAGGCCTCGCGCAGGTCCTGGTGGAAGCTGAGCTTCTCGGACTCGAACCTGTCAGGCGTGCCGCTGCCGCGGCGCGCGGCGGCGCGTTGCAGGCCAATCTCGACCGGCAAGTCGAGGATGATGGTGAGATCGGGCTTGAGATCGCCGATGGTGACCCTTTGCATGGCGTTGATCAGGCCCTCGGGTACGCGGCCAAGGCTGCCCTGATAGGCCCGTGTCGAGTCGGCGAAGCGGTCGCAGAGCACCCAGGTGCCCTGATTCAGCGCAGGCTGGATCACGGTGCGGACATGGTCATCGCGCGCGGCGGCAAACAGCAGCGTCTCCGCCTCGGGGCCGAGCAGCTTGCCCATGCCCGACAGCACCAGATGACGCATGATCTCGGCGCCCGGCGAGCCGCCCGGCTCACGCGTGACCCGGACGCGCAGCTTCGCCGCCTTGAGGCGGTCAGCGAGCTTCTTGATCTGGGTCGACTTGCCCGTGCCCTCGCCGCCTTCAAAGGTGATGAAGCGTCCGCGTCCGGACGGCCGCTGTGCCGCGCTCTCACTCATGATCAGAGCTTCTCGGCGCCCGCGCGGAACATGCCGATCACGAGCTCGCTGGCGCCATCGATCGCGCGACGCATGGTCGAGCCGGTTCCGACAGATTCGGCCGCATAGACAGGCGTCTCGACCGCAATGTTGCCGCTGCGCCAAACCTTGACCACGCCGACCTGCTGGCCGGCCTCGACCGGCGCGCGCACCGGGCCGCTATAGACGATGCGCGCAATCAGCTTGTCGCTGCCGTTCTTGTGCACCATCACCTTCACCGGCGTCTTCGCCACGAGCTTGACCGAGCGGCTCTCGCCGCCGAACACCTTGGCGTAGCCGACAGGCTGCTCGGCCGCGATCAGCGTGCGGGTCTCGAAATTGCGAAAACCCCATTCAAGCATCTTCTTGGCTTCGGAGGCGCGGTCATCGGCATCCTCGAGACCGTTGACGACCACGATCAATCGCGTGCCGTTCTGCACGGCCGAGCCCACCATGCCATAGCCGCCTTCCTTGGTGTAGCCGGTCTTGAGACCGTCGGCGCCTTCCATCGAATTGAGCAGCGGATTGCGGTTGGGCTGGCGGATCTTGTTCCAGGTGAACTCCTTCTCGCCGAACAGTTTGTAGAACTCGGGGTAGTCCAGAATGATATGCCGGGCGAGGATGCCGAGCTCGCGCACCGTCATCTTGTTGCCCGGGTCGGGCAAGCCGTTGGAATTGGCGAAGGTCGATCTGGTAAGGCCGAGTTCGCGCGCACGCTTGGTCATGAAATCGGCGGCAAAGATGCGCTCATTGCCCGCCATGGCTTCGGCAAGCGCAATGCAGGCATCATTGCCGCTCTGGATGATCGCGCCGTGAAGGAGATCGTCGACGGAGACCTTGCTGTTGATGGCGGCGAACATGGTGGAGCCGCCCGAGGGCGCCCCGCCCCTGCGCCAGGCATTCTCGCTGATCCGGTACTCGTCGGTCAGCTTGATGTCCCCCTTCTTGATGGCATTGAAGACGACCTCTGCCGTCATCAACTTCATCATGCTCGAGGGCGCGCGCAGCTCGTCGGCGTTCTTCTCGAACAGTACGCTGCCTGAGGAGGCTTCGATCAGGATCGAGGTCGGGGCATCGCCATCGAAGCCGGCATCTTCCGCTTTCTTGGCGCCTTGAACACTCTGATTGGCGGCATAGAGAGCCCCGCCCCAGCCGATGCTCGCCACCAAAACCGTCGCGATCAGCCCGCGCGCCAGCATGCTGGCGGTGGGCCAGTTGCGACGAAGCGAAGGGAGACGAAATGCCATGGCGAAGCCCTGAGAGAGGCGTTCTAACAGCTGGAACAGATGCGAACAACACGCGGTTGGACGCTGTCCCTGAGATTGCACGATTCTCGTCGCGCCCCTATCGTGGCATCTCATGTTTCTCGACCAAACCCCTGAAACAAGGCGGAAAAGCGAATGTCCTCAACTCGGATGATCAAGGCCAATGGGGTCGAGCTGTTCGTTCGCGAAGCCGGCCAAGGTCCGCTGGTGGTGCTGTGCCATGGCTGGCCGGAACTGTCCTACTCCTGGCGCCACCAGATCCCCGCGCTCGCCGGGGCCGGGTTTCACGTCGTCGCCCCCGACATGCGTGGCTACGGCCAGAGCGCAGCGCCGCCTGATGTGAACGCCTACTCGATCTTCGACACGGTCGGCGACGTCGTCGGCCTCGTCCAGGCGCTGGGCGAGACCAAGGCGATGGTGGTCGGCCACGACTGGGGCGCTCCGGTCGCCTGGCATGCGGCGCTGTTCCGTCCCGACATCTTCACCGCCGTCGCGGGCCTGAGTGTTCCGCCGCCCTTTCGCGGTCGCGCCAAACCGCTCGAATTGTTGCGCCAGGGCGGCGTCACCAACTTCTACTGGCAGTATTTCCAGGCGCCCGGCATCGCCGAGGCCGAGCTCGAGCGTGACGTCGCCCGCACCATGCGCATCGTCCTCGGCGGACGGGGCCTCGCCGATCCCACCGCGGCCATGTTCGTGCAGGAGGGCAAGGGCTTCCTCGGCCATGCGGGCGCCGAGGAGCCGCTGCCCGGCTGGCTGAGCGAGGCTGATCTGGCCTACTTCACCGAAAGCTTCCGCAAGTCCGGCTTCCGCGGCGGGCTGAACTGGTACCGCAACATCGACCGCAATTGGGAACTGACCGCGCCCTGGCAGGACGCGCAGATCCACCAGCCGTCCCTCTTCATCGCCGGCTCAAAAGACGCCGTAATCACTGGCCTGATCGGCGCCAAGCGCGTCAACGAGCTCGAACGCGTGCTGCCCAATCTCAAGGGCAAGCTGATCCTCGATGGCGCCGGCCATTGGGTGCAGCAGGAGCGGCCCGACGAGGTGAACGCGGCGCTGGTGAAATTCCTGACGGCGAGCGCGGCTCAGTAGAGCCCGCGGCCGCTCAGGATGCTGCGGGCCTCGGCGGCGCCATCGGCTGACGAGAGAGCGCTCTCGGTCGCATAGCGGCCGTCCTCGTCATAGGACACCGCGCGGGCGTTCTGGAGCGCCCGGCCCCGGCTGCGGCTCGATGCCGACATTTCCGACGTCGCGTTGAGCGAGGCCATGTCGGCCGAGCTGTTGCCGAGATTGTAGGGCCGCCCCTCCGGCAGCGGGACCTCGCCGCGAATGGCACCGCGGGTCGAGGACGGCAGCTCCGGTACGAACGGCTTGGCAGACGCGACCCGCACCATCGACGGCGACGGTGCCGGAACGCCGGTGCGCAAGGTGGCCATCAGCTGGCGGTCGTCGGAGCCTTCAAGCGGCGCCCGGCCGACATATTCGACCCGGACCCTCGCAACGCCATTGCCTTTGAATTCAAGGAGTTCGGCGGCCTTGTTCGAGACATCGATGAGGCGGTTGCCGTGATACGGCCCGCGGTCATTGACGCGGACGATCAGCGACTTGCCGTTCGAGATGTTGGTCACCCGCGCGTAGGACGGCATCGGCAGGGTCGGATGCGCCGCGGTCAGCGAGGCCATGTCGAACACTTCGCCATTGGCGGTCAGGCGGCCATGGAAATCATCGCCGTACCAGGACGCCAAGCCCTCGGCGCGGTAGTTGACGTCCTCCTCGGGCACGTAGGTCTTACCCGCCACCACATAAGGTTTGCCGACGCGGTAGGTGCCGCCGCCCTTCGGGACCGGATCGCCCCAGGCCACCACCCGGGGGCTCGACGACACGCCGTATTTCGGATCGACGCGGCTGGCGAACTTGTTCGAGGAGGCGCAATTGGCCAGCACAACGCAAGTTGCGACCGCCGCAACACCGCGCGCGGCTCGCAAAACCGAATCTGACCGTTGGATCCCCATGCGCCCCAAATACCACTTCGCCGGAGGCGTGCCCAACCCGCTTGGCCACGGGGAGCGCTGTCCGGCCCTCTGTTTCCGAAACGGCCCACCACCGCGTCCGAAGTGGTAAGGATAACGCAACCCGAACACGGCGGAAATGGGGAGCCCACAGCGATCACGTCAGGATGGTAAACGCCACGTTCGCTTCTTCCCGTCGGTCTACGGAGCCGAGGGGCCCTTCTCTGTGCCACTCCTGGAGTGCCACTCCTGGACATTCTGTTGCGCCAAATCCTCACTCCACCCCCATTGTCACGCCGCTCACCGAAATTCTTTTGACTGTGCAAGGCTGCACGCGTTCTCTCGGATGCAAGGGCGGGTTTTGGAATTTGACGATGATCGAGACTGTTTCGGCACTGATGGGTCTGGTAAGCGCGGGGATCTTCCTGGCCCATGCGTTTGAAGGTTACCGCACGAGGGCCTGAAGGCACTCGCGCGGGCGGCAAGCATCACCTCTTTCAAGGCGGCGCGTTCGGACGAGTTTGACCGATCCGATCGCGCATCGAAGACGGGAGCGGCAGGTGTCCCATGCGCAACCATGACCTCGTATCCAATGGCTTCCTGGCCTTGACCGCCGGCGGCTTGGTGCTGCTGTGCTCGAGTCTCGTCGCTCTTGCGTTTGCCTGAGTCACCTCTCTGATCTCCAGCCAAGCCATCGCGACACAGCACACAGCTTCGTCAGTTGACTGCGAGCTCCGGGGACGCGCCGCTCAGCGCAGGCCCAACAGCGAACGGCGATAGAAGCTGTCGCCAGCCTCGCGCAGGCAAACGAAGCTGCCGTCGAAGCCCTGGCCGTAGCGCTTCTGACCCTTGCGGTAGTAGATGCCCTTCCTGAAATCGAGCCAGACCACCCTGTCGTGCGGGCAATGACGCTGCGCCTGAGCCTCGTAGCGAAACGGCGTCAGCGGCGTCGCCGAGACCTCGGCGCCGCCTGCACCAACCAGCATGATGCCCGCGCATGTGACCGCACCGGACCACTTGCCAAAACAGCTTCCAGACACGCCCCACCTCCGGTTCGTCGCCATCGCACGACCGCCGATCGCGACGGTAGCACGAAACAGCACCGCCTATGGAAGGCGGCAACCGCATCGCGTCTTCCGCCGGCCATCTCTCACTGCTTGTCCGCTTCGAGCTGCGCCAGCGCCTGGTGCAGACACTCCTGAAGCTTCTGAGCGACCTGCTCACGCGCAACGCCTTTGTCTGCGAGATCACCCGACACCTTGCCGACGACATCGTCGATCGTCCGGCTCTCCAGATGATCCGTCACCAGCGCGGTTGCGTAGCGTGCCGCAGCATCGCCGCTGAGCCCGAGCTGGCCTGCGGCCCACAGCCCGAGCAGCTTGTTGGACCGCGCGGTCGCCTTGAACATGAATTCCTCGTCGCGGGCGAATTTAGCCTCAAAGCCCTGCTCGCGCTTGTCGAACGTGGTCATGGTCAGCTCCATCTGATTTCGCTGATGAGGATCGGACCTGCTGGGAGCGAACGTCTCCGCGGTTCACGTCAGTTTAGGATCGTTGAAGCTTCCTCCCGGAAGCCGAACGCCGTCAAGCCTGGCGATGCGCCCCAGGCCGGGTGCACGGGAAGCCCCGCGCCAGTCAATTCGCTCAAGGCTCGGAATGCTTACAACTCGTTAAGCAGATTCAGCGCCGCATTGCGCGGAGACATCGAGAGCTGACGCATGAACAGAGAGCTGCGGGAGTTTCGACGGCTTGAACGGGTCTGCCTGGAGCAGGCCGCCCTCTCCACCCTGGATCGCGCACGAAGCGGGCTGCCGAAGGTCGCCGACGATTGTCGCGGCCGAAGCAATCGAGGCACAATCACCCCGCGGGGCGTTTGCAGAAGCCGTCCAGGCGCTCAAGCTGGCCTGAGGCCAAGGAGCACGTCCAAGGGGCACGTCCAAGGGGCACGTCCAAGGGGCACGTCCAAGGGGCACGTTCAATGGGCACGTCCAAGCGGCACTGGCCGCCGGAACCCAGTCGGGTGAAGCGATTCAGAGATCGGGCGGCGTGCGCGTTCGCTCAGCCTTTCGCTGCCGCTGCTTCACGCGCCAGCCGCTCGGCCTTCAGCCGTTCCTTGTTGGCGTAAAACGCCTTCTGCGCCGCTTCATAATCGCGCATGGCCTTCTCCGCCTCGATCCGGCGTGCCGCATCGCGCGCGTGGCGCTGTTCGGGGGTCAGGGGTTTGCGTCGGAAGGAAAGGTCTTCAGTCATGCCAAATCAACGTAGCGGCAAGGAAAAAGTTCCGCTTGGCGAGCTGAGGGTCCCTTGAGCGCAGACGCAATAACTCGCAAAACAACCCCATGCACAGTAGCTAAGTCCTGCTGCGACAACACCTTTTGCATCCGCGCAAATGGCGGTTGAGCCGTCGGGCCAAGCAATCCGTACTGCCGTCTTCGGAAAATCACCAGGACAGCCGATCGGTCTCACGAAGGTCCTCTTCCGTCAGCCGACGACATCTCCATCTCGATGTCTGCAAGCACAGGCAAATGGTCGGAATAAGCCCTTGCCTCTCGGTCGGTCCAAACGTTCCCAAACCGGCTGTCGGGCGTTGCATAGATCCTGTCGAGCCGTAGAAGGGGCAGACGCGCCGGGAACGTTCGAAGCCGCGTACGGTTTGGACAGACCTGCGCGAGCACGCGCCGCACCGACTTCACCCAGAACCAGTCGTTGAAGTCGCCGAGGACGACGGTCCTTCCAGGTTTCACCAGGCTCGCCAGAGCCCGCGCCTGTGCATAGCGTTCGTGGACACTGAGGCCGAGATGAGTGGCCACCACGCGCACATCGCCAAAAGGTGTCAGCAGTCCCGTGGCAATCGCTCTGCGTGGTTCCCGCTCCCGATACGATACGTCGACGATCTCGGGCACGCTGGAGAACGGAAACCGGCTCAGGAGCATCTGACCGTACTCGCCATCCCGAGTGACGATCGACTTGGCGTGAACGCGGTGATCGCCGACGACACTCGCCAGCTTCGCGAACGGATCGTCGGACCGCGATCGCGAATCCACCTCCTGAAGCGCGACGACATCCGGCGACCACTTGCGAATGATGCAGCAAACCCCCTCCAGATCGAATGTCGGATTGAGATTGAACGTGCCGTGCACATTCCAGGTCATGAAGCGCATCGGCGCCATCAGCGCCTCCCGGCGAGCCACGTCGCGACGAATTGTGCGCCCGCGCAGATCCCGAGCCAGCCCAGAAATGCCAGGGCCAGCAGCAAAATGTTGCTCCAAGAGGCATTCCTGGCCAGATCCGCGATCTGAGCGCCCAGAACGGCCATGGCGAGAATTCCGGGCATCATGCCCAGCAGAGTTCCAACCAGGAAGTCGCGCAGCGGCAGCGTGCTCGCTCCGGCCACGACATTCACCAACGAGAATGGTGCGACGGGAATCATCCGGATCACGACGACAGCCAGAATGCCCTCGCCCACGACACGTTCCTGGATGCGCCCCGCACGTCGGCCGAGCAACTTCTGGAGGCGTTCTCGGCCAAGTGACCGCCCGATCACAAAAAGAACGAAAGCGCTGAGCAAGACGCCGGCCATTGCGGTGACGAAGCCCAGCCATGGCCCGAGTGCGGCAGCAGTAGCTGCAATGAGCACGAGAACCGGAAACACGACCAGCCCGCCGACGACAAACGCGGTGATCGCGAACAGTGGACCCCAGATGGACTGCGAGTAGGCAGACAGTAGAGCCGAGATATGCGCGGCGTCGGCAAAATCAGTCAATGACGTGTACGACCAAGCCATTCCCAGTCCGAAAAGCCCCACCGCTATCGACCCAATGCCGATTATGGTCTTCGTGCGCCACATGCGCGATGCCGCCCGTTCCAGATGAAGAGGCCGCTCAGGATCCGCCACGGGCTGAACCATTGTGGCCAGCGTACTGGTCAGGACCGAGCACTCCACGTCCCGCAGCGTCTTCGCCCCATCGGCGCTCGCCACGTCGTCCAGCACAGCGAAAAGACGATCCTCGTTTTGCCCTATGATCTGTTCGTCGAGACCACAGAAGTGGGCGATCAGGCGGCGGCGGACCGACGCGATGAAATCCCGATGCTCCTCGGTTGCGGCTTCAAAAATCAGGTCACATTCGCTGTCGGCCCCCATCGACCGATTGTTCAGGTTGGCCGAGCCGATCCTCAAGATCGTGTTATCGACGATGATGAGCTTGCTGTGCACCATCACGGCAGCGTCCGTGTCCCCGCTGCGTGAGACCGGGTAGACGAAGCGGATGCGATCCGCGATACCCGCCGTGCCGAAGCAATCGATGAAAGCTCCGCGGCCGTTTTGCATGGCCTGGGATTCCAGCCATGAGGAGTGCAGCTTGGGCGCGACCACCAGTACCCGAAGCGAAGGCACGCGAAGCATCTGCTCCACCAGTTCACGCGCGATCTTGATGGCGCTGGTGAACTGGTTCTCGATGTAAATGAAACTCCTCGCGGACCGGATCGCTGCAATCAACGAGCGTTCGACCTCATTGATGCTCGAGCCTGCAGGACAGACGACCTCGGTCCTGGCGATGCCGACCGGCATATGCTCGGCCTCGATCGGTACATTCGCCGGCCAGCGACTGCTCCTCGGCGCGCGCCGGTCGTGGGCCTTTCCCCCTGCCGCACGCCATCGCCCTTCCGCAATGTCGAGGAGCGAGGCCGCAGCCTCCCCGTCGACCATGCATTGAACATCATGAAAGGGCGGGTATGGCTTACCCTCGGGATCGCAGCGCAATTCGTGAACGGCGCGATGCTCGCTCGTGTCCCAGCGCCTGATCGTCAGATCGAGCCCGCCGACGAACGCCAGTGAACCGTCGATACAGACGATCTTCTGGTGTTGCGCCGATCCAAACGGAAGCGTGGCATCCAGATGAAACCGGACGCGGCCATATGTTTCGGCGGTAAATTTCGCTGCAGAGTTCCATTCCCTTTCGGAGGCGTAAAACGAGACGAAGTCCCAGACGAGGATGTCGATCCGCAAGGTCGGGCGGCGATGAACGAGCGCGCGCAGGAAGGCGCCGAGTTGTTCCGGCAAGCCGTCATCTGCGCGCCCGGAAGCGCCGACCAGCCTGGTTTCACTATGGATATCCCATCCGATGATGTAGACGAGATCTTGCGCTTCCAGCAGCGCTCGCCGGAGGGCCGCGAAATAAACGGCAGCATCATTCAGAACCGCCACACGCTGCGCTTCACACCGCCGCCAGACGGTGTCGCCGGGCATCAGGGTCGATGAACTCTGAAGCAGGTGGACCTCGCAATTCGCGTTTTCGTCCAAACGCGCCGGACGCTCAAGGGGTTCCACGTCTTCAGTGCGTGCGAATGCCGTTACCTGGTATGCACGCTCTTTGCACCCGCGCTCCTCAAGACATCTGCGATCTTCTCGGGCGCATCGCCGTGAAAATCCACGGAGACCTCGATCGGACCTTCCAGCTTCTGCCGCCCCTCCGGCGCGGGCGACGCCTTGACGTCGCTACCTGCCGGACGGGTCCCCACCGTGTTGGCGCCGCCGGCGGCTTGAACGAACACATCGCTTCGCGGCACGCCGCATTCCTGCACGACATGCTCAACTGCGAGCTCGGCGCCGCGGCGCGTATCGAATTCCCCGATGATCGTACTTTCCACAAGCGCTCTCCATGAATGGGTCGAGAGTGCGAACAACAGGCGAGCCGAGGCCAGGTTCCTGCAAGCTTCGGGATGTGTTTCTCCATCGTTGGAGCAACGGCTTGGTTGGAGCATCGACTTGGTTGGAGCGTCGACTTGGACCACGCGCTGGCGCTTAGAATCGAATGATCCCGAACAGGAACAGAAGTGCGACAGTGACCAGGCCGGAGATCAGCAGCGAGCCGAGACATCCCAGCCGGTTCGAGAAAAAGAAGAACATGCGGGCCCGCTGTGAAACTTCCTGTCGGGCTAATCTCTCACGTTCGAGGGCGTTCCTGCCCCGCTGTCGTTCGTCGTTACGGCGAGGCGCGCCGGCGCTTCGGACCACAAGGCCTGGCGCGAGGCTGCAGACAAATTCCGCGAGGCCGCGGGCAAGGTGACCGCGGCCCGCACCGCGGACGTCGATGCCGCGCTCATTCTACGCCGTACACGGATATTCCGGTGGAGCACTGGTATCACTGATGAGCTGGGCATCTAAGATCAAGGCGCACTGGCACAACAAGCGCCCACGTGGCGATGCCTGGAGATCGACGGGGAGGTTTTCGGCGGCGTGGATGGGAGCGATCCCGAAGCCGGTGGTCGCTTCACTCCTGCGGGACCTCCAGCAGATGGTGGAAGGCCGCCCAGCCTGAAGTCTCCTCGGCCCGCCGGTTCACGCTGGCGGGCTCAATAATAGCGATAATATCGGCGTCGGGGACCGCGATCGTAGTAGTCACCGCCGTAGTACCCTCGGCCCTGCTGAAACTGCGGGGGTACCGTTCCGTTTGGATAGCATTGTCCATCTCGGATATCGACGTCGGCGCCATGGCCGCAGGGCACCGGATATCTGCCATGGCCGTAGCCGCCCCCGCGATAATAGTACTGCCTCGCGGCCTGTTCTTGAGGAGGAAGGTATCCGTTTGGATAGCACATGCCGTCACGGGCGCTGACGTCCCAGCCGTCGCCGCACGGCGGAGGGTGCCTGGGCACGCCATACTGGACCCGCTGGATGGGCTGGTGAGTCTCCATCGCCGGCAAAGCCTGACCCGTGAGTAGCGCTGCGACGAGCCCGATAATAATCATCCGACAACCTCCACAAGGCGCAGGGTGCTTCAGCCGGTATGAACCCCCCGTGAATGGTTCGGTTCACGCTGGCGGGCCTCTCCGTTTGAGGCGGCTGCGATCAGCCGAACGGCGACGGGGCCAGCAAGATCGCCACGCCCAATGAGGTGAAGACGTCTGGGTCTAAGCCACGGTCGATTGCACGCTTGTTTGTGTACAGCCGCGCCCAATAGAGATAATAATATATTGATTTTGTTGATCTTTTGGCGGAAGGGGTGGGATTCGAACCCACGGTACCCTTGCGGGCACGCCGGTTTTCAAGACCGGTGCCTTAAACCACTCGGCCACCCTTCCTGAGCTTGGAACGGCTGTCGCTTAACCCAGTCGACTGCGCAAGGCAACGCGAAGTTGGGCGCCCTAGCCTCCCAGCTCCTTGTCAGGCAAGCGTCAGCCTGTTGCCTTAGGCTGCACGCCTAGCAATCCCGATACCGGCGACATCTCCCAGGGCGTCGCAGGTTGCGAGGCCCGGGTTGGATTGGTCTCCATGCCCGGGCCTCGTTTTGCTGCTCGCAAACGAAACCGGCGCCCCATGAGGAGCGCCGCTCGAAGCCGGTTCTGTTACGTGGCGTCAGTAGCCGCAGGACGCGCAGCCCATCTGCACCGGGGCGTAGTAGGAATAGCCTGGCGAGACCATCTCGACGCGTTGGCGCGTGGCGTATTGCGGCGGGATGCGTTCGTACTGGACGCTCGGGAGCGCCACCATCACGGTCTGCGGCACCATCACGGTGCGATACTGCGCCGGCGTGCGGTGCGCGACGACGGCGCCGGGCGAGACCATCACGGTCTCGTCGACGGTGCGGTATTGCGGCGGCACATATTGCTGCTGATAGCAGGTCGTGCACGACGGCGGCGCATAGCAATTGTAGCAGCCTGCGGAGGCTGCGTCCGTCATGGACATCGCGGCGACGGCAGTGGAAAAAACAACGGCGAGAGTACGAGACATTGCAGTGGTGCCCCAATTGCCCGAAATGGATTTGCGAAGGTCGCGGGAGTATACGCCGCAAGACCTTGCTTGGCCGAACTTCGTCGGGGCATCCTTAACGCGAACGGCTGATCGCGGCGAACCGGTAAGAACTCATTGACCACGCGCATTGGCGCGCGATGGGCGTCTGCTCCGAAGTCCGCATGACGAGCGAGAGCGTGATCGCTGCTCCGGCAATTCGACATCGCCGCGGTACTCGTTCAAGCGGAAGTTTCTTCCGCCGATGGTCGAGCCTCAACGCCTCGCGGCTCTTTCCAGGAACTCCAGCAGCGAGGGATCGGTCTCCTCGAGTTCGACGAAGCGGCGGCGCAGCTCGTCGGCGATTTCGGCGGTGGCATCCCGCGACCATCCCTCCGCGGTATTGAAGGCCACGATGCGTGTGGGATGCAGATACTGCCCTTCGGCGAGATGTCTGAGCAGGGTCGCGCGATTGGCATCCTCCTCGGCAGTTTCACACCAGGCGCGGCCCAGCCGGCGGCCGAAATCATCGAGCACGAGATAGACGTCCTGGTCTGTCGTAATTTGCGGCACGAGTGATGGAGAATGACTCATGGCTAGCTCCGCTAGTGTCAATCCGGAGCGTTGCGGACGGATCTCGATATGGTGACCGCCTCGGCCGGATTCGGAAAACATGAATTTCGGCGATGTTTCTCAGGATGGCACGATTAAATCGAAAATAAAATAAAAAATAATAAGAATTAAATAGCGAGGTGTGGACAAATGCACTAAGTTGACCGGGCCTGGCGGGCGAGCCCGCGCGTCGGGTGCCCACTTCGCAAACGGCTCCCGCTCCCACCCCCAACAGCCCACGCCCCGGGAAGCGGGGGCCGTTCTTTCCGAATCTTCTCTTCGGCTCCGTGTTTCCTGCAACGGCGCACCCGCGCGCTCGCGTGGAGCCGCGAGCCGTTCCGGAAGACCGTCGATCCAGCCTGTGACGTGCCGATCAGGCGCCTATCTCGAGCGCCGCTTCACCTCGCGCACCGCGCCGCGCGCGGCGCTGGTGGTGAGCGCGGCATAGGCCTGAAGCGCGGTCGAGACGTTGCGCTTGCGGCTCTGCGGCTGCCAGGCGGCATCGCCCTTCGCCTCCTCCGCAGCGCGGCGCTTGGCGAGCTCCTCGTCGGAGACTTCCAGGCTGATGCTGCGGTTCGGGATGTCGATGGCGATGCGGTCGCCGTCGCGCACGAGACCGATGGTGCCGCCTTCGGCAGCTTCCGGCGACAGATGGCCGATCGACAGGCCCGAGGAGCCGCCGGAGAAACGGCCGTCGGTAACGAGCGCACAGGCTTTGCCGAGGCCCATCGATTTCAGATAGCTCGTCGGATACAGCATCTCCTGCATGCCGGGGCCGCCGCGCGGGCCTTCATAGCGCACGACGACGACGTCACCGGCGACGACCTTGCCGCCCAAAATGCCTTCGACCGCGGCGTCCTGGCTCTCGAACACGCGCGCGGGGCCGGAGAATTTCAGGATCGAGGCGTCGACGCCGGCGGTCTTCACGATGCAGCCGTCCTGCGCGAGGTTGCCGTAGAGCACGGCGAGACCGCCGTCCTTGCTGAAGGCATGTTCGAGATCGCGCACGACGCCCTTCTCGCGGTCGGCATCGAGCTCGTCATAGCGGCGCTCCTGGCTGAACGCGACCTGGGTCGGGATGCCGCCGGGCGAGGCGCGATAGAAGGTGCGCACCTGTTCGCTCTTGGTGCGCTTGATGTCCCAGCGCTCCAATGCCTCGTTCATGGTCGGCGCGTGCACGGTCGAGACCGAAGTGTCGATCAGCCCGGCGCGGTCGAGCTCGCCGAGAATGCCCATGATGCCGCCGGCGCGGTGCACGTCCTCGACGTGCACGTCAGCCACTGACGGCGCGACCTTGCAGAGCACGGGCACCCGGCGCGACAGCCGGTCGATGTCGCGCATGGTGAACTCGACCTGGCCTTCATGGGCGGCGGCGAGCAGATGCAGCACGGTGTTGGTCGAGCCGCCCATCGCGATGTCGAGCGTCATGGCGTTCTCGAACGCCTCGAAGTTCGCGATGTTGCGCGGCAGGACCGAAGCATCGTCCTGCTCGTAGTAGCGGCGGACGAGATCGACGATGGTGTGGCCGGCCTCGACGAACAGGCGCTTGCGGTCGGCATGGGTTGCGACCACCGAGCCGTTGCCGGGCAGCGCGAGGCCAAGCGCCTCGGTGAGGCAGTTCATGGAATTGGCGGTGAACATGCCCGAGCAGGAGCCGCAGGTCGGACAGGCCGAGCGCTCGATCACCTTGACGTCGTCGTCGCTGACCTTGGAGTCGGCGGCGGCCACCATGGCGTCGATGAGGTCGACGGCCCTGGTCTTGCCCTCGAGCTTGACCTTGCCGGCCTCCATCGGGCCGCCCGAGACGAACACGGCGGGGATGTTGAGCCGCAGCGCGGCCATCAGCATGCCGGGCGTGATCTTGTCGCAGTTGGAGATGCAGACGAGTCCGTCGGCGCAGTGCGCGTTGGCCATGTACTCGACGCTGTCGGCGATCAACTCGCGAGAGGGCAGGCTGTAGAGCATGCCGTCATGGCCCATGGCGATGCCGTCGTCGACTGCGATGGTGTTGAACTCTTTCGCCACGCCGCCGGCCTGCTCGATCTCGCGCGCCACCAGCTGGCCGAGATCCTTGAGATGGACGTGGCCGGGCACGAACTGGGTGAAGGAGTTGACGACCGCGATGATCGGCTTGCCGAAATCGCCGTCCTTCATGCCCGTCGCACGCCAGAGGCCGCGGGCGCCCGCCATGTTGCGGCCGTGGGTGGTGGTGCGGGAGCGATAGGCTGGCATGGCGGTTTCCGTCCTCGATTGGCTTGGGCCGGGCGGAAAATGAAAGCCGCCTCAGGCCTTTCCGGCCGGATAGCGCACGGACCCGGCGGGCGCAACGGGAACTTGCCGCGAAACGGCCCGGATCGGCCCCGTGCAGGCCTCCCCTGCTCCCGGCGCGTGGGCGCAGGCGGTCTCAGCCGTCATGGGGCTTGTCCCGGGCATCCACGTTCTTGGTTCTGCGCGGCAAAGACGTGGATGGCCGGGACAAGCCCGGCCATGACGGAGCACTTACTGCAGCGTCGGATCGAGCCGGTCGCGCAGCCAGTCGCCGATTACTGACACCGCCAGCGTGGTGACGACGATGGTGGTCGCCGGCGCCAGCATGATCCAGGGTGCCCGGGTGAGGTATTCGCGGCCATAGCCGACCATGTTGCCGAGGCTGGTCATCGGCGGCTGCACGCCGAGACCGAGGAACGACAGGCCGGATTCCGTCAGGATCACCTCTGGGAAGACCAGCGTGGTCGAGACGATCAGGGTGGAGGCGATGTTGGGCAGGATGTGCCGGAGATAGATCCGCGACGGCGTTGCGCCAAGCTGGCGGACGGCGACGGCGTAGCCTTGCGCATTGGCGGAGATCGCAAGGCCGCGCGCGATGCGGGCGTAGCGCTCCCAGCCGAACAGGCCCATCAGGCCGATCAAGAGCGGCAGCGAGTTGCCGAAAAAGGCGAGCACCGCCAGCGCCATGATCAGGAAGGGCATGCTGGCCTGGAAGTCGGACAGCATCAGCACGAGCTGCTCCACCAGCCTTCGGAAATGCGCGGCGAGGAAGCCGAGCGTGGTGCCGACCATCGCCGAGATCGCGGTGGCGCCGAAGGCGATCAGCAGCGAGATGCGGATGGAGACGAGCGACCGCGACAACACGTCCCGGCCGAGCTCGTCGGTACCCAGCCAGTGCGCGGCATTGCCGGGCGCCGAGAGCCGGTTGCGCAGGTCGAGCTGGGTGAAGCCGTAAGGTGCGATCTTCTCCGCGAAAGCCGCAATGACGAGCATCGCCACGATCCAGGAGATCGCGAGCGCAACCGAGACAGGAATCGCCGGCAGGCTGATGCGGCGGCGGACGCTAGATCCTAGACTTGACGCGTTTTCTTTACGCGAACCGGAATCCACGTCGCTTGAAAACGCTTTGGTGTCCTTCAGCGTCGCGTCGGTCATGCGTGCGCTCCTTTGCTGCGCAGCCGCGGATCGAGGAAGCCGTAGAGGAAGTCGACGACCAGGTTGGACGTCACCATGGTCATGGCAACCAGCAGAAGGATGCATTGCACGACCGCGAGGTCGCGGTTGGCGACCGCGACGACGAGCAGGCGCCCTACTCCCGGCCAGGCAAATACGCTCTCGACCACGACCGCGCCGGCCATCAGCGTGCCCACCATGAAGCCGAGAATTGTGACAGTCGGGATCGCCGCGTTCGGCAGCGCATGCGAGGTCACCACCTTGCGCCACGGCACGCCTTTGGCCGAGGCGGTGCGGATGTAGGGTTGGCCCAGCACTTCGAGCATTGCGCTGCGGGTGAAACGCGCCAGCACCGCAGCTCCGCCGAGGCTCAGCGTTGCGATCGGCAGGATGGCGTGGCGCCAACTGTCCTGCCCGCCTGAGGGCAGCCAGCCGAGCTGCACGGCGAAGACGAGGACCAGCACCAGCGCGAGCACGAAGCTCGGTACCGTGAAACCGGCCACCGCCGTCATCATCACGGCACGGTCGATGCCCGAGCCGCGATGCAGCGCGGCGTAGATGCCGGCGGGAATGCCGAGCGCGACCTTGAAGACGAAGGCCGGCAAGGTCAGCGCCAGCGTCGCCGGAATCCGCTCCAGCACCAGCTCGATCGCGGGCCGGCCGTCGCGCATGGAGCGGCCGAGCTCGCCCCTGGCGATGGCGCCGAAATAGTCGAGATACTGAAACCAGATGGGATCATCGAGGCCCCAGGCCTTGCGAAACGCCGCGAGCACCTCCGGCGGCGCCTCGGGTCCCAGGATCATCAGCGCGGGATCGCCCGAGAGGCGCAGCACGACGAACGCGAAGGTGACGACGAGCACGATCGTCAGCGCCGCGCGTCCGATCCGAATGGCGAAATAGCGCCCCATCACGCCGCGTCCCGCGCCGGCGTGCCCGTGACGAGATGGCACGCGACCCGTCTGTCACCGCTGATGGCCGCGAGCGTCGGCACCTCACTCGCACAGCGCGCAATCGCGCGCGGGCAGCGCGGATGGAAGGCGCAGCCTTGCGGGCGCGCCGCCGGGTTCGGCGGATCGCCTGACAGCACGATCCGGCCGGCGCTGCGGCGGCCCGGCGCGGGCGAGGCCGAGACCAGTGCCTCCGTATAGGGGTGCTCGGGGCGCGCAAAGAGATCGTCGGCGCTGCCGATCTCGACGATGCGGCCGAGATACATCACGGCGACGACATTGCTGATCTGCCTGACGACGCGCAGGTCGTGGCTGATGAACAGCAGCGTCAGCGACAGCTGGGCCTGGAGATCGGCGAGCAGGTTCACCACCTGCGCCTGGATCGAGACGTCGAGCGCGCTGACCGGCTCGTCGCAGACGAGAAAATCGGGCTTGGTCGCCAGCGCCCGCGCCAGCACGATACGCTGGCGCTGGCCGCCGGACAGCGCGCCCGGATAGCGCGCGCCGTGCGCCGGTGTCAGCTCGACCGCGCGCAGCAGCTCGCGCACGCGCTCCTCGCGCATCGCGGGCGTGCCGAGGCCGTGGATGTCGAGCGGCTCGCGGATCTGCGTTGCGACCGGCAGGCGCCGGTCCAGCGCCCCCAGCGGGTCCTGGAAGATCATCTGCATGCGCGCGCGCTGGGCGCGCCACACGGCTGTTCCCGGCGCGGCCATGGGCTTGCCGCCAAACCGCACCTCGCCGCTATCGGACGGCTCGAGGCCGAGCACGATCCGCCCCGTGGTCGACTTGCCCGAGCCGGACTCTCCGACGAGGCCCAGCGTTTGGCCTCTGGCAATCGTGAGCGACACGGCGTCGACGGCATGCACAGCCGTCGCTCGGCCGAACATTCCGGAGCGCATCGAATAGGTGCGCGAGATCGCGGAGACCTCGACGAGCGGCGCGCTCATTCGGCGGCGATCCCGAGCAGCGCGCGGCGCGAAGCCTCGGCGCGGATGCAGGCGACGCTGCGGTCGTTCGCGATTGGCGCCAGGCTCGGCGCGGCCAGGCCGCACGGTTCGGCTGCCAGCGCGCAGCGCGGCGCGAAAGCGCAGCCGCTTGGCATCTGCGCGGGATCGGGCACCGTTCCAGGAATAGCGGTGAGACGCCGCCGCGGTCCGTCGAGCGGCGGCAGTGCGCCGATCAGGCCCTGCGCGTAGGGATGCACGGGATCGGCGAACAGCTGGTTGCTCGGGGCGTCCTCGACGATGCGGCCGGCATACATCACCGCGACACGGTCGCAATTCTCCGCGACGACGCCGAGATCGTGGCTGATCAGCACCATCGCCATGCCGAGCTCGCGGCGGACCGTAGAGAGCAGCTCCAGGATCTGGGCCTGGATGGTGGCGTCGAGCGCCGTGGTCGGCTCGTCCGCGATCAGGAGATCGGGATTTCCGGCCAGCGCCATCGCGATCATGATGCGCTGGATCTGCCCGCCGGAGAATTCGTGCGGATAGGCCTCTAACCGCCGCGCCGCATCGGGAATGCCGACGAGTTCGAGCAGCCGCCGCGCTTCCGTCTTCACGGCGCTGCCTTGGAGATCACGATGCAGCGCCAGTGCTTCGCAGAGCTGCTTGCGAATGGTCAGCACCGGATTGAGCGCGCTCGCCGGATCCTGGAAGATCATGGCGATGCGCCCGCCCCTGACATGATCGAGCTCGGCTGCCGGCGCGCCGAGGATCTCTCGTCCCTCGAGCTGCACCGAGCCTGTGACATGCGCATGCCGGGGCAACAGACCGAGCGCGGCCAGCCACGTCACCGACTTGCCGGAGCCGGACTCCCCGACGAGGCCGAGGGCCTCGCCCCTCTGCAAGACAATGTCGACGCCGCGCAGGACCGGCACGCCGTTGAAGGCGACGCGCAAGTCCCGGATGCTGACCAGCGGCGCCACGTCAGGCCTCGAAATTGCCGGCGCGGAAATCCATCGCGAAGGCGGGCGCCGCCTTCCACTTGATCGACTTCGGCTTGGCCGTGAAGGTCGCGTTCTGGTGCAGCACCGTGTAGGCGGGATCTTCGCGCTCGGCGATCTCGAGCATGCGGTGGAATGCCTTCCTGCGGGCGGCGCGGTCGGTCGAGGTCTCCAGGAACTCCGAGAGCTTGTTGAGCTCGACATTGGTCCATTCGCCGATCTGCTGCTGCTGGCCGTTCGGGCCGTGCTGGGCGACCAGCGAGGACACCGGATCGTTGAACGCGGCCGAGTTCGACCAGTCGCGCACGGCGCGGGTCGGCGCACGCTCCATGATCTGCGACCAGTTCTCCTTGGTCTCGATCTGCACGTTGAGCCCGACCGACTTCCACATCTCGACCAGGATCTGCGCGGTCGCGACCTGGTTGGTGTAGTAGTTGTTGAGCAGGCGATAGGGAATCGGATCGCCCTTGTAGCCCGCCTGCTTCAACAGATCCTGCGCGAGCTTGGGATCGTAGGCCGGCACGTTCCAGTCGGCATTGAACATGTCGCCGTAGAATTCCCACTGCAGCCCCTTCGGCACGCGGGTGCGGCCGGCCCACAGGCTGTCGACGATGGCCTGGCGGTCGATCGCGTGGGTGAAGGCACGCCTGACAAGCGGGTTGGCGAGCACGGCGTGGTTCTTGTCGAACACGGTCAGCCGGTGATTGAGGATGGTGCCGCCCTGCACTTCGAACGCGGCGTTCTTCTCGATGCCGGCGATCTGGTCCGGTGGGATGTCGCAGGCGAACTGGTATTCGCCCGACAAGAGACCGTTGATGCGGCTCGCGACTTCAGGCACTTCGAGGAAACGGATGCGCTTGAGCGGCGGGCGGCCGCCCCAATATTCGTCATGCGCTTCGAGGGTCAGCGACACGTCGGGCTTGAGCTCGACGACCCTGTACGGACCCGTCGTGATCGGCTTGCGCGCCCAGTCGAGATAGCTGGCGGACTCTTCCCAGGCGCGGCGGTTCATGATGTCGGAGCCGTAGCGCGACAGCCGGCCCTCGATCGTGACATCGGGCGTCGCGTTGTAGAAGCGCACGGTGTACTTGTCGACGGCATCGACGCGCACGAGGTCGGGCCAGATCCGGCGGGCGACGGCCGGCACATCCGGCGGCAGCTCCTTGCCCGGGCGCGGCGTCGGGATTTTCTCAAAGGCCTGGATGGTGGAGCGGCTCTTGGCCTCGGTCTCGCCGAACATGCGCTCGCGGCTGAAGGTGAAGACGACGTCTTCCGCCGTCAGCTCGTCGCCGTTGTGGAATTTAACGCCCTGTCGCAGTTTCACCTCGACGGTCTGATCGTCGATGCGGTGCCATTCGGTCGCAAGGCCAGGCACGGCTTCCAGATTGCCGCGCCAATTCTTGGAGATCAGGCCTTCCCAGATCGAGGAGAAGAACACGCGCTCGCCGACATTGGATTGCTCGCGCAGCACGTCGAGCACGTTCGCATTGGTAACCTTCTGCACGGCGATCGTCACCGACGGACGGTTGTCGCCTTGCGCGATCGCAAAGCGCGGCAGCAGCAATGTGCCGGCGGCGGCACCACCGGACGTCAGGATGGTGCGACGGGTGAGCTTGCTCATGATGATGACCCCTGCCCTTTCCGATCCGACTATTCAGCGAGACCGAGCGCGGCGAGATGCGCGGCGCCCTTCCGGATGTCGTCGTGGTTACGGAGCTCGAGGATGAGCCGCGGGTTGGACGTCAGCCGGCCAAGGGCGCGGAACACGGCGATCCAGGGGATATTGCCTTCGCCCGGCGCCCAGTGCCGGTCGGCAAAGCCGTCGGTGTCCTGCAGGTGCACATGCGTCAGCATGTCGCCGGCGGTCTCGACGTAATAGTCGACCGGCGGCGCTCCGGTGGAGACATGCGCGTAATTGGCGTGGCCGGTGTCGAGCGAGACGCGGACCTTGCTGCTTTCGAGCGCCTTGGCAAGGCGCACGCGGTCGCGCGGATCCTTGTCCTCGATGTTCTCGATGACGATTTCGCAGCCGATGGTTTCGGCGCGCGCGATCACCTCGGCGAGCGTCGCCTTGACGCGTTCGACGAGATTGCCGCGATTGTCGGGATAGAGATCGAGATTGTTGTGGTCCCAGGTCGTGAACGGCGAATGGATCACCATCTGCGTTGCGCCGAGGAACTCGGCGGCGTCCAGCCCCTGGAGCAGGCGCTTGGTCACCGCCTGACGGATCATGGGATCATGGCTGTCGATCTTGAAGCCCCAGAACGGGCCATGGATGCCGAGCCGGCCGGTGTAACCGGCGAGCATCTGCTTGATCTCGCCGGCGGTCGCGCGCCAGTCGCTCTCGAGCAGATCGGCACGGAAGAAGTCCTGGATTTCCAGATCGCGCTGCCGTTCGAGAAGCCAATCGCGATGCGCGGGGATCGATTTGATGGATAATGCGGCGCCCAACACCGGCTTCGACATGGCATGCTCCCTGGCCGTGATGACGGCAGCAGCGCTAGACCACTTCAATGACAGGCCCGTGAAATGCAGGTTGCGAGGTCCCGATGGGATGTGGACATCCCGTCGGTCGCGCGCTGCAGATCTGCGATGGCGACCGACGCAGAATGAACAGATAGCAAGCGGTATTCATGTCCGTAGTGATCCGGGATGGAATCCTAACCGGCCTTCGCGTACATCGCGCGACATCGATCGGCGGCCACTCCACGGGCATCACCTCCGATCGCGCAACATGGGGTTGGGGGACCACATGGGGCGGGGATTGAAGGCTGGGGCAAGGTGACGAGGTCCGGACTCCTAGGCACTCCGGACCTCGCGCTTTCCATCAGCACGGGGCGTCCCAGCATATGCCTCAGCCCACATGCCTGCCATGAAGCAGCTCGAGATGAGCGTCAGCTCACATCGCATCCTTCAGCGTCAGCCGCGCCATGAACGTCACGCTGATCTTTTCCCCGGCGGATGTCAGATCGTCCCTCCTCCAACGCCGCCCGATCAGTTCGGAACGTTCCGCTCCAGATCCTCGAGCCAAGCGGCCGCACTCGAATCCGACGGCGCGCGCCAGTCGCCGCGCGGCGACAGTGAGCCGCCGGCCGAGACCTTCGGCCCGTTCGGCATGGCCGAGCGCTTGAACTGGCTGAAGGCGAAGAAGCGGCGCAGGAACACTTCCAGCCAGCGGCGGATCTCCGGCAGATCATAGGCCCTGCGCCGGTCGCTCGGAAAAGCCGGCGGCCATTCGCCCTTCTCGGCGTCCTTCCACGCCTGTAGCGCCATGAAGGCGATCTTGGACGGCCGCATGCCGAAGCGCAGCGTATAGAACAGGTTGAAATCCTGCAGCTCGTAAGGCCCAACGGACGCTTCCGTGCTCTGCGGTTTCTCGCCGGGCTGCACCGGCACGAGCTCGGGCGAGATTTCAGCGGCCAGGATCGAGCCAAGCGTCCGGTTGACGTCGTCACTGAACTGCTTCGAGGAGATCACCCAACGGATCAGATGCTGGATCAGCGTCTTCGGCACGCCGGCATTGACGTTGTAGTGCGCCATCTGGTCGCCGACGCCATAGGTGCACCAGCCGAGCGCGAGCTCGGAGAGATCGCCGGTTCCGATGACGATGCCGCCGTGATGGTTGGCAAGCCGGAACAAATAGTCCGTGCGAAGGCCCGCCTGCACGTTCTCGAACGTGACATCATAGACCTTCTCGCCCTTGCCGAAGGGGTGGCCGATGTCCTTCAGCATCTGGGTCGCGGTGGTCCGGATGTCGAGCTCCTGCCAGCTCGTGTGCAGCGCCTGCATCAGCGCCAGAGCGTTGGTCTTGCTCTCGCTGCCGGTGGCAAAGCCGGGCATGGTGTAGGCAAGGATGTTCTCACGCGGCAGGCCGAGCAGGTCGATCGCCTTGGCGGCGACGATCAACGCGTGGGTGGAATCGAGGCCACCGGATACGCCGATCACGACGCGCTTGGTACCGGTCGCGCGCATGCGCTGCACGAGTCCGGCGACCTGGATGTTGTAGGCCTCGTAGCAATCCTGCTCGAGCAGGCTCTCGTCGCTCGGCACGAAAGGGAATCGCTCGACCTTGCGCAGGAAGCCGATATCGGCCGCCGGCGGCTTCAGGGCAAATGTCACCTTGCGGAAAAACGCCTCGCGCTGCCGACGGTTGTCGTCGAACGTTCCCATCAGCGCGCGTTCCTGCCTGAGCAGGTCGAGATCGACATCGGCATATGTGATCTGGCCGCCCTGCCGGAATCGCTCGCCCTCGGCCAGCAGCACGCCATTCTCGTAGATCGAGGTCTGGCCGTCCCAGGCGAGATCGGTGGTGGATTCCCCTGCCCCGGCGGCGGAATAGACGTAGGCCGCGAGGCAGCGCGCCGACGTCGATTGGCACAGCAGCGCGCGCGAGCGGGCCCGGCCGATCGTGATCGGACTGCCCGAAAGATTGATCAGCACGCTTGCGCCCGCGAGTGCGAGCTCGGAGGCCGGCGTCACCGGGATCCACATGTCCTCGCAGATCTCGACGCCGATGGTGAGGCCCGGAACGTCCTCAGCGGCGAACAGGAGATCCACGCCGAACGGCGCGTGCAGGCCGGCGAAGGCGATCGTCTCTCCGGCGATGCCGGCGCCGGAGGCGAAATGCCGTCCCTCGTAGAACTCGCGATAGGTCGGCAGGTAGCTCTTGGGCACCACACCGAGGATGTTGCCGCGGTGAATAACGACGGCGCAATTGTAGATGCGATGACCAAAGCGTAGCGGCGCCCCGACGATCAGCACCGTCATCAGCCCGGCGGAGGCCTCAACAATCGCGGCGAGCCCGCGCTCGACCGCATCGAGCAGCGAATCCTGCTTCACAAGATCTTCGATCGCATAGCCGGACAGGCAGAGCTCAGGAAAAACGGCAACTGCCACCGACTGCTCGTGGCAGGCATCGGCGGCGGCCAGGACAGCCTTGGCGTTGGCCGTGGGATCGGCGACATGGGACGTGGTGACACAGGCCGCCACGCGCGCAAATCCGTGAGCGTAGATCGAATGGAAAGTCATCGAGCGCAGTACCCTTGAATCTCTTCGCTGCCGAAGCCGTCAGCTCCGGACCATATGTAGCCCATCGACAGGGTCCCGTGCGAGCCATCCGCCGTCATGCATACCGGATTTGCAAGACGGCCTGTCCAGCGCTGGCGAGCTCAGGCGCTGCGGGCCAGCACACCGGACAGATCCTCGCGCAGCCATTCGGCGATCCGGGGCCAGGCATGCGCGTGGGTGCGCGCGCCCATGAACAGGCCGAGATGGTTGCTCGGCTCGGAAGCCGCCGCAATGAAGGCCGGCGGCGTGCCGACAAGCCGGGCGGTGGCAAGCGCTTGCGTCGCCGGCACCACTTCGTCGTCGAGCCCGGCGAGCAGGAAGATCGGCGACTTGACGTCCTTCAGACGAACCGGGCGGCCGAGTGCGACGAAATCGTCGCGGGCAATCATGTTCTCCCGGAAAATCCCATTGACGATCTCGAGATAGTAGGTGCCCGGCAGATTGAGCGTCTCGGCATTCCAGCGGTCGAAGCGCGCGAGCAGCGCCGTTCCCTGCTCATCCGAGAGATCCCGCTGCAAGGCCGCTACGATGTCGTCGTCATCAGGCGCTTTGGACCAGAAGCGCAGCATCTCCTCGCCGCTGACATTGCCGCCGCCGCGCGCGACGAGCTGGTCGTAGACCATCCCGGGCGCGTTGCGGGCGAGCCGGGAGAGCGAGGAATCGATCGACAGGTCCACGGGAGCGCCGACCAGGACCAGCCGCCGCACCTTGGCCGGAAAGCGCGCCGCGTAGAGCAGCGACAGCCATCCGCCTTGGCAGAGCCCGACGAGATCGACCGGCGCGCCGATCTCGTCGACGGCGACGTTGAGATCGCCGAGATAGCTGTCGATCGAGAGATAGCGCATGTCTGATGTCGCCGACCGCCAGTCGGTGAGATAGACCCGGTCGATACCGCCATTCTGCAATGACTGCACCACGCTGTGGCCCGGGGCGAAATCGGCGATCAGGGCCCGATGCAGCGCATAGGGCGCGCAGACCAGCGCCGGCTGGCCGGACCGAATCTGCGAGCAATCGCGCAGCTGCATTGTTGCGAGCTCCAATGCAACGCTGTTGGGTGTCGTCCATGCCAGGCTGCTGTCACGCGGCTCCGCGGGTCCACGATCCAGCCACCAGAAGCAGGCGTCCATGGCAAGCTGCGCTGCCGCAAACGGCCACAGCCGCGGATCATCAGCAGCATGCCCTGATCCGCGTGTCTGTTTGGCGGTCTTTTCCACCATGGCTACCTCGATGTCCTCACAGGAAAGCCTCGAGGCTGACGACGGCGATCCCGAGATCCCGAAAGCTTTGATGGGTCGCGGCCACCGAGCCGTCGAGATCGATGCCTCGGCAGGCATCCTCGATGACGGCCACCTCCAACCCCGCCTTGCGCGCATCCTCCGCCGAGAAGCGGACGCAGAAGTCCAGCGCCAGACCGGCGACGAAGACGGTCTTCAGCTCGCGTTCGCGCAAATAACCGAGCAGTCCGGTCGGCGTCCGATGGTCGTTCTCGAACAGCGCCGAATAGGAATCGATGCCACGGCGAAAGCCCTTGCGCACCACGAGGCTCGCCCGGGTCACGTCGAGATCGCGATGAAATTCAGCCCCCGCCGTGCCTTGCACGCAATGCGCTGGCCATAACACCTGCCGGCCGTAGTCGAGCTCGATCGCCTGGAACGGCTGCTTGCCAACATGGTTCGACGCGAACGAGACGTGGTCGCGCGGATGCCAGTCCTGGGTCAGTACTACATTGGTGAATTTTTGGGCGATCCGATTGATGGCGGGGACGACCTTTTCGCCGCTGGGAACGGCAAGCGCTCCACCGGTACAGAAATCGTTCTGTACGTCGATCACCAGCAGCACGTCGCGGTCGGAAATCTTCATCGCAAGGTCCCGTTCGAGCCGCCCGGTGTCGAGCACCGGACGCCCCCTCCCAATGTCGATCTTCCGGCGCAGCTTCGCAACCACAGACCGCGTGCGGCGATACCGCGCTGATGGACGCTGATGGACAAGGTCGTCCAGGATGCAACGGTTTGACCTTATCCGTGTTGACTAGGAACAACCAAGCGAGGATCCTCAGACCGTCCGCGTTTGCGGATCGGATCAGGAACGGAGGCGAAGGTTCCCGAGGGCCGCCAGGGCCGCGGAAGCCGCAGGGCCATGGGCATCGGCAGGACAGGAAAGATTCTTCTCGCCGATATCGGCGGCACCAATGCGCGCTTCGCACTGAGCCTGAGCGATCAGACCGGACCGATCGATATCGATTATGTGAAGGTCGCCGACTTTCCGACCGTCCGCGAAGCCATCGCGGACGTCCTGGCGCGCCGGTCGGGCGGCGATCAGCCCAAAAGAGCAGTGCTGGCGGTGGCGGGTCCCGTCACCAACAACCGCTGCGTCATGACCAACAGCCCCTGGGTCATCGACGGCAACGAGCTGCAGCCCGCGCTCGGCTTCGACAGCGTCCATGTGCTGAACGACTTCGAGGTGGTGGCTTGGTCCCTGCCCGCCTTGCAACCTGCCGACCTCCTCCCGCTGGGCGGAGGCGATGGCTTGCCCGGAGAGCCGTTGCTGGTGGTCGGGCCAGGAACCGGTTTTGGTGTCTCCTGTCTGATTGAACGCCATGGCGCGCGACTGGCCGTCGTCACTGAGGCCGGGCACGCGACCCTGCCGGCTGAGAACGAGCGCGAGGAACGTGTGATTGCGTGCTTGCGCCGACGCCTCGGCCATGTCTCCATCGAGCGTGGCGCACTCTCGGGTTCCGGGCTGCAGAATCTCTACGAAGCGTTGGCTGAGATCGATGGCGTCCAGGTGCCGCATCGCGATGCCGCGGCCATCACCAAATCCGCGCTGGAGGGCAGTTGTCCCGTCAGCCGCGCGACGCTGGAGATGTTTTGCGCCATCCTTGGCTCGGTTGCCGGCAATCTCGCGGTGACGTTCGGAGCCCGCGGTGGCGTCTATATCGCCGGCGGAATCGTGCCGCGCTTTCACGAATTCCTTGCGGCCTCCGCGTTCCGGGCGCGCTTTGAAGCGAAGGGACGCTTCCAGGATTATCTGCGCAACATCCCGACCAGGCTCGTGATCAAGCCTGATGCGAGCTTCGTCGGCCTGAAGATGTTTGCCGACCACACTTCGGATTGACGGGCCGTTCGCTCTTTGCCGCTCACGGGCGACGGTAATTCACAGCAGATTTCTGCGGGCGCCCGGTTCCAGGCAGGAACGCGCTTGCGTACACATCTCAGATGAGAAACAATCTCATCGTGTGTGGCGTAGTTGCGGGGGCGTGACATGCGTAAACAGGATTTCGGTTTCGACTATCACCGCTATCACCGCCTGTTGCGCGAAGCCGACAGCGAAGACAAGCGGTTGGCCCTGATCGAACTCCTGATCGAGGAAAAGGCCCGTGACCGGCTGGCTGCGCAGCGCGCTTCGGATCGCGCGGCCATGACGGCTCACACCATCGCCATGGTGCTGAGGAACGGTCGCAACTGAGGCTTGCAATCCGGTCGCGCCCGCTGAGAACGCGGGATTCGTTTCCGATTCCGTTAACGACGCCTCGCAATCTCATGTCAAACTTTTTGCTCTAAAGGTTCCCTCACCTGATGCAATTCAGGATCAACAAGGGGGGAATGAACATGAGCATGATTTCACTTATCGCGATGCCGGCCGCCGTCGAGACGCGTTTCGCCGATTCGTCCTTCAAGACCATCTTGCTGTTCTGCTGCACGGGCGTGGTCGCCTCGTTCGGTCTGATGGCGCGCGGCATCGACCTCGGCGCCGGCCTGATGTGAGAGCGCGACGAATTCCGTCGTCAAATGGCCGCCCAGAGGGGCGGCCATTTTCGTTGGTGCTCAGTGTTGAGCTTTGTCCGGGGCTCCCGGAAACATCGAATCGATCATCGCCTTGAGCTGATCGATCGCGATCGGCTTGCGCAGGATCGGCCTGCGCCGGAGCAAGGACGGCAGCAGTTCCGGGCCGTAGCCTGTGGCGAACAGAAACGGTTTTCCGCGACGCTCGATCAAGTCGGCGACCGGATCGACGTAGACGCCCATCAAATTGATGTCGAGGATGGCCAGATCGTATTGCGCGGTCATGGCAAAGGCGCTGGCGTCGCGCACATTGTCTGCTTCCGCGACGACGTGGTGGCCGAGTTCCTCCACCATGTCGGCGATCATCATCCGGATCAACGCCTCGTCTTCGACCAGGAAAACGGAGAGTCCGTCCGCCATATCAACCCCGCAGTCAGCCTTGCGAAGCTAACCATAACCGAATTGCGGAGAGGATTCACGAATTCGTGGCGGGCGCGTCAATTCAGATGCGTCCGATTCAACTTGATCAATCCAATCCGCGCTCGTGGCTGAGGCGCACCATCTCCTGAATGAAGACCTGCTTCTGCTTGTCGTCGAGGCTCGAATAAAGCGGCTCGGCGGCGTCGGCGACGTTGCGTTGGTCGGCAGCCCGATCAATCAGGAACTGGGCTTCGTTGCGCATCTGCTCGATGATGTCGTCGGGTGGATCCCGCTTGGCGCGCGCAACCCGCAGGTTGAGCCGCTCTGCACCATTATGCCCGAGGTAGTGCATCGCGCTCGCGAAGCCATACCAGTGCTTCTCCTGATCCGCCGTCAGATTCAGCTCGGTCTTGATCCGCTCGATATAGGAATCGCTGTTGGCGACAATCTGCTCGGCCGTCAGCTGCGGCGCGCCGGTCTGGGTGAGGACCGTGACATCTTTGTTGTCTTTATTGCCCTTGTTGTCCTGCGGCGCGTTCTTCGCCTCCTTGCTCGCCTTGGCACCCTTGCCCGCCTTGGCGCTCTTGGCATCCTTGTCCTTGGCCGCCCCCTGCTGCTTGGCGTCCTTGCTGGACTCCTTGGCGGGCGGCGGCTGATTGTTGCCGTTGCTGTTGCCGACGCCGAGCACGCCGGTGAAGACGCCAACCACGCCGCCGATCGCGCCGCCGAGCACGCCACCGACCGGACCTGCCGCCTTGTTCCCGGCCGCGGCGCCTTCCTGAACGCCTTTGACCAAACCTTGAGCATTCGCCACCGCGGCGGCACCGAGCAACAGCGTAAGCACGGCGCCCAGCGCGAGGCATCGCCGCAGGTAAAGCCGCGCTGACGGCGCCGTGTCGGTCATTCTCGTCTCCATCTCTGTTCTGAGTCTTTTCTGACTGGCCTATCGGGGGGAGTCACGGGCCAGCTGCAACTCTATCGTTTCCGCCGGTTCGAGGTCCAGACGCATCCGATCCGCTGTCCACGCCCGAAAAGTCTTTGGCGCGAAGCGGTTATGCAGGCTTATTCGAAACTGCGGCGTAAATGCGCACCGATCCTTCCAGACGGATCGACGCGAAGTGTGCGTCGCAAAAACAACGAGCGCCCTGCCCCTGCGATCCGTCGCCTCGACACGCGTCCGACGTTTTCCGGACACAACGTTAGTTCTAGACGCGGAGCCATTCGGCTTTCTCGACAGACGCGATCAATCATGATCTGATCGCGCTACCAATTTGCCGCGGCATCCGTGAATTGACCACGCGGGCCGACGGCGCAAATAAGAAAATCGAGCAACAAGAACTCAATAAAGAAGTCTCTCAGAGGAAGCTCCAACAACAACACCCAAGCGAGGAAACGAGATGTCACGAAAGACACTGACGCGACGTCAATTTGTGGCTGCCACAGCAATGTCCTCCGCGGCGCTGATCACGGCGCCCTATGTCCGGGGCGCCTACGCTGCCGGCAAACTCTCGATCGGCTTCTGGGACCATTGGGTGCCGGGCGCCAACCAGGCCTCGACCGATCTCGTCAATGAATGGGCGGCGAAGGAGAAGGTCGAAGTCTCCATCGACTACATCACCAGCAACAACAAAAAGATCGAGCTGACCGCCGCCGCCGAAGCCCAGGCGAAATCTGGCCATGACATTCTCCAGATGCCGAGCTGGTGGCCGCAGGCCTACGCCGAGAATCTCGAGCCGCTCAACGACGTCATGGAGCCGCTCCTCAAGCAGAATGGCGAGGTGAACGGCACCGTCAAATATCTCGGACAATCCGGCGGCAAATGGCTCGCGGTGCCCGCGACACCCGGCAGCCAGATCAAAGGCCCCTGCTCCCGCATCGATCTGATGAAGAAGCACGCCGGCATCGACGTGCAGGAGATGTATCCGGTCGGCGCTCCGCCCAAGGCGGAGAACTGGACCATGGAGACCTTCCTGAAGGCGGCCGAGGCTTGCCAGAAGGCCGGCTTTGCCTTCGGCATCGGTCTCGGCGAGACCACCGACAGCGTGGATACCGCCGGCGCGATCTTCCAGTCGTTCGGCGCCGAGCTCGTCAATGCCAAGGGCGATATCACGGTGAAGACCGATCAGGTCCGCCAGGCCATGGAATTCTACAAGAAGCTGATCGCGTTCCTGCCGCCGGATGCGCCGTCATGGGACGACGCTTCGAACAACAAATGGCTGATCTCCGGCCGCGGCGCGATGATCCTCAACCCGCCGAGCGCCTGGGCCGTCGCCAAGCGCGATGCGCCGCAGGTCGCCGAGCAGTGCTGGACGCACGGCTTCCCGTCCGGTCCCAAGGGCCGGTTCGCACCGTACCTGCCCTACTTCTGGGGCGTCTGGAGCTTCGGCAAGAACAAGGAGGCGGCCAAGAGCCTGCTCGTTCACCTGTCCGCGCCATCGTCGATCGAGAAGTTCGTTGCGGTGAGCGGCGGCTACGACCTGCCGGCCTACGCGAACATGACCAAGTTCAAGACCTGGGCGGAGGAAGGCCCGCCGAAGGGAACGCTCTTCCACTATCCGGATCCCTACAAGCATCAGACGCTGTCGATCGCAGCGTCGCCCGCGCCGCCCAAGATCGCGCAACAGATCTACTTCCAGGCGACGCTGACGAAGATGGCGCTGCGCTATGCGCGCGGCGAGAGGTTGGATCAGGCGCTCGCCTGGGCCGAGGGCGAGTGCGAAGGCTTCATGCGGAGCTAAGCCGGGCGTGTGCCAGGGCGGCTCGCGCCACGCGCGTGAGCCGCCAGGGCTCCGTCATCGGATCCGCAAGACCTTGAAGCCGACCGTTATGGCCGGCTCCAAGCTTGGACTGCTTGCAAGAAGACTGACCTTAAGGATTCTGACATGGCCGATGTCGTCGTTGAGCGAGGTCGCGTCGCACGTGCCACGGGCGCGCGCAAGGGAAAGAGCCTGCGCAATGCGCTCGGGCGAAAATCGACGGTTGCGTTCTTCCTGACGCTGCCGCTGATCCTCCTGATCGCGCTGCTGGTGCTCTACCCCGCCTTCTACTCGGTTCACCTCGCGACGCTGAACAAGGCGATGACGAAGTTCGTCGGCCTCGGCAACTTCACCTTCCTGTTCAAGCGCGAGACGTTCTGGATGGTGGTGCAGCAGTCCTGCATCTTCGCGATCACCGCTGTCATTTTCAAGGCGATGATCGGCTTCGTCGTCGCGCATTTCGTCCATAACATCCCGGCCAAGGGCCAGCGCAAATGGCGCGGCATGCTGCTCGTGCCCTGGGTGATCCCGCCGGCGATGAGCACGCTGGCCTGGCTGTGGCTATTCGACCCCTCCTACAGCGCCTTCAACTACACCTTGTCCTTCTTCGGCGTCGGTCCGATTCCCTGGCTCGGCGAAACCTTCTGGGCGCGCTTCTCCGTCATCCTCGTCAACGTCTGGTACGGAGCGCCGTTCTTCATGATCATGTATCTGGCCGCACTCAAATCCGTGCCCGATCAGCTCTACGAGGCCGCGGCCATCGACGGCGCCAATTGGTGGCAGCGGATCTGGTACGTCACGCTGCCGATGATGCGCAACATCATCGCCATCACGACGCTGTTCTCGCTGATCGTCACCTTTGCCAATTTCGACATCGTGCGCATCCTGACCTCAGGCGGCCCGCTGGATACGACCCACCTGTTCGCCACCTGGGCGTTCCAGGTCGGCATCCAGAGCAGCGACATTCCGCTCGGCGCCTGCGTCTCGCTGTTCATGGTGCCGATCCTCGCCGTCGCAGCGATCTTCATCCTGCGCGATGTCACCAAACGCGGAAACGAAGCCTGATGAGCACGGTTGCAATCGACAAGGCCGGCCCCTCCCGCAAGGTCAAGTATGGCAGCATGAGCCGCGACCGTGCCTGGGCGCTGCGCTGGTCCTATTTCTTCCTGGTGCTGTTTGCGATCTTCTTCCTGACACCACCGGTCTACATGCTGATCACCTCGCTCAAGAGCAGCGCGGAGATCTCGGCGGCGACCAACCCCTGGTGGGTATTCCACCCGACGCTGTCGAACTATGTCGAGCTGTTGAGCTCGAACCAGTTTCTGCGCTTCTTCTGGAATTCGTCGATCGTGTCGATCGTGGTCGTCATCATCACGATGGTGATCAGCATTCCCGCGGCCTTTGCCCTGGCCCGGATGAAATTCTGGGGCTCGGCGACGCTGGCCACCGGCGTCTTCCTGACCTACCTGATCCCGGACAGTCTCCTGTTCATCCCGCTGTTCAAGATGCTCGGCGTGGTCCAGGATTATACCGGCATCACGCTGTTGAACCGATGGTATGTGCTGCTGTTCATCTATCCGACGCTGACGGTGCCGTTCTGCACCTGGATCATGATCGGCTATTTCGCCTCGGTCCCGAAGGAGCTCGACGAGGCCGCGCTCATCGACGGCGCCTCCTGGCTGCAGACGCTGACACGCATCTTCATCCCGGTCGCGCTGCCCGGGCTGATCGCAGCGACCATCTTCGCCTTCACGGTGTCCTGGGCCCAATTCCTCTATCCCCTGGTGTTCACGACATCGGTCGACCAGCTGGTGCTGCCGGTCGGTATCACCACCACGCTGATCAAGGGCGATGTGTTCAACTGGGGTCAGATCATGACCGGCGCGCTGCTCGGCGCCGCGCCGCCGCTGATCATCTACGCGTTCCTGATGGACTACTACATTGCCGGCTTGACCGCCGGCGCGACAAAGGGCTGATGACTCATGGCTGACGTTGCTCTGCGGAAAGTAGTTAAGCGTTACGACGATGTCGAAGCCGTGCGAGGCATCGACCTCGACATCGCCGACCATGAGTTCATCGTGCTGGTCGGCCCCTCCGGCTGCGGCAAGTCGACGACGCTGCGGATGATCGCAGGGCTCGAGGACATCAGCGACGGCGACATCATGATCGGCGGCGACGTGGTCAACGACGTGCCGCCGAAGGACCGCGACATCGCCATGGTGTTCCAGAATTACGCGCTCTACCCGCACATGACGGTCGCGGAGAATATGTCGTTCGGTCTGCGCCTGAAGCACTACCCCAAGGCCGAGATCAAGGCCCGCGTGACGGAGGCAGCCCGGCTCCTCGACATCACCGACCTGATCGACCGCAAGCCGAAGCAGCTCTCCGGCGGCCAGCGCCAGCGCGTCGCCATGGGCCGCGCCATCGTGCGCAATCCCAAAGTCTTTCTCTTCGACGAGCCGCTCTCCAATCTCGACGCCAAGCTGCGCGTGCAGATGCGGATCGAGATCAAGAAGGTGCACCAGAAGGTGCGCACCACCACCGTCTACGTCACCCACGACCAGGTCGAGGCGATGACGCTGGCCGACCGCGTGGTGGTGATGAACAAGGGGCGCATCGAGCAGATCGGCACGCCGAACGAGCTCTACCACAAGCCGGCGACGCGCTTCGTCGCAGGCTTCATCGGCTCGCCGGCGATGAATTTCATCCCGTGCCGCCTCGAGGATGTCGGCGGCACGCTCCAGATCCGCCTCACCGACCGTATCGCTTTCCCGCTGCCGCCGGCCCGTGCCGCGCGATACAACGCGTTGCCGCGCACCGACAAGCTGCTGCTCGGCCTCCGGCCCGAGCATCTGACGGAGTCGCACGCGCATCTCGAGCCCGGGGTCGAGACCTTCGAGACCGTGCTCGACGTGACCGAGCCGATGGGAATGGAGACGCTGGTCTATTTCGGGCTCGACGGCACGCCGGTGTGCGGCCGCGTCAATCCCAATGCCGGCGCCAAGGACGGGGCACCCATGCGCCTGGCGATGGACCTCAACAACATGCACCTGCTAAATGAGGAAACCGGCGTCGTGTTGTGACGCCGTGAAGAAACGCTAGCAGGCAGGGAGCGATGGCGACCAACAAGAAGAAGATTTTCGTTACTCAAACTTTGTCGCAAGGGGCGCGCGCCCTCCTCACCCAGCGGGACGATATCGAGCTCGTCGAGTTTTCCAACCTGATCTCCGCGAAGGACTTTGAGGCGCTGCTGAAGAGCCATGCGCCGGTCCATGGGGTGGCGTTAGGTGCCACCGCCTTCGGCGAGACCGAGCTCGAGGCGGCCCGCGACATGAAGGTGGTGACCCGCATCGGCGTCGGCTACGACGCCGTCGACGTGCCCGCGCTCTCCCGCCGCAAGGTGCCGCTGATGGTCGCCGGCAGCGCCAACTCGCCCTCGGTCGCGGAAGCGGCGCTGTTCATGATGCTGACGCTGGCCAAGCGCGCGCAGGAGCTGCATGCCTGCGTCAAGGATGGCACATGGGCCGACCGGCTCGGCATGCTGCCGTTCGACCTCTACGGCAAGACCGTGCTGGTCATCGGGTTCGGCCGCATCGGCAGTCGTACCGCCAGGCGCTGCCTGGCGTTCGAGATGAAGGTGCAGGTCTACGATCCCTATAAGCCCGCCGCCGAAATCAAGGCCGCCGGCTGCGAGCCCATCACTGACCTCGACGCCGCGCTAGCTCACGCCGATTTCGTCACCATCCACTGCCCGAAGACGCCGGAGACCGTCGGCCTGTTCGATGCGGCGCGGATCGGCCGGATGAAGCCGAAATCCTACCTCATCAATACCGCGCGCGGCGGCATCGTGAAGGAAGCGGCGCTCTACGACGCCCTGGTGTCGGGAAAGCTCGCCGGCGCCGGTATCGACGTGTTCGAGGTGGAGCCGCCGCCGGTCAGCAACGCGCTGTTCGCGCTGTCCAACGTCATCATGGCACCGCATGTGGCCGGCGTCACGGTCGAGGCTGTCCAGCGCATGAGCGAGCAGACCGCGCGCAACATCCTGAGCGTGCTGGACGGCGATCCCATCCGGCAGAACGTGATCAATCAGGACGTGCTGGGCTGAGCGACAGGCGGACGCATGGCGCGGGCGGTCGCATCGCGTCATGAGTGACCTTAACATGTTGCGCGGACCCGGCGGCTGCGAGCGCACGGAAGCCGAGTATCGCAGACTGGCCGTCTTGGCCGGCTTCTCTTTCGCAGGGACGACTGATATCGGCTCGTTCAGCCTCATCAAATCAGGAAGGTCGGTGAGTGAAGCGGACACTGTTGTGCGCACCGCCGCACCTGCATGACAAACTCCGATTTTCCTGGAGGACCATCGGCCCATCCTGATGCCCGCTCCGGGTCACAACCGGGCTTGGGACCATTTAGCGGAGTGGCCGACGGTCTCTGCAGGTTGAAAGGCGATAATGTCCGGCGGCCCCCGACGGGAGGATTCCTTTTTGCTCGCCGGTGTTTCCTCTGTACGGTGGAGAACGGGCATGCAGGGATCACTAGGGAAAAAGATCGGTGAAGGCGCCTTCTCCGAAGCTTACGCCTGGGCGCCCGGTCAGGTGGTGAAGCTGTTCAAGGCCGGCGTCTCTCATCAGCTCGGTCGGCATGAAGCCCGAATGATCCGCGCTGTCCATGCCGCCGGCCTCCCGGTGCCGGCGGTGTTCGGCGAGGTGATCTTGGACGGGCGCTTCGGCATCGTGCTGCAGCGGCTCGACGGACCGACCCTGTGGCAGCTCTCGCGGACCGGCGCGGTGACGTTCGAACGGGCGGGAGCGATTGTCGCCGCGCTTGCCATGTCCGTTCACAAGACGCCCCCGCCGCCGGAGGTCCTCTCCCTGCGCGAGTATATGGAGGCGGAGTTGCGGCACGACGACGGCAAGCTTCCGAAGCACGTCGCCACCGATGTCCTCGCGCTGATCGAGCGCTTGTCGTCCGACGACAGGCTCTGCCATTGCGACCTGAGCCCCGGCAACGTGATCATGACGGCGGAAGGCCCAAAGCTCGTCGACTGGACTTTCGTGATGCGCGCGCCCGCCGCCGTCGACCTCGGGTTCTTGCATGTCATCCTGTCCGAGCTCGCCCCGGAAATCGCTGACAATCCCGAGCGGCCGCGCGCGACCAATGCGGCGGCGCAATCCGAATATGCGCGGCTGGCCGGCACGTCTCTCGCGGAGCTGACGGCGGCAATGGAGCCGTATTTGCCCATCGTCCGCACCTTCGTCGTCCTCGGCAACGTGGTGCCGTCCTTGCGGGAGCGGCTGATCCAACGCATTGAGGCGGGTTTGCGCTCGGAAGACTGAACAGTCTTGGTCGCGCGCGCGAGCCGTTCCTCGAGTAAACGACGCGTAAACGACGTCGTGTCCTTAATGGCATTTTCTGGGTCTTGCGATCCGGGGCACCTGGCGTGATCTGCCCGAGGCATTTGGTCCGCCACGTGCTACAACCGCTTCATCCGCTGGCGGCGGGCTGGTGTCGTCGCATGGTGACACGCTACGACAGGCTTGCCGCCAACTACCCTGCTTTCGTTCAACTGGCGTCAATCAGGCTATGGCTGCGCCTTAATGAGTTCGCGTCCTGGAAAGCATGAGTCCGCGTCCCAGAAAGTGTCCCATTTTGGTGCAGATCGAGCCCCAACTCAGCCTCAATCGAACGCGCGTAATAGGACCGGCCGCGGCGGCAGCGGGACAGACTGGCCGGCCGCGTCGAGCTGGAGGATGACCCTTGGCAGAGATCGACCCGACCGACCACGCGCTGGCGACCATCGCCAGCATTTTGGAGCACCCCGAGCCCGTCCTCGTCGTCCGCGATAGCGCGACCGAGACGGCGGTTGCCGATGAGCAGGCGGTGGCCCAGGAGCAGGTCGTTACCGACGAGCATCCTGTCGTCGAGGAGCAGCCGCTGGTGCCGGAGCACACCGATGCCGATGGCTACAGCAAGGTCGGTCCCGGCCCCATGGTGGCGATCCGTCTCAAATGGACGGTCCATCGCGGCGATGACGGCCAGTATTACGTCCACGAGACCATCGGCGAGCAGTCCGCCCCCGTGGTCAGCGGCCCGATGACGAGCGAGGCCGCTGTGCGTTTCGTCGATGCGCAGGAGGAAGAGGCCAATAAACGCTTCGAGCTGCTCCGCAGCGAGATCGCCGGCCGCAGCTCGCTCGCCGATTACGAGCGCAAGGGCGAAGCGTAAGGCAGCTAGTAGACCAGGTCTCGCTACACCTCTCCCGCAGGGAGAGGCAAACACGGAGCCCTACTTCCGCCCGAGATAATCCTTCTTCACGAGCTCGACGCCGGCGTGCCGTAGCAGGTCGTAGGCCGTGGTGACGTGAAAGAAGAACTGCGGCACGCTGAACGTCAGCAGCAGCGTCCGCCCTGTGAAGGGCAGCTCGGTGCCGTTCTTCAGCCTGAAGAAGACGTTCTGCTCCGCCGCGGCATCGATCTCCGCACGCGGCAAGCTTTCGATGAACTCGATCGACGTTGCGATACGCGCTTGAAGCCCGGCCATATCGTGCTCCAGCGCCGGCAGCGCCACCGGCTCGCGCTGCGCCAGCAGGGCCGGCGCAACGGTAGCGTGGCGGCAGGCCTCACCGACCTGCTGCGCCAGGTCGTACATGTTCGGCGCAAGGCGCATGCCGAGCAGAACCGTCGGGTTGAACTTGCGGGCCTCTGCATAAGCGACGCCCTTGTCGAGCAGCGCGGACAGGTTGCGCAAATAGGGCACGAACAGGCCGACCGAGGCCTCGTACATCGATATCGTCACCTCAAGGATTCCCTTCAATTCTGCCTCGCCCGCGACGGGCATCTGGTCTAAATCCACGTCCGAACGGCTGCACAATGACAGCTCGCGCAGGGGTAGAAAAGAGATGATCGTTCGAATCGTGGCGGCCTTGGCCGTGGTGTTGCTGGCAAACCTTTCGGCGCAAGCGCAGCAGGCGCCCTCGCGTCTCGACGAGATCGTCCAGCGCGGCACGCTGCGCGTCGGCATGACCGGCGACTACAAGCCATTCACCTACCTGGACAAGACGACGCAGCAGTTCAGCGGCTTCGACGTCGACATGGCGCAGGCGCTCGGCAAAGCCCTCGGGGTCAAGGTCGAGTTCGTGCCGACGGCTTGGCCGAAGCTGATGAAGGATTTCGAGGCCGACCAGTTCGACATCGCCATGGGCGGCGTGTCGGTCACGCTCGACCGGCAGAAGAAGGGCTTCTTCTCGACGCCGATCATGCGCGAGGGCAAGACGCCGATCACGCGCTGCGCCGACGTCGGCAAGTACCAGAGCCTCGCCGACATCGACAAGAAGGGCACCCGCATCATCGTCAATCCCGGCGGCACCAACGAGCGCTTTGCGCGTGCCAACATCAAGGATGCCGAGATCACCGTCTTCCCCGACAACACAGCGATCTTCGACGAGATCGCCAAGGGCAACGCCGATCTGATGATGACGGACGCCTCCGAGACACGCTACCAGCAGAAGCAGCACGCCGGCGTGCTGTGCGCGGTGCATCCCGAAAAGCCGTTCGACTTCTCCGAGAAGGCCTATTGGCTGCAGCGCGACATGGCGCTGAAAGCCTTCATCGACCAATGGCTGCACATTTCCATGGAAGATGGCAGCTACAAGAAGATCTACGCGGCCTGGTTCGATTAAGGCCGCGTCCTCCTGTCGCTTGCCCCGCCAAACTTTGGACCGGCCCCAGGCCTATTGAACCCGGAGCCGCCGGAAGACGACTCATACCAACGACAGTGATCTAGATCACTTTTTGCGATGTTGCCGGCGCGTAAGCGTCGGTGCGGGGACGATCTGTTGAGGAGACGGAAATGAGGAAGCTGTTGGCCGCGGCCGCATTCCTTTTGGCGAGCACCGCCGCGCAGGCGCAGTACACCTTCGAATATGGCGGGCGCACCATCCGCATCGATCCGGACCGCGGCACCGTGCAGATCCCCGGCGTGTTTGACAACACCGGCCAGGGCAAGGCCAAGAAGGCCAAGAAGAACGAGCAGGCGCCGAACCAGCAACCGCAACAAGCGACGGTCGAGCCGCAAACGCCGGCGGCGCCAGCTCCGGTTCCCGCCCCGGTCACCCCTCCGCCCGTGGCCGCGCAGCCGCCCGCACCAGCGCCCACTGCCGCAGCAGCGCCGCCACCCGCTCCGCCACCACCAGCTTCACCGACGACCACGACGGCCACTAGCACGCCGGCCGATACGCCCTTGGTGCCGCCGCCGGCACCTGCGCCTGCCACGCAGCAGGCAGCGCCGGCCGCGCCGCCTCCGCCCGCTCCGGCGCCTGCCCCCGCCCCCGTTCAGGCGGCCGCGGCGGCACCCTCTCCGGCAACCGCGCCCACACGCGATCTCAATTCACCGGTCGGCGTCTGGCTCACCGAGGAGAAGGAAGGCAAGGTCCGCATCGAGCAATGCGGCACCAACCTCTGCGGCTACTCGGTCGACAGCAAGTCGAACCAGAACGGCGAGCAGGTTCTGATCAACATGAAACCCGGCAAGGACCAGAAATGGTCCGGCCGCATCCTCGATCCGAACTCGGGCTCGACCTATGATTCGACGATCGCCATGAAGGGCACCGACCAGTTGCGCGTGCAGGGCTGCGCCTTCGGCGGCATGTTCTGCGGCGGCCAGACGTGGACGCGGGTGAACTAGAGCCTCTCGAATTCTCCAGGACCGGGTGATTCCGGGGCACGCGAAGCGTGAACCCGGCATCTCGAGAATTCCGCGTTCGGCGACGCATCGCGTTGGGGCGATGCGTCTTGTCCGGGACACAGCAGCCTTAGCCCAACGCGGCCCCGTATTCCGCGTCGGTGACCGGCTCCAGCCAGGTCGAGTAGACGCCGTCGAGCGCTTCCTGCATGGCGATGTGGCACATGCCGTTGGTCGGTGATGCGCCGTGCCAATGCACTTCGCCCGGCGGAATCCAGATGGTGTCGCCGGGGCGGATCTCGCGGATCGGGCCGCCCTTGGACTGGACGCGGCCGACGCCGGAGATGACGTAGAGCGTCTGCCCGAGCGGATGGTGATGCCAATTGGTGCGTGCGCCCGGCTCGAATGCGACGCGCGAGCAGTTCAGCCGTGCCGGTGCGGGCGCCATGATGACGGGGTCCTGCCACACGGTGCCGGTGAAGTTTTCCTTGGGCGCGCGCCGGGTCGGCCGCGTGCCTGCAACAGTGATTTCCATTGGGATTACCTCGCTGCTTCCCGACTACTTCTTGCTGGCGGCGTAGCGCGCCTTGGTCTCGGCATTCATGGGATAGAGGCCCGGCAGCACGGCGCCGTTGTTCACCTCGTTGACGATCCAGGCCTCCATGCGCTCCTGCTCGACGCCCTCGGCGAGGACGTGGTCGAGCATCGCTTGCGGGATCAGCACGCAGCCGTCCTGGTCAGCGACCACGATGTCGTTCGGAAACACGGCAACGCCGCCGCAACCGATCGGCTCGCCCCAGCCGACGAAGGTCAGGCCCGCGACGGAAGGGGGCGCGGCATAGCCGTCGCACCACACGGGAAGATTGGTGCCGAGCACGCCCTCGACGTCACGCACGACGCCGTCGGTCACGAGCGCGGTGACGCCGCGCTTGACCATGCGCGCGCAGAGGATGTCGCCGAAGATGCCGGCATCGGTGATGCCCATGGCATCGACCACGGCGATGCAGCCCTCCGGCATCGCCTCGATCGCGGTGCGGGTCGAGATCGGCGAGGACCAGGATTCCGGCGTTGCCAGGTCCTCGCGCGCCGGCACGAAGCGCAGCGTGAAAGCCGGTCCGACCAGCCGCGGCAAGCCCGGGCGCAGCGGACGGGCGCCGCGCATCCACACATTGCGCAGCCCCTTCTTCAGCAGGACCGTGGTGATGGTGGCGGTGGTGATGCCGGCGAGGGTCTTGCGGGCTTCGGGGGACAGCGACATGGACGAGAACGAGCTCCGGATAGGCGGGAAAAGAACGCGCGCATCTTGCGAGCCGCAAGCCTTGCGTCAAGGGCCTCGAGGCTGGCAATAACGCAGGGCCGCTGGGCTATTATGCGACGCGATAACAAGGCTTTATCGCTTCCCCTTGCATTAATTTATTGGACTTGCGGGCGCATTTACGCGAAGCAGGGCAAAGCGGAACTCGAACGTCGGGGGCCGCATTCTTCAGAAGCCCGATTTCGACAGCTCCATGGCCGCGACGCTTCCCCCGCCCCGCCTTTTGCCCAGTGGCGACAGCGCCGTCACGGTCGAGTTCAGCCGCACCATCGACGAGGACGCCAACCAGCGCGTGCTGGCGCTGGACAAGGCGCTCGCAGCGAGCCCAATCGACGGCATCACCGAGACGGTACCGACCTATCGCTCGCTGCTGGTGCATTACGATCCCGGCAAGATCGGTTTCGACGCGCTGGGCGAAAAGATCCTCGCGATCGCCACCCAGCCGCTGCCGCCGGTCACCAAGGCGCGCCGCTGGCGCATTCCCGTCGCCTATGGCGGCGAGCATGGCATCGATCTCGAGGATGTCGCGAAGGCGCTGGGCACCACGCCCGACGATATTGTCGCCCGGCATGTCGGCGGCGACTACAAGGTCGCCATGATCGGGTTCACGCCGGGTTGGTCCTATCTCAGTGGCCTCGACAAGTCCCTGCACATGTCGCGGCGGCAAAACCCGCGGCTGCTGACACCCGCCGGGACGATCTCGATCGGCGGCGTCCAGGCCGGCATCCAATGCCTGGCCGCCCCGAGCGGCTGGCACCTCCTGGGCCGTACGCCTGTCAGAACATATCAGCTCCATCGCAATCCGACCTTCCTCACCGAACCCGGTGATCGCGTGACTTTCTTCGCCATCGACCACAAGACGTTCGAGGAGATGGATCGCGCTGCGGAAGCCGGCGAGATCATCGCTGAGCAGGTGGTCGCATGAGCCGGCTCGTCGTCCCCAGCATCGGCCCTGCAAGCTCCGTCCAGGATGGCGGGCGCTTCGGCGCGCAGCGCTATGGCTTGACGGTGAGCGGGGCGATGGACCGGCTGTCGCTTGCGGCGGCGAACACGCTCGTCGGCAACGAGCCTTTCGCGGCCGCCGTCGAGATCGGCCCGTTCGGCGCCTCCTTCACAGCCCGCGACGGCGCCGTGCGCGTGGCGCTATCAGGCGCACCGCGCAATGCGGACGTCGCCGGAAACCCGGTCGCGATGGACACATCGGTGACGCTGAAGGATGGCGAGACGCTGACGCTCGGCTTTGCCCGCGGCGGCGCGTTCACGTATCTGGCAATCGAAGGCGCCATCAAGGGCGAGCCGGTGTTCGGCAGTCTCGCGGTGAATGCGCGCGCCGGCCTCGGCAGCCCCTACCCGCGCCCGCTCCAGGCCGGCGACGAGTTCACGGTCGATGCCGCGAGCGGTGCACCGGAGCTGCGCATCGAGCTGCCGAAGCCGGCGAGCGGCCCGATCCGCGTGGTGCTGGGGCCGCAGGACGACGAGTTCGACGAGGCCAACAAGGCGCTGTTCCTGAACAGCGAGTGGAAGATCTCGGCCACCTCCGACCGCATGGGCTACCGGCTTGAAGGCCCCGCGATCAAGCATCTGCACGGCCACAACATCGTCTCCGACGGCACGGTCAATGGCAGCATTCAGGTGCCCGGCAACGGCGCGCCGATCGCGCTGATGATGGACCGCGGCACCTCCGGTGGCTATCCGAAGATCGCAACGGTGATTACGGCCGATATCGGCCGCCTCGCGCAGACCTCGGCAGGAACCGCGTTCCGCTTCAAGGCCGTCAGCATTTCCGAAGCGCAGGACGAGGCGCGAAAATTCGCGCAGTTGATCCGCAGCCTACCCGATCGCCTGCGCTCCTCCGACACCGTCGCGCTCAACATCGAGGCGCTCAGCGATGCTAACGTGGCGGGCTATGCGGTCAGCGCGGTCGATGCCGGGACGTGGCAAGTCGCGGCGGAGCCGTAAACGGCAACAAGACCAGAGGCGGAGAGCACCCCATGAAGACAGTCGATCTTAATTGCGACCTCGGCGAAGGTTTTGGCGCGTGGGAGATGGGCAACGATGCCGCCATGATCGAGTTGGCGAGCTCGGTCAACGTCGCCTGCGGCTTCCACGCCGGGGACCCCGACATCATGCGCAGGACGGTGGAGCTGGCAAAGGCGCGCGGCGTCTCGGTCGGCGCGCATCCCGGCTACCGCGACCTGCACGGGTTCGGCCGCCACCCGATCGCAGGGCTCAAGGCCTCCGAGATCGAGAACCTCGTCGCCTACCAGATCGGCGCGCTGCAGGCGATCGCGACCGCGGCCGGCCACAAGGTCACCCATGTGAAGGCGCACGGCGCGCTCTCCAATGTCGCCTGCGAGGACGACATGACCGCGAAGGCGATCGCCGCCGGCATCAAGGCGGTCGATCCCAGCCTGATCTTCGTCGTGCTCGCCAATTCGAAACTGGTGAAGGCCGGCGAAGCGGCCAATCTGCCGATGGTGCACGAGGTGTTCGCCGACCGCGCCTACGAGGACGACGGCAATCTGGTCTCGCGCAAGAAGCCGGGCGCGGTGCTGCACGATGCCAAGGCGATCGCCGACCGCGTGGTGCGCATGGTGCAGGACGGCGCGGTGGTCTCGGTGACCGGCAAGGTGATCAAGATGCGCACGGACACGGTCTGCATCCACGGCGACACGCCGGGCGCGGTCGAGATCGCGCGTGGCGTACGTCAGGCGTTGAAGGAAGCCGGGATCGAGGTCGCGCCGTTCAAGCGCGCGTGAGATACGTAAGAAGGGTACAGGGTCGGCGCGGCGCTATGCGCCTTTGCCCACCCGACGAGAGCATCAGAATGGGTGCACCGACAGCGTCCCGAACACGATCGCCGCGATCACCGCAAACGCGCTGTACATCGCAACGTGGTGCATGCTCGCCCCGGTCCGACGCGAGAGCGAACGCGCGTAGAAGTGCAGCCTGGCTTCAGCCGATAGTGCGCGCATGGTCGATCTCCAACGCCCCATTTGCGGGAGTATGAAGGATCAAGCCGGGGGGCAGGCAAGACGGTGGCGGAAATAGCGATGCGCCTTCTCCGAGGAGACAGCATCGCAGCTGTAAATTCTCTTGAAGTGCAGGTTCCGGGAATTTTATTCGTTCAAATCCGAGCCAGTTGGAACCGGCTCGGACGACGGCGGAGTGGCAGTGGTTAGTACACGTCCGCCTGGAAGCGGCCGGTCTTCTTGAGCTCGGCAACGAAACTGACGGCCTCATCCGTCGAACGCGCGCCGAACTGGGCGACGATATCGACCAGCGCGCGCTCGACATCCTTGGCCATGCGCTTGGCATCGCCGCAGATATAGAGATGCGCGCCTTCGGCGAGCCAGGTCCACAGCTCGCGGCCGACCTCGCGCATGCGGTCCTGCACGTAGAACTTCTTCTCGCCGTCGCGCGACCAGGCCAGCGACAGGCGCGTGAGCAGCCCAGAGGTCTTCATCGCGTTGAGCTCCTCCTGGTAGAAGAAATCGCAATCGCTGCGCTGATGACCGAAGAACAGCCAGTTCTTGCCGGGCGCGCCGGTCGCCTTGCGATCGAGCAGGAAGGCGCGGAATGGCGCGATGCCGGTGCCGGGTCCGACCATGATGATCGGCGTCTTCGGGTCTTGCGGCAGGCCGAAATTGTGCGCCTTCTGCACATAGACCTTGAGCTTCTCGCCCTCGGCGATGCGCTCGCCGAGGAAGGTCGAGGCGACGCCGAGGCGCTTGCGCTTGCCGATGACGTAGCGCACCGAGTCGACTGTCAGCGACAGTTTTCCCGGCGTCGCGTTGTGCGAGGACGAGATCGAGTAAAGCCGCGGCTGCAGCGGCTCCAGCGCCTCGACGAACGCCTCCGGATGCGGCCGCGTGCCGGAAAACTTCTGCAGCGCCGCCATCACGTCGAGGGTCGCGGCATCGCCATCGGGATCCTCGCCCTGCGCCAGCGCTCGCGCCTTCTCGCGCTGCGCGCCGCCGGTGATGAAGGAGATCAGCTCGAACAGCGTGTCGGGCGCCGGCGACAGCGAGACGTCATCGATCAGCACCTCGCGCAGCGTCTTGCCGTTCACTTTGGTGGTGTGGGAGGCGCCGAGCAGCGCGATGACCTGGTCGACGAGGCCGATATCGTTGCGCGGGAAGACGCCGAAGGAATCACCAACGACATAGTCGAGCTTGCTCTCGGAGAGATCGAACTCGATGTGATAGGTCTCCTTCTCCGACTTGCCCTTGTTGAGAAGACGGCGCGACAGGAACGTCGCTTGAATCGGATTGTCGCGCGAGCGGCCGGGCTCTGCGATCGTCACGGTCACGGCCGGCGCGGCCACCGCGTCCGTCTTCTCGGGAGCTTTCGCCACGGGCGCCTTGTCGAGCTCCTCGTACAGCGACTTCAGCATCCGCGCGGTTTCCTTGCCGCCGGGAACGCACAGATTGAGCCGCGCTTCGCTGCGGCTCGCGATCGCCTCCGAATAGTCGTGGCAATTGTAGCCGCACTGGCCGCAATCCTGCTGCGCCATCGCTGCCATCATCTTGCGCCGCAGGGGGCGTCCCTCGGCGAGCTTCATCCGCTCGGCGATCGGCATGGTCTGGTCATGCCATGGCGCTTCGCCGTCATCGCCGTCGCCGGCCGCTCCCTGCATGACGGCGGCGCCCTGCTCCGCCGACAGCGGCGCGGCAACGTCCGGCGACAGCAGCCCGGCGAAGAAGCCGTTCAGCCAGGAACGCTGCGCATCGGAGAACGGCGCGCTCGCGGGAATGAGGTCGAGTTTCGGCGGTGGGGTGATCTGGTTCATGCGGACACCTGTGCATCGGCCAGCTTGCGCAGCGTCTCGCCGTCGTGGCGGCGCGCAAAAGACAGGAAGGTTTCATCGGGAGACGAGCGATGGGCGATATAGGCCTTGAGCAGATTTTCGACCGTCTTCGGTGCGTCCTCGGCCTTGAGGTCGTGATAGACTTCCTGCCCGACGTCGGCATCGGGGCCGAACCCGCCGCCGGTGAAGAGGTGATAGCCCTCGACCGTGTCTTCCTCGCCGACCGGCACACGCGCGCCAATCAGGCCGATATCGCTGATGTAGTGCTGCGCGCAGGAATGGTGACAGCCAGTGACATGGATGTTCACCGGCTTGTCCATCGCGACGCGCGGCTCGCACCAGTCGCCGATCTCGGCGGCGTGGCGCTTGGTATTGGCAGCGGCAAAGCGGCAACCGGCATTGCCCGTGCAGGCGATCAGGCCGGCGCGGATGTGCGATGCCTCGACTGCGAGCCCGATCTGCTTGATGGCCGCGACGGCAAGCTCGACATTCTCGTCGCGCACGCCTGAAAGCAGGAGGTTCTGCCAGACCGTGAGACGGATCTCGCCGTCGCCGAGATCGCGCGAAACCTTGGCGAGGCCGCGCATCTGATCGGAGGTGAGCTTGCCGAGCGTCAGCGACACGCCGATCCAGTTGAGCCCGTCCTGCTTCTGCTTGTGCACGCCGATATGGGCCAGACGGTCGGCGGCAGGCCGCGGCGCAAACGCCTCTTCCGGCACACGCGTGAACGGCTTCTTCAGCCGCTCTTCGACCAGCTTGAGGAAGCCGTCGTGGCCCATGCTGTCGAGCACGTATTTCAGCCGTGCCTTGTTGCGGTTGGTGCGGTCGCCATGATCGATGAACACGCGCACGATGGCGTCGGCGACGGCAGTCGCCTGCTCCGGCTTGACGATGATGCCGGAATATTTTGCAAAATCCTTGTGGCCGGTGATGCCGCCGAGACCGAGCCGGAACCAGATGCCGGGCTCGACGCCGAAACCGTCCTTCACCTCGTACGCGGTGAAGGCGATGTCGTTGGTCTCCTCGAGCACCGCGATCCTGCCGGCGCCGTCGAAGGCGACGTTGAACTTGCGCGGCAGGCCATAGAGCGAGCGGTCGTTGAGGATGTGATAGTGCCACTCGCGCGCATAGGGCCGCGTGTCGATGATTTCCTGCGGATCGATGCCGGCCGTCGGCGTTCCCGTCACGTTGCGGATGTTGTCGGCGCCGGAGCCGCGTGAGCACAGGCCGAGGTCCTGGATGCCTTCGATCATCCTGATCGCGTGCTTCGGCGGGATCTCGCGCAGCTGGAGATTGGCGCGCGTCGTGACGTGGCTGTAGGGACCGCAGAGCTCGTCGGCGAGATCGGCAAGGCCCGACAGCTGCCAGTGCTTCATGATGCCGTTCGGAATGCGCAGGCGGCACATGTAGGAGTCCTGCGTCGGCGCGACATAGAAGATGCCGTAATAGCGCCAGCGGAAATTGTCCGCCGGGCTCGGCGGGGTGTTGTCGCGCGCCTGCTGGCGCAGCCGCGGATAGGCGTCGAAGGGATGCTCCTCGCGCTTGAACTTCTCCTGGTCGGCAAGCTTCTTGCCCGCCGCGATCACCTTGTCCTGCGCCTTGATGTGAACGGCATCGGGACCGGTCGGCTCGGCATTCGTCTTGCCGGTGCCCGCGCCAAGGCCGCGGCCGACCCGGCTGATCTGCAGGCCCGTCGTGAAGCCTTCGAGATAGCGTTTCTGCTCGTCGGTAAAGTCGACTGAGACCGTATCGATTTTCATGGTGTGTAACGAAGCTCCTGCGGCCACCTCGGTGGCATCGACGGAAAATTGCGCGACCCGCGGGAAACTCAGCTGGCTCTGACGCCTGCTTCGCAACCCGACGGTCCGATCAGCTTCGTTGCTGTGGGACTTGGCTCAGCAGGCACCTATGACAAGCTGGCCGCAGTGCAATATTCAAGTTGCGTGCCAGCTTGGCGGAAATCAAAAATCTTGAAATTTCAGAGAGTTAAAACGAGGCCGAGTGGATCCACGCCTGGGAACTCTCCCGAAATTCGAGCAGCGCGCTCAAACATTAGCCAGGCAGGCGGTATGCTCAAAAACGACGCAACTCCGAATCAGGCCTTCCAGCGCCCGACCCCAAAGGCCTCGAGATGTCCGCGGATATCGCTCGGGTCAAACGCCGGGCCGGCAAAGGCGCCGAACGCTGCGGGAGCTTCGGCCGGCGTGCTGTTGCCGAGCGCCGCGTCGTAGAGATCGGGCCTGAACACCGCCATCGCCGTCTTGACGCCGTCAGGGGTGAGCGCCGTCTGGCCCCAGCGCACCATCTGCGCATAGAGCCAGGCGGCCTGGACCGGATCGGGCCGCCCTGCCCCTTCGCGTCCGACCAAAAGGTAGCGGCTGCTTTCGCGGAAAGTGCCATCGGGCGAAATCTTCAGGCGCCCGGTGAGGGTGCGCTGGATGACCTCTGCGTCGACGCCGATCCGTTCCGGCTGCGCCAGGATTTCCGCCGCCTCGGCCCGGTTCTCGGGATGCTCGATGAACTCGGCCGCCTTCACCGCGGCCCGCACCAGGGCTGCGACCACATCCGGATTCTTGTCGGCCCAGGTCTGGCGGACCGCCAGCACCTTCTCCGCTGCTCGGACCAGGATGTCGGAGACGAAATGCAGGATGTGGCCGATGCCGAGGTCGACCGCGATCGAGTTCCAGGGCGCGCCGACGCAGAACGCATCGACATGGCCGTTCTTGAGGCTGTCGACCATATAGGGCGGCGGCAGCACCACGAGGCGCACGTCCTCGTCGGGATCAACGCCCGCCGCGGCCATCCAGAACCGCAGCTGATAATTGTGCGTCGAGAACGGGAAGGTCATTCCGAAGGTCAGCGGCTCGGCGCCTAGCTTGCGCCTGACGGCAACGACCTTCGCCAGCGCCTTCGCGGTCGCCATCGGGTCGAAACGATCGCCCTCGATCTCCTCCATCAGCGCGGCATGGAGCGCCGGCGACACCGTGATTGCGTTGCCGTTGATGCCGAGATTGAAAGGCGCTGCGATCGGCACCTTGACGTGGCCGAGCCCCAGCGAGGACGCGATCGCGACAGGCGCCAAGAGATGCGCCGCGTCGAACAGGCCGATGTTGAGCTTGTCGCGGACGTTGGACCAGGAGACCTCGCGCACCAGCTCGACCTCGAGCCCCTCAGTGGCGGCAAATCCCTTGTCGACCGCGACGATCAGGGCGGCGGCATCGACCAGCGGAATGAACCCGATGCGGAGGGTGGCGGTCATTTCAGCATCTCCGACGCGGTGATGATCGACTGCGCAATCTCGCCGATTTTCTTCTTCTCGCGCATCGCGGTGGAGCGCAGCAGCACATAGGCCTCGTCCTCGGTCAGGCCCTTCACCTTCATCAGGATGCCCTTGGCGCGTTCGATGATCTTGCGGTCCTCGAGCTGCGACTTGGTGCGCTCCAGCTCCTCCTGGAGTTTGGCGAAGGCGTTGAAGCGGGACACGCAGAGGTCGAGGATCGGCTTGATGCGCTCCTTCTTCAGCCCGTCGACGATGTAGGCCGACACCCCCGCCTCGACCGAGGCCTGGATCGAGGCTGAATCGCTCTGGTCGACGAACATCGCGATCGGCCGCTTCACGGCGCGGCTGACCTGGAACATCGCCTCCAGCACGTCGCGGCTGGGGTTCTCCAGATCGATCAGAATGATGTCGGGGTCCACCGCATAAATACGGGCGAGCAGGCTCTGCATCTCGCGGATATGGACGACCTGGGTGAATCCGGCCTCCCGCAAACCCTCCTCCAGGATCGCGGCCCGGATCGGGCTTTCGTCGACGATCACGATTTTGGGCGACTGTTCGGCGCTCATGGCTCACTCACGGCAGGTGATTCATCCATAGCACGCCCGAACGCCCTGCAAAGGGTTGTAATTATGGGCAATTGGGACTAGCTCAGGCCGGTCAATCAGGCAGATCAGATATGGATCAGACGGCTGCGCCCAAGGTCAGCTTCGTGTCGCTCGGGTGTCCCAAGGCATTGGTGGATTCCGAGCGCATCATCACGCGCCTGCGCGCGGAGGGCTATGAGCTCGCCCGCAAGCATGACGGGGCCGATATCGTCATCGTCAACACCTGCGGTTTCCTCGACAGCGCCAAGCAGGAATCGCTCTCGGCGATCGGCGAGGCCATGGCCGAGAACGGCAAGGTGATCGTGACCGGCTGCATGGGCGCTGAACCGGAAGCGATCGAGCAGGCCTATCCCGGCGTGCTCTCCATCACCGGGCCGCAGCAATATGAGAGCGTGCTCGACGCTGTGCACCGCGCGCTGCCGCCGGCGCACAATCCGCATCTCGACCTGGTGCCGCCGCAGGGCATCAAGCTGACGCCGCGGCACTACGCGTATTTGAAGATCTCCGAGGGCTGCAACAACCGCTGCACCTTCTGCATCATCCCGAAGCTGCGCGGCGATCTCGTCTCGCGCCCGGCCAATGACGTGCTGCGCGAGGCCGAACGTCTGGTCGGCGCAGGCGTCAAGGAGCTGCTGGTGATCTCGCAGGACACCTCGGCCTATGGCGTCGACCTGAAATACGCCGAGAGCCCGTGGAAGGACCGCCAGGTCCGCGCCAAGTTCCTCGACCTCGCGCGCGAGCTCGGCGAGCTCGGGGCCTGGGTCCGGCTGCAATATGTCTACCCCTACCCGCATGTCGACGAGGTCATCGCGCTGATGAACGAGGGCAAGGTGCTGCCCTATCTCGACATCCCGTTCCAGCATGCGAGCCCCGAGGTGCTGAAGGCGATGAAGCGCCCGGCGGCGCAGGACAAGACACTGGCGCGGATCAAGCGCTGGCGCGAGGAATGCCCCGATCTCGCTTTGCGCTCGACCTTCATCGTCGGCTTCCCCGGCGAGACCGATTCCGATTTCGCCTATCTGCTCGACTGGCTCGATGAAGCCGAGATCGACCGTGTCGGCTGCTTCAAATACGAGCCGGTGGCGGGCGCCACCTCGAATGCGATCGAGAACCCCGTGCCCGAAGAGGTCAAGCAGGAGCGCTACAACGCGCTGATGGCCAGGCAGCAGAAGATCTCGGCGCGCAGGCTGAAGCGCAAGGTCGGCACGCGCCAGCAGATCATCATCGACGAGGTCGGTCCGACCGTGGCAAAGGGCCGCTCCAAGGCCGATGCGCCAGAGATCGACGGCGCGGTCTATCTCTCCAGCCGCCGCCCCTTGCGTGTCGGCGAGATCGTCACCGCGAAGATCGAGCGCGCGGACGAATACGATCTACACGGCAGCGTCGCGGGATTCTGAAGGGGCGTTTTGGGCTCACCGACGCTTCCACGTCGTCATGGCCGGGGCTTGACCCGGCCATCCACGTCCTCCCCACGCGCAAAGAACGTGGATGCCCGGGACAAGCCCGGGCAACTCCTGTGGGTACGAGAGTCCTAGCTGCTAACGTCGCCCTTCTACAGCCCCGTCACGCCAGCCACTTCGGCACCCAGCGCTCCGGCCTTGGCGCGCGGGCGAGATCGGCCTTCGCTTCGGACAGCAGCGCCGGCTCGCCATCGATGGTCGGGTGCAAATCGTATTCGAAGCTCGGCATGATGCGGCCATCGGCATGGAGGCCGAAATTCATCGCGTACCACAGCCCGAGCTCGGGCTGTGCGCGGCGCATCTCCTCGCGCAGATCGCGCAGCAGGGATTCGATCGAGGCGGCCTCCTCGAAAGGCTGCGGCCCGCGCCTCAGCACGCGCGCCTGATATTGTGCGCCGACGATGGCGATCTCGAAGCGCGTCTGGTCCCATGGCTTCTTGCCATCGGGCAGATGCGCGGCGAGTCGCCAGCCGAGCTCGGCCATCAGGCGGTGATTGGCCCAATATTCCTCGCGCTCCCGCACCCATTGTTCCATGAAGCCCCGGAAGTCGGGCAAATCCGAAGCGTCGCTCTCGGAAGGCGCCGGCTCGCCAATCGGCCGCCGTGCGAGCCACTGCGCAAGCTCGACGGTCTGACACTCGACCTCCTCATCCGGCAGGAGATCGCTCCAGGCCTTGTCGAACTGCTGCGACGTCAGTTTTGCGAGCAAGCCGTCGAGGCTCGGCGCCAGCAATTCGTAATCGCCCTCCGATCCCAGCCCGACGATCGGCGGATTGTCGCGGTCGAGACCGGCGCCATACCAGCCGCCGACGGCCGAACCATCCGGCAGTCGCATGAACAGCGAGAACCTGTCGCGCAACGGACTGCCGTCGACGATCGGCGCGGAATCGGAGAACTGGCCTTGCAAGGAGAAGCGGCCGACGCTGCCCCAGGGGCGCCCCTCGAGCCAGGCGGCAAAATCGACCAGCAGCGGCGGCGCGTCGATGCCCGGCGGAAATGCGCCGCGGATGCTGTCGAGGTCGATCGGGTAAGGCGTGTTGGACAAGGCTGAACTGTCTCGTTGGTCCCGCTACTCTTGGTCTGAGCCGAGTCGCGACCGGTTCGAACCAAATCGCGTGCTTTGATCACAAACGCGCCAGCGATGCGATGGTTGCTGCGCGACGAGCGATGAAACGGCGTGAAACAACCGGTATCGGGAGCAGGCTGCGTGAGCCATGCTGCAGCTATTCGTCACGCGCGACGTCACGACCGGCCTCGTCTGAGTGTTCAAGCTGCTGACCGACCCTTCCACAACATCGCGCTGTATTGGAATTCACCGCTGAAGCTGATGCGCGGCGAGCTGATCGACACGGCGATTGCGGATGCGGATTGGGGCAAAGGCGACAACGAGGAAGCCGCGCATTCGACCTGACCGATGCACGCTCGGCGAGCATCATGCAAAATGCCTGCTTGACAAGTTCTGCTATTCGGCTGTAGGGACGCGCCCCATGATCAACTCTCGGACCAACCTGCGCACCGAAATGCTCCGTCGTCGCTTCCGCGACGATGAGAGGGTGCGCCATGTCCGACGACGCCGCTGAACCACTGAATTCAGCCAGTTTTCGAGAAGGCCGCACCCGCAAGGTGCGGCCTTTCTGCTTTTGCGCCCGCTTTCCACCCGCCTCCAGAGGAGTTCGACATGACCACCGCCACCCATCCGTATGACGCGCTGATGGACATCACCGCACGGCCCAAGGCCGTGTTCGTCCGCGGCGCCGGCTCCTACCTCTGGGACGACAACCGCAAGCGCTATCTCGACTTCGTGCAGGGCTGGGCTGTGAACTGCCTCGGCCACTCGCCGCCCGTGATCGCCGACGCGCTTAGCGCGCAAGCCAAGCGGCTGTTGACGCCGAGCCCGGCCTTCTACAACGAGCCGAGCCTCAAGCTGGCGCAGGCGCTTGTCGAGAACAGTGCGTTCGATCAGGTGTTCTTTGCCAACTCGGGTGCGGAGGCCAATGAAGGCGCGATCAAGCTCGCGCGGAAATATGGCAGCCTGCACAAGGGCGGCGCGTTCGAGATCATCAGCTTCGAAGGCGGCTTCCACGGCAGGACGCTGGCGACGATGTCGGCCTCGGGCAAGAAGGCGTTCGCGCCGCTGTTCGAGCCGAAGGTCGCCGGCTTCAAGAAGGCGAAGCTGAACGACATTGCCTCGGTCGAGAAGCTGATCAACGACAACACCGTCGCGGTGATGCTCGAGCCGATCCAGGGTGAATCCGGCGTGTGGCCCGCGACTGATCAATTCTTGCAGCAGCTGCGCGCGCTGACCGAGGCGCACGGCCTGCTGCTCATCTTTGACGAGATCCAGACCGGCATGGGCCGGACCGGAAAACTCTTCCACTACGAGCACACCGGGATCGCACCCGACATCATGACGCTGGGCAAGGGCATCGGCGGCGGCGTGCCGCTCGCCGCCCTGCTCGCGACCGAACGCGCCTCCTGCTTCGAGCACGGCGACCAGGGCGGCACATTCAACGGCAACCCGATCATGTGCGCGGCGGGTCTTGCGGTGCTCGAGGAGATCAAGAAGCCCGACTTCCTCAAGGCGGTGACCGAGACCGGCCTCTTGCTCGAGAGCGAGTTGCGGAAGGTCTCCGCGCGGCATGGCCTGGGCGGCGTGCGCGGACGCGGGCTGCTGCTCGCGCTCGACCTCAAGCTGCCGATCGCGCCAAGCATCGTCGCGCAGGCGTTCGAAGCCGGCGTGCTGCTGAACGCACCGCAGCTTGACACGCTGCGCTTCATGCCCGCGCTGAACGTCACGAAGGCAGAGATCGCCGAGATGATCGATTGCCTCGACGGGATATTGACCAAGGCCGGCGCGGCACGGAGAGTCGCGTAAGATACGTCCCGTGCCCCGGACGCAACGCAGCGCCCCGTCGGCGGTGCGCTGCAGAGCCGGGGCCCATCTCTCCGCATCGCGCGCTGCATACGGGTCCCGGCTCAGCGCTGCAATGCTCGCGCATTGCAGCTCGTCCGGGACACGAGAGCGGACGGTGACGGAAGACCTAAGGCTTCAAGATCGACGCCCCCGTGGTCTTGCGGCTTTCGAGATCGATATGGGCCTTGGCGGCGTCCTTCAGCGCGTAGGCGTGGTTGATCGGCACGTGCAGCTTGCCGTTGATGACGGCGGCGAACAACGTGTCGGCGCCTTCCAACAGCTCCCTGCGCGTACCGACATAGTCGTTGAGCTTGGGCCGTGTCGCAAACAGCGAGCCGTGATTGTTGAGCTCGGCGATCGCGAACGGCGGCACGGGACCGGAGGCATTGCCGAACGAGACGAACATGCCGCGCGGCTTCAGGCAGGACAGCGAACCCGGGAAGGTCGCCTTGCCGACGCCGTCATAGACGACGTCGCAGCCCTCGTTGCGGCTGATCTGCTTCACGCGCGCAACGAAATCCTCCTCGTTGTAGAGGATGACGTGGTCGCAGCCGTTGGCCTCAGCAAGCTCGGCCTTCTCGCGCGAGCCGACGGTGCCGATGACATGGGCGCCGAGCGCCCGCGCCCATTGACAGGCAAGCAAGCCGATGCCGCCCGCCGCAGCATGGATCAGCACGCGATGGTGCGGCTCGACCTTGAAAGTCTTGTGCAGCAGATACCAGACGGTGAGCCCCTTCAACATCAGCACGGCGCCCTGCTCGTAGGTGATGTGGTCGGGCAGCTTGACCAGCTTCTCCCAGGGGATGTTGCGCTCGCCGGTATAGGCGCCGAGATTGTGGTAGTAGGCGACGCGGTCGCCGGGATGGAAATGCGTGACGCCAGCTCCAACCGCGACAACCTCGCCGGAAGCCTCATTGCCGGCGATGAAGGGCTGCTCCGGCGCCTTATAGAGGCCGGTGCGGTAGTAGACGTCGATGAAGTTGAGGCCCACCGCATGCTGGCGGATGCGCACCTCGCCCGGCCCAGGCGCCGGCACGTCGACGCTCTCATAGACCAGGGCTTCGGGGCCACCGACCTTGTGCACACGGATGGCTTTGGTCATCGCCTGACCTCCTCTTCTCCAGGGCTGAGCGAAAGACATCGCGCCCGCCTTGTCAACTCGACGCCGACGGGAACGACTAGACCGACTGCTTGCTGGTTTTCTTGCGGTTGCGCTTGGCCAGCACGTTGAAGAATTCGACCGCCGCCGAGAACGCAATTGCGAAATAGATGTAGCCGCGTGGAATGTGGAATTTGAATCCGTCCGCAACCAGCGCGACGCCGATCAGCACCAGGAAGGCCAGCGCCAGCATCTTCGTGGTCGGATGTTCCGCGACGAATCGCGACACCGGCCCGGACGAAATGTACATGACCAGGCAGGCGATCACGACGGCCGCGATCATGATCTCGATGTCCTGGGCCATGCCAATCGCGGTGATGATCGAGTCCAGCGAGAACACGATGTCGATGATCACGATCTGGACGATCACCCAGAAGAACGCGTTGCCCGCGGACCCCTCGTCGGCCTCGCCGTCATCGGCTTCGACCTCGCCGTGAATCTCGTGCGTCGCCTTTGCGATCAGGAACAGGCCGCCGCCGATCAGGATGAGATCGCGCCAGGAGAAGTCGTAGCCGGCAAACGAGAACACCGGCACGGTCAGGCCGATCAGCCAGACGAGGACGCTGAGCAGGATGATGCGAAACACGAGTGCCAGCGCGAGCCCGATCTGACGGGCGCGGTGCGCCTGCTGCTCGGGGATGCGCGAGACGATCACCGACAGGAAGATGACGTTGTCGATGCCGAGCACGATCTCGAGCGACGTCAGCGTCAGCAGCGCCGCCCAGGCTTCGGGGCTGGTCAGCAGGTGCATCACGCGAAGGATCTCGCGAGGCGGATCAAGGCATCGCTAAAGGTGATCCAGAGCGCGATGGCGCAGAGCGCGACGGTGACGCCGGTGCCGACGCGAAAATCCATCTCCAGCGTGTAGAGGCCGAGCACCGCCCAGATCGCGATCAGCGACATCGTCAGCCAGCGCAGCCGAACGACGCGGACCGGATGCAGCACATGGAACGGCACGAAGGTCAGCACGACGAGCGCGGCCACCAGCAGCGTCGACCAGAGCGGCGGCCAATGCAGCAGGAACAGGTAGAAGGCCGCCGCATTCCACAGCGCCGGGAAGCCGCGGAAATGATTGTCGTCGGCCTTCATGCGCAGATCGGCGAAATACAATGCGCTGGTGACGATGATGGCGACGCCGAGCAACGGAGCTGCGACCGGCAGCAACAGCCCGCTCGCCACAATCGCATAGGCCGGCACGAACACATAGGTGACGAAGTCGACCACGAGATCGAGCACGTCGCCCGACCAGTTCGGCTGCACGTTCTTGACGTCGAGCCGGCGCGCGATCGGCCCGTCGATCGCGTCGATGATCAGCGCGACGCCGAGCCATTGAAACATCGCCGCCCAGTGCTCGCGCACGGCCTCCAGCATCGCCAAGAGCGCGACCGCCGCACCGAACGCGGTGAAAATGTGCACCGAGAAGGCTGCGGCGCGGATCGCCGGTCTCGGCTTCAGGGAATCCTGCTGCGTGTCCATGGCTTCTGCTATCAGAATGCGACCGGTTTGCACATCCGACATTGCGGCGCACGATCGCACAATTCGTCATAAAATCAGGCAAAATCAGCGGGCTTGAATTTGCCGCGGGGCGTGTCAAATGTCGTTCCATGACAGATGCATCGACACTCCATGACGCGGCCGTGATCGGCGGCGGACCGGCGGGACTTGCGGCGGCCATCGCGCTGGCGCAAGCGGGTGCACGGACCGCGCTGGTGGCCCGGCGCGTGCCCTACGCCGACAATCGCACCACCGCGCTGCTCGGTGCCTCCATCGACCTGCTGGAGATGCTCGACGTCTGGTCGCGCTGCAAGGACAAGGCGGCAGCGCTGGAGGTCATGCGTCTCGTCGACGACACCGGCCGGCTATTCCGCAGCCCCGAGGTCCGCTTCTCCTGTCACGAAATCGGCCTCGATGCGTTCGGCTACAACATCGACAACCGCTCGCTGATGCTGGCGCTGGAGGCGCGCGCGGCTGAGCTGGCCAACCTCGTCCGCTTCGACGACGAGGCCGAAAGCGTCGTCATCGAAGCCGATGACGTCGCGGTGCGCACGGCCTCCGGACAGTTTCTCTCGGCCCGCCTGGTGGTCGGTGCCGACGGCCGGCACTCGCTGTGCCGCGAGGCCGCCGGCATCGCCGTGACGCGGCGCGAGCTGAACCAGACCGCGCTGACCTTCAACGTCGGCCACGCCCGGCCGCATCGCAATGTCTCGACCGAGTTCCACACGCCGCACGGTCCCTGCGTGTTCGTGCCCCTGCCCGGCAACCGCTCCAGCGTCGTCTGGGTCTCGGCGCCTGCGGAGGCCGAACGGCTTCGCGGCTTGAGCGATGAGGAGCTGTCCGCCGCAATCGAGAAGCAGTCGCATTCGATTCTGGGGCGCATGTCGGTCGAGCCCGGCCGTAACCTGTTCCCGCTCGCGATCGAACGTCCAAAATCCTTCGGCCGCGACCGCATCGCGCTGGTCGGCGAAGCCGCCCATGTCGTTCCGCCGATCGGCGCCCAGGGCCTCAATCTCGGCCTGCGCGATGCCGCCGACATGGCACGGCTCGCGGGCGAAGCCATCGCCTCGCGGCAGGATCCCGGCGCCGACGAGGTCCTGAAGCGTTACGAGCGCGCGCGGCGGCCGGACATTTTGAGTCGCACCTTTGCGATCGACATCGCCAACCGCTCACTGCTCAACGACTTCCTGCCGCTCCAGCCGGTCCGCGCCGTCGGCATGCACCTGCTCGGCGCCATCGGCCCGCTCCGGCGGTTTGCGATGCGCGAAGGGCTGACGCCGACGTGGCGGCGGTAGCCCGCGGGCTGACTCGCCAAGGGCGTGCTCGAACACCTCTCCCCGTTGCGGAGAGGTGCACATTCCGGCCCCTCACGGAAACGCCAGCCGCCCGCTCTGGATCGCCCACATCACGCTGGTCAGCGTGACCACGGACGCGAACGTTCCCAGCAGCACCGCCACGGAGGCAGATTCGATCCAGGCGTCGTTCTGTCGGGCGATCACGAACACATTCAGCGCCGGCGGCAGCGAGGCCATCAGGACGGCGGTGGCGGCCCAGGGCTGCGCGAACGGGCCGAACGCCAGCATCAGAGCGAACGCCGTGAGCGGATGGATCAGGAGCTTGACCGCGATCACGCCTGGCACCTCCCACGGCACCCGGTCGAACGGGCGGAGCGCCACCGTCACGCCGAGCACGAACAGCGCGGTCGGCGCGGCTGCGTTCTGGAGGAAGGTGATGGTGCGATCGAGCGCGACCGGCAGCTCGATATGAAGCGCTGCGACGGCCGCGCCAAAGCAGGCCGACATGATCAGCGGATTGAGCACGATCTGCTTCAGCACGACGCCAAAGGCGTGGACGAGCGAGGGATGATCGCGGTCGGAAAGCTCGATCAGGAGCGGCACGATCGTGAACAGGAAGATGCTGTCACAGCAGAAGATCAGCGCCGTCGGCGCCGCCGCCTTCGACCCCAGCACCGCGAGCGCCAAGCCCGGCCCCATATAGCCGATATTGCCGTAGCCGCCGGAGAGGCCGGCGAGCGTCGCTTCGCGCAGCGTCAGCCCGCCGAGCAGCTTGCCGACCATCAGCGCCAGCGTGAACGCTGCAACCGTCGACAGCGTGGTCGCTACCAGGAACGGCGGGTTATTCAATTCCGAAAACGGCGTCTTCGACATGATCGCGAACAGCAGCGCCGGCAGCGACACATAGAGGAGGAAGAAGTTCATCCAGGCGAGGCCCGATTCCGGGAGGGACTTGACCTTGCCGCACGCGAAACCAACGAAGATCAAGCCGAAATAAGGCAGCGCCAGATTGAGGATATCGACCATTGATGAAGTGTTTTCTGAAGTCTTGGGGGCTATCCGCCCCGGAAACGAAGGTTAATTCCAGACCTGGGCACTAGCATCGGCCACAATCCTGGTCTATCGACGGGGGATGATTAAAGCGCGGACCGCGAAATTCCAGATCGGACAGGTCGTTCGCCACCGGATCTTCTCGTTCCGGGGGGTGATCTTCGACATCGATCCGGAATTCAACAACACCGAGGAGTGGTGGCTGTCGATTCCCGAGGAGGTGCGGCCCCACAAGGACCAGCCGTTCTATCACCTGCTCGCGGAGAACGCGGAGTCGGAATACGTCGCCTATGTCTCGGAGCAGAACCTGTTGCCGGACGATTCCGGCGAGCCGGTCCGGCATTCTCAGGTCGCCGAGATCTTCATCAAGGACAAGGCCGGCGGCTATCGCCCGCGCAATCCCTCGCTGAACTGAAATTCGCCGTCAGCAAGCGGCAACAAAAAAGGCGCTCGAACCGAGCGCCTTTTTCATGTTTGGGATGCGATTACTTCTGACCAGCCGCAGATGCGCCCGGCGCGCCACCCTGCTGCTCGAGCTTCTTGCGCTGCTCCTCGGCCTTCTTCTGAAGCTCTTCCTGGAGCTTCTTCTGGGTTTCCTCGAACACCTTGGGATCGGTCGGCGGACCGTCATAGGCCTTCTGGAATTCGCCGGCGAGCGGCAGCGGCAGGGTCAGCGGCGCGCCGTTGGCATTGATCGCCTGGACAACGAGATTCTGGCCCTTCTTCATGTTGTTGATGAGTTCGGGCGTGGCCTCGTAGTCGGACATGCAGCCGTTCTGGAAGCAGATCACATACGGTTGCTGCAGCGGGGGATTGTTGTCCACGATGATGCGGGTGCCATGAACCAGCTGCATGCCGAGCGGCAGCGTCACGCGCAGGATCTTCTTGGGCTCGCCTTCCGGTTCGATGATGACGGCCGCGATGACCGGCTGGCCTGATTCGATGCGGCCGTCTTTGCCGGTGAAGCAGACCTGCTTGGCGTTGGCGTCCTGGCCCTTGAGGCAGAACTTGGTCCAGGGGGCGTAGATCAGCTGGATCTGCTGGTCGGCGGGCTGCGCCGCGCCCTGCTGGGCCGGAGCGCTCTGGGCGGGAGCCTGCTGGGCCTGCGGAGACGCCGCGGGCGCCGGAGCCTTGGGAGCAGCCTTGGGAGCCGCTTTCGGGGCGGCCTTCGGCGCGGCGGGCGCGCCCGGGGCCGGCGCAGGGGTCTGGGCCTCGGCGGCAAACGGAACGGCCAACGCCGTCGCCGTCAACAGGGCGAGAAGTCGCCCGCGCGGCCGGACGGACGCGGCCAAGTAACGAAAATTCATTGCGGAAAACCCTTTCTGAACGGGAAGTGCCCGAACCGCTCCGAAGCGCCGAACCTGGCCGCCTTGGGCGCGGCTCTCTCCCCGTCAATTGAGGCGGATAAGTGACGGGCTCGACGCTCTTGCGCGATTGCCCGCCTTCTTAACGTGGCCGACGAAAAGATCAATGCCGACAACCGTCTTTGACCGGGCTGGTGCCAACGCTCCATCAAATTCCCTGTGATAGGATTCAAGCCCGCCGGTCCCCGAATCACCGTGTGCCGATGTTCATGTTCCTGCGCCTTCTCGAGGGCTCCGGCGTCCGCCTCTGCGCCCTCGCCCTTGCTCTGGCCACCGGACTATCGGCAGGCGCCCGGGCCGAGGAGGCCCATGCCATCGCCATGCACGGCAAGCCGGCGATGCCGGCCGATTTCACCCACATGCCCTACGCCAACCCCGATGCCCCCAAGGGCGGCCGCCTGACCTGGGGTATTCTCGGCACCTTCGACAGCCTCAATCCCTTCATCGTGAAGGGATTGGCGGTGCAGCCGGTCCGCAGCTACGTCGTCGAGAGCCTGCTGGCGCGCGGCCAGGATGAGCCGTTCACGCTGCACGGCCTGCTCGCCAGGACGGTCGAAACCAATGACGAGCGAAGCTTCGTCACGTTCCGCCTCGATCCCCGCGCCCGCTTCTCCGACGGCAAGCAGGTAGCGGCCGAGGACGTGCTGTTCTCCTGGCAATTGCTGCGCGACCACGGCCGCCCCAATCACCGGCAGTACTACGCCAAAGTCGCCAAGGCCGACGCGCCGGATTCCCTCACCGTCCGTTTCGACCTCACCGGCGCCAACGACCGAGAGCTGCCGCTGATCCTCGGCCTGATGCCGATCCTGCCGAAGCACGCGGTCGATGTCGCGACCTTCGAGGAGACGACGCTGGCGGCGCCGGTCGGCTCCGGTCCCTATCGCGTGACCGCGGTGAAGCCGGGCGCCAGCGTGACGCTCACCCGCAATCCCGATTACTGGGGCCGCGACCTCGCCATCAATCGCGGGCTCTACAATTTCGACGAGATCAGGCTCGATTATTTTCGCGAGGCCAACGGCCAGTTCGAGGCCTTCAAGCGCGGCCTCTACGATTTCCGGGTCGAGAACGAGCCCTTGCGCTGGCACGACGGCTACGATTTTCCGGCCGCCAGAAGCGGCGAGGTGATCCGCGACACCATCAAGCCCGGCGTGCCGCAGCCTTCCGAATTCCTGGTGTTCAACGCGCGACGTCCGATCTTCGCCGACGTCCGCGTGCGGCAGGCCTTGACGCTGCTGTTCGATTTCGAGCTGGTCAATCGCAACTATTTCTTCGGCCTCTATTCGCGTGTGGCCGGCTATTTCGCCGGATCGGAGCTGTCGGCCTATGGCCGCCCTGCGGATGCGCGCGAGCGTGAGCTGCTGAAGCCCTTCGCCGCGCAGATCCCGCGCGACGTCATGGACGGCAGCTACCGCCTGCCGGTCACCGACGGCTCGGGGCGCGATCGCACCACCCTGCGCGCCGCGCTCAAGCTGTTGTCGGAGGCCGGCTACGATCTCGAAGGAACAGTGCTGCGCAATCGCGCGACCAAGGCGCCCTTCACCTTCGAGATCATGGTCACGACCCGCGACCAGGAGCGCATCGCGCTCGCGTTCCAGCGCGACCTCAAGCGTGCCGGCATCGAGCCGAGCGTTCGCTCGGTCGATCCCGTGCAGTTCGACCAGCGCCGGCTCGCTTACGAGTTCGACATGATCCAGAACCGCTGGGACCAGTCGCTGTCGCCCGGCAACGAGCAGTATTTCTATTGGGGCAGCGCCGCCGCCGACAATCCCGGCACTCGCAATTACATGGGCGCCAGGGATCCCGCGGTCGATGCCATGATCGCTGCCCTGCTCGAGGCCCACGAACGTACGGATTTCGTCTCGGCGGTGCGCGCGCTCGACCGCGCCCTGATCGCGGGCTTCTATACGATCCCGCTGTTTAACGTACCGGAGCAATGGATCGCGCGCTGGAATCGGATAGAACGGCCCAAGGCCACCTCGCTCTCGGGCTATTTGCCGGAGACCTGGTGGTCGAAGGGGCCGCCGCAAGCTCAACAAGCAAAGTGACGCCGTGAACCAGCCAGCAATATCGCCGACGCTCGACACGCTGTTTCAGCGCACGCTGACGCGGCAGCCGCACGCAACCGCTCTGCTCGATCCCCTCAACAAGGCGCGCGTCACCGGGCATCAGCCGCGGCGGATGAGCTACGCCGAGGCCGACACGGCCATCGAGGCACTGTCGGCGCATTTCGTCGAATCGGGGCTGCCGGCCAATTCCATCGTTGCGATCCAGTTGCCGAACACGGTCGAGTTCGTGCTCACCGTGCTCGCCGCCCATCGCGCCGGCCTCGTCGTCGCCGTGCTGCCGCTGCTGTGGCGCCATGCGGAACTGACCGCGGCGCTCAACCGCACCGCGGCGCGCGCCATCGTCACCATGAGCACGGTCGACGGCATCGGCCATGCAGACCTCGCGATGCACGCCGCTGCCGAGGCGTTCTCGATCCGTCATGTCTGCGGCTTCGGAGGCAATCTGCCCGAGGGCATGGCTTCGCTCGACGACGTTCTGGCCCGCCCGCCCGGCACCACGCGCGCCGTGATCCAGGACGGCCGCAAGGCGGCGATGATCTCCTTCGACGTCACCGCGGAGGGCTTTCGCCCCGTGCCGCGGCCGCATTTCAGCCTGATTGCCGGTGGCCTCGCGATGTCGCTCGAAGCCGACATCAAGCAAGGCGCAACCGTGATGGCGGCATTCACGCCGATGTCGTTTGCAGGCCTCGCCTCCTCCCTCGCGGTGTGGCTGCTCTCGGGCGGAACGCTGGCGCTGCATCATCCCTTCGACAACGAGGTGCTGGAGCAGCAGATCAACGAGCACGAGTGCGAGGTGCTGATCGCGCCCGCACAGTTCGCGCTGCGCCTCGGCGATGCCGGCCTGGCGGCGCGGATGCCGAGCTTACGCAACGTCATCGGCCTGTGGCGCGCGCCCGAGCAGGTCGCGGCGAGCGATGCCTGGATCGCGCCGCATGCACCGCTGACCGACGTCTATCTGTTCGGCGAGGCCGGATTGTTCGGCGCCCGCCGCGGCGAGGACGGCATGCCGGTGCCGGTGATGCCCGGGCCGCACGGCGCCCCGCGCGAGCAGTCGGGCTCCTCCATCGCCGGCGAGATCCTGCTGACCTCGAAGGGCACGCTCGGCCTGCGCGGGCCGATGGTACCGATCGCAGCTTATGCCCCGCCGCAGCCGGTCGGCGAGACGCTGACGGCGCAGCCGCCGCGCGATTATGTCGACACCGGCTATGCGGCGCGGCTCGACCGTACCAGCGGCGCAATCTGCATCACCGCGCCGCCTTCCGGCATCATGGCGGTCGGCGGCTACCGTTTCCTCTCCAACGATCTCCAGGAATGGGCGCGCCGGCTCGGCCAGGGCGCCCTGCTCACGGCGCTGCCCGACCGCCTCTCCGGGCACCGGCTTGCCGGGCGCGCCCAGGACAATGCCCGCGCCCGCGAGGCGCTCAGCGAGCTCGGGCTTAACCCCCTGATGGTTGAGGCTTTTCGCGACCGCTCCGGGCCTGCTTGAGCACAGTTTCGCCTGTCACATTGACGCAGCATTAAGGCGACCCGACTAGACTGCGCGGCATCTGTTGCGTGATCTCGAGTCTATTGATGTCCCAGGCGGGCCCGATCCTGTTTGTGTCCGATGCCCAGCGCCCGGCCTTCGTGGCGGCGCTGGACGAGGCCCGGCTGTTTCCCGTGGTCGACAGCGATTGGGCCGGCGCGGCGCGCGCGGTCGAAGCGGTGCAGCCGGCCGCGGTTCTCGCCGCGATGCATGCCGGACACGAGCCGCATGTGACGCTCCTCGCAAGGAAGATCGCCGATCAATCGCCTTACGTTCCCTTGGTGGCCCTGAATGCGGCGGGCATGCTGCCGCACAACGCCCTGCCCTTCTCCTCGCGCGGCGGCAATCCCGACCGCCTGATCGCGCGGCTCCGTGCCGCGCTACGCGTGCGCACACTGCATGCAACGGTGCTGCGCCGGCTGCCGGAAGCGAAGGTCACGCTGCCGGCGGGCGATCCCGCACGCGACGCCACCGTGCTGCTGATCGGTCGCGGCGCTGCCTATCCCGCGCTCTCCGTCGCGCTGGGTGAGCGCGTCGGCGTGGTCGGCGCGCTCTCGATCGAGGCCGCCGCCAAACACCTCAACACCCGCGACCTCGACGGCGTTGTGCTCGCCGAAGGTTTCACCGCGCGCGTGACCGATGCCTTCCTCACGGTGCTCGCGGAGGACACCCGCTTCCGCAGCCTGCCCGTGATCGTCACCGCGCACCAGCTGGCGCAAACTTACGACCTGCCCAATCTCGAGCTGATCCAGGGCGAGCCGGCCAAGGTCGCCGCCAACGCGCTGCCCTTGATCCGCCAGCACGCGATGGAAGCGCAGCTGAGCCGCACGCTGCGCTCAATCGATGCCGGCGGCTGGCTCGATCCACGCAGCGGCCTGCTCACGACGGAAGCCTTTGCCCGGGATTTTGCCAAGGCAGTGGAGCAGACGCTCGCCCGCGGCGGCGGCCTCTCGGTCGCCCGCTTCGCCTTCGATCCCAATAATTCCCGCGCCCAGCTCGATGCCGCACGTATCCTCAGCCGCCTGATGCGCCAGATGGATTTTGGCGCGGCACAGAAGGACGGCTCCGTCATCGTCGTGTTCGCGGAGACCGACTTCCGCACCGCTCATATGATCGCCCGCCGCCTGTCCGCGGTGATGCGGCACACGTCCAATGGCAAGCACGAGATGCGCAGCGATCCCGTCGTCAGCGTGGACTCGCTATCGCCGTCGGATACGGCAAGGTCACTGCTGGCGCGGCTGTCGGCGGACGCGTCGCGGGCGGCCTCGTAGTTTTCTCGCGCGCTATCGCAACAAGCACCGTCATTGCGAGCGCAGCGAAGCAAATCCAGACTGTCTCTGTGGGAAGATTCTGGATTGCTCACATGGGGATTTGGTGTGTCAAGGCGGTTTGTTCAGCTCTTTGTTCGATTGCAGGCCAGCTCTTCGTCCCGACCGTGGAGCACGTGGGATGGCGCGCGCAGATCGAGTCAAGGTCGGCCCGGAGGGCCGTCGCGAAGCGACTTGGCCTTGACTCGAGCGAGCACGCCATCAGGCTTTGGCAGTCGGGGCAGCGGGCGGATAACTCCTTTTCGTCAGGCGATCCAAGGGTCGAGCCGGTTTTTGCAATCTGGTTTGCTTGCCAGATCAAACTCACATTCGGTCGCCGCGCGGCGGCGGCTGCACCAACATTCCGCTTGCGGCGGGCAGGCTCGAGAGGACGAGACCATTCTTCGTTACGGCGTTTGAAGCCATGCAATCCATCGGTTCGTCCACCCGGATCGGCCGAGGCTGATCAATCTCGGCGGATTGGCTTTGAGGCTGAGGAGCGTGGTGTCAGGCGGCGGCCTTTATCTCGGCTCCCTCGATCACCACGCCCGCGGTCACGTACTTCCAGAGGGCCACGAGCAGCTTGCGCGCGAGCGCCACGATCGCGCGCTTGCGGCCGCGTTGGCTGTGCACCTTGAACCACTGGGTCAAAGCCGATTGAGGCTGGTGGCGTACCCAGAGCCAGGCGAGCTGGATCATCGTGGTTCTCAGGCGCGGATTGCCAGCCTTCGACACGCCTTGCTCGCGCTCGATGCCGCCACTGCGCCATGGCGTGGCTGCAAGGCCGGCATAGGATGCAATCTGGCGGCGGTTGGCGAACTGCCGGTAAAAGGCCTCCGACCAGAGAACGGCCGTGAAGTTCGGGCCCAGGCTCTTCAGTTCGAGCAGCATTGCCACCGGGTTCGATACGGTCTTCTCCCCCGCCGCCTTGCTCGCGGCCAGCAACGCATCCTGCTCGCGCTCCACCGCCGTGATCTGGTCGAGCAGCAGTTCGAGCCGGTCGAGTTCGCGGCTGATCTGCGCCTTCAGATGCGCCAGCAAGGCGCGCCCGTCGCCCGTCCGCAAGGCCTCCAGCCGCTTCCGCCGGTCTCGCCGCAGCGGCGCGTAGTCGAAGATCCCTTGCGCGAACAGAAGACCCTTGATCCGGTTCACATGCTCGATCCGCTCCGCGATCAAGGTCTCTCGCTCGCGGCACAGCCTACGGCGGTCCTCCTCTGCCGGAGAGGGCGCAACGACCATGGCGCAGACCCGTACCTCGCCGCGCTTGTAGGCCAGCAGCGTCCGCAACAGCGTCTCGCCATCCAGCCGGTCCGTCTTGGCCCGCCGGCGCCGGCGCGGCGTCGCAATCGAGGCCGGATCGACTACGTGGCTCTCGATGCCTTCCTGCTGCAGGGCGCGGTGAAGCCAGAACCCGTCCAGCCCCGCCTCCTGGATCGCGATGAGCGGATAGCTCTCACCCGTTCGCGCCTGCGCCTTGCGCTTCAGCTCCGCAAACAGCTTCAACAGTTCCGAAAGGTCGCCGGCCTTCATGCTGCGTTTGGACATCTTCTCGCCCTTGCAGGGCGACAGCGAAGTGACCAGCCATGTCGAACGGCTCAGTTCCAATGACACAAAAATTGCGCCAAACTGCGTGCGGATAGCGGCCAGTCCGTCGGAAGGATGATCGAGCAACATCGTCGTCTCCAGGTTGAATGGATTCAGCAACCCTCAGTCTGGCCTCAGACCTGGTCGCTATCCACTCCCCATGGAATCTTCGTCGCAAGGGCTCCACGCAATGACGTGGTGAGACTGGTGCCCTACGCCGCCTTCTTGCTCTCGGCGAGCTGCGCCAGCTGCCGCATGATCTCGGTCGTGCCGGCGAGGCGCTCTTCCGGCGTCTCCCAGTCCTGCAGGAACACCACCTTCATGTCGGGCCGCACCTTGGCGGCCTGGCCATGGCTGCGGATGAAGGTCACGAGGCGGTCGGGATGGGCGAAGGAATTGTCGCGGAAGACGATGACGGCGCCCTTCGGGCCGGCGTCGATCTTCTCGACATTGGCGCGTCGGCAGAACGCCTTGATCGCGGCGACCTTGAAGAGGTAGCGCACCTCGTCCGGCAGCACGCCGAAGCGATCGCGCATCTCGGCGCCGAAGTTCTCGATCTCCTCCTCGGTGTCGAGATCGGCAAGACGCCGGTACAGCGACAGCCGCACCGAGAGGTCGCTGACGTAATCCTCGGGGATGAGCACGGGCATGCCGATGGTGATCTGCGGCGACCAGCGGTCGGCGGCGGGCTCGGAGACGCCGGCCTTGAGATTGACGATCGCCTCCTCCAGCATCGACTGGTAGAGCTCGAAGCCGACCTCCTTGATGTGGCCGGACTGTTCCTCGCCGAGCAGATTGCCGGCGCCGCGGATGTCGAGGTCGTGCGAGGCGAGCTGGAAGCCGGCGCCCAGTGTCTCCAGCGATTGCAGCACGGTGAGCCGGCGCTCGGCCTGCGCGGTGATCTTCTGCTGCGCCGGCAGCGTGAACAGCGCATAGGCGCGCAGCTTGGAGCGGCCGACGCGGCCGCGGAGCTGGTAGAGCTGGGCGAGGCCAAACATGTCGGCGCGGTGCACGATCAACGTGTTGGCGTTGGGGATGTCGAGGCCCGACTCGACAATCGTCGTGGACAGCAGAATGTCGAACTTGCCGTCGTAGAATGCGGTCATGATGTCCTCGATCACGGCGGGCGGCATCTGGCCGTGCGCGACCGCGACCTTCATCTCCGGCACGTTCTTGTCGAGGAAGTCCTTGACCTCGGCGAGGTCGTCGATGCGCGGCACCACGTAGAACGCCTGGCCGCCGCGATAGCGCTCGCGCAAGAGCGCCTCGCGGATCATCAAGGGATCGTGCGGGGCGACGAAGGTGCGCACCGCAAGTCGGTCGACAGGGGGCGAGGCGATGATCGAGAGCTCGCGGACGCCGGTCAGCGCCAGCTGCAGCGTCCGCGGGATCGGCGTCGCCGACAGCGTCAGCACGTGGACCTCGGCACGCAGCGCCTTCAGCCGCTCCTTGTGGCTGACGCCGAAATGCTGCTCCTCGTCGACGATGAGCAGGCCAAGGTCGCGGAATTTGATGGTCTTGCCGAGCAGCGCGTGCGTGCCGACGACGATGTCGACGGAGCCGTCGGCAATGCCCTTCTTCACCTCGTTGAGCTGTTTGGTGGGGATCAGCCGTGAGGCCTGCGCGATGTTGACCGGGAAGCCTTTGAACCGCTCGACGAAGGTCCTGTAGTGCTGGCGCGCCAGCAGCGTGGTCGGCACCACGACCGCGACTTGCTTGCCGTCGAGCGCCACCGCAAAGGCGGCGCGCAGCGCCACCTCGGTCTTGCCGAAGCCGACGTCGCCGCAGATCAGCCGGTCCATGGGGCGGCCCTTTTCGAGATCCTTCAGCGTGGACTCGATGGCGCCGAGCTGGTCCTCGGTCTCGTCATAGGGAAAGCGCGCGCAGAATTCGTCATAGAGACCCTGCTGCACCGGCAATTTCGGCGCCTCGTGCAGCATGCGCTCGGCCGCGATCTTGATCAGCTCGCCCGCGATCTCGCGGATGCGGTTCTTGAGTTTAGCCTTGCGGGTCTGCCAGCCCGAACCGCCGAGACGATCGAGCTCGACACTGGTCTGATCGGAGCCGTAGCGCGACAAGAGCTCGATGTTCTCGACCGGGAGGAACAACTTGGTCTCGGCGGCATAATGCAGCTCGAGGCAGTCATGCGGCGCGCCGGCAACGTCGAGCGTCTGCAAGCCGATGAAGCGGCCGATGCCGTGCTCGACATGGACGACGATGTCGCCGGCAGCCAGACTCGTCACCTCCGAGATGAAATTGTCGAGCTTGCGGCTCGCCTTGCGCGGCCGCACCAGGCGGTCGCCCAAGATGTCCTGCTCGCTGATGACAGCGATCTCGTCGGTCTCGAAACCGCTTTCGAGGCCGAGCACGGCCAGCATGGTCTCGTTGCGCGGCGTCGCCTGCACCGTGCGCCAGCTGTTGACGCTGGTGGTATGGGCGAGCTTGTGGTCGCGCAGCATCGAGGTCATGCGGTCGCGCGAGCCTTCGGTCCACAGCGCAATCACCACCTTCTTGCGCTGCGCCTGCAGTGCCATGACGTGGCTGACCACGGACTCGAACACGTTGACGCTTGTGTCGTTGCGCTCCGGCGCGAAATCGCGGCCCTTGCGCGCGCCGGCATCGACGACGCCGGTGCCGTCGGTCGGCACCGAGAATTGCGTCAGACGAGCCAACGGGATCTCGCCGAGGCGCCTGGTCCATTCCTCGTCGGTCAGATAGAGCCGGTCGGGCGGCAGCGGCTTGTAGATGGCGCCGCCGCCGGGATGCTCCATCGCCTCGCGGCGGGCCTGGTAGTAGTCGAGGATCTGCTTGAACCGCTCGCGGACGGCGTCCTCGGCCTGCGGCTCGATCGCAACAGTCGCGCCTTGCAGATAATCGAACAGCGTGTCCATGCGGTCCTGGAACAGCGGCAGCCAGTGCTCCATGCCGGGATGGCGGCGGCCTTCGCTGACGGCCTCGTAGAGCGCATCATCACGCTCGGGCGCGCCGAACTCGGCGACATAGCCCATACGGAAACGGCGGATGGTATCGGTGACGAGCTGGAACTCGGAGACCGGCACGAGATCGAGCGAGCGCATGTCGAGCAGCGTGCGCTGGGTCTCGGCATCGAAGGAGCGGATCGATTCCAGGCTGTCGCCGAAGAAGTCGAAGCGGACCGGCTGCTCGAGCCCGGCCCGAAACAGGTCGAGGATGCCGCCGCGCACGGCGTATTCGCCGGGCTCGCGCACGGTCGAGGAACGGTTGTAGCCGTTGTGCTCGAGCCAGGCGACGACGGTGTCCATCGGCACGACGTTGCCCGGTGCGACCGACAGCGCCTGCGCCGCGACGAGCTCGCGTGCGGGCACGCGCTGCACCACGGCGTTCACCGTGGTCAGCACGATCAGTGGCTTGTCGCTGCCGCTGAGCGAGGCCAGCCGCGCCAGCGTGGTCAGGCGCTGCGCGAGGATGCCACCATGCGGCGAGACGCGGTCATAGGGCTGGCAATCCCAGGCCGGAAAGGTCAGCACCGGCAGATCGGGCGCAAAGAATTGCAGTGCGCGTTCGAGCTGCTGCATGCGCCCGCCGTCGCGGCAGACCACCGCGAGGCTGACCGCCGGCTTCTTCGGCCGCGCCGCAATGGCGCGGGCGAGATCGGAGACGACGAGGCCTTCCGCGCCTTCTGCGACATTGGCGAGCGTCAGCGCGCGGCCGGGCGCGAGCAGCTCAGCCGGAGATTTCATGCCCTGCTTCATGCGTTGCCGTCCGCGATCGGATAGGCCTTGATGCGGGCGAACAGCGCGCCGGTGACGTCGGCCGGCAGCACCTTGTCGCCGGTGATGGCGGCATAGAGATCGGGATCGTTGACTTCGAGCAGGCGCTCGAGCTCACCGAGCTCGGCGTCGGACAGATTGCCGATCTCGGCATCGGCGAAGCGGCCGAGGATCAGATCCATCTCGCGCGTGCCGCGATGCCAGCAGCGGAACAAAAGCCGCTTGCGGCGGTCATCAAGGCCGCTGCTCGATCGTGTCGTTCCCGTCATGTCTCAAATCCAGTCAAACGCAGAAAGCCCGGACGTGCCGGGCGGGTGTGATATAGCCACTCGGGGTGGCCATGTCAGCCCTCGATTTGGCATGGGCCGGTGCCGGCGCAGGGCACGAAAAAAGACGTGGATGCCCGGCATAAAGCCGGGCATGACGGGCCGAAACGATCCTAGATTCGTCTCATGCGCCCCAGCCTGCTCAATCCACTGTTTGCTCCCGTGACCAGCCTGCCCGGCGTCGGTCCCAAGCAGGACAAGCTGCTGCAGTACCTGCTCGGCCGGAGCCAGACGCCGCGGCTGGTCGATCTGCTGTTGCATCTGCCGAGCCAGGTCATCGACCGCCGGGCGCGGCCAAAAATCCGCGACGCCGCCGTTGGAACCATGGTGACGCTGGAGGTCACCGTCGATCGCCACCGCCCGCCTCCGCCGCGCAACGCGCGCGCCCCCTATCTGGTGTACGCCAGCGACGACACCGGCGATGTCGTTCTGACCTTCTTCCGCGCCAAGCCGGGCTATGTCGAAAAACTGCTGCCGATGGGCGCGAAGCGCTACGTCTCCGGAACGCTGCAGATGTATGACGGCATCCCGCAGATCGTGCATCCTGATCGCGTGCTCGACGAGGAGGCGATCTCAAAGCTCTCCGGGATCGATCCGGTCTATCCGCTAACCGAAGGGCTCGCGCTCGGCTCGCTCCGCCGCGCGATCGCGCAGGCGCTGCAGAAGCTGCCCGCTCTGCCGGAATGGATCAGTCCCGAGGTGCTGCGCCGTTGCAATTTTCCCCCCGTCGCGGAAGCGCTGACGCGTGTGCACCAACCGGTCGAGCTCACGGACATTTTGCCCGATCATCCGTTCTGGTCACGACTCGCGTTCGATGAGCTTCTGGCCGGGCAGCTCGCGCTCGCGCTGATCCGCGCACAGCTGCGTCGGCCGGCCGGCGTCCGCAATGCCGGCGACGGCCACCTGCGCAACAAGATCATCGACGCCCTGCCCTACGCACTGACGCCCTCCCAGCGTGGCGCCGCGGCCGCTATCGCCGAGGATCTGAAGCAGCCGGTGCGCATGCTGCGCCTGCTCCAGGGCGACGTCGGCTCGGGCAAAACGGTCGTCGCGCTGCTCGCGGCCGCCGCGGTCGCCGAAGTCGGCAAGCAGGCCGCGCTGATGGCGCCGACGGAAATTTTGGCGCGCCAGCACATCAAGACCATCGCTCCGCTCGCCGAGCGCGCCGGCATGCGGGTTGCGATCCTCACCGGCCGCGAGAAGGGCAAGGAGCGGCGCGAGATCATCGCCCAGCTCGCAGAAGGCGAAATCGACCTTCTCGTCGGCACTCACGCGCTGATCCAGGATGACGTGATCTTCCATGATCTCGCGCTTGCCATCGTCGACGAGCAGCACCGTTTTGGCGTGCGCGAGCGCCTCGCGCTCACGTCCAAGGGCGAGGCCGTCGACGTGCTGGTGTTGAGCGCGACGCCGATCCCGCGCACGCTGGTGCTGACCTATTTCGGCGACATGGACATCTCCGAGTTGCGCGAAAAGCCCGCCGGGCGCCAGCCGATCGACACCCGCGCGGTGCCGATGAGCCGCATCAGCGAGGTCATGGAGGGTGTCGGCCGCGCGCTCGAAGCCGGCAAGCTGGTCTACTGGATCTGCCCGCTGGTCGACGAATCCGAGGCCGAAGGCACCGAGCACTTGACCAATGCGACCAAACGGTTCGAGAGCCTGCAAAAACGCTTCGGCGAACGTGTCGGGCTCGTCCACGGCCAGATGAAAGGCACGGAAAAGGACCGTGTGATGGGCCAGTTCGCTGCGCATGAGATCGGGCTCCTGGTCGCCACCACCGTGGTCGAGGTCGGCGTCGACGTCCCGGCCGCGACCATCATGGTGATCGAGAATGCCGAGCGCTTTGGCCTCGCCCAGCTGCACCAGCTGCGCGGCCGCATCGGGCGCGGCTCGGAAGCCTCGACCTGCATCCTGCTCTATGGTGAGCCGCTCGGCGAGATGTCGAAGGCGCGGCTGAAAGTGATTCGCGAGACCACCGACGGCTTCCGCATCGCCGAGGAGGACCTGAAGCTGCGCGGCGAAGGCGATGTGCTGGGCGTGCGCCAGAGCGGTCTGCCCGGCTACCGCATCGCGCGCCCTGAGGTGCACGGCCAGCTCATCTCCCAGGCCCGCGACGAGGCGTTGCGCATCCTGAAGGATGATCCGAAGCTAAAAGGCGAGCGCGGCGAGGCGCTGCGGTGCTTGCTGTATCTTTATGAACGCGACGAGGCGATCCCGTTGATCGGTGCGGGCTGAAGCGTTCCCATGCGCCCGAGGCAAGGACAATGCAATTGCCCCAATGAAAGATACGGTCATTGCGAGCTGGCTCACATTCAGGGACCGATCACTGGTGCTAAAGATTATATTGGAACTGTCCCCACATCCCCTGCTGGAGGTAGATCATGCAGTTCATCTCCACCGAATGGCAGTCCACTTCGACGGCTCCCTCAGACGGAGATCTCGAAATCTGCGCGCTGGACTTTGATGGTATCGTCCACTCGCTTCCTTTTCCTTGTCACAAGGACGGATCCAATTGGGTCGATCGAACGGGCAAAACGCACGCCGACATTCAGCCGACCCATTGGCGCATATGGGCCAATCCAGGCTGATCCGTCGCCAGCGCAATGCCGACGGGAAGCGATACTCGGTCAAGGCGGTCCAGCACACACCCGCCGTTGCCGCTTTGTGTGCACGCACAGAACTCTTGGCGTAGCCCGATCCCGGGGCCGCGGAACGGACGCACTATCGCCCTGTTAATTAATCAAGGGCGGCGCAGACAGGAAGGAGCAGACCATGAGGGCTCCCACCACCATCGCCGCGCTCGCGATCTTACTCGGCGCGCCCGCAGTATCGCTCGCGCAACCGGGTGGGCAAGGTGCAGTTGAATTGAGCGACGGCACAACGATATCGCAACATCCATCCCTGCCGAAACTCAGCCTCACCAACGCGCAGCGCGAGCAGATCCGCAAGACCGTGCTGACCGAGCATAACGATATCCAGTTCCGGCTGAAGACCACCCAGCCAGCCAAGGACTTTACCCCTGCCGTTGGCGCAACGCTTCCAAAAGGTGTCAAGGCTCAAGGACTGCCCGCGCAGGTGCTCGCGCAATTGCCGGAGCTGCGCGATTATATGTACGTCAAGATGAAGGATCAGGTGCTGATCGTGGACGGCATGACCAACAAGATCGTCGATATGTTCTCGGAGACGCAACCACTGTCCTAGCCCAAGGTCTTGGCGCAAGACATTCGACAGATCGCGCATACAGGTAGGCTCTAGTCCTTCTTCGGGACATTCGCCGCGAACGCCTTCATCAGCGCGGCGTCCGCCGCCTCACCGTTCGCATCCTCCGCCAGATGCTCGAACCACTTCGCAAAGCCTTCATAGATCTGGCTGGCCGGATGATCCGGCCCCAAGAATCCCGAAATCTCCCGCATCTCGGCGACCCAGCGATACGCCTTCGGGATCATGTCCGGCAACGCCACTTCGAGGCGTGCCAGAATTGCAGGCTGGCTGAGCGCGAGCTCGTCGCGGAGCGCATCGGCTGCGCCTGCCTTCGTGGCCGCAATCACCATGGCCGAGCCGATGCCGGCGAGGCCCTTGACGATGCCGGCGTAGGACATCTTGAGCGCAGAGGCCGCGCCGACCGGGCCTTCGACGATCCGCACGTCGAGACCGAGGTCTTTCAGCACGCCGACGTCCTTGGCATGCTCGCCCGACATGTAGAAGGCGGGGCCCTTGCCGCCGGGCTGCGGCGGAAATCCGATGATGCCGGCATCGACGAACGGCGCCTGCGCCGAGCCGATGATCTCCTCGATTCTTTGCACCGTATCGACATTGACGGCGTTGCAGTCGACCACGACCGGCTTCTTCTCGCGCCTGACGATCAGCGAGGCAAGGCGTTCGGCCAGCGCGACGGCTTCGCCCGGCGGCACGATCGAGAGGATGATGTCGGCGTCCGCAATCTCATCGTCCTCGGCGCCGACCATGCCGGCGTCTGCCGCCCGTTTCAGCGTCGCCTCGCTCCGGCCCTTCAGCGACGTCAGCACGCGTGCGCCGTTTTCGCTGAGCCGGCGGGCCACGGCACTGCCCATGGCACCGGGGGCGAGGATCGCAATGGTTTTGGACATCGTGCACTCCAGGTCGACTTCCGAGCGGCACGCTCGGTTCAACCCGAGAATAGCAGAGGCCGAATGCGGCCGCGTGGTCGTGGCCATCCCGCGACGGAATAGCCCTACTCCGCCTTCGCAGGCTCGGGTTGGAGCTTGGAGGCATTGGCAATACGCGCGGCGTTCGCCACGCCGGCAAGCGCCGCCGCCTTCTTCGGATCGGGTGCCGAGCCCGGCTGCACCACGCCGGCCGACATGATCAGCGTCGCGGCATCCTCGGCGCTGAGGTCGACCTCGATGATCTTGCTCTTCGGAACATAGAAGAAGAAACCGGTGGTCGGGTTTGGCGAGCACGGCAGGAACACCGAGACGTGCTCCTCCTGTCCCGGCAGGTTGCGTGCGATGTCCTCGTTCGGCGATTGCGAGATCAGCACGATCGACCACATGCCCGGCGAGGGAAATTCGACGAGGCCGACTTTGCGGAAGCTCGAGCCTTTGCCCGAGAACAGCGTCTCGAACACCTGCTTCAGGCCGCGGTAAATGGCACGCACCGCAGGGATCCGGCCCAGGAAGGTCTCGCCGACATCCACCAGCGTGCGGCCGATCAAATTGGCCGCGAGGAAGCCGACCAGCGTCAGCGTGAAGAATGCGACAATCAGTCCCCAGCCGGGGACGCCATAGGGCAGATAGGTTTCCGGCCGATAGGCCAGCGGCACGAACGGCCGCACCACGCCATCGACCCAGGTGACGAACCACCAGACCAGATAGAGGGTGATCGCGATCGGTCCCGTCACCACGAGGCCGGTGAGAAAATAGTTGCGGAAGCGGCCCATCAGGCCGGTATGCGGTTCCGGAACGGGGTCAAGAGGCGCAGGCGCGTCGTCGCGGGGGGTCATTCGGGTTCCAGGTCGGTCGCTTCAAACAAGCTAGGGTCTTCTAGCAGGTTTTGGAAGACTGCGACTGACCGATATCCCGTCTGCCTACTCCACGGTCACTGATTTCGCGAGGTTGCGCGGCTGGTCGACATCGGTCCCCATCACGACAGCCGTGTGATAGGCGAGCAGCTGCACGGGGACGGCATAGACCATCGGCGTGAAGGCCGCTGCCATATCGGGCATGACGATGGTGACGAGGGACTCGACGGTCGCCTCCGCTGCGCCCTTGGCGTCGGTCATCAGGATGATGTTGCCGCCGCGCGCGGCGACTTCCTGCATGTTGGAAACGGTCTTCTCGAACACGCGGTCGTGGGGTGCGATGACGACGACCGGCATGGTCTCGTCGATCAGCGCGATCGGCCCGTGCTTGAGCTCCCCGGCGGCATAGCCTTCGGCATGAATGTAGGAGATCTCCTTCAGCTTCAGCGCGCCTTCGAGCGCCAGCGGGAAGCTGGTGCCGCGACCGAGATAGAGCACGTCGCGCGACTTGGCGATCCGGTGGGCGAGCTTCTCGATCTGGAGCTCGGTGGTGAGCGCGTCTGCCATCAGGCGCGGGACCTCGACGAGGCCATGGACCAGCTCGGTCTCGTCCTCCTCGGACAATTTGCCACGGGCCTTGCCGGCCGCGATCGCAAGGTTTGCCAGCACCATGAGCTGACAGGTGAAGGCCTTGGTTGAAGCAACGCCGATCTCGGGACCGGCCAGCGTCGGCAGCACGATTTCGCTCTCGCGCGCGATCGTCGAGGTCGGCACGTTGACGACGGCGATCGTGTGCACGCCCTCGGCCTTGGCATAGCGCAGCGCGGCCAGGGTGTCGGCGGTCTCGCCCGATTGCGAGATGAAGATGGCGAGGTCGCCCTTGCGCAAGGGCGTCTCGCGGTAGCGGAATTCGGAGGCGACGTCGACCTCGACCGGCACACGCGCGAAGCGCTCGAACCAGTATTTTGCGACGAAACCGGCATAGCTCGCGGTGCCGCACGCCGTGATGTTGATGCGCTGGATGTTCTTGAAGTCGAAGGGGAGCTTGACCGGCAGCGCGACGCGCTCGGTCGCCATATCGACGTAGCGTGCCAGCGTGTGGCCAACCACTTCCGGCTGCTCGTGGATCTCCTTCGCCATGAAGTGGCGATAGTTGGCCTTGTCGACCAGCGAAGTCGAGGCGGCGTGCCTGATCTTGTCGCGCTGGACGGTGTAGCCGTCCTTGTCGAAGATCGTTGCGCTGTTGCGGGTCAGCACAACCCAGTCGCCGTCCTCGAGATAGCTGATCGTATCGGTGAACGGCCCGAGCGCGATGGCATCGGAGCCGAGATACATCTCGCCGTCGCCGTAACCGATCGCCAGCGGCGGTCCGTTGCGGGCACCGATCATGAGGTCATTGTCGCCGGCGAAGATGAAGCCGAGCGCGAAGGCGCCGCGCAGGCGCGCCAGCGTCAGCTTGACGGCTTCCACCGGCTTGTTGCCGCGCGCCAGCAGTTCGTCGACGAGATGCAGCACGATCTCGGTGTCGGTCTCGGTGTGGAACACCGTGCCCTTCGCCTCGAGCTCCTCGCGCAGCTCGCGAAAATTCTCGATGATGCCGTTGTGCACCACGGCGACATGCTCGGTCGCGTGCGGATGGGCGTTGTTGACGGTCGGCTTGCCGTGGGTGGCCCAGCGGGTATGCCCGATGCCGGTGGTGCCCTTGAGCGGCTCGGCCTCGAGCCGCTTCTCCAGATTCTTCAGCTTGCCCTCGGCGCGGCGACGCTCCAGGTGCTTGCCCTCGAGCGTGGCAACGCCCGCGGAATCGTAACCGCGATATTCGAGACGTTTGAGCGAATCCACCAGTTGCTCTGCAACCGCTTCGCGACCGAGAATGCCGACAATTCCGCACATGCGGATCACTATCCCCCAAATCCGTCGAAAAATCGCCTAAACGACGCGCTCGATTTTTAGCGAAGTTCCCAAGGAACCGGAAACTCAATAATTATTGCTGATTGAGACAGCACGGGGCCCGCGCCCCCTACTTCGCCTGCGTCGAATTGGCAGGCCTTAAACCGCGCGCGTTAACTCGTTGTCAACATGTTTGACCAACGATTCCAGTCAGGAGAACAAGCCCATGAAAGGCTCGTCCGACCGCAAGGGTCTGTCGTCGATGTATCTGCGCGCCAGCGAGACAACGGGCACGCACCTTGCGCATTGGCCGCCGCCCCAGCGCGGCAAGGAAAGCAAGCCGGTCTTCGTCAAGCATGTGCGAGGCGAACCGGCCAAGCGCGCCAAGCCCCGCGGCTGGCGCCTGACCCGCGCCATCTTCTCCGAATTCGCCGACGACGAATAAGGCGGCATAAGAAGACCCCCAAGGTGAGGAGCGCGAAGCGCGTCTCGAACCATGAAGGCCCGCATCTCGCTCGCGGCCATCCTTCGAGACGCCCGCTTCCAGCGGGCCCTCAGGATGAGGTCGCAGTGTGCTGCGACACAATAGAAGCGCCGCTCATTTCTCCGGCTTCTTGCCGCCGGTCTTCATCTCGCGATAGCGAGCGGCGCCGCCTTCGCGGATGGTCTGCTGGTTGCGCTCCAGCGCCATCGCGTCGTCGGGTACATCCTTCGTGATCACCGAGCCCGAGCCGATATAGGCGCCGTTGCCGATTGTCACCGGTGCGACCAGCGAGGAGTTGGTGCCGACGAAGGCGCCCTGCCCGATCACCGTCTTGTGCTTTTTGAATCCGTCATAGTTGCAGGTGATGGTGCCGGCGCCGATGTTGGAATTGGCGCCGACGGTGGCGTCGCCGATGTAGGAGAGATGGTTGACCTTGACGCCGGCCTCCAGCGTCGCCGCCTTCGTCTCCACGAAATTGCCGATGCGAGCGCCGTCGCCGAGCGAGGTGCCGGGCCGCAGCCGCGCATAGGGGCCGATCGACACCTTCTTGCCGAGCTTGGTCTCGACGATATGCGAGAACGAATGGATCACCGTGCCGTCCGCGATCGACACGCCGGGGCCGATTACCACGAATGGCTCGATGGTCACGTCCTTGCCGAACACGGTATCGGCGGACAGATACACCGTCTCCGGCGCGATCAGCGTGACGCCGGCCTCCATCGCCGCTTTGCGCAATCGCGCCTGCATCACGCTTTCTGCTTCGGCAAGCTGTGCCTTGGTGTTGATGCCGCGCACCTCGTCCTCGCTGGTCTCGATCACCACGGACTCCCATCCCTGCTTGCGGACGATTTCGACCGCGTCCGTCAGATAATATTCGCCCTTGGAATTGGCATTACCGATCTGTCCGAGGATGTCGAGCGCCCGGCGCCCATCCATCGCCATCACGCCGGCGTTGCACAGCTCGATCTTGCGCTCCTCTGCGCTGGCGTCGGCCTGCTCGCGGATCGCGACCAGACGCTCGCCCTCGACGATGAAGCGGCCATAACCGGTGGGATCGGCGGCGCGGAAGCCGAGCGCGGCGATTGCGGCGCCCCTTGCGAGCGGCGCGCGCAGCCGCGCAAAGGTCTCGGCCGAGATCAGCGGCGTGTCGCCGAAGGCAATGAGGAGATCATCCGCGCCTCGCGCGATTGCCTCCCGCGCCGCCAGCACCGCATGCGCGGTGCCAAGGCGTTCGCCCTGCACGAAGGTGAGCGCGTCGGGGCGGATGCGCTTTGCCTCCTCCACGACTGCCTGATGATCGGGGCCGACCACCACCGCCAGCGAGCTGCCGGTTTCTTTGGGCGCCGCAGCGAGCACATGGGCGAGCAGCGTCCGAGAAGCCACGGGATGCAGCACCTTCGGCAGGCTCGATCGCATGCGCGTGCCTTCGCCGGCGGCGAGCACGATCGTGAGACTGGAACGGGCGGTCATCGAAATCCTGACAGATAGTGCCGAATCAATTCGGCGCGACGGGCAGCGAGGCCCTCAGAAGCTATCGCCTTGCTACCCCCGCAAACGCCCGGAATTCAAGTGCGGCGCGCTTTTCCTGTTAATGTTCCCTGATTGATTCGGGGAAGCCGGACAGGGCTGGGCGCTTAATATTCATGGCAAAGGATTCCGACCCACTGGCGGATGCCTTCGGCACCAAGGAGACCGGCGGGCTGTTCTCCGGACTTCTGGCCGAGGAAAACGCGCTCGACCGGCGTATGATGTGGCGGCTGGGCTCGTGGGGCGTGGCGGCCGTGGGCGCCGTCGTCCTTGCCGTGATGGCCAACCAGGCCCAGCTCGGCTGGCGACGCGACCAGGTTGCGTCCGTCGATCTCGCGCACCAGGCCGACCGGCTCCAGATGCTGACGAAGGAGAGCCAGAACGAGGCGCGCCGACTCGCCGCCGCCATCGAGACGTTGAACAGCGACCGCGACCGCCTGTATTCGCGCGTCACCGTCCTCGAGCAAGGGCTCGATTCCGTCACCGGCGCCATTGCCAAGCAAACCGCCACGCCGCTGGGCCTGAAGCCGCAGGACGCAGCGCCAGCACCCAGCGTCGCGCCGGTCGCCTCGACCCCGACGCCGGCGGGCGAGAAGCCGCGCACCGAAGCCGCCAAGGATTCTCAGAAGGACACTGCGACGCAAACGTTGAAAGAGCCGGCGAGCCCACCGCCGCAGACCGCGGCCGCCGCCTCGCTCGTGCAACAGACGCCGGCAATGAACTCCGCGCTGCCGACCATTCCCCTGGTGCCGTCCAAGTCGCTCATGGCGCCGCCGGATCCGGCCGCATCGAAACTGGTTCAACCCGAGGCAGCTGAAAAGCCCGCTGAGAAGAAGGCCGAGCCGGCGTCCGGCGCGGCTGAGGTCGTCGCGGCGGCAACCAAGCCGCCCGACGCAGCCGAGAGCGAATCCGCAGCGATCGCGGTTCAGCAGACGCGCTTTGCGATCGATCTCGGCGGCGCCAACTCGATCGACGGCCTGCGCGCGCTCTGGCGCAGCCTGACCAAGTCCAATCCCGAGATCGCCGCGCTGCGGCCGATCATCATGATCAAGGAAGGCACCACCGGCCTCGGCATGCAGCTCCGCTTGGGGGCCGGCCCCCTGGTCAACGCCGCCGTCGCGGCAAAATTCTGCGCCGGCCTCGCCGAGAGCGACCGCCACTGCGAGACCACCATATTCGACGGCCAGCGCCTGTCGATGCGTGGCGGTCAGGACAAAGCGCAAGAAAAAGCGCAAGAAAAAGGGCAAGAAAAAGCGCAAGAGAAAACTCAAGACAGGGCTCAAGAGAAGAGTTCGGAGAAGAACCAGGACGCGGTCCCGCAAGCCGAAACCGCGCCCCCGCCGAGCGCAAAGCCCGAGAAGCCGCAGCGCCGCCGCAGCTATTCCTCAAAACGCTCGAAGCACGAGGAGCCCGCGCCCGCTCCCGCGGCGCAGCCTGCGCCGGCGCCGGCGAAACCGGAGGCGTCGTCAGCATCCACAGGATCGACGCTGTCGTCGTTCTTCAGGCGCTAGGATGGACTCCGCTTCCACCTGAACGCACGCTGGATGACGGTATCCTGTCGCGCGCGCAGGCGGACTCAGATCTCAGTCCGTCATGGAAACCAGCCGCCGATTGCCAAGTTGTCCCGGTCGTGAACCGAAGCGGCCGACATGCGAAATCGCTCGTGCCCGCCTCCATGACCAAGGGAGACACAGGTGAAGACATTCATCATCGCAACGGCAGCTGTTCTCGCGGCATCCGCCGGACGGCGCCGACCTGGTCGGCGCCGTTGCCCTGTCTGAGCGCATGGCGCGCGCCGCAAGATGATCGGTCAAAGGGATTGTAGCCCGCGCGTCGAACAGAAACTTCGGCCTGCCCTGTTGCCTGCCCGCGCCATCCCGACCATATTGCCGCCATGACCAAAAAGCCCTTCCGCCTCACGCCCTACCAGGTGCAGTTCCTGATCGTCGTCGGCTTCGTCTCCGTCGGCTATGCGCTTTATCTGCGCTATCTCGCGATCGAGCTGTCGCAGGTCGCGCTTGCCTGCGACGCCGGCCTTCAGACGCTGATCTGCAAGGGGCGTTCGGTTGCGACCGTCCTGTTCAAGAATTCGGTGTTCGGGATCGTCGCGCTGGTGGTGGCGACGCTGAACCTGATGCGACCGTCGATCGTTCTGCTCACCGTCGGCGTCGTCGCCGCCGGTCTCGGCATCGTGCTCTACAATGTCGTGCTGTCGGGCCTGGCGATCGGCCTCTTCATTCTTGGATTTGCTCGGCCCGCGCCCGCCACAGCGTGAGAGCGAACAAGAGATAGATCGCGCAGGTCCACAGCGACTGCCAATTGTCACGGCCTTCGTTGACCAGCACATACGCGGCCGACAACGCCAGCACGCCCGCGAACGCGGCTTCCGCGATCGGACGCTGGCCGATCTGCGGCCGGTTCAGCATCAAAAGCGCGAACGGCACCACCGCCATCGTCAGCGAAGCGTAGGGAAAATCCTTGTAGCGCGGGTCGAACACGAAGCCGAGCGCGGTCGCTGCCGCGATCACCGCCGTCGCCGCGAGCGTGAGGCCGAGTACCGCGGTGAGCTTCGACCATTTCCGGCCCTCGCGCGGGCCGAGCAGATCGAGGAAGGTCGGAAGGCTGCGGCCGATCACCATCGCCTGCGCACAGAAGATCGGCGACAGGATGCCGGCAAGCAACAGCGCGCCCCAGAGCAGCCAGCCGCCGATCCCGTAGCTCTCGTAATACATCTTGTCCGCGCCGATCCCGAGCAGGATGCCGGCAGTCGTCGCCGAGATGCCGACGCCGAGCCAGGACGAGAAGCGTGGCGTCCACGGCCTCCGGCGCAGCGTGATCAGTGCGACGGCGAACACCAGCGCGGAAAGGCCCATGCCCGCGCCCATGTACCATTTCCAGTACGGGAAATTGCTGATCGGCTCTCCCGGCGGATATTTCAGGCTCCGGCGCACCGAGTCATACAGGCCCCAATAGCCGCCGACCGTGCCTTCCAGCCTGCGCTTCCACGGCTGGTCGTAGGATTCGATCAGATTGACGCGAAACTTCTGCGCCTTGGCAAGGCCCAGGATTTCCGAGACGACACGCGCCTGGTTGGTTCGCGACGGCAGCGCGCCGTCGCGCATGCGGCCCTCGCTCGGCCAGCCGGTTTCGCCGATCAGGATCTCCTTGCCGGGGAACGCCACCGCCATGCGCTCGCGGATCGCCTCGACATGGGCGGAGGCGAATTTCGCCCTCACGGGGAAATCCTCCCAATAAGGCAGGATGTGGATGGTGACGAAGTCGACGGCGTCGGAGACCTCGCGATTCCTCAGCCAGTATTCCCAGACGTCGGCATAGGTCACGGGCACGCTGACCTGCGTCTTCACCAGGCGGATGATCGAGACGAGATCCGCCGTCGTCATTTCACCGCGCAGCAGCACCTCGTTGCCGACGATGACCGCGGTGATGACGTCGGGGAATTGCTTGGTGAGGCGAATGGCGAGCCCGGCCTGTTCGAAATTCTTGGTGCGGTTGCTGGAGAGCCAGATGCCCTGGAGCACTTTCAACCCGCCGACTTTGGCGGCGATCGCCGGAACCTGATCGAGCCCGTTCTCCATCGAATAGGTGCGAACGCAGTCGGTGATTTGCTTGAGCTGGCGCAGGTCCTGCTCGATCTGGTCGGCTTCGATATGAGTCCATGCGTCCAGCGGCGACTGCTCGCCGCGGAACGGCGCGTAGGAGACGCATTGGACCTTGTCGGCGGGGTCGATCGGGGCGCGCGCGAGTGTGATCGGCGTGGCAAGCCACCACCACACGGCAGCGATCGCACCCAACGAAACGAGCAGAAGCGCCAGTGGCGTACGAAGAGAAATCGGTTCCGTCCTCCGCGAAGGGTCCGTCGATTACCTGCTCGCACGCCATCTGCCAAGGGGGTGGTCCAAATGCCGATCCACTCTGCGGATCCGCCCCTCCCCCAAAAAGGAATCTGGCTGCGGCCGTTCGACCGTGCTCTAGGATTGTGACTTTGCTGGACAAAATTCGAAATACAGGTCATGGACTCGCAAAGACTTTTCCGCCGCATTGGAGACCCATTTGGACGCCATCACCGGCGCGTCCGCGGGATCCTGATGCGGACGGCCAGCGGATACATTGGGGAATTCATGCGGCAACGGGTGTTCGAGTCACGAAATGCGGTCCTGCGGCAGTTCGCCGCCACCTTGGCCGTCTCCTCCCTTCTCCTTCTCGCCGGTCTTGGCGGCGTCTCCGCCCAGAGCGGCACACCGACCCCTGACCAGGGCAAGGCGGCTGCCCAGCCCGCCGACGCCGCCGCCAAGGATGCCGCCCAGAACCAGCGCCGCACCGACGAATTCGCCGAAGCGGCCCAGGTCATCAACGGCCCGGCCGGCAACCCCGAATGCGTCTGGCTCGGCCGGCGCGTGGTGCGGCTGATGTGGCGGGATGATCTCGACACCGCGTTTCGCCATCTCGACCTCTACGACCGTTTCGGCTGCCCGGGCGGCCACATCCAGGCCGCGTTCCGCTGCCTGACCCGATTCGGCGGGCAGATCGACCCCAAGGTCGCCGAAACGCTGGACAGCCGCGTGCACGCGTGCTGGATCAATCCGGCCGCCCAGCCGCAGCAGGCGGCGGCCACGGCCTCTCAGCCGGCGGCACCGGCAGCCGGCAATTCGCCGGCACCGCAGCCGGCCGCGAGCCCCTCGCCTGCAGCAAGTCCGACGCCGGCGCCGCAGAAATAGGCGAGGGTCGTTTCACCTGCCGTTCAGGAACGATCAGCCATAGACGCGGTTGGCACTGCCGCGCGTCGTTCGAAAAGACCATGCCCTCATAAGGACATGAGGCCATGACAGTTGTGAAACCGCGCGGCAGAGGTATGCTCCCTTTGCCGGGGACACGGTCGGATCTCGGGGTCGGATCCGCTTCCCTGCCACCTCAGCCCCTTTTGGTCTAGCCGCGATGCGCGTTGTCGCCGCCGTTCTGTTGCTTGTGTCCGCGCTTCACGCTGGTCTGTGGGGAGTCCTGCGCGACCAGAAACCCGCGCCCGACTTCAAGGGCCTCCTGCCCAGTGTGTCCTACGCACCGTTCGAAGGCTCGGCCCACCCCGACATCGACAACATTCCGACCGTCGAGAAAATCCGCGCCGACCTGAAGACGCTGTCGACCATGACGCGCGCGATCCGCCTGTATTCGTCCACGGGCGGCGTGGAACTGGTGCCGCCGATCGCCGCCGAGTTCGGCCTCAAGGTCACCGTCGGCGCCTGGATCGACAAGGACAAGGATCGCAACGAGCGCGAGATCAAGGCCGCCATCGAGCTCGCCCGCAAGAACAGCAACGTCGTCGGCGTCGTGGTCGGCAACGAGGTGATCTACCGCGGCGAGCAGAAGGTCGAAGACCTCATCGACATGATCAAGAAGGTGAAGGGCTCGGTCCGCGTGCCCGTCACCACCGGCGAGATCTGGAATATCTGGCGCGACAATCCGGACCTTGCCTCCAACGTCGATTTCATCGCCGCGCACGTTCTGCCCTACTGGGAAAACTTCCGTTCGGACCAGGCGGTCGACCAGGCCGTCGACCGCTACAACCTCCTGCGCAACCTTTTCCCGGGCAAGCGCATCGTGATCGCCGAGTTCGGCTGGCCGAGCCAGGGCTACAATTTGCGTAACGCCGATCCGGGCCCGTTCCAGCAGGCGCTGATCCTGCGCAACTTCGTCACCCGCGCCGAAGCCATCGGCATGGAATACAACATCGTCGAAGCCATCGATCAGCCCTGGAAGTTCTTCGAAGGCGGCGTCGGCCCCTACTGGGGCATCCTCAATGCCAGCCGCGAGCCGAAATTCGCCTGGACCGGCCCGGTGGAAAACCCCGACTATTGGAAGCTGATGGGCATCGCGCTGTTGGTCGGCGTCCTGCTGTCACTGCCGATCCTGCGGATCGAAAAAGCGACCGCGAAGCAGGCCTTCCTGCTCTCGGCGACCGCCAACGGCGTCGGTGCCTGGGCGGCGACCGTGTTCGCGTTCTGGAACAGCCATTACTTCATCTTCGGCTCGGCCTTCGCGCTGACGCTCGGCATGATCCTCCTTGTTCCCCTTGTTCTCATTGCGATGGCGCGCATCGACGAGATCGCGGCCGTCGCCTTCGGCCGGCCGCCGCAGCGGCTGCTCTCCAAGGGCAAGCCGGTCGAGAACGTGCCGGAGAATTACTATCCCAAAGTCTCGATCCACATCCCCGCTTATTTCGAGCCGGTCGACATGCTCAAGCAGACGCTGGATGCGCTGTCGCGGCTGAACTATCCGAACTACGAATGCGTGGTCATCATCAACAACACGCCGGATCCCGCCTTCTGGCAGCCGATCCAGGACCATTGCCGTGCGCTCGGTGAACGCTTCAAGTTCATCAACGCCGAGAAGGTGCAGGGTTTCAAGGCCGGCGCGCTGCGCATTGCGATGGATCGGACCGCGGCGGATGCCGAGATCATCGGCATCCTCGATGCCGACTATGTCGTCGAGCCCGACTGGCTGAACGACCTCGTGCCGGCATTCGCCGATCCGCGCGTCGGCCTCGTGCAGGCGCCGCAGGAGCATCGCGACGGCGATCTGTCGATCATGCACTACATCATGAACGGCGAATATGCCGGCTTCTTCGACATCGGCATGGTCCAGCGCAACGAGGCCAACGCCATCATCGTGCACGGCACCATGTGCCTGATCCGCCGCGCCGCGATGGACATGGCCGGCGGCTGGTCGTCGGACACGATCTGCGAGGATTCCGATCTCGGCCTTGCGATCCAGGAGCTCGGCTGGACCACCCACTACACCAACACCCGCTACGGGGCGGGCCTGTTGCCCGACACCTACGAGGCCTTCAAGAAGCAGCGGCACCGCTGGGCCTATGGCGGCCTCCAGATCGTCAAGAAGCACTGGCGCCGTTTCCTGCCCGGTTCGAGTCGGCTGACGCCCGACCAGAAGCGAGAATATGGCTTGGGCTGGCTCAACTGGCTGGGCGCCGAAAGCCTCGGCGTCGTCGTGGCGCTGCTCAACCTCGTCTGGGTGCCGATCGTCGCCTTTGCCGACATCGCCATCCCCGACAAGATCCTGACGCTGCCGATCATCGGCGCCTTCATCGTCTCGCTGGCCCACTTCCTGTCGATGTACCGCGCCCGCGTCGCGATCAAGCCCGGCCAGATGCTGGGCGCCATGATCGCGGCGATGAGCGTGCAGTGGACGGTGTCGCGCGCGGTGGCGCAGGGCCTGATCACCGAGCACATCGCCTTCGCCCGTACCTCCAAAGGCGGCCTGTCCAGGATGTCGATCGAGTTCCAGGCGTTCTGGGAGGCCGTGATCGGCACCCTGCTGGTGGTCGGTGCCGGCGTGCTGATCGCCTCCAACAGCTTCCGCCAGATCACCGAGATCTACATCTTCGCCGGCGTGCTGGTGCTGCAAAGCCTGCCGTTCCTCGCCGCGGTCGCGATCGCCATCCTCGAGCTCAGCCGGATCAACTCGTTCCAGTTCTGGCGCGACAGCGCCATCCGCACTGCCGAGCTGATCGGCCTACGCCCGGTCGCCCTGCCGACCCCCGTCGGCACGCCACAACCCGTGCCGAGCGAGGTGCGGCGGGAGCCGACGTGACGGGCGGCTTGTCCATCCTCGCTGTTCGGCGTGGATGACGGCCCGCCAATCAGGTTGAGAATCCCGGCTTAAGCCAACGATTCCGCGAGCAAATCTTCGTCCCTGCCAAGACTTTCGGCAACCACGCCCGCTATTGACCTCAGCGTCCCATCCCCCTACACAGCCCGGACCGAAAGCATGATCCGGAAACGGCCGGTTTTCCCCGCGACGCAAACTTGAAGCGCAGCGGCAAGACATGCTTCTCGAATGTCCGAACACGATGGCGATCTCGTCAAAGCCATCAGCGGCCATGGGAGCGCGTAGCTCAGCCGGTAGAGCACGTGACTTTTAATCACGGGGTCCTGGGTTCGAGCCCCAGCGCGCTCACCAAGCCGGATCAATGAGTTAGTTTAGATCGCAAGCCCACTGAAAAAGCTCTATGTGGGCACCGTGTTGGCAAATCGATTACGCGCGTGCGCAGCGCTCCGAGATATATGCCACTCAGCTCGGCAGTCCTGCCCGTAGCTTCCTTGCACTCGGCATTACGCCTCACCATAGGAACGTCTCCCTTCGGGATGCTTTCCGGAAATGGGACGAGCCGGAGCTGGCGAAGTTGGAGGTGCGGCCATGAAGCGGCACGCCATGAGCAAGCATTTCGGTAATGGCGCCGGCCACGTACTGCGCCAGCACAACAGTGCCGTGCTGCTGTTCAGCTGGCGCGGCAAGCCCGACGGATCGGCCAGCTATGTCGAGCACATCAACCGCTACGTCCGCAATGGCGTGGAATATCCCAGCCTTGCCGCCCTGCTCCGCGCCGTCGAGGCCGAACACGCTTACAAAGAAAACTGATATGCAGCTGTCCCGCAGAACGTCCCTACGCTCTTCTTCATTGGCTCAGATCAAACCCACGATGATCAGAACGCCGATCTCAATCAGTAGGAGCGCACCCGTTGCTGCGGAGATGAGACACAAATCACCTAGTGACAGGTGCATGATTTGCCTCACACTTTGCCCTAGAAGCGGCCTTACATCCTTGGCTGCAAGCAGGGCGGGATAATGGGGCCGCTTCTAGGAGGTCCTTGACGCGTTCGTCCGGCGCCAAGTGATTCTCATTCTAATCCAAATTTAAATCACGTCCAGTATTTAATTTATTTAATTTGGCTTATTGTCTTAATGCTTAATCGAGCCGCATCCGGACGATGCAGGCTGCTGATCCTGCGTGGAGCATCGTGATCGGCCATACCGTCGGCAGAAGCACTGGAACGACGGACCGGATTGCGAGCGATGGGCGCGGAGCCGCCCTGCGCACGACAACACCGCCGGATATGGCGACCACACGGCGGCGCTATTCCGTTTCGTCGCTCTGTGAATGCGCTGCCAGTGCTTTCCGCGCCTGCTGTTCGATGACCCTCACCGCCGCGTCGACGACCTGCTCGTGGGCCTCGTCGAGAGATTTGTCCCTCATCCAAGCATACACGTAGACCGCCAAAGCATCCTGCAGTGTCATCGCAGGCTCCTCTCTCGAACAGCGTCGTATGACCGTTCGGAATGATCCTGCTTTACGCACACCAAGGCAATCAGATGGAGCCTTTAAGTCGAGGTTAAGATTGATAGCAGCAATGCAATTCAAATGTTCGTCTCCGGTGGCGCTGCAAAGCGTTGCGCGAAGGCAGAACGATGTTCTCAGCAGTGGTACGGGTTGAGCTCTTGCTCGTGCAGCCTCAACGGCAAAAGGTTACACGTCAGGCCGTCGCAACCATCGTGCTTCTTGGAAATTTGTCATCGGTGGCTGTCTTGTCGTACCGACGCCTGCATCCCAACTCACCATTGCAGGTCACATGTGCGGAGAAAGGGAAACCATGCGTGTATTGTCGGTGGCACTCCTCGCGGCGGCTTCGCTCACCCAGGCCAATGCAGAGGTGAAGATGAAGGACCCCAGTCCTTCGTGCAGCTATACGATAGCGAGCGGGGAAACGTACCAGGTGCCCGCGGGCCAGACTCTTTGCTGGCGCGTCCCCCCGCCTTCCTACAGGACGTACACGCTCCTGCGTTGCGATCCGCCATTTCAGGAACTCAATCGGGTGCAACTGGGCGATGGTCGCTGCAACAAGTACGAAGAACGGCAATAGACGGCGGCCGGATGCGCATCCTCGGTGGCGGCTCGCGTCGAGCGAGGCGAAGGAGACCGTTCGCGCGGGCCTAGCTTAGCGCGGATATCTTCTGAGTGCTTCGCTTGTCTCGCCTTCAGCTCTCCGGAGCCGCGCTCGCAGCCGGCACACTTCCCAGTTGAGTCTTTCGGCCACGCTCGAACGCCGACGAAATTGCCTACTCTTGACCGGACGTCATTGTCCGACGTTCGGCGGCCGCGCCAAGCGCTTCTTTGGCCGATCGGGATTTGCCGATGACGATTTGGACTTCGCACTCCTGCGAATTGCTGCGGCCGGTTTGCCGTCGAGCCTTTGCCGCTCTTGCATTTGCTCGGCCGCGATCACGCGGGAGCGCAAATCTTCAAGCTCGGAACGACCGAAAGCCAGCTCGTCCCCACGCTGCTTTAGGACAGCGGTGCGATCACAAGTGCCCATTGACGCCCCCCAAGGCCCGACCGACCGGGAAAACCATGCAAGCGAGAAAACGCGCTGGCGAGGGTACAGTTCCTGCTTGGAAGTGCTGTCCAGGGGTCGCAGCGGCCTGCGCTGCAAAACGGCTCACCGACCCCAATGTCGCGAACGCTTAGAGGGCCAGCTTTACGGGATACGATCGATGGGTCGGGCTATCGCCAATGACGGCCCCGACCGTGGGGGCATTTGGGGTGTGGAGGCCGGGGCCGCTGGAGGTGCTTGGGCCTTTGGGAAAGGCCAAAGCCTCGAAAGACTAGGAAAAATCGGCAATCGCTTCTGTTCGCTTTCGGACATTGGTTGTACAGTTCCGCTTGCGGGGGACGGAGCCAGTTACCGATGAAGGATTATCTGGCCCAGCTTGAGAACTTCGGAACGATGCCGCTGAATGCGCCCTGATCCGCGATTTGGCAACAGATCCCGCCAAGCGCGAAGTGTTCGACCGGCTTGCGTGCCACCTCACGGTCCTGGCTGACCATGTTGAAATGGCGATGCTTGAGCGGAAGACCGGGACTGCCCCGTCGGCCTAAAAGCGTGCCGCCGCTAATCCAGCGGGCCAGGTGAGCGCGGACGCCAGCTGATTTCGTGTCTCCAGCTTTCGGAGCCGCAGATGCGGCTCAAATATAAGCACAGGAACGTTTCGACCCGCGGTGAGTCCTACAGGCGCAATCCATCCCGTATTCCTCGTGGATCGAATGATGGAAAAAGCACTCGCCTATGCCATCTCGGCGGCCCTCGTCGGCTTCGGTCTCCTGATCTTTTTCGCCGGCTTATCCTCCAGCTCGCCAGCCTTATGGACAATCGTCGCGCTGGTCCCGATCACGATCGGGATCGTGAGCGCCTTTGGTCCTGTGTGAACGGATGTGGAAATCAGGCCTTTAGGTCAGCGCGTCTGTATTTTCCGAATCGGCAACTCGTGTTCGCTCTCTCGTAGTTTCAAACTGCGGGTGATGCGCGTGAGCCATTTCGTCTCGATGCTTCTGCTTGCGACAGCCCTGGTCTTGACCTTGTGCTTCGGAGTGGCAGCCTGGCGCCTCTCAGCGGACAAAGAGGCCGACATCACCGCCGCGATTTCACATCAGGACTACGGCTGGAGGTTAAGGCCCAACAATTGACGCTCTTGATTAGGGTGACATTGCAGCGCGGCCGCGATCCGATCGGTTTTCCTGCCAATCCTCAACCCCCTTCGTCGCAAAAGAGCGGCAGATTCCGATAGAGCACCGTAGTCCCCCCGAGATGAACTGCCCGCAGCATCCGCGTAGTGTGCCCTACCCCCTGGGCACTTTGGCGATGATCGGTACAGCGCAAGACGGGCCGCCCGTTCTGATCTGCTGCAAGTGCAGACGGCCGATGACGTTCCTGGCCACGCTTCCCGCCATCCTCGATCTGCCCGCGGTACACGCCTTCCAGTGCCGCCCCTGTCTGCGCGTCGACAGCATTCCGCTGGGGTAGGCGTCGTGGAGCAGCGTGGTCCTCCCGGACAGTCCCCGTGGAGCGCGCCTTGCGGACGCATTTGTACTTGCAAGCTTGCAACGCCACCGCGCGGACACTGGCGTTCAGTAGGTGGGTCAGTATTCTTCTAAGCCCGCCAGAACGTCGATCAGCAATCCGAGATGAAACGGATCGATAGTTATCGCGAGGCGCTATGAAGCGGTTCGTCGCTGACGAAGATGTCGCTTTCGCATTCACGCATGCGATTCAGACGGCAGCAATTTTGTGTTCTGGATCGGAGACAACGAGTCGATCTTGGGGAGATGCGGTTCAAGAGCACACTCTGCCGCGCCCTGCTCGCGCCTCAAAATGCTTGCCGGAGCGAGACAGCCGCCGCTTGGGCAGGATAGTCTCCACATCGTCATGGCCGGGCTTGTCCCGGTCATCCGCGCCTTGCCATGCAGCACAAGAACGTGGATGGCCAGGCCTTCGCCTCGCCGAAACGGCTTCGGCCGCGCAGGCGCGACGAGCCCGGGCATCACGACTTCCGATGAAGGTTCAAATGCGATTAGCCTGCCTCACTGGTGGAGAGGCAGCCGAGCCCGCGCCTCAGCTCTCCGGAGCTGACGTCGCAGCCGGCACACTCAGCGGGGCTCCGCCGACCGAAATGGGCCCTACGGGCTTGGACTCCCGAGCCAAGCGCTTCCGCATTGCCGCGGACAATCCATAGCGGGCATTCGCTCGTCGAATGGAGGACGTGACGTCCGACATCATTGCGTTTTGCAGCGAGTCGACCTTCGCGATCAGCGTGGACAGCTGCGAAGATATCTTCTTCACATCGACCCGCTCGTCCGTGATGCTCTGTCGCAGGGACAGCAGCACCATCGAATCCTGCTGCATCAGAGCTGCATTTTGCTGCAAGGCCTGATTGTTCTCCTGCAGCGATGCCGTGTGTTGCTGCTGGGCCGACTGGATCTCCTTCAAGGCGGCGACAACCGGATCCGGCTTCGGCGCGGGCGCTTCGCGGCGTGGAAGCAGCTCAGCCAGGCTGCTGACATTCAGCGGCGGCAAATCGGGCGGCAACGTATAGATGGCCGCGGCGCCGTTGATGGCCAGGGCACATACCGAGAGTGCCAAGACCGATTTCCGCCTGTAGCGCTTGATCGGTGCTGGAGCCTCCAGGGCCGGGGGCTCGTGCGCTGCTGCGGCGGCAGCAAGTGCTACCGCGTCGAGTTCTTCGGCGAAGCTTTGCGTTTCGAAGGTCGTGGTCACGTGCATTGACCCCAGTGAGCGAGCAACAGGAAGCCGCCCCTGGAACGTCCTCGCGACGAGTCCTTGTACGCAGCACCCAACTCCAACTGCCTAAAATTGTGAGCATTTCGGATTAATTTCACGTTAGCGACGCTGCTGGCCGACGGCTCAGCGACCCCGGCCGATTACGGGGTCGATGCGATGCAGGGACGAAGACAGCCGGGAAGCTACCCTGATGGGTGCAGTCGCCCCGGCCTGCGCACGCCTCGAAACGGATTTTCCGAAGCTGGCAGAATACCCCTGTTTTGCCCGACGGTGCAATTGCTGTGTGCTGGAACTCCGGGGCCAGAGAATGCGGCATGCGCCGTTGGGCCCATCCTGATCACAGACCGACAGCTGTGTCGGCCCGGTGCAGCGATCGCGACCACCTTTTGCGCGATGCAGAAGACATTATGGCAGAAGCACTTAGCTACTGTGCATGGGGTTGTTCTCGCATTTTTGATGCGTCCTACCCCTCATCCAGCAGCTCGAACAACTCCTCCACACGCTCCAACCACGCCTCCCGCATCGGGCTGTGGTTGAGCGCGACGATCCATTGCCGATCCTTTGCCCTTCGCTCGCAGACTATAGACCTGGCTTTATCGGGCTCGAACCGCGTCTGGGCGACACATTCGTTCGTCGCTCGACCTGCGCTTTGGCATCCAGCACCTTGTCTCCAGCTCGTGCGGCTCGCCGGTGACTGATCTGATCCGAAAGACTCGAGCCTCTCCCCGACAGACCGTGTGAACCAGCACCGGTGTTTCCTTGAGCCTGTGTCGCCGGCCGGAATCTGTCTTGGGAGGACGTTGAGCCAGTGGCCAGTTGATCCTCATTGCTCGTGCCGCTCCCAATGGCGCCGATGGGCAGGCCATTTTGGGCGTGACCAGCCCCGGCATTTCTCGCGGCCTGGGCTGCCGCCCGCGACCTCGCGGGCGTGGCGGGCTGAACGTTCGGATTGGCCGGTTCGCTGTTGGTGCCCGGATTTCCGCCGGTGCCGGTATCTTTCGTCCCCATCCCCGGGGGCGCTGAGGGAGCCGCATTGCCTGCACTCGTCCCCATTCCAGAAGGTGCCGACCCGCCAGCGGTATTCGGCCCCGTTCCCATGCCCGCCCCTGCGGACCCGGCATTTGCGCCGCCTGCTTGCGCCAGGACCAACAAACATGAGCTTGCGATAATCGCGACAATGACCGGAGGAATGGCATGGGACATCGGACAATCTCCTGCGCCAAGCCCCCATTAACTATAACGGTGGAACAGGGTTCCCGCCACGAATTGGCAATTGAAAAGGCCCGGCCGGTGAGCGACCTCGGATGCGCGATCCGCGCTGGCGATGACGTCAGGCTGCTGTCGAAGGAGGACGCCAAGGCGCGGGCGCCCTCACCCCTCATCCAGCAGCTCGAACAACTCCTCCACCCGCTCGAATGGCGCATCGCGCATCGGGCTGTGATGAACGACGCGATCGCCGTCGCGTTGCAGTGACTTGCCCCGCGACTTCCGCAAGCGCCCCGGCAGGAACGTTGCAGCCGCGGCCTCAGGCCCGACATCGAGCCGGATGATGCCGCGTCGCTTGCACTCGATCCTGAGCTTCGCCGCAGCGAAGAAGTCGCGCGCGATCTTCGGCAAAGGTCCGAAGCGGCGGGAGGTTTCCTCCTCGAGATCGTCGAGATCATCCTCGCTGCTGCATCGTGCGGCGCGCGCATAGAGCTCGAGCCGCACGGGCTCGGACTGCACGTAGCTCTCGGGGAGCATGTCCCCGACCGGCAGGTTCAGGTCGGGCACCCACACCGCGGCGCGCTCCTCATCGGCCTTCTCCGAAGCCATTTTCAGGAGGTGGCTGTAGAGCACGGGCCCGAACACCTGGACATGGCCCGATTGCTGCTCCGAGAACAGGTCGCCTGCGCCCCTGAGATCGAGGTCGCGCTCGCTGATGGCAAAGCCGGCGCCCGGCCGGCTGAACTCCTCGAGCACGGCGAGCCGCTTCTCGGACTGTCCGGACTCCGTCTCGGTCAAGAGATGGGCGAAGGCGCGGATGCCGCCGCGGCCGACGCGTCCGCGCAGCTGGTGCAGCTGGGCAAGGCCGAACTTTTCCGGCCAGCACACCACGATGGTGTTGGCGCGGGGAATGTCGAGGCCGCTCTCGACGATGTTGGTCGCGAGCAGGACGTCGGCATCGCCTTCGACGAAGCTCATCATGCGATCGTCGATCTCGTCGGCGGGCAGTTTGCCGTGCAGACAGACGATGCGCAGGTCAGGCGCCACCGCTCGCACCCGCGCCAGCATGGGATCGAGATCCTGGATGCGCGGACAGATCAAAAAGCTCTGGCCGTGGCGGCGTTGCTCGCGCAGCAGCGCGGAGGCAATGGCCGCATCCGACAGCGGCGCGATCCGGGTTGCGACCGGAAGCCGGTGCACTGGCGGCGAAGCGATCACGCTGAGATCGCGGAAGCCGGCAAGGCCGGCGGCCAGCGTCCGCGGGATCGGCGTCGCGCTCATCATCAGCACATGGACGTTCTTGGCGAGGCCGGCGAGCTTTGCTTTCTCCGCCGCGCCAAAATGCTGCTCCTCGTCGATGATGACGAGACCGAGATCGTCGAACTTCACGTCCTTCCCCGTAAGCGCCTGGGTGCCGATCACGACCTTGATCCGGCCGCGGCGCAGTCCCTCCTTGGTCTCCCGCAGCTCCGCGCCCGAGGTCGCACGCGACAGGTTGCCCACCTCGATGCTGAACGGCGCGAAGCGCTTCTGGAACGTCGCGACATGCTGCCGTGCCAACACCGTCGTCGGCACCGCGATCGCCACCTGCTTGCCCGACAGCACCACCGCGGCCGCGGCCCGCAGCGCGACCTCGGTCTTGCCAAAACCGACGTCGCCGCAGATCACCCGGTCCATCGGATGACCGGATGCAAGATCGTCCAGCACGTCGTTGATCGCCTTGGCCTGGTCGATCGTCGTGAAGTAAGGGAAGCGCGCGACGAACTTCTCGTAGGTCGATCCCGGCGGCACCAGCTTTTCGCCGCGCCGCCGGCGGCGTTGGCTGATGTGCTTGGCGAGCACCTTGCCGGCGATCTGGATCTCGCGCTCGGCTTCGGTACGACGCGCCCACCATGTGCTGCCGTCCGCCTTGTCGAGCGCCAGCTTGCCGAGCTCGGTCGCGTAAGGCCACATCAAGGCGAGATCGGGCGGCGGCACCAGAACCGCGTTTTCGCCCGCGAACTTCAGGCGGATCATCTCGCGCATGGCGCCGCCGCCGGTGTTGACGGTCTGCAAGCCGTCGAGCACGGCAAGGCCGCGCTGGAGATGGACGACCACCGTACCCTGCTCGGGCACGTCGGCATGGTCGAAGGCCGCGCTCCAGGCGCGCGCCATCGGTTGCGGATGATGGGCGCGGCTGCCGAGCACGTCGGACGCCGTCACCACGACCACAGGCTTCTTTCCTGGCAAGACGAAGCCTGCATCGAGATCGGCCAGCAGCGCCGTCTCGCCGTTCCGCCCGCGCGTCGCCTCGTCCCAGTCCTCGCAGCGCGGCGTCTTGATGCCGCTCATCCGCTCCATCACGCGCAGATCGTCCTCGTGCGCGGCGATGAGGATCAGTCGCGCTCCGGCCCGGCGTGTCTCCTCGACGAAGGCCCGCAGCGCCTTCCTGGAGGACGTCAGCTTCGAAAATTCCGGAACGGGCTGGAACGACGCCGTCCGCGGCAGCATCTTCATGCCCTTGGAGAGCCGTTTCCAATCGCTCCGCCCGAGATATTCGCGCTGGCGCTCGCTGCGCGGCGCGGCCTCCTCGATCGTGTCGAGCCATCCGTCGGCGTGCGAGGGGACGCTTGCATCGGCGATCCATTTGGCACCCGCGCAATAATCGAACAGGCTCGCGCGCTTGCCGCCTTTGCCGGCAAGGCCGAGCCGCTCCGACATGGGATCGACGAGCAGCTCCCTGGTCTCGAAGATGATCCTGTGCTCATGCGGGTCGAACGCCACGATCCGTCTGATCGCATGCTGCGAATGCTCGATCCGGAACGGCCCCAGTGCGCCCGCGGGAAATATCTCGAAGGTCTGACCGTGGAACAGCGCTCCGCCTGGATAATCCGGTTCGTCGTCGAGATCGTATCCCAGAGCCGCGAGGCGAGTCTCGAGGTCCCGCTCGGAGAACGTGCCGCCCACCTTCAAGCTCAGGCTCAGGCGCGACAGGCTCGCCGGCGGCGGCAGGCGCTCCATCACCGCTTCCGCGGTCGACACCAGAAACAGGGGTTTCTTGGATCTTGCGAGGCGCCTCAGCACGGAAGCTCTGCGCCCCGCGAGCTCGTGCGACGGCTCCAGCTGATCGAACGGCAGCGTGTTCAATCGCGGAAACACCAGCACCTCGCAGGACGGGTCGAGCGCGTGAATCACGCTGCCCAGCCGCTCCGCCCTGTTCTCGCTCTCGGCGAGAAAGACGATGCCACTGCGTCCAGACTGCTTCCATTGTGCAAGCAGATGAAGGGCCATCATGCCGAGGGGCGACGAAGATGAGATCGTGGCGCGCTGCGATCCTTTGCCCTTCTTTGGCGCCTTCTTGGCCACCCCTGCCTTTTTGGAAAGCCTCACTTGAACCCGCTTCTGGTCTTGAACCGTCGCAAACTGAATGCGAGCCGCCTTCATCTCGAATCGGCAGCTCGCCGCCATGCATATGGGATTTGCCCCGCGAACGCATCCCTCGCAGGCAACGTCCGGGGACGCCATCGCGATCCCGGCAGTAGCCGGCACGAAAAAGCCCCAGCGCTTGGAGCCACGCTGGGGCGTTCGTTTAAAATGAAGCGGTTAAGCAATGACGTCTCCATAGCAGAGGTTTCGCCGCGCGCTTGTGAACTGGTTCACACGCGTACGCCAAACGACCTCAGTGCGAAGGCCTGAGGTCGCCAACCTTTATGGGGAAGGTTTTCTCGCGGCCCGGGGGCTTTTGGGGTTGGGGATGGGCCGGGAGCCAAGAATCTACGCGCGACGCGCAGAGTCGTTCCAAGCGGTCCGGCAGAAAGTCCACCGGCGCGACCTATCGGGAACGGGGTACCTCACGCTTTCCGGTTTGGGCTTGCGCAAGCGGCACGCTAGGATACCTCGTTTGACGGAGGCTCATTTGAAACCATTCATTTTCATCGGCGCCATCGCGCTGCTTGCGACGGCTCCCGCCCATGCACAAACGCTGGTCGATCCCAACAAGGTTGCTCCCGAATATCGCGAGGCAGCCGAGAAGCGCCGGGCCGAGCAGTTGCGCCAGCGTGAATGCGCGCTGAAGGCGGACCTCGAGAAGATACTGCCCAGGGATCGCACCGCCTTCCTCAACCATTGCCTGGACGCGATGGTGGCCAGGCAATAGCGGCTGGCTGACTGTTCCAACCGGTCTTCTGCCGTTGGCCGCGCGCGTTCTGCCGGCGTCCGGCCGCAAATGCATTCAAGCTTTCTTCAGATATTTCGGATCAGTTGACGATCCATTTTCAAAGTCATTGTTGTCCGCGCATGAGTTCGGTCCAGATTCAGTGCACGCGGTGCAAGAACGTGTTTCGCGATCGCGCCGGGCGGTTGCAGGACGGCTATTCCAGGCAATGTCCGAGTTGCGAAGTGGTGCTGTTCTTCGCCGAGGACTCCCAACATCCCTTCATCCAGCGGGCGATGCGCGATGCGCGCAAGGTCCGCAAGGAGATGCGGGAGGCCGAGGCTGTCAGGCTCGCGGCTCTGGAGCCGCTCGCGACGCGGTCGAGGTCATTCGCTGGGCGGACGCGATCGGCGGAACGCGAGGATTAGCTCAGCTCCGCCGTCGCTTCCTCGGGAACAGGCGATCGCGGATGTAGCGCGAGGTCGGCGTCAGGCGGATGCCGCGGGGCTTCTGCCAGGCGGCGCGATCGATCTCCTTCTTGTCTCCGATCGCCAGCCTGCCCTTCGCAGACTTGGTGAGGAAGATCGCGTCGCTCATCTTGCGGCCGGAGCGCTTGTTCCTCGCCTTGACTTCCTTCCAAAGGCTGATCCTGCCGAGCTTCAGTTTGGGCAATTCCTCCTTGATCTCCCGCCGCAAGCAGTCTTTCTCCGACTCGCGCGCACGCTTGCGGCCGCCCGGGAACATCCACCGGCCGTCCGACCGGCGTCTGACCAACAATACCTTGCCGCGCCTGACGGCAACCAGCTTGGAAGACTTCGCCATTGCTGCCGTCATCGAAAACTAGAATCGAGCCAATCGTAACTTGTCTAGTGGAACAGACAAGTTCGCGGCACACCTTGATCACAGGACGCCAGCCATCGGGGGCCTGGCGTGGCACGGCCGGCAGACCGCGCCGTTCGGGGGCGAGATCAGCCCTTGCCCGCCTCCGCCCGGTCCTCGGTCCTGATCCAGGCCATCATCATTTCCCAGGCCACCGACAGGACGATCGGGCCGATGAACAGGCCGACGATGCCGTGGGCGAGCGTGCCGCCGATCACGCCAACGAAAATCACGATGGTCGGGGTGGTCAGGCCGCGTCCCATGACCAGCGGCTTCAACATGGTGTCGATGAAGCCGACGATGACGAGAAACACGGTGAGGAGCAGCGCCGTGGTGACGTCCTTGGCGGTCCAGATCCAGATGATCACCGGCAGCAGCACGAGGAAAGCACCGATCTGTACGATCGAGAGCAACAGCACGATGAAGGCGAGAAGGCCCGCGCTCGGCACAGAGGCGAGCTTGAAGCCAATGCCGGCGAGCAGCGCCTGCACGATCGCGACGCCGATCACGCCCTGCGCCACGGCGCGGATGGTCGCGCCCGCAAGCGATAGGAAATGCTCGCTCTGCTCCGGCACGATGCGAAACAGGAAGCTGCGGCCGGCGGCGACCAGCCGCGGCCCATGCGGAAACAGGAAGCCGGCCACGAACACGGAGACGAGAAACTGAAGCGTGCCCACGCCGGCATCGCCCGCGAGCGAGAGCAGCGGGCCTGCCAGCGGCTGGAGATACGGCGCCACCTCGCGCACGACCGCCCGAACGTTGTTGTAAGCTTGGTCCCAGAGATCGTAGAGCCAGGGGCCGACGAGCGGCCACGCCTTGAGCTGCTCCGGCGCCGACTGGAGCACGAGGTCGCCGGTGCCGAGCTGGTGCGCCAGCTCGCGCACGCCGTCCACCGCGCTGATGCCGAGCCAGGTCGCCGGACCAATGACGATGCCGAGCGTAATCAGGGTCAGGATCGCCGCTGCGGTCTTGGGCCGGCCGCCGAGGATCTTGGCAACCCAGCTGAACGCCGGATAGAACGCGACCGCCAGCACGCCGCTCCAGGCCAGGATCGGTACGAACGGGCGGATGATCAGGAAGGTCCAGATGATCAGCAGGGCGAGCAGGCCGAGCCGGATCACGAGCTGGATGACGTCCTCTCCCGTCAGGAGCTGACGGAGGTTTTTCACGGGCACAGCTTTCCTTGCGGCATGAACGCAACTTCCGGCGCTTGCGAGGCCCTGCCGTTATGCCAGCAACGCATCCTGCGTCAAGGCGACTGGAACTGCCCATGCTCCCGATTGGGAACAGATCGGGCCATTCCGCATTCCGAGACGATGACGCGCCCTCCCGAAGAGCCTCTTGCACGCGCAGGGACGCACCGCGGCATCCGTTACTCTCTGAGGCCAAACGCCGCGCCCGGCTTTTGGCGCTATACCTATGCGATCAGGGACAAGGTCCGCTCGGGGCGAGTGCAAGGCAGGCTGTCGCTGCTCGCCATCAGACGGGTGCAGATGCTCATCGACCGGGACATTCGAAGCGCTCGAGGCGGCTGATATGGATGGGCGGCGGATGGCCTCCCCTCCAACCCGGGCTTGGCTAATGCCCATTAACCGGATTTCCCCGCGCCAGTTTACGCTGCTGCAAACGCTGCTGACTACTGTGGATCGAGACCACCGAAACACATTCTGGGCAATGGCCAACAGCATCTGGACGATCGAACAGTTCACCTGTGCGGGTTGCGGCATGAACTACACCGCGACCAGAGAGGAGCACAGCGAGGCCCACACCGGCAGCTTCAAATGCGGCATCTGTAGCGGCGTGGTGCACGCCTGGTCCGGCAAGCATCATTTCTTCGGCTGGCAAGCCGTGAAGACGAGGCCGCCTGTGTTCGGGAGGCGCTGGGCGGGCGTCGAGTGGTAAGCCGTCCACGGCGTTCGCAGGATCGGCCGAATTGCACCGGCGCCGTTTGGACTCCGTTCACCGATCGCCGCTAAAGCATGATCCGGAAAAGTGCGAAGCGGTTTTCCGGAAAGATCATGCGTAAACAACAAGCTAAAGCGCGATGACGATTCATCCAAATCTCATTGCGCTTTAGATCAGGATGGATCCTCCGCGTCGAACCCATGGCCGATCTCAACGCCGTCCTGACCAGGCTCAACGACCGTCTGCTCCGCCTCGAGGGCGAGCTGTTCGTGCTGCGCTCGCTGGCGCGAGCGACGCTGACGGCGGGCGACGACCATGCGGCACGCATGCGCAAGCTGGTCGAGGCCGCAAAGGTCGCGCTCGACGACGAGGCCAAGCGCCCTCTCGACAGGCCGACCCGCAAATATGTCGATGCGGCAACCGCACTGGTGGAGGAGCTGCTGGTCGAGCCGACTCCGGCGCGACCGCTGTTCACGGTGATTGACGGCGGCCGGCGCGACTGAGCGATAGACGCTCGACTCCTCCAAATCGCAGGGACAAAGCCTCAGGATGGTGTCCCACGGAACGACCCGACGATTGAGACACTGCCGCCCCCAACCATGCATGAACCGGGCGCGGACCAAGACCATGCATCGGCCTCAGATCCCCCGCAACGACGCAGACCTCTAGATTGCCGTGGAATTCTCCGCGTTGAGCCGGCTGAGCCCTGCCTCGATGATCGCGATCTCCTCGTCGATCTTGCCGATCGGCAGGCTGAAATCATAGCCGGACCGGCTCTTCAGATCGACCGCGAGCCGCTGCCTGTGCATCATCAGCTCATCGAGTCCACGGCGGTTCTTCAGACGCACATAGGCGTCCACGATCTGCTCGATTGCACTCGGCATGAGATCCATCCCGGCGAAAAGGCGCGGCGGCGCGCCCACGCCGGCGGACGTCTTCGTGTCGCGGTACGCAATACAAATCCGCGACAGATTCGTCGATACACGAAGCTGGTTGAGATCGTGTTACCGCCCGATGATTTCGCGATGCATGGGCGCAAAGGCCGCCGGCGATCAGCTGAGCGATCGACTGCGCAATCCCAGAGTTCGTCGCAGCCAGCGCCCAGCGCATTGTTGATAACCCACGCAAATGCCGCGCGGGTGGTGACAGGGCATACGAACGTGTTATCGGGAGGATGACGCAGTTGCGAGACGGATCGGACACATATGCGCATTACCCTCGTCGGCTCCCGCCATTTCGGCGTGACCACCCTCAACATGTTGCGGGAGCACAGCGTCGCGGTCGTCCGGGTCGTCGTGGCCGATGCCGAAGATCGCCTCGCCGCGACTGCCAGGGCTGCCGGCATCGAGGTCGTGGTCCAGGCCAATCCGAAACTGGTGGTGGCGTCCGAGATTGCCCCGGATACCGATCTGATCATCACGGCGCACAGCCACGCCCGAATCGGCAAGGACGCGCTCGCCTCCGCCAAGTTCGGCGGGATCGGCTATCACCCCTCACTGCTGCCACGCCATCGCGGCAAGGCCGCGGTGGAATGGACCATCAAGGAAGGCGACCCGATCGCCGGCGGGACCATCTACCATCTCGCCGACCGCATGGACGCAGGCGCGATCGCCGCCCAGGACTGGTGCTTCGTCAAGAAAGGCGAGACCGCACGGGAGCTTTGGGAGCGTGCGCTGGCGCCCCTCGGGCTCAAGCTGCTCGCCGATGTGATCGACTACATCAAGGTGCACAAGGCGCTGCCCGCCAAAGTTCAGGACGAGCAGTTCGCGACCTCCGCGCCAAGCCTTTCCTGACCGAAGCCTTTCCTGAGTCGCCCTTACGTTTACTCTTAACGTGAAGCGACCTTGATTCCACTTCGGAAATTGGCACCAAGAGCGCAAATAAACCATTGTTCCCACAGGAACAATTTTGCCTTTGGCATTGCAACAAATTTCGGTCACATTTCGCCCGAATAAGCGTCAGCATATCGGACACATTCGAGGACGAATTCATGCGTTTTGGTCGCATTGCGGTGTTTTGTGCCGCCTCAGTTTTCGCCGGCACCCTCGCTGCCCCCGCCTTTGCCCAGAACCCCTATGATGGCAACTGGCAGGTCACCATCGTGACCAAGAGCGGTTCGTGCGAACCGACCGCTAGCTCCATGCTGACGGTTGCCGATGGCAAGATCACCGCACCCGGCGCTAACGTTTCCGGCACCATCGGCAGCGGGGGACTTGTGAAAGTTTCGATCAATGGTGCATATGCCAACGGTCAACTCAACGGCAACGCCGGATCGGGGAAGTGGAATGGAGCATCTGCAGGCATACCGTGCAGCGGGCGGTGGGAAGCATCGCGCCAATAAGCCAACTGAGTCTCGCGCTGGAAGCCGGCGGCTGCTGATCGCGGCCGCCGTTTTGTTTGCAGCGGGCATCGCCCACACCGAAAGCAAAGCTCAGTCAGGCCCGTTTGCGCCGATGGCAGGCACCTGGAGCGGCGGCGGTACTGTCGTCCTCGACGACGGCTCGACCGAGCGAATCCGCTGCCGGGCCAAGTACGCCCCGATCGGCCCGACCATGGAGATGTCGCTGACCTGTGCCAGCGACGCATACAAGTTTCACCTCTCCGCCAATGTCCGTGCCGAAGGCAGCGCCGTCACCGGCAGCTGGGCCGAAGCCAGCCGCAACATCTCCGGCTCGCTCGAGGGCCGCGGTGGTGGCGGAAACTTCGAGGTGGTCGCCTCGGCCGCCGGCTTCAACGCCAACATCGCGCTGAGAACGAGCGGCAACAAGCAGACCGTCACGATGCGCGCCGACAGCCAATTCCGCGGCGCCAACATCGCGATGACGCGCTGAGCCAGATCACGTTCAAGACCATCGACCCGGCGACCTCGCCGGGTTTTTTTTATGCATTCGGCACGAACGCCGTGACCTCGATCTCGACCTTGGCCCGCTCATCCACGAGACCGCCAATACAAAGCAGCGTCGAGGGCGGGAAATTGCGTCCGAGCGTTTCCTTCCATGCTGCGCCAATGCCAGCAGCGGCCGCTTCATATTCGCTGCGGCTGGTCAGGTACCAGGTCAGACGGACGATGTGCTCGGGGCCCGCGCCGGCCTCGCCCAAGAGCTTGATGATCCGCTTCAGCGCAGTCGCGACCTGCGCGGCCATGTCGGGCGCGTAGTTGCCGGCCTCGTCGCCACCGGTTTGGCCGGCCAGAACCACCCACCGGCCCGGCCCCTCAACCACGACGCCATGGGAAAAGCCACGGGGTTTCTTCCATTCGGCCGGCTGCAAGATATGCATGAGCGAGATCTCCCGATTTTTCTCGTTGTTCGCTGATGCATTAACACGCCGACCTGCATTGCTGCATCCGCAGATTTGGCCGTTGCAAACGGCAGCGACGTCGCCGATACCAGCCGTCCCTTCGGAATTTCACCCTTCCGCATCCGCCAGCAATGAGCACGACACCGTCCAAAACGATGGCTGCACTGTGGATGGCGGGCTGGCTGTCGCTGATGCTGATCATGGCGGTGGCTGGGCGCGAGACCACGCGCGAGCTGAATGTCTTTCAGATCATGGAAGTGAGGTCGCTGGTCGGCTTCCTGTTGCTCTCGCCGATCATCTACCGCGTCGGCGGCTTGAAGGTGCTCAAGACATCGCGCCTGCCACAGCATGTCGGGCGCAATTTGGTGCACTACGTCGCCCAGCTCGGCTGGTTCTTCGCGCTGACGCTGATCCCGATCGGCCAGGTGGTGGCGATCGAGTTCACCATGCCGATCTGGACGGCCCTCCTCGCGGCAAGCTTCCTGTCCGAGCGAATGACGCCATGGAAGATCACCGCCATCGTGCTCGGCCTCGTCGGGGTGATCATGATCGTGCGGCCGGCTACTGGCGAGATCAATCCGGGCCAGCTCATCGCGCTCGGGGCCGCCATGGGATTTGGCGTCTCGATGGCCCTGGTCAAATCGCTGACCCGCACCGAAAGCGCGCTCTCGATCCTGTCCTGGATGCTGGTGGTGCAATCGGTCGCAGGCTTCGTTCCGACGCTGTTCGTCTGGACGTGGCCATCGGTCTATGTCTGGGCCTGGGTCGGCGTGATCGCCATCTGCGGCACATTCTCGCACTACTGCCTCGCCAGCGCGATGCGCTACGCCGACGCGACGATCGTGGTTCCCATGGACTTCCTGCGGGTCCCACTGACCGCAACCGCCGGCTGGTTGCTGTATTCCGAGCGGCTCGACGCCTGGACCGTACTCGGTGCGGCGCTGATCCTTTTCGGCAATCTCCTGAATTTAAAGCCCGCTTCGCCGGTTCCCGCTCGCGCGCAGTGAACCTCGCGCCACCTCGCGCGACAAAACGAAGTGGCCGTGTGATTTGGGTCACGTTGGAGTGTCCCTCCATCGTGCACATTCGGCCACACAGCAGCGGGTTGGTGCAACGGACTGCCGTTTTGGTGGCGCGAAGTCGGGCACTTCGTGTAGCTTCGTTGCCGATTTGTTGCTGCCTGCAATTCGATTCTGGGGATTTCAGAATGCGCTATCTCACCCTCCTCGCTTCGCTGATGTGCATGGCCCTGTCGGTCAGTGCCGCCAAGGCTGACCGCCGCGTCGCCTTCGTGGTCGGCAACGGCTCGTACAAGAACGTCGCGCAATTGCCGAACCCGCCAATCGATGCCAAGGCGATGGCGGCGACGCTGCGCAATGTCGGCTTCGAGGTGATCGAAGGCTCCAACCTCAGCCGCGACCAGATGACGGAGAAGCTGCTCGATTTCGGCCGCAAGGCGCAGGGCTCCGACATCGCGCTGTTCTATTATGCCGGGCACGGCATCGCCGTCAGCGGCACCAACTATCTCCTGCCTGTCGATGCCGACATCAAATCGGAGATGGACGTCAAGCTGGGGGCCGCCATCAACATCGACCTGACGCTCGAGCAGACCATGGGCGATGCCAAGGTCAAGCTCGTCTTCCTCGATGCCTGCCGCGACAATCCATTCGCCGCCAAGATCAAGTCGAACTCGGCGACCCGCAGCGTCAACGTCCAGAGCGGTTTGGCCGAGATGAAGTCCGGCGAAGGCACGCTGATCGCGTTCGCGACCGGCCCGGGCCAGACCGCGCTCGACGGCCAGGAGGGCAACAACAGCCCGTTCACCCGTGCACTGATCGACAACATCACCAAGCCCGGCGTCGAGATCCAGCAGGCGATGACGGCGGTGCGCGCCCAGGTCAATGAAGAGACCCGCAAGAGCCAGCTGCCCTGGGGCCACACCAACCTGACCGGCTCGGTCTATCTCAACCAAGCCCCGACGACCCAGGTCGCCAACGCGGCCCCGACCGCTTCCGCGGTCGTGCCGGCGGCGGCCGGGAGCTCGGACGGTGTCGAGCTCGAATATTGGCGCTCGGTGAAGGAGTCCAACAAGCCGGAGGAGCTCAACGCCTATCTCTCCGCCTATCCGAACGGTCAGTTCAAGGCGCTGGCGCTGGCACGGCTCGCGGCGATCAAGAGCGGACCCTCGACCGCGACCCGTACGCTCAACGCCGGCGTCGATCCTGCGACCTTCACCGACGAGGCCACCCAGCTCACCGAGGACCAGATCGGCCTCGACAAGGCCCAGCGCCGCGACGTGCAGCGCCGCCTCACCGGCCTCGGCTTCGACACCAAGCAGACCGGCGTGTTCAGCGACGAGACCCGTGCGGTCATCAAGCGCTGGCAGGCAGCGCGCGGCTATCCATCGTCCGGCTACCTCAACAAGCACCAGCACAAGGCCCTGCTCTCGGAGGTCGTGGCCGCTCCGCCCGTTGCGAGCGACAACGGCCAGAAGGCGGCCCGGCGCGCCAGCGCTCCGCCTCCCAGCAGCGCGCCGGCGCCGGCCCCTCAACGCAGCAGCCCCGGCGATGCTGCCGGTGCCGCCTTCGTCGGCGGTGTCGTCGGCGGCATGATGGGCGGCATGTTCCGCCGCTGAAACGAAGCCAAATTGACAACACAAAAGCCCGACTCGCGCCGGGCTTTTCGTTGGCACGACGGCGTCGCAGCATGCTCCGTCATTGCGAGGAGCCCTTGCGACGAAGCAATCCAGGCTGTCAACCGTGGAAAGATTCTGGATTGCGTCGCTGCGCTCGACGACGATGTTGGCTACGACTTCCCCGCCGCTTTCCGCAGCGCCTCGTTGATACGGTCCTGCCAGCCGGGACCGCCCTCCTGGAAGAACTCCAGCACGTCCTGGTCAATGCGGAGCGTGACCTGCTCCTTGATGCCGGGAACGGCGTTTTGCTTGGGCGGCGCCGCGGCGACCTTCGCCGTCACCTTCTTGAACGCCGCCTCGGCCTCCGTTCTGGCATCGCCAAGCGTACGCGGCCGCCTCGGTTGATCTGCCATGTCCTAGATTCCCTCGAATAGAGCCGTCGAAAGATAGCGCTCGGAGAAGGACGGTACGATCGCCAGGATCGTCTTTCCCGCAGCTTCGGGGCGTTTGCCGATCTGCAGCGCGGCCGCGATCGCCGCGCCCGAGGAGATGCCGCCCGGAATGCCCTCATGCCGCGCCAGCGCGCGCGTAGTCTCGATCGCCGTCGTCGAGTTGATCTTCACGATCTCGTCAATCACGGAACGATCGAGGATGTCGGGGACGAAGCCGGCGCCAATCCCTTGGATCTTGTGCGGGGTATGCTGTCCCCCCGACAGCACCGGGCTCTCCTCCGGCTCGACCGCCACCACACGCAGCGAGGTCTTGCGCGGCTTGAGCACCTGGCCGACGCCGGTGATCGTGCCGCCGGTGCCGACGCCGGCCACGAAGAAATCAATGTTGCCGCCGGTGTCGTTCCAGATCTCCTCCGCGGTGGTGCGGCGGTGCACTTCGGGATTGGCGAGGTTCTTGAACTGCTGCGGCATCACCGAGTTCGGCGTCGTCTTCAACAGCTCCTCGGCGGCCGCTATCGCGCCCTTCATTCCTTGCGCTGCCGGCGTCAGCACCAGCTCGGCGCCGAGAAAAGCCAGCATCTTGCGTCGCTCGATCGACATCGATTCCGGCATCACCAGCTTCAGGCGGTAGCCGCGCGAAGCCGCCACGAATGCGAGCGCAATGCCGGTATTGCCGGAGGTCGGCTCGATCAGCACGGTGTCGGGCTTGACGATGCCCGCCTTCTCCATGGCGATGATCATGGCCGCGCCGATGCGGTCCTTCACGCTTGCCGCGGGATTGAAATATTCAAGTTTTGCCAAAATGGTCGCGTTCACGTCGTGCATGCGCGGCAGTCGCTGCAAGCGCACGATGGGCGTGTTGCCGAAGGCATCGACGATCGAGTCATAGATCCGGCCGCGGCCGGGTTGGTGCGCTGCACCCGTGGTGGACGATGCGTCCATGATGAACTCCTATGGCGACGATCTGTGCTTCTGTCGCGACCATTCTGGCAGTTACAGACAGCTTGCGGCGACACGCAAGCGACAATGCGGCACATGCTAAATACGCTGCATCGCAAAATCACGTGAGCGGCAGCGATCAGAAAACCAACGCATTTGTGTTGCGATCTCGTCAACTGGTTCTGCTTATGTTAGACTTACGTCTCAAAGCAGGGAGGTCACCGCGATGTCAGCAGTTGCTGAAGTGTTGTCGACCGTCGCGACCAACCGCGATCCGCGTTGCAGCGAATTGCCCACCTGCCCTGTCTGCGCCGACTCCATGGTCGCCGCCGAAGCATCCGCCTACGTGTCGGACCACGTGATCAGCTATCTCTGGACCTGCGATAATTGCGGCTACGGCTTCGTGACCAAGCACGCCGTGAAGCATCGCTTCACTTGCAACTGATCTAGCGTGGGGCGATGTCGCCCCTCGCCCAGTCCTCGCGCGTGCGCTGATAGAATTCGTCGAACTTTCCGTGTGCGATCGCGTCCCTGACGCCCCGCATCAGGGACTGGTAGTAAGCGACATTGATTTCGGACAGCAGCATCGCCCCCAGCGTTTCGCCCGCCTTGACGAGATGGTGCAGGTAGGCGCGCGCGCAGTTGCGCGTCGACGGCCATGAGCTCTCTTCATCGAGCGGGCGCGGATCGTCGGCGTGGCGTGCATTGCGCAGATTCACCTGGCCGAAGCGCGTGAACGCGACGCCGTGCCGGCCATTGCGGGTCGGCATCACGCAATCGAACATGTCGATGCCGCGCTTCACCGCTTCGAGGATGTCGTCGGGCGTGCCGACGCCCATCAGGTAGCGCGGCCGCTCTCTCGGCAGCAGCGGTGCGGTCTCGTCGATCATCGCCAGCATGACCGCCTGCGGCTCGCCGACGGCAAGACCGCCGATCGCATAGCCGTGGAAGCCGACTGCGACCAGGCCTCTGGCGCTCGCGTGGCGAAGCTGCGGCACGTCGCCGCCCTGCACGATGCCGAACAGCATGTAGCCTGCGGGCGCGCTCTCGAAGGCGCGCTTGCTTCTTTCCGCCCAGCGCAACGACAATTGCATGGCGCGCTCGATGTCCGCGTGCTCGGCCGGCAGCCGCACGCATTCATCCATCTGCATGGCGATATCGGAGCCGAGCAAACGCTGCACCTCGATCGAGCGCTCCGGCGACAGCTCGACCTTGGCACCGTCAATATGCGAGCGGAACGTGACGGCGTTCTCGCTGACTTTGCGCAGATCCGACAACGACATCACCTGGAAGCCGCCGGAATCGGTCAGCATCGGACCGTTCCAGCCGGTGAACCGCTGCAGACCGCCGAGCGCCGCGATCCGCTCGGCGCTCGGACGCAGCATCAGATGGTAAGTGTTGCCGAGCACGATATCGGCGCCGGCATCGCGCACCTCGCGCCAGTGCATGCCCTTCATGGCACCGGCGGTGCCGACCGGCATGAAGGCCGGGGTCCGCACCACGCCGTGCGGCGTGGTCAGCCGCCCGGTGCGCGCGGCGCCATCGGTGGCGAGCAACTCAAAGTGATTGGGTACGTCATCGTCGGGATTCATGGCGGTGCTTATTGCTTGTCGGAGGGAGCCGATCAACCCGCAAGGCCGCGCTCGGGGCCCGTTTGTGCTTCAGACCGGGACAGCAAGCAGCGCGAGGATATTGCTTGTCCCTCTTGTCGAACAAAACGATACAGTATAGTTTCGTCATGGGGGCTGGACGAGATGCCGCGGTGAATTTTGCCGGCGGCGCTAGATGCGTGATCGCCAGCCACCGACAATGCCGTATCCTTCGTGTTCGACCGACGCATCCGTCTCCTCGCGTGACCGGATCAGGCAGACAGGTGTCAGCCTGGTCGAATTGCTGGTCCTTATGTGCAGCCTTGCGCTCGGCGCCTGCACCTCCCTGCCGCGTACGCCCTACACGGCCGCTGAAGCCAGCGTCTCGCGCGTGCTGGATATCGACGGCCTCAGGCGCTACGCCGACGAGCCCATCACGAAATTCAGCTTTGAGAAGGGCACCAGCGCCACGACGAAAACCTATCTGGCGCTCTCCGGCGGCGGCGCCGATGGCGCCTATGGCGTCGGGGTGCTCAACGGCTGGACCGCGGCCAAGACCCGCCCCACCTTCTCGGTCGTCTCGGGCGTCAGCACCGGCGGCCTGATCGCGCCCTTCGCGTTTCTCGGCCCGCAATATGACGACACGCTGAAGGAGGTCTACACCAGCGGCATTGCGGAGAGCCTCCTGAACGATCCCAGCATCATGCGCGTGCTGTTCGGATCCGGCCTGTTCGGCAACACAAGGCTGCGCGAGCTCGTCGCGCGCTATGTAGGTCCGGAAATCATGGCGCAGGTCGCGCGCGAGCACGCGAACGGCCGGAAGCTACTGGTGGTGACGACCGATCTCGACACCCAGCGGACCGCGATCTGGGACATGGGCAAGATCGCCGCTGTTGGAACGCCCGAGGCCCTGAAACTGTTTCGCGACGTGATGGCGGCTTCCGCCAGCATTCCCCTGGTGTTTCCGCCGATCATGATCGATGCCGAAGGCCAGGGCCGCCGGTTTCAGGAGATGCATGTCGACGGCGGCGTGACGGCGCCGGTGCTCACCTTGCCGGAAGCCCTGTTGTTCCAGAGCAGCCGCCTGCCCGGCAATGCAAACATGGACATCTACATCCTCGTCAACAAGAAGATCGAACGCAACTTCGAGCTCGTCTCCAACGGCACCATCGACGTTGCCTCACGGAGCCTGTCGGCGATCACCCAATCGCAGACGCGGTCGATCATCTTCTCGACTTACGATTTCGCCAAGCGCAACCGACTGGGCTTCCATCTCTCCTACATCGCGCGCGATTACCCGGCGCCGCCGTCGGAAGGATTCGATACCGTCTATATGCGGGCGCTGTATGAGTACGGATACGAGAAGGCCGCATCCGGGCGGGCCTGGACCTCGACGCTTCCGTAAGCCGGCACGACGGAACGGGGGCGGATCGAGACCGTTGACGATACGGCCAATTCGGCCAGATTCGCGATGACGCCTCGATTGCTGCGCGTTATAGAGCAAAGACGACTGTCAGAAACGCGCAGGAATCATTGGGCATGGGATTGACTGCGACCAGGACGAGACCGGCAGCGCCACGGCGCGAGGTGCCGAAATCGCGCGGCGGCCGGCCGACGAAGTCAGCCGCGATCGAGCGCGATCAGCGGCTGATCGAGGTCGCCACCCGCCTGTTCCTGGACCGCGGCTTCGATGCGACCTCACTCGACGCGGTCGCGGAAGCCGCGCGGGTGAGCAAGCCCACGGTCTATTCCCGCTATGGCGACAAGCGCGGGCTGTTTGCGGCCGTGCTGAGGCGCGAGATCGCGCGCTGGCTCGCGCCGCTCTCGGCGGCGGCGGAGACACAGCTCTCCAGCGCCTCGAACATCTCGGTCGAGCAGCGGCTGGTCGAGATCGGGCGCGAGATGCTGACCTTCACCTGCGGTCTCGACGCCGTCGCCTTCAGCCGCATGATGACGTCGCAGGCCATCAACTTCCCCGACGTCGCCAAGCTCGGCAAGGAGGAAGGCTGGCTCAAGGCCGTCGCCACCACCGCGCGCTTCTTCGACCATCTGGTGGCGCAAGGTGCGCTCGATGTCGAAGACACCACCATTGCAGCCGAGGTATTCCTCGACGTCGTCGTCGGTCACACCCACCGCATGGCGACGTTCGGGACGGCGCTGGAGCTGAAGGCCGCCGAAAAGCGCATGCGCGCGGCGATCAAGCTGTTCCTGGCCGGCGCGCTGGGGCCCCCCGACCGCGTCCAGGACGCCGCCAAAGTCACGCCACGGCGCCGCTCCTCCCGCTGACAATTCCGTGAGCTTGCGATCTTTCCCCAAAGGGGACCGCGCGGCAGCGTTGACCAAAATAAAACGATACGGTATGGTTTAGTTATAAGCCGGGTACGGATCGCTTTTTCACCAGCCCCAAAGAGGTCCGGACCGCTTCGATCGTCACGGCGGGTATAGCCCGCCGCGGCGCTCCGCGGCCGGCCGATGCCCAAGGCCGGCCGCGAATTCTTTACGATCATCCGGCACACTCGCTGGCCGAGGGTTTCGAGCATGACGACAGCCAAACGATGGACCTCGCAACTGCTTGCGATCGCCTTGCCCGCGCTGCTCATCACCGCGCCGGCGCAGGCAATCGTGACTGCGGGCACGCCGACCGCGCTTCACAGCGAGACAGATGGTGATGCTGAAGCGGACCGCCAGGCGGTCAGCCGCGAAATAGAACGATTCCGCAGCTCGTCGATCACGATCAGCCAGGCCATGGCGATCGCGGAAGCCCGCCATGCCGGCGCCACGACGGCGGATGTGAGCTTCGACGGCGCCTCGGGCGTGCCGGTCTACCGCGTCAAGACCCTGCACAACGACCGAATCTGGCGCCACACCATCAATGCTGCGACGGGCGAGCTGGTCGGCGGGGAGGCCGCCCTCCCCCTCACTGAGCTCGACCACGAGGACCGCAGCAATCTCGCCGCGCTCGGTGCGATCAGGCACCGCCTCGCCGACGCCGTACGCGTCGCCGAGCGCGCAGCCTCGGGCAAGGCCATCAGCGGCGGCTTGGTGCGCGAACGCGGCCGGCTCAATTTTGCGATCGTCGTGATCAGCGGCGACGACCTCAAGGAGGTCATCCTGGAGCCGCCGGCTGCCCGGGCCAAATAGCGACAGGTCCCCGCGCTGCCACGTTCCCGCCGAAAACCCATTGACGGACGCAAGACTCTCCCGCATAAGTCGCCGCCATGTTCACGATCACCAAACGCACGACCAAAACCACCACGGCCTCAGGGGCCCGGGGAGGCGTGCGCACGTAGGTCGTCGACTTAAACGCATCAGCTCTACGGCAAGCCCCGCCCTCGATGGTCCGGGGCTTTTTTGTTGTCTAATTCGCAAATTCAACGGAGGACAAAGTGAGTAACGATCCCGTCGTCGCGATTGTCGGCGTCACCGGTGCGGTGGGCGCCGAATTCATCGCCGCCATGGACAAGCGCGGCTTTCGCATCAGTAAGCTCAAGGCGCTGGCGAGCGCCCGCTCCGCCGGCAAGACGGTGTCGTTCCGCGGCCAGAACGTCGTCATCGAGGAACTGACCGAGCGGTCTTTCGAAGGTGTCGATATCGCCCTGTTCTCCGCCGGCGGCAGCATCTCCAGGAAGTATGCGCCGATCGCGGTCAAGTCGGGCGCGGTCGTGGTCGACAATTCCTCCGCCTTCCGCATGGACCCGAACGTGCCGCTGGTGATTCCCGAGATCAACGCGAACCGCATCCGCGATCACAAGGGCATCATTGCGAACCCGAACTGCGCCGCGATCACCGCGCTGGTGCCGCTGTGGCCGATCCATCAGAAGAACCGGATCAAGCGCGTGATCATCTCGACCTATCAGGCGGCCTCCGGCGCCGGCGCCGCCGCGATGGAGGAGCTCGTCGAGTCCACCCGCGCCAATCTCAACGGGCAGGTCTATACGCCCAAGGTGATGCCGCACCCCTACGCCTTCAATCTCTTCAATCACAACACGGCCGTCGATCCCGAGACCGGCTACAACGACGAAGAGACCAAAGTCATCAAGGAGACCCGCAAGATCTTCGAGGACGACAGCATCGCCGTCGGCGTCACCTGCGTGCGCGTACCGGTGCTGCGCGCCCATTGCGAGGCCATCACCTTCGAATGCGAGCAGCCGATCACCGAAGACCAGGTCCGCGCCATCATGGCGCAGGCGCCCGGAGTGAAGGTCGTCGACGACCGCGCCAAGAACTACTTCCCGATGCCGATCGACGCCTCGGGCCAGGACGACGTGCTGGTCGGCCGCATCCGCAAGGACCTCAGCGACGCTAGCGGGCATTCGATCTCGATGTTCGTGGCGGCGGACCAGCTGCTCAAGGGCGCGGCGCTGAACGCGGTGCAGATCGCGGAGCTCTTGCCGCAGCGGGTGATGGCGTAACGGAGCACGCCCGTCGATCCGTCATCCTGAGGTGCGAACCATGCCGCGCCAGGCGCTGCATGGTGAGCCTCGATGAGCGGCCGAGATGCAGCAGCCGGGCCGTCGCCCTTCGAGGCTCGCCGAAGAGCCGAGCACCTCGGGGTGACGGCGATGGGTTTGCGTTGGTCGCCTACGGCACCGACGGAAACAGCAAACACGCATCCCCGTACGAATAAAACCGGTAACCATTCGCGATCGCATGCGCATAGGCCTGCTTCATGGTCTCCAACCCCGAAAACGCCGACACCAGCATAAACAGTGTCGACTTCGGCAGGTGAAAATTGGTCATCAGGACATCGACGGCGCGGAAGTGATAACCCGGCGTGATGAAGATCGAGGTCTCGGCCGCGAACGGTTGGATCATGCCGTCCTCGCTCGCCGCGCTTTCGAGCAGACGCAATGACGTCGTGCCGACCGCGACGATCCGCCTGCCATTTTTCCGCGCGCTGTTGAGCCGCTCCGCGACCTCGGCCGAGATGGTGCCCCACTCGGCGTGCATCTTGTGGCCCTCGGTGTCCTCGGCCTTGACCGGCAGGAAGGTCCCTGCCCCGACATGCAGCGTCACGCGGTTGATCCCGATGTCGCGCGCGCGCAGCGCCTGCTCCAGCGCGGGCGTGAAATGCAGACCCGCGGTCGGCGCTGCAACTGCGCCCTCGTTGGCCGCGAACATGGTCTGGTAATCCGCAAAATCCTGGTCGTCAGGCGTGCGCTTGGAAGCGATGTAGGGTGGTAGCGGCGGGCTGCCGAGATCGGCGATGGCCTGGTCGAGTGCCGGGCCGTGGAATGAGAACGACAGCGTCACCTCACCTTCTGCCCCCTTGGCCTCGACGTCGGCGTCGAGGTGGCCGAGCAGGCAGACCTTGCCTTCATTACCGAAGCGGATGCGATCGCCGGCAACAAGCTTCTTTGCCGGCTTCACCAGCGCCTGCCAGCGCGAGCCGTCGACGCGCTTGATCAGCGTCGCTTCGATCTTCGGCTCCGTCTCGCGGCCGATGCGGCGGCCCTTCAGCTGCGCCGCGATCACCTTGGTGTCGTTGACGACGAGCTGGTCGCCGGGCTTAAGCCATTGCGGCAGGTCAGAGATGGTCTGGTCGCGCAACGCGCCGTTCTCCACGACCAGCATCTTCGCGGAGTCGCGCGGACTCGCCGGACGCAATGCGATGCGCTCGGCGGGCAGGTCGAAATCGAAGAGATCGGTGCGCATGTGCGGGCCTAGCGCGACACAGCCAGCCCTCATGGTGAGGAGGCGCGTAGCGCCGTCTCGAACCATGAAGGCCGAACTGCAGCAGCGAAGCCTTCATCCTTCGAGACGCGCGTTCCGCGCTCCTCAGGATGAGGGTCGCGTGCTTACTCCTTGTCCGCGGCCATCCGCGCCTTGACGATCTTGTCAGGATTCATCACGGGCTCGCCGCGCTTGATCTTGTCGACGTTCTCCATGCCCTCGGTGACCTTGCCCCAGACCGTGTACTGGTTGTCGAGGAAGCGGGCATCGTCGAAGCAGATGAAGAACTGGCTGTCGCCGGAATCGGGATTGGCGGCGCGGGCCATCGAGGCGGTGCCGCGCACATGCGGCTCCTTGTTGAACTCGGCTTTCAGCTTCTTGCCGGAGCCGCCGGTGCCGGTGCCATGCGGACAGCCGGTCTGGGCCATGAAGCCCTCGATCACGCGGTGAAACACGATGCCGTCATAGAAGCCCTCGCGCACGAGCTCCTTGATGCGCGCGACGTGGTTCGGCGCGAGGTCGGGCCGCATCTCGATGGTGACGGGACCCTGCGTTGTCTCGAGGATCAGGGTGTTTTCGGTGACGCTCATGCTCGTCTCTCTTGTGTTGGAGGTGAAGTCTTCCGGTTGCGGAACTGGATCGCGAATGGACGTCCCGCCGCGGCGCCGGCCATTGCATCGGTAAATGGCACCGGCGTGCAGCGTTGCAACGCCTCCATCACCGCGATCCGGTATTGCAGCCGGTCGTTGTCGGAGGCCTCCGCGGATTCATAGGTAATCCTCGGATGGCCCAGAATGTTTCCGGCCCGGTTAAAGCTCACGACGACGGTGATGTCGAGGGGGCGCGCCTTGGCCGGCGACGGCGGTCTCCAGCAGGTACGCAAGTGCCGGAAGATGTCCTGGATGGTGTTGACCTGCGCGTCCTCCGCGGCCGCACGGGGAACGCCGAGCAGCAGCATCGCGGCAACCAGCAGGAGCTTGCCACCGCGGCGCGCCATGGCCGCTCCTACTTGATGTCGGAGGCGACCTGCACCTTCACCATCTTGTCGGGATCGGTGACGGTGCCGCCGGGCGAGCCGGGGGGCGCCTTCTTCAGCTTGTCGACGACGTCCATGCCCTGCACGACCTCGCCGATCACCGTGTACTGGCCGTCGAGGCTGCCGCCGTCGGCGAACATGATGAAGAACTGCGAGTTGGCGCTGTCGACGCTGTCGCCGCGCCGGGCCATGCCGACGATGCCGCGGGCAAAATGCACCTTGGAGAATTCCTGCTTCAGGTTCGGATATTTCGAGCCGCCGGTGCCGTTGCCGTTCTGGCCGTCGCCCGTCTGCGCCATGAAGCCGTCCATGACACGGTGGAACGGCACGTTGTTGTAGAAGCCCTCGCGCGCGAGCTGCTTGATGCGCTCGGCATGCTGCGGCGCGATGTCGGTCCTGAGCTTGATGACGATGCGGCCTTTGGTGCTGTCGATGACGATGGCATTGGCCTTGTCGAGGTTTGCCGGCAATTGCTGCGCCACCGCCGGCACCGCGAACACAAGCGCGGCAAGAACTGCGAAAATTCGGATCATGACAACTCCGGTCAGGATGAGAAAGGAAGCGGGCCGTTAACCGGCGAATTTGGCCTTGAGCTGTGCCGCGACCTGCGGCGGGACGAAGGCCGAGACATCCCCGCCCATGCCGGCGATCTGGCGCACCAAAGTGGCGGTGATCGGGCGGACCATGGGAGAGGCCGGCAGGAAGACCGTATGCACTTCAGGCGCCATGGCCTCGTTCATGCCGGCGAGCTGCATCTCGTAATCGAGATCGGTGCCGTCGCGCAGGCCCCGGATCATGATGATCGCGCCGTGCTTGCGCGCCGCGGTCACCGACAGATCGTCAAACGTCGTCGCCTCGAGCACGCAGCCGGCCTGGGCCGCGATTGGCCCGCAGACGTCATGGAGCATCTTCAGCCGCTCCTCGGTGGAGAACAGCGGTTTCTTGCCTGGGTGCACGCCGATCGCGACCACCAGCCGGTCGCACAGCGAGACGCTGTGCCGGACCACGTCCAGATGGCCGTTGGTGATGGGGTCGAAGGAACCTGGGTAGAAGGCAATGCGCGACATGGCCCCGTCCTACCGCGCCCGGCCCGGCCCGGCAAGCCGGGCAGGTTCCTTGTCCGTTTCCGGACCTTTTACACGGAAAATGTCTCGCCGGACGTCGGCAATGGCCGTTTTGTTTCGTCCTCGGGCAGCGACGAAACAAAACGGAGCGCGAACGAAACCATTTCCAGTCTCCGCGAAGACGTCCGGAAACTGGCCATGGTTACTAATCCAGCCAACGAATGACGGGCCGCACACTGGGCGAGGCGGCCGCATCACAGGGGACCGTCAATGATCAAGACCATTTCAGCGATCGCAGTCTCTGCGTGTGTTGCCGCAGCCCTCACCCTCCTGCCCGGCTTTGCCCCGACCGTCGAAGCCAGCGTGCCGCAGCCGCTGGCCAAGAGCGACCGGCTCGACATCCGCACCATCGGCCGCGACTGCTCACAGCAGGCCTGGCCGAATTTCGAGGCGTCCTGCCTGCGCCGCGCCGGCAGCAAGGCCAGTGTCCGCGAGGCCCGCCTCGTGACAGCCGACCGCACCCCGTAGTCGGACCTGTAAGTTTCGCGTCAGGAAGCCCCCTCAAGATAAACCCCGTGGATATTTGCGACGTCTCGTCGCAAACTGCATCGTGCTCGCCCCCATCGGAATGACCCGACGGGCGCGTTTCCATCGGGGGAGTTGCCGTTGTCCAGTACGCCCGCAGTCGCCTCCGGCCATCGCCCCGACGCGCTGCCGCTTGCCATGACCATGGGCGCCCTTGGGGTGGTCTACGGCGATATCGGCACCAGTCCCCTCTACGCCCTGAAGGAAGCCGCCAAGGCGGCTGCTCATGGAGGCACGCTGAGTCAGGACGCTGTCCTGGGGGTTGCCTCGCTGATCCTTTGGGCGTTGCTGCTGATCATCTCGCTGAAATACGCGCTGCTGATCCTGCGCGCGGATAACCGCGGCGAAGGGGGCATCGTCGCGCTGCTGGCACTGCTGCATGCCCGCCACGCCCAGCCAGGCACATGGCGCGCCCATCTCCTGGTGGTCGGCCTCATCGGCGCCGCCCTGCTCTATGGCGACGGCGCGATCACGCCGGCGATCTCGGTGCTCAGCGCCATCGAAGGCCTCAAGGTCGACGCCCCCTCGCTGGCACCGGCCGTGGTGCCCGTGACCGTCGCCATCCTGATCGGGCTGTTCATGATGCAGAAGCAGGGCACCGGCTTCATCGGCCGCATCTTCGGCCCTGTGATGCTGGCCTGGTTCGTCGTGCTTGCCGCGCTTGGCATCCACGGCATCGTCAAGGCGCCGGCGGTGCTGGCGGCGCTCAGCCCGCTCTATGCCTTCGACTTCCTGATCCACCAGGATTTTCACGTCTCCTTCGGAATTCTCGGCGCCGCCTTCCTCGCGGTCACCGGCGGCGAAGCCATGTATGCCGACATGGGGCATTTCGGGCGCTTCCCGATCCGGCTCGCCTGGTTCGCGGTCTGCCTGCCGGCGCTGGTGCTGAATTATTTCGGCCAGGCAGCGCTTCTGATCACCGATCCCGCCATGATCGAGAATCCGTTCTTCCAGCTCTGCCCCGACGCCCTGCACTATGTGCTGGTCGCCTTCTCGGCGGTCGCGACCGTGATCGCCTCGCAGGCGATCATCTCCGGCGTGTTTTCGCTGACACAGCAGTCGATCCAGCTCGGTTTCCTGCCGCGCATGCAGATCCGCCACACCACGAGCGCTGCGATCGGCCAGATCTACGTGCCGCTGGTCAATTGGCTGCTTGCTGCCGCAACGCTCGGGGCGGTGCTGAGCTTCGGCAGCTCGGACGCGCTCGCCGGCGCCTATGGCATCGCAGTGTCGCTGCTGATGGCGATCACCACGTTGCTCGCGGCGCTGGTGGCGATCCAGTGGGGCTATTCGCCCTGGCTGGTGGTTGCCGTGAACGGCGCCTTCTTCGTGATCGACGTGATCTTCTTCTCGGCCAACTCGATCAAGCTGTTCGAGGGCGGCTGGTTTCCGTTGCTGCTCGCGGCCCTCGTTGCGTTCCTGATGCTGACCTGGCGCGGCGGCGTGAAGCTGGTCGAGGCGGCGCGGGCGCGGCTGCGCCAACCCGAGGAGGACCTGATCGAGACCGTCGTGAACCAGTGCAGGGCGAGGCTGCCCGGGACCGCGGTGTTTTTGGCCTCCGCGCCGCGCGGCGTGCCGCTGGCGCTGACCCAGTTCGTCAAGCACAATCGCGTGCTGCACGAACGCGTGCTGCTGGTCACCGTGCTGATCGAGGAATCGCCGCACATTCCCGACGAGGAACGCGCCGAGGTGCTCGAGATCATCCCGGGCATCACCCGCGTGATCCTGCATTACGGCTTCATGCAGAACCCGACGATCTATGAAGGACTGAAGCTCATCTGCCGCCTGGGCAAGCTGCCCGGCATCGACCTCTCCGACATCACCTACTACGTTGGCCGCGAGACCATCATCCCGCGCGAGGACGTCCCGGGAATGTGGGTCTGGCGCGAAGGCGTGTTTGCCTTCCTCCAGCGCAACGCCGAACGCTCCGCCGCGTTCTTCGGCGTGCCGACCAAGCAGGTGGTGGAGTTCGGGACGGAGCTGGAGATTTAGCGGAAGCGCGTAGCCCGAGTGGAGCGGCAAGCGCAATCCGGGTTTCTCGACAAGCGTGAGAGCCCCGGATTGCTGCATGAGGCAGGTGCGAAAATGTCCAGCGATCCGCCTCTGCAGTTGAAACCTCGGCTGACAATCTCGTTCGATCAGGTGCAGTCGATCATCGGTCGGATCTTTCCGCAGGCCTCGGTGCTGGACGTCGCCGAACTGCATGGCGGGGAGATCGGTACCGTCCTGGAGATCATGGCGGCGGATTCGCCTGCTTGCGTCCTCAAGGCCTACCCTGCATCGCTGCAGTGGAAGATGGCAAAGGAGGGTCTACGTTCTGGGCTTCTTCGCGACGTTGACGATGCGCCGAAACGAGAGGGACTGCTCGCGGGCTATGGCAAGATTGAGCGTCCCCTTTGGTGCTGGATGGCACAAATCGGAAAGCGGGAGGCGCTTGCCGATTTGACGAGAGAGCTTTCGACCGCCTCGTAGCCCACCAGCGAGCGCGCCTGGCCCTGGAGGCGTTGGCTTCAGCAAAACCGCGTCCGCTGCGGATCCAATCTGAAATTGCCCGTCGGCGAATTGGAACCAGGTGGATCGGCTTTCGGTTGGTTCCGGCGAGATCAATCCCGGGCTGGTGCTCCCCCATGAACTCTGGCGCCAACGTCACATTCAGCAATTTGCGCGCCGTCGTCATCCTGATCGTGGTCGCCTTCCATTCGGCCCTTCCGTACCTCGCCTCTCAGCCGCCGCATCCGTTCGCCTTCGACGCGTCGCCCTATCGCTGGATCGCGTTTCCGATCATCGACAGCGAGCGCTGGTTTGGGCTGGACCTGTTCTGCGCATGGCAAGACGTCAGCTTGATGTCCCTGATGTTCCTTTTGGCGGGCCTGTTCACCCCGCGTGGCCTGATCCGCAAGGGCGCCGCCGCCTATCTCGCGGATCGCTGGTGGCGAATTGGATTGCCCTTCGTCCTCGCCGTCGTCCTCCTCAGTCCGGTGGCGTACTACGCCTCGTATCTGACGACCGCGACCGACCCGTCGCCTGCGGCATTTTGGCAGCACTGGCGCGCTTTGCCGATGTGGCCCTCGGGCCCGCAATGGTTCTTGTGGCAGCTTCTGCTGCTCAGCGCACTGGCTGCTGCGCTGCATGAGCTCGTGCCATCGTGGCCACGCGCCGCGAGCTTCATCGTCGCCAAATGCGACGATCGTCCCCTGCTCCTCTTCGCAGGCCTGACCAGTCTGTCGGCACTGGCCTATGTCCCGCTCGCGATGATCTTCACCCCCTGGGAATGGACCTTTTTCGGCCCATTGTCTTTCCAGCTAAGCCGCCCGCTGCACTATCTCCTCTATTTCTCCGCGGGGCTCGCCATCGGCAGCTACGGCTCTGATCGCAGCGTCTTCCGCATCGACGGCCCCCTCGCGCACCACTGGCCAACGTGGGTTGCCGCAGCTTTCGCCTGCTTTGCCGTATGGGGCGGGCTGACCGCACTGACCATGCCGGACTGGAATGCCAGTCCGCCGGCGTACCGGATCGCCGCTGCTTTCGCGTTTCCCCCTGCATGCGCGACGGGCGTGATCGCTTTTGTGGCGAGTTCGCTGGCATTGTTGCGTCGCAGGTCGGCGGTCGCCGACAGCCTTTCCACCAATGCCTACGGCATCTACCTCACGCATTACCCGTTCGTGCTGTGGCTGCAATATGCACTGCTCGACACGAGACTGAACGCCGCCGCCAAAGCCGCGTTCGTCCTCATTGTGGCGCTGGCTCTGAGCTGGGCCGCGAGCGGATTCCTGGCCGCAGGCGCGAGACTGCTGGGCCACCGGCATTCCGGATTCCCCGGTAAGGGCGCTATCTCAGATCAACCTCGATGACGGAACGTCCATGTCACTGGTCCCGACGCTCGCGTCCCGCAATCTCTTCCACGACCGCCTGCGCTTTGTCGCGACGCTCGTCGGCATCGTTTTTTCGGTCGTCCTGGTGATGATCCAGATGGGCCTGTTCCTGGGCTTCGGTCGCATGGTGACGACGATGATCGACCATGCATCGGCCGATCTCTGGGTGCTGCCGAAGGGAGCGAAATGCTTCGAGGATCCCTCGCTGCTGGATGCGAAGCTGCGCGACAAGGTCATGTCCGTCGACGGCGTCGCCTCCGTGGTCCCGCTGGTCATCGGCTTCTCGGACTGGCGCCTCGAGAGCGGCGAGATGACACCCATCTTCGTTGTCGGCGCCGATTTGCGTGATGGAAGCCTGAGGCCATGGAACGTGGTCGAGGGTGACGTTCGCGCGCTGTCGCAAAATGGAGCGGTGGTCGTCGACCGCTCCTACTACGATCGCCTCGGCGTCTCAAAAATCGGATCAACGGCCGAGATCCGCGGCCGCCGCGTGAAGGTCGTGGCCTTGACCGACGGCATCCGCTCCTTCACCACCACGCCCTACGTCTTCGTGGACCTGAAAAACGCTCGCACCTACACCGGAACCTTCCCGGATCGCGCCAGCGATCTCCTGGTGCGCCTCAAGCCCGACGCCGATCGCGACACAGTTCTCAAGGCCATTCGCTCTCAAGTTGGTGAGCACGAGGTGCTCACCACCGATGAATTCCGCAGCCGTAGCCGCTCGTTCTGGCTGTTCGGAACGGGCGCCGGCGCTGCGCTATTTGCAGGTGCATTGCTGGGAGTGATCGTCGGCACCGTCATCGTCGCGCAAACGCTCTATTCGAGCACCAAGGATCACCTCAGTGAATTCGCCACCCTGCGGGCAATGGGTTCTTCGAATGGATATATCTACAGGGTCATCATCTATCAGGCGCTCCTCAACGCGATCATCGGCTTCGTCATCGCGGGTGCGATTGGCGCCGTCGTCGTGGAGATGACTGCCAAGAGCGCGCTGCCGATCGTCATCACGCCGTGGCTGATTGCAGCCCTGTTCGTGCTGACGGTCGTGATGTGCGTGGCGTCGGCGATCGGTGCAATCGTGCGCGTGGTGCGGATCGATCCAGCAACGGTATTCATGCGATGAACGAAATCATCATTGAGGCGGCCGGAATCAAGAAGACGCTTGGGCGTGGCGCCGGTGAGGTGAAGGCGCTGCGCGGGATCGACCTGACGCTGCGGCGGGGCGAGTTCACACTGCTGATGGGGCCCTCGGGCAGCGGCAAGACGACGCTGCTGCTCGTGCTCGGATGCATGCTGGCACCAAGCTCGGGTACACTCACCGTGTGCGGCACGCCCACGTCGGGTGTCGACAAGGAGGGACTAGCCCAAATCAGGCGCGACCATATCGGCTTTGTGTTCCAGTCCTATCATCTGTTTCCGACGCTCACTGCAGCGCAGAACGTGCAGCTCGCGCTCGACATCCGTCACGAGCGTGGGCGCAAAGCCGGGAAACGCGCGCGGGAAGCGCTGAACCTGGTTGGTCTGGAGCAGAAGGCCGATACCTTGCCGGGCGAGCTCAGCGGCGGTGAGCAGCAGAGGGTCGCGATCGCGCGAGCCTTCGTCGCCAATCCCTCGGTCATTCTCGCCGACGAGCCGACGGCCGCGCTCGACGGCAATAACGGACGAAGCATCATGCGGATTCTCGCAGACGCCGCACATCAGCGCGAACGCGCCGTGCTCGTCGTGACCCATGATCCGCGAGTCATTCCCTTTGCGGATCGCATCGTCGAGATCGAGGATGGCCTGCTGGTCGACACCGGATCCGGCGAACCCGAACGGCTGCATTTGCCAAAGGCGGCCGCATTCAGGTCGTAAGACCCACGCGAATGAATCAAAAGGACGCACCATGAGCCTGCGCGGGGAAATGCTGCGCCTCGGCATCCGCATGTTCCTGAAACGGCACCGTCGGCCATTCGATGTCGGAACGTGGCGGGCAAACATGCATCGCATGGAGAGGTGGGTGCCTCGCCCGCCACGCAGCACCAAGACAAGCGTCGTACAGGTCGGTCACCTCAGATTGCACCGGATCGCCACCCCGGCGTCGCGCCCGGGGCGCAACATGCTGTATCTTCACGGTGGCGCCTATATTTCGGGCGCGCCGATCTACTATCGGCATTTCACCTGGCGCATTGCCAATGTGACCAAGTCGACGGTCTGGGCGCTTGAATATCGCCTCGCCCCCGAACATCCGTTTCCGGCCGCACTGGACGATGCCGTGGCGGCTTTTCTCTGGCTCGCCGGCGAGACGGCCGATCCAAGCGAACTGTTCGTGATGGGTGATTCAGCCGGTGGAGGATTGGCTCTGTGCCTTCTCATGAGACTGCGTGACGAACGCAAGCCGCTTCCTGCCGCCGCGGTTGCCATGTCGCCCTGGACCGATCTGGCGCTCACCGCGCCCTCGTTGACCGAGAATGCCGCATCAGATCCGATGCTGAACGTGGACGATATTCCGGAATTCGTGCGTTGCTATCTGGCAGGCGCCGACCCGTATAACCCCCGTGCATCGCCGCTCTATGGCGATGCATTCGGCCTTCCGCCGGTGCTGATCCAAGTCGGCAGCGACGAGATCCTGCGCGATGACGCGGTCCGTATGGCCAACAAGCTGAAAAACGGTGATCCGCGGAGCCGCCTGGAGGTCTGGCCGCGCATGCCGCACGTGTTCCAGCTCTTCGTCCCGGTGCTGCCGGAAGCCCATGCAGCCATCGCCCAGATCGGAGAATTCATCTCCAACCTGCGTTGCGATACAACTGCGTCGGCTTCCGGGCCAGCCTGAAGCGCGATGAGATCAGGATAAATCGTCGTCATCGCGCTTTGGGCTGTAACATGATCTTTTCGGAAAACCGCTGCGCACTTTTCCGGATCATGCCCTAGGCCCCGCTACCGTTGCCGCTCTCTCCGTTGCCGTTCTCGGCCTCTTCGGTGATGTGCTCGACCGAGACGACGTGCTCGTCCTCGGCGGTGTCGAACACGATCACGCCCTGCGTCGAGCGGCCCGCGATGCGGATGCCTTCGACCGGGCAGCGGATCAGCTGGCCCTTGTCTGTGACCAGCATGATCTGATCGGCCTCCTCCACCGGGAAGGACGCCACGAGGTTGCCGTTGCGGTTGTTGACGCTCATGGCGACGATGCCTTTGCCGCCGCGGCCCGTGGTGCGGTACTCGTAGGACGAGGTCCGCTTGCCGTAGCCGTTGACGGATACCGTCAGCACGACCTGCTCCTGCGCCGACATCTCGACATAGCGCTCCTGCGGCAGCTGGAAGCTGCCGGAGGCCTCCTCGGCCTCGGCGTCCGCTGCCGGCTCCTCGGCCGCGCTTTCGCCAGCCACCGCGCGGCGCATCTTCAGGTAAGCCGAACGCTCGTCCGAGGTGGTCTCGACGTGGCGCAGGATCGCCAGCGAAATCACCTTGTCGCCTTCGCCGAGCGCGATGCCGCGCACGCCCATCGAGGTGCGCCCGGTGAACACGCGCACGTCGGTGACCGGGAAGCGGATGCACTGGCCGCCGGCAGCCGTCAGCAGCACGTCGTCGCGTTCGGTGCAGATCTGCACGTCGACGATCGCCTCCCCCTCCTCCAGCTTCATCGCGATGATGCCGGAGCGGCGGACGTCGACGAAGTCGGACAGCTTGTTGCGACGGACGTTGCCGCCCGTGGTGGCGAACATCACGTCGAGCTGCCCCCAGGTCGATTCATCCTCCGGCAGCGGCATGATGGTGGTGATGCGCTCGCCCTGCTCCAGGGGGAGGATGTTGATCAGCGCCTTGCCGCGTGCGTTCGGCGCAGCCATCGGCAGCCGCCAGACCTTCTCCTTGTAGACCTGGCCGCGTGAGGAGAAGAACAGCACCGGCGTGTGCGTGGAGGCCACGAACAGCCGGCTGACGAAATCCTCGTCGCGGGTCTGCATGCCGGCGCGGCCCTTGCCGCCGCGGCGCTGGGCGCGATAGGCCGACAGCGGCACGCGCTTGACGTAGCCGGCGTGGGAGACGGTGACGACCATGTCCTCGCGCTGGATCAGGTCCTCGTCCTCGACCTCGCCCTCCTGCTCCATGATGACGGTGCGGCGCGGCGTGGCGAACTCCGCCTTCACCTCGGCGAGCTCGGTCTTGATGATGTCGAGAATGCGGGCGCGGGAACGCAGAATGTCGAGATAGTCGCTGATCTCGCCGGCGAGCTTGGAAAGCTCCTCGCCGATCTCGTCTCGGCCGAGCGCGGTGAGGCGCGCGAGGCGCAGCTCCAGAATCGCCCTCGCCTGCTCCAGCGACAGGCGAATGGTGCCGTCGGCATTGATGCGGTGGCGCGGATCGTCGATCAACGTGATGATGTCCTCGACGTCGCGGGCGGGCCAGTCGCGCGTCATCAGGGTCTCGCGCGCCGCAGCCGGCGTCGGCGAGTGCCGGATCACCTTGATGATCTCGTCAATATTGGCGACCGCGATGGCAAGGCCGACCTGCTCATGCGCGCGCTCGCGCGCCTTGCGCAGCTTGTACTTGGTCCGTCGCGTGACGACCTGCTCGCGGAAGCCGACGAAGATCGTCAGCATGTCCTTCAGGTTCATGGTCTGCGGACGGCCGGAATCGAGCGCGACGGCGTTGACGCCGAAGCTCGTCTGCAGCGGCGTGAACTTGTAGAGCTGGTTCAGCACCACGTCGGGCACGGCATCGCGCTTGAGCTCGACGACGACGCGATAGCCGTCGCGGTCGGACTCGTCGCGCAGGTCGGAGATGCCCTCGATCTTCTTTTCCTTGTAGAGCTCGGCGATGCGCTCGACCATCGTCGCCTTGTTCACCTGATACGGGATCTCGGTGATGACGATCGCCTCGCGTTCTTTCCGGATCGTCTCGAAGGTGACCTTGCCGCGCATCACGATCGAGCCGCGGCCGAGATGGTAGGCGCTGCGGATGCCCTGGCGTCCGAGGATGATGCCGCCGGTCGGGAAATCCGGCCCCGGAATGATGTTGTTGAGCTCGTCGATGGTCAGCGACGGATTGTCGATCAGCGCCACACAGGCGTCGATCACCTCGCCGAGATTATGCGGCGGGATGTTGGTGGCCATGCCGACCGCGATGCCGCCGGCGCCGTTGACCAGCAGGTTCGGGAACCGCGCGGGCAGAACCACCGGCTCCTTTTCAGAGCCGTCATAGTTGTCCTGGAAGTCGACCGTGTCGTCGTCGATGTCCTCGAGCAGCTTCAGCGCGATCTTGGTCAGGCGCGACTCGGTGTAGCGCATCGCCGCCGGCGGATCGCCGTCGACCGACCCGAAATTGCCCTGTCCGTCGATCAGGGGCGCGCGCATCGAAAAGTCCTGCGCCATGCGCACCAAGGCGTCGTAGATCGCCTGGTCGCCGTGCGGGTGGTATTTACCCATGACTTCGCCGACGGCACCGGCAGACTTCTTGTGCTTCTTGTCCGGGGTGTCGCCGCGATTGTTCATCGCGAACAGGATGCGGCGGTGCACCGGCTTCAACCCGTCGCGCGCATCGGGCAGCGCGCGCGCCACGATCACGCTCATGGCGTAATCGAGGTACGACTTCTTCATCTCCTCGTAGATGGAAACGGGGCGAATGTCCGAGGGTTGCGCCGGCTGGTCGCCGGGCTTGTTGTCGTCGTCAGCCAAGGGGAAATCCGGTGAGGTTTTATCTGGGAATCATATAGCGCATCCAGGGTCGGATAACCACCCTTGCAGCCCCCTCGAAAGCGCTTTTTCCGCTTATTTTTCCAATAACTTAAGGCTCCGGACCAGCCCCTGAACCGCTCCCGGAATCGGCCCTTCAGAACCACCCGTCGCGCCTGGCTGATCACGCGAGAAGCCGCCCCGTCGGCCAACTTCGCATGGGCGCAACGCGGACCTCATCCCAAACATGAAGCGGGCCCGGAAAATCCGAGCCCGCCCTATCAATTAGTAAGAATTGCTGACACGACGCACGCTCAGAACGGGATATCGTCGTCCATGTCGCTGTTGCGGCCACCGCCGGCGGCAACCGGACGGCGCGGTGCGCTGCTGATGGGACCGGAGGAGCCGAAATCGCCGCCCGGCTCGTCGCCGAAGCTGCCGGCTCCTCCGCCGCCACCGCGGCCGTCGAGCATGGTCAGCGTCGAGTTGAAGCCTTGGAGCACGACCTCGGTCGAGTACTTCTCGACGCCGCTCTGGTCCGTCCATTTGCGGGTCTGCAGCGCGCCCTCGATGTAAACCTTCGCGCCCTTCTTCAGGTACTGCTCGGCGACCTTGCAGAGCCCTTCATTGAAGATCACGACGCGATGCCATTCGGTCTTTTCCTTGCGCTCGCCGGTGTTCTTGTCGCGCCAGGTCTCCGAGGTGGCGATGCTCAAATTCGCGATCGGCCGCCCGTCCTGGGTGCGGCGGATTTCAGGATCCTTGCCGAGATTTCCAACCAGAATGACCTTGTTGACGCTTCCCGCCATCGCCGCTCTCCACTCCGAATGCCACTGAATTTCAAAAGGGCGAATCCGCTGCCCGCGTTGCTCTGCGCCCCGTCGAGGCGACCCTATACGCTTGCGGGCACCGGTCAGCCCGGCACCCCCAGGGTTATCCCCACATATAGCATCACCATCGGCTTTGTTCCAGATTTGTTCTTTGCGGCGACGCACCAGAACATTCGGTCGCGTGCCGATAAAAAGACAATTCCTCCGATGGAACCTTTCCGGGTTCCCGTGAACGGCAAAAACCACTTAACATTCATCAAGTTGCAGCCACTTCAGTCGGTCGCCGAGTGTGGCATTTCGGAGACGGACTCTGCTCTTTCCTTAGGCTACGGTTGCCTCGGAATTAGTTCATATGGGCGTCGCGCCTGATCAGCCGCTTTGGGGATTTCGAGAAGCGGACGAAAGTGGGGAGACTGCAATGAATAAGATTCTGTTTAGTGCAATCGGTGCAATGGCGTTGGTCCTGTCGGCTCCTGCAAGCGCGGCGGATCTCGCAGCGCGTCCTTACACCAAGGCTCCGGCGCCGGCGGTCGCTGCCATCTACGACTGGAGCGGCTTCTACATCGGCATCAACGGCGGCGGCGGCACGAGCCACAAGTGCTGGGACTTCGTGACGCCCGTGACGGGCGTTCTGGTCGGTGAAGGCTGCCACAACGCCACGGGCGGCACGGTGGGTGGCCAGGTCGGCTATCGCTGGCAGTCGGCGAACTGGGTGTTCGGCGTCGAGGGCCAAGGCAACTGGGCCGACTTCTCCGGCGACAACATCAGCCCGCTGACTGGCCTGCGCGATCGTTCCAAGATCAACGCTTTCGGTTTGCTCACCGGCCAGGTCGGCTACGCCTGGAATAACGTGCTGCTCTACGTGAAGGGCGGCGGCGCCGTCGTCGGGGATCGCTATCGCACCTACGATCTGGCGACAGGCCTCGAATTCGATCGCGCCAACGAGACCCGTTGGGGGGGCACGGTCGGTGCAGGCATCGAGTTCGGATTCGCGCCGAACTGGTCAGTCGGCTTGGAGTACGACCACATCTTCCTCGGCAACCGCACGATCAACTTCACCGGATCCGGCAATTTCGCCATTGCCCCGCTCGGTGTCGTCACACGGTCCGAGCGCATCAGCCAGGACGTCGATATCGGCCTCATCCGCGTGAACTATCGCTGGGGTGGCCCGGCGATCGCGAGGTACTGATATCTCGCTGAAATTATTCGGAGATCAAAGGCCGGCCTTGCGCCGGCCTTTCTTGTTTCGGCTCGATCGCTTGGAAGTAATAAGTCAGTAACCATCACCTTTTGCGGCTATGTGGCTTTTCGGAGACACAACGTGCGCCTTTGGTGGTGTAGAGATGGCATCAGTTGGGCCGTTGAGTCCGCTGCCCTTCCGTCGCGGAAGGCAACAACAGAAACTGGGACTGGGATTAAGTTGAAAATGAAAAAGGTTTTGCTGGCTTCGGCCTGTTTGCTCGCTCTCGCCGCTCCGGCCTCGGCCGCTGACCTCGCGGCGCGCCCCTACACCAAGGCTCCGGTCGCTCCGGTCGCTGCTGTCTACAACTGGACCGGCTTCTACCTCGGTATCGTCGGCGGCGGCGCGTGGGAAAACGCTTCGGGCGACCCGAAGATGAAGGGTGGCTTCGTCGGTGGCACCGCCGGTTACAACTGGCAGACCGGCAACGTGGTGTTCGGCGTTGAGGCCGATGGCGCCTGGGCCGACGTCAGCGCGACGGCTGCAGGTGTGGTTTTCGTCCCCGGCGTCGGTGGCGTCCCCGCCTCGCTGACCTCGAAGACCGACGCGATGGGCACCGTGCGCGGCCGCATCGGCTGGGCTGTCAACAACGTGCTGTTCTACGGCACCGGTGGTTACGCCTGGATCGACAACAAGCTCACCGCCAGCCTGGGAGCCCTCTCGGTCTCCGACAGCAAGTTCCACTCCGGCTGGACCGTTGGTGCGGGCGTCGAGGCGTTCTTCGCTCCGCAGTGGTCGGTCAAGGGCGAGTACCTCTATCGCAGCCTGGGCGGCGAGACCTACTTCTCGGGCGCCATTCCTACCGGCACGCTCAACTTCCACACCGTGCAGGTCGGCGTGAACTATCACTTCGGCGGCCCGATCGTCGCGAAGTACTGAGCTGCGTCTCTGACGCTACCCGCGTTACGAAAGGCCGGCCTCGCGCCGGCCTTTTTGTTGTTTTCAGGCGCGTAGCAATACGCCAGCCCGCCCCCAGCGTTTTCGCCGAGATGTGGCTCCAGGGAGACACAACCTTTGGCTTCGGTGGTGTAAAATCACCACGTTACTTGAGTCATAGGGTCCGCTGCTCTTCCGCTCTCCGGAAGGCCGGAATGGAAACGGAACTGGGGAATGGATATGAAGAAGCTTTTGCTGGCTTCGGCCAGTTTGTTCGCACTCAGCGCGTTGGCACCGGCCTCGGCAGCCGATTTGGCGGCCCGCCCCTACACCAAAGCTCCGGTCGCGCCAGTCGCGATGTACAATTGGAGCGGCTTCTACCTCGGCATCAACGGCGGTGGTGCCTCGAGCCGCAATTGCTGGGATCTCAATGCTGTGCTCGGCGCGCCAATCCCGGTCGTGTCCGAAGGTTGTCACAACGCGACCGGTGGACTCGTCGGTGGTCAGGTCGGCTATCGCTGGCAGGCGGCCAACTGGGTGTTCGGGCTCGAAGCTCAAGGAGACTGGGCCAATCTGAAGGGGTCGAATGCGAGCCCGCTTGCCGCATTCGCGCCGGTCGTCAATCAGACCAAAATCGATGCGATCGGCCTGTTCACCGGCCAGGTCGGCTATGCCTGGAACAACGTGCTCTGGTACGTGAAGGGCGGCGCCGCGGTCACGCACGCCAAATATAACGGCCTTCTGGGCGGCGTGGTCGTCGACAGCGCAAGCGAGACCCGCTGGGGTGGCGCGGTCGGCACCGGCCTCGAATTCGGTTTCGCACCGAACTGGTCCGTTGCCATCGAATACGACCACCTGTTCATGGGCGGCCGCAACCTCAATTTCACTGTGCTTGGCATCAACGACCGGACCGACCGTATCAAGCAGGACGTCGACATGGGCACCGTTCGCCTGAACTACACTTTCGGCGGCCCTGTCGTCGCGAAGTACTGATCGCTGACCGACGTCACATCGCCACGAAAGGCCGGCCTCGCGCTGGCCTTTTTGTTGCGGCGGGCTGTTCAGGTGCAGTTCCGCGCCCGCTTGCTGCCACTTGCCGCCAGCGCGCCAACAATCCGTTGACGATTCGCAAGTCCCACTGGAAATCCTCCGCCGTTCTTCCTACGTTCGCTGCCATACCCATCGGCGCCGATCCCGGTTCCGGGCGAAGCGCGCCTTTTGCATTGGCGCGATCGCGCGTCTTTGGATTCCTTGAGGGACCAGCGGGATGGACGAAGTGATCAGGGCGAAGCGCCAACAACAGAACGCGGGCTCCAGCCTGCGCGCAATTACGATCCGCGGCGCGCGCGAGCACAACCTCAAGAACATCGACGTCGAGATTCCCCGCGACAAGCTGGTGGTGTTCACCGGCCTCTCCGGCTCCGGCAAATCCTCGCTCGCCTTCGACACCATCTATGCCGAGGGCCAGCGCCGCTACGTCGAGTCGCTGTCGGCCTATGCCCGCCAGTTCCTGGAGATGATGCAGAAGCCCGACGTCGACCAGATCGACGGCCTGTCGCCGGCGATCTCGATCGAGCAGAAGACGACGTCGAAGAACCCGCGTTCCACCGTCGGCACGGTGACCGAGATCTACGACTATATGCGCCTGCTCTGGGCCCGCGTCGGCGTGCCCTATTCGCCCGCCACGGGCCTGCCGATCGAAAGCCAGACCGTCTCGCAGATGGTCGATCGTGTGCTGGCGCTGCCCGAAGGCACCCGCCTCTATCTGCTGGCGCCGGTCGTGCGCGGCCGCAAGGGCGAGTACAAGAAAGAGCTCGCCGAATGGCTCAAGAAGGGCTTTCAACGCGTCAAGATCGACGGCACCTTCTACGAGCTGGCGGAAGCCCCAAGCCTCGACAAGAAATTCCCGCACGACATCGACGTCGTGGTCGACCGCATCGTGGTCCGCTCCGACATCGGCCAGCGCCTCGCCGAGAGCTTTGAGACCGCGCTGAAGCTCGCCGAGGGGCTCGCCGTCGTCGAGTTCGCCGACGCGCCCGCAGCCGCGCCCGCCGAAGAGAAAGAGAAAAAGAAGACCGCCAAGATCCACGACAAGAGCGGCCCCGAGCGCATCCTGTTCTCGGAAAAGTTCGCCTGCCCGGTGTCCGGCTTCACCATTCCCGAGATCGAGCCACGCCTGTTCTCCTTCAACAATCCTTACGGCGCCTGCCCCGCCTGCGGCGGCCTCGGCGTCGAGCAGCATGTCGACGAGGATCTCGTCATCCCCGAGAAGGATCTGACGCTGCGCAAGGGCGCGATCGCGCCCTGGGCCAAATCGTCATCGCCCTATTACGTGCAGACGCTGACCGCGCTCGGCAAGCACTACAAGTTCACGCTCGACACCAAGTGGAAGGATCTGCCGAAGAAGACGCAGAACGCGATCCTCTACGGCTCGGGCGAGGACGAGATCAAGTTCTCCTATGAAGACGGGGTGCGTTCCTACGACACCAAGAAACCGTTCGAGGGTGTCATCACCAATATCAACCGCCGCTACCGCGAAACCGAAAGCGAGTGGGCCCGCGAGGAGCTGGCGAAGTACTTCCACGACGTGCCCTGCGAGGGCTGTAATGGCTTCCGCCTGAAGCCCGAGGCGCTTTGCGTCAAGGTCGGCGGCAAGCATATCGGCGAGATCTCGGAGCTGTCGGTGAAGAAGGCCGGCGAGTGGTTCGCGGGCGTGCCCGAGGCGCTGAACAAGCAACAGAACGAGATCGCCGGCCGCATCCTGAAGGAGATTCGCGAGCGCCTCACCTTCCTGCTCGACGTCGGCCTCAACTATCTCACGCTGTCGCGCTCCTCCGGCACGCTGTCCGGCGGCGAGAGCCAGCGCATTCGCCTGGCCTCGCAGATCGGCTCCGGCCTGACGGGCGTGCTCTACGTGCTCGACGAACCCTCGATCGGCCTGCACCAGCGCGACAACGCCCGCCTGCTCGATACGCTGAAGCGGCTGCGCGACCTCGGCAACACCGTGGTCGTGGTCGAGCATGACGAGGATGCCATTCGCCTCGCCGACTACGTGCTCGACATCGGCCCCGGCGCCGGCATGCATGGCGGCAACATCGTCGCCGAAGGCACGCCCGCCGACATCATGCGCAACCCGAAATCGCTCACCGGCAAGTATCTCACCGGCGAGCTCGAGGTCGAGGTGCCGGAGCGGCGTCCGCCGAACCACCGCCGCACCATCAAGGTGGTGAACGCGCGCGGCAATAATCTCAAGAACGTCACGGCGGAGATTCCGCTTGGCCTGTTCACCTGCGTCACCGGCGTCTCCGGCGGCGGCAAGTCGACGCTGCTGATCGACACGCTCTACCGCGCCATCGCCCGCAAGCTGAACAATGCCAGCGAAGGTGCCGCGCCGCACGATCGCATCGAAGGCCTGGAGCACATCGACAAGATCATCGACATCGACCAGTCGCCGATCGGCCGCACCCCGCGCTCCAACCCCGCGACCTACACCGGCGCCTTCACGCCGATCCGCGAATGGTTCGCGGGTCTTCCCGAAGCCAAGGCGCGCGGCTACGAGCCCGGCCGCTTCTCCTTCAACGTCAAGGGCGGCCGCTGCGAGGCCTGCCAGGGCGACGGCGTCATCAAGATCGAGATGCACTTCCTGCCCGATGTCTACGTCACCTGCGACGTCTGCAAGGGCAAGCGCTACAACCGCGAGACGCTGGAGGTGCTGTTCAAGGGCAAGAGCATCGCCGACGTGCTCGACATGACCGTCGAGGAAGCCGCCGAGTTCTTCAAGGCGGTGCCGCGCGTGCGCGAGACCTTCCAGACCCTGCACCGCGTCGGCCTCGACTACATCCATGTCGGCCAACAGGCCACCACGCTCTCAGGCGGCGAAGCCCAGCGCGTCAAGCTCGCCAAGGAGCTGTCCAAGCGCGCCACTGGCCGCACGCTCTACATCCTGGACGAGCCGACCACCGGCCTGCACTTCCACGATGTCAAGAAGCTGCTGGAGGTGCTGCACGAGCTGGTCGCGCAGGGCAACACGGTCGTCGTCATCGAGCACAATCTCGAAGTCATCAAGACCGCGGACTGGGTCATCGATCTCGGCCCCGAAGGCGGCGATGGCGGCGGCGAGATCGTCGCCTGGGGCCCGCCGGAAGATATCGTCAAGGCGCCGCGGAGCTATACGGGGAAATTCCTGGCTCCGGTACTGGAGAAGGCGCGAAAGCCGAAGCGGAGGCGTGCGGCGAGCGAGGCGGCGGAGTGAGGGTCGGTTTGGACTCGGCCAATCTACGCGAAACCAAAGGTCTGCAATCAGAGTCATCCGTGAAGAGCGGCTAAGCGATTGAGCTGGAATCGCATTTGTGGTTGCGGGGTGTTTTAGGATTGCAGGGTTTTGATGCTTCGGGCATCGGAACCTTGCAATTTCATTTTCAGGATTCCGTCGAATCGCCAGACATGATTCGGTGGCCGCATCGGAGGTGGCGATGCGACCGAAGAAGCACAGGACGACGGGATCGGGCGATCTGTTCCGGGCCAGGCTGGACCAGATCATCAACATGAAGCACGAGCTGGTTCAGCTCGCTGGCAAGGTCGATTGGGACTGGATCGACGGCGAGATCGCGCCGCTCTACAGCGAGAACGGCCGGCCCGGCATCGCGACCCGCTTCGTGATCGGGCTGCTGCTGCTCAAGCACATTTACGGCCTGTCCGATGAGGGGTCTGCGAGCGCTGGGTCCACGACCCATATTTCCAGTACTTCACCGGCGAAGAGTTCTTCCAGCACGCCTTCCCGCACGAGCGCTCGGACCTGAGCCACTGGCGCAAGCGGCTCGGCGACAAGCTGGAACTGCTGCTGGCCGAGAGCCTGCGGGTGGCGCACGAGGCCGGCGCGTTACGCGGCCAAGACCTCAAGCGGGTCACAGTCGATACCACGGTGCAGCCAAAGGCCATCACCTTCCCGACCGATGCCAAGCTGCTGCACGCGGCGATCAAGGGGCTCAACCGTCTAGCGAGGAAGCACGGGATCAGGCTGCGGCAGTCCTATCTTCGCATTGCCAAGACCGCGGCCATGATGGCTTCCCGCTACGCCCATGCCAAGCAATTCAAACGGCATCAGCGGCAGTTGCGCATCCTGCGCAGCCGGTTGGGCCGGATCATCCGCGATATCCGCCGCAAGATCGAAGCTCAGGCCGTGCTCGAGAACGCCTTCGCCCTGCCGCTCAGCCGGGCCGCGCAGATCCGCTCGCAGCAGCAGCGCCAGCGCGGCTGGAAGCTGTATTCCTTCCATGCTCCGGAGGTCGAGTGCATCGGCAAGGGCAAAGCAGCCGCGCCTTACGAGTTCGGTGTCAAAGCCTCCATCGTCACCAACAACCGCCGTGCTCCCGGCGGCCTGTTCGTGCTGCACGCCAGGGCGCTACCCGATAACCCGTACGACGGTCACACCCTGCGGGACGTCATCGACCGCACCGAGACACTCACCGGCTATCCGATCGAGCGGGCCTATGTCGACAAGGGATACCGCGGCCATGACGCGCAGAACCCGCGCCGTGTCTTCATCTCCGGCCAGAAGCGCGGCGTCTTCGGTATCATCAAGCGCGAGCTGCGCCGCCGCTCCGCCATCGAACCCGTCATCGGACACCTGAAGGCCGATGGTCACCTCGGCCGCTGCTACCTCAAAGGCCGCGCCGGCGATGCCGCCAACGTCATCCTCTCTGCCGTCGGTCACAACTTCCGCCGCATCCTCGCCTGGCTGAGGGTTCTTTGGTGCCTCTTCCTGGCCACCCTCATCGCAGCCATCAGCGACCGCTCACCGCTGCAATCGGCTTCTTAACGGACGACATCAGACAATCATCGGAGACCGGGCTGCCACATCGGGCGGCCCCTTCGCAGATGCGCAAAGTTGTTCAGACGACTACGCTATTAGCCGACACAACCTATGGTTATCTCGCGGGTGATGACTATACTCAATTGGCTTCGCCGCGGAGATGAGATTTGAGCGACGTAATTGATCAGTCAAGCTTTCGTTTCCAATTCAACATCACAATAGAGGAAGATAGATCCTTCCGAAAACTTGTAGGCAAACGTCTAAAGGTGCACTTCGATACGGAAGCCTACCAAGTTCAAGCGCTCAACATTTGGGCTGTCCTGATGATAGCGGGTCTATCACACTGCAAACTCTGTTTGTATTGGTAGTCTGCCTCGTACTTGGGCAGATTCAGGCATTTTTCCTAACATTGCGGATCATCCGACGAATCCAGGACAACCTGTTTGAGGTAGATCGCGTAGCGCAAATGACATGGAACGTCACTCTTGACGATAGCTCGATTGTCGTCAGAACCCCCGGCAGCGAACGCCGGAGGACGTGCTGGCATTCCATCAAGGGCGTGACAGATGCATCGACCATGGTGGGGATATGGTACAATTCAGGGCAAGGCTTTTTCATACCGGCGCGAGCCTTTTCCGATCCCTCCGCACACGCTGCTTTTGCTGAATGGGCCAGTGAGCGGCTCCGGTCCGCCACCGTTTCCTCGAGCGCCGTCAAGTCCGCTTAATGGCGATACCGGGCCGCGCGCGCCCTTACCTCCATGTCGCTCAGGCTCGCGGCATATTCGGCGATATAAGGCACGTCGCGACCGGCGCGCGGCTCTCGTACAGGGGAGGCAGCGATGCACTCATCGGCGAGCCAGAGCATTGGCTTGCCGCCCATGATTGCAGGTTGATTTCGATCCGCTCGTGTCGCATGGCTGTGCTCGAACTCGCGAATACTAGCACGCGACCTCTCGCTCGTCGGTGAGCTCAAAATCAGCCCCCATGCCCTATGCCCTCGTCATCTTTGACCTCGACGGAACCCTCGCCGACAGCTTTCCCTGGTTCCTGCGCACCATCAACGACGTCGCCGATCGCTTCAATTTTCGCCGCGTAAGGGATGAGGATATCGAGGAGCTCAGGCATGCGTCGAGCCGCGAGATCCTGACCCGGCTCGAGGTGCCATTGTGGAAGCTGCCGGCGATCGCGCGGCATGCGCGGCGGTTGAAGGCGGAGGCAGCTGGCGAGATTTCGCTGTTTGCGGGCGTTGAGACGATGCTGCGGACGCTGGCCGACAACGGCGTGCAGCTCGCGCTGGTGACCTCCGACAGCGAAGCCAATGCGCGCGAGAAGCTCGGCGAGTCCGCCGCACTGTTTTCGCATTTCGACTGCTCGGCGTCACTGTTCGGCAAGGCCGCAAAATTCCGTCGAGTCATCCGGCGCGCGGGTGTTGAGCCTGGCAAGGTCATCTCGATCGGCGATGAGGTCCGCGACATCGAGGCGGCACGCACTATCGGAATTGCCTGCGGCGCGGTTTGCTGGGGCTACGCGGCCCCGGCGGCGCTGCGAGCTCGGGGGCCCGACCACATGTTCGAGCGGATGAATGAGATCACGGATATCGCCGGCCGCATCCCGGCCAGGATATGATCCGCATTTGCCAAGCAAGGCCCAGGGAGATGGTGATGACGCTCACGGACGCAGTCCGCCTGAACTCCTGACGTCGCCGGTCGGCAGGGTGCGCGTCGTGCTCGATACCGATATCTACAACGAGATCGACAATCAGTTTGTCGCTGGTCCAGATGCTGCTGTCGACTTTTTTCGGGTAGCAAACCACAAGTAGAAAAATCTGTGGTATCGTATTCACTCCCAAGTTTCTTCAGCGACTATTGTGCACGGTGGTATCCCGACAAAAGCCCGGAGAAGCTGAATGTTGGGCCGGTTTGCCGAAATCTTCGCCAAAGAGATATCAGCGCTGATCGACGCGCTCGTGAAAGCCGAGCCGCTAAAGGCGCTATCTGCAAAGATCGTATTCATCGCGACCCTCGTCGCCGAGTCCATCTACACCGACATCTTTGATCGCGTGGCCCTACTCCTTGCTACGCGGCTTGCCGAGAGGTTAGCGACGAAACCCCAACAGATCGAAGCTACGCAGAAGCTGGTCGACCAGATAGGCAGGGAGATCGCTATCGATCGAGGCGCGATTTTTCTGAGCGGCCTGCTCTGCCTCCTGATGACAATCGTGTGTCTCGTCGCCCCCTTGCTGTATCGGTTCGCTTCGCGACGTCGCCTACGCATTTTCGTCTCGTTCAACCGTGTTCGCGGCGATGCCGCAGAACAGTTGCACGTCTTTCTTGAGAGAAAAGGGTTTGCGGTATCCCGGCTCCCGTTTGACGACAAGGCGGAGCATCAAGCTCTTCTACGGAAGATTGTCGAGCTGCTGAAGAAAACCGAGCTCGTGGTTTGCATTCCCGGTCCATCAGATTCATTCGTGGAACACGAAATCCTGGCCGCGACGACGATCGGTCACCCGGTCGTCCTCCTGATATCAGGGGACGACGGCACGATCCCGAACACGGCAGACAAGCGCTACCCGGTCTTTCAGATCGAGGCTCTCGCCGACAACGGTTTCCATCCCCTCGAGATATTTCTCAGCTTCATCGGCGGTGACTTGCAGTCCATGCTGGAAATCTGCAAGCGATCGCTTCGACAGGGAAAGGCGATATCGTGGGCAATCGCAATGACGTTTCTTCTCGTCACCATGGCGTTGTGGCTCCTGTCAGCATTCCTGGTGTACAGTAAGGCCGCGTCGCTTCAGCCTGAAGCGACCGATCCGTTGCCGATGATGTTGGCTGTCGGCGTCCAAGCATTGGTTTTCGCCGGCCTTTGCGTTGTCCCCGCGACGTTTTGCGCATTCATCAGCATGCGGATTCTGCTCAGTCTGTATCGACAATTGCGAGCGCAATGGCTGGCGGAGCTTAAGGTCGAGGTCGCTGCGTTCAGTCGCGACGATTGGGCTGACCTGATGCACGACGTATCTTCCGGTCCGGCGATCTACGAGGCAATGCTCCAGCTGGCGCCCCTGGCCCATCATGAAAGAGCTGCCGGCATCGCCTGAGCTTCAGCGAATCCGCCTCCACCCCCTACTCCGTCCTCCGCAAAAACGCCCCGAACGCGCGCGGGCCGTCGCCGGTCTTGATCTCGCCGATCACCTTCAGCTCGACCGCATCGATGATGTCCAGCACGTTGCTCTCCCAGCAGGCGACGATGACGCGCTTGCCGTCGGCGGTCGCGTTGATGCCTTCGGGATAGTCGCCGACATTGATGCGCTTGATCGGCTTCAGCGTCGCAAGGTCGAACACGCTGACGGTTCCGCCATATTGGTCGGTGACGAAGCCGCGGCCCTGCGCCAGCGCCACCGCATAGGGGCGCATGCCGACCGGCACGCGGCCGATCTCTTTGCCTTCGGCGATGTCGATCACCGAGACATTATCGGAGCCGACATTGGCGGTGTAGGCGCGCCTGCCATCGGCGTCGATGGTGACGCCGAACGGACGGGTGCCGACCTTGATGGTCGCCTTGCGCTGGCGCGTCGCGGTGTCCACGATCGAGACGCTGTCGTCGTCGCGGTCCGCCGAGAGCAGCAGCTTGCCGTCCGGCGTGACGGCGAGGCCCGATGGCGAGGCGCCGACCGCGATGCTGGCGGTGACGCTGCGCGAGGCCGTATCGATCAGCCGAACCGCGGCGGCATACCAGTCCGCGACATAGACGGTCTTGCCGTCGGGCGCCACGGCAATGCCGAGCGGCCCGCCGCCGACCTCGACGCGGCCAGCGACCTGGCGCGCGGCGGCGTCCACCACCGTCACGGCCTTGGCATCGGGGCTCGTCACATAGGCAAAGCGTCCGTCCACGCTGACGGCGATGCCGGCCGGCTTGCCGCCGATCGGGATGGTCGCAACGCTGCGCGCGGTCGCGAGGTCCACGACCATCAGATCGTCGCTGAGCTGGTTGGTGACGAACGCCTCCTCGGCGACCGCGCCGCGGGAAGCGGCAAGCCAGAGGCTGGCGAGCGCCGCCAGGACCGGGATGCGCACGATCAGCTGCCGCTCTCGATCTTTTTCTTCAGCGCTTCGAGGCCGGTCTTGTAGAGCCCGCTCACCGCAGTTTTGGCGGCTTCGTCGCTCAGCTCCGGTGGCGGATCGTTGTTGGGATAGCCGCGATAGAATGCGCCAGCCCATTCCAGCTTGGACTTGCCATCGGGAGCGGGCGACACGCTGAGAGTCGAAGAATAATTGGTCACCGGCAGCACCTTCACGTCGACTTTGGTGATCCGGTACGAATAACTCATCATGTCGGGCTCGTACTTGTAGAGCTCCTCATCGACGGTTGCCCCGCCGGTCAGCGTCAGCTGGCGCGTTGCGCCGATCTCGTTGCCCCTCTCGCCCGTGGTCTTGGTCACAGGCGGTAGCCAGCTCATGTCCTGGAAGTTGCGGATTGCGGCCCAGACCTTGTCCTGCGGCGCGTTGATCTCGATGGATTCGCGCACCTTCTGCCGCGTCGGCCCATGGGCCCAGACCGGCTCAAAAGCTGCCGTCAGAGCCATCCCCGCCACCGCCAGCGCCGCCACCCCGGCGAGCGCCGTTCCGCTTCTCATCCTCATACCGTTTCCTCACTCCTGATCCTGCGCGACTTGGAACGCGCGCTGAGATCATCGTAGCGCATTTTTGGACCGTGGGGAGACCAGTTCGTGGTGCGGCTGTGGCAGGGCTTCTCCGTTCACACCATCGGTTGCGGTGCCCGACGGGCAAAACACGCCAAAGCCGTAAAACCACTGCGCAGGGAAGGCCCGATGTTTGGCTTCACCTGTATGCCGCTGTGCAGCTTCTCGTAGCGCAGTTTTCGCACAGTGGACCGTGGGTGCCCGGCCGGCACCCGGCCTTCCCCATAGGCGTTAAGGTAGCGCGAGCATCGATTGATACGGACGTTTTCGAGGAGGCTCGCGCAGGTGCCGCCCAAGCGCTCGCTTTCTGCGGCGAAAGCAACGGATGGTTGGTTGTGGAATGATCGCTTGTAGCAAGGATGCAACGAGTTGTTGCAAAACACGCCAAGCGCCAGGTGCCGTCAGGCGGCCTGCGTCCAGCGGGGAGAGTCCTCGAAGTCGCGGGCAAGCGGCTCGAGCAGCAGGATGATCAAGAGGTGTGCCAGCAAGTAGGGCTTGGCGGAGCGCGGATCGGTTCCAGGTGGCGTCTTGAGACCAATCAGACTCTTCAGTCGCTTGAAGCCAAGTTCGATGCGCCATCGCAGTCGATAGAGCGCGAGTACATCCTTGGTGGAGAACTCGTCCCGCGCGAGCGACGTGACCAGAATGACCCAATCCGCGGCTTCCAGAGTTTCTTTGGAGATGACGCGGTTTTCGTCTTGTGCGTCGCGCCGGGCTTTACGGCGCGAAGCCGCGACTGCACCGGCGGGCTTCTTGACTGCGACCAGACGCATAGCCAGAGGCGCACCGTCCTTGCGTTTGATCCAAATCCTCCGATCGATCAGTCCGTGCGCCTTCGCCGCACGCAATTGGGCCATCAGATCGAACGGAAGGCCTTTGGCATCAAGCCAACGTGCGTTCTTCCAGCCCGCTCGGATCAAAACGTCTGCCCCGGCGTCGCGCACAGCGGCGATGCGGTCAGGTTGTAGATAAGCGCGGTCAGCAATGCGGATCTCGTTCTTGACCACCGGTATCCGGTCAAACGTTTCGCCTTCTTGCTGATCTGTCAGCTCGAAGTGACCAAAGCGCTCATATGGCAGATCGAATGCACTATGAACGCGCCAAAGCTCACTGTTCCTGCGCGCAGCCGGTCCTGCCTGAGGCACTGTCGTCGCATCGATAATGCGGATCAGGCGGCCTCGGCTCGCTTTCGGGGCTGCCGCAGCGAGCAAGCCCTCCACCAGCACTGCAAACCAATCGCCACATTGACGCAGGCGATAGAACAACGCCACGCTGCTGAGGTCGGCAAGGCCAACAGAAGCGGCCCACGCGGCTGTCGATCTCAACCCTCTTTCACCCAGACAATAGGCCAGCATCAGCCGAAGTAACGACACCGCATCTGGAATTTGGCGCCGCCGCACGAAAGCCTTCGTCTGGCGCGCACTTATTTCAAGCTGCGCAGCCCCGCCGAGCTGCGTAACCACTCTCGTCCAGTCCTCGTTCAGAAGCGATTCGTCTGCCATCCCGCCTTGGAATCACGTGTGATTCCAACACTCAAGAACAAACTTAACGCCTATGCGGCCTTCCCTGCGCCCTCGGCACTTTCGAGGGCGGCAGCTGAAGCAAAGCTCGGGCACGATGTGCCGCGAGAACGGGGGACCGCGTGTGCGATTTAGATTCGAGTATGAAGATGAATTGCACTCTCGTGGCCGGACGCAGCGCATCCGCGGCGATGCGCTGCAGAGCCGGGACCCATCTCTTCTGCGTCGTACCGTGTCGCCATTTGAGTCCTGGCTCTGCGCCACAACGCTTGCGCGTTGCGGCTTGTCCGGGACACGACAGGTGAGCGCGGTGTGGCCCTCCACTCCGCCATTGCGAGCGTAGCGAAGCGATCCAGACTGCCGCCGTGGAAAAGATTCTGGATTGCTTCGCTTTGCTCGCAATGACCAGGAAGTGCCCTTGCCTACTCTCCCAGCGTCGCCTCCACGAACCCGCGCGGATCATCGCAGAACTCCCGCATCACCCGGTAATGATCCGTCTGCTCCAAAGTAACCGGCTCAAGGCCGTATTTCCCGAGCCGCAACAGTTGCGCGTTGGGATAGGCCATCAGCAGCGGAGCGTGGGTCGCCATGATCACCTGGCAATTGCCGGAGAGATCCATGCGATGCAGCAGCTTGAGGAAGTCCATCTGCCGTGCCGGCGACAGCGCGGATTCCGGCTCGTCGAAGATGTAAATGCCCTGCTTCTGGCAGCGCTCCTCGAAGAACACCAGAAAACCTTCGCCGTGGGAAAAGGAGAGATAGTCGGGCGCTTCCTGAACGCTCGCACCAAACACGCCTTCCATGGCGTGCGCAGCATCCACCGCCGAGCGGTCCAGATAGCGCGCGATGGAGAAGAACGTCTCGGCACGAAAGAACCAGCCGTCGGTCACCTTTGGCACCCAGGCAGCCCGCAACGCAGAGGACAGTTCATCGCCGCTGATCTCGATGCCGCCGCCGTCGACTTCCTGAAAACCCTTGCGGCCGCCGGTGCTGGCAAAGCCGGCCAGTCCCGCGATGCCCTCGAGAATGGTCGATTTGCCGCTCCCGTTCTCGCCGACGATGATCGTGACCGCGGCGTCGAAGCTCTGGTCGAACTCATCCCTGAACACAGGAAGACAGAACGGATAAGCCTCCCAGTCCTCGACGCGCGAGCGATCGAGCCAGACGCGCCTGAGATAAGGCGCACGCAACGTGGTCTGACGGCGTCGTGTCCGGCTCATGCTCCTGCCCCCTCTCTACTCAAAACCTTAATGGAACATAACAGGAACATCAATCGCACGGAAGCGGCATCTGCGGAAGACAGCAAGCTCCGGTCGAACCTTAACCCAAGGCCTCCAGCACAAGCTCCATCGTCATCAGCACGGGATTGTCGCCCCGGACGAGACGGCCCTCCGCGATACCGCCGGTGTAGTCGATCAGGGCAACATCGACTGCCGCTTCGACCGTGTGAGACGGACCGGACTCGATCGCGCCACACGTTATTGCCAGCTCCGTGGCGAATGGCTCTGTCACGCCACCGTGGGTAAACCGCGCGCCGATGGTCGAGCCGACGCCACCGTGGATCTTTGCGCGGGCAATGCCGTGCGCGTGACAGAACGCTTCGAGACAGCCGGCAAGATCCTGGTTCGGACGGAGCCGCAGCGCAAAGGCGCGGCTCGTCGTTCGCGCGCCGGTGCTTGCAGCCGCAACCGGCCCGAACAGCTTGAAGTTGGTCTCCGGATCCGGCTCGGCGATAAACATCGCACCATCGATGCCGAAAGCCTCGACCTCGAACGGCTCGGCGACGACAGTCTCATCCGGCATCATGTGGCCGCCGCTGGTCCTGCCGTCCGCCTCGGTCCACAGTCCATGGCAATGAAAGAACGGCGCGCCGTCGCGCGTGCCGAGCGTCATGCTGCCGAGCCTCAAGCGCGTCACGCCGTTGGGCCGGTAGGTGTCGCTGTAGAACGCCGCGTTCTCGCCGGTCTTCGACAGTGCCGGCATGACATAGGCGAACGGTCCGAGTGCGCCGCGGCGAAAATTCAGCACGCCGCCGGCAAAACCCTCCTCGGCAAAGCCGCGCCGCGCGGCTTCCAGCAGCGGCAGACCCGCCTGAAGCGTGAAGGAAAAGGCGCGCCCCCTCGTCTCCACCCACTGAATACGTTCGGGAGGCGGCGCTCCAGGCTGCTTGATCCTTCGCATCTCGTCTGCTCAGCCCGCCTGCTTCTTATCCAGATCGAGCAACCCGCGCGCCTCGAGCTCATCGCGCACCATCCGCTTCGGCACCTTGCCGTAGCCGGATTTCGGCAAGGCCTCCCAGAAGAAGAAGCGCTTCGGCATCTTGTAGCGCGGCACCTTCGGCGACAGGAACGCCGCCATCTCCGCCTCGCTCACCGGCTTTGCGCCTTCGCGCGCCACGCAAACGGCAACGCCGACCTCGCCCCAGGTCGCGTCCGGCACGCCGAGCACCGCAACCTCGCCGATCGCGGGGTGCGTCAATATCTTCTCCTCGATCTCGCGCGGATAGATGTTGGAGCCGCCGGAGATATACATGTCGGAGGCGCGCCCGGTGATGTAGACGAAGCCCTCCTCATCCATGTGGCCGAGATCGCCGGTACGGAACCAGCCGTTGCGGAACGCCTTCGCATTGGCTTCCGGATTGTCGTAATAGCCGGCGAACACGGCCGGCCCGATCACGCAGATCTCGCCGCTCTGATTGGCTTTGAGCTCGCGGCCCTCGTCGTCCTGGATCGAGACCTGCATACCGGTGCGCTCGAAACCGCAGGTGCCGATCTTCGTATGCGGGCCATCCTCGAGATCATGCAGCGCGGCCGGCAGCACGGTGATGTTGCCGGTGACCTCGCCAAGGCCGAAATACTGCACGATCACCTTGCCCAGCTTCTTCAGCGCCGCCTTCTGATCCTCCCGATACATCGGCGCGCCGGCATAGATGACATGGCGCAGCGAGGAGTGATCGTATTTGTCGGCGGCGGGATGCTCGACCATCATCTTCAGGATGGTCGGCACCGTGAAGAGATTGCTGACGCGATGCGCCTCGATCAGGCGGAACGCCTCGTTGATGTCGAATTTCTCGGTCGGCAGCAGCACGGTGCGCGCGCCCCGTGCGGTCTGCATCAGCTGATGCACGCCGGCACCATGCGACAAGGGCGCCACCACCAGCGAGGCATCCTGCTCGGTCGTACCGGGCGTCAGATCGGCGAGATGATTGGTGACGACGAAACCCATCTGGCCGTGGGTCAGCACCGCCGCCTTGGAGCGGCCGGTGGTGCCGGAGGTGAAGAAGAACCAGCAGGGATCGTCGTGCTCGACGGCGACATTCTCCACGGTCGCTCCGGTATGCGAGGCGATGGCGTCAGCCACCGAGCGCTCGCCGAACGCGGCCTTGCCGTCGATGCTCCAGGTGAATTCCAGCGCGCCGTCCTTCACCGCCGCAGCGTGCTCGGGGAAATCGACATGGCACAGGAACGCCTTGGCGCCGGAGGCCTGCGCGAGATAGCTGACCTCATCCGGCATCAGACGGAAATTGGTGGGGACCCAGACCGCACCGAGCCGGAACGCGGCGAACATGGAAACGAACATCTCCTCGCCATTCTTGGAATGGACGAGGATACGGTCGCCCTTCGCAATGCCGCGCGCGGCGAGCGCCGCGGCCAGCGCCGAGACCTGCGCATCGATCTGGCGCCAGGTCCAGGACCTGTCGCCCCAGACGAAGCCGGGGCGCGCTCCATGCCGCCGCGCATTCTGGGTCAGCATATAGGCGAGATTCATGACGCGGCGGGACATGCGCAGGGGCTGCATCGGGCTTCCTCTTCGACTGGCGGCACGCGAGCCGCCCGTTCATTGCAGCCCATTTATCGCCAACGCCAGCGCCCCTGCAAGGCCAGCTGCCGCGGACCAGCCCTATGGCTGCTCGAACGCAAAGGACGTCGCCGTGATGGCCTTCGTCTTCCAGCAGGCTTGCGGACCAAATCCGCCGCAGAAGCTGCCATGCAGATCGAAGCGGACGGTGCGCGCCGCGCCGCGCTTCACAGGCGGGACCATGATCTTGTAGCCGCGGACATAGCCGTCAAACACCTCGCGCACGCTGCCATCCGGCAGCATCACCAGGATCTTCATGACGCAGCCGCCGGTTCCGCAAAAGGTCGTTTGGCGATCGCCGCATTTGGTGTCCTGGAAATCCACGATGTAGTCCTCGCGTCCATCGCCGGTCAGATCGATCTTGCGCACGGTGTTTCGCGCGAAGGTTCGCAGCCGCAATCGCAACCGTTCAGGGAATTTTAAACATGATCGGCGCAACCTTCGTCCGTCTCCGCGTACAGAGTGCCGCATCATGGTCAAAGCGCCCGCCCTCCTCCTGTTGTCGCTGGCGCTCGCCGGGTGTGCTATGGCGCCACAGACTCATCTGGCTTCCGATCCTGCCTTCAAGCCTGCGCGCTATGCCTGGGATGGCGCCGGTGAGGATCCCAATCGGCCGCACGCTGCCTCGCAGCCAACGCGGGCCGCTGCCCGTTCGGAGCGCAGCAGATCGCAAGTCGGGCTTCAGTCCTCTTCCAAGGAGTGGTGGCAGGCGCAGGACGCCACAGAGGCCGAACAGGACGCCAGGGTCAACCGCTCCCTGGTCATCTGCCAGGGCTGCCTCCGCCCGCAGCCTCAGGCCGAAGATTCCAGGCTGGCCAGAGCGACCGATTGAACCGAACGGCTTCAGATCGGAAACCACCGACCGGACCGTGCGTTACGACTTCGTGCGCGAGGCTGGCAGCTATGCAGGGGCGACGATATGAGCGACGTCATCAACAACAAAGCCCATCACCGTTATGAGCTCGAGGTGGACGGTCATCTTGCGACCGAGCACTACAAGCTCAACGGCAATGTCATCACATTCGAACATACCGACGTGCCGAAGGAGCTCGGAGGCAAAGGTGTCGGTTCGAAGCTGGTGCAAGGCGCACTCGATCAGGTCCGCGCCGACGGATTGAAGCTGATCCCACAATGCCCGTTCGTGAAGGCGTGGATCGACAAGCACCCGGACTATGCGGATCTCGTGACGCGATGAATGCACAGGCCCGCCGTCAGTAGCCGGCGGGCCTGCCGATATCTACGGCCTATTGTCCATGCTTGAGCATATCCTGGTCGGTCAGATCCCAGTCCTGCCACAGCTGGAGTATGCCGAGCAGCACCACCACCGCACCGAGGCTCGTGTGATAGATGCGGAGAAAGCCCTCACCGGAATAGCCGAGCGCATAAGGCGAGGCGATGAGCCAAAGTCCGACCAGGATCGTCGTCACCTCTTGCCAGCGCTGCAACGCGACATATTCGAGCTGGCTGAGGCCAAACACGACCAGACCGACCGCGACCGCGTTCAGGATGACCATCTCATGTCCGGTCATCGGTTGATCCTGGATGGGAAACCATGGCGAAGCCACGATGACCGCCCCAAGCAGCATCCCGCACCAGTCTTCCCATGTTCGATGAGTATCAAAGAAACCAGAGTCCGACATCGTACCCTCCTACACAAGAGGCATACGTCTGCGGCTGGCGATCATGACACTCCGAATGTCTAGCGACCCTGCCGGCCGCATTCGGGCGTATGTCCTCCGCAGGACGTGGGAACCGAGGTCCGGCTTGCAAGAGCGGTACCGAGGATTATTTGCGCTCGCCGCACCATGCTCGCAAAGCGCGATATCCATACTGCACTGCGGTCGCGGCAGTGCGCGTTTGCATATACCTCCTCTGCGCCAATCTCCCTTGATCTCACTTGGCAAGGATGGCGTCGGCCTCCTAGATCAGGAGACAATCGGCATTTCGGAGGATCCCGCATGGCGGCTTCGGTACGCGACAACAAGGACAGGAGCCGCTTCGAGCTCGATGTCGGCAGCGACATCGCCTTCGCCAACTACCGGCTGACGCCGTCGGCCGTGATCATTACCCACACCGAGACGCCGCGCGCGCTGCGCGGCCGCGGCATCGGCTCCGAGCTGGTCAGGGGCGCGCTGGACCTGATCCGGCGCGACGGCAGGAAGGTGATCGCCGGCTGCGGCTTCGTCGTCGACTATCTCGACAGGCATCCGGAGGATGCGGATCTGATCGCCTGAAAGCGAAGGGGGTCCGCGAGATGGCAGCCCCTTTTTCGCGACCCAGGCGGATCAGTGCTTGATCTCCGGCGGCAGCTTGCCGCCATTGGCGGCGAGCTTGGACATTACCTGCTTGTGCAGCCAGACGTTCATGCTGGCCGAGTCGTTCATATCGCCGCTGTAGCCCAGCTCCTTGGCGAGATCCTTGCGCGCAGCGAGGCTGGAATCGATGTCGAGCGCCTTCATGAGGTCGACGATCGAGGTACGCCATTCCAGCTTCTCGCCCTTATGCGCGGCCGCTGCCTTGTCGACGATCGCCGCCACGTCGACCGCGGCCATGGGCGCTGTGGCCGGCGCCGAAGCGCCCGGCGTCCCTGCGGGCGCGCTGGGCGAAGCCGCGCCACCGGCGGGGGCGGCGGAGACCGGCTGGCTGCCGAAGATCGCGCTCATGATTTTCCCGAAAATGCTCATGTCTGCTCCCCGAAAAGGAATCCGTTGGAAGGGCCTTGAGTGGCACTTATAGACGAAGTTACTGCGTCGCGCCCGCGAAGCTCCGCGAACGACCAGCAGCATCAGCTTATCTGCGGCGAAATGACGACAGAATGACATCGTCGTGGTTGCGCCGCGGCATTGAATTTCACCCGAGCGCGAGGGACAGGACTCGGACTTGGGAGTATGGTTGTCGTTCAGCTCGCGATGTCATCCGGAGTTCGCATCTGGTCGGGATTGCGAGATTTCAGAGAATGGCGGCCGCTTGCGCCGTTTGCTGGCGCCGGGCTCGGCTGCCTGGCAAGGGAGCTAGCGACCATGGCCACACTCTACCAAGGCAATGTCCCCACGATGGCCCAGCGCTCGGATGCGGCTGGGCCAGTGATCCGAACCATCAAATTGTCCGATCTGCACGACGCGCTCAGGCGCGGTTGGGAAGACTTCAAGGCCGTTCCGAGCCACGCCATTATCCTCTGCGTGATCTACCCGGTGCTTGGCCTCGTGCTCGCCCGCGTGGTGATGGGCTATTCGGTGCTGCCGCTGTTGTTTCCGCTGGCTGCCGGCTTCGCGCTGATCGGGCCCTTCGCGGCGCTCGGACTCTACGAGCTCTCAAGCCGGCGCGAGCGCTATGAACCGGCCAGCGCCTGGGATGCCATGGAGGTACCGCGTTCGCCCTCGTTCGGTGCGATGCTCGGCCTCGGTACGGTGCTGCTCGCCCTGTTTGTCACTTGGGTTGCGACCGCGCAGGCGATCTATGTCGCGGCGTTCGGGTACGAGGGCGTCACCGGTTTCTCGGATTTCGCGACGCGCGTGCTGACGACGCAGCAAGGCTGGTGGCTGATCGTGGTCGGCTGCGGCAACGGCTTCCTGTTCGCGCTCGCCGCGCTTTGCATCAGCGTGGTGTCGTTTCCCTTGATGCTCGACCGTCATGCCGGCGCGTTCGAGTCGATGGTGACTTCGCTGCGCGTTGTCGGAAGAAACCCGGTACCGATGGCGGCCTGGGGCCTGGTCGTGGCGGTGCTGCTCGCGCTCGGCACGATACCGGCCTTCCTCGGCCTCGCCGTGGTGATCCCCCTGCTCGGGCACGCCACGTGGCACCTCTACCGCAAGGTGATCGTGTCGGAGCCTGGGGCACGTCCGGTGCCGCCCCCGCCGCATCGTCCGCGCAAGCCGGCCGCCGACTTCCCGGCCAACCTCTTCCCTTGGCGAAACCGGACCGACGCCTGACGACATCGTGACATGCGATCCTGCCTCGGCTCGGGCAGGATCGCGCCCTGTCGCGCGCCTTGCTTTGGCCGCGGTTCCGGCCGAGATTGCGCCCCGCCGGTCAGATCGCTCCACGGAATTCATTTACCCGAATGCCCCCGACGATTTCTCGTCTCGCTCTCGCAGCCTTCGCCCTCTCCGTTTCAATCCTGTCCGCCCAGCCAGCGCTCGCCGCGGTTGCCTGCGGCTCGGGCAATTTCGACGCCTGGCTTGCGGATTTCAAAACCGACGCTGCGGCAAAAGGCATCTCGCAGCAGGCCATCGCTAGCGGGCTTGCCGGCGTGACGCTCGATCAGAGCGTGCTCAACCGCGACCGCTCGCAAAAGGTCTTCAGCCAGACCTTCGAGGAGTTTTCCGGCCGCATGGTGCCGCCACGCGTGCAGCGCGGCTCCAACATGATGAAGCAATACGGATCCGTGCTGTCGCGCATCGAGCAGGCCTACGGCGTGCCCGGCGAGGTCTTGGTTGCGATCTGGGGTCTGGAGACCGATTTCGGCGTCAACACCGGCAAGTTCGCAACGATCCGCTCGCTGGCAACGCTTGCCTATGACTGCCGTCGCTCGGAGCAGTTTCGCGCCGAGCTGATGGATGCGCTGCGCATCATCCAGCGCGGCGATCTTGCACCTGCCGACATGAAAGGCGCCTGGGCCGGCGAGCTCGGCCAAACCCAGTTCATGCCGTCGTCCTGGATGAAATACGCCGTCGATTTCGACGGCAATGGCAAGCGTGATCTCCTGCATAACGCGCCTGACGTGCTCGCCTCCACCGCCAATTATCTCGCAAGCTATGGCTGGCAGCGAGGCAAGGATTGGCAGCCAGGCAGTCCGAATTTTGCGGTGCTACAGCAGTGGAACAAGAGCGAGGTCTATTCCAAGACCGTCGCCTATTTCGCAACCCAGCTCGCTCACGCCCCCTGATGCCTCGGACAAGATGAGTAAGGCCGATCGCACGGCGACCGGCCTTCTCTCGGTGCCTTGGCTTCCGGACGTCCCTATTTGCCCGTGGTCGCCTGCATCGCCTTGTTCAGATGCGCGCCGCATGCGGCCATTTTGCCGTTGAGCAGCGCGTCCTGCGCCGCCGCGATTTCCTTCTGGGCGACGAACTTGCTGTCGCCGTCGGCCATGTTCTCGATCGCAGTCTCCGTCTTCTCCAGATTGGCCCCGCTGCAACCGCCCATGGCGTGCTTGGCGGCGTGGGACGGCGCGACCGCGAATGCGGCGGCAGCAATTGCGATAACCCCGAGTAACTTCTTCATGATGTTACTTTCCTTCTCTTGTTCTTGGGCCAGAACCAGCGACATTGCCGGAATCTGCAAGAATGACTTTCCTCTGCTTGCGGCAACTTGCCGCAATAAATTCCCCGCGAGAATTGCGTGATGTTGCGAGCCGCGCAGAGCCGCATGCGAAACTTCTGATTTTCATTACAACTTCGTAATCGGAGCACCCGCTTGACGTGTGCACCGCATCAAAGGGGCGGTCAGTCTCAGTCCGAAGAGGCCAGCGCATCCGCCTTGGCTCGCAGTTCCAGGCTCGCCATTAATCTAGCCATTTCGGACTCCACCTCAGGAACAATAGAATCTTTGTTCATTTCATGAGTTCATGCGATTCGCGCATGAGAAACTTGGGCTTACAAGCTGACCCATCGTGTTGCAGATCAAGAGGGAGCAACTTATCTCAAGGTTTTTCGGAGCCGAGATGTGTGAAATAAGCAATTGATTTACATGCATTATATTGCAACGCACGACATGATCCGCCGAACTCATGAGCGACACTGCCGAGAGGTTAATCATTTCTTGCCGACGCTATGCACCTAGCGCCTAGCTGCATCGCAACATCGGAACTTTCGCAGTGCACCACACTCACCTATATTCATTTCAACGATGAGGCCTAAAGGCAAACGCTGAATCGAACTACAGGAGACTACCAATGCTGCTCTCGCTCATCCGCATGATCCAGGCCTTCCGGGACTATCAGCGCAATGTTGCCGAGCTGTCCCAACTCAGCGATCGCGAACTGGCCGATATCGGCCTCGATCGCTCGGACATCCCGCGCGTTGCCGCCGGTCAGTATCAGGGCTGATACCGTTCAGCCCTCCACCGGACGGACCGATAGCGCCCGCCTTGTGCGGGCGTTGTCGTATCTGGTGGCAGAAAACTCGATCTCGGCGATTCCACTCTCCGCCGAAAAGCGCTACCTGTCCGCCCATGACAGGACCTCATTCCAGTAGTGTGCACGTGATCGGCGCGGGCCTTGCCGGCTCCGAAGCCGCCTGGCAGGTCGCCAAAGCCGGTGTGCCCGTAGTGCTGCACGAGATGCGGCCGGACCGCATGACCGAGGCGCACCGCACCGACGGACTCGCCGAACTCGTCTGCTCCAATTCGTTCCGCTCGGACGATGCTGCCAGCAACGCTGTCGGCTTGCTTCATGCGGAGATGCGCCGGCTCGACTCGTTGATCATGCGCGCGGCGGACGCCAACCAGGTGCCCGCCGGCGGCGCGCTTGCGGTCGATCGCGACGGCTTCTCGGCGGCCGTGACCGAGGCACTGAATGACCATCCCCTGATCGAGATCGCACGTGGCGAGGTCGCTGGCCTGCCGCCGGCCGACTGGAGCAACGTGATCGTTGCAACCGGTCCCCTCACCTCCGCGCCGCTGGCTGACGCCATCCGCGAATTGACCGACGAGTATGCGTTGGCCTTCTTCGATGCGATCGCACCGATCGTTCATCGCGAGTCCATCGATATGTCAGTGGCCTGGTTCCAGTCGCGCTACGACAAGGTCGGCCCCGGCGGCAACGGCGCCGACTACATCAACTGCCCGATGACCAAGGAGCAGTATGACGGCTTCGTCGCCGCGCTGATCGCCGGCGAGAAGACCGAGTTCAAGGAATGGGAAACCAATACCCCCTATTTCGACGGCTGCCTGCCGATCGAGGTGATGGCGGAGCGCGGCCCCGAGACGCTGCGCCACGGTCCCATGAAGCCGGTCGGCCTCACCAATCCGCACGATCCCACGACGAAACCCTACGCGGTCGTGCAGCTGCGCCAGGACAACAAGCTCGGCACGCTCTACAACATCGTCGGCTTCCAGACGAAGCTGAAATACGGCGAGCAGCAGCGCATCTTCCGCACCATTCCCGGACTGGAGAAGGCGGAGTTCGCCCGTCTCGGCGGCCTGCATCGCAACACCTTCCTGAATTCGCCAAAGCTGCTCGATGGCCAGTTGCGCCTGCGCGCGCAGCCGCGGCTGCGCTTCGCCGGGCAGATGACGGGCTGCGAGGGCTATGTGGAGTCCGCCAGCGTCGGCTTGATCGCCGGTCTCTACGCAGCAGCGGACGCGCGCGGTGAGACGCTTGTCAGTCCGCCGGCTACGACGGCGCTCGGATCGCTGCTCGGCCACATCACCGGCGGCCATATCGAGACCATCGAGCCGGGCACGCGCTCGTTCCAGCCGATGAACATCAATTTCGGCCTGTTCCCGCCGCTCGCGACGGTGCCGGCGAAGAAGCCCGACGGCACGCGGCTGCGCGGCAGCGAGAAGACGGTGGCCAAGAAGCAGGCGCTGAGCGCACGAGCGCTCGCCGATCTCGATCGCTGGATCGCCGACCACCTGCGCATTGCCGCCGCCGCGTGAGCTTTCGATGAGCCTCCCCAAAGACGACGCCGCAGTGCTGTCGCCGCGCTGGACCGAAGGTGTGCTGCTCAAGCGAGACGTGTTCTCGACCGTCGAGCGCGGCCGCTTCCGCAGCGAAAGCGGCGAGATCGACGCGGTGCTGCGCCGGCTCGATGAGGTGCCATGGTGGTCGTTCCTGCTGGCACGCCATCTGTTCGCCCGCGAGAAGCATGCGCTGCTGCGCGCCAAAGGCCTCAACGCCGGTCCGGAGCTGCTGTGGGCCGGACGCCGCGCTCTGGTGCGCGGCTTCGTCGACGGCGTCGCACTGCATCTGGCCAAGCCGCATGGCGATCTCACCTATTTCCGCTCGGCCAAAGCCGTGCTGCGCCGGCTGCGCCGCGCCGGCATCTGCCACAACGATCTCGCCAAGGAGCAGAACTGGCTGGTCGGCCGCGACGGCAGGGCCTATGTGACCGACTTCCAGCTTGCAGCTTGCTTTAACCGCCGCGGCCGGCTCTATCGCATCCTCGCCTATGAAGACCTGCGGCATCTGCTCAAGCACAAGCGCTCCTACGCGCCGGAGGCGCTGACGCCGCGGGAGCGAAAGATACTGGCGAAGAAGTCGTTCGCCGCGAGCCTGTGGCTTGCCACCGGCAAGAAGGTCTATCGCGCCGTCACCCGCGGCCTGTTCAATTTCACCGACCGCGAGGGTGGCGGCCGCAGGCTCGTCAACGACGCGCCGGTCCTGGCCGAACTGATCCTGCGGAATCCTGCCGTGCGCGACGCCGCCATCGTCGCCTTTGCCGACCGGCGCTCCGGCGTCGGGCTCTATGCCTTCGTCGAAGCCGATCAGGCCGCGCTCGAAGGCCAGCTCCGCAGCGAGCTTGCCGCCGCCAACGGACCGAAGCCACCCGAGCACATCCAGGTCGTGCACGCCCTGCCACGCAACACCAGCGGCAAGCCGCGCACCGAGGTCCTGCAACTCGTCGCCATGAACCAGCTCGACCTGATCGAGCCGATGATGACGAACGAGCAGGACCGGGCCTTCCTCAAGGACATCCTGGAGCAGCGCAAGAACCTTCGCGACCGCTTCAATTTCGAGGCGAACCTGCCGACGAGCTAGCGCGGGGTCTGCGCCTTGAAGCGTCCACATTGGCGATGGAGAAGCGTACGGACAAGGCTGGGTTGGGAAAGATCATGGGCGCTCGGGGAGCGATAATACATCGTGTGGTTGGCGGGATGATCGCTGGCCTTCTGTTGCTGGCAGGCACGCCCGCGATGGCCGACTCGCCGGCCGAGTTGATCTCGAGCTTCCGTCTCAAGCATGGCGAGATCCGCGTCGTCCGCGATGCCACGCTCGACCGCATTGCCATGGATCAGGCCCGCGCGATGGCGGCGAAGGATGACCTGAGCCACGACGCACTCGGTCCGTTCAACCGCCGTGTCGCACCGGCGGGCGCGGGGCGCGCCGCCGAGAACATCGCCTACGGGTATGACAGTTTCGAGAAGACGTTGGGTCAGTGGATCGACTCGTCCGGGCACCGCAAGAACCTGTTGCTGCACAACGCCTCTCGCGTCGGCCTTGCGAGCGCCAAGAATGCCAGCGGCAAGCGCACCTATTGGGCCATGGTAATCGCCGGCGACTACGAGCCGAAGGGCAAGGGTAAAGGCAAGAAGGACAAGGAGCCGCTGGTTGCCGTGAAGCGCGAGGCTGCTCCGGCAAGCAAGCCCAAATCCAGCAACTGCCACATCAAGCTGCTCAGCCTCTGCATCTGAAACGAGACCGGGCCGTCTTGCTCGCAGTCTTCGACGTGTCAAATTCATGCACGAACGTCCAGTTCATGCACGAACGTCCAGGAGGCGGAGGCGCAAGTGATCGACATCGAGCGGATACGTGCTGAGACACCGGCCGCCTCGCGGCTCGTATACCTGCATAATGCCGGTGCGGCCCTGATGCCGGCGCCCGTTGTCGCGGCGATGAAGCAGCATATCGATCTCGAAAGCGATATCGGCGGTTATGCCGCTGCCGACCGTGAATCCGATCGGCTCGACGCGATCTACGGCTCGGTCGCGCGCCTGCTCAATGCCGCCCCCGATGAGATCGCACTTGTCGAGAACGCGACCGTTGCCTGGCAGATGGCGTTCTACGCGCTGCCGTTCCGCGAGGGCGACCGCATCCTGACCGCCGAGGCGGAATACGCCGCCAACTATGTCGCCTTTCTTCAGGCCGCGAAACGAACCGGCGTGACGATCGACGTCGTGCCGAGCGATTCCAGCGGCGAGCTCGACGTGCACGCGCTCGAACGCATGATCGACGAGCGCGTGAAGCTGATCGCCATCACCTGGGTGCCGACCAATGGCGGGCTGGTCAATCCCGCCGCGGCAATCGGCAAGATCGCGCGGGCGCACGGCATTCCCTATCTGCTCGACGCATGCCAGGCGGTCGGACAGATGGCGGTCGACGTCGAAGCCGTCGGCTGTGACATGCTGTCGGCGACGGGGCGCAAATTCCTGCGCGGCCCGCGCGGCACGGGCTTTCTCTACGTCCGCCGTGCGCTGCTGCAACGGCTCGAACCGCCGATGATCGACCATTTCGCAGCGCCCTGGGTCTCGCGCGATGAATATCGGCTCCGCGACGATGCGCGCCGTTTCGAGACCTGGGAGAACAATTACGCGGCCCGGCTTGGGCTCGGCGCTGCCATCGATTATGCGCTGGACATCGGCATGGATGCCATCGAGGAGCGCTGCCGGCTGCTCGCGGGCCGCCTGCGCCGCGGCCTTGCGGCCCTTCCCGGCATCACCATTCGCGACCTTGGGCGTTCGCCGGGTGCGATCGTCAGCTTCACGATGGCCGGGCACGGGGCGGACGACATTGTCGCAAGTTCCGCTACAGCCGGCATCACGATCGGCGCTTCGGATCCGTCGAGCACGCGCATCGATGCTGAGCTTCGCTCGCTGCCGCATCTCGTGCGGGCGTCACCGCATTATTACAACACGGAGGCCGAGGTCGATCGGCTGGTCGCGCATCTGGCGGACCTGACGTCACGATAGCAAAAGGAGCCGGCGCGACCGGCCGACGTGACGTCGGCCACGATCGCGCCGCCCTGACATCAAGCTCTTGTCGTCAATGCCGAGAGTTGGTCGGTATCAAAGCGGGCGCGCAAGGCGCTGATGGCTCTCGCATCCGGCGGCCCACTCGCCGTCAACTTGGCCAGTTCCTCGAAATAATGCTCGTGTCCCGGCGGGGAGACGGTCATGAGCACACGCGCGGGCTTCTCGCTCACGTTGGTGATGTTGTGAGCCACGCCCGAAGGAATGAAGAGAAAGGTCCCGGGGGTTGCCCGGACAACCTCATCCCCAACGTGCCATTCACACTCGCCTTCGAGCATGTAGAAGGTCTCTTCCTGAACACGATGCACGTGCCGGCCGGTGGCAAATCCGGCCGGAATCGTCCAGTCGAACATACTCGTGTGCCTGGTGTCCTCGCCGGTCACCAGGAAGCCCATGGGTTTGCCGCGCAGCACAACCCCTTCGGACTCGCCTGGCCTGCGGATCACGTGTTTCACGGTCATGTACCCCTCCATCGCTTGTTGCAGCCGCGATAGTGATCCAGGCCAGCCCGAAAGTGGTGAAGCCGATCGGAAAACGTTGCAAAAAACCTGCGAAATGTGCCCTTCTTCGGCGATGGCCGCGATCCTTGAATTTGGTCCCTTTCGGCTCGATGCCGAGGCGGGAATCCTGTTCCACGGGGCTGAGCCGACGGGACTCGGCCGGCGGGCCGTGCTGCTCCTCGCCCTCCTCGTCCGGCAGGCTGGCGCGCCAGTTTCGAAAGATGCCTTGATCGAGGCGGCCTGGCCCGGCCAGGCCATTGAGGACAGCAATCTGACGGTCCAGATCGCGGCGGTGCGGCGCACGCTGGCTGACATCTCCGGCGATGCACATTGGATCGAAACGTTGCCGCGCCGCGGCTATCGCTATGTCGGCCCCACCGTGACGACGTCCGATCCGGATCGCGCACAGGCAGCGCCGCAAGCGCCGCCGCTGACACTGCCCGACAGGCCGTCGATCGCGGTGCTGCCTTTCACGAACCTAAGCGGCGATGCGGAGCAGGATTATTTCGCCGACGGAATGGTCGACGACATCATCACCGGGTTGTCACGCATCAACTGGCTGTTCGTGATCGCGCGGAATTCCACATTCGCCTACAAGGGCCGTGCGGTGGACGTGAAGCAGGTCGGCCGCGAGCTTGGTGTACGCTACGTCCTGGAAGGCAGCGTCCGCAGGACAGGCACGCTGGTCCGCATCACCGGCCAGTTGATCGATGCGGAGAGCGGAATGCACGTATGGGCCGAGCGATTTGACCGCCGGTCCGAAGACGTCTTCGCCCTCCAGGATGACATTGCATTGTCGACCGTCGGTGCCATCGCGCCCAGCCTGCGGCGTGCCGAGATCAACAGGGTCAAGCGCAAGCGGCCGGACAGCCTGGATGCCTATGATCTCGTCCTGCGCGCCCAGCCGGACGTTGACTCCGGCATGCCCGCCCAGGTCACCCAGGCCCTCGTGTTGCTTGAGCGTGCGATCGCGCTCGAGCCTGCGTATGCGCTCGCGCACGGCAATGCAGCAATGTGCCATCACTGCTTGTTTCTCCGGGCCGGTCTGCAGGAAGCCAATCGCGAGGCTTCGATCCGCCACGCGCGCTCGGCCATCGTCCACGGCCAGGACGACGCACTTGCGCTCACGCTCGCGGGCTTTTCGGTCGGCATGGACGGGCACGATCGCTCCGCGGCATTCACCGCGTTCGAGGCCGCGCTCGCCATCAGCCCATCATCGGCGCTGACCTACATTCTCGGAAGTGTCGTGCTCGGCTGGGGCGGAGATTCCGACCGCGCCATCGAATGGAGCGAGCAAGGCCTGCGGCTCAGCCCGTTCGATTCCTGGGCTTTCGCCGCATTCGACGCCCAGGCGCTCGGGCACTTCCACCGCGGCCGATATGAGGAAGCGTGCCGCGCCGCTTACCGCTCGGTTCAGGCCAATCCTCGCCCCACAGCATCACCTATGTGCAATTGGCCGCAGCGCTGGCAAAGCTGGGACGATTGCAGGAGGCGAAGGCAGCGGCCGCGCGGGTGCTGGAGCTACACCCGACCTTCCGCTACGGCCGTCAATTTCAGGGCGTCAACTGCGCGCCGGCGCTGGCCTCCTCGCTGGGCGACGCGCTCCGCGTTGCGGGCCTTCCCGAGTAGCGCTCGGCTCGGCCTCGCGTTGCGCTCAAGCGCAGCGCGCGCTCAGTCCGGATGCGCTGAGCCGGGCCATCACCTCATCGAGATGGGCGGCATCACGGGTCTCGATGACGAGCTGCAGCAGCGTCGCCTTGGCCGGCAGGTCGGAAAAGGTCCGCTGATGCGAGACCTCGATGATGTTCGCACCCGCCTCGGCCAGCAGCGCCGCCACGGCGGCCAACTGCCCGGGCCGATCGGGAATATCGAGCGACAGTTGCGTCAACCGCCCCTCGCGCGCCAGCTCGCGGGTGAGGACGGAGGCGATCAGCCGCGTGTCGATATTGCCTCCGCTCAGCACCAGGCCGACCTTCTGGCCGACAAAGCGGGACGGATCGGACATCAGCGCGGCAAGGCCGGCGGCGCCGGCGCCCTCGACAACAGTCTTCTCGATCGAGATCAGGGTCGCGACCGCGCGCTCAAGCTCCGCTTCGCTAACGAGCGCAATGTCGTCGACAAGGCGGCGGACGATCTCGGTGGTGATCTTGCCCGGCGATTTCACCGCAATGCCCTCGGCGAGCGTATCGCCGCGCGCCGGCAGATTGCCGTCATGGATGGCGTTGTACATCGAGGGATAGAGCCAGGCCTCGACGCCCAATATCCGCAGCGACGGTTTGATCGATTTCGCGGCAATGGCAATGCCGCTGATCAACCCGCCGCCGCCGATCGGGACGACCAGCGTATCGAGCTCCGGGACCGCCTTGAGCATTTCCAGCCCGATCGTGCCCTGCCCCGCGATCACGAGCGGATCGTCATAGGGATGGACGAAGATCATGCCGTGCGCTTCACCATGGCTGCGCGCAAAGGCGGCCGCCTCTTCCAGCGTCGCGCCCGTGACCACCACCTCGGCGCCGTGATGCCTGGTGTTCTCGATCTTCACCATCGGCGTGCCGATAGGCATCACGATGGTGGCGGGAATGCCGATCCGCTTGGCGTGGTAGGCGACGCCCTGCGCGTGATTGCCCGCGGACATTGCGATCACGCCCCGCGCGCGCTCTTCCGGCGTCAGCGCGGTCAGCCGGTTGAGAGCGCCGCGCTCCTTGAACGAGGAGGTGAACTGGAGGTTCTCGAATTTGAGCCAGATGTCGCAGCCGCAGATGCTGCTCAGCGTGCGGCTGTAGTTGCAGGGCGTCTCGACGACGGCGCCCTGGATGGTCTCGGCGGCAGCGCGAATGTCTTCCGGTGCGACCGAAAGGCCGCTGACTTCGGAGGACGTGGTTTGGGACAAGTCAGCCATGGGACAGCATAGAGCATTTCGCCGGCCCAGGCGATAAGCCAGCCTCTATTTGGTAAATTCACGTGATCGCGAGGCGCGCCACAGTGTCCAGAGCGTGCGCAGCCGCGACGACGGCTGCAGCGTAAACGGGTTTCGTCCCGGACGCGAGAGGCGCTTGAGATCGGCCTGCGCCTGGCTCAGCGGTAGAAACGCCGGCCGCACGGACGGCGCCACCTGCGCCAGCAGCGACGACGACGCCGTCATATGCTGCCGGGCTTCAGCCGCAAGCTGCTCCAGCACCGCGTGGAGACTGGGTGTCTCCTTGCCGGCGAAGACATCCTGCATGCTGCAATTGTGCCTCTCGAGCACCTGTTGCGGCAAGAACAGCTGCCGGTGCGCGGCATCGCGCGGCAAATTGGCTATGACCTGCACGAGGCCCTGCGCCAGTCCGGCATGACGAGCGAGATGCTCGACCGCCTCCGATCGTGGTCCCATGATCCGGGCAGCGAGATCGAACAGCGCCGATGACGTCGCCGCCAGATACCCCTCCAGCGCGGCCATGGTCGGCATCGGGTCATTGTAGAGATCGAACTGGTGCTCGTCGGCAAGCAACGACAGCGGCTCGACGGGCAGGTCGAAATCGCGGATCGCGCGCAGCAGCTCGGCCGCCACGGGATTGCCCTCAGCGCTGCCATGGACATGGCCCGACAGCATGTCGGTCCACCATTGCAGGCGGATTTCGCCGGGCAATGGCTGGCTCACCTGGTCGCGGACGCGCACGATCTCGACATTGAAGGCATAGAGCGCCAACAACGCGCGGCGCTCGGCGGCAGGCGCGAACAGGGTCGCGGCATAGCGCGGAAAGTCATGGCTACGCACGAGATCGGCGCAGAAGGCAACGGAGTCGGGCGGCGGCGCAGCGCGGCTCATGGCACGGCGATCAGCGCGGCTGCGACGCGCCGCCGTTCGCCGATCATGATGTTGTAGGTGCGCACGGCCGGGCCGGTCTGCATCGTGTCCAACACCACCCTCACCGCCTTGAGCGCCTGGCGGAGCTCCGGCGGGGGCAGCCAGAGCCCGGTTCCGGTGCCGACGAGCAGCGTGTCGATGCTGTTGGCGGCTGCGAACACCCGATCCAGCGAGTAGCGATCGATCTTCTGGGGGTCCGTCACATCCCAGGCCCAGATCGCATCGGGCAGGCACAGCAGCGATCCTCGATGCGACATGCCGGCAAAGGCGAAGCCGCCCTTGCCATAGGCATCGATCGGCGCCGAGCGCGGGAAATGCGGAGCGTTGGGATCGCCGGCCATGAGCTTCGTCCGAATGGGCTTACTGCCCCCGCAAACTCCTGCGAGGGCATGAGGTTCGGATCATGCCTTGCTTTTCTTCGCCGGCGTAGCGGAATCGGGCGCATCCTCGCGATGCTCGCCGACGCCGAGATAGATCAGGATCGGCGCCGCAATGAAGATCGAGGTGTAGGTGCCGACCAGCACCACGCCGAACATCATCACCGCGGTGAAGCTGTGGATCGCGTGGCCGCCGAACAGCAGCAGAGCGAGCAGCGCCAGCGTCACTGTGAAGTGAGTGATGATCGAGCGCGACAGCGTCGAGTTGATGGACTCGTTGAGCAGCTGCGGCATCGGCATCTTCTTGTAGCGCCGCAGCATTTCGCGGATACGGTCATAGATGACGACGGTGTCGTTGAGCGAATAGCCGAGGATCGTCAGGAGCGCGGCTATGCTGGTCAGGTCGAAATCGACCTGGCTGATCGACATGAAGCCGATCGTCAGCACGATGTCGTGCACGTTGGCGATCATCGCGCCGAGCGCGAACTGCCATTCGAAACGGAACCAGAGATAGATCAGGATGCCAACGATGGCGAGCATCAGGCCGAGCATGCCGTAGGCCAGGAGCTCACCAGCGACACGCGGACCGAGCACCTCGGTGCGCTGAATGTCGACGCTGTCGCCGAGCGCGCCTCGAAGCTTCTGCAGGGCCGCCTGCTGTGCGGCGTCGCCACCCGGCTGTTCCGCAACGCGGATCAGCACGTTGTCGGGGCCGCCGAACTGCTGCAACTGAATTTCGCCGAGACCCAGGGCATCGAGCTTGGTGCGCATCGCCGCGATGTCGGCGGTGCCTGACCTCGCCTTCACCTCCAACAGCGTGCCGCCCTTGAAGTCGATACCGAGGTTCAGGCCATGGGTGAAGAACAGCGTGATCGCGACGATCGACAGCGCCGCCGAGATCGGGAAGCTGATGCGGCGGAAGCGCGTGAAGTCGAAATGCGTATCATCGGGGACGATGCGCAGCGACGGTAGCACGCCAAGCGCGGCGACCACGGTGAGGACGGCAATCAAGATGCCAAGCCCGATGAGAATGTAGTGATTCACGGTCTTGGCTCCTAGATCGGCACGCTCTGCGGCCGCCGCCACCGCACCCACCATGCCACGATCAGCCGGGTCAGCGTGAACGCGGTGAACACCGTGGTGATGATGCCGATGCCGAGCGTCACGGCGAAGCCGCGCACCGGGCCGGTGCCGATGTAGAACAGCACCGCGGCGGCAATGAAGGTGGTGATGTTGGAATCGAGGATGGTCGCGAGCGCGCGCTTGAAGCCGGCATCGATCGCCGAGATCGCGTTGCGTCCGCCGCGCAGCTCCTCGCGGATGCGCTCATAGATCAGCACGTTGGAGTCGACCGCGATGCCGACGGTGAGCACGATGCCGGCGATGCCGGGCAGCGTCAGCGTGGCGTTGAGCAGCGACAACAGGCCGAAGATCATGGCGACGTTGATGGCCACCGCGATGTTCGCGAACACCCCGAACAGCCGATAGGTTACGAGCATGAACACGATGACGAGGATCGAACCGACATAGGCGGCGAGCTCGCCCTTCTCGATCGAGTCCTGGCCGAGGCCCGGACCGACGGTGCGTTCCTCGACCACCGTGAGCGGCGCCGGCAGCGCGCCGGCGCGCAGGAGAATTGCGAGATCGTTGGCCGATTGCACGGTGAAGTTACCGGAGATCTGGCCTTGGCCGCCGGTGATCGGCTCGCGGATCACGGGCGCCGAGATCACCTTGTTGTCGAGCACGATGGCGAAGGGCAGTCCGACGTTCTCAGTCGTGGCCTGCGAGAACTTGCGGGCGCCCGAGGTGTTGAACTTGAAGCTGACGACCGGTTCGCCCGTGCGCTGGTCGAAGCTCGCCTGGGCGTCGGTCAGGTCACCGCCAGCGACCAGCACCTGCTTCTTGACCACGTAGGGCGTCGGCGGCGGCGATGCGCTCATCAGCAGCTCGGATTCCGGCGGCAACCTGCCCGCTTGCGCCTGATCAGGCGGCACGGAGGTGTCGACCATGCGGAATTCCATCTTCGCGGTCTTGCCCAGCAGCTCCTTCAGGCGCGTCGGGTCCTGGAGGCCGGGGACCTGCACCAGGATGCGGTCGTTGCCCTGGCGCTGGATCACGGGCTCGACGGTGCCGAGCTCGTTGACGCGGCGTTCGACGATCTGGATCGACTGCTCGATGGTCTTGCGCATGCGGTCGAGCATCGCGGCCTGCGGGATGGACAGGCGGATCACGCCGCCGCCGGCATCAGCCACCTCCAGGTCGCGCTGACCGCTGGATCCCATCAGGCCGCCCAGCGGCTGGGACAGCTCCCGCAGCTTGGCGAGTGCGGCCTGCGCATCGGCTTCCTTGGTGATGCGAACCTCGACCGCGTCGTTGCGCACCGTGACGCCGCCGGTGAAGCCGATCTTGGCATCGCGCAACGTCCGGCGAACGTCGTCGCGGATTTGGTCGAGCCGCTCCTTCTTCACGTAGCTGGAATCGACCTCGAGCAGCAGATAGGAGCCGCCCTGGAGGTCGAGGCCGAGGACGAGCCGACGCTGCGCCCAGGCGGGCCAGGTCTTGACCTGTGCCTCGGGGAAGAAGTTGGGGACCGCGCAGAGGCACACGATCAGCGCCGTCAGGATAATCCCCAGCGCCTTCCACCGCGTGAAATACAACATCGACTGGACCTGTCAGATCAGGAAACTTGAGACTCGCGGTGAAGCGCTCACTTCGCCGCGGTGTCGTCCTTGGCGCTTTCCTTCGAGCTTTCTTTGGCTGGCTCGCCCTTGGCACGCACGCCCGAGATCATCTGGCGCATCTGCCGCACGCGGACGCCGTCCGAAATCTCGAACTCGATCTGATCGTCATCGACGACCTTGGTGACCTTGCCGACGAGGCCGCCCGAGGTCACGACGGTGTCGCCGCGTCGAATGTTCTTCACGAGTTCGGCGTGATCGCGGACCTTCTTCTGCTGCGGACGCAGAATCAGGAAGTACATGATCACGAAGATCAGGGCGAACGGCAGCAGCGACATCAACATGCTGTTGGTGTCGCCGGCGCCCGCGGCCTGGGCATACGCAGGGGTAATCAGCATTCGGACGATCCTCGTGAGAACGGGGGAAGGCCGGTCAGGCCCTCAAAGGCGACCGGTTCGGTCAAATTCGCGCGGACTATAGCGGCCATTGCCCCAATTGCAACGCTGCCAGACCGCCCTTTTGGGCCACCTTGCGGCGCGCCATGAGGCCCGATAAGGCTGCGTTCTCAGGAACTTCGGACATGCCCAAAAAACCAAGCAAAAGCCCGGCCGGCAAAGGCCCCCGCACCCCTGCCAGGAAGCCCGCCCGCGTCGCGGCAAAACGCCCCACGGCAGCCCCCAAGGCTATCACCAAGACAGCCCCAGACGTCTCTCAGGAACGCATCGTCCGCGCGCTGGAGACCATTGCGGCGCACCTCTCCGCCCAAGGCAGGCCGGCAGTCGAGGCCGAGTCGTTCAAGCGGGCGGATGCCTACGTCTGGCACCCGGACGGGCGCCTTGCGGCCGTACCGCGGGTCAGCCGTGTGGAGCTGTTCCTCCTGAAGGGCGTCGACCGGATGCGTGACATCCTGATGGAGAATACCGAGCGTTTCGCCAACGGCCTGCCGGCCAATAACGCCCTGCTCTGGGGCGCCCGCGGCATGGGCAAGTCGTCGCTGGTGAAGGCAGCGCATGCCAGCATCAACGCGGAGCGCAAACCCGCCGACAAGCTCAAGCTGATCGAGATCCACCGCGAGGACATCGAAAGCCTGCCGGCGCTGATGGAGCAGCTGCGGGCCTCCTCCTTCCGCTTCATCGTGTTCTGCGACGACCTGTCCTTCGACGGCAACGATGCCTCCTACAAGTCACTCAAGGCCGTGCTCGAAGGCGGCATCGAAGGCCGGCCCGAGAACGTCATCCTCTACGCCACCTCCAATCGCCGCCATCTGCTGGCGCGCGAGATGATCGAGAACGAGCGGTCGACCGCGATCAATCCCGGCGAAGCGGTCGAGGAGAAGGTCTCACTGTCGGATCGTTTCGGCCTCTGGCTCGGCTTTCACCGCTGCAGCCAGGACGAATACCTCGCCATGGTGCGCGGTTATTGCAGCCATTTCGACATCAAGATCGACGACGAGGCGCTGGAACGCGAGGCGCTGGAATGGTCCACGACACGCGGCTCGCGCTCGGGCCGCGTCGCGTGGCAGTTCGTGCAGGAGCTTGCGGGTCGGCTGGGCGTGAAGCTGACGGCGCGGTAACGGGAGCTCTTGCCCCGCCCATAACGGTCATTCCCCGCGAAAGCGGGGAATTCAGTACGCCGCGGCCTATCGGCCAACACTAAATATCTCTGGAATACTGGGTCGCCCGGTCAGGCCGGGCGACGACACCGTTCGTGTGGAGCGGTGCGTAAGCTTCACGCCCCATTCAGGAATTGAAGCGGGTCAACCGGGTTCGATCCCTTGCGGATCTCGAAGTGGAGCTGCGGCGACGCCACCTCCCCGGATTGACCCGACTTGGCAATGACCTGGCCGCGCTTGATGGTATCGCCGCGCTTCACCAACAGCTCACTCGCATGGGCATATGCGGTGACGTAGCCGTTGGAGTGCCGAACCAGGACCAGATTGCCGTAACCTTTCAGCTCGTTGCCGGAATAGGCGACGACGCCGTCTTCAGCCGCCTTGACCGGCGTCCCCTCGGGCACCGCGACATTGATGCCGTCATTGGACTTGCCATTCGTCTTGGCACCGTAGCTCGTGACCACCTTGCCACGGACCGGCCAACGGAAGGTCGGCAGCGCGCCGGTGGCCTCCGCAGCCTTCCCCGGCGTCTCGGCGGGCTTCTCATCGACATTGGCCGTGGCTTGAGCCAGGCGTGCGCTCTGCACGGGCGCGGCGGCCGTGGCCATCTTGGTGGCGGGCGCCGGAGCAGCCGCAACGGGCTGGAGCGTTCCGGCCACTGGAGCAGCCCCGACCGGAGCCGCGGCAGCCGGCGCCGCGACGGCCGCGGTCTTGGCGCCCGGTACGGTCAGCTTGGTGCCGAGCTTGAGTTTTGCAGACGGGTCGAGGCCGTTGGCACGGGCGAGTTCAGCCGCCGAGATGTGGTTCTTGCGGGCGATGCTGGCGAGCGTGTCGCCGGCATTGACGAAGTGGGTGCTCGACGGTGCCGCAACCGCAGCAACCGGCTTCGCCGCGGGCGCCGCCGCGATGGGCGCCGACGCGGGGGCTGCGGCCGTCGCCGGATGGGGGATGATCAGTTGCTGGCCGGGCGAGAGCGCCCGCGGGCCCTTGTAGCCATTGGCGGCAAGGATCGCCTGCGGCGTGACGTGATAGCGCTTGGCGAGCACGTCGAGCGTATCGCTGGTGCCGACGATGATCTTGGTCCCACCGGCCGGCTGGGCGGCCGCAACCGAGCGCGGCGGCACCGTGGCAGTGGTTTCGAGATGCGGCTGTGCCGGAGGCGCATAGGAGCTGACGCCGCGCCCGCCACCGGATACGCCGCCGCCTCCCGCAACCGGATAGGATTGCGGCGCGGACACCGCCGGCGGCGGCAAGGGCTGCGACTGGTAGTAACCGGGCTGTGTCTGCGGCCGCGCATATTGCGGCAGCTCACGCTGCGGCGGCGGCGCCTGCTGCACCGACCCCGTCTGTTCGGAAGCGAAGGGATTGGAGAAATTTGTCTGGGACAGTCGCGACGACATGTCGGCGCTGCACCCTGCAAAGCTGAAGGAGATCAGCGCCAGCACCGCGACCTGCGGCACGCGGCGCGAGTAAAGCAACTCGGCGACAGCGGACATGGTTACTCACTCGTACGCAACAGAACTGGTGTTTTAAGTAAACACGCGTCGAGTAAATAACGGCTTAACCCTCACAATAAGATGTTGGCGGCGCTGCCGATCCGGGATTCTACAGCTCCCGCGCCACGCCGGGCAGTGCCGGCACGAAGCGGACCTCGACGAGTTCCTTGCGCTCGATCCCGGCTTCGGTCCGGATCAGGCGGGTCAACGTCTGCACGCCCTGATGCGGGCCGACGGGGGCGATCAGGATGCCCCCGACCTCCAGCCGCCCGATCAGGTTCTCCGGAATCTGCTCCATTGCGGCGGTGACGATGATGCGATCGAACGGACCGATGTTGGGAGGCAGATTGAGACCGTCGCCAAGCATCACCTCGACATTGTGACAATCGAGCTTTTCGAGCCGGGCGCGTGCCGTGTCGGCGAGCTTGCGATAGCGCTCGACGGTCAGCACCTGGCCGGCGAGCCGCGACAGCACGGCAGCCTGGTAGCCGGAGCCAGTGCCGATTTCGAGCACCCGGTGCTGCTTCTGGAGCTGGAGCTGCTCGGTCATGTAGGCGACGACGAAAGGCTGGCTGATGGTCTGCCCGCACGCGATCGGCAGCGCGCTATCGCGATACGCACCGTCGCGATCGGCCTCGTCGACGAAAAGCTCGCGCGGCACTTCCTCCATTGTCCGCAGCACGGCCTGATCGCTGATGCCCCGACGCCTCAGCGTCAGCTGAAACATCATCTTTTCCGGCGGGTGCTGATGCGAGGTCATTGCTGCTGCTTCGTTGATCTCGTCTGGCGGATTGCCGTACTGCACCGCAAGAATCCGAGGCGCGAATCTTGTTCCGGCTCAGGAACTCATGATAGCCTTTCGGCGCAGCATCTGACCACAACCGGGCTATCAACGCGCTAGGCTATTTGCAGGTTTGGGTTCGCCGAAACGCGCATTGCGTCGCTTATCGTTATCTGCGAACGTTCGCGAGAATGGGCAAGGACTCACCAATGACTGCGACAGGGCTTTCGGGCCGCTCTGTTTTCCTCGTCGAGGACGAGGTCATGATCAGAATGATGGTCGCGGACATGCTGGAGGAGCTCGGCTACAAGGTTGCCGCCGAGGCGGGCGACATCAGCGAGGCCATGCGACTTGCTCAATCCACCGAGTTCGACCTCGCCATTCTGGATGTCAATGTCAACGGCAGGGTCATCTCGCCAGTGGCCGATGTCATCATGGCGAAGGGTTGCCCGTTCATCTTCGCCACTGGCTACGGCTCCTCCGGCTTGCCCGAACAGTACCGCGACCGGCCGGCGCTCCAAAAGCCGTTTCAACTCGAGGCGCTCGGCAAGACCATCGAAGCCGCGCTTCGCGGCGGATAGTTCTATTTCAGCATCGCGCTCAGCTCTTCCGAAAACGCTTCGTCGGTGCGGTCGAGCCTGAGCGGAGTGACTGAGACGTAGCGCTCGCGCAGCGCTGCGAGATCGGTGCCGTCGGCGGGCGTGTCGAGCATCGCGGTGCGTTCGAATCCGATCCAGAAATAAGGGTTGCCGCGGCCGTCCTTGCGCTCGTCGATCCTGAGGAAGCCCAGATTGCGCTTGCCTTGCCGCGTGACGCGGATGCCCAGCACATCCTCCGGCGCGCAGGACGGGAAGTTGATGTTGATGACGGTGTCCTTCGGAACGCCGGCGGCGATTACCTTGCGCAGGATATCGGGCCCGAATTTGCGCGCGGTGTCCCACGGCGGCCGTTCGCGGGTTTCGACACTGAACTCCTGCGACAGTGCGAATGATGGGAGCCCTAAGATGGTGCCCTCCAACGCGCCAGCAATGGTGCCGGAATAGACGACGTCTTCGGCGACGTTGCGACCTTTGTTGACGCCGGACAGCACGACATCGGGCAGCTTGGCACCCAGGATGTGGCGGGCCCCCATGATGACGCAGTCCGTCGGTGTGCCGCGCACGGCAAAGTGCCGCGGGCCGACCTCGCGCAGGCGCAGTGGATCGTTCAGCGACAGCGAATGCGACACGCCGGACTGGTCGAGCTCGGGCGCCACCACCCAGACGTCGTCGGACAAGGCGCGCGCGATCTCCTCCACGACCTTGAGGCCGGGAGCGTGGATGCCGTCGTCATTGGTGCAGAGGATGCGCATGCGGGAGCTACGATTCCTGAAAGCGGTTCTGAGCCGTCTTATCCGGCTAGGGCCGATCAGGCAAACCGGACGATTGCGGTCCGCCGTCAGGTTCCCGATCTGGTCGTGTCAGCGACGGATACGCCATTGCGGCAGGAAGCGCGCCAGGCGGCCTTCCGCACGCAGCCGCATCGCCGGCACGACCGGACTCTCGACGGGAGTTTCGATCACGCCGAGCTCCTTGAGCTGAGCGACGAACGGGTCAGAGTCCGGTGCCTGCGGAAAGCGTTCGCGCGCCACCGTCAACGCCTTGTCGAAGTCAGCAGTATTGACGCCGGGCTTGGAGCGCCGGCTCTGCACGAGATCGTCGTCCCAGAGCCGCGCGATCTCGATGTCGAGGACGCCGCGGAGGCGCTGATCGATGGCCTGAATCCCCGCACCCGTCACGGCCCATTGTCGGCCGATCCAGAAGATATCGCGGTGCAAGGCCATGAGCGGTGAGTTCGCGTTGACGGGCGCCGGCAGGATAGCCGGCCGCCCGATCTACGCAACCCTACTCGCGCGCGATCACCTTCAGCCCGCCCATATAGGGCTGGAGCACGCTGGGGACCGCGATCGAGCCGTCCTCCTGCTGATAGGTCTCCATCACCGCGATCAACGCGCGGCCGACCGCTGTGCCGGAGCCGTTCAGCGTGTGCACGAAGCGCGGCTTGCCGTCGGGCCCGCGCGAGCGCGCATCCATGCGTCGCGCCTGGAAATCGCCGCAGACCGAGCAGCTCGAGATCTCGCGGAACATGCCGCCATCGCCCTGCCCGGGCATCCAGACCTCGATGTCATAGGTTTTCTGCGACGAAAATCCCATATCACCTGCGCAGAGCGTCATCACCCGATAATGCAGGTCGAGCTTCTGCAACACCTGCTCCGCACAGGACAGCATCCGCTCCAGCTCGTCCTTGCTTGTCTCGGGCGTCGTGATCGAGACCAGCTCGACCTTGGTGAACTGGTGCTGGCGGATCATACCTCGGGTGTCACGCCCTGCGGCACCCGCCTCCGCACGGAAGCACGGCGTCAGCGCAGTCAGCCGCATCGGCAGTTGCTTCTCGTCGAGGATGGATTCGCGCACGAGGTTAGTAAGCGACACCTCAGCGGTTGGGATTAGGCCGAGGCGTTCGGTCCTCAAACGCTCATGATCGGGCGAGGCGAGCAGCTCGCCCTTGATCGCCCAGAATTGATCGTCCTCGAATTTCGGCAATTGCCCGGTGCCGAACATCACCTCGTTGCGCACCAGCAGAGGTGGATTGATCTCGGTGTAGCCATGCTCGGTGGTGTGAAGATCGAGCATGAACTGGCCGATCGCGCGTTCGAGCCGCGCCAGCCCCTTCTTCAGCACCACGAAGCGCGCGCCGGACAGCTTTGCCGCCGCCTCGAAATCCATATAGCCGAGCGCGGTGCCGAGATCGTCATGCAGCTTGGGCGCGAAGCCGTAATTGCGCCTGTTGCCGAACACGTGGTGCTGCACGTTGCCGTGCTCGTCGACCCCATCGGGCACTTCGTCGAACGGAATGTTCGGGATCGCCGACAGCTCTTTCGTCAGCTCCTCGTCGGCGGCTTTCGCGGCCGCTTCGAGCTCGGGCATCGTGGTCTTGAGCTCTGCGACCTCAGCCATCAGCTTCGCCGCGCGCGCTTCGTCCTTCGCTTTCTTGGCGTCGCCGATTTCCTTGGAGGCAGCATTGCGCCGCGCCTGCGCCTGCTCCGAGGCCAGAATCGCCGCGCGCCGCCGCTCGTCGATCGCCAGCAGCGAGGCCGACATCGGGTTCAATCCGCGCCGTGCGATGCCGGCGTCGAAGGCTTGCGGATTGTCGCGGATCGATTTGATGTCGTGCATGGCCGTGGTCCTGGGCTTGTTGCAGGCCTGCAAATCATCGATTTGCAGGCCCGCAAATGGCTGGCTTCCCTAGCACTCTGTCATCGCCCGCGAAAGCGGGCGATCCAGTATTCCAGAGACCGGGGTGATTCTCCGAGGGGCTGCCGCGTGCTGGATACCCCGCTTTCGCGGGGAATGACGGCGGAGGGGTTGCGGGGCCCTACTCCGCCGGGTTGGCCGGCGTCGATACGTCGGTGCCGGTGGCTTGCGCCGAGGCTGCAGCCTTCTTCTCCACCATCGCCACCGCGATGATCGAGCCCTCGTACAGCGCCAGCAAGGGGATCGCCAGCGAGCACTGGCTGAGCACGTCGGGCGGCGTCAGCACGGCTGCGATCACGAAGGCGATCACGATGAAATAGCGGCGCTTCTCGCGCAGCATTTTCGAGGTGATGATGCCGATGCGGCCGAGCAGCGTCAGGATCACCGGGAGCTGGAAGGCGATCCCGAAGGCGAAGATCAGCGACATCATCAGCGACAGATATTCGCCGACCTTGGGCAAGAGCTGGATTTGCGCAGTCTCATCGCTGCCGGCCTGCTGCATGCCGAGCGAGAATCGGATCAGCATCGGCAGCACGACGAAATAGACCAGCATCGCGCCCAGCACGAAGAAGAACGGCGTCGCGACCAGATACGGCAGGAAGGCCTGCTTCTCGTGCTTGTAGAGCCCGGGCGCAACGAATTTGTAGATCTGCGTCGCGACGATCGGGAACGAGATGAAGCCGGCGCCGAACAGCGCCAGCTTCAGCTGCGTGATGAAATATTCCAGCAGCGCCGTGTAGATGAACTTGGAGTTCTCGGGCCCCGCGACCCACACGAACGGCCAGACCAGCACGTTGTAGATCTGCTTGGCGAAGAAGAAGCAGAAGATGAAGGCCACGCCAAAGCCGAGCAGCGCCTTGATCAGCCGCGAGCGCAGCTCGATCAGGTGGTCCATCAGCGGGGCTTTGCTGGCCTCGATATCGGCGTCGGTCATGACGCTTTGGCGTCCTTGATCGCCTCGGGTGGCGCGGTGTCCTGCGCGACCGGTGCCTGTTCGATCTCGCGGGTGACCGCGAGCGGCTCGTTCGCATCCGCATGTGCCTCGGCCTCCACAAAAGTCGCGGGCGTCGGCGCTTCCGGAGTAGTCGGGCTAACAGGGGGCTCGACAGCTGTGGTGGCAGGCGTCTCTGCCGGCTTGTCCAGCGCATCGACGCGCAGCGCGTCGCTGACGTCCTTCTGGAGCGAGGTCAACGGATTTAATCCCGTGGCAGCCTCCTTGACCTCGTCAAAGCTCTTCTTGAGGTCGGCCATCTCGGCCTCGCGCATCGCCTCCTGGAACTGACCCTGGAATTCGGCGGCCATCCTGCGCGCCTTGCCCATCCACTGCCCGACCATGCGCAGCACGCCCGGCAGCTCTTTCGGGCCGATGGCGATCAGGGCCACGACCCCGATGAGGACCAGTTCACTCCACCCGATGTCGAACATGAGGTCTTCCGTTCACGCGAAGCCGCAGCCGGCCCAATCCCTTGCGCGCAGGATCGGGGCCGCTACCCGGGTCTCGCGTGCTCTCTGGCTCAGACGGCCTTGCTGCCGACGTCGGATCGTGCCGCGGTCGGCGCAGCATTGTGCTCGATCGACTTGGCCGGCTCGGGCTTCTCGGCGGGCTTGTCGTCGTCCTGCATGCCCTTCTTGAACGCCTTGATGCCCTGCGCCACGTCGCCCATCAGATCCGAAATCTTGCCGCGGCCGAACAGCAGCAGGACCACTGCGATCACCAAGATCCAGTGCCAAATGCTGAGTGAACCCATCCTGCAACCCTCCAAACGCGCATGGCCGGGGACCCGGCCGATCTTCACCGAAACCTAGGCTTGGCAGGGCTCAAAAACAAGGACCAAGGCAGCGCCAATTCGCTGTCGGCGCTACGCAATTTTGCTAGTGTTAACCGGTCGCAGGGCCCCGTCGTCGAACGGGCATCACTCCTCGCTGCCGCTTTCGCTGCCACCCTCGCCGCCGCCATCATTGCCGCCTTCAGGCGTCTCGGGCTCGATCGCAGGCGCCAGCGCAAGATCGAGATCCTCGCCTGGTTCCAGCGGATCCTCGTCCTCGCGCAGAGCAGGGTCATCGGACGGCGTAGGCACGCTAAATCCGGTGGGCAGGCGCGAATCCAGAAGACCCGTGCCCTTCAGCTCTTCCAGGCCCGGCAGGTCGCCGAGCTGTTCCAGCGTGAACTGCGACAGGAACTCCTCGGTGGTTCCGAAGGTGAGCGGACGGCCCGGCGTCTTGCGACGGCCGCGCGGCTTGATCCAGCCGGTCTCCAGCAGCACGTCGAGCGTGCCCTTTGAGGTGACAACACCGCGGATCTCCTCGATCTCGGCCCGCGTCACCGGCTGGTGATAGGCGATGATCGCCAGCACCTCGATCGCGGCGCGCGACAGGCGGCGGGTCTCGGTGCTCTCCCGTGTCATCAGCCAGGCCAGATCGCCGGCGGTGCGGAACGTCCATTTGTTGGCGACGCGGACGAGGTTCACGCCACGTGAGGCATAATCGGCCCGCAATTGCTCGAGCGCGGCCTTGACGTCGACGCCCTCGGGCATGCGCTTGGCCAGCGTGGCGGTATCCAGCGGTTCACTCGAGGCGAACAGCAGCGCCTCCAGCAGCCGCAATTCTTCGGGACGTGCCTGGGATTCGTTCTCCATCGGCTCGGCCTCTTCTACCCGCACTTCAGCCAGGCTTGCCATGGCAGATTCTCCTTCTTGCACTTAAGCGACCGGCGCATCAGGCGCAGGAGCTGCGTCCGGGACCGGTTTTGGGCGCCCTTTCCGGAAATAGATCGGCGCAAATGCCTCTTTCTGGTTCAGCTCGAGCTGACCTTCGCGCACCAATTCGAGCGCGGCGGCAAAGCTCGAGGCAAACACCGTCGCGCGCTGCGTCGGATCGGCGACATGCCGGATCAGGAAGTCGTCGAGCACGCCCCAGTCATCCTGTTCGTTGAGGCTGCCGACCAGCCGCTCCAACGTGGCCCGCGCTTCGGCAAGCGACCACACCGTGCGCTTGGCCAGATGCACGCTCGCCAGCACCCGCGACTGGCGCTGCGCGGCATAGGCAGTGAGCAGGTCGTACAGCGTCGCCGTGTATTTCGGGTGCTTGATCTCGGCGATTTGCTCGGGCTCGCCGCGCGGGAAGATGTCGCGCTGCAATTGCGGCCTGTTCATGAGCCGGTTGGCGGCTTCGCGAATGGCTTCCAGCCGGCGCAGGCGATTGGCGAGCGCCGTCGCCATCTGCTCCGCGCTCGGACCTTCCGCACTCGGCGGCTCCGGCAGCAGCAGGCGCGACTTCAGGAAGGCAAGCCAGGCCGCCATGACCAGGTAGTCGGCGGCAAGCTCGAGCCGGATCTTTCGCGCGGCCTCGATGAAATGGAGATATTGGTCGGCCAGCGCCAGAATCGAGATCTTGGCGAGGTCGACCTTCTGCTGTCGCGCCAGCGCGAGCAAGAGATCGAGCGGACCCTCATAGCCCTCGACGTCCACCACCAACGCCGGCTCACCCTCGGCGAGCTCTGCGGGCCGCCCGGTTTCAAACGATAGGATTTCTGCGGTCATGCCGATGCCGTGTTTGCCCGTGCGATCAATGCGTCCAGTTCGGCGCGCGCGGCCACGCGGTCGAATGGCTGCGGCGGCTTGCGTGCGGCGAGCGCGGCATTCGCCCGCTCCAATGCTCTGCCGGACAGTTCCGGTGTCTGGCCGGCGACGTCGCGCATCTCCTCGATGTTGCCGTTGCAATGCAGGGCCACATCGCAGCCGGCCGCGAAGATAGCGCGGGTCCGTTCGGCGATATTCCCCGACAGCGCGTTCATCGACACGTCATCACTCATTAACAAACCCTGGAACCCGATTGCGCCGCGAATCACGTCAGCAATCATTGTCGCAGATGTCGTCGCCGGATGGACGGGGTCGACTACGCTAAACACAACATGTGCAGTCATGGCCATCGGCAGGTCCGATAGCGGCCTGAACGCCGCGAAATCGGTGCGTTCCAGTTCGTCCCGGGGCGTATCGACGGTCGGCAGCTTGAAATGGGTGTCGGCGGTTGCCCGGCCATGACCGGGAATGTGCTTGAGAACCGGCAGCACACCGCCCTGCTCCAGTCCCTCGGTGACCGCACGGGCAATCGCCGCGACCTTTCGCGGCTCGGTCCCGTAGGCCCGGTTGCCGATGACCGCGTCAGCGCCCGGCACCGGCACGTCAGCTAGCGGCAGGCAATCCACGGTGATGCCGAGTTCGGCAAGATCGGCCGCGATCAGGCGGGCACTGAGGCGTGCGGCAGAAAGGCCGAGCGCCGAATCAGTGTCGTACAAACTCGCGAATACAGCCCCCGGCGGATAGACCGGCCAGTGCGGCGGGCCGAGGCGCTGCACCCGTCCGCCCTCCTGATCAATCAGGACCGGAGCATCGGGCGCATTGGCCACCGCCCGCAATTCCGCAACCAATGCAGCAACTTGCGCTGGCGTCGCGATGTTGCGTTTGAAGAGAATGAAGCCCCATGGGCGTTCGGCACGGATAAACTCCCGCTCGGCGGCGGTCAGTTCCGTTCCGGATACGCCGGTAATGAAGGCCCGCGTGCTCATGACGGCCGATTAACCCTGCCCCGCGAAGGGGTCAAGGAAACGGCCGTTAATTCCTCTGGACGAAGCAGGCAGACAGGCCTGCGGACTTGAGGCTGTTGCAAGCCTGCGTCGCCTCCTCGGCCGAAGCGTAGGGACCCGCGAAGGCGCGGTAGACGATCCCCTTGCCCTTGTCGGTCAGATCGACCCGCTTGATCACCGGCGAACGGGAGCCGAGCACGCTGCCGTACTTGCTCTGGAGCACTCGATAGGACGCGGCGGCGCTGTCCTCACTTTGCTGCGAGGAGACCTGCACGATGTAGCCGCCGCCGCTGCTGCTGCTGGGCGCGATTTGCGTCGGGTTGGTGGCAGCCATCCGCTGCGGAGGCTCGGCCGTCGCTCCCGATTGCGGCGCGAGCGACAGGGGCTGGTTGACGCTGGCATTGGCCGAGGTCGGCGGATTGCGCGGCGCCGCCGGTGCAGCGGGCGCGGCAATAGGCTTCGGCGCCGTAGCCGTCGGCTTGGCGGCGGCCGATTGCGGCACGGTGCTGTCAGTCTGATCGCCCTTCACGGCCACAGTCCTGATCGGACGCGGCAAATTGTTCGGCAGCGTGCCATTGCTCGGAGTCGGCCCTGCGCTCGGCGGCGGCACGGTAGAGGGCGACACGCTCGCCACCGACGGCGGGTTCGCATTCTGGTTCAGCGGCGGGAACACCACGCGGGGCCCGCCTGCCCTGGCGTTGACGTCGACGGGCGCCTCCTCGCGCGGCACGATCTTTTCCGTGCCGTCACCGCTGACCATGCGATCCGGTACCTTGGCCGCGGAGTCCGTCGGAGCCGGCACGATCTTGGTCGGCGTGTTGTCAGCCTTGATGATCGGCGGCTCGCCGCTGCGAGGCGAGCCGATATAGGTCTTGTAGGCGAACGCCGCACTGGTGCCGACGACGGCAAGTGCGAGAATCGCCGCGACCGTCATCATGCCACCGCGCTGCTTCTTCGGCTCCTCGACTTCGGCCTCGGGATAGTCGCTTTGGTACGCGTAAGGGTCGTCTGGATAAGCCGGCTCGCGTTGATAATCCTGTTCGCCTGTCTTCAGGCGACCGTAGAGCGCATCGTCGTAGCGCGATGGATCAGGCTGCGCATACGGCTCCTGATAAGCCTGCTCCTGGTAAGCTTGGCTATGCTGCTGGTAGGCCTGATCCTGATAACCTTGATCCTGATAGGCCCGCGGCTGCTGAACATCAGGCTCGGGCGCGGCAGCCTTGGCTGAATAGCGATGCAACGGATGAACCGGGCTGACGGAGACGGAATAGTCAGGCTCCGGTGCCGGCTGCGGCTGCACGTTCGCGCGCCGCATCCATGAGGGCGGCCCGGGCGGCGGCGGCGCCTGCTCGGCGTAGTCCTGCTGACCATCTTCCTGGCGGTAATCGTCTTGATGATAGCTCTGGGCGGGCGCTGCCGGCGGGCGGGCAGTCGACTTCCCCTGCGCTGCGAACGGATCAGTCTGTCCGATCAGACGGGCAAGCTCGGCCAAGGGATCATTTTCCGCCTTCCCATAGTGATCGCCGCCGCGACCATAGTCATCGGAAGGAAACGGTCTGTCCTGATATCGTTCGGCCATCGTGATGATGCGTCCCTTCGGGAAAGCCGCGCGCCCCTCGACCAAGGCACGGCCTTCGACCCACAAGGCTTTCAACCAAGTCTAAGCGATCCGGCTTCTGCCGGTTACCCCCGAATTCCTCTTAAGTAGTTCGCCCCAAACTACCGCATCTCGTCCGGAGCATGGACGCCGAGGATGGCGAGGCCCGATGCCAGAACAGAGACGACGCCCTGAACCATCGCCAGCCGCGCCTTTGTAAGATCTGCATCATTATTGATAATGAAGCGTAAATAGGGCAAATCGCGCCCTTTCGTCCAAAGCGCATGAAATTCGCTGGCTAAATCATAGAGATAAAAGGCAATTCGGTGCGGCTCGTGGGCCGCGGCGGCCGCTTCCAGCATGCGCGGATAAATTGCGAGACGCTTGAGAAGATCGAGTTCCACGGGATCCGACAGCCGCTCGACCGCCGACTCAGCGAGCCAGGCAATGCGCTCGCCGGCATCTTCGGGCAGTTCCGGAAACACCTCGGCCCGCGCGTTGCGGAAGATCGAGTGGCCGCGGGCGTGGCCATACTGGACGTAGAACACCGGATTGTCGCGCGACTGCTCCATGACCTTGGCGAGGTCGAAGTCGAGCACCGCATCGTTCTTCCGGTAGAGCATCATGAAGCGGACGGCGTCCTGGCCGACCTCATCCACCACCTCACGCAAGGTGACGAAGTCCCCGCTCCGCTTGGACATTTTGACCGGCTCGCCATTGCGCAGCAACTTCACGAGCTGGACGATCTTGACGTCGAGCGATCCCTTGCCCGAGGTCGTCGCCTTCACCGCCGCCTGCATCCGCTTGATGTAGCCGCCATGGTCGGCGCCCCACACGTCGATCATCTCGGCGAAACCGCGGTCGAACTTGTTCTTGTGATAGGCGATGTCGGAGGCGAAGTAGGTGTAGGAATTGTCCGACTTGATCAGCGGCCGATCGACGTCGTCGCCATAGGCGGTTGCCTTGAACAGCAGCTGCTCGCGGTCTTCCCAATCCTCGACCGGCGCGCCCTTCGGTGGCGGCAGGCGGCCTTCGTAGATGTCGCCCTTGGCCTTCAGGAAGTCGATGGTCCCGGCAACCTTGTCGTTGCCGCCTTCAATCAGCGAGCGCTCGGAGAAAAACACGTCGTGGCGGATATTGAGCGCGGCGAGATCGTCCTTGATCTCATCCATCATCATCGCGATCGCCTTGGCGCGCACGGTCGGCAGCCACTCGGCCTCGGTCATCGCGAGGAGCCTGTCGCCGTGCTCTTTCGCCAGCGCCTGCCCCACAGGCTTGAGGTAGTCGCCCGGATAGAGGCCTTCGGGAACGGCACCGATGTCCTCGCCGAGCGCCTCGCGATACCTTAGGAACGCCGAACGTGCGAGCACGTCAACCTGGGCACCTGCATCGTTGATGTAATATTCTCGCGTGACGTCGTGACCGGCGAACTGGAGCAGGCTGGCCAGCGCGTCGCCGAACACCGCGCCGCGGCAATGGCCGACATGCATCGGCCCCGTCGGATTGGCCGAGACGTATTCGACATTGACCTTGGCGCCGCTGCGGATGCGGCCGTAGTCGCCGGCCTCGCGCAGCACCGTCCGCAACGCCTCAGCCCAGGCGGCGGGCTTCAGCGTCAAATTGATGAAGCCGGGACCGGCGACGTCGACCTTGGCGATCAGCGCGTCGGTGCGCAGCCGCCCGGCGATCTGCTCGGCGAGATCGCGCGGCTTTGCCTTGGCCTCTTTCGCAAGCACCATCGCAGCATTGGTCGCCATGTCGCCGTGGGAGGCATCGCGCGGCGGCTCGACCACCACGCGGGAGAAATCGATGCCCTCCGGCCAACTGGCGTCCGCCGCAAGCGCGCGGCAGGCGGCGTGCACGCGTGCGAGCACATCGGCGAACAGATGCAGGGATGAGGATGTCTGGGGCATGGGCGCCGCCTAACGCAAATCCGGGGTCGAGTCAAAAAGCCGCTGGTGCTCGGTCAGGGCGAAACGGTCGGTCATTCCGGCAATGAAATTGCCGATCCGGCGGGCCCGGTCGCCCTCATTGTCCGCCTCTGCCCCCAACAGCCATTCCGGCGGCAGCTCGGCAGGGGATTTCAGGTATTTTGCGAACAGGTCGAACAGGATCTGCTCCGCCTCTCCCATCACCCGCATCACCCGCTCGTGGCGGTACATGTGCTGGTACAGGAAGGTCTTGATGGCAGCCTCTTCCTCCGCGACCTCGGCGGGAAACGCGATCAGCGCCCGGCTCTGCTGGCGGACGTCCTGGGCCGATTGCGGCTTGACGGCGGCGAGGTTCTTCTGCGCCTCCGCAAACACCGCCCCGATCAGGTGCGAGATCAGCTCGCGCACCAGCTCGGCGCCGCGCCGGACGTCCTCCAGATCGGGATAATGCGCCGCAGTCTCGGCGATGATCTCCGCAGTCAGCGGCATCACCTTGAGATCGTCGACGTGGAACAGGCCGGCGCGCAGGCCATCATCGATGTCGTGAGCGTCATAGGCGATGTCGTCGGCGATCGCGGCGACCTGCGCTTCCAGCGAGGCAAAGCTCCACAATTCGAGGTCATAGGTCTTGACGTAGTCGGCAATCCCCACGGGAACGCCGTGCTCGCGGTAGCGCCCGATCGGGCCGCCGCTGCGGTCGGTCAGCGGGCCGTTATGCTTGACGATGCCCTCCAGCGATTCCCAGGTCAGGTTGAGTCCGTCGAACTCGGGATAGCGGTGCTCGAGCGAAGTCACCACGCGGAGCGCCTGGGCATTGTGGTCGAAGCCGCCGAACTCCTTCAGGCAGGCGTCCAACGCCCGCTCGCCAGCATGGCCGAACGGCGGGTGGCCGAGATCGTGGGCGAGCGCGAGCGTCTCGGTCAGGTCCTCGTCGAGGCCGAGTTGGCGGGCCAGCGCGCGGGCGAGTTGCGCCACCTCCAGCGAATGGGTCAGGCGGGTGCGGTAATGGTCGCCCTCGTGGAACACGAACACCTGGGTCTTGTACTTCAGGCGGCGGAACGCGGTCGAATGGATCACCCGGTCGCAATCCCGCCGGAACGGGCTGCGGGTCCGGCTCGGGGGCTCGGCGACCAGCCGGCCGCGGCTGCGATCGGGGTCGCAGGCATAGGGCGTGCGGGGGGCTGCCATTCCGACGGACACGGCGAATTTAGTCCCTATCCATTTGATTCTGCGTATGGTGGCACTTAACTATGTCAGGCGCGGGATACCAAATGAATTGGGTATGACTGCGGGACTATCGGAGACGAGTGATGACGACTGCCGTGACCATCAGCGACCGGGCCGCACGCCGGATTGGGGAGATCCTCAAGGGCGAAGGTTCTGGCGCGATGCTGCGCATCTCGGTCGAGGGCGGCGGCTGCTCCGGTTTCCAGTACAAGTTCGACATCGACCGCGCGCGGACCGACGACGATCTCGTGATCGAGCAGGACAATGCGGTGGTGCTGGTCGATTCCGCCTCGCAACCGTTCCTGGCGGGATCGCAGGTCGATTTCGTCGATGACCTGATCGGCGCCTCGTTCCGCGTCAACAATCCCAATGCCACAGCGTCCTGCGGCTGCGGGACGAGCTTCTCGGTCTGAGTGCTTACGCGCCCGTTATCTGCCTTTCCTCGTCCGTCCACTCCACGTCGCCCGGCATCGGCTCCGGCTGAAGCGGCGCGTCCTCGAACGCGAGATGGCCGTCCAGCGCGCGCAGGAGTGCCGCGATCAGCGCGGGCTTGCGCAGCGGCTTGGCAAGGAAGTCCGACATGCCCGCTTCGCGGCAGATCTTGATGTCCTCAGGGAAGGCGTTGGCGGTCAGGGCGATGATCGGCAAGAGCCGCCCGCCTTGTGCCCGGATCGCCCGGGTGGCGGCCAGTCCGTCCATATCGGGCATGCGCACGTCCATCAGCACGACATCGTAATTGTCCTGGGATGCCGCTGCGACGGCCTCGGCGCCGTCGGCGACGACGCTCAATTCGACGTCGAAGGAGCCCAGCATCTTGCTGACGACCATGCGGTTCACGGCATCGTCCTCCGCGACCAGCACCTTCAGCGGCCGGTCGAAGCCGGCGATCCGGGCTTTGAGATCGTCGGCTTCGTCGCGCCTGCCCGCCTGATCGGATGCCTGCGCATGGCTCCAGGGCAGCACCAGCGTGAAGCGGAAGGTCGAGCCCTCGCCCGGCGTCGAGGTGACGCCGATGGTGCCGCCCATCTGCTCGATGATGCGCCTGCTGATCGCAAGGCCGAGGCCGGTGCCGCCGAAGCGGCGGCTGATCGAGGCATCGGCCTGGGCGAAGTCGCTGAACAACAGGCCGAGCTTTTCCGGGGCGATGCCGATGCCGCTGTCGGTCACGGTCCATTCGACGGTCGCCAGCAGGTCGCGGCGCGCCCGGCAGATGACTGATATCGTCACCTCGCCCTCGTCGGTGAACTTCACTGCGTTGGACGCGAGGTTGAGCAACACCTGGCGGATGCGCGCGACGTCGCCGCGCAGCGTCGGCGGCAGGGTCGGATCGAGCTCGACCTTGACGGATAGCCCCTTGCCCTTGGCGCTCGCGCGCACCACGGTCGCAACCGTCTCGACCAGCGCCTGCGGGGCGAAGTCGATCACCTCGAACTGGAAGCGGCCGGCCTCGAGCTTGGACAGGTCGAGGATGTCGTTGAGGATGCGCTGGAGATTGTCGCCGGACTCGCGGATCGTGGTGACGGCCTCGCGCTGCTCCGGATCGAGTTTTGTCTCCAGCAGCATGCTGGCAAGTCCGAGCACGCCGTTCATGGGCGTGCGGATCTCGTGGCTCATCACCGCCAGGAAGTCGGACTTGGCGCGGCTCTCGGCCTCGGCCTTTTCCGCGCGCCAACGCTCGGTGACGTCGCGCCCGAAGCCGCGATAGCCGAGGAACTGGCCCTCGCGATCATAGGCCGGCTTTGCCGTGAGCGACCACAGCCGCGCCTCGCCGCCGGCCACGACCTTGAGGTTCATCTCGTGCAGCGGCTCGGCATGCTCCATCAGGCCGATGATGTTGTAGGCTGCGCTCTTGTCCCCCGGGCACAGCATCTCGAGCACGTCTGCGAAATGCGAGCCCCTGAGCAGCGGTAGCGGCAGCTGCGCGACATCCGCGAAGCGTTGGGGCACGTCGATCAGATGCCCGTCGGCATCGGTCTGCCACAGCCAGTCGCCGGCATTCTCCTGAAAATCCTTCAGCAGCAGCGAGATGATCTCGGTTTGGCGCTCGAGTTCGAGCTGGGCCTTGAGGTTGCCAAAGAACAGATTGCCTTGCGAGACGATGTTGCGCGCCATGAAAAACGCGAACAGCAGCAGGAACACCGCGGTCACGAGATACGGACCGGTGCCGCAGAGCAGCAGCGCGCCGGCGCAGGCGACGGTCATGGTGGCGAGATAGACGAGGCCCGCCCGCGGGAAGGTCGAGAGCGTGAAGGCGCCGCCCGACATCATGCCGACCATCAGGCAGGCCAGGATCAATTGACTGGTCGGCTCGGCGCGGCTGAACAGGGCCAGCGGCAGCGTGCTCCAGATCGCGGCGACGAAAAATGCCTGCCGCAGCATTTGCCGCGCCACGCGCGGCGAGGCTCCCTGGGGTGGGCTCTGATGCGACTTGTGCCACGCGCGCACCGCGAGCGAGGCGGTGGCCGCGAGCGTCATGCCCCAGATGGCGAGGAAGTCATTCCAGCCCCTGCCCCAGAGCAGGATCAGCACGATGGCGACGTTCAGCATCGTCACCGCCATCGTCACCGGGATCAGCCGCGTCACGGCGTCGATCTGCTTGGCGCGGATGCGCCGCATCTGCCGTTCGCTGAGATCGGCGGTCAGGCCGTCCTCGATCTCGAAGCCGCCGAGCCAATACAGGAACGCGCCGATCACGCCGTCACGCGGCTGAGTTCGTATCATCGACTTGTCCGGCCATCCCATCCGCGGAACCTATTGACGATCAATGGCCCACCGCCCGCTTAGACCGGGTTAATTTTGTGGGAGATTTTGCGGCGTCCTTGACGGGCGCGTTTGCAGTTTGTTCTAACCATGGCCCTTGGTCCGGAGCCTGCCGACATGCCCATCAGAGTAGCCACCTGGAACGTGAACTCGGTCCGGCAGCGGATCGATCTGCTCCTGACCTGGCTGAGAGAGAGCCAGCCCGACATCGTCTGCCTGCAGGAGATCAAATGCGTCGACGAGGCCTTTCCGCGGCTGGAGATCGAGGCGCTCGGCTACAATGTCGTCACGCATGGGCAGAAGACGTTCAACGGCGTTGCGCTGCTCTCTAAGCTCAGGTTCGACGAGACCAAGTCGGGCCTCGCCGGCGACGACGAGGACGCCCATGCGCGCTTCCTCGAGGGCGTGGTGACGCTAAAGTCTGGCGTGCTGCGCATCGCCTGTCTCTACCTGCCCAATGGCAACCCGGTCGGGACCGACAAATATCCCTACAAGCTCAAATGGATGTCGCGGCTTCTTGACTACTCGAAAGAGCGCCTCAAGGCTGAGGAGCCGCTGATCCTCGCAGGCGACTTCAACGTCATCCCGCATGCCCGCGACGTGCACAATCCGGCCGCCTGGACGGAGGACGCCCTGTTCAAGACGGAGACGCGGGAGAGCTTTCAGTCCCTGCTCGGCCTCGGCCTGACCGACGCCCTGCGGGCCGTGACCGACGAGCCCGGGCTCTACACCTTCTGGGACTATCAGGCGGGGGCCTGGCAGAAGAACCAGGGCCTTCGGATCGACCATCTCTTGCTGTCGCCGCAGGCCACAGACCGGCTCGCCAATGTCGGCATCGACAGTTATGTGCGCGGCTGGGAGAAGCCGTCGGACCACGTGCCGGTGTGGGCGGATCTGGATCTTGAGGCGGCGTGAAGCCGCCTCATCGTGGAGCTATTCCCGGCGGCCCTGCACCCACTGTTCCAGCATTTGCAGGCACATGGCGCGGTCGTCGTCGGAGGCCTTGGCGAAGGCGCGGTTGTAGCTTTCCTTGATCCAGGTCTCTTCGGCGCCTGCGCTGTCGCGCGCCAGGGTCAGCCACATCAGGCCGCGCGCGGCCTGCCGCGGCAGGCGGTCGCCGTTGAACAGCATCTGACCGAGCAGTGCCTGGGCCTGGTGCTGGCCCTTCTGCGCGGCGAGGCCAAGCCAGCGTGCACCGTAACGGAAGTCCTCGCGCGAGGCGTCCGGGGTCTTCAGGTACAGGCGGGCGAGGTCGTACTGCGCGTCCGCGTTGCCGAAATAGGATGCGGCATACGAGAACATCTCCCGCGCGCGGTCAGGATCGGCCTTGATCTTCGAATTCGGAATGCCGGCCAGATAGTAGCGGCCGAGCGCGACGAAGGCATTGGCCACGATCTGCGCCTGCGGCGCCGACGGGCTGTCCTCGGCATGCGCATTGGCGATCCGGCTGAAATATTCGAAGGCACGCAAATCGTCCTGGGCGACGCCGTCGCCGTTGGCGTACATGCGGCCGAGCTTCCACTGTGCGATGGGGTGGCCACCCTCGGCAGCATATTGCAGTGCGCTCAGCGAGGTTTCCTGGGCTGCGACCGCCGGCGGAACCTTGGCGCGCACCGCACCCGCAGCGCCCGGCAGGGTGGTCACGACCGGGATGGTCGCGTCCTTCGGATTGACCGGCGCGCCGTCGAAGGCGAACGCCGGCGCGGCCAGCGCAGCCGCCCCCAACATAAACGCAACTATGGCACGCCTAGATGTCCGCATAGCACTGTTTCTCGTGCGCGCCGCCCGGATGGGTCACTGCCCCTCCGACCGCTGGTCCAACCTGCTGAGCATATTTCCAGAGAGCACCCGACGTGTGGTTAGTCGCGCGAGCGCTCCATTTGGTCTTGCGCTGAGCGAGTTCGGCGTCGCTCAATTTTACGTTAAGGGTACCGGCGACCGCGTCGATCTCGATGATGTCGCCGTCCTCGAGCAGCCCGATCGGGCCGCCGACCGCCGCCTCCGGCCCGACATGGCCGATGCAGAAGCCGCGGGTGGCGCCGGAGAAGCGGCCGTCGGTGATGAGCGCGATCTTGCCGCCCATGCCCTGGCCGGTCAGCGCCGCAGTGGTCTGGAGCATTTCCCGCATGCCGGGACCGCCCTTCGGCCCCTCGTAGCGGATCACGATGACTTCGCCTTCGCGGTAGGTGCGGTTCTGGACCGCCTCGAACGCATCCTCCTCCCGGTCGAAGCACCTGGCCGGACCGGTGAACTGGAGGTTGGACATTCCCGCGACTTTCACGATCGCACCTTCTGGCGCCAAATTGCCCTTCAGACCGACCACACCGCCCGTCACGGTGATGGGTTTGTCTGCCGGGTGCACCACGTCCTGGTGCGGATTCCACTTCACGCTCTTGAGGTTTTCGGCGATCGTGCGGCCCGTGACGGTAAGGCAATCACCGTGCAGGAAGCCGTTGTCGAGCAGCGTCTTCATCAGAAGCGGTATGCCACCTACTTCAAACATGTCTTTGGCGACATAACGGCCGCCCGGCTTCAAATCCGCGACATATGGTGTCTTTTTGAAGATTTCGGCGACGTCGAACAGGTCGAACTTGATGCCGGCCTCGTGAGCGATCGCCGGTAGGTGCAGCGCAGCATTGGTCGAGCCGCCGGAAGCCGCGACCACGGCAGCCGCGTTTTCCAAAGCTTTGCGAGTGACGATGTCGCGCGGCCGGATATTTTGCGCGATCAGGTCCATCACCTTCTCGCCCGCGGTCATGCAGAACGCATCACGGATTTCGTAAGGCGCCGGGGCACCGGCCGAGTACGGCAGCGCGAGTCCGATCGCCTCGGAGACGGTCGCCATGGTGTTGGCGGTGAACTGCGCGCCGCAGGCGCCCGCCGACGGGCAGGCCACGCGCTCGATCTCGTCGAGGTCCTCGTCCGACATGGCGCCGACCGAGTGCTTGCCGACCGCCTCGAACATGTCCTGCACGGTGACCTGCTGCCCGCGGAAGTTGCCGGGCAGGATCGAGCCGCCATAGATGAAGATCGAGGGCACGTTGAGGCGGACCATCGCCATCATCATGCCCGGCAGCGACTTGTCGCAGCCGGCAAGGCCGACCAGCGCGTCATAGGCGTGGCCGCGCACGGTCAGTTCGACCGAATCGGCGATGCATTCGCGTGACGGCAGCGACGAGCGCATGCCGTCATGGCCCATGGCGATGCCGTCGGTGACGGTGATGGTGCAGAATTCGCGCGGGGTGCCGCCGGCCGATGCCACGCCCTTCTTCACCGCCTGGGCCTGGCGCATCAAAGCGATGTTGCAGGGAGCGGCTTCATTCCAGCACGAGGCGACGCCGACGAAGGGCTGGTGGATCTGCTCGGTCGTCAGACCCATGGCGTAGAAATAGGACCGATGCGGCGCGCGCGCAGGACCTTCCGTCACGTGACGGCTCGGCAGCCTCTGCTTGTCGGTCTTGGCGTTCATCGCAACCAGTCTTCCCCGGCCAACCCTTTCAGACCCGAAAAATCAGAGCCAAGATTTGAATCGACCTTGGGATTTTCTCGTCGCCTTCGAAGACCGCCGCCGCTACCCTTTAAAACATTAGAGTGATCTTATTCATGTTCGGGTGTGGCCAAAAAGCGGCGGCCATGCGAACCGCCGGCGGTGAGGGTTAAATCCGGGATGGGTGTTGCTCAAGAGGAACAATCGTTACCGGGAAGACACGGAGCTCGCTACCTAAATACCGCAATAGCAATGGCAATCCACAACTCAGGATCTTTCGGAAGGAATAGCACACCAGGCTTGGCCAAGGAGGCGCGCACCAACCGGCAATCGCCTCATAAACTTCAGCACTTTCGAATCGCAGACATGCCTTCGCGTCCTCGCGGCTCAATTCGCCCGAGCTTTGCGTCATCTCTCGCCGCTCTTGTCCAAGAGCAACTGTGGCGAAGTAGCCCGGCGATCGGCCGGCCTCAAGGCTGGCGCTGGCGCGCCCCCGCCTGCGGCGGCTGACGGCCTTGACCCCGTCCGCTCACCGGTCTGTTGGCTTTGCATGCGCTCGGCCGAGGTCCGAGCGCGAGATAGGCGCGCTCGTCAGGCCACCCTGTATTTCTTCGGATCCCACGTCTCGCCGCGCGCGATCATGGTGTTGAGGATGATGATCAGCTTGCGCATGCAGGCGACGATCGCGACCTTTGGCGGCTTGCCCTTGGCAATCAGCCGTTCGTAGAAGGCCTTGAACACCGGATTGTTCAGCGTTGCGGCACCGACACAGGGCATGTAGAGGGCATTTCGCACCCAGCGGCGGCCACCCTTGATGCAGCGTTCACCTCGACGTTTGCCGCTATCGTCGTCATAAGGAGCAACGCCCATCAACGCGGCGGCAACTTCGTCGCTCACCTGCCCCAGCTCCGGTAGTCCTCCAAGCAGCGCCATTGCGGTCCCCTCAGCAAAGCCTGGTACGCTCTGGATGATCTCGGCACGTTTGGCAAAGTCCGGCGTTGTCTTGATCGTCGCCGCGATCGCGGTCTCGAGCGCGGCGATTTCGTCAGCCAGCTTCTTAAGAAGACGCGCGCGAGCCTCTGAACAAGGGCCGGCGCCTCATGCTCCTTCTGCATTTCCAGGCGAGCCCTGACGTCAAGCAGGCCTTGGCGTCCCTTCACCAGTGCCTTCATCTCCTCGTGAGCGGGATTGTCGACTTGGCTGGGAGCCTCGCCGAATGTCTCGGCGAACCAGGAGATCATCTCCGCGTCGATCTTGTCATTTTTCGCAAGGCGTCCCGCCGATTCCGCAAAGTGGCGAACCCGTTTGGGATCGACGATCCGTACTTCCAGCCCTGCTTGGCGCAACGCCTTGGCCCATACCCGCTCGTAGCCGCCGCTTGCCTCCATCACTGCCTTGCCGACCTGATGCTTGCGAAGCCATGCAATCAAGCTCCGTCGCCCCGCCGCGGTTGTTGGGCAAGTCTTCCGCTCCGTTACGGTCCGAATGCACGCATCAATCTTGTCTTTAGCGACATCGATGCCGACGACAACCAGATCGTCTTGTGTCATCATCCACTCCCTTCCTTGCCTGGTACGGGCTCGCAGCCCTTGCAACTGTTCGGGTTCAGGAAGACACCGGAGCTGTCCCTTGCTCTTTAGCAGGCTCTGTCGCCTTTGGGCGCAACGGGCTCAGTTCCGGCAACGGGCGGTTCTGATCCAACCGCCCGTTGCCACATTCTGGCAGATTTCGGGACACAAGGGCGCAGGGAAGGCCGCATAGGCGTTAAGTTTGTTCTTGAGTGTTGGAATCACACGTGATTCCAAGGCGGGATGGCAGACGAATCGCTTCTGAACGAGGACTGGACGAGAGTGGTTACGCAGCTCGGCGGGGCTGCGCAGCTTGAAATAAGTGCGCGCCAGACGAAGGCTTTCGTGCGGCGGCGCCAAATTCCAGATGCGGTGTCGTTACTTCGGCTGATGCTGGCCTATTGTCTGGGTGAAAGAGGGTTGAGATCGACAGCCGCGTGGGCCGCTTCTGTTGGCCTTGCCGACCTCAGCAGCGTGGCGTTGTTCTATCGCCTGCGTCAATGTGGCGATTGGTTTGCAGTGCTGGTGGAGGGCTTGCTCGCTGCGGCAGCCCCGAAAGCGAGCCGAGGCCGCCTGATCCGCATTATCGATGCGACGACAGTGCCTCAGGCAGGACCGGCTGCGCGCAGGAACAGTGAGCTTTGGCGCGTTCATAGTGCATTCGATCTGCCATATGAGCGCTTTGGTCACTTCGAGCTGACAGATCAGCAAGAAGGCGAAACGTTTGACCGGATACCGGTGGTCAAGAACGAGATCCGCATTGCTGACCGCGCTTATCTACAACCTGACCGCATCGCCGCTGTGCGCGACGCCGGGGCAGACGTTTTGATCCGAGCGGGCTGGAAGAACGCACGTTGGCTTGATGCCAAAGGCCTTGCGTTCGATCTGATGGCCCAATTGCGTGCGGCGAAGGCGCACGGACTGATCGATCGGAGGATTTGGATCAAACGCAAGGACGGTGCGCCTCTGGCTATGCGTCTGGTCGCAGTCAAGAAGCCCGCCGGTGCAGTCGCGGCTTCGCGCCGTAAAGCCCGGCGCGACGCACAAGACGAAAACCGCGTCATCTCCAAAGAAACTCTGGAAGCCGCGGATTGGGTCATTCTGGTCACGTCGCTCGCGCGGGACGAGTTCTCCACCAAGGATGTACTCGCGCTCTATCGACTGCGATGGCGCATCGAACTTGGCTTCAAGCGACTGAAGAGTCTGATTGGTCTCAAGACGCCACCTGGAACCGATCCGCGCTCCGCCAAGCCCTACTTGCTGGCACACCTCTTGATCATCCTGCTGCTCGAGCCGCTTGCCCGCGACTTCGAGGACTCTCCCCGCTGAACGCAGGCCGCCTGACGGCACCTGGCGCTTGGCGTGTTTTGCAACAACTCGTTGCATCCTTGCTACAAGCGATCATTCCACAACCAACCATCCGTTGCTTTCGCCGCAGAAAGCGAGCGCTTGGGCGGCACCTGCGCGAGCCTCCTCGAAAACGTCCGTATCAATCGATGCTCGCGCTACCTTAACGCCTATGGGGAAGACCGGGTGCTGACCTCGCACCCGCGGTCTGCTGCGCGAAAAGCACGCGCAAAGGAGACCGCACAGCAGCATACAGGTGGTGCCAATCACTCGGCCTTCCCTGCGCGATGGTCGGACGGCTTATGCCGCGCTCTCCCGGGAGCCGAATTCCTTCTGGCCTCCCTCACGCTCGCGGAATTCACCGGCAGCCGCGCCGGTTGACGCGACTGCCGCATCCGCAAGCGCTTGACCGTAGCAACGACGGCCAGGACCACACGGTTTTGCCGTACGCACGGCTCGTTGGCGCCACAGGGTTCGACGGCGTTGTGCACGTTGCCACCGAAATGCTGACGCGACGAACCTGACAGCGCCGCTCGTCCGCACGAAGCCTCGGGCTCACGGAGAGCAATCCGCCCTGCCCTTGACATCTCGTACACGACGCTGCTGCGTCCACCGCAAGCCCGGCTCGCGACAATGACGACCTCCATGATCGCCCCTCGAGAATGAGCCGGGATGGGCGATACATACGCCAATTCCGAATTTCGGTAAAGTGGAATATTTTCGCGCCCGTGGGTTGACAGAGAAGCGATACAGGCAACGATGGCGTAGAACGCGCTGAAGCCGATCGTCTGGTTCACGAGCCAGGCACCGGTGACGACGAGCAGCGACCACTGAGCTTGAGGTCGATCGTGCCATCCGCAGGGATTGGCTTCTGCGTTCCCGCCTGATCGTTGTCCATGCGGCGCTCGCACCAAAAGCGGGCGATGGCGTCGAATACAAGGTAATTCTGCCAGATGTTCCAGGTGACGCCTGCACTTGCGGTGTAGCGCGACACCAGCGGCAAGTCGTTGCCTGCCCAGCTGCCTTCGCGGAAGACAGCTCGCATATAGGCCACGCCGGAACGCACCAGCACTGCATCGTTGATGCGATAGGAGACACTGGTCTCCGAGCCATAACGGCGGGTCGGATCGAGATTGGTGTTGTAGAACAGGATCGGATTGACAGTGCAGTCCGCCCGCTCTGATCCACAGCCCGCCCCCGACGTCCCGAGGCGCCGCCGGCCGCTCAGGTCCGCCCGCGCAAACGCTGGGCCCGGGCCCAGGCGACAGCGACATCGTGTGGCGGGACATCGACGCGTTTGACAGGCGTCAATTCGCCGGACGCGGAGACGATCGCGGTCTCCTCGCGGCGGCAGCGCGTGCAGACAAAGCGGACCTCGTGCGGGGACGCAGACCAGCTCGTCCGCTTCACATTGGCCGCCATCGGCCAGGCATCGCAATGCGAGCACGACACCAGAAATCGACCTGGATCGAGCATACCCATTCCATCGGACTCCGCGCCTGCCCGCCCCATTCAATGATTAATTCATGTGAATCGTTCCGGTGTCCAAGCACCGCCAGCCTTTGACCTCGGGTCGCTATCGGTTCCCGCATCCGCAAGCGTCAAGTCTCGTGGGCGAGTGGCGCTGCGACTTCAGCAACCTCTTCGCGCGGTTGCGATCCCTGCAAAGCAGGTGGTTCCGCTCAGCGAGCTCCCTTGAGGGTCCAGGAGGTCGTGCAGGTGACCGTCGTGCCGCGGTCGCACGCCTTGCAGGCGCTGACGCACTGGTTCATGTCGCGTGGATTGTAACTGTAGTTCCGCATCGGACAGGTCGAATTCGTCGTGCCGGTGATGTCCTGCTCCTGATCGCAGGCCGCCGTCATGAGCGCAAATATGACCACTGCAACGAGGCGCATGGGATTGCCCTATCAGGCATGGCAACGACACTCGCGAGGCACGCTGCATTGCAACGAGCCCCGGCCTTCCCACCACGAGCCGTCGCCGATTCAGCGACGCCCGCATGCTTCAAGGATGCGCGCCAAACGTTAAGAACGGATTGCAGACGGCTTAGGCCGCAGCCCTGGTCGCGATCGCTTGCCGCATATCTCCCGCCAGCTGGCGGTACTGCTCCGCGAGCCTCAAATAGAACTCGCGCTTGGTGCTGTCGGTGGCGAGCTTGGCAATCAGCTCGCATTCGGCGGTGAGCGTCTCGAACCGTTCGAGCCTGTCCTCGAGATGTGTCATCGGCGTGTCCCCATAAGACGCCTGAGGGACGTCAAACCTAAGCCCGGGAAATAGGTCACGGCGAACATCGTTATGAACTAGCATCTTTTTTTCCGGCCCGGCATGCCGGACCGGAGGCGTGGCTATTTCTGCTCCAGCCGCCAGGCGCCATCCCAATTGGCATCCGGCGGATTGGCCGCAAACCGGGTGATGCGGCCGAGCATCGCGCGCGACGGGCCATCACCAGGCACCGCCTCGAGTGCCGCGTTGAAGGCGGCACGGGCTTCGTCGAAGCGCCGGGCACGATAGGCGGCGAGACCTTTGGCATAGTGCCTGCGCAGGCTCACTTGCGCATCGGTAAGCGCGCCCGGTTTCGCCATCACCTCGAAGATCGCCTGCGGCGCGCTTTGACCCGCGACCGCCAGACGATCGATCTCGCGCAATTCGAGCCGCGATCCAATCGCATCCGCAGTCGGCTGCGAGATCAGGATGCGGGTGCCGTAGACCTTGTTGACTGCCTCGAGCCGCGCGGCGAGATTCACGGCGTCGCCCATCACGGTGAAGCTCATCATCAGCTCGGAGCCGATGCTGCCGGTCAGGACCTCGCCGGTAGCGATGCCGATGCGCAGATCGCACGGCGCCGGCATGGCGCGGATGCCGAGCAGATCCGGCAGCTGCTTCTGCAGCGCGGGCACCTGGTCGGCCATCTCGACGGCGGCAAGGCCGGCGAGCAGCGCCTGCTCGTCCTCCTCGATGAAGGGCGGGCCCCAATAGGACATGATGGCGTCGCCGATATATTTGTCGATGACGCCGCGATTGCTCCTGATGGGAGCGGACATCACGGTGAAATAGTGGTTCATCACCTTGACGAGGCCGCGCGGGGTCATGCCCTCGCTCATCGAGGTGAAGCCGCTCATGTCGCAGAACATGATGGTCATCACCCGGCGCTCACCGTCGATGGCGACCTCCGGCCGGTCGATCAGACCCTGCACCACCTTCGGGTCGATGTAGCGACCGAAGGTCTCGCGGATACGCTCGTTGCGGCGCAGCTGCTCGATCATGCGGTTGAAGGCCGCGGCGAGCTCGCCGATCTCGTCCTGCGTCGAGACGGTGATGGGCTTGTCGAACCGGCCCGCCTCGACCTCGCGGGTGCCGGCCAGCAGCAGCCGTACCGGGCGCGTGATGCCGCTGCTCACCAGCAGCGCAAAGACAAATCCGACGATCGCCGCGAGCAAGGTCACGATGCCCGAGACGATGATCGCCTGATGCTGGCGGCTGATCACCTGCGATGTCGAGAAGAAGACCTGCGTCAGCATGTCGGAGCGGATCGCATCGATCTTCCGGTTGAACTGGTCGCGCAGCACGTCGATGTGCTCCAGCGTGCCGCGGGCCTCGGTCATCTGCCTCGCGTCGACCTGCTTGAGGAGCTTCGCATGGTCCTCACTCAGGTCGCGGCGCAACTCAGCGACGGCGGTTTCGATGCGGATATCGATACGCCCCAGCGCAGCATTGTCGGAATACGTCCTGGGGTCGTCGATGATCGCGTTGATCAGCTTGCGCGCGGCCTCCGCCTCCTCCTCGATCTTGCGGTCCGAGACCTCGAAATCGCGAACGCGCGCCGCGTAGGCCTCCTCGTCCGACGGTGCCTCCATCCTGGTCATGATCATCCGCCGCAACGCCAGCCCCCGCTCGAGCGAGCGAATATTGGCACGCGCCAGATGGCTGTAGGCCGGGATGTAACGGTTGGTGAGCTCGGCCAGGAGGACGCCGACCTGGCTCGACATCACCATCGACAGGACCGAGGTGACCAGCATCAGGACGATCAATCCGAGGGCGATGCCGACGATCTTGCGCCGGATCGACTGGTTGAAAATCGGCATAGGCGCGGAGGCCAAAAGGACGAGCGAGGGAACTCATACACGGATTTAGCTGTGGGAACACGCGCAATCTGCGCCGTCCTGACGTCCCGCCCAATCGTTAACGAAGATTAAAGACACAACCCCTCTTCCGCCATTTCGGAAGTTCCCCAGTTCCAATCCGTATTTTGCCGCATTGTTGCGACAGCTTGAGGATGCGACACGACGCTGATGCATCGTTGATTCGCAAGCCGCATGTCGTCGCGGACCTTGGTTTGTAGTGGTTTCGCAGGGGGACCATCGAATGAACCAGTGCCTACGCTCGCTCGCGTGTGTCGTTGCCGTGGCCGCGATGGCCTTCCTTCCTACTCAACTGGCGGCGAAGAGCAGTCAAAAATCCTCCGCGCCGAAGAAGGCGCATGAGGCGAAAGCCGGCAAGCACCGCCATGCCTCCGACGGCAAAGCGCGACGCGGCAAGCACGCCGAGGCCAAGCGCAAGCCGAAAAAGACGGTCGACGAGCCCGCGGACAAGCCGGCAGCGCCGCCGCTGACCGGCGATCTCGCCGCGCTGAAGGATGCCATCGATCTCGCGCGCAAGGGCAAGACGGATGACGCGAGCGCAGCGCGCGACCGCATCGCCGACCCCGCCGGACAGAAGCTCGCCGACTGGTTCATGCTGCGCCATTCCGAGAGCACCGCGAATTTCAAGCGTTACGCCGCCTTCCTCGCCGCCAATCCGGACTGGCCAAGCAGCGCGCTCTTGCGCCGGCGCGCGGAGGCGCGGCTGTGGCAGGAGAAGCTTGACGCCGCCACCGTGCACAAGTTCACGATGGACCGGCCGACCAGCGCCAAGGGCAAGTTCGCACTCGCTCGCGTGCTGCTCACCGAAGGCGAGACCGACAGGGCTGCACGGCTCGTGCGCGACGCCTGGCGCATGGACGAATTATCGGAGCGCAGCGAGGAGGACGCCTACGAGGCGTTCCGCGATCTCCTCACGGCGGACGATCATCGGGCCCGCATGGACAAGCGTCTCGGCGCCAAGGACTATGCCGGCGCCAGGCGCGCGGCCAAACGGCTCGGTGAGGATGCGCTCGCGATCGTCAAGGCCTGCGCGGCGGTCACCGGCAAGGCGAGCAAGACCAAGGACTTTCTCGATGACGTCTCCGCCGACGCGCGCCGCGATCTCGGCTACGTGCTGTGCCGCGCTCAATGGCACCTCCAGAAGGACCGCATCGACGACGCTGCCGAGGTGATCCTCGCCGCCGCGCCCGACACCTTGGCGGCCCAGGACACCGACGCCTGGTGGCGCGAGCGTCGCCTGCTCGCGCGCAAGCTGCTCGACCAGGGCAAGTTCAAGACTGCTTATGATGTGGTGCGCACCGCCGCGGTGCCTGATAAGGAAGTCTACCGCATCGACTACCACTTCATGTGCGGCTGGATCGCGCTGCGCTATCTCGACGATCCCAAGACGGCGATGGTGCACTTCGCCGCGATCGACGAAGGTTCGGTCAATCCGATCGCGCTGTCGCGGGCCCATTACTGGCGCGGCCGCGCCGCCGAGGCCATGGGCGCGACGGCCGATGCGCGCATGAGCTATCGGGCGGCGGCGCGCTATCAGACGGCCTATTACGGCCAGCTCGCCCGCGCAAAGCTCGGCCTCGACCGGATCGAGCTGCGTCCGCCCTCGCCTGTGCTGGCCTCGGCCGATACGCAGCCAACGGACGAGCGCGTGCGCGCGGCCGACATGCTCTACGCCATCGGCGAGCGCGACGTGGCGTTCTACTACGCCGAGGATTTTGCCCAGGAGAGCACCGACGTCGTGGCGCTCGAAGCGCTCGCCGAGCTTGCCGGCCGGCGCAACGATGCGCGCGTGATGCTGGAGGTCGGCAAATCGGCGCTGGCGCGCGGGTTCGCGCTCGACCACTACGCCTTCCCGACCATCGGCATCCCCGAGCACAAGCAGGTCGCGCCCGCGATCGAGACCAGCGTGATCTATTCGGTGGCGCGCACCGAGAGCTCGTTCAATCAGCGCGACAAGTCGCCGGCCAATGCCGTCGGATTGATGCAGGTGACGCCGGAAGCCGGCCGCGACACCGCCAAACGGTTCGGCCTCACCTATGACTGGGACAGGATGGTCTCCGATCCCGTCTACAACACGCAGATGGGCGCGGCCGAGCTCAGCGCGCTTCTGTCGGAATATCGCGGCAACCAGATCATGGCCTTTGCCGGCTACAATGCCGGCCGCGGCCGGGTGCGCGAATGGGTGCAGGCGCGCGGCGATCCCAGGGATCCCAATGTCGATCCGGTCGACTGGGTCGAGCGCATTCCGCTGTCGGAGACCCGCAACTACGTCCAGCGCGTGATGGAGAACGTGCAGGTCTACCGCGCAAGGTTCGAGGGCAGCGGCTTGGTCGCCGGCAAGAGCGACCAGCGCGTGGTTACGCACGAGGCCGGTGTAACGGCACCCGCGGCTGCCGCAGCACCCGCTCCCTAGTCGGCGCCGCCGGGGCTGGACGCACCGCCTGCAAGGATAGGGTGCTGCGGCTTCCACGCGAGTGCAGCCGCGCAGCTAGGTGTCACCTCCTCCCATCGTGATCAGATCGCGACCGTCCAAATATGCGCCGGTCAAGGCTCTCGCGAAGGTCCAGGCGTTGATCGTGCAGCTCCAGCACCAGACGGCACTCAGGACCGCCAACGTCTCGATCATGTTGCCGGCTGTGAGCTCGACGTTGCCGGCAGACGGCTCGGTCCGCCGAGGCACCGACCATTGCATCAACAACGTGACGAGCTCGTCGCGCCGGTAGCAATCGTAGTCACAGTAACGGCGCTGCGTCCGCGCATGCCGGACATAGCTGGAGCGGAGCGACCGCGAGCATGTGCTGCACGTGGCCGCGTGCAACGGGGGCTCGTGATTGACCACCACGAACTTCATGACGCCGCTCTCACGCCATCTTTCGCGAGCGCTTCGCAGAACAGCGCATAGCACTGATGGTCGCAGTAAGGCAGCCGGGTCGCGATCTCGCGGAGATAGCCGCCGCTGATCGGCTCGCGGCACTGCATGCACCAGGTCTGCCGGAACGGGGTCCGGCCGTTCACGAGGACGAACGCAAATCTCATGTGGCACCTCCCAAAGCAAAGCAGTAAACGCTGTCGAGCGGAGACAGTGCGGGTGGTGGAGCGCAAAGATGGTTTCGGCCGTCCGGATTATCCCTGTTTCGCTCCACCTTTTGCGGTGGGACCAGAATGTATCTCCCGTCCTCCCGGCGCCGGGCATAGATCTGACCGTCGACGTATTTGATGTCGGTCGGATAACAGTCGGCGCTGTTGCAACAACTGAGGCTCGGATTGTCCGGCATGTGCCAGGTCGAGTAGAATTTTTCGTGCAGCGCCTGGTCCTGGGGCGGGTGCTGGCGATGAGCGGCGCCGTGTTCCGTCTCCTGTGCCTGGACCGCCGCAATGGAGCCGAGGAGAGCCATCGAGCACAAGAGCTTGCATGGGCGGTTCAACGCACGGGCTCCCGGATCAGACCTTCGGAACGACGTCAGCTCTCCAATTCAGCCTTAGGCGACCTGAGCCTGGAACAACCACCGGCGGTCACGTTCGCGGCGTGTGCGGAAGCGATCGACGCACTTCTTGGAGCAGAGCGCGGTACGCCACGAATAGTGGCGGATCAGGCCGAACTTGCCGCCGCACACCGCACAGCCGTTGACCGAAGAGCAGCGCTCGAACTCCGATGGGCGACGCGCAGGAATTACCGATGTATCGCACATTGTTCTCTCCCTCTGTTGCTCTCGCTTTTGTCAGTTCGACCTCGCATGGGTCGTAAATTGCCGCGATCGCAGCTGCCTCTCGAGAAATGAACGGCCTCGTGCCCGGTCGCTGCAGGTCGGTGAGAGGCTTCGGCCCCGTAGGTCTGAGCCCGCTACCCGTACGACCGCTGCGATTGGTGGTCGACATTCCCGATGGTCACGAGGCTAGTCCGCCCGGCACGAAGCGCTCAATTGTACGGAAGTAAATCGCCGACATGACTAGGATTGGAGAAGCTATACCTAGGTTTGTCCCGTACTTGCCCGGATGGACTCTCGCACCGCCTCCGCCCTCGCATTCAACGAGACGGCGCACGGCCCGCGGGCTGCAGCGTCACCGCGAAAAATCTGCCCGGCGCGGCATGCTTGATGCGCCGCAATGGACAAGGTGGTGAGCAGTCCACTCCAACGACCGTCGCGACCGCCCGTCCGACTTTGGCTGGAATTGCTCCTTCGGCGGCAACGTGCTCTACTTGCGTTCACGCAGAGAGCGCCGGGAGCGTCTGCGATGAAGCCGGGCCGGGCAGTAGCGTTCGGGAAGTCAGCCGCGCAATACCTCGTCGGCTGTGTCAGGCACACTGTTACTGCCAAGCCGCGCGTTGAGCCCGGTGACGCCGGTCTGTTGGAAGCGGTCAAGCAGTGGCAGCAAGTCTTCGAGCACAACCCGGTCATGTACTTCATGGTCGACCCGGCCGGAACTGTCATGAACGTGAACACGTTTGGCGCCGCGCAGCTGGGCTATACGCCCGCGGAGTTGATCGGCCGATCGGTGCTGGATGTCTTCTTCGAGGAAGATCGCGCTACTGTCCGCGCGTGCATCGCGCTGTGCCTTGAGACTGTTGATCAGTCACACACCTGGGAAATCCGGAAGGTTCGCAAGGACGGTTCGGTGCTATGGGTGCGCGAGAACGCCAAGACCATGCTGCGGGCGAATGGCGGGCCAATCGTGCTGGTCGCCTGCGAGAACATCACCGAGCGCAAGGAAGCGGAGAATGCGCTGCGACAGAGCGAGGCTTATCTCGCCCAGGCGCAGGAATTGAGCCACACCGGCAGTTTCGGCTGGAAGGCCGCAACCCGCGAGATCACCTGGTCCAAGGAGACCTACCGCATCTTTCAATGCGACGAGGGAACCAAGCCAAAGATCTCGTTCATGCTCGCGCGGATCCATCCGGACGACCGGCTCGCAGTGCAACAGACTACGGCTCGGGCCGCCCGAGAGGGAAAGGATTACGATCACGAATACCGGCTCGTGATGCCCGACGGCTCCATCAAGTACGTCCGAGCGGTGGCTCGGGCCACGCGAGATGCGAGCGGTCAATTGGAATTCGTCGGATCGGTGACCGACATCACGGCGACCAAAGAGGCGGAGCGCCGCCTTCGTGACAGCGAGCAGCGCTTTCGCGATTACGCCGAAACCGCCTCCGACTGGTTCTGGGAAACGGGGCCGGACCATCGGGTTACTCGGATATCGGAACACTCCGATACAAACACCGCCCCCGCCGGCCTGATTGGATTGACGCGTTGGGACATCGCTCCGGACGCAGATCTCGAACCCGAAAAATGGCGACAACATCGGGCGGCGCTCGATGCCCATATCCCGTTCCGCGACTTGGTATATCGCAGCAAAGACCGCAACGGTCAGCCGATCTACGTCCGGACCAGCGGCAAGCCGTTCTTCGACGCCGACGGCACTTTCCTGGGCTATCGTGGCGTCTGCACCGACGTGACCGCGGCCATCCGGGCCGATCAGGCCGAAGACGCACTGCGCAAGGCCCAGGCCGAGCTCGCCCATGTCACACGCGTCACGACACTGGGTGAGCTGACCGCGTCCATTGCCCACGAAATCAATCAGCCGCTCGCCGCCGTGATTGCAAACGCCGACGCCTGCCTCGCCTGGCTGCAGCGCAGTCCACCCGACCTCAAGGCGGCCCGCCGCTCCGTGGAGTGGATCATCGAGGATGGCAAGCGTGCCAGCGACGTGATCCGTCACGTTCGGGCGCTCGCCAAGCGTTCCGATATCGAGATGGCGCCGCTCGACGCCGGCGCGGTCGTGCGCGAGGCTGTGGCGCTCGTTCAGCGCGAGATGGCCAGCCACGCCGTGTCGGTTCGCATGGAGCTGTCGTCGACACTGCCCAGGATCTTTGGCGATCGAATTCAATTGCAGCAGGTCCTGATCAACCTGATCAAGAACGGGATCGAGGCCATGGAAGGCATCGATGACCGCCCGCGCGAGCTGGCGATCCGTTCAGCGACCGACGACAATGGCGCGGTGCTGGTGAGCGTATCCGACTGCGGCGCCGGCATCGACGAACAGGCGATGGACCGCCTGTTCATGCCGTTCTTCACCACGAAGTCCAGCGGCATGGGCATGGGCCTGTCGATCTGCCGCTCGATCATCGAGGCCCATGGCGGGCGACTTTCCGCCATGCCGAACCAGGAGCACGGAGCGACTTTTCAGATCACCCTGCCGCTGCATCGCGAGGACGCATCGTGACCGAGCGCGCGCAATCTTCGCCGCCCGGGGAGGATGGCGATCAGCCGATCGTCTTCATCGTCGACGACGACGCGTCCATGCGCCGCGCGCTCACCAACCTGTTCGAATCGGTGGGCCTCAAGGTCGAAGCATTCGGCTCTGCGCCGCAACTCCTGCAGGCCAAGCCGCCAGACGTCCCCAGTTGCCTCGTGCTCGACATCCGCCTGCCGGGAGTTAGCGGTCTCGACCTGCAGGCCGATCTTGCCAAGGCAAATATCCACACGCCGATCATCTTCATCACCGGCCATGGTGATATTCCGATGACCGTTCGGGCCATGAAGAGCGGCGCGATCGACTTCCTCACCAAGCCGGTTCGCGACCAGGACATTCTGGACGCGGTCCAGGCCGCGATCGAGCGAGACCGCAAGCGACGCGACCTCAACAGGACGGTCTCGACCGTCAGATCGCGCTTCGAGTCATTGTCCTCGCGGGAAAGAGACGTATTGTCGCTGGTGACGTCCGGCCTGATGAACAAGCAAGTGGCCGCCCAGCTCGGTTTGGCGGAAATCACCGTCAAAATTTACCGCGGCCAGATCATGCGGAAAATGGGCGCGAAATCGCTGGCCGACCTGGTGAGAATGAGCGAGGCGCTCGGGATTCGGCCAAACAAATCCGACATACAAACCTAAGTATGAGTTTCCAATGGTGTCTGGCGGGCCCACCCTGAATGTGGCCGCAGCGACGGCAAGCGTATTCCCGGGAAAGGAGCAGACGTCTTGTCAGTCCCCTCGGTCATTTCAGTGCTTGATGATGACCCCTACGTGCGGGCCGCGATCAACAATCTGCTGAAGTCACGCGGTTACAACGTACACACATTCGCTTCCGCCCACGAATTTCTGGCTTCGGCCGACTCGCACGGCACCTCGTGCGTGATTGCGGACGTGCAGATGCCGGTGACGAGTGGAATCGATCTGCTGACGCAGATGCGCGCGCAGGGATCCGCGACGCCCTTCATCCTGATCACGGCGTTCCCGGACGAGAGCGTACGTGTGCGTGCACACAAAGCCGGGGCAACCTGCTTTCTCGACAAGCCGTTCAACGCGTCGGATCTGATGAAATGCCTGGAGGTGGCGCTGGCAGCAGGCGACGAATCCACGCAATGATCGCCTGGCCGTCAGCGCCGAGTTTGGATGACCTGACGACGCGCGCCTCAATCCACCTTGATATTCGCCGCCTTGATCATCGGCCACCATTTTGCGATCTCGGCCTGCTGGCGAGTGCCAAGTGCTTCGGGCGTGAGCTGATCCTTCGGTGTCATCTCCAGGCCCTGGTTTTCGAGCTGCTTCCTCACCGCGGGATCGTTCAGCGCCTCCACGGCCGCGGCGTTGAGCTTGACCACGATCTCTTTCGGCGTCCCCTTCGGCACCCACATGCCGGACCACAGCGTCATGGTGAAGCCTTTGAGGCCCGCCTCCGCCGCGGTCGGGATCTCCGGTGCCGAGGCCAGGCGCTTGTCGTCTGTGATGGCGTAGGCGCGGATGGTGCCGGCGCGGACCTGGTTGATGGAGTTGGAGGTCTGGTCGACGATGATATCGATCTGGCCGGCGATAAGGTCGTTCAGCGCGGGCGCAGTACCGCGATACGGCACGTATTGCAGCTTGATGCCGGAGACGCTCTCGAAATAAACCCCGGCGATGTGGCTGCCGGAGCCTGCACCGGCGGTGCCGGCAGTCGGCGGCGACGGTCGTGATTTCAGCCAGTCCAACAGCTCCTTCAGCGAGGTCGCGGGCACCGCGTTCTTGCTGACCACGATCATCGGATTGCTCGGCAGCAGCACCACCGGCTCGAGGTCGGCGACGAGGTCGTATTTGAGCTTGTAGACGGCACCGTTGGCCACATGGGTGCCGAGGTGGCCGAAGGAGATGGTGTAGCCGTCCGGCGGCGATTGCACGGCGCGGCCGACGCCGATCGAGCCGCCCGCGCCCGTGACGTTCTCGATCACCACCGGCTGCCCCAACGTCACCCGCATCCGCTCGGCAAGCACCCGCGCCATGGCATCCGAAGGCCCACCGGCCGCGAAGGGCACGATGATGGTGATGGGACGGGAGGGATAGTCATCGGCGCGCGCGGCACCGGTCACAGCGAGAACAGCAATCAGTGCAGCCCAGACGGCCTTCTTCATTGTCTTCTCCCCAGCGATGTCGTTTTGTTTTTCTTCCCCTCGCCCCGCTTGCGGGGCGAGGTCGAAGCGAAGCAATTCGGATGAGGGGGTTCAGATCTCACGAAGATCTCATTCGCGGAGACAGGCCCCTCACCCCAACCCTCCCAGCGCGAGCGAAACTCGTCGCGCCCCCGTGAGAACGGGGAGAGGAAGAGGCAAGTCAGAACTGCGAGTAATCGATCGGCTTGTGGCGATCGAGCGTGCGGGTGACCGGCGGCAGCGGATATTTCAGACCGGTGGCACAGTTGAACAGCATCACGCGGTCGGTCTTGCTGACGCGACCATCGGCAAGGCTCTCCTTGTAAGCGGCATAGGTGGCCGCGCCCTCGGGGCACAGCAAAAGCCCCTCCTCGCGAGCAACCTCGCTCAGCGCCGACGAGATCTTGTCGTCGTCGACTGCGATGGCAAAGCCTTTGCTCTCGCGGACTGCACGCAGGATCAGGAAATCGCCGATCGCCTGCGGCACGCGGATGCCCGACGCAATGGTGTGGGCGTCCTCCCAGCGCGTCGCATGCTCGGTGCCGGCCTCGAAAGCCCGCACCATCGGCGCGCAGCCGGAGGCCTGCACCGCGACCATGCGCGGGCGCTTTGAGCCGATGAAGCCGATCTTCTCGAGCTCGTCGAAGGCCTTCCACATGCCGATCAGGCCGGTGCCGCCGCCGGTTGGATAGAAGATCACGTCGGGCACGTCCCAGCCGAGCTGCTCGGCGAGCTCGAGGCCCATCGTCTTCTTGCCCTCGATGCGGTATGGCTCCTTCAGCGTCGAGGTGTCGAACCAGCCGACCTTGGCCTTGCCCTCGCCGACGATCTTGCCGCAATCGTCGATATAGCCATTGACGCGGTAGACGGTCGCGCCCTGCAGCTCGATCTCGCTGACATTCACTTCGGGCGTATCGGCCGGGCAGAAGATCGTCGTCTTGATGCCGCAGCTCGTCGCATAGGCCGCCAGCGCCGCACCGGCATTGCCGTTGGTCGGCATCGCCATGTGCTTGATGCCGAGCGCCTTGCCCATCGACACCGCCATCACCAGGCCACGCGCCTTGAACGAGCCGGTCGGCAGCCGTCCCTCGTCCTTCACGATGATCTCGCCGCCACCGAGTTTTGCGCCGAGCTTGGGCAACCGGATCAAGGGCGTCGTGACTTCGCCGAGCGAGACGATGTCCTTGCATTTGCGCACCGGCAGCAGCTCGCGGTAGCGCCACATGTCGCCGGGCCGCTGGGCAAGCGCGTCTTTCGTCAGCGCCTTCTTCACGCCGGCGAGGTCGTAGCGCACGAGCAGCGGCTTGCCGGCCTTGGAGAGGTTGTGGACCTGGTCGGCCGCGTAATGATCGCCTTCCATCGCGCATTCGAGATGGGTGACGAAGGTCGGGCGTTCGATGGTGAGGTTGTCGTTGTCGTGCATGGGTGATTTCCTTCTTATTCTGCAAACAGCTCTCTTCGCTCGCAACGACGGCGGTGGCGCTCGGTCAAATATTCAACACCCGTCCGTACGCATCCAGCACGGCTTCCTTCATCATCTCCGACAGGGTCGGATGCGGGAACACCGTGTGCATCAGCTCTTCTTCCGTCGTCTCCAGGTTCATGGCGACCACGTAGCCCTGGATCAGCTCGGTGACCTCGGCGCCGACCATGTGGGCGCCGAGCAGCTGGCCGGTCTTCTTGTCGAAGATCACCTTGACGAGGCCCTGGTCCTCGCCGAGCGCGATCGCCTTGCCATTGCCGACGAAGGGGAAGCGGCCGACGCGGATCTCGCGGCCACTCTCCTTCGCCTTGGCTTCGGTGAGGCCTATGGAGGCCACCTGCGGATGACAATAGGTGCAGCCCGGGATCATGTTCTTGTCCATGGGATGCGGATTGAGGCCCTTGATCGCCTCGACGCAGATCACGCCCTCATGCTCGGCCTTGTGGGCCAGCATCGGGGGACCGGAGACGTCGCCGATGGCGTAGATGCCGGGAACGTTGGTTTTGCCGTAGCCGTCGACCACGATGATGCCGCGATCGGTTTTGACGCCGAGCTTTTCGAGTCCCAGATTTTCGATGTTGCCGACGACGCCAACCGCCGAGATCACGCGCTCGAACTCGGTCGTCACGGGCTTGCCCTTGCCGTCGTCGATGGTGGCGACGACGCTGTCGGCCTTCTTCTCGAGCTTGGTCACCTTGGTCGAGGACATGATCTTAATGCCCTGCTTCTCGAAGCGCTTGCGCGCAAGACCTGCGATCTCGGCATCCTCGACGGGGAGGATCTGCGGCAGCACCTCGACCACGGTGACGTCGCTACCCATGGTGTGGAAGAACGAAGCGAACTCGATGCCGATCGCGCCGGAGCCGACCACCAGCAGCGACTTCGGCATCCGCTCCGGGATCATCGCCTCGAAATAGGTCCAGACCAGCTTCTTGTCAGGCTCAAGGCCGGGCAGCACGCGCGGCCGGGCGCCGGTCGCGACGATGATGTGCTTGGCCTGATACGTCCCCTCGCCCAGCGCCCCCTTCGGACCCTCGACATCGGACTTCTTCACGGTGACCTTGCCGGGCGCGTCGATCGAGGCGGCGCCCCAGATCACGCTGACCTTGTTCTTCTTCATCAGGAAGCCGACGCCGTCGTTCAGCCGCTTGGAGACGCCGCGCGAGCGCTGCACCACGGCCTTCGGATCGAACGAGACCTTCTCCGCCGAGAGGCCGTAATCCTTGGCGTGCTGCATGTAGTGGTAGATCTCGGCCGAACGCAGCAGCGCCTTGGTCGGGATGCAGCCCCAATTCAGGCAGATGCCGCCGAGATAGGATTTTTCCACGATTGCCGTCTTGAGGCCGAGCTGCGCGGCGCGGATCGCGGTGACATAGCCGCCGGGACCGGAGCCGATGATGATGACGTCGAAGGATGTATCGGCCATGTCGGCTCCCGTTCAACTCAAGAGGTCGTTGCACCGCCGGAGCGGCGTTTTGAAATGATCGACCTGACCAGCCATTCGATGACGCAGATCGAGATCAGGATCGCAAGACCGATGAAGACGATCGGCTGGGCAATGCTGCGCGAGAGCAGCTCGCCGCTGAAGAAGGCGTCGCGCAGAACGCCGGTGCCGAGCGGGCTGACGAGGATGATGATCGACAGCAGCATCGATATCCAGGGCCAGCGCGTCGTCATGCGGCGGCTCTAGACCATCATCATCACGGGGTTTTCGATCAGCTGCTTGAACGCACCGATCAGCTCGGCGCCGAGGGCACCGTCGATGGCGCGGTGATCGCAGGACAAGGTCACGCTCATCATGTTCGCGATCTCGATCTTGCCCCCGCGCACCACGGGGCGCTCCTCGCTGGTGCCGACCGCAAGGATCGTCGCATGCGGTGGATTGATCACGGCCGTGAAGTGGCTGATGCCGTACATGCCGAGGTTGGAGACGGCGGTGGTGCCGCCCTGGTATTCCTCGGGCTTCAATTTGCGGGAACGTGCGCGCGCGGCGAAATCCTTCATCTCGTTGGAGATGGTCGAGAGCGTCTTGGTCTCCGCTTTCCGGATGATCGGCGTGATCAGGCCGCCGGGCATCGCGACCGCAACGCCGACGTCGGAATGGTGATGCTTGACCATGCCGCTTTCGGTCCAGCTCACATTGCAGTTCGGGATCTTCTGCAGCGCGACCGCCATCGCCTTGATGACGAAGTCGTTGACCGAGATCTTGTAGAGCGGCTTCTTCTCCTTGTCCTTCGGCGCGGCGGCGTTGATCTCCTCGCGGGCAGCGAGCAGCTTGCCGATGTCGCAGTCGATGGTGAGATAGAAGTGCGGAACGTTCTGGATCGATGCGGTCAGACGCTGGGCAATCGTCCGGCGCATGCCGTCATGCGGGATGATGTCGTAGGACCCCGGCTCGAACAGCGACAGGATCTGCTTGTCCGACATGGTCGGCGCGATCGCGGGCGCACCCGACGGCGCCGCGGCGGGTGCCTTGAGGCCCTTGCCGGACTTGGCCTGCTCGACGTCGCGCGCGACCACGCGGCCGTGCGGGCCGGTACCGGTGACCATCGCCACGTCGATGCCGGCTTCCTTGGCGAGACGCCGCGCCAGCGGCGATGAGAACACACGGCCGCCATGGCCATTGCCCTGCACGGCGGCAGCTGCAGCCTGCGGGGCCGGTGCGGCGGCCGGTGCCGGCGCCGCCTTCGGTGCGGCCGGAGCAGGTGCCGGCGCCGGCGCCGCAGCAGGTGCTTCAGCGGCCTTGGGAGGTGCAGCCGAGGCGGTCGGCTTCGCAGCGCCCGCGGCCTTCACGTCCTCGCCTTCGCCGGCAAGCACCGCGATCACGTCGTTGACCGGGACGTCCTGCGTGCCTTCGGGCACCAGGATCTTGGCTATCGTGCCCTCGTCGATCGCCTCGACCTCCATGGTCGCCTTGTCGGTCTCGATCTCGGCGATGACGTCACCGGATTTGACCTTGTCGCCCTCCTTCTTCAGCCACTTGGCGAGGTTGCCCTTCTCCATCGTCGGCGAGAGAGCGGGCATCAGGATGTTGATGGGCATGCTGACCTCAAGAAGAACTTTGCAAAACGTCGTTTCCGACAGCGGAGACGAACAGACCAGGTTTAGTTGCCGATGTCGCCCTGCCACAGGCGCTCATTGGCTGGGATGGAACGCCAATTCTTCATCATGGTGATGGAGCGGTCGTCGGCAAGATCGATCCAGGGGATGCCGAACTTGTCGAGGATGTCCTTGGAGCCGGGGAAAGTGACGGATTCGCCGATCACCACCAGCCTGACCTTGAACAGCGCCAGCGCGCCGGCGCACATCGAGCATGGCGACAGCGTGGTGTACATGACGGTATCGTGGAATTTGATCGCACCGGCCTCGCGCAGGCAGCTCATCTCGCCGTGCAGGATCACGTTGTTCTCCTGAACACGGTTGTTGTGGCCGCGGGCGATGATCTTGTTGTCGCGCGTCAGCACCGCGCCGATCGGCAGGCCGCCTTGCGCGATCGAGGCCTCCGCTTCGCGAATCGCCTCCAGCATGAAATCGTAATGATAGGATTCGATCGCCACGGTCAGTGCCCCTTGCCGCGCGGCGTCGTGGTGCCGGTGTCGGTGGGACGCTCGATCTCCGCCTGGAACATGTCGAGGATCCGATTCAGCGCGTCCTCCTCGGTGTATTCACTCTCGCGCGCATAGGCGCGCGCGGCGTGGCGGGCAAGATCGACCAGCAGGAGGCCCCACATGTCGGGCTCCTCGAAGGCGCGTTGGAACGCCATCGACAGCCCGCCGTCCAGCACGAACACGCGCAGGATCTCGACCGCGTCTTCGCGGGTCATGACGTCCGGCGGCAGTGGCTGCTCCCTGGGGCCCGCCATGGTCTACCTATAGCAGACGGCTTTGGCGGCCTCGACGACTTCCGCCGCCGAGGGCAGCGCGAGCTTCTCCAGGTTCGCGGCATAGGGCATCGGCACGTCCTTGCCGGCGACGCGCGCGACCGGCGCATCCAGATAATCGAAGGCGTTCTCCATGATGCGCGCGGCGATCTCGGCGCCGACGCCGCTTTGCGCCCAGCCTTCTTCCACGGTGACGGCGCGGCCGGTCTTCTTCACCGAGTTGATGATGGTCTCGGTGTCCATCGGACGGAGCGTGCGCAGGTCGATCACCTCGGCCTCGATGCCGTCCTTGGCAAGCTCGTCGGCCGCCTTCAGCGCATAGGTCATGCCGTTCGACCAGGAAATGATGGTGACGTGGCTGCCCGAACGCACGATGCGCGCCTTGCCGATCGGGATCACGTAATCGTCGAGCTTGGGCACTTCGCCGGTGTGACCGTAGAGCACCTCGTTCTCGAGGAAGATCACCGGGTTGGGATCGCGGATCGCAGCCTTGAGCAGACCCTTGGCATCGGCGGCCGAATATGGCGCGATCACCTTCAGGCCCGGAATATGCGAGTACCAGGCCGAGTAGTCCTGACTGTGCTGCGCGGCGACGCGCGCGGCGGCACCGTTGGGCCCGCGGAACACGATCGAGCAGCCCATCTGGCCGCCGGACATGTACAGCGTCTTGGCCGCGGAGTTGATGATCTGGTCGATCGCCTGCATGGCGAAGTTGAAGGTCATGAACTCGACGATCGGCTTGAGGCCCGTCATCGCGGCACCGACGCCGACACCGGCAAAACCGTGCTCGGTGATCGGCGTGTCGATCACGCGCCTGGCGCCGAACTCCTGGAGCAATCCCTGGGTGACTTTATAGGCGCCCTGATATTCGGCGACCTCTTCGCCCATCACGAACACATCGGGATCGCGGCGCATCTCCTCGGCCATGGCGTCGCGCAGCGCTTCGCGGATCGTCTGCGTCACCATCTCGGTGCCGGCAGGCACTTCCGGATCGGGCTCGGCGACGGCCTGCGGTGCAGACGGCGCAGCCTTGGGCTGCGGCACTTCGGCCTTGGCCGCCGCAGGCGGCGCCGACTCGGCAGCCTTCTCCTGCTTGGCGGGGGCCGGCGCCTTGGCAAGATCAGCAGCGCTCTCACCGTCGGCGAGGATGGTCGCGATCGGCGTGTTCACCGCGACGTCGGCGGTGCCCTCGGGGATCAGGATCTTGCCGAGCGTGCCCTCATCGGTCGCCTCGACCTCCATCGTCGCCTTGTCGGTCTCGATCTCGGCGATGACGTCGCCGGACTTGATCGTCTCGCCCTCTTTCTTCAGCCATTTGGCGAGGTTGCCCTTCTCCATCGTGGGCGACAACGCGGGCATCAGCACTTGAATTGGCATATCTTCTCCAAAAGAAAGCTTGCGCGCGTTCAGCGGTAAACGTCGGTCCAGAGCTCGGCGGCGTCCGGCTCGGGATCATGCTGGGCGAAATCGGCAGAGGCGTTGACGATGTCGCGCACCTCGGCGTCGATCGCCTTCAGGTCCTGCTCGCTGACCTTGGCCGCCAACAGGCGGTTGCGCACCTGCTCGATCGGATCCTGGTCGTGGCGGACCTTCTCGACCTCCTCGCGCGTGCGATATTTTGCAGGATCGGACATCGAGTGGCCACGATAGCGGTAGGTCTGCATCTCCAGGATGTAGGGCCCCTTGCCGGCGCGGCACCAGGCCGCCGCCTCCTCGCCCGCGGCCTTGACGGCGCGGACGTCCATGCCGTCGACCTGCTTGCCGGGGATGTTGAAGGAGACGCCGCGCTTGGAGAAATCCTGCTGCGCCGAGGCGCGCGAGACCGAGGTGCCCATGGCGTAGCGGTTGTTCTCGATGACGTAGATCACCGGCAGCTTCCAGAGCTCCGCCATGTTGAAGCTCTCATAGACCTGGCCCTGGTTGGCCGCGCCGTCGCCGAAATAGGTGACGCTGACATTGCCGTTGCCGCGATAGTGATTGGCGAAGGCAAGACCGGTGCCGAGCGAGACCTGGGCGCCGACGATGCCATGGCCGCCGTAAAAGTGCTTCTCCTTGCTGAACATGTGCATGGAGCCGCCCTTGCCCTTGGAATAGCCGCCGCGGCGGCCCGTGAGCTCGGCCATGACGCCGTTGGCGTCCATGCCGGTGGCGAGCATGTGGCCGTGATCGCGATAGCCGGTGATGACCTGATCGCCCTCTTTCAGGGCCATCTGCATGCCGACCACCACGGCCTCCTGGCCGATATAGAGGTGGCAAAAGCCGCCGATCGCGCCCATGCCGTAGAGCTGGCCGGCCTTTTCCTCAAACCGCCGGATCAGGAGCATGTCGCGGAGCGCCTTGAGCTCCTGCTCCCTGGTGAATTCCGGTGGCGAACCGCCGTCGGACTTGTCCTGTGAAGTGCTTGCGGCGGCTTTCTTGGGTGCGGCCATAGGAATTCCGGGTCAGAGAAAACTTTCGCCCTCTCTAACCCAAGTCAAACGCCCTTGGAAAGCACCGCGGCGGCATCGCACGACTTTCATTATGCCGCACTGCAACGTGATCGAAATAATGGAAAATCTTTGGCGCTGATCGGGCAACAAATCTATGCGCGCCAGGGTGCGCGTGCGGATTCGCCTCGATAGCGTCATGGCCGGGCTCGTCCCGGCCATCCACGCCTTGCCCCGCGGCACGAAGGACGTGGATGCCCGGGACAAGCCCGGGCACGACGGCCTCATGCGTGCGGCATTCCCGATCAGAAGAAGCCGAGCTTCTTCGGGCTGTAGCTGACCAGGAGGTTCTTGGTCTGCTGGTAGTGGTCGAGCATCATCTTGTGGGTCTCGCGCCCGACGCCCGACTGCTTGTAGCCGCCGAAGGCCGCATGCGCGGGATAGGCATGGTAGCAGTTGGTCCACACGCGACCCGCCTGGATCTCCCGGCCGAAGCGGTAGCAGCGATTGGCATCGCGGCTCCAGACGCCGGCTCCTAAGCCGTAGAGTGTGTCATTGGCGATCGCGAGTGCCTCCTCGTCGGTCTTGAAGGTCGTGACCGAAACCACGGGACCAAAGATCTCCTCCTGGAAGATGCGCATCTTGTTGTGGCCCTCGAACACGGTCGGCTGAACGTAGAAGCCGCCGGCGAGATCGCCGCCGAGCTGGGTGCGTCCGCCACCGGCGAGCACCTTGGCGCCCTCCTGCTTGCCGATGTCGATATAGGAGAGGATCTTGGATAGCTGCTCGCTAGACGCCTGGGCGCCGATCATGGTGGTGGCATCGCGCGGATCGCCCTGCTTGATCGCGGCGACGCGCTTCAGCGCCCGCTCCATGAAGCGGTCATAGATATCGGCGTGGACCAGCGCCCGGCTCGGACAGGTGCAGACCTCGCCCTGGTTCAGCGCGAACATGACGAAGCCTTCGATCGCCTTGTCGAAGAAGTCGTCGTCTTCCGCCGTGACGTCCTTGAAGAAGATGTTCGGCGATTTGCCGCCGAGCTCCAGCGTGACCGGAATGAGGTTCTGGCTGGCGTATTGCATGATCAGCCGGCCCGTCGTGGTCTCGCCGGTGAACGCGATCTTGGCGATGCGCGGGCTGGACGCCAGCGGCTTGCCGGCCTCGAGGCCAAAACCGTTGACGATGTTGAGCACGCCAGGCGGCAGCAGGTCGGCGATGATCTCGGCCCAGACCATGATCGAGGCCGGGGTCTGCTCGGCGGGCTTGAGCACGACGCAATTGCCGGCAGCGAGCGCTGGCGCGAGCTTCCAGCAGGCCATCAGCAGCGGGAAGTTCCAGGGAATGATCTGGCCGACCACGCCGAGCGGCTCGTGGAAATGATAGGCGATGGTGTCGTGGTCGATCTCGCCGATCGAGCCTTCCTGGGCGCGCACGACGCCCGCGAAATAGCGGAAATGATCGATCGCGAGCGGCAGGTCGGCGGCGCGGGTCTCGCGGATCGGCTTGCCGTTGTCCCAGGTCTCGGCGATGGCGAGACGCTCGAGATTGTCCTCCATCCGGTCGGCGATCTTGTTCAGGATCGCGGCGCGCTCGGCGACGCTGGTGCGGCCCCAGGCGGCCTTGGCGGCATGCGCCGCATCGAGCGCCGCCTCGACGTCCTGCGCGTCGGAGCGCGCGATCTTGCAAACGACCTGGCCGGTCAGCGGCGAGGCGTTGTCGAAATACTTGCCCGAGATCGGCGCGACGAATTTACCGCCGATGAAATTGTCGTAGCGTTCGGCAAAGGGAACTTTGGTGACGCCGAGGAATTCCACCTTGTTCATTGATCACTCCCGATGTTTGCTGTTTGCGCTTGTCGTCGCGTGACCCGCGACTTGCGCCGACGATGATGCGGGAGGCGTTCTCTGTCAGCCCGGGCGGACGCGATCGCGGAGCGGACCTGTCGCAGTTCTGCGACAGTGATGGGCTAGGCATCACCATCGTGTCCCGGACGCGCTGCGCTGCGTCCGGGGCACGAGACCTGCGTTTCGAGCCACCGGCTCGACACCGCAATGGCGGCTGAGAAGCAGCGGCTCAGTGGTTCAGCTCGAACCGCTTCAGCTTCCGGTGCAATGTGGCGCGGCTGACGCCGAGAGCCTTGGCGGCCATCGCGCCTTGCGCGGCGGCCAGAAGCGGCGCGATGCGCTCGCGCGCCTGGCGCAGCTCGGCTTCGGTCAGCCGCATCGGCGCGGTGCGGCCGCCCGGATCAAGATGATGCAATCTGGAGGAACGGCACCACGAGGCCACGAGCGCGGACCGAGCCGCCTGGCCAGACGCGATGGCGGCCTCGACGCGGGCCGCGTGATGCCGGGGCATTGACCCATTCATCACTGTTTCCTCCGGATGGCAGTCTAGAACGTGCCGGTGCTGCCCGGTTGATCCGCGTCAACTTCGGCAGACGCCACAGAAGCCATGTGCCAGCGACCGTGCTGCCGTCAAGGCGTCCGCCCGGTTCCGGGCTTACGACCTTCGCAGGAGCAAAGAGCACGGGATCGGTTCAGCGGCTTTCGGTGGCGGTTTCGAAAGCTGCGGATACGCTAAAACATGATCAGGAAAAGTGCGAAGCGGTTTTCCGGAAAGATCATGCGTAAACAACAAGCTAAAGCGCGATGACGATTCATCCAAATCTCGTCGCGCTTTAGTTCGCCGGGATCATCCGAACGAGATCGCGCGGATTGACATAGTCGAGCTGGAAGCGCGCCCGCTCGTCCAGCATGTCCGGGTCGATCTTCTCGGACCGCAGCAGCGACACCCGCTGCTCGCTCCTGGCGCGCTCACGCTTGAGCTGGGCCAGCTCGCTGGTCAGTGCGATGATCTCCTGATCGAGCTCCTGGCGGGCGTTGAGGCCGTATTTGCCGGTATAGGCGTTGACGCCGAAATAGCCGACGATCGCCGCCGCCATCGCATAGAGGGCAAGACCGGTCAGGATCGATTTCAGGCGGGCGCGGGAGACCATCCCGGGAAGATGGGACAGGTTGGTTAAGGGAGTGCTAATTGCCCCAAGAACGTGGACGGCCGGGACAAGCCCGGCCTTGACGGAGAGAGTGAGTGCTCAGCCCTGATTCTTCGCCACATGCGCGGCGAAAGCATCGATGTACTGCTGCAGCACGGTCTTGAGGGAATCCTTGGTCAGGTTGCCGTCCGCATCGAAGGCGTCGCCGACGCCGTTGAGATAGATTTCCGGCTGCTGGAGAACCGGACCGGAGATGCCCGGCAGGATGTTCTGCAGATGCTTGGCCGCGCTGACGCCGCCGAGTGGCCCCGGCGAGTTGGAGATGATGCCGACCGGCTTGCCGAGCAACGAGCTCTTGCCATAGGGCCGCGAGGCGACGTCGATGGCGTTCTTGAGAGCGCCCGGGATCGAGCGGTTGTACTCGGGTGTGACGAACAGGACGCCGTTCGACTTCTGGAGCTTCTCGCGGAATGCGAGCCAGTCCGCGGGCGGCGCGCCCTCGAGGTCCTGGTTGAAGAACGAGATGCCCGCCGGCGTGATCACCTCGAGCTTGAGCGAGCCAGGCGCGAGCTTGGCGAGCGCATTGGCGATCTTGAGCGAGAAACCGTCCTTGCGCAGGCTGCCGGCGATCGTGACGATGTTGTAGGCCATTGAGTGTCCTTGAGAGCTTGAGCGGGAATGCCGCGAAAGCACTTAAATCATCAGGGCCAATAGATGCAAGTGCATGAACTGGCTTGATTTGGAAACGCTGTGTTTCTGGAAATTGGTCCCCATTCCGGCGGAAGCGATCCGAAGCAATCGGGCCGCCAAGCGGCGGCCCGACCTTTCGCACCAGGGTTCAACCGCGGTCAGATCGTCGGATTCCACGCCGACGGGATCAGGCGATATTTGGCGCCGTCCTTCTCGACATGGCCGACCGATGGGAAGGTGAAGTGGAAGCCGATCACGGTGGCCTTCTCCGCCGCCGCCATGTCGTAGAACTTGTGGCGCGTCGCCTGCGCCAGCGCGGGATCGGTGTCGAACATCACGTGCCAGTCCGGATTGCGCAGGAAGAATTCCGGGATGTTGGTGACGTCGGACTGAATCAGCACCTTGGCATCGCCAGATGCGACCGCGAAGGAGGTGTGGCCGGGCGTGTGACCCGGCGTCGCGATCGAGGTGATGCCGGGCGCGACCTCCTTGCCCCACTCGTACTTGGTGACCTTGGATTCAAGGCCGGCAAAGGTCTTCTTCACGTTGGCGAAGTAGTTCTTCATCATCGGATTGGACTCGGCCTTGGCGGCGTTGTCCTCGCTGGTCCAGAACTCCCAGTCCTTGCCCGGCACCATGATCTCCGCATTCGGGAAGGCCAGCCCGCCGTCGGCCAAACGGATGCCGTTGGTGTGGTCAGGGTGCAGATGCGACAGCAGCACGATATCGACGTTCTTGGGGTCGACACCGGCGGCCTGCAGGTTTTGCAGCGTGCGGCCGACCGCACCCTTGCTCGGCTCGAGATTGGCGACGCCGTTGCCGGTATCGATCAGCACCAACTTGGAGCCGGTGTTGACGAGCTGCGGGTTGAACGGCACCGTGACCATGCCCTTCGGCATGTAGGCCGCCTCGCCGGCTGCTGCGGCTTCTTCCTTCGGCACGTTGACGACGAACTTGTCCGGCATCGGGAAGGTGCGCGCGCCGTCGTTGATCGAAGTGCATTCGAAGCTGCCAACCTTGTAGCGGTAGAAGCCCGGGGCCTGCGTGCCGGCTTGCGGCACTGCGGCATTGGCAACGGTTGGGCGAAGCCCGGTCACGGCAGCCGCACCCATGGCGGCGGCGCCTGCGAGCAGGTGACGACGATTGAGATCGGTCATGGAAATGTCCCTTCTGAGCGCCTAGCGGTTTTCCGCTTCAAATGGCGGCGGAATAATCTCCCGCCTCGCTCAGAAGGCAAGACTTTCCTTCGGTGACGTGCCGTCGCCCGTCACCATTATTTGTTTGGGTTGATGAGGAATTTTTCGCCGGTGGCGCGTTTGGCGTACACCGCGACGTTGGCGAGATCGAGCGCCTCGGCAAGCGAGACCACCTTGGTGTAGTGGCTGGCGAACGTGGTCTTCAGCTCGGACGCCACGCGCTGGCGCAGGCGGCCCACCTCGGCCGGACCGATCTTCTGAAGAAACGGCGTGAGCAGCCAGCCGCCCACGCCCCAGCTCAGCCCGAACGAGCGGCTCAGCTCCGTCGGGCGCGTGTCGAGGCTGCCATAGATGTAGACCTGCTTGTACACGTTGGAGCCGTATCGGCTGTATTCCTTCGCAGTCTTGTTGGCTGCAATTTCCATCGCGGTCAGGATCTGGCCCGCCAGCTTGCCGCCGCCGATGGCATCGAAGGCGATGGTGGCGCCGGTCTCGACAAGTGCATTGGTGAGATCGTCCATGAAACCAGGCGCGCTGGAATCCACGACATATTTGGCGCCGATCTTATGCAGGATGTCGGCCTGCTCCTTGCTCCTGACGATGTTGACGAGGCCGATGCCGTCCTTGATGCAGATCTTGTTGAGCATCTGGCCGAGATTGGAGGCGGCGGCCGTGTGCACGAGCGCCTTGTGGTTCTCCCGCCGCATCGTCTCGGTCATGCCGAGCGCAGTCAGCGGATTGACGAACCAGGACGCACCGTCCACGGCCGTGGTGCCCGCCGGCAGCTCCATGACATCGCGGACCTTGAGCACGCGATATTGCGTGTACATCGCACCGCCGATCATCGACACCGTCTTGCCCATCAGCGCTTTCGCGGCATCGGACGATCCGGTCTGGATCACCGTACCGGCGCCCTCGTTGCCGACCGGCAATGACTGATCGAACCTGGCCGCCATCATCCGCATCGCCGCCTCCGGCATCTTGGCGGTGATGACCGGCATCTCCTTCGTGCCGGAGGCCTGGGCGGCCGACATGTCGGCCGGCCCGATCAGAAGTCCGAGATCTGAGGGGTTGATCGGGGAGGCTTCGACGCGAACCACGACCTCATCGTCGGCCGGCTCCGGCGTCGGGACATTCACGAGAGACAATTCCAGCTCGCCACTCTTTTTGAGCAGCGAACGCAACTGCAGTCCGGTCTTGCCGTCGCTCATGTCGATCCTCCCCTGTCCGTGTTGAAGCGCCGGCTTATGCCAGCGCCTTCAGTGCCGTCTTGCCGCCGTAGAGCGCCTGCTTGCCGAGCTGCTGCTCGATGCGCAGGAGCTGGTTGTATTTGGCGGTGCGGTCGGCGCGCGCAAGGGAGCCGGTCTTGATCTGACCGCAATTGGTGGCGACTGCGAGGTCGGCGATGGTGGAATCCTCGGTCTCGCCGGAGCGGTGCGACATCACCGAGGTGTAGCCGGCCTTGTGCGCCATTTCGACGGCGGCCAGCGTCTCGGTCAGCGTGCCGATCTGGTTGACCTTGATCAGGATCGAGTTGGCGCGCCCGGCCTTGATGCCTTCGGCGAGGCGCTTGACGTTGGTGACGAACAGGTCGTCGCCGACCAGCTGGCACTTCTTGCCGATGAGGTCGGTAAGCTCCTTCCAGCCGTCCATATCGTCTTCCGACATGCCGTCCTCGATGGTCACGATCGGATAGCGCGCGACCAAGTCTGCAAGATACTTCGCCTGCTCCGAGATCGAACGAGTCTTGCCCTCACCTTCATAGGCATACTTGCCGTCCTTGAAGAACTCGGTCGAGGCGCAGTCGAGGCCGAGCACGATGTCGGAGCCCGCCTTGAAGCCGGCCTTGCCGATCGCGTTCATGACGAAGTCGAGCGCGGCGTCGGCCGACGGCAGGTTCGGGGCAAAGCCGCCCTCGTCGCCGACATTGGTGTTGTGGCCGGCCTTCTTCAATTCGGACTTCAGCGTGTGGAACACCTCCGCGCCGTAACGCAGGCCTTCGGCGAAAGAGGATGCGCCGACCGGAAGGATCATGAACTCCTGGAAGTCGATCGGATTGTCGGCATGCACGCCGCCATTGATGATGTTCATCATCGGCACCGGCAGGAGGCGCGCCGAGGTGCCGCCGACATAACGGTAGAGCGGCATGTCGAGCGAGTTCGCGGCCGCCTTGGCGCAGGCGAGCGAGACGCCGAGGATGGCGTTGGCGCCCAGCCGGCTCTTGTTCGGCGTGCCGTCGAGGTCGATCATGATCTGGTCGATCTGGGCCTGCTGCTCGACATCGAGGCCACTCAGGGCCTCGAAGATCTCCCCGTTGACGGCGCCGACCGCCTTGGTCACGCCCTTGCCGAGATAGCGGGCCTTGTCGCCGTCGCGCAGTTCCACCGCCTCGTGCGCGCCGGTGGAGGCGCCGGACGGCACCGCGGCGCGGCCGAGCGCACCATCCTCCAGCACGACATCGACCTCGACGGTGGGATTGCCCCGGCTATCGAGAATTTCGCGGCCGATGATGTCGATGATGGCGGTCATGATGTCCACTTCCGTTCGTTAGGGCTGATCGGTGCCGCGGGTCTTACACGGGCTGCAAGCAAATGTGAACGCTTGGACGAGCCTCCTCGACTGACGCGTGAAGCGGCTCAGCTTATGCTCGACCGCATCTGGTCCGCGCGTCCAACCTCAATCTGAAACAGTCGGGGTAACGCCATGAATCGCCGCCAGTTTCTTGCTTCGAGTGCCGCCCTGCTCGCGATCCGCCCAGGTTTTGCGCAGGAAGCCCCGTTCCGAACAAAATATTATCCTATCAGCCCCGGCATCGGCCTGCACGATCTCACGCCCGCCCCTGACGGCACGGTTTGGTTCACGGCGCAGGGCAAGGGCCTGCTCGGCAGGCTCGATCCGCGAGATGGCAGTTTCAAGACGGTCAGCCTCGGCCAGGGCGCTGCCCCGCACGGCGTAACCATCGGGCCCGACGGCGCACCCTGGATTACCGAAGGCGGCCAAAACGCGATCGCGCGGGTCGACCCCGGCGATCTCAAGGTGACGCTGTTTCGCCTCCCGGAAAAGTTCGCGTCCGCCAATCTCAACACCGGCGTGTTCGACAAGGACGGCACCTACTGGTTCACCGGACAGTCCGGCTATTACGGGCGGCTTGCGCCGAAATCCGGCGAGATGACGGTGTTCAAGGCGCCAAAGGGGATCGGACCCTATGGCATCACCGTGACGCCCAAGGGCGACATCTGGTACGCCTCGCTTGCCGGCAGCTACATCGCCAAGATCGATCTTGCGACCGGCAGCGCCGGCGTCGTGCAGCCGCCGACGCCGAATGCGGGCTCACGGCGCGTCTGGTCGGATTCAAGGAGCCGGATCTGGGTCAGCGAGTGGAACAGCGGGCATGTCTCGGTGCACGATCCCGCCGACGGCTCGTGGAAGACATGGAAGCTGCCGGGCGAACGCCCCCGCGCCTACGCTGTCTTTGTCGACGACAAGGACAAGGTCTGGCTGACGGATTTTTCCGCCAACGCCATCGTGCGCTTCGATCCCGCTACTGAAAAGTTCAACGTCTTCGCCAGCGACAAGCCCAACGCCAATGTGCGCCAGCTGGACGGCCGTCCGGGCGAGCTTTGGGGCTGCGAGTCCGGCAACGACCGCATCGTGCTGATCCAGACGATTGCCGCCGGTTGACGGCAGCGGCATTTGCGTCCATCCCGGCATCCGCAAAGGATGACGATGATGGCGAAAAAATCCCTCCAGCTCGGCCGCGCGGTCGAGTGGCCGCACACACCGGAAGAAGCCCAGCTCGACCGCGTGCCCAATCCGCAAAAGGGCACCGATTACCTGGTGCGCTTCACGGTGCCGGAATTCACCTCGCTCTGCCCGGTCACGGGCCAGCCGGATTTCGCGCATCTGATGATCGACTACGCGCCGGGCGCGTGGCTGCTGGAATCGAAATCGCTCAAGCTCTACATCGCGAGCTTTCGCAATCACGGCGCCTTCCACGAAGACTGCACCGTGATGATCGGCAAGCGCATCGCCTCGGAGATCAAGCCGAAATGGCTGCGCATCGGCGGCTATTGGTATCCGCGTGGCGGCATCCCGATCGACGTGTTCTGGCAGACCGGCCGCGTGCCGAAGGGCCTGTGGGTGCCCGAGCAAGGCGTCGCGCCTTATCGCGGGCGGGGCTAAAGCGCGATGAGATTTGGATGAATCGTCATCGCGCTTTAGCTTGTTGTTTACGCATGATCTTTCCGGAAAACCGCTTCGCACTTTTCCGGATCATGCTTTAGCCTCTCTTGTCCGGGACGCTGCACAGCGTGAAGCACTGCTCCGCTGAGCCGGGCCCAGTGCCGTTATGGACCCCGGATCAGCGGCGCGCTGCACTGCATCCGGGGAACGAGCATCCATGCCTCAGCGCGCGTCGGACGGCGCCCGCTGCTTCAGCAGCCGGGCGCAGACGAAGCCCAGCACCACCATGATCCCTGCGCTCGCGAACAGGGTCGGCATCTTGCCGGCGTGCTGAAGGCCGAAGCCATAGGCGAGTGGCCCCACGGTCTGGCCCATGAAGAAGAAGAACGAATGCAGCGACATCGCGGTGGCGCGAGCCTCGACCGAGAGCTCGCTGGCGAAGACCTGAAGACAGCCATGCGCGATGTAGAAGCCCCATCCCATCACGATGAGATTCAGCGCCTGCACTTCCCAGCGTAGGCCGAAAGCGACGGCTATGAGCTGCGAGGCGACCAGCGTCATGCCGGCGATCATCATGCCCTTCATACCGAGCCGCGGCAGCAGCCGTGACACCGTCAGCGTGTAGAACAGGCCGCCGACCGCAAAGCCGGCGATGACGATGCCGGCGATCGAGAGCGAGGTCTGACCGAGCTCGAACAGGAACGACGCGATGTAGGGAAACAGGCCGAGCACGCAGCAGCCTTCGATGAACACCGCCGAATAGCAGACATAGGCGTTCGGATTGGTGAAGATGGTGCGGTAGCCGGCCTTGAGCGCCGAAAGGCTCGTCTTCGGCGGATGCTCGACCTTGGCGCCGTGGAAGCCGGCCGCAACGGCGATCGAGGCGACGATCACGAGCGCACCCAGCACCGCGAGCACGCCGCGCCAGCCGAGGAAATCGCCGATCAGGCCGGAGGCCGAGGCGCCCAGCAGATTTCCAGTCATGGCGCCTGCCAGCGTGCGGCTGATCGCGACCTGGCGTTTTTCGGGCCCGACGAGATCGCTGGTGAGGCTGAGCGCCACCGGAAACACGCCTCCGGAGCCGATGCCCGCGAGGATGCGGGTGACGAACAGCAATGAGAACGAGCTTGAGAGCGCACCCAGGATGTTGGCAAGGCCGAGCAGCGCGAGGCAACCGATCATCAGCCGCGTCTTGCCGAACAGGTCGGCGGCGGCGCCGATGATCGGCTGGATGATGGAGAAGGTGAAGGCGAACACCGCGGCAAAGCCGGCGGCGGTCGCGATGCTCACGCTAAAATCCTCGGCGACGTGCGGCAGCACCGGATCGAGCGCGCGTGCCGACAGCGCCGCGGCGAAGCTTGCGCCTGAGATGACGTAGAGTGCTGTCGGCAAGCCGGGATCGTGCGGCCGCGCCTCGCCTTGCTGCATCAGCGCGGATTCTTTGCGAGCGCGTCGAACGCCATCAGCCTGGCGATCAGTCCCTCGAATTCGCGCAGCGGCACCATGTTGGGTCCGTCCGAGGGCGCGTGATCAGGGTCAGGATGGGTCTCGATGAAGACGCCGGCGACGCCGACCGCGACAGCCGCGCGCGCCAGCACGGGCACGAATTCGCGCTCGCCGCCAGACGAGGTCCCTTTCCCGCCCGGCTGCTGCACCGAATGGGTGGCGTCGAAGATCACGGGCGCGCCGGTGGTGCGCGCCAAGATCGGCAGTGCGCGCATGTCGGAGACCAGCGTATTGTAGCCGAATGAGGCACCGCGCTCGGTGACGAGCACGTTGGGATTGCCAGCGCTCGTGAGCTTGGTGACGACATTGGCCATGTCCCAGGGAGCCAGGAACTGGCCCTTCTTGACGTTGACGACCTTGCCGGTTGCGGCCGCCGCCAAAAGGAGATCGGTCTGCCGGCACAGGAAGGCCGGGATCTGCAAGACGTCCACCGCCTGCGCCACGTCTGCGCATTGCGCGGCTTCGTGCACGTCGGTCAGCACCGGCAAACCGAACGAGGATCGGATCTCCGCGAAGATCGGCAGCGACTGCGCTAAGCCCAAGCCGCGCGCTGCAGCCGCGCTGGTGCGGTTGGCCTTGTCGAACGAGGTTTTGTAGACGAGGCCGATGTTCAGCCGCGCGGCGATCTCCTTCAGCGCGGACGCGACCTCCAGCGCATGCTGGCGGCTCTCGAGCTGGCACGGCCCGGCAATCACCGAGATCGGCAGATCATTGCCGAATTTGACCGTGCCAATGGTGACGACCGGCGCCGCTGAATTTGAAGAGCTCAAGGCAAATCCCTCATTTCGGCGCGACCATAGCCGCCATGAGGGTCGGATCAACCCTCTTCCGCCCGGGCCGCTCGAATATCAGGGTTGCGCCATGGTTCCCGCCGCGCCAGTGATCGCTACTTCACCGCCGAGAAGGCGGTCGGCGCCAGGATCTGGCTGACGATGTTGCCCACGATCTGGCCGTCCGCTTCCGATTTCGCCCGCGCCTCGAGCCAGTCCGGGTCGGTCATGAACGCGCCCCACTTCTTCTCGCGCTCGGCGAGCGAGTCCCAGGCCAGGAAATAGGTCAGCTCCTGGTTGGATTCACCGATCAGCGTCGTGAAGAAGCCGGCCTGCTTGATGCCGTGCTTCTCCCAGATCTTCAGCGTGGCGGTCTCGAACCGCTTCAAGAGCGCCGGCAGGCGACCGGGGACGCAGCGGTAGACGCGCATTTCGTAGATCATTCACGGCCTCCCTGAACAGGTCCGGCGGTTATAGCGGTTGGTCCCGACGGTGTCTTGAGCCCTGCCCGTCCGCCCCTGTGGCGTTCTGCGCATGGCTTGAGCTTCCGCCGCAGGGCCGGACTCCCGCAATGCTGCCGCAATGATCGGGCCGCTACAAAGGCGTCAGATGCGGTTCAGGTGCCCTTACATGCGGATTTTGCTGGTCGAGGATGAAGCGGAAATGGCCGGCGCGCTGGCTTCGGCGCTGAAGCGCTATGACATGGTGGTGGATCATGCTCCGACGCTCGCCGAGGCGGAGGAAGCCATTTCCGCCGACGTCCATGCCGCCGTCCTGCTCGACCGCCAGCTTCCTGACGGCGATGGCCTCGCCTTGATCCCCAAGCTCCGCGCGCGTGCCGACGGCGTGCCCATCATCGTCCTGACTGCGCGCGGGGAGCTCGCCGACCGCATCGCCGGCCTCGACGGCGGCGCCGATGACTATCTGGCAAAACCGTTTGCAGTCGAGGAGCTGCTGGCGCGGCTGCGTGCAGTGCTGCGGCGGCCTGCGGGCCTCTCCCCCGAAATCATCCGTGCCGGCCGCCTCGCGTTCGATGTCGGCCATCGCGAAGCCAGCATCGACGGCGAGCCGTTCGAGTTGCCCCGCCGCGAGCTCCTGGTGCTCGAAGCGTTGCTTCGCCGCATGGGCCGGACCGTGCTGCGCTCGGCGCTGGAAGAGGCGGTCTACAATTTCGACGACGAGATCCAGTCCAACGCACTCGACACGCATGTCTCGCGGCTGCGGCGAAAGCTCGCGGAAGCCGACGCGGGTATCGAGATCCACGGCATTCGCGGCGTCGGCTATCTCCTCAAGAAGTTGCCATGAGCAAACACGACGATCCCTATTGCCTACGCTCGCGGCTGAGCTGGCGCCTGCTCTCGCTTCAGGCGGTCATCCTCGTCGCGCTGCTTGCAGTCGTTCTCACCGGGCTTTGCGCCTCCGGCTTCGTGCTGGCGCCGCGCGATGAGGACCGCGTCATCGATGTCGTGCAGCGTGCGCTCACGCGCGATGCGCAAGGTGGATTGGCCTTGCGGTCAACGGCCGAACTGCAGCAGTTGCGCAGCGAGACACCCGACCTCTGGTTCCTGGTACGCGACCGGGAGGGACGCTCCCTCACCGAAGGCGCCGTGCCGGCCGAATTCGCCGCGATCGGCGGAGGTCTCGACCGGATCAGCCAGGCGCGGCTCGGTTGGCAGTTGTTCGAGGACGATCCGCGCAAGCCGGCGGCGCGCATGAAGCGGGTCGACACTGATGCGGGCAACGTGCAGGTCATCACGGCGACACAAGGACGCCTGACCGGCGCCAAGGCGCTGTTCATGACGTCCCTTGCGTTCCTCGGCATCGCCCTGCCCGGCCTGCTCCTGATGGGAACGGCGACGTTCATCGCGACGCCGATGATCGTGCGGCGCGCCTTCGGAGGACTCGATATCGCGGCGGACGAGGCGCGGCGCATCGACATCCACCAACGCGGCGCGCGGCTCCCGGTGGAGCGGATTCCGCTCGAAGTCGTGCCCCTCGTGACCGCGATCAACGACGCGCTGGCCCGGCTCGACCAGGGCTATGCCCGCCACAAGCGCTTCGTCGCGGACGCCGCACATGAGCTGCGCACGCCGATCGCAATCCTGAACACGCGCCTGGAGTCACTTGCCCCTGGGCCGGACAAGAATCGCCTGCTGGAGGATGCGGCGCGGCTGGCGACTCTTGCCGAGCAATTGCTCGATATCCAGCGGCTCGACCGCTGCGGCCATCCCTTCACGCGCGTCAATCTGGTTGCCGTTGCGCAAAGCGTCGCCGCCGACCTAGCGCCGCTGGCGATTGCCGCCGGCTACGAGCTGGCGCTCGATGCGCCCTCGACACCGGTCGAGACGATCGGCGATGCGGCGGCCCTGGAGCGCGCACTGACCAATCTCGTGCAGAATGCGATCCAGCACGGTCCTCGCCGCGGCACGATCGGGATTCGCGTCGGCAGGCCCGCAAATATCGAGGTCACCGATGAAGGCGCCGGCATTCCCGCCGATCAGCGCGAGCAGATCTTCGAGCCGTTCTATCGGCTCGCGCCGCTCGATCGCGGTGCCGGCCTCGGCCTCAACATGGTGCGCGAGATCGTGCAGCTGCATGGCGGCCACGTTTCGGTGCCGGACGGAGCGGAGGGCGGCGCCTGTTTCCGGATGACGTTGCCGCCGGTCCGACAGAGTTGATTCAATCCGCATGCGCCTCTAGCGGCGCAATGCTGTCGCAATGCGCCTCCGCAACACTGCATCCGTCTCACCTGTGATCTCAGCAGGTGCAAACGAAGATGCCGGAGTGCGCATGCCCAACGATTTCCTTTCCTTCTTCCTGTCCTGGATGTCGTCCCCGCGTCGGGTCGGCGCTGTCGCACCATCGAGTGCGGCGCTCGCCGATCTCATCACGCGCGAGATCAGCGCATCGACGGGGCCGATTCTCGAGCTTGGGCCCGGCACCGGCGCCTTCACCTACAAGCTGCTCAAACGCGGCGTGCGGCCGCAGGATCTCACGCTGGTCGAATACGGCTCCGACTTCATGAAGCTCCTGCAACTGCGCTTTCCCGGCGCACGCGTGCTGTGGATGGACGCGGCGCGGCTGACGACCGACCGCCTCTATGACGGCGCCCCCGTCGGCGCGGTCGTGAGCGGCCTGCCGCTGCTCAACATGAGCAGGCGCAAGGTCATCTCGATCCTCAGCGGCGCGTTCAGCTATGTCCGCCCCGGCGGCGCCTTCTACCAGTTCACCTATGGCATGAGCTGCCCGGTACCGCGGCCCGTGCTCGACCGGCTGGGCCTGCGCGCAAGGCTGGTGGATCGCGCCTTGCTGAACGTGCCGCCCGCGGCCGTCTACAGGCTGACGCGGCGACCACAGATGAAGCTGATCACGGGATCGGTTGCGCCTGAACCGTCAGCGCGGGCCCCGTTGGGGCCGATGCATCACGCGCGCGACTATTCCGCCGCGCGCTGAGCCGTCAGACCAGCCGCGACTGCACCACCGCCGCCTGAATGAACGAGGCGAACAGCGGATGCGGCTCGAAGGGGCGCGACTTCAGCTCGGGATGGAACTGGACCCCGATGAACCAGGGATGATCCTCGTACTCGACGATTTCAGGCAGCACGCCGTCGGGCGACAGGCCCGAGAATTTCAGCCCGTGCTGCTCGAGGCGATCCTTGTAGGCGGTGTTGACTTCGTAGCGATGGCGGTGACGCTCGGAGATCTCGGTCGCGCCGCCATAGACCTGCGAGACGCGGCTGCCGCGGTTGAGCGTTGCCGGATAGGCGCCGAGGCGCATCGTGCCGCCGAGGTCGCCGGCCTGCGAGCGCTTCTCGAGCTCGTTGCCGCGCAGCCATTCCGTCATCAGACCGACCAAGGGTTCCTTGGTCGGGCCGAACTCGGTGGAGTTGGCGTCCTCGATGCCGACGAGGTTTCGCGCAGCCTCGATCACCGCCATCTGCATGCCGAAGCAGATGCCGAAATACGGCACGTCGCGCTCACGCGCGAACTGCGCCGCCTTGATCTTGCCTTCGGCGCCGCGCTGACCGAAACCGCCGGGCACCAGGATGCCGTTGACGTGCTCGAGGAACGGCGCCGGATCTTCCTTTTCGAAGATCTCGCTCTCGATCCAGTCGAGGTTGACCTTCACCTTGTTGGCGATGCCGCCATGCGAGAGCGCCTCGATCAGCGACTTATACGCATCCTTCATGCCGGTGTATTTGCCGACGATGGCGATGGTGACGTTGCCCTCGGGGTTGCGGATGCGCTCGTTGATCTCTTGCCAGCTGCGCAGCTCCGGCGGAATCCGCGAGGCGATGCCGAAGGCGGCGAGCACTTCATCGTCGAGGCCCGCATTGTGATAGGCCTCGGGCACCGCATAGATGTTGTCGACGTCGCGCGCCTCGATCACGGCGCTTTCGCGCACGTTGCAGAACAGCCCGAGCTTGCGCCGTTCTTCCTTCGGGATCGCGCGATCGGTGCGGCAGAGCAGGATGTCCGGCTGGATGCCGATCGAGCGCAGCTCCTTGACCGAGTGCTGTGTCGGCTTGGTCTTCAATTCGCCGGCGCTCGGAATGTAGGGCAGCAGCGTCAGATGGATGTAGACGGCGTGATCGCGCGGCAGCTCGTTCTTGAGCTGGCGGATCGCCTCGAAGAACGGCAGGCCCTCGATGTCACCGACGGTGCCGCCGATCTCCACCAGCACGAAGTCGTAGCCGTCATTGCCGTCGAGGACGAATTCCTTGATCGCGTTGGTGACGTGCGGAACCACCTGGATGGTCGCGCCGAGATAATCGCCGCGGCGCTCCTTGGTGATGATGTCCTGGTAGATGCGCCCGGTGGTGATGTTGTCGGCCTTGGTCGCCGGCCGGCCGGTGAAGCGCTCGTAGTGACCGAGATCGAGGTCGGTCTCCGCGCCGTCGTCGGTCACGAACACTTCGCCGTGCTGATACGGCGACATCGTTCCGGGATCGAGGTTGAGATAGGGGTCGAGCTTGCGGAGGCGAACCTTGTAGCCCCGGGCCTGCAACAGAGCACCCAGTGCCGCCGAAGCCAGACCCTTGCCGAGCGAGGAAACCACGCCGCCGGTGATGAATATGTACCGCGCCATGGGACTTAACCTCTAATCCCTCGAATTCGATTCGCCAAAGCGATTCGTATTCCGCCCCAAAGATTTTGCGGGCCTGTGGGTGAGCCAAAACTAAGAGTGGTGACAGTGCCTTGATGGGGATTTTTGATGCAGGACGGTAGCGGCCGCCCTGCATGGCCCCCCTGCTTTATTGCGAGCGCGGTACCTGCGGGCCGCTCGGGGCCGGGGCCTGCTGCTGCTCGTCGGCCTTCTTGAGCGAATCCAGGATGCCGCCCGAGGTTGGCGGCGCGACCGGCGAACCACCGGTTGGCTGGGTCTGCGCCGGCTGGCCGATGATCGACGACGGCTTGCGGTCGTAGCCCGCATACCAGGACAGGAACAGGCTGGTGAGGAAGAACCCGACGGCCAGGATCGCGGTGGTCCGCGTCAGAAGGTTCGCCGTGCCGCGGCTCGACATGAAGCCCGCGCCGCCGCCCATGCCGAGGCCGCCGCCTTCCGACTTCTGGAGCAGCACGGCACCGATCATGACAGCGACGATCATGAGGTGAATGACGATGACAACGGTCTGCATGATATCCTTCCGTCACAAGCGGGCGGCGCCTGACGGCGGCCGATCGCGCTTCGCGGGTTTTCCTGAAGTTGCGCGGTGTTACACGATCGGGAGGGGTATTGCCACCCCCGATCGGGTCGGGATCAACGCATTGGATTAGCTAGGGACAGCCTTTGGCGATCGCAAGGAAATCGGCCGCCTTCAGGCTGGCGCCACCGACCAGCGCGCCGTTGACGTTTTTCACCGCCATCAGCTCGGCCGCATTCGAGGGCTTGACCGAGCCGCCATAGAGGATTCGCATCTTCGCTCCCTCGGCTTTGAACCGGGAGATCAGGAGTTCCCGGATAAAGCCATGAATCTGCTCGACATCCTTGGCTGTGGGGGTCAGCCCGGTGCCGATCGCCCAGACCGGCTCATAGGCCACGACCAGATTGGCTGCGGTCGAGCTGTCAGGCAGAGAACCGTCAAGCTGGCCGCGCACGATGTCCAGGGTCTGGCCGGCGTCCCGCTGGCCTTGCGTCTCGCCGATGCAGACGATCGCCGTCGCCCCGGCGCGCCAGGCGGCCTCGGCCTTCTGCCGGATCAGCGCATCCCCCTCGCCGTGGTCGGCGCGGCGCTCGGAATGGCCGACGATGATGGCGGTTGCGCCCGCATCCACCAGCATTTCGGCGGCAACATCGCCGGTATGGGCACCTGAGGCCTTGGGGTGGCAATCCTGCGCTCCCACCGCGACCTTCCTGCCACGTGCCCTCTCGGCGAACGCCGCAACGAGGGTCCCCGGCGGGCAAACCAACAAGTCGGCCTTGCCGGCCACGTCTGCCGCACCGTCGAGCATGGCGTCGAATTCGGCAGCCTGGGCCTTCAGGCCGTTCATTTTCCAATTGCCGGCGATCAGCGGTCGGATGGCGTCGGTCATGTCAATGTCCAGCAAAATGAGGTTTGTGCATGCGCTAGCAGAGCTGTCGCGGCAGTTCCAGACCTAGAGGCCTTTAACCGCAGGTCTCAAGGGGGACCCGTGGCAAGGTTGCGGGGGGAAAGCCGCCACTTTATGATGATCTATCAATTTGGTGACGCGCTTTTGCGGAATCTGCATTAAGACGCGCTCCCGTTCCCTCCTGACCAGACAAGTTGGACCAAATGCTCCGAGGAATGCGCAAGGCCTCATCGAACTGGCTCGGCAAGACCATTATGGCCGTGGTGATGGGCGTGTTGATCATCAGTTTCGGCATTTGGGGCATCGCCGACATCTTCCGCGGCTTCGGGCAGTCCACGGTCGCCAAGATCGGCCACACCGAGATTTCGCTGAACGAGTTCCGGCAGATCTACACCGACCGCCTGCAGCAGATCAGCCGCCAGTTCGGCCGTCCGCTGACGCCGGACCAGGCGCGGGCCTTCGGCCTCGACCGCCAGGTCCTCCAGCAGACCATCGCGGAAGCCGCCCTCGACGAAGAGGCGCGCCGGCTCGGGCTCGGCCAGTCCGATGACCAGATCCGCCAAGTCATCATGAACGATCCCAACTTCAAGGGCGTCGGCGGCAACTTCGATGCGAACCGCTTCCAGGCCGTGATCCGCAATTTTGGCTACACCGAACCGCGTTATGTCGCCGAGCAGCGCAAGGTGTCGCTTCGCCGCCAGATCACCGGCACGATCGGCGCGGGCATCGAGCCGCCGAAGGCAATGATCGACGTCCTGACGCGGTACCAGAACGAGCAGCGTACCATTGAATTCGTCAAGCTCGACGCTGCACAGGCAGGCACCATCGAGGCGCCCTCGCCCGAAGCCCTGGCCACCTATTTCGAGGATCACAAGGTCCAGTTCCGCGCGCCCGAATACCGCAAGATCGCCTTCGTCGTGATCTCACCGGAAGAGATCGGCAAGTGGACCGAGGTTTCCGACGAGGACGCCAAGAAGGTATTCGAGCAGCGCAAGGACCGGCTTGGCACGCCGGAGAAGCGACAGATCCAGCAGATCGTGTTTCCGAACGTTGCCGAAGCGCAAGCCGCACGCGAGCGCCTCGTCGGCGGGACGTCGTTCGAGGATCTCGGCAAGGAACGCGGGCTGAGCGCCTCCGACGTCGACCTTGGCCTCGTCACCAAGTCTTCGCTCGACCCCGCGGTTGGCGATGCCGCCTTCACGCTTCCGGCCGGTGAGATCAGCCAACCGATCCAGGGCGCTCTCGGCACGTCCATCGTCAGGGTCGACAAGATCGAGCCGGGCAAGGAGGCGGACTACGCCAGCCTCGCCGGCGACATCAAGCGCGAGATCGCGACCGAGCGCGCGCGCGTCAAGGTCGCCGATCTCCGCGACAAGATGGAAGACGAGCGCGGCGGCGGCGCCAGCGTGATCGACGCGGCACAGAAGCTCGGCCTCACCGCCGTGACCATCGACGCCGTCGACCGCTCCGGCCGCGCCCCGAACGGCCAACCGGTCGCCAACATCCCGCAGGGTCTCGACGTGGTGTCGCAGGCCTTCAACACCGATGTCGGCGTCGACAACGACCCGATCTCCTTCAAGGGCGGCTATGTCTGGTACGACGTGCTCGCCATCACGCCCTCGCGCGACCGCAATCTCGACGAGGTCCGCGACCAGGTCGAGGCACGCTGGCGCCAGGACCAGATCGCGACCAAGCTGAAGGCCACGGCGACCGAGATGGTGCAGAAGCTCGAAGCGGGCGGCAAGCTCGCGGATGAAGCGGCAGCGGCCGGCGCCAAGGTCGAGACCGCGACCGGCTTCAAGCGCGACGATACGCCCGCCGGCGTGCCCGCCACCATCGTGTCGGCCGCGTTCCGTGCCGCCAAGGACGGCGTCGGACAGACGCCCGTGAGCGGCGGCAGCGAGGTGATCGTCTTCCGCGTCACCGACATCGTCGACCCCGCGGTCGACTTTGCCTCCGATGCTGTCAAGAAGCTGAAGGAGAGCCTCGACCGGGCCCAGACCGAGGAGCAGGTCGCATCCTACGTCAACAAGCTTGAAACCGACATCGGGACCACCATTAATCAGGCCGCCTTCGCGCAGGTGACCGGCGCGAACCAGTGAGTTGAAAGCACGCGATGGACGACCTGAAATCTATCATTGGAAAAGTGGCGACCGGCGCCAGCCTGTCGCGTGACGAAGCCGCTTCCGCCTTCGATGCCATGATGAGTGGCGAGGCTACGCCCTCGCAGATGGGCGGCCTCTTGATGGCGCTGCGGGTGCGCGGCGAGACCGTGGACGAGATCACCGGCGCTGTTGCGGCGATGCGCTCCAAGATGCTGACCGTGACGGCGCCGTCCGACGCCGTCGACATCGTCGGCACCGGCGGCGACGGCTCCGGCTCGGTCAACGTCTCGACCTGCGCCGCCTTCATCGTCTCGGGCGCCGGCGTGCCGGTGGCCAAGCACGGCAACCGCGCGCTGTCCTCGCGCTCGGGCGCCGCCGACGTGCTGGCATCGCTTGGGGTGAAGATCGATCTCAAGCCGGAGCAGGTCGGACGCTGCGTGCGCGAATGCGGCATCGGCTTCATGTTCGCCCCCGCCCACCATCCCGCCATGAAGAACGTCGGCCCGACCCGGGTCGAGCTCGCGACCCGCACGATCTTCAACCTGCTTGGGCCCCTGTCCAACCCGGCCGGCGTGAAGCGACAGATGGTCGGCGTGTTTTCAAGGCAATGGGTGCAGCCGCTGGCGCAGGTGCTCAAGAACCTCGGCTCGGAATCCGCCTGGGTGGTGCACGGCTCCGACGGTCTGGACGAGATCACCCTCACCGGCCCGACCTTCGTCTCCGCGCTCCACAATGGCGAGATCCGGAATTTCGAGGTGACGCCGGAGGAAGCCGGGCTCTCGCGTTGCGAGGCCGGTGCGCTCAGGGGCGGCGACGCCGACGCCAATGCGATCGCATTGCAAAGCGTGCTCGACGGCAAGCCGAGCCCCTATCGCGACGTGGCGCTGATCAACGCCGCCGCCGCACTGGTCGTGGCCGGCCGCGCCAAGGACCTCAAGGAAGGCATCGCGATCGGCGCCGCCTCCATCGACAGCGGCGCGGCCAACGCGAAGCTGAAGCACCTGGTCACGGTCTCCAACGGCTGAATTGCGCATGTCCGACATCCTGACCAAGATCGAGACCTACAAGCGCGAGGAGATCGCGGCAGCGAAGCGGACGCGTCCGCTCTCCGCCGTGGAGGCGCAAGCCAAGGCCGCCTCCGCGCCGCGTGGTTTCCTGCGAGCGATCAAGAGCAAGCATGCCGATGGCGACTATGCGTTGATCGCCGAGATCAAGAAGGCCTCGCCCTCCAAGGGTCTCATTCGCGCCGATTTCGACCCGCCGGCACTCGCAAAAGCCTATGAGGCGGGTGGCGCAGCCTGCCTTTCGGTGCTGACCGACACGCCGTCGTTCCAGGGCCATCTCGACTTCATGGTGGCGGCGCGCGCGGCAACGTCACTGCCGGTGCTGCGCAAGGATTTCATGTTCGATACCTATCAGGTGGTCGAGGCGCGCGCGCACGGCGCCGACTGCATCCTGATCATCATGGCGGCGCTCGATGATGCCGCTGCCAGGGATATCGAAGAGGCTGCCATCGCCTATGGCATGGACGTGCTGATCGAGATCCACGACCGCGCCGAGCTCGACCGGGCGCTGAAGCTGCGGTCGCCGATGATCGGCGTCAACAACCGCAATCTGCGCACCTTCGAGACCACGCTCGCGACCAGCGAGGCCCTGGCGCCGCTCATCCCCGGCGACCGGCTGATGGTCGGCGAGAGCGGCATCTTCACGCCCGAAGATCTCGCCCGGCTCGAGCGCGTCGGCATGTCGACCTTCCTGGTCGGCGAGAGCCTGATGCGGCAGGCCGACGTCACCGCGGCGACGCGCGCGCTGCTCGCGCGCGAGACGACGGCGCGCGCGACGGGCACGCGCTGACATGGCGCGCAAGCCAGCCAAGAAGCCAGGCACGACGAGGACGGCCAAATCCAACGCCGGTCCCGCGCTCACCCATATCGGCGCCTCCGGCGAGGCGCGGATGGTCGACGTCTCGGACAAGCCCGCGACCGAGCGGCTTGCGGTCGCGGAAGGCCGCGTCGTCATGACCAAGGCAACGCTCGACCTGATCGTTTCCGGCAATGCCAAGAAGGGTGACGTGCTCGGCACCGCGCGCATCGCCGGCATCATGGCCGCCAAGCGCACTTCCGAGCTGATCCCGCTCTGCCATCCCCTCGCGCTGTCGAAGGTGACGGTCGACATCGAGCCGGACGCAAAACTGCCGGGCTGCCTCGTTCGCGCCAGCGTGAAGGTCACGGGCCCGACCGGCGTCGAGATGGAGGCCCTGACCGCAGTCTCGGTTGCCTGCCTGACCATCTACGACATGATCAAGGCGGTCGAACGCGGCGTGCACATAGAAGGCATCCATCTCGTCGAGAAGCTCGGCGGCAAGTCGGGCCATTATCGCGTCTGATCGCAGGCGGCAAGCGCATCCTCGCGCGCTGCCGACAGCAGCGCGCCGCGCCCGGCGCGTGCCGCCACCCGCAATGGAAACGGCGCGAGCGCGTCATTGAGCGCGCACGTGAGATGGTTAAGCACCGGTTGCGTTGCGACGACCGGCAGGGATCGAGACCACGGCACACTCGGGGAATTGCTGCATCTCGCCGTGCCGCGCATCGTTGCATGTGCGCGCGCCTTCATCCTGCGTTAACCACGCTTCCTAACTTTACCTCCACGCCGTTCCCGTAAACCAATGGATGTGCCCGGGCTCAAGAATTGATCCTGGCGTGTGTACGACAGCGATCGAGATCATGACCAAATTCCGCAACCGCCTCGTCGACCAGGCCGTGCTCACGCGCAGCGGGCCGATCCGCTGGCTGGTGGTGGGCGGGATCTTCCTGATCGCCGCGATCGCCGTTGGCGCAACGCTGATGGCACAGAACTTCCGCGAGCGCGCGCTGCGCAACTCCGGCCGCGAGCTGGAAAACACGGTGCTGCTGCTCGCTCACCATTTCGACCAGCAATTGCAGGATTTCGCGGTCATCCAGAAGGACTTCGTCGACCACGTCCGCACGACCGGAATCACGACCGCGGAAGACTTTCGCAAGCGCCTCTCGGGCGAGGACGTCCACCGGATGCTGCGGTCGAAGATCGAGGCGCTGCCCTATATCGGCGGTGTCAACATCATCGATGCCGAAGGCAATCTGATCAATTCGTCGACGGCATGGCCGGTTCCCGGGGTCAAGATGGCCGACCGCGCCTATTTTCGCTCCTTCAAGTATGATCCCAATGCGCCTGATGTCCTGATCGAGCCGTTGCATAGCCGCATCTCCGGCGCATGGACCATTCTGGTGGCCCGGAAGATCGTCGGGCCAAGCGGCGAGTTCCTCGGTATCGTCGGGCGCGGAATCGAGCCCGCCAACTTCGAAAAATTCTTCGCCTCCGTCGTGCTCGGCGAAGGCGCGACGATCTCGATGCTGCATCGGGACGGCACGCTGCTCGCCCGTTATCCCCATTCCAGCGAATTGATGGGGCGGAATTTCAAAAGCGGCGCGTTCGAGCTCCAGAGGGTGTTCGGGCTCGATCACTTCGCCGGCCGTTTCGTAAGCCCTGTCGACGGAGAGGACCGGCTGATCTCCTCGCGCGCCCTGCCCCATTTCCCGATCCTGATGATGGCCACCACGACGCGCGCGGCGGCCCTGACGGACTGGCGCGAGCAGATCGGCATCCTGATCTCGGTTGCCGCCTCGTCAGCGCTCGCCATCGCAGGCCTGCTGATCGCGATCGTTCGCAAGCTGCTGGAGCAGCACCGCCTTTCGCGCGAGCGGCTCACGCTGGAAAAGCAGCGGCTCGACCGCGCCGTCAACAACATGACCCAAGGCCTGTTGCTGTTCGACGCCGAGCAGCGGCTCGTGGTCTGTAACCAGCGCTACATCGAGATGTATGGATTGTCGGCCGAGATCGTAAAGCCCGGCTCCAGCTTCCACGACACCATCGCCCATTGCAAGGCAACCGGCTCGTTCGCGGGCGACGTCGACGCTTACGTCGCGCTCGTGCTGAAGGACATCCATGTCCGTAATTCAATGGTGATCGACACTTCCGACGGCCGCTCGATCCACATCCTCAACGAACCGCTCGCTGATGGCGGCTGGGTCGCGACCCATGAAGACATCACCGAGCGCCGCCGCATCGAGGAGCGCATCACCCACCTCGCTCATTATGACGCGCTGACGGACCTGCCCAACCGCGCCATGTTTCACGAGCATCTGCGCCATCAGCTGGCTGCGGTCGGCGACGGCGAACAGATCGCGGTGCACTACATCGATATCGACGAATTCAAGAGCGTCAACGACGCGCTCGGCCATCTCGTCGGCGACGAGCTATTGAAATCGGTCGCGGCGAACCTTCGCCGCTGTGCCGGCCCGGCGGACTTCGTGGCGCGACTCGGCGGCGACGAATTCGCCATAGTACAGAGCGCGGCGACGTCGCTGGACCAGGTCAACGAGCTCGTCGCGCGGGTCTTCGAAGCCATCCGCACGCCGTTCGACTGCATGGGCCATCATCTCACCACCGACGCCAGCATCGGCATTGCGCTCGCGCCGGAACACGGAACAATGCTGGACCAGATCCTCAAGAACGCAGACATGGCGATGTACGCGGCCAAGTCGACCGGGCGGCGTACCTTCCGCTTCTTCGAGCCGGACATGGACGCCAAGGTTCGCGAGCGGCGCCAGCTCGAGAGCGACCTGCGCCACGCCATTGCCCAAGGGGGGCGCGAAGGCGGACTCGAGGTGTATTACCAGCCCTGCCTCGGCCTCAAGGACGACCGCATCACCGGCTGCGAAGCGCTGGTGCGCTGGCGCCATCCCGAGCGCGGCATGATCTCGCCGGCCGAATTCATCCCGATCGCCGAGGACACCGGCCTGATCAACGAGATCGGCGAATGGGTGCTGGCGACCGCGTGCCGGGACGCGGCGGGTTGGCCCGACGACATCCGCCTCGCCGTCAACGTCTCGCCGGTGCAGTTCAAGAGCGGCACGCTGGCGCTGAAGATCATGGCCGCGCTCGCCGCGTCGAACCTGCCGGCGAGCCGGCTCGAGCTCGAGATCACCGAGGCGGTCCTGATCCGCGACGACGATGCCGCGCTCGCGATCCTGCACCAGCTTCGTGCCATCGGCGTGCGCATCGCGCTCGACGATTTCGGCACCGGCTACTCATCCCTGAGCTATCTGCACCGCTTCCCCTTCGACAAGATCAAGATCGACCGCTGCTTCGTCGACGACATCGCCCGCCCCGACGGCTCCGCCAGCATCGTCCAGGCCGTCGTCAATCTGGCGGCTGCCCGCCGCATGACCACCACGGCCGAGGGTGTCGAGACCGAGGAGCAGCGGCGCCTGCTTCGCACGCTCGGCTGCGCCGAGATGCAGGGCTATCTGTTCAGCGCCGCCAAGCCGGCCGACAAGATGCTGGAGCTATTCGCGCTGCATCGCAGCCGGCTCGCGCGACGCGAAGGCAGCGAGGGTCGCCGCCGCGAGGCCGGTTAGGTGTTCGAGACCGCGTCCCCAAACGAATTCGCCCGGAAGCGGTGATCCACTCCCGGGCGATCCATATCTGGAGGTCGTCGGATTTAATTCGGAACCGCAGCCTTCGTCGCGCGCTTGGCGGCGACCGCATTCGCGGTGACGCCGTGCAGGAAGTCATAGGCCGCGTGCAGCGCCTTGTCGTCCTTCTCTTCCGGCGGGACATAGGACTGCGATCCAGTCTGCTCGGTGCCGTCGGCGGCCTGCAAATGCCCGCGCATCTGGGATTCAGCCATGGTGTCCATCCGGCCCTTCAGCTCGGGCGGCACGTCCTGGAGGATCTCGATGTCGGGCGCGATGCCCTGGGCCTGGATCGAACGGCCCGACGGCGTGTAGTAGCGCGCCGTGGTCAGCGCCAGCGCGCCATTGCCGGCGCCGAGCGGAATGATGGTCTGCACCGAGCCCTTGCCGAACGAGCGCGTGCCGATCAGCGTCGCGCGCTTGTGGTCGTGAAGCGCGCCAGACACGATCTCCGAGGCCGAGGCCGAGCCGCCATTGATCAGCACCACGAGCGGCTTGCCCTTGGTGAGATCGCCGCCATGCGCGGTGAAGCGCTGGGTCTCTTCCGGATTGCGGCCGCGGGTCGACACGACCTCCCCACGCTGCAGGAAGGCGCTCGACACCGACACGGCCTGGTCGAGCAGCCCGCCCGGATTGTTGCGCAGATCAAGCACGTAGCCGACGAGCTTCTCCTGGGCGACCTGCTTGGAGATCGAGGCGATCGCCTTCTTCAGGCCGTCGGTGGTCTGTTCGTTGAACGAGGTGACGCGGATATAGCCGATGTCGCCGTTCTCGACGTGGAAGCGCACGGGGCGCACATGGATGATCTCGCGCGTGATTGCGACGTCGAGCGGGGCGTCCGCGCCCTTGCGCACGATGGTGAGCTTGGTCTTGGTGTCGACCGGTCCCTTCATCTTGTTGACCGCCTGCTCGAGCGTCATACCCAGCACGGCCTCGCCGTCGATCTTGCTGATGAGGTCGCCGGACATGATGCCGGCCTTCGAGGCCGGCGTATCGTCGATCGGCGAGACGACCTTGACGAGGCCGTCCTCCATCGTGACCTCGATGCCGAGGCCGCCGAACTCGCCGGAGGTGGTCTCCTGCATCTCGGTCCAGGCCTTGGCGTTCATGTAGCGTGAATGCGGATCGAGCGAGGTCACCATGCCGGTGATCGCACCCTCGATCAGCTTGGCATTGTCGGGCTTCTCGACATAGCTGGCCTTGACGCGCTCGAACACCGCGCCGAACAGATTGAGCTGGGAGTAGGCATCATCCGCGCTCGCCGCCGCCCGTGCCGCCCATACTCCGCTGTGCGGGCTGGCTACCAGAAGGGTCAGACACGCTCCAGTGAGCGCGCCCAGGGGGAACAGCAGGGTTTTCCGCATGGATGGGCTAGCCTTTTGCTTGGCGGTTCTCTTGGGGCTGGGGGGCGCCATGCAAATGGCGATCCAGCCCGCTTCTCACAATACCATTCCGGTTTCTTCAAGGCCGGATGCCGCGCTAGCGGCCGCGCCGAAGAAATCCCTTCGCCTTGGCCTAAACTTTTGGCAACGTTCCGAAACTGTTTCGCGCAAAGCGGAAACCGGTCGGCCGCCCGCGCCTCACAGCTATGCGATTTTAGGATGGTTTTGGAGGGCCGGACGCGATAGGCGATGGCGACAAGACTTCAAATTCTCGGGAGGACAACAATGAATGAAGCGCCCCGCATCCGGCCGGAACGGAACGTCGAACTCGGCGCCAGCAACGAGCCGTTCCAGAACCTGCACGAGTTCATCCGGAAGGCGCGCGCCAACCTCAACCAGAATGCCTGGGACTACATCGTCGGAGCGGCCGAGACCGAGACCACGATGCGGCGCAACCGCATGGCGCTTGACGAGATCGCCTTCCGGCCACGCGTGTTGCGCGACGTCCGCAAGGTCGATGGTTCCGTCGAGCAGCTCGGCCGCAGGATGCGCCTGCCGGTGGTGCTCGCCCCGGTCGGCGCGCTCGAGATCTTCGATCCGGATGGCGCGGCAAGCGTCGCGCGCGCCGCCGGCACCTTCGGCGCGGCGCACATGCTGAGCTCGGTGTCCGAGCCCGGCCTGGAGAAGACCGCCGAGGCTGCGCCCGACGCGCTGCGGCTCTATCAGCTCTATGTCCGCGGCGACGATGCCTTCGTCGCCGATGTCGTCAGCCGGGCCGAAAAGAACGCTTATGCCGCCTTCTGCCTGACCGTCGACACCGCGCATTACAGCCGTCGCGAACGTGACATCGCCAAGCGCTATGTGCGCGAGAGCCGCCTGCGCGCCACCGGAGGCGATTTCCAGAAGGGCTTGGAGTGGCGGACCGTCAAGATGATCAAGGACAAGTTCAAGATCCCTCTGATCCTGAAGGGCATCGCCACCGCCGAGGACGCGCAGATCGCGCTCGAGCACGGTGTCGAATGGATCTACGTCTCGAACCATGGCGGCCGCCAGCTCGACCACGGCCGTGGCGCCATGCATGTGCTGCCGGAGATCGTCGATGCCGTGAAGGGCCGCGCCAAGATCATGGTCGACGGCGGCTTTTGCCGCGGCACCGACATCGTCAAGGCAATCGCGGCGGGCGCGGACCTCGTCGGCATCGGCCGGCTGCAGTGCTGGGCGCTGGCGGCCGCCGGCGAAGGCGGCGTCGCGCGAATGCTGGAGCTGCTGGAGGACGAGGCGCTGCGCTGCCTTGGCCTCTTGGGCGCCACCTCATTCGCCGAGATCGATAAATCCTGCCTGCATCCGGCGACCGCCACCAACGCACCCGGCGTGTTCAGCGCGTTCCCGCTGTTCGACCATGAGCCCTATCGCTACTGAGTTGCCGATATTGAAGTGAAAAGGACGCAATGACATCACTCTCTCCCGGCAGCGCCGATGCGCTGCTGTTCGACCTCGGGCGCGTGGTGCTCGACATCGACTTCTCCAAGGCGATCGCCTGCTGGGCGGGACATGCGGGCTGCCGGCCCGAGGCCATCGTCGCGCGCTATGTGCGTGACGAGGCCTACCGGCTGCACGAGATGGGCAAGATCAGCGACGCGGACTATTTCGCCTCGCTGCGTGCCTCGCTCGGAATCGGCATCTCGGACGCGCAGTTCCTGGAAGGCTGGAACGCGATCTTCGCCGGTGAGATGCCAGATATCGCCGAGCTGCTGCCGCGCGCGGCGAAGCAGATGCCGCTCTACGCCTTCTCCAACACCAATCGGCCGCATGTGGACTATTTCTCGAAAGAATACGCCGGCCTGCTCGGCCATTTCCGCGAGCTGTATTTGTCGTCCAGCATCGGACTGCGCAAACCGGACGCGGAGGCTTTCGATCACGTCGTGGCGGCGATCGGGGTGCCGGCGGATCGCATTGTCTTTTTCGACGACCTCGCCGAGAACGTCGAGGGAGCGCGGGCGCGCGGCTTGAAGACCGTGCATGTCACCTCGCCGCGTGACGTCGGAAACGCATTGAAAGCGCTGGGTATCTGAGCCGCGGGAGGCCCGGTTCGTGCTCAGTTCCCGAAACTAAATTGCACGCGATGAGGAACCCAATCACTTTGTGCATTTTTATACAGAGTTCCGGGAACGGAATACCACCCATCGGACTCATGAGTCCGTTGGGACTTCTACATTGGACTGATCGACGTGCTGGGCAAGACCTATCTCACCAAGCAAGCCTCGCTCCTGCTCGAATTCGCCAGAACCACCTCGGATTCTGACCTCTCCGCCAAGCTGATCAGCAAGGCCGCCGACCTGAAATCCCAGGCCGATCCGCTGCCCGACAAGGATCAAGGTCCCAGGGCGCCCGACGTCGCGGACGTCAGTCCGGACGATCCGACGGAGCGTTGACCGATGCTGGCCGTGGCGCTCGTCCTTCTCGTGCTCGCCATGGCCGTCCTCGTGCCGGTCTGCCTCGCCTTCCGGATCATGCCGCGGCGGACTTGAGCCACCTTAGGCATCCGAGTGCTCGCGTTCCCGTGCGGGATGCTGAATCGTGAGAATGACGATTTCGCCAGCCTTTTCGTCCAGCCGGTTGAAGCGATTCAAGGATCGCAACGCGCCTTACGGGCTGTGCTCCCTAACATAATCGGCAATGCTAATCAGATCGTGGGTCGCGCGTTCCGTGAACCTGCGCCTCTTCGCTCGAAGCGGCGGAACGGGGCTTCGACGTCAGGATCAAAGCCAATATCGAACACGCAATCTCGTCCTGGCTATCCGCAGGAAGCCGCCGCACGGCTTGAAGTGCCTTTTCGAGCAGTTTTGTCATCGACAGCCAGTGCGGAAAGGAAGTGTGGCTTTTCGCCGGGTTGAGGAGGTCTTTTGCTTCAGCCCCTCCGCTCGGCTAGAACTTTGCCGACCGAGTCCTTCGATTTGTTCGATTTGTTGCGGGAGTTCGCCGTGGCCCTGATGCCGGTATCCGACGCGCTTGCCGCCGTGCTCGCAGGCACAGAGCCGCTGGCCGAGGAGACGGTCGCCCTCGACACCGCCTACCATCGCGTGCTCGCGCGGGACGTCGCGGCGCGGCGCACGCAGCCGCCGGAAGCGATGTCGGCGATGGACGGCTATGCCGTGCGCGCGGCAGACGCGGCAACGATCGATTCCAGACTGGCGGTGATCGGCGAAGCCGCAGCGGGCCGTCCGTTCGCGGGAACGGTCGGCGTCGGCGAAGCGGTGCGGATCTTTACCGGCGGCGTTATTCCCGACGGCGCCGATGCGGTCGTGATCCAGGAGGACACGGTCGCCGACGGCAAGCACATCATGATCAAGGAAGCCGCGATTCCCGGACGGCACATTCGTCCCGCCGGCGTCGACTTCCGCGAGGGCGACGTGCTGCTGCGCAAAGGAACCCGTCTCACCGAGCGCGATCTCGCGCTCGCCGCTGCGATGAATCATCCGCAGCTCGCCGTCTGCCGCCGTCCGAGGGTCGCGATCCTTGCCACCGGCGATGAGCTGGTGATGCCGGGCACCGCGCCCGGTCGCGGCCAGATCGTCTATTCCAATGGCTATGCCCTGCACGCGCTCGCCCGCAGCGAGGGCGCCGAGACCATCGATCTCGGCGTTGCCGCCGACACGCTGGAGGCCACTTCCGCCGGCATCCGCCGCGCTCGCGAGAGCGGCGCCGACATCCTGATCACGACCGGTGGCGCATCGGTCGGTGATCACGATCTGGTTCAGCAGGCGCTGAAGGGCGAAGGCATCTCGATGGCGTTCTGGAAGATCGCGATTCGGCCCGGCAAGCCGATGATGCACGGACGGCTCGGCGCCATGCGCGTGATCGGCCTGCCCGGCAATCCCGTGTCATCATACGTGTGCGCCTTCCTGTTCATGGTGCCGCTGATTCGCGCCCTGTCAGGCCGTTCGGTGATTCATCATCGCCGCGAATGCGCCGTGCTGGGCCGCGATCTCGGGGCCAATGACCAGCGCGAGGATTATCTGCGTGCGCGACTGGAACTGCGCGGCGACGGCACGCTCGTCGCCCTTCCCGTCCGCCATCAGGACTCCTCTCTGCTTGCGAATCTCGCTGCGGCACAGGTACTTCTCGTACGCGCGCCGTTCGCGCCGAAGGCCGAGGCCGGCACGCCTTGCGAGGTGCTGCGGCTCCCCGTCTGAGCTGCACGGCACACGCATTCCGCGAGATTTGCCCCGTTCACCGTAAATTAAGCAGTTGCGGAACACATATCGAACATATAGTGTCCGTTCATGATTTGTTTCGAGGATGTAGCGGCTTATCGCTGAATTCATCGTCTCGGAATCGAACGACATCAACCGGGGGACTTTGGTCGAGATGTTGACGCGCAAACAATACGAGCTTCTGCGGTTCATCAGCGAACGTCTGAAGGAAAGCGGCGTGCCGCCGTCTTTCGACGAGATGAAGGATGCGCTCGACCTGCGCTCGAAGTCAGGCATTCATCGCCTGATCACTGCGCTCGAGGAGCGCGGCTTCATCCGCCGCCTGCCCAACCGCGCCCGCGCCATCGAGGTGATCAAGCTGCCCGAACTCCAGGCCGCTGCCGGCAATCGCCGCGGCTTCACGCCGAGCGTCATCGAGGGCAATCTCGGCAAGGTGCGCGCGAGCTCCAGCCCGCCTGTTGACGAGGGCGAGCGTCCCGTCGCGGTGCCCGTGATGGGCCGCATCGCGGCCGGCACGCCGATCGAGGCGTTGCAGACCCGCAGCCACACCATCAGCGTACCGCCCGACATGCTCGGCGCGGGCGAGCACTACGCTCTCGAAGTGCGCGGCGATTCGATGGTCGAGGCCGGCATCCTCGATGGCGACATGGCGCTGATCCAGCGCAACGAGAGCGCCGATACCGGCGACATCGTGGTGGCGCTGATCGATGACGAGGAGGCCACGCTCAAGCGCTTCCGCCGCCGCGGCGCCTCGATCGCACTCGAGCCAGCCAATGCCGCCTACGAGGTCCGCATTCTTCCGCCGAACCGCGTGAAGATTCAGGGCAAGCTGATCGGGCTCTACCGGAAGTACTGAGCGGTCTGCGGTCGTTGGACACCTCTTGGAGCGGATCATTTTCCGCTCTGGCTGGATGGTCTTTCCGGTTCTGCTCAGACTATCCGGTCCTTTTTCCGGTGCGAGATCCTCGGCACGCCGCACGAAGCAACATCGCTTCGCGGCCACAGCTTCGAGGAGACGCCACCCGCCAGATGTTTCATGGACAATCATTGCAGCGCTGATCGCAGCATCAGCGTCGCAGGCCATTGCCACACAGTCGCACCGCCATGTGCGCAAGCAATCGAGCCAGTACGAATTCGCGACGCGCGGAATGTGATGCGCAGCTCTCCGCAATCGAGCCGGCAATAAGCGAGCCGGTCAGCACCCGCGGGGCGCTGACATTGGCGCCGTTCGAATGCACAGGCGTCGGCTTTGTTCCTATCGAATCCGGGAAAGATAATGTGATCGCGGCTCGCGAAGCCCAGCCGCAGATTTGCCCACAACCGAGCAGAACGTTGTATGCTTCACCCTGATAGAGGCCTGCGCCTCCAAGAGAGGTGCGGCTTGCTATCTTCGCATGAGGAGCACCCGATGTGTGACTATAGCCTGCATGCCGTCGCGACGCGCCCTGCCGAAGTCGGCGAGACGATCGTCACGACAACCTTCCGCGGCACCTCGACACGCGGCTTCGCCTCTGAAGCCGATCTCTCCGTCGCGGTCTGCCTGCTGCCGGGAACGGAGCTCGCTTTCGCCGACAACGTTCGTTACGACAACCGCTGGATCTGGACGCGCACCGTCAACTCCCGCGTCGGCAAGTTCGGCAAGATCGATCCGCACATTCCCGATCGCCATCATGACGCGATCGAATTTCCCGACGGCAAGTACGTGCTGGTGACGCAGCTCGTCGAAGGCCAGCGCGCGACCGTGCTGCAACTGCCGGTGACCCAGCCGGTTGGCGAGCGCGAGCACAAGCCGCAGATCGTCGCCGAGACGAGGTCCACGATCACACGCCTGCCGATCGGCTGATCGTCGGCGCGCCCCCGGCCGATTTGTCGAGGGCCAGAACTTGAAATGCCATCGCCGGCTGAGGCCGGCGAGATGGTATGGTTTGCGTCCTGCAGAATCCCGCGCCTCCTCCGCATCGATCCTCAATCGTCAGCCTGCAAGTCGGCCTCCGATGGCGTTGCGTCCCGATTGCGGGGCACGGCCGTCTTCGGCGCAAGGCTGCCGTCGAAATCCCCCTCGCCGGCGCCGGCCGGCAGCCAAGGGCGGCTTGCGCCTCTCGCCCTCACCACCTGCACCGAGAAACCCTCTCCGTTTTGCGTCAGAGCCAGCGCGCCCTGACTGGCAAGGCGCGACCGATCGACCACCATCGCTGCGCAATCGGGCGGCGCGGGCCGCGCCGTCACCACCAACGCAGCGCGGCTGCAATCATCAGCCAGCGCGTCGATGCGCAGAGAAAGCGCGACCAGCCGCCCGTCCGCAAGCGGCGCCACGCAGCCGGACTCGTCACATGACACACCGCTCGCCAACGAGGCGTTGGCGGCATCGCGCGGATCGGCATCGGCGGCTAACCATTCCCTCAGCAGAAAGCCATCCTTGCTCGCGCGGATCACATGCAAACGCCCGTCGCCGCCCCGGACCGCGACGCTCGCGCCATCCCCGGCAATCAGGATATCGGGCTGCCGCACCGACAGTCCCCAGAGGATCGCTACCAGCAGCACCAGGGCGCCGGACAAGCGCAAGGGCGTGCGCAACAGGCCCATCACGATGATCCCGAGGCTGGCCGCGATCAACGGCGCGATTCCGAACGCCGGAATGCGGCCAACTGCGCCCGGTAGGGCCGCCACCCAGCGCGAGACCGCGACCATCCAGTCAATGCCGATCCCCATCAGCCACCAGAACACGCCGTCGAGGCCGAAGGGCGCCGCGAGCAACCCTAAAAGCCCCGCCGGCATCACCAGCGCCGAGACCACCGGCATCGCGCCGAGATTGGCGAGCACGCCGTATGGCGTCACGCGATGGAAGTGGAAAGCGGCATAGGGCGTGGTCGCAAGCCCCGCGATCAACGAAGCCAGCAACAGCATCGCGATCTCGCGGCCGCCCCACAGCGCGATGCGCGCTGTCGTCGAATGATCGGGCGATGCAAGCAGGTTCGGCATGCCGATCTGCACCAGCGCCACCAGCCCGAGCGTCGCGACGAAGGACATCTGGAAGCTGGGATGCACCAGCGCTTCGGGCGCGACCGCGAGCACGATCAGCGCGGCCACAGCGAGGGTTCGGAAGGTGATGGCGCGGCGATCGACCATCACGGCGATCAACACCACCGCGGTCATGAAGAACGATCTCTGTGTCGCGACCTCCGCGCCTGACAGCAGCAGGTAGAACGCTGCCGCCGCCAGCGCAGCGGCCGCCGACCATTTCTTGATGGCGAAGCCGGCCGCCATTCCCGGGATCAGCGCCAGCAGCGCGCGCACTGCGAAGAAGACGACGCCGGCGACGACCGCCATGTGATAGCCGGAGATCGACAGCACATGGCCGAGCCCCGAGATGAACATGGCGTCGTTGACGGGCGTGCTGATCGCATCGCGCCGTCCCGTGAGCAGCGCGGTCGCAATCGCGCGGTTGTCGCCTTCGAGCGTTGAGCGGATGCGCGCGTCGATCGCATCGCGCAGGCCCTGCATGAAGGCGGCGTAGCGCAGCCGCAAGCCGCCGGCATCCGGCGGCACCGAAGCCGTGATCGCGCCCATCACGAAACCGGAGGCACCAATGCCCTGGAAGAACATATCGCGCGAGAAATCATAGCTGCCAGGTCGCACCGGCGAGATCGGCGGCAACAGCCGCGCCTTCAATTGCACGAAGCTGCCGACTTCAGGCGCCGTGCCCTTGCGCACCGAGAGGCGGACGCGCTCGAGCTTCACGTCGCTGCGTTGCGCCTCCATCGCGCTGACACGCAGTACGAAGCGATCGGTGCGCTCGCGGATGTCGCGTGCTTCCACAAAGCCCGACAGCGACACCGAATAGAGCGGCTTGGCCAAAACGATGTGGGCGATGCGCGCCGTCTTCCAGGTCGCCGTGGCAAAGCCGGCGGCGACCGCCGCGATCACGATCGCGGGCGCAAACAACCGGCTCCGCCGCAGCAGCACGGCGCCAAGCGCGAGAACGGCCGCGGTCGCGACGACCACCCACGGCACCGGCTCATGATCTGCGGCGAAATAAAGCGCGATGCCGCCGCCGAAGGCGACCGGCACCCACGGCAACAGCCGACCAGGCCCGGCCTCGGCGCGGGCCCATTCGCGCAACGTTGCGACGCTAGCCGGCCAGACGCCAAAGCCCGCCGGCGCAAAGCCGCCAGCCGGTGCGGCGCGGCCGACCGGCCACGTCCCCGCAACTCCCTGGGAGCGTACTGGCCGCCCCGGCTCCGCCATTCCCCTGCACCTTACGATACGCGACGGGTGCGGAGGCTACCGGAACGTGCGGCTGCGCGAATAGCGGTACAGATCAGGAACGAAGTCGGGCGGGCCCTACTTTTCCTCTTCCATGGTCACGGCCACCGACGCCTTGGCGGACAGCCGGACCTTATTGCCTTCGACATCGGCAACGAGCCCCTTGTCGATGAAGTGATGGTGCCCCTTGTGGCTGCCTTCCCCACTGTCCTTCCTAGTCAGCTTGATGCGATTGCCCTCGACGCGGTCGACCGTGCCGACATGGACGCCGTCGGCGCCGATCACTTCCATATGCTCTGCGATGTTCTGCATGGCGGGATCCTCGTTGGACCCACACAACGCCTGAGAGGCCTTTCCGTTCGTTCGTGACAAAATCGCCGAGCGCGGTTGGCGACCCCGTTCCATCTCAGGACTTGCAGGACTTGGGCAGCCCCGGTTCGGTCGATTGAGCCGAAAGTCTCATAAGACGCCAGCCCCGGCGGGACTACACTGCGTCTCCGCCTCCCCGGCAATACGGGCAGGTTGTGATAGCTCGCGGTAACGAAGCGACCGCTGGAGCTCTTTCTCGGGTGGCTCAAGCCTCCCTGAGATTTGGCGCTGCCGACGCAACTCGCAATTCTCGCCTGTGGCGTCGCGCACCAAGCGTAGCGCGCGAGCGAAGGACGCTGAAAAGCGCCGAGAGTAGCGTTTGAATTTGACAGGAGCAGCACATGGCAATTCAAGTACCGAGCGATTTTCGCCGCGTGATTGTTGCTGCGTCGGTGGGAAACGTCATCGAATGGTATGATTTCTATATCTTCGGCAGCCTGGCCGCAGTTCTGTCGGTCAAGTTCTTCGAGCAGTCCCACCCGGTTGCAGCCCTCCTCAGCACGATCGCGCTGTTCACTGCAGGATTCCTGATCCGTCCGTTGGGAGCTTTCCTCTTTGGATGGATGGGCGACCGCGTCGGGCGAAAATATACGTTCCTCATCACGCTGAGCGGAATGGGACTGGGTACGGGAGCAATCGGGTTGATCCCGACCTACCAGTCCATCGGTCTGACGGCGGCGTTCCTTTTGTTCGGTCTGCGCATGATTCAGGGTCTGTGCTTGGGCGGCGAATATGGCGGCGCCATCACCTATGTCGCAGAGCATGTTCCGGACGACAAGCGCGGCTACTACACCGGCTGGCTGCAGACCTCTCCGACTCTCGGCATCGTCGTGTCCCTGGCCGTGATCATCCTGACACGGACCTGGTTCGGCAATCAGGCGTTCGACGAATGGGCGTGGCGCGTTCCGTTCCTGGTGTCCTTCCTGCTTGTGGCCATCGCAATCTACATTCGGCTCCAGCTCCAGGAGACGCCGATCTTCCAGGAAATCAGGGCCCGCGGCCAGATGACGACGAATCCGTGGAGGGAGGCCTTCCTCAGTTCGAACATCAAATTCATCGGGATCGCAATCGTGGTCCTGATCGGGCAAGGGGTGGTCTGGTACAGCGGTCAGTTCTGGGCGCTGTACTTCCTTCAGCAGGTCTCGAAGCTGGATCCGCTGACCTCCGCCTATATCGTGGGAGCCGCGCTGCTGATTGCCACACCGAGCCTGATTTTCTTCGGCTGGCTGTCGGATCAGATCGGCCGCAAGCCGGTAATCCTGGGCGGCATGCTGCTGGCCGCAATCACGTACTATCCGCTGTATCTATGGCTGGGAGCAGTCACGCAGCCCGGCAACGTCAACTATCCGACCGCGATCTTCATCATCTTCATCCTCGTTTGCTACGTTGGGATGGTCTATGGGCCGGTCGGCGCGTTCCTGGCGGAATTCTTTCCGGGCAGGATCCGGTATACGTCGGTATCGGTGCCATACCACATCGGCAACGGCTGGGGTGGTGGATTGGTGCCGTTCATCACGTCGGCGGCATTCGCGGCGACCGGGAGCATCGGCTACGCGTTGATCTACCCGATCGCGGTCCCCGCGGTATGCTTCCTGCTCGCGCTGTTCCTGATGCCGGAGACGCGCAAGATCAGCATCTGGCAGCCGATCGAGCCCAGAACCGCATCGTGACGGAATGGTCTTGTGCAGGTCTAGGTGCAGGATCCGCACGGCCTGCACAATGGCCGCATCGGCCTTTCAGCGCGACGACGGCCATTGGAATCCCCGTCGCGCCAAGGCGTTGTCCCTGGCGTGCTCAAATCGAGCCTCGCCTCCGGCCGCCAGCCGATAGCGGTCGGCGGCGAGTTTGGCCGATTGCTCTTTGTCAGCCGGCCGGGTGATGCCAGCGATCGTGCCACCAGGCGCTGAAGTCACGATCGGTCATCAGCTCCCAGCCACTGAGCAAGATCACCAGCAGGCCCGACAATACGCTGCTCGCCGTGGCTGCTACCTGGTCATAGCCAATGGTCCAAGGCACCAGCACCAGCGCCAGTCCCAGCAGCATTTCGCCCCACTCTTCCAGGTAGGACGGGATGACAAAGGCCTCTACGGCAAACAGCATGACGCCGAGCCCAAGCGCGATGGTGATCCAGACAGCCGCCCCGGATAAACCAAGGATAGGGGACGACAGGACCAGCCATACGCCCACCAACAGGCTGGCAGCGTCTTGCCAATGTTGGATGCGCATAATGCTCACCTCCCCTCTCCTACTTATCTGGGGACGCACCGATGAAAAAATCATCCGTCCGGCCTGCATTGTGTGGCCGCGAGGGCGGTCCGGGAGCCGGCGCCAAGCCCGGCCGCGCATCCAGGAGAGGGCCCTTGCGAGTGCGGCGCACCCGGATGCAGACTGACGACGCTAGACAGGTGTCAATGTCGACCGTTCCCGGCGCAGCGGAAGGTCGCGCCCGGAGCAGAGGGAGATGACGCCATGCGAGAAATGGAAATTCACGACTATGCGCGGCAGTTGCTGGAAGCCCATGGCCCCAAGGCCATTGCGGAAGCCGCTCAAAACGCCATCGAACTCGAGCAGAAGGGCGAGCTCGAATTGGCAAGAACCTGGCGGCACATCGAAGATGCGATGAAGCTGATGCGCGGGCCACACCAAAGCTGACAGTCGGCGCAAAGCTTGCCTGACTGCGGCGACAACGCCGAACGTGGACCACAGTCCGTCGCGAGCCGCCAGGTTGCGGCCGAACGGCTACGCGATCTCGGGACGCTGACCTGGGAGCGAAGCCATGGTTGCAAAATGTACGACAGCCGAAGACCTCGTGAAGGCGATCACGGACGAGAACGTCCAGATGATCGATTTGCGGTTCACCGATCTGCCGGGGATGTGGCAACATTTTTCCGTACCGCCGAGCGCGGTGAATGCCGATGCACTCAACGAGGGCCTTGGATTCGATGGCTCATCGATCCGCGGCTTCCAGGAGATCCAGGAAAGCGACATGCTCGTCGTCCCGGATCCGACGACCGCCTTCGTCGACCCCTATAGTCCGGCCAAGACGCTGGTTCTCATCTGCAACATCCGCGACCCCGTGACCGGCCAATCCTATAGCCGGGACGCCCGCTACATCGCCCAGAAGGCCGAAACCTACCTCAAGGGTACCGGGCTTGCCGATACGAGCTATTTCGGCCCGGAGGCCGAGTTCTTCGTCTTCGACGAGGTCCGCTACGGACAGGGCATCAACTTCGCCATGCACGCAATCGACTCCAGCGAAGGCAGCTGGAACACCGCCACGGATGAAGGACCGAATCTCGGCCACAAGCCGCGCCCGAAAGAGGGATACTTTCCCGTTCCTCCGACCGACAGCATGCAGGCGCTACGCACCGAAATGGTGCTGACGATGGAATCTCTGGGGATCCAGATCGAAGCCCATCACCATGAGGTCGCGACCGGCGGCCAGAACGAGATCGACATGCGCTTCACCACGCTGACCCGCATGGCCGACAATTTGATGATCTACAAATACGTGGTCAAGAACACCGCGCATCAGCATGGCAAGACCGCGACATTCATGCCGAAGCCGCTGTTCGAGGACAACGCTTCGGGCATGCACGTTCACCAGTCGCTCTGGAAGGGCGAGACCAACTTGTTCTACGACAAGGGCGACTACGCCGAGCTGAGCCAGCTCGCGCGCTACTATATCGGCGGGCTTTTGAGCCACGCCTGGGCGTTGTGCGGGCTCTGCGCCCCCACCACGAACTCCTACCGGCGCCTGGTGCCGGGTTATGAAGCTCCGATCAATCTCGTCTACTCCCAGCGCAATCGCTCCGCCTGCTGCCGGATTCCGATGTATTCGCCGAATCCGCGCGCAAAGCGCGTCGAATTTCGTTCACCCGATCCGTCCTGCAATCCCTACCTGGCCTTCGCTGCAATGCTGATGGCCGGCCTCGACGGTATCGACAGGCGGATTGACCCTGGCAGCCCGATCGACAAGAATCTCTACGACCTCCCGACTGCCGAGGCGAAGGAGGTGAAGTCCACGCCGGGATCTCTGGACCAGGCGCTCGACGCGCTCGAGCGCGATCACGCATTCATGCTACGCGGGGATGTCTTCACCGCCGACGTGATCGAAACCTGGCTCGATTACAAGCGCAAGAAGGAGATCGACCCGATCCGGCTGCGACCGCATCCTTACGAGTTCCATCTGTATTACGATATCTAGTTTAGGGCATTCTTTCGCTTACCTCTCGTACCAACCGACGAGGGTCGCTTCCGCGATCACGTGCTTGCGCGCCTCTCGCTCGACGTCGCCGCAGGATGCATTGGCCTTTACCGGCAGGCCCTCCGTCGAGAGGGCAAGCAGTCGGAAATGATAGTGATGAGGCCCATGGCCGTGCGGTGGACACGGGCCGCCATAACCCGCCTTCCGAAAATCATTGACGGCTTGCTTCATTCTGGCGTTCTGTGCGGCGTTGATCGCAAATTGCGTGACCTCCGGCGGAATGTCGTACACTGCCCAATGATGCCATTTGCCGGCGGGCGCATCGGGATCATCGCAGAGCAGGACAAGACTCCGCGCCCCCTCCGGCGCGTCGCTCCATTGCAGAGGTGGCGAAAGATTTTCGCCATCACAGGTAAACCGTCGCGGAATTGCGGCACCATCGGCGAAGGCGCTTGAAACGAGTTTCATGGCTCTCTCCTCGATCCGATAGATGTATTCTAGCTCGATCCTGCCCGGTGCGAAATCCATCGCCGTCCCCTAAGATGAGGAGAGATGCATTTGGGACTGTTGCAGCAGAATTGTTGTCATGCGACCGCTTTTCCATCCTAGCCTGGTCAACGGTCGCTACGGCGATCCTACGGTCTATGTCGAAACGCTGTTCGAGAAGCGAAGTCTGCTGTTCGACATTGGAGAGATTGCTTCACTGGCGCCGCGGAAGATCCGACGCGTCGACCAGGTCTTTGTCTCGCATGCGCATATCGATCATTTCGTTGGCTTCGACCATCTGCTGCGTTTGCTCGTCGGGCACGAGAAATCGGTACAGCTGTTCGGTCCGGCCGGCTTAGCCGAGCACGTCTTTCACAAGCTTCAGGCCTATCGCTGGAACCTGGTCGAAAACTATTCCTGCGATCTTGTTTTCGACGTCAGCGAACTTGGAGCGGAAAATTCCACCTTCACCACCCGGTTCCGGCTGAGGAAAGGCTTCGCAGCAGAGCCATCCGTCTCTGGCAACACCATTGCGGGCGTACTCTGCGATGAACCGACCCATCGCGTGTCAGCCGCGATCCTTGAGCATGGCACGCCCTGCCTCGCCTTTGCGCTGCAGGAGGCGGCCCATGTCAACGTATGGAAGAACAGGCTGTCGGAGCGTGGACTACCCGTCGGTCCCTGGTTGCTGTCGCTAAAGAAGGCCGTCGTCGAGCGTCGCGCGGACGATCATTTGATCCGTATCGAAGAAGCGAACAAGTCGGATCGCCTCGTGCCACTCTCAAGCCTGCGCGATCTCGTGACGGTCACTGCCGGCCAGAAAATCGCCTATGTGACCGATGTTGCCGACACGCCGGCCAATCGCACCGCCATCGTGGCGCTGGTTCAGAATGCAGACATCCTCTTCATCGAGGCGGCGTTTGCGGACGCGGACGCCGCAATAGCGAAGGAGCGGGCTCATCTTACCACCACGGCTGCCGGAGAAGTCGCACGGGAAGCCAAGGTCCGCCGCGTCGAGCCTTTTCACTTCTCTCCGCGCTATGCGGGAGAGCAGGAACGGATGCTGGCCGAGGTGATGGCAGCGTTCGAGGCGTCTCCCTGAGACTCGGAGAGGTTGCGCCGATGTTGACCCAGATCTATGAAATCTCTACCCCCGAAGAGGCGTCCGCACTTTCAGTCATTGGCGTCGACCATGTCGGCGTGCTCGTCGGAGAAGGCCAATTTCCACGCGAACTGCCGATCTCAACGGCTTCCAAGATCGGCGCGGCAATTGTACCGCCATCGAAATTCTCGGCACTGTTTCTGACCTGCGATCTCGCCTTGATTGCGTCGTGGGCGCGCGAGCTCAACCCCGCGATCGTCCATTTGGGAGCCAGCGCCGAACTGCTTTCCCCGCAAGATGTTGCTTCCCTCAAGCGCATGTTGCCCGGGATCGTCGTGATGAGAAGCATACCGGTGTTCTCCGAGGAAAGCGTCGCAATTGCCGAGAGCTACGATGGCATCGCAGACTTTCTGCTGCTCGACAGCTATCGGTGCACGGACAGGCAGATCGGCGCGCTCGGCGTGACGCATGATTGGAACATCAGTCGCCGCATCGTGGATGTCGTCCGTGTACCGGTCGTGCTCGCAGGCGGCCTCGGACCGGACAATGTCGCAGGAGCGATCCGAACGGTCCGTCCTGCCGGCGTCGACTCCAAGACGAAAACGGACCAGGACGGTTCGCATGCGAAGGACCTGGAGCGAGTCCGCCGGTTCCACCAAGCGGCTCGGGCAGCGGCTGACAATCGCTTTCCGTCGGCCTAACATGAATTGTGTAGCTCTCTCCCGGAGCGCGGCCATGGAACTCACCGTCGTACCCATCGTCAAGCCGGAGGCGGCCAACTTCATCTTCGGTCAGTCGCATTTCATCAAGACCGTGGAAGATCTCCACGAGGCGCTCGTTGGCACGGTTCCGGGCATCCGATTCGGGCTGGCCTTCTGCGAGGCCTCCGGCAAGCGGCTGGTGCGCTGGTCGGGCAATGACGAAGCGGCCCTCACCCACGCCCGCAACAACGCATTGGCCATTGGCGCCGGCCACACTTTTCTGATCTTCCTGGGCGACGGCTTCTTTCCGGTCAACGTCCTAGCTGCCGTGCGCTCGGTGCCGGAGGTCTGCCGCATCTACTGCGCGACGGCCAACCCCACGCAGGTGATCGTCGCACAAACGGAGCTCGGCCGTGGCGTGCTCGGCGTAGTGGATGGCGCCTCACCGCTGGGTATCGAGACCGACGCCGACATTGCGTGGCGGAAGGACCTCCTGAGGAAGATCGGCTACAAGCTGTAGCGACCGGAGCCGTTGCATCGAGCTTTGCGAAGCCGGCGCACCATTTCGCGATGATGGCGGAAACGATGGCGTCGGCGTCGCTTGCTCAGGTCAGCCCTCAACCTTTCGCGACTTCCTTCGCGAACGTGTCGCGCAGGCCGATGGTGCGCGAGAACACCGGCTTGCCCGGCGTCGAGTCCTTGTCGCGCACGAAATAGCCCTGGCGCTCGAACTGCACCGGCTCGGTCGAATTGCTCTCCGCAACGCAAGCCTCGATCCGCGCATCGGACAGGATCTCCAGCGAATTCGGATTGAGATCGGCTGCGAAATTCGAGGCGTCCGGGCTCGGATTGGAGAACAGCTGGTTGTAGATGCGGATCTCCGCCGGCTTCGACGTCGCCGCCGCCAGCCAGTGCATGGTCGCCTTGACCTTGCGGCCGTCGGGCGCGTTGCCGCCCTTGGTCGCGGGATCATAGGTGCAGCGCAGCTCCACCACTTCGCCCTTGTCGTTCTTGATCACGCCGGTGCACTTGACGAAGTAGGCATAGCGCAGCCGCACCTCGTTGCCCGGCGACAAGCGGAAGAACTTCTTCGGCGGGTTCTCCATGAAGTCGTCCTGCTCGATATAGAGCTCGCGGCCGAACGTGATCTTGCGCGTGCCGACCGACGGATCGTCGGGATGGTTGATCGCCTCGAGCTCCTCGGTCTGCCCTTCCGGATAGTTCTCGATCACGACCTTCAGCGGCCTCAAGACCGCCATGCGGCGCTGCGCCCTGCGGTTCAGCTCCTCGCGGATGCAGAACTCCAGCATGCCGACGTCGACCACGCTGTTGGCTTTGGCGACGCCGATGCGCTTGACGAACTCGCGCAAGGCGGCCGGCGGCACGCCGCGGCGGCGCATTCCCGCGATGGTCGGCATGCGCGGATCGTCCCAGCCCGCGACATGGGCGTCGCGGACAAGCTGGGTCAGCACGCGCTTGGACAGCAGCGTGTAGGTCAGGTTCAGCCGCGCGAATTCGTACTGGTGCGGCTTGGACGGTACCGGCAGCTTCTCGATGAACCAGTCGTAGAGCGGCCGGTGGTCCTCGAACTCCAACGTGCAGATCGAATGCGTGATGCCTTCGATGGCGTCCGACTGGCCGTGGGCGTAGTCGTAGCTCGGATAGATGCACCAGGCGTTGCCGGTGCGCGGGTGGTGCGCATGCAGGATGCGATACAGCACGGGATCGCGCAGATTGATGTTGCCCGCTTCCATATCGATCTTGGCCCGCAGCACACGCGCCCCGTTGGGGAATTCGCCGGCCTTCATCCGCCGGAACAGGTCGAGGTTCTCCTCCACGCTGCGGTCCCGGAACGGCGAGTTCTTGCCCGGCTCGGTCAGCGTGCCGCGCGAGAGGCGGATCTCCTCCTGGGTCTGGTCGTCGACATAGGCGAGCCCGTCGCGGATCAGCTGCTCCGCCCATTCGTACAGACGGTCGAAATAGTCCGAGGCGAAGAACAGGTTCTTGCCCCAGTCATAACCGAGCCAGCGCACGTCGGCCTGGATGGAATCGATATATTCCTGCTCTTCCTTGACCGGGTTGGTATCATCGAAACGCAAATGGCAGCGGCCCGGAAACTCCTGGGCGATGCCGAAGTTGAGTGCGATCGACTTGGCGTGGCCGATATGCAAGTAGCCGTTCGGCTCCGGCGGGAACCGGGTCACGATCTCCTGGTACTTGCCCTGATCGAGATCGGCCTGGATGATGTCACGAATGAAATCGCGCCCAACCTCAGCTGCCACCGGTTCTGTCATTACGAAAATCCTGTAGGGAAATCAGCGGTCCTTCTGCCAAATTCGCGTGGCCGCGCCAAGAGCTTAAGCAAGGCCTGTCCGCGTCGGGCTTTAGTTATGTCCCGTTCCTGCTATACACCACCGCCTCCAATGCATAGGCCTTGCCAAGAATGTCCGATTCCGTCGTCACGCGCTTTGCTCCCTCCCCGACCGGCTTTCTCCATATCGGGGGCGCCCGCACGGCGCTGTTCAACTGGCTCTATGCCAAGAAGCACGGCGGCAAGATGCTGCTCCGGATCGAGGATACCGACCGGGAGCGCTCCACGGAGGCTGCGATCGGCGCCATCCTCGACGGGTTGAGGTGGCTCGAGCTCGGCTGGGACGGCGAGGTGATCTACCAGTACAGCCGCGCCGCCCGCCACCGCGAGGTCGCCGAGCAGCTGCTGGCCGACGGTAAGGCCTATCGCTGCTACGCCACGGCCGAGGAGCTCGCCGCCATGCGCGAGAAGGCGCGCGCGGAAGGCCGCACCCGCCTCTATGATGGCATGTGGCGCGACCGGGATCCCGCGACGGCGCCAAGCGACGTGAAGCCCACCATCCGCCTGCGCGCGCCGCAGACCGGCGAGACCGTGATCGAGGACCAGGTCCAGGGCCGCGTGGTCTGGCAGAACGAGAACCTCGACGATCTCGTCCTGCTGCGCGGCGATGGCAACCCGACCTATATGCTCGCGGTGGTCGTCGACGACCACGACATGGGCGTTACCCACGTGATCCGCGGCGACGACCATCTGATCAACGCCGCGCGCCAGAAGCAGATCTACGATGCGATGGGCTGGGCACTGCCGAGCATGTCCCACATCCCCCTGATCCACGGCCCGGACGGCTCGAAACTGTCGAAGCGGCATGGCGCGCTCGGCGTCGATGCCTACCGCGCCATGGGATACCTGCCTGCGGCGCTGCGCAACTACCTGGTCCGGCTCGGCTGGAGCCATGGCGACCAGGAGATCTTCTCGACCGAGGAGATGATCGCGGCGTTCGACCTCGCCAGCGTCGGCCGGGCCGCCGCCCGCTTCGACTTCGCCAAGCTGGAAAGCCTCAACGGCCACTACATCCGCCACACCGACGATCAATCGCTCGTGAAGATGTTCGAGGACGTGCTCGACCATGTGCCCGGACGGAGCGAGCTCAAGGCCAAGTTAAACGACACCACGCGTTCGCAGCTCCTCAAGGCCATGCCGGCCCTGAAGGAGCGCGCCAAGACGCTGATCGAGCTGATCGACGGCGCCCATTTCATCTTTGCCGACCGGCCGCTGGCGCTCGATCCCAAGGCGGAAGCATTGCTGACGCCCGAAAATCGCAAGCTGATCGGCCAGCTTCATTCCGCGCTGGAGAAGGTCGAGACGTGGAGCGGTACGGCAACTGAAGCCGCGCTGCGCGCCTTTGCCGAGGAAAATAGTCTCAAACTCGGCGCGGTCGCCCAGCCGCTCAGGGCGGCGCTCACCGGACGGACGACGTCGCCTGGTATATTTGAGGTTTTGGACGTCCTGGGGCGCCAGGAGAGCCTCGGCCGGCTTAAGGATCAGTCTACGACGTAAGTCGACCATGCGTGCGGCGATCTTGCAGCGCACATAGCAATAATATACCCATCTCCCCCGTACATTCTGGAACATCCGGCCTGCCCCCATGCTCTCCCTGGGGGCCTCCGGCTCCGGCCCGTTTCACCACACATCGGGGACCTCTGATGGACGCAAAACCAAGCCCAAAGACCGCGACGCTGACGGTCGGAAACAAGAATTACGATCTCCCGATCCTCAGCGGTAGCGTCGGGCCTGACGTCATCGATATCGGCAAGCTCTACGGCCAATCCGGCCTGTTCACCTACGATCCGGGCTTCACCTCGACCGCGAGCTGCCAGTCCAAGATCACCTATATCGACGGTGATGCGGGCGTGCTGGAATACCGCGGCTACCCGATCGAGCAGCTCGCCGAGCACGGCGACTTCCTGGAGACCTGCTATCTCCTGCTCTACGGGGATCTGCCGACCGCCGCGCAGAAGAAGGATTTCGACTATCGCGTGACCCATCACACGATGGTGCACGAGCAGATGGCCCGCTTCTTCCAGGGCTTCCGCCGCGACGCCCATCCGATGGCGATCATGGTGGCGGCCGTCGGCGCGCTGGCCGCGTTCTATCACGACTCGACCGACATCAACGATCCCAAGCAGCGCATGGTCGCCTCCATGCGCATGATCGCCAAGATCCCGACGCTGGCCGCGATGGCCTACAAGTATACCGTCGGCCAGCCCTTCGTTTATCCGAAGAACTCGCTGCGCTTTGCCGAGAACTTCCTGAACATGTGCTTCGCGGTGCCCTGCGAGGATTACAAGGTCAGCCCGGTTCTCGCCGACGCGCTGGAGAAGATCTTCATCCTGCACGCCGACCACGAGCAGAACGCCTCGACCTCGACGGTGCGCATCGCCGGCTCCTCGGGCGCCAACCCGTTCGCCTGCATCGCAGCCGGCATCGCCTGCCTGTGGGGCCCGGCGCATGGCGGCGCCAACGAAGCCGCGCTCAACATGCTCTACGAGATCGGCACGGTCGATAAGATCCCCGAGTTCATCGCCAAGGTGAAGGACAAGAACTCGGAAGTCCGCCTCATGGGCTTCGGTCACCGCGTCTACAAGAACTACGATCCGCGCGCCAAGATCATGCAGAAGATGTGTCACGCCGTGCTCAAGGAGACCGGCCATGGCGACGATCCGATGCTGAAGGTGGCGATGGAGCTCGAGAAGATCGCGCTCAGCGACCAGTACTTCATCGATCGCAAGCTCTACCCGAACGTCGACTTCTATTCGGGCATCACGCTGAAGGCGATGGGCTTCCCGGTCTCGATGTTCACCGTGCTGTTCGCGGTCGCCCGCACCGTCGGCTGGATCAGCCAGTGGAGCGAGATGATCGAGGATCCGCATCAGAAGATCGGCCGTCCGCGCCAGCTCTACACCGGCGTCGCCAAGCGCGATTACGTTCCGATCGACAAGCGCTAACAATCGGCCATAACGGCTTCGAAGCGGCGTCATCGAAAGATGGCGCCGTTTTCGTTTGCGGGACCCGTCGAGTGGTAAAGCGCAGCTGCCCAACCTCACGATTTCCTCGGCAGCTGACGCGGCAACCATGCTGCCGCGCACAACAACAAGTCGGCGCACCGCGCCGGCCACCGCTTGACAGCCGAAGCGCTCCGCGCGCAAATTCTTACACTAAGTAAGAATGACGACAGGGATGGAAATGCCGGAGCAGCCGCGAAGTCGGCGGCAGACGCGCGCTGCCATTTTGACTCATCTGCTTCAGTCGGGCGGCTCGTTTCGTCCGCCTCTGGCCAAGGCCGTGCGCCTGTCGGAAGCGAGCCTGTCGCGCATCCTGTTCGACCTGAAGGCCGAAGGCCTGATCGAGGAAGTGCGGCGCCCTGCTCCTTACGTCGGCGGCCCGACGGGCCTCGTGTCACTCGACGGTGCGGTGGCGCTCGCAGCCGTCGAGCTGAGCGCTCAATGGCTCAGCGTCGGCGTCGGCGGTCTCGCCGGCGAATTGCACTACACGGAGCGTCTGCCACTGCCGAAGGTACCCACGGTCGAAACGGTCGGCCGCGTGTTCGGCGAGGCGATGACATTGCTGCGCGACTGGACACGCCGCCGCCACATCACGCTCTCACAAATCGGCGTCTCCATTCCGGGCCTTGGCCGGCTCACCGTATCCGGCAACCCGATCATCCCCTGCCATGTCGCGCGTCTCAGTGGCATGATCGGCGAGATGTTTGCCGGGGTGCCGCTGGAATTCACCAATTCGGTGGTGGCGCACGCCATCTTTCACCGCTGCCGCACGCAGAACTATCCGTTCAGCGACACGCATCTGTTCGTCCTCGTCAGCCACGGCGTTGCCGGCGCCTGGATGGATGATCCGGCCGAGGCCGATGCCCTGCAACCGATCGAACTCGGCCACATGGTGTTCGGGCCTGAGGGACCGCGCTGCCGCTGCGGCCATCACGGCTGCGTCGAGGCCTATACCTCGCTTCCCGCTCTGGCCGCGCTCCTCGGCATCTCCGAGGCTGAATTGCTCCAGCACGGCAGCGAATGGGTGCACACGATCCCGCTCTCGGCGCGCGTGCGCCAGGAGTTGCGGCGACGCTTGTTCCGGCTTGGCCTTGCGGTCGGCAACACGCTGAACGTCAAGCCATGCGGCGGCGTCGCGATCAGCGGCTGGCCCTCGCTTCTGTCCGAAGAGGATCGGAAGGCGGTGGTCGATGGGATCGACGCCTGCCTGCTGGGCGGACGCAAACTGGCGCGGCTATCCCTCGCCTTCGTGCCGCCCTCGACGGGCAACGATCCGCAAGCCGCACTGGCTTTCGCCGCCTTTTGTCTGGCCAGCCGCGGCGGCATGCCGGCGGCATCGACGGAGGCGGCCTGACATGCGCTGAACCTGCACGTCCCATATGTGCCGAGACTTCACACCGGGAGGAATTGCAATGCCGATCACAACAACAAGGCGCCGTCTGCTCGCTGGATCCGTCGCCACACTCGCCCTGCCGGCATTTGCCCGCGCGCAAGGCGCGGTCAAGCCGCGCCTGACCGCGATCTCGCAATGGTCCGCGGGCAGCGACGGAGCGGCGATCACGGCGCTGGGCAAGAAATTCGAGGAGAAAGGCGGCGTTTGGCAGCACTCGCCCGTCCCCGGCTTCACCACCGAGATGATGAACAAGCTGCGCGCGCAGATCATGGCCGGCGATCCGCCGGCCTGCTCGCAGCTCAAGGGTCCGGAGATTGCGGCCTGGTCGAAGATTGCTCCGACCGTCGATCTCGACGGCGTCGTCGCTGCCGCCGGTTACGAAAAGGTCATCGCTCCCGATCTTGCGCGATTGCACAAGCCGGCGGGCAAATGGATTGCATTGCCGTTGCAGATCTACAGCACCAACATGCTGTTCCTGTCCAAACGCGCGATGGACAAGGCCAAGGCCGACAAGATCCCCGTCACCTGGGCCGACTTCAATGACCTCGCCGAAAAGATGAAAGCGGGCGGTGTCCCCTATCCCATTGCCAACGGTGGGACCCGCCCCGACGACGGGCAGAAATTCGAGGCCGCGCTCGCGGGCATCAGTCCCACCGCATACCGCGCAGCCATCATGAATCTCGACACGAAAGCTCTCGAGGGACCCGAGATCAAGGCTGCGTTCGCGCAGGTGCGCAAGATCTCCGACTGGATGGACCCCAACGTCGGCGCCCAACATTTTTCGACCAACCTGAAGCGCTTCGTCGACGGCGACATGGGCATGATGATCATGGGCGGCTGGGCGCAGGGCGTGTTGCGCAATGCCGGCTTCAAGTTCGAGGACTTCATGATTGCACCGGGCCCCAGCGACAACAGCAAGCCGGTCTTCCTGTTGAATGCCGATGCTTTCATCTTCTGGCAGCGCAAGGAGCCGGACCTGCAAGCCGGCCAGATGCTGATGGCCCAGCTCGTCATGGATCCGGCGATCCAGACGATGTATTCGCAGATCACCGGATCGATCCCCGTGCGCACCGATGTTGACCTTTCCGGCGAAGGCTGGTCAGAAGGTCAACGGCGGACCGCAGCAGCTCTAAAGGACGCGATCGCCAGCAATCAGGCGGTCCTGAGCCTTGCGCACAACATGGCGCAGGAAAACGGCATGACCGCGGCGATGATCGACGTGATCACGGAGTACGTGAAGAACAAGACGATCAAGCCGGAGCAAGCGGTCACCCGCCTCGCCGAGGCCGTCGAGGGCGCACGTTGACCGATGCCGTCCTGACAAGACCGGGGCGGTCGGCGGCTACCGAATTGGTGCGCCGGCTGCCCGAATATCTCTTGATCTGGGTGCCGCTGCTGCTGTCCGCGGCGCACCTCGTGTCGTTCGCGCTGTGGACGATCTGGATATCGTTCACGCCATCCACTCTGGTCCCGGTCGCGGGCTGGGTCGGCTTGCGCAACTACACGGCGGTCACGGCATCGCGGAACTGGCAGATCGCCTTCGACAATTTGCTGCTGTTTGGCAGCGCTTTCGTGCTGCTGAGCGCAGCGACCGGGCTCATCCTTGCGATCCTGCTCGATCAGCGCATTCGCGGCGAGAACCTGCTGCGCTCCATCTTCCTGTATCCCCTTGCCGTGTCTTTCGTGGTCACGGGCACGGTCTGGAGCTGGCTGCTCAATCCTGGCCTCGGGATCCAGAAGCTGGTCCACGACCTCGGCTGGACCTCCTTCAAGTTCGACTGGCTGATCGACCGCGACATGGCCATCTGGACCATTGTCATTGCTGCGATCTGGCAGTCGTCGGGCTTCGCCATGGCGCTCTTCCTTGCCGGCCTGCGGTCCGTCGACGCCGACATCATCAAGGCCGCTCAGATCGACGGTGCAGGCCCGGTCCGAATCTACCGGCGCATCATTCTGCCGTCGCTCGGCCGATCACCGTCACCGTCGTCGTGATCCAGTTGCAGTTCGCGATTTCGACGTTCGATCTCGTACGCGCGCTCACCAACGGTGGACCGGGAATCGCGACGCAGCTGCCGGCCCTCGTCGTCTACGACCTCATGTTCCAGCGCAGCCTGCTCGGCCGCGGCGCGGCGGCGGCGGTGCTCATGCTGCTCATTCTTCTCACGGTGCTGTTGCCCTATGCGGCGTGGCGATATGTTCAGCGACGGCGGGCCGCCCATGCGTGATCGCAGCTTCGCACCGAGCCGGATCTTGATCTATCTCGCCGTTTCGCTGGTCGCCGCGGCCTGGCTCGCGCCGCTGGTCGTTGTGGTGCTGAACTCGCTCCGTAGCAACGAGGAGATCGCGCAGGCCTCGATGATCGGTTGGCCGCGGCAATGGGCCTGGAGCAATTACGCCGCAGCCTGGAGCGGCTTCTGCGTCGCCGAGACCTGCGCCGGCATCCGGCCGTACATGCTGAACTCCGCGCTCGTCACGATCCCTGCGACGATTTTCTCGACCATGCTCGGTGCGATCGCCGGCTACGCCGTGTCGCTCTGGCGCTTTCGCGGCGACAACTGGATCTACGGCATCGTGACCCTTGGCCTGTTCCTTCCCCAGCAGATGCGCCTCTTGCCCTGGACCATCGTGCTGCGGGACATCGGTCTCATCAACACGCTGACGGGTCTCGTGCTGATTCACACGATCCAGGGACTCTCCTTCACCACGCTGTTCTGCCGAAACTACTATGTCGCCATTCCCCATGAATTGATTAGGGCCGCGCGCATCGACGGGGCGGGCTTCTTTCGTATCTTCTGGCGCATCATCCTGCCGCTCTCGGGTCCCATCCTGATCGTCACGGTGATCTGGCAGTTCACGCATATCTGGAACGAGTTCCTCTATGGCGTGACATTCACGACGGGCCAGCAGCAGCCCGTCACGGCGGCTCTGATCGCACTATCGGCCGCAGTCGCGGACATCCCGCAGCATGGCGTGCAGAGCGCCGCGGTGATCATCGCGGCGCTGCCCACTTTGTTGATCTATCTCCTCGGCGGCAAGTACTTCGTCCGCGGCCTGACTGCCGGGGCCGTGAAATGATGAGGCCATCATGGCAGCACTGAGCATTCGCGCCTTATCCAAGCGTTACGCCAATCTGGAGGTGCTGAAGGGCATCGATCTCGACATCGAGAGCGGCGAGTTCACCGTACTGGTCGGGCCGTCCGGCTGCGGCAAGTCCACGCTGCTCAACATGGTCGCCGGGCTCGATCGTCCGAGCGCGGGGACGATCGAAATCGGTGGGCGCATCGTCAACGACGTCGCGCCGAAAGACCGCGACATCGCGATGGTGTTTCAGTCCTACGCGCTCTATCCCTCGATGACGGTGCGCCAGAACATCACCTTCGGCATGGAATGCCGGCACGTGCCCAAGGCGGAGCAAGAGAAAGCGGTCGCGAATGTCGCAAAGCTGCTCCAGATCGAGCCGCTGCTCGGCCGCAAGCCGGCGCAATTGTCCGGCGGCCAGCGCCAGCGCGTGGCGATGGGGCGCGCGCTGGTGCGCAATCCCCTGCTCTTCCTGTTCGACGAGCCGCTCTCCAATCTCGACGCCAAGCTGCGCGTCGAGATGCGGATGGAGATCAAGCGCCTGCATCAGCGCATCGGCGCCACCATCGTCTATGTCACCCACGACCAGATCGAGGCGATGACGATGGCGACGCGGATCGCCGTGATGCATCAGGGCAGCGTGCAACAGTTTGCCGACCCCGATACCGTGTACCGCTACCCCGCCAATCTGTTCGTGGCGCGCTTCATGGGCTCGCCGCCGATGAACACCATGCCGGCGCGGCTCGAGGCCGCCAGTGACGGGGCGGTGGTCGTGATCGGCGCGGGACGGCCCGACGAGGTTCGTCTGCGCCTCAGGGGATACGACGCCGCAGCCTCCTTTGTCGGGCGCGAGGTGGTGTTCGGGATCAGACCGGAATGCATTGCCGAGGCCAGCCGCACCTTTTCCAGCGATGCGCCTGTCCGCGTCGACGCGCCGGTGGAGTTGGTCGAGCCGACCGGTGCCGAGACGATGGTGTTGCTGCGGCTCGGGGGCGAGCCTGCGATGGCGCGGATCTCGCCGGATATCCGTCCCGCGCCCGGCACGACCGCCGCCTTCGCGCTCGACACCCGCCGCATTTGCCTGTTCGACCCCGAGACGGAGCGACTGATCGCATGACGAAGACGACCTATTCAGGCCTTGCGGGCCGCGTGGTGTTGATTACCGGAGGAGCCAGTGGCATCGGCGCCGCCTTCGTCCGGGCCTTTGCGGCCCAGGGGGCCCGGGTCGCCTTCTTCGACATCGATACGGACGCCGGCGGAACGCTGGTGCGGGAAGTAGCGGCCTCGTCCGGGACCGCCCCGCTGTTCGTGTCCTGCGATCTCCTCGACATCGATGCCTTGCGCTCCGCGATGGCAGAGGCCCACCGTTCGCTCGGCGATGCCGCCGTTCTCGTCAACAACGCCGCCAACGATCAACGCCAGATTCTCGCCGAGGTGACGCCGGCCGAGTTCGATTGGATGATCGGTGTCAATCTCAAGCACGTCTTCTTTGCCGCACAGGCAGTGGTGCCGCAGATGCGGGCGCGCGGCGGCGGCTCCATCATCAACATGTCGTCGATCGCCTGGATGCGCGGCGCGCCGGCGCTGCCGGTCTATGCCGCGGCGAAAGCGGCGATCGTCGGCTTCACCAACTCGCTGGCGCGGTCGGTCGGCCCCGACCGCATTCGCGTCAACGCGATAGCGCCGGGCATGGTGATCACCGAGCGCCAGCGCCGGCTGTGGTATCCGGACGAGCAGGTCATCGCCGGGATGCGTGCGCGCCAGGCCGTTCCCGACGCGGTGACGCCCGATGACATCGCCAACATGGCACTGTTCCTCGCCTCAGACGAAAGCCGGCGCATCACCAGCCAGTGTTTCCGGGTCGACGCGGGCCTCGGCTAAAGCATGATCCGGAAAAGTGCGAAGCGGTTTTCCGGAAAGTTCATGCGTAAACAACAAGTTAAAGCGCGATGACGATTCATCCAAATCTCATCGCGCTACAGGGCGCGTACCCAACATCGACTCGGGTCCGCTTTTTCGATGGAGCACTAAACAGTCGGCAGGGGGCGCGTCACCTTCGTAGTTGCGAAACGTGGCTCGGAATGGATGATCGTCCATCTGCACCGGTCTCCCTTGCCCACAACGTAGCGCTTAAGGTCTCAACAAGTTAGCGGCTGATGCACGCGATATGAGTACACGTGCTAGCTCGCCCGACGTCCTTTGCGCATCGTCGCGAGCACGATTTCGGCGGCGAGCATGCTCGGCGATTTGTTGCCGGTTGACATGATCTGATCGAGCTTGGCGAATGCCTCGACCTGCTCACGGCGGAGCGGCGAATCCGTCAGCAGCGCAGAGAGCGCCGGCGCCAGCTTCTCCGGCGTGCACTCCTCCTGCAGGAACTCCGGGATGACATCCCTGCCGATCACGAGATTGGCAAGGATCACCGAGGAGACGCGGATCGCGCGGCGCAGGATGAAGGCCTCGATGGCGCCGACGCGATAGGCCGTCACCATCGGAATGCCCGACAATGCGAGCTCGAGCGTCACCGTGCCGGATTTGGCCAGCGCAGCATGCGCGATGCGGAAGGCCGCACGCCTCTCGCTCTCGCCGATCACGATGTGAGGCTTGACCGGCCAATGCGCTATGCCTTCGCGGATGGTGGTTTCGAGATGCGGCATGGTCGGCAGCATCGGCTCGAACGCGCAGCCCTTAGCCTGCAACCGGCCCAGCGTTGCGCCGAACACGTCGAGATGATGCCGGATCTCGCTGCGGCGGCTGCCGGGCAGCACCAGCAGCACCGGGGGCTCACTGTTGCGGCGCTTCTGCTCCTCCGCGTTCGGCCGCAGCGAGCCCAATTGCTCGATCAGGGGATGGCCGACATAGCTGCATGGCGGTCCGCCGAGCTTGCGGTATTCCTCGGGCTCGAACGGCAGCAGGCCGAGCACGTGATCGACATAGCCGAGCATGGTCCGTGCCCGTCCCGGCCGCCATGCCCAGAGCTGCGGCGAGACGTAATCGACGATGGGAATCGCCGGACTGCGCGACCGCACGCGCCGGGCGACGCGGTGGGTGAAGTCCGGGCTGTCGATGATGACGAGCGCGTCGGGCGCAGCCTCGGTCACGGCGTCAGCCGTGTTACGGATCAGCCGCAGGATCTTCGGCAATTGCTGCACCACCGCGGCAAAGCCGACGATCGACAGCTCCTCGATCGGAAACAGCGATTCGAGGCCCTCGCGCGCCATGGTGCGGCCGCCGACGCCGACGAACTGCACGCCATCGCCGAGGCGCTGGCGCAGCACCTTCATCAAGGCGCTGCCGAGCCTGTCGCCGGATTCCTCCGTCGCGATCAGGAAGATCTTGCGCTTGGGATCGCGGTCCAGCATCACGCGGGCAGGCCGATGACGAAGAGATATTTCGCGTCGGCAAGCGCGATCATCGCCTGCGGCTCGGCGGCGATGGTGTTGCCGGCGATGACGGCGATGCCGGCAAGGCCGGCGGCCGCGACGCCCTCGATCGTGCGCGGGCCGATCGTCGGCAGGTCGAAGCGCAGATCCTGGCCGCTCTTCGGCGCCTTCACCAGCACGCCGCGTCCCGTGGCGGCGCGGATGCGCCCCTCCTCGCGCAGGCGCGCCACGCGCGCAAGCAGTGCGTCGGTGCCCTCGATGTCCTCGACCGCGACCACATGACCGTCGATCACGACCGCTGCCTGGCCGATGTCGAACGGACCGAGTGCGGTCAGCACTGCCCGGCCGCGTTCGATGTCACTCTTGCTGGTGCCGCTCGGCCAGGTGCGGCTGATGCAGCCCTCGGGCATCAGCAGATCCGGCGCGACATCCTTGATGCCGACCATGCGGAAGCCGTCCTGCTCGAGGATTCGGCCGACACCCGACAGCAGATGATCGTCGCCGCCGCGGAACGCGCGGATGACATTGCCGAGCAGGCGCAGCGTCTTGACGTCGAAACGGATCTCGGACAGCGAGGGCCGCACCAAGGTGCCGATGAAGATCAGGTCGCGGCAGCCTTCCTGGCGGAACAGCCGCATCGCGCGGCCGAGCTGGCCGACCGATATCCAGCGGTGGCGGAACTGCTCAACCCGCGCCGGATCGCAGGCCCCGCGTAGCGGAAACAGCACCGGCGTGATGCCGCGCGCCGCAAGCGACTCGGCGACCGCGAACGGCATGGCGCCACCGCCGGCGACGATACCGACCGGTGACGAAACTTGCGAAGCCGCCGATGTCGTGCCCGCGGCCATCACAGGATCACTTTGCGATGGCGGGAAGACAGAGCGGGCGCTTGCCCTTGCCGATGAAGTCGAGAATTTCGGCGATCGCGGAGTCTTCGCCCGCGAGCGGCCGCACTGCCTCCAGCCGCTCGGCGAAGGTGCCGGGCCCGTGGAAGAGCTTCTGATAGAACGCGCGCACGGTCGCGAGCCGCTGCTTGGTGAATTTGCGGCGCTTCATGCCGATCAAATTGAGGCTCTCCAGCACCGCATATTGGCCGTTGACCAGTCCATACGGGATGACGTCGTCGCGCACGCCGCACACGCCTCCGACCATGACATAGGGGCCGATGCGCGTGAACTGATGCACGGCGGACAGGCCGCCGATGTAAACGGCGTCGCCGATCTCGCAGTGGCCGCCGAGCGTCGCCGACGTCGCGAAGATCACGTTGTCGCCGACCATGCAGTCATGGCCGACATGGCTGTTGTTCATGAAATAGCCGCCGCTGCCGACGCGGGTCAGCCCTCCACCCTTGATCGTGCCGACATTCATCGTCGCACCTTCCCGGATGGTGCAGCCCGAACCGATCTCGAGCCGGGTCGGCTCGCCCTTGTAACTGAGATCCTGCGGGGCGCCGCCGAGCACTGCGAATGGCGAGATCACGCAGTCATTGCCGAGCGAGGTGTGGCCGATGACGGTGACATGTCCGATCAGCTTGCAGTTCGCGCCGATCACGACGTTCGGGCCGATGATGCAATAGGGTCCGATCTCGGTACCCTCGCCGATCACGGCGCCGTCCGCGACCCGTGCGGTGGGATCAATCTTGCTCATCAAGCCAATCTTACTCGTCAAGAAGGTCTGGTTATGTATTGAAGTCGCTTGGTTTTCGGGTGGTTAGCGCGACTATGCCCGATCTGTCCAGTGACGTATCATCTCGTCCTGTTTCAAGTGCTGGATGAGGCGGCCCTCCCGCCCCCCTCAACACGTTCAGGCGGAGCTTCAACGATCGTGGTCAGGGCCTTCGTCCTTCTGCTCGCGCAGCTCGCGGGCACACCGATCGTGTCCGAGACGGTCGAGACCGACGAACACCGCCTCGTCGATCTCCAGACATTCGAATGCCGGGACATCACCCGCAGCACGGTGCTTCAGCGGGTCTGTTACGATCGCGCGCAGCAGGACCTGATCGTCGCGAGCCACGGCGCCTATGACCGCTATTGCGGCGTGACGGCCGAGACGGTCGAGCGCCTCCTCGGCGCGCCGTCGATGGGCCAGTTCTTCAACCGGAATATCAAGCGCGAGACGACCGCCGGGCGCTACGCGTGCCGGACGCGCGAGCCGGCCCGGAAGGGTTGAGGCCGCTCAATCCGTCAGCATGGCGCCAACATCGGCCTCCGCGACGATCTGGCCGTTGACCTTGGCGTCGCCGTGAAACCACCACATGGCCTTGCGGCGCCCGAGCGAGCGCATGTGATACTCGATGGTGTCGCCGGGCAGCACCGGCTTGCGGAACTTGCACTTGTCGATGGTGAGGAAATAGACCGCGCGCGGCTTCTCCGTGCCTTCGACCGACTTGATGCCGATCACGCCGGCGGTCTGCGCCATCGCCTCGATCATCATGACGCCGGGATAGACCGGGCGCTCGGGGAAATGTCCCTGGAAGGCCGGCTCGTTGAAGGTGACGTTCTTGATGCCGATGCCGCTGTAATCGGCGCGGATGTTGATCACGCGGTCGATCAGCAGCATCGGAAAACGGTGCGGCAGGGTCTGGAGGATCGCGTTGATATCCACCAGCTCGAACTTAACAGGTGATTCCGCCGTCATTCCCGTCCCTCGTCCTTCGGATCGGCCTTGCTGTCGCGTACCAGGCGCTCCACCGCGATGATCTCCTTGAACCATTGTTTGGTCGGCTTGGCGAAATGTCCGCCCCAGCGACCGCCTGGCGGGATGTCGTCCTTGACGGCGCTCATGGCGGTCACCTGAGCCCCATCGCCGATCTTGAGGTGATTGTTGATGCCAACCTTCGCTCCGAGCGCCACGTTGTCGCCGATGGTCAGGCTGCCGGCGAGGCCGATCTGGGCCGCCAGCAGGCAGTGCCGACCGATCGTCACATTGTGGCCGATCTGGACCTGGTTGTCGATTTTGGTCCCCTCGCCGATCACGGTGTCGCGCAAGGACCCCCGGTCGATCGTGGTGTTGGCCCCGACCTCAACGTCGTTCTGGATCAGCACCCGCCCGGTCTGCGGTACCTTCAGATGGCCCTCGGGGCCGAAGAAGATGAAGCCGTAGCCGTCCTGGCCGATGGAGCAGCCGGGATGGATCAGCACGTTGTTGCCGATCAGGGCGCACTGGATCGCCGTGCGGGCGCCGACATTGCAGTCCCGGCCGATCTTCACGCCGGGGCCGATCACCGCTCCGACGCCGATCACGGTGCCGCTGCCGATCTCGACGTCCGGGCCGATCACGGCCAGCGGATCGACGATCACCCCGTCCTCGAGCCGGGCCGAGGGGTCGATGATTGCCGAGGGTGCGATGCCGTCATTGCCGACCCAGGACTGCGGCCGCAGCGCGTCGCCGTGCCACTCCCGAGCGATCCTGACGAAGGCGCGGAATGGCTGCGCCACCCGCAGCACGGCCACATGCGCGGGCACCTCGGCCTCGAAGCGCGGGCTGACCAGACAGGCGCCCGCCTTGGTCGCCCTGAGTTGATCGGCATATTTGAGGTTGTCGAAGAATGCCAGATGCATCGGGCCCGCCTCGTCAAGCGAAGCTAGGCCCGTGATGATGTGGCCGCCCCTCTCGGGGTCGACCAGCTGCGCCTTGGTCAGCGTGGCAATCTCGGCCAATACTGTGGCAGGCGGCTTTGTGAAGAAGGTCGGCTGCGCCATTCCACCCGTCGCGGTCCGGCTTCGGCATGAAGCGGTCAGGCCGCATCATGCCTCATGTCTTGGATTGGCACGATCCCTTTCGGAAACCGGCTCCGGTGATCCGGATCGTGCCGTGCTGATCGAACTAGAACGTGGTGCCGCCGCCGAACCGGAACTCTTGCACGCGGTCGTATTTCCCCTTGGTGATCGGCACGGCGTAGTCGAAGCGCAGCGGACCGAACGGGGACTGCCAGATCAGGCCGACACCCACCGACGAGCGAACCACCTTGCTGTCGTCATAGACGAGGCCGGTACAGGTCCCCGCGCTCGACGGATTGACGGTCGACGGGATACAGCCCGGCACATTGACCTCGTTGGTCGCCGTCCAGCTCGTCGGTCCCTTGTAGTCGTAGAGGCCGCCGGCGTCGGCATAGACCGCGCCCTTCAGACCCACTTCCTTCGGCAGGAACCAGAACGGCATCTGCAGTTCGAGCGAAGCGCCCCAGTATTTGGTGCCGCCAAGCGCGTCCTGCGTACCGAACGGGTTCAGGTCGCGCGGGCCGATGCCGTTCGGGGCAAAGCCGCGGACGAGGTTCGGGCCCATCTGGAAGTGGTCGAGCATGCGCAGATCGCTGCCGATCTTGTTCAGCATGCCGCTCTGCAGGCGGACGAGACCGACGATATCGGACACCAGCGGAGTGTAGTACTTCGCGTCGATGACCGACTTCAGGTAGGAGACGTCGCCGCCGACGCCGGCGAAATCCTGCCGGAAGTCGATGAGCAGACCGTCGGTCGGGTTCTTGTTGTTGTCCAGCGTGTTGTAGGTCAGCGTGTAGCCGAGCGCCGAGGTCAGCGCCTTGCCGGCGGCAAGCTCCTTGCGCACCGGCAGCGAGGCTTCGCCGTCGCTGTAGCAGCCGAGGCCATTGGTCGAGGCCAGGCTGATACCGTTGGCATTGGCAAACGCAGGGCTCGGGTTGAACGCAGCCGAACCGACTACGTTGTTACAGTTCGCCAGGTAGAACGGCAGCGTGATTTCCTGCTGGTAGATCGAATAGCGCACCTGGAGCGCCAGATCTTCACGCAAGGAGAAACCGAGGCGCGGCGAGAAGCCGAGCGTCTTGGTGCCGTAGGAGATGTAGCTGTTGGACAGCTGCTGGCGCTGATAGAGGTCGAGGCCGAGCGCGACGCGGTAGTCGAGCAGATACGGTTCGACGAAGGACAGCGAGTAGCCGCGGGCGTACTGGCCATAGGTCACCGACGCCTTGGCGAACAGGCCGCGGCCGAGCAGATTGCGCTCGGAGACCGAGACTTCGGCCAGCGCGCCGTCGGTGGTGGAGTAACCGCCCGAGATCGAGAAGTCGCCGGTCGATTTCTCTTCCATGTCGACGATCAGGATGACGCGGTCGCTCGACGAGCCCGGCTCGGTCGTGATCTTCACGCTCTTGAAATAGTCGAGGTTCTTCAGGCGCCGCTCGGCACGGTCGACCAGCGCGCGGTTGTAGGCGTCACCTTCCGAGATGTCGAACTCGCGGCGGATCACGTAGTCGCGTGTGCGGGTGTTGCCGCGCAGGTTGATGCGCTCAATATAGGTACGCGGGCCCTCGTCGATGTTGAAAACGACGGACACCGTGTGCGCTTCGAAGTTGCGGTCGCCGCCGGGCCGGACCACGGCGAAGGCGTAGCCGCGGCGCGACGCCTCGATCTGCATCTCCTCGACCGACTTCTCGACCGATTCGACGTTGTAGAGCGAGCCGACATTGACGCGCGAATAGGCGCGCATCGAGGAGGGATCGAAGTTCGGGATGCTGGAGCGGAAGTCGACTGCGCCGACGCGGTATTGCGCGCCTTCCTCGATCTTGAAGGTGACGTTGAAGCCCTTCTTCTCCGGATCGTATTCGGTAAGCGCGGCTACCACCTGGACGTCGGCGAAACCGTTCTTGAGGTAGAAGCGGCGGATCAGGTCGCGGTCGGCCTCGACACGATCGGGGTCATAGATGTCGCCACTGGCAAGGAAGCTCAAAAGATTCGATTCGCGCGTCTTGATGACGTCGCGCAGACGGTAAGACGAGAAGGCGTTGTTGCCGACGAACTCGATCGACTTGACGCCGGTCTTGGCGCCCTCCTCGATCGTGAAGATCAGGTCGACGCGGTTGTTCGGCTGCTCGATGATCTCGGGCGTGACGCGCACGTCATAGCGGCCGGAGCGGCGATAAATTTCGGCGATTCGCAGCGTGTCGGACTGCACCATGGCGCGGGAGAAGGTGCCGCGCGCCTTGGACTGGACCTCAGCGGTGAGCTGCTCGTCCTTGATCTTCTTATTGCCTTCGAAGGCGATGCGGCCGATCACCGGGTTTTCCACCACGGAGACGATGAGCTGGCCGCCGGAACCGCGGTTGATCCTGACGTCCTGGAACAGGCCGGTCTCGATCAACGCCTTGAGGCCGTCGTCGATGGCGGCTTGATCCAGCCGGCCGCCCGGACCGGGCTTGAAATAGGAGCGGATCGTCTCCACCTCGACCCGGCGATTTCCCTCGACGGTAATCGACTGAACGGTCTGAGCGAGCGCAGACGAAGACACCAAAACAGCCCCAACCGGGGCAACCACCGGCGCGCCGAACAAGATCAGGGTTGCGAGCAAGCCCCCCCGGAGTCGCAGTCCAAACTTCATTGCGCAACGCGCCCTTATCATTCCGAGCCAGACCCAACCCCAACGCCGGTCCGGAGATTCCCCAACTTCAGGCCGCTTGTAGCCAATTTCGCCGACGCCGCAAACGGCCGAAAGCGCCGCAATTTCAATTTCATTCCAAGACGTTGCTCAACAGCAACGCCACAAAAAAGCCTCTATCAGGATGCGGCCATCCGCAGGATGTCGTTGTAGGTCGCAAATACCATCAGCATCAGCACCAAGCCGAGCCCGATTCGGAACCCCATTTCCTGAGTCCGCTCGGACAAGGGCCGCCCCCGGACCACTTCGGCCGCGTAGAACATAAGGTGGCCGCCATCGAGCAGCGGGATCGGGAACAGGTTCAACAGGCCGATCGACACCGACAGCACCGCACAGAGATTGATCACGAACTGGAACCCGGCGCTGGCCGCCTGCCCCGACATTTTCGCGATGCCCAGGACGCCGCTGACCTCGTTCGGATTGCCTTGTCCGACGAACAGCGACCCCAGGAACTTGAAGGTGCTGGTAATGATGAACCAGACCTGCTCGCCGCCGATCTTGAGCGCTTCACCGACGCCGACCGGTGCGGTCGAGGCCTCCCCGGCCTGCGATTTGTGCTCGACGCCGAGCACGCCGAGACGGTGGCTGTTGCCGAACGGATCCTTGCGCTCGAGCAGCGCCGGGGTCGCGGTCAGCGAGACGATGGCGCCGTCCCGCTTCACCTGGAATCTAAGCGCCGAACCGGCGTTCATCGCAACGATTCGCTGCATGTCGGCAAAGCTCTCGATCGGCTTGCCGTCGATCTGGACGACGACGTCACCGACCTTGAAGCCGGCCGCTGCTGCCGCCCCCTCGGCAACGACGCCGTCGACACGCGCGATCGTGCTCGGCTTGCCGTAATAGAGCGCCATGCCGGCGAAGATCAGCGCACCCAGGATGAAATTGGCGATCGGTCCTGCCGCGACGATGGCCGCACGCGGGCCGACCTTCTTGTGGTGGAAGCTGCCGGCGCGCTCCTCAGCCGTCATGGCCGCGAGCGTCTCGGCCGACGGGGTCGAGGCCTCGCTCTCGTCGCCGAAGAACTTGACGTAGCCGCCGAGCGGGATGGCCGAGATCTTCCAGCGGGTGCCATGGCGGTCGTTGAAACCAACCAGCTCAGGGCCGAACCCGAGCGAAAAGGTCAATACGCGCACGCCTGCCCAGCGCGCGACCAGGAAATGGCCGAGCTCGTGAAAGAACACGACGATGGTCAGGACGAACAGGAAGGGAACCGCGTAGCCGAGGAGCCCATGGCTCAACGTATTGAAACTATGGACGAAAAAGTCGATCATCGAATTCCCTCACCCAGCGCCTTAAGGCCCTGGTCGCGAACCAACTAGGATGCCTTTAAGGCAATTTGAGGCAATAGGGCGGCAGCCCTATTTCGAGCAACATGGTCAACGGAGATTGCATCGTCGGCGGACGTCAGGGGCGCCTGATTCCCGCCCTTGATCCAATCGTCAAGGGTCGCCTCGACCAGCCGGGCAATCGCACCGAACCGGATCTTGCCGGCGATGAAGGCGGCGACCGCGACCTCGTTGGCGGCGTTGTAAACCGTGGTCGCCCCCTTCCCGGTTCGGAGCGAATCGTAAGCCAGCCGTAGTCCGGGGAACCGCTCGAAGTCCGGCGCTTCGAAAGTCAGCTGACCGATCTTGGCAAGGTCGAGCTTGGCCGCCGGCCCCTTGATGCGATCAGGCCAGCCGAGGCAATGCGCGATCGGCGTGCGCATGTCGGGCGCGCCGAGCTGGGCGACCACCGAGCAGTCGGAAAACTCGACCATGCCGTGGATGATCGACTGCGGATGAACGAGAACGTCGATCTCGTCCGGCGAGAGCGCAAACAGATAGGATGCCTCGATCACCTCGAGGCCCTTGTTCATCATCGAGGCGGAATCGATCGTTATCTTCTGGCCCATGCTCCAGTTCGGATGCTTCAGGGCCTGATCGAGCGTCGCCTGCTCGATGTCGGCAGGCTTCCAGGTCCGGAACGGGCCGCCGGAGGCCGTGATGATGACACGGACGAGCTCGTCACGGTTACCTGAGCTCAGCGCCTGGAACAGCGCGTTGTGCTCGGAATCGGCGGGCAGGATGCAGGCACCCGCTTTCGCCGCGCGCTGCATGAAGAAATCGCCGGCGCAAACGAGGCATTCCTTGTTGGCGAGCGCGACATGGGCGCCGCGGTCGACCGCCGCCAGCGCCGGCTTCAGTCCGGCAGCGCCGCTCACGGCCGCCATCACCCAATCGGCCGGACGCGCGCCGGCCTCGATCACCGCGCTTTCGCCGGCGCCGCATTCGGTGCCGGTGCCGGCCAGTGCGGCCTTGAGCTCGGCGAGCTTGGAGGTGTCGGCGATCGCCACAAAGCGCGCGGAGAATTCCCTGGCGAGCTTGGCCAGCGCTGCGACATTGCCGTTCGCCGTCAGCGCTTCGACGCGGTAGCGCTCGGGCGAGGCGCGCAACAGATCCATCGTGCTGTCGCCAATCGAGCCGGTGGCGCCGAGGACCGTGACGCTGCGGACGTCGGACGCAGCAAGCCTGTTGTTACGCAATGGGACCGCGCTCATATCCTCACCAAACCATAAGACCGCTTCCGGCGCTATGCACACCATGGCGGACGAAGCCGATAATCCATGCCGCCAGGATGGCGGCGACAAAACCGTCCAGACGGTCCAGAAGCCCGCCATGACCGGGAATTAAGTGACTGGAATCCTTGACCCCGAAGCGCCGCTTCACGGCGGATTCGAAGAGATCGCCGAGCTGCGAAACCACCGACAGGACGGCGCTGACGAGCAGCAGTGGAACCGCCTTTCCGATCCCGCAGGCGGCAAATCCGGCCGCAACCACAAGGCTCGCCGCAAAGCCGCCGAGCGCTCCGGCCCAGGTCTTTTTCGGACTGACGCGCGGCCACAGCTTCGGCCCGCCGATGCTGCGGCCGGCGAAATAGCCGCCAATATCGGTCGCCCACACCACGAGCAGCACGAACATCAGTGCGGAGAAGCCGTTGACGAGATCCTTCCGCACCAGGATCGAGGCCAGCAGCGCCGCCGATGCATAGGCAAATCCAGTCGCCGCCCAGACGAACTTGCCTCGCGCAATCAGCATCACGATCGCACCGCCGATGCAGCCCGTGATGATGGCGGTCTTCAGCGCACCGAAGGTCACGCAGAATCCCATGGTGGCGATGACGATGGTCCCCGCCCCCGTCAGCGCAACCGAGCTCGCGCCCACCACCGTCAGCCATTCCGCGAACAGCCCGATCGACACCAGGGTGACGAGCAGCGCCCAAAGCCAGCCGCCGGCGTAGGCGAGCGCAACGGCAAGCGGCGCCAGCACCAGTGCTGCGAGGACTCGCAGCACGAGATTGCTCGGGGCGGGCTGAGAGCCCGCCGGTGCGGCGTCGGGTTCGCTCACGAGGCGGTCTTTGCGACCAAGCCGCCGAAACGGCGCTCGCGCCTGGCAAATTCGGCGATCGCGCTCTCGAGTGCCGCCTTGTCGAAGTCGGGCCAGTGGATCGGCACGAACACGAGCTCGCTATAGGCGGCCTGCCACATCAGGAAATTGGACAGGCGCTGCTCGCCGCTGGTGCGGATGATGAGATCGGGGTCGGGAATGTCGGGCGCGTCGAGATGCGCCCCCAGTGTCTCGGCGTCGATCGTGGCAGGATCCCGTCTGCCTTCCGCGACCTCGCGGGCGAGCTTCTGCGCCGCTTTCGCGATCTCCTGCCGCGAGCCGTAGTTGAAGGCGACGACGAGCGTCAGGCGCGTGTTGTCGCGCGTCAGCTCCTCGGCCTCGTTGAGCAGCGCGCAGATATCGCTTTCGAGCCCCTCGCGCTCGCCGATGATGCGAACCTTGACGCCGTCGCGATGCAGGCTCGCCAGATCGTTGCGGATGAAGCGCCGCAGCAGACCGAACAGATCGCCTATCTCGCTCGCCGGGCGCGACCAGTTCTCCGAAGAGAACGAGAAGATGGTGAGATAGCGAATGCCGAGTTCGTGCGAGGCGCGCACCACGCGGCGCAGCGCGTCCACACCGCGGCGATGCCCTTCCGCACGGGGCAAGCCGCGCGCGGCCGCCCAGCGCCCGTTGCCATCCATGATGATGGCGACATGCGCAGGCGCTTCGGACCTATCGGGTCCTTCCGTTGCGGGCGCGGCGGCGTTGGACATGAAGGCGATGCCTTAAACGGTGAGGATTTCTTTTTCCTTGGCGGCCAGCAACTGGTCGATCTCGGAAATGGTGCCGTCGGTCGCCTTCTGCACCTCGTCGGCGTGACGCTTCTGATCGTCCTCCGACATCTCGTGATTCTTCTCGAGCTTCTTGAGCACGTCGAGACCGTCGCGGCGGACATGGCGCGCGGCGACCTTGGCGGCTTCGGCATATTTGTGCGCGACCTTCACCAGCTCCTTGCGCCGCTCCTCGTTGAGCTCGGGAATGCGCAGGCGCAGCACCTGCCCCTCGGTCGCCGGCGACAGGCCGAGATTGGAATCGACGATCGCCTTCTCCACTGCCTTGACCATCGACTTGTCCCAGACCTGCACCGAGATCAGCCGGGGCTCCGGCACACTGACCGTGGCGAGCTGATTGAGTGGCATGTGACTGCCATAAGCCTCGACCTGCACCGGATCGAGCATCGAGGCGGAGGCGCGGCCGGTGCGCAGGCCGCCGAGCTCGTGCTTGAGGGACTGGACGGCGCCTTGCATGCGGCGCTTCACTTCGTTGAGGTCGAAATTACCCGTGGCCATCACGTTTCTCCTTCAAAATCCCGGCGACCGCTCCGCGCCCTTCCCTCGGGGGGCGCCAGACGAGCCGTCAGCCGGCGACGATGGTTCCGTGGCCGACGCCACGCAGAATCGCGCCGATCGAGCCCGGCTCCGCGATCGAGAATACGATGATAGGCAGCGATGTCTCGCGGGCAAGCGCGAAGGCGGTCGCATCCATCACCTTGTAACCACCCGCGATCGCCTGCGAATGCGTCAGGCGGTCGAACCGCGTCGCGGCCGGATCCTTCTTCGGGTCGGCCGAGTAGACCCCGTCGACATTGGTCGCCTTCAGAACCGCCTGTGCGCCGATCTCGGCGGCCCGCAGCACCGCGGTCGTGTCGGTGGTGAAGAACGGATTGCCCGTCCCGCCGCCAAGCAGCACGATCCGGCCTTCGGCGAGGTATTTGTGTGCCGCAGTGCGGGTGAACAGCTCGGAAATCTCGGGCATGACGAAGGCCGACAGCGTCCGTGCCGGCGTGCCCTTGCGCTCGATCGCCGCTTCCAGCGCGAGGCAGTTCATGATGGTGGCGAGCATGCCCATGGTGTCGCCGGTCGTGCGCGACACCCCGCGGGAGGAGACCTCGACGCCACGGACCATGTTGCCGCCGCCGATCACGACCGCAACCTCGGTCCCGAGATTACGGGCCGCGATCAGATCGTCCGCAACCCGGTCGACTGTCGGCTGATCGATGCCAAAGCCTTGCTGCCCCGCGAGATATTCGCCGGACAGCTTGATCACGACGCGACGATAGACCGGATCAGTCATGAGCACTTTCCTTCTCCGGGCGCCGCTTCCGGCGGCACGCCGGAAGGAGGTGTTCCGGCGCTTACTTCTTGCCGCTGGCAGCGGCGACCTCGGCCGCGAAGTCGCTTTCCTGCTTCTCGATTCCCTCGCCGAGAGCATAGCGCACAAAGCCGGCGATCTTCACAGGCCCGCCGACTTTGCCTTCAGCCTCCTTCACCGCCTGCGCCACCGACTTGCCGGTGTCGTGGATGAAGGCCTGCTCGAGCAGGCAGACTTCCTTGTAGTAGGTCTTGAGGCCGGACTCGACGATCTTCTCGATCACGTTCTCGGGCTTGCCCTGCTGACGGTATTTGTCGGCGAGCACGTCCTTCTCGCGCTTGACCACGGCCGGATCGAGGCCCGACGGATCGAGCGCCAGCGGGTTGGCCGCCGCGACATGCATCGCGATCTGACGGCCGAGCGCGGCGAGCTCCTCGGCCTTGCCCGGCGATTCCAGCGCCACGATCACGCCCATCTTGCCGGCGCCTTCGACGACGGCCCCGTGGACGTAGTGAGAAACCACGCCCTGGCTCACCTCGAGCTGGGCGGCGCGGCGCAGCGTCATGTTCTCGCCGATGGTGGCGATCGCATCATTGATCGCGGTTTCGATCGTGACGTCGCCGACCTTGGCGGCCTTGATCTTCTCGACATCGGCACCGACGTCGAACGCGACCTGGGCGATCATCTTGACCAGGCCCTGGAACTGGCCGTTGCGCGCGACGAAGTCGGTCTCGGAGTTGACCTCGACCACGACGCCCTTGGTGCCCTTGGTGAGTGCGCCGATCAGGCCCTCGGCCGCGACGCGGCCGGACTTCTTGGCGGCCTTGGACAGACCTTTCTTGCGCAGCCAGTCCTGCGCCGCTTCCATGTCGCCGTTGGTCTCCGTGAGCGCGGCTTTGCAGTCCATCATGCCTGCGCCGGTCGACTCGCGCAGGTCCTTGACCATCGCAGCTGTGATCGTTGCCATCGTTGAAAATCCTTTGTGCCTGGCGGTTTGCCGCAGCGCGGCATCGAAGCGCCCCGCCGCGGTCCATCTCAGGGATTCGCGTCAACTGAAATGGTGGCCGGATCCTATCCGGCCAACCCATCGCTCTTTTTGACTATTCCGCTTCCGCGGTCAGCGCCTTGGCCTTGGCCACCCAGGCATCCGCACGGCTCGGCAGACCGACTTCTTCGCCGATCGTGAGCGCGGTGTCGTGGTCGAGCTCGGCGAGCTGCCAGTAGTGGAAGATGCCGAGATCGTTGAACTTCTTCTCGATCGCACCCGACACGCCCGGGAGCTTCTTGAGGTCGTCGGCGGTGCCACGCGGACCCGCAAGGCCCTGGAAGCCGCTCGACGAGGGCGCCGGAAGCTCTTCGGCGACCGGCTCAGCCGAAGCGCCGACGTCGATGCCCGAATCACCCTGGGCGCGCGAGATGCCGTCGATCGCCGCACGCGCAACGAGATCGCAGTACAGCGAAATGGCGCGGCCGGCGTCGTCATTGCCGGGGACCACATAGGTGATGCCCTTGGGGTCCGAATTGGTGTCGACGATCGCGGCGACCGGGATGTTGAGCCGCTGGGCTTCCTGGATCGCGATGTCTTCCTTGTTGGTGTCGATCACGAAGATCAGGTCGGGCAGACCGCCCATGTCCTTGATGCCGCCGAGCGAGCGGTCGAGCTTGTCGCGCTCGCGCTGCAGCGTCAGGCGCTCCTTCTTCGTGTAGGAATTGGCTTCTCCGCTCGAGAGCACGTCGTCGAGGTGACGCAGGCGCTTGATCGAGGCCGAGATCGTCTTCCAGTTGGTCAGCGTGCCGCCGAGCCAGCGCGAATTGACGAAATACTGCGCGCAGCGCTTGGCCGCGTCCGCAACACCGTCCTGCGCCTGGCGCTTGGTGCCGACGAACAGGATGCGGCCGCCCTTGGCCACCGTGTCGCTGACGGCCTGGAGAGCCTGGTGCAGCATCGGCACGGTCTGAGCGAGGTCGACGATGTGGATGTTGTTGCGGGTGCCGAAAATGAACGGAGCCATTTTCGGATTCCAGCGGTGGGCCTGGTGGCCGAAGTGCACGCCAGCTTCGAGCAGCTGACGCATGGTGAAGTCGGGTAGCGCCATCGTTCTAATTCTCCGGTTGGTTCCTCCGGAAACGTGTGAGCAAAACGGAGCGTTCTCGCCCCGGCTGCCACCGGACGGCCTTGTGAGCCATGTTTCCGTGTGAGATGGCGCGCTATATAGCGCCATTTCGGCCAGAAGCAAGGAAATAAGGGCCTTTCGGGGGCGGGTCTCGCCCGCCGAACGCCTGGTCCGTCAACCGCGCGCCGTATCCTAGCATTTCGGCTGGTTCGGCGGGCACTTCTTTGCCGCCGGCGGCGGGGCCGCTGGCCGCGGCGGTGGGGCTGCCGGACGCGGCGGCGGCGGTGCCACAGCCATCCGGGGCGGCGGCGGAGGCGCCGGCCGGGCTGCCGGTGGCGGAGGCGCGGGCCGCGCCATTGGTGGAGGCGCCGGGCGGGCCACCGGCGGGGGCGCAGGCCGTGCGACCGCCACCGGCGGAGCGTTCCGCGTCGGCGGAGGCGATGCGACACGCGGCGGAGGCGGCGGCGCCGCGCGCAGCGCGCTGCCGGCGGCGGAGGCGTTGGTCGTGCCACGGCCTGCGGCCGCGGCGGTGCAGCAGGCCGGGCGGCCTGCGCCGGAGCAGGCGGTGGCTGATTCGGCGACCTGATCTGCTCGCGCGCGGCCGAAGGCGACGGCGCGCCCGGCCGACCGGCGGCGGCCGAGGACGGGTTGGTCGCCGGCGGCAAGCCGGCCGGCTCGCGCGTCGCGGACTTGGCGCGCTCGGCAGGACCGGTCCCGGGCGGGGTCTGTGCCACTGGCGGCTTCGGCGGCTGGCCGGGCGCAGCGGTCGCGGGAGCGGCCGCCGTTGGCGCACCAGGATGCCCCGGTAGCGTCGTGGCGGGCGCCGCGGCCGTTGGCGCCCCCGGATGCGTCGGCAGCGTCGTGCCGGGTGCGGTTGCCGTCGGCGGCATGGGCCTGCCGCCGGGCAGAGGTCCTGCCCCGGCCGGAGGTGCTGGCGGACCACCACGCGCGCCGGGAACCGGCAGCGTGTTGGCCTGAGGCAACTTGGTCTGTGGCGCGGGCGATGGCGCCGCAGTGGGCGCGACATTCGCCGGTGTCCCGGGAGGTGTCACGGGCCTCGCGGTCGGCTGGATCGTTGCGCTCGGCGGCAGTGGCGCCTTTCCCTGCTGGATCAAGGCGGCGCGCTGCACGACGGCCTGCGGGACAGCGGGACCTGCCGGCGTGGCACGGCCGGCGACGGCCGGTGCCAGGCTCGTCGGCCCGGCCGCGGCGCCCGCAGGCGGCGCGGGCGGCTGGTTGATCACGGTGTTGATGACCGTGGTGTTGTGGATGTTATTGAAGATGATGTTGTTCGGCGGCGGCGCGACATAGACCGGCGGACTATAGAACGCCGGGATCGGCACGAACACCGGCTGCGGCAGCACGAACAGGCCGACCACGGGCAGCGGCGGCGGCAGCACGACGAAATCGGGCGGCGGCGGCGGACAGAAATAGACCGGCGGCGGCGGCGGCGGCACGAAGTCGAACACGGGATCGCTGAAATACAGCACCGGACGATCGACATAGACCACCTCCTCCGGAGGCGGTGGCGGCACGTCGTAGTCGATCATCGCAAAGGTCGGCGGCGGCTCGGCCGGCGCGGTGAGGATCGCCAGGCGTCGGCGCGCATCGGCCGCATGCGGGCCGCGCGGATAGCGGCGCATATACGACCAATAGGCCTCCGGCGTGTCGGTCCGATAGGTCCGTCGCCATGTGATGGCTTCGCGGCGTGCGGCGACGATCGCCATCACGCGCTTGGCGAGCGGATCGCCGGGATAGGCCACGAGAAACTCCTCATAGGCCGCCAGGGTGTCGCGCTCGAGCGCGGCGGCATAGGCATCCTGCACGCCGAGATCGCGGATCGGCTTGCTCCGGATTGCGGCGACCTGGTCGGGCGCAGCCTCCGGCGGCGGCGCATCGGGTCCGCGCTCGAAGAAAGAGAATTGCGCCGATATTTTCTGCTCATTCCAGGGCACCTGCGCGCCCTTGGAGGCCTCGTTGACGCGCAGGCGAACGCGGTCGAACACCTCGGGCAGCGGCAGGCCGCCGGTGCGGATCATCTCGGCGAGCGACTGTGCATAGATTCCGTACGGCCCCTTCTCCTCCGGCGCCACCGTGCCGGGCGCGGCGTTGAAGGCGATCAGCATGTTCGCCTCGGGCTCGACCAGCGCCAGACCGCTCGCGATCGGCTGACCGCCTTCGATAAAGGGCTGCGCGCGGGCCGCGTCGAGCACCACGATATTGGCCTTGAGCGGAATGGACGCGAGCTGGCGCGCATAGTCACTGATGCGCATGGCCTCGGTCGGTATGTCGGTGTCGCGGGTGATGTTGGAATCGACCGGGATGAAATAGTTCTCGCCGGCCAGCTGCACGCCGTAGCCGGCGAGATAGATCATCGCGACGGTGCCCGGTCCCGAAGCCTGGGCCTTCTGAATGAAATCGCGCATGCTCTTGCGCAGCGTGTCGCCGTCGAGATCGCGCGCGCCGACCACATCGAAGCCGGCCGCCTGCAGCGTCTGCGCGATCAGGCCGGCATCATTGGCCGTCGTCGCCAGTGGCGACTTGGCATAGGCGCCGTTGCCGACCACGAGTGCAATGCGCTTTTCCGGCTGCTGCGCGCGCGCCTGATCCGGCGCGGCGGCGGCAAGAGCCACGATCGGCAGCAGAAGGCAGATGAAGGCTCTGAGTGTCCCACGCATGGCTTGCTTGCCCGCTTTTGTTGTTGAGGTGCCACCACGCATGAGGCGCGCAGCCGGCTGAACGGCGGTTGAACGAAAAGCTCGGATTGAGGCGCTGGCGTGGCCGCGCCGCCGCGGGCGTCAGCTCCAGGTCAGCCTCATGTCAGCTCGAAAGGGCGGCCCAGGCTCAGCCCCATAGGCGTTAAGGTAGCGCGAGCATCGATTGATACGGACGTTTTCGAGGAGGCTCGCGCAGGTGCCGCCCAAGCGCTCGCTTTCTGCGGCGAAAGCAACGGATGGTTGGTTGTGGAATGATCGCTTGTAGCAAGGATGCAACGAGTTGTTGCAAAACACGCCAAGCGCCAGGTGCCGTCAGGCGGCCTGCGTCCAGCGGGGAGAGTCCTCGAAGTCGCGGGCAAGCGGCTCGAGCAGCAGGATGATCAAGAGGTGTGCCAGCAAGTAGGGCTTGGCGGAGCGCGGATCGGTTCCAGGTGGCGTCTTGAGACCAATCAGACTCTTCAGTCGCTTGAAGCCAAGTTCGATGCGCCATCGCAGTCGATAGAGCGCGAGTACATCCTTGGTGGAGAACTCGTCCCGCGCGAGCGACGTGACCAGAATGACCCAATCCGCGGCTTCCAGAGTTTCTTTGGAGATGACGCGGTTTTCGTCTTGTGCGTCGCGCCGGGCTTTACGGCGCGAAGCCGCGACTGCACCGGCGGGCTTCTTGACTGCGACCAGACGCATAGCCAGAGGCGCACCGTCCTTGCGTTTGATCCAAATCCTCCGATCGATCAGTCCGTGCGCCTTCGCCGCACGCAATTGGGCCATCAGATCGAACGGAAGGCCTTTGGCATTAAGCCAACGTGCGTTCTTCCAGCCCGCTCGGATCAAAACGTCTGCCCCGGCGTCGCGCACAGCGGCGATGCGGTCAGGTTGTAGATAAGCGCGGTCAGCAATGCGGATCTCGTTCTTGACCACCGGTATCCGGTCAAACGTTTCGCCTTCTTGCTGATCTGTCAGCTCGAAGTGACCAAAGCGCTCATATGGCAGATCGAATGCACTATGAACGCGCCAAAGCTCACTGTTCCTGCGCGCAGCCGGTCCTGCCTGAGGCACTGTCGTCGCATCGATAATGCGGATCAGGCGGCCTCGGCTCGCTTTCGGGGCTGCCGCAGCGAGCAAGCCCTCCACCAGCACTGCAAACCAATCGCCACATTGACGCAGGCGATAGAACAACGCCACGCTGCTGAGGTCGGCAAGGCCAACAGAAGCGGCCCACGCGGCTGTCGATCTCAACCCTCTTTCACCCAGACAATAGGCCAGCATCAGCCGAAGTAACGACACCGCATCTGGAATTTGGCGCCGCCGCACGAAAGCCTTCGTCTGGCGCGCACTTATTTCAAGCTGCGCAGCCCCGCCGAGCTGCGTAACCACTCTCGTCCAGTCCTCGTTCAGAAGCGATTCGTCTGCCATCCCGCCTTGGAATCACGTGTGATTCCAACACTCAAGAACAAACTTAACGCCTATGGGCTCAGCCCTGGGCAAGCAACTCGACGGTCCCCGTGCTCAGCCGATAGATACCGCCGACCACCTTGAGCTTACCCTGCTCGGCCGCTGCGTTGAGGATCGGAGCAGCCGATCTCAGCTTGGCGACGTTGTCGATGACGTTCTGACGAATGGCGTTGTCGAGCGCGTTCCCGCTTTGCTGGGCCGCGGTCTTCACCGCCGGCGCAATCGCGGCGGCGAGCGTGGGGATGTGCCCCGGCAGCGGCTTGTCGTCCTTCAACGCCTTGATGGTCGCATCGACGGCACCGCAACTGTCATGGCCGAGCACCAGGATCAGGGGCGTGCCGAGCACGGCGACGGCGTACTCCATGCTGGCAACGGTCTCATCGCCGGCAAAATTTCCGGCGACGCGGCACACGAACAGGTCTCCGCGTCCACTATCGAAGGCATATTCGGGCGCGATGCGTGAATCGGCGCAGCTCAAAACCGCTGCGTAAGGATTCTGACCGCCGACCAACGCCTCGCGCTCGTGGCTGAAGTCGTGGCGGCGCGACACGCCCGACACGTAGCGCGCATTGCCTTCCATCAGCCGCTTCAGCGCCGCATCGGGCGACAGCACGTTCTGCGGCTTCGGCGGCGCCTTTGCCTCCTTGGCCAAAGCGGCCCCGCCGAACGCCGCCGCTCCGAGCGCCGAAGCAGCAAGGAGCATCATGGAGCGCCGCGAAGGAGCGAGCGATTGCTGTAGATTTTGGGAGCATTTATCGCACATGGCTGTTGTCCTCCCTGACGACCCGCCGAACGCGATTGTCCGGCACACAACTCATAGCTGCGCCGGACAGGCTTCGATACCACACGGGGGCTTGATAGTTAAGCGTTGGTTTGCGGCGGAGCTGACAACGTCAGAGCTGCTGCACGTCCACCACGCCCGCCACCGCCTTGATCGCGCCGGCGATCTGCGGCGAAACCTTGAAGCGGCCGGGCAGCTTCATCTCCACCTCGGTCTCGAGGTCGAGCATCATCACCAGCGAGACCTCGCCGTCGCCATTCGAGCGCGGTGCGATGCCGGGACTGCCGACCTTCGGCGCGGCGCCGTTCGAAGCGGCCATGTCGGGGCCGGCGAGACGCTTGGCGATGGAGTCCAGCGGCTTGGTGTCGCGCAGGAAGATGCGCAGACCCTTCTGCGTCTTGGCGGCGGCGGCGTCGAGCGGCTCGGCATGCAGCACGCGGGCGCGGACGTCCTCGCCCTGAAGCTCGGCACCGAGCTGCAGCAGCACGGCCGCGCCCGGCTCCAGCACGTCGCGATATTGCGCGAGCCCTTCCGAGAACAGCACGGCCTCGAAATGGCCGGTCGGATCGGACAGGCCCATGATGCCCATCTTGTTGCCGGTCTTGGTGCGCCGCTCCATGCGCGAGACCACGGTGGCGGCGACCTTGCCGGCGGTGGCCCCCGTCTTCACCGCTCGCGAGAACTCGGCCCAGCTCTGCACCCGCAGCCGCTTCAGCACGGTGGCATAATCGTCGAGCGGGTGTCCCGACAGGAAGAAGCCGACGGCGTCGTATTCGCGGCGGAGTTTTTCGGCCGGCAACCACGGCTCGACCTGCGGCAGCATGATGGTCGGCGCGTCCGCCGACATGCCGAACATGTCGTTCTGGCCGATGGTCGCAGCTTCATGCGCCCGCTGGCACGCGGCGAGGATCGCATCCGCACCGGCGAAGACGCGCGCCCGGTTCGGCTCCAGCGCGTCGAAGGCGCCGGCGGCGGCGAGACTTTCGATGATGCGCTTGTTGATCGCGCGCGGCGAGACCCGCGCGGCGAAATCGGCGAGCGAGGTGAACAGGCCGCCTCTGGTGCGCTCCGCGATGATCTGATCGATCGCCTGAATGCCGACGCCCTTGAGCGCGGCGAGCGCGTAGTAGATCGTGTTCTCGCCGACCTCGAAGGTCGCGCCCGAGCGGTTGATGTTCGGCGGCTCGACCTTGATGCCGAGGCGCTGCGCCTCGGAGCGGAATTCGGAGAGCTTGTCGGTGTTGTTGAGATCGAGCGTCATCGACGCTGCGATGAACTCCACCGGATAATGCGCCTTCATATAGGCGGTGTGATAGGACACCAGCGCGTAAGCCGCCGCGTGGCTCTTGTTGAAGCCGTAGTCGGCGAACTTCGCCAACAGCTCGAAGATGGTCTCGGCCTGCCCCTTCGGCACGCCGTTCTTCACCGCGCCCGCGACGAAGATGTCGCGCTGCTTGTCCATCTCGGCGCGGATCTTCTTGCCCATGGCACGGCGAAGCAGATCGGCGTCGCCGAGCGAATAGCCCGACATCACCTGCGCGATCTGCATCACCTGTTCCTGGTAGATGATGACGCCGAAGGTCTCCTTCAGGATGGGCTCCAGCAGGGGGTGCAGATATTCCGGCTCCTCGTCGCCGTGCTTGCGCGCGCAATAGGTCGGGATGTTCGCCATCGGACCCGGGCGATACAGCGCGACCAGCGCGATGATGTCCTCGAAACGGTCGGGGCGCATGTCGATCAGCGCCCGCCGCATGCCCTGACTTTCAACCTGGAACACGCCGACCACGTCGCCGCGCGCCAGCATCTGGTAGCTCTCGGCATCGTCGATCGGCAGCGTGGCGAGATCGACGTGGATGCCGCGCGGCTTGAGCAGCTTGCAGGCGACGTCGAGCACGGTCAGCGTCTTGAGGCCGAGGAAGTCGAACTTCACCAGGCCCGCCGGCTCGACCCATTTCATGTTGAACTGGGTCACCGGCATATCGGATTTGGGATCGCGGTAGAGCGGCACGAGCTCGCTCAAGGGGCGATCGCCAATCACGATGCCGGCGGCATGCGTCGAGGCGTGGCGCGTCAGGCCTTCCAGGCGCTGGGCGATGTCGAAGGCGCGCGCCACAATCGGGTCTTCGTCGCGGAACGCCTGGAGCTTCGGCTCGCTCTCGATCGCCGCAGCCAGCGTCACCGGCGCGGCCGGATTCTGCGGCACCAGCTTGGTCAGCTTGTCGACCTGGCCGTAGGGCATCTGCAGCACGCGGCCGACGTCGCGCAGCACGCCGCGCGCCTGCAGCGTACCGAAGGTGATGATCTGCGCGACCTGGTCGCGGCCGTAGCGCTCCTGGACGTATTTGATCACCTCGCCGCGGCGGTCCTGGCAGAAGTCGATGTCGAAGTCCGGCATCGAGACGCGCTCGGGATTGAGGAAGCGCTCGAACAGCAGGCCGAACTTGATCGGATCGAGGTCGGTGATGGTCAGCGCCCAGGCGACCAGCGAACCGGCGCCGGAGCCGCGGCCCGGCCCGACCGGAATGCCCTGCGACTTCGCCCATTTGATGAAGTCGGACACGATCAGGAAGTAGCCCGCGTATTTCATGCGGGTGATGACGTCGAGCTCGAAGGCGAGCCGCTTGGCATAGGTCTCTTCCGTCGTGCCCTGCGACAGGCCGTGGACCCGCAGGCGCTTGGCGAGCCCCTCCTCCGCCTGGCGCTTCAATTCGGCCGCCTCCACCGCGGCCGCATCCGAGCTCGACGCGGCGCCGACCGTGAAGAACGGCAATATCGGCTTGCGCGTCAGGGGGCGGAACGAGCAGCGCTCGGCGATCTCCACCGTCGAGCTGAGTGCCTCCGGAATGTCGGCGAACAGCACCGCCATCTCGGCGCGCGTCTTGAAGCGGTGATCCGGCGTGAGCTGCTCGCGCTCGGTCTCGGCGATCAGCCGCCCGCCGGCGATGCACAGCAGCGCATCATGCGCTTCGTAATCGTCGGTCGCCGCGAAATACGGCTCGTTGGTCGCAACCAGCGGCAGCCCCTTGGCGTAGGCGATGTCGATCAAGCCGCCTTCGACGCGCCGCTCCTTTTCGGTGTTGTGGCGCTGCAACTCGATGTAGAGGCGGTCGCCGAACAGGCCGGCCAGACGCTCGCAGCGCGCCGCGGCGAGCTCGCCAAGACCACCGGCGAGCGCCAACGAGATCGGCCCGTCCGGTCCGCCCGTCAGTGCGATCAGCCCCTCGGTTTCGCCCTCGAGCCAGTCGAATTTGATGAACGGAGCATGGCTGTCCGGTGATTCCAGGAACGCGCGCGAGTTCAGCCGCATCAGGCTGCGATAGCCGCGCTCCTGCGCCGCCAGCAACACCACGCGCGACGGCCCGATCGCATTGCGCGCATTGGGATCCTGATCGCCGAAATCGATCGCCAGCTCGCAGCCGACGATCGGCTGAATGCCGGAGCCCGCCATCTTGTCGGAGAACTCCAGCGCACCGAACAGATTGTCGGTATCGGTCAGCGCCAGCGCGGGCTGATGGTCTTTCTTCGCAAGCTCGGCAAGTTTGGCGATCTTGATCGAGCCCTTGAGCAGCGAATAGGCCGAGTGAACGTGAAGGTGAACAAATCCGGCGCTCGGCATGGTCGCGTGACGGCCTCTTGCAGATGGGATAGAGCGGTCGCCGGCGCCCTAGGGCATCATCCACCCGTCCGGCCGACTCGCTTCACAATGGTGGGGTGTCGCGCCGCGAGAGTCCACGCAGGAGCGACCGCTTCGCCCCGTCATCCGGCTTTTCCCCAACATGCCGGAAGCTCAGCGAATCAGAGCTGCGGAATCACCTGCGCCCAGATCGCGATCATCCCGACGAACAGCGTGATGGACGCCAGTGCGGCGGCTTCTTCGACGAAAACCCTGAACATGGCCTGCTCCCTTGTTGGAACGTATGAAGAACATTGTTCTCAGTTTGTTCTAAGGAGTCAAGTGATCCGGGACGTCCCCAGGCTGGATGGTTAACTCGTTGAATGCAAATAACAAAAAGCCCCGGCCGAAGCCGGGGCTTTCGTCAGCCGCTCGCGTGGAGCGTTCTGTCTTAGTAGCGAGCCACCATCGGGCCGCCGAACTTGTAGTTCAGGCGGACGAGGCCCATGTCGACGTCCTGACGGATGCGCTCGGTGCCGGCGAAACCGGCGAAGGTGACGTCCTTGTCGGACAGGAAGATGTGGTTGTACTCGACGCCAACCGACCAGTTCGGCGCAAAGCCGTACTCGAGACCGGCACCGACCGTGCCGCCCCAGCGGGTGTTGCTGGTCGACGCGAGCAATCCGCCGCCGAGGTTAAAGATCTCGTACTTGTCGCTGACCACGGCCGCACCGCCCTTCACATAGATGAGGACGTTGTTCCAGGCATAACCGACCTGGCCGGTGATGAGGCCGAACGCATCCATCTTCGTGCGGTTGCGGGTGGCGAACAGCGCGCTGAGATTATCGCCGGAGAAGTCGGCCCAGTTGCCCTGGCCTTCCACGCCGAACACCCACTGGCCCGACTGCCAGCGATAGCCGATCTGGCCACCAACCGTGCCGCCGGTCGCATCGTGCGAACCTTCACGACCGACGCCCACGAAGTCCCAGGTCACGTGCGACGAACCGCCACCACCGTTGATGCCGATGTAGAAGCCGCTCCAGTCGTAAACAGCAGCGATCGCCGCCGGCGGAGCTTTGGTGTACGGCCGCGCCGCGAGGTCAGCAGCCAGTGCCGGCGCGGCCGCGCTGAGCGCGACGAGGCTGACAGCAGCAAGCAACAAACTCTTCTTCATTTGATTCCCGTTCCAGTTTCTTCAAAGGCCCCCGGGCCGTGACCGTCGTCATAACAGCGATCGACGGAATTGCTGTAACCGCTACGCAACAGTTCGATCGAAAGGACCTTGCTCATTAACGAATGTTTACCGTCACGTGCACGGAAACCCTTTGAAACCAGGGTTTTCACGAGTTCCAATGTCGACTACACGACATACACCGCATGCGTGCGTAACGACGTCGCGCGCACGTTCGCGTGATTGGAGAATCGAAATGCGCAGTCGAGTTCCTCACCCCATTGTCGCCACACTTTCGCTCGCATTGATCACATTTGCACTCGCATCAATTGCAAGCACGCCCGCACGCGCATTCGGCAAGAACCATCCGTTCTGCCTCACTGGTGATGAATGGCCGGGACTGAGCAATTGCAGGTTCGACACCTACCCGCAGTGTCAGGCGAGCGCGTCCGGTCGCGCGCTGACCTGCATCGCCAATCCGTATTTCGTCGGACAAAGCGACGACCCATACGCGTATCAAAATCGCCCGCGCGCGCAGACGCCGGGCTATTTCCTGCCGCGCTGAGATGCGACGCGCCGTACTGATGCTCGCCCTCACCGGCATGCTCCCGGCAAGCGGGTCTGCGCACGCGCAGACCTATGATCCGAGCTATCCGGTCTGCATGCAGATCTACGGCCCCGTCGGCTATTTCGACTGCCGCTACGGCTCACTTGCGCAGTGCCGATATCTCGCCGTTGGGCGCTCAGCGAGTTGCGTCGTGAACCCGTACTTCTCAAAGAAGAAACCAACGCCCTCTCGCCGCGAGCGCACGGCCGTTGACACCGGATGATCGGAACAGTTCGGCTGCAGCCAGGCATCCTGTGGCGTAGCGGCTGCGTCTCCTCAGCTTTGCCAGGGCGTGTTGCGGATGCGCGTGCATGCGTTCGGTTTGCGGAAGCTCGGATCGTGATCCTCGATGTAATCGAAATTGACGGTGCCGAACGTCGTCTGCGGCTTCTTCAGCGCCGAGCAGGTCTGCACCTTCAAGAACTCGTTCTTGAAATCGCCGCGCGGAAACGCGGATATTACCTCGTCGCGCTGCTCCGGCGTGTACTCGTCAAATCCAACGCCCACGACATCCACCAGGACGCCTGCGTTTGTGAGCGCGATCTCCGGTTTCATATATTGCGGAATGCCGGGCGTGGTGTGCAGCGCGATTGCTTCCCACACCAGGTCGGCCTGCGGCTCGGCAATGCCGCGCGCCCGCAGAAAGTCGCGCGCGGCGTCGGCACCGTCGACCTCAAACCGCTTGGTCTCGGTGTGGTAGTGATCGACCAGGCCGAGATCGTGAAACACCGCCGCGACATAGAGCAGCTCGGAATCGAACTTCAGCTTCTGACGCAGTCCCTTGATCGCGCCGAACACGTAGACGCGAACCGAATGGTTGAACAACATCTCGTCCTCGTAACTGCGCACCAGCTCGGCGGCCTCGCGCGCCAATTGGCTGTCGGGAATCTTGACGCCGGAAATCACGCTCGTCATCTTCAGGCTCCTGCTTTCTGTTTCGGCTGATGCCCTTCGCGGTCAGGCTGCATGCTCGAGCGCAGCCTGTGGCGACTTTCGGAAGCTGATCGACATGCGATTGTACGCATTCATCAGGCTGATCGCGATCGTGAGATCGACCAGCTCGCGCTCGCTGAAGACCTTGCGGGCGGCTTGATAGGCTACATCCGGAACGTTGGTCTCGGCGACACGGGTAACAGTCTCGGCCCACGCAAGGGCGGCGCGCTCGCGCGCGTCGAAGAGATTGCCGGCCTCGGCCCATGCCTGGACCAGCGCGAGCTTTTCGATCTTCACGCCGCTCTTCAGCAAGTCGCGCGTGTGCATGTCGAGGCAATAGGCGCAGTTGTTGATCTGCGACACGCGGAGATAGACCAGGGCGACCAGCGTCGCGGGAAGGCCACTCTGCATGACGTAGCCGTAGACGCCGCCCAGTGCCTTCGCGCCTGATGGTGCGATGTGGTTGTAGTTGAGACGTTCACTCATCTGCTTGCTCCTTGATGATCGGAAGGGATGAACGCTCCCCGTTGCCCCCTTTAGGTGCCCCTGCCATGGTCCATAAAAAAGCACCAAGAACGCACAAAAATCGTGTACCATGCAGGCATGACCAAGCCACTGCGTCTGAAGCTCGATCGATCTGCGAAGACGCCGCTGGCCGAGCAGATCCACAGGGGGATCAGGACCGCCATCGAGAGCGGCGTGCTCGCCGCGGGCGCGCGCCTGCCCTCCTGGCAGGATCTGGCCGCCCAGCTCGGCGTCGCGCGCGGCACCGTACGCGTCGCGTACGAAAAGCTCTCATCCGCCCAACTGATCGTCGCGGCCCGCGCCACTGGAACGCATGTCGCGGACCGGCCGTCCTTGCCGGTGCGGCGGGACAAGGCCCCGGCCCCCGGCTCGTTCATGGAGATGTATCAGGAGCTCACGGCCGGGCCGGCGATCTTCCAGATGGGCGTGCCTGCGCAGGAGGCCCTTCCTGCGACGCTGCTGGCGCGGATGCGCGCGCAGGCGGTGCGCGCCGAGGTGAGCGCGCCGGCGATCTACCCTGACCCACGCGGCGAACTGGCGTTGCGGCGCGAGATCGCGGCCAATCTTGCGTTGGCGCGCGGCATCGAATGCGCGCCCTCCCAGATCATCATTACCGGCGGTTTCAGCGGCGGGCTCGGCCTGGCGCTCCGCGTCCTCGGGCTCGAGCAGAAGAAGGCCTGGTTGGAGGAGCCGGGCTTTCCCTTCACCCGGCGCGGTCTCGGGCTTGCGCGATTGTCGATCGCGCCGATCCCGGTTGACGCCGACGGTATCGACGTCGATTACGGCCTGAAGCATGCTCCCGATGCGGCGCTGGTCCTCGTGACACCAGGACAGCAGGCGCCGTTCGGATCGACATTGTCGCTCGCGCGGCGCTCCCGCCTGCTCGACTGGGCTGCGCAAAGCAAGGCGTGGGTGATCGAGGATGACTATCTGAGCGAGCTGCAGCTCAGGGGCCGGGCGACGCCGGCGCTGGCATCGCTCGACCGCGCCGGCCGCGTCATTCACATCGGCTCTTTCAGCAAGACCGTGACGCCTGCCCTCCGTCTGGGCTTTGTCGTTGCACCGGCCGCCCTGGCGTCGCGATTTGCCGAAGTTGCGGCGTGCCTCGCGCCGGCGCCTGGACCCGCGGTGCAGCTCGCGATGGCCGATTTCATCAGTGATGGCCATTATCTCCGGCATCTTCGGCGCACGAAGCGGGTCTACGCAGCGCAAGGCGATGCATTGCTGAAATACCTCCGCCCGCGCACTGCAAATGTTGCGATTGCCGGATTGGCGGCGGTCCTGCGGTTGCCGGAGGGAGCGCCCGATCTGGCCATCGCCAGGGAAGCCGCACCGCTTGGGCTGGCGCCCACGCCGCTATCTCTCTGGTATGCGTCGAAGGGATCAGCGCGCCCGGGACTGTTGCTCGGGGTCGCAACGTCTCCGCTCAAGAGGATCGAGGCGTCCTGCGATCGGCTCCTTGAGATCGTCGATCGTCTGGCATGAGCAGGCCGACCTCGGTGGCCTTACCGGCCGGCGTGACGATCAAAGGTCCGTTTCGCGTGGCGATCACGGTGTGCTCGTATTGGACGGTCGGCGTCGCCGGGCGGCTGTCGAGCGTCCACGGATCGTCATCATCCTGCGCCCACTCGGCGCCCATGGAGCGTGTTCAATGCACCTGGATTGAGCTACATGAAACCGGGATTGCGCGGGAGGTAGCTGCCCCAATCTCCGAACTGTCGATTGGACATCAGCAGCATCGGGAAGGTCAAACGCATCCCGTTGTCAATCGCCGCCTTGAGAGCCGGCTCGCTCGCGCCCGGCACGAAGGCCGAAATGGTTGACACATCGCTCCGCGCTGCGAACGACAGCGCAGCCGCAAATGCGGGGCCGACGAGATCTGGCCGGCGGACTGCAAGCGGGCCAATGTGTCCATCCGAGATATAGACATACCCCACGCATTCACGACCGGCGTGAATGGTGAACCCGCTCGTCGTGCTGTCGTTCAGGAGATATCGATGATGCTTCTCTCTGGAAATGCCGAGAGCACTGGCGTCAATGGACGCCAGCTCATCGAACCCGGTCGTCTTGGCGGCGAGAGATTCAAGACGGAGCCGCGGCTCGGCCAACCGCTGCGCCAGGCGGTCACGAGGCACACTGACCATGTAGATCGGAAAGCGCGGGAACAGTCCGTGCCGGATGTAGAGGCCTTGAGACACGTTATTGAACGTGAAGGTGATTAGCGCCTTGATGGATGCTCCGCGCATCTCTGCGTGCGCGAACGTCCGACCGATGAGTTGATCGCCAATGCCGGCGCCCTGGCGATCAGGGGCCACGAACAGCTGCGCCAGAAACCAAAGCCCGCCGCAAACCCAACTCCACGCGAAGCCGACAATTTGTCCGTCGTCATCGGCGACCCATAAACCTTCCGCATCATCGGCGAGCGAGAAGGCCTGAAAACTCGGCGGACGAGAGGATGCCATCTTTCCAAAGCCCCGCCGCTCAGTCAGTTCATTGATGCTGGCGACCACGATCTCGTCGGCTCTCACCAAGTCGTCCATGCGAGCGGGTCGGCACACGATGGCCATTTCTGGAGTCCTTCCCTGGATCAGCGCGGCCCGGCCAACGTCAAGACCGGGGCCGGAGCGTAGCGCCTTGTACGGACATCCTGAACGGGATGAGAACTACGAGATCCTCAGCCGCCAATCAGGCCAGCGGCCGGATGTTCTGGTTCATGCGGAAGAAGTTCGTCGGATCGTACTTCGCCTTGATCCGCTGCAGACGCCGGTAGTTCGGTCCATAGGCGGCAGCGACAGGATCGCCCGTCTCGTCATCATCGAGATAATTGACATAGCGGCCGGAGGCAAAGAAGGGCCGCATGCTTTCGTAGGTCTCGCGCGCCCAGGAGATGCAGCGGCTTGTCTCGCCGGGCTGCGTCCACTGCGCGAGGATCAGGAAGTTGTAGCCCTCCTGCCGATGCGGAAATGCGGTATCCCCCGCAGCGATGCGAACCGCCGCGCCGTGGATGTGTTCGAGCAGGAACTGCCCCATGGGAGTCGGGCAGCGCGCGAAACATTCGATCATGGTCGAAATCGCATCGTCGCTCAGCTCGCTGAGGAAGTTTGATTTCCAATAGTTGAAAGCGCCTTTCGGATAATTGGCGTCGAGCATGCGGTTGAGCTCGCAATAGGGCATCGGCCCGACTGCATCCAGGATTGGTGCCCCGAACTGCTTCAGCGGTCGCATCGCTGCTTCGGCATCCGCCACCGAACCGCAATGGCTGGTGACCAGGGCGGCAACCTCCGTGCCCGATCCGTCGGGCGCATGGGTCAGGGATGCGAACAGCATATGCTCGTCCGTGAGCGAGCGCGTACTGGCCCGGAAGAATTCCAGCACGTCACGGGAGCGCGCGATGGGGTGGATGATCGGACCGCCCGTGATGATCGGCCCGACCCTATGGAGATCATATTCGAGACTGGTGGCGATCCCGAAGTTTCCGCCGCCGCCGCGGACGGCCCAGAACAGATCGGGCTCCTCTTGCTTGCTGGCCCGCAAAACCTTGCCGTCGGCGGTGACGAGCTCGACGGCGCGCAGATTGTCCAGTGCCAGGCCGTACTTGCCCATCAACCAGCCCAGTCCTCCGCCGAGGGTCAAGCCGGCGATGCCGGTGGTCGAGACCACGCCGCCGGTGACCGCAAGGCCGCGGAGTTGCGTTTCGCGATTGAGCTCGCCCCAGGTGACCCCGCCCTGCGCCCATACGGTCTTGCCGACGGCGTCGACCCGGATGCCCTTCATGGGCGAGAGGTCGATCATGATCCCGCCGTCGATGGTTGCGCGCCCTGCCACATTATGACCGCCCCCGCGAACCGCGACTTGAAGACCAAGCTTGGTTGAAAGTGCCACGGCATCCACGACATCGGCGACGCTGCGGCACCTGGCAATCAATGCTGGGCGCTTGTCGACCAGCCCGTTGTGGACCTTTCGCGCCTCCTCGTAGCCCTCGTCCCCTGGCTCGAGGAGCTGTCCTCCGAAGGAGGCGTTGAGATCGGCGGCAGCGCTGGCGACGGATGCGATGGGTGACATGACACGGTCTCCTCAGCTTGACCGCCGTATCCTCAATCGTGGGCTGTCTCGGCGCAAATCCGAAGAATTCAGGTGACGATGAATTGATTTCACCTAGACTGGTGGCATGCACAAGCTGCCGCCGCTGATCGAGCTCCGCGCCTTTGAAGCTGCCGCACGGCATCTGAGCTTCAAGAAGGCGGCGGCAGAACTCGGTGTGACGCCGACGGCGATCAGCCACCAGATCGGGTTGCTCGAGCAGTATTGCGGTCGGGCTCTGTTCCGGCGCAGACCACGGCCTCTTTCGTTGACCGAGGCCGGGGCGCGGCTCTTCCCCGCCATTCGCGGCGGCCTCGAGGGGTTTGCCGCGGCCATTGCGGCCGTCAAGCAGGAACGAGACCAGCAGCCTCTCCGGGTGACGACGACCAACGCTTTCGCCAGCCGCTGGCTCGTGCCCCGCCTGCCCCTGTGGCGGAAGCTGCATCCCGACGTGCCGCTGGAAGTCATCGGCACGGATTCAGTGCTCGATCTGCAGGCCGGAGATGGCGATGTCGCCATTCGCTATGCGACCAGCCGGGCACGGCCGACAGACGGAATCGTCGATGACCTCTTCAGCGATACGTTCTGGCCGGTTTGCAGTCCCAGCTTGCTTGCAACGGAGCGCCTGAAGAGACCGATCGATCTTGCTAACCACGTTCTGATCCACTCCTATTGGTCGCCCGCCGATCGCGAGCCGCCCACGTGGCAGAGATGGCTCGCCGCGGCTCAGCGCAGGTGGCGAGAAGTGCCCCAATTCAAGGACATGCAGCATTTGAGCTTCCGGGAGGAACTGCACGCCATCGAGGCGGTGATCGCCGGACAGGGAGTCGGGATTTTCAGTGACGTGCTCGTGGCACACGACCTCGCAGCTGGGACGCTCGTGAAGGCCTTCAAGTTGAGCTTGCCTGGCTACAGCTTCCATGTGGTCAGTAAGCCAAGCCATCCGCGCGCACGGACCATCCGGGCTTTTTCGCAGTGGTTGCGGTCAGGTCCTTGATCGGCCTCTCAGTACTCCCGAGATGTCCACTCCTGATCAAGCGTTGCGATCCAAACCACCGCAACGTTTCCGCTTGCCGCTCGAAATCAGACGCGCCGGCCACTACGACTCTACGCGCTGCACCCGATGGTCGCAGGCGAGCTACAGATAACGGATGATGTGACTGACGAACCTACTCCGAAACTCCATCGTTTCGCAAAGCGCTCCGGCGAGCGAGGTCCGTCTCCCCTGCCCTGCTCACGAACGCGTGGCCGGTCGCAGCTGCGTCATGGCGACGCCTGATATCGCGAGCAGCCCCCCGACAAGCAACTTCGGCGTCATATGTTCGCCGAGAAACAACACGCTCGATGTCAAGGCGAACACCGGAAGCAGAAGTCCGAATGGCGCGACGCGGCCTATGGAGCAACGGGCAATCAGCCAGAACCAGAGGCCGAACCCGACAATCCCTCCGATGAAGATCGTGTAGGCCAGCGCCAGCCAACCACGGTCATCCGCGGCGACGAGGCTCGTGAGCTGTCCATGTTCAAGGAGCAACGACATCACCAGAACCTGAGGCACCGCAAGCAGCGACGACCACCCCATCAACATCAGCGGTTCAAAAGGGCCATAGCGTTTGATCAAGACATTGGACACCGCAAACGCGAACGCGGCTCCGACCACAAGCAGCAGCGGAAGGGTATTTGCGGACAAGCCGGGTCCCGCGGCCAGCACCGCCACACCGGCGAATGCGATCACGACGCCGGCGGATGTGGCGAGCGACGGCTTTTCCGACAGCAGCGGCCAGGCCAACAGGACGGTGAAAGGCGGGGCGAGTTGGTATGCGACGGCCGACAGGCTTCCCGAGCCGAGCCCAAGGCCAACATAGAAGAGACCGAAATTCAGTCCGCCCAGGAAAAGCGAAATGGCTGCGACGGGACCGAACTGTTGTCGCGCAGGCTGCCCAACGAATGGAACAAGCAGCAGCGCGATGGCCAGAAAGCGCAGCGCGAGGAAGAAGAGCGGCGGAAACTCCGTCACGCCGACCTTGATGACCACGAACTGATAGCCCCAGAGCAACGGAACGGCCACGGCGCAGACGATCTGGATGGCCGACATGGCGCCGTTCTTTTCAAGACTACTCGGTCCAGATATAGGCCTGCGAGCAGCGGAAACGTCCATGGTCTGCCTACCTGATAAAGCGATCGAGCAAAGCGTCGACGGTGGCTTGCGAAATCATCCGTGCCGGAGCCGTTTTACCGACCACCCGCATGCCCTCGACGAAACAGACGATAATGCGGGCGGCACTCGCAGGCTCGACGCCATCGGCCAATCTGCCCGCTGCCTTCGCACGGGACAGGGCATCGACCAAGCGAGCCTCCATGGCTCTGAAAAAGCTCCCGATGCGACGGTCGACCTCGGCATCACGGCCGGCCAGTTCCATGGCTGTGGCGACCAGCAGGCATCCGCGCCGGCCATTGGCCCCGCTGTTGCGCTCGACGTAACCGGCGAAATAGGCCCGCAAGCCGTCGACCGGCTCTCTCTCAGGGGCAAATTCGACGTCCATGCGATCGATGGCATCGGCAATGTAACGATCAAGTGCACGCAGAAAGAGCGAATGCTTGTCGCCGAAGGCGGCGTAAAGGCTGCCGCGCGAGAGCTTGGTCGCTCGAAGAAGGTCCGGGAGCGCCGTGGCGTGATAGCCGCGCGACCAGAACACATTCATCGCGCGTTCGACAGCAGCTTCGGTGTCGAACGTTCGGGGACGGCCACGGGGAATCTGCACGGGAGACTGGCTGCGCATATGTAGATATATAGACCGAATGGTCTTAAATTGGCAAGAGCCCCTTTCGCCGCGGGCGGTACGGCTCCGCGTTCAAATGCTGACGCGAGTTCCCGCGCGCGATCACACCGGCGTATAGATCACGAGCCTCAGCGCGGCGTCGTCGTTGGCCTGAAAACTCGTGTGCTCGAAATGCAGCACGCCCTTGGTCGGATGGGTGATGGTCTTGCGGCCCGACAAGGTGCCGTGCACCTCGTGGGCGCCCCACCATTTGACGAATTCGGGACTACCTTCGCGCAAGCGCGTCAGCAATTCCGCAAAGGCGGGATCGCCGGCCCAGACATCGTGGGTGGCGCGAAACATCGCGACCATGCGCCTTGCGACATCGGCCCAGCCCGCGCCGTAGGATTTTCGCGTCTGCTTGTTGGTCATCATCAACAGCAGCGTGTTGCGATCGTCCTCCGGCAGCCGGCCGAATGCAAAGATCTCTTCTGCGGCTTCATTCCAGGCCAGCACGTCCCAGCGCCGTCCGGTGATGTAGGCCGGATGCGGCAGGCTCTCGACCAGGCGCAGAATGGGCGGCGGCACCACCTCGCGGGTGAACGGACGCCTGTCGCCGTCGCGCGCGAGATCCTTGAGGTGCGCATGCTCGGTCTTGCTGAGCCGCAGCGCGCGGGCCAGCGCATCGATGGTGGTGACCGACGGGCTGACGGTACGGCCCTGTTCGAGGCGGATGTACCAGTCGACCCCAATGCCGGCGAGCTGCGCGACCTCCTCGCGCCGCAGGCCTGTAGTGCGCCGGCGGCGCCCCGCCGGAAGGCCCACGGTCTTCGGCGACAGCTTTTCGCGGCGGGACCTGAGGAAATCGCCGAATTCGACGCGGCGTGGGTCGGCCATCGATGTCGCTCCCGCAATGGAGGGCCCTGGGAATACTAGGATAATACCAGGCCTTCCTGGCCTCTCCAAGGCGGTGCATATCGGCTTCACCCGACTTTGAGGTGAACATCATGAAAGCTGCCGTGCTCAAATCCTTCGGCTCGCCATTGGTGATCGAAGATGTCCCCGAACCGGTGCTCGGCACCGGCGAGGTCATCGTCGATGTCGTCGCCACGCGCGTGCTCTCCTACATGAACGAGGTCTTCAGCGGGGAGCGCAATTACGCACTCGACTTGCCGGTCATCCCGGGCCCCGGCGGCATTGGCCGGGTGCGCGCGATCGGCCCGGACGCGACCAAGCTGGCGACCGGCGACTGGGTGTTCTGTGATCCGACGGTGCGCTCGCGCGATGACGCCGTTGCGCCCGATATCGCCCTGCAAGGGCTGACGGCCGCCGGGCCCGGCGGCATGTCTCTGCAAAAGCACTTTCGCCACGGCTCCTTCGCCGAGCAGATGCGCCTGCCGACCGAGAACGTCAAACGGCTCGGCGCGATCACGCCTGAGGAGGCGACGCGTTGGTGCGCACTGGGCACGCTGCTGGTGCCCTATGGCGGCTTCCTCGCTGCGAACCTTCGTCCTGGCGAGACCGTGCTGGTGAACGGCGCCACCGGCAATTTCGGCAGCGCGGCCGTCTCGGTCGCGCTCGCGATGGGCGCCGCCTGCGTGGTCACGCCTGGCCGCAACGAAAAGATCCTCGCCGACCTGGTCCGCCGCTTCGGCAGCCGCGTGAAGCCGGTCAGGCTCACCGGCAATGAGGACGACGACCGCGAGCGCATGAAGCGCGCTGCATCAGGCCCGATCGACTGCGTGTTCGACATCATGCCGCCCTCGGTGAGCCCGACCGTCGTGCGGGCCGCGGTCATGACGGTGCGCGCATATGGCCGCGTCGTGCTGATGGGCGGCGTCGGCATGGCGGGCGGCGCCGGCCTCGAGCTGCCCTACCCCTGGATCATGCGCAACTGCATCAGCATCCACGGCGTCTGGATGTATCCGCCGGATGCGGCGAGCCGCCTGATCGCGCTGGTGCGCGCCGGGCTGCTGCGGCTCGACGAGTACGAGACCACCGCCTTCGACCTCGAGCATGCCAACGAGGCGGTAGCGCATGCCGCGGCGAATGGCGGACCGTTCAAATTGACCGTGATCAGGCCTTGAGCCCTGAGGCGGCGGCAGAGCGCCGTCGCCGTTTTTTCGTCAGTCCCGTCAAGCACTTGGCTACTGTGCATGGGGTTGTTTTCGCAGTTTTGAGTTCGACTCGAGCAGCGCGGCGTCGGGAACTCACCGCTCCCTTGGGAGAGGTCGGCGCGTTCGTCCCGCGCGCCGGGTGAGGGTTTACGGTCTTTCGTTGGGCAGTCCCCCTCATCCGATTGGCTGACGCAAATCGACCTCTCCCCGCTGGGGAGAGGTGAACCGAGCCTGCGGCTGACTTGCTTAATCGAGCTCGACCACTTTGCCGTGCGACAGCGAGACGCGCCGGTCCATGCGGCCGGCGAGCTCCATGTTGTGGGTCGCGATCAGCATCGACACCTGGGTCGCCTTGACCAGCTGCATCAGGGCCTGGAACACGTGCTCGGCCGTACCTGGGTCGAGATTGCCGGTCGGCTCGTCCGCAAACAACACGCGTGGCGCGTTGGCGACCGCACGTGCGATCGCGACACGCTGCTGCTCGCCGCCGGACAGCTCGGCCGGGCGATGGGTGATGCGATCGCCAAGGCCGAGATAGCCCAGGATCTCCTTGGCGCGCTTGACGCTCTCGGACTTCTTCAGGCCGCGGATCATCTGCGGCAGCATCACATTCTCGAGCGCCGAGAACTCCGGCAACAGCCGGTGCGACTGGTAGACGAAGCCGATATCGGTGCGGCGGAGCTGCGTGCGCTCGATGTCGGGCAGCTGCGAGGTCGGCGCGCCCGAGACATAGACCTCGCCGGAGTCGGGCGCTTCCAACAGCCCCGCGATGTGCAGCAGCGTCGACTTGCCGGAGCCCGAGGGCGCCACCAGCGCGACCGACTGGCCGGCCCACAGCGCCAGCTTGGCACCGTCGAGGATCGTTAGCGGCACCTCACCCTGCAAGTACTGCCGCTTGATCTCATGGAGATAAATGACCGGTACATCCTCGGCCCCCTGCTGCTGCTCCATCAGCCCCTCACTCATACCGGAGCGCTTCGACGGGATCGAGCCGCGCGGCGCGCCACGACGGATAGAGCGTCGCCAGGAACGACAGCGTCAGCGCCATGACGACAACCGCCGTAGTCTCGCCGATGTCGATCTCTGCGGGCAATTTCGACAGGAAGTAGAGTTCCGGCGAGAACAGCTCGGTGCTGGTCAGCCAGGACAGGAATTGCCTGATCGATTCGATGTTGAGACAGATCACGAGGCCAACGCAGAAGCCGACCAGCGTGCCGACCACGCCGATCGAAGCGCCCGTGATCAGGAAGATCCGCATGATCGATCCTTGCGAGGCGCCCATCGTGCGCAGGATCGCGATATCGCTGCCCTTGTCCTTCACCAGCATGATCAGGCCCGACACGATGTTCAGCGCCGCGACCAGCACGATCATGGTCAGGATCAGGAACATGACGTTGCGCTCGACCTGGAGCGCATTGAAGAAGGTCGAGTTGCGCTGCCGCCAATCGACCAGGAACACCGGCCGGCCCGCAGCCTCCGTCACCGCTTTGCGGAAGGCGTCGATCTTGTCGGGATTGGTGGTGAACACCTCGATGGAGGTCACGTCGTTGCTGCGGTTGAAATAGGCCTGCGCCTCGGCCAGCGGCATGAACACGAAGCCGAGATCGTATTCGGACATGCCGATCTCGAACACGGCGACGATCTTGTACGGCTTGATCCGCGGCGTCGTGCCCATCGGCGTCACCGCGCCCTTCGGCGCCACCAGCGTGATGCTGTCGCCGGCATGCAGCGATAGCTGGTCGGCGAGGCGGCGGCCGATCGCGACGCCCTGCCCGTCGTCGAAGCCTTCGAGCGAGCCCTGCTTGATGTTCTTGGCGATCGAGGTGAGGTTGTTGAGATCGTCGGACCGGATGCCTCGCACCAGAACGCCCGAGGCGTTCCATGGCGATGACGCCAGCGCCTGACCATCCACGACGGGGGCCGCGAGGCGGATGCCCTCGACCTGACTGATGCGCTCGGCGACGTCCTTCCAGTCGGTCAGCGGCGATTCCAGCGGCTGAACGAGGATGTGGCCGTTGAGCCCCAGGATCTTGTCCAGCAGCTCTTTGCGGAAGCCGTTCATCACGGCCATGACGATGATCAGCGTCGCGACGCCCAGCATGATGCCGAGAAAGGAGAACCCGGCGATGACCGAGATGAATCCCTCCTTGCGGCGCGCCCGCAGATAGCGCGCCGACAGCATCCACTCGAATGGCGCAAAAGGCGCGGTTTGCACGGTCTCGGTCATGGTCTCATCCATCGCTCGATAATCCCATGATTCGGGGTCAATTGTGGCCGGATTGGCGGCCGCGATATCGGGCGATGAACAATATTCAGCCGACCAGCCGGGCGACCGCGTCCGCCGGCGACATGGTCTCGCGGGCACCATCGCTGCGCCGCTTGATCTCGACCTTGCCGTCGGCGAGGCCCTTCGGCCCGATCATGATCTGCCAGGGGATTCCGATCAGGTCCGCGGCGGCGAACTTGGCGCCCGCGCGCTGGTCGGTGTCGTCGTAGAGCACGTCGACGCCCTTGGCCGTGAGCTCGGCATAAAGCTTCTCGCAGGCCGCATCGACGGCCGCATCGCCCTGCTTGAGGTTGAGGATCGACGCGCGGAACGGTGCCACCGCCTCCGGCCATTTGATGCCGGCATCGTCGTGGCAGGCCTCGATGATGGCACCGACCAGGCGCGAGACGCCGACACCATAGGAGCCGCCGTGGATCGGCACGTCGACGCCGTCCGGGCCCGCCACCAGCGCCTTCATCGGCTCGGAGTATTTCGTGCCGAAATAGAAGATCTGACCGACCTCGATGCCGCGGGTGTTGACCCGTTTATCCACCGGCACTTCCCGCTCGAAGCGCGCGGCGTCGTGGACGTCCTCAGTCGCCGCATAGAGCGAGGTCCACTGCTTGATGATCGGCGTCAGATCGCGGTCATAATCGACGTCTTCGCCCGGCACCGGCAGGTCCAGCACGTCGCGATTGATGAAGACGCCGGATTCACCTGTCTCTGCCAGCACAATGAACTCGTGGCTGAGATCCCCCCCGATCGGTCCGGTCTCGGCGCGCATCGGAATCGCCTTCAGTCCCATCCGCGCGAAGGTGCGCAAATAGGCGACGAACATCTTGTTGTAGGCGACGCGTGCCGCGGCCTCGTTGAGGTCGAAGGAATAGGCGTCCTTCATCAGGAACTCGCGGCCGCGCATCACGCCGAAGCGCGGGCGCTGCTCGTCGCGGAATTTCCATTGGATATGATAGAGATTCAGCGGCAGGTTCTTGTAGGACTTCACATAGGCGCGGAAGATCTCGGTGATCATTTCCTCATTGGTCGGCCCGTACAGCAGCTCGCGCTTGTGCCGGTCGGCAATGCGCAGCATCTCCGGTCCATAGGCATCATAGCGACCGCTCTCGCGCCAGAGGTCGGCGAGCTGGAGTGTCGGCATCAAAACCTCGATCGCGCCGGACCGGTCCTGCTCCTCGCGCACGATCTGCTCGATCTTCTTGAGCACGCGGAAGCCGAGCGGCAGCCAGGCATAGATGCCGGCGGCCTCCTGCCGGATCATGCCGGCGCGCAGCATCAGGCGATGCGAGACGATCTCCGCCTCTTTCGGATTTTCCTTCAGAATGGGCAGAAAGAAACGCGACAACCGCATGGTAATACTCTGGGAATCAGTGATCGGCTGCAGTGAAACCGGATTGGGAGCAAAAACACAAGACCGGGAATGAGGAAAAGCCGCTAACGCGGCGAAATTCCTTGTCATTTTTCCGTCGACTTCAGGTTCAGCTCGAAGTTCAGCATGCGCCGCAAACTCGGCAAGCTTAGGGCGGCGCCAGCTCGAGCTCGTCCTCCAGCGTGATCTTCTCGAAATCAGTCACAAGCGCATCGATCCGCACGCGCCAGCGTCCGGCGAAAGGAAGCTCTACCTTGCGGACATGCCAGTAGTGGTCCGGCCCGAGCGAGGCACCCTGCTCCATCGGCTCGATGCCGCGCTCGGGCAGGCTCAGAGTGAGTGTCACCTCCTTGGCCTCCAGCAGCGTGCCCCCGCCGGTCATGAGCTGGAGCACGAAATCGTCGATCCCCGCCTTGCCGGGCGAGACCAGCACCTGGAACATCGCCTTGTCGGTATGGATGTGGATCGCCAAGGGCGTCTCGGGAACAAGGGTCCGAGGCGGCGGCGTGAAGCGCCAGCCGGCGACGAGGGCGAAGATGGCAACAGCGATCGCGCCTTCGAACACGATCGAGCGCTTGAGGGCGGCTGCGCGCCCTCTCTCCAGCGCCGGGGTGAAACAGAAGCGGTTGAGCGCTGCGAGTGTGACCAGCAGGAGCACCAGTGCGAGCTTGGCGAGAAGAACGAGACCGTACCAGGTCTCGATCAGCGCCGCGGGCTTTTCGAGCTGGACGATCGCGAGCGCAAGGCCGCTCAATGCGAGGAGGCCGACCATCGGCACGGCGATCCGGGAGAAGCGGTTCACGATCGGCAAGGCCTTGTCCGGCGACATCGACACGAGCGCTGCGAGCGGCGCCAGCGCGCCGATCCAGAACGCGACGCCGACGCCGTGGAGGAAGATCGCCGGACGCATCAACATTTCCGGCGGCGCGGTTGCGGCGTGTCCGGTCATCGCGAGCGACAAGCCGACGCCGATGAATGCGAGGATCGCAAGTGAGCGCGCATAACCGGCGTTGCGCAGGGCCATCAATGCAAACAGCATCGCGGCGATCGCCACCAGCATGGCCGGACCCGCGCTGGTCGCGAACGCGACCTTCCAGGGAGCAGTCGTCGCAACCGCCGGGAGCGGCAATCCGAGCAGATCGAGGCCCAGCGCACCGAGTGAAATGACGGCGCTCGGCACACCAATGGCGAGCGCGACGCCCGGCGCGACCATGCCCGTGAGCGACCGCGCCATCCATTGCACAAAGAGCGCGCCGCCGACGCCGACGAAAAGCCCGAGATAGAGGCCGATCCGCGTCAGCCAGATCAGAACCTTCAGGCCGGCATCCGCGCTCGCGGGCGGCTGCGTCGCCGTCGGCGTACCGATCGAGAAGATCACGGAGCCCGCGACCGGATGACCGTCCTGCGAAATGACGCGATAGCTGACCACCGCCGTGCCCTGCGGCAGGTCCGGCGGCATCGCGATCGAGATCGCCTCACCCGATGCGCTGACGCGCGCATCGTCCCGCGCCCTGCCCGCGCCGTCGATCAGCCGGATTGCACCTGGCGTAACCGTTTCGTTGAAACGCAGCTCCAGGGCCTTTGGTGCGCTCGCAAGAATGCTGCCGCTTGCGGGCGTCACCGAGATCAGCGCCGCATGGGCCGATGCGCCGGTCGCAAAACCGGCAACGAGGAGCAGCGTCGTGAGCGCGGCGAGCAGGCGCATCAGGGTTTTGGCATGAGCTTCACACCCGGGGCCGGCGACTTGCTCTCATGCGAATGCGCTGCGCCCTCCGCTGGGATTTCGATCCAGCGGCTAATGCCGGATTCGCATTCCTGCACGACGGGGAAATACAGGATCGTGTTCGGCTTGAGCACGTCGGTCAGCATCGTCTGCATGACGAACTCGTCATAGTACCTGTCCGGCAGCTTCCCGCCGGACCATGTCACCTCCTTGACGCCGGAGGAGAGCTTGCTGCCGTGAAAATCGTACTCGCTGGCATATTTGCCCTCGAGCACATCGACAGTCCAGCCAGCCTTCGGCATCGGCTTCACCGCGATCACCCCTTCCGGGATCTGCACGCGGAGCTTCACGGTGGGCGAGCCCGCGCAGCCATGCGGCACGGCGAATACGGCCTTGTAGTACGAGCCGACGGCCGCCTGCTTCGTCTCGAGCGTGACGTGCGCCGCCGCCGGCGATGCGGCGAGCGTGGCAGCGAGGATCAGACAGGATCTCTTCGACATGTTCGGCCTCTTCGAGAAGATCACTTGATCAGGATCGGCGATTCAACGTTGACATGATCGGCCTTCGAGATCGATATCCCGAGGCCCAGCATCCAGCGTCCGGGCGTCAATTGCGCGACCTTCGCGTGCCAGCCGTCCTCGCTATCGCGAGACGCCTGCACGGGTGCGAGCTTCCTGCCTGTCTGCGTATGCACCAGCGTCACCGACACGGCTTCGGCCGAGAGCGGCGTCTCGTCCGTGGTTTCGAGCTGGATGACGATCTCGACCGGGCCAGCTCGGCCCGGCGATACCGTGACATTGGCCATCGCCTTCTCGGTGTGGAGATGTGTGAAGAAGCTGTCGTCGTCGGTCGCCGCTGCAAGCGGCGTGGCGGCTACCGAGAGCAACGCAACCATCGCGAGCGCAAGGCCCGTAAAATTCCGGCGAGTGGTCATGGGAGACTTGATCCTCTGCATCACATCTTCATTCCGGAATGATCAGGCATCTTCTTCATTTCCATGTGACCGGAATGTCCGCCGTCGCCGGGGGCCTGAGCGCCGACGCCCTGCACGTCGAGGGACACCGCGACCTTGCCGGCCTTTTCGAACTGAAGCGTCACCGGCACTTTGTCGCCCTGCTTGAGCGGGCCTTTCAGCTCCTGGAGCATCAAGTGACTGCCGCCGGGAGCAAGCTTCACGGTCTTGCCGGCGTCGATGACGAGCCCTCTGTCGAGCGGCCGCATCTTCATCACACCATTGTCCATCGCCATCTCGTGGACCTCGGCCTTGCCGGCGATGTCCGCGGAAACGCTGACCAGCCTGTCGGGCGCCGTTCCCTTGTTCTCGATGATCAGATAGCCGCCCGCAACCTTGGCGCCGCCCGGCGTTGCCCGGCTCCAGGCCTGCGAAATGACGAGATCGCCGGCCTTGACGTCGTCGGCCGATGCAACGGCACAACCAGTGAGCAGCAGCGAAATTGTGAGAAGAGCAAGCTTCGTTTTCTTCATGGTGATTCCCTTGTTCATAGTCGTTCGGACTCTCGTGATCGCCTCCCGCAGGGCAGATTCGGCGGCAAGTGACGTGCAAGCCTCACCATCGATACCTCATTCCGACGTACACTGCCCTCCCAGTACCCGGCTCAAACAAGGGCGACGTTGCCGTCGCTCGATCAATGATGCTCGCGCTGGCAATGTAGGTCTTGTTGGTGAGATTGCGCCCCTCGATGTAGCCGGACAGCGGGCCGCCATTATCGAACCCTGCCTTCACGCCGAGCAGCGCGTAGGGCTCCGTCGTCAGCGTGTTCATGCTGTCGACGAAATACGCCTGGGGTACCCATTCGACATTGGGACCGAAGTAGAGACCGGTCGGGTGCTTGTAGAGCAGCTCCGCGCGCAAATAGTGCGCCGGGGCTCCCGGCAATTTGTTGTTTCCAAAGGTCGGATCGTTGTCGAAACGGAAGTCATTGAACGTATAGGCGACGTTGAGCCAGATCTTGTCCGGCGCAGATCCGCTCACGAAGATCTCGCGGAAGATTGCGGCCCCCGCCCCCGCCTCGACGCCCTGATGAATGGAGCGGTCTGCGTTGGTCACATTGCAATTGCCGAAGGCGCTGTAGAGGCATAGGAGCTCGTCGCGAATGTTGGCGCGATAGGCGGCGAGCTCCCACGCATAGTCCGGCCGCCTCATGCGCGTTCCGATTTCGTAGGTGGTCGCGATCTGGGGACGGATGCTGGTGAACGGAATCGTCGGAATGCCGGGACCGTTCGCGCTCTCACCGAAGCTCGGCACCTCGGCGCTCCGCGACACATTGGCGAAGGCCTGCCAGCCTGGATCGATTTGCCACAGCAGCCCGCCCTTGGGTGACCATAGATTGAAGCGCGTTGCCCCTGATTGATCTCCATCGCTCAGGAAGCGATCCTGCCGATTGCGGGTTGCGTACAGAAACTGCGTGCCGCCGACGACCGCGACGTTCGGAAGGAAGTAGAAGCTGTCCTCGATATAGACGGAGGCATTTTCCGAGCGATCGATCGACGACGACAGCAGTGCGCCCTTTTGCCCGGCGATGTTGGCGAATTGCTGGTTGTCGATGCTGCCGTTCAATACGTTGACACCAGCGACCAGTCTGTTGCGGAAGCCTCCGATCGTGCGCTCGTCTGTGACCTTCACAAAGCCGCCGTAGTCCTTGTAACGGTAGTCCAGCCACTGGAAAATCGGATGCATCAGATGGCGGTCGACCCCGAAAGCGCCAAATTCAACTTTGGTGTCATCGAACCGCACCGCCGTCTTGTTCGCCAGCCTGACGGTCTCGATGTTGCGCTGCTGATCCATTGCAACGTTTGCCGGCGCGGCAGCCTCCGGATTGGTCAGGGCAGACGTCCTAGTCACAGTACCAGGAATCCGTTGCCGCACCTCATTGGCGTTGAGGTAAAACCGCGTCTCAACGTCCGGGGAGAACTGATAGCCGACATTGCCGCTCAAGCGGTTGCTCGACCCGAAGCTGTGATCGCGAAACCCGTCCGCGGACTGCGTCGAAGCGGTCACGAAACCATCCCAAGGCCCGTTCACGCCTCCTGTGTTCGCCTGAAGGCGCTTGAAGCCAAACCCTCCGACATCGAGCGACACGCCATTCGGCAACGCGTCGCGGCCCGTCGGCGTCACGAAATTGATGGCACCTCCGAGCGAGTTCGCGCCGAACTGGAGCGCGTTCCCGCCTTTGTAGACTTCGACGTATTTGTAGGCCGTCGGATCAATCTCCTGGAAATCGCCATAGCCGTCCGCAGTGTTGATCGGAATGCCGTCCATGTAGAGCTGCACGCCGCGCAGATGGAAATTGCGCGACAGGCCCGAGCCGCGAATCGAAAGACGCGTGTCGTCGCCCCATTTGGGCTGGGCGAACACGCCGGGCACGTAGTCCAGAATGTCCTTGATTGTGTTCGAGGGGGTCGAATTGCGGTAGGCGTCGGCCGATACGAGCGCCACACTGCCCGGCGTCTGGTTGATTTCCGCGAGCGCTTGTTGCGCGGTCAGCACGGTCAGGGCGCCTGGAATGCCCGTCCCCTGAGCGCTCGCGGTCGGCTGCGGAGTCGGAGTCGTGCGCAGGTCCCGCGCAACACGCTCAGGCCGCACTGCATCGCGTTTTGGACGCGGCACTGACACGCGCTTTTCAGAAGGCGCTTCAACCGTCACCGGGGGAAGTTCCGGCCGATTCAGCTGCGCCCGCACAGCCTGTGGAAACGCCAGAATGGATGCGGAGGCAAGTAGAATCGCGCGCGCACGCGCGCTCTGCAGAGAACGAAAACAAGGCATGAGCCAATTCCTGATACCGGCGCACCAGCCGGTCTGTTGCAAGATGCCCGTCGCGCGCCAACAAGCGCACCGGGGCAAAGTTCGTCAGTACGTCAGGAAATTCGAGGCGGTGCGCGGGCCTGGCCGCTCGAGCCCTCATGAAGGGCGACGGCGGGGACCTCAGCGGGACGCCACACCACCCGGCCAGCGTCGCGGGCGGGAATGGCGAGCGCAACCTGCGGCGGCGAATCCAGCGAGGCGCCGGCATGCGCCAGGCAGCACAGCGCACAAGCGCCGGCATGCGCGGTCGGCGTGCCCGACTGATCATTCAGACCGCCCTGCTCGCCTACACTGTGGCAGATGACGGCTGCGGACAACGGATCGGACACGGCCTCGCCCGTCGCCCAACAGGCGGCAATCGGCGCCAGCACCTGCATCACCAGGGCGAGCAGGACCAAGGGCAAGTATTTTTGTAGCCGTGCGCGCATCCGCCGAAACCGTTCGCTCGACCGGCAACTAAACACTGCGGCCGGGGCCGAGTCGAGGTCAGTTCCGCCGCCTTCTTGACCCAGCGCAGCTTTCTCGAAAGCTGTGGTCGGCGTGTGCCACCGCCGTCGGTCCGGCATTTGAGGCAGGGAGACCTGCCCCGCCTGTCCACAAATTTCTTATATTTGTCATATGGTTATATGGCTAAAAGCTCGATCATTTCGTCAGCTGCTCGAATTTTGAACATTCGTTGCTGAAAATGATGACAAGTGAGAAAAGTTGATCTAGCATCCTCTTGCTCAGGCGCTGACCGTGAGGTCGAGGCCTGGTGGTCCAAGTCTCGGGAGGAGCCCCTGGCGCGCAAAACGCAGCGTCGCCCCGTCAATCAAGAGCAAATCTTAGAATCGGGGATAATAGGGTCGACACAATTTTTGAGCGGGGCCAGGGCCCCGCTCTTTTTTTTGCGTGCGTGGCAGATGAACGCTCCTTCCGACCACAGCGACCAGTCATCGTAGTCGAGCATTGCGCGCGGGGCATTGCGCTCGCGCAGGGATCGACGCGCGGGCGATGCTCGACCTCGCGGTGACGCGCAGCGGACACTCCCGGCTGATGCGACGCCTGTCTCGCGGTTGATTGCAGATTGAGTGCCAACAACTCTTGTGAGAGACTTTCGGACATCGGTCGCGCAAGCAATGACGCGCCGACGACAAAATATATGGGAGCGAGCGATGTCCGGGACGAAAGATTTCTCGACGACGAGGCGCGATCTTCTACAGGCGGCCGCGACCGCCGGCGCCGGGGCTGCCCTCTTCGGCAGCCTGGGCATAAACCCCGCACTTGCGGCCGAAGTCGGACGCAGCGAAAAACCGCTGAAGGCGGCCTTCTCCAACGCGGGCCTCCAGGCCACCTGGTGCGCGCAAGGAAAGCAGGCGGCGGAATTCTGGGGCAAGCTGTTCAACGTCGAAGTGACCTGGTTCGACGGCCAGCTCGATGCGGTCAAGCAGCGCGCCGCGATCGACAACATGGCCTCGCAGAAATGGGACTTCGTCGCGATCCAGGCCTTCGGCATCGGCACCCTGACCCAGCCGGTTCAGAAGATGATCGACGCCGGCACGCCCGTGATCGACATGGACACGCTGATCGCGCCGCTCGATCAGATCAACGTCCACTCCTTCCTCGCTCCCGACAACGAGTTCATGGGCGCCTCGGTAACGCAGGCGCTGTGCAACGCGATGGGCGGCAAGGGCAAGATCATCATGACCCAGGGCGCGCTCGGACATACCGGCGCGCAAGGAAGAGCCAAGGGCTTCAACTCCGTCGTGAAGCAATTTCCGAACATCGAGGTGCTCGACACGCAGCCGGCCGACTGGGACGTCTCCAAGACGGCGCGTCTGTGGGAAACGTACCTGACGAAATATCCGCAGATCGACGCGGCGTTCTTCCACAATGACGACATGGCGCTTGCGGCGGCCAACATCATGAAGGCGCGCGGTCGCACCAACATCCTGATCGGCGGCGTCGACGCCATGCCGCCGGCGATCCAGGCGGTGAGCGAAGGCCGCATGTTCGCGACCGTCCGCAATCCCTCCTGCCGCATCCATGGCGGCGCCATCATTGCAGGCGTATCGGCCGTGGTCGGCGGCGAGAAGAGCGGACAGGGAATCCCGAAGAACGTCGTCACCGACGGCCCGGTCGTGACCAAGGCCAACGCCGCCGGGATGCAGTGGATGCAGGATCACTTCCTGATCTGAGTCTCCAGATCTGAACTTTCATGACTGCGGGACAACAGCCTATCCTGGAACTCCAGGGCATCACGAAGAGCTTCGGCGGCGTCGAAGCGCTTCGTGGTGTCGACTTCGCGCTTTATCCCGGCGAGATCCACGGTCTCGTCGGCGAGAACGGCGCCGGAAAAAGCACGCTGATGAAGATCATCGCCGGCGTGCACACCGAGTTCTCCGGCCGCTTCCTGGTCGACGGCCAGGAGATGCATTTCCGCTCGGCGCGGGATGCGCACGCCGCCGGCATCGCCATGGTGCATCAGGAGCTCAGCGTTGCGCCCGACCTCACGGTCGCGGAGAACGTCTTCCTCGGCAACCAGCCGACCAACGCGCTCGGCCTCGTGCAGTGGCGGCGGATGGCGCGCGAGGCGGGCGAGCAGCTCGCCCGCTTCGGCATCGACGTCGACCCGATGGCGCGGCTCGGCGATCTCCCGATCGGACTGCAGCAACTGATCGAGATCGCCCGCGTGCTGTTCTCCGGCGCCCGCATCGTCATCCTGGACGAGCCGACCTCTGCCCTCTCCCCGCCCGAGGTCGAGCGGCTCTTCGCAACGCTCCGGCGGCTGCGCGAGGAAGGCACTGCAATCGTCTTCATCTCGCATTTCATCGAGGACATCCTGCGCGTGTCCGACACGGTGACCGTGTTCCGCAACGGGCGGAAGGTGGCGGAGACCGCGAGCGCTGCGACCAGCAAGGGCGCGCTGATCGAGGCCATGATCGGCCGCGGCGGCGAGGTGCTCGAGCATAGCTACACTGACGATCTGATGCTGCCGCAGCCGAGCGACAGCAAGGTCGTTCTTAGGGTCGACCAGCTATCGCTGTCCCGCAGCCTTCGGGACGTCTCGTTCGAGGCTCGCGCCGGCGAGGTGCTCGGCATCTACGGCTTCATGGGGTGCGGCCAGCAGGAGCTGTCGCGCATCCTGTTCGGCAAGCTGAGGCCGGACAGCGGCACGCTCGCCGTCGAGGGCGCGCCAACGACCTTCGCCAGCACGGCGGCGGCGCGGCGCGCCGGCGTGGCGCTGGTGCCGGAGAGCCGGCGCGACATGCTGTTTCACCAGGAGCCGGTCTACAAGAACATCTCGATCAGCATTCTCGACCGCATCTCGTCCGTGCTGCTCAAGCCGGCGCAGGAGCGCGACATCGCCAAGCGCCAGGTCGATCAGCTGCAGATCCGGCCGCCCGTGGTCGGCCTCGATCTCGGCATGCTCTCGGGCGGCAACCAGCAGAAGGTCGCGCTGGCGAAATGGCTCACCTACCCACCAAAGCTCCTGGTGCTGTGCGAGCCGACCCGCGGCATGGATGTCGGCGCCAAGAACGACGTCATCAACATCGTTCGCGACCTCCGCGCCAGGGGGCTCGCGATCATCGTGCTGTCGACCGAGCCGGAAACGGTGCTGTCGCTGGCCGACCGCATCCTCGTGCTCAAGCGCGGCGCCTTGGTGCGGGAATTCAGGAACGAGCCGGTCAGCAAGGACCGCCTGCTGGAGGCGGCGTGACGGAGACGCACAATGGCGAGCAGTGAGACGGCTTTTGCGGGAGCTCGTCGGGCGCGGGGCCTTGCGCCCTTCCTTCGCTCGCAGATGCGCAACATCGCGCCGTTCCTGACGCTGATCTTCCTCTCCGCCTTCTTCGCCTTCGCCAGCCCCTCCTTCGCGACGCTCGACAATCTCGGCAATATCCTGACGCAGGTGTCGGTCACGGGCATCATCGCCGTCGGCCTCACCTTCGTGATCCTCTGCGCCGAAATCGACCTGTCGATCGCCAGCATCGCCAACGTCACCGGCATTGCGGTCGCCTACTTCACGCTGCAGGAATCCTACGTCAACATCGCCAACATCCCGCTGCCCGGCGCGGTCGCGGTCATCCTGTCGATCCTGCTCTGCGGCCTGCTCGGCCTCGTCAATGCGCTGGGGCTGACCGTGATCGGCATCCCCTCCTTCATCATGACGCTGGCGATGATGCAGATCGCCGCCGGCATCTCCGCGCTCTTGGTGCGCGGCCAGATCGCCTACAAGGTGCCGAGCCTGATCACGACGCTCGGTTCGGGCTCGATCGGCGGCATCCCCTGGATCGTCATCGTCGCCGCCATCATGCTGCTCGGCGGCCATCTGGTGCTGACCTACACGCGCTTCGGCCGCTACGTCTACATGGTCGGCGGCAACCGCGAGGCGGCCGAGTATTCCGGCCTCAACGTCAAGCTCATCCTCGGTGCGGTGATGGTGATCTCGGCGGTGTGCTCCGGTATCGGCGGCATGCTCGGCGTTGCCCATTTCGGCAGTGCCCAGCAGAACGAGTTCGACACCTACCTGCTCGACTCCATCGCCGCCGTCGTCGTCGGCGGCACCAGCCTGTTCGGCGGCCGCGGCGGCATCGGCAACACCATCGTCGGCCTGTTCGTGCTCGGCGTCCTCAACAACGGCCTCGACCACGTCAACATCGACAGCTTCCTGAAAATCCTGATCCGCGGCCTGATCCTTTTGGCCGCGCTGGTCATCAATGTCTACGCGCAGCGCTTGAGGGAAAAAGCGGCGGAGTAGACGGCCGCAAAAACAAAAACTGCGAAAACAACCCCATGCACAGTAGCCGGGGCCAGCGAAATCAATGACTTGCCGGCAGCATCGTTAACTTCCGATTTGGCGAAGTCGATTTGACTCGTCGGGCAAAACAGGGGCATGATGTCATCATCGGCAGCCGGCTTCGAAAGGCCGGTGCATCCCCCGTCGTTGCGAGCAGAACGGCGATCTGGGATCTACCTAAGGCGCGATGAAATGAGGCTCGATCGCGCAAATGGGACAATCCCCAAGAGGAGAAAGCCCTCACCCAGCGCTTTGCGCCGACCTCTCCCGCAAGCGAGAGAGGTTGCACCGAGCCCGTGGCAATCGGCTCGACCTAAAGCCATTCCGCTCTATCGCGGGTCAGCGGGTGCGGTCTAACTCCCAGCCTCGGCATCCGGCGACAACCGCGAAAACCGGAAATTGCAGTGGCTGGCGCCGCCCGCCAGCGTCTGGGTCCGTTCCAGGCGGATGCCTCGCGTGGCGTAGGCGACGAAGTCGAGGCCGCAGATGGTCGGCAGGATCTCCTTGTCGCCATGACGTGCCGCGAGCTTGCAGAAGCCGCAGGCCTTGTAATCGATGCCGAACTCGAAGCTGTCCTGGGGACGCGGCTCAACGAAATCGTAGACGAAATCGTCCGGAAACTCCGCTTGGTGAGCTCTTGTAACGCTTCTTGCCGCCTGCTCGCGCATCAAAGCCTGGTTCTCCCGTGACATGAACTGACGCCCCGCGGCGAGACGCTCGGCTTCGGATGTCGTCAGCAGCTGCGCCTTGTAGGTTTCCCGCTCGATCTCGCCGATCACGGGCACCGGCACGTCGTGGCGACGCAGCACCCGGCTGATGGCCATGAAGCCGGTCAGGCGCATGAAGAAATCACTCATGCGGCTTGCCGCGCCACCGACGTAAGGAATCTGGGTGAGGACGATCTCGAATTCGTCCATCACCTCCTGCCTGATTGCGTCGATATCTGAGAGTTGCGCGCGCTCGCGGAGCATCGCGTCGGCAAGGTCTAGTCGCTCGCGCATGGCGGCTTCCATGGCTTGGCGGTGCGTCTGGTAGAACGGATGGATCTCGGCCATTGGACACCTGATATGATTGGCTCATTTGCAACATCGACGGCGCCGCCTCATTCCGCGGCGATCGCTTCGATCTCCAGCAGCCATTTGCTGTCGACGGTCTCGACGACAACGACGGTCAGTGCCGGCTGGTGCTCCCCGAGCATGGCGCGGCGAATGGCGCGGTTGATCACGAGCTGACTGCGTTCCGTCAGGAACGTCGTGACCTTGACCAGGTGCTCGACGCCGAGACCTGCCGCGGCGAGCACCTCCCTGACGTTGCGCCAGGCCTGCTCGCATTGCGCCTCGAAGCCGTCGGGCACGGTGCCGTCGGACTTTTCAGGCACCTGGCCGCTGATGAACAGCAGGCGGCGATGCTGCTTCAGCTCGAGGCCCATGCTGTAGCCGCCGGCGGGCGGGTGAACCGTTGCGGGATTGTGGCTGACGATGTGAGTGGCGACATGGCGTTTCTCCGGATTTGCGGGTCAAGGCTATCCGGCGGCATCACCCTTGTGCAAAGCATCATTGCTGCGGTTCAGCGCAAGGAAATCTATTGCAAGCCCGCGGCCTATCGGTGTCAAAGTGCCGTTGCGATGACCTACGCCCTTCCCCCGCTCAACGCGCTCCGCGCCTTCGAGGCCGCCGCGCGCCACGCAACCAGCCAATCACCCGGACCCGATCCTTCATTGATCCGTTCGCAGCGATAGCCCGGATGGTGGCTCACCCCGCGGGTGATCAGCACGTCGACCTTCCCCTCGACGAGCTCGTGCAGGCCGGCGGGCTGCAGCACGCGCAAACCGATCTCCGCACCTATCTGCCCGGAATCTCCGAAGGCTTTCGCCACATCGCCGAGGCGACCTCGCAATTGAAGCCGACAGGCGCGGTACTGCTGCAATTGGGGGCCCATGGCAGCTACGACCTGCGCCGCCTCGAGCTTGCGCAGTTTCGCAGCGCACATGCGGAACCGATGATTCATATCTGTTCGATGCCGAAGCCCGTATCAAGACCGGCGATGAAAAGGAGGGCGAAGGACTGAGCGCGGTCGACGGCATCAACCGTATTCGTAACATTCTGCGTCAGCCGAGACAGGTGGTCCGGCTCGTTGGCCTTTCGGGTGTGGGCAAAACCCGGCTTTGTGAAGCGCTGTTCGACGACAAGGTCGGCAATGGAGGGCTTTATCCTTCACTGGCCTACTACACGAATGTAGCCGAAGACCCTAACCCTGCACCCATCGGTCTTGCCTCCGATCTGATTGCGGCGCGCAGGCGTGGTATCCTCGTGATCGACAATTGCCCCTTCGAGCTTCATGGTGAGTTGGCGAAGGTGGCGCGCGAGGCGAACTCGACCATCAGCGTGATCACGGTCGAGTACGATATCCGTGATGATCAACCCGAGGGCACGGATGTCTTCGCACTGGATACGTCCTCTCTTCCCCTTATCGAGAAGCTGGTCGCACGGCGCTATCCTCAGGTCTCACAAATCGACGCAGGAACCATAGCGCAGTTTTCGGGCGGCAACGCGCGCGTGGCACTCGCATTGGCCGCCACAGTTGGGAAAAATGATTCCATCAGTAAGCTCAGCGATGCGGATCTGTTCAAGCGGCTCTTTCAGCAGCGGCATGAACACGACCCCGATTTGCTCTTGATCGCCCAGGCGTGCTCGCTGGTCTACTCCTTCGAAGGTGTCAAAACAGAAGGCGAAGGTGCCGAGCTGCCCATTCTTGCAGGGCTCATCGGCAAGCCCGTATCGGAGGTTTACGCCGCAGTCGCCGAGCTGAAACGACGCGATCTGTTGCAGGAACGCGCGGAATGGTGCGCGGTACTGCCGCACGCAATTGCCAATCGCCTTGCTGCGCTCGCCTTGCAGAACATTCCCGCGGCGACGATTGTGAAGACGCTGGTGACCGATGCGCCTCTGCGCCTTAGGCGCTCGTTCTCGCGAAGGCTTGGATATCTCGACGGCAGCAAGGAGGCCCGTTCTATCGTTCAGGCCTGGCTCGCCCCGGGAGGGATGCTCGCGGACACCCCCAATCTCGGCGAAGACGAACGAACGATGTTGGCAAATGTCGCGCCTGTCATGCCGGATGAGACCCTCGCAGCCATCGAGCAGGCCTTGAAAGACGCCGACGAGCCTACGCTGGCCAAGACCACGCATGTCGTGCGGCTGCTTCGCTCGCTTGCCTATGAGCCGGAACACTTCAAGCGGGCGATCGCTTTGCTGATCAAGATCGCCCTGGCGGCAAAAGGCGATGACGACAGTGGCGCCGTGGGTATCGTGCCGTCGCTGTTCTACATTGTTCTGTCCGGCACGCATGCGCCAATCATCATGCGGCTCAAGATTCTGGAAGGTTTGCTAAAGTCGGACGAGCCCGGGTGTAGAGCGCTGGGGTTGAAATCCCTCGACGCCGTCCTGAAGACCGACCATTTCTCCTCGGCCCATGGCTTTGAATTCGGCGCGCGTTCGCGTGACTACGGCTACTATCCGCCAACAGGCCAGGATGTGCAGGATTGGTTCGACGCAGTGCTGCACCTGATCTCGCCCCTTGCCCTATCCGACGCCCCTGTTGCGCCCGGTGTACGCACTGCCATCGCTCATGAATTCCGGGGCCTCTGGTCCAACGCTGGCCAAGTGGATGCTTTGGAAGCGCTAATGAGGCAAATCGCAAGCAAAGGATTCTGGCGCGAAGGTTGGGTAGCCGTGCGTCAAACGCGAATTTTTGATGGCGAACACATGCCTGCCGAAATACGCGAGCGGCTATTGGCATTAGAGGAATTTCTTCGTCCCAAGGATCTCGTCGACAAGGTGAAGGGCGTGGTCCTGGGATCAGGGCGCAACATCGATCTGGATGATCTCGACGAGGTCGAAAACGACGACTACGAGGACGCGATGGTGCGCATGAATCAGACAGTCGAGAGTCTCGGAAAGGATGTTGCGAACGACGACGAGGCATTCAAAACGCTGCTGCCGGGCCTCGTGCGTGGCGGTTCTCGCGTCCCTCTGTTCGGCGCCGGCCTCGGAAGCACCACAGAGAAGCCCTACGAGATTTGGCAGGCCTTCATGACCGAATTCTCGGTAACGGATAAGCCCGACACAGGGCTGATGGGCGGATTCTTGACGGGTCTGCAAAAGCGGAATGCCTTGTTGGCCGACAAAATGTTGGACGAGGCCGTCGAACACCCATCGGTTGGGGTGTATTTTCCGCACCTTCAAGCGCGGATCATTGTGGATGAGAAAGGCGTCCAGCGCCTGCACCGAGCCCTCGAACTCGGCAAAGCCGACATCACACAATATTTCGCGCTGGGCTATGGCCGCGCGAGCGATGAGATTCCGGGACCGCAGTTCCGAGACGTTCTCCTTGCGATCGCGAGCAAGCCCGGCGGCCTGACGGTCGCGTTGGAAGTCCTGTCAATGCGCCTAGTTTCAAATGGAATCGACAAGAAGGACCCGGTGCCCGAGGTTGCCGAGGCGGGGCGCGTTCTCCTCGATGCTTTTGAATTCCATGCAAAGGATGCTCGGTCGGATCGGGAAGATCGCGAGTTGGGAAGCATCGCAAAGGTATCTCTGGCGGGGGAAGAGGGCATCCCAATCGTCCGGCGCATCATCCGAAAATTGATGATCGCGGTGGGCCGCTACGATATTCACGCGTACACGCAGGATGATCTTGTAACGGGCCTGCTTCGCGTTCATCCGGAGATCGTGCTCGACGAGGCCTTCTCGGGCGACGCCAAGGCGCGGCAAAAAGCCGTGCAGGTCTTTGTCGATTTCCAGCGCTTTCACAAAAACCCGCTGGGCGTCGTGCCGGATGATGTACTTCTAGCGTGGTGCGATGCTGATCCCGCCGTTCGCTATCCTCTCATGGCGGCATCGGTAGGCCTGTTCAAGCGTCCTGCGAACAACGAACCGCATGAGTGGCTTCCCTTGGCATCGAAGTTGCTGAACAAGGCCCCCGATCCTCATGCCGTATTGAATGAGATCGTGCGGCGCTTACGTCCGTGGAGCTGGAGCGGGTCGCTCGCGACGAAGCTGGAAGAACGCTTGAAACTGCTTGAACAGCTTCCGGGCGACCACACACCAGAACTTGCCAATGCTCTCGACAAGGCCAAGGCTGACCTTCAGGAATGGATCACCAAAGAGCGTAGGAACGAAGCCGCGGAGAGCCGGGCACGGGGCGGCCGGTTCGAGGATTAAATTTGCGACTTCCGCTCACTTGACATCGGCTCCCCCGCAATCTCCTCGCTTCGCCAGCACCGCACCGCGTGCCCATCCGCCCGCGTCTCCAGCGACGGCCCCGGCTCATTCCGGCACACCGCCTCCGCATACCGGCAGCGGGGGCTGAAGGCGCAGCCGTTCGGTGGATTGAGCGGGTTGGGCAAGTCGCCGCCTGTCGTCACCAGCGGCGCATGGCGCAAGGGATCGGGGATCGCGGCGATCAGGGCTTGCGTGTAGGGGTGCGCGGGACGTTCGAAGATCTCGCGCCAGTGGCCGTTCTCGACGATGCGGCCGAGATACATCACGGCGACGCGGTCGCTCATGTGCTCGACGACGCCGAGATCATGGCTGATCATGATGTAGGACAGGCCGAGCGTGTCCTTCAATTCCAAGAGCAGATTGATGATCTGGGCTCGGATCGAGACGTCGAGCGCCGAGACCGGCTCGTCGCAGATGACGATCTTCGGATTGAGGATCAGCGCGCGCGCGATGCCGATGCGCTGGCGCTGGCCGCCGGAGAATTCGTGCGGATAGCGATCGGCCTGCTCGGGACGCAGGCCGACATGTTTCAGCATCGTCGCGACGCGGTCCTCGATCTCGCTTTTCGCGGTCACGCCGTGCACGCGCAGGGGATCTTCGAGCGTGCGACGAACGGTCTGGCGCGGATTGAGCGAGGCGTAGGGATCCTGAAACACCATCTGCACGATGCGGGCCAGCGCCTTTCGATCGCCGGATTGCCTGTTGGTCACGACCTGCCCGTCCAACACGATGCGACCGCGCGTCGGCGTCAGCAGACCGAGGATCGAGAGCGCGACCGTCGACTTGCCGGATCCGGACTCGCCGACGAGGCCGAGGCATTCGCCGCGCTTCAATTCGAGATCGACACCGTCAACCGCACGCAGCAGCCGCCGGCCGCGGCCCAGCAGGCCACCTCCCAGCGGGAAATGAACCGCGAGATCCTCGATGGTGAGAATGAGATCGTCGTCCCGCCTGGCTTCGCCCAGCATGTTCTGCGGCTCATGCATGGTGATGACACCTGACCAAGCCGCCTGCCTCCAGCAAATCCGTCTTGGGCGCGGCTGTCCGACAAATATCGGTCGCCTGCGCACAACGGGGATTGAACCGGCAGCCATCCGGGAAATTCGTGATCGCCGGGACGACGCCCGCGATCTCCTTGAGCCTGCTGCGGCCGAGCGCGGCGCGGCTGCCCAGCCGCGGCAGGGAGTCGACGAGGCCCTGCGTGTAGGGATGGGAGGGCGCGCGGAAGATATCCGCCGAGCTGCGCTCCTCGACGATGCGGCCGGCATACATCACGGCGACGCGGCGGCAGACATTGGCGACGAGGCCGAGATCGTGGCTGATCATCAGGATCGCCGTTCCGCGCTCGGCGCATAGGTTTCGCATCAGCTCGATGATCTCGGCCTGCACGGTAACGTCGAGCGCGGTGGTCGGTTCGTCGGCGATCAGGAGGTCCGGACCGCAGGCGAGTGCGATGGCGATCATCACGCGCTGGCGCATGCCGCCCGAAAGCTGATGCGGGTAATCCTTCACGCGCCGCTCCGGCGCGGGGACGCGCACGCTCGCGAGCGACTCGACCGCCAGCTGGTTGGCTTCCCGCCAGCTCTTGCCCTTGTGCAGCACGAACATCTCGGCGATCTGCCGTCCGACCGGCGAGACCGGGTTCAGCGCCGTCATGGGCTCCTGAAAGATCATGGCGATGCGGTTGCCGCGCAGCTGCCGCTGCCTGGCGGCTGAGAGGTTCTGGATCTCCCGCCCCTCGAACCGGATGGCGCCACCGCCGATCGACAGCGGCGACCGCAGCAGGCCGATCAAGGCGAGCGCCGTGATGCTCTTGCCGCAGCCGGATTCGCCGACAAGGCCGAATGTCTCGCCCCGATCGATCCGGAACGAAATGCCTTCGGCCGCCGCAACGCGCCTCGATCCATCATCGAGATCGATGCGGAGATCCTCGACCTCGATCAGCGGCGCCCCTGTCATGTTCGCCGGCTCCGCGATTGGGGATCGAGGATGTCGCGCAGGCCATCGCCGAGCAGGTTGAGGCCGAGCACGGTCAGGAAGATGGCAAGGCCGGGAAAAACCGAGAGCCACGGCGCCGTCGTGATCTGGTCGCGGGCCTCGGACAACATGCTGCCCCAGCTCGGAAAGGGCGGACGGACGCCGAGCCCCAGGAACGACAATGCGGCTTCGGAGAGAACGGCGCTGCCCATGCCGAGCGTGCCGATCACGACGATCGGCCCTAACATGTTCGGCAAGAGCTGCGTGATCATGATGCGCAGATCGCCATAACCGAGCACGGTTGCGGCCTGAACGTAGCCCTGGTTCCGCAGCGACAGCGCCGATGCGCGTGCGAGCCGGCAGGTGAAGGACCAGTTGGTCAGCCCGAGCGCGATCAAGAGGCTGGTCAGGCCGGGACCGAGCACCGCCATGATGGCGAGCGCAAAGATCAACGAGGGGATCGCGAGCATGAGATTGGTCAGGGCGTTGACGACATCGTCCCACCAGCCGCCAAAATAGCCGGCGCTCAGACCAAGCCCCACGCCGATGACGCTGTTGATGAGCTGCGAGACGATGCCGACCGTCAGCGAGATGCGGGCGCCGTAGACGACGCGGGAATAGATGTCGCGGCCCTGTCCGTCGGTCCCGAACCACCAGGTCCAGCTCGGAGGCTCCTCCGCATTCAAGAGGTTGGCATCCATGACGGGGTCCGTATGCGCCAGCCAGGGCGCGAGCAAGCCCACCAGGATCGCAAGCGCGAATAACGCGCCCCCGATGACGAGATTGGCGCGGAGCTTCATGCGTATCTGATCCTGGGATCGATCACGCCGTAGAGCACATCGATCAAGAGATTGATCGCGAGAAAGAACAGCACCACCACGAGAATGGAACCCTGGACGGCGGGAATGTCGCGCTGCAGGACGCTGTCCACGAGCAGCGAGCCGATCCCCGGCCAGGAGAACAGCTTCTCGACCACGACCGCCTGCCCCATCAGCGCGCCGAACTGCAGGCCCATGGTCGTGAGAATGAGGACGAGCGCATTGCGCATCACGTGCCATTTCACGACCCTGGTTTCGCTCATGCCCTTCGAGCGCGCCGTGCGGACGAAGTCCGCGGTCATGATCTCGAGGACCGCGGCGCGCGTTGTCCGCGCCAGCAGCGCCATCGGCGAGACGCCGAGCGTCACGGCCGGCAGGATCAGATATTTGAGGCCGCCATCGCCATAGCCGAAACTCGGCAGCCAGCCGAGCCTCAACGCGAACAGGTACATCAAGAGCAGTCCGAGCCAGAACTTGGCCAAAGACAGGCCCGATACCGCCAGGACCATCGAGACGGTGTCGACGAGGCTGCCCGGCCGCAACGCCGCGACGAAGCCGAGCGGGACGCCGAGCAGAACCGCAAATGCCATGGAGGCGAAGATCAGCTGCAGCGTCGGCCATGCCCGCTTGGCGATCATGGTCGTCACCGGCTCGCGGGTCCGGAACGACGCCCCCAAATCACCGGTCGCGAGCCTCGCGACATAGGCGCCGAAGCGCATGTAGACGGGCTGGTCGAGGCCGAGCTGCTTCTTCATGCGCAGCTCGACCTGCGGGTCGCTGTCGTCGCTCATGGTCGAGGCGATGCTGCCTGGAACGACACTGAACAGCACGAACACCAGCAGCACGACGGCGAGCACGGTCGGAATGGTCTGCAGCAGGCGACGGATCAGGAACGAGAGCATCGGCACTTTTCCTCGCTCCCTCCATTGTCTGTCACGATGGGGGGAGCGCGCGTGTCACTTCGCGGGCGAGGTCTCGTCGACCCAGAGCTCCTCCACGTTCTGGTGGGTCAGCTCCGTCGGGTTCTGCTGAATTCCGTGGAGCCATGGCTGCACGGCCATGACCGCCTTGTTGTAGTTGAAGAACCAGACCGGCGCCTCGTCGTAGAGCAGTGCATTGGCCTTTTGCAGCAGCTGGGTGCGCTTCGCAGCGTCATCGGCCTGCCCGGCCTCGTCGAGGATCTTGTCGAATTCGGCATTCTTGAAGTTCATGTAGTTGCAGGCCGGTTGCGGCGTCGACGAGTGGAAGCATTTGAGTGCGGCCAGCGGATCCGGGCCGCTCTGCTGGGAATAGATGAAGGCCTGGTAGTCGCCGGTGCGAACCACCTCCGCCAGCACCGCGGTCTCGACCTGCTTGACCTTGGCCTTGATGCCGACCTTGTCCAGCATTGGAATGACGGCCGAGACGATCGGCAGGCCCCAGCTTTCGTTCTGGCTGGTGGTCCATTCGAACTCGAAGCCGGATGCGTAGCCGGCCTCGGTGAGCAGTTGCTTGGCCTTGGCGGGATCATAGGGATACGGCTTCATGGACTTGTCGTAGGCCGGCGAGGTCAGCGGCAGCCAGCTGGTGGCGCGGTAGGCCTTGCCTTTGACCAGCTTGTTGATGATCAAGTCGGTATCGATCGCGTAGTTGATCGCCTGCCGGACGCGTTTGTCGGCAAACGGTTTGAAGGCGGTGTTCATCCCCATGTAGCGCGTGAAGACCTCCGCGACATCGACGATGGTACCCTTGAGGTTGGCGTCGGACTGGTAGGCGACGTACTGCGCCGGTCCCAGCACCGAGGTGTCGATCTCCTTGTTGCGGAAGGCGACATCGCGCGCGGCGGCCTCGGCCATGATCGACACGATGACCTTGTCGGCATAGGGCTTGCCGGGCTTGTAGAAGCGGTCCCAGCGCTCCAGGACGATGCGCGATCCCGGCACGTGCTCGACGAATTTGAAAGGCCCGAGACCGATCGGCTTCTGGATGAAGCTCTCCTTGGCGCCTTCGTCGGCCGGATAGATCGAGGTCAGCGCGGTGAAGAAATAAAAGCCGGGATCGACCTTGTCGGTCAGCTTCATCTCGATGGTGAAGTCGTCGATCTTCTTCAGGCCGGAGATTTCCTTGGCCTGGCCCTTCTCCACCGCGGCCGCGCCCTCGATCACGCGGACAAAGCGAGCGCCGGGATAGGCCTTGCTGCCGTCCATGATGCGGTTATAGGACCAGATGACGTCGTCGGCGGTCATCTTTCGGCCATTGTGGAAGTAGGCATCGTCGCGCAGCTTGAAGGTGTGCACGAGACCTCCGCCCGAGACCACATCCTCCTTGGCGAGTTCCAGGACCGGCTTTCCTTGCGCGGAATCCCAGATGTAGAGCGAGCGGTGCAGCGCCTTGGCGTAGATCTCGTCCTGGGCGCGTTGCGTGGTGTGAATGTCGAGACTTATGAAGCTCGAGCCATAGGGCGCGGTCATCCGGATGGTTCCGCCCTTGCGCGGCGTCTCGGCCTCCGCCGTAGCAGCGAGCGCCAGCCCCATCCCCGCGACGACCGCAATCATCCTGAACATCATGTGTCCCCCAACAGCGCAGGCGTATTCCGACAAGAGATTTGATCATTCGTCGCCCGTCGAAAGCAAGCTTCGATTTGATGGCAACCGATGCCGGTTTCCGAGGCAGTCCTTCGACCGAGACCCTTCGGGGGACTGGTTGCATGCCCCAAGCCGATTTGACGCGGTGCGTCATTGAACGGCCGGGATCGGTGAACATTTTTCGTGATCAACGCGAACGACGGAGGGACTGGGCGCCGGCTTTATTGACGTTCCCGCGACGATCTCTCACCTCGTCATTGCGAGCGCAGCGAAGCAAATCCAGTCTGGCTCCGCGGAAAGATTCTGGATGCTTCGCTGCGCTCGCAAAACATCGACAGCAATGACGGAGCGTGGGGCGGCTCCGGCTCCTCACCATGCGGCTCTCTCAGCCGGACAGCTCCGGCATCCAGTTCCGCAGTTTCCGCGCGGCGCCCGTCACGTCGGTGACCGTCCGAAATGCCCCCGTCTCCACCATCATCGTGCGCGCCAGCCGCACGGCGCGTGCCTCGGTGGTCGCCCGCATGCGCAAGTCCTCGATCAGCTCGAAATCGATGTTGTGGGCGAGGCCGAAGATGCGGCGGATGATCTTGGCAGCGGCGAAGCCGACCGTATCGGCGAACAGGCGCTGCATGTAGGCCTGCCGCTCGGCCTCCAGGCGCGCCGTGCCCTTCTCGCCGCCGAAGAGTGACACCGGATAGGCGTCACCGGCCGCGCTGCCGCGCCAGAGATCGAGGAATTTGCCGGCGAACCCGGTCCACACGTTTTCGACCGTCTCCAACACCCAGGCCTCGAATGCGGCCCGGTCGCCCGGCGCGCCCTCGTGGCCGGCGGAGGCGAAATAGGCCATCAAGAGGTTGGCAAGCACGGCGCCCGCGTCGAACCCCATCGGACCGTAGAATGCGAATTCAGGGTCGATCACCCGCGTCTGGCTGTCCGTGACCATGATCGAGCCCGTGTGGAGGTCGCCATGGATCAGCGCCTCGGGGCTCGCCATGAATTTCAACTTCAGCCGGGAGATCGCGATGTGCAGGTCCATGTCGTCGCGCAGATCGGCGGCGACGCCGTCGAGATATGGCACCGTCCAACGGTTCTGTTCGGCGATGCGGTAGGGATCGGTGAAGATCAGATCCTCCGTGATCTTGCAGAGTGCGTGGTTGCCGGCGAAGGCGGCTATGCCCTGCTTCTTCTCCGCCGCGGAGAGCGCGAGGTCGGAGGTGAAGAACAAGGTGCGCGCCATGAAGGTGGTGATGTCGTCCGCGAAGCGCGGATATTTGGTTCCCGCGACCAGGCCCTTGCGCATGATGATGTGGGGCTCGAGCAGCTCCATCACCGTCAGCGCCAGCTTTTCGTTGTGATGCAGCAGGGCCGGCACCAGGCCGGGTGCGAGCTCGGCCTGCCGTGACAGAGCGAGATATTCGTAATGGGCCCGCGACAGCGGCAGCGGCCAACTCTCGCCGACGAGGCGAACGTAAGGCAGCGCCTGCTTCACGGCGATGCCGCCACGGGCGCCCTTGACGATGAAGACGAGGTTGAGATTGCCGTCGCCGACCTCGGTGATCGCCCAGGATACGGGATCGCCGCCAAGCCGCACCTTCAGGTCCGGAAGGGCCGCGAGATAATCCCGCAAGGCCGCCTCATGCAGAATCCGATAGTCTCCTGCCCGGTCCCCGGTCATGACGATCCCACCCCATTTGTGTAGGCCGGATCGTTACTCCCGCTCCAGGAAGCTCGAGCCGATCTCGGCCTTTCTTTTGATCGGATCGTAATCACAATAAACGAGGTCCGCCACCAGCGTGTAGCTGGCGCTGACGGTGTATTTGTCTGTTTTGACCGAGTTCAGGCCGATCACCGAGGTGCTCTTGCCCCCGTTCCATTTGAACGGGGTCGAGCTCTTGGCCTGCTCGCAGGCCAGCACGGCCTCGTTGAAGACATAGCCCTCGACGAACGCCTTCAGGGTGCGCACCTGCACCGCCATCTTCCATTCGACATAGCCGATGGCACCAAGACCGGCGACGATCAGCACCAGAAGCGCGACGACGATCCTCTGAAAAGTCATTCGTTACCCCCTCAATTGTGTTTCAATATGCAAACTATCTCCGGCGTCATTGCGAGCGAAGCGAAGCAATCCAGAGTCTTTCCGCGGAGGGATACTGGATTGCTTCGCTTCGCTCGCAATGACGAGCTTGGTCGATATCCTTCGTCTGTTACGCTCTAAAACGGCATTCCCATCAATTTCGACAGGCGCTCGATCGAGAGATAGCCGGCATGATAGGCCGCTACGCCGAGGCCGTAGATCACCGCCGAGATGATCGTGGTCCAGATCAGCTTGCGGCCCATCCGCGTCAGGATCGGCGCGCCGGGATCGGTGCCGGGGGCGCCGACGCCGTCCTCGTGCTGGCTGCGCACGCCGAACGGCAGCGTCAGGAACAGCGCGATCCACCAGATGACGAAGTAGATCGCAAGCGCGGTCGAGATCTGGATGGCCATGGCGCGGCCTTATGCCTGCTCGATCTCGACCAGGGCGCCGGAGAAATCCTTCGGGTGCAGGAACAGCACCGGCTTGCCGTGGGCACCGATCTTCGGCACGCCGTCCCCGAGCACCCTTGCGCCCTCCCTCACCAGCGTGTCGCGCGAGGCGATGATGTCGACGACCTCGTAGCAGACATGGTGGATGCCGCCGTCGGGATTGCGCTCGATGAACTTTGCGATCGGCGAGGATTCACCGAGCGGCTCGATGAACTCGATCTTGGTGTTGGGAAGGGTCGCGAACACGGTGGTGACGCCATGCTCGGGCAGCGGCACGGCCTCGGAGATCTGGGCGCCGAATGCCGCACCGTAGATCTTGGCGGCCTTGACGGCGTCCTTGGTCGCGATCGCGACGTGGTTGAGGCGACCCAGCATGGTTCTCTCCCGTTAGACTGTCAGTACGTGGACCAGACAGGGGGGCTTTTTGCCCCAATGTTCGTTGATCACAGCCCGGACCGCGCGTCGCACCGGCTCGGCCAGCGCGTCCGGATCGCGGCGGCGCGCCTTCGGCAGCCCCTCGATCGTGGACATTACGGCTTCGAAGACAAGGTCGTCGAAGAGTTCGCCGGCCCGGTTCTTCTCGGGGATGCCGACGAGATCGACCTCGGGCTCGTCGGCGAGCTCGCCCTGCGCGGTCATGGCGATGGCGACGAAGGCGCAGCCGGAGAACGCCATGCGGCGGCGCTCGATCACGGCACGGGACTTGGAGTCCTCCAGGATCGTGCCGTCCTTGTAGAGGCGGCCCGACGGCACCTCGCCGACGATGCCGGGATCGCCGGGGCCGAGCTTGACGAGATCGCCATTGCGGCAGACCAGCACGCGCGGCACGCCGGCGGCGCGGGCGAGCTTTGCGTGCTCGTGCAGATGCAGCGCCTCGCCGTGGACGGGGATGAGGAGCTGCGGTTTCACCCAGGAGATCAGGTCGCGCAGCTCGTCGCGGCGCGGGTGGCCGGAGACGTGGACCAGGGCGTCGCGGTCGGTGATGATTTCGATGCCCTGGAGCACCAGATTGTTGATGATCGAGCCGACGGCCTTCTCGTTGCCGGGAATGGTGCGCGATGAGAAGATGACGCTGTCGCCGCGGTTCAGGGTGATTTCAGGATGATCGTCATTGGCGATGCGCGCCAGCGCCGCGCGCGGCTCGCCCTGGCTGCCGGTGCACAGCGCCAGCACCTTGTCCTGGGGCAGGTGACCGTAGACCTCGGGCGAGCGGAAGTTCTGCACGCCTTCGAGATAGCCGGTCTCACGCGCGACCTGCACCACGCGCTCCATGGCGCGGCCGACCACCACGACCTCGCGGTCGGCGGCCCTCGCGGCATCGGCGACGGCTTTGACGCGGGCGACGTTGGAGGCGAAGGTCGTGACCGCGACGCGGCCCTTGGCCGCCTTCACGAGGTCGATGATGGTTTTGGCGACCTCGGCTTCCGAGGGCGAGCGGCCGTCGCGCACCGCGTTGGTGGAATCGCCGATCAAGGCGAGCACGCCCTGCTCACCCAATTCGCGCAGCCGCTTCTCGTCGGTCGGGGGCCCCAGCGTCGGAGTCGGGTCGATCTTCCAGTCGCCGGTGTGCAGCACGATGCCGGCTTCGGTGTGGATCGCAAGCGCGTGGGCTTCCGGAATCGAGTGCGCGACCGGGATGAACTCGACGTTGAACGGGCCGACATCGACGCGGCCGCCCGATGGCACCACCGTGACCGGGATCTCGGGCGCATTGCGCTCGGCGGCGCATTTGGCCTCGAACAGCGCGGCGCTGAATTTCGTCGCGTAGATCGGGCATTTCAGCTTGGGCCAGAGGTCGATGATGGCGCCGAAATGATCCTCATGGGCGTGGGTCAGCACCAGGCCCATCAGGTTCTTGCGCTCCTTCTCCAGGAAGCTGATGTCGGGCATGATCAGGTCGATGCCGGGCAGATGCTCCTCGTCGCCGAAGGAGACGCCGAGATCGACCGCGAGCCAGGCGCGCTGGTGGCGGTTGCCGAGGCCGTAGATCGACAGGTTCATGCCGATCTCGCCGACGCCGCCGAGCGGCGCAAACACCAGTTCGTCGGGCCTTGCCATCACGCAGCTCCCACGGAGGCGACGGGGCCGAAGAACACCTCGCCCGCGGCCACCGGCACAAGGCGGCCCTCGGCGGTGCGGACGATCAGGCAGCCGGTGTCGTCGATCGTGTCAAATATGCCTTCCAGCGTCATCGCTCCCGTGTGGATCGCGACCTTCTCGCCGAGGCCGGCCGCGCGGTCCAGCCACAGTTTACGGATATCGGCGAAACCGCGGCCATTGTCCCAGATGCCACGGAACTCGACCCAGGCGTCCGACAAGGCCGTAAACAGCTCCTCCGCGCTGATTTGGACGCCGAGCGTAGCCAGCGACACTGCGGGCGTCGGCGTCCCTTCGGGCGCAGCGACGACGTTGGTGCCGATGCCGACGACGACGGCCAGGCGGTCGCCGATGGCCTCCGCCTCGAGGCCGATGCCGACGAGCTTCTTGCCATTGGCGAGCACGTCATTCGGCCATTTCAGGGCGTAGCGGGGACGGTCAGGACCAAGCCGCAGCGCGGCTTCGAGGCTGACCTTCTCGAGGGCGGCCTCCTCTGCCAGCCCTGCGGCAAACCCGATGGTGGCGGCAACCGCTGGCGCGATGTCCAGGACTTCGAGGACGCTGGCGGCGAGATTGCCCTTCGGGGCGATCCAGGCGCGCTGGCGGCGGCCACGGCCGGCGGTCTGCTCCGAGGTGACGAACCACATCGGACCGCGTTCGCCGGCCCGCGCGTGCTCGATGGCGTCGGTGTTGGTCGAGCCGGTCCGTTCGAACGCCGCGAGCTTGTAGCCCGCGGCCTGTGCGCGAGGACCGAGCGCGAACGCCATCCTAGAACAGCGACTTTGCCGCGGCGGAGGCGACGCTCACCACGGGACCTGCGAACAGCGCAAACAGGATGTTGAACACGCCCGCGACCGCCAGCACCGTCTTCACCTCGATGCGCACCGGGTCGACCTGGCCGGCCGGCTCGTCGAAGTACATCGTCTTGACGATGGCGAGATAGTAGTAGGCGCCGACCACGCTGGTCAGCACGCCGATCACAGCGAGCGTGAACAGGTTCGCCTTGATGGCGGCGACGAAAACGTACCATTTGGCGAAGAAGCCGGCGAGCGGCGGAATGCCGGCGAGCGAGAACAGCAGCATCGCGAACATGAAGGCGAGCAGCGGGTTGGTGCGCGAGAGGCCAGCGAAATCGCTGATCTGCTCGACGGCCTGGCCGTTACGCTTCATGGCGAGGATGATCGAGAACGAGCCGAGCGTCATCGCGACATAGATCACGATGTACATCAGGACGCCCTGCGCGCCCTCGACCGTGCCCGAGGCCAGGCCGACCAGGGCGAAGCCCATATGGCCGATCGAGGAATAGGCCATCAGGCGCTTGATGTTGCTCTGGCCGATCGCGGCGAAGGAGCCGAGCGCCATCGACGCGATCGACACGAACACCAGGATCTGCTGCCACTGCGAGACGATGCCGGGGAATGCGGTCAGCGTGACGTGGGTGAAGACGGCGAGCGCGGCCACCTTCGGCGCCGAAGCGAAGAAGGCGGTGACCGGCGTCGGCGCGCCCTCGTAGACATCAGGCGTCCACATGTGGAACGGCACGGCCGAGACCTTGAAGCAGAGGCCGACGAGCAGGAAAACGAGGCCGAAGATCAGGCCGATATTCGAGACCGTCGCGGCCGCGGCGATGCCGGTGAAGCTGACGGTACCGGTGAAACCATAGACCAGCGAGGCGCCGTAGAGCAGCATGCCCGAGGACAGCGCGCCCAGCACGAAGTACTTCAGGCCGGCTTCGGTCGACTTGGCGTTGTCGCGGTTCGAGGCGGCCACGACGTAGAGCGCCAGCGACATCAATTCGAGGCCGAGATAGAGCGAGATCAGATCGCCGGCCGAGATCAGCACCATCATGCCGAGCGTCGAGAGCAGCACCAGGATCGAATACTCGAAGATGCGGCGCGACGGGTCGGACAGGAACTCGGTCGACAGGATCAGCGTCACGGCCGAGCCGATCACGGCCAGGATCTTCATGAAGCGGGCGAAGTCGTCGACGATGAAGCTGCCGCCGAAGGTCACCTGCTTGCCCGCAGGCTGCATGTAGACGAGCGCGCCGACCACGATCAGCAGCACCACTGCCAGCGAGGTGACCGTCCTGGTCGTCCCCTGCCCGCGATAGGCCCCGAGCATCAGAAGCGCCATGGCGCCGACCGCGAGCACGAGCTCGGGCAGCGCGGGCGCCAGTTGATAACCTGCAGTCGAAAAGCTCATGGCGATATCCTGACCTGCCCGATCACTGGAGCAGTGCGGCGGCCTTCACGGCCGTCACGGCGGTGTTGTAATTGTTGACGAGTTGCTGGACCGAGGCGGCCGACATGTCGAGCACCGGCTTCGGCCAGACGCCGAACAGGATCGTCAGCGCGATCATCGGAAACAGCGTCAGGCACTCCCGCAAGGTGAGATCCTTCATGCTCATCAGCGACGGCTTGACCAGCGCTCCGAACACGATCTTGCGGTAGAGCCACAGCGCGTACGCCGCCGAAAGGATCACGCCTGATGTGGCGAAGAACGCGGTCGGCAGCGAGACCTTGAAGGTGCCGAGCAGCGTCATGAACTCGCCGACGAAGCCGCTCGTGCCGGGCAGACCGACATTGGCCATGGTGAAGACCATGAAGGTCATCGCGTAGAGCGGCATCCGGTTGACGAGGCCGCCATAGGCCGCGATCTGGCGGGTGTGCAGGCGGTCGTAGACGACGCCGACGCAGAGGAACAGCGCGCCGGAAACGATGCCGTGCGAGATCATCTGGAACACGCCGCCGGCGACGCCCTGCATGGTGCCGGCGAAGATGCCCATGGTGACGAAGCCCATATGCGCGACTGACGAGTACGCGATCAGCTTCTTCATGTCCTCCTGCATCAAGGCCACCAGCGAGGTGTAGATGATGGCGATGACCGAGAGCGTGAAGATCAGCGGCGCGAAGTCGTGCGAGGCCAGCGGGAACATCGGCAGCGAGAAGCGCAGGAAGCCGTAGCCGCCCATCTTCAACAGGATCGCGGCGAGGACCACCGAGCCCGCGGTCGGCGCCTCGACGTGGGCGTCGGGCAGCCAGGTGTGCACCGGCCACATCGGCATCTTCACCGCAAACGAGGCGAAGAAGGCGAGCCAAGCCCAGGTCTGCAGGGACCGCGGCACGGCGGTGTGCATCAGGGTCGGGATGTCGGTGGTGCCGCCGTTCCAGTACAGCGCCATGATGGCAAGCAGCATCAGGACCGAGCCGAGCAGCGTGTAGAGGAAGAACTTGAACGACGCATAGACCCGGCGCGGACCGCCCCAGACGCCGATGATCAGGAACATCGGGATCAGGCCGCCCTCGAAGAACAGGTAGAACAGCACGAGGTCGAGCGCCGAGAAGGTGCCGACCATCAGCGTCTCCAGGATCAGGAACGCCATCATGTATTCGCGGACGCGGCTCGTGATCGCCTTCCAGCTCGCGATGATGCAGAACGGCATCACCGCGGTGGTGAGGATCACGAGCGGCAGCGAGATGCCGTCGACGCCCATATGGTAGGTGATGCCGGTGGCGAGCCAGTTCGCCTTCTCGACGAACTGGAAGTCCGGATTTGCGGGATCGAAGCGCATGACCAGGATCACCGACACCGCGAAGGTGATCAGCGTGGTCCAGAGCGCGATCCAGCGCGAATTGCGCCGGGCCGCCTCGTCATCGCCGCGGCTCAGATAGACGATCAGCGCGCCGACCAGCGGCAGGAACGTGGTGACCGAAAGAATGGGCCAGGTTGTCATTTACTGGCCTCCAAAGCCGAACATGAACCAGGTGATCAGGCCGGCCGCGCCGATCAGCATGGCGAATGCGTAGTGATAGAGATAGCCGGTCTGGATCTTCACGACGTTGCGGGTGACGTCGAGCACGCGAGCGGAGACGCCGTCGGGTCCGAAGCCGTCGATGATGAAGCCGTCGCCCTTCTTCCAGAGCTGATAGCCGATCCACTTCGCCGGACGGACGAAGATGAAGTCGTAGAGCTCGTCGAAGTACCATTTGTTGAGCAGGAACTGGTACAGCATCGGCTGCGTCTTCGCGAGCTCGACCGGCAGGTAGGGCCGGCGGATGTAGAACAGGTACGAGACGAGGAAGCCCAGCACCATCATCACCGTCGGCAGGAAGGCGATGGTCTCGGGGATGTGGTGCATCTCCTCGATGATGTGCGGGTTCATCTTCACGGACTCGCGGAAGAACTCCTCGATGCCGTGACCGGCGAACAGCTCCTTGAACGGAAGCCCTGCCACGAACGAGCCGACCGCGAGCGCGCCGATCGGGATCAGCATCCAGATCGGAGCCTCATGCGCGGCCTCGTAGTGATGCTCGTCGTGCGGCTCGCCGTGGAACGTCTTGAAGATCAGGCGCCAGGAGTAGAACGAGGTCAGGCCGGCGGCGACGACCGTCATCAGGAACCCATACACCGCGAACGGATTGTGCGAGGCGTAGGCGGACTCGATGATCGCGTCCTTGGAGAAATAACCGGCGGTGAGCGGGAAACCGGTCAGCGCCAAGGTGCCGACCACCATCACCGCATAGGTGTAGGGGATCTTCTTCCAGAGGCCGCCCATGTTGCGGATGTCCTGCTCGTGGTGCATCGCGTAGATCACCGAGCCGGAGCCTAGGAACAGCAGCGCCTTGAAGAAGGCGTGCGTGAACAGGTGGAACATGCCGACCGAATAGGCCCCTGCCCCCATCGCGACGAACATGTAGCCGAGCTGCGAACAGGTCGAGTAGGCGACGATGCGCTTGATGTCGTTCTGGACCAGGCCGATCGTGGCCGCGAAGAACGCCGTGGTGGCGCCGAAGAACATCACGACGGCCTGCGCATTCGGGGCGAGCTCGAACAGCGGCGACAGCCGCGCAACCATGAACACGCCGGCGGTGACCATCGTCGCCGCGTGGATCAGCGCCGAGACCGGGGTCGGGCCTTCCATCGCGTCCGGCAGCCAGGTGTGCAGCAGGAACTGCGCCGACTTGCCCATCGCACCCATGAACAGGAGGAGACAGGTCAGGGTCAGCGCGTCGGCGTGCCAGCCGAGGAAGTTGATGGTCTTGCCGGTGAGGCTGGGCGCGGCATGGAAGATGGTCTCGAAATCGGTCGAGCCGGCCAGCATGAAAATCGCGAATATGCCGAGCGCGAAGCCGAAATCGCCGACGCGGTTGACCACGAAGGCCTTGATGGCGGCGGCGTTCGCCGAGGGCCTCTGGTACCAGAATCCGATCAGCAGATAGCTGGCGAGACCCACGCCTTCCCAGCCGAAGAACAGCTGCACGAGATTGTCAGCCGTCACCAGCATCAGCATGGCGAAGGTGAACAGCGAGAGATAGCCGAAGAAGCGCGGCCGGTTCGGGTCCTCATCCATGTAACCGATGGAATAGAGGTGCACGAGCGAAGACACGGTCGTCACCACCACCAGCATCACGGCGGTCAGCGTGTCGACCCGCAGGGCCCACCAGACCTGGAGGTCGCCCGAGAAGATCCAGGGCAGAATCTGGATGCGGGCGTCATGATGCATGAAGCCGACATCGACCAGGGTCATCCAGGACAGTGCGGCCGAGACGAACAGGAGCGCCGTGGTGATCAGCTCGGCACCGCGCGAGCCGGCCGCCGGCGGCTCGTGGTCGTGATGGCCCGGCTCGTCGTGGGTCTCGTGAACGACGCTCCCCTCCTCCTTGATGGAGGCAGCGGAGACGTGGCCGTTATTCGCACCATTACCGTGCGCCTCGTCGTGATGCTCGACGGTGTCGCCTGAGGGATTGCGCCCATGCGCGCCCACAAGCGCGATCAGGCCGGCCAGAATGGCGCCCAGGAGAGGCAGGAAAACGATTGCCTGAACCATTTGAGAGCTCAGCCCTTCATCAGATTGACGTCCTCAACCGCGATCGAGCCGCGGTTGCGGAAATAGACCACCAGGATGGCGAGACCGATCGCGGCTTCGGCGGCCGCAACGGTCAACACCAGCAGCGCGAAGACCTGGCCGACGATGTCGCCGAGGAAGGTCGAGAACGCCACGAAATTGATGTTGACCGAGAGCAGGATCAGCTCGATCGACATCAGGATGACGATGATGTTCTTGCGGTTCAGGAAGATGCCGAGGATCCCGAGCGTGAACAGGATCGCGCCGACCGCCAGATAGTGTCCGAGCCCGATCGTCATTTCACCCACTCCGCAGCATCGGCGTCCGAGAGCCCCTGCCCCGACGCTACCTTGCGCATCGCCATCGCCATGTCGGGCGTGCGCGCGTTCTGAACGTTGATGTCCTGCCGCTTGACCTTCGCCTTATGCCGAAGCGTCAGCACGATCGCACCGATCATCGCAACGAGCAGCACCATGCCGGCGAGCTGGAAGTAGTGGATGTACTTCGTATAGAGCACGAGACCGAGCGCCTCGGTGTTCGAGACATTCGTGGGGATCGCCGCCGTGATCGTCTTGGAGACGCCGGGGTTGATGACCCAGAAGCCGACCGTGAGCAGCAGCTCGAACAGGAAGATGCCGCCGATCACGAGGCCGACCGGCAGATACTCGATGAAGCCCTCGCGCAGCTCGAGGAAGTCGACGTCGAGCATCATGATCACGAACAGGAACAGCACCGCGACCGCGCCGACATAGACGACGATCAGCATCATGCCGAGGAACTCGGCACCCATCAGCACGAACAGGCCGGAGGCGTTGACGAAGGCCAGGATCAGGTACAGCACGGAGTGCACGGGATTGCGCGAGACAATCACCATCACGGCCGAAGCGACGCAGACGCCGGCGAAGAGATAGAAGAACAGCGCGGGAAGGATCATGCCCTCACCTCACCGGTACGGCGCGTCGAGCTCGATCGCTTTCGCGATCTCGCGTTCCCAGCGGTCGCCGTTGGCGAGCAGCTTGGCCTTGTCATAATAGAGCTCCTCGCGGGTCTCGGTCGCGAACTCGAAGTTCGGGCCTTCGACGATGGCGTCGACCGGACAGGCCTCCTGGCAGAGGCCGCAATAGATGCACTTCACCATGTCGATGTCGTAGCGCACGGTGCGGCGGGTACCGTCGTTGCGGCGCGGGCCGGCCTCGATGGTGATGGCCTGCGCCGGGCAGATCGCCTCGCACAGCTTGCAGGCGATGCAGCGCTCTTCGCCGTTCGGATAGCGGCGCAGCGCGTGCTCGCCGCGGAACCGCGGCGAGATCGGGTTCTTCTCGAACGGATAGTTGATGGTCGGCTTCGGCTGGAAGAAGTAGCGCATGGCGAGGAAGAACGCCGAGACGAATTCCGACAGCAGAAGCGAGCGTGCAGTGGCGTTGACGTTGATACCCATGACGGCCCTCACTTCGGCGCGATGCCGGCGAAATGCAGCACGCCGGCCACCACGACCACCATCACCAGCGACAGCGGCAGGAACACCTTCCAGCCGAGGCGCATCAGTTGGTCGTAGCGGTAGCGCGGCACGATCGCCTTCGCCATCGCGAACAGGAAGAACATGAAGAACAGCTTCAGCGAGAACCAGATGATCCCCGGCACCCAGTTGAAGGGCGGCAGATCGACCGGCGGCAGCCAGCCTCCGAGGAACAGGATCGTCGCCAACGCGCACATCGTGACGATCGCGACATACTCGCCGAGCATGAACAAGAGGTACGGCGTCGAGCCGTATTCGACCATGAAGCCGGCGACGAGCTCGGATTCGGCTTCCACGAGATCGAACGGCGGACGGTTGGTTTCCGCCAGTGCCGAGACGTAGAACACCACGAACATCGGGAACAGCGGCCAGACGTACCAGTTCAGGATGGTGAGCTGCGGCAGCCCGATCAGGCTGGCAAGACCGCGCGCATGCTGGGCCTCGACCACGGCCGTGAGGTTCAGCGTGCCGGCGCAGAGCAGCACCGTGATGATGACGAAGCCGATCGAGACTTCATACGACACCATCTGCGCCGCTGAGCGCAGCGCGGCCAGGAACGGGTATTTCGAATTCGACGACCAGCCGGCCATGATGATGCCGTAGATCGACAGCGACGAGATCGCGAAGATGAAGAGGATGCCGACATTGATGTCGGAGATCACCCAGCCGAGATTGGTCGGAATCACCGCCCAGGCCGCGAGCGCGAGCACGCACGACACCAGCGGTGCCAGCAGGAACACGCCCTTGTTGGCGCCCGCCGGAATGATCGGCTCCTTGAGCACGAACTTCAGGAGGTCGGCGAAGGACTGCAGCAGGCCCCAGGGGCCGACCACGTTCGGGCCGCGGCGGATCTGCACCGCCGCCCAGATCTTGCGGTCGGCGAGCAGGATGTAGGCGATCGCGACCAAGAGGACGACGAGCACCAATACGCTCTGCGCGACCATGATGATCAGCGGCCAGAGGAAGCCGGTCCAGAATGCGCTTTCGAAGAATTCCATCAGATCACGCTCACTCCGCTGCGGTCAGCATTTGCCCGGAGGCGAGGCGCGAGCATTCCGCCATCACGGCGGACGCACGCGCGATTGGGTTGGTCAGGTAGAAGTCCTCGACCAGGGGCTTGAACGGCGCCTTTTCCGGCGAGCCGCCCTTCCCTGCAAGCTTCTTGATCTGGTCGGCGGAGCCGGCCTCGATCTGGCCGAGACGGATCAGATGCGGCACGGCCTTGAAGATCGCCTGGCGCAGCGCCGAAAGCGAGTCGTAGCCGAGCTTCTTGCCGAGCGCCTCCGACAGCGCGCGGATGATCGCCCAGTCCTCGCGGGCTTCGCCCGGCGGGAATGCGGCGCGGCCGGTCATCTGCACCCGGCCTTCGGTGTTGACGTAGATCGCTGACTTCTCGGTGTAGGCCGCTGCCGGCAGGATCACGTCGGCGCGATGCGCGCCGCGGTCGCCGTGAGTGCCGATATAGACGACGAAGGTGCCGTCAGGCGCCTTGATCTCGTCGGCCCCGAGCAGGAACAGCAAGTCCAGCGTGCCGAAAGTCGTCATCTGCGCGGCGTTCAGCCCACCCGCCGCGGCGGAGAAGCCGATATCGAGCGCACCGACGCGCGAGGCAGTTTCGTGCAGCACGCCAAAGCCGTTCCAGCCGTCCTTCACCGCCCCGACGTCGATCGCGAGCTTGGCGCTCGCGGCAAGAATGGCCGCGCCATCGTGACGGGCGGCCGCGCCTGCGCCGACCAGGATGATCGGATGCTTGGCGTTCTTCAGCACGTCCACGAAGGAGTGCTTGCCGGCCGCGAGCTCGCCGAGCGTCTCGGTGCCCGCACCGAGATGGTCATAATCATAGGTCAGGTCGGCCTTGGCGCCGATCACGCCGACCTTGAAGCCGCCGGCACGCCAGCGCTTGCGGATGCGGGCGTTGAACACGGCCGCCTCCTTGCGCGGATTGGCGCCGATGATGAGCAGCGCATCGGCCTGCTCGACGCCCGCAAGCGTCGGGTTGAAGATGTAGGAGCCGCGGCCGAGCGCGGGATCGAAGGCGTCGCCGCCCTGCACCGCCAGATTGCTCGAGCCGTACTTGGCGAGCAGATCCTTCAGCGCGAACATCTCCTCGACGCCAGCGAGATCGCCGGCGATCGCGCCGATCCGCTTGCCGTCACTGCGCGCCGCCTTGGCGGCGATGGCGGCGAAGGCCTCGGGCCAGCTCGCTGCACGCAGCATGCCGGCTTCGCGGATATAGGGCCGGTCGAGGCGCTGGGTGCGCAGGCCGTCGACGATGTGACGGGTCTTGTCGGAGATCCATTCCTCGTTCACGGCCTCGTTGATGCGCGGCAGGATGCGCATCACCTCACGGCCGCGGGTATCGACGCGGATCGCCGATCCGAGCCCGTCCATGACGTCGATCGACTGGGTCTTGCCGAGCTCCCAGGGACGCGCCGCGAACGCATAGGGCTTCGAGGTCAGCGCGCCGACCGGACAGATGTCGACGAGATTGCCCTGCAATTCCGAGGTCAGCGCGTGCTCGAGATAGGTCGTGATCTCCATGTCCTCGCCGCGGCCGGTGGCGCCCATCTCGGGCGCGCCGGCGACTTCCGCCGAGAAGCGGACGCAGCGCGTGCACTGGATGCAGCGGTTCATCGAGGTCTTGACCAGCGCGCCGAGGTACTTGTCCTCGACGGCGCGCTTGTTCTCGGCGAAGCGGCTGGTGTCGACACCATAGCCCATCGCCTGGTCCTGCAGGTCGCACTCGCCGCCCTGGTCGCAGATCGGGCAGTCCAGCGGATGGTTGATCAGCAGGAATTCCATCACGCCTTCGCGCGCCTTCTTCACCATCGGCGAACGCGTGGAGATCTCCGGCGGCTCGCCCTTGGGACCCGGACGGCAATCGCGCACACCCCAGGCGCAGCTCGCGACCGGCTTCGGGCCGCCTTTCACTTCGACGAGGCACATCCGGCAATTGCCGGCGATCGACAGCCGCTCGTGATAGCAGAAGCGCGGAATCTCGGCGCCCGCCGCCTCGCACGCCTGAAGCAGCGTGTACTCCGGCGGGACGTCGATCTCTTTGCCGTCGATGATGAGCTTGGTCATTCTTCTTACTCCGCCGCGACCATGTTCACGGGATCGCGGACGCCGATATCGTCGACATCGGCCTTATGCGAATACTGGTCGATGCGCGCCTCGATCTCGTGACGGAAGTGCGCGATCAGGCCCTGGATCGGCCAGGCCGCAGCATCGCCGAGCGCGCAGATGGTGTGGCCTTCGACCTGTTTCGTCACTTCAAGCAGCATGTCGATCTCGCGCTTATGGGCGCGGCCTTCGGCCATGCGGGTCAACACGCGCCACATCCAGCCGGTGCCTTCGCGGCACGGGGTGCATTGGCCGCAGCTCTCATGCTTGTAGAAGTACGAAATGCGGGCGATGGCGCGGATCAGATCAGTCGACTTGTCCATCACGATCACGGCCGCAGTGCCGAGACCCGAGCGCAGCTTGCTCAAGCTGTCAAAATCCATCGGCGTGTCGATGATCTGCTCGGCCGGCACCATGCGCACGGACGAGCCGCCGGGGATCACCGCCTTGAGATTGTCCCAGCCGCCGCGGATGCCGCCGCAATGCTTATCAATCAGCTCACGGAACGGAATGCCCATGGCTTCTTCGACGTTGCAGGGCCGCTCGACATGGCCGGAGATGCAGAACAGTTTCGTGCCGACATTGTTCGGACGGCCGATGCCGGCGAACCAGGCCGCGCCGCGACGCAGGATGTCGGGCGCGACCGCGATCGACTCGACGTTGTTGACGGTGGTCGGGCAGCCGAACAGACCGACGTTTGCCGGGAACGGCGGCTTCAGCCGCGGCTGGCCCTTCTTGCCCTCGAGGCTTTCGAGCAGCGCGGTCTCTTCGCCGCAGATGTAGGCGCCGGCGCCGTGGGCGACATAGAGATCGAACGGCCAGCCGTTGACGTTGTCCTTGCCGATCAGCTTGGCCTCGTAGGCCTGGTCGATCGCGGCCTGGAGGCGCTCACGCTCGCGGATGAACTCGCCGCGGACGTAGATGTAGCAGGCATGCGCGTTCATCGCGAAGCTCGCGATCAGGCAGCCCTCGACCAGCAGATGCGGATCATGCCGCATGATCTCGCGATCCTTGCAGGTGCCGGGCTCGGACTCGTCGGCGTTGACGACCAGATAGCTCGGTCTTCCGTCGGTCGATTCCTTCGGCATGAAGGACCATTTCAGACCGGTCGGGAAGCCAGCGCCGCCACGACCGCGCAGACCCGACGCCTTCATCTCGTTGATGATCCAGTCGCGGCCCTTGTCGATGATATTCTTGGTGCCATCCCAGGCGCCGCGGCGCCGCGCACCCTCGAGCCCCCAATCGTGGAGGCCGTAGAGGTTCTTGAAGATGCGGTCCTTGTCCTCGAGCATATCAGTGCTTTCCGATCAACGATTGGACTGCTTGTAGGCAAGTCCGGCGGCGCAGACGGCGAAGGTCAGCGCCCAGAGCAGACTGGATTCCAGCGACGCGTTCAGGCTGAGACGCTGCAGCAGGAAAATGAACGTGGCCGCCACCGCGGCATGCATCGCGATGAAGCCCCATCTTTTCACGGCACCGCTCCCCTGCACTGAAGGCGACGAAAGATCACGCATCAGGTGACCTCCTTCAGCGTGGTCGGTCCGGTTATCGGCGCCGAGAACTGGCGGCCGTTCTGGGGACCGGGCTTGGGCGGATTGCCCGAAGCAAAGCCGTCGAGCACCTTGCCGAAGCTTTCCTTGGTCAGGTCCTCATAGGTGTCCTTGCCGATCAGCACCATCGGCGCGTTCACGCAAGCGCCCAGGCACTCCACCTCTTCCCAGCTGAAATTGCCGTCCTTGGAGAGATGGAAGGGCTCGTGATGGATGCGGTGCTCGCAGACGTGGATCAGGTCCTCGGCGCCGCGCAGGCGGCAGGGCGTGGTGCCGCAGACCTGGACATGGGCTTTCTTGCCCACGGGAGCGAGCTGGAACATCGTGTAGAAGGTCGCGACCTCCAGCACGCGAATATAGGGCATGTCGAGCATGTCGGCGATGACGCGGATCGCGGCTTCCGAGACCCAGCCGTTATTTTGTTCCTGCGCGCGCCAGAGGATGGCGATGACGGCGGAAGCCTGGCGTCCGGGCGGATACTTCGCGATCTGCTGCCTGGCGAATGCGAGGTTCTCCTCCGTGAACGCAAAGCTCGCGGGCTGGACTTCCTTCGGTGCTAATCGGCGAACGGACATAGCTTCAATCTCTCACTGCATGCGGCGCGCGGTCTTCGCATTCATGGCCTCGATCCTGTCCTGCCAGAATGCGCTTGCGGTGCCGAAAACGTTGTAGCCGACGTGGGTCGAGACCTTGATGCGGTCGAGGATCGACAGCTCGGTCACGGTCTCCATCCGGTTGCTGCGCGGATCGAACACGATCAGCTTCAGCGGGGTCTGTTCGAGGATGAAGCGCGACACGGCGTGAGAGCGGTCGCTGCCGTGCTCCTCGCACATGATGACGCTGTCGGCCTGCAGCAGCCGGACGCCGCCCTTGATCGCCTCGATCTCGACGCCTTCGACGTCCAGCTTGATCAGGTACTTGCCGGTGGCCGCGACCTTGCCGTCGCCGATCAGATCGTCGAGCGCAATGACCGGCACTTCCTCACCGCCCACCGACGGATCGCCGGCGATGCTGAAGGCCTCGTGCTTGGTGCCGGAGAGCCGCGCGGTGCCGCGGGCCGCGCCGATCGCGCATTTCATGGTCTCGAAGCGGCCACCGTTGACGCGGGCGTTGTTGGCGAGCTTCGGATAGTTCTGGCCCGACGGCTCGATCGCGATCGCCTTGTGCGCACCGAACGGCTTGCTCGACACCAGCACCGACCAATAGCCGTAATTGGCGCCGCAATCGAGCAGCGTGTAGTCGACGTCGATGGAGTCGGCGAACAGCAGCTCGAGCTCGTCCTCATAATTGTACGAGCGGTTGAGCAGCTTGCTCCAGTAGCCGTCCCCATAGGGGAATTCGAACACCGCGTCGGGGTTGAGCCTGATCGCGATGTTGCGCTCCGGCAGCGTCTTGCGCAGCAGATTCGCGCAGGCGATGTAGCCCATGTGCGAGAAGTGCGAGGAGATCTTCGATCCCGTCACCAGCGCCAAGGCAGCCGTCCGCTCCCACAGGTTGGCCCCTTCAAGGGCCCCCGAGGCACGGTCAAACTGGATTGGCGCCTGCGCCATCACCGATCGACCTCTCCGAACACGATGTCGAGCGAGCCGAGGATCGCCGAGACGTCGGCAAGCAGATGGCCGCGGCAGATGTGATCCATCGCCTGGAGATGGGCGAAGCCCGGCGCGCGGATCTTGCACTTGTAGGGCTTGTTGGTGCCGTCGGCGACGAGATAGACGCCGAACTCGCCCTTGGGCGCCTCGACCGCGGCATAGACCTCGCCGGCCGGCACGTGGACGCCTTCGGTGTAGAGCTTGAAGTGGTGGATCAAGGCTTCCATCGAGCGCTTCATCTCGCCACGGCGCGGCGGGGCGACCTTGTTATCGGCGACGACGACGGGGCCCTTGCCGTCCGGCGCGTTCAGTTTCTGGATGCACTGCTTCATGATGCGCACGGCCTGGCGCATCTCTTCCATGCGGATCAGATAGCGGTCGTAGCAGTCGCCGTTCTTGCCGATCGGGATGTCGAAATCCATCTCGGCGTAGCACTCATAGGGCTGCGACTTGCGCAGATCCCAGGCCGCGCCCGAGCCGCGCACCATGACGCCCGAGAATCCCCACTCCCAGGCCTCCTTGAGCGGCACCACGCCGATGTCGACGTTGCGCTGCTTGAAGATGCGGTTGGCGGTGAGCAGCCGGTCGAGGTCGTCCACGACCTTCAGGAACGGATCGCACCAGGCCTCGATGTCGTCGACCAGCTTCTGCGGCAGGTCCTGATGCACGCCGCCGATACGGAAATAAGCAGCGTGCATGCGGCTGCCCGAGGCGCGCTCGTAGAACACCATCAGCTTCTCGCGCTCTTCGAAGCCCCACAGCGGCGGGGTCAGCGCGCCGACGTCCATCGCCTGTGTAGTGACGTTGAGCAGATGCGACAGGATGCGGCCGATCTCGCAATAGAGCACGCGGATCAGCTGGCCGCGGCGCGGCACCTCGATGCCCAGCAGCTTTTCGGCGGCGAGGCAGAAGGCGTGCTCCTGGTTCATCGGCGCGACGTAGTCGAGCCGGTCGAAATAAGGGATCGCCTGCAAGTACGTCTTTTGCTCGATCAGCTTCTCGGTGCCGCGATGAAGCAGGCCGATATGCGGATCGACGCGCTCGACCACCTCACCGTCGAGTTCCAGCACCAGGCGCAGCACGCCGTGCGCCGCCGGATGCTGCGGCCCGAAGTTGATGGTGAAGTTGCGGAGATTCTGCGGTTGCTCGTTCATGATCAGCTCTTCGGCCCCGCTTTTTCATCCCCCGGCAGCGGATAGTCCGCCCCCTCCCACGGCGAGAGGAAATCGAACTTGCGGAATTCCTGGTTGAGCCGGACGGGCTCGTAGACCACCCGCTTCTCCTGGTCGTCGTAGCGGACCTCGACGAAGCCGGTGAGCGGGAAATCCTTGCGCAGCGGATGGCCCTCGAAGCCGTAGTCCGTGAGGATGCGGCGCATGTCGGGATGGCCGACGAAGAACACGCCGTAGAGATCGTAGGCCTCGCGCTCGAACCAGTCGGCGCCGGGGAAGACGTCGATCAGCGACGGCACCTGCGTGGTCTCGTCGGCCTGAGCCTTGAGCCGGATCCGCGCGTTCAACGTCGGCGACAGGAAGTGGTAGATCACGTCGAAGCGCTTCTCGCGATCCGGGTAGTCCACCGCCGTGATGTCGGTGATGTTGACGAAACGGCAGTTCGGGTCATCGCGGAGGTACTTGACCACCTCGACGATCTTGCTGGCCTCGACATCCACGGTCAGCTGGTTGAAGGCCACCGAGTGACCGGTCGCGGCGCCCGGAAGCGCGCTAACGATCGTCTGCCCCAGGGCGTCGAGCTTGGCGTCGTCCATGACGTAAAACCTTAGCGTTCGATGGTGCCGGTGCGCCGGATCTTCTTCTGCAGCAGCAGCACGCCATAGAGCAGCGCTTCCGCCGTGGGCGGGCAGCCCGGCACGTAGATGTCGATCGGCACGATGCGGTCGCAGCCGCGCACGACCGAGTAGGAATAGTGGTAGTAGCCGCCGCCATTGGCGCAGGAGCCCATCGAGATGACGTAGCGCGGCTCCGGCATCTGGTCGTAGACCTTGCGCAGCGCAGGCGCCATCTTGTTGGTCAGGGTTCCCGCGACGATCATCACGTCGGACTGGCGCGGCGAGGCACGCGGGGCGAAGCCGAAGCGCTCGACATCGTAGCGCGGCATCGACACCTGCATCATCTCGACGGCGCAGCACGCGAGACCGAAGGTCATCCACATCAGGGAGCCGGTGCGCGCCCATGTGATGAGATCGTCGGTCGCGGCCACGAAGAAGCCCTTGTCGGACAGCTCGGAACTGACCTCGAGGAAGAATGGATCATTGGCCCCGACCGGCTTTCCGGTCGACGGATCCAGGATGCCCTTCGGGGCCGGCGCGATGACCGGACCGGTGGACGATGCGGGGTTCAATCCCATTCCAGTGCTCCCTTTTTCCATTCGTAGGCGAACCCGACCGTCAGCACGGCGAGGAACACCACCATGGACCAGAAGCCGGTCGCGCCAAGCTTGCCGAACGCCACAGCCCAGGGAAACAGGAACGCCACCTCGAGGTCGAAGATGATGAAGAGGATGGCGACCAGATAGAAGCGGACGTCGAACTTCATGCGGGCGTCGTCGAAGGCGTTGAAACCGCACTCATAGGCCGAGAGCTTTTCCGGGTCCGGCTGCTGGAACGCCACGATGAAGGGCGCGATCAGCAGCACGAGACCGATGAGGCCCGCAACGCCTATAAAGACCACGAGTGGAAGATAGTTCTGAAGAATGCCGCTCATTGACGAGCCCTTTTTCCCGCAGCCTCGGGAGAGCCACGGATTCGTCCGATTTGGAATTATTCTGAGCCTTAGCGCAGTGCACCAATGGGCGCAAGACACGCTCGTTTCAGGCCCTTTGCCGCTCCCAGCGCGGCGAAAATCCCGGAATCACCCCGCGGCTGGTATGGAGCAGATCGCCGGCCCCAGCAAGAGCGGTGACGGTTTCGCTGGCCCGCAGTTCCGAGATTGCGGCGCAGGGGTCAAGGCAGCTATCGCCCGCGCTTTGACCGACCAAATGTACACTTTTTCTGACGACACGTGCAGCCCAGGCAACAGCCGGCCGCCGCCTTGACATATTTTGCCGAGGGTCCTTTTTCCAGGGGGTCCCCCCGAGCGGTGCAGCCAAGGAGCCATTGAGGGCGCTGCCGCGATCGGGACAGATGCAACATAGGACACCTATCCACAGCTGCGGACGATCAGAGAGCCATGCGCCACGAAAGGGCCGGGGCTCGTCTGGCGAATGCGTCGGCGGTCAGCTCCGGACCTGACCACGAGCGCGGCAGCGGCGACTTGCTGGTCGCTCGCGCCGCGCTCGGATGAGCTCCGGGCCGGGGGGCATGGCCCGTGAGCTCATCGTGACGCCAGATCAGCTGTCTCCAGGCGGAGCCGAAGGACGTTCACGACCCGTCGGTCCAAGTCCCACAGCCTGCCGCCACGGCCCCGCCCTCGCCTGTCCTCACCATTTGTAGGAGACGCTCGCGGTGACGCGCCGACGGTCGCCATAGAAGCAGGACGTCGGGAACGAACAGCTCGCGACGTAGATCTTGTCGGTCACGTTGATCACGTTGATGGCCGTGCGCCAGTTCTGCCATTCGTAATGAAGGGCGAGATCGCCAAGCACCACCGCGGGAACCTCGAGCGTGTTGGCGGGGTCGGCCCAGGAGGAGCCGACGTAACGGACGCCGCCGCCAAAACCGAATCCTTCGAGCGGACCTATCTTGAAGGTGTAGTCGGCCCACGCCGAGACCAGAAGCTGAGGCGTGTTGGTCGGCGTCTTGCCGACCAGCGACGGATCGAGATCCCTGCTGTTGAAGAGGTGATAGGCGGTGAAGGCGCCGATCAGCTTGAGTTCCTTCGTGGCATTGGCCACCGCTTCGAGCTCGATGCCGCGAGAGGTCACCTCGCCGGTCTGGTTCAGCAAGATCGGCGTGCCCGCGGTCGTCGCCACGTTCTGACGCTTCAGGTCGAACACCGAAGCCGTGAAGTAACCGTCGAACCCCCTCGGCGCGACCTTCACGCCGATCTCGGCCTGTTGTCCGGTCTCCGGCAGGAACAGCTGGTTGCTGGCGTTGAGACCGATGACCGGGTTGTAGCTCGTCGCATAGGAGACGTAGGGCGCGATGCCGTTCTCGAAATTGTAGATCAGCCCGGCTCGCCCGCTGAACTTGCTGTCGTCGTGGCTTGCGACCGTGGCTCCGGTGTCGCGGCCCGCCTGCGTCGTCTCCACCCAGTCGTTGCGACCACTCACCACCAGTGTGAAGTTGCCGAGCTTCATCTGATCCTGGAGATAAGTGCCCGCCTGCTTCTGCGTGATGAGGAAGTTGCGGAACGGCGCGCCCGTGAGCGGAATGTCGAGACCGTAGACGGGATTGAAGACGTTGATCGAAGGGACGGTGCCGAAATTGAAGTTCTGGTAGTCGTCGATCTGATAGCCCCTGAGATCCACTCCGAACAGCATCGTGTGCCGCACCGGTCCCGTGTTGAAGCGATACTCCAGCTGGTTGTCGAGATTGGCCTGGTTCGCGGTGTCCTTTGCGTACCAATTGTAGCGGCCCATCACGGCCGTATTGATGTTCTCCCAACCGTTGCCGATGTAGCCGCGATAAGTCAGGTCGATATGCGCAAACCGCGCGTTCTGCCGAAAGGTGAGGTCGTCAGTGAGATTGCGCTCGAACCGATAGCCGAGCATCTCCTGCTCGCGCGTGAACTTGTCGACACTGGGATCGCCGACGAAGAAGCTGGTCGGAATCTTGCCGAACGGCGCATCGGTCACCGTGCCCTGGTACGGGAGGAAGTTGATGCCGCGGGTGTCCGTCTTCGACGCCGATGCGAGAACCGTGAAGGTTGTGTCGGCATCGGGCTTCCAGGTGAATGACGGTGCGATGAAGTAGTTGTTGTCCGGCGTGAAGGCGACCTGCGTGCCACCGTTCCTGACCTCGCCGACGACGCGGTAGAACAGCTTGCCATCTTGGGGCTGGGTTGCGATCGGCCCGCCGACGTCGAAGCCGACATAGGCGTTGCCGAAATTGTTGACGCCGGTCTCGATGTAGCGGATCGGTTCGGCCGGCGGCATCTTGCTGATGACGTTGACGATGCCGCTCGGGCTCGAACCACCATAGAGCACGGCGGAAGGACCGCGCAGCACCTCGACGCGCTCCATGTTGGATGGCGGCAGACGCCAGCTCGCATAGGAGGTGTAGAACAACTGCATACCGTCGAGGAACAGTCCGACGTCGTCGGACTTGAAGCCGCGGATCAACCACCAATCGTTGCGGGTGTCCGCACCGAAGGTCCCTGCCCGAACGCCAGCGGTGTAGCGCAGCACCTCGTCGAGCTTGTTCGGCTTCTGGCCACGGATCTGCTCGGCGCCGATCACCGAGACCGATTGCGGTGTCTCGATGATCGGCGTGTTGGTCTTGGTGCCGGACGAGCTGCGACCCGCGACAAAACCGTTCACCGGGCCAAGCGGTGTCTCGACGAAGCCGAGATTGCGCTGCGGCTGGGGCTTGCTCCTGTCGGCGGTCTGCACCGACGATCGCGTCGCACGGCGCTGTGGGGTCGCAGCAGCACGTCTCCGGGTTTCCGGCGCGGTGACGGTCACCGACGGCAGATTCTGCGCGCCGCTCGGCGCCGAAGACTGTGCGAGCGATGCCTGCGGCATCAAGATCCAAGCGGATGCCGTCGCCAACACGGCCGACCGCAGCATTCCAAGACTGTTCAACGCGCCACCCCAAAGCTGCATGTTCGATGCATCATGCCGCCTGTCCCGGAACGGCATGCGCTTGCGGCGACTTATGTGAGGGCGCGCGATTTCCCTAATTGAAAGCTTCTTAGAAAGTCTCTTAGAAGTGCTTCAATAGTTCCGCGTGCCGCAGCGAGATCAGCGCAAATTCTTCTCGGCCTCGAGCATCTCGGCGGCGATCGCCGTGAGCTGATCGACCTGCCGCAGCAGTGCATGCAGTTCGGCTTCGCTCAGATGCTCCAGCAGACGGCGGTTGCGCTCCTGCGCGCCATCGACGATCGCATCATGCGCAGCGAGACCCGTCACGGTGAGCGAGATCAGCACCTCGCGGCTGTCCTTCGGATTGGCCGCTTTTGCGATCAGCTTGCGCGACAGCAGATTTGCGAGTGCACGGCTGATCTGTCCCTTGTCCTGGCCGACGGCTTCGGCGAGCCGCGCCACACTCATCGGCGGCCGCCGTCCGAGCGAGGCGACGAGACCGAACTCGACCGAGTTCAATCCAGTCAGCCGCTTGTAGCGCAGGATGGCGCCGCGTTTGAGCAAATTGGCAAGCACCATCAGCCGCGACGACAGCATCGCGGTGATCGGCGCCGCCGGCTCGCTCTCGTCCGTTTTCGATGACGTCGACCCGCCCCTGCTCTCGGTCTGGCCCATGATTCCACCTCTGCCAAGAAAGCCGGGGCGTGCCAAGCCCGGGCCGCTGCGGGCGCAACTAAGCCGCGGCGAGGACCACTCGAAATTGTGGGCCGCGCGACCACCTCGGCCTCGCCCGTGGTGGGTGGGCAGGGTCAACGTCATTCTAAAGGCGTTATGGCGCGCCGTGCGCTACTCCCCGCTCCCGGCCGCAGTCACGACCACGCTCGGCGCCCTGCTGTTCATCTCGGCCGCCCGCGCGATCCGGGATGGCATCGGCCGGGCGCCCGCCTGACGCCCCTTCCGGCCAACCCCGGCGAAACCAAGCGGGCGTATTAAAGCGCGATGAGATTTGGATGAATCGTCATCGCGCTTTAGCTTGTTGTTTACGCATGATCTTTCCGGAAAACCGCTTCGCACTTTTCCGGATCATGCTTTAATGAAACCATTTTGCGGAACCCGCGAAACCATCCGGAAACAGATGGTCCTTAGAAGAAGAGCCATAGACGGCGGTAAAGCCCGTCGGGAGGCTCAGATGAACCACTCTATTCACTCCGCTGATCGTGCGACCCACCTGAAGATCGTGGTGGTGGCGCTGGTGGCTGGCATCGTCGTGGCCGGCTTCGGGATCGCAGCCCGCACCCATGCCGATTACAGCCAGACCGCCCAGTCGAGCCATGTGATCAAGGCCGGCAAGCCGGTGGTGGTAACGAGCGCAGGGACGTCGGAGATTCGCTGATACGGCCTCTTCCGAGCCGGCCAATGGCCGCCCCCGGGGCGGCCTTTTTCGTTTTCCAGAGCAATGCTTAGCCGGGACGCTCTGGGGAAGCGCAACGTCCTTGACTTCACCATGTCCCCCCTTTAAGTCCCCCCTCGTTCCGCGCGCGTCCAGCGAACCACGCGGGAGTAGCTCAGTTGGTTAGAGCGCCGGCCTGTCACGCCGGAGGTCGCGGGTTCGAGCCCCGTCTCTCGCGCCATTCAATGGCGGAAGATCAATCACTTAGATTTGGCCGATACGGACCTTTCGACACTCGAGTGTCAGGATGGCCGGCGCCCTGACACTTTTGGTCCGGCTTCGTTCGTACCGGTGCGAATCCGCCGCGGAGCGCTCGCGCGCCGAAAATCACACACGGCCCAAGCCGCTGATGCCCAATAGTCCGCGGCCCCTTTGTTCTCGCTGCGTACACGTGCGACAAGAGGGCCGTGACACCGGGCCCCAAGATCAGCCTCGGCGAAAGCCGCAATTCACGTGCAGCAAATGCGGTCACCGCGGCGCCGAAGTCCGGCCGGATTTTCAGCCGCCACGCATGGGCACGGGCTGACGCCACCGGTCTAATCGTCCCAAGTGAGCTTCTGGCAATCGGCGCACTTGTAGATGCGCACAGGCTTGTCATTGCGGGTATTAAGGAGACGTTCCACCCGGCTCAATCGGCCGTTGCAGTGCGGGCAGGTACGGAATTGGTCTCCCCCTGCTCCCTAGGGCTATCGCATATGGGCGAGGGCGGAGAGAAGGAAGTCATTATTCCATCTGGCTTGGAGCATTTTGTGGCTGATGCGGGCAGGACCGGGCGTTGCCTGCAGGGTATTGATGGCCAGCTTGCGGATGAGGGCGAGATTTTCGGCGGCGTGATCCTTGCGGCTGCGGCAGGCATCCTCGTCGAACAGGACGTCGAGGACCCAGTGCAGGTTGTTCTCGATGCTCCAGTGGGCACGCACGACCTCGAGCAGCTTTTTGGCCGACAGCAAGCGCGAGGCGAGGAAGTATCGGACCGTGTGTTTGACAGCCTTGCCAGAGTTGGCGCGCCAACTGTCGATGCGACCGACTGCGGCGATAGCGGGGAAGTCGTATTGTTTCGCCAACTGAGGAGCCGGCGCGACGATGGCCTGTCGGTGTTCGACGCGGCCGTGGGCGGTGGCTCTTCGTTGACTCGCTCGCGCGGGCTTTCGGACTGTGTCGACCAGCGTCTTGGCGGCCTTGAAGAGCCGGCCACGGTTGCTCTTGATGGCCAACACGTAGTGCCCCTTCCGGTCGCGGATGGCCTGCGCGGTGTCAGGCCGGCAATGCAAGGCATCGGCGGTGACAAGAGCCCCGTCCAGATCGAGCAGGGCGAGGACTTCGAGAGCCCCGGCAACCTCGTTGCGGTTGGGAGCCTTTCTCTGGGCCAGCGCCATGCGAGTGCCTGCGGCCCAGACATTGACCATATGCAGCGGCGTGGCCTGCCGGCCCCGCGTGTAGGCCCCGCGCAGCGCCTTGCCGTCGATGCTGACCACCCCTTGATGCCGAAGCTCTTGCTGAATTTGCGCAAAACCGCTTCCAGCCCCTTCGGATCCAGCGCACGGAAGACGTTGCTGAACGTATCGTGGCTCGGAATGCCGTGCCTGAGCTCCAGGAAGCGCCGCAACAGCTCCTCGCGGCCTTGGCCAAAGAACTCGAACTCGGTGCAGGTCTTGGCGCCAGCCAGCGTCGCCGCCAAGGCGATGACGAGGATCTCCACAAGATCATGTCGGGTGTTGCTGGCGCGCGGGTCCTTGAGCGGTCGAAACAGGCGCTTGAGCTTGCGCATTCAGGTCTCCCTCTGGAATCGAGAGACACCCAAAGAATCCAGTTCCAACCGCTTGGCAACACCCTGCCAGCACCATATGCGATTCCCCTACCCTGCTCCCGGGGGATGAGGCGATGAAGAACCGATGCGAAGCATGGTGATGCTCGTCAGCGAACTCAGGAAGCAAGCTAAAGCAAATCTGCTTCGGATGTTCCGATACCGCGCCGAGCAGGACCGATCGCGGGGAACGAAGGTCACGGGATCAGATTAAGAGTCTCGCCGGCTCGCCGCTTGAGCTGGTGGAGCGGCCCCGGCCTACCCCCACACCACGCCCCGAAGCCGGGGCCGACTCTCCGCCGAAGCGACAGTTTCGGAGTATGCGTATGCGTTCCTCGCCGTCGATTGTGCCGGCGGATCGTCTCGACCGCGACATCTACCTGGTGCTCGAGGATTTCGGCGCATGCGCCGGCAGCGCCTGGCGCGAGACCGACGAGGGCGACACGGATCTCGAGACCGTGCTGCAGGACATCATCTCCGGCCAATACGCCTACCCGGTCAGGATCGTCTGCTTCAATGCCGTCGAGGGCTGGTCACGGGATGCGACCCCCGACGTCGCCGACGCGCTAGCCGAGCGCGTCGCCAACACGGACGCCGAGATCAGGCCAGCGCTGCAGGACTTCATCAAAGCCAACGCGAGACGGCGCCTTGACGTGCAGCTCGCGCTGCCCCTGCGCGGCGTCGGCTGATGGCAACCGAAGGCAAGCCTCTCGGCTGGACTGCCCCGGAGAAAGCCAGCTCGCGCGGACGCTGAACAGCCAAATCGGGCGCTCGTTCGCGACAGCGTCGGCACTCATGAACCGCACGAGATCGCGAAGGCAGCTGCGCGAGAACTCGGCCGTAATTATTGGGACCTGCTTTGCAAGCACTGGGAACCGAGGAGCGGGAGCAAAGTTGGTCTTGCGGATCACGCCTCGAAAACGTGATGCCGACACAAGGCCTCAGCTCGGTGTCAGCCCCGGAGCTGAGGCATTTTGTTGCCTGTGTACATTTTTGTACAAAGCTGCGGAACGCAGTCCGGGTTTCTGACTCATCCCACGGGGCCTTCGATGGGATGAAAACGTGCCGCGTTACACCTCCTTCGCCCGAGAGGCCGCAGCAACGCTGCTGCGAATGGCAAAAACAACAAAGGACCCGCAGGTTGCGTCGGGATTGATCCAGCGGGCGGCCGATCTAAAGGACCGCACTGGGGAGCTTGCCCCTGGTGAAATCGATGCGATGGCGGAAGAACCGCGAAAGCCTCTTACAAGGAACTAAGGCCGCCTCCACGGGCGGCCTCGATCGTCTCTGATCGTCCTTGCCCGCCTAATCGCGGTCGTGATGGTGATGGTGATGGTGTTCGTGGTGCTCGTGCCGGACGCCTCCACCTCCGGAATGCGCAATAGCGTTTGACGTGAGGGAGGTCGAAAGCAGCATAGTTATGGTTGGCGGAGTCACCGCCGCGAACTTTCCGCAAGTCTTCAGAAACTCACGCCGGTCGTCGTCTTCAGCGGGCATAGCGGCCAATCCTCTATTTTAGGGCGATCCAATATTAAACTAGCACGAATTAAATAAATTTAAATACGTTAATAGGTTCCAATTTTTTTCGGTGAAGCTACGGTTCCATGGTATTGTCCCTCGTAGGCGTGCTGAAGGGCGAGACATGGGGATCTACCTACATTTGCAAACCCACGGTATGGCACCGAGAGAGATTGCTTGTATTACAAAGGCTTACGAGCAAACCTTGCGTGCTCTATGTGTTAAAGATCGCGACGATCCCCTCACGGAACTGGTGGCGAAAACAATCATAAAGATCGCCCAAACAGGGCTCAAAGACCCTGCACAGATTTCAGCGCAGGCGATCACGCAACTCGAATTGCGGTAGGCGATCCCGACCGCTTGAAACTGAAACATTCCCGAGATCAGGAGGTTGGTTATTGGGCTTCGGGGCTTCGCAACATGCGAGGCGCGCCATGACCCCTCTCCCGGTGGGCGATGTGTTCCTCACGGTCGCAATCATGGCCGTGACGTTCGTGGTCGAGATCGGCCTTTTCATCCTGATCGGAATGTTCTGAATGGAACGCCCATCCCGCTCAGGATAGCGGGTGCCGGATGCCTTAGTTTCGGCTCAAATATTTCAAGATCCCCCGCAACCATCGCCCTCGTTCGGCGTCATGCTTGATTGCGGAGACTTCGCGATGGACGACGACGGCGAGGAACAGCAAGAGCTTGAAGATCAGATCATGCGCTACCGCATGATGGAGCGCGACGTCACCGATCCGCTCGCGCTCGGGCTCCTGCACGACATCGTCGCGGAATTAGAAGCTGCGCTGCAAGCTTCAAACGAGTAGCCGAATTATCAGAAAGACGGTATTGGCCTCAGTAAGAGGCGCGCTTAAGTACCGCCGCGCCGTATAGGAACCCCCGATATCAAGTGGTGTTGCGTCTCTATGCCTAGAGAGATCGCAATAGCGCTCTGGTCACTTGCCGTTGCCTGCGTGGTGGCGTTCAGTGTGGCCGCAATCGTTTCTCCTCACTAGTCGCCCAAAAGGCCGTCGGTGTCGGCGGCCTCTTTCCGCGCTTGATCCGATCCTCGTCGCCCTCATCGGCATCGCGACCCGCTTCGGTTCAAAATGACAAACCGCTGAAATTCCTCAGACAACAATCCCTCCCCGCCGAAGATCCGTTCGGCGGGTATGGAACGGCACAACTTCTAGGCACTCAAGTGGGCATTGCACGTAGTCCACGTAATCTGCCCGGCCGGTGGGTCCACCGGGAACTCTCGGCATAGTCAGCCCGCGCCCGAATCGTCTACGCCTGAAAGGACTTAGAGGGATCCCCGCATTCTCGGCTCTTCCAGGGGTTCCCCCGTCGGTGGATAACCCGAGGAGGCCATTCATGGCTAAGAAGGATTCCGCGAAGAAGGATTCGGCGAAGAAGGCAGCCGCTCCCGCCACGATCACGCTCAAGCACCTCGCCGCCGATATTGCGGAGCGCCAGGACCTGTCAAAAAAGCACGCCGAGGCCGTTCTGACCGACATGGTCGACCTGATCGCCAAGCACCTCAAGAAGGGCGACCGTGTCCGTATCGTGGGCCTTGGCATCCTCCAGGTCCGCAAGCGCGCCGCCCGCACCGGCCGCAATCCTGGCACCGGCGAGGCGATTCACATCAAGGCCAGCAGGAAGGTCGCGTTCCGCCCGGTAAAGGAACTGAAAGAGGCGATCTAGCACGTACGATTCATTAGGCCTGACCGGATCTCGTTCTCGCCGCATCATGATCCGCTTTTCTGATATACCGCCTGCTTCCCAAGACCTGCTCCCCAAGACCCGGCGGTTTGACCAGAAATGTCCTCCCTCTCCTTTTCGCATACCGTGACCGAGCGCTTCCTGCGCTACGTCACCATCGATACCCAGTCCGATCCGGAATCCCCCAGTTCGCCCTCGACCGAGAAGCAGAAGGATCTTGGCCGCGTGCTCGCCGCCGAACTGAAGGCGATGGGCGTCGAGGACGCGCATCTCGACGATTTCGGCTATGTCTACGGCACCATCCCGGCCAACACCGAAAAGAAGGTGCCGGTGATCTGCTTCTGCTCGCACATGGACACCTCGCCCGATGTCACCGGCAAGGACGTCAAGCCGCAGGTCGTGAAGAACTATCGCGGCGGCGATATCGTGCTGCCGGGCGACACCAGCCAGGTGATCCGCTTCGCCGAGCACCCCGCGCTGAAGAGCCAGATCGGCAACGACATCATCACCACCGACGGCACCACGCTATTGGGGGCCGACAACAAGGCCGGCGTCGCCGAGATCATGGATGCCGCGCATTTCTTCCTCACCAACCCCGACGTGAAGCACGGCACCATCAAGATCCTGTTCACGCCGGACGAGGAGATCGGCCGCGGCGTCGACAATGTCGACCTGAAGAAGCTGGGCGCCGATTTCGGTTACACCATGGACGGCGAGAGCGCCGGCTGCGTCGAGGACGAGACGTTCTCGGCCGACGGCGCCACCATCACCATCAATGGCGTCAGCGCCCATCCCGGCTACGCCAAGGGCAAGATGGAGCACGCAATCAAGATCGCCGCCGCCATCATCGAGCGCCTGCCGAAGGAAGGCTGCTCGCCGGAGACGACCTCGGGCAAGCAGGGCTTTCTACATCCGATCGGCATCGAGGGCGCGCTGGAGCAGGCGACCCTCTCCTTCATCGTCCGCGACTTCACCGAGGAAGGGCTGAAGGAGAAGGAGGTCCTGCTCGAGACCATCGTCAAGGACGTGATGAAGGACTATCCGCGCTCGACCTACAAGTTCGAGGTGCGCGAGCAGTATCGCAACATGAAGCAGGTGATCGATCGTCACCCGCACGTTCTCGAATACGCCATCGAAGCCATCCGCCGTGCCGGTCTGCGTCCGATGCGCACCGCGATCCGCGGCGGCACCGACGGCTCGCGCCTGTCCTTCATGGGCCTGCCCTGCCCCAACATCTTCGCCGGCGAGCACGCGTTTCATTCGCGGCTCGAATGGGTGAGCCGGCAGGACATGGAAAAGGCCGTGCAGACGATCGTGCATCTGGCCATGATCTGGGAGGAACGGGCCTAGGTCTCATACCGACCAGGCCCGGCCACCGCGCGCGGCCGAGCGAACGGTGGCTTCCCGCTGCGCCCATCCCGACAACGCGCCGGTGCGGCCGAGCCTAGGAACCGGCCGATGCGCCGGCCGTTACCGCCCGTCCGCCTCGGAATGCCCCGATAGAGCGCCGCTGTGACGCCATGGCCCGACCAGGCGGGGTCCCCGACCTCACCGGAGGAGCACGCGCGTCGCAGAACTCGAGCAGACGATGGGCATCCGTGACCTCGCGCAGTTCACGCCGCAGTAAGCGGCGGCTCCCCAGCCCGGCAGGATCAGGGCTATGAAAAAAGTTTCCGCGCACGCCTCGCCCGCTTTCACTTTCGTGCTGACAATGGGCGTGGTCAATCTGTTCGGCGACGTCACTTACGAGGGCGGCGCGAGCATCAATGGTCCCTTCATGGCTTCGCTCGGCGCCAGCGCGGCGGCCGTCAGCATCACAGCCGGCGCGGGTGAGTTTCTCGGCTATTCGCTGCGGCTCGGTGCTGGTTATCTCGCAGACCGCACCGGTCGCTATTGGCTCATCACTTTCGCTGGTTACGTCATCAACCTGTTTGCCGTCCCAGCCATGGCGCTTGCCTGGAATTGGCAGACGGCAGCCGCATTCATTCTAGCTGAGAGAATCGGACGCGCGTTGCGCAAGCCGACGGTCGAGGCGATGCTCTCCTACACGACGGGCGAGCTCGGCAAGGGATGGGTCTACGCCGTCAACACCGCGCTGGACGAGATCGGGGCCACCCTTGGCCCGCTTCTGATCGCCCTGGTCCTGCTCCTGAAAGGAGATTATCGGACCGGTTATGCGCTTCTGCTGATATCCGCCGTGTCCGCGCTCCTCGCGCTGGCCGTCGCACGCGTGAATTTCCCATTGCCGTCGCGGCTCGAGCAAGGCCAAACGGCGCCGGCGCGAAGCTTCGCTCGTCCGTACTGGCTGTACATGCTGGCGGGCGCCTTGTTTGCCGCCGGGCTCATGAGCTTCGAGCTGATCTCGTACCATCTGTCAAAATCGAAGATCGCATCCGAGCAGTGGATTCCGGTCTTGCTGGCGGCCTCGACGGCGTTCGGCGTGCTCGCAAGTCTCGCCCTGGGCAGGCTCTACGATCACCTCGGTCTCCCCGTGGTGATCGGCGCGGTGTGCCTCTCCGCCCCGTTCTCACCGCTCGTGTTCCTCGGCGACTTTCAGCTGGTGCTCGTCGGCATGCTGTTGTGGGGCGTCGGCTACGCGACGCAGGACACCCTGCTCAAGGCGCTCGTCGCCGAGGTGCTTCCCGAGGGAAAGCGCAACCTGGCGTTCGGCCTGTACTATGCAGGTTATGGGGTTGGGTGGCTGGCCGGAAGCATCGTCACCGGCCTGCTGTACGACCGCTCGATGACGGCGCTGATCGCGTTTTCGATTGCGATGCAGCTATTGGCGGTGCCGGTCTTTGCTCTGGCGCGGCGAACGCAAGCGCCACCACCCACCCTGTGATTAGCCGGGGAAGTCGGTCGCCTCCACGAACGAGAGCGGCCGACACGATCTTGTGCGAGCGATCCTACGGCACCGGCATCGCGCGTGGATTGCGATGGAAGCGGTTGGCGCTCGCCATCCAGTTCGGCAACGGCTCTCCATCCCGATGCCGTCCACCGGCGACGGCGGCAGCCCATGCCACCGCGGCGCCGACCAGGGTCGCGGCTGCGACCGAGAACGCCACGATGATCGAGTTGCGCCTGGCACGGTTGATGGCCGTCTTTGACTCTGCGATCAGGGTGTCGACCCGCCGTTCGGCGTCAGGTGCCGCAAGGCCCGTCACAGCCGCGACCTGTTGCACGAGGTAGGTCCGGTCGTCCGTGCTGACACCGCTGTGGCTGGACGACGTCATCAGGATCCGTCCCGCTTCCGCGCGTCCTTCCCTCAGATCGGTGTTCGGCGGGCGGCGCGGCGCGCGGAACAGCTTGTCGAGCTCATAGCTCAACAGCGGCTCGGCCGCGGACGTGTTGCTCGCCGAGCTGCGCATCGGCGAACGATCGATCGCAGCAGCGCCAAGAAGAGCCAGCAGAGCTGCGCCCAGGAGCACAGCGAGAGCCCAGGACGTCAGGCCATGCAAGCCGTCGCGCCGCTCGTCATCGTCCTCGATCTTGGCCGGCGCCGGCGCCGGTCGCGTTGTCCGGCCGGCGATATAACCGCCGAAGCCGAAGCTGATGATGGCCTGGATGATCAGATACAGCCCCGAGAGCAGCGCCAGCGCTGCCGAGGCATCGCGCCATGTCGGCGAAGCCGAACTGACGCCAAGGCCGATGGCAACACCAAAGCTCACCAGGATGAACGACATTGCGCCCGCCGCAAGCGCGCCTGCGAACACGGAACTCCACTGTATGGTTCGAGGAGCCTCGCCCGCCATGCCGCCTTCCATGACCTCTTCCCGCATGAGAGTTTCAACCGTCATTGCGGTGCTCTCAGCGCAAGCCGAAGAACGACAGGATCGCCATGATGACGACGATCAAGCCGATCAGATAAATCAGTCCGTCCATTGTCCGTCCTCCTCAGTCTCTCCTGCTCGCTAATCGCGAGGTATGAGGAACGTTCCAAATTGGACGGATCGCCTGGAACGAACGTGGAAGATGCGGGTTATCCGCTCAAGTCCCAAGGATAGAGAATGTGAGCACATGAGGCCTCAGCCGGTTCGTCCGGCTGGGGCCTTTCCGCGTTGCGGCCAGCTTTGGCTGTCCCTGTCCCATGTTAACGACGCAAGGGCCGGGATCATTGATGATGCGACGGGGCGGAACCTCCAGGTCAGGAGAGGCGCGTGGATCGCAGAACGGCATGCCTGCATCAGGCGAATGCATTTCGGGAGAAGGCCCTCGCCGATCCCGAGCACCACGACCAATGGATTGACGAAGCCATCAAATGGCTGGAACAGGCGATGGAAGCGAGCTGTCACGCCGTCATCACCATGGAGGCTGACGACGGCAGCGACGCTCCGGAGCCGGCCCCCACGGTCGCAGCCATGGCCCCGCATCGGCGCGTCATTATCCGCCAGTGATAGGCGCTGGCGACGTATCCACCGGTGCGGCAATTGTTCCAAGGACGTAACAATGTTGCGGGTCGACACTGTTCCCGCGCCCATGCTAGGCCGAGCACAGACCGCAACCAGAGTAACGTCGTGCTCGCAAACCGCCAGCCCTCGGGATCGTGCCGCTCGCGCAACTGGCGCGGGCTGCTGTCCGTGCTGATCGCGGTGGTCTACCTGCTCGCGAGCACGCTGCACGGCTCGCACGACATCGACGTGACCACGCCCGGCGGCGGCTCGGAGATCGCTACGGTCCTTGATGGCCCCCCGGGCCACGGCGACCACCCTAAGGTCATCGGCAGCCATCACTGCCATGGCTGCTTCTCGCTGACGGTGACGCAGCCGGCGCCATTGACCGCATCGGTCATGCTCGTGTCCGCAGCGAGCCCGCAACGTGCACCCAGGCTCGCCGGAATTGTCCTGGATACCGACTCCCCGCCTCCCAAACATACTGCCTGAACGGATTGGTCGGGCGGCCCGCGCCCGTTAGGTTCATCCTTCACAGGTCGGTTTCATGTTTCGCAGGGGAATGGCTGCGCGCCTCGCGTGCGCGGCGGCGTGTCTGATTGCCGAAGTGGCGCTAGCTCCGTCTCACGCCCAGACTTTGACGATGCGCAGCGCGTTGTCGCGCGCGCTGGCGGCGAGCCCGCGGCTGACGGCGGCGGAGCGCGACGTCGGCATCGCCACGGGCCAGCGCATCCAGGCGGGCGCGCTGCTCAATCCGGAACTGTCCTACGAACAGGACGATTCATTCGGCTCCGGCAAATATCGCGGGACGCGATCGGCGGAGACCACGCTGCAGATCAGCCAGGCCTTCGAGCTGTTCGGCAAGCGCGACGCGCGGATTGCAGCCGGGGCGGCTGGGGTCGAGGTCGCGGCGATCCAGCGCAAGGCCGTCAGGCTGGAGGTGCTGTCGGAGACCGCGATCGCCTTCCTCAGCGTGCTCGGCGCACAGCGGCGCATCCAGATCCTCGACGAGCAGATCGCGGCGATCGACCGCCTGACGCCGCTGCTCCGCCGCCGCGTCGAGGCCGGCGCCTCCTCACCGGCCGAGACCGGCCGCGCCGAGGTCGCCTCGGCGCTGGTGAAGGCCGACCGCGAGCGCTTCAAGGCGACGCTGGCGAGTGCCCGGCGCGAGCTCGCGGTGCTGATGGGCGATCCCGCCGCGAAATTCGGCGAAGTCTCCGGCCGGCTCGACACCACGGGCAAGCCGCCGACCTTCCAGTCGGTGGTCGCCGCCATCGATGCCAATCCGCAACTGGTGCGCTGGACCGCCGTTTACGCGCAGCGCAATGCCGAGCTGCTGCTGGCGCGGCTCAAGCCCTATCCAGACGTGCGGATCGCCGCCGGCTGGCGCCATTTCAACGAGACCAATGACGATGCCGTGCGCCTCACTCTCTCGGTGCCGATCCCCGTCTTCGACCAGAACCAGGGCAATATCCTTTCGGCGCAGGAGAGCCTCGCCAAGACGCGCGCCGAGCGCGAGACCAACCGCAACGCGCTGGTCGTGATCGCCGGGCGCGCCTACGACTCGCTGCAGGGCTCACTGCGCGAGCTCGCGGTGCTGCGCGAGGTCGCGATCCCGAAGGCCGTCGAAGCGTCCGAGGCGATCTCGCAGGGCTACGGACAGGGCCGCTTCACTCTGCTCGAGGTGCTCGATGCCCAGGCGAGCGTCACCCAGGCGCGGCTGCGCGAGCAGGAGGCGCTGCAGAATTTCCATGCCGGGGTCGCGACCATCGAAGGCCTCGTCGGCAACCCCTTCACGCTGGCGCGGGAGAGCGCACGATGAGGACCTCCTCCACCATTCTCATCGCCATCGTTGCCGCAGCGCTCGGCGCCTACGGCTATTCCCGGCTCGCCCCGGCCAAGCTCGCACACACCGAGCATACCGAGCATTCCGAACAGAAGAAGCCGAACAACCATGTCGAGCAGGACGAGCACGGCGCCGACCGCATCCGCATCTCCGACGTCAAGCTGGCAGCCGCCGGCGTGAGCCTGGCGGAGGCCGCAAGCGCCACACTGACCGACACGCTGTCCTTCAATGGCATCCTGCGTGCCAATCAGGAAACGGTGGTGCAGGTGACGCCGCGCTTTCCGGGCGTCGTCAAATCCATCCTGAAGCGCATCGGCGAGAAGGTCGGCAAGGACGATCTGCTCGCCGCGATCGAGAGCAACCAGAGCCTCACCGTCTACGAGCTCAAGGCGCCGATCGCCGGCACCATCATCGAGCGGCAGATCTCGCTCGGCGAATACGCCTCCGAGCAGAAACCGGCCTTCGTGGTCGCCGATCTCTCGACCATCTGGGTCGATCTGTCGATCTACCGGCAGGACCTCAGGCGCGTCCGCATCAACGACGAGGTGCTGATCGATCCCGACGACGGCCGCGGCGAGATCAAGGGCACCATCTCCTACATGGCGCCGATCGGTTCGAGCGAGACCCAGACCGCGCTGGCGCGGGTGGTGCTGGCCAACCCCGACGGCCGGCTTCGTCCCGGCCTGTTCGTCACGGCGCGGCTGATCCTCGCCGCGCGCAATGTCGCGGTTGCCGTGCGCCGAAGCGCGATCCAGACGCTGGAGAACAAGACAATCGTGTTCGTCCGCGAGGATGGCGACAAGATCGAGGCGCGCCCGGTGGAGCTTGGCGACTCCGATCCGAAATTCGTGGAGATCCGCGCGGGCCTTTCGGCCGGCGAGCGCTACGTCGCCGAGAACAGTTTTGTGGTCAAGGCGGAGATGGGCAAGGGAGACGCCGATCATGATTGACGCCCTCCTCGCCTTCTCGGTCCGCCAGCGCTGGCTCGTGGTCCTGCTCGCCCTCGCCGCCGGTGCCCTTGGCGCCTGGAATTTCACGCGCCTGCCGATCGATGCCGTGCCTGACGTGACCAACGTCCAGGTCCAGATCAACACGCACGCGCCGGGGCTGTCGCCGCTCGAGGCCGAGCAGCGCATCACCTTTCCGCTCGAGACTGCAATGGGCGGCTTGCCCAGGCTCGACTACACCCGCTCGATCTCGCGCTACGGCCTGAGCCAGGTCACCGTCGTGTTCCAGGACGGCACCGACATCTATTTCGCGCGCCAGCTCGTGAACGAACGCATCCAGCAGGCGAAGGACCAATTGCCTGCAGGCACGGAGGTCGCGATGGGACCGATCTCGACCGGGCTCGGTGAGATCTACGTCTACTCGGTCGAGGCAAAGGCCGGCGCAAAGTCGCCGGCGGGTGCCGAGTTCACGCCGACGGAGCTGCGCACCATCCAGGACTGGATCATCAAGCCGCAGCTGCGCACCATTCCCGGCGTGATCGAGGTCAACTCGATCGGCGGCTATGAGCGGCAATTCCATGTGCTGCCGATTCCGGGTCAGCTGATGGCCTACAAGCTCGGCTTCCGCGACATCATGACGGCGCTGGCCGCCAACAATGCCAATGTCGGCGCCGGCTATATCGAGCGCAACGGCGAGCAATATCTCGTCCGCGCTCCCGGCCAGGTCGCCAATATCGAGGACATCAGGGGCATCGTGATCGGCTCGCGCGGCGGCGTGCCGGTGCGCATCCGCGATGTCGCCGAGGTCAGCGAAGGCAAGGACCTGCGCACCGGTGCTGCGACGGCGAACGGCGGCGAGACGGTGCTCGGCACCGCCATGCTGCTGATCGGCGAGAACAGCCGCACCGTGGCCCAGCGCGTGAAGGCCAGGCTCGCGGAGATCGCCAAATCGCTCCCCGACGGCGTGATCGCGCGCGCCGTCTACGACCGCACGCATCTGGTGGAAGCCACCATCCAGACCGTCGAGAAGAACCTCGTCGAGGGTGCGGCGCTGGTGATCGCGGTGCTGTTCCTGATCCTCGGCAACATCCGCGCCGCGCTGATCACGGCCTGCGTCATCCCCCTCTCCATGCTGTTCACGATCACGGGCATGGTCGAGAGCAAGGTCAGCGCCAATCTGATGAGTCTGGGCGCGATCGATTTCGGCATCATCGTCGACGGCGCGGTCATCATCGTCGAGAACTGCCTGCGGCTGCTTGCCGCCGAGCAGCACCGCCGCGGCCGGCTGCTGACGCTGGACGAACGCCTCCAGACCATCCGCATGGGAAGCGGCGAGGTGATCAAGCCGAGCCTGTTCGGCACGCTCATCATCGCCGTGGTCTATCTTCCGGTCCTCACCCTGTCCGGGACCGAGGGCAAGATGTTCACGCCGATGGCGCTGACCGTGCTGATGGCGCTTGCGGGCGCGGCGCTGCTGTCGGTCACGTTCGTCCCCGCCGCGGTTGCGATTGTCGTCACCGGCAAGGTCGCGGAGACGGAGAACGTCTTCATGCGGGCCGCCAAGCGGCTCTATCTGCCCCTGCTCGACCGCGCGATCCGTTATCGCGGCAGTGTCGCGCTCGGCGCCCTGCTGATCGTCGCCGGCAGCATCTTCGCCGCAACGCGCATGGGCGGCGAGTTCATTCCGAACCTCGATGAAGGCGACATCACCATCGAGACCATCCGGATTCCCGGCACCAGCCTGACCCAGAGCGTCGACATGCAGCTCCGCCTGGAAAAGGCGATCAAGCAGGTGCCGGAGGTCGCGACCATCTTCTCCAAGATCGGCACCGCCGAGATCGCCAACGACCCGATGCCGCCGAATGTCGCCGACACCTATGTCACGCTGAAGCCGCGCGAGGAATGGCCCGACCCGGCCAAGCCGAAGGACGAGGTGGTGGCCGAGCTCGAACGCGCCGCCAACACCTTGCCCGGTAGTGCCTATGGCATGACCCAGCCGATCCAGATGCGCTTCAACGAGCTCATCGCCGGCATCCGCAGCGACGTCGGCGTCAAGATCTTCGGCGACGATCTCGACGTGCTCGCCGGCATCGCCCAGCAGGTCAACGGCGTGGTTCGCGGCATCGAGGGCGCCGCCGACATCAAGACCGAGCAGATCGCGGGCCTGCCGATCCTCACCGTCAAGCTCGACCGCCAGGCGCTGTCGCGCTACGGCCTCAGCCTCAGCGAGGTGCAAAACCTCGTCGAGATCGCGATCGGCGGCAAGCCGGTCGGCAAGCTGTTCGAGGGCGATCGGCGCTTCGACATCGTGGTGCGGCTGCCGGAAAGCCTGCGGGCCGATCCCGATACGATCAAGTCGCTGCCGATCCCGCTGCCGCCGGGCGAGGATATCGCGGCCGTCACGAAAACCGCCTGGCCGGGGGCATCCGGGACGACGCCACGCTATGTGCCGCTCTCCTCCGTTGCGGCAATCGAGATCGCGCCGGGCCCCAACCAGATCAGCCGCGAGAACGGCAAGCGCCGCGTCGTGGTCATGGCCAATGTCCGCGGGCGCGATCTGCGCTCTTTCGTTGCCGAGGCGCAAGCCGCCGTCGCCGAGAAGGTCAAGCTGCCGCCGGGTTACTTCATCGGCTGGGGCGGACAGTTCGAGCAGCTGGTGTCCGCCACCAAACGGCTGACGATCGTGGTGCCGGTGGCGCTGCTTCTGGTGTTCCTGCTGCTGTTCATGGGCATGGGATCGGCGGCGGATGCGGCGCTGGTGTTCTCCGGCGTGCCGCTGGCGCTGACCGGTGGTGTCGCGGCGCTGCTGCTGCGCGACATTCCCCTGTCCATCAGCGCCGGCGTCGGCTTCATCGCGCTATCGGGCGTTGCCGTGCTCAACGGGCTCGTCATCATCGCCTTCATCGAGCGGCTGCGCAGCGAGGGGCGATCCGTCGTGGCTGCCGTACGCGAGGGCGCGCTGACGCGGCTGCGCCCGGTGCTGATGACGGCCCTCGTCGCCTCGCTCGGTTTCGTGCCGATGGCGCTCGCCACCGGCGCCGGCGCCGAGGTGCAGCGGCCGCTTGCGACCGTCGTGATCGGCGGCATCATCTCCTCCACGGTGCTCACGCTCTTGGTGCTGCCGGCGCTCTACGTCCTCTTCCGTCGTGACGTGACGCCCGAAGCGCCTACAATGGCGCCTGATTTGACTGCATCCGCGGAGCGCTAGAGGTGGCCGGCCACGATCATCACGGGCATCACCATCATGACCATGCCGGGCATGGCCATGATCGTGGTCACAGCCACGGCCATGTTCATGCCCCCGCCAATTTCGGCAAGGCGTTCGCGATCGGCATCTCGCTCAACACAGCACTGGTCGTGGCCGAAGCGACCTACGGCTATCTCGGCAACTCCACCGCCCTGCTGGCCGACGCCGGCCATAACCTTTCCGACGTGCTCGGCCTGGTGGTGGCCTGGGGCGCCTCGATTGCAGCACGCCGCGCTCCGAGCGGCCGCTTCACTTATGGCCTGCGCGCCTCCACCATCCTCGCGGCACTTGCCAATGCGGTGTTCCTGCTGGTCGCAACCGGCGCGATCGGCTGGGAGGCGATCCTGCGCCTGCGCCAGCCGGAGCCGGTTGCCGGCGTGACGGTGATGGTGGTCGCCGGCATCGGCATCCTCATCAACGGTTTTAGCGCCATGCTCTTCGCGCGCGGGCGCAAGGACGACATCAACATCGAAGGCGCGTACCTGCACATGGCCGCAGACGCCGGGGTCTCGCTCGGCGTGGTCGTCTCGGCGGCACTGATCGTCTGGACGGGTTGGCTTTGGCTCGATCCCGTCACCAGCCTCGTGATCTGCGCCACCATCCTCTGGAGCACGACGAGCCTCTTGCGCGGCTCGATCGACATGTCCATGGCGGCGGCGCCAAGAGCCATCGACGTGGCGGCAATCAGGGCGTTCCTGCTGGCGCGGCCGGGCGTCTCAGGGATTCACGATCTCCACGTCTGGCCGATCTCGACCACCGAGACGGCGCTGACCTGCCACCTCGTCATGCCCGCCGGCACGGACGACGCATTCCTGATGCAGACGGCGCAACTCCTCAAGTCATCCTTCCGCATCGGCCACACCACGCTTCAGGTCGAGACGCATCCCGACAATGGCTGCGCGCTCGCGCCGGATGATGTGGTGTGAGGAACCATCCACGTCGTCATTGCGAGCGCAGCGAAAGCAATCCAGGCTGCCGCCGCGGGAAGATCCAGGATTGCTTCGTCGCCAGCGCAAATTGCTTCGCAATCTTGTCGCGGGCTCCTCGCAACGACGGGTGTGGAGAAAACGGGCCTACGCAGCCCTCGCCGTCACGATCCAGATCGCGCCCTGCAGCACCACGCTTTGCCCCTTCAGGAATGGCGCGAGCGTTTCGCGGATCGAGGCTTTGGCCGCTTCATAGGTCTCGGCCGGATGGCCCTGCAGCGCGCGGCTGGCCGGACCGATCTGCAGCGAGCCGTCGACGGCGGCATCGAGACCGCCGCCGATCGCAATGTCCATCGCGAGATCATGCGGCTCCATTGCCACATCCGCGAAGCCTGCACCCTTCAGGATGCGCGTCACGCGCTCCTCTGACGCAAAGGCGAACGGGCCCGGCTCCTCCGGCCCGACCGGCGGCATCTTCGGCACATGCTTGTAGACCGCCATCAGCGGCGCCATCATCCAGGGATTTTCCTTCGGCTCGCGCCAGCAGACGAAAGCAAGCCGCCCTGTCGGCCTCAGCGCGCGACGCAAATTGATGAAGGACGCAATAGGGTCGGCAAAGAACATTACGCCGAAGCGCGACGCCAGCAGATCGAAGCTCGCCGGCTCGAACGGATGCACCGTCGCATCCGCCAGCACGAACTCGAGCGGCAGGCCCTTTGGCGCAAGAGCCCGCGCCTGCGACAGCATCGGCTCGGACACGTCGAGGCCGAGCGCGAAGCCGTCAGGCGCCACTACCTTCGCGAATGCCACCGTCGTCGCACCGGAGCCGCAGCCGACGTCGATGACACGCTCGCCCGGCTTCGGCTTGGCGCGGTCGATCAGCACATCGGCAATCGGCCCGAGCAGCTTCTCCTGCACCGCGTGGCGATCGGCCCAGCGCTGCCCGCTCGGGCCGTTCCAATAGGCGATCTGGTCGGCGTTCTGCTCGTGTCCGCTCGGCTGTTCCATCAGGTCTTTGATCCCTAGCATTGTCGATCCGCCCGTCCCGCAATTGCGGGGGGTCACCTGGTCGGATCCCCGCCCGGATCGTAGCGCAATTTTCTGCAAGGACCACACAGTCGCTGCTGTCGAGAATTGGCCGCGCTTTCCGGCAGGAAGTGCTCGCATTTTGGTCGCATAGCTTTCACCGAATGGCCCCATCAGAAGCAGACGACAACCAGATTTCGTGGATAGCATTTTCAGGTTGCTCACCTTGGAAAGGCATGACCATGCGCAGCATCATGGGCCCCCTCATCATCGCAACCCTCTCCTTCGGGACGCCGACCTTCGTGCAGGCGCAAGGAACATCGTCGCAACCGGGAACAGAATCATCGCCCGCTCAGAGCACCGTCATCCGTCAGATCCAGGTCATCGACATCAAGGACCTGCAACCAGCCGTGCGCTCGAAGGTCGATGAAATCGTCGCACAGACAAGCGATGACGATATTCAGTCGCTCCGGAAAACGATTGATGCAACGCCCCAGGCGGCGTCCGCGCTGAAGGCGAAGGGGCTGACTTCGTCGCAGGTCGTTGCGATCAACATTGCCGAAGGTGTCCTGACACTATTTACCAAGACGGCCTGACATTTCCATCGGGAATGACGACGCGCCACTGTGGGGCACGTGACCGCTCCACGGGGCCGTTGGCACGTCCGACCGAGGTTTGCAGCCTTTCGAACGAACTAGCCAGCCGCAACGAATGGAGGCTTTGCGCTGATGCCATGCTCCAATTGGTCGCCCGGCATGGCAGCCTGCTTGGCCCCGCAAAGCGAAGACTGGTGGGCGGTCACGGATTCGAACCGCGGACCCTCTCGGTGTAAACGAGATGCTCTAACCAGCTGAGCTAACCGCCCCCGGCCGCCTCTTTAGCCTCACAGGCCCTGGACGGGCAAGCGCGGAACTTCATTTCCTGGACCTCAATCCTGCGGCCGCCCCGGCAACAGCGGCACGGCGTCGATCCACACCGCCGCCGACTGGCACCATATCTGCCTGGAGGGCCGTAATTGGTCGCGCTGGCGGATGCTGCCCCAGCGGATGCCCCAATCGTCGGCCTGGTCGCCCTCGCCGCTGGTGAACAGCGGGGAACCGCAGTCGGCACAGAAGTGCTGGAAGCGCATCCGGCCGTTGTCGCCGCGCTTGCCGTAGAGCTTTGGCGCGCCGGCGGTCAGGCGGACATCGGACTTGGCGCAGATCGCGGTCACCCGGAACGGCGAACCCGTCAGCGTCTGGCAATCGGTGCAGTGGCACACCGAGACCGCCTCTGGGTCGATCTCGGCCTCGTAGGTGATCTTGCCGCAATGGCATTGCCCGTCGACCTGCATTGCCTCCTCTCCTCGCCACAAACAAAAACGGCGCCCGGAGGCGCCGTTTTATCATCTATCAATGAGCCTTAGTGAGCGGTCAGACCGCCGGCGGCTTCGTCGCCGTCCGGCTTCACCGTCACTTTGGTGTCCTCTTCCCAGACGATCGGCACCGGCTTCTTCACCAGCGCTTTCGCGACGACGTCGTCGAGGCGGGAGACCGGGATGATCTCCATGCCGCCCTTGATCGCATCGGAAATCTCCGTGAGATCCTTGGCGTTGTCCTCGGGGATCAGCACCGTCTTGATGCCGCCGCGGGCCGCGGCCAGCAGCTTCTCCTTGAGGCCGCCGATCGGCAGCACGCGACCGCGCAGCGTGATCTCGCCGGTCATCGCGACATCGTGGCGGACCGGGATGCCGGTCATGACCGAGATGATCGCGGTGGCCATCGCCACGCCCGCGGACGGACCGTCCTTCGGCGTCGCGCCTTCCGGCACGTGCACGTGGATGTCGCGCCGGTCGAACAGCGGCGGCTCGACGCCATAGTTGATCGCGCGCGAGCGGACATAGGACGCCGCCGCCGAGATCGATTCCTTCATGACGTCGCGCAAGTTTCCGGTGACCGTCATCTTGCCCTTGCCGGGCATCATGACGCCTTCGATCGTCAGCAACTCGCCGCCGACATCGGTCCAGGCAAGGCCGGTGACGATGCCGACCTGCGGCTCGCTCTCGATCTCGCCGAAGCGGTACTTCGGCACGCCGAGCAGCTCTTCCAGAGTCTTCTCGGTGACCTTGACCGCCTTCTTCTTGGAGATCATCAGCTCCTTCACCGCCTTGCGGGCGAGTGTCGAGAGCTCACGCTCCAGGTTGCGCACGCCCGCTTCGCGGGTGTAGCGGCGGATCAGAAGCAGCAGCGCGTCGTCGTCGATCGAGAACTCCTTGGAGTCCAGGCCGTGCTTGGACACCGCGTTGGGGATCAGATGCTTGCGCGCGATCTCGACCTTCTCGTTCTCGGTGTAGCCCGCGATCCGGATGATCTCCATGCGGTCCATCAGCGGGCCCGGAATATTGAGCGTATTCGCGGTCGTGATGAACATCACGTTGGACAGATCGTAGTCGACCTCGAGATAGTGGTCGTTGAACGTTCCGTTCTGCTCGGGATCGAGGACCTCGAGCAGAGCCGACGACGGATCGCCGCGGAAATCGGCGCCCATCTTGTCGATCTCGTCCAGCAGAAACAGTGGATTGGACGACTTCGCCTTGCGCATCGACTGGATGATCTTGCCGGGCATCGAGCCGATATAGGTGCGGCGGTGACCGCGGATCTCGGCTTCATCGCGCACGCCGCCGAGCGAGACGCGCACGAATTCGCGCCCCGTCGCCTTCGCGATCGACTTGCCGAGCGAGGTCTTGCCGACGCCGGGAGGTCCGACGAGGCACAGGATCGGCCCGGTCAGCTTGTTGGCGCGCGACTGCACCGCGAGATACTCGACGATGCGTTCCTTGACCTTCTCGAGCCCGTAGTGATCGGAGTCCAGGATGGCTTGCGCCTGCTCCAGGTCCTTCTTCACCTTGGACTTCTTGTTCCACGGGATCGACAAGAGCCAATCCAGATAGTTGCGCACGACGGTCGCTTCCGCTGACATCGGCGACATCTGGCGCAGCTTCTTCAATTCATGCTGCGCCTTCTCGCGCGCTTCCTTGGAGAGCTTGGTCTTGGAGATCTTCTCTTCGAGGTCGGCGAGCTCGTCGCGACCATCGTCGTCGCCGAGTTCCTTCTGGATCGCCTTCATCTGCTCGTTGAGATAGTACTCGCGCTGGGTCTTCTCCATCTGGCGCTTGACGCGCGAGCGGATGCGCTTCTCGACCTGCAGCACCGAGATCTCGCTCTCCATCAGGCCCAGCACCTTCTCCAGGCGCGTGGTGACGGACAGCGTCTCCAGGATGCCCTGGCGATCCGCGATCTTCACGGCGAGATGCGAGGCAACCGTGTCGGCGAGCTTGGCGAAATCGGTGATCGCCTGCACGACGCCGACGACCTCGGCCGAGATCTTCTTGTTGAGCTTCACATAGCTCTCGAAATCGGAGACGACCGAGCGCGCCAGCGCCTCCGCCTCGACCGACTTCGCATCGGTATCGGCGAGCGCAACGGCAGTCGCCTCGTAATAATCGGCGCGATCGGTGTATTTGGACACGCGCGCACGCTCGAGGCCCTCGACCAGCACCTTCACGGTGCCGTCGGGAAGCTTCAAGAGCTGGAGCACGCTGGCGAGCGTCCCGGTCTCGTAAATGGCATCGGGCGCCGGATCATCGTCGGACGCGTTCTTCTGCGTCGCGAGCATGATCAGCGCGTCGTTCTTCATCACCTCTTCGAGCGCGCGGATCGACTTCTCGCGGCCGACGAAAAGCGGAACGATCATGTGCGGGAAGACGACGATGTCGCGCAGCGGCAGCACCGGATAGGCGTGCGCTTCGCCATGGACGATGGTTGGCCGGGGTTTGGGATTAGTCATGGCCTTTTCCTTTTGCTTTGCCCCCTTGCACGCAGCCCGCTGATCATGCGCAACCACCACAAGGTGCCGAGGTGATCCGCAAGACCGGTCGGTCCTTTTGCGAGTTGGACCGGCTTGTCGGATCGGAACTGAGGCGAATCTTGAAGAGAATTTTCGCTCGCCGCCAACATTAGGTGGCTATCGACCCGGGGGGTGTCAAGTCACTGAAAAACGCGCGCCATCAGGCGCTTACGCACGCACTAAGCGACGCACCACCGACTGCGGAAATACCAGTTCCGCAGCCCACCTCGGCGAGACAATTGGAGCGTTCCAGCGCCGCCAGATCAGGCGCTGGCGTTCTCGACGGCGCGATCGGATCGATCGGCGTAGATGTAGAGCGGACGCGCCGTTCCTTCCACCACTTCTCGGGAAATCACGACTTCTTCCACACCTTCCAGACCCGGCAGGTCGAACATGGTCTCGAGCAGGATCGCCTCGAGGATCGAACGCAGGCCCCGCGCGCCGGTCTTGCGCTCGATCGCCTTGCGGGCGACCGCGCCAAGCGCCTCGTCGGCGAAGGTCAGCTCGATGTTCTCCATCTCGAACAGCCGCTGGTACTGTTTCACCAGCGCGTTCTTCGGCTCGGTGAGGATCTTCTTCAGCGAGGTCTCATCGAGATCCTCGAGCGTCGCCACGACGGGCAGACGGCCGACGAACTCGGGGATGAGGCCGTACTTCAGGAGGTCCTCAGGCTCGACGTGACGGAAGATTTCACCGGTACGGCGATCCTCCGGCGCAAGCACCTGGGCGCCGAAGCCGATCGAGGTCGACCGTCCGCGTGCCGAGATGATCTTCTCGAGGCCGGCGAAAGCGCCGCCGCAGATGAACAGGATGTTGGTGGTATCCACCTGCAGGAACTCCTGCTGCGGATGCTTGCGGCCGCCCTGCGGCGGAACCGAAGCCACGGTACCTTCCATGATCTTCAGCAGCGCCTGCTGCACGCCCTCACCCGACACGTCACGCGTGATCGAGGGGTTGTCGGACTTGCGGCTGATCTTGTCGATTTCGTCGATGTAGACGATGCCGCGCTGGGCGCGCTCGACATTGTAGTCGGCGGCCTGGAGCAGCTTCAGGATAATGTTCTCGACGTCCTCGCCGACATAGCCGGCTTCGGTCAGCGTCGTCGCATCTGCCATCGTGAACGGCACGTCCAGGATGCGGGCGAGCGTCTGCGCGAGCAGCGTCTTGCCCGAGCCGGTCGGACCGATCAGCAGAATGTTCGACTTCGCGAGCTCGACGTCGTTGTGCTTGGTCTGGTGGTTGAGGCGCTTGTAGTGGTTGTGCACCGCGACCGAGAGGACCTTCTTCGCATGGCTCTGGCCGATCACGTAATCGTCCAGCACCTTGCAGATTTCTTTCGGCGTCGGAATGCCGTCGCGCGACTTGACCAGCGAGGACTTGTTCTCCTCGCGGATGATGTCCATGCAGAGCTCGACGCACTCGTCGCAGATGAAGACCGTGGGACCCGCGATCAGTTTGCGGACTTCGTGCTGGCTCTTGCCGCAGAACGAGCAATATAGCGTGTTCTTGGAGTCGCTCGTGCCGACCTTACTCATTCATGTCTCCGTCCGCGGTTCGATCCCGTTCCGCTCGATCGCTCCATTCCGACACGACGGCCGGTATGAAGCTTAAGTAGAGCAAATTCCGTACCAAAAAAGACCCTACGCATTACATCCAGTGCGAATCACGGTCACTCGATTCCCCGCGATCATAGCCGATCAATCGTAGCCAACCATGCTGTCACCCGACTATCAAGAATTCGCTAATCGGGGGTCGCCGGCTACCCGTGACAATACCGTGATTTCCGGACTTGGCACGGGCCAAAGTGATCGAAAATCACCCCGGCGTTGCGGGATTGCCACGAAAAACAAGCACGAAAGCGGAACTTCCCGCTTGTCGCAGCGCGCAAAACCGCGTTTTGCGACGCGCACCCGCCGACCCCCGGGATCGCCGTGACGCCCCAGTAATGCTACGGGGCTTTCGCCGGCGCGGGCTCCTCGGCGCGCTTGTCGATGACCTTGTCGACGAGACCGAACTCCTTGGCGTCATTCGCGGTGAGGAATTTGTCGCGTTCCAGCGCATCCTCGATCGACTTGTAGGTCTGGCCGGTGTGCTTCACGTAGATCTCGTTGAGCCGCTTCTTCAGGTTCAGGATTTCCTGAGCATGCAGCATGATGTCGGTGGCCTGTCCCTGGAAGCCGCCGGAGGGCTGGTGCACCATGATGCGCGCGTTCGGCAGCGAGAAGCGCATGTCCTTCTCGCCGGCGGCGAGCAGCAGCGAGCCCATCGAGGCCGCCTGCCCCGTGCACAGCGTCGAGACCGGCGGGCGGATGAACTGCATGGTGTCGTAGATCGCAAGGCCCGATGTCACCACGCCGCCCGGCGAGTTGATGTACATCGAGATTTCCTTCTTCGGATTTTCCGCCTCGAGGAACAGGAGCTGCGCGACGATCAGCGTCGACATGCCGTCCTCGACCGGGCCGGTCACGAAGATGATGCGCTCCTTCAACAGGCGCGAGAAAATGTCGTAGGCGCGCTCGCCACGGTTGGTCTGCTCGACCACCATGGGCACGAGGTTCATGTAAGTTTCAACCGGATCGCGCATGAGTCACCTAGGGTTTTCGGAGACGGACATCGCCGGGCCTGGCTGCCAGTTTGGCTGGATGCGCCGGAGGGGCGGATGGACGTCCCGTGATGCAGGAACTTGGTAGAGGTAGAACGCGTAGCGACAGATATAGCCCAATTCGCGCCTGACAAGTGCGGAGCGCATTAAGGCTTAATCCGTGAGGCAGTTGAAGCTGATTCGTAGAATGAGGCCCAGCCGGCCATCTGGCTAGCTGGGCCTCTTTCCTGATCATCCTTAACAGAGGACTGTCCCGGAGCTCCTTTCCGATGGAATCGGAAAGGGGTTCTAGCTTCTATTTTCGACGCGTTTTCTTCGCGCGAAGCGGTATCCACTTCGCTCGAAAACGCTGTGGAGCCTTCAGGCTGCGGTCTTTTCCGCATCGTCGTCCTTGTAGAGGTCCTCGCGCGAGACCTTCTTCTCGGTCACGTTGGCGAGCTCGAGGATGAAATCGACGACCTTGTCCTCGTAGATCGGCGCACGAAGCTGGGCCAGCGCCTGGGCGTTGTTGCGGTAATAGTCCCAGACCTCCTTCTCGCGGCCGGGCATCGAGCGCGCGCGCTCGATCACGGCGCGGCCGACTTCGTCGTCGGTCACGGTGATCTTGTTCTTCTCGCCGATCTCGGAGAGCACGAGGCCAAGCCGCACGCGGCGATCGGCGATCTTGCGGTACTCTTCCTTCGCCTTGTCCTCGGTGGTGTCCTCGTCGGCAAAGGTCTTGCCGGCCGAATCCATCTCGGCCTTGACCGAATTCCACATCAGATTGAACTCCTCGTCGACGAGCGAGGGCGGCGCTTCGAAGCGATGCGCCTCGTCGAGGCGGTCGAGCAGCGCGCGCTTGACGCGCTGGCGAGTCGCGGTGGCGAACTCGGCGGTCAGGCGCTCGCGCGCGGCTTCCTTGAGCTTGTCCAGCGATTCCAGGCCGAGCGACTTGGCGAACTCGTCGTCGATCGCAAGGTCCTGCGGCGCCTCGATCAGGGTCGCAGTGGTCTCGAACTCGGCGGGCTGGCCGGCCAGCTTGTCGTTCATGTAGTTCTTGGGGAACGTCACCTTCAGCGTGCGGGTCTCATTGGCGCCGATGCCGATGAGCTGCTCCTCGAAGCCCGGGATGAAGGTGTTGGAGCCGATCACGACCTGGATGCCCTCGCCGGTGCCACCCTCGAAGACTTCGCCGTTGATGCTGCCCTTGAAGTTGATGGTGACGCGATCGCCGGAGGCGGCCTTGGCGCCATCACCCTTGTCGGCATAGGTGCGGTTGGAATCGGCAATGCGCTTGATCGCCTCGTCGATGTCGGCGTCGGAGACATCGGCAACGGGCTTCTCGACCTGGAAGGTCTTGAAGTCGGCGAGCGCGATCGCCGGCACCACCTCGATCGCAACCGTGTAGGTCAGATCGGTCTTGCCGCTCAGCAGCTCCTCGACGTCCTTCTGCTCCGTCGGCATGGTGATCTTCGGCTCGGTCGCGAGACGGAAGCCGCGCTCGGAGAACAGCTGTGTGTTGGTGTCGCGGATGGTCTGATCGATGGTCTCGGCCATGACCGAGCGGCCGTAAACCTTCTTCAGGTGCGAGACCGGCACCTTGCCCGGACGAAAGCCGTTGATGCGGACCTTGTCCTTGAGGTCGACGAGCTTGGCACCGGCCTTGGCATCAAGATCAGACGCGGGAACGCTGATCTTGAACTCGTGCTTCAGACCTTCCGAGAGGGTTTCTGTGACCTGCATGGCGTCCAATCTTCTTTTCGTTCGGCCCCGGCACGTCGCGCGTCGGGACGCTGTCATTAATCGATCCGGCGCGAGGCAAACGCCTCCACGCCGGTGGTTCATCGGACCGGCTTCAAGGCGGACGATCATCCGCGCGGAAGCAGGTCTCGTAATCCGTGCAAACGCGATAAGCGCTTGGTGCGGGCGGAGGGACTCGAACCCCCACAACTTTCGTCACTGGAACCTAAATCCAGCGCGTCTACCAGTTCCGCCACGCCCGCGTGAATTTGCATCAAGACCGGCCGCGATGCCGCGGGCGGCCGGGCTTATAGCATGTGCCTGACTGTTCGCAGCAAAAAAATGGCCTGATGGAGGCAGGCTTCAAGTAGGCACGATGGCTGGACTTATCCAGCGCCGCGTGGTCGGGATCACGCCATGACAACGCGGATTTTTGCCCCACATCGGCGCCAGGTTTTGGCAGGCCTCGGAGCCTCGGCAGCCGGGCTGATCGGCGGCGGCGCGGGCCCATCCGTGACGACCCAGCTCGCGCTTCAGGCGAGGCCGGCAACGCTCGCTCTGAAACCCGATCAGCCGGCTACACCGATCTGGGAGCTGGCCGCGGTAAGTCATCTCAGGGACGTTCGTCTCAAGCGCGGCGACCGCTGCGAGGTGGTGTTTCGGAACGACCTGCCTGTACCACTTGCGCCGGTCTGGTACGGCCTCAATGGCGCGACCGCGACCGACCCGCTGCGGGGGCGTGCGCCCGCCGCGCCAGACACGACCGAAACATCAATCATTTCAATACCAAGCGCGGGAACCCTGCTGGCTGACTTCCGTCTCTTCGAGGGCAGCCTGAAGCAGCCGGCGCGCCCGCTCCCGATCATCGCGACCGAGACCAACCGCGTCGCCGTGGACCGCGACGAAATCCTGCTGATCGAGGAATGGCGCCTCCGGCCGGATGGCACCGCGGTCCCGCCAGGCCAGGACCCAAAGGACACGACGCCGCTCTATACCGTCAATGGCCGAACTTCATTCGATCTCTCAGCTTCGGCCGGCGAGCGGCTTCGGCTGCGCTTCATCAACGGCTCCCAACGTACTGTTCTGGCAATCAAATTGGAGAGCCACGAGGTCCGCGTGATGGCCCTGGACGGACAACCAGCCGAGCCGTTCCCCGCGCGCAACGGCGCGGTGGTGCTGGCCCCGGGCGCGCGAGCCGACGCGTTCGTGGATACGGTCACATCGGCCCCATTCCTGCTCCATGACGGCAAGGAGGTGCGCCGGGTCGGAAGCCTCGCCATCACTGGGACGCTGGAGCGCGCACCGCTGTTGCCGCCGCAACCGCTCCCTTCGAACGACCTCCCCGAAAAGCTCGATCTGGGAGGCGCCCTGCGGTTCGATGTCGCGCTCGGTGCGCCGGACGCCGGTTGGACACGGCCCGCGAACTTCTCCACCGCCTCTGCCCCCGCCTTCCGCGCCAAGACCGGTCGCACCGTCGTGCTGGCCCTCAAGAACCCTGCCCCGACCAGCACCGTGTTCCACCTGCACGGCCACCCCTTCCGCCTGCTCGACAAGCTCGACGACGGCTGGAAGCCCTACTGGCTCGACACGCTCGCGATCGAGCCCGGCCAGACCCAGCGCATCGCCTTCGCGGCGACCTCACCCGGGCGCTGGCTGCTCGAATCCGTGGCGACCGATTGGGCAGCGCCGCGCTTGGTGCGCTGGTATGGGGTGGAGTGAGCGGTCAGTATTCGATGCCCAGCGCATCATAGATCCGCCGGTGCACGGCCGGCAGCGTCTCGGTGAGGTCCTCCGCGATCAGGCCCGGCCCGGCTTCGCTTGCCGCTTCGCCATGCATCCAGACGCCGATGCTCGCGGCCTCGAACGCCGGCACGCCTTGGGCCAACAGGCCTGCGATAATGCCGGACAGCACGTCGCCGGCACCGGCCGTGGCGAGCCAGGGCGGCGCGTTGGCGGCGATGGCGGCGCGGCCATCGGGGGCCGCGACGGTTGTGTCCGGGCCCTTCAGGAGCACGACCGCGCCGGAGCGCTCGGCGGCGGTGCGGACGCGCTCGAGCTTGGAACGGCCGGGATGCTTGTTGCTGAGATCGGAGAACAGGCGCGGAAACTCGCCTTCGTGCGGGGTCAGCACCACTGCACTGTCCCCCGACGACTTGATCCACTCGAACAGGCGCTCGGGTTTCGCCGCAAAGCTCGTCAGCGCATCGGCGTCGAGCACCAGATGCCGCTGCGCCGACAATCCGGTGTGGACCATGTCGCAGGTGCGTTCGCCGACGCCGGCGCCGGGGCCGATCATGCAGGTGTTGTAGCGCTTGTCACCGAGCAGCTCGCCGAACTCGACCGCGGTGTCGACGGGGCGGACCATCACCGCCGTCAGCGCGCTGGCATTGATCGCGAGCGCAGCGCGTGGGGTCGCCAGAGTCACAAGGCCGGCGCCAGCGCGCAGGGCGCCGCGCGCGGCGAGCCTTGCCGCCCCCGTCGCGGCGGCATCGCCGGAGACCGCCAGCACATGGCCGCGCGCGTATTTGTGGCCGTCGATACGCGGCACCGGAAAGGCGGCACCCCAGACTTGCGGATCGTTCTCGAAGATCTGTGGCCGGATCTCGTCCAGTACTTCGGCGCCGATGCCGATATCGGCGAGCCGCACGCGGCCGCAATGCATGCGGCCGGGCAGCAGCAGATGCGCCGGCTTCTTGCGGAAGAAGGTGATGGTCTCGGTGGCGTTCACCGCCACGCCCATCACGGCCGCGCTGGTGCCGTTGATGCCGCTCGGCAGGTCGACTGCGAGCACCGGGGCACCGTTGCCGTTGATCGCCTCGATCATTTCACGCGCCTCGCCGTCCACGCTGCGGCTGAGGCCGGCGCCGAACAGCGCATCAATGATCAGCGCCGGCCTTCCGATCGCCTGTGGATTGAACGGCAGTACCGGATGCTTCCAGCCCCGCGCGGCGGAGGCCGCATCGCCCTGGAGCTGGTCGCGCTCGCACATCAGGATCACCGAGACCTCGCGCCCCTGGGCGGCGAGTTCGGCGGCTGCGACGAAACCGTCGCCGCCATTGTTGCCGGGACCGGCGACGATCAGGATCGGCCCCTCCTCCACCAGCGCATGGGCGGCCTCGGCGACCGCCTGGCCCGCGCTCAGCATCAGCTTGAAACCGGGCGTGCCGGCCGCAATGGCGAGTTGGTCGGCCCGCTGCATCTCGGCGTTGGTCAAAACTTCCATGCCACTTCCTAGTACAAACGCCTCTTCAACAGGCATCATCCTTGCCGATCCGACGGCAGGGACGTCGACTTGCACATATATTGAACCGTTTGCCTATTTCGTAGTCTTCGGTATTTTGTGCAGGTCGGCGCCTCATCCAGAGATGCTCGTTAAAAGACTGATAACGCTCCAATAACCAGGGCATTTGCAACTTGGCATAGACCCTGCTTTCGAGGAAGCCGCTTCGGTTTGTCGTGCTCACTGGCATCTTACAGGGGGTGACCGGCCGTTGTTGCCGGACTGGTCAGGGATCCCGGCATAGAGAAGACAAGATCGTGCGTTGAGAAATGCGCATCCTGACGAAGACGTTGCTATTTGATCGAAAGGCCGGGAGTCGCGCAGTGAAGAAAATTGAAGCCATCATCAAGCCATTCAAGCTCGACGAGGTGAAGGAAGCGCTTCAGGAAGTCGGCCTCCAGGGCATCACCGTCACCGAAGCCAAGGGCTTTGGCCGGCAGAAGGGTCACGCCGAACTTTACCGCGGCGCAGAATACATCGTCGACTTCCTGCCGAAGGTCAAAATCGAGATCGTGATCGGCGACGATCTGGTCGAGCGCGCCATCGATGCGATCCGCCGTGCCGCGCAGACCGGCCGCATCGGCGACGGCAAGATTTTCGTCTCCAACATCGAAGAGGCGATCCGCATCCGAACCGGCGAATCCGGGCTGGACGCTATCTGAGCCGGGTGCTATCCCGCATTTTGCGTCACTCCGACAAGAAATAAGGCTGCTTCGGCGGCCTGATTTCGTTTGTGCGGTCGCGCGCGAACTCGCCAAAAGCGAGAATAATCTTGCTCACCTGGAAACCGACCCGCAGAGCCATAAGGGGTATGCATGAAGACCGCCAAAGACGTCCTGAAATCGATCAAGGACAACGACGTCAAATACGTCGACCTGCGCTTCACCGATCCGCGCGGCAAGTGGCAGCACGTCACGTTCGACGTCAGCATGATCGATGAAGACATCTTCGCCGAAGGCACGATGTTCGACGGCTCCTCGATCGCCGGCTGGAAGGCGATCAACGAGTCCGACATGTGCCTGATGCCCGATCCGGTGACCGCGACGATCGATCCGTTCTTCGCCGAGACGACCATGGTCATCACCTGCGACGTGCTCGAGCCGACCACCGGCGAGCCTTACAACCGCGATCCCCGCGGCATCGCCAAGAAGGCGGAGGCGATGGTGAAGTCGATGGGCGTGGGCGACACCGTGTTCGTCGGCCCGGAAGCCGAGTTCTTCGTGTTTGATGACGTGCGCTTCTCCGCCACCCCCTACAACACCGGTTTCCGTCTCGACTCCTCGGAGCTGCCGACCAACTCCGACACCGAATATGAAGGCGGCAATCTCGGCCACCGCGTCCGCACCAAGGGCGGCTATTTCCCGGTTCCGCCGCAGGACTCCGTGCAGGACATGCGCTCGGAAATGCTCGGGGCCATGGCCAAGATGGGCGTCAAGGTCGAGAAGCATCACCACGAGGTCGCTTCCGCCCAGCACGAGCTCGGCATGAAGTTCGACACGCTGACGCTGATGGCCGACCACATCCAGATCTACAAGTATTGCATCCACCAGGTCGCGCACATCTACGGCAAGACCGCGACCTTCATGCCGAAGCCGGTCTACGGCGACAACGGCTCGGGCATGCACGTGCACCAGTCGATCTGGAAGGATGGCAAGCCGGTGTTCGCCGGCAACAAATACGCTGACCTGTCGGAGACCTGCCTCCACTATATCGGCGGCATCATCAAGCACGCCAAGGCGATCAACGCCTTCACCAACCCCTCGACCAACTCCTACAAGCGTCTGGTCCCGGGCTATGAGGCGCCCGTGCTGCTCGCCTACTCGGCGCGCAACCGCTCGGCCTCCTGCCGCATCCCCTACACCGCCTCGCCGAAGGCCAAGCGTGTCGAGGTGCGCTTCCCCGATCCGCTCGCCAACCCCTATCTCGGCTTCGCCGCGATGCTGATGGCCGGCCTCGACGGCATCAAGAACAAGATCGATCCGGGCCCGGCAATGGACAAGGATCTCTACGACTTGCCGAAGGAAGAGCTGAAGCAGATCCCGACGGTGTGCGGCTCGCTTCGCGAGGCGCTCGAGAACCTCGACAAGGACCGCGCCTTCCTGAAGGCCGGCGGCGTGTTCGACGACGACTTCATCGACGCCTATATCGAGCTGAAGATGACCGAAGTCGAGCGCTTCGAGATGACCCCGCATCCGGTCGAGTTCGACATGTACTATTCGGGGTAAATCGCCCGAACCGGACAAGAGATGCAAAAGGCGCTTCCGAAAGGGGCGCCTTTTCGTTTGCGCCGTTGGGCCTGCAGGCTGGGTTGGCCCCACTGGCGTAACCCACCATGCTTCAGCAAATGTGCGACGAAGTTGGTGGGTTACGCCCAGCAACCATTTGGACGAAGCTGGGTCGTCCGCGGCGTTACCCCTACGGGTTGTTGGGCCGCGGCATGAGATGGTCGAGCAAGCCGGCCGGCAGCGGAAACACGACGGTCGACGACCGTTCACCGGCGATGTCGTGCAGAGCCGCGAAATAGCGCAGCTGCATGGCCTGAGGCTCCTGCGCGAGGATCCGCCCGGCTTCGACGAGCTTTTCGGCGGCTTGCTCCTCGCCCATCGCATTGATCACCTTGGCCCGCCGCAAGCGCTCCGCCTCTGCCTGTTTGGCAATCGCGCGAACCATGGTTTCGTTGATATCGACGTCCTTGATCTCGATGCCGGTGACCTTGATGCCCCAGACGTCAGTCTGTTTGTCGAGTATCTCCTGGATGTCGGCATTCAGCCTGTCGCGTTCGGCAAGCATCTCGTCGAGCTCGTGCTTGCCGAGCACCGAACGCAACGTGGTCTGGGCGAGCTGGCTGGTCGCGGCCATGTAATCGCCGACCTTGATGATGGCGCGCTCGGGGTCGACGATTCGAAAGTACAATACGGCGTTGACCTTGACCGACACGTTGTCCCGCGAAATCACGTCCTGCGGCGGAACGACCTGCACCATCACCCTGAGATCGACCTTGACGAGTTGCTGCACGATCGGGACGAGGATGATGAGGCCGGGCCCCTTCACCCCGGTGAAGCGGCCGAGCGTGAAGACGACGCCGCGCTCGTATTCGCGCAGGATTCGAATGGCCTGAGATAGAAATATGACGACCAGCAGCGCGAGCGCCGCATAGGTCAAATATTCCAGCATCATGATGTACCTCCCTCGCCTCTTGGGGCGGGCGTGCGCCGTATCAGCAGCGTCAGGTCGATGACGTTGGCGATTTCGACGATGTCTCCAGGCTTGAACGTTTCGGCGCCGCGCGCGCGCCAGCGCTCACCATGGGCGAACACATGACCTTCGTCCCCGTTCCAGTCGAGAATCTCGGCAGGCAAGCCTCGCATCGCCTGCGCACCGACCCGTGCAGGAGCTTTGCGGACACGCCGAAGCGAACCAAGCACGACCAGAGCAACGCCGGCGAACACAGCTGCAGTGATGCCGATCACCCACCACGACAAGCGATAGCCGGGCGCCTCGACCCTGAACAGCATCAGCGCGCCGAGCACGAAGGCGATGATCCCCCCGAGACCGATCACCACCGTCGGATTGAAGGCTTCGATGGTGAGAAGCACCAGTCCGACCAGCATCAGGGCGAGACCGGCATAGTTGATCGGCAGCAAATTGAGTGCATAGAGACCGATCAGCAGGCAGATCGCGCCGATGACTCCGGGAGCGACGGCGCCGGGCGACATGAACTCGAAGATCAGACCGTAGATGCCAACCATCAGGAGAATGAAAGCGACGTTGGGATCGGTGATGACCGCCAGGAAGCGGGATATCCGTCCGGGCTCGATGGCTTCGACGACAGCATCTTTCGTCGCGAGGCGTTGTGTCTTGCCGCCTGCAAGCTCCGCCACGCGGCCATCGACCTGCCGCAGCAATTCGGCCTGATCGCGCGCGACGAGATCGATGGCATGTGCCTCGAGCGCGCCGTTGGCAGAGAGTGTCGCAGCCTCACGGACCGCCTTCTCCGCCCAGTCCGCATTGCGGTTGCGCAGCTCGGCGAGGCTGCGGATGAAGGCGACGGCGTCGTTCGTGGCCTTCGCCGTCATCGCGTCCTTCGGCTCATCCTTCTTGTCTTTGCCGTCCTTCTCCGGCGTACCGCTCGGCAGGCCCGGCAGTGGCCCGCCAATCTGGACCGGCGTCGCCGCGCCGATATTGGTGCCGGGCGCCATCGCCGCGATGTGGGTCGCATAAAGGATATAGGTCCCGGCACTCGCCGCGTGGGCGCCGGACGGGGCGACGTAGCCGATGACGGGGACGGGCGAGGCGAGCACATCCGCGATAATCTCGCGCATGCTGGAATTGAGACCGCCGGGCGTATTCATTCTCAGAAGCACGACCTCGGCACGCCGTTCGCCCGCCTTGGCCAAAGCCTGCCGCACATAGCTGGCCGACGCCGGGCCAATTGCCCCGTCGATCGAAACGACCAGGGCAACACCGCTGCTCTCCTCCGCTGAGCTGGGAAGGAGGCAACAGGTCAAAGCCACGGCGGTGATCGCCGCAACGAGGGCCGCCTTCATGGTCTGCACGGCAAGGGCTCCCTTGCAGACCATATGGTGGTCCTCTCGGGAACCTCAATGCTGCGCGTGGAGGCCAACGTCACGATTGTGCAACGCAATGCAAATCGTCACGCAGAATGTCGATGTGATCGGCTGAGTAGAGGAAGCCGCGGACCAGGTCACAGTTGGATCCGCCCCGCGTCAGGCGCGACTACCGCGCTCAAACATAGAGCTTGCGCCCGCCCGTCAGCCTTCGTTCTGCATCTGACTCCAATTCGTTCTCAAAGAACAAATCAGAGCCGTGAAAATCGGGACGGAGCAATTCCTACTGATTGGTTTATTCCGTGCGAGATTTCGATTGCGCATTGGACAGATGGCGCAATCGTCGCCGGCCTTGCCGTCGCAAGCGCGGCGGAGCTGGTCTTCGGCAGCGACCGTGTTGCCCATCATCGGGATGCAATTCCAGTTTGGAAATCCTGGTGGAGCAAGCGGCCGATCCGTCCGTAGCTTACTTGCAGGCACGGATCTCCGACGGGGACGCGCCGTAGACACGACGAAAGGTCCGATTGAAATATGAGATGTCGTTGAAGCCGGACCGGTGCGCGATGTCGCTGATCGAGCGGCCTGCGAGGCCGACATCCGTCAGCAACTTGTAGGCAGAGGCGAGCCGCTGGTTGAGGACAAACTCGGTAAAGCTCGTACCTTCGGTCTCGAACAGCCGTCGGACATAGGATTTCGAAATGCCCTGCTTGGCAGCCACAGAGTCCAGACTCAGCCCGGGATTGCCGGACTGCGCGCGGATGTGGGCTTTGATGCTCCGCATTCTGGCGGCTGCAAGGCCGCGCGTGTGCGCCATCTCGGCGGCATCCGGCGTGGCGCCCAGCAACAGGGCGCCGAGATCGAGCATGTGGTTCACGACGGCCCGCCGCATTGCGGCGTTCGCGAGCGTCTGTCTCTCATTGACGATGCCGAGATAATCCAGAAAGAGCGACAGCGCTGGATTCTGTTTGTCGAGCGGTCTGCCGATGGCGTCATCGAAGTTGCTGACCAGGGGCGCAATCAGCGCGCGGCTGATCCGCCAAGTGACCACGCGCCTCGTCGTGTAGTTGGTCGCGGTTCCCGGCAATCCATTCGTGGTCAGGGCCGCCTCCCCCGGACCGAGATGCGTCTCGTGGCCATTTTGATTGTGGATGGCCGCACCATCGAGGTTGAACACAATCACGGGATCGTCGTTGTCGATCATCGCTTCGGTGTGGCGACAGAAAATCGGAGAAACGGTCGCGGCCGCGACGGACATCCCAGGCAACGCCCGCAGCTTCATGTCGATCTGAAGCGCCGCGTCGGGCAACGGCTCGATCTCCAGCTTGAGAATTTCACGGCCGTAGATCTGATGAAAGGCTTCGATCCTGTCGCGCTCGGCAAAGGCGGAGCTCGACAGCTCCAATACGATCAATTCGTCGCCACTATCCAACGCACCGCTCCGTAACAGCAAGATCTAACAGCAAGATCGCCCGGCGGTCCTTTTGTCGCAGGAAATGGCGCAGCGTTCAAAGGACTTTCATGCAGCCTCCAATTCGGATGCGCTGGCGCTGCATGATGCGACGCGGGCTCCGGACCGACGCGCCTGCCGATGTGGCAAGGCGATCACACTGGATGGCAATCGTCAGACTTGTGTCGATCAGTCCAAGTCGGTGTAGCGCGTGCCCCAAGCCGAACGCGCCGCACTCCCGCTATAGCTCCCTGATGTTGCTCGAAATTGCGCGCCGGTTGCAGAGGGCTCAATGGCAATCACGGAAAAAATCATTTCGGCTGCTACACTTGGTCTGGCATTGACGCAGGCGGCATCCGCCGCAGACCTTCCTGTCAAAGCGGCTGCGCTTCCGCCTCCAATCGTCGATTGGAGCGGCGTCTATGTCGGCGTGCATGTCGGCTATGGCGGCGGCATGAACGATTGGTGGATTAACGACCCCCGCGAACCGACCGTCGATTATGCTGCGAAGGGCGTGCTCGCCGGCGCTCAAATCGGCATCAACAAGCAGATTGCAAATTTCGTTTTTGGCCTTGAACTGGACGGCTCATGGGCGAACATCCGCGGATCGCAGAGGCTGCGGCTCGGCTTCCCGTTCTTCGGCGACGTGACCAGCACCACCACCTCGAGGATTGACGCGTTGACCACGGTCGCCGGTCGCGCGGGGCTCGCCGCCGATCGCTGGTTCGCCTTCACCAAGTTCGGACTTGCCGGTGCCTGGGAAACGCACACCAGCAACGCCGCGGGCGATTTCGGCTTCGGTGCATTTTCCACCAGCCTCAGCGGACGAGAGTATCGCTGGGCGCCGCTGATCGGATTTGGAGCGGAATACGCGTTGGGAGGAAACTGGTCGGTCAAGGCTGAATACGATTACCTGCATTTCGGCACCCGGCAGGTTGGCATGAGCGGCAGCACCACGTCTGCCGGCGTGACGACTCCGGTCGCGGGAGATGTCCCGATTGCGCAGGATTCCATCCACCTGATCAAGCTGGGGGCGAATTACCGACTTGGTGAGGTCGCGGCCGATCCCAAATATCCGCCGGTCAAGACGGCATCCGGCACGAACTGGACCGGCGGCTTTGTCGGCGTGCAGGCCGGTTATGGTCTTGGTCGCGAGTCGCGCCATCAGGACCCCTCGCCTCTGCCGGGCAGTGGCAGCTTCGATACAAGCGGGTGGCTCGCCGGTTTTGATGGCGGCGTCAACGTGCAGTCCGGCGCGCTGGTCTTCGGCGTCGAAGGTGAATGGATGTGGACCGGCATCCAGGGCAGCCGGTCCTCTGCGTTTCCGCTGTTCGGCGCCGCGGCCACGAATGATCTGAGCACCTCGATCGACTGGCTTGCCATCGCCAGCGGCCGTGCCGGCTTCGTCGTCGGCGATCGCCTGCTCGTCTATGGCAAGGCGGGTGTCGCCATCGCCAATGAGAGCCACGCGTTCAATGGTGCGGCATCCTTCGGGGCCGTCAGCCAGAGCATGGCGGTTCAGGGGAAGATAGTGCACTCAGGCGGCGTGATCGGCGCGGGACTCGAATACGCGCTTGCCGGCAACTGGTCGCTCAAGGGCGAGTACGACTTCATCCGCATGATCAACCAGCATACGAGCCAGAGCGGCAGTTTCAATCAAACCGGCTTCCCCGCGGCAGGGGCCGCCGCCAACAGCTGGATCACGCAGGATCTGCATCTGTTCAAGTTGGGCGTGAACTATCACTTCAATCCGCTGCCCGGGGCCGTGACCGCCCGCTATTGATCGGGAGCGTGAGCTACGCCGCCGCCTTCTGCCGCGTCACCAGCGCTTCGCCAAAGGCCTCGAATAGCTTGCGGTTGATCGGGTTGTGCTGCGGGTCGTACTCCGCATGCCATTGCACGCCGAGCGCAAAGGTCGGGGCCTCGGCAATGCGGATCGCCTCGATGGTGCCGTCCTCGGCGACGCCCTCGATCAGCACGCGCTTGCCGGGATCGAGGATGCCCTGGCCGTGCAGCGAATTGACCCTGATCCTCTCGCAACCGAGAATTTTTGCGAAGGCGCCGCCGGGCGTCAGATCGACGTCGTGACGGTCGGCGAACACCACGGTGGGATCGGGATGGATCTCGCCGTTCTCGAGCCGGGGCATGCGGTGGTTCATCCGGCCGGGGAGCTCGCGGATCTCGGGGTGCAGCGACCCGCCGAAGGCGACGTTCATCTCCTGCAGGCCGCGACAGATGCCGAACAGCGGGATGCCGCGGGCGACACAGGCGACCGAAAGGGCTAGCGCGACCTCGTCGCGGTGGATGTCATAGGGCTCGTGCTTCTCGCACGGATCAACGTTGAATCGGGTCGGGTGCACGTTGGCGCGGGCGCCGGTGAGGATGATGCCGTCCACGGTATCGAGCAGCGCCACGATATCGGTGATGTCAGGGGAGCCCGCGAACATCAGCGGCAAGCCACCGGAGACTTCGGCCACGGCGCGCAGGTTTCGCTCGCCGACCATCTGGACCTGAAATCGATTTTCGACGCGATAGGAATTCCCGATCACGCCGACGACCGGCTTTCTCATCTGTCGTTCCGCGCCTCCTGGTAAGAAGATTCTCCAAACATGCCCTCCGGATGGAACAAATTCAACAGAAGGGATCGCGGGACGGCAATGCTATTTTCGCGCAAATGGCCGGCCCGGCGAGCCCTGGGCAGGCCGGGCGACGGCTACTCCGATCGCTCGCGAAGAGGGCCAGAGGCCCGCAGCAACGACGAGGCGCGCCAAGCCGGCGCACGCCGCTTGATCCCCGGCAGGATTTCGCGAAAGAGTGCGCTGGCGCCGCCTCGCTCGAAAAGGATCTGATGTGACGATTCCCAGAGATGACCGCCCGCGTGCCCGCAGCGACCTGGCTCGGGATCAGGCCTGGGCGATTTCCGTCGGAGGCATCGGCGTCGTACTGTTCACCGCCCTGCTCGCCTTCACCTGGTATTTTGCGGCCACCCTGCTGCTGATCTTCACCGGCATGCTGCTCGGCCTCGGCCTCAACGCGCTGGTCAATGCGCTCGGCCGCCGGGTCAACCTCCCTCACACGTTCCGACTTGCCATCGTCTGTGTCGCGCTCGCTTTGCTCCTCGCAGGCATCGCCTATCTCGGCGGCGCCACGATTGCCGAACAGGCCTCGGTGCTGAGCAAGACCATCAAGTCGCAGATCACCAATGTCAGGTCGTTCCTCGAGAACCACGGCATCGACACCAGCTTCTTCGATCTCGGCAGCACCGCCTCGGACGCCTCGGCCACCCCATCGTCGGACGCGACACCCGCGCCGGCGGCGCCCTCGCGTGGGCCCTTGCCCGGCGCCGGCGCGCTCGCTTCCAGTGGCGGGGCGATCGTGAGCCAGACCCTCAAGCTGCTGCTCGGCACCATTCACGGCGTGGGCAACATCTTCATCGTGCTGTTCCTGGGCCTTGCCTTCGCCGCCCAGCCCAGCGTCTATCATGACGGCCTGCTGTTCCTGGCGCCGGCGAGGCACCGCACGCGCGTCGCTCTGATCATCGACCGCATAGCTGAGACGCTGGAGCGCTGGCTGATCGCCCAGATCGTCGTCATGATTGCGGTCGGTGTCGTGACCTGGATCGGCCTTGCCGTCATCGGCATCCCCGGCGCGTTCATCCTGGGAATCCAGGCGGGCCTGCTCGCCTTCATCCCCACCGTCGGCGCCATCATCGCCGGCGTCGTCGTGGTGCTGGCAAGCCTCGCCTCGGGCTGGATTCCGGCACTATCGGCCTTCCTCCTCTTCATGGGCGTGCATGCCATGGAAAGCTACGTGCTGACACCGATCCTGCAGCGGCAGGCGCTGGACATCCCGCCGGCTACGCTGTTCGCGTTCCAGATCCTGCTCGGCGTCGTGTTCGGCATCTGGGGCCTCGCGCTGGCGCTGCCGCTGGTCGCGATCGCCAAGGTCATGATCGACCATTTCAAGACGTATGAGGCGCCGCCCCTGGCGGAGGCAGCCTGACCCGCTTTACGTGGTGAGCACGGTCTCGGTGTGCTCGACCTCCGGGGCTGCGGCAAAATACTGCCCGACCAGGCCGCGCCATTCGGTGAAATTCTCCGAGCCGCGGAAATCGACGGTGTGGTTCTCCAGCGTCGCCCATTTTACCATCAGCCGGTAGCGCTGCGGCTTCTCCATCGACTTGTGCAGCTCGAAACCGTGAAAGCCCTTGGCGCGGCCGAAGGCGGCCTTGGCCTTGGCGACGGCCGCCTCAAAGTCCTTTTCGCTGCCCGGCTTGACGTCGATTTGCGCGATCTCGGTGATCATCGGTTTCCACCCTTTTGTTGATGGCCGTGTCTACCGCAGACAGCGACAAAGAAAAAGGCGCCGAAACGGCGCCCCGCCCGGCCTGGAAATGCAGGCCTATCGGGCGAACAGCAGGACCGTGCCCGCGACGATCAGTGCACAACCGACGAACAGCGCGAGCGGCCAGTAGCTGCGCCTGTGCGCGTAGCGGCCCTGCGCGCGGCGTTCGGTGATCAGCGCCTTCTCGTATTCATCCGCGGTCGAGAACAGACAGGCGAAACCGCCGCGTGCCGAGGCCGCAGCGGCTTCGAGCGACATCAGGGTGACTTGCGGATTCCGTCGGCGGATCGATTCCATACCGGAATGATATGGGATCGAACGGTAAACAGAGGATTACCGCAAGACGCCGCCGTTCAGGCGGTGGCCGGACGCGCCTGCGATGGACCGGTTCGCGCGGCGCTCTGGCGGCGCCAGTTCTCCAGCGACAGTGGCAGTTCCTCCGCCGCCTCGACACGGTTACGGCCGCCGCGCTTGGCCTGGTAGAGCGCGGTGTCGGCCGAGGCCAGCAGCACCTCCAGCTCGGTACCGGCCGGACCGCCCGCGACGCCGATGCTGACAGTGGTGTCCACCGGGCCTTCATCGACCACGACGCCGGAGGTCTCGAATGCCTCGCGCACGCGCTCGGCGACGAGCACGCCCTCCTCCAACGAGCACGGCAACAGAGCCGCAAACTCCTCGCCGCCGATGCGGCCCGAGAGGTCGGAGATGCGCAAGTTGCTGATCACGACAGTGGAGAACAGTTTCAGCATCTCGTCACCGGCGGGATGGCCGAAGCGGTCGTTGATCGACTTGAAGTGGTCGATGTCGAAGATCATCACGGTCACCGGCCGTCCGGCCTTGGCCTCGCGCTCGATCACGCGCGCACAGGCTTCCGAGAAGCCGCGCCGGTTGAGCATGCCGGTCAGCGGATCGGTCGACGCGGCGGTCCGATGCGCGGTGACGGTGCGTTCCGACACCAGCATGAAGATCACGAACACGGTTCCGACGGCATAGAGTATGAGCTCGACCGCGAATACGGTGACCCAGATGCTCGAGGAGAAGCCGGCATCGTGCGGACGCAGGAAACTGCCGATCAGGATCGGCAGCATCAACACGCAGCCATGCATCGCCGGCATCATGAAGGCCGGCCAGCGTCGTTGCAGGCTCTTGCGCCGTTCGGTCCAGAGCTCGCTCGCGGTCAGCGCCGCATAGACCGAGACGATGCCGGCACCGACGAGCATGCGCAGCATCGATGCTGTGGGATCGAGCAGCGTCGCGGCAGTGACCCAGGCGAGCGCGCCGAGCACGAGGCCGGGCCAGTTCGGCTTGCGGCCGTGGAAGACGCGCGCCGCGTTCCACACCATGCCGCAGGCGACGAAGCCGACGGCATTCAGCGCAAGGTAAAGATGGGCGCCCAGCCTGTCGCCTGCTGCGGTCCACAGCGCGACCGAGGCAGCACCGAGGAGATAGGCGGTGCCCCACCATTTCAGCGCCGGGCTGTTCTCCTGCCTGCCGAAAAACACCATCATGGCGCCGAGCAGTGCGGCGACCATGGTGGCGACCAAATAGAGCGTGATGCTATCGAGCGACATCATGTCGGCCCCCTCTAGAACATAGCAGTTACGCGATCGGCACATCCGATTTGCGCGCCCTTCCAAGTGCGACGCTATGTCCCGCGGGTTCCATTCAGGTTTTCGCGGATCCCTAAGTTTTCGGGAAACACGCCATCAATTTGCATACAAACGAACAACAAAAAGGGCGCTGAAATCGGCGCCCTTTTGCATCTCATTGAAGCCGCTTTCGCGGCAAATGCGACAGAAGCGATTAACGCTTCGAGAACTGGAAGGACCGGCGAGCCTTGGCCTTGCCGTACTTCTTGCGCTCGACCACGCGGGAGTCGCGGGTGAGGAAGCCGCCCTTCTTGAGCACAGAGCGCAGTTCCGGCTCGAAATAGGTGAGCGCCTTGGAGATGCCGTGACGGACCGCGCCGGCCTGGCCGGACAGGCCGCCGCCGGCGACGGTGCAGATCACGTCGTACTGGCCCGAACGCTGGGCCACGGAGAACGGCTGCTCGATCATCATGCGCAGCACGGGACGGGCGAAATAGACCTCGACCTCGCGCGAGTTGACGGTGACCTTGCCGGCGCCCGGCTTGATCCAGACGCGGGCGACCGCGTCCTTGCGCTTGCCGGTGGCATAGGCGCGGTTGAACTTGTCGACCTTCTTCTCGTGCTTGGGCGCTTCGGGCGCGGCCGCCGTCTTGAGCTGCGAGAGCTGGTCGAGCGACTGGATGGATTCGGCCATGTTATGCGGCCCTCGTGTTCTTGCGGTTCAACTTGGCGATGTCGATCTTCTCGGGCTGCTGCGCCTCATGCGGATGATCCGGCCCGCCGTAGACGCGGAGGTTGCCCATCTGCACGCGACCGAGCGGACCACGCGGAATCATACGCTCGACGGCCTTTTCGAGCACGCGCTCGGGATGACGACCCTCGAGGATCTGGCGCGCGGTGCGCTCCTTGACGTGGCCGACGTAACCGGTGTGCTTGTAGTAGGTCTTCTGCTCGCGCTTGCGGCCGGTGAGGACCGCATGCTGCGCGTTGATGATGATGACGTTGTCGCCGCAATCAACGTGCGGGGTATAGGTCGGGAGGTGCTTGCCGCGGAGCCGCATGGCGACGATGGTGGCGAGACGGCCGACGACCAGACCCTTGGCGTCGATCAGCACCCACTTCTTCGTCACCTCGGCCGGCTTTGCCGAAAAGGTTTTCATGTCAGAATTTCCGTGAGGGAGACATCGGCGCGAACACCGCACCGGACTGCGCGGGTTTCTAGAGAAGACAGGCGCAACGGTCAATGCCCTGAGATGGAAATTATAACAACGAAATCAATATCTTGAAAATATGGTGCTATGTTACCTGCAAAAACCTCAAACATTTGGAATGGAATAGGTGGAGGTGACATGGGCGATCGGGTCGGCGGATGTGCCCGACAGGAGGTTCACCTCCCCAACTGCCAGGCGCTTGCCGAGCTTGAGCAGCCGAGCCTCGGCCAGCACGTCCTGGCCTGGCTGGCCCTTGCGCAGGAAGTTGATGTTGAGATTGGTCGTGACCGCGAGCCCGATCGGCCCGATCGCGGACAGCAGCACCACGTACATCGCGAAATCCGCGAGCGCCATCAGCGTCGGGCCGGACACGGTTCCACCCGGCCGCAGCATCCTTTCGCTGTAGCGCTGGCGCAAAAGGCTGGTCTGGCCGTCCGCGCTCTCGATCGTGATGTCGTCACCGCTGAAGGCCTGGGGAAACTCGTCACGGAGGAACTGCTCGAGCTCCACTACGCTCATTTTCGCTGACGCCATGTCGTTCCCCACCCTCGCTTCGCTTGCCCTGTTACATTAAGTTATTGGTGTCATCCAATTGCAATCATTTAGCGGAAATCGCGTCAATGTCCGTCCAGGCTGCCCGCGCCCCCTCCCCGCAACCGCCGATCCTGCTGCGCGAGATCGTCGGCAGTGTCGCCGTGCTCACGCTGAACCGACCAGCCGCGCGCAACAGCCTTTCGGAGGCGATGATCGGACAGCTGCATGCGAGCCTCAATGCGATCGCGGAAGACAGGCACATCCGTGCGGCCGTCATCGCAGCCAACGGGCCGGCTTTTTCCGCCGGCCACGACATGAAGGAGCTGACCGCGCGCCGCACCGATCCGGATCGCGGCCGGGCTTATTTTGCGCAGATCATGACGGCGTGCAGCGCCATGATGCAGGCGATTGTGCGCCTGCCCAAGCCCGTGGTCGCTGCCGTCCAAGGCATCGCCACCGCGGCGGGCTGCCAGCTCGTGGCAAGCTGCGATCTGGCGATCGCCTCGGAAGCGGCGAGCTTCGCCACTCCCGGCGTCGACATCGGCCTGTTCTGCTCGACGCCGATGGTGGCGCTGTCGCGCAACGTGCCGCGCAAGCAGGCGATGGAGATGCTGCTGACCGGTGAGCCGATTCCGGCCGCGCGCGCCCGCGAGATCGGCCTCGTCAATCGCGTGGTCGCCGCGGGTACCGAACGCGAGGCCGCGATCGCGTTGGCGCAACAGGTTGCGCTGAAATCCGCGTACACCGTCAAGCTCGGCAAGGAGGCGTTCTATCGCCAGGCCGAGATGAGCCTTGCAGATGCGTATCGCTATGCGGCGGAGGTCATGACCGAGAACATGATGGCGCGCGACGCCGAGGAAGGCATCGGCGCTTTCATCGAGAAGCGCGCGCCGACATGGCGGGATGAGTAACTGTATCTCTTGTGCCGTCGGGGCGATGCGAAGCATCGAACTATGGTGCGCAATTGCGCACGTGAGAATCTCGAGATTCCGGGTCGGCTCTTCGAGCCGCCCGGAATGACGAATGAAGGATGACATGAACCACGACGCCTATCCCGACAATTACATCCGCGGCATCCTCAACAGCGTGAAATCGATCGCGATGGTCGGCGCCTCGCCTGTCAACGTGCGGCCGAGCTATTTCGCGTTCAAATATCTGGCGCAGCGCGGCTACGACATGATTCCCGTCAATCCCGGCCATGTCGGCAAGGACCTGCTCGGCAAGCCTTTCGTCGCCTCGCTGTCGGATATCGGCCGCCCCATCGACATGATCGACATATTCCGCAACTCCAGCCACATCATGCCCGTGGTCGAGGAAGCTCTCACGCTGGACCCGCTGCCGAAGGTGATCTGGATGCAGCTCGGCGCGCGCGACGATGCGGCGGCGGCAAAGGCGGAGTCGGTCGGCATCAAGGTGGTCATGAACCGCTGCCCGAAGATCGAATATGGCCGCTTGTCGTCGGAGATCTCCTGGATGGGCGTGAACTCGCGCACGCTCAGCTCCAAGCGCGCGCCGGCACCGACACAGGGCATGCGGCTGTCCCTCAATCGGATGAGCGTCGGGGGCGGCAACACGGCAGCATCGGATCGCGCCGCGAAAAGCAAGACCGAGCAGAGCTGACGCAATCCGCGAAGGATTCATCTCGCGAACGCGACAATGCGTAGCAAGATCGTTCCGATGTGAAGCGGCGCCTTGACGGCGAGCGCCCCGCCCATCAGCATGCCGCGCGATTTCAGACCACGAGAACAGGACGCCTTATATGAGCGATCGCCTTCCGGGATTTTCGACCCTCGCCGTGCATGCCGGTGCACAGCCCGACCCCACCACCGGCGCGCGCGCGACTCCGATTTATCAAACGACTTCTTTCGTCTTCAACGATGCCGACCACGCCGCCTCGCTGTTCGGTTTGCAGGCGTTCGGCAACATCTATACGCGGATCGGCAATCCGACCAATGCCGTGTTGGAAGAGCGCGTCGCCGCACTCGAAGGCGGCACGGCTGCGCTCGCGGTCGCTTCCGGCCACGCCGCGCAGGTCGTGGTGCTACAGCAATTGCTGCAGCCCGGCGACGAGTTCATCGCCGCGCGAAAACTCTATGGCGGCTCTATCAACCAGTTCACGCATGCATTCAAGAGCTTTGGCTGGAACGTGGTGTGGGCCGATCCCGACGACATTGCGAGCTTCGAGCGCGCGGTAACGCCGCGCACGAAGGCGATCTTCATCGAATCGATCGCCAACCCCGCCGGCAGCATCACCGATATCGAAGCGATCTCGACGGTGGCGCGCAAGGCGGGAGTGCCGCTGATCGTCGATAATACCCTGGCCTCGCCCTATCTGATCCGTCCGATCGACCATGGCGCCGACATCGTCGTGCACTCGCTGACGAAATTTCTGGGCGGCCACGGCAATTCGCTCGGCGGCATCATCGTCGATGCCGGCACCTTCGATTGGTCGACCGGCGGCAAATATCCGATGCTGTCGGAGCCGCGGCCGGAATATCACGGCATCCGCCTACAGGAGACCTTTGGCAACTTCGCCTTCGCGATCGCCTGCCGCGTGCTCGGCCTGCGCGATCTCGGCCCGGCTCTGTCGCCGTTCAACGCCTTCATGATCCTCACCGGCATCGAGACGCTGCCGTTGCGCATGCAGAAGCACTGCGACAATGCCAAGGCCGTCGCCGAATTCCTCGTGGGACATCCGGCGGTGGCCTCGGTCAGCTATGCCGGCCTGCCGAACGACAAGTACAACCAGCTCGCGCGCAAATATGCGCCGAAGGGCGCGGGCGCAGTATTCACCTTCAGCCTGAAGGGCGGCTATGACGCCGGCGTCAGCCTGGTGTCGAAACTGCAGTTGTTCTCGCACCTCGCCAATGTCGGCGACACCCGCTCGCTGGTGATCCACCCCGCCTCGACCACGCACAGCCAGCTCGACGACGCCGCCAAGACCAAGTCCGGTGCCGGTCCCGACGTGGTGCGGCTCTCGATCGGCATCGAGGATAAGGAAGACCTGATCGCCGATTTGGAACAGGCGCTGGGGGCTTAAGCTCGCTGTCGTTCCGGGGCGGTGGCGAAGCACCGAACCCGGAACCTCGATATTGTCAGGTCCGCTCGAGATTTCCGGGTTCGCTGCTTCGCACTGCCCCGGAATGACGGTCGCTTCGGCGACCGTCGGTTAACAGTCATTAACCGTATCTGCCGCATAAATCGTCCTTGGATCGCCCCTTTGATTCGGAGCCGACGATGCTGCGCTGGATGGTGCCTGCCCTTGCGGCGATGCTGACCGTTTCAAGCGCGCTCGCCGCCGATCTGCCGGCCAGCCCAAAGCGGCGCGCAGCCGTGCCGCCGCAGGATCCGCCACAGGTCTACGTCGAGACCGATCCGGATGCGCTGATCTCGCCGGCCTATGGCATCGGCAGCTACATCCGCAACCTGCCGGGCACGCCGCTCTTGCCGGGATCCAACACCTTGCCGGGCTATTACGGCCGGCCCTGGAGCTACGATTACCAGGGCCCGTATTACGGCGGGAAGCAGGTCGATTATTTCTGGCGCCTGCCCTATGCGTGCGGCGTCTACGGCTACTGCTGATCGGATCAGCTGGGCTGGCTGACCGGGACCGCACGCGGCTGCGTCTCCGCAGACCGTCCTGACGCGAGCCGTTCAACCTGCATCACCGCAAGTGTGAGCACCAGTATCGCCACTGCCTGGTGCGCGAGCGCCAGTCCGATCGGAACCTGGTTGAGCAGCGTGAGGATGCCGAGCACCGCCTGCAGGCTCACCGCCGCAAGCAGCCACAGCGCACCGCTCGCTGCCGCCCCTGCGCGCGATCGCAGCGCGTCGATCGCATGCAAGGCCGCCAGCACGAACAGCGCATAAGCCGTCATGCGGTGCTCGAACTGCACGGTCAGCACATTGTCGAACATGTTGCGCCACCACGGCGTCTCGAACCACAGCCGCTCGGCCGATGGAATGAACGCGCCGTCGATCTCGGGCCAGGTGTTATAGGCGCGCCCCGCGCGCAGGCCCGCGACCAGCGCACCGAAATAGATCTGCACGAAGGTCACGACGAGCAGCAGCGCGCTCGTGAACCTCAGCCGAGCCGATGCTGTGATTTGCGGCCGCTCCTTGAGCCGCCGCACCGTCCAGACGATCCCGGCGAAGATCAGCAGCGCCAGCAGCAGATGCGTCGCCAGCCGATATTGCGAGACCTCGACCCGCTCGCTCAGGCCCGAGGCAACCATCCACCAGCCGACCGCACCCTGCAGACCGCCGAGGGCGAACAGCAGCCATAGCCGCCGCTTCAATTCACCGGACAGGCCGCCGCGCCACAGGAAGAACAGGAACGGCAAGAGATAGGCGACGCCGATGAAGCGCCCGAGCAGCCGGTGGCTCCACTCCCACCAGAAGATCTCCTTGAACTCGGACAGGCTCATGCCCGCATTGAGCTCGCGATATTGCGGGATCTTCTTGTAGGCCTCGAACGCCTCGGTCCACTGCGCTTCCGACAGCGGCGGAACACTGCCCGTGACCGGCTTCCATTCGACGATCGACAGGCCGGATTCCGTCAGCCGCGTCGCGCCGCCGACCAGCACCATCAGCGCGATCAGCGCGGCCACGGAGATCAGCCACCAGCGCACGGCGCGATGCGGGTTGATTGGAGCGGAAATCGTCGTCATTTCAGGGACAAACCAACCCTTGCAACCAACAGACTTGAACCGGAACGCGTGCCCCTTATAGTCCCCCGCTCCCGCAGCGCAAGTTACGCGAAAGACCGCGACATTCCGCCATGACGATCCGCACCCGCAAGTTCCTCGGCGCCATCCTGCTCCTGATGCTGGCCACGGTCTGGGCCCTGCTCGGCATGGCGGCGGCGCAGATGCCGTGGATCGCGGAGTCCGGCTGGCGGCAGGCGATCTACTATGTCGTGGTGGGCATGGGCTGGGTGCTGCCGGCGATGCCGATCGTGAGCTGGATGCAGCGTCCCGACCGGGTCAAGTCCGCTCGTTAGGCCTTGCCCGTAGTGCTGCCGGTCGGCTTCACCGGCGCAAAGGCAACACCCGACACCAGCACGCGCATCACCCGCAGCGAGCGCACCCGTCCGTCCCAGGAAATGCGCGGCAGCGCGCGCAGATTGGTGCGCCCTTCCGCCTCCACGATGCCCGGGATCGTCGACACCGCGCTGGCAAAGCCGGCCTCCTCCGCCATCACAACGTGGCTGCGCCGAAACGAGGAGCGGTCGCCAAACGGAAAGGCGAAATGCCGGATGTCGCGGCGGAAAGCCGATTCCGCGACCGCTTTGCCCATCGCCATCTCGCGCAGCGCCGCGGCATCCTTCATGTTGGCGAGAACGGGATAGTTGACGGTGGCGCTGCCGATCGTCACCTGCGGATCGGCAGCAAGCTTCGCGAGGTCTTCCCAGTCCATCGACGCCTCGCGCGAGAGCGCAGCGAGGTCGATGCGGTAGCGCGTGCAGAGATCGGCGATCGCGACCGACAAATCCGCCGGCGGCAGCGAGCGAAGCCAGCTCTCCAGATACGAAAACAGCGCCCGCTTCCGGGCATTGTCGGTGACGGTGAAGCGCTGCTCCTTCTCACCCATCATCAGGCTGATGCGGCTCTCGCGCGCGATCACCCGCTCGAGCCCGAGCCACCAGGCCTCGCCGACGCCATCGGGAAAGGCGGTCGGCACATAGATCGTGAAGGGCACGTCGTGACGTGCCAGCACCGGATAGGCGAAGTTGATGACATCCTTGTTGGCGCCGTCGAAGGTCAGCGCCACGAAGCGCCGCTTCTCCGGCAGCATCACGGCACGCCGGCAGACCTCGTCCATGCCGAGGAAATCATACTTCCACCGCTTCAGCGCGCGGATGGCGCGGTCGAGGAACTGCGGCGTGATCTCGTTCGCGCGCAGCGGCTGAAATCCGCGCCGCCGCGGCCGCACATGCATAAAGCGCAGGATGGCGCCGGCACCACGACTGCGCAGCGCCGCCTGACCGCTGAACCAGGTCAGCTCGAGGCGCAGCCGTTCCAGCCATCTGTCGTCGAAAGCCAAAATCCCACCCTTCGTGCGTGCCGGCGGTCCGTCCCTCTCCCATTGTCATTACCCTTTGTTGACCTTTGTTTGCAAAGGTCGGCCACAGGCCGAATTGCGTATTTTCGATTGCTCGACAGGTTTCGCGAATGACCATGGCTGCGGCGATGCAAAGCCGGACGGCAGAAGCACCTGCGCGGTCGAAAGCGAGCCGTATCGCGCAGGTCGATATCGTCACCGATCTCGCCGAGGCCGAGGCGGTCTGGCGTGCCTTCGAGGCGAGCGGCCAGCTCTTCACGCCATATCAGCGCTTCGACCTGCTCAGCCCGTGGCAGCGACTGGTCGGCGCCCGTGAAGGCGCCCGGCCGCTCATCGTGATCGCCCGCGACGCCGATCGCCGGCCGCTCACCCTGCTGCCGCTCTCGCTGCGCCAGAGCCACGGCGTGCGCACGGCCTGCTTCATGGGCGGCAAGCACACGACCTTCAATATGGGCCTGTGGAACGCCGAGTTCGCAGCGCAGGCCGGCCTCGCCGATCTCGACGCGCTGTTTGCGCCGCTGCGTGAGCATGTCGACGTGCTCGCGCTGATGCAGCAGCCCGAGCGCTGGCATGACCAGCAGAACCCATTTGCAGCTCTGCCGCGACAAGGCGCGGTCAACGGCTGTCCGCGGCTGCTGATGGAGCCGGGCGGGCCGAAGGAATCGCGGATCAGCAATTCCCTCCGCCGCCGCCTCAAGAGCAAGGAAAAGAAGCTCCAGTCCCTCACCGGTTATCGCTATCACCTCGCCACGTCGGACGAAGACATCACCCGCCTGCTCGACTGGTTCTTCCGCGTCAAGCCGGTGCGGATGGCAGAGCAAAAGCTTCCGAACGTCTTCGCCGAGCCCGGCGTCGAACAGTTCGTCCGCAGCGCCTGCCTTGCGCCGCGCGGTGAAGGGCACGTCATCGACATCCACGCGCTGGAATGCGATGACGAGGTGATCGCTATCTTCGCCGGCGTCGCCGATGGGGCGCGCTTCTCGATGATGTTCAACACCTACACGATGTCCGAGCACGCCCGCTACAGCCCGGGCCTGATCCTGATGCGTTACATCATCGACCGCTACGGCGAACGTGGCTACCGCTCGCTCGACCTCGGCATCGGTTCGGACGACTACAAACGGATGTTCTGCAAGGACGACGAGGAGATCTTCGACAACTTTGTTCCATTGACGCCGCGCGGAAAACTCGCGGCGATGGCGATGTCCTCATTCAACCGCGGCAAGCGGCTGGTGAAGCAGAACCAGATGCTGTTCGACATGGCCCGCCGGCTGCGGCAGGCGTTCGGGTAGCTCTTTCCGCTTGCACGGCTGCCTTCCCTTCTCCCCTTGTGGCAAGGGAAGAGGAAAGAGAGGTTACGCCGCCACCACGCGTGGCGCTTCGACCGCATCCGAGGCCTGCACCGGCTTGCTCAGCATCGTCACCTCGCTGAAGCCGACTGCTCTCAGCTGCTCGCACATCTGCGTGCGCGCATCCGGTGCCATTGAGGCGTCGGGCACCACGACGGCACGGGCATGCGCCGTCAGCAGTTCGGCCGGAAGGTCGGAGGCGCTGCCGGCGTCGATCAGCACGTGATCGTAGGCGCGCAGCAACGCGTCGATCGCGAGCGCCACGCGCGGTGATTGCAGCAGGCTGCGGTCGAAGCCGGGACGGCCGGCCATGACCAGATGCAGCCGCGAGAGCTTGTCGCGGGTGATGATTTGCGCGAAGGAGGCCTCCCCCTGCATCAGTTCGGCAAGGCCCGGAGCCGACGCATCGACGGATACCGCGGCAACGGTCGGCGAGGACGCGGCGAGATCGACGACGGCGACGCGCGCATCGCGCGAGAGGTGCCGGGCCAGCGTCAACGTCGATAGCGTGATGGCTTCGCCGGGCGCGGTACCGAGCACCGTGACCTTCCTGGCCGCAGCGCCCGCGGCGAGCAACCTGTCCGCCAGACGTTCGATCTCGGCGAATTCGCTGACGTCGATGTCGGTCGCCATCGCCGGCTGCAGCGGCGCGGGATCTGCCAGAGCCGGATCGATCACCGGATCGTTGCCCCTGTCGACGACAGGCTCGACGGCCCGCTGAACGACCAGCGGCTCTTGACGCGCCTGCGCCTGCGCCGGTCCAACCGCCGCCGCGCGCGGCGCGGTCTGGCGCAGCAGCTCACCGGTGACGACGACGCCGGACGACAGCAATAGCGTTGCGATGGTCGCGATCAGCACGATCGGCAGCTTCTTCGGAGAGGCCGGCGTGTTGGAGACAATGGCGCGCGAGATGATGCGGCCATCCGTCGGCGCAGCGTCGATGGTTTCGCGGGTATTGGCCTCGCGGTACTTGGCGAGATAGGTCTCGAGCAGGTCGCGCTGCGCCTTGGCCTCGCGCTCCAGCGCGCGAAGCTGGACGTCCTGGCCGTTGGTCGAGGCCGCCTGCTTCTTGAGCTGCTCCAGGCTCACGGTCAGGCCATCGACTCTGCCGCTGGCGATCCGGGCGTCGTTCTCGAGCGAGCGCGAGATCTTCGCCGCTTCGTCACGAATCTGATTGTCGAGGTCGCCAAGCTGCGCCTTCAGCTCCTTGATCCGCGGGTGATTGCCGAGCAGTGTGGACGACTGTTCGGCGAGCTGCGCTCGCAATGTCACCCTCTGCTCCGAGAGGCGGCGCATCAATTCGGAGTTCACGACCTCGGATGCCTCGATCGGCTTGCCGCTCTGGAGCATCTCGCGGATCAACCGAGCCTTGGACTCCGCGTCGGCCTTCATCGAGCGCGCATTGTTGAGCTGGGTGTTGACCTCGCCCATCTGCTGGTTCGACAGCGTGGTGTTGTTGGTGCCGACGAACAGGCTGGACTTGGAGCGGAAGTCCTCGACCCTGGCCTCGGCCTCGGACACCTTCTTGCGCAAGTTCTCGATCTCGCCGGCCAGCCATTGGCTGGCGTTCTTGGCCTGCTCCTGGCGTACGCCCTGCTGCAGCACGAGATAGCCGTCGGCGATCGAATTGGCGACACGGGCAGCAAGCTCGGGATCGGCGGACTGGAATTCGACCACGATCACGCGCGACTTGTCGACCGCGTAGGCCTGGAGGCGTTCGTAATAGGCATCGAGCACGCGCTCTTCCGGCGTCATCGCGAACGGATCGCGGCCGATACCGATGAGCGCGGCCAGCGACTTCAGAGGTGAGATGCCTTGCAGCACAGGATCGAATTCGGGCCGCTCCGCAAGCTTGTTCTTCTTGATGATCTCGCGCGCGAGATCGCGCGACAGCACCAGCTGCACCTGACTGGTGACGGCCTCGGCGTCGAGCGCCTGCCGCTCCTCGGTGCGATCGCTGTTCGGGCGCAGGAACACGTTCTCGCGGCCGTCGATCAGGATGCGGGCTTCGGACTTGTAGCGCGGCGTGACGAGATTGACGACAGCGAGGGACGCAACGAGCGCCAGCACCGTTGGCACGATGATCCAGCCGCGCTTGCGCGCCAATGCCGCGCCGAGCGCGTGCAGGTCGATGTCGCCGGATTCGACTTGCGCCGGCTTCGCGACGACGGGTGCAGGCTCTGCTTCGACCCCGGCTTCGACCTTCGAGTTGATCTTGGGCGCGTCCGCGGGCTTGAACTTCGAGACAGCCCGCTCGATCACTGCCTTGTTCTTGCCGGCACGCCAGAACGCTAAACGCATCGAACACTCCCGCAGGGCAATGCTGCGACTCTACTTCAACCCGGGCGATTACACTCCATTAAGGTTGCCGCTGGGTTAATCGCGATATCGCGCGCCTCGCACGCGCGCACTGGTCACCATTTGTTAACCACGAGGGCCCTTAATCCCTCTCGTTTATTTCGTGAGAATTGTTCGGCTGTCGCCGTCGAGCTGGTTTTGGATCATGCCTCCCTCTCCCGACCGGCCGCTTCGCATCCTGCACGCCGTGCGTGCTCCGGTCGGCGGCATCTTCCGCCACATCCTCGACGTCGCCAACGGCCAGGTCGATTGCGGCCATCATGTCGGCATCCTCGCCGATAGCCTCACCGGCGGCGAGCGCGCCGACAAGGCGCTGGCCGAGCTCGCGCCGCGGCTGAAGCTCGGCGTGCACCGCATGGCGATCCGCCGCGAGCCGTCACCCGATGACGTCATGGTGTGGCTGCGGATGCGACGCCTGATCGCGAAGCTCAAGCCCGACGTGATGCATGGCCACGGCGCCAAGGCCGGCGCCTTCATCCGCATGCGGCGGCGCACCGACGACACCATCCGCATCTACACCCCGCATGGCGGCTCGCTGCATTATCCGCTCAACACCCTCAAGGGCGAATTCTACGCACGGCTCGAGCGCGCGCTGATGGATGCGACCGACCTGTTCCTGTTCGAGAGCGCGTTCGCCCGCGACACCTATCAGCGCATCGTCGGCACACCCAAGGGCGTGGTCCATTGCGTCTTCAACGGTGTCACGCCCGAGGAGTTCGAGCCCGTCATCGCTGCCGAGGATGCGACCGACCTCTGCTATGTCGGCGAGTTCCGGCACATCAAGGGCGCCGACCTGCTGGTCGATGCGGTGGCACGTCTGCATGAAGGCGGCAAGAAGGTCACGCTGACGCTCGGCGGCGACGGCGAGGAGACGGCGGCGCTGAAAGCGCAGGTCGAGAGGCTCGGCCTCACCGGATCCATCCGCTTCATCGGTCACGTCAAGGCGCGCTACGGCTTCTCCAAGGGGCGGCTGCTGGTCGTTCCCTCTCGCGGCGATTCCATGCCCTATGTCGTGATCGAGGCCGGCGCCGCCGGCATCCCGATGATCGCATCGAAAATCGGCGGCATTCCCGAGATCTTCGGCGCCGACAGCCCCGCTCTGTTCGAGCCGAGCAATCCCGAAGCCATGGCGGAGGCGATCGCCGCCGCACTGGACGATCCGCAAACGACAGCGCAGCGCGCGGCGTCCTTGCGCGAGCGCATCTCGGCGCATTTCTCGCAAGCCGCGATGGTCGAGGGCGTGCTTGCCGGCTATCGCGACGCATTTGTCAACCATTAACCATCCTTAATCCAGCTTTAGAAAATCTTCCGATTTGTTCGATAGTCGAAGCGCCAGGGGATACTTGCCCGGCCGCGCGAGGCCGCGCCGCTTGCTTTTGGAATGGACGTGGACGCCCGTGGAACCGCTCAACGCACGCTCGATGCTCGATGCCGCGACCAGCGCTGCGGCAAAGCCTGCCGACCAGCCCTTTGTGGAGCGCCGTCGCCGGCTCTCGCCTGCGGCGCTCGAAGTCGTCAACCAGAAGGTCGCCCGCGCCTATTCGCCGATCGTGATCGCCGGCTTCGTCCGCCTTGCCGATTTCGTGCTGCTGAGCCTCGTCGGCATCGCGCTCTATGTCGGCTATGTCATGCCGCTCTCCGGCGCCTTCAGCTGGATTTATCCGGCCGAGGTCGTCGCCGTCGCCATCGCCGCCGTGGTCTGCTTCCAGGCCGCCGACATCTATCAGGTGCAGCTGTTCCGCGGCCAACTGCGGCAGATGACGCGGATGATCTCGTCGTGGTCGTTCGTCTTCCTGCTCTTCATCGGCATTTCCTTCTTCGCCAAATACGGCAGCGAAATCTCGCGGCTGTGGCTGGCCGCCTTCTACTTCCTCGGACTCGCCGCGCTGATGGCCGAGCGTCTGGTGCTGCGCACGCTGGTGCGCGGCTGGGCGCGCCAGGGCCGGCTCGACCGCCGCACCATCATCGTCGGCTCCGACAGCAACGGCGAGCAGTTGGTCGAGGCGCTGAAGGCGCAGGAGGATTCCGACATCCACGTGCTCGGCGTGTTCGATGACCGCAACGACAGCCGCGCGCTCGACACCTGCGCCGGCGCGCGCAAGCTCGGCAAGGTCGACGACATCGTCGAGTTCGCCCGTCGCACCCGCGTCGATCTCGTGCTGTTCGCGCTGCCGATCTCGGCGGAGACGCGCATCCTGGAGATGCTCAAGAAGCTCTGGGTGCTGCCGGTCGACATCCGCCTCTCCGCCCACACCAACAAGCTGCGGTTCCGTCCCCGCTCCTATTCCTATCTCGGCGAGGTGCCGACGCTCGACGTGTTCGAAGCGCCGATCACCGACTGGGACCTGGTGATGAAGTGGCTGTTCGACCGCGTCGTCGGCAGTCTCGCGCTGCTCGCCGCCCTGCCGGTGATGGGACTGGTGGCGCTGGCGGTGAAGCTCGACAGCCAGGGCCCGGTGCTGTTCCGCCAGAAGCGCTTCGGCTTCAACAACGAGCGCATCGACGTCTACAAATTCCGTTCGATGTACCACCATCAGGCCGATCCGACCGCGTCGAAGGTCGTGACCAAGAACGATCCGCGCGTCACCCGCGTCGGCCGCTTCATCCGCAAGACCAGCCTGGACGAGCTGCCGCAGCTCTTCAACGTGGTCTTCTCGGGCAATCTCTCCCTGGTCGGCCCGCGGCCGCATGCGGTGCAGGGCAAGCTCCAGAACCGCCTGTTTGACGAGGCCGTCGACGGCTATTTCGCCCGCCACCGCGTCAAGCCCGGCATCACCGGCTGGGCTCAGATCAACGGTTGGCGCGGCGAGATCGATAACGAAGAGAAGATCCAGAAGCGCGTCGAGTTCGACCTCTATTACATCGAGAACTGGTCGGTGCTGCTCGATCTCTACATTCTCCTGAAGACGCCGATCTCGCTGCTGACAAAGAGCGAGAACGCGTATTGATTTTTCGTCATGCCCCGGCTTGACCGGGGCATCCAGTACTCCGCAGCGCCAGTCGTTTCCTACTATGCGCGTCACGGAGTACTGGATCGCCCGGTCAAGCCGGGCGATGACAGCAGTGCTTGTAGCGTAAGAGTTGCGTAAGCGTATGAGCGTGCGATGACGTATGCCGTGACGGCCGGTGGAATGAACGTAGCCGCACCAGCTGCTCCGGGCGTGCTGGCGCTGCAGCGCGCGCTGGTGTGGCTGGTCGGTGCCTGCGGCGCCATCGTCTTCATCGAGCCCAGCCCCTACGAGATCGCGACGCTGCTCGCGACCGTCACCTTCTTCGCCACCGGCCTGCGCCTGAGACTGGTGCTGATGCCGCTGGTGTTGATGCTGGTCCTCCTCAATGTCGGCTACACCATCAGCGCGATCCCGCTGTTCGCGCAGGCGGAGGTGGTGAGCTGGATCGCAACCTCCTGGTACATGGCGGTGACCGTGGTGTTCTTCGCCATGGTCTCCTCGGAGGACACGGCGGCCCGACTCGACATGCTCCGCCGCGGCCTCGTGGTCGGCGCGATGGTCGCCTCGCTGCTAGCCGTCGCCGGCTACTTCCACCTGGTTCCCGGCGGCAACGACCTGCTGACGCTCTACGGACGCGCGCGCGGCACGTTCAAGGACCCCAACGTGCTCGGCGCCTTCCTGATCCTGCCGGCGCTGTTCGCCCTGCAGAGCGTGGTCTCGGACAAGCTGGCCAAGGCGTTCCGCAACGTCATCGCCTTCGGCATCATGTCTCTGGCGATCCTGCTCGCGTTCTCCCGCGCCGCCTGGGGCGGGCTGGTGCTGACCTCCGCCTTCATGCTGGCGCTGATGGTGCTGACCAGCCGCACCAATGCGCAGCGCTCGCGGATCATCATCATGGCGATCGTCGCCGCGGTGCTGGGGCTGGCGCTGATCGCGGTGCTGCTGTCGTTCGATTCCACCGCCGAGATGTTCAAGCAGCGCGCGAGCTTCGACCAGAGCTATGACGAAGGCCGCTTCGGCCGGTTCGGCCGGCACATCCTCGGCGCGGAGATGGCGCTCGACCTGCCGTTCGGCATCGGTCCTTTGCAATTCCATCGCTACTTCCCCGAGGACACCCACAACTCCTACCTGAATGCCTTCATGTCCGGCGGCTGGCTTTCCGGCGTGTGCTATCCCGCGCTGGTCTTCACCACCGTCATCATGGGCTTTCGCCACATCTTCATCCCTGTGCCCTGGCAGCGCGCCTACCTCGCGGTGTTTTCCGCATTCCTCGGCACGGTCGGCGAAAGCTTCGTGATCGATACCGACCACTGGCGGCATTTCTGGATGATGCTGGGCGCGATGTGGGGCATGATCGCGGCTGCGCAGGTCTACAAGACTAGGACTGGCGGGGACGCTTCTTCAACTTGAGATCGGGACGCTTCTCCGGTGGCGTATCGATCAGGCGCTTGAGCGCCTCTGTTGCCGCGAGCACTGCCTTGTAGCCCTCGTTGCAAAAGCGCAACAGCAGGCGCAGCTCCTCATCGGAATAGCCGTTGCAGACCTTCTCCATCGCCTGCTGCATCGGCACGTAGAACTGGCCGAGCTTTGCGATCGTCTCCGGCACGACGGCGATGAAGACCTTGCGACGATCTTTCTCGTCGCGCTCGCGGCGCACCAGCCCTGCCTTTTCGAGCCGGTCGACAACGCCCGTGATTGCGCCCGTCGTGAGGCCCGTGACCTCGGCGAGCCGGCCCGCGGTGACGCGTCCCTCGAGATAGAGGATGTCCATGCATTCCAGGTCGGAATTGGCAATTCCGGCAACGTTGGCAACGGTCTGGCCGTAGAGCACGCCCTGCGCAGACGACCTGCGCATCGCCGCCTCGAGCTCCTGCAACAGCGCCGCGCGCGCCTTCGTCCTTGACAAGGCCGGCCCCTTCTCTTACTAGATATATATCTTAGTCGCTAAGAGATTTAGCGACCGTGATTTCTCCTAGCACCATGGAAACGTCGGGAGCAAGCCATGTCCAACCGTCCCCGCAAGGCCCTGATCATCGGCGCCGGTATCGCCGGGCCCGTTGCCGCCATCCTGCTGCGCCGCGCCGGTATCGAATCCGCGATCTACGAGGCTTGGCCCTATTCGAAAGGCATCGGCGGCGGCCTCCAGATCGCCCCGAACGGCATGCATGTGATGGACGAGATCGGCCTTTCGAACGAGCTGATCAGCCGTGGCTCGGTGGCGGAGTCCTTCGACTTCTATTCGCAGGGCGGCGAGAAGCTGGGCTCGATCAACCGCGACTTGGCGCGGCGCTTCGGCCAGCCGGCCGTCAACATCTCCCGTGCCACGCTGAACGAGATCCTGATCGACAAGGCCTGGTGCGCCTGCGTCTCACTCCATTTCGAGAAACGCCTGATCAAGATCGAGGATCGTGGCGATCAGCCGATCATCGCCTATTTCGCTGACGGCACCACCGCCGAAGGCGATTTCCTGATCGGCGCAGACGGCGTCCACTCGGTCGTGCGCCGCCAGGTCGTGCCTGACGGGCCGCAGCCGTTCGACACCGGCCTGATCGGCTTCGGCGGCTTCGTGCCGCACGCCGTGCTCGACGGCAGGCCGATCGGCCGGCGCGTCGAGACGACGTTCGGCCAGAGCGGATTCTTCGGCTACGGCTATTGCAGCCCGGATCCGACCGACGGCGTGATGTGGTGGAGTACTCAGCCCGCATGTGGCATGGACGCGGCGATGTTCCGCGCGCTCGATCACGCGACGCTGAAGCAGCATCTGCGCGGCTTCCATCGCGGCTGGCACGATCCGATCCCCGCTATCATCGAAGCGGCCGAGAACATCGTGGTCACCGACACGCTCGACGTCGCGACCCTGCCGGCCTGGTCGCGCAAGCGTTCGCTCTTGATCGGCGATGCCGCGCACGCAACCAGCCCACATGCCGGCCAGGGCGCCGGCTCGCGCGCTTGATGCAGGAAGGCCAGGAGCTCGGCGCCATCTTCCAGGCCTTCGAGGCCGAGCGCCGCCCACGCACCGAGAAGATCGTCGCGATGGCCCGCCGCAACGGCAACAGCAAGCGCGAGTTCAGCGCCATCGGCGCGTGGATGCGCAATCAGATGCTGAAATGGCTGCTGCCGCTGGGCGCCAAAGGCATGGATTTCATGTACGCGTACGATGCACGGGCGGCGTAGCACCACGAACGGTGCAGTAGGGTGGGCAAAGCGAAGCGTGCCCACCATTGCTGATGCGATCCCAGAGAGATGGTGGGCACGGCGCGTTGCGCCTTTGCCCACCCTTGTTTTAGCGCACCGGACTAGAATGGCCTCGTTCCGTGAGGAATGGCCCAGCTCGGGTGGCCGCCCGAGCTGGGCTGCCGATCGATCGGATCGATGCCCACCGAAGCCTTGAGGGCTGCCTTTCGTAGCAGGATCGCGATCGGTACTTCATCGGGACCCGGATGGTTGAACGAACTTTAGGTTCGCACACACAAGGGAGGGTCGACGAAGATGGCCAAGCGTATCACGATCTGTGCCGGGATCGATACCGGTAAACGTAAGCTCGATGTGGCACTTGATGGCAGTTTGGAGCGGCTTCAGGCCGATAACACGCCGGATGGCTATAAAGTGCTGGTGGAATGGTTGCAGCGCCACAAGGTCAAACGGGTCGGGATCGAGGCGAGCGGCGGCTATGAGCAGGCTGTCGTCGCCGAGTTGCGGCGCCAGCGGTTTGTGGTCGTCGTATTTCAGCCGGCCCAGGTGCGCGCTTATGCCGTGTTCCAGCTGCAGCGCGCCAAGAACGACAAGATCGATGCCGCGCTGATTGCGGCCTGCACCGCCGCGGTCAAGAAGATCCACGCAGCTCCGGATCCCCGCTTGCTGCCATTTGCCGAGCACCTGACGATGATCGACCAGATCACCGAGGACATTGCTCGGCTGAAGAACCGGATCGAGAGCTGCCGCAATATGCGGCTCCAGAAGCTGTGGAAGGAGGATATCGCTCGCCTGGCCAAGCGCGAGAAGGTCGAACTGAAGGCACTGGCCGCCGCAATCCGTGAGCATCGCGATCTTGCCGAGCGGCTCGACTTGATCAACAGCATCGATGGTATCGGGCTAAAGACCGCCATGGTCATTCTGGTGCGGATGCCCGAGATCGGTCAGATCACGCGCGAGCAAGCGGCCGCGCTGGCTGGCATTGCCCCTTACGATGACGACAGCGGCGATCGCACCGGCGTTCGTCACATCGCCGGCGGGCGTGAACGGCTGCGACGTGCGCTCTTTACTGCGGCGCTGCCGGCGTCATTTCGCTGGAATCCGCAGCTCATCACGCTCTATGGAAGGCTGATGGGAGCAGGCAAGGAACACAAGCGCGCATTGATCGCTTGCGCCAGAAAGCTATTAATCTTCGCCAACACAGTGGTCGCCCGCGGCACGCCTTGGCAGACAAAACCGCCCGAGATCGCGAGGGCTCCGGCTACCTGATGGCGTTTCTTTGTTCGGCCGAAGCACCGTTTCTTCGTCCCGACCTGCCGTCACAAAGACGCCGCGCGCCGCGGCCGTCAAAGGCTGGCCGTCGCCCTGGCCTCAACTCCATCTCCGCTGCCGCCAGGCCACGCCTTGACGGCCGCAAGCACGGCGTCATGCTACCCTCAGCGATCGGGCGAATCTAATGGTTGCTACGAGAGCCAACCTACCCTTCCACCCCGAACGTCAGCCCGGCGTGATCGACCAGCCGCTTGATCAGCTTGTGCTGCATCGCTGCGCCCGGCGTCCAGAAACCGGCCGGAACGTCTGCTGCGTCGCGCAGCAGGCAGATCGCGCATTCGGAGATCATCTTCGAGGTCGAGCCGTAACCGGGATCGCGGTCTCCGGTGACGCCGGCGCGGACCATGCGACCGTCGGGAGCAATCGCGACGTAGAGCAGATTGAACAGACCGTTCTCGCGCTCCTCCTTCGACGGCCCCTCGCCTGGCTTCGGTGCGTTCGGACCGGTCTTCTCGGCATTGGCCGCCATCACGCGCTTCGCATTGGCCTCGCCCTTCTCGCCGGGACCGGTCAGGACCATCTCGTCGTAGACGAAGTCCTTCCCGTACGGAAAGCCCATCAGCATGTTGGAGCGATGGACGTTGCGGGTGTTGATCAGCGCCATCATGAACGGAGCGGCCCAGGATTGCAGGTCCTCCTCGTAAGTCGCCCTGTTGCCCTTCGGCTGTTTCGGGCCGGTGAAGCCCGGCGTCAGCGCGAAGTGATCGTTGAGGATGGCGACGAGGCTGAGATCCTTCGCGACGGCGTCGAAGGTCGCTTTCGCGCTCGCCGCGGTGCCACCGGACAGCGTGCCGCGCATGTCGCGCACGCGGCCCTTCACGCGCGGGGCCGGCGCGCCAAACACACGCCTCGCCTCTTCCTGCACGAAGAAAGTGCCGAGCTCGAACGGCACGGAATCATAGCCGCAGGAAAACACGATGCGCGCGCCGCTCGCCTCGGCCGCCGCACCGTACTTGTCGATCATCTGTCGCATCCAGACCGGCTCGCCGCAGAGATCGAAATAGTCCGCACCCGCAGCGACGCAGGCCGCGAGCAGGTCCTCGCCATAGAATTGATAGGGACCGACCGTCGTGATCACCGACTTGGTCTGCGCCACCATCGCCTTCAGCGACGCCGCGTCCGACGCATCCGCCACGATCAGCGGCGTGTCGGCTGGCGCGCCAATGGCGTCGCGCACCGATTTCAGCTTGTCGAGGCTGCGACCCGCCATCGCCCATTTCAGCGCCATGTCGTCCTTGTAATGGGCCGCCAGATATTCGGCGACGAGCTGGCCGGTGAAGCCGGTCGCGCCGTAGACGACGATGTCGAATTTCGCAGAGCTCATGATCGGCCTTTACTTCTTCGCGTAACTCACGCCCATGCCGGCACGGACGTCACTTTGAATGCCATAGGGCGGGATCGGATAGCGCAGGCCGTTCTTGGCCAGCGCCTTCATGCCTTCAATTGCCTTGGCGAGATGCGAAGGCTTCAATGCCATCAGCATCTCCTCGTCCGGCACGCCGCCATAGCGCCGTTCGGCATAGCATGGCAAGGACAGGCTGGGCTCCCCGGTCTTGAGCGCCCGCCCCCAGGAATCCGCGCACGCGGTCTCGCCGACCACGCCCCACTCGAATTTCTTGTAGCCGGTATATTGCAGCCCGTTGATCAGGATGATCATCTGCCCCGGCGTTGCATAGACGAGGCAGATGTCGGGCGGATCGAGCCGGCCGCTCGCCAGCGGACTGACGGCGAGCGCCTGATAGTGTCCGAACGGAACCACGTCCAGCGCCTCCTGGCGCTTGCGCGCATCTTCTGCGGTACCATGCCAGACTCCGACATAGTTCTCGCCGGCGAGCCATTTGTCGTCCTGGGGGCTGAGCCCGATCACGGCGCGGCATTGGCTACCTACGAGATCGTCGGCGGTGATGCCGACGGTCCAGCCGAGGCGCGCCGCCATGCTGACGATCTGATCGGTGGTGTGAATTGCATTCGGGCGGCGGATTTTCGGGATCGCCTCCATCTCTGCGGCCGTCGCGAACAACTTCATGCCGATCACGTTGGTCTTCAGCCGCAGCAAGCTGTTGAGATCGGCGACGAGGCCGGCAAGATCGATCCTGTCTGCACTCTGCTGTTGCATGGCTTCCTCCGCGCCGGCGATCGCGCGCCGTGTTCTTGTCTTGGTGCCCTCGTTCTAGTCCCTGCCCGGTCCTGGAAGCAACTCGCCGGTTCGGCCCATCAGACGGTAGGCCACGAGGCCGATCCACTCGCGGATGGCCACTTCCGTTCGGCCGAGTCCGTCCGCACCCATATTCGTGAAGGAAAACAAATCGTCTCGTCCGCCCATCCGCCAGTCCACCGGATACGCCTCGACGTCAAATCCAGCCTTGCGGAAGATCCCCATCGAGCGCGGCATGTGGAAGGCCGACGTCACCAGCAGCCAGCGCTCGCGCGGCTTTGGTGACACCAATTTCTTGGTGAACATCGCATTCTCCCAGGTGTTGCGGGAGTCACGTTCGAGGATCAGGCGCTCCTTCGGTATGCCGAGGTTCTCCAGGATCGGCGCGGAATAGTCGGCCTCCTTCGCCTCGGTCGAAACCAGGTTCGCGTTGCCTCCCGTGAACACGATGCGCGCGCTCGGATAGCGGCGGGCAAGCTCGGCCGGCGCGAACAGACGATCGGCCGCGTGCGCGACGACCGGCGTGCGATGCGCCGCCGACAGATCGGTGTCGACCGAGCCGCCGAGCACGATGATGCCGTCGGGCGCGCCGCGCGAGGCGTCCCACGCAGGAAAGCGAGACTCCAGCGGATAGATCAACAGATTGCCGAGCGGCGAGAACGCCGCGAGCGCCAGCAGCACCAGCGTGATCACGGCAAGCTTGCGGCCGAGCGCGGCAAAGCGCGTCACCATCAGCACGACAGACAGGATTCCGAGCTCGACCAGGAGATTGATCGGCAGCAGCGCGGTGCCGAGGGTCTTGGAAAGAACGAAAAACAGGGGAGCCTCGCTGAAATCATCTTGCCTGTCTGTGCGGGGCTTGACCGGCCCCGCCATCTTCAGAAATCTTCTTGAAAGAGGATCGATCGCCGGGTCAAGCCCGCGGCCGATGAAACCAACCGGACGCGGCATATGACCCATCATCACCTGCATTCCACCCCCGAAACCTGTCATTGGGGCTTCTTCGAAGCCGCGCTCAAGCCCGTCCTCACCATTGCAAGCGGCGATGAGGTGACGGTCGATACCATCAGCGGCGGTCCGGACGTGCTGCCCGATCGCGACAAATTTCACATTCCGCCGGAAATGCACCAGGTTCATGCCACAAACGAGCGCATGCTGCCGGGCCACATCCTCACCGGCCCGATCGCGGTCGAGGGAGCCGAGCCCGGCGACGTGCTCGCGGTCGAGATCCTCGACGTGCAGCTCCGGCAGGATTGGGGCTGGAACATGATCAAGCCGCTGGCCGGCACCCTGCCCGACGATTTCCACGAGACGCGCTTCCTCAACATCCCACTCGACCGGACGCGGATGGTCGGCCGCATGCCCTGGGGTTTAGACCTGCCGCTCAAACCGTTCTTCGGCGTGATGGGCGTATCGCCGCCACCTAGCTGGGGCCGTATCTCCTCGCTGATCCCGCGCGCAATGGGCGGCAATCTCGACAACAAGGAGCTCGGTGCGGGTGCGACGCTGTATCTGCCGGTGTTCGTGCCAGGTGCGATGTTCTCCTGCGGCGACGGCCATGGCGTGCAGGGCGACGGCGAGGTCTGCGTCACCGCGATCGAGACCGCGCTGCGGGGCCGCTTCCGCCTCACGCTGCGCAAGGACCTCAGGCTCGAGTACCCCCGCGCCGAGACGCCGACGCACTACATGACCATGGCGATGGACCCCGATCTCGACCAATGCGTGGTGCGTGCGCTGCGCGACATGATCGCGCTGCTCGGCGAGACGCGAAATCTATCGCGCGAGGATGCCTACACGCTGTGCAGCCTGGCCGCAGACCTGCGCGTGACCCAGACCGTCAACGGCGCCAAGGGCATCCATTGCATGATCGAAAAGACGATCGTGCACGGCTGAGCCGCCGCGCCCTTCCCCGACCTGCCGACATCGAGCCGCCGCCCGGTCTTCCCTGCGGCGCGCCGCGACGTGTCCGATTCCCAAGCGATTCCAACCAGGTGAGCTGCTGCCCCGGCGCTGATTTGACTTCCACCCCCGAAACTAAATAGAGTCTTAATCGTTACTTTTATGTACCCGAGTAAGAGGCTAGCGTTCGGGCCATGGCCACCGAAAAAGCCGAGACTGACCGCATTCCCGTAACCCTGGCGCTCTCGACCATCGCCTATCTGGAGAAACTGGTGAGACAGGGCACCCACGGCACCAGCGTTCCCGGCGTCGCGCGGACATTGATCGAGGAAGGCATCCGTCTCGCCATCAAGGACGGGCTTCTGTCGATCCGCGACAATGGCAGGACGTGAGCGCGCGCCGGACGTGAGGCGGACGGATCTCCGAGCGGGCGGATGGCCGACATCTGCAACCTGGGATCGCAACACATGCCTGTTCTCTCGCCTGCCTCTTCACGAACTTGGACCGACGAACGCATTGAGCTGTTGAAGCGGCACTTCGACGCCGGCCTCTCCTGCAGCGAGATCGCCGCCGACATCGGCGTCAGCCGCAACGCCGTGATCGGCAAGCTGTCGCGGCTGAATCTGACGCGCGGCCGGACATTCGACGACCGCAAGGTCCAGGACAGAGGCTTGGCGCCGGCGCGGGCGCGCAAGGCCGTGCCGCGGCTGCAATACGAGATGCTCGCCACCATCTATGGCGAGGCCGACGCGCCGGTGGTCGCAGGCCCGATCGACGACGCCAATCGCTGCTCGCTGCTGGAGCTGTCCGAGAACCGCTGCCGATGGCCGATCTCGACGCCGGGCGAAGACGATTTCTGCTTCTGCGGCAACACGACGCCCGACGGCCAGCCCTATTGCGCCGGTCACAGCCGCCTCGCCTACCGGCCGTATGCGCGCGCTCGCGCGATGCGCGGTTGATCTGCAGCATCTCCAAAAACAAAAAACCTCCGGCGGGGCATCACCGGAGGTTTCTGGAGGCTTAGCGTGAAGCTAAGAGCCGCAACTTTCGTATTTGGCCAAAAGCCATATAGCTTAGTAACTCAGGTAAGTAAATAAATTTGAGGCGATCGAACCGCATGGCTCGTCTTCGCGCTTCGCAACGGCTGCCGGATTTTCCGAACGCCCCTCATTGCGGAAAAAAGCCCCGGCGGTTTCCCGCCGGGGCTTCATCAAGGGCTCGATACCCCAAGCTTACCAGTTGCGCTGGGCGCGCAGCAGCAGGCTGTAGGTGTCCTGGTCCTTCAGCTCGTAGGTCGCCGCCGGCTTGGCGACGCCGGTCAGGGCTCCGGTCGTGATCGCGCCCGAATACTTCTGGTCGAGATGGCTGTAGGTGAAGTCGGCCGAGAAGGTCAGGTTCTTCACCGGCGTCCAGCGCGTGATGACGCCGACCTGGCCGATGTTGAAGTCCGGGTTGCAGGTGCCGGTCAGGGTGGCGAACGCGGCGCTGCCGCAGATCAGGCCTTTCGCCGTGCCGCTGTAATTGACCGCAGCCCACGCGCCGTACAGCGCCGTGTTCCAGTACGGATTCCAGTTGTGGGTGTAGGCACCACGGAAACCGTAGGTCTTGGTCAGTTCGAGGCTGCCGCCCGGTGCGAACACCGCATCAGACACGCCGGCGAAGCCGATGCTCTGATAGGCCGCGTTCGAGCTGCCGAACATCGAGTAGCTGGTCGCGGCCAGCTCCTGGAAGTTGTAGCGGCTCGCGCCTTCAGTGTAGACGCCCGAGATGTTGATCACGTCGCCGGCGCCAGTCGGGATGTTCTTGATGCCCAATGCGAGCTGGACGGCCCAGCCCCACTTGTCTTCCGGATGACCGGTGGTTTCAGTGGCGCCGTAGTAAGCGACATGGTTGTCGTGCGCCGCGACCGACGCCTGGAACAGGCCCCAGGCTTGATCGACGCGAACCATCGCGACGAGATCGGGCGAGCGGCTGCCGCCGAGGTCGTTCGAACCGTAGGCACCGCCGAGCACGCCCGTGGTCGACATGCCGGCCGTGTTCCAGATGTTGGTCTGGAAGACCTGCGTCTGGTCCTGCGCCGAGAACGAGGCCGTGATGCCCTGGCCGAAATCGGCCGTGTAGGTGAACTGCGCCACGCCGTTGGTGGTGCCGCTGCCGCCGACCAGCTGGTCGAAATTGTTGCCGGGATAGTTGATCCAGGGCGCGTCGAACTGCGACACCGCCTTACCCATGGTGAATCCGGCGAACTGGATGAAGGCGTAGTAGACGCCGAGCGCGCCACCGGAGATGCCGCCGTCCGTGCCGTTGACGGCGCCGCCGCTCGAGCCGGTGAGGCCGGTGCCGGCCGCGTTGAGGCCGATCGTGCCGCTGTACTGGGTCGCTCCCGTGGCCGAACCGGTGCCGCCATAGTTGCCGGTCGTCCAGGTGAAGACCGCGTCGAAATAGGTGCGGACGACGCCGTACTCGGTCGCGGTGCGGGTGTCGATGTTGAGATCTTCACGCGCGCGCATCGAGTAGTAGTTGGTCAGGCGGTTGTTGGCCGCGAACACGCCGTTGTACTGGGCGCTGTAATTGCCGCCGGCGTTGAGCGCCACTTCGGCACGCAAATAGCCGCCCAGCTTGATGCAGGTGTCGCTGCCCGGGATGTAGTAGAAGCCCGCGCCGTAGAGCGTGCAGATCTTGACGTACTCGACCGCCTTGGCCTTGACCGGAAGATCGGCGGCCTGGGCTCCACCGACGGCGATCAGACCCGCCGCAGTGCCGAGCAAAAGGCTCTTCACCACTTTCATTTAAAACCTCCAAGTTGCTCATTTTACGGAGACCGGACCGTGAGGCCCCCCAAGATCCCCGTCTCTCAAATCCGCTCGGCCGCTTTGCGCTTTCGGCCACACCCGCAATCGAGGCGAGGGACGTGAGCGAACCACCTGCAACGGGACGATCGAGTACCCCCCACCGTCACGCATCAATATGCCTGCGCCGTTTCGCTAATCAAAATAGTTTATTTGATCAGCTTTCTGGTTTCGCTAAACCTGTGCCCGCGGCGCAACACTTCCGCCGAAGCCTATAGCCTGACTTTCTCATCTTTGTAATTTTAGTGACAAAATTACCCTGCTCTGCACTTGCGTCGGGGCAGGCTTGCGTGGACTATGGCATCCCACGATCACCGGCCTGAAAGATCAGTTCACGGGAGTGACGCTGTGTCCGCGACGAGGAAAGAGGGAGCGCGCCTGCGCTCGATCGCCAACCTGGATATCATCAGGCGCTTCACCTGGGAGATATCGTCGATCAACATGTATCTGGAGGAAGTGCGGCAGATCTGGGCGCGGACGCTCGGCATCAGCGGCCCGCAATGGCTGATACTGATGGCGATCTCCGACCTCGACAAGGACGATGGCATCCCGGTCAACGTCGTCTCCAAGCTCCTCCACGTCGATCCGTCCTTCGTCACCACGCAATCCAAGCTGCTCGAGAAGAAAGGCCTGCTGCGCCGCCGCCCCTCGCCGACGGACGCAAGAGTGGTGCGGCTGTCCCTGACCGAGAAGACGCAGAAGCACCTCGCGAGCCTCAACGAACAGTACAAGACGATCAAGGAATTCGTCTTCCAGGAGTTCGACGAGCACGAGCTCACCGAATTCACCACCAAGCTCGCGATGTTGAAGTCGCGCCTCGAGAAGGCCTGCGTCCGCCTCAGCCTCGACTTCTAAGGGAGGTCGTAGCGCTTCAGATTCGCAGAGGCGAACTGAGCCGGGATTCAAGCCAGTCGAAGATGTATTCGTTGGCGAGGCTCGGATTGTCCGCGTGGGCCTGCGCGGCGCCGGTTTCACCGGCGGTGAACACCTTGAGCATGACCTCGGAGCTGCCAAGCCGCGACGTCTGCACGATCTGGCGGGCGCGGTCGGCCTTGAGCCAGCCGTCCTCGCCCAGCGTGATCAGCACCGGACATTCGGCGCTGGAGGCCATCAGCGGCGCATGGGGCACCGGAACGATGCTGACGTCGCTCATCGCAAAGCGGCTGGCGAAGAAGGCCCGCTCGTGCAAGTCCCACAGTCCGCCGTCGCAAACGGCCGCCGCCAGTCGCGGCTCCTGCAACACCGCGCGTGCCACGAAGGACGAGCCCCAGCCATCGGCCACGATGGCGATGCGGCCGACATCGACATCGCTGCGCGTCTCCAGATAGTCCATCACGGCCGGAATTGCGCTTTCGAGATCCCGGCGCCGCAGCAGCACATCGAGATAATCGTCGCGCTGATCGCCGAACAGATCCAGCGCCAGCATTGCAAAGCCACGCTCGCGCGCATGCGGCGCCAGCTTGAACAGAAACTCTTCCTTGCGGTGTCCGGGCTCGCCGATGCAGATCACGGTCGGGGCCGGCCCTCGACCCGAGGGCGCAGGCAGGAAATAGCCTTGCAGCGAATGGTCATCGAGCCAGGGGATCGTCACCACTTCGCCGGGGGGCGTGCGTGCCGACAGATAGCGGCGGGCGCATTCCTGCGTCGCGAGCACCGCGACCCAGCGGCGCTCGTCGGCCGCCTCGAGCGGCATCGCCGCCGCAGCGTAGTAGTTCATCGCGCGCAGCCAGTTGCGCTGCGCGCTCGCCATGTGCCCTTCCGCGAACGCGGCTTCGGCGCGGTGCCGGTTGGCCCGCGCGAGCTTTTTCCATTCACGGTGCCAGGACTGATCGTCGCCACGCTTCAGCTGGCGGGCGATCAGCAGGCATTCTGCGATGGTGGCGCCACCCTCCTGCGCCGCGGTGAGGAGCCGCGTGAATTCAGCGGAGATGTCCTCACGCTCCGGGCAAAAGATCAAATCGTCGGAGAGGCATGCGGGCATCATGGTGAGCTACGCTCTGGTCGTCGCGTTACCCTGATTGACTAAACTATTTCAGTTCAGCAACCAAGCTACCGTGCTTCAAATGAGACTCGCTTGAGATCACCATCGCTTGAACGATCGTCCCTGTCGCATGCCCGATATTCCAATTCATCATACGGCTACCAATTGGCGGGAGCTGGCACGCGAAATCAGCCGCGCACCTCTTGTCATGACGACCATCATACCTACATCTGGGCGCTTCTCTTGAGTGGGTCGGCAGTGCCGACTCACCCGAGCCGCCAGCCCACCTCTTGCGTTAAACTTTCGTAGAAGGCGCGGTCGTAAGCCTGCTCCGGCGTGGCGCGCACCCGCTCGTCGAGATGCTTGGCGTCCTCGCCGACGAGAATACGCCAGCGCTCCGCCTTGACGCCGTCGAGAATGATCTTCGCCGCCTGCGCCGCCGTCGTCGGCGCATCCTCCAGGAAGCTGCGGGCGCGCTCGGCGAACGCCGCCTGGATGTCGTCGTCCGACATCTTGTCGGCATCCGGCACGCCGGCCGCGGCCATGCGCTTGCGGGTCAGCGCCACCTCGTCGTCGCTGAGCCGCTCCGAGCCGTCGCCCGTCTGCACCTTGCGCGAATTGGAGACTATCGAGGTGCCGATGTGACCGGGCATCACCACCGAGCATTTGACGTGCGGGGCATGCAGGCGAAGATCGTTGATCAGCGCTTCGGTAAATCCTTTCACGGCGAACTTGGCCGAGCTGTAGGCTGTGTGCGCCTGGTTCATGCCGATCGAGGCCCAGAAGCCGTTGACGCTCGCGGTGTTGACGATGTGGGCCTCGTCCGCCGCCACCAGCATCGGCAGGAAGGTGCGCACGCCGAGATAGACGCCGCCCCAGCAGATGTTGAAGGTGCGCTCCCACTGCTCGCGCGTGTTGGTGAACAGGCTGCCGCCGCCGCCGATGCCGGCATTGTTGAACAGGAGATGGATCTTGTCCGTCTTCTGCTGCTCCGCGAGCTCGTCGCGAAAGCGCTTCAGATGATCCTCGATCGCGACGTCGGCGACATGCGTCGTGACGCGCAGGCCCTGCGGCAGCCTGTCGACCTCGCACAACCGCTTGGTCTCGGCCATCGCCGCTTCCGAGACGTCGCACATCGCGACGTTGCAGCCTTCGGCGACGAGCTGCCGCGCGAGCTCGCGCCCCATCCCCGTGCCGCCGCCGGTGATGACCGCGATCTTTCCAGCAAAATCCTTCATCGGACTTCGGTCCCTCCCCTTGTCGGTATGTTTCTTCGTCGCAGCGCCATTTAGCGAGGCGCGCGCAAAACTGTAGCAGCGCCGCATCCGCGGGTAAAAGCGGATCGGCGATGCCATTCGGCATCAGTTATTTCGGCACACGGATTATCGGCCACTCCAGTGCGGTCACCACGCGGAGCGCGCGGTCGGCGTCTCAAGGCGCACCGCCATAACCCGAAGCCGGACAAATGCGGGAACCACGGGGGAATGGACGCTGGGTTTGAGTCGGCCAAGCCAGCGTGTTGTTTGCGTGTAACAGGCTCTGGCACTCCGCTTGCATCCTCTTCGTGGTCAGAAACAACCAATGAGGTGACAGGAATGTTCGTGACCGTCGTAGCGGTGCTCTGCCGGCTAGGTGCGTCTGCCTCGGGCGCTTGCGTCGAGGAAATCGTGACCGACAGCAACATGACGCCCGAGATTTCGATGATGCAGTGTGCGGTCGGTGCACAGGCCCCCTTAGCGAAATGGATGGGCGAGCATCCGATCTATCACGCCAACTGGCGCCTCGAGCGCTACAAATGCGTGCCAGGTCACTACGAGATCAAGGGCCGCGCCTGAAGGCCCGCAAAAAACGGATAGCAAGACGACGAGGAAACGCCCCGGGGATCGCCTTATCCCTCCACGCGGGCGCCGCCAGCGCCGGACCGTTCGCGGCAACGCGCTCTGTGACGATGATCACGCCACATTCCTACCCAATCTCACGCAGGATGATTGCACGCGCCCGCCGTCCTTCCGGCGTCGGCATCAACGCATAATTATGCGGCTGGCCGCGCAAAAGATGCAGCTCGACCGACACGCCCACCGTCCGCGCCCGCTCCGCGAGATCGACGCTGTCAGGGTAGAGCAGATCGCGCGTCCCCGAGAAGATCGTCATCGGCGCCAGCGCGCGGAAGGCGCCGTTGAGCGGACTGACGAAGGGATGGCCGACATCGAGCTCGCCGGCATAGAGCCGTCCCGCCTCGACGATCCCCGGAATGTCCTGGATCGGATCGCGCGCAGCGATCGCAACCTGCTCCACGCGGCTGACCGACGCATCGGCCGCGGGCGAGATCAGCACCAGACGGCTCGGCTGCCGATGGCCGCGATCGCGCAGCCACTGGCAGGCCGCGAGCGCGAGCCCTGCGCCGGCGGAATTGCCGACCACCGTGACCTTTGCGGACCCTGCGTCTTCCAGCAGCATGCGCAGCAGCTCGGCCGTCGTCGGCACGACGTCCTTCGCAGTCGCGCGCGGCGCCAGCGGATAGATCGGCACGACGCAGCAAACGCGCGCCTGCCGAGTCATCTGTCCGACGAAGCATCAATGAGCCGGCACGATCTCATTGATGAAGCCGCCGCCATGCAGGAACATGACGTAGTTGCACCCCTCATGGCCCGACGACGGTGCCGTGTAATAGACCGGCCAGCCGCCCATCTTCGTCAGCGTCGCCTCGACGCCGCGGCCGAGCCCCGTCGGCTCGAACGTTACAGGCTCCAATGCGAGCTTCCGCACGTGGGCCTGCACGGCTTCGGCTGATGCCAGCTGCTTCTTGAACGGAAGAAGGCGCAGCAGCAGGTTGAAGGCGCGGCTTTGCAGGCTTGGCGCGGGATCGCGCCGGGCCGGTGGACTGAACACGCAACCACCCGGGCAAAACTGCAAGGCCGACACGATCCTGGCAACGCTCATGGCCATATCCCCATCTGGCGCGTTCGCGGCGGCGACAAACAGGCTTGCCGACCCGCCGCCGCTTGCCGCTATAATGCGAGCATTCACTCGCTTTTCCTACTCGCATTCAGATCACAAGGCCGTGGCCCGCAAACCGCCCACAAAACCCCGGAAAAATGCCTCGCAGGAGCGATCCCGCGCCACCGTCGACGCGCTGGTCGAGGCGACTGCTCGCATTCTGGTCAAGGAAGGTTTTGAGAAAGCCAGCACCAACCGCATCGCCGAGATCGCCGGCGTCAGCGTCGGCTCGCTCTATCAATACTTCCCGAGCAAGGAGGCGCTCGTCGCCGCCGTGATCGACCGCCACAACGAGGAGATCATGGGCCTCGTCCGCACCGCGCTCCTTGAAGTCGCCGACATGCCGATCGAGCAAGCCGTGCGAAAACTCGTCACCGTCGCAATCGAAGCCCACCGCATCAACCCGAAACTCCACCGCGTCCTCGCCGAGCAGATCCCCCGCACCGGCCAGCTGAAGGACGTCGAAGCCTTCAACCGCGAAGTCCACACCTTGGTGCGCACCTATCTCGGAAGCCGCCGCAAGGAGATGCGCAAGATCGATCCGGGCCTAGCGACGTTCATCTGCGTCAGCACGATCGAGGCCGTCGCGCACAACACGGTGCTGAACCACGCCGAGATGCTGTCGGAGAAGAGGGTGAAGGTCCTGGTGGACGAGACGACGCGGATGGTGGTGGGGTATTTGGCCGTAAGCTCAAACCCAGAGCTGCGCGCCGCCGCAAAACCAGCGCTTGGCTAGCCCCTACCTGGCAACTGCCGATTTTGGAGTTGATAGCGTAAGCTCGATGGCATCATAGGACGAATATTCAAGATGCTCTCCCAGACCTCCCCTTGGAGGATCGCGATCGCACGCTGACGGCAGATCATGACAAGAGGCACCAATACAGTGCTGATCCTGCCAACCCACTTGCCATTCGCTCGATCCGAAATTGGAGCATCAATGCATCGGCTCCCCAGGCAGCGGGGTCGGTTGGTTTTCTACGCATGCAGCCTTCGCAAGACTTTGATGCTTCGTTAGCTGATCGCATCGTTGGCTCGGCCTCAAGCTAGCGGGCTTCTGCTCGCGCTTGGTGTAGCGATGATCTCGATCCCTAGAAGAACCCCTCCGACGATGTCGACGGACCTCATAGCTCGCCCCGTCTCGAACTACGCGAAGTCAAAGTCCGCGGGCTATTTCGTCGTGTCACTTGGCGTCGCTGAACACCCTGGGGCTACCGAGGTGCCGATTGAATAGCAGCTGGGTGGGGTGCGAAACACGCTTTTGGTTGTCTCCGATTGTGGGTTCAGTAAGCCCGAGAGAACTGCCAACGCTGCCATAGCCCCGATGGCAGCAAGCGCGATCTTGTCAGGCCTAGTGAAAACTGTGCGGCACCGGAGCCCGCCTGGTGCAATGTGCTTCAATTAACGCAACTCTGAGTTTCAATAAGATTATCATATGTTTATTCCGGTTCCATCGCAAGTGGCGGTCGTTCGGAGCGGTAGTGCTCGCAGCCAGAAGGGCCCGCCAGATGCGTTAGTTGATCGAGCCGTACAGTGCCCTGTCGCGGCGGCTTACGGAGTCGATGCCGTCCGTTGTCATGTTTGGGATGTAGGCTGGGACTTGGTGCCCCGGCGCGGGTCTCGACGACGCGCGTGGTGTCGATCTCGTGGACTCTCCGCCTTTGGCCTCCTAGCCGAAGAGAACGCGGAGCGAACGGATTGCGTAAACCGCCTGTAAACGGGCGGCCCGCTGCAAACGGGCCGTCTCGAGACGAGATCGAAAGTATTTGGAAAAATGGTCGGAGCGAGAGGATTTGAACCTCCGACCCCTAGTCTCCCAGTGATTCCAAACCGGAATACCGCGAAAGAGCAGCGCGTACCAAGAGGCACCATTAGTGCCGTAATATCAGCAATTTAGGCCATACCAAGAGCTACCACTAGTTACCGCCAGTAACCGGCCAATCCCGCGCCGATGTTTCCCAAAAGTTTCCCAAATAGGGTATAAGGCCGCTCCGGCGCACCGCTACAGACTAGGGCTCACACCCCGGAATAGGTCGCGGGGAAACGCCGGGGAAACGCCGGGGAAACAAATCGGAAGGGGCAACCATGACTAGGGCTCGAAACCGGCTCGCGGCCAAGGCGGTCGACAAGGCTATTGCGGAGGCCAAAGAGACCGGGAAGCGGATCGAGCTGAGCGACGGGGGCGGCTTGGTGCTGCGCTGTCCGCCGTCCGGCGTCGCGCGCTGGACGTTCGCCTATCGCTCCCGGGCCAAGGGAGGCATGCGCCGCGTGACGCTGGGGCTGTACGGTCCGAAGGCTCCCGCCCTCTCCCTGAAGCTCGCCCGGGACGCACGGGACCGGGAAGAGGCCAGGAACGGCCAGGGCGAGGACCCCAAGGCCGCGCAAGAGCGTCAGCTTGTCGAGCACCGGAAGGGTGTCGTCACGTTCGGCGAGCTGTGCGACCAATACCTAGCCCACATACAGGCTATCGACCCCCGCACCGGCAGGCCGCGCAAGAGCAGTTGGAAAAACGACGAAGGGTATCTGAAACGCCCTAAGGCGAAGTTCGGCAAGCGCGCCGTGGGCTCGATTACCCGGGGTGAGATCAGGGAGTTCCTCGAAGAGATCGCCAAGGCCTCGCCGTCGTCGGCGAATCGGACTCAGTCGGTTATCCGCACCATGTGGGGGTACGCGAACGACCGTGAGATTTTGACGGAAAACTTCCTGCACGGCATGAAGAAGGTCGGCGGCAAGGAAGTCGAGAAGAACCGCGTCCTTACGCTCGACGAACTGAAGGCCTTCTTTGCGATCCTTGATGACGAGAAAGCGGGCATCACGGACGCGACGCGCGCGGCGCTGAAAGTCGTATTGCTGACAGCCCAGCGCCCGGGCGAAGTCGCGGGCATGATGCGTTCTGAGCTTCATGGCCTCGATGGCGACAAGCCCCATTGGATCATTCCGCCAGAGCGGACCAAGAACAAAAAGGCAGAACATACCGTGCCGCTCTCGCCGACTGCGGTGCGGTTGATCGAAGCGGCCTTAGAGATTGGCAAGCCGGAGGACGGCGAGGACAAAGCCGATAGGCCCGTGTTCGCCAGTCGCTTTGAAACCGTCGGAATGCTCTCGCGTCACTCAATGAGCCAAGCCGTCCGCCGCCTGCTAGAAGACAAGGAGCTGGCAGCCTTCACGCCTCACGACCTTCGGCGAACGGCTGCAACAATCGTACAGGCCGCGCGACTGCCCCTCGACTATGTCAAAGCGTTACTGAACCACAACGACAAGGGCGTGACTGGCGTCTACGCTCGGTGGCATATGTTCGAAGAGAAGCGCGAGGCAATCGAGGCTATCGGAACAGCAGTAGCCCAGTTTATCAGGTGAAGGTTTCAACGGCGGTATTTCCCTGAACGCCGTGCCGCTGTAAGCGAGTGCCTTCAATCTCCGGCACTCAGGGCTAAGAAATGGTCGTCATCGGCTACATCTGGAAGGTCGCAGTTAATATTGTCATCCTGTTTATCGTCGCATGGGCATTAGACAAACTTCACGAGCGAGCTGAGGCCCTAGTCATCCCCGTCCTCGGAATAATTTATGTAACGATCCGAACGACCCAGGGCTTTCAGGGGTTAGCGATGATTGACATCGCCATGCGGCAGCAAGAGCAACTCGATGCGATCCGATCATGGATAGATGGGGCGTACAGTCCGGGCGACCGATCCGATGAGCGAGCCATTTACAAGCGGTGGCGCGCTAAATTCTACATTGACGCCTGCTTTCTCGGGCTGATCAGCCTACTCTGTGCTCTGACGTTCTTCATGCATTTGTAGAGGCGACGGGCCCTCCGCTCTGGGCCAACGCGGTCCTGAGTTTAAGGGGCCGTAAGGCCTTAATGTGCTACCGTGGCGTTACAACCACTTGTATGTCATGGCCAAACCGTCAAAATGTGACGAATCGCCTTCAGGCCTTTGGAGCCTCACTGAATGCCCGCGCTCGGCAGCCTCTGCTTTTTCAACAACAAGGGCGGTGTTGGGAAAACGACTTTAGCCTGCAACGTCGCCTCGTACATCGCGGAGACGGAGGGCCTGAACGTCCTTCTGATCGACGGTGATCCCCAATGTAATGCGACGCAATTGGTGTTGCCGGACGACACGACGGAACGCCTCTACGAAACTGCGGCTGGCTTGCCTCACATGGATACGCTTAAGCAGGTGCTGCTCCCCCTTCTGAAGGGAGACGCGTCACTTGAGGCTACGCACAAGGTTGCAGGCCCCGAGACCAATCGATTCGGCATCTCGGTCATACCGGGCCATCCGCATGTTGCGTTGCTCGAAGATCGGCTCAGCACCAATTGGACGCAGTTCATGGGCGGGGACTTAGGCGGCGCCCGAGTTTCCAATTGGAACACGCAGCTCTTGAGCCACCTTAAGCCCCACTACGATTTGATAATCTACGATGTCGGGCCAAGCCTCGGAGCGCTGAATAGGTCAATTCTCATTGGCGTTGATTATTTTCTGGCTCCGATGGGCTGTGACATTTTCAGCTTGATTGGGATTGAGAATATCGCCGACTGGATCGCTCAATGGCGAAACTACTACGATCAGGCCTATGGGCAGGTGGTAGCGCGGCATGAGCAGACACTCGCGGAGTACACTGGTGAGGTTCGGGTATCGTCGAGCCTGATGGCTCGCTTTGTCGGGTACACAGTTCAGCAATACATCACGAAAACCATTCGCGATCAGAAAAGAGCAACTGCCGCCTACGAAGCGATACTCAAGAAAATCCCGGATGAAATCGCAACTAGCCTTAGACAGTTCGTCGCTCCCCGCCTGACGGTTGACGAGGTCCGGCTTGGTGACGTGCCGCACATGTTCAGCCTCGTCCCACTCGCCCAAACGGCGCACACGCCCATCCATAAGTTGACCGGACGTGAGGGGCTATCCGGCGGACAGTATCAGCAACAGCGTCAGTACCAAGAGTTCATTGGCCAACTCACTGCGTCACTCATGCGCAACCTCCGTCGTACTGCGGACATTCGGGCATGATTGATTGGCCAGAAGACTTAGTTGCAGATATCGCCGCTCGCCGATCCGTTCTATTTTTGGGCGCAGGCGTGTCCCGCAACGCTCAGAACGAGCACGGCGTGCACCCAAAGGAATGGTCGCAGTACTTGGGCCATCTTGCTTCTCGGATTACAGACGCGGCGCAGGCGGCAGAGGTCAGGCAATGCATCAAAGACGGGGACCTACTGACTGCATGCGAGCTTGCTCGAAAATATTTGACCCCTTCCACATTCAAAACGGAGATGCTCCAAGAGTTCGTCGGCAACGCTTATCGACACGCAAAAATTCACGACGATCTTAGCCGAGTCGACTCTCGACTAGTGATGACCTCGAATTTCGATAAGCTCTATGAAAACAGAGCCAATCAACTCCAACACAACACGGTTATCGTAAAGAGCTACTACGACAAGGACGTGGCGGATGTATTTCGTCGACAGGACCGTGTAGTTATCAAGGTGCACGGGACCATCGACGTACCTGACAGCACAATCTTCACCCGAAGCCAGTACGCAATCGCGCGCAGAGATTATGGTCACTTCTACCAATTGCTTCGAGGTTTGTTTGTTACACATACATTCGTTTTTCTAGGGGCGTCTATGCGCGATCCCGACATGCAGTTGTTGCTGGAAGACCATGCATATCGTTTTGAGGGAGCGCGCCCGCACTACATGGCAATGCCATGGGACCCCGCGAAAACGGGCATCCTTCGGGTCTTAGAGGAAACAATGAACCTTAAGGCCCTGGTGTACGATCCGGCAAACAACCATCAGGAACTTGCAGATTCGGTTGCTGAACTAGTGGACAAGGTCGAGCGTGCTCGCGAGAAGCTCGCCGATACTGCGGGGTGGTAGCGATGTCCCGTCAGCTTTCATCTGTAGCGCAGCGAGCCCCTCGCGAATGGCGGGGCTCCTCTCACAACGTTGATTATTCATGTCTGCACCAGCTTGCGCCATACATCGGCAAGCTGAAGCCGGTCATTGCGCGCGAGCTACTAGGACAGTTCACTTCGTCGGGAGACATCGTGCTCGACTGCTTCTCAGGCTCAGGAACGATTCCCCTCGAAGCCGTGATGCTCGGACGGCGCACGCTGGCGTTCGATACTAATCCCTACGCCATTACACTGACGCGCGCGAAGCTGGAAGCGCCTCCCACTTTGGAAGCGGCTAATGAGCAGTTGGCTCAACGGCTGTTAGATTCGCAGAGACGCCCCAGGTGCGACCAAAGAACGATACCCCTATGGGTTCGGAAGTTCTTTCACCCGAAAACCCTTCAGAACGCAGTCCGCTTTGCGGATGAATGCATCGAGAAGGACGACCCGTTTCTTCTCGCTTGTCTACTGAGCATTCTCCACCATCAGCGACCCGGCTTTCTGTCATACCCGAGCAGCCATCTCGTACCATACCTTCGCGACCGCAAGTTTCCCAGGGTGGAATACCCGGAGATGTATACGGAGCGTGAGCTAGCCCCTCGATTGGCAGCTAAGCTCGCTCGTACTTACAAGCACGGTGCCAAAGTAAATCGGTCGAAGGTTCTGCAAATCGCTCAAGTGGGCGTCGCTGATCTAAAGCTCGACTTTGAAGTAGACGCGATAGTCACAAGCCCCCCATACATGAATGCCCTCGACTACGTTCGAGATAACAGACTCCGTATGTGGTTCTTGGATCGCTCGACGGTTGACTATTCACCGGAGCCGACGGAGCGGCAGATGCAGTCCGATGCTATCACCGCTGCATTTGCAAGCAACGCATTGAGGTATCTCCGCAAGGGCGGACATTGCGTTCTTGTTGTTGGTGAGACCGTGCTACGCAAGCGCGTAAAGACCCATCCCGCAGAGCGCATGCTCGCTAGACTGACCGCAGAATATCCCAAGCTACGAGTCGAGCACGTCATTCGCGATAAGATACCCGATGTTAGGCGGTCTCGCAGGACAGAAGGAGCGACAAAACGCGAGTTAGTTCTCGTTCTGAAAAAGGGATGATTGATGCGCTTTGGCGACGCCTCGAAGAATGAAGCTAGAAGGTAGGACGTGAAGAAGCTCGGTATCGGAATTGCAATATTGTTTTGGGGCTGTATCGCACTAGTCGCTACACTCGCAGGATATGGGTGGATCGTCGGCATTATATGCGTCGGGGCTTTCATGATCCTAGTGATCGGCTTGCTTGACCGTATCGCGCGTGGAGTGGAAGCGCTGAAAACGTCAGGTCGCTGACGGCGCTACGCTCCTATGAGGGCCGATTGTTGGGCGCACCTTTCGCCGCCTCGGCGAATGCGCGGCCCACGTCACCTAGCTCCGGGTTGAACTCTATCTCCAGCCGTCCGCCTTGCGCCTTGCGGACGGTGACGAGATGACGGCGGCCCTCATCGAGAGCAGATGCAAGGGTCTCTTGCATCTGTTCCGCCGTTAAACCCCGCCCCCATACGTGACGGGTGACAACCAGCTCCATGAGTCGAGCTAGGTCGTCTCGATTACCGTGCGCTCTATCTGCCACGGAAGCTCTCGCAGCCACTCAAAAACTTGCTCAACGCTGTAAGGCTTTTCGACTTCAAGGCCGCCCGGCTCTTCGGGACCCTCGATAAGAACAAACGAGCCGCAAGGTTTACGGACCATGCGGTCCACAAGTTGCTCTTTAATTCCGTAACAGAAGTAGCGCCGTGTCGCGATTGTGAAGCTCTGCATTGCCCCTGTGCCCAAGTGGGGAGCCTGTTGGCGCAGGCTCTCCCCGTGTTTTCGATTCCCCTTTCGATCCCGCGAACGTGGCAGAATGTTTGTAAGGCCGCAATTGGAGATGCGTCAGGCGAAATAGCTGACAGAACTGACAGACCGAGCGCCGCAACGCGCTCAGTCTTGCAGAACGATCAGTGCAGCGGTTCGAACGGCTCGCTTGTCGGGTAGCGCTGCTTCAGTTGCCGATAGCGCCGCGTGCCCAAGCATCGCTCTAGGAATGTGTCTCCACAACACTTCAGAACAATGCGAACGTGACGCGCGGGAATGTCCGCCTTTCGTGATGCCGCCCAAGCAAGGTACGGCAACACAATGTCCGGCAGCTCGTCAGTGAGCTGAAGCACGTCTATTGCATTCGTACAGCGCGACAACCTGATTAGCGCAGGCACGATCACGTCAGGCGTGTCTATCTCGACGGCAGGCCCCCTTGGTGGGAATTGCAGTTTTACTACTCCCACCACGGCGCTCCTGATTCCCTGCCGAGCTGTACGACATCGGCTGTGATCCGCGCGACACTGTCGGATTTTACGTCCTTCACCTCGAAAGTCTCTCCCGTCCGGCAGAGCTTGATCCTGTAGCCCTGCTTCAGCGGCCATGGCAACACGCGATGGTCGAAAGTGAAGACAGGCTTGCGGGTCGACACAAGCGGGCTGACGACATGCCCACTGTGTATCTTTCCCATGTTCTCGCCCATCACTACCGTTTCAGCTTTCGCCATGAAGACGGCCGCAACCGTTATGGCCTTCTCGGGTTCGGGTATCTTTGGGAAGTTGACGCCGCCTGATCGGACCGGAGTTACGATCACGGCCTCAGCCATGGTTTCGTCGATAGCGGCGGACACGTCCTGCATGCCTGCACGCCAATCGTTCACTTCTGGAAACAACGTCATTCCTGCGCTCCTGTCGGCGGCCCTTGCGGCGGCTTAACCGAATTGTCGCCAGGCCCTTGCAGGCCCGTGCCGAGTTGTCCGTTCAGATGCATGTTCGCTACCGCCTCCATGCGCTTGACCAGCGACTCGAAATAAGCCGTGGGCTTCACCTCGATTTGCAAAGATTGATGCAGCTCGGCTTCGCCGCTCACGGTGCCTGTTACGGCAACGTCCTTGAAGCCGGACGACTGACCGACTGCACGAATTGAGTCTTGCCAACCGAAACGGCTGCCAGTCCCATCGTCCGATGCTCCGAGCTGGCGAAGGTACTCGCTAGTCGCACCGCGTCGCACGTTCCATGTGCTCGGCTGGTAGCGGTCGAAAGGCCCGCTGTCGTTCACAAGGTCTTCAAACTCGCTACCGCGCATCGCGTGCAGCCGGGCCAGGTTTCGGCGGTAGTTCGCCGCCCCGCCGCCCTTGGCATCGTCAATCCCCGCCGCCTCTTTACGTGTCTCATCCCACAGCGTGGGGCCGATCAGGGTGCCGAGCGATAGCCAGCCAAGTCCCTTAGAGAGCAGCCCCAGGCCGGTGACAGCTCGCGAGCCCGCGACCCCGCCCGCAGCGTTTGCGGCGGTCGCCACGGCGCTTCCACCCGCCATCCTGGTCAAGGCGGCTGACGCCACGTTGGCGCTCGCCGCAAGGCCCGTGAAGCTCGATATGACGGAAGCAATGGTAGCTCCTGCCGCCGCGAGGCCAGACAGCGAAGCGAGACCAGCCGCGACGCTGACAGTCTGCTTCTGAGCGTCAGAGAGCCCAGCGGCGAAACCTGCGAGCTTCGCCCCGGCATCGGCAAGCGGTGTCAGCCATCCTTCGTTGGCCTTGACCATTTGCTTTTCGGCGCTGTCAATCGAAGCGCTGAGTCTGTCGACGGCCGCCGCCAAGCCCTGCATGCGCTCTTCGGCGATCTTCTGCGCGAAGCCTTCGCCGTGGTTGAGCTTTTCGAGGTATTCGCCGTATTGATCGCGAGCACCTAGCAGAAGCGCGGCCCTGCCGCCCTGCTTGTCCCCCAAGATCGCTTGGATATCGCGAGCGCTTGCTTTTTGAAGGATGGCTTCGAACAGCGCGCCACCATTGAGCGCGCCCTTTGCCAGGTCGTATTGACGTAGCGCCGTGTCGACCAAATGCTTTTGGTCCATCTTCGACAGCTTCTCGCCGCTCGCCTCAACGGCTTCACGAACGGCAGCCGTGAAGCCTTCGCGGCTGCCGAGCACGTTCCGGCTCTCATCCCCGAACGCTGCGGCTAGGCTCGCCTTGCCCGCGTCGGATAGGCCCTTGCCGTAGCGACGGCGCAAGCTCGCGTCTATAGCTTCCGGGCTCACGTTGCCTTGCGGCGCGAAGTCAGCGTAGTTAATGCCCATGTGGGCGAACGCTTCGAACGCCTGCTTTGTCGGCGCGAGCAGGCGAGCTGAGAACTGCCGCATGAAGACGCCAGACTCGTCGCCTCCCACATTCGCGCGCTTCAGCGTCATGGCCGCTGCGAACGCTTGCTGCGCACTGATACCGGCTGCGGTCGACATGCCGATACCAAACTTGCCGAACGCCTGAATGTCTTCAGGCGACATGGCACCGGCCTTAGCGGCGATTGCGGCAAGATCCGTTGATCTCGCGATCTCCCGCGATGCCTGCGCTGGATTGTGCAGGTGGATGCCCTGTCCGAACGTCAAGCCCTCAACGATCTTCGCGGCCTCATCGGTCTTCACGTTGAGCGCTTTGGCGAGCACAATGGCTTGCTTGGTCGCCGCCTCGGTGATTGGGGCGGAGAAGTTACGAGTGACGAACGCTTGCTGAGCGTGCAGCGTGTCTTCCGGCTTCAGGCCGTAGACTGTCGCCGCGTTGATCCTCTGCCGTTCCAGCAACGCCATGTCCGCGTCGCTGTAGTGCTGAATAGCGCGCTGGTAACGAACATCGCGCTCATAAGGAATGTAGTTCGTGAAGGCTGAGCGCGCGACCTGCAACGCCTTTGCGCCTGCAACACCCGCGACCGTCGCGCCGATTGCGGACTGCACCTTGTGGATTTTCTCCAACACAGAGAGGTGCTGCATGGCGGCTGACGTGGCCTGCCGAAAGCCGTTCGTGTAGTTTGTACCAGCGCTCTCGTTAAATGCCGCCTTCGCAGTCTGCGCGAGACGCTGCGTTAGCTCGACAAGCTCGCGAAGCTTGGGGCTGGCTTTGTCGTCGGCGCTGATTGTCGCCGTTACTGAAGGATTAGACATTCGTCCTACCTTGCATTCTTCTCACGGACCTTAGAGAGGTCCGCCTGCATCTTGATATGGGTAACAAGCCGTCCCACGCGCATGGAGTGCAGCTCCGAAGGCTGCACTCCGTAATCGCGAATCATCATCGCGACTGCGCGGCGGACGGTTAGGTAGGGCGTTGGTCCTGTACCCCGAGCAAAATGATGTGCGTCGCGACACCGCGAAGGCGCAGGAAGTCGCTCGCGCTCATCGCCTTCAGGACTAGGTCGTCAATCCCTTTCTCCACGATCATGTCGACAAGGAATTGCATGAATGCCTTGTTGTTGTCGTAGACGAACGTCACGCCATCCGGCTCGCCGTTCTCGCCCTTGCGGGGTTTCACGGTGAACGGCTCGTTATAGTCGACGAACGCTCCCGCAGTCGGCTCTTGCAGCGTGAGCGTGAGCACTTCGCCGTTATGGGTCTTGAGGGGACGTGACAGAGTGAAAGTCTCGGTAATCATGTGAGGAAATCCTTGGTTAGGTCTTCGGGAGCAACTTGGCGGCATCGATGCCGAGCTGAGCGAACACATTGCTCAGAGGCGTGCCGACACGGTCGTGAGTTTCGAGCGCAAGCCTCAGCGTCTTGGCCTCTTGGGTTCGGCCGCGCCCACTCGCCTCCATCGCCGCAAGGCGAATTTCGGTCAGCCGCTTCAGCTTCGCGGGCTCGACGTTCGCGGGCGTTGTGGCCTTCATCGGCGTCTTGCTCGCGCCGTATCCCATGTTCTTGTTAAACGCCGCCATGCTGTTGCTGATTTCGGCAAGTCGCGCGGCGCGTGGGTCGTCATTGGTCGTCATGGTCTCTTCCGTGGTGTCAGTGTGTTCGGTTTCGACAGGCAGCCCACGCAGGAATGCGCGTGCTTGGTCGACTGTCAGGTTTTCAGGTGTACGCGAAGTCACAAGCTCGGCCGTTGCGGACGGCCGCTCTTTGGCTTCAGGCGACGTAAAGATGGCTGAACGCCAGGAGGCTTTCGGATCGGGGCGCGATACGGCACGCGGCACGGTCGCGATTTGCGAGACGACAAACCCCATTGTCTTCGCCGCCTGTGCCGTGGTCACCAAGCCAAAGGGCGGTAAGCTCACAAGGTCCAAGTGTTCGGGGTGCCTAACGGCAATGCGCGCCGATGGCTCTACTAGATCGGCATATGGCGCTATGGTATATCCCAGCGCTTTTGCGTCCGCTCGCGACATCGGCTCGCCCGAAGATGTCAGCACCTCGCGGCGCGCTTCGGGATGAGTATAAACTACGGTCGTCATAGAAGTACCTCAGTAACGAAAGGGCCGGTACGGCCAACGGGCGGGGACGTACGGCCCGACGCGAACGGCGCGCCCTACGTTCATTCCCGATTCACAGATGGTTTCGAGGCGACGCACCTCATGCTGAAGCGTCTTCACGTCGGCACGATGGAACGTCAGCCATTGGTCGCCGTTGCGAACCTGTGCGCGCGCTTGGCCTGCCAGAAGCTGGTAAAGCGCGGCGCGAAGTTGAGGCAGGAACGCACAGGGGTTGTCGACGGCGGGGAGAATCCCGCCGCGCGGTGTACAGTCTGTCATGATCGTTATGTCCTGCTAGGTCGACGACGGCGTGTCGTCTTCGGGCTTCCAGTCGTCCCGGTTCTTCGGCACGGGGTAACGTAGGCCCGCCGCTTCGAGTTGCTCGCGCTCGCTCTTGCGTTGCGCCAGAACTTCCTCGAAGTCCAAGCCACGTTCGCCAAGCTTCGCTTCGAGCGTCGACAAGCCGTTTTCGATTTCGAGAATGTCAGCCTGCGCCGCTTTGAGCGGGTCGGCAACCGGCTTACCTTCACCGCGCCACACCGCATTGCTGTAAGCCTCCGGGGCTTGCCAGAACGCGGGTGCGCCCTGCGGAAGACGAATGCGCCCGGTCTCGCAAGCCTCTTCCATCCAGGCGACGAACACCGCTTGATAGAACGGCTCGACGATGGCACTGCGTCTGCGTTTGTTGATCCGCCACGGGAGCTCTTGCGCGAGGCGCGAAGCACTGAAAGATGTCTGCGAATAGTCGCCCGAAACGTCTTCCGCTGACGAGCCAGCGGCCTTAGCAGCCTCCCGCGACAAGCTCTTATCGAGCGCATCATGCACAGTGTTGGGACTCTGCGGCCGATGCAGCACAAGCCGGTCTCCCTTCATCATGTGCGTGACTACACCCGGTTGAAGATTGACCTTGACGTTTTCATAGTACGTTGCGCCAGCCGCCGCCCACGCTTCAGGCGATATTCCCGGAGGTGCCGGCATATCCATTGCATCAGCGGTCGCAAGCGATCTAAGGGCGTCATTGCGCGGCAAATCGGATTCCACTGTGGCGGCAACCATGGACTGCACCAGGGCGGCAGCTAGCCCAAACTCCCGCAGTGTCGATTTCGAATGTGCAGGCGTGAGAGCCGCAGCCAGCGGCGAGATGCCACGAATTTGCCCGGGTGCGATCAAATCGAACAGATGGCCGATGCGTGTACGGCCCCACGACGTGCGAGCCCGGACGAATACGGCTTGCGGCGCAGAGTTGAAATTGCCGAGAACAAACGGCCTGATCCAATAGCCCTCAACCCTGCCGTTCTTATCGAACTGAACGCCCTGCATGATGCTGCCCCCGTTGTTACCTTCGACAACTCGGGTAATGCTTTGGTCGAGCTGTCGGACATCAAGCATGTTGACTTTCGTCCGCGTGGCCGCACCGGCCGCCCGCTGCCAGTCGATAACGAACAGCGTTTCGCCTGTGAGCAGGAAGCTCTTGTATGCCGCGACCGCTAGCTGAGGCAGCGGGTGACGGCCGGAAGCATCGCACTCGGCACCATTCTTGGCCCAGGCCTGCCAGGCCGTTTCGATCTGACTCGACAGTTCGCGCGCAGCATCCTTGGAAATGCCTAGCGCAGCATAGTCAGGCCGTGACGAGAGCGTGAGCCCGTTCCCCACAGCGTAAGTCGCGAAGCCCTCTACCAATGCCGCAATGACCGGATTGGACATCAACAGGTCGAGAGTGATTGAGGATACTTGCGAACGCTCCCGGCTAATCTCGCTTCCCGGTGTGCCCCAATAGGGCTGCCAGCCGCCGAGATGACCGGACATGAACGGTGCGCCGTTGTAGCGCGCCCACACGAGCGACGGCTTACCGTCCGTCCCGTCCATGATTCCAGCTTGGGCGGATGTCGCCTCAATAGGTGCGAGCGTCTGCCTAAGCAGCCCCTGTGCCACGGTCGGCCGTGACGACCGACTGAGACGGGCCAAACGGGTGTTCCCCGTCCTCTTGTGTCGTTTGATCTTGGACATACTGTTTAGCCCTTCGCTGCACGGCCCTGCGCGCGGCGGTTCTCGGCGTTGAACGCCTTCATGCTGCCTTCGATCTCTTTCATACGTGCGGCCTTCGGGTCGCCTGTGATGTCGACCGTGGAGGCGCTCAACCCAATCGGGCCTTCGCGGTCCATAGCGGCAAGGTACGGATTGGCGGCAGGTGCCTCGGCTAGAATGCTGCGCGCGGTCTCAGCGTCGAGCGCAGAACCGAGCGCGAGCTTTTGCGCCATTGCCGGGTTGCGCTTGCCTTCCGGGCTTTCCAAGATAGCGGCAATACGCAAGCGCTCGCTGGCGATTGCAGCGTTTGCCTCGCCAGTCACGGCAGGCTGTTTCTTGTGGGCAGACATGTGTGGTTACCTCATGGGTTGCGAGAGCGCGGCTATCCGTTTGGCCGACTCTTCGAGGGATGGTTTGGGTTGTGTGAGCGCAGGCGGTTTGCTTATTGCAGCCTGCACATATGGGTGCCTCGCGATGGCTGTTGCATAGACCAAGCAGTCAAGGGGCTCGTTACGCCGCACAGTGCGGTGAAACTCGTAACGTGGCGCACCCTTGACGACGCGAGCACGCAACTGTTCAGAAGCGAGGCCAGCGAAGTAATCGTCGTCGAGATGATCCGGCAATCGGACAAAGCCAGGCGACGGGTGGTCGATGGCAAGTGCCTTTTGCACACTAAGCTTGACCGCGTCGACGCCCACAATCAGCAACCGCATTTGCCCCTTAAGGCGTCCGCCAGAAGCGAGTGGCATTCGGTCGAAGCCTTCTTTGCCCTTTACGGGAAATGCAGTACGCGATTTCCCGCGCTGCGCATGTATGAACTTCACGACTTGATCGGCGTTGAAGCCGGAATCGACGGCCTGGATTAGAACAGGCAACGCACGCCCGTCTGTCGTCGGGAACGTCGAGCCCATCGCTTCGTCGAGCTGTCGCCATACAGCGTCGCCACTTGTGTCACCCGTCAGCTTCAGGTGATTTAGAACGCTGAACGTCTGGTCGGCGTGGTGACCTAAGAAAGTCACTTCAAGACGATTCGACTGAACGTCTACACCTGCCGAGACACAGACAAGATTCGCATAGGGCGGCGCGATCTTCTCGGCACGCTGTTGCAGCTCGGACGGTGACAGCTCTACCTCCGTGCCAGCGTCATACACCTGCGCGAGCGTCGTATTGTAGAAGGTCTGCTTTTGCTCCGGTGTTGTGGCCGCCTCGTACTGTTGTGCGACTGATGCCATGGTGCTGAAGAGCGAAGACAGCTCCGTCAGATGGTAAGAGCGAATACCCTTCTCACCTATCGCCGTAGCTTGCCATGTGCCGCCTTCGATCATTGATCGGCGGGCGCGTTCGTCGTGAACCACGCCGCAAGCCTCGCAAACCAAGTGCGCCGTTTCAGGCTTGCCAGGCTCCCATTTCAAGCTCTCGAAGGCGAGCGGTGCCGAATGTTCGCAGTCGGGGCATTTGACGAAGAACTTCCGTTGATCGCCGCGCAGATACCAATCGTTGACGCGCGAGCCGACGCGAGTGGTTGGCGTACTGACGATGACGATCTTACGGCCCCTGCCTTCGAACGTCTTCGTTCGCTTGAGTGCCAGGCCGATAGGATCGCCCTCAACGCCTGCCGACGCCGCGAACCTGTCGATTTCGTCGAGAAACAGGTACTTCACAGCGCGAGCGGCTAGCTCGTCTGCCTTGAACGACGACGCGAAGCTTAGTTGTCCGCCCGGGAAGGTCTTCGCGGTGACCGAGTTGACGCCCCCGCTACTTCCCTTTCGCGTGTCTTGGCCCTTGCCGATCAGTGCTCGCAGCGCAGGCGACGAAGCCACAAGCGGGTCAAAACGTTCGCGTACAAACTCTTCCGAACGCCCTCCGGTCGGCGAGACGTGAAGCATAGGGCCGGGATCACTGGCGATGCAGTGCCCCATGATTGCGTTGATGGTAGTCGACTTGCCGGTTTGAGAAGCCAGCATGAGCACAATGATTTCAACGTCGTCGTCTGCGATAGCGTCGATTGGCTCGCGCTGGTAAGGCGCGAGACGCAACGGCCCAGGCAGTGCGTTCGCGCTAGCCGGAAGAACGATTTGACTTTCGGCGAAAGCAGTCGGCGCGACAATCGGCGGCGGCGCAAGCGCGCGCAACCATGCTCGCGCTAGGTCGTGGTCGATCATTGCGGATGTCCTAAGTCAGCGCCTCGATTTCGAGCGCTTCGAAGAATTTCTTTTCGTCGGCGAGTTCTCCGAGCACTATTCGAGCCTCGGCCTCGATAGCTCGCGCGATCTCGCGAGCGTCGGTCATCCCGGCTAGTTTGTCAGCGAGGCGATGCCCCAGCGACAGGAAGGCGGTGCGGGCATCGGCGAGTATGCGTATTCCGGTGTCCGTCACGTCCTGTCGGTCGATCAGTCGTCCGGCCAGCTTTTCGTTTTGGAGTCGGAACTTCTCAGCGCGGTACAGTTCAGTTTGCGCTTTGGCCTCCGTGTAAGCGGAGCCGTTGCCCCCGCCTTCACCCCTGCCGCTCGCGCTGTGGCCTAGCACCTTGTCGCTGTCGGCCCACGCTTTCACCGTCTCGACAGCCTTCGCAAAGTCGGCCGCGCATTCCTCTTCGCTCATGTTGGATGCTTTGAGCGCGCGGCGTACGGTCGCTTGGTTCAAGCTCGTTTCGTCGGCGATCTTGCTGATTGTGCCTCTCGGCCTGCCCATGGCGGTTCTCTGCTATTGAAATCGTTGGCGTTTTTTGCGCGAAAAGTGCGGCGGCGCACCGCAAGGGGCGATCTTCGGGTTTTCGTAAGGACCCAAGCGAGCCCCGAACGGCGCATGGCGTGCCGATTGGGCACTACCTTTTGCGTCGCCCCCGCCTGCCCCCGCGTTGGCTTCCCGCGACGTGCGGGCGCGCACTGTGCGAGGCCAAGCGCATGCGAAGGGGCAGGCGGGGCGACAAGAGAGCTTGCAATCGCGGTGCGCTGTGGCCTCCGGCTTGCCGCTCGAATAGGTGCGCGCCACGCCCGCGCGGATGAAGATCGCCCGATCAATCCGCTTTGAGCATGGCGCGCTAGCCGCCCGCGCTGCGACGAACGTAGCGGGTCTACGGCCCCGCAATGTCCGCTTCTCGCGCGCTGAGCGGTATCGGTGTTTGTGTCGATTAGTCGCCTGTATCGGCAGGCGGGGAGTACGGCAGGCCCTCAGCAAGTAGCTGCTTCTGTATCTCAGCCGGTAAGCGTGTAGCCAATTGCTTCTCTGCTTCCTTCTGCCATGCGACCCGCGCTGCGGCGTTGTCTTGGCCCATGGCGGTCGACGGCATTTCGGCATAGACGCCCTTGATCGGTAGTCGTTCTTTGCCACGCCTGAAGGCCACAAACGTTCCGCCGTTGGCGTGAACGAGAAACGCATTCTTGATTTGCAGCGACGTAGAACCGCCTCCCGTCAGGCGGAAGGTGCTCGCGCGTAGCCCGCCTGATTTGCTGACGCTCGCGCCCTGCACGTTGAGAATACCGATTCTCAGCTTGTTAGCTGTGAACGAAGCGCTCAAGTCATACTGAGTCGTGCGCCGCAACTTCGTGACGCCCGGCTTGATGCGTGCAACAGGAACGCCTGCGTCTTTCGCGATAATGTCGAGCGCTACCTTCCGGGCGGCCGTCGCGGATTTGTCGACAGCGCGGCGAATGGCGTTTCGCAGGCCGCGCGCGGATAGCTCGGAAGCCCAGGCTTCTAGTTTGCTGGCGTCAAGCGTGACGCTGAGTGACGGCATTGCACTTACCCACAATGTCTGAATTGTTAGTTGCGAGCGCTCCGCGCGATTGCTAACAGCGGCGGCTCTAACAACTACGGAGCTTACAAGTTGAAATCAGCGAAGAAGAAGGCGATACCTCAACGCCGCGAATGGACTGCGACCGACGTACGGACCTTGAAGAAGCATTCGAAAGCTCGCACGCCAGTCGCGAAGGTCTCTAAGGAACTAAAGCGCACTATCAGCGCGTTGCGCGTCAAAGCCTCTCAGCTCGGAATTGGTCTAGGCCACCAGCGCTGAAGCCCACACGGGCATAACGCGGTGCGTCGCTCGCTTTCACGATGACGATACGCGATGCGGCGTCCGCGCGCCGACGTGCGGCCCGCTCAATCTCTAGCTCGCTCAGAATGCGCTGTTCCCGGGCGGTCGCCATGACGCTGAAGCCGGTAGCGGCAAGTTGGATCATGGTCGAAGCGACGGCGGGGGTATTGGCCGCGAACGCGGCCTGTGCCCATGCTGCGGTGTCAATCATCTTTGGCGTTCTCGAAGCTGTCGCCGTCGCACACGAAGTCCTTACGGCCCAAGCCCGTGCGGACGAAGTTGACGGTCTGGTAAGTGGTTGGGTCAGGTCCGTTAGCGCCACAAGCGGCGGTCCCGACTCCAATGGTGGAAGCGAACAAGCCGCCGATAAGTTCGAGCGCGTCGGCCTGTCGTTCGACTGCATCTGCGATGCGCAGGTGAGCAGCTAGGATTGACTCGCTCAGCTCGGCTTGTCGCTCGACGGCTCGCACGATGCGAAGGCGTTCCGCAGCTCGCAACAGTTTGGGCTTAAGAGTGAGCGTGTCACCGGCATCAAGCGTGCGCGTGCGGCCGGGCTTAAGGCCTTCAATCAGTCCGGCATAGACCGGGTCGGAATATGTCATGGGGCGATCCTTCAGGAGATGGTTCGGCGGGTATGGGAAGCGGCGTGCCGCGCGGCTGGGGACTAACCGACCGCGCGGCTTGCCAAGAACGGAGAGGCCTAGACACCCGCCTGCAAGGCCCCTCATCTATGGGTGAACGCGCGCCAAGAATCGCGCACCGGCCGGAATTCGCCCGCTAAGCTGTTGGTCTGAAAGACTTTCAGTCTGCCGGTCTTCGACAACACTCCCGGCCTAAGCGCCGCCCGGGGACGCTTCGAGCTGGAAGGCCGATGCACCCATCCTGCTCTAACTCGATTGGCTCTCAGGCTCTCAGGCTCTCAGGCGTACAGTTGCGGGACGGTCGACGTGCCCCGGTCGGTCAACATGTCTACACCCCTAAAGGGTGTGTAGACATTGACCGACGACCGACCCCGGTCGACATGGTCGGTCAACGTCAACATTGACCGACCATTGTTTCTGTTGGGTTTTTCCCTCTTGGTCGGTCGAAGGTCGGTCAGTGGTCGGTCAACGTTTTAGGGTCGGTCAACGTCGGTCGGGTCGGTCGACCTAACAAGCGACGTTGACCGACCCAAAATGATGGGAATGGCGGGTTTACAGGTCCAAAAGCGAAGGGGCGGCCGGGCATCAAGACCGGACCGCCCCTCTTGTCTGTCAGGCTGATGGACTTTCAGCCTGGTGCTGATCTGTCCAAGCCCGGCACATGAACCTTGGCATGGGATTTGCTGACTTATCTCTACCGGGATTTTGCTGGTCACCCTCCCGGGGCTGGACAACGCCGCCTGCGAGTATTTCAAGCAGGCGGCGTCGTGTCCTATTCGTCATCGTCATCCACCGCGCCGAACTCAAAGGCCTTTGGCTCCGGCTTCGATCCGCCGCGCTTGTACACGCTGACAGGCTTCCGGCGCTCCGCGCCCTTTCCGCCCGCGTCCGACACGCCCTCAACGATCCAGCCGCGTTGCAGCCAGTCCGCAATCACGCTGTTGATGGTCTGCCTCACTTTCTTGTCGTGTACGTTCCATTGCAGCTCCCGCGCGATCAGCGCGCCCAGCCAATTGGCGTGACGCGGGTTTGCGCCCACAGGCTCGCCACCGTCGAGAGCCGCAAGAATCCTCTCGGCTGCTCCATCTTCGATTCCCGCTTCGCGCCGCTCATACTTGTACGGTGCAAGAGCCACGGTGCTGTCGGCGGCGAATTCCTCCGTGCCGTTGTCGGCAGCAACACTGTGCGTGTAGAACAGCTTTGCGCTGACATCCCGCGCGGAATAGTTCGACTTCGCGCCTTTCGACAGAGCGATGATGCGCGGCACGTCCTCGGACGGGATACGCAAGGCTTGTGCGTCGCGCGGGCTCAGACGGCGCATCGCGATAACCGTACGAACCGCCGTTGTGATCGCCCCCGCGCCGCGCGTGTCGTCCTGACTGGCATCCTCAACACTCTTCGCGCCCAGGTTCTTTTTGTCGTGATGGGCCAGCATCAACGCAATTCCGCGCTTGGCCGCGATCTTGTTCAATTCGATCAAGAGCGCATGCATAGCGGCGTTGTCGTTCTCGGGTATGGAGTGCAGGCCGATCAGCGGATTCAGAGCGACAATTTCGACGCCTCGCTCTTCAATCAACTGTTCGAATGCCTCCAACGCTGATTTCTTTATGACGACTCTGCCGTCGCGATACTCCGCAAACCGCAGCGGCGCTTCCACGCCGCTCAGGATAGTCAAATTCTTCTCCACCTCTTGGCGCATCGGTTCCGTGAATTGATGATGGGTGTAGTAGGCTCCCGCCCTGCGCAGCATCTCGCCTGTATCGTCTTCGCCATCGTACACCATGACCTTTCGCTGCTTGATTTCTCCGACGCCTAGATGGTCGACGCCGCAAGCGATGTCGATTCCGACGCTCAGCGTCCACGCGGACTTGCCGACGCCACCGGCAGCCGAAAGCAAAGTGACTTGCCCTTTCTGCAAGTATGTGCCGTAAACGTAAGCGCGCGGCGGCAACGCGCTGATGTCAAGATCGCTCGGGATGCTCGTTAGGTTTGCGGCCCATGCGGGTTGCTTGCCCTTCGGCTCATCTGCCGTCTCGTCATCTTCACTGACAGCACTGAACGCCCCACCGTCTGAGAGCGACACATTCGCGGCCGTTGCGGTCGTGAAGTCCTTTGAGAGGTTCCGGTCGTCATAGGTGCCGCTGCCTTCGTTCTTGTCGACATGCTCGCCGAATATGTCAGGGTACTCAGCGCAAAGCACTGCAAAGTCTCGCACGGTTGTGCGCGACGAAGCACCCTTCAAGGCCGATGCGGCCGAAAGGCGATTTGACGAACGGTCCGAACTCGGCTCATCCATCAGCTTGCGGAATTTTTCCGAACCGCTCTTCAGCCGATCAAGATCAAGCCTTCCATCCGTACCGAATACCTCGTCATAGGCAGGCCATTCCTCGTTTTTCAGCTCGGCAATGCCCGCCTTGACGCGCGGATCACTGTCATTGATCGACTCGCCCGACTGTTCGCCGATAAGGTCTGCCAGGCATTGCGGTAGTTCCGGCAACGTGTCCAACGCGACCGCTTCGATAAACCGTTGCAAGTCGTCAAGCGTGCCGTAGCGCTTGCCGTCCGCTCGCCAAGAGCCAGGCGCGACAATCTGGCCCGCAACGCCGCGCACGTTGCAGCCGAGCACGCGGTTAATCTGCCCCTCGCTATTTCGATACTTCCCCGCGCGGTCCGCGAAGACGTAATGCTTCGCCCCGGATTGGGAAGTCAAAATAACCGTGCCTTCGGGCGTGCCGCCGTGTTCGTCGAGATAAGCGGCCAGGAGCGCAGGGCCGTCCCTATCTTTGTTGTCCGCGTCGATCACAACAATCTTCGCGAGTCCGCAACAAATGCTTGCCGTTCCGTCGCGATGCGCGAGACGGTGCATGCGTTCCCATTTCTTCGAGTCAAGCGTCGACCCTATCACGCTCAGCGGCACCTTGCCTTCCGCAATGTATTCTTGCCGCGCCTTTTCGCGCTCACTGTCGGTCAGCTCAGTGTCTAGGTGCTGCCAACGCTTGATGCGCGAAGTCTTGTTAAGCGAGACGAAAACGGGAATGCCCGCCTTTATCAGCCGCAACCCAATATTGAAGTTGTGGGACCGTCGCAGGTCGTCGGGATGCGGAGGCGGCGCTTTCTTATCTGCTACAGTCATCAAGCCGCTTCCGTCTCAACGAATTCGAATTCAACTTCATCGAGGCCCGCAGCTCGGATAGCGCACAGAGCGGTGTTGTAGTTGGCCGCGTCGATTAAGAGTTGCCCCTTGTAGTAGGTCGCCGGAATGATGACCGTGAATGTTTCCCCGTCGCGGTTCGTGAATGTCGCAACGGCCGTTCCTCTCTTGGGCATGGCTTAAAGTCCCCCTGTCTGTGCGCCAATCGACGTTTCGACGTTCGCGCGTGCAGTTCGTTTAGTGCTCTTGGTTAATGCGGCTTTCTTGGGTTTGCGCGCCGCTGGCGTGTTGGGCTTCGGCAGCACCGGCCCGCTAGGGTTACGGCCATTCGCTGCGAGATAGGCTTTGATGCGCTTCACAAAGCGCTGAGAGCCGCAACGCTCCGAAGCCTTCCGCCGTTGATCCGCGTCGCCGCACAGCTCCGCTAGGCTTTCCGCGTCGCGCTCTGCAATCCACTCGTCGCGGTCAGCCTCGCTCATCTTGCCCAGCATCCGGCAGACTTCCGGGCTGAGAAGGTCCAATTCCGCGAGCAGCTCAAGGCGGCTATGCGGGATCATGCTCAGCGCTCTGTCGGTGCCTTTCTGAGCGTCGAAGCGGCTGAGCGTCGTTTCGCGCGCGAGCACGTCGACCATCTGATACTTCAAGCTCGCGTAGAGCCGTTCAATCTCGCGATGCCAAGCCGGGCTGTCGAATACGGTGCCGCGCGTTGCGCTCCGAATGTCGAGCTTCAGGCTTCGCAGCTTGCGGGCGTCGGCAAGGCTTTGGTCCTTCTCAGCAGCAATCGCCAGGATTGCAGCGTCAAGACTCGCGTCTCGCATGCGGGTGTAGACTGTCGAGGTGCTGCACCCCATTGCGACCGCCAGCTTTGCAGGCGTGCCGACGCCGAGAATTTTGCAATCGCGGCGAATGGCTCCCAAGATAAAGTCAGCCTCGAACTCGGATTGGGTGTTGGTGAGCAGTCGGAGCCCCGCTTCAATCCGGTCATATCGGCCCGCATCCTCGCAAGGCTGAGTGTGAGAAATGTAGAAATTATGCATAGCAACTTGGTGCCGACGCTTCGCGTCGATTTCGCTCTCCGGGTCCGCGTGCAGCTTCGCCCCGCTGTTCAGCGCGGCTTCGCTAACGAACTCAGGGCGCAACGCACCGCGCTTCTCGCTCACACGTTTGCCAAGCGACATGATGTCTTCGCTTGCGACGGGCGCGCCGTCTGTCCCAAGCGGGTTTCCGTTGGCGTCGTCGCCGTGCTGAGCCAGCCAGGCGGTGCCATCGGCCTCAAGGCTCTTCGAGGCTGTGGTCGTGCAGAGCGGCTCTCTCAGTTCAGTTTCGCCGTCGCGGGCGAGTGCTTCGCGGTCATCGAACAGCGAAGCGGGTGTATCGTGATTCATGGTAAGTCAGTCCCCATCACCGCGCGGCGTGTCGCTTCTCACTGAGAGGCTTCACGACGCTGCGGCGTTACGGCGTGCAGAGTGATCAGGCTTGGCGCTCTTCAGCGATGCGAGCGGCCAGGGTCGCGGCGATCTCGCCCACGGTGGGCCGTTCCGCCGGGTGGCCTATTAGTGCCGCAACGTGCGTAGGCGCGGGCTGGCGGTCGGTCGACAGGCCGCCGAGCCATGACGCGAGCGGGATTGCGAGTTCGCCGCGAACGATATGCGACGGAAGCGGAAGGCGGTCAGCGTGACGGCGGACCAGGCGTGCAAGCGTGTCTAGGTCGCGGGTCATCGTGCGACTCCCGAATCACGGACGGCGGCCATCTCGGTTTCGAGCCAGCGGTTCAGATGTCCTAGCTTGCGCGGCTGGGGAATCTTTCCAGCGGCCAACATGCGATTGAACGTTGTAACGCTCGGGTTGCCGAGTATCGTAATGAACAAGTCTCGGCCGCCGAGTCGGTGCGGATTGGGGAAGTCAGCGGGAATCGTGGCGCACGCTGTGCGCCGCGTAACGGTAGTCATTGGTAGTCTCCCGAAAACAGGATTTGAAGATCAGGCTGTTTTCGGGTCCCGCGCCGCAGCTCGGGTCATGACTAGTAGGCGTGTGTCGCGAAACCGCAGCTCGGGAGTGGCTGCAACTCGCCCGGAAGGCGAGCGACCGTTTTTCTTCGGTCATCAGAGTCGGCTAGACACACGCCTGTGCCTGAACATGCCGCCCCTACCGTCCGCCTCATACCCTTAATTCGGCGGTGCGCTTTTCAATGTGCTTCAGTCTTGTGTACGCGAGGCAATGGCAGCTTGTCGATTAAATCGCCCCTTAGAGAGCGACGACGCCCCTGCATGCACCTCTATGGTCAACGCCCCATCCTCAACTTGTTCGGCGCAAGGCGGACTTTTTTTTGTTGAGCGCGCAAAAAAAAGAGATCGCAGGCACACCCCCGCCCGCCGTTGTTTCCCACTTGTTTCCTAGCTCAATTTTGGGGTCACGAGGCTTCCGGCTAAGCCTTTGATTTTGTTGGTCGGAGCGAGAGGATTTGAACCTCCGACCCCTAGTCTCCCAGACTAGTGCGCTAACCGGGCTGCGCCACGCTCCGAATGTCGTTCCATTAGCTAGGATCGCCGCTTTGCGCAAGGCGACGTCACACCATTTTGGTGTATCCGCCCAAACCGTCCCGGAACTGCCCGCAAAGCCGGCGGGAAGCAGCTCTTCACCCGTCCTTCAGCGCCTGATCCAGCATCTCCTTGGCTGCGACGAGATCGGCAAGTGCCCGACCCAAGCGCTCCCGGTCCACCGCGCTGGGGCCGGCGGGTGCGGCGGCGGCGCCGCCCTTGCGGAAGGTGGTGAGGATCTCCTCGTCGTCGATCTCGGTGAAGCGGAAGTCGATGCCTTCCTCCTCATCGCCCTGGAAGTCGTCATCGTCGGTGTCGGTGATGCCCTTGATGGGCGCCTCGTCCTCGGGCTCCATCAGGCTCTGCCCGATGGCGTCCTCGATGGCTCCGAACGAGACTGCTGCCGCGCTGTCGGCGAGGCCCTGCACCGATTTGACGCCGTGCTCTTTCAGGATCCGCTGCACCCCGCGGATGGTGTAGCCCTCGCCGTAGAGCAGCCGGCGGATGCCCTTCAGCAGGTCGACATCGTCGGGGCGGTAATAGCGGCGTCCGCCGCTGCGCTTCATCGGCTTGATCTGGGAGAAGCGGGTCTCCCAGAACCGCAGCACGTGCTGCGGAATGTCGAGTTCCTGCGCTACTTCGCTGATGGTTCGGAACGCATCCGGCGCCTTGTCCAAATGCCAGTCCTTTCCGAAAGGCGGTTACGCCTCTTCCTGTTGTGCCTTGGTGGCGTCGCCGTTGGTGCGGTGCTGGGCATTGATCCGCTGCTTCAGGATCGCCGAGGGCTTGAACACCATGACGCGGCGCGGCGAGATCGGCACCTCGGTGCCAGTCTTCGGGTTACGGCCGATACGCTGACCCTTCTTGCGCACCATGAAGGAACCGAACGATGACAATTTCACCGTCTCACCCTTCTCCAGGCAGTCGGTGATCTCCTTCAGCACGAGTTCCACGAAGGCGGACGACTCCGTGCGCGACAGACCTACCTTCTGGTAGACGGCTTCGCAAAGATCAACTCGCGTTACGGTTTTGCTGGTCTCGGTCATCGCCCTGCCCCACCTCACGGCGAACAATTGTTGTCTGAAATTATGAGGTTACGATACGACGGTCAACAGCGCTCATCAATGCCGACGCATTCATAATCGGCGCTGATTCCGGCAAAATTTTATCTGATGTGGCTTACCAGCGCACCAGCGCGGAACCCCAGGTGAAGCCGCCGCCCATGGCTTCCAGCAGGACCAGATCGCCCTTCTTGATGCGGCCGTCCTTGCGAGCCACCGACAGCGCCAGCGGGATCGAAGCCGCCGAGGTGTTGCCGTGGCGGTCCACCGTCAGCACCACCTTCTCCGGCGCGATATGCAGCTTGTGCGCGGAGGCATCGATGATCCGCTTGTTGGCCTGGTGCGGCACGAACCAGTCGATGCTGTCGGCATTGAGCCCGGTCGCGTTGAAGGCATCGACGATGACATCGGTGATCATGCCGACCGCATGCTTGAAGACCTCGCGGCCTTCCATGCGCAGATGGCCGACGGTCTGGGTCGAGGACGGCCCGCCGTCGACGAACAGCTTGGCCTTGTGGCGGCCGTCGGAGCGCAAGTGAGTGGTCAGGACGCCGCGATCGGTCGCGGCATTGCCCGGCTGCTCCTGCGCTTCCAGCACCACGGCGCCGGCGCCGTCGCCGAACAGCACGCAGGTGCCGCGATCGTTCCAGTCGAGGATGCGCGAGAAGGTCTCCGCACCGATCACCAGCGCGCGCTTGTAGGCGCCGGTACGCAGGAAGTTGTCGGCGGTAGCGAGCGCGAATACGAAGCCCGAGCACACCGCCTGGAGATCGAAGGCCGCGCCATGGTTGATGCCGAGCCCGTGCTGCACGGCGACCGCCGTCGCGGGGAAGGTGTTGTCCGGCGTCGAGGTCGCGAGCACGATGAGCTCGATCGATTGCGCGTCCACGCCGCCATGAGTGAGCGCGGCCTGGGCCGCCTTGATCGCGAGGTGCGAGGTGAACTCGCCCTCGGCCGCGATGTGCCGCTCGCGAATGCCGGTGCGCTGGACGATCCACTCGTCGGAGGTGTCGATACGCGCCGCCAACTGGGCGTTGGTCACCACCTGCTCCGGCAAGTAAGAGCCGCAGCCGAGCACGACCGAACGAATTTGAGTCACGAAACAGCCTCCTGCGCGGCCTGCACGGAACTGAGTGCACCACCCTCGCGGTTGAGCATCTGATTGATCTTGTTCAGGAGATCGTAGTGAGCCATCTCATAGCCAACATCGATCGCATAGGCAAAGCCTTCGGCGTTGGTTCCGCCATGGCTCTTGACCACCACCCCGTTCAGTCCCAGCAGCACGCCGCCATTGGACTTGTTGGGGTCCATCTTGTCGCGGAGGACCTGGAAGGCGCTGCGGGCGAACACATAGCCGAGCTTGGAGAGCCAGCTCCGCCGCATCTCGTTACGGAGCAATTCCGCCATCTGCCGCGCGGTTCCCTCGGCGGCCTTGAGCGCGATGTTGCCGCTGAAACCTTCAGTGACGATCACGTCGGCCAGCCCCTTGCCGATGCCGTCGCCCTCGACGAAGCCGATATAGTCGAGCTCCGGCAGGTTCCTCGCCCGCAGGATCTCGCTGGCCTCGCGGATCTCCTCGTGGCCCTTGATCTCCTCGGCGCCGATATTGAGCAGCCCGACCGTCGGCCGCGTCTTGTTGAACAGCACGCTCGCCTTGGCCGCGCCCATCACCGCCATCGAGACCAGGTGGTGGGCATCGCCGCCGAGGGTGGCGCCGAGGTCGAGCACGACGGATTCGCCGCGCATGGTCGGCCAGATCGCGGAGATGGCCGGCCGGTCGATGCCCGGCAGCGTCCGCAGATGGAAGCGCGCCATCGCCATCAGCGCGCCGGTATTGCCGGCGGAGATCGCGACATCCACCTCGCCCTTCTTGACCGCATCGATCGCGAGCCACATCGAGGAGGTCTTGCGGCCGCGCCGCAGCGCCTGGCTCGGCTTGTCCTCCATGCTGACGGCGACGTCGGTATGGACAATCTTGGAGGCGGCTTTCAGCTTCGGGTGCTTATCGAGCTCGGGCTCGATCCTGGCGCGGTCGCCGACCAGCAGAAACTCGGTATCGCGATGCCTGCCCAGCGAGATGGCGGCGCCCGGAATGACCACGGCGGGGCCGACATCGCCTCCCATGGCGTCCAGCGCGATGCGAACCTTGCTTGGCATAAAAGTCCTGGAAACCTGGTCTGGTGCGGTCTGTGCTAGCGGGGCCGCAAAATGGGTTCGCCACGGACATGGCGATCGGCCAAGCGCCACGCCGCACCCGGACCGGGGCGCGACAATAGCGTTTTGTGCCCCCGAAACAACCTCTTGCCCCCAGCCTTTTGCATTCGGGACGATCCGGCCGCGAACACCGTATTTCGCAGGAAACGCATTGAAATCAGAAAGATAAGAGGTTCTTTCAAACCATCAAGGCAAATGGCTCGGGTCCGATCGCAAGGCGGCCGCAAGCGCAAATGCCCTACTGGCCCTTCTTCTTGTCCTGCAGTGCCTTCAGCGCCGCGAAGGGATGGTCCTCGGGATCGGGCGCGGTGACCTCCGTCTCGAACACGGCCCCCTCCTTGCGCGGATAGGGATCGATCGCCAGGAACAGGGCATCGGTGGCGAGGCGGCCGAGGTCGATGATGCCGCCAGCGATCGGCTCGGGCGGGTCGGCGACCTCAGACGGCGCGCCATCCTGTCCCTCCTCGATCAGGTCGGCCAGGCGGCGCGCCTCGGCTTCGGGGGCGAACATCAGGTCCACCTCCTCCTCGATCTCGCTCTCGATCGGATCGAGCGTGACGACGCAGGTCTGGCCGATCCGGCCGCGAACGAGCCCCGTGACCTGGACCCGCCCGCCGCTTTTCGGCACGACATCGAAGCTGGCATGGGCGGACAGGATCTCGCGGAGGCCTGCGACCTCCGCCATGGCCCGTCGCTCGGCCGCCGAGGCCTCCAGCTCGCGATGCAGCCCGGCGTCGGGGATCTGCGCAACGATGACGGGCGCCCGCCAGGGATCGGGCTCGGATCCGGCATTCGGTCGGCTCATGGCGTGACATCCTCAGGGAGTGCTGGAGGAAACTTGAAGGCGGCGCGCAGCAGCGCAGCCTCCTCGGTCCGGCCAAGATCGGCCTCACTGGCCCGCGCATAGGCCGCAAGCCGCTGCGCCTGGTCGAAGCCGGTCCCATTCAAGATATTCTTGCAGATCGCCGATGCCAGCGCCTCGCCGCCGGCCTCCATGGCCTGGTCATAGGCCTGGACGCGGCCGTAGAAGGCCTCGCCGAAGGCCCGCATCCGCTTCGGCACGGTCTGATCGCCCACCCCCATCTCGCGCAGATTGTCATCCATATCCTCGCAGAAGCGGTCGAACAGCGCCTGGGACAGGTCGGTGGCGCCCTGGGCCGTGCGCAGGCGGCGCAGCAGCAGCCAGAGATGCAGCAGCAACAGGTCGAAACGCCCGTTAACCGTATCGGGCACGCCCAAGTCGCGGTAAAATATGGGTTCTCGCGCCTGCGTCACGATCATGCCATAGATGGCTTCAATGGTGTCCGATGGGGTTCGCCGGGGTTTCCTGAAGTGATTGAACGGCCAAAGCATTGTGGTTTCCGCAAGCGGGCGCGCGCGTGTTGCATTCAGACGCCCAGCCCGGTACTTCAGCGCCTCGCGCGACGCAAGGGGACGGAATCAGTTCCACTATGACGACAACGAACGAGACCAGCCTGCGCGCGGACAAGCGGCGCGGCCTTCACGCATGCTGGCACGGCTTGCGCATGCTCGCGGCTACGGCCGTGGTCGGCCTGGCCCTTGCGGGCTGCACCGGTGAACAGTTCCAGAAGGGCTACATCCTGCCGCCCGGCGCGCTCGAGCAGATTCCGATCGGTGCGAGCCAGGACCAGGTGCTGATCGTGATGGGCACGCCCTCCACCGTCGCGACCCTCGACGGTGAAGTGTTCTATTACATCTCGCAGCGCTCGGAGCGCCCGGTCGCCTTCATGAACCAGAGGGTGGTCGATCAGCGCGTGATCGCGATCTATTTCGACAAGAACCGGCGCGTGCGCCGGCTTGCGAATTACGGCCTCCAGGACGGCAAGATCTTCGACTTCATCAGCCGCACCACGCCGACCTCGGGTCAGGAGATGAGCTACCTCGCTCCGCTGTTCAAGCTGCTCAGCTTCAACTGAGGCTTCGCGATATTTTCGAGCGAGGTGGATATCGGTTCGCGTCATCGTGCGCGCACCAATTCCGCTGCAAGGTAAATGGCTCGATCTCTGCGGCTTCGTGCCACCCTCCGCGCGGCGCTTGCCGTCGCGCGCGACTTGCGGCCGCACGAGCGGTTCCGTACCGTCCCAGCAAAGCAAGAAGCAGGGAGCGGATTCGTGCCCAATAAAACTCAGAACACATTTCAGAACACTTTCTTGTCCCGCCGTCGCGTGCTCGCCGGCGCTGCCGGCCTTTCGGCCGCAGCGATCCTGCCGCGATCGAGCCTCGCCGACTGGAAGCCCACCGAAAACGTCCGCCTCATCGTGCCGGCTGCGGCCGGCGGCTCGACCGACGTGATGGGCCGGCTCCTTGCAGCACATCTGCAAACCGCCTGGGGCCAGTCGGCGGTCGTGGAAAACCGCTCCGGCGGCGGCGGCACGATCGGCACGGCTGAGGCCGTGCGCGCCAAGCCGGATGGACACACCATCCTGATCGGCAACCCGGGGCCGAACGCGATCGCCTACAGCATCTTCAAGAACCTCACCTACAAGCCGGACCAGCTGCAGCCGGTGTCGAACATGATCCGGATCCCGAACATCGTCTCGGCGCATCCGAAGACCGGCATCAAGTCGGTCCCCGAGCTGATCGCGTACCTGAAGGCCAATCCGGACAAGCTCAGCTACGCCTCCTCCGGCGTCGGCCAGAGCCCCCACCTCACCGGCGCCTGGTTCCTCCAGCTCACCGGCCTGAAGATGACACACATCCCATTCCGCGGCGCCGGACCCGCGCTGCAAGCGGCGCTCGCCGGCGACATCCAGATCCTGTTCGACAATCTCTATCCGAGCCTGCCTCAGGTGCAGAACGGCACGCTCAACGGCCTCTGCGTCACCACGACCGAGCGCAGCGACCTCGCGCCGAACCTGCCGACCATGCGCGAGAGCGCGCCGGAATTGGCGAACTTCGACGTCTCGTCCTGGTTCTCCGTGTTCCTGCCGAAGGGGGTCTCACCCGAGGTGCTCAACGCGCTCAATCTCCAGGTCAAGGCGATGCTGGAGCGCGACGACATCAAGAAGCAGATCGCCGCGATGGGCGCCCGCGCCGACTACGGCACCCCGCAGCAGTTCGCCGCCTTGGTGGAGGCCGAGACGAAGAAGTTCGCCGGCATCATCCAGAAGGAAGGCCTGCAGATGGATGTGCAATAGCGTTCACGCGAGCGCTGCTGCCTCCTTCGTCATTGCGCAATGACGAGGTGAGAGCATCCAACCCATCAAACAAAACCCCGCGGCTCGCGCCGCGGGGTTTCGTCTTTCCGGCTTCCGCCGCTCAGTGCGCCAAAATCGCCAGCAGCAGCAAGGCGACGATGTTGGTGATCTTGATCATCGGGTTCACCGCAGGTCCCGCCGTGTCCTTGTAGGGATCGCCGACGGTGTCGCCGGTCACCGCCGACTTGTGGGCATCAGAGCCCTTGCCGCCGAAATGACCGTCCTCGATGTACTTCTTGGCGTTGTCCCACGCGCCGCCGCCCGAGGTCATGGAGATCGCGACGAACAGGCCCGTCACGATCACGCCGAGCAGCATGGCGCCGACGGCGGAGAACGCGGCCGACTTGCCGGCCGCGCCGCCGCCCGCGATCGCATAGATCACGAAGTAGACGACGATCGGCGACAGCACCGGCAGCAGCGAGGGGATGATCATCTCCTTGATCGCAGCGCGGGTGAGGAGGTCAACCGCCTTGCCGTAGTCCGGCTTGTCGGTGCCCTGCATGATGCCCGGCTTCTCGCGGAACTGACGGCGCACCTCCTCGACGATCGCGCCGGCCGCACGGCCGACTGCGGTCATGCCCAGCGCGCCGAACAGATACGGCAACAGGCCGCCGAACAAGAGGCCCACGACCACATAGGGGTTGTTGAGCGAGAAGTCCGGATTGACGCCGGCGAAGTAGGCGTGCTGCGCGCTGTCCGCTACGAAGAACTTGAGGTCCTGGTTGTAGGCCGCGAACAGCACGAGGGCACCGAGACCGGCGGAGCCGATCGCGTAACCCTTGGTCACTGCCTTGGTGGTGTTGCCGACCGCATCGAGCGCGTCGGTCGACTTGCGCACCTCCTTCGGCAGGCCCGCCATTTCTGCGATGCCACCGGCATTGTCGGTGACGGGGCCGAAGGCGTCGAGCGCGACGATCATGCCGGCCAGTGCCAGCATGGTGGCAGTCGCGATCGCGATGCCGAACAGGCCGGCGAGGCTATAGGTGACGAGGATACCGGCGATGATCACGATCGCGGGCAGCGCGGTCGCTTCCATCGAGACGGCGAGACCCTGGATCACGTTGGTGCCATGGCCGGTGACCGAGGCCTGCGCAATCGACTTCACCGGACGGTAGTCGGTGCCGGTGTAGTATTCGGTGATCCAGATGATCAGCGCGGTAACGACGAGGCCGACCACGCCGCACTCGAACAGCGCCATGCCCGTGTAATCGACGCCCTCGAGCTTGCCGAAGCCGATCAGGTAGTAGATCACCAGCGCGATGCCGATCAGCGACAGGATGCCGGTCGCGATCAGGCCCTTGTAGAGCGCGCCCATGATCGACTGGCTCGGCCCGAGCTTGACGAAGAAGGTGCCGATGATCGAGGTGATGATGCAGATGCCGCCGATCGCGAGCGGCAGCGTCATCATGTTGGCGAGGATCGGCGTCTTGGCGAAGAAGATCGCCGCCAGGACCATGGTGGCGACCGCGGTCACCGCATAGGTCTCGAACAGGTCGGCGGCCATGCCGGCGCAGTCGCCGACATTGTCGCCGACGTTGTCGGCGATGGTCGCCGGGTTGCGCGGATCGTCCTCGGGAATGCCGGCCTCGACCTTACCGACGAGGTCGCCGCCGACGTCAGCACCCTTGGTGAAGATGCCGCCGCCGAGACGGGCGAAGATCGAGATCAGCGAGGCACCGAAGCCGAGCGCCACCATGGCGTCGACGACGGTGCGGCTATCGGGCGCGAGCTTCAGCGAGTGGACCAGGAAGCCGAAATAGAGGGTCACGCCCAACAGCGCGAGACCGGCAACCAGAAGTCCGGTGATGGCGCCCGCCTTGAAGGCGAGCTCGAGGCCGCCGGCAAGCGACGTCGTCGCAGCCTGGGCGGTGCGCACATTGGCGCGGACCGAGACGTTCATGCCGATGAAGCCGGCCGCTCCCGACAGGACCGCGCCGATGGCAAAACCGATCGCGACATAGACCCCGAGGAAATAGGCAAGGAGCACGAAGATGACGATGCCGACGAGACCGATCGTGGTGTACTGGCGCCGCAGATACGCCTGTGCGCCTTCGCGCACTGCGCCCGCGATCTCCTGCATGCGCGGCGACCCCGCATCCGCGCCCAACACCGAAGACGTCGCCCAAATCGCGTAGACGACGGAAAGCACTCCGCAGAGCACTATCAACCATAATGCTGTCATGTGATTTTTGCCTCAGATCCTTGATGTACCCCCGGCGCCTTTTGTTGTCCGTCGTGCGGTGCGGCGCCTTGATTTTGAACAAAGCCGCCCCCTTGCCCTGAGGGGCGGCTCCAGTCGGTTGCGAGCTTGCCAAAATCAAATTGAGGGTGCAACGCCGGATAAGGCCGAAATCGCCGATCTCGGCAGGTATTTAGGACCAAGTGCTGCGAACTAAGATGCCGGTTTGGCGCAATTCCTAGAAGTGGCTGTAGGACAGCCGCGTCAAGAGCAGTTCCTGGCCCTGCCCGTCCAGGAAGCGCGGCCGCTCGTGCCCCTCCACGATCGTACCGATCGCGGTCACGGCAACGCCCATGGCTTGCCCCGCCGCAATCAGCGCGTCGCTTTGCGCGGGCGGAACGGTGCACAGCACCTCGTAGTCATCGCCCCCCGCGAGCAGCGTCTCGACGCGAACGACGTTGCCGGCGAGCAGGCCGGCTGCCGCGGCCGAGAGTGGCACGCTTGTCACATCGACCGAAGCCGAAACCTCGGACGCTGCACAGAGTTTGGTCAGGTCACCAGCGAGGCCGTCGGAAACGTCCATCGCGGCGGTCGCATGATCGCGCACCGCTCGCGCCAGCACGTTGCGCGGCTGCGGCACCCGATAGCGTGAGATGAGAAAATCCCGTGCAGCGGGATCGGATGTCAGCGCGCCGGCAGCGGCGCCGCCTCTGAGCACGTCCAGGCCAAGCGCGGCATCGCCGATCGTCCCTGTCACCAGGATGCGGTCGCCCGGCCTTGCGCCGGTACGGCCGATCATCCGCCCCCGAGGCACACGGCCGAAGGCTGTGATCGAGATCATCTGCGGACCCGGCGTCGACACCGTGTCGCCGCCGAGCAGAGGACAAGCGAAATTCTTTGCGTCCTCGCCCAGCGCGTCCGCAAAAGGACGGAGCCAGGCATCCTCCTTGCTGCGCAATGCCAGCGTCAGCACGAAACCTGCCGGCAACGCGCCCTTGGCGGCGAGATCGGACAGGTTCACCCGCAGCGCCTTGCGCGCGATGGTGTCAGGCGGATCGCTGGCAAGATAATGCACGCCCTCGACGACGGCGTCGGTGGTGACGACGATGTCCTCGCCGGATGAGGGCAGCACCGCAGCGTCATTGACCAGCCCGAACGCGCCGGGGTCAGTCGCCAGCGGCTTGAAATAGCGCGCGATGAGGGAGTCTTCGCCGGAAGCTTTGTTCTTGTCCTGCGTCACGATAGCAGACCCGTCATTCTGAGGTGCGAGCCCTTGCGAGCCTCGAAGGATGGCCGGCCGAGGTGTTGCCTCAGCGGCACGCCGCCGCCCTTCGAGGCCTCCGCTTCGCTCCGGCACCTCAGGTGACGGCTACGGCGGAAGTCATCGCCTCAATTACCCCCGCCCGAACTCGTCACCACGAAACTGGCGGCCGATCTGGTCGAGCACGGCGTTGACCATGCCCGTCTCCTCGCGGTCGACGAAAGCATTGGCGACGTCGACATATTCGGAGACCACGACGCGGCCCGGCACGTCCTTGCGGTGCTGGAGCTCGTAGGCACCCGCGCGCAGCACCGCGCGCAGGATGGCTTCGATCCGCTTCAAGGGCCAGCCCTTCGACAACGCCTCGTCGATCAGCGGATCGAGCTTCTTCTGGTCGCGCACGACGCCGGAGACGACGTCGCGGAAGAACGCGGCTTCAGCCGGCAGGTACGTGTCGCCCTCGACCTCGTTGCCCAGCCAATGGCTCTCGAACTCGGCGAAGATATCGTTGATGCCGGCGCCGGCGATGTCCATCTGGTACAGCGCCTGCACGGCGGCGAGCCGCGCCGCGCCGCGCCGGTTTGCTTTCTTCTCTGGAGTGCCAGCCGGCTTCTTGCTGTTGTCGGCCATGGCTTCAGGCCCGTGCCAGGCGGCGTTTGATGCGCAGCATCGCCAGCGCCGCGCGCGCGGCGTCGCCACCCTTGTTGAGCTCGCTGGCGCGCGCCCGCGCCCAGGCCTGGTCCTCATTGTTGACGGTGAGGATGCCGTTGCCGAGCGGCAGCTTTCGCGTCACGGCGAGGTCCATCAGCGCGCGCGAGGATTCCTGCGACACGATCTCGAAATGAATGGTGTCGCCGCGGATCACGCAGCCAAGCGCGATCACCGCGTCATAGGGCTTGCCGTTCGCCGCCGCGGCATCGACCGCGATCGCGACTGCCGCCGGGATCTCCAGCGCACCGGGAACCGTGATGACGTCATGCGTCAGGCCGGCTGCCTTCAGCTCGGCCACCGCGCCTTCGAGCAGCGCGTCCTGGAGATCGTCATAGAACCGCGCCTCGACTACGAGCGCGCGCGCGCCGGAAATGTCGGTCTGGTCCTTCAGGGGTGCGCGCCGCGCGTCTGCCATCGTTCAATCCGTTCTACTGGGTCGGCGCGTTATGTAGTCGCCGCAGGCGGGTAAGCCAAGTTCAAAAGGGCACCGTCATTCCGGGGCGGCTCGAAGAGCCGAACCCGAAATGACAGCAAGCGCCGGTCACTTCATTTCCGTCAGCCGCGCCGCGTAGCGGGCCATCAGGTCAACCTCGATGTTGACCTCGTCGCCCGCCTTCCAGCCGCCGATGGTCGTGACATCAAGCGTGTGCGGGATGATCAGCACCGAAAAGGTCACGTCTGCAACCGTATTGATCGTGAGCGACACGCCGTCGAGCGTGATCGAGCCCTTGGTGGCGATGTACCGCGCCAGCTCCCGCGTCGTCGAGAGCACGAAGCGCGCCATATCAGGCAGGTCCTCGCGGCTGACGATGGTGGCGATCCCGTCGGCATGGCCGGCGACGATGTGGCCGCCGAGTTCGTCACCGATCTTCAGCGCGCGCTCGAGATTGAGCTTCGTCCCCACCTTCCAGTGCTTGGCGGTCGTCAGCGCCAGCGTCTCGGCCGCGGTATCGACGTCGAACCAGGTCCTTTGCTTAGAGTCCCTGCCGTCGGCAACGCCCGAGGCAACCACGGTCAGGCAGACGCCGTTGCAGGCGATCGAGGCACCGTCGGCGATGGTGCTCTGATCGTAGCGGCAGGCGATGCGCAGGCGGTGCAGCTGCCCCTGCGCCGTTGGCGTGAAGCTGACGATCTCGCCGATATCGGTGACAATGCCGGTGAACATTACGCGCGCTCGTAGATGGTGAGAGTATCCTTGCCGAAGGTCTCGCTAGCATGAACCTTGTAGGCCTGCGACTGCGTGATTTTCGACAGGGGCAATGCATCGAGCGCATCGACGCCGCCTTCGCCCACCGCTTCCGTGCCGCGGAACAGCCAGATCTCGTCGACGAGATCGGCCGCCATGAACGAAGCCGCAACACGGCTACCCCCCTCGACCATCAGCCGCGTGATGCCCTTCTCGGCCAGCGCATGCAGCACGGCCGGAAGATCGAGCCCGGACGCACCGCCCCGAGGCACGCGCAACATTTGCGCACCGGCCGCGCCAAGCCGCATGGCAGCAGCAGCCTCGGCGAGCTCGGAACCAACCACCCAGAGCGGCGTCTCGCGCGCGGATCGCACGAGCCGGCTCGATGCGGGAATGCGCAGGCTCTGATCGAGCACGATACGCACCGGCGAGCGCGCCGCCATGCCAGGCAGCCGGCAGGTGAGAAGCGGATCGTCCGCCAGCACCGTGCCGATCCCGACCAGAATGGCATCGCTCTGCGCGCGCAAGAGGTGCACGCGATCGCGCACGGCCTCGCCCGTGATCGCGACCGGCTTGCCGCCTGCCGCACCGATCTTGCCGTCAGGCGAGATCGCGAGCTTCAAGATCACATGCGGGCGCCTGTCGCGGATGCGACGGAAATGGCCGGCATGATCGAACGCGGCCTCCGCCGCGCACAAACCGACATCCACATTGATGCCGGCCGCGCGCAGGCGCGCATGGCCCTGGCCTGCGACTTCAGGATTGGGATCCTCGATCGCCGCGACCACACGCTTGATTCCCGCTGCAATCACCGCGTCGGCGCAAGGGGGCGACTTGCCGAAATGCGAGCACGGCTCCAGCGTGACGTAGAGAGTGGCGCCCCGCGCGGCCTCGCCCGCGCGCCTTAGCGCTTCAGGCTCGCCATGCGGCCGTCCTCCGGGCTGCGTCCAGCCGCGGCCGATGATGATCCCGTCCTTGACGATGACGGCGCCCACGGCCGGATTGGGCCAGGTCCGCCCCTGCCCGCGCTTACCCAGCGCCAGCGCCAGCTGCATGAAGCGCCGATCGGCATCCCTGGCCTCGCGCGCCTTCTGCGCGAACTGATCCTCCAGGATGCGGAAGATCATTTGCGGATCGCGGCGAGCCGCGCTTCCTCCTCACCGGAGAGCTCGCCGAGCACGTCGGCGAAATCCTTGGCCTCGCGGAAATTGCGGTAGACGGAGGCAAAGCGCACATAGGCGACGTCGTCGAGCGTGCGCAGATGCTCCATCACGGTCTCGCCGATCACCTCCGAGGAGATCTCGGCCTCGCCCCCGGTCTCGAGCTCGCGCACGATGGTGGAGACCATCTTCTCCACCCTTTCAGGCTCGACCTGCCGCTTGCGCAACGAAATCTGCACCGAGCGCATCAGCTTGTCGCGGTCGAACGGCACGCGGCGGCCGTTGCGCTTGATCACCGTGAGTTCGCGCAGCTGCACGCGCTCGAAGGTGGTGAAGCGGAAATTGCAGGCGACGCACACGCGCCGCCTGCGGATCACGGACGAGTCCTCGGTCGGACGCGAGTCCTTTACCTGCGTATCGAGACTGTTGCAGTTCGGGCAGCGCATCCGCTTGGCCTTGCCTTACTGGTAGATCGGGAACCGATCGGTGAGCGCCTTGACTCGTTCCTTGATCGCAGCTTCCACCAGCGGCGCCTTGCCGTCGGAGGACTGCGCGATCGCGTTGAGGACCTCGGCGATCATGCCGGCGACCTGCTGGAATTCGGCGACACCGAAGCCGCGCGTGGTCGCAGCCGGCGTGCCGAGCCGCAGGCCCGAGGTGACGAACGGCTTTTCGGGATCGAACGGAATGCCGTTCTTGTTGCAGGTGATGGCGGCGCGGACCAGCGCCTTCTCCGAGACGTTGCCCTTCAGGCCCTTCGGCCTGAGGTCGACCAGCATCAGATGGTTGTCGGTGCCGCCGGAGACGATGTCGAACCCGTGGCTCTTCATCGCCTCGGCCAGCGCCTTGGCGTTCTCGACGACGTTCTTGGCATAGACCTTGAAGTCCGGACGCAGCGCCTCGCCGAAGGCGACCGCCTTCGCCGCGATCACATGCATGAGGGGACCGCCCTGGAGGCCCGGGAAAATCGCCCCGTTGAGCTTCTTGGTCAGCGTCTCGTCATTCCACAGCATCAGGCCGCCGCGCGGACCGCGCAGGGACTTGTGCGTCGTGGTGGTGGTGACGTGGGCATAGGGCACCGGCGAAGCATGTACGCCGCCGGCGACGAGGCCGGCGAAGTGCGCCATGTCGACCAGGAGATAGGCGCCGACGCTGTCGGCGATCTCGCGGAAACGCTTGAAGTCCCAGGCGCGCGAATAGGCCGACCCGCCGGCGACGATCAGCTTCGGCTTGACCTCTTCGGCCTGCTTGGCCACCGCATCCATGTCGATGATCTGGTCCTCGCGGCGCACGGTGTAGTGCGCGGCCTTGAACCACTTGCCGCTCATGTTGACGGGCGAGCCGTGGGTGAGATGGCCGCCGGCGGCGAGATCGAGACCCATGAAGGTGTCGCCGGGCTGAAGCAGCGCCAGAAACACCGCCTGGTTCATCTGGCTGCCGGAGTTCGGCTGCACGTTGGCGAAGTTGGCACCGAACAGCTTCTTGGCGCGATCTATCGCGAGGTTCTCGGCGACGTCGACCCACTCACAACCGCCGTAGTACCGCGCGCCCGGATAACCCTCCGCGTACTTGTTGGTCATCACCGAACCCTGCGCTTCCAGCACGGCCCGGCTGACGATGTTCTCGGAAGCGATCAGCTCGACCTCATGGCGCTGCCGGCCGAGCTCGCCCTTGATGGCGGCGGCGATTTCCGGATCGGCCTTCTCGAGCGAGGCGGTGAAAAACGAATCGGGCGCGGAGGCGGTTTTGGGTGCGGTCATCTTGCGAATATCTCCACCGCCGCAGCCTTTTGGCGGGCTACGGGCGTGTCTGGTGTGGCGGTCGGAAGCACGCGCGATCTACCACATCGCCCGCAACAGGCCAAGCATTTGCGGGTGGGGCCTGATATTTATGCAAGATATGGGGGATTGGAGGTTCTCATCCCGAGATCGGTTCCGGGGAGCCGCTCCTCGGGGACCAGGGCCGCTTTGGCCTCATTCCTCGCAAACGGCAACCCGGCGGAGCCGGCGTCGTTTCACAGCCCGGTATACCCCGCCTTGACCGGGTCCACGCTGCCGTCGAGCTGGCGCAAATAGGTCAGACCGCAGACCGTCAATCTGTGCGGGTCCGTCTCGCCCGCTTCCATCAGGGTATTGAGGTAGTTCGTCACCTTTTCCCGCGCCTCCTCACTCGCCGCCGCGGTGCGGTTGGCGAGCAGGTCATAGGTCTGCATGATGCGGTCGACGGCGGCTTCCATGGCACCCTCTGGTTTGTCGCTAATTTGGGAGTCTTGATCAGGCAACCGCTCTGGCCTCGGTCTGCTGGAACTTGGCGATTGCCTTGTTCGCCAGCCTGATCTTGTTGAATTCGCCTTGCTGGAGCAGCTTCACGATGAGGCCGAGCAGGCGTTCGTCGGTGACCAGCGAGTCGGGGATGGCGCCCGAACGGCGAAGGAAGTTCGCGGCAATGGCGTAGGCCTTGCTCACGAGTTCTACGTTCGTGGCCTGAAGCCCGCGCTCGACCAGCATCGACGTTTCTCCGATCCGAAGGAGATAAGCGCCCGGCCCGGAACTGGTTCCTCGTGCCCGGGACATTTTTTCGCAGGTGCAAAATATGGAACGCGCCGGTCCGAAATCCGGGCCGGCGCGCTTGGGGGAAGTCAGGCACGTTCGGGAGGCTTGCCGGTCTTGTTGCGGGCCGGCTTGGCCTTGATCCCTTGGAGACTCAGAGGCGATAGAGGATCTGGTCGGTCCAGAACCGCTCGAGGCGGTGCAGCGACTTGTTGAGCGTCGCAAACTCGTCGCCGGAGATGCCGCCGACCTGCTCGACCGTCTTGACGTGCTTCTGGTAGAGCGCCTCGACGATACGGCGGACTTCCTGGCCCTGCGGGGTCAGGCGGATGCGCACCGAGCGGCGATCGACGCGCGAGCGCTGATGATCGAGGAAGCCGAGCTCGACGAGCTTCTTCAGATTGTAGGAGACGTTGGAGCCGAGATAGTAACCGCGCGTGCGCAGCTCGCCCGCGGTCAGCTCCTTGTCGCCGATGTTGTAGAGCAAGAGCGCCTGCACCGAGTTGATGTCCGCACGGCCGCGGCGATCGAATTCATCCTTGATGACGTCGAGGAGCCGGCGATGCAGCCGCTCCACCAGAGTCAAAGCTTCCAGATAGAGCGACTGCACCGAGCCCTGCTGGCCGGAGACGCGCTCTGCGGTATCTGCCGCAGTTGCGACGGCTTTCATCATGACACTTCCCCTGTTGTCGTTTTTATCGACACTTATTCGACGAAACTTGTGTCCCGTCTGATAGGTGCAACTTAAGGGGCGCGTTTGAAGATCGGCTTAAATAAGAGAATAAAGAGATCATGAATTTAAGACAGTGAATTGCGGATTAAGCCTGTGCCACAAGCACTTTTCGCAACCGTCTGTTGACCTTCGCAAGGTCCTGTTCACCCTCCGTCCGCCGTTGTTGTCGCATTCCAGAACAGCCCCGCCCCGTTTCGAAACGAGCGCGTAACAGCTGTGGCGGAACCGGCTGGTCAATGAAAACTTACCGCAAATTTTAGGCAACCAACGGTCAACCAAGCGCAACACTCTCATGTCCCGGACAGGATGCAGCGCGCAGCGATGCATCGCGGAGCCGGGACCCATATGTTGCAAGATGGGACCGCGGTGAGATGGGGCCCGGCTCTGCAGCGCATCACGTCGCAAGAGCGCCACGCTGCATTGCGTCCAGGGCACGAGACCGTTGTGCGAGCGGCGAGGCCGGCTACGGCGGCCGTTCGCGCGCGGCCATCCAGGCGAGCGCCAGATACGCGGCAAGCATGAAGACCTCGACGCCGACCACGGCGAGGCTGCCGCCGTAGATTCCCGGGAACATCAACTCGATCACCGCCATCGACACCACGGTCGTCAGCCACACCACCGCGCCCCAGGGCGTCGCGAGCCACAGGCCGACGGCGGCGACAAGCTCGATCACGGCGAAGTAGACGGTCGCGGCCTGCCAGGCCATCGACTGGTTCTCGAATGCCTCATCCTCGCCGCCGACAAAGCCAGTCACCTGCGCCCAGTGATAAAGGCCCTTGAGGATCGAGAGCAGCGCCATCACCCGCAGGAACAGCACGAGCCGGCGGGTCCAGACATTGTCGTCGGACTCTGAGCGCTCCGATGAGATCGCCGCCACCGACAATGCGCTCTCTCTGGCATTGTCTCGGGCGCCGTCCCTGGCGCTGTCGCGGGTCGCATCGCGGGTGGAGATCTCGGACATGGCCCCTTCTGGCTGCTTCGCCCCACAAAATCAATCGGCTGCCATCCCTTGCGGCAGGTCAAGCCGCGGTGACGGGAACCATGCGAGCTGGTATAAGAATAATTCCAGCCGGAGGAAGAGTAATGGCGATCAAATACGGACGTCCGATCGAATTGCGCGAGGTTTCGCGCAAGGATGGCGGAGCGGCCTCCCCTGCTCTCGATCTGACCGTCCGCCCGCGCCGCAACCGCAAGGCGGAATGGGCCCGGCGGATGGTGCGCGAGAACGTCCTCACCACCGACGATCTGATCTGGCCGCTGTTCCTGATCGACGGCCACAACAAGCGCGAGCAGGTTGCCTCGATGCCGGGCGTCGACCGCCTCAGCGTCGATCAGGCCGTGCGCGAGGCCGAGCGCGCGATGAAGCTGACGATCCCCTGCATCGCGCTGTTTCCCTACACCGATCCCTCCCTGCGCGACGAGGAAGGCTCGGAAGCCACCAATCCGAACAACCTGGTCTGCCAGGCCGTGCGCGCGATCAAGAAGGAGTTTCCGGAGATCGGAATCCTCTGCGACGTCGCGCTCGATCCCTTCACCAGTCACGGCCATGACGGCCTGATCTCTGACGGCAAAATTTTGAACGACGAGACGGTCGCCGTGCTGGTGCGTCAGGCGCTGGTGCAGTCCGAAGCCGGCTGCGACATCATCGCGCCTTCCGACATGATGGACGGCCGCGTCGCCGCGATCCGCGAGGGGCTGGACCGCGCCGGCCTGCTCGACGTCCAGATCATGGCCTATGCGGCCAAATACGCCTCCGCCTTCTATGGCCCGTTCCGCGACGCCATCGGCTCGGCCAAGACGCTCACCGGCGACAAGCGCACCTACCAGATGGACAGCGCCAACACCGATGAAGCCCTGCGCGAGGTCGAGCTCGATATCGCCGAGGGCGCCGACATGGTGATGGTGAAGCCCGGCATGCCCTATCTCGACGTGGTCCGCCGCGTGAAGGACACGTTTGCAATGCCGACCTTCGCCTACCAGGTCTCCGGCGAATACGCGATGATCGCGGCGGCCGCGAACAACGGCTGGCTCGACGGCGAGCGCGCGATGATGGAGAGCCTTTTGGCGTTCAAGCGCGCCGGCGCCGACGGCGTGCTGAGCTATTTTGCGCCCAAGGCGGCGGAGAAGCTGCGCGCGCAGGGGTAAGGTCGTGCCCCGGACGCAATGCAGCACGCCCTTGGCGATGCGAAGCATGGTCCAGTTGCGGCGTGATGCGTTGCAGAGCCCGGGCCCATTTCTTCTCCGCGATCTCACTTGTGACCTCTAAAGCGCGATGAGATTTGGATGAATCGTCATCGCGCTTTAGCTTGTTGTTTACGCATGATCTTTCCGGAAAACCGCTTCGCACTTTTCCGGATCATGCTTTAGGTCCTGGTTCTGCGCGCCGCTTTGCGGCGCTTGTCCGGGACATGAGGGCGGAGTTGCTCGCGCACCCTACCGCTGCAACACTCAACCCGCTTGCGCGTTCGGCTGAGGTCCGCATAACAGACGCAGCGCCTCGCGTTGCTCGCGCGACAGCACGGTAATTGGATAGATCGGCTCACGCGTCTCCCGCTTGAAGAACGGGTGCGGCCAGGTCTTCCCCCGCAGCTTCCATGCCAGCACCTTGCCGATGGCGCGCAAGATGAGAGAAAGATTAAGCCCGGTCGAGCCCGCCGGTGGCTCACCGACCGCGTACTTGCCGAGAATGGCGCCGGTCGGCGCTCCGGCGACATCGTCGACCGCCGGCGTGCCGCCCTCGAACGCCTGCGCGATGATGCCGACAAAGGGAACGCTGGGCGAAAGCGTGTTGCCGACCGGCGTGTTGCAGCAGCTTGCATACCACCGGTAGAGACCTTTCGCGGTCAGCCGCACCCCCGCGATCCGGCTCTGACCCTGCACAAACGAGAGCGTCGATGGCGCGACCTGGATAATGTCGCTGCCGCCCTTCGCGTTCAACAGATCGGCGCGGCCGAGCTGGTGTGCGAAAGCCTGGCAGTCGTCGCAGTAGCAGACCACGCGATTGACCGTCCGCGGCGACACGCCCGTGACCACGGCGCGGACCCCGCCACAGCTGCAACGTAATTCGACCTGACCACCCATGAAATCTTCCTGTGAGGGCTCAGCCCGCCCCAGCATGGTGCAAATCACGCGCCGCGCAAGCGCCTGCGGCCGCCGAATCGCCGGAATATTTTGCGGTATTGATAGACCAACAGCCTTGGCGCGTGGCCGGACTGTTCCCATCTGCTGCCGGTGAGAGATCCGAAAGCGAAAGAGAAGCTCATGTCTTATTCGGGTTCGCCAAATGACAGCGGCACTTGGCGCAATGATGGTGCCATGCAACCGCACGCCTACGATCCCGATCTGCATCCGGAACTGTTCCGCGGGGTCGCGACACGGCGGGTGTTTGCCTTCCTGATCGACATGATCGTGATCTCTGTGCCGGTCATCCTCGGCTACCTCTTCATTGCGTTGTTCGGCCTGGTGACGCTCGGCCTCGGCTGGGCACTGTTCTGGCTGGCTTGGCCCGCCTCGGTGATCTGGGCGATCGTGTATTACGGCGCCTGCATCGGCGGTCCGTCCTCGGCGACGATCGGCATGCGCGTGATGGATCTGGAACTGCGCACCTGGTACGGCGCACCAGGCTATTTCGTGCTCGGCGCCACGCACGCCGTGCTGTTCTGGGTGACCGTCTCGTTCCTGTCGCCCTTCGTGGTGCTGGTCGGCCTGTTCAACGGCCGCCGCCGCCTGCTGCACGATTTCGTGCTGGGAACCGTCGTGATCAACAATTCCATCCGCGCGCCGGTGTCGCAGGCCGCCAGGTCCTGGTGAGGAGCTGGCAACCTGTGCCTGCTAGGATGACGAGCGTGTCCTGCCGCGCAGGCCGATTGACCGGGAGCTTTGGTAGCGCGATGCTGAGATCTTGTTCGGAGGCCCACGACGTCCCTTGACCCAGCACTCTCGCGATACCCCGCAATTTTACCTCACGGCGCCATCCCCGTGCCCCTATCTGCCGGGCCGCCATGAGCGGAAGGTGTTCACGCACCTTGTCGGAGATCGTGCGGGCGACCTCAACGACCTCCTGACCCATGGCGGCTTCCGCCGCAGCCAGTCGATTGCCTATCGTCCTGCCTGCGACCAGTGCCGCGCCTGCGTCTCGGTCCGGGTCATCGCCAACGAGTTCCGGCCCTCTCGCAGCTTCCGCAAGGTGATGGCGCGCAATGCCGACATCATCGGCGAGCAGCGCAGCGCGGTGCCGACCTCCGAGCAATATTCGGTGTTCCGCGCCTATCTCGACGCCCGCCACCGCCATGGCGGCATGGCCGACATGACCGTGCTCGACTACGCCATGATGGTCGAGGACAGCCATGTCGAGACCCGCATCATCGAATACCGCAAGCGCGGTCCCGACAGCGGCCTCACCGGCCGTGGCGAGGAGCTGATCGCGGTGGCGCTCACGGACGTGCTCAGCGATGGCCTCTCGATGGTCTATTCGTTCTTCGATCCGGGCCAGGTCAGCCGCTCGATGGGCACCTTCATGATCCTCGACCACATCGCGCGCGCGCGACGTCAGGGCCTGCCCTACGTCTATCTCGGCTACTGGATCGAAGGCTCCAAGAAGATGGACTACAAGGCCCGCTTCCTGCCGCAGCAGCGGCTCGCGCCCTCAGGCTGGCTGCGCATCGATGCGCAGGGCGATACAGCATCCGAGCCGCAGGACTAGGCGCCTCACACTCTCCGTCATGCCCCGGCTTGACCTGGCTTGACCGGGGCATCCAGTACGGTACGGCGCGGCGTCCCGAGTCAATTACAGCCGTCTCTGGAATACTGGATCGCCCGGTTGAACCGGACGATGACAGCTACCCAATGGCTAGCATCACCCGAAAAACGTATCCGCCAGCAGCTTCACGTTCAGCACCACGATCACGCCCGCGACGATCCAGGCAATTGCGGCGACGGATACCGGTATCGCGAACTGGCCCATCTTGCGGCGGTCGGAGACGAAGCGGACCAGCGGGATGACGGCGAAGGGCAGCTGCATCGACAGCACGACCTGGCTGAACACCAGCAGATCGGCCGTGCCGCGCTCGCCGTAGATCGCCGTGACGATGATCACGGGAACAATGGCGATGCCGCGTGTGAGCAGGCGACGCGCCCAGCTCGGCAGGCGCAGATCGAGGAAGCCTTCCATCACGATCTGGCCGGCGAGGGTCGCGGTCACCGTCGAGTTGAGGCCCGAAGCGAGCAGCGCCACCGCGAACAGCGTCGAGGCGATGCCGAGGCCGAGCAGCGGCGACAAGAGCTCGAACGCCTGTCCGATCTCGGCGACATCGGAATGGCCACTTCTGTGGAAGGTCGCAGCCGCCACGACCAGGATCGCGGCGTTGATGAACAGCGCCAGCATCAGGGCGACGGTGGAGTCCGTCGTTGCCCATTTGATCGCTTCGCGCCGACCACTGTCATTGCGTTCATAAGCGCGCGTCTGCACGATCGAGGAATGCAGGTAGAGATTATGCGGCATCACCGTCGCGCCGATGATGCCGATCGCGATGTAGAGCATGTCGGAATTGGTGAAGATCTCGCTCTTCGGCACGAAGCCGCGCAGAACCTCCGCCACCGGCGGGGCCGCCGCCGCGATCTGGACCACGAAGCAGACCGCGATCACCGCGAGCAGCGCAATGACGAACGCCTCGAGGAATCGAAAGCCACGGTTCATCAGGAGCAGCAGCAGGAAGGCGTCGAGTGCGGCGAGAAGCGCGCCGCCGATCAGGGGAATGCCGAACAGGAGTTTGAGCGCGATCGCCGTACCGATCACCTCGGCGAGATCGCAGGCGATGATCGCCGCCTCGCAGGCGAGCCAGAGCAGGAAGTTCACCACCGGCGAATAGGTCGCGCGGCAGGCCTGCGCGAGGTCGCGGTCGGTGACGATGCCGAGCCGCGCCGCCAGCGACTGCAGCAGGATCGCCATCAAATTCGAGAGCAGGATGACCGAGAGCAGCGTGTAGCCGAACTTCGACCCGCCGGCGAGGTCGGTCGCCCAATTGCCGGGATCCATGTACCCGACCGAGACGAGATAGCCCGGACCGACGAAGGCGAGCAGCCGCCGCAACCAGTGCCCGGCGACCGGAATGGCGACGGTGGAATTGACCTCCGCGAGGCTCTTGGTGGTGGGCGCGTCAGCGCGCCAGCCGGCGACGTCTTGGGACGAGGTTTGGGTCAGGTCGGGCGATCGCGCATCCATAAGAGGAGAATACCGAAGTTCGATCTTATTGCAACTCATTTGCAACTGCATCTAGCCGCAGCGGTTCCGGTCCGGCCATTATCCGCTGCCCTGTCGGGAAGCGGGTGGGTTTGGCCGTCCCTGGGAGCGGATATTGGCAGCAACTCGACTTTGCAGGATATGCGCCATGTCAACGCCGTCTCGCCTCCCCGACACCTTCAACCGCCTCGCCTGGTCGAATCTCGCGGCGCAGTCGGCCGAGCAGATCGCGCTCGCCGCAGCGCCCATTGTGGCCGTGCTGACGCTGGGTGTTGCCGAAGGTCAGACCGGCCTGCTCCAGACCGCGCTCACCCTGCCCTTCGTCCTGTTCGCCATTCCCGCCGGCGTGCTCGCCGATCGCATCTCCCGCCGCTGGCTGATGGCGGGTGCCGAGGCGCTGCGGGCGGCTGCGCTCGCCGCCATCGTGCTGCTGCTGGTGCTGGGGGCCCTCAACTTGCCGCTGCTGGCCCTGCTCGGCTTTGCGGCCGTGTGCGGCACCGTCGTCTACAGCGTGGCGGCGCCGGCGCTGGTTCCCTCGCTGGTGAGCTCCGACTTGTTGCCGGCGGCGAATGCGCGGATCGAGCTCGCGCGCACCATCGCCTTCGCCAGCGGCCCTGCACTCGGCGGTGCGCTGGTGGGATGGTGGGGCGCAAGCCCAGCCTTCGGCTTTGCCGCGGCGCTCTCGGCCATCGCGGTGGTGCTGCTCTCCGGCATCTACGAGCCCGCGCGCGCGCCGGCGCCGCGCCGTCATCCGCTGCAGGAGATCCGCGAAGGCGCGGCCTTCGTATTTCACCATCCACTGCTGCGGCCGGTATTCATCACCCAGTTCATCTTCAACACCGGCTGGTTCCTGCAGATCGCGGTGTTCGTGCCCTACGCCGTGCGCCATCTCGGCCTGACGGCCGCCGGCGTCGGCACGGTGCTGACGATGTATGGCGTCGGCATGGTGATCGGCGCGCTGGTCGCCACGCGCGTGATGAAGCGCATCGCGTTCGGCCTCGTGGTCGGACTCGGCCCCGTCACCGGCTTCGTCGCCGCATTGGTGATGGCGCTGACGGTGCTGCTCCCCTCGCCCTGGCTCGCAGCCTTGAGCTTCTTCCTGCTCGGCGCCGGGCCGATCCTGTGGGTGATCTCGACCACGACCCTGCGCCAGTCGGTGACACCGCCGCGGCTGCTTGGCCGCGTCTCCGCCATCAACATCATGAGCTACGGCGCCCGCCCGCTCGGCTCGGCATTAGGGGCAATCGTCGGCGGCCTCTGGAGCGCGGAAGCGTGCCTTTATCTCGCCGCAGCCGTCTTCGGCATGCAGGCTTTGGTGATCCTGCTGTCACCGGCAGTGGCGCTGGATCGGCAGCCGGCCATGGTGGGGGATGAAGCGGCGCTGGAGCAGCCGGCCTAACCCGCCAGATAGCGCTCATAGCTCCCCGCCACCGGCTCGCTCGCCTCAACCTCTGGATCGAGCGTGTAGAGATCCTGCGCGCGGCCGATGCCGCGCAGCGCGTAGCGGCCGGTGGAGACGAGATAGCGGCGGCCGGCGGCATCGAGGCCCTTGTAGAACTCGGATGAGGCCAGCAGCTCGCGGTCGACCGAGCGGCTCATCGAGGCGATGCGGCTGACCTCGTTGACGGTCGGGCCGACCACCGTGAAATCGAGCCGGTCCTGGCTGCCGATATTGCCGTAGAAGACCTCGCCGACATGCAGGCCGATATAGGCTGACGTGGTCGGGCGGCCCTCCGCCGCCCGCCGCTTGTTCAGCGCGGCGACGTTCTTGCGGAAGAGATGCTCGGCCCGTAATGCGGCCCGTCGCGCATCCGCCATGTCCTCGCCCCAGAACATCGCGAGCACGCCATCGCCGATCAGCTTCAGCACGTCGCCGCCGGCCTCGTGGATCGGATCGATCACGGCCTGCGCATAGTCGTTGAGGAACGGAATGATCTCGTCGGGACCGATGCTCTCGCTGATGCCGGTGGAGCCGCGCAGGTCCGAATACCACAGCACGGCGTTGATCCGCTCGGTGACCCCGCGCGAGATGCGCCCGCGCAAGACCTGCTCGGAGGCGTCGCGGCCGAGATAGACGCGGCCGAGCGTGCGGGCGATGTCGACCTGCTGCGCCGATTTGATCGCGAGCCCCAGCACCGGCACGAGATCGCGCAGCGCTTCCAGCTCCGATGGCGTGAAGCCGTCCTCGCGCCGGGTGGTCCAGTAGGAGTAGAGACAGTCCATCTGCCCCAGCGCGCCGCTTTCGCCGAAGCGATGGACGAAGGCGAGGAAATGCCGATGGCCCTTCTCGGCGAGGTCGCCGATCTGCGAGAAATCGAGCGTGGCTGCGTCGGCGAGATCGATCACCATCTCGTCCTCGCCATGCTCGAGCAAATGATAGAACACCGACCGCCGCCAGTTCTTGTTCGGATCCCCCTCGGCCGTCGAACCGTATTCGAACATGTCGCTGTCGTTGCTCGACCGGTCGGTCCAGCGAAAGCCGCGGCCCTCGTAGATCGGGTGCAACGTGTCGATGAAGACCAGCCCGCGCGACAGGTCGAGCCCTTCGGCGCAGCAGCGCTCGCAGAAGCCGCGGAGCAGTTCGGGTTCAGGCAGGCCCGTAAGCCCCTGGCTGGTGACCCAGTTCATCAGTGAGAGACGCGAAGTGACTTGCATGCGCCATTATGGCGTGCATTCGTGACCGGCGAAAGGCGCGAGGGCCCGACATGCGCGGCAGGCTCGCGCCCCTTGCAGATCGAATATGTCGCGGGCGCGGTTGACGCACTCGCCACGCGGGCGGCAAATGCCGGCGATGAAGACTTTGTCGGCCAGAATCGGAGGCACGCGCCGATGACCCAGCGCCAGCTTCCGATCATCCTGGCGCTCGGCACCACCGAGACTCTGGCCTGGGCCTCGAGCTACTATTTGCCGGCGCTGCTCGCTGATCCCATGGCACGCGACCTCGGCGTCTCCTCCAACTGGATCTTCGGTGCGTTTTCGGCCGCACTGGTGATCTCGGCAATGCTCGGCCCGCGCATCGGGCGGCAGATCGATCTCGTCGGCGGCCGTCAGGTGCTGTCGGCCTCGAACCTGACCATTGCCGCCGGCCTCGTGCTCCTCGGGCTCTCGCAATCGATCGCGGTGATGGCGATCGCCTGGCTCGTGCTCGGCATCGGCATGGCAATGGGACTCTACGACGCCGCCTTCGCCGCCTTGGGGCGCATCTACGGCATCGAGGCGCGCAGGGCCATCACCGGCATCACGCTGATGGCGGGCTTCGCCTCCACCGTCGGCTGGCCGCTCACCGCCTGGGGCATCGCCCATATCGGCTGGCGCGACACCTGTTTCGCCTGGGCCGCGGCCAACATCCTGATCGGCCTGCCCCTCAACTTCTTCATGCTGCCGGCGATCAAGGGCGCCAAGCAGGCGGCGGCCACGGCCGAGAAGCCGCATTTGCCGCTCGACCGCACCATGCTGCTGCTCGCCTTCATCTTCGCCGCGGTCTGGACCGTCACCGGCGCCATGGCCGCGCATTTCCCGCGCATCCTGGAGACCACGGGCGCAACGCCGGCCGAGGCCATCGCGGCCGGCGCACTGATCGGCCCGGCACAGGTTGGTGCGCGCATGCTAGAGGCCGGCTTCCTCAGCCGCTTCCATCCGCTGTGGTCGACGCGGCTCGCCAGCCTCACCCACCCGATCGGAGCCGTGATCGTCGCGATCTTCGGCGGCGCCGCGGCGAGCGCCTTCGCGTTGTTCCACGGCTCCGGCAACGGCATCTTGACGATCGCGCGAGGCACGCTGCCGCTGTCGATCTTCGGCCCGAAAGATTTCGGCTACCGCCTCGGCATCATCGGCGCCCCGGCGCGGATGGCGCAGGCCGTGGCGCCGCTCGCCTTCGGCCTGCTCATCGACCTCATGGGCGCCAAGGTGCTGATCGTCTCGTCTGCGCTCAGCCTCTCGGCGCTTGTGGCGCTGTTCCTGATCCGCCCCGTGTCGCGGCCTGATTGACGGCACAGCCGCTTTCGCGCACAAGCGAGCCATGAGCAACGATGCCGGCCCGCCCCGCACATTCAAAGGCCTCCTGCGCTGGGCGACCACGCCGCCGCAGGCCTGGGGCGTCTATCTCCTCGCGGTCCTCCTGGTCTGGCTGCTCTCGTTCTATGCCGGCACGCTGAAGCCGAAGAAGACGCCGGACGCGAATCCGCCGACGTTGACCGCGCCGAAAGGCTGATCCGCCTCAGTCGTAAAACTCCGGCGCCATCTTCTGGCCGTCGCGCTGGGCCTTGTCGTGGTTGATCCAGAGCTGCGCCTTCTCCTTGGCGAGCGTGTCGGCGATCTTCTGCATCGAGGCCGCGCTCTGGTCCTTGTCGACGTTCATGCTGGGCACGCGGCGGTTGTCCCAATTGTCCTTGAAGTGCACGGCATCGCCAGACAGCAGAACCGCGCCGGTTTTCGGCAGTTTCACCAGCAGCGACTGGTGACCCGGCGTGTGACCCGGCGTCGATAGGATGGTCAGGCTGCCGTCGCCGAAGACATCCTTGTCGCCCGTGAGCAACTCGACCGGATGCGACGGCTTGAAGCGCGGCGCGTTGTCGGCGCCGGGCCAGTCGTATTCGGCCTTCTGCACATAGAGCATGGCCTGCGGGAACAGCTCGACATTGCCGATATGATCCGGATGCGTATGCGAGACGGCCATCGCCCGGACGTCATCGGGCTTGAGGCCAAGCTGCTCGAGCTGCGCTTGCAACGTCTTCGGCCGACGCCAGGTCACGGCTTTGGGATCGGCGGGCACGAGACCGTTCGGCATCGCGGCGACGGAATCGGCAATGCCGGTGTCCCACAGGAACCAGCCTTTGACATGCTTGATCAGATAGCAGGTGTCGACGAAATCCATCGTCTTGCCTTCGTTCAGGCCCGGCGTCCACCGCGAGATGTCACCGGCGGTACCCTCTCCGCAATTCAGCACATAGAGCTTTTCAACGCCGGCCTTTTCCGATTGCGCCAGCGCCCCGGGGCTGGAAAGAGCGAGTGCGGCGATGGCGACCGCGAACGCGATCCTGTGCATCATTGTTCCTCCCGTACAGGGCTGCGACCGAGGATCAACCCCGGCCGCTCAGCAGAATTCCGCGCTCCGTCAATGCAGGCAGGTCTCGACCTCGACCGTGATGTGGCTGAGGCCCTTCAGCCCCGCGAGCCGCCGCTTGTAGACGGCCGGCTGCTTCGGCTTGTCCGACACCACCGAGAGCAGCACGGCACAATGGCCGGGGCCGACCCGCCAGAGATGCAGGTCAGTCACGCGATCGTCGCCGACTTCCATGCGGGCCCGGATCACCCGCTCCAGCTTCTCGTCGGCGCGCACGTCGAGCAGCACCGCACCCGATGACTTGATGAGGCCGAACGCCCAGCTCGCGATCACGACGCTGCCGATCAGGCCCACGGCCGGATCGGCCCAGACCCAGCCCGAATACATAGCGACGGCGAGCGCTGCGATCGCCAGCACCGAGGTCGCGGCATCGGTCATGACGTGGACATAGGCCGCGCGAAGGTTGTTGTCGTGGTGATGGTGATGATGGCCATGATGATCATGGTCGTGGTCATGATCGTCGTGGTCATCATGCGCATGGCTGTGGCCATGCGCGTGATGATGATGATCATGGCTATCGCGCAGCAGCCACACACTCGCGAGATTGACGCACAAGCCGAGGGCGGCCACCGCCATGGCCTCGCCATAGACGATCGGCACCGGCGTGAACAGGCGCAGCACGCTTTCATAGGCGATCTCGACCGCGATCAGGCCGAGGATGATGGCGCTGGCGAAGGCGGCAAGATCCCCGAACTTGCCGGTGCCGAAGGTGAAATGCGCATTGCCCAGGTGCCGCCGCGCGAAGCGATAGGCGAAGGCGGCAATGCCGAGCGCCGCCGCATGCGTGCCCATGTGCCAGCCGTCGGCCAGCAGCGCCATCGAGCCGAACAGCGAGCCGGCAACGATCTCGCCGACCATCATGACCAGCGTCAGCACGACCACGAACCAGGTGCGCCGTTCGTTCTCGTCGTGCTTCTCGCCCAGGAAGGCGTGGTCATGGGTCCATTGTTCGATGGAATGGGAATGCATCGAATTCTCCCGAAGATTCACGATCTGTCGGCGTGCAATATAGACGGTGGGAACCAATTTTCTAAGCTCCAATCGTCCCGCGGATTGACAGTGCTTCTTAGTTTCGCTGTAATCTGTCTCATGGGGATTTGAGCGATCTCCCCACGAGGCGACAGGCCCAAGCATCGCGTCCCGTTCGTTTCTTGCGAGGACGCATCATGTCTACATTCACGACCATCTCATCTGACAAAATGGCACGGCTGATCGGCACGGCCAACGCGCCTGTCCTGATCGACGTGCGCACCGAGGAGGATTTCGCCGCCGACCGGCGGCTGATCCCCGGCTCCATCAGGCTCAGCCACGACAATGTGACGGACTGGGGCGGCACATTCGCCGGCCGCCGCGCCGTCGTCTCCTGCTTCCGCGGCGAAAAGCTCGCGCAGGGCACGGCGGCCTGGCTCCGTCAGCTCGGCGTGAGGGCCGAGACGCTGGAGGGCGGCTTCGAGGGCTGGAAGGCGGCCAAGCTGCCGCTGCTCGACACCCGCAAGCTGCCGCCGCGCGATGCCAGGGGGCGTACCGTCTGGGTCACGCGGGCGCGGCCGAAGGTCGATCGCATCGCCTGCCCCTGGCTGATCCGCCGCTTCGTCGATCCCAACGCGATGTTCCTGTATGTGGCGCCGTCCGAGGTGGTCGGGGTGGGGGAGCGGTTCAATGCGGCCCCCTTCGACATCGAGAATGTGTTCTGGAGTCACCGGGGCGAGCTCTGCACCTTCGACGTGATGATCGAGGAGTTCGGGATCGCCACGCCGCCGCTGCTCCGCCTCGCGACACTGGTGCGCGGTGCCGACACCGCGCGGCCCGAGCTCGCGCCGGAGGCGCCCGGCCTGCTCGCAGCCTCGCTCGGGCTGTCGCGCATGTTCGACGACGACCTCGAACAGCTCGAGGCCGGCATGTTGCTCTACGATGCCTTCTACCGCTGGTGCCGCGACGCGACCACCGAGACCCACAACTGGCCGACCAACAAGGTGAAGGCGTAATGGATACCCGCAACGTGCAAGCAGGAGCTGACGCCGGCCACGGCGTCAGCTTCAACGAGGCCTTTCGCGTCTGGCTCCGCGTCGCCTGCCTCAGTTTTGGCGGGCCCGCGGGCCAGATCGCTGTGATGCACCGTATCCTGGTCGAGGAGAAGAATTGGATCTCCGAGGGGCGTTTCCTGCATGCGCTGAATTACTGCATGCTGCTGCCGGGACCTGAGGCGCAGCAGCTCGCAACCTATGTCGGCTGGCTGATGCATCGCACGGCCGGCGGGCTGATGGCGGGCGGACTGTTCATCCTGCCCGGCATCATCGCCATCATGGGTCTGAGTTACATCTACGCCGCCTTCGGCAATGTCAGCTTCGTCGAGGCGCTGTTCTTCGGACTCAAGGCCGCGGTCCTGGCCATCGTCGTCGAAGCTGTCGTGCGCGTCGGCAAGCGTGCGCTGAAGAACCGCATCATGATCGCGCTCGCGGCTGCGGCCTTCATCGCGATCTTCTTCTTCGCGGTCCCCTTCCCGATCATCATCATCGCCGCCGGCCTCATCGGCTATGCCGGCGCGCGGAGCGGCCGTCCGGAGTTCGCGCCGGCCGGTCACGGCCATGGCGGCAGCGGCGCCGCGATCGACAGCATGCTCGGCGAGGCCGTGCCCGATCACGTCCGCCCCAACACCGCACGCACGATCCGCCTCAGTGCGCTGTGGCTCGCGCTCTGGCTGGTGCCCGTGATCGCGCTGCTGGTGGCCTTGGGCCAAGCCAATGTGTTCAGCCAGATCGCGCTGTTCTTCTCCAAAATGTCGCTCGTCACCTTCGGCGGCGCCTACGCGGTGCTGGCCTACGTCGCCCAGCAGGCGGTCGAGCACTATCACTGGCTCAAGCCGCAGGAGATGCTCGACGGCCTCGGCATGGCCGAGACCACGCCGGGGCCGCTGATCATGGTGCTGCAGTTCGTGGGCTTCATGGCGGCCTATCGCGATCCCGGCGGCCTCTCGCCGATGCTAGCGGCAACTTTTGGCGGCCTGCTCGCGACCTGGGTCACCTTCACGCCCTGCTTCCTCTGGATCTTCGTCGGCGCCCCCTACATCGAGCGCCTGCGCGGCAACACGGGATTGGCCGGTGCATTGAGTGCGATCACCGCCGCCGTCGTCGGCGTGATTCTGAACCTCTCGATCTGGTTTGCCCTGCACACGCTGTTCCGCGAGACCGTGCCGCTGCACGCGTTTCCGTTCGCGTTCGACCGTCCGGTGCTGACCAGCGTCGACATCCCCGCGCTGCTGCTGTCGATTGCGGCGGCAACCGCGATCTTCCGGTTCAAGCTGGGGATGCTCACCGTGCTGGCGGGAAGCTGCGCGGCGGGAGTGGCGCTGCGGATGGTGGGGGTGATCTAGCGGCGAAGGAGTCATAGGTTCGTCGCGTCCGGTTTGCTGTCGGAAGGCGACATCAAAGCCCACAGGGCTGCATGGCGGCTTGGAGCCGACAAGCGACCTCATACTTGTTTCAGCTCGATGACAAGTCTGGGAAGCATCCTACCGGGTATTGAGCCGGAAGGAGAAAAGCCACAATCTTTGGCACCCATTCGTCGATAGAAAGGTGCGGCCTCTGGGTCGGCTTCGATCACCAAACGACGAGCACCCATCGACTTTGCTTGACTGGAGGCCCAGCGGAGCAGCCTTGTTCCTACGCCGCCGCGAAGCATCATCGGCTCGACGAACAGCTTCAATAAATCGGCCTCGCTTCCATTTATCTTGACTTGGGCAACGCCGACAATTTTGCCGCTCTCTTCCGCCACCGCGATTGAGCTTGATTGCAGTTCACACGCTTTAATGGTGAGCTCGCTGCGACAGGCTCTCATGAAGTCGTCGCCATAGCCCCACACAGCTTTCGACCTCATGCACAAAGCCGAGAGCATTGGCAGCTCTTCGACTGTCGGCGATCGGAGAACAGACGACACGAGACTTGGCTCCGTGGACTGGCCTCGAATAACATATCAAGTCGCTCGTGTGTCATATAGGTCATCAGCGTTGCTTTAACTACGGACCGGTCACTTCCCATCTACCCCGTCCTCAAGGGCAATCGCATTTGACCGGTTTCCCCCTGCAGCCATCCTTCGAGACGCCTGCTTTGGGCGGGCTCCTCAGGATGAGGGCGGAGCGTGCGGCAGCAGTTTCAACGGGCACTCACGCCAATTAGCCTCATCCTGAGGAGGCGCGTAAACGCCGTTTCGAAGGACGAGGCGCGCGCTGAGGCCGCCCGCCCGTCGGGCAACGCAGCCGACCAATTCCGCCACATCGCTTGTCAAGCCTCACCTGGCAAAATATTCCACTTTACCGAAATTCGGATTTGTCGTACATGCAAAGACACCCTGGCCCGAGACAAGGGGCGGATCGCGATCGTCACGAACCGCGGGCCGGGCAGCGATGGACGCGACGGCGTCGGGCGTAGAAGACATTGCAGGGCGGGACACCGTGAGCAATTGCCTTTCCGCGCGAACGACACGGCGCCGACAGCGTCTTCGCATGGCTTCGGGGGCGAGCACACGCCACCCCTCGGATTCCCAGCGAGGACGTGCGCGGACGGAGAAGTCGTGTGGTCCTGACGCCCGGGGTCTGTGCGTCAAGTCCTGCGGTGATGCCTGCAGCCCAACCGGGTCCGCACATCAGTGATCCGCAAGGCGACGGGGGCAATAGTGCATCGCTCCCCGAGGAGCAACTGTGTTGAAGTAGCCCGGCGATCGGCCGGCCTCAAGGCTGGCGCTGGCGCGCCACCGCCTCCGGCGGCTCCCGGCCTTGACCCCGTCCGCTCGCCGGTCTTCAGGGCGTGCAAGCGCTCGGCGGAAGCCGAGCGGAGTTGCTCACTTCGTACCGGCCGGCGTCCCATTTCTCGCCGCGTGCGATCATGACGTTCAGGATCACGATCAGCTTGCGCATGCAGGCGGTGAGCGCAACCTTCGGCTCCTTGCCTTTGGCGATCAGGCGATCGTAAAAGGCCTTGAGCACGGGGTTATGCCGGGTCGCGGCTCCCATGGACGCCATGTAGAAGACGTTGCGGACCTTGCGGCGTCCGCCCTGGATATGACGGACGCCCCGACGTTTGCCGCTGTCGTCGTCATAAGGCGCAGCACCCAGCAGGGCCGCGGCCACTTTGTTGCCTATCTGGCCGAGTTCCGGCATCGCCCCGATCAGTCCGGCGGATGTGCCCCCGGCAAGACCTGGTACGCTCTCGATGATCTCGGCGAGTTCGGCAAAACGCGGTGTGGTCTTGATCAGGGCTGCGATCGCTGCTTCCAGCTTGGCAATTTCGGCGGCGAGCCGCTTCAGCAGGCGATTTTGCATCTTCTGCACGACGTCAGGAGTGGAATGCTCCGTCCTGTTTCGCAAGCTCGTCTGCACGTCAATCAGAGCCTGGCGCGCACTCACGATCTGCGCCAGCTTCTCGCGTGCCGCATCGTAGGCTTGCCCCCTTGCCTCAATGAAGGTCTCGGCGAACCAGGCAATCATCTCCGCATCGATCGGATCGTTCTTGGCGAGCTGTCCAGCCGATTTGGCGAAGTTGCGCACCCGCTTTGGATCCACCACCAAGCCTTCGATACCATCCTGGCGTAGCACCTTGGCCCACTCCCGCTCATAACCACCGGAAGCCTCCATGGCGGCTTTGCCGACCTTGTGCTTGCGAAGCCAGCGGATCAGCGCTCGCCGACCTTCTGGGCTGCTCGTGAACGTCTGCCGTTGTGACAATGAGCGAATGCACACATCCACCTTGTCCTTGGCCACATCGATGCCAGCGACAAGGACGTCGTTTTGTGCCATCATCTACTCCCTTCGTTGCTCGGTTCGGGCTCGAAGCCCATGCAACTGTTCGGGTTGAGGAAGACCACCGGATCTGTCCCTCGCTCCCCGACAGGCTCAAGGCCTTTGAGCACGAACGGGCTCAGATCCAGCGACGGGCGGTTTTGCGAGAACCGCCCGTTCGCACATTCTGGCAGATTTTCTGGACACAAGAGCACGAAGGACACCGTTAAAACCAGCCGCGCAGGGAAGGCCAAGCGTTCGGCGAGACCTGTGATCCACCCCGTGTGCATTCTTGGAAAGCGCACGGACTTGCGGGTGCCAGCCGGCGCCCGGCCTTCCCTGCGCCCTTGTCTTTGCGAGGGCGGCACACGGAGCAAAACTCGGGCGAGCTGCGCCGCGAGAAGGCGAACGTTTGTCTGCTGTTTGAAGAGTGTAGCGAGCGATGGCCTCGCCCCTTGCTCCGTCATTGCGAGGAGCCCTTGCGACGAAGCAATCCAGAATCCCTCCGCGAAAAGATTCTGGATTGCTTCGCTGCGCTCGCAATGACGGTGTTGTGCTATAGCTTGCGCCTCACGCGATTCTGCTATCGCATCATCATTCGCGCGATCGCTTCCCCGATCACCACCGTCGTGAAATGGGTGTTGGCCCGGCAGTCGGACGGCATGATCGAGGCGTCGGCGACGCGCAGGCCGCTGATCCCTTTCACGGTGCCATCGGGATTGACCACGCCGTCGGCATCGCCAACGCCGCTCATGCGGCAGCTGCCGGCGGCGTGCTGGATGTCGCCGGTCTCTCGCCGCAGCACCGCGTCGAGTTCGTGGTCTGGCAGGCTGGCGGCCTTCGGCAGCGTCAGGTCCGTGTCGGCGAGCCGGATCCAATCGGCGATGTTGACGAGCGCCGGCTGCGAGGTGATCACGGCGAGGCGCTTCACCGCATCCATCATCCGCAACATGTCGCGGGGATCAGCCAACATGTTCTCCTCGACGACAGGATCGATCGCAGGATCAGTCGAGACGAGCTTCAGCGTCCCACGCGAATACGCGTTGAACAGCCCTGCGCCGATCGCCCCGGGGTTACCGATGCCACGGTGATTGAACGCGATCAGGATCATGTCGCGCTTGCCGCCATCGGCGAGGCCCGAGGAATAGGTCACGCAGCAATTGGTGTGGCGCGTATCGGGATCGGTGGGACGAAGCTCCTCCCGCAGCTGGATCGTGGCGCGAAACAGCGGGTGATCGAAGAAGTGGCGGCCGACCGGCAGGTCGCGCGCGACCGCAATCCCCATCGCCTTCAACTCTTGCGCTGGTCCGATGCCCGAGCGCAGCAGGATCGCAGGACTGTGAATGGCGCCGGCGCACAGCACGATCTGGCGCGCGCTGATGTCGTGGGTGCCCTGCCCCTCGATATGAACGCGGAGTCCGGTTGCCCTTCCGTCGCTGATCAGCACGCGATCGACCAGCGCGTGCCCGCGGATCTCCAGATTGGCGCGACCGCGCGCGGGCTCGAGATAGCCCTCATTGGTGGTGATGCGGCGACTGTCGCGGCTGTTGATGGGATAGCAGGCGACGCCCTCGCCATCAGGACCGTTGAGGTCCGCGCACCAGGGATAGCCGCTCGCCAGCGCCGCGTCGCGCAGGCCGCGATCGATCGGGCCCCATGTCTCCGGCGGCGCGCGGTAGACCGGCAACGGTCCGCCGCGTCCGTGGCCGTCGGCATCGCCGAACTCCAGATCGTCCTCGATCACCGAGAAGAGCGGCATCACCTCCCTGGCCGACCAGCCGGTGCAGCCATTGGCCGCCCATTCGTCGAAGGCATCCGCAACGCCGCGGATTGCAATCTGGCCGTTCATCATCGACGAGCCGCCCAACCCCTTGCCCCGCCAATAGAAGCGCGGCTCCTGCCCAGCCACACGGCGCGTCAGCAGATCGGGCCATTGCCATTTCTCCTGGTATTCGCGCCTGTGGATGATCGGGATCGGGTTCGGCGTCCTCACCTCCCAGGGCGCATCATCAGCGCGCCAGTCGCGCCCCGCTTCGAGCAGCAGGACGCGCCGTGCCGGATCCTCGGAGAGCCGTGCCGCAACAGCAGCACCGGCGGAGCCGCCGCCGACAACAATGACATCGTACATCGCGTTATTTCTCAATGTTCCAGAACACCGGGATGGCGGACGGTATCAGACCGCGCAAAGTCGCGCGATAGGCGGCCGGCTGAGCGAACTGGCCCCACGGAATTGCGGGCGCCTGATCGTACATGACGGCCTGGATCTCGCCCGCGATCTTCTTGCGGTCCGCCTCGGCCGGCGCCTTGGCGAAGGCTTCCATCAGAGGGGTGATGCGCGCATCGCACTGCCAGCCGGTGAAATCGGCGCAGTTGAAGGCGACCATGACGTTGGTCAGCGGCGAGCCCAGATCAAAGCCGCCGGCGTGAACGCCATAGACGCTCCAGCCCTCCTTCTTGGCACGGCGCGCCAGCACGCTCGCCCAGTCCATCACCTGCAGATCGACGTTGAACCCGGCAGCCTTCAACCTCTCGGCCAGCACCTGCGCCGAGACGCGCGGGGCTTCGAGATCGTTGGCCTCCATGACGATCACAGGCTCGCCGGCGTATTTGGTCGCCTTCAGCGCAGCCTTCGCCGCTTCGATCGAGGGCTTTGCCGCCGCTTCCGTGCCGGCCTTGTTTTCATAGGTGGTACCGCAGGTGAAGAACGTCGCGCACGGCGTGGCGTATTTGGCGTCCAAGCCGAGTGCATCCAGCACTTCGCGCTGGTCCACCAGCTTCCACAGCACGCGGCGGATCTCGGGATCGTCGAACGGTTTCGATGCGGCATTGAGGCGATAGGCGCCCGCGAACATGTTGCCGCCGGTGAAATTGACCACTTTGACCCGCGAGTTCTTCTCCAGCTGCGGCAACAGATCGAACGGCGCGTATTGCATGAAATCGACTTCGCCGGCCTGCAGCGCGGAGGCCGCCGTCGCGCCATCGGGAATGACGCGGATCTCCAGCGTATCGATGTTGACGCGCTTGCCGCCGGCGAGGAAGTCAGCGGGTTCGGGACGCGGCACATAGTCGGCGAATTTCTTCAGGATCATGCGGTCGCCGGTGCGGTGCTCGGCCTTGCTGTAGACGAACGGACCGGAGCCGATGATCTCGGTGATCCGCTGGTCGCCAGGCGTTTTCGCGATGCGCTCGGGCATCATGAAGGCGACCGGGCTGACCGGATTGCCGAGCGCGTCGATGACGAGCCCGGACGGCTCCTTCAGCGTCAGCACGAAGGTTTTCGCATCGGTCGGCTCGAGCGAGGCCGTGATCGCGAAAATGCGACGGCCGAGTGCGCTGCGGGTGCCCCAGCGACGTAGCGAGGCCACGCAATCGACAGATGTGACCGGCTGGCCGTCATGCCATTTCAAACCGTCGCGCAGCGTGAACGTGTAGGTCAAGCCATCGGGCGAGACTTTCCAGTCCTGCACCATCTGCGGTTTGATGTCGCCCTTGGAATCCTTCGCAAACAGCGTGTCGAACACCATGTAGCCGAACGTGCGCGAAATATAGGCCGTGGAGAAATGCGGATCGAGTGTGACGATTTCCGCCTCGAGCACCGCGACCAGATTGCCCACCGCATGCGCGGGCGCAGCCGCCAGCGCGAGACCGAACAGCGCCGCAATGAAAGCCTTCAGTTTGAACATTGGGATGTGTTTGCCTTTTCACCAGCCGTTTGCAGTCGCCAGGAAAAAGCAATGTTCGTGCCCGCACGTATGCACTCGGGACTATCTGCTACGCGTTTGCGGGGTACTCAATGTCAGTTGGAGAGCAGCGCCATCGCCTCTCGTCATTGCGAGCGCAGCGAAGCAATCCATACGCTCGCGATGACGATGTGGAGACAGGTGCGCGCCACACTCTCGCTGTCGTCGCCCGGCTCGACCGGGCGACCGAGTATTCCAGCGACAGCGACGCATACGGAGAAGCCGCGGCGTACTGGATGCCCGGTCGAGCCGGGGCATGACACCGTTGGTGAGAGCCGCCCTACCCGATTACCCGGCCGAACTTGTTCGACTTCGGGAAACCCTTCGGCGGCAGGCGGCCGGCATCACCGCGATTGCCCTGCCACTCGGCAAGCTCCTTCATGCTCGCGGAGAATTCGCGGCCCGCGGAGTCCTTCCAGGTTAGGCCTGCCTTGGCGTCGAAGACAGCGACGTCGGAGAGGCCGCCGTCCTTGTACTTCTGCAACCGCGTCCCGCGGCCGCGCGCCATCTCGGACACCTGCTCAAGCGGGAAGACCAGCATCTTGCGGTTCTCGCCGATGACGGCGACGGTGTCGCCGACCACTTCGGTGATCGCGCGCGCCTCGTTCGGCATGTCGACGTTGAGGACCTGCTTGCCCTTCTTGGTGGTGCCGACGCAATCGTCCTCGTTGACGACGAAGCCCTGGCCCTCGTGGCTCGCGACCAGGAACTTGCGCCCGCCCTTGTGAACGAACAGCGCGACGGGTGCCGCCTCCTGCTCGAGGTCGATGAACAGGCGGATCGGCTCGCCGTGACCGCGCCCGCCCGGCAGCTTGGCGACATCGAGCGAGTAGAACTTGCCGTTGGTGGCGAACAGCAAGAGCTTCGAGGTCGTCTCGGCGAAGAAGGCGAAGCCGAGCTTGTCGTCCTGCTTGAAGGCGAGGCCCGAGAGATCCTCGACATGTCCCTTCATGGTACGGATCCAGCCCTTGTCGGAGACGACGACGGTGACCGGCTCACGCTCGACGAAGGCCTCCTCGATCGCGGCGAGGTCGTGCTCGGGCGCGTCGGCAAAGGTGGTGCGGCGCTTGCCGAGCGGCGTCTTCGGTCCGAACATGTCGCGGACCTTGCCGACCTGCTCGCCGACCTTCTTCCACTGCTCGGCTTCGGAGGCGAGCACCGCGTTGATGCCCTTGAGCTCGGCGCGGAGGTTCTTGTCCTCGGTGCGGATCTCCATCTCCTCGAGCTTGCGCAAGGAGCGCAGGCGCATGTTGAGGATGGCTTCCGCCTGAACCTCGGTGAGCTTGAACGCCTTCATCAGCTCGGGCTTCGGCTCATCCTCGGTGCGGATGATCTTGATCACCTTGTCGATGTTCAGATAGGCGATCAGGAAGCCACCGAGCACTTCCAATCGGTGCTCGATCTGCGCCTTGCGGTAGTTGCTGCGCCGGATCAGCACGTCGCGCAGATGGTCGAGCCATTCGCGCAACGCTTCGGCAAGGCCGACCACCTTGGGGATGCGGCCCTTGACCAGCACGTTGAGGTTCAGCGGAATCTTGCTTTCGAGCTCGGTCAGGCGGAACAGCGATTCCATCATCAGCGCCGGGTCGACGTTCTTCGACTTCGGCTCGATGACGAGGCGAACGTCCTCGGCAGATTCGTCGCGGACCTCGCCTACCAACGGCAACTTCTTCTGGTCGAGCAGCTCGGCGATCTTCTCGACCATCCGCGACTTCTGCACCAGATACGGAATCTCGGTGACGACGACGACCCAGGTACCGCGTGCGCCCTCTTCCTGCTGCCACCTGGCGCGAACACGGAACGAGCCGCGGCCGGTCGTGTAGGCTTCGGCGATGGCCTGCTTGGAATCGACGCAGATGCCGCCGGTCGGGAAATCCGGGCCCTTGACCCACTTCAACAACGCCTTGGATTTCGCGTCGGGCTTCTCGATCAGATGCAGCGCCGCATCGCAAAGCTCGGCGGCGTTGTGCGGCGGAATCGAGGTCGCCATGCCGACCGCGATGCCCTGCGCGCCGTTGGCGAGCAGGTTCGGAAAACCGCCGGGCAGCACGACGGGCTCTTTCGACTGGCCGTCGTAATTGGCGCGGAATTCAACGCCGTCCTCGTCGATGCCTTCGAGCAGAAGCCGCGCGACGTCGGTCATGCGCGCTTCGGTGTAGCGGTAGGCGGCCGGATTATCGCCGTCGATATTGCCGAAGTTTCCCTGGCCGTCGACCAGCGGATAGCGCGAGGAGAAATCCTGCGCGAGACGGACCATGGCGTCGTAGATCGCCTGGTCGCCGTGCGGATGGAACGAGCCCATCACATCGCCGACGATCTTTGCCGACTTCTTGAAGCCCGTACCGGGGTCGAGGCGGAGCAGCCGCATGCCGTAGAGGATGCGCCGGTGCACCGGCTTCAGGCCATCGCGCGCGTCCGGCAGCGCACGGTGCATGATGGTCGACAGCGCATAGGCGAGATAGCGCTCTTCGAGCGCATCACGCAGCGGCACCTCATGGATTTCGGCCGGTTCTTCCGGCGGAACGATTCGTTTTCCCATGCCGCCCGGTTAAACCGTGGGAGCGAATCGGGCAAGGATCGAGTGGTCCCCTGTGGGTGGCCTACTGGCCCGCCCAGCCGGCCGTGAACGTCTGGGTCTTGGCTTGACCCGGCGCTTGGGCAGGCGCCGGCGCATTGGTCAAGCAGCGGCGGGCCGCCTCGATCTCGGCCTCAGTCGCACCATGGGACCGTGCCCATGTCTCTGCGGCGGCAGCGGAATATTTCGCCACATAATATCGGACGAGCGTGCAGGACGCCCGGCGAAATACGCCAGGTTGCTGCTCGCCGGCAACTGCATCGGGCGCAAACGCAAGCAGCGCCGCGGACAAGGCGAAGCCCCTGATCAACATTTAGGCTGTCCCCCCTGTGTGGAACCTGAAAGCGAACTCGACTGGTCCGATTTGGTTCCGCAGGACCGCCCGCAAAGCAGCAATGCAGAATCGCGATGACTCATGGCGCGAAAATCGCCGCTCTCGCCTGCTGTCGCATCAAGGCATTGATGAAGCCGGCCCGCGCATCGGAATGGCCCTGCCCGCGCGGCTCCAGCACGTGGCGCAGCAGGAACAGGCCGGTCAGCCGGAAGCCGTCCTGGAGATCCTGCTCGGTGAGATCGCTCGCGGTCTCGCCATGCCGCAGGAACGGCGGCAGACGCAACAGCCGATCGCGCCACGGCTCGCCAGCGCCGCGCGACACCGCGCCGCCGGATTTCGGCGAGACATAGATCAGGTCCGTGGTCTCCCCGGTCACCGCGCAGTTGTCCAGCGCCAGTCCGAAACCCAGCTCGGCGAGCATCGCCAGCTCGAAATGGATCAAATGCACGGCGGCGCTGCCGATATCGTCGAAATCATCCAGCGAATGTTCGAGCAGCGCAAAGATGTCTTCGTGCGGATCGCGCTCCGGCAAGAGCCGCGCGATCGAGGCGAGATGGGTGACGCCATAGACGCCGTGGGACGAGGCCAGCAGCGTCGCCGCGCGCAGCTTCAATCCCTCGATCGTATAGGTCCCGAGATGCTCGTCGAGCCGTGCCCGCCACACTGCACTGACGCTGTTTCCGGGTTGCAGCAGCGGCCGCATCCGCGAGCTGGCCCCGCCGCGCACGAGGCCCAGATGCCGGCCGTGCGCGCGCGTCAACAACTCGACGATGGCGCTAGACTCGCCATGCCGCCGCACCCCCAGCACGATGCCTTCGTCGGTCCATTCCATGAGGGAATATTACAGGATTCCGGTGCCTCTCGCACGCACTCGTGCCCCGGACAAAACGCGGCGCGCAAGCAACGTGTTGCCGAGCCGGGGCCCATCTCTCCGCGCGCTCCCCGTGTCCCGGCTCTGCGGCGCAGCGCTGACGCGCTGCACCTTGTCCGGGACACGGGGCTTCACGCGTTGAACCAGCCCTGAGCGTCGCCGGTGAAGGAGAAGTACAGGCCCATGGTCGTCAGCGCGCAGGAGACGATCTCGATGGCGCTGTCGAGCTCCATGCCCTTCTCGCCGATGATCTGTCCGAGCGAGATCACCGACAGCACGAGCGCTGCCGCCAGCACCCAGCGCGGCCAGTTCTTGCGCCAGCGCGCCGCGAGCGAGACGAAATGGACCAGCAGCAGAATCATGCCGCCGGCGAGCAGCGTCGCCGTCATGATCATCTGCTCGGTCACCTCGGCATTCGGCGTACGGTCCTGCACGGCAACCGAAAGGGCATCCAGCATCAACGACGCATAGAGCAGCGCTTCGAAGCGCCTGACATTGCTGGGCACGCTCATCGGAAACCGATCTTGTCTTGGTTATTCCTTGGGGAAGTCCAGGCCCATCTCGCGGTAGCGATCTGGATCGTCGCCCCAGTTCTCGCGCACCTTGACGAACAGGAACAGATGCACCGGCACGTCCAGGATCTGCATCAGCTCTTTCCGCGAATCCGCGCCGATCGACTTGATGGTGGCGCCGCCCTTGCCGAGCACGATCTTGCGCTGGCTTTCGCGCTCGACGAAGATCGTCTGCTCGATGCGCACCGACTTGTCCTTGCGCTCCTCCCACTTGTCGGTCTCGACCGTGGACTGGTAAGGCAACTCCTGATGCAGCTTTTGATAGATCTTCTCGCGCGTGATCTCGGCCGCCAGCTGCCGCATCGGTGCGTCCGACATCTGGTCCTCGGGATAGAGGAACGGGCCCGGCGGCACCATGTCCGCGAGCGTCTTGCGGATGTCGTCGACGCCGTCGCCTGAGATCGCCGAGATCATGAACGTCCGCGCGAACTTCATGCGCTCGTTGGCGGCCTGGGCCAGCGCCAGCAGCTTCTCGCGCTGGACGAGATCGACCTTGTTGATGACCAGGATCTTCTCGTGATTGACGCTGGCTGCCTTGGCGAGGATCGCCTCGGCCTCCTCGTCGATCCCGGTTTTGGCGTCCAGCAGTACGCAGACGAGGTCGGCGTCATGCGCTCCGCTCCATGCGGTCGAGACCATCGCGCGGTCGAGCCGGCGCTTCGGTGAGAAGATGCCGGGCGTGTCGACCAGGATGATTTGCGCGTTGTTCTCGATGACGATGCCGCGGATCAACGCGCGCGTGGTCTGCACCTTGCGCGAGACGATCGTGACCTTGGCCCCGACCAGCGCGTTGACCAGCGTGGACTTGCCGACGTTCGGTGCGCCGATCAGTGCGACGAAGCCGCAGCGCGTCGGAGTGGGCGCCTCGCCGCTTGCTTCAGCCGTCATTGCCGCCGCCAACGCCTTCGCGTTCGATCATCACTGAAGCTGCCACCTTCTCGGCCGCGCGCTTGCTGCCGCCGATGCCCTCGGCCGGCGCCAGCCCCGGCAGATCGACCGCGACACGGAACTGCGGATCGTGATGCGGGCCGGTGCGCTCGACCTCGCGGTAAACAGGGGTCGGCAGCCCCTTGCCCTGCGCCCATTCCTGCAGCACGGTCTTGGGATCGCGCAAGGGACGGCGCGGCTTGTGCATCCGCTCGGTCCAGTTGCGCTTGACGAATTCGGCTGCTGCCGCATGGCCGCCGTCGAGGTAGATGGCACCGATCACGGCCTCGCAAATGTCGCCCAGCACCGACTTGCGCAGGCGCGCGTCGGCGCTGGGACCGACCGAGCCCAGCTTGATGTCGTCGAGCAGACCGAGCGACTTGGCGACGTCGGCGCAGCTTTCCTTGCGCACGAGCTCGGCAAGACGCTTGGACAGCTCACCTTCATCGGCGTTCGGGAAGGCATGATAGAGCATGTCGGAGACGACGAGCCCGAGCACGTGATCGCCGAGGAATTCCAGCCGCTGATAGCTGTCGCCGCGCTTGCGCCTGGACTTCAATGCCGAGACATGCGTGATCGCCTGCATCAAGAGGTTCGAGTCCGTGAAGCTGTGGCCGATGCGCGCCTCGAGCGCCGCATTCGCATCCATGCCCTTGGCCTTGCTGCTCCGCGCCCGCTTCTTCTTCGCAGTTGTCTTGTTTGCAGGCGTTTTGGCCGCAGCTTCCCCTTCGGGGCCCGCTTGCGCCTCGATCGGCTGGGTCGCGATGTCCTTGGCTTCGTCTTTCATCGGACGATTTTGAAGAAGCGATTCCAGCGCACCGCCCACGGCCAGCGCCAGAACGTCCAGGCATGCTCGCCTTCAGCGATGGAGAAGAAGATCATCTGGGCGCGGCCGATCAAATTCTCCTTTGGCACGTAGCCGACCTGGCCGAGGAAGCGGCTGTCGGTGGAGTTGTCGCGGTTGTCGCCCATCATGAAGAAGTGACCGGGCGGCACCGTGTAGACGTTGGTGTTGTCCATGTAGCCGTTGTCGGCGCAGTCCAGCGTCTCGTAGGACACGCCGTTCGGCAGCGTCTCCTTCCAGCGCTTCACCCGGGAGATGCCGCCGCCTTCCGAGCCGCAGGGGTCCTCGCCGACATATTCGCTCATGCGCTGCCGTTCGACGGGCGTGTCGTTGATGTAGAGCAGCCCGTCCCGCATCTGGATGCGGTCGCCGGGAAGACCGATCACGCGCTTGATGTAGTCGGTGGAATCGTCCTTCGGAAGGCGAAACACGACGATGTCGCCGCGGTTCGGATCCGAGCCCCAGATCCGCCCCGAGAACAGCGGCGGCGAGAGCGGAATCGAATAGTGGCTGTAGCCGTAGGAATATTTCGAGACGAACAGGTAGTCGCCGACCAGCAACGTCGCCTTCATCGAGCCGGAGGGAATATTGAAGGGCTGAAACAGGAAGGTGCGGATCACCAGCGCGATCAGGAGAGCGTGAATGACGACCCGGATCGTTTCACCGACGCCGCTCTCAGATTTCGTTCCTGAAGTCACGCTCATTGCTCTCTCAATTCCGGCCGCCGGTCACAGAGCGCCCTCCTGGCGCGAACAGCCCATTGCTTCGCGGCCCATGGAGATTGTCCTGATTCTGATAGTGAGGGCCAATTCCGGCGTAAAGCCGAATCCGCCCAAGCTGATTTGCGTTGGCGGACTTTTAGACTGTTGTCGGAGGCCACGCAATCAAGGATCGCATCAAAACTGAATAAGACATTGATTTTACGTACGAATTATAAAATTGAACGGAGGGCGTCAGAGCTTCGCCAGGGGGACGGCGGAAATGATGACAAAGGCCTGCGCCAGCGGCCAGTCGTCGGTGATCGAAACGTCGATCCGCGCCTCGAACCCCTCCGGCGTCAGAGCCTGGAGCCGGGCCAAGGCGCCGCCGGTCAGTTGCATGGTCGGCCGCCCGCCCGGCAGGTTGACCACCCCCATGTCGCGCCACCACACCCCGCGCCTGATGCCAGTGCCGAGCGCCTTGGAGCAGGCCTCCTTGGCGGCGAAGCGTTTGGCGTAGGTCGCCACCACCATCTTGTCATTCTTGGCGCGGCGTTCCGCCTTGGCCCGCTCGGCCGCAGTGAAGATCCGGTCGAGGAAGCGCTCGCCATGGCGCTCGATCACCTTGGCAACGCGGGTGATGTCGATCAGGTCGGAGCCGATGCCGATGATCATGCCCGGCTCCGGCCGCGGTCCATCGCCGCGCGCATCCTGCGCACGGTCTCGGCCAGGCCCACGAACAGCGCTTCGCCGATCATGTAGTAGCCGATATTGAGCTCCATGATCTCAGGAAGGGCCGCGATCGTCTCTGCCGTCGCATAGTCCAGCCCGTGCCCGGCGTGGACCTCGAGCCCCGCATCCTTGGCGAGCCTTGCCCCGGCCACGATCCGCTGCCATTCGGCCTCGGCCTTGTCGGTGTGGCCGTCGACGACGGCGTCGCACCAGGCGCCGGTGTGGATCTCGATCACGGGCGCGCGCAGCCGTGCCGCCATCTCGATCTGGGCGGGATCCGCGGCGATGAACAGCGAGACCCGGATGCCGGCATCGTTCAGCCGTGCGATATAGGGCCTGAGCGCGTTGTGCTGACCGACCGCATCCAACCCACCTTCGGTCGTCACCTCCTGGCGCCGCTCCGGCACGAGGCACACCGCGTGCGGCTTGGTGGCGAGCGAGATCCGCATCATGTCGTCAGTCGCGGCCATCTCGAAATTGAGGGGCTTGGAGATCTCCGCCTTCAGCCGCGCCATGTCCTCGTCGCGGATATGCCGGCGATCTTCGCGCAGATGAGCGGTAATGCCGTCGGCGCCGGCCTCGATCGCGAGCAGCGCCGCACGCACCGGATCGGGATTGCGGCCGCCGCGCGCGTTACGCAGGGTTGCGACATGGTCGACATTGATGCCGAGGCGGAGCGGAGGTGCGGGCATTTCAGAACTCACGAAGCGACATTTCCCTCTCGTCATGCGCGGGCTCGACCCGCCTGCGGGGCCGAAGCCCCTTCGGCGCGGCGAAGGCCCGCGTATCCCTCTTCTTGAAGAGATGGGTTGCCGGGTCAAGCCCGGCAACGACCAGCATCATCCATTAACACGTTCGACACGGGCGACGACCGCCTTCGCGCGCAGCTGGGCCAGGATCGCGCTCAGGTGCTTCAGGTCGTAGACTTCGAGATCGATCGTCGTCTCCGTGAAGTCAGGCGAGCGGCGCTGCATGCTGATGTTGTCGATGTTGCCGTCGTGCTCGGCGATCACGGTCGCGATCTGCGCCAATGCGCCGGGTTCGTTGACGTTCTCCACCTTGATGCGGGCCGGGAAGCGCTGCGGCGCGGAATCCTCGATGTCCCAGCGGACGTCGAGCCAGCGCTCCGGCTCCTCCTCGAAATCCTTCAGGGCCGGCGCCTGGATCGGATAGATCGTGATGCCCTCGCCCGGCGTGACGATGCCGACGATGCGATCCCCGGGCACGGCGCCGCCGTTCGGAGCGAACTTCACCGGAAGGTCGGAATTGATGCCGCGGATCGGGATCGCAACCGGGCTGCGCGGTTCCAAGGATTTCTCCTTGAGCTTGGCGGCCAGCCCCTTCTTGCCGCCGTAGCGCGCGATCCGCTCCTCCTTGTAGTCCGGGTACATCGCACGCGCGACGTGGGACGCCTTGATCTCGCCGCGGCCCACCGCCGCCATGACGTCCTCGATCGAGGTGCGCGCGAGCCGCGGCAGCGCGCCCTTGAGCTTGTCGTCGGCGTATTCGATCTTGGCGCGCTCGAACAGGCGCTCGACGATGCGCCGGCCGAGGCCGACATATTGATCGCGCACCGCGGTGCGCGTGGCGCGGCGGATCGCGGCACGCGCCTTGCCGGTGACGGCGAGCGTTTCCCAGGCCGACGGCGGCGCGGATTGCGCTTCCGAAGTCAGCACCTCGACCTCATCGCCGTTCTGGAGCTCCGAGGACAGTGGCGCGAACTTGCCGTTGATCTTGCAGCCGACCGCGCTGTTGCCGACGTCGGTGTGCACCGCATAGGCGAAGTCGATCACGTTGGCGTGGCGCGGCAGCGCGATCAGCTTGCCCTTGGGGGTGAAGCAGAACACCTGGTCGTGGAACAGCTCGAGCTTGGTGTGCTCGAGGAATTCCTCGGGATTGGCGCTCTCGGAGAGAATTCCGATGGTGTGGCGCAGCCAGGCGAACGCGTTGGACTCGCGCTTGAGGAATTCGGTCGGCGAGCCCACGCCTTCCTTGTAGAAGACGTGCGCGGCAATGCCGCGCTCGGCGATCTGGTCCATCGCCTCGGTGCGGATCTGGAGCTCGACGCGCTGGTTACCGGGGCCGATCACCGTGGTGTGGATCGAGCGGTAGTCGTTCTGCTTCGGCGTCGAGATGTAGTCCTTGAAGCGTCCCGGCACGACCGGCCAGGTGGTGTGGACGATCCCGAGCGCGCGATAACAGGCCTCGATGTCGCTGACGACGAGGCGAAAGCCGAAGATGTCGGACAATTGCTCGAAACCGACCGATTTGCGCTCCATCTTGGTCCAGATCGAGAAGGGCTTCTTGCGGCGGCCATAGACCCGCGCCCCGAGGCCCCTGTGGCGCAGATTGTTGGAGAGCTGGTCCTCGATCTCGCCGATCAGATTGCGGTTGCGCTCGGCGAGTGCGTCGAGCCGCTGCATCACGACCGAATAGGCTTCGGGATCGAGGGTGCGGAAGGACAGATCCTCCAGCTCCTCGCGCATTTCCTGCATGCCCATGCGCCCCGCCAGCGGCGCGTAGATGTCGAGCGTCTCCTCGGCGATGCGCCGGCGCGATTCCGTCGGCACGAAGTCCAGCGTGCGCATGTTGTGCAGGCGATCGGCGAGCTTGACCAGAAGCACGCGGACATCATCGGCGATCGCCAGCAGCAATTTGCGCAGGTTCTCGGCCTGCTTGGCCTCCCGCGAGACCAGCTCGAGCCGCTTCAGCTTGGTCAGGCCCTCGACCAGCGCGCCGATTTCGGGTCCGAAGATCTGGTCGATCTCGGCCCGCGTCGCCTCGGTGTCCTCGATCGTATCGTGGAGCAGCGCGGCCACGATGGTGGCGTCGTCGAGCTTCAGGTCGGTGAGAATCGCCGCCACTTCGAGCGGATGCGAGAAATAGGGGTCGCCCGAGGCACGGGTCTGCGAACCATGCGCCTTCATGGCGTAGACATAGGCGCGATTCAGCAGGTCTTCGTTGGTGTTGGGATTGTAGGATCTGACCCGTTCGACGAGGTCATACTGACGCATCATGCGCGCGCGGGGGCGGGCCGGGCGCGCGACCGGCGCAGTCGGGGCTACGGCAACCGATTCGGTTGCAGCCTGCATCTGCGTGGATCTGCGACGCCGATATACCATTCCGTCCTGCCTTCAAACGGGCCCTGACCCGGCCCGTTGTATACATCCTCGCCCCGATCGCGCTTGTGTCCGACCTATTCGTTGACCGGGCGCAGCGCCAACCGGCAACGCTATGGTAACCACGAAAAGGTCAACAAAAGCAAAGGCCCGAACGACGGTTCGGGCCTTTGATAAGATCACAAGAAGTCGATGATCGCGACTGAGGAATTACTCGTCTTCCTCGGGCTGCTCCTCGGGCGGAGCGAGGCCTTCCAGGCCCTTCAGAAGCTCCTCCTCGGTCATGCGCTCCACGGCGACCTCGGTGTCGTCCGCATCGACGCTGGCACCTGCGGAACCGATCAGCGGCACGGTATCCGGCTCGGGCTCATCCACCTCGACGAACTTCTGGAGCGAGTGCACCAGCTCCTCGCGGAGGTCCTCCGGCGAAATCGTCGTCTCGGCAATTTCGCGCAAGGACACAACAGGGTTCTTGTCGTTATCGCGGTCAACCGTTAGTTGTGACCCGGACGAGATCATGCGGGCACGGTGGGCAGCCAGCAGGACCAAGTCAAACCGGTTGTCGACCTTGTCGATACAATCTTCTACGGTGACGCGAGCCATGGACTGTCGCTCCGTTGTGGGTGGGACGAAAAGATGTGGATGATTGGGGCTAGTTATAGGGGCCGGGACGGTTTCGCAAGGCCAATTTGTAATTTGGCCTCGCCAAACGGCTCTGCTAACCCCACATTGGGGCTGGGACGGGTGGTTTTCCCCGGGCTGCCAACAGGGGCGGCCCCGAGTGTATGCGAGTCCGCCATAACTATACCTTGATTGCCCCGACTTCTCCGGATTTGCGGTTTCGACGGGTCTCAGCGCCACTTTAGAACCGCGCGGCTTGCTGTCCCCGCGCCAACAAAAAACGATCAATCTCGAACACTACGCGAGCAACTGAATGTCACCTTCTCCTACCAACAAGATCGCGCTCTTCATCGATGGGGCCAATCTGTACGCGACGGCGAAAACTCTGGGCTTCGACATCGACTACAAGCGCCTGCTGAAGGAGTTTCAGAGCCGCGGGACATTGTTGCGGGCGTTCTACTACACGGCCATCATCGAAGACCAGGAATACTCCTCGATCCGCCCGTTGATCGACTGGCTGGACTACAACGGCTACACCGTCGTCACCAAGGCGACCAAGGAATTCATCGACGCCTCCGGCCGCCGCAAGGTGAAGGGCAACATGGACATCGAGCTCGCGGTGGACGCCATGGAGCTCGCCGAGCACATCGACCAGATGGTGCTGTTCTCGGGCGACGGCGACTTCCGCTCCCTGGTCGAGGCGGTGCAGCGCCGCGGCGTACGGGTCACGGTGATCTCCACCATCGCCAGCCAGCCGCCGATGATCGCCGACGAGCTGCGCCGCCAGGCCGACGTCTTCACCGACCTCGTCGAGCTGCAATCCAAACTCGGCCGCGATCCGTCCGAACGCCCCGCCCCGCGTGACCGCGGCGAGCGTGGCGAACGCCACCACGCCCCGCAATTCCTCCAGCGCGCAACGACGATGGCGCCGAGGGGCGATGACGACTTCGAGGAGTGAGGCGGCCCGGTCAAACCGCCAGCCTCTCACCGTCCCCGACCGTGACTGTCCGCTCTGTCCGCGCCTGGTCGCCTTTCGCGAGGCGAACCGCGCGCGTGAGCCATCCTGGCACAATGCGCCGGTTGCGCCCTTCGGCGACATCAAGGCGCGCCTTTTGATCGTGGGCCTCGCGCCGGGAATGCAGGGCGCCAACCGCACGGGACGGCCGTTCACCGGCGATTATGCCGGCGACCTGCTCTACGCCACGCTGGTCGAATACGGCTTTGCCAGGGGCACCTATCAGGCGCGGCCCGACGATGGCCTGACGCTGGTGGACTGCCGGATCGCGAACGCGGTGCATTGCGTGCCGCCGCAGAACAAGCCGCTGCCGTCCGAGATCAACACCTGCCGCCAGTTTCTTGCGGCGAATCTGGCAACGATGCCGAACCTGCGCGCGATCGTCGCGCTCGGGCGGATTGCGCACGACAGCGTGCTCAAGCCGCTGAATCTGAAGGGTTCGCAAGCCCCCTTCGGCCATGGCGCGGTGCATCAGGCCGGCGCGTTCAAGCTGTACGACAGCTATCATTGCTCGCGCTACAACACCAACACTGGCGTGCTGACGCCGGACATGTTCCGGAGCGTGTTCGCGAGGATCAAGGCCGACCTCGACTAGGCCTCATGCTGGCCTGCCGGTCGTGGTTCACCTCTCCCCAACGGAGAGATGCGCCCTCGGCATGCGCCGGCTCAACCAAAACTCATCCGACCTTTGCGGACGATCCGTTGGCCGGATTGGCCTTCAGCCAATCGAGCACATCGCCGGCGTTCCGGTCGGGCGGGAACACCGGATAGAACACATGCGTGATCCTGGCGTCGTCGATGATCAGCGCCAGGCGCTTGATCAACGTCAGGCCTGCGACCTCCATGGTCGGCAAATTCAAGGCGCGCGTCAGCGCCAGCTTCTCGTCCGAGAGCACCGGGAACGGCAGATGCAGGCGCGAGGCCATCTCGGTCTGGTAGTCGTTGCTCTGGGTCGAGAGGCCAAACACATGGGCGGCGCCCGCGGCCTTCAGCTCGGCGAATAGATCGCGGAACGCGCAAGTCTGCGGCGTGCAGCCGCGCGCTCCCGGAATCATATCCCAATCGTCCACCAGCGCGATCTTGCCGGGCTCGCCGGTACGCGGATAGGCGAACACCACGGTCCGGCCACGCAGCGCCGACAGCGTCACCGACCGGTCGTCGGTCGCGAGCAGGCCGATCGGGGGCAGCGTCATGCCAGTCAGATGCGCGGCACCGCCGTCATCGGTGGGCGCCGGAATCTGGCTCCAGTCGACCTCGAGTAGGTTCCGCTGGTTCATCGCATTATCCCCTCGCCCGCATCAGCCGGCCCTTCTCGCGACTCCAGTCGCGCTTCTTCTCGCTCTCGCGCTTGTCGTGCAGCTTCTTGCCCTTGGCAACCGCGAGCTGCAATTTGGCGCGACCGCGCTCGTTGAAGTAAAGCTTGAGCGGGATCAGCGTCATGCCCTCGCGGTCGACCGCCCCCATCAGCTTGTTGATTTGCCGGCGATGCAGCAGCAGCTTTCGCGGCCGCTTGGGCTCGTGATTGAAGCGATTGCCCTGGAGATATTCGGGAATGGTGGCGTTGATCAGCCAGATCTCGCCGTCCTTTGAATCGGCGTAGGATTCCGCGATCGTGCTTTTGCCGCTGCGGATCGACTTGACCTCGGTGCCGGTCAGCGCAATGCCCGCCTCGACCGTGTCTTCGATCGCATAGTTGAAGCGGGCCTTGCGATTCTCCGCCATGACCTTGATCGGACGTTCGTTCTTATCGGCCATGATGCGTTAACCTGATCGAGATGGGCGCGGATTCTAACAGTTCGGATGAAGCGCGCGCGTCACTTCTTGAGGAGATCGCGGATCTCGGTCAGGAGTTCGACTTCGGCCGAGGGCTTTGGCGGCGCGGCCGGAGCGGCCTCGTCCTTGCGCTTCAGGGTGTTCATGGCGCGGATCACCAGGAACAGCACGAACGCGATGATGATGAAGTTGATCGTCAGCGTGAGGAAGCTGCCCCAAGCCAGCACGGCGCCTTGCTTTTTCGCATCGGCTAAGTTGGTGGCTGTGACCTTCGCCGACAAGGGGGTGAAGTAGTTCGAGAAGTCGAGCCCGCCGGTGACGGCACCGATGATCGGCATGATCACGTCGCCGACCAGCGAGTTGACGATGGCGCCGAACGCCGCGCCGATGATGACGCCGACCGCGAGGTCGACGACATTGCCCTTCATCGCGAACTCGCGGAACTCCTTCAGCATCCGTGCGCCCTTCTCCTCGACGCTCATGAAAGACCCCCCGGCGTGCTAAGGCGTCAGTTGATCAGTCCGGCGTGAACCATCGCGCTGCGCACGGCAACGCGGGTCGGCTCGGAAACCGGAACCATCGGCAGCCGCAACGTCTCGTCCAGCTTGCCGAGCAGCGACATCGCGTACTTGATCGGCGCCGGGTTGCTCTCGATGAAGAGGTTGTTGTGCAGCGGCATCAGCTTGTCGTGGATGGCGAGCGCCGACTTGGTGTCACCCTTCTGCCAGGCGGCGTGGAACTCCGAGCACAGGCGCGGCGCCACGTTCGAGGTCACCGAGATGCAGCCATGGCCGCCATGGGCCATGTAGCCGATGATGGTGGCGTCCTCGCCCGAAAGCTGGTTGAAATCCTCGCCCATCGCCGCGCGCTGCTGCGACACGCGAACCATGCTGGCTGTGGCATCCTTCACGCCGGCGATGTTCTTCAGCTCCCACAGCCGCTTCATGGTGTCGACCGACATGTCGATCACCGAGCGCGGCGGAATGTTGTAGATGATGATCGGAATCCCGATCGCATCGTTGATCGCCTTGAAGTGCTGGTACATCCCCTCCTGGGTCGGCTTGTTGTAATAGGGCGTGACGATCAACACGGCGTCTGCGCCCGCCTTCTCGGCGTGCTGGGAGAGTTCGATCGCCTCCTTGGTCGAGTTGGAGCCGGCTCCCGCGATGACGGGCACGCGGCCTTTGGCCTCAGCGATGCACCATTCGACGACCTTCTTGTGCTCGTCATGGCTGAGCGTCGGGCTCTCGCCGGTGGTGCCGACCGGAACGAGGCCGTTCGTCCCCTCGGAAATCTGCCAGTTGACCAGGGAGCGGAAAGCCGCCTCGTCCAGCGAGCCGTTCTTGAACGGGGTGACCAAGGCGGTGAACGATCCCCGGAATTTCGTCTTGGCTGCCATGGACTTCCTCCGTACGCGGCAATCTTGAGAGCAAGCCCCATACATATCGGGTCTATCCCGGCGGTAAAAGGGCCGCCTCGGTGCGAGGCTGCGTTTAGGCCGCGATTTTGCCGCGGTGATGGTGCAAATCGGACCGAGGTAAGCGGGCGTTGGTATTTTCTCCGCATATTCAATCAAATTCAGCTAGGTCTTGAGCCACTTCACTGATTCGGGGCGACCAAACGCCGTGACCTCCTTTGCTCGTGCCACATGGCGATCCCTAGGTCTGGCCGTGTGCCTGATGGCCGGGCTGTCGGTGGGCTGCGCCGCGCTCGCCAAGTCCAATGAGTCCAATGAGATGGCCGCGGAGGCCAAGGATACCGCGAAGCCAGCCGCCAAGGACGCGGCGAAGGAGCCCGTCAAGGGATCAGCCAAGGCCTCAGCCAAGGGAACCGGCAAGGACGCAGCGAAGAGCGCGGGCAAGAGTGCGGCTGGCGCCCCGGCCAAGGACGCAGCAAAGAATCCTGCCAAGGATGCTGCTGGTAAGGAACCTGCGAAAGACAAGTCGAAACCCGCCGCAGCAGTCTCCTCGCCAAAGTCACAGCCGACCGCGAACGGGTCGCCGGCCAAAACCGCATCACCCAAAACCGCACCGCCTAAGACCGCACCGCCCAAGACCGCACCGCCCAAGACCGAGCCGGCGGTGACGGCCACCGTCAGACCCACCGCCCCTGTCACCGCCAAGCCGGTTACAGCTCCCGTCCTGGCTCCTGCGACGCGCCAGCATGCGGCGCCGCGCAAGCCGGTCATCCCGGCCGCCGTCGCTGCGACGTCGTCGACGTCGCAAGCGGACAAGGACACGCTGGAGAGCGTCATCGAGCTCGTGCGCAAGCGCAAGGCCGGTGACGCCACCAATGCGGCCACCGGCATATCGGATCCGGTCGCGCGAAAGCTCGCCGAATGGATCATCCTGCGCAGCGAGGATAACGGCGCGAGCGTGGAACGCTATCGCGCCTTCCTCTCCGCCAATCCGAGCTGGCCGTCGCAGACTTTCCTGCGCCGGCGCCTCGAGGCCGCGATGTGGGACGACAGGCGCGACGATTCGGTCGCGTGGTCATGGTTCGAGAACGAGTCTCCGATCTCCGCCAAGGGCCGCTTCATGCTCGCCAAGGCGATGCTGGGGCGCGGTGACCGCGCCAATGCCGAGCGGCTGGTGCGCGAGGCCTGGCGCAGCGATCCGATGTCGGAGGAGACCGAGAACAACGCGCTCGACCAGTTCGGCGCTCTGCTTACGCCGGGCGATCAGAAGGCGCGGATGGACACCCTGCTCTACGGCAGCGAGACCGAGGCGGCGCTGCGCGCCGCAAAGCGGCTCGGCGCCGGCTATGTCGCGCTCGCCAAGGCCCGCATCGCCGCGGTCAAGAAGGCGCCGAACGCGCGGGCACTGCTCGACGCGGTGCCGCGCGAGCTGCACAGCGATCCCGGCTTCATCTTCAGCAAGATCCAGCTCTTGCGCCGGGAGGAGAAGTTCGCCGAGGCCGCCCAGCTGATGCTGTCCGCGCCCAAGGATCCGGGTCGCCTCCACAATCTCGACGAATGGTGGATCGAGCGGCGCCTGTTGGCGCGCAAGATGATCGACACCGAGGAATTCCGCAGTGCCTATCTGATCGCGCGCGACGCCGCCCTGCCCTCGCGCGACATCTACAAGACCGAGCAGGAGTTCACCGCCGGGTGGATCGCGCTGCGCTTCCTCAACGACCCCGCGACCGCCGCCCAGCATTTTGCCCGCATCGGCGTCGGCAGCGTCAACCCGACCACGCTGGCGCGCGCCGGCTATTGGCAGGGCCGTGCCGCGGAGGCGATGGGCCGCCAGCAGGAGGCGCGCAACGCCTATGCCCGCGCGGCCGAGCAGTCGACCAGCTATTACGGCCAGCTCGCGCGGGCAAAACTCGGCCTGCCGCAGATCGAGCTCAACAGCCAGCCGCGCGGGCGCGGCGCCGAGCGGCTGGAGATCGTGCGCGCCGCGCAACTGCTCTACGAGCTCGACGAACGCGAGCTCGCGGTGCCCATGCTCGCCGACATGGGTGAGAACGGCGATCCCGAGGCGCTTGCCGGCCTTGGCGAGCTCACCCAGCGCTACAGCGATGCGCGCGGCATGTTGCTGGTCGGCAAGGCCGCGCTCAATCGCGGCCTGCCGTTCGACTTCTACGCCTACCCCGTCAATGGCATTCCGCATTTCACGCCGATCGGCCCCGAGGTCGAGCGCAGCATCGTCTACGCCATTGCCCGGCAGGAGAGCGCGTTCAATCCGTCGGTGGTCTCGCCGGCCCAGGCCTACGGGCTGATGCAGGTGACGCCGGATGCCGCGCGCTATGTCTGCAAGCGGCACGGCGCGACCTACGACCTGGGACGGCTGAAGAACGATTCGGTCTACAACGCCACGCTCGGCTCGGCCGAGCTCGGCGGACTGCTAGAGGATTATCGCGGCTCCTACATCATGACCTTCGCCGCCTACAATGCCGGCCGCGGCAGTGTGAAGAAGTGGATCGAACGCTACGGCGATCCGCGCGACCCCAAGGTCGACGCTGTCGATTGGGTCGAGCTGATTCCATTCTCCGAGACGCGCAACTACGTGCAGCGGATCATGGAGAACCTGCAAGTCTACCGCGCCCGCTTCGGCGGCGGCACGCGCCTGCAGATCGAAGCCGATCTGCGCCGCGGCGTCGGAAGCGTGGAATAGCCGATCTCCGCTCTCGCTTCGCAGGCCGGCGCATCGGGGAACGAGCGCCGTCCCGGTCAGGACCCGAGCAGGCGAAGCATCTCGATTGATCGACCACTACCCTCGGGCGTCCTCCCGACTCGCGGCTCAAGCGCGGCGGCGACTGCGGTCAGATCGGGAAGTTCGGCGGTGGCCCGTCTCTCGACAATGAGACGGCGGTCCACTCCTGCTGCAAGGCCCGACCCGCAGTACGGTCGCACGGCCGAGCCGGCCGACGCGGCAGCCCTCCCCGGCGTATTCTCGCTCGGGACTTATGGCGCGGATCCCCCTCCCACGACAACCCGCATCGGGTCGCACCGAACCATCGATGGAGGGGAGCAGCGCGAGCTCGGCACTTGGCGCAAGACCGTGGGCATCCGACGCCAGAAAGAAAAGCCCCGGCGGTTTCCCGCCGGGGCTCTCTGTCAGGTCATTAGACCGAACTTACCAGTTGCGCTGAGCGCGGAGCAGCAGGGTGATGCTGTCCTGATCCTTCAGCTCGTACACAGCGGCCGGCTTGGCCGACGTGCCGGACGGGCCGATCGGGCCAACCGTGCCGGAATACTTCTGGTCGAGATGGGTCCAGTTCAGGTCGGCCGAGAACGTCAGGTTCTTGACCGGAGTCCAGCGGGTGATGATACCGACCTGGCCGATCGCGAAGTCGGGGTTGCAGCTCGTCACACCAGCGAGAGCCGCTCCCGTGACGAACACGCCACCGACGCCGCAGAGCGTGGTCTTGGCGAGCGTGCCGAACTGGGCCTGAGCGTAAGCACCGTAGAGCGCGGTGTTCCAGTACGGATCCCAGTTATGGGTATACGCACCACGGAAGCCCCAGGTCTTGACCGTCTCCTGCGAGCTGCCGGTGACGTACACCGTGTCAGGAGCATTGGCGAAGCCGACGCTCTGGTAGGCAATGCCCGAGCTGCCGAACATCTGATAGGAGCTGCCCGCCAGGTTCTGGAAGTTGTAGCGGGTCGCACCGTCGGTGTAGACGCCCTGGATGTTGATCGTGTCACCCGCGCCGGTCGGGATGTTCTTGATCGAGAGGGCGAGCTGAACCGCCCAACCCCACTTGTCGTCGGGGTGGCCAGTCAGCTCGGTCGCGCCGTAATAGCCAACGTGGTTGTCATGCGCAGCGACCGACGCCTGGAACAGGCCCCAGGCCTGGTCGACGCGGACCATACCGACAAGGTTCGGCGAACGCGAGCCGCCGATGGCATTGGTGCCGTAGGAGCCAGCGAGGATGCCGGCCGCAGTCGCGCCGGTCATGTTGAGGTTGCCGGCCTGATAATAGGCCGTCGCGTCTTCCGCCGAGAACGCCGCCGTCACGCCCTGACCGAAGTCAGCGGTGTAGGTGAACTGGTTGACACCAGTGACCGTGCCGCTGCCGCCGACGAGGCTGTCGATGTTGTTGCCGGGATAGTTGGTCCAGGGCGCGTCGAACTGCGACACGGCCTTACCCATGGTGAAGCCGGCGAACTGGATGAAGGCGTAGTACACGCCGAGCGAACCGCCCGAGGTACCGCCGTCAGTCGGGTTGATCGTCGTTCCGCCGACGAGACCCGTACCGGCAGCGTTGAGCGCAACGCCGCTCGTATACTGGGTGCCGCCAGTTCCCGAGCCGGTGGCGACAAAGCCGCCCGTGGTCCAGGAGAACGTCGCATCGAAGAAGGTGCGGACGACGCCGTATTCGGTGGCCGTGCGCGTGTCGATGTTGAGATCTTCACGAGCGCGCATGGTGTAGTAGTTGCTCAGGCGATTGTGCGCACCGGCGGGAGAGCCGTTGGCAATGCCGTAGATGCTGTTGGTGCCCAGCCCGACTTCAGCGCGCAGATAACCACCCAGCTTGATGCAAGTGTCAGTGCCCGGGATATAGTAGAAGCCCGCACCGTACAGCGAGCAGATCTTCACGTATTCGACCGCCTTGGCCTTCACGGGGAGATCGGCTGCCTGCGCTCCGCCCACGGCGATCAGACCCGCCGCTGAGCCGAGCAAAAGGCTCTTAACCAACTTCATGTTAAACCTCCAAGTTGCTCTTCAGGGAAGGTCACTGACCGGACGGCCAATTCCCCAACCCCCTCTAAATCACCGCTTTTGGCCCCTTCGCGCCTTCGGACACACCCGCATGAACGCGAGGGACTTAAGCGAACGACCTAAACGGGACGACCTCGGGATGCCCCCCTCCGTCGCTCAGTCACAATTACCGAAGGTCCTTGCACACACAACAAGAGAACGCTCCGAAACGGGCCGATGAGGCGTGTTTTCCGACGGGTGTTGCACAAATAACACGCAGATGTGATCAAGTCGCCCTCGTAACACATTGTTTATATTTATATTTTTTGAGCGGTTCCATTTGCCATCAAAGTTCCGCACATGAGGCACCGCAGCCGAGACCTCGGCCTGGAGCGGCTTTGATGCGCTGGAATCGTAGAATCAGAAGGAGACTCAATGGGCAGGCATCGCCCGCCTCCGCGCCTCCAGTTTGACACAAGCGCGGTCACAACAACGCCCGAGCCGCGCGGCAAACACTCTTAATCGAGTTATCGAGGCGGAGATGATTGGGAACGGACCGGCAGCTCGGCGGTCAAGACGCAGGGATGCCGACGTTCCATGGGACCCCGCTCACGTATCATTGAATTTCCTAGCAAATTCAGCTTCTGACACGAGCAAGCAGGCTTCTCCATGCGGAACATCCTTGCGCCTTGTGTCAGATGTTCCAGCTTTGGGGCCTGTTCTTTACGGCGTCACCCGCGCGAACAGACCCGTTTGTTTCGAAAGTCACTGGGAATATTCGAGCGAAAACACACGCTTCCAAATTGACCGCCCCAAGTAATTAGAGGCATAAGGCTCGCACCGGAGAGGTGGCCGAGTGGCTGAAGGCAACGCTTTGCTAAAGCGTCATACGGTCTCAAGCTGTATCGAGGGTTCGAATCCCTCCCTCTCCGCCACCCAGCAGCTGTGTCCGGCCCGGAGACATGGGTAACGAAACGTACCTAAGAGATGGGTGACAACCTCGTGCCGATCGGGTTGTCGCGGGGTTTCAAAGTCATCTGCTCCAAGTTCGCTTAGTTGAGGCCGATGGCCTGCAATCTGCTGCATTTCAGCGTGACGCATTCATGGCACGGCTATTTTTGCTCGGCTCGCGCTGTCGCCGTCAACCACGCGCGTGCCGCGCCCTTCGGGCTTCGGGGGTTGACCGCGACAGCGGAGCCAAGCAAGTGGCCCTCCATGCCAAGAATGCACAAGAGCGCGTCTCCGTCAGGGCGCCGTGGTCGTGGCGGAGACATCAGTGATGGGCCTCGGACCGAACGGGTTGTCGCTTTCCACGGCATCCACACCTCCCGCAGAACAAAAGCGGAAAGTGTAACCCATGTGCCCGGTACGTTCTGTCACCTATGTCTCGGGCCGCTCAAGCAGAATCATCCGAGGTCTTCTGCGTTCTCTCAGCTGAAGCGGGCGTGACGCCGGCGCGAAAGCCCGGCGCAAGGATGAGCACGGCGAGCCCAGCTCGATTCGCGTGCTCCTTAATATATGTGTGCACGCACCTAGACGACGGATCGCCCTATCCGCCAATGCGAGGGCGAGATCAGCATAGGCTCGTCAGCCCAAACATTGAACCAGACGCCGCCCTTACGCCGGCATGGAAAGGGCCAGGGCACAATTCCCGTCTTGTGCAGACGCCCGAGTTCCAGATCGCACTCGCCGGGAGCGATCTGAATCGGCAGCCATTGTTCATTCGTAGCCGGGTTGCTCATGCCGTCGGACTTTAGGCGGCGGCACCGGGGAGAAACTTGCTTCAGCGCAACCGGGCCCACCCGTGCGAACACGGGTCAGAGGCGATTCTCGTCTCAGTGCGCGCAGACCCAGGCCCTCGCCTCGCGCTGCGCAACCGAGATCTCGGCGTCCGACATCTGCCCGGCGACTTCCTGGCGCAGCGCTACGGCGTCCTTGCGGCCTTTCAACGCGGCGAGGTTGAACCATTTGTGCGCGGCGACGAGATCGACGATCCCGGAGCGGCCGCTCGCCCAATAGATCCCGCGCTCGAACAGCACGTCCGACAGCGCGCTCGCGTCGACCGGCGTTGCCGTCTCCAGATCGAAAGTACCCTGAAACATCACGCATCCCCTTTGTTCTTATGCCGGTCCCGTTCCCCGAGCGCGGCTTCCGTCCACAAAGCTGTTCAACTCATCCCCATGCCGTTTGCCGGCTTGTTGGAGGCGATGATGGCGGGCAAATTTGAATGGCAGTTTAAGTATCGCGATGAAGCAGACGTAAACGCGAGCGGGCGAGGCCGGCGAGAGGAATTCGAGAAGCCCCTGATTTGCCGGCACTTCTGCAATTCGTCAGCTTCGGTTTACCGCGGGATTTTGGGAGAACGATAACCATTGCGCGCGGACGGATGTGCGGCGTGGCGTACTGCGTGCAGCTCATCGTCGTCAGCCGCGCAGGCGGGTGACCCAGTATTCCAGAGACAGAAGTCATCCCCCGAGAAGCCGCGGCGTACTGGATCGCCCGGTCGAAGCCGGACACAGCGAATGGGGATCCCTGCGTGCGAACAATGGAATCAGGGCCCCAGCCCTCGCCTGCTCCAAGGCAGAACACCGACGTCGGCGCGGACGCGTCGCGGTCAGATCAACAATGTCGGGGGGAATGGAATGCCGGCAATGCCCCGGCTTCGAGAGAACGAGGGCGTCGGCGAACACGTCAGGACCAGATTCCACTTTGGCCCGAAGGCCTCTCGTGAAATTGCGGAGCCCCCAAGAAGGAGAACCGCACCGAACGAAGAAAACTCGTTTCTTCTGCCGGACCGCGAAAGAGAACAGCCCGACCGTTGACCTGATGTCTCGCCGACACCCTCTATCGTCGACCAGAACCTCCAGGAGGCGCTGATGACGTGCCGGCTATCTGGAGCCGGCAACTTCAGAAGCGAAGTTACTTCTTCTTCGCGACCTTGCGGGTCTTCTTCGCAGTCTTCTTCACTGCGCTCTTCGCCTTCTTCGCCTTCTTCGCTTTCTTGGCCATGTTGCCCTCCGATGTGTGAGATGGCTTTAATCGCTGCGTGCACTCGGGGATCGAATGCACTTCATCCCGAATACACCAACACGAAGAAAAAAACAGCTTCTCGCTTAAAGAAGTGTTGACGCAGCAAGGCGCGTGCGCTTGGCGGGCGCGACGCAGGCGCTTCGCATCATGTGCGATTGCGATCGAGCAGAGTGATCGCATCGTCGCCGTTCGCGAACGACGCGATTGCACAAAAACACTATGCCGCAAGTATTTTTTCGCACGCGCGCATCGCGTGCGATCGACGCGACGGCGCGCATCGACAATCGCGCGATCGTGTCGCGAAAGCGTTTCGCGGACTCTGAGTCGCGAATTTTGGCAACGAAAATATTTTCATGCTTAACGGCGCGAGCGCTCGCCGAAGCGTCCGCAAGGCGCCGTTTTGGGCGAATCGCGTGACGGCGATTCGGTCGCGCCACCGCTGTCGATCGGGATGAAGTTTGCCGTTCGAGGATGCGCGCGAGCGGCGCACCGAGAGCCGAAAGCGAGGTGACGAAACGGTCCGTCACCTCGTTCGAACGTGTGAGGATCAGACGCCGAGCTTGGCCTTGAGCAGCTCGTTGACGCTCTGCGGGTTGGCCTTGCCGCCGGACGCCTTCATCACCTGGCCGACGAACCAGCCGAGCGACTGCGGCTTGTCCTTGACCTGCGCCGCCTTGTCGGGATTGGCCGCGATGATGTCGTCGACCACCTTCTCGATCGCCGAGAGGTCGGTGACCTGCTTCATGCCGCGGCTTTCCACCAGCGCGCGGGGATCGCCGCCTTCCTGCCAGACGATCTCGAACAGATCCTTGGCGATCTTGCCCGAGATCGTGCCCTCGCCGATCAGATCGATGATCGCAGCGAGCTGCTCGGCGTTGACTGGAGAGTCCGCGATATCCCGGCCTTCCTTGTTGAGACGGCCGAACAGCTCGTTGATCACCCAGTTGGCCGCCATCTTGCCGTCGCGCGCGCGGTTGGCAAGCCTGTCGAGCACGGTCTCGTAGAACACCGCACTCTCGCGCTCGGCGACGAGCACGCTCGCATCATAGGCCGAGAGGCCGAAATCGGCGACGAAGCGCGTCTTCTTCTGGTCCGGCAGCTCCGGGAGTTCAGCCTTCAGCTCGTCGACGAACGCCTGGCTGAACTCCAGCGGCAACAGGTCGGGATCGGGGAAGTAGCGATAGTCGTGCGCCTCTTCCTTGGACCGCATCGAGCGTGTCTCGCCCTTGTTGGGATCGTAGAGCCGCGTCTCCTGCTCGATCTCGCCACCATCCTCGATGATCTCGATCTGGCGTCGCGCCTCGTACTCGATCGCCTGGCCGATGAAGTTGATCGAGTTCATGTTCTTGATCTCGCAGCGGGTGCCGAGCGGCCCGCCCGGCTTGCGCACCGACACGTTGACGTCTGCGCGCAAGGATCCCTTCTCCATGTCGCCGTCGCAGGTGCCGAGATAGCGCAGGATCGAGCGCAGCTTGGTCACATAGGCCTTGGCCTGCTCGGCATCCCGGATGTCGGGCTTGGAGACGATCTCCATCAGCGCGACGCCGCAGCGGTTGAGGTCGACATTGGACATGGTCGGTGACCGATCGTGCAGCAACTTGCCGGCGTCCTGCTCCAGATGCAGCCGCTCGATGCCGATCGTGACGCTGCGGCCGCCGTCGAGCTCGACCAGCACCTCGCCCTCGCCGACGACCGGCGATTTGTACTGGCTGATCTGGTAGCCCTGCGGCGAGTCCGGATAGAAATAGTTCTTGCGGTCGAACACCGAGCGCAGATTGATCTTGGCGTTGAGGCCGAGACCGGTCCGGACAGCCTGCCTGACGCATTCCTCGTTGATGACAGGCAGCATCCCCGGCATCGCGGCGTCGACCAGCGATACGTGGCTGTTCGGCTCGCCGCCGAATGCGGTGGACGCGCCCGAGAACAATTTTGCGTTCGACGTCACCTGGGCATGGATCTCCATGCCGATGACCATCTCCCAATCGCCGGTGGCGCCTTTGAGAAGCTTGTGCGTGGCCGTGCTCATGTCTTGCTCCCGAGCAGCGTGGCAGCGATCCGCTCCCACTCCGCTTTCAATGAATCCTTCGCTACGGGCTGGCCGGCCTGGCGGTACCAGTAGCCGGCATTGCCGAGATCGCCTTCGACGCGGTGCAGATAGGCGTGCACCCAGGCGGCCTCACGGCTGCTTTCATCCTGAACGATCTTGTGGGCGCGGTCCCAGTCGCCCTTGGCGGCCCACCAGAGACCTCTAAGCGGCGCGTTCAGGCTAGGCGCGGGCACCGCGCCGTCGAGGCTCGCGATGAAGGCCGCGACATTCACCACCACCTCTCGGGCACGAAGCGGCCGGCGGCCTGCTCGATCACCTCGCCGAGCGAGAACAGCGTCTCCTCGTCGAACGGCCGACCGATCAGTTGCAGGCCGAGCGGCAGGCCCTGCGCGTCCTTGCCGGCGGGCACGGCGATGCCGGGCAGGCCCGCCATGTTCACGGTCACCGTGAAGATGTCGTTGAGGTACATCTCGACCGGATCGGCGCCGCCCTTCTCGCCGATGCCGAAAGCCGCCGACGGCGTCGCCGGGGTGAGGATCGCATCGACGCCCCTCGCGAAGCAGTCCTCAAAATCCTTCTTGATCAGCGTGCGCACTTTTTGCGCGCGCAGATAATAGGCATCGTAATAGCCGGCCGAGAGCACATAGGTGCCGATCATGACACGGCGCTTCACCTCCGCGCCAAAACCCTCGGCACGGGTGTTCTCGTAGAGCTCGATGATGTTTCTGCCCTGCTCGCGCAGGCCGTAGCGCACGCCGTCATAGCGCGCGAGGTTGGAGGAGGCCTCCGCCGGCGCCACGATATAATAGGCCGGCAGCGCATATTTCGTGTGCGGCAGCGACACCTCGACGAGCTCGGCGCCGGCGCTCCTCAGCCAGTCCGCACCCGATTGCCAAAGCTTCTCGATCTCCGCCGGCATGCCGTCGAGACGGTACTCCCGGGGAATACCGATCTTCATGCCCTTCACGGACTTGCCGATCGCCGCCTCGTAGTCCGGCACGGGAATGTCGACCGAGGTCGTGTCCTTCGGATCGTGGCCGGCCATCGAACGCAGCAGCATCGCGGCATCGCGCACGCTGCGCGCGATCGGACCGGCCTGGTCGAGCGAGGAAGCAAAGGCGACGATGCCCCAGCGCGAGCAGCGGCCATAGGTCGGCTTGATGCCGACCGTCGCGGTGAACGCCGCCGGCTGGCGGATCGAGCCGCCGGTATCGGTCGCAGTCGCGCCCATGCAGAGCAGTGCCGCCACGGCCGAGGCCGAGCCGCCGGACGAGCCGCCGGGCACCAGCGTGGCGTTGCTGCCGTCGCGCCGCCAGGGATTGCCGACGGGCCCGAAGCAGGAGGTCTCGTTCGACGAGCCCATCGCGAACTCGTCATTGTTGAGCTTGCCGAGCATCACGGCACCATCGCGCCAGAGCTGCGAGGTGACGGTCGACTCATACGTCGGCACGAAATTGCCGAGGATTTTCGAGCACGCCGTGGTGCGCACGCCCTTGGTCGCGAACAGATCCTTGATGCCGAGCGGGATGCCGGCGAGCGGGCCGGCGTCACCCTTGGCGATCTTGCCATCGGCCTCCCGTGCCATCGCGCGGGCCTGGTCGGGCGTCTCCATCACGAAGGCGTTGAGCACGCGCGCGGCTTCGATCGCGGAAAGATGCGCGTCGGTCAGCTCGAGCGACGTGAAAGTCTTGTCGGCGAGGCCCTTGCGGGCCTCGGCGAGCGTCAGCGATGTCAAATCGGTCATTTATTGATCGGGCTGCAGAAGAACGGAGACAGGGTCTTGTCGTTGGCCGGGTCGTCTTTTTTGGCAGCGGCTTTCGCGGCAGCCTCGATCTCGTCGAGCACGGCATTGACGGCGACATTGGGATCGGCAGCCTTGCCCTGCCGCTCCATGTTGTCGAGGTAATTCATGTAGGCCTGATAGGCCTTTTCATCGTCGCAAAGCAGGCACATCGGACCACGTCCTAAGAGTTACTCTACGACCTTGGGCACCAGGAAGAAGTGACCTTCGGTCGCGGGCGCGTTGGCAACGATATCGTCGGCGATCTCGCCGTCATTGACCACGTCCTGCCGCTTCTTCATCTGCATCGGGGTGACCGAAGTCATCGGCTCCACGCCCTCGACATTGACTTCCGAGAGCTGCTCGACAAAGGCGAGCATGGCGTTGAGCTCGCCCTGCAGATGCGGAACCTCCTCCTCGGACACCGCAATGCGCGCCAGATGCGCGATGCGGCGGACGGTAGCGGCGTCAACGGACATTATATAAGGCCTCTCACGGCAAAACCTATGTGCCGTATAGCAGAGGCCGCTTTTGCGCCGCAACCGGCGCTTCCCCCTATCCGGCGAGGGCCTTCATGCGCCCGAGCGCCGATTTGGCGAGATCCCGGGTCAATTCGGCGGCGGGCACCTCGCGGCCCAGCGCAATCGCCTGTCCCGCCCAGAGATTGGTGAAATCCACCCTGCCCTGCTTTTCGGCAGCGGCCTTCAGCGGCCCCAGCGCGGTCGCGGCATGGGGAAAAGGCGGCGCATCCGGCGAGACCGGGCCGGCCTCACGCATCAGGCGGTTCTGCACGCCGCGCGCCGGACGGCCCGTCATGACATTGGTGATGACGGTGGAATCGTCCCGCGCTTCAGCGAGCGCCTTGCGGCCGCCCGCGCTGACCTTGGATTCCGGACAGCGCAGGTAAGCGCTGCCGATCTGCACGCCGGAGGCACCGAGCGCAAAGGCTGCGGCAATGCCGCGTCCATCGGCAATGCCACCGCAGGCGATCACCGGCACCTTCACGGCATCGACGACCTGCGGCACCAGCGCGAAGGTGCCGGGCTGCTCGGCGATGTTGTCGGTCAGGAACATGCCGCGATGCCCCCCCGCCTCGGCGCCTTGCGCGATCACGGCGTCGACGCCGTGCTGCTCGAGCCAGACCGCTTCCTTCACGGTCGTGGCGGACGAGATGACGAGACAGCCGGCCGCCTTGACGCGCCTCAGCAGCGCTTGCTCCGGCAGGCCGAAATGGAAGCTGACGACCTCCGGCTTCAGCTCCTCGACCACTTCACAGAACGCCGCATCGAAAGGCGCGCGGTTTGCAGCATTGATCGGTGCCGAGGGATCGAGACCATGCTCGGTGTAATAGCCCGCCAACCGTTGCTTCCAGCGCGCTTCGGCCTCCGCCGTGAGCTCGACCGGTGTATGGCAGAAGAAGTTCATGTTGACCGGTGCCTTCACGCGCTGGCGGATGAGACCGACCTGCTCGCGCGCCTTCTCTGCCGAGATCATTGCGCAGGGCAGCGACCCCAGCGCCCCGCCTTGCGCAGCCGCAACCACCAGCTCCGCATCCATCACGCCAGCCATCGGCGCCAGCACGATCGGGAATTCGGTCTTGAAGAGGTCGATCAGTCGACGGTCAGGCCACATGGTTCTTGCCTCGTATTCGCTTTCCCATCTCCCCTTGAGAGGGTGGATCGCCGCGCAGCGGCGAGACGGGTGAAGGGTGTGTCTCCGCGGACGCAGACCTCTTCGGATTTGAATTTATTCTCCGCGGACAAAGCCCCTCATCCGGCGCTGCGCGCCACCTTCTCCCACAAGGGAGGAAGAGAAGGCATCGGTCACCGAATTTCGTTTTCCTTCGAGCAGCTGCTCGGCCTCGACCGCGATCCGCTCGACGATCTCGGCTGCGGGCGGAATATCATGGATCAGGCCAACGGCTTCGCCGGCAAACACGGCTGCAACCTCGAAATTGCCCGCGGCCTTCGCCGCAGCATATTCAACGGCGACCTCACTGGCGCGTTGCATGAGCTCGACCTCGCGACCCGTCCAGCGTTTGATGTGATCATTGACCAACGTTCGCGCGGTGAACGGCGCCGGCCAGAACAGCTCCCGCGACCAGTCGGCGATGACGCCGCGCACCGTCTCATTGCCGTCGGCATCGCGAATGCGCTGCTTCGCCTTCTCGGCGCCATTCGCCTCCACGCTCGCATAGAAGCGCGTACCAATCAGCACGCCGGATGCCCCCAGCATCATCATTGCTGCGAGGCCCCGGCCATCGGCGATCCCACCGGCCGCGACAACCGGCACGCGCCTGGCCGCGAGATCGACGATGGCAGGCACGATATCTACCGTGGTGCGCGAGGCGCCGTGGCCACCCGCCTCCGTCCCTTGCGCGATCAGGATCTCGGCGCCGGCATCGAGCGCTTGCTTCGCCATGTCCTCGCTCTGCACCTGGCAGATCAGCCGCACGCCGCTCGCCTTGATGCGCAACGCGAACGGCGCGGGATCGCCGAACGAGAGCATGATCGCTTGCGGGCGAGCGTCGAGCGCGATGTCGAGCAGCTCGGGCTGTTTGGCGAGGCTCCAGGTGATGAAGCCGATCCCGAACGGCGCAAAACCCTTCAGCTCGGCAGCCTCAGCCTGAAGCCGGGCCCGGTCGCCGTAACCGCCACCCAGGATGCCGAATCCACCCGCCTCGCTGACGGCGCGGGTCAGCCGGGTGCCGGCGATCGTGTCCATGGGCGCCGACAGGATCGGATGCTTGATCCGAAGCAGCTCCGTGAGCGGCGTTGTGATTGGCATGAATCCTCCCACTCTGGACAGCGAGACTAGGCGCAGCTAGCATTCGCGAAAAATGAATTGTTGCGAATGCTGCCATCTCCAAAGCGGAACGACGCCATGGAACTCAGCGACATCAAGACCTTCGCCGCCGTCGCCCGCACCGGCGGCATCACCCGCGCCGCCGAAGAGCTCAACACCGTGCAATCGAACGTGACCCAGCGCGTGAAGGCGCTGGAGGCGGAGATCGGCACGCCGCTGTTCGAGCGCCACAGCCGCGGCATGACGCTGACAGGCGCCGGCAAGCGCCTCCTCCCCTACGCGCAAAAGATGGCGGCGCTGTCGCGCGAAGCCTTGCTCGCCGCGCGTGACGACGGCGAGCCAAAGGGACCGCTCGCCATCGGCTCGATGGAGACAACGGCAGCGGTGCGGCTGCCGCCGCTGCTGGCCGATTTCCACCGCCGCTTTCCCGCGGTGCGACTTTCCTTGCGCACCGCGCCGACCGCCGACCTCGTCACTGGCGTGCTCGACGGCACGCTCGACGGCGCCTTCGTCGCGGGGCCCATCACGCATGACGACCTCACCGCGACGAGCGCCTTCCGCGAGGAGCTGGTGCTGGTCAGCGCGCGGCGCTGGGCTTCGCTCGCCGAGCTGCGCGCCGGCACGCCGGAGTCCGGCCCGACCGCACTGGTATTCCGCACCGGCTGTACCTACCGCCAACGGCTCGAACAGGTGTTCGTCGAGTTCGGCTGGCCGTCGGCCGCACGCTTCGAGCTCGGCACGCTCGACGGCATGATCGGCTGCGTCGCCGCGGACATGGGTGTGACGCTGCTGCCGCGCGCGGTTGTCGAGCGCAGTGCGATGCACGGCAGCGTGTCGATCCACACGCTGAGCCCTTCGTACGCACGCGCGGAGACGCTCTTCATCCAGCGCAGCGCCGGACATCAATATAGCGCGCTTCAAGGCTTCGCCGCCTGCCTGAAGAAAGACGACGACGTCATCGCGGCCTGACGCGAGCGCAGACGTTCCACGACACGAAATTCGCCGTCACAAATTTGTCGTACTCACAGTGCGCGCAGCCGATGCTGCGTTCAGCCGTCGCATCACAGCGCTCGAAAAGTTTTGAAGCGCGTGAGTATTCTACGTTAGGATGAGAGACTGGCCAGCGCGAAACCGTAACGAAGCCAAAACATCGGGAGGACTATCGATGCGCAATACACTCGTGTTGTGCTGTGTCGCCGCGTTGTCGGCGATGTCAGGAACTGCAAGCGCTCAGGACTGGACCAAATCGAAATGGGGGCCGAACGACGAGATCGGCGCCGCCAATTACATGACGCCCGAGCTCGTGGTGAAGGCGGCATCGCTGGTGAAGACCGGCAAGACCTATGCCCTCGGCATTCCCGTCACACCGCAAACGCCGGCCTATCCTCCGCGCAGCTTCAAGATCACCGTGGTCCAGCCGGGACAGGCCGGCAGCCCGGGCCTCGGTCCCAACAAGGCCACCTACAATGACGATATCCTCGACACCTGGGTCGGCATCGGCAGCCAGCTAGACGGCCTCGGCCATCTCGGCGTCGAGCACGTCTACTACAACGGCAACAAGCTCGCCGATTTCGCCGATCCGACCGGGCTGAAGAAGCTCGGCATCGAAAAGGTGCCGCCGATGGTCACGCGCGGCGTGCTGCTCGACATGGCGGCCTATTTCAAGACCGACGTGGTGAAGGAAGGTACCGCCTTCAACATCAAGGAGATCGAGGAAGCCGCCAAACAGCAGAACGTCGAGATCCGCCAGGGCGACGTCGTCATCTTCCACACCGGCTGGCTCAGCCTGATCGGCAAGGACGACAAGCGCTACTCGGCCGGCGAGCCCGGTCTCGGCGTCGAGGGCGCGAAGTACCTCACCAGCAAGGGCGTCGTCGCGATCGGTGCCGACACCTGGGCGCTCGAGGTGCTGCCGTTCGAATCCAAGAACGTGTTCGAGGTGCACCAGATCCTGCTCGCGATGAACGGCACCTACATCCTCGAAAACATGGACACCGCCGCGCTCGCCCGAGACAAGGGCTACGAATTCCTGTTCGTGCTGGGACAGCCGCGCTGGACCGGCGGCGTGCAGGCGATGATCAACCCGATCGCGATCCGCTGACATCCCACACGGCTCCGTCGCAACAGCCCCGGGTGAGGGTCTTGCAGTGTCTCGAGAGAGTACACCGCTCCCTCACCCGAATGCTGCGCCGGTCCCGCCGCTCGAACCTAGGCTCTAGATCCGAATGTCCTCATAGGATTCGATCCGCCGCGGGCCGACCGAGGTTGCCTCGTGCGAGTCCGCGTCGGCGAGATTGCCGAAGTCGAGCTTGGTCAATTTCGTCAGATCCGCGATCGAGACCTGGAACACGCTGACGTCTGCTTCGGACATCCGCTCGAGCAGATCCGCCTCCTGGATGCGGTCTATCTCCATAACCTGCTTTCGCTGGCTCATCAGGAACGCCGCCGCTTTGAGCGCGTCGCCATCCTCGTTGCGCCGGATCAGGATCTTCCAGAAATATTTCGGGATTTGAACCCCGCCAAAGCTCGGATCCTTGTGCGGCCGGCCGGCCGGATCGGGCAGATCGGATCCGTCGGCATCCGGTCCGTCGAACACCGGGCCGTTCATGACGATGCCCTTCTCCTCGCCTTCGAGCAGGACATCACGCGTGTAGTCCTCCAGTCCTGCCCAGAGCTGCTTGCCCTGATTGAACGAGAAGAACTGCGGCGAGCAGTTGGTGAAATGGAAGGAATCGTCGCCATGCTGCTTGGCTGCGGCGACGGTGTCGCCCCAGGTTGCATCCAGACGGCGTACGAGATGACCGCGGTCGAACGGATTCTTGCTGCGGTCCGCCTCGAAGGTGGCCTGCTTGCGGTAGAACTCATCGCCGATCTGGACGTCGTCGTCGATGCGCGGATCGCGCAACCAGGAATCACCTTCCCGCTTGCCGACGTCCTGCTGCTTGCCGCCATCGATATTGACGCAACTGAAGAAGGCGAGCCTGCGCTCTTTGTTCATGACGACGCTGTAGTTGAAATATTTCAGCTCGGACTGCTTGGAGCTTCCCTTCAGCATCGCGATCCGGGACTTGAGAGCGGACGGAATCTTCGGCAACGGCACCGAGAACTTGCCGGTGCCCAGGAAATTCGCCTTGTATCCGGGACGCGATTTCAGCGTGCTCTGATCGATATGCACGGCCTCCATCGGCAAGCCGTTCTTCGCGCTGATGTTGGGCAACAAGCCCGCCGGTGGGGCGATCAACGGCTTGCCGCCATTGTGCATGCCGCCGTTCGGTGCTCCGCCGTTGCCTCCCGGCGGGCCCTGCACGGGCGCCGGCGGAGGCATCGGAATTTCCGTCCTGAACATCGGCAACGGCACGCGGATCGGAACCACGAGCGAGGTCCCGTCGAGGGATTGCTCGACCCAGGCATTGGCACCGAAAGCAGGCGCGGGGGCCGGCGGCCGGACTTTCGCGACCTCGTCCCGGATCGGCGGCTCCTCCTCATCGAGCACCGGCCTGATCAAGGGATGAGAACCAATCGCAACTTTGAGATCGGCGACGATCGCGCTGATCCGGATGCCTTCATTGGCGATCCAGTCGATCGAGGATTCGTCCATCGTCGGCTTCCACACCTTGCCGTCCTTGGTCAGGGTGCGGCCCTGCGCATCCTTCCGAGGAACGCCACTGTGGTGCAGCGCGACCACCTGCCAGAAGCGGTTGAACGCCGGCGATCCCGATGATCCGGCCGTCGTATCGGTGTTGTACCAGAGGAAGTCGCCGACATATTTGAGCAGCTTGTTCTCGCGGACGCAGACCTGCTTCATCTGACCGCTGGGATGCTGGATGATGGTGAGGTACTCGCCGGGGTCTGCCTTGCCGGGCGCGCCGCTCAGCGGCAGCCATCCCCAATCCTCGAGCCCCTCGTTGCCTGACAGCGAGGTCGGCGCCACCGCAACGACCGAGAAATCCAGCCTGTCGTTGGTGTAGAAGAATTTGCCCGGCTCGAATCCGAACCGCACCGGCACACGCTCCTGTCCCGAAACATCCAATTCATAGTTGAAATCGGCAATCGAATTGGCCGCCTCGGCCGGCGTACCGAAGACATGATGGTTCGTCAGCAGCAGGCCGGGTCCGATCAGAAAGCCCGAGCCATAGCCGAGCAGGTTCGACTTGAGATCCCTGAGTTGAATGCGGCAGACCGGGCGCGAGGCGGCCGTTCCCTTGGCCAGGTAATTGATGCTGTCGAGATCATTGCCCTGGAGAATTCGCTCCAGGCCGATCTCGGCCGCCTGCACGTCCTGCGTCTCGGCCAGGAGCTGGCGCTGGCGCTGGCGTATCTTTTCGACGGTCATCTCGATCGGCCCGTCGCCCAATTTACGGTTCAGGGCATCGGGTGAGAACTCGGCTTGCTTGAATCGCCTTTCTGAGCCCGCGATCAGGCTTGGCTTGATGAGCATCATGACCTCTCAAAATACTGGGCGAATATTGGACATGGTCGGCGCCTGAAAATCTGCGCCAAGGTTGCAGCGCGGTTCGGACCGCAGGTCGCTGCCGATCGTTCTGAAAATCGGGGCACCGCCCCTACTACTTTAGGCCCATATATTTATTCCACAACAACCAGAGCGTCAATCAACGTGCGCTGCTGAGGACGCGACATCATGCCATGGTCTGCGGCGCCGTCCGTGTGACATTTGCCACAAATGATCGCTGCATTTGTCCGCCACCGTTCTCATGCGCTTCTTCCGATCGCCTTCAGCTGCCATCGTCGCAGCGCCACGATGGACCAGATCGCCTCGACCAGGCCGAACGGCCAGGCGCCCTGGAGGAAACCGTAAGCCGAGCCGAGCGCGCAGGATGCGGCGAACAGCAGCACGAACCAGTGGCTGCGATCCTCCAGGGCATAAGTGACCAGCATTGCCGTGACGGCGAACAGGCCCAATAATGTCAGCGCATCCATGTTCCGGGTTCACTCCGCAGCGTGACGCGTGATATGCGCTAACGCCATGCCGGCTCTTATCCTGCCTCTCGTCGAAGCTGCAACCCATTGGCCCGCGCGCGGCGCGCTGGTCGGGCTCGATCTCGGCACCAAGACCATCGGTGTTGCCGTGTCCGACCCCGATCGTCGGCTTGCGACCGGCGTCGAGACCATCTCCCGCAAGGCGTTCAAGCAGGATGCCGCCCGCCTGCTCGCGATCGCGGCCGAGCGCAAGGCGGCCGGATTCGTGCTCGGCCTGCCCATCAACATGGACGGCAGCGAGGGCCCGCGCGCGCAATCCACCCGCGCCTTCGCGCGCAACCTTGCCGGCCTGACCGCGCTTCCCATCGGTCTCTGGGACGAGCGCCTCTCGACCGCGGCGGTCGAGCGCGAGCTGATCGGCATGGACGTCAGCCGTGCGAAGCGCGCCGAGGTGATCGACGAGCATGCCGCGATCTTCATCCTGCAAGGCGCGCTCGACCGCCTCGCCAATCTTCGCGCCAGCCCGGGGATCGATTGATCCATGGCCGTCGTCGTCGCGGCGCTGCTGCCGGTCTTCATCCTCATCGTGCTCGGCATCGTGCTGAAGCGCAGCCTGATGCGGCTCGACACGCAGTGGCACGGGCTGGAGCGGCTGACTTATTTCGTGCTGTTCCCGATGCTGCTGATCCAGACGCTGGTGAAGGCGGATCTCTCCAAGGTGCCGGTCGCCGGCGTCGGCGGCGCGCTGCTGCTGTCGGCGCTCGGGATGTCGCTGCTGTGCCTCGCGCTGCGCCCTGCCCTTTCGCGGCTCGATATCGACGGCCCCGCCTTCACCTCGATCTTCCAGGGCGCGACGCGCTGGCAGACCTTCGTCGGGCTGTCGGTGGCCGCCAACATGTTCGGCGACGTCGGGCTGGCGCTCGCTTCGGTGGCGATGGTCGCGATCATTCCGCTGGTCAACGTGTTCAGCGTCGCGGTGCTCGCCCATTACGCATCGCCCGAGAAGCAATCCGGCCGCGCCATCGTCATGACCTTGGTGCGCAATCCCCTGATCTGGGCCTGCGCGATCGGCCTCTTCATCAATGTCACCCGCTTGCCGCTGCCAAAGGCCTGGCATGAGGTTGCCGACGCGCTCAGCCGTTCCTCGCTCGCGATCGGCCTGCTCGTCACCGGCGCGGGGCTGCATCTCGAAGGCCTGCTGCGTCCGAGCGCCGCCGCTGCGATCGGCGTCGCCTTCAAGCTGGTACTGATGCCCGCACTCGCCCTCGCGCTTGCCGTCTGGTTCGGCCTGTCGGGCGAGAGCCTGGCGATCGTTGCGATCTGCTCGGCGGTGCCGACCTCGTCGAGCGCCTATGTCCTCGCACGCCAGATGGGCGGCGACGCGCCGCTGCTGGCGCAGATCATCACGCTACAGACGATGCTGGCGGCGATCACGATGCCGATGGCGATCGCGCTGGTGGCTTGAGGCGAACGACCGAACGCCGACCGATCGTACTCGTTCCGACCGAGCGGCTCCGCCCGCGCGGATGCCGCCGTTTCTGTCTTACGGAGGTGCCGGGGGCAACTGGAGATTCTGAGCGATATCGGCATATTTTTGTGCGCTCAACTGATAGTAATCGCGGTTCATTTTCGCGATCTCATACAGGGATTGCGCGATCGTCTTGATGTCGACCGGCTCCTTCCTGGAGCATTCGAGTATGTTCTTCAGCAGGTCGTTCCAGCTGACCTCATCCTTCATGGTCTTGGTCAGAGGCGCCACGCCGCGAGCATCCATCGGCTTCGAAAGCCCGCGTATATTGCTCTGTATTTCTAGACTTCGCAGTTCGTCCCGTATTTTCAAGACAACGCTACGGACTTTTACGGCTTCAACTTGCGACGAATTCACGTATCCCAACAGTTCGTCATACAATTGATCAATCAGCTTTCGTCGTGCGTACCAAGTGATGTTGATCATGTTGTAGACCGCAAGTTCCTCCTTGTTTGTGGTGTCATGGATTCCGAAGATCGGAATGTCGATCGGCGCTGCAGTGAAGTAGAACTTCAATCGACTCGCGCCGTCGATCTCCTCGTAGCGCCGAAGTGTGAGCCGGAACAGGTCGTCAGAACCGGTGGGACGAATGAAACATCCCAAGGGCGCCTTCTTCTTGCAGGCGCTCCTCAGCATCCGCGCGAGTTCAGGCTCGTAGATGTCGCGATCGACCCAATCGGAGGACAAATCCTTCCAGTTCCAAGCGCCCGTTGACACATCCTTCCCGAACAGCGCCTCCCAACCCTGGGTCCCCATGAATAGCGCATCCGCTGGCAGATTCTCCAGCTCCAGGCAGTCTTCATTCTGTTCCGTGCGGCTCAATTCGATTGAGAAGTTTGGCACGAGATCAAAATTGATCGCGGTGACGTGCGTATAGTCGAACCATCTGCAGATGTCGGTGGCAGTCTTGCGCAAGAACGCCGTATCAATACCTGGGTAAATATCTCTTTCGACGTATAATTGCTCCAGGAAATCGTAAACCTGATCCGACGATATCGGCACCGATATGTACTGGCTCAGCGCTCTTGGCTTGCTAACGCTCGGATCGTGAAACACGACAATGGATCTTTTTTCGTCTTTGCTCAGAGCCGTTTGGAATTGGCCAGCCTCGAGCAGACAGTATCCCCAATCCTGATCCTCGCCAGTGTAGAGCAGCAGAAAGAGATCCGCACTCTGGATCGCTGCTGTGATCTCCGGACTGAGTTCTCTTCCCTTCTGAAAATCCTCCGCAAGGACGATCTTGATTTTGTTGCCAGAGTACGAGGCAATCAAATTTCCGATACGGCGAGCCGCCTCACTATCCTTCGGCATCTTGTGGCTGATGAAAATCGTTAAATCGGACATGGCCCCTCCAATCGTAGCGCGTGGGACAAAGCTCGAAAATCAAAATAAAAAGTTGGGCGGGGGCCGTGTGTCGCGTGCGACGGCGCCCCCTAGCTAATTTCCGCATTCAAGCCGACAAGGGGATGCGTGACAAGCCTCTTCTACCTTGGGATGCCCGATAGAGCCGGGAACTTGCAAGGCAGCGGACGGCAACACCAATCTGACCCGCTGAGACACCGCGGGTCTTTCGGAGCCGCCGCAGTTGGGGAAGCGGCAGGCGAGCGCTCAGCCCCCCACCCACATCGTCAGCACCACCGCGGTCAGATTGTTCAGCGCATGGAGCACGATGGTGAGCCACAGCGAGCCGGCGCGATAGCGCATGTAGCCGAACCACAGGCCGATGGTGAAGACCTCGGCGAGGAAGTAGATGTCGTATTGCAGGTGCACGATTGTCCAGACCAGCGACGACAAGAGGATCGCGCCGGGCACGCGCAGGAAGCTCGCGGACCAGCCGCGATAGAGAAAGCCTCGCGCCAGAATCTCTTCCGACATCGGCGCGGCCACGCTGAAGGCGAACAGAAGCAACAGCGCAGCGCCCTTGTCGCGTCCCGATTTCAACAGATCGGTCATGAAGCCCGGTGTCGCCTCGCGGCCGAGTGCGCGCGACATCGTCTCCCAGACCAGCACGATCAGGATGAGGCCGACGGCGCCGAGCAGCAGCTGCTTCCAGGACGTCCAATGCAGCGCGAGATAGTCGACAAAGGAGGCCTTCTTGATGCGGATCGCGAGCCAGACCGCAAGAAGCGTTGCCGGCAGGCCCATGATGACCGAGAGCGCGAGCGTCTGGGGCTCATGGCCGACGAGCTGGAGCGAGGCGAGGTCCATGGGGAGGCCACGCTGCGCCGCCAGCAGAACGACGGCGCCGATCTGGCCGACGAACATCGCGACGAAGATGAAGAGGCCCCACAGCGCCGTACCCCAGAACTTCCAGACAGGTGGCGCGTGCTCTGCTCGCGTCATGACGAGAGGCGGATGGTCGGGATTGAGGGTGTCCATCAGGAGGCTTTCGTTGGAACGCGCAAACTAACGAGCGATCGTCATGCCCGGGCTTGTCCCGGGCATCCACGTTCTTCTTGCCACGCAGCAAGACGTGGATGGCTGGGTCAGGCCCGGCCATGACGCTGTGGAGAGACCGCGGCCGCTCACGGCAGCGCCCGCTCCAGCAGCGCGCGCTCGTCGGCGCTGTCGAGTTCGACCGCACCGTACATGCTGGCGTGATTGGCCGCGAGACGCGTCGCCGCGAACAGTTCGGCATTGTGCGGTGACACGCCGTTGAGCGCTGCGGCCGCAGCGAGCAACGCCAACGTCTCGACGGCAAGCCGCGCGACGCGCTCGCCGTCGGCGCGCCAAAAAATCCTGCCGATGAACGCGACCGCCTCCCCGGCCCCCGGCAGGCTCTTCGTGTCGGCCGCAAGCGATTGCAGCACGGTCATCGCCGCCTCCGGCTCGCGCGAGAGCGCGCGGAGCACGTCGAGGCACATCACGTTGCCCGAACCTTCCCAGATCGCATTGACAGGGGACTCGCGATAGTGGCGCGCCAGAATGCCGTCCTCGACATAGCCGTTGCCGCCGAGGCACTCCATCGCCTCGTAGAGAAATGGCGGCGCGCTCTTGCAGGTCCAGTATTTGATCGCGGGCGTGAGGAGCCGCATATAGGCGGCTTCCGCCGCATCGTGCGGCGTTCGGTCGAAGGCGCGGCAGAGCCGCATCACGAGCGCTGTACTCGCCTCGACATGCAGCGCCATGTCCGACAGCACGGCCTGCATCAGCGGCTGATCGGCCAGATGCTTCTGGAACACGCTGCGGTGACGGGCGTGATGCAGCGCATGCGCCAGCCCCGAGCGCATCAGGCCGACGGAGGCGATCGCGCAATCCTGCCGCGTCAGCTGCACCATCTGGATGATGGTGCGGATGCCCTTGCCCTCCTCACCGACCGCTTGCGCATAGGCGCCGACGAACTCGACTTCGGACGAGGCATTGGAACGGTTGCCGAGCTTGTCCTTCAGCCTCTGGAACTGGATGGCATTGACCGAGCCATCCGGCGCGAAGCGTGGCATGAAGAAGCAGGTCAGCCCCCCCTCCGCCTGCGCCAGCACCAGGAACGCATCGCACATCGGTGCCGACATGAACCATTTATGGCCGGTGATGCGATAGCCGTCCCCGTCGCGCACGGCGCGCGTCATGTTGGCGCGCACGTCGGTGCCGCCCTGCTTCTCGGTCATGCCCATGCCGAGCGTCATGCCGCGCTTTTCCCACCAGGGCGCGAAGCTGGGATCGTAGCTCTTCGTCGACAAAACCGGCATCACGCGCGCGAGCAGATCGGGTTGCATCGCCAGGGCACCGACGGAGGCGCGCGTCATCGTGATTGGGCAGAGGTGGCCGGTCTCGACCTGGGCTGCCATGTAGAACTTTGCGGCACGAATGACCTCGGCGCCATCGCCCGCCGGCTTGCCATCTGCGGTCCAGGTGGAATTGTGCACGCCGGCATGCGCGCTGTGCGCCATCAGCTCGTGATACGAGGGGTGAAACTCGACCTGGTCGCGGCGATGGCCCTTCGAATCAAAGGCGCGCAGCTTCGGCGTGTTCTCGTTGGCGAGGCGCCCGCGATCGGCCATCGCGGCCGAGCCCCAGTGCTTGCCGAACGCTGACAGCTCGCGCTCCGCCGCCGCGCCGCCATTGGCCTTGACCGCCTCGACCAGCGGCCGATCCGTGGCGAACAGGTCGACGTCCTCGAACGGCGGTGACTGGTTGAGGACCTCGTGCGTCGCAAATGTGGGCTGGGTCATTGTGCTTCCATCGAATCTATCTCGGCTCGGGCAGTGCCACCTCTCGCAACGGGAGAGGTCGCGCCGGAGGCGCGGGCGAGGGGCTACGCTCTATCGAGGGACCTGATCCCCTCACCCGGCGCTTCGCGCCGACCTCTCCCCTTGGGGCCCCTTGGGAGAGGTAACCCTGCCCGCGGCGGCTTCCGTTTCAATCGAACTCTACCTCGTACGCGGCTGGATCGGGAAATCATAGGCCGGCCCGCCCGCCCCCGGCAGGGAAAAATGCCACCACTCCTTCGAATAGTTCACAAAGCCTTGCCTCGCCATCGCCGCGACCAGCCGCTTGCGCCAGGCGCGCTGCTCCGGATTGATCGACGGTGCCGCAGTGTGCCCCTTCGCATCGGTACAGTCGTAGCCTGTGCCCATGTCGACGCTGCCCTCCGGCGCGCGTATCTCGGCCGGCGCCGTGCAATCGGCGTAGGTCTTTGACGGATCATATTTTGCGGAATTGTCGGCCTTGAGATCGACCAGAGTGAGATCGAGCGCTGCACCCGTGGAATGCTGCGAGCGGCTCGCAATATAGCCGAGGCGGAACAGCTCGGTCTTCGGAATCCCGGGGTTGTAGCGCCGCTCAGCCGCCGTCTCGTGACCGTTCTGCGACCACTTCACCATGTCGAGCGAGGCGCGCGCCGGCCGGTAGCAGTCGAACATCTTCAGCGACAGATTCTGTGCGGCTAGCTCCGCTTGCACCGCCTTCAGCCGCAGCCCCACCTCCCGTTTCACCACGCATTCACCGGCATTGTAACCAGCGAGCGGACGGCCCACGAAATTGTTCGCCGTGGCGTATCGGATGTCCTGGATGATGCCGGGATCGATGTCGCGCAGGTAAACGAAGCCGCCGGGGAGCGATTGGGCGTGGGCCGTGCTGATTGGCACCGCGGCCAGGAACGCCGTCAGAATTCTTTTCACGAAATGCCCCACGATCGTCATGCCCGGGCTTGTCCCGGCCATCCACGTTCTATTGCGTCAAATGCGATAGAAGATCGTGGATGCCCGGGACAAGCCCGGGCATGACGGAGAAGGTGGCGGCAGGCCAGGCCACAGCGACCAAACCGACAGATCAGGGGATAACTCGCCTCCCGCCGTTTGCCCCTTGCTCCCCCCGCCATCCCCGCCTATAGCTCTGCTTTTAATGACATCGAAATCGACCTTCGTCCTCGGCCACCGGCATTTGCTGGGCATCGAGGGCCTTTCCGCGGCCGACATCAGCGGCCTCCTCGACCTGTCCGAAGAATATGTCGAGCTCAACCGCCAGGTTGACAAGAAGCGCACCGTCCTGCGGGGACGGACGCAGGTGAACCTTTTCTTCGAGGCCTCCACCCGGACCCAATCCTCGTTCGAGCTCGCCGGCAAGCGGCTGGGCGCCGACGTCATGAACATGTCGGTGTCCTCGTCCTCGATCCGCAAGGGCGAGACCCTGATCGACACCGCCGTGACGCTGAACGCGATGCACCCCGACATCCTGGTGGTCCGCCATCACGCCTCCGGCGCGGTGGAACTGCTGGCGCGCAAGGTCGACGGTTCCGTGATCAATGCCGGCGACGGCGCGCATGAGCATCCGACCCAGGCGCTGCTCGATGCCCTCACCATCCGCCGCAACAAGGGCCGGATCGAGGGCCTGGTGGTCGCGATCTGCGGCGATGTGCTGCATTCGCGCGTCGCCCGCTCCAACATCATCCTGCTCAACACCATGGGCGCCCGCGTCCGCGTCGTCGGCCCGTCCACGCTGCTGCCAACGGGCATCGAGCGGATGGGCGTCGAGGTCGCGCGCGACATGCGCGAAGGTCTCGAAGGCGCCGACATCGTCATGATGCTGCGGCTGCAGCGCGAGCGCATGAACGGCTCCTTCGTGCCTTCCTCGTCGGAATATTTCCATTATTTCGGGCTCGACCAGAAGAAGCTCGCCTACGCCAAGCCGGACGCGCTCGTGATGCATCCAGGTCCCATGAACCGCGGCGTGGAGATCGACTCGATCGTGGCCGACGGCGCCCAGTCCCTGATCCGCGAACAGGTGGAGATGGGCGTCGCGGTGCGCATGGCCGTGCTGGAAGCGCTCGCCCGCAACCTGCCGAACGCGTGATGCCGATGTTGACCGACCGCCGCCCCATCCTGCTCGCCAACGCCCGCGTCGTCGATCCCTCCAGGGAGTTCGACGGCATTGGTGACGTTCTCATTGCCGACGGCACCATCCGCGAGACCCGCCGCGGCATCGGCGCGGCCGGTGTCCCCGAGGGCACCGACATCATCAATTGCTCCGGCAAGATCGTGGCGCCGGGCCTGATCGACATGCGCGCTTTCGTCGGCGAACCCGGCCTCAGCCACCGCGAGACCTTTGCCTCGGCGAGCCAGGCCGCGGCGACCGGCGGCATCACCACCATCATCTGCCAGCCCGCCACCTTGCCCGTCATCGACAATTCGGCGACCGTCGATTTCGTGATGCGCCGCGCCCGCGACACCGCGATCGTCAACATTCAGCCGATGGCCGCGCTCACCAAGGGCATGCAGGGCGAGGAGATGACCGAGTTCGGCCTCCTGAAGGCGGCCGGCGCTGTCGCCTTCAGCGACGGCGACAAGAGCGTCACCAACGCCCAGGTGATGCGCCGCGCGCTGACCTATGCCCGCGACTTCGACGCACTGATCGTGCATCACACCGAGGATCCCAACCTGGTCGGCGAAGGCGTGATGAACGAGGGCGAGTTCGCGACCCGGCTCGGCCTGATGGGCATCCCGAATGCCGCCGAAGCCGTGATGCTGGAGCGCGACCTGCGCCTCGTCGCCCTCACCGGCGGCCGCTACCACGCGGCTTCGCTGACCTGCATCGACTCTCTCGATATCCTCCAGCGCGCTCGCGACGCCGGACTCGCGGTCAGCGCCTCGGTCTCGATCAACCATCTGGCGCTGAACGAGAACGACATCGGTCCTTACCGTTCGTTCCTGAAGCTGTCGCCGCCGCTGCGCACCGAGGCCGACCGCCGTGCGGTGGTGGCGGCGCTCGCCTCCGGCCTGCTCGACGTCATCATGTCGGACCACAATCCGCAGGACGTCGAGGTCAAGCGCCTGCCGTTCGCGGAAGCCGCACCCGGCGCCGTCGGCCTCGAGACCATGCTGCCGGCCGGCTTGCGGCTGGTGCATAATGGCGAGATGGAACTGAAGACGCTGATCCGTGCGATGTCGACCCGGCCGGCCGAGTTGCTCGGGCTGCCAGGCGGAACCCTGCGCGCGGGCAGCCCGGCGGACGTCATCGTAATCGATCCCGATACGCCCTGGGTGGTCGATCCCGCCGACCTCAAATCGCCCTGCAAGAACACCCCGTTCGACGAGGCCCGCTTTACAGGCCGCGTGGTGCGCACCATTGTCGGCGGCCGCACGGTCTATGAGCATGTCTGACGTGCGAGATCGTTCGACACGGAGATCCAGCCATGGCGCTTGAAGCATTTTTGCCGGTCGCCTTCGTCACCGGCTATCTCCTCGGCTCGATTCCATTCGGCCTGATTCTGACCAGGCTCGCCGGCACGCAGGATATTCGCTCGATCGGCTCCGGCAGCATCGGCGCGACCAATGTGCTGCGCACGGGACGCAAGAGCCTTGCCGCGGGCACCCTGCTGTTCGACGCGCTCAAGGGCACCGTGGCCGTGGTGATCTGTGGCTACATCGCCGGGCCAAATGCTGCGATGGTGGCCGGGCTCGGCGCGTTCCTCGGCCATCTCTTCCCGGTCTGGTTGAAATTCAGAGGGGGCAAGGGCGTGGCGGTCTATATCGGCATCCTGCTCGGCCTGTTCTGGCCCGGCGCCGTCGTGTTCTGCCTGCTCTGGCTGGCGACCGCCTTCACCACCCGCTACTCTTCACTCTCGGCGCTGGTGGCGGCGTTCATCACGCCGATGTTCCTGTGGTGGTTCGGTCACCTCGCATTGTCGGCACTGGCAGCAGTGCTGACGCTGCTCTTGTTCTACGCGCATCGCGAGAACATCAAGCGCTTGCAGGCCGGCAGGGAAAGCCGGATCGGCGAGAAGGCTTGAGGGCCGGAAAAAGTACGGATACCGCCGCACCCCTTCCGCACTATATGCCAAATTCTGTTCGCAACTTGGCTGCGACTCACGTCAGGCTGTAGCGAACGGGTTTCACGCCTGTCATCCTGACCCAGAAAAAGGCGTTACGCGGTTGCTCAGAATGAGCGAGAAGATTGTCGGCGTGCAGGATGGGGTTGGTTCGTCAGGTGTGACCGGCACCGCGGCAAGCCGGCTGCTTTCGGCGACCAACATCTGGTCCGATGCGCCGCCGCAAGCGGCTGCCGCTGTTTCACCGCCAACGCCGCAGCCTGAGCCCGTCGCGCGAGCCGCCGCTCCGCCCGATATCGTGGTCACCAAGGCTGTACCGGCCGCGCCTGCACAGGCGCGTTCAGACCAATGGCCGCCGCGAAAACTTTCGCTGGCGCTGCAGGGCGGCGGCACCTTTGCCGCCTTCACCTGGGGCGTGCTGGAGCGGCTGCTGGAAGAACCAGACATCGCGATCGACACCATCAGCGGCGCCAGCGCCGGCGCCATCAATGCACTGCTGCTCGCGTGCGGCTTGGCCGAAGGCGGCCGCGAAGGCGCGCGGTCGCGGCTGAACCGGTTCTGGGTCCGGCTGATGCACGAGGCCTCGTTCCGCTCGCTGATGCTGATCGGCGGCTTTTCCCCCGCGGGAAGCTCGGTCGCATTCGGCCCGACGCTGCGCTCCGGACAGTTCGATCCGTTCGACCTCGATCCGCTACGGCAGGCGCTGTCGCGCGACATCGATTTTGCCGCACTGCGCGACCCGAGGTGCCCAAGACTCATGATTGCGGCGACGCGGATCCGCGACGGCCAGCAGCAGATCTTCCGCAACGACGCCATCACCGCCGACGTCGCGCTGGCCTCGACCTGCCCGCCCCTGGTTCACTGCGCCATCGAGGTCGATGGCGAGGCTTATTGGGACGGCGGCTTCGGCGGCAACCCGCCGCTGCTGCGGCTGGCGCAGGAGACCACGACGTCCGATGTCCTGCTGGTGCAGGTCACGCCGACGCGCGACAGCTACGTGCCGATCACGCTTGCCGCAATCGACCGCCGGCTCGACCAGATCGCAGCCAACGCCGCGCTCAATGCCGAGATCGCAGCGATCGAATGGGCAAAGACCCATGCCGCGCCGTCGCTGCGGCTCTCCAGGATCGCGGCTGAAGATTCCGTCGACGGCCTGGCGCAGCGCTCTTCGACCGATCTCGGCCGCGGCTTCATTCGCCTCTTGCACCGGAGCGGCCGCGAGGCCGCCGAGCGCTGGCTCGGGCAAGGTACCGCTGGCAATGCAACATCACCTGCATCCGATCAGCGCATCGCTCCAGTGGAGCCCGCACTGGTCTAGAGTATGACCAAGTGTGAGACTGCCTGCGGTCTTGGTTCACCTCCGGGTGAGGGGCCGCAGCATTCAGTGAGACCATAACCCTCACCCGCCGCGACTCGTCCGGCGCTAGCCTGATTTCGCCAGCGCCTCCTCCAGGAACCAGGCCACCGCGAGTGCGAGCGGATCATTGCCGAAGCGCGCGATCACCTGCACGCCGATCGGCAGGCCCCCGGCCTTCAGCACCGGTACGTTGACGCAAGGATTGCCCATCAGCGTCCAGAGCCGGTTGTAGCGGGGGTCGCCGGTGCTGGCGAGCTCCTTGGCCGGCGCGGTGCCCGGCGCCGAATAGGTCAGGAGCACGTCGACGCCCTCGAACAATTCGCCGAGTTCGCGGCGGCCGCGACGGCTGATGCGGCGCGCCTCGTCATATTCCTTCGGCGTCAGCCCGACGGTCGCATCGAGACTGGCGCGCAGCATCGGCGCGATCTCGTCGTGACGCTCTGAAAACTCCCAGGCGAGTGCGCGATGCGCCTCAAAGTCCTGGATGATCGGGTGGATGCGCCAGGCCTCCTTGATGGCCTCGGGCAGATCGATGGTCTGCACGCTGGCACCGGCGCGCATCGCCGCCTTGATCGCAGCTTGCAGCCCCTCCTCGGCCGCCGCCTCGACGGCGCCCGCAAACTCCTGCCTGACCACGCCGATGCGCGGCGACTTCGCCGGAGTGATGCCCGAGAATTCGCGGCGCGCGGTCATCGCCAAGAGCCCGCGCGCAAGATCCTCTGCCCGGGCGCCGAACAGGCCGACCGTATCGAGCGCCCATGAATAGCACTTCACGCCGACCGTCGGCAGCATCCGGAACGACGGCTTGATCGCGGCCGTCCCGCAATAGGCGGCGGGCCGGATCACCGAGCCGCCGGTCTGGGTGCCCAGCGCCAGCGGGATCATGCCGGCGCCGACGGCCGCCGCCGAGCCCGAGGACGAGCCGCCTGGCGAATGAGCCAGATTGTGCGGATTGCGCGTCGGGGTCGGATCGCGCGAGGCGAACGCGGTCGTGGTGGTCTTGCCGATGATGGTGGCCCCTGCCCGCTTCAGCATCATCACGACAGGTGCGTCAGCGCGCGGCCGCCAGCCGCGATAGATCTCCGAGCCCATCTCGGTCGGCATATCAGCGGTGTCGATGATGTCCTTGATGCCGACCGCGATGCCGCGCAGCGGCCCGGTGCTTTGCGCGCTCGCCGACTTGTCATGACGGACGAAGGCCTGGACGTCCTTCTCCTTTGCCTCGATCGCGGCATGCGATTGCGCGATGGCGGCCTCGGGCGAAAGCTCCCCCGCTTCGATGCGGCGCTGGAGGTCGGCAAGTGAGATCATGGCAAAACCCTTCTTATTGCCACCGCTTTTAGCATCGCGACCAAGCCGCGCAAGCGCACGTCCCTGTTGCGCAACGCCCTCAGGTTGTTTCATGCTGTCCCTGCAAGGAGACACCGTGGACGCCATCAACAGAAGCGTGGAGCTGACCGAGGCTGAGCGGATCGATCGCCTGCGGCTGATCCGCTCCGACAACGTCGGGCCGCGCACCTTCCGCTCGCTGGTCGATCATTTCGGCAGCCCGCGCGCCGCTCTGGAGCGTTTGCCCGATCTGGCACGCCGTGGCGGTGCGCAGCGATCGGGGCGCATCTGCAGCGCGGACGACGCGAAGGCCGAGCTCGCCGCCAGCCGCAAATTCGGCATCGCCTGGCTTGCGCCCGGCGAGGACGGCTATCCGGCGCGGCTCGCAACACTCGATGATGCGCCGCCGCTGCTTGCCGTGCGCGGCGACACAAAAAGCTTGATGAGGCCGATGATCGCGATCGTCGGCTCGCGCAATGCGTCTGGTGCCGGCTTGAAATTCGCCGGCCAGCTCGCGCGTGCGCTCGGCGAAGCCGGCTTTGTCGTCATCTCGGGGCTGGCGCGCGGCGTCGACCAGGCTGCGCACCGAACCAGCATCGAGAGCGGTACGATCGCAGTGCTCGCCGGCGGCCATGACTGCATCTACCCGCCCGAGCACGGCGACCTGCTCGCCGCGATCCTGGATCACGCGGGCGCCGCGATCTCCGAAATGCCGCTCGGCCACGAGCCGCGCGCCCGCGACTTCCCCCGCCGTAACCGCCTGATCTCGGGCGCTTCGCTCGGCGTCGTCGTGGTGGAAGCGGCCCACCGCTCGGGCTCGCTGATCACCGCGCGCATGGCGGCCGAACAGGGCCGCGAGGTGTTCGCGGTGCCGGGCTCGCCGCTCGATCCGCGCGCCGCCGGCACCAACGACCTGATCAAGCAGGGCGCAACGCTCGTCACGGAAGCCGCCGACATCATCAATGCGGTGCAGCCGATCATGGAGGGCTCGTACCTTACCTCCCCTGGAGGGAGGGAAAAATCGACCTCGCAGCATGAGCAGAGCGCTTGAGCAGAGTGCTTACCCCCTTGATTCTCCGCTTCACCCGTCGTTGCGCTCGTCGAAGCGCGCTCGTGCTGCCGCGATCTGCTCCTGATGCGCGATCGCCCATTCTCCGAGCGCCTTCACCGGCTGCTGGAGGCCGTGGCCGAGATCGGTCAGCTCATAATCCACGCGCGGGGGTATGGTCGGGAAGATCGTGCGCGTGACGAGGCCGTCGCGCTCGAGGCCACGCAGCGTCAGGGTCAGCATGCGCTGCGAGATGCCGTTGATCATGCGCTTGAGCTCATTGAAGCGCTTTGGCCCGTCGCTCAGCATCATGATGACGAACACGCTCCATTTGTCGCCAACGCGGGACAGCACGGAAGCGACCCCGCGACAGTCTGCATGGTTGGGGTCTGGCCTTTGATCCGGCCTTTGATCCGGACCTGGAACCAGCCTCGGCGAGGCAGGCAAATCGGTGTTCTCAGGTTTCAATAATGTGCTCATGGCTCAAAAAAGTGCGTTCTTGCGGGGATTTCAACAGTCACTCATGTAGCGCTGGTTACAAACCTATACCAGGGTGACCCCAAATGAAACTGCTCCATATCGACTCCAGCGTACTCGGCCCCCACTCCGTCAGCCGGCAGGTTTCCGCCGCCATCGTCGACCGGTTCCGGCAGGCGACGCCCTCGCTTGACGTCGTCTATCGCGACCTGACCCAGACGCCGCTTGCCCATCTCTCCGGCTCGCATCTCGCGGCCGCGCAGGGCGCCCCGGCGCCGGCGGAACTCGGACCGGACCTTGCCGCAAGCGCGGCGGCGCTGGAAGAGTTCCTGGCCGCCGAAATCGTCGTCATCGGTGCGCCGATGTACAACTTCACGATTCCGAGCCAGCTCAAGGCCTGGATCGACCGCATTCTGGTTGCGGGGAAGACTTTTAAATACGGCGCGGCCGGGCCGGAGGGCCTTGCCGGTGGCAAGCGCGTGATCGTCGCGATCTCGCGCGGCGGCTATTATGGCGCGGGCTCGCCCGCTGCAGCCCTGGAGCACCTCGAAAGCTATCTGCGAGGCGTATTCGGCTTCATGGGCATCCACAATGCCGAGTTCATCATCGCCGACGGCATCCAGGTCGGACCGGATCATCGCGAGAAGGCGCTCGCCGGCGCGCTTCAGGCAGCCACCAGCCTGCACGCGGCCTGACGCCGTGCTGAAATCAGCCGCCGCCGGATTGCGCGGCGGCTGACGGCTGCACGATCTGAGACGCTAAAACCAGACGCCCTGCATGCCCAGGATCACGGCAAGGAGGGAAACGAGCAGGCCGATCCCGGAGAACAACGCGATGGCGACGAACTCGGCCGTGTCGGAACGCTTGGCCGGAATGGCGGATCTTTCGGTGAAAACGCGCGGTGATGAAATCGATGAAAAAATGCGGGCTGCCTTCGCCATAACCGACTCCCTTAAAAATGAGTCTTCTGCCCCCTTGCCCGTAAAAGTGTCTTCGCGGTCTGGATGAAGGTTCAACGCCTCACGCAAAGGTTCAGGAAATACGTCTTCCAAGATGCGGGAACCGGCCGGCGCAACCAACCTGGTCGTGCCGGCCGATTCAATTTGCACTCGACTTGTTCAGCCGCGGTAGATCGGCGCGCCGCTCGGGGACGCCACTGCGCCGCCGTCGACGAAGATTTCCTGCCCCTGCACGTGCGCGGAATCATCGGAGGCGAGGAACAGCACCGTCTTCGCAACATGGTCCGTTTCACCGATGCGGCCCAGCGGCGTCGATAGCGCAATCCGCGTCTCGAACGCTTTCTCGGCTTCGGGCGTCGCGGTCGCGGGCCCCCAGATCGGCGTGCGGATCGCGCCGGGCGCCACGACATTGACGCGGATGCCGCGCGGCGACAGCTCCGAGGCCATGATCCTCGCCATCGCCCGCACGCCCGCCTTCGCTGCGCCGTAAGCGGAGTAACCGGGAATGCCGAGCACGGAGATCACGGAGCCGTTGAGGATGATCGAGGCATTGTCGTTGATGTAAGGCAACGCGGACTGCACGGTGAAGAACACGCCGGTCAGATTGGTGCTGATCACCTTCTCGAAGACCTCGAGCGTGGCCGAACCGAGCGGCGTGCCGCCGGCGATGCCGGCATTGGCGAACACGATGTCGAACTTGCCGAACTTTTCCGCACCCTGCTTGATCGCGGCTTCCGTCGCCCCGATGTCCGTGGCGTCGGCCGGCAGCGCGAGCGCGTTCGGCCCGAGCTCCTTTGCGGCCGCCGCCAGCGTCTCCTTGTTGCGCCCGGTGATCACCACCTTGGCGCCCTCCGCCACGAACAGTTTTGCCGTCGCCAGCCCGATGCCGCTATTGCCGCCGGTGATCAGGGCCGTCTTGTCCTTCAGTCTCACGCTCGCCTCCAGTAGTTGCATGATGCAACTAAGTTGCCATCTAGGCCATTCGGTTCTATGATGCAACCACACAAGCGCGTGATCGGCGCTGGCGCCGTGCGAACGCGACAGGACAGAGGACGATGGTGAAACGAACGAGCTTCGAGAGCGATGCCTGCCCGATCGCGCGCTCGCTGGACGCGCTCGGCGACTGGTGGTCGCTCTTGATCATCCGCGAAGCGCTGTTCGGCCTGCGCCGCTTCGGCGAATTCCAGAGCAAGCTCGGCATGGCCAAGAACATTTTGTCGGCCCGGCTGCGCGCGCTGGTCGATCACGGCATCCTGGCAACCGCCCCCGCCTCCGACGGCAGCGCATATCAAGAGTATGTGCTGACGCCGAAGGGACGCGGCACCTTCCCGATCCTGGTCGCGCTCCGGCAATGGAGCGAGGAGTTCGACGACCACCCCGAAGAGATCGCGACGATCCTGGTCGATCGCGAGAAGGGCCGCCCGGTGAAGAAGCTCGAAATGCGCGCCGAGGACGGCCGCCTGCTCAGCCCGGCGGACACGATGGTGAAACCGCGGCCGGCACTGCGCCGGCGGTCAGTGGGATGACGGTGCGCTGCCACGACACCGTCATTGCGAGCGCAGCGAAGCAATCCAGTCTTTCCGCCGAGACCGTCTGGATTGCTTCAGCGTACTCTTATCGGTCACCGTCACACTGAGGCGCTCGCCCCTTCGGCGAGCCTCGAAGGGTGACGGCCCGGCTGGCACCTCGGCCGTTCATTCTTCGAGGCTTCCGGCGCGATGCCTGGCATCGCGCCACTCGCGCACAAGGATGACAGGGCGATATTGGCCGGACTGCTCACGACAGCTTGCGCTTGGTCCGCAGCCGCAGATGCTCATCGGCCTCGAGTTGCGTCATCCCCAGGAGATGATGCAGCACATCGAGCTTGTGGCGCTCGGCGAGCTTGCGCAAGACAGCCACCTGCTCGGCGATGAAGGCGACCGCCTCATCTGCCCCGCCCTCTCCCGGTTCCTCGTGACGCGAGCCCACCCGCGCGCCTGATCCGGTGCGCGCCCGTTTCTTTCCTGGCCTAGTCACCAGACCCCACCCGAATCCATGCCCCGCGGAAACATTACGTCGACATGCACCGCAACTCCAAGGTGGTATTTTGCAACTTTCTCGATATGAAATTTTGCCCACTCCAGCGGGTTTCAACAGCCCCCGATTTGACAGGGGCCGGCTCACCACCCATGTTCGGGTCGAAACGGCCGACCCGAGTCCTTTCGTTTTCGGCCCCAGATTTTCCCGTAAGACACTGGAACTAAATGAATATCGTCATTGTGGAGTCGCCGGCGAAAGCCAAGACGATCAACAAATATTTGGGCTCGTCCTATGAGGTTCTGGCCTCGTTCGGCCATGTCCGCGATCTCCCGGCGAAGAACGGTTCCGTCGACCCCGACGCCAATTTCAAGATGATCTGGGAGGTCGACCCCAAGGCGGCCGGCCGGCTCAACGAGATCGCCAAGTCGCTGAAGGGTGCTGACCGCCTGATTCTCGCCACCGACCCTGATCGCGAGGGCGAGGCCATCTCCTGGCACGTGCTGGAGGTGATGAAGGAAAAGCGCGCGCTGAAGGATCAGAAGATCGAGCGGGTGGTGTTCAACGCCATCACCAAGCAGGCGGTCTCGGACGCGATGAAGCATCCGCGCCAGATCGACGGCGCGCTGGTCGACGCCTATATGGCGCGCCGCGCCCTCGACTATCTGGTCGGCTTCACCCTCTCCCCGGTGCTGTGGCGCAAGCTGCCCGGCGCCCGCTCGGCCGGGCGCGTGCAGTCGGTGGCGCTACGCCTCGTCTGCGACCGCGAGCTCGAGATCGAGAAGTTCGTGCCGCGGGAATATTGGTCGCTGATCGCGACCCTGCTCACGCCGCGCGGCGAAGCCTTCGAGGCCCGCCTCGTCGGCGCCGACGGCAAGAAGATCCAGCGCCTCGACATCGGCACCGGCGCGGAAGCCGAGGATTTCAAGAAGGCGCTTGAGCTGGCGACCTACGCCGTCACGGCGGTCGATGCAAAACCCGCCCGGCGCAATCCGCAGGCGCCCTTCACCACCTCGACGCTGCAGCAGGAGGCCAGCCGCAAATACGGTTTTGCGCCGGCGCACACCATGCGCATCGCCCAGCGCCTCTATGAGGGCATCGACATCGGCGGCGAGACCACCGGACTCATTACTTATATGCGTACCGACGGCGTGCAGATCGCGCCCGAGGCGATCACCCAGGCCCGCAAGGTGATCGGCGAGGATTACGGCAACGCCTATGTGCCGGATGCGCCGCGCCAGTACCAGGCCAAGGCCAAGAACGCCCAGGAAGCGCACGAGGCGATCCGCCCGACCGATCTCTCGCGCCGCCCCGACAGCATGAGCCGCAAGCTCGATGCCGATCAGGCGAAGCTTTATGAGCTGATCTGGAAGCGCACCATCGCGAGCCAGATGGAATCGGCCGAGCTCGAGCGCACCACGGTGGACATCACGGCGAAGGCCGGCGGCCGGACGCTGGAGCTGCGCGCCACCGGCCAGGTCGTGAAGTTCGACGGCTTCCTCGCGCTCTACCAGGAAGGCCGCGACGACGAGGAGGACGAGGATGCACGCCGCCTGCCCGCGATGAGCCAGGGCGAGGCCGTGAAACGGCAGAGCCTCTCCGTCACCCAGCACTTCACCGAGCCGCCGCCGCGCTTCTCCGAGGCTTCCCTGGTCAAGCGCATGGAAGAGCTCGGCATCGGCCGGCCCTCGACCTATGCCTCGATCCTCCAGGTCCTGAAGGACCGCGGCTACGTGAAGCTGGAGAAGAAGCGCCTGCATGGCGAGGACAAGGGCCGCGTCGTGATCGCGTTCCTGGAGAGCTTCTTCAGCCGCTACGTCGAATACGACTTCACCGCCGCGCTCGAAGAACAGCTCGACCGTATCTCCAACAACGAGATCTCCTGGCAGCAGGTGCTGAAGGATTTCTGGCGCGACTTCATCGGCGCCGTCGACGACATCAAGGATCTGCGCGTCGCGCAGGTGCTCGACGTTCTCGACGAGATGCTGGGGCCGCACATCTATCCGCCCCGCGCCGATGGCGGCGATGTCAGGCAGTGCCCGAACTGCGGCACCGGCCGGCTGAACCTCAAGGCCGGCAAGTTCGGTGCCTTCGTCGGCTGCTCGAACTATCCGGAATGCCGCTACACCCGCCAGCTCGCCGCCGATGGCGAGGCTGCCGCCGACCGCTCGCTGGGCCAGGACCCCGACACCGGTCGGGATGTCTGGCTCAAGGCGGGCCGGTTCGGCCCCTACATCCAGCTCGGCGAGCAGAAGGATTACGAGGAAGGCGAAAAGCCGAAGCGCGCAGGCATTCCGAAGGGCACCTCGCCCAGCGATGTCGACCTCGAGCTCGCGCTGAAGCTGTTGTCGCTGCCGCGCGAGATCGGCAAGCATCCGGAGACGGGTCTGCCGATCACCGCCGGGCTCGGCCGCTTCGGGCCGTTCGTGAAGCACGACAAGACCTATGCGAGTCTCGAAGCCGGCGACGAGGTCTTCGACATCGGCCTCAACCGCGCGGTGACGCTGATCGCGGAAAAAGCCGCCAAGGGCCCGAGCCGCCGCTTCGGCGCCGATCCCGGCAAGGCGCTCGGTGATCATCCCTCGCTCGGCACCATAACCGTGAAGAGCGGGCGCTATGGACCCTACGTCACCGCCGGTGGCGTCAACGCGACGATCCCGAGCGAGATCGAGAAGGACGCGATCACGCTGCCGCAGGCGATCGCGCTGATCGACGAGCGCGCGGCCAAGGGCGGCGGCAAGACCAAGGCAACGAAGGCAGCCAAGCCTGCCAAGGCCAAGAAAGCTGCGGAGAAAGCTGCGGAGAAGGCTGCGAACAGCGAGGACGCCGCGCCAAAGCCGAAGAAACCGGCCGCGAAGAAAGCCGCGGCCAAATCGAAAACCGAATCCACCAGCAAGGCGCGCGCCGCCGTGTCGTCGACGGCAAAGACGTCGCCGACCAAGGCAACCGCCAGCAAGGCTCCGGCCAAGAAGAGTGCCGGCAAGAATTAGAGGTTAAGTGAAACGCAAGAATGACCATGGCTTTCCCGATCGGAACGCCATCGTCGCCTTCATCAAGGCAAATCCAGGAAAGGTCGGCACTCGCGAAATTGCGCGCGAGTTCGGCCTGAAGAACGCCGATCGCGCCGAGCTCAGGCGCATGCTGCGCGAGCTCGCCGACGACGGCATAATCAAGAAGAAGCGCCACAAGGTCTCGGAGCCGGACGCGCTGCCGCCCATCCTGCTCGCCGACATCACCGGCCGTGACAGCGACGGCGAGCTGATCGCCTCCCCCGCCGAATGGGACGAGGTCGAGAGCGGCGAGCCGCCAAAGATCCTCATCGAAATGCCGCGCCGGCCCAAGCCAGGCACCGCCGCCGGCGTCGGCGACCGCGCACTGCTACGCGTCGAGCGCACCGACGAGACAGAAGGCCCCGCCTATCGCGGCCGCATCATCAAGGTCATCGACAAGGCCAAGAGCCGCATCCTCGGCGTGTTCCGCAGCCTTCCCGAAGGCGGCGGGCGGCTCGTCCCCGTCGACAAAAAGTTCGCCGACCGCGAGCTGAACATCGCGAAGACCGACACCCAGGGCGCGCAGGACGGCGACCTCGTCAGCGTCGACATCGTCCGCTCGCGCGGCTTTGGCCTCGCCTCAGGTCGCGTGAAAGAGAAGCTCGGCTCGGTCAAATCCGAGAAGGCGATCAGCCTGATCGCGATCTACGCCCACGACATCCCGCTGCAATTCTCCTCCGCCGCGATGCGCGATGCGGAAGCCGCGGAGCCCGCCAATCTGAAGGGACGCGAGGACTGGCGCGACGTCCCGCTCGTGACCATCGATCCGCCGGATGCGAAGGATCACGACGACGCGGTGCATGCGCAGGCCGATGACGATCCCAACAACAAGGGCGGCTTCATCGTCAACGTCGCCATTGCCGATGTCAGCTTCTACGTCCGCCCGGGCACCGCGCTCGACCGGGACGCGCTCGACCGCGGCAACTCGGTCTACTTTCCCGACCGCGTCGTGCCGATGTTGCCCGAGCGCATCTCCAACAATCTCTGCTCGCTGGTGCCGGGCGAGCCGCGCGGCGCGCTCGCGGTGCGGATGGTGATCGGCCCGGACGGGCGGAAACGCTCGCACAGCTTCCACCGCATCCTGATGCATTCGGCGGCGAAGCTGCACTACGCGCAGGCGCAGGCTGCGATCGAGGGTCGGCCCGATGACACCACCGGCCCGCTGCTCGATCCGATCCTGAAGCCGCTCTACGCCGCCTATGCTTGCGTCAAGCGCGCCCGCGACGAGCGCGATCCGCTCAATCTCGACCTGCCCGAGCGCAAGATTCTCCTGAAGAGCGACGGCACGGTCGACCGCGTCGTCATCCCCGAAAGGCTCGATGCGCACAAGCTGATCGAGGAGTTCATGATCCTCGCCAATGTCGCCGCGGCCGAGATGCTGGAGAAGAAATCGCTGCCGCTGATCTACCGCGTGCATGACGAGCCGACCTTGGAGAAGGTCCACGCGCTCGCGGAGTTCCTGGATACGCTGGACGTCCCCTTCGCCAAATCGGGCGCGCTGCGTCCGACGATGTTCAACCGCGTGCTGGCCCAGCTCGAAGGCCACGACTATTACCCGCTGGTCAGCGAGGTGGTGCTGCGGGCCCAGGCGCAGGCGGAATATTCCGCGGAGAACTACGGTCATTTCGGCCTGAACCTGCGCCGCTATGCGCATTTCACCTCGCCGATCCGCCGCTATGCCGATCTCGTCGTGCACCGCGCCCTGGTCCGCGCGCTCGGCCTCGGCGAAGGCGCCCTGCCCGACAGCGAGACGCCGGAAAGTCTCGGCGAAGTCGCCGCGCATATTTCGCTGACCGAGCGGCGGGCGATGAAGGCGGAGCGCGAGACCGTGGATCGCCTGATCGCCCATCACCTCGCCGACCGCATCGGCGCCAGTTTCCAGGGCCGCGTCTCCGGCGTCACCCGCGCCGGCCTGTTCGTGAAGCTCAGCGAGACCGGCGCCGACGGATTGATCCCGATCCGATCCCTCGGCACGGAATATTTCAACTATGACGAGAGCCGTCACGCGCTGGTCGGCACGCGCAGCGGCACCATGTACCAGCTCGGTGATGTAGTCGACGTCCGCTTGGTCGAAGCAGCCCCAATCGCCGGCGCGTTGCGCTTCGAGCTGCTGTCGTCACAGAGCGAGGGCGGCCCACGCGAGCGCCGGCCGTTCCGTCCGCAGCGCAAATCATCAAAGGCTCGTCCCGGACGCAGCCCAGAGCAAAAACGCAAGCCGGAGAAGCAGAAGTCCGGCAAGGAGAGGAACGCCAAAGGAAAGAACAAGGGAAGAGGCAAGAAGGGCAAGGCATGGTGACCACGAGCACGGCCCCAAAAATCTGGACGCGCGAGAGCGGTCTCGTCGAGAAGCGCGACGTGTGGGCGGCCATGAAGCGCGGCTTTCGCGGCCGCTGTCCGCGCTGCGGCGAGGGCAAGTTGTTCCGCGCCTTCCTGAAGACTGCCGACGATTGCGCCAAATGCGGTCTCGATTTCACGCCGCATCGCGCCGACGATCTGCCCGCCTATCTCGTCATCGTCATCGTCGGTCACATCGTGGTGCCGGCCATCCTCTGGATCGAGACCAATTATTCGACGCCGGTCTGGCTCAGCTTCGCTGCCTATCTACCCTTCACCTTCGTCGCCTCGCTCGCGCTGTTGCAGCCCGTCAAGGGAGCTGTGGTCGGCTTGCAATGGGCTCTGCGCATGCACGGGTTTGACGAGAACCCTCCGGATGGTATTCCGCCAGTGTAAGCAAAATAAGCAAGAACAGTTCGGGTGAGGACATGACGGATATTGCGCAAATTGCGGAGAAGGCCAGGGTTCACGAGGAGAAGGAAGCCGACCACCATCCCTATTTCCGCCCGAGGGATGCGGCGACGCTGATCCTGGTCGATCGCAGCGGCGCCGTGCCGAAAGTGCTGGTCGGCAAGCGCCATGACAAGGTGGTGTTCATGCCGGGAAAATTCGTCTTTCCCGGCGGCCGAGTCGACAAGGCCGATCATCGCGTGCCGTGTGCGGCGCCCATCACCGCGGAGTTGGAGGCCAATCTCGCCAAGGGCAGCCCGAAGACACCGGCCTCGCGCGCGAAGTCGCTGGCGATTGCCGCGATCCGCGAAGCTTGCGAGGAGACCGGTCTTTGCCTCGGCCGCAAGGCGGAAGGAAAGTTGGCAAAGCTCGAGGGTCCCTGGAAGCCGTTCGCGGATGCGGGCCTGTTGCCTGATCCCTCCGGCCTGTTCCTGATCGCGCGCGCGATCACTCCGCCCGGCCGCGTCAAGCGCTTCGACACGCGCTTCTTCACCGCCGATGCTTCCGCGATCACCCATCGCGTCGAAGGCGTGATCCATGCCGATGCCGAGCTGGTCGAATTGGTCTGGGTCGAGCTCGGCTCGAAGCCGCTCGCCGATCTGCACCCGATGACGCGCAACGTGCTCAACGAGCTCCACACCCGCCTTGCCACCGGTCCGCTCCGCCACGACGCACCGGTGCCGTTCTTCCATTTCTACGGCGGCAAGATGCAGAAGGATATTTTGAGCTGACATGACGGATGTCGCCGCACTTCGGCGCGCCGTCATCAGCACCCCTCTGGCGTGATGAGCACACTCAACGCCGCACCTCTGAAGGGACGGTCTTCGCGGCCGCCCTGTCCGTGGCCGATTGCCCAATGCCGGGGCCACGACAGCTGTTCCAGCCCCCGCGCCGTCGCGGAGGTGAAGGACGACCAGCGCGTGCAGTCGTGCCGGCGGTACAAGAGACCGCCGGGGCCCATATCAGGGTAGATCGTGGCGTAGATATCGAAACCCTCGCCCGGCGGAAGATCAGGTCCGAACCAATAGGTCGGGCTTCGCCCTGGCTGACCACCCACGATGGCCGTCAGGGTTTGCCGCGGTCCCCGAAGCCCCAGCCAGAACGGGGCGATCGAACCAGGTTCGAAAGCCGTGAAAATCGTCTGAGCCGTTGCGACGTCGGCTGCAGCGCTTTGCCCCGCAAGCCTCAGCTCGATCCGGCGTCCGCTCTTCACTTGTCCTTTGAACGGTGCTTCGACATCTCCGAGCCGCAACTCTCTCCACCCGGCGGGATCGGGCAGCGGCCATTGCAGCCTCTCCCTGACGACGCCATCGATATCGAGCACCTGATAGCGCAGGCCTTCCTCGTCGAGCGCGGCCTGAACGCAATGCAGATACTCGACGCCCTCGGGCATCCTGTGCGCCGTCCCTGCGCCCGCCGTGCAAATCTGCAGGACACCACGATGCGCCTGGACATCGAACGCCAGGATGTGGCTGCACAGATAAGCCAGCACATTCTCCTTCACTAGAATGTCCCAAAACGGGCGGCCGTATTCGTGGCCGATCTCGCGCTGATACGTCCCGGTAAAGCCGTTGATGGAAAACACCGGATGATGGCCCAGGACGAGCTTATGTCGGGCATCACCGTGGTCTCTGAGCGTCGCTTCCAGCCAGGCCAGCTCGACATGGCCCTCACCTCCAAGGCCGCTCCAGAGCGTGTTGACGAACACCATCAGAAGGTCGCCGCGCCGTACGTAGTAAGAGAGTCCGGCTTGGTCGGGCGGCCCATTGTCCGGCAGGTCCAGCACTGCGCGAAACACCGCCTCGCTCATCGCGTCGTAGGTCGTGTGGTTGCCGGTGGTGTGCCAGATCGGAATAGCCGCACGGTCGAGCCACGCCATTTCCGTGTCCAGCCAGTAACGCCACTGCGCACGCAGAGCGTCCGGGTCCGGCGTGAGTCCGATGATCTCATCGCCCGGAAAGAGAATGAAATCAGGCTGCGGCTTCAGGCGCTGCACGACTGCATTGACCGAAGCGAAGGTCCTTTCGTGCAAGGCACCGGGCACGCCCGAACAGGAGTCGCCGTACAAGAGAAACTGGTGGCCCTTGCCGCGCGGCAGAAGCGCGGGAATGGGATTATTCACAGAGGTCATGGCCTTCCATCGCGCTGTTCGGCCACGAGGATGACAATTTCCGGAGCGGGTCGCAACCAGGCCTTGATCAGCTCTCATCCGGCTCGGAGCCGACATAGTCGCGCGCCGGCAGCTTAAGGATGCGGCCGAGCTCGTTTGCGAGCTTGTCCGCCTCCTCGCTGGTGAAGGTCTGAAGCGTGATCGGCTCGGTGCCCTTGTTGCCGCAGAGATTGACGTCGTCGGTGGTCAGATCCGTATCATAGTCGTCGGTGATGCTGATGAAGTGATAGTCGGCGAGATCGCGCGATGAGCGGATATTCAACAGGCCGAATTGTCTGGTGATTACGATCTGGCGACCCAGGGCATGGGCCGGTCGATGCGAATCATGCCGCCATCCACTGTCATTGTGCCTGCAATGTCGGGGCTCCTCACAGGTTTTGGCTTGGTTGGGGCGAAGGGCGGATTGGTGCGATGAGGCGCGTCCGACGCCTTGCGACCGGCCCCGCTCCGCCGCGATGCGCCGGTACCGTTCTTCCATTTTCCATTGCGGCAAGATACGACGAGATGTGCTAGGTGAAGGGCGCTTGAACGACTGGAGGATCGGATGACGCGGTTCGTAAGGCCTCTGCTCGCTTCCGTGGCGTTGTGCGGCCTGCTCTCGCCGCCTGCCCATGCGGAGCTCGACGTCGCCAAATTGAAGCAAACCATCGAGACTTCCTTCGAGAGCCAGTATCCGAAGCTCGACGCGCTCTACAAGGACATCCACGCCCATCCCGAGATTGCTTTCCAGGAGGAGAAGACCGCGGCGAAACTGGCCGCCGAGATGCGTGCGATTGGTTTTGAGGTCACCGAGCACGTCGGCAAGACCGGCCTTGTTGCCCTCTACAGGAACGGCGACGGTCCCACCATCATGGTTCGTACCGAGCTCGATGCGCTGCCGATGGAGGAGAAGACCGGCCTGCCCTATGCCAGCCGTGACAAGCAGATCTGGCAGGGCCGCGAGACGTTCGTCGCCCATAGCTGCGGCCATGACATCCACATGGCGAGCTGGGTCGGCACGGCGAAAACCCTGGTCGGCATCAAGGACCAGTGGCACGGTACGCTGATGTTCATTGCGCAGCCCGCCGAGGAAGAGGTCGCGGGCGCAAGAGCGATGATCGCCGATGGCCTGTTCACCCGCTTTCCGAAGCCCGATGCGGGATTTGCCCTGCACGACGGCAGTGGAGCCTACGGCTCCGTGACCTACAGGGTCGGGGTCGGATCGTCGAATGTCGACGGGCTCTTTATCAAATTTGTCGGCCGCGGTGGCCATGGCGCGATACCGCAGGCGACCATCGATCCCGTGATGATGGCATCCCGCTTCGTCGTCGACGTGCAGAGCGTGATCAGCCGCGAGAAGGACCCGACCGAATTCGGCCTTGTTACCATCGGCGCGATCCATGCCGGCACCGCCGGCAACATCATTCCCGACGAGGCCAGGGTGATCGGCACGATCCGCAGCTTCAAGCCGCAGGTGCGCGCGAGGATGCTAGCCGGGATCGAGCGGACGGCGAAGGCGGTGGCGGCGATGGCGGATGCGCCGGCGCCCGAAATCCATCTCGACGAGGGTACCAAGGCGGTTGTGAACGATGCTGCTGTCGTCGGCCAGGCCGAGCGGGTGCTGAAAGCGGCCTTCGGCGACAAGTTCAACGTCAGCCCTGCGAACACGACCAGCGAAGACTATTCGGAATATGTCAACGCCGGCGTGCCTTCGATGTTCTTCAACATCGGCGTTTATGAGCCCGACCGCGTCGCCGCCGCGCGTAACGGCAGCGCTCCGCCACTTCCCGGCAACCACTCGCCGCAATTTGCCCCGGTGCCGAAACCGACCATCCAGACCGGTGTCACCGCGATGACGCTCGCCGTGCTGAGCGCCTTCGATCAAAGGGCCCAGGGGCAGTAGTTTCTCTCAGGGTCTACGGCTTGATGGATTCTCAGATGCGCAATTGCGCGTCGTAGCTCGCCGCGACGCGGCGCCCCGGAATGACGCGAACGTGCTGAGAGTTGATCGAAAAACAAAAAATTCTTCCCGCCTCCCCCAATGGCGCAGTTCCCAGGCGTGCCTATGTCTTTGCGAACGACACCCAGAACGGATACGGGGCGATGGCACAACGGCAACTCAAGCTTGGCGCGTTCATGCGCCCGATCTCTATCCACACCGGCGCCTGGCGCTATCCCGGGGCCTGGCCCGACGCCAATTTCAACTTCGGCCACATCAAGCAGCTGATCCAAAAGCTCGAGGCCGGCAAGTTCGACGCCTTCTTCATGGCCGATCACCTCGCCGTGCTGAACATGCCGATCAACGCGCTCAAGCGCAGCCACACCGTGACCTCGTTCGAGCCGTTCACGCTGCTGTCGGCGCTCTCGGCGGTCACCGACCGCATCGGCCTGATCGCGACGGGCTCGACCACCTTCGACGAGCCTTATCACGTCGCGCGCCGCTTCGCCTCGCTCGACCATCTCAGCGGCGGCCGCGCAGGCTGGAACATCGTCACCACCTCGAACCCGGACGCGGCGCTGAATTTCGGCCTCGACGACCACATGGAGCACGCCGAGCGCTACAAGCGCGCCCGCGAGTTCTACGACGTCGTCACTGGCCTCTGGGATTCCTTCGCCGACGATGCCTTCGTGCGCGACGTCGAGAGCGGCCTGTTCTTCGATCCCGCGAAGATGCACGTGCTCGATCACAAGGGCAGATACTTCAAAGTGCGCGGTCCCCTCAACATCGCCCGCCCCGTGCAGGGCTGGCCGGTGATCGTGCAGGCTGGTGCCTCCGAAGACGGCAAGCAGCTCGCCGCCGAAACGGCTGAAGCCGTGTTCACCGGCGGCGGCAGCCTCGCCGACGGACAGAAGCTGTATGCCGACATCAAGGGCCGTATGGAAAAGGTCGGCCGCGATCCGGAGCACCTCAAGATCCTGCCCGGAGCCTTCGTCGTGGTCGGCGACAGCGTCGATGAAGCCAAGGAAAAGCGCGCGCTCCTCGACAGCCGCGTGCATTACGACAGCGCCATCGCCTCGCTCTCCGTCATCCTCGGCACCGATGCCTCCGGCTTCGATCCTGACGGCCCCCTCCCCGAGATCCCCGAGACCAATGCCAGCAAGAGCGGCCGCCAACGCATGATCGATCTCGCCGCCCGTGAGAAGCTCACCGTGCGTCAGCTCGCCCAGCGCGTCGGCGGCTATGGCGGGCTGTCCTTCGTCGGCACCGCCAAAACGATCGCCGACCAGATGGAGGAATGGCTGGTCGGGCGCGGTTCCGACGGCTTCAACATCATGTTCCCGTTCCTCCCCGCCGGCCTCGACGATTTCGTCGACAAGGTCGTCCCGGAGCTGCAGCGGCGCGGGATTTTCCGCAAAGAGTATGAAGGGGCCACTTTGAGGGAGAATCTGGGCCTGCCGCGGCCGAAAAACCGCTTCTTCGAGGCCTGATCGGGCCGATTTGAGCGGTTTTCCGGGCGTAAAACCTTGACATCAGGCGGTTTCTGGCTAGGTTGCCGGCCAACGCGGGCCGATTGGCCGGCTCGAGATTCCCCAATTCTCTGAGGTTCAGAACATGGCCAAAGCGGTCACCATCAAGGTCAAGCTCGTGTCCTCGGCCGACACCGGCTTCTATTACGTCGCCAAGAAGAATTCGCGCACCATGACCGACAAGCTGGTCAAGAAGAAGTACGATCCGGTCGCGCGCAAGCACGTCGAATTCCGCGAAGCCAAGATCAAGTAAGATCGGCGAAGCGTTGAAGTTTTGCGGGCCCTTGCGGGCCCCGTTTTCTTTTGGCGGCCCCTGAGGTTTCAGCGGCCCTCGAAGGGCGGCGGTTTGATATCAGGCCCAGCCGCTCCGCTTCGAGCGCTGCGCTGCGTCCGGGGCACGAGAACGAATTGACGTGCTCCACTTTCTCCTGACCGCCTTGGCCAATCGATTGGGCAGTGGTCGCCTCAATCTTCGATTGCGCAACCACAAATGTCGATGCGCCGAAACAGGTGGCCAAGCCGCACGTGTCGGAACGGGGAGCAAACACGATGGCGCCGCGTCTGCGCATACAACAACCTGAAGCGCGATGGCGATTGATCCAATCTCATCGTGTCTTGCCCTATCCGGCTAGGGCGGAATGACTTCAGGTTGAATCGATTGCCGCGGCTCGTTCACCTCTCCCGCAAGCGGCCCATCACGAACCAACCAACGCGGCGTCCGCTCGAACCTCGCAAGCTGACGATAGCAAGCGCACGCTCGCCTTACGCCGTCCGCAATACCGGCGGCTGCGACCGCCTGACCAGCGCGAACGCCACCTGCACGATGCCGCCGGCAAGGCCGAGCGCCACGCCGATTCGCCAGGCCATGGTGTAGGAGCCGAGCGCGTCGTAGAGCAGCCCGCCTCCATAGGCACCGAGGAAGCTGCCGATCTGGTGGCTCATGAAGGCGAGGCCCTGGATCATCGCCTGCCAGCGCAAGCCGAACATCTCGGCGACCGCGCCGGCGACCAGCGGGCCGACGCCCATCCACAAGAAGCCCATGATGGCGCCGAACAGCAGCGTCGAGAACGGCGTCGCCGGCAGCATGAAATACCCGGCGAGCGCCAGCGAGCGCAGGATGTAGATGCCGCCAAGCAGCGCCAGCTTGTTCCAGCGCTGGCCCGCCCAGCCGAAGAACAGCGAGCCGAGCACGTTGAAGCCGCCGATCATGCCGAGCGTCTGCGCGCTCAGCATCGGATCGAGGCCGCAGATCGCAAGATAGGACGGCAGATGCGTGGTCAGGAAGACGAGTTGCATGCCGCAGACGAGATAGGCGCAGGTCATCACGACGAAGGACACGTTGCCGAACGCGGTTTTCGCAGCCGTCGCGGCCGTGGCATCGTCGATCTCGTCGGCCGCCGGCTTGGGCAGCGGGATCTGGTCGACGCGCCCGGCGTACCATGCGGCGGGGATCATCAGCACCGACATGATGACGAAACCGGCCAGCCCGATGCGCCAGCCAAAGCCCTCGTTGAGCATCTGCCCGATCGGCGCCGACAGCAGCGCGCCGAGCGAGCCCGCGCCGGAGACGATGCCGAGCACCGTGGAGCGCACCGTCTCGGGGACCGCGCGCGCCGCGACCGACATCGCGATCGCCGCTGCGGTGCAGGCCAGCGACGTCCCGATCAGCACGCCGGCGCCGATCATGATGCTGATCATGCCGTGCGCGGTCGCCATCAGCGCGAGGCCCACGATGTACATCAGCGCGCCCACGATCATGATCGGACGGAAGCCGTAGCGCACCGTCATCGCGCCGGCGAGCGGCTGGAGGAAGCCCCAGGCAAGGTTTTGCACGGCCAGCGCCAGCGTGAAATCCGAGATCGAAATGTGAATGTCATGCGTCAGCGGCTGCATGAAGATGCCGAGCGACTGCCGCAGCCCCATGCTCAGCGTCAGCATGATCGAGGCGCCGATCAGGATCGGCAATGTCGGACGCAGGACCTGCAACAGGGGCATTCTTCTTCTCCCTTTTGGGCGCGGCACGCGTGCCGACGTCTGCTTTTGCCGTTGATTTTGGTTACACAGACCTGTTTACTTAGGCTATGAACGCCGGATGCTGTCAAGCGAACAGGACGCGCGCCACCGCATGGCTCCCCCGCCCAAACCACAGACGATGAAAGAGCGGATCCTCGAGACCGCCGACAAGCTGTTCTATCTGAAAGGCATTCGCGCGATCGGCGTCGACACCATCGCGGCCGAGATCGGCATCTCCAAGCGCACGCTCTACAACCATTTCCCGTCCAAGGACGCCCTGATCGCGGCGTACCTCGAGCGCCGCTTCGTAAGCGCACGCCCTTCCGACAAGCCGCCAGCCGAGCAGATCCTCGCCACCTTCGATTCGCTGGAGCGGCGCTTTGCGGCCAAGGATTTTCGCGGCTGCCCGTTCGTCAACGCGGTCGCCGAGCTCGGCCCCGCCGACCGCGCCGTGAAGAAGATCGCCATCGCCTTCAAGGAAAGCCGCCGCCTCTGGTTTCGCGAGCGGTTGACCGAGCTCGGCGTTCGCGACGCTGAGGCGCTCGCGACGCAGCTCGTGCTGCTGGTCGACGGCTCCATCGCGCAGGACCTCGTGCGTGATGACCCCGCGATGGCAAGGGCCGCGAAGGAAGCTGCGAAGGTGCTGTTGCGGAATGCGGGGGTGGATGTGGGCGGCGATGCGGTGAAGCAGGTGAAGGGGCGCAAGCGCGCGCCACAATGATCACTGCCACCGCCCTATTCGGTGTCATCACCCGCGAAGGCGGGTGATCCAGTATTCCGAGACAGCGAGGCTGGAACCGAGACGCCGCGGCGTACTGGATTCCCCGCCTTTCGCGGGGAATGACAGCGGCGTTTGTGGCACCGCCGCGACCCTACCAATATGCTCCTGTTTTGCCCGACGGGTCAAATGACGCTGCCGCCGACGCAAGCCATCGCGCCACCTGCGTAACCCATTGATCCGGCTCGCGCCGGCTACTGTGCATGGGGTTGTTTTCGCAAACTTTGCGGGCGGCCGCTCACGCCGCGTGCGACACCACGCGATTGCGGCCGTCGTGCTTGGCGCGGTAGAGCGCGGTGTCGGCGCGCTTGAGGACGTCGGCGACCGCCTCGCCCTTCTGCTCCAGCGTGGTCAGGCCGATCGAGATCGTGACCTCGATGCGCTTGGCCCCTTTGTGGATCGCGAACGGCTCGCCCGCGATCGAGCGGCGCAGGCGCTCGGCGACCATGCCGGCGACGTGGAGATCGGTCTCGGGCATCACGATGACGAACTCCTCGCCGCCGTAGCGGCAGGCCAGATCAATGCCGCGGATCGACTTGCGCACGCGCACCGCGAACTCGCGCAGCACGTCGTCGCCGGCATCGTGGCCGTAATTGTCGTTGATCGACTTGAAGTAGTCGATGTCCAGGATCATCAGCGCCAGCGGCTTGCCGCGGGTCGCGGCCTGCTCGGCGAGCGTTGCCAGATGGCTCTCCATGTAGCGGCGATTGTGCAGGCCGGTGAGCGCATCGGTGATCGCCATCTCGATCGAGTTCTGCACGTTGTCGCGCAGATGGTCGGTGTAACGGCGGCGGCGGATCTGGGTGCGGGCGCGCGCCAGGAGCTCGGTCTTGTCGATGGGGCGCAGCAAATAGTCGTTGACGCCGATCTCCAGGCCCCGGAGCAGCCGCGTCGAGTTCTCGGGGTCGGCGATCGCCAGGATCGGCACGTGGCGCGTGCGCTCCAGCGAGCGCGCCTGGCTGCAGAGCCTGAGGCCATCGAAATTGTTGAGGTCGAGCGAGACGATCAGGAGATCGTAATTGCCCTCTGCGGCGTGGAACAGCGCCTCAGTCGGATTCGGCTCGACGTCGATGGTGTGCTCGGCGGCGAGGATCGTCGCCAGCCGCTCGTACGAGGACTCGCGGTCGTCGACCAGGAGGATGCGGCCGCCCTTGCCGGTATCGGCGACGGCGCTGCGCTCGGGCGCCTGCATGCCGATCTCGAGCGACGTGATGGCGCGCATGCGCAGCTCATCCGTCATCATCTTCAGCCGCGTCAGCGAGCGCACGCGCGCGATCAGCACGACATCAGAGACGGGCTTGGTGAGGAAATCGTCGGCGCCCGCTTCCAGCCCGCGATTGCGGTCGGCGGGACTGTCGAGCGCGGTAACCATCACGACCGGGATGTGATGCGTGGCCGGATCGGTCTTGAGGCGGCGGCAAACTTCGAAACCGTCCATGTCCGGCATCATCACGTCGAGCAGGATGATGTCGCATTCGGCGCGGTGGCAGATCGCCAGCGCCTCGGTGCCGTTCGAGGCGGTCATCACGTCGAAATATTCGGCGGAGAGGCGGGCCTCTAACAGCTTGACGTTGGCGGGGACGTCGTCGACGACCAGGATACGCGCGGACACTGTGAACTCACTTCCTATCCGATGAAACGCCGGACCGTCTCAATGAATTTCCCGACCGAGATCGGTTTGGATAAATAAGCTTCGCAGCCGCCCTCGCGGATGCGCTCTTCGTCGCCCTTCATCGCGAAGGCCGTGACCGCGACGACGGGAATGGTACGCAGCTCCGGATCGTCCTTGATCCAGCGCGTCACCTCGAGCCCGGAGACCTGCGGCAATTGGATATCCATCAGCACGAGGTCGGGCCGCATCTTGCGAACGAGGTCGAGCGCCTCGTAGCCGTTGCTGGTGCCTGTGGTCTGGTAGCCGTGCGCCTCCAACAGGTCGCGGAAGAGCTTCATGTTGAGCTCGTTGTCTTCCACGATCAGGACGGTCTTAGCCATCCCGCCCTCCTGATTGGTCCGAAGGACCGGTACATGTGACGCCTCAGACGCCGCTTCCCGGCGTTTCGAAAACTGGATTCAAACTAGCCTCAGATTCGCTTGAGTTTCGTTAAACCCGAGGGCCGACTTTCTGCAGTGTGGTTTCCAGTTGCTTGTCTGGGGCCGGAAGACTTGAGGACGAGACTCGGGCATGATGATTCCAAATTAGAGACCGAAAGTTAACGGAAAGGCAAACCGTCCCCGTGAAAAAGCCTGTTCACAACCCCCGCGAAGTCGCTGAAATCGTTGCGATTCAGGCCCTGTCCTTCATCGCCGGCGAGCCCGAGCGGCTGGGCCTGTTCCTGGCCGAGACGGGGGTCGGTCCGGAGACCCTCCGCAATGCCGCCGCGGACCCGAACTTCCTGCTCAGCGTGCTCGATTTCGTGCTGCGCGACGATGCCACGGTGAAGGCCTTTGCCAGCTCCGCGGAACTGCATCCGACCAACGTCGCCGCAGCGCGGCAGGTGCTCGGCGACGCGCTCGGCGACCCCTCCTGGGAGCGCGACGTGCCGTGAGCGACCCAGAGGCGGCCGGGCCCCGCTGCTTCTGCCGGGATTGTCTGGCCGACCTGGATATGGGGGTGCGACGCTGTTCCGCCTGCGGATCCCCTCGCCTCGTCCGCCACCGCGCACTGGCAGGCCTGAGCATCGCCCATATCGACTGCGACGCCTTCTACGCAGCGGTCGAGAAGCGCGACAACCCTGAAATCGCCGACAAGCCCGTCATCATCGGCGGGGGGAAACGCGGCGTGGTATCGGCCGCCTGCTACATCGCGCGCACCTATGGCGTGCGCTCGGCCATGCCGATGTTCAGGGCGTTGGAGGCCTGCCCGCATGCGACCGTGATCCGCCCGGATATGGCGAAATATGTCCGGGTCGGCCGCGCGGTGCGGCAGGCCATGCAGGCGCTGACGCCTCTGGTCGAGCCGCTCTCGATCGATGAGGCCTTCCTCGATCTCTCCGGCACTGAACGGGTGCACGGCATGATCCCGGCAAAGGTGCTGGCTCGCTTTGCCGGCGACGTCGAGCGCGACATCGGCATCACCGTCTCGGTCGGCCTGTCCTGCAACAAGTTCCTGGCCAAGATCGCCTCCGATCTCGACAAGCCCCGTGGCTTTGCCGCGCTCGATCGGGAGGAAGCGCGTTCGATGCTGGCGGAAAAGCCGGTCGGCTTCATCTTCGGCGTCGGCCCCGCCACGCAGGAACGCCTCGTGCAGCGCAGCTTCCGCGTCATCGCCGACCTGCAGAAGGCCGACGAGATCGAGATGATGCGGCAGTTTCCGAGCGACGGCCGCAGGCTGTGGCGGCTCGCGCGCGGCATCGACGACCGTCGCGTCGAGCCTGATCGCGGCGCCAAGACCATTTCCAGCGAGACCACCTTCGAGACCGACATCCGCGATTTCGCAACGCTGGAGAAGATCTTGTGGCGGCTGTGCGAGAAAACGTCGTCGCGGCTCAAGAACAGCGAGCTTGCCGGCTCGACCGTCACGCTGAAGCTGAAGACCGCCGATTTTCGCCAGCGCACCCGCTCGCAGTCGATCGCAGCGCCGACGCAGCTTGCCGCAAAGATCTTCTCGATCTGCCGCGAGATGCTGGCGAAAGAGATCGACGGCACCGCCTTCCGCCTGATGGGCGCCGGCGTCAGCGCGCTGCGCGAGGGATCAACGAGCGACGACACCGACATGCTCGACCGCCGCGCCGCTCACGCCGAACGTGCGGTCGACAGCCTGCGCAAGAAGTTCGGCAGCACCGCGGTGATCCGCGGCATTGCGTATGAAGGGCCGGAGAAGGCGCAGGAGTGATCTAGTCTGCTTTAGTCAGTCGCGTTCGAAGATCCGTGCACCCGGATAGGCGCGCCGGGCATACTGAACGACCAACTGTCGATCCTGGGTTTCCAGGAACGGCGTTCGGATCTGACAAGACCCGACGATGAGGTGCCACAAGCCGTTGAGCTTCCGAATGACGACGTTCATTTGAGCCTCTTCGCAGTGACCCGAGCGGACTCGAATTGTAAGAATCTGCCGCCGTCGCTCAATTGTACCAGCGTAAGGTCAGCGCATGAGAAGGATTAGAGGAGATATACAAAGGTATGTTGCTTGTGACTTCTACAGCCCCTGGCGCAGATAGCTTCGCAGGCGCTCAAACGATCTCGGGACTGGCACCGTGACAGGCGAACGCGATCTCGACGCACTGCTGACTAGCATGAAGCCGGAGATCCTGGACGGCATCTTCGTGTTTTGCACGCTTGCACCGGGTGCGAGCATTCCAGCCACCATTCACCCGATGCTGACGTTCCGGGAGCGCGAAGGAACAACGCTGGTGATCCTGCACGAGGAGGCCGAACGCGCCGGACTACGCCATGAATTTCCATCGCGCCTGATCACCTTGTCAGTTCACTCCGCGCTCGATGCGGTGGGCTTCCTGGCTGCAATCACGACGCGTCTGGCCGAAGCCGGCATCAGCGTGAACGCCGTGTCGGCCTTTCATCACGATCTCTCTTCGTGCCTGCCGACCTGGCCGATAAAGCGATGGTGCTGCTACGAGAGATGTCAGAAGCGAAGCATTCGTAGCCCGGATTACGCTGGCAGCGCAATCCGGGCTACGGAGTCAATCCGCGACGGCCACCGCCTCGATCTCGATCAGCCACTCCGGTGCAGCGAGCGCGGAGACGCCAACGAGCGTCGATGCCGGCGGCTCCATGCCTTCGAAGAAGGCGGAGCGAGCCTTGCCGATGACTGGACGCAACTCCGGCTTGTAGTTCACCACGAAAGTCGTGATCTTGACGATATTCGCATAGCTCGCGCCGGCCGCCTTCAACGCGAGGCCGAGATTCTGCATCACCTGCGTCGTCTGCGCCGCGATATCGCCCTCGCCGACGATCCGCCCCTCCTCGTCCACAGACACCTGGCCGGAGATGTAGATCGTGCGCGCACCCGTGGCAGTGACGACGTGGGAATAAGCGGGATTGTGATGCAGTCCGCTGGGGCGGAGATGGTCGAGCTTGGGCATCGGGTTGCCTCCCTGAGTTCCGTGGTTGTCGAGCGTAGCTGGGGAGTAAGCGGAGAGCCAGCCCCGTCATTGCGAGGAGCGAAGCGAGGAAGCACCCCAAAATCTTCCCGCGGACGGACTCTGGATTGCTTCGCGGAGCCTGTCATCGGGCCGCGCTTCGCGCGGACCCGTTGGATTGACGGAAGAGAGACTGCCCCTCAATTACAGGGCTTGCTGTCCTTCACGTCGAACTTGCCCATCGCGCCGGAGATGACGAAATCGTTGTAATCGAGCACGAGCTGGCGCGAGACGCCGTTCTCGTAGAGCTCGAACGACATCGCGTAGACCGGGGTCTGCTCGCCCTCCTTCTGCTGGGCGTCGCGGTCGAAATAGCTGACGGTGACAGGCCAACGCTTCAGCGACTTCATATGCTCGTCCGAGATCGACGGATCGGACGGCGTGGCGCGGTCGGCGGGGATCGGCTGGCCGATCACGGTCAGCGTGTTGTAGACCTTCTGGCCGTCGTCGGAGCCGTCATAGACGGAGAGCTCGAGCAGCGACTTGCCCTCCTTGGCTGCGGCGATGATGCGCTGGATCTGCTCGGTCGGGAATACGATCTTGCCGTCGAGGGTGAAGGTCTTCGGTGCCGGCAGCTTCAGCTTCACATTGATATGGTCGCCGTCGCGCTCGGCCGAGCCGTCGACGCGGCCGGCATCCGCCTCGTTCATGCGCGTTTCGATCTTGAAGCGGTAGCTCTTTCCCGCGGCGTCCTCCCAGGAATTGGAGCGGAGGTCGCTGAGCGTGACCTTGCCCTCGCCGCTGTCGAGCTCGGAGACCTGACGGAACTCGGAGGTGTAGCCCTCGCAGGCGCTGCCCGTGAAGTTGTAAAGAATCCGGCCGCGTGCGCTGTTGACCGAATTGGAGCGCGATTTGACGAGGCTGAGGTCATAGAGCGCCTGGTGCGCGAGAAACGGACCGTTGGCGGCCAGAGCCCCGCCACCAAGGCCGACACTGGCCGCGGCGAGCGCCATCACACCGAGCGAAGTCCGGAAAAGGTGCACCATGTCTGTTCCCTGAGGAAAGCGCAGATTCGACATTTTAATGACCGTTCCATTGCGTCGCAACTGAGGCCATTTCACGTAAAGTTGCGGCACTCGCGCTGAACCTGCTGCTCCGCCTCAACAAAACGCAGCCCCGGTCTGGTTGGGTTGCTTGCATGTGGCGGCACGATGGGCGAAACAGGTCGCGCCCGGCGTTCTAACGGACGCGCCGGGGGCAATGATTTTTGGACAACGAGGTCGGACATGGTGGGCACGGTCGAGCAGAAACTGGCGGAACAGGGCATCAGGCTACATGAGGCTCCCACCCCCGTCGCCAACTACGTCCCGTTCGTGCGCACCGGCAACTTGCTGTTCGTCTCCGGCCAGGTCTGCTTCGACCCCGCCGGCAAGCTGATCGCCAAGGGCAAGCTCGGCGCGGGCGTCTCCATCGAAGACGGTGCGGCCGCCGCGCGCGGCTGCGCCGTCAACCTGCTGGCCCAGGTCAAGGCAGCGCTCGGCGATCTCGACAAGGTCGTGCGCGTGGTGCGCCTCGGCGGCTTCATCAACTCGGCGCCGGACTTCCTGGACGGGCCGAAGGTGCTCAACGGCGCCTCCGACCTGATGGTTGCCGCCTTCGGCGACAAGGGCCGCCATGCCCGGACCACCGTCGGGGTCGCCTCGCTGCCTGCGGATGCGGCGGTCGAGGTCGAAGGCGTGTTCGAGGTCGCCTGACGCGCATGCGCGCTCCCGATTGGCTGACAGCCCGGCCGGTCGCCCATCGCGGCCTGCATGACATTTCGCGCGGCATCGTCGAGAACATGCCGGGCGCGGTGCAGGCTGCGATCACAGGCAATTTCTCGGTCGAGGTCGACATCCAGCTCTCCGCCGACGGCGAGGCCATGGTGCATCACGACCATGCGCTCGGCCGCCTCACGGAGGCCACCGGCGAGGTCATCTCGAAAACCGCCGCGGAGCTGAAAGCCCTCAAATTCAAGGACACGGACGAGCGAATGATGTCGCTGTCCGACCTCTGCGCCCTCGTCGCCGGCCGCGTGCCGCTGGTGATCGAGGTGAAGAGCCACTTTGGCGGTGACCGCAAGTTGGTGAAGCGAATGGCGGAGGTGCTGGCGTCCTATGATGGCCCGGCGGTCGGCATGTCCTTCGATCCCGACCAGGTGCTCGCGCTGCGCGAGCTGTTGCCCGACCGCCCGCGCGGCATCGTCGCGCAGCGGACCTATGAGGACGAGTACTGGGCCAAGCTCACGCAGAAGCAGCGCGACAGCATGCTCTACCTGCGGCACGGCTTGCAGACCCAGCCGCACTTCGTCGCCTTCAAGGTCGACCACCTCCCGGCCCCCGCCCCCTGGATCGCCCGCAACGTCTTCGGCTGCGCCCTGCTCGGCTGGACCGTGCGCACGCCAGAGCAGCGGACCCGGGTTGGGCGCTATGCGGACCAGATGATCTTCGAGGGGTTCGTGCCATAGGGCGCCCCTCCCTCCTCGTCATTGTGAGGAGCACTTGCGACGAAGCAATCCAGGATCCCTTCGCGGAAACAGTCTGGATTTGCTTCGCGGAGCCTGTCATCGGGCGCTTCGCGCGGACCCGTTGGCTCGCAATGACGGCGGTGGCGACCGCCCGACCTGTGTTCCCGCCCCTTGAAGTCGCTGCTGCAATGCACGATCTTGGGCGCAATGGCATCATCCGAAATTACGCTCGAGGCCGTACCGTCCATTGGCGACATCTCGCCCGAGGATTGGGACGCCTGCGCCAACCCCGGCAAGACCTTTAACGAGAAGGCTTGCAACGGTCATGGCGCGGGAACCTCATCCGCTCCTCCAGGCGATTCTCTCGGGCTCTCAAGACCCGCCTATAACCCGTTCGTCTCGCACGCGTTTCTTTCCGCGGCCGAGAAATCGGGTTCGGCAACGATCCGCACCGGCTGGGGGCCGCGCCACCTCGTGGCCAAGCTCGACGGCCGCGTCGCCGGCGTTGTGCCCTGCTATTTGAAATCGCACTCGCAAGGCGAATACGTCTTCGACCGCGGCTGGGCGGATGCCTATGAGCGCGCCGGCGGACGCTATTATCCGAAGCTTCAGGTCTCAGTTCCCTTCACCCCGGCAACGGGACCGCGGCTGCTGGTTCGCGACGGTGTCGACCGCGAGCGCATCACAGACGCGCTGGCGAGCGGGCTGGTGGCGCTGTGCGGCGTCAGCAAAGCCTCATCCGTGCATGTTACCTTCGCGCGCGAGGACGAATGGAAGCTGCTCGCCGAGCACGGCTTCCTCCAGCGCACCGACCAGCAGTTCCACTGGCACAACGAGGGTTTTACGAGCTTCGACGATTTCCTGGCGACGCTGAACTCCCGCCACCGCAAGTCGATCAAGCGCGAGCGGCGCGATGCGCTGGCCGCCGGCATCACGATCCACTGGCTCACGGGAAAAGACATCACCGAGGATGCGTGGGACGCCTTCTTCGAATTCTACATGGAGACCGGCTCGCGTAAATGGGGCCGCCCCTATCTCACGCGCGAGTTCTTCTCGCTGATCGGCGAAACCATGAGCGAGGATGTGCTGCTGGTGATGGCCCGCCGCAACAATCGCTGGATCGCGGGCGCCATCAACTTCATCGGCTCGGACACGCTGTTCGGCCGCAACTGGGGCGCGGTCGAGCATCATCCGTTCTTGCATTTCGAGGTCTGCTATTATCAGGCGATCGACTTCGCAATCAGACACGGCCTGAAGCATGTTGAGGCCGGCGCGCAGGGCGAGCACAAGATCGCGCGCGGCTACCTGCCGCGCACCACCCATTCCGCCCATTTCATCGCCGATCCCGGACTGCGCCGCGCCATCGATGATTACCTCAAGCGCGAGCGCGCCTATGTCGCGGAGGCCGGGCGTGAGCTCGCCGAGCTCGGTCCGTTCCGCAAAGGCGGCGACGAGGCGCCTTGACGCCTCGCCGCTGCTGGTGACAGTAAGCGCAAAATCTCGAGGAGCCGCCGAGGAGCCATCATGACCGCCTACGACGCCAACAACATCTTCGCAAAGATCCTGCGCGGCGAACTGCCCTGCTACAAGGTGTACGAGGACGAGCACGTCTTCGCCTTCCTCGACATCATGCCGCGCGTACCCGGTCACACGCTGGTGATCCCGAAGGTCGCTGCCCGCAACATCCTCGACATCAAACCGGACGACTACGCCCATGTCGCCCGCGGTGCGCACAGGATCGCCGCCGCGGCGATGAAGGCGTTCGAGGCCGACGGCATCACCGTGCAGCAGTTCAACGAGCCTGCCGGCGGACAGGTGGTGTTTCATCTCCACATGCACGTGATGCCGCGCCACGACGGCGTCGCCATGCTGCCGCCGGCGAGCCGCAAGGAAGACGACAAGGTGCTGCGAGAGCACGCGGCGAAGCTGACCGCGGCGCTGAAGGCGGGGTAGGCGGCGCCGCATCCATCGTCATTGCGAGCCAACGGGTCCGCGCCAAGCGCGGCCCGATGACAGGCCCCGTGAAGCAATCCAGAATCCCTCCACGGAGGCAGTCTGGATTGCTTCGTCGCAAGAGCTCCTCGCAATGACGGGATTAGAGCGGAGCGCTCCTCACTCGGTCTCGAAATCGCCCTTCTGCGGCGCAGCCAGCGGCGTGAACTCGCAACGATCCGGCTTGATATCGATCAGCGGCGTATTGTCGATACAGTCGAGCCCGCGCACCAGGATCGCGTTGCCCTCGATACCGACCAGCTTCACGATCGAGGTGCCGATCGGATTGGGCCGCACCGGCGAGCGCAGCGAGAACGTGCCGCGCGTTTTCTCGTTGTTCTTCGGGCTCTGCAGGATGATGTCCCGGCGCGACTTGTCGAGCCAATAGAGCACTTCGAGATTGCTGTAGAAATCGACGCCCTTGATGGCCGGCACGAACGGCTCGAAGATCTCGAGGCGGCATATCGGGCCGTCCTGACGCCCCTGCCGCGGCGTCTCCAGCCGCGATGTCCAGGGCGTGCGGATACGGCCGATGAAGACGAGTCCGGCATCTTGCGTCGGCGGCAGCTCGATAGCGACCTCGCCCTCGCGGAGCTCCTGTTCGCGAACCATATGTCCATCCCTACTGTTCGCCGGCGGTTTTAGCCCAACCACCACTTGCCGGCCAGCATGAAGACTTCGCCCGTGACCACACCCGCAAAGATCGAACGGCGCGTCAGCAGGAAGACGACGAGCCCGGCGCCGACCGCACCATAGCGCAGGATATCGGGTACGCTCGCAAGCGCCCCGGGCGGCTCGACCACGATCTGTGCGATGACGCCGGCCAGGATCGCGGTGGCGACCGCCCTCACCCAGACCAATAGCTCGGAGCCCTCGTCGATGCCGCCGCCGAACCACAGGCCCAGCATGCGCCAGATCTGGTTGGGAACGACGCCGGCGACGAACAGCACGGCGAGCGCGTGCCAGTCCCCGATCGCTTGCGCAAGACTCACGCGCGCACCTCCCGCCACCAATGCACACCATAGGCGATCGTGCCCGCCACCGTGCCGCTCACGAGGATGTCGAGACCCGAGTTCATCTTCGCCGCCAGCGGATAAAGCAGTATCCCGAGTGTCAGCGCCACGACATCAGCAACCTCGCGGCTGTTGCGTGCGGTCGAGAACAGGAACGAAAGCGGTGTGAGCAGCAGGATCGCCGCACCAAGCGTCTGCGTCAGGTTGGCGGCGAGGAAATAGCCGACCGTATTGGCGGTGAGGCACACCGAGACCAGGCCGCAGCCGAGCCCGTGGACGAAGGCGATCCGCCGCTCGCGCGGCACCTGCGGCAGGAAGCGATGACACTCGACCCACAGCGTCACCGCGGTGAGGTGCGCGGCGAAGATCAGCTCGCGCCGTTTCGTCTTCGGCGTGCGCATCAGCGGCAGCACCGAGACCACCATCGGAAACAGGCGGATGGCGCTGACGGTCACCGCGATCGCCGACTGGACGATGGTGGCGCCCGAGCCGAGCGTGGTGATCAAGATGATCTGCGCCGGCCCCGCCCAGACGAACAGCGTCGAGCAGAGCGCCCAGATCAGGCTGAAATGGGTGTCATGAGCCAGCGCGCCGATGCCGAGATAGGTCACGAACAGGACGACGGTGAGGATCGTCTGCGTGATCGAGCGCAATCCCCACGCAAAGGCGCGCCACGGGCTTTGCCATTGAGGGGAATCGAGCGGAGGAAGCGCCACGGGAGTTTTGGCCGGGTGAGGAATCGTGCCCGCATAACGGGCAGTACGGCGGTCTGCGTCAAGGAAGTCCGCGGCGGGGCTGGCATGCGTGAAACACCCACCGCGGTCATTCCGGGGCGCGCCTTGGCGCGAACCCGGAATCCATTGCGCCACAGAGATCGCTGCACGATGGATTCCGAAGCTCTTCGTCGCGCGCCGGAATGACGGGAGTGCCTACCCCCTCACACCCCTATTCCTCAGAACGAAGCAGGCGCCACCCGCCTTGCGGATGCGGTTGCACAGATCATCCGCCTCGGCCCGGGTATCCGCACCAATGCGCACCTGGTAGAACGCACGCGTGCCGCGGCTGCGCATCACCGAGCTCAGCAGGCTCGGATCACGCTCGCCGATCACGGCGCTCAGTTTCGTGACGGCCCGGGAATACATCGCCAACGCCTTGTTGCGGTCGAAGCCGGCCGCGAGCTGCACCCCCCAGACCTTTGCGGCGGCAAGCTCCACATGCTGCTCGAGCTCGGCGACGAACGGGTTGGGAGCACGCTTGAGCAACGCCATCAGATCACGGCAGCTCGTCGGCGGCGAACTCGGCGGTCCCTTGCCGGTGCTGCCCGCCTTGGCCCAGGCATCGACGCTGGTGCCGGTGATTGCGTAAACGTAGTTGCGGGTTTGCTCCGGCATTCCGCCGGTGCCATCGAGCCATTCCTGCACCCGGCGCGGCCCCGCATTGTAGGCAGCGGCCGCCAGGCCGAGATTGCCGAACTGGTTGCGCAGCTCGTTCAGAAACTCCGCCGATTTCGGCAACGCCTGCACCGGATTGAAGGGATCGAGCAGTCCGCGCTCGCTCGCGGTGCCCGGCATGAACTGCGCGATCCCCTGCGCGTGCTCGCCGCTGCGCGTCATGGGCCCGACCGCATCGGCGTGGAAGCGGCTTTCCTGCCAGATCACGCGGGCGAAGAACTCCAGCGGCAGGTCGTTGTCGCGTGCCGCCGCCTCCACGATCAAGCAGATCGACTCCCGCGTGTCACTCTCGCGGGCGTCATTCGGCTTTTCCACCGGCTTCGCTGGTCCCTCGGCCTTCGCAGGTACGTCGGGAGGCGACGTCTCCTCTGCGAGCGCCGGCGACAGCACGAGGGCCAGGCACAAGACAGCGATAACCCGAGCTATTCGCATGGCATCGTCGCAATCGGATAAATCGGACCTTGACTTGGAACCCCAGCCAACTAGCAACATACGGCAGTATCAACGCAGGTCCCGCCTGATGGTGACAATCTTTTTTGATCTCGACGGAACGCTGACCGACCCTAAGCCCGGGATCACTCGCTCGATCCAGTATGCGTTGGAGCGGCTCGGGGTTTCGGTGCCGAGCGAGGACGAACTGACCTGGTGCATCGGCCCTCCGCTGCTTGCGAGCCTGAGAAAACTCACCGGAACCGATGAGCTCGCCGACCGCGCGCTCCTGCTCTATCGCGAGCGCTTCAGCGATATCGGCCTGTTCGAGAACGAGGCTTACAGCGGAATTGCGGACACATTGTCATCGCTCGCAGCGACACGTCAGCGCATGTTCGTCGCGACCAGCAAGCCCGCCGTCTACGCCACGCGCATCGTCGATCATTTCGGACTGAAACCGTATTTCGAGCGCGTGTTCGGCTCCGAGCTCGACGGCACGCGCGTCGACAAGCGCGACCTGCTCCGCTATGCGCTGGACGAGACGAAGGTCGATGCGAACAACGCGATCATGATCGGCGACCGCAGCCATGACGTGGTCGGCGCCCGCACCAACGGCATGACCGCCATCGGCGTGCTCTACGGCTATGGCAGCGAGGCCGAGCTGCGGGATGCCGGCGCGCACCACATCTGCGCGGCGCATCCGGACTTGCTCGGCGCCGGCGGTGTTCACGGCCGCCAGCATCCCCGTCTTTGGGTGACAGTTCAGATATTCGAAGAATTGTTCGTCGGCGGCGGCTGCCACTGTCACCTCGTGATAGAGCCGCAGCTTGGCTGACGCCCCGAGCAGCTGCGGCATTGAGATCTCGTTCCAGTCAGCTATCACCACGAGCCTTCGCTTCGAGCGAAGGCAATGCTCGCCAATTCCAGATTGTCTTGCCTGGCGGCCTGGATCAGGCTGGCGCACATGAGGACTCACCACACCATAGGCGGATCGGAGCTGTTGCTGGGTGTGATCGCACTCCGGCTCGCGGTGCTGGTCCTGGTGGGCTGGAGCCTGACGCTCCTGCCGCGGCAAACGCGTGACAGCGAACCAGCGTGCTTCCCTGGGCCCGCAACAAGGCTCGAAGCTCAATCCTTGGTGAAGACACCCGGCTCGCACGTTGCCAATGCAGCATTCGACGACATGCGCCTGCACGATTAGGCCGCTCTCAGGCAAGGCCGCTATGTGCGCACGTGATAGGACGCGGCGCCTGCTTGCGGTATCCTTTGGCACCGAGCCGCAGTGATCAATCAGCGGCCAGCCAAGGAGCCAATCGATGGAATACCGACGCTTGGGCCGGTCGGGCCTCATGGTGCCCGCGTTGAGTCTCGGCACCGGCACCTTCGGTGGCGTCGGCCGCCTCGCTGCTTGGGGCACGACGGACGCGACCGAAGCGCGGCGCCTTCTGGACATCTGTCTCGAGGCCGGCGTATCGATGTTCGACACAGCGAATGTCTATTCGCTCGGTGAGTCCGAGCGGGTGCTCGGCGAAGCCATCAAGGGTCGCCGCGACAAGGTCCTGATCTCGACCAAGGCGTCGTTCCGCTTCGGTGACGGCCCTAACGACATCGGCTCGTCGCGCCAGCACCTGCTCGCCGCCATCGACGGTTCGCTGAGCCGGCTCGGCACCGACCATATCGACCTGTTCCAGCTCCATGGCTTCGACGCCTTCACCCCGCCCGAAGAGGTGCTCGCCACCCTCGACGTGCTCGTGCGCGCCGGCAAGATCCGCTATGTCGGCGTCTCGAATTTCTCGGGCTGGCACCTGATGAAGTCGCTCGGCGTTGCCGACAAGCACGGCTTCCCGCGCTACGTCGCCAACCAGACCTACTATTCACTGATCGGACGCGACTACGAATGGGAGCTGATGCCGCTCGGCCTCGACCAGGGCCTAGGCGCGGTGGTCTGGTCGCCGCTTGGATGGGGACGCCTCACCGGCAAGATCCGGCGTGGTCAGCCGAAGCCGCAGGTCAGCCGGCTGCCCAAGACCGCCGAGTTTGGCCCGCCCGTGCCGGACGAGCACGTCTACCGTGTCGTCGATGCAATCGACGAGATCGCCAAGGAGACGGGCAAGAGCGTCTCGCAGATCGCGCTCAACTGGCTACTCCAGCGCCCCACAGTCTCGACGCTGATCATCGGCGCGCGCAACGAAACCCAGCTGCGCGAAAATCTCGGCGCGGTCGGCTGGTCCTTGACCAAGGACCAGGTCGCAAAGCTCGATGCCGCCAGCCAGGTGACGCTGCCCTATCCCTATTGGCACCAGCGCACGACCTTCATCGACCGTAATCCGCCGGCGGTGTAGGACACTTGAGCTGCATCAAGCCCGCTTGCGTCGGCCGTGGCACCCTGCGGCCCTCGCTTGGCTGCCGATGCGCCGATTTGCCATGAAGGCCCTGTTCATGGTGCTTAATCTCAACCGCACCGAATTGACGCGGATCGACCGCGATCGCACCATCCTGGTCTTCTCGACGGCGGTGACACTCGGGCTCATTGCCCTCTATGTCTGGGGCAAGGCGACCGCGCGCTGGTAATTGCGGCTCCGGAACTATCGCGGTCCTGCCCTGTTGGCGCAATACTCGGCCACCTGGCAGAGTTCGATTCGCGAAACCAGACGCCGCTCACAATGTCGACAGTCACCATCGAGCAGGCGGATGGCCTGCCGCTGCCGCAGCGTCGATGGGCCATCCTCACCATTGCGCTCGGCATCACCATGTCCGTGATCGATGGCGCCATCGCCAATGTGGCGCTGCCGACGATCGCGGCCGACCTCGATGCCAGCCCTGCCTTCTCGATCTGGATCGTCAACGGCTATCAGCTCGCGATCACCATCTCGCTGCTGCCGCTGGCCTCGCTCGGCGAGATCGTCGGCTATCGGCGTGTCTATCTGGCGGGACTTGCGCTGTTCACCGTTGCCTCCGCACTTTGCGCCATCGCGCACTCGCTGCCGCTGCTGACCGTCGCGCGCGTCATACAGGGTTTTGGCGCGGCCGGCATCATGAGCGTCAACACCGCGCTGGTGCGCTTCACCTATCCGCATGCGCTGCTTGGGCGTGGCATCGCGCGCAACGCGCTCGTCGTGGCGGTCTCGGCCGCGATCGGGCCGACCTTGGCCTCGGGTATCCTGGCAGTGGGAAGCTGGCCTTGGCTGTTCGCGATCAACGTGCCGATCGGTGCAGTTGCAGTTGCGCTCGGCGCCCGCTGCCTGCCGCACACGCGCCTGGCGGCGCATTCATTCGACTGGCAGAGCGCGGGCCTGAGCGCCGTCACCTTCGGCGTCGGCATTTTCGCCGTCGACAGCGTCGGCCATGGCGAGCCGCTCCTCACCTGCATGATCGAATTCGCCGTCGCCGCGATCGCGGGCGCTGCCCTGATCTGGCGCGAGACGCATATGGCTGTGCCGCTGCTGCCGATCGATCTCCTGCGCATCCCGATCTTCGCCCTGTCGATCGCGACCTCGGTCGCCTCGTTCTGCGCCCAGATGCTCGCCTTCGTCGCGATCCCGTTCTACCTCCAAAGTCGGTTCGGCTATTCAGCCGTGCATATGGGCCTTCTGATCACGCCCTGGCCGATCACGGTGACGTTCGCCGCCCCGCTCGCCGGGCGCCTCGTCGAGCATTATCCGGCCGGCTTGCTCGGCGGCATTGGCCTTTTGCTGTTCGCAGGCGGGCTCGCCTCGCTGGCGATGCTGCCGGCCGAGCCCAGCGCCGTCGATGTCGTCTGGCGCATGGCCCTCGCCGGCTTTGGCTTCGGCCTGTTCCAGACGCCGAACAACCGCACCATGATCGCCGCCGCCCCGCGTCAGCGCTCCGGCGGCGCCAGCGGCATGCTCGGCACCGCCCGCCTGCTCGGCCAAACCACCGGCGCGGCGCTGGTCGCACTGTTGCTCGGCCGCTACCCGCAGGAGGGCACCAGGATCGCGCTGCTCGCCGGCGTCGGTTTTGCCCTGTGCGGCGCGCTGCTCAGCATGCTGCGCTTGTCACCCGCGGGCGCGCGCGGCGCCGAGCATGTCCGGGTTCAGGAAGGACAGCGGATGAAAGGGGAATGAGCGCGCCACGGCCGCCTTCTCGGTATCTCCCACACAACCTGTGCGTGGTTTAACCATTTGGACGCCTGACGTATTGCCCTCTCGCTCCGGTTGCGCTCCACTCGCCGCGGGACAAGGGGCATTTCATGCGTTCATTTGGAATAGTGGCGCTCAGCGTCATGCTTGGCGGCTGCGCGTCCGTTACGCGCGGTACGACGGAAAACATCAGCATCTCATCGACACCTTCGGGCGTGGAAGCCGTGGTCAGCGGAATGGAGGTTCCGACCACCTGCACGACGCCCTGCTCCGTGGTCGTCAAGCGAAACGCCGACATTTCGATCACCTTCCAGAAGGAAGGGTATGAGCCGCAAGTCGTGCCGCTCAGCCGGGACGTCCAGACCAGCGGGGCCGCCGGATTCGCGGGCAATCTTCTGCTGGGCGGCGTCGTTGGCATGGGCGTCGACGCCGCGACCGGGGCTGCGACCGATCACAAGCCCAATCCGGTCATCGTGACGATGCAGCCGTCGGCCCCTGCCCGCGCGCGGCCCGCCGCTCCGAGAAAGCCGAGGCCGCCGGCGGCAGCGCCAGAGGCCGGAACGTAGGGCCAACTGCGACCCAAAATAAAAGGCCGGCTCTTCAGCCGGCCTTTTCGATTTCACCACACGCCGATCAAACCTTGACCAGCGGCCCCTTGGAGGTCGGCCCCTTCGAGCCGCCAGGACCGCCCGGCTTCGACTTGCCCGGCGGGCGCTTGCGGGCGCCCGGGAGCTTCTCCTGCTTCGGCGTAACCGGACCCTCAACGAACTCGAATCCGATCTTCTCCTTGCTCTCGTCGGCCTCGTCCTTGACCAGAACGACGCGAACGTGGCCGCCGCCCTTCAGCTTGCCGAACAGCACCTCGTCGGCCAGCGGCTTCTTGATGTGCTCCTGGATCACGCGGGCCATGGGACGTGCGCCCATCTGCTCGTCATAGCCGTGCTGGATCAGCCAGGCCTTGGCCTCTTCGGACAGCTCGATTGTGACGTCGCGGTCGCCGAGCTGCGCCTCGAGCTGAAGCACGAACTTCTCCACGACCGTGCCAATCACCTCGACGCTGAGATGGCCGAACGAGACGATGGCATCGAGACGATTGCGGAATTCCGGCGCGAACTGCCGGTTGATCGCCTCGTGGTCGTCGCCTTCGCGCTTGGAGCGGGTGAACCCGAACGCCTGCTTGGCGAGATCCGCTGCGCCCGCATTGGTGGTCATGATCAGGATCACGTTGCGGAAGTTGACCTGCTTGCCGTTGTGGTCGGTGAGCCGGCCGTGATCCATGATCTGGAGCAGCACGTTGTAGAGGTCCGGATGCGCCTTCTCGATTTCATCGAGCAGCACCACGCAATGCGGATGCTGGTCGACGCCATCGGTGAGCAGGCCGCCCTGGTCGAAGCCGACATAGCCGGGAGGCGCGCCGATCAGGCGCGACACGGTATGCCGCTCCATATATTCGGACATGTCGAAGCGCAGCAGCTCGACGCCCAGCGCGGCCGCGAGTTGCTTGGCAACCTCGGTCTTGCCGACGCCGGTGGGTCCGGAGAACAGGTAGCAGCCGATCGGCTTCTCCGGCTCGCGCAGGCCCGCGCGTGCCAGCTTGATCGAGGCGGCGAGCGACTCGATCGCCTTGTCCTGGCCGAACACGGTGCGCTTCAGGGTCTGCTCGAGATGCTTGAGCACCTCGGCATCATCCTTCGACACGCTCTTCGGCGGAATCCGCGCCATCGAGGCGATCGTGGTCTCGATCTCCTTGATGCCGATGGTCTTCTTGCGCTTGTTCTCGGCAACCAGCATCTGCGCCGCACCGGACTCGTCGATCACGTCGATCGCCTTGTCGGGCAGCTTGCGGTCGTGGATGTACCGCGAGGAGAGCTGCACGGCGGCCTCGATCGCCTCATTGGTGTACTTCAGCCGGTGGTAGTCCTCGAAATACGGCTTGAGGCCCTTGAGGATCGCGATGGCATCCTCGACCGTCGGCTCGTTGATGTCGATCTTCTGGAAGCGCCGCACCAGAGCGCGGTCCTTCTCGAAGTGCTGACGATATTCCTTATAGGTCGTCGAGCCCATGCAGCGGATCGTGCCCGAGGCAAGCGCCGGCTTGAGCAGGTTGGAAGCGTCCATCGCCCCGCCCGACGTCGCGCCCGCACCGATCACGGTGTGGATCTCGTCGATGAACAGGATCGCATTGGGATGCGCCTCGAGCTCCTTGAGCACCTGCTTCAAGCGTTCCTCGAAGTCGCCGCGATAGCGCGTGCCGGCGAGCAGCGTGCCCATATCCAGCGAGAACACGGTCGCGGCCGCCAACACTTCCGGCACCTCGCTGTCGACGATGCGCTTGGCAAGGCCTTCCGCGATCGCGGTCTTGCCGACGCCGGCCTCGCCGACGAACAGCGGATTGTTCTTCTGCCGGCGGCACAGCACCTGGATCGCGCGGTTGATCTCGGAGTTGCGTCCGATCACCGGGTCGATCTTGCCGTCGCGCGCCTTCTTGTTGAGGTTGACGCAATAGGTCTCGAGCGCCTCGCCCTTCTTCTTGGCATCCTCGTTGCCCTTGGTCTCGGTCTCCTCGTCGACGCCGCGCACAGGACGCGCCTCGGAGACGCCGGGCCGCTTGGCGATGCCATGGCTGATGTAATTGACCGCGTCATACCGCGTCATGTCCTGCTCTTGCAGGAAGTAAGCGGCATGGCTCTCGCGTTCGGCGAAGATCGCGATCAGCACGTTGGCGCCGGTCACCTCTTCGCGACCCGACGACTGCACATGGATCACCGCGCGCTGGATCACGCGTTGGAAGCCGGCGGTCGGCTTGGCGTCGTCGGCGCCATCCGTCACCAGGTTCTCGAATTCGGTCTCAAGATAGTTGACGAGGCTCGTACGGAGCTTGTCGAGATCGACGCTACAGGCGCGCATGACGGCGGCTGCATCGGAGTCGTCGATCAAGGAGAGCAAAAGATGCTCGAGCGTCGCGTATTGGTGATGACGCTCGTTTGCGATCGCCAGCGCACGATGCAGGGATTGTTCAAGGCTTTGGGAAAAAGTCGGCATTCGCGTCCTCTATGGCCCCCACCATCATGATCGCCATCGCCCGGTCAGGCAACAACAACCTTCGTCACATATAGTTATACAAGATCGCGGCAAAAGACCGGTTCCGCGACTCGGCGGCTGCGCACCCCGGAATATTCTCGATGCAAAACCCGTTCCGATTTGGGCGGGATTGGCGAGGGCGTGGATTTCCGTAGTTTGCCGGTTACAAGCGGCGTCGCGCGCGCCACACGGCGGTCACACTGCTACTTACACTTCGAACGCGCCGTGACCTATTTCTTCTCCATCACGCATTGCAGCGGATGCTGGTGCTTGCGGGCGAAGTCCATCACCTGCGTCACCTTGGTCTCGGCAATCTCGTAGGTGAACACGCCGCACTCCCCGATCCCATGATGGTGGACGTGCAGCATGATCTTGGTCGCAGCCTCGACGTCCTTGTTGAAGAACTTCTCCAGCACGTGGACGACGAATTCCATTGGCGTGTAGTCGTCGTTCAGGATCAGCACGCGGTACAGATTCGGCCGCTTGGTCTTGGGCTTGACCTTGGTGATGACCGACGTGTTCGGCCCGGACGGGCCGCCCGCACGGTTGTCATCATTGCTCATCCGGAGAGCGTGGGCGGCGGCGGACAGGTCGAGTCTGGAAGTCAGTTGCGGCATGGCACAGGCGTTCAAATTCCCCACGGAAGCGAAAGACGGTCCGCCGCACCGCTCCGCACCCGGAGCCTCGCACAGGCGCGCCGCCCTATTGGATCGCCGCTTCCAACCGGTCCGGTCGAAGCCGGATCGCTCGCAAGCAATATGGGCCCCCTCCCGCCTCGCCGCAAGCGTGCCACCTGGTCGATGCGGCTCGCGGCGGTCCCGATTCCCGGTCCGGGCGATCCCCACCAAGGTTAATCAATCCGGACCGATTTGACAAAAATTTCCGGCCGGCCTGTTTAGAACGCGTTGACCAGGAACCCAGCCGCGGTGCAGGGCGCGACCTTTTGGTCCGTGGTCCCTCCGGCTTTGCAGCGTGCAATTTACCGGCGATTCAACGATGTGGCGCAAAATCCGGCAAAGTCACAGATTTCGGGGTCGCCATGTGTCGCTCGTCCGTCGTCATCCGCATTGGTCGACAGCTCGCCCGTTTTGCCGGAGCCGAGCAAGGCAATATCGCCGTGATCTTCGCCATCGCGCTCGTCCCGGTGTTGACCTTCATAGGCGCCGCCATCGATTACAGCCGGGCCGCCAACGCCCGTACCGCGATGCAGGCGGCGCTGGACTCCACTGCTCTGATGCTCTCCAAGGACCTGTCGGCGGGCACAATCACGACATCCCAAATCAGCTCAAAGGCACAGAGCTACTTCACCGGCCTGTACACCAATACAAGCGCTCAATCCCTCTCGATCTCCGCGACCTACACCGCCGCCAGCAGCAGTAGCAATGCGACGGTCCAGGTCACCGGATCCGGATCCATCCCGACCGAATTCATGAAGATCGCCGGATTTCCGAACCTCGGTTTCGGCGCGACCGCGACCAGCACTTGGGGAGCCAACCTGCTCCGCGTCGCACTGGTGCTCGACAACACCGGATCGATGGCCAACTACAACAAGCTCGCCTCGTTGCAGAACGCCGCCAAGAGCCTCGTGACCCAATTGTCTAATCTCGCCGTCAACCCCGGCGACGTCTACATTTCCGTCATTCCGTTCGAGATCGATGTCAATGTCGGCACGTCCAACGTCAATGCGAGCTGGCTGCGCTGGGACCAGTGGGACCCCACGAATTATCCGAACTCGTCGTATCCCTGGCAGACCTATTGCAGCGGCGGCTACTGGATGACTTATGCCCAATGCGTGGGGCACGGCTACACTTGGAATCACACGCCTACGATCGACAAGACACTGTGGAACGGATGCGTGACCGACCGCGACAAGAGCTCCAACTACGATGTCACCTCGACCGCGCCCTCCTCTCTCGCCACCTCCTTCTACGCGGATCAGGATCAATCGTGCCCGACAGCCCAGATCCTCCCCCTGACCTACAACTGGACTGCGGTCAACAACACGATCAACTCGATGACCGCGCGCGGTGCAACCAACCAAACCATCGGCCTGCAGTGGGGCTGGTTCTCGCTGCTCCAGCAGTCTCCCCTCAATGCACCGGCGGAATCGATCACCGGCAACACCTACCAGCACATCATTGTGCTGTTCACTGACGGCCTGAACACCGGCAACCGCTGGTACGGTGACTTCTCTAGTACGAGCACACAGGTCGATGCCCGCATGAGCACCTTGTGCACGAACATCAAGAATTCAGGCGTCACCATCTACACCGTGCAGATCGATACGGATGGCGCTGGCCAATCGGCGGTCCTGCCGGCCTGCGCGAGCGACTCAAGCAAGTTTTTCATGCTGACGAGCTCCAGCCAGATCGCATCCGCTTTCAGTCAGATCGGAACCTCCATCTCCAAGCTCCACGTCTCGCGCTGACGCGGAAGTGGAGCCACTCACAAAAAAAGCCCGGCTGTTTCAGCCGGGCTTTTCGCTTCCAGGATTTCCCGGAGAGTTTAGTGAGCGGCCGGGGTGAACTTCGACACAATCGTCTCGACCGGCTTGAACGCCTGCTTGGCGAGGTCGTTGTAGAGGCCGGCGATCTTCTGCGATTCCGCAACGAAGGTCTCGTAGGCGGAACGGGCAAAATCGGTCTGTGCTTCCATGGCCTTGTCCAGCGACTTCACGCCGGAAAGCTTCTCGACAAAGGACTTGGTGTCTTCGAACGACTTCTTCGTATAGTCGCCATAGGCGCTCGCGATCGCCTGGAGGCCGTGCTGCACCGAGGTCGCGGAGGCAACGCACTGCTCGAACTGCTCTTTCCCGTAGTTCTGAAAGTCTTCAACCTTGAACATCTCGGAATCCTTTTCCCTGGCTCACGTCGGGAAGCCCCGGCTCCCTGACTTCGCCCAAAATTAGTGCAACGCACAAAAAAGTCAACAATCTTGTGCATCGCACAAAATTCGATGCAAATCGCAGAAATTCCCGGGGTTTCCCGCAAGGGTTCCTTAAGCTTTTGGAAACCGCGGCCCCCTACCCTGATTCCCTGGACGTGTTCACTTCCGCAAGCGGCCAAAAGCCGTTTGAGAACATCACCTTGGCCAGAACAGCGGCTCGGGTCCAACGTCCCCCGCGGCGAACACCAGCGGAGGGACAGCCTGAGCAGGTAATGATCCCGGGTTTATTGGGCACAATTTCGCCTCACGGGCCGGTGATCAAGTCAGAAACGGGGACGGGGTTCCATGCTTCGTAAAAACTTGTCTTCCTCGCGCTTGGCGCGGGTTGGCGTTTTCGGGCTTCTTACGGTCACCACCGCAGTCATCTTCACCACCGATGCTGCCGAAGCGCGGCGCCATCGCCGACACTACGCGCACCACCGGGTCCAGCGCGATGTGTCCGAGAGCTCCAGCCCGAAATTCGCGTCCATCATCATCGACGGCAATTCCGGCGCGGTGCTGCAGGCGACAAGTCCTGACGGGATTCGCCATCCGGCCTCGCTGACCAAGATCATGACGCTCTATCTGCTGTTCGAGCGCCTGGAATCCGGCAAGATGAAACTCGACACTGAGATGCCGGTGTCCCAGCACGCTGCCGACCAGGATCCGACCAAGCTGAATCTGCGTGCCGGCCAGACCATTCGCGTTGAGGACGCGATCAAGGGCCTCGTCACCCGTTCAGCCAACGATGCAGCCGTGGTGATCGCAGAAGCGATCGCCGGTAACGAGGACGACTTCGCCCAGATGATGACGCGCAAGGCGCGCTCGCTCGGCATGTCGCGGACGGTCTACCGCAACGCCAATGGCCTTCCCAACGACGAGCAGGTCACGACCGCACGCGACCAGGCTACGCTGGGTCGCGCCATCCAGGAGCGCTTCCCGCGCTACTATCGCTATTTCGCGACCTCGACCTTCAATTGGCGGGGACAGTCGATCCGCAACCACAACCACCTGCTCGGCAGCGTCGAGGGCGTGGACGGCATCAAGACCGGCTACACCCGCGCCTCAGGCTTCAACCTCGTTACCTCGATGCGCCGGGGCAACCGCCACCTGATCGGCGTTGTGCTCGGCGGCCGTAGCGGCGGTTCGCGCGACGCCATCATGCGCAACCTGCTCGCCGAGAATCTCGAGAAGGGTGCAACCGTCCACACCGTCGCCGCAGTCACGGAGCGCAACGGCGCCGAGGCCAATACCGACGTCGCCGATGCATCGGATGCTCCCCGCTCCGCGCCGCAGGTCCAGGCCGCTGTAGCGCCTGCTCCCGAGGCTGCCCCGTCACGCCTTGCCGCGCGTCTGTCGACGCTGGCCGCCGCGACTGCCGCCATGCCGCCCGCTCAGCCCAAACCCGAAGTTCGGCCGACGGAGTCCAAGGTCGAACCTGCGCCGCTCACCAATGGTGTGATCTCGAGCCAGCCGCTCTCCATCATCCCCGGCTCGTCCGAGCCGATGAAGCCGGTTCGGGTCAAGACGGTTCAGGTCAAGGCCGGCGCCGTGAAGGTCGCCTCTGCGGCCCCGGCTCAGGTCGCGCCGCCGGTCACCAGCACCATCCCGCCGCGTTCGGACGTCGCGGAAACCTCCGGCGCCATCGTCGCCAGGGCAGACCTCATCAACAAGCCGGAGGCGGTGAGCCAGCCGGAAGCGCCGAAGGCCGAGATTGCCCGCACCGAACTGCCTCGGCAGCCGGCCGGCTTCGGCACCGGCAACGGCATTCTCGGGGTGCTGCCGGCCGCGGCGCCCGCTCCCGCCGCTCCGAAGCTCGCGTCCGCCGAGCCGCCGTCGCAGCCGATCCAGATGAGCGCCACCACCAGGCCAGCCGTCACCCACAGCGGCTGGATCGTCCAGGTCGGCGCGCTCGATAGCGAGAACGAAGCTCAGCAGCGCATCGATGCCGCCCGCAACTCGGCGCGCGGCTTGCTCAGCAAGGCCGACCCGTTCACCGAGCCCGTTGTCGCCAAGGACAATCGCAAGCTCTACCGCGCCCGCTTCGCCGGGCTCGAGCGCGACCAGGCCGAAGCAGTCTGCCGCACCTTGAAGCGTGCCGAGATCTCCTGCATCACCGTTCGCAACTGATCTCCTTCCTCCGTTGCAGACCAAATGCCCGCGCCTTGCGCGGGCATTTTCATTTTGGGCTGCGGTGATGCCGAAGCGGTTTCACGACAAGGCTGTTCCACGACAACCTCTCGTCAAGGATTTACGGTTAAAACTTTGCTTGAGGGGATCGACCACGCCGACACAGGCGGGCGACGGCGACACAGAGCAAACGGAGCTCACGCGGTACGGGCGTTTGTGGCGTGGTGCCGGAGTTAGCCGTTATGCGTGCGAAGCAGAGTATCCTTGGCCTCGTTTACCCGGGCAGCGAGATACGTCGAGCCCCCTTGGTCGGGATGGAGTTTCTTCATCAGGGCCTTGTGGGCCCGGCTGATGTCGTCGCGCCCCGCGCCCGGCTGCAGGCCAAGGATCTGATAGGCTTCCTCCGCCGTCATTTTGCTGCTCGCCGCCGTGCGGCGCTGCCGCCCTGCCGCATCGCCCTGCGCGTTCTGACGCCAAGCGGGAAACCGGCGGTCCAGATAGCTTTCAAGTAAGGCCACGCTCTCGGCGTCGAAGGTCGGGACCATCGCCAGCAGGCCGGCGAGATCGAACTCATCGAGACTGCGCCCGGCGTGAGGCCCCGCGACGATCTGGCCGGAAAGCTGGCCAGAGTCGTGGTCGAGCCGCATGTCCAGGAATGGCGAGCGCACCCGCGAGGCCTGCCCGGACGGGCGCGTCGCGCCGCCGCCGAACAGCCCTCCGACATTGCCGAAGCCGGCATTCGCCAACGGCGTCCAGCCGAGCAACCCGGCGCCAAATATTCCGAGGGGGATCGCAACCGCCAGCTCGCCGCGCAAGCCCGTGAAGGCTGCGACCGCCAGCGCCAGCACGCCGCCGCCGAACTTGATGGTGCGCGCCAGCACCGCCGGATTGGCGGAGCGGAACATCTGGAGCAGCAGGTAAAGCGTGATAACAGCGACAGCGCCGGCAAGCAGGGTCATGGCCGGAATATAGTCGTCCTCTCGTCAAAAAGCATGGCGTTCACTGCCGCCGGCCAGGCCGCTATTTCAGCTGGCTGATCAGCTTCGCCGCGCCGCTCACGCTTCCAGCCAATTTCAGCAACGCCTCACGTCCGCCGGCGGCATAGGCCGCAGCTGCCCGCAACAGCTCGCGCAGCTGCGCCGCCGCACCGGGATCGAACCGGCACCAGGCACCGCCAGTCAGGCGCGCGATCTCGCGGAAGGCCCGCTCGGCGACGGCGTCATGACCTTCCTGAAACACGAACACCGGCACCTTGAGCATGCCGAGTTCGCCGGCTTTGGCGCAGAGCTGGTCGATTTCTTCCTCCATGGCATCGCCGACGAAGACCACGGCCCGCACGCCGGATGCGACCGCCTCGCGCCGGGCCTCGCTCAGTACCTTGCCAATCTGGGTGTCGCCGCCGCGGCAATCGATCTTGCTCATCAGCGCCGCCAGCTTGGCGCTGTCGGAGATCCAACCCGTGGCCCGGCACTCGTTGAAGCCGCGATAATAGACCAGCCGGATGTCGAGACTGCCGAGCGCCGCGGCCTCGCGAAACATGTCGGCCTGGAGCGCGCAGGCCATGTCCCAGGTCGGCTGCCGGCTCATCGTCGCATCCAGCGCAAAGATCAGCCGTCCCTTCGCGCCCGGTGCATGCGGTGACAGGGCCCGCGCCTTGGCGACGAAGGCGGCGATGTCTTCCGCGGTTGAGGTCCCCGCTTGCGGTAGCGCGCCGTCTGCTTGCGCCGAGACGGCATCGCGACCGCGCGGTTTGATGGGTTCGCCCGACATCGCTTGCACCTTGCGTGAACGGCTAATGTGGTCAGCGCATGCGGCCCGGTCAATGCGCAAAGCCTCCGCGGGCGGGCGCCGGCGGAGGCTTACAGTCGAGCGGCGATGTCAGCTCTTGTACGTCAGCCCTTGTACGTCAGCTCTTGGCAGGCGCCATCAGGGCGACCGGACCAGGCTCGAGGACCTTGGGCGGGGCCGATTGCGTGTCGACCGGCGCCACCTCGCTGTCCGTCGCGTTCAGGAACTTGTCGAGCATGCTCTGGATCGAGCTCTTGGCCGCATCCGGACCGGTGTCGCGCATGTCGTTGTGCTGGAATTCGGTCTTCACGACCTGGATGCCCGCCTTCTCGCATTCCTCGTCGGTCGGGAGCACGCCTGCGTCCGTCTTGAACTGTGGATCCTGCGAGCGGAACGAGAGGATCTTGAACTTGCCGGCGGTGACGAAGGGCACGCGCAGATTGTCGAGCGTGACGACCTTCTTGACTTCGTCCGGATACTGCTTGGCGAAGTACATCGTGATGTCGCCGCCCATGGAGTGGCCGACCATGGTCACCTTGTCATAGTCGGCGTTGGGCTGAACCTTCTTCATCTCCTGCATGGCGAGATGGATGTTGGCGACGCCGCGCAGGATCTGCGGCAGCCGGCCGACGTAGAGTTCGCCGGGCTTGGTCACCATCGGAGGATCGGTCGGCAAATCATGCTGCGGGCTCACGACCATGTAGCCGCGCGCGGCGAAGATGTTGGCGAGGAAGCCGTACTCGGTGTTCTTGACGGTGTTGCCGTGGTTGATCACGGCGACCGGCAGCGTGATCATGCCGGCATTGGCCTGCAGTTCCTTGTCGCGGCGCACCGCGATGTCTACGGGCACCGGGCGGTTGTCGCGCGAGGCATCGTAGAAGGTGATGGTCTCGTGCTTGATCGCCCACTTGCTCGCCGTGAAATAGGCGATGCCGCAGAGGGCACTGACCGAAACCAGAACGGCAATTCCACGCTTCATTTTCGTCCTCAGCCTCAGGCTTTGCGGCCTGAATCCCTGTTGAAAATCGTGTTCTTCCGGGGCTCTTCGGCCCCTGGTCGCCTATTCCCTAATATATGTCACAGGAGCGTGACAGGAAGGCTAAATATTGTGAGCCCGCAGCCCTTTCATTGTGCGTCGCACACGGTTTGTGAGCACCCCATCCTCATACCGCTACGTCAGGGTGCAGGTCACCGTTCGACGCAACCGGTCTCGATTCGGTTCGATTTCGCAGTAGATGCAGGATAGAACGCGCCGGACGCGGGCCGGGTTCCCGCGACAGGTATTACCCGGAACGGCTGGAACTGGCGCGATACCGAGGCGTCAGGCGCCGAGGATGTCGTGGACCTCAAGCGGCTTGTCGACCTGGCTGAACCACTCGGCCCGGTTGGCGGCGCGGCGGCGGCCGCGCTCGTCGAGCGGCAGCTTGAGCTGGCGGAGCAGGCTCGTCACCTCTTCCCGCGCGGTGAGATGGCCGAGATTGGGCCGCATGCCGAGCGTGGCCTCATCGATCTCATCGAGGGCGGTCAGGCCGCGCGGAAAAAATTCGCGGTACACGACACGCTCGGCGAAGCCATCGACGTAGCGGAACCCGAGCCGCAGCGACAAATCCTTCAACCCCTCGGCGACGAGTTGCTTGTTGCGGGAGCCGAGCATGGAGAGGCGGTTGCGCACGACGATCCAGTCGGTGGTCGCGCCATCGACCTGGCGGCGCTTGCGCCTGACGTCGCGTACCATCTCGGCATAGTGACTCTCGCCCGTCACCGCGTAGCTCGCGGGATCGACGGTGCCGAGCACATCGAAATCGAGGAAGCTGTCGTTGATCGGCGTCACCAGGGTGTCGGCCATCGAATGGGCAAGCCGCATCAGATAGCTGTCGGTACCGGGCGTATCGATGACGATGAAGTCGAAGCTGCTCTCGACTGCCGAGACCGCCTCCATGAACTGCTGGAACTCGGAAGTCTCGTTCTCGGCAATCTGCATGGTCTCGCCGAGCTTGATGCAGCGATGCACCGGCAGTTCGAGGTCGAGCTTGGTGCGACGGGCCCAGGCGGCGCGGTTGTCGATATAGCGGGTGAAGCTTCGCTGGCGGCAGTCGAGGTCGATGGTGGCGACCCGCTGGCCGGCCTTCAGGAGCGCAACAGCAATGTGCAAGGCGGTGGTCGATTTGCCGGAGCCGCCCTTCTCGTTGCCGAGCACGACCACATGCGCCGCGCCGGATTGGCCTTGGCTAGCCTGCACAAGCATAGCGATCCTCAACACCCTGACGAATATCTTCGAGTTGGTCGCCTCTGCGGTCAAGTGAAATGCGTGACAGGTAATGCAAATCGCAGCGCGCCCTGCTTCATCATGAATCGCGCGCCATCTTTCATCTGCGATCCGGCCCACAATGTCGCAAACGTGCTGCGCCACCGTGCGCGGGATGCTGTGCCGCATCCGGATGCATGGCGTCCACGAGCGCCGCTTGTTAAGGTTAGCCTGCTGGCGCTGCGCCCGCGCCTTTCGTCGCTTCCCAATCCGTCGAGTCCTGATGTCAGCAAGCCCATTGATCGCCCGCACGGTCCCCACCCTGCGACGCGCCATCGACAATCTCCGCAAGCGAAAGGCCACGATCGCGCTGGTCCCGACCATGGGGGCCCTTCACGACGGGCATGTGTCGCTGGTTCGTCTTGCCAAGCGGCGCGCCACTCGCGTCGTGGTGTCGATCTTCGTCAACCCCACTCAGTTTGCCCCGACCGAGGATTTTGGTGCCTACCCGCGAACCTGGAAGGCCGATATCGCCAGGCTCGTCGCCGAGGAGGTCGATATCGTCTGGCACCCGGGCGTCGCAGCCATGTATCCGGAGGGCTTTGCCACCCGCATCGTGCCGGAAGGGCCGGCGCTGGCCGGGCTCGAGGACCGCTTCCGACCGCACTTCTTCGGCGGTGTCGCCACCGTCGTCGGCAAGCTGTTCACGCAGTGCCGGCCTGATGTGGCGATCTTCGGCGAAAAGGACTTTCAGCAGTTGCGGGTGGTGATGCAGATGGCGCGCGACCTCGACCTCGGCGTCAAGGTGATCGGCTCCCGCACCGTGCGCGAGCGCGACGGGCTCGCGATGTCCTCGCGCAACGTCTACCTCTCGCCCGAGGAGCGCCAGACCGCCACCGTCCTCTACCGCGCCATGAAAGAGAGCGCCGCGCGCATCCGTGCCGGCGATTCGATCGCGCCTGCGATGGGAGGCGGCGCCGAGATGATCAAGGCGGCAGGCTTGGCGCTCGACTATTACGAGGTCCGCCATGCCGAGACGCTGGCACCGGTCACCTCGCGCAAGGACGGCCCCCTGCGGATCCTGGTCGCGGCCAGGCTCGGCACCACCCGGCTGATCGACAATATCGCTGTTTAGAGCAGCCCGAGGTCACGCAGCTGGCGCCGCATCGGCTCCGGCATCGCCGCAATCGAGCCGGCCGCAGACTTGCCGAGATCGGCCGGCGCGGAATCATCGGTCAGATAGCGCCAGCCCTGGAACGGGCGCATCGGCCGCGGCGAGACCGAGATCACCTTCGGCTGCATCACGATCCGGCAGCGCCCGATGCCGTCCTTGTCGCGGAACGGCTCGATGCCGATGATCTTCTCGCGCGCGGCGATCTCGCCCTTGATCACCCAATAGAGCGAACCTCCGGCGAGGATTTCGGCGTCGCGCTTCGGCACCATGCGGGTGATGTGGATGTGACGTTGCGGCAGACCCTTCTTCTTGGCGGTCCGCATCCGTTCGGCCACCCACTCCTTCAATTCCTTGACGGAGTCGCAGCCGACGGCGAGCTTGATCAGATGGAGTGGCATGCCCAAGCATTAGCCGGGCAGCCACGCATTGGGAATGCCGATCTATTCATTATCCGCAGCCGGAGCAGCGGCCGATGCCGGCGGCGGTGCGAGCGGAACCGGTGCGGCTGCCGGCGCACGCGCAGCTTTTGGCGCCGGCGGCTTCTTCGCGGCCGGCGCTGCGGCCTGTGCCGAGGTCGCGGCCGGCGCACGCGGTGCCGCCGCTGCGTTTGCGGCCGGCGTCGCCTGGCGGGTCGCCGCGGGCGACGGTTCCGGATTCATGATGCTCACCGGTGGCGTCGACGAAGCGCTCGGGAACTCTGCATTGGTCGGCTTGCCCGTCGGCACCGATGGCGGCATCCCGGCGAGTGCAGCGGTGACCGGCATCGCTGTCGCTGCTGCAGGCGTGTTCCAGGTCGGCGCATAGCGCGCGACCAGCGTGTCATAGAGATGGGAGTCCATGTTGGCCGCGACCTGCCGCTGGTCGGCCAGCGAGCGGAACGCGGCGCAATCGACCTGCGTGCAGCCGTCGCGCATCATCAGCACATGCGCGACAAGGCCGTAGCGATCACGCTCCAGCGACTTGCGCAGCACCTTCATATCGATTGTCAGACTCTTCTCGGCCGCGGCGGCGTCGCCGAGCGCGGTCAGCCGGTCGATCCTGGCGGCAGTGTAGGAGACCGCCGCAGCCGCTGCGTCAGGCGCACCGAACAGCGCCTTCTCGCAACCAGCGGCGACGACATCGCCGGCGAGATCGTCGAGACAGGACAGCGCCGGCAGGCTCGCGGTCACCGCACCTTGCGCGCGCGCTTCGGCTGGAGCGGACTGCGCTTCCGGTCCATAGACGCGCACGGTGGCGGCCCCCGCGATCGCGATCGATAACAGCGTGATGACGGTCAGCGCACCATTGGCGACCGATCTGTCGGCGCGCAGCAGCGTGATCAGGAGGATCAATCCGAAGAATCCGGCAGCCGCCAGCGTCATCCACATCGGGAGGGCCGGCGAACGCCAGATTTGGTCAAGCGAACTGGCCCATGCCCAGTTCATGCGCGACGTCCCCTCACGCGAGCAAAGAGCGAATGGTCAAGCGAGCACCGCGTGTCGGCAACTGCCCCCGCTCACCTTGTGAAGGTGAAGCAGGCCTTTTGACGGCGGCAGAATGCAATTCCCCGGGGTCGCCAATGCGCTGACGGCGTCACAGCCTTCAGGAGAGCGCGAGCTGGCTTTCCTTGGCAACGCGCTCGAAAGCTTCGGTCGAGCTCTTGATCCGGTACTGGCAATCGTCGCCTTCGGTCGGCAGCAGGCGGATGACCTCATAGGCGCCGCTGGCGGCCGGACGCGCAACATTGCTAGCCGTGAACAGGACGCGCGTTCCCACGGGGAATTTGTGCTTCAACACCCTCTCCATTACTCAAACAGCGCCTGCCTCGCCCAGTGTCCCACTGCGATGGCTGGCCGGAAACCCGGGCCGCTATATAGCACGCGGCCGGTCGTTTTGGCCAGCACCATGCCAGCATGGCGAGCACACAAATTTTGCAGTTTTTTCAGAATGATAGAGATGGAACCAGCGGACCGATGATACCGCCGGGGTCGCTGGTTCAGGGGGCGTGTGGCAGGCCGGTCGCAGCTCCGAGTGAGGCGTTGCTCTGGTCGATTTCCGGATCATGAGAGCCGCCGGCCGACACGCGGTCGGCCGCACCCACCAGAGCTGCGATCAGGCGTCCTCGAATTTCGCGATGACAAGCGTCTCAGCCAGCCCGTCGCGCGTCCATTCCTGGAATGCCGGCAGCGCCATCATCGTTTCCATGTAGGCCCTGGTGTCCGGCGCCACCTCGATCGCATAGGTGCGGAAGCGGTGCACGACCGGCGCATACATGGCGTCCGCCGCGCCGAAGCGGCCGAACAGGAACGGCCCCTTCGCGCCATAGCGGGCGCGGCATTCGCGCCAGATCTCCTCGATCCGAGCGATGTTCGCCTTGGCGTCCGCCGACAGCGTCACGGGGCGGATCGGCCGATGCAGGTTCATGCCGCACTCGTTGCGCAGAGCGGCGAAGCCGGAATGCATCTCGGCGCACACCGAACGGGCATGCGCGCGCGCAGCGACATCGTCCGGCCACAGCTTCACTTCCGGGTAGCGCTCGGCGATGTATTCGATGATGGCAAGCGAATCCCACACCGTGATGTCGCCATCGACCAGCACCGGCACCTTGCCGGCGCGGCTGAAGGACAGGATCTGCTCCTTGTCCGCGGGATTGTCGGTGTAGAGCGGGATCAGCGTCTCCACGAACGGGATGTCGTTGGCGCGGAGCGCGAGCCAGGGCCGCATCGACCATGACGAGTAGTTCTTGTTGCCGATCGCGAGTTTCAGCGCAGCCATGTCACCAGTCCTTCCCGAGACGTCCTAGAGCGAGCTGCTTTTAACGCCATCGCCTGCCGCCAATCAATCGTTGCTGCGCCCCGTCATGCGTGGCAATCGTTGCGGTCCTTGCGAGGAGAAAGACATGAGCAGGCATTGGGTCGACATCGCTGCCGTCGGCTTCTTCATCATCGAATGGCTGATTTATGCCCTGACGCTGGAGCACTCGGCCTATGGCCGCGACAGCCTGTCGGCGCGCATGAACGGCTATCGCGAGGTCTGGGTACGCCGGCTGCTCGACCGCGACACGCGCATGGTCGACATGCAGATCATGGCCTCGCTCCAGAACGGCACCGCCTTCTTCGCCTCCACCAGCCTGTTCGCGCTCGGCGGCGCGCTGGCGCTGCTGCACGCCACCAACGACGCGATCACGATCCTGAGCAAGCTGCCGATCGACCTCAGCACCTCGCCCGCGCTGTGGGAGCTCAAATGCGTCGGCCTCGTGCTGATCTGCGTCTACGCCTTCTTCAAATTCGCCTGGGCCTATCGCCTGTTCAACTATGTCGCGATCCTGTTCGGCGGCATGCCGCCGGCCAACCGGCGCGACACGCCGGAGGCCGAAGCCCACGTCATCCGCACCTCGCGCCTGTTCGAATCCGCCGGCCGCCATTTCAATCGCGGCCAGCGCGCCTTCTTCTTCGCGCTCGGCTATCTCGGCTGGTTCGTCAGCCCATGGGTGCTGTTCGTCACCACCGCAGCCGTGGTGGTCGTGACCTGGCGCAGGCAGTTCGCGTCGAGCGCGTGGGCCGCGATGGCGCCGGAGGTCAACCTTGATGAGGGGATGAAGCGCAGTCATTGATCTCTCGTGTCCCGGACAGGCTGCAACGCGCGAAGCGTTGCGGCGCAGAGCCGGGACCCCGAGCAACACGGCACGGGCGCGGCGACATGGGCCCCGGCTCTGCAGCGCACGCTGAAGGAGCGCTGCGCTGCGTCCGGGGCACGCGAGAGGCGTGTGGTCCACGCTCTCTCCTCCTCGTCATTGCGAGGAGCCCTTGCGACGAAGATTCCATGGGGAGTGGATAGCGACCAGGTCTGAGGCCAGACTGAGGGTTGCTGAATCCATTCAACCTGGAGACGACGATGTTGCTCGATCATCCTTCCGACGGACTGGCCGCTATCCGCACGCAGTTTGGCGCAATTTTTGTGTCATTGGAACTGAGCCGTTCGACATGGCTGGTCACTTCGCTGTCGCCCTGCAAGGGCGAGAAGATGTCCAAACGCAGCATGAAGGCCGGCGAGCTTTCGGAACTGTTGAAGCTGTTTGCGGAGCTGAAGCGCAAGGCGCAGGCGCGAACGGGTGAGAGCTATCCGATCATCACGATCCAGGAGGCGGGGCTGGACGGGTTCTGGCTTCACCGCGCCCTGCAGCAGGAAGGCATCGAGAGCCACGTAGTCGATCCGGCCTCGATTGCGACGCCGCGCCGGCGCCGGCGGGCCAAGACGGACCGGCTGGATGGCGAGACGCTGTTGCGGACGCTGCTGGCCTACAAGCGCGGCGAGGTACGGGTCTGCGCCATGGTCGTTGCGCCCTCTCCGGCAGAGGAGGACCGCCGTAGGCTGTGCCGCGAGCGAGAGACCTTGATCGCGGAGCGGATCGAGCATGTGAACCGGATCAAGGGTCTTCTGTTCGCGCAAGGGATCTTCGACTACGCGCCGCTGCGGCGAGACCGGCGGAAGCGGCTGGAGGCCTTGCGGACGGGCGACGGGCGCGCCTTGCTGGCGCATCTGAAGGCGCAGATCAGCCGCGAACTCGACCGGCTCGAACTGCTGCTCGACCAGATCACGGCGGTGGAGCGCGAGCAGGATGCGTTGCTGGCCGCGAGCAAGGCGGCGGGGGAGAAGACCGTATCGAACCCGGTGGCAATGCTGCTCGAACTGAAGAGCCTGGGCCCGAACTTCACGGCCGTTCTCTGGTCGGAGGCCTTTTACCGGCAGTTCGCCAACCGCCGCCAGATTGCATCCTATGCCGGCCTTGCAGCCACGCCATGGCGCAGTGGCGGCATCGAGCGCGAGCAAGGCGTGTCGAAGGCTGGCAATCCGCGCCTGAGAACCACGATGATCCAGCTCGCCTGGCTCTGGGTACGCCACCAGCCTCAATCGGCTTTGACCCAGTGGTTCAAGGTGCACAGCCAACGCGGCCGCAAGCGCGCGATCGTGGCGCTCGCGCGCAAGCTGCTCGTGGCCCTCTGGAAGTACGTGACCGCGGGCGTGGTGATCGAGGGAGCCGAGATAAAGGCCGCCGCCTGACACCACGCTCCTCAGCCTCAAAGCCAATCCGCCGAGATTGATCAGCCTCGGCCGATCCGGGTGGACGAACCGATGGATTGCATGGCTTCAAACGCCGTAACGAAGAATGGTCTCGTCCTCTCGAGCCTGCCCGCCGCAAGCGGAATGTTGGTGCAGCCGCCGCCGCGCGGCGACCGAATGTGAGTTTGATCTGGCAAGCAAACCAGATTGCAAAAACCGGCTCGACCCTTGGATCGCCTGACGAAAAGGAGTTATCCGCCCGCTGCCCCGACTGCCAAAGCCTGATGGCGTGCTCGCTCGAGTCAAGGCCAAGTCGCTTCGCGACGGCCCTCCGGGCCGACCTTGACTCGATCTGCGCGCGCCATCCCACGTGCTCCACGGTCGGGACGAAGAGCTGGCCTGCAATCGAACAAAGAGCTGAACAAACCGCCTTGACACACCAAATCCCCATGTGAGCAATCCAGAATCCCGCCGCGGAATTTGCGTGATGGGATTGACAGAGGGCGACACAGGCACGATGGCGGGAGCGCTACGACCCAAAATCCTTCGGGCTGAACGGCAGGTCCAGCACCTTCCATTCCCCATACAAATTGGCCGGCAGCATCTTGTAGGGCTGGCAGTTCTGGAGCGCGCTCATTGCAGACTTGACGATGGCCACGCCTTTCGCGGACGGCGGCGCTTCGATCAGGATGGGCTCGCGCGCCAGCGTGCCGTCGGTGGCGAACACCGCGCGCAGCTTGACATGGACGTTGTCGCTCGGCGCGACCCCGGCGGGCAGCTTTGCGCAACTTCGCAAATGACGACGGAGTGCCGCGATGACTTCGGCCGGCAACCTGGCCGCGATCGAATCCTTGGCGTCGCCGCCATCGTCCTTGGGGGCATCCTTCGGCTCGGGCGGCAGCTCGGGCGGCAGGCCCAGCATGACCCCGTATTTGACTGTGACGTCGGGCTGGGGCGCCTGATAGGCCGGCGGCGCAGCCTGCTGCTGCGGCATCGCCTGAGGCGGCGTTTGCGGCGTCGGCTGAGAGTGCTGCTGCGGCTGAGACTGCGGCTGCGGTTGCACGTTGGCCTCGTGCTGCTTCGACGCCTGTGCGGGTTGCGGCTGCTTCTGCTGTGGCTCGGGCGAGGCGTGCGGTGACGAAGATGGTGCCGCAGTCTGCTGCTCGGCCGCAGACTTCAACGCTGTGTCCGCCTTGTCGTTGAGATCGAGCTTGGGCAGCTTCAGGTCGGGAAGCGGCTCGGGCGGCTTCTCCTTCGCCGCTTCCTTCTCCTCGGCCTTGGCTTCCTCCTGCTTCACCTGCTCCGGCGTGACGATGTCGACCGTGACAGTCTCGGACGGCGCGGCGTGAAACGGATGGACCTCGCTGATCAAAACGATCAGCGCCACCAGCGTCAGATGCGCGATCGCCGAGGCCGCAATGTCCGTCCGTATGATCTTCCGCAGTTCCATCGACCGATCTTGGGTTGCCGTCGCGGTCCTAGCATACCGCGGGTCCCTCTCAATCCCATTTCGGCGCGAAGCCAAAGTCGGTCAGGCGTCCCTTCGGGGTGGCGAGCGCGGCGATCCGGCTCATCTCCTCCTCCGACAGCTCGAAATCGAAGATCTCGATGTTTTCCGACAGGCGCTCGACGCGCGAGGTGCGCGGGATCGCAGCGACATTCTGTTGCACCAGCCAGCGCAGGCAGACCTGCGCCGGCGTCTTGCGGTGGATGCGCCCGATCTCGGCAAGCCTCTGGTCGGTCTTGATGCGGCCCTTGGCGATCGGGCTGTAGGCGACCAGCGCGAGGCCGTGCTGGTCGCAGGCCGCCCTCACCTTCGCCTGGTCGAGATAAGGATGATACTCGACCTGGTTGCAGACGAGCGGCTCCGGCGAGGCCGCCACCGCCTGCTCGATCAGCGCCACCGTGAAATTGGAGACACCGATGTGGCGCGTCAGGCCCATCGTCTTTGCATGCGACAGCGCTCCAAGCGTCTCCGCCAGCGGCACGTGGGGATTGGGCCAGTGCAGCAGCAGCAGATCGACGGAGGGAAGCCGCAGGCGTGCGAGGCTCTCCTTGACCGAGCGTTCGAGATCGTGGGGCGCGAAATGGTTGGTCCAGACCTTCATCGTGAGGAACACTTCATCGCGACGCACGCCGGAGGCGCGCAAGCCATCGCCGACCTCGCGCTCATTGTCGTAGGCCTGCGCGGTGTCGAGGTGGCGATAGCCGAGCCGCAGCGCCTGCTCGACCACGCGCGCGCAGGTGCGCCCTTCAAGCTCCCAGGTCCCGAGCCCGATCGCCGGAATCCTTGCACCATTGGCCTCTACGAACAGCATGAGGAATCCCCTCTGTTGCGGCAGCCCCGTCGACATTATGGACCTCGTCCGGGATGGTTGCCAACGGACGTCAGTGCTATCGGGACGGATGTTCAGGGCAATGCTAACCGGAGGTTCGCGCGAGGCTTCAGGCCTTGACGTCACGCCTTGGCGAGCGCCTGGAACACGGTATCGGGCGCATGCGCGATCACCGCGAGCAGCGCGCGGGCCGGCCCCCGAGGAGCACGCTTGCCCTGCTCCCAGTTGCGGATGGTCTCGACGGGAACGCCGAGCTTGGCCGCGAACTCCATCTGGGTCAGGCAGGCGCGGCGGCGCAAATCGCGCACCGCGAGCGAAGAGGTGTCGGCCGGCGCGGCATTGGCCGCAAGCTCGACCGCCGACGGCTGGACCGGAAACTCCTGTCCGTCCCGCAATTCAACGACCCGTCCGTCCGCCTTCAGCCGCAACCGCATGTCCAGTCCCCCAAGCGCAGCGATGATGCGGCAGGTCGCTTAAGTTCGGATTAAAGATTGTCTCGTGCCCCCAAACGCTGCGCAGCCAGGACACGAGAGTGAGGATGCCCCCGCTGCCTCCTCCGTCATTGCGAGGAGCCCTTGCGACGAAGCTCGCAATGACGTGGTGAGAGCCTGGGGTCCCAAACCGGCCCTACTTCAACCCGAACCAGAGCGTCGCGATGCCGAGGAAGGAGAAGAAGCCGACCACATCGGTCACGGTGGTCACGAACGTGCCCGACGCCACCGCGGGGTCCGCCCGCACGCGCTCCAGCGCCATCGGGATCAGGATGCCGCCGAGCGCGCCGGCGACGAGGTTGCAGATGATGGCGAGCCCGATGACGATGCCGAGGCCCGGGATCTTGAACCAGGCCACCGCGGCAATGCCCGTGATCACGGCGAAGGCGAGCCCGTTGACGAGGCCGACCAGCGACTCGCGCAGCACCACGCGCCAGGCATTGGAGGAGCCGAGCTCGCGCGTCGCCAGTGCCCGCACCGCGACCGTCATGGTCTGGGTCGCCGCATTGCCGCCCTGGCTCGCCACGATCGGCGCCAGCACCGCGAGCGCCACCATCTTCTCGAGCTGCCCCTCGAACAGGCCGAGCACGGAGGACGCCAGGAACGCGGTGGCGAGGTTCACCAGCAGCCAGTTGAAGCGGCCGCGCGCAATCGTGAGGACGGTGTCCGACAGCTCTTCGTCACTGGTGACACCGCCGAGCGCCTTGAGGTCCTCTTCCGCCTCCTCCTCGATGACGTCGACGACGTCGTCGACGGTGATGACGCCGACGAGGCGGTCCTGGGTGTCGAGCACGGGTGCGGCGACGAGATTGTACTTGCCGAACATGCGCGCCACCTCTTCCTGGTCCTCCAGGACGGAAACGCGGCGGCGGTCCTCGTCAGTGAGTTCGGTCAACGCCACCGGCCGGCGCGTGCGCAAGAGCACATCGAGCGGCACGGCGCCCTGCCAGTGCTGGTCCTTGTCGACGACGTAGATTTCGTAAAAGCGGTCGGGCAGATCCGGCGTCTCGCGCATATAGTCGATCGCCTGGCCCACGGTGAAATCCTGGGGCACCGCGATGAACTCGGTCTGCATGCGGCGGCCGGCGGAGTTCTCCGGATACAGCAGGCTGCGCTCGAGCGCGACGCGCTCCTTGAGCGGCAGCTTTTCGAGGATTTCCTCCTGCTCCGCGGCGTCGAGGGTTTCCAGGAGTTCGACCGCATCGTCGGATTCGAGCTCGCGGACACCCTCGGCGACCGTCTCCGGCGGCAGCTCCTCGAGGATCTCCTCGCGCACGGTCTCGTCGACCTCGTTCAGCGCGGAGAAGTCGAAATCACGGCCGGTGAGTTCGACGAGGCGGACGCGGGCGTCGGGCTGCAATGCCCCGATCAAATCGCCGAGATCGGCCTCGTGCAGCTCCGCGACGCAGGCGCGCAGCGCCGCACTGTCGCCGGCCTCGATCGCATGGGCAATTTCCTCGACGAATTCGTGACGAATTTCGCCGTCTTCATTGCGCATCGGCACGTGGTCGAGTACCGAATCCGAAGCGGTAGGGGCAACGTCCATATGTTCGTCCATGGCGCGCCTCGCCGTTTGACAGGTGGAACGAGTGATCTGGGCTGACGATCAGGCAATACCCACAAGGCAACTCCGAGCGCAATGACAAAGATGCTCCAACTGAGGTGGACCTCGATGATGGCGGGTGCGCTCGTCGTCGGCATCGTCTCGACGGATGCCGCCGAGTGCCCGCGCAAGGACGCGCTCGGTACCTCGCGCATCCTCAGCGTCGACGCCAAGACCTATCCGCGCGTCGGCTTGAAGAGCTTTCCGCAGACGCTGCCGCTGGCCGATCACGAGGTCGTGCTGACCTTCGACGACGGCCCCTACCCGCCGACGACATCGAAGGTGCTGGCGGCGCTGGCGCAGGAGTGCGTGCGCGCAACCTTCTTCCTGATTGGTCTGCACGCCACCGAACACCCCGAGATGGTCAAGCGGATCGCGCGCGAAGGCCACACCATCGGCCACCACACCTTCTCGCATCCGTTCATGGCGCGGATCCCGTTCGACAAGGCCAGGAGCGAGATCGACCGCGGCATCGCGGCCGACGAGATGGCGCTGCACGGGGTGTCGACGACGACACCATCGACGCCGTTCTTCCGCTTCCCCTATTTCGAGGGGACGCAAGCGCAGCTCGACCTGCTCCAGTCGCGCGGCATCGTCGTGTTCGGCGCCGATCTTTGGGCCAGCGACTGGAACGAGATGACGCCGGAACAGGAGTTGAAGCTCGTCACGGAGCGCCTCGCGGCTAGCGGCAAGGGTATCATCCTCTTCCACGACCCCAAGGCGCGCACGGCGGCGATCATGCCGGCCTTTCTGCGGTATCTGAGAGAGAACGGCTTTCGCGTGGTTCATGTCGTGGCGGCCGGCGCGCCGCCGAAGAATGCCGATGCGCGCTGATCCCGGAATGTCACGCCGGCGCAAAATGGGGTGATTTTGGCCCTATTAACACTCTGTTCATGCTACGCCGTGCAAACATGGAGGGGACGTGCGCCTGAACCGTTTCGGTGCAGCTCCGACCTAGAATGGCGGCAATCGCTTATGAGGGCAGACCGGGTTCATGATCGGAAGTAGCGTTGTAGTTCGGACGCGATCGTGGATCGTCCTCTGTCTGGGATTGCTGACCGTGGGCGCGCCGGCAGCTTATGCAGCCGACTGCCCCGGTCACCCGGACGCGCTCGGGACGTCCCGCACCCTCGTGGTCGATCCGCGCGAGCATCCGCGCATCGGCACCATGCAGTACCGCGAGACGCTGCCGCTGAAGGACCATGAGGTCGTCCTGACCTTCGACGATGGTCCATTGCCGAAATATTCCAACCAGGTCCTCAAGATCCTCGCCGACGAGTGCATCAAGGCGACCTTCTTCATCATCGGCAACCAGGCCAAGGCCAATCCGGAAGGCGTGCGCAAGCTGGTCGCGGCGGGCCACACCGTCGGCACCCACAGCATGGACCATCCGCTGACCTTCGACCGGATGCCGATCGAAAAGGCCGAGGCCGAGATCAACGGCGGCATCGAATGGACCTCGGCCGCGATGACCGATCCGTCCCAGCTCGCCCCGTTCTTCCGCATTCCCGGCCTGATGCGCGCCGAGGGCGTCGAGAACCTTCTGATCTCGCGCGGCATCCAGGTGTGGAGCGCCGACTTTCCGGCCGACGACTGGCGGCACGTATCGTCCGACCGCGTCTACCAGCTCGCGATCCAGCGGCTGGAGGCCAAGGGCAAGGGCATTTTGCTGCTGCACGACATCCAGGCCCGCACCGTGGCGGCGCTGCCGAAGATCATCCGCGACCTCAAGGCGCGCGGCTATCGCATCGTCCATGTGGTGCCCGCGACCGCCGAGCGGCCGGCGACGCCGACCACGGCGGTGGAATGGCTGCTGCATCCGCCGACCGAAACGACGCCGATCGCACGCTGGCCGCGCGTGCCGAATTTCGTATTCACGCAGACCCGGATGCTGCCGGCGCCCGCGCTGGCCGATCTCAATGCGCAGACCGAGCATCAGCCGCTGCTGCCGCGCCGGACCAAGGGGCAGATGGATATCGCATCCACCCTGCCCGTGCCCGACCGCGATCTGTTCGCAATTCCGGAGGGCTCGGTCGAGGTGCTGCTGTCGACGACCTTGTCGCGGCGTGCCGCAACCCGGCTGGCGATGGCAGCCGAGCCACCTCATGCGGCCAGGGGCAAGGCAGCACAGGGCAAAGCAGCAAAGGGCAAGGCAGCCAAGCTGCAAGGACGGCGTACGGCGCATACAGCGTCGGCGGCACCGGATCATGCCGCGCAGCCCATCGACATTGCACCCAAGGGGACTGCAGCCAAGGTGACTGCAGCCAAGGGGATTGCGGCCAAGGGGATTGCGGTCAAGGACGCGGCCTCCAAGCGCGCTACGCCCCGCCCGACCCGCGTCGCCAGCCTGAAGAAGCGCGTTTAAGCCCTCACTGCCGCATGATGGCGGCGACGCAGAGCAGCACGATCAGCGCCAGGAAAAACAGGTCCATATAGGACTTGAGCTCGCCGTCGCGCCGCAGCCGCGCAACGTCGGCGACGACCTGCTTGCGCGCCGTGGTTCCGCCCGAACCGTCATTGATCGGAGCCTGGAGGCGCTTGGTCTCGGCCTCCAGCTTCTCGATCTTCTGGAAGAAATAGAATGCGCGCAGCGTCGAGGCCGCGCGCATGGCGGCATAGACCAGCACCAGGATCGCGATGATCGCCCGGTTCTGATATTTCTCCATGAAGTTCAGGCTGAAATAGACCATCGCCATGAAGGCGAAGTTGGTGAAGAAGCGATAGACGAAGCTGAGAAAGACCATGCGCGCTCGAGCCTTGAGGGGTAGCGCAATCGGATCGTTGCGCGTACGGGATCAGGGGCCAAACCGGAACAGCCGGCCTGGATGCCGTGCAGGCCCGTCTACGCCAAGTTTATTTCGACAGAGATACGATCGCCCCGCACCCGCCGCCTTTTAGCCACACGCGGCCATAATGCAAGCCGGAGCACGTCGCCGGTCCATGGCGGCGCCGGCGGCCGCAACGGCTCAATGGCGATTTGGCCGAAGTCGCGATAGACTTGGGAGCTGCCGCCACATCTGGGGTCTGCCGATGTCGAAAAAGGGAATCACGGGCCACGATGACTGGGTGCTGACCGAGGCGCTCGCGACCGCCCTGGTCGCGCTGGAGCAGCTCGAGCCGAAGCACCGGCCGAACGCCCATATGGAGGACATCCGCAAGCTGCTCGCGAACGGCAAGGAGCCGGCGGCGGTGAGCCTGCACCTGGCGCAGGCCAAATGCCGCCTGTTTCCCGAGCTCGACCCGCTGGAGATCTACCGGGAATACGGCATCGGCGAGGAGTATGGCTAAAGCGCGATGAGATTTGGATGAATCGTCATCGCGCTTAAGCTTGTTGTTTACGCATGATCTTTCCGGAAAACCGCTTCGCACTTTTCCGGATCATGCTTTAGGGCCCGCCCGCGACCGATCCCGCGATCACCATGACCAGCGCGCCAACGTCGATCTTGCCGTTGACGGTCAGCTCCTCCGAGCGGTTTCCATCGTTCGCGCCCTGGACCTTGAGCGATTGCGGCCGGTCGGCGGCCTGACGCTGCAACTCGCCGACGATCGCTTCCTTGAGCTTTTCTTCCAGCATGGGCCCCTCCTCACGCCGCCATTGCGCGGCACGATTGCGCGCAGGAGCGGCAGATCGCGACGCATTCGTCCATGCCGCCGATCCGCGCGCAATCCTCGGCGCATTCGCCGCAGATTTCGGCGCACTCAGCGCATGTATGCTTGTGGTGCGGCGTGTTTATCAGCATGAAATGCGCGGCGGTCCGGCACATCTCCGCGCAGGCCATCATCAGGCGGAAGTGTTCTGGCTCGACGTGCTTGCCGCCTGTCTCGAGGCAGTGGTTCATCGCCGTGCCGAGGCATGTCTGGTAGCAGCTCATGCAGAGTTCGATGCAGCGGGTCATCTCTTCGGATCGGGCCATCCGTTCTCTCCCAAGTTGCGCGTCCATGCCGCCCCTGCTCAACTCAACCAAGGCGACGCTTTCATCGTTCCTGCCCTCCCCCCGATTGTGACGACCTGGAACCACATGATGCGGCTCTAGCCGAAACGCCGCGCCCGCGCCGCCCGGTAGCGGGCATCGGTCTGCGGCTTGATGAACAGCGCCGCCACGCTCGGATGGCGCCTGCGGATCTCGGTCTCGGTCGAAACGACGCACTGCTCGATATCGTCGGCGCGCTTGTCGTCGGCGAACTCGATGCTCAAGGCCACCACGACCTCGGCCGGCGATAGCTGCACCGTCAGGAGGCCGTTGGCCCTGAGCACGCCGGGCGAGCGCCTTGCCACCTCTAGGATGGAGCGCGCAAGCTCCGGATCTGCAGGCTCGCCGATCAGAAGGCTCTTGCTTTCGCGCGCGAGCGCGACGGACGCGGTCGCCAGCAACAGCCCGATCAGGATCGAACCAACCCCGTCCCAGACCGGCTGGTCCAGCCATACGGCAGCTGCAGTGGCCGCGGCGGCGATCGCGATACCGAGCAGCGCCGCGCTGTCCTCGAGCAGCACCATGAAAGCCGGAGGATCCTTGCTGCGGACGAAAGCCTGATAGTAACCAAACCGCTCGGCGTCCGACCTGAAGCGCCGCAGGGCAATCAGCCAGGAGCCGCCTTCGAACAGGAATGACAGGCCGAGCACCACGAAGCTGACGATGGGATCTTCGATCGGCTCGGGCGCGGCGACGTGCAGAATGCCCTGAAACAGCGAGACGCCGGCGCCCAGCGCGAAGATGAGCAGCGCAACGATGAAGCTCCAGAAATACAGCTCCCGGCCGTAGCCAAGCGGATGGGATTCGTCGGGTGGACGGGCCGCGCGCCGGTAGCCATAGAGCAGCAGGATCTCGTTGGTCGTATCGACGAGCGAATGCACCGCCTCGCTCGTCATCGCCGAACTTCCCGTCCATGCGGCGGCGCCGATCTTCGTGACCGCGACGAGGACATTGCCGAGCAGCGCCGCATAGACAGAGGTCTTCGTGGATGATCCTGCCGCCATGTTCGCCAATGTCCGATACTCCGCTTCTCACGCCAATCGCGCCGGCACGCTGTTGTGGATGGTGCAGGCGGCAATTGCGGCGTGGCCGAACGAGACCGAGATCTGGTGCAGGTCGGTGACGACGTCGCCGATGCCGTAGAGCCCGCGGATCGACGTGCGCTGATGGTCGTCGACCTTCAGATAACCCTCAACGGTATGCTCGGCACCCAGCGCCATCGCGAGCTGGGAGCGCACCTCAGCGCCCATCGCGGGATAGATCATGTCGAATTGCGCCGTGCGGCCGTCGGCGAAGACCGCTTCGATGCCATCGCCTCTCCGCTGCAAACGCAGATCGGGCGCACGCACGACCTCCACGCCCGCCTCGGCCAGCCGTGACGTTGCGGCCCGATCGTCATCCGGCTCGGTTGCGAGCAGCGTCACGTCGCGCGAATAGCCGCGCAGGAACAGCGCCTTGCCCGCAGCACGCGCCAGCGGGCCGATGACGCCGATGCGGCGGCCGGTCGCCTCGAAGGCGTCGCAGATCGGGCAGTAGCGCAAGAGCCCATCCGCGACGGCGGCGCGCCATTCGTCGAACGGCGGATGGGTATCGACGATCCCGCAGGCGAGGACGACGGTGGCGGCTGCATGCGCGCCGCCATTCCAGCTCGCCAGAAAACCACGATCGTGTCGTTGCAAGTCGGTGACCTCGGCGTCCACGCGCGTGACGGCGAGCTCGTCCAGCTGGGCCGACATCCTTTCGATCAGCTCCGTGCCGGACAGGCCGTGGACGAAGCCCGGGACATTGCGACTGCGCGGGATCAGCGCCGCCCGGCTCGCGCCAGTGTCCACGACGCAGACGCGGCGGCGGAAGCGCGCCAGATAGATCGCGGCCATCAGCCCGGCCGGGCCGCCTCCGACGATCAGGCATTCAAGCGGCGGCGCGCCGGTCATTTGGGTTTGGGGTCCACAAGACCGGCACCGGGATCGCCGAAACGCCCGCTCCTTGCCAGCCGGACTGCGTTGCCGAGCGCACGCGCCGCATTCTGCACCTCGTGCTGGAATTCGCTGTCCTCATCGAGATCGCGATGCGAGGTGGCGTATGGCTCCCTATAGCCGACATAGCCGTCGAGCTCGGCGTAGCGGCCCGCCGAGATCAGCTGCATGTCGGTCAACCAATCCGACAACGCCCGGCGCACGCCCGCGGCGCCGACCGCATCTCCGTGAACGACGACGCCGAAGTGACGGCCGGCGAGATGGCGCGGATAGGACCAGCCCTTCAGCTCCAGCGCCTTGGCCTCAGCGGCATTCTTGCCGTGGGTCGCAGTCGGATCGGGATTGCCGCCATCGGCGCAGACCATGCGGTCCATCATCGCCTTGAGCCCGGTGGGCACATGATACCAGTTCACCGGCGCCACGATCAGGATGCCGTGGGCCGCAACCCAGAGCGGATAGATCTCGTTCATCCAGTCGCCAGTCTGCCCCAGTGAATAGTTCGGATAGCAGCTGCACGGCCAGTGGCAGAGCGGCATGGCGGTGCCGACACAGGTCTTGCAGGGATGAATGGTCTTGCCGAACTCCGAGGCGAGGCGCGACAGATCGAGGATGTCGACGGCAAATCCCATCTCGACGAGGACGGGCTCGGCCAGCTTGACCAGCCGCCAGGTCTTGGACATCTCGCCGGGACAGGTGTGCTCGCTGCGGGTCGAGCCGTTGATGAGGAGAATGCGCGGCGTCTCGTCGGCATCGTCGTGCCGCCGCTGCGCCTCCAGGATTTTTGCGCGCGCATCGAGCCAGTCGACGGCAAGATCGTAGTCGGGATCGGAGAAGCCTGGGCCCGCCTTCCGCGTCAACGGCGCCTTGCGCGAATGGCTGTAGGCGTCCCAGGCCGCAGCGGTGATCGTATCGAGCTCCCGTCCGAGCGGGGCAAAGGCGGGATCGACGAACTGACGCTTGTAGCGGCGCTCGAACTCCTCGCGCGACAGCTTGACGGGTGGCATCCCCTTGCGAACGTCGGCGTCCGTCATGCTGGCTCCTGGCGAGGTCGATATCATTCGACCAACCCGGCGCGCAGCGCGGGGTTCCCAGGGCTCTACCCGCGAGCAGGCTCCTGCGGCACGTCGAATTGCGCGATCCGCCGGTCGAGCCGCCACAGCTCGATGCGATGGACCAGCACGAGCGCGGCCGCTTCGCGCTTGGCCTGCTCATCATCGTCGCAGACCAGATTGATGCATCCGAACACGTGCCCATCAGGATCGATCTGAAACGCGCGGTAATGCTTGATGCTCCCCATCATGTTTGTCCTCGTCTTGGGGAGACGGGCGCGCTCAACCAGTCTGTCAGGTTCGAGGTGACTTCGTTCTGTTTGGCGCGTTGCAGCAGCATCTCACGTTCCCTGCCCGGCGGCAGGGTGCGGGCGCGCTCGCGGGCGTTTTCGGCGAAGGCGGCCAGCCGCTCCTGGAGCGATTGGGTCTGTTTCCTGCGGTTACGTTTGGCGGTCATTTGCACTGTCGCGGATAATCGGTTGGAAGGAAATCAGCCCCGGCGGGGGATCTGGCGCCGGGGCCCAAATTCTATTGCCACTCAATTCGCTTACCGGCTGGGGCGGCCCAGCCCGGCAACGTTTGTAGCTTCCGCCGCAACAGCCGGTTCCGGCATTTCAATAAGTTAACGCTGCATGAGTTCGCGCGAGCGAGATCCGGACCGCGCCGGAACCGAAATGTCAACGCGCATATTCAAAGACGACTTGAAGGCGGATCATCATGGCAGACAATCTATTCGGGCGGCTGCAGGCCCGGCGACCGCAGCCACTCGCTCATCTGAGACCCTGTTTCCGCCTGGCGCGCCTTGCGCAACATCTCGTCGCGCGCGGCGCCGGGCGGAAGCGTGCTCGCTTGTTGGCGCAGTCGCTCCGCCTCGGCGGCGAGCCGCGCCTCCAGAGTCTCTATATGCTTGAACCGATGTCGCGTCGTCATCAGGCGTTCTCCCTGGTGCACGAGGTCGAGCGCGCCGTTGCGTTCTGACGTCTGGCGGGTGCCGAGCCGCGCAGCCTGGCAGACGGTCAACGTTGTGGGGGAGGAACGGTTGCCCGTTTCTGCGAAAAGACCGGAGCTATGGTTCCTCGTTGTCCCGGCGCGCCTTGATCTCCGAGCGAAGCATGGCGCTGTCCATGATGGCCAAACGCAAATCGTTCACGGTTTCGCCGTAGTGACCCGCAGCCTGTCTATGCTGCTCCCGAAGGGCGCGGCTCTCCTCGATAGCACGTCTAGCGCGGGCAAACAGGGAATCAGGCATCAGCCATGATGCAACAGAGTTCAACGGCACTCTCTTGCATAGGTTACTCATATTGCGCCAATCGCTCAAAGAGCCTCGCTCATTAACTTGGATCAAGCCTTCACAACCCCTCTCGGACGGTTTCTCAACCTATGATCGATGTCCGGAACGGGAATTGACCGGCAGATCCCCGATTTCCTTGGCCGAAACGCCGCGGCAGGTGTATGGTCAGTTCATCACCGGCTAACGCCCCGCCCGTAGGCGCCGGTGGCTGAGAGACGTAGGGTGCTCCCGCCTGCATGATCATCCGGGGAGCGCCCGATGGCGAAGCAGTCTCACTATCCTTTGGCGTCCGACGAGAAGCACGCGGAGCAGGTTCGCAAGGCCATCCGTGAATCGTGGGAGGTATTGACGCTTCCCCGACCGGATACGTTTCTCGGCCGACGAACTCACGAGCCTTTTCCAAGCGAACAAGGTGAGGGTGCGCAGGACAGACAGCCCCGCAGACCGCGATGATCGCAAGGGGGCCGCTCCGGCGACGTTCCGGCGGGATGTCACCGACGAAGCGGGTCCCGATAACGAAGGCCGGCTTCATCGCGTCGCTTCAGTCTCCTCGATAGAGCTGCAGATAGCTCGGCGAGTATAGCGCCGCGTTCTTGAGCGCATCGAGGTCTGGGATGGTCAGCATCCGCTCGCGCAGGATGATGAGCCCCGACGCGCGCAGCTCCTGAAGAGTCCGATTGAGGTGAACGACGGACAAGCCCGTGGCATCCGCGAGATCCATTTGCGTCACCGGCATGACGCAGGAATTGCCGTCGACCATCCCCACGACGCGAAGCCGCTCGAACGTTTCGCAGAACAGATGGGCGACGCGCTCAACCGCCACGCGACGGCCGAGATTGATCGCCCATTCGCGTTGAATGGCGATGTTGACGAGGGTCTCGCACCAGAACGCCTCCGCGAGCGAACGGTCGCCTGCCATCAGGCTCTCGAAGCGCGCGCGCTTGATCTCGCTGTAGACCACAGGCGTCATCGTCGCGATGGAATGATCCATCACCGGGAGCAGGAACGCATGCGCATCGCAACTCTCGCCCGGGAAGATGAAATTGACGATTTGGCGTCGCCCATCCTCGAGCGTCTTGTAGCGACAGAGCCAGCCGGACAGGACGACGCGGACGCTATCGACAGGGTCGCCCTCGGAGATCAGGTCCTCGCCCGCTCCGGCACGTTGGAGGCCTTCGAGCATGGCATATTCGAGCGATGCGCGGGCCTCGGTCGACAACGGCCTCAGCGCGCTCAGCCGGCGAATGACCGGCTGCAATGCGCTGCGATCGACCGTCGACAACGGCATCAGGCCGCCACCACGGGTGTGTGGAAGGCGCGCTTGCTCAGCGGGACGGTGATTGTGCATTGCAGCCCCGCAGGGTTGAATATCATCTTGGTTTGGCCCTTGAACTCGAATGCCAGCGTACGCTCCAGAAGATCGGTACCAAATCCTTTTCGAGGCCTCGGGGTCACGGGCGGCCCGCCGCGCTCCCGCCATTCGAACACCAGCTCCGCGGGCTCAACGCTCTCATCGACGCGCCAGGTCACTTCAATGTGACCGGTCGGCTGGCTCAGGGCGCCGTATTTGAGCGCATTGGTCGCGAGCTCGTGGATCGCGAGTGCGAAGGTTTCCGCCGCCTTGGGCTGGAAGCGCACCGTCGGCCCGGAGACCCGCATCTGCTCGCCTTCGCGGGCATCGTAGGCAAGCAGCTCCTCGATCACGAGATATTCGAGATCGACGCCGCCTTCGGGATCTCGGGTCACCAGCGCCTGGGTGCGGGCAAAAGCGTTGAGACGACCATCGAGATGAGAGGCGTATTCCTCCACGGTAGAGCTCGTTTCCGCCGAGCGGCGGGCGATCGACCGCACCACACCGAGCGTGTTGCGAACGCGGTGCTGGAGCTCGGCCAGCAGCAGGCGCTGGCGCTCCTCGGCGCGAGTGATCGCGGTGACGTCAATGAAGGTGATGACGACGCCCGCGATGAAATTGTCGATGCTGCGGTAAGGCAGGATACGCACGATGTAACGGGTGCCGCTGTCAGGCGCGGTCAGCTCGCGCTCGACGCTCGCCAGCGTGCGCAGCACGCGGCGGACGTCGTCATAGAGCTCCTCGATCGGGATGCGCGCCTTGATATGGCTGATCGGCCGGCCCGTATCGGTTTCGACGAGATGCAGCAGGTGCGTGATCGCGGGCGTGAAGTTCATCACGCGCAAATCATTGTCGAGGAATACAGTCGCGATCTGCGTGCTCTCGAGGAAATTCTTGAGGTCGCTGGTGGCGCGCGTCAATTCCTGAACACGGTGGGCCAGCTCGCCGTTGACGGTGGTCAGCTCCTCGTTGACCGACTGCAATTCCTCACGCGAGGTCTCCAGCTCCTCGTTAGCCGACTGAAGCTCCTCGTTGAGCGACTGGTATTCCTCGTTCGAGGATTTCAGCTCCTCGTTGGTGCTCTCCAGTTCCTCGATGGTCGCCTGAAGGCGCTCGCGCGTGGCGCGCAGATCGGTTTCGAGGCGCTCGACATGCTCAGTGCGTACCAGCGCGTTGGGGTTGCCCTGATCGGCCTCGATCATTCGGACCGGGCCGTCCTTGAACAGCACGACGAAATTTCGGTGACCGCCCGCGCCGTCCTGGACCGGCTCGACCGTGATGTCGACCACGACACGGTGACCGTTCACCCCGAGTTGCACCTGCTCGGCATGGACGGGCTCGTTGGTCTCGACAGCGCGGCTGAGCGCGGTGCGCAGTTCGAGGCGCAGATCGCGGTGCACGAGCTGAAGCAGGTCGAGCGAGGCGGCACCCGCCGTCGGCTCGATATAGCGGCCGGTGCGCCCCGAGAAGTGCAAAATCTGGAAATTGTCATCGGTGATGACGTAGGCCGGCGCATAGCGCTCTGCGATGCGCTGGGCGCGCCGCTCCAGCCCGACGTCGGGACCGAACGAGCGCGGCGCCGGCACTTCGGCCGGCACCCTGCCCGCCACCGTCGTGATCGGAAATTCCGGCGGCAGCCGCGTTCCGGTTTCCAGCTTCTTGAAGATGCGCGCCCGTCGGTCGACCGGCGCGAACAGCTTCGGGTGCCGCGTCACGTTCTCGGAATTTCCGAGAAACAGATAGCGGTCCGGCAGCAACGCGAAGTGGAACAGCGGGATCACCCGGTTCTGCAGCTCGGCATTGAGATAGATCAGCAGATTGCGGCAGGAGACGAGGTCGAGCTTGGAGAACGGCGCGTCCTTGATGACGTTGTGCTGCGAGAAGATGCACATCTCGCGCAGCTCCTTCACCACGCAATAGGTGTCGCCCTCGCGCACGAACCAGCGCGCCAGGCGCTCGCTCGTCACCTCTGCCTCGATCTTGGTACGGTAGCGCCCCACCCGTGCGGTCGCCAGCGCCCGTCCGTCGATGTCGGTGGCGAAGATCTGCACCTGCGGCGCGGATTCCATCCGCGCCATATGCTCGCGCAGGAGGATGCCGATCGAATAGGCCTCCTCGCCGGTGGCGCAGCCGAGCACCCAGACGCGCACCTGCTGCCCCGCACCCTTGCCCTCGAAGATCTTCGGGATGACTTGGGTCTCCAGCACCTCGAATTCGCGTTTGTCGCGGAAGAATTCGGTGACCCCGATCAAGAGATCATTGAAGAGGTGCTGGGCCTCGTCCTTGTCGTTCCGCAAGTAATCGACATAGGCAGCGATGTCGTCGATCTGGACCACTTGCATGCGCCGCTGCACGCGGCGCAGGAAGGTGTTCTGCTTGTAGCCGTGGAAATCATTGCCGGTCTTGTTGCGCAGGATGTCGGCAATGCGCGACAGCGACGACGCGGCCGCTGCGAGCACCTCATCGAAGCCCTGCTTCTCTTCCAGACGCCTGAGATGACGGGCATAGACCTGGATGTGCTCGGGAATATCTTCCGGCGGCAGCACATAGTCGGCGATGGCGGCGGGCGTGTTGCCGTTGCGCAGATGCTCAGCCTCGTCCTGGCTCGCTACCCTTTCGGCGATGGCGAGGCCGCCGTGATCTTTGAGCGTCGCCGTGCCGAGCGTGCCGTCACCGCCGGTGCCGGCAAGAATGACGCTGATCGATTGCTCGGAGCGTTCCTCGGCCAGCGAGACCAGGAAGCTGTCGATCGTGGCCCGCTCGCCGGGCGCCTGTTCGGCCTTGCGAATCGCGAACCGGTTGTTCTGGATCGTGGTAATCATCGCCGGCGGGCACAGATAGACCATGCCGCCTTCGATCGCGTGGCCGTCGCCGATATCGGCGACCTTGCCGCCATTGGACGCACGCACGATTCCGCGCAGCCGTTGCTCGTCAAAACTCTCGTGGTGCTGAAGCGCCAGCACGATGGCCTGATCGGCGCCTAAGCTCAGCTTGGCAAAGAAGCGCTCGATGCTGTCCAGCGCACCGGGCGAGGCGCCCACTCCTATGATCAGCGGAGTCTTGATCTGGCGCTCTCCTTGGACCGGCTGGTCGCCGACGTCATGCATGGCTCTGATGGCTCTCGTTCGCTCGCCGGGACCAACAGGCGCCCGGCTCCTGCAAATAACAGAAATCAATATTATCCCAATAGATCAAACGCAAAAATGTCCCGAAGCGTTCAGCGTTGTCAGCTCCGGCCGAAAGGTCCATGCTCGCCAGCACTGCGAAGGAACCCGCGATGCCCATCTCCGAGGAGCTCGCCGGCCTGATCAGGCGGGCCGAGCGTGCGACCGCGGAAGCCCGCCGCTTGCTGGCCGAGAACGAGCGCTGGCGCCGGTATACGGAGCGTCAGCTCGATACCATGTTCGAGCTCAGCGCGGAGTTCAGGAGAGCTGCCGTCCTTTCCCCAACTACCCCGCCGCGACCTCCTGCCGGAGATACTCGACCCGCTGCTCGATCAAAACGCGGTGGCGCTCCCATTCCACCAGGGTCTGCCTGAGTAGGCTGACCAGTCGTTCCGCCTGGCGCGTGTCGTGTCCGCCCGCCATCAGCTCGCGCACCCGATCCTCCTGATCGCGGATGCGCCTCCAGCCCTCCTCGATGTCTCTATCGGCCTTCACCAGGAGGCTCTGCTCGATGTTGAGTTGCGCGGTGCGTTCGGCAAGGGAGGTGGCCATGGCAGAGCCTTCAGGCCTCCGGTTTGCCCACGGGAGGATCAAGGGACTTTAGCACAACGCGCCGGATCATGTTGGCATATTCGCGATATTCGCGTGCCCGAGCCTCGTACATCTCGGCGACGGCAGCCCGGCCGCTGCGCCGGCCGTCGGCTGCCATGCGCTGCACCAGCTCCGCGCGCTCCTCGATGATGCGCAGCGCCACGCGCAGGGCTTCGTCGACGCGCCCCTCCTGCTCCTTGGCGAGAGCATCGGCGGTGAAGCCGTGACCCACCTGGCAGCGGAAGCGCATCGGTCGCGCTTCCTTGACTTCCGAAAGCACGCCGCCGCAGGCCGGGCAAGTCAGCCCGACAGGGTCCGCAATTGCGCTGAGATTGTCGCTGCCTACACGCTCCCCAGCCGCGATCTCGACCTCGAGCCTGATCTCGGGGGGGACCGGCAGCGCGGCTCCGGCCGGCTCCCTGACGAGCTCGGACAGCACGTCGCCCATGGTGGCGCCGGAAACGCAGAGATCGACTGTAGTCGCTTCCATTGCGCGCCGCGGCATCTCGTCCGAGATTGCGTCCGCGGGATCCTGCACCACGGCCATCCCGCCGCAGCGCTTGATGGCGTTGAGACCGGCCGCGCCGTCGGACAACAGGCCGCTGAGGAGCACGCCGACCACGCGCGGGCCGTGATAGAGGGCGGCAGAGCGGAACAGGGCATCGATCGCCGGCCGCACCATGTTCTCGCGCGGCCCTCGGCCGAGGACAACGCGATCTCCAGCGAGCAGCAAATGATGGTCCGGCGCACCCAGATAGACGTGACCAGGCTCGATTTTCATGCCGTTCTCGGCCTGCCGGACCGGAAGTGGGCCGGCACTGCTGGCAACCGTCGAGAGGATGCCGATGCCCTGCGCCGGAATGTGCAGCACGACGAAGACGGCAGCCGGCAAATCCGCAGGCAGACGGCCCAAAATCTGCTTCAGCGGCGCGGTCGCCCCGGCCGAGCCCCCGATCACGATGATGTCGCGGTTTCCCATGGAACCCACCTTCGATTGCATCGTTTGCACCAAAGTGGGTCCCGGTCTTATGTTCCTATCCGCCTGGAGGGATTGCTGGAGGGGATCATGTCCAGTTCTCACGCATCGTCTCGTCAGCGCGCGCCCCTGACTGGGCGCCGTATCCTCGTGGTCGAAGACGAATATTTTCTCGCAGACGACATCGGACATGCGCTGCGAAAGCTGGGCGCCGAGGTTGCAGGTCCGGTGGGGGACATTGAGGACGCGATGGCAATGCTGCAGGGGGCCGGCGTACTCGACGGCGCCGTGCTCGACGTCAACATTCGGACGGAGCTGATTTTTCCGGTCGCCAGGGAACTCAGGGCGCGCGGCGTGCCCTTCGTGTTCACCACCGGCTACGACAGAATCAGCATCGCGCCGGAATTCCACGACGTGCCGCTCTGGGAAAAGCCGATCGATGTCGCAGCCATGGCGCGGACTCTGGCGGGACTCATCGGCGATCGGCGGGCATGACACGCAACGCAGCGCATCCTTCCCCACTTCTCGCAGTGGAGTGTGACGTTCAATGATCTACCTACCTGATACCGCCCTCGATGAGCAGATGCTCAGCCAATCGCGTGAGCTGGTGCGCGAGGGCATGGCGCTGCTGCGCAGCACCGACCATCTCGTGAGCGCCCAGCGCCTGCGCGATGAGCTGGAGGAAGAGCGCCGCAAGCCGCCGCGCCGGGACCGCAAATCGGGGAAGGCCCGCTGATCTGCGCCGCGCAGCCGATCGAATCAGAACAGATGTGCGACAGCAAGCCAGGCGGTCACCGCCAGGCACAGGACAATCGCGGCGTAAGGTAGCGCGACGCGCAAGACGGCAAGCTCCCCCAATTCAGCTGATCATCATCCAGACAATTGCCACCATCATCACGAGAAAACCCGTGACCGCAGTCGCGACAAAGGCTTGTTCGATGCGATCCATCGCCATCGCAGCCCCCCTCTTGTTTCAGCCCGTACAATTTGACGGTTTCGGGGCCGCTGTGCATTAGGCTATGTGAATCGGCGGGCGCCTTTGTTGTCGGCCCGCAACACGGTTCGCGCCACTCCGTGAAATTGCGACGATGTCGCTCTACGACCTCGCGGTGCCCGGCTCCGCCATCTTGCGATGCTGCCTGGCCAGCATCTCGTTCGGCGTGACGCTCGCAACCGTGGTCTGAATCTTGTTCTTCAGTCCGGTGACGATGTCGGCGTCGCCGCGCATCATCGCATCGAAGCCGGCCCTGGCGACACCGTAGGCGCCGTCCTTCTTCTCGGTGCCGACCTTGGTATCCATCATGTCGGCGCGGCGGAAGAACTCGGTTTCGGTCGCACCTGGCATCAGGCAGGTGACGGTGACACCGCTGTCGCGCAACTCCTCGCGCAGCGCGAACGAGAATGAATCCAGGAACGCCTTACTCGCATTGTAGGCGGCCTGGAAACTGCCCGGCATGAAGCCGGCGATCGAGCCGGTGATCAGGATGCGGCCGGCATTGCGGCGGAGCATCTCATTGCCGACGCGGTGGATCAGATACAGCGTGCCTGTGATGTTGGTGTCGATGAGGTGCTTCACCCTGGCAAAGTCCTGGTCGAGGAAGGCTTTGCCGAGGCCGATGCCGGCATTGGCCAGCAGCGCATCGATCGGCCGGTCGCCGAGCGCGGCGCAGAGCTTGTCCACGCCCTCGGTGGTGGCGAGATCCGCCTCGACCGGCTCGACGCTGCCGCCGAGCCGGCGCAGATCGACGGCCACCTGCTCGATCGCGGCCTCGTCCGCCGCGATGACGAGGTTGAAGCCTGCCTGCGCACAGCACCTGGCGAGTTCCAGACCGATACCGGTTGAGGCGCCTGTGACGACGGCGAGTTGATTGGCGGGCATGCGGCAAATCCTCGGATTTGGACCCTTGGGGAATTGAGGTGATGACGCTCAATCGCCGCCCTGCTCCCGCGTTCCTATTTGCGCAGTGCGAAGAATTTGCGCGGGGCGATTAGCAACCATCGTTCCTTCCTGGACTTAGATGCCAAGTGATTCAAGCGGGAGGACGGACGATGAAGGCGCTGGTCTGGCACGGCAAGGAGGACATAAGGTGCGACACCGTCACTGACCCGGAGATCCAGGATCCACGCGACGCCATCATCAAGGTCACGAGCTGCGCCATCTGCGGCTCCGATCTGCACCTCTTCCACAATTTCATTCCGGGCATGTTGCCCGGCGACATCATGGGCCACGAGACCATGGGCGAAGTGGTCGAGGTCGGCTCGGGCGTCGACGGCAAGCTCAGGAAGGGCGACCGCATCGTCGTGCCCTTCACGATCATTTGCGGCGAATGCGAACAGTGCAAGCGCGGCAATTATTCGGTGTGCGAAACCACCAACCGCAAGCGTCATCTGGCCGATAAGGTGTTCGGGCACACGACAGCCGGCTTGTTTGGCTATACGCATCTGACCGGTGGCTATCCCGGCGGCCAAGCCGAATATCTCCGCGTACCCTTTGCCGACGCCACCCACATCAAGGTGCCCCCAGGCATTCCCGACGAGCAATTGCTGTTCCTCAGCGACATCTTCCCGACCGGCTGGCAGGCCGCCGTGCAATGCGACATCGAGCCGACCGACACGGTCGCGATCTGGGGCTGTGGTCCGGTCGGGCAGATGGCGATCCGCAGCGCCATCCTGCTCGGCGCCAACCAGGTGATCGCGATCGACTGCCTGCCCGAGCGGCTCAGCATGGCGGAAGCCGGCGGTGCCACCACGATCAACTTCGAGACCGAGAGCGTGGTGGAGCGTCTGAACGAGCTCACCGACGGCAAGGGACCGGAAAAGTGCATCGACTGCGCCGGCATGGAAGCTCACGTGATGCCGTCCCGGCCAGACACCGTGCTCGACCGCGCCAAGCAGATGGTGATGCTGGAAAGCGACCGGCCGCACGTGCTGCGCGAGATGATCTATGTCTGCCGGCCCGGCGGCATCATCTCCGTCGCGGGCGTCTATAGCGGCCTCTCCGACAACATGCCGATGGGCGCCTTCATGAACAAGGGCCTGACGATGCGCACCGGCCAGACCCACGTCAACCGCTGGACCGACGACCTGCTCCGCCGCATCGAAGAGGGCGAGATCGACCCGTCCTTCGTCATCACCCACACCGTCCCGCTCGCCCAAGGCCCGGAGATGTACCAGGTGTTCCGCGACAAGCGCGATTCCTGCGTCAAGGTCGTGCTGAAGCCCTGAAGGAGCAGGCTTATGTTTCATTTCTCCAACATCGTCCGCACCAAGGGTGATCCGAAGATCGTCGAAGGCGGCCCGAGCCTGAAACAGCCCGCGGACCAGCTCGCGCGTGCACTCGGCTGGTTCAGCATCGGGCTTGGCGTCGTCGAACTTTTCGCGCCAAGGCGCGTCACGGAAACGTTGGGCATGGAAGGCCGTGAGACGATGGTCCGCGCCTTCGGCGTGCGCGAAATCCTCGCAGGCATCATGTCGCTGTCGATCGACAAGAACGCCGGCCTGTGGGCCCGCTTCGGCGGCGACGGCCTCGATGCCGCGGCGCTGCTCTCAGGGCTGACGTCGAATAATCCCAAGAAGGGCAACATCGCGCTGGCGCTGCTGATGGTCGGCGGCATCGCCATGCTGGACTACCGCGCCGCACAGGACACCAAGCCGCGGCGACCGCCGCGCAACGCACGGCGCAAGCTCTATCCCAACCGCAGCGGTTTCCCCAAGGGCATCGAGAGCGTCCGGACTGCGGCTCGGCAGATCACATCGCATGCTGGGCATAACGAGGTGATGCAAGGTGATGAGCGTCGAGTCCCGTGACGAAGCCGCGTGGTGGGAATCCGCCGTCATCTACGAGATCGCGCTGATCTCCTTCCAGGACTCGAACGGCGACGGCAAGGGCGACCTCGCCGGACTGATGTCGCGCATCGATTACCTGAAGTGGCTCGGGATCGATGCGGTGTGGCTGACGCCGATCTACAAGAGCCCCTTCCGCGATCTCGGCTACGACATCTCCGACTATTGCTCGATCGAGCCCGCCTTCGGCAGCCTCGACGCGTTCGATCGCCTCCTCGAAGCGCTGCACGCCGCAGGCATCCGGCTCATCCTCGATCTCGTTCCCAATCACACCGCGAACGATCATGCATGGTTCGTCGAAAGCTCGAGCTCGCGCAACAGCGCCAAGGCGGATTGGTACATCTGGGCCGATCCTGCCGAGAATGGCGGGCCGCCCAACAACTGGCTGAGCCGGTTCGGCGGCAGCGGGTGGGAATGGTGCGAGGCACGGCGGCAATATTACTATCATTCCTTTCTGGTCGAGCAGCCCGACCTCAACTGGCGCAATCCGCAGGTGCGTGCCGCGATCGCCACTTCCATGCGGTTCTGGCTCGACCGCGGCGTGGACGGCTTTCGCGTCGATGCCAGCGCGGTGCTGATCAAGGACCACCTGCTGCGCGACAATCCGCCGAACCCGCAAGCCAAGAGCAAGCCGCCACCGCAGCGGCAGACGCCGGTGTTTACCGACGACCGGCCCGAAACGATGGATTGCATCGAGTTCATCCGCGAGGTGATCGACGCCTATCCGGGACGAATGCTCTGCGGCGAAGTCCAGGGCAAGACCGACCGCATCGGCCACTTCTACGGCAACGGCCGGCCGCGCCTGCATTTGCCGCTCAATTTCGCCCTGCTCGATTCCAAGTGGGATGCGCTGTCGCTGCAAGCGACGATCGACGCCTATTTCAATGCGATCCCTGAACATGTCTGGCCGGTCTGGGTGATCGGCGGCCACGACAAGCAGCGGATCGCGAGCAAGATCGGCGAGGCGCAGATGCGCGTGATGGCGATGCTGCTGATGACGCTGCGCGGGACGCCTTTCTTCTTCATGGGCGACGAGATCGGCCGCAAGCGCGTTCCCATTCCGCCGGACCGCGTCCACGATCCCTTCGAGAAGCTCGTGCCCGGATACGGGCTGTGCCGCGATCCCGAACGCGCACCGATGCGATGGGATGACAGCCCGGGCGGCGGCTTCACCACGGGCAGCCCATGGCTGCCGCTGGAGCCGCCCGAGGGCGCGGCCAACATCGCCGGCCAGCAGCGCGACGAACGTTCGGTCCTGGCGCTGTTTCGCACGCTGATGGCGCTGCGGCGCGACCATGCCGGGCTGCGGCGGGGCGGTTACGCGCCGCTGCGCTCCCAGAACGACGTCCTGGCCTACAAGAGGATGGATGGCCGTAACGAATTTCTGGTCGCGCTCAACATCGCGGCCGAACCGCGGAATTTCCACTGGCAAGGCCGCGGCCGCCTCTTGCTGTCGACGCAGCTGGACCGGCGACCCGAGCCCTTGCCGGATGCTTCCATCCTGCTCCGGGGCAACGAAGGCGTGATCATCGCGATTGAGCCCCGGTGACGGCCCGAAGGAACCATCCGCCTCTCGAAGCGTCTCATCAACGCTTCCGGCGTCCCCCCGTCGCCGGAGGCAATTTGGACGGAACCGCAGCCCCGGCGCTCACGCCCCCTTCGGGCGCCGGGGAAGCGGCGCGAGCCCTTAAGGAAGGACATATCGGAGGCAGCTCATGGGCAAGACCAAAGGTCTTCAGCACCGGATCGCCGGCAGGACCAAGCAGGCCGTCGGCGAGATCATCGGCGACCAGGATCTGCACGATGACTGCAAGGCGCAAGCCGAGCGCGGGCGCGACGAACAGGACAAGCCGAGCGAGCTCAATCCGCTGAAGAAGCTCAAGCAGCTGACGTGAACGCAGAGCCGCGACCAGCGCTTGCCAGCGGGGCGCGGCGCATCACCGGCGGGCGGCGACGTTCGCGCTGGATCGCCGCCGCCGAGCTCGGCCTGATCAGCAGCACTTTCTCCACCATCGTCAGCCAGCTCTTCGCCGCCCGCATCGGCCGCGATGCCGCGGTCGACTGGATGACGGTCGCCGCCATTCCGGCGCGCGATTGGGCGATCAGCAGCGAGCCATCCTGGAGCACGATCCTGGCCGGGATCGCCTTTCACCAATGGGCGGATTTTTCCTGGGCGTTGGTCTTCTTCGGCGTGCTCGGGCGCTGGACTGCCGACTTGCGGCCGGCCACGATCCTGCTGCTGGCGCTGCCCTGGGCCGTATTCTCATCCAGCGTGGAATGGTTCGCGCTGGTGCCGCTGTTTCCGTTCTGGCAGCCGCTGTTCACGCTACAGCAGCCCTACTGGATCGGGCTGCTGGTGCATGGCTCCTCGGCCGTGATGTATCCCCTGTTCGCCCGCCTGCGCTGGAGGCGCGGGCATGCGCCGGGACGCGACGTGCGGTTCACCAACGCGTGGACCACCGGCGCGCTGGCCGTGATTGCAGTGCTCGGGGCGATCGCTTTGTTCGGCGGCCATGGATACGAGCTGCCATGGATGGGCCGCGACAGGGATCAAGATCAGGCTTACATCCGGCATATGAGCACGCACCACGCCCAGGGGATTGAGCTGGCGCGGACGGCTGCCGAACGCGCGCAGGATCCGCATCTGCGAAAGCTCGCGATGCTGATGGTCGCGAGCCAGACCGGCGAGAACCGGATCTTCGAGAATTGGTGGCTGAGCTGGTTCGACACGGAGATGCCCGATTGCAGCACGGAGGAGCGTGCGGCGATGCCGGGCTTCCTGACGCCGGCCGAGATGCGACAGGTCAAGACCGCGCCGCCGGACCAGTTCGACAAATTGTTCGTCGAGACGATGGGCAAGCATCACCGCGGTGCGGTCAGGATGGCCGATCAGATGTGGCACAGCCGCGGCGATCTGCGCCTGCGCATCATGGCGCAAGCCATTCGCCACGAGCAGCAGGGCGAGATCGCGCTGATGCACGGCGCGAGCGGCCTCGCCGCCGTCACCACCGCCGTCCGTAACATGCTCGGCGACAACGTCAATTGAGCGCGAGGAACCTTGGTTCGGCGTCTCGATTGAGGATCGTAGGTTCCTGAATTCAAGCGATCAGATGCAACGGATGGCCGGCGTTGTTCTCCTTGGTCTTGCAACCGCTTTGGCGGGATGCCAGCGGGAAGAGCGGCAGTTGCGGCTCGATCCGCCGATCGCCGATGCGCTCGACAGGGTAGCGCTGATGCCGAACCGCATCAGCGGTGCGCCGCCGGACGTCTATTTCGTGCTCGGCAAGCCCTATGAGGTCAACGCCTACAATCTCAGCCAGGGCAAGCGGCTCTATGCGTGGTTCGGCTGCAGGAGCTGCCATGGCGACGGCCAGGGCGGCAGCGGCCCCGGCTTCCTCGACGGCTGGTGGTACTACGGCCCCGAGATGGTCTCGATCTTCGCCTCGATCCGTGATGGGCGGCCGCACGGCATGCCCGCGTTCGGCAACAAGATGACGACGGATCAGATCTGGCAGCTCGCCGGCTATGTGCAGACGATCGGCTCCTACCAAGGCAAGACCGCCGCACCGAGCCGCAACGACGAGAAGCAGACCCGGCCCGCGGAGAACCGCGCGCCGGCAAAGCTGTTGTTCGATGAAGGTCCCTCGCCCGTCCATCCGGACCAGGGACCGACACCGTGATCCGCGCCGCCCGCAAAGCCTGTTCGAGCGCAATGCTCGCCGCGCCGCTGGCCGGCTGCGGCGGCAACTGGCAATCCGCGCTCGACGTCTACGGCACCTCGGCGATCAGCCTGAAGCACCTCATCATCCTGATCGTCGCGGTCTGCTCCCTGGTCTGGATGCTGGTGCTGATCGCGCTGATCGCCGCGTTGTGGCGAAGCCGTGATGCGCGGCCGGTGTCGCCCGAACCCGGACGCGAGCGACGCATGACCATTGCCGTCACCGGTGCCGTCGTCGCCACCGTTCTCATCATCGGGACCTTCACCGTCATGAGCTTCGTCGCCACGCGCGCGCTCACCGTCGCAGGACAGGACGATCTGACGATCCGCGTGCGCGGCCTGCAATGGTGGTGGGGTCTCGAATATATCGGCCCCGATCCGTCGAGCCGGTTCGAGACCGCCAACGAGATCCACATTCCCGTCGGTCGCAAGGTGCGCCTCAAGCTCGAAGGTCTCGACGTGATCCATTCGTTCTGGGTCCCGAGCCTCGCCGGCAAGCAGGATCTCGTTCCCGGCCGTCCGAACGAGCTCACCATCCGCGCCGAGCACGCCGGCATCTACCGTGGTCAATGCGCCGAGTTCTGCGGCATGCAGCACGCCCATATGTCGCTGCTGGTGATTGCCGAACCGCAGGACGATTTCGACAAATGGACGGCAACACAGCGGCAGACTGCGGCGCAACCGGCCGACGAGCAAACCGCCGCCGGCCTGCAGACCTTCCTGGCAAAGCCCTGTGCGGCCTGCCACACCATTCGTGGCACCGCGGCGGTCGGCACCACCGGCCCTGATCTCACCCATGTCGGCAACCGCCGCACCATCGCCGCCGGCCTGTTCGAGACCACACGGGGCTCGCTCGCGGCCTGGATCGCCGATCCCCAGACCATCAAGCCCGGCAACAACATGCCGATGGTGCCGCTGACGCCCGACGAGCTGCGTGCGGTGTCCGCATATCTGGCGAGCCTGAAATGAAGCCGTCCGCCGCGGCCCCAGAGCAGCGCGACATCGATGTCGAGCGCGCGCAGCTGACCGACGCGCTGGCGGAAACGTGGAAGACCCCGTCCGGCCTCTGGGGCGCGCTTGCGACCGTCGACCACAAGATCATCGGCCGCCGTTACATCTTCACCGCCTTCGTCTTCCTCGCCCTTGGCGGCGTGCTCGCTGCATTGATGCGAATTCAGCTCGCGCAGCCCGAGGCGCGCTTGCTCGGACCCGATCGCTACAACCAGATCTTCACGATGCACGGTGCGAATATGATGTTCCTGTTTGCCGTGCCCGTGATGGAAGCGGTCGCGGTCTATCTGGCGCCGCTGATGGTCGGTACCCGCAACATCGCCTTCCCGCGCCTGAACGCCTTCTCCTATTGGATCTATCTCGCCGGCGGCGCACTGCTCTGGATCGCGTTCGCGCTCGACATGGGGCCCGACGTCGGCTGGTTTGCCTATGTGCCGCTGTCGGGCCCGCAATACGGCACCGGCAAGCGTGCCGACATCTGGGCGCAGATGATCACCTTTACCGAGATCTCCGCGCTCGCGGTCGCGGTCGAGCTCGTCGTCACCATCTTCAAGCAGCGTGCGCCGGGCATGACGCTCGACCGCATCCCGGTCTTCGTCTGGGCCATGCTGGTGACGTCGTTCCTCGTCATCATGGCCATGCCGGCAATCGTGCTCGCAAGCACCAGCCTGATCCTCGACCGCCTCGTCGGCACGCACTTCTACAATCCGGCCGAGGGCGGCGACGTGCTGCTCTGGCAGCATCTGTTCTGGTTCTTCGGCCACCCCGAGGTCTACATCATCTTTCTGCCCGCCGTCGGCATGGTTTCGACCATGATCGAGCCGTTCGCGAGGCGCCCGGCCTTCGGCTATCTCGGCCTCGTGATGGCGCTGATCGCCACCGGCATCCTCGCTTTCGGGCTGTGGGTGCATCATATGTTCGTGGCGGGGCTGCCGCGGCTCGGCGACAGCTTCTTCACAGCCTCCAGCATGGCGATTGCGATCCCCGCCGGCATCCAGATCTTCTGCTGGCTTGCGACGCTGTGGGACGGCAGGCCGGTATTCAAGAGCCCGCTGCTCTTCATCATCGGCTTCATCATCACCTTCGTCATCGGCGGCTTGACCGGCGTGATGGTCGCGTCCGTGCCGTTCGACACGCAGGTGCACGACACCTATTTCGTCGTCGCGCATTTTCACTACGTGCTGATTGGCGGCGCCGTGTTTCCCTTGCTTGGCGCCGTCCACTACTGGTTTCCCAAGCTGACCGGACGCATGATGAGCGAAGCGCTCGGCCAGTGGTCGTTCTGGCTGATCTTCGTTGGCTTCAACGCGACGTTCTTTCCCATGCACATCCTCGGGCTCGAGGGCATGCCGCGCCGCATCTACACCTATCAGCCCGACTTGCCCTGGCACGGGCTCAACCTGTTCGTCAGCGTCAGTGCAGTGATCCTCACGGCCGGTTTCCTGCTGTTCTTCATCAATGTCATGCGGAGCGCACGCTTCGGAGAGATTGCGCTGGACAATCCCTGGGATGCGCCGACGCTGGAATGGGCGACGACATCGCCTCCGCCGAGCTACAATTTCGCCATGATACCGGTCGTCGGCAGCCTGCATCCGGTGTGGGACGACCGCGACGGCCTCCCCGTCGCCGATGGCTTGCGCACCGATCGTCGCGAACTGATCGTGACCACGCTGGCAACCGCCGAACCGCAGGCGCGCGAAGCCTCGCCGCAGAATTCCATCTGGCCGCTGTGGGCCGCGATTGCGACCACGATCATGTTGATCTGGTCGATCTTCTCGCCCTGGGCCGTCGTCTGGGGCTCCATCCCGGCCGCGGTCGCGCTGATCGGCTGGTTCTGGCCCAAGGGTACGCCGGAGGACGAGTCATGAGAGAGAAGATCGTGCTCGATCTCGGCAAATTGCCGCTGCACGGAATGGGTACCGCGAGCGTCACCTGGTGGGGCACGCTCGCCTTCATGCTGATCGAAGGCACCGGCTTCGCGCTCGTGATCGCCGTCTATCTCTACCTGATGAGCCTGGCGACGGCCTGGCCGATCAACACGCCGCCGCCCGATCTGCTTCCCGGCACGCTCGTGACGTTGATCCTGCTAACCAGTCTCATCCCCAACATCCTGCTCTCGCGCTGGGCCGAGCAGCAGGACCTGCGCAAGGTGCGGATCGGAATGGTGATGATGTCGATGATCGGCACCCTCCCGCTGATCGTGCGCATCTTCGAATTCCCCGCCCTCAAGGTGAGCTGGGACAGCAACGCCTACGGCTCAGTGGTGTGGACCCTGCTCGGCCTCCACACCACCCACATCATCACCGATCTCGTCGACACGCTGGTGCTGGCGGCGCTGGTATTCACGCGGCACGGCCGGAGCCCGAGAAGGTTCGGCGACGTCCAGGACAACGCCATGTATTGGAACTTTGTCGTCGCGACCTGGCTTCCGATTTATGGCTGCATCTATTGGTTGGCACGGCTATGAACGCGTCAAAGCTCCTCACCCATCTCTCGATCTGGGCGGGACTCTGGTTCGCGCCGCTGGTCTGGGCGGCGAACATGCAGCTCGGGCAGATCCTGCCCTATGTCGATTGCCGCTCGCAGTCTCACGCCTCAGCCATCACCTCGTTCATCGGTGCGGCGCTCACGACGGCATCGGCCCTCTCATCATGGCTGTCTCCACGGCGGGTGATCGGCAAAACCGACGGACATCATGGCAATGCCGATTTCGGCAGCACAGTGAGTACACTCTCCGCGGGCCTCTTCACTTTCGCCCTGCTGATGCAGGGCCTCGCTGCAATGGTGTTGACGGGATGCGAAAAATAGCCTTCGCCGCGATCGCTTGGTCGATGCCGCATTCGATCTACGCGCATGGGTCGGCGCTGCAGGCTGCAGCACCAGGCTGGACGTTCGATCCTTGGATCATCGTACCGCTCACGCTTTTCGGCCTGATGTACGGCATCGGCAGGCTTGTGCTGGCACGGAAAGGCCGCCAACGCATCGCGCAGGATATCATCTGCGGCGCCGGCTGGCTGACGCTGGCTGCCGCGCTGGTATCGCCGCTGCATTGGCTCGGAGAACGCCTCCTCTCGTTCCACATGATCGAGCACGAAATCCTGATGGCCGTGGCGGCACCGCTGCTAGTGCTCGCAAGGCCAGTCGGACCGTTGCTTTGGTCCCTGCCGCAGCGCACGCGGCTCGCGATCGGCTGGGCGATGCGGCATCCCTACATCACGCGGCTGTGGAGCCTGCTGAGCGCTGGCCGCAACGCCACGCTGTTGCATGGGATCGCGATCTGGACCTGGCACGCACCGGCGCTGTTCGATGCCGCGGTCGAGAACATTCTCCTGCACCGAGTGCAGCATCTGAGCTTCTTTCTGACCGCGATCCTGTTCTGGTGGTCGGTGTTCCGGCGCAGCCAAATCGGCAGCGCTGCCTGGCACGTCTTCGTCACCATGCTGCACACGAGCGTTCTCGGTGCGCTGATGGCACTTGCCCCGCACCTCCTGTACCGGCAGCAAGCCGATGCCGCAGCGGCCTGGGGCTTGACGCCGCTCGAGGACCAGCAACTGGCTGGCATCATCATGTGGGTGCCGGCGGGAACGATCTATGCCGGCTCGGCGCTCGCGCTGATCGCGCTCTGGATTTGCCGGTCCGGTAGGGAGCGAGCCGATGCGCTTCACGCTCTCTAGTTGGGCGGCGCTGGCAATCGGAGTGGCGAGCCTTCTCCTCGCCGCGGCGGTCGCGGTCGGCTTCGCGCGCAGCGACCGTCAGCGAAATGAAAGCATCGCCCGCGCCATGACGGGGGGTGATCCGACCCGCGCACCGGCGATGATCCGCCGCTACGGCTGCGTGGGGTGCCATACCATTCCAGGCATTCCCGGCGGCGACGGCAAAGTCGGTGCTTCGCTCGCCGATCTCAGGACGCGCGTCTACATCGCCGGTGTTGCGACCAACACGCCGGACAATCTGGTCCAGTGGATCGTGACACCACAAGCCTTCTCGCCCCGCACGGCAATGCCCGCGACCGGCATCAGTGAGGCCGAAGCGCGTGACGTCGCGGCCTACCTCTATGCGCAATGAGATGTTCAGGGATTGGGCGTCGGCCGTGCCGGCAATGATTTCACGAAGGTGGCAATCGCCTCACGATCGCTTTCGGGCAGCATCGCCATGTTGGTCACGACTCCGGCCATGGACGAACCGACCCGGCCATGATTCGGCGTGATCCCCGTCTTCAGCATCGCCGCCAATTGCGCTTCCGACCAGTCGCGGAGGCGCGCGGCCGTGATGTTGGGATAGAAACCGGTACCGACGGGGTCCGGTCCGCCAGCATAGCGAGTGCTTGCCTCGATGCCGCCGAACATGTCGCGGGAGGAGTGGCACTCGGCGCAATGGGCAAGCGCCTCGCTCAGATAGCGGCCACGATTCCATCTTTCGTCCTGCGCCGGATCCGGCGCAATCGGGCCGGGCTTGAAGTACAGCATCTTCCAGAATCCGACGAAACGGCGAATGCCGAATAGCGGATTGAGCTCATGGTCCGGGGGACGCCCCTTCACCGCAGGCAGCGTGCGCAAATAGGCCATCAAGTCCCGCACGTCATCAGGACGCATATGCGTGAAGCTTGCATAGGGAAAGACCGGATAATAGTGGCTTCCGTCCGGAGACACGCCGCGCAGTAGCGCATTGGCAAGGTCGTTGGCGGTCCAGTCTCCGATACCGTCGATCCGGTCCATCGAAATGTTGGGCGCACGAAAAGTTCCATAAGGGGACGCCAGAGCAAGTCCACCACCAAGGTGCAAACGATCGGACTGGCCCGGCGATGCATGGCAGGAGGCGCAATCGCCGGCCGCAAAGACGAGCTTGCCATGCTCGACGTCGCCACCCGAGTCGGATACGGCGCCCACCCCGTCCGAGCCGAAGCGCTCCGGCGCGGTGATGAACCATACCCCCACAGCGGCTGCGCACGCGATGAGGATTGCCGACACCAGCCAGAAGCGCCCGCGCATTCGCTTTCAGTTTCCTCCACCTGACCACCGTCCAGTAACGGAGACGAACCGCGCCTGTTCCTGCTCGACAGACGCCGCGGCACTCAGATCAATAGGAACAATGAACGATACGGCACGTCGATATCCGGGCGCTTCGCTGTATCGCCCGGCGCGCCGGAGTAAACGTATCAAAGGTTAATGCCTCCTACCGTCCTTCTCAGTCAAAGTCGGGGACTGGGGCGGTCGGCCATCGGACATCACATGCAGGCAGGATTTGCTTTCTCGAAACTCGCCGATCGCCTGACGAGCCTCGCCGAATTGCCTCCCGACGATCTCGATCTGCTTGCGGACATGCCGAGCAGCATTGCGCATTTCGGCGCGCATCAGACGGTCCTGCGGCACGGCGACGAGGCTGGGCAATGTTGCCTGCTGCTCCAGGGCTATCTGTCCTGGCAGAATCACGAAAGCGCAGACGGTCAGATCACCGCGCTCTGCGTTCCCGGCGACATCGCCAACCTGCACACCCTCTATCGTCCGCGCATCGACGGCAATCTGGTCGCGCTCGGCCCCGCGATCGTCGCGCTTGTGCCGCACCGCTTCTTCCGCGAAGTCACGGCGCGTTCACCGGCGATGTCACATGCGATGCTGCTGATGCTGCTTGCCGACCACGCCATCCAGCGCAATTGGACGGTGAATCTCGGCAGCCGGGACGCATTGACGCGCGTGGCACATCTGCTCTGCGAGATCACCGTCCGGCTGCAAATCGTCGGGCTCGCCAGGGATTTCAGGTTGTCCTCGCCCTTTACCCAGTCCGACCTCGCCGCCGCCTGTAGCATCTCCGCGGTGCATGCCAACCGCACCATCCAGGAGCTGCGCCGCTGCAATCTGCTGCAATGGCAGGGCAAGACCTTGACGATCACGGATTGGCCGGGCCTGGTCCGGCTCGCCGGCTTCGACCCGGCCTATCTGAGCATTCGATCCGGCGCGAACGATGCGCGGCCGCCATACGTGAGGTCGGCGACGGCCGACGTCGCGGTCGCTTGACCGACCTCAGGCAGGGCTATCGCACATGACTCGTTGCGGCGGCCTGCGCGCAAGCCTCGTCCTTCGAGACGGCGCTTACGCGCCTCCTCAGGATGAGGCTAGTCCGCGTCGGGAGCCCGCATAAAGCGGGCGTCTCGAAGATGGCCGCAGAAGCACTCTCAAACGCGATAGCCCTGCACCTCGAGAGGCGCCGAGGCGCACTACTCACCTTGGAGACTGCAGCTCGCGCACCTACTCCCGCCAGAACTCGGCCAGCTCTTCCGCCGTCACCAGATCGACCTGGCCGTGGAAGCGGGTCCGATACATCGTCATGAGCGCATCGTGCCCGACATCGGATGAGCTGCACAGCGCATCCTCCACGATGACGACCCTGAAGCCGAGATCGACGGCGCTCAGGACCGTCGAGAGCACGCAGACGTCCGTCTCTGCGCCTGAAATCACGACGGTACCGACGTTCTTTTCGACCAGCAGGCTCGCCAGACCGGGGTTGCTGAACGCTGAATAGGCCGGCTTATCGATAACGGCGGCCGGCGGCACGAACCGGTTCAAGGCCGGCACGAGCTCGAGAGCGGATGGCGGCAGATGCCTGCGGGTCGCTTGGTGCCAGCGGTGAAAATAGCTCCGCCACTGCCCCGGGCGATCCTCTGGATCCTGCGGCGTGATGAAGCGGGTGAAGATCGTTCTCGCCGGACGGCGCGAAACGACCGAGACGATCGTCGGCAGGACGCGCTCCATCCAGGGCGTCGCCCAAAGGCCGCCGGGAGCGAAAATGTTCTGCATGTCGATGCACAAGTGAACGGCATCGCTGATGTCGGCAACATCCGACGTACCGTCCCTCATCGTGCTCGCCCCCTGAACATGCGGCTTCATCCACCATTCACAACGCCGAAATCGAGGCCTCTCCGGCATCGATGATCTCGGGCGGAACATCCTTGAACAGGCGTACCGGGATGGACTTGGCGGCGGGGACCTTGCTGCCTTCCGCGTAGTGCCAGAGCGGAACGAGCACGTTGCACTCGGGGTAATAAGCCGCAATGCTCCTGCGCGGAATGCCGTAGGGGACGACCTGGAGCTCGCTCAAGCTGCGCGCGACCCCGTCGTCCGCCTCCGTCACCAGCGTGACGGTATCTCCGGATTTCAGCCCGTCGCTTTCCATGTCGGCGGGATTCATGAACACGACATAGCGGCTGCCCTTGATGCCGCGAAAGCGATCGTCTTCCGTATAGATCGTCGTGTTGAACTGTCCGTCGGCGCGCATCGTCATCAACTCATAGATGCCGTCGCTTTCGCGCGGCGGCGCGAAGGCCGACTTCGGAACGGTGAAGTTCGCCTTGCCGCTCGGGGTCTTCCACTTCCGCTCGCGAGCCGCCAGCGGCCGCGGAAAGCCGCCAGGCTCGAACATGCGCGTGTTGAAGTCCTTGAACTGATCAGGATACGTGTGCTCGATGGCATCGCGAACGCGCGAGTAATCGGCGGTCCAGGCATCCCAATCGATCTTGGGATTGGCCTTCAATGTCGCCTTTGCGAGCGATGCGATGACAGCCGGCTCCGACAGGAGCTGTTCGGCCACCGGCCGGCGCTGGCCACGCGAGCCGTGAATACAGGCGGTGGAATCCTCCATCGACACGGCCTGCGGACCACTTGCCTGCCGGTCGATCTCGATCCGGCCGAGACACGGCAGGAGATAAGTGATCTCGCCGGGCACAATATGGGTGCGGTTGAGCTTGGTCGCGATCTGCACCGACAGGCGCAGGTCGGACCACGCGGGCTCCATCAACGATCGCTCGGGCACGGCACGCAGGAAATTGCCGCCAAGGCTGACAAAGCCGCGCACTCTGCCCTTCAGAATGCCCTCGCAAGAGTCGACGGTGGACAGGCCGTCCCATCGCGGCGGCTCGAACCCGTAGAGCTCTGCTAGCTTGTCGAGCGGCACAAGTTTGGTCTTCTCGGAGATACCGACGGTGCGCTGGCCCTGGACATTGGAGTGGCCTCGGATCGGCGAGATCCCAGCACCAGGTTTGCCGATATTGCCGCGGAGCAGCAACAGGTTGACGATCATCTTGGTCGTCTCGACCCCGTGCTTGTGCTGGGTGATGCCCATGCCGTAATTGGCGATCACGGCGTTGGCAGCCATGTAAGTGTTCGCGGCCTCGCGCAAGGCCATCCGGGAGAGTCCCGAGGCCCGCTCGATCTCTTCCCAGCCCTGGGTGCGGCAGAACGCAGCGAATTCCTCGAAGCCGGACGTGTGCTGGTCAATGAACGCAGCATCGACGATGCGCGGACTCCCATTGGCCCGGGCGAGGTCGTCCGCCTCGATCACCCATTTGCAGATCCCGGTGATGGCGGCGGCGTCACCGCCGACCCGTACCTGATAATATTGCGAGCTGATGCGCGTGCCACCCGCGATCATCTGAACGGGATTTTGCGGATTGACGAAGCGCTCCAGGCCGCGCTCTCGGAGCGGATTGAAGGTCACGATCGGGACACCCCGTTGCGCCGCCTCCTGCAGCGGATGCAGCATGCGCGGCGCGTTGGTGGTGGTATTGTGTCCGAAGAAAAAGATGCAATCGGTAGCCTCGAAGTCCTGCAGCAGAACGGTGCCGACCGGAACTCCGATCACCTCCGGCAGTGCCACCGACGTGCTCTCGTGGCACATGTTCGAACTGTCGGGGAAATTGTTGGTGCCGTACATGCGACCGAACAATTGATACATGTAGCTCGCTTCGAGCGAGGCGCGGCCGGACGTGTACATCACGACCGAGCGCGGATCGAGCCGGTTCAGCTCAGTGCCGATGTGCCGGAAAGCCTCGTCCCAATCGACCGGCAGGTATTTGTCGCTGGCCCGGTCGTAACGCATCGGCATCGTCAGGCGCCCCTGCTCCTCCAGCTGGTGATCGGACCAGGTTCGCAGCTCGGTCAGCGTATGCTGCGCAAAGAACTCCGGAGTCACTGTCTTCCGTGTGATCTCCCAGGCAGTCGCCTTGGCGCCGTTCTCGCAGAACTCGAACGGACGCGGCTTGGCCGGTTTGGCCCAGGAGCAGCTGACGCACATGTATCCATCGGGCTTGTTCTGCTTGAGCAGTATCTCGCTGCCGAGGATCGCAACCTCTTCCTGCGTGAGAACATGGGCAAGGGCGTTGAGCGAGCCCCATCCGCCGGCCGGAGCATCATACTTCTCGACCTTCGCCTTCTGTCGCATGATGCTTCCTTCGATTGCAGGCCCCGCACTCAAACCCGAGACACCATTGCAGGTTCCTAAGCGCCCGGAACCTTGCGCGGGCTCGCGCGTCATGACCCGACGCAGGACGAGTATCCATGCACGGCTCTCAATCTGGCGCACGCGATCGCGCATCGACACCCACGGCCTCGGTCACAATGCAGCGGCTCACGTCGAGTGGCATGCATGATGCGCGTATCGTGGCAGAGGAATGTCCGGTGGCACTCGTCTACGACGGCACGACCGTCGCGGTCCTGATGGCCACTCCCACCGACCTGACCGACCTGGCCCAGGGGTTCAGTCTGACCGAAGGGATCATTCGCGACATCGGCGAGATCGCGGAACTCAGTGTCGTTTCCGGTCCCGACGGAATCGAGCTGCGTCTGTGGCTGCGACCGGACGCGGGGCGCCGGCTGAAGGAACGACGGCGGCGGCTCGTCGGCCCAACCGGGTGCGGGCTGTGCGGCATCGACAGCCTGCGGGAAGCGGGCCGGATCGTTCAGCCCGTCGAGCACTGGGTGTGCCTCACCTCCGAACAGATCGGCACTGCGATCGCGGCGCTCAGCGACACGCAAGTCCTCAATCACAGGACTCATGCCACCCATGCCGCGGGTTTTTTCGAGCCCGACAGAGGAGCCATGCTGGTCCGCGAGGATGTGGGCCGCCACAACGCGCTCGACAAACTTGCGGGCGCTCTGGCCATGGAAGGGAGATCCGGATGCACGGGCGCCGTGATCCTCACCAGCCGGATATCCGTCGAGATGGTGCAAAAAACGGCAGCTATCGGCGCCGGAATCGTCGTCGGCATGTCAGCGCCAACCGCGCTTGCAGTCCGAACGGCCGAGGCCAGTGGCATCACGCTTGTCGGTATCGCGCGGGGAAACGAGTTCGAGATCTTCAGCCATCCAAGGCGGGTGTCTTCGCTCACCGCCGCGGAGCGGCCCTGACCGCGCCGCGTCGAGCCGGATTGCGACGCCGTTCAGGTCCGGGCTCGGCATCTCCTCGATCTCCTCCTTGGTCTAACGGCCTCATGACGGACCGGATCGCGATCGCGGAGTCTCCGCCACTTCTCGAAACCGGCCACGATCGACCACATTGAGCGCGATGACGGCAGCCTGGTGATCACCCCTTTCATCCCAGCCCGCCGCTTGGAGCTCCGGCATGGCTCCATCAGGGATCGGGGTCGCTACGCGACATTCACCGGGCGAGGAACGTCGGACCGGCGCTCGAGTTGGTTCGGGAGTAGCGCTGATCGGCGCTTCCTGCGCAGCGCGCGCCTGGGATAATCCCTGAAGCTCGTGTGCGCGTGCGCATCCCGGAGAAGCGCGCACAACCATCCAGGGGAACCTGGTATGACCCTTTCACCGGCTGCCGTGCAGATTCGCGAAAGGACCAATCGCGAGTTGATCGATCTCCTGCGCGAAGCGGGCGAGCATCTGCCGGCCGCCGAACGGGACGACTTCTCCTCGTTCTTCGACCGGTTCGGCGAGGCCAAAATCGTAATGCTCGGCGAATCTACGCACGGCACATCCGAGTTCTATCGCGCACGTGCCAGCATCACCCGGCAGTTGATCGAGCATCACGGTTTCAACATCGTCGCGGTCGAGGCCGATTGGCCGGATGCCACGACGATCGATCATCTCGTGCGGCAACTGCCGTCCGAACAGCCGCTGGAGCGGCCGTTCGAACGCTTTCCGACCTGGATGTGGCGAAACATCGAGGTGAAGCAGTTCGTGGACTACCTGCGCATCCACAACGATGCCTGCCGCGCGGAGCGGAAGGTCCAGTTCCGGGGACTCGACGTCTACAGCCTGAGGAGCTCCATTGCCGCCGTCATCGCCTATCTCGAGCGCGTCGACCCGGAGCGCGCCCGCGCGGCGCGCGAACGCTATTCCTGCCTCACGCCTTGGCAGGCCGACCCCGCCGGGTACGGTCATGCCGTCATGTTCGGACGAGACACATGTGAGGACGAGGTGGTCGCGCAATTGCGCGAGCTATTGGCGCAGCGCCTCTCCTATGCCGAACGCGATGGCGAGGCGTTCTTCAACGCCGCACAGAATGCGCGGATCGTGCGCGCGGCCGAGCAGTACTATCGCATCATGTATCGCGGTTCTACCGAGTCATGGAACCTGCGCGACCGTCATATGTTCGACACGCTGCAATATCTGATGCAGCAACGGGGGCCGCAGGCCAAGGCCGTAGTCTGGGCTCACAACTCGCACATCGGCAACGCCGCGGCAACTTCGATGGGCTGGGCCGGCGAATTCAACATCGGCGAGCTCGCGCGCAACAGCTATGGCGACGAGGCCGCGCTGATCGGCTTCGGCACCGATCGCGGTACGGTGGCTGCGGCGACCGATTGGGGCGGCGAGATGGAGATCAAGTCGGTTCGGCCCGCGCGCGAAGACAGCTATGAGTACCTGTTCCACCGCACGGGTCTGGCGCGTTCGCTGACCGACTTTCGGCCCCCCGGCCGGGGCGAGCTGCGCGACCGACTGACCGGCCCCAGGCTCGAGCGCGCCATTGGCGTCGTCTACCGGCCCGAGACGGAGCGCCTCAGCCACTATTTCGAGGCGGTGCTACCCGATCAGTTCGATGCCTTCGTCTGGTTCGAGGAAACCAATGCAGTGACGGCGCTTGCGACACGGGCCGCATCGGGCGCCGCAGAAACGTATCCCTTCGGGTTTTGATCATGGCAAGCGCGCGCGACGAGCTCGGCGAAGTGGTTGTCGGTCCGCACCGTCTCGCCGGCATTTTGGGCCTGCCGCAAGGCGCGATCGCCATCGTGATTTTTGCCCACGGCAGCGGCAGTGGCCGCCTCAGTCCGCGCAACAACCAGGTCGCTGCGGCGCTGCGTGAAGCGGGCTTCGCCACGCTGCTGCTCGATCTGCTCAGCCCGGAGGAGGAGCGCGATCGAGGCCACGTGTTCGACATCCCGCTATTGGCATCGCGACTCACGGAGGCCGCGGACTGGACCCGCGACAGGCCGGAGCTCGCAGCGCTTCCGATCGGCTATTTCGGCGCGAGCACGGGTGCTGCGGCTGCGCTGGTCGCGGCTGCCGGCCGACCGGACGTCGCGGCGGTGGTTTCGCGCGGCGGCCGCCCGGACCTGGCTGGCGAGGCGCTGCACGCCGTCACCGCGCCGACCCTGTTGATCGTCGGCGGCGCCGATCTGCCGGTGATCCCGCTCAACCGTTCAGCCTTTGCGGAGCTGTCCTGCGCAAAGGACCTCGTGATCGTGCCGGAGGCGACGCACCTGTTCGAAGAGCCTGGTGCGCTCGAACAGGTGACGCAACACGCCATCCGCTGGTTCCGCCGGTTTCTGCCTTCGCGGCGCTCGGACGCCGTAACGGATGATCATTTGGTTTTTGCCGACCGGCGAGACGCCGGCCGCCGGCTGGCCTCGGCGCTGACGAAGTTCAGAGACAGCGGCGCGATCGTGCTTGCCCTGCCGCGCGGTGGCGTGCCCGTCGCGTTCGAGATTGCGCGAGCGCTGCACGCCCAACTGGACGTCGTGCTGGTGCGCAAGATCGGGGCGCCGGGACACGAGGAACTCGGGCTCGGCGCGGTCGTCGATGGCGCTCATCCGCAGGTCGTGCTCAATGAGGAGATCCTGCGCGAGATCCAGCCGAGCACGGCCTACTTAGAGGCCGAGACCGCCCGCCAGCTCGCCGAAATCGAACGCCGCCGGCAGCTTTACCGCGACGGCGAACCGCCGCCGGAGATTGCCGGGCGCACCACGATCGTCGTCGACGACGGGATCGCGACGGGCGGAACGGTGAAAGCCGCGCTCAGGGCGCTGGCAAGGTCGAAGCCCGGCCATCTCGTACTTGCAGTGCCGCTGGCTCCCCGCGACTCGCTTGCCGATCTCAGTGCGGAGGTGGACGAGATCATCTGTCTCGTCAGCCCCGATCCGTTCTTTGCGGTGGGCATGCATTACAGGGATTTCGGCCAAACCTCGGATCAGGAAGTCACTGAGCTCCTGCGCCGCTCGAAGGCCACAGGAAGCGCTTAGTTGCCGCATCTCCGACGCGAGCGTCGCCGAATGCGGGCTCGATCAAGCGCTTGCCACCTACCGGGCCAGTACGAGAGAGAGTATCGCCAGAATCACGGCGCCGATGAGCCCCGCCAGGAAGATTGCTCTTCTCGCTGGCGTGCGAAGAATGATCTCTCCGCCCCTCGCCTTCTCCGCCGGATAGGGGTCCTTTGGCGGAGGGGGCGGCTCTGCTGGGCCTTCACGGTCGGCAAATGCAGATGGCGGAGTTCGGCGTGAACTTTCCTGGCGGCGCGTGGGCTCCGCCCGGTCCAACCAGGAACGGACTGTTCGCGGACGATAGAAGAAACCTTTGGCTCAGCTTGTCGTTGGGCGGAAGGTGGCGCTTACCGATCTCGGTCGTTGCGAGGCCAGGATGCCCTGCGAGGCATTTCAGAGGCGACCAAGAAGGAAGGTCGCCACATGCGGAGCAACTAACAAGCTGCCGCAGCCGCAATGTACTCAGTAGGCGATTTCGGCGAGCCAAGGCGCACCATCTCCTTGAGAGCACAGCTTTGCAAGACACGACAGCCGGCGATCGAAGCAGAGAGCCAGACAACGGAAGAGCTATGAAAATGGACTTGGCGTTACGAAAACTGATTCACGCCCACCTTCGAACATCTGCGATCAGCATGGTCGCACTAGCGGCCCTGACGGTTAGTACCGCGCCTGCCGAGCCGAAGTCGGATGGAGCGCCCAATACTTTCGCTGAGATCGCTGAGAGAGTTCAGCCGGCGGTCATTGGTGTCATCTCGAAATCTGCCGAACCTGAGCAAATTGTGCCAGATCTGCCGTTCAGCGATATGCCAGATGAAGATACCCCCGACGCGCAGGCCTCGAAACCCTCCGAAAAAGACCCGAACGTACGCGAAACGATTGCAATCGGATCGGGCTTCTTCATCTCTCCGGACGGCTACGCCGTGACCAACAGCCATGTCGTCAAGGACAACGGTACTGCCGAGATCCGCACGACCGACAAGAAAACCTACTCGGCAAAGGTGATCGGGAGGGACCCGCTCAGTGATCTGGCCCTCATCAAGGTCGACGGCCGCACCGACTTTGGCTACGTGAAGGTGGCGGAACAATCACCACGCGTCGGTGACTGGGTGCTCACCGCGGGCAATCCATTCGGGCTTGGTGGAACAGTCACGGCGGGCATCGTCTCGGCCCGCGAACGCGAAATCGAGAATGGTCCGACCGACGGCTTCCTTCAGATTGACGCACCGATCAACAGCGGCGATTCGGGCGGGCCAACTCTCGACACCAACGGCGATGTCATTGGCGTGAACAGTATGATCCTTTCTCTATCGGGTGGCTGGGCGGGCGTTGCATTTGCCATCCCAGCCGAAACGGTCAGGAGCGTGATACCCCAACTGAAGGAGAAGGGTACCGTAACACGCGGGTCGATAGGGGTCGAAGTCCAATCAGTGACCCCCGAGATCTCCGACAGCCTCGGTGCCGACGATCTTCACGGTGCGATCGTGACAAACGTTCAAACCAATGGTTCCGCGGCGAAGGCCGGCTTGCGAAGCGGCGACGTCATCACGAAGGTAGAAGGAGATGCGGTCAGGAGCGCCTCCGAATTGACAAAGAAGATCCACGCTATGGCACCCGGCTCCTCAGCTCAGCTCGCGATGGTTCGCGCCGGAAAGCAAAGTATATTGAGCGTGACCTTGGACCAGCTCCCACGCGAGCCGCGGCAGCGTCCACCTATAAATCCGGAGTAGTAGCCAACGTCCGCTGGAAAAGGCCTGGACCAGGAGACTTGGGCGACCAGGAGACTTGGGCAACCAGGAGACTTGGGCTGAGTTGCCATTCAAGCCCGTATCGAGCCGGGCCACGCGATGATTTGCCCTGACATCACAAGGCCGTTGCGCCCGCTGTCCTTGGCGGCGTAAAGCGCCTTATCCGCAGCCGCTATTAATGACGCGCAATCCGCCCTGTCGGTCAGCGCCACATGTGTTGCGCCGCCAATGCTCACAGTGACTTGCTTGGACGGCGGGTTGAGCGCGTGGAGGATGCCGAGTTCGTGGATCGCTTGCCGAATTTGCTCGCCGACCTGCTGGCAACCGCCTGCATCGGTGTTCGGTAACAGCAAGGCGAATTCCTCGCCACCATAACGCGCCGCCAGATCTGCCGGGCGTCTGGCGTACTCGCCCAGGACCCTGGCGATCGAGCGAAGACACGCGTCGCCGGCTTGATGGCCGTACTGATCGTTGAAGCTCTTGAAATGATCGACGTCGATCAGCAATAGCGATAAAGGCGTTCCGTCGCGCCTGGCCCGATCCCATTCCGCCGTCAGCCGCTCGTCGAAGTGCCTGCGATTTGCCAACGCCGTCAGGCCATCCGAAGTCGCGAGAGCCGACAGCTTATCCTCCAGGTCCTTATGCTCGGTCATGTCGCGCGAGATCGCCACTACGCCGTCGATGTCTGCACTCTGCTGATTCCTGGTGACGCGCAGCGCAGTTTCGATCCAGACCTCACTTCTCTCGCGATGACGGGTGCGATATGCAATTCTCGCCTCTTCGGCTTCGCCCTTCATCAGCGCGGAGATCGTTTGCTCAACACGTGCCAAGTCCGCGGGATTGATCCCGGCGAGAATTGACGTGTTCACCAACTCATTCGGAGCCCAGCCAAGAACCCGAGCGCTGGATGGCGACGCATAGAGGATCCGCCTGTCGATCGCGATGCGCATCACCATATCACCCGACTCCTCTGCAAGGAGGCGAAAATCTGCCTCCTTGGCGACCAGGGCTGCGGCCATCTTTTGCCGCTGGTGCAATTGATGCACCAGCAGGAGCCCTGCAACCGCCAGCCCTCCTGTCAGTCCCAGGACTGCAGCCATGCGCCCCAGAGCGGATCTGCGCCAGGGAGCCAAGACGTCCTCTTCGGATTCCGTGGCAACCACGAGAACAGGGTAGCGGGTGCTCCGTTGATAAAAGCTCAGGCGCCGAACCCCGTCGAGAGGCGAGGTGAAGTAGTAGGCGCCCGCAGCCGGCCGCTCGTGGAGGTTCCTGAACAGCGGTGCACCAGACAGATCGCGGCCCGTGTATCCGTTGTCGGGGCTGCGTGCGAGCACAATGCCATCAGCAGCAGCCAGCGCGATCGAACCATTCGGGCCGACGTCGAATCCGGCATAAAACTGCAGAAAAAAGTCAACGTCGATCGTCGTAAGGGCGACCCCCGCAAAACTGCCGTCGGGGTGATTGAAGCGCCTTGACGCGGTGATGATCCATTGCCCGCCCGATCGGCTCTTCACCGGATGTCCAATGAAGGTTCTCCGGTCATCCACGGCGCGATGATGCTGGAAATACTCCCTATCGCTGTTGTTGAGACCGGCGAAGTCCAGAGGCTCGCTGGTTGCGAGCCAGCGTCCGGTCTCGTCATAGATGAACACCGCCCGAATTCGATTCGCTGCCTTGCGCCGGGAAAGAAAGGCCTGAATCTTGGCAATTGCCGCAGGACCGGTTCCCTCGAGTTCGAGCTGGCCAACCAGAACATTGAGAACGGTGTCCGTGAGCTCGAAGGTGTCGTCCGCGTGTTGCGTCAGCGATCGGGCCAGATTGGCCATGTCCGTTTCGGAGTTCTTTAGCGTCGCTTGTCGCGAGGACCACTCCCGCCAGCCACTGAGTGCGACAATCGCCGCGCAGGCGACCGCCACAAATACGGATGCCCAGAACGTCAGACGCCCTTGGCGAACATCGCGGCGGTGATCGGCCAAGAGATATTCCCTCCACTCCTGAAACCCAAGACGAGTCGGGCTATGACGGGTTTGCCCATTTTCGGTTGAGGTTTGTGGCAGAACGTAGAAGGCGGCTGACCGCATCGCCGCCGACCGGCTAAGGCCAGGTTCTGGTGAAACCTGTCGGATGCAGGTTTCGAACTCCAGCGAGATGTGCCAGATCGCCGATCCGCGGTTGAGGCCGGATGACGAGGTTCTCGGCCGGCAGACGCTCAGCCGACGAAGACGCTGCGCCACTTGTCTCAATCCGGGGCAACGGCGCGGCCATTGACCAGATGCTCTTGAGCATCGTCGTGTTCACCGACCAAGCAACAGCGCTGGTCTCTTTCAGGCGGCCAACGGTGAAGAGCTTGCGAATCAACAGGTCTCGTTCAAGCGACTGTGGCAACCTGAACTGCAGTCCGACGAAGTGATCTCGTTGCTGCACGCTCGTCGCCTCGATCCAGCCCACCTGCATGATGTGTACGCGCAGCGGTTCTCCGTTGCGCGGGCACTCGAGACCGGAATCGAGCAAGACGCCCGCGCCGGAAAGGGAGATGTTGCTGATGCGCCCGGAAAGCAGCTCGCCAGCGTCGGTATGGATCACGACCGGTTCGTCGACTTCGAAGCGCTCCTCGGAACGCCCCATCCGCGCCTGTAGCGAGGTCATGCAGACGAAGAAGAGCACGACGATGTTCACGACGGACCAGAAGGCGACCATCGGTAAAGCGGCAGGATGATCGATGATCCGCCATTCCGGGATGGTGTTCAGAACGAGGCCGACAACCGTCAACGCCATCAGGGCCGCCGATAGCCAGAAGATATCTGCAGCATAAGTCGTGCGGCGCGCGGCGGCTCCCTTCGGCGTCACCCTGAATGCATGCCCTTTCGGCTTGACGAGTGTCCCGAGTACAGTCGGCAGAATCTTGAAGCTCTGGATAGTCGCCGACACCTGAGCAGCGAGCGGAAAGTGCGCGTGGGGCGCGAACCAGGAAATACCGCCGTTGAGCGCCAGGATCGCGGGAAACAAGTAATAGAAGACCGATTCAGGGGTGACCTCGACGACAGGCGCAAGGCCAGTCCACATGAAGACGATCGGAACCACCACGACCATGAGCGCCCGCAAGCCCAGTGAGAGCCAATGAGTCGGAAAGAAGAGGAGCCGATGCATCAGGCTCAGTCCGGGGCCGAGCGGCCCGGCGGCGAGATACAGGGTCTGGATCGCGCCGCGCGCCCAGCGTTGCCGTTGCACGAAAAACGCGCCAAGGCTTTCCGGCGCAAGGCCAATTGCCAGCGGTTCGCAAAGATAACGGGTGACGTACCCTTTGCGCAGCAGGACCAGCGTCAGCAGGATGTCTTCGGTGATGGACTGGGTCGGCAAGCAATCGCCGACCGTACGGAGGGCTGCACGACGGGTGACGGAGTTGGACCCACAACAGAAGGCACCATCCCAGCCGTCGCGCGCAGGCATGATGCAATCGAAGAAGAATCGTTGTTCGTCCGGCAGTCGCCGGTGCAGACCGAGATTCGCCTGCATCGGGTCCTCGTTGTAGAAGGCGTGCGGGCTCTGAACGATTGCGATCTTTGGATCGGCGAAGAAGCCCATTGTGCGCATCAGGAAATTGCGCTGCGGCACGAAGTCCGCGTCAAAGATCGCAAAGAAATCGCCATGCGTCATCGTCAGCGCATGATTGATATTACCGGCCTTCGCATTCAAATTGTCGGAACGAGTGAGATAACCGGCCCCCTTGCGTTCGCAGAGTTCCTTGAGCCAGGGCCTGCGACCGTCATCCAGGACCCAGACCTGGAAGTTGGGATAGTCCAGACATAGTGCGCCCGTGATGGTCTTTTCCAACACATCGAGCGGCTCGTCATAGGTGGGAATGAAGACGTCGACCGAGGGCAGTTCATCCTGCAGCAGGCCGCGAAGCCGGCGTTCGTGCTGATCTGCCTCGCTGCGTCGATCGGTCCTGCGTAGGAAGGTCAGGTAGAGAATAAACTGATCCGTGAAGGTCAGGAGCTCAACGAAGAGACAGAACCAGATCCAGCCGACCTGATACCAGCTCCCGCTTGCCGGCAGCACCGTTGTGAAGACACGCCATTCGAGATAGCGGGCAACGACGAGCCATACCGCGATGAAGACCGCTATACGCGCCCATGGGCGCGCGACCGCAAAGGTCGGCGCCAACAGGTACATCGCCGCAAAGACGCCCAGCATTGGCGCGAACAGCTGAGAGAGAGGCAGAATCATGGCCTGCACGGCAGTTCTCGCTCACAGGGATGATTGGTCGAGGTCCAGCCGAGCAGTCAGCCATTTCAGCTTCGAGCTGACCAAGTGAAGCAGGCCATCGGCTCTGCGCTCGAAGCGAACTTCGGCCAATCGTCCGATATCGCAGGAGCCGTTGTGGTCGGCCGCCGTCTCGTTGGGCGGCAACGAGATCTCGACGGTAATATTGCCGGGATCCGGCCGCTGCACCCGAGCCGCGAGCAGTCGATCATCGGCGTATGCCGCCGAGCCGCGAACTTGCCGGACCTGGCCGGTCTTCCAATCCCGACTCCCGATCAGGCGGACAGCCGCCGCATCTCCGGCCTTGATCTTCTCGAAATCGCGCTCGGGCAGTTCAACGACGATGAAGCGGCGCTCGCAATCTGCAAAATCAAAGACCGATTGCCCTTCCGTGACCATCGAGCCTGGACTGGCCGCGACCGACCAGACCACATGGGCTGCGGGCAACGATAGATCGTAGTGTTGAAGGCGATCAAGTCGAGCGCGCTCCTCTGCGATTTCAGCGGCCAGCTGCGCGGAACGCGAGCTGTTTTGCAGCAGGTCCGTCTCGAGCTCCTGGCGGCGGAGAACAAGCCGCTCGCGCTGCTGCTGAGAATAAGGCACGTCATTGGCATCGCTGCGAAGATAAATGCCCTTCTCGGCCGCCGCCAACTCGGTCTTGAAGCGCTGCAGGCGCTCATCGGCCATCTGACACCGCGTTGCAGTTGCTTCCTGAGACGCTTGGGCCTCGGCCGAACGGATCTGTGAGCTGATGCCGAGCTTAACGAGCCTCTCCATCCGGCCCGCGACATCGTTCCGCTGCCGCGCCTCGGCGAGACAGCCACCTCTTTCAGCCTCCGTTTCTCCGATCTCGTGACTGAGGCGCGCCATCGCCCCCAAACGATAGTCCTCACTGCGCTCGCCGAGCTTGCGATCGAGCTCGGCGATTTCCTCAAGTTGCCGACGTGCGAGCTCGGCGCGTTTGGTGGACACGGCAAGCTGCTGATCGAGGTCCATGAGGTGCCGACGATCCGGCGAACGCGCCTCGACCAGCGACACCACCCGGGCGCGCTGGAAATATTCACCTTTGCGTGGAAGATCAGGCGCGAGCTGACCCGCGATCGGTGCAGTCACTCGCATGAGCTCGGCGTTGACGAAGGCGGAGGGAGCGATTCGGTAGGTCACATACGGCAGCAGGGCCCATCCGCTCAGAGCGATGATGCCGAGCGCCAGGGATCGCCTGACGGTTCGGCTACGAATGAAGCGTTCGACATGCAAGCGGACCACGACTGAACCTCCAATAGGCTTTGGTCGCTGCGCCTGCCCCGGCGAAGCAAACCAATCGCCGCCGCTCGCCCAGCATTTCCGCGAAGTCTGCGTCTGAGGCGCCAGTCAATCCGCTGTCATTTGCCGGCATCGGATTTCGTCGCGTCGCAAACTCGTCGTCGCAACCGAGAGAAGTGTATCGAGCTTTCACCACATGAGGTTAATCCGTGTCAAAACCGGATGATTACGGCCCGCACAGAAATCACGATGCCAACTTATCCCGGCTTGAAAGACGCATTGGCGGCAATCTCCTCCGCGAAGCAGCCTTGCAATCGGTCGAGACTGATCATCGCGCGCGCTTTGATGCGACCGTCTGCGAAGAGGATGCCGCACACGCCGGCTGCACCGCTCAGCTCATCGTCCAGCAACGGCGCGCTTTAGCGCTTTTCGGAGGCGCGCCTTCCGAGCGCGTCACCACATTGGGCGAACGCAGAGGATAGACGTTGTCGCTATAGTGGCGGGTGCAAACGTCCGGGCCGCGATCGAGCAGCAGCCGTGCACAGTCCCCGCGATCTTGCGAGGCCGCATGTGCCGTTCGCCGCGCCCAGGTCAGGATGCGAATCCCGCCGACCCGTTGGCGCGGCGCCCCCCACCGCGGAGACCGTGATGGCGTTGCTCTGCGCGCATCCGTTCGCAAAATCACAGCCGCACGTTGCGAGTTCGGGTCCGGTGAGTTGTCCGCGATGAGAGCCGGCCGATGTCTAGGGTTGGCGAGGCCACTGCCTCACGCGCAAATCGTGATTTTCCCGGCGCGCAGTTGGTCCACCGAAGACACGACCAGGCAAAGGGACTAACGCGCGATCGAGATATGCAGGATCAAGAAGCGGGGATGCGCCCAAATGCGATTCTATTCGCGGTCTGGAGCAATAGACTGGGAAGAGAAGCCGCGAAATCTTTTGTAAAACAGAGGCTTATGCCCTTGGTGCGCTCGGAGGGACTCGAACCCCCACGGTGTTACCCACTGCCACCTCAAGGCAGCGCGTCTACCAGTTCCGCCACGAGCGCTAAGGGATGCCGGCTTGAGGTTTTGAGGCCGGCCGGATCAGCGGCGCCGATCTAACAAATCCATCATGGGGATACAAGCCTACAAAAGCCCTGAATTCCACAAGCTTGGCAGGAAAAACGCCGCCCTCCCCAGGAGATCGGCCGCTCCCGCGTGCCCCCGGGGCCCTACCTGGTCCCCGGCGAGCGCGGCAGCATCTGCTTGACCTCGACCGCGATGCGGTTGCGGTCGACCAGCACGACGCCGGAGGCGACCGGCAGATTATTGGCGAGCACCTTGACCTCGTCGGCCTCTGTTGCATCCAGCTCGATGATGGCGCCGCGGGAAAGACGTAATACTTGATGGATCGGCATGGTGGTCGTCCCGAGGACGACCATGAGATCCACGGTGACTTTATCGAGAGTGGGCACTGTCAGGACCGCTGCTACATGAGACTGGCATTTGCTCCCGAGATGATCACCACGTTATGGTTAGCCAATGGTTAATTCCCCTGAAAGCCCCCGCCAAAACCAACGGCAAGAGCTCGATCTGACGTCGCTTTCCGCCTCAGGCGGTGAGCCCGTCCAATGGCTCATCTCGGAAGCTCCGGTGCCCTATCCGGACGCGGTGGCCGCGATGGAGGCCCGGGTCGCCGCGATCGCGGCGGGCGAGTCCCCGGAATTGGTCTGGCTGCTCGAACACCCCCCGCTCTACACCTCGGGCACCTCGGGCAAGGAGTCCGACCTGCTCGATGCCCGTTTCCCGACCTTCGCAACCGGCCGCGGCGGGCAGCTCACCTATCACGGGCCGGGTCAGCGGGTGGCCTATGTCATGCTGGACCTCAAGCGGCGCCGGCCCGACGTCCGGGCCTATGTCGCAGGTCTGGAGGAGCTGATCCTGCGCACACTCGCCGCCTTCAACGTCCGCGGCGAGCGGCGCGAGGACCGGGTTGGTGTCTGGGTCAGGCGGCCCGACAAGGGGACGGATCACGAGGACAAGATTGCAGCGATCGGCGTCCGCCTCAAGCGCTGGGTCTCGTTCCACGGCATCGCCATCAATGTCGAGCCCGAGCTGTCGCATTTCTCGGGCATCGTGCCCTGCGGCGTCGCCGATCCCCGCTACGGCGTCACCTCGCTGGTCGATCTCGGCCAGCTCGTGACCATGGCCGATGTCGACATCGCGTTGAGGCAGGCGTTCGAAGAGCTGTTCGGACCGACCACGGCTCTGGTGCCCGAGGCCGCCGTCTAGCGGACACGCAGCAGGCCGTTCTCCGCAGACGTGGAATCGGCTACGCTCAATTCCGGCGCCGCCCACGCCTCCCCCCTCCGCCGGGAAAGCAGACTTCATGCCGGGCGAATTGATCATCGGACCGACTGTTCGAGCGCTGGGCATAAGGAGGGATTGCGATCATGCTCGGAATGGGAGGTTCTCACGATGAGACTGTCTGCGCCCATCTATCATCTCAAGCGCAAGGCGAAGCGCCTGTCCCGCGAGGAAGGCATTCCACTCCACGACGCACTTGACCGCATCGCCACCACGGAAGGGTTTTCCGCCTGGAGCCTGCTCGCGGCGAAAGCCGCGGCGGAGACGCCGGCCGGCAAGCTGTTTTCTCAATTCCGGCCGGGTGACCTTGTGCTGGTCGCTGCGCGCCCCGGTCATGGCAAAACCCTGATGAGTCTCGAACTTGCGGTGGAGGCCATGAGATCAGGCAGCCACGCGGCGTTCTTCTCGCTCGAATACACAGAAGGAGACGTTCTGGACCGCTTGCGGGCGATCGGCGTCGATCCCGCGCAATTCGACAATTTATTCGAGGTGGATTGCTCCGACGAGATCAGCGCCGAATACGTCGTCAAGCGGATGGCTCCGGTCCCACGCGGCACATTCGTCGTGATCGACTATCTGCAACTGCTCGACCAGAGGCGCGAAAATCCTGACCTCTCCGTTCAGGTACGTGCGCTGAAATCGTTCGCACGTGACAAGGGACTGATCGTGGTTTTCATCTCGCAGATCGATCGATCCTACGATCCCTCGACCAAGCCCTGTCCTGATCTCAGCGATGTCAGGTTGCCGAACCCGCTGGACCTGAAGCTGTTCGACAAGACGTGCTTCCTCAATAATTCCGAGGTTCGGTTCCGCGCAGCGAGCTGACGATCGCAACCGGCCGCGGGTGAGATTGCTCACCCGCGGCTTTCGGATCACGCCGCCTGCAGCGCAACCTCGAGCTTGCCGGCGATGTAGCGCCGCTCCTGGGTGAGGCCGCCGAAACCGTAGGCGTCGCCCTTGACCTCGTCGACATGCAGGTAAGTCTCGGGATGCAGCGGTCCCAGAATCTCGGCCATGCGCTCGAACATGGCGGCGAGATAGGCCGCCTTCTCGTCCTTGGTGTTGGTGCCTTCGGTGACGTGGATGTCGATCCAGTAGCTCGCAAGCTTCTGCTCGGCGAGCGACTGGCCGCCGGCGAACCAGTCGCCCGCATCCACGGACTTCACGATGATGGCGGTGACCTTGGGATCCTTGTGCAGGATCTTTGCGGTGAGCTCGGACACAGCATTCGCGATGTCGGCCTTCAGGGAGGGCGACTGACGAGACGAAGTGTAGGAGACGGTGATCAGCGGCATGGTGGTTCTCCTCGAGATGCCGCACCAATTGCGCGGCGTTGGTGAGAAGCTAGACCCGGGCTCATCATTTTGGTATCTTATCTATTCTGATATCAGTGATAACTATCTATAATGAATGCCATGCTCGATATCGCCACCGTCCAGGCGTTCCTGCTGGTCGCCGATCTCCAGAGCTTTACCCGTGCCGCCGAAGTGCTCGGCACGACGCAGGCGGCTGTCAGCCTCAAGCTGCAGCGGCTGGAGACGTTGCTGGGCAAACGCCTCGTCGAACGTTCTCCGCGCGCGGTCAGGCTCACCGCCGAGGGCGCGGCCTTCCTCGATCGCGCCCGCGCGCTGATGACGGCGCATGACCGCGCGCTCTCGGGCGAAGCGCCGCCCCCGCGATCGCTCTCGCTCGGCATCTCCGATCACGCGGCGGGAGCCGAACTGGTACCGCTACTCGAACGGCTGCACGCGATGTCGCCCAATCTCACTCTCGCCGTCACCATCGGCTTCTCGCGCGAGATGCAGGATGCCTACGACGCCGGCGAGCTGGATGCGGTGATCGTGCGTCAGGAAGGCAGCCGCCGCGGCGGCGAGAAGCTGGCTGAGGACGAGTTTTGCTGGTTTGCCTCACGACGCTTCACTCTGCCGAAAGGCGAGCCCCTGCCGCTCGCGACCCTCGCTCCCCCCTGCGGCGTTCGCGCCATCGCCGTGCGCGCGCTCGACAAGGCCGGTATCGCCTGGCGCGAGCGCTTCGTCGGTGGCGGCGTCACTGCGGTGGTCGCGGCAGCCCTTGCCGGTCTTGCGATCGCACCGCTGGCGCGGCGCATTGCGCCCCCCGGCCTGATCGACATCGGGCCCGCGCACAAGCTGCCGAAACTCGGCAGCTCGAAGGTAATGCTGCATTCGAAGATCAGCGATCCCGCCAAGCTGGCGGCGCTACGCGCGGTGGCGGCAACGTTCCGAAGCGCCGGCGCTTGAGTCCGCCTAACCCCCACAAGATCGCCTCGAACGCGCTCCCGTCGTCTCGTGACGAAACACGAAGCCGCGGCTCAGAGCGCCTTGTTGGGCGGCACGCGCTGGCCGCCCAGCAGCAGCTCATCGGCAAAGCCGCCACGGCCCAGCCGGTGCAGGCGGCGGGCGGGCTCTTCGGTCAATTCTTGCATTAATAACTGGGGATCGGCGCCGTGGCGTTGACGGTGCGCCCCTGCATACCCATCCTGACACTTGCCTAAAAATGTCCCATAGAACTGGAACAAACCCTCCGGCTGCGGCGTTTGTCCCTGTCGAGGCGGGGTCCGGGATGACCGAAAAGTTCAGTCAACAGAGAGACTTGTTCGAGAGCGAGCGCAGTTTCCGGCTGTTGGTTGAGGGGGTTGCCGACTACGCCCTCTACATGCTCGACCCCAAGGGGATCATCACCAGCTGGAACATCGGCGGCGAACGCATCAAGGGCTACTCGCCCGAGGAGATCCTCGGCCAGCATTTCTCGCGCTTCTACACCGAGGCCGACCGTGTCAATGGCAAGCCGGCGCGGGCGCTCCGTATCGCGCGGGAAAAGGGCCGATACGAGGAGGAAGGCTGGCGCGTCCGAAAGGACGGCACGTTCTTCTGGGCCAGTGTGGTGATCGACCCGATCTACGAGGACGGCGCGCTGATCGGCTTCGCCAAGATCACGCGCGACATCACTGAGCGTCGCAATTCCGAACTCAAGCTCGAAGCGATGCACAAGCAGCTGGCCGAGTCGCAGAAATTCGATGCGCTCGGACAACTCACCGGCGGGGTTGCCCACGACTTCAACAATCTTCTGATGATCATCAGCGGCAGCCTTCACATCCTGAAGAAGAGCGCCGGCGACGACGCCAAGCTCAAGCGCGCCGTCTCCGCAATCGAGACCGCGACCAGACGCGGCGCCGCGCTGACGAACCAGCTCCTCACCTTCGCGCGGCGGCAGAGCGTCAACCCGCAGGCGATCGATTTTGCCGAACGCGTCGCGGCCATCCGCGAGGTGCTCGACGCCGGCGTGGGCAGTTCCGTGCGTCTCGCCTTCGACATTCACTCCGACACGTGGCCGATCAAGGCCGACGTCTCCGAGCTCGAGACCGCGCTGCTCAACCTTGTCATCAACGCCCGCGACGCGATGCCGGACGGTGGCACGGTGACGATCGGGGCGCGCAATGTCGTGCTGAACGAGCCGCACCTCGCCGGCGACTTCGTCGCTATCGACGTCACCGATACCGGCATTGGAATTCCTTCCGACGTTCTCGGCAAGATCTTCGAGCCGTTCTTCACGACCAAGCCGATCGGAAAAGGCACCGGCCTCGGCCTTTCGCAGGTGCACGGCTTCGCCCACCAGGCCGGCGGCACGGTGAAGGTCGCAAGCGAGCTCGGCAAGGGCACCACATTCACCATCGTGCTGCCGCGCGGCACGGATGCGCCGTCGCGCAAGACATCGGCAACGACATTCCGCGGCAGCGGCACGGTGCTGCTGGTCGAGGACAATCCCGACGTCGCATCCGTCAGCACCGGCCTTCTGGAGCAGCTCGGCTACCACGTGCGCCGGGTCGCCGATGCCGAAGCGGCGCTGCTCGAGATCGAGAACAACGGCGTCGACTTCGTGTTCTCGGACATCGTCATGCCCGGCAAGATGGATGGGCTCAGCCTCGCCCGTCGCCTCCGCCAGATCCGCCCCGGCCTGCCGATCCTGCTTGCCACCGGTTACAGCGACGTCGCCGCCGGCGTCCGCGGCGATTTCCCGATCCTGCGCAAGCCCTACGAGATCCACGAGCTGAGCGAGGCAATCGCCAAGCTGCCAAGGTGAACGTTCACCTCGAGAGCTCGAGGGACAAGCCCGGGCAGGACGATCTCTTGTGAGCTCTCACACCGTCGGCAGCACCGAGAATGCTTCCCCTGCCCGGCGCAAATTCAGCTCATCCGCGCCTGCCGTTTCGCTGGTGACGCTGTCGACGCGCGAGGACGGCGGGCCGTGGCGGCACAGCGCGACCATATCGGCAACGTGCTTCGGCGCGCCGGCGAACAGCGCTTCCACGCTGCCGTCGCGGCGGTTACGCACCCAGCCTTCGAGGCCGCTCGTTGTCGCCTGATACTCGACCCAAGCCCGGTAGCCGACGCCCTGCACGCGCCCGCGGATCACGACCTGGAGGATAGCGCGGCTCACTTGTTCGGTCCCAAGTTCTGTTCCAGGACATCGGCGCTGCGCGCCTTGACGGCGCTCTCGCGCATGACGCGGGCCATCAGCTCCGACGATGCCAGGCCCTTGAGGCTTTTCGGCGCCATGCCCTCGCGCAACGCCTTCTGCGTCTCGTAGACCGCCTGCGTCGCGGCGGCGATCGGCGCATGGCCCTGGAGCGCGATGCGCACGCGCTGGCTCGCAAGGTAATCGAGCCCGTTCAGTTCCTCCGGCGCGCCGCCGAGCACGATCGGCAGGCGCGTGGCGGATGCGATGGTCTCGAGCTCGGTACGCGATTTGATGCCGGTGAAGAACAGCGCATCGACACCGGTGGCCTCATAGGCCTCGGCGCGGCGAACCGCGTCCTCGATCGAGGTGATCGCGGCAGCGCCCGTGCGGCCCATGATGACGAGCGTGGGATCGCTGCGGCCGTCGAGCGCCGCCTTCATCTTGCCGACGCCTTCCTCGAGCGGGATCAGCTGCGTCTTCGTCTCCCCGAACGCAGCCGGGAGCAGCGTGTCCTCGATGGTGAGGCCGGCGGCACCGGCCGTCTCCAGCTCCTGCACCGTGCGGCGCACGTTGAGCGCATTGCCGTAGCCGTGATCGGCATCGACCAGAACGGGGAGCGCCGAGGCGCGCGACATCCGCCGCATCTGCTCGGCAAGCTCGGTGAGCGTGATCAGCGTGACATCGGGGTCGCCGAGCACGGCGAGCGAGGCCACCGATCCCCCGAACATGCCGAGCGGAAAGCCGAGATCCTCCGCGATACGGATCGAGATGGCGTCGTAGACGGAGCCGGGATGGACGCACGTCCCGCCCGACAGGATCGATCGCAGTTTCTCGCGGCGGGAACGAAAGGCCATGGTTGCCTCGCTTTCAATTCCTCATCCTGAGGAGCGCGCTCTTGCGCGCGTCTCGAAGGATGAAGGCCCGGCTGTTGGCCTCGCCCTCGAGACGCCGCGCAGGCGCGGCTCCTCAGGGTGAGGGTCTCCTGTTGTGCCTGAAGCGATTACGCAAACTCCAAGATCAGCGCGTCCACCGCGAGCGTCGCGCCGGCGCCGGCGTGGATCTTCTTCACGGTGCCGTCCTGCTCGGCGCGCAGCACGTTCTGCATCTTCATGGCCTCGACCACCGCCAGCGTCTCGCCGGCCTTGACCTCCTGCCCTTCGCTGACCGCGATCGAGACCACGAGGCCGGGCATCGGGCAGAGCAGCTTCTTGCCGGTGTCGGAGGCCGTCGTCACCGGCATCAGCCGCGCGGAGGCCGCCTCAGCCTCGGTCCAGACATAGACCGGCACCTCGACACCCTGATGTGCGAGGCGGATGCCGTTGGCGATCGGCCGCGCCTGCACGGCGACGAACTGACCGTCGATGGTGCCCTGCCAGACCGGATCGCCCGGCTTCCATGGCGAGTGCAACAGATGCGCGTTGCCGGCCTTGCCGTCGGGATCGATGAAGCGGATCGCGATCGCCTCGCCCTCGCGCGCCACCTCGAGCAGGATCTCCTGGCGATCGAGCCAGACCGCGCGACGCCGCTCGCGCTGCACGACGCGCCCACCCATTTGGCCCGAGATCTGCCGCTTGCGCTCCCCCAGCACGTGATCGATGGCGGCGCCGACCGCGGCGATCCGCCGCGCGACCTCGCCTTCGGGCACGCGCACCGCAAACCCCTTGGGGAACTCCTCGGCGATGAAGCCGGTCGAGAGCCGTCCCTCGCGCCAGCGCGGATGATGCATCAGCGCCGACAGGAACGGGATGTTGTGCCTGATGCCGTCGACATAGAACGAATCCAGAGCGGTCGACTGCGCCTCGATCGCGGCCGCGCGCGACGGCGCATGCGTGACGAGCTTTGCGATCATCGGATCGTAATGGATCGAGATCTCGCCGCCCTCCTGCACGCCGGTATCGTTGCGGATGGTGATGCCGTCCTTGCTGGCTTCCGCCGGCGGGCGATATTTCACGAGCCGCCCGATCGAAGGCAGGAAGCTGCGGAACGGATCCTCGGCATAGAGGCGCGATTCCACCGCCCAGCCGGTGAGCGTGACGTCCTTCTGCGCGATGGCGAGCTTCTCGCCGGCGGCGACGCGGATCATCTGCTCGACGAGATCGATGCCGGTGACGAGCTCGGTGACGGGATGCTCGACCTGGAGTCGCGTGTTCATCTCCAGGAAATAGAAGCTCTTGTCTTGCCCGGCGACGAACTCGACGGTGCCGGCGGAGTCGTAGTTCACGGCCTTCGCCAGTGCGACCGCTTGCTCACCCATCTTGCGGCGGGTCTCCTCGTCGAGCAGCGGCGATGGCGCCTCCTCGATGACCTTCTGGTTGCGGCGCTGGATCGAGCATTCGCGCTCGCCGAGATGGATCACGTTGCCGTGCTTGTCGCCCAGCACCTGGATCTCGATGTGGCGGGGATCGACGATGAATTTTTCGACGAAGACGCGGTCGTCGCCGAACGACGCCTTGGCCTCGGCCTTGGCGAGGTTGAAACCCTCGGCGACCTCCGCCTTCGAATGCGCAATGCGCATGCCCTTGCCGCCGCCGCCGGCGGACGCCTTGATCATCACGGGATAGCCGATCTCGTCGGCGATGCGAACCGCGTGCTTGTCATCCTCGATGACGCCGAGATAGCCGGGCACGGTCGAGACCTTGGCCTTGGCGGCGGCCTTCTTGGATTCGATCTTGTCGCCCATCGCGGCGATGGCGCCCGGGTTCGGGCCGATGAAGACGACGCCGGCCGCTTCCAGCGCGCGCGGAAACGCCTCGCGCTCGGACAGGAAACCGTAGCCGGGATGCACGGCCTCGGCCCCCGTCTTGCGGCAGGCGTCCACGATCTTCTCGATCACCAGATAGCTCTCGGCGGCGGCGGCAGGGCCGATCAGCACGGCCTCGTCGGCCATCTCGACATGGAGGGCATCGCGGTCGGCCTCGGAATAGACCGCAACCGTCTGAATTCCCATCTTGCGGGCAGTCTTGATGACCCGGCAGGCGATTTCGCCGCGATTGGCGATCAGAATGCGCTTGAACATGCTTTCCTTGAGTCTCGACCTTGGGCGGGACCCTTCCCTGGCCGTTGGGACCTATGGGACGGGCCGTGTGGCTCCCGTGGTACATCAAAATCGGCCGGAGGCAACGGTCTAAATCCGGGGCTTCTGGCGTGCCAGCGCAAGACCGAAATGGGCGCGGCGAGCCCTAGGGACGCCGTGCAGCTTCCCGAGGCTTGCCCGCCTTGGCCGCATCCCGGACCAGGCCATGAACGAAGCCGAGCTTGGCGACCACCGCGGGCGACAGGATGAAGGGATAGAGGTCGCGCAGGCCCATGGCGCGGTTGACGCTGTTCATGGCGAAGGTGAAGGGCAGCCATGCGCCGACCAGCGCCTCGACGTCCCTCGCCTCGTAAGGGTTGAAGCGGATGCGCGCCGTCAACTCCCCGTCGCGGTCGACCTTGGGGCGCACCTCCATGCCGAACTCGGCGGCCATTTCCAGGGTGTCGACGATGTGGAGGTAGTGCGCCCAGGTCTCGGCGAAATCCTCCCAGGGATGCGTCGTGGCGTAGGCCGAGACGTAGCTCTGCTGCCAGTCCGGGGGCGGGCCTTCGGCATAGTGACGCTGCAGGGCCTGGCCGTAATCGGCCGCATCGTCGCCGAACACGGCGCGGCACTGGTCGAGCTTGCCGCCATCGCGCACCAGCACGTCCCAGAAATAGTGGCCGACCTCGTGGCGGAAATGCCCGAGCAGTGTCCGGTAGGGCTCGCCCATCTCGAGCCGGCGTCGCTCGCGCTCGATGTCGTCAGCCTCGGTCAGCGCGATCGTGATCAGGCCGTTGTCATGGCCGGTCATGACCTTTTCGCCGCTGTGTGGATCGTCGGCGAGGAAGTTGAAGATCAGCGCATGCTCGGGATTGTCCTGCCGGGTCTGGAGCGGCAGCTTCCAGCGGATCAGGGAATAGAATAGACGGTGCTTGGCCACCTCCAGCTCGCGCCATCCGGCGAGTTGCGCCGGATCCGAGAGGTTCGGCACGGTCCCATTGTGGCGGCAGGCGCGGCAATAGCCGATGGTATCGCCTGGGTCTGTCAGCCAGTTGCAGGCGTCGTACTCGGCATTCCGGCACAGCATCCGGCCTTCGCCTTTGTCGGCCAGTGTCCTCCAGGCGTCTCCGTCGAGTTCGATCGCCGACATCGTCTCCTTCTCCGGCAGGAAGGCGACCCGATGGCCACAGCGTTCGCAAGCGCGGTTCTCGAAATAGAGGACATTGCCGCAAGCCTGGCAGACAAAGAGCTTCAAGATTTTGGCCTTTCGGAAAGGGAGCCTCGTGGACGAGAGTTGGCGCGCCTCGCAGATACGCGCGCAGGGGGCGCGCCGTTCCAATCTCAGGAACAAAATAGCCGGCGGAGGCGTTCGTTCATACCCGTCGTAACCCGCGCCCGTCCCTGCATATTTCCGTCTGAGCGATGGCCATCACGCTCCGTCTGTGTGAATATCGGTCCGGCACGTGCGCACCCGCATGACAACGGCCGACGCCTTGAACGATCCCTTGCCCGAAACCATTGCTGCCGAAAGGCTGCGCCAGCACCTCGAAGACGTCGCGCGCGAGCGCGACAACGCCTATCGCGCGCTGCAGGAGCGCGAGGCCGAGCTCGCGCTCATCCAGCGCATCGGCAAGGTGGGCGGCGTCGAGGTCGACTTCCGCGAAGGATTCAAGAACCGCCGTTCGCCCGAATATCTGATGATCCATGGCCTGCCCCCAGAGGCCGCGGACGAGACGCACGAGGACTGGGTCAACCGCATCCATCCTGATGACCGCGACGCGGCGGTGAAGCACTTCTTCGAGGCGCTTTCCGGGACCAGCGAGGATTACACCGCCGAATACCGCATCATCCGCCCCAGCGACGGCGAGACCCGCTGGATCCGCGTCGTCGCCAAGATCGAGCGCGACAAGGACGGCCGCGCCATCCGCCTCGTCGGCGCCCACATCGACATCACCGACCAAGCGCTGGCGCGCGAGACGCTGCGCGAAAGCGAGGAGCGATTCCGGCTGATCGCCGACAGCGCGCCGGTGCCGATCTGGGTGACCAAGCTCGACCGCAAGCGGTCCTTCGCCAACCAGGCCTATGTCGATTTCCTCGGCCTGCCCTACGATCAAGCCATCGATTTCGACTGGCGCAAGGTGCTGCATCCCGACGACCTGCCGCACGTGCTGCAGCAATCCGTCCAGGGTGAGGCCTCGCTGAAGCCGTTCGTGCTGGAAGCGCGCTACAAGAACGCCAGCGGCGAATGGCGCTGGCTTCGATCGGAATCGCAGCCGCGCTGGGACCCCACCGGCAAGCATATCGGCTTCATTGGCGTCGCTCACGACATCACCGTCGCCAAGCAGGCCGAGATCGAGCTCAGGCAGCTCAACGAGACGCTGGAACAGCGCATCGCCCAGCGCACCGCCGAGCTCGAAGCCAACCAGGCGCGGCTGCGCGCGATCCTGGAGACCAGCAATCAGTATCAGGGCCTGGTCAATCTCAGGGGCGAACTGCTTTACGCCAACAAGACGGCACTCGACGGCATCAAGGCGAATTCCGCGGACGTGATTGGAAAACCATTTTGGGATACGCCCTGGTTCAGCGCGACGAAGGGCATGAGCACGCTGGTGCGCGAGGCTTTCCACACCGTACTCAAGGGCGAAGCGGTCCGCCTGGAGATGCGCCTGCGGCTGCCGATCGGCGAGCGCGATTTCGATTTCGGCATGCGCCCCGTGCTCGACCGCCACGGCAACATCACCGGTGCGGTGCCGGAGGCCGTCGACATCACCGAGCGTCGCCTCGGCGAGGAAGCGTTGCGTCAGTCGCAGAAGATGGAGGCGATCGGCCAGCTCACCGGCGGCGTCGCGCACGACTTCAACAACCTGCTCACCATCATCCGCTCGGCGACGGATTTCCTGCGCCGCCGCGAGCTGCCGGAAGAGCGCCGCCGCCGCTATGTCGATGCCATCTCCGAGACGGTCGAGCGCGCCTCCAAGCTGACCGCGCAGCTCCTGGCCTTCGCGCGGCGGCAGCCGCTGAAGCCGCAGATCTTCAACGTCGGCAGCCAGGTCGAGGGTGTGGCGCAGCTGGTCCGGCCGCTGGTCGGCGGAAGCATCGAGATTGCGGTGGAGTTTCAGGATGCCGACTGTTTCACGGTCGCCGACATCGCCCAGTTCGAGGCCGCGCTGATCAATCTCGCCATTAACGCCCGCGACGCCATGAATGGCGAAGGCCGCCTCAGCATCGCCGTGCGCAAGGTCCGGGGGATTCCGAGCCTGCGTGCACAAGCGGCGCGCGGCGGCGACTACGTCGCCATTTCGGTCACCGACACCGGCAGCGGCATCGCGCCGGAACATCTCGACCTGATCTTCGAACCGTTCTTCACCACCAAGGAGGTCGGCAAGGGCACCGGCCTCGGTCTCAGCCAGGCCTTCGGCTTCGCAAAGCAGTCCGAAGGCGACATCGCGGTGACGAGCATGCCAGGTCGAGGCGCGACCTTCACCATCTATCTGCCGCAGGCACAAAGCCCCGCCACCGACAAGGAAGCGGCGGCACTGACCAGCGAGGCTGCGACCACCGGGCGCGGCTACCGCGTGCTCGTGGTCGAGGACAATGACGATGTCGGCCAGTTCTCGACAGAGCTTCTGGAAGATCTCGGCTATGTCGTCCGCCGCGTCGCCAACGCCAATGCGGCGCTCGCGATCCTCAATGAGGACGAATTCGCCGTCGACCTCGTGTTCTCCGACGTCATCATGCCCGGCATGAACGGCGTCGAGCTCGCCGCAATCATCCGCGAGCGCTATCCGGGCCTGCCCGTGGTGCTCACCAGCGGCTACAGCAACGTGCTCGCCGAAAGCGCCCATCGCGGCTTCGAGCTGATCCAGAAGCCGTATTCCGTGGAATCGCTATCACGCATCCTGCGCAAGGCGATCACGGAGAAGTTGTCGGTGGCGCGGTGAATGTGATAGCGCACGACTCCGGCCACAAACTCCGTCATTGCGAGCGCAGCGAAGCAATCCAGACTGCCTCCGCGGCGAGACCCTGGATTGCTTCGCTACGCTCGCAATGACGGCGCGGGCGCGCCGTCCTGAAGCAATGGATATCGATAACATGAAACCTGCCCTCCTCTCCGCCTGGCAGACCTGGGCGCTGCTGTCCGCCTGCTTTGCGGCGCTGACTGCGATCTTCGCCAAGGTCGGCGTCGAGAACATCAACCCGGATCTCGCCACCTTCATCCGCACCATCGTGGTGCTGCTCGCCTTCTCGGTGCTGCTGTTCTTCACCGGACAATTCGTCGTGCCCTCGGCAGTCTCGCCGAAGACCTGGGTATTCCTGGTATTGTCAGGACTGGCAACCGGCGCCTCATGGCTGTGTTACTTCCGCGCGCTCAAGCTTGGGCCTGCAACGCTGGTGGCGCCGATCGACAAGCTCAGCGTCGTGCTGGTCGCCCTGTTCGCCTTCGCCTTTCTCGGTGAGCGGCCGACGGCGCAGGGCTGGGCCGGCATCGCCATGATCGGCGCCGGCGCGGTGCTGTTGGCAGTCAAATTTTGAGGTACTGATCGGGCGGATAGGTCCCAGGATGCAGCGATGGGCTCTCTTCGAATCCGACTGCTGGCTCTGTGGATCATGCTGGTCGTCTCCGGCATTGCGACCGGCTATCTGCTGTTCGAATCGTTCCAGCAGACCGCCAATGCACGCCTCGCACGGTCCGAGGAGCTGGTTGCCCGGGCCTGCCGCGATCTCGCCGACCGCTATCAATTCTTCGTCGCGGGTTGGAGCGGCGGGCCGATCGACGATCGACTCAAGAGCGAACTGACCGCCGTGACCCGGACCGCTCTCGCCGGCGCGGCCGGCATAGAAGGCGGCATCTGGCAAGCGAACGTCGGCTCGCTGGGCTATGCATTTCCGACCTATGAGGGAACCGGCCCGAAAACCGACCTGCCGTCGGCCGAGCAAAACACCATTGGTCAGGTCAACGCCGAGGCATTGCGTTCCGGACACCCTGCATCGATCCGGCAAGCCGGCCGATCGCAGGTCCTCATCGTGCATGCGTGCCCGTTGCGCGGGCCGCTGCAAGGGGTCACCGGCTGGACCATGACGCGCGTCTTTACCGCCCAGGGACCTGCTTATAATCAATTGCTGGCCGGACTCGTCGTTCTGGCACTGACGATCTTCGGATCGGCCGTCTGGCTCGCCCGGCTGCTCTACACTTGGTCGCGCAACATCGCGCTGATCGAGCGCGCCCTTGACGACCGGCGGGATGGTGTCGTCGATCTGCCGAAGCTTGCGCGCACAGGCACGCCCGAGCTCGATCGGCTTGTGGATGCACTGAACGCGACTGGTGAGCGTCTCTCGCTCGAGCGCCGGCGCGCCGCAAGCGCGGAGCGGCTTGCCGCGCTCGGCCGCCTGTCGGCCGGCCTTGCACATGAGATTCGCAATCCGATCGCCGCAATGCGCCTGAAGGCGGAGAACGCGCTCGCCGTTGCCGACGGCTCACGCAGCAACGCGGCTCTCGGGACCATCCTGCAACAGGTTGACCGGCTCGACATCCTGTTGCGGGATCTGCTGGATATGACCCAGGCGCACGAACCGAAACTTGCGGAGGTGGATCTCGCATCTTTCATCGACAACGCCGTGGACGCCCATCGCGAGCTCGCGGCCGCCAAGGACCTGATCCTGACTGCGGGAACCGAGGGCGCATGCTCGGAGTTGCCGAGGTTCGACCCCTTCCAGATGCAGCGCGCGTTGGACAATCTCATTCTAAACGCCATCCAGAATTGTCCACCCGGCGGCTCCGTGGCGGTCGAAGCCCGTCGTCGGGATGGCCGCCTGATCCTGCGGGTTGCCGACACCGGCACCGGCATTTCCAACGAGCTGCGCGAACGCCTCTTCGAGCCATTTGTCACCGGCCGCGCCGACGGGACCGGCCTCGGCCTCGCCATCGTGCGCGAGATCGCGCGAAATCATGACGGCGAAGCACGGCACGTAGCGACCCCGCGCGGCGCGACGTTCGAGATCGAGGTGCCATGGCGACCGTGCTGATTGTCGATGACGATGCCGCGCTGCGCGACGGTCTGGCCGAAGCGTTGACCGATCTCGGCCATACCGCTCGCCTGGCGGCGTCCGGCCGGGAGGGCCTGGCCGCGCTCGGCGACGATATCGACGCCGTGCTGCTCGATCTGCGCATGCCAGGCGGCATGGACGGGATCGAGGTGCTGCGCCGGATCCGGTCGGCCCATAATGCGCCACCGGTCGTGGTGTTGACCGCCTTTGCCAGCGCCGCGAACACGATCGAGGCCATGAGGCTCGGCGCCTTCGACCATCTCAGCAAGCCAATCGGACGAGACGATCTGAGCGACTTGCTGAACCGCCTCCCCAAACGCTCGCATTCGATCGTAGAGCCCGCGCCGGATGCGGGTGACGGTCTGATCGGATCAAGCGAGGCGATCCGCCAGGTTCAGAAAGCAATCGGGCTTGCGGCCGACAGCGATGCGACCGTCCTGATTCACGGCGAGACGGGCAGCGGCAAGGAGCTGGTGGCGCGCGCACTCCATACCTACGGCAAACGCAAGGATGGTCCGTTCATCGCGGTCAATTGCGCCGCCATTCCCGAGGACCTGCTCGAGAGCGAACTGTTCGGTCATGTGAAGGGCTCCTTCACGGGCGCGACTGCGGACAGGACCGGCGCGTTCCGCGATGCCGCCAACGGCACCCTGTTCCTCGATGAGATCGGCGACATGCCGCTCGCCATGCAGGCGAAGATCCTGCGCGCCCTCCAGGAGCAACTCGTTACTCCCGTGGGCGGCAAGCCGGTGCGCACCACCGCGCGCATCGTCACCGCGACGCATCGCGATCTGGCCAAGCTCGTCGCGGCGAAGGAGTTTCGCGAGGACCTCTACTACCGGCTCAACGTGGTGCCGATTGCGATTCCGCCGCTGCGGGAGCGCGCTGCGGATATCCTTCCTCTGGCCGAGCACTTCCTTGCTCGCGTTGCCGTCCCAAGCGGACGGCACAAGCAGCTCACCGCCGCGGCGGTCGCGAAGTTGCAGCGGCATGGCTGGCCCGGCAACGTCCGCGAGCTTCGCAATGTGATCGAGCGGGCCTACATCCTGACCCGCTCCGACGTGATCGGGAGCGACGACATCGACACCAGCCGTGCCGGCGTGCTGCCGGCAGATTCTCCTCCTGATGCGGACCTTCCGGCCGCAGTCGCGCAGCTCGAGAAGATGATGATTCTGCGCGCGCTGGATGCGTGCGGCGGCAACCGGACGGAAGCCGCGCGGCGGCTCGGCATCAACCGCCAGCTCCTCTACACCAAGATGCAGCGCTACGGGATTGCTGTCGAGGCGTCAGAAAACCTGACGGGCCGTGTCAGCAAAGACGACGAATAATCCCGGCGTCATCGCGACAACTCCTTTGAGATCAACGACCTCGCGACTGGCACACCGCTTGCCAAAGCTTGGCCAAGCGACATCGTCGCGAAATCGAAAGGAGTTGTTCCATGAAGACAGCACGCATGCGATGGCGGCTCCGTGCACTGCTCGCCAGCACGGCGATCGGCCTCAGTGCGGCCGCCTACGCGCAGAGCACGGGCCCCGTCTGGGATTCCTCGCAGCTTCCGGAGTCACGCGGCACCGTCAAGCAATACACGCTGACGCCGCGCGGCGACGTCGATGGCGTCATCCTGACCGATGGCACCGAGGTGAAGCTGCCGCCGCACCTGACGGCACAAACGGTGTTCTCGATCCGCCCGGGCGACCAGGTCTCGATTCGCGGCTTGCGGGCTCGTGCGGTGGCCTTGGTCGATGCCGCATCGATCACCAATGTCACCACCGGCCGCAGCGTCGTCGACAGCGGCCCGCCTGACCGACGCGATCGCAGTCAGGACCAGCCGATCAGTGGCAGGATCGCCGCGCCGCTGCACGGCAAGCGCGGCGAAGTCAACGGCGCGCTGCTCGAGGACGGCACCGTGCTGCGCCTCCCCCCGCCAGAGGCAGAGCGTTTGCAGGACTGGCTGCGGCAGGGTCAGCCCGTCTCGGTGCGCGGCGCTATTCTCGATACGCCACTCGGCAGAGTGGTCGACGTGCGGGCGATCGGAAGCTCGCCGGAGCAGATGAGCGAGCTTGCCGGCGCCCGGCCGCCTCGCGGTCCTGCGGATGGACCCGACCGGCGCGCACCGCCTCCGCCCGGCTTTGGTCCTCCACCTCCTCCACCTCCGCGCAGCTAGCGTGTCCATTCAACCAACCGAGAAAGGAAAGCACCATGCATTGGATCGATCCCGCCTGCCTGCCCGAGGTCGAGGGCATCTTCGAGCGCTTCATCCTTAATCCCCACGGGGAGGTCGATGGCTTCATCATGAAGCCGGACGGGCGGACCGCAATCCTGGTCCACGCGCCACCGCACCTGGAGAGCGAGCTGACACGCCATCTTTCATCCGGCGACGCCGTTCGCGTTCGCGGCGTGCGGCCGCGCAGGGCCGATCTGCTCGCAGCCGTCGCCATCACGTCGTCGGGTGGACGACAGATCATCGACGAGGGCCCGGAGCCCGACCGCAAACGTCCAAAGCTCAAGCATCAGCCGATGACCGCCGAAGGCAGCGTACGGATGTCTCTGTTCGGCCCGAAGGGCGAGCTTCGCGGCGCACTGCTTTCCGACGGCGTCGTTCTCCGCATCGGGCCCAAGGAAGCCGAGAGCGCCGCACCGCTGCTCGCGCCGGGTGCAAAAGTCGCCGCGCGCGGTGATGGAGCAGAGACCCGACATGGCCGGGTGATCGAGGTGCTGGAGATCGGACCAGGCCTGCATGCGCTGAAGCCTGTCAAGAAGCCGAAACCCAAAGACAAGCCCAAACCCGACGCCGAGGCCCGTGCGGTCTGAGCAGGGCGCTCGCGGCGAGGACGAAACGTGCCGCATTTGACTGGAGGCTGTCGTGTCCACACATGCAGATCGCAGACGCGCCAGCCGCGCGCTGGATGCGGCCAACTTCTTCCTCGCCGACGTCCGCGATGGTCTCGGTCCCTATCTTGCCGTCTATCTCCTCACGGAGCAGCGGTGGGACGAGGCCCGCATCGGTATGGTGATGTCGGTCGCCGCGCTCGCCGGCATCCTCGCGCAGACGCCGGCGGGGGCGCTGATCGATTCAACCAAGGCCAAGCGTCCGGTGATGGCCGTCGCATCCATTCTGGTGACGGTCGCCTCACTGATGCTGCCACTCTTTCCATGCTTTGTGCCGGTCGCCCTCTCGCAAAGTATAGCGCATGCGGCCAGCGTGATTTTCCCGCCGGCCCTCGCCGCCGTGTCGCTCGGTACAGTCGGCCACCACGCCTTCACCGCGCGGATCGGACGCAACGAGACGTTCAATCATGCGGGCAATGCCGTGGCGGCGGCGATCGCGGGTATCGGGGCCTACCATTTCGGCCCGAACGTCGTCTTCTACCTGCTCGGCGCCATGGCGACCGCGAGCCTCGTCAGCATCCTTGCGATCCCTGAAGGCGCCATCGACCACGACCTGGCCCGCGGGCTGCACGATGCGGTTGCGGGCAGCGAGCGCGAACAGCCATCAGGTCTCGGCGTGCTCCTGACCTGTCGCCCCCTTCTCGTCTTCGCGATCTGTGTGGTTCTGTTTCACCTCTCCAACGCCGCCATGTTGCCGCTGGTTGGGCAAAAGCTCGCTCTTCAGGACAAGAACATCGGCACCAGCCTGATGTCGGCCTGCATCGTCGCGGCGCAAATTGTGATGGTGCCGTTCGCGATGTTGGTCGGCGCCAGGGCCGACAATTGGGGGCACAAGCGCTTCTTCCTCGCCGCATTGCTGATCCTGCCTGTTCGGGGGGCGCTTTACACGCTCTCTGACAATCCGTTCTGGCTCGTCGGCGTGCAGCTTCTCGACGGCATCGGCGCCGGTATCTTCGGCGCGATCTTCCCCGTCATCGTGGCCGACCTCATGCGCAACACCGGCCGCTTCAACGTGGCGCAGGGCGCGGTCATCACCGCCCAGAGCATTGGAGCTGCGCTCTCGACAACGCTCGCCGGCTTCGTCGTGGTCGGTGCGGGCTACGATGCGGCCTTCATTGCGCTCGGCACGGTCTCGGCGATCGGCGCCCTCATCTGTGTCCTCGCCTTGCCCGAGACGCGGCATGGCACCTTGCGGCCGCAGGGAGAAGACAGCGGCTCCAGCATCGGCTATCGCTGCCGAATGATCCCGTTCCGCATTGAGGACTGAACGTGCCATCTGACGCCATCTGGGCCTGGAGCATCATCGTAGCCGCGACCGCAGGCGTCATCATCCGCCCGTTTCGCATGCCCGAGGCGATCTGGGCCGTCATCGGCGCCGCCGTGCTGGTGGTGCTTGGCTTCCTGCCCTGGCATGACGCGCTCGTCGGCATCGAGAAGGGCCTCGACGTTTATCTCTTTCTGATCGGCATGATGCTGATCGCCGAGCTGGCGCGGCTCGAAGGCCTGTTCGATTATCTTGCCGCGTTCGCGGTCGGGCATGCGCGCGGCTCGCCGCAGCGGCTGTTCTTGTTGATCTATCTGGTCGGGACATTCGTGACGGTGCTGCTCTCGAACGACGCAACCGCGATCGTGTTGACGCCCGCCGTCTATGCCGCGACGCGCGCGGCCGGCGCCAAGCCACTCCCCTACCTCTTCGTCTGTGCCTTCATTGCCAATGCCGCAAGCTTCGTGCTGCCGATCTCCAATCCGGCCAACCTCGTCGTGTTCGGCAAGAACATGCCGCATCTGGGGACCTGGCTGCGGCAGTTCGCTCTGCCGTCGCTCGCCTCGATTGTTCTCACCTACGTCGCACTACGCCTTGCCCTGCGTCGCGAGCTGAGGGACGAGACCATCGAGACGCGGGTGCCTCATCCCAAACTCAGCCGCGGCGGCCTGTTGACGGCCTACGGCATCGGCGCCATCGGTATCGTGCTGATCTGGGCCTCGGCCCTCGACCTGCAATTGGGGCTGCCGACCTTCATCTGCGGCGTGGCGACGGCAGCGATCGTGCTGCTGATCAGCCGGCAATCGCCTTTGCCCTTGCTGCACGGTGTCTCCTGGAGCGTGCTGCCGCTGGTCGGCGGGCTCTTCGTCATGGTGGAAGCGCTGGTGAAAACCGGCGTGATCGCCCAGCTGAGCGCGCTGCTGCACCAAGCTGTGGCGCAGTCCGCGACGGAGGCTGCCTGGAGCGTCGGCATTGCCACCGCGCTGGCCGACAACGTCGCCAACAATCTGCCGGTCGGCCTCGTCGCCGGCTCGGTGGCCGCCAGCGATCACCTGCCCGCATCCGTCGTCAGCGCCATCCTGATCGGCGTCGATCTCGGCCCCAATCTGTCGGTGACCGGCTCGCTCGCCACCATCCTTTGGCTGGTCGCGCTCCGGCGCGAGAAGATCGAGGTCGGCGCCTGGCCTTTCCTCAAGCTCGGTCTGCTGGTGACGCCGCCTGCTCTGATCGCGGCCTTGGCGGCCGCGATCGGGTAGCATTCTCTCCTAGTCGTTCTCGTAGCCGTAGACTTCCGGCAGAATGAAGATCGCGGCGAGCAATCCGATCAGCGGGAAGACTGCGACGAACAGCGTGGCGTTGGCCTGCCCGATCGCCGCGAACAGCGACGGGAACAGGAAGATCGCCAGGAATGACGGCAGCTTCACGAACATGTAGGCGAAGCCGCTGGCGGTGCCGCGATATTTCGGCTTGGCGACCATGGTCGGGATCGTCATGCAGTTCGAGGCGTCCCAGTAATGGCCCCACAGCATCGCGGCGGCCGCGAACGGCAGCAGCATCTTGTTGTCGGTGTAGAGCGCGAAGGCCGCGACGAGCAGCGATACCAGCACGATCGAGAAACCGGCGATCGAGATGCCGCGATGGCCGATCTTCGGCGTCAGCAAGGGTCCGACCCAGCCCGACAGCGCCGCGAAGGCAAATAGCGCCATCGTCACCAGATTGTTGCCGAGAATTGACGAAACGCCGACCATCGCGAACAGCACCGGCAGGTAGAACGCGAAGGTCGAAAACTCGCTTGCTTGCATGAAGCAGGCGATCCAGCCGTAGACCGTCGCGCGCCAGCGGATCGGATCCTTCTTGAGGTCGGCGAGGAAGGCGCCAGTCGAGACCTTCGGCACCACAACATCTTGGTCCGGCAGCATGTCGAGATTGTCGTTGAACATCTCGCGCGCGACCTGCTTGGCCTCGCGATAGCGGCCCTTCTGCACCAGCCAGACCGCCGTCTCCGGCACGTCATGGCGCATGATGAGGATGATCAGCGCCGGCACCGCGCCGAGGCCGAGCGTGACGCGCCACAGCATCTCGTGGTTCATGTCGACCAGGAGGAAGATCACGATGACGCCGATGGTCAGGACCTCGCCGACCGCAAACATGAACTGCCAGCGGTTGCCCATGACCTCGCGCTCGCCCTTGGCCATGGATTCCATGATGTAGGTGTATCCGGTCGAGATGTCCGAGCCCAAGGGAATGCCGAGCAGGAAGCGGATGACCACCAGCCAAGCAACGTTCGGCACGAAGGCCTGCGCCAGCGCCAGCACGATGAACATCACCATCGTCACCAGGAACATCACGCGGCGGCCGATCTTGTCGGACAGCCAACCGCCGAGCAGCGCACCGATCAGGGCGCCGCCTTGCGTGCCGGCCGCGGCAAGGCCGAGCATCAGCGGATCGGGATTGTACTGCTCCTTGATGAAGATCAGCACGAAGGCGATCGAATAGAGGTCCCAGGCCTCGACCAGGATCGAGGCCATCATCAGCCAGCCGACCTTGTTGCCCTTGGGACTGTAGTTCGTGATGAGGTAGCGGACCGCGGCTTCGCTCGCGGTCGGTTTTGCCATCGCCATCGTTGCCATTCTTCTTCCTTTCTTCAGAACTCTCTACGCGCCGAGCAGCGGCTCGATGCTGCAATCGAGCAGGCGCGGATCGATCCCCGCTTCCATGCCCGTGAACATCTCGCCCATGTAGTCGATCAGGGCATCGCTCGCCTTCACCGCGTCCTCGACGCGGCGGTTGGCGACGGCTGCGAGAATGGCGAGATGATGATCGATCGTGCCCGATAGATCGGCCTGCCCCGGCATGAAGCGATGGTGGATGTAGCCGATGCGGCGATACAGCGTGTGCAGCGGCCGCAGCGTATGCACCAGGAACGGCTCGCCCGCGGCCTCCAGCACCAACGCATCGATCCGACGGTCGAGGCTGTTGAATTCGTCGAGGGTCAGGCTGGCGCGGCGCTCGCGCAACAGGCGCTCGATGTGCAGCGCCTGATTGCGATGCGACAGGCTGGCGCGATCGGCCGCAAGGCGGATCACGAAGCGCTCCATGTCGCGGCGTAACGCCAGCAGCATGCGCTCGCGCGCCAGGTCGATCGGGGCGATGTGCAGGCCATGACGAGGCCGGATGATGATGAGAGTGTCGGCCGAGAGACGATTGACGGCGTGATGCACCGGCGTGCGGCCGAAGCCCGTGATCTGCTGCAATTCCAGCATCGTCAGGAACTGGCCGGGCTTGAGCTCGCAATGCACCAGGAGCTCTTCGATCCTCTGATAGGCCAACTCGAAAAAGTTGAGACGGTTGCTCCGGGAGGGCCTGCCTCCGCCGTCATCCTCGTTTCTCACCACCTCGAGCGCGCGCTTGCGCCGTGCCATGTCGTCCTCCCGTAAACCCGCGTTCTCGTGCAGGTGCGCCTTGGCAGGTGGCGCCTTGTTGGTGACGTCCTAAAACATGTTGTGATATATTACAAGCGGGCGTAAAGACTGCGGCCGGGCGCGCCGCGATTGGCCGCGCGGAAATGACAATAAACGGGCGGGCTATGCCCCCGACGGGAGGACTGTTGCCGTGAAGATCACGTCGATCGAGACCCTGCGCACCGAGGAATTCTCCAACGTCATCTGGGTCCGCATCCACACCGACACGGGTGTGATCGGGCTCGGCGAAACATTCTACGGCGCCGGCGCGGTCGAGGCGCAGATCCACGACACCTTTGCCGGCCGCCTGCTCGGCCGCAATCCGCTGCACATCGAAGCGATCCATCGCGACATGCTGAACCTGCCGATGGCGCAGTCCTCCACCGGCGTCGAGTATCGCGCGGCCTCCGCCATCGACATCGCGCTGTGGGATTTGTTCGGCAAGGTCTGCAATCAGCCGGTTCACCAGATGCTCGGCGGCCTCTGCCGCGACAAGCAGCGCATCTACAACACCTGCGCCGGCACGCAATATGTCCGCTCCACCAATATCAGCCCGGTTGCGAACTGGAATCTCGGTGCTTCCAAGGGACCTTATGAGGATCTCGACGGCTTCATGAATCGTGCCGATGCGCTGGCCGAAAGCCTCCTGGAAAGCGGCATCTCCGCGATGAAGATCTGGCCGTTCGATCCGGCGGCACAGGAAAACAAGGGCCTCTACATCACCGCAGCGCAGATGAAGCAGGCGATCGAGCCGTTCGAGAAGATCCGCAAAGCGGTCGGCGACAAGATGGAGATCATGGTCGAGCTCCACTCGCTGTGGAATCTGCCGACCGCCAAGCAGATCGCGCGCGCGCTCGAGCCGTACAAGCCGACCTGGTACGAAGACCCGATCCGGATGAACTCGCCGCAGGCGCTGGCCGAATATGCCCGCTCGACCGACGTCTGGGTCTGCGCCAGCGAGACGCTGGGCTCGCGCTTCCCCTACAAGGACATGCTCGACCGCGACGCCATGCATGTGGTGATGGCTGATCTGTGCTGGACCGGCGGCCTCACCGAGGGCCGCAAGATCGCGGCGATGGCCGAGACCTATCACCGGCCTTTTGCTCCTCATGACTGTATTGGCCCGATCGGCTTCATCGCCGCCATCCACATGTCTTTCAGCCAGCCCAACACCTTGATCCAGGAATCGGTGCGCGCCTTCTACAAGGGCTGGTACAATGAGCTCGTCACCACGATGCCTGTGATCAAGGACGGTTACGTCTATCCGATGGAAGGACCGGGTCTCGGCGCCGACCTCCTGCCCGCCGTATTCGAGCGCTCCGATCTCATCGTGCGCCGCTCCAACGTCTAAGGATTCCTCGAGATGAGCACTTCCCTCTTCGACCTTTCCGGCCGCACCGCGCTCGTGACCGGCTCCTCCCGCGGCCTCGGCCGTGCCATTGCCGAGGGCATGGCCAGGGCCGGCGCCAGGATCATCGTCAACGGCGTCGATGCCAAGCGTGTCGAGCAGGCCGTCGCCGAGTTCCGTGCCGCCGGACATCAGGCCGAGGGCGCCGCCTTCAACGTCACCGACGAGCCGGCGATCGTCGCGGCCTTCAACGACTTCGACAAGAAGGGCATCATGGTCGACATCGTCGTCAACAATGCCGGCATCCAGCACCGCAAGCCGCTCGTCGAGTTCAGCACCGACGAATGGCGCAAGGTGATCGAGACCAATCTCACCAGCGCCTTCGTGATCGGCCGCGAGGCGGCCAAGCGCATGATCCCGCGCAAGCGCGGCAAGATCATCAATATCGGCTCGCTCGGCAGCGAGCTCGCGCGCCCCACCATCGCGCCCTACACCGCGGCCAAGGGCGGCATCAAGAACCTGACCCGCTCGATGGCGGTGGAATGGGCCCAGCACGGCATCCAGGCCAATGCGATCGGCCCCGGCTACATGCTGACCGACATGAACGAGGCGCTGGTCAACAATACCGATTTCAACAATTGGCTGATGGGCCGCATTCCCTCCAAGCGCTGGGGCAAGCCGGACGAACTGGTGGGCGCCGCGATCTTCCTGGCGTCCGACGCTTCCACCTACGTCAACGGCCAGATCATTTATGTCGATGGCGGCATGATCGCCGCGATGTGACCGCGAACAAGGAGCAAGCCATGCGCGCCGTCGTCATCCATGCCCCGAAGGACCTGCGGATCGACAACTACCCCGATCCGACGCCCGGCCCCGGCGAGGTCCGCGTCAAGATCGCCAATGGCGGCATCTGCGGCTCTGACCTGCACTACTACCATCATGGCGGTTTCGGCGTCGTGCGCATCCGAGAGCCGATGGCGCTGGGGCATGAGATCGCGGGCGTTGTCGCCGCGGTTGGTGACGGCGTCAGCGCTGTGAAGGCTGGCACCCGCGTCGCGGTCAATCCGAGCAGGCCTTGCGGGGCGTGCCTGCATTGCCAGGAAGGCATGCGCAACCAGTGCCTCGACATGCGCTTCCTCGGCAGCGCGATGCGCTTTCCCCATGTGCAGGGCGGCTTTCGCGAATTCATCACGGTCGATGCGGCGCAGGCCGTGCCGATCGCGGACAAGCTCTCGCTGGCGGAAGCCGCGGTCGCCGAACCGCTTGCGGTGTGCCTGCACGCCGGCAGGCAGGCCGGTCCCCTGCTGGGCAGGCGCGTGCTGATCACTGGCTGCGGTCCGATCGGCGCGCTGATGATTTTGGTATCGCGTTTCGGCGGCGCATCCGAGATCGTGGTGACTGACGTCGCCGACGCGCCGCTTGCCGTCGCGAGAAGACTCGGTGCGACCCACGCCATCAACGTCGCGACCAACGCCGCCGCACTCGATCCCTGGCGCGCCGGCAAGGGCGTGTTCGACACGCTGTTCGAGGCCTCCGGCAACCAGGCAGCGCTCCGCACCGCGCTCGACGTGCTCAGGCCCGGATCGACGCTGGTGCAGCTCGGTCTCGGCGGCGAGATGACGCTGCCGATCAACTCCATCGTCGCCAAGGAACTGCAGCTCCGCGGCACCTTCCGTTTCGATCCCGAGTTCGAGCTGGCGGTGCGCCTGATGGGCGAAGGGCTGATCGACGTCAAGCCGCTGATCACGGCGACCATGCCGTTCGAGAACGCGGTCGCCGCGTTCGAGCTCGCCAGCGACCGCTCGCAATCGATGAAGGTGCAGCTGACGTTCTGAAGTGCGACGACGGCGGTTTACCTCTCCCGTAGGGAGAGGTAATGCAAGCACCGCACACGATAGGCGCTACTGGCTATCGATCAGCCGTTCGCTCACCAGCCGCACCGCCCCGCGCTTCCAGGAATAGTCCGCGCCCATGCGCAGGCCGCTGTCGCCGCGCGCCAGCACCGCGCCGGTCCTGGCATCGCGAAGCTGGAAGCCGAGCGTGTATTCGGTGCGGCTGACGCGGCGCACCACGCCGATCAGTGACTGATCCGCACCGAGCTTCTGCGCAATGGAGGCCTCGCACCCGCCGCAATCGCGCAAAGCGCCCGCCTTCCCCGCCTCTCCGCCGATATCGACGATCCGGTAGCGGCCGGATTGGCCGAGCGCCTCGCGCACACCGCCGGTGACCTCGGCCAGGTGCGAGGCGTCTGAACCGGCTGACGCGCCCGCTGAGGCGGCGGTCATGTCCTCGAGCTCGAAATCGAACACTGCAAGCGCGGCCGGCGCAGGCATGCCCAGCGCCGCGATGACCTCGCGGGACACGAAGACCTCGGCGCGCCTCCATGATTCATCATTGTCGCCGCGGAAGCTGTAGAGCTTGTCCATCACGAGCTTCTTGGCGCCAACGTCGATCACGGCGACCTTCGCCCACTGCACCAGCGTGCTCGTCTTCTGGATACCGCCGATCACCTTGAACGCCGCTCCGTTCTGGGCGGACGGCACCAGCCGATAACGCCCACCCTCGCTGATATCTCGTCTGAGCGCGGCCATGAACGCCACTAGCCGCCGCTCGTGGGCGGCAGTCTGGTTGGTCGGCTCGGCCGACGTATCGGTATAGCTGAAATCGTCCACGGCTACGCCAATGGCGCCCTCGGCATCGGCCCGCGCATAAGAGAGGACGAGCAGCAGAAAGGCGGAGAGGATCGGCCGGAAGCGGTGCATGGACGGACCTCATGGGATGGAGCACCCCGCAAATCTGGACGGGTCGCCCGACACCGTGCAGCCGTGACCGTCCCGACGAAGGCCGGGAAAATTTCACGACATTGCACCGCGGTAAGGCTGGAACGCTTCCCGCCGCTGGCGTTCTGCCGTTTAATGAGGGCGCGACAAACCCGTTCGCACCAAGGTGCAAGCCGATGTGGAATCGCCCGAGGTTCGATCTCAAGGTCCGTCTGACGCTGCGCGTGGCCGCGATATCGGCCGCCTGCTTCGCCGCGATCTCCGCCTATTTCCTTGTTTCAGCCGATAGCGCTGCGCATGCGCGCATCGACGGGATCGCCGCCATCGTGGCGAAGACACTCGAGCTGCAACAGGGCAAGATCCAGTGGGTGGCGAGCCCCCGCTCGGACTTTCCGAACCTCGACCCGGTTTCGGCCCATGTGATGACGCCGGGCCTGTGTCTTGGCTTCCGTAGCCCGAGCGGCGACATGCTGCAGCGCTTCTGCAGTGGCGCGCCTGCCCCGGCGAGCCCGCCGCCGCACGCCTTCGCCGCCTTCTATCGCAGCCTGTTCGACCCCGGCCGCGAGGCGGCGCGGCCGGTGATCGTGCGCGGCACCAAGCTCGGCGAGACCGTGGTCTCGGTCGATCCGGCCGTGCAGACGGCCGAGGCCTGGCACGAGGCCGGCCGTCTGATGATCGCGCTTGCGATCGCACTGCCGCTGCTCTGCGGGCTGATCTATGCCGCACTGGCCCGCGCCCTCCGCCCCACCCGCATGATCGGCAACGGCCTCGAGCGGATCGCCGCCGGTGACCTCACGACGCGGCTGCCGCCCTTCGATCTCGCCGAGCTCTCCGCCATCCGCGACGTCTTCAACCACCTCGCAGAAAGCCTCGACACCGCGCTTGCAGAACGCAACGAGTTGACGCGTAAATTGATCGCGCTCCAGGACGAGGAGCGCCGCCATCTCGCGCGTGAGCTGCACGACGAGTTCGGGCAATCGCTCGCTGCGATCCGGGCGCTGGCCGCGTCCGCCCGCCAGACTGCGGCACAGGACTGTCCCGGCCTGCTGGGCGAATGCGACAGCATTGCCCGCACCGCGACCGGCATGATGGAGACGCTGCGCGGCGCACTATTCCGATTGAGGCCCCCCGATGTCGACGAGCTCGGGCTCGTTGCCAGCCTCGAAGGCCTTGTGTCGGGGTGGAACGGCCGCAGCCGCGGCCAGACCCGCTTCGATATCCGGTTCGACGGCGCCTTCGAGAACGTGCCCGCCTCCGTCAGCGCCAATCTCTATCGCATCGTGCAGGAGGCGCTCACCAATGCGGCCAAGCACGCCGGTGCCACGAAGGTCAGTCTGCATCTGACGATGTCCGAAAGCCAGATCGCGCTCGCGGTCGAGGACGACGGCCGGCCGAACGAGGCTGCCGTCAAATCCGGCATGGGCCTGCTCGGCATGCGCGAGCGCGTCGCCGCGCTTTGCGGCCGGCTGAGCTTCGAGACCGGCCCTGACGGCTCGGCGCTGCGCGTGTTCATTCCGCTCGCGGCCGCCGATCGGCAGGCGCTGGAGCACGCGGCATGAGCGCGACTGAAGCGACCATCCTGCTGGTCGACGACCATTCCGTCGTCCGCGAGGGCTATCGCTCCGTGCTGCAGAAGCAGCCGGGATTGCGCGTCGTCGCCGAGGCGGCCGACGGTGCGGAGGCCTATCGTCTGTACAAATCCGAGGCGCCCGACCTCGTCATCATGGACCTCAGCATGCCCGGCATCGGCGGCATCGAGGCCGTCAGGCGGATCAGGCAGTGGGACAAGGCGGCGCGCATCCTCATCTTCACCATGCATGAGAATGCCGGCTTTGCCGTGCAGGCGATCCGCGCCGGTGCAAGGGGCTACGTCACCAAGACCAGTCCGCCCGAGACGCTCGTGCGCGCGGTGAAGGACGTGCTCGCCGGCAAGATCGCCATCAGTCCCGACATCGACCACGAGCTCGCGCTCAGCCGCATCAGCGGCGAGAGCTCGGCCGCCGACGTGCTGACGCCGCGCGAATTCGAAGTGCTGCGGCTGCTGCTCGCCGAGAACACGACGGAGGAGATCGCCGAGACGCTGCATGTCAGCCCGAAGACGGTGGCGAACCTGCATTCCCTGATCAAGGACAAGCTCGGCGTCGGCTCCGACATCGAGCTGGTCCGGCTCGCGCTGCGCCAGGGATTGCTGACGCAGGTCGATCTCGGCGAGGCCTGAGCCGTGCTGCCGCAGATCATTCGCGTGCGATCACCGAATCCAGCCATGCGCAATTCAGAGGTGGCACGCGCGGGTCGGCGACGCGCACGCCGCGCGCGGCCGCATCGAGTCGCATGTCGCGCAATCGCTTGCGCTGCTCTTCGGGCACATGGAGCCGCTCGTGGCCCCACAGGGAGGGCCCATCAAAGGTCTCGTGCGGCTGCCAGGTCTCGGGATTGATGACGCGTCCGCCCCAGCCGTATTCGATGAAGAAGCCGGACGGCGTATTTACGTAGAACGAGGTCATGTGGTCATTGGTGTGCCGACCCAGCGTGTAGGCGATGCGCCCCTCGTCCATTTGCGCGAGGTCGTAGCCCTGCCCGACATCATCGAGGCTGCCGAGCTCGACCATGAAGTGATGCATCGCCTTCCGTCCCGAGCCGACCATCGCAAAGGAGTGGTGGCGGCCATTAACGTGGAAGAAATAAAGCCCGTAAGGCTTCAGCCCAAAATCGGACACGTGAAAGCCGAGCACGTCGCGATAGAACGGCAACAGCGGCTCGACGTCCTCGACGTTGAGCACGACATGCCCCATGCCAAGCGCTCCGGTGCGGAAACCCGAGATCGGCCGGCCCGGCCTAAACGGCTCGCTCGCAAGCTCCGGCCGGCAAAAGGCTTCCAGCCGGTTGTCGGCGGGATCGGCAAACGCGATCAGCTCGGCGACATGCCGCTCGTCGGCGAGCGCGCGCGAGCCGCGCGCGACCTTGACGCCGTGGCTTTCCAGCCGGCCCGCCAACCGATCCAGTTCAGCGGTCGACGGCACCTCCCAGCCCATCACGGCCAGCCCCGCATCGCTGCTGCCGTCGACGATCAGCCGCTGCTTGCGGTCGTCCATGCGGAAGGCGCGCATCCTGCCGCCGCGATCGACCTGCTGCATGCCGAGCAGCCCGGTCGCCATCCGGCTCCATTGGTCGAGCTGCGACGAGTTGATCCCGATATAGCCGAGCGCGGTGATTTCCATCGACGTTCTCCCAAGGGCATCGCACCCGCTGCACTGCGGCGAGCTTGATACCGGCCGCGCACGATCCTACGGTAACGTCCCCGCAATCGCTTCGCGCTCGAAGACGATAATCGCGCAGCCGTGCGCCACAAGGGAGGAAATACAAGGTGTCCAAGGTGCGGACGCGGAACGGCCAGCCGCGGCAATCCGAGGGCGTCCGCGCCTTCAAGCGCGGGCTCGACGTGCTGCACGAGGTCAACCGCTCCGGCGGCATCCGCGCCGGCGACGTTGCCCGCGCGCTCGACCTGCCCCGACCCACCGTCTACCGCCTGCTCGAAACCCTGGAGGAACTCGGGTATATCGCCCGCAGCGCCAGCGATGACCGATTTCGAGTCACCCGGCGCGCGCTGAGCCTCGGCGACGGCTATGATCCCGGAGTGGTGATCTGCCAGGCGGCGGCACCTTATCTCGCCGATCTTAGCAAGAAACTGGTCTGGCCGGTCGATCTCTCCACCTATGAGAACGCGGCGATGGTCGTGCAGGAGACCACGCATTCGCGCAGCCCGCTCTCGATCGATCGCGGCATGATCGGCAAGCGCCTGCCGATGCTGCGCACGTCTGCGGGCCGCGCCTATCTCGCCGCGTGCCCTGCGCGCGAACGCGATCTCATCATCAATCACCTCCGCCGCATCGATGAGGCCGACGACCGCCCCTTCCTCGACCAGGGCCGGCTCGACCGCATGATCGCCGAGACTGCCGCGCGAGGTTACGCAATCCGCAGCGAGGGCGAATACAATCCCAAGACGGCTTCGATTGCCGTTGCCATCGTGCGGGACGGCAGCGTATTCGGCTGCATCTCAATCATCTGGATCCGCTCGGCGCTGGGGATCGAGGAAGCGGTCGCGCAGTTCGCGAGCCAGCTGCTGGAAACGGCGTCCGCCATCCCTGTCGCGGGATAGAGGCCGTCCGCTGGGCGGACAGTTGGCGCGCCGGCGTTGAAGGTCCGGCCCTGCTTGGGGAAGAGATACCCCATGCAAGATAAATCCGCCCCTGAAGAGTTTGACGTCGTCATCGTCGGCCGCGGCCCGGTGGGCGCCACGCTCGCCAACCTGCTCGGCCTGTGCGGCGTGCGGACGCTGGTGCTGGAGCGCGAGGCGCGCACCTATCATTTGCCGCGCGCGGTGCATTTCGATGATGAATGCATGCGCGTGTTCCAGACCATCGGGCTTGCCGATGCGATCCTGCCGCATGTCATTCTCAGTCCCGGCATGCTCTTTCTCGATGCAGCCGGCCGCATGCTGCTGGATTGGTCCCGTCCGCAGACGCTGACGCCGATGGGCTGGCATCTCAGCTACCGCTTCCACCAGCCCGATCTGGAGGACGTGCTGATCGCCGGCCTCGCCCGCTGGCCGCACGTCACCTTGCGCAGCCGCTGCGACGTGTTCGCGCTGGACCAGGACGCGGCCGGCGTGCGCGTTCGCTACGAGGACCTCTCCAACGGGAGGCTCAGCGATATCCGCGCCGGTTACGTGATCGGCTGCGACGGCGCCCGTTCTCTCGTTCGCCGCTTCATCGGCTCGGGGATGGACGATCTCGGCTTCCACGAGCGCTGGCTCGTGATCGACGTCCTGCTCAAGCGGACGCGCGATGACCTCGGCGACTACAGCCTCCAGCATTGCGATCCCCGGCGGCCGGCAACCTACGTGCGCGGCACCGGCACGCGACGGCGCTGGGAGATCACCGTGCTCCCGCATGAGGATTCCCAGGAGGTGGCGCAGCCGGCAAAGGTCTGGGAGCTGCTGTCGCGCTGGGTCACCCCCGACGATGCCGAACTCGAGCGCGCCGCGGTCTACACGTTTCATTCCGTCATCGCTCAGCAATGGCGCAACGACCGGCTGCTGCTTGCCGGCGATTCCGCGCACCAGACCCCGCCCTTCCTCGGCCAGGGCATGTGCGCCGGCATCCGCGATGCCGCCAACCTCGCCTGGAAGCTCGCCGGCGTCATCCGCGGCGAAGCGAGCTCCGATCTCCTCGACACCTATCAGAGCGAACGGCTGCCGCACGTGCGCGAGTTCATCGAGCTCGCCATTCGCCTCGGCGGTGTCATCAACACCAAGGCGATCGAGGCCGGCCTTGCAGCCGGACAAGCGCGCGAGAACGCGCCGGTCAGGCTGGAAGTGAAGAAGCCGCTGCTCGGCCCCGGACTCGCTTTCGGCGACCTGCCGCTCGCCGGACATCTCGCACCGCAATTCATGCTCGGCGACGAGCGCCGCAGCGACGACCGGACCGGCTACCATCATGTGTTGCTTGTCGAGACCGCGGCCGCACTGCCGTCGCACCTGGCGCTGTCGCAGGCCGGGATCGAGATCCTCACCAGTGACGATGCCGAAGGCATCGGACCCTGGCTGCGCGAACGCGGCATCATCGCCGCACTGGTTCGTCCCGACCGCTACATCCGCGGCACCGCCCGCAACGAGACCGAGCTCGAGCGGCTCGCCGCCGCGGTCATTCCTGAAACCCAAATTCCTTCAGCCCAGACGCCGTCCGCGGCCTGATCGAACCCACAAGGACATCTCATGAAGCTGCTCTCATTCATCGCCGACGGACGCGCCTCCTTCGGAGCCCTCAAGGACAATGGCGTCGTCGATCTCGGCGCCCGCATGCCGGCCTGCAGCACGCTGCGGCAGCTGCTCGAAGCCGGACGCCTCGCCGAGGCGGCAAGGCTGGCCGTCTCCGTGGCGCCCGATCATTCGCTCGACAAGATCAGCTTCGCGCCGGTGATCCCCGATCCCGGCAAGATCATCTGCGTTGGCCTCAACTATCGCGATCACGTGGCCGAGACCGGCCGTACCATCACCGAAAAGCCGGCCCTGTTTGCCCGCTTCGCCTGTAGCCAGGTCGGCCATTTCCAGCCCATTGTGAAGCCGAAAGTGAGCGACGACTTCGACTATGAAGGCGAACTCGCGCTCGTGATCGGCAAGGCGGGCCGTCACATTCCGGCCGACCGCGCGTTCGACTACGTCGCCGGCTATTCCTGCTACAACGAAGGCAGCATCCGCGACTGGCAGCGCCACACCAGTCAATTCCTCGCCGGCAAGACCTTTGCCGACAGCGGCAGTTTCGGTCCGTGGCTGGTGACGACGGACGAGATTCCCGATCCTTCAAAGCTCACCCTGCAGACCCGGCTGAACGGCAACGTCGTGCAGGACACCACGACGGATCTCCTGATCACCGCCATCCCCGAGCTGATCGCCTACATCTCCACCATCTGCCCACTCTTGCCCGGCGACGTCATTGTTACGGGCACGCCGGGCGGTGTCGGCGCCAAGCGCACACCGCCGCTGTGGATGCGCCCCGGCGACACGGTCGAAGTCGAGATTTCCGGCATCGGCACCTTGCGCAACACGGTGATCGCCGAACCAGCTCGACCGTCAACACCGATCAATCAACGATAGACTTAAGGAAACGCCATGGGCACGACCCGCACCACCTCCCCCGCAATCCTGCTGATTACACTCGCTCTCGCGGGCTCCGCTGCGCGGGCCGAGATCAAGGGCGACGCCATCCGCATCGGCGTCCTCACCGACATGAACGGCGTGTTCGCGACCGCCATGGGCCCGGGCTCGGTCGAAGCGGCGCGGATGGCCGCGGAGGAGTTCGGCGGCAAGATCAAGGGCAAGCCAATCGAGATTTTGCAGGCCGATCACCAGAACAAGCCGGATCTCGCCGCATCCCTCGCGCGCAAGTGGTTCAGCGACGGGGTTCAGGCAATCGCCGATGGCGGCAGCTCCGGCGCGGCACTTGCGGTGCAAGAGCTGGTGCGCGGCAACGGCAAGATATTCCTCGTCTCCGGCGCCGGCGCGAACCAGCTGACTGACGAAGCGTGCGCCCCAACCAGCGTGCAATGGACCCAGGACGCCTATTCCACGGCGACCGCCGTGGTCTCCGGCATCATGCAGACCAGCAAGGAGCCCTGGTTCTTCATCACCGGCGACTACGCCTTCGGCCATTCGATCGAGGCGACCGCGCGCGACCGCATCGCCGCGCTCGGCGGCAAGGTCGCCGGCAGCGTCAAAGCGCAGCTCGGCACGCCCGATTACAGCTCATTCCTGCTCCAGGCACAGTCGTCGGGCGCCAAGATCCTGGCCATCAACGTTGCCGGCGATAACGCAACCGCGATCAAGCAGGCCGAGGAGTTCGGGCTCGCCGATCAAGGCATGAAGATTGTGCCGATGTCGTTCCAGAACGTTGACATCGAGGCCGTGGGCCTGAAGGCCACGCGCGGTGATCTCATCGTCACCTCGTTCTTCGAGGATGTCTCGCCGGCAGCCCGGAAATTCTCCGATGCGTTCTATGCTCGCCGCAAGGCGATGCCGTCGCAGATCCAGGCCGGCGTCTATTCCGCCGTGCGCCACTATCTGCAAGCCGTGAAGGACATCGATTCCGACGAGGGCCCTGTCGTGATGGCCAAAATGAGGGCGATGCCGGTATCTGACGCCTACACCACTAACGGCCGCATTCGCGAGGACCAACGCATGGTGCACGATCTCTATCTGGTGCAGGTCAAGACTCCGGAGGAATCCAGGGGCCCGTGGGACTTCGTCAAGCTGGTCGCGACGATCCCGCCGGACCAAGCCTTTCGTCCGCTCGATCGTAGCAAATGCAGCCTGGTCGGCAAGTAAAGCGTTTTCAAGCGCAGTGGATGCCGGTTCGCGTCAAGAAAACGCGTCAAACACGAATCTGACCGTCAGGCGAGATAACGCGCCAGATAGCCTTCCATGGCATAGAGTGCGCAGAGCGCGAGGCTCGACCAGACGGCGGCGCTGAAATAGAGGAACATCCAGGTCAGCTCGCCCTTCCAATGCGCGATGTCGTGGGTCACCACCCAACGTGTCGCGACGTCGTGCAGGCCTTCGACGAGCCCGAGGAATTTGTTGCCCTCTTGATGCCCTGCCCGCCAGCGGCTGAGATACATCGGCACGTCGACGGTGACGAGGAAGGCGAGAAAGCAGGCAATCCCGACGATGCCAGCGATCAGCGCCCAGCGCACCACGCCCTGGAATTCCGGCATCAGGCGGCACAGAGCGATGCCGGCGAGGAAGAAGGTCACCGCCCACAGCGAATTCTCGATCGCGTTGTAGAGATAATTGGTGGTGACCACAGCGTACCAGGAGAAGCACTCGGCGATGATGATGATGGGCACGATCACGAGCGCGATGTTCACCGCCGTCTCCGCGCCGGTCATGGTGCCGAGCTGATGCAGGATGATCGCCCATTGCGCGGCGAAGCACACCTCGGCCACGGTCGCAACCGAGCGTCCGACGAAGACGCTGGAGAGCCAGGTGTCGAACAGGCAGATGCGCTGCACGTCGGCGCGCGGCAGCACCGAACGGAAGGCGCAGCCGAACACATAGCCGGCGCACAGCAGGAACATCAGCCCGATATCCGAGCCGCCACTGAGGCTGGCCGAAGGTGTCGGGTAGAACTCGCGATAGAGCATGAACCAGACGAGAATATTGGCGCTGCTCACAAGCGTGAGGGATCCCCACCACCACGCGAGGGGATTTGACCGCGCCTGCCACTGCAACATGAACCGCTCCGCAAAATCATCGACCTGACATGCCGTCGTAATAATCCTGTCACAAGACGACATGCAATCACGACAACAATTTGTGTGGTCGGTCGGTCAAGCGCGTCCTCCAGCGGAATGGTGAAATGCAAGCCTCTGTCCACTTTTCGGACAATCTATGCGTCTTCTGCGAATTTATTGGACAAGAATGACCTGCCAGTCCGATAATTAGGAATGGTCCCGACTGACTCATCCAAGCCGCGACGTCCGCTCTCCTCCGCCGCCGCAGTGCTGGCGGAGAGCACCGATGACGCCGCTTTCGCCACCACGCTGGCAAAAGGGCTCGTCGTGCTCGAGGCCTTCGAGGCGGGGAGCACGCTGCTCGGCAACATGGAGCTCTCGACGCTGACGGGCATCCCGCGGCCGACGGTGGCGCGGCTGACCCACACGCTGGCCGAGCTTGGCTACCTCCGCTACGACGCCGAGCGGGCGAAGTACCGCGTCGGTGCGCGGGCGCTGCGGATGGCGTACCCTCTGCTTGCCGGAATGCAATTCCGCCAAGTGGCGCGGCCCATGATGCAGGAGCTGGCGCACAGCGTTCGCGGCACGGTCTCGATCGGCCTGCTCGACGCCACCTCGATGATCTATGTCGAGACCGCGCGCTCCGGCGATGTCGGCCCGCACGTGCCCGACATCGGCATGCCCATTCCGATCGTGATGACCGCCATGGGTCGCGCAGCGGCGGCGACCTTGCCGCCGGCCGATGCAGACCGGCTGGAACGGAACATCGCCGCCGAAGACGCCGGGCTATGGTCGGCCTTTCGCGACAAATACCGCGCCGGGATTGCACAATGCAAAAGCCGCGGCTTCTGCTCCTGCTTGGGCGAGTACATGGCTTCGATCCATGCGGTCGCTGCGCCGCTGTTTCATGTGCGCGAATCGAAGCAGTCGTTCTCGATCAATTGCGGCATCCCCGCGTTCCGGCTGCAGCCAGGACAACTCGAGGGCGAGATCGGTCCGCGCATCGCGGCGCTCGCTGACGGTATCCGCACCATCGTCGGGCAGGAGGGACCGGCGGTTGAGACACGCAAGCAAAGCAAGAGGACATGAACCTTGGGGTTCATTGTCTTCCGGCACGGCGGCCGCCGCTGCGGATGAAGTCGTCGCGTTCGCCGACATGGCGCTGATATTCGGAGATCGCGCGGTTGGCCATGCGGATCCGGTTCGTCTGCCCCTCCTCGACCATCCTCGTGATACGCTGCGCCAGGAACACGCAGGCCTCGAATTCGTCGCAGATGGCGCCCGTACGCACGAGAAAGTCCCAGGCGATCTCGTAAGCCTGCTCCGCGGCGGGATTGCGGTAGTCGCTGAACATGATGTGCGTCATCATCGGCAAAGCCGGAGGGCCACGATCGTTCCTACCGGCGGCGCGGGACGGACTCCGGCGCCAGTGTTCCGATTTTCGGACCGGGCGATCTGACGACATTGCCGCGCCTTCACATCGGCAAGCGCAGGAACGGTTGGCGACGCGCGTGATTGGTCCGTCTTGAACCTCACGGAGAAACGACATGCGCAAGACGATTCTGACAATCATCACAGCTGCGATACTAGCCGCGGCTTCGGGCGGAGCATTCGCGCAAGGTGCGGGCGGCGCCGGCGGCGGAGCCGGTGGCGGCGCCGGTGCGGGCGCAGGTGCGGCTGGAGGCGCAGGTGCAGGTGCAGGTAGCGCCGGCGCCGCAGGAGCCGGAACCGGCGCATCCTCGGGTGATGGTGGCGCCGGAACTTCAGGAACTGGCGGCGGTGGCGACATCAGCCATGTTGAGCGCGGCGGACAAGGCGCTTCCAGCCCTAGGGGCATGCGCAACGAGATGACTCCGCCGTCTAGCGGCAACGTCCCTCGGCGCTAGCCGCACCATCGACAGGCTGCATCGAACGTCGATCACGACCGAAGGCCGCGCGCGAATGCGGCCCCGGCGAATCCTCTCCGCCGGAGCCGCATCCATTTTTCGAGCTGCTGAAGGATGAATCTTGAGCGCGTTCAGGGTGGTCATCCGTCGTTCGGGGATGATGCGAAGCGGCGATCCCCCGAACGATCAGCTCGTCTCATCCCTTCATCCCCGCCACATACGCCGCCAGCTTATCCAGCGTCTGGTAGCCGTATTCGACGGCACCGAAGCCGATCATGCCGTCGCGCTGCTCGTTGCTCGAGGCCAGCTGGCGCATCATCAGCACGGTCTTGCCGTTGCTCTGCTCGGCAAAGGTGACGGTGAAGCGGAACATGCCGGGATCGTCATCCTGGTCGAGGCCATGATCCATCTCCATCAGCGACGGCCGCTCGATGCGGCGGAAGCGCATGCGGTTCGGATAGACCGTGCCATCGGGACCGATCATGTTGAAGCGCCAGACGCCGCCGACGCGCACGTCGATCTCGAAGGTCTCGACCTTGAATCCCTTCGGACCGAACCATTGCGGCAGATGCTTCGGGTCGGACCACGCCTCGAACACCAGATCGCGCGGCGCGTCGATCACGCGCGACATCACGATCTCGCGGTCGAGCGACCATTGCGACAGAGCGGGATTGGCAGAACTCGTCATTATCAGGAACCTTTCCGTTTGGTTGTTCGGGACGGCCGCTTGGCGCCCGCCCTCTCCTTCTTGAGCTTCATCACGTAGTCCTCGAACCGGTCGAGCCGCGCCTCCCAGACCGCGCGCTGCTGCTGGAACCAATCCTCCGCGCCGACAAGCGCATCCGGGCTGAGGCGACAGGTGCGCACGCGGCCGGATTTCTCCGACAAAACGAGCCCGCTCGTCTCCAGCGCGTGGATGTGCTTCATGAAGCTCGGCAGCGCCATGTCGAAGGGATCAGCGAGTTCGCCGACCGACGCCTCGCCCGCACACAGCCGCATCACGATCGCCCGCCGCGTGGGGTCGGCGAGCGCTGCGAAAATCCGGTCGAGGCGGGAGGATTGGTTAGCCATGGAGCTAACTATAGAGCGGGTTCGCGCCGTGTCAAACAATTGTTAGCTCGTGAGCTAAGTAATTTCAGCCCACGCTGCGGAACCCACAACGCGCAATCGTGAATTGGGACGCGGGGCATTTCCCGTTAAAGACAGGCTCGGGGCGTATGATCGTTCGTCGAGACACGTGCCGCCTATTGTCACTCAACCGTATCATCTCACTCGCCGGGCTCTCGCCCGGGCTGCGCTCGTTCCATTGGCGATCGCGTTGGGCGGGTCGCACCGCGCCTTCGCGGATTCCGACATGATCGCGCAGATGCGCGACATCGTCGCGAACGAGTTGGCGCCGACCGCAACGCCGGACCATGCAGGCGGGCTCGCCGCCGCTCTTTATGCCGGCCGCCATTTCGAGTTCTTCACCTATGGCTTTGCCGATGATGCCGCCAAACGACCGGTGACGCCGGATACGCTGTTCAATCTCGCCTCATTGCGAAAGCCGTTCGAGGCGACACTCGTGGCGCTCGGCACGCTGCGCGGCGAACTGCGCCTTGACGATCGCCTGCCGAAATACCTTCCCGAGCTGACCGGCGAGTACATCCGCCGCGTCACTGTCGGCGAGCTCGTCGCACACACCTCGGGGCTGCTGCTGCCGACCGACCATCCGCCATGGCCGAACGAGCAGTACGATCGCGCGCAGTTCATCGGGATGCTGAACGCGTTCGCACCGGCCCCCGGCGTCGCCCCCGGCCGACAGCGCGTCTACACCCATGCCGGCTACGTTCTGCTTCAACTCGTGCTCGAGCGCCGCTATGGCATGCCGATCGCGCCCCTGTTCCAACAGCGTATCCTCGGACCGCTCGGCATGACCGCAACCTGCGTCCCCGAACGCGGCGAGGACAATCGCGCCATCATGGACGCGGACTGGATGCAGCGTGCGGTCCAGGGCTATTCGGATCAAGGCATGGCGATCGGTCCGATCGGCGACCAGCAGAGCTATTTCGACTTCCCCGGCACCGGCCAGATGTTCTCCTCGGCGCGCGACCTCGCGACATTCGTAGCGGCCTGCGTCGATGGCCGAGCGATCGATCCGCATCTGCGCGAAGCACTGCGGCTGGCGCAGCGTGAGGCTTTTCGCGTCGACGACAGGTTCGGGCAAGCGATGGCCTGGGAGACGGTGCGCCTGCCCGGTGTCACCGTCGTCGACAAGCCTGGCGGCCTCAACAATGCCTCCGGCTATATCGGTCTCGTGCCGGCGCGGCGGATCGGCATCGTCCTGCTCGCCAATCGCGGCGAGTACCCGCACGAGATCGCGCGCTACAAGATCCTGCCCGCGCTGGCGCAGCTGATCGCGCCGCACGGCGGCTGAGCGTCAAAACGGAAAGCCCGGCCGAGCCGGGGCTTGCCACGCCAGGTCCGGAACGGGATGAAGCTCAGTACCTGGCGACGACGGGTCCACCGAACTTGTGATTCACGCCGACGCGCACGATGTTCGACTTGATGTCGACCGAGTGGGTGTAGACGTTCCCGGGGTATGATGTCACACCCGCGACCAGATTGGTGCTGTTCAGGGTACTGCGGCCGAGATCGACATAGAGATATTCGGCCTTGAGCGACCAGCCGCCGCCGAAGGCATATTCGGTGCCGACGCCCGCGGTCCAGCCGACGCGTGTATCGCGGATCGCCCTAGATTCCGTCGCTGGCCGCGAAGGTGTCGGTGAGGTTGAAATTGCCCTTCACCTCGGCGGCCGCGCCAATGCGATTCGAAGTTGCGTATGTCAGACCGAGCGTGTCAGTCCGCCGTCAACGCGGATGTTCTGGCCAGTGATGTAGGCTGCGCCGTCGGACGCCAGGAACGAGATCGTCGCCGCGATCTCCTCGACCTTGCCGTAGCGCTTCATCGGCACGCTGTCGCGCCGCGCGTCCTGCTGCGGCAGGCTGTCGATCCAGCCCGGCAGGACATTGTTCATGCGAATATTGTCCGCGGCGTAGGTGTCGGTGAATATCTTGGTGAAAGCGGCAAGACCGGCGCGGAACACCGCTGAGGTCGGGAACATCGCGCTCGGCTCGAACGCCCAGGCCGTCGAGATGTTGATGATGGCGCCGCCCTTCTGCGCCTGCATCAGTGGCGTCACCAGCCGGGTCGGACGGATCACGTTCAGCAGATACGTGTCGAGTCCGGTGTGCCACTGCTCGTCGGTGATCTCGGTGATGGGCGCACGCGGCCCGTGCCCGGCGCTGTTGACGAGCACGTCGATCCGTCCCCACTTCGCCATCGCAGCGTCGACGAGGCGCTTCAGATCGTCGTTCGACTGGTTCGAGCCGGTGACGCCGATGCCGCCGAGCTCGGCAGCCAATGCCTCGCCCTTGCCCGAGGACGACAGAATCGCGACGCGAAACCCGTCCGCTGCCAGCCGTCGCGCAGCCCCCGCCCCCATGCCGCTGCCGCCGGCGGTAACGAGCGCAACCTTCTCTGCTGCCATGATCAATCATCCCCGTGTTGAGGCGAGCCGCAGGCCCCGCCTATCATGAGGCCTTCTACCGCCGGACTTGCCGTCAGGTCCATCGCCGAGAGCGTTCGTCATGAGCGATTTGCAGATCCGCAATTTGCGCCCCGAGAAGATCACAATCGCCATCGACTGGGCCGCGGCAGAGGGCTGGAATCCAGGCCTTGCCGACGCCGCCTGCTTCGCGATACCCGATGCGCAAGGCTTCTTCGTCGGCGAGATCGACGGCGAGCCGGTCGCGACCGTCTCCTGTGTCAATTACGGCGACCGCTTCGCCTTCCTCGGCTTCTACATCGTGCGCGAGCCCTTTCGCGGTGCGGGCCATGGCCTGCGCATCTGGAACGCGGCGATCGCGCATGCGGGCACGCGCGTCATCGGGCTCGATGGTGTCGTCGCGCAGCAGGAGAATTACAGAAAGTCCGGCTTCCAGCTGGCTTACGCCAATATCCGCTATGGCGGCGTCGTGACCGCGCCACCGAGATCGTCTGCCGAGGTCGTCGGCCTCGACGAGATCCCGTTTGCCATTGTTGAAGCCGATGACGCCACCGTCTTCCCGGCCAGGCGCAGCGCCTTCCTGCGCGCCTGGATCAACACACCCGGTCACGTCGGCCGCGCGTTGCTGCGCGATGGCAGGCTCGCCGCGTGGGGCCTCATTCGTCCGTGCCGGACGGGCTGCAAGATCGGCCCGCTCGTCGCCGACGATCGCGCGGCCGCGGAGGCGGTCGTGCAGGCTCTGCTGGGAAGCGCAGGCGGCGGCGAGGTCTTCCTCGATGTCCCCGCCGTCAATCCTGGCGCCGTCGCGCTCGCCGAGCAGCTCGGCCTCAAGCCGGTATTCGAGACGGCACGGATGTACACGGGGCCGATCCCGCCGCTGCGCATCGACCGCATCTTCGGCGTGACCAGCTTCGAGCTGGGCTAAGGCATGATCCGGAAAAGTGCGAAGCGGTTTTCCGGAAAGATCATGCGTAAACAACAAGCTAAAGCGCGATGACGATTCATCCAAATCTCATCGCGCTTTAGCTGAGCGGAACCCGCCGCTCAGTAGCAGCGCATGATGTTGACGGTGTGCTCGCTGCCGCCGCGGCCGGGCACCGTCACCTGCTCCGTCGGGCAGCTCGGTACATAGGGCCGGTCGGACGGCACGACGTTCGGCGGATAGCGGTGCGTCCAGTCCCAGGGAACATCGTAGGTGTAGGTGTAACGCACGTCGGTGGAGAGCGGCTGGCCGGCATCGACGAAGGGCTGGCTGTAAGAAGCAGCGCCGTCGTAGAAGAATCCGCCGCCGCCCGGCCAATAGACCCAGGGCGCGCTGCGGCGGTGGAACCGGGCGCCCGACCCGATCGGCGGACGTGTTGCAGCCGGCGGCGCGGCGGTCACGACGCCGGGCGCCGCGGCGCCAGCCGGTCTGGCAAAACTGTCGCTGGAGCTAAGGAGCAGCGCGGCTGCGCTGAGCGAGGCGAACAACGCCCCATGTGATCTGACAATCATGATACGCACCACACTCGTTCGGCTTTGCGATAGCGGCTCCCCGCGAGAGGCTAGGCCGGGCTGTCGCCCACCCGCAAACGTATAATTAATTATTGGTTAAGGCACGCGGTTAACTGGAAGCAACGTGCAGCAGAATGCCCGGAATTCGCGTCTCATTTCAGCCACTTCGTTCCGCGGCAGGCGCTTCATATCCAGTTGATCGGAGTTGATCGCTCACCGGCCCATACTGCCGGAACGCTCCCGCAGTGCAACCGTTGGCCTCAACACAAGCAAGGAGCATCTCCAATGCAGAACAAGTCAAAACTCCTCTGCCTGATCGCGGCATCGCTCATCGCGGGCACCGCGGCCGCCTCGGCGCAGGGCTACGACTGGTATGGACCGCGCGCGGGCTGGGACCGCACGGCCCCTTACGAACCGGTTCAACCGCGCGCGTACTATCCTGACGTCGCGAGGCCCTACGGTGCGTTCAATGGCACCAACCATTCAACCCCGAGCTCGACGCAGGGCGATGTCGGCCCTGACGGCAACAACAACGGCACGCTGACCGGCAGCTATCGCTGGTAAGATCGTCTGCCTCGAAGGCCCACCGCCCGCAATGGATGGTGGGCTTTCGTGCGTCAGCGGTCCTGCTGCTTGCGCAGCCGGCCGCACCTTATCGAACAGCCCGGCCACAATCCCTTGCGTTGACCGTCGGGCAAAACACGCGAGCCATGGGTCAACGCACCCGGCCAAAAATATTCCGCTTTACCGAAATTCGGAAACGACGTATGTCTCGCCGCAATCCGGCCCAAGGAAGAGGGGCGTATCGCGATCGTCACGAACGCGGGCCGGACGGCGGTGGACGTGGGTTGCACCGGCGCGAAGGGTTTTGCAGGGCGGGCAACCGTGAGCGAAGACCTCGCGCCAACGACGGGTGCGGTTCGCGTACGGCAAAATCGTGTGGTCCTGGCGCCCGGGGTCTGTGCGCCAAGTGTTGCGGTGATGTGGCGGCCCGACCGGGCACGTGCATCAGCCATCCGCAAGGCGACGGGGGCAATAGTGCATCGCTCCCCGAGGAGCAACTGTGTTGAAGTAGCCCGGCGATCGGCCGGCCTCAAGGCTGGCGCTGGCGCGCCACCGCCTCCGGCGGCTTCCGGCCTTGACCCCGTCCGCTCGCCGGTCTTCAGGGCGTGCAAGCGCTCGGCGGAAGCCGAGCGGAGTTGCTCACTTCGTACCGGCCGGCGTCCCATTTCTCGCCGCGTGCGATCATGACGTTCAGGATCACGATCAGCTTGCGCATGCAGGCGGTGAGCGCAACCTTCGGCTCCTTGCCTTTGGCGATCAGGCGATCGTAAAAGGCCTTGAGCACGGGGTTATGCCGGGTCGCGGCTCCCATGGACGCCATGTAGAAGACGTTGCGGACCTTGCGGCGTCCGCCCTGGATATGACGGACGCCCCGACGTTTGCCGCTGTCGTCGTCATAAGGCGCAGCACCCAGCAGGGCCGCGGCCACTTTGTTGCCTATCTGGCCGAGTTCCGGCATCGCCCCGATCAGTCCGGCGGATGTGCCCCCGGCAAGACCTGGTACGCTCTCGATGATCTCGGCGAGTTCGGCAAAACGCGGTGTGGTCTTGATCAGGGCTGCGATCGCTGCTTCCAGCTTGGCAATTTCGGCGGCGAGCCGCTTCAGCAGGCGATTTTGCATCTTCTGCACGACGTCAGGAGTGGAATGCTCCGTCCTGTTTCGCAAGCTCGTCTGCACGTCAATCAGAGCCTGGCGCGCACTCACGATCTGCGCCAGCTTCTCGCGTGCCGCATCGTAGGCTTGCCCCCTTGCCTCAATGAAGGTCTCGGCGAACCAGGCAATCATCTCCGCATCGATCGGATCGTTCTTGGCGAGCTGTCCAGCCGATTTGGCGAAGTTGCGCACCCGCTTTGGATCCACCACCAAGCCTTCGATACCATCCTGGCGTAGCACCTTGGCCCACTCCCGCTCATAACCACCGGAAGCCTCCATGGCGGCTTTGCCGACCTTGTGCTTGCGAAGCCAGCGGATCAGCGCTCGCCGACCTTCTGGGCTGCTCGCGAACGTCTGCCGTTGTGACAATGAGCGAATGCACACATCCACCTTGTCCTTGGCCACGTCGATGCCAGCGACAAGGACGTCGTTTTGTGCCATCATCTACTCTCTTCCTTGCTCGGTTCGGGCTCGAAGCCCATGCAACTGTTCGGGTTGAGGAAGACCACCGGATCTGTCCCTCGCTCCCCGACAGGCTCAAGGCCTTTGAGCACGAACGGGCTCAGATCCAGCGACGGGCGGTTTTGCGAGAACCGCCCGTTCGCACATTCTGGCAGATTTTCTGGACACAAGAGCACGACATAAGCCGTCAAACCACTGCGCAGGGAAGGCCGGGATGTCTCCGGTTGCCCTGTTTCTCCGCCGTGCATGAAGCATACGCAATCTGCTCTTGGCATGGCGGTCGATGGGAGCCAACCGGCTCCCGGTCTTCCCCATAGGCGTTAAGGTAGCGCGAGCATCGATTGATACGGACGTTTTCGAGGAGGCTCGCGCAGGTGCCGCCCAAGCGCTCGCTTTCTGCGGCGAAAGCAACGGATGGTTGGTTGTGGAATGATCGCTTGTAGCAAGGATGCAACGAGTTGTTGCAAAACACGCCAAGCGCCAGGTGCCGTCAGGCGGCCTGCGTCCAGCGGGGAGAGTCCTCGAAGTCGCGGGCAAGCGGCTCGAGCAGCAGGATGATCAAGAGGTGTGCCAGCAAGTAGGGCTTGGCGGAGCGCGGATCGGTTCCAGGTGGCGTCTTGAGACCAATCAGACTCTTCAGTCGCTTGAAGCCAAGTTCGATGCGCCATCGCAGTCGATAGAGCGCGAGTACATCCTTGGTGGAGAACTCGTCCCGCGCGAGCGACGTGACCAGAATGACCCAATCCGCGGCTTCCAGAGTTTCTTTGGAGATGACGCGGTTTTCGTCTTGTGCGTCGCGCCGGGCTTTACGGCGCGAAGCCGCGACTGCACCGGCGGGCTTCTTGACTGCGACCAGACGCATAGCCAGAGGCGCACCGTCCTTGCGTTTGATCCAAATCCTCCGATCGATCAGTCCGTGCGCCTTCGCCGCACGCAATTGGGCCATCAGATCGAACGGAAGGCCTTTGGCATCAAGCCAACGTGCGTTCTTCCAGCCCGCTCGGATCAAAACGTCTGCCCCGGCGTCGCGCACAGCGGCGATGCGGTCAGGTTGTAGATAAGCGCGGTCAGCAATGCGGATCTCGTTCTTGACCACCGGTATCCGGTCAAACGTTTCGCCTTCTTGCTGATCTGTCAGCTCGAAGTGACCAAAGCGCTCATATGGCAGATCGAATGCACTATGAACGCGCCAAAGCTCACTGTTCCTGCGCGCAGCCGGTCCTGCCTGAGGCACTGTCGTCGCATCGATAATGCGGATCAGGCGGCCTCGGCTCGCTTTCGGGGCTGCCGCAGCGAGCAAGCCCTCCACCAGCACTGCAAACCAATCGCCACATTGACGCAGGCGATAGAACAACGCCACGCTGCTGAGGTCGGCAAGGCCAACAGAAGCGGCCCACGCGGCTGTCGATCTCAACCCTCTTTCACCCAGACAATAGGCCAGCATCAGCCGAAGTAACGCCACCGCATCTGGAATTTGGCGCCGCCGCACGAAAGCCTTCGTCTGGCGCGCACTTATTTCAAGCTGCGCAGCCCCGCCGAGCTGCGTAACCACTCTCGTCCAGTCCTCGTTCAGAAGCGATTCGTCTGCCATCCCGCCTTGGAATCACGTGTGATTCCAACACTCAAGAACAAACTTAACGCCTATGCGGTCTTCCCTGCGCCCTTGTGTCCCCGAAATCTGCCAGAATGTGGCAACGGGCGGTTGGATCAGAACCGCCCGTTGCCGGAACTGAGCCCGTTGCGCCCAAAGGCGACAGAGCCTGCTAAAGAGCAAGGGACAGCTCCGGTGTCTTCCTGAACCCGAACAGTTGCAAGGGCTGCGAGCCCGTACCAGGCAAGGAAGGGAGTGGATGATGACACAAGACGATCTGGTTGTCGTCGGCATCGATGTCGCTAAAGACAAGATTGATGCGTGCATTCGGACCGTAACGGAACGGAAGACTTGCCCAACAACCGCGGCGGGGCGACGGAGCTTGATTGCATGGCTTCGCAAGCATCAGGTCGGCAAGGCAGTGATGGAGGCAAGCGGCGGCTACGAGCGGGTATGGGCCAAGGCGTTGCGCCAAGCAGGGCTGGAAGTACGGATCGTCGATCCCAAACGGGTTCGCCACTTTGCGGAATCGGCGGGACGCCTTGCGAAAAATGACAAGATCGACGCGGAGATGATCTCCTGGTTCGCCGAGACATTCGGCGAGGCTCCCAGCCAAGTCGACAATCCCGCTCACGAGGAGATGAAGGCACTGGTGAAGGGACGCCAAGGCCTGCTTGACGTCAGGGCTCGCCTGGAAATGCAGAAGGAGCATGAGGCGCCGGCCCTTGTTCAGAAGGCTCGCGCGCGTCTTCTTAAGAAGCTGGCTGACGAAATCGCCGCGCTCGAGACCGCGATCGCGGCGACGATCAAGACAACGCCGGACTTTGCCAAACGCGCCGAGATCATCCAGAGCGTACCAGGCTTTGCTGAGGGGACCGCAATGGCGCTGCTTGGAGGACTACCGGAGCTGGGGCAGGTGAGCGACGAAGTTGCCGCCGCGTTGATGGGCGTTGCTCCTTATGACGATGATAGCGGCAAACGTCGAGGTGAACGCTGCATCAAGGGTGGCCGCCGCTGGGTGCGAAATGCCCTCTACATGCCCTGTGTCGGTGCCGCAACGCTGAACAATCCGGTGTTCAAGGCCTTCTACGAACGGCTGATTGCCAAGGGCAAGCCGCCAAAGGTCGCGATCGTCGCCTGCATGCGCAAGCTGATCATCATCCTCAACACCATGATCGCGCGCGGCGAGACGTGGGATCCGAAGAAATACAGGGTGGCCTGACGAGCGCGCCTATCTCGCGCTCGGACCTCGGCCGAGCGCATGCAAAGCCAACAGACCGGTGAGCGGACGGGGTCAAGGCCGTCAGCCGCCGCAGGCGGGGGCGCGCCAGCGCCAGCCTTGAGGCCGGCCGATCGCCGGGCTACTTCGCCACAGTTGCTCTTTCAATTGAGGGTGCATATTGCCTCAGATGACAATGTTACTGAAGCGCACCCTGGTGTCTTTCTGGATCGGCTGCCGCGAGTCGGAGCAAGCCGCTCGCGAAGCGCGCCCTCCAGAGCGCCGTAGCGAGCGAGCGGCTTGCGGTGCTTCGGCGAAAGAACCTGTCAGGATTAAATACGAAGGCGCGAAGCTTGGACCGATAGTGTGATCTCTGTGCTGCTGATGAGCTGTCGAGCGGCCTTTGATCGCCAATTCTTCACCAATCGCTGCACCGTGCGCCGCTGATGGCCGCTGAACCGACCGGGCGCATGCGCTTCCAGCCGGGAGAGAAGATCGACCGCGGACAAGTGCGGAGCCGCGGCGAGCCATTCCTCGATGATGGGAATGTAGGGGTCGAGCATCGATGGCCGACGTGGCACAGGCTTGCGCCGCACATAGCGACGACGATGAATGCCCCGCTGCTCACCCTGTTTCCAACCATCGCCGAGCTCTCGGGCAAAGGCCGCTAAGTCGCCATGCCCCTGCGCGACAGTCATCGCTGGCTTTCCAGCCCGTTGATCGACGCGCTTACCCAGCTCATTCTGAGCGTCCCGCATCTGTGCCAGCAATGCCACCGGATCAAGCGTCCGGTAAATCTCCCGCAGCCGACCTTTGAATGCCTCATTGAGCCTCGGGTGGACCAATGCTCTTTCGTACGGCGTAGCGGGAGGAAGATAGCGCTTGATCATCTTGGCACCTTCGCGGTGCTTCTCCTTCAGCTTAAACGAGGGCTGGAAGAAATTGATGTGCAGCCGTGCCGCCGCAAACAGGCGAGCTAATGAGCGAGCAGCATCAATGCCTTCAAACCGCCCGTAGCCCACCAGGCGGCGAACGATAGCTCCGTTCTTTTGTTCAACGAATGCCTGATCGTTCTTCTTGTAGGCCCTGGAACGAGTGACTTCGACATCGTGAGAACGGCACCACGACACGACCATGTCGTTCATGAAGGCGCTGTCGTTGTCAAAATCGAGCCCCCGAACGGGCCAGGGAAATAGGTTCTGCGCGCGCTCGAGAGCTTCGACCACAAGAGCTGCTTCACGCACGACGAGCGGAAAGCATTCGGTCCACCCCGTTGCGATATCCACCATTGTTAGCGTCTGAATGAACGCGCCGGATACGGACATGCCGCCGTGCGCAACCAGATCCGCTTCGCAGTACCCCGGCGGAGGTGATCCCCAGTCATTGAATGTACGCACCGGGACTTGCCGCCGTACGGCACTGGAAAAGCCCGCCCGCCGTCGGCGTCCTCCGGCTGCTGCGATCTTTACGTCGCTCAGCAGGCGATCGATCGTCGCCGCGCTCACCTTCAAAACCTTCGACCTCTCATCGGCAGAAAGCTTCAATCTGCCGTGCCGTTCAAGAGCCGGAAGCAAAAACGGGATCATCGCGACGAGCCGCTTACTGCAGAGCCGGTCAGAGGCGTCCCATAGCACAATCAGTGCAACGCGAATGGAAGCTCCGTAGGTCCGGCTCCGTCGCCGCGGCACGGCCGATCCCGATGCCCCGTCCACCGACAGTGCTCGGATAGCGTGCTTGCGATGCCATCCCGTAACGGCACACAGCTCGTCCAGGATCCGTGCCTTCTCGAGCCGTCCGCTCGCCCGATAACGCTCCACCAGCGCTGATGTGATCTCGCGCTTTGCGCGCATGCTGATCTTCCCTGCCATACCCGCCACCGAACTGATTCGGCAGCTCCGCCCCAGACACGACAGGGAAGTTGTCCGGTAACATTTTTACTGAGGCAATGCGGGGTGAGGCGACGAAGCAAAGCTCGGGCGAGATGAGCCGCGAGGATGCGAAGGCGTGTCTACAATTCAGATGCCGGCCGCAGAGCGACGCCGGCGCCACTTGCTCCGTCATTGCGCGGAGCGAAGCAATGCAGAGTCTTTTCGCGGATGCATTTCTGGATTGCTCCGCTCGCAATGACGATGTTGAGGCAGCCGTTCGCGAAGATTCAGGCCTCGTGCCCCGGACGCAGCGCAGCGCCCCTCTAGCGCTGCACTGCAGAGCCGGAGCCCATGCTGCAGCAAATGCCGCGGCCTGCTGGGTCCCGGCTCTGCGCCGCGACGCTTGCGCGCTGCAGCGCGTCTGGGACACCAGATCAACGTCATCCCCTCCCAGCCCTATTGCATCCCCAACAGGGCTTGTAACAAAACCGTCATGCAGCGAAACTAAACGAAGCTGGGAGCCGCGATCGCGGCCGAGCCGCCTCATCGCAGGGAGAGATTTGATGCGCCGTTCACTGGTGTTGCTGTCCGCCGGGCTGACGGTCCTGTCCACCGGACTTGCCTCGGCCCAGAACAACACGCCCCGCAATTTGATCCTGTTCATTCCGGACGGCCTGCGCGCGCTGAAGGTGACGCCGGAGACGGCCCCTGCAATGGCCGAGGTCCGCGACAAGGGCGTCAACTTCAAGAACCCGCACTCCCTCTTCCCGACCTTCACCATGGCCAACGGCTCGGCAATGTCGACCGGCCACTATCTCGGCGACACCGGCGTGTTCTCCAACACGATCTGGACCGGCTACACCTCGGCGCCGGCCGGCGACACCGTGGTCCCGTTCATCGAGAACGATGCCGTGCTCGGTGACATCGACGAGCATTTTAGGGGCGACTACCTCAACGAAGAGACCATCCTGAAGATGGCCCGCGACAAGGGCTTCAGCACCGCCGCGATCGGCAAGGTCGGCCCGACCTACCAGTTCGACCACACCGACAAGCCCGAGAAGGCGGGCCTGCATTCGGTCGTGTTCGACGATTCCACCGGCGGCAAGAATGGTGTGGCGCTGTCGGATGAGGTGAAGGACGCGCTGACCAAGGCCGGCCTGCCGCTCGCCACGCCGCCGCGCGGCGACAATTCCAAGGCGGGAGATGCCAAGACGCCGGGCACCACGGTCGCCAACGTCGCGCAGCAGGCTTATTTCGCCGACGTCGCCACCAAGGTGGTGCTGCCGATGTTCAAGGCGCGCAACAAGCCGTTCGTGCTGGTGTTCTGGTCGCGCGACCCGGACGGCACCCAGCACAACCAGGGCGACAGCCTCAACCAGATCATGCCCGGCATCAACGGCCCGAGCTCGATGGCGAGTATCAAGAACGCCGACAACAACCTCGCCACGATCCGCAAGGCGCTGGACGAGCTCGGGCTCGCCGCCAGCACCAACATCATGATCCAGGCCGACCACGGCTTCTCGACCATATCCAAGGAAAGCAAGACCAGCCCCTCGGCCAAGATCAGCTATGACGACACGCCGAAGGACTTTCTGCCGATGGGCTTTTTGGCGCTCGACCTCGCCAAGGCGCTCGACCTGCCCCTGTTCGATCCCAACGACAAGAACGCGAAGATCGAGGGCAACAAGCATCCCAAGGCCGGCAACGGCGTGCTCGGCAAGGATCCGGAGAAGCCCGATCTCGTCGTCGCCACCAATGGCGGCTCCGACCTGATCTACCTCCCCAACATGGACAAGAAGCTCGCCGCGAAGACCATCAAGGCGCTGCTCGAGCAGGACTACGTCTCCGGCCTGTTCGTCGAGGACTCGCTCGGCCGCTTCCCCGGGACGCTGCCGCTGTCGAGCATCAATCTGCGTGGCAAGGCGGCGACGCCGACGCCGTCGATCGTCGTCAACTTCCGCTCCTATGCCAGCGATTGCGGCGAGGCGCCGACCAACTGCTCGGTCCAGGTGGCCGACACCGTGCTGCGCCAGGGCCAGGGCATGCATGGCAGCTTCAGCCGGGGCGACACCATGAACTTCATGGCCGCGATCGGGCCGGACTTCAAAGCTGGCTATGTCGACGAGATTCCGGTCAGCAATGCCGACGTCGGCATGACGGCCGCCCAGCTCATGGGCCTGCGCGGCTCGCATAATGGTGGCCTGATCGGCCGCGTGATGTCGGAGGCCATGCCCAACGGCATCGTACCGAAGGCCTATGTTGGCACGCTGAAGTCCAAGCCCGCCGAGGGCGGCCTGATGACCGTGCTGAACTTCCAGCGCGTCGGCAGCCAGCGCTATTTCGATGCCGCCGGTTTTCCCGGGCGCACGCTGGGACTCGAGCCTGACGCCGTCAAACAAAAAACGGCGGGGAAATGACCCCGCCGTTCCCGCGCGTCATCGAGTGACGCACAAGATCTTACATGCCCAGTCTCTTACATCCCGATGTCGAACACGTTCGGCAATTGGCCCGCCAGAGGCAGCGCGGTGGCGCCCAGGAAGGTCGCCACCATCGCCATGAGGCGCCGGTTGCTCTGGCGCTTGCCGCGCATCTGGCGGGCAATCCACTCCAGCATCTCGCTGTTGACCTTGGAGGCATAGGACGGCGCCCAGCTCTCGATCTCGGTGTCGGCGGACAGCGCGACGCTGCGCGGCGGCACCTTCAGGCCCGAGGCGCTGGCGGCATAATGGGCAACGGCCTTGGCGAGCAGGTCGTCGAACCGGCCACCGTCAGTCCGTTCGGTCGCGGCCTCGTTGATCTCGAACAGAACTTCGGCCTCGGCGCGGCTGACGGGCTGGTCGTTGACGGCGGTCGCGGTCAGGATACGCATGCACCAGGCGGCGTCGTCGGCATCGAGCGAACGGGAGAAATGTACCCTTCCCTTGGTCGTTGGGCCTTCGCCCGTGATCACGCCGTCGCGCACAATGCTCAGCGCATGGGCCGCGGTGTCGCGGCAGGACGGTTCTAGAGACGACGACTCGGTAGGCTTAGGCGCAGCGGCAGACATAGTGCACTTCCAGACTTCTTCTGATCGGCCAGCATTTTCATACCGGCGTAAAGGGGTGGTTAACGATTCGATATGGGGATCGCGACTTCTCTAGATGGTTGCCAATTGGTCGCGGTCAGGACCAATTTGGTTCTAGGACGCGCCGGGCGGGCGTGATGGAAGTGATAAAAGGCATTATCGGGGCAATCGAGTCCCGTGCGGCTCCCGTGGAGATGTTTCGTCGCAGGCGCCGCTGTAACAGAAAGGTGCTAGGAAATCGGCTGTTCAAAGATGGAATTCACATTTTACTTGAGCCGGTTCACTTGGCGTTCACTTGGCCTCGCCAAGCCATTATACTGGGTACGACGGCCAGACATTAATTCACAAGCAAATTCAATATGATGAGGTAGAACCATGACACTTCCGATCGGCGCCACCGCCCCCGACTTCGAAGCCGAGACTACCGAAGGGAAGATCAAGTTCCATGACTGGATCGGCAACAGCTGGGCACTCTTGTTCTCGCACCCGAAGGACTTCACGCCGGTTTGTACGACTGAGCTTGGCGCTCTCGCCAAATTGAAGCCGGAGTTCGACAAGCGCGGCGTCAAGCTGATGGGCCTCTCGGTCGATCCGGTCGACCGTCATTCCAAATGGTCGGAGGACATCAAGGAGACCCAAGGCGCAGCGCCGAACTATCCGATGATCGGCGACACCGATTTCAACGTCTCCAAGCTCTACGGCATGCTGCCCGCCTCGACCTCGGGCGATCCCCTCACCCGCACGCCGGCCGACAACCAGACCGTCCGCAACGTCTTCGTCATCGGGCCGGACAAGAAGATCAAGCTGGTGCTGGTCTACCCGATGACCACCGGGCGGAACTTCCAGGAGATCCTGCGCGCCATCGACTCGCTGCAGCTCACCGCCAAGCATCGCGTCGCGACGCCGGCCGACTGGACCCAGGGCGAAGACGTCATCATTGCGGGCTCGGTCTCCAATGACGAGGCCAAGACGATCTACCCGCAGGGCTGGAAGGAGCCGAAGCCCTACATTCGCATCGTGCCGCAGCCGAAGTGACTTTTGGCGGTCGCGTATAACGGCCGCCAAAGTCGAAGGACCAGACCTCAGGTGCGCAATCGCGCACCGGGGGATCTCGAGATTCCGGGTTCGGTCCTACGGACCGCCCCGGAATGACCGGGCTGAATTGCGCCGCGTACACGCGGTCGAGGAAGCTCTCCACCAAGGCCTTCAAATGCAGGCTCTCGGCCGGCCCCCCGTAATTCCTGCATATTCGTGCAATCGGCTCACGGCCGCATAAGCGGCCGTTCGCATTGCCGCAATACTTTCCCAAACGTAAACGAGGACCCCCTGAAGGCTTACCTGCGAAGCCGATCCGCCAGCCCTGGCAGGCGGTGCGGGCGCGCCCGGAGACGGCTCCGGAGACGCCTACCCTCGTCGCTTCGCTGCGCGCCGGCCCGGATGGTGCTTGCCCTTGGGATCGCGGAATTCACTGCGATGGCCGCGCCGGTCCTCGGCGTTGAAGCGCTTCCGCTTTTCCGGTGAGCCGAACTGCTTGATCACCCGTTTGCCGTTGACCTTCTTGATCACATAGCCGCCCTCGGTCATCGTGAAAGGCGCCTTGAGCGACCCCATATGATCGAACTTGGTGCCGCGGGGATGTTCGAAGGGCTCGAACCAGGACGGATAGACGAAGTTCGACATCGGAAAGCCGCTGACGATGAACGACTCCTCCTCCACGGCGTCGCAAACCTCGTAGGCATATTGGGTGTGCCGGGTCTTGTCGGCCCACAGATTGGCCATGGGGTCGAGCACCATCTCGAACAGCTCGTGCGATGCGGCGAGGCTGACCGGCTCGTCCTCGCCGAGCGTCTTCAGGAATATCTTCGATATCGGCTGTCCCTGATGCGTCAGCTCGTGCCGGCCGAGGAAGTTCTCGTGGGTGGCGTCGTCGAAATAGACCAGCTGCCAGTCCGTCGGCTTCGGCTTGCGGGTGACGTCGAGATCGACGGGATAGCCCCACACGGGGAGGAAATGCTCGTCGTAGCATTTCTGGAGCGCCGCCGTGAGCCTTCCCATCATTCGGTCGCTCATCATCTCCTCTGCGTAGTTGATACAGGCAATCCGGACCGGCTTCATAGACCTGCCGAGCAGTGCACGCCGTGCTTTCGTCATGGACATCACCGTGCTGAAAAGAAATGGGTTGAATGCTCCACTCTAGCACGCAATGGTCAACACACGTCAGGGGTGTGAGTGCTGGAAACTGCTATGAGCGTCGATTGACCACAAAGACCGCTGCGGCACAGAGCGCCATTCCGGCAATGGCAATCGCGTCGAGCTTTTCGCCGAACAGCAGATAGGCCATCAGCGCCGTCACGGCCGGCACCAGGTAGAACAGGCTCGCGACCGAGGTTGCGGCGGCATGGCGGATCAGCCAGTACAATAGCCCGATAGAGCCAATCGAGAGCGCCACGGCGAGCCAGGCGAGCGCCAGCACGAATTCCCGCGTCCAGTGCACCACGCGATCTTCGAACAGGAAGGCGCCGATTGCGAAGAAAATGGTGACGGATAGGTATTGCACGAGATTGCCAGCGCGCCAGTCGATGTGATTGCAGTAACGGCGCTGGTAGAGCGTGCCGAGCGTGATGCTGATCAGAGAGACCACCGAGGCGAGCCAACCGAGCCCGGCCTCGCCGGTCATCGGACGGTTGTGCAGGATCAGCACGACGCCGCCGAGTCCGAGCACGAGGCCAGCCCATTGCACCGGCGTCACCTTCTCGCCAAGCCACCGATTGGCGATGGTCGAAGTCAGGATCGGCTGCAGGCCCGGAATCAGGGCCGAAAGGCCGGCTGGAATCGAATGCGCGATCGCAATCGCGGTGCCGCCGAGATAGAAGCCGTGGACCAGGATGCCGGCGACCGCGCTGTGTGCAATGCCGGCGCGATCAGGCCATTTCGGCCGCGCGATGGCTGCGATGATCGCCATCAAGCCGACCACGATCGCCATGCGGATGGCGAGATAGGTCAACGGATCGGCGTTGTTGACGACGTATTTGGTGCCGATGAAGCCGGTACTCCAGAGCAGCACGAACAGGATCGGCGCGGCGCGGGCGGTCAGGGCTTCTTGATTATGATTCATTGCCGCCCTCATTGCCTCACCGGCGGCTATGCGGCAATGCGAATTTCGTCCTGATGATGCTGCGCTGCGACGGACGACAGCGGCCTAGCTCAGCCGTTCACCACTCTTCCGGACAGGGATTGACGATCCTCCAGAGTTCGACGCCGTTCTTGATCTTCTTCATGTCGGTGGTGAGCCCGCCATTGCGACGAATCCAGTCCTTCACCGTGTCGGGGTAGTAGGACATGAGATCGGAGGTGCCCTCGGCGCTGGTGACCTTGATGCCGAAGGTGAAGGCCTTGTCGTAATAGGCCTGATGGAAGCCGAGGCTGGCGCGCGGCGTCACGCAGATCTTGTTCATCGGCACGATGCCGAGCACGAGCGTGCAGGCCGAATTGCAGATGCCGTCGATGATGACGCGCTCGCCCTTCTCGCGCACGCGCTTGTACTTGGCCTTGTACTCCTCGACGTAGCCGCCATGGTCGCGGGTAATGTGCAGCTCGGCGCGTGCTGGCGCGGCAGCGGCGAGGCAGAGCAACAGCAGGCTCAGAAGCGTGATGCGCATGGCGAGGTGACGGCGATGGCCTTCAGGAATGGATCGGCTCGAAGGACCCCTCAATATGATCCCTGGCGCCGACGACAGGATTCTCAACCGAATAGTCTTTGGTCATACTTGTGTGGGGAATTCGTTAAGCATCCCGAAAAGGCCAAAAATGGGCAGCTTTCGACCGCATGTCCGGCAACTCTGTCACACCTGTCCGGAAATCTGCGGGACTGGTCATGATTTCGGGCCTTCGGAGCGGTGCCTGACTGCCCGAAATTGCTATATATAAATGACTGACTTATTCGAGCGGGTTCCGGAGAATCGAGATGAGCAAGTTGACGCTTGTAGCCGCGGTTGCGGCCCTGATGGCTGCAGTCCTGGCCCCTGGCCTCGCGGAGGCACGCGGACATCACCGGTACCACCGCTCCTACGCCAACCCGCTGCCCTACCCGATCAGCTATCTGCACAATTACGGACCCGGCATCACCCCCGGCACCTTCGCCTATTACGACGGTCCGTCGACCAACCACTGCTACCGCGGCGCGGCCGCCTATATCGGCCAGGACGGCCGGCGGCACCCCTGCTACTGAGGCGCCGCGCGTCCCTTCCGCGGGCGTCCCTATTTCGCGGCGCCAGACCGCAGCAATTGCTTCTCGATCTCGTAGACCGGCAGCTTGACGAGGTCCTTGCTGATCTCGCCCTGAAGCGCTTTGCGCACCAGATCCGAATAGTCGGCGCGGATCATGCCGAGCGCGCGCGGTGAGGCGACCAAGGTCAGGGCCTTGGTCTCGCCGGAGCTGACCGCAGTATCGAGCCGGCCGGCCAATCCCCGCAAGAAGGCGCGCTCGGCCTCGTCGTGCCAATCGGTCTGCTCGACCGAGCTGCGCGACCCGCCGGCCGCCGGGTGCACCCGGCCTGGCGCATCGCTGCCTTGCGCGGCGGTCGAGGGGTTGGACTGCTCGTGCACTTCTCTGGTGTGGAGGTTCGGAAACATCTCGTCGCCGAGGTTTTCCAGAATGAGCGCCTTGCGCCCGTCGCACACGACCAGCCAGTCACCCTTTTCCATTCTCATCTTGTCCATCACAACTTCTCCTTGACGCTTGCAGACGCCGCATCCGGCCTCAGAGCTGTTCTCCGAATTCCTCGAAGGACTTGCCGAACTGCGTCATCGCCTCTTCCAAATAGTCGGCGGGCATTGGCGTGCCGATCGGGTAGGAGGCAGTGCGCTGGTTGTGCGCCTGCGCGGCCTGAGCGCGCAGTTCGCGCCAATCGGAGAGATCGCCGTCGCCGCGGCCGAGCCATGTCAGCGCATCCAGCTCACCTTGCTCGGCAGCAGGCACTACGCCGCCGCCAGGTCGGCAACACTTAGAGCCAAGGCAAACTTGCGAATTGCGCAAGATCAAGGTCTAAGAGACCGCCTGGCCCTGCAGCCTACGCCAGCTGGCGGGCTGGGATCAGGGCCGACCAGCTGGCTGAAGGTTTGTTCATCAGTATTACATTTCGGTTCCGCCACAATTTGAGCAGAACAGCTTCGATAGTCTGCATCGTGCAAGCGGAGGAAGACATCATGAATTTCAAGACTGGCCTCGTCGCCGCGTCCCTGTTCGGCGGCCTCGCGGCAACGTCGGCGGCATCCGCCATGCCCATCGCGCCTGCACCTGCCAGACCGCAGGCCTCCGGCGTCGAGCAGGTCCGCATGGTCTGCGACGCCTGGGGACAGTGCTGGTGGCGCCCGAACTACTATGGGTATTACGGGCCACGGCCATATTACGGCCCGCGGTATTATGGGCCGCGCTATTACGGTCCGCGCTATTATGGCCATTACGGCTATCGCCGCTGGTGACGTTTGAAGGGGCCCGCTGGGCCCCTTCGCTTTTGCGAGTCCTGCGGCCGCCACCGGCCTGGAGCCCTCAGATCTGATCTAGATCAAAGATGAGATCAGCCGACACTGTCGTTCCAAAATAACGAAGCGTGCGAGCGCGCGATCAAGCTCGTGCAGGGCATCGACGACTACGTCGCGACCTATCCGACGGCTCCGATCCATACGGCCGATCTCGCCCGCGAGTTTGACGTTTCAATCCGGACTGTCGGCGGCTACGTTTCGTTACCCATGTCTCCGGGCCGGACACAATTGAGCGGCCCGAGACATAGGTGACAGAACGTACCGGGCACATGGGTTACACTTTCCGCTTTTGTTCTGCGGGAGGTGTGGATGCCGTGGAAAGCGAGTTCGGTAATGGAGGAGCGCCTTCGCTTTGTCGCCCGCCTGTTGGACGGGGAAGCCATGACGGATGTCTGCCGGGAGTTCGGCATCTCCCGTAAGACCGGCTACAAGATTTTCGATCGCTACAAGGAACATGGCCTGGAGGCGCTGAGCGACCGCTCCAGGCGGCCGGTTCGCTACGCCAATCAACTGCCGGCCCAGATCGAGACGCTGATTGTCCAGCTCAAGGCCGAGAAGCCGCATTGGGGGGCCCGCAAGATCCGCGAACTCCTGGTGCGACGGCTCGACGGCGATGTCCGGGTGCCGGCCAAAAGCACCATTCATGCGGTGCTCGATCGCCACGGCCTGGTCAGGCGGGGCGGCGGGCCGCGCCATCGCGCGCGCGGCACGTCGCTATCGCAAGGGACTGCCCCGAACGATGTCTGGTGCGCCGACTTCAAAGGCGAGTTCAAGCTTGGCAACAGCCATTACTGCTTCCCGCTGACCGTCAGCGATCATGCCGCGCGCTTCCTGCTGCTGTGCGAGGCGCTCGACTCCACGCGCGAGGAGCCTGCCATGACCGCCTTCGAGCGCCTGTTCCGCGAGCGCGGCCTGCCGCTTGCCATTCGGTCCGACAATGGCGTGCCGTTTGCCAGTCCCAATGCCTTGTTCAATCTTTCCAAGCTCTCGGTATGGTGGCTCCGCCTCGGTATCGCCATCGAGCGCATCAAGCCAGGTCATCCGCAACAAAATGGCCGGCACGAGCGCATGCACCTCACCCTCAAGAAGGAGGCCACCAGGCCGCCTGGCTTCAACAGCCTGCAACAGCAGGAGCGCTTCGATGCCTTCGTGCACGAGTTCAATACCGAGCGCCCCCACGAGGCGCTCGGCATGAAGTGCCCTGCCGAGGTCTACACGGCCTCAGCGCGGGCCTATGCCGGCCTGCCGGAGTTGAGCTATCCCTTCCACGACCGCGACGTCGTCGTCACTGCCTGCGGCCGCCTCTGCCTGCATCGCAAGAGGATCAACATCTCAACCGTCCTGGCTGGCCAGAAGCTCGGCATCAAGGAGGTCGACGAGGGCATCTGGCTCGTCAGCTTCATGCATTACGATCTCGGCTATTTCGATCTCGAACAGAAGACCTTGCAACCTCTCGACAACCCGTTCGGTCCGAGGCCCATCACCGATGTCCCCGCCACGACCACGGCGCCCTGACGGAGACGCGCTCTTGTGCATTCTTGGCATGGAAGGCCACTTGCTTGGCTCCGCTGTCGCGGTCAACCCCGAAGCCCGAAGGGCGCGGCACGCGCGGGGTTGACGGCGATAGCGCGAGCCGAGCAAAAATAGCCGTGCCATGAATGCGTCACGCTGAAATGCAGCAGATTGCAGGCCATCTCAATTTGAAGCGAACTTGGAGCAGATGACTTTGAAACCCCGCGACAACCCGATCGGCACGAGGTTGTCACCCATCTCTTAGGTACGTTTCGTTACCCATGTCTCCGGGCCGGACAAATTGAGGACTGGCGCGCTCGGAAGGATTCGAACCTCCGACCCTCGGAATCGAAATCCGATGCTCTATCCAGCTGAGCTACGAGCGCCCTGGCCCGGCAACGGGCCACCGAGATTCGTCCGACCGGCGCTGGCGACGAACCAGCGCACCGGACGGCGTTCGGATCGGTTCGAATTAGCAGAGTGGCCGGCCAATAAAAAGCCCTTCCCGCCTCCATCGAGGTGGGTCGACGACGCCGTCACCAGGTGGTGTTGAAGAGGCCGAAATGCGGTTGCTGAGCGACCAGCATCATGGGACGACCGGGCTGCGGCGCCGGACGCGCCCTGACGATCTTGCGCCTGGGCTGAGCGTGCACCGGAGAAGCTTGAGCCTGAGAAACCCGCGTCTTGGCCGACATCTCGGCCAACGCCGGCGACAGACCCTCCTGTACCGGCGGCTGGGGCGCAGCCGCAACAGCGGCGGTCCTTGCCGCGGGTGCGGCAATCGTCGGCTGGCTGGTGTCGAGCACGACGCGCTCAGGCAGATGACGGTCGGACCGGATTCGGATCAGAGGCTGCTCGTTGCTTGCGGTCGCGACGGCTTGCGCTACGGGCGCCGCCGGGAAAACGAAATCCGCCATGAACAGCAGTGCGAGCAAGGCTCCACCGACAAAAATGAAATACCTAAAGATGGGCATCGGCCGCGCTCCGCCCCCCGCATCCCCGCGTGGGCTCTCTCCGCCTCAACAGGCGATCCTTCAATTGGTTCCTGGCCCCAGCCGTTCGGTTCAAATGGCGATGCATGGTTTTTCGGCCAAGGACCACGAGGGTAACTTTTCCGCTACCGGAACACGCCGCAGTTAAGCGCGACGTGCTGCAACCAGCGAACATTTCGCTTGATCGGCATTCACGTTAACGAAGCCGATGGGGATATGCACAAATGTCTTGCGGCTCTTCATGCTGACCGGATCCACCAGCACGCGGCTCCGGTCGGTAAGATGACTGCCGTCCCGCCGCGTAAAGGCGCAGACGACCTCGATATCTTTTACGGCATAGTCATTGTCGTTTCGCAGCGTGAACGTCACCAGGACTTTGGAGCCAAGGCCGCCGCGGCGCCAAGTCTGCGATGAAATCCTGAGACGACCGAGTTCTGCTGCGACCGGTACCTGAGCTTCGGACGCCGGCGACGCCACTGCGGACGTATCGCCTGCGGGAGCGGTCTCAACAGCCGCCAGTTCCGGCCTCGCCGGCTCGGCACTGTTGCCTTTGGAAAGAGGCAGCAGCATCCAGATGCCGCAGCCGACGATAATTGCCGCCAGCAGCCACAGAAGGCTACGGCCGAACGAGACGCTCGCGATCGTTACGGCTCGCGCCAGTCGTTCGCCGGCCCTCGCGAAGCGCCCCAATCCGATCCGGTCGAGCCTGGCACTCATGGTTGCATCACCGATCGCGGCCGAACGCCATCAACGACGGACCCGGTCACTGCTTACCTTAATCCGGCGGACGAATTAAGGTTCCCGCGCTTCATGCGAGTCGGCAAGGCCATAGCGACCATCGGCCGTGGCCACTAACATACGCCGCAACATCGAACGACCCGGCTGGGAGAATACGAAATGCCATTCGCCGTTACTTGGGATCACGTCCATCTGCGCAGCCCCGATCCGGAGACCACGGCGGCCTGGCTCCGGGATATCCTCGGTGGTGAAATCGTGCGCGCGCCAGGCCGGCTCGAGGTGAACCTCGGCGGCGCCAGGATCTTCTTGGCGTCGCTGGACGGCGATAATGCCGTCAACCCGCCACCTCCACATCCGCATCAGGGTCTCGACCATTTTGGTCTGACGGTGAAGGACATCGACGCCGTCGCCGCCGAGATCAAGGCCAGGGGCGTCACATTCACACGCGAGCCGACGACCATCCGGCCGGGCGTGCGCATCTGCTTCATCCGTGGCCCCGAAGGCATCTCCATCGAGCTGCTCGAGCGCGACAAGAAATACACCTGACGTGACGCGGCGTGGGCCGTCTCAGGCATGCCACCGGGGCGACGTGAGCCCCCGGCGGCTAAGTCATGCTACCGGGCATAAAGCAGCGGATGGTGACGCCCATGTAGCCGTAGATCGGCCAGACCATGGTGCGCCCCACCCGGTTCGGCTCGGAGATCACGGCCTCTTCGGGCACGTCGACCCAGACGAGCTCCTGCTGCTGACCATCGAGCGCGTAGCCATAGCGCGGGATGCGGACGCGATAGTGTCCATTCTTGCTGTCCCAGTCGGAGTCCTGGAGCGCCGAGCCGTCGGCATCGGAGCAGCAAGGTCCCTTGCCGCTGCGCAGACTGTCGAACCATGCCTTCAATTCGGCATTGGTGTTGACGAACTGCCCACGGTCGCGCGCGTGCCCAAACGGGGCCGCGAGCGCAATCAAGGCCAAGGTGGACGTCAGCCTCGTCAAGTTTCGTCGGCGTATCGCACCGCCAATCCGCCGTTGCTCGCTCCTGCAATTCGTGGGAAGCGCACTGTACAGACGCGGCTCATCGCCGCCGGAATCGATCCAGTTGGTCACGTTCGTCTTGCTCCAGCACCCCGCGGCCAGTGCAACAATGGTTATGCATTTCGCGGGCCAACTCTGATTCGTAACGGCGGCCCTCGCCTCACCATCAGAGGGCCATGACGACCTCACGCACAAGCCGGGACAACTACGGCTCGCGCTGCAGGCTCTCGCAACCGACCGGCAAACTGCCGCGTTGCGCGAGGGGATCGGCTTTGGCATAAAAAGCGGACCGGTGACGCCGTTGGGCGATGGCGGCCGGCCTACGGGACGTTATGAAGAACGGCCTCTATTCAATTCACGTGACCTTGCTCGATGGTCGAGTCGGCAAGGGCAGCGGCGTGATTCTCTTCCGGGACGGCAAGATTCTTGGCGGCGATGCCTACCTCTATTACACCGGCAGCTACACGGTGAAGGACAACAACACCTTCAAAGGCGAGATGCTGGTGCAACGGCACACGTCGCCTCGGGGCGACGACAATCCGCTGTTCGGCGGCCCTGCTCCGGTCGGCATCGGCGTCAGCGGCACCCATACGGATACGCGCGCGGAGATGACGGGCACGGCGCTGGTCGGCAAGGCCAGCCTGATTTTCGGCGCGACGCTGCACAAGCTCGCCGACGTCGACTGATTATTCCGCCGCCTGTTCGAGCGGCGCTACGCGCGGCAGGATGATCTGGATACGGGTGCCGCCGCCCGGTTCGGAAACGAGATCGAGTCGCCCGCCGAGCCGATTGGTGACGATGCTGTAGACGATGTGCAGGCCGAGGCCGGTGCCGCCCTGGTCGCGCCGTGTCGTGAAGAACGGATCAAAGGCGCGGCGGCGGACATCGAGCGACATGCCGCAACCATTGTCAGAGAAGATGATCTCGACATTGTCCTTGCCGGACTCGCGCACCTGGATGTCGATGGTCCCCGGCCGACCGTCCGGGAAGGCGTGCGCGACCGAATTGAGGAACAGATTGGTCAGCACCTGGCCGTACGGACCGGGATAGCTGTTCATGGTCAGGTCCGGCTGACACTCGACATTGAGCGTCAGATTGTGTTTGCGCAGGCCCGGCCGCAGGCTCATCACCACCTGCTCGGTGAGGTCGCCGAGATCGAAGGTGCGCTGATCCGAATAATTGCGATCGGCGGCGACCTGCTTGAACGACTGGATCAGCTCAGCGGCGCGGTTGAGATTGGAGACGAGCTGCGAGGACGCATCGCGGCTGGTGTTGAGGAAGTCGTTGAGCGTGGAGCGCCGAAGCTCGCCGCGCTCGACTTCGGCAGTGAATATCGCGGTCTTGCGCTCCAGCGCGGAGGCGACCGTGAGGCTGATGCCGACGGGATTGTTGACCTCGTGGGCGACACCGGCGACGAGCCGCCCAAGCGCGGCGAGCTTCTCCGCCTCGATCAGCGAGGCCTGCGTCTCGCGCAGATTGCGCAGCGCGGTTTCGGCGGCTTCCTTGGCCTTGCGCATCTCCTGCTCGCCGCGTTTGCGCTCGCCGATGTCGAGCGCAACGGTCACGATCCGCTCGATCTCGCCCTCGGCATCGAGCAGCGGCAGCTTGTTGACCAGCCATTGCCGCATGTTGCCGGAGGCATCCTGGTACTCCTCCTCGTAGAAGCCGAGCCCTTTGCGCAGCTTGAGCACCCTCTTGTCGTTCTCGTCGGACTTGGCCGCACCATAGCGCGCCATCAGGTCGGCTGTGGTCCGGCCGAGCGCGTCACCGGGCTCGATGCCGAAGATGCCCGCCATGTAGCGGTTCATCAGCACGTAGCGCAGATTGCGATCCTTGACGTTGATCACCGCGGGCACGGTGTCGATAACCTGCTGGAGCAGGCGCCGGCCTTCGGCGATGGCGTCTTCCGCGCGTTTCTGGTCGGTGATGTCGCGCAGCGTACCCTCGTAGCGGACGATGTTGCCCTGCTCGTCGCGCACGCCCGTGGCGCTGTCGGAGAGCCAGAGGATGTTGCCGCTGCGCTGGCGCACCTGATACTCGAATTCGCGGACCATGCCGTCGCGCGCCATCAGCCGCTGGTATTCGGCGCGCGCCTCGGGATGGACATAGACCGTGTGGGCGATGTCGTTGATGCTGTCGATAAGGTGCTGCGGGCTGTCATAGCCCATCATTCGCGCCAGGGCCGGATTGGCGTTGAGGAGGTCACCGGCCGGCGTCGTCACATAGATGCCGTCGACCGAGCCCTCGAACAGTTTTCGGTAGCTCTCCTCGGCGAGACGCTGCTCGGTGAGCGCGCGCACGGCCGCTTCGCGCGCCGTGTCGGCCTCCTCCAGCGCGCGGCGGAACACTTCGGCCGCCCGTGCGATGTCGCCGATCTCGTTTTCGAGATCGGCGGACGGAATTGACGTGTCTTTCCGGCCGGCCGCAAGCGCGCGAATGGATCGCGCGATCTGGGCGAGCGGACGCACCGTCCTGCGCACAACGAACAACGCAGCGCCGATGCCGATCAGCACGCCGACCGTACCGAGGACGATGCTCTGCCATCGCGCCTCCGTCAGCGTGCGGGCAAAATCGCGCGACAGCACGTGCCCGCGGCGGGCGCTGACCTCGCGCAACAATTCGGTGACGCGACCGATCAGCCGGCCCTCGGTGCCGAGCACCTCGCGGTCGATATCGGCGATCTGACGCTCGCGGACGGCGACCGCCATGATCGCCTCGGCATAATCATTCACCGCCACCTTGAGCTTGGGATCGGTGATATCCATCGCGCGCATGCCCTGTGCGGCCTGCTCGGCCGCCGACGGGTTACGCGCGAGCAATCCGAGCGCGATCCGGCTCTGCGCCTCTGACAGGCGCGAGGCCAGCTCGCGGTCCGCGGTGGCTGCGACCGCCGCGTCGAACCGGTCGCGCAGCGGCGGCAGGCCGGCGAGCAGCTGGCCGCGGCGGTCGATCAGCGTCGAGATCCGCTCGAGGCCGTTGCGATAGGTCGCAAGCCGCTCGGTGACCCCGTCGATCATGTCCTGCTGCTCGGGTGCGAGCTCGATGCGGGTCTTCTTCAGGATGTCACTCAGCGTCGAGGCCGCCTCGCCCACCTGCTGGAACTGGATGCCGGCGCCGGGATCTGTGACGAAATCGCGCGCGGCGAGCCGCAGCTCGTTCATGCGGCGGTCGATGTCCTCGGCGAGGTCGCCGACGCTCTGCAGCCGCTGCAACTCGGCGAAGGTCGTGTCGATGTGCCGGATCGCGATCACGCTTGCGGTCGAGGTGACGATGATCACCGCCAGCACCAACAGAAAGCTGCCGAAGGTGAGCTGACCGATGGAGAGCGAGAATGTTCGCCTTTTCTCAGGGAGCGGCGTCAATTCGGCGGACATTGGTGGTTTGAGGACCGGGCTACTGGAGACCCAATATACGACGTATTGCCGCCCGGGGGGAACATGGCTCGGGACGCGGAATATCCTTAATATCGGGGCCGCCGCCCTCTTCAGCCTCTGCCTTACGACAGTTTGACGCCGGCTGCCCTGCGGGCCGGGATGGTCATGGCGGCGACGCCCACGACGACGCAGGCCGAGCCGGTCCAGGCGGTCCGGCTCAAGGTCTCGCCGAGGAAGGCGACGCTGATGGCGACCCCGATGGGCACCCGCAAGTAAGCCTGCACGGTGGTGCCGACCGAGCCCAGGGTCTGGATCAGGCGGAAGTAGATCGCGAACGCTGCTGCGGTCGAGAACACCGCGAGCGCGGACAGCGCCAGCACTGAGCTCAGCGAAGGCGACAGCATCCAGGGTTGCTCGACGACCAGCGCGGCCTCGCAGGCACCAATAGTTCGTTGCGTGTCGAAGTGTCTTAGCCGACCGCGCCGACCTCGAACACCTCGCCATCATAGCCGGCCTCGCGGGGGATCCGGAGCTGGCGGCCGGTGTCGGTCTTGGTCATGATCGGCATCACCGTGACGATCGACAGGCCGCGGGCGTGCTCCAGCGCCGCGCTCACGTTCGGCTGCTTGGCGAGGCGGATCAAATTGCGTGTGGTTGGAAACGGCAGCTTGAAGCGGCCGCTCTCGCCACCCGCCACCGCCTCGCGCGGCGAGACCCAGATCGAATCGGTGGATTCGCGCCCGTCGTGGGCACCGAGCTGGTCCGGCGGTGCGGCGGCCAGGAAGAACCAGGTGTCGAAACGCTTCGGCATGCCTTCCGGCGTGATCCAGTGCGCGTAAGGCACGAGCGTGTCGAGCGCGAGCTGGAGGCCATTGTCCGCGAGGATGCTGAGGAAGCTGATCTTGTGCTCGTTGAGCGCAACGCGGTGCGCATCGGCGATCTCGCCGGCGCGCTTGGCATCGATTGGCGTGCCCGTGTCCTTGGACCGCGCCAAGAGGATGCCGCTTTCCTCAAACGTCTCGCGGATCGCGGCGATCCGAAAACCGCGGTCCGCTTCGCTCAATCCCTCGCCGCCCGAATAGAGGTCGGAGCGGGCGACGATCTCCTTGTCGCCAGCATCGACGCTGCCGCCGGGAAACACCAGCGCGCCCGAGTTGAACTCGATCTGATGATGGCGAACCATCATGAAGACCTCGATTTCCTGTGCCGCGCCGTCGCGCAGCAGGAGGATCGTCGATGCCGGACGTGATGTTGATGTCTCGGCCATTCAACTAACCTGCGGCGCTGGATTGCGGGCCGAGATTGGCGCGTTTGTCGACACGGGCAACGCGCGACAGCAGGTACTCGACCTCGGCCTTTGCCGCCGCCGTGATGGTCGCGCCGGGCTTGCGCTGGGCGCTGGAGGCGATGACGCCGCGCTTCTGCAGCACGTATTTGCGCACAGCAAGGCCGGCGCCGGGCTGCTGTTCGTAGCGGATCAGCGGCAGGTGCGCGTCGAACAGATCGTGCGCAGTATCGCGCTTGCCTTGCTTCGACAGGCGCACGACGTCGATGAGAAGCTCGGGAAAGGCGTAACCAGTCATGGCGCCGTCGGCGCCGCGCTCCATCTCGAAATCCAGGAACAGGCCGCCATTGCCGCAGAGGATCGAGAGCGGGCGAAGCGAGCCGTCCTTCTGGAAATTGCGGACCGCCGAGATCTTCTCCAGGCCCGGCCAGTCCTCGTGCTTGAGCATCACGCAGTTCGGATTGTCCATGACGATCTTGCGGATCACGGCAGGCGTGAACACCACCGAGAGCGTCAGCGGATAGTCCTGGAGCACCCAGGGCACGTCGGGGCCGATCGCTTCCGCCGCCTGCTTGAAATAGCCGACGATCTGATCGTCGGTGCGAAGCGAGAGCGGCGGCGCGATCATCACGCCGGCCGCGCCGGCATCCATCGAGGCCTTCGCCAGCGAGCGCATGGTGGCAAAGCCCGGCGCGGAGACGCCGACGATCACCTGCATCTTCTTGGCACGCTTGACGAAGCGCACGGCCACCTGCTCGGCCTCGGCGGCATCGAGCTTGGGGGCCTCACCCATGATGCCGAGCACCGTGACGCCGTCGCAGCCGACCTCCTCGTAGAAGTCGGTCAGGCGGTCGATCGAGCGCTCGTCGATCCGGCCATCGTCGTGGAACGGCGTCGGCGCGATTGCGAAGGTGCCCTTGGCATCGGCGGTGAGTTTCATCTAGTGCCTCTTTCATCTGTCGTCATTCCGGGGCGGCTCGCAGAGCCGAACCCTGGTGCGCAATTGCGCACCTTAGTTCGTGCTTCGCACGCCCCGGAATGACAGAAAAGCTAAAACCGCCTCGCCCCCATCTTGATCTGCTCCTCGGAGAAGAAGATCTCCTTGGCATGATCGACGATGTCCTGGGCCTTCCAGCCCGAGTGCGGCGGCTTCCAGCCTTCCATTTCCATCATCCGCATTTCACGCACGCCGCGCGGCCCGGACACGCCCAGCACCTTGCCGGTCTGGTCGCCCGACAAGTCGCTGACCATGTATAGCACGGCCGGCGCGATGCCGTCCGGCCCCAGCGCCGCGCCGGGGTTCTCCTTATAGCGGGGCAGGTCTGCGGTCATACGGGTCAGGGCGCCCGGGGCCAGCGTCCAGATCCGGATGTTGTACTTCCGGCCCTCGATCGCCAGCACGTTGGACAGGCCCCAGATGCCACCCTTGGCCGCGCCGTAATTGGTCTGGCCGAAATTGCCGATCAGCCCTGATGTCGAGGAGGTGTTGACGATGACGCCGCCGCCATTTTCCCGCATCCAGCGAAACACCGGCAGGGTGCAACAAAAGGTGCCCTTGAGGTGGACCTTGATGACCTTGTCCCAGTCGGCCTCCGAGGCTTTTGCGAAGGTCTGGTCGCGCAAAATGCCGGCGTTGTTGACCAGGATGTCGGCGCGGCCAAAGTGCTTGATGGCATCGTCGAACACCGACTGGCCGCCCTCCATGGTGGAGATGTCGGCGCCATTGGCAACCGCCTTGCCGCCGTCGGCCTTGATCGCGTCCACCACCTTCTGGGCCATCGAGGTGTCGGCGCCGGAGCCGTCGCGGGGCCCGCCGAGGTCGTTGACGACGATGGAGGCCCCTTCCCGCGCAAACAGTTTTGCGTAGGCCTCACCGAGCCCGCCGCCCGCGCCGGTGATCAGCGCAACCTTGCCGTCGAGTAGTCCCATGGTGGCTTCTCCCTGTTTGTTGTTCTTCGTGTCCCGGACGCGATGCAGCGTGAAACGCTGCGTCGCAGAGCCGGGACCCAGTTTGTTGGTCGCAGCCTATGGGCCCCGGCTCTGCACGCACTGCCAAGGAGCGCTGCGCTGCTTCCGGGGCACGAGAGCGGCTAACCCAGCACCGTCTTGCCGTTCTTGATCACGGTGACGCTGCGCGACTTCACCTTGGCTTCGAACGAGATCACGTTGCCGTCTTTCCAGAGATCCATGGTCACGGTCTCGCCGGGATAGACCGGCGAAGAGAACCGCGCGACGTGCTGGCGGAAGGCAGAAGGGTCGTAGTCGGCATAGGTCTGGAGCACGCCGCGGCAGGTGATGCCGTAGGTGCACATGCCGTGCAGGATCGGGCGCGGGAAGCCGGCCTTCTTCGCAAACTCCGGATCTGAATGCAGCGGGTTACGGTCGCCGCAGAGGCGATAGACGAGTGCCTGATCCGGACGCGTCGTGATGTCGATGGTCTTGTCCGGGCTGCGCGACGGGATCCTGTGCGGATCGGGCTGGGTCAAGTTCGGGCCACCGAAGCCGCCGTCGCCGCGCGCGAAACGCGAAGCAACGAGCGTCGCGAGCTTCTCGCCCTTCTCGTTCTTCAGCACGGTTTGATGGCTGATGACGACGCCCTTGTCCTTGCCCTTGTCGTAGACCTCGAGCACGGAGGAGTCGGCAGTGATGTTGGCGGTGACCGGCAGCGGCTGGTGGAAGGTGATGTCGCGCTCGCCGTCCACCACCATGACGCGGTTGAGGTTCATCTCGCCAGGGCCCGAACCCCAGGCAGCGACGGAGGCGAACGTCGGCACCACCTTCAGCGGCCGCGGCGTCAGCGTGCCCTCGTTGACGAAGGCGAGCTCCTTCTCGTCCATGGGATCGGCGCCGAGTCCGATGCCGTAGGCATAGAGCATGACCTCGCGGTCGGTGTAGGCATATTTCTGGCCGAGGTTTTTCAGGCCTTTGAGTTCTTCGTATCTGGCGGACATTTTCTCTGGTTTCCTCTGGTTCTCATCCTCATGGTGAGGAGGCGCTCTTGCGCCGTCTCGAACCATGAGGATGCCCGAAACGCTTCTTTGTCGTGGCCATCCTTCGAGACGCTTTGCTTCGCAAGCTCCTCAGGATGAGGACCGTCCTATGCCACCGTGAAGAAAGGCAGCGGTGCGCCATCCGTTGGCTTGAACACCACCTTCACCTTCTGGCCGATCTTGAGCTTCTCGAGATCGCAGTCGACGAAATTGGTCTGCACCGATGGCCCCTCCTTCAGCGTGACGTAGCCGATGGCGTAAGGCCCGGTCGGCGACTTCCGCATCAGGCTGTAGGTGTAGATCGTGCCCTCACCGGACGCCTGCTCCCACACCGTCTTGTCGGAGTAGCAGAACGGGCAGATCGAGCGCGGGAAGTAATGCGCTTCGCCGCAGGCGGTGCAGCGCTTGATCATGAACTTGCCCTCTTTCGCCGCGTCCCAGAACGCGGCGGTTTCGGGGTTCGTCACGGGGGCCGGATACTTTTTCACTTCGCTCATCACACGCGCTCCAGAATGGCCGTCGAGGCGGCATGGCGAACGCCCAAAAGGCCGCCGGTGCCGTGGGCGATGGCGAGATCGCAGTTCTTGACCTGCACCTTCGGATGCGCCTCGCCGCGCAGCTGCCGCACAGCCTCGAGGATCTTGGTCATGCCGCCGCGGTTGACCGGATGGTTGCTGCAGAGGCCGCCGCCATCGGTGTTGAACGGCAGCTTGCCGACACCCGAGATCAGGTTCCCGTCGGCGACGAACTTGCCGCCCTCGCCCTTCTTGCAGAAGCCGAGGTCCTCGAGCTGCATCAGCACCGTGATGGTGAAGCTGTCGTAGATCGAGGCGTATTTGATGTCCTTCGGCGTGATCCCGGCTTCCTCGAACGCACGCGGGCCGGACCAGACGCCCGCGGAGTAAGTGAGATCGAGATCCTTGCCGCCGCGCGGGCCCTTCATGGCTTCGCCATGACCGATCAACCTGACCAGCGGCTTCTTCAGGCTCTTCGCGATCTCCGGCGTGGTCACGATCAGCGCACCGCCGCCGTCGGAAACGACGCAGCAATCCATGCGATGCAGGGGATCGGAGATCATTGGCGAGTTCAGCACGTCCTCGACCGTGACGACGTCCTTGAGCATCGCATGCGGATTGTATTGCGCGTGATGCGAGGCTGCGACCTTGATCCAGGCGAGCTGCTCCGAGGTGGTGCCATAGTCGTGCATATGACGCATGGCACACATGCCGTAAGCATTGTGCGTCGTTGCGCCGTAGGCAGACTCGAAATCGACCTCGGCTCCGGCGGCGCGCGGCGGCATCACGCCGGTGCGCGGCTTGCCGGCCAACGTGATCAGCGCGATCGAGCACTTGCCCGCCGCGATCGCCTCCGCCGCATGGCCGAGATGGATGATGTAGGAGCAGCCGCCGGTCTCGGTGGAATCGACGTGGCGGAGCTTCTTGGTGTTCAGGCCGAGATAATCGACCATCGGCCAGGCGCCGCCGGGCGCATCGCCCGCGCAGAAATAGCCGTCGACATCGTCCTTGCTTATCCCGGCATCCTCGATCGCTCCCTTGGCGACCTCGGCGTGGAGCTGGGCGGTGGATTTGTCCGGCGCATGCCGGGTCGGGTGTTCGTAGATCCCGGCAATGTAGGCTTTGCCCTTGATGGTCAAAACAGAGTCTCCGCTCGCGTTTCTTCTTGGCTCTTTTTTCTGAACCGCGGTGGCCTGATTGGCAAGCGTGGAAATATTCCGTCGCGCGAGAGGGCAGCGGGTCGGCGCAACTGGGGCACATCCGAAATCCGGGCCCCGGATGGGAGGCGAACCTGCGTGCCGCGTCGTCATTGCGAGGAGCCCGCGACAAATTGCGAAGCAATTTTGCGGTGGCGACGAAGCAATCCAGAGTCCCTCCGCGGAAGGATTCTGGATTGCTTCGCTGCGCTCGCCATGACGGAGTTCGCGGATCGCTCTTTCCCCTCACAGCTCAATCGCAGACACACGCCCGCAGCCTCGCGGCTCACGTCGCCCGAGTTTTGCTCCCGTCTTGCTCCCCCTCCAAACAGAGGGCGCAGGGAAGACCGCATAGGCGTTAAGGTAGCGCGAGCATCGATTGATACGTAAGCCTCCGAGGAGAGACGCCTTGCGGCGGGCTGGCCTGATGGTTGAGAACTGTACGTATGGACAGCCATACGATCAGTACGTTGAATCGACTGGAAGTGGTTGATACGGGCCGGCGGCGGCGTTGGTCTGAGGAAGAGAAGGCGCGGATTGTTTTGGAGAGCCTATCCGAGCCGCGCCTGGTTGCGGCGACAGCCCGGCGGTACGGCTTGTCGCGTTCTCTATTGGTGACCTGGCGAAGAGCCTTCGCGGCGACGGGGACCAAATCCGAGGCTGGCTTTGTCAGGGCAGTTGTGGCCGAGGGGTGCCCGCGGCGTCGGTGGCGGCGTCATCGGAGAGCGCGACCGTACATTCGACGGAGCGTCGGATCGAGATCGAGCTAACCGGCAGGCGGCGGGTCATTGTTGATGCGGGCGTTGACGTTGAGGCGCTTCGCCGGATCATCGAGGTTTTGGATCCGCGATGATTCCGGTTCCTACGGGAGTTCGGGTGTGGCTGGCGACGGGCCACACCGACATGCGTAAAGGCTTCGCCTCATTGTCACTGCAGGTGCAAGAGGTGCTGCGCCGCGATCCGCTGAGTGGTCATTTGTTCTGCTTCCGCGGACGCAGAGGCGATCTATTGAAAGTGATCTGGCATGACGGCCAGGGAGCATGCCTGTTTACGAAAAAACTCGAGAGAGGTCGTTTTGTCTGGCCGTCGCTGGCGGACGGCGTAGTGTCGATCTCGCAGGCGCAGATGAGCTATCTGTTGTCCGGCATCGACTGGCGCAATCCCCAGGAGTCCTGGCGTCCGACCAGTGTGGGCTGAGACTTTGTTATTTGAGTTTGGCCGCGAATGTGATTCCATCTGGCTATGGACTCCAGCGCCGACCTGCCGCCCGATCTTGTCGCCGCGCATGCAATGATCCTGGCCGAGCGCGCTGCCAGGCTTGCGGCGGAAGCCAGGCTTGCTGAAGCGGCCAATGCCCAGGCGAAGCAATCGAGCACCGAAGCGCTGATTGCCCACCTCAAGCTCGAGATCGAGAAGCTACGACGCACGATATATGGCGCACGCTCCGAGCGGTCGGCGCGGCTGCTCGATCAGCTGGAGCTAGAGCTTGAGGAACTCGAGGCGGGGGCGACCGAGGATGAGCTGGCCGCCGAGAAGGCGGCCGAGAAGACGCAGACGGTGCGTTCGTTTGAGCGCAAGCGGCCGGTGCGTCAGCCCTTCCCCGACGACATCGAGCGAGAACGCGTCATCCTGCCGGCTCCGACGCAATGCCCCTGCTGCGGGTCGACGCGGCTGTCGAAGCTCGGCGAAAGCGTGACCTCGACACTGGAGGAGATCCCACGCCGGTTCAAGGTGATCGACACAGTCCGGGAGAAGTTCAGTTGTCGGGATTGCGAGGCGATCACGCAGCCGCCGGCGCCGTTCCATGCCACAGCCCGGGGCTATATCGGACCGCAGCTTCTGGCGACGATCCTGTACGACAAATTTGGTCAGCATCAGCCGTTGAACCGACAGAGCCAGCGCTTCAAATGCGAGGGGATCGACCTGTCGGTCTCGACGCTGGCGGACCAGGTGGGCGCAGGAGCCTTTGCGGTCAGGCCGCTCTTTGAACTGATCGAAGCCTATGTGCTCTCCGCCGACAGGCTCCACGGTGACGACACCAAGATACCGATCCTGGCGAAAGGGAAAGCAGATACCGGCCGGATTTGGACCTATGTTCGCGACGATCGGCCATTCGGCGGGCGAGATCCACCGGCGGCGCTGTTCTACGCCTCACGTGATCGGCGCGGCGAGCATCCCGCGCGGCATCTTCAGAACTTCGCTGGCATCCTGCAGGCCGATGCCTATAGCGGGTTCAACGCTCTCTTCGATCCCGGACGCAAGGCGTTGCCGGCCACGCCCGCCTTCTGTTGGGCACATGGACGGAGGGCGTTCTTCGAACTTGCCGACATCGCCCAGAACGCTCGCCGCGGAAGATCGGCGACCGCGATCTCGCCCATTGCGCTGGAAGCGGTTCGTCGGATTGACCAATTGTTCGAGATCGAGCGCGACATCTATGGGCTGAGCGCTGAGGAGCGGCTGCAGATCCGCCGGGAGAGAAGCGCGCCACTGCTGACCGACCTTGAGGCTTGGCTCCGAGCGGAATCTGCCCGGCTCTCACGCTCGTCCAACGTGATTAAGCCGATCAACTATCTGCTCAACCGCTGGGAGGGCTTTGCCCGCCTTGTCCACGACGGACGGATCTGCATGACGAACAATGCAGCGGAGCGAGCGTTGCGCGGTTTTGCTCTGGGAAGAAAGGCATGGCTGTTCGCCGGTTCTGATCGCGGCGCCGAGCGGGCTGCCGTGATGGCCACGCTTCTCATGACGGCGCGTCTCAACGACATCGACCCGAAAGCCTGGCTTGCCGACGTCTTCGCGCGCATCGCCGACATGCCGCAGAACCGCCTGCGCGAGTTGCTGCCCTGGAACTGGACGCCTCCTGCGCCGAGGTCCTCCGCCCCGGCGGCGTAGCCATGCACGTCAACAAGGTTCACGCCGTCTTCACCATCGCTCGCGTCGCAAAAGACCTCGGCGAAGACGAGGACTGGCTCTGGGACGTGGCCAACGGAATGGACACTGAGGATGGCGTCATCTGGGTTTACGGCATAGGTGACGACCAGGTCATGGCGTTCACCGACTTCGGCATCGAGAACCTGACCGAGCTCATCAGGATGCACAAGGACGACCCCGAGCTCCTCAAGCGCTGGGATCGGTGAGCTCCTGTCCGCGGTCTAGCCCGGATGGATACATTGATACGGACGTTTTCGAGGAGGCTCGCGCAGGTGCCGCCCAAGCGCTCGCTTTCTGCGGCGAAAGCAACGGATGGTTGGTTGTGGAATGATCGCTTGTAGCAAGGATGCAACGAGTTGTTGCAAAACACGCCAAGCGCCAGGTGCCGTCAGGCGGCCTGCGTCCAGCGGGGAGAGTCCTCGAAGTCGCGGGCAAGCGGCTCGAGCAGCAGGATGATCAAGAGGTGTGCCAGCAAGTAGGGCTTGGCGGAGCGCGGATCGGTTCCAGGTGGCGTCTTGAGACCAATCAGACTCTTCAGTCGCTTGAAGCCAAGTTCGATGCGCCATCGCAGTCGATAGAGCGCGAGTACATCCTTGGTGGAGAACTCGTCCCGCGCGAGCGACGTGACCAGAATGACCCAATCCGCGGCTTCCAGAGTTTCTTTGGAGATGACGCGGTTTTCGTCTTGTGCGTCGCGCCGGGCTTTACGGCGCGAAGCCGCGACTGCACCGGCGGGCTTCTTGACTGCGACCAGACGCATAGCCAGAGGCGCACCGTCCTTGCGTTTGATCCAAATCCTCCGATCGATCAGTCCGTGCGCCTTCGCCGCACGCAATTGGGCCATCAGATCGAACGGAAGGCCTTTGGCATCAAGCCAACGTGCGTTCTTCCAGCCCGCTCGGATCAAAACGTCTGCCCGGCGTCGCGCACAGCGGCGATGCGGTCAGGTTGTAGATAAGCGCGGTCAGCAATGCGGATCTCGTTCTTGACCACCGGTATCCGGTCAAACGTTTCGCCTTCTTGCTGATCTGTCAGCTCGAAGTGACCAAAGCGCTCATATGGCAGATCGAATGCACTATGAACGCGCCAAAGCTCACTGTTCCTGCGCGCAGCCGGTCCTGCCTGAGGCACTGTCGTCGCATCGATAATGCGGATCAGGCGGCCTCGGCTCGCTTTCGGGGCTGCCGCAGCGAGCAAGCCCTCCACCAGCACTGCAAACCAATCGCCACATTGACGCAGGCGATAGAACAACGCCACGCTGCTGAGGTCGGCAAGGCCAACAGAAGCGGCCCACGCGGCTGTCGATCTCAACCCTCTTTCACCCAGACAATAGGCCAGCATCAGCCGAAGTAACGCCACCGCATCTGGAATTTGGCGCCGCCGCACGAAAGCCTTCGTCTGGCGCGCACTTATTTCAAGCTGCGCAGCCCCGCCGAGCTGCGTAACCACTCTCGTCCAGTCCTCGTTCAGAAGCGATTCGTCTGCCATCCCGCCTTGGAATCACGTGTGATTCCAACACTCAAGAACAAACTTAACGCCTATGGGGAAGACCGGGTGCCGGCCGGGCACCCACGGTCCGCTGTGCGCGAATGCGCGAAGAACAGATGCACAGCGGCATACAGGTGAAGCCAAACATCCGGCCTTCCCTGCGCAGTGGCTTTACGGCTTATGTCATGCTCTTGTGTCCAGAAAATCTGCCAGAATGTGCGAACGGGCGGTTCTCGCAAAACCGCCCGTCGCTGGATCTGAGCCCGTTCGTGCTCAAAGGCCTTGAGCCTGTCGGGGAGCGAGGGACAGATCCGGTGGTCTTCCTCAACCCGAACAGTTGCATGGGCTTCGAGCCCGAACCGAGCAAGGAAGAGAGTAGATGATGGCACAAAACGACGTCCTTGTCGCTGGCATCGACGTGGCCAAGGACAAGGTGGATGTGTGCATTCGCTCATTGTCACAACGGCAGACGTTCGCGAGCAGCCCAGAAGGTCGGCGAGCGCTGATCCGCTGGCTTCGCAAGCACAAGGTCGGCAAAGCCGCCATGGAGGCTTCCGGTGGTTATGAGCGGGAGTGGGCCAAGGTGCTACGCCAGGATGGTATCGAAGGCTTGGTGGTGGATCCAAAGCGGGTGCGCAACTTCGCCAAATCGGCTGGACAGCTCGCCAAGAACGATCCGATCGATGCGGAGATGATTGCCTGGTTCGCCGAGACCTTCATTGAGGCAAGGGGGCAAGCCTACGATGCGGCACGCGAGAAGCTGGCGCAGATCGTGAGTGCGCGCCAGGCTCTGATTGACGTGCAGACGAGCTTGCGAAACAGGACGGAGCATTCCACTCCTGACGTCGTGCAGAAGATGCAAAATCGCCTGCTGAAGCGGCTCGCCGCCGAAATTGCCAAGCTGGAAGCAGCGATCGCAGCCCTGATCAAGACCACACCGCGTTTTGCCGAACTCGCCGAGATCATCGAGAGCGTACCAGGTCTTGCCGGGGGCACATCCGCCGGACTGATCGGGGCGATGCCGGAACTCGGCCAGATAGGCAACAAAGTGGCCGCGGCCCTGCTGGGTGCTGCGCCTTATGACGACGACAGCGGCAAACGTCGGGGCGTCCGTCATATCCAGGGCGGACGCCGCAAGGTCCGCAACGTCTTCTACATGGCGTCCATGGGAGCCGCGACCCGGCATAACCCCGTGCTCAAGGCCTTTTACGATCGCCTGATCGCCAAAGGCAAGGAGCCGAAGGTTGCGCTCACCGCCTGCATGCGCAAGCTGATCGTGATCCTGAACGTCATGATCGCACGCGGCGAGAAATGGGACGCCGGCCGGTACGAAGTGAGCAACTCCGCTCGGCTTCCGCCGAGCGCTTGCACGCCCTGAAGACCGGCGAGCGGACGGGGTCAAGGCCGGAAGCCGCCGGAGGCGGTGGCGCGCCAGCGCCAGCCTTGAGGCCGGCCGATCGCCGGGCTACTTCAACACAGTTGCTCCCCGGGGAGCGATGCACTATTGCCCCCGTCGCCTTGCGAGCGATCGCAAGACTTGACGCACAGACCCCGGGCGTCAGGACCACACGATTTTGCCGTACGCGAGACCGCGCCCGTCGTGCCGCGAGACAATTGCTCGCGTGACGCAGTCCACGTCCACCGCCGCTCACCCCGCGTTTCGTGACGATCGCGATACGCCCCTCTGACCGGGATGAGGTGAGCGAGGGTTACGACAATTCCGAATTTCGGTAAAGTGGAATATTTTTGCGGTTACGATTGACCTACGGTATGGGTGTTTTGCCCGGCGGGCAGCACAAGGCATGGTGTCGCAGGGTGGGCAAAACGGAAGCGTGCCCACGTCTTCTTCGTGATCAATGGCAGGTGGCGGGCACGGCGCTTGCGCCTTTGCCCACCCTGCGAGACCTTCCTACTCCGCCGCGATCTGCCGAGGCGCCGGCGGCGGGTTTGCGAGATCGGCGGCGAGCTGGGCGTAGCGGGCCTTGGCGTCGTTCACCGCCTTCTCCTTCACCGGGCCGTAGCCGCGGATGCGGTCGGGCAATGAGAGCAGTTCGACCGCGGTATCGATCGTGACCGGCGACAACAGGCCGAGCACAGTGGCGACGTCCTTCTCGTAGCCGGCGATCAGATCGCGCTCGAGCTTGCGGTCGGCGCTGCGGCCGAAAATGTCGAACGGCGTGCCGCGCAGGAATTTGAACCTTGCCAGCACGCGGAAGACGTTCAGCATCCATGGGCCGAAGGCGCGCTTCTTCGGGCGGCCGAGCGCGTCGACGCCGGACGCCAGGATCGGCGGCGCCAGGTTGAAGCTGAACTTGAAATCGCCCTCGAACTGGTCGCGGAGCTGCTGCTCGAAGGCGCCGTCGGTGAAGAGGCGCGCGACCTCGTATTCGTCCTTGTAGGCCAGCAGCTTGGCGTAGTTCACCGCGACCGCACGCGGCAGCGCATCGCCGTAACCGCCCTTCGCGGCGGCGTCGCGGACCTGACCGACCAGCTTGCGATAGCGCTTGGCGAGACGGGTATTCTGGTAGGCGGTGAGATGCTTGGCGCGATGCTCGATCACCTCGTCCAGCGTCATGGCATCCAGCGTCTTCGGCGCAGCCACCTCGTCCGTTCCCTTCAGCATGTCGGCAAGACGCTTGGGATCGGCAACCGCGAGGCGGCCGAGGCGGAAGGCTTCCTTGTTCATCTTGATCGAGACGCCGTTGACCTCGATCGCCTGCTCGATCGCTTCCGCAGAGAGCGGCAAGAGACCCTTCTGATAGGCATAGCCCATCATCATCATGTTAGTGGCGATGGCATCACCGAGCAGCTGCTCGGCCGGCTTGGTGAAGTCGAAGAAGACGGAATCCTTGTGCAGCGCCGTCTCCAGCACCGCATTGAGCTTGCGGGTCTGGAAGTTGAAATCGCGATTGAGGATGAAATCGGCGGTGGGGATGACGTGGCTGTTGATGATGCCGCGGGTGCGGCTGGTGTCGCAGAGCGTGATGGTGTCCTTGGCGACCGCCACCACCTCGTCGGCCGCGAGCACGAGATCGGCGGTGCCGGTGACGATGCGCGAGCAGGTGACTTCCGCCGGATGATCCGACAGGCGGACATGGCTGAGCACCGCCCCGCCCTTTTGCGCGAGGCCCGACATGTCCAGGATCATCGAGGCCTTGCCCTCGATATGCGCGGCCATGCCGAGCAGCGCGCCGATGGTGAGCACGCCGGTGCCGCCGACACCGCCGACCGCGATGTTATAGGGCTTGTCGAGTGTCGGGCGCGATGTCGGCTCGGGCAGCTCGCCGATCTCAACGAGTTCGGCGGGCGCGCGGTGGCGCGGCGCGCCGCCATCGATGGTGACGAAAGACGGACAGAATCCTTTCAGGCAGGAATAGTCCTTGTTGCAGGATGACTGGTTGATGGCGCGCTTGCGGCCGAACTCGGTCTCCAGCGGCTCGACCGAGATGCAGTTCGACTGCACCGAACAGTCGCCGCAGCCTTCGCAGACGGCCGGATTGATCATGACGCGCCGCGCCGGGTCCTCCATCAGCCCGCGTTTGCGGCGACGGCGCTTCTCGGCGGCACAGGTCTGCACGAACACGATCGCGGAGGTGCCCTTGAACTCGCGGCACATCTTCATGACGTTGTCGAGCTCGTCGCGGTGATACTTCTTGACGCCGGGCGCGATGGTATCGGCCGGATAAGCGTCCGGGTTTTCGGAGACCAGATAGAGCTCGCGGATGCCTTCGGCATAGAGCTGCTGGGTGATCTGCTGCGGCGAGAGATCGCCGTCGTGGCGCTGGCCGCCGGTCATGGCCACAGCGTCGTTGTAGAGGATCTTGTAGGTGATGTTGGCCTTGGAGGCGATCGCCTGGCGGATGGCGAGAATGCCCGAATGGAAATAGGTGCCGTCACCAAGATTAGCGAAAATGTGATTCTCGTTGGTGAAGGGTGCGATGCCGACCCAGGGCACGCCCTCCCCGCCCATATGGGTGAACGTCTCCGTCGAGCGGTCCATCCACAGCGCCATGAAATGGCAGCCGATGCCGGCGAGCGCGCGGCTGCCTTCGGGAACTTTCGTCGATGTATTGTGGGGGCAGCCGGAGCAGAAATACGGGGTCCGGGAGACGGGTGCGACCGCCTGCATTTGCGTGGCCTGACGGCCGTTGAACCAGTCGGCCTTGGCGCGGAGCATCTCCGCGATCTCGGGATTGAGATTAAGCCGGAGCAGTCGCTCGGTGAGCGAGGTCGCGAGCGAGGCGACGCTGAGCTCGGCGGCGAAGGTCAGGAAACGCTTGTCGTGCTCGTCCATCTTGCCGACGATGCGCGGGCGAACGTCGTCGCGCCAGTTGAACAGCTCCTGCTTGACCTGGTTCTCGACGATCTCGCGGCGTTCCTCGACGATGAAGATCTCCTCGAGCCCGACCGCGAACTGGCGCACGCCTTCCGGCTCCAGCGGCCAGGGCATGCCGATCTTGTAGAGGCGAAGGCCGATTTTGGCGGCGACCTCCTCGGTGATCCCGAGCTCGCGCAGCGCCTGCCGCACGTCCTCGTAGCTCTTGCCGGATGCCATGATGCCGAAACGCGCGTTCGGCGAGTCCATGGTGACGCGGTTGACCTTGTTGGCGCGGGCAAAGGCGATCGCGGCAAAGCCCTTGTAGTCCTGCAGGCGGCGGTCCTGCTCGAAGCGGTCGTCGGGCCAGCGCAGATTGAGGCCACCGGGCGGCAACTCGAAATCGGTGGGGATGATGAAGGGCTTCATCTCGTCGGTGAGGTCGATCTCGGCGGTGGTCTCCACCGTCTCCGTAATCACCTTCATGCCGACCCAGCAGCCGGAATAGCGCGACATCGCGATGCCGAGCAGGCCCATCTCGATCATCTCGTGGATGCTCGACGGATAGAGATAGGGCATCAGTGCCGAGATGAAGGCATGGTCGGACTGATGCGGGACGGTGGAGGATTTCGCGCCGTGGTCGTCGCCGGCAAGGCAGAGCACGCCGCCGTTCTTGGCCGAGCCCGCGGCATTGCCGTGGCGGAACACGTCGCCGCAGCGGTCGACGCCAGGACCCTTGCCGTACCAGATGCCGACCACACCGTCATACTTGGCGCCCGGCGAGAGGTTGAGCTGCTGCGAGCCCCAGACGGCGGTTGCGGCGAGGTCCTCGTTCACGCCTGGCTGGAACTTGATATTGTACTGCTCGAGATGCTTGCGGGCGGCGAAGAGTTGCTGGTCGTAGCCGCCGAGCGGCGAGCCGCGATAGCCGGAGATGAAGCCGGCGGTGTTGAGGCCATTGGCGCGATCGCGCCGGATCTGGGCCATCGGCAGGCGCACCAGGGCCTGGATGCCCGTGGTGAAGACGTGTCCGGTCTGCTGGGTGTATTTTTGATCGAGACTGATCGGACCCTGGTTGATGCCCATGCTGTCCTCTTTAACCGCCCTGTTCAGGTCTTTGTCACTTAGCGTCGCTTAAGCCGTTGCATCCCCGTTGTTTTTAGCTAGGGCGCGCCGACCACTTCCGCCACTCTATGTCGGATATTTCACGATCCGCATCACAAATCTGGACCAAAGGGAGCCTCGGGTAAAAATCGCAATTTCGTGGCCTGAAACACGCTGAGCATTTTCAATTTGTGTCACCATACCCCCGCCGTCGCGAAATGAATTGATGCTCCTTTCACGCAGGTGGGGTCGATTGGTCGCAGGAGAGGCTTTCGATGCGGACGATTCTGGCTGGCTTGGCTCTTGCGGTTTTGGCGTTGTGCAGTGCGATTGGAAGCGCGGCCCGTGCCGCCGAGCCGTCGCCAGAGCTGATCGCCTATGGCAAGGCGCTGGTCGAGGCCGGCGGCTGCGCGGGCTGCCACACCGCTGATCCGGCAAGGCCCTTCGCGGGCGGCAAGCGCATCGACACCCCCTTCGGCGCGATCTATGCGCCGAACCTGACGCCGGACCGCGATGCCGGGATCGGCGCCTGGACGGATGCCGACTTCACCCGCGCCATGCGCTATGGCATCGCGCCGGATGGATCGAACTATTATCCGGCCTTCCCCTACCCTTACTTCACGCGGATGACCAAGGACGACACGCTGGCGGTCCGCGCCTATCTCGGCACGCTCGCACCGGTGGCGAGCGGCAACAAGCCACCGGAGCTGCGCTGGCCGTTCGGCTACCGCGGCCTGATGCGGATCTGGAACGCCATTTATTTCAAGCCCGGTCTGTTCGAGCCGGATCAGAGCCAGAGCGCGGCGTGGAACAGAGGCGGCTATCTCGTCACCGGTCTCGGCCATTGCGGCGCATGCCATACGCCGAAGAACTATTTTGGCGCCGACAAGCAGGCCCAGGCGCTCTCGGGCAACGAGGTCGGCGGCTGGTACGCGCCAAGGCTCGATGGCGCTGCGCGCACCGGGCTGAAATCCTGGAGCGAAGCTGATATCGCGGAGTATCTGCAAAGCGGACGCAACGCGAAAAGCCATGCCGGCGGCCCGATGGCCGAGGTGATCGTCAATTCCACGGCGAAGATGAGCGATGCCGATATTCGTGCGATCGCGCTGTATCTGAAAAGCCTGCCGCCGGCGCGACGCGAGACGATCGTGACGCCGCCGGACGAAGCCGAGATGAAGGCCGGCCAGGCGGTCTACGCAAAGCTCTGCATCGCCTGCCACGAGGCCGACGGCACGGGCAGCCCGCGAATCTATCCGCCGCTGCCGGGCAATGCGCTGCTGCAATCGATCAATCCGTCCTCGACCCTGCGCATCATCCTCGACGGCGCCCACACCGTGACGACGCCGCGTGCGCCGAACACCGGCGAGATGCCGGGCTATGCCAATCTGTCCAACGGCGAGATCGCCGCGGTGGCGAACTACATCCGCAATTCCTGGGGCAATGCCGCGCCGCTGGTGACGCCGTCGCAGGTAGCGAAGGCAAGGAAGGAGGAGTAGCTCGCCGCTGCCGCCCCGACGACATGGATGGAGCTACCGCTCCTCGTTGTCCGTGAACACGAACTTCGGCATCTCCCATTTGTAGCGCACCGCGAGCAGGCGGAAGCTGATGCCGAGGACGAAGGTCAGGATGGTCCAGAGCTCCGCGTTGAGCTGCAGGCCGAACGCGGTCGCATAGAACAGCCCCGTCACCACCGAGACGCTGGCGTAGAGCTCGGAGCGAAACAGCAGCGGCACGTCGTTGCAGAGCACGTCGCGGAGCACGCCGCCGGCGCAGCCCGTCACCATGCCGGAGACGATGACGATGGGCAGCGTCGCATCCATCTGCCAGGCAACGTCGCAGCCCGCCATGGTGAAGATCACGAGACCGATCGCGTCGAGCACGATGAAGGCGACCTTCAGCCGGTGCACGAGACGCGCGATCAGAATGGTGACGAAGGCGGCGCCGCCGGCGAGCGCGAGATAAATGGGGTTGGCGACCCAGGCCAGCGGATAATGTCCGAGGAAGAGATCGCGCAGCGTGCCGCCGCCAAGCGCGGTGATGCAGCCGAGGAAGCAGACGCCTAACCAATCCATGCTGCGACGCCCGGCAGCGAGCGCAGCCGTCATGCCCTGTGCGGCCACCGCAACCAGCAACAGGAAATGCAGCACGGTATCGGTCGGCGGCAGGCTCCACATCGCCCTGTTCCCCTCCTCGCAATGGAACTCACGCGCGGGATTCCCGACGGAACAGGTTCCCGATTCCCGAGAGTAGAGCAACATACGACGAAAGCATTGGGTGGCGCGGAACAGAAGCTCGCAGCTGAGGGTTGTCCCGAAGTCATAACCCGAGGAGAACCAATCGATGGCTGACGACCGTTTTCCCAACGATCCGTACCGCCCGAACCTCGCCGACGATGAGTATTCTCGCGCGGTGCGCCGGGATGCCGACCTGCAGGCCGATCCCGAGCTCGGCGAAGGCCCTGCCTCCAGCGGCAAGATCGCGCTGTTTGCGGTGGCGGTCGCCCTGGTGCTGGGCGCCGTGTTCTACGGCTTGAACAACACCACCACCAACAACCAGGCGGGCAATACCCCGTCAACGCAGACTGCGCAGCAGGCGCCGTCCGCCAATCCGGCCGCCCCTCCCGGCATGCGTGACGTGACGCCGCGGAGCAACACCGAGCCGGGCGTGACCACGGGTGCTGCGCCGAGCAAGCCCGCCCCGGATACGCAGACTCCGTCTGACGGCGCGAAGTAGCAGCCGCAAGCTGGAGCGGCGGGACCTCACATCCCGCCGCTTTTCGTTTTCGTAGCTATGCGCTTGCCTAAAGCGCGATGAGATTTGGATGAATCGTCATCGCGCTTTAGCTTGTTGTTTACGCATGATCTTTCCGGAAAACCGCTTCGCACTTTTCCGGATCATGCTTTAGCTGAACATCTTGTTGAGCTCACCGCCGGGATAGCCGCTGCCGAGCTCTGCGAACGTGCCCTTCTCCGCCATCTCCTTTGCCGCGCGCATGAAGCCGCCCCAGGCAGCGCGGGCGAGCGAGCCGCCGACGCTGATGCGCCGGACGCCGAGATCTCCGGCCTCCCGCAGCGACAGGCCGGACGCGCCGATCAGAAGGTTGAACGGCTTTGGATGCACCGCCTTCACCACCGCGACGATGTCCTCGCGGCTCTTCAGGCCCGGCGCGTACAGACAGTCAGCGCCGGCATCGGCATAAGCGGTCAGGCGGTCGATGACGAGCTTGAGATCGGTCACGCCCCAGAGATAGGCTTCGCAGCGGCCGACCAGCAGCGTGCCGCTGTCACCGATCGCCTCGCGCAAGGCCTTGATGCGCTCGACCGCGAGCGCGCGATCATAGAGCGGCTTGTCCTTGTCGCCGGTGGAATCCTCGATCGACAGGCCCGCGACGCCGGTGCGCACACAGCGCTCGACATTGTCGGCAACCTTATCCGGCTCGACCGCAAAGCCGCCCTCGAAATCGGCGTTCACGGGGATGTCGACGGCCGAACTCAATGCTGCCAGATGCTGACAGACGTCCTCGACGCTGACGTGATTGTCCGCCTTGCCGATGGTCCAGGCAAAGCCCGCGCTCGATGACGCAATCGCCTTGAAACCGAGATGCTGCAACGCTTTCGCGCTGCCGACATCGACCGGATTGGGCAAAATGAAGCAGCCGCTCTCGTGCATCTTCCTGAACGTCGCGCGCTTGTCAGCGGTCGTCACATGCATGTTTCTCTCCCTTGTTGGCCGCGCAGACATAGGCGCGCGGTTTCAAGTCCGCTAGTGCGCATCGTGCACGGCGCGGCTGTCCTTCGGGGCCTGCTCGCGGTCGGTCATGCTGTAGTCTCGGATCACGCTGGCGATGCGCAAATGATAATCCGCGAAGATTTGCGCGCGGCCTTTTGCCTGGGTGCGGCGGTGCTCCATGGTGTTGCGCCAGGCCGCCACCGCTGCCTCGTCCCGCCAGAACGACACCGACAAGATCTTGCCCTTCTCGGTCAGGCTCTCGAAGCGCTCGACCGAAATGAAGCCGTCGATGGTCTGCAGCAGCGGCTTCAGATCGGCCGCCAGGTCGAAATAGTCCTGGCGGTGTTCCGGCTTGGGCCAGACCTCGAAGATTACGGCGATCATGGGCGTCTCCTGCTGTTGGTCGGCTACAATACCACCTTGCGCAGGAAGGTGCGCTCTTCGGCGAGGATGAATTTGTTCTCCTCGGCGAAATGGAAGTTCGCCATGCCCTCGGCGTCCTGTCGCAGCCGCGCGCGATAGGCTTCATAGGCGGCCAGGCTCTCGAAGGTGATCAGCGCGAAGGCGATGTTGTTGGTGCCCTCATGGGGCATGAAATAGCCGATCAGGTCACCGCCGCATTTCGGGATGATGGTGAGCCAGCGCTTCGCATATTCCTCGAACTGCGAGCGCTTGAAGGGATCGAGCTGGTAACGGATGAAGACGGTGACGGGCATGCGGGATCTCCTCTGTTTCCACATCGTCATTGCGAGCGCAGCGAAGCAAATCCAGGAATCCCTCCGCGGAAAGGGTTCTGGATTGCTCACATGGGGATTTGGTGTGTCAAGGCGGTTTGTTCAGCTCTTTGTTCGATTGCAGGCCAGCTCTTCGTCCCGACCGTGGAGCACGTAGGATGGCGCGCGCAGATCGAGTCAAGGTCGGCCCGTAGGGCCGTCGCGAAGCGACTTGGCCTTGACTCGAGCGAGCACGCCATCAGGCTTTGGCAGTCGGGGCAGCGGGCGGATAACTCCTTTTCGTCAGGCGATCCAAGGGTCGAGCCGGTTTTTGCAATCTGGTTTGCTTGCCAGATCAAACTCACATTCGGTCGCCGCGCGGCGGCGGCTGCACCAACATTCCGCTTGCGGCGGGCAGGCTCGAGAGGACGAGACCATTCTTCGTTACGGCGTTTGAAGCCATGCAATCCATCGGTTCGTCCACCCGGATCGGCCGAGGCTGATCAATCTCGGCGGATTGGCTTTGAGGCTGAGGAGCGTGGTGTCAGGCGGCGGCCTTTATCTCGGCTCCCTCGATCACCACGCCCGCGGTCACGTACTTCCAGAGGGCCACGAGCAGCTTGCGCGCGAGCGCCACGATCGCGCGCTTGCGGCCGCGTTGGCTGTGCACCTTGAACCACTGGGTCAAAGCCGATTGAGGCTGGTGGCGTACCCAGAGCCAGGCGAGCTGGATCATCGTGGTTCTCAGGCGCGGATTGCCAGCCTTCGACACGCCTTGCTCGCGCTCGATGCCGCCACTGCGCCATGGCGTGGCTGCAAGGCCGGCATAGGATGCAATCTGGCGGCGGTTGGCGAACTGCCGGTAAAGGCCTCCGACCAGAGAACGGCCGTGAAGTTCGGGCCCAGGCTCTTCAGTTCGAGCAGCATTGCCACCGGGTTCGATACGGTCTTCTCCCCGCCGCCTTGCTCGCGGCCAGCAACGCATCCTGCTCGCGCTCCACCGCCGTGATCTGGTCGAGCAGCAGTTCGAGCCGGTCGAGTTCGCGGCTGATCTGCGCCTTCAGATGCGCCAGCAAGGCGCGCCCGTCGCCCGTCCGCAAGGCCTCCAGCCGCTTCCGCCGGTCTCGCCGCAGCGGCGCGTAGTCGAAGATCCCTTGCGCGAACAGAAGACCCTTGATCCGGTTCACATGCTCGATCCGCTCCGCGATCAAGGTCTCTCGCTCGCGGCACAGCCTACGGCGGTCCTCCTCTGCCGGAGAGGGCGCAACGACCATGGCGCAGACCCGTACCTCGCCGCGCTTGTAGGCCAGCAGCGTCCGCAACAGCGTCTCGCCATCCAGCCGGTCCGTCTTGGCCCGCCGGCGCCGGCGCGGCGTCGCAATCGAGGCCGGATCGACTACGTGGCTCTCGATGCCTTCCTGCTGCAGGGCGCGGTGAAGCCAGAACCCGTCCAGCCCCGCCTCCTGGATCGTGATGAGCGGATAGCTCTCACCCGTTCGCGCCTGCGCCTTGCGCTTCAGCTCCGCAAACAGCTTCAACAGTTCCGAAAGCTCGCCGGCCTTCATGCTGCGTTTGGACATCTTCTCGCCCTTGCAGGGCGACAGCGAAGTGACCAGCCATGTCGAACGGCTCAGTTCCAATGACACAAAAATTGCGCCAAACTGCGTGCGGATAGCGGCCAGTCCGTCGGAAGGATGATCGAGCAACATCGTCGTCTCCAGGTTGAATGGATTCAGCAACCCTCAGTCTGGCCTCAGACCTGGTCGCTATCCACTCCCCATGGAATCTTCGTCGCAAGAGCTCCTCGCAATGACGACTTGGTGAGAGGCTACGCCCTTGCCTGACCACAATGCTTCGGCTACCATCGAAGCATGAAATCAGGCCCCGACATCGCCATGGTCGCCTCCCTGGTCGGCGACCCCGCCCGCGCCAATATGCTCACCGCGCTGATGAATGGCCGCGCGCTCACTGCCAGCGAGCTGGCACAGGAGGCCGGCATCACACCGCAGACCGCGAGCTCGCATCTCTCGAAGCTCGAGGCCGGCGGCCTCGTCGAGCCGGAGAAGCAGGGCCGGCACCGCTATTATCGCCTCACCGACGACGACGTCGCCGGGGTGCTCGAGGGACTTGCCGGCCTCGCCGCGCGGACCGGCCACATGCGCGTGCGCACCGGACCGAAGGATCCTGCGCTGCGTCGCGCGCGGATCTGCTACGACCACCTCGCCGGCGATCTCGGCGTGCAGATGCTGGACTCCCTGCGCCAGCGGCAGCTGGTCAGGCAGAGGAAACAGGACATCGAACTCACGACTGAGGGCGAGCGCTTCCTTGCCAAACATCTGCAGATCTCACCCGACATGCTCAGCCACCCACGCCGCCCGGTGTGCAAGGCCTGCCTCGACTGGAGCGAGCGGCGTCACCATCTCGCCGGGACGCTGGGCGCGGCCCTGATGCAGCGCTTCGCCGAGCTGAAATGGGCCTGCCGCGATGCCACGCCCGGCAGCCGCGTGGTGAATTTCACCCGCACCGGCGAGAAGCAGTTCGCCGCGTTGTTCGGGAATGGGAAGGACTGATCACGCACTCCACCTGTGATCGCACATTTGCGTGTGATTGGATGATCTCGTTATGGCCCGGCTTGACCCGGCCATCCACGTCTTTATGGCCACCGTCATTCCGGGATGGTCCGAAGGACCAGACCCGGAATCTCGAGGTTCTCAGGTGCGCAATTGCGCACCTGAGTTCGCTGCTTCGCATCGCCCCGGAACGACGTTGCCAAACACGGGATTTCGAATGAACCGCCTCCTCCCAGCCGCGCTCGCTGCCGCCCTCGTTACAATCCCACCCCCAACACACGCCGCCGATACCGCGCCGCGCGAACCCTATGGCATCGCGCTCGAAGGCTTTGCCTATCCCTACCCCGTGCACCTCTTGCCTGTCGTCAACGACGGCGAGCAGCTCAGCATGGCCTATATGGACGTGGCGGCCGCCCAGCCGAACGGCCGCACTGTCGTGCTGCTGCATGGGCGCAATTTTCCGTCGAGCTATTGGGCACCCGTGATCAGGATGCTGAGCGAGGCCGGCTTTCGTGTCGTGGTGCCGGACCAGGTCGGCTTCGGCAAATCCTCCAAGCCGCAGAGCGAGCTGCATTTCGACAATCTGGCGCGCAACACCATTTCGCTGCTCGACCATCTCAAGATCGACAAGGCCGAGATCGTCGCGCATTCGCTCGGCGGCATGCTGGGCGTGCGCATCGCCCGCGCCTATCCGGATCGCCTCGCCCATCTGGTGCTGACCGCGCCGATTGGCCTCGAGGACTACCGCCTCTACGTGCCGCCGACGCCGACCGAAAAGATGATGGAGACCGAGGACAAGCTCACCGCCGACGGCTATCGCAAGCAGCTCCAGACCAATTACGCGATCAAGCTGCCGCCTGAGGCGATCACGCCGTTCATCGATGCCCGCTTCAACATCAAGGGCAGTCCCGATTATCCGCGCTGGCTGCGCGCCTTCGTCTCGTCCGGCCAGATGATTTATCGAGAGCCGGTGGCGCACGAGATCCCGCTCATCGCGTTGCCGACGCTGTTCATCATGGGGGCCGACGATCACAACGCGCCGGGCCGACCACTCGCGCCGGAGGCGCTGCGGGCCAAGATGGGGCAGAACGCCGAACTGGCGAAGGCGCTGGCGGCGAAGATGCCGAATGCGCGGGCCGAAGTCATTCCCGACACCGGCCATCTCGTCTTCCTGGAGGCGCCGGAGACGTACAGGGAGGTGGTGCTGGGCTTTCTCGGCCGCTAGCGCCACATGCGTATCGTCTGAGGCAGGATGCGTGGAACGTTCATGCCGCATTCAGATCGTGATTGGCAGGCTTGGCTCGCGACGTGTTGGCAGGTCCCTGATTTAACGTGTCGAATCGTGTCTCTTGATTCATCCTGCGCTGCAAGCGCCCCTAAGCCTGACCTCAAGGACAAGAAGGAAGATCCAATGAAATACCTGTTTGCGGCCGTCATGCTCGCCAGTGCGGTCGTCGGTTTCAGCGAGGCGGCCAGCGCCGCCGGCGGTTGCGGCCCGGGCTGGTATCGCGGCCCCTATGGCGGCGGCTGCCGTCCGATGCGCGGCGCGGTCGTCGTTCGCCCCGCCCCCGTGGTGGTCGCCCCGGCGCCGGTCGTCGTTGTGCCTCGCGCGCGCGTGTGCCCCTACGGCTTCCGCTGGTACGCCGGCCGCTGCCGCCCGATCTGATCTCGTCCATTTGCGTTGCGGAGTGGCCGCGCGGCGAAAGCTTGCGCGGCCATTTCCTTTAGATTGCTCCCGACGATTCCATCCGCCGTGGAACTGGAGCGCCTTGGAACCAAAACGGGGATCGCCAGCTGCGATCCCCGTTCAATTTCCGCCGTGGGGCGAACTTACCAGTAGTGGCGGCGGTGCCAGCGCCGGTGATGCCGGCGCCAATGACGGCGGCGCCAGCCCCAATGGTGGCCGCGCCCATGCCAGTGCACCTGCTCAGGCGTCAGCTTGGCGGCTTCCTCGCTGGTCGTGACGGCAGGATGAACGTCGGGACTGCCTTGCGGCGTGCGGGCGGCATTACCAAGCGGCTGCGGTGACAACGGCGCGGCCTGCGCGGCGGTCGCGGCGAAGGCGGCGGCGCCCGCCGTCATCCCCAATGCAAGTTTCAAAAAGTTCCGGCGCTCCATGACTTCTTCCTCTTGGATCATCGTAAGAGTGATGCACAAGGAGTGTCGCGATGACGACATGAACCGAAGCTGAATCGCATATTCAGATTCACGATGAAGCCGAGAGGCGAAGCGCCCGGATTACGCTTGCGCCTCATCCGGGCTACAGGATCTCGTCGCGAACTCCTGCGCCAGCACCAACGTCTCGCGCGAGCGCTTCACGTCGGGCCAGTCGCGGTTGAAGTCGGCAACGAGCCTTTGTAGCGCATCACCTTGCAGCATCGCATTCAGCTTGGCCTCGTCATCGAACTGATACATCGCCTGGTGCAGGGAAGGATCGTCCAGGCTCCAGAAGCGCCAGGCCTTGGCTATGCCGAACGCCTTCGCTGCATCGGGCAGATGTTCCGTCTCGTACCATCGGTCGAAGGCGGCGCGCTTGTCGGGATCGGTGATGATGGCGCGGACGATGAAGAACGCTGACGGCATCGGGTTTCCTCCCATTGTTTGCGGCGAGACTAGCCGCTTCGGCCGCCGGGTACAAAAAAAGCTGGCGCCCATGTCGGAACGCGTGTTCTTCGTACGACCTTGCTTCGAACTACGACATGGAGATGCGGCATGGCCGACCTCACGCTGACCACCTTCGACTGGGTTCCCGAGATGCCCAGGGGTTTCGTGCGCGACCTCCGCGTGCGCTGGGCACTGGAAGAAGCCGCCCTGCCCTATCGCGTCGCCAGCGTGCCGTTCGGCGATCGCGGCGCGGCGCATCTTTCGCACCAGCCCTTCGGCCAGGTACCGTGGCTGACCGACGGCGACCTCTCGATCTTCGAGAGTGGCGCGATCCTGCTGCATCTCGGCGAACTCAGCGAGACGTTGCTGCCAGCAGATCCGCGCGGCCGCAACGAGGCGACGAAGTGGGTGTTCGCGGCGCTCAATTCAGTGGAGATGCCCAGCCTGCCCTGGACCATGTACAAATTCATGGGCATTGACGACGGTTCGCCTGCCGTGAAGTTCGTAGACGACTTCTTAAAGCTCCGCCTCAAGCACCTCGAGCCGGTGCTGGCTGCCCGCGAATGGCTGGCGGGCCCCTTCTCCATCGCCGACATCCTGATGGCAGACGTGCTCCGGGTGGTCGATCGCTTTGAGGGACTGGCGAACAGCCCAGCCTGCCGCGCCTACGTGACGCGCGCCACGGCGCGGCCGGCGTTCGTCAAGGCGCGCGCCGACCAGATCGCTCATTTCGCGGCGGCGGATAAGGCGCGAGGCTCGTGAAGGCGCCTCACACCAGCTTGAGCGGCGTATCGGCGACCACACGAAGATCGATGCTGCCGATCAACGCTGAACGCCGCGCCTCGGCGGCACCGATGGCGTCTTCCGTCTGCCGCAACGTGCTGATGTTCGAGCCGAGCGAGACGATCCCACCAAGAACCAACGCGATCGAGCCGAGCGCCGCGGTCTGACCGAAGCCAAACAGGCCGAGGATCGTAACGAGCAGCAGCGCCGCCCCGCCACCGATGGCAATCTTGGACGCCAGGATGTATTTGCGGCACCGGTCGGCGATCTCGGCGAGCGCCTCGATCCGATCTTCGATCTGTGAAATTTCATCGGTCAGATCGTCTTCGGTCATTGGATTTCAAGATTAGGAGCTCGATTGCGGATGGAGCGTCGTCGCTAGGTCATTCTCAGCCAGGCAGCTTGCCCCCAACCGTCCATTCGAGGCACCATGCGGTTTTGTACATAAAAGCGCCTGTGACCTCCTCACAACGGCAAATTGTCGTGCTTCTTCGCCGGCATTTCCGTTTTCTTGTCCTTCAGCATCGCCAATGCCCTTGCGATCCGCTTCCTCGTCGAGTGCGGCATGATGACGTCGTCGATGTAGCCGCGCTCGGCCGCGATGAACGGCGACAGGAAGCGGTCCTCGTATTCCTTGGTTCTTGCGGCAATCTTGTCGGGATCGCCGAGGTCGCTGCGAAAGATGATCTCGACCGCGCCCTTGGCGCCCATCACCGCGATCTGGGCGGTCGGCCAGGCGTAGTTCATGTCGGCGCCGATCTCCTTGGAGGCCATGACGTCGAAGGCGCCGCCATAGGCCTTGCGGGTGATGATGGTGACCAGCGGCACGGTGCACTGCGAGTACGCGAACAAGAGCTTGGCGCCATGCTTGATCAGGCCGCCATATTCTTGGCTCGTGCCCGGCAGGAAGCCCGGCACGTCGACGAAGGTGACGATCGGGATGTTGAAGGCATCGCAGAAGCGGACGAAGCGCGCGGCTTTCCGCGAGGCGTCGCTGTCGAGCACGCCGGCCAGCACCATCGGCTGGTTGGCGACGAAGCCGACGGTGCGCCCCGCAATGCGGCCGAAGCCGGTGACGATGTTCTTGGCGAAGGCTTCCGCGATCTCGAAGAAATCGCCCTCGTCCACGACCTTCAGGATCAGCTCCTTCATGTCGTAAGGCTTGTTCGGATTATCGGGAATCAGCGTGTCCAAGGACATGTCGACCCGCTCGATGGAGTCGAAGCTCGGCCATTCCGGCACGCCGTCGGTGTTGTTGGACGGCAGGAAATCGATCAGGCGCCGCATCTGCAGCAGCGTCTCGACGTCATTCTCGAAGGCGCCGTCCGCGATCGAGGAGCGCGTGGCGTGCACCGAGGCGCCGCCGAGCTCTTCGGCGGTGACGACCTCATTGGTCACGGTCTTCACCACGTCGGGGCCGGTGACGAACATGTAAGAGGTGTTCTTCACCATGAAGATGAAGTCGGTCATCGCCGGCGAATAGACGTCGCCGCCGGCGCAGGGGCCCATGATGACGGAGATCTGCGGGATCACGCCCGAGGCCAGCACGTTGCGGCGGAACACGTAGGAATAGCCGGCGAGCGCGGCAACGCCTTCCTGGATGCGGGCGCCGCCGGCGTCATAGAGGCCGATGATGGGCGCCCTCGCCTTCATCGCCATGTCCTGGAGCTTCGTGATCTTCAGCGCGTGGGTCTCGGACAGCGAGCCGCCGAACACGGTAAAGTCCTTGGCGAAGACGAAGGTCTTGCGGCCGTTGACGGTGCCCCAGCCGGTGACGACGCCATCGCCCGGCACCTTGGTCTTCTCCATGCCGAACTCGGTGGAGCGGTGCTCGACGAACATGTCGAACTCCTCGAACGATCCCTTGTCGAGCAAAAGCTCGATGCGCTCGCGCGCCGTCAGCTTGCCGCGGGCGTGCTGCGCCTCGATGCGCTTCTCCCCGCCGCCGAGCTTGGCGCCGGCACGACGATCTTCAAGGGCGTCCAGAATGTGTTTCATTTGCTCCCGCCAGGTCTTAAGTGATGCGGGGTTCTAACACGGCATTTTGCGGGCCGGAAAGCCGCTTTCGCGGTCGCAGGGCTGCCCTGCCGTAGCGGGAAAGCGCAAGGAATTACAGAGTTTTGGCACGAAGAGGCGGACCATGGATGAGGGCGTAGCCGAGACCGGCACGGCGACCGGCGGCGTCAGGCTGCTCTTGCGGCTGGAGGGGCTGACGCTGTTTGCAGGCATGACCCTGCTCTACGCCGCCTGGGGCGGCTCCTGGATGCTCTACCTGCTGCTCTTCCTGGCGCCGGACTTGTGCTTCCTCGCCTACCTGTCGGACGCGAGGTTCGGCGCGATCGTCTACAACGCTGCCCACAGCTACATGGCGCCGGTTACGCTGATGACGCTGGGCTTCGGCCTTGCCTCGCCCCTCACCTTGTCCATCGCCTTGATCTGGCTCGCCCATATCGGCATCGACCGGGCGCTGGGCTATGGCCTGAAATATTCGGCCGGCTTCGGCTTCACCCATCTCGGGCGGATCGGACGGCAGGACAGGACCTGACCTCTCGGTCTTGGCGGCGGACGGGACGGCAATTTTGCCACGGCTTTCCGTTGACCGGATCAGCCGATTCAGGCTTGCTGCAACTCGCGGACAGGCGCCGAATGTAGCGTGAGCTCAGTCGGTACGGCGGCGGTCATCGCGCCCGACTGGCCCCTTTTGGCATTCACACATGTCCGCGACGGTCGTCCCCCTGCCGCCGAACAGCGCGTCCGAAACCATCGACTTCCTGCGGAGAATGGCCAGCATGGTGTCAGGGCGCAACGGCGAGAAGCTGCTGCGCGCAGCGAGCCTGATCCAATCGCTGTCACAGCGGGCAATGTCGGCGGAGCGGCTGTTTCACGAGGCGCAGCAAGAAAGCAGACGCCATGCGGAGCTGCATGAGGCCGCCGAGCTCGCCTCCGATGCCATGATCGGGCAGATCGAGACGATGCGGACGCAGCTCACGGAGGTGACCAGCGCTGCCGCCGCCGAGCGCACCGCATTCGATGACGAGCGCGGCAAGCTGCTCTGTCTGATGCAGGATGCGGAAAGCCATATCCGCAGGCTCACCGCCGAGCTGGAGGCGCTGCGCGCCTCCGTCGACGGCTTCAACGACACCGTCGTCTCCGTGCCGATCGAAGTGCTGCGGCAGGCGCGCACGCAATTCGATTACCTCTCGAACGGCTTTGCCGGCAGAGGCGATGTCATCTCGCAGGCGATGAGCGAGATCGGCGGATTTGCGATCGACCAGGCGCTGACGGCGAAGAAGACGGCCGACTCGGCCTGAGGCGGATGCGCGCGGGCCCCTCACCATGAGGAGCCAGCACGTTCCCGCAGGGCAAAAGATCTCATCAGGAAGTCCGCCCAGGCATCATTGTCCCCTTTCCCGGTCGCGAGGCCAACCCGGCAGCCTCGGCGAAACCGGCGGACCTCCAAGAACCGTTGTCCGGTTCGCGCGTTGGAACGGTCAAATCCCTACGATGGAGATCCGCAAATGACAGGATATGGTATTGCGCGGGCAGGCCTACTCATGACGGCGCTGTGCCTTCCTTGTAGGGCTGATGCAGCCCAGGCTGCGGCATCTCCGTTTGTCGCCATGGCCGGCACATGGTCGGGCGGCGGCACGCTGAGCACGACCGATGGCGGGCAAGAGCGCCTGCGCTGCCGCGCAGCCTACAACGTCGCCGCAAGCGGCACCGAGCTTCGGCTCAATCTGAGATGCGCCAGCGAAAGCTACAATTTCGATCTCACGGGCGATGTCGAATATCGCGGCGGCGCCATTTCCGGCTCATGGAGCGAAGCCACGCGCAACGCATCCGGCACGATCTCGGGGCGCGCGGTCGGAGACCATGTCGACGCAGCCGCGCGCGGCAACAACTTTTCGGCCAATCTGTCGCTGACGACGCGGGGAAGCCGCCAGAGCATCTCGATCCGCCCACAGGGCACCAATGTCACGGGAGTTTCGTTGGCGCTCAATCGGCGCTAGATCGCGCCAATCTCGGCGAGACACGCCTGCGTCAGCGGCATTCGCTCGGCGATGAGCCGCTGCTCGCGGCAATCCATGTTGAGCGCGAATACGGTGTGCGCCTCGCCCTTCTCGGCCCAGCCGACCATCCAGCCCAATGACGGCTCACCGCGCTCGGCCCCCAGCAATCCGGACTTGGCGCGGATGACGCTGTCGCCGACCTTGGTCACCGGCAGGATGTCGGCGACGAGATCCTGGCTGCGCTTGCTGATCGGCAGCGCACGGCGGCGCAGCCGATCGACGAAATCGATCTGTTCAACCGGATCGATGCGCAGAGCACCCGTGAGCCAGAACTGGTCGATGCCGCCGCCGATGTCGCGATTGCCGTAGTCGAACTCGTCGATATATTTTTGCATACGCTCCTGGCCGATGCGGCGCGCGATCTCCTGATAGACCGGCACCGCGCTGACCGCGATCGCGCTGCGCAGCGTGTGATCCTTGTTCCAGGCCTCGATCGGACGCTTGACGCCGTCCCAGGGAAATACGTCCTTGTCGGGATCGGCGACGACACCGGTCTCCAGCGCGATCAGCGAGTTCGGAATCTTGAAGGTCGAGGCCGGCAACTTGCCCTCGCCCGAGCGCTCCTTGTCGCTGGCGACGATCAGATAGTCCTCGACCTTGTAGCCGACGAAGGTGCCTGACGTACCGAGATCGGTGAAGCGTCTTGCAAGTGTGTCGCGGATTTCGTTGCGCGGCGGCGCGACATGAGCGCGCGCAGGTAGCGGCAGGATCGCGGTTGCGGCGAGGAGGCCGAGGGTGGAGCGGCGGGTGAGCAAGGGCGGTGTCCATTGAGCCATGAAAGGGACGGCTACAATGCCGCCGATATCTGGTCAAACGATGACAGCGTGCTAGCGTCCCCGGCCCGACAGCCGCAGCACGAACACCAGCACCTCGGCGACGGCTTTGTAGAGATCCGGCGGAATCTCCTCACCGAGCTCGACCTTGGACAGCGCGCCGGCCAGAATTTCGTTCTCCTCGATCGGGATGTCGTGCGCTTTGGCGATCTCGACGATCTTTTCGCCGATCGTGCCCCTGCCCTTGGCGACGACGACAGGCGCGCCAGAACCCTTCTCGTAATGCAGCGCGATCGCGAGCCTGGATGGATCGCTCATGTCGCTCGATCCAGGAAGTGGCCGGCGCGGGCCGGCGCCGGTTGCGGCGGCGCGCCGTCGCGGACCACGATATCACCGGGGTTGAGCTCGGCCCTCGTCAATGCCCGGCTGAGCTCACCGACGCCCGCACGGAGCTGCTGCGCCGTTGCCGGCCGCTCCGCCCACATCCGCACGAAGGTCTTGTCGCCGTTCAGCGTGATCAGCGCATGCACGGGCCCCGCCGGCTCGACATTAAGCGAAAAGCGCGCGCGCCAGGCGCGCTTGGCGGGATCGGCGGGCTCGTTGCCCCCATCGCGCGAGATCTCGAACTGCGCCATCGCGGTGCCCTGCGGGGTTGCGAAGGGAATCTCGAAATTCCACTGCGGCACGGCCGGATCGATGCGATGCCCGCTGGCATCGGTGCGATCGGGAAGCGAGGCAACTTGCAACAGCGTCTGCCGCGCGATCGCGGCATCGGTATCGTCGAGCAGGCGATGCACGATGGCAGCGAGCGGCGTATCCGGCGCGAGCGATGGCGCGGCGATGGACTGCGGCGCGGGCAATGCACCGCGGAATGGCGGCGGCGGCGCGTGTGCGGCCTCGAGGATATCGCCATCCGGCACGGCCTTGTTGGCTCCCGGCGCGTTGCCGGTCAGGCGCGGCAGGTTTTGCGCAACCTCTTGCAGAAGGCTCGCGGCAAGACCTGCGGACATGGTCCGTGTCGCCGCCTGCGAAACGCCACCTGCGATGTCGGCGAGCACGGCAGCCGCGGGATTGGCGCTGCGCGGCACTTGCGGCTGTTGGGCGAGTTCGGTTGCTGGCGATGCGGCCTGCGCCGGCTCACCTGCTGCCGCCGGTGCGGCGCCGGCCTGCGGTGTCCCCGCGGCGCCAGTCGGAACCAAGGTGCCCTGCGTCGGCGGCACCGCGGTCTCAATCGTGGCCAGTGCCTGGCGCAGCACCAGCAGCGCCGCTTTCAAATCGGGCATTGTGCCAGACGACGGCGTCGCGCCCGCGGCGAGCGAAGCCTCCAGGAAAAGCCCTGATTTCTGGAAGGCCGATTCGATATCGCCGCCACCGAGGCCGGTGTCGAGCGGCGTCTGCTGCGCCAGCACGTCCAGCACCGCCTGCTTCAACCCCGGGGGCAGATGACTGCCGGTGACGACGGAGGCCAGATTGGCAAACAGCGGCGCCTGGCTGCCCTGCCTGGTGACGGCCTCGGCCGAAGCCACCGTGACGGCGACCTGCTCCGAAGGCGTCAGCGTGCTGCGTGCTGCGCCAGCCGATGGCGCAAGCGGCGGGCTCTCCACCAGCGAGGCCGCACGCGGCGTCAGCGTGACCAGGTCGGCGGACGCCTCGCCTGCCCCGCCCACGATGGCGAGGCGGATGGTACCGTCCTGCTGCGACACCGCCAGCTGGAGATTCTGCCCGGGCGACAGCGCGACTTCCGACATCACCTCGAGCGATAGATTTGCGATCGCGATCCGCACCAGATTATCGGCGAGGACGCTGACCACCCTGGCATCGACGACACTGCCGGCTTGAATGACAAGATCAGGTGTCGCCGCGTCAGCCAAGGGGCTTGCGGCGCTGACGGGAACGATGGAGGTGACCGGCGTCGGCATTTCAAGAGCCTTGGGGAGCGCCGGCTACCCTAACGCTGCGTCGTAAACCTCTCGTTAAGGACCTGTGGGCGGTCTTACGGCCGCCAGCACCGCCACGGCCGCCTCGAAATCCCTGAGGCGGACGGCCCGACGTTCAGCTGCTTCCTCGTCCACGCCCCATTGCTCGGCGTTCCAGTCCTCATCGACATGGGCGGCGGCCCAGACCTGGCCGGCGTCCCGCGCGCCATGGGCGAGCGCCAGCGCCAGCAGCGCCGAGCCGGTCAGGGTGGTCACCACGTGGAGCGCGGCGACCGACCAGGCATCCTGCGGCAGCGCGGCGCGTGCGGCCCGAACGGCCTCCTCCGGCTGCTTCACATGCATGATGCCCTCGGACAGGATGAAATGCGCGCCCAGCGTCTCCGCGGCCCAGAACAGCACGGGATCCCAGTGCGCGGCCTCGCGGGCGACCAGTCCCTCGGGATGGCCGGCACGATAGAACAGCAGGTCAGACTCGAAATATTTTGCGAGGTCGGCGCTGACGAGCTCGACGCGGTCGACGACTCCCTCCACCACACTGTTGGCTATCCGCGTCAGCGGCATGGCCAGGGGATCGATCGTCTCGCCCTGGGCTGCCCATTCGGCGGCGACTACATCCGCGAGCTCGCGCGAAGGGATCACCACCTGACGACCGGACGGCGTGCGGATCGGCTTGCCGTCGAGCACAACGACATACCCGCCCTCGGCCTCGCTCACGCCCGCCTCCTGGTAGAAGCGCTTGCGCTGCGGCGGACGTGCCGATTGGCGTGCCGCCTCGCGCGGATCGGTCGGGGATTGCCCCGCAGCTTCATCGAACAATTCGCGCATGTCGGTGTTTCGATCCCTTGTCGTCAACCAAGTTACCAGTGCCGTCGTGGCTTCGCCACGATGACGATGGAGCTGCTAGTTCGCGCAACTGCGCGCATAAGTGCCGCGATCGGCCGGGCCCAGTCCTGCGGCTGCAGCGTCGTCGAGGCACTTCGAGACGCGATCGCTGAACGAATTACGCGGAAGCGGCCGATCGTTGTAACTCGGCGGCGCATCGAGCCGCGGAACCTTCGGCGCCTCGATCTTCGGCGGCGGTGGCGACGAAGGCGGCGGAACGACCTGCGAGGGGGCCGGCAACACATATTGTGCCTGAGCCCCATGCCCCATGAGCAGCGCGATCGAAGCCATGAGACAGATCGAGAGCCGTTTCATGGGCCGTATGTTGTGCTGCGACCGCTCCCGTTCAACTCAGCTATTCTTCAGGCGCGTTTTCGATCGGATCAAATCTGGCTGCGTCAAGCCCGAGCAGGTTCCACGACTGCTGCATGTGTGGCGGCAACGGCGCGGTGGCGTCGATCACGCCGCCGCGCGGATGCGGAATGACGATGCGCCGCGCCAAGAGATGCAGCCGGTTTTGCAAACCACCCGGCAGCTGCCAGTTCTCGATATTGAAATATTTGGGATCGCCAACGATGGGATGGCCGATATGAGCCATGTGGGCGCGCAGCTGGTGGGTGCGGCCCGTCACCGGCTTCAACGAGACCCAGGTCAGCTTGTTGCCGGCGGTCTCGACCACCGCATAATAGGTCACCGCGTGGCTTGCGCCTTCATCGCCATGCTGGGCGATGCGCATGATGGTGTCCTCCTCGCCCTCCTCTTTCGCCAGGAAGGTCGAGATGCGGCCCTGCTTGGGCTTGGGCAGACCGGGCACCAGAGCCCAATAGACCTTTCGCGCCGAGCGCGAGCGGAACGCGCCGGTCAGATGCGAGGCGGCAAAGCGCGTCTTGGCGATCAGGAGACAGCCCGACGTCTCCCGGTCGATGCGGTGCACGAGGCGCGGCTTCTGGCCCTTGGCGTCGCGCATCACCTCCAGCATCTGGTCGATGTGGCGTGTCATGCCCGAGCCGCCCTGCACCGCAAGGCCGGCAGGCTTGTTCAGGACGAGGACGTCGTCGTCCTCCCAGATCGTCATCTCCTTCAGCGCCTTGAGCGTCTTCTGCGCAGCTTCCGAAAGCTCGCCGACCACCTTCGGCGCGTCGAGCTTCAACGGAGGAATGCGGACGCTCTGTCCCTCCTCCAGACGGTCCTTGCTGTCGACGCGCTTGCCGTCGACGCGCAGCTCGCCTTTGCGGACGACGCGTTGGATGTGGGAGAACGACAGGCCGGGAAAGCGCGCTTCGAGGAAGCGATCGACGCGCATGTTGTTCTCGTCCGCCGTCACGGTGACGGTCTGCACCTTGGTCGGCAGCAATGCTTCGACCGGTTTTGCCGGCGCAGCTTTTTCCAACATAACTTTGGGCGTACGCCGCTCGGCGTGCTCGCCCGCAAAGCGGGGTGGCTTGCTGCCGGGCTTGCCGCCCGGACGCGACCCCACCTTCTTCGCGCCGCGCGTCTGATGCGGACGCGCGTCCTCACGCTCGTCACGCGAACGGGGCCTTGGATTCATTCTTTTGATGCGGCGGCTCATGATTGCCTGCCTAGCCTAAAAGCGGCCTTTCGTCACGACGAAATGGTCGCCTCTAGCGCGAGCCGCCCCGCTCCTTGCGCAGCTTGGCCCAGTAATCCAGCCGCTTGCGGATCTCGCGCTCGAAGCCGCGCTCGGGCGGGTCGTAGAAGGTCTGGCGGCCAAGGGCTTCCGGGAAGTAGTCCTGGCCTGAGAAGGCATCCGGGGCGTCGTGGTCGTATTCGTAACCGGTGCCGTAACCTTCCGACTTCATCAGCTTGGTCGGGGAATTGAGGATGTGCTTTGGCGGCAGCAGCGAGCCGGCCTGCTTGGCAACTTGCATCGCGGTGCCGAAAGCGGTGTAGACGGCGTTCGATTTCGGCGCGGTGGCGAGGTAGACGACAGCCTGCGCAATCGCGAGCTCGCCTTCGGGATGGCCGAGAAAGTCGAAGGCGTCCTTGGCGGCATTGGCGATGACGAGCGCCTGCGGATCTGCAAGTCCGATGTCCTCGACCGCCATGCGCACGACGCGGCGGGCCAGGAACAGCGGATCCTCGCCGGCATCCAGCATGCGCGCAAGATAATACAACGCGGCGTCGGGATCGGAGCCGCGCACCGACTTATGCAGTGCCGAAATCAGGTTGTAATGGCCGTCGGCCGACTTGTCGTAGATCGGCGCACGGCGCTGCAGGATCTCCTGCAACTGCGCGGCATTGAAAATCTCGTCCGCTCGCGCCGAACGCCAGACCTCTTCGGCAAGCGTCAGCGAGGCGCGGCCATCGCCGTCAGCCATCCGCACCAGCACCGCACGCGCCTCGGCATCGAGCGGCAGCTTCTTGCCCTCGACCGCTTCAGCATGCGCGAACAATTTTTCGATCGCAGCAGCATCGAGCGAGCGAAACACCAGCACGCGTGCACGGGACAGAAGCGCCGCGTTGAGTTCGAAGGATGGATTCTCGGTGGTGGCGCCGACCAAGACGACGGTGCCGTCTTCCATCACGGGCAAGAACGAATCCTGCTGGGCGCGGTTGAAGCGATGCACCTCGTCGACGAAGAGCAGCGTGCCCTTGCCCATCTCGCGGCGGGCGCGCGCGGCATCGAAGGCCTTCTTCAAATCGGCGACGCCGGAGAACACCGCCGAAATCTGCTCGAAATGCAAATCCGTCGCGTCCGCCAGCAGCCGCGCCACCGTGGTCTTACCGGTACCCGGCGGGCCCCAGAAGATCAGCGAGCCGAGCGTGCGCGTCTCCAGCATGCGCGTCAGCGCACCGTCGGGGCCGAGGATGTGGTCCTGGCCGACGACCTCCGACAATGTGCGCGGACGTAGCCGGTCCGGCAGCGGATGCGGAGCCTCGTGGTCGAGCCCTGCCGCGGCAAAGAGAGTCGGCGTCTGCTGTGGTCGCTTCGGACTCATCCGCCCAGCGTGACGTTGATCTGCTGGCCGCCGCGCACCAGCGTGATGCGCCAGAGCCGCGGCCGCTCGCCTGCGGCCTTCTCGAGGTCGCCGGTCCTGCCGATCTTCTGGTTGTTGACGGCGAGGATGATGTCACCCTTCTGGAAGCCGACACTTGCGGCCGCGGTATCGCCGCCGATATCGGTGATCACCACGCCTTCGGTGTCGGCATCCAGATGCAGCTCGTCAGCGACCGCCGGCGTGATGGTCGCAATCTTCGCGCCCTGGAACGGCGACCGCGCGGTGATGACGAGCTCGTTGCGCCCGGTGTCGGGTGCGGTCTCCAACGCCACGGTCAGCTTGACCGGCTTGCTGCCGCGCTGCACGTCGATTTGCGCGGTGCCACCGAGCGGACGGGTGGCGAAGCGGTAGTCGAAAGCGTTGGGATCATCCACGGTCTGGCCGTCGATCCCGGTGATGAGGTCGGAGGACTTCAAGCCGGCCTTCGCCGCGGGGCCATTCGGCACCACGCTTGCGACCAGTGCACCGGTCGGCGAGCGCAGGCCGAGGCTTTCGGCGATCTCCGGTGTCACCGCTTGCAATTTTGCCCCGAGCCATGGCCGCTTCACCGCTTTGCCGCCGCTCTTGGCGGAGGCGACGACGACGCGCACCATGTTGGCGGGAATCGCAAAGCCGATGCCTTGCGAGCCGCCGGAGCGCGAATAGATCGCCGTGTTGATGCCGGCGAGCCTGCCGCTCATGTCGACCAGGGCGCCGCCGGAATTGCCGGGATTGATCGGCGCATCGGTCTGGATGAAGAACTGGTAGTCGGTGATGCCGACCTGCGTGCGCGCGAGCGCCGAGATGATGCCGTGGGTCACGGTCTGCCCGACGCCGAAAGGATTGCCGATCGCGAGCACGACGTCGCCGACGAGCAATTCGTCGGAATTGGTGAAGTCGAGGGTCGGGAATTTCTCCTTGGTGTCCTTCAGGCGCAGCACGGCGAGATCGGTGCGGGAATCCTTGAGCAGGATCTCGGCCTCGAACTCGCGCTTGTCCGACAGCGACACCTTGACCTGGTCCGCGCCCTCGATGACGTGCACGTTGGTGACGACGAGGCCGGAGGCATCGACGATCACGCCGGAACCGAGCGAGCGCTGCATCTGCTCGGGCTGCTGGCCCGGCACGCCGAAGAAGCGGCGAAAGATCGGGTCGTCCAGCAGCGGATTGCGGTTCTGCACCACCTTGGCGGCATAGACGTTGACGACCGCCGGCTGCACCCGCTGCACGATCGGCGCATAGGACAGCCGCAGCTCGGCCGGGGACGACGGGACGCGGCGGTCCTGCGCTGAGGCCGGATTGAAATGGGCCGAAAAGGCCATGCACAATGCGGTGACGGCGGCAGTCCAGGTCGATCGAAACATTCCTACCTCTTGGAAAAGACGCCGGAATATAGGCGCGTTCGCCCCTCAATAGAAGGGCGCCGGACGGCAATATTCGCCCCCTTTTTCCGGTGTGTCCGGCCTGCAAGCCCAGTGTGCGAATCGGCAATTTGGCCAGACTGTCCATTGGCATGATGCGCATCATCCAGCATTGTGGTGAGAAGCGGATTCGGTTGCAGCGAATTAACACCAGTGGGAACCCACGCAACCGGGCGCAGCGTCGCGGGGCAGTCATCGATCACACCTAGGCTCTCCGTTCGCGACTTGGGAAGTGACTTGGGAAGTGACTTGGGAAGTGACTTGGGAAGTGACTTGGGAAGTGACTTGGGAAATGACTTGGGAAGTGACTTGGCAAGTGACTTGGGGAAGTTCGTCAAACGATGGAGGCGTAACGTGAGCAGGACAAGAATTGCAGCCACGGCGATTGGTCTCGCCGGCGTGCTGGCGGCCTCGCAGGCCCAGGCCCAATCGGCAAGCAGCAGCGAGCAGGAAATTGCGCTGCTGAAGCAGCAGCTGAAGCTGCTGGAGCAGAAGCTCGACAAGCTACAAAGCCAGACCGCGGCAAACACCGCCGCGACAGCGAAGGCCAGGGCCGAGGCGAAGGCCGAAGCACGTTCCGAGGCGAAGGCGGTCGTCGCCAACGCCAACGCGGCAATCCCGCTCAAGGGACCGGCGCATCCGTCAGGGGTCGTGGTGACGATGCCGAACAACCGGCCGACCATCTGCACCGCCGATGAGGCCAACTGCGTTGCCATCACCAGCCGCGTGCACTGGGATGTCGGCGGCTACGACTACCGTCCAAACACGGCAGCTACCGTGCCGCAAAAGCTCGACAGCGGCGAGAACGTCCGCCGCGCACGCATCGGCGTCACCGGCAAATTCCTCAATGACTGGAATTTTGCGCTGATCTACGACTTCGGCGGCTCCTCCGACGGATTCGGCGGCGCCGCGCCGGGATCGCTGCCGGGCGGCGGCGTCTCCGGCGTCGAGAACGCCTATCTCAGCTACACGGGCCTGAAGCCGTTCGGCGGACGGATGGCGATCGAGGCAGGCATCATGGACCTGCCCTACACCCTGGACGAGGCCACGAGCTCCAACGACATCATGTTCATGGAGCGCGCCTCGCCCGGCGTGATCGCGACCAATATCGCCGCCGGCGACTTCCGCTCCGCAGCCGGTGCGCGCTGGTTCAACGATCAGCTCTGGATCGGCGGCTATGTCACGGGACCATCGACCGGTGCGATCCATTCCGCCTCGAGCGCTGCCCCCGCGGGCACGAGCGAGCAATATGGCGCCGTGGCGCGTGTCGCCGGCAATCCCGTTAGCGGCAAGGACTATTCGGTCCATATCGGCGCCGACGCGCAATGGCTGATCCAACCGCCGCGTAACTTGATCGCCAACACCCAGACGGTCACGCTCAGCGATCGTCCGGAGTTGCGTCTCGACCCGACCACGCTGATCTCCACCGGCGCCATCGCCAATGCCTCAGGCGCCCAGGTCTACAGCGTCGAGGCGGCGGCGACCTACGGGCCGTTCATTGTCCAGGGCGAGTATTTCTGGTACAATGTGGATCGCACCGCCAACACCGGTGTGCCTCTCGTCGGCGCACCGAGCCTGAAATTCCAGGGCGGCTATGCGCAGGCCGGCTACGTGCTGACGGGCGAAGGCCGGACCTACAATGCGGCGAACGCGGCCTATAACGGCGTCAAGCCGGCGCATCCGTTCTCGCTCGACGGTGGCGGCTGGGGTGCATGGGAGATCGCGGGACGCTTCTCGACGGTCGACCTCAACAATCAGTTGGGAACCGCGACCGGCGTCGCCGGCGGCCGGCAGACCGTCTACACGCTCGCGCTCAACTGGTACGTCAACGGCAATGTGCGCTTCATGCTCGACTATTTGCACGGAACGGTGTCGCGACAGGCCTCGCCGCTCTCGACCGCCGATGTCGGCTCGAAGTTCGACGCGGTGGCGATGCGCACGCAGTTCGCGTTCTGAGACTCTACACCTCTCCCATTGGGAGAAGTCGCGCCGAAGGCGCAGGTGAGGGGTTACGTCGCATCGGAGACGACGGTACCCCCTCACCCGAATTGCTTCGCAATTCGACCTCTCCCCGCTGGGGAGAGGTGAAGAACGACGGCGCCGTTCAACCAGTTACGCCGCGCGCTTCTTCTTCACGACCGGCGGCGGCGGCGCGCAGGACAGCCGCTCCTGATGGCTCTCGCCCCAGGCCTTCAGGATGTCGATGACAGGCTTGAGGCTCTCACCCAGCTCCGACAGGCAATACTCCACGCGCGGCGGCACCTCGGCATAGACCTTGCGGATGACGAGATTGTCCTCCTCCAGCGCGCGAAGCTGTTTTGTCAGCATGCGCTGGGTGATGCCGGGCATCCGGCGGCGCAATTCACCGAAGCGCTGGGTTCCGCTCTGCAGGTGATAGAGGATTACGCCCTTCCACTTGCCGTCGATCAGGTCCAGAGTCGCCTCGACGGAGCAGCCGGGACGACGAGCAAAATTGCGCCGTTTCATGCGTGATTTCCCAATAGTATCCAAACAGGGACTATATCCCCAAATTTACAGTACTTGCCAAATTGAGGCCAGGGCGACAGTTAGAGCGGCGGGCGAACACGCCATCTGATGGAGACAAGCCATGAAGGCCGTCGGCTACAAGAAATCGCTTCCGATCGAGGACGCGGATTCACTGATCGATTTCGAGACCGCAAAGCCTGAGCCCAAGGGGCGCGACATTCGCGTCGCCGTGAAGGCGATCTCGGCCAATCCGGTGGATTACAAGGTGCGCAAGCGCGCCGCCCCGCCCGAGGGCGAGACGAAGATCCTCGGCTATGACGCGGCCGGCGTGGTCGATGCCGTCGGCCCCGACGTGACGTTCTTCAAGCCGGGTGACGAGGTGTTTTATGCCGGCTCGATCCTGCGCCAGGGCACCAACGCCGAGTTCCACCTGGTCGACGAGCGCATCGTCGGCAACAAGCCGAAGTCGCTCTCGTTCGCGCAGGCAGCAGCCCTTCCCCTCACCTCCATCACAGCGTGGGAATTGCTGTTCGACCGTCTCGGCGCCGTGCCCGGCAAAAGCGTCGATCCGCGCACGCTCTTGATCACGGGCGGAGCCGGCGGCGTCGGCTCGATCCTGATCCAGCTCGCGCGCCGCCTCACCGGATTGACCGTGCTCGCCACCGCAACGCGGCCTGAATCGCAAAAATGGTGCCTCGATCTCGGCGCCCATGCAGTGATCGACCACGGCAAACCGATGAAGGAGCAGATTGAGAAGCTCAAGCTGCCGCCGGTCGCGCTGGTCGCAAGCCTCACCTTCACCGATCAGCACTATAAGGCGATCGCCGATTTGATGGCGCCGCAGGGACGGTTCGGCCTGATCGACGATCCGCCCGAGTTCACCATGAGCACGTTCAAGGGCAAGGCGATCTCGGTGCACTGGGAATCGATGTTCACGCGCTCCTCGTTCCAGACGCCCGACATGATCGCGCAGCATCATCTGCTCAACGATGTCGCCGACCTCATCGACAAGGGCGTGTTGCGCACCACGCTCGACCAGACCTTTGGCACCATCAACGCCGCCAACCTCAAGCGCGCGCACGCGCTGCTCGAGAGCGGCAAGTCACGCGGCAAGATCGTGCTGGAGGGGTGGTAGGCGAAGACCTCGTAGGGCAGTGGTGGGCTACGCCGAGTGATGAGTTAGCCATGCGAACGCGCAAAGCGCAGCTCGCCTGGCGTAACCCGCCTCTTCTGCTTCCGCGGAAACACACGCCGAGCAGATGCACCTCGCGCATCTGCCCGGCTACCCAGCTACGAACCTGTCTCTACAAGGTGGCTGGCCCCGCCCTCTCCTACTTTGCCTGGGCTGCGGTCTGGAGCGCCTTCCAGTCGAATTTTTCAGCGAGCGCCAGCCCTTCCTCCTCACTGAGGCCGTCGAAGGAGAAATTGAACAATGCGTCCTTGCCGAGCGCCACGATGAGCGTGCCGGATTTCTGCGGGGTGTTATAGTTCTTGAGCACCTGCATGCCATGCATGGTTGCCGACATGACGTGACCGTCAGGCGTCTGGATATTCATTCCGCTCTGGATCGGCGCCAGCGCGCCGGTGGCCGCCTGCCCAACCATGATTGCGGCCTGGACTCGCGCTGAGCCGCGCGTGTAGTCGCGCGTCGCGGTGGTCATGCTGGCCTCCGACATCTGCATCGACATGCCGTCCGCCTTGCCGCCTTCCCATCCGGCAAGATCGATCAGGAGCGGCAGGAGCCGCTGAAACGGTTGGTCTGCACGCGAGGGCGAAAGCGGCCACAGGATCGTCAGGGCAAGAAAAAAACCGAAAAGCTTAAATCGCGACTGAAGCATTCTCTTCTCCCGGTTGGGCTACCGGGCGAGCATAGCAACGCTTCATTGCGCGAGAAAGTTCTCACGCCGGCGGCACACCCTCGACGAACATCAGACGCCGCTCCAGCGCCGTCCGCCGCAGCTTCAGCGCCTCGGCATATTCCGGCGAGGTGTACCATTCCTTCAACCTCGTCATCGAGGCGAATTCGACGATGACGATGGCCTTCGGCGGCAGGTTGCCTTCGGCAAGCTCGGCCCTCGCGCCGCGGACGAGATAACGTCCGCCGTACTGCGCGATGGTCTTGGCGGCGAGCGCGCGATAGGCCTCGAATCCGTCGGGGTCGCGCATCTCGACTTCGGAAATCACATAGGCCGCCATGCGCCACCTCAGGCGATCGTGTTGACGATGCCGCCCTCGGCGCGCAGCGCTGCGCCGTTGGTTGCGGACGCTTCCTTGGACGCGACATAGACAACCATGTTGGCGATCTCGTCGACGCTGGCAAAACGCTGGATCAGAGAGCTCGGACGATGCTGTTTGACGAAATTGGCCGCGGCCTCGTCCACGGACTGCCCGTTTTGCTTCGCGAGGTCCTTCACGAATGTCTCGACGCCTTCGGACATGGTCGGGCCCGGCAGCACGGAGTTGACGGTGACGCCGGTGCCGCGAGTGAGCTGCGCGAGGCCGCGCGCAACTGAAAGCTGGGCCGTCTTGGTCATGCCGTAGTGGATCATCTCGACGGGAATGTTGAGGCCGGACTCGGAAGAGATGAAGACGATGCGGCCCCAGTTGCGCTTGAGCATGCCCTTCATGTAAGCCCGCGACAGCCGCACGCCGCTCATCACGTTGACCTCGAAGAAGCGGCTCCAGTCCTCGTCGGGGATGTCGAAAAATTCCTTCGGCTCGAAGATGCCCGCGTTGTTGATGAGGATGTCGACCTCGGGCAGAGCGGCCACCAGCGCCTGGCACCCCGCAGCAGTGGAGACGTCCGCGGCGATGCCGCGGATCTTGGCGCCCGTCGCTTCCAGCTTGCGTACGGCTGCATCGACCTTGTCCTGGCCGCGCCCGTTGATGACGACGCTCGCACCCGAGGCGGCAAGGCCCTTGGCGATGGCATGGCCGATGCCGGCGGTCGAGCCGGTCACCAGCGCTGTTTTTCCGGAAAGGTCGATGTTCATGCACTATCTCCATCAGATCGATGACGGGGATATCGGACGCGGCGGATCGGGATGCAATCGGTGCTCACCAAGCAGTGAGGGCCCGCGCTCTTCCTGCGCCCCTTGGACGCCGCGCATCGCTGCTGGAACGATTGTTGCTTGGCCATTCCGAGATTCTCCTGCTCACATGGAAACGGAAGCAACGCGATGAAAAGAACGGCTTTAACGGTTGTGCTCGGGGTGGCCGGTTTGATTGCTGGCAATGCGCCCGCACCGGCTCAGGCGGTCTATCCGGAAAAGTCGTTGCAATTGATCGTCCCCTTCCCGCCGGGCGGCGCCTCGGACGTGGTCGCGCGCATCATCGGCGGCGAGCTGGAGACGCGGCTCGGCAAGCCCGTGATCATCATGAACCGTCCCGGCGGCGGCACCACGATCGCGGCGAAGGAAGTCGCGCGCTCGGCGCCTGATGGATATACCCTGTTCTTCAGCTCGAACTCGAGCTTCACGCTGCCGGCCGCCGTGAAGGAAAGCGTGCCTTACGACGCGGCCAAGGATTTCGAGCCGCTCGGCCAGGTCGGCAAGATCACGCTGGTGCTGGTCACCTACAAGGACAACCCGATCAAGGACGTGGCTGCGCTGGTTACCGAAGCGAAGGCCAATCCCGACAAGCTGTCGCTGGCATCGTTCGGCGTCGCGACCGTGTCACATTTTGCCGGCGAGCTGTTCAAATCGGCCGCCGGAATCAAGATGGTCCACCTGCCCTACAAGGGCAGCGCGCCGGCGATGAACGACCTGATCGGAAAACACATCCAGTATCACGTCGACACTGTCATCGCGGTCAAGCCACAGATCGACGCCGGCACGGTCAAGGTGCTCGCCGTGTTCTCGGCCAAACGCACGCCGTTCCTGCCCGACGTACCAACGCTCGCCGAGCTCGGCTATGGCAATATCGACTTCGCGTCATGGGGCGCCGTCGTCACTCCCAAGGGCCTGCCGCCGGCCGTTCACGACAAGCTGTCGGCAGCCCTGGAGGAGACGATCAACAGCCCGTCCGTGACCGAGCGCTTCACCAAGGTCGGCTTCGAGCCGGGCTTCACGCGCTACAGCGATTGGGCGGCAGCCATCGGCAAGGAGACCGCCGAAATGAAGGACATCGCGCAAAAGGCGGGGATCAAGGAGGAATAGTCCTGCGGATCCGCACAATTCCGGGAACAAAAAACGGCGCCCGAGGGCGCCGTTTTCAGTACATATCTGCAGAAACAGCTTACGCCGCCTCGGCTGCCTTCTCCTGCACCGGACCGGAATCCTGGCCCTTGGCGTCGACGTCGCGATCGACGAACTCGATCACGGCCATCGCGGCGTTGTCGCCGTAGCGGAAGCCGGCCTTGATGATGCGGGTGTAGCCGCCCTGGCGGTCCTTGTAGCGGGTCGCGAGCGTATCGAAGAGCTTCCTGACCATGTCGACGTCGCGCAGCTCCGCGATCGCCTGGCGGCGCAGCGACAGGCCGCCCTTCTTGCCGAGGGTGACGAGCTTCTCGACGATCGGGCGGAGCTCCTTGGCCTTGGGCAGCGTGGTGACGATCTGCTCGTGCTTGATCAGCGCGGCCGCCATGTTGGCGAACATCGCGCGGCGGTGCTCGGCCGTGCGGTTGAGCTTCCGATGAACCTTGCCGTGACGCATGTGTGTAGTCCTTACGTTAAAACTGCCGCGACGGTTCGTCGGACATGTTGCTCAGGTGGGCTGCCTGCGTTCGCCCGCGAAAGCGCGACGCGCTTTCGCTTTCTTGGTTGAGCATGATCCCTATCGGAAAACCGCTTCGCACTTTTCCGGGACTATGCTCTCAGTCATTCCGGGGCGGCTCGCAGAGCCGAACCCGGAATCTCGAGTTCCGGGTTCGATGCTCCGCATCGCCCCGGAACGACGAATGCTCAGTAGTGATCCTCGAAGCGCTTGGCGAGCTCGTCGATGTTCTCCGGCGGCCAGCCCGGCACTTCCATGCCGAGATGCAGACCCATCTGGGCCAGCACTTCCTTGATCTCGTTCAGCGACTTGCGGCCGAAGTTCGGGGTGCGGAGCATTTCCGCCTCGCTCTTCTGCACGAGGTCGCCGATGTAGACGATGTTGTCGTTCTTCAGGCAGTTGGCCGAACGCACCGACAGCTCGAGCTCGTCCACCTTCTTGAGGAAGGCCGGGTTGAAGGCGAGGTCCGGGATGATCTCCTGGGCGACTTCCTTGCGCGGCTCTTCGAAGTTGACGAACACGTTGAGCTGGTCCTGCAGGATGCGCGCGGCGTAGGCCACGGAATCATCCGGCGTGATCGCGCCGTTGGTCTCGATCGTCATCGTCAGCTTGTCGTAGTCGAGGATCTGGCCCTCGCGGGTGTTCTCGACCTTGTAGGAGACCTTGCGGACCGGCGAGTACAGGCTGTCGACCGGGATCAGGCCGATCGGCGCGTCCTCGGGACGGTTGCGCTCGGCGGGCACGTAGCCCTTGCCGGTCGAGACCGTGAACTCCATGCGGATCTCGGCGCCCTCGTCGAGGGTGCAGATCTGCAGATCGGGGTTAAGCACGACCACATCGCCGACGGTCTGGATATCGCCGGCGGTGACGACGCCCGGGCCCTGCTTCTTCACGACCATACGCTTGGGGCCTTCGCCCTGCATCTTGATCGAGATGTCCTTGATGTTGAGCACGATGTCGGTGACGTCCTCACGGACGCCCGCGATCGAGGAGAACTCGTGCAGCACGCCGTCGATGTGCACCGACTGCACCGCCGCGCCCTGGAGCGAGGAGAGCAGGATGCGGCGCAGCGCGTTGCCGAGGGTTTGGCCGAAACCACGCTCGAGCGGCTCGGCGACGATGGTCGCGAAACGCGAGGGATCGCTGCCGGGCGTGACCTGGAGCTTGTTCGGCCGAATCAGTTCTTGCCAATTTTTCTGGATCGTCACTGTTTCACCCATACAGGCCAGTCAATTTGATCGTTCAAATACTGGCGTTGGAGAAAGGCCGCGGGTCACTCCCGCGGCTTCTTAGTAAAGTCATTGCGGGCGCCGATGGGCCCGCAACTTGGTATCAAACGCGCCGGCGCTTACGGGGACGGCAACCGTTGTGCGGGATCGTGGTCACGTCGCGGATCGAGGTGACGGTGAAGCCTGCGGCCTGGAGCGCGCGGAGCGCTGACTCGCGGCCCGAACCGGGGCCGGCGACTTCGACTTCCAGCGTGCGCATGCCGTGCTCCTGCGCCTTCTTGGAGACGTCCTCGGCGGCGACCTGCGCGGCGTACGGCGTCGACTTGCGCGAGCCCTTGAAACCCATCGTACCGGCCGACGACCAGGCAATCGTGTTGCCCTGCGCGTCGGTGATGGTGATGGTCGTGTTGTTGAACGACGAGTTCACATGCGCGACGCCGGAGGCGATGTTCTTGCGCTCACGACGACGAACGCGGGTGGCTTCCTTGCCCATTGAGTCCCTTTCCTGAAGATCTCAAACGCCGCCGTAATGCCAGCGGCTACACCTGTGGAACGAAAAGCGCGTGGCGAACGGGTCATCCCCTTCCGCCACACGCCGCGACTGGATTCGAAAACTTACTTCTTCTTGCCGGCGATGGCCTTGGCCGGGCCCTTGCGCGTACGCGCATTGGTGTGGGTGCGCTGACCGCGCACCGGCAGACCGCGACGATGACGCAGGCCGCGATAGCAGCCGAGGTCCATCAGACGCTTGATGTTGATGCCGACCTCACGACGCAGGTCGCCCTCGACGAGATAGTCACGGTCGATGACTTCGCGGATCTGGAGCACTTCGGCGTCGCTGAGCTGATTGACGCGACGATCCTCGGGGATCTTCACCTTCTCCATGATGTCACCGGCGATCTTCGGGCCGATGCCATGGATGTACTGGAGCGCGATCAGCACGCGCTTGTTGGTGGGAATGTTCACGCCGGCAATACGGGCCACGGCCTTCTCTCCTGTTGCCGACCCCTCGTCAGGAATCGGGCTTTAAGTGCTTGCTCTCTCGGGCAGGTGTTCACAAACGCGAACACGACGCCCACCCCCGGTCTTCCTGGGGCCCGGCATCGTCTGAAACTATCCGACTTGGATGCGGGGCTTATTAGGGGATTCCGGGGGCTTTCGTCAACCGCTGCTAGCGCTTGGCTCGCTTTTTCGTGACCTTTTTTGCAGCCTTTTTGGCCCCTTTTTTGACGGCCTTCTTGGCCGTCCTTTGGGCTGCCATTTTGACCGTTTTCGTGGTCGCCTTCTTGGCCTTCCCGGCCTTTTTGACCGACTTTTTGACGGTTTTAGCCGCTCTGGTGGCCTTTTTGCCTGCCTTCGGCGACTTTTTGGCCGATTTCTTCGCCGTCTTGGTCTTTTTGGCCGGTCCCGACTTGGCTGCGCTTCGGGCATGCGTCTTGGGCTCGACCGCGCCCAGCGCCAGGAGCTGGCGGTGGATGGCGCGGGTGACCTCGTCGATGGCCATCATGCCGTCGATGGTCGAGAGCTTCCGACGCTCGGAATAGTAGTGAATCAGTGGTTCCGTCTGGCTGCGGTAGCTGGCAAGCCGTTTGGTCAGGACCTCCGGGGTGTCGTCGAGCCGGACCTCCTCGCCGCGCTCCCGCATCTGGGCAACGCGAGTTTCGACGCGGCTCAGCAGCGCGCTCTCATTGACACGGAGCTCGATCACGGCGTCGAGCTTGAGATGCTTGCGCTTGAGCAGCTCGTCCAACGCCTCGGCCTGCGGCACGGTGCGCGGGAAACCATCGAGGATGAAACCGTTCTTGGCGTCTGGCTGGTCGATGCGGTCGGAGATGATTCCCACCACGACATCGTCGGGCACGAGGCCACCGCTGGCCATGATCTCCTTGGCTTTCAGCCCGACAGGCGTCCCGGCCGCAACCGCGGCACGCAGCATCTCGCCGGTCGAGAGCTGGATGATGCCATAGCGCCGCACCAAGAGCTGCGCCTGGGTCCCCTTGCCCGACCCCGGCGGTCCCAGAAGTATAATTCTCATCGGCGTACGCCCCCCCGGATTGGTGAGCGATACGTCGCGCACCTGCGTTTGAAGATCAAGGACAGTGCAAACCACAATCGGCTGCGCACCGCTACCCATATCATAGGGGAGCGAACGCCCGGACGCCAAGAAGGCCTTGGAAACCAGTGATTGCGTCGCAGTAGGAGCTGCTCTGCCGATGCAACCGGGTGGCTCGCTGGTCGCATCCGGTCGCACCGTGCGCTCTTCGCGCGGCGAATCGGCGGCGCAGTAGCGCCGCCTTCAGGCGAGGCCGCGGTTAGCGGCGGCGACCGCGCAGCTTGGACTTGCGGATCAGGCCTTCGTACTGATGGGCCAGCAGATAGCCCTGCACCTGCGCCACCGTATCCATGGTGACACTGACCACGATCAGCAGCGAGGTGCCGCCGAAGTAGAACGGCACCGAGGCGTAGGAGATCAGGATCTCCGGGATCAAGCAGACGATGGCGAGATAGATCGCGCCGAGCACGGTGATGCGCGACAGCACGTAATCGATATATTCGGCGGTGCGCTCGCCGGGACGGATGCCCGGAATGAAGCCGCCATGTTTCTTCAGATTGTCCGCGGTCTCGGTCGGGTTGAACACGATCGCGGTGTAGAAGAAGGCGAAGAACACGATCAGCGCGAGATACAGGATCAGGAACAGCGGACGGCCATGGCCGAGCTGGGTGGTGATCCACTGGAACCATTCCGGCCCGCTGCCCGCGTTGAAATTCGCAACCGTGGTCGGCAGCAAGAGCAGCGAGGATGCGAAGATCGGGGGGATCACGCCCGAGGTGTTGAGCTTGAGAGGCAGATGCGAGGACTGGCCCTCGAACATCTTGTTACCGACCTGGCGCTTCGGATACTGGATCAGGAGCCGGCGCTGGGCGCGCTCCATGAACACGATGAAGCCGATCACGGCGACAGCCATGACGATGACGACCAGGATCAGCCCGGTCGACATCGCGCCCTGACGGCCGAGCTCGAGCATGTTGGCGAGCGCCGCGGGCAGCTCGGCGACGATGCCGGCGAGAATGATCAGCGAAATGCCATTGCCGATGCCGCGCGAGGTGATCTGCTCGCCCAGCCACATCAGGAACATGGTGCCGCCGGTCAGGGTAATCGCCGTGGACAGGCGGAAGAACATGCCGGGGTCGCTGACCACGTTGCCGGCGCCTTCGAGACCCACCGCGATGCCATAGGACTGGAACGCAGCCAGGATGACGGTCAGGTAGCGGGTGTACTGGTTGAGCGTCTTGCGGCCGGCCTCGCCTTCCTTCTTCAGCGCCTCGAGCTGCGGCGAGACGGTGGTCAGGAGCTGGATGATGATCGAGGCCGAGATGTACGGCATGATGTTCAGCGCGAAGATCGCCATGCGGTGGATGCCGCCGCCGGCGAACATGTTGAACATGCCGAGGATGCCGCCCGCCTGGGAGCGGAACACCTGCTCCCAGATGTTGGGATCGATGCCCGGCAGCGGGATGTAGGTCCCGAGCCGATAAACGAGCAGCGCACCCAGGGTGAACCAGATGCGCTTCTTCAGTTCGTCGGCCTTGGCAAACGCGCCGAAATTGAGATTGGCTGCCAGTTGTTCCGCTGCAGAGACCATCTTGGACTTTCTCCCGCCGCCTGTTGCGCCGTCATGCCCGCGGCCGGGCTAGTTTAGCGGACGCCGGACATTATCTGGGGCTCGGCTTCGATAAGTCCACGTCCCGCATGCGTAAAGGCCCGCGCGCCGCGGGCCGATGACGCAGTTGTTACGCCGCCTCGCCTTCTTCCTTGGGCTGGGCGAGGATCTTCACCGAGCCGCCGGCCTTCTCGACCGCCGCGATAGCGGTCTTGCTCGCGCCGTGCACCTCGATGTTGAGCTTGGACTTGAGCTCGCCGCGGCCGAGCAGCCGCAGGCCGCCCTTGGCGCGACGCAGCACGCCACCCTTCACCAGGGCTTCGACGTTGACGACGCTGCCGGCGTCGATCTTCTTGGCATCGACCGCTTCCTGGAGCCGGTCGAGATTGATCTCGGCGAACTCGACGCGGAAGATGTTGTTGAAGCCGCGCTTGGGCAGACGGCGATGCATCGGCATCTGGCCGCCTTCGAAACCCTTGATGCGCACGCCCGAACGCGCGGTCTGGCCCTTGCCGCCGCGGCCGGACTGCTTGCCCTTGCCGGAACCGATGCCGCGGCCGACGCGCATACGCTTTTTGCGCGAGCCGGCGTTGTCGGCGATATCGCTGAGCTTCATCGCCCTTCTCCTTGTGTCTTGCGCACGATCTTCACCGAAAACCGCTTCCCGCTTTCCCGGATCGTGCGCCTTTGCTTACTTCTCGTCGACGATGCGGACGAGATGGTGAACCTTCTCGATCATGCCGCGGACCGCCGGAGTGTCCGGCAATTCGCTGGTACGGCCGATCTTGTTGAGCTTGAGCCCGATCAGCGTCGAGCGCTGCGAGTGATGGCGGCGAATCGCGCTGCCGATCTGCTCGACCTTGATCGTCTTTGCGGCCTTGGCCATGTGGATCTACTCCGAAAAGCTTCCGTTAGTCGGCAGCCGCCTCGGCGTCGCCGCCGATACGACGGGACTGGAGGGTGGACACCTTGATGTTGCGGCGGGCTGCGACCGAACGCGGCGAATCCTGATGCTTCAGCGCGTCGAAGGTCGCGCGCACCATGTTGTACGGGTTCGACGAGCCGATCGACTTCGCCACCACGTCCTGGACGCCGAGCGTCTCGAACACGGCGCGCATCGGGCCACCGGCGATGATGCCGGTACCGGCCGGAGCTGCACGCAGGTAGACACGGCCCGCGCCATGACGACCGGCAATGTCGTGATGGAGCGTGCGGCCCTCGCGCAGCGACACGCGCGTCAGGTTGCGCTTGGCGGACTCGGTCGCCTTGCGGATCGCCTCAGGCACTTCGCGCGCCTTGCCGTGACCGAAGCCGGCGCGGCCCTTCTGGTCGCCGATCACGACCAGCGCTGCGAAACCGAAGCGCTTGCCGCCCTTGACGACCTTGGCCACGCGGTTGATGTGGACGAGCTTGTCGACGAACTCGCTGTCGCGCTCCTCGCGCTCCCTGCGTTCACGTCCGCCGCCGCGTTGATCGCGTCCACCACGTTGTTCGCGTTCAGCTGCCATGGTTTTTCCAATCCTTCAGAGGCTTACGCCCCAATCCTCAAATTCTGTTAGAAGCTCAGCCCACTCTCACGCGCCGCGTCGGCCAGAGCCTTGACGCGCCCGTGATAGAGATAGCCGCCGCGATCGAACACGACTTCCTTGACGCCCTTCTCGACCGCGCGCTCGGCCAGCAACTTGCCGACTGCTTTCGCTGCATCGATGTCCGCACCGGTCTTGCCGCCGTCGCGCATCGACTTCTCGAGCGACGAGGCAGAGGCCAGCGTCTCGCCCCTCAGGTCGTCGATGACCTGGGCGTAGATGTGCTTGGACGAGCGGAACACCGACAGACGCGGACGGCCGCCGGCGGAACGGCGCAGCTTCAGCCGCACACTCCGCTTGCGCCGGGCATTCGTAACCTTGGCTTTCGACATGACCGGCTCCGTTACTTCTTCTTGCCTTCCTTGCGGAAGATGAATTCGCCCACGTACTTCACGCCCTTGCCCTTGTAGGGCTCCGGCGGACGGTAGGCGCGGATCTCGGCGGCGACCTGACCGACGCGCTGGACGTCGCTGCCCGCCACCGTGATCTCGGTCGGCTTCGGCACGGTGATCGTGATCCCCTCGGGGATCGGATAGATCACGTCATGGCTGTAGCCGAGCGCGAGCTGGAGGTTCTTGCCCTGCATCGCGGCACGATAGCCGACGCCGGTGATCTCGAGCTTCTTCTCGAAACCCTTGGTGACGCCTTCGACCAGATTCGCGACCTGGGCGCGAGCGGTGCCGTACAGCGCCCGCGCGCGGTTGGTCTCGGCCCGCGGCTTGACGTTGATCTGGCCGTTCTCGAGCTTCACCTCGACGTCGTCGTGGACGATGAACTGAAGCTGGCCCTTCGGCCCCTTCATCTTGACGGTCTGGCCGTCGACGGTCGCGGTAACGCCCGACGGCACCGTCACAGGCTTCTTGCCAACACGTGACATGGATCGAAAATCCTTCTCAGAACACCGTGAAGAGGACTTCACCGCCCACATTCGCGTCGCGCGCGCTGTGGTCGGCCATGATCCCCTTCGGCGTCGACAACACCGAAATGCCGAGTCCATTGTTCACCCGCGGCAGGTTCTTCACCGAGGCGTAGACGCGGCGCCCGGGCTTGGAAACGCGTTCAATCTCGCGGATGACGGGCTCGCCGTCGAAATACTTCAGCTCGATCTCGATCTCGCTGCGGCCCGAGGAATGCTCGAGCGTGGCGTAGCCGCGGATGTAGCCCTCGGCCTTCAGAACCTCGAGCACGTTCTCGCGCATCTTCGAGCCAGGCGTGGAGACCTTGGTCTTCGAACGCAACTGCGCATTGCGGATACGGGTGATCAGATCGCTGATTGGATCGTGCGTAGACATCTAAACGACCCTCCTTACCAGCTGGACTTCACGAGGCCCGGGACCATGCCCTTGGAGCCAAGGTCGCGCAGCGCGATACGGGACAGCTTGTTCTTGCGGTAGTTCGAGCGCGGACGGCCCGACAATTCGCAACGCATGCGGATGCGGGTCGCCGACGAATTGCGCGGCATTTCCGCCAGCTTCAGGGTCGCGGCGAACCGCTCCTCCATCGGCAGCGTCTTGTCGGCGATGATCGCCTTCAACCGCTCGCGCTTGGCGGCGGCGTTCTTCACCATCCGCTTGCGCCGGTTGTTCTTCTCGACTGAACTCTTCTTTGCCATGCTTGGCTCCTGGGTATCCGCGTTTGAGAGGCTCTAGGTCAGCGTCTCACTGCCGGAACGGGAAATTGAAAGCGGTCAACAAGGCCCTCGCCTCTTCGTCGGTCTTGGCCGTGGTGCAGACGGTGATGTCCATACCGCGAGCTTCCGCGACCTTGTCGAAGTCGATCTCGGGGAAAATGATGTGCTCCTTGATGCCGAGCGAATAGTTGCCACGGCCGTCGAAGCTCTTCGGGTTCAGACCGCGGAAGTCGCGGACGCGTGGCAGCGCGACATTCACCAGGCGATCGATGAACTCGTACATGCGGGCCTTGCGCAGCGTGACCTTGCAGCCGATCGGCTGGTTCTCACGCAGCTTGAAGGTCGCGATCGCGATGCGCGAATAGGTCACGATCGCCTTCTGGCCGGCGATCTGGGTCAATTCGGCAGCGGCGGTCTCGGCCTTCTTGCGGTCGTTGACCGAATCGCCGACGCCCATGTTCAGCACGACCTTGTCCAGCCGCGGAACCTGCATGACGTTCTGGTAACCGAACTTCTCGGTCAGAGCCGTACGGATCTTCGCGTCATATTCCGCGCGCAGGCGCGGTGTGTAAGCGGCCTCAGCCATCGATCTCAGCTCCCGAGCTCTTGGCGATGCGAACCTTCTTGCCGTCCGCCAGAATCTTGAATCCGATGCGGGTCGGCTTTCCGTCCTTGCCGACATACGCGATGTTGGACAGGTGGATCGGCGCCTCTTTCGAGATGATGCCGCCCTCCTGGGCCTGCGTCTGCTTCTGGTGACGCTTGACCATGTTGATGCCGCGCACCAGCGCGGTGCCGGCGTCGGGACGAACCTCGAACACTTCGCCGGTGCGGCCCTTGTCGCGGCCGGTCAGCACGACGACCTTGTCGCCCTTGCGGATCTTCGCAGCCATCACAGCACCTCCGGCGCGAGCGAGATGATCTTCATGTGGTTCTTGGCGCGCAGCTCGCGCGGCACGGGCCCGAAGATACGGGTGCCGACCGGCTCGGACTGGTTGTTGATCAGGACGGCGGCGTTGCGGTCGAAGCGGATGACCGAACCGTCGGCGCGGCGGATGTCCTTGCGGACGCGCACCACGACGGCCTTCATCACGTCGCCCTTCTTCACCTTGCCACGCGGGATAGCTTCCTTGATCGAAACGACGATGATGTCGCCGATCGTTGCGTAGCGGCGCTTGGAGCCCCCAAGCACCTTGATACACATGACACGGCGTGCGCCAGAATTGTCGGCCACGTCGAGGTTGGTCTGCATCTGAATCATTGATGCACCTCGTCCTCTTTCTCTTTGCGCCAGCCCAGCCGGCGCTCAACATTTCCCTGAAGTCAGTCGGCTAGAGCCAACAGATCAGGCGCTTTTCTTGTGTTCGCCCCGGATCACGACCCAGCGCTTCAACTTCGAAATCGGCTTCGTTTCCTCGATCCACACCATGTCGCCCGGCTTGAACTGGTTGCTCTCGTCGTGCGCGTGGTAGTTCTTCGAACGGCGGATCGTCTTCTTGTAGATCGGGTGCGTGAAGCGGCGATCGACGCGCACCACGATGGTCTTGGCTTGCTTGTCGCTGACGACCACGCCCTGCAAAGTACGTTTCGGCATCTTCGTAAGCCTCTTACTTCTTCTTCGCGCGCGTCTGCGCGGCGACGGTCTTGATCCGGGCGATGTCACGGCGAGCCTCGCGCAGGCGCGAGGTGTTCTCGAGCTGCCCGGTGGCGCGCTGGAAGCGCAGGTTGAAGCGCTCCTTCTTCAGGTTCAGGATGGCATCATCCTGCTGATCGGGGCTCATCGCACGGATGTCTTCGATCTTCATCTGGGCCATGGCCATTACTCCGCAATGCGCTCGACGAAGCGCGTCTTGATCGGCAGCTTGGCGGCCGCCAGGGTCAGCGCTTCACGCGCCGTCTGGGTGTTGACGCCGTCGATCTCGAACAGCACCCGGCCCGGCTTGACGCGCGCGACCCACAATTCCGGCGAACCCTTACCGGAGCCCATGCGGACTTCGGCCGGCTTCTTGGACACCGGAACGTCGGGGAACACGCGGATCCAGACGCGGCCGGCGCGCTTCATGTGACGGGTCAGCGCGCGACGGGCGGCTTCGATCTGACGCGCGGTGACGCGCTCAGGCTCGGTCGCCTTCAGGCCGAACTGGCCGAACGCCAACGTCGCGCCCGAAGACGCAACGCCGTGGATGCGGCCCTTATGCGCCTTCCGGAACTTCGTTTTCTTAGGTTGCATCATGGCTTTAAGCCCTCAAATTCTCAGGTCAGCTCAGGCTGCAGCCGCGTCGCGGCGCTGCCGGCCGCCACCACCGCTACCAGTGCCCTCGCCTTCGGCCATTCTCTTGTCCTGGGCCATCGGATCGTGCTCGAGGATCTCGCCCTTGAAGATCCAGACCTTGACGCCGCAGGTGCCGAAGGTCGTGAACGCGGTCGCAACGCCGTAGTCGATGTCGGCGCGCAGCGTGTGCAGCGGCACGCGACCTTCGCGGTACCACTCCATGCGCGCGATTTCCGCACCGCCGAGACGTCCCGAGCAGTTGATGCGGATGCCCTCCGCGCCGAGGCGCATCGCCGACTGCACGGCGCGCTTCATGGCACGGCGGAACGCCACGCGGCGCTCGAGCTGCTGCGCGATCGACTCCGCCACCAGCGTCGCATCGAGCTCCGGCTTGCGGATCTCGACGATGTTGATGACGACGTCGGACGAGGTGATGTCCGCGACCTTCTTGCGCAGCTTGTCGATGTCCGCACCCTTCTTGCCGATCACCACACCCGGACGGGCCGAGTGGATGGTGACGCGGCACTTCTTGTGCGGACGCTCGATCACGATGCGGGCAACGGCAGCCTGCTTGAGCTCCTTGTGCAGGATCTCACGGATCTTGACGTCCTCGTGCAACAGCTTGCCGTATTCCTGCTTGCCGGCGAACCAGCGGGAATCCCAGGTCCGGTTGATGCCGAGACGCAGACCGATCGGATTGATCTTTTGACCCATCGTGTTCTCCTGCGCCCTTAAGCGGCGGCTTCAGCTTCGACCTGACGAACGATGATCGTCAGCTGCGAAAATGGTTTGTAGACACGGCCCGAGCGGCCGCGGCCACGAGCGGCAAAGCGCTTCATCACGAGGCCGTTGCCGACGAAGGCCTGCGCAACGACGAGATCGTCGACGTCGAGGTCGTGGTTGTTCTCGGCGTTGGCGATAGCCGATTCCAGGCACTTCTTCACGTCGACCGCGATCCGCTTGCGCGAAAACTGCAGGTCGGCGAGCGCAGCAGACGCCTTCCGGCCGCGAATGAGCTGGGCGACCAGGTTGAGCTTCTGCGGGCTCACCCGCAGCATCCGGGCGACCGCCTTGGCCTCGTTGTCGGCGAGGCTCCGTTCGCGCTTAGGTTTGCTCATCGTTTAATCCTCAAGCCTTCTTGGCTTTCTTGTCGCCGGAGTGGCCATGGAAGGTCCGGGTCGGCGAGAACTCGCCGAACTTGTGACCGACCATTTCCTCGTTGACGGCCACCGGCACGTGCTTCTGACCGTTGTAGACGCCGAAGGTCAGGCCGACGAACTGCGGCAGGATCGTCGAGCGACGGCTCCAGATCTTGATGACGTCGTGACGGCCGGACGCACGGGCGGCATCTGCCTTCTTGAGCAGAGAACCCTCGACGAACGGGCCTTTCCAGACTGAACGAACCATGTCCGGCGTTCCTTACTTCTTCCGCTTGTGGCGGCTTAGGAGAATGAATTTGTTGGTCGACTTGTTGGTACGGGTCTTCTTGCCCTTGGTCGGCTTGCCCCACGGAGTGACCGGGTGACGACCGCCCGAGGTGCGACCTTCACCACCGCCGTGCGGATGGTCGATCGGGTTCATCGCGACACCGCGGTTGTGCGGCCTGCGGCCCATCCAACGCTTGCGACCGGCCTTGCCGATCGAGGTGTTCATGTGATCCGGGTTCGACACCGCGCCGATCGTGCCGCGGCAACGGCCGTGCACCAGGCGCTGCTCGCCCGAGTTCAGGCGGATGATCACGTAATCCTGGTCGCGACCGACGAGCTGGGCGTAGGTGCCGGCGGAACGGGCGAGCTGGCCGCCCTTCCCGATCTTGACCTCGATGTTGTGGATGATCGTGCCGACCGGCATGTTGCCGAGCGGCATGACGTTGCCCGGCTTCACGTCGACATAGTTGCCGGCAATGATGGTGTCACCCACGGCCAGGCGCTGCGGCGCCAGGATGTAGGCCTGCTCGCCGTCCTGATACTTGATCAGCGCAATGAAGCCGGTGCGGTTCGGATCATACTCCAGCCGCTCGACGGTCGCGGGGACGTCGACCTTCTCGCGCTTGAAGTCGACGGTGCGCAGCGTCTGCTTGTGACCACCGCCGCGGAAACGCACGGTGATGCGACCAGTGTTGTTGCGGCCGCCCGAGGACTTCTTGCCCTCGGTGAGCGCCTTGAGCGGCTTGCCCTTGTAGAGGGCCGAACGATCGACCATGACCAGCTGGCGCTGGCCTGGCGTCGTGGGATTGAATGTCTTCAGTGCCATCGTCGTACGACCTTACAGACCGGTGGTGACGTCGATCCGGTGACCCTCTTCGAGAGTCACGATCGCGCGTTTGCTGTTCGACTGCGAGCCGATGGTGCCGCGGAAGGCCTTGACCTTGCCCTTGCGGACCAGCGTGTTGACGCTCTTGACCTTGACGTCGAACAGCTTCTCGATCGCTTCCTTGATCTGCGGCTTGGTCGCCTTGGCGGCCACCTTGAAAAGCACTTTGTTGTGCTCCGAAGCGATCGTCGCCTTTTCGGTCACGACCGGCGACAGGATCACGTCGTAGTGGCGAGGCTCGATGTTCTTGCTCATTTGAAGCGCGCCTCCAGCGCATCGATGGCGGCCTTGGTCAGAACGAGTTTCTGACGGCGCAGGATGTCATAGACGTTGATGCCCTGGATCGGCAGCACGTCCATGTTCGGGATATTGCGAGCCGCGGCGGCGAAACCGTTGTTGAGCTCGGCGCCGTCGATGATCAGCGCATTGGTGAGCCCGAGGCCCGAGAAGTGGCCGAGCAACGCCTTGGTCTTGGCGGTCTCGAGCGCGGCCTTCTCGATCACGACGAGATCGCCGTCCTTGGCCTTGGCCGAGAGCGCATGCTTGAGCGCCAGGGCGCGGACCTTCTTCGGCAGGTCGGTGGCGTGCGAACGCACCACCGGACCGAAGGCACGGCCGCCGCCGCGGAACTGCGGCACGCGGGCCGAGCCGTGACGAGCACCGCCGGTGCCCTTCTGCTTGTACATCTTCTTGCCGGTGCGCCAGATCTCGGCGCGGCCCTTGGCCTTGTGCGTGCCGGCCTGGCGCTTGTTGAGCTGCCACTGCACGCAGCGCGCGATGATGTCCTCGCGCGGCTCGAGGCCGAAAATGGCGTCGGAGAGCTGGACCGAGCCGGCTTCCTTACCTTCGAGGGTGGTGACCTTCAATTCCATCTCACGCCTCCTGCGTAGCCGGAGCGGCTTCCGCGTCGCCAGCAACCTTGAACTTGCCGGGCTTCGGAGCTTCCTTCGGCAGCGGCTTCTTGACGGCATCGCGCACGCGGATCCAACCGCCCTTGGAGCCCGGAACGGCGCCTTCGACGAGGATCAGGCCCCGCTCGACATCGGTCTGGACGACGCGAAGGTTGAGCGTGGTGATGCGATCGACACCCATGTGGCCGGGCATCTTCTTGTTCTTCCAGGTCTTGCCGGGGTCCTGACGGCCACCGGTCGAACCGATCGAGCGGTGCGAGATCGACACACCGTGCGTGGCGCGCAGACCGCCGAAGTTCCAGCGCTTCATGCCGCCGGCGAAGCCCTTACCGACCGAGGTGCCCGTGACGTCGACGAACTGGCCGACGACGAAGTGGTCGGCCTGGATCTCGGCGCCGACCGGGATCATGGCATCCGCAGAGACGCGGAATTCCTCGACCCGGCGCTTCGGCTCGACCTTGGCGACCGCGAACTGGCCGCGCTCGGCCTTGGGCATGTAAACGGTCTTGCGGCTGCCCGAACCGAGCTGGAGCGCGACGTAACCGTTCTTCTCTTCGGTGCGGTGGCCTACGACCTGGCAATTGCCGAGCTTCAGCACGGTCACGGGGATATGTTCGCCAGCCTCCGTGAAGACCCGCGTCATCCCGACCTTTTGTGCGATCACTCCGGAGCGCATCGGCTTGCTTCCTGTTCTCTTTGTCCGCTTTTGGCGAACGGGATCCAAAATCTTAGAGCTTGATCTCGACGTCGACACCGGCGGCCAAGTCGAGCTTCATCAAAGCATCGACGGTCTGCGGGGTCGGATCGACGATGTCGAGCAGGCGCTTGTGAGTGCGCATCTCGAACTGTTCGCGGCTCTTCTTGTCGACGTGGGGCGAACGGTTGACGGTGAACTTCTCGATGCGGGTGGGCAGCGGAATCGGTCCGCGGACCTGCGCGCCGGTGCGCTTCGCCGTGTTCACGATCTCACGGGTCGACGTATCGAGGATACGATGGTCGAACGCCTTGAGACGGATACGAATATTTTGGCCGTTCATTGCCGTGGTCTCTCTTCAGTGGGTGGCGAATAGCGAATAGCGAATGTCACCATTCGCTACTCGCCGTCCCTTTTCTCGTAATTACTCGATGATCGAGGCGACGACGCCGGCGCCGACGGTGCGGCCGCCTTCGCGGATCGCGAAGCGGAGCTTCTCTTCCATCGCGATCGGCACGATCAGGTGCACTTCCATCGCGATGTTGTCGCCCGGCATCACCATCTCGGTGCCTTCCGGCAGGTGCACGACACCGGTCACGTCGGTGGTGCGGAAGTAGAACTGCGGACGGTAGTTGGTGAAGAACGGGGTGTGGCGACCGCCCTCTTCCTTGGTGAGGATGTAGGCCTCAGCCTTGAACTTGGTGTGCGGCTTGACCGAACCCGGCTTGGCCAGAACCTGGCCGCGCTCGACGTCCTCGCGCTTGGTGCCGCGGAGCAGCGCGCCGATGTTGTCGCCGGCCTGGCCCTGATCGAGCAGCTTGCGGAACATTTCGACGCCGGTGACGGTGGTCTTCTGGGTCGCACGCAGACCGACGATCTCGATTTCCTCGCCGACCTTGACGACGCCGCGCTCGACACGGCCGGTCACGACGGTGCCGCGGCCCGAGATCGAGAACACGTCTTCAACCGGCATCAGGAACGGCTGGTCGATCGGACGCTCCGGCTGCGGAATGTACTCGTCGACGTTGCGCATCAGCTCGAGGATGGCGTCGTGGCCGAGCTTCTTGTCGGAGTCTTCGAGAGCGGCAAGCGCCGAACCCTTGATGATCGGGATCTTGTCGCCGGGGAATTCGTACTTGGAGAGCAGCTCGCGGACTTCGAGCTCGACGAGCTCGAGCAGCTCCGGGTCGTCGACCATGTCGCACTTGTTGAGGAACACGACGAGCGCGGGCACGCCGACCTGGCGGGCGAGCAGGATGTGCTCGCGGGTCTGCGGCATCGGGCCGTCAGCGGCCGACACGACCAGGATCGCACCGTCCATCTGGGCGGCGCCGGTGATCATGTTCTTGACGTAGTCGGCGTGGCCGGGGCAGTCGACGTGGGCGTAGTGGCGGTTCGTGGTCTCGTACTCGACGTGCGCGGTCGAGATGGTGATGCCGCGCGCCTTCTCTTCCGGCGCCTTGTCGATCTGATCGTACGCGGTGAACGTCGCACCGCCGGTCTCGGCGAGGATCTTGGTGATCGCCGCGGTCAGCGACGTCTTGCCATGGTCGACGTGACCGATGGTGCCGATGTTGCAGTGCGGCTTGGTACGTTCAAACTTTGCTTTGGCCATTTGACTCTCCGTTCAATCGTCGGCTTGAGACCGACGATAATCAGGCAAACTTCTTCTGGACTTCTGCCGACACGTTGGCCGGCGCTTCTGCGTAGTGGTCGAACTGCATGGTGAAGGTCGCGCGACCCTGGCTCATGGAGCGCAGGTTGTTCACGTAACCGAACATGTTCATGAGCGGCACCATCGCATTGATGACGTTGGCGTTGCCGCGCATGTCCTGCCCCTGGATCTGACCGCGCCGGGAATTCAGGTCGCCGATGACCGAGCCGGTGTAGTCTTCCGGGGTCACAACTTCGACCTTCATGATCGGCTCGAGCAGGACGGACTTGCCCATCTGCAGCGCTTCGCGGAAGCAGGCACGCGAAGCGATTTCGAAGGCGAGCGCCGACGAGTCGACGTCGTGATACTTGCCGTCGACGAGCTGCACCTTGACGTCGACCACGGGGAAGCCCGCGACCACGCCGGACGACAGCACGCTCTCCAGGCCCTTCTCGACGCCGGGGATGTATTCCTTCGGCACCGCACCGCCGACGATCTTCGATTCGAACTCGAAGCCCTTGCCGGGCTCGTTCGGCTCGACGATGAACGACACGGCCGCGAACTGGCCGGTACCGCCGGTCTGCTTCTTGTGGGTGTAGCTGTGCTCCACCCGCTTGGTGATGCGCTCGCGGAACGCCACCTGCGGCGCGCCGATGTTGGCGTCGACCTTGTAGGTGCGCTTGAGGATGTCGACCTTGATGTCGAGATGGAGTTCGCCCATGCCCTTGAGGATGGTCTGGCCGGACTCATGGTCGGTCGACACGCGGAAGGACGGATCCTCCGCCGCGAGCTTGGCCAGCGCCACGCCCAGCTTCTCCTGGTCGGCCTTGGACTTCGGCTCGATCGCGATCTCGATGACCGGCTCGGGGAATTCCATCTTCTCGAGGATGACCTGATGGTCGGGATCGCACAGCGTGTCACCGGTGCGCGCTTCCTTCAGGCCGGCCAGCGCGACGATGTCGCCGGCATAGGCTTCCTTGATGTCCTCGCGGTTGTTTGCATGCATCAACAGCATGCGCCCGATCCGTTCCTTCTTCTCGCGGGTCGAGTTCACGACGCCGGTGCCGCTCTGCAGAATGCCGGAATAGATGCGGCAGAAGGTGATGGTGCCGACGAACGGGTCGTCCATGATCTTGAACGCGAGCAGCGCCAGCGGCTCCTTGTCGTCCGCCTTGCGCACGACTTCGTTGCCCTTGTCGTCCGTGCCCTTGATCGCGGGCACGTCGAGCGGCGACGGCAGATAGTCGACGACGGCGTCGAGCAGCGGCTGCACGCCCTTGTTCTTAAAGGCCGAGCCGCACAGCACGGGATAGAACGCGCCGGTCAGCACCGCCTTGCGGATCAGGCGTTTCAGCGTCGCCTCGTCCGGCTCCTTGCCGTCGAGATAGGCGGCCATGGCGTCGTCGTCGAGCTCGACGGCGGCTTCCACCATCTTCTCGCGGTATTCCTTGGCCTGGTCGACGAGATCTTCCGGAATATCGACATAATCGAACTTCGCACCGAGCGATTCATCGTTCCAGACGACGCCCTTCATCTTCACGAGATCGACGAGACCCTTGAAGTTGTTCTCGGCACCGATCGGGAGCTGGATCGCGACGGGCTTGGCACCCAGACGGTCAACGATGTCGGACAGGCACTTGAAGAAGTCCGCACCGATCTTGTCCATCTTGTTGGCGAAGACGATACGCGGAACCTTGTACTTGTCGCCCTGGCGCCAGACGGTCTCGGTCTGGGGCTCGACGCCCTGGTTGGAGTCGAGCACGCAGACGGCGCCGTCGAGCACGCGCAGAGAACGCTCGACTTCGATGGTGAAGTCGACGTGGCCGGGCGTGTCGATGATGTTCAGGCGCTTGCCGTTCCAGAAGGCGGTGGTCGCAGCCGAGGTGATCGTGATGCCACGCTCCTGCTCCTGCTCCATCCAGTCCATCGTCGCGGCACCTTCGTGCACTTCGCCGATCTTGTGGCTCTTGCCGGTGTAATAGAGGATGCGCTCGGTCGTCGTGGTCTTGCCGGCGTCGATATGCGCCATGATACCGAAGTTACGGTAGTCCTCGATGGCATGTTGGCGGGGCATGGGGTGTTCCTTGCGAGTCCGTTTGTTTCGCCGTTACCAGCGATAATGCGAGAAGGCGCGGTTGGCTTCCGCCATGCGGTGCACGTCTTCGCGCTTCTTGACGGCGTTCCCCCGGTTGTTCGATGCGTCCAAGAGCTCCGCCGAGAGCCGCTCGGTCATCGTCTTCTCATTGCGCTCGCGCGCGGCCGCGATCAGCCAGCGGATGCCCAGGGCCTGCCGGCGGGTCGAGCGAACCTCGACCGGAACCTGATAGGTCGCGCCGCCGACGCGGCGGGAGCGCACCTCGATCGTCGGCATGACGTTCTCGAGCGCCTGCTCGAACACGCCGAGCGGGTTCTGCTTGGTCTTGGACTCGATGATGCCGAACGCGCCGTAGACGATACCTTCGGCGACCGACTTCTTTCCGGCGTACATCACCGAGTTCATGAACTTCGTGACGATGATGTTCCCGAACTTCGGATCCGGGAGAACTTCGCGCTTTTCCGCAGAGTGGCGACGAGACATAGGCTTGGTTCCCGCTTACTTCGGACGCTTGGCGCCGTACTTCGAACGGCGCTGCTTACGGTTCTTGACGCCCTGGGTATCCAGAACGCCGCGGAGGATGTGGTAGCGCACGCCGGGCAAGTCCTTGACGCGGCCGCCGCGGATCATGACCACCGAGTGCTCCTGGAGGTTATGACCCTCGCCGGGGATGTAGCCGATCACCTCGAAGCCGTTGGTCAGGCGCACCTTGGCAACCTTACGAAGCGCCGAGTTCGGCTTCTTCGGGGTCGTGGTGTAGACGCGCGTGCAAACACCACGCTTCTGCGGCGATTGCTGCAGCGCCGGCACCTTCTTGCGCGACTTCTGCACTTCCCGCGGTTGAGCGATCAGCTGGTTGATCGTCGGCATTCTGGCCTTCACCCTTTTTCTGCCGCGGCCCCTCTCGGGTCCGCTGTCTTGCCGCGGCCCGTCACCGGGTCCGCAAATTCTGTTCGAGCCACCCGCCCGAGGGGCCACCTTGCGCGAAATAACCCACGCAAAGCGAAATTGCGCCAACCGCTCCATCAACGAGCGGAAAGCGCTTCGACGCCACAGAGGACCGCAGTAGTGAGGCCGTTCAGCGTAACGCCGCGGCCCGCGCACTGAGGTCATGCATCCGAATTCGATCTCAAGAGAACATGCTCAAGAGAACTAAAGTCGCACTGGCATTGCCTAGCTATGATCGACAGCGTTTGAGCGGCATTCGTCGAGGTTGGTGCCCGCCTTTACGACCCCTTATGGATCTAGTCCTTGGGGATCAACGGGTGGCCCGTTCCGACGCTGGCGATGCTCACCGCCTGTCGTTAAGTGAGGCGCTTTCTATAAGTGAGAATCGGTCAAGTCAAGGTGAAACGACAGTCACAAAGCGCCTCACGTGCCTGCAGAAATAGCCTCCTGGCCGCCTCCGCGCACCCGTCCGACATGGGAACGAAGAGTCCGATCTGCTAGGCTCGAAAGAGGATTATACCCGGATTAAATATAGTTTTATTATCAAACAGAGGGCTTTTTTCTGCCCATACACAGATCTGACGGCTGGCGAACAGGCTTTCCAGCATTCCCGGCGTGCCGCGTTGGGCGGTCTCGCGGGGATTTCGATGGGAGTGGTCGATCCGCGGGGGCCGATCCCCCAAACCGCTTGTCGAAAAAAGTTGGCGGCTCCACGTCGGCCGAACGCCTTGCGCAACAGAATCAATGAGTCGGTGCTGGACCACACGCGCTTGGGAGACGAGACATGGATCGGCCAAGCCGGCTCCCTTGGAGCCGAACGCCTCCGGTCACTCCTCCTCGTCCTCGTCGTCCTCGTCGCTGTCGTCGTCGGCGTGAGCCGACACGCCATGCGGCTGGTGGATCTGATCGTTCCACAGCTTGCGATAGGTGCCGTTCTTGGCGAGCAGCTCGGCATGGGAGCCGCGCTCGATCGCCCTGCCCCCTGAAATCACGATGATCTCGTCCATCTCGACCACCGACGCGAGGCGGTGGGTCGACCAAATCATGGTGCGGCCCTTGGCGAGCTTCAGCAGCGTGCGGTTGATCGCGGCTTCCGTGGTCTGGTCGAGGGCCGAGGTGGCTTCGTCCAGCAGCAGAACGGATGGGTTACGGATGATCGCACGCGCGATCGCGATGCGCTGGCGCTGGCCACCCGACAGCGTGTCTCCGCGCTCGCCGACCTGCGTGTCGTATTGCTGCGGCAGGCTCATGATGTAGCGGTGGATCTCGGCCTTCTTGGCCGCCTCCTCCACCTCTTCGTCGGTCGCCCCCTCCTTGCCGAGCCGGATGTTCTCGCGGATCGACATGTTGAACAGCATATTCTCCTGGAACACCACCGCCATGCTCCGACGCAGCGAATCCAACGTCACCTTGCGGACATCGACGCCGTCGATGGTGACGCGGCCTTCATTGGGCACGTAGAGCCGCAGAATCAGATTGAGCAGCGTGCTCTTGCCGGAGCCTGAGGGGCCGACGATGGCGATGCGCTTGCCGGCCTTGAGCTTGAGGCTGAGATTGTCCAGTACCGGTGTCTGACTGCCCTCGTACTGGAAGGTGACGTGATCGAAAGTAATGTCGTTGGTGATGCGCGGCAGATCGGGCGCGCCGGGGCGATCGGCACCGCGGGTCGGCTCGTCCAGCAGCTCCTGGATGTGGCGGATCGCGGCGGCCGAGGAGATCGACACCGGGATGAAGTGCATCACGTGGGCGATGTTGTAGGAGACCTCCCAGAACGCGCTCTCGAAGGTGACGAAGGTGCCGATGGTGATCTGGCCCTTGGTCGCCAGATAGGCGCCGATCGCGAGCACCACGAGGTGCAGGAGCAGCACCGAGACGGTGACCGTCCGCTCCACCATGGTCGACAGGAACGCGGCCGAGGCGATCTTGTTGCGGGTCTCGTCGTTGCGCAAGGTGAAGAAGCCGAACATCTTGCGTTGCAGGCTGAACGCCTTGATCACGGCCTGCGCCGCCACGTTCTCCTGCACCATTCCGAGCAGCGCGCTCTCGTTGAGCTTCTGCTCGTAATTGGCCTGCACCGCTTTCGGCGTGAGGATGCGCGGGCCAATCAGCGTGATCGGGAACACCAGAAGCGCGACCACCGCGAGCTGCCAGTTCAGGAACAGCATCAGGATGATGCCGGCGATCAACTCCAGGAACGGCAGCGCGGCGCTGTTGGCAAAGGTCTTGACCGAGCCTTCGAAGGCCGAGAGGTCGACCGAGAAGCGTGACAGGATCTCGCCGCGCTTGGTGCGGCCGAAATAGGCCGCCGGCAGGTCCTGGACGTGCTCGAACAGGCGCTTGCGGACATCGGAGATGATGCAGGCGGCAAGCCGCGCGTCCCAGCGCTCGTACCAGACCGCAACGATCGAAGTGAAGATGCCGGCGACGGCGAGCGCGCCGAGTATCTTATAGAGCGCCTGAAAATCCTCCTCGCCGAGTGCGTCGTCGATCAGGAACTTGAGGCTGAGCGGCATGATGACGTTGAACAACGTCTCGACCACGACGCCGAATGCGACGAACGACAGCATCCGCTTGTAGTTGGAGAGATAGGGTTTGACGAACCCGACGATGGTCGCGAGCGCGCCGGCGGCTTCCCGCGCGGTAAAGACGACGAGGTCCTCGTCCTCGTCGTCGAGCTCCAGCTCGTCATCCTCCTGATCCTCGTCGTCTTCGAGGTCCGGCTTGGCGAGGGCAAGCTTGTCGTCGAGCTCGGCCGCCTCTTCCGCGGCGAGCTTCTGTTTGTCGGGCGGGAGGGGCTTGGACGCCATGAAACCAACCGATGCTGACGGCCGGCCTGACCGCAGAGAGAACCAGAAAATAGCGGCAACCGCTATTGCACCGATTCTATGCGATCAGGATGAATTCGGCAAAACAATTGGCGAATCCGACCTGCCCCGCGGCTAGTCCTCGTCCTCGACTTTATCGAAGAACGAATAGCGCAAGGAGTCCGCGTCCGCATACCACTGCCCCGGCCCCTTGTTGGCGGCGAGCGTCGCCTCCCAGAGCGCATCGGTACAATCCTTGCGGTGCATCGAAAGCTCGAAACCGTTGCCGAAGAACAGTTCGGACCATTCCCACCAGGTGCCGAGCTTCTTGACCCCACGCAGGAGGTCGTAGCGGTCGATCAATGCCGGCGCCATGTCCGAGGTGATCGAGCCGAACACGAGGCCGGTCTTGACCACGCGGTTGAGCTCGCGGATGGCGCGGGTCACCTGCTTCGGGGAGACGTGGCAGAGGCTGGTCTCGAAGACGAAGTCGAACGTGCCGTCCTTGAACGGCAGGTCGGTGATTGATCCGAGCTTGTTGTACTTCTTCAGCGCTTTCGGCGTCTTGGCATGGATCGCCCGATTGTTCTCGATTCCCCATGCGTCGATGCCGCGATCGCGCAGCGCGCCGACCAGCTCGCCGCTGGCGGAGCCCGCGACCAGCAGCTTGGCCCCCGCAGCCTTGCCCCAGACGATGTCGATCAGTCTGGCGAGGTAATCGGGATCGGTGAAGTGCCGCCACGCTTCGTGATAGGGGCCGAGGCCGCGATAGTTCTCGAAATAATCGCGATCGATCTTGTTCGAGAGCGGCTCGTTCTGCTGCGCGCGTTCGCGGCGCAGGCGCATCATCTCGGTCAGGATGATGTCGGTCGCCGCGTCCGAGGAGTCGAGCAGGCCGTTCAGCGTCGAATCGAACAGATAGTCGCCGACCACCACGATGCCGGGATGCTCCTTCGGCTCGGGCCGGTGATTGGTCATGACGTCGCGCACGGGCAAGCCGCCCGGCAGCGCATTCACCGACGACAGCCAACGGTGGATCTTGCCTTCCATGAAATGCAAACGCGCATCGCCGAGGGAAGCCGGCAGCGATTTCAGGGCGGCATCGATCAGCTCCTGATCCGACAGATTGGCAAAAGCCAGCGCGTCGGAGCCGGGAATGAGCCAGTTCAGAACGCCATGCTTGCCGACGTCGTGGCGCGCGCCCTCGTTGTAAACGCAGCAGCCGCCGAAGGCCTCCGACATGAACCAGGCGCCCGGAATCTTCTCGCCCCAGAACGGCTCGTCGAACAGGATCGAGACGCGCAGATAATGCGCGGGGCGGTCGAAATAGGCGACGTGCTTGACCATCGACTTGCGCAGCTGCTCGCCCTCCCAGCCGAGGGTGGCGAGCCAGGAATGCGGCAGGCAGACCAGCACGAGATCGAAGTCGCGGGTCTCCGGTCCCTTGCCGTTCATCATCTTGAGCTGATAGCGGCCGGTCGGCGCCTTGCCGACGGTGAGCACGCGGTGATTGAGCTGGATGTCGGCATTGACCTCCGACTGCAGGCACTCGATCAGCTGCTCGTTGCCATTCTGGATGGAATAGAGGCCGATATAGCCGTCGACATCCATCAGATAGTTCTTCAGCGCGTTGAGACCGTTGGTGTTGTGGCTCTCGGTCGCGATGTCGGAGCGCGCCATCACCTTGAAGAAACGCTTTGCCGTGTCGTCCTCGACCTCCTCGTCGAGCACCTGCTCGGCGGTCTTGTAGGCCCAGGGATTCTCGTTGTCGTGCGCGCCGACGCCCTCGTAATATTCGATCGGCGACATCACCTCGGTACAGCGCTTGCGGAACGCCTCGATCGCGGCCGCGGTCTTGGCGCCGTACTTGCGGCGCATGCCCGGCACGTCATTGAGGAGCTCGCCGCCGAAATGCACCTGCTCGGCGTCCATGGGAATGGTCTGGAGGCCGAAATGCTGGATCAGCTCGCGCAGCGGATCGGGGCCGGTCATCGAGTAATCGTAGATCTCGGCAACGCCGGCCTCGTACATGGCGGGTGCCGAATCGAATTTGCGCGTGACGATCTTGCCGCCGAGCCGGTCGGAGGCCTCGTAGATGGTGACGCGGCAGAGATCGCCGAGTTTGCGCTTCAGATACCAGGCGCTCATCAGCCCGCCGGGGCCGCCGCCTACGATTGCGAGATCAAGCATGAGAGTTCCGTGGTCTTCGGCCCCTGCCCCGTCGCGGGACCACCGGGCTAAGCTCTCCTAGCAGAAGCGCTTTTGCGGCTGAAGGAAAGATGAACAAAGATTTTCCCGCATCGCAGCAGGCGAAGGAAACAGCAAAAAAAGGCCGGCAAAAGCCGGCCTTTTCATTGTCCCCAGTATTCCTACGGATGAATCATCATTCCGCAGGCGGCAGCGCCATCGGCTCCGCTTCCGGCGCGGGCGACACGACGGCCGCCTGCTTCTCGCGCTCATCCAGGATCAGCTTGTCGCGCTTCATGGCGACTTCGCGGATCTTGGCCATGGAGGCGCCGGTACCCGCCGGGATCAGCCGGCCGACGATGACGTTCTCCTTGAGGCCTTCGAGCGGATCGATCTTGCCGTTGACCGCCGCCTCTGTGAGGACGCGGGTGGTCTCCTGGAACGATGCCGCCGAGAAGAAGGACCGGGTCTGGAGGCTCGCCTTGGTGATGCCGAGCAGGACCGGCGTTCCCGTGGCGGGCTTCTTGCCCTCTTCCTTGGCCTTCGCGTTCAGCGCGTCGAACTCGATCTTGTCGACCTGCTCGCCGGAGATCATGTCCGTATCGCCCTGATCGGTGATTTCCACCTTCTGGAGCATCTGACGGACAATCACCTCGATGTGCTTGTCGTTGATGAGCACGCCCTGCAGCCGGTAGACCTCCTGGATCTCGTTGACCAGATAGGCCGCGAGTTCCTCGATGCCCTTCACCGCAAGGATGTCGTGCGGCGCCGGGTTGCCTTCCACGATGAAGTCGCCCTTTTCGACGACGTCGCCGTCCTGAAGGTGGATGTGCTTGCCCTTCGGGATCAGGTACTCGCGCGGCTCGTCGGTCTTGTCCATCGGCTCGATCGAGATGCGACGCTTGTTCTTGTAGTCGCGCCCGAACCGGATGGTGCCCGCGATTTCGGCGATGATCGCCGCATCCTTCGGGCGCCGAGCCTCGAACAGTTCCGCCACCCGCGGCAGACCGCCGGTGATGTCACGCGTCTTGGCGCTTTCGGTCGAGACACGGGCGAGGATATCGCCCGGCTGGACCTTGGCTCCGATATCGACCGAGAGAATGGCGTCGACCGACAGCATGTAGCGGGCATCGCCGCCACGGGCGAGCTTGAGCACCTTGCCGTCCTTGCCCTTGACCACGATGGCCGGACGCAGGTCCGAGCCGCCGCGCGTCGAGCGCCAGTCGATGACCACGCGCTTGGCGATACCCGTGGCTTCGTCGAGCGTTTCCGAGATCGACTGACCCTCGACCAGATCCTCGAAGCCGATGGTTCCCTCGACTTCGGTGAGCAGCGGACGGGTGTAGGGATCCCACTCCACGATACGCTGGCCGCGCTTGACCATGTCGCCCTCGTCGACGTGCAGGCGCGAACCGTACTGGATACGGTGCGTCGCACGCTCGGTGCCGTCGGCATCGACGATCGCAACGACCATGTTGCGCACCATCGCGATCAGGTGACCTTCGCTGTTGCGGGCGATGGACTTGTTCCTGATCACGATCTTGCCGTCGAAGTTGGCTTCGACGAAAGACTGCTCGTTGAGCTGCGCCGCACCGCCGATATGGAAGGTGCGCATGGTGAGCTGGGTGCCCGGCTCGCCGATCGACTGCGCCGCGATGACGCCGACCGCTTCGCCGTGATTGACCGGCGTGCCGCGGGCGAGGTCGCGGCCGTAGCACTTGCCGCAGATGCCGTTGACGAGTTCGCAGGTCAGCGCCGAGCGGATCTTCACCTCCTGGATGCCGGCCTGATGGATGGCATCCACGTGGCTTTCTTCCATCAGCGTGTCGCGCTTGACGATCACCTTACCCGAGCCGTCACGCACGTCTTCGCAGGCCGTGCGTCCGAGGATGCGCGAGCCGAGCGAGGCGACCACGGTGCCGGCGTCGACGATGGCGCGCATCTTGATGCCGAGCTTGGTGCCGCAGTCACTCTGCGTGATGATGCAGTCCTGCGCCACGTCGACGAGACGACGGGTCAGGTAGCCGGAGTTCGCGGTCTTCAACGCGGTGTCCGCGAGGCCCTTGCGGGCGCCGTGGGTCGAGTTGAAGTACTCGAGCACCGAGAGGCCTTCCTTGAAGTTCGAGATGATCGGCGTCTCGATGATCTCGCCCGACGGCTTGGCCATCAGGCCGCGCATGCCGGCGAGCTGGCGCATCTGGGCCGGCGAACCGCGGGCACCGGAGTGAGCCATCATGTAGATCGAATTGATGTCGGCGTCGGCTCCGCTCGCCGTCTTCTTGGTGGCGGAGATCTCCTTCATCATCGCCTTGGCGATTTCTTCCGTGGCCTTCGACCAGGCATCGACGACCTTGTTGTACTTCTCGCCGTGGGTGATCAGACCGTCGTTGTACTGCTGCTCGAAATCCTTCGCCAGCGTACGAGTGGTGTCGACGATCTTCCACTTGCCGTGCGGCACGACCATGTCGTCCTTGCCGAACGAAATGCCGGCCTTGAACGCATTGTAGAAGCCGAGCGCCATGATGCGGTCGCAGAAGATCACCGTCTCCTTCTGGCCGCAGTGGCGGTAGACCTGGTCGATGACGCCCGAGATCTCGCGCTTCGTCATCAGCTTGTTGATGATCTCGTACGAGATCCGCGGATTCTTCGGCAGCAGGTTGCCGAGCATGACGCGGCCGGCGGTGGTCTCGATCCAGCGCTTGGAGACCTTGCCGGTCTCATCCATGCCTTCCCACCGGTACTTGATCTTGGTGTGGAGGTGGATGACCTTCGCATGCAGCGCGTGCTCGAGCTCGGCCATGTCGCCGAACACCTTGCCTTCGCCGGGCAGGCCTTCGCGCATGATCGAGACGTAGTACAGACCGAGCACGATGTCCTGCGACGGCACGATGATCGGCTGGCCGTTCGCCGGATGCAGGATGTTGTTGGTCGACATCATCAGGACGCGCGCTTCCAGCTGCGCCTCGAGCGACAGCGGGACGTGCACGGCCATCTGGTCGCCGTCGAAGTCGGCGTTGAACGCGGAGCAGACCAGCGGGTGAAGCTGGATCGCCTTGCCCTCGATCAGCACGGGCTCGAACGCCTGGATGCCGAGGCGATGCAGCGTCGGGGCGCGGTTGAGCAGCACCGGATGCTCGCGGATCACCTCGTCCAGGATGTCCCAGACCTCGGGTCGCTCCTTCTCGACCAGCTTCTTGGCCTGCTTCACGGTGGTGGACAGGCCCTTGGCGTCGAGCCGCGAATAGATGAACGGCTTGAACAACTCGAGCGCCATCTTCTTCGGCAGGCCGCACTGATGCAGGCGCAGCTCGGGACCAACCACGATCACCGAACGGCCCGAATAGTCGACGCGCTTGCCGAGCAGGTTCTGGCGGAAGCGGCCCTGCTTGCCCTTGAGCATGTCGGCGAGCGACTTCAGCGGGCGCTTGTTGGCACCGGTGATGACGCGGCCGCGCCGGCCGTTGTCGAACAGCGCATCGACCGCCTCCTGAAGCATGCGCTTCTCGTTGCGGATGATGATGTCGGGCGCGCGCAGCTCCATCAGCCGCTTCAGGCGGTTGTTGCGGTTGATGACGCGGCGGTAGAGGTCGTTCAGGTCCGACGTCGCGAAGCGGCCGCCGTCGAGCGGCACCAGCGGACGCAGGTCCGGCGGGATCACCGGGACCACGGTCATGATCATCCATTCCGGCTTGTTGCCGGAGTGGCGGAACGCTTCCACGATCTTCAGGCGCTTGGCGAGCTTCTTGTGCTTGATGTCGGAGTCGGTCTCCTGCATCTCGGCACGCAGCGAGGCTTCGAGCTTCTCGAGGTCCATGCCCTTGAGCAGCTCGCGGATCGCCTCGGCACCGATCATGGCGGTGAAGGAATCCTGGCCGTACTCGTCCTGCGCCTTCAGATACTCGTCTTCCGACAGGAGCTGGCGGTCCTTCAGCGCGGTGAGGCCCGGCTCGAGCACGACGTAGTATTCGAAGTAGAGGATCCGCTCGAGATCCTTCAGCGTCATGTCGAGCAGGAGGCCGATGCGCGAGGGCAGCGACTTCAGGAACCAGATGTGGGCGACGGGGGCTGCGAGCTCGATATGGCCCATGCGCTCGCGCCGGACGCGCGACAGCGTGACCTCGACCGAGCACTTCTCGCAGATGATGCCCTTGTACTTCATGCGCTTGTACTTGCCGCACAAGCACTCGTAATCCTTGATCGGCCCGAAGATGCGGGCGCAGAACAGACCGTCGCGCTCGGGCTTGAAGGTCCGGTAGTTGATGGTCTCGGGCTTTTTGATCTCGCCGTAGGACCAGGACAGAATCTTCTCGGGGGACGCGATCGAGATCCGGATCTGGTCGAAGACCTGAGCCGGCGTCGTCGGGTTGAAGAGATTCATAACTTCTTGGTTCATCGTCTTCTCCTCGCGTGCCGGTCGCCTCCGGCCGCAAATTCGAAAATCACTCAAGCGGGGCGCCCTGCCCTCAAGGCCTCGGGAGGGGCGCCAATGCCCGGCCGTGAAGGCCGGGCATGACAGGTCGAATTACTCGGCCGCTTCCGACGTCGGCGCCGGTCCCATCTTGGAGTTGTGCAGGTCGACGTTGAGGCCGAGCGAGCGCATTTCCTTGACCAGCACGTTGAACGATTCCGGAATACCGGCCTCGAACGTGTCGTCGCCGCGCACGATCGCCTCGTACACCTTGGTGCGGCCGGCGACGTCGTCCGACTTCACCGTCAGCATCTCCTGGAGCGTGTACGCCGCGCCGTAAGCCTCGAGCGCCCACACCTCCATTTCGCCGAAGCGCTGACCGCCGAACTGCGCCTTGCCGCCCAGCGGCTGCTGGGTGACGAGCGAGTACGGACCGATCGAACGCGCATGGATCTTGTCGTCGACGAGATGGTGCAGCTTGAGCATGTAGATGTAGCCCACCGTCACCTTGCGATCGAACGGATCGCCGGTGCGGCCGTCATAGACGGTCGACTGCCCCGAAGCATCGAGACCGGCAAGCTTCAGCATCTCCTCGATATCGGCTTCCTTGGCACCGTCGAACACCGGCGTCGCGATCGGCACGCCGCGGCTGAGGTTATGGCCGAGTTCGAGCAGCTCGTTGTCGTTGAGCGACTTGATCGTCTCGTCCTCGCCGTAGACTCTCTTCAAGGTTTCCTTCAGCGGCTTGATGTCCTGCTTCGACAAATAGGCATCGACCGTCTGGCCGATACGCTTGCCGAGACCGGCGCAGGCCCAGCCGAGATGGGTCTCGAGGATCTGTCCGACGTTCATGCGCGAGGGCACGCCGAGCGGATTGAGCACGATGTCGGCATGCGTGCCGTCTTCGAGGAACGGCATGTCCTCGATCGGCACGATCTTCGACACCACGCCCTTGTTGCCGTGGCGGCCGGCCATCTTGTCGCCGGGCTGGATCTTGCGCTTCACCGCGACGAAGACCTTGACCATCTTCATCACGCCGGGCGGCAATTCGTCGCCGCGCTGAAGCTTCTCGACCTTGTCGAGGAAGCGCTGTTCCAGCCCCTTCTTCGACTCGTCGTACTGCTTTCGCATGGCCTCGATCTCGGCCATCAGCTTGTCGTTGGGCGAAGCGAACAGCCACCACTGCGACTTCGGGTACTCCTCGAGCACCGCACGGGTGATCTTGGTGTCCTTCTTGAAGCCCTTCGGACCCGCAATGCCCTGCCGCCCCTCGAGCAGCTCGGCAAGACGGTTGTAGACGTTGCGGTCCAGGATCGCCTGCTCGTCGTCGCGGTCCTTGGCGAGGCGCTCGATCTCTTCCCGCTCGATCGCCAGCGCACGCTCGTCCTTGTCGACGCCGTGACGGTTGAACACGCGCACTTCCACGATCGTGCCCTGCACGCCCGGAGGAACGCGCAGCGAGGTGTCGCGGACGTCGGAGGCCTTCTCGCCGAAGATGGCGCGCAGGAGCTTCTCTTCCGGCGTCATCGGGCTTTCGCCCTTCGGCGTGATCTTGCCGACGAGGATGTCACCGGCGCGCACTTCCGCACCGATGTAGACGATACCGGCTTCGTCGAGGTTCTTCAGCGCTTCTTCCGAGACGTTCGGAATGTCGCGGGTGATTTCCTCAGGTCCGAGCTTGGTGTCGCGGGCCATCACCTCGAACTCCTCGATGTGGATCGAGGTGAAGACGTCTTCCTTCACGATCCGCTCGGAGAGCAGGATCGAGTCTTCGAAGTTGTAGCCGTTCCACGGCATGAACGCGACCAGCACGTTCCGGCCGAGCGCGAGCTCGCCGAGATCGGTCGACGGACCGTCGGCGATGATGTCGCCCTTCTTGACGATGTCGCCGACCTTCACCAGCGGACGCTGGTTGATGCAGGTCGACTGGTTTGAGCGCTGGTACTTCATCAGACGGTAGATATCGACGCCCGACTTGGTCGGATCGAGATCTTCCGTGGCGCGGATGACGACGCGGGTGGCGTCGATCTGGTCGATCACGCCCGAGCGGCGCGCCGCGATCGCGGCGCCGGAGTCACGGGCAACGACGCCCTCCATGCCGGTGCCGACGAACGGCGCCTCGGCGCGGACCAGCGGCACCGCCTGGCGCTGCATGTTCGAGCCCATCAGCGCGCGGTTGGCGTCGTCGTTCTCGAGGAACGGGATCAGCGCCGCGGCGACCGAAACGAGCTGCTTCGGCGACACGTCCATGTAGTCGACCTTGTCGGGCGTCATCGGCACGACGTCGCGCGTCCCGCTCGAGCGGCAGACCACGAGGTCTTCGGTGAAGCGGCCCTTGGCGTCGACCGGCACGTTGGCCTGGGCCACGGAATAGCGCCCTTCCTCCATCGCCGACAGGTACACGACCTCGTCGGTGACACGACCATCCTTGACCTTCCGATACGGCGTCTCGACGAAGCCGTACTTGTTCACGCGCGCGAAGGTCGCGAGCGAGTTGATCAGGCCGATGTTCGGACCTTCCGGCGTCTCAATCGGGCAGATGCGGCCGTAATGCGTCGGATGCACGTCGCGCACCTCGAAGCCGGCGCGCTCGCGGGTCAGACCGCCCGGTCCAAGCGCCGAGAGACGGCGCTTGTGGGTGATCTCGCTGAGCGGGTTGGTCTGGTCCATGAACTGCGAGAGCTGCGAGGAGCCGAAGAACTCGCGCACGGCGGCAGCCGCAGGCTTCGCGTTGATCAGGTCCTGCGGCATGACCGTGTCGATGTCGACCGAGGACATGCGCTCCTTGATCGCGCGCTCCATGCGCAGCAGGCCGATGCGGTACTGGTTCTCCATGAGCTCGCCGACCGAACGCACACGGCGGTTGCCGAGATGGTCGATGTCGTCGATCTCGCCCTTGCCGTCGCGCAGATCCACCAGCGTCTTGATGACGGAGAGGATGTCCTCCTTGCGCAGCGTGCGCTGGGTGTCCGGCGCATCGAGGTCGAGGCGCATGTTCATCTTGACGCGGCCGACCGCGGAGAGGTCGTAGCGCTCGGCGTCGAAGAACAGCGACTGGAACATGGCCTGGGCCGATTCCAGCGTCGGCGGCTCGCCCGGACGCATGACGCGGTAGATGTCGAACAGCGCGTCCTCACGCGTCATGTTCTTGTCGGCCGCGAGCGTGTTGCGAATGTAGGGACCGACATTGACGTGGTCGATGTCGAGCAGCGGCAGCTCCTTGTAGCCCTGCTCGTTGAGAGCCTTCATCAGCTTGTCGGTGATCTCCTCGCCGGCTTCGGCGTGGATCTCGCCGGTCTTCGGATTGACGAGGTCCTCGGCGACGTAGTTGCCGACCAGCTCCTCGTCCGCCATGCGCAGCGCCTTCAGCCCCTTCTCCTGGAGCTGGCGGGCGGCGCGGACGGTGAGCTTCTTGCCGGCCTCGAGCACGACCTTGCCGGTGTCGGCATCGATCAGGTCGTTGACGGTCGAGTAGCCGCGGAAACGGTTGGCGTCGAACGGAACGCGCCAGCCTTCCTTGGTCCGCTTGTAGAGGATCTTCTTGTAGAACGTGGACAGGATCGCTTCGCCGTCGAGGCCGAGCGCGAACATCAGCGACGTCACCGGAATCTTGCGGCGACGGTCGATACGCGCATAGACGATGTCCTTGGCGTCGAACTCGATGTCGAGCCAGGAGCCGCGATACGGGATGACGCGCGCTGCGAACAGCAGCTTGCCCGAGGAATGGGTCTTGCCCTTGTCGTGATCGAAGAACACGCCGGGCGACCGGTGCATCTGCGAGACGATGACGCGCTCGGTGCCATTGACGATGAAGGTGCCGTTCATCGTCATGAGCGGGATGTCGCCCATGTAGACGTCCTGCTCCTTGATGTCCTTCACCGACTTGGCGCCGGTTTCCTCGTCGATATCGAACACGATGAGGCGCAGCGTCACCTTGAGGGGTGCGGCGAAGGTCATGCCGCGCTGGCGGCACTCGTCGACGTCGTATTTCGGCTGCTCGAACTCGTAGCGGACGAATTCCAGCATCGAGGTGCCCGAGAAGTCGGAGATCGGAAACACCGAGCGGAACACCGCCTGCAGACCCTCGTCGAGACGGCCGCCCGGGGGTTCGTCGACCATCAGGAACTGGTCATAGGACGCCTTCTGAACCTCGATGAGGTTCGGCATCTCGGCGACTTCCTTGATGTGTCCGAAGAACTTGCGAACGCGTTTGCGACCGGTGAATGTCTGCTGCGCCATCGTGGCCTCTCATTTTCGTCGCCCGCTCTGGGCGCGCCGTCCGGAACGCGGCTGCCACCGCTTTCCGGGTTGAATTTTCGAACCCGTCTTGGGGGCCAGAGACGCAGCTTCAGGTGCGAATGTCCTGAATCCGTTCTTCAGACCTTCAAAACGCAAAACGACGCGCGAGGCGCAGATGCGCGCCCGCCCGTCACAACGATCGTCTTCACGGACTGCAAAAGCCCGAAATAGCCTGCTCTCCCAACGGCTTACAGGGAAATCCGGCATCCCTGCCCACCGCGCTTTCGTGCTGCCGACCCGATATGGGGCGACAATAGTGCAGATTCGAGGGTCAAACCCTCAAATCCCCACACTTTTTCGTGTTCGGCCTGCGTAGGGTCGTTCCGTCGCATGCCTTTTGCATTCGGCCCCTGTCTTTCAGGTCGTCATGGCCGGGCTTGACCCGGCCATCCACGATCTTCGGACAAGATCCCGGGCCTCGCTTCGCGAGCCCGGGATTTCGCTGAAGTAACTTGCGTTACTTCAGCTCGACCTTCGCGCCAGCCTTCTCGAGCTGGGCCTTGATCTTGTCGGCTTCTTCCTTGTTCACGCCTTCCTTCAGCGGCTTCGGAGCACCCTCGACGAGGTCCTTTGCTTCCTTCAGGCCGAGACCGGTGATGGCGCGGACTTCCTTGATGACCTCGATCTTCTTGTCGCCGGCGCTGGCGAGAACGACCGTGAACTCGGTCTTCTCTTCCGCCGGAGCGGCAGCGCCGCCGCCAGCACCCGCCGGGCCGGCAACGGCGACAGCCGCGGCAGCCGAAACGCCCCACTTCTCTTCGAGGAGCTTCGCGAGTTCAGCAGCTTCGAGCACGGTGAGGCTCGAGAGGTCGTCAACGATCTTCTGCAAGTCAGCCATTGTTCAGTTTCCTTGAGTGTAAGTCTGGTTCGGGTTTGAGTTTTGCGAAGGGCGTCAGGCCGCTTCGCCCTTTGAGGCATGAGCCTGGATGACGCGCGCGAGCTTGCCCGCGGGCGCGTTGGCGAGCTGGGCCAGCTTGGTCGCCGGGGCCACGATGAGGCCGACGATCTTGCCGCGCAGTTCGTCAAGCGACGGCAGCGAGGCAAGCGCCTTCACGCCGTCGACATTCAGGACGGTCTTACCCATCGATCCGCCGACGATGACGAACTTTTCGTTCGCCTTGGCGAATTCGATGGCGACCTTCGGCGCCGCTACCGGATCGTTCGAAGTGGCGATCACGGTCGGTCCCTTCAGCATGGGACCGATGGCAACGACGTCAGTGCCTTCAAGAGCAATTTTGGCGAGACGGTTCTTCGAGACCTTCACCGCAGCGCCCGCCTGCTTCATCTGCTGGCGCAGCTTCTGCATCTGGGCGACGGTGAGGCCGGAATATTGAGCAACGACCGCGACGCTCGTGGTCTTGAAGACCTCATTGAGCTGTTCGACCGCTTCTTTTTTTGCCGCTCGTTCCACAGCAAGCTCTCTCCGGTTGGCGGTCATCGCGAGAAGCGGGACCGCCGGGTTGCACCCATCGTCCCGCCCAAACCTGAACCTCCGGGTCAAAAACCCATCAGACACGCCGGGCAAGACGACAATTCAAAGCCTGCCCTCCGGGAGCCCGTTAGAGGCCCACGGCGTGTCGAGGTCCGAACCAGACCCTTTTCGCGAAGCCAGCCCTTAAAGCTGGGTGCGAAGTGAAATCCGGTCTTCACCCGTCTATGCAGGCCATGCGATTAAGCCGTTGAGAAATCGAAATTTCCCGCGGGCGCCTGCAGTCTTGGACAGGACAAGGTCAGCCGGCGAACCGTCCGACCTCTGCCCGCACCCCAGCCAACCGACGGGTTTTCCTTCCTTTTCCGGCAAATCCTTGCGGACGTCCTGAAAAGGAATGATCTCCTGCCGTGTCGGGTTTCCGGAATGCGTGCACGGACGCGCCAGCCGAGGCCGGCACGTCCGGAGGCGGTTCTTTAACCGCTCCGGGCCTGCTTGCCAAGAGCAAAATTCACACCAGTTCCAAGCTATTGCCGACAGGGCTTGGGATGGCCCAACAGGGACCGATTCAGGCCGATTTGACGGCGTAAGGCAGCGGCTTGCCCTCGAAAAACGCCGCCAGGTTCGCCAGCACACAATTCTGCATGGCAACGTGCGAGTCCAGGGTGTGGCCGCCGATATGGGGGGCGAACACGACGTTCGGGAGCGCGGTCAGCGCGTCGGGCGCGTGCGGTTCCTTCTCGAAGACGTCGAGGCCGGCCCCCGCGATGGTCTTGTCGGTGAGCGCCGCGACCAGGGCCTTCTCGTCGACGACGGAGCCGCGGGAGATGTTGACGACGTAGCCGTCCGCGCCGATTCGCCTGAGGATATCGGCGTTGACGACATGTTGGGTCTCGGCCCCTGCCCGCACCGCGATCATCAGCACGCTGCACCAGTCGGCCAGCGCCTCCAGCGACGGGAAATATTGATAGGGCAGATCGTATTTGGTGCGACTGTAGTAGCCGGCCTCGCTCTCGAAAGCGACGCAGCGCGCGGCGATCTTGCGTCCGATCTCGCCCATGCCATAGACGCCGATGCGGCGGCCGGGCATGCCGGCCTGGGGACGCATCATCGGCGATTGTTTCGAGGCCGCCCAGTCGCCGCTGCGGACATACTGGTCGGCCACCAAAATCCGCCGCGTCGTCGCCAGCATCAGGGTCATCGCAATGTCAGCGACGGAAGCCGCATTTGCGCCCGGACTGTGGCCAACCGCGATATTGCGGGCGGCGGCGGCCTTCAGGTCGACGCCGTCATAGCCGGTGCCGTAGCAGACGATGACGCCGAGCTTTGGAAACAGGTCCATCGCCTCTGCCCCCAGCGGCGAGCCGCCCGCGGTCAGCAGCGCACGGATGCCGCCGAGCACGTCGGCCGGAAACACCTCCCGCGCCGGCTTGCCGCCGGTGTCGAGCAGTTCGAACCGCTCGGCGAAACGCACCATCATCGACTTGGGAAAGCGCGAGTAGATCAGGACCTTGTCAGCCATTGTTCTTGTTTCCAGTCAACGCCACCACAAACGACGAGGGGCGGAATCGGTCGCCCAATTCCGCCCCCCGCCTCATGCAATTTTCAAACTTCAGCCGAGAATGGTCCCCGGCTCGACCTTCACGCCGGGGCCCATCGTCGAGGACACCGCAACGCGCTGGATGTAGGTGCCCTTGGAACCGGCCGGCTTCGCCTTGGAGACGGCGTCCGCGAGAGCCTTGATGTTCTCGACCAGCTTCTCCTCGGAGAACGAGGCCTTGCCGACACCGGCCTGCAGAATGCCGGCCTTCTCGACCCGGAACTCGACCGAGCCGCCCTTGGCACCCTTCACCGCACCTGTGACGTCCATGGTCACGGTGCCGATCTTCGGGTTCGGCATCAGGCCGCGCGGGCCGAGCACCTTACCGAGGCGGCCGACCAGCGGCATCATGTCGGGGGTGGCGATGCAGCGGTCGAAATCGATCGTGCCGTTCTGCACCTTCTCGACCAGGTCCTCGGCGCCGACGACGTCGGCACCCGCGGCCTTGGCCTCATCGGCCTTGGCGCCGCGGGCGAACACGCCGACGCGGAGCGTACGGCCGGTGCCGTTCGGCAGGGTCACGACGCCGCGGACCATCTGGTCGGCGTGACGCGGATCGACGCCGAGATTGATGGCGACCTCGATGGTCTCGTCGAACTTCGCTTTCGCGCGCTCCTTGACCATCTTGATGGCGTCCGCGAGCGGGTAAAGCTTTTCGCGGTCAATGCCTTCGCGGGCTTTGTTCAAACGCTTTCCGATTGCCATGGCCGCTTACCCCGCAACTTCCAGACCCATCGAACGGGCGGAGCCCTCGACCATCTTCATGGCCGATTCGATGGTGTCGCAATTCAAGTCCTTCATCTTCTTCTCGGCGATCTCGCGCACCTGCGCCTTGGTCACCTTGCCGGCCTTGTCACGGCCCGGCGCCTTCGAGCCGGACTGGATCTTGGCCGCCTGCTTGAGGAAGTAGGACATCGGCGGCGTCTTCATCTCGAAGGTGAAGGAACGGTCCGCATAGATGGTGATGATCACCGGGATCGGGGTGTTCTTCTCTTCCTTCTGGGTCTGGGCGTTGAACGCCTTGCAGAACTCCATGATGTTGAGACCGCGCTGACCGAGCGCGGGACCGATCGGGGGCGAAGGATTCGCCGCACCGGCCGGGACCTGAAGCTTCAGGTATCCGGTCACTTTCTTTGCCATGTATCACTCCTGTTGTGCCGGCGATTGCCGGCGGTTTCAGGTTCGTGGTCTGGGTCGGATGCGGCTGGCAACCGCCCTCTCCCTCCCACGGCCTCTCTTTGCGCGAAGCCTTTCGGCCTCACGCGTTACCCGGTCAGACCTTCTCGACCTGACCGAATTCCAGCTCGACCGGCGTCGCGCGGCCGAAGATCGACACCGCGACCTTCACGCGCGAGCGCGCCTCATCGATTTCCTCGACCACACCCGAGAACGAGGCGAACGGGCCGTCGGCCACGCGCACGTTCTCGCCGATCTCGAACGACACCGACGCCTTCGGCCGTTCCACGCCTTCCTGCACCTGGTGCAGGATGCGCATGGCCTCGGCTTCCGAGATCGGCATCGGCTTGTTTTCCGCGCCGAGGAAGCCGGTGACCTTCGGCGTGTTCTTGATCAGATGGAACGCCTCATCGGTCAGCTTCATCTTCACCAGCACGTAACCCGGGAAGAACTTGCGCTCGGCGTCGATCTTGCGGCCACGGCGCACTTCCGTGACCTTCTCGGTCGGAACCAGCACCAGCTCGAATAAATCCTCGAGCCCACGCTGCTTGGCCTGCTCGCGGATCGATTCGGCGACCTTCTTCTCGAAGTTCGAATAGGCGTGGACGATGTACCAGCGCTTGTCGGACACTTGAGCGGTTGCTGTTGCCATCAGTGAATGCCCAGGACGAAGGTGATGAGGTAGCGGATCATCTGGTCGGCGGCGAAGAAGAAGATCGAGGCCAGCGCGACCATGACGAACACCATGATGGTGGTGATAGTGGTCTCGCGGCGGGTCGGCCAGGTGACCTTGGCAGTCTCCGAGCGCACTTCCTGCAAGAACTTGAACGGGCTGACTGCCATCGTCTAGGGTCCAGCGTCCGTCGACAGACGCGAATGAATTTCAGGGATCCGAACAGCCGCCGTTGGCCCAGCCCTCTGTCTCGAAGGATGAGCCGGAAACCGGGCTCGATTGTTCGGGGATTTCAAAGCCGCGCCGGAGATCCGCGTCTAACGGGCCGGCTGCGAGTGCGGGGTATCTACTGCGGATGGGGCCAAAGGTCAAGATATAGAGAGTTCGTGCGGGCAAGCCGCCTTCCCCCGGACGGCCGTGCAGAGACCATGTGGATCAAGGGGTTATCCACCGCCCGCAAGGCGCCGGGGAGACCATCGGCAGCCCGGCACAGTCAGTCGGCCCGTTCCACCCTGGAAATGCCAGGCAGCGGCACCACGAACTTTCCACCTTCGGCGAAATAGCGAGCGTGCTTTGCCCGGATCGGGTCGACATAGCGCCAGGCGAAGACCACGACGAAGGCGGGCTTGCGCTCGTAAAGGGCGGCCGGAGGCAGAATCGGAATGTCGTAACCCGGGCCGGCCATCACGTTCCCCTTTTTTGGGTCGTCGTCCACCAGGAAGTCGATCTTGTTCTCCAGGCCGAACTGCGGAAGCAGGGTCGTGGTGCCGACCGAGACGCCGTAGCCGGCGACCAGCTGACCACGCGCATGGGCGGCATCCGCCATCGCGACCAGCTCGTCGCGGATGGCAGCGATCCTCTTCACATAGCAACTGTGGCGAAGTAGCCCGGCGATCGGCCGGCCTCAAGGCTGGCGCTGGCGCGCCCCCGCCTGCGGCGGCTGACGGCCTTGACCCCGTCCGCTCACCGGTCTGTTGGCTTTGCATGCGCTCGGCCGAGGTCCGAGCGCGAGATAGGCGCGCTCGTCAGGCCACCCTGTATTTCTTCGGATCCCACGTCTCGCCGCGCGCGATCATGGTGTTGAGGATGATGATCAGCTTGCGCATGCAGGCGACGATCGCGACCTTTGGCGGCTTGCCCTTGGCAATCAGCCGTTCGTAGAAGGCCTTGAACACCGGATTGTTCAGCGTTGCGGCACCGACACAGGGCATGTAGAGGGCATTTCGCACCCAGCGGCGGCCACCCTTGATGCAGCGTTCACCTCGACGTTTGCCGCTATCATCGTCATAAGGAGCAACGCCCATCAACGCGGCGGCAACTTCGTCGCTCACCTGCCCCAGCTCCGGTAGTCCTCCAAGCAGCGCCATTGCGGTCCCCTCAGCAAAGCCTGGTACGCTCTGGATGATCTCGGCGCGTTTGGCAAAGTCCGGCGTTGTCTTGATCGTCGCCGCGATCGCGGTCTCGAGCGCGGCGATTTCGTCAGCCAGCTTCTTAAGAAGACGCGCGCGAGCCTTCTGAACAAGGGCCGGCGCCTCATGCTCCTTCTGCATTTCCAGGCGAGCCCTGACGTCAAGCAGGCCTTGGCGTCCCTTCACCAGTGCCTTCATCTCCTCGTGAGCGGGATTGTCGACTTGGCTGGGAGCCTCGCCGAATGTCTCGGCGAACCAGGAGATCATCTCCGCGTCGATCTTGTCATTTTTCGCAAGGCGTCCCGCCGATTCCGCAAAGTGGCGAACCCGTTTGGGATCGACGATCCGTACTTCCAGCCCTGCTTGGCGCAACGCCTTGGCCCATACCCGCTCGTAGCCGCCGCTTGCCTCCATCACTGCCTTGCCGACCTGATGCTTGCGAAGCCATGCAATCAAGCTCCGTCGCCCCGCCGCGGTTGTTGGGCAAGTCTTCCGCTCCGTTACGGTCCGAATGCACGCATCAATCTTGTCTTTAGCGACATCGATGCCGACGACAACCAGATCGTCTTGTGTCATCATCCACTCCCTTCCTTGCCTGGTACGGGCTCGCAGCCCTTGCAACTGTTCGGGTTCAGGAAGACACCGGAGCTGTCCCTTGCTCTTTAGCAGGCTCTGTCGCCTTTGGGCGCAACGGGCTCAGTTCCGGCAACGGGCGGTTCTGATCCAACCGCCCGTTGCCACATTCTGGCAGATTTCGGGGACACAAGGGCGCATAATAGGCCGGCTGATCGACACCGAGCCGGTCCTCCTCCGCGATGAAGCGCGCGACCTCCGCGGACGGCTTCTTCGCACCGCCGGCGCGCTGGACCGTCACGCGGATCGAGCCGCCCTTGGTCCAGATGTGCTGGACGTCGATCACTTCCATGCCAAGCCGGGCGAAAAAGCGCGTCAGCGGCTTGATGTTAAAATACGACAGATGCTCGTGATAGACGGTGTCGAGCAGGTTCTTCTCGGTGACATCGACGCCGTATTGCGTTTCGAACACGAACAATCCGTCCGGCGCAAGCACGTCGCGAACCCCGATCACCAGCGGATCGAGATTGTCGACATTGGCGATCATGTTGTTGGCGATCACGACGCTCGCCGCACCATGGCTCTGCAGGATGCGGTGCCCGATCGCATCGGTGAAGAAATCGCCGATAGTCTCGATTCCCGCTTCCGTCGCGCGCCGCGCGATGTCGACTGCAGGATCGACACCCAGCACGCGCATGCCGCGCTCCTTGAAGAAGCCGAGCAGCGATCCGTCGTTGCTGCCGAGCTCGACGACCAGCGAACCCGCGCGATGCCGAAGCGGCTGACGACGTCGTTGGCATAGCCTGCGAAATGCTCCGGCAGGCCGAACGAGAGCTCGTCATCTGAAGGCCATTGAAATTGACGAGCTATATGGGAAGCTCGAGCAAAAGCTGGCACCGATGACCGTCAACCACGTGCACCGGTGTTTCAACTCCTGCCTGTCGACCGCAGAGCGGAAAGGGATGCTTACCAGCAACCCGATGACCCGGATCGAACAACTTCCCTCGGCCGGCGAGAGCGATCACGGCTTGGCGCTTGATGAGCCGGACCTCAAGACCCTGGTGGACGGGTTCAAGCCCTCCCCGACCATGTACGCTCCGGTCGCGGTCGATGCCGCGACTGGCGTTCGCCGCAACGAGCTTCTGGCCTCCGCTGGATCGACTTCAATCCAGAGCAAAAGACCCTCAGGGTCGAGCGAGCTCTAGAGATCACCAAGAAGTTCGGGATCCCTTTAAAGGTACCTAAGACGTGGCGCGGAAAGCGCACGATCGCTCGGGACGAGGGGACCGTCACTTTGCTGCTGGCCGAGCGGGCGAAGCTCCAGCGCCTTCTGGCGGGCATTCCCGACGACGTCGAAGTCGACCTAAGCCTCGTCCGGCTGCCGGAGAACGCCTTGATCTTTCCGGGCGCCCCAGCGGCCGGCGAGGACTTCGATTTTGCCAAGCCGAGAGACCCAAGCGCGTTCTCAAAGACCTTCCGCCGCGGCGCTGACGCCCTGGGGTTTGTCGGCTTCGAGTTCCACCATCTGCGAGGCACCCACGCCACCCTCCTGCTCGACAAGGGCGTGCCGGTGCACACTGTTGCTGAACGGATCGGGGACGACCCCGCGGTGCGGCTGAGGAACTACGCAAAGCGCAAACGCAAGCAGACGGCCGATACTTCGGTCGTAGATGTCATCAATGCTATCTCTGCGGGAATTCTTGGGTCCTAAGCTGCTTTGGGTCCCGTTCAGCCTCTGTTCGAGATATTAAACGCCGCTTAAGCCCTTGATTTATCTGGCAGGAGTGGCAGGGCTCGAACCTGCGACCCCCGGTTTTGGAGACCGGTGCTCTACCAATTGAGCTACACTCCTATAGACCCAGCGTCGCCGCGGATCAGGGGCGCTTTCAAGCACAGAGAGCGGCCGGTTTGCAAGGGTGAACCGCGCCGGCTTCGCTTGTTTGTGCCGGGCTTTCTGGGCCACAGTCCATTGGCCATAACGAAAAACAATCGGGAGTGCCCATGACCGTTACAGCGACCGCCACAGCCGCCCAACAGGCACCGATCGCGCTCCACACCCCGCCTTTGCCGGAGGCCCGCCCCGAGACGCTCGCGCTGTCGCGCCCCCGTCTCCAGGCCATGTCTGATGCCTTCAGCCGCGAGATCGACAAGGGAACCGTTCCCGGGGTCACCGTGCTGGTGGCGAGGGGCGGCCAAATCGGCTGGTTCGAGGCGCTCGGCAAGCAGGGCCCGGCGGGCGCGGCGCCGATGGCGCGCGATTCGATCTTCCGCATCTTCTCGATGACCAAGCCGATCGTCTCGGTCGGCATCATGGCGCTGGTCGAGGACGGCCAGCTCCTGCTCAGCGACGCGGTCGCAAAATTCATCCCGGAGTTCGCGAGCCAGCAGGTCGGCGTCGTCAAGGACGGCAAGTTGGAGCTGGTGCCGCCGACGCGGCCCATGACCGTGCAGGACCTGCTCCGCCACACCTCCGGCCTCACCTACGAGCACCAGGGCGACGGCCCCGTGCACAAGCTCTACCAGGACTCCCGCGTCCGCAGCCGCAAGATCACCAATGCCGAGCATGCCGCACTGGTGGCGAGCTTTCCGCTGGTCTGCCAGCCCGGCGCGGAGTTCAACTACAGTCGGTCCACCGACATCCTTGGCCGCATCATCGAGGTCGTCAGCGGCAAAACGCTCGGCGCGTTCCTCACCGAGCGCGTGCTCGCGCCGCTCCAGATGGCCGAGACCGGCTTCTCGACCCCCGCGGCCAATGCCGGGCGTCTTGCCGAGCCATTCGCGACCGACCCCTGGACCGGCGACAAGGTCGCGCTGTTCAACATGCTCGAGCAGCCGGTGATGGAGTCCGGCGGCGGCGGCCTGGTCTCGACCACGATGGACTATGCCCGCTTCTGCCTGATGCTGCGCAATGGCGGCACGCTCGACGGCAACAGGATCATCGGCCGCAAGACGCTGGCGCTGATGGCGTCCGATCATCTCGGGCCGCATGTTGTGACGAATGGCACGCTGCTGTCGCCCGGCCACGGCTTCGGTCTCGGCTTTGCCGTGCGCCGAGAGGCCGGCATCGCCCCCTTCCCTGGCAGCGTCGGCCAGTATTTCTGGAGCGGCATTGCCGGCACGTTCTTCTGGATCGATCCGAAGGAGGATCTGTTCGCGGTCTTCATGAGCCAGGGCCCGGGCCAGCGCGACTACACGCGAACCCTGGTGCGGGATCTGGTTTACGCGGCGGTGGAGTGAGGTCCGCGCTTAGGCGCGACCCTTATACCCACATTTACGGGGCATCCAGTACGACCTGCGGCAGCAGTTCGTTCACGCAACTTCCGCCGCGGAGTACTGGATCGCCCGCCTTCGCGGGCGATGACACTGGTTGTGGGTAGGCTGCGTGCCGCTTCCCTTCTGCGCTCTATCGCCTCAACTGATCGTCGCGCCGCCGTCGATCACCATGGTCTGGCCGGTCATGAAGTCGCCGGCCTTCGAGCCCAGGAACACCGCCGCGCCCGCGATCTCGTCGGGGATGCCGATACGCAGCAGCGGCGAGCGTGAGGTCGAAGCCTTCAGGTTCTCCGGATTGTCCCACAGCGCTTTCGCGAAATCGGTCTTGATGAGGCCGGGCGCGATACAGTTCACGCGGATATTGTGCTTGCCGTATTCGCAGGCGAGATTGCGCGCGAGCTGCATGTCGGCGGCTTTCGAGATCGCGTAAGCACCGAGGATGGTCGAGCCCTTGAGGCCGCCGATCGAGGAGACGATGATGATCGAGCCGTCCTTGCGCTCGATCATCTGCGGCACCACCATCGAGATCAGCCAATTGTTGGCAACGATGTTGTTGTCGAGGATCTTCCTGAACTGATCGTCGGAGATGCCGGCGAGCGGACCGTAATACGGATTCGACGCCGCATTGCAGACCAGCACGTCGATCTTGCCGAAGGCGCGGTTGCTCTCGTCGACGAGGTTTTGCAAATTCTCTTTCGACGAGATGTTCGCGGCGATCGCAACGGCGGTGGCCTTGCCGAATCTGTCGTTGATGCTCTTCGCCACCTGCTCGCACACGTCGGCCTTGCGCGAGGAGATCACCACCTTGGCGCCGTGCTCGGCCATGCGCTCGGCGATCGCGAGCCCGATGCCGCGCGTCGATCCCGTGATGACGGCGACTTTCCCCTTCATGTCGAACAAGGTCATGTTTCTCTCCCAGATTGACTTTCGTATTCAGTGTCAGGCGAGCTTCTTGACCTCCGGTCCTGCCGGCTGATGCATCGCCGCGTGCGCGTCATCTGCGATCCAGGGCTGCTGGTTGACCATCGGCAGCCGCCAGACCGTGCGTTCGGGACTGGCAAAATAGTCCAGCCGCGTCACCGAGCAATTGTCGATGTCGAACGAGAGCCCCCGCTCCGGCTGGCCGTCGAGCGCAAGCCCGAGTGCCGCCTTGATGGTGCCGCCATGCGCGACCGCGATGATGTCCTGCCCTGCCGCCTCGTTGTTGATCCGGTCGATGGTGCGGCGCGTGCGGTTGTAGAGATCCATGAAGCTTTCGCCGCCTGGCGCGGGCTCGTTGATATCGGCGAACCAACTGGCGCCGACGGGACGGCTCGCGATGAATTCAGCGCGGTTCATGCCCTGCCAGCGGCCGAGATTCTGCTCGGCAAGATCCGCTTCCCACTTCATCGACGCAGGCCTTGGAAAGCCGGCGGCCCAGATCGCCTCGGCGGTCTGATGCGTGCGCATCAGATTGCTCGAATACCAGACCGCCTTGCGTGGCAGCACCTTGGCAACAGCGTTGAACACATAGGTGTCGCTGGTATCGCAGGCGATGTCGGACTGGCCGTAGATGTTGCCGCCGTCATTGCGCACTGGCGCGTGCCGGACCCACCACCATCGTGTTATGACCACATTCGGCCTGTCTGCACCAGCCATCGAAACCCTTCCATCCCGTGTGATGTCGCTGTACGTCAGTAACGAACGTGTCTCAAGACACTTTACCGTTTGAAATCTTGTTTGAAATTCCGTCGCGCGGCAAGGGCCGCGTGCGAGCAAAGGGAGAAACGCATGGGCCGCCTGCAAGGCAAATCCGTCATCATCACCGGCGCCGGCAGCGGCATCGGCCGTGCGGCTTCGCTGCTGTTCACCAGGGAAGGCGCAAAGCTGATCGCGGTCGATCGTACCGAGGCGGTGAAGGAGACCGTCGAGGAGGTGAAGAAGGCCGGCGGCATTGCGGAAGCCATGGTGGCGGATGCCGGCTCCGAGGCCGACGTCATCGCCGTGATCGACAAAGCGGTGAAGACGCATGGCCGGCTCGACGTGATCTGGGCCAATGCCGGCATCTCCGGCGGCCTCGTTCCGCTCGCCGAGCAGACAGTGGAGCACTGGCAGGAGATTTTGCGCGTCAATCTGATCGGGCCGTTCCTCGCGGTGAAATACGCGATGCCGCATATGGTCAAGCAGCAGTCCGGCGCGATCGTGCTGACCGCGTCCGTCGCGGGCCTCAAGGCCGGCGCCAGCGGGCATCCCTACGCGGCGAGCAAGGCCGGCGTGATCAGCCTGGTGCAGACCACGGCCTATTCGCTCACCGGCACCGGCGTGCGCATCAACGCGGTGTGCCCGGGCCTGATCGAAACAGGCATGACCAAGCCGATCTTCGACCGCGCCAAGGAGCGCGGCACCCATGACAAGATCGGCCAGCTCAACCCGCTGAAGCGTGCGGGACAGCCGCACGAGCTCGCCGCGATGGGGTTGTTTTTGGCGAGCGACGAAGCGTCCTATGTGAACGGCCAGGCGTTCCCCGTCGACGGAGGCTTGACGGCATCCATGCCGTATACGGGGAAGCCGGTTTAGTTCGTACACTTTGTGTCCCGGACGCGCTGCAGCGCGCAAGCGTTGCGGCGCAGAGCCGGGACCCAGCAGGCTACGGAGCTCGCTGCAGCATGGGCCCCGGCTCTGCAGCGCAGCGCTAGAGGAGCGCTGCGCTGCGTCCGGGGCACGAGAGCGGATTTTGTCGCGCACAGCTGCCTCAACATCGTCATTGCGAGCGGAGCGAAGATTCCATGGGGAGTGGATAGCGACCAGGTCTGAGGCCAGACTGAGGGTTGCTGAATCCATTCAACCTGGAGACGACGATGTTGCTCGATCATCCTTCCGACGGACTGGCCGCTATCCGCACGCAGTTTGGCGCAATTTTTGTGTCATTGGAACTGAGCCGTTCGACATGGCTGGTCACTTCGCTGTCGCCCTGCAAGGGCGAGAAGATGTCCAAACGCAGCATGAAGGCCGGCGAGCTTTCGGAACTGTTGAAGCTGTTTGCGGAGCTGAAGCGCAAGGCGCAGGCGCGAACGGGTGAGAGCTATCCGCTCATCACGATCCAGGAGGCGGGGCTGGACGGGTTCTGGCTTCACCGCGCCCTGCAGCAGGAAGGCATCGAGAGCCACGTAGTCGATCCGGCCTCGATTGCGACGCCGCGCCGGCGCCGGCGGGCCAAGACGGACCGGCTGGATGGCGAGACGCTGTTGCGGACGCTGCTGGCCTACAAGCGCGGCGAGGTACGGGTCTGCGCCATGGTCGTTGCGCCCTCTCCGGCAGAGGAGGACCGCCGTAGGCTGTGCCGCGAGCGAGAGACCTTGATCGCGGAGCGGATCGAGCATGTGAACCGGATCAAGGGTCTTCTGTTCGCGCAAGGGATCTTCGACTACGCGCCGCTGCGGCGAGACCGGCGGAAGCGGCTGGAGGCCTTGCGGACGGGCGACGGGCGCGCCTTGCTGGCGCATCTGAAGGCGCAGATCAGCCGCGAACTCGACCGGCTCGAACTGCTGCTCGACCAGATCACGGCGGTGGAGCGCGAGCAGGATGCGTTGCTGGCCGCGAGCAAGGCGGCGGGGAGAAGACCGTATCGAACCCGGTGGCAATGCTGCTCGAACTGAAGAGCCTGGGCCCGAACTTCACGGCCGTTCTCTGGTCGGAGGCCTTTTACCGGCAGTTCGCCAACCGCCGCCAGATTGCATCCTATGCCGGCCTTGCAGCCACGCCATGGCGCAGTGGCGGCATCGAGCGCGAGCAAGGCGTGTCGAAGGCTGGCAATCCGCGCCTGAGAACCACGATGATCCAGCTCGCCTGGCTCTGGGTACGCCACCAGCCTCAATCGGCTTTGACCCAGTGGTTCAAGGTGCACAGCCAACGCGGCCGCAAGCGCGCGATCGTGGCGCTCGCGCGCAAGCTGCTCGTGGCCCTCTGGAAGTACGTGACCGCGGGCGTGGTGATCGAGGGAGCCGAGATAAAGGCCGCCGCCTGACACCACGCTCCTCAGCCTCAAAGCCAATCCGCCGAGATTGATCAGCCTCGGCCGATCCGGGTGGACGAACCGATGGATTGCATGGCTTCAAACGCCGTAACGAAGAATGGTCTCGTCCTCTCGAGCCTGCCCGCCGCAAGCGGAATGTTGGTGCAGCCGCCGCCGCGCAGCGACCGAATGTGAGTTTGATCTGGCAAGCAAACCAGATTGCAAAAACCGGCTCGACCCTTGGATCGCCTGACGAAAAGGAGTTATCCGCCCGCTGCCCCGACTGCCAAAGCCTGATGGCGTGCTCGCTCGAGTCAAGGCCAAGTCGCTTCGCGACGGCCCTACGGGCCGACCTTGACTCGATCTGCGCGCGCCATCCTACGTGCTCCACGGTCGGGACGAAGAGCTGGCCTGCAATCGAACAAAGAGCTGAACAAACCGCCTTGACACACCAAATCCCCATGTGAGCAATCCAGAAATGCATCCGCGGAAAGACTCTGGATTTGCTTCGCTGCGCTCGCAATTGTCGATGTTCAATAATTCGCTGATTGGATCGCGGTGGTCTTGGAAGCGGCGAAAGCCTTGGGAGTTTGTCCTGCCAAGGCCTGATGGGGTCTGTGGTTGTTGTAGTAGACGAGGTACTCGAACAGTTCATTGGCGAAGTGGTCCAGGTTGTCGAAGGTCGTACCCTCGATGACGTCGTCATCGAGGGTACGCCAGAAGCGTTCGACCTTGCCGTTGGTCTGCGGCCGATAGGGCCTGGTGTAGCGGTGTTTGATGCCGAGCTCGAGCAGCATGGCCTCGAATGGATGCTCGGCCGGCTTGGTGCGGGCGGCGAACTCGGCGCCGTTGTCGGACAGGATTTCCTGGAAGACGAGCCCATAGGTGACGTTGAGGGTGTTGATCATCTTCAGGGTCTTGAACATGACCGGCAGCGCCTTCTTGGATGTCAGGACCTCGGCCCAGGCCAGACGCGAGCAGCTGTCGATCAGGCTGATGATGTAGGCCGTGACCGGGGGTGGCGCGAGGAACATATCGCGCGGCAATTGATGGCTCCCATCGACCGCCATGCCAAGAGCAGATTGCGTATGCTTCATGCACGGCGGAGAAACAGGGCAACCGGAGACATCCCGGCCTTCCCTGCGCAGTGGTTTGACGGCTTATGTCGTGATCTCCTCGGGGAGCGATGCACTATTGCCCCCGTCGCCTTGCGGATGGCTGATGCACGTGCCCGGTCGGGCCGCCACATCACCGCAACACTTGGCGCACAGACCCCGGGCGCCAGGACCACACGATTTTGCCGTACGCGAACCGCACCCGTCGTTGGCGCGAGGTCTTCGCTCACGGTTGCCCGCCCTGCAAAACCCTTCGCGCCGGTGCAACCCACGTCCACCGCCGCCCGGCCCGCGTTCGTGACGATCGCGATACGCCCCTCTTCCTTGGGCCGGATTGCGGCGAGACATACGCCCTTTCCGAATTTCGGTAAAGCGGAATATTTTTGGCCGGGTGCGTTGACCCACCGCTCGCGTGTTTTGCCCGACCGGCAACGCAAGGGATTGTGGCCCGGATCGAGCGACGCGGACTTTCGGAATCGCGTCAGCAGATACAGCGGCCCCGATTGCTCTGCGCTCCATCCCTGGGCTGTGTTGATTTGCCCGACCGGCCATCACGTTGGTATGGTTCCTGCAGGCAACTCAGCCTCCATTTCCTGACCAGACCGAGACAATGCAGAGCTCAAGACCCGATCGCATCCGCAAACTGCTTGCCGACCTCGTCGGCTTCGACACCATCAGCGACCGCACCAACCTGCCCCTGATTGCCCATATCGAGAGCTACCTCGCCGCATTCGGCATCAAGAGTGAGCGCATCGTCGACGCGACCGGGCAGAAGGCCTCGCTCTGGGTCACGATCGGGCCGGACGACCGGCGGGGCTTCGTGCTGTCGGGCCATACCGACGTCGTTCCCGTCGTCGGCCAGGACTGGAGCCATGATCCGTTCAAGCTCGTCGAGCGCGACGGCAAGCTCTACGGCCGCGGCACCACCGACATGAAGGGTTTCGTCGCGGTGTGCCTTGCCATGGTGCCGGAGATGGTGGAGGCGAGGCTCAAGACGCCGATTCATCTGGCGATCTCCTATGACGAGGAGATCGGCTGCGTCGGCGTGCGGCCGATGCTGCGTGAGGTCGCGAAGAAGCAGGTCAAGCCGCTCGGCGCCTTCATCGGAGAGCCGACCCAGATGCAGGTCATCATCGGCCATAAGGGCAAGCACGGCGTGCGCGCCACGTTCCGTGGGCTCGCCCGTCATTCCTCGATCGCGCCCGATGGGGTGAATGCGATCGAATATGCCGCCGAGTTGATCGTCGAGATCCGCCGCCGCGCCGTAGCGCTCGCGGCCGCGCGGTCAACCGACAGCCTCTACGACGTTCCGCACTCGACGCTGCTCACCAGCATCGTGCATGGCGGCGCGGCGCTTAACATCGTGCCCGACACTTGCACGGTGGAGTTCGAATGCCGCGGCATCGGCATCACCGAATCGCGCGAGGTCACGGATGCGATCGTCGCCTGGGCCAAGTCCGAACTCGAGCCGGCGATGAAGGCGAAGAATGCCGAGTGCGGCATCACGTTCGAAGAGATCCTCGACTACCCCGCGCTCGACACCGCCGCCGACGCCCCGATCGTCACCCTCGCCAAGAGCCTTGCGGGCCGCAATGACCACGCCAAGGTCGCCTTCGGCACCGAAGCCAGCCTGTTCGCCAGCATGGCCGATGTCCCCGCGGTGGTGATCGGCCCGGGCTCGATCGCGCAGGCGCATACGCCGGATGAGTTCGTGGAGATGGCGGAGTTGGAGAAGTGCGCGGGCTTCGTGGAGAGGCTGATCGCGCATTGTGCGAAGGCACCGTCGTAGGTGATATCCGTGACGTGACTCGGTCCCGGCTCGGCGGCGCATCACGTCGTGATGCGCCTTGTCCGGGACACGAGAACCGAAGAAAAAGGGCGCGGCCATCGCCGCGCCCTGTCGTCTCTTACACCGCGCCCGCCTTCTGCGCGTACTCCCACGATGCCTTTGACAGCGGCACGGTGCGCTTGGCGGATTCGAGCGCCTTGGCGTTGGCGGCGGTCCCGTCGCGGACGCGGCCGGCGATGCCTTGGGTGATGCCGGCAAGACGGAACAGATTGTAGGCGAAGTACCAGTTGAGATCAGGCACCGTCATCTTTGTAACGTTGCAATAGATCTGCGCCGCCTCTTCCAGGCTCGGGATGTTGAGCGCCTCGAGGTCGGCGCCTTCCAGGCCCGGCATGATCCACTGCATCAACAAATAGGTGAAGTCGGCCATGGGATCGCCGAGCGTCGACAGCTCCCAATCCAGCACGGCCTGCACGCGCGGTTCCGTCGCGTGGAAAATCATGTTGTCGAGACGGTAGTCGCCATGGACGATCGAGACGCGCGCCTGCTCCGGCACGGTCCTCGGCAGCCATTCGGCGACCTTCTCGAACTCGGGAATGTGCTGGGTCTCGGACGCCCGGTACTGCTTGGTCCAGCGGTCGATCTGGCGTGCAAAATAATTGCCCGACTTGCCGAAATCGCCAAGGCCGATGGCATTGGGATCGAACATGTGGAGTTTCGCCAGCGTCTCGATCTTGCTGGTGAAGATCTTGCGCCGTGCATCGCGATCCTGGCTCGGCAGTGTCGGATCCCAGAACACCCGGCCCTCCTCCATCGACATGATGTAGAAGGCCGCGCCAATGACGCTGTCGTCCTGGCACAGCGCATAGGCGCGCGCGACCGGAAAGCCCTGCTTACCAAGGGCTGCAATGACACGGTATTCGCGATCGACCGCATGCGCCGACGGCAGCAGCTTGCCGAAGGGCTTGCGGCGCATCACGTAGGAGCGCTTCGGCGTGTTGAGGCGATAGGTCGGGTTGGACTGGCCGCCCTTGAACTGGAGCACGACCAGCGGGCCTTCAAAACCTTCGACGTGCTCGCGCATCCACGCTTCCAGGCGCAGCTCGTCGAAACGATGCCGCTCCTCGACCGGCTTGGTGCCCGAGAATTCTTCGTCCTTTCTGACGCCGTCCGCCACGATGACGCTCCCTCTTCAGTCCTGACCTTGTGCAGGTCGAGCATGATCCTAATCGGTAACCGCTGACGCACTTGCGTCAAGCGGTCATTCCGAATGGGACCATGCCCTGTCGTTTCTTCAAGTCGGGAGCGCCGCCTGGCTCTCCCTCTTAGTGACTGGTAGAGTTTGCATACTTCCGAAGTTCGAGCCTGGCAATGGCGCGGTTGTGCACCTCGTCCGGACCGTCCGCGAGACGGAGCGTGCGGATGTGGGCGTAGTCCTTGGCAAGGCCGGCTTCATCCGAGACGCCGGCGCCACCGAAGGCCTGGATCGCCTCGTCGATGATCTTCAGCGCCATGTTGGGCGCTGCGACCTTGATCATCGCGATCTCGGCCTGCGCGGTCTTGTTGCCGACCTTGTCCATCATGTCGGCTGCCTTGAGGCACAGAAGACGCGTCATCTCGATGTTGGTGCGGGCTTCACCGATGCGCTGCTCCCAAACGCTGTGCTCGACGATCTTCTTGCCGAACGCGGTGCGCGAGGCGAGCCGCTTCACCATCTTCTCCAGCGCCTCCTCGGCCTTGCCGATGGTGCGCATGCAGTGATGGATACGGCCCGGACCGAGACGGCCCTGCGCGATCTCGAAGCCGCGGCCTTCGCCGAGCAGGATGTTCTCCTTCGGCACCCGTACGTTCTCGAGCAGCACCTGGGCGTGGCCGTGCGGCGCGTCGTCGAAGCCGAACACCGGCAGCATCTTCTCGACCTTGATACCTGGCGTGTCGAGCGGAACCAGGATCTGCGACTGCTGCTGGTGCTTGGCCGCCTTGAAATCGGTCTTGCCCATCAGGATCGCGATCTTGCAGCGGGGATCGCCGACGCCGGACGACCACCATTTGCGGCCGTTGATGACGTAATGGTCACCATCGCGCTCGATGCGGGTCTCGATGTTGGTGGCGTCGGACGAGGCGACCGCCGGTTCCGTCATCAGGAAGGCGGAGCGGATCTCACCGTCCATCAGCGGACGCAGCCATTTGCGCTTCTGCTCCTTGGTGCCGTAGCGGATGAACACTTCCATGTTGCCGGTGTCGGGCGCCGAACAGTTGAACACTTCGGAGGCCCAGGTGATGCGGCCCATCTCTTCCGACAGCAGCGCATATTCGAGATTGGTCAGTCCCGCGCCGCGGAATTCGTCGTCCTCGTGCTCGGACGGCGGCATGAACATGTTCCAGAGACCCTCGGCCTTGGCCTTCTTCTTGAGGTCTTCCAGGATCGGAATGACCTTCCAGCGGTCGCCGCTCTTGTCCTGCTGATCGTAAATCGGCACCGCCAGGCGCACGTGCTTGGCCATGAAGGACCGCACGCGGTCGAGCCATTCCTTCTGCTTGGGGGACATGTCGAAGTCCATGGGACGCTCCTCGGTTCTCTCTCGCTGGTACTTTTGCGCCGGACTGTCCTCCCGCCGTGCGCGGCCCGCAAGCGCGAATACGCGAACTGCGGGGCGCACCGGAACCCATCGCAATTGCGAATGAGTCCCGAAAGCGGATTGACTTTCCCGGCCTTCAAACGATAGTTTCATACAAATGTTTGAATTGCAACTCCCTCGCTCACGGCGTCATTCCGGGGCGGCCCGCAGGGCTGAACCCGGAATCTCGAAATGTGGCGAGAGATTCCGGGTTCGACGCTGGCGCGTCGCCCCGGAATGACGGGACAAAGGTCATGGCCAGCGATCATACGAGGTCTGCCATTCTCGCCGCCGCCGAACGGCTCTATGCCGACCGCGGCTTCGGCGACGTGACGTTGCGCGACATCGTCGCGGAGGCCGGCGTCAACCTCGCCGCGGTGAACTATCATTTCGGCTCGAAGGACGAACTGATCGCGGAATTATTCGTCACTCGTTCGGTTCAGACCAACCGCGAGCGCCTGCGCGAATTGAAGGCGGCGGAGGAGCAAGGCGGCGGCCGCGCGCCGATCGAAGTGATCCTGCGCGCGCTGGTGGGGCCGACCTTGCGCGGCTGCCTGGGGCCGGAGAACCAGCGCTCGACCGCCGCGCGCTTCATGATCCGCGCCTCGATCGAATCCGTGCCGCCGATCCGCCGCATCAAGAACCGCGAGATCGACCATTTGCGCAAATTCGCCGCCTCGATGCGCAGGTCCCTGCCCGAGCGCAGCGAGATCGATATCTATTGGGGCCTCAACTTCGCGCTCGCCATGGCGCACCACACCATCCGCGAGAGCGAGCGGCTGATCAAATTGTCGGAAGGCAAATGCGATCTCGACGACGTCGAGGACGTGGTCGGGCGCGTCGTCAGCGTCGCGACGATGGCGCTGACGGCGGCGAAGGTCGAAGCCAAACCGCGCGCGCTGGCGCGGGATGCGCGTTAGCTGTCATGGCCGGGCTTTTCACGGCCATCCACGTCTTGCCACGCAGCACAAAGAACGTGGATCCCCGGGACGATCCCGGGCATGACGACCTCTGCTACATGCTCGAAGTATAGCCGTAACGGCGGGCTACGCCCGCTGCGGCATCTCCTCGGCCTCTTCCTTGGCGAGCAGCAGCAGCATCTCGATGCCCATCTCGCCTTCCTGCGGCGATCGGATGAACTTTATCTCGTCGGCGCTCTGCCGCAATGCGGCAATGATGGCGACGGCCTGATTGGCGGTGGCCGCCTCGGTCGCTAGAATGGCCTTCTGGTCCTTCGCCTGGAACCCGATCGTGTAGGACATTCGCTTCCCTCCCGAACTCAAGTGGAAGTATCGAACCAGAGTCGGACGCAAAGCGGAAGCCTGTGCGACTACGGACCGGGATAATCTGGGGATTGCGGCAAGCTTCAGGCAAGCTCCAGCATCGCGCGCGCGCCCTGCGGCACAAGTCTTCTCAGCCTCCCCAGGAGGGCCCTCCAGGGCACGGTGATAGCGTCAGACAATCCCCTGCTGCTTCAGCTGCTCGATCTTGCCGGCATCGTAGCCGAGCTTGCCACTGAGCACCTCCTGGGTGTGCTCCCCGAGTAGTGGCGGCGCGCGGTAATCCTTGATCGGGGTCTCCGACAAGGTCAGCGCGTTGCGGACCAGCGACAGATCGGGCTCGAAGGGATGATTGACCTTGACCCGCATGCCGCGCGACTGCACGTGCGGATCGGAAAACACCTGCTCGAAATTGTTGATCGGACCTGACGGCACGCCCGCCTCCTCCAGCTTCTCCAGCCAGTAGGCCACCGGCTGCTTGAGGAACAAGCCGGCGAAGATCGACATGATCTCCTTGCCGTGCACGACGCGGTCGTTGTTCTTGACGAAGCGCGGATCGTTCGCGAGCTCGGGCTCGCCGAGCACGGCGCAGGTGCGCTGGAACTGGCCGTCATTGCCGACCACCAGCATCAACTCGCCGTCGGCGCAGCGGAACACGCCGGCCGGCATGCCGCCATTGCCCCAGGTGCCGCGGCGCGGCGGCGTCTTGCCGTTGACGAGATAGATCTGCAGCCAGTGCGACAAGGATGCGATGACGGTGTCGAACAGGCAGACGTCGATGTGCTGTCCCTGCCCGCCATTGGCGTCGCGATGGTAGAGCGCCGAGAGAATCCCGATCGACGCGTTCATGCCGGTCATGTAGTCGACGATCGAGGGGCCGACCTTCATCGGGCCCTCGCCGGGCTCGCCGTCGATATGGCCGGTGACGCTCATCAAGCCGCCCATCGCCTGCAGGATGGCGTCATAGCCGGCACGCGGCGCATAGGGACCGGTCTGGCCGAAGCCGGTCACCGAGCAATAGATGATGCTGGGATTGATCGCCTTGATGGTCTCGTAGTCCAGGCCGTAGCGCTTGAGATCACCGACCTTGTAGTTCTCCATGAAGACGTCGGCGTCCTTGGCGAGCTCGCGGATGATCGCCTGCCCTTCCGGCTTGGCGATGTTGACCGTGACCGACTTCTTGTTGCGGTTGGCGCAGAGATAGAACGAATTGTTGTTGTTGGCCTTGCCCTCTGGGTCGGTCAGGTAAGGCGGGCCGAAGGCGCGTGCGTCGTCGCCGGTGCCCGGCCGCTCGATCTTGATCACCTCCGCGCCGAGATCCCCCAGCATCTGGGCCGACAGGGGCCCGGCGAGCACACGGGTGAGATCAAGGATCTTGATGCCTGAGAGCGGCAAGGCCGACATGTCGATTTCCTCCGGGGAACTGATCTTGGAGCTGATTTTGGCGCGACGGCGAGATCGCAGGGCCGCGCTCCCTGCGGATACACCATTTTCGCGCCCTGAGCACTGCACTGACGGCATACGGCCATCTGTTGCCGGGCGAGCGGCGCCGATTGCTGCTCGCAACTTTCCGCGCCGCGAAGATCGCCTTAGACCGCCACCGCCGCGATCGCGCGCGGCCGCCGTCGCCCGAGCAGGACCAGGATCAGCACCGTTGCGCAGGAGAAGACGAAGGTGAGACCGAGTGCGCCGCGGCTGCCGAACTGCGTCAGCAGCGCGACGAGCACGGGTGGCGAGATCGCCGAGGCCAGATTGAGCGGCAGCGCGATCATCGACATCGCCTTGGCGAACTCGGCCTGGTCGTAGAACACCAGCGGAATCGTCGCCCGCGCCACCGCCATCGCGCCGCTGCCGGCGCCATAGAGCAGGATGAAGACGGCGACTGCCCAGGTGGCGCCCTCGCTCAGCATCAAGAGCAGCATGGCGACCGGCAAGGCCGTGCCGGCGACGAGCCCGGTCGTGATGCCGTCCCAGCGCCCGCCGCCCAGGAAATCCAGCCCGCGGGCGCTGACCTGGATCACGCCGAGCATCGAGCCGAAGGCCAGAGCCTGCGCCGGTGCCAACCCCTCCGCCCGCAATAGCTCGATCATGACGGCGCTGATGCCGAAATTGACGAAGGCGTTGAGCGTGATCACGGCGGCGACGAGGATGAAGGTGCTGCGCGGAATCGCCGGCGCATCGGAGCGCCTTTCCGGCGCGCTGCCATCGTCCCTCGCGACGCTGCGCCGGGGCGCCGCGAACGCATAGAGCGGCAGCGAAATGAAGATCAGCATGGCGGCATAGACGAGACACGTGCCGCGCCAGCCGAGATGACCGCTCAGGAACGAGGTGGTCGGCCAGAAGATGCTGCTGGAGAGGCCCGTCACCAGCATCAGCGCGCCGATCGCGCTCTTGGCCTGCTTTCCCGCGGCCTCGTTCAGCATGATATAGGCGCCGGTCGAGAGCGTGGCGCTGCCGGCGAGGCCAAGCACGATCCAGGCGGCGAAGTAGAGCACCGGCTCGCGCGCGAGCGACAGCAGCACGAAGCCGGGCGCGGTGACGATCGTGCCGACCATCATGACCTTGCGTGCGCCGTGCCGCGCAAAGAATTTGCCGAGCCAGGGCGCGCACAGCCCCATCGAGACGTAGAGAACGGACGTCCCCGCGAACACCGCCGGCAGGCTCATGCCGAGATCTGCGGCAAGGTCGCGGCCGACGATGGCGGGCAGCCCGATCGTCCCCCATCCAATCAGTTGCGTGACCGCGAGCACCACCAGGATGCCGATGAGCCCGCTGTCAGCCTTCAAGAATCGCATTCCAACCGTCGCCTGCCCGGCAGGCGCCGATCACGCCTGTGCATCTGCTTTACCTGCAGACTCGGCGCACGGGAACGCCGGCCGCCGAATGGCAGGAGGCAGCCGGGGGCATGTCGGGCGGTGGATGGTCGTCCCTACCCCGCGATCCCGAGCAAGGATCGCGCCTCGGCTGCGGTCGCAACGCGCCGGCCGTGGCGCGCGACCGCCTCGGCGGCGATGGCGATCAGCTCCGCGTTGCTGGCGGCGAGGCGCGTCTTGTCGATCCGGATATTGTCCTCGAGCCCGGTGCGAACCGCGTCGGCGCCGCGCTCGAGCGCCCAGCCCATCACCCCGGCTTGATGGCGGCCAATTCCGGCTGCGGTCCAGGTCGCTTCCGGGATTAGCCGCCTGAGCTCTCCGAGCAGAATGTCGAGCACATGCTCGTCTGCGGGCATGGCATTCTTGACACCCATGACGAACTGCACGTGCGGACGCGCGTCGATGAGGCCGGCCTCGATCAAGCGCCGGGCGCCATGCAGATGCGACAGATCGAAGATCTCGATTTCCGGCCGGATGCCGTTCGCCTTCATGCCGGTGGCGAGCGTTTCGACCAGCGCGGCGCTGTTCTCGTAGACGATGGTCGGAAAGTTCACCGATCCCGTGGAGAGCGAGGCCATGTCGGGCTTGAGGTAGAGCGACGATCCGCGCGCCGAGGGATCGCGCCCTCGCCCGCCGGTCGAGAACTGAACGATCATTCCCGGACAATGCTTTTTGATGCCCTCCTGCACCAGCGCAAAGCGCTCGGGGTCGGAGGACGGCGTCTCGTCATCATTTCGAACATGGATATGGGCGAGCGTGGCGCCGGCCTCGAAGGCTTGCTGCGTCGACTCGATCTGTTCGGACGGCAGGATCGGCACCGCCGGATTGTCCTTCTTGCGCGGAACGGAGCCGGTGATAGCGACTGCAACGACGACGGGGTTCATCCCTGGACCTCATGATGATCGCGCTCGCGCGCCCAAAGCCGAATAGACGTAGCGTAAGGAGCCCTGCCGCTGCAAACGTCATCGATCGCAGCGGCGGGCTTGTTTGCGTTCCCATCAGGTGGGAATTGCGGCCGCACCGTTCGCCGCCTCCGCGCGCTGCCGCTCATAATCGGCCCGCGCCATCGGAACGGCCTCGGGATTGCCGAGATCGTCGATCTTGATCCGATAGGTTTCGCGGGCCGTCACCGCCGCGAGCGCCGCGATGACCGTGATGCCGAAGGCGATCGCGCCGACCGTCAAGGGAATGTTGGCCGAGCCCGGAGGCGCCACGGTCGCGAACAGAGCAGGAAGTAGTGCAGTGATGGTCGTGCCGATATTCTGCGAGATCGCCATCGCCGATACCCGTGTGCGGGTCGGAAACAGCTCCGGATAGAAGCTCGGGAAGATCGCGTTGTAGCCCTGATAGACGACGCCCCACATCAAGAGCGACAACAGGATCGCGAGCGGCACGTTCCGGATGCTGATGGCATACAGATAGCCGAACGCGAGCAGACCCGAGAGCAACGCGCCCACGATGATCGGAGGTTTGCGGCCGACCTTGTCGGAGAGATGGCCGACGAAGGGAATGATGAATACGGCCAGCATGTTGCCGAGCACCGGGATCCACAGATAAACGTCCTTGGCAAAGCCGATGCCATAGGCCGGCTGCACCGCGTAGGCCGCACCGAAGATGGTCGCGACCACGGGAATGACGTTCATCAGCGCCATGCAGATCACCCTCAGCATGTCGGGCCAGCTCAACCTGATGGCCTGGACGATCGGAGCGCGCGGCGTTTCTCCCCGTTTCTCCTCGCGGGCAAAGGCAGGCGTTTCGTCGACCTCGCGGCGAATGATGTAGCCGGCGACGATGACGAAGAAGCTGAGCAGGAACGGGATCCGCCAGCCCCAGCTGTTGAAGGCCTCGGTCGGCATATAGGCCGCCAGCGGCAGGAAAACCGCGGCCGCGAGGATTTGTCCGGCTTGCACGCCCTGAAGCGCGAAGCTCGCATAGAAGCCGCGCCGGCCGAACGGCGCATGCTCCAGGATCATCGAGCTGGCGCCGGAGATTTCACCGGCCACGGCAAATCCCTGCACGAGACGCAGCATGACGAGCAGGGTCGGCGCCAGGATGCCGGCCTGCTGATAGGTCGGCAGCAAACCGACGGCCATCGTCGAGATGCCCATCAGGAACATGCAGAGGATGAGAACGGTCTTGCGGCCATGCGTGTCGCCCCAATGTCCGAGCACGAAGGCCCCGATCGGCCGCGCCACGTATCCGACGCCATAGGTCGCAAGCGATGCGACGATCGCAACGGTGGGATTGTCCGACGGGAAGAAGATCTGCGGGAAGATCAGCGATGCCGCCGTGGCGTAGATGAAGAAGTCATAGTATTCGAGAGCCGAGCCGATCCAGCCGCTTGCTGCAGCCTTCCTCGACTGACTCCTGTCATGGATCGCGCGCGTGGTAGCCATCATAAAATTCCTCCCGATCTGGCTGTTCGTTGACGTCCCGTTGGCGGGCTTCGTTGGACAATTGGACAGCAATCTCCCGGCGCTCTGCGGAGCTCCGCGAGCGCTTGGCACTGCCGGTCGGTGTCTTGGGTGAGGACGACAATAGGCTTTCGCCGGGGTAACACAATTACCCAGTTATGCGATAAACCTAACATGATGTTATGGCGGTGGCGGACTCGCCGGCGGCAGCGATGGGGGCGCAAAGTGGCGTCGTCCTCGGCGATGGCATCGAAGCCGGCCGCTGGCGCCGGGGTCGCGATCGGGATCGCCTGCCGGGCGCGGGCGGCTGATCGTGTGATCACGACAGCCGCCGAGCGGCGTCACGCGGTGTGGCCGGGATCGATATGCTTCGGGGTCTTCTTGTCGCGCTGGGGCGTCATCTTGGCCGGATCAGGCGCGTCCGGCACGCCGCGCGGTCCGAGCTGGTCGCGCTGGATGTCGTCCTCGGAGCGGGATGGCTCGACACCGTTGGGCTCACGGGGTTTCGTCATCGCGGCCTCCTTCTCTCGAACGCCATGTCTGCGGCGGGCTCTACACGCCGAGCGCGTTATCGCCGGCTTCGCGGCCGGGCACGCTGACATGGACTTCGTGTCCCTCACGGAGGGCCAGGGATGCCGCGGCCACCGCCGACTCGAATGCAGCTTCCTTGGTGGCGTATCTGCTCTTGACGTCGCCGTCATGCAGCACGCCCCATTCGTCCTGCACCGGCACGATGGCGTATTGAGCCAGACCCATTGTCCTACTCCTGATTTGCCGTTCAAAAAATCGCCTGGGCTCTCAACGCGGTGCCGGGCTTAACGTTGCGTCAGCTGCGGATGCGCCGCACTCACCCGCCAGACCGTGTTGCCGCTGTCGTCGGCGACCAGCAGCGCGCCGGTCTTGTCGATGGCGACGCCGACGGGGCGGCCGCGCGCCTGGTTCTTATCGTTTAGGAAGCCGGTGACGACGTCTTGCGCGGGACCGCTCGGCTTGCCGTCCGTGAACGGCACGAACACGACCTTGTAGCCGTTGAGCACCTGCCTGTTCCAGCTGCCGTGCTCACCGACAAAGGCGCCGCCGCGATAGTTGGCCGGAAGACTGGTGCCGGTATTGAAGGCGAGCCCGAGCGGGGCGACATGCGAGCTCAGCGCGTAATCCGGCACGATCGCCTTGGCGACGAGATCCGGCCGCTCCGGCTTGACGCGGGGATCGACGTGCTGGCCGAAATAGCTGTAGGGCCAGCCGTAGAAGCCGCCCCCCTTCACCGAGGTCATGTAGTCGGGCACGAGATCGGGACCGAGCTCGTCGCGCTCGTTCACCACCGTCCACAATGCACCGGTCTGCGGCTCGAAGCTGAGGCCGTTGGGATTGCGCAGGCCGCTTGCGAACACGCGCCAGCCGCCGCTGGCACGATCGACCTCGAGGATCGCAGCGCGGTTGTGTTCGGCTTCCATGCCATTCTCGGTGATGTTGCTGTTGGAGCCGACGCCGGCATAGAGCTTCGAGCCGTCGGGGCTGGCGACCAGGCTCTTGGTCCAGTGATGATTGATCGGACCACCCGGCAGCGGTGTCAGCACCGTGCCGGCCGCAGTGATCTTCGTATCGCCTTCCCTGTACGGATACCTGACGATGGCATCGGTGTCGGCAACGTAGAGCTCGTTGCCGACCAGCGCGACGCCGAAGGGCGAGTTGAGATGGTCGAGGAAGACGCTTTGCGTCTCCGGCACACCGTCGCCATTGCTGTCGCGCAGCAGTGTGATCCGATTGCTCTCGCCGCTGTCGCCGCCGGAGGTCGCCCAGGACTCGACGAAGCCCATCACGATCTCCTTGGGACGCTTGATCGGGGCGCCCTTCGGCGCCTTGGATTCCACCACCAGCACGTCGCCATTGCGAAGAACGTAAAGCGAGCGCGGGTGCTGCAAGCCCGTGGCGAAGGCCTTGGCCTGCAAGTCCTGCGCAACGGTCGGCGTCTCGTCCTTCTTCCAGCCGACGATGCGCGCGATATGAATCGGCGGCAGCAGATATTGCTGGATCTCGGGCAGCACCGGATTGGCGCCGATTTGCGCCTTCGGATCACCGCTCCCGTCGTTGCAGCCGGCAAGACACAGCAAGGAGGAGCAGAGCAGCGCGCGGGCAATCGAGGTTCTCATCGCACAACTCCCACGCCGTGGCGGTACACCATGGCCCAGCCGAGCCAGCCCGTGACGGGCAGGATCAGGACGGTGAGGACCGAAAGAACCAGCCCGACCGGCCAAACCGAGGTCCAGGCGTCGCGGGTGTGGATCAGCGCGTTGAAGATCGCCAGGATCAGCGCCACGGCGTTGCCGATCAGATGCGGCCAGGCCGGGGTCTGCGCCCGCACCAGCCGGTTTCCGAGGAAGTCCATCAGGCCCGCGATCGCCGCCAGCACGCCGAAGATGACGCCGACGAGCAGAAGCCAGGCCGAAAAATCCGCCCACATGATCTCGGCGCTGACGACATAGGCGATGTCGGTCAGCAGCGCCCCGATGAAGCACACGATCGGGGTCGGCACCAGCATCGGATGGATCGGATGACCCGCGATCTGCGCGGTCGAGCGCACGCGCACGTCGTCTTGCACGGTTGGCCTCGCGTGACTTTCGCCCCGCCCGGCCGGCCAACTCGCGCCTGCAGTGATGGTTCCTCGGACCCGACCTTCCCCGGCAGGGCAATCGCGTATGGCTTTTTGAAAGACCTGTACGCACGCCTCGTCCTTCGAGACGACCGCTTCGCGGTCCCTCAGGATAAGGCTAAACGGGCATCGGCGCCCGCCAAAGCAGCTGCCACACACTCCGCCCTTATCCTGAGGGCCCGCCAGAGGCGGGCGTCTCGAAGGAGGCGCCGCAGTGAAGACGCCATCAAATGCGATAGCCCCGTCCGCGGGGCTGACACATCGGGTCACCGCTCGATCGTTCCGGTTCGCCGAATCTTCTTCTGCAGGAGGACGAGCCCATAAAGCAGGGCTTCAGCCGTCGGAGGACAGCCGGGCACATAGATGTCGACCGGCACGATGCGATCACAGCCGCGCACGACCGAGTACGAATAGTGATAGTAGCCGCCCCCGTTTGCGCACGATCCCATCGAGATGACGTAGCGCGGCTCCGGCATCTGGTCATAGACCTTGCGCAAGGCTGGTGCCATTTTGTTGCAGAGCGTACCCGAGACGATCATGACATCGGACTGCCTTGGCGATGCGCGAGGAGCCGCGCCAAACCGCTCGATGTCGTATCGTGGCATCGATACCTGCATCTGCTCGATCGCACAGCACGCAAGGCCAAACGTCATCCACATCAGAGAACCCGATCGCGCCCATGTGATGAGGTCGTCGAGCGGGGCGACGAAGTAGCCACGGTCACCGAGATGGTCCTGGACATTGTCGAGGGCAGCGTTTTCGAGATGGTTCATGGCGATATCGCCTTGCAAGCCCTTCCCGATGCGGCAAGCACGGCTCCGTCGCGCTGTTCCTAATTTCTTCGCTGATTCCTCGGCCCCGAGCTCAAATGTCGTTTGCACCCCGGAACAGTCTCGCGGATAGGCGGTTGACCGCCGAATCCGGAACCCGGGTCATCCCAATCCAAGCCATGGACACGAACATCATGAAGATCGAAAACTTCAAAGACCTGTATATCGCCGAGCTGCAGGAACTCGTCAGCATGGAGGACCAGCTCAGCGATGCACTCAAACGAATGGCCGAGATGGCGGTGCATCCTTCCCTGAAACTTGCTCTGGCCGAGCATCAGCGAGAGACGGAGCAACAAGGTCAACGGCTTCAGAAAATCCTGCGGCGGCATGGCGCAGATGCGCGCGTGCACACCGATCAGGCCGTGGAATCGTTGATCGAAGAAACTGCGAAGATGATGAAGATGGTGACGCAGGATGACTTGCGCGACGCCGCGATGATCGCCTCGGCCCAGAAGCTGGAACATTACGAGATTGCCGCCTACGGCAGCGCAGCCGCCCTTGCCGGGCAGCTCGAGGTGAGGGAGGACCAGAACATCCTGCACGAAAGCCTGGAGGAGGAGAAGGCGACCGACGTCATGCTGACGACGCTCGCGAAGGACGAGGTCAATCTCGACGCTCTTGCAGCCTGACTGGAACGTCGCTGATGACTCCTTGCTGACGGCCACTCGAGTTCGGTGGGAAGGCCCCGGCCTGCCTTAGATGCGGCGGGTCTTAAGCGCAGTCTTTGTACCCGCAATCACGCGTGAAACGGATAGTTGCGCTTGGTTTTTCGTCGCGGAACCTTGGACCCTACACAAATCCCAACGGGCCCATCATCCCTAAAGCGAGGTCTTCAAAACAAGGAGTCTTCAAAAAAAGGACCCCGCCGGTTACCGGGGTAACCTGGCGGGGCTTGTGACGAATCTTTGATTTGGTTTATCCGCAGCTTTCGCTCTGGCCTCGCCATTCATCGATCGTCACTGAACTACCAACCGATGACCTCCATGGACGTTCCGGACGACGGCCATTTTTAATGTTTCTGATCCTCCGTACTGGCGCTGGAGCGCAAGGCGCTGAGCGGAGGAAGCCGGATCTCGGAGAGGAATGGAACAGGGAGCCGCACTTACCCTTCAGGTGTGAAGCTGCACGGTGACTACCTCGACACCCGCATCCTAAACACAGAAACAGAGCTGAGCACATATTCAGCAGCCATGAACAGTCTGCTCGATCGCATTGCTGACGAGCACGGCCTGATCAGCGCTCGCGCGGCTTCATGGGATGCCCCGTCTTCTCGGGCTTCTTTCTCGGCCTCGCGCGGCCGGCTTCGTCCCCTGCGCGAGCACGGTGCCTTGTGGCAGCACAAGCTCGGCGACCTGGATGCCGAGCGCGAACGCGATCTTGTGCAACGAACGCCACCCCTCTCCGCCGCCATCGCTCGCCAGCGCTGCGCTTTTGGGCAAGCGAGCGACGGCGGCTCCGAGGGGATGGCTCGGCCGGACCCCATGATCAATTTTGCTGAACTTGACACACAGAACTCTCGATGGATCACCGCAGTCTCAAGTGATCTGAACTAGCAACCGACTTTAATAGCCAAATGACTATGTTTCAGCCGTTTTCAGTGATCCGGCACCCCCTAAGCGCGAAGCGGACGAAGAAATTGGCACCACGATGCTGAGGCCCATCAAGGGGATGCACGCCACCCCTCTCCGCCGCCGTCGCTCGCCAGCGAACACGCCGGTGAGAACGTCGGGAATGGTCTTCTTCAAGCCCGGATGATCATCGGAGACGACGAACTCGACGCCATGCAGGCCGCGGGCCTTCAGGCCTTCCAAAACACCTTCCAGCTCGATCGGCTCTCCCGGTTGGCGAGCTCAACCGCGAGCACCTGGCGCCGTCCCTCCCAGTCGACCCCGATCGCGATCAGCGTCGAGCTTGCGCAACTCCCTCTCCGCCCTCTCCCGCTCTTCCTCCGTCTTCGCCTCATCGACATGCGACTGAAGCCGGGCCTGTCCCCGGCCCGACGACTGTTATCTTTCTGCTAGAGCGCGACGAATGAAGCGCCGAGCGCGCTAATCATCAGACGAAAATTCTGATGATCTAAATCGCTCGGAGTCAAAAGTGCACGCGTCTCATAGACTTCGGGATTTTTGGAGTCCGACCTGCGCCCGAAGTATCCACAATTGGGTTGTGAAGAGCGATTGACTGCCGTCGGAACCGCATGCAATGCATTGAATCATCGATGATTTTTACGGCGCAACCGGAGCGAGTGAAAGGAATCGAACCCTCGTATTCAGCTTGGAAGTCACAAATTCGCAATCCGCGCAAGGCCGATTCCGACATTTTGCAGCCCTCCGGACGCTTGAGATCACAAGGGAATTTCCCGTTGTCGGAATGGTCGTGCGAGTTTCCCGAACGGTCTCCTAGTCTATGGAAATCCATGAAGTACGGGTGGCAACGTGTCTCGCGATTGAGCACAGCTCATCCGGTCGCCGCGGAACGATTGTTTGGCAGGCAAGCTGTTAGGACTCGGACCAGACCAGGCGACGCCAAACCCGAGGCCTTCCGACTACCAGATGGAGGCCATCGTGGCCTACCTGGAGGAGTCGCGAGCCGGCCAGTCTCGCTGAGCGAGTATGAGGTCTACCCTCAGTTTCCAAATGAATCGAAGGCCACGAAGCGGAGGTATTTATCCTCATGATTCACCACGTTGCATCTAGCTGGAGATGGATCGAGCCTCCGATTGGCGGAATCGAAATCTTTTTGATTACCTCATATTCTCCGCATCCGGCCCAAACCGCTCCCATTTTTCCCCGTCGAACCGGATGAGTTGCTCCTGTTTAATCGGCGCAAAGTCCGTCGGTGACGTGTTGATCGTTATTCCCGGGAGAAGCATGTCGAGCTTCAGATCCTTGAGGCTGGCAGCTTTTTTCATAACGTTCTCTCGCGTGAGATCGTCGCCGCACATCTTGAGCACCTCCGCCAGGGTCTGCGCGACCGAATACCCATAGACCGTGTTGGAATCGGCTTTGTCAGTTCCGGGCATGTATTCGTTCATGAAGGCAAGCCAGTGCCGGTAGCCCTCGTCGCCGCTCCAGGCCGGATCGAGCGGATTCTTCAAATATGCGGTCGAGATCACGCCCTTGGCGTTGTCGAGCCCGGCAGGTTTCAAGACCGCGGCCACCGACGTGGAGACGTTGTTCAGGATGTGCAGCGGCCGCCATTGCAGCTCACCCGTCTTGCGAATGGCCTGCGCGGCAAATTTCGGCGACGTCACGTCGAAAAAAACGTTCGCGCCGGATGCCTTCAATTGCGACATCTGGGGATCGATGGTCGGGTCCGTGATCTCATAGGACAATCTGGTTGTGGGCTCGAATTTGCCGCCTAGCCCCGCAACGAAGCCCTTGACGTAGTCCCGTCCGGAGTCGTCGTTCTGCCAAAGTATCCCTATCTTTGCATCGGAAAGCGTTTGAGCGACATACCGACCATAAATTCGTCCTTCGGCTTGGTAGCTTGGCTGCCAGCCCATCGTCCAGGGAAAGTGCGCCGGGTCGTTCCATCGCTCCGCACCACTGGCCACGAACAATTGCGGCACCTTCTTGCCGTTGAGGTACTTCTGCACAGCGGCATTGTGTGCCGTGCCGAGGATGTTGAAGGTCAGCAGAACCTCATCGCTCTCCACCAGCTTGCGGACTTGCTCGACGGCTTTCGGCGGACTGTAGGCATGATCGTACGAGATGAAGTTGATCTTTCGACCGTTGATGCCTCCGTTCTTGTTGATCATCTCGAAGTACGCCGCCTCGACTTTCCCAATCACGGAATAAGCCGATCCCGGCCCGCTATAGGGCATCAGGTTGCCGACCTTGATTTCGGTATCGCTGGCGCCGGGATCATATTGCTTCTGCGCGGACGCGGCCGAAGAAAGGAGAGCGACGCTCAAGGCGACGAACGTCGAGGAGCAGGCATATCTCATTGTCAAATCCTCTTCGCGGAGCCGATCAGACGAGTCCGAGTTCTTGCAGGAGAGCATTGCGGTCGGCATCGAGCTCTGGCGCAGGCCGATAGTTTGCGAATTGTTCGCCGGCGAACCGGATGGGACAGGCCGCGGTTTTCAACACCATGCCCCCCGGAGCCTCCAATGAGACGAACATGTCGCGCGCGTTGAGCTGCGGATCACGCAGTACGCCGGCAATGTCGTTCATTGGTCCACAGGGAATCCCGGCTTGCGTCAGGATGGGGAGCCATTCCTCGGCGGTTCTGGTTGCCAGCGCCTCTTCGATCCGCGCGGCGAGGGCACGATGATGTTCGCATCGCGACGAATTGGAGAGGAATCGCGGATCGGCTTTGACGTCCCGCATCTGCAGCACATCGCAAAGGTCTCTGAACTTCCGGTCGTTGCCGGCGGCGATGATGAGATGCCCGACCTTGCTCTTGAAGACGCCAAATGGCGTGATAGAGGGGTGCCTGGAGCCGATGGGCCCAGGAACGACTTGCTCGACTTGATAGCGGACAAGGGCATTCTCGAGCAGAGAGATCTGCGTATCTAGCATGGAAATATCGACGTGCTTACCGCGACCGGTGCGGGCGCGCTCGATCAACGCCGCTTGAACTCCGATCACCGCATGAGTGCCCGCGGCGATGTCGCCGATCGATACTCCGACGCGCGTCGGCGGGCCTCCCTCCTCGCCCGTCAAGCTCATGACACCGCCCATGGCCTGCACGACCATGTCGTAAGCCGGCAGTTCGCGGTAGGGCCCCGTCTGACCAAAGCCCGATATCGACGCCAGAACCAGCCGGGGAAAGCGCGAGCTGAGCGCCTCCCAGCCGTAGCCGAAACGGTCCATGGTACCGGGCGTAAAATTTTCCGCGAGGACATCGGCGTCCAGCAATAGTCGCTCGAAAATCGCGCGGTCGGCAGCATCCTTGAGGCTCAGTGCGATCGATTCCTTGCTTCGATTGATCGAGAAGAAATAGCCCGAGCTTGGCAAGCCATCGGCGTTCGAGATGAACGGGCCGATGTGCCGCGCATCGTCACCGATGCCCGGCATCTCGACCTTTATGACCCGCGCGCCGAGATCCGCGAGCATCATGGTGCAATACGGTCCGGCCAACACGCGGGTGAGATCGATCACGATCAACCCAGCGAGTGGCCCCTTTGACCGCGGCTTCAGCGTGGACGCCGGTGGCGAGTGAGGTCCGGTCATCGGCCGTCCAGGTCGGCGCCGAAGCGCGGGGGGCGCTTTTCGGCGAAAGCCGCGCTGCCCTCGCGCAGCTCGGCGCCCACGAGGCTCTCACGGTAAGGCTGATCGGCAGCAGCACGATCGAACGAGTTTCCGGCGATCTCGTTGATGGCGCGTTTCATGCCACGCATGGCGGCCGGCGCATTGGCAGCGAGAACAGAGGCGAGCTCCTTCACGCGCGCATCGAGGCTGCCCGCAGGAACGGCTTCATCCAGATAGCCTATGCGCAGCATCTCGGCCGCGTCCAGTTTCAGGCCCGTGAGGAACAGCTTCTTTGTCGCCGCTACGCCGAGGCGCGACGCAAAGCGCATGAGACCGCTGCTGTAATAGTGAAGCCCGAGGCGCGCGGCCGGCATGAACATCTCGCAATCATCCACGCCGATCCTGAAGTCGCAGGCGAGCGCAAGATCAGTTGCGCCGCCATAGACTCCGCCGTTCAGCCTGCAGATGGTCGGTATCGCCAGCGTTTCGAGCTGATCGACGACGTTCTCAAAACCGGAAGCATGAACATCTTCCTTAGACGACGTTCGCGCAGCGATGTCTCCGAGGTCGTATCCGGCGCTGAACGCGCGTCCTTCGCCGGTCAGGATGAGAACTCTCGCACCTGCCTTCTCAATGCTGGCGAAGTGGCCCGACAACACGGCGAGATCGGCTGCGGTGATCTTGTTCATCTGCCGCGGGCGATCGAGCTGGATCGTCGCGATAGGCCCATCCGTCTTCAGCAAAGGGGTGCCGCTCAAATTCACGGAAGTCATCGGCGTTTCCTGTTGTCCTCGTTCTGTGCCCGGATTATATGTATTTTTTTAAATGGTCTACGTATACATAAAGGCATAAGCGTATACATAAGGGCAAGCCAATGCGGGTTCGTGTCTCCGATGAGCTTTGTCGACGGATCGAAAGCGATATCGCCGAGGGACGGCTGCTCCCCGGCGACAAGCTGGACGAGCAGAGCCTCGCCAGACGCTTTTCGGTCTCGCGCACGCCAGCGCGGGAAGCGCTGCTTCGCTTGGCCAATGAGGGTCTCGTCAAGTTCAGGTCGCGCCAAGGCGCAACCATCGCGAGCATGACACCTCAGCGAGCGATCGGCATGGTGGAAATTCTCACTGCGCTCGAAGCGGAGGCTGCCGGTCTGGCGGCTCGCCGAATGACTGTCGCCGAACGAACCGGCCTGCGTGAGATACACGAGCAGTCCGCGCAAGCCGTGCACACCGGCAACACGGCGCGCTACGTCGAACTCAACACCGCATTTCACCAAGCCATCTACGCTGGCGCACGCAACACGCCCTTGGCCGATCTCGTGACTGAAACCCGCCTTCGCATGCGGTTCTTCCGGCATCAGAGCTTGTCGCGACCAGCCCGCCTCGCGGCATCATTCGGCGAGCACGCTCTGATAGTCAGGGCGATTGAAACAGGGAGCGAAGGCGACGCACAGCAATCGATGCGCGCTCACATCATCGTCGGAGGCAACCTCTTTGCCGACATGGTCGCTTCCATCAAGCCCGAGTGACGGTTCCGCGCCCCGCGCCGTGAAAAGGTCATCGATAAACGATGGTGCATCTTCATCACGATGATGAGGAGAAGCAGGACGCAAAAATGAAGCGGATCAAGCAGGCGGCCCAAAAGTGAACCCTTGTCGGAATGAAAACCAACAAGCTCACTAAGTAACTGAAATCATTGGAGCGGGTGAAGGGAATCGAACCCTCGTATTCAGCTTGGAAGGCTGCTGCTCTACCATTGAGCTACACCCGCGTTACGGGCTCCCTAACACGGCCGGACCGCGGTCTCAACTGCCCAGGAGGTCGCTTTCCGGCGTCTTCCACCCCTCGCGGACCGCTTCTGTCCCCTCTGGACTCGCCGCCCTTAACAGCGGCAGCAATGCTACCTATATTGAAGACTTCCGAAACCAACGAAAGGAGGTGATCCAGTGTCTTATCTCAAGCGCTGTCACCTCGCTGGGATCGCCCGCTGAGCTTTGGCTGAAGCTTGGCATCGGGGCGCTCTCAGCCCTGGACCAGCGAGCAAGAAATCGGGCGCGACGGGGTCTCCCCGCCGCGCCTTTTCTTCGCGATTTCCTTGAAGCCGGATCGCCGGGTCAGCCGGCGCGAAGCCGCTCGCGCAGTGCGACGGCGGCGATCAGCATGCCGACGCACCAGGCGACGACCGCGCGGTGCGGCTCGCCGCCGAGCAGCACCGTGAAGAGGCTCGCCAGAAGGCACGGCGCAATGGCCTTGCCGGTCCGGCTCATCAGCGCGACCAGGAACGGCATCGCCGCGATCGCATTTGCAGGGCGCTCATTTTGACCGGCGCGTCGAAATGCTTCAGAAGCCGCAGATGTTGAACGCGCGCGGCCGTTTGCCGCGCCGGCTCTCCGCGATGCGCTCGCCGCCGTTCTCGGCCGAGCTGCCGTAATAGCGGTGATGGCCCGCCTCGTCGTGCAAATCGGCCGGCTGCGACTGTGCCGCCCGCCGCGCATCGCAGATGATCTTGATGGTGTGACCCGACATTGCCGCCTCCAGCCAAAGCTTTGTTGTTCGTGGTCCATCAGTCGCGACCAGTTCCGGCGGCGTTCACATGGCAAGGCCGCAATCGGGTTTCAGGACGGTTTCGCCGCTTGCCGGCCACGCAATATTTTGCTTCGGGATTGTCGGCACGGGCTGCCGTGCCACGTCCTTTGGACTTGCGCAGAAAGAAACGAGATGATGATGCTGTACGCCATCCTGGCCTATCACGTGGAAGACGAAGTCCCGTCCTGGACGCCGGAGCAGGACGCCGCGGTCGTGGCCAAAGTCATCGAGGTTCAAGCACCTCTTCGGGCCAGCGGACAGTTTGGGCCGGCGGCCCGCCTGGATGAAACCCGAAAGGCCCGCACCCTGCGGGGCCCTGGCGCGGGCATGGTACTGGACGGGCCGTTTGCCGAGACCAAGGAGCAGCTTCTGGGCTTCCACCTGATGCAATGCGCCACCGAGGATGAGGCGATCGCGGCGGCGCGGAAGCTGCGTGCGGTCAATCCGACGGCCGTCTACGAAATCCGCCCGGTCAAGCTCTACGTGCCGGCCGATGGGTTCGGCGCGACATCCGGTTGAGTCCTACGCCTCCGGCCCTGTCCGCCCCGCATAGAAGCGCTGGATCACGAGCCCGCCGAACGCAATGAACCACAAAAAGGGGGCGACCTGGGGCGCGAACGCCGCAACGATCGTGCCCGGGATGAACACCAGAAGTGGAAACAGCGAGGCCATTATCTCGTGGCGCCAGCCGCCCAGGATCGTCCACCACATCCAGGCGTTGAGGCCGGCAATCGCGGTCAGATGCAAGCCGTAGAGCACGGCGACGGCGCTGCTCATGGCGTAATTGGTATAGAGGCCGTTGGTCACCGGCAGCAGCACGATCGAGAGCAGGAAAAACAGATTGAGGATCACCATGCCGCGGCTGCCGACCGGCTGGCGCGCCAGCCGGCGGTGATGACTGATCCAGAACACGCCGGCGATGATGAAGCTGAGCGCGAAGCCGGCGAGCTTGCCGGAATAGACATGGGCAAGATCGCTCCAGCCGGGAGCGCTGGTGAACACCGCAGCCTTGGGCAGGTCGTAGGCGAGCAGCGTCATGGCGACACCGAAGATGGTGTTGCTGAGCGATTCCAGCCGCCGCATCTCGAACTGGTCGCGCTTGAGCTCGGTCATAGCGGACGCGTTTCTCGGGCTGGAACTCGGGGCCGCCCTTTCCCCCTAAATCCTAAACCCGGTTTCGTCCAGCCGCATTGCGATTCGCACCGGGATCGCCGACTCTCATCCTTCCACCGGGGCGATTCGTGGCGACATATCTGGACACGCTCAATGCGGAGCAGCGCCGCGCCGTCGAGCATGGCGTGGCTGAAGGCGCGACCGTGGGCGCCCCCCTGCTCGTCATCGCCGGCGCCGGCTCCGGGAAGACCAACACGCTGGCCCACCGCGTTGCGCATCTGATCGTCGCAGGCAGCGATCCCCGCCGCATCCTGCTGATGACTTTTTCCCGCCGCGCGGCGGCGGAGATGGCCGGCCGCGTCGAGCGTATCGCCCGCAAGGTGCTGGGTGAGAACAACGCCGCGATCATGCGCGATGCGCTCACCTGGGCCGGCACCTTCCACGGCATCGGCGCGCGGCTCCTGCGCGAATATGCCGAGCGGATCGGCGTCGATCCCGCCTTCACCATCCATGACCGCGAGGACTCCGCCGACCTGATGAACCTGGTGCGGCACGAGCGCGGGCTGTCGAAGACCGAGAGCCGCTTTCCCGCCAAGGGCACCTGCCTGTCGATCTATTCCCGCTGCGTCAATGCCGAGATGGAAATCGAGAAGGTGCTCGGCCAGCACTATCCCTGGTGCGCGGGCTGGGCCGCCGAGCTGAAGGGCTTGTTTGCCGCTTATGTCGAGGCCAAGCAGGCCCAGCACGTGCTCGATTACGACGACCTCCTGCTCTACTGGTCGCAGATGATGAGCGATGCGCTGATTGCGGAAGAGATCGGCGGGCGCTTCGATCACGTGCTGGTCGACGAATATCAGGACACCAACCGCCTGCAATCCTCGATCCTCTTGGCGCTAAAGCCCGACGGGCGCGGCCTCACCGTCGTCGGCGACGATGCGCAGTCGATCTATTCGTTCCGCGCCGCCACCGTGCGCAACATCCTGGAGTTCCCGCAGAGCTTCTCGCCACGCGCGCAGATGATCACGCTCGACCGCAATTACCGCTCGACACAAGCAGTGCTGTCGGCGGCGAACGGCGTCATCGGCCTGGCGCGTGAGCGCTTCACGAAAAACCTCTGGACGGACCGCACCTCCGGGCAGAAGCCGCAGCTCGTCACCGTGCACGACGAGGCCGACCAGGCGCGCTACATCGTCGAAGCGGTGCTGGCCAATCGCGAGCAAGGTGCTCTGCTCAAGCACCAGGCGGTGCTGTTCCGGACGTCCTCGCATTCGGGGCCGCTCGAGATCGAGCTGACCCGCCGCAACATCCCGTTCGTCAAGTTCGGCGGGCTGAAATTCCTCGACGCCGCCCATGTCAAGGACGTGCTGGCGCTGTTGCGCTTCGCCGAAAACCCGCGCGACCGCGTCGCCGGCTTTCGCCTCCTGCATCTGTTGCCGGGCATCGGCCCCGCGACGGCGCAGCGCGTGCTCGACCAGATGGCGGAGAGCACCGACCCGCTTGCCGCGCTCGGCCGGCTCCCGGTGCCGGCGCGCACCGGCCCCGACTGGACCGACTTCGTCCGCACCGTCGAAAACCTGCGCTATTCGGAATGGCCTGCCGATCTCGAACGCGTGCGGCTCTGGTACGAGCCGCATCTCGATCGCATCCACGAGGATGCCGAGACGCGCCGCGCCGACCTGATGCAGCTCGAGCAGATCGCCGGCGGCTATGCCTCGCGCGAGAAGTTTTTGACCGAACTCACGCTGGATCCGCCCGATGCGACCAGCGACAAATCCGGACCGCCCCTGCGCGACGAGGACTATCTGATCCTCTCCACCATCCATTCAGCCAAGGGCCAGGAGTGGAAATCGGTGTTCGTGCTCAACGTCGTCGACGGCTGCATGCCCTCCGATCTCGGCGCCGGCACCAGCGCCGAGCTCGAGGAGGAACGCCGCCTGCTCTATGTCGCGATGACGCGCGCCAAGGACGATCTCCACCTCGTGGTGCCGCAACGCTTCTTCGTCCACGGCCAGGCCGCCAAGGGCGACCGCCACGTCTACGCCTCGCGCACCCGCTTCATCCCGGAGCAGCTGGTCTACCTGTTCGAGCGCACCGCCTGGCCGAAAGCCGCGGCGGGCGCAGCGCGCACTGCCGCGCAGGGGCCGAAGATCGACATCGGGGCGAAGATGCGGGGGATGTGGCGGTAGTTGGCGTCTTGTTTTGACGCGTTTTCTTTAGCGAACCGGTATCCACTTCGCTCGAAAACGCCTTAGGCTTTCAGCCTGTCGAACTGGACCTTCCCCGCCTTCACCACCAGCGGGATATGCTCGCCCTGACCGAGCAGGCAGGCGACATCGCGCAGCGGATTGCCGTCGACCACCAGCAGGTCCGCGATAGCCTCCGGCATGATGCGGCCGAGCTTGCTCTCCATGCCGAGCACCTCGGCACCGATCACCGTTGCGCTGGCGATGACGGCGCGCGGGCCGAGGATTTCGGCACGAATGCGGAATTCATCGCTCTGCAGGCGTTGCGACGGCCCGAGCAAATCGCTGCCGAAGCCCATCTTCACGCCGGCGTCGCGATAGATCGCGAGCGAGCGCAGGCCGGCGTCGCGGACATCGGCGATCTTGGCCACGCTCTCGGGTGGCAGGCCGTATCGGGCGCCCTCGTTGGCGAGCGCCTCATAGGTGACGAGCGTCGGCACCACATAGGCCCCCTTCTCGGCCATCAGGTGCGCGGTCGGCGCATCGACCAAATTGCCGTGTTCGATGGTGCGCACGCCGCAGCGCACCGCGCGCTCGATCGCGGCAGCGGTATAGGCGTGGGCGAGCACATAGGTCTGTCGCCCGCGTGCCTCCTCGACGATGGCGCGGATCTCGTCCTCGGAGTAACCAAAGGCGCCGACCGGATCGGTCGGCGACGCCACCCCGCCGGAGGCCATGATCTTGATCTGGTCGGCCCCCATCTGGAGCTCTTCGCGCGCGGCCTTGCGTACGCCGTCGACGCCGTCGGCAACGCGCGCCAGCGCGCCGACCCGCACGCAGCAGGGACAGGGCGCGTCGCTCGCAAGGTAATCCGAGCGTGCCCGCATGTCGCCGTGGCCGCCGGTCTGGCTGAGCGCGCGACCGGAGACGAACAGCCGCGGTCCATCGGTCAGGCCGGTCTCGATCGCCTGCTTCAGCGCGTGGCCGGCGCCGCCTGCGTCGCGAACCGTGGTGAAGCCACGCCGCAGCATGCCGCGCAAGAGCAGCGTCGAGCGCAGCGTCACCAGCACGTTCGGCATGTGCACCTGTTGCGCCAGATTGAGCTCGACCGCGATCGCGTGAACATGCAGATCGATCAGCCCGGGCATCAGCGTCTTGCCGTTCAAATCGATGGTGCGATCGGCGGTGGCCTGGATCGGCCGGTCGGAGATCTCCCTGATCAGATTGTCCTCGACCAGCACATGATGCCCCTCCAGCAAGTCCGGCTGGAGCGGATCGAGCAGTGCGGCGTTCTTGAAGAGGATGCTTGTCATCGCGACGGTCCTGTCAGAGATCGGCCGGCGAGAGCAGTGCCGGCAAGGTAAGCTGGGCAAAGGGAAGGCACGCAGCCACATCATCTTCGCCGTACCAGCCCGCCTCGTGAAGCAGATTGAGCGAGCCGAGCGTGCGCCCGCGCCAGCGCACGGGCATGTTGAGCACGCTCTCGCAGCCGAGCGAAGCGATCAGCTCATGATCGGAGAAGACGGTGCGCAGATCGTCATGGGTACGGCCGATATAGGCTTCGCCGCGATCGAGCACGGCCTCGGTCCACGGTCCGGGCGTGAGCCGCTTGCGTCCGCCGGTCGGGTACGGGCCCGGGAGATTGGAATAGACCCGCGCCGCTTCACCGGTGCTGCCGTCATAGGTGAGGATCGTGAACAGCTTGTGCCCGATCGCCGACTTCACGGCCTGGTCCAGCGCCACGTACAGCGCATCCGGCTGATCCATCCTGCCCTGCGCCGCCGCGACGGCGCAGAGCCAGGGATCGGCCTTCAGTTTCGTCCGCGTCATGCGACTTCGCCCGCCGCAATCTCCTCCAGCGAGCGACCGCGCGTCGGCACGCCCATCAGCACGACGGTGACAGCCCCGAGCAGCAGCACGGTGGTGGTGACGCCGAACACGCCGGCAAAGCCGAAGGTCGGATAGAGATAGCCGACCAGGATCGGCGAGACGATCGCGCCGATGCGGCCGATTGCGGAAGCGAGCCCGGCACCCGTGGTCCTGACCGGGGTCGGGAAGACTTCCGCGGTATAGGCATAGACGCCCGCATAAGTGCCGTTCATGAACAGCGACAGGAAGATTCCCGCCGCCATGATCTGCTGGTCGCTCTGCGCGAAGGCGAGCCCGAGCGCGCTGGCGCCGCCGAGCACCATGTAGGTCGCGATCGTCGCCTGCCGGCCAATGCGCTCGTTGAAATACGCCGCGCTGAAATAGCCGGGAATCTGCGCGCAATAGATCGCGATTGAATAGGCGAAGCTCTTGGTGATGCTCATGCCGTTCTGGACCAGGAGACCGGGGATCCAGACGAAGAAGGAATAATAGCTGAAGGTGATCGCCAGCCACATGATCCAGGTCATGATGGTGATGCGCGCCTGCCGGCCCGCCAGAAGCGCGGCGAAATTGGCGAGCAGCGTCCCGCCTATCCCCGCCGGCGCTGTTGCTTCCACCACCGGCTGCGGCAGGACATGACCCTCGCGCGCAAAGCCCGCCTCGATCCGGTCCAGCAGGGCCTCGGCTTCCTTGCCCCTGCCCCGGCTTTCGAGCCAGCGCGGCGATTCCGGCAGCGACTTGCGCCACCACAGCAGCATGACGACCGGCACCGCGGTGATCACCAGTACGATACGCCAGCCGTTGTCGGAGGTGGGAACGATGAAGTAGCCGAGCAAGGCTGCAGCGACGAAACCGAAGGAGAAGAAGCCGGCCAGCGCGCCGGTGAAGCTGCCGCGATAGCGGCGCGCAACGAACTCCGCGAGATAAGGCGCGATGATCGCGCTCTCCGCGCCGGTGCCCATGCCGGCCACGACACGCGCGGCGAAAAAGGACGGCCATGTGTCGACCACCGCGCTCACGATCGACGCCGCGCAATACAGCGCCAGCGCCGACATCATCACCGCACGTCGGCCGATCAAATCGCCCAGCGTGCCGGCCAGCAACGCGCCGAACAGGAAGCCGATGTAAGTGCTGCTGCCGAGCACGCCGATCTGCACGCTCGACAGATTCCACGCCGTGCGCAGCACCGGCAGGATGAAGGCCAGCACCGCTGCGTCCATCGCGTCGAACATGTAGCCGAGCCCGCCCATCAGCAGCAGATGCGTGTGGAAACGTGCGAACGGAAGGCGCTCGATGCGCGCCGATATCATCGACATGAAAGTCCCCCTCTGATGTCACGGGCCCGGCGCGCCGCTCGGGAGGGAACCATAGACAAAGTGACATTATCGTCATAATTTATAATCATGATCTGATATATCACTAAGGTGAATGTCCTTGTCGTTCCGCGCGCTCGACCTCAACCTGCTGAAAGTCTTCGAGGCGCTAATGACCGAGGGCAGCGTCACGCGCGCCGCGAATGCGCTGCGGATGACCCAGCCCGCCGTCAGCAATGCGCTCGCGCGGCTGCGCGACGCGCTCGGCGATCCCCTGTTCGTGCGAGCCGGCACCGGTATCCGCCCGACCCAGCGCGCCGTAGTGCTGTGGGAGCCGATCGGCGAGGCACTGGAAAGCGTCCGTGGAGCGCTCGACGAGCAGGTGTTCGATCCCGCTCGCGCACAGACGGAATTCAGCCTGTCGATGTCGGACTACGTCTCCTCGCTGGTGATGCCGAACCTGCTCGACCATCTCGGCAGGGTTTCCCCAAAGTCGCGCGTCCACACTGTGCCCAATACCGTCGTCGAGATCGCCGACCAGCTCGAGGACAACAGAGTCGATTGCGTGCTCAGCGTCTATGTCAACGAGGCGCAGCAGCCGGCTGCCATTCGTTCGCGCTCGCTGTGGACCGTCGACTATGCCTGCTTCATGAGGCGCGGCCATCCGCTTGCTGCCCAGAAACGGCTGAGCACGCGAACCTTCCTGAACGCGGGACATGTCGACGTGAGCCTCGCGGGCAAGACCATGCCGTCTTACGACCTCTTCCTTGCCTCGCGGGGGCTGTCGCGCAACCTGGTCGCCACCGTCAATCACTACAGCGCCGCCTACGAGGTCGTGCGCCAGTCCGACCTGATCGCCGTGCTGCCGAGCGACCTGCGCTCGCAATCGAGGCAAGCGCCGTTCCTGCATGCGATGCCGCTGCCCCTCAAAGCGCCGCCGCGCATCGTCAGCCTGTTCTGGCACCAGCGCAACGACACCGTGCCGGCGCAGCGCTGGCTGCGCGAAACCCTGGTCGAGATGTTCGCCAGATCCGATTGAGCCCGCCGGTTCGATGAAGAACCGGAAACGATGCCTTTCCTGGAGCAGCATTGTCGAAGCGGTCTTCACCCCCTAGCTCCACCGCAATCATTTCCTCCCACACGACGGCGCCTTCGCGCCCCGCAGAGACCTCATCGATGACCGCACCGCTCGAATTCGGACTGGATACCTTTGGCGATGTCACCAGGGCCGGCTCCGGCGGCCTGCTTCCGCATGCGCAGGTGATCCGCAACGTCGTCGACGAAGCGGTGCTGGCCGACGAGCTCGGGCTCGACTTCATCGGCCTCGGCGAGCATCACCGCGCCGACTTCGCGATCTCCTCACCGGAAACCGTGCTCGCGGCGATCGCATCGCGCACCAGGCGCATCCATCTCGGCTCGGCCGTGACGGTGCTGTCTTCGGACGATCCCATTCGCGTCTTCCAGCGTTTTGCAACACTGGACGCGCTCTCGAACGGACGTGCCGAGGTGATCCTCGGCCGCGGCTCCTTCACCGAATCCTTCCCGCTGTTCGGCTTCGACCTGCGCAAATACGAAGAGCTGTTCGAGGAGAAGCTCGATCTGTTCGCCGCGCTGTTGTCGCAGAAGCCGGTCACCTGGGAAGGCAAGCTGCGTCCGCCGCTGCGGGAGCAGCTGGTCTATCCGCCGGTCGAGAACGGCACGCTCAAAACCTGGATCGGCGTCGGCGGCAGTCCGCAATCGGTGGTGCGCGCCGCGCATTACGATCTGCCCCTGATGCTCGCGATCATCGGCGGCGATCCCGCGCGCTTTGCGCCTTACGTCGATCTCTATCACCGCGCCTTCAAGGAGTTTGGCCGCACTGTGCAGCCGATCGGCGTGCATTCGCCGGGCTATGTCGCCGAGACCGATGCGCAGGCGCGCGAGGAGCTGTGGCCCGATTACAAGGCCATGCGCGACCGTATCGGCAAGGAGCGCGGCTGGCCGCCGATGGGACGCGACGAATTCGTCAACGAGGCCGAGCATGGATCGCTCTATGTCGGCTCGCCGGAAACGGTGGCGCGCAAGATCGCGAAGACCGCAAAGGCGCTCGGGATTTCGCGATTTCAGCTGAAGTACTCGGCGGGACCATTGCCGCACGAGAAGCTGATGCGGAGCATCGAGCTTTATGGACGGAAGGTGGTGCCGATGGTGCGGGAGATGATGGGGTAGCGGTTGAGACAGCCTCAGTCCGTCTTCGCCCTACGGGCTTCGCCGGACACCACGCTTCGCCTTTCGGGTATCACGTGGCTGCGCCACGCCTAGCCCGAAGGGCGAAGCATGGTGGGGGAGGCAGGACTCGAACCTGCGAAGCCATGAGGCGGCTGATTTACAGTCAGCTCCCTTTGCCACTCGGGACACTCCCCCGCTCGACGGCAGCACAATCGGGCCGGACCTTGCCGGCGGACCGAAGACGGCCATGGAACGTGAAGGCCGCGACAACCCGGATCGGGGCGCGACCGGGCGCGTTTATGGGCGAAGCGGTGGGGCAAAGTCAACCGAGGCAAGCAGCTAAAATCGCCCCCTCAGGCACCGAAATTGCCATATTCCGGAACCCGTGACAGAAGCGAGCCCATGAAGGATCGAAAATTCGGCCCCAAGGGGGCTCGCGGCGGCGCTAAGCCCTTCAGCCGGCCCGGAAAATCACCCGGCCGGCCGGCTTGGCGCGAGCGTGATTCGCAAGCAGATGGCCCCGTCATTCTCTATGGCTGGCACACCGTCACCATGGCACTCGCCAACCCTCGGCGCCGAATCCGCAAGCTGACGCTGACCGAGAACGCCGCAAGACGACTTGCGGAAGAGAACATCCAGATCCGTGTGGCGCCCGAGATCGTGCGGCCCCAGGAGATCGATCGGCTGCTGTCGCCCGACGCCGTACACCAGGGGCTCTTGGCCGAGGCCGATCCCCTGCCCTCGCCCGATATCGAGACCTTGACGCAGGAGGGCATGGTGCTGGTGCTCGACCAGATCACCGACCCACACAATGTCGGCGCCATCCTGCGCTCGGCCGCAGCCTTCGCGGTGAAGGCGATCGTCACCACCGCGCGGCACAGCCCGGAAGCGACCGGCGTGCTGGCCAAGGCCGCCTCCGGCGCGCTCGAGCTGGTGCCGATTGTCACGGTGCAAAACCTCGCTCGTGCGCTGACGGCGCTGAACGAGCGCGGCTTCCAGACCGTCGGCCTCGACAGCGAAGGCAGCGAAGATATCGGCGACGTCGCGCTGCGCGAGCCGCTTGCACTGGTGTTGGGAGCCGAAGGCAAGGGCCTCAGGCAATTGACCCGCGAGACCTGCAGCGTCGTCGCACGGCTCGACATGCCCGGCGAGATCAAGAGCCTCAACGTCTCGAACGCCGCGGCGCTCGCGCTCTATGTCGGCGCCAGCCGGCTGGGTTTGATGAAGCGCCAATAGAACAAAGCGCCCGTCAGCATTGCGCAGACGGGCGTCTCGTTGGCTCTAACCGATCAGAGATCAGTAATAGCGGCGCAGCACGCGGTGACCGCCATAATAGTACGGCGCGTGGCGATGGGCATAGCCGTAACGCGGAGCATGGCCGTAGTGCACGCGCGGCAGATAGCCGTAGCGCGGGCCATAGCCGTAGCGATATGGACGGAAGTACGGGCGGCGATAGGGATAAGCGGCCGGCGGCGCCACCGTAGCAGCACGATAGCCATAGCCATAACCGTAGCCGTAATTGGCAGGCGCGACGACGGCGTCCTCACGGTAGGTCGGATACGGCGCGAAGGCACCCGGACCGGTATAGGTCGGGCCTTGGTTGACGTAATAATACTGCGTGGTCGGCTCGACGAGACGCTCATAGGCGCCATAGCCATAGCCATAGCCGTAGCCATACCCGCCGCAACCGGTGTTGCAGCCGGTATAGACCGGTGCAATCGGCGCGCACGTGGTGAAGCCGCAGGCCGCGGCGGGCGCGGTGGCGGCAAACATCACGGCAGCTGCCGCGACCACTCCCGAAATCATCTGACGCATTACTCTCTCCTGTTGATTTCCGTTTTTTGGATTTTCACGTTTCTCAACCCGGCGGCTTGCCGGGTATCTCCGTATGCGGCCGCAGCCGAGGGGGCCGAGGACGGTCGTTGATCTCGGGCGCATAGATCACGGGCGGCGGATCGACGGGCACGTCCATCTGCGGCGGCAAGGGCGCGGACGACGCGCCCCAACTCTGGTGGTAGCTCTCGGCGGGCGCCGGCAATTTGCGGTTCGCGGGCGGCTCGACCTCGAGCCGGCCGTAGCCCGGCCGCAGACCCAGCGTCGGATAATAGTGGCCGACGTCGTCGGGCTGCCGCTCGGCGATGTAGCGTCCACCATAGATTGTGGGCTGTACTTGCTGGTTCTTGCCGAGGCCCCAGACACCTTCGACCACGCTATAGGACGCGTCGATGTTGTTGATGATGATCGGCACGCCAGGACGGCCCGGGACGACGATCTCGAAGCCGCCGGCCAACGCCGTCGCAGGCAGTCCGATCAGAAAGGCGGCGAGCGCGACAGCGCGCATGAGGAGACCCCGGTTATCCGGGTACAACCTAACCGATCGCGGCGCCGAGAGGGTTAAGGCCAGCTCACCAAATTCCGGTAAGCCTAACGTGCAAGGATTGCGCGACACTCAAATGCTGAAGAGCGAGCTAGCGAAGCGTTAACGGCGCGGGATTCCGCCGCCGGAACGGCGCCGTTGTGCTCACATCCGTTTGACTGTTCGCCGGCGAAAATCCCACGGTTGCACCGGAACGTCCTGCGCCGTCAGCGTTTAGTTTCCGTCAACAAAATGGGAGCGAAGAACCATGAACATCAAGCTTCTCGGGGCCACCGCGCTTGCAGCGACCATGCTGGCAGGCTCTGCCATGGCGCAGGCGGTCGTCACCAATCCGGGCCGCTGCTCGGCGCAATTCCCCAACGCCAATTGCCAGAACCTCGGCCCCGGAAATCCGTACACCGATAGCGGGTACCGTCATCGCCGCATGTCCTATCGTCAGACGCGGGCCGACTGGAATAACGATTGGAACAGGAGCCGCACCGGCTTCTGGCCCACCGACGTCGCGGCAGGCGTCGCCGGCGCCGCGATCGGCACTGCCGGCGCGATTGCCACCGCCCCGTTCCGCGCCTGGGACAATTCCTACGCCTATGACCGCGGTTGGGACAATCGCGGCTGGGACACCCGCACCTACGCCCAGCGCAACGGCTTCGTCTGTACGCCCGGCACTTACTTCAAGGGTGAAGACGGCCGCCGGCACATGTGCCAGTAAAGCGGTTTGAGCCGAACGCCACAGATTGGGCGGCGACACGGATCAGGCGGCTCCTCCTCGGGCCGCCTGATTTCATGCCTGCGACCACGATCGCGGGTTCTGGCACTTTCCAATCAAGTCTGGTATTGCGGCGCGCACGGGCAGACGGCTCCGGGTAGGCCGAGCCCCGCCCCGCATCTTGGGCGTCGCCGGCTTAGCTCAGCGGTAGAGCAGCGGTTTTGTAAACCGAAGGTCGGGGGTTCAATCCCCTCAGCCGGCACCATTGGTTTAGCTCCGCGACCGCAGATCGAAACCTGTCAATGGCCACGGCCCCTTTCGGCGACCACCGGAAGAACTAAATCATCGGTTTGGCGTTATCATCCTCCTGCTATGGAGCCGTCTCGCGGAGGTCTAGCGATGGACCCGAATGATCGGGTAGCCTTAGCCCTATCCGCTGTCGCCTTGGCCATCGCCATTGTGGTTGCATCGACAGTCACGTTGGAGCGCGTCAATACCCGTACGGCCAGCAACGGCGCTCCTCCCGGAACGGTAGGACTCGCCAGGCCCCACCCGCCGCTGGACCGTGCTCCCGGTGAACCGATACAGACAACAGGAACGCCATCCAACGCAAGGCAGCGTCCCTGACCGAACGCCGGCCGCGACCAGCACCAGCAGTCGATACCTATGCCTCAGCTTGAACGCTTGCGCGCGCTGCCCTGTTCGAAGTGCGCGACGCCGGCGCCACCGATCTCGACCCAGGCATGTTTCGATTGCTCGAACACCGATCTGACGGGCGCCGGAAAATCCAGACCCGCGATGGCGCCGACGGCAATGCCGATCGTGTCGGGCAGATTGTCGGCCTTCCAGCAGACCGTCGAGCCACAGCCAGCGCAGAAATAGAAGCGAACCTCATCGCCGCTTGCGGCGACGCGAGCGTACTGCCGCGCCCCAAAGGTTGTTGATCAGCTCGACGACGTCGCCGATGCGGGTGGCGGCGACCGAGAGCTCGCTGACGCGCTCGGTCGTGGTGCGCGCCTGGGTGACGGCTTCGCCCGCCATCCGCGCCGATGCCTGCACCTGGCGGCTGATCTCGTTCACCGAGGACAGCTCCTCCGTCGCGGTCGCAACCGACTGGACGTTGCCGGTGGCTTCACCCGAAGCCGCGACGATGACGGAGGTCGGCATGTCGTGGCGGCGCTGCTCGGCGGCCTGCTTCTCCGTTTCGATCTGCGCGGCCTTGAGACGGCCTCGGTTGCCTCGGTGAGGACCGCGTCTGTTTTCGCCGGGCCCGGAACTGGCTCCGCCACCAGCCGTTATTGGCCCATGCGGATCCGGGAAGAAAACCGAAACATGATTCTGCTAGCGACGGTGACGCTGTGCTGCAGCGCCTTGGCTGGCACATTGGCGCTGTTCGAGCCGGTGCTGGGACCGGCGCCTGAAAAGCGTGTCGCCGAGGGAGCCGTGATCGACATTACCCGGACATCGATTCAGGCCCCAGTTCGAGTGGTCGGCGCGCCGTTCGAGCCCAACGTCAATCCGCGCGAGCGGTAGCGCTCACCGCGGCGAGACCTTCGCGCCCTCCTCGGGCGGGACGTGGGCACGTGCCAATTCTTCCACAAACGCGATCACCTCCGCCCGCTTGTCGGGCGGCAGCGACAGGAACGCACGGATGAGCCTCAGCCCCTCCATTTCGTCCGACCGTTCTTCTGCAGCGACCATTCGGTCAATGTCTGACGACCGGGAAAATTATGCAATCCCTTTGCGAACCTCCTTGATTCGATGCAGCCGCTTTGCTGGAATAAGCGTGGCTGAGGTGGATCATGAAATGGATCAGCGAGCGCGACGCACTGATCGCGCAGACACTGGCCTTCGTCCAATCGGTGACCGGCAGGAAGGATGACACCCTTCAGCCGGAGAACCCTGCGGTTGGCTCGACCGCCGCGGTGGAGATCGTCGCCGTGGAGGCGGTCGCCCGCGAGTTCGAACCGCCGCCAGCCCCCCTTCCGTCCCGGCCCGCACCTGTCCCGCTGCCGCGGGCAAACGGTGATTTCCGCACCGAGATGCAGGCCCGCATCGCCAATTTCCGCAAGCATCAGGAGCGCTTCGAGCGCGAGCGTGAGGAATATTATGCGGCGACGCTGACCAAACTGCGTGCCGCCATCCGCGACCCCGGCGGCCCCCCGGCCAAAAAATAAGGTCGCCCCGTCAGGGACCTACAGCCAGGACCAGACCAGCCAGAGATTGGTCGCGCAGGCGCCGAACAGCGCTAGCGTGAGGGGCAGGAGCATGTGCCCACAGGATGTCTTCAGGTCGCTCGTCATGGCGGAAAACATCCGCTGATTCCGGCCAACGAGTCCCAGGGATTCTTTTTTCCGGGATTCAGGACTCGTTAAGGACTCAGGGACGGCGGTAACCGATCACGGCGCCGTGATCGAACCGCGGGCCGGAACCCCTTACCGGGCAAGCTCGTTAAATGGGTTTGTTGGAGCGGGAAGAATGCCCTACGCCCTGTTCTGCAACGACGCCCAGATCAGCAAGGCCTATCCGAGCGAGTCCGACGTCTGGAAGCTCGCGCAACGGAGCGGTCTCGTCGTGGACGTGATGGCGGACGACGAGCGGCCGGGACCGCGCCGGGTGCTCGACAACGACTACGAGATCGCGCCTTGCCAGGCAGCTCAGGGCGAGGACCCCGTCAAGAACAAGGCTGAGGCCGACCAGGAGTCGCGGATGGAGTTCGAGCTGAACTCCTGAGCTCCGGCACGAAACCGGATCGCAGCTCAGGGCGTGGCGGCCGCAAGCGAGGCCTGCTCGCCTGGCATGGCGACGCAGGCCTTGCGGCGATGCAGCCCACGGATGGCGCCGGTAACCTTCAACACCTGGCCCGACGGACAGGAAGCGTCCTTGACGAAGGCGACCTCATAAGGTGCCAGCATCAGAGGCTCGGATTTGAGGATTGTCTGTGCAGAGCACGGCAGGCCGGAGAAGCACGAGAGCACCACTGCCGACATCAAGATACGCATGTCCGTCGTCCCACCAGCCCGGTAAATCTCATATAACGCGTTCCGGAGCGCGAGTTCCGTAAATCGCAAAGATTATTTTTGCTTTACGTCGGCTCCGTGACGCGCGTGAGAAGGCGCGTCAGCATCGTTTGCAAGCAAGTGACGCGCCAGATGGTTTACGCAAGGCAAGCAAGCCGGCCGGAAGACCGGCAAACGAAAGGCCGGCGGAGCCGGCCTTTGTCGGGTTTTGGATCGTCGCTGGGCCGCTCACTAGCGGGAGCCGGCCGGGCCGCCCCAGCCGAAGCGATAGTTCACACCGACTTTGACGGTATGGTCATCCTCCCGGCCACGAACGCCGACGATGTCGGCCGGACCAGAGGCGAAGGTGGTGCTGCCGAAATTGTAATACTGGTACTCGGCCTTGGCCGACCAGTTCGGCGCGAACATGTATTCGAGGCCGGCGCCGACGGTATAGCCGTCCTTGCTGTTGCCGGTGGTGGTGAAGGCCTGCGGCACCCCGGCGATGTTCACGCCAAGGGCATTATTGCGCCAGGCGTAACCGCCCTTGGCGTAAAGCAGCGTCGGTCCCCAGGTGTAGCCGATGCGACCGGTCACCGACCCGATCTGGTCGGTGTTGGACGTGACCTGCGTGCCCAGCGGGAAGGTGACACCGTTGTTGTTGGTCGGCAGCCAGGAATATTGAGCCTCGACGCCTACCACCCAGTTGGGCGCGAACTGGTAGTCGAAGCCGCCCTGCACGCCGCCCATGAAGCGGGCGTCGCTCGACTGGAAGCTGCTGTCGCCGGCAAACGCGCCGCCGACATGGCCGCCGATGTAGAAACCGGTCCAGTTGTAGATGACCTGCGGCGGCGTATAGGCCGGAGCCTTGGTATAGGTGCGCGGCTGCATGTCCGCGGCGGCCGCCGGTGCGGCCAGCGCCAGCAGAGCTGCTGCACCGAGCAAAATCGACTTCATGATCATCCCCGTTCTTTCATCTACGACACTCGGGAAACAACGTGGCGTGAATTGGGTTGCTTCGCGGCGATGCCGGAACGTTGATCGTTCGTTACTGTGACGGCTTTGCAACAAGGGTATTTTGTTCCACCACGTCGACTGCGCAAGGCCGCCGCAACGATTTGTCGCAAGACAAACCACCCCGTTCAAAGCTCGCCGAAACGTGATCCAGCGGCTCGGCCGCTTCTGTCTAACACCAGACGATGAAGGCGGGCTTTGCGCTACCGCGTCATCTTTTCCAGTTCCGGAAAGGGAGCGTAAACCGCACCAGTGCAGAGATCGCTGGTCCGGTCAACCACGCGATCCGCTCGGCCGTTGACGAAGATCACGGCACGTTCACGCATGGCCTTGTAGCTGCCATCGCTCTCGCGCGGCGTGAAGTGCAGGCAGCTCACATAGAACTGCCGGCCGCCGACCTCGCGTTGCACCGGCTCGGCCATGCTGGCATCGCGCACGCCGACCGGATTGTTGAGATACGCTTTCATCAAAGCCACCGTGTCGCTGCGGAAATTGTCGGGAAACGGCTGCGGCCCGCCCGCCTGTGTCCCATCCAGCAGGGTTGGACGGTCACCTTCATTGCCGAAACATGCCGCAAGCACCAGCGGCAACGCCAGGATCACCGCACATCTCGCCAATCGCCCCACCGGCCCCGCTCTCCGCTCGATCAGATTCGGAGACGTTCTAGCCCCAAGCCTGCGCGAAGGGAATTCGCTTGCAGCGGAGCAAACAGCGCACCGGCCCGCTGCCGGCACCTCGGGCTTTCGCGCAAGATGTGGCGAGCGGACCGGGCCTGACGTCCGCGCGCGGCGGCGGGGCAATGCCAGGGATGCCGCCGCGCGGGATCAGTCGTCAGTTGCGCTTGTCCGACGTTGCCGGCTTGGTCACGTCCGGCTGCGCCTTCTGCGACGCCTTGGCCGAGACCTGCTTGTGGTGATGGCGATGCTTGCGCACGGTCTTGTGCTCGTCGGTGGTGACCGCGGCATTGGCGTTCATCGCCTTCGACTTGGTATCGACCTTGGCATCGGCCTTTACATCGGGCGCCTTGACGCCGGTGTCCGGTTTCGCGGCGGTGGTCGCCGCCTTGGTCTGGCCCTGGTCCGCCTTGATCACCGGGGCTGTCGTGGTGGTCTTGCCGGGTTCAGCTGCGAAGGCAGGGGCTGCGATCACGGAAGCTGCGAGCAAGGCTGCAGAAATCGTCTTCAACATGGTGGTCTCCTCTTGCAAGGATCTTGAGGCGGCGCCCTCTCGTCACCCCTTCGATCGTGGGTCGGAGCCTAGGCGTGGCGCGCTGAACCCAGTCTGAAGCCCCTTGCAGGCTTCCGTTCATCTCGATGACAAGTTTGTCATCCGCGGCTGGGCGAACAGCGCGACTTGGGTAATAGAACTTGGCGAATAGAACTTGGCGAATAGATCGTGCGAAGCGGGAATGTTTCCGCCCGATGGGTGTTCCGGTCTTTGGGCAATCGTGTAGGATCGCCACGTTCCATACGGGAGACTTTTAGATGCGCAAACTCTCAACGCTTGTTGTGCCGGGCCTGGTCGCCATGACGTTGGCGGCTGCGCCGGTGCTGTCCAGCGCCTACGCCGCTGGCAGCGACGAGCCGTCCTCACCGCCGAAATCGGACTCCTCGTCCAAGAAGGGCAAGAAGAAGAGCTCTTCCGTTAGCGATCCCAAATTCCTGGCTGCCTATCGCACCGCCTACGCCGCGGTCTACGACAAGCACGATTACACGGGCGCGATCGACCAGCTGAAGTCGCTGGGGCGCGACGACGTCGCCGACGTCGCCAACCTGATCGGCTATTCCTATCGCAAGCTCGGCGACTACCAGTCGTCGAAGGTCTATTACGAGCTGGCGCTGAAGGACGATCCGAACCACGTGCGCACCTGGCAGTATTACGGCCTCTGGCAGCTCGAGCAGGGCAACCGCGAACAGGCGCAGTATCATCTGAACAAGATCGCCTCGCTCGCCGGCACCGACAGCTCTGAATATCGCTCGCTTGCCGCAGCGCTCGACAAGCCGACCGGCGCGACGCTAGTCTACTGAGACCAATCGCATCTTCCGACGAAGCGGACGGGCACAACCTCAGGGTTGTGCCCGTTCTGCATTTTCGGCTAGCCTCGCGCACCCAATCCTCCCTCGCAAATTGGTTTCGCAATGGACACGTGGCTGCGATCCGCGATCGACTACATCGGCTCCTGGATCGAATTCCAACTGACGACAATCCAGCAGCCGGGCGTCATCGTGGCCTTCGCCCATCGCGGCGAGGTCGTCGCCGAGCATGCATTCGGCCTCGCCAATCTCGACACCGGCGAGAAGCTCACGCCGCGCCACCGCTTCCGCATCGCCTCCCATTCCAAGAGCTTCACCTCGGCCGGCATCATGAAGCTGCGCGAGCAGCGCAAGATCCGGCTCGACGACATGGTCGGCCAATATGTCGGCGGCCTGCATCCGCGCGTCGCCGAGACGACGATCGCGCAAGTGCTCTCGCACAGCGCGGGGCTGACGCGCGACGGCGCCGATTCCGGCCAGTTCATCGACAGCCGACCCTATCTCGATGCCAACGAGCTGCTCGCGGAATTGAAGCAGGCCACCGCAATCGAGCCCGGCACCCGCTTCAAATATTCCAATCACGGCTTTGGGCTGATCGGCCTCGTGATCGAGGCCGTGACCAAGGAGCCCTACCCGGTCTGGATCAAGCGCGAGATCATCGAACCCGCGGGCTTACGCGAAACCGAGCCGAATACGCCGCTTGCCAAGGGCACGCCGTTCGCGTGCGGTCATACGCGCAAAGTGCCGCTGGGCGAGCGCGGCGTGATCCCCGGCGACAATCCCGCACATGCGATGGCATCCGCCGCAGGCTTCGTCGCCACCGCCTCCGACACCGCCCGCTTCTTCGCGCAGCTGGCACCGAATGCGAGGAAGAGCGTGCTGTCGGTCGCGAGCCGCCGCGAGATGACGCGACACCATTGGCGCATCCCGCAGAGCTTCGAGGCCTACTATGGCTTGGGCGTCAATGCCGGCAAAACCGACGGCTGGGACTGGTTCGGCCATGGCGGCGGTTTCCAGGGCTACATCTCCCGGACCTGCGCCATTCCCGCCTGCGAGCTTTCGATCAGCATCCTCAGCAACTCCATCGACGGCGCGGCCCCGTTCTGGATGGATGGCGCGATGCAGATCCTGCGTGTCTTCCAGACCCGCGGCGCGCCCGACCGGCGCGTGCGCGACTGGACCGGCCGATGGTGGACGATCTGGGGCGCGACCGATCTCGTGCCCGCGGGCAACCGCGTGCTCGTCGCCAATCCGCAGTTCAACAATCCGTTCATGGATGCCGCCGAGATCGAAGTCACCGGCCGCGACACGGGCAAGCTCGCCTGGGCTGCCGGCTATTCCAGCCATGGCGAGCCGGTGCGCCGGGTCCGTGACAAGCGCGGCAAGATCAGCGACATCTGGATCGCCGGCGCGAATGTGAAGCCGGAAAACGCCGTGGCACGCGAGATCGCGCGCCGGTATCCGCCGCGCAAGCGAAGGCCTACTCCCTGATCAGCGTCTCGACCTCGCTCCGGAACGCCTGCCGCGATCCGTCGCGCGAATAGAACATGTGGCCGCCCGGATAGACGACGAACTTCACGCGCTGCGTCACGAAGGCCGGCAGCTGATCGAGCACTCGCTTCGTTCCGAAATAGGGCGTGGCGAGGTCGAACAGGCCGTGCGCGACGAGCACGTTCAGCTTCGCATCGGTGGCGAGGATCTGGCGCAGTTCGGAGACCGATTGCGGCGGGTTGATGCCGCGGCCGAAATCCCAGTGGCCTTCCACGGTGCCGTTCAGGACTTCATAGGAGCCGTCCGGCCGCCAGTTGAGCTTGCGCGTCAGGACGTCGACGGCCGCACTCGTCAGCGGCGCCTGGAGCGCGTCGCCCGAGGGATCGCCGAAGCGCGAGCTGCCGGAATCCGGATAGGGATCGAAGCCGCGGACCGAGCCATCGTAGCGCCCCGTCACCTTGCCGTTCTTGCGGTCGAGCTCGCGGCGAAATTCACCGACGTCGAAGCGCCCGGCGAGCCTGCGGCTGACCGCCTGGTCGATCCCGGTGAGCTCGGCGACCCTGTCGGCGAGACGATTGGTTGCCTCCTTGTCCGCCTCGCCCTTGACGAGATCGGTCAGGAATTCGCCGCGCGCGTAAGCCTCGACGTCGGCGAGGTCGGCGCGCTTGACCGGTCCCTTGGCTTCGCGCGCCACTGCGACATAGCTCGGCAGCGTCGCGACATATTGCAGGAGGCTCGTGCCGGTGAACTCGCGGAAATCGAAGAGCGGCGACACCATGATCAGTCCCCTGACGCCGATACCGTGCTGAAGCTGCAGCTGGCGCACGACCTTCGGCCCGCGAATGCCGCCATAGCTCTCGCCCGCGACGTATTTCGGCGAGGTCAGCCGGTCGTGCTTTTCGAGCCAGCGCCGGATCACGAGCGCGATCGAATTGACGTCGCCGTCGACGGAGTAGAAGGATTTGCGCGCGTCCTCGCCGCTCGCGACGAAGCGGCTGTAGCCGGTGCTGACGGGATCGATGAAGACGAGATCGGTGAAGTCGAGCCAGGTTTCCGCGTTCGGTTTCACTTCGGGCGAGGCCGAGGGCGACAGGGCCTCGCCATCGAGCGGCAGCCGCCACGGACCGGCCGTGCCGAACTGGAGCCACGCCGAGGACGCGCCGGGCCCGCCATTGAACAGGAACGTCACCGGGCGCGTCGCGCGGTCGGCACCGTCGAGCTCATAGGAGGTGACGGCGATGTCGGCCAGCGGCTCGCCCTTGCCATCGAACACGCGGATCGAACCGGCGGTCGCGGCGAAATTGAGGGTCCGGCCGGGCAGATCGAGCGTCTGCTTCGTGGTCGAATCCGGCGGCAGACGGTGTAGCTCGGCGGTCGATGACGATGTCTGCGATGCGCTCTGCGCGCCGCCACCGCGCCCCCCCTTCTGTTGTCCGGCCGGCGATGCCGTATCGGAGCGCGGCTGCGGCGGATCATCCGCGTGCGCAAAGTCCGCGAGCGCGAAAGCCGCGACCGCCAGCACCAGACTCGCGTGACGGAGCACCGGCAAGTTCGTGACCATGATCCGTTCTCCCTGCCCGGCCCTGACAGCCGGTGAGAACGGAAAGCTTAGCGCGGAATTGCGACGGTTTGGGGGATCATTGGTCTGGAGGGGCCTGAAGAAGCCGGCCAGGTTCAAATCGCCCGGTTCTGTGCTTAAATCCGGTTGCACAGTCCCTGTTAGGTTTGGCGGGCGGTCATCCTCGACAATGGATGCTTAGGTCGTATAGACGAGCCCGGCGGAACTTTTCTCCAGCAAGGCGGCCCTGCCGAGAAGCCATGACCAAGCCCTCGCGATACGACCGGATCGCCTTCGTCGCCAGCCCGAGTAACGAGGCGCAGGTCGCCTTCGGCCAGCTCACCAGGGACTATGGCAATTGCGACCCCAAGGAGGCCGACGTCGTCGTCGCACTCGGCGGCGATGGCTTGATGCTCCAGACGCTGCACCAGCACATGCACACGGGGAAGCCGATCTACGGCATGCACCGCGGCACCGTCGGCTTCCTGATGAATGAGTATTCGACGCACGATCTGCGCGCGCGGCTCGAGGCGGCCCATGAATCCGAGATCAATCCGCTGCTGATGCGCGCGACCGATGTCAATGACCACGTCCATCTGCACCACGCCATCAACGAGGTCGCCCTGTTCCGACAGACCTACCAGGCGGCGCGGCTGCGAATCCTGATCGACGAGCGCGAGCGCATGTCCGAGCTGATTGCGGATGGCATCATGGTGGCGACGCCGGCCGGCTCGACCGCCTACAATCTCTCCGCTCAGGGACCGATCCTGCCGATCAACGCCGCGTTGCTGGCGCTGACACCCATCAGCGCCTTCCGCCCGCGTCGCTGGCGCGGTGCGCTGCTGCCCAACACGGCCTATGTCGTGATCGAGGTGCTGGAGGGCGACAAGCGGCCGGTGGCAGCCGTCGCCGACCACGACGAGGTGCGCGACGTGCGCCGCGTCGAGGTGCTGTCCGACAGGACGATCGCGATGCGGATGCTGTTCGACCCCGGCCACAGCCTGGAAGAGCGCATCCTGCGCGAGCAGTTCGGCTATTGAGCCCGACAGCGCGTCATTGCTCGCACCGCCGGCTTGGTGACGACGTCGAGCTTGACGCCGCCCGAACGTGGCCGCAGCACCTTGGGCAGTTGCACGGCGACGCGCAACATCGACAGATCCGTCGTCTTGGCATCGATGCGGGCAAGCCGCGGGATCGATGTCAGCGGCACCGAGCTGCAACCGGCAAGTGTGAGCGCAGCCGCGCTCGCAAGAACGCGCACGAGGCGGTTCATCACGGACTTCTCCAGTCTTGAGTTGAACGGGACGTGCGCTACTCCGAAGGCGCCTCCAAACGCACCGGCAACCCTTCGTTAACCGCCAATGCGATATGGTTAACGAAAGTTGACCGCTTTGGCCCAGGCGTCATGTTCCGCATCGATTTCAACAAGCTGCGCTTCCTCGTCTGCGACGACAATCCGCACATGCGCCGCATCCTGCGGACGCTGCTGCATTCCTTCGGCGCGCGCGAGGTCTACGAAGCCGAGGACGGCGCCACCGCGCTCGAAATGTACAGTCATTACGTGCCCGACATCGTCATCACCGATTGGGCAATGCCGATCTTCGACGGGCTCGAGCTCGCGCAGATGATCCGGCAGCCGGAATCCAAGGGCAACCCTTACGCGCCGATCATCATGCTGACGGGCCATTCCGAGAAGCGCCGCGTCACGGTCGCGCGCGATGCCGGTGTCACCGAATTCCTGGCCAAGCCGATCTCGGCCAAGGGACTCTATCAACGCATCCTCAACGTGGTCGCCAATCCCCGCCCCTTCATCAAGACCAAGACCTATTTCGGTCCGGACCGGCGCCGCAACACCAACTCCGCCTATATGGGTCCCGAGCGCCGCGTCGGCGAAAAGCACGAGGTGCTGCAGCAGCCCTCACTGCTCGACAAGGCCCGCTCCACCATCTAGCGCAACGTCCTTCAGACGAGGCAGGTATCATGGCGAAGAACAGCGCAAAGGACATCGAGGTCAAGGCCTTCGCCACGCATCAAATCATCACGCAGCCCAACCCGCTGCGCAAGGTCCTGCGCCGCGTCGAAGCAAAGGACATGGACGATCCGGTCGGCCGCGCCGAGCAGGCGCTCGCAAGCTTGGCCGGTGAGTTCAAGGACTGGATGGCGATCGAGATCGAGAGACTGTCGGCCGCCTGGACTGCCGTGCAGAAGCATGGCTTCACCAAGGAACTGCGCGACGAGCTGTTTCACGCCGCACACGACATCAAGGGCGATGCCGCGACTTTCGGCTTTCCTTCGGCAGCGGGAATCGCCGAGAGCCTGTGCCGCGTCATCGAGCACGCGCCTGATCTGGAAAAGGTGCCGGCCGAGCTGTTCACGCACCACATCAACGCCATTCTCGCCATCGTGCACGAGAACACCAGGCTCGACAGGATCAGCGTCTCCGCCGAGCTCAGCCGCCGCCTGCGCAAGGTCGCCGACGACTATCTCACCCAGGTCAACCGCGACCGCCCCGAGCATCTCGAGGTGATCCTGGCCCCGACCATCGCGCCGGTGGATTGAAGCCTCTCTCCTCTCGTCATTGCGAGCGCAGCGAAGCAATCCGGACTGTCCCCGCGGCGGGATTCTGGATTGCTTCGCTGCGCTCGCAATGACGGAGTTTGCGGATCCGGCTACGCTGCAATCAGATCGTCGTATACCGGATCGATCGAATCATCCGCGACCAGCTCGTCGCAGAACAGCCGTGCCTCTTCGCGCGCGGATTCGGTGGCGAAGCGGCGCAGCAGGACCATCAGCGGCTCGGTGGCGCCCCGATCGGTCTCGCAATGGGTGAGCACGCGCTCGACCATGCGCCGGCGCAGCCGCACCGCGCCGTCGTCGCTATCGACGAAGCCCTGCTCGTGGCAGGCATCGAGCGCGATCTGGAATGCCGCAAACGTCGCCTCGGGAAGGCCGGCGCGGCGCAGCAGCGCGTGCAGGCTGTTGCCGCCCCGGTCGTGCAGCAGCGCGGTGACGCGTGCCAGCGGTAGGTCGGCAAGCTCGGCGAGAGCCGCATCGAACAAATCGAGATTGCTCGACAGCAGTGCGCGCAGGATCAGCCCCGCGGTCAGCTGGCCAGTGATGCGCAAATGCCGGACCAGGTCTTGCATGTCCTCGCCGCGCGAGCGCGCCGCGATGTTCATGGTGGAGCGGTCGCGTGCCTCGATCGTGATGCGGTCCGCGCGGTCGGCGCTCAGCCAGTTCCGCGCCACGACGAATTGCGCCAGCGTCTCCGAGAGCTTTGCCACCAGCGCGGCACGCGTTGCGGCCGGAAGGTCCTCCAGCACCAGCATCGCCTCGCGGATTGCTGCGAGATGGCCGTGACGCTCGACGATGCGGTGCCAGGAGAACGGAGCCAGCTCCGCGTGGGGATTTTCGATCAGCTCCAGTGCGGCAGCCGCGCAGCCGACTTCGGCGATCGCGGCGCAGACCGATACCGGCAACGCGATGCGGCGGGCCACCGCACATTGCACCTCCTCGTTGCCGGTCGCGACGATATCGACGAGATCGGCGTCGATCAGCAGCGGAGAATGTTCGAGCACGGGCAGCGCGACGCTCGGCTGATCTGCCGACAAGACCCGCACGATTGCGGCGGGCGCATCAAGGCTGCGGGCAAAGGCCTGGGCCATCGCCTGCCGCACCAGCGGCGAGGGATCGTCGAGCAGCATCAGAAGCGCGCCTTCGGCGGCGATGCGGTCGTCTGCAGAAAGGTCCGAGATCAGCCAGGCCCGCGCCAACGCCCGTGTTGCCTCGGCCCGCTCGCCGGCGGGCGCCGTCCTGATCCAATGAATGAACTGCCGAACAATCATGCTGCTTCCGGCTTACACAACAAACGAAAATGGTGACGGCTCGTCACTTGCAACACAAAATAAACCACGACGCTTAACAAAGCGTTCACCATAACTGGCTGGTTTTATTGATGATTTGTTAAGGGAACAAAGGCGCCCGCGAGCCGTGCCCCCGGGACGCTGCGCAGCATGCAAGTAATGCGCTGCTGAGCCGGATGCCCAGAGTTCAGAGAGCGGAGCTTGTTGCGCGGGTCCCGGCTCTGCCAGCAGCGTTTCACGCTGCAGCGCGTCCGGGACACGAGCGCGGACACTAGCTCGAGAACGTACCGCTGCGATCGCTGAAGAGATCGAGCGGCTGCGGCGGCCGCACATCCGGCGTCACTGATGCGACTGACGTAAGAGAGGCATTGTTGCCCCACAATTTCTGCACCGTCGCCGAGACCGGCTGCGTGGCGTCGCCGGGCTGATAGATCGAACGAAACACCGGCGTGCTCGGGACGTTGTCCGCGACGGAGCTTGGCGAAGTCGCACTGACGGGCGTCACGGCGCGTGTGTTCGGGAAGGTCTGAAGATAGACGGCGTTGTCGATCACCGGTGCAGTCGGCTGCACGCCGTTCGCGCTCGCGACCTCAGTTGTCGACGGCGTGCCGCCATACATCGCCATCGCGCTGCGCGTGACTTTCGAATTCGCTGCACTGGCGTAACGTGCGTCGAGCACCGAGTAGACCTCGGAGACACTGCGGGCGCGGCCGTCCCTGGCGTAGAAGATCGAGCGGTTGGCGGCAGCCGCGTTGGGAAACAGCCGCGCGCCGACCGCTTGCGGATTGTCCTCGGCATTGGCGATCAGTTTTGCGGCCCCGCCGACGCCCATGAAATGCGCCATGTAGAGCTCGCTGTCGCTTGGCCTGCGGCCAAGCAGACCGGTGAGCTTGAAACTATTCGACTGCGTCAGCGCTGCCGCCATGGTGGATGCGGCCTCCGGGTCATCGCGCAGCTTCATGATCGACCGCTTCATGACGGGGTCGCTGACGGTATAGGTGCCCGACGATGTCTTGGTGATGGCGTCGGCGAAGCTGCCATAGCCGAGCTGGGCGCCCGCCTCCTTCACGGTGCCGAGCCAGGTCTGGTCGATGAACTGATAGAGCCCGTGCGCGGACGAGGTGGTGGCGCCTGCGGTCGGGTCGAAATCCGATTCCATCTTGGCGGTGGTCAGCATGTACTGGAAGCTGACGCCGGAGATATTCGAGGCCTGCTTGATCGCGCCGGCGACGCGCGCCCGCGACGGATCGAGTCCGGCCGCCTGCGTGGCACTGGAATTGTCGATCGACATGATGAAGTGCCCGCCCCGTGCGGCGTTGCGGCACCGGCAATTCGGCGCCCGTCGTCTCACCGTGGGACAGGTATGGTTAATGCGGGGTTAATTGGACGCGAATGGTCATTCCGGGGCGAGACGGTGCGAACCCGGAATGACGGACGTCACTTCTTATAGACCGCGTCGGGATCGAACAGCCGCTTGGCGTCCGTGAAGACCAGCTTCGCTCCCCCGCCCTCGGCCTCGACCTTGCGGTAGAAGCACGACCGCCGCCCGGTGTGGCAGGCCGCGCCGATCTGCTCGACGCGGATCCAGATCGCATCCTGATCGCAATCGGTGCGCATCTCGATGACGCGCTGGGTCTGACCTGAGGTCTCACCTTTTCGCCACAAGGCATTGCGCGAGCGGCTGAAGTACCAGGCCTCGCCGGTCGCAATCGTCTTGCGCAGCGCCTCCTCGTTCATGTGCGCGACCATCAGCACGTCGCCGGTGGCGACATCGGTCGCGACGCAGGTCACGAGGCCGCTGGCGTCGAACCTGGGCAGGAAGGCAAGACCTTCCTCGATCTCATGGGAGTGAACGGACACGGGACCCTCGCGCGAGCATGATCCGGAAAAGTGTGAAGCGGTATTCCGGAAAGATCATGCTCAAAAAATAAAGCCTCGCGAGGTCAGCGCGTCGTGCCTCGCACCAGGGACAGGAAACGGGCCTGCTCCGCCGGATTGTCGCGGAACATGCCGGTGAAGCGGCTGGTGAAGGTGGAGGCGCCATGCTTGGCGACGCCACGCACCGACATGCAGGTATGCTCGGCCTCGATCAGCACCGCAACGCCGCGGGGCTTGAGGATCTCGTCGATGGCCGCGGCGATCTGCGCGGTCAGGTGCTCCTGGGTCTGGAGCCTGCGGGCGAAGATGTCGGTCAGGCGGGCAAGCTTGGACAGGCCGACCACGCGTTCCACCGGCGTGTAGGCGATGTGCGCCTTGCCGTAGAACGGCATCATGTGATGCTCGCACTGCGAGGTGAACTCGATGTCGCGCACCAGCACGAAATCGTCATAGCCAGCGGTCTCGCCAAAGGTGCGGTCGAGCACCTCCGCCGGGCACTGGTGATAGCCCTGATAGAGTTCGTCGAAAGCCTCGACGACGCGGCGCGGCGTGTCGAGCAGGCCTTCGCGCTGGGGGTTCTCGCCGATATAGGCGAGCAGTGTCTTCACCGCCGCTTCCGCCTCGGCGCGCGCGGGGCGCGGCTGGTCGGCGCGGACGGCGGCTTCGAGGAATTCGGCAGGGTCAAGCTCGGCCGGGCGGCTCTCGGGCTGCCGGTCGGAGGGCTTGTTGGGGCGGATGGATTTGATTGCAGCGTCCATTTCGACTCCGTTCGACGGCCTTACGGCCGGAGTGTCACCGGCAGACGGGGCGGCCAAGCCGCCGGACGCCTGAAGAGAACAATTGAAGCCGGTGGAAAATATCCTCACCACTAACGTCGGCCGCGTGGGTCTGCCCCCCGCTGGACTGTTTTTCCGCCGGTTCCGCCCCTATATAGGACCGTGGACGCCGCCCGCCAAGGCCGATCGGGTGCGGAAGTGCTGGACTCCATCACATGCTGAACGACATCTACAACAAGCGGATCATCGAACTGGCCGGGAATATTCCGCGCCTCGGACGGTTGTCGGACCCGGACGCCTCCGCAACCGCCCACTCGAAGCTGTGCGGCTCGACCGTGAAGGTCGATCTCAAGATGAGCGGGGACACCGTCACCGACTTCGCCCATGACGTGAAGGCGTGCGCCTTGGGCCAGGCCTCTTCATCCATCATGGCAAGTCACGTGGTCGGCTCGACTGCGAGCGAGCTCCGTGAGTTACGCGAAACCGTTCGTAAGATGCTGAAGGAGAATGGCGCGCCTCCTGAAGGCAAATGGGAAGAGATCAAGTTCCTCGAGCCGGTCCGCGACTACAAGGCGCGCCATGCCTCGACGCTTCTCACCTTCGATGCCGTGGTTGATGCCATCGGTCAGATCGAGGCGAAGATCACGGCCAAGCCCAAGCAGCCGGCCGCAGCGCAGGGCTGAAACCCCTCTCCGTCATTCCGGGGCGATGCGCAGCATCGAACCCGGAATCCCGAGATTGCAGCGCGAGATTCCGGGGTCGCGCCACGCGCGCCCCGGAATGACTGCCAGAATTTAAGAGCTTATTTCTGCGCCGCCGTAGCCGGCGCTGCCGCGCTGCCGGTCGGCACCAGGGCTTCCGCCGTCTTGGTCGACTTGGCAGGCTGCGCCTGCTGCGGTTCCGCGCCGAACCTGGCCTGCGTCTTCGGTGCAAGCTCCGCCATTGCCGGCGCTGAGATGTCCACATGCGGAAGCACATCCGCCACGAGATCGGTCGTGACCAGATTTGTGAGCTTGAGCTCGCCGGCATCGAGCTCGTGCAGGTCTTCCCAAGGCGGAACGCTGAGCGCAAGCGACAGCAAATCGCCGGCGCCGCCCATGTCGAAGGTGTATTTGGCGAGGCGGCCGATGTCGCGTTCCACGATCATCAGGTCCTGCGCGCTGTAGCTCGCCGCCTTGGCATCGTCGGCCCGGTCGCCCATCCAGATCTGATGGACGCGAACATGGGCGGCTTCCGGCACGTAACGCTTCTGGCCGGCCAGCAGCAGGAACACGCACATGGATTCGCAATAGGCTTCCGGCGCGACCGTCGGGCGAGCCGACTGCCCGCCGCGGAGGCTTACGCCGACAGTGGTCAAGAGCCCGAGATTGCGGAAGCGGCGGCCGAGCGTGATCGCGTCATTGACGGAACCGCCGCTGGAGTCGAGCACCACGGTCGCGCCGCCGAGCTGGCGTCCACGCGAAAACTCTTCGAATGCTTTTGGCGTATCGGCAGTGATGATGCCGACTGCACTGATCCAGCCGCGGCAGTTGGGCTCGCAGGCGACCCAGCTGAACTTCATCGGCAGCTTGCGCTCCTCGAGGGCAGCGCCAGCTCGAGCCGACGATCCGAATGTCGCGACGGCGCCAGCCAACGCGATTCCGCAGACGGCGGTTCCCACCAGCAACCAGCCGCGAAGATCAAGGGAGTTCAGAAGTCTCAATCTGGTTCCTTCCCCAAGCCCCAAAGGTCCCTAAACAATCCCCGGTAGCGCCCTCTGAGTCCATCATACAGGCGTATGTTTCTACACATGGGCGTCACGAAAATGGTATCCGTGGGAATACAGATCGTCCACAGATACTTGCTGCACTGCTCCCAAAAAGCACGCAAAATATGGCGCGCAAACAACAGCTTACGGTTCCCTGCGCCGGAACCGTGCAACACCTCGATCAACATCGCAGCAAAACGCACATGAAGCATTCAGCCTGCGAGCATTGTTCCGGTTCCATCGAAGGCGTGCTCCGGCTGCCGCGCAGATTCGGCCGCGCGCTGATCTGGCTGTATCGCCACACGCTGTCGCCCCTGGTCGGTTACAACTGCCGGCATTTGCCGACCTGCTCGGTCTATGGCGATGAGGCGATCGAACGGTTCGGGCTCTGGGCCGGCGGCTGGATGACGCTCGCGCGCCTGCTCCGCTGCAATCCGTTCGGCACATCCGGCATCGACAACGTGCCCCTCACCGCGCCGCACGGCGCACGCTGGTATCTGCCGTGGCGGTACGGCCGCTGGCGCGGGGTCAATGCATCCTGACGTTTGCGCGGTGCTTTGTGCATCGCTGCCCTGACCGGAACCGGAACTTTCTGCTCGCGTTGTTTTGATGCTCCCACGGGAGGAAACAACAATGCGCTGGAAAATCAGCCCTCATTTTCACTTCAAGCCTGGTCCGAATTTCAGTCACAGGGGACACGATCCCAGAACCATCGACCTGCTCGCCATCATCGCCCTGCTCGCGCTCGTCCTCGGCTCAGGCTGGTATCTGGCGAGGAGCCTTGCGACACAGCCAAGCGCGACGACGTTCATCGTGCCGAGCCAGAGCGTGCATTGGTAGCTCAGAGGTCCAGCACCAGCCGCTCGGCGTCCGAGCCCGCCACGCAAACCATGAGATAGCGCTCGCGCTCATAGGGCGAAAGGATGCGGTCGCGGTGCACCGGCTGGCCCTCGATCCATCCAACCTTGCAGGCGCCACAGATGCCGCCGCAGCAAGACGCCGCGACGTCGATGCCGCCCTCCTGCAATGCGGCGAGGATGGTCTGGCCGGCCCGCACGTGAATCTCGGCGCCCGAGCGCGCCAGTGACAGGGTGAACGGTTTGGCGTCGGGATCGATGACGGGTGACGGTGCGGTGAACCGCTCGATGTGGACACTCGCCGCGGGCCACGCTGCGGTCACCCGCTCGAAACTCTCGATCATGCTTTCCGGGCCGCAGCAGGCGACCACGGTCTCAGACCCGCCCTCTCCGACGAGCGCGGCGAGATCGGGACGCCCAGTCCGGGATGTCCGATGCACGATGATGCGCCCCTGTTCGACCAGCGAGCCGAGTTGCGCGGCGAGCGGAACCTCCTCACGCACGATCAGATGCAGCGTGAACTCGGCTTGCTGTGTCCGTTCGAGATGCCTCGCCATGGACAAGAACGGCGTCACGCCGATGCCGCCGGCCAGAAACACATAACGCGCGATGTGAGCTTGCGGCTCGATGCCGCCGCGCGGCAACGACACGCCGATGACGTCGCCGATGCCGATTTCGTCATGCAGCGCCCGCGAACCGCCGCGTCCATCCGCTTCGCGCTTGACCGCTATGGCATAGCGCGTGTTTTCCGCGGGCTCGTTGCACAGCGAATAGGTGCGGACCAGCCCGTTCGGCAGATGCAGATCGATATGCGCACCGGGCTTGAACGGCGGCAATTCCCATCGGTCAGGATCGGCCAGCGTGAACAGCTTGACACCTGCCCCAGCCTCCTCGATGCCGGTAACGACCGTCTTGACTGTCGTGATCGGGCGCGCGCTCATGCCGCATTCCGCACGATGTCGCCAACCCTGACGATGCCGCCTCGCAGGATCTTGCAGTTGAGGCCGGAGCGATTGATCAAGGGGTCGAAGATCGCCTTGCCAGTGATCTCCTCGATATGCCGGCACGGCACCGACAGGCGCGTCGCTTCCAGCAGGGTCTCGCCCAGCCAGAACCGGCGGCCGACGAGATGATTGAGGGGCACACCCTCCACCGTGACGTTACGCCGATGCTCCTCTGGGCCGAGCTCGATCCCCGCGTCGCGCTTCAGCGCGACCAGCGTCTCGAGTTCGAACAGCGTGACCTGCCGGCCTTCTTCCGGCTTGTGCGAGTAAAAACCCTCTTCTTTGCCGATCATGTAGCGGTCGCCCTCGATCCCCTTGCCGGCGACGAGGGTGAGGGTCTCGGCTGCACGCATCGGCAGGAACGCGCGCGGGGCAAGATGGAGGAAGCGCACCACGCCGGTCCAACCGAGCTGTGCTGCACCCTGCGCCGGACCGGCGCTCATTGTATCGAGCATGACAAATCCTTTGAGAAGGTGTGGCGCCGCCGGCAGCGGCGCCGCGGGGATCAGGTCAGTTCCTTGTTCGCCATCTCCGGCGCGAACGTGGTCGCGATCGCAGTGATGGCGGCGCAGGCGATCAGCAGCAGCGAGACCGGCCAGGTTGCTCCACCACTCCAGGCCATCAGAGAGGCTGCAATCAACGGCGTCAATCCGCCGCTCAGCGCCGCACCGACCTGGAACCCCAGAGAAGCGCCGCTGTAACGCAGACGCGCGGTGAACAGCTCGGAGTACCAGGGCGCGCCGATGCCGAACATGACCATCTGACCGAAGGTGATCGCGACCACGATGGTGCACACAACGATGGCCGGATCGCGGGTGTCGAGCAGCCAGAACAGAGGGAAGGCAAACAGCGCCGAGAACAGGCAGCTCGCATAGAACATAGTCTTGCGGCCGACGAGGTCGGACAGCCAGCCGAACAGCGGGATGGCAAGCAGCGCGACCAGCGACGCGGCGAACGCCCCGTTCAGCACCACCGCGCGCGGCAAGCCGAGATTGGCGGTGGCGTAGGACATCACGAACACGCCGCCAATGCTGGCATAGGCGATTTCAGAGATCTTCAGACCGACCGCGGTGAAGAATGGCCGCCGGTGATGCCTGAAGATCTCGAGCAGTGGCAGGCTTGCGACTTCCTTTTTGGCCTGGACCTGACGGAAGGCCGCTGTCTCTTCCATGTTGAGGCGGATATAAAGACCGACGCCGACTAGCAGGATCGAGATCAGGAATGGGATGCGCCAGCCATAGGCCATGAAGTCGCTTTCCGGCAGGCTCGCCACCAGCGCGAACATGCCGATCGCGGCCAGATTGCCGATGGGATTGCCGACCTGCACCATGCTGCCGAGCAGGCCGCGGCGGTGCGTCGGGCAATTCTCCACCACCATCAGCACGGCGCCGCCCCATTCGCCGCCGAGGCCGATACCCTGGAGAAAGCGCAATCCGATCAGCAGCACCGGCGCTGCAATACCGATCTGCTGATAGGTCGGAAGCAAGCCAATCAAGAAGGTACCGAGGCCCATCACCATGATCGTGATCGCGAGCATCGCCTTGCGGCCAACCCTGTCGCCGTAATGGCCAAAGATCGCAGCCCCAAGCGGCCGCGCCAGAAATCCGACGGCATAAGTGCCGAAGGCCGCGATGGTAGCGAGCGTGGCGTTACCGGCGGCGAAGAACACCTTGTTGAACACCAGCGCGGTTGCCGTGCCGTAAATGAGGAAGTCGTACCATTCGACCGCGGTGCCGATCACGCTCGACCACACGATCCGCCGCAAGCTCGCCGCCTCGTCCGGCGCCACGTTCAGGGTTACGTCGTCTGCTACGGTCATCGATCTCTCCAAAAGGTACCGGCGCCTGGGAAAAGCAGTTGGTTCGGTCCGTGGCGCCCATCGGCGGCCACGACGGTAAAGATCGATCATGTTTACTAATAGAAATCAACGCAACGAAACACGGCAAATGCCGACGATCGCGGCAAAGTCGACGAATTGCACTCACATTCGGCTATTTTCCGCGATATGCCAGTTCATCTGCTCATATTATCTGCGCCTCTGCCTGAAATTTCCGCCCATACGTTTTCCTGTGGAATACACATGCCGCCCACCGGCGGGGCGGCTTGCCGGCCGCCGGGCTGGCAGTCCGGCGCCATCTGTTGCAAAAAAGGCCTGAGCTGTTCGGGAGATTCATGCGTGCTTGACATCAGCAAAGCCACGGCGGTCGGGGCCAACATCCGCGCGGCGCGGATCGCCAAGGGCCTGACGCTGGACCAGCTTGCGAAGAAGAGCGATCTCACGCGAGGCTACATTTCGCTGGTCGAGCGCAATCTCAAGATCCCCTCGCTTGCCGCTCTGCTTCGGATGGCCGCCGCCCTCGAGGTCAATGTCGCCAACTTCTTCGACCCGAACGCCGAGCCGGCGCCGCGCTACACGCTGTTCCGCCGCCAGGACGGCAATGTGCCGCTGTTCCAGGACACGTTTGGCGTGGTCCCGCTGGCGACCGGTCGCACCCGCAAGATGATGGAGCCATTTCTACTGAGCCCACCGCACAAGGCGGCGACGCGCGCCTCGCATGCGGGCGAGGAGCTGCTGTTCGTCATCAACGGCAAGATCGCGATCAAGCTCGACGGCGAAGAGCTCGTCCTCGGCAAGGGAGATTGCCTGTATTTTTCAGGCGAGACGCCGCATGAGGTCAGAAGCCTCGGCCGGCAGAAAGCCGAAGTGCTGGTCGTCGTAGCCCAGATCTCGTGAGGCCCGACCTCTGCAAAGAGCCTAACGGAACCAGAAAAAAAGTCCCTGTGACGGCGGGATCGACTCCGGCGGCCGCAGCCGCTTCGGGCGCGACGGCCTTGGCGCCGGCTCGGCGGCCGAAGTGGTCTCCGCCGCCGGCGCGCTCTCGGTGCCCGGCACCTTCACCGCCAGCAGCAAATTCGTTTCGTGCATCCGCCAGCGATAGCCGACGCCAAAATCGATCGGCTGGGCACGCGTGAACAACTCGGCGTAGCGCTCCTGGTAGCGGCCGGGGAATTCGTCGATGGGGCCGAGATAGCGGCCGAACGGGAAGAACCGCCATTGCCGCGCATTGTAGTTCGCGAGCGGAATGCCGGAATCATCCTGGATGATGGTGGCACTGTTGGCGAGCAACCAGTCTCGCACGACGGTGAAATTGTCGGAATGCAGCAGATAGGACGCGCTCTTGAGCAAACTGTTGCCGGGGCCGAGCGTCTCGCAAAATTTCAGGAATCCGGTCGCGCGCGCACCGGAATTGGAAAGATCGGTCGAGAAATAATACAGCGTGCGCGTTTCGCCATCGCTACCCGCAAAGCTGATGCGGACGCCGCGGGTCGCGTTCGGCCCCGGATTGTCACCTCCCGCATGCATCCCGCCCTTGTTGTCGAGCGCGACCATCTCGACATTGCGGATGGTCTTGCCGGAGCGGGCGAGGAAGACATAGAGGATCGGCAAGGTGCCGTTGACCTGGTCGGCGTGCAGGTCGACCTTCATCTGCTTGGTGATGAAGAAAGAGAAGCTCAGGATCCAGCCGAGCGAGCGTTCGACATTGTAGAGCGCGGCGCCGACCGAACCGCGCGGCAGCCGCGTCAGATCGGGCACCGCACCGACCGGCTCGAGCGCTCCGAGCACGTAGGTGCCGGCCTTTGAATAGAAGGCATTGGCGTAGAGGAAATCCGGCCCGCTGAACATGTAGAACATGGTCGGCCGCGGCGCGGCGAGATTGACGTCGGCCCAACTGCGGATCTTCGAGAGCTGCCTCTGCTCGAGCTGAGCGAAGGCCCCGTCGAAGAATTTTGCGTGACGCTGCCAGCCTGGATCCTTCGTGAGCGGCACCAGCGGCGACTCCGCCGAAGGCTGCATGCCTGCAAGGAAGCGCGCGGTGTCGTCGAAAGTGACCTCTGTGGCATGCGTACACGACACGGCCGCAGCCAGGAGGGCGAAAGCAACGGCCGCAATTCTCAGGGGTCGGACCATGTCTATTCGGGATGTGGTGAAGCGACAGCGGCGACCGGCCGCCTGCGGAAGACAGCATAAATCAACAGGCCGGAGAGCATGACGAGCATCCCCGAGAGCGACTGCACCGGCCGCTCGGTCAAGAGGTAGTACATCATGAACGCGGTCACGAGCAGGAAAACGAGCGGCGTGAACGGGTATCCCCAGGCGCGATAGGGCCGCGGCAGATCGGGATCGGTGATGCGCAGCTTGATGACGCCGGCGACCGTGAAGAACGAGCAGAACAACAGCGCGAACTGGATGAAGTCGAGCACCGCCTCGAAGCTGCGCGTGAACAGCAGCAGCGTCGCGACCGCGAGCTGGAACAGGATGGCGTAGGCCGGAGCACCGCTGACCGATCGCTTCGAGAAGACGCGCAAGGCGGGAATGTCCTCCCCCATCGTCATCATCACGCGCGGGCCGATCCACATCATGGCGCTGATCGAGGAGATCAGGCCGACGCAGATCATGGCTCCGACGATCCGGCCGCCGAGGCTGCCGAAGATCGCGCTGCCGGCGACACTGGCGACGTCGAGCTGGCCGGCAAGCGCACCGACCGGCGTGGAATAGAGAAACACCGCATTCAGTGCGACATACAGCACGAGCACGATCAGCGTGCCCGCGAGCAGCGCGCGCGGCAGGCTCTGCTGCGGCGTGCTCATCTCGCCGATGATGTAGGTCGCGGCATTCCAGCCCGAGAACGAATACATCACGAAGACGAGGCCGATGGCGAAAGGCGCGCTGACGATGTGGGCGAGGTCGCCCGGCTGCGGCGTGAAGGCGATCGGCTGCGGCACGCCGATGACGAAGCCGGCGACCAGGAAGGCGACGATGAGCACGACCTTGAGGATGGTCGAGATCAGCTGGAAGGTCGAGGAGTGCCTGACGCCGGTCAGCTGCACGATCGAGACCAGCCACACCACGCCGATGGCGAGCGGGATCGGCGGCAGATCGGGCGCGACCGATTTGGCATATTCGCCGAACGCCATTGCGGCGAGCGCGACGGGCGCTGCAAAGCCGACGGTCGCCGACACCCAGCCAGCGAGAAAGCCGAAAGCCGGATGATAGGTGCGGCCGAGGAGGTTGTACTCGCCGCTCGAGCGCGGAAACATCGCGCCCAGCTCGCTATAGGCGAACGCCCCGCACAGCGCGACGATGCCGCCGACTGTCCAGAGCAGCAAAATCGAGAAGCCGGACGGGATGTCCTTGACCTGGAAGCCGAGGCTGGTGAAGACGCCGACCCCGATCATGTCGGCCACAACGATGGCGGTTGCGACCGGAACGGAGACCCCGGCCCCGCTCCCGGTCAGCCGGCTAGTCCAGGCTGCGGTTCCCGCATCTGAGGCCGTCATCGGGGTCCTTCATCTCAGGCATCTCGCCTCGTGGGCCCATCGTGCAGTTTGGCCCAGTCAATTCAAGCAGGGTTAACAAGGGTTAAATGAGGCAAACGTTAGCAGGTACCAAAACACCGACTAAGCACGCTTTGGGACGATGACGCTGGATTTGCCCGGAATTTCCCATTCCCCTTCCCCACAATCAGGACACGATTGCGTGGTCCTTTTTGAGCGTTCCGGATGTGGGGAAGTTTCTCCGGACGCTTAACGCCGCCTAAACGCCAGTCGGCGCAATTGTCATATTGTCATAAAGTATGCCGACGGACTGATGTCGTGGCTTGGGGTCATGGGTGGATGTTCGGGGCCGTTCCGACATTAGGGGCTGACTTTCGTGCCGATCGGATGCGGTCCGGTCCGCACGGTCGTGCGCTCCGGGTCGGTCTGATCTCAGGCTTGGTGCCGTTGTCGCTGGCGCTGGTTCAATGCGGCAAGGCGCCCGATCCCGCTGCGCTGGCGGCGAACTCGCAGGCGAATGTCCAGGTCGTCGCCAAAACCAACTCGCAAACTTCGCGCGTGGCAAGCGGCGACACGTTCGAGGACCGCTTTCCGGCCCCGCAGTTTGGGGAGCGCTTTCCCTCGGCAAGTGAGAGCTTCCTGCAACGGCAGATGTCGGACTTCTCGCCCAAGCGCGCGGTCCAGCAACAACCGCGGGAGCAATCACCCTACAAGGTGGCGTCGCTCGAGCCGCAAGTCCCCTACAAGCGCCCCGGCCGCGAGGACCTGACGACGCTGGTCAGCATGAAGTCGTCAGCCTTTCCCTATTTCGGCAACAACCCCGCCTCCGACGCGCCCTTCCTCAACATCTCCAAGGGCGACCGTCGCGGTCATCGCAGCTATTCCGGACGCGTCTACTGGCAGGACGAGACCTATAATGACAGCCGCGTGCTGGTGCACGTGCCCGAGCATTTCGACGTGCGCAAGCCGGGCGTGATCGTGGTGTTCTTCCACGGCAATGGCGCGACGCTCGAGCGCGACGTGCGCGACCGCCAGTTGGTGCCCAAGCAGATCACCGATTCCGGGGCCAATGCCGTGCTCCTTGCGCCGCAAATGGCCGTCGATGCCGCCGATTCCAGCGCCGGCAAGTTCTGGCAACCGGGCGGATTCAAGCGCTTCATGGCGGAATCGGCCGACCATCTCGCGCGCCTCACCGGCGATCCCAACAGCGCGCGCGCCTTCGCCAACATGCCGATCGTGATCGTCGGCTATAGCGGCGGCTTCCTGCCGACGGCCTGGAGCCTGGAGGTCGGCGGCATCAGCGACCGCGTCCGCGGCGTGGTGCTGCTCGACGCCATCTACGGCGAAATGGACAAGTTCGCCTCCTGGATCGAGAGCCACCGTTCCGGCTTCTTCGTCAGCTCCTACACCCGCTACACGGCGCGGCGCGACCGCGAGCTCATGAGCATGCTCAGGCAGAAGGGCATCAGCGTCGCCGAGGACATGGATGGACCGCTACAGCCCGGCAGCGTGGTGTTCGTGGAGACTGGCGAGGGCATCACCCATCGCGACTATGTGACCCGCGCCTGGACGCGAGACCCGCTCAAGGACGTGCTGGTGAAGATGTCGGCGACGCCATCGCTCGCGCTCACGCGCGTCGCCGCCACCAATCCATCCGTATCGAGCCGCTAGGCCGATAGTGAGCCTTGGCCTGATAAGTTGAATATTAGTTCTTGGGCAGCTTCGGAATGCTCTCGGCAAAGCCGTTGAAGCAGGCCAGCCGCTCGTCCTCTTCCTTGAAGAAGCGGCAATCGGCGTAGCCCTTGGCCTTCGCCGGCTTCGGCTTCGGGGCCGGCGGGATCACGGCGTCGTAGCAGTTGAGGCGATCCTTGGTGCCGTCGTCGATATCGAGGCAGGCCTGGAGCCGAACGGCGACCGATTGCGGCTTGCCCTTCGCTGCCGCGGCAGGCTTGGCCGCGGCCTCCTTGGTCCCCTTGGGCTTGACCTGCACCAGCGGCTTGTCCCCCACCATCGGTGGCTTCTCGGTTTGCGCAAATGCGGAGGCTGAATAAAGCACCGCGGCAACCGCCAAAATCATCCTCATCTCGGTCAACTCTCTTTGATCCCCATGAACGGCCTTCTAGCGCTCCCGCGCGCCGTTTGCCAAGCGCCTTGCGTAGACGAAACGCGGCGTTCAGGCGGTTGCGGCAGCCGCCGGCCGGGGCCGGGTCAGCACCACCAGCATCAGTGCCAGCACGACGAAGCCGACCGCGACGAAGCCGAGCGCATGCAGGAGCTCGTGGGCAAACAGCAGCCCGCCGACGGCAGAGCCCACCGCCTGGCCGATATAAAGGACCGAGGTATTGAGCGCGACGGTCGCCGAGGCCAGCGGCGGCGCGGCCGCGACCAGCCGCACCTGTTGCATCGAATTGGTCGAGGCGAAGCCAAGGCCCCAAATCGCGACCCCGCCCGCCATCAAGACGAGCGAGCCGGCGCCGAGCGTCCAGCCGGTCATCCCGGCAAGCAACAGGCAGGTGAACAGCAGCGAGGTGCGATAGGGCCCCGAAGTGTCGACGATGCGGGTTGCGACGACAACGCCGAGGAAGCCGCAGACGCCATAAAGCGCGAACACCATGCCGATCGCATCGGGACCGGCGCCGGTGAGCTTGTTGAGCAGCGGGCCCATGTAGGTGAACACGACGAATTGTCCCGACATTTGCAGCATCGTGATCGCAAGCAGCAGCAGGATCGTCCTGCTCCGGCCGACGGCGGCCCACGTCTTCAGATCCACTGGTGCGCCCTTCAGGCCCGCCGGCAGTCGCAGCAACAGCAGCAGGAAGCTGATACAGCCGAGCGCGCCGATGCCGCCATAGGCCGCGCGCCAGCCATAGCGACTGGCGATGAAAGTGATCAGCGGCAGGCCGATGGCGGCTGCCAACGACCAGCCGAGGAAAATGTACGCAATGGTGCTACCGCGTCGCTCCGCCGGCACGATCAGCGCTGCCGTGCCGGCGGCCTGCGGCGTATAGAGCGCGCCGACCGCGAGCATCACGAGACGAATGATCAGGAGGCTGACGTAGTCGGGTGCGAAGGCCGAGGCGAGATTGCCGGCGGCGAGCACCGCCAGCGTCGTCGCAAGCAGCGTTCGCCGTTCGATACGGCTGGTGAGCCAGGCCGTCAGCGGCGAGCCGATGCACAGGGTGACGGCACCGAAGGTGATCAGGAGGCCGGCCGCATGGATGCTGACGTCGAGCCCCGTCGCCAATTCCGGCAGCATACCCGCCGGCGCCAAAACCGAGCAGCCGGTGACGAGATTGCCGAGCATCAGGGCGGTGGGGGCGAAACGGCCAGCGGCTGGGGCATTTTCCATGCAATCGCATGTAGCGGCGGCATGTGACGAGTTAAAGGGCTCGGCACCAAATAGTTGGCCCACCGCCCCGGCTTTTGCGCGCCACTTTCTTGGAAATGCCGGATTGCACAGGCCGAATCGCCTGATATATCGCTCGTTCCCGCTTACCTGCGCTCGTTCGCAGGAGTGAGCCTCAGGAGAAAGCAATGACCGACCAGCCCAAATCCGAGTCCGGCTTCCAGTACAGCCTGTCCAATCTGAAGCCCGTGACCCCCGCTCCCAAGATCACCCTCACCTTCCCCGACGGCGCGAAGCGCCAGTTCGACAAGGGCATCACGGGTCTCGACATCGCCAAGGGCATCTCGCCGTCGCTGGCCAAGCGCACGGTTGCGATGGCACTCGACGGCGCGCTCGCCGATCTCAACGATCCCATCGAGAATGATGCGAAGATCGAGCTGGTTGGCCGCGACGATCCGCGCGCGCTCGAATTGATCCGCCACGACTGCGCGCACGTGCTGGCGGAAGCCGTGCAGACGCTGTGGCCGGGCACCCAGGTCACCATCGGTCCGGTGATCGAGAACGGCTTCTACTACGACTTCTTCCGCAACGAGCCGTTCACGCCGGAAGACTTTGCCGCGATCGAGAAGAAGATGCGCGAGATCATCGCGCGCGACAAACCCTTCACCAAAGAGGTTTGGGATCGCGAAAAGACAAAGCAGGTGTTCCGCGACAAGGGCGAGGCATTCAAGGTCGAGCTGGTCGACGCCATTCCCGGCAACGAGCCGATCAAGATCTACTACCAGGGCGACTGGTTCGACCTCTGCCGCGGCCCGCACATGACCTCGACCGGCAAGGTCGGCAATGCCTTCAAGCTGATGAAGGTGGCCGGCGCCTATTGGCGTGGCGACAGCAATAACCCGATGCTGACCCGCATCTACGGCACGGCCTTCGCCAAGCAGGAGGACCTCGACGCTTATCTGAAGCAGATCGAGGAAGCCGAGAAGCGCGACCATCGCAAGCTCGGGCGCGAGCTCGACCTCTTCCACTTCCAGGAGGAAGGTCCGGGCGTCGTGTTCTGGCACCCGAAGGGCTGGACCATCTTCCAGCAGCTGATCGCCTATATGCGCCGTCGCCTGACCGGCGACTACAACGAGGTCAACGCGCCGCAGATCCTCGACAAGGTCTTGTGGGAGACCTCGGGCCATTGGGGCTGGTACCGCGAGAACATGTTCGCGGCGCAGTCGGCCGGCGACGAGGCCGAGGACAAGCGCTGGTTTGCGCTGAAGCCGATGAACTGCCCGGGCCACGTGCAGATCTTCAAGCATGGCCTGAAGAGCTACCGCGACCTGCCGCTGCGCCTCGCCGAGTTCGGCGTGGTGCATCGCTACGAGCCCTCCGGCGCCATGCACGGCCTGATGCGCGTGCGCGGCTTCACCCAGGATGATGCACACATCTTCTGCACCGAGGACCAGCTCGCCGAGGAGTGCCTGAAGATCAACGATCTCATCCTGTCGACCTACGCGGATTTCGGCTTCACCGGCGACCTCACGGTGAAGCTGTCGACCCGCCCCGACAAGCGCGTCGGCACCGATGCGATGTGGGATCACGCCGAACGCGTGATGGCGACCGTGCTGCGCGAGATCCAGTCGCAGAACAATCACATCAAGACCGAGATCAACCCGGGCGAAGGTGCGTTCTACGGGCCGAAGTTCGAATATGTGCTGCGCGATGCCATCGGCCGCGACTGGCAGTGCGGCACCACGCAGGTCGACTTCAACCTGCCGGAACGGTTCGGTGCGTTCTACATCGACCATGACGGCGGCAAGAAACCGCCCGTGATGGTGCACCGCGCGATCTGCGGCTCGATGGAGCGCTACATCGGCATCCTGATCGAGCACTATGCCGGCAACTTCCCGCTCTGGCTCTCGCCGGTGCAGGCAGTGGTCACCACCATCACCTCGGAAGGCGACGAGTACGCCAAGGTGGTGCTGGAACAGGCGCGGCGCGCCGGGCTTCGGGTCGAGATCGACCTGCGCAACGAAAAGATCAACTACAAGGTCCGCGAGCACTCGCTGGCCAAGATCCCGGCCCTGCTCGTGGTCGGCAAGAAGGAGGCCGAGACGCATTCGGTCTCGGTTCGCCGCCTCGGCAGCGACGGGCAGAAGGTGATGTCGACGGCCGAGGCGATCGCCGCCCTGGTCGACGAGGCGACCCCGCCCGACGTCAAGCGGGCACGGGGCATCGTCTGATCCCTGAAATCGATCTAAACTCGCTTCCGGTTGCGGGCGTGCATGCCTATCTCGGCATGGCACGCCCGTCGACCCGTTGAAGAGGATATCGCAGTGCCCGACGCCATCGAACTCCTGAAGACACGCCGCTCGGTCAAGCCGCGCGAGATGACCGGACCCGGCCCGTCGGCGGCCGAGCTCGAGACGATCCTCACCATCGGCGCGCGCGTACCCGACCACGGCAAGCTCGCGCCCTGGCGTTTCATCATCTTCGAGGGCGATGCCCGCCAGCGCGCGGGCGAAGTCATCGCGAGGGTCTTTGCCCGCAAGAATCCCGGCGCGCCGGCCGCCGACGTCGAGACCGAGCGCAAGCGCCTCATGGATGCGCCGCTGGTGATCGGCATCGTCAGCTTCACCAGGCCGCATCCGAAGGTGCCGGCGTTCGAGCAGGAATTGTCGGCGGGCGCCAGCGCCATGAACATCGTCACGGCCGCCACCGCGCTCGGCTACGGCGCCTGCTGGCTGACCGGCTGGTTTGCCTTCGATCGTGACGTGCTTGACGGTCTCGGCCTCAAGCCGGACGAGAAGCTTGCCGGCTTCGTCCATATCGGCACGCCGACCAAACCGAGCGAGGACCGTCCGCGACCGTGCCTTTCGGAAAAGGTCACGCGTTTTTAATCGAAGGCTTGTTGACGGTTTGAATATCCTGCGGCTTTGATCCCGCCGAGGGAGGAAGCCCGGATGAGACGGCGTGAATTTCTTGTCGCGGCCGCGATGCTCGCCGGCTCGATGATGCGAAGCCGTGCTGCCGATATTCCCGCCCCCTCGTCCGAGGGTCTCGACCGCATCACGGCGTATTTCGACAACGAAGTGGGAAGCGGCCGACTGCCGGGCGCGGTGATCCTGGTCCAGCAGCACGGCAAGCCGGTCTATCTGAAGTGCTTCGGCGTGCGCGACACCAGAACCGGCCTCGCCATGACGCCGGACACGATCTTCGCGATCCACTCGATGACAAAGCCGATCACGTGCCTTGGCGCGATGATGCTGATCGACGAAGGCAAGCTTGCGCTCACCGACCCCGTCTCGAAATACATCCCGCTCTTTGCCGAGACCAAGGTGGGCCTCGAGGTCACCGAACCTGACGGCAAGCTCGAGCTTGACCTCGTGCCACCGGTCCGTCCCGTCAACATCGAGGATCTGCTGCGGCACACCTCGGGCATCAGCTACGATTATATCGGCGGCAAATGGGTCGAGCAGGCCTACAAGGCCGCCAATATTTTCGAGGGTCAGTTCAACAACAGGGAATTCGCCGATCGCATCGCAAAGCTGCCGTTGGCGCGGCAGCCGGGAACGCTGTGGCGCTACGGCCATTCCACCGACGTGCTCGGCGCCGTCATCGAGATCATCTCGGGCCAGACGCTGTATGAATTCCTGAAAGCACGCATCCTCGATCCGCTCGGCATGAGCAGCACCAAATTCGCGCTCGCGACAGAGGACGAGCTTGCGCGGATGGCGCGGCCGCTGCCGAACGATTTCATCCTGCTCGCCGGCGAGCGGGAGCGGCTCGATCATCCCGAATGGCAGTCCGGCGGCGGTGGCCTGCTTTCGACCATCACCGACTATCAGCGTTTCGCGCAGATGCTGCTCAACGGCGGCGAGTTCGCAGGCAGGCGCTATCTCAGCCCGGCCGCGTTCAAGGCCATGACGACCGATCACATCGGGCCGGGCTCCGGTGTCGGACGCGACTATTTCTACTTCCCGGGCGACGGCTTCGGCTATGGCTACGGCCTTGCGGTTCGGACCGATCCCGGCAATGCGAAACCACCGCCGCCGGGCTCGCTCGGCGAATTGAAATGGGACTCAGGGAGCGGCACCTATTTCGGCGTCGATCCCAAGCTCGACATGGTCTACCTCATGATGCAGCAGACCCAGAACGAGCGCAGCCGCATCACACCCGCGTTCAAGGCGCTGGTCTACGACTGTTACCCGCCCGCACTACGCCGCCCGTGAAGTGCGCTGAGCGAAATCGGCCAGGAGCTTTCCGATCTCGGCTGCCGGCCGCGCAGCGCTGAACAGAAATCCCTGCACCTCGTTGCAGCCTTCGGCGCGCAGCCAGTCGAGCTGATCCTCGGTCTCCACGCCCTCCGCGGTCGTGGTGATGTTGAGGCTGCGGCCAAGCCCGGAGATCGCGCGCACGATCGCACTGCAGTCGGGCCGCTGCGCCAGATCCTTGACGAAGGAGCGGTCGATCTTGATCTTGTCGAAGGGAAAGCTGCGGAGATAGCTGAGGCTGGAATAGCCGGTGCCGAAATCATCCATCGAAATGCCGACGCCGAGTTCGCGCAACTGGTGCAGGATGGCGAGATTGGCATCCGTCTCGGCCAGAAAGACCGATTCGGTGATCTCGAGCTCGAGCCGCTTCGGCGACAGGCCGGACTGCGCCAGGGCCGAAATCACCACCTGAACCAGGTTGCGGCTGCGGAACTGCGCCGGCGACAAATTGACCGCGACCTTGACGTCGACAGGCCATTTGACCGCCTCGGCGCAGGCTTCGCGCAGCACCCATTCGCCGAGCTGGATGATGAAGCCAATATCCTCGGCAACAGGGATGAACTCCGCCGGCGAGATCATGCCCTTGTCCGGATGACGCCAGCGCAGCAGCGACTCGAAGCCGGAGATGCGGTCGGAGGCGATCGACACCAGCGGCTGATAGTGCAGCTCGAACTCGCCATTGGCGAACGCGCGGCGCAGATCGAGCTCCATGTCGCGGCGCCTCTGCGCCTGGAGGTCCATCTCACGCGCGAAGAAGTGGTGCACGCCACCGCCCTCGGATTTCGCCCGGTACAGCGCCATGTCCGCATTGCGCATCAACTCTTCCGGCGTCGTGCCGTCGCCGGGCGACAGCGCGATGCCGATGCTGGCGCCGATCACCATCTCCTGCCCGTCGAGATCATAAGGCGCCTTCAGCATGTCGATCAGCAGGCTCGCGCAGGCGCTGGCCTCGTTCGGCGAAACGTCGGCCGCCAGGATCACGGCGAACTCGTCGCCACCAAGCCGCGCCGCGAGATTGGCGCCGCGGACCGCTGCGGTCAGGCGTTCGGCGACCTGCTTCAGCAGGCGGTCGCCCACCGGATGGCCGAAGGAATCGTTGATGTTCTTGAACAGGTCGAGATCGATGTAGAGCACGCCGACCCGTTTTCCGTCGGCCTGGCCCAGCGCCTGCTTCAGGCGCTCCTGGAAGTGTGCGCGGTTCGGCAGATCGGTGAGCCCGTCATGGTGCGCCATATAGGCGATGCGGGCCTCGGCCTTGCGCCGTTCGGTGATGTCGACCACCGCAACCAGGTAGCCGTCGCGATCATCGAAGGCGACGCGGCGGCCGAAGGTGAGCACCTCGATCTCGCTGCCGTCGGCGCGCAAGTGCCGCCAGTTGCGCGAGGAGTGATAGGCATCGCCGACGCGCTCCAGCGCCTCGGCGTGGCTGTCCCACTCGTCCTCCGGCCAGATCTCGTGCAGCTTCATGCGCAGGAAAGTGGCGCGGCTGTAGCCGTAATGCTGGACCGCGGCGTCGTTGACGCTGAGGAACTGCTTGGTCTGTGCGTCGAACACCCACATCGGCATCGGGTTGTTGTCGAACAGCAGACGGAACGAGGCATCGCGCCGCTTCAACGCGGTGATATCGGAGATCGTCAGCGAGACCACGTCGGCGAAAGCGGTGGCGCTGAACCTGAGATAGCGCCCCTCGCTCTCGATCTCGAGCTGCTCGCCGCGGCCGCCCGAAACGGCCTTGAGCAGGAATTCCATCACCTCTGGCGACGTCAGGAGCGTGCTGCCCTCGCCGATCCGCCGCCACAACAGGCTTCCGCTCGCAACCTTCAACAGCTCGCCCGCGCTTCTGTTGTGATGCACGACCTGAAGATCGAACGGCCTGCCGCCCGCATCGCGCAGCGTCGCCAGCGAGACCACCGCGTCGTCGGTCGAGGAAAAGATGGCGTCGAGGAGATTGTATTGCGCGCCGCGCTCGTTGACATAGACGCCAACCAGCGTCGCGCCCCAGCGCGAGGACGTCGGCAGCGCCAGCAAATCGTAGGTCCTGACCATGCCGTCGCGCACGCAATGCGCGCTCGCCTGGTGCGGCCGTCCGGTCGCAAGCGCGCTCGCCGCCGCTTCCGACAGCGCCGTGGCACAGTCCGGCGAGAGCTCGGCGACGGGAATGTCCCAGCGCTCCTCGCCGAGCCATTTCTGCACGTAGCGGCCGCTGCGCGACAGCTCGAGCGCACCGTCGTGCTTCAACAGCGCGATGTGGTCGGCGAGCCGCCCGAGGCTGCCGAGCATCACGTCCTCGTAGCGCGGCAGCCGCTCGCCCGGCTTCAACGCCGCGCGCCATTTGCGCTGAAGCACCGGGATGTCGTCGAACATTTCGGCGGCCGGTTTCCCCGACGTCTTCTTCGCGGCAGTCATCGTAATCCCCAACGCGCTTTCCGGGCGCATCCAATGCAGGCGCGCTTAACGACGTGTAAAAAGCGCGCAGGCGCGGGGTCCGTTCGGCAATTATGACAGTTTTAAGTCAGGTGTTGGTTAGTGCGCGTTAGAGACTATGACGGTTGTGCAAAGGCGATGCCCTCGTGTCCCGGGCGCGACGCAGCGCGCAAGCGTCGCGGCGCCGAGCCGGGACCCAGCAGGCCGCGGCATTTGCTGCAGCATGGGCCCCGGCTCTGCAGTGCATCGCTAGAGGGGCGCTGCGCTGCGTCCGGGGCACGAGAGCGGATTTTGTCGCGCACAGCTGCCTCAACATCGTCATTGCGAGCGGAGCGAAGCAATCCAGAAATGCATCCGCGGAATGACTCTGCATTGCTTCGCTCCGCGCAATGACGGAGCAAGTGGCGCCGGCGTCGCTCTGCGGCCGGCATCTGAATTGCAGACACGCCTTCGCATCCTCGCGGCTCATCTCGCCCGAGCTTTGCTTCGTCGCCTCACCCTCAATTGAAAGAGCAACTGTGGCGAAGTAGCCCGGCGATCGGCCGGCCTCAAGGCTGGCGCTGGCGCGCCCCCGCCTGCGGCGGCTGACGGCCTTGACCCCGTCCGCTCACCGGTCTGTTGGCTTTGCATGCGCTCGGCCGAGGTCCGAGCGCGAGATAGGCGCGCTCGTCAGGCCACCCTGTATTTCTTCGGATCCCACGTCTCGCCGCGCGCGATCATGGTGTTGAGGATGATGATCAGCTTGCGCATGCAGGCGACGATCGCGACCTTTGGCGGCTTGCCCTTGGCAATCAGCCGTTCGTAGAAGGCCTTGAACACCGGATTGTTCAGCGTTGCGGCACCGACACAGGGCATGTAGAGGGCATTTCGCACCCAGCGGCGGCCACCCTTGATGCAGCGTTCACCTCGACGTTTGCCGCTATCGTCGTCATAAGGAGCAACGCCCATCAACGCGGCGGCAACTTCGTCGCTCACCTGCCCCAGCTCCGGTAGTCCTCCAAGCAGCGCCATTGCGGTCCCCTCAGCAAAGCCTGGTACGCTCTGGATGATCTCGGCACGTTTGGCAAAGTCCGGCGTTGTCTTGATCGTCGCCGCGATCGCGGTCTCGAGCGCGGCGATTTCGTCAGCCAGCTTCTTAAGAAGACGCGCGCGAGCCTTCTGAACAAGGGCCGGCGCCTCATGCTCCTTCTGCATTTCCAGGCGAGCCCTGACGTCAAGCAGGCCTTGGCGTCCCTTCACCAGTGCCTTCATCTCCTCGTGAGCGGGATTGTCGACTTGGCTGGGAGCCTCGCCGAATGTCTCGGCGAACCAGGAGATCATCTCCGCGTCGATCTTGTCATTTTTCGCAAGGCGTCCCGCCGATTCCGCAAAGTGGCGAACCCGTTTGGGATCGACGATCCGTACTTCCAGCCCTGCTTGGCGCAACGCCTTGGCCCATACCCGCTCGTAGCCGCCGCTTGCCTCCATCACTGCCTTGCCGACCTGATGCTTGCGAAGCCATGCAATCAAGCTCCGTCGCCCCGCCGCGGTTGTTGGGCAAGTCTTCCGCTCCGTTACGGTCCGAATGCACGCATCAATCTTGTCTTTAGCGACATCGATGCCGACGACAACCAGATCGTCTTGTGTCATCATCCACTCCCTTCCTTGCCTGGTACGGGCTCGCAGCCCTTGCAACTGTTCGGGTTCAGGAAGACACCGGAGCTGTCCCTTGCTCTTTAGCAGGCTCTGTCGCCTTTGGGCGCAACGGGCTCAGTTCCGGCAACGGGCGGTTCTGATCCAACCGCCCGTTGCCACATTCTGGCAGATTTCGGGGACACAAGGGCGCAGGGAAGACCGCATAGGCGTTAAGGTAGCGCGAGCATCGATTGATACGGACGTTTTCGAGGAGGCTCGCGCAGGTGCCGCCCAAGCGCTCGCTTTCTGCGGCGAAAGCAACGGATGGTTGGTTGTGGAATGATCGCTTGTAGCAAGGATGCAACGAGTTGTTGCAAAACACGCCAAGCGCCAGGTGCCGTCAGGCGGCCTGCGTCCAGCGGGGAGAGTCCTCGAAGTCGCGGGCAAGCGGCTCGAGCAGCAGGATGATCAAGAGGTGTGCCAGCAAGTAGGGCTTGGCGGAGCGCGGATCGGTTCCAGGTGGCGTCTTGAGACCAATCAGACTCTTCAGTCGCTTGAAGCCAAGTTCGATGCGCCATCGCAGTCGATAGAGCGCGAGTACATCCTTGGTGGAGAACTCGTCCCGCGCGAGCGACGTGACCAGAATGACCCAATCCGCGGCTTCCAGAGTTTCTTTGGAGATGACGCGGTTTTCGTCTTGTGCGTCGCGCCGGGCTTTACGGCGCGAAGCCGCGACTGCACCGGCGGGCTTCTTGACTGCGACCAGACGCATAGCCAGAGGCGCACCGTCCTTGCGTTTGATCCAAATCCTCCGATCGATCAGTCCGTGCGCCTTCGCCGCACGCAATTGGGCCATCAGATCGAACGCAAGGCCTTTGGCATCAAGCCAACGTGCGTTCTTCCAGCCCGCTCGGATCAAAACGTCTGCCCCGGCGTCGCGCACAGCGGCGATGCGGTCAGGTTGTAGATAAGCGCGGTCAGCAATGCGGATCTCGTTCTTGACCACCGGTATCCGGTCAAACGTTTCGCCTTCTTGCTGATCTGTCAGCTCGAAGTGACCAAAGCGCTCATATGGCAGATCGAATGCACTATGAACGCGCCAAAGCTCACTGTTCCTGCGCGCAGCCGGTCCTGCCTGAGGCACTGTCGTCGCATCGATAATGCGGATCAGGCGGCCTCGGCTCGCTTTCGGGGCTGCCGCAGCGAGCAAGCCCTCCACCAGCACTGCAAACCAATCGCCACATTGACGCAGGCGATAGAACAACGCCACGCTGCTGAGGTCGGCAAGGCCAACAGAAGCGGCCCACGCGGCTGTCGATCTCAACCCTCTTTCACCCAGACAATAGGCCAGCATCAGCCGAAGTAACGACACCGCATCTGGAATTTGGCGCCGCCGCACGAAAGCCTTCGTCTGGCGCGCACTTATTCAAAGCTGCGCAGCCCCGCCGAGCTGCGTAACCACTCTCGTCCAGTCCTCGTTCAGAAGCGATTCGTCTGCCATCCCGCCTTGGAATCACGTGTGATTCCAACACTCAAGAACAAACTTAACGCCTATGGGGAAGACCGGGAGCCGGTTGGCTCCCATCGACCGCCATGCCAAGAGCAGATTGCGTATGCTTGATGCACGGCGGAGAAACAGGGCAACCGGAGACATCCCGGCCTTTCCTGCGCAGTGGTTTGACGGCTTATGTCGTGCTCTTGTGTCCAGAAAATCTGCCAGAATGTGCGAACGGGCGGTTCTCGCAAAACCGCCCGTCGCTGGATCTGAGCCCGTTCGTGCTCAAAGGCCTTGAGCCTGTCGGGGAGCGAGGGACAGATCCGGTGGTCTTCCTCAACCCGAACAGTTGCATGGGCTTCGAGCCCGAACCGAGCAAGGAAGGGAGTAGATGATGGCACAAAACGACGTCCTTGTCGCTGGCATCGACGTGGCCAAGGACAAGGTGGATGTGTGCATTCGCTCATTGTCACAACGGCAGACGTTCGCGAGCAGCCCAGAAGGTCGGCGAGCGCTGATCCGCTGGCTTCGCAAGCACAAGGTCGGCAAAGCCGCCATGGAGAGCTTCCGGTGGTTATGAGCGGGAGTGGGCCAAGGTGCTACGCCAGGATGGTATCGAAGGCTTGGTGGTGGATCCAAAGCGGGTGCGCAACTTCGCCAAATCGGCTGGACAGCTCGCCAAGAACGATCCGATCGATGCGGAGATGATTGCCTGGTTCGCCGAGACCTTCATTGAGGCAAGGGGGCAAGCCTACGATGCGGCACGCGAGAAGCTGGCGCAGATCGTGAGTGCGCGCCAGGCTCTGATTGACGTGCAGACGAGCTTGCGAAACAGGACGGAGCATTCCACTCCTGACGTCGTGCAGAAGATGCAAAATCGCCTGCTGAAGCGGCTCGCCGCCGAAATTGCCAAGCTGGAAGCAGCGATCGCAGCCCTGATCAAGACCACACCGCGTTTTGCCGAACTCGCCGAGATCATCGAGAGCGTACCAGGTCTTGCCGGGGGCACATCCGCCGGACTGATCGGGGCGATGCCGGAACTCGGCCAGATAGGCAACAAAGTGGCCGCGGCCCTGCTGGGTGCTGCGCCTTATGACGACGACAGCGGCAAACGTCGGGGCGTCCGTCATATCCAGGGCGGACGCCGCAAGGTCCGCAACGTCTTCTACATGGCGTCCATGGGAGCCGCGACCCGGCATAACCCCGTGCTCAAGGCCTTTTACGATCGCCTGATCGCCAAAGGCAAGGAGCCGAAGGTTGCGCTCACCGCCTGCATGCGCAAGCTGATCGTGATCCTGAACGTCATGATCGCACGCGGCGAGAAATGGGACGCCGGCCGGTACGAAGTGAGCAACTCCGCTCGGCTTCCGCCGAGCGCTTGCACGCCCTGAAGACCGGCGAGCGGACGGGGTCAAGGCCGGAAGCCGCCGGAGGCGGTGGCGCGCCAGCGCCAGCCTTGAGGCCGGCCGATCGCCGGGCTACTTCAACACAGTTGCTCCCCGGGGAGCGATGCACTATTGCCCCCGTCGCCTTGCGGATGGCTGATGCACGTGCCCGGTCGGGCCGCCACATCACCGCAACACTTGGCGCACAGACCCCGGGCGCCAGGACCACACGATTTTGCCGTACGCGAACCGCACCCGTCGTTGGCGCGAGGTCTTCGCTCACGGTTGCCCGCCCCGCAAAACCCTTCGCGCCGGTGCAACCCACGTCCACCGCCGTCCGGCCCGCGTTCGTGACGATCGCGATACGCCCCTCTTCCTTGGGCCGGATTGCGGCGAGACATACGTCGTTTCCGAATTTCGGTAAAGCGGAATATTTTTGGCCGGGTGCGTTGACCCATGGCTCGCGTGTTTTGCCCGACGGTCAACGCAAGGGATTGTGGCCGGGATCGAGCGCAGCGGAATCCGGGAATCCATCCAAGCGGACAAACCAGCCCCGGATCGCGCTGCGCTCCATCGGGGCTACGGACGCCGCTGATCCTCGCTGGAGGCCGCTGACCGGTTGCGCAAATAGGCCTGGGACAACAGGAAGAACAACGCGCGCTCGCCTTGATATTTGGCGGACGGACGCGTGCGCTCGAAACCGTCGGCAAATATCTTGCCGGACTGGTCGCGCACCTGCCACCGCCAGCCAAACCGCTTGCGCCTGGTGAGGATCACTTCGAACATGCCGACGAGCCTGGTCCCCTGCTCCGTGCCGGTCTCGCAAGGCATGCGCCTGCTCCGGCCTTCCCCGTTAGACGGACGCCCGACATATAGCGCAGCAGAATGGAAAGAGAATAAGATTTGATTGCAGCAAATGCGTATCTTCCACCGGTCGTGGGCGGCAGGCGCGCCGCTGCTGGAATAAGGCGATGCCGCCGGTGTTTGTTGGCTCCAAGCTGGTAGCGCTGCCAAGACAAGACAGAACACAGCGGTTGAAGAGCAGTTGCTTGGCAGAACCCATACCGGAAGCGGCGGTATTAGGAGATGCACACCCATGCGCGCGATGAGAATTCTTGTGCCGAACGTCTCGTTGCGGGCGGCTTAGCGCGCGACCACCTCGACTTCGCCGTCGACGCCGTTGACGACGTTGAAACCGCGCTCGTAGACCTTGCCTTCGTTCTTGGCGATGGCGCGGTATTCGCCTTCGGAGAGCACGACGCGCGGGAAAGCACCGATCGATTCCTTGATGACGTCGCCGCCCGGAGTCAGCACCGACCAGGCCGTGTTGGCGAGCGCCTCGCCGCCCCTGTCGCTGACCAGCTTGAGCGTGATGACGGCGGCGCGATGGGTGATGGTGACGTCGGTGAGCTTGCCGGCCTGAACGCGAATGTCGGAGCGCACCACGGAATTGGCGTCGCCATAGTTGGAGACGATATAGTAGGTGCCTTCCGGGATCAGCACGACATCGCCGGCGGCGACATTCGGCACCAACGCAGCGCGATCGCCGGACTCGAACTGGCTGCCCTTGTAGATCGCGAACGAGATCTGGTTCTGCGGAATGCGGCTGGTGCCGACCCGGCCCTCGATGCGCAGACCGCCGGCCGGCAGCACGAAGGATTGGCGGTCGGTCTCGGCCTTCAGACTGACGGTGCGCACCGCGCTGACGAGGCCGAAGGCGACGTGGACGACGTAATTGCCCGGCGGCAGCACGATGTTCGGCGCGGCGTTGCGATCCTCACGGAGCAGCTTGAAGGTGCCGTTCTCGTCGGGACGGTCGGCGAACACGCGCCAGACCAGGCCGCTGGTAATGGGGGCCGAGTCCTTGCCGTATTTCGCCGTCAGCGACAGCACACCCTGCCCTGGCACGGCCGCATTCAGCGGCGCGGCCGGTGGCACGGTCGTGACTGCGGGCGGCGGCATGCTGGGCGTAGCGGGCTGCATCAGCGTCGGCGGCAGGCTCGGGACTCCGGCGCCCGGCCCGGAGGGCGGTGCCAGGCTGACGGCGCCGCCGGGGTCGGGCACCGATGCCGGCGGCACCGGCGGCGGACGATCGGAGAAAAGCTGCGCCTGCGCCGCATTTTGGCCCGAGGTCACGAGGCACGCGGCAAGGATCAGCGCCGGCAGCAGCCTGCCACTGCGCCGCGATCCGATGATGCCGTCACCCCCGCGTGTCATGTTCCCTGCTTTTCACCGAAAACGCGGCAAATTCAAGCCTCTGAAACCCCAAGAAATACGGCCTCTGTTACGGCCCCTTCTTTCCCTGGAACTGGGTTGACGCCTGCGTGATTATCCCTGCAGCAACCGTCCATTGCCATACTCCTGCCCTGTGCGCTTCCCAAAGCGACATAAACCATGCTTCGCCCGCGAGATGGCGAAGTCCAGGAACGGTCCCTAGTCTGGTGGTTGGTTGGGGCTGGCCCGGCGTAGGAGAGTTTCGGTGCTGGACATCTTGAAAGGTCGGAGCGCGAACGGCTCGAACGGCGAGAAAATTGGTCTCGGCAGCATCCGCCGGCCGATCGTTGGCCTCGCGCTCGGCGGCGGCGCGGCGCGCGGCTTTGCCCATATCGGCATCCTGAAGACCTTGCTCAGCAACGGCATCGTGCCCGACGTCGTGGTCGGAACGTCAATTGGCGCCGTGGTCGGCGGGGCCTATGCGACCGGCCAGCTCGACACGTTCGAAGAATGGGGCCGCAGCCTGCAAGGCATGCGCAACATCCTCGGCTATCTCGACATCCGCCTCAACGGCTCGGGCCTCATTGGCGGCGAGAAGCTGGCTACCCGGCTGGAAGAGGCGATCGGCCAGACCCTGATCGAAGACCTGCCGATCAAATTCGCGACCGTCGCGACCGAAGTCCGTACCGGCCATGAGATTTGGCTGACCCGCGGCCGCGTGGTCGACGCGATGCGCGCCTCCTATGCCCTGCCCGGCATCTTCTCGCCCGTCCTGATCGGCGACCGCTGGCTGGTCGACGGCGCGTTGGTCAATCCGGTGCCGGTCTCGGCCGCGCGCGCGCTCGGCGCCGAAATCGTCATCGCGGCAAACCTTTCCAGCGACATCTTCACCCATTCCACGACGATCTATTCGCACGGCGCGATGCCCACACCGGTCGCGCCGGTGGCCGAGGAGACGACCGCCAAACGGCGTTTCCCGCGGCTGTTCTCGCCCGAGAAGACCATGAAACGTGAGTTCTTCGGCGGCGGCGGACGCCCCGGCATCTCCTCGGTGATGGTGGATGCCTTCAACATCATGCAGGACCGCATCACCCGCGCCCGCCTCGCCGGCGATCCGCCCGACATGCTGATCACGCCCCGGGTCGGCCAGTTCGGCTGGTTCGACTTCCACCGCGCCGACGATCTGATCGCGCACGGCGTACGCGCGGCAGAGCGCGCGTTGGACTCGATCCAGGAAGCGATCCATGTGCTGGCGCCGCCGCCCGAGGGCGCCGCGCCCAAAGCCACCGAGTAAGGCCGCTCAGTAACGCCGGTCAGGCGGTCTTGATGTAGTCGCGCAGGGCTTCCTGTTCGGCCTCGTATTCCTGGACGCGGCGCTTGACGATGTCGCCGATCGAGATCAGGCCGACGACCTTGCCGTTCTCGATCACGGGCAGATGGCGAAACTTGCCTGTCGTCATCATCTCCATGAGCTCGGCGACCGTGTCGGTCTCCTTGCAGGTGACCACCTTGCGGGTCATCACCTCCGAGACCGGCGCCTCCAGCACGCCGGCGCCGCGTTCGCCGAGCACGCGCACAATGTCGCGCTCCGACAGGATGCCCTCGAGCCGGCTCTGGTTCATCACCAGCACTGCGCCGATTTTCTTCTCACCGAGCAGCTTGATCGCGGCCGCCAGCCTGACGTCGGGCTCGACGCTCACGATCTGGTGGCCCTTGGTATTCAGAATGGAACGTACCGTCATTGTCGCCTCCCTGAATCGGAGCCGTCCGCCTTGTGGCGGTCCGAACTTTGATCTGCGAGTCTTCAACTAACAGTTTTGGCGCGGGTTTCACGCTCGCGCGCTTGTCGAAACGTTGCCCCTATGGGCTTGTCGCTCCGGAACATTCTTCCCGGGAATGATGGATGAATTCGGGCCGCGCTGCAAGTACACCTTCAAGCACGGTCAGAAACGTCCCGTGATGACGCATCCGCAGCATCGCTTCGCACGCGCGGCACCGGATCGAACAGCGCGAACAGCAACAGGCCGGCGAAGAAGCCGCCGATATGCGCCTGCCATGCGACGCTGGTGGTTTCGGCATCGATGCCGATCGCGCCGACGCCGAAGATGATGTTGACGCCGAACCACACGGCGAGGAAGCCGACCACCCGCCCGTCGCGCAGCGCACGCGACAGCGGCAGCGCAGGAACCTTCGCGGCGGTATCGGCATCCGATCGGCTGAACGACAAGAAGCTGCCGCGGGCGAAGGCGAAGCGGATCGCGGCAGCCATCGCGCCCGAGACCGAGGCCGAAGCGCCGATCATCGGCGCCACCGCATGCTCATGGGTCACGAGATGGGCGAGCGCGCCGGCCGCCGCCGTCACCGCCAGGAAGACGAAGAACCTGACCGCGCCGAAGCGCCGCGCCAGCGCGCTGCCGAACGGCAGCAGCCACAGCACGTTGAAGCCGAGATGGGTGAGATTGGCATGCAGCAGCGAATAGGTGACGAAAGTCCACACCTTCGCTCCCGCCCCGCCCGGAATCTGCAAATTGAGCAGCGAGGAATCGTAGCGCTTCGGAATGAAGCCGAAGACGTCGATGGTCCAGTTCTCGAGCTCCGGCGGCAGCAGCACCCGCAGATGGATCAGCGCCAGCAGGGCGATATAGGCGGTCAGCGCCGCCGGCAGCGTCAAGATCGGCTCGCGCGGAGCCTCCTCAGCGGCGGCCGGCATGTTCGGTGACGAATCTTGCGGGGAATCCAAGGCGGCTTCGCTTTCGGGCAATCGGAGCGACAGCTTGGAGATAGTCGCCTTTACCGCCCCTGCGCAAGTGCACAAAGGGACAAGCTGCGAGATGTCCGGCCCGATCCGTCGCTGGGCCCCGGCTCTGCGCAGCAACGCTATGCGTTTGCAGCGCGTCCGGGACACGAAGGGTTTAAAAAGGAAAAGGCAGGGCCCTGGGAAAGCCCTGCCTGTCCGTGTCGGTCTTCCGGTGGCCGGAGAGATAAGGCTATCCCCACCCCTCCCCGCGATCGTGACCAAGCTGTTTGACGCCCCTAAGTACAGGCCCCGCCGAGAACCTGGAGAAAGCGGCGAGGCTTGCGACCGCGGTCACCATAGCAGGCGCGCGGCCGACACCAAGCGCATAGTTAATTTAACGTTAACGACGCAAAAGCTGGCATAAGAGGCCCGAAAACGCGCGCGCGGCATGGACGCTGCAAATCCCCTCCTGCACAACAACAGAAGGGATCGCGGGTGCACTGAAGCGGGACAGGTTTGTCCCTTCGAGGTTGCACCCCGGGCGAGCGTTCAGTCATGAAACATCCGTCGAGCCGCACGTTCTTCGCGTATTGGGACAAGAAGCGCGGCACTGCGCGGGCCCCTGACCGGGCCGACATCGACCCGGCCGCGGTCCGAGGCCTGCTCGGCGACATCTTCGTGCTGTCCTGTGAGCCGAGCCTCGGCTTCCCGTTTCGCGTCGCCGGCACGCGCGTCTGCGCGCTGGCAGGGCGCGACCTCAAGGATCAGAGCTTTGCGGCGCTATTCGCTGATGCGAGCCGAGGCGAGATCGAGGAGATTGCGACGATCGTCGCCGACGAGACGCTGGGTGCGATCGCCGGCATCACCGCGGCGCGCGAGGACGGCAGCAAGGCGCATCTCGAACTGCTGCTGCTCCCCTTCAACGCCCGTCCGCACACACCGGTGAGCGTGACCGGCGTGCTCGCGCCGTTCGACGACGAATGCGGCACGCTTTCCGCCTTCACCCTCACCTCCTGGCGCTATCTGCACCAGCCCGAGAAGCTCTTGCCGCGCGCCATCCGGAAATTGCAGGTCGCACGCGGGCTGATGGTGTATGAGGGGCTGAGATAGCCTCCGCGGCCCCGATGCGCGGCATCGCGCGCAAGACGTATCCGAGATAGCGGCACGGCAGCGGAACTGAATAAACTGGTCTAACCAGACGGAACGACGGACCGACATGAGCAAGACGCACTGGCGTCCCGCGCACACCTGCGACTTGCCTGCGATCAGCGCGCTTGCGGCACGCATCCACCCTGCGCTGCCTGAGCGCGCCGAGGTGCTCGCGGAGAAGATGCGGCTCTACCCGGCTGGCTGCCGCGTGCTCGGCGCAGATGAAGGCATCGTCGGCTACGGACTGACGCATCCCTGGATGCAATACCGGATTCCGCCGCTCGACAGCTTCCTGCACGAATTGCCCGATCGCGCGGATTGCCTCCACCTGCACGACCTCGCCGTATTGTCCGGCTTTCGCGGCGGCGTTGCACGCGATTATGTTGCCGAGATCGAGCGGCTGGCGCGCGCGTCGCACATCGCGACGCTGGCGCTGGTCTCGGTCTACGCCACGCGGCCGCTGTGGGAACGTGTCGGCTTTCGGGCCGTCACTGCGGATGCGGAGCTGCGTACAAAGCTCGAATCGTACGGCGAAGGCACGACATACATGCTGCGCGACCTCGCCGCGACGTGACGCCCCCTTCCCGGTCGGCTCACGTGGGCGTGAAGCCGCTCCCTCGAACCGGGCCGGATCAGCCTCCGTCGAAGGTATGTGCGAGCCGTTCCGGTCTCGCCGAACCGAGGCTGGAGAATGTCCATGAAACTCACATTGTCGAAAGTTGCTTTCCTTGCATGCGTTGCAACGGCCGCGCTCACCGCGACCGGTGCCAATGCGGCGCAGGCCCGATCTTACGGCTGCGAATTTGCCTTGTTCGAAAGCTGCGGCAGCGTCGTCGAAATGACGAACCCGGGCCGTGCACGCCGCGTCGTTCGCCTCACCGACGATACCTCGCCGACCTACATGAAGCAGACTGACCCGCGCTACAGTTCGTCGATGCGCGATGCCGGCGGTGGTGGTGGCGGCGGTGGTGGCGGTGGCGGCGGCGGCCGCTGAACTCACACCCGACTTTCAGATGATGTCGCCGGTGCAGTCCGGCGGCATCGCTCCTGTCAGCGCGGAACGACAGAAGCTCAACCGCGACGCTTCTTCTTGGCCTTCTTTCCCGATGCACCCTTCACCCGCCAGGGCGTGACCGACGGCTCCGGGTGGCCCGGCCTGTCCTTCTTCTTCTTCCCGAAGGAAGGAGCATCGGCGAATTTCGGCACGCGCTCACCATGAGCCCTGCTGCGTGGCTTGGCTCCACTTGCCTCGCGCGGGCGATCGTGGCGCCGTTCACGATGATCGCCGGCCTCGCGCTGCAAGGCGTGAGGGTGCGCCTCCGAATCTTCCCGCCGGCGGGGCACGTCCGCCATCGGCTCGATGCGAATGCTGTCTTCCTTGTCCGGACGCTTGATCTTGGTGGCGAACGAATCTGCGACCCGCTCGGAGATCTCGAACTCGGTCGTGGTATCCATGATCTTGATGGCGCCGATGTCGCGCTTGTCGATGCCGCCGCGGCGGCAGATCATCGGCAGCAGCCAGCGTGCCTCGGCATTCTTGCGCCGCCCGATCGCGGCGCGGAACCAGACGCTGCCCTCCGTCATGGCGTGTTTCGAGGAGGCTTTCCCCGGCTTCGATCGCGCCTTGACGCGATCGTCGCCGCCTTCAAATCTGTCACGCCCGCGCTCCTCGCGCAGCTTACCGCTTCGCTCGCCGGGATCGATGATGTCCTCGGGCGCCGGCAGCCGCGCGCGATAGAGCCGCGCGAGCGCGGCGGCGATGTCCTCGGGCGACCGCTCGGCCAATAGTGCATGCGCGAGAGCGAGGTCGTCGGCAGTCGTCTCCTCGGTGAACAGCACGTCCTTCATGCGCTCGTGATCGAGCTTGCGGATTTCGTCCGCCTGCGGCGCGGTACCCCAGGCCGCATCGATGCCCGAGAGATCGAGCAGCAGTTCCGCGCGCCGCCGACGTGCGGGCGGCACCAGGAGGACGCTCGTCCCCTTGCGGCCCGCGCGTCCCGTGCGACCGGAGCGGTGCTGCATGACCTCGGCGTCGTTGGGCAGATCGGCATGAATGACGAGGTCGAGGCTCGGCAGGTCGATGCCGCGGGCAGCGACGTCGGTCGCGACGCAGACGCGGGCCCGTCCGTCCCGCAGCGACTGCAGCGCCAGCGTCCGCTCGTTCTGCGTCAGTTCGCCCGATAGCGCGACCACAGAGAAACCGCGTTCCAACAGCGCGGCCTGCAGATGCCTGACGGCATCGCGCGTGCTGCAAAACACCAGCGCGCTCGGCGCCTCGTAAAAGCGCAAGACGTTGACGACGGCGTGCTCGACGTCGGCGGGCGCGACGCGGATCGCGCGATACTCGATATCGGCGTGACCACCCTCGTCACCGGCGACCTCGATCCGGAACGCATCGCGCTGATATCGCCGCGCAAGCGCGACGATGCCGCGCGGAAAGGTCGCCGAGAACAGCAGGGTGCGGCGCGTCTCCGGCGTGGTCTCGAGGATGAACTCCATGTCCTCGCGAAAGCCGAGATTGAGCATCTCGTCGGCCTCGTCGAGCACGACGGCGGCGAGTTGGGAGATGTCGAGGCGGCCGCGGCGCAGATGATCGCACAGCCGCCCGGGCGTGCCGACGACGATGTGCGCACCGGCGGCCAGCTCGCGCTGCTCGCGCCGCGGGTCCATGCCACCGACACAGGAGACGACGCGCCCGCCGGCATGCCCGTAGAGCCAGGCGAGCTCGCGCTGAACCTGAAGCGCGAGCTCGCGGGTCGGCGCCACAATCAGGGCGAGCGGCGCGGCCGCAGGTCCGAACTGCTCGGCGTCATCGAGGAGATTCTTGGCGATCGCCAATCCGTAAGCGACGGTCTTGCCGGAGCCGGTCTGGGCCGACACCAGGAGGTCGCGGCTGGTCGCTTCGTGGGCGAGCACGGCGAGCTGGACGGGGGTCAGTGAATCATAGTTCCGCTCGGCCAAAGCGCGGGCGAGCGGCGGGGTCAGGGCCGGAAAAGACACGGGATGGAGAACCTTGGTTGATTCAGGCGCGGAACGGTGATCCTGCGGACCTGAGCTGCGTGCGCGGCAAACGGCCCGGCCGCACGCTGATTTGATCTGGGCGCTCTTTACGCCAAAGGGTCGGAAATCACCATGCCTATGATGCATGGCTTGATGGAGAGCACCGCGCCGGAAGGTTGCAGCGGATTTTTACGGCCACCTCCATTAACCTGAGACCCACCGGATCGGATGGGAATGACCAAGTGACGCCGTCCGTCAAACGCACCTGCGGCCATCGGCTGATCCTCCTGCGACCCGGCAGAGCTAAGTTCAGATAAAACAGAATAGGGAGCACGACGATGCGGTTGGCAGTCATTTCCGATATCCACGGCAATCTTGCTGCGCTTGAGGCGGTGCTGGCCGACATCAAGGCGCGGGGCGTCGACCGCACGGTCAACCTCGGCGATTGCGTCACCAGCCCGCTGTGGCCGAGAGAAACCTTCGAAGCCCTCCAGTCGCTGGCGTTGCCGACCGTGCGCGGAAACCATGATCGCTGGATTGAGGAGTTTCCGGACGACAAGCTCTCGCCGGCAGGCCTGTTTGCGCGTCGCGCACTGACTGCGGAGCAACGGCGCGCGCTCCACAGCCTGCCTCCCCAAAATCGGCTGGACGAAGGGATCCTGGCCTGCCATGGCACGCCCGAAGACGATACGGCGTGCCTGATGGAGGAAACGCTCGACGACGGCCGCTTTGTGCCGGCACGCCGCGAAGTTCTGGCGACGCGCCTTGCGAGCGAGCCGACGGCGCGCGTGGTGCTGTGTGGCCATAGCCACCGCCAAGCCGTCATTCACGGTCCGCGCGAGTGTCTGGTCCTCAATCCCGGAAGCGTCGGATGCCCGGTCTTCGCGGACATTCCCTTTGCCGCGAAACTGGAACACCGCTCGCCTCACGCCCGGTATGCGATCATCACGAAGGGAAAAAGGGGCTGGCAAGTCGAACTTCTCGCCCTCGAATACGACTGGGAGGCCGCCTCGGCACGCGCGCTCGCCAACAACCGCCCGGAATGGGCGCAGGCGATGTTGTCCGGATACGTCAAATAGAAGCCGGCTGTCGTGAGATCTCCGAATCCACGCCACAGGGCAGGATCGACCGATGAACGCGTACGGCCTTGTCGCGCCCGCCACGCGCCCCCAAATCGTGCCCCAAGCGGGAGCAACGGGTGAAACATGGCCGACAGCATATCGCTTGCCGACAAACTGGCGACCTTTGGGGACTATTGGTCGCCGCGCACAATCACGACCTTCAACGATTGCGACGTGATGGTGGTGAAGGTGAAGGGCGAGTTCACCTGGCACAAGCACGACGACACCGACGATTTCTTCCTGGTCCTGAAGGGCCATCTGGACATCGAAATGCGGGATCGCACGGTGACGCTCGGTCCGGGCGAGCTCTATGTCGTGCCCAAAGGCGTCGAGCATCGCCCAGTGGCCCGCGAGGAGGTTCATCTCATGCTGATCGAACCGACCGGCACGCCAAATACGGGCGACACGGCGACCGCCGCTGCGCGCAAGCTCGCCTAGCGAGCAACGCCGTTGTCTCTGGTCTAGTCCCTCGAGGTCTCCAGCCTGGTGAAGCTGCCGACCAGCTTGGCTTTTGCCCGCGCAACAGTGTCCTTGGCAGCGCGGGCCAAGGCTCGGACGGCGCGCCAGGCTTCGGTCGCCTGCAGCCACGCCTTCATCGCCGCGACCTTCCCGTAGGTCCAGGCGAAGGCCGGAATCCGCATCAGCTTGTCCCGCGTGAGATGGAACAGGCGCTCCACCAGCACGAGCTTGAGCAGTTCGCCGATGATGAAAGTCACCGCACCGGTCACGAACTGCCCCGTTGCAGCGAGGTAGGCAGCGACCGGTTTGATCGGTTCGAGAATGATGACGGGGACGGAAAACAAGGCGAGTGACGGATAAGGCGGAAGCGCCCTGATCCAGTCGCGCAACCGCTTGAATTCGAAATGCCGCCCAATCCAGCGGGCGATGGGCCGTGCCACGGCCATGAAGACCGCATCCACCAGGAGGTAGACCGCAGCCAGGATGTAAGTGACGGGTTTCAGGATTCGCTTCACGATACCTCTCCCGCGAACTGAAAGCCGGAACTGGGGCCTAAGTTTCACCTCGACGTGAATAACTTGCGAATTCCTGGTGGACCTTTTTGGGCGAAGGGCGCCCCAACTGCGCTCTTCCTTCTCCCTTTGTGGAAGAAGGTGGGATAGGCGGCCTTCGGCCGCCGTTCCTGAGAACGCCGAAGCGAAGCTTCGGCTGTGGCGCCGGATGAGGGGTATCTCTGGGAACAACGACCGAAAGAGGCTCAGGCGCGGAGAGATATGCCTTACCCGTCTCGCCGCTTTGCGGCGAGCCACCCTCTCCCACAAGGGGGCCCACAAGGGGAGAGGGTGAAGTCAGACCAACGTCCTCATATCTCCGCATAGACCTCCAGAAGATTGCCGTCGGGATCGCGAAAGAACAGCGTGCGGTGGCCGAAAGACTGGTTCGTCGGTGGCGACAGCAGCGCCACGCCATGCCGCGCGAGTTCATTGGCGCATTGATCGACCTCGGCCACGGAAACCCTAAAGGCCAGCTGCAGCGAGGCGCTGCCCGCCGGAATCGGCGCATCGGCGGCGGTGCGGCTCGGTCTTGCCAGCGCCAGCGTGTTGCTGCCGAGGCCGTACTCGATCCAGTTCGGCGACAGCTCGCGCGAGAGCGGAAAGGCGAGGACGTCCTCGTAGAAGCGCCGCATCGCGGCCATGTCGCGCACGAAGATGACGGTGTAATCGATTGCGCGGATGGAGTTGAAGGGGGAGCGCCGGGCCGGTTCGGGTGTCTTTTCGTCGGTCATTTCGTCACTCGTTCAAGGCTCCGACTTGTAGCCCGCATGGAGCAAAGCGGAATGCGGGACCAGGCGTCCCCGTATTACGCTCCGCTCCATCCCGGGCTACGGATTTATCTATCGCAGCAGGCCGCCACCATAACGCAGCTCATAAAGCGGTGTACCATCGTGCCGCGCAATTGTCTCGATGCCGTGAAACCGATGGCGCGCGGTGCTCGAGCTGCTTCGAGCCGGTGAGCAGCGGCGTGGCGATGGTCGCGTCGTCGTCGAGGCCCGCATAAGTGCGTCGCTTGGCCTCGACCAGGAATGCCGCGAGATCGGGCGGGATGGACGGCATCGCCTATTCCACCAGCTCCGGCCACGGCACGATGGTCGACTTCACCGTCTTCATCGCCATCGCGTCCTTCACCGCCTGCGCGACGCCCGATTCCGTGAACGGATAGATCGTCTGCATCTTCAGCCACGGATATTTGTCACGCGTGCGATAGAGCATGTCGACGCCGAGCGGCAGGTCGTTGCCGGTGAAGCCCCAGGATCCCAGCACGTTGAGGTCCTTGGTGCAGATGCGATGCCAGGAGGTCTCGATCGAGCCGGCGTCGGTGAACTGGCCCATCTCGACATAGGTGCCGCCATCGCGCAGCATCTCGATGCCTTCGGGGCCGGCGGTCGGATGGCCCGAGCAGTCCATCACGAGATCGGCGCCGAAGCCGCCGACGATGTCGCGCACGCGCGCGATGCGCTCCTGCGGTGATTTCAGCTCCTCGATGTTGACCGTCGCCGCCGCGCCGAATTCGCGGGCGAGCTTGAGCCGCGGCTCCTCCGGCGCGCCGACGCAGATGACGCGCCCTGCCCCCATCTCCTTTGCGGCGGCGACCGCGAGAATGCCGATCGGGCCCGAGCCCTGGATCACCACGGTGTCGCCCCAGCTGAACCCGCCTGCGCGGGTCGCGCGATTGAAGGCGCGGATGCAGGAGGTGAGCGGCTCCGACAGCGCCCCCAAACGCAGCGACATGTCATCGGGCAGCTTGTAGATCTTAGTGCCCGGCAACATGTCGAGATCGACATAGACATATTCGGCCCAGCCGCCCCACAGATGCGGCGCCTTGTCGAAGCCGAGATAGCGGCCGTAATAAACCGGCGTCAGGCATTTGTTGGCGGTTTGTGGATAATGGATGCAGTAATAGCAGCGTCCGCACGGCATCAGCGGCGGGATCATTACTTTTGAGCCGACCTTGAGCGGTTTGCTCATGAAGTCCTCGGTGAATTCATCGCCGCATTCGACGATGACGCCGCCAAGCTCGTGGCCGAGCGTGAACGGCCAGGGCAGCGGCTTCGGCCAATGCCCTTTGAGAATATGCAGATCGGTGCCGCAGACCCCGCAGGCGCCGACCTTGATCAGCGCAGCCTTGCGCCCGACCTGCGGCCACGGCACGGTTTTGATGACGGGCTCCGAGCCCGGCCCTGCGTGGGTGCAGACGCGGATTTGCTCCATGGTGTGTCCTCGCTGCCCGTCTGTTATGATTGGTTGTGCGGGCTGATGGGAAGCGTATGTGAGATGCGCGGCCATGCCAAGGTGGTGCGGCAACGCGTAGCCCGCATGGAGCAACGCGGGATGCGGGGACAGCGGCCCCGGATTACGCAGCTCCATCCGGATCTACAAGGATCACGCCGATGCTGCGCGATTATAGGTCCGACGATGCGGATGCGATCGTGCGCGTTGCTCTCGCGGCGTTCGCACAATTCGAGCATGACTATTCCGACTGGCCGCTGTTTACGGCCAATGTCGCGAAGATGCCGCTACTTGCCAAGACCGGCGAGATCATCGTTGCCGAAAACGGCGATCAGATCGTCGGCGCCGTGGCCTATGTCGGCCCACAAGCCCCGAAGCCGGCATTCTTCGATCCGTCCTGGCCAATCATCCGCATGCTGGTGGTCGATCCTTCCGCGCGCGGCAAGGGCATCGGCCGGCAATTGACCGAAGAATGTCTGCGCCGCGCCGAGCGCGATCAGTCCCCGGTCATCGCACTGCATACGACGACGATCATGACGGTTGCGCTGCCGATGTATCTGCGCATGGGGTTTGAGAAGGTGCATGAGGCGCCGGATATCTCCGGCGTGCCGTATGCGGTTTACGTGAAGTCGCTCGGGTAGTCTGGTAGCCCGCATGGCGCGCAGCGCAATGCGGAGACAGCGGTCCCGGATTTCGCTTTTGGTCCATCCAGGCTATGGCCCTGATCGGCCTGATCGACGGCGATCCGGCCGGCCCGATCATGAGCGGGGCCGCCCGCGTGCTGGGTGCGACTGTATCGGCCTGCCCGCCCTTGATGTGGCTTTTCGAGCGCATTGTGTCTGTCCGTTACCGCCGCGCCCGATCCTAACGCGGCATTAACCCTATGCACTTTAGGGTCGTGCCGGACTCCGCCCGGGCGGGGGGTCGGGTGTTGGAAATGGCGTTGGCGAACAAAAAATTTCTTCCTGCCACCGAGGAGCGCAGGCGCTTCCAGCGGGTGAAGGTGCACCTGCTCGGCCGCTACATGCTGCCGGACCGCCGGGAATTCCCCTGCCAGGTGATCAACATGTCGCCGGGCGGCCTTGCTTTGCTCGCCCCCGGCATCGGCAATGTCGGCGACCGCGTGGTTGCCTATCTCGACCATATCGGCCGCGTCGAGGGCAAGATCACCCGCATCATCGACAACGGCTTTGCCATGACGATCGGGGCGACGCCGCGTAAGCGCGACAAGCTCGCGGCCCAGCTGACCTGGCTCGCCAACCGCGACATCCTCAATCTGCCTGAGGATCGCCGTCACGACCGTATCGTGCCGCGCAACCCGATCGCGGTGCTGACGCTCGAGGACGGCACCAAGATGACCTGCCGCATCATCGACCTCTCGCTGTCGGGCGCGGCCATCGCCGCGGAGAACCGGCCGCCGCTGAAATCGACGGTTCTGCTCGGCCGGGTCCAGGGCCGCGTGGTCCGAAACCTCGAAGACGGCTTTGCGCTGGAGTTCATGCACGAGCAGCCGGCCGAGACACTCGAAGAGAGCGTTACCGCGCGGTAAAACGCAAGGACGCGAAAACTTCGGCATTTCCAGGCTCGAAGGCGGCCTCCGCGATGCGGACGCCGCCTTTTTCATGTCTTGCGGCAAGCCGCCCCGCGGTTAACGCGTGGGTTGTAGATGCCCGCAAACAACGCTTCCGCCGGCGTTTCCCCGTTAATGGATAAAATTTGAATCAATTGCAGTCATATCGAATTTTATTTGAATTCGATTCAAGTATAGATCGAATTCGCCGCGCCTTTTACTTGCATTCGTCTCGACTTGACTTGGTTGACTTAGCGGCAACTCAAAAGCTCCGTGCCAAACGTGGTCCCAACAAGAAACGGGGGCCGCAATGTTTGACTTCAAGGGACAGGGGAAGAGGCTGGCGATTGTCGCCATGCTCTTCGGGATCAGCGCGGCAGCGCAGGCCGGCGAAGGCCGTCTGCTCTACGCGAGCCTCGGCGACACCACGCGTGCACCGATCGGCTGGGTCGAGTTCTGCGCGGACAATGCTGCCCAGTGCCAGGGTGCGCCGATGCAGCCGCGCGACATTGTGATGTCACAGGCCGCGTGGCGCGACCTCGTCAAGGTCAATCGCTGGGTCAACGAGACCATCAAGCCTTTGACCGACCAGGAGCACTGGGGCGTGATCGAGAGGTGGTCGCTGCCGACCGACGGCTACGGCGACTGTGAAGACTACGTGCTGTTGAAGCGCAAGATGCTGATGGATGCCGGATGGCCGCGCCAGGCCCTGCTCATCACCGTGGTGCGCGATAAGAAGGGCGAAGGCCACGCGGTGCTGACGGTGAAGACCGACAAGGGCGAGTTCATTCTCGACAACCAGAACGAGAACGTCGTCGCCTGGACGGAGACCGGCTACCGCTTCGTCAAGCGCCAGTCGCAGAGCGATCCCAACGTGTGGGTCTCGCTGGGCGATACCAAGCCGGCGGTCTCCACCGCCAGCGCGAAGGATCAGTAGGAACGAGACAACGAGTTACGCGGCCCGGTCACATCCCCACCCCTCCCCGTCCCAGACCGGTTCGCGCGCGGCCAGCCATCCCCCAATGGCTGGCCGCAACTTTTTCGGGGGGATGACCACTCACTCTGCGGCTTCAAGATTGGCGGGCTTGTCGGCCTCGCCCAGCGGCGACACTGCGGGGCCGTTGAGCGCGGTGCCGTCGGGCGCAAACTGCGATCCGTGACACGGGCAATCCCAACACTGTTCGAGTGAATTCCAGTGCACGACGCAGCCGAGATGGGTGCAGCTTGCCGAATGCAAGTGCAATTGCCCGTTCCGGTCGCGGCACGCAGCGATCTTCTTCAGGCCGCTGCGGACGAGGCGCCCCTCGCCCGGCCGCAAATGTTCGACGCTCGCGATCTCACTCGCGGTGAGATATTCCGCGAAATTCTTCAGCGGCGTGATGTTCTCGCTGATGAACTCGCCGATGTTCTTGTGGATCTTCCGCGTCGGAGCGTAGACCTCTTCCCACGGGCTCGCGCCAATCGTGATCAGATCCGTCACCAACAAGCCGGCAACGAGCCCGTTCGTGATCCCCTGCCCTGAATCGCCGCTGACGACGTAGAGATGCTCTTCGCCGGGACTGCGGCCGATGAAGCCGGCGAAATCGATCGGCTCCAGCACCTGGCCGGACCACCGATGAGTGACCTCGCGCAGGTCCGGCAATCGCTCGCGCCCCCAGCGTTCGAGCGCATCAAGGCGTTGTGCGCCGTCGTTCGCTTCGCCTGACTTATGGTCTTCGCCGCCGATGATCACGAGATGCTCGTCGGTGGAGAACGGCTGGAGTCGGACATAGTGATAGGGATCGAGCGTATCCCAATAGAGCGCGTCCTCCAGCGCTCCGGCCGCGATCTTCGCGGCGAGCGCATAGGTGCGGTAAGGCGCCTGCTTGGTGTGGATCGCGACCTGCACATTGACGGGCGAGTTCGTCGCGACCACCACGTCGGCGGCGTGGACCTCGTGGCCTGAGGCGGTCGTCACGACCATGTCGCCTTGGCGTTGACGGATGCTCTCGACACAGGTGTCGGCGTAGAGCCTGGCGCCCCGGCGCTCCAGTGCGCTCGCGAGACCAGCGAGATATTTGGTCGGATGCAGGCGCGCCTGGCGCGGAAAACGCAGCGAACGCATCTGGCCGTTGGCATGGAACGGGGTCGGCTCGACGTAATTTTCGACGGGAATCCCCAGCCTGAGACAGCAATCCAATTCCTCGTCCAGCTCGGATGCTGGCGTTTCGGGCGCCTGCACCCAGTAACCGTCCACGCGTTGAAAATCGCAATCGATGTGCTCGATGCGCTGAATGGCCTCGGCGCGATCGATCGCGGTCACGACGCTCTGATAGTAGTGGCGGGCACAGTCGGGGCCTCGCACCCTCAACAACTCGTCGTAACCGTCGTCGAGCGCCGTCGCCAGGTGTGCGGTGGTACGTGCCGTCATCCCGCTGCCGATGCCGCCGCGGTCCAGCACCACGACCGAACGTCCGTGGCTGGCAAGCTCATAGGCGACCGATAATCCGGAAATTCCGGAGCCGACAACGGCGACGTCCGCTCCCACGGTCCCGGATAGCGCCGGCGCGTCTGCGACCGAGATATCCATCCAAGGCGATCGGGTGTGCTCGTCCCGTACGTTCATGGCAGTTCTCCTCGGAAGAACAAACGATGTGGTACGATCAGGGTTCCTGTCGGCGGCCGGCGAGCGGAACGTGACCGTGCTCACCTCATCGATTAGGAACCTTCATCGTGCTCGCGCATGAAATCGCATGAAAACTCCATCACCCGGAATGCGCAGGGCGCTGCGTCAGGCTCAGTTGTACGGGCACCTGCTCGTCCGCAATGACAGGCTGTATCACCCGGGAGGCAATCATCCGATCTGCTCCATACAGCTTGCACGAGAGATGGTCAGGTCAGGATGGATGACCAAGCACGACGGCGAATACGAAATCACGCCTGACGGGCAGCTCGCCGCTGAAAACGAACTCAGCCGCTGATGCGGCGTCGCGGGCGCGACCGCAACCCCGCGCGGTACCGGTCAGGCGCCGAGCACATCCGCCAGCCGCAGCTCGTCGGCGGCGGGATCCTTCAGGAACAGCTCCGCCTCGATCTCGTTCAGGTGCGACAGCATCAAGGCCCCCGCGCGCGCCTTGTCGCGCTTGCGGATCGCGGCGACGATTCCCGCGTGATGATCGGTGCCGCAGGCCGGCGTGTCGTGGCGGCGGTAGAGCAGGATGATGAGCGAGGAGCGCGCGATCAGCTCCTTCAGGAAGCCGAGATAGATGCCGTGGCCGCTCATCTCGGCGACGAGACGATGAAACTCGCCGGAGAGCCGCACCGAGGCGCGCGCATCGCCGCGCAATTCCGCTTCGCGCTCCTCGGCAAGATGCTGGCCGAGGCGATCGAGCCAGGCCGGCGAAACCGCATCGATCGCGCGGTCCACGATGGTAGGCTCGATCAGGCGGCGCGCCTCGAACACTTCGCGGGCATCGGCGGGCGTCGGCCGCGCGACGAAGGCGCCGCGGTTCTTCTCGATGTTGACGATGCCCTCATGTGCGAGCTGCTGCAGCGCGGTGCGCACCAGCGTACGGCTCGCGCCGTAGATCTCGCCGATCTCGTCCTCACCGAGCTTGGTGCCGGGCAGCAGGCGATGTTCGAGGATCGCCGCGGTCACGCCCTCCCGGATACGGCTGACGCGATCGCTCGCATCTGGCGCATCGGGTTTTTGGCGGGTCTTGGCGGCCATGGGGGGCGGGAGCTCGATCGACAGGCGTTCGGCCTCGAATGTTAGTCGACGAGCTGTATCCAATCACAGGCGAAACTTTATACAATCTTCGCCCGTTTTGTGTGCAGATGACTGCGCAGGTGGTGGCCAGCCAACCGGGGGCCGGAACTGACCTAACGATCTGACTCCGCTGCACAGTTTTGGAAATTCGCACAGCCGCGGGCTGTTGGCACGGACCTTGCGGAGAGAGGCGAGACGCATCGCCCCTCCTCGGACACGCCATGGCCACTCCCGCCGCTCTCGAACTGGTCGCCGTCACCAAGCGCTACGACACCACGCTGGCGGTCGATAACGTCAATCTGAAGATTCCGGCCGGCACCTATTGCTGCCTGCTCGGCCCCTCCGGCTGCGGCAAGACCTCGACCCTGCGCATGATCGCCGGCCACGAGGCGGTCAGCGCGGGCGACATCATCCTGGGCGCGCAGAACGTCACCGACCTCGAGCCCGCCAAGCGCGGCACCGCGATGATGTTCCAGTCCTATGCGCTGTTTCCGCACCTCTCCGTGCTCGACAACGTCGCATTCGCTTTGAAGATGCGCGGCATCGACAAGCCGACGCGGCACAAGCGCGCCGGTGAATTGCTCGAGCTGGTCGCGATGAGCCAATATGCGGGCCGTCTGCCGGCGCAGCTCTCCGGCGGTCAGCAGCAGCGCGTTGCCCTCGCCCGCGCGCTGATCACCGAGCCGCAGATCCTGTTGCTCGACGAGCCGCTGTCGGCGCTCGATCCTTTCCTGCGGGTGAAGATGCGCGGCGAGCTGAAGCGGCTGCAGCGCGAGCTCGGCATCAGCTTCATCCAGGTCACCCACGGCCAGGAAGAGGCGATGGCGCTCGCCGACCACATCGTGGTGATGAATCACGGCCGGATCGAGCAGCAGGGCACGGCGCGCGAGATCTTCCACCATCCGCGCACCGAATTCGTGGCGCGCTTCATCGGCGGCCACAACGTCCTCAGCGACGCCGGCAATCTCATCGCCGTGCGCGCCGATCAGCTCGGCATCGTGCCGTTGGCCGATGGCGCCTTCGGTGCGCCGGCGCTGCTGACCCAGACCGAGTACCAGGGCTCCTATATCGCCGTCTCGCTCACGCTCGACGACGGCACTGCCCTGTTTTCCCATGTTCCCGAGGCCACCTTCGACGTCCACCCGTTCCGTCCGGGCGATCGTGTGCTGGCCACCTGGGATCCCGCCAAGGCGCAACGCCTGCAATAGCGCCGATCGATCACTGGAATGCGCAACAGAGGAGTGACTGACATGAGCGAGACCACCAGGACGACCGGCGTCAGCCGCCGCACGCTACTCAAGGGCACCGCGGGTCTCGCGGGCCTTGCCGCCGGCTCCGGTGCGATCACCGGCTTTCCCTACGTGAAATCGGCCGACGCGAAGGTGCTGCGCTATCTCGGCACCGCCGTGAACGAGGGCGACGACATCTCCAAGCAGTGCCTGAAGGACACCGGCATCAAGATCGAATACATCACCGCGACCACCGACGACGTCACCAAGCGCGTGATGACCCAGCCGAACTCCTTCGACGTGCTGGACACCGAATATTTCTCGCTGAAGAAGCTGGTGCCGTCGGGCAACATCCTCGCCCTCGACGCCAAGAAGATCAAGGAGTTCGACAACATCACGCCCGTCTTCACCAAAGGCGAGACGCCCGGTGGCAAGAAGATCGGCGGCCAGGGCACGGCACCCTGGAAGGTGCTCTATCTGGAAGGCAAGGACTCCAAGAAGTTCGCGACGTCGGCGACCGAATTCGTGACGCTGATCCCGACCGTCTACAACGCCGACACGCTCGGCATCCGCCCCGACCTGATCAAGCGGCCGATCAGCTCCTGGTCCGAGCTGCTCAATCCCGAATTCAAAGGCAAGGCCTCGATCCTCAATATCCCCTCGATCGGCATCATGGATGCCGCCATGGTCGTGGAAGCCTCCGGCAAGTACAAATATGCCGACAAGGGCAACATGACCAAGGAGGAGATCGATCTCACCATGAAGGTGATGACCGAGGCCAAGAAAGCCGGCCAGTTCCGCGCCTTCTGGAAGGACTTCAATGAGAGCGTCAACCTGATGGCTTCGGGCGAAACCGTCATCCAGTCGATGTGGTCGCCGGCCGTCACCAAGGTCCGCTCGATGGGCATCCCCTGCACCTTCCAGCCGCTCAAGGAAGGCTACCGCTCCTGGGCCTCCGGCTTCTGCGTCTCCAAGGGCGTGTCGGGCGCGAAGCTCGACTGGGCCTACGAGTTCGTCAACTGGTTCCTGTCCGGCTACGCCGGCGCCTATCTCAACCGCCAGGGCTATTACTCCGCAGTGCTCTCCACCGCGAAGGCACACATGGAGCCCTACGAGTGGGCGTACTGGATGGAAGGCAAGCCGGCCGAGAAGGACATCAAGGCGCCCGACGGCTCGCTCTTGGAAAAGGCCGGCGCGGTGCGCGACGGCGGCTCCTACGAAGACCGCATGGGTGCGGTCGCCTGCTGGAACGCCGTGATGGACGAGAACGACTACATGGTCCGCAAGTGGAACGAGTTCATCGCGGCGTAATGGACATGTCGGAAGAAGTCCTGCAAGAGGCTACCCCGGGCTTGCTCCCGGGGTCGGGCACAGCGCGCGCCGCAAAGCCGACGCGCCTGTCGCCGTCATTCATCTCCTGGCTCCAGGCCGGGCCGATGATGCTGGTGTTTCTCGCCTTCTTCCTCATTCCGCTCGTCTTCGTCGTCATCGTCTCGTTCTGGGACTACAACGAATATCAGCTGCTGCCGGCTTTCTCCGGCCGCGGCTACACCGATACGTTCGAGGGCTGCATCGCGCAGCTTCCCGACCTCTGCACGATCGGCAAGACCTATGTGATGACGCTGAAGCTCTGCTTCATGGTCTGGGCCATCACCCTCTTCCTCGGCTTCTGGGTCGCCTACTTCCTCGCCTTCCACGTCAAGTCCAAGACCTGGCAGATGGGCTTGTCGCTGCTCTGCACGATCCCGTTCTGGACCTCCAACGTGATCCGCATGATCGCCTGGATCCCGTTGCTCGGACGCAACGGCCTCGTGAACTCCGGCCTGATGAAGACGGGACTGATCAACCATCCCTTGGAATGGCTCCTGTTCTCCGAATTCTCCGTGGTGCTGGCGCTGGTGCACCTCTTCACCTTCTTCATGGTGGTGCCGATCTTCAACTCGATGGTGCGCATCGACAAGTCTCTGATCGAGGCGGCCTATGACGCCGGCGCCACCGGCTTCCAGACCCTCGTCAACGTCATCATCCCGCTGGCGAAGCCCGGCATCGTGATCGGCTCGATCTTCGTCATCACCATCGTGATGGGCGACTTCATCACCATCGGCGTGATGGGCGGCCAGCAGATCGCGGCGGCCGGCAAGATCATCGAGACGCGGGTGAATGCGCTGCAATTTCCCGCCGCCGCGGCCAACGCCGTGATCCTGCTCGCGATCACCTTCCTGATCATCACCATGATGTCGCGCATCGTCGACATCAAGAAGGAGCTCTAACGCATGAAGGAAGGACGTCCGCGCTCTTTCTACGTGCTCGCGATCTTCTTCGCGGCCTATGTGCTGTTTCTCTATGGGCCAATGATCGCGATCTACGTGCTGTCGTTCCAGGGACCGCAAGGCGGCCTCACCTTCCCGATGAACGGCGTGTCGACCTTCTGGATCGCAAAACTGTTCCAGGGCACCGGCATCGTCGATCTCGGCGCAGCCTTCCGCCGCTCGCTGCTGCTTGGGGTGATCGTGATGATCGTCACCGTCGTGCTGTCGGTCGCGGCCGGCATGGCTTTCCGCAGAAAATTCAAGGCACAGAGCATCCTGTTCTATTCGGCGATTGCGAGCCTGATCGTGCCCTCGATCATCACCTCGCTCGGCATCTCGCTCGAATTCCGCATCATCGACGATCTGATCAAGGCGCATTGGAACGAGAATTTCGAGACCTCGATGGGCCTGCTCACCTCGGGGCTGGGCGCACATCTGACCTGGACGCTGCCGTTCGGCCTGCTGATCATGTTTGCGATCTTCAACCGATTCGACCCGCGCCTAGAGGAAGCCGCGCGCGATCTCGGGGCGACGCCGTGGCAGACCTTCCGACACGTCGTGCTGCCGATCATCCTGCCCTCGGTGATCGGCATCGGCCTGTTCGGCTTCACGCTGTCCTGGGACGAGCTCGCGCGCTCCAGCCAGGCGATCGGCGCGGTCAATACATTGCCGCTGGATCTGCAGGGCCTCACCACCACGGTGACCAACCCCGACATCTACGCGCTCGGCACCGTGATCTCGGCAGTGTCATTCGCGGTGATCACGCTTGCGCTCGGCACCATCCACATGCTCAACAAGCGGCAGGCGGCCAAGGGTTCGGACGCCGGCAAAGGGCTCGTCTGACGAGGGACTTGTCTGATCACGATGCGACTGCACGTCGTCAATCCCAACACCACCGCGTCGATGACCGCGAAGATCGCCGCTGCGGCGCGCAGCGTTGCCCTCCCCGGCACCGTGATCGACGCGCGTCAGCCGACGATGGGCCCAGTCTCGATCGAGGGGTTTTACGATGAGGCCTTCGCCGTTCCCGGCATGCTCGGCTGTATCCGCGAGGCCGACCGCGATGGTGCGGATGCGCACATCATCGCCTGTTTCGACGACACCGGCTTAGATGCGGCGCGTGCGGTGGCGAAGGCACCGGTGATCGGCATTGGTGAAGCCGGTTTCCACATCGCGAGCCTGATCGCCGCGCGTTTTGCCGTCGTGACGACGCTCGGCGTCTCCATCGTGCCGATCGAGCATAACTTACGGAAATACGGCCTTTCTGATCGCTGCGCCCGGGTCCGCGCCGCCGAGGTGCCGGTGCTGGCGCTCGAGCAGCGCAACACCGATGCGCTCGGCAAGATCTCTGCGGAGATCACGGCTGCGATCCGCGACGACCGCGCGGAAGTCATCGTGCTCGGCTGCGCCGGCATGGCCGATCTCGCCAGCGAGCTCGCCGAAACACACGGCCTTCCTGTCGTCGACGGCGTCGCTGCCGCGGTGACGTTGGCGGAATCACTGGTGCGGCTGGGACTGAAGACATCCCGCCTCGGCCCCTACGCAGCGCCGCGCGCGAAGAGCTATTCCGGGCCCTTTTCGCAGTTTCAGCCTTGATCCTGCGCCTTACGGGGCCCTGGAGCCCGCAAGGCCCGCTGATCACTGGTTTTTTGGCTCTCAGCCTCTTTTTGGTCCCATTCCTTGCCGAAACGTAGCGTTTTCGGGACGCCCCCGGTGACCCCTCTGAGTTGCCGGTCTTCGCCACTCGCCAAGTTTCTGTTGGGTTTTGTCAGCGATGATCGATCTCGCCCAGGACACACCGTCCAACCCCCTCCTTCGTCTTGGCGCCCAGCCCATCGCGCTGACCGCTGCAGCCCTGTTGCTCCTGATCGCGGGGGTGACTTCAATCGCGCTCTGGCGTGCCTATACCGGCGCCGCCCCCGAGACCGACCGGGTGGTGGCATCGCGACAGCTCCAGGCCCGCACGGTCCAGGCATCCGAGCAGCTGGTTGAGAAAACCAAAGGGCTCGAAGCGACCCAGCAGGAATCAATCGACCAGCTTCAGGTGGTGCAGGACCAGCTCCAGACGATGAAGCGGCTGATGGCGGCGCAACAGGCCGACACCAAGCGCCTGTCCGAGCAGGTCGCAAGCCTGAACGAATCCATTGACGGCCTGCGGCAGTCCTTTGCCAGTGCACGGTCGACCGAGGTCGAAACGCCGTCGGTTACCCGCAGGAAACCTACCCGATCCCGCGTCCACGCCAGCGCACGCAAGAACTCGCGCGGCTGACCTGATCAGGGCGCGACGGGAACTTTATTTTCGCCACTTGTGAACTGGATCACATTCGCTCGTATGATTCCGCGCGATGCTCGCGGTTACCGGATGGCGTGAGCCGATTTCAATATCCGGGGCTGGCAAGGTCGTTGACGGTATACTGCGTCAACGGCCTTGTTCTTTAGCAGGCGTACCGCCTCACTCGCAGACGTCGACCCGACGGTACCGCCATCCCGATGGCGTCATGACACGCTTCCGTGCGACATAGCAGCCGCCATAACCGTCGTCGTAGCCGGCACCATAATAGTCACCGTAGTAGGGGTAGCCGTAGCCGTAATAGCTCCCGTAGTAGCCGGCACCGACGAAACCCGCCCCGATCGCGAACCCTGGCCAGAAGCCGCCGCCATGCCAATGCCGGTGCCCCCAACCGCCCCCACCATGGAAACCACCGCCATGGAAGCCTCCACCATGCCCGAAACCGCCCCGCGCCTCGGCCACTTGCGGCGCTGACAGCCCGACTGCCGCGGCGGTCAGCGCCGTCGTCACCATCTTGCGTAACATGACTCGATCCTCCGCGCGGATACGCTCCACGCTTCAAAGCAGGATCAAGCTAACGTCACCCAGGCATTCCGGACAGCCACACTGTCTCACTTCCGCGCGAGCATTCAGCAGCCGCGGCAGATGCTGTTCATTTTCTTGTCGAGCCGCCGGTTCTCGGCGTTGACGGTGGCATCAGTCTCCCCACCTGTGCCGGCGCCGGTGGTGACTCCGGATCCCGGACCGGATGATTGAGCCGTACCCAGGCTGTTGGTCCCTGGCGGCGGAGCGGGCGAGTTGCCAACGCCTCCGGTCGATCCCATCGAACCTCCGGTCGTTCCCACCGAGCCTCCGCTCGATCCGGCAGAGCCGCCGGTCGCTTGCGCCAATGAGACGGTCGGCACCGCCGCGAGTGCGAGGATCATGATCGTGGTCTTGATTGAGCCGGTTGCGGACGGTCTGGCCATTGCAAATGCTCCTTTGCCGGTCAACGGCCGCGATCAAGACCTGTTCCGGAACAAATGCCGTCACAGCTTGAAAGGGAGAGAGGCAAATCACGATGACCGATCGCGATCCCTTTGGCGCGCGCAAGATGTCCGGTCTCGTCGTGACGGTGCAGATGCGGCACCTCGCTCTTCATCCGCGAACTGCTTCACGATTAAAGGACGCGCCGGTATTTTTACCGTACCGAGCCCTGCCTGGAGGCGGGCCGCGCCGGCACGTTCTCAGCCGATCCGCTTCAAGCCTTGCTTGAAGCGCGGACCGTTGGCGACGTAAAACCTCGCCGCACTTCCCATCTTCTGCACCTGAGCGTCGTCGAGCGTGCGGATCACGCGCGCCGGCGAGCCGATGATCAGCGAGCGCTCGGGGAACTCCTTGCCCTCGGTGATGACGGAGCCGGCGCCGACGATGCTGTTGCGGCCGATCCTTGCCCCGTTCATCACGATCGAGCCCATGCCGATCAGCGCGCCCTCCTCGATGGTGCAGCCGTGCAGGATGACGTTGTGGCCGACCGTGCAGTTCCTGCCGATGACAAGCGGAAAGCCGAGATCGGTGTGGCAGGTCGAGCCGTCCTGCACGTTGGCGCCCTCGCCGATCTCGATCCACTCATTGTCGCCGCGCAGCACCGCGCCGAACCAGACGCTCGCGCCCGGCTTCAGGCGCACCCGGCCGATCACGGTGGCAGTCTCGGCGATGAAATAATTGCCGTCGGCGGGAAGGTCGGGCGCCTGCCCATCGAGCTCGTAGATCGCCATGGAGGTCTCCTGTCGCGTTGACCACTGGCATAGCCAAACGGCAGCCTGGACGCAAAGGGCCGGCCGCGATCAAGACGCGGGCATCAGACCAGGAGGCCGGCCGCGCGCAGCGTCATCAGAAAGAAGGTGCCGCTCATCATGCTCCAGAACCCGGCGATGAGGGTCGCCATCATCACGAATTCGACGCGGCGGCTTTCCACGCGCATGCCGCGCAGCGTGTTGCGCATGATGATGAAGGGCGCGGCGAACACCAGGAACGGAACCGCCGCAAAGGTTTTCGGCGCCACACCGTCCTGCAACAGGCCGAAGCCGGCGGGCCGCTGCGCGAGCGCCTGGTATCCGTTCACGAGCGCGCCCGCGAGCGCAAAACCGATGCAGATCGAGAAGAAAGTGTTGAGAGCTTCAGGTGTCATCGGAACGGTCCGCCCTTACGCAACGCGAGGTGCCATCCTGTGACAAAAAGTGCCGGTTAACGCTACATTATCCTTAAGGGAAGGTTAACGCGACCGGCCGGTCCGCGCAGAGCCGTCCCCGCTTCCCGCAGCCGCGAACGCTGCGCGAACTCGCCGTCGCGTGGCATATTCGGCGCTGATTCGTCGGCCATCGGCCGACCTCCGGCTCGACTTGCGCAATTCATGACGGTGTTCTCGGCAGCTCCCCTCAGGTCCCCCCGCACGCGCCCCCGGGCGCATGTCGTCCCCATCGCGCTCGCCGGCACTGCCGCGGCATGCGCGGTCGCGCTCGTCGCCTACCTGTTGTGGCCGACCTGGGGCAGCCGGGGCGCGGACGCCCCGGACAAGCTGCCGGTGAGCGTCGGCGGCACGCTGTTCAACCTGCCGGTGACCGCGATCCGCATGAAGATCCAGCGGCACTCGGGGCCGCAGGAACGCATCGATCTCGACTTCCTCTACCCCTCGCTGGAGCCGCCCGGCGCGCCCAGGCACGTCACCGCCGACACGGCGGAAGCGGCGATGCAATCGATCGACCGCATCTTCCTGTCGATCGCGGCCCATCACGAGGCGCTCTCGCCCGAGCAGCGAACCGCAACGATCTATCCGCGCTATCTCGACCAGGCCGCGGCGATGCCTGTGGACGGCCTGACGATGCGGATGTTCCGCACCGACACGCCCTACGGCAGCGAGGACCTCTATTCCGCTGCAAGCCCCGTGCTGACGGCGCGCTGTACCCGCGATGCGGCCACCCCGGGCATGTGCCTCTCGGAGCGCCGCGTCGGCGGCGCCGACCTCACCTTCCGCTTTCCCCGCAGCTGGCTGTCGCAATGGCGCGACGTGGCGGAGGCGATGGAGAAGCTGACGGCGCAGTTGCGCGGGCCACGGGGCTGAGCGGGGCCTTCCAAAACAAAAAGTTCGAAAACAAGCCCATGCACAGTAGCCAAGTGCCTGGCACGACTTCGTATTTTTCGAACAAGACTTGATCCGTCGGGCAAAACGGGAGCATGATGCCATCATGCGCTTCCTGAAGCCGCCGGGGTTGGCTCTAACAGACACGTGCGCGAACTATGCAGCGCATCGATCTCGACATTCGCCTCTCTGAAGAGATCAAGCGCGCTCATGGGCGTTGCAGCGCGTCCGGGACACGATAGCGCCGCACACGGCAAAGGTTTCTTCGCCCGCAACGGCGGCGTAGCGACAACTACTCCTGATCGACGAGATCGTCCTCGAGGATCGCCATCTGGAACTGGAACGAACGATCGTCGTCCTCGTCGTCGACGAACAGCACGCCGATGAATTCCTCGCCGATATAGACTTCGGCGGAATCGTCCTTCTTCGGCCGCGGCACGACGCGAATCTTGGGATTGCCGAATACGCGCTTCAGATACGCGTCGAGCTTTCTCACTTCCTTGACGTCCACGGCAGTCTCCAATCGAAAATGGGTTGGCGGGGTTTACGACGAGACGCGGCGAACCGCCAGCATGAATTGCCAAAGAAATTTGGAACGGAAAGGGCCGGAAAACCGGCCCCGTTCCGGTCGAGCGGAGATTAAAGTCCCATGGCGTTGATCATTTGATCCATCGTGCGCGACGGCTCGGCGCAGCCGGCTTCGCCGACGATCTTGGCGGGCACACCTGCAACCGTGACGTTGTGCGGCACCGGCTTGACCACGACCGAGCCGGCAGCGATGCGGGCGCAATGGCCGATCTCGATATTGCCGAGGATCTTCGCGCCGGCGCCGATCAAGACGCCATGGCGGATCTTGGGATGACGGTCCTCGTTCTCCTTGCCGGTGCCGCCGAGGGTGACGCCGTGCAGGATCGAGACGTCATCTTCGATGACGGCCGTCTCGCCGCAGACGAAACCGGTGGCGTGGTCGAGGAAGATGCCGCGGCCGATGCGCGCGGCGGGATTGATGTCGGTCTGGAACACCGCCGACGATCGGCTCTGAAGATAGTATGCGAAATCCTTGCGGCCCTTGAGATAGAGCCAGTGCGCGAGGCGATGGGTCTGGATGGCGTGAAAGCCCTTGAAGTAGAGCAAGGGATCGATGAAGCGCGAGGTTGCGGGATCGCGGTCGTAGACGGCAACGAGATCGGCGCGGAAGGCGTTGCCGATATCAGGGTCGTCGCGCAGCGCCTCGATATAAGCCTGGCGCACGAGGTCGCCCGACAGTGCGGAGTGATCGAGCCGGTCGGCGACGCGGTGGACCACCGAATCTTCCAGGCGGCCATGATGCAGCACCGCCGAATAGATGAAGGTCGCAAGCTCCGGCTCGCGACGGACGATGTCCTCCGCTTCGCTCCGGATCCGGTCCCAGATCGGATCGAGCGATGCGAGCTTTCCTCCCGGATTGACCTGATGCACTGCCATGGGAATTTGCTCTCTCGAATGGGCTTCTTTTGCGGGCTGTATAGCACAGTCTAGGCGACAAAGTCCTGACGGGCTTGCCTGAGAGTGAACAGCACCTCGCCCCACGGGGGCACGCCAAGACTTTGAAACACAACAGTTTCTTCTGACGCCCCGAAGTGCAAGGTCGGCTCAAAGTGGTCAGAGTTTTGCCAAATTCAAGCGGGGCGGCGTCAAACTATTGGTGAATTCTCTCTGAGCCTTTATTGCGGTCATGTCCGAGCGAGGACGGGAGCGGATTTGAGCATCACCACCGAACAATTGCGCGCGCACGCCGCAGATACGTTTTGGCTGCGGCTGGCGGCGGTGGCCCTGCCCCTCCTGATGATCGCGCCGGCGGTCTGGAACGGCTATCCGCTGTTGCAGTGGGATACCGGCGGCTATCTGGCGCGCTGGTATGAGGGCTATCTCGTGCCCAGCCGCTCCACGGTGTTCGGCCTCTATCTGCATTATGGCGAGGGTTTCGGCTTCTGGATCAATCTCGCCGTCCAGTCCCTGGCGACGCTGTGGCTGCTGCAGCTCACACTTCGTGTCCTCTCGATGATGCAGACCTTCCGCTTCGTCGCGATCAGCCTCGGCCTGATCCTGTCGACCGCGCTGCCCTGGCTTGCGAGCATGCTGCTGACCGACATCTTTGCCGGGCTCTCGGTCCTGTCGCTGTTCTTGCTGGTCGTCGGCGCCGGCAGGACATCGACGCAGGAAAAGGTCGCGCTGTTCGCCTTCACCTCCTTTGCCGCGGCGACCCACAGCGCCACGCTCGGCGTGCTGCTCGGCCTGTGCGTCGCCGGATTGATGGTGCGGCCGTTCATGGGCAAACGCCTGCCGCTTGCCGGACTAGCGCAGGCGAGCCTCTCCATCGTTGCCGGCGGCCTGATGCTGGTGTCGGCCAATTACGCACTGTCCGGCAAGCTGGCCTGGACTCCCGGCGGTTACGGCGTCGCCTTCGGCCGCATGATGCAGGACGGCATCGTCGCACAATATCTCAACGACCATTGCCTGCGCGAACGTTACAAGCTCTGCCCCTATCGCAACGAGCTCCCGGCGACCGCCGATGAGTTCCTGTGGGGCAAGAGCATGTTCAACACGCTCGGCCGGTTCGATGGGCTCAATGAGGAGATGGGCTACATCGTCGTGCATTCGCTCGCGGATTATCCGGCCTGGCAGGCCGGCGCGGCGTTGCGCGCGATGGGCCAGCAATTGCTGCATGTGGCGACCGGCGAAGGCATCAATGGCTGGATCCCGCACACCTACGGCATCATCGAGCGCTACATCCCCGCACAGGTCGCTCCGATGCGGGCGGCGCGGCAGCAGCACTGGGACATCAACTTCGACGACGTCAACTGGCTGCATGTCCCCGTCGCGCTGGCCTCGATGCTGGCGCTGGTTCTGCTGCTCGCAGATGCGCTGGCGAAACGCCGGCTGGACGATCTGACGCTGCTGGCGGCGACGGTGACGCTGGCGCTACTCGGCAACGCGTTCATCTGCGGCGTGATCTCCGGCCCGCACGACCGCTACGGCGCGCGGATGGTGTGGGTGGCGACGTTCGTGGTGCTGATGGCCGCGGCGCGGCGGCTGGGCGAGGACGTCAAAGCGCGATGAGATTGGGATGACGAGTCATCGCGCTTGGTTTCGTCCGAGCAGCGATCGCTTTTGACTTGGCGTTCAGCAGCCTATCCGCCTCGGCAAAGAACGAGAGTCCAATGACAGCCCGTGGCGAACTCCAGGCGCTCTTGCACGTTTGCTCGTAGCTCGCTGCTGACATCCCCTATTTTCTGCGCGACCTCCCTGAGGGAGTGGGGAGGGAGCGGACGTGGTGCAACGCACAGAAAATCAATCTTGAGTCGCGGCCGCTGATCGGGCTTAATTTTCGCGATCTGCGATTTCCGCCGATCGGAAAACGGGGAATTGCGATGAAGATGATAATCGGACTGCTGTTTGCATTTCTTTTGGCCGTACCCGCTAAGGCGCAGGACTCTCCATTCCGTAAGGAGCTGAAGCGCGCTGATCTCTCAGGCACAAACATGGAAGTCATCACCAGCATTTCTGAGATCAAACCGGGTGACGTCTCAACCCTCCACATTCACCACGGAGAGGAGTCATTCTACGTCTTAGAGGGAGGCACGATCGAACTTCCCGATGGGAAGCAAGTGCCGTTCCCAACCGGTATAGCTGCCGTTAACGTCCGCGAAGTGCCCCACGGAGCTTTCAAGGTCGTCGGCGACAAAACCGTGAAGCTTCTCACGGTGCATATCGTCGACAAAGGTAAGCCTCTCTACGACAAACCTCCTGCGAAATAGATCGACCCGCGGGAGACCGCATTGTGCGGGCGGTCTCTCCGCTCCCCTGAGAGGAGTCAGGGCGAGTGAACGTCGGCTTTTGGCCCTTTGCGAGTGGATGGCCCCTTGTGATGGGACATTTCAGGACAACCCGACCGCCTCAGACAGCATTGCCTCAGCCGCGGCGTGAGAGGAAATCGAGCACGCCGATCTTGTAGACCTTGTCGCCGACCGCACGCATGTGATCGCGATTGGGAATATCGAGCACTTCCGAACCAGGGATGATCGCGCCGAGCGCGCTGGCACTTCCTGCGACGTCGTCGGCGCTGCCGACCGCGATCAGCACCGGCACCTCGATGCGCGCGGCCTCGTCCCTGGTCATGAGCTCGCGCGTGCCGCGCAGGCAGGCGGCGAGCGCACGGCGATCGGAGCGCGTCTGATCGGCAAAAGCGCGAAAGGTGCGGCCGACGGGATCGGTGACGTCATCGAGCGAGGGTGCTTCCAGCGCCTTGGCGACGTTCTCGCCGGGTCCGGTGCCCTCGATCAGGCCGCCGATGCCGATGCCGCCGAGGATCGCCGAGCGCAGGCGCTGCGGCTCGTTGAGGGAGAGCCACGCCGTCATCCGCCCGCCCATCGAATAGCCCATGATGTCGGCCTGCGGAATGGCGAGGTGGTCCATCAGCGCGAGCACGTCGCCGGCCATCGCGGGAATCGAGTACTGCCCGGGCTCGTAGAGCTTCGCGCTTTCGCCGTGGCCGCGATTGTCGAGCGCAATCACGCGGCGGCCGTTCTTGCGCAGCTCCGAAACCCAGGTCGGATAGACCCAGTTCACGTTCTTGCTGGAGGCAAAACCGTGCACCAGGATTATCGGATCGCCCTCGCCTTCATCGAGATAGGCAATTTCAACGGCGCCGTTGTGGAAGCTCGGCATCAATCAGTTCCGGAGGTTTCGAGGGGGAAAGCTCGATCTTAGAGCATGATCCGGAAAAGTGTGCAGCGGTTTTTCCTCGCGGCAAACGCGGACCGCGCTTGCGCAGAGATCATGCTCAAACAATAGCCCGGAGTGCGCCGACGATTTACCCCAATTTCGTCGCGCTTTAGGCCTCGAGAGCCGCACGTTCCAGCGCGGCTTCGGCTGCGATCTGCGCACGGCGGAGCCGCCGCGCGCGCCGGCGATCGCACCAGGCCTGGGTCAGGCGCTCGGTAGTCGCCTTGATGGAGGAGAGAAGACCGAACAGCGTCAGTGCCGCACCGAGCAGCCAGAGCGTCAGATCGAACGCGCCGCCGATCAGCAGCAGCGCGCCGCGGCCGAGCAGCTTCAGAATCGCGCGGGTCTTGCCGCCCTGCGCTTCCGCAAGCCGCGCCGCGCGCGCGACGTCCTTCGGTCCTTCGGCGATCCGCAGCGTGTCCATCGCGCCGCGCGTGCCGGTCTTTTCGGCGACGCGCGTGACATCCTTGCCGAGCCGGACCAACGCGCCGGCCTTCTCGGCCCGGAACGCGGCCTTGATCGCGCTCACGGTCTGACCCGGCCGCAGCACCGAGCCTGATGCCACCGCGTTCCGGAGCGCCGGCGTGTCGACGACCTCGCGCGCAGACCGGCCGGCCCATGCGGCGAGCCCCTCGCCGAGCCGTCCGACCTTCCGCGCATCCTTCACCAGCGTCAGTCCGGCGCGCACCGGCGCGGCACCGCCGACGGACACGTAGGTTGCCGCCGTCACCGCAAGGCCGGCCGCCGCAAGGCAGAGCACGAGGCGGTCGGTGTCCTCGCCCATGGCCAGATGCTTGCCCTCGCGCACCACGTCCCTGATGTCGCCGATCACGAACAGATCGCCGGCCACCGTTCCCGACAGGCTCGCGACATCGTCCGCGTTGCCGGTGACGAGACCGGTGGCGAAGCGCTTGGCGAAATGCGCGGTGGAATTCGCCGATTTCACGGCGTCCTCGACGCGGCTCAGGAGGTCGTCGGGGAGCGCGATGTTGCGGTCACGCGCCAGCGCGACGAAACTGTCGGCGAGATCGGCATCGCCTGATGCAAGCGCGGCCTCGATATTGTCCTGGACCAGGCGGTCGTTCTGCCTCAGCAGTGCACCGAGCTTCAGCTCGGAGAGCGCGGCCGGATCATCCTGGGCAGAGAGAATCGCGCCTGCCTCACGGGCGTGCGGCGCGACCTGCGCGAGCATGAAGCTGCAAGCCGCGATACCGGTCAACGCTGTGCTGATTCGCAGCCACTTCATGCGGAAAGCCTGGACACTCTCGGATCGCTCGTGCCTGATGACTCGTCTTTCGTCACAAATTGCACGCGTCCCCAGACATAGTGTGCCAAAATTGCGACACAACGTCCCCGACGAAAGAAGGGCTTCTCTCTGGCCTCAAGATTGTGTCGAATTTGCATGAGCAAACGAGCATGGGGCAATTGCAAGCTTTCGGTTCCGCTGGACTAGCAATCATCTGCACCCGCCAGTATGGTCCGCGGCGCCTTAAAGATGCCGCGTCAGTCGTTGATTGTGTCTGCCGCCATTGCCACTCCAGGATGAGTTACGATGTCCGACCATGTCGTCCCGCACTTCCATAACGATGCCGGTGTCCCCGTCATCGAGATCGGCTCGCAAGAGTTCATGTGCGTCGGCGCCAATCCTCCGTTCGATCATCCGCACGTGTTCCTCGACCTCGGCAACGACAACGAGATCATCTGCCCCTACTGCTCGACGCTGTACCGCTTCGCGGCCGACCTGAAGCCGGGCGAAGCCCGCCCGCCGGAATGCGTCCTGAAGGACAAGGTGGCCTGACCGCCTCCGTCGGTCTGGGGTGGCGCTCTCCCGAACGATTGTCATCGCCGGCGCCGGCATGGGTGGCCTGACGGCCGCGCTTGCGCTCGCCGCCCGCGGCTTCCGCATCGTCGTGCTGGAAAAGGCCGAGCGCCTCGAGGAAGTTGGCGCCGGCCTGCAACTCTCCCCCAATGCCAGCCGCGTGCTGGTCGAGCTCGGCCTCACCGACCGCCTCAAGTTGCGCGCGGTGATCCCCGAGGCGGTCTCGATCATGAGCGCGCGCGCCGGCGGCGAGCTGCTGCGCATGCCGCTCGGTGAAGCAGCCTCCGCGCGGGCCGGCGCCCCCTACTGGGTGGTGCACCGTGCCGACCTGCAATCGGCACTCGCCGGCGCTGTTGCCGATCATCCCGATATCGACCTGAAGCTGGGTGCGGTCTTCGAGGACGTCGCGCCCCACGCCAAGGGACTGACCGTCGTCCACCGCAGCGGCACGATCCGCCGCAGCGATCTTGCCAGCGCCCTGATCGGCGCCGACGGCATCTGGTCGACGGTACGCCAGCATCTGTTTCCTGAGGTGCAGCCGCGCTTCTCCGGGTTGATCGCCTGGCGCGGCACGCTCGAGGCCACGCAGCTGCCCAAGGAGTATACCGCACGCCGGGTACAGCTCTGGATGGGGGCGAACGCTCATCTGGTCGCCTATCCGATCGCAGGCGGACGCCAGATCAACGTGGTGGCGGTGCTGCCCGGCACCTGGAACCGGCCGGGCTGGAGCACGCCCGGCGATCCGCGCGAGGTGATGGACGCGTTCGCGGCGCCACGCTGGCCGCCGGCGGCGCGGATGATGCTCGCCCCGGTCGACAGCTGGCGGAAATGGGCGCTGTTCGGCCTGCCCGACGGTTGCCCCTGGAGCAAAGGTCCGGTGGCGCTGCTCGGCGATGCCGTGCATGCGATGCTGCCTTTTGCAGCCCAAGGCGCCGGCATGGCGATCGAGGATGCCGCCGTGCTGGCGCGGCTTTTGAGCCTCGAGGCCGCCGAGAGCACCGCGGGCATCACCGCCGCGCTCAAGCAATATGGAGCTGCGCGCCGGGCCCGCGTGCGGCGGGTGCAGCGGACCGCACGGCAGCAGGGCCGGATCTATCACTTCAGTGGGCCGCTCGCGTTCGCACGCGATCTGGCGATCCGCGCGCTCGGCCCGGAGCGCATGTTGGCGCGGCAGGACTGGATCTACAACTGGCGGCCTTGATGCGAAGCGCCGCCGGCACAATGCCTCAGCGGGCCGCTTTCCCGGATTTCGATGCCGGCTTGGCGGTGGCCGCGGGCGATGCCGCAGGTGTCGCCTCAGGCGGCGTCTCCCGGCACTTGTTGCGGCGCCAGGCGTCCTCGGCCAATTGCGCCTGCCCGCGCACCGCGACGTAGTCGTTGCGATAAGCGAGCTCGGACACGACGGCCCCGCCAGCCCCGGTCTGCGCCTTGTCCATCAGTCTCTGCAAATCGGCGGTGCGATTGGCGAGGTTCTTGCGCTCGGTCTCGAGCTGCTTGCAATCGTACAATTCGTATTTGGCGGGATCGGCAAAGGCTGGTGCGATCGTCTCGCTCATGCCGGCGCAGCCGGACAGCGCGACGCCAGCTGCAAGCAGCGCGATGAGCGCGCAAAAGCCGCGCAGCGAAGAGCAAGACGAAACAGCCATGCCGGATGAATAGCCCCCGTGGATTGAGAATGCCTAAAGCAGCAACAGATGTCTGGATTGAGGCTTTGCCTTGTGCGCCCGGCTCGCTTAAGGAAGAACCGTCCCCTCGGCTATGCACCGCGCCAATTCCAGACGGCCGGGATGGACTTAAATATTTGATCTCGTTGGATCAAGCGGGCATGGCGGAATTGGTAGACGCAAGGGACTTAAAATCCCTCGGTGCGCAAGCGCTGTGCCGGTTCGACCCCGGCTGCCCGCACCACGAGAGCTGACGGTGCCACCTCGGCAAGAAATACAGCACTGTCAGAACGGGACAGAGGACCAGCTCGAAGGCCTTCACGATGCCGAGTAACCCGGCCTGAGGCACGAGCGAAAACCATCATCCTTGCACGCTCCCTCACCGGTTTTTGACCGCCCCTGCCCCGCCTGCCAGCCATCCCGAAACATGGGTTGTGCGATGCAGCATCAGCGCTAGATAAGTCGCTCGATTGCAGGGGTGAGTTTCTTGTCTGACGTCAATGCCGACGATTGGGTGTCCTCCGGACACCGCCCGATGGGTTTTCCAGAATTCGTCATCGTGATCGCGTCCATCATGGCGCTCAATCCGCTCGCGATGGACATGATGCTGCCGGCGCTGCCCAATATCGGCACCGCCTTCAAGATTCCCGTCGCGAACCATCTCCAGCTGGTGCTGTCGACTTTCCTGATCGGCTTCGGCGCCGGCCAGTTCGTCATGGGTCCCCTGTCGGACCGTTTCGGACGCCGGCCGGTGCTGCTCGGCGGCATGGCGGTCTATGCGGTGGCGAGCGTGCTGGCGGTCGCGGCGCCCTCGTTCGAGACGCTGCTGTTGGCGCGTGCGCTGCAGGGGCTCGGCACCTCGGCGACGCGCGTGATCGCGACCTCGATCGTGCGCGACTGCTATCTCGGCCGCCGCATGGCGAGCGTGATGTCGCTCGCGATGATGGTGTTCATCGCGGTGCCCGTGGTCGCCCCCTCGTTCGGACAGGCGGTGCTGCTGGTGACGGCGTGGCGCGGCATCTTCGTGGTGCTGATGCTCTACGGCCTGCTCGCGCTCGCATGGTGCGTGCTGCGGCTGCCTGAAACCCTTCCCGAGTCCGAGCGCAGGTCGCTGGCGCCTGCCGACGTGCTCGCGGCCTTCCGGCAGACCGTGACCCATCGCCAGACGATCGGCTATGCGACGGCGGCCGGAAGCGTGATCGGCGCACTGTTCGCTTACGTCTTCTGCGCCCAGCAGGTCTTCACCGGCATCTATCATCTCGGCCACTACTTCCCGCTCGCTTTCGCGGCGATCGCCGCCGGCACTGCCATCGCCGGCTTTCTCAATGCGAGGCTGGTCGGGCGGCTCGGCATGCGCGTGATCTCGCACGGGGCGCTGACGCTCTACGCCGTGGTGGCCGGCGTGATGCTGCTGACGGAAAGCCTCGGCGTGCTGCCGCTCGCCTTGTTCATGGCGCTCTCCGCTTTGATGATGTTCTCGTTCGGCATGATGGTCGCCAACTTCACCGCGCTCGCGATGGAGCCGCAGGGACACATCGCCGGCACCGCCTCCTCGCTTTACGGCTCGATCACGACGCTGATCGGAATCGTGGTCGGCATGGCGATCGGGCAGAGCTTCGACGGCACGCTGCTGCCCTTCTCGGTCGGCTTCTTCCTGTCGACCCTCGCTGCGCTCGCGATCGTGCTGGTGGTCGAGAAGGGCCGGTTGTTCAGGCCGCATCATCGTCCGGTCGGCTGAGGAACCACGCGGCGGCCTCGATGTTGTCCTGCAGCAATTCCAGAGGATGCTGCAATGGAACTGGAACACCGCGAAGAGCGCGGCGAGGTAGAACGGCAGAAGACGGAACGTTCCGAACCGCGCGCTGAGCGGGCCGCGTTCACCACGCCGCTTGCGAGCGAGGGGCTCGAGCAGGTGCGCGACAGCCACTGCTGAGCACGCCGCCTATTCGGTGCCCCGCCGGCTGGCGCTGAAATCATCCGCAGCGCTGGCCGGCACCGGGCTTCCCTGCGGCAGCGCCATCAGCACGATCACGTCCCGAGACAAACCAGGCTGGCCCCACAGGGAAGCGCGCACGGTGAACTCGCGCCTGACGAAATGTCCACCGCGGGCGGACACCCATTCCATCCAGCGGCTACAATATTCCTGCCCGCGAAAACAGAGTGCGGCCCAGCCGCGGTCCAGCGTCGTCTGGTGCGGCAGACCCCAAGTGTATTGGTACTCGAACGGCCGCGCGTAATGCGGATGGTCGGGACTGTAGAACGCCGTCGCGAAGGCAAGCGCGTCGTCGCCGCTGACCGCACTCAGCGGCTCACCGGTCTGCTCGCGCCACTCGCGCGTCAACTCGCCGGCCGCCTGCGCGTAAAAGCTCCGTCCCTCTTCATAGCCGTGCTTGTTGCTGGCATGGATCGGCGCCGCGATCAGGACGGCGGCAAGCGCAGCGCCGGCAACGATCACCGTGAGGTTCACGGTGTGGAAACGCTCGATCGGATAGCTCGTGCCGCAGACCACGAGAACGGCGAACAGGAATAGCCCCTGCAAGGCCCACAGCGACGGCAGATCGGTGCCCCACACAAGCGACGTCAGCACCGGCAGCACGATCGTACCGATCGTGACGTAGAACAGTAACCGCAGGCCCGGGCTCATGGCCGCGAAGTCGGCCGGAAACTGCTTCAAGCGCGTTCCCGCGATCAGCACCCAGAGCAAGGCCGATAGGCTCATCGCGGCGGCCAACCCCAGCACAAAGTTTCTCGCCTCGCCGAGTGAGCTCGAGACGTTGCCGCTGGCATGCGCCAGTGCGTAGGTGAAGGTCGACGCGCCCGTGGTCGCGAGCCAGTAGAGGTGGGGCGACAGCGCCGCGAGCCCGACGACGACCGAGATCCATGGCGAAGCGGAGCTGAAATAGGCGCGCCGCGCCGGGTGCGCCAGCGCGGCAAACGCGAAGCTCACGACGAGAAAGATCGAATAATATTTGCCGACCATCGCCAGCGCGGTCGTGCATCCCGCCGCGATCGCCCACGGCCAAGCGCGCGTCTCGAACGCGCGCAGAAAGCACCAGGTCGCCAGCGGCCAGGTCGCCAGCAGCACCGAATTGGCATTGAAGCGCTGGGCATGAAATTGGTAGGCCGGCGTCAGCATCAGGAGCAGGAGCACCAGGATGCGCTTGTGTCCGGTCACGAACTGCCGCGAGATCAGATCGACGAAGAACAGCGCGAGCCCGGCATTGGCCATCGCCATCAATTGCAACGACCAGTCGCTGAGCGGAAACACCGAGGTCCACGCCGCCGTCACCCACCCCATCAACGGTGGATGCTTGTGATAGCCGAAGGCGAAATTCCGGCCCAGCGTCCAGGCTTCGAGCGTATCGGGATGAAGGCCGCCGCCGGCATAGGCGATAGCGAGATAGAGGGTCCAGACCACGACAAAGCAGGCGATGAGAAGCGGCACGGCCCAGCCACCCTCGACGGCATCGAGCCAGCGCAGGAAGGGCCGGCGCCAGGGCGCCGGCGCGCGGTCGGACCGTTCGGCCATCGCCTGGAATGCAAAATCGATCGGCACGGGAAGCAAATCTGAAAAAATGATACGCGAAGACGCAGCATCTATTTCAGCTTGGAAACAAATAGCAACGATTAGCAATTGAAAAAGTTAAAGGGCGCCGCCTCTGAACCAGCGCAAGGCCATCAAACGGCAACGGCGCCGCTGATGACAGCGGCGCCGTGCGAGGGTCCGGCCGAAGGCCGCGAGAGGGGTTCTCGCCCTATTCCGACTTGTCGATGTTCCAGAACAGCGGCGTCGCCGGACCGTCGAGCACGCCGGTCAGCGATTTGCGCCAGCCGCTCGGCAGCAGGTACTGCCCGAGCGGGATGTAGATCACCTGCTCATAGGCTTCCTTCTGGATGTCGGCCGCGATCTTCTTCTGCTCGTCGAGCGAGGCTGCGCGGACGAACGCATCCTTGAGCTGCTCGATCTTGGCATCCTCCGCCCAGCCGAACCAGCCGCCCTTCTTGCCCTGGCCGCCGATCGAGAGATTGGCGATCGGGTTGGAGACGTCGGCCGCGACCCAGTTGGTGAAGAACATGTTCCAGCCGCCCTCCTTCGGCGGCTTCTGGCTGGCGCGACGGCTCACCACGGTCTGCCAATCGGTCGCCTGCAGGTCGACCTTGAAGCCGGCCTCGCGCAGCAGCTGGGCCGCAACGATCGGCTGTGCCTTCAGCGTCGTGACGTCGCCAGGTGCCATGATCACGACCGGCGTGCCGTCATAGCCGGATTCGGCGAGCGCCTTCTTCGCTTCGGCCATGCCGTTGCCCTTCACGAGGGTCTCGGCACCGACCTCGGTTGCGAGCGGCGTGTCGCACACGAAGAAGGCACCACAGATCTTCTGATATTTCGGGTTTCCGACCAGCGCGTCGAGAACGTCCTTCTGGTTCATCGCCAGCAAGGCAGCGCGGCGCACCTTCACGTTGTCGAACGGCGGATAGAGGAAGTTCATGCGGCCGAGGGTCTGGAAACCGAACTTATTGGAGACCTCGATCGTGAGCTCCTTGTTCGCTTCCAGCACCGGCAGCATGTCGTATGGCAGATTTTCCATGAAATCGATGTCGCCCGACTGCAGCGCGTTCACCGCGGTCTGCGAGTCCGGCATGGTGATCCACTCGACGCGGTCCACCTTCACCACCTTGCCGCCGGAGGTCCAGCTCGCCGGCTCCTTGCGCGGCACGTAGTCGGTGTTCTTGACATAGACCGCCTTCACGCCGGGCTGGAATTCGCCCTGCACGAACTTGAAGGGACCCGAGCCGATCTGCTCGGGAATCTGCTTGTCCGGCGGCGTCTCGGCGAGACGCTTCGGCATCATGAAGGCGACGCGCGAGGACGGCTTGCCGATGGAGTCGAGGACGAGGCCGTAGGGTTCCTTCAGCTTCAGCGTGATGGTCTTGGCGTCGGTCGCCTCGAGGCTCGCGGTGAAGTCCATGAGCTTCTGGCCCATGCCGTCGACCGCAGCCCAGCGCTTCAGCGAGGCGACGCAGTCCTCCGCCGTCACCGGCGCACCGTCATGCCACTTCAGGCCATCGCGCAGGGTGAAGGTGTAGGTGAGCTTGTCATCGGAGATCTTCCAGTCCGCCATCTGCGGCTGGATCTTGAAATTCGAATCCGGAGCGACCAGCGTGTCGTAGACCATGTAGCCATGGTCACGCGTGATGTAGGCCGTGGTGAAGATCGGGTCGATGATGCGCAGATCCGAATGCATCACCGCCGTGAGGGTCTTGCCGGCCGCCAGCACTGGCGAAGCCAGCGCGGTCGAAAGCGCGACGACCGTCAGCGCAAGTTTGGAGGCGAATGCGCGAGGCCCCCGGCGCGTGAAGTGGAACATAGAGGGTTCTCCTGACGTGAAACTGTTCAAAGGCAGGTTATTGGTTGAGCATGCGGTTCGTTCGTTGAGCGAACTAACCTCATGCAATGCCTTTATCTTTTCGAGACTTGCAGACAGTGTTGAGCGCGTCAATCCGGTTTCGTCGCAAGCCCTCGCGGCGCGCGCACGGGCTCCACAAAGATCAGTTTAGCTCTACAACGCTCTCCGCTGTCCTGCCCCGCGCCGATGCAATGCGCGTTCCATCTTCGCAGCTTGAGAGACATTGAGATGAATCCAGCCAATCTTCCCCTCGATTCCGAGGCCATGCTCGAGGGCCTGCGCACCTGGGTGGAATGCGAGAGTCCGACCTGGGACGCGGGTGCCGTTAACCGCATGCTCGATATCGCAGCGCGGGATATGGCGATCATGGGTGCGACCATCGAGCGCATCGCCGGCCGCCAGGGCTTTGGCGGCGTCATCCGCGCGCGCTTTCCCCATCCGAAGCAGGGCGAGCCGGGAATCCTGATCGCCGGACACATGGATACCGTTCACCCCATCGGCACCATCGAGAAGCTGAAATGGCGGCGCGAGGGCAACAAATGCTACGGCCCCGGCATCTACGACATGAAGGGCGGCAACTATCTCTCGCTGGAAGCAATCCGCCAGCTGGCGCGCGCCTCGTTCACGACGCCGCTGCCGATCACCGTGCTGTTCACGCCGGATGAGGAAGTCGGCACGCCCTCCACGCGCGACATCATCGAGGCCGAAGCCGCACGCAACAAATACGTGCTGGTGCCGGAGCCCGGCCGCGCCGACAACGGCGTCACCACCGGACGTTACGCCATCGCACGCTTCAATCTCGAAGCGACGGGACGGCCGAGCCACGCCGGCGCGACGCTGTCGTCGGGACGTTCGGCGATCCGCGAGATGGCGCGGCAGATCCTCGCGATCGACGCGATGACGACGGAGGATTGCACCTTCTCGGTCGGCGTTGTCCACGGCGGACAATGGGTCAATTGCGTTGCCACGACAGCCACCGGCGAAGCGCTGTCGATGGCCAAGCGTCAGGCCGATCTCGACCGCGGCGTCGAGCGGATGCTGGCGCTGTCGGGCACCAACAACGACGTCACGTTCAAGGTGACCCGCGGCGTGACGCGGCCGGTCTGGGAGCCGGATGCCGGCACCATGGCGCTGTACGAAAAGGCGCGCATCGCCAAATCCCTCGGCGCGGAATTACCGCATGCAAGCTCCGGCGGCGGCTCCGACGGCAACTTCACCGGCGCGATGGGAATCCCAACGCTCGACGGCCTCGGCGTCCGCGGCGGCAACGGCCACACGCTCGAGGAGTTCATCGAGGTCGATAGCCTGGTCGAGCGGGGACGCTTGATGGCGGGATTGCTGGCGACGTTGGAGTAACGGCGCAGCGACGACGCAGGCTTCGCACTGCACAATGCATTGGCAATCGGGGTCGAAATTTAGCCTTGTCCAAAAATGAGGCGTATCGTACTGCTCGGCTTGTGCACGCGACGATGCGGGAGAGATCGCAACGAAGGCATGCTGCTTTCGTTACGGCGCCGACGGAGCAACCGCCCCGGAAACTCTCAGGCAAAAGGACTGTATCGACAGGACGATCTGGAGAGAGACGGCACGATTTGATCATCGTGACGTCCACCGAAGGGGATAGTCCGAGGCTGACCTTCCGAGGTCCGCGCCGGATCAAGCTCTCAGGTAACCGTGACAGATGGGGCGCCGCCAACGGCTTTCGAGCCGGCGGTCAGCCATCTCTAACTCACGGGAGCCCCGACTTCATCATGACTCATATCGCCATCATCGGCGCCGGCATCACCGGCGTAACGACCGCCTATGCCCTGCTGGAACGCGGTTACAAGGTGACGGTGCTCGACAAGCACCGCTATGCCGCAATGGAAACCTCGTTTGCGAACGGCGGACAGCTCTCCGCCAGCAATGCCGAGGTGTGGAACTCTACCGCGACGATCCTGAAGGGCCTGCGCTGGATGTTCCGGCGCGATGCGCCGCTGCTGATGAATCCGCGGCCGAACTGGCACAAATATTCGTGGATGAGCGAGTTCGTCGCCAATATCGGCAACTACCGCGCCAACACCATCGAGACCACGCGGCTGGCGATCGAAGCGCGCAGGCATCTGTTCGACATTGCTGCGCGCGAAGGCATCGACTTCGATCTCGAGCGCCGCGGCATCCTCCACATCTATCGTGACAAGGCCGGCTTTGAATCCGGTCTGCGCGTCAATGCGCTACTGCAGGAAGGTGGCCTCGACCGCCGCCCGGTGACGCCGGAGGAAATCCGCGCGATCGAGCCGACACTGCGGAAGGACTATTATGGCGGCTTCTTCACGCCGTCGGATGCGACCGGCGATATCCACAAGTTCACCCGCGGGCTGGCGGAAGCCTGCAAGCGGCGTGGTGCGACCTTCATTCATGAGGCCAACATCGATTCGATCGCACGGACCGGCAGCGGCTTTGTCATCGGCTGGGCCGATCTCGCGACGAGCGATGCTGACGCGTTTCAACGCGGCATGCTGAAGGCGGACGGCGTCGTGGTCTGCGCGGGCGTTGCGAGCCGTCATTTCGCCGCCCTGCTCGACGAGCGCGTCAACGTCTATCCGGTGAAAGGCTACTCGATCACCGTGCAGCTCGACACCGCCGAGAGCCGCAACGCCACCCCGACCGTGAGCCTGCTCGACGAGGCCGCCAAGATCGTCACCAGCCGGCTCGGGGCCGATCGCTTTCGCGTCGCCGGCACCGCCGAGTTCAACGATTTCAATCGCGACATCCGCGCCGACCGCGTGCAGCCGCTGATCGACTGGGTGCGCAGCAACTTCCCCGCCGTCGAAACGTCGCGCGTCGTGCCCTGGGCCGGGCTGCGCCCGATGATGCCGAACATGATGCCGGTGGTGCGCGCGGGACGGATACCGGGCGTGTTCTTCAACACCGGCCATGGCCATCTCGGCTGGACTCTGTCGGCGGCGACGGCGCAGATGATTGCCCAGACCATCGACGGCTGGCGCGGGCTCAATGCGACGCCGACCGTGCCTTCACTTAGGGGTGAGCATGAACTGCGACATGCATCCTGAGTGGCCGATGCCGGGGACATGCCGGCCTCTTGCTACAGGGCAGCCCTTGGCACACAATTTGCCCCAAGAGGATGGCGTCTCCGGGCAGCCTTTTCAGTCCAAGTGATAGGCATGATAGACACGACAGAATTCCCGGGTGCCTCGAGGCGCCACAAGTTCCGCAGCCGGAGATAGGTGCATGCTGGGTTATCTTATTCGCCGCGTTCTGGCCGCGGTGCCCGTGATGGGCGTCGTCGCTCTGTTCGTGTTCCTGCTGCTGCGGCTGACGCCCGGCGATCCCGCCGCGATCCTCGCCGGCGACAACGCGACGCCGGAACGGCTCGAGCGCATCCGCGCCTCGCTCGGCCTCAACGAGCCGCTGATCGTGCAGTTCATCACCTGGGTGAGCAAGCTGCTGCACGGCGACCTCGGAACCTCGCTGATCTCCAACCTGCCGGTGATGAAGATGATCGGCCAGCGCGTCGAGCCGTCGATCTCGATCGCGCTGTCGACCATCGTCCTCGCCGTGATCGTCGCAGTGCCGCTGGGCGTGATCGCGGCGTGGAAGCACGGCACCTGGATCGACCGTTTCGTGATGGGCCTGTCGGTCCTGGGCTTCTCGGTCCCGGTGTTCGTGGTCGGATATGTCCTGATCGAGATCTTCGCGATCGATTTGCGCTGGGTGCCGGTGCAGGGCTTCCGCAGCATCTCGAACGGCTTCGGGCCGTTCTTCGAGCGTATCATCCTGCCGACCTGCGCATTGTCCTTCATCTACATCGCGTTGATCGCGCGCATGACGCGCGCGGCGATGCTCGACGTGCTCGGCGAGGATTACGTGCGAACGGCGCGTGCGAAAGGCATCAACGAGGTTGCCGTGATGATGCGGCATGCGCTGCGCAACGCCGCCGTGCCGGTGATCACCGTGATCGGCACCGGCTTTGCGCTGCTGATCTCCGGTGTCGTCGTCACCGAGAGCGTGTTCAACATCCCCGGCATCGGCCGCCTCACCGTCGATGCGGTGCTGGCGCGCGACTATCCGGTGATCCAGGCGATGATCCTGCTGACGTCGCTGATCTATGTCGTCGTCAATCTCCTCATCGACGTCGCCTACACCCTGCTCGATCCCCGGATCCGGTACTGAGGCAAGGATAAGAACACACATGTCGGTCGATACCCTTCCCCAGTCGTCCATTCCGATCACGTCGCCACTGCGGCCGCGCTTCGGATTCCTCACCTCGACGCCGATCATCGCCACGGCGACGGTCCTGCTCGCCCTGATCGTGGTGGTCTCGATCGTCGCCCCGCTGATCGCGCCGCATGATCCGATCCAGCTCGCGCCGTCGCAGCGATTGAAGCCGTCCTCGGCGCAATTCCTGCTCGGCACCGACGCTTACGGACGCGACCTGTTGTCGCGCGTGATCTATGGCGGCCGCATCTCGCTTCTGATCGGCATCGGTTCGGCGATCCTGTCGATCGCCATCGGGCTCGCGATCGGCCTCGTCTCCGGCTTCTTCAAGCTGATCGATTCCGTCCTGATGCGCGTGATGGACGGCCTGATGGCGATGCCGAGCATCCTGCTCGCGATCGCCGTGGTCTCGCTCTCCGGCGCCAGCCTCTGGACCGTGCTGATCGCGATCACCATTCCCGAGATCCCGCGCGTGGCGCGCCTGGTCCGCTCCGTCGTGCTGTCGGCGCGCGAGGAGCCTTACGTCGAGGCCGCGATCTCGGTCGGCTCGAGCCTGCCGAAGATCATGTGGCGGCATCTGATGCCGAACACGATCGCTCCGCTGATCGTCCAGGGCACCTATGTCTGCGCAAGCGCGATCCTCACCGAGGCGATCCTCTCCTTCCTCGGCGCCGGCATCTCGCCGGAGACGCCGACCTGGGGCAACATCATGGCCGAGGGTCGCCAGTACTTCCAGATCAAGCCGTCGCTGATCTTCTGGCCGGGCCTCTTGCTCTCGATCGCCATCCTCAGCATCAACCTGATCGGCGACGCCGCACGTGACGCCCTCGATCCCCGCATGAAGCAGCGGGAGGGCAAGTGATTTGTTTCCCCGGCCCATCCCCTTGTTCCGTCATTGCGAGCGAAGCGAAGCAATCCAGTCTGCCTCCGCGGAAGGATTCTGGATTGCTTCGTCGCCAGCGCAGAATTGCTCTGCAATCTTGTCGCGGGCTCCTCGCAATGACGACGGAGTGACCTGATGACCAAACTCGTTCTCGACATCAACAATCTCGTCGTCTCCGTCGGCAAGAAGCCGAAGGGCGCCAACATCATCGATGGCATCTCGATCCAGGTGCGCGAGCGCGAGACGCTGTGTCTCGTCGGCGAAAGCGGCTCGGGCAAGTCGGTGACCTCGCTCACCACGATGGGCCTGCTGCCGAAGGGGACGCTGGTTCCCACCGGCGGCAGCATCAAGCTGGTCGGCGAAGAGGTGCTCACCGCGACCGACCGCCGCCTGCGCCAGCTCCGCGCCACACAGATGGCCATGATCTTCCAGGAGCCGATGACCGCGCTCAATCCGGTGGTGCCGGTCGGCCGCCAGATCGACGAGGTGCTGCGCGCCCATACCGATCTCGATGCCAAAGCGCGCAAGAAGCGCATCCTCGACATGATGGAGCAGGTTCGCCTGCCCCAGGTCGAGCGCATCTTCGCCTCCTATCCGCACCGCCTCTCCGGCGGCCAGCGCCAGCGCATCATGATCGCGATGGCGCTGGTGCTGGAGCCGAAGCTCCTCATTGCCGACGAGCCGACCACCGCGCTCGACGTCACCACGCAGAAGCAGATCCTGACCCTGATCCGCGACCTCCAGCGCGATCACGGCACCGCCGTGCTGTTCATCACCCACGACATGGGCGTGGTCGCCGAGATCGCCGACCGCGTCGCGGTGATGCGGCAAGGCCGCCTCGTGGAGACCGGCCCGCTCGAGACCGTGCTGCGCAACCCGACCATGGAGTATACCCGCAACCTGCTGGCTTCAGTGCCGAGCCTGGTGCCGCGACAACCGCGCGAGGAGACCCGCGAGCCGATCGTGCTGGAAGCCAACGAGCTCAGCAAGATCTACAAGGAGCGCGCCTTCTTCGGCAAAGGCCGCGAGGTCGTCGCCGCCGACAAGGTCACGCTGACCTTGCGCAAGGGCCGCACCCTCGGCATCGTCGGCGAAAGCGGCTCGGGCAAGTCGACGGTCGCGCGCTGCATCGTCCGCCTGATCGATCCGACCTCGGGCGGCGTGCGCCTTGCCGGCCGCGAGATCGCCGACATCTCGCGCCGCCTGCTGCAGCCGCACCGGCAGAAGATCCAGATCGTGTTCCAGGATCCCTACCGCTCGCTCAATCCTCGCGTCACCGTCGGAGAGAGCATCGCGGAAGGCCCGATCAATTACGGCGTGGCGCACCCTGACGCGATGAAGCGGGCGCGAGAGCTGCTCGAGCTCGTCGGCCTGCCAGCCGATGCGGTGTCGCGTTACCCGCACCAGTTCTCCGGCGGCCAGCGCCAGCGCATTGCGATCGCCCGGGCGCTTGCGCTCGATCCGGATGTGCTGGTCGCGGACGAAGCGGTCTCCGCGCTCGACGTCTCGGTACAGGCGCAGGTGCTGGAACTGCTCGACGAGATCCAGAAGCGGCTCGGCATCGCCATCCTGTTCATCACCCACGATCTGCGCGTCGCCGCGCAGATCTGCGACGAGGTGGTGGTGATGCAGCACGGCCGCGTCGTCGAGCAGGGTCCGGCCGCCGAAGTGCTGACGCATCCGAAGGAGGCCTACACCAAGGCGCTGCTGGATGCGGCGCCTGGGCGTAACTGGGACTTCGCCAATTTCCGGCCGGTGGCGGAAGGCGTGGGGGCTACGGCGTAGCTCTCTCCCCTCGTCATTGCGAGCGTAGCGAAGCAATCCAGAATCCCTCCTTGGAAAGACTCTGGATTGCTCACATGGGGATTTGGTGTGTCAAGGCGGTTTGTTCAGCTCTTTGTTCGATTGCAGGCCAGCTCTTCGTCCCGACCGTGGAGCACGTAGGATGGCGCGCGCAGATCGAGTCAAGGTCGGCCCGTAGGGCCGTCGCGAAGCGACTTGGCCTTGACTCGAGCGAGCACGCCATCAGGCTTTGGCAGTCGGGGCAGCGGGCGGATAACTCCTTTTCGTCAGGCGATCCAAGGGTCGAGCCGGTTTTTGCAATCTGGTTTGCTTGCCAGATCAAACTCACATTCGGTCGCCGCGCGGCGGCGGCTGCACCAACATTCCGCTTGCGGCGGGCAGGCTCGAGAGGACGAGACCATTCTTCGTTACGGCGTTTGAAGCCATGCAATCCATCGGTTCGTCCACCCGGATCGGCCGAGGCTGATCAATCTCGGCGGATTGGCTTTGAGGCTGAGGAGCGTGGTGTCAGGCGGCGGCCTTTATCTCGGCTCCCTCGATCACCACGCCCGCGGTCACGTACTTCCAGAGGGCCACGAGCAGCTTGCGCGCGAGCGCCACGATCGCGCGCTTGCGGCCGCGTTGGCTGTGCACCTTGAACCACTGGGTCAAAGCCGATTGAGGCTGGTGGCGTACCCAGAGCCAGGCGAGCTGGATCATCGTGGTTCTCAGGCGCGGATTGCCAGCCTTCGACACGCCTTGCTCGCGCTCGATGCCGCCACTGCGCCATGGCGTGGCTGCAAGGCCGGCATAGGATGCAATCTGGCGGCGGTTGGCGAACTGCCGGTAAAAGGCCTCCGACCAGAGAACGGCCGTGAAGTTCGGGCCCAGGCTCTTCAGTTCGAGCAGCATTGCCACCGGGTTCGATACGGTCTTCTCCCCCGCCGCCTTGCTCGCGGCCAGCAACGCATCCTGCTCGCGCTCCACCGCCGTGATCTGGTCGAGCAGCAGTTCGAGCCGGTCGAGTTCGCGGCTGATCTGCGCCTTCAGATGCGCCAGCAAGGCGCGCCCGTCGCCCGTCCGCAAGGCCTCCAGCCGCTTCCGCCGGTCTCGCCGCAGCGGCGCGTAGTCGAAGATCCCTTGCGCGAACAGAAGACCCTTGATCCGGTTCACATGCTCGATCCGCTCCGCGATCAAGGTCTCTCGCTCGCGGCACAGCCTACGGCGGTCCTCCTCTGCCGGAGAGGGCGCAACGACCATGGCGCAGACCCGTACCTCGCCGCGCTTGTAGGCCAGCAGCGTCCGCAACAGCGTCTCGCCATCCAGCCGGTCCGTCTTGGCCCGCCGGCGCCGGCGCGGCGTCGCAATCGAGGCCGGATCGACTACGTGGCTCTCGATGCCTTCCTGCTGCAGGGCGCGGTGAAGCCAGAACCCGTCCAGCCCCGCCTCCTGGATCGCGATGAGCGGATAGCTCTCACCCGTTCGCGCCTGCGCCTTGCGCTTCAGCTCCGCAAACAGCTTCAACAGTTCCGAAAGCTCGCCGGCCTTCATGCTGCGTTTGGACATCTTCTCGCCCTTGCAGGGCGACAGCGAAGTGACCAGCCATGTCGAACGGCTCAGTTCCAATGACACAAAAATTGCGCCAAACTGCGTGCGGATAGCGGCCAGTCCGTCGGAAGGATGATCGAGCAACATCGTCGTCTCCAGGTTGAATGGATTCAGCAACCCTCAGTCTGGCCTCAGACCTGGTCGCTATCCACTCCCCATGGAATCTTCGCTACGCTCGCAATGACGGTGTGCGCGGCACACATTCCCAAAACAGCTTGACCCTATGCGCGGCGCGATTGCTTCCCGCCTTGCCCTCGGCTGCGGGCCAAGGCTAACGTCGCGCACTTTCCAATGCTGGACTTGAATTGATGACACGCATCGCCGTCGGCGGCTTCCTGCACGAGACCAACACCTTCGCTCCGACCAAGGCGACCTTCGCGGATTTCCAGCATGGCGGCGGCTGGCCGGCGATGACTGAAGGTGCCGACGTCTTGAAGGTGATGCGCCGCATCAATGTCGGCCTTGCCGGCTTCGTCGACAGCGCCGAGGCGAACGGCTGGGAACTCATCCCGACCATCGCCTGCGGGGCGAGCCCCTCGGCCCATGTCACCAAGGACGCCTTCGAGCGCATCGTGAAGGTGATGGTCGACGGCATCGCAGCCGCGGGCCCGATCGACGCGGTCTATCTCGACCTGCATGGTGCGATGGTCACGGAGCATCTCGACGACGGTGAAGGCGAGATCCTGGCGCGTGTGCGCCGGGTCATCGGCAAGGATGTTCCGCTGGTCACCAGCCTCGATCTCCATGCCAACGTCACGCCCGAGATGATCGCGCATGCCGATGCGCTGATCGCCTACCGCACCTATCCCCACGTCGACATGGCCGAGACCGGCCGTGCCTGCGCAAAGCATCTGGCGCTGCTGCTGGGGACGAAGCAACGCTTCGCAAAGGCTTTCCGGCAATTGCCCTTCCTGATCCCGATCAGCTGGCAATGCACCAACGACCAGCCCACCAAAGGCATTTACGAACAACTCGCCGCATTGGAGGGCGACGCCGTTCCGACGCTCTCCTTCGCCCCCGGCTTCCCTGCCGCCGATTTCCACCATTGCGGTCCGAGCGTATTCGCCTATGGCAAGACGCAAGCCGATGCCGACCGCGCAGCGGATGCGATGGTGAAGCTGATCGAAGGCCACGAGGACGATTTCGACGGCAAGATCTGGACGCCCGACGATGGCGTGCGCCATGCGATGGAGCTTTCCAAGAACGCGAGCAAGCCGATCATCATCGCCGACACCCAGGACAATCCCGGCGCCGGCGGCGATTCCGACACCACGGGCATGCTGCGCGCGCTGGTGCGCAACAAGGCGAGCGCCGCGACCGGCGCAATTTACGATCCGGTCTCGGCGAAGGCCGCGCACGAAGCCGGCATCGGCGCCACCGTGACGCTGTCACTCGGCGGCAAGTCGGGGATTCCCGGCGACGAGCCCTATCGCGAGACCTTTGTGGTCGAACAGCTCTCCGACGGCCGCTTCATCGCGCCCGGCCCCTACTATGGCGGCCGCGAGATGGAGATGGGTCCCTCCGCAGCCTTGCGCATCGGCGATGTCCGCGTGGTCGTCTCCTCGCACAAGGCCCAGCTCGCCGACCAGGCGATGTATCGCTATGTCGGCATCGAGCCGACACGAGAGAAGATCCTCGTCAACAAGAGCTCGGTGCATTTCCGTGCCGATTTCGAGCCGATCGCGGAGGCGCTGATGATCTGCGCCGCGCCCGGCGCGATGCCGGCCGACACTGCTTCCCTGCCCTGGACGCGCCTGCGGCCGGGCATCCGCATCAAGCCGAACGGCCCCGTTTTCAATCCTCCTTCACGCTAACCGGACAGGACACATGCCCACGATCGACCGCATCGACGGCTATGCCGACGAACTCACTGCCATCAGGCGCGACCTTCACGCCCATCCGGAGATCGGCTTCGAGGAGGTGCGCACCTCGGGCATCGTGGCCGACAAGCTGAAGAGCTGGGGCATCGAGGTGCATCGCGGTCTCGGCGGCACCGGCGTGATCGGTGTCATCAAGGGCAAGGGTTCGGGCACCAAGCGCATCGGCCTGCGCGCCGACATGGACGCACTGCCGATGGAGGAGAACACCAATCTGAAATGGAGCTCGAAGATCCCCGGCCGCTTCCACGGCTGCGGCCATGACGGCCACACCACCATGCTGCTCGGCACCGCGCGCTATCTCGCCGAGACCCGGAACTTCGACGGCACCGTGCACCTGATCTTCCAGCCGGCCGAGGAAGGTCTCGGCGGCGCCCGCGCGATGATCAAGGACGGCCTGTTCGAAAAATTCCCCTGCGACGAGCTCTATGGCCTGCACAACGCGCCCGACCTCAACCACGGCGAGATCGCGATCCTGCCCGGGCCGGCCATGGCCAGCGCCGACTTCTTCGACCTCCGCATCACCGGCTATGGCGCGCATGGCGCGATGCCCGAGCGCTCCAAGGACGCCGTGATCATCGCGACCACGCTGGCGCAGGCAATCCAGACCATCGTCAGCCGCAACGTCGAGCCGCTGCAGGCTGCCGTCATCTCGATCACGCAGATTCACGCGGGTTCCGCCTACAACGTCATCCCCGGCGAAGCCCATCTCTGCGGCACCATCCGCACCTTCTCGGATGAAGTCCGCGCCATGGTCGCTGAACGCATCCGCGCGATCTGTGCCGGCATCGCGGCTGCGTTCCAGTGCACGATCGAAGCCGACATCCGCGACACGTTTGGCGTCCTGGTCAACCAGGTCGAGCAGTCCAAGGTGGTCGAGGAGGTTGCGCGCACGATCGTCGATCCTGCCAACGTGATCACCCGCGCCCAGCCGAAGATGGGCAGCGAGGATTTCGCCGACATGCTGCAGACCGTGCCCGGCGCCTATTTCTGGGTCGGCCATGACGGCTCTGTGCCCGTGCACAATCCCGGCTTCGTGCTCGACGACAAGATCCTGCCGATCGGCGCGAGCATGTTCGCCCGCATCATCGAGACGCGCATGCCGGTAGGTGGCAATGCATAAAAAGAGTGCCGAAGAGGCGGTCACCTCGCTGCACGATCTGTCCGCGGTCGATCTGATCGCGGGCTATCGCGCAAAACAGTTCTCGCCGAGCGAGGTGCTGGAGGACGTGCTCGCGCATGTCGCTGCGTGGGAACCGCATCTGAGGGCGCTCTATGCATTCGACCCCGACGCCGCGCGTGAGGCCGCAAAGGCCTCGACCGCGCGCTGGTCCGGCGGCGAGCCCTCCGGCGCGCTCGACGGCGTGCCTGTCACGGTGAAAGACAACATCGCAACCAAGGGTGTGCCGGTGCCGCTCGGCGCGGCCAGCGTCAAGCTCGTGCCGGCCGAGAAGGACGCGCCACCCGCCGCGCGGCTGCGCGAAGCCGGCGCGATCATCTTCGCCAAAACCACCATGCCCGATTACGGCATGCTGTCGTCGGGCCTCTCAAGCTTCCATGCGCTCGCGCGCAACCCCTGGGACCTCAGCAAGAACCCCGGCGGCTCCAGCGCCGGTGCTGGCGCCGCTGCCGCGGCCGGGTACGGTCCCTTGCATCTCGGCACCGATATCGGCGGCTCGGTCCGCCTGCCCGCCGCTTGGTGTGGCCTCGTCGGCCTGAAGCCGAGCTTCGGCCGCGTGCCGATCGATCCCACCTATATCGGCCGCGTTGCAGGTCCCATGACCCGCACCGTCGATGATTGCGCGCTCATGATGAGCGCGATTGCAAAGCCCGACCGGCGCGACGGCATGAGCCTGCCGGCCGAGCCGCTGAACTGGAAGGGATTGGAGAAGTCCCCGCGAAAGGCGCGTATCGGCCTGATGCTCGATCCCGGCTGCGGCCTGGCGCTGGAGAAGCCGGTGCGCGAGGTCGCGGTGAAGGCGGCAAAGGCATTCGAATCCGCGGGCGCGGTCGTGACGGCAGTCGACGGCATTCTCACCCGCGAGATGCTCGACGGCCTCGACAATTTCTGGCGCGCGCGGATGTGGGACGATCTGTCGAAGCTGACGCCGGCCGAGCAGGCAAAGGTGCTGCCCTACATTTTCAAATGGGGCGAGTCCGGCGCGAAGCTCTCGGGCGTCGACGTCATCCGCGGCTTCAACCAGACCATGGCGATCCGCGCGGCAGCGTCAAAACTGTTCTGCGAGCTCGACTACGTGATCTCGCCGACCGCGCCGAACGTGAACTTTCCGGCGGAGTGGGCCTCGCCGACCAATGATCCCATGAAGCCGTTCGAGCACATCGCCTATACCGTGCCATGGAATATGTCGGAGAATCCAGCGGTCTCGATCAATGGCGGCTTCGACGCCAAGGGCTTTCCCATCGGCGTGCAGATCGTCGGCCGCCGCTTCGACGACATCGGCGTGCTCGGCATGGCCAAGGCTTTTGAAGGTCTGCGCGGCCCGCAGCGCCCCTGGCCCAAGCCGCCGGCGCAATAGACTCGCATTCCAGCGTCTCAGCACAAATCGTCATGCGCGGGCTCGACCCGCGCATCCATCCTCTTCAAAAAAGATGGATTGCCGGGTCAAGCCCGGCAATGACAGAATTGATTCAAGAATGACAAGGAAGGAAACCACCATGGCGTATGAGACGATCAAGTATGAGGTCGCCGAGCAGATCCTCACCATCACGCTGAACCGGCCCGACAAGCTCAACGCCTTCAACGCGCAGATGCAGGCAGAGCTGATCGATGCGTTCGACGCCGCCGACAAGGACGACAACGTCCGCGCCATCATCGTCACCGGCGCGGGCCGCGGATTTTGCGCGGGCGCCGATCTTTCGTCCGGCGCCGACACGTTCGATCGCGACGCACGGCGCGGGCCGGTGAAGCGGTTCGCCGACGGCAAGGTCGATTACAGCGATCCGCAGGTGCGCGACGGCGGCGGCCAGGTCACCTTGCGCATCTTCAAGTGCCTGAAGCCCGTGATCGCCGCGGTGAACGGGCCCGCAGTCGGCATCGGCGTCACCATGCAGCTTGCGATGGACATCCGCATCGCCTCCGAGGCCGCACGCTTCGGCTTCGTGTTCTCCCAGCGCGGCATCGTGCCGGAGGCAGCCTCGAGCTGGTTCCTGCCGCGCATCGTCGGCATCTCGCAGGCGCTGGAATGGTGCTATTCGGGCCGCGTCTTCCCCGCCCAGGAAGCGCTTGCGGGGCGCCTCGTCAGCAAGGTGGTCCCGCCGGACGATCTGCTGCCGACCGCACGTGCGCTGGCAAAGGAGTTCGCCGCCAAGACCGCGCCGGTGTCGGTGGCGCTGATCCGCCAGATGATGTGGCGCATGATGGGCGCCGACGATCCCATGGAAGCCCACAAGGTCGACAGCCGCGGCATCTATGCCCGCGGCCGCTCGGACGACGTGAAGGAAGGCGTGGTGTCGTTCCTGGAGAAGCGTCCGGCGCAGTTCAAGAACAAGGTGTCGACGGACATGCCGGACTATTTCCCGTGGTGGACGGAGCGGGAGTATAAGTGAGGCTCTAGAGATGGTGGGCGCGGCGCAAGAGCGCCTTTGCCCACCTGCGGCAGCGTCACTCCATCACCAGCGCCACGCGCCCGATCGCCTTGCGGTCGATCAACAACCGCATCGCCTTCGCGTAATCCTGCAGCGGTAGGCGGTGCGAGACGTTCGGGCGCAGCTTGCCCTCGTCCGCCCATCGCAAGAGCGCCTTCAGGCGCACTTCTCCGAGCGCGGGATCTCTCCGTGCCGCCTCGCCGGCGCGCACGCCGAGCACGCTGGCGCCCTTGATCAGCAGCAGATTGGTCTTGGCCGAACCGATGCCGCCGGTGAAACCGATCACCAGGAGCCGCGCGCCCCAGGCGATGCAACGCATCGAGTCCTCAAAGACCTGGCCGCCGACGGGATCGAACACGACATCGGCCCCGCGGCCGTCGGTGATGCGCTTGACCGCGTCGCGAAACGGCTCGCGGTCGTAGCGGATCAGGTGATCGGCGCCACGCGATTTCGCGACAGCAAGCTTTTCGTCACTGGAGGCGGTGGCGATCACGGTCGCGCCCAGCATCTTGCCGATCTCGACGGCGGCAAGGCCGACGCCGCCAGCGGCGCCATGCACCAGCAGCACCTCACCCGGCGCGACCCGGCCGCGGTCGATCAGCGCGTGATAGGCGGTGCCGTGGCCCGCGAGATAGGTTGCGGCCTCGGCGTAGTCGAACGTGGAAGGCATCGGCGTGAGCTGGGCCGGCGTCACCACAGCTTCGTCGGTGAAGGCACCATGGCGCATCTTGACGATGACCTTGTCGCCGACGGTGACGCCCTTCGCCTCCGCGCCCACCTCGGTGACATCGCCGGCGGCTTCCATGCCGGGCGTGAACGGCAGCTCCGGCTTGAGCTGATATTCGCCGGCGGCCATCAGCACGTCGGGAAAATTCAATCCGGCGGCGCGGATGGCGACGCGGACCTCGCCCGGCTTCAGCGCGCGCGACGGAAACTCTACCAGCAGCAAATGCTCGGGCGCGCCGAGTTCACGGCAGATGACGGCGCGTACCATCAGGCTGCGCTCGCCCTGCGGCGCAGCAGCGCCTCGCGGATCAGCGGCAGGCGGTCGTTGCCGAAATACATGTCGGTCTTGCCGACGAAGATGGTCGGCGAGCCGAAGCCGCCGCGCGCGACCACCTCCTCAGTATTGGCCTTGAGCTGATCCTTGATGCTCTGTTCCGAAATGCCGGCGAAGAATCTCTGTTCGTCGAGACCTACCTTCCTGCAGATCCCGGCGAGCACGGCGTCCTGCGAGATATCCTCGTCCGCGCCCCAATAGGTCTCGAACACGGCGGTCGCAAACGGCAGCATGTCCTTGCCCAGCCAGATGCAGCCGCGCATCGCCTTGACGCTGTTCACCGGAAACACCGTCGGCGGCATCTTGATCGACAGGCCGGCCGAGCGAGCCCAGTCATTGAGATCCTTCAGCATGTAGCGCGCCTTCAGCGGCACCGGCTTCTCCCGCTGCGCATAGACGCTCGGATTGACCGTGTTGAAGATGCCGCCGACCAGGATCGGCCGCCAGACGATCTCCGCCCCGAGCTCCTTCGCGAGCGGCTGGATGTTGTGGAAGGCGAGATAGGTCCAGGGGCTGGAGCAGTCGAAGAAGAATTCGATCATGGCGTTTCCGATCCGGCGTCGCGGGTTTCAGGACGACTTTTGTTGTTCTGTACCTCGACGTTAAGTCATGGCAGGAAGGGGCGCAACACAACCTGCCGGGAGGGCCGCCATGCTGTTTCCAACCACGATCGCCGGCTCCTTGCCGAAGCCGGAATGGCTCGCCGAGCCGAACATGCTCTGGGCGCCCTGGAAGTCACAGGGCGAGGAGCTCCTGCGCGCCAAGCGCGATGCGACGCTGATCTGGCTGAAGATCCAGGAGGACGCCGGCATCGACATCGTCACCGAGGGCGAGCAGGCGCGTCAGCATTTCGTCCACGGCTTCCTGGAGAAGATCGAAGGCATCGATTTCGCCCACAAGGTCGAGATGGGCATCCGCAAGGACCGCTACAAGGCGATGGTGCCGCAGGTCGTCGCCCCGCTCCGCCTCAAGGGCCGCGTCCATGACTTCGAGGCGCGCGTCGCGCGCACGCACACGAAGAAGCAGCTGAAATTCACCCTGCCAGGGCCAATGACCATCATCGACACCATTGCCGATCGCTATTATGGCGACCGCGTGAAGATCGCCTTTGCCTTCGCCGAGCTGCTCAACGAGGAGGCCAAGGCATTGCAGGCCGACGGCGTCGATCTCGTGCAGTTCGACGAGCCCGCCTTCAACGTCTACATGGACGAGGTCAACGATTGGGGCATCAAGGCGCTGGAGCGCGCTGCGCAGGGGCTGACCTGCGCCACCGCCGTGCACATCTGCTACGGCTACGGCATCAAGGCCAACACCGACTGGAAGGAAACGCTCGGCACGCAATGGCGGCAGTATGAGCAGATCTTCCCGGCGATCGACGCGAGCCCGATCCAGCAGGTCGCGATCGAATGCCGCAATTCGAAGGTGCCGCTCGAGCTGCTGGCACTGCTCGAGACCAAGATCGTGCAAGCCGGCGTGATCGACGTCGCCAGCGACACGGTGGAGACTGCCGAGGACGTCATGAAGGTGATCGAGGCGGTGTCGAAATTCGTGCCCAAGAGCAACATCATCGCCACCACCAATTGCGGCATGGCGCCGATGCGGCGGGAGATCGCTGAAGCAAAGCTGGCAGCGCTCGGTGCGGGTGCTGCGCTGGCGCGCGAGAAGCTGGGCTGATGGCGGCGATCCGCTAGTCCCTCGGCTGGTCCAGAGCCGTCGGATGCAGTGCCGGCTGATATCCGGCGCCGAGCGCCCGCAGTGTGGACGGGGGCGTCAGCAGCATCGGGCTCTCCAGCTCGTGCGCGGCACGGGCATAGCCGGCTGGCGACCATAGCAGCGGCCGGCCCTTCATCATCAGAAAGCTCTGCTCACCCTGCTGCAGCATCGCGCCATCGGGCAATTCCGCGAGCGGCCCCGGCAGCGCGTGCAGGCGTTTGCGGCCACGATCCAGACGTTCCAGATGCAGCCGGGCGTCCATCGCCTTTGCGCTCACTTTGCTCACCCCATTTCCCCCCTCCCATGCCGCGCGGAAGCGGTTGGCATCATCGCGGCGGCAGAAGAAGCAGGGACGGTGTCCGGCTGCAAAGGCGGTGGCTTCGTCGAGAAAGAACAGCTCGGTCCAGCTCCGCCGTGCCATCACCGGGCGCCGCCAGCCGCGGAATTCGCAGAGGCATGTGATCCAGGCCGGTGTCGACCAGCGCTTCTTCAGAAGCGTCTTGGTCGCGGGATCGTGGATGATGCCGCGGTTGCCGGTGAACATGCCCCGGTGCGGCGTGGCGATGATGTCGCCGGTCGGAGTGACGCGGTTTTGCAGGGGCATGGGTGCCTCCGCGCGTCATTGCGAAGAAGCCCGCGACAAAATTGCGAAGCAATTTTGCGCTGGCGACGAAGATTCCATGGGGAGTGGATAGCGACCAGGTCTGAGGCCAGACTGAGGGTTGCTGAATCCATTCAACCTGGAGACGACGATGTTGCTCGATCATCCTTCCGACGGACTGGCCGCTATCCGCACGCAGTTTGGCGCAATTTTTGTGTCATTGGAACTGAGCCGTTCGACATGGCTGGTCACTTCGCTGTCGCCCTGCAAGGGCGAGAAGATGTCCAAACGCAGCATGAAGGCCGGCGACCTTTCGGAACTGTTGAAGCTGTTTGCGGAGCTGAAGCGCAAGGCGCAGGCGCGAACGGGTGAGAGCTATCCGATCATCACGATCCAGGAGGCGGGGCTGGACGGGTTCTGGCTTCACCGCGCCCTGCAGCAGGAAGGCATCGAGAGCCACGTAGTCGATCCGGCCTCGATTGCGACGCCGCGCCGGCGCCGGCGGGCCAAGACGGACCGGCTGGATGGCGAGACGCTGTTGCGGACGCTGCTGGCCTACAAGCGCGGCGAGGTACGGGTCTGCGCCATGGTCGTTGCGCCCTCTCCGGCAGAGGAGGACCGCCGTAGGCTGTGCCGCGAGCGAGAGACCTTGATCGCGGAGCGGATCGAGCATGTGAACCGGATCAAGGGTCTTCTGTTCGCGCAAGGGATCTTCGACTACGCGCCGCTGCGGCGAGACCGGCGGAAGCGGCTGGAGGCCTTGCGGACGGGCGACGGGCGCGCCTTGCTGGCGCATCTGAAGGCGCAGATCAGCCGCGAACTCGACCGGCTCGAACTGCTGCTCGACCAGATCACGGCGGTGGAGCGCGAGCAGGATGCGTTGCTGGCCGCGAGCAAGGCGGCGGGGAGAAGACCGTATCGAACCCGGTGGCAATGCTGCTCGAACTGAAGAGCCTGGGCCCGAACTTCACGGCCGTTCTCTGGTCGGAGGCCTTTTACCGGCAGTTCGCCAACCGCCGCCAGATTGCATCCTATGCCGGCCTTGCAGCCACGCCATGGCGCAGTGGCGGCATCGAGCGCGAGCAAGGCGTGTCGAAGGCTGGCAATCCGCGCCTGAGAACCACGATGATCCAGCTCGCCTGGCTCTGGGTACGCCACCAGCCTCAATCGGCTTTGACCCAGTGGTTCAAGGTGCACAGCCAACGCGGCCGCAAGCGCGCGATCGTGGCGCTCGCGCGCAAGCTGCTCGTGGCCCTCTGGAAGTACGTGACCGCGGGCGTGGTGATCGAGGGAGCCGAGATAAAGGCCGCCGCCTGACACCACGCTCCTCAGCCTCAAAGCCAATCCGCCGAGATTGATCAGCCTCGGCCGATCCGGGTGGACGAACCGATGGATTGCATGGCTTCAAACGCCGTAACGAAGAATGGTCTCGTCCTCTCGAGCCTGCCCGCCGCAAGCGGAATGTTGGTGCAGCCGCCGCCGCGCGGCGACCGAATGTGAGTTTGATCTGGCAAGCAAACCAGATTGCAAAAACCGGCTCGACCCTTGGATCGCCTGACGAAAAGGAGTTATCCGCCCGCTGCCCCGACTGCCAAAGCCTGATGGCGTGCTCGCTCGAGTCAAGGCCAAGTCGCTTCGCGACGGCCCTACGGGCCGACCTTGACTCGATCTGCGCGCGCCATCCTACGTGCTCCACGGTCGGGACGAAGAGCTGGCCTGCAATCGAACAAAGAGCTGAACAAACCGCCTTGACACACCAAATCCCCATGTGAGCAATCCAGACTGTTTCCGCGGATACATCTCTGGATTGCTTCTCGGAGCCTGTCATCGGGCCGCGCTTCGCGCGGACCCGTTGGCTCGCAATGACGGGGACGGTCACGCCGCCCCGTCACGGAGCGGCGGGTGGTAGGACAGCGCGGTGTCCCAGGGGAAGAAGATCCAGGTGTCCTGCGACACTTCCGTGATGAAAGTGTCGACCAGCGGGCGGCCCTTCGGCTTGGCGTAGACGGTGGCGAAATGCGCATCGGGCAGCATCTCGCGCACCAGCTTGCCGGTCTTGCCGGTGTCGACGAGATCGTCGACGATGAGCAGCCCCCTGCCGGTGCCGCCGCCGAGCTTCATCGCCGCCTCGGAAATGCCCTTGAGGACCTGCAGCTCGCCCTGCTTGGTGTGGTCGTAGCTCGCAATGCAAACCGTATCGATGACGCGCACCCCGAGTTCGCGCGCCACGATCGCAGCAGGCACCAGGCCGCCGCGGGTGATTGCGATCACCGCATGGAACGGACCAACTTCGTTGAGCCGCCAGGTCAGCGCCCGGCAATCCCGGTGGAACTGGTCCCACGAGACCGGGAAGGCCTTGCCCGCCCGCTCCTGCGCGCTCAGTTCCGGTGCTTCACCAGCCATTGTCATCTCCTGCTTCGTCTGCCGGCAAAGTCCCTGCTAGCGGGTGACGTTCAATCCCGCCAGCATTTCCTTCACGGCGGCCATCGCCGCGGCCAGCTTCGCCGGATCGCGCGAGCGCACCACCAGATTGGTGTTGGGCTTCTGCTCCTCGTCCATGAACGGATAGCTGCCGATGATCGTCTCCGGATGGGCGGCCGCGATTGCCCGCAACGGACTCCCGATGTCGCCCTCCCGGGCGTTCGCGCGAACCGATTCGGAGAGCATGCGCACGCCGGATTTCAGCTTGGGCGAGACGATGTCCATCATCGCCTGCATGATCGATGGCACGCCGGCCATCACGATGACGTTGCCGATCTTGAAGCCGGGAGCGAGGATGGTTGCGCTCTGGATCAGTTCGGCGCCGTCGGGAATGCGGGCCATGCGCAGGCGGGCCTCATTGAGGTCCTGCTCGCTCCAGCGCTCGCGGAAACGCGCAACCACCTCCGGATGATGATCGATGCCGACGCCGAATGCCTTGGCAACGCTGTCGGCCGTGATGTCGTCATGGGTCGGCCCGATGCCGCCCGTCGTGAAGACATAGGTGTAGCGATGCCGGAGTGCGTCCAGGGCGGCGATGATGTCGGCCTCGTCGTCGGAGACGATCCGGACCTCCTTCAGGTCGATGCCGATATTGGTCAGGTATTCGGCGATGAAGCCGATGTTCTTGTCCTTGGTCCGGCCGGACAGGATTTCGTCCCCAATGACCAGAATGCCCGCCGTGACGATCTCGCTCATGCCTTAAGTCCCTCACCTGTGACGCCGACTCTGCCGAGGTAACGCGTTGAAGTCACGCGGTTTTGCTGCTGAAATAAGCAGTCCTCAGCCATTTTTTCAGGCAAGCCGCCGGCCATCCCCGGCAAATGCCCCTTCTCCATGCTTATCGCGCTGGCCCGGCCCTTGCTACCTCCTACGGAAGTCATGCACTCTCACGGCATGGCCACAGGACGTTGCGGTCTTCAGCAAGGCCCAAGCGACCTGACCGATGGTGCAAGGCCTGGGGGAGAACAGTCGGAATCCATGCCAGTCGCGTTTGACGAAATGAATATTCCCGGCGGGGAGCTTCGCCCCGCCTATCAGGAGCTGGCGCGCTGGCTCAAGGAGACGCCTCCCGAGGCCCTCGAATATCGGCGCCAGGAAGCCGAGCTCCTGTTCCGTCGGATCGGCATTACCTTTGCGGTCTACGGCGATTCCGAGTCCACCGAGCGCCTGATCCCCTTCGACGTGATCCCGCGAATCATGTCCGGCAAGGAATGGGCGCTGCTGGAGAAGGGCCTGAAGCAGCGGGTGCGCGCGCTCAACATGTTCCTGCGCGACATCTATCATGGCCGCGACATCCTCCGCGCCGAGGTCGTGCCCGACGATTTGATCTTCCAGAACCCGGTGTTCCGCCCCGAAATGAACGGCCAGCACGTGCCGCACGACGTCTACGTGCACATTGCCGGCATCGACATCGTCCGGGTCGATGCCGAGGACTTCATCGTGCTGGAGGACAATGCCCGCACGCCGTCGGGCGTGTCCTACATGCTGGAAAACCGCGAGATCATGATGCGGCTGTTTCCGGATCTGTTCGCCCGCCACAAGGTGGCGCCGGTCGAACGCTATCCGGACGAACTGCTCTCGGCGCTGCGCTCGGTCGCGCCGCAAAGCGCATCCGGCGAGCCGACCGTCGCCCTGCTCACGCCGGGCGTCTACAACTCGGCCTATTATGAGCACTCGTTCCTCGCCGACAAGCTCGGTATCGAGCTGGTCGAGGGCGGCGACCTCATCGTCAAGAACAACGAAGTGTTCATGCGGACGACGGAAGGGCTGAAGCGGGTCGACGTGATCTATCGCCGTGTCGACGACGATTTCCTCGATCCTCTCACCTTCCGCCCCGATTCCGTGCTCGGCGTGCCCGGGCTGATGTCGGCCTACGCCGCCGGCAACATCACGCTCGCCAACGCCGTCGGCACCGGCATCGCCGACGACAAGGCGATCTACTCCTACATGCCTGACATCGTGAAATTCTATCTCGGCGAGGAGCCGATCCTGAAGAACGTGCCGACCTGGCGCTGCCGCGAGCCGAAGGACCTCGCTTATGTGCTGGACAATCTGGGCGAGCTCGTCGTCAAGGAGGTGCATGGCTCCGGCGGCTACGGCATGCTGATCGGACCCGCCGCGACCAAAGCGACCATCGAGGCATTCCGTGACAAGCTCAAGCGCGAGCCGGAAGGTTTCATCGCCCAGCCGACGCTGGCGCTGTCGACCTGCCCGACCTGCACCGCATCCGGCCTCGCCCCGCGCCACGTCGATCTTCGCCCCTTCGTGCTCACGGGCAGCAAGAGCACCACGATCGTGCCGGGCGGCCTCACCCGCGTCGCGCTGAAGGAGGGCTCCCTGGTGGTGAATTCGAGCCAGGGCGGCGGCACCAAGGACACCTGGATTCTGGACGAGTAGAGAGATGCTGTCGCGTACCGCCGAAAACCTCTATTGGCTCGCCCGCTACGTCGAACGGGCCGAATATCTCGCGCGCACCATCGATGCGACGCTGCGCGTCACCGCGCTTCCCGCCGCCTATATCGGCAAGACCAACGAATGGGACTCGGCGCTGCTCACCGCCGGCGTCGCCGCCAGTTTCTATCAGGCCTATGAGGAAGCCAACGAGCACAATGTCGTCGAGTATCTCTCGTTCTCGCCGAACAACCCGTCCTCGATCAGAAACTGCATCGAAGCGGCGCGGCTGAACTCTCGCTCGGTGCGCACGGCGCTGACCAGCGAGATGTGGGACACCATCAACTCGGCCTGGATCGAGCTGCAGGCTGTTTGGAGCAAGGGCACCTCGACGCGCGAGGACCTCGCCAAATTCCTCCGCTTCGTGCAGGAGACCTCGCTGCGGTTCGACGGCTCGGCCTACCGGACCATGCTGCGCAACGATGCCTATTGGTTCTCGCGGATGGGTGTGCATCTGGAACGCGCCGACAACACCGCGCGCATTCTCGACGTGAAATATCATGTGCTGTTGCCCGAGGAGGAGCACGTCGGCGGCCCGCTCGACTTCTACCAGTGGAGCTCGATCCTGCGCTCGGTCTCGGCGCTGACCGCCTATCACTGGGTCTATCGCGAGACGCTGAAGCCGTGGCTGATCGCGGATCTCTTGATCCTCAACGACACGCTGCCGCGCTCGCTCGCCAGCTGCTACGGCAACCTCGTGCGCAACCTCGACCAGATCGGCGTCGCCTATGGCCGCCAGGGCCCGGCCCAGCGCCACGCCCGCGGCATCCGCAACCGGCTGGAACACAGCAACATGAACGACATTTTCCAGCATGGCGTGCATGAATTCATTCAGGAATTCATCGCGGACAATTCCAGGCTGGGCGAAATCATTACGAAGCAGTATTTGATCTGATGTCCCCCGACTGACGAAATGGGATACCGTCATGGCCGGGCAAAAGCGCGAAGCGCGTCTTCGCGCTAGATGTCCCGGCCGTCCACCGTTCTTGCTTTCACGCGACGAGGAAGAACGTGGATGCCCGGGACAAGCCCGGGCATGACGAGCTTCTTCGCGGGAGCAGTCGGGCTAACCACTAACTGCACGGTCCACCATGCGCCTGCGAATCCAGCACACCACGACCTATCGCTACGAGCCGCCGGTCACGGGCGTGATCCAGATCCTGCGCATGACGCCGGGCAGCCATGATGGGCAGTACGTCGCGGAATGGCAGATCGACGTCTCCACCGACACCAAGCTCGACATGCATGAGGATGCGTTCGGCAACGTCATACACGTGCTGTCCTGCGGACCTGTCGCCGACATCCAGATCACCGCCGAGGGGCTGATCGAGACCCACGACACCGGCGGCGTGCTGCGCGGCACTGACGAGCGCTTCCCGGCCGGCATGTTCCTGCGCTCCACCGACCTCACCTCCGTCAATCCGGCGATGACGGCGGTCGCGCGCCAGTTGCGGAGCGAAGCCGAGAGCGACACGCTGGGCTTCCTGCACACGCTGATGACGCAAATCGCCGATCACATGACGTTCGACCAGGACCACACCAACAGCGGCACGTCCGCGGCGGAGGCATTCGCGCTCAAGCGCGGTGTCTGCCAGGATTACGCGCACATCTTCATCGCCTGCGCCCGCGCCGGCGGCGTGCCCGCGCGCTTCGTCTCCGGGCATTTCTTGCGTGCAGACGACATGGTGCATCAGGACGCCGGGCACGCCTGGGCGGAGGCTTACGTGCCCGATCTCGGCTGGGTCGGGTTCGATCCCGCCAACAGCATCTGCGCCACCGACGCCCATGTCCGCGTTGCGATCGGGCTCGACTATCTCGGCGCAGCCCCGGTGCGTGGCACCCGCTATGGCGGTGGCACGGAAACGCTGGCGGTGGCCGTGAAGATCGAGCAGGCCGGCCGCGGCGGGCAGTCGCAATCGCAGCGACAGAGCTAACTCCGTCACCGCCTGCAATCGGGGGTTGGACCGGCCCCTGAAATTGGCTAGTACTTGCGCGCAAACGCTCGCGTCGAGGACTGGAAATGACCTATTGCTGCGGAATCTTGGTTCGGGATGGTCTGGTGATGATCGCCGATACCCGCACCAATGCCGGCCTCGACAACGTCTCGACCTTCCGCAAGCTGCACATCTTCTCCAAGCCCGGCGAGCGCATCATGGCGATCGCCAGCGCCGGCAACCTCGCGATCAGCCAGTCGGTGCTCTCCACCCTGACCGAAGGCCTGGAGGACCCCAACACGGGCGAGGTCGAGACGCTGATGAACGCGCCCACCATGTTCCAGGCCGCCCAGCGCATTGGCCGGGCGATCCGGGCGGTGCATGCGACCGAAGGGCCGGCGCTGAAATCGGAGGACGTGTCGTTCGACGTCTCCTTCCTCTTCGGCGGCCAGATCAAGGGCGCGCGCATGCGCCTGTTCATGGTCTACACCGCCGGCAATTTCATCGAGTGCACGACCGACACGCCCTACCTGCAGATCGGCGAGCACAAATACGGCAAGCCGGTGCTCGACCGCGCCATGCATTACGACGTCGAGCTGTACGAGGCGCTGAAGACCGGCCTCATCTCGATGGACTCGACCATGCGCTCGAACCTCGGCGTCGGCCTGCCGATCGACGTGCTGGTGGTGCGGAACGATGCCTGTGAGGCCGATCTCAATCACCGCATCGAGGCGGGCGAGCCCTATTTCCACGATTTGCGCTCGCGCTGGTCGGCGGCGCTGCGCGCCGCGCACCAGAACATTCCGCGGCCGCCCTACAAGAACGAAAAAGAATCCAAAACCTGACAGCTCAAGAGAAAAGGCAGGAAACGATGAGTGAAGCGAAAAAGATCGCAGTGGTGACGGGCGCCGGCACCGGGGTCGGGCGCGCGGCGTCGCTGGCGCTGATGAACACCGGCTTCACCGTGGTGCTCGTAGGGCGCCGGCTCGACATGCTCGAGGAGACCGCGAAGCTCGGCCCCGCGGGGAAGAGCCTGTGCGTCACCGCCGACATGACCAAGCCGGAGCAGATCGCCGCGCTGTTCGACAAGGTGAAGACGACCTATGGCCGCCTCGACGTGCTCTTCAACAATGCCGGCATGGGCGCGCCGGCGGTGAACTTCGAGGATCTCAGCCTCGAGCAGTGGCAGGCGGTGGTGAACACCAACCTCACCGGCCCGTTCCTGTGCACTCAGCACGCCTTCCGCATCATGAAGGACCAGACCCCGCGCGGCGGCCGCATCATCAACAACGGCTCGATCTCGGCGCATGCGCCGCGGCCGTTCTCGGCGGCCTACACCTCGACCAAGCACGCGATCACCGGCCTCACCAAGGCCTCCAACCTCGACGGCCGCATGTACGACATCGCGGTCGGCCAGATCGACATCGGCAATGCGGCAACGCCGATGACCGACCGCATGGTCAACGGCCCCGGCGTGCTTCAGCCTGATGGCACCACCAAGCACGAGCCGCGCATGGACGCGAAAGCGGTCGGCGATGCCGTGGCCTACATGGCCAGCCTGCCGCTCGACGCCAACGTGCTGACCATGACGGTGATGGCGACCAAGATGCCGTTCGTGGGGCGGGGTTGAACAAAAAGCGCGAGAACAACCCCATGCACAGTAGGCGTCAAGTGGCGCCTGCTGCTGCCTAACAGGGTGATGGGAGTTAAGTCCGCGAGCCATCTCCACAATCGTCATTGCGGGCGCAGCGAAGATTCCATGGGGAGTGGATAGCGACCAGGTCTGAGGCCAGACTGAGGGTTGCTGAATCCATTCAACCTGGAGACGACGATGTTGCTCGATCATCCTTCCGACGGACTGGCCGCTATCCGCACGCAGTTTGGCGCAATTTTTGTGTCATTGGAACTGAGCCGTTCGACATGGCTGGTCACTTCGCTGTCGCCCTGCAAGGGCGAGAAGATGTCCAAACGCAGCATGAAGGCCGGCGAGCTTTCGGAACTGTTGAAGCTGTTTGCGGAGCTGAAGCGCAAGGCGCAGGCGCGAACGGGTGAGAGCTATCCGCTCATCGCGATCCAGGAGGCGGGGCTGGACGGGTTCTGGCTTCACCGCGCCCTGCAGCAGGAAGGCATCGAGAGCCACGTAGTCGATCCGGCCTCGATTGCGACGCCGCGCCGGCGCCGGCGGGCCAAGACGGACCGGCTGGATGGCGAGACGCTGTTGCGGACGCTGCTGGCCTACAAGCGCGGCGAGGTACGGGTCTGCGCCATGGTCGTTGCGCCCTCTCCGGCAGAGGAGGACCGCCGTAGGCTGTGCCGCGAGCGAGAGACCTTGATCGCGGAGCGGATCGAGCATGTGAACCGGATCAAGGGTCTTCTGTTCGCGCAAGGGATCTTCGACTACGCGCCGCTGCGGCGAGACCGGCGGAAGCGGCTGGAGGCCTTGCGGACGGGCGACGGGCGCGCCTTGCTGGCGCATCTGAAGGCGCAGATCAGCCGCGAACTCGACCGGCTCGAACTGCTGCTCGACCAGATCACGGCGGTGGAGCGCGAGCAGGATGCGTTGCTGGCCGCGAGCAAGGCGGCGGGGAGAAGACCGTATCGAACCCGGTGGCAATGCTGCTCGAACTGAAGAGCCTGGGCCCGAACTTCACGGCCGTTCTCTGGTCGGAGGCCTTTTACCGGCAGTTCGCCAACCGCCGCCAGATTGCATCCTATGCCGGCCTTGCAGCCACGCCATGGCGCAGTGGCGGCATCGAGCGCGAGCAAGGCGTGTCGAAGGCTGGCAATCCGCGCCTGAGAACCACGATGATCCAGCTCGCCTGGCTCTGGGTACGCCACCAGCCTCAATCGGCTTTGACCCAGTGGTTCAAGGTGCACAGCCAACGCGGCCGCAAGCGCGCGATCGTGGCGCTCGCGCGCAAGCTGCTCGTGGCCCTCTGGAAGTACGTGACCGCGGGCGTGGTGATCGAGGGAGCCGAGATAAAGGCCGCCGCCTGACACCACGCTCCTCAGCCTCAAAGCCAATCCGCCGAGATTGATCAGCCTCGGCCGATCCGGGTGGACGAACCGATGGATTGCATGGCTTCAAACGCCGTAACGAAGAATGGTCTCGTCCTCTCGAGCCTGCCCGCCGCAAGCGGAATGTTGGTGCAGCCGCCGCCGCGCGGCGACCGAATGTGAGTTTGATCTGGCAAGCAAACCAGATTGCAAAAACCGGCTCGACCCTTGGATCGCCTGACGAAAAGGAGTTATCCGCCCGCTGCCCCGACTGCCAAAGCCTGATGGCGTGCTCGCTCGAGTCAAGGCCAAGTCGCTTCGCGACGGCCCTACGGGCCGACCTTGACTCGATCTGCGCGCGCCATCCTACGTGCTCCACGGTCGGGACGAAGAGCTGGCCTGCAATCGAACAAAGAGCTGAACAAACCGCCTTGACACACCAAATCCCCATGTGAGCAATCCAGGCTGCCACTGCGGCAAGATTCTGGATTGCTTCGTCGCAAGAGCTCCTCGCAATGACGTGGAGAGAGCGTTGCCCTATTCCAAACTCTCCACCTTTCGCAGGCTCGGAAACAGCTTCATCCAGAGCAGCGCCACTGCGACGGTGGCGACGCCGCCGAGCACGGCGGCGGGCATGGCGCCGAACAGCGCGGCCGTGAGGCCACTCTCGAATTGGCCGAGCTGGTTCGAGGCGTTGATGAAGAGGAAATTCACCGCACCGACCCGGCCGCGCATCTCATCGGGTGTGGACAGCTGCACCAGCGAGAAGCGTATCACGACGCTGATCGTATCGGCCGCACCGAGCACGGCGAGCGACAGCACCGACAGCCACATCCACGGCGACAGTGCGAACACGATCGTGGCGAGGCCGAATACGATCACCGCCTGGAACATGCGTAAGCCCACATGCCGCGAGATGGCGTGGCGCGCCAGCACCACGGTCATCAGGAGCGCACCGACCGCGGGCGCGGCACGCAGCACGCCGAGTCCGACCGGGCCGGCCTGAAGAATATCGCGGGCATAGATCGGCAACAGCGCGGTGACGCCGCCGAACAGCACGGCGAACAGGTCCAGCGAGATGGTGCCGAGAATCGCGGGGTTGCCGCGGATGAAGCGGACGCCGGCAAAGATATTGTCCGAGTTCGTCCCCTCCTTTGCGATCGCCTGCGGACGCGGCCGGATGAAGCCGGTCAAAATCATCCCCAAAACCCAGAACAGCACCATCACGGCATAAGCGAGATGCGGGGCGACCGCATATGCGAATCCGCCGAGCGCCGGCCCCGTGATGGTCGCGACCTGCGCTGCGCCGCTGGAGATGGCCGTGGCGCGCTGCAGCGACCCTTGCGGCGCGATCAACGGCAACAACGCCGCCGTGGTCGGGCTCTCGAACGCGCCTGCAATGCCGAGCACGAAGGTCGCGATGAAGATCTGCACCTCGCCGACCGCGCCGAGATAGGTGATGGTTGCGAGATAGAGCGCGGTCGCGGCTTCCACGAGCTGGCAGAGCTGGACCACGCGCTTGCGCTCGTAGCGGTCGGCGGCGTGTCCAGCGACGAACACCAGCAGCGCCGTGGGCAGGAACTGCACGAGGCCGACCATGCCGAGGTCGAACGCCGAGCCGGTGAGATCGTAGATCTGCCAGCCGATCGCGACCGCCGCGATCTGGCTGGAAAAGCGCGACAGGCTGCGGGAGAGCAGGAAGAACAGGAAGGCGCGGTGGCCGAGCAGCGCGCCGGCGCTGACCGGCAGATTGTCGGATATTGGCTGCTCTGGCATCGTCGCTTCGGTCACCTCGGACGGTCCGGTCCTGATCCTGATGGGCCCGCGTGGCCCAGGCTTGCCCGCTTGTCAACAACGAGCCGCTTCCGTGGCCCCCGGCATTGCCTTTGCAATGCACACGCGGCCATAATCATTGAGGGTTTGGGGACATCATGCTTCGGTTGCAATCGGCACTCGGCATTTTCGCATTGCTCCTGATCGCTTTCGCGCTGGCGGAGAATCGCCGCGCGGTCTCGCTGCGTCAGGCGGCAATCGGCCTCGCCGCGACCTTCGTCACCGCGGTCGTGCTGCTGAAGCTGCCGGTCGTCGCGCATGCGTTCGGCGCGATCAACGACGCGGTCGGCGCGATCTCGGCGGCCTCGCGCGCCGGCTCCGCCTTCGTGTTCGGCTATGTCGGCGGCGGCCCCCTGCCGTTCGATCTGAAGGTGCCGGGCGCGGACTTCATCCTGGCGTTCCAGGCATTGCCGATCGTGCTGGTCATGAGCGTGCTGACGACACTGCTGTTCTATTGGCGCGTGCTGCCACCGATCGTGCGCGGCATGGCCTGGCTGCTCGAACGCACGTTGGGGGTCGGCGGCGCCGTGGGCCTCTCGACCGCCGCCAACATCTTCCTCGGCATGGTCGAGGCACCGTTGTTCGTGCGGCCGTATCTGGCACAGATGACCCGCAGCGAATTATTCGTGGTGATGACCGGAGGCATGGCCGGCATCGCCGGCACGGTGCTGGTGCTCTATGCGACGCTCCTTGCCCCGCTCATCCCCGACGCGGCCGCGCACTTCGTCATCGCCTCGGTGCTGGGCGCGCCGGCCGCGATCCTTGTCAGCCTGATCATGGTGCCCGAGACATCCGACAAGCGTACCGGCGGTGCACTGGAAGATCCCGAGATGAACGTGTCCAGCACGATGGACGCCATCGTCAAGGGCACCACCGGCGGCCTCGAACTGTTGCTCAATATCGTCGCCATGCTCCTGGTGCTGGTGGCGCTGGTCTATCTGGTCAATGCCATGCTTGGCCTCTTGCCTGATATCGGCGGTGCCGCGATCTCGCTACAGCGGCTGCTTGGCCTCGTCATGGCACCAGTATGCTGGTTGATGGGGCTGCCATGGGATCAGGCGATCACCGCCGGCAGCCTGATGGGCACCAAGACCGTGCTCAATGAATTGATCGCCTATGTCGACTTCACCAAGCTGCCAGCCAACGCGCTCGATCCGCGCTCGCGCCTGATCATGCTCTACGCGATGTGCGGCTTCGCCAACTTCGCCAGCCTCGGCATCATGATCGGCGGCCTCGGCGTGATGGCCCCGGAGCGGCGCGAGGAGATCAACGCGCTGGGGCTGAAGTCGATCGTATCGGGGACGCTGACCACGTGCTTGATGGGGGCGATGGTGGGGGTGTTGAGTTAAGACACCCGTCGTGAGCCGTAGAGGGCGGATTGCGCGCAGCGCAATCCGGGGCCATCTTCTCCACGGAGAAACTTTCCCGGATCTTGCTTGCGCCGCATCCGGGCTACAAGCCCGCGGGCAAGCCCTTACGCCTTCAACTCCACCGTCCTGAACTCCGCCGGCAGGATCACCTCCAGCAGCTCCCCGTCGTCCGAATAGTCCAGGATCATGTGCTTGATCTTCGGCGGCTGGGTCCAGGCGCTGCCTTGCTTCATCAAGGTCTCGCCCTGCCCGTCCATATAGGTCTTCACCCAGCCCTTGAGCACGTAGACCATCTGGAATTCGACGTCGTGATAATGGAGCTTGGAGACCTCGGCCGGGTTGCAGGGGCCTTGCAAGCGGATCACATGCGCCTGCGCGAGGCCGTGGGTCGCCTCGGCGATGCCGAGATCGCGGTATCTGGCATAGGCACGCAGGCCGTCGGCCTTGAAGTCTTCCTCGCGGTGATGGCTGATGGCGATGCGCTGCTTCGGCCGCACGGCCTTCTTCGGAGCGACGGTGCGCGCCTTCGCCTTCACTGCCTTTCGTGCCGAGGATCGCGCCGCTGCCTTGGTCCCGCTCCGCTTCTTCACTGCGGTCTTCATTGCGGGCCTCGATGCCTTCTGCTTGGCCATTGTCTGCCTCCCTGTTCCGAGCCGCGCCCGTCGCACGGGTGTGACCCGAAGGGCAGATTACCCAGTCCTGGGCGAGGCAGCAATTGCGGAGCTGAGGCCGGTCACGCGATCGGTCGTAGCTTGTCCCAAGCTGTCGTGGCGAGCGAGCATCGTCTCGTCTTCGTTCTCTCCCTGAATTAGTCTCGGCAGGAGATCTGGGGGAATTGATTCATGGGCAACAGCGTCGGTCAGCGTGCATTTCAGAATGCCCGGCTCCAGAAACGGCAAAAGGCCGAAGTGCTGCCATTGCTCGGGCAAGCGCTCGAGTTGCACAAGAAGGGACGCCTCCCCGAGGCCAGGGCTGCCTATCGCCAACTCCTGCAGTTCGCGCCCAACCAATTCATCGCCCTGCATATGCTCGGCGCCTTGGAGTCTGATGCCAGGAACTATGACCAGGCCGAAATCCTGCTGCGCCGGGCCGTTGCCGCAGACCCGCGATCTGCCGAAGCCCACATGAGCTTGGGCGTGGCGCTGAACGGGCTGAAACGTCACGACGAGGCCCGCGAGAGCTATCGAAAGGCTCTCGCCTTGCGGCCCAGCTACGCCCTCGCCCTGTCCAATCTCGGCAACGCGAGCGCGGCCCTTGATCTGCACCAAGAAGCGCTCGAGAGCTACGATCAGGCGCTCGCAATTGACGCAAACCTGGCCGAAGCCCACAACGGCCGCGGCTCTGCGCTCTGCCGTCTGCGCAACTATGACGAGGCTCTCGCAAGCCTGAACCGCGCGCTCTCGATCAAGCCTGACTATGCCGCGGCGCTGGCGAACCGCGCCGCTGCACTCCGGGAGCTTCAGCGATTTGACGAAGCCATGGCGGATTGCAATCGGGCAATCGCCCTCGCACCCGACGACGTGAATGGGTGGCTCTGGCGCGCCAACGTCTTGCTCCAGACCCAGCAAATTGCCCAAGCATTGCTCGATTGCGAGAAAGCTCTCGCGATTGCGCCCGATTCTGATCAAGCTCACTTCGTATTGGGCCTCTGTCTCGCCGGACTTGGCAGGGTCGACGAAGCGCTCGCCAGCTTCGACAGGGCCCTCGACATCCGGCCTGACCTTCAGAGCGCGATCTCCAGCAAGATATTCACGCTCGATTTTGTGGCGGACGCCAGCGTCGAACGGCATCAGCAAGCGCGTCGCGTGTGGTGGGAGCAGATCGGGGCCAAAATCGCTTCAGAAGCGGCAGCACCGCATGACAACAGCCGCGACCCGGACCGGCGCCTGGTGCTTGGCTTCGTCTCGTCGGACTTCAACGCGCATTCGGCCGCGTTCATTTTCAAGCCGGTCCTGCAACACCATGACCGGGCACAGTTCGAGATCGTGTGCTACTCGTGTTCGTCGAAAGTGGACGGGACGACAAGCGAATTTCAGGGGCTCGCCGATCGCTGGCGTGACGCCTCGCAATGGACCGATGATCGCCTCGCTGCACAGATTCGCGCCGATGGCGTCGATATCCTGATCGATCTGTCCGGCCACACCAGAGGAAACCGCCTCGGCGTATTTGCGCGCAAGCCGGCACCGATCCAGGCGCACGGCTGGGGCCACGGCACCGGCACCGGGCTGCCGACGATCGATTATCTGTTCTCGGATCCTGTCGCGATTCCTTTGGCGGTTCGGCATCTGTTTGCGGAGACCGTCGTCGACCTGCCGTGCTTTGTGACGCTGACGCCGCTGCCGGCCGGGATTGCGCGAGCGGAGACGCCTGCGATTTCGAACGGTTTCATCACGTTCGGTGTCTTCAACCGCATCAGCAAAATCTCCGACGAGGCCGCGGCAGTCTGGTCCAGGATCCTCGAGCGGGTGCCGGGCTCGCGACTGCTGATCAAGGATGTTGCGCTCGACGATCAACTCGTCCGCGACAAGCTGCTGGCGCGATTTGCGGCTTGCCGATTGCCGGCCGAACGCGTCGATCTGCTCGGAGCGACCTCGCGGCACGAACATCTGGCATCGTTCAATCGCATCGATATTGCACTCGACCCGTTCCCACAGAACGGCGGCGTCAGCACATGGGAAGCCCTGCAGATGGGCGTGCCCGTGGTGGCGAAGCTCGGAAACAGCCTGCCCAGCCGGGCCGCCGGCGCCATCCTCGCCGCGCTCGGCCTGCCGGACTGGATCGCCGACAGCGAGGATGCGTATGTCGAGATTGCAGCCGGCCGCGCGGCGCGGGTCGCCGAGCTCGATCAACTGCGCCGCGAGCTGCCCGAACAGATCAGCGCTGCGGCCGCCGGCAACCCTGTCTCATATGCGCGAGCCGTGGACGACGCCTATCGCGCGATGTGGACACGCTATTGCAAGGGCGGCGTCTGAGCTCTGCTCAATGCAGCCGGAACACGCCGTCGACGGCGCGCAGCTCGGCGGGCTTGATCAGCTTGGAATGCGCCACCGTGACCGAATGCAGGGGGCCATCGAGCTTCTCCTGCCAGAACGCCAGGAAATCGGTCAGCGCCGGAAATTTCGGAAACATGTCGTAGTTCTGCCAGACATAGGTCTGGAGCAACGAGGGATGATCCGGCATCCGATAGAGAATCTGTGCCGTCGTCAGCCCGTAGCCCAGCATCTGTTTCCGGAAGTCCTCGGAAACGCCCCCAACGCGCAGTCCCATGCCAAACCTCCTTTGCAGGAGCGCATGCAGGGGGTGGCTTGATCCGTGCCCCGGGAGCCACCCGGAAACGATGCGCTCACATGAGAGATATGTGACGCAAACCGACAATCCATCTCAAGCCCAAAAGTTTAACAAGCTGTTGAAATTCAATGCGTTAGCAGCAGACAAGACTCCGTGCTAATACGGTCTCGGGTGTCGGTTAACGATGCCAAAGAGATTCTGGCAGTCCGTGCTTTCGGGTGCTAATTTTTCTGCTACAAACCCTTGCCCCCGCAAAATTCCTGTCCTATTTCACCCTCGCTCGTGCTAGCACTCGCGGGCAACGACTGCTAACAATATCAAAATCCTCAACTCGTCCAATTACTTAGGAGGACTGCATGAAATTCCGTCCGCTTCACGACCGCGTCGTGGTCAAGCGCATCGACGCAGAAGAGAAGACCGCCGGCGGCATCATCATTCCCGACACTGCCAAGGAAAAGCCCTCGCAGGGCGAGGTCGTCGCCATCGGCCCGGGCGGCCGCGACGAGTCCGGCAAGCTGATCCCGATCGACCTGAAGGTCGGCGACCGCGTGCTGTTCGGCAAGTGGTCCGGCACCGAGGTCAAGATCGACGGCCAGGACCTGCTGATCATGAAGGAGAGCGACGTGATGGGCGTTCTCGAGGTCACCGAGTCCAAGAAGAAGGCGGCCTAAGGGCCCTCTCCTCCCTCCAGTCAAACATCCTCAAGGAAAAATCCAGATGGCAGCCAAAGAAGTCAAATTCTCGGTTGAAGCGCGCGACAAGATGCTGCGCGGTGTCGACGTTCTCGCCAACGCGGTGAAGGTCACGCTCGGTCCGAAGGGCCGCAACGTCGTGCTCGACAAGTCGTTCGGCGCTCCCCGCATCACCAAGGACGGCGTCACCGTCGCCAAGGAGATCGAGCTCGACGACAAGTTCGAGAACATGGGCGCCCAGATGGTGCGCGAAGTCGCCTCCAAGTCCGCTGACGCGGCCGGCGACGGCACCACCACCGCCACCGTGCTCGCCCAGGCGATCGTGAAGGAAGGCGCGAAGTCCGTTGCCGCCGGCATGAACCCGATGGACCTCAAGCGCGGTATCGACCTCGCGGTCGAGGCCGTCGTGGCCGACCTCGAGAAGAACTCGAAGAAGGTCACCTCGAACGACGAGATCGCCCAGGTCGGCACTATCTCGGCCAACGGCGATGCCGAGATCGGCAAGTTCCTCGCCGACGCCATGAAGAAGGTCGGCAACGAGGGTGTCATCACCGTCGAGGAAGCCAAGTCGCTCGAGACCGAGCTCGACGTCGTCGAGGGCATGCAGTTCGACCGTGGCTACATCTCGCCCTACTTCGTCACCAACGCCGACAAGATGCGCGTCGAGATGGACGACGCCTACATCCTCATCAACGAGAAGAAGCTCTCCTCGCTGAACGAGCTGCTGCCGCTGCTCGAGGCCGTGGTGCAGACCGGCAAGCCGCTGGTCATCGTCGCCGAGGACGTGGAAGGCGAGGCCCTCGCCACCCTCGTCGTGAACCGCCTGCGTGGCGGCCTGAAGGTCGCGGCCGTCAAGGCTCCGGGCTTCGGCGATCGCCGCAAGGCCATGCTGCAGGACATCGCGATCCTGACCGGCGGCCAGGCGATCTCGGAAGACCTCGGCATCAAGCTCGAGAACGTCACGCTCAACATGCTCGGTCGCGCCAAGAAGGTGATGATCGACAAGGAGAACACCACGATCGTCAACGGCGCCGGCAAGAAGGCCGACATCGAGGCGCGCGTGGCCCAGATCAAGGCGCAGATCGAGGAGACCACCTCGGACTACGACCGTGAGAAGCTCCAGGAGCGTCTCGCCAAGCTCGCTGGCGGCGTCGCGGTGATCCGCGTCGGCGGCGCGACCGAGGTCGAGGTGAAGGAGCGCAAGGATCGCGTTGATGACGCGATGCATGCGACCCGCGCGGCGGTCGAGGAAGGCATCGTCCCGGGCGGCGGCGTCGCCCTGCTGCGTGCCTCCGAGCAGCTCAAGGGCCTGCGCACCAAGAACGACGACCAGAAGACCGGCGTCGAGATCGTGCGCAAGGCGCTGTCGGCTCCCGCTCGCCAGATCGCGATCAATGCGGGTGAAGACGGTTCGGTGATCGTCGGCAAGATCCTGGAGAACAAGGCCTACAATTACGGCTTCGACTCCCAGACCGGCGAATATGCCGACCTCGTCAAGAAGGGCATCATCGACCCGACCAAGGTGGTCCGCACCGCGATCCAGAACGCTGCCTCGGTGGCCGCGCTCCTGATCACCACGGAAGCCATGGTCGCCGAGCTGCCCAAGAAGGGCGGCGCCGGCCCGGCGATGCCCCCCGGCGGCGGCATGGGCGGCATGGACTTCTGATCCAGCCGTTCAGGCACGATACGAAATGCGAAACCCCGGCAGCGATGCCGGGGTTTTGGTTTGCAATAACTTCTCTCCACCCGTCATTCCGGGCTCGCGCCCAAGTGGGCCTTCTAAAGCATGATCCGGAAAAGTGCGAAGCGGTTTTCCGGAAAGATCATGCGTAAACAACAAGCTAAAGCGCGATGACGATTCATCCAAATCTCATCGCGCTTTAGGAAATGTTGAACGGCTGATACAGGACGAAGCGAAACAAGATCATCGGCCACCACAGCAGCGGGATCAGCAGGATCAGGACGGCAATCGCCTTCCGCTCCCGCGATTGCGCCGTCGACGGCCCGATGGTGTCCTGAACAATCGTCATCGCCTTCTGCTCAGCCTGCAACCGGCATGACGTTACGCAACCTTTGCGCCCGTGAAAACCCTGTTCAGGATAGGTCGCGCCGGCGCGCTCGCGCGTTCACGACAGGCGAACCCTGGGGGCCGATCGCAACCCGATGCGCCGTCAGCGGCGCGAGGTCTCCTGGAAACAGGCCCTCACCCAGTCGATGGTCACGCGCGTTGCGGCATCCCGCTTGAGATGGTTTTGCACGAGCAGCCAGACGTCGCGCCGCTTCGGCAGCAGCGTGGCGCGCAGGCGGCGGTCGCCGAGCAGGTCGGCGCAGACATATTCCGGCAACACGCCGGCGGCCTGATGGGCGCGGATCAGATTGCGGATGACACGGACGTTATCGGCGACGCAGCGCGCGCGGGCCTTCCTGGTGCGCAGGAATTGCATCTCGGGAATGGCGCCGAGCTCGTCGGGATAGACGCACAGCATCGGCTCGCCCTCGGTCGTAACCGGCTCGAAAAAATACAGCTTGATGTCGCCGAGCCTTGAGATCGCGAAGTCGCCCTTGTCGGGCTTGCGCAAGCGGATGGCCAGATCAGCCTCCCAGCGCGAGAACCTGACGTTCTCGCTCGAGGTGAGGAATTGCAGCGTCAGGCCGGGATGGGTCCGCAGGAAGTCGCCCGCACGCGGCGACAGCACTTCTTCTGCAACTGTGTTGGTGGAGGCGATGCGCAGGCGGCCGACCGGACCTTCCAGGCTCTCGCTGAGGCGGCCGATCTCGGCCGCATGCGAGGCCATCGCCTCGACATGCGCCAGCACCGCTTCGCATTGCCGCGTCGGCCTGCGAACGCCGTCGGCGGCCTCGAACAGACGCAAGCCGAGCGCACGCTCGATGCGCGACAGCCGGCGCCCGACCGTCGTCTCGTCGATACGCAGCTTTGCGCTGGCGCCGGCATAGGTGCCTTCGTCCCTGACGGCGGCGATGATGCGCAGATCGTCCCAGTTCATGGCTTGAGGCTACATCGCCGCCCGATGGCCTGCAATCTCGCAGCCTCCCGCTGCAATATTCCTGCATATCGGCAGGCATTCCCGGGCTATGTTTGTTGCGCCTTCTACCCCGGGAGATTTCCAAGACCATGACCGCAAAGACCCTGCTCCAGCTCGCCGGCGCCGACCTCAGCCCGCCGCGCCTCGGCGACGCCGCACTGGTGCTGATCGATATCCAGAACGAATATCTCGCGGGCCCCCTCGCCTTGCCCGACGCCAAGCCCGCGATCGCACGTGCGGCTGCGCTCCTGGCACAGGCCCGCGAGGCTGGTGCCGCGATCATCCACATCGCCCATCGCGGCAAGGCCGGCAGCCTGTTCGATCGTGCCGCCGACCGCGGTGCCATCGTCGTCGAGCTGAGCCCCCGCGCCAGCGAGCCCGTGATCGAGAAGGAGCTGCCGAATGCCTTTGCCGGCACCGATTTGCAGGCGTGCCTTGTCGCGACCGGACGCAAGAACATCGTGCTGGCCGGCTTCATGACGCATATGTGCGTCAGCTCCACGGCGCGGGCCGCGCTCGACCTCGGCTTTCGCACCACGATCGATGCCGATGCCTGCGCCACGCGCGACCTGCCGGACGGGCGCGGCGGCACGCTGGACGCCCGAACCATCCACGAGGTTGCGCTCGCCGAGCTGTCCGATCGCTTCGCGATCATCGCCCGCGGCGATGCGCTGAAGTAACGGAGCAACGCGATGCTGCAACTCTATTTCTCACCGATGGCCTGCTCGCTCGCGAGCCGGATCGCGCTGATGGAGGCTGGCCTCGATGCGCAGTACCATCAGGTGCACCTCTTGACCAAGACGATCGTGGACGACGGCAGCGATTTTCACGGCGTGGCGGCGAAGGGCGCTGTGCCGGTGCTGGTGCTGGAGAATGGCGAACGGCTGACCGAGAGCGCGGCGGTGCTGCAATACATTGCCGATCTGAAGCCCGAGACGCGCCTTGCGCCGCCGCTCGGCGATCCCGACCGCTACAGGCTCCAGGAATGGCTGAGCTTCGTCGGCGCCGAGATCCACAAGGCGTTCCTGATTCCGACCTTCTGGTACAAGGACGACGGCTCGCTCGCCAAGCCGCGAGCACGGATCGCGCAGACCTTGTCGGTGCCGGCAGCGCATCTGGCGGACCGCGAATTCCTCGTCGGCAACCGCTTCACCGTCGCGGACGCCCACCTCGCCTGGGCCCTGCTGCTGCTTCGGCCTGCCGGCGTCGACATTGCGCAGTGGCCATCGTTGTCAGCCTATCTCGAACGCATGCAGGCGCGGCCTCGCGTGCGGGAGGCGATTGCGACCGAGATGGCGCTGCGCAAGCAGATGACCGCTTGAGCGCAGGTCAGTCCACCCGCGCCAGCACCGCGAGCTTGCGGATGCCCTTGTTGCGGTAGGCATCCAGGAACGCGTAATAGTCCTTGAATGACACGCAGCCGTTGGAGTCGCCGTTCGGCCCGAGCATGAAGGTGTGCGCGAGCAGACCGTCGCGGCCGTAGATCGCGCTTTCGCCCCCGATCGGGGTCAGGCGCAGCGCCGGCACGCCGTGGAACAGCGCCTCGCGCGGCTTCAGCGTATAGATGTGCGGCGGCGTCACACCGCGCATGCGGATTTTCGAGGAGCGCGGATCGTCGAGATTGGAGCCGAGGCCGGAATGCGCCTCGAGCTTGGTGCCGTCGGGCAGATACACCGTCTTGGCGGTGATGTCGTAGACCGCGGTGTCGCGCTCATAGGGCGGCGCGCCGCCGAACATCGGGTTCTGCTCCTTCGGCGCGATGGACGCGGTCACACTCGCATCGGCCGAGGCGTAGGCGAGCAGCCCGCCGGACGGCTCACGCTTGCCCCAGAGCTTTTCGACCATCGACTGGCGCGGAGCAGTGATCGACATCACCGCGGCTTTGGCGCGGTCGGCGAAGGATTTCGGCTTCGCCTCGGGCGCCGGCACGATCTCGGCCGGGTCGGCCGAGGCCAGCTGCATCTGGGCATCCGGTGCGCGCTTGGCCTTGTCCGCAGGCTTCTCAGCGGTCTTGTCAGCAATCTTGGCTGCCGGCTTCAGCGCTTCCGCGACCTTGGCGATGACGCTCTGCTTCGGGGCGTCCTTCGGCGTGTTCTTGGCCACGGCAACCTCCGTTGCCGGCGCGGCGCTCGCCGCATTCGACGGCACACCCTGCGTCGCAGCGGCGGCAAAGCGCTCGTTGAACATCTCGCGCGAGATGGGAGCTGCGACCTGGAGCCGGTCGGGCAGCAGCGCGAAGGTTTCCTCAATGGCCTCGCGGGCCTCGCGCAGCGCCACCTTGCGTGCGCGCTTGATCACGGGCTCGTCGTAGCCGATGCTGCCGACAGTCGGATAGACGCTCGCGCCAAAGACGTTGCTGTAGATGGTCCAGCCGGCGCCCATCACGACACAGCCGATCGCCGCGGCGCCAAGCCAATTGGACGTGGTCATTTTCCGGGAAGATTTCCGCGAATAATTCTTGGACTTCCGTGCCGCGTTACTCTGCGCAGCGATACTCGTACTCATTCGCCTTGCGTCCAGGACGGTGTCACTCAGTCCCCCTTCGAAGTGCCGCTGGTCACGATCCGGGAACAGCATCTCGCAGAGGGTCGGAGCGTCATTAAGGCGACTTTTAGTTAAATGCGGATTAAGTTCGGGCGGATGTGGGGCAACTCGTCAACGCTGTCCCGTTTTGAGAAAAAAGCCCGCAGAACTACGGACTTAGACGCGTCTGTTAACCATGTTTCTCGACCGGTTTGCGCCAACTGTTCGACGCTTGCGGCCGCATCCATGACGCACTCAACAACGCCGTTTTCGTGACCCTCAAATTAGCACTGAGCGTAGCGCGGAAGCGTTGCGAGAGGCTGGTGGACGGCCCTGCGTCCGCTGGCCGATTGCGGCAACAGCGCCGTGACTGAAAGTTGATCGTTTCGGTTCTGGACATCGCCGCCACGAGAAAATAGCTGCCACCTCGGCACTTTTCAGCAGCCTCTGCGCGTGATACGGTACCGTATCGTCCCGCCTTGAACTGTGCCGAGCACGCAAACGGAGCTGGCATGAGAGGGATAGCGCGCACAGGGTTTTTCGCCCTGACAGGGTCGCTTCTGTTGGTTGGATCTGCGACTGCACAGCTTGCGGCCAATGCGGGCTGCACGGCATCGCCCTCGGCCGCTGGGACGCAGACCTGGCGCTGCGACAACGGCATCACCATCGTTGCGGAAAGTGGCGCCAAGTTTGAACTTAAGGACGCCAACCGCGACGGACATATAGATTCCGTGGCGTTGAGCAACAAGGCCCTGCTGATCGAGGTGCCCAAGAAGCCGCGGCGCAACCCCTTCAAGGTGCTGACGCCGCAAGCGATTGCCGCAGTGCGCGGCACGAAATGGGCAGTCGATGTCGCTGACGCCAAGACCTCCGTGTTCGTCGCCGACGGTGCGGTCGGCGTGACCCGCCGGGCTCGTGGACGCGGCGTCGTGCTTGGACCCGGCGAAGGCGTCGACGTCGAGGCAACCGGCCCGTTGACCATCAAGACATGGGGTCAGCCGCGCGTCGACGCGCTCATGGCAAGACTCGGGCAGTAGGTCGGGGTCGCCAAGACTATTTGGACAATACGAGATTGCAAGACGACCGCATGCGCAGCCGACGCGTTCAGATCCTGGTGGCACTCGTCCTCACCGCGCTGTGGGGCGCGGGCATCTATGCCGCGCACGCCAACGGCCATCTGCGCTTTCTCGATCGCCTCGAAGCCACGCTGACCGACTGGCGGACGCAGGCCCGCGGCGTGCAGCGTCCGCCCGATGTCGTCACCATCGTCGCGATCGACGACACCGTCGTGAAGCGCGGTGGCAGCTATCCGCTGCCGCGCGCCGATCTTGCCCGCGTCGTCGACACCATCGTGCAGTTCAAGCCGAAGGTTGTCGCGATCGATCTCCTGCTCGTCGACCGCAGCGCCGCGATCGGCGATGCCACGCTGGCCAACACGCTCGCCACCGGTCCCATGGTGCTCGCCGCCGCGGCGATCTTCCCCTCCGCCAGCGAGACCGTGGCACCCAGCGAAGGCCCCCTGGCCGTGTTGCCCGAGGCCGAACGCTTCTTGCAGCCATTGCCCGCATTCGCCGATCACGCCGAGGTCGGCGTCGTCAATGTCGCGACGGGACAATCGGGCTCACCGCTCGCGGTGCCGATGCTGTTCCGGACGCGCGACAAGGTCGAGCTGTCGTTCCCTTTGCGTGTCGCCGCCCGTGCGCTCGACCAGCCGCTGACGGTCGCGCCCGACCGTCTCATGCTGGGCAATCGCGCGGTGCCGACCGACAGCGACTTCGCGTTGCCGATCACCTATTACGGCCCGCGTCGGACGATCCGTACCGTCAGCGCACAGAGCATCTTCGACGGCACGCTCGATCGGGCGGCGGTTGAGAACCGGATCGTCGTGATCGGCGCCTCGGTCGCCGGCGGCGGCGATTTCTATCCCACGCCGTTCGATTCCCTCATGCCCGGCTTCGAAGTGATCTCGACTGCGATCACGCATCTCGTCGCCGGCGATGCCGTCGTGCGCGACCGCAGGGTCCGTATTGCCGACGCGCTCTCCGCGACCCTTCTGCCGATGCTGCTGGTCGGCCTGCTCGCCTGGCGGCGTAGCGCGCTCGGCATCATGGCGGCGGCCGCGATGATGATCGCCTGGGCCGGACTCAATCTGTTCGCGTTCACGCATGGCGTCTGGCTGAACGCGGCGACCACGCTCGCCGCGGCAGTGCCGCCGGTGACCGTCTTTGCCGGCGTGCAGCTGTGGGCCGGGGGCCGCCGCACGCAATATTTCGCCGCCAAGAGCAGGTCGCTTGCGCAATTCCAGGCGCCGGCACTGCAGGAGTGGCTGGCGCGCGATCCGGACTTCCTGTCAAAGCCCGTCCGGCAGGATGCCGCCGTGGTCTTCGTCGATCTCTCCGGCTTCACCGGTTTGAGCGAGCGGATTGATCCGGACGAACTCAGGGATCTTCTGAAGGCGTTTCATGCACTGATCGACAAGGCCGCGATCGATTGCGGCGGCATGATCACCGGCTTCCTCGGCGATGGCGCCATGATCCTGTTCGGGTTGCCGCGCGCGATGCCCGACGACGCGGCGCGCGCGCTGAAATGCGCGATCGACCTGCATCGCGGTCTCGAACGCTGGATCGCCTCGCTGCCGCCGGCAGTCGCAGGTCAGCTCGGCTTCAAGATCGGCGCGCATTGCGGCCCGATCGTCGCCTCGCGGCTCGGCGAAAGCCATCAGCACATCACGGCGACAGGCGACACCGTCAACGTCGCAAGCCGGCTGATGGAGGTTGCCGCCCAGAATGATGCGCGGCTCGCACTGAGCGATACGATGCTGGATGCGGCCGACTTCCACGGTGCTCCCGACGGCGTCCTGTCAGGCCCCCTGCTGGCCCATGTCCGCGGCCGTTCTGGTGTCGTGACCGTCTGGTTCTGGCGCGATCAGAGCGGGCCAGGCCACGACGCTGCCAAGGCCGAGATGATCGGCTGAAGTCCGCTACCGCGCCTCCGGCGGCGGCGAGCGATCCAGCACCTCACGCTTCGCGCCTTCGAGCAGATCGATGCCGTAGGTCTCGACCACGAGCGGCCCGCGCTTGCGCTGCAACTGCGCAACTTGCGTCACCGTTGCAAAGCGCTCGTTGAGGACGGGATGCCCGTCCGGGCGCAGCTCGTCGACATAGAGCAGCTTGCCGGCGAGCAGCTTGGGATCCGGCTCGCCCATGTTGACCCAGCGGATGCGCTGGCTCTGCTGTGCCACACAGGTGCCGCGCGGCAGGTAGAACGCGAGCCAGCTCGTGGTGCCGTAATCCTGTGCGAGCACACAGGTCGCACCGACGCGCACGCGCACCGCTTCGATCTCTGCGGCGAGCTCGCGCCAGCCGACACCGACGCTGCGCACGGTGGCATCGCGACGATAGCCCGACAGCCAGCCGGTATTTGCCTGAACGACCAACGCTGCAAACATCACGATGCCGACCGGCGCGGCCCAACGCAGGCAGAAGTCGACGAGGCGCCGCTGGCGCGGCTTCCACCGCGCAAGGTTGGCAGCGGCGGCCGCGGCCACGACGAAGGGCGGATAGACCGGCGCGAACCAGTTGGCCTCGACGCGGGCATGCAGCGAGTGCCAGACGAAATAGGCGACGATGGTCCAGAACATCGTCTCGATCAGCACGCGCGAGGCCAGCGCGCCGGCGCGCTGCCAGGTCAGCGCGTGCAGGCCCATGGCGCCGAGGATGAAGACCAGCGGCGTTGCGAACGCGATCTGCGTCGGGATCAGCTCTGCGATGAAGACCGGGCGGAAGTCCTCGATCTTCGCGCGCCCGAGCTGCTTTGCGAACGAGACCCATTGATGGTCCGCATTCCAAAGGATCACCGGCGAGAACAGCGCCAAGGCGACCATGCCGCCGAGATACGGCCAGGGCGAGAGAAACCAGCGCCTGAGTTTCGGCACGGAAGCGAGCCAGATCAGGATCGCCGGCCCGAAGAACATCGCGGTGTATTTCGAGAGCAGCGCCGTGCCGACCGCGACACCGGCCGCGAGCCACCATGCGCCCCGGCCGGTCTCCAGCACCTTGGCGAGGAAGAACAGCACGAAGCTGGAGGCGACCAGCAGCGGCGCATCGGGCGTCACGATCAGCGTGCCGACGGAGGCCAGCAGCGTCACGTTGAGCAGGATGGCGCTGGTTGCAGCCACGCGCGCGCCGCCGAACAGGATTGCGGCGGAACGATAGACCGCGTAGCTCATCGGCAGTGCGAGCAGGATCGAGACGAGGCGGACGCCGAGCTCGGTATCGCCCGCGATCAGGGTGCCGGCGCGGATCACATAGGCGACCATTGGCGGGTGGTCGTAGTAACCCCCGGCCAGGTTCCTCGACCACATCCAATAATAGGCTTCGTCGAAGGTGATCGGCGTGAAGGCGGCCGCGACGAGCCGCAGGGCCACCAGCGCGAGGATCGTCAGCGCGGTGTTGCGGACGATCCGCGCGTCAGCTCCGCCCATCACGCGCTATTTCTTGCGCCAGACGAACAGTCCGGACATCGCGTAATTCCACACCACGCCCATCAGCGCGCCGGCCATGCCGGCCAGCCACCAGATCGGTTCCTGGTCGTACACCGAGAATGCGACGCCGACATTGGCGAGCAGGCCGACGCTGCACACGATGTAGAAGGCGATCAGGCCGCGCAGCAGCGCAAAGCCCTTCAGTCGCTGATCGCGATAGGTGAGGAAGTTGTTGAGGATGAAATTGCTGGTCATGGCGACGATGGCGCCGGCGGCCTGCGCCTCCGCGAACGGCGCCTTGAACAGCTGAAGTGCGATGAACAGCGTGGTCAAGTGCACCACGAGACCGATGCCGCCGACCATCGCGAACAGGATGAAACGCAGCGAGACAATGTCGTTGGTCAGCTTGGCGAAGACGAGACCGAGGAAGTCGAGCGCGACCATGGAATCGAGCTTGCTCTCGCCGTGCTGGCGGGCGCCGAAGGTGTAGGGAATCTCGACCGCCCGCAAGCTGCCGTGCGCAGTCGCGACGACATCGAGCAGGATCTTGAAGCCGTGCACGGAGAGCTTTGGCGCGAGCTGCTCGAAACGGTCGCGGCGGATCATGAAGAAGCCGCTCATGGGGTCGGCAATCTCGACCCGCAACATCTTCTTGGCGACCTCGGTTGCGAGCGCACTGGCGCCGGCGCGCTGCTTATTGAAACCTTCGCTCTTGTAGCCCTCGATGTAGCGGCTGCCGACCACGAGGTCGGCCTGATCGCTTGCGAGCAGCAACAGCATTTTGGGCAGTTGCGTCTCGTCGTGCTGGAGGTCGGCGTCGATCACGGCCACATAGGGAGCGCTCGAGGCGAGGATGCCCTCGATGCACGCGCCCGACAGACCGCGGCGGCCGATACGGCGGACACAGCGCACGCGGCTGTCGCGCTGCGCCAGCGCGCGCACGACGTCCCAGGTGCCGTCGGGTGAATTGTCATCGACGAACACGACCTCCCAGGCGACGTTGGCGAGGGTCGCCTCCAGGCGCCGGTACAGCACCGTGACGTTATCGCGCTCATTGAAGGTGGGGACGATGACCGACAGTTCCGGCCCCTCTTGAGCCTGGATGTCGACGCCCGGTCTGATCGCTTCATTCATGACGGCAGCGTATATCCGCCGCGTCCTGCGCTGCCAAGCCGGGGTCTCTGGGGAACGGCCCAAAAAGGGGCCCAAAATGCCAACGACCCCGGAATGGCGGACCGCGCGTACATCCGGCGCAGGCCTGAGCTATTCCAAGGTCGTCCCAACGACGGAGTTCTTCGCTCAACGTCGCCGTTAGAGGCTAGATGGGGACGGCAAAAGCGGTTCGCAAGGGGCTGGAAACCCCATTTTTCGCGCCCTATTGGTTGGGGACTTCCCGGATGATCGGCCCGCGCGGCGCGGGCGCGGCGGGTGCTGGCGGTGCAGCCGCCGGGGCCGGCTCGACCTTCGCCGGCTTGGGCGGCTTGCCGTACTGGCCGATCGGCCCGAACACGACGGCAACCGCAAGCACGATCGCCGCGACGATCGCCCCCAGAACGCCACCCACCGACTCAGACGACATGGAAACCCATCCCTGCTCCAGATGGGCCCACTGATACCATGGATGAGCGCGCGGCCGGAAGAGCTGCCAGCCAGCCTTGGTGACTTGCTACTTCTGGGGCGGCCGGTGCTTGACGAAGGCGATCACGATGTCCTTCTGCGCCGCCTCCACCGCCCTGTTGGCGGTAGCGAGATGGGCGCCGGCATCGATATCCGGATACTGCGTGGTGAGATAATCGAGCAGCGCCACGCGGTAATATTGCCGCTCCGATGGACAGGCGCCCGCAACCGAGCGGCCGAAATCCTGCTCCGACAGGCCCTGATTGGAGTCGCGCGAATATTCCCGCGCCAGGCAATGCCAGTAATCGTCGCGGCCCTGCTGGGCGAGCTTCTGTGCACTTTTCGCGTCGTCGTCATCTGCCAAGGCAGAACACGTCATGGCAGCAGATGTCATCGTGATGAGCGCGGCTCCCACCAACAGCATCCGCATTGTTGTTCTCCTTCTTCGCGGGTCCGGCCGCGAGCTTAGACGGGACGGGCCAACTGGCCAATCACATCTGGTTTGATTAGGATGAAGCCCTCCTCCCCCGACGATGCGAGATCCTCCCGTGGCCAAAGCAAAAACCGCGTCCAAAAAAACCGGCAACATCTTCATCGGCATCGGCGGCTGGACCTTCGAACCCTGGCGCGGCGTGTTCTATCCGGAGAAGCTCGCGCAGGCGAAGGAGCTGTCCTATGCCGCCTCGAAGCTGACCTCGATCGAGATCAACGGCACCTATTACGGCTCGCAGAAGCCGGAGAGCTTTCGCAAATGGGCGAGCGAGGTGCCTGATGACTTCGTGTTCTCGGTGAAGGGACCGCGCTTCGCCACCAACCGCCGCGTGCTCGCCGAGGCCGGCGATTCCATCAAGCGGTTCTATGATTCCGGCGTGCTGGAACTCGGTGACCATCTCGGGCCGGTGCTGTGGCAGTTCGCGCCGACGAAGAAGTTCGACGGCGCCGATTTCGGCAAGTTCCTGGAGCTGTTGCCGCGCAAGCTCGATGGGCGCGCGCTGCGCCACGTCGTCGAGGTCCGCCATGACAGCTTTTGCACGCCTGACTTCATCGCACTGATCCGCGAGTTCGAGACGCCCGTGGTGTTCGCCGAGCATGGCAAATATCCCGCCATCGCCGATGTCGCCGGCGATTTCGTCTATGCGCGGCTTCAGAAAGGCAATGACGAGATCAAGACCTGCTATCCGCCGAAGCAGCTCGATGCCTGGGCGGAGCGCTTCAAGGATTGGGCTGCGGGCGGTGAACCGGATGACCTGCCGAAGGTTGACAAGGCCAAGCCGAAGAAGGCGCCGCGTGACGTGTTCGCCTATGTCATCCACGAGGGCAAGGTGCGCGCACCTCACGGCGCCATGGAACTGATCGCGCGAGTGAGCTGAGGATGGTTCATGGCAAAGGCGAAGACGCTCTTCACCATCGGCTATGAGCAGACGCCGCCCAAGGCCGTGCTGGACGAGCTGGAAGCTGCGGGCGTCAAGCTCGTGGTCGACGTGCGCGCGGTGACGTCGTCGCGCCGGCCGGGCTTTTCCAAGAAGCAGCTATCCGCCGGGCTCGATGAGCGCGGCATCGCCTATGTCCATCTCGCCGCGCTCGGCACGCCCAAGGAAGGTCGCCTCGCCGCCCGCAGCGGGCAATATGACGTGCTGGAGACGATCTATTCGAAGCACCTGAAGACGCCGCAGGCGAAAGAAGAGATGGACGAGCTGTCGGCGCTCGTAAACAAGGCCGGCCCGGTGTGCCTGCTCTGCTACGAACGCGACCACACCCACTGCCACCGCCGGATGATCGCGGAGATCATCGAGGAGCGCGATGGGGTGACGGTGAAGAATTTGGCGGGACGGCAGATGTAGCTGGGCGCGCGAGCCCGATCCCGCAGCCCGGATGGCGCGAAAGCGTAATCGGGACCTTCGACCCTCGCAGCACCCCCGGCTTGCGCTTCGCTCCATCCGGGCTAGGAATCCCCAGCCAACCGGAACGTCCCCTCCATCATCTGCACGCAACTGCCGCCAACATGAGCGGAGACGATCTTGCCGTCCCGCTTGCGGACGCGGGTGAGAAGGATGCTTGGACGGCCCATGTCAAAACCCTGGCCGATCGTGAGCTTCAATTCGCCGTCGGGCGCGGGATCGAGATCGGCGAACAGGGCGGCGGCGGCAACCGTCGCGCTGCCGGTCGCGGGGTCTTCGATCAGCCCGCTGGCGCCAGGAAAGAACATCCGCGCCTGACGCTCGCAAGATACCTCAGCTGCCGGCACATCGCGGGTGTAGAAATAGACCGAGAAAGCGCCGTCGCGCGGCAGCATCCGGCCAAACGCTGCGGCGTCCGGCCTGGCCCGGCGCACAGCCTCGCGCGATCGCACCTCGGCAACCACGAACGGCGTTCCGACGCCGACGACTTGCGGCCCATGATGATCGGTCTTGATGTCATCCGCAGTCAGAGAAATGCAGGCCGCGACCTCTTCGGCAGAACATTGTGCAAGCCGCGACAGCGGCTGCGGAGCGGTGAGCTCGGTGCTGACCACCCGGCCCTGCTCACGCACAATGTCCACCGGTACGAGACCCGCCTTCTCCTCGAACAGCAGCCGCGACTTCGGCTCCCTGGCAAGGCTCGCCAGCACGAAGGCGGTCCCGACATTAGGATGCCCTGCGAAGGGAAGCTCCCTCACCGGCGTGAAGATTCGCACCTCGGCATCATTGGCCTTGTCGCGCGGCGGCAGCACGAACGTCGTCTCGGAATAGTTGAACTCGGTCGCGATCGCCTGCATCTGCGCGGTCGAGAGCCCGCCGGCATCGAGCACCACGGCGAGCTGGTTGCCGCCGAAGGCGCGGTCGGTGAACACGTCGACGGTGATGTAGCGGCGCTGCATCGTCACTTCCCCATGCAAGTCGCGGCCGACGGGCCGCATCACGCAGCAGTCTACAAGCCGAAAACATCGCTCGTCATGCCCCTAAATTCGGAGCAATCGGAGCAATCGCGGAAGAGATTCAGAAGCGAAAGAGCGGCCGTGGCGCCGCGAGCACTTGCGCACGCTCGCTCTTGTCGACGACTAGCAGATCGAGAAATTCCCGGTTCTTCGCGTAAGTCTGCGTCGCCTCGAATTGCGTGTGCGGCCAGTCGCTGCCCCACAATAGGCGATTGAGGCCGTAAGCGCCGCGCAGCAGCGGAAAGGCTTGCTTCGCGAAGTCTTCGCCGGCCGCACCGTTGCGATAGGGCGCCGAGATCTTGACCCAGACGTTCTTCGTCGCCCCCAGCTTCAGTACCGACTGGAAACCGGGATCGCCGACGCCGAGCTTCGGGTCCGGCAACGTGTAGTGATCGAGCACGACGGTGACGCCGTGATCGAGCAGCTGTGGCGCGAGCACGGCAAGATCGGAGGCGTTGCGCTGGACCTCGACCTGCCACCCCATCGCTCTCACGCTTCCGAGCAGCGCCTTCCACTCGCCGGCGGCGAGATCCGGCAAGGGCTGGCCGACGAGATTGAGCCGGATGCCGACGACGCCGGCGCGATCGAGCACACGCAACTCGTCCGTCGTCGCCGCGGGATCGACCACGGCGATGCCGCGCAGGCGACCGCTCGCCTGCTTCAGGCAATCGACCAGATAGGAATTGTCGGTGCCGAGAAAGCTCGGCTGCACCAGCACGCCATTGCTCATGCTGCTCCGGTCGAGCTGCTCCAGATAGAGCGCCAGCGGCGCGTCGTAGCCGGGCGCATAGCGCCGGCCCGGCGCGAGCTGGAGACCTCGGTGGAAGACGTGGGCATGGCTATCGATCGTCGGCAAGGCCGCCTCACTCCTGGCTGTGGTGGCGGCCGTTGCGGCGAGCGATCCGAGGCCCGCACCAAACTGGCGGCGTGTGAGGCCGCGCGAGACGAACGTCATGGCACTTGCTCTCCATCTGCACGTCAGGCGCGCGTCGCGGCGGTCTGTTCGAAGACTTTGCCGCGCGTCTCCGGCAGCAGCAGTACCGCGATCAGGACCAGCGAATAGGCAAAGGCCGCATCGATGCCGATTGCAGGCCCAAGCCCGATATGTTCGCTGAGGAAGCCGACAAGGAAGGGGAACGCGGCGGAGACGATGCGGCCGAAATTGTAGCAGAAGCCGACACCGGTGCCGCGCACGCCGGCCGGATAAAGCTCGCTGAACAGCGCCGCCATGCTGGCGGGAATGCCGGCGGAGAAGAAGCCGAGCGGAAAGCCGAGCACCAGCATCTGCCCATCTGTCAGCGGCGCGAAGATGTAGATCAGCACCGTGACGATGCAGGAGGTGGCAAAGAACGCGACATTGGCCCGGCGCCCGATGCGATCGCTGATGATGCCGCTGGTCACGCAGCCGCAGAAGAAGGCGACGATGATCACGGCGAGATAGCCGCTGGAGCCAAGCACCGACAGATGCCGGACTTCGCGCAAGTACGTCGGCAGGAAGGTTGTCAGCGCGGCATAACCGCCATGGGCTCCGATGCCGAACAGGCCGCCGATCAGGGTGGAGCGCAGCACGTCGCGGTGGAAGATGCCCGAGAGCGTTGCGAAGAACGGCGTCTTCTCGGCCGCGGCCGCGCGCGGCGGCTCCTTCAGACCGCGGCGGATGAAGATAATCAGGAGCGCGGGCAACAGGCCGAGCGCAAACAAGAGCCGCCAGGCGATGTCGGCCGGCGCATAGGTGAAGACCAGCGCCGAGAGCAGCACGGCGGCGCCCCATCCCACCGCCCAGGCGCTCTGCACCGAGCCGAGCGCCTTGCCGCGATGCTCGGGCCGGATGATCTCGGCCATCAGCACGGCGCCGCAGGCCCATTCGGCGCCGAAGCCGAGGCCCTGAATCCCCTTCAAGACCAGGAGCTGGGTGTAGGTCATTGCGAAGGCGCAGGCGAAGGTCGCAAGCGCAAAGGTGGCCACCGTGATCTGCAGCGCCTTGACGCGGCCGAAGCGATCGCCGAGCGCACCGCCGAACCAGCCGCCGAACGCGCCGAAGAACAGCGTGATGGAGCCGAGCAGACCGGCATCGGCCTTGCTGATGCCGAACGCGGCGATCAGCGCCGGGATGGCAAGACCGAACATCTGGACGTCGAGCGCATCGAGCGCCCAGCCGCCAAAGCTTGCCCAGAACGTGCGCCGCTCCAGCGGCGAGCTTTCGCTGTACCAGTTCGACATGTTTCCTACCCCTGTACTCGTTATTGCTTGATGACGTAGAAAGGCCGCTAGCGGATCTCGACGTGATAGCGGAAGCGGTCGGCCGGCCCGCGCGACCTGCGCCATTCGATCGGTCGGCGCTCGAGATCGAGCGCGAGGCGCTCGATCACGATCAGCGGGGCATGAGGCGCGAGCCTGAGTAGGCGCGCCTGCATTTCGTTGGCGGTCTCGACAGTGAGGATCTCCTCGGCCGAAACCACGACCTCGCCGCAGCGCTCCTCGTAGAGCGGATACAGGAGGTCGCCGAATTCGGCGGTGTCGATCTCGAGGATCTTGGCGAAACGTGATTGCTGCAGCCAGATCTCCTCTGCGAGCAGCGGCACGTCGTCGATCAGGCGCAGGCGCGAGAGGCTGATCACCGGCTCGCCGACCGGAATGCGTAGCGCGGATGCGACCGCCGATGTCGCCGACACGCTCTTGCGGCGGATGATCCGGCTCTTCGGCACGCGTCGCTCGCCGCTCTCGGACTGGAAGCGGAAGAAGCGGAACAGCGATGAATTGAACCGCGCGCGGCGCACGAAGGTGCCGCGGCCCTGCTGCCGCTCGAGCACGCCGTCGCTGACGAGCTGATCGATCGCCTTGCGCACGGTGCCAATGGCAACGCCGTAATGCGCAGCCAGCTCGGCTTCCGAAGGGATCGGCTCGCCCGGCCGCCACTCATTGCGGTTGATGCGCGCCGCGAGGTCGTCGCGCAGGCGCTGGTAGCGTGGCAAGCGGTCGTCGAGCGTTGAATTCATTTAGTCATATAGATGACTAGATGAAGCGCAAGTCAAGGCCCTACCAGGATACCGCGAAGGCAAGCTGCCGTCGCCCGCCCGACACGGGCTGGCAGACCTCGCCAGCCCGCTCATCTGAATGCGAGCACTAGTTCGGGGACGCGTAGGCCGTGTTGGGCAGACAGGGCGGCTGCTTGTAGGGATCAGATACAAACGCACCCTCTGCCGGAGCCCTGACGCAGTCTGTCGTGACGTGAGTTGCGGCGTGCCGCGCCGTGACGTTGCGCGCGGCTGCGGCTTCGGCTTGAAGGATGGCGGTGGCGATCAGCGCGGCCGCAACAAGGGTCGATCGGGTCATTGGCTTTCTCCGGATAACGAATGAAAGCCGAGACGTTTCGGCTTCCACCGTGCAGGACCCGAAAACTAGCAGGGATATTTCATCACGCGTCATCAACGCAGCGCGACGGCGCTTCAACGACGCGCGACTCACATTTGAAGGCGGGCTAGCCGAGCTGAAACACCGGCACTTTCTGCCCGTAGCCACGCACCTCGACTTCGCCGAGCGCGACGGCATCGCTACCGTCTGCGCCCAGCGCCTCGCGCACGGACGCGGAGATCAGCAGCTGCGAGCCGAACTCCTTGTTCAGCGCCTCCAAGCGCGCGGCGAAGTTCACGGTATCGCCGATGACGGTGTATTCCTTGCGCCGGGGCGAGCCGATATTGCCGGCGACGACCTCGCCGAAATGGATGCCGATGCCGATGCGAAGCGGCCAGCTGCTCTCCGCGTTGATGCGATCCATTGCCATCAGCATCTCGCGGCCGGCGGCGACCGCGCGGTGCGCGGCGTCGGAGGCCTCCAGCGGCGCACCGAACAGCGCGAGGAAACCGTCACCGAGAAACTTGTTCACGATGCCGCCTTGACGGTCGAGGATATCGACCAGCACGGCGAAGGCGCCGTCGAGCCGATCGACCACCTCTTGCGGCGTGCGCGATTGCGCGCCGGCCGTGAAGCCGCGGAAATCGACGAACATCACCGCGACGCGGCGGACGTCGCCGCTTGTGCTCGTTCCCGTCGCCATCAGCTGCTCCACCACCTGCGGAGAAACGTGCTGGCCGAACAGATTGGTCACCCGGTCGCGCGCGGTGGCCGCCGCGATGCTGGCGGCAAATTGCCGCCGCAGCTGCGCGCCCACGGCGCCGGCCAGCACCCCGCAGATCAGGATGATGATGCTGCGCACGGCATGGAAATAGATCAGGGGTTCGTCGGCCTCCCCCGCCGAGTTGTAGTACAGCGCGATCGCCAGAAGCCCGGCTGCGGCTACAAAACCCGTGAAAGTGGAGAGCCAGAAATCGAGCCGCAGAGTGGAGAGGATGACGAAAATGAAGTACATCAGAGGCACGGCGAATCCGAGCGCCTGGCTCGCGCCCATGGTCCGGATTTGCAGGATGAGCATCACCGTCGGTAGCGACGTCTCGATCAGCGTGCCGATATAGCGCCTGATCACCGGCACGTCGCGATCGAGGCGGAGGTTCTTCCTGATCTGGGCATGGACCCAAACCTCGAACAGGATGAAGCCGACGAGAAGGCCGTAGACCTCGATCAGCCCTTTCGTCCCGCGCCAAACCCGGTTCACCACGGCGGGATCAATCAAGTAGATCGCGGTGAGGAACAACATCATGACGCAGCCCGTCATGATCAGGGCGCGCACCCGCAACAGCTCGGTGCGCAGCACCTCCCGCGTCAGCTCGCGCTCGAAGTCCTCCGATAGCACGGTATGATGCCGCGCCTTCCTGCTCGCAAACCTGACCATTTCACCCCCTGGTCATTCCGGGGCGCGAAGCAGTCGCGAGCCCGGAATCTGGAGATTCTCAGGTGCGCAACTGCGCACCATAATTCGATACTAGCGCATCGCCCCGGGATGACATCAAGGCCAGTTTGCCTCAATCCAGCGTGCGGCGGAAGCGCGTCACGGCGATGGTCATGGCGAGCAGCATCAGGGCCGTCAGCGCCAGCGTATCGAAGCGCAAATTCTGCATGGTCGCGCCCTTCAGCATGATGGCGCGGACGATGCGCAGATAATGGGTCAGCGGCAGGCATTCGCCGACATACTGCGCCCAGGTCGGCATGCCCGCGAACGGGAACATGAATCCGGACAGAAGAATGCTCGGCAGGAAGAACATCATCGACATTTGCATGGCCTGGAGCTGGTTCTGCACCACCGTCGAGATCGTATAGCCGATCGACAGATTGGTGGTGATGAACAGCGTCGAGAGCAGCGCCAGCAGGACGAGGTTTCCGAGCACGGGCACGCCGAACAGACCGACGCCGATGCCGATGATCAGGAAGGCCTGGACGAAGCCGACCAGCACGTAAGGCACGATCTTGCCGAACATCACCTCGACCGGCTTGATCGGCATCGACAACAGGCTCTCCATGGTGCCGCGCTCGACCTCGCGCGTGACCGACAGTGCGGTGAAGATCAGCATGGTCATGGTCAAAATGGTACCGACCAGGCCCGGCACGATGTTGAGGCTGGAGGCCGCGGCCGGATTGTAGCGGGCATGCGCGCGGATCTCGAACGGCATCTCCGGAGGATCGCCGATGAAGAGATCGTGCTTGAGCGCGGTCTGCACGACCATGCCGAGCGAGCCGAGCGCCGCGCTCGCCGCAACCGGATCGGTGGCATCGGCGGCGACCAGCAGCGCCGGCCTGTCGCCGCGCCGCACCGCCCGCTCGAAGCCGCGCGGGATCTCGACGCCGAACAGCACCTTGCCGGATTTCAGCAGGTTGTCGAAATCGTCGACGTCGTGCACTTCGTAGAGAAAGCGGAAGTAGGCTGTGTTCTCCAGGGCCTTCAGAATCGAGCGGGTGAGATCAGAATCCTCCTGGAGCAGCACGGCACTCGGCAGATGATGCGGCGTGGTGTTGATGGCATAGCCGAACAGCATGAGCTGCATCACAGGCAACATCACGATCATCGCGAAGGAAACGCGGTCGCGCCTGAGTTGGATGAACTCCTTGATCAGCATCGCATAGGAGCGCCGCAGGAAGCCGAAGCGCTCGCGAATTTCCCGGGCTGGAGCTGGAAGATCAACCACGCTCATTGGAAATTATCCTTGGAGCGCCCCATCAGCTCGATAAACACGTCTTCGAGCGAGGGTTGCGACTTCTGCCAGTGCAGCCCACCCTTCTTGCGCCAAGACGCGATGCTGTCTTCGAGCGCCGCGACGTCGCGGCCGGAGACGTGCAGCGAGGTGCCGAACGGCGCCACCATGTCGACGCCCGGCTTGCCGGTGAGCGCGGCCCCGAGCCCGTTCAAATCCTCGCCTGTGACGGTGTAGGTCGTGAGCGCCGACTTCGCGATCACCTCCTCCACGGTGCCGTGCGTCAGGAGATGACCGTAGGCGATGTAAGCGATCTCGTGGCAGCGCTCGGCCTCGTCCATGTAGTGGGTCGAGACCAGCACCGTGAGACCGTCGGCGGCGAGTGCGTGGATCTCGTTCCAGAAATCGCGCCGCGCCTTGGGATCGACGCCGGCGGTCGGCTCGTCGAGCAGCAACAATTGTGGGTTGGGCAGCGTGCAGGCCCCGAGTGCCAGCCGCTGCTTCCAGCCGCCGGAGAGCTCGCCTGCAAGCTGATCCTCGCGCCCCGAGAGCCCGAGCCGCGTGATCATGTCACGTGCGGCGCCGCGCGCATCAGCGAGGCCATAGAGCCGCGCGACGAATTCGAGGTTCTCGCGCACCGAGAGGTCCTGGTACAAGCTGAAGCGCTGGGTCATGTAGCCGACCTGGCGCTTGATCTTCTCGGCATCGCGGCGGATGTCGTAGCCGAGGCAGGTGCCCTCGCCGCTGTCCGGCGTGAGCAGCCCGCAAATAATGCGGATGGTCGTGGTCTTGCCCGAGCCGTTGGGTCCGAGGAAGCCGTAGATCGAGCCGCGCTTCACCTGCATCGACAGATCGTGCACGACCTCGCGGCCGCCGAACGATTTGGTCAGGCCCTTGACGTCGATGGCGATGCCGTTGCCGTTGCTCATCGCTTGTCCGCCACCGGGGTCTTTGGATTGAGATGGACATCGATCGGCTGTCCGACCCGCAAGGCGTCAGGCCGCGAGGGCCGCGCCTGGATGAGGTAGACCAGCTTGTTGCGCTCATCGAGGCTGTAGATGACGGGCGGAGTGTATTCCGCCGAGGTCGCGATGAAATAGATCTTTGCGGTGAGATCGGCGGCGCAATTGTCGCAAGAGACGCGCACCGTATCCCCGATCGCAAGCTTGGACAGCTCGGTCTCCGGCACGAAGAAGCGCAGTTTCATGTTGCCCGGCGGCATGATCGAGAGCACCGGCCGCTGCGCCGCGACCATCTCGCCCTCGCGGAAATAGATCTGCTGGACGGTGCCGGCGACCGGCGCGAAGCCCTTGCGCCGCGCCAAGCGCGTCTCCGACGTCGCCACCCGCGCTTGCGCCACCCGCAAAGCCGAAACGGCGGAGTCCAGATTGGCCTGCGTACCCGCGCCGGTCTTGCTCAGTGAGGCGGCCCGGTCATAGGTCTGCTGCGCATTCGCCAGCGTCGCCTTGTTCTGGTTGAGATCGGCAAGCTGGAGGTCGTCATCGACGGAATAGAGGTGATCGCCGACCTTGACCTCGTCGCCCTCGCGGACATTGAGCTTGATCACCCGGCCGGCTTCGTCCGGGCTGACGAAGATCATGTCGGCCTCGACCCAGCCCTGGAAGCCGGGATCGCGCTGCTCGTTGCAGCCGGCCAGCCCGGCCGCGAGGACGATCGTCAATGCAAGACTGAAAATTGCTTGCGACGACCTCATGTCGTCCTCCGTTCGCCAAAAATCAAATCCAGATGAACGCGCAGCATCTCCTGCGCATCGAGCGGCGCATGCCGCGCAAACAGGCTCTGCCAGATCACCGCGATCATCGCAGGCGCGACCAGGATCTGCGGATAGCGAGCAAGATCCTTTTCGCGGATCTCGCCGCGGGCAATACCGAGCTCGATCAGCGCGCGCATGGCGGCGATCCCACGCGAGACCACCTCGCGGTAGTAGAAGTCGGCGACCGAGGGAAAGCGCGGCCCCTCTGCCACGATCAGGCGCACCAGATCGCCGCGCCTCGTGCCGATCACCTCCTTCAGGAAGTTACCGGCGAACGCCTCGATCAGGTCGCGCACCGAGCCTGCCGGCGGCGGCAGCGTAGTCAATCGCGCGACCACGGGGACGATGACGATGCGCACCAGCTCCTCGAACATCGATTCCTTGTCCTTGAAGTGCAGGTAGATCGTGCCCTTTGCCACGCCGGCGCGCTTGGCAATGTCGTCAAGGCGCGTCGCCGCAAACCCGCGCGCGATGAATTCGTCCATCGCCGCTTCCACGATCGCCGCACGCCGCTCCGCCGCGCGCGCGGCGCGGTTCGAGGCAGGCGCCGCGTCGGGGCCAGCAGCCTCAGGGCCGTTCGCGTGGGAGGCCGCAGAGGGCAAGGCGGCTTTGGTCGGCTTCTTCGTCATTCGACATTTATGACTGACTGGTCAGTCATAGTCAAGTCTGCAAAAGGCGCTCCCCCGCTTCGCGGACAAATTAGTATTGACTAATGCATTAGTGATCGCTAATTTGAGGCCATGATCCAAGCCACTCCAAACCCCGTCACCAGCGTGATGCGCGCCCTCGCCGATCCCACCCGCCGCGCCGTGTTCGAGCGCGTGTTCGAGAGCAAGGAGATCAGCGTCGCCGAGCTGACGCGCGGCAGCGGCGTCACTCAGGGCGCGATTTCGCAGCACCTGAAGTCTCTCAAGCAGGCCGGTCTCGTCGCCGAGCGTGCAGAGGGCCGCAATGTCTATTACCGCGCCGCGCCGCAGGGACTCGAGCCGCTGGTGACCTGGATGGATCACTACGGCGTCTTCTGGCGCGAGCGCTTCCAGAACCTGCGTGACCTGTTGAAGGAGATCGATCCGTGAGTACTGCCGCGTCGAAAGCCGAAACAAAGGACATCGTCATCGACGAGGTGCTCCCTCATGCACCGGAGACGATCTGGAAGGCGCTGACCAGCGCGCAATTGATCGCGCGCTGGCTGATGCAGCCGACCGGCTTTGAAGCCGTCGAAGGCAAAGCCTTCACGTTCCAGACGACCCCAGGCGGCAACTGGGACGGCGTGATCCATTGCCGGGTTCTCGAGGTCGTGGCTTTCAGGCGTCTCGTCTATGCCTGGAAAGGCGGCCATGAGCTCAACACCGGTTACGGCGCGCCGCTCGACACCGTCGTGACGTGGTCCCTCACCCCGGTCGAAGCCGGCACGCGGCTCCGCCTGGTCCATGCGGGCTTCGTCCTGCCCAGGAACGAGTCGGCCTACACAATCATGAGCGGCGGCTGGAAGAAGGTCGTCCGTCAGCTCGACGAGATCAGCGGCGAAAAGTGAGTGGGAGATATCACGATGGACAAGCCCTATACCGGCGGCTGCGCCTGCGGCGCGATCCGCTATTCGATTGTCGGTGAGCCGCTGTTCAGCAATCACTGCCAGTGCCGGGACTGCCAGCGGGAGAGCGGCAGCGGCCACGGCTCCTTCGCGACCTTCGCGCGCGCCGGCGTCACGCTGAGCGGCGAGGCGACGCACTGGGACATGGTCGGCGACAGCGGCAACGTGAAGACGCGCGGCTTCTGTCCGCAGTGCGGCCTGCCCGTCTATATGACCTTCGCCGCGATGCCCGACATCTTCACCATCCGCGCCGCGAGCCTCGACGAGCCCGCCCGCTACAAGCCGCAGGCGGTGACCTACGCAGCGCGCGGGCATGGCTGGGATCGTCTCGACCCGGACTTGCCGAAGTTCGAGGGGATGCCGCCGGGGTGAGCAGCGAGGGAGTGACGACCGACGCCGGAAATCACCGCCCATTCGCCGGGCTTGGCCTCTAGCGGCAACTCGCCGCGCACCCTTGATTAGAGACAAACCGCTACGCAAGCGCTCGCGCCATCGTGACATGGCGATGGCGGCGCCGCGGCCGCCTCAGCCATGGAACCTGAGGCCGTCGACGATCTTGTCGATCACCTTGCGCTCGGCACGAACGGCGAGACCGACGAGATTGAGCTCGTTTCGCGCCACCGCCCTCACCGCCTCGCGGTTGGCGGCGTCATGCGTGGTCTTGAACATGTCTTCAGTGTAGACGGCCGGCTTGACGTTGCGTGTGAGCGCACGGTCGAGCGCGCGCGACAAGGCAGGACCGTCGGCGCCGTAGATCAGGATCGGCTGGCCAATCAGCGCGTGATATGCCGTGCCCGAGGCGTCCTCATAGGGCTCGCCGACGCATTCGGGAAACGCAGCCGCGATGCCGCTGGTGAGAAAGGCCGCAACGTTGAGCTTCTGCCAGGCCTGAAGATCAGTGCGGATCACGACGGCGATCTTGGTGTCGAACTGCATGCATGTCTCCACAAATTGTCATTCCGGGATGCGCCTTAAAGCGCAGACCCGGAATCTGGAGATTATCGCACGAGATTCCGGGTTCGTCGCTCCGCGAGGTCCCGGAATGACGGAGCAGAAAATCAACCCTTGGCGTCGCAGGCCCAGGCGCGGATCACGCATTCCTTGCCGCCGTATTTATAGCATTCGCGTGTGGCGGCATTGAGCGAGGCGGAGATCTTGGGCTTGACGGCATAGCCGTAAGCGCCGCAAGGGTTTGTCATATCGACCGACATCGCCGCGCACGCACGCTTCATCGTCACCGTCGTGCAATCGCCCTTGCACTGCTTCTGCGCCGCGGCGCGCGCCTCGTGCTCGGCGCTGTAGTCATAGGCCTGGCCATAGGCACCACACTTGCCGACGGCGAATGCACCGGCCGCATGGGCTTCGGTAATGTAACGGGCGCCGGAAACACAAACCGACAGCGCAAAGAAAAACATCGCGCAACGGCGCGCGACGACATTCGAAGCCATGGAAAACCCCTCCCCCCAAGGCAGGTGGAGAACTCTAAGCGGCGGTCGTTTCCAGATGGTGAACGGGGAGTTGAAAACGGAAGGCTAGGAGCTGCGGTAGAGTGCGCAAAAGCGCGAAGCGCCGTGCCCACCATTTATCTCCACCGAAATCGAAAAGGGTGGGCACGCTTCGCTTTGCCACTCCTACGCTCCTACGACACGTCATCCCCGTCGGGCCGCTTCCAGCGCCTGCGGCGTGTCGATGTCGAGGAAGGCGCTCTCGCCATCAACCGGCACTTCGGCGACTGCCTCCGCATGCTTGGCGATCAAATGCCTCGCGCCGACGTCGCCGTCGAGCGTCATCAACTCCTTGAAGAAGCGGCGCGACCACAGCACGGGATTGCCGCGGCGGCCTTCGCTGACGGGCACGACGATGAGATTGCCGCGGTCCGGCGCAAAACCGTCGATGAGACGATCGATCAGCCCTGCATCGATCAGCGGCATGTCGCCGAGGCACACCACCGCGCCGTCGCAGCTCTCGGGCACGGCGGCGACGCCGGCCTTGACCGAGCCGGCGATGCCGCCGGCGAAATCCGGATTACGGACGAACTTCACCTTCAACCCTTGCAGCGCCTGCTCGACCAGCTCGGCCTGGTGACCGGTGACGACGATCACTTCGGATGCTTTGGAGGCCAGCGCCTGCTCGGTCGCAAGGCGCACCAGCTTCTTGCCGTCGAGCTCGGCGAGCAGCTTGTTCGGTCCGCCCATCCGCGTCGAGCGGCCCGCCGCGAGCACGATGGCCGCGACCTGACTGTTGCCCTCGGTCTCGGGCTTGGCGCGCGGCTGCGGCCGCGTCACGATCTCCATCAGAAGACCGCCGACACCCATGCCCATCAGCTCGGACCGCGTCACCTTGATGCCGGCGAGCAGCCGCATCAACACCCAGTCGAACCCGTTCTCGACCGGCGAGCGCGCGCAGCCTGGCGCGCCGAGCACCGGCACATTGCCGGCGCGGGCGATCAGCAACAGATTGCCGGGATCGACCGGCATGCCGAAATGCTCGATCTCGCCGCCGATGCCGGTGACGGCCGCCGGAATCACGTCGCGGCGATCGGCGATCGCGGATGCACCGAATACGATCACGAGCTCCGCGCCCAGGCCCAGCACCTCATTGATCGCTGCCGACAGCGCCTGCTTCTCGTGCGGGACACGCCGCTCGCCAACGATGCTGGCGCCGGCCGGCGCGAGCCGCTCGGCGGTGACGCGCAGGGTTTTGTCGATCACCTTGGAGGAGAGGCCCGGCAGCAGCGTCGAGACCACGCCGACGCGCTTGATCACGTAAGGCCCGACCTTCAGCACGTCCTTGCCGGCGGCCTGCACGGCGGCATCGCGCAAACGTCCCTCGACGCCGAACGGGATGATCTTGACGGTGCCGACCATCTCGCCCTCGACCACCGGCTTGAAAGCGGTGAGCGTGGCAAAGGTGATGGCCTCGTCGACATTGTTGATGCGGTCGACCGCGGCGCGGTCGACCACCAGCACGCCCGGCCGCGCGGCGAACAGATTGGCACGGCCGGTGAAGGCGCGCTCGACATGGATGCCCTCGCCGCCGACCGCAAGCGCGATGCTCGCGGCCGCAACGTCCTCGGAGACGTCGCCCTCCTCCATGCGCACCACGACGATGTCCTTGATGCCGGCGCGCTCCAGCGCTTCGACCTCGGCCGGACCGATCGTCGTGCCCTTCTTCAGCACCAGCGGTCCCTGACGCAGGGTGTGGACGGTCACCCCGCCGATCGCATCCCTGGGGCTCGCTGGTCCGAACTTCATGCCGCTTGTTCTCTCTCTTTGGGAGGCAGGCGGAGCACCGCCGTAATCTCGGCCATGATCGCGACCGCGATCTCGGATGGCGAGACCGCGCCGATCGCAAGACCAATGGGCGCGTGGATGCGCGCGATGTCGCTTTCCTTCGCGCCCTGCGCCCGCAACCGATCGGCCCGCTTGGCATGCGTTTTCCGCGAGCCGAGCGCGCCGATGTAGAAGCAGTTGCGCTCGAAGGCGTGCAGCAGCGCGGGGTCGTCGATCTTGGGATCGTGCGTCACCGCGACGAACGCCGTATAGGCGTCGACATTGAGCGGCGGCAGCGCGGTGTCGGGCCATTCGGCGATCAGGGGAATGTCGGGAAAGCGCTCAGGGCTCGCAAAGGCCGTGCGGGGATCGACGACGGTGACGTCATAGCCGAGCGAGCGCGCCAGCGGCGCCAATGCCTGGCTGATATGAACCGCACCGACGATCACGAGCTTTGCGGTCGGCGCGTAGACATTCAGGAACAGCTTCTTGCCGCCGGCCTCGACATTGGCGCTCTTGCCCATGCGAAGCTGCTTCTCCAGTTCGGCCCCTAGCGGGTCCTTGGCAAAGTCTGCGGCCTTCACCAGACGCTGCTCACCGGTCTCGGTGTCGGTGACGAGGATCACGGGCCGGCGCGCGGCGCGCTCGGCGTTGAGTTCGTGCAGGATTGCGAGCTTCACGGCTAGCCAACCTTCTCGACGAAGACTCGGATGGTGCCGCCGCAGGACAGCCCGACATTCCAGGCGGTCTCATCGGCGACGCCGAACTCAAGCATTTTCGGCTTGCCGCTCTCGATCACGTCCATAGCCTCGGTGACCACGGCGCCTTCGACGCAGCCGCCGGAGACGGAGCCGAGGAAGGTGCCCTCGTCATTGATGACGAGGCTAGAGCCCGCCGGGCGCGGGGCCGAGCCCCAGGTCTCGACGACGGTGGCGAGCGCGACGCCACGGCCGGCCTTCTGCCAGTCCTCCGCCGCCTTCAGAATGTCCTCGTCGCGATCAAGCATGGGGCGCCTCTCAAGCTGCGGAGCGGATCAGGCTGCGGTGATGCGGCGGCAGCGGCTGGGAGAGCGTCGTGATCAGCTCCTGGATCGAACTCAAATTATGTACCGGGCGGAATTCGTCAACGTGGGGAAGCATCATTTTGATGCCCTGGGCCTTGGCCTCGAAGCCGCCGAACCGCAGCAGCGGGTTGAGCCAGATCAGCCGCCGGCAGGACCGGTGCAGCCGGTCCATCTCGAAGGCGAGCTTGGAATCGGCCTCCCGCTCCAGCCCGTCGGAGATCAAGAGCACGATGGCACCCTGGCTCAGCACGCGCCGGGCCCACAATTTGTTGAAGTTGTGCAGCGAGGCCGAGATCCGCGTACCGCCTGCCCAGTCCTCGACTGCGGCCGAGCAACTCGCCAGCGCCTCGTCGGGGTCGCGCTGGCGCAGCGCGCGGGTAACGTTGGTCAGCCGCGTGCCGAACAGGAACACCGAGACGCGTTTTCGTGCATCGGTGATGGCATGCAGGAAATGCAGGAACAGGCGGGTGTACTCACTCATCGAGCCCGAGATATCGAGCAGCGCAACGATCGGCGCCGGCTTCTCGATCCGCCCGAGGTGATGGATGTCGATGATGTCGCCGCCGGTCCGCAAGGAGGCGCGCAGCGTGCGGCGCAGGTCGAGACGCAGGCCCCGCGGATCGGGTCGTTGCCGGCGCGTCAGCAGCTCGGCCTGCGGCAGGTGCATCCGCTCGATGGCGTGCAGCGCCTCGGTGATCTCCGCCGCGGTCATCTGCGCAAAATCCTTTTTCTGAAGGATTTCCTTGTCGGAGACCGACAGGCGCAGGTCCTGCTCCTGGTGCTGCGGCGTCTCGGTCATGCGCGGCTGCAACATCGCCTCCTGGACGCGACGGGCGCCGGCCTGCGGCTTTTTCTTGGCCTGCTCCGGAAGCGGCACCGAATCCAGCATGTGCTTCCACTCTTCGGAGGCCCGGAAGAACAGGTTGAAGGCTTGGCTGAAAATCAGCGCATGCTCGTGGCGCTTGACGAAGATCGCCTCCAGCGTGGTGAAGACATCGGACCGGTTGCCGATGTCGATCACCTGCAGGGCGCTCATGGCATCGATGACGGCGCCCGGACCGACCGGCATGCCGGCCGCACGCAGCGCGCGGGCGAAGCCGACGATGTTGTCGGCGAATTGCCCTGTCTGCTCGGGGGCAAGGTGGTTGATGGCCATGGTCTATCCCCGCTCTGTCATTCCGGGGCGTCGCGAAACGACGAGCCCGGAATCCGGAGGTTGTGGCATGAGATTCCGGGTTCGCGCTTCGCGCGCCCCGGAATGACGCCTAATCGCTCGTCGCTTCCTTCAGCACCTTCTGCAAGGTATCGCCCTGCATGCGGGTGATGTCGTCCTGGTACTTGAGCAGCGCGCCCAGCGTGTCGCCGACCACTTGCGGGGTGAGCGAGCGGGCATCCAACTCCGACAGCGCGGTGGCCCAGTCGATGGTCTCGGCGACCCCAGGCGACTTGTAGAAGTCCTGGTTGCGCAGTGCCTGGACGAAGCGCACCACCTGCTGCGACAGCTTTGCGGAGATGCCGGGCACGCGCGTCTTGACGATCGCAAGCTCGCGCTCGGCGGCAGGATAATCCACCCAGTGATAGAGACAGCGCCGCTTCAGCGCGTCGTGGATCTCGCGGGTGCGGTTGGAGGTGATGATGACGATCGGCGGGTACGGCGCCTTCACGGTGCCGAATTCGGGGATGGTCACCTGGAAGTCACTGAGGATTTCGAGCAGGTAGGCTTCGAACGCCTCGTCGGCGCGGTCGAGCTCGTCGATCAACAGCACCGGCGGGCCGGCGACATCGGGCTCCAGCGCCTGGAGCAGCGGCCGCTTGATCATGTAGCGATCGGCGAAGATGTCGCTCGAAAGCTGCTCGCGATCGGTGTCGCCGGCGGCTTCCGCCATCCGGATCGCGATCATCTGCGCCGCGCTGTTCCATTCGTAGACCGCGGAGGAGACGTCGAGGCCTTCGTAGCACTGCAGGCGGATCAGCTTCCGCCCCAACGCCACCGAGAGCACCTTTGCGATCTCGGTCTTGCCGACTCCGGCCTCGCCTTCCAGGAACAGCGGCCGGCCCATCCGCAGCGACAGATACGTCACCGTCGCCAGCGATCGCTCGGCAAGATAGCCGCGCGACGTCAGGAGTTCGAGCATCGCATCGACCGATGCCGGCAGGGCCGCTAGAGTCATGAAAGGCCAGTCTCGTTTACGCCCTCACCGGGCAAGCCTTGGGCCAATGAGTGAGGCCCATCATTCCTTGGCATTGGCGGCGTCGACGGCGCGCCGCGTCAGAACACCAATGAGATGTGCGCGGTATTCGGCGCTGCCGTGGATATCGCTGTTGAGGCCTTCCGCCGGCACCGTGATGCCTTCCAGCGCCTTCGAGGCGAAGCGCTTCTTCAGGGCCTCCTCGAATGCGGTGACACGGAACACGCCTTCAGACCCGGCGCCGGTGACGGCAACACGCACGTCCGAAGGACGCCGCGCCACGAACACGCCGACCAGCGCGTAGCGCGAGGCCTGGTTGCGGAATTTGACATAGGCCGCTTTCTTCGGCAGCGGGAACATCACCTTGGTGATGATCTCGTCGGCTTCCAGCGCCGTCGTGAACAGACCCTGGAAGAACTCTTCCGCCTTGAGGCGGCGCTTGTTGGTGACGATGGTGGCCCCGAGCGCGAGCACCGCGGCCGGATAGTCGGCGGTCGGATCGTTGTTGGCGAGCGAGCCGCCGATCGTGCCCTTGTGACGCACGGCGGGATCGCCGATTCCGCCGGCAAGGTTCGCCAGCGCGGGGATCGCCTCACCGACGATCGCGGAGGTCGCGACGTCGGCGTGCTTGGCGGTGGCGCCGATCACGAGCGAGCGGCCCTTCATCTCGATCGTGTTGAGCCCCTCGATGTGGGAGAGATCGACCAGATGCGGCGGGCTTGCGAGGCGCTGCTTCATGACGGGAATCAGCGTGTGGCCGCCGGCGATCACCTTGGCGTCTTCGTTCTTCACCAGGAGGTTGGCCGCCTGGCGAACGGTCCCAGGGCGATGATATTTGAATTCGTACATCTGAATGTCCTGATCGCGGGATGCGCATTACGCGAGATCGGATTTCGCCATGGCCTTGGCGCCGGCGGAGATCGAAGCGACGATGTTCTGATAGCCGGTGCAGCGGCAGAGATTGCCTTCGAGCTCCTCGCGAATTGTATGGTCGTCGAGCTCGTGGCCCTTGCGGTGCACGATGTCGATCGCAGTCATGATCATGCCGGGCGTGCAGAAGCCGCATTGCAGGCCGTGGTGCTCGCGGAAGGCCTCCTGCATCGGATGCAGCGGCGCGCCGTCGGCCGCCAGTCCCTCGATCGTCTTGACCTCGTGACCATCGGCCATCACCGCGAGCGTGGTGCAGGACTTCACGGCCTTGCCGTCGAGATGCACGACACAGGCGCCGCACTGCGAGGTGTCGCAGCCGACATGGGTGCCGGTCAGCCGCAGATTCTCGCGCAGGAACTGCACCAGAAGCGTGCGGGGATCGACATTGGCCGTCACAGGATTGCCGTTCACGATGAGGGAGATTTTTGCCATAAGCACTCTCTATCAGAGCCCCGACGGGTCCCGTCGAAGCCGTTCTTATAATTATTCCAACCCATCATATGGGCCATTGTCGCCTGGGGCAACATCACCCCGGACGCAAGCCGCCATGCCGAAAGGCGATAGGTTTCAGCCCTGTACCGCCTTGGCGAAGTTCGCGAAAAATTCGTCGGCGAGTTTCTTGGCGGTGCCGTTGATGAGGCGTTGGCCGAGCTGCGCCAACTTGCCGCCGATCTGCGCCTCGACGTCGTAGGAGAGCAGCGTGCCGCCGTCCTTCTCGGCGAGCTTGACCGCCGCGCCGCCCTTGGCGAATCCGGCCACCCCGCCCTCGCCCTCACCGGAGATCTTGTAGCCGTTCGGCGGGTCGAGGTCGGACAGCATGACCTTGCCCTTGAAGCGCGCCGACACCGGGCCGACCTTCATTTTTGCCGTCGCGCGAAAGCCGCCGTCGTCAGTCTTCTCGAGCTCCTCGCAGCCGGGGATGCAGGCTTTCAGGACCTCGGGATCGTTGAGCTTGGCCCACACGGCTTCGCGCGGCGCTGCAAGCTGGACTTCGCCGTTCATCGTCATGGCCATGAGGTGCCTCCCGGATCGCGCAACTATAGTGCTGATCAAGTAACGCAGGGACGCGGCAAAGGAAAGGGCGGCGCCAGGTCACGTGCAATGCATATTCGCAACTGCAAAAAGACGTGTACTGGCGGTAGGGGATTGGCACAGCCGGGCCATGATGATTAGGTCGCGCGCAAGATGAGCACATCTCTTTCCCCCCTGCTCGCGCCGATGCTGTCGAGCTCCGCCATGCGCGCGATCTGCGACGATCGGTCTACCCTGCAGAACATGCTCGATTTCGAGGCAGCCTTGGCACGCGCCGAGGCTGCCACCGCCGTGATTCCGGCATCTGCCGTCGGCCCGATCGAGGCCGCGTGCAAGGCCGATTCCTTCGACGTGGCCGCACTGTCCGAGGCCGCGACGCGATCGGGCAATCTCGCGATTCCCCTGGTCAAGGCGCTGACCGCCGATGTCGGCAAGAAAGACGCGGAGGCCGCACGCTACGTGCATTGGGGCGCGACCAGCCAGGACGTCATCGACACCGCAACCATGCTCACGCTTCGCGCCGGTATCGCGGCGCTGGACGCCGACCTCAGCCGCGCCATCAGGGGCTTTGCCGCACTGGCGCGCAGCCATCGCAACACCGCGATGGTGGCGCGGACCTGGCTCCAGCACGCGCTGCCGATGCCGTTCGGGCTGAAGGCGGCGGAATACGCGTCAAGCCTCGCCCGTGCGCGCTGCCGCCTGCGGCGACTCTCCCGCGATGGCCTCGCGCTGCAATTCGGAGGTGCCGCCGGCACGCTCGCCGCGCTCGGGGACAACGGGCTCGCGGTGGCCGAACGGCTGGCGCAAGAGCTCGATCTGCCGCTGCCCGAGGCGCCCTGGCATACCCATCGCGACCGCATCGCCGAGGCTGCATCCTGCTTGGCAATCCTTGCCGGCAGCTGCGGCAAGATCGCACGCGATGTCTCGCTGCTGATGCAGACCGACGTCGCCGAAGCGTTCGAGCCCGCCGGCGAAGGCCGCGGCGGCTCATCGACCATGCCGCACAAGCGCAACCCGGTCGCCGCTGCGAGCGCGCTCGGCGCGGCCACGATGGCGCCGCAGCTCGCCGCGACGATTTTCGCCGCGCAGGTGCAAGACCATGAACGCAGCGCCGGCCCGTGGCACGCGGAATGGCCGACGCTGCCGCAATTGATGCTGGTCACCTCTGGCGCGCTGGCCGCCATCGTCGACATCGCCGAGGGTCTCGAGGTCGATGCGGCGCGCATGCGCAGCAATCTCGATGCGACGCACGGGCTGATCATGGCCGAGGCGGTCACCTTTGCGCTCGCCGAGAAGCTCGGCAAGAGCGCCGCACATCATCTGGTCGAGGCCGCCAGCAAGCGCGCGGTCGCCGAGAAGAAGCATCTGCGCGAGGTGCTGTCAGGCGATTCGCAGGTCACCGCACATCTGCCGCCGGAAAAAATTGCGGCATTGTTCGAGCCGATGGCCTATCAAGGGGCGTCGCAGGCGCTGATCGACCGGCTGCTGGATTCATTGGATCTCTCCTGATGTCATTGCCGGGCTTGACCGGGCAATCCATCATCCTGGATAGATCCACTTTTTAGATGGATACGCGGGTCAAGCCCGCGCATGACGAGGAGCATGCCATGCCCATGATCGATGCCGACGGTTGCCTGCTCAACGTCTCCGTTGAAGGCCGCGATGGCGGCCCGACCCTGATGCTCTCCAACTCGCTCGGCTGCACGCTGCAGATGTGGGAGCCGCAGATGAAGGCACTCACGCAGATGTTCCGCGTCATCCGATACGATCGCCGCGGCCATGGCAAGTCCAACGTTCCGCCCGGCCCCTACACGATGGAGCGATTCGGCCGCGACGTGCTCGCGATCCTCGACGACCTCAACATCGCGAAGGTGCATTGGTGCGGCCTGTCGATGGGCGGCATGGTCGGGCAATGGCTGGGCGCCAACGCCCCTGAAAGGTTCGGCAAGCTCATCCTCGCCAACACCTCCTGCTATTACGCAGAGCCGACCAAATGGCTGGAGCGCATCGACGCCGTGAAGAAGGGCGGAATCGCAGCGGTGGCCGATGCCGTGATCGCTGGCTGGCTCACCCAGGACTTCCGCGAGCGCGAGCCTGAGATCACTGCGAAGATGAAATCGATGCTGCTGGCCTCTCCCGTCGAGGGCTATCTCGCCTGCTGCGAGGCCCTTTCAACGCTCGACCAGCGCGCGCTGCTGCCGAAGATCAAGAGCCCGACGCTGGTGATCGCCGGCCGCCACGACATGGCGACGCCGATCTCGGCGGCCGAGCTGATCCGCGCGAACATTCCCGGCGCCAGCATGACCATCATCGACGCCGCGCACATTTCCAACGTCGAGCAGCCGCACGCATTCACGGATGCGGTGGTGGGCTTTTTGACGCAGCGCTAGCCACAGCCGTCATTGCGAGCGCAGCGAAGCAAATCCAGAAAATCCCTCCGCGGTGACAGACTGGATTTGCTTCGCTGCGCTCGCAATGACGAAAAAGGAGGACGCCATGGACGACCAGAAGCGCCGCGATGCCGGCATGAACGTGCGCCGCAAAGTGCTGGGCAATGCCTGGGTCGACAAGTCGATCGCGAACCGCAATGCCTTCAACACCGATTTCCAGGACCTGATCACGCGCTATGCCTGGGGCGAGATCTGGACCCGGCCGCATTTCGACGAGCGCACGCGACGGGTGCTGGTGATCGGCACCATGGTCGCGCTCGGACAATGGGACGAATTCCGTCTGCACGTGCGTGCGGCGCTCGCCGAGGGCGGCTTCACGCCCGACGATATCAAGGAGATCCTGCTCCAGCAGGCGATTTATTGCGGCGTGCCGGCGGTGAACCACGCCGTCAAGGAAGCCTCAGCGATTGTGCAGGAGCTCGGCCTGCTCAAGACCTAGCGGTGCGGCAATCTCTGCCGTCTTGGGCGCGGCCGCCGGCTTCTCGATCACCACCACGATGGCGGCACCGAGCAAAAGCAGCAGCTCGGTCGCGTGCAGCCGGAGCGCGGCCATCTCGCCGACCTTCGAGGCCATCACCATGCTGGCGAACGAGATCAGGCTGCCGATCGCCAGCGCAATGCCGAGCGCCTCGTCGCTGCCGCCGTTCTTGCGGGTTCGGGCGACGCAGAGCTGCGCGAGGTGGATCGCGAAAAACGCCACCACCGTCAGCCGTCCGAGCGCCAACAGCCAGGCGGCACGCACCGTATCCATCCCCGCCATCTGCAGATGGTCGCTCAGGAAGAGCGCCACGGCGACGCTCGGCCGCTCGTAGAGGCCGTGCACCGGTGCAACGAAGATGTTGAAGGCGACCAGGGCCCAGGCCGGGATGAAATAAACCGCCAGCAGCGCGCCGTTGACCGAACCGATCCGCCAATTCCTGAACATGCCGCTTCCCGCTTGGTTTGCCGAGGCCTTCGACGGAAGGCAGCGGCTTTGCCGGAGCTAACTCGCATCGGACTGTGGCGGCAATTTAAACCCTTTGTTTACCTTAACTGCCCTCCACGGCCTCCCTCATTCCGGGGCAATGCGCAGCATTGAACTATGGTGCGCAGTTGCGCACCTTGGAATCTCGAGATTCCGGGTTCGGCTCTTCGAGCCGCCCCGGAATGATGGAGTAAGGCGCAAAAAAAGGCCCCGCCTCTCGGCAGGGCCTCCTTCACGCCTGGGCTCCCAGGCTCGTTATTCCTGACCGCGCTGGCCGCCCTGCTGCTGGCCGGGACGATCGCCCTGGCGCATCGGATCCTGCTGCTGCTGTCCGGGTTTGTGGCCGCCACCCTGCTGCTGTTGCGGGTTGCGCTGCCCGGTGTTCTGACTCTGCTGACCCGGATTCTGGTTCTGCTGCTTCGTCATTCGGGGAAACTCCCTTGTTGGACGTCAGGGCAAGATAACGGCCAGCACTCACTTTGGTTGCCCCGGAACCGGTTCCGTTCACGTCCGGAACCCGAGCAAAATGATCTCTGTACAAGCCTTTGTACCGAGACTTGGCCAGTTGCGGCCGCCAGTTCCCTCCTGTTACAAAACGGGAAGAACGCTCAAGGGCTGCCGGGGCCCAAGAACTCTGCAAGAGCTCCCTTTGAGCCGCGACAAGTTTGGGTAACGGCAGCTTATGGATTATTTCGCCCAGCAGCTCATCAATGGCCTCGTGCTCGGCTCGATCTACGGCCTGATCGCGATCGGCTACACGATGGTCTACGGCATCGTCGGCATGATCAACTTCGCCCATGGCGACATCTTCATGATCGGCGGCTTCATCGCCCTCATCACCTTCCTGATCCTGATCTCGCTCGGCCTCACGGCCATTCCCGTGATCCTGCTCGTCGTGCTGCTAGTGTCGATGGCGATCACGGCACTCTATGGCTGGACCATCGAGCGCATCGCATACCGGCCACTGCGTCATTCCTTCCGCCTCGCCCCGATGCTGTCGGCGATCGGCATGTCGTTCGTTCTGACCAATTATTCGCAAGTTGCGCAAGGCGCCCGCGTCAAGCCGATCCCGCCCTTCATCACCGGCGGCTACACATTGCATGAGAGCCCGGATGGGTTCGTGATCCAGCTCTCCAACATCCAGATCATGGTGGTCATCACCACAATCGTGCTGCTGGTGATCTTCAATTGGCTGGTCTCGCGCACCCGGCTCGGGCGCGACATGCGCGCCTGCGAGCAGGACCAGACCATGGCGGCGCTGCTCGGCGTCGACGTCGACCGCACCATCTCCATGACTTTCGTGATCGGCGCCGCCCTCGCTGCGGTCGCGGGCCTGATGTACCTGCTCTATTACGGCCTTGTCGATTTCTTCATGGGCTTCGTCGCCGGCATCAAGGCCTTCACCGCGGCCGTGCTCGGCGGCATCGGCTCGCTGCCGGGGGCCATGCTCGGGGGGCTCGCGATCGGCCTGATCGAGACGTTCTGGTCGGCCTATTTCTCGGTCGAATACAAGGACGTCGCGGCGTTCTCGATCCTGATCGTCGTGCTGATCTTCATGCCGACCGGCCTGCTCGGCCGTCCCGAAGTCGAAAAAGTCTGACGGACCGGCCGCGTGACAGCTCCCTCGACCAATACGGCCAAACCTGCAACGGGCATCCTCGCCCTCCTCAAAACCGCCTTCATCAACGCCCTCGTCGCGCTGGTGCTGTTCTCGCTGATGGTCGGCATCCGCACCGAGGCAGGCTCCTCCGGCCAGCTCACCTACTGGACCCGATTCGGCGAGCTCGCCTCCCTGGTCGCGATCGTGTTCGGCGGCTCGATCGTGATCGAGCTGCTGCGGCAATGGATCGGTCCGACTGGCGCCGAGAAGCTGGTGCCGCCAGCACTGCAGAGCGGCATGTCCTTGATCGGCCGCTATCTCACGCCGGCGCTACTGATCTTCACGCTGCTGGTGCCCGTGATCTTCTATGACCAGCGCTACATCCTCGATCTCGCGATCCTCGTGCTCACCTATGTGATGCTGGGCTGGGGCTTGAACGTCGTGGTCGGGCTCGCCGGCCTGCTCGATCTCGGCTACGTCGCCTTTTATGCGGTCGGTGCCTATTCCTACGGACTGCTCGCCACCAATTTCGGCTGGTCGTTCTGGATCTGCCTGCCGCTCGCCGGCATCCTCGCCGCGTTCTGGGGCGTGCTGCTCGGCTTCCCCGTGCTGCGCCTGCGCGGCGACTATCTCGCCATCGTGACGCTCGCCTTCGGCGAGATCATCCGCCTCGTCATCATCAACTGGCAGGAGCTCACCGGCGGCCCGAACGGCGTCTCCGGCATTCCCCGCCCCACCTTTTTCGGCATCCCGCTCGACAACAGCGATGAAGGGTTTGCCGCCAGGCTCGGCATCGAGTACTCGCCGACCCACCGCATCGTCTTCCTGTTCTACCTGATCCTGGCGCTTGCGCTCCTCACCAACTGGGTGACGATCCGCCTGCGCCGCCTGCCGATCGGGCGGGCATGGGAGGCCTTGCGCGAGGACGAGGTCGCCTGCCGCGCGCTCGGCATCAACACCACGACCACCAAGCTCACGGCGTTCGCGACCGGCGCCATGTTCGGCGGCTTCGCCGGTGCGTTCTTCGCCACCCGCCAGGGCTTCATCAGCCCGGAATCCTTCACTTTCCAGGAATCGGCGCTGGTGCTCGCGATCGTCGTTCTCGGCGGCATGGGCTCGCAGCTCGGCGTCGCACTCGCCGCGCTCGCCATGATCGGCGGCTTCGAGCTGTTCCGCGGCCTCGAGACCTATCGCATGCTCGTGTTCGGCATGGCGATGGTGCTGATCATGATCTGGCGGCCGCGCGGCCTGATCGGCCATCGCGCGCCGACGGTGTTTCTGACCAAGGCGCAGGCGATCTCCTCCGACCTCGTCAAGGAAGGGCACGGATGAGCGGCGACAAGATTCTCACCGTCGACCGGCTCACCATGCGCTTCGGCGGCATCGTCGCCGTGCAGGACCTCTCCTTCGACGCCGAGCGGAAGAAGATCACCGCCCTGATCGGGCCGAACGGCGCCGGCAAGACCACGGTCTTCAACTGCATCACCGGTTTTTACAAGCCGAGCGGCGGCGCCATTCGCCTCGCCCATGACGACGGCAGAGTGATCGCGCTGGAGCGGCTGAACGATTTCCGCATCGCCAAGCAGGCCAAGGTGGCGCGCACGTTCCAGAACATCCGCCTGTTTCCCGGCATGACCGCGCTGGAGAACCTGATGGTGGCGCAGCACAACGCGCTGATGCGCGCCTCCGGCTTCACCTTGCTCGGCCTTGTCGGCGCCCCCGGCTACCGCGACGCCGAAAAGCGCGCGATCGATCTCGCCACCGACTGGCTCAGGCGGGTCAACCTGCTCGACCGCGCCGACGACGCCGCCGGCAATTTCGCCTATGGCGACCAGCGCCGGTTGGAAATCGCGCGCGCAATGTGCACCGAGCCCGCCCTGTTGTGCCTGGACGAACCCGCAGCCGGCCTCAATGCGCGCGAGAGCGCGGCCTTGAGCGAGCTCCTGCTCTCGATCCGGAACGAGCTCGGCACCTCGATCCTGCTGATCGAGCACGACATGTCGGTGGTGATGCAGATCTCCGACCACATCGTGGTGATGGACCATGGCGTGAAGATCGCGGAAGGCACGCCGCGCGAGGTCCGCGACGATCCCAAGGTGATCGCCGCCTATCTCGGCGCCGACGAGGAAGAGGCCGTAGCCGTGATGGAGAGTGGGACGTGACATCGGCGCCCACTCCCCTGCTCGCGATCCGGGGCCTTCGCGCCGCCTACGGCAAGATCGAGGCGCTGAAGGGCGTCGATGTCGAGATCAATGCCGGCGAGATCGTAGCCCTGATTGGCGCCAACGGCGCCGGCAAGTCGACGCTGATGATGACGATCTTCGGCAAGCCGCGCGCCCGCGCCGGCCAGATCCTCTTCGAAGGCCGCGACATCACCGACGTGCCTACCCACGAGATTGCGCATTTGCGCATCGCGCAATCGCCGGAAGGCCGCCGCATCTTCCCGCGCATGAGCGTTGCGGAGAACCTTCAGATGGGGGCGGACTCCACCGAATGCAGCGATGCCGAACGCGAGGCGATGCTGCAACGCGTGTTCACGCTGTTTCCGCGGCTGAAGGAACGCTATGCCCAGCGCGGTGGAACCCTGTCCGGCGGCGAGCAGCAGATGCTGGCAATCGGCCGCGCGCTGATGAGCCGCCCCCGCCTGCTCCTGCTCGACGAACCCTCGCTCGGGCTGGCACCGCTGATCGCACGCCAGATTTTCGATGCGATCCGCACCCTGAACCGGCAGGACGGCCTGACCGTCCTGATCGTCGAGCAGAACGCCAACCATGCGCTCAAGCTCGCCCATCGCGGCTATGTCATGGTCAATGGCCTGATCACGCTGGCGGGGACCGGCGCCGAGCTGCTGCAGCGCCCCGAGATTCGCGCCGCCTATCTGGAAGGCGGCCGGCACGGCTGAGTCCGGCCATCTGCGGCGCAATGTGGCGAGATATCTCCGCCAATGCCCGTATTTTGCCGGTGACTTCTCCTCGGATTCATTCAAGAATGGCGGCGGTTTGAACCGGGCATTCCCGGCAACTTCCACAGGCGACCACCCGCGAGGTATCTCATGAAATCACTGAAGCTCATCGGTCTGGCATTCGGCGCATCGATCGCGCTGTCGAGCGCGGCATTCGCGCAGGATGTCACCGTCGCAGTCGCAGGCCCGATGACGGGCGGCGAGTCCGCCTTCGGCCGCCAGATGAAGAACGGCGCCGAGATGGCCGTGGCCGATATCAATGCCGCCGGCGGCCTCAACGGCAAGAAGCTCGCGCTCTCCATCGAAGACGACGCTTGCGACCCCAAGCAGGCGCGCTCGATCGCCGAAAAGATCGCCGGCGCGAAAATCCCGTTCGTGGCCGGGCACTACTGCTCGTCATCGTCGATCCCGGCCTCGGAAGCCTATGCCGATGGCAACGTGCTCCAGATCACGCCGGCCTCGACCAACCCGCTGTTCACCGAGCGCAAGCTCTGGAACGTGGCTCGCGTCTGCGGCCGTGACGATCAGCAGGGCCTGATCGCCGCGCAGTACATCGCCAAGAACTTCAAGGGCAAGAACATCGCCATCCTCAACGACAAGACCACCTACGGCAAGGGTCTTGCCGACGAGACCAAGAAGGCACTCAACAAGGCCGGCATCACCGAGAAGATGTACGAGTCCTACAACAAGGGCGACAAGGACTTCAACGCGATCGTCTCGCGCCTGAAGCGCGACAACATCGACCTCGTCTATGTCGGCGGCTATCATCAGGAGAGCGGCCTGATCCTGCGCCAGATGCGCGACCAGGGCCTCAAGACCGTGCTGATGGCGGGCGACGCACTGGCCGACAAGGAGTACGCCTCCATCACCGGCCCTGCCGGCGAGGGCACGCTGTTCACCTTCGGCCCCGACCCGCGCAACAAGCCGACCGCGAAGAAGATCGTCGAGGCTTTCAAGGCGAAGGGCATCGATCCCGAGGGCTACACGCTCTACACCTACGCAGCGATGCAGGTGTGGTCGCAGGCGGCCAAGAAGGCGGGCACCACCGACGCCAAGAAGGTCATGGCGGCGATGAAGGCCGGCAAGTGGGACACCGTGATCGGCCCGATCGAGTATGACGCCAAGGGCGACATCAAGCAGATCGACTACGTCGTCTACAAGTGGGACGCCAAGGGCGGCTACGCCGAGATCGCGGGCAGCGGCACCTAGCCGCTGGCCTGGACCTCAATCCCCTCAATCATCACCGCGCCCCGGGCTTACCCCGGGGCGTTTCTTCTTGCGGCAGGGATCAGACGACTGCGGGCAGCTCGCCGGCCGCGGCCTGGGCCTTCCGCAATGCTTGCAGGAGATCGTTCGGCCGAAACGGCTTTTGCAGGCAGACTACGTTGGCGAGGAGGGGCGATTGGTCCATGAAATCGAGCGCCGTCATCCCGGACACCGCAATGACGGGGAGCGCCGGGGCGCGCTCGCGCAGGGTCGCAATGACGTCGACGCCGCTGGCGTCGCCGAGGAAGATGTCGACGATCGCCGCGTCGAAGGAGCTTTCCGCGAAGGCCTTCAGTCCGGCTGCGCCGCTCTCGGCCTCCTCGACCTCGAAACGATTGACCCGAAGCACCATCGCCATCATCGTGCGGACGCCCTTCTGGTCATCGATGATGAGGACGCGAGGCATTGGGAACAACTCCCGATGTTGATCAAATCGCCTGATCCAGCCTGGAACCCGCCGCGGCAGAGTGGCATTATGGCACCGTCCCAGTAAAGCGCGTCTTACCTGCCCTAATTCCGTGTTCCCACCGAAATTAAGTAAGCTGTAACCTTTGGTTGAGTCGTAACCGGGTTCCTTCACAAGCTGCGTCCAGAACCCGCTACCATGACGGAACTGCCGACCGAATGAGACCAGCGGAGATGCTCAAGACCCTGCTCAAGACGGACCCGCGAGAGGTGGACGTGCCTGCGACGATCGACCGAAGCACATTTCTTTCGACCCTGCCGGCCACTTCGACCGACCGCAGCGCAGCATTGACGATTGTCGGCGTGTCCTCCCTCCTGTTCGCAGCGGCCGCGCCGTTCGCCGGTACCCCGCTGCAGCCGGTCCCGGCCTTCGTCGCGAGTTATCAATCGGCGCTTGCCGTAAGCGACATCGTCACGGCAGTGCTGCTGCTGTCGCAATTTGCGGTCATGCGGACCCGCGCACTGCTGTGGCTCGCGACCGGCTATCTCTTCACCGCCGCTGCCGCCCTGGTTCACGCCCTCACCTTCCCCGGACTGTTCGCACCAAGCGGGCTCTTTGGCGCGGGCCGGCAGACCACGGTCTGGCTCTACATGATCTGGCATGCCGGTTTTCCGTTGTGCGTGATGGGTTACGCCTGGCTGAAGGACAAGGACGGTGGTCCGCAGATTCGCGGTCCGGCAAGCAGTGCGATTTCAGCCAGCGTGCTCGGCGTCATCGCCGCGATCGCCGTCTTCGCCTGGATCGTGACTGCACAGCACGATCTGTTGCCGGTCCTGTTGCGCGACGGTCACTACACGGCGACCATGATTGGGGTCGTGTCCTTCGTGTGGTCGCTCAGCTTCGCCGCGCTGGTCTCGCTCTGGTTCCGCAGGCCGCATACGGTGATCGACGTCTGGCTCATGGTGGTCATGTGCGCCTGGCTGTTCGACATCGCGCTGTCGGCGATCGTCAACGTCGCGCGCTTCGATCTCGGCTTCTACGCCGGCCGGCTCTACGGCCTCGCCGCGGCGACCTTGGTGCTCGCGGTGCTTCTCATCGAGAACGTCCGCCTTCAGGCGCATACGGTCGGCCTCGTCGGGAGGCTGCGCCAGCAATCGGCCTCGGAACGCGATTACTACGGCAAGCGCCTCGCGCTGTACGGCGCAGTGGTCGAGTCGTCCAATGACGCCATCATCACGAAAACGCTCGACGGTATCATCACCGGCTGGAACAAGGCCGCCGAACATCTGTTCGGCTATTCCGCAGCGGAGGCGGTCGGCAAGCCGATCGACATCATCGTGCCGCCGGATCGCAAGAGCGAAGTCAGGAGCATTCTCAACCGGGTCGCCAGCAACGAATCGATCGCCCAGCACGAGACGGTTCGTCTCCGGAAAGACGGCCGCCCGCTCGACGTCGTTCTGAACATTTCACCGCTGCGGACCGACACGGGAGAGATCATCGGCGTCTCCAAGATCGCCCATGACATCACCGAAGAGAAACAGGCGAGAGAGAAGCTGCGCCGCGAAACCGAAGAGCGCCAGCGCATCTTCGAGACATCGCAGGACCTGATCCTGGTCACCGACGGCTATGGCAATTTCGTCCAGGTCAGCCCGAGCGTGAAGAACATCCTCGGCTACAGCCCCGAGGACATGGTCGGGCACAGCGCGACCGAGTTCATCCACCCCGACGATCTCGAGAAGACCCGGAACGAGATGCGCGCAGCCCGTCGTGGCGCGGTCAAGCGCAGTTTCGAGGCGCGCTACTACCACTACGATGGTCACGAGGTCACGCTGAACTGGATGGGCACCTGGTCGGAGCCGGTGAAGCGCCACTACTTCATCGGCCGTGACCTCACCGACAAGCAGGCCGCCGAAGCGCAGCTCCGGCAGGTCCAGAAGATGGACTCCATCGGCCAGTTGACCGGCGGCGTCGCCCACGACTTCAACAACGTGCTGACCGTCATCACGGGCACGATCGGCATTCTCAGCGACGCGGTCGCCGACCGGCCCGAGCTTGCCGCCATCACCAAGCTGATCGACGATGCCGCCGAGCGCGGCGCGCAGCTGACCAGGCACCTGCTCGCCTTCGCGCGCAAGCAGCCGCTGCAGCCGCGCGAGATCGACGTCAACGCGCTGGTGCTCGAAGCCGCCAAGCTGCTGCATCCCACCCTCGGCGAGCAGATCGCCATCATGCCGCAGCTCACCGAGGATGCCTGGCCGACGCTGGTCGATCCGGGCCAGCTGTCCACCGCGATCCTCAATCTCGCGCTGAATGCGCGCGACGCCATGCCGGACGGCGGCACCCTGGTGCTGGAGACCCGCAACATCTTCCTCGACGACGGCTATGCCAGCATGAATCTCGATGTCGTGGCCGGCAATTACGTGATGATCGCGGTCAGCGATACCGGCAGCGGAATCCCTGCGGAGCTGATCGACCGGGTCTTTGATCCCTTCTTCACCACCAAGGAGGTCGGTAAGGGCACTGGCCTCGGCCTCAGCATGGTGTTCGGCTTCGTCAAGCAGTCGGGCGGCCACATCAAGATCTACAGCGAGGAAGGGCACGGCACGAGCGTGAAGATCTACCTGCCGCGCTCGACCGGAGTGCAGGAGACCGAGTTCGAGGCGCTCCAGAACGCGCCCATCACCGGCGGCAATGAGAAGATCCTGATCGTCGAGGACGACGCGCTGGTGCGGCAGTATGTCGTGACGCAGGTCAAGAGCCTCGGCTATACCGCGCTCGAGGCCGCCAACGGCGCCGAGGCGCTCAAGATCATCGACAGCGACGAGACCATCGACCTGCTCTTCACCGACGTCATCATGCCCGGCAACATGAACGGCCGCCAGCTTGCTGACGAAGCGGCCCGGCGCCGCCCCGACCTGAAGACGTTGTTCACCTCGGGCTACACCGAAAACGCCATCGTCCATCACGGCCGGCTGGATTCCGGCGTGCTGCTATTGGCAAAACCGTACCGCAAGTCCGAGCTGGCCAAGATGCTGAGGACCGCGCTCGCCAGTTGAGCCTGCGGCATCGCTGCGCTATCGCAGATCGCGAATTGCTCTCAACGACGAGGGTCGCCTTGAAGAACCTTCTCACCGATATCGCCGGCGTCCGGGTCGGCCATGCCGAAGATGCGAAAGTCGCTTCCGGCGCGACCGCGATCATCTTCGATTCTCCCGCGATCGCCGCGATCGACGTTCGCGGCGGCGGCCCCGGCACACGCGAGGATGCGCTGCTCGATCTCGCCAACACGGTCGAGCGCGTCGACGCGATCGCGCTGTCGGGCGGCTCCGCCTTTGGCCTCGATACTGGCGGCGGCGTACAGGCATGGCTCGCCGAGCAGGGCCGCGGCTTCAGGGTTCGCGAAGCGCTGATCCCGATCGTGCCGGGGGCGATCCTGTTCGACCTGCTCAATGCCGGTGACAAGGCCTGGGGACGCTTCTCGCCCTATCGCGACCTCGGCTACGCCGCGGCGGCCACCGCCACCAGCGCGGACTTCGCGCTCGGCAGCGTCGGCGCCGGCTTCGGCGCCACCACGGCAACGTTCAAGGGCGGGCTCGGCTCGGCCTCGGCCGTGACGCCTGACGGCGTGAAGGTCGCGGCGATCGTCGCCGTCAACGCGGTCGGCACTGTCACCGTCGGCGACGGGCCGTGGTTCTGGGCGGCACCGTTCGAGGTGGGCGGCGAATTCGGCGGACGCGGCCTGCCGGACAAGTTCACCGACGACATGCTGCGCATGCGCATCAAGGGCGGTCCCGCGGCGACCGCGCGCGAAAACACCACCATCGGCGCCGTCGTCACCGACGCGGTGCTGACCAAACCCCAGGCCAAGCGGCTGGCAATGATCGCGCACACCGGCTTTGCCCGCGCGATCTATCCGGTGCATGCGCCGACCGACGGTGACGTGCTGTTTGCCGCCGCCACGTGCGAAAAGCCGATCGAACCGCTGGCCGGCCTCACCGAGCTCGGCACGATCGCAGCCAATGTGGTCGCACGCGCCATCGCCCGCGGTGTCTACAGCGCGACGGCGTTGCCGTTCCCCGGTGCGCAGCCGGCGTGGAGGGACAGGTTCGGCTAGCGCCCCACATCGGGTGTCATCGCCCGGCGACCGGGCGATTCCAGAGACGGTTGTGATTGAACCGGAAGGCCGCGGCGTACTGGATGCCCCGGTCAAGCCTGGTCAAGCCGGGGCATGACAGCGTCATTTGCCGAGGGAGAGCGCTCTTCGTTCACACGCTCATCGACGTCGAAGAGGACGCGGTCGCGGAGGCGGCCTGCGCCTGGCGCTGCATCATCTGCCCGAACCAGTCATAAGGCGAATTGCCGCCGCCGTTCGCCTTCGAGCTGCTGGAGGCGCCCGGCACCGTGGTCGACATCTTGAAGCCGTCGGCATAGGTGACGGTGGTGGTGGTCGAGCCGTCGGCGTTGGTCGTCGTGGTCGAGGTCGATCCGCCGCTCGACGACGAGGAATCCGAGCCGCTGCCGGAGGCGTCGCCCGCGCCATGGGCGTGGTGACCGCGATGACCGCTCTTCAGCGCCTTCGACATCTCATCCAGACTGACGCTGCCGTCCGCATTCGAATCCAGCTTCGAGAACACGTCATCGGCCTGCGCCAGATTGGTGCCGCCGGCGCCGAGCGCATCCTCGAATTCCGACTTGGTGATGCTGCCGTCGCCGTCGGTATCGATTTGCGAGAACAGGTGCTTCAGCGCGGCATCCCGGCCGTTCGACGCCGAGGGTGCCGAATTCGACGAGACCGAGCTGTCCGCCGACTGGCTCTGCGCAGCAAACAACGCGTTCATCGTCTCCGGCGAGATCTGCGGATATTTGCCCGCATTGACCGACGAACTCGCCCCGCCCGTCGTGCTGCTGCCGCTGTCGATCGCGAACGGGTTGAGCGGCGCGCTCTGCGAAGATCCCGTCTTCTGCGTCGACGACGATTTCGCGTTGGTCAGCGACTGGATCGCATCGAGCGCGCTCGATACGGCACCAAGGGCGAACAACATTGCACAACTCCAACCGATGCGGCATGCCGCGGCCAATGTTCTGTCAGGTCAGATCAGCAAGCGACGTGCCAGCGCGAAAAGTTCAATGAAATCCGCATTCACCACGCTTTGCAGGCCGTGGGAACGTCGGCAATTCATGCCGCCGGCGGCAGAAATTTCCGCCCACAGGAAGCCCGCCCCTCCTGCATTGCCCGCCACGGAGGCCCATGTTAGGCGAGGCCATTCGTCGTCCGTCCGCCACGGGAAAACGCGCCATGACCCAAGCCTTCGCCCCCCGCCCCCTGGCCATCGCGCCCTCGATCCTGGCCTCGGACTTTTCGAAGCTCGGCGAGGAGGTCCGCGCGGTCGACGCCGCCGGCGCCGACTGGATCCATCTCGACGTGATGGACGGGCATTTCGTTCCCAACATCTCCTATGGTCCCGACGTCATCAAGGCGATGCGCCCGCACACCAAGAAGATCTTCGACGCGCATCTGATGATCTCGCCCTGCGATCCCTATCTCGAGGCCTTCGCGAAAGCCGGCTGCGACCACATCACCGTACATGCCGAGGCAGGTCCCCACCTGCACCGTTCGCTCCAGGCCATCCGCGCGCTCGGCAAGAAGGCCGGCGTCTCGCTCAATCCGGCAACGCCGATCAGCGCGCTCGAATACGTCCTTGACCTCGTCGACCTCGTGCTGGTCATGTCGGTCAATCCCGGCTTCGGTGGCCAGGCCTTCATCCCCTCTGCGATCGGCAAGATCCGCGACATCCGCGCGATGACGGCGGGCCGTCCGATCGACATCGAGGTCGACGGCGGCGTCGGCCCCGATGTTGCGGGCGCGCTCGCCGCGGCCGGCGCCAACGCCTTCGTCGCCGGCACTTCGGTGTTCAGGGGCGGCACGCTGGAATCCTACAAGACCAACATCGCCGCGATCCGCAACGCGGCGCTGGGGGCCCGCGGCGAAGCGATTTGATCTGGATCGAGCGACACAGCGGATGCAGATGACCCGTGGCATTTGCGGGTGCTGCAGCGCGCAAAGGTTAAAATTGCAATCCTGATCCGTACTCATCCGGACTTCACTGATTCGCGCAAATCATCGCAAGTGATCCTGCCTGCTTTTGACGGGAGCACATCATGACGACGACCCTGATTTGGACTGCCGTAGCGTTGTGGTTCGGGTTCAATGCAGCGATTGCAGCTCGCAGCCTCTACGTGGCGCGACCGGTAAAGGCCGCATCCTTTGCCCGCATCATCCACCTTCATCGCCGCCGGGGATGATGCCATGCAGCTTGCACCTGTGAAGCGTTAGCCGAAGCGCAGGTGCCGCATTCCACGCCGCCCGCATCCCAGCCTCGATTTTATTTCTTCGGCCGACCTCGCCACGCAGGCCGACACTCAGAATCCTTTTTCCCGGACCGTCCCATGAAACCGCATTGCCCGAACTGCCTGAAGGAAATGACCAAGGGGTCCGCGTCGCACACCCTGTTCAGTTGCGAGCCCTGCCGCGAGATCATCCAGTATTTTGGCAGCGCGGATCACGGCGATCCCGGCCCGCAATTCTCCTGGCCAATCCGCCGCAAGCAAGCGGCCTGATCCACGCGCAGGACGTCAGACGGCCTAACCCGCCATTTCTGACCCGCCAGCGTCCCCAGCCATCCGCGGCGGCCGCACCACGGTGACGGTGCAGGTCGCCTCCGAGGCCACCTTGGCGGAGACGCTGCCGAGCAGCGTGCGCCTGAACGAGCTCTGCCGCGCGCCGATGATGACGTGGTCGACCTGGTTCGCCTCGGCGAACTCCAGGATCGCGGCGGCGGGATCGATGGCTTCCAGCACATGAACCGACAGCCGGCTCTCGTCCAGCTTGAGCGGCGTCGCCCAATGCCGGAGCGCGACCAGGCGGTCGATATGCTTGTTGGAGCCCTGCTCGTCGAGCGTCCGATCGATCGCGATGCGGTTCAGCTTGAGCACGTTGAGGCAGGCAAGCCGCGCCGAGGGCAGCGTGGCGAGAATGCGCTCGGTTGTCACGCGCAGAGCCTCGTTCAGCTCCGGTGTGCCTTCCACCGTATCGAGCGCCACGGCGAGGATTGGGCTCGACGCGATCTGCGCCGCGACGTCCGATTTCGCACGCGGCTGCATGACGCCCTGATTGAAGCGGCGCCGCCACACAACGCCTAAGGGGTCACGGTTCAGCCGCTCCGCGCGCGCGGTGAGCTTGACCTGGTCCGGATGGGCGAGATCGAAAGCGAGTTGGGATGCCGTCGGATAGCGCCACACCGGCTCGATCTCCAGACAGCGCAGCACGACTTCCTGGAGCCAGGGCGGATAGTCGGCGCGAAGCGCGCGCGGCGGATGCGGATCGCGCCACAGCCGGCGCCGCATCGCGCGCAAGGTCTCGCCCTCACCGAACGGACGCTCGCCCGTGGTGAAGAAATAGAGCAGCACGCCGAGCGAGAACAGGTCGCTGCGCGGGTCGTCGCGCACCCCGAGCAGCCGCTCAGGCGCCATATAGGGCGCGGTGCCGTAAGGCAGGCGGAACTCCTCCTGCAACAGATCAGGCAGATGGTTATGATGCGAGAGGCCGTAGTCGATCAGCACCGCCTCGCCGCTCTCGCGGAACATGATGCTGCTCGGCTTGATGTCGTGATGGATCACGTTCTGCCGGTGCAGGTCGGCGAGCGCGGTCGCGATCTTCGCAACGAGCTGCCGCGCCTCGTCATACGGCAGCGGCAGGTCGGGCAGCCGCTTGTAGAGCGTGGTCCCGGAGATGCGCTCGATCACGACATAGGCCTGGTGCGCGAAATCGCCGGTGCCGAAACACGCAGGCACATGTGGCCCGGCGAGCCGCGGCAGAATCATCATCTCCATCTCGAAGGAGACGATCGCGGCGGGGTCCTCGCCCTCAGACACCCGCGGGATCTTCATCAGCAAGGGCACGTCGATGCCGGGATGGGTGACGGTCCACAGCGTCGCCATGCCGCCGGCATGCACGCATTCGCCGATCGTGTAACCGTCGATCACCGCGCCTGACCTGACCAGGGGTTTCGGCATCGGCCTCTAGCGTCCCTGCGATAGCCGGTCGGCCAGCCAGTGCGGCAGGCCGTTCTGGCGGATCCGGCTCGCGGCCGTCTCGATATCATAGGGCGCGCGGCAATAGGTGATCTGGCACGACACCGTGTCGAACAGCACGAAGGCCGCCGACGGATCGCCGTCGCGGGGCTGGCCGACCGAGCCGAGCACCGCCAGCCATTGCCGTCCACGCAGCAGCGGCACCGAGACATCGGTCTTGGGCACGAGGCTCGACATCTTCGCCGTCACCGACATCGAATAGAGCGCCGGACGGTGGATGTGGCCGCAGAAGGTGACATGGGCGGGCGTCGAGATCAGGCTCTTGGCCGCATCCGCCGTCGAGCGCACGTAATGCCAGCGCTGCGGGCTGGAGGCCTCCGAGTGCACGAACAGGCGATCGCCGTCCGCTACCTGCATCGGCAATTCGGCCAGGAATCGCCGCTGGGCGGCGTCGAGGCGGCCGCGGGTCCATTCGATCGCAATCTGCGCCTCCGCGTTCATGGTCTCGGCCGAGGAATTGACCGCCTGGTCGTGATTGCCGCGCACCGCGATGGCGCCCTGCGCAACCAGCTCCATCGCCGTATCCACCACCCATTCCGGATCGGCACCATAGCCGACGAAATCGCCGAGCAAGACGAACCGCTCCGCCCCCTTGGCGCGGGCAAGCTTCAGGCAGGCCTCGAACGCCTGCCGGTTACCGTGGATATCCGAGAAGACAGCGAGAAGCACGCACCCTCCACCCTCAAATTCTTATTGGAAGCCGATAAGGCCAAATTGAGGGAGGTCAAGAAGATGCGTCAGCACTGGGCCGTTTACCAGCGCTGCCCTGCATTGATGGTGAAAGGCCTACTGCTCGTCCTTCGGCGGCATCCGGGGTGGCGGCAGCGGCGTGAAGACGGCGCCTTGCGCACCGGCGGGCGGGGCATTGAACTCGCCGGTCGAGGAATCGCCGCCGCTGGTCTCCAGAATGGTCTTCGGCGTCACATATTCCCGGACCATGTCGATCAGGCTGCCGTCGCCGCCGCCGAAATCCGCCGCGCGCCCGCCTTGCGGATGACCCGCCGCGATCTCGTTCTCCGCGGCGTGGGTCTTGTCGGCCAGCCGGTCATCGTAGGGCACCCGAAAGGCGCGCGGGATGCCGCTCGGGCGATTGTCCTCGTCCAACGCCTCGACCCAAAGATAGATCGAGCCGGGATCGCCCTGAAGCGAATGCGGCTCGACGATGCGCGCCTTCAGCAGCTTGAAGGTGACAGGCAGCCGGTCGGAGCTGGCCCAGCCGAGCAGCCCGCGCATTTCAGTGAAGCTGACGACGTAGAACGCGCTGGTCACGACCACGGCGACCGCCTTCAACGACCAGTGGAGCCGCGCATAGACCAACACGACCAGCAGCAGCGCGCCGATGACGGCATAAGCGACCGACAGCGTCAGGATGACCGTTTGCGGATTACTCACGGCGCACCCTCACAGCGTTCCTGCTCACACCGGTCTTGGGGTCGACGTCGGCGCCGTTGCGCCAGCTGCTGCGGAACGTCTCCAGCAGCGATTTCGGCCGCTGATCGACATTTACGACCTTGCCTTCCGCATCGATGCGGAATCTGACCGCGGTCTTCTCGTCGCCGGTGTGGTCCAGCGTGAACTTGTTGTCGAAGATCACCTGCGCGGTCGGATTGAGCTTCTGCACCTTCACATTGGCCGTCACGGGCTCGCCCGTGGTGGCGACGAAATGCGAGACGTTGACGGTGTATTCGCCGGCGAGGATGCCGCGCACCGTGACGATCTCCTCGCGGATCGGCGAGGCGATCTTCTTGCCGGCGACCATGATGAAGTCGTTGGCCCCGCCGCGGTCGTCGCGGTCGAGCGTGAGGAAGCCGGCCTCGCGGTGGCGATACCAGGCGATGTTGCCCGCGGGATCCTGCACGAACAGGTCGAGATCGTCGGGGTGATTGTCCGGCCAGTCCAGCGTGATCATGAACTCCGCCTTGGAGTCGATCTTGCCGTCCTTGGCATCCGGGGACACCGCGAGCAACGCCAGGAAAAACAGGAACGCGATCACCTGCAGCGCCTTGAACAGCATCACGCCCAGAGGATCGAACGCCTCCTCACGCGGATAGAGGCCGAAATCATCCATCATGACCGCGCACCAGAACCCTTGCGCTCCAGCACCGGCGTCACGTACGTCTCGGTCAGCACCACCGCGTCCGAGAACACCCGCTGGGTCGCGGCGTCCAGCATGTAGTACTGGATGCGGACCAGGATCGAGCCGACGAGGCCGGCAAGAGTCGTGTACATCGCAACCGCCATGCCGTCGCTCATCAAGCCCATCGAGGAGCGCATCGCGACCTTGTCGGCGGCATCCAGCCCTGCGATCGGCGCCAGCATGATGATGAAGCCGATGATGGTGCCGAGCAGGCCGAGCTTCATCAGCGTGTCCGAGACGAAGGCCCCGAATCCGTTGGAGCCGCGCAAGCGATCGGCGAGCGTCCGCAGCAGCAGCGTCTGATCGACCGGGCGATAGTCCTGGGCAGCAGCCTTCGTCACGAGGCTCTCGATGTGATCGCGCACCAGACCGCGTGGTAGCCCCGCCGCGCTCGCATCGAGCGCCTTGCTGCCACCGGTCGCCGACAGCACCGCGCGACAACGCCGCGCGGCCGCCCCTTCGCGCGCGATCGCCCGCGTCCGCAGGAAGCAGTGGCCGCAGGTGACGACATAGAGCACCGCGATGACGCTCGAGATGTAGGTGCGGTCCGAAGTCAACATCAGATGGATCAGGCCGAAGCGCCACAACAGCACGACGGCGAAGACCGACAGTCCGGTGAAGATCATCCAGAACAGCAGCGCGCTGCGCTCGGATGGATCGGCAGCCTGGCTCGGGATTGGTCCAATCGTCATCGAACTCATGCTGCACCGCTCCTCGCTCGCAACGATTGGCCTGTAAAGATTCCTGCCCGATTAGATCAAAGACGCCGCGCCCGGTCCAAAGACCCATGCCCAATCCGGCTCGGGAAATTTGCCCGAGCTGCAGCCCGGGCGTTCCCTGCAATTGGCAAGGCGCGGCGGCGTTGTTAGGCTGACCTTACCAAACGTCGGGGATGATCGCATGCGCCTCGTGCTTCGGCTTGTCGCCCGTCTGCTGCTCATCGTCGTGCTCTGCCTCGGAGCTGCAACCGTGTGGGCCACGTTCGACGCCTATCGCAGCGTCGATCGGGCGACTGCGGCCTCGGCGCAGCGGGTCGCGCAGGCGCTCCAGGCGCTGTATTGGCGTGAGCTTTTGTTGCGCAGCAGCAGAGCGCGCGAGCACCTTTTGCCGGTTCCAGATTGGCGCACGCTGGAGACGATGAAGCTGATCTCGCCCGGCGTCTGCGTCGAGTTCCAGCCGGCCGCCGCGTTCGAGAAGCCGCTCTGCGGCCAGAGCGAGGGGCTGGGCAAGACGCCGCCGCGCTGGTTCGCCGCCATTGTACCCACCTTCCTCGGCAGCCACGCCGAGGTGGTACGGCCCGTCAGCCCGCGCGCGGCGGCCGCCGGGACGGTGGTGGCGACGCCGGACGGCGCTGCGGCCATCTCGCTGGCGTGGGAGTACATCCTCAACGTGATCGACGTCGCGCTGTTGATGGCGGCGGCAATCGCGCTGCTGGCCTCGCTCGCGATCGCACATGCGCTGGCGCCGGCGCGTGCGATCGTCACTGCATTGCAGCGCATGGCGCGCGGACAGTATCGCACCAAGCTGCCGCGCTTCCGCTCGATGGAGCTGGCGATGATCGGCAGCGCCGTCGGCGAGCTCGGCGGCCGGCTGGAGGAAGCCACCGAACAGCGCGCCGCGCTGACGCGGCGCCTGATCGAGATCCGCGAGGACGAACGCCGCGCGCTCGCCCGCGAGCTGCACGACGAGTTCGGGCAGAATCTCTCCGCCATCCTCGCCTTCGCCAACACAATCGAAACAGCCAGCACGAGGGACAACGGCGACACCGGGATCGCGCAGGATGCGCGCATGATCTCGCAGGCCACGCATCATCTGATGGCTTCGCTTCGCGATGCACTGAAGCGGCTGCGCAATCCGCTGCCCGAGGAGCTCGGGCTCGAGGCCAGCCTCGTCAATCTCGTCGACAGCTGGCGCTCGCACAGCGCGGCACGGCCGACGATCCAGCTCGATCTCAGGGGCGACCTCACCGACATCAGCGGCCCGGCCGCCACCACGGCCTATCGTGTCGCGCAGGAATGCCTGACCAACGCGCTGCGTCACAGTGCAGCGCACGAGATCAGTCTGCGCATCGAACGGCGTGCCGGCGAGGACGGCGCGCTGCTGATCCGCGTCGAGGACGACGGCGGCGGCGATGCGGAGCGCGTCGCGCAATCGGCCGGTTTCGGCCTGACCGGCATCCGCGAGCGCGTCACGGCCGCCGGCGGATCGCTGTCGATCATGCCTGCGCGCGGCGGCCTCAGCGTTGCCGCCACCATCCCGCTCGCTGCGTGAGGCTGGAATGAGCGAGGTTGCAGCAACAGGCATTTCCGTGCTGCTGGTCGACGACCACCCGATCGTGCGGCAAGGGTATCGGCGCGTGTTGGAGAGCCAAGGCGATCTGCACGTCGTGGCGGAAGCCGACAACGCCGCGGAGGCCTACGGCGCGTTCAAGGCGCATGATCCTGATGTGGTCGTACTCGATATCTCGATGCCCGGCGCGAGCGGGCTCGAGGCGATCCGCAACATCCGCGCGCGCAGCCCACGAGCGCGGATTCTGGTCTTCACCATGCACAACGAGGCTGTGCTGGTGAAGGCAGCCTTCGGCGCGGGCGCGAGCGGCTTCGTCACCAAGAGCAGCGAACCCTCAGCCGTGGTGCACGCCATCCGCAGCGTGGCGCGCGGCGAGCGCGCCATGAGCGACGACATCGCGCATGTCCTCGCCGCGGACAGCCTGTCGCCAACCGGCTCGGTGCTGGACCAGCTGGGTGAGCGCGAGATCGAGATCCTGCGCCAGTTCGCCGGCGGCGCCACCACCGAGCAGATCGCGACCCATCTCAATCTCAGCGTCAAGACCGTGCAGAACTATCACTATCTGATCAAGTCGAAGACCGGCGCGCGCACGGATGCGCAGCTCGTGCGGCTCGCCGCAACCTGTGGGTTAACGAGGATCTAGCAGCGGAGCTGACGGATTCCGCGAGCGAGGTGGCGCTCGTAAATGTGCTGAATGGGATGGAACGGAGGCTATCCAGCCCCGGTTAGTAGTGGAGTGGAGGAGTAAATCGCCATGCGTAAGGATCATCACAGGGTCGTCGACCACCCCCCGATCATCACAGTGGGCGAGCTCATCGACGAACTTTGCCGTCTGCCGGACACAGCCGTCGTCCACTTCCGCTGCCCCATGCTCGATCAGGAGCTCACATTCTACCGCCTTCGAAAGCGGTCAAAGGACGCCGTCGAAATCGCAGTCAATGCATATCCGGATAGTCCGCCGGTCGTGCCATCGTCCGATCCTGCCTTCCACGCGCGAAGACATTCGGTTTCCTCGCCCTCGCTTCGCGATGGCGCCGCTCTCCACAAGACGAAAGGTTGATTGGCCGCACCTGGGACTGAATGGGTCCTGCGGATCTAGGCCGCCTTCAGCCCGCGCAGCAAAAGCGCCAGCGTCGCATCGACGCGCGCGGAGAGATCGGCATCCTTCCATTCGTCGGCATGGGCCGGATGGTGGAAGCGGACGGTGGCATCGAAGATGGCGCGCGCGGTCGCCTTCACGTCGCCCACGGCGAATTCCCCCCGCTTCACGCCGTCGGTCAGGATCGCCGCGATCTGGTCGATCATGGTGTCCTTGTGGCATTTGACGGCCGCACAGGCCTCGCGCGCCAGCGTCAGATAGGTCTGGAACATCTCGGGGTCATCGAGCACGCGCGAACGTTTGGCGGCGAACAGCGTGCGCAACCAGCGGTCGAGCCTGTCAGGCGCCGGGCCGTGCTCCTCGGCGATCGCGCGTAGCGGCGCGTCGATGCGGTCGAGCCAGCGCTTGGCAACGGCCTCGCGCAGCGAGGCCTTGCTGGGGAAATGGCGATAGACGCTGCCGTGGCTCACATCGAGCGCACGGGCAACGTCGACCACTGTGGCCTTGGCAAGTCCGTAACGCCTGAGCACGTCCTCGGTGACTTCGAGGATCCGCTCCGGCGTCAAGACAACGGCTTCATTCATGCCAGCACCATGTTCCCGGTTGGGGCTCAGTTACCCGGCACTGGGGCTGCTTCCGAAGCGCCCTGGCCGGTCGTTCGGAAAGCCTATGCCTCAATGAGGCAGTTTTGCAGCTTGCGCCGCGATCTGTCGCGCCACCAGCAAATTGAGCCAATGCCCAATCACGCCGGTGAAATTGAGGATTTCGGTCGTCATTGTCTTAAGTCTCCATTCGTCCACGGTCCCCGTTCTTCAATCTGCCCGCCGATCCGAGCTTGGTTCGGATGTCGGGCTTCCCGGGGCTGTCGCGGGACGCCCAATCGGAGCGTCCGGAAACGGATATACACGTCTCGCTGACAGATTTCAATATCTGTCAGTCAATGATCCGTGATTGACCGCTGATTTCTCCGGCCCGCCGGCCAAGCCGCGGGGCAACCGCCGCCAGCCGGCTTGGGGCACTACTTCGGCACTCAGCTGCCTGCCCGGTCCAGTCATCCCCCGCTACCTTGCCTCAGCCGTTTGTTTCGCCCTGCCCGCTCTGTTAAATCACGGCGTAAAAAGCATTTTGGCCGGCAAAGCCCCCTTGGGTCGCCGGCCTACCTAGCTGGAGCCGTCAGATGATTCCCCGCTATACCCGCCCGGAAATGGCCTCGATCTGGGAGCCGCAGACCCGGTTCAAGATCTGGTTCGAGATCGAGGCGCATGCGGCGGACGCCCTGGCCGAGCTCGGGACCATCCCAAAGGAGGCCGCCAAAACGGTCTGGGCCAAGGCCAAGGACGCCGTCTTCGACGTGGCCCGCATCGACGAGATCGAGCGCGAGACCAAGCACGACGTCATCGCCTTCCTCACCCACCTCGCCGAGATCGTCGGCCCCGAGGCGCGCTTCGTGCACCAGGGCATGACCTCCTCCGACGTGCTCGACACCTGCCTCAACGTTCAGCTCACCCGCGCCGCCGATCTGCTGCTTGCTGACCTCGACAAGGTGCTGGCCGCGCTGAAGAAGCGCGCCTTCGAGCATAAGATGACGCCGACCATCGGCCGCAGCCATGGCATCCATGCCGAGCCCGTCACCTTCGGCCTCAAGCTCGCTTACGCCTATGCCGAATTCACCCGCGCCAAGGAGCGCCTGATCGCGGCGCGCAAGGAAGTCGCGACCTGCGCCATCTCCGGTGCCGTCGGCACCTTCGCGCAGATCGACCCGCGCGTCGAAGAGCACGTCGCCAAGGCCATGGGGCTCGTGCCCGAGCCGATCTCGACCCAGGTGATCCCGCGCGACCGTCACGCGATGTATTTCTCGACGCTCGGCGTGATCGCCTCCTCGATCGAGCGCGTTGCCGTGGAAATCCGCCACATGCAGCGCACCGAGGTGCTGGAGGCCGAGGAGTTCTTCTCCGAAGGACAGAAGGGCTCCTCCGCGATGCCGCACAAGCGCAACCCGGTGCTGTCGGAGAACCTCACCGGCCTCTCCCGCATGGTGCGCGCCTATGTGACGCCGGCGCTGGAGAACGTCGTTCTCTGGCACGAGCGCGACATTTCGCACTCCTCGGCCGAGCGCATGATGGGCCCGGACGCGACCGTGACGCTCGACTTCGCGCTGGTGCGCCTCGCCGGCTTGATCGACAAGCTCTTGGTGTACCCCGCCAACATGCAGAAGAACCTCGACCGCCTCGGCGGCCTCGTGCATTCGCAGCGCGTGCTGCTGGCCCTGACCCAGAAGGGCGCCAGCCGCGAGGACGCCTACAAGCTCGTGCAGCGCAACGCCATGCCGGTCTGGCGCGGCGAAGGCGACTTCCTCCAGCTCCTGAAGAAGGACGCTGAGGTGAAGAAATATCTCACCGACGCCGAGATCGAGGAGCAGTTCGACCTCGGCTATCACCTCAAGCACGTCGACACGATCTTCAAGCGGGTGTTCGGGGAGAGCTGAATTCCTGTCATTCCGGGGCGATGCGGAGCATCGAACCCGGAAATCTCGAGATTCCGGGTTCACGCTTCGCGTGTCCCGGAATGACGCCAAGGCCCACAAAACACGGATTCCCCATGCCCATCGTCAATCGCGTCGCCGCCCTCTCCGACGAAATGGCCACCTGGCGCCATGACTTCCACGAGAACCCCGAGCTGCTTTACGAAGTCCACCGCACCGCCGGCATCGTCGCCGACAAGCTGCGCGAGTTCGGCTGCGACGAAGTGGTGACGGGCATCGGCCGCACCGGCGTGGTCGGCGTGATCCGCGGCCGCAAGTCCGCCTCCGGCAAGACGATCGGTTTGCGCGCTGACATGGACGCACTGCCGATCATGGAGACCTCGGGCGTGCCTTATGCCTCCAAGGTGCCTGGCAAGATGCACGCCTGCGGTCATGACGGCCACACCGCGATGCTGCTCGGCGCCGCAAAGTACCTGACCGAGACGCGCAATTTCGATGGCACGGCGGTGATGATCTTCCAGCCCGCTGAGGAAGGCGGCGGCGGCGGCAAGGCCATGGTCGAAGACGGGTTGATGACGCGCTGGAACATCCAGGAGGTCTACGGCATGCACAACATGCCGAACCTCCCCGAGGGCCATTTCGCCACCACGCCTGGCCCAATGCTCGCCTCATCCGACAACATCCAGATCACCGTTCGCGGCAAGGGCGGACACGCCGGCGCGGGGCCGCACAAGTCGGTCGACAGCGTGCTGATCGGCTCGCAGATCGTGGGTGCGCTACAGTCGATCGTCGCGCGCAACGTCGACCCGCTGAAGTCCGCGGTGATCTCGATCACGCAATTCCATTCCGGCACGGCCTTCAACATCATCCCGGAGGTCGCCGAACTCGCCGGCACCGTGCGCACGCTCGACCCTGAAGTGCGCGACCTCGTCGAGCGCCGCATCGGCGAAGTCGCCGACAGCATCGCCCGTGCCTATGGCGGCTCGGCCGAGACGAAGTACACGCGGATGTATCCGTTGACGATGAACCATGCCCGCGAGGCCGGCCTTGCCGCCGACGTCGCCCGCGACATCGTCGGCGCCGACCGTGTCAATGACAAGTTCATCCCGATGATGGGCGCCGAGGACTTCTCGTTCATGCTGGAAGCACGTCCCGGCGCGATGGTGCTGGTCGGCATGGGCGACGGCAACGAATGCCACCACCCGGCCTACGTCTTCAACGACAACATTTTGGGCCACGGCGCCTCGTTCTGGGCCCGTCTGGTCGAGACGCGAATGCCGGCGGGATAGGACCGCACGCTGCGCTCGTAGATCCTCCGGGTGAGTTGGCGGTCGCAAACTCAACTTACCCCTGACCACCTGTCACCCGTAGGATCTACAATTCACGCAAGCACCTACGCCTGCACCACCTCGTGCCGCATCACGAACGGTGCGAGCAGCGTATGCACCTCCCTCGCAACCGCCTCGCGTTGATCCGCTTGCAGACCAGCGAGCGTCACGGTCGCGATCGAGCCGTGGCTGCCGTGCGGACCGACCTTCACCTTGCAGTCGATGCCGCGCTCGACCAGCGGCGCCAGCACCTTGGTGAACACGCGCTCGGCCGCGTCCCAACGCAGCTGCGGCTTGAACACCTTGCCGACGCCCGTCACCGGCATCGGATCGATCGGAATGACCTGCACCGGGACGGCGGCGCGCTCCGGCGTGCGCTCGCGCACCCATGCTTCGAGCTCGCCCGGCTCGACCTTGGCGCCGGGCTTCAATTGCACGTATCCCACCGGCAATTCGCCGGCATAGGCGTCGGGCTGGCCGACCACGGCGGCGAAGCCGACGGCGGGATGTCTGAACATGATCTCCTCGATCGGCGCCGGATCGATGTTGTGGCCGCCGCGGATCACGAGATCCTTGGCGCGGCCGGTGATCCAGAGATAGCCGTCCGCATCCAGGCGGCCGAGATCGCCGGAATTGACCCAGAGCCCGTCGACGAAGGCGCCCTTGTTGTGCTCGTCGTTGAGATAGCCGCCGAACACGCCGGGCCCGGCCATGATGACGACGCCGATCTCGTCCGGCTTGCAGTCGCGGATCAGGCGTCCCTCGGCGTCGAGCTGCACGATGCGCACCCGCGCGTAAGGCATGGGAAGACCGACCGAGCCGAGCCGGATCGGCCGGCCGGGATAGGCGAGCGTGTGCACGCTCGAGGTCTCGGTCATGCCGTAGACCTCAATCACCGGTAGCTTAAGTTTCTCCTGAATCGCCGAGCCGACCGCGACCGGAATCGCCGAGCCGCCCCCTGCCGCATATTTCAGGCTCGAGATATCCGCATTCCCCGGCGGCACCGCGAGGGTCGCGGCGAGCACCGTCGGCACGCTCGACAGCGCCTCGGGCTTGAAGCGCTCGACGAGCTGCCAGATGTTCTTCACCGCATTCGGGTTGCGCCAGCCGCTCGGCGACAGCACGACCAGCGAGCCGCCGCTCGACAGCGTCAGCAGCACTTGCGTCAGCGATCCACCGACGTGAAACAGCGGCATGCCGAACAGCAGGTTTGCACCCGGCCTCGCCTTCAGCAGCAGATTGAGGGCCCAGGCCTGATAGACCTGGTTGGCGTGGGTGTGCCGCACCAGCTTCGGCGTGCCGGTGGTGCCGCCGGTGTGGAAATAGGCGGCGATGTCGCTGCCGTGGATCTGCCGTCCGCTGACGAGCCGGTCCGACGGCTGCTGCTTGATGAGGTCGCTGAAGGAAAAGATGCCATTGGCCGGATCGCCGCCGCCGAATACTTGCACGACTGCCTTCAGATGCCTCAGCTGCGGGCGGATCTGCTCGACCTTCTGCCAGATGTCGGTGCCCGGCATCGGTCCGAGCGCCACCAGGATCTTGGTGTTCGCGGCCTCCAGGATCTCGGCGATCTGGTGCGGCTCGAGCAGCGGATTGACGGGGTTGGCGATGCCGGCAGCCTCCGCGCCGAACAGAGTGACGAAGGCGTCCGGCACCAGCGGCAGCATGAAGCTGATGACGTCGCCCTTCTCGGCGCCGAGCGCGTGAAACATATTGGCCGCCTGCGTGACGCGCGCGATGAAATCGCGATACGTGACCGCGACCGGCGTGTCGGCGGGATCGGCATTTTGCAGGAACTGGATCGCCGCGCCGTCGAGGTTGCGCTCAGCACCAAGCCTGATGGCGTCATAGGTGCTCTCGGCCGCGACGCGGTCGGCATAGGGAACCTGCTCGAACGCCCGGACCTCCTCGTCCGTCAAAAGATCCGGATAGTCGTTGCCGATCAACCGATCGAGCGCGTGGATACCCGCCATGAAATTCCGTCCTCCCTCAGATGCATGTCCCCGCCCCGTATCTTTTGACATCTTGGTTCGGCGAGGCCGGCCGATGACCGGCCGAGCCGGACCAGAATGATGGATGATTTGGCGTTCGTCCATTGCCTACCGGCTGTGGCGTGAATTCGTTCGCCAGCGCCCTGCCGCAAGACTTGAGGTCATGATGACGAAGCCCTGCGGATCCGCATCATTCGGCTGATCGCCGTGTTCGCGATGGTGTCCGCAATCGCTCTGCCCTCTGCCACTCTCGATGCCGACACCCAGCTCGACAAGGTGCGCGTCAAGGTCGCGGCCTTCATCACCGACAAGATGGAGAAGCTGGGTGGATCACGCATCGTCTTCGCCCTGGAAGAGGCCAACAGCGTCGCCATGCTGCTGCGCGCCGGCTCGCTGCCGGGACGCTCCGGCCTCGTCGAGCAGCAGGTCGTGCAACCCGCGGCCAAGCCGTAAGCGAAGCTCGCCCCGCGCCCCCGCCGCATCGCTCGTCCAGGCCGGATCCGCGACACCGAAGCCCGCACGGCGGCCCCCGAATCACGGCAGCGCCGGTGGCCCGACGCGCAACCAACGGGCAATTGCCGAAACGCCCGATCAGGCTAGAATTTGCCTCTTGCGGCATGACGGCCGGAAGCGTCATTCAAGCGGTCGTCATTCGATTTCGGTTATACGAGTGCCGACCAGGACTGAAGGCCTTATGTGGGGTTAGTACCATGCCGTCCGGCAGCGCAGACGTTTCGTCGATCCTCGACCGCATTCTCGATGCGGCCACGGATAACCTCAGGATCGCGAAGATCCTGGTCCAGATGGGGCTCGATCCTAACAACGTCACCTATGATGCGATCTTCAATCGCCTGCTGGAGATCTTCGTCCACAACATCACGCTGGCCAATCTGTTCGCCGCGGTCGGTGCGGTCTTCTTCGTCGCCACGCTCCTGATGCGGACCATGGTGCCGCTGCGCGTCGCCAACATGGTCGGCTGTGCGTTCTTCGCCATGTTCGGCGCGCTCTCGGCCAACGTCTCGACGTTCCTGCTCTATCTCTTGCTGCTCCCGATCAACGCTCTTCGCCTGAGGCAGATGCTCAAGCTGGTCAAGAAGGCGCGCCATGCCGCCGAGGGCGACATGTCGATCGAGTGGCTCAAGCCGTTCATGACCGAACGCAAATACCGCTGCGGCGATACGCTGTTCAAACTGGGCGACCCGGCCAAGGAGATGCTGCTCACGGTGACCGGCAAATTCCTGGTCAAGGAGATCAACGTCGAGATCCTGCCGGGCGCGCTGATGGGCGAGCTCGGCTTCCTGACGCCGGACAACCGGCGCACCGGTACGATCGAATGCATCGAGGATGGCCAGGTGCTGACGATCACCTATGACAGGCTGCTCGAGATCTACTTCCAGGATCCGCAGTTCGGCTATTACTTCCTGGTGCTGACCAGCCAGCGCCTGCTGCAAAACATCGATCGCCTGCAGAAGCAGCTGGCAGCGGAGCGCGCGGCCACCGCGAACAGGATTGCGTGATCGCTGCTGCTCAGCTCAAGAGCAGCGCCATGCCGGGATCGCCCTTCTCCATCGCGCGGCGGTATGCCGGGCGGGCGCCGATGCGGCTGAGATATTTGACCACATTCGGACAGCGCGCGAGATCATAGGGCTGGAAATAGCGCATCGTGGTCAGCGAGAACACCGTCATGATGTCGGCCGTGGTGAAGGCGCTGCCCGCCAGATATTCGGACTCGCGAAGCCGTGCGTTGAGAAGATCGTAGGCACGGTCGAGGCGTCCCTTCATCGCGAGCAGGGTCGGGTTGTCCTTGGCGAGATCGAGCCGGCTTAGGATCATCATCCGCCCCATGCCGGGCTGCAAGGTGCCGTTCGCGAAATGAAGCCAATACAGAAACTGCGCGAAGGCGGGATCATCGGGACCGAGCACGAGCCGGCGGTTGCCGTATTTTGCAACGATGTAGTCGACGACGGCGCCGGATTCCGCAAGCACCAGTTCGCCGTCGGTGATGACCGGCGCCGTGCCGGCCGGATGCAGCGCCTTGTACTCCGACGGCGCCAGCATGGTCGTCTCATCGCGCGTGTAGCGCTTCATCTCATAAGGAATTTCGAGCTCCTCGCAGAGCCAGACAATGCGTTCGGATTGCGATTTACCGAGATGGTGGACTGTGAGCATGTTGCTTCCCCGCGGGATTGCCTGCCGGCGAGACGCCGTCTTGTTCCGCGGCTTGGGTGAGGTGTCAACCTGCGAGCGGATGCCCCCTTGCCGCTTTGACCCGTGATGCCAGCCTCGCGCCGCAAAATCGCCCTAAAAACCGAATGGTAACCATGGCGGGCTAGGGTAATGACGTGACCAATTCTCCGACCATCCTGGTGTTCGATTCCGGCCTTGGCGGGCTGACGGTGCTGCGTGAGGTCGTGGCGGCGCGCTCCGACGCGCATTACGTCTACGTCGCCGACGACGCCTTTTTTCCCTATGGCCACCACAGCGAAGACGAGATCATCGCCCGCGTCGTACCGCTGATGGGGGAGCTGATCGGCACCCATGATCCAGACCTCGTCGTCATCGCCTGCAACACGGCGTCCACCCTGGTCCTGTCTCACTTGCGCGCGGCTTATTCCCTGCCCTTCGTCGGCACGGTGCCGGCGATCAAGCCGGCCTGCGCGCAGTCCAGGACCCGCCGCGTCTCGGTGCTCGGCACCAAGGGCACGGTGAAACGCGAATACACCAAGGCACTGATCCGCGATTTCGCGCAAGGATGCGAGGTGACGCTGGTCGGCTCGCCCGAGCTGGCCTCGCTCGCCGAGGCCGCGCTTGGCGGCACCCCGATCAGCGACGGTGCCATCCTCGCCGAGCTCGCCCCCTGCTTCGTCGGCGATGCCGAGGACGCCGGCGCGCGCACCGACACCGTGGTGCTCGCCTGCACGCATTATCCGCTGCTGCTCGATCGGCTGAAGAGGCTGGCACCCTGGCCGGTCGACTGGATCGATCCGGCGCCCGCGATCGCCCGCCGCGTATCCGACCTGCTCGGTACTCCCAGCTGCGGCATCGCGCAGTCCGGCGCCGAGATGATTTTTACCTCGAACCGCGTGCATGGCCTCAGCGCCACGCTGACGCCGTTCTTCGGCGGACGCGCGGTCGCCTGACCTTGTGCTCCGGTTAACCTTGCGCCCCGGCGGCGCGCTGCTAGGCTCCCTCGTCATCTCTGCGCAGGTCATCACATGTCGGTCCCCGCAAAGCCGCTCAATCGCCTCCGCCAAATGTGGAGCGAGGGCCGTCCCGCCTTCGGCGCGATCGCGACCATCCCGAGCGTGCAGATGGTGCAGATCATGGCGCGCTCGCTCGACTGGATCATCGTCGATCTCGAACATGGCCCGATCGGGCTCACCGAAGCGCATGCGATGATCGCGGCGACGACGGGCACGCCATGCACGCCGTTGGTACGGATCGCCGCGAACGAGCCGTGGCTCGCGAAAGCTCCGATGGACATCGGCGCGTTCGGCATCAACTTCCCGATGATCACCAACCGCGCCGAAGCCGAGAAGGCGGTACGCAGCGTACGCTACCCGCCACGCGGCGACCGGCTCTGGGGGCCCTTCCACGCACCGTTCCGCTGGGGCCAGTCGATGCCGGATTACATGGCCAGCGTCGACGACGAGATGATCTGCATGGTCACGATCGAGCATGTCGAGGCCGTCAACCGCATCGACGAGATCATGGCGACACCAGGCATCGACGTCGCCGTGATCGGCCCCGGCGATCTCGCCACCTCCATCAACAAGCGCGGCCAGATGGACGATCCGGAATTGCTGGAGCTGGTCGCGCGCGCCGAGGCCGGCATCCTCCGAAGCGGCGTGCCGATCGGCGGCGTGGCGCGTACCGCCGACCAGGCCAATGCCCTGATCGACCGTGGCTACCGCGCGATCGCGCTCGGCTTCGACTGGTCACTGTTCCAGCGCGGCATCATGGCGGCTTTCGATGGGATCAGGCGCTGAACAAGCCGATTGACGCATTGCCGGGACCTGCTGCGCCGCCGGGATCGCCCAATCAAGAGCTAAATCATTGACATCGTTTATTTTTACGCCGTCATCAAGACCAGACTGGCGATGTCCTGATGCGGCGAACCGACCGGCCCCAAGCGGGTTGGTTCGTGCTAGAGCGAGCGGGCGGGCCCCCCGCTCGCCGCACATATTTTGATCTTTAATCCCTGGGAACCGGAGACCAATGCGCGGGACGCCCAAGACTATTTCACCGTGGCGCCGTCTGATCTGCGACCTCATGCATGCATCGATGGGCGTGCCCTTCGTTTCGCTATCCCGTTCGCTCTATATCCGTCCTGTGCTGGAGGCGCGCGCAAGCGCAACGTCGCCCGCCGGGTGGGCCGCGATATTCGTCAAGGCTTTCGCCCTGGTTGCACGGGACGAACCGATCCTGCGCACCGTTTACACCAAATGGCCTTGGCCAGCCCTCTACGAGCTGCCGAAGAGCGTGGCGACGGTCGCGATCGCTCGGATCGAGAATGGCGAGGAATGCGTGCTGCCTCAGCGAATCGCCGCTCCTGAGGCCCTTTCGCTGGCAGCGGTCGATGCGGAAATCCGACGCGGCAAGACAGCCCCGGTCGCTGATGTCCCGATGTTCCGCAAGATCATGCGGGCCACCCGCCTGCCGCTGCCGCTGCGGCGCCTGTCCTGGGCCATCGGCCTGAATTTCGGCCGCCAGCGCGGCAACTGGTTCGGTAGCTTCGCGGTGAGCTCGGTGGCCGCCTATGGCGGCGGCGAGCTCCACCCCATCACACCGGGCCCCTTTATCGTCAGCTATGGGCTCGTCGAGCCGGATCAGACGATCCATGTCGTGATCCGCTGGGACCACCGGGTCACCGACGCCGCCCCGATCGCGAGGGTCCTGACCCGGCTGGAACAGGTCCTGAACACTGAAATCGCTGCCGAATTGCAGGCAGCCGTCCCCAAGCCCGTCTGGGCGGTGAGGGGCTGATTCCGGGGCCGATCGCATTGACAGCCAGCCCCAAACTCTCCTAAAAGCCGCCTGCTCGCGGGCCGATTTCGGCCCGCGAAGCGTTTCGCGACCCGTGGTCAAATCCCTTAAGCTTTGGGGATCGGACCTGTCGGTGCCGGGATCATCCCGTCACACAGGAGGGCGCGTTTCCTCAAACCATGCAACCGAAGAGGACGCGATGACTAAGCGCAGTGAGGCGAAGTACAAGATCGATCGCCGTATGGGCCAGAACATCTGGGGCCGCCCGAAGAGCCCCGTGAACCGCCGCGAGTACGGCCCCGGCCAGCACGGTCAGCGTCGCAAGGGCAAGCTCTCCGACTTCGGTGTGCAGCTCCGCGCCAAGCAGAAGCTGAAGGGCTATTACGCCAACATCAGCGAGCGCCAGTTCCATGGCATCTATGTCGAGGCGAGCCGCCTCAAGGGCGACACCGGCGAGAACCTGATCGGCCTGCTCGAGCGCCGTCTCGACGCGGTCGTGTACCGCGCCAAGTTCGTCTCGACGATCTTCGCCGCCCGCCAGTTCATCAACCACGGCCACGTCAAGGTGAACGGCCGCAAGGTCAACATCTCGAGCTATCAGCTCAAGGTCGGCGACGTGGTCGAGGTCAAGGAATCCTCCAAGCAGCTCGCGCATGTGCTCGAAGCCAGCCAGCTTCCCGAGCGCGAAGTCCCCGACTATCTCGAAGTCGACCACGGCAAGATGACCGCGAAGTACACCCGCATCCCCGGCCTCTCCGACGTGCCGTTCCCGGTGCAGATGGAGCCGCATCTGGTCGTCGAATTCTATTCGCGCTAAGAACTGAATATCGAAAGGCCCCGGTTCGCCGGGGCCTTTTTACTTAAGAGCCACACTTCAGTGGCCGTCCTGCTTCAGGAGGCGTTACATGCTCTACACCCCTCCCCCTCTCGATCCCAAGGCGCCGCCGGTGCGCATCAATCTGCTCTCGGACACGCAGACCAAGCCGACGGCGGCGATGCGCGAGGCGATGGCGCGCGCCGAGGTCGGCGACGAGCAGGTCGGCGACGATCCGACCGTGAACGCGCTGTGCGAGCGCGTTGCGGATCTGCTCGGCAAGGAAGCTGCCGTCTACATGCCCTCGGGCACGATGTGCAACGTCACCGCGACGCTGGTGCATTGCCGCCCCGGCGACGAGATCCTCGCGCACGAAACCGCGCACATCATCGCACGCGAAGGCGGCGCGCATGCTGCGATCGGCGGCTTCCAGGTCACCCAGCTCAAGGGCCCCGATGGCCAGTTCACGCCGGAGACTCTTCGCAAGGCGCTGCACCCGCGCACGCGTTACCAGCCGCCACAGACCGTCGTCAGCGTCGAGCAGACCGCCAATATCGGCGGCGGCACGATCTGGAAGAAGGCGGTGCTCGACGAGATCGTCGCGATCGCGAAGCAGCACGGCCTCGTCACTCACATGGACGGCGCGCGCCTGCTCAATGCGACCGTCGCGAGCGGCATCTCCCCGCGCGACATGACCGCGGGATGGGATTCGGCCTGGATCGATTTCTCGAAGGGCCTGGGTGCGCCGATCGGCGGCGTACTCGCGGGCTCGCGCGCCTTCATCGACGCGGTGTGGCAATGGAAGCAGCGCCTCGGCGGCTCGATGCGGCAGGCCGGTGTCTGCGCGGCAGCCTGCATCTACGCGCTTGATCATCACGTCGAACGCCTGGCCGACGACCACGCCAATGCACGCGCGCTCGCCCGCGGACTATCGCAGATCGCCGGAATCGAGGTGCAGGAGCCCGAGACCAATCTCGTCTTCTTCAAACCGGACGGCGCCGGCATTCCCGGCGACAAAATGGTCTCAGCCCTGCGCCAGCGCGGCGTCACGCTGGCGATGATGGACGGCCGCATTCGGGCGTGCACCCATCTGGATGTCGATGCGAGCCAGATCGAAGAGACGATCGGATACGTGCGAGAAATCGTGCGGGGAGCGTAGGTCCCGTAGCCGAGGTGAGTTCCCGTCACCCGGAGGAGCGCAGCGTAATCCGGGATAGTCTTTCATCGGTGAGAACCCCGGATTGCGCTGCCGCTCCATCCGGGCTTCCGGAGGCGACCGCTTCACCGTCCCATCGCCTGATAAATCAGCGTCTTTAGGTCCAGTTGAATTCGGCCACGCTGCGAGGGCGTCTGCACCATGAAGATCCCGAACAGATCGTCTTCGGGATCGATGAAGAAGAACGTGCCGCCGACGCCGTCCCAGCGGTATTCGCCCAGTGGCCATGACGTTCCCGACGGCACAGAGGTGCGCACCGCGAAGCCAAGGCCGAAGCCGGAACTGCCGCCCGGATAATAGTTCTGGTCGCGTGCGATTCCAGTCTCCGGGCCGATATGGTCCGACGCCATCAGCGCAACCGTCTCGGCTTTGAGATAGCGCCTGCCGTCAATGGTGCCGCCATTCAGCAGCATCTGCGCGAAGCGGGCGTAGTCGCCCACCGTGCCGACCATGCCGGCTCCGCCTGATTCCCATTTCACCGGTTTCCTGATGTCGCGGATTTCGGTCGTCGGGCTGATCCTGCGGTCCTCCGGCATCGGTTCGGCGATACGTGCAAACTTGGCGGGATCGGCAACGTAGAACGCAGTCTCGCTCATGCCGAGCGGATCGAGCAGCCGCTCCTTCTCGAACTGGAGCAGCGTCTTGCCCGAGATCACCTCGACGACGCGGCCGAGCACATCGGTGGCAAAGCCGTAATCCCACACCGTGCCTGGCTGCTCGGCGAGCGGCAGCGTGGCGATCTTCGCGACGAAGTCGGTGTTGGAAAGATCGCTGTTGAAGAGGTCGGCCGCGGCAAAGAGCTCGCGCACCGGCCCACCGCCGTAAAAGCCGTAAGGCAGCCCCGCGGTGTGGCGCAAAAGGTCCTTGATTGTGACTGGGCGTTCCTGCGGCGCGAGCGTCAGCGAAACCTTGCCGTCCCCTGCTTTCGTCTCGATGCCCACCTTCATGCCGGCAAAGGCCGGAATGTATTTGGACACGGGATCGTCGAGCGAAAGCCTGCCCTCTTCGACCAGCATCATCGCCACGACTGATGTGATCGGCTTCGACATCGAATAGAGACGGAAGATCGTATCCGCGCCCATCGATATCTCGGTGGCCACGTCGCGAACGCCGAAATTCTCGTAATAGACCGGCTTGCCGTGTTGCTGGAGCAGCAGGATGGCACCGGGGATCTTGCCGGTCGCGACCTCGCTCCGGATGTAGTCGGAAACCTTCGCCAATCCTTCCGTGGAGAGTGTGCGGACTGCGCGTCGCTCGGAGCCGGCCTGCGCACCGACGACCCAGACGAGAACAACGAGCGCCGCGATGAACCCGCGGCGCGCGCGCATGTCATTTCTCCATGGCTTCATAAACCAACTGCTTCAATGTTCGCTGCACGCGCTGGCGCTCGGTCGGGGTCTGCTCCAGCAGCACGAAGAACATGTCCTGTTTGGGGTCGATCACGAAATAGCAGCCGGAGGCGCCATCCCATTTCAGCTCGCCGAGATCGCCGGGCGGCGGCGGCTTGGCGTTGCCGGGATCGGTGCGCACCGCGAGCCCGAGGCCGAAACCAAAACCGTCGCCGGGGAAGTAGAAATAATCACGATCGACGCCGGAGCCGGGGCCGACTTGATCGGTCACCATCAGCTTGAACGTCTCGGGCTTGAGAATGGTCTTGCCCTCGAGAGTGCCGCCATTGAGCAGCATCTGCGCAAAGCGCCGATAGTCCGCCATGGTCGTCACCATGCCGCCGCTGGCGAACTGGATTTTCTTGCTCACCGTCGGGTCGTTGATCCGGCCGACGCGGAAATCGGCGTCGTTCGGCAACGGCTGCGCCAGAAGCTTCTGCTTCTCGGGGTCCGTGACGAAAAAGCCGGTATCGACCATGCCGAGAGGATCGAGCAGCTTCTCGCGCATGATGTCGATCAGCGGCTTGCCGGCGGCGACCTCCATCACACGTGCCAGCACATCGGTGGAGTGGCCGTATTGCCAGAGCGCGCCCGGCTGGTTGTGCAGCGGCAGCTTGGCGATGCGTTCGGCGAACTCGGCAAGATCGAAATCGCCGGCATAGATGTTGGCCTCGCGATAGGCCTTGCGGACCAGGCTGTCGCCGTAGAAGCCGTAGGTGATGCCCGAGGTGTGCGTCATCAGATCGTGCACGGTCATCGCCCGCTTTGGCGGCACCAGCTCCAGCGACTTGACGCCGTCTTCGGCCTTCTTCTCGACACCGACCTTCACATTGGCGAAGGACGGAATGTATTTCGAGACGGGATCATCCAGCTTGATCTTGCCGTCCTCGATCAATTGCATCGCGACCACCGAGGTGATCGCCTTGGTCATCGAGAACAGGCGGAAGATCGTCTTGTCCGTGATCGGGGCCTTGCTGACCACGTCCTGGACGCCGAAGACTTCGTGATAGACCGGCTTGCCATGCTGCTGGATCAGCACGTTTGCACCGGCGATCTTGCCGGTCGCGACCTCGTTCTTGAAGAACTCGGTGATCCTGCCGAGCTTCTCCTGATTGAAATGCGCGCCGGCCGGAATCTCGTAGGTGCCCTCCGCCCGCGCCATCGAGATCGCGCCAAGCGACACCAGCGCGCCGCAGGCTAGCGCGCGCAGTCCAGATCGTGAAATCATACGCCCTCCCCGGAACATGATCCGGCGGAGTGTACCGGCCAGCTCAATCGGCACAAGGTCCGCTGTGTCGCGCAAGCGCATCAGCATGGAGCTTGGCGCTCGGTTCGGAGAAGCAGCAGAACACCACGCAAGCGACGGTTGGCGCTAAAGCGAGCCCTTCGATCGTCGTGCGCACGGCGATATCGGCCGCCCGGGCGGCAGGAAAGCGATAAATGCCGGTCGAGATCGCGGGGAAGGCCACCGAGGTCAGCTTGTGCTTGCCGCACAGCTCCATCGACCGTCGATAGCAAGAGGCAAGCAGGTCGTCCTCGCCCTGGGTGCCTCCGTTCCAGACCGGCCCGACGGTGTGGATCACATGGGCGGCCTTGAGTCGGTACCCCTTGGTGATCTTGGCGTCGCCGGTCTTGCAGCCGTGGAGCATGCGGCATTCAACGAGAAGCTGGGGCCCGGCCGCCCGATGGATCGCACCATCGACGCCGCCCCCGCCGAGGAGTGACCTGTTTGCGGCGTTGACGATGGCGTCAACGCCGAGTGTCGTGATGTCAGCAACGATAACCTCAAGCTCGGCGCTGCCAATCCGGCGCGTCGGCAGGGTCACGTGTCAGGCCGCGACGGCGACGCCCTTTTCGGAGAAGAGCTGCTGCAACTCGCCGGCCTGGAACATCTCGCGGACGATGTCGCAACCGCCGATGAATTCGCCCTTCACGTAGAGCTGCGGGATGGTCGGCCAGTTCGAGTATTCCTTGATACCGTTGCGCAACTCGGCGGATTCCAGGACGTTGAGGCCCTTATAGCCGACACCGATATGGTCGAGGATCTGGACGACCTGGCCGGAGAAACCGCACTGCGGAAATTGCGGCGTACCCTTCATGAAAAGAACCACGTCGTTCGACTTCACTTCATTGTCGATGAATTCCGCGATGCTCATATCCGTGTCCTTCTGGGGCAGAGCCCTCACCAATTGCTTCGGGCCGGCTCAGCCGTTTTAACCCGATACCTGCCATATATGTAGCCCAAACCGTTGTGCATCCAAAGTAAAATGGCGGCGACGGGCCCCTGGCGGCGGTGCAGCGCCCAACAGGTCCATAGGCTGATGACATCAATATCATCGCCGGAGAGGACTTTCATACCGTAACGGAGCCCCTATTTAGGACGAACCTTGGTTTTGGAACCGGGCAACGCCAACGACGTTCTCTTGTCCTGTCTGGAGAAAAACGTGACGAAACCAGCCTCCGCTACGGCCGCCCCCCCGCTTTCGTCACGGTCCTCGGACCCGGGCAACCTCGCCCAGCGGCTTGGGGACGCCTTTCTCGCCGTCCGCAATGAGACCGAAAGGCGGGCAGCGCCGCTGTCGCCGGAGGACCAGCAGATCCAGTCCATGCCCGATGCCAGCCCCACCAAATGGCACCGGGCCCATACCACCTGGTTCTGGGAGCAATTCCTGCTCGGCGAGCACGCCGTGGGCTACCGGCCCTTCCACCCCGATTTCGCGTTCCTGTTCAATTCCTATTACGTCAGCGCCGGCCCGCGACATGCCCGCAATCATCGCGGCGACATCACCCGTCCCAGCGCGGACGAGGTCGGCGCCTACCGCAGATATGTCGATGCTGCCGTCGTCAAATTCTTCCGCGAAGCGAGCGCGGACAAGCTCCGGGCCTTGGCGCCTCTGGTCGAGGTCGGACTCAACCACGAGCAGCAGCATCAAGAATTGATGCTCACCGACATCCTGCATGCCTTTGCGCAGAACCCGATCTACCCGTCCTATGACCCGGACTGGCGCTTCCCGGCCGCAACGCGCAGCGGCGATGACTGGCTGACGCTCAACGAAGGCATACACACCGTCGGCCATGTCGACGACGGCTTCCATTTCGACAATGAGAAGCCGGCGCACCGCGCCCTCGTCGGTCCGGTCAAGATCGCCCGCAATCTGGTCACCAATGCCGAGTGGCTCGACTTCATGCAGGATGGCGGCTACCGGACCGCAACCCTCTGGCTGATGGACGGCTTTGCCGCGGCCAGCAAGGAAGACTGGCAGGCCCCGGGCTACTGGCGCGAAGTCGATGGTGCATGGCAGGTGATGACGCTCGCGGGCCTCAAGCCGGTCGATCCCGACGCGCCGGTCTGCCATGTCAGCTACTATGAGGCCGACGCGTTCGCGCGCTGGTCCGGCAAACACCTGCCGACCGAGATGGAATGGGAGGTCGCGGCCCGCGCTGGCCAGCTCAACGACGCCTTCGGCATCGTCTGGCAATGGACCCGCAGTTCTTACTCACCCTACCCCGGCTACCGCGCCGTCGAAGGCGCGCTCGGCGAGTACAACGGCAAGTTCATGGTCAACCAGCTGGTGCTGCGCGGCTCCTCGCTTGCAACTCCGCAAGGCCACAGCCGTATCACCTATCGTAATTTCTTCTATCCGCACCACCGCTGGCAGTTCAGCGGAGTGCGGCTCGCCTATTACGACTAGTTCTCATCCGACGACAAATGCGCGCCGGACAGCGCGTTCAGGAGAGCATCATGAATGTGCACGCCAGCGCTCTGGCCGAGGCCCATCTCCCCGACGAGCAGACCACTGCCTTTGCCCGCGAGGCCATCGAGGACCTCTCGCGCCAGCCGAAAAAACTGTCGCCGAAATATTTCTACGACGCGACGGGATCGGAATTGTTCGAGGCGATCACGCACCTGCCGGAATATTACCCGACGCGCACCGAGCTATCGATCCTGAAGGAGCGCGGCAGCGAGATCGCAAAAATCATTCCGGAGCACGCGGCACTGGTCGAGTTCGGCGCGGGTGCAACAACGAAGGTCCGCCTGCTGCTGGGTCAGTGCAAATTCGCAGCCTACGTGCCCGTCGACATCTCGGGCGACTTCCTGGCGGCGCAGGCGAACGGGCTGAAGCGGGATTTTCCCTCACTCGGCATCTATCCAGTGGCCGCCGACTTCACCGCGCCATTCGAGTTGCCCAAGCAGGTCGCGTCCATGCTGAAGGTCGGCTTCTTCCCGGGCTCCACCATCGGCAATTTCGAGCCGCAGGAAGCGCAGGCCTTCCTGAAGAGCGCCCGCGAGATCCTCGGCCCGGGCGCGCAGATGATCATCGGCGCCGATCTCGAGAAGAACGAGCGCGTGCTGCACGACGCCTACAACGATTCCGCCGGCGTCACCGCGCGCTTCAACCTCAATGTGCTGGTGCGCATCAACCGTGAGCTCGGCGGCAATTTCGATCTCTCCGCCTTCACTCATCGCGCGATCTACAATCGCGAGCGGCACCGCATCGAGATGCACCTGATCAGCAGGAAGAGCCAGACCGTGCGCCTGCTCGGCACCAGCTTCTCGTTCCGCCCCGGCGAGAGCATCCACACCGAGAACAGCTACAAATACAGCCTCGAGCGCTTCGCCGCGCTGGCGCAGGGCGCGGGTTGGCGCGTGCGCGAAAGCTGGACGGATGCAGCCAAAATGTTCTCGGTGCACGCGCTGGAAGTCGCTGAGTGAGCGCTCCGAGACATCCTTCGAGACGCCCGCGCTTGGCGGGCTCCTCAGGATGAGGACGGAGTGCGCGGCAGCAGTATCAAGGAGCACCACGTCCCGTTAGCCTCGCCCTGAGGAGACCGCTCCGCGGTCGTCTCGAAGGACGAGGCGCTTGCTCAGAGGCCGCTCAAGAGTCAATGCTCCTCGGCCCCTTCCGCCACCGACCCCAGTGACACCGACTCCCACACCGCCACGACGATCATGATCACGGTCGTTGCGACCGACAGCCAGAGCGGCGACAGATCGGCGGCGAACCACCACAGCGCCAGCAGCAGGATGATGCCGATGCCGTGCGAGAGCTGCAGGAAGCCGCGGATCGTGTGCTTGAACAGGATGGTGCCGACCAGGAACACCAGCGGGCCGCCGATCGTGCTCACGACCGTGCGGATGTCGGAATGGCCGGTCGGATGCTTCAGCACGAGCTCGTCCGAGACCGCGGTCAGGATGATGCCGGCGACGATCGGCATGTGCAGATAGGTGTAGGCGAGCCGCGCCAGGCGGCCGGATTCGGCTGACTTGGAGATCCGCCCGGAGCCCGCCTCCGCGCCCTTGTGGAAATAGATCCACCACATCGCGATGGCGCCGACCAGCGCCGCGACGAAAGCGAGAATATTGCCCGCGGTCCACTCCAGTTCAGCGAAGGTCGCGCCGTTGACGACGATGGCTTCACCGAGCGCGATGATGACGAACAGCGCGCAGCGCTCGGCCATGTGGCCGCCTTCGACGGCCCACGCCTCGACCGAGGAGAATCCAAGCTTCGGGACCCAGAAGCGTGCCGCCGGCGAGATGTATTCCCAGGTCACCGCCGCGATCCACAGCCATAGCCGCGTGTCGCCCTCGGACAGACCGCCTGCGATCCACAGCACCGCTGAGATCGACAGCCAGGTCAGGATGCGGATCGCGTTGTGCCGCACGGCCGTTCGATGCCGCGGCGTTGCGAACAGCCAGAACGCGGTACGTCCGACCTGCATGGTCGCATAGGCATTGGCAAACCACAGGCCGCGCCCCTCGAAGGCGGTCGGGATCGTCGTCGACAGCACGAGACCACCCAGCATCATCGCAAAGAGCAGGAGGCGGACCGGCGTCAGCTCGGGATTGAGCCAGTTGGTGACCCAGGCGGTGTAGACCCACACCCACCACACCGCGAGAAAGAGCACCACGACATGCACCGCGCCGAGCGGCGTGAAATGGTGCAGCAACGTGTGCGAGATTTGCGTGACGGCAAAGACGAAGACGAGGTCGAAGAACAGCTCGACAAAGGTGACGCGGCTGTGCTGGTTCGGCACGATGACGCGAAACATCGCGCCGCGCGGGTTGTCCGCAGCCATCATCGTCCCCGTGGCGCGATCAGGTCAGCTGCCGGGTACACCGGTTTGCAGCGCCAGCGCGTGCAGGACGCCGCCCATCTGGCCGCGCAGGGACTGGTAGACGATCTGGTGCTGCTGGACGCGCGACTTGCCGCGGAAGGATTCCGAGATCACGGTCGCGGCATAGTGATCGCCGTCGCCGGCGAGGTCACGGATGGTCACCTCGGCATCGGGGATCGCTGCCTTGATCATCGCCTCGATATCGTGGGCGTCCATGGGCATTCGGGTCTTGCTCCTTCTGGTCTAAGCGTTCGAATCACGGCCAGTGGTCCCCTCGCCGGCAGGCTCAAACTTAGCGTGAACGGCCTTCTAGGTCACGTCTTCCGACACTATATCCGTGATCCCACCAGGAGAAAGGCACGACAAAGTGCCGTGCGCGGCAGATTGATCGAAAAGGCGTGAAATCATGAAGCTTCCAGGGCCCGACCACCCCATCACCATCACCCCAAATCCCCGGCGCGTCCGCGTCACGGCGGGTGACATCGTGATCGCCGAGACCAGCAAGGCGCTGACCCTAAAGGAGGCCAAATATCCGGCGGTGCAATATGTGCCGCGAGAGGACACCAACATGGCCCTGCTGGAGCGTACCGACCGCATCACCCACTGCCCGTACAAGGGCGACGCGAACTATTACAGCGTCAAGGCCGACGGCAAGACGTTGGACAACGCGATCTGGACCTACGAGACGCCCTTCCCCGCGATGACCGAGATTTCCGGCCATCTCGCCTTCTATCCGGACAAGGTGAAGATCGAGGAAGTGGGGTAGTTCTGGTGATGGTCATTCCGGGCGGTCCGCAGGACCGAACCCGGAAACTCGAGATTCCGGGTTCGATGCTTCGCATCGCCCCGGAATGACGACGGCGCTACGCCCTGAAGATCGTGAGCCCCAGGATCAGCAACACCAGGAAGATCACGACGAAGACGTAGAACAGGAAGCGGGCGATGTCGGCGGAGGCGGCCGAGATGCCGGTAAAGCCGAGCACGCCGGCCACGATCGAGACAAGTAGGAAGATCAGCGCCCATTTCAGGATGGTCATCACCAGCTCCGAACTGCCGCTTTCTTGCGGCCCTCGCCGTTTTCGGCGGATGCTAACTTCGCTGCGCGGAACTGGTTCCTAGAGGTCGTCGGGGCTGACCCTTCCAAATAAACTGTCCTTGCTGAATCGAGTTCCCGGCGGCACAGTCCAGCCGGGATCAGGATCGGGGCGGCCACGATGACGATGTCACATTCAGCGACGATCGGCGCAGAGGTGCATGCCGCGCCGAAGAGCAAGGCGCGCAATTTGGCGATTGATCGCGCCCGCACCTTCCTGACTCTGGTGGTGCTGCTGCATCACGCGGTGATCCCCTATACTTATTTCGGTCATACCGATCCGAAGTATTTCTTCGGCTTCGACATGATCGTGCTCGCCACCGACAGTTTCTTCATGGCGATGTTCTTCTTCCTGTCGGGACTGTTCGCCTGGTCTGGCATCGCCCGGAAGGGAGCGCGGAGCTATTTGGCAGATCGCCTGCTGCGGCTTGGCTTACCCTTCGCGGTCTGTGCCCTTACGGTCATTCCGCTCGCCTACTACGCGATCTCCCTGCGGCAGCATCCCGAGATCGGCTTTTCGGAATTCTGGTGGAATATGGTCACGAAGGGCCCGTGGCCGAGCGGGCCGATTTGGTTCCTTTGGGTCTTGTTCGCCTTCGACCTGGTTGCCTGCCTGCTGCACCGGCTGTCACCCAATCTGCTCGATCCGATCAATCGCCTTTCGCTACATGGTCGCCGTCGTCCCGCCGTGTTCTTCGCGGTCATGCTAGCCGTCACCGCGGCGTTCTACATTCCCGGGCGGGTTCACTTCGGACCAAGCAGTTGGTTCGAGTTCGGGCCATTCTCGGTCCAGCACGGGCGCGTGATGCTCTACGCGACCTACTTCTTTTTCGGTGCCGGCATCGGCGTTGCGCAAATGGATCGCGGGCTGCTCGCTGTCGACGGCCGCATGGCAAAGGTCAGTTGGGACTGGATGGTACTGGCGATCGTTCCGTATTGCCTGTTGTGGGGGCTGATCTTCATCAAGCGCGAAATACTGGGCAACCCGTCGCCGTTACCGGACTGGTATGAAGCGCTCTATGCCATCTGCTTCACTGTCTTCAGCGTGGCCATCATGTTTCTGATCCTGGCCTTTTTCCAGAGGTTCAAGCAATCAGGCTCAGCCAGGCTGCTCGATCCAATGCAGGGCGACGCGTTCGGCATGTTCCTGGTGCACTATCCGATCGCACTGTGGCTGCAATACTGGCTGTTCGACTATGACCTGCCGGCGATCGTCAAGGCCACGATCGGGTTTGTACTGACTGTCGCGGCGAGCTGGGCGCTGACGCGAGCGTTGCGGCAGATCCCGGGCGCGTCGCAGGTGTTGTGAGGCCAGGCCTCTCCACTCGTCATTGCGAGGAGCCCTTGCGACGAAGCAAATCCAGACTGCCGCCGAGGAGACAGCCTGGATTGCTTCGCAAAGCCTGTCATCGGGCCGCGCTTCGCGCGGACCCGTTGGCTCGCAATGACGGAGGTCGTGGCAGCGCCTCACGCCGCCTTTCCGCCCATATACTCCGGCAGCCAACGCTCGAACGAGGCCCGCAGCACGTCGATCGCAACAGGCGCCTCGCCTGCGATCGCAATCGCATCGCCGCCGGTGGTGCCGATCCGCACGCACGGCACCTCGCAGCCGCGCATCTTGGCGAGCACGCGGCCGGCTTCCGTTTCCGGAACGGTGACGAGATAGCGCGCCTGGTCCTCGCCGAACCAATAGGCTTGCGGCACCAGCGCACTCGGCGCCGCCAGCAGTTTGGCGCCGATGCCGCTCGCCATCGCCATCTCGGCGAGCGCGATCAGCAGACCGCCGTCGGAGAGGTCGTGCACGGCGGTCGCGGTGCCCGCATGGATCATGCCGCGCACGCAATCGCCGTTGCGTTTTTCGGCGGCGAGATCGACCGGCGGCGGCGCGCCCTCCTCGCGGCCGCAGATGTCGCGCAGGTAAACCGACTGGCCGAGCCAGCCATGGGTCTCACCGACCAGCAGGATCGCCTCGCCTTCGGCCTTGAAGGCGAGCGAAGCAGACTTGGTGAAATCGTCGAGCAGACCAACGCCGCCGATCGAGGGCGTCGGCAGGATCGCGCGGCCATTGGTCTCGTTGTAGAGCGAGACGTTTCCGGACACGACCGGGAAATCGAGCGTGCGGCAGGCTTCCGAGATGCCCTTCAGACAGCCGACGAACTGGCCCATGATCTCGGGCCTTTCAGGATTGCCGAAGTTGAGATTGTCGGTGATCGCGAGCGGCTTGCCGCCGACCGCGGTGATGTTGCGCCAGGCTTCGGCGACGGCCTGCTTGCCGCCCTCGAACGGATCGGCCTCGCAATAGCGCGGCGTGACGTCGACGGTCAGCGCGAGGCCCTTCGGCCCGTCCTGTACGCGCACGACGGCGGCATCGCCGCCGGGGCGCTGCATGGTGTTGCCGAGGATGACGTGGTCGTACTGCTCCCAGACCCAGCGCTTGGAGCACATGTCGGGCGTGCCGATCAGCTTCTCGAGCGCGGCACCAAGCGTCATCGGTGTCGGCACGTCGCGGGCATGCACGATCGGCAGCGCGGCGGAGGGGACATGCGGCCGGTCATAGACCGGAGCCTCGTCGCCGAGCTCCTTGATGGGCAGGTCGGCCATGACGTCGCCGCCATGCTTGACCACGAAGCGCTTGCTCGACGTGGTGTAGCCGACCACCGCGAAATCGAGGCCCCACTTGGTGAAGATCGCCTCGGCTTCCTTCTCCTTCTCGGGCTTGAGCACCATGAGCATGCGCTCCTGGCTCTCCGAGAGCATCATCTCGTAGGCGCTCATGCCGGTCTCGCGGGTCGGCACCGCATCGAGATCGAGGTCGACGCCGAGATCGCCCTTGGCGCCCATCTCCACCGCCGAGCAGGTCAGGCCCGCTGCGCCCATGTCCTGGATCGCGATGACGCAGCCCTTCTCCATGATCTCGAGACAGGCCTCGAGCAGCAGCTTCTCGGCGAAGGGATCGCCGACCTGCACGGTCGGGCGCTTCTCCTCGGACTTGTCGTCGAACTCGGCCGAGGCCATCGAGGCGCCATGGATGCCGTCGCGGCCGGTCTTGGAGCCGAGATAGACGATCGGCATGTTCACGCCTGAGGCGGCCGCATAGAAAATCTTGTCGGCGTCGGCGAGGCCGACAGCCATGGCATTGACCAGGATGTTGCCGTCGTAGCGGGTGTGAAAGCGCACCTGGCCACCCACGGTCGGCACGCCGAAGGAATTGCCGTAGCCGCCGACGCCCGCCACGACGCCGGAGACGAGATGCCGCGTCTTCGGGTGCTCGGGTGCGCCGAAGCTGAGCGCATTGAGGCAGGCAATGGGGCGCGCGCCCATGGTGAAGACGTCGCGCAGGATGCCGCCGACACCGGTGGTCGCACCCTGATAGGGCTCGATGTAGCTCGGGTGGTTATGGCTCTCCATCTTGAAGACCACGGCCTGACCATCGCCGATGTCGATCACGCCGGCGTTCTCGCCGGGGCCCTGGATCACCCAAGGCGCTTTGGTCGGCAGGCCGCGCAAATGGATGCGCGAGGACTTGTACGAGCAGTGCTCGTTCCACATCGCCGAGAAGATGCCGAGCTCGGTGAAGGTCGGCTCCCGCCCGATCAGCTTCAGGATGCGCTCATACTCGTCGGGCTTGAGCCCGTGGGCGGCAACCAGTTCGGGGGTGATCTTGGGTTCATTCTTCATGGATTCGAGGCTTTCGGCGGCGGTTGGCCGTTCTTAGGAACATCGGGGGCTCACGAAAAGCCCTTTATGACGCATTTTCCCGCTGTCCCACGTTTTGCGCCGGGGGCCCCGCGGGAACGGGAATTGCACGGCGCGAACGGATCGGATTTAAGGGCTAAAGACCCGCAATTGAAGGCCTATTTCCTTGCACGAATTGACCAAAGCGCCCCCGCCCCGCCGCCCCGACCTCCATGTCGCGACAGAGGGGGAATTCAAGGGCTGGCGGACCTGGATTCGCGACAGTTTTGAGTCCCATGTCGGACCCTTCTGGCACCGGATCGAGCCGGACGGCAGCGTCCGCTGCGCCTTCCGGGTCGAGAAGAAGCACCTCAATGGCTCCGGCAACGTCCATGGCGGCTGCTACATGGCCTTTGCGGACTATTCCTTGTTTGCGATCGCCACCCACGTCCTGGATGGACGGGCCGTGACAACCAATTTTGCCTGTGAATTTCTCGACGCGGCCCGGGAGGGTGAGCTGGTCGAATGCACCGGCGAGGTCAGCCGGGCCGGCGGTTCGCTGATTTTTATGCGTGGCAGGATGATGTCCGGCGACAGGCAGCTGTTCACCTTTTCCGGCACGATCAAGCGGGTGAAGCGGAAGGCGCAACCTCAGCCAAACGCATAGCTCGGCACCTTCCTTTTTGCCGCCCCCTCGCCCACAGTTGCCCTAAGCGCTTTCGCGCCGGGGAGCAGAGATAAGGTGCCGCAGAGCACATCCGAGGCGAGTCGCATGACGGCGTCCGGATCAGCGCCGTTGCCGTCGATCGCCGCCACCGGCGCGCGCAACTGGCGCGACTATGCACTGCTGCTCGCGCTGGCCTGCTGCTGGAGCTCGACCTATCCGCTGGCCAAGCTGGCGTTGGATACGATCCCACCCATCACCTTCATCTCGGCACGCTCGCTGATCGCGGCCGCCTTCCTGTTCGCCATCCTGTGGATGCGCGGGGTCAGGATCCCGACCGACGCGAAGGCCTGGAAGCTGTTCGCGACCCAGCAATTGATCAACTCGACCTTCCCGTTCCTGATCATCACCTGGTCGCAGCAATATGTGCCGGCCTCGAATACGGTGGTGCTGGCCTCGACGACGCCGATCTTCGCCTTCCTGATCACCTCCCTGATCACGCGGCACGAGCCGGCGACGCTGTTGAAGCTCGTTGGCGCGATCCTCGGCCTCGCCGGCACCCTCGCCCTTGTCGGCCTCGATGCGCTGCGCGGCTTCGGTAGCGAGATCGTGGCAGAGATCGCAATCCTCCTCGCCACCGTCTCCTTTGCCTGCGCGACCATCTTCGGCCTCAGGCTGTCCGAGTACGACCCGATGGTGGTTGCGGCCGGCTCCCTGCTGTTCGGCGGCCTCGTGCTGCTGCCTCCCTCGCTGATCATCGACCAGCCCTGGACTTTGCATCCGACGCCGACGGCCATCATCGCCACCATCGTCATGGGCATCGTGTCGAGCGCGCTAGGCCTGATGCTGTTCTACGTCTGCCTCGGCCGGCTCGGCACGCTGACCACCAACGCGCAAGGCTATTTGCGCATCCCGATCGGCGTCGGCCTCTCCGTGCTGCTGCTCGGCGAGAGCGTGCCGTCGAACCTGGCGCTGGGGTTGTTGTTGGTCATGGCTGGCGTTGCGGCCATGACAGTGCCGGCGGAGAAGCTGAAGCTGCGGTAGTGGAATGAGATTTGGTTGCATCGATGCGAGCAGATAGCTCGGTTCACCTCTCCCCGCCGGGGAGAGGCGAGGAACCCGCTCCACTCACCACGAAATCGGCTTCTCCGCGATCGATAGCCATTCGGCTGGGCCTTGCGCAGATATGGCGTGCGGCGCATCTGGATCAGCAGCTCGTTGAAGACGACGTCCAAACACAGCTATTGCTTGGCGTCGTCCGCCAGCATCTTCCGGTACTTCTCGACGTCGCGCGTGACGAGCTGCTGCAGCAACTCCGGCGTATGCTCGTTGTCGTCAGGTGCGACAGTCGACAGATCGGCAAATCGCTTCTTCACCGCGTCGGTTTCCACAGCCGTGCGCGCCGCGGCATTCAGCTTGGCGATCACGGCCGGCGGCGTGCCCTTGGGCGCGAACAGGCCGTTCCAGCCCTGTGCCTCGAACTCGGGCAGGCCCGCTTCCGCCGAGGTCGGCAGCTCCGGCAACGTGGCGAGGCGAACGGTCGAGCCGACCACCAGCCCCTTCACCAACTTCTCGTTGATCGCCTGCGAGACCGAGGCGGCCGCATCGCAGACGCCGTCGATCTGGCTGCCGACGGCATCGGTGAGTGCGGGCGCGGCGCCGCGATACCCGACCAGCGTCGCGTCGATCCCGGCGGCGCTGACGAAGCTCTTGCAGATCAGATAGTTGGAGGAGCCGACGCCGGCATGGCCGAGATTGATCTTGCCGGGATTGGCCTTGGCGTAGGCGATGAACTCGTTGAGGTCCTTTGCCGGAAAGTCCTTGCGCAGCGCGATGATGCCGAAGGTCTTCGCCACCATGGCGATCGGAACGAAGGATTCCGGCGTGAACGGCAATTTTGGATAAATCGTATAGGTCGCCGCATTGGTGCCGGCGTTGCCGATCGCGATGGTATAGCCGTCGGGCTCGGCGCGGGAGGCACGCGCCAGTGCGGTCGAGCCGCCGGCACCTGCAACGTTCTCGATCACGATGGTCTGGCCGAGCGCAATGCCCATCTGCTCGGCGACCGCGCGCGCGATCACGTCCGAGGTGCCGCCGGCCGCGAACGGCACGATCATGGTGATCGGGCGCTTGGGATAATCCTGGGCGGATGCGCAAGTCGCGATCGAAAATGTCGCGAACGCCAGCATCGCGATCGCGGCGAGAGCACGCTTCACCACAAGCGAGATCACGCCGCTTTTTCCAGATGCTGGGCGAGGCCGGCGAACAGGCCGCGGCCATCAGTGCACCCCATGATGTCTTCGACGTGGTTCTCGGGATGCGGCATCATGCCGAGCACGTTGCCCTTGTCGTTGATGATGCCGGCGATGGAATGCGCCGCGCCGTTGATGTTGGCGGCCTCATCGACCACGCCATCGGCGGAGCAATAGCGATAGAGCACGCGCCCCTCGCCTTCGAGCCGCTTGATGGTCTCCTCGTCCGCCTCGTAATTGCCCTCGCCATGGGCGACCGGTACCCGGATCACCTGGCCGGCGTTGTAACCGCGGGTGAACGGGGTATCGGACCGCTCGACGCGCAGATGCACATCCCTGCAGATAAACTTCAGCCGCGCATTGCGCATCAGCACGCCCGGCAGAAGGCCGGATTCGCAGAGGATCTGGAAACCGTTGCAGACACCGAGCACGAGCCCGCCCTTGGCCGCATAGTCGCGCACCGCATCCATCACCGGCGCCCGCGCGGCGATAGCGCCGCAGCGCAGATAGTCGCCATAGGAGAAGCCGCCGGGCACGACCACGAGATCTGTGCCCGGCGGCAATGACGTCTCGGCGTGCCAGACCATCGCCGGCTCACTGCCGGAGATCAGCCTCAATGCGCGCGCCATGTCGCGCTCGCGGTTGATTCCGGGAAAGACGAGGATGGCGGCTTTCATGGCAGGGTTCCGATGGTGGTGGGAATCGGGCTGGCCAAAGGGCCAATTCGTGAAGAGACATAACCATTTGACGGGAATTTTACCAGTGCTAGCGTTGCGGAACGCCTTTGTACACAGGCCATAGCCGGTCGGATTTGGCCGCTCGAATTGCCCGGGATTGAAGTCATGAACGTCGCGTCGCTGTCCACATCCCGTTCCGAACCGGTGTCCACCGAGGGCGTCGTCGCCGCCGGCGCCTATGTCGATGGCCGCCGCATCGCCAACATCGCCATCAGCGAGGCCTCGAGCTGGCGGGCCAAGCCCGGCCACGTGGTCTGGATCGGGCTGCACGAGCCTGACATGGCGCTGCTCGGCGCGGTGCAGAAGCAGTTCGACCTGCACGAGCTCGCCATCGAGGACGCCAACCACGCCCATCAGCGGCCCAAGATCGAGCAATATGGTGAGGCGCTGTTCATCGTCGCGCGCACGGCGCAATTGATCGAGGGCCGGATCGCCTTCGGCGAGACCCACATCTTCGTCGGCGACGGCTATCTGGTCTCGGTGCGCCACGGCGCCTCGACCTCTTACGCGCCGGTGCGCGAACGCTGCGAGAGCTGCCCGCGCGCGCTCGCGCGCGGCGAGGACTACATCCTCTACGCCATCCTCGATTTCATCGTCGACAATTACTCGCCCGTGCTGGAAAGCATTCACGAGGAGATCGAGGAGATCGAGGACGACGTGCTCACGCATGCGATCACCAAGACCCAGATCGAGCGGCTCTACATGCTGCGGCGTGACCTGTTGCGGCTCCGCAACGCAATCGGGCCGCTGGTGGAGGTCTGCCGCCGTCTCGAGCACGATGAGCTGTCGATGGTGCGCGCGACGATGCAGCCCCTGTTCCGCGACGTCACCGACCATGTCCGCAACATCCAGGAGCGCATCGATTCCATGCGCGAGGTGCTGGCCTTCGCCTTCGAGGCGAGCCTGCTGGTCGGCCAGGCCCACGAGACCGCGGTGTCCAAGAAGCTCGCCTCCTGGCTCGCGATCACCGCCATCCCGACCGCACTCGCCGGCATTTACGGCATGAACTTCAAGCACATGCCGGAGCTGCAATGGGAGTACGGCTATTACATTCTGCTCGGCGTGATGCTGACGGCGTGCGGCGCGCTCTACTGGCGTTTTCGGCGCGCCGGATGGCTGTGAGCTGCGAAAGCCGCTCGGCAATAACTTCGTACCCCGGGTTGAGCGCAGCGCAATCCGGGCTACGACCAAGTCCGGCCTAAAGCATGATCCGGAAAAGTGCGAAGCGGTTTTCCGGAAAGATCATGCGTAAACAACAAGCTAAAGCGCGATGACGATTCATCCAAATCTCATCGCGCTTTAGCCGATCAGTTCGACCCGATAATTCTCGATCACGGTATTCGCCAGCAGCTTGTCGGCCGCTTCCTTCAGAGCCGCCTCCGCCTTGGCCTTGTCGGCGCCGGCGAGCTCGATGTCGAACACCTTGCCCTGGCGAACGCTGGCGACGCCGTCGACGCCGAGCGACTTCAGCGCGCCTTCGATGGCCTTGCCCTGCGGATCGAGGATGCCCGTCTTCAGGGTAACGGTAACACGTGCCTTCACGTCAAATCCTCTCTCAGCTCTTCACCAGCACCGGGCCGGAGCCCGCCGGACGCTCGTTCTCCATGAGGATGCCGAGACGTTTTGCAACTTCGGTATAGGCCTCGAGCAGGCCGCCGAGATCCCTGCGGAAACGGTCCTTGTCGAGCTTCTCGTTCGACTTGATGTCCCACAGACGGCAGCTATCCGGCGAGATCTCGTCGGCAACGATGATCCGCATCATCTCGTTCTCGAACAGGCGCCCGCACTCCATCTTGAAGTCGACGAGGCGGATGCCGATGCCGAGGAAGAGGCCGGTGAGGAAATCGTTGACGCGGATGGCGAGCGCCATGATGTCGTCGATTTCCTGCGGCGTCGCCCAGCCGAAGGCAGTGATGTGCTCTTCCGACACCATGGGGTCGTTGAGCTGGTCGTTCTTGTAGTAGAATTCGATGATCGAGCGCGGCAGCTGCGTGCCCTCCTCGATGCCGAGGCGCTGCGACAGCGAGCCGGCGGCAACGTTCCGCACCACCACCTCCAGCGGCACGATCTCGACCTCGCGAATCAACTGCTCGCGCATATTGAGACGGCGGATGAAATGGGTCGGCACCCCGATGTCATTGAGGTGCTGAAACAGGTACTCCGAGATCCGGTTGTTGAGGACACCCTTGCCCTCGATCACCTGATGCTTTTTGGCATTGAACGCGGTGGCGTCGTCCTTGAAGTGCTGGATCAGGGTACCGGGCTCCGGGCCTTCATAGAGAACCTTTGCCTTGCCTTCATAAATGCGACGCCGACGGCTCATGGGGATGTACCGTGTTTTGTTGAAATCCATGAATTTGGTGTGCTCCGGTTGACGAGGATTACGACCCACAGCGGAGCTGCCGTGAACGGCCGGGAACCCATTCATAACCCTTGGAAACAGAACGGGAACCAAACCTTTAGGCAACCTATCCGATTGGCTGTCCCAGCACAATCGATCCGGCCGTCCGGCACCAACTTATACCGTCTTGCCTGCGGCTTAACGGCTCGTTGTTTTGCCGATTCTTGCTCTCTATCTAGGCATGCAGCCGGGTCGCCGCAACGAGGGCCGCCGGGTCCAGTCAGTAGGGAATTGGAAAAGGCATGAGCGAGTTCGACAAACGCCAGGAAGGTTTCGAGAAGAAGTTCGCCCTGGACGAGGAGCAGAAATTCAAGGCGGAGGCCCGCCGCAACCGGCTGCTCGGCCTGTGGGCAGCCGAAGAGCTCGGCATCACCGGTGACGCCGCCACCGCCTATGCCAAGGAGGTGGTCGCGGCCGATTTCGAGGAGGCCGGCGATGCCGACGTCCTGCGCAAGATCACGGCCGATTTCGCCGCCAAGAACGTCGCCATCACCGAGCAGACGATTCGCGCCAAGATGAACGAGCTGCTCGCGGTGGCGGCCGCCGAGGTGAAGGCGGGGAAATAATAGATTCAGCCGACACGCCGGCGCGCAATGTCCTTGCGCGCCGGCGATTTCTTTCTGGGCCTGGCCGAGACATCCAGCCCGCCATAGGTGCGGCGGATGGTTTCGAGCAGGCGCTCTGCGGCAGCGCTCAGAAAGCCGCCGCGGCGTGTGACAAGGACGATGTCCTGGTCGGCGGCAAGGTCGCCCACGGCAATCGTCGCGATCGAGGCGGCACGCAGTTCCTCCGCCAAATGGCTTCGCGCCAACAGTGCAAGACCAAAGCCCGACTCCACCAGCCGCTTCTGCGCGGTCAGGCTGTCCACGGCCGTCCATTCCACGTCGCCGAGCCCTTGCGTGAGAAACAGCGCGAACACGTGCGCCGCGGCGACCTCGCGACGCCCGCGAGTCTCCGGGAATGCGATCCAGCGTTCGCCGCGAAGCTCGGCGAGGTGTTTCACGCGGCGCCCGGCCAGAGGATGATCGGGCGCACAGACCACCTGCAGCGCCTCACGCAGCACCAACTCGCAGTCGAGGTCGCCGGAGCGGTCGGTGTTGTAGCGCAGGCCGATCGTGGCTTCGCCGCGCCGGATGAGACCGCTGACCTCGGCGCTGGTCGCCGTCCGCAAGCTCAGTGTGACGGCCGGGTTCTCCCTGGCAAACCGCTTCATGATGGTCGAGAGGCGGCCGTCGGCAAGTGTGCCGGTCACGGCCAGCGAAACGGGCCCCGAATTCTGCTTGGTCAATGCGCGTACCGCCTGGTCGGCGTCCTGCGCGGCGGCAACCGCGCGTTCGGCATAGGGGATCAGCACGCGCCCGGCATCGCTGAGCCGGGTGCGGCCTGCCACCCGCTCGAACAGCGGCACGCCGAGCTCCTGCTCCAAGAGAGCGATACGGCGCGAAATCGCCGGCTGCGAGCGATGCAGGAATTTTGCGGCATTCGAGATCCCGCCCCTGCGATGAATGGTCAGAAAGGTGTTGAGGGCGTCGCTGTCCATCCCAACCTCATGCAAAAAGCTGATGATGCTGAAAAGAATAACAAATTTGGCGGATGACGAGAATGCGCCTAAGGCTGTCCAGACCGACAGCACGGAGGTAAACCATGACGAGCCAATTGGCCAAGGCGACCGCATTTCGCGCGCTGCATGCGCGACCGGGGGCCTTCATCATTCCCAATCCATGGGATGCCGGTACGGCCAAGCTGCTCGCGGCGATGGGCTTCGAGGCCTTGGCGACCACGAGCCTCGGGGTGGCCAACACGCTCGGCAGCGGCGGCGTCAGTCTCGACGTCATCCTCGCCAACGCGCGCGCGATCGTCGAAGCCACCGACTTGCCGGTCAGCGTGGACCTCGAGAATTGCGGCGCGGACGAGCCGAAGCGCGCGGCCGAAGCGATACGGCGTGCCGCCGAGGCCGGCGCGGTCGGGGGCTCGATCGAGGATTTCAGCGGCGATCGCGATCGCCCGATCTACGACTTTTCCCATGCCGTCGAGCGCGTCCAGGCCGCCGTGGAAGTGGCGCGCGCGCTGCCAATTCCGTTCACGCTGACGGCGCGGGCCGAGAACTTCCTGCATGGCCGCAGGGACATCGACGACACGATCCGCCGCCTGCAGGCCTTCGAGGCCGCAGGCGCCGATGTCCTGTATGCGCCCGGCCTTTACGATCTCGCCACGATCCGGACATTCGTCTCCTCGCTCGGCAAGCCGTTCAACCACGTGATGGGTTTTGCCGACCCGACGCTGACGCTCGCGCAATTGTCGGCAGCCGGCGTCAAGCGCATCAGCGTCGGCGGAGCCATGTCACGCTATGCGCTGGCCGCGTTCCTGAAGAGCGGACGCGAGATGAAGGAGAACGGCTCCTTCACCTATGTTCGCGAGATGGCACCTATCAAGGAGCTGCGCGACGCTTTCGCGTCGATCAGTCCTCCTTGAAGCCGTACTCCGGCACGTTGCCGCTGGCGCCGTAATATTTGTACGGCAGGAACTTGCCGCTCATCGTGATCTTGACGCGGTCGCCCTTGGGATTGGCGACACGTTCGAGCGCCATGTCGAAATCGATCGCCGACATGATGCCGTCGCCGAATTCTTCCTCGATCAGCGCTTTCCAGGCCGGACCGTTCACCATCACCATCTCATAGAAGCGGTAGATCAGGGGATCGGTCGGCGGCATCGGCGTGCCGGTGCCGCGCATCGGCACCTCGTTGAGCATGGCGGTCTCGGCCTTGGAGAGGCCGAACAGTTCACCGGCGTTCGCCGCCTGCGGCTTTGTCAGCTTCATCTGGCCCATGATCGCGCCGACGATCAGCACCTCGGAATAGCCGCCGATCTTCTCGCAGATGTACTTCCAGCTCCAGCCCTTCTCGCGCTTGATGTCGAGCAGCTTCTCGGTGAGGTCTTCGCGTTTCATGTCAGGGTCTCCTTGGTTTATGCGTCATGCCCGGGCTTGTCCCGGGCATCCACGTTCTTGGTCGCAACTCAGGACGACGTGGATGGCCGCGACAAGCCCGGCCATGACGTCTCCCGTGACGGCTCCGGTCTGGCATCGGATGCGATCGAAAGCCCGGGCTTGCCGATGTGCACCATCGGCACGTTGCGTGGATCGTGATCCGGCGTCTCGGCGGCGAAGGTCTTGCTGCGCGTCACCAGGAAATCGATGATGTGGTTGCGCAAGACATAGTAGAGCGGATGGCGGTGCAGCTCGGTGCGGCCGCGATCCCTGGGCAGCGGGTTCTCGACGACCTCGGCCAGCACCGCGCCGGGACCGTTGGTCATCAGGAAAATCTTGTCGGCGAGGTAGATCGCCTCGTCGACGTCATGGGTGATCATGAACGCGGTCTGCCCGGTCTCGAGGCAAATGCGCCGCACCTCGTCCTGCAGCGTACCGCGCGTCAGCGCATCCAGCGCCGAGAACGGCTCGTCCATCAGCATCATCTTCGGCGTGATCGACAGCGCCCGCGCGATGCCGACGCGCTGCTTCATTCCGCCCGAGAGCTCCGACGGATGCTTGTGCTCGGAGCCGGTGAGCCCGACGAGATCGATGAAGGTCTGCGCATGTGCTTTCACCTTGGCGCGATCCCAGCTGCGCCATTTCGAGCTCACGGCATAGGCGACGTTGCCGAGCACGGTGCGCCAGGGCAGAAGGGCATGGCTCTGGAAGATCACCGCGCGGTCGAGGCTGGTGCCCGAGATCGCCTGCCCGTCGACGATGACGGCGCCTTCGCTCGGCGCATCGAGGCCGGCGAGGATGTTGAGCACCGTGGTCTTGCCGCAGCCGGAATGGCCGATCACGCAAGCGAACTCGCCGCGCGCCATCGACAGCCACAAGTTCTCGAACACTGTCGTCATCGCGCCACCCGCGCCGGGATAGCGCTTTGCGATGCCTTCGATGGAGATGAATTTGTCGGTCACAACCTTTACTCCGGAAACGTGACCATGCGCGTGAAGCGCGCGAGGATCTGGTCCAGCAGCATGCCGACGATCCCGATCAGCAGGATCGCGATGATGACGTTGGTGATCGAGAGGTTATTCCACTCGTTCCAGACGAAATAGCCGATGCCGGTGCCGCCGACGAGCATCTCGGCCGCGACGATGACGAGCCAGGCGATGCCGATCGAAATGCGCATGCCGGTCAGGATCGTCGGCGCCGCCGCGGGAAGGATCACGGTGAAAGCGCGCCTGATCGTGCCGACCTCGAGCGTCCGTGCCACGTTGACCCACTCCTTGCGCACGCTGGCAACGCCGAACACCGTGTTGAGCAGCATCGGCCAGATCGAGCAGATGAAGATGACGAAGACCGCCGAGATCGAGGAATCCTTGATGGTGTAGAGCGCCAGCGGCATCCAGGCCAGCGGCGAGATCGGCTTCAAGACCTGGATGAAGGGATCGAGCGCCTTGCTGAGCAGCGGCGACATGCCGATGAGGAAGCCGAGCGGGATTGCGACGATCACCGCCAGCAGATAGCCGGTGCCGACGCGCCCAATGGAATAGGCAAGCTGGATGCCGAGCCCCTTGTCGTTCGGCCCGTTGTCGTAGAACGGCCGCTTCAGATGCTCCCAGAGTTTTGCGCCCACGTCGAGCGGCCCGGGCATCGCCGATTTGCCCTGCGTCGCCGTGAGCCCCATCAGCTTGGCGTATTCCGGGCTCATCGTCGCCACCGGCGCCGTAGAGCGCGTGGCGAGATGCCAGATGCCGAGAAAAGCGGCGAGCAGCACAATGGAGACGAGGCCCGCGCGAAGGCGAAGTGAGGTGGTCATCGCCTCACCTCACGACGCCTTCCTGATCTTGAAGCTCGCCAAATAGTCCTCCGGCTTCGTCGGATCGAACGTCTTGCCCATCACCGCGAACGACTTGTAGCTGCTGGCCGGCGGCGTGAGCCCCATCTCCGTCATCAGCTTCTTGGTATCGGTCGCCAGATACACCTGTTCGGCGACCGCCTTGTAGTCGACATCGCCCTTGATCTGGCCCCAGCGCTTCATCTGCGTCAGCATCCACACCGCGAAGGACTGCCAGGGGAACGGATCGAAGTCGACGCGCTTGGCGTCGGTCTTCACGCCGCCGAGGCCATCGGCATAGGTGCCGGTCAGGACCTGCTCCAGCACCGTGACCGGCGCGTTGATGTAGTTGGCCGGCGCGATGGCTTCGGCGATCTGCTTGCGGTTCTCCGCCTTCGAGGCATAGACGGTGGCATCGACGATGGCGCGCGTCAGCGCGGCAAAGCTGTTCGGCGCCGTGGTGCTGAACTCGCGGCTGGCGGCGAAGCTGCAGCAGGGATGGCCGTCCCAGATCTCCTTGGAGAGCAGGTGCATGAAGCCGACGCCGTCATAGATTGCGCGCTGGCAGACATTGTCGGGCGCGAGGAAGCCGTCGATGTTGTCGGCGCGGAGGTTGGCGACCATCTCCGGCGGCGGCACCGAGCGCAGTTGCACGTCGGTGTCAGGGTCGAGGCCGGCTTCCGCGAGATAATAGCGCAGCAGGTAATTGTGCATGGAATAGTCGAAGGGGATCGCGAACTTCAGGCCCTTCCAGTCCTTCGGATCGCGCTTATCCTTGTGCTTGGTCGCCAGCACGATGCCCTGCCCGTTGATGTTCTCGATCGCGGGCACGGCGAACGGAATGGCATTGGCACCGAGGCCAAGCGAGATCGCGATCGGCATCGGCGCCAGCATGTGCGCGGCGTCGTATTCCTTGTTGATGGTCTTGTCGCGGATCACCGCCCAGCCGGCGGTCTTGACCACTTCGACATTGAGGCCGTGCTTGGAATAGAAGCCCAGCGGCGCCGCCATGATGATGGGTGTCGCGCAGGTGATCGGGATGAAGCCGACCTTGAGATCCTTTTTCTCGGGCGTGCCGGCTTGCGCGAAAACTTCGGTCGCCGTCTTGATCGGAAAGAATTGCGACAATGCAGCGAGCGCGGTGGATGCACCGACCGACTTCAGGAACGCGCGTCGCGCCACATCCTGCGGAAACATCGCGCGCATCACTGCGGAAGCGACCACGCCCTCGTAGCGCTTCTCTTCGCTCTCGAACGGATCGCAACGCAGCGCCGTCGCCTGCTCGTGCTCTTCCGCAGAACGATGCTGGCCACAGGCGCAGCCGGCTCCAAGCTTGCGATCGGGATCAAACGGATTGTCGAACGTGGACATCGGCCCTCCTGCGCGTCATTGCGAAGAACAATTACGCAAGGAGCATGCCACGGCCTTCAGCCCAGCCATTGCCTTGATAAGGCACCACTTTCAGTCACGCTTGGCCACTACGAAAAGTCGTGATAAACGAGATTTCGTAGTTCAATTACGAGATTTCGCAATGGCAACGACGCCAATGCCCATCCACGATGATGTGGCCGCCGCCAACGACCCGCGCATCGCGGCATTCGAATCCTCCGTCGAGGCGACACTGCTGGTCGATCCCTATGGCGACCAGATCGTCGACGCCAATCCCGCCGCCTGCGCCCTGCTCGGCTACGACCGCGCGCTGTTGCGGCAGACCAGGGCCAGCACGCTCCACGCCGGCGAGCTCCCCGCCCTCACCGTCTTCACCCAGGCCGTGCTGCACAAGGGCGCCTATTGGACCACGGCTCTCACCCCCCGGCATGCGACGGGGCAAAATCTCCAGCTCGAATATGCCGGCTGCCTGCTGCCGCATGACGGCCGTACGCTGCTGCTGCTGACGCTGACCGATCTCCAAGCGCGCCGCCGCCGCAATGTCGATGCGGCTGCCGAAGACCACATGCGCGGCGGCATTGCGACCTGGCAGCGGGTCGAGCGCGTATTCCAGGACATCGAGCGCGAGAACCAGCTGATCCTGCGCGCCGCCGGCGAAGGCATCTATGGCGTGAACGCGGAAGGCAAGACCACCTTCGTCAATCCCGCAGCCGAACGCATGCTGGGTTGGACCGCCGAAGAGCTGGTCGGCAAGGAGATCCACCCGATCGTTCACCACACCCATCACGACGGCCGGCACTATCACAACCATGATTGCCCGATCTATGCGGCGTTCCGCGACGGCGCCGTGCACCAGGTCGACGGCGAGGTTTTCTGGCGCAAGGACGGCTCGCCCGCCTGGGTCGAATACACCTCCACCCCGATCCGCGACCGCGGCGTCGTGGTCGGCGCCGTCGTGGTGTTTCGCGACGTCAGCCAGCGCCGCGAAGCCGACGAGAAGCTGCACGCCGCGCTCGCCGAAGTCGACCGTCTACGCGAGCGGCTGGAGCTGGAGAACGCCTACCTCCAGGAAGAAATCCGCATCGAGACCAATCCGCGCGGGATCATCGGTCAAAGTGAGGCGATCCAGAAGACGCTGCGCCAGGTGAAGCTGGTGGCGCCGACGACCGCGGCGGTGATGATCACCGGCGAATCCGGCACCGGCAAGGAGCTGATCGCGCGCGCCATCCACGAGGACTCCACCCGCAGCGACCGGCCGCTGATCCGCGTCAACTGCGCCGCCATCCCGCGCGAGTTGTTCGAGAGCGAGTTCTTCGGTCATGTCCGCGGCGCCTTCACCGGCGCAACCCGCGACCGTATCGGCCGCTTCGAGCTCGCCGATGGCGGCACGCTATTCCTCGACGAGGTCGGCGAGATTCCGCTCGAACTGCAAGGCAAGCTGCTGCGCGTGTTGCAGGAAGGCCATTTCGAGCGTGTCGGCGAGGCGCGCACCCGCGCCGTCGACGTTCGTGTCATCGCCGCGACCAACCGCGACCTCAAGCAGGAGGTCCAGCGCGGCCGTTTCCGCGAGGACCTCTATTTCCGCCTCAACGTGTTTCCGATCGAGACGGTGCCCCTGCGCGAACGGCGCGAGGACATTCCGCTGCTCGCCCAGCATTTTCTCACGCGTGAGGGCAAGGCGCTCAAATCGAACTTGCGCCTATCCGAGGGTGATGCACGGCGGCTCGCCCGCTACGACTGGCCCGGCAACGTCCGCGAACTGCAGAACGTGATCGAGCGCGCCGCGATCCTGTCCCAGAACGGCCGCCTGCGCATCGACCTGCCCGACACCTCAGGCGCGCAAGCGCCTAGCGGCGCCGCCCGCCAGAAGCCCGACGCGCGCCCCTCCGTCATGACGTCCTCGGAAATGCGCGACCACGAACGCGCCAACATCCTCGCCGCGCTGGAGGCCTGCGCCGGAAAGGTGTTCGGCCCCGGCGGCGCTGCCGAGATGCTCGAGATCAAGCCGACAACGCTCGCCTCGCGGATCAAGGCGCTGGGAATCGCGCCTCGTCCGCGGGCCATGTGATCGCGCGCTCACGCCGCCTTGGTGGTGACGTCCGTTGCAATCGGCAGCCCCTGCTCGATCGGCAGCGAGGGATCGCGCGACCATTCGTTCCAGGAGCCGAAATACATCCGCACGTCCTTCACGCCGGCGTTCTTCAGCGCCAGGAACGTGTTCGAGGCGCGCGCGCCCTTGAAGCAGTAGAGATAGACCGGCGTCGCTTGCGAGATACCGACGGTGGCGCATTCGGCCAGGATCTCGTCCTTGGACTTGAAGCGCGGGCCTTCGGCGGTCGGCTTCATCATCCGATACCATTCCAGCCACACGGCGCCGGGAATGCGGCCCTTGCGTGGGCAGAAGTCTTTGCCGTACGGCGAGGAGCTGTCACCGATCCACTCGTCGACGTCGCGCACGTCGAGGATGGCGATGCCGGGCTTGCCGACGGCGGCGAGCATGGTCTTGGCATCGATCAGGATATCGCCGGCTTCGGGGACGATCGCAAACGTGGCTTTTGCCGGCGTCGGCACGTCCTTCGTCACCGGGAAGCCTGCGGCCGACCACGCATCGAAGCCGCCGTGCAGCACCTTCACCTTGGGATAGCCGAGCATAGTGAGCAGGTAATAGCCGCGGCATGACTGGCCGAAGCCCGAGTTCATCGACTGCTCATAGATCACCGCCGTCTCGTTACCGGACAGCCCAGCCGCACCGAACGCATCGGCGAATTTCGTTTTGAGTTCGGTGATGCCCTCGGGCGTCGAGGTCGCGAGAAAGGTGAAGATCTCGTGCACGTTCACGGCACCCGGCAGGTGCCCGGCGCCGTAGGCATCGGGATTGCGGGTGTCGATCACGACACACGGCTCTAGCTTCAAGAGATCGGCAAGTTCGCTGGCAGAGATCAGAACGTCCGTCATTGGCAGCCTCTCCGTTGAGGTTGGGTGGTCTTCCGGGGTGGACTCGTGAAACTCAGGACTCGGCGAGCATCTTGCGCAGCTGCTTGGTGGCAGGCGTGACGATCGCGACGAAATAGGCCTCGCGCAGGCGCCGCTGCGCGCGGTGGCTCCTAAGATAGCCGCGCGCGCCACAATGCAGCATCGCCGCATGCGCCGCCGCCACGCTGGCCTCGCCTGCACGAAGCCGCAGCGCGATCACCTTGCGCCAATAGGTCTCCTCCTCGTTGTAGGGATCGCGCGCCAGCGCCATGGTCTCGGACTCGAGCTCGGCGGCGAGCTCGCGGAAATGCACCGGCTGCTGCGGCAGGTAGCGGTTGATATGGCCGAGGGGATTGTCGACCTCGTCCATGATGTTGATGCAATCCTTGATCAGACCGAGCGCCATGCCGGCCTGGAGCAGGATGAAACCGGCGCGGATCTTCTTGACGAAGGGTGCGGCGGGATCGGCGAGGATCAGCTCATCAGGAACAAAAGCCTCGCGGAACTGCACGCCATAAGTGCCGGTGCCGTCCATCGCGAGGAACGGCTTGCACGGCGTCAGCGTGATCGCGGGGTCGGAGCAATCGGCCAGGAACATGACAGTGCCCTGGTCGTCCTCGCGCTCAAAGATGGTGCCGAAGTAATGGTCGGGGCCGAGATTGGAGACCCAGGGCAGCGCGCCGCGCACGTTGTAGCCGCCCTCGACCCTGCGCCCCTTCAGCTTCAGTTTCTCGATGCCAAAGAAGCTCTTCATGGGATTGGAGAGCCCGGTGCCGCCGAGCACGCGGCCGGTCGAGAAGGCATCGCCGAAGCGTTTTGCGAGCTTGATATTGGTGGAATTCGCCGCGTACCAGACCAGCGTGTTCTGGCACCACGCCATGAACGCCGTCGCCCCGCAGACCTGGCCAATCTCGGCCATCGCCTGAATGGCACAGCGCAGGTCCGCCGGCCCTTCGTGCGGCACGTGGCTGCCCCAGGCCCCGACCGTGCCGAACTTGCGCAGCACCCCGGCCGGATAGACCGATCCGTCGTCGATGCCGGCGGCCAGCGGCGCGAGCTCTTCGCGCGCGATCCGCGCCACCTCGCCCGCGATGGACGGTGCGGGCTGATCCAGAAATTCGGCCCGCGATAAAGCCAGTGAACCCATGATCGTCTCCCGCACCCTGTCCTGATTGCCGTCTGCTAAATGCCGACCTCGAGATTGACCGGCCGGGTCAAGGTGTTCGCGACCGGCGACCATTTCTTCACATGGGCGACCAGCGCGTTGATCTCGTCGGGCGAGATGCCCTCGCATTCCATGTCGACCTTGACGCGGACGTCGGTGAATCCGACCGGCTTGTCCGACATATCGCCGGTACCCCAGACCGCGGTGATGTTGAGATCGCCTTCGAGTTCGAGCTCGAGCTTGTTGACGATCCAGCCGCGATGCACGGCGTTGGCATGCAGGCCGACCGCAAGGCACGAGCCGAGCGCGGCCAGCGAGGCTTCCGACGGATTGGGCGCGGTGTCGTCGCCCAAGAGGCCCGGCGGCTCGTCGACGATGTAGGGCGGCAGGTTGCGGATGTAGTTGGCGTGGCGGAATTTGCCTTCCGCGATGGTCTTGCACTTCAAGGTCTTGATGACCTTCGGGTTCGCCTTGCCATTGGCAATCAGTTGCTCGAGCCCGTTCTTGTCGATGGGCGCGAGGCAACCCGTCAGCACGGTCTTTTGAACGACGGCAGTCATCAATCTTCTCCCTGGCAGAAGTGGAAACCGGTAGGATACCGAACGGTCTGTTTCCTTGCATGGAGCGTGCCAGAGCCCGCGAAAAACAAAAGGCGAAGCTTTGGAGCCGCTTAAGCGTCCCTGCCTGCGGATTGATCAGCCGGTCCTTGCTCAAACGCGATGCAGAGCGGCCCGCCCTTGCGAATCTTTTCAGCGCGAAACAGATGCGGCTTGCTGATGCGGCACGGCTGCGGGTAAGTTTGAGTCCATGGCAAAGACGTCATCGAGAAAGAATTCGCCCCACGCGGCCGCCGCCGAGGACGAGTCCGCACGCGGTCGCCTCTTGGGCGCCGCGACGCATCTGTTCTGCAAGAACGGCATCAACGCCACCGGCATCGATGCGATCATCGAAGAGGCCGGCACCGCGAAGACGACGCTCTATAAGTTGTTCGGCTCCAAGACCAATCTCGTCAACGCCGTGCTGGAGAGCGAAGGCAAGCAGTGGCGCGAATGGTTCATCGGCGCCATGGAGCAAGGCGGCGGCGATGCGCAGGCCAAACTCGCGCGCATCTTCCCCGCGCTGAAGAGCTGGTTCGCCGAAGAGCGGTTCTACGGCTGTCCCTTCATCAACGCCGTCGGCGAGCATGACAAGGACGCCAAGCAGTTCCGCAACATCGCGCTGAAGCACAAGAAGATCGTGCTCGGCCACATCGAGAAGCTCGCCGCCGAGCTCGGCTCCGCCGAGCCCGCGGTGCTGGCGCACCAGCTCGGACTCATCATCGACGGCGCCATCGTCGCCGCGATGATCTCGCGCGACCCGGGCGTGGCCGATACGGCAGCTCTCACCGCCGGCCCCCTGCTCGGCCAGGCGAAGGCGAAGAAGAAGCGCGCGGCGGACCAGCTCGAGGCGGTGTAAACGCTCAGGTCTCGTAGCCCGCATGTAGCGCAGCGGAATGCGGGACACTGTCCCGGATTGCGCTTCGCGCATCCGGGCTACGCTCCCAGGGTGGGCAAAGACGCAAAAGCGCCGTGCCCACCAATCCATCGCAGCTCCGTTGATCGACAGGGTGGGTACGCTTCCGCTTTGCCCACTCTGCGAGACCCCGCGCATTCGATCAGCGGCTCGCTCGCAGCGCGGCAAGCTCGACGTCGGCGGCCGGCTTCTCGATAAAGGTCCTCGGGCAATCGGCAGCCGCCTGCTCGAACAGTTTCAACGCCTCTTCCCTGGAGCCGCTCGTCCCCGCCGCCTGGATGATGGCCGTGCAGCCTGCGATCCTGTCATCGACGCTGAAATTTCCGACCGCGTTGCACTTGGAGGTCAAGGGCATTTCCGCGCGGGCGCAGGATATTTCAAACAAGGCAGTCAGCGCCAAAACACCGAAGCCTGCTGCCGCACAAATGAGTGTGCGGCCCACCATTCCAAACATGCAGTCCCCATCTCAATTCCCGGGGACTTCATAGCAACCGATTGCGCGTCTGCACAGCCCTTGGTTGCGGCACAAGGCGCAACTCGGGCGAGGATGAAGGTCTCGTAGGTGGGCAAAGGCGCGCAGCGCCGTGCCCACCATCTCTCTCAGCGTCGTCGATAGACATGGTGGGCACGCTTCGCTTTGCCCACCCTTGTTTTAGCGCACCGGACTAGAATGGCCTCGTTCCGTGAGGAATGGCCCAGCTCGGGTGGCCGCCCGAGCTGGGCTGCCGATCGATCGGATCGATGCCCACCGAAGCCTTGAGGGCTGCCTTTCGTAGCAGGATCGCGATCGGTACTTCATCGGGACCCGGATGGTTGAACGAACTTTAGGTTCGCACACACAAGGGAGGGTCGACGAAGATGGCCAAGCGTATCACGATCTGTGCCGGGATCGATACCGGTAAACGTAAGCTCGATGTGGCACTTGATGGCAGTTTGGAGCGGCTTCAGGCCGATAACACGCCGGATGGCTATAAAGTGCTGGTGGAATGGTTGCAGCGCCACAAGGTCAAACGGGTCGGGATCGAGGCGAGCGGCGGCTATGAGCAGGCTGTCGTCGCCGAGTTGCGGCGCCAGCGGTTTGTGGTCGTCGTATTTCAGCCGGCCCAGGTGCGCGCTTATGCCGTGTTCCAGCTGCAGCGCGCCAAGAACGACAAGATCGATGCCGCGCTGATTGCGGCCTGCACCGCCGCGGTCAAGAAGATCCACGCAGCTCCGGATCCCCGCTTGCTGCCATTTGCCGAGCACCTGACGATGATCGACCAGATCACCGAGGACATTGCTCGGCTGAAGAACCGGATCGAGAGCTGCCGCAATATGCGGCTCCAGAAGCTGTGGAAGGAGGATATCGCTCGCCTGGCCAAGCGCGAGAAGGTCGAACTGAAGGCACTGGCCGCCGCAATCCGTGAGCATCGCGATCTTGCCGAGCGGCTCGACTTGATCAACAGCATCGATGGTATCGGGCTAAAGACCGCCATGGTCATTCTGGTGCGGATGCCCGAGATCGGTCAGATCACGCGCGAGCAAGCGGCCGCGCTGGCTGGCATTGCCCCTTACGATGACGACAGCGGCGATCGCACCGGCGTTCGTCACATCGCCGGCGGGCGTGAACGGCTGCGACGTGCGCTCTTTACTGCGGCGCTGCCGGCGTCATTTCGCTGGAATCCGCAGCTCATCACGCTCTATGGAAGGCTGATGGGAGCAGGCAAGGAACACAAGCGCGCATTGATCGCTTGCGCCAGAAAGCTATTAATCTTCGCCAACACAGTGGTCGCCCGCGGCACGCCTTGGCAGACAAAACCGCCCGAGATCGCGAGGGCTCCGGCTACCTGATGGCGTTTCTTTGTTCGGCCGAAGCACCGTTTCTTCGTCCCGACCTGCCGTCACAAAGACGCCGCGCGCCGCGGCCGTCAAAGGCTGGCCGTCGCCCTGGCCTCAACTCCATCTCCGCTGCCGCCAGGCCACGCCTTGACGGCCGCAAGCACGGCGTCATGCTACCCTCAGCGATCGGGCGAATCTAATGGTTGCTACGAGACCTCCACCCGACGAAACCTACGCTCCCCGCTCCATCATCCCCTGCAGCCGCACCAGCTCCGCCTCCAGATCGCGCTCCACATCCACTGCCCGGATGTCGAGCACCCGATAATCCCGCGCCTCGAGCCAGGCCCGCCGTCCCGCGCGGTCGGCGGCGATCGCCTCGCCCTCGCCCGGGTTCACCAGCTCGATCGCTATCCGGTGCGGGAAGGAGACGAAGTCCGGGATGTGGCGGCCGACGGGGGTCTGGCGCTTGAATTGGCCGGCGAAGCGGCGGTCGCGGGCCAGGGCCTGCCAGAGCAGCCGCTCGGCGTCGGTCGGGTTGCGGCGAAGCAGGCGGGCGAGGCCGCGCACCGTCGAGGCGCTGTCGGACGCACCGCCGCCCTGCCCGTGCTCGGCCAGCAGCGCGCGCAGGCGCGTGGCCTGCTCGCCGTCGAGCACGCCGCCCTTGGCCGGACCCTTGCGGCCCTCGGCGATCGCCATGATCACGCCGTGCAGCGTGTGCATGTCCTGCTTGGTCGGCTCCATCCGCGTGAAGATGTTGCGCAGGTTCACCAGCATGGTATCGCGCTTCTCGGCCGGCCGCAGGAATTCCACCTTGTCGAGCTCGCGCACGAGATTGTCGAAGAAGGCCTGCATCTGGTGCTGCGAGGCGCGCTCGGATCTTTCAGGCATGGCGTGCGGCAGCGCGCCCGAAGTCGCCAGCTTGAACCATTCATAGCCGACCAGCAGCACGGCCTGGGCGAGATTGAGCGAGGCAAAGCCCGGATTGACCGGGAAGGTGATGATGCGGTTGGCGAGCCCGACCTCCTCGTTGGTCAGGCCCCAGCGCTCCCTGCCGAACAGGATGCCGGCCTTGCCCCCGCTGGCAATGTGCCCCGAGATCTCGGCGGCTGCCGCCTCCGGCCCGACCACAGGCTTGGCCTGGTCGTGGGCGCGAGCGGTGGTGGCGAACAGGAGGTCGAGGTCGGCGACCGCCTCCTCCACCGTGCCGAACAATTCGACCTTTTCGAGAATGTGGTCGGCGCCCGCGGCGGAGCGCTGGGCAGCGATGTTGGGCCAGCCGTCCCTGGGATTGACGATGCGAAGCCGGCTCAGGGCAAAGTTGCCCATGGCGCGTGCGGCCATGCCGATGTTTTCGCCGAGCTGCGGCTCGACCAGGATGACGATGGGACCGTCGAGGGAAAGGCCCGCCTTGCTCTTGTCAGTCCCCGACATCTCGCTTCGCTTTCACACTGTCTCTCAAGGCCTTGGCAAGGCCACCTGAGGAATTGATTCAAGCGGTCCCCAGCACCGGGCCGCCCTCGCGGTCTGTCGTTTGCCTGTCCTGACAAAATTCTCAAGGGAAATAACGGGTTGGATTCGACTTTTGAATCTCGTCTGAAACCTCGCCCCTGCCCACCGCCCCCGCTCCCCACCTGGGGAAGCTGGATGAGCTAAAAGTGCATAATCCCTTGGCTTTCGCCCGCTGCTATCAGGTGCTAAGAGGCGGCGGATATTCCCGTGGCGCAACAAAAGCGCCGTTCCCAAGAGGCTTCCCCGATCATGGCAAAAATCAAGGTATCCAATCCCGTCGTCGAGCTCGATGGCGACGAGATGACCCGGATCATCTGGCAGTACATCAAGGACAAGTTGATCAACCCGTTCCTGGATGTCGAGCTGCTCTATTTCGACCTGGGCATGGAGTACCGCGATCACACCAACGATCAGGTCACGATCGACGCCGCCGAGGCGATCAAGAAGGTCGGTGTCGGCGTCAAGTGCGCCACCATCACCCCCGATGAAGCCCGGGTGAAGGAGTTCAATCTCAAGCAGATGTGGAAGTCGCCGAACGGCACCATCCGCAACATCCTCGGCGGCGTGATCTTCCGCGAGCCGATCATCTGCAAGAACGTGCCGCGCCTGGTTCCCGGCTGGACCAAGCCGATCATCATCGGCCGCCACGCCTATGGCGACCAGTACCGCGCCACCGACATCAAGTTCCCGGGCAAGGGTACCCTCTCGTTGAAGTTCGTCGGCGAGGACGGCACCGTGATCGAGAAGGAAGTGTTCAAGGCCCCCGGCGCCGGCGTCGCCATGGAGATGTACAATCTCGACGACTCCATCATCGACTTCGCCCGCGCCTCCTTCAATTACGGCCTGCTCCGCAATTACCCGGTTTATCTGTCGACCAAGAACACCATCCTCAAGGTCTACGACGGGCGCTTCAAGGACATCTTCCAGGACATCTTCGACCGCGAGTTCAAGAAGGAATTCGACGCCAAGGGCCTCACTTACGAGCACCGCCTGATCGACGACATGGTCGCCTCGGCGCTGAAATGGTCCGGCGGCTATGTCTGGGCCTGTAAGAACTACGACGGCGACGTGCAGTCCGACACGGTCGCGCAGGGCTACGGCTCGCTCGGCCTGATGACCTCGGTGCTGCTCACCCCCGACGGCAAGACTGTGGAGGCCGAAGCCGCCCACGGCACGGTGACCCGCCATTACCGCGAGCACCAGAAGGGCAAGGAGACCTCGACCAACTCGATCGCCTCGATCTTCGCCTGGACCCGTGGCCTCGCCCACCGCGCCAAGCTCGACAACAACCCCGAGCTTGCCAAGTTCGCGGCCACGCTGGAGAAGGTCTGCGTCGACACCGTCGAGGCCGGTTACATGACCAAGGACCTCGCGCTCCTGGTCGGCGCCGACCAGCGCTGGCTCTCGACCACCGGCTTCCTCGATAAGGTCGCCGAGAACCTGACCAAGGCGCTGGCGGCGTAAGCCGCCTGCACGCTGTCATTGCGAGCGAAGCGAAGCAATCCAGGATCCCTCCGGGGAAACAGTCTGGATTGCTCACATGGGGATTTGGTGTGTCAAGGCGGTTTGTTCAGCTCTTTGTTCGATTGCAGGCCAGCTCTTCGTCCCGACCGTGGAGCACGTAGGATGGCGCGCGCAGATCGAGTCAAGGTCGGCCCGTAGGGCCGTCGCGAAGCGACTTGGCCTTGACTCGAGCGAGCACGCCATCAGGCTTTGGCAGTCGGGGCAGCGGGCGGATAACTCCTTTTCGTCAGGCGATCCAAGGGTCGAGCCGGTTTTTGCAATCTGGTTTGCTTGCCAGATCAAACTCACATTCGGTCGCCGCGCGGCGGCGGCTGCACCAAGTTCCGCTTGCGGCGGGCAGGCTCGAGAGGACGAGACCATTCTTCGTTACGGCGTTTGAAGCCATGCAATCCATCGGTTCGTCCACCCGGATCGGCCGAGGCTGATCAATCTCGGCGGATTGGCTTTGAGGCTGAGGAGCGTGGTGTCAGGCGGCGGCCTTTATCTCGGCTCCCTCGATCACCACGCCCGCGGTCACGTACTTCCAGAGGGCCACGAGCAGCTTGCGCGCGAGCGCCACGATCGCGCGCTTGCGGCCGCGTTGGCTGTGCACCTTGAACCACTGGGTCAAAGCCGATTGAGGCTGGTGGCGTACCCAGAGCCAGGCGAGCTGGATCATCGTGGTTCTCAGGCGCGGATTGCCAGCCTTCGACACGCCTTGCTCGCGCTCGATGCCGCCACTGCGCCATGGCGTGGCTGCAAGGCCGGCATAGGATGCAATCTGGCGGCGGTTGGCGAACTGCCGGTAAAAGGCCTCCGACCAGAGAACGGCCGTGAAGTTCGGGCCCAGGCTCTTCAGTTCGAGCAGCATTGCCACCGGGTTCGATACGGTCTTCTCCCCCGCCGCCTTGCTCGCGGCCAGCAACGCATCCTGCTCGCGCTCCACCGCCGTGATCTGGTCGAGCAGCAGTTCGAGCCGGTCGAGTTCGCGGCTGATCTGCGCCTTCAGATGCGCCAGCAAGGCGCGCCCGTCGCCCGTCCGCAAGGCCTCCAGCCGCTTCCGCCGGTCTCGCCGCAGCGGCGCGTAGTCGAAGATCCCTTGCGCGAACAGAAGACCCTTGATCCGGTTCACATGCTCGATCCGCTCCGCGATCAAGGTCTCTCGCTCGCGGCACAGCCTACGGCGGTCCTCCTCTGCCGGAGAGGGCGCAACGACCATGGCGCAGACCCGTACCTCGCCGCGCTTGTAGGCCAGCAGCGTCCGCAACAGCGTCTCGCCATCCAGCCGGTCCGTCTTGGCCCGCCGGCGCCGGCGCGGCGTCGCAATCGAGGCCGGATCGACTACGTGGCTCTCGATGCCTCACATGGGGATTTGGTGTGTCAAGGCGGTTTGTTCAGCTCTTTGTTCGATTGCAGGCCAGCTCTTCGTCCCGACCGTGGAGCACGTAGGATGGCGCGCGCAGATCGAGTCAAGGTCGGCCCGTAGGGCCGTCGCGAAGCGACTTGGCCTTGACTCGAGCGAGCACGCCATCAGGCTTTGGCAGTCGGGGCAGCGGGCGGATAACTCCTTTTCGTCAGGCGATCCAAGGGTCGAGCCGGTTTTTGCAATCTGGTTTGCTTGCCAGATCAAACTCACATTCGGTCGCCGCGCGGCGGCGGCTGCACCAAGTTCCGCTTGCGGCGGGCAGGCTCGAGAGGACGAGACCATTCTTCGTTACGGCGTTTGAAGCCATGCAATCCATCGGTTCGTCCACCCGGATCGGCCGAGGCTGATCAATCTCGGCGGATTGGCTTTGAGGCTGAGGAGCGTGGTGTCAGGCGGCGGCCTTTATCTCGGCTCCCTCGATCACCACGCCCGCGGTCACGTACTTCCAGAGGGCCACGAGCAGCTTGCGCGCGAGCGCCACGATCGCGCGCTTGCGGCCGCGTTGGCTGTGCACCTTGAACCACTGGGTCAAAGCCGATTGAGGCTGGTGGCGTACCCAGAGCCAGGCGAGCTGGATCATCGTGGTTCTCAGGCGCGGATTGCCAGCCTTCGACACGCCTTGCTCGCGCTCGATGCCGCCACTGCGCCATGGCGTGGCTGCAAGGCCGGCATAGGATGCAATCTGGCGGCGGTTGGCGAACTGCCGGTAAAAGGCCTCCGACCAGAGAACGGCCGTGAAGTTCGGGCCCAGGCTCTTCAGTTCGAGCAGCATTGCCACCGGGTTCGATACGGTCTTCTCCCCCGCCGCCTTGCTCGCGGCCAGCAACGCATCCTGCTCGCGCTCCACCGCCGTGATCTGGTCGAGCAGCAGTTCGAGCCGGTCGAGTTCGCGGCTGATCTGCGCCTTCAGATGCGCCAGCAAGGCGCGCCCGTCGCCCGTCCGCAAGGCCTCCAGCCGCTTCCGCCGGTCTCGCCGCAGCGGCGCGTAGTCGAAGATCCCTTGCGCGAACAGAAGACCCTTGATCCGGTTCACATGCTCGATCCGCTCCGCGATCAAGGTCTCTCGCTCGCGGCACAGCCTACGGCGGTCCTCCTCTGCCGGAGAGGGCGCAACGACCATGGCGCAGACCCGTACCTCGCCGCGCTTGTAGGCCAGCAGCGTCCGCAACAGCGTCTCGCCATCCAGCCGGTCCGTCTTGGCCCGCCGGCGCCGGCGCGGCGTCGCAATCGAGGCCGGATCGACTACGTGGCTCTCGATGCCTTCCTGCTGCAGGGCGCGGTGAAGCCAGAACCCGTCCAGCCCCGCCTCCTGGATCGCGATGATCGGATAGCTCTCACCCGTTCGCGCCTGCGCCTTGCGCTTCAGCTCCGCAAACAGCTTCAACAGTTCCGAAAGGTCGCCGGCCTTCATGCTGCGTTTGGACATCTTCTCGCCCTTGCAGGGCGACAGCGAAGTGACCAGCCATGTCGAACGGCTCAGTTCCAATGACACAAAAATTGCGCCAAACTGCGTGCGGATAGCGGCCAGTCCGTCGGAAGGATGATCGAGCAACATCGTCGTCTCCAGGTTGAATGGATTCAGCAACCCTCAGTCTGGCCTCAGACCTGGTCGCTATCCACTCCCCATGGAATCTTCGTCGCTTCAGCGACAAGATTGCCTTGCAATCTTGTCGCGCGCTCCTCGCAATGACGGACACTGGCGAGTTCATCGCCGTTCTCAGCTGATAGGAATGCAGCGAAGCTATTCGCTGCGTCCCCCGCCTTCCTTCTCCGCCTGCGCCAGCTCGGCGAGCGCGAGATCGCCGCTGTCGGCAAGCCTTGCCTTGGCAGTGGTGTGGACGTGGGCGGCAAGCGTCGGCATGCGCGCGATCAGGGCGTGAAAATCCTGGGCATCGAGCACCAGCAGGCGCGTCTTGCGCGTCGCCGTTACCGTGCCGCTGCGTTTGGTTTTGTGCAGCAGCGCGATCTCGCCGAAGAAGGTGCCGTCGGATAGCCGCACATGCTGGCTCGGCAGCGCGATCTCGACCTCGCCGGCGGTAATGAAATACATCGACGACGCCGGATCGCCCCGTCGCACCAGAATCTCGCCCTGCTCGATGGTGCGCGCCCGCAAGAGCCGCATGATGTCGGCGATCTCCGCGGCCGCCAGATGCGAGAACAGCGGCACCCGCGCCAGCATGCCCCAGGTGACGACGAAATCGCGCCGCTTCACCTCTTCCGCGAATGCGGTCGAGATGATCGCGACCGGCAGCGCGATCATGGCGAAGCCCGAGATGATGGCGAAGGTGGAGATGAACTTGCCGAGCGGCGTCAGCGGCACGACGTCGCCGTAGCCGACGGTGCCGAGCGTTACGATCGCCCACCACATCGCCTGCGGGATGGTGCCGAGCTTGTCCGGCTGCACGTCGCGCTCGATGGCATAGAGCAGCGAGGCGAAGGTCAGCACCGCGCCGATCAGGATGACGATGCAGCCGATCAGCGCCCGCCGCTCGGCATGCACCGCGGCGAGCAGCGAGCGCATCGCCGGCGAATAACGGATCAGCTTGAAGAACGGCAGCACGCCGAGGGCTGCCAGCGTCGCGTGCCGGCCGGTCGCGAGCACGATTGCCGCTGGCAGGAACGCCATGAGATCGATGATGCCGAGCGCAGAAAAGGCATAGCCCAGCCGGTCCGACAGCGCCGATCCTCTGCCTTGGGTATGCCCCGCCACCGTCCACAACCGCGCCGCATATTCCAGCGCGAACACGAGCACGGACAGGATGGAGATGCCTGCGAACAGCGCGCCAAACCGGGCGTCGAGCTCCGGCACCGAGGCGAGGATCATCGCGGCTACATTGAGCACGACCACGCCGATGATCAGCTGGATGAAGCGCGACCCGACCGAATAGGCCAGCGGATCGTGCTCCAGCAATTCGTAGAGGCGATCCCGTAAGTTCGGATCGCGAAGCCCACGTCCTCGCGGAACGGTGGACATGAGGCTTTAAGCGCCCGCCATCGCTTTTTCGATCGCCGACAGCGCCGCGGCCGCCTTGGCCCCATCGGGGCCGCCGGCCTGGGCCATGTCGGGCCGGCCGCCGCCGCCCTTGCCGCCGAGCGCTTCGGACGCGATGCGCACGAGGTTCACGGCGTTGAAGCGCGCGGTGAGGTCTTGCGTGACGCCGACCACGACACCGGCCTTGCCGTCCTCGGTGACGCCGACGATGGCGACGACCCCCGAGCCGAGCTGCTTCTTGCCGTCATCGGCAAGGCTCTTGAGATCCTTCATCTCGATGCCCTCGACGGCGCGCGCCATCAGCTTGACCTCGCCGACCTCGCGCACGCTCGCGGCAGCGCCATTGCTGCCGGCGGCAGCGCCACCGCCCATCGCCAGCTTCTTGCGTGCGTCGGAGAGCTCGCGCTCCAGCTTCTTGCGCTCCTCCATCAGCGCGGCGATGCGCGCCGGCACGTCGTCGAGGGAGGTGCGCAGCTCGTTCGCCGCGGTCTTCGCCAGCGCCATGGTCTCGTTGGCGTGCCTGCGCGCATAATTGCCGGTCAGCGCCTCGATGCGGCGCACGCCGGAGGCGACCGCGCTCTCGCTGGTCAGCGTGATCAGGCCGATGTCGCCGGTGCGCCTCACATGGGTGCCGCCGCAGAGCTCGACCGACCAGCCGAGCGCGTTGGCGCCGCGCTCGCGCGCGGTCTTGCCCATCGAGACGACGCGGACCTCGTCACCATACTTTTCGCCGAACAGCGCGCGCGCTCCCGCCTCCCGCGCCTCGTCGACGCCCATCACGCGAGTGGTGACCTCGTCGTTCTCCAGCACCACGTCATTGGCGATATCCTCGACGCGAGCGAGCTCCTCGGCCGTGATCGGCTTCGGATGCACGAAGTCGAAGCGCAGCCGGTCGGGTGCGACCAGCGAGCCGCGCTGGGCGATGTGGTCGCCGAGCACCTGGCGCAGCGCCTCGTGGATCAGATGCGTCGCCGAGTGATGCGCGCGGATCGAGGAGCGGCGCGAATGATCGACCTCGAGCTGCAGCGCAGCGCCGAGCTTCAGCTCTCCACTCTCGACCGCGCCGATGTGAACGAAGAGATCGCCGAGCTTCTTCTGCGTGTCGGTGACGCGGAATTTGAGGCCGCCCTCCCCCGTCAGCACGCCGGTGTCGCCGACCTGACCACCGGACTCCGCATAGAACGGCGTCTGGTTGAGCACGATCGAACCCGTCTCGCCGGCTTTGATGCTGGCAACTTCCTGGCCGTCCTTGACCAGGGCGGAGACGACGCCCTCGGCGCTCTCGGTCTCGTAGCCCAGAAATTCGGTGGCGCCGAGCTTCTCACGCAGCGGGAACCAGATTGCCTCGGAAGCCGCTTCACCAGACCCCTTCCAGGACTCGCGCGCCTTGGCCTTCTGGCGCTCCATGGCGTCGTTGAACGAAGCCTGGTCGACGCCGATGCCGCGCGACTTCAGCGCGTCCTGCGTCAGATCGAGCGGGAAGCCATAGGTGTCGTACAGCGTGAAGGCGACGTCGCCGTCGAACATGTCGCCCTTTTTCAGACCTGCGCTCTTCTCATCGAGGATGGCCAAGCCGCGCGACAGCGTCTTGCGGAAGCGCGTCTCTTCCAGCCGCAGCGTTTCCTCGATCAGCTTCTCCGCGCGCATCAGCTCGGGGTAAGCCTGGCCCATCTCGCGCACCAGCGCCCAGACCAGCCGGTGCATCAAGGGCTCTTTCGCACCCAGCAGCTGCGCATGGCGCATCGCCCGCCGCATGATCCGGCGCAGCACGTAGCCGCGGCCCTCGTTCGAAGGCAGCACGCCGTCGGAGACGAGGAAGGCCGAGGAGCGCAAGTGGTCGGCGATGACGCGGAACGAGGCCGCATTCTGCTCGGTCGGTCCGCTGCCCAGCGCGGACGCGGTCGCGTCGATCAGGTTACGGAACAGGTCGGTCTCGAACACGCTCTCGACGCCCTGGAGGATGCAGGCCATGCGCTCCAGGCCCATGCCGGTGTCGATCGAGGGACGCGGCAGATCCACGCGCTCCTCCTTCGTCACCTGCTCGTATTGCATGAACACGAGATTCCAGAATTCGAGGAAGCGATCGCCGTCCTCCTCCGGCGAGCCCGGAGGCCCGCCCCAGATGTGCTCGCCGCGGTCGATGAAGATCTCCGAGCAAGGGCCGCACGGCCCGGTGTCGCCCATCGCCCAGAAATTGTCCGAAGTCGGGATACGGATGATGCGGTCGTCGGCGAAGCCCGCGATCTTCTTCCACAGGCCCGCCGCCTCATCGTCGGTGTGATAGACCGTGACGAGCAGCTTGTCCTTCTTCAGCCCGAACTCGGAGGTGATCAGCTTCCAGGCGAGCTCGATCGCGCGCTCCTTGAAATAGTCGCCGAACGAGAAATTGCCGAGCATCTCGAAGAAGGTGAGATGGCGCGCGGTGTAGCCGACATTGTCGAGGTCGTTGTGCTTGCCGCCGGCGCGCACGCATTTCTGCGAGGTGGTGGCGCGCTGATAGGGGCGCTTCTCGACGCCGGTGAAGACGTTCTTGAACTGCACCATGCCGGCATTGGTGAACATCAAGGTCGGGTCGTTGCGCGGCACGAGTGGCGAGGACGGCACGACCTCGTGGCCGTTCTCGGCAAAGAAGTTCAGAAAGGTCGACCTGATCTCGTTGACGCCGCTCATGTTCATCCAATCGGGTATGCTTGGGCCCGCTGCCGCCGTCCAAACCGGAAATTAAGGCTGATATCTGCGGGCCAAAGCGCTTTTAGACAAGGCCAGCTTCGCTGTCCAGAAACTGTGCAAGGAGATCAGAGGGTTGCCGCAGGCGCGCAATCCCGTTGAAAGGCACAGAAGTCGCGTTGACAGGCTTGGCCGGCCTGTGGTCTCTACCCATCTGTATCGTACGGCCACGTCGGGAGAGACCGGCACTGGTGCCGGCGCCGAAGGAGCAACCGCCCCGGAAACTCTCAGGCAAAAGGACCGCGTGGCTTTGACAGCATCTGGAAAGAGGCGCCGACGGGCATAAGACCCGGACTGCGTCCGCCGACGGGATAATACTCTCAGGCACAGCGACAGATGGGGCTTCGACCGGTGTCCATCGGGGAATCCTCCCCGGGAACCGCCGAGGGCCCCTTAGATGCTAGCGAATAACCAAGACTCCCTGAAACGTACACCCCTCCACAGCCTCCATGTGTCCCTGGGCGGCAAGATGGTGCCGTTCGCGGGCTATGACATGCCCGTGCAGTACCCCGCGGGCGTCCTGAAGGAGCACCTTCATACCCGGGCCTCCGCCGGCCTGTTCGACGTCTCCCATATGGGCCAGATCGCGCTCCGGCCGAAATCCGGGAGGATCGAGGACGCCGCCCGCGCGCTGGAGCGGCTGGTGCCGCAGGATATCGTGGCGATCGCCGCGGGGCGGCAGCGCTATGCCCAGTTCACCAATGACGATGGCGGCATTCTCGACGACCTCATGGTCGCCAATTTCGGCGATCACCTGTTCCTGGTCGTCAACGCCGCCTGCAAGGCTGAGGACGAGGCGCATCTGCGCGCGAATCTCTCTGGCGACTGCATCATCGATTCGCTGGAAGGCCGCGCGCTGATCGCGCTGCAGGGCCCGAAGGCGGAAACGGTGCTGGCGAAATTCTGTGCAGAGGCCCCGGCGATGAAGTTCATGGACGCCGGTCCGCATGAGGTTGCCGGCATCAAGTGCTTCGTCTCGCGTTCCGGCTACACCGGCGAGGACGGTTTTGAGATCTCGGTTCCCGCCGCCGATGCCGAACGCCTCGCCAAGATGCTGCTGGATAATCCGGACGTGCTGCCGATCGGCCTGGGCGCCCGCGACAGCCTGCGGCTGGAAGCCGGGCTCTGCCTGTACGGCCACGACATCGACACCGCGACCACGCCGGTCGAAGCCGCGCTGGAATGGTCGGTACAGAAGAGCCGCCGCAGCGGCGGGACGCGCGCCGGCGGTTTTCCCGGCGCAGAGAAGATCCTCGCCCATTTCGATGGCGGCGCGCCCCGCCGCCGCGTCGGACTGCTCGCCCTGGGCCGCGCGCCGGTGCGCGAGGGCGCGCTACTTTTTGCCGACGCTGCGGGCGGCGAGCCCATCGGACAAGTCACCTCGGGCGGTTTCGGCCCGAGCCTGAGCGCGCCGGTCGCGATGGGCTACGTGCCTGCGAGCCTCGCCGCGCTCGGCACAAAACTCTTCGCCGAGGTGCGCGGTCAGCGACTGCCGCTCGCAGTCGCCGCCATGCCTTTCGTGAAAAACACCTACAAACGCTGAGGACGAGACAATGACCACGACGCTGTACACCTCCGACCACGAATGGCTCGCCATCGACGGCGATACCGCCACGGTCGGCATCACCGATTACGCGCAGCAGCAGCTCGGCGACGTCGTGTTCGTCGAACTGCCCAAGGTCGGCCGCGCGCTGAAGAAGGCCGAAGCCGCCGCCGTCGTGGAATCGGTCAAGGCCGCCTCCGACGTCTACGCACCTGTTACCGGCGAAGTGCTCGAGACCAACGAGGCGCTGGCCGCCGAACCGGCGCTGGTGAACTCGGACGCGCAAGGCGCGGCCTGGTTCTTCAAGATCAGGATCGCCGACAAAAGCGAGCTCGGCGGCCTCATGGATGAAGCCGCCTACAAGGCGCATACGGCGTGAGATGACGAGAACTCTAACCTCATTCTCAGTGTCATCACCCGCGAAGGCGGGTGATCCAGTACGCCGCGGCCCATCGGCCCTAGCCGAAACGCCTGCGTTTACTGGATGCCCCGCCTTGGCGGGGCATGACAGCAACTCCTAGCGAGGACCCATGATGACCGCGCACCGCAAATCCAATGGCGACACCGCCGCCAGTTTCGTTCGCCGCCACATCGGCCCCTCAGTGCGCGATGTCACCGCAATGCTCGAAACGGTCGGCGCCAAGAGCGTCGATGCGCTGATGGCGGAGACGCTGCCGGCCTCGATCCGGCAGGCATCGCCGCTCGATCTCGGCAAGCCGCTCAGCGAAACCGAGGCGATCGCGCATATGGCCGAGCTCGCAGCCCAGAACCAGGTCTTCACCTCGCTGATCGGCCAGGGCTATTCCGGCACCATCCTGCCTGCGGTGATCCAGCGCAACATCCTGGAGAACCCGGCCTGGTACACGGCCTATACGCCCTACCAGCCCGAGATCAGCCAGGGCCGGCTGGAGGCGCTGTTCAACTTCCAGACCATGATCTGCGACCTCACCGGGCTCGACGTCGCCAACGCCTCGCTGCTCGATGAAGCGACCGCGGCGGCCGAGGCGATGGCGCTCGCTGAGCGGCACTCGCAGGTGAAGGCAAAAGCTTTCTTCGTCGACAAGGACGTGCATCCGCAGACGCTGGCGGTGATGCGCACCCGCGCCGAGCCGCTCGGCTGGAATCTGGTGGTCGGTGATCCCCTCACCGATCTCGACAAATCAGACGTGCTCGGCGCGCTGCTGCAATATCCGGGTTCTTCCGGCGCGTTGCGCGACCTCAGGCCCGCGATCGCGTCGTTGAAGGCCAGGGGCGCGCTCGCGATCGTTGCCGCCGACCTGCTGGCACTGACGCTGCTCGCCTCGCCCGGCGAGCTCGGTGCCGACATCGCGATCGGCTCTGCCCAGCGCTTTGGCGTGCCGATGGGTTATGGCGGGCCGCACGCGGCATATATGGCGGTGCGCGATGCGCTGAAGCGCTCGCTGCCCGGCCGTATCGTCGGCCTCTCCGTGGATTCGCGCGGGGCACCTGCCTATCGTCTCGCGCTGCAGACCCGCGAGCAGCACATCCGCCGCGAGAAGGCGACCTCCAACATCTGCACCGCGCAGGTGCTGCTGGCCGTCATCGCTTCGATGTATGCGGTCTATCACGGCCCCGAAGGCTTGATGCAGATCGCCCGCAACGTGCATCGCCGCACCGCCGTGCTCGCGGCCGGCCTGCGCAAGCTCGGCTTCGCGCCGCAATCCGACAGCTTCTTCGATACGGTGATGGTCGATGCCGGCGGCAAGCGCGACGAGATCATCGCGCGCGCGACCGCCGAGAAGATCAATCTCGGCCTCGGCCATGGCACCTTGCGCATCGCCCTCGACGAGACCACGACGCCCGCGACCGTGGAAGCAGTCTGGCGCGCTTTCGGCGGCACGCTCGCCTATGCCGAGATCGATGCAGCGACGCGCGAGGCGCTGCCGGACGGCTTGAAGCGCACGACCGCGTTCCTCACCCATCCCGTCTTCCACGCGCATCGCTCGGAGACCGAGATGCTGCGCTACATGCGCAAGCTCAGTGACCGCGACCTCGCGCTCGACCGCGCCATGATCCCGCTCGGATCCTGCACCATGAAGCTGAACGCGACCACCGAGATGATGCCGCTGACCTGGCCGGAATTCGGCAGCCTGCATCCGTTCGTCCCGCGCGAGCAGGCGGCCGGCTATCACGCGCTGTTCGCGCGGCTGGAAAAATGGCTGTGCGACATCACCGGCTACGACGCGATCTCGCTGCAGCCGAACTCGGGCGCGCAGGGCGAATATGCCGGCCTGCTCGCGATCCGCGCCTATCACGCGGCGCGCGGGGAAAGCCACCGCAAGATCTGCCTGATCCCCTCCTCCGCCCACGGCACCAATCCCGCCTCGGCCGCGATGGTCGGCATGGAGGTGGTGGTGGTCGCCTGCGAGAAGAACGGTGACGTCGACGTCAATGATCTCCGCGCCAAGGCGGAGAAGCATTCCAACGATCTCGCCGCTGTGATGATCACCTATCCCTCGACGCATGGCGTGTTCGAGGAGCATATAAGCGAGATCTGCGACATCGTGCACGGCCATGGCGGCCAGGTATATCTCGATGGCGCCAACCTCAATGCGCAGGTCGGCTTGTCGCGGCCCGGCGATTACGGCGCCGACGTCAGCCATCTCAATTTGCACAAGACCTTCTGCATCCCGCATGGCGGCGGCGGCCCCGGCATGGGCCCGATCGGCGTCAAGGCGCATCTCGCCCCGTTCCTGCCCGGCCACCCGGCAACGAACGGCGCCGCACCGGTCGGCCCGGTCTCGGCCGCTCCGGTCGGCTCGGCCTCGATCCTCACCATCTCCTACATCTACATCCTGATGATGGGCGGCGAAGGCCTGAAACGCGCCACCGAGATCGCGATCCTCAACGCCAATTACATCGCAGCGCGCCTCGAACCGCATTTCCCGGTGCTCTACAAGAATGCGAGGGGCCGCGTCGCGCATGAGTGCATCGTGGATCCGCGTCCGCTGAAGACGACGTCTGGTGTTACGGTGGACGACATCGCAAAGCGCCTGATCGATCACGGCTTCCATGCCCCGACCATGAGCTTCCCGGTGCCGGGCACGCTGATGATCGAGCCGACCGAATCGGAATCGAAGGCCGAGCTCGACCGCTTCTGCGATGCCATGATCGCGATCCGGAAAGAAATCGCCGAGGTCGAGGCCGGCCGCTTCAAAATCGAGGCTTCGCCCTTGCGCCACGCCCCGCACACCGTGCACGACATCGCCGACGACGATTGGAAGCGTGCCTATACCCGCAGCGAAGGCTGCTTCCCGGACGGCATCTCGCGCACCGACAAATATTGGTGCCCCGTGGGCCGCGTCGACAACGTCTACGGCGATCGTAACCTGGTGTGCTCCTGCCCGCCGGTGAGCGACTACGCGGAAGCTGCGGAGTAGGACGCGACGGCGGTCTCGTAGGGTGGGCAAAGCGCAAGCGTGCCCACCACCTTTCGCCGCGTTAGACGATGGTGGGCACGGCGCAAGTGCGCCTTTGCCTACCCTACGGCATCGAATGCGCCGCTAGGGCGCAATCAACAATCGGCTTTCGCGATCCCATCGCCAGAGCTTTTCGTTGGTGAGCTCCGTCCCGCCCCACCAGCGATAGATTCGGTTGTGGCGCCACATATCGTCCTCGCGCGCAAAGATGGAGCGCCCGAGTTCAGTCAGCGTGACCTTCCACTCGCTCCTGCCGAAGTAACGATCCTCATTGTCGAACGCCGGATCGCCTAACAAGACCGGCGGCGCCGAATACGCCCCCAGTTCCAGCAAGGCATCGCGCGCGTCGTTTTCGTCGAACACATCGCGCATCCACCACGCCTCGGTGACACGCCTTGGGTCCGTGTGCCCATCGTTCACGAAGTCCAGGATATCCATTTCGCTCGCACCTAGGCCCGTCACACTGTCCGGAAGCTCTTCAAGCAACGCGATGAGTGCCGGCCGAAGTCTCGGCAGGATCGTCAGATCCGTCATCAGAAGATCGAAACAGGGCTTTGGCGTTTCAGCCCGATAGGCTTGCCAGGCGCGGCTTGCCGTCACCAAATGGGTCTCGGTCACCTCGAAGGCCGGCAGCTTCCACTTTGCGACGGATTCTGGAGCATAGTGCGCAACATGATCGTCCGTGTGCACTAGGCTCAGCTTCGTCGTGATTTCTTTGTACGGGCGAAGTAGGTCCAGCAACCAGACCAGCACCAGCTGATCGTTAGGGCGAGAATCGACCCATATTTCAATTGAATCGAACTTGGCGCACAGCTCGAAGAAACCGATATCGCGCGTGCCGAAACCGTCGAGCGAACCACGACAGGAATCATCGAGCCAATGATCGCCGGAATTGCCGTGCTTTGCCGAACGGCGCTCCAGCCCCATCAAGAGCTGTTCCTCGGGAGGCAATTTCCTCCACACGAAGCGTAGATAGAATCCAAGCACGACATTCGCGAGGCGCGACTGGCGAAGCACGTCTTCGTCAAGATGGTTCGTGGATAAGATCAAATGGGACACGGACGCCTCTCAAAATTGATGCGCAATTCACGAAGACTGAGAGCCACGCGCACCCACCTTAGCGAGGCGCGATCAACGAGCGAGTCTCAGGATCCCACCGCCAAAGCTTTTCGTTGGTGAGTTCCGTCCCACCCCACCAGCGATGGATCGGGTTGTGCTGGAGGAAATCCGCCTCTCCTGCCAGCACCGCATTCCCGAGATCCGTAAGTGACAGGCGGGATTGCTTGTACCGGGCGTGACGGACAGCATCGTTGTGCATGTCGAGCGTAAACGGCCCCTCCTCCAGCCCGGATACGGCCGGCACCGGACAGCGCGCGAGCCCGTCGAGCAGCGCGCCCACCTCCCAATAGTCGAAGACGCGACGCTCGTTGCGCTTGTGATGTCCCGGAAAGACGTCGAAGGGCTGCAGGCCGCCCCCGGGCGATGAGCTGGAGTATCCGCAGCTCCGTGGCTCCAAGGCCCGAAGCCGGGCGCGGCAGCTCTTCGAGAAGAGCTGTCCTGTCAGGAGCAAGGTTAGGCAGCCAGCTCAAATTCGTGAGATTGCACCAGCTTTGCGGGGTCGGCGCACAATAGGCCCGCCATGCACGGCTGGCCGATTTGAGTTGGAGAGGTGTGATCCGGACGACCGGCGGGTAGGATTCCCTTCGCGGTGGGTCGACGTCCCCGACGCCCAAGAACAGAGCGCGGACGACAAAGGCGGGATTCGCATCGCGTCGGCGGCACCAATGATCGAGCAGCCAGAGCAGGATTAATTGGCCATTTGGCCCTGGTCCCCGCCAAAACTCAACCGAGTCGTATTCTCCCAGCAGTTCGATGAATCCTCGATCCTTCGCACCTGATTCCTCGAGGCGCCAGGGCGGCGTATCGTCAAGCCAATGAAGCCCGTGCGACTGCGTCGTGCGTGGCGCGAAAAACGCATCAAGCTCCGCATCAGACGGCAATTGTCCCCAAACGAGCCGGCGCTCGATCGCGATCACGAGGCCGGCGATGCCGGCTCGTTGAATGGCGCCGGCGATGGACGAGTCTGTCGTGACAATGCGTCGTGTCATGACGCTGCCCTCTCCCCGATGGTCCTACTTTTTCCCCGGAAGAGAATCCCAGCGCAGCGTGAGAAGCGCGCCGAGCCCGGCGAGCGAACTGATTCCCAACAGAACGATTGCCATCAGCATCGAATATTTGCGCGTGCGCTTGGCGTGCCGCGTTTGAACAACAAGCATGACCTGCCCCATTTACTCATGAACTGACGCTAGCAAGCGTTGACCAAGCCTAGTGTTGGTCGACGTGACGATGCAACCTGAGAATGTATCGGGGACTAGAACTGCAAAACAAAACGGGCACCGAAGACGTCGGCAACTCAACGTCCTCAGTGCCCGCTCCTCGCGAAAAACTTTCCGCGTTAAGGCTTACTCGTCCGCCGGCTCCTCGCCGTCGGCGTCGCGCTCGGGCGTGCCGGCCAAAATCTGCTCGGCGATCAGGCCGGAGTTCTGGCGGATCGCGGTCTCGATCTTGGCGGTGATATCGGGATTGGCCTTCAGGAACGCTTTCGAGTTCTCGCGGCCCTGGCCGAGGCGCTGGCTGTCATAGGAGAACCAGGCGCCGGACTTCTCGACGATGCCGGCCTTGACGCCGAGATCGAGGATCTCGCCCATCTTGGAAACGCCCTCGCCGTACATGATGTCGAACTCGACCTGCTTGAAGGGCGGGGCCAGCTTGTTCTTGACCACCTTGACGCGCGTGGTGTTGCCGACCACCTCGTCGCGCTCCTTGATCGCACCGATGCGGCGGATGTCGAGGCGGACGGAGGCGTAGAATTTCAGCGCATTGCCGCCGGTGGTGGTTTCCGGCGAGCCGTACATCACGCCGATCTTCATGCGGATCTGGTTGATGAAGATCACCATGGTGTTGGACTTGTTGATGGAGGCGGTCAGCTTGCGCAGCGCCTGGCTCATCAACCGCGCTTGAAGACCCGGCAGCGCATCGCCCATCTCGCCCTCGAGTTCGGCCTTCGGCACCAGCGCCGCGACCGAATCGACCACCATCACGTCGACTGCGCCGGAGCGCACCAAGGTGTCGCAGATCTCCAGCGCCTGCTCACCGGTGTCGGGCTGCGAGATCAGGAGCTCGTCGATGTTGACGCCCAGCTTGCGGGCATAGACCGGATCGAGCGCGTGCTCGGCGTCGATGAAGGCGCAGATGCCGCCCTTCTTCTGCGCTTCCGCCACCGTATGCAGCGCCAGCGTGGTCTTGCCGGAGGATTCCGGCCCGTAGATCTCGACGATGCGCCCCTTGGGCAGGCCGCCGATACCGAGCGCGATATCGAGCCCGAGCGAGCCGGAGGACACCGCCTCGATGTCCATGGACCGGTCGTTCTTGCCGAGCTTCATCACCGAGCCCTTACCGAACTGGCGCTCGATCTGAGAGAGCGCGGCGGCCAGAGCTTTACTCTTGTCCATGGAAGATCCTTCGACGATACGCAGGGCAGTTGCGGACATTGGGTCGTGCTCCTTATGGCGAGGATTCGCTAGGGGGACAAACGATTGAGAGGCGGGCCGGCGATAAAAACAATGTACCCTATTTGTTCCAGGTTCGCAATATGTTCTTTTGCGATCTTGACTCGGAAACTCTGATGCTGCCTGCAAAACAGACGAGAATATTGAACGTCTTGCAAATCTGACGGATGGGCTAACCTCTCACAACGAGTCCAGAGAGACTGGCGCATAACGGACTGTCCTAATCCGCCTCTGCGGGTGTCGGATATCGAACAGACTATTCCGGAGCTATCAGCCAGAGTGACAGCATCCGGGATTTTGCGATTCCCTCCCGGGGCTGGACCAACGTCGCCCGCCGTATTGCAAGCGGGCGACGTTGTTGCTGTGGGGGTCTCCTAGTCTGCCCTCGCGGGTGTCCTAATTAGGACAGTACCCGATTGGGCCCCCCTCAATGCCACCGACGGCGCTCGATCCATGACCCGCATCAAGAATGCGCGGCCGGCGTGTCGTCATCTTTCCGTAATCCTACGGCACCGAACCTTTTCGCGGTCTCCGGCTTCTGGGGGATGGGACCGCAACTCTGGGGATCGTAACCATGACCGACGACAACACGCACAATGATGCGATCAGGCGCAATCCGCTGCTGGAGGCAGCGCGCGAGGAGATGGTGAAGTTCGAGCGCAAGGAAAACGAATTCCGCAAGAAGGACCGTGAAGAGCGCGCCGCCGAGCTCCATCTTCCGCTGAACGAATTCAAGATCCACTAGGCTCCGCCAGGACCGGCCTCCGGAGCGCCCCGCCCCGCGGTGGGGCGGCAGGCGGCCGGTCCAAAGGGGGATCGCCAGATCTCGATCCGGCCTCGCGCGTCGGGCTGCATGGTCGAAAAGACGGGCGCGCGGACACTTAAGGTATCTAAATACTACCTGCAAGCTATTGGCAGATCAAGGAAATTTCCCAGCACCCTACTGTGCATGGGGTTGTTTTCCAATTTTTTGAAAGTCGCGCTGTGCCCAGCGCCGTCCATTGGAAGGCGCGGCCTCCATTCCTCGGCGGGCGTACCCCTCTACAGCACCGCGAGCAGCACCAGGCCGATGACCAGCACGACGAAGCCAGCCGCCGTCGCGGCGGCGAATGACCGCTCTACGTTATCCATGATGCCACCCCGTTTTCGGCGCGCCACGTTTCCCCCATGGCTGCGCCGAACGGATCAGATCTTGCCGATGCGTGTGTCCGCAGTGGTGCGAGCGGATGTCGAAATTGGGACCGGTGCGGGGCCTGTCTGCGGCCTTTCGATCGCGACCTTCACGGCGGCCGATCCGGCCAGCCGCCAGACCAGGCCAGATCCGGACGCGCCGCCTGTCAGGCTGCCGTAAGCTGAACCGGCTAGGGTCGCCCGGCTATGGTGTTGCAGCCCAGCACCTCAGCCTCCAATAACTCTCTGCCCCGCTTGGCTCTCCCCAGGCGGGGCCTTTTCATGCCAGCCGGCGGCGCGCGGGTCTCGCTCCTCCCGGGTCAGGCGCAGCGAGAAGGCGCGGATCGCGGGCGCGGCCAGCAGCACGATCGGCAGCATCGCGGCCCATGCGATCAGCCACGACACCATCCAGTGCCGAACGAAGATCATCGGGCTGCCTGCAGGAAAGCTGGCGATGCCCGCCGCGATCAGCGAGGTCAGTCCGGACTGGATGACTCCGAAAACGAAATGAGAATAGCGGCGGGGAATGCCGAGCATGAGGCGTCCACGGTTGCTTGCCGTGATCAGGCAAGCAAGGCACATGCCGTCACCTCGAGCGGCTCTGGAACGCCACCTTGCAGGCACGCCCTGCCCGGCGCCCGCATGCTTTTGGACGGATTTCAGGAACTCTGTTCATGGTCGGAGAACCACGGAATACCAGCGCTAGCCGGCTGTGCTTCGCGGCTTGCGGCAGATTTTGCTTGTCTCTGGAATATTGTGACTATTGTGACGCCCAACATGTTTGCAGGCATGAAAGGTAAATCGTGGGAGGCGACCATGAATCACGGGGGCGTCGAGTTCACCGTGGCCAAGACAAGCGATTCCCGGAGTCTGGCAGTGGCAGTTCCGCATCGGCGAGCAGGTCAAGACCGGCAGGACCGAGACGAAGATTGACCGGCTGGCGATCCGGCGCGTGCAGCTGCGCATCGATCGGGAGCTGAAGGAGATCGCGCGAAAGACGGCCTCAACCGGCCGGGAGAGATCGGCAATGCTCCCAAGCGAAGCAGCGCGCCACGCGGTTTTCTGAGGTTTGTCCGTAGCCACCCGGAATTGATCTGACGGTGGTTTGGGATTGCACTGTACGCGCCCAGGGCCTTGGGGGCGAGGCACCATGTGCGCGATCGGTGCCAGCCATGCCGCTCTATTTCTTCCGAATCCGCAACGGCCGTCATTCCGGTTGCGCCGAGCAGGCGACGGAGTTTGCCGATCGTAATGCGGCCTGGAAAGAGATGACGAGTGTCTGCGCCGACATGAGCGCCGGCATCGCCCGCAAGCTCCAGGAAAATTCCGAATGGCACATGGAACTGCTGGACGAGGCCAAGGAGCCGGTGTTCCGGATCCGCATCGTTGCCGAAACCTTCGACTAGCAAGGCCTTTCGGATCAGGCCCGCGTCAGTCCGCGCTGGGCAGCCGCCGCATGGTGAACTCGATATCGCCGCCGGGCAGCTCGCGCCAGGTCTCGACCGCGCTCATATAGCCGGCCTTGGGGTAGCGGGCAAAGAAGGCCTGCGCCCTTTCCCGCGCCTCAGCACGCGGCAGCGTGAAGGTCTCGCGCAGATAGCCGTCGCCGGCCGTCTGGCCCGGCTTGCCGGCCATCTTGCGCCGGCGCGCCATCCGCTCGGCGAGATCCCGCGGACGATCGGCCATGTCATGCCCTCCTCTACGCGCTACGCTCAGCCACATGTAGGGCGCGGGCCGGATCAAGAGGAGTCCTGTCCGAAAGGCGTGTGTCGCCCCCCGAATGGCGCGTACGGTCAGTTGGCCGCCGTGCCGCCCTTGGTCTTCTTCGGCGCGCTGGTTGCGGCCGACGCCTTCGGTGCCGCCGGCTGCTTCGGCGGATCGGAGCGCATGCCGCCCCAGGGATCGTTGGACGCCTTGGAATCCGGAATCTTCTTCAGCGTTTCCTTGTAGGCCTTTTCACGCTCGGCTTCGGCAGCCTTCTCCTCGGGGGTCTTGCCCGGGCCTTCCTGCAGCAAATTGAGATTGGGCATTTGCGCGTAGGCAGGTCCCGCCAGCACGGCCAGCACCGCGGCCAAACGGAAAAGCTTCATCGTCAACTCCTTGATCATCCATGAGGCGCGGACCGTCCCGCGCCGTGTCATCCTTGTCGCAGCCCGGTCGCGATCCGGAGCCGCTCGAGGCCGCGTGGGCACGCTAGAGCCGATCCGATCTGCACGATTTGGGCGCATGCAGCCAGTCGTCCCAGATCGGACCGCATTTAGTGCACCCGCTCAGCGCGAGACCGAGCGTGGCCATGCAAAAGACGAGGACACACCGACGCAACATCATCCACCCGTACCCAAGCGAGGCATCATACCGGGCCAAGTCAGGCATTTTCAAGCCGAGGGGGCCGGCGCGAGACCGGGTGACTTTGCCGCGCCGATGGGCGCACAATGAGGCGAAACATCCGGCAACACAGGAGAGCGCGACAGCAATGCAAATGCAGCCAGAAGCCGAGTTCGGCCTCGCCGACGCCCGACGCATCCTCGGCGAGGTTTTTGCGCCCTGGGTCCAGGACCTCGACCTCGCGGTCGAGCGCGTCGAGCACGCGCAGCCGGCAGACGTAGCGGACTGGCAACCGGGGGCGCTGCTGCGCATGCCGTTTTCGGAGCGACTGTGCCGGAACGGCGGCGTGGTCTGCGGCCAGGCCCTGATGGCGCTCGCCGACACCGCGATGGTGATCGCGATCCTCGCCGCCAATCGCGGCTACCGCCCCATGACCACGGTCGACCAGACCACGCATTTCATGCGCGCGGTCGCTTCAACGGACGTGCTGGCGGACGCGCGCGTGGTGCGGCTCGGGCGCACCATGAGCTTTGGCCGTGTTACGCTGCTCTCCGCCGCCGACAACAAGCCGGTCGCGATGGTGTCGAGCGCGTTCGCGATGCTGCCGGGGTGAACGCGATCTGAAAAATGAGAGAACCGCGGAAGCGCAAAACGCAGCGCGGCTCTCGATGCAATCATGTCGGGACAGGAAGCATTCGCGATGTGAACGAGCGTTCGCATCACATGCACAACACGATCATGATTGCGTGGTACGACGAGAGCGGCGCCAGCGCAGACTTGCGATCACGAGCGTGATGATCGCGAGCGTGATCAATGATGAACCCGAACAAATCGTCCGCCTGGACGATCGATCGTACGCGACCAGAGCGACGGCGCCTCGCCTGCGCGCGCCAGACGGAACGCCACCACGCTGTCGCCGATCGAGGTGCCTGCCTCGGAATGGCCGCCGGCGCCGATCGCGACATATTGCTCGCCCTTCCAGAAATAGGTCATGGGATTGGCGACGCCCGGCACCGGCAGCCGGCCCTGCCACAGCTCCTTGCCGCTGCGCGCATCGAAGGCGCGCAAGTAAGCGTCCATCGCGCCGGTGAAGACGAGCCCGCCGGCGGTGACCGCCAGCCCGTTGACGAGCGGCGCACCCCAGGGCAGCGGCAGCCCGAGCGGCGCCAGATCCTCGGTGGTGCCGACGGTCGAACGCCAGAGGATCTTTCCGGCCCTCAGATCGACCGCGACCATCTCACCCCAGGGCGGCTTGTTGCAGAGCAGCCCGAGCGGCGACATCACCACTGCACGCGACATCGCGAAGGGCGCGCCACGCTGCTGGCCAAAATCGTGACCGGGCGGCGGATTGAATCCGGCCGCCTCAGCGCGCGGGATCAGCCTGATGAGATGAGCGGCGCGGCTGGTGTTGGCATAGAGGATCTGATTGACCGGGTCGAAGGCCGCGCTGCCCCAGTTCACACCTCCGCCGGTGAATGGAAATTCCAGCGTGCCCTGCACCGAGGGCGGCGTGTACAGACCCTCGTTGCGTGCTTCCGCGAATTGACGTTCGCATGACGAACGGCCGAGGCCCGGCAATAGCGAGAGCGCATCATCGGGCGAGATCGTCTGCGACATCAGTGCCGGCACATGCGTCGGGAATGGCTGCGTCGGCGACAGCACCTCGCCTTCCGCGCCGCCCTGCGGCACCGCGCGCTCTTCGACCGGCCAGACCGGCTTGCCGGTGTCGCGGTCGAGTACGAAGACAAAGCCCTGCTTGGTCGGCTGGATCACGACATCGCGCTGCCCCTCGCCGGTGTCGATGCGCGTGAGCGTCGGTTGCGCCGCCAGATCGTAATCCCAGACGTCGTGATGCACGGTCTGGAACGCCCACACCAGCTCGCCGGTCTCGATGCGCAACGCGATCACCGAATTGGCATGCTCATTGTTGCCCCGCCGCCTGCCGCCCCAAAAGTCCGGTGACGGCGAGGTCGTCGGCAGAAAAACGAGCCCGCGCGTCTCGTCGACCGACATCGGCGCCCAGACGTTGGCGTGGCCGGCTTCAATGCCGTCGCGCTGGAGCGGTTCAAAGGTCCAGCGCGGCTCACCGCTGCGCGCATCGAACGCGCGCACGACGCCGCTCGGCGCGTCGACACGGCGGTTGTCGCCGATCGCGGAGCCGACCACAACGATACCGCGGCCGGTGGCCGGTGGCGAGGTGATCTGGAATTCGCCAGGCCATTCCAGCTGCATGTCGATCTCGAGCTTGATCTCACCGCCCTTGCCGAAATCGGTACAGGGAATTCCCGTCTTCGCATCGAGCGCGATGAGGCGGACATCGTTGGTGCCCATGAAGATGCGCGACCGGCAGGCGGCATTCGCAGGCGCCTGATCATCGACCCAGTAGGTGACACCGCGGCAGACATAACGATTGGCAGGACGCTGATTGGTCGCAATCTTGGGATCGAAACGCCATTTCTGCGCACCCGTGCCGGGATCGAGCGCGATCACCTCGTTGAAGGCGGAGCAGAAGATGAGGCTGTCCTCGACGAACAGCGGCGTCGCCTGGAATTTGGTCCGCCGCATCAGTTCAGGCGGGCGCGCGGTGAGATCGCCGGTGTGAAATTCGAAGGCGCGGACGAACTGCCCGACATTGTCCGGCGTGATCTCCCGCAATTGCGAGAAGCGCGAGCCGCCGATATCGCCGCCCCAACTCTCCCAGGCGGAGCACGGCCGCACTGCAGACAACAGAAGTGCGAGCGCGGCCGAACCCCACAGGCAGGTCCGCAACATCCACATCACTTCATTTCGGCTTCCTGGAGGGTTCGCTTGGGCGGGCGCCGCCCCACGGGTCGTACTTGTCCTTGGGCTCCGGAATGCGCTCGAGCGCGGCCTTGTAGGCTTTTTCGTCGATCTTGGGCGTGGTGTCCGCCGGCTTGGCTCCGTCGCTGGGCTGGCGCCGGCCCTGCGCCTGCGCCGAAGCCGCTGTCAGTGCCAAGACCACGGCCGCGATGACCAGAATCCTCATTGGTGCAATCCCCCTCATCTGGGGCACAAACTAGCCGGCAATCGCGGAATAGCAATGCCGCGGGCTCCAAGGCTTCAGCAAATCTTGATCGGCAGGGACTTCGCCGGATCGCATTCGTGCCTATGTGTTGGCCCGCAGGGGGCCTCCACGGATGTTGCGGATTGTTGTTCATGCGGCGCTGCTCGCCGGCGCCCTTGCGCTCGCTGGCTGCGGCTTTGCCGACAGCCGCGCGCCGGTGCCGGAGTTCATGCGCATGAAAGAGGCGGAGCAGCCGCCGCCCGAGGCGCCTCCCGACGTCAAGCGCGTGGTGCGCGAGCAGATCGACTTCGTCTTTCTCGCAACGTCCTATCCGCGCGAGGTGCACGTCGCGCCGCCCCATCGTGAGGTGCGAGGACCGGGCTGGACGGCCTGCGTCCGCGCGCAGCTCACCTCCGCGACCGGCTCGCCGCTCGGCGCTCAGACCTACATCGTGACCATCAACGGCGGGAAGGTTGTGGACCGCCGGCGGGCGGAAGCCGACGACATCTGCGGGACCGAGACGTACGAGCCGATCTAGGAACCTGCCCTTGACGATGCGGTTCCGGGAAAAACCAGCGTCCTGGCCGGGAACGATCACCGCCTGCCCTTCTTGTTACCGCCGAGGGCAGATTCGAGGAGGACATGATGAGGACGTTGACTGTTGCGCTATTGGCGGGCGTGGGTGCCTTGGCAGCCGCCTCGGGGGCGAAGGCTTCCGATATCTATACCAGCAGCGAATACACCAATCCCGATCTCGTCCAGCAGGTGCGGCTGGTCTGTGACGATGCCGGCAATTGCTATCGCAGTCGCCGCGGCGGGCGCGTGATCGTACGCGACTCCTACGCGACGATGCCGCGCGACCGTTACTACGAGCGCCGCACCTACCGCGATTGGGACGACGGTCCGCGCGGCGGTGTCGGCATTCGCGCACCGGGCGTCAGCGTGGGCGTCGGTGTCGGCGACGATCGCTGGTAGTCGCTCCAAGACGAATGATGAGCGGGACCGGGCGGATTCGCCCGGTCCTGTTCACGTGCGCGGTCTGACCAGCGTCAGGCGGGCACAGCGTGCTGCTGGAACTGCTCGTAGGCCGCGATCGCGTCGGCGGCATACAGCGATGGCCCGCCGTCCATGTAGACGGCCATGCCGAGCGTCTCTCGATCTCTTGGCGCGTCGCACCGAGCTTGACGAGCTAGCGCTTGTCCTTCAGGTTTCTAGCGGATCGGCCGGCGTGACGAAGCGAGACACTGGCGGCAGGTGAGCAATGAAACGGGCCAGCACCATGCCGCCGCACATCGCCGCAACGAAGATGACCGCGGAGAGCGACCCGAATCCGAGCGCGGTCAGCGCCGGTCCCGGACAGAAGCCCACCAATCCCCAGCCGACGCCGAAGATCGCGGGACCTGCGACGATCCTGGGATCGATGTCTCGCCGTGTCGGCAGATAAAATCGATCGGCGAAGAACGGGCGCGCGAGTTTCAGGACGCGGCTGAAGCCGATGAAGGTCACAGCCACCGCGCCTGCCATCACGAAGGCGAGGCTCGCATCCCATGTCCCCGCCGGAATGCCGCCGATGTCCAGAAAGTTCAGCACCTTGGCCGGGTTCGACATGCCGGAAACGATGAGGCCGACACCGAAGATCAGCCCGATCGCGAATTGAACGAGGATTACCATCGCGATCAGCTCCAGTGCCGCATCACGAAGACGGTCGCCATGCCGGCCGCCATGAAGGTCATGGTCGCGACCAGCGAGCGCACCGACAGCCGCGACAAGCCGCAAACGCCGTGTCCCGAGGTGCAGCCGCTGCCCCACACCGAACCGAAGCCCGTCAGCAATCCGCCAAGGATCAGGACGGCCGGCCCCGCCGCGATGGTTTGCGCCGGCAGGTCTCCGGTGACGAGCCGCACCAGCACGGGCGCGGTGACGAGACCGGCGACGAAGGCGAGGCGTCCGGCGAATTCGCGGTCCTCATAGGGCGGAAACAGTCGAGCCGCGATGCCGCTGACCCCGGCAATCCGCCCCGTAGCCCACATCAGCAGAACGGCGGCGAGGCCGATCATCGCGCCGCCCAGAAGTGAGGCCAGCGGTGTGAAAGGTGTGGCGATCATCTAGATCCTCCGGGTCGAGAAGCGATCCTGCGCATCAATCGTCCAACTGCCGATCTGCCAGCCGGACGCTCAACGAGACGTTAATACTACCACTCGAATTGAAGCAGCGTCCCAACTGTATTTTCCATTCTTTGCGCTAAGCATGACTAGGCAGCACGGGCTTGGTCCGCGTGCTTGGGGACAACGGGACGTGGTCGACACCGCGCAGCAGGCGACGATCCATCCGGCATCGGCAAGGCACGCCGGAGCCGCGCCCGCGCGCATCCCGCTTGCCGCAGTCGATACCGGCCAATGGCGCGCGCTTGCACAGCGCGCGATCGAGCCCAACGGATATTACCTGCCCGCCTGGGAGCTCGCCGTCAGCGCAACCGCGGGCGGCCGCACGGATGCCTCGGCGCTGCCTGCATTCGACGGATCTTCGACCCGGCTGATCGGCTTGATGCCGGTGATCTCGCTTTGGCGCGCCTGGAAGATTCCCCTGCCCGCGCTGGTGAGCGCGCATCCCTATGGCACGCTGTGCAGCCCGCTGCTCGACCGCGACGCTCCGCTGGAGGCGGCCACGCATCTGTTGCAGCAGGCGCGCGAGGCCGGCGCGCATGCGCTCGTGCTGAACGACGTCGCGCTCGACGGCGCTGCGATGAAGGCGCTCGAGCAGATCCTGAACCGCGACGGCCTGAAGCCGAAAATCCTCAGCTCCTATATCCGTGCCAGCCTCGATGCGACGCAGGATGGCGAAACGCTGTTACGAGACGCGCTCGGCGCCAAGAAGCTCAAGGAGTTGCGCCGCCAGCGCCATCGCCTGGAAGAGCACGGCCCCGTCGCGTTCGAGGTTGCGCGCAGCTCCGGCGAGATCGGACGGGCGCTCGAAAATTTCCTGCAGCTCGAAGCCAGCGGCTGGAAGGGCAAGCGCGGTACCGCGCTGGTCCAGCACGCGGGCGATGCGACCTTCATCCGTCGCGCCGTGCCGGCGCTGGCAGAAACCGCGCAGTGCGAGATCGTCACGCTTCGCGCCGGCACGACGCCGGTCGCCAGCGGCATCGTGCTGCGCCATCAGGACCGCGCCTTCTTCTTCAAGCTCGGCATCGACGAGCGCTTCGCGAAATATTCGCCGGGCGTGCAGCTCACGCTCGACCTCACCCGCCATCTCTGCGCCGATCCCGCCATCGCCAGCGCGGACTCGACGGCAAGCGCCGACCACCCCATGATCAACCCGATCTGGCGCGGACGCTTCGCGATCGGCGACGTGCTGATCCCGCTGCGGCGGCACGATCCGGTGGTGACGCTCATTCATGCGGCGCTGCTCGGCCTAAACGCCGCGCACCAGACCGCGCGACGCGTGGTCCGTCGGCTCCGCAAATAGCCAAAACTACTCCGCCGCCTGCGCGTTGATCTCTTCCGAGACCTGACGGATGGCGCGGGCGAGCAGGTTCGGATCCTGAGCGCCGGAGACGGCGTATTTCTGCGCGAACACGTAAGTCGGCACGCCGGAGATGCCCTTCTCGGCGGCTTCCTGCGCGTCCGCCGAAACGCGTGCGACGTCCTCGTCGGTGGCAAGGCGCTTACGCACATCCTCCGCGTCGAGACCGATATCAGCGGCCGCCTGCACCAGCACGTTGACGTCGGTGAGATCGCCGCCGTCGCGGAAATAGAGCTCCATCAGGCGCTGCTTCATCTCGGGCGCCTTTCCGATCGCGTCCGCCCATAGGATCAGGCGATGGCAGTCGATCGTGTTGGGCTGGCGCGCCACCAGCTCGGGCTTGTAGACGAGGCCCTCCTCGCCCGCGGCCGCAACGACGCGTCCGGCAATGCCCTTATAGGCTTCGACCGAGCCGAACTTCTTCGTGAGATACTCCTCGCGGCTGATGCCTTCGCGCGGCACCCAGGGATTGAGGAAGAACGGACGGAAGTTGAGCTTGACCGGAACGTCGGGCACCAGCGCCAGCGCGCTCTCGATGCGGTGCTTACCGATGTAGCACCAGGGGCACACCACGTCGGAGACGACGTCGATCTGCAGCGGCTTCAGCGTGCTCATGTCAGGCGCCTCCTTGGCGGTAAAGGTTGGCCCAAACATAAGCCGAACCCGTGCCGAGGCAAGGGCGCCGGATGAGGGCGCTACGTCATGGCTGCCGCGATCTGCTTCAGCCGCTCGGCGGTGCGCTCGTCCGCTGGAAAGAACGTCTCCAGCGCCAGCTCCGAGAGCGTGATATCCACGGGCGTGCCGAACACCATGGTGGTGGAGAAGAAACTTAGTATCTCCCCGCCAAGACGCAGCTTGAATGGAATGGCGACATTGTCGCTCGACAGCGGAGCCGAACGCGCCGGGACGGGATAGCTCTTCAAGTCGTTGTAGAGCTTGATCAGCTCCGGGTCGGCCGTGGCCTCGCATTGGCGGTGCAGCCGCTCCAGCAGATGCCCGCACCATTCGGCGAGGTTGACCGTGCGCGGCGCCAACGCCTCGGGATGGAAGGCGAGCCGCAGCACGTTAAAGGGCTGCCCGAGCAGATGCTGCGGGATGCCGTCGAGCAGCGGCGCCACCATGCGGTTGGCGGAGACGAGGTTCCAGTGCCTGTCCACCGCAAGCGCGGGATTGGGCTCATGCGCTTTCAAGACGAGGTCGATCGCCTGACGGGCTGATTTCAAGGCGGGATCCTCCAGCGGTCGCTGCGGGAAGGCCGGCGCGTAACCGGCCGCGACCAGCAGCACGTTGCGTTCGCGCAGGGGCACGTCGAGGCGTTCGGCCAGCCTGAGCACCATGTCGCGCGAGGGCGCGGCCCGGCCGGTCTCGACGAAGCTCAGATGCCGCGCCGAGATCTCGGCTTCGCCCGCGAGATCCAGCTGGCTCATGCGGCGGCGCTGCCGCCATTCGCGCAGGTGATCGCCGATATGGATCGGCTGGCTGCGTTCGGTCCGTGCCGTGGATGCATGTGCGTTCATGACCGAAAACCTAACATGCGGATTTCGGTCCTTCCATTACCCACGAGGTAATCGAAATGGGGCGCCGGCGCGCGCATCCTGGGTCGCAACAGGAGAGACCCATGATCGCGCTGCTGCTCTATCGGACCGTCGCAGACCACGTCTTGCCCTGGGCCATGGCGTTCGCAGCCCGGATGCTGGCGCGCAGCCTCAACATGCCCGAGCCGCTGGTGCATTCGACCGGTGACTATGTCCTCGCGCAGGTCATCGCTTTCGAGCACGGCGTCGGAAAGAGCCTCTGCCCATTCCGCCTCGCCCGCCTGCTCCGCGCCTGGTGGCGCGGACGGCACTGAATTCCACCCCAGCCCAAAGGAGACCTACGATGATCGACGCATCCATCTTCCTGCGCCGTGCCCTGCTCGCCGACGCCATCTTCAGCGGCGTTGCCGCTCTCGGCTTCGCCTTCGGCGCGAGCGCGGTCGCAATGCTGTTCAATCTGCCCGAAGCGCTGCTGCGCGAGACCGGCCTGTTCCTGATCGCCTACACCGCCCTGGTGGGCTGGCTCGCCTCGCGGGCCACAGTCGCGAAACCTCTCATCCTGCTGGTCGTGATCGGCAACGGGGCCTGGACGGTCGGCAGCATCGCGCTGCTGCTCTCTGGCGCGGTGTCGCCGAACCTTGCGGGCGCGCTAATGATCGTGGCGCAGGCGATCGCGACCGGCATGTTTGCGGAGCTGCAATTTTTGGGATTGCGGAAGAGCGCGGATGTGGTGGCGGCGTGAGACCCGGCTCGTCCTTCACCACGCGCTGTCGTTGCCCGGCTCGACCGGGCGACGACAGTATTCCAGAGGCCGTAGTCGTACGCGGAGAAGCCGCGGCGTACTGGATGCCCTGGTCCCGTGTCCGCCCAGGCTACGCCGGGCCACAAAGGTGCTCGGCACGCCGGAGCTTTAGCGAAGGCGGCAAGCCGGGGCATGACAGCGGAGCTAGAAGTGCAAGCGCGGGCTACCCCGCGCGCGGCCGTTGGGCTTGCCGACGGCGTGGCCGTTGAGCTTCTTCTTTTTCGCCGTTTTTGTCGGCGCCTTCTTGGTCGCCTTACGCTCGGTGCGCGCCTTCACCTTGGCCCGTTCGGCCCGCGCTTCGGCGCGGAGCTTCTTGCGCTTCTTCTCGCAGGAGTCGCACTTGCAGCCGATCGGCTTCAGATAGGCTTTGAAATAGTCGGTGCCGTAATCGTAGTTGATCTCGTCGCCCGGTTCGATGTTCTTGATGGCGCGGATATAGACCTTGCGCTCGCGTGGGCGGACGTCGGACTCGGCGTTGGGCCGGCAGGAATGATTGATGTAGCGGGCGAGGTTCTTGCGCACGGAGCCGTCGATGGTCCAGCGCCCGTTGAGCTCGAACAGATATTTGTTCTCGATCTCGTCCTGCTCGGGAATCCGCGAGTCCAGGATTGGTCCGAAATAGCGGATGATCCGGGTGCCCTTCTTGATCGGCTTGGTGGCGAAGAGGCCGAGCCCGGTCTTGGAGCGGCCGACGCGATAAGGTTTGTTGGAGGTGACTGGCATGATCAAGGGAATGAGAACGCGAACAAGGCCGGATCGGCTTAAAGCGAAGCCGCTCTTCTAGAACGATTCCGCGCCGCTGTCAGGTATATCCTGTCATTGTTTGAACCTTGCCCACAATCAAGACGTCTGATGGTACCGAGTTCCCGCTGCATCGAAAGCCGCATATGAACCGCATTGTCAGCATCGGCTTGGCTGTCTTGATGACTTGCGTCGGCCCAAACGGCGCCGGCGCCCAATCCGCGGGCAGCACCTACACCTCGACGGCAGCAAAAGATTGCCGCCAAATCGGCAAGCCCAGCACGCTCGACGGCAGCACCATGCGGGTGTGTCCGGGCAAGGACGGTCTGATGGTGCTGATTGCCGAGGATGATCTTCGCGAGACCGTGTCGGTCGGCCGCAATCGCAAGCAAGCCGCCGAGGAACCGGCGGCCAAGACCTGGTTCGCGCCGTTCAATTCGTCCGAGACCACCGTCGAATGGCGCGCGGCCGGCGCAAAGCCGTTTGCGATGATCCAGCGTTGGCACATCGCCGACAACGCCGATCCCGATAAGCAGGGAAGGCCGAACACCAAGGCCATGCTGGTCGTGACGCGGCTACCACCGGGCCCGGTCTGCCACGTCGCCTATGTCGATGCCGCCGCCAATGCTGATGCCAACGAGCTCGCGCGCAAGGCGGCCGACGAACTGGCGCGCAGCTTCACATGCGGCAAGGACGAGGTGAAGATCGTCGGCACGCGTGGCCGCGCGATCGAGCTGGCGACCATGCACTGAGCGAGCAGCGGCCCTACGTCGGAAATTTCGCGGCGTAGGTCGACTTCAAGATCGCCTCCAGAAGCTGCTCCGCCGTGGTGCCTGCCGGCAGCCGCTGCAAAATATCCTCGAGCCGGCCGTCGAGCAGCAGCATGGTGAAGCCATGCACCATCGACCAGGCCCGCGCGATCGCGGCGCCCTGCTCCAGCGTCAGCGTATCGCCGCTGATCCGCTCCTGCCGCATGGTGGCGATGGCATTCGCAAGCCCGGCGAAAGAGGCTTCGGCCGCCTCGTGCAGCGACGGCCTGGAATAATCGAGGCGCTCGGTGCGGAACATGATGCCGTACATGCCGGGATGGGCCTGCGCGTAGGCGACATAGGCTTTCGGCCGCGCCAGCGCGCGTTCCAGCGGCGTGGTCGCGCTGTCACAGGCCGACGCCATCGCCGCGTTGAATTGGCGGAAGCCGACCGCCGCAAGCTCGCTGAGCAGACCGGTGAGATCGCCGAAATGGTGCGTCGGTGCGGCATGCGAGACGCCCGCCTCGCGTGCCACCGCGCGCAAGGTCAGGCCGGCAAGCCCATCGCGCTCGAGCACGCGTTCGGCGGCCAGGAGCAGCGCTTCGCGCAGGGCGCCGTGATGATACGGCGTCTCGGTTTTCGCGCTCGTCGCGCGGCGTGGTGGATGCGATGCCGCGGTCGAGATCGTTCTTCTGGGGGTACGCGAGCTTCGCGCCGTTTCGCTCTTGGTGTCGGTCTTGGCCATTTGCAAGCTATATGACGCAATATTGACAGTGTAAAGATTTCACTTGACGGACGCCGCGATCGGCTCTATTCGATCTTTACGATGTAAAGATAGGAGGGATCGCCGTGCAGCACGACGCCATCACCGAGCGCCGCAACAATATCGCGCCGATCCCGTTCGAGGCTGACGCACCATTCCTCAAGATCGTCGGCGAATTGCCCCGAGAGCTGAACGGCACGCTCTATCGCAACGGCCCCAATCCGCAGTTCGATTCGCCCGGCGCGCACTGGTTTGTCGGCGACGGCATGCTGCACGCCTTCCATATCGAGAACGGACGTGCGAGCTATCGCAACCGCTGGGTCCGCACGCCGAAATGGCTCGCCGAGCACGACGCCGGCCGCGCGCTGTTCGGCGGCTTCGGCCGCAAGCTGCCGCACGCCCCTGCCAACCTCACGGACGGCGGCGTCGCCAACACCAACATCATCTTCCATGCCGGCAAGCTGCTGGCGCTGGAAGAAGCGCATCTGCCGACCGAGATCGAGCCGGGCACGCTGGCGACGCGCGGCTATCACAACTATCTGGGCCGCGTCGTCGGCAGTTTTACCGCGCATCCGAAGATCGACCCCCTCACCGGTGAGCTCGTGTTCTTCGGCTACAACGCCGCAGGTCCGCTGACGCCCGCTCTCTCCTACGGATCGATCGACGCCTCCGGCAAGGCGACGCGCTTCGAGCGGTTCGAGGCCCCCTATGCCAGCATGGTGCACGACTTCATCGTCACCGCGAACCATGTGCTGTTTCCCATCCTGCCCATCACCGGCAGCATGGAGCGCGCGATGAGCGGACGCCCGCCCTATGCCAGGGAGCCGGACAAGGGTGCCTATGTCGGGGTGATGAAGCGCAGCGGCACGGCCAAGGACATCGTCTGGTTTCGTGCGGAGGCCTGCTACGTGTTCCACGTCATGAATGCGTGGGAGGACGGCGACCGCATCGTCGCTGACGTCATGCAATTCGAGGAGGCGCCGCTGTTTCCGCATCCCGACGGCCGGCCGACAGATCCGGAAAAATCGCGCGCGCGCCACTGCCGCTGGACCTTCGATCTCTCAGGCAATACCGACCGTTTCCAGCAAACATATCTCGACGATCTCACCGGCGAATTCCCGCGTATCGACGATCGTCGCGCCGGGCTGAAGAGCCGTCACGGCTGGTACGCCTGCGCCAATCCGAAGCTGCCGATGTTCGGCGCGCTCTCAGGCATCGTTCATGTCGACGGCAATGGCAGGCGGCTCGGCCACTATCTGCTGCCGGCCGGCGACACCATCTCCGAGCCGGTGTTCGTCGAGCGGTCGAAAGATGCGGCCGAGGGCGATGGCTGGCTGCTCGCGGTGATCTGGCGCGCGCGGGAAAACCGCAGCGACCTCGCCGTGTTCAATGCCACCGACATCGAGGCTGGCCCCGCCGCCTTGGTGCAGCTCGGCCACCGCGTGCCCGACGGCTTCCACGGCAATTGGGTGGGAGCCGGGTAGCTCCCGTCATTCCGTGGCGCGCCAATTGCCGCGAGCCCGGGATTCATTTCGCGACACGTGTTGCTGCCCGATGGATGCTCGCGCTGACGCGCGCGCCGGAATGACGAAAGAGGACTTTTCCATGCACATGCCCTCGATCTTCGCAGACTGCCTTGCCGTCCTCGCCTTGACCGGCGCTGCACTCGCCTTTCAGATGATCCGGTTGCGGCGGAGCCGCCATGTCGTCTTCAACGGCGGCGTCCTGCTCTGCCTTGGCCTCTTGGCCGCCGCCGCGCTGCCACTCCTGTCGCGCCTGCCCTGGGCGGAATTGGCCGACGAAGTGTCCGACCAAGCCGTTGCAGCACTTCATCTCTTGGAAGTTACCTATGTTATTTTGACACTGTAAAGATTTCGCTTGACCCGGCTTCGCCTCTGAATTATTGATCTTTACATCGTAAAGATTGGCATGACCGAGGCGCCCATGACGATTTTCCTGATCCTCGCGCCCTACGGCGCCTTCACTTTCCTGACGCTGGTGACCTCGGCCATGATCAGCGTGTTCGCGGCCAGCGCGATCTGTCTTGTCACCGTCGCGATCGATGTGGTGCGCGGCCGCTCCGTGAAGATCCTCGCGGTAGGCTCGGCCGTCATGTTCGCCGCGATCGGCCTCTCCCTCGCGCTGTTCGACCCGGCAATCGACACGCTCCGCATCAAGCTGTTGGTCGACATCGGCATCTTCCTGATCTCGCTCGGCTCGATGCTGGTCCGCCATCCCTTCACGCTGCAATATGCGCTCGAATCGGTACCGGCCGAGACGGCGGCAATGCCCGGCTTTCTCCGCGCCAATTATATCATCACCGGCGCGTGGACCGCGGCCGCGCTGTTGATGGCGGCCGCCAATCTCGTGCTGCTCTACGTCCCCGGCCTGCCGCTCTGGTCGAGCCTTGCGGTCGCCTTCGCCGCCCGCAACAGTGCGATCTACTTCACAAAGTGGTATCCCGAGTATCGCCAGATCAAGTACGGTACGCCCGCCCGCGCTCTTCCCGACGCCCGCTGAACAGGATCGATGATGAAGGACGTATTCGCCCGCCTCGCCTCCGACTTCCTCTCCGCTATCGTCTTCCTGGCCGTCTATCTCATCACCGACAACGTCATCCTGGCGACGTCGGTGGCGATCGCCGGAGCGATCGCGCAGGTGATCTACGCCCGCGTCAAGGGGCAGCCGCTCAACTACATGACCTATGCGAGCCTCGCGCTCGTCGTCGTGCTGGGCACGGTCACGCTGCTGACCAACGATCCGCGCTTCATGCTGGCAAAACCCTCGATCGCGCATTTCGCGATCGGCCTCATCATGCTCAAGCGCGGCTGGATGCTGCGCTACATGCCGCCGATCGTCGCCGATACAGTTCCGGAATATGTCACGGCTGCAGGCTACGTCTGGGCGGGGCTGATGTTCGTGATCGGCGTCGGCATGATCGTGGTCGCCTCCACGGGCGATCTGAAGCTGTGGGCGTTCTACATCACGGTGGTTGCCGGCGGCGCCAAGATCCTGGCCTTCGCCGTGCAGTATGTGGTGCTGCGGCTCGTCGTCACCAGCCGGCGGCGCGCCGCCGCCCGCGCCTAAATGCCCTATCGCAGGGTTGGGCAGGAACTGCGAGTTGAGCTATAGGCTCGCTCAGGACGGCCGCGGATGGTCGCGGACCGCCGAAATTTGCTCGGGAGACGGGAATGGCCGTAGACGGCAACTGGAATCTGACCATGACGACGCCGATGGGCGAGCGCCAGGCGACGCTGAGCCTGACCGCTGCGGACGGCACGCTCACGGGCACGCAGGGCGCGGAAGGTAATACGGCCGAGATCTTCGACGGCACCGTCTCTGGCAACAACGTCTCCTGGAAGGTCTCGATCACCAACCCGATGCCGCTGACGCTCGAATTCACCGGCACGGTCTCCGGCGACAGCATCAGCGGCGAGATGGGCATCGGTCCGATGGGCAGCTTCCCGTTCACGGGCGCGCGGGCCTAAAGCATGATCCGGAAAAGTGCGAAGCGGTTTTCCGGAAAGATCATGCGTAAACAACAAGCTAAAGCGCGATGACGATTCATCCAAATTTCATCGCGCTTTAACGCCGCGCGCCCCATGATGCGCCCGCTCCGTCTCATCGCCGCGGCGGTGCTGTCTGTCGCGGCACAAGCCGCGCGCGCCGATGACACCGAACCGGCGTGGCGCGCAAGTGCGCTCGCCATGGTGCCGGCAGGCTATATTGCAGGCACCGCCTACCGAACCGAGGGTTCGACCGGTTATCTCGCCGTCTATCCCGCGACATCGAACGATCCGAAGACACCGGCGAGCGTGTTCGCGGCGCGCCAGGCCCTCGTCGTCACGCTCACACCCGACGCTACACGCGCGGTGTCAGCCGAGATCAAGCCGCGCAACGATCGCGATGACGACGACAGCGATTTCGCAAAGCTGCACGCCGAGCTCGCCGGCAGGCGCACGACGCTCCCTGATGGCACCGAGCCCTGCAGTCTCGGCGCCTGGTCCATCGACAAGGATCCCAACGGCCTCAACGTGCGCGCCGAGCCGTCAGCGACGGCGCGTGTGCTCGGCACTCTGCCGCCGCCCTACCGGCTGAAGCTTGGCGGCGCCGAGAACACTCCCGACGGCGGCTGGCTCACCGAATTCCGCATCATCGGTTTCAAGGGCGGCTGGTTTCTGATCGAAGGCGCGAGGCCCCCGGGCAAGGACTACGAGGACGAGAAGCGATATCCGCGCAGTGCGCCAAAGCCCTATGCCGGACGCGGCTGGGTCGCGTCGAACAAGGTCGGGGCGAATTACGCCAATGGCTACACGCGCGCGGGCGGGCTGTTCCAGGCGCCTTTCATCGATGCCAAATGGACGCCAGCACAACGCGAACTCGGCGGACCGATTGATGGCGACGGCGGACCGAAACGCATCTTGGCCTGCAGCGGCTTCTGGGGTCTCGTCGAGAGCCACGATGGCGTCCGCGGCTGGTGGCGCGCGCTGTGCTCGAATCAAGTCACGAATTGCAGTTAAAGCGCGATGAGATTTGGATGAATCGTCATCGCGCTTTAGCTTGTTGTTTACGCATGATCTTTCCGGAAAACCGCTTCGCACTTTTCCGGATCATGCTTTAGAACGTCGCAGCTTCCTGCCGTCATGGCCGGGCTTATCCCGGCCATCGACGTCTTCTTCGCCGCACCAGGAACGTGGATGCCCGGGACAAGCCCGGGCATGACGATTGTTAGGGCACGGGCATCATCGTCCGCACATGAGCGCGGATGGAGCAGCTAGCCCAAATTCAACTCTTTGAAGAAGTCGTTGCCCTTGTCGTCGATGATGATGAACGCGGGGAAGTCGACGACTTCGATGCGCCAGATCGCTTCCATGCCGAGCTCGGGATATTCGAGCACCTCGACCTTCTTGATGCAGTGCTCGGCGAGGTTCGCCGCGGCGCCGCCGATCGAGCCGAGATAGAAGCCGCCGTATTTCTTGCAGGCCTCGCGCACGGCCGGCGCGCGGTTGCCCTTGGCCACCATCACCATCGAGCCGCCCGCGGCCTGGAACTGGTCGACGAAGGAATCCATGCGGCCCGCGGTGGTCGGACCGAACGCGCCGGAGGCGTAGCCCTCGGGCGTCTTGGCGGGACCAGCGTAATAGACCGGATGGTTCTTGAAATAATCCGGCAGCGGCTCGCCCTTCTCCAGCCGCTCGCGCAGCTTGGCATGGGCGCTATCGCGCGCGACGATCATGGTGCCGGTCATCGAGACCCGCGTCTTGATCGGATATTTCGAGAACGTCGCCAGGATGTCCTTCATCGGCTGGTTGAGATCGATCTTGACGACCTCGCCGCCGAGCGACTCTTCGACCTGTGGCAGATATTGCGCCGGGTTGTGCTCGAGCTCCTCGAGATAGACGCCGTCCTTGGTGATCTTGCCGAGCACCTGGCGGTCGGCCGAGCACGACAAGCCAAGCCCGATCGGCAGCGAAGCGCCGTGCCTGGGCATGCGGATCACGCGGACGTCATGGCAGAAGTATTTGCCGCCGAACTGCGCGCCGACGCCGAGCGACTGCGTCATCTTGTGGATTTCCTTCTCCATCTCGATGTCGCGGAAGGCGTTGCCATCAGGCGAGCCGTGGGTCGGCAGAGCATCGAGATAGCGGGCGGAGGCGAGCTTCACCGTCTTCATGCAGAGCTCGGCCGAGGTGCCGCCGATCACGATGGCGAGATGATAGGGTGGGCACGCCGCGGTGCCCAGCGTCAGGATCTTTTCCTTGAGGAAAGCGAGCAGCCGGTCCTTGGTCAGCACCGAGGGCGTCGCCTGGAACAGAAAGCTCTTGTTGGCGGAGCCGCCGCCCTTCGCCATGAACATGAACTTGTAGGCGTCGTCGCCCTCGGCGTAGATCTCGCACTGCGCCGGCATGTTGTTGGCGGTGTTCTTCTCCTCATACATCGAAAGCGGCGCGACCTGCGAATAGCGCAGATTGCGGCGCAGATACGCATCGCGCGCGCCTTCGGACAGCGCCGCCTCGTCGTCGCCGTCGGTGATGACGTTGCAGCCCTTCTTGCCCATGATGATCGCGGTGCCGGTGTCCTGGCACATCGGCAGCACGCCGCCGGCGGCGATATTGGCGTTCTTCAAAAAGTCCAGCGCGACGAACTTGTCGTTCGGGCTCGCCTCGCTGTCCTCCAGGATCGAGCGGAGCTGCTTCAGATGGCCGGGCCGCAGATAATGGTTGATGTCGCCAAATGCCGCTTCCGACAGCGCCCGCAGCGCCTCGCGCGACACCACCAACATGTCCTTGCCGAGGACCTTCTCGACCCTGACTCCCTCGGACGAGATCTTCTTGTAGGGTGTCTCGTCCTTGCCCAGCGGGAACAGCGGGGTGTGCTTGTAGGGCGGAACAGGCTTGGACTGGTCGGGGAAAGCGGTGGGAGCGTTCATGGGGCAAATCTCGGGGTTTTGCGGCCCTGGCGGGCCTCTCAGCATAGAAGCGTTCTAAGCTTTTTTGCCGCAAAGGGAAGCGCCCGGGAAGCCCGCCCGGCTCATGGGGACCCCTGGATTTCACGATCCCTCGCCACCTGGTCTGACTGATCGACCGCGTAGGGAGCCTCCACAAGCTCCCGCGTCCCTTCAAGCAGACCCGGACGACCTATGTTGGGCAGGCCTGAAGCGGCAAGACACTCGATCCTCGCCCCGATGCTATACGGGCGGCTGCAATGGGATTGCCCTGGGAAATCCAGTCAATGATCTCATCGAGATCACGAGCCGCCGACTCGTGACTGACGACCTTCATTCGCCCGGGTGCTGCTTGAAGTACTACTTGAGGCGCTCCTTGAACTCCTCGAGCGTGAGCCGTCGCGCATTCGGAATCCGACCGACGGCGGCGAACCTCCTCGACCTGCTCGTCGGTTAGCCGATAGACGCTGTAGTCCTGCGACTCCATGAGCATCAGAATCTTCGCTGCGTCCTCCTGGCGTTCGGGCGGCCAGGTCAGAACGCGGTCCAGGATTGCCTTTACCTGCTCCTTGCTCATGTGTTCTTTATGTCACGCACCTGCCAGCAAGGAAGACCCTGCCCTTGCGCTTCGCACCCGGCGACGCTTGAATGCGCGCCCTAAGGGGCTTTTCATCATGATTTTGAAACTGAACGTCCGCGGCGCGATCCTGGTCGCCGCCGCCATCACCGGTCTTGTGACCCTCTCCTCGCCTGCGCACGCCGATCGCTGTGACGACAGCGCCAAGGAGCTGGCGAACCAGATCGACCGCCTCAAGGTGAATTTCCGCGCCGCCAACATCGTCTATCTTTCGCACCCGGCCGCCAAGGAGCTGTCGGTGGGCTGCCGTGGCGACAAGTATTCGATCGAGCTCTATGCCAAGAGTGATCGCAAGCCGAAGCCGGAGTTCTATGCGCTGGTCGGATCGATGGCGGCGATCGTCTTCACCGTGACCAAGGACGACACCACGACGGGCGCGACGCGCTGCCTGAAGCGGATGGGCCTATTGCGCGGCGACAAGATCAACATGCGCTATCGGCGACTCAACATGGAATGCACGCGCACCAAGACGGAGGCGTCCATCGCCATCACGCGCGGCAAGGACGAATAGGACACTCGCCTTCTCTTCGGCCACGCGCTCGCGACGCGAGGCATCGCCTCGCCGGCCGCCACACACTCGGTCATTGCGAGCGCAGCGAAGCAATCCAGAATCTTTCCGCCGAGGGACTCTGGATTGCTTCGCTTCGCTCGCAATTGTCGATGTTCAATAATTCGCTGATTGGATCGCGGTGGTCTTGGAAGCGGCGAAAGCCTTGGGAGTTTGTCCTGCCAAGGCCTGATGGGGTCTGTGGTTGTTGTAGTAGACGAGGTACTCGAACAGTTCATTGGCGAAGTGGTCCAGGTTGTCGAAGGTCGCGCCGTCGATGACGTCGTCATCGAGGGTACGCCAGAAGCGTTCGACCTTGCCGTTGGTCTGCGGCCGATAGGGCCTGGTGTAGCGGTGCTTGATGCCGAGCTCGAGCAGCATGGCCTCGAATGGATGCTCGGCCGGCTTGGTGCGGGCGGCGAACTCGGCGCCGTTGTCGGACAGGATTTCCTGGAAGACGAGCCCATAGGTGACGTTGAGGGTGTTGATCATCTTCAGGGTCTTGAACATGACCGGCAGCGCCTTCTTGGATGTCAGGACCTCGGCCCAGGCCAGACGCGAGCAGCTGTCGATCAGGCTGATGATGTAGGCCGTGACCGGGGGTGGCGCGAGGAACATATCGCGCGGCAATTGATGCAGATCGACGTGGCCCAGCTCCCCGAGCTTGTCCTTGATAATACGGCGTTTCTCCTCGCGCATCGCCGGCGTGCGGCGGTTCAGGCGGTGGCGCTTCAGCACCCGGTAGATCGTGATCGGCGAAGGTACCGTGTCGCGCGTTTCGCGCAAGACGGCATGAATCTCATAACGGTTCATCCCCCGCTTGCGATGGGCGACGATCTCCGCCTCGATCCCTTCCGGCTCGCGCCGTTCCCGCCACTTCGGGCCGCGCCGCCGCGGCAGCAGATCCGCGTCCTCGCCGCTCTGCAGATAGCGATTGTAATACTTGCGGAACGTCTGCGAGCAGGTCCCGTGGTGCCGGTAGAAGTCGCCGACCCGCTTGAACAGCGGCGATCGGCCAGCCTTCACCGCCTCATACTCCGAAATCAGAAAACGCCACTTCTGCAGATAGTTGCGTTCAACCGTTCGGTCATAGCTGTTGTCTCGCATCGGATCGTTCCTCCGCTGGAGCGATCCAATCAGCGAATTATTGAACATGCACAGCAATGACGAGGAGAGAGCCGTTGTCCTCTCCGATCGTATGCTTGCGGAAGCAAAACGGATCCCATGCCCGATCCCTTGCATTTTAACGATTGCCTTGAAGGAAATTTCGCTCATCGCAGGACACGCTCGATTGTATTCATGTGTGAGGATTTGCGGATGAAGGTTTCCACCGTTGCACCGCCGCCGATCGCGATTGTGGTGCCGAGCTACGACACGACCAAGCAGCAGGACGATCAGACCAAGGTCAAGGACGAGGATCCGACCTTTAAGCCGCAGCCGCCCGCGCCGCTGCCGCCGGGTCAGGGCACGCGGATCGATCAACTCGCCTGATCAGGCTTGCCAAAGCCGAAGCGGCCGATCCGGTCGATCGGCCGTTGCGCGCGTCTCGGCCGCATCTTTGCCGGATAGCCGGACCAATATCATGCGCGCCCGAGTCTTGGGAGCTGCGCATGATCGCACGTCTCTTGCTGCAGAACACGATCTTCACCATCGCGATGGGCGCGCTGTTGTTCGGGGCCGCCGGCACGCTGGATTGGCCTTCGGCGTGGGCGTTCCTCATTACCTCCGCTCTGCTCGGTCCGCTTTGCGGCTGGTGGCTCTACCGGCTGGATCCGGCATTGTTGGCGGAGCGTCTGCGTCCGGTCATCCAGAGGGACCAGCCTCCGGCCGACAAGGCCTTCATCACCGCGTTCATCGTCGCGATGCTGGCCTGGCTGATCGTGATGGGGCTGGACCGGCGTTCGCTCGCATCCGAGATGCCGCTTGCCTTGCTGATTCTCGGCTTCCTGCTGTTCCTGCTCTGCGCGCTGTTCACCATGTGGGTCTTCCGCGAGAACTCGTTCGCCGCGCCCGTGGTGAAGCTGCAAGCCGACCGCGCGCAGCGCGTGATCTCGACCGGTCCCTACGCCTGTGTCCGCCATCCCATGTACAGCGGCATGGTCCTGTTCTTCGCCGGCCTGCCGCTGCTGCTGGGCTCGTGGTGGGGACTTGCGATGATGCCGCTCTTCATCGCCTTGCTCGCCGTCCGCATCCTGATCGAGGAGCGCACGCTGCGCGAGGGCCTGCCGGGCTACACCGATTATGCGGCGCGGGTGCACTATCGCCTCATCCCCGGCGTCTGGTGAGCGCACCTCATGGTCCGCACGAAAGCGGCTAATGATCCAGCTCGCGATAGCGCCGGAAGATGCCCTGCTCGTTGAAGGGAATGCGGCGCTCGCTTTCGAGATAGGCCTTGATGTTCGGCCGCGCGGCAATGCGGTCGTGCAGACCCACAAGACCTGGGACATCGGATTCGAACGCCTTCATGCGCTTGGGGAAGGCATAGCGCAGTCCATCGACGATCTGGAATAGCGAGAGGTCGACGTAGGTCAGGCGGCGACCGGTGACATAGGTGCCGCCGCCCCCGGCGAGAAGCTGCTCGAAATAGCCGAGATATTTCGGCACGCGCTCGCCCCAGAACTCGGCCGTGCGCTTCTTCGCCGGCGCCTTCTGATCCTCATAATAGAGCGAGGGCCCGAGCGGATGATGGGTGTCGTGGATCTCGACCACGAGGTCGGTGATGGTGAGCTGAAGCTGGTGCACCCAGAGCCTGCCGGCTTCCGTGTTCGGCGCAAGCCCATGGCGGGCGCCGAGATAGAGCAGGATGTTGGCGGTCTGCCCGATGACGAGCTTGCCCGCTTTCAAGAACGGCGGCGCGAAAGGCGGCGTGCCCTTCTGCGTATCCATCATCTTCATCATCGCAGCCGTTCCGCGCGGGCCGCGCGCGACGTCGACGTAAGCGGCCCCCGCCTCCTCCAGCGCCAACCGCACATATTCGCCGCGGCCCTGAATCTCAGGCCAGTAGTAGAGCTCGTATTTCATGGAAGTGGTCCGTGAGCGTGGAGCGACGGACCAATCTAGCACGCAGCCGACGCGTGGCGAGAGTGGTGGCCTCAAATGAAAAGGGCGCCGTGCCTGAGCACGACGCCCCTCCTTGCTAGATCGCTTGCGATCAGTTGGTTTGCTGGATCGCCGACAATTCCCAGCCGGTGCCCGGCCGGCGGGCGAAGGTCCAGATCTCGGTCGCCTCGCCCGGCTGCTCGCTGCCAGCAACGATCGCGCCGGTGTTGCGGTCGATCGTCTTGTCGGTGAGTGCGAAGCGCAGCGCCACCGTGGCGTAGTCGGTCTCGCCTTCGCGCCAGGCTTCCGCGAGGTCGCCCTGCAACAATTTCACGTTGGTGACCTTGTTGACGACGTTGCGCGCGCGGTTCTGCGCAAGATCCTGCTCGAAATACGAGACCATTTCCGGCGTCGCGAGCGTGTGCAGCTTGGCCACATCCTCGTTCGACCAGGCGGTCTGGATCTCGCCGAGCAGGCGCTCGAACGCCTCGTAGTCATCCGGCTTGATCTCGAGCGGGGCGTTGTTGGCGCCGAACCCGAAGCCGCCAAGGCCACCGGCGAGGCCGCTGCGATAGTTCGTCTGCGGTCCGGGCGCTGCGCCGGCGTCAGCATTGGCATAGGCCGCCCGCGGGGCGTGACGACGCTGCCACCAGGACATTGCCAGCCGCACCACGAGCACCACCAGCGCGATCTGGATGATCAGGCCGAGGATCGAGGACAGGCCGCCGAGGCCACCGAACAGGCCGCCGCCGAACAGCATGCCGAGCAGGCCGGCACCGAGGAAGCCGGCCGCAAGGCCGCCCAGGAAGCCGCCGCCGCGGCCGAACAGGCCGCCGCGCGCCGGCGCGGAAGCAGCCGAATTCATGCCCGTACCCGGCTGGGTGTAGGTGCGGTTGAACTGCGAGGTCGAGCCCGGTGCGGTCGTGGTCGACGGCGGTGCCGAATAGGTGCGCGAACCGCGCGAACCCGACGACATGCCGCCACCGACGCGCGCGTCGGCGGACGACATCGCCAGCGCGGTCGGCAGCGCAAGCGCCAGCACGATGGCGATCATCTTGAAGAGATTGCGGGAGCGTAGCGAGAAAGTCATGTGCGTTTCCCAAATCCCCGGCATGGGGACGTGCGCCTAAGATGGGCAGACTTCCCGAAAAGTGAAGCCGGTTTCGGAACTTATGGCTGCGGCCCTCAGTCGCGGGGATGTGGCAAAAGCCCATATTTCGCGGGGGTTTGGCCGGGGGCGCGAGGGAACGGTGGTCGAGGGATACCGGCGGCTATACGGCCGGAATTCCGCTTTTTCCTCGTCATTGGAGGCGTGGCTCTCTCGCCACGTCATTGCGAGGAGCAATTGCGACGAAGCAAATCCAGACTGCCACCGCGGAACGATTCTGGATTGCTGCGCTGTGCTCGCAATGACTGAGAATGCGGAAGCGGCCCTCGCCTCACCCCTGCTTCGTCATCGTCTCCTTCACCGCCGCCACGAGCTGGCTCAGTGTGAAGGGCTTGGGCAGGAAGTCGAACTGCTGGCCTTCGGGCAGGCTCTTCTCGAAGGCGTCCTCGGCATAGCCGGAGACGAAGATGAACTTGATGTCGGGGTTCTTTTCCCGCATCGCCTTCAGCAGCGTCGGGCCGTCCATCTCGGGCATGACGACGTCGGAGACGACGAGATCGATCGCCCCGCTCTGCTCCTCCAGCACCTCCATGGCCTCGACGCCGTTCTCGGCCTCGACCACGGTGTAGCCGCGCGAGCGCAGGCCGCGGGCGTTCAAGGCGCGCAGGCCCTCTTCGTCCTCGACCAGCAGGATGGTGCCTTGCCCGGTGAGGTCGGTGCGGGGCTTGGCCTCCGTCGCCGCAGGCGCTGCTTCCTTCGCGGCACCATTGGTCGCGCTGGCCACAGCCGCGGGCTGCTCGACCTGCACCTCCGGTTCGGCGAGATGGCGCGGCAGGAAGATGTGGAACGAGGTGCCCTGCCCCGGCTCGGAATCGACGTAGATGAAGCCGCCGGTCTGCTTGACGATGCCGTAGACGGTGGAGAGCCCGAGGCCGGTGCCTTTACCCACTTCCTTCGTCGAGAAGAACGGCTCGAAGATCTTATCGCGGATGTCGGCGGGAATGCCGGTGCCGGTGTCGGCGACCTCGATCCGGACATAATCCGCAGCCGGCATGCCCTTGTAGGCGAGCTTGCCTGCGTCGTCGGTGGTGACGTTGGCGGTGCGGATGATCAGCTTGCCGCCATCGGGCATGGCGTCGCGCGCGTTCACCGCGAGGTTGACGATCACCTGCTCGAACTGGGAGACGTCGACCTTCACCGGCCAGAGGTCGCGGCCATGGACGAGGTCGAGCTTGACCTTCTCGCCGATCAGCCGGCGCAGCAGCATGGTGAGATCGGAAAGCGCGTCGCCGAGATCGAGCACCTGCGGCCGCAGCGTCTGCCGCCGCGAGAATGCCAGCAGCTGCCGCACCAAGGTCGCGGCCCGCGTCGCGTTCTGCTTGATCTGCATGATGTCCTGGAACGACGGGTCGGTCGGCTTATGCGCGTTCAGCAGGAAGTCGTTCGCCATCATGATGGCGGACAGCACGTTGTTGAAGTCGTGGGCGATGCCGCCGGCGAGCTGGCCGACCGTCTCCATCTTCTGGGACTGGTTGATCTGGTTCTCCAACGCGCGCCGCTCGGTGGTCTCGAGCATGTGCACGATGGCGGCTTCCGCCTCGTTCTCGGCGGCATCCACCGGCGTGACGAAGAACTGGCCCCAGCGCTCCTTGGTCCCCTCCAGCGCCACCTCGACCGGCGCGATGTCGGCCTGGCCTTCCGCGGCCTGGTTGATGGCCGCGATCAAGAGGTGCCGGTCGCGCGAATTGACCGCGCGGAAGATCGACTTCGAGGCGCTGTCCAGCCCCAGCGCCTGACCGAGCTTGGCGTAGCGCGCGTTGGCGCGCACGACGTTGCCGGCGCGGTCGACGGTCGCGATCGCCATCGGCGTATGGTCGAAAAAGCGCATGAAGCGGACTTCGGCGGCGCGGTCGGGATCGCTGCGCTCGTCGCGGGCGCGGCTGATCACGAGCGTGCGCGACGGCCCCGGCGCGCCGTCGGCGCCGAAGGCGAGCTTGTGATAGAGCCGCACCGGCATGGTCTTGCCGGTGCGCATGCGCAGGTCGATGTCGAAGACCTCGGTCTTCACCTCGCCCGGCACCGCCACGATCGAGGTCAGCAGTGAGGCGCCGTCGCCGGAGACGATATCGGTCAACTTCAATCCGCCCGAGCCGATCTCGGCGAGGTCGTAGTCGAGCCAGTTCGCCAGCGTCGCATTGACGTAGGCGAGCTCGCCGGCCGGATTGACCGAGAAGAAGCCGCACGGCGCGTGATCGAGATATTCGATCGCGTGCTGCAGCTCCTGGAACACGTCCTCCTGGCGCTCGCGGTCGCGGGTGATGTCGGCGATCGACCACACCGCATATTTCGCCTCGCGCTTGCCGGTGCCGAGGGGGCGCACGCGCATGCGCAGCCAGCGGCCCTGGCTGCCGTCGTGGCCGGAGATGCGTACCTCTTCCTGCTGGCGCTTGCCCTCGCGGGCGGCCTTGAGCAGGCGGAACACGGCTTCGGAGACGTCGGGGTTGCCGATGAAGACGCGCTCCACGGGCCGCACGTCCTGCGGGCCGCTGGCGCCGGTCAGCGTCAGATAGGCCGCGTTGGAATAGACCACGTGTCCGCGCGCGTCGGTGACGGCGAGCCCGTCAAATGCGTGATCGGAGATGCGGGCGATGATCGGGTCGTCGAGATTACGGTCGGCGAAGCGGATGATGCCGGCGGCAAAGGCGAACAGGTTGAACAGGCCGACCATCGCCAGCACGGCGAGGATGCCGAGGATATAGGGCTGCGCCTGCGCGCGCCCGAGCGTCATCAGCCCGACGGCGACCGCGACGAGGCCCGCGGCCACCAGCAGCACCAGCGCGATGCTGCCCGAGCGCGGCGACGGCTCTTGCGTCGCAACGGGCTCGCGTGTGAGGTCGTGGTCGGTCTCAGCAGTCATCTCGAGCTGGCGCAGCCTGTCGGCAGAGAATCAACGCGCCGCGGGGCGCGTGGGGTCCTCCCTGCCTGAATCGGACCCTGAGGTGCAAGGGCAGCAGGGGCGAAAGGTACGCTGATTCCCAGATTACGGCCATTTCCGGTACTTTTCGGGTCTTTTACCCCCGCCCGCCGCCGAATCCGCGCTTCAGCCGCATGACATAGCCGATGACTTCGGCGACGGCATGATAGTGCTCGGTCGGGATTTCCTGGTCGATGTCGACCGTGGCGTAGAGCGCGCGCGCCAGCGCCACGTTCTCGACGATCGGAATGTCGTGTTCGCGCGCGATCTCCCGGATCTTGAAGGCGAGGTTGTCGACGCCCTTGGCGACGCAGATCGGCGCGGTCATGCCGCGCTCGTAGGACAGCGCCACCGAATAGTGGGTCGGGTTGGTGATGATCACGGACGCCTTGGGAACCGCCGCCATCATGCGCTTCTTGGCGCGCTGCTGCCGCAGCTGCCTGATCTTGCCCTTGATGTGCGGGTCGCCTTCGGACTGCTTGAACTCCTCCTTGATCTCCTGAAGCGACATCTTCTGCCGCTGGAACCAGCTGCGGTACTGGAAGAAATAGTCGGCGATGGCGACGATCGCGAGCGCCGCGACCACCGCGCCGAGCAGATGAATGGTCATGCTGGTGCTGGCGCCGAGCATGGCCGCCGGATCGAGCCTGACCATCGCCTCCATGCGATGCCGCTCCGGCCACAGGATCATGGTCATGACCACGCTGAGGGCGACCAGCTTGCCGATGCCTTTGAGAAAATTGGCGGCCGCCTGCTTGCCGAAGATGCGCTTGAAGCCGGCGCCGGGCGAAATCTTGCTGAATTTGGGTTTGAGGGACTCGGCCGACCACACCAGACGGTGCTGCAGCATGTTGCCGGCAATGGCCGCCAGCACCAGCATCAACAGGGGCACGCCGATCGCGGCAAGGACGGCGAACTCGATCTGCTGGGTCAGCGCGAGCAGGGCCTTCCCGTCGGTCTTGATCATCCAGGAATTGGCGAGCAGGTTGCGCATCGGTGTCAGCAGCCCGCTGCCGACCGAGCCCGAGAAGGTCGAGACGACGAGTGTGCCGCCCGCCATCATGAACCAGGTGTTGATCTCCTGGCTCTTGGCGACGTCGCCGCGTTCGAGCGCATCGTCGAGGCGCTTTTGCGTCGGGTCTTCTGTTTGACTTTCGGGATCGTTGTCGTCCGCCATCGATCGACCCCTGTCACTTGAGCGGCATCATCTGGTGCATGACACCGATGAAATAGTCGAGAAAGGTGCCCATCATCGCGGTGAGCACCACGGCGAGCACCAGGAAGCCTGCGAAGATCGACAGCGGCACGCCGACGAAATAGACCTGCATCTGCGGCATCAGCCGCGCCAGCACACCGAGCCCGATGTTGAAGACGAGGCCGAACACCAGAAACGGTCCCGAGAGCTGCAGGCCGAGGCGAAAGGCGGCCGCGAAGGCGCGCGTTGCCAGCGAGGCGACGTCGCCGCTCGATACGGTCTCGCCCGGCGAGAAGATCGTATAGCTGTCGTTCAGTGCGGCGATCACCAGATGGTGGCTGTCGGTCGCGAACAGCAGCGTCACCCCCAGCATGGTCAGGAAGTTGCCCACCAGCACGCCCTGCTGTCCCTGCGTCGGATCGACCGAAGTGACGAAGCCGAGCCCCATCTGCTGCGCGATCACCGATCCCGCAACCTGGAGCGCCGACAACGTCACGCGCGCGGTCGCGCCCAGCACGATACCGATCGCGATCTCATGCAGCATCAGCACCAGCAGCGGCGCCAGCGACCCCATGTCGACATGATAGGCATTGCGATGCAGCGGCAGGATGATCAGCGTGAGCAGCAGCGCGATCGACAGCTTGATCCGCGTCGGGATGTTGGTCTCGCCGAGGCCGGGCAGCAGCATCACCATTGCGCCGACCCGGGCGAAGGCGAGCATGAAGGAAGCGGCGAGCGCCGGCAGCAGCGAGACGTCGATGCGCATAGTTCACGCATTGTGCCTCAGCCGCCGATGATTCGCGACGAGATCCGCAGCATGTGGGCGTGGAGCGAGTCGGCCATGAATGGCAGCGCCAACAGCATCGTGGCGAAGATGGCCAGGATCTTCGGCACGTAGATCAGCGTCTGCTCCTGGATCTGCGTCAGCGCCTGGAACAGCGACACGACGACGCCGACCACGAGACCGACCACCATCAGCGGCGAGGACACGATCACGATGGTCCAGATCGCATCGCGTGCGACGTCGAGGGTCTCGGGTCCGGTCATGGTCAGAATTCCTTGTTCAATCTTCATCCCGCCACCACGGCGAGGAACGAACGCTCCCTCCTCGTCATTGCGAGCGAAGCGAAGCAATCCAGACTGCCACCGCGGAAAGATTCTGGATTGCTTCGCTGCGCTCGCGATGACGCCTGGGGCGAGCGCCAGCGCGAAAAATCAGATCGGCATCTTCATGATGTCTTCATAGGCTGCGATCACGCGGTCGCGGACCGAGACCAGCGTGGACACCGCGACGTCGGTGTCTGCGACCGCCGTCACCACGTCCATCACGTTGGCCTTGCCGGCTGCCATCGCCACAGTCTGCGCGTCGGATTTGCGGCCGGAATCCATGACGCTGCCGACGGCGTCCTTCAGCAGCGAAGCAAAGGATTGCCCACTCGGCTCGCTGCCCTTGCCGGCGCCGCTGTTCTCCAGCACGCGGGCGAGATTGGCGTAAGCATTGGCGGCGATTGTCGGTGATGCCATGGCTTAAGGTGTCCTGTTCAGCTCTTGAGGATGTCGAGCGTGCGCTGGATCATCCGGCGCGTCGCACTGATGATGTTCAGATTGGCCTCGTAGGACCGCTGCGCGTCGCGCATATCGGTCATCTCGACCACCGAGTTCACGTTGGGATACTTGACGTTGCCGCCCGCATCCGCCGCAGGGTTGTTCGGCTCGTATTTGACGCGGAAGGCGGACTGGTCGGGCTTGATTCTGCCGAGCGTGACGACCTGCGCGTCGAGCGTGCGGTCGAGCGCGGAGGAGAAGGTCGGAACCTTGCGCCGATAGGGATCGCCGCCGGCGGTCTGCGCCGTCGAATCCGCGTTCGCGATGTTTTCCGAGATCACCCGCATGCGCCCGGCCTGCGCACGCAGGCCGGAGGTCGCGATCGCCATCGAGCGGGCAAAGTCGCTGCTGTCATTCGCCATGATCTGCCTCCGCTAGCTCTGCTGTTCCCGGATCATGCGCTAGCCCTTGCCAATCGCTGTCTTGAGCAGATGCAGGCTCTTCGAATAGAGCGAGGTCGCCGCCGCGTAGTCCATCTGGTTGCTGGCGGCCTTCATCATCTCCTCCTCGAGATTGACGGCGTTTCCCGCAGGGCGCGTCTCGAAGCCGGCATTCTTGTTCTGGTCGAAGCCCGAGGCCGCGCCTGATGGTTTCATGTGCGAGGCGCTGGTGACGGTCAGCGCCAGGGGGCCCATCGAGCCCGTAACGGCGCCGGTCTTGTCGCGCTTCGGCTCGACCAGGTCGCGCGGCCGGAACTTGGGCGTATCGGAGTTGGAGACGTTCTCGGCCAGGACGCGCTGGCGCTCCTGGTGCCACTGCATCTTGGTACGAAGCGCCGACAGCACCGGGAGGTCGTTGATGGACATCGTCGCGGCTCCTTCCGCCCCTTGCGGACCTTGAGGTCCGAAGCTAGGCAGAATTTGCCGCCTGTATGGTTAACAGCTGGTTAAGGACGCTCGTGACGCATGTCCCCAAGCGAGGCACGATCTTGCGGCCCCGTGATTCTACGCCCCGAAAAGTGGCATTAACCCAACCGTTTGGCGGCGCATGGACTGGGCAAGAAGTCGTTTTGGATCGGGCGATTCATGGGTTATTAAGAGTTGGGGACGGCAAAACTTGCCGTGGAACGTTAACTAATCGCAGTTTGGGGCATCGTCCGCCGTGGTTGGCGAATCTGACCATCGGCACGAGAAAAGCGCCATTTGTCGGGGACAAGTATGCAAGGCAGCCCTATCACCTTCATCGTCGCGTTCATCGTCGTTCTGGCGTTGATCGGCGTCGCTGCATGGCTGGTTCGTCGATTCGGCAGCAGCCGGCTGGGCGCCAACACACAGCGCGGCCGGATGCCCCGCCTCGCCGTGATCGACGCAGCCGCGGTCGATGGCCGCCGCCGTCTGGTGCTGGTCCGGCGTGACAATGTCGAGCACCTGCTGATGATCGGCGGCCCCACGGACATCGTGGTCGAGCCCAATATCGTTCGCGCCGCGCCCAGCCGCGACCAGCTCCCGCAACGTCCGAGCGCCGCCGAACCGCCGCGCCTCGCCCCCATGCCCGATGCCGGCGGCTGGGCGGATGAAGCACCGCGCCCCGAACTGCTCGATCATCCCGAGCCGCAAATGCCCGAGCCGCCGCCGCGGCCCGCGCGCCCATCCTTCGCCGACGAGGTGCGCCGGCCTGCTCCTGCACTGGCCGAGCGCCGCAGCGAGCCGCCCCTGGGGGGCTTTACGCCCGAGCCGGTCGCGCCACGTCCGGATCGCGAACCACGGCCCGAGCCGCTGCCGCCGCGCATCCCCCGCGGCGAGCCGCCGCTGATGCCGCGCCCGCCGCGCGGGAACGAGCCGACGAAGATGCCGCCCGTGCGCGCCGAGCGCGCCGCTGCACCACCGCCTCCTCCGCCCGTGCCGCAGGCTCCGGCCGTTCCGCCGACGGCACCTGCCGCTACGCCCTCGAGCGCCGAGCAGAACCTCGCCGAGATGGCGCAGCGGTTGGAGGCTGCGCTGCGCCGCCCGGCCGGCGAAACGGTCGCGCCTCCGGTTGCACCGGAACCGCCGCCCGCTCCCCCGCGCGCCGCACGCAACGAGCCGCCGGCGCCGCCGGCCCCGCCTGCAAAGCCGGCCGCGGAAAAGACCAGCTTTGAAAATCTCGAAGACGAGATGGCCTCCCTGCTCGGCCGTCCGAAGCCGTCTTCGTGAGATTGCCGGCCCTCCCGCGTAGAGTTCTTTTCCTTTCTGTCCTGTTCAGCGCGGCCTCGCTCGCGATGCCGGCGCATGCCCAGGACATCAGCATCAATCTTGGCGGCGGCGCTGGCGGCGGCGTCACCGAACGCGCGATCCAGCTGATCGCGCTGCTCACGGTGCTGTCGATCGCGCCGTCGATCCTGATCATGATGACGTCGTTCACGCGCATCGTGGTGGTGCTGTCACTGTTGCGCACCGCGATGGGCACCGCGACTGCGCCGCCGAACTCGGTGATCATAGCGCTGGCGATGTTCCTCACCTTCTTCGTGATGGGACCGGTGCTGCAAAAGTCCTACGACGAGGGCATCCGTCCGCTCGTCGCCAGCCAGATCGGCGTCGAGGATGCGCTCCAGCGCGCCTCCGTCCCCTTGCGCGGCTTCATGCAGAAGAACGTGCGCGAGAAGGACCTCAAGCTGTTTCTGGATCTCTCCGGCGAGGCACCGCCAGCCACGCCCGACGATCTCGCCTTACGCATTCTCGTCCCCGCCTTCATGATCTCCGAGCTGAAGCGCGCCTTCGAGATCGGCTTCCTCTTGTTCCTGCCCTTCCTGATCATCGATCTCGTCGTCGCCTCGGTACTGATGTCGATGGGCATGATGATGCTGCCGCCGGCGACGATCTCGCTGCCGTTCAAGCTGATCTTCTTCGTGCTGGTCGACGGCTGGTCGCTGGTGGCGGGAAGTCTGGTGCAGAGCTACGGGGGGTGAGGCGCAAACCCAGATAGGCCGCGGCTCCTTCTACCCCTAAGTGAAATTGACACCGGCGCACGCCTCGGTAACATCGTGGCGTGGGCGCGGGTTCGCTGGATGGAAATCGAGTTTCCCTTAGAGTTTTTACTATATGTAAGGGTATCCAACGATCCCTTCGAGGAACTGCGATGACCGAATCTGGGAGTGAGGAGCAGGTTTTACAGAGGGAGATCGCACGCTTAGAGTCGGAGGGATACGACGTATTCGTGCATCCCCGCGCTCCACTGGTTCCTGACTTTCTCGGAGACTTCGTTCCCGATGCTGTCGCAACTGGAAACGGAAAGAAAATCGTTCTTGAGGTCGCTAGACCATCGACGCGACAGAACGAACGTCTGAAAGACGTTGCCGCTCGCTTCGCTCAACAGCGAGAGTGGGAGTTGAAGGTGCTGTTTGTTGCCCCCACATCTTTGGGTACAACGCTTCCGGTGCAGTCGCGTCAGGCAATCGAAGGTGCTCTGAGTGAGATCGAAAGGCTGCGCGACATAGACGCCTTGCGTGCCGCCTTCTTGCTTGCATGGGCAACGTTCGAGGCCGAAGGCAGGGCGTCGGTCGCAGGTCGCTTCGACCGTCCGCAGACGCCTAGCCGCCTCGTCGAAGTTCTAGGTCAAGAGGGGCTATTGACCCCTACCGACGCCGACCAAATGAGGCTGCTCTCAGAAAAGCGCAATCGGCTCATACATGGCGATCTCGGTACCGATATTGGCGCTGAAGATCTGGAAAGGCTCATCGGCATTCTGAGACAGCTTTCCGCTACCGGCACGCCTGAGCACAGCAATTGATGGCCTTAGGACCCGCCCCTGCCCCTTCAAGTCATACTGCTCGCTGAGGTGGTCGCCGATCTGGACCAGCATGGCGACGCTTTCGGGGAAGCCCGGCTTGTCCCATGTCGCCTGATCGGCGGCGGCGCGGAACTTCCAGCTGTCGCCGTGACGGACGATCAAGATGGCGAAGCTATCCGGGCCATCGACATGGGCCTTCAATTCGGCCCGTGCCATGGCGATGAGTTCGGCTTCGGTCTTGGCAGGCTTGCTCATATCGTCCCTCTCGCGGCATGAAGATGCTTTAGGTTGCCGCCTGACGGGCACCTGTCGAGAGATCCAGAGGTAGCAGGGTCCCTACCGCGTCGTCTTGATCTGCCGCACGACCGGGATCGTGGGCAGCGAGCCGGTGTGGTCGGACTCGTCCTTGGCCTGCGGCGTGCTGGGTCCGCGCGCTGTGGCGTCGGGGAAGCGCTGCTTCATCTCGCGCAGGAAGCCGTCGAGCGTGTCGACGCTGGCGGCGAGCTTGGCGATCTCGGCGAATTCGGCGCTGGAGGCAGCGGCCGGCTTGCTGGCGATATCGAAGGCGAGACGGTCGGCGCTCTCGCTCATCAGCGGCGCGTATTTCTCGCGGAAGCGCGACAGGCCGATCGAGTCGTCGGCGAGCGCGTAGCCGACGGCCGCGCGAATGATATCGCTCTTCTCGACCGCATTGAGCGGCTTGAAATCGCGGAAACGCTCGCCGTAATAGAGCTCGATCTGCTCGGCGGACTCGCGCCAGCGCCGCGCGGCCCAGAAGATGTCGGAGCGGAGGCGCAGCACTTCGCGCCCGGAGACGTTGGAGACGATGTCGAGCGCGAGATCGTGACGGCCGACGTCGCTCTGCGCACGCGCCTCGAGCAGCAGGCGCTGCTGCCGGAGCTCGCCGGAGAGATCGCTGATGCGGCTCGCGCGTAGCGCGGTGATCGCCATGTCAGGCTTGCGATTGGCGAGATAGACCATGGCAAGGCGCGCGGCGACCTGCGCGCGCGCCGCGCCTTCAAGGCGATGATCGACCTGGTACTGCAGCAGCTCTGCGGCCTGGTCGAGCAGATCGATCGAGGCGAGGCGGTCGGCGAGCCGGCGGATCAGCTCGTCGCCGCGACGGCCGATCGGCGTCAATTCGCGGAACTCGTAGAACATCCCGAGCGCCTCGACCGGCGGCAGCTCGTCCCCCTTCGGCCCCAGGAATATCTGCGTGAACAGGTCGGACGCGAGATCCTGCGCCAGGCGCGAGGCTTCGGCGTTCGGCTGGAGCCTGGTCGCAGTGCGCGCCGCCATGAGCGCATCCCGGTAACGCCCGTTCTCGGCATACAACTGCGACAGCATCTGCAGCGTCTTGACCTCGATCGCGTCGCCGCGCCAGGTCATTGACAGCGTCTCGAGCTCGCGCAGCGCCTCTTCCTTGCCGATCTCGTCGCGCTTCTGGCGCAGCGCGACCTCGAGCTGCTTGGCCTCGGCCGCAGCCGGACGGTCGTTCGAGGCGACCGCGAACTTGTAGTCGTCGAGCGCGTCCTTGTCGTGGCCAAGCGCCTCGGCGAGCCGGCCGCGCAGTACGGCGAAGGCCGGAGCAGCCTCAGGCGGGATGCCGACAACCTCGAGCTCGCTGCGGCGCTTGGAGGCGCCGGCATAGTCCTTCACCTCGAGCGATGCACGCATCGCGTCCATCGTCACGATGCGCTGGATGTCGAGCGGCAGGGAGGCGATGGCGAATTCGACGTTCTTGAACTTCTCGCGCGCGTCCGCCCACTTGCCCTGCCGCGCATAGGCGAGCGCCTTCCAGAGCTGGGAATCGTGGCTGTTGCCGATCACGGGATTGGCGAGGTCCTTCAAGCCCTGCGCCGGGCGGCCGATCAGGATGCTCGCGATCGCATGCATGATCAGCGCACCGCTCTCCTCCTTGTTCAGGGGATCGGTCAGCATCACGTCGGTCACGGCCTTCGCTTCGTGATACATGGCACGCGACATGTAGAACTGCGCGAGGTCGAGCCGCGGCAGCGAGCGCAGCGCGGGCTCGACCGCTGCGATCGCCGTCATCAGCTCGCTCTGGCGCGCCATGAAGTTTTCCGACTGGCCCTTGCGCCAGCCTTCGGGGCTGAACACCGGGCGCACCGCGGTCGGCGCCCGCTCGGCCGAGATGTCGACCGGCGACAGCGTCAGCCCGCCCTTCTTGCCGAGGATCACCTTGTCGGAGCCGACCTCGACGCCGACCTCATCGGAGTTCGGCCGGATCGCGATGCCGTGCGCGGATTCCAGCAGCGAGAGATCGACGAGGTCCTGCCGCTTGATGAAGCCGCGTACCGGCCGCTGCGCAGTGACGACATAGAGCGTATCGCCGGCATCGGGATCGGTGAGCTTGTGCAGGAGGCCCGGATTGGCGAAGGGGATCGCGATATTGGCGAGCGCCGGATCGGTGATGTTGCGCGACATCATCAACGGCAGCGGCGTCGCCTGGATCTTGTCGGCGAGCGTCAACATCCAATTGGTCTCCTTGCCGACCTCCTCGCTCGTCAGCGAGTAGACCAGCGGCCGCGTGAGGCGGATGCGCACCGCTTGCCCCTTGTCGAGCGGGATACGGCCGACCTCGCCGATCATGGCGCCGCCCTTGCTGCGGATCGCCTCGACATCGATGGGCTTCGGCGTGTCGAACACCAACCAGACAGTATCGCCGCGGCGGAACGCCGCCGCCGGCGTTGCCACCTGAAGCGGGAACGTCACGCGCAAGCCGTCGCTGTCGCGGCGCGCATCGACGCTGGCGACGACCTGCTGCGCAGCGGCGGGCGTCTCGCTGGGGGGTGCCTTCGGGGATTCCTTGACCGGCTCCTTCGCCGCTTCGTTCACGGCCTGCTTGGGCGCTTCGGCAACCACAGGCTTGGCAGGCGCGGCCGGGGCTGCGGCAGCAGCCGGCGCGGGCGTTGCGACTTCCTTGGGTGTCTCCTTGGGCACTTCCGCAACGTGCGCAGCCTCAGTCGCGCGCGCCGGCCTCGGCGCTTCGGCGACCGGCATTACGGCGGGCGCGTCCGGCTTCGCCTCGGACTTCACGTCAATCTTGGCTTCGCGTGCGATCGTGTCCGATGTGGGCGGCGCGATCTCGCGATGGACATCCTTCGGCTTCTCGGCCGCCGGGTTTTCCGGCACAGGCGCGGGTCCCTGACCGGCAGGCTTCATCTGCGCGATCGCCGCCTCGGGCGTCGCGGCCGACTTGCCCTTGTCGGGTTGGAAGGAGACGTCGACGACATAGTTCTTCTCGTCGCGGAACGAATGCACGTCGGAATCGCCGATCAGCGCGATCTCGACATTAGTCTGGTCGATGTCGGCCTTCTGCTTGATCGAGGCGACGTTCGGCGGCGCCGCGACCACCGCGTCCGCCAGATCGAAATTGAGGTTGGCGTTGAAGACGAGCGTGAGCTTCTGCTCGTTGAGCACGGAGGAGACGCCGACGCCATCGGGCATCTCGAACGCGAAGCGCACGAAGGTCGGCTGCACCGAGGCACGCACACGGATCTGCGGACGTTTCTTGGCCTCGGCGGCGGCGCGCTGGGCGCGTAGCGCGCGCTCGGCCACGCGTGCGCGCTCGGCGAGTTCCTTGACCACGTCCATGGGCAGGCTCGGCGGCGGGCCCTTCCAGCCCTCGGGCAAGAGGTCGACGAAGGTGCGCTCGCCGGCGTTCATGGTGTTGACGGTGACACGCCGCGCCAGCGACAGACGGATGGCGCCGCCATCAGGGTCGCGGCGCGCGGAGTTGACGTAGTCGGGCGCGCCTTCCGGAACCCGATCGACGGGAACGTCGACGGGCCGGTCGAAGCGGATGATGAGGATGGAGCCTGCGGTCGTCACCTCGGAGGGAACGTCCTCGCCGAGCTTGATGACCAGACGGGCAAAGCCGCCGCCGGCGGAAAAGGTCGCCTCGCCCCTGATCGGATCGGCCGCTCGGGCCGGCGCCGCTAGGCCAATCAGGGAACAGGCCGCCAGCAAGGTGGCCCCGCGGACATGTCGCGACAGGCCCCGTGCCAATGCGCGGGCTCGCGACACAAATCCAGCGGCAGCCTCTCGCGCCATTGGCGGCATTTCTTCCAGTTCGGCGGTCATGCCGGCAATGGCGCCGGCGGTGCCGTCGACTGTAGGTCCCGCCAATTAAGGACTTGTTAATTTAATGCTATATCTTGATTTGCGCTGCGGGCAGCGCGCCGTGCCGGATCGAGCGGGAGACGATCCGCAACTTTCGGATTTGAGACGCAGTGGATTAAGGAGTTGTTAGCACCTGCAAGCGGTGCCGGTCGCGGCTCGTCAATCCCTTTGCGCAGCACGTGCAGCTCTCCGCCATGTGTTGATCTGATCGTGTGACGCCCTCAAGCCGAGTGCGTCTTCAATGTTGCTCCCCCGTGCCTTCGGGCGCCGGGGAACTCGCTTCGTCGAGACAAGATTCATGATCGTTGCCCTCGTCGCCTTCCGGCGGCGCTGCATGCTGGTGGCTTAGCGCGGATGTCCATGCGGAGGTCATCGCCGCTATGAGCAGCCGGTTGACGGCCTCGATGACTCGTTCTGCGGCGGACGAGTAATTCATGGCCTCCTCCTGCGCTGCCGATTGCGAATGGCCGAAAGCGTAGGATGGTGCCGTGAGCGCCACTGTACGCCACTTCACAGTTGCGCGCGTCAACTCATCGCAGTCTCAGAGGATGCCGCCTGCCTCAGCTACATCCGCCACGGGAGTCTGATTTGCCGCCTTGACGAGTTGCCGAGCACGCGCACTCACAACCTTCGGGGCGTTGCGGTTCACGCGCGACTCTGAATCAGATGTGAACTCGGCGATGCGAATCGCATTGGTTAGCTTTGGGGGTAATCAATGAGCGGAGAAGCCGGTTGCATTGTGTGTAGCAGGGCAAGAGCGGTCATAGCGATCGTTCCCATCGCCAGAGGATATGCCCTGAAAACATATGAATGCTCTTGTTGCCATAGCACCCTGCAGCTCGTGACGCGCATCACAAAGGCGGCGCTGATCAAGCAGCAGCTCGATATCCTCCCTCGGGTGGACAAGCAGCTGCGTCCGCCTGTTCGCAAGGTGCAACAGGCCTTCGCGACCTAGGCGCACGAACCGTCCCGCTGGGCCCGATGCGAGCGACCACGCGATAACGCGCGGGTCGCAAGGGCGCGCTTCGCCTCGCGGCCTCAATTCGGCTTTTGCGTCGGCTTGCCATCGATCTTGGGAAGATCGCCGGCCGAGGCCGACTGATCGCCGCCGCCATTGGCACGTCGGGCCATCTCGACGGTGAGCCGCTCGGCGGCCTCCGGCGACATCAGCCCCAAGATGTCCGACATCTTTCGCGGCGCGATCGCCGAGGCGATCTCGATCAGCACGCCCATCTCCAGCCGGTCGAACACCCGCGCGGCGTCCTTGGGCTTCATGCCCTCGTACATGGTCACGAGGCCCTTCATACGCTGGGCTTCGGCCGCCTTCTGCTCGGCCTGCGTCGCGGAGATGCGGGTTTCCACGGCCTTCATCTCCTCGACCTTGGTCTCGATGCGCTTCTCGGCCGACTTGAGCAGACTTTCGCGAATGTCGATCTCGCGCTGGCGCGCCTCGATCTCCTGCCGCCGCGCCTGCAACCGTTCCAGGATCGCACGCTCCGAGGCCGAGACCTGCGGCTGGCCTTCCTCCACCTTGACCACCATGCCATCGGGCTTGGTCTCCGGCGCGGCGGGCTTGGGCGCCTCCTTTGGCGCGCCATGGGTCGATCCGGTGATATCCGGATCCTCGCGGCCGGTCGGGAAATTCAGATTCTCCTGCGCCCAGGATTTCTTGGTCTGGTTCGGCTTGTAGTCGAAGACATAGCCGCCGTTGATCACGAGGCCCGCCACCTTCAGCGTGGCAAGACCTGCGACGGCAACCAGGACGACCGGAATGATGCGGATATTACGGAAGGACTTCATACCCAGGCTTCATGCGGCAAGGCCGTTGGATCGTCGGCGCTCGGAGAAGGCTTCGGCCGCAGCCGCCACCGCCTTCGCCGACGAGGGTTTTGCTGTAGGCGCGGCGACCGTTTCCGGGTTCGTCACGGGACGCGCGGCAATCGCGATCTTGGACAGGCGCCGCACCACGTTGTCGGCTTCGCCGAGTTGCTTGTAGAGCTGGTCCGACATCTGGGTCGCCGCCGCGAGCTGGCTGCCCAGGTTCTCGTTGACGTCGCGCACGGCGAGCTTCAGCCCGCCGATAGCGCGCTCGGCGATCTCGGTCGCGGTGATCAGCTCGCCAATGACCGCCTTCAGCGAATGCTCGTCCGCCTTCAGCCGCGTCAGCCGCTTGTTGAGCATGACGCAGTAGACGATCGTCAGCATCAGCAGGATAGCCACCAGCGTCTCGATTGCCATTCCCAGGGAGTGGTTCATGGGGCCTCCATCATCTTGTTCTGCTCGTCCACCTTCTCGAACATCGCAAGTGTCGTACTTGGCTTGCGCAAGGGTTTCGTCACACGGATGGCGACGCGGTCGCCGACCCGGCCCATCCGTCCCTCGGTCAGCGTGACGTCGCCGCAGCGCACGGTGACGTTGGCGTCGGCGCGCATCTCCAGCGGCAGCGTGTCGCCGACCTTGAGCCGCATCAGCTGCTTGAGCGGAATGTCGGCCTCGTAGAGCACGGCGTCGACGGCGATCTCGGCCTGCACGATCTCGGTGGCGAAATGGCCCTCCCAGACCGGGTCGCGGCCGAATTTTTCGCCCATGAACATCTGGAGCAGGACGCCCCGGATCGGCTCGATGGTCGCGTAAGGCAGCAACAGCTCGATATTGCCGCCCCGGTCTTCCATGTCGATGCGCAGGCGAACCAGGATCGCGGCGTTGGCGGGACGGCTGATCGCGGCGAAACGCGGGTTGGTCTCGAGCCGGTCGATCGTGAAGGTCACCGGCGACAGCGGCCGGAACGCCTGCTCGGCATCGGACAGCACCACCTCGACCAGCCGCTTGACCAGCTCGGTCTCGATCGTGGTGTAGGGCCGGCCCTCGATGCGCAGCTGGCTGGTGCCGCGGCGGCCGCCGAGCAGCACGTCGATCATCGAATAGATCAGGTTGGAATCGACCGTCGCCATGCCGAAGTTCTCCCACTCCTCGGCCTTGAAGACGGTGAGGACGGCGGGCAGCGGGATCGAGTTCATGTAGTCGCCGAAACGCACCGAGGTGATGCGGTCGAGCGAGACTTCGACGTTGTCGGAGGTGAAGTTGCGCAAGGACGTGGTCATCAGCCGCACCAGGCGGTCGAAGACGATTTCGAGCATCGGCAGACGCTCGTAGGAGACCATCGCCGAATCGATGATCGCGCGAATGCCGGAATGGTCGTCGAGATTGACGTCGCCGACGGTGAAGCCGAGGAGATTGTCGATCTCCTCCTGCGACAGCACCCGCTCGCCGGAATTCTTGCCGTTGCCGAGATCGCGACTGCCGTCCTCGACCATGGCCGCCCATTGCAGGGCCATGGTCTCCGACAGCTCGTTCTCGGCGGCAGCCTTTGCGGCCTCGGCGGGATCCTCGGAATCGAGCGAGGCCTCCCACTGGGCGGCGATTGCATCCTGGTCGACTTGGTCGTTGCCCGCCATGATCCCTAGTCCGTCATGCTCACTGGACCACGACTTCCTTGAACAGCACCGCGCTGACCTGGATCGGGGCGACCGCCGCGTTGACGCGCTTGGTCAGCTCCTCCTTGAGGCGGAAGATGCCGGCGGAACCGTTGAGGTCGGAGGGGCGCAGTTCGCGCACATAGGTCTGGAAGATGTCGGTGACGCGCGGCATCGTCGGCTTGATCGCCTCGATCTGCTTCTCTTCCTTCAGCTCCAGCACGATCTTCAGCCGCAGATATTGCACGCGCTCGCCCGGCGCGCCGGCGAGGTTGACCATCATGTCGGGGACGTCGATGAAGGCCGGCGGCTTCGGCGGAGGCGCGGCCTCGGCATGATGCTCGTCGTCGCCGTGACGGAAGAAGAGGAACCAGGTCGCGGCACCGCCGCCGAGGACGGCGAGCACGCCGACGACCATGATGATGAGCTTGAGCTTGTTCTTCGGCGGAGCGGCTTCCGCGCCGTCGGCGGCTGCGCCGCCTTCCTCATTCTCTGCCATGGTTGCCGCGCTCGTTCATCTCTCAAAGGGGTCGAAAGAGCGAAGCCTCCTGGCAGACAGTGACGCGATACAAATGCCCCAGCGCAATGCGCTCCTCTGATGCGCAAACGCTACGGTAATAATGGTTAACGGAATCTTTCGATTGGGCCTCAGCTAGGAAAAATCTGCCGGGCAAACATGGCTAACAGAACCTTTCTGCCGCCCTCCCGCGCCCTCGAAAAATCAATAAGTACTTGAAATTATGTCATTTTCTTAGTTGGCACGACTTTCGCTGAGAGAGGTCGAGACCTCACGGTTTGGGAGAACCTGACGGTCTCGGTCACGGGGTCCGCCAAGGCGCTTGGGAGAGCGAAATGGCAGATCTCACTCAGGGGAGATTTCCGATGCAGAACGCGCTTCTGATCGGCTTGTCACGGCAGATGACGTTGGAGCGGCAGATGGATGTCATCGCCAACAACGTCGCCAACGCCAACACCAACGGCTTCAAGGCCGACCATTCGCTGTTCGAGGAGTACCTCAACTCGAACGCGCGTGAGGACAATTTCATCGGTTCCGACCGCCGGGTCTCCTATGTGCAGGACCGCGGCACCTTCCGCGACGTCGGCCTGGGGCCGATGGAGCCGACCAACAACCCGCTCGACATGGCAATCGACGGCAACGCGTTTTTCGCGGTGCAGGCTGGCGGCACCGAGCGCTACACCCGCGACGGCAAATTCTCGCTCAACAGCACCGGCCAGCTGGTCACCTCCGACGGCAACCTCGTGCTCGGCACCGGCGGCCCGATCACCTTCCAGCCGACCGACCACGACATCAACATCGCGCCCGATGGCACCATCACGGTGCTCGAGGGCACGGCCAGGACCGACTCGATCCGCGGCAAGATCCGCATGGTCTCGTTCGACGATCCGGCCAAGCTGACCAAGCTCGGCGCCAACCTCTATGACGCCGGCTCGGCGGTCCAGCAGGCCGACACCAAATCCAACGTGCGCCAGGGCTACATCGAGAAGTCGAACGTGAATTCGGTCGGCGAGATGACCCGCATGGTCGAGGTCATGCGCAGCTACACCGCCATCGCCAGCCTGCTGCAGCAGCAGAGCGACCTCCACAAATCGGCGATCGAGAAGCTCGCCGACGTTCCGGCCTGATTGGGAGAGAACTGACATGCAGGCGCTTCACACCGCAGCGACCGGAATGGCGGCACAGGAACTCAACGTTCAGGTGATCTCCAACAACATCGCCAACCTCCGCACCACCGGCTTCAAGAAGCAGACCGCGGCGTTCCAGGACCTGATCTACGAGCACGTGCGCCGCGTCGGCGCGCAGGCCTCGGACCAGGGCACCATCCTGCCCGTCGGCGTCGACATCGGCGGCGGCGTCAAGACCGTCGGCACGCCGCGCAGCATGACGCAAGGTACGCTGTCGCAGACCGGCAACGATCTCGACCTCGCGATCTCGGGCGAAGGCTTCTTCAAGATCCTGATGCCGGACGGCACCTTCCAGTACACCCGCGACGGCACCTTCCAGATGGACAATCAGGGGCGTGTCGTCACCGCGCAGGGCAACCCGGTGCAGCCGACCATCACGATCCCGCAGAACGCCTCGGGCCTGACCGTCAACGAGCAAGGCCAGGTCTCGGTCACGCTGCCGGGCTCGTCGACCTCCTCGATCATCGGCACGATCAACGTGACCCGCTTCATCAACAAGGCGGGGCTGCAGCCGGTCGGCAGCAATCAGTTCACCGAGACGCCGTCCTCGGGTCCGCCGCAGGACGGCACCGCCAACACCGAAGGCTACGGCAAGATCACGCAAGGAAGTCTGGAGCAGGCCAATGTCGACGTCGTCTCGGAGATGAGCGACCTGATCGCCGCCCAGCGCGCTTACGAGATGAATGCCAAGGTGATCAGCGCCGCCGACCAGATGATGCAATCGACCACGGCGCTGTTCCGCTGAGGTGATGACGATGATCCGTGCCACCCTCGCCACCATCTCCACCCTTCTCGCGCTGGCATTGCCGGCAGCGGCCGCCGACGATTTCATCGCCGCGCCGACGCTGCGCGCAAGCGTCACCGTGACCTCGGACGTGGTGCGGATCGGCGATCTCATCGACAACGCCGGATCCGCCGCGCTGATCCCGGTCTACCGCTCGCCCGATCTCGGCACCACCGGCACGCTGACGGTCGGCCAAGTGCTGTCGGTGTTGCGGGCAAAACAGGTGATCGGCGTCATGACCGGCGACATCAAGGAGGTCCAGGTCACCCGCCTGGCCCGCACCCTCGCGAGCAAGGATATCGAGACTGCGGTCGCCGCCACGCTCGAGCGCCGCTTCGGCCTCGGAGAAGCCGCCAACATCACGATCACGTTCGACCGCGGCGTCGCCGACATGCGGCTGGACGCCTCCAACACCGGCGCGCTGCAGCCGGTCGCAACCCGCTACGACGCCCGCAGCGGCCGTTTCGATATCGCCTTCGAGATCGTCAACGACGGCAATCCCGCGCCGACCAAGCTGCGCTTCACCGGCACCGCGATCGAGACGGTGGAAGTGGCCGTGCTGACCCGCGACGTCGACCGCGCCGAGCTTCTGAAATCCTCCGACCTTTCGTTGGAGCGCCGGCCGAAGGCCGAGGTCGCCGGCGAGCCCGCCGCGCGCGACCGCAGCATCGGCATGCAGCTGCGCCGGCCGATGCGGGCAGGCACGCCGATCCGCGTTGCCGACATCGTCAAGCCCGACTTCGTGGTGCGCGATCAGGCCGTCACCATCATCTACCAGGTGCCCGGCCTCTATCTCACCACGCGCGGCAAGGTGATCGAGAGCGGCGCCGAGGGCGACACCGTCAGCGTGCTCAATATGCAGTCCAAGCGCACGCTGACCGGCATCGTCACCGGCCGCGGCCAGGTCACGGTTCAGGGCGCCAGCCAGTCCGCACCGACGGCGCCGGCGGTCGAGCAGACCTCGTCGATCAAGCGTGACGAGGCGCCTGCCCCCGTCGACACCGCAGCCCTCGTCCGGAACCTGATTCAGAGCCCCGCGCCGCCGGCTCAAGTCGCACAAGCCCAGATCCCGCAAGTTCGCCTCTCGCAAGCTCCAGCCAAATCAGAGTAAGTCATGTCCACGTTCAGTTCGGCTTCCCATCTTCGTCGCATCGCGATCTCTGCCCTGCTGCTGGCGACTTGCGCATTGGGCGGCTGCTCCTCGATCGACCGCCTGTCGCAGATCGGCGAGCAGCCGAAGCTGTCGGCAATCGATAATCCGACGACGCAACCCGGCTACAAGCCGGTGCAGATGCCGATGCCGAAGCCGGAAGTCGCTTCCTACAATCCGAACTCGCTGTGGCGCAACGGCAGCCGCGCCTTCTTCAAGGACCAGCGCGCCCGCCAGGTCGGCGACCTCCTGACCGTGACCGTGAACATCACCGACAAGGCCAACATCGAGAACGACACCTCGCGCAGCCGCACCAACAAGGAAGATTCGGGAATCTCCGACTTCATCGGCGCCAAGACCATCACGCAGGCCAACAAGATCCTGCCCGGCCGCATCCTGACCGCCGACTCGACCTCGTCGAGCGAGGGCAAGGGCAGCGTCGACCGCAAGGAAGCCCTGCAGACCAACGTCGCTGCGGTGGTGACCCAGGTCCTGCCGAACGGCAACCTTGTCGTCGAAGGCAAGCAGGAGATCCGCGTCAACTTCGAAATTCGCGAGCTGATCGTCGCCGGCATCGTGCGTCCTGAGGACATCCAGAGCGACAACACCATCGATTCCACCAAGATCGCGCAGGCCCGCATCGCCTATGGCGGCCGCGGCCAGATCACCGACGTGCAGCAGCCGCGCTACGGCCAGCAGGTCATGGACGTGCTGCTGCCCTTCTAAGCCTCTTTAAGAGCTCCCACATCGTGTTCGCGAACCTAGGCGCGAACGTCGGTGTACGACGCGGCCTCCGGTAGCTCCCCTGCCGGAGGCCGCATGTATTTTGCTGGTAGCAACTGTGAACACTCGACTTCGCGGCCAGTTACGTACTCAAGCGCCGCCCCGATCTCCGTCATTGCGAGCGAAGCGGAGCAATCCAGACTATCTCCGCGCAAAAAGACTCTGGATTGCATCGTCGCGAAGGGGGCCTCGCAATGCCGGCGGAGAGAGGTCAGCTGAACTCCGCCTCCACCGTCCCCAGCCCATCCAGCTCCATCCGCACCTTGTCGCCGGCCTTCAGCCACAGCGTCTTCACCAGACTGCCGGTGAGCACGAGCTGTCCCGCGTGCAGCCCCTTGCTCTCGGCGGCGAGATGGTTGGCGAGCCAGGCGAGTGCGTTGTGGGGATGGCCGAGCACGTCGGCGCCGGTGCCATGGCTGACCTCCTCGCCATTGAGGATGGCGCGGCCCTTGACGCCCTTCAGGTCCGGCACCGACGAGCGCGGAACCGAGGGACCCAGCACGCAGCCGGCGGCGAAGAAATCGTCGGCGATCAAGGTCGGCGCGCCCATCGTCTCCCACTGCACGTAGCGGTCGTCGACGATCTCGATCGCGGGGTGGTAGGCCTCGACGGCCTCGCCGACCCATTCGGCCGTGAACGGCGCCTCGCCGGCGGCGAGGTCCCGCTGCAGCCGCACCGCGATCTCGCATTCGACGCCGACCCGGACATAATTGGAGGCGGCGAGCTTGGCGCCGCTGTCATGGACGCCCTTCTGGAACACGCCGCCGCCGCAAGGGTGCGGGATGCCGATATACTCCTGCATCACCTGGCTGGTGCAGCCGATCTTGTAGCCGATCAGCGGGCCGACATGCGGCAGCAGGAGATCGTGCAGCGCGCGCTGCACCTGATAGCCCTCCGCTTCATCAACCGGAGGACGCTCCAGCGCCGCGAGCGGCGCACGATTGCGGCGCGCCAACGCGATCGCCTTTGCGGATGCGAGAATCCTGCCCATCGACGCCGCCTCCCACGCTACACAGTCGAAGGCGGCACTTCAGCATCCCCGCTCCGCCCTGACAAGCGCGCCCGGCCCGGGGACAACCGCCTTCTGCCCGCGTTTAAGGAAATATTGAGTGGGTGGAGGCTTTATGAAGCCGCGCCACCGGCAGCTCTCGCAACATGCGCGCGAGACGTGATTACGGCGATGCTTGATGCAGCTGGATCAAAGTCTCAACTCCGGAGTCGATCTCGTTGATGCGACTCGCAAAATCGCCCGCACCCGAAGTGAAGGCTGTTTATCATCCGAACTCACGTGAGCTCGGAGCAGCCGGGCCTAGGCCGTTGATCGCGATTCATTTTTGGCGATCGCACCCACGTGCTCACACGCGTGGGAAGCGATAGGCAAACGCCGATCACGGCGCCAAGCGGCGCCTTGCGTCCCAAAAACAAAGAGCCGCAACTCTGCGGCTCGGGCTCTATTCGTCGCGATAAACCTTCTCGCGTTTCTCGTGGCGCTCCTGCGCTTCCACCGAGAGCGTCGCGATGGGCCGGGCCTCGAGCCGCTTCAACGAGATCGGCTCCCCGGTTTCCTCGCAATAGCCGTAGGTGTTGTCCTCGATGCGCTGGAGCGCGGCGTCGATCTTGGCGATCAACTTGCGCTGGCGGTCGCGGGCGCGGAGTTCGATGGCACGGTCGGTTTCGGACGATGCCCGATCGGCGAGATCGGGGTGGTTCACGTTCTCCTCCTGCAAAGCTTGCAGGGTGAGCTTGGACTCTTTGAGGATCTCATCCTTCCAGGCGAGGAGCTTCAAACGGAAGTACTCCTTCTGCCGGTCGTTCATGAAAGGCTCTTTGTCGGTCGGTCGGTAGTTTTTCAACTTTTCCAAGGGCGGCCTATCTTTTTAAGCAACGACTCGCGAACGGAACGAGGTCCGTTGAGCCGGGCCTTATATAGTGGCCTCCGGTGACAGACAATATTTCCCTGATGGTCCCGCGATCGCCCCCAAGCCCTTGCACAGGAAGGTTTATCCTGGAGGGCTCGGGGGGCAGCTGCCGGGCTCAGTAGCCGACCGTGAAGCGCTGCCTCAGATGCGCCGGCCGCTCGATCTCGTCGGCGAGTGCAATTGCGTAGTCCGCGAAGGTGATCCAGCTTTTCCCGTTCGCATCTGCGAGAAGCTGATCGGTCCCGAGCCGGAACTTGCCGGTCCGCTCCCCCTCGATGAAGAGGGCCGAGGGCGAGATGAAGGTCCAGTTCAGGTCCTTTTCCTGCCGCAGCAGGTCGAGGAAGTCGGAACCCTTTTCGGCCTCCGCCTTGTACTGCGCCGGAAAACCGGGGGTTGTGACCAGCTTCACGCCTGGCGCGACCTCCAGGCTGCCGGCACCGCCGACAACGACATAGCGTCCCACCTTGGACTCCTTCGCCGCACCGATCAGCTTGAGCGCATCGCTGGCCAGGAAGTGCACGGAACTGATGGCGACGTCGTGCCCCGCCCACAGCCGGGCCAGGCCCGCCTGGTCGAGCACGTCACCCTTGGTGGGCGTCACGTTCGGCAGTGCGGCAATCTTCTCCGGGTTCCGGGCGATGGCCGTGACCGTATGGCCGCGGCGGGACAGTTCCTTGGTGATCTCTGACCCGGCCCGACCCGAGGCACCGGCGATTGCGATTTTCATGGAAGGTTCCTTTGCTTGACTTTCGGTAACTAGTGGAAACTAGATATCGTAAAGAATGCTGGTGTTAAGAGAGCACTTTGTGCTTACCTGATTACGCAGGAGTAACCGGCAGGCAACCGCAAGGATTCAGAGGACCCGACGATGAAACCCGATGTCTATGCAGCGAACTGTCCGACGCGCCAGATCCTCGATCGCGTCGGCGACAAATGGGCGGTGCTGATCCTGCTGTTGCTGCGCGAGGAGCCGATGCGCTTCAATCAGTTGCGGCGCACGATCGAGGGCATCTCGCAGAAGATGCTGAGCCAGGTTCTCAAATCGCTTGAACGCGACGGCCTGATCAAGCGCCATGCCATCGCGACCGTGCCTGTGACGGTGGAGTACTCCATCACGCAGCTCGGGCTGACGCTGGCGGCGGCGGTCGATCCCTTACGCGATTGGGCCGAGCAGAATCTGAAAGACGTGCTCGCCGCTCAGCGTCGCTACGACGCGCAGCAGAAGGAGGAAGCGGCGTAAGTGCGCGAAGAACTCCTGAGGGAGTCCCGTCATCCTGAGGCGCGAGTGGCGCGATGCAAAGCATCGCGCCGGGAGATGTACGGCCGAGGTGCCGCGCCGAACACTGATGTCCTCGCGCAAGCGACGGGACCCTCGCCTTCGAGGCCTCCGCTACGCTCCGGCGCCTCAGGGTAACGGATCACTATCAAGCCCGCGCGGCCTTCGCCAGTTCGACCTCGACGCGCAGCTCGATCTCGGACAGCACCGCATCGAGACCGGCATCACCCGAAGACGATTTCAAATTCGCAGCAGCATCGCGCAGGCGCATCACGGTCGAGGCGTCGAGATTGCCGGACAATAGCCCCATCTTCAGATCATCGAGCACGTCGAGCGCGGTCCTGCCCCGGGCAACCGAGCGCTTGCGGCGCTCGACCGGATCCTCCTCGACGCCCTGCAGCGCCAGCAGCGCATCGATGTTGGCGGTTGCCTTCGGTGCCGCAGCGCTCCGCGTCTCCTGCGCCGAGGAGGTATCCGGCAGCACGAAGGTGCCGGAGGCGGTTCGCCTGGCCTGGCTGGCCGGCGTTCCAAGCGTGGTGCCGTTCGGTCCGTAGATGCGCATCGGAGGGAATCCGGGTGATCGATGCGCCACATTCGCCGTTTTATGGTTAACGGCGCGTAAACGGCCCGGCAAAATCTGCCGACAGGCGGCAGTTTCGCTCCTCACGGACAACGCCCACTGGCACCGGTCGAAACAGATTATTCAACCTATTCAATCGGCTAACCCCACTGCCGCGCGTTGGCACAGCGCTCGCAAGGACAGCGTCGGACCAGCTCGTCATGGGAGTGTCGCAGAGGGTCCTTTCGATTTGAGAGGCCTCGGGGAGCAGAGGATGCCAGGCGTTCGTTGGGTGAGGATTGTTGGGATGGCCTGCGCCGCGCTGTCAGCGCTGGTGCTCACGGTCACGTCAGCGGCCGCGACCTCGCGCATCAAGGATCTCGCCAATATCGAGGGCGTGCGGCAGAACCAGCTCATCGGCTATGGCCTCGTCGTCGGCCTCAACGGTACCGGCGACACCCTCAACAACATCCCTTTCACCAAGCAATCGCTGCAAGCGATGCTCGAGCGCATGGGCGTCAACATTCGCGGCGCCACCATCCGCACCGGCAACGTCGCCGCCGTGATGGTGACAGGCAACCTGCCGCCTTTCGCCACCCAGGGCACGCGCATGGACGTCACCGTCTCCGCGCTCGGCGACGCCAAGAATCTCCAGGGCGGCACCCTGCTCGTCACGCCCCTGTTAGGTGCCGACGGCAATGTCTATGCCGTGGCGCAGGGCTCGCTCGCGATCTCCGGTTTCCAGGCCGAGGGCGAGGCCGCCAAGATCGTGCGCGGCGTCCCGACCGTCGGACGCATCGCCAACGGTGCCATCATCGAGCGCGAGATCGAGTTCGCGCTCAATCGGCTGCCGAATGTCCGCCTGGCGCTGCGCAATGCCGACTTCACGACCGCCAAGCGCATCGCAGCCGCAATCAACGACTATCTCGGCGTCAAAACCGCCGAGCCGATCGATCCTTCGACGGTGCAGCTGTCGATCCCGCCGGAGTTCAAGGGCAACGTCGTCGCCTTTCTCACCGAGATCGAGCAGCTCCAGGTCGATCCCGATCTCGCCGCCAAGATCGTCATCGACGAACGGAGCGGCATCATCGTGATGGGCCGCGACGTGCGCGTCGCCACCGTCGCGGTGGCGCAGGGCAACCTCACCGTCACGATCTCCGAGAGCCCGCAGGTCAGCCAGCCCAACCCGCTGTCGCGCGGCCGCACCGTGGTCGCGCCGCGCAGCAGCGTCACCGTCAGCGAAGACGGCAAGAAGTTGGCGCTCGTCAAGGACGGTGTCTCGCTCCAGCAGCTCGTCGACGGCCTCAACGGTCTCGGCATCGGTCCCCGTGACATGATCAGCATCCTCCAGGCCATCAAGGCCGCCGGCGCGATCGAAGCCGACATCGAGGTGATGTGATGCAGACCGGCGCGATCAATACCCCGCACCTCACGACCTACTCCCCGGTCTTCTCCGTCGAGAGCCGCAACGGCCGGCCGGACTTCGAGCTCGCCGCCGCGCTGCAAAAGGTCTCGCCGCAGCAACAGGCCAAGGCGCAGAAGACCGCCACCGATTTCGAGGCGATGTTCCTCAACAGCATGTTCTCGCAGATGACCTCGGGCGTGAAGGGCGAGGGCCCGTTCGGCGACACCCCCGGCACCGGCGTGTGGCGCTCGATGCTGACCGAGCAATACTCGAAGAACTTCGCCAAGGCCGGCGGCGTCGGCGTCGCCACCGAGGTCTACCGCACCCTCATCCTGCAGCAGGCCAAAACGATCTGCACGGCATAAGGTCAAACGAGATGAACCATTTCAACGCCTCACGTCAGCCGATGCCTGCCCAGCGTCCGAACATCGCACCCGGCAGCACCGAGGCGCGCAAGCTCGCCGAAGACCTGATGGACGCAATGAGCGCCCTGCTCGGACTGATCGAGCGCGAGACCGAGCTGGTTCGCGCCGGCCAGGTCCGCGAGGCGATGACGCTGGAGAGCAAGAAGCAGGAGTTGTCGCGCAATTACGTCGGCGCCGTCAGCCAGTTGAAGGCGAACCAGACCCAGCTCGCGAAATCCGCGCCGGAGCTGCTTTCGACGCTGCACCGCCACCACGATGCGTTTCGCGCGATGCTCCAGGTCAATCTCACCGTGCTCGCGACCGCGCATGCGGTCTCCGAAAGCGTCGTGCGCGGCGTCAATGCCGAGATCCAGAAGCGCAACGTGCCGAACACGTATACGGCCGCCGGACGCCGCGCAGCGCCGGGTCCGCGCCACATCACCCCGCTCGCAGTCAGCCGCTCGCTCTGAGCGCGCACGGGAACAAGCGACAATTTTAGGAAAAACCGCGCGGCGATATCGTCGCGCGGTTAGGCACGTTTGCTTACCGGGTCTTCAAACCTGGTGTTCCATGGTTGCGCTATTAGAGGGGTTGGGATTTGACTCAAGCAAGGCAACCAGGAGGCTGCCATGAGTACAGATTTCAGCATCAGGCCGGTGGGGATTCCGGCGCCCACGCAGATTGTACCGACGTCCAATGCGGCGGCGAATGAAGCTGTGCAAACGGATCTTCCGGTGAGCCGGACGGTCGCCGCGGCCGACACGAGCGCGCCGGTACGCAATGCTTTGCCGAACCACGACAACATCTCACGCCAGGTCGTGTTCGATCAGGCGGCCGCCTCCTTCGTCTTCCAAGTCGTCAACGAGAAGACCGACACGGTGGTGAACCAGTTCCCGGACGAGGCGATGCTGCGCCGGCGCGCCTATTTCCATGCCCTGGACATGAAATCCGAGCCTTCGCGCCCGCTCAGCACGGACCGCAGCGCCTGACGATCACTGCTTCGGCATCGTGAGGCCGTGCTCGAGTCCGCTCGCGCAAGCCGCGTGTTCGCCGACCTCCCCCGTCACGTCCCCTTTACGGCCGGCCGGACAACCCGGCAGCGATGTTGCGGTTGATCTCGATCAGCGGACGGAAGTGATCGAACTGCGGGCTCATCTGCAGCGCGGCGGTCTGGCTCAGCACGAATACGCTGATATTGGCGATCTTCTGCCGGATGTCGAGCGGCTGCGGATTGGTATCACGCATCGCCTCGCTCAAGAAGATGGTCCAGAGCTTGCGGTTGAACATCAGGGCCTGCATAGTCTGCTCGCTGAGCGGATTGGCGTTGTTCACCGCGTCCTGGAGCTTGTTGGCGGCCTTGAGCAGGGTCTGCGCCTCGATGTCGCGAGGAGATGCGGTGGTCGTTGCAACACGCGCATAAGCCGAGGCAGCGGAATTCGACATCAATCACCTTGGACGTTACCTAGCGCTTTGGAAGCGCTTAAGGATTTCTTTCCCAACCCTAGGCAGCACCGCTTAAGATTTGCTTACGTGTGTGCTTGGAAGCACTCCGGACAATTACGGGGCGCGGAGCTCTTCGTCGACGCAAACACTAGATGCACGCAAGTAAACTCGCCTGGCGTGATGCGTGTCGATTTCGGCTAATCCAGCCTTAGCGATCTCCCTCAAAAGAACGGCGGAGCGTTAGCCCCGCCGTACATCTCGAGCAGCGAACTTGCGCTCTCGAAATTAGCGGAGCAGCTGCAGCACGCTCTGTTGCGACTGGTTGGCCAGCGACAGCGCGGAGACCGCGATCGACTGCCGAGTCGACAGCGCCTGGCTGTTCGCCGCTTCCTCGTTGGTGTCGGCGAGCGTCAGGTTGGACGAACCCGTTTGCAGCACGTTGATCAGGTTCTTGGAGAAGTCCTGACGCACCTGCACGATCGAGAGATTCGAGCCGAGCGCCGAGCCTTCCGAGCGCAGCGTGCTGGAGGCGGCGTTCAGGCTGGCCAGCACCTTGTTGGTCGCGCCATTGTCGATGAAGTCGACGCCGTTGACGAGGTTGCTGAGGCCAAGACCCGCCGCGTTGAACACCACGCCGTTGATGCTGAGCGTGGAGGAGCCGGTCTCGTTGAACACGAGCTTGAGCGTATCGCCGTTGAGCAGGTTGACGCCGTTGAACGAGGAGTCCTGCGAAGTGGTGTCGATCTGCGCCAGGATGTTGTTGAATTGGTTGACGAGGTTGGAGCGCGCGGTCTGCGCGACGGGATCCTGCACCGGCGGCTGGGCGGTCGTGAAGGCAACCGTGCCGGTGATCGTGCCGCCGACGACGCCGCCCGCGGTCACGGAGCCGAGCGTTGAGGACGCATATTCGTTGACGGTGGTGATCGTGAGCACGCCATTGGCGTCGATCGTCGCCGTCAGGTGGTTGGCCTGGAGCTGGTTGTTGAGCTGATCGAGCGTCTTCACGGTGCCGTTGGTGCCGTCGCCGAAAGTCACGTTCACCGGCTTGCCGCCGTTGAAGGACGTGAAGGTCAACGTCTTGCCCGAGATGCTGCCGGGACCCGGCGCGCGCCCCGCGGTAAAGGCCGTGCCGGTACCGGTCGGGCCGGTCAGGCCGAACGCGGACAGCGCATTACCCGTTCCGGTGATGGAGAGATCGGCCGTGGTGCCGGTGCTGAGCTTGAGAGCGCCGTTGACGACCGAGGACAGCGTTGAGCCGCTCGCGGCGGCCACGGCGCCGCCGCTGACGATGCCGGCTCCCGAGGCCAGGTCGATCGCGTTCAGGGAATCCTGAACGGTTGCGCCCTGGAGATAGACAATGGAGTTGCCATTGTTGTCCGTCACGATATTGCCGATCTTGGTCGACCCCGTCGGCGCGGCAGCAGGGACCGCCGCATTCTTGAATGTGACCGTCTTGCCGTCGACGTTGAGCGTGGAGCCGTCCTGAACCAGCGTGCCTAGCGTCGTCGGGTTCGTGAGGCGGGCCTTGGTCACATTGACGTTGCCGGAGCCAGTCGCGGTCGTCAAACCAAGCGCCTTGAGGAAGTCGGCCTTGCCGGTGATGCTGAGGTCGGCGCCGGTACCCGTGGTGAGGGTGAGCTGACCGCCGGCAATCGAGGCATTCGCACCCGAGGAGTTCGACAGCGTCGCCGTGCCGCCCGTGATCGCCGCGGTCTGCACGCCGCTTGCAAGATCGATCGCGTCCATCACGTCCTGGACGGTTGCGGCCGGGGCGGCGTTCGTTCCGAGGTAAACCGTGGAATTGCCGTTGCCGTCGGTGACGACGTTGTTGTTCTTGCCGGAGCCGGCGGGAACGTTGGCGACAGCCGGCGCAGCCCCGGCCCTGAAGGTGATGGTCTTGCCGTCAACGATCAGCACATCGCCATCGGACGGAGCGCCGTTGGCCGCGATGGTGGTGGCGCTCGGCGTGCCCAGCAATTTGAGATTGGTCGCAAGGCTCGCGGCGTTGCCGGCTCCATCCGGAGCGGCGTTGCCGGTCAGGGATTGCGAGATGCCACCGAGCGTGGTCGCGCCGGTGATTGGGGTGGTACCGCCGGCGGTACCATTGGTGACGACATTGCCGGTCGCCGTTGCATAGGTGTAGCTGGTTGTGCCGCGCAGATCCGCCGGCGTCGCACCGGGGATCGTGGTCGAAATGTTCGATTTAGTCGAGTAGCCGACCGTGGTCTGCAGCGCCTGGTTAGCGATCGACTTGGCGCTGTCGATCAGCTTCTGCAAGGAGGTGATGCCGGTGTTGGCCGCCTGCAGCACCTGCACGCCGTTGTTGATGCCGTCGAGCAGGTTGCTGATGTCGCTCGCCCGGTTGTCCAGGCCCTGCGCGGTGAAGAAGTTGGTCGGATTGTCCAGTGCCGTGTTGACCTTCTTGCCGGTCGACAGTCGGGACTGGGTGGTGGCGAGCAGGTCCGCCGTTGATTGCAGCGACAACAGGTTCTGACGAACTGACGCCGAGAGAACGATGTTGGACATTGGCGGTCTTCCTCTTGAACCGGATACGAATCGGGCTCGCCGATCTGGAAAGCGGGCTTTGATGGAGTCTTAGAGGTTGTCCTTTAAAGTATGGTTAACGGCGACTTAAGGGATAGGGTTAATGCCGGGTTAGCGGCTCCCGTCGCCTTCCCAACCAACAAAAAAGCGGCGGGGCCGAAGCCCCGCCGCTCTGTTTTGTCTTTTGATTTTAGCTACTTGTTAGCGAAGGAGCTGGAGCACGCTCTGCTGCGAGGTATTGGCCAGCGAGAGCGCGGAGACCGCGATCGACTGGCGGGTCGACAGCGCCTGGCTGTTCGCCGCTTCCTCGTTGGTGTCGGCCAGGGTCAGGTTGGACGAGCCGGTCTGCAGCACGTTGATCAGGTTCTTGTTGAAGTCCTGACGAACCTGCACCACCGAGAGGTTCGAACCCAGCGTGGAGGCTTCCGAGCGCAAGGTGCTCGAGGCCGCATTCAGGCTGGTGAGCACGCGGTTGGTCGCGGCGTTGTCGATGAAATCGGTGCCCTGCACCAGCGCGGCGAGACCGAGCCCCTTCGAGTTGAAGGTCACGCCGGTGATGTTCAGGCTCGACTTGCCGGTTTCGTCGAACACCAGCTTGAGCTGGTCGCCGTTGAGCAGGTTCACCCCGTTGAACGACGAGTCGACCGAGGTCGTGTCGATCTGCGACATGATGTTGTTGTACTGCGCAACCAGGTTCGAACGCGTGGCTTGGGCGACCGCATCGACAGTTGGTGTCGTCGCGTTCGTCCAGGTCAAGGCGGTCGTGATCGTGCCGCCGATCACGCCGCCGGCAGCGACCGAGCCAATCGTCGATGACGCGTAGTCGTTGATCACGGAGACCGTGAGCAGGCCGTTAGCGTCGATCGTCGCCGCCAGGTTGTTGGCCTGAAGCTTCGCGTTGAGCTGATCGAGCGTCTTGACAGTGCCGCCGGTGCCGTCGCCGAACGTAACGTTGACCGCCGTACCGCCGTTGAAGGAGGTGAAGGTCAAGGTCTTGCCGGAGATGCTGCCAGGAGCCGCAGCACGGCTTGCCGTGAAGGCGGTGCCGGTGCCTGTCGAGCCCGTGAGGCCGAGCGCGGACAGCGCATTGCCGGAACCGGTGATCGACAGGTCCGAAGTCGCTCCGGTCGAGATCTTCAGCGCGCCGGCGACGATGGAGGAGTTTGTCTGGCCGCTCGCCGTGCTGAGGGTCGCTGCTCCCGACGCGATAGATGCAGTCTGGACGCCTGTGGCGAGATCAACCGCGTTCAGGATGTCAGCGACGGTGCCCTTGTTGAGGTACACGGTCGCGTTGCCGTTGCCGTCGGTGACGACGTTGCCGGTGACGCCCGAGCCGCTCGGCACGTTCGCTGCGGCGGGGGTGCCACCGTTCTTGAATGTGATGGTCTTGCCGTTGACATTCAGCGTAGATCCATCGGTGATCAGCGAGGCTAGGCTGCCAGATCCCGTCGCACGGGCTGCCGTCACCGTCGCGTTGCCGGAACCAGTCGCTGTGGTCAGGCCGAGCGCGCCGAGCAGATCGGCCTTGCCGATGACGCTGAGGTCGGCACCCGTGGAGGTTTCCAGGGTGATCTTGCCGCCCGTGATCGATGAAGCGGTCTGGCTCGTATTGGTGGTGATGGTCGCGGCGCCGGCCGATACCACGGCATTCTTCACGCCGCCGGCGAGGTCGATTGCGGTCAGGACGTCGCCCACCGTGGCGGTCGAGCTGGTTGCGGAGGCGCCCAGATAGATGATCGAGTTGCCATTGCCGTCAGTCGCGATGTTGCCGCTTGTGCCATAACCGGCCGGAGCAGTGGTCGGTACCGCGCCCGCCTTGAACGTCACCGTGTGGCCATTGACGGTGAAGCTGCTGCCGTCCGTGAACTGGGTCGCCGCCGCCGTGCTGAGACCGCCGGTCGCGCCGGTGTCATAGAGCTTGGTCGAAGCCGTGATGGCGGCAGGCGTGCCTTGGTTGTCGTTTACTGCAGTTCCGGTCACCGTGCCGATGGTGCCGCCGAGCGTGGTCGAACTGGTTGCCGCCGTGACGCCGCCCGCCGCACCGGAGAACAGCACGTTGGAGAGCGCGCTGGCGCTGGTGTAGGTGGTGGTGCCGCGCAGGTCGGAAGCCGTCGCGCCGGCGATCGTGGTCGAGACGTTCGACTTGGTGGAGTAGCCGACCGTGGTCTGCAGCGCCTGGTTGGCGATCGACTTCGCGGAGTCCAGCAGCTTCGACAGCGAGGTGATGCCGGTATTGGCGGCCTGGAGCACCTGCACGCCGTTAGCGATGCCATCGAGCAGGTTGTTGATGTCGCTGGCGCGGTTGTCGAGCGATTGTGCCGTGAAGAAGTTGGTGGGATTATCCAGCGCCGTGTTCACCTTCTTGCCGGTCGACAGACGCGACTGGGTGGTGGCGAGGAGGTCGGCGGTGGACTGGAGAGACAACAGGTTCTGACGAACCGACGCAGAGAGAACGATACCGGACATGACTCTTACCCTTCTGGTTTACGCGTCTTCGTTCGATCGCTTCGGATCGAGTGACGCGCAGAGCCTGCGCGGACATGGCTAACAAAGGGTGAAACTCGCTCGCGAACCGTAAGTGGCGGTTCACCATAAGAGGGGCCGAAGCCTTCAAACAGAATAATGATCCGCCTGTAATTTCACAGCTTTTTTGGCGTTTGCTCTTCGTTAACCATAACCAAGAGTTACCTTTCGGTGCGGGCTTTCGCCTCTCGATGACCGCCACAAAAGAAAAACGGCGGGGCTGAAACCCCGCCGCTGCATTTCCTTTGCGATGTCAGCCGCTATTAGCGGAGCAGCTGGAGCACGCTCTGCTGCGACTGGTTGGCCAGCGAGAGCGCGGAGACGGCGATTGACTGGCGGGTCGACAGCGCCTGGCTGTTCGCCGCTTCCTCGTTGGTGTCGGCCAGGGTTAGGTTGGACGAGCCGGTCTGCAGCACGTTGATCAGGTTCTTGTTGAAGTCCTGACGAACCTGCACCACCGAGAGGTTCGAACCCAGCGTGGAGGCTTCCGAACGCAGCGTGCTCGACGCGGTGTTCAGCTTGGCCAGCACCTTGTTGGTTGCTGCGTTGTCGATGAAGTCGGTGCCCTGCGCCAGTGCGGCGAGACCGAGACCCTTCGAGTTGAAGGTCACGCCGGTGATGTTCAGGCTCGACTTGCCGGTCTCGTCGAACACCAGCTTGAGCTGGTCGCCGTTGAGCAGGTTGACGCCGTTGAACGAGGCGTCCAGCGAGGTCGTATCGATCTGCGTCATGATGTTGTTGTACTGGTTGACCAGGTTCGAACGAGTCGCCTGGGCAACAGCATCAGCAACGGGCGCGGTCGCGTTCGACCAGCTCAGGGCCGTGGTGATCGTGCCTCCGATCGTGCCGCCGGCGGTCGCCGAACCGATCGTCGAAGAGGCATAATCGTTGGTGGACGAAACCGTGAGCAGGCCGTTGGCATCGATCGTCGCGGTCAGGTTGTTTGCCTGAAGCGCGGTGTTGAGCTGATCGAGCGTCTTGACAGTGCCGCCGGTGCCGTCGCCGAACGTGACGTTGACCGCCGTGCCGCCGTTGAAGGAGGTGAAGGTCAAGGTCTTGCCGGAGATGCCACCCGACGCGGCCGTACGGCTCGCCGTGAAGGCGGTGCCGGTGCCGGTCGAGCCGGTCAGGCCGAGCGAGGACAGCGCATTGCCGGAGCCGGTGATCGACAGGTCCGAGTTGGCGCCGGTCGAGATCTTCAGCGCGCCCGCGACGATCGAGGACGCGGTCTGCCCCGTCGCCGTGCTGAGGGTGGCCGCGCCCGAAGAGATCGAGGCGGTCTGCACGCCGGTGGCAAGATCGATCGCGTTCAAAACGTCGCCGACGGTGCCCTTGTTGAGATACACGGTCGAGTTGCCGTTGCCGTCAGTGACGACGTTGCCGGTGACGCCCGAGCCGCTCGGGACGTTCGCTGCAGCGGGCGTGCCGCCGTTCTTGAATGTGATGGTCTTGCCATTGACGTTGAGGGTCGAGCCATCGGCGATCAGGGAGCCGAGGCTGCCCGAAGCGGTGACACGGCTCGCGGCAACGGTCGCATTGCCGGAGCCCGTTGCCGAAGTGAGGCCAAGGGCGCCGAGCAGATCGGCCTTGCCGACGACGCTGAGGTCGGCACCCGTCGAAGTCTCGAGGGTGATCTTGCCGCCCGTGATCGACGAAGCGGTCTGGCTCGTGTTGGTGGTGATGGTCGCGGCACCGGCCGAGACCACGGCATTCTTCACGCCGCTGGCAAGATCGATCGCACTGAGGACGTCACCGACCGTGGCAGTCGAGCTGGTTGCGGAGGCACCCAGATAGATGATCGAGTTGCCATTGCCGTCAGCAGCGATGTTGCCGCTGATGCCGTAACCGGCCGGAGCTGCGCTCGCCGCCGGCGCAGCGCCAGCCTTGAAGGTGATCGTGTGACCGTTGACCGTGAAGCTGCTGCCGTCCGTGAACTGCGTGGCAGCCGCCGTGCTGAGACCGCCGGTCGCGCCGGTGTCATAGAGCTTGGTCGAAGCCGTGATGGCGGCAGGCGTGCCCTGGTTGTCGTTCACTGCAGTTCCGGTCACCGTGCCGATGGTGCCGCCGAGCGTGGTCGAACTGGTTGCCGCCGTGACGCCGCCCGCCGCACCGGAGAACAGCACGTTGGAGAGCGCGCTGGCGCTGGTGTAGGTGGTGGTGCCGCGCAGGTCGGAAGCCGTCGCGCCGGCGATCGTGGTCGAGACGTTCGACTTCGTGGAGTAGCCGACCGTGGTCTGCAGCGCCTGGTTGGCGATCGACTTGGCGGAGTCCAGCAGCTTCTGCAGCGAGGTGATGCCGGTGTTGGCGGCCTGGAGCACCTGCACGCCGTTAGCGATGCCATCGAGCAGGTTGTTGATGTCGCTGGCGCGGTTGTCGAGCGATTGTGCGGTGAAGAAGTTGGTGGGGTTATCCAGCGCCGAGTTCACTTTCTTGCCGGTCGACAGACGCGACTGGGTGGTGGCAAGGAGGTCGGCGGTGGACTGGAGAGACAGCAGGTTCTGGCGAACCGAGGCGGAGAGGACGATACCGGACATACTGTTACCTTTCTGGTAGCTACGCGTCCTGTTTGACCGACATTGATCAAACGGCCGGCGGACGGTGCCTCCGAGCCTCTAACAATCCGTGAAATGAAACCGCCGGTTTCTCCGCGTCGAACACGAAACGGCTCTTGGCAAAGTTCCGCCCAGCTCCTTTGCAGAACGACAAGGCGTTGACAACGTTCTGCTTTTCGGCCGCCGCGAGAATGTTTACGGCCCGTTAACCACGTTCAGCAAGGATCGGACCCAAATCAGGGCTGGCAGCCGTTGTTCCGGGGAGCGCGCGCCGCTCGTTACAAGCGGGTTAATGGAGAACAGGCATGGCTCTCAAGGTCGAGCTCAAACCACACGAACGCATCATCGTAGGCAACTGCGTTATCACCAACACCGACCAGCGCGCCCGCCTTCTGATTGACGGCGAGAACGTTCCGATCCTGCGCGAGCGCGATATCCTCACGCCGGAGACCGCCGACACGCCCGCTAAGCTGGTCTATCTGGCGGTTCAGCTCATGTACATCTCGCCGGATCCGCAGACACAGCACGGCACTTATTTCAATCTGGTCCGCGACATCGTCACCGCGGTGCCGAGCTCCTGGCCGATCATCGAGGGCATCAACAACAACATCATGAACGGCGACCTCTACCGCGCCCTCAAGGAGGCCCGCAAGCTGATCGCCTATGAAGAGAAGCTGCGGGAGCAGTACGAAGCCACGCATCCGAGGAGTGAGGTCACGAGCGACGACGTCAGCTCGGCCGCCTGAAGCTTCACACATCCGAATCAGGATAGGGGCGAGCCTCGCGGCTCGACCCCTCCCACACCACCGGACATACGGGTCCGTATCCGGCCGTTCGCTGGATTATGCGGGCGGCTGGGCCACGACGGAAGCCAAGCCGAGTGAACCGAAGAAGCCGTTTGGCAAAGCCTCGGTAAGCGCGGGCTGTTCGCGAGCCGCCAGGGGCCATGTGGGCTGCCAGCGGTTTGTGCCGCCAAGTCCCGGCCGACGCCGCAGCGCCGCAGCTCGGCAAAACGAGCCCGTCCGTGCTTCCATTGCTTCCAGGTCGATGGCGAGCAACCGCCGCGTGATCCATTCGTCAAATGTGCGCAGCACCGACGGGGTCTGGCAGAGGCCGAAGTATCCGCGCCAGCCGATCAAGTAGATGGACAGCTCCTTGATGATCTGGGCGAGGCTCTTGCCGTCCGTGCGCCGCGTCAGTACCCGAACGTTGGCTTTGAAGCGAGCGAGGGCCTGCGGCGCGATGCGCCGTCGTGGCTCTTTCTCGCCCGTAAAGCTGAAGCCCAAGAACTTGCGGATGCGCGGTTTGGCGACCGCGCTCTTCGCCTTGTTGACCTTCAGCTTGAGGCGCTTTCCGAGGAACTTCTCGATGCCGGCCATCACCCTCTCGCCGGCCTTTGCGCACATAGATGTTGCAGTCATCGGCATAGCGCACGAAGCGGTGGCCGCGCTTCTCCAGCTCCCTGTCCAGCACGTCCAACATCAGGTTCGACAACAGCGGCGAGAGCGGGCCACCTTGCGGCGTGTCTTCCTCCGTCGGGCTGACAAGGCCGCCTTCCATCACACCCGCGTTAGAAAGCTGCGGATGAGCTTCAGAATGCGCTTGTCAGCAACCCGCTCTTGGAGAACATTCCGTCCCAATTCCGCCTGCAGCACCTGCATCACCGCCTGCTGGATGAAGCGGTCGAGCACCGTCGGCAGGCCGAGCGCACGAGTGCCACCCGACGCCTTCGGTATCTCCACCCGCCGCACCGGCTGCGGTTCGTAGGTGCCGTCAAGCAGCTGAGCCAGGATCGCAGGCCAGTGCTCCTTCGGATGGGCCGACAGGTTGTCGACGGTCATGCCATCGATGCCGGCCGCGCCCTTGTTGCGCTTCACTTGCGCCAATGCTTGCTTCAGGTTCTCACGCTCGATCACTGCTTCCAACGACCGGCCTTGCGACCGCCGGGGGTTCGAGGCTAGCTTTCGCCGCACGCGCTTCGGTCTCCTGGGTGGCGGCATTCAGGGCTTCATCCTTCGCTCCGCTCCCAAGTTCAGGTCGATCTGGTCTTTCTGCCGCATGTTGCGCGCGAGATCACCGCTCTAATGACCACTTCCAGCGTTCGGGCCTTCGGCAGCGCGCCGCCGCCTACTATGCCCTCCGCTGACTTCTACGCTGAGGTCAGATCGCCTTGCGGAGATCTCAGTCTCGTTGCCGAGACACAGCGCAGACCTCCCGAGGTAAGACCGATCGCCTTCACAGCGCGTTCGCCGGATTTACCACCCCGGCACTTGATGACTGTGGACTTCGCGATCCCTTGCTCGCTCGTCCGACGGGGTAGGCCTCGTTATCCGGTTCTTGTCCATGGAGCCGCGGTTTTGCTCCACGCTTCCTTCAGACCCCACCTCGCGGCAGCGCCCTCGCGCTTCGCCAATCCATCGCCGCCATCAGGCTGGATAGAGGACTTCCACCTCCAAGCTGTCGTTCATGCTCGGCACACAAGTCTGGGGCGTTTTTGCTTCAGATGGTCCCGGATATCACAACGCGGCGAGCGGCGGCGCCTCGACCTCGATCACGCTCTCGCTGCTGCGCCGCGCCCCGAACTCCAGCACAGCAGCCAGCAGCGCGTCAATATCTCTCTCCTCGGTGCGGTGATTGACGATCGCCGCTCGGATCGCGAACCGGCCGTCCAGCGTCGTGGCCGACGGCGCCGCGATGCCGGACTCCTGGACATCGGCCACGATCTCGCGATTGACAGCGTCATCAGCACGATAGCGGAAGCAGGCGATGTTGAGGTTTACCGGCGCCAGCAATTCGAGCCGCGGTTCGGCCAGTATGCGCGCTTCCAGATATTTCGCCAGCGCACAGCTTCGCGCGATCACCGCTCCCAGCCTGTCGGTGCCGAACGTCTTCAGCGTGAACCACGTCTTCAGTGCACGAAAGCCGCGCGACAGATCGGGGCCGAGATCGCAGGGCCAGACCGCGCCCGCCGCAAGCCCCCTCGCCTCGCGGCGCAGATAGGCCGCCGGCTGCGCAAAGGCCTGCCGATGCTGCTCGCCGTCGCGGACCAGCAGGAAGCCTGCGTCGTAAGGCACCTGCCCCCATTTGTGAAAATCGAGCGCGATGGAATCCGCGAGCTCGATGCCGCCGAGCAGATGCGCAAGCTCGGGGGACAGGATCGCGAGCGCGCCGAAAGCGCCGTCGACGTGAAACCAGATTCCTTCCTCGCGGCACAGCTCAGCAATTGCCCTGAGGTCGTCGATCGCACCGATATCGACCGTACCAGCGGACGCGACCACCAGGAACGGCCTGAAGCCGACCTCGCGATCAACGGCGATCTGCGCACGCAGCGCGGCAACGTCGATGCGATGATCGGCATCGACAGCGATCTTGCGCAGCGCATCGGTGCCGAGCCCGGCAATGTCCATCGCCCTCGATATGCAGCCATGCGCGGCCTGCGACGTGTAGGCCGTGAGCAGCGCACCGTCATTGCCGATGCCGTGCTGCCGCGCCAGCGTGCCGAGCGCAGCCGTGCGCGCCACCAGCACCGCCATCAGATTGGCCATGGACGTGCCCGTGACGAAGATGCCGCTCGCGCTGTCCGGAAAGAGAAACAGGCGGCGCATCCAGTCGACGATCTGGCGCTCGACCTCGATCGGCATGTGGTCGCGCCCGCCGAGATTGGCGTTGAGGCCTGCCGCAAGCATTTCCGCGAGCATGCCGACCGCGGTTCCGCCGCCATGCACCCAGCCCATGAAGCCGGGATGGACGTTGCCGGTCGCATAGGGCGCGACATGCTCGGCGAACTCGCGGTAGACCTCGGCGAGCTCGCTCGCCTCGCGCGGCACGTCGGCCTTGAATGCCGCACGAGCGTCGTCGGGGATCGGACGCCAGACGGGGCGCGATCGAACGTTGGCAATGCCGTCGATGGTCTCGTCCAGCATGCGATGGGCCAGCGCGCGAAATTCGCTCCAATCCTGCGGATCGAGCGAGGTGCTCGTGACGGAGCCTTGCGTGCCCCGGATGATCTCGTTCATGCTGCGCTCTCCTTGCCCGAATTTGCATGCCGCGACAGCATCGTCGTGAACGCGGCAAAGATCTTGCGCATCTGCGGCGGCTTGTAAGGAAACACGACGGGCGAATCCATGTTGTGCACGACGGCGGTGTTGTCGGCCTCGAACACCAGCAACTCGCGCTTTTCGTTCTCGGCGCAATCGACGATGAAATAGTCGAGCCCGACGCGCCGGCTCATCGCTTCGAGCGCGTTTCCATGGCGCAAGGCGAAGGCGTGGTCGAAGTCGCGCATGAAGAGGGCTTCCTCCGCGCGCTTCTCTTCGCTGAACGCCATGTAGGCGTTGAGATACCAGATGTCCCAGCGATCGGCGATCGCCATGTGGCAGGCGTAAGGCTTGCCGTCGACCATGGCGAGACGATACTTGCGATAGAGCCCGTCGGGGCTCACATAGTCGACGAAGCGTGCGACGAAGAAGTCCTGCTCTGTCCGTCCGGCGAGATAGGCCGCGAGCGCCGCCGCATCATCGAGCTTTGCGAGGCCGACGCCGGCGTGCGAGCCGCGCGGCCGCGCGATGATCGGAAAGTGCAGTTCGCCTGCGATGTCCTCGCAGGCGATCTGACCTCGCGAAAGATCCGACAATTGCGCGCGCGTTGCGTGGATGGTCGCGGGAATGTCCAGACCCGGCACACCAGCCAGCAGCCGATACAGCTTGTCGCGATCGAGATTGCCGATCCGATCGGGGCGGTTGAGCAGCGGCCGCGGCCAGTGCGGCGCGGCTTTTTCGATCAGCGCGAGCGCTTCGCGGCATTCCTCCGAATCGGACGCGACCACGATGGCAACGTCGTGCTCGGGCAAGGTTTCCGGCAGGCCGACGCCCTTGACCACATAAAGGGTCAATAGCTCGACGTCGGAGCCTTCGAGCAGGAAATCGATCGGTGTGTTGCCGCCCATGTCGATGTCGGCAGCCAGCGCGAGCAGGCGCAAGCCCGGCTTCGGAGCGGCGCTGGGCGTCCGGAACAATTGATGGAAGGTCAGCACCTCGGACTGGATCGCAAGCCCCCGATCCTTGTCGCCCAGAAGCTGGGTGATCAACGACAGATCTAGCCCTTCGCCCGCGAGCGCCGTCCCTGCCGCGATCCGTGCCACGAGCTGGTTGCGCAACGGATGCAGATCGACGCCCTCGAAGGCCTGGCGCGTCAGCCGCGCAAAGCCGACCCGGTCGGCATAGTTCGCCGCGGTCAGACCGATCGGCGCGGAAGCTGGATGCTGCATCTCACACCTCGAACGCGGAGCTCACCGCGAAGCAGCCGCTCATCCCGGACCGCTCACGCCGCGGCATCGGCCACCGCCGCGGGCGCCGGCGCGAATTGCGAGGCGATGTCGCCGCGGAACACCGACGGCCCGACGTGATCGAGCGAGCTCTGAATGTCGGCCCAGATCTCGCCGCCGATATCGGTCCAGCGCTTGCAGAAGGCGAAATCCTCGGAGAGATACGTGCCGGTCGCCGGATCGATCATGCACTCGAACAGCGCGAACCGGTTCTGGCTCGCGGCAAGCGTGTCATGCGAATGCTCGCGAAAGAATTGCAGGCCGGCGTAGTTGGGATGGCGGCACATCGCCTCCAGCACGTGACGCCGGATCATCAGGAAGCCCGTGCCTGCATAACGCACGCGGGTAAAGCCGTTGACCACGACGATGCGGTCGGGATCCTCGATCTCGAGCACGTAGTCGAGCGAGGCGGCGGGCACGTCGGCCCGACCTGACTGTATTGCACGCGCGGCCTTGTCCCAGTTGACCCGCTTGATCGGATAGCAGCCGGCGACGACGTCAGCGCCGCATTCGATCAGCCGGAACACCTGCTCCGGCTTGAAGCCGATGTCGGCATCGATGAACAGGAAATGCGTTGCCTTGGGGTCGTCCAGGAACATCGCGACCAGGTTGGCCCGCGCCCTCGTGATCAGCGCATCGCCGTCGCGCAAATGTACCTTGAGCTCGAGATTGGACATGCCGTGCACGGCGCGCTGCAGCGCGAAGATCGAGCTCGCATAGATGCTCGACACCTGCCCGCCGAAGCAAGGCGTGGCCACCACCAGCTGCATCTTGTCCGACATCGATCGCTCCGCCCCCTGCAATCCTCACCAAGAGGTAAACAGGCATGGTTAACGACGTCTTAACGTGTCCCCTTACAGGAACTTGACGAGCGAGAGCTGCGCGAGGTTCGAGGTCACCTGGTAGGACGCCTGCAGCGCGTTCTGAAGCGCCAGGATCTCGCTCGCCACCTGGTCGGGCGAAGCCGATTCCGCCTGGTCGATGATGGTCTGCAGCTGCGCCTTGGCCTGGGTCTGGCGCGTGGTCGCGTCCTTCATCGTGTTCTGGGCCATCGCGATGTCGGTCTGGATGTCCTCGATGCGCTGCTGGCCGGGCTGCTGGGTCAGCGCCTGCGTCACCCGCAGGCTCAACGCCGAGACCTGCCCGCCGGAATACTGCCCACCAGGCGTCGTCGAAAACGTCCCGAACACCGCGATCGCCTGCAATTGCCGGCGGATCGCATCCTCGTTCGCCTGGGCGCCATACTGCACCGTGACGGCATCGTCGACCCGCGCCATCGCTGTCGAGCGCGGCGAGCCGGGCCCGTCATTGCCGAGGTACCATTTCACGGTGTTCGCCGAGCCGTTCACCAGCGTGGTCGCCGAGCTCGCAGGCGAGGAGCCGACGCGCAATGGCGGCTGCGTGGCGGTGACGGGCGTCGAGCTGAAACCGAGCGCACTCAGCGCGCCGGTGTTCGACGTCGTGATGTTGAGACTCGCCGCATCGTCGGTGTTGATCGTGATCGAGCCGCCATGGACCGTCGAGGGCTTCGACGTCCCGGTGATCTGGTCGATCCTGCCGAGCAGGGTCTGGATGCTGTCGGTGACGTTGAGCTGGTTGCCGGTCGCGCCCGAGGCCACGAAGGTCAGCGTGGTGCCGTTGACGTTGATGGTGTCGCCGGCGACGAAGCCCGGCGAGATCGAGTCCGAGGGGCTCGTACCGGACAGCGCCGTTGCACCGCTGATCGGTGCCGATGGGACCGCCTGGTTGGTCTTAGGCGTGCCGATCGCGGAGCTGGCGGTGTTGAAGAAATTGTCGCCGGCGGTCATGGCCGACGCAGCCACAAGCGAGGTGTTGGCGAGCTTCTGGATCGCGGTGTTCAGCGCGGTGTTGAGGTTCGCCGCGGTGTTGTTCGGATTGACGGGGGTGCTCGCATCGATCGCGAAGCTGCCGACCGGCGTTGGCGTCGCCGAGGACGCGGTCAGATCGATCTGCTCGGTGGTGCCGTCCGGCAGCGTGAACTGGACACTCAGCTTGTCGCCGTTGTTCGGATTGACGCCGTTGAGATCGACCGAGAACGATACCGGCGAGCCGCTCGGGCCTGTCACGGTCGCGCCCGTCAGCGTCGAGGACACCGCCTTGATCTTGAGCCCGAACGGCGAGCCCGCGACGTCCTCGGACACCTGCACCGAGCTCGGCGTCGGTTGCGTCTGCACCAGCCGGCCCATGCCGTTCGCCCCTAAGTCGGCGGCCTGGCGCTCCGCCATCACGGTCTTGAAGCCGGCCTGCGTCGTGGTGCCGTTGATGATGTCGCCGGCATCGGCGACCGGCTGCGTGCTGACCGCCGTTCCCGAGAACAAATAGCGGTTGCCGGACTGCGTGTTCAGCACGCCGACCATCGAGCCGAACTGTGCCGCGGCCGTGTTCTGCGCGACCGTCTGGCCGTTGACGTTGAGGTCCTGCGCCGTGCTCGCCGAGCCGGTCTGCGTGTTGGTGCGGATCGTCGTCAAGGACTGCAGCGCTGTATTGGCGAGGTTTATGCTGACGTTGACGTTGGTAATCGTATCGGTATAGGCGGCGATGTTGGAGAGCTGCGTGCGCCCGGCGATCGCAAAGCCCTCGTTGGTGCCCATGCCGGAATAGTTCTGCGACAGCTTGCCCGTCGAAAGCTGCGTCGACAGGTCGGTGAGCTGCTGATTGATGTTGCGGATCTGCGCGCCGAGAACCGACGAGGAGTAGTTGATGCTGCTGATCGACATCTTTCAGAGCCCTGTTACTTGTTACATTTGAGCCTGGAGCAACGTGTTCATCATGCTCTGCACCACCGACATGACGTGGGCGTTGGCGGCATAGGCATTCTGAAGCTGGATCAGGTTCGACATCTCCGAGTCCAGATTGACTTTGGAGGTCGAGTCGAACTTGGCCTGGAGCGTCGAGACCACGACGCTCTGGCCCTGCTGGAGCTGCGTCGCCTGGGTCGCGGCATTGGCCTGGACGCTCAGGAACTGCTGGAGGAAGTTCGAGACGCTGCCGGTGAAAGGCTGGCTCGCCGAGCCGAGGCCGCTCTGCGGCGAATAAGAGAACACCGCACTGGTGAGCTGCGAATAGAGATAGTCCGAACGCGTGGTGTCGCCCGCGGGCGTCACCGGCGAGGTGTTATAGACCGACAGCCGGGTCGGATCGGAAACCAGCTGGGTGTTCACGGCGATGCGCCCGGCAAGGCCTGTCATCTGCGAACCCGATGCCGTGATCGCGCCGGTGTAGAGCGCCTGGCCGCCATCGGTGAACAGCGGCAGCTGCGGATTGCCCGAGGTCAGCGACGAGATCGTCTTGGTGGTCGAGGCCGAATTGACCTTGGCAAGGCCGGTGTTGTCGTCGGTCACCCGCAGCGTCGTGGCGGTCGCCGGCGATGGCGCGGCGGAGAACGACAGATGCGCGCCTGACAAGGCGGTGTTGAGCGCAGCGGCGATCGCTCCCATGCCGCCGGAGAAGTTGACGCCGATCCGCATCGGGTTGGCGTTCGTCGCGTTCTGGAGCGGCAGCGCGGCCGGGTCGGTCACGTTGACGAGCGTGATCCGGCGCTGGGTGTTGGTCGCGGTGTCGGTGTAGGTGATGTTGACCGTATTGCCCGGCTGCGCGCCGGCAAGATCGAGATCGAATCCAGCCGGCGGACCCGAGACCGTGCTGCCGGCCGCGGTCTTGTCGGACAGCGCGCTCGCCATCGTCGCGGCGAGCTGGTCGACCTGGTTCTGCGCCTGCACCAGCGTCTGGTCGCGCAGCTTCAGGTCGGCGGCGATCTGGCCGGAGGACACCACGTTGTTGGCGACGACGTCGACCTGCGAGCCGTTCGGCAGCTTGATGTTGAACGCGCCGACGCCGGACTTGGCCGGATCGATGTTGTAGAGCGAGGTCGCCGACAATGCGCCCGCGGAGGCGAAGGAGAATTCCGAGGCGAGCCCGGCGCCGACCAGCTGAATGCCGGTCGTGGTGTAGATGTTGGCCTGGTTCGAGTTATCGGTGGTGACGCGGACGTCGACATATTTCGACAAGGCGTTGATGGCCTGGTCACGTTGATCCATCAGCGTCGCGGCCGAGGGGTCGTTGGCCGACAGGCCCTGGAGCTTGGTGTTGATGTCGGCGATCTGCTTCATCGCCGCGTTGGCAGCCTGCGCCGAAGTGGAAAGATCCTGCTCGACATTGGAGCGCAGCGACTGGATGCCCTTGGTCGTGACGTTGAGCTGCTGCGCCAGCGCCTGCGCCGCGCCGAGCGCGACGGTCTGCGCTGACGAAGCGCCCGAGCTGGTCGACAACGCCTGGAGCGCCGTGGTGAATTTGTTCAGCGCGCTTTCGAGCGTGCCGTCGTTGCCGGGTGTGCCGTAGACATTCTGAAGCTGCTTCAGGATGTTGGCCATCTGGTCGGCGTAACCGCTGCCGCCGGTTTCGGTCCGCAGCTGGTTCAGCACATAGCTGTCGAGCTCGCGGCTGACGCCGGTCGTCATCGCCGTCGAGCCGAAATCGCCGGTGGTGACCTCGATCTGGTTCGGGGTCTGGACGACATAACCCGGCGTCTGCGAGTTCGCGACGTTCGAGGAGACGATCGAGAGCGCGGCCTGGTTGGCACGCAGGCCGCTCATCGCACTGGCAAGGGCTGAACTCAAACCCATATCACTGACCCGCCTTTGGTTACGTCACGCGCCGATCAGCGCAACACGTTCAAGAGGTCCTGCACCATCGAATTCGCGGTCGTGATCACCTTGGTGTTGGCCGAATAGGCCTGCTGGGTCACGATCAGCTTGGTGAACTCGTCGGCGATATCGGTGTTGGAGCCTTCCAGCGACGAGCCGCTGATGGTGCCCGAGGCGCCGTCGATGGCAGGTCCCGACTGTTCGGTCGCAGCGTAAGCGCCGCCGTCGAGGGCCTTCAGGTAGTTGGTGCCGTTGAAGTGCGATAGCTGCACCTGCGCGAGATCGAGGTTCTGGCCGTTGGAGAAGGTGCCGACCACAAGGCCGTTGTTGTTGACGGCGACCGAGCGGAGCTGACCGGCGGCGTAGCCGTTCTGGGTGATGGTATTGATGGTCACCGCGCCGCTGGTGCTGGCGTATTGCGTCAGCCCGCCCGAGGAGATGTTGAAGGCGACCGAGCCGAGCGACTGGCCGCTGACGGTGACATTGTTGATGGTGATGCCCGAGCCGCTCGGCGAGGTCAGCGAGCCGTCGGCCGCGAAGGTGAAGGTCTGACCGGTGTTGACCCAGCCGACGGTCGTGCCGGTCGCGTTCGGGTCGGTCTGGTAGAACAGGTTCCAGCTATCGGAATGACCCGCGCCCAGCGAGGCGCTGTCGGTCTTGGCCCAGCGCAATTGCAGGTTCACCGGCGTGCCCGCGGCATTGTAGGCCGTCACCGCGCCGCCGCTGATCGATTCCTTGGTGAAGGTGGCGATGTCGTTGCCGATCACGCCGCCGGTGCCGGCCGTGCCGCCACCGTCGCGATTCTTGGTGATCGTCGAGGTGAAGCCGAGCGCCGAGAAGGCAGCGCTGTTGGAGCTGGACACCGTCAGGTTCGAGACGGTGCCGGTGTTGAGCGTGATCACGCCGCCGCTGCTGACCGACGACCCCGAGGCGCCGGAGAGCGCGTCGATCTTACCGAGCAGGGTCGTGATGTTGTCGGTGACGTTGATCTGGTTCGGGCCCGAAGCGCCCGAGCTCATGAAGGTCAGCGTCTGACCATTGACGGTGATGGTATCGCCGGCGGAGAAGCCGGATGTGAGCACCTGGGCGCCGCCGGCTGTCGCAGTGCCACTCAGCACCGTCGCGCCCGAAATCGCGGGCGAGGACAGCACATTGCCGCCGCGCGTCACGCTGCTGATGCCGAGAGCGGTGGCCGCCGTGCCGCTGCCGATCGCCACGTCGGTGCCGGTGCCGGTCGAGATCTGGATATTGCCACTAACCGAGAGCGAAGCGGTGACGCCGGCGCCGCCGGCAGTCTGGATCGCGTTCAGGATGTTGGCCACCGTGGCCGTGGTGCCTGCGCCGAGACCGATCGTAGTGTTGTTGCCGACGGTCGTCACCGTGGTGCCGCCGTTGAACGTGATGGTGTTGCCGTTGATGGTGAGCGTCTGACCGCTCAATGCGGTCAGAATGCTGGAGGCAAGATGGGTGCCGGCGGTATTGTCAAGCGAGGTGGTTGTCGAGGCCACCGCCGACGAATTGTTCTGGAGTGCAACCGTGCCCGTGCCCGTCGTCGAAGAGTAAGCCGAGCGGACGTTGCCGGTTGCAGCCGCGCCTGACACCGTTGCGTTGGCATAGGGCGCCGGCGGCGTGCCGACCGGCAGCGGGTTGGCCGCGAAATCGGAAGGGTTCAGTCCGCCGGCCGCCAGCAGCGTGCCGCTCGACGCGGTCGTTTTCGCCACGGTGTTCGGCTGGGTCGGCAGGTTCGCCGCGTACTGGATCGAGGTGGTCGCCTGCGCCGGAATGAAGTTGTTCTGGAATTGCAGGACGTTCGCCACGCTGCCGGTCGGATTGCCGGTCTTCGGGTCCACCGTGACGCCCATCAAGTAATAGCCGGCGCCGTTGACCAGGTTGCCGTTGGCATTGAGCTGGAAGTCGCCGCGCCGGGTGTAGTAGGTGACGCCGTTGAACACCGGCTGGTTGTCGACGATGCTGGTCGCTTTCTGGATCGAGAAGAAGCCGTCGCCGGTGATCGCCATGTTGGTGGCGACGGTGGACGAGGAGATCGTGCCTTGCGTGGTGATGGTCGCCTTGGCGTTGGCCGTCACGCCGCCCGCGACCTGCTTGCTCGGCACCGCGGCGTCCGGAATGAGATCGACGAAGCTGGTGCCGATGCCCTTGTAACCGGTGGTGGATGAGTTCGCGATGTTGCCGGAAATGTTCTGCAGCGCGTAGGACTGCGCCTGCAGGCCACCCACCGAGGTGTTCATTGCATCGAAGATACCCATAACTTTGTCTCCAAATCCGGTCTCGGCGGCCGGTCGACCATGGCCGCAGTCGGAAGAGACAGTCGCAAGGGCTATGCCAATGCGGGTATTTTCAGGAAATCAATGACTTAATGAAAAAGCCCCGGCCTGACGACCGGGGCACATTTGCCGGGACCGGCAACAATTGCCGGGAGAAATTGTCGTTCCGGAGCGATGCGAAGCATCGAATCCGGAATGACTCCGGCGAACCTACGTCGCCGACGCCGCAGCCGGGTGGAAGACCAGCCCGAAACCGTCGATGCAGTAGCGCAAGCCCGTCGGCTTCGGACCGTCGTCGAAGACATGGCCGAGATGGCCGCCGCAGCGCCGGCAACGCACCTCGGTGCGCACCATGCCGTAGGTGCGGTCCTCGGTCTTGCCGACATTGCCCTCGATCGGCGCATAGAAGCTCGGCCAGCCCGTGCCGCTCTCGAACTTGGTCTCGGACGAAAACAGCGGCAGGTCGCAGCCGGCGCAGGCGAAGATGCCCTTGCGGTGCTCCTTCAAGAGCGGGCTGGAGCCGGGCCGCTCGGTGCCGTGATTGCGCAGGATCTCATATTGCTGCGGCGTGAGCTGGGCGCGCCATTCGGCTTCCGTCTTCACGATCTCGAACTTTTCCGCGGCCTTCTCGCCAGCCTCGGCGGGGGATGCCCTCAGCCAGCGGAAGGCCGAAAGACCAAACAGGCCGGCGACAGTCGTTAGCAGGATGCGGCGGTCAAACATCTCATTCTCCGTGCGGGAGGAGTCCACGCCCTGAGATACGGGCTTCCGACGACCGACGTTACACGTCCGGGTGGGATTTTTCTCAGGCTTGTTGCGAGACGCCGACTTCGTGCGAGACCGGTTCCGTGCCCTGCTCTGCGTCTTGAGCCGCAGGTTTCGGCGGTGGGACCGGCTGCGGCCGAACGCCGGGCGGGGGACGGCGCGGTCCGGTGCCGGCGGCCCGGTTGGCTTCAGCGAGGCGCGCCTCGCGTTCCCTGTCCTTGATACTGGCACGCTCGCGATAGCGGGCGAGCAAGCCCGCGGCGGCGGACCCCGCCCTGCCCCAGATCCCGACCAGCTGGCCGGCGACGCGCCCTGTGGTGCCGCCGGCCCAGACCAGTTCGAACGATGAGAACAGCTTCCAGCGGTCATCGCCCCATAAAATGCTGCGCGCGATCATCTGCCCGGCCATGGCGGAGGTGTTCATGCCCTGGCGGCCGAACCCGCTCGCCACCCACAGGCCTTTGCGCAGCTGACCGATCTGCGGCATGCCGTGCACGGTCTGGCCGGTGGCGCCGCCGAACATCTCGGTGATCTCGACATTGCCGAGCTCGGGAAAAATCGTGCGGATCCGCCGCCTGACAGCGCCGGCGAAGCGCTGCGGACGCGCCGCCCAGGTGGTCTCCGGGCTTTCCCACATCAGCCGGTCGCCATCGACGATCCGGAAGTGGTCGACGCCGTCCGAGTCCATCACGGATCCCTTGAACGCGATCATCTCATGCAGGCGCTCGCCGAGCGGCGCAGTGATGCCGGCATAGCGCCAGACCGGCAGCAGCGTTTCCGACAGGCGCTTCAAGGGCGCGCCGAGATGGATGTTGCCGGCGAGCACGATGTGGGTCGCGCGCAGCCGCGCCGAGGGCGTGACGATGCGCTTGCGGATGCCGGAATGATCGATGCTGACCACCGGCGTCTCCTCGAAGATGAGGGCGCCGGCCCGCCGCGCCAGCGCCGCAAGGCCGTGCACATATTTCCGGCCGTCGACCTGGAACGCTCTGGGGTAGTACACGCCGTGGAAGTAGCGATCGGTCTTCAGCGTCTCGCGGACCCGATCGACCTGCCAGCCCTCGACCTCGGTATCGAAATCCTCGTGCAGCATCTGCAACCGGCTGATCAGGCGGTCGCCCGCATCGACGTTGGAGACCTCCAGCACGCCGTCGCTGGGGGCGATCCCCGGCATGTTCTCCTCGGTGGCATTGGCGCGGACGAATTCGGCCCCCTCCTTCGACAGCGCCCACAATTCGCGGGCGTCTTCGAAACCGATGCGCTCGATCAGGTCCGCGAGCGGCAGGGCAAAGCCCGGCATCACGGTGCCGAGCTGGTTGCCGGAGGCGTTCCAGCCGACATGCCGGCCCTCGAGCACTGCGACACTGGCTCCGAGCCGGGCGGCTTCCAGCGCGATGGAAAGCCCGGCAAGCCCCGCCCCGATCACACAAATGTCGGCATCGAGATCGAACGACAGCCGCACGCGGTCGCGAAAGCCGGCTTCTTCCTGGGACACGCTTGTGAAAGTCTCGCTCATGCAGTTTTCTTAGAGCATGATCCGGAAAAGTGTGCAGCGGTTTTCTATGGCGGCAAACCCGGAAATCGGGTTTGCGGCGAGATCAAGCTCAAAACGAAAAATTAAAGCGCGATGAGGGTTTGCCCTGATCTCATCGCGCTTTAAAGGACTGTGCGGGCGCTTGTCACCTTGTCCGCAACAGGCGCCTGTAGATTATCCTGGACGTGTAACGATTCGAGAATGCCATGCGCCGTTTGATGCTGCTGCGTCACGCCAAGACCGAGACCGACGCACCGAGCGGCCGAGACCAGGACCGCCGGCTCGACGACCGCGGCCACAGGGATGCCGCGCAGATGGGCGACTGGATCGCCTGCCATCCACCCTTCCCCGATACCGTGCTGGTCTCGCACGCCGTGCGGGCCAGGCAGACCTGGGACATCGCCTGGGAGGCGATGAAGGACCGCGTCCCGGCGCCGCAGGTCGAAATCTTGCCGGAACTTTATGGCGCCGATCCCGCGCAGATCCTGGACTCCATTCGCATTGCAACCGCCCCGGCCGATCCGAAGCGATTGCTGCTGATCGGGCACAATCCCGGCATGCACGAGATCGCCCTGATGCTGATCGGAGGCGGCGATCCTGATGGCGCCGAGGCGCTCGCCAACAACCTACCCACCGCGGGGCTTGCGATCTTCGACTTTGACGTCAAGGATTGGGAGGACGTGGCCTACCGCCGCGGCAAGCTGGTGCTGTTCGTCAGCCCCAAGCTGCTCCGATCGGCCTGAGACGCGCGGGCGCCGTCTCGACCGGTTGGTCAGCTTGGTTCATAGGGAGGCGCAGATGTTCAAGTCCATCCTCGTGCCCATCGACCTCGCCGATACCGATCTCGCCAAGCCGGCGATCGCGACCGCAGCGACATTGTCGCAGACCTGGAGCAGCACGGTGCGCCTGCTCAACGTATTGCCGATGACGCCGGTGATGCTGGCCGAATACGTGCCGGCCGATTTCGACGAGCAGCAGCGCCAGACCTCGGAAGAAGCCCTCGCCATCGTCGCACGCGAATCCGGCATCGAGCCTTCCCGCATCTCCAGCGTAGTGCGCCAGGGCGGCATCTATCACGAAATCCTGGAGGAAGCCGCACACATGAAGGCCGACCTGATCGTCATGACCTCGCACCGGCCGGCGATGCGCACCTACTTCCTCGGCTCGAATGCCGGACACGTCGTGCGTTACGCCAAATGCTCGGTGCTGGTGGTGCGGCACTGAGCGTCGGCGGGCGCCAGGGCGCGCCGTCATAACTCAGGCGCTTGGTTCGAGTGCTCCAGATGTCCGCTCATTCCCCAGATCCGGAAGTGGCCTGCCGAGACTGCAGCGTGCTTACGCAACGGAAATAGACTCCGCACGCTGGCTCGCCCCGGATTTGGCACTCGTGTGCGTCTGATCCAAGCCAGGCCCCAGATCGTTGCACAGCCCGGATGGAGCGGAGAGTGCAATCCGATGCTTTCGCGAGCGGTGGGTCAACGCGCGCAGTAGCAATCAGCCCCTCATCTCGGAGCAATGTCGTGAAGCAGTTCTGGCGGAAATGGACCTACGAGGCCCCGCTCGCAATCGGCGATGCGCTGTGGGGACAGCTCGTGCCGCGAATTCCGGATGTCGCTTCGCTTCAATCTGCTACGAGGCCTTGTGTTGCCTGACGGGCAAAACGCGCGAGCGGTGGGTCAACGCGTCATTCCACAACCAACCATCCGTTGCTTTCGCCGCAGAAAGCGAGCGCTTGGGCGGCACCTGCGCGAGCCTCCTCGAATACGTCCGTATCAATCGATGCTCGCGCTACCTTAACGCCTATGCGGTCTTCCCTGCGCCCTTGTGTCCCGGAAATCTGTCAGAATGTGCAAACGGGCGGTTGGATCAGAACCGCCCGTTGCTGGAACTGAGCCCGTTGCGCCCAAAGGCGACCAGAGCCTGTGCGAGAGCGAGGGACAGCTCCAGTGTCTTCCTCAACCCGAACAGTTGCAGGGGCTTCTAGCCCGAACCGAGCAAGGAAGGGAGTGGATGATGGCACAAAATGATGTTGTTGTCATGGGTATCGACGTTGCCAAGGACAAGGTGGATGTGTGCATTCGTTCGTTGGGAGCGAGGCAAGTCTTCCCAAGCGCCACCCAGGGCCACCGCAAGCTGGTCGCTTGGCTTCGCAAGCACCAAGTGGGCAAGGCGGTGATGGAAGCGAGTGGCGGCTATGAGCGCGTCTGGGCCAAGGTGCTGCGCGAGGCCGGCATTGAGGTTCGGATCGTCGATCCCAAGCGGGTCCGCAGTTTTGCGCTGTCGGCCGGACGGCTGGCCAAGAACGATACGATCGACGCGGAGATGATCGCCTGGTTCGCCGAGACGTTCAACGATGCACCGAGCCAGACCTACGATGCGGCACGTGAGGAGTTGCAGGCGTTGGTGAAGGCGCGCCTGGATCTGATCGATTCCAGGATACGCCTGGTTGGCCAAACCGAACATGCTGCGCCGGGATTGGCTCAGAAAACGCATGCCCGCATCTTGAAGAGCCTGGCCAGCGAGATTGCCAAGCTCGAGGCTGCCATCCGCGCCCAAATCAAGTCCACGCCGGATTTTGCCGAGCGCGTCGAGATCATCGAGAGCGTGCCGGGTTTTGCCGAGACGAGCGCCGCAAACCTCGTCGCAGGCATGCCGGAGCTTGGCGAGGTGAGCAACCAGATCGCCGCGGCCTTGATCGGTGTTGCTCCCTATGACGATGACAGCGGAAAGCGACGCGGCGAGCGCCACATCAAAGGAGGCCGCCGCTGGGTCCGCAATGCCATCTACATGCCCTGTGTCGGCGCAGCCACGCTGAATAACCCCGTTCTGAAGGCCTCTATCGGCGCCTGATTGCCAAGGGAAAAGAACCGAAGGTTGCCATCATCGCCTGCATGCGCAAGCTGATCGTCATCCTCAACACGATGATCGCACGACGGCAGAAGTGGGATCCCAGCCGCTACGCGCTGAACTGAACGAGCGCATCTCGTCGCGCTCGGTACTCCACCGAGCGCATGCAAAGCCAACAGACCGGTGAGCGGACGGGGGCAAGGCCGTCAGCCGCCGCAGGCGGGGGCGCGCCAGCGCCAGCCTTGAGGCCGGCCGATCGCCGAAGGCATCAAGGCAAAGCTCGGGCGAGATGAGCCGCGAGGATGCATATGCATGTCTGCGGCGACACGCTCGCTGCCATCGCCCGGTTTAACCGGGCGATCCAGTACTCCGAGACAGCAGTGATTGAGCCGACTCACAAATACCGCGACAGCTCGGTCTTGAACTGCCCGTAAACAGCATCCTCGATCTGGCTGCGCGTGATGCCGATGTCGCGCAGGGCGCGGTCGTCGAGCTCGTTCAGCGTCTTGACGGCAGAGCGGCGCTCGAGACGGTTGAACAACGCAGAGACGCTATGGGTGAGCGCAGTGAAAAATCCGCTCATTGAGGATGGGCGTAAACTCCGCCCGGCAGTTTGCGAGATCGTGGTCATTTTTCTTCTCCGGCCTGTTGTCCCGCGCGGCGAAGCAGGTGCCGTTGGCGCGGACGCTGTCAGCGCCTGCACCTCATTTGCCGTCGGATTGCTCTCGCTCCCCTCGGCTCAATCGCGGAACTTGATGGAACTTAAATGCTCCAGTACACTCCTCGGAGCAAGTAAAACATTGCTCTCGGTGCAATAATGTCCAAGTTCGAGTACGTGAAGCTTGCCGATGCCATTGCGGCCGATATCACTAACGGCACGTTAAGACCCGGCGATCGGCTGCCGCCCCAGCGCAATTTTGCCTATGACCGCGGGATCGCGGTCTCGACCGCGAGCCGGGTTTACACCGAATTGCTCCGCCGCGGGCTAGTGGTCGGCGAGGTCGGGCGCGGCACGTTCATCTCCGGCGACGTCAGGCGTGAGGTCGAAACCACGAGCGAGCCGGCCGATGCGCGCATCAATCTCGAGGTCAATTATCCGCTGTTGCCGCAGCAATGGGCGATGATCGCCAAGAGCCTCGCGGGGCTCGAGCGCATCGACGCGCTCGAATCCGCGCTGCGCGTTTCGACCAGCACCGGCACCAAGAGCGCGCGCGTCGCTGCCGCCGCCTATCTCGCGCGCAAGGATTTTGCGCCTCAGGCCGAGCAGATCTTCTTCACCGCCAACGGCAAGCAATCGCTCGCGGCCGCGCTTGCGGCGCTCGTTCCGACCGGTGGCCGCTGCGGTGTCGAAGCGCTGACCTATCCTTACGTCAAGAGCATCGCCGCGCGGCTCGGTGTGACGCTCGTCCCGATTCCGATGGACGAATTCGGCGCGCGTCCCGATGCCATCCAGAAGGCGCATCGCGAGGCGCACCTGTCGGCGCTGTATCTCCAGCCCATCATCCAGAATCCGCTCGGCGTCACCATGAACGCGACGCGGCGCGCCGACATCATGCGCGTCGCCGAGAAGCTCGATCTCACCATCATCGAGGACGCCGTCTACGGCTTCCTCGCCGACGACACACCGCTGGCCGCACTCGGGCCCGACCGCTGCATCGTGATCGACAGCCTGTCCAAGAAGGTCGCGCCGGGCCTTGCGCTCGGCATTCTCGTCGCACCGCCTCACTTGCGCGAAGGTGTGATGAGCGCGGTCCGCACCGGTGGCTGGATCGCCTCCGGCCATGCGCTGGCGGCCGGGCAACGGCTGATGGCCGACGGCACCGTCGCCGAGCTGACGCGTCTGAAACGCATCGATGCGGCGCGGCGCCAGCAGACCGCGGCGAGGCTGCTCGCCGGCTACCAGCTCGCCGCCGATCCGCGGTCCTATCATCTCTGGCTGACGCTGCCGCCGCACTGGCGCTCGCAGACCTTCGTCGCCGCAGCCGCAAGGCGCGGCATCGCGCTGACGCCGTCCTCGACCTTCGCGATCGCGCATGGACATGCACCGAACGCCGTACGGCTTGCGCTTGCTCCGCCCTCACCCGAGCAGCTCGATTCCGGCCTGCGCACCATCGTCTCGCTGCTCGGCACCAAGGAAGAGGATTTTGATTCGACGGAGTAGCGATCGGTCTACGGCAGCAAGGACCGGGGCAATTGATCGAAACTGTAGCTCCGCGGCTGGTTGCGCCGGACGAAGCCACCGATCTGCCAGGCGAACAGCGCGGCAAAGCCGACAATGAACAGCGCGCCCGCGAACTCGCCGATCATCAGGGCGCTGATCAGCAGCCCCGTCATGGCCAGCGTCAGCACCGACAGGAACGCCAGCACCGCCGCATAGGTCGTGCGACCGAGGCCTGCGGTCAATTCCGCGCGGCTGCCCGCTTTCGCCATCCGCGCATGGAGCTCGATGAGAAAATCGCGAAAGCCATTGTCCTGCGGCGCCATCAGGGCCGCGGTCTGCCAGCTCGTCGACAGGATCGCGACGCGGCCGCCGCCGTCGCGGCTGATATCGGCGCGAAAGCGGTGCTGCTGCATCGAGACCGGCCGGAACGACAGCCGGATCGCCGAGATCTCGTCGTAGCGCCACAGGCCGGAGCGTCCGGCGACGTGCCAGGACAGCCCCTGCTCCGTCAGCTCGAATCGATGCGCCGAGCCGATCAGCGAGGCCTTGTAGGCGTAGCTCGTGGCCGAACCAGCTTCAGCTCGCTGCATATCGATCATGATCCCATTCGCGATCGGCTTGCGCGATCGCCCTTGCCCATCCTACAAGCGAGGCATGGCTGAGACGACCTATTTTCCGCGCCACCTGATTCTCGGCGCCGCAATGATCTCCGGCGTGCTGCTGGCGCTCGCGGTGCACATGCTGGGCGCGCGCTACGGTCTCGACCTCGGCGGGCTCTGGCGCTCCGACACGCATGAGTTCATCCCCGCGGGCGCGGCGATCGCCTGGTGGCTGATCGCCACGGTCGGCTTCTCCGGCGGCTATTTCACGGCGAGCCTGATGCAGAGCGCCGTTTCCGGACAGATCCCGCAACGGATGCGGCAATTCCTGATCGCGGTCGGCGTGCTCTTGCTTGCGGGAGCGGGCCAGGCGGCCTCGGCGCCGAGCCCGATCCCGACCGTCTCGGGCGTGCTCGCCGGGCTCGCCGCCCTGTGCCTCGGTGCCGTGATGGCGTTCTGCGGCGCGCATTTCGCGCTGCGCCGCGGCTAACACGATTGCCGCCTAGCTTCACCTCTCCCGTAGGGAGAGGTCGGATCGCATCATAAGATGCGATCCGGGTGAGAGGTTACAGTGGCACTGAACGCTGCGGCCCCTCACCCGGATTGCTCAGGCGCGCAATTGCGCGCCATAGCAATCCGACCTCTCCCCGCTGGGTAGAGGTGAAGCTAGGGCGGCGGACCGCGCTCAAGCCGATGCGCGCAGCCGCGGGCGGTCCAGCATCATCGCCACATCGGACGCCGGCCGCGGCTTGCTGAACAGATAACCCTGCGCCTGGGTGCAGCCTTCGCGCCGGAGCAGCTCGAGCTGCACGTCGTTCTCGACGCCTTCCGCCGTGGTGATGATGCCGAGGCTGCGGCCGAGGCCGGTCACCGCACGGATGATCGCCATGGAATCCTCGCGCGTCGCCAGCTCCGACACGAAGGAGCGGTCGATCTTGATCTTGTCGAACGGGAAGCTGCGCAGATAGCTCAGCGAGGAATAGCCGGTGCCGAAATCGTCGAGCGAGATCCGCACGCCCATGGCGCGCAGCTCGTGCAGGGTCGTCAGCGTTGCCTCGCCGTTCTGGAGCAGCACCGATTCGGTGATCTCGAGCTCGAGACGGCGCGCATCAAGCCCCGAAGCGGTCAGCGCTTCGGTCACGGACGTGATCAGGTGCGGGCTCTTGAACTGCACCGGCGACAAATTGACGGCGACATCGACATCGTCGGGCCAGGTGGCTGCGTCGGTGCAGGCGGAGCGCAACACGAACTCGCCGAGCTGAACGATGAGCCCGGTCTCCTCGGCGAGCGGAATGAAGCTGATGGGTGCGATCAGCCCGCGCTGCGGATGGTGCCAGCGCAACAGCGCCTCGAAAGCAACGACGCGACCGCTGGCGACGTCGCGGATCGGCTGATAATAGACCTGAAACTCGTCGCGTTGCAGCGCCGCGCGCAGATCCATTTCCAACAGGCGCCGGGCTTGCGCGCGCGCATCCATGCCGGTCTCGAAGAAGCGATAGGTGCCGCGGCCGTCCGCCTTGGCGCGATAGAGCGCAAGGTCTGCGTTCTTCAACAGCTCATCCGGATTGCTGCCGTCCTGCGGCGACAGCGAGATGCCGATCGAGACGCCGATCACGATCTGATGGTCGTCTATCTCGTAGGGTGCCGAGATGACCTCGACGAGGCGCCCGGCGAGGGACCTCGCAGCGGTCTCCTCGGAACGTCCGATCTGGACCACCGCGAACTCGTCGCCACCGAGCCGCGCCACGGTGTCGTTCTCGCCGACGGTGGCCTTGAGCCTGCGGCCGACCTCCTTGAGCAGCGCATCGCCGATGGGATGGCCGAGCGAGTCGTTGATGTCCTTGAAGTGATCGAGATCGAGACAAAGCACGGCGAGCTGGTCGCCCGACTTGGTGCGACGCAGGCCCTGCTCGAGCTCCTCGTGGAACAGCACCCGGTTCGGCAGGCTGGTCAGCGCATCGTGGCGGGCCATGTGTGAGATCTTGGCCTGCGCCTCCAGCCATTCGGTGATGTCCTCGAAGGTGGCCACCCAGCCGCCGCCCTGCATCGGCTGGTTGACGACCCGGATCGAACGGCCCGACCGATTGACGATTTCGGTCGTGGTGCGGCCCTCGCGCGCGTCGGCGACGAGACGTGCGAAGAATTCATCGGCATTGCCCTGCCACTCGCCCTTGGCCTGCTCTTCCCGCAGCACGTCGACCAGCAGGCGACCGGTCAATGCAATGTCGGTGCGGCGGAGCATCGCGGCATAGCGCTCGTTGAACAGGATGATCTTGCCGTCCGCATCGAACATGCACAGTCCCTGCGACATGTTCTCCAGCGCGCTGTCCAACACGATCTGCTGGCGGCCCAGCTCGCCCTTGGCGCGGCGGTCGAGCAGCGCTGCTACCAGTGCGATCACGATGATCGCAGCCGCAGCACTCGCGGTGAAAACCGACAGCGATGTCGGCGGGATCGACAGTCCGCTGATCGCCAATGCCGGATCCGGCGTCAATTGCACTGCGCCCATAGCCGTGAAATGATGCGAGACGATGGCGATCGTCAGCAGCACAGTGGCGCCGAGCGCGCCGGACAAGCTTTCGCGTCGTCCAGCGACATGGAGTGCGAATGCACCGAAGACGAGCCCAAGCAGGATCGACGCGGCCACGGTGCCGGTTGCCCAGCTGACGCGCGCAGGGATCTCGAGGGCCATCATGCCGGTATAGTGCATCGCCGCCACGCCGCCTCCGACAATCGCCCCTCCGAGTGCAACGAGGCTGGGTCGCATGGTCGAAACCGCAACACTCAAGCCGACAAATGTGACGGCGATGGCGAAGATCAGCGATAGCAGCGTCACCGGCACGTTATAGGCGCCGACGGCACCCGGGCCGTACGCCAGCATGGCGATGAAATGCGTCGCCCAGATGCCGCAGCCGGCAACGACTGCGTCGAGCGTTAACCATACCAGGCGCCCCGATCCTCGCGTCGCGCGCGCCCGGTGAAACAGGCTGATTGCAGCCGAACTGGCGAGCAGGCAAACCGCGCCGCCAAGCGCGACCAGTCGCCAGTCGTGTTCATCCGTCAGACAGTAAAGCACCTGGTACATGAGCTTTCCCCAAACCTGCCATTACCAGAGCGGGCAAGTGGTGGATTTTGGGTAACGGAGGAGGACTGGCTTGCCGGATGGTGAACAGGCGCTTCCAGAATCAACCGTTCGTTGCGGTCCGAATGTCCTTCGCTGTCGTCTTTTCAACGGGGGATGGGCTCTGCCTGGATAGTCAATCTTCACGCGCGCAGGCCAGCCGCGCCGGCTGCACAGGGAACGGCGCATGATTGCTTCGAGTTGGGTGCCGTGAACCTACATCCAGGGGTCATGCATGGCGACGAAGCACACCTCCGTTCCATCACGCGCCGAGTCGGAGTTCAGCAGGACCGCGACCCTTGCAACCGTCGCCGCCCTGATCGCGGTGCTGTTTGCCGGCAGCACCGTGGTGACGCCCCTCTATGTGATATACGAGCGGCAGTTCGGCTTCGCGCAGGTCACCCTGACGCTGATCTACGCGGCCTATGTGATCGGCAATCTGGCAGCGCTGCTGGTGTTCGGGCGCATCTCCGACCAGATCGGCCGCCGCCGGACGGCCGCAATCGCAACGGCCATCGCCATCATCGGCGCGCTGGTGTTCCTGTTCGCGCACGGCATCGCGGCGCTCTATGTGGGGCGGGTGCTGAGCGGGTTGGCGATCGGGATCGGTGCGGGAACCGGCACGGCGTGGCTTTCGGAGTTGATCGACGAAACGGACAAATCCCGCGCCACCGTCGTCGCGACGTCCGCAAACTTCGCTGGCCTCGGTATCGGTGCGGTGATCGCGGGCCTGCTCGCCGACTACGCACCACATCCGTTGCGGACCCCTTTCATTGCCTATCTTGCGGCTCTCATGATGACGGTCATCCTGATCGCCTTTGCCGGCGAAACCGTTCCCCGGCCTCTCGATGCGCTCAGGCAGGTCTCGCTCCGTCCGCGCGCAGCCGTGCCCACCGCCATTCGCGCGGCGTTCGTCGCACCGGCGGTGACTGGCTTCGGCGCGATGGCTCTGGTGGCGTTCTTTGCCGCGCTGGTGCCGAGTGTGCTCGCCAACGAGCTGCACGAGACCAGCCACGCCATCGCGGGGGCCGTCTTCCTCGAGCTCGCTGCGACGGTTGCCATCGTCATCGCGCTGACGCGGCCGCTGCCGAGCCGGACGGCCATGCTGTGCTCGCTGGGCCTCATGCTCCCGAGCGTGTCATTGATCGTCGCCGCACAGTTCCAAGGCTCGCTCGCCCTGATGATCGCCGCGACCGCGCTATGCGGCGTCGCGGTGGGACTGGGTTATCGCGGCAGCCTGCAGGTGGTGAACCAGATCGCGCCGGAGGATCGTCGCGCGGAAGTGGTCTCGGCCTATTTCATCTGCGGCTTTCTCGGCAACGCCCTGCCGGTGATCGGCATCGGCGTGATCTCGACCCTGGCAAGCCCGCGTGTTGCGAGCCTGGTCTTCGCCGCGATGATCGCGGCCTTTGCCGTGATCGCGCTCGGCTTCGGCCTCAGATATTCGGATCGCTGAATCGAGAACGCCGCGCTGACGGCGCGGCGTTGCCGATATCGTTCCGCTACATTCGCCTCAGCTCGCCGCGCGCAGATTCACCTTGCTCTCCGCAAGCGCCGTCAGCTTCTTGTCGGTCGCCTTCTCTTCCTCGAGCGTCTTGGCCAGCACAGCCGCGCAGTCATTGCGGCCGAGCTGCTTGGCCCAGGCGATCAGGCTGCCGTAGCGGGCGATCTCGTAATGTTCGGCGGCCTGCGCCGCATTGATCAGGGCCGCATCCAGCACCGCCTGGTCCGCAACCTCACCCGCGGTCTCGTCGGCTTCCTCGATGATGCCGTCGATGGCCGGGCAGTCGACCGCCTTCACGGCGACGCCGTGCATCTTGAATACTTCCTCGAGCCGGGTGACGTGCTGATTGGTTTCCTCTAGGTGCGTCAAAAAGCCCTGTTTCAGCTGCGGATCGGTGGCCCTGCTTGCCATCTTCGGCAGCGCCTTGGTGAGCTGCTGCTCGGCATAATAGATGTCCTGGAGCTGATGCACGAACAGATCGTTCATGGTCTTGATGTCCTTTGTGAACAGTCCCATCGTTCCGGTCCTCTCGGTTTTGGGAACACGGAGGCGTCGGCTTGCATGAAAAGCCGCATATTCCGCCATGTTCGATTGCTGATCGAGCCTAACGAGCACGCGGTATCGACGTTCCAAAAAGGCCGATGACCACTTGCGCTGGAACAATGCGGACGGCGCCAAGATTTGAAATCATGCTGGCACACTAAGCGCGCGAGCGGAGCCGGTTTCACGACTCATATGCTTAAGGCGCACCCGATGTGAACCGCGTATGACAAAAGTGGCCGGTCCAACGCAGAACCTAATGTTGTCAAGGGCTGCACAAGCCGCTGTTTTTGCCTTAAATGAGCTGGATCATGCCTAGCGATCGATGCTTGCCTTTGGCCGTGATCGCGCCTGACCGGCCAATGCCTGGCCCGGTCGTCTTTGCCCCCGCCGGGAGGATGAATGCACGGACTGCTGCCCGCGCTGAAGCGCGGCTTCAAAAGATGGATCGGCTGGCGACGGCTCGGAATTGCCGCGAGCGTCTTCATCATCGCCTTCGCGATCACAACGCTGGTGCGGACCCTCAAGGGCATCGATACCGGGGTCATCCTGACCGCATTGACCGAGATTCCGCGCGGCAGTATCGGGCTGGCGGCGATCTGCGTCTTCTTTGCGTTCTGCACGCTGACCTTCTACGACTTTTTTGCGCTGCGAACGATCGGCAAGAAGCACGTGCCCTATCGCATCGCGGCGCTGTCCAGCTTCACGTCCTATTCGATCGGCCACAACATCGGCGCCACCGTCTTCACCGGCGGGGCAATCCGCTTCCGGATCTATTCGGACTACGGGCTGAACGCGATCGACGTCGCGAAGATCTGCTTCCTGTCGGGCCTGACCTTCTGGCTCGGTAACATCTTCGTGCTCTCGATCGGCATGGCCATCCATCCGGATGCCGCCTCCGCGATGGACCAGCTGCCCGCGCCGCTCAACCGCCTGATCGCGCTCGGCGGCCTCGCCTCGATCGGCGCCTATCTGGTCTGGCTCTGCATGGGCGCAAAGCGGCGCGAGCTCGGCCAGAAGGGCTGGAAGGTGGTGCTGCCATCGGCGCCGCTGACATTGGTGCAGATCCTGATCGGCGTGGTCGATCTCGGCTTCTGCGCCACCGCCATGTACCTCTTGATGCCGGCCAGCCCGCCGATCGACTTCATGTCGCTCGCCGTCGTGTTCATTCTGGCGACCCTGATCGGCTTTGCCAGCCACGCGCCCGGCTCGATTGGCGTGTTCGATGCAGCCATGCTGGTGGCGCTGCCGGAATTCGGCCGCGAACAGCTGCTGGCGACGCTGCTGGTGTTCCGTCTTCTCTATTTCGTGATCCCGTTCGCCCTTGCCATCTCCATCATGGGCGCGCGCGAGCTCTGGATGAACGTGGTCAAGCCGTGGCAGGAACGACGGCGGCTGGCGGAGGCCTGCGCGCAGGCCAACCTGCCCAAGCAGGTGACGACCATGGAACGTGAGCGGTCGCTGCGCCAAGTCGCCAAGCGCTAGGTCTCCCCTGAGACAAAGGTTGCAGGCGGGTGAGCAATGCTCTCTTATTTCCGCCTCAACTTTGCCGTTGAAGACGCGGGCCATGTTCCGATCATCGCTTAAAACCCTCTCCGCAGGCGCCCTGCTGCTTGTCGGGTTGCTGACGATTTTGCCGCCCGAGCCCGCTGCCGCACAGGACGATGCCTTGCAAATCACCTGGGAGGTACGTAACCGCTTCCGGCTGTTCCGTGAGGAGCGCGACTTCCTGCTCCATGTCGAAAACGCGCGTAACCGCAGCATCCTTGCCGCCGAGCAGTCACTGGAGCTCCAGAGCGAGGGCCGCGGCTGGGCCCGCAACATGGTCAACCGCCTGTGCATCGACCTCCAGGGCCGGGTCAACCAGCCTTGCACCCGCGACAACGTCAAAGAGAACTACATTACACCGATCGACCATCCGGTGACGGTACGCCTGACCGGCGCGGTGCCGGTCGGCGCCATCTGCACCTGGTCGTTCGATGATGGCGATGGACCGCAAGCCTCGACCTTCGACTGCGCCGAGCCGATCAATTTGCGCGTCCGCTACGGCAAGCCGACGGTCGCGACCGTCGACGTCTCAGCCGGCTCCGATCCGACCCAGCGGGTCCAGACCGAGATTCAGGTCCGCGACATCTTCGTCGCTGGCCTAGGGGATAGCATCGCCTCCGGCGAAGGCAATCCGGATCGGCCGCTGGCACTGGCAGATGAAGGATTTTGCTTCCGCTCCTATCTCGGCACTGCAGGCGCGCAGTATTACCGGCCGAGCCGCCATGGCTTCAAGGGCGGTCGCGCCTGTGAGGCGCCGGATACGCTCGCCAACTGGCAACGTTACAGCGCGCTCTGGTTCAACGCACCTTGCCATCGCTCGCTCTACAGCTATCAGGCGCGTACCGCGCTGGCGCTCGCCGTGCGCTATACCCACATCGCCGTGACCTTCCTGCCGCTCGCCTGCACCGGCGCCAGCATTGGCGACGGGCTGCTCGGCTCACAGCGCGCCCGCGAATGCCCGCCCGGCAAGACCGGTGTCTGCAACACCAGCGTGAACGCGCAGCTCGCCGAGCTGCGCGAAGCGCTCACCGCGGCAAAGAAACGCCAGCCCGACCGCACGCTCGATCTCGTGCTGCTGTCGGTCGGCGCCAACGACGTCTATTTCTCCGGCCTCGTCGCCGACGTCATCGTCGACACTGCGACCGAGCGCACGCTGTTCCGCCGCTCCGGCGTGATGGCCAGCGTCGATGATTCCCGCGATGCGCTGCAGCGCGAGCTGCCGCAGAACTTCGTCAAGTTGCGCGAGGCGCTGAAGCCGCTCGTCGGCGGCGACCTCTCGCATGTGGTCTATGTCTCCTATGCCAATCCTGCGCTCGCCGACGGCGGCGTGCCCTGCCGCGGCGGCCGCGCCGGCTTCGACATCCATCCGTCCTTCAACGCCGACCCGCAGCGCCTCGCCCGCGTCTCCACCTTCGTCGACACGGAATTCCTGCCGCAACTGAAGGGACTCGCTACCTGCACCCGCGGCGCGCTGTGCCGCGATCCCGAATCCGACCGCATGACCTTCGTCGACGGGCACCAGGCCGCGTTCGCCGATCACGGCTTCTGCGCCCATTCCGGCAGCGATCCCGAATTCGACCGCAGCTGCTTTGCCGAGAACGGCCAGAGCTTCAATCCTGATATCGTCAGCGCAGCGAGCCAGCCGATGCTGTGCGGTCGCGGCGCCTCGGAATATCGCGCCTACCTGCCCCGCGCGCGCTGGATCCGCGATGCCAACGACAGCTATTTTGCTGCGATGACCTATCCGCAGGGCCTGCCCGCGGCGAGCCAGCCGACCGACATCCACGACGCGACCTGGGGCGTGCTGTCCGCCGTTTATGGCGGCGCCGTGCATCCGAGCGCCGAAGGCCACGCCGCGATGGCGGATGCGGCACTGCCGGCTGCAAGCGCCGTGCTCGGGCTCGACGCGGTGCCTCCCAACGTGACGCGAGGATTTCTGCCTCAGCTGCTGCCGAGCGCGCAGCAGTAGCACGACGCTCCTTCCACTTACTCGGTGTCATCGCCCGACTTGATCGGGCGATCTGGTACGCCGTGACAGCAGTGATTCAATCGAGAGGCCGCGGCGTACTGGATTCCCCGCTTTTGCGGGGAATGACAGCGGTATGCGGAGCACGAGCTCGCGCATCATCAAAGCTTGCGCGTTCGCCATCACCACGAACGTCCCCTCACCTGCCGTTCCATCAATCCAAAAACGGCATCGATCGATACTCCCTTGAACTTGGACACCCCGCCGCGCGCACCTCTAGGACTCGGGTCGAGGAAAACATTTCGACTTCGAGGAGGCGCGTGATGAGCGCAGTGGTGTCCGCAGCGGACGTGAGTAGGTCTCGCGTCAGGCTGTTCATCGTGACCATGTTGTTCCTGGTCACCACCGTGAATTATGCCGACCGCGCTACGCTCTCGATCGCGGGTCCCGCGCTCTCGAAAGAGCTGAATCTCGATCCCGTCGCCATGGGCTGGATCTTCTCGGCCTTCGGCTGGTCCTATGTCGTGGCGCAGGTGCCGGGCGGCTGGCTGCTCGACCGCTACGGCTCGCGCCTCGTCTATGCCTTCAGCATCATCATCTGGTCGCTGTTCACGCTGATGCAGGGCTGGGTCGGCTTCCTCAGCGCCGGCGCTGCCATCGTCGTGCTGTTTGCGCTTCGCCTGCTTGTCGGCATTGCGGAGGCGCCTTCCTTCCCGGCGAATGCGCGCATCGTCGCGGCCTGGTTTCCCGGCAATGAACGCGGCACCGCATCCGCCTTCTTCAACTCCGGCCAGTACTTCGCCACTGTGATCTTCGCGCCGCTGATGGGCTGGATCGCGCACACCTACGGCTGGCGCTTCGTGTTCTTCGTGATGGGCGCGCTCGGCATCGTCATGGGCCTCGTCTGGCTCAGGACCATCTATGGCCCGAAGGAGCACCCTTCGATCAACGAGGCTGAGTTCGACTACATCAGGGAAGGTGGCGCGCTGGTCGATCTCGACGCGCCCAAGGATGATCGGCTGCGCGCGCGTGCGCCCGAGGCCGGCTCCGGCTGGGACCACATCCGCCAGCTGCTTTCCAATCGCATGATGCTCGGCGTCTATCTCGGCCAGTACTGCATCAACACGCTGACCTATTTCTTCCTGACCTGGTTTCCGGTCTATCTCGTCAAGGAACGCGGGCTGTCGGTCCTGCAAGCGGGCTTCGTCGCGACGCTACCCGCTCTGTGCGGCTTCATCGGCGGCGTGCTCGGCGGCATCATCTCGGACGCGATCCTGCGCCGGACCGGCTCGCTGACCATGGCGCGCAAGATCCCGATCGTGGGCGGCATGCTGCTGTCGATGTCGATCATCGCCTGCAACTATGTCGAGGGACAGGCGCTGGTGGTCGGCTTCATGGCGCTCGCCTTCTTCGGCAAGGGCATCGGCGCGCTCGGCTGGGCGGTCGTCTCCGACACCTCGCCGAAGGAAGCCGGCGGCATCTCCGGCGGCCTGTTCAATACCTTCGGCAACCTGTCCTCGATCACCACGCCGATCGTGATCGGCTACATCCTGGCCGCGACCGGCTCGTTCAACGGCGCGCTGGTGTTCGTCGGCCTCAACGCGCTAGTGGCCGTCTTCGCCTATCTCGTCATCGTCGGCAAGATCGAGCGGGTGACGCTGAAACGTTCCTCCTGAGGGCTCCCATGGGAGCTTGACCAGGCAACTCAACGGCGGCTTCACGGCCGCCGTCTTTGTTTTGGGGATGATCGATGCTAGAAGTGCCGGCGAAACGCCTTATTCATCTAAGGCATGTATCGATGTTCGACCTCAACCAGCTCCGCTGTTTCGTCACGGTGGCGGAGGAACTGCATTTCGGCCGCGCCGCCGCGCGGCTGAACATGACCCAGCCGCCGCTGTCCCGGCAGATCCAGGTGCTCGAGCACATCATCGACGCGCCGCTCTTGGAGCGTACCAGCCGCTCGGTGCGCCTGACACCTGCGGGACGCAGCTTCCTGCCGGAGGCGCGGCGCATCCTCAAGCTTGCGGAAAGCGCCTCGCAAGTTGCCCGCCGCATCGCGCTCGGCAAGACCGGCTCGCTCAAGATCGGCTTCACCGCGGCCGCCGCCTACGGCTTCCTGCCCGAGCTCGTCGCCGCCTGCCGTGCCAAGCTGCCCGAGGTGGACTTCTCGCTGAAGGAGATGGTGTCGGGCGACCAGTTCGAGGCGCTGACCTCGGGCCAGATCGACGCCGGCCTGCTCAGGCCGCCGATCGCGCGGCCCGAGCTGACCAGCCGCCGCGTCGTCGCCGAGCCCCTGCTCGCCGCGATCCCGAAGAAGCATCCGCTCGCCAACGCCGACGGCATCACCATCAAGGATTTCGACGACCAGCCCTTCGTGATGTATTCGCCCTATGAGAGCCGCTACTTCCACGATCTGCTGGTGGCTCTCTTCACCCGGGCCGACGTGCTGCCGCGCTACGTCCAGCATCTCAGCCAGATCCACTCCATCCTCGCCATGGTGCGCGCCGGCCTCGGCCTTGCCATCGTGCCGGCCGCAGCCGCGAGCCTGAAGATCTCCGACGTGCGGCTGCGCCCGCTGAAGCTGCGCACCCGCGTTCCCGTCGAGCTCTTCATGGTCTGGCGCCGCGACGACGAGAATCCGCTGCTGTCGGCCCTGGTCAAAATCGCCGGCGAATTGTCCTCCGCGGAGCTGACGGAGGATTGATGCTCAATCTGCATCGGTCGATATAGGCTTTGGCTTGGACGCGCATCGAACGGTCTCCTAAACCACGGCGCATGGACGCGCAGGCTTGCGTCCTCCACAACACGCACGAAAGGGAGCAGCGCCCGTGAGCAAGATGACCCCGCAGGAGATGGCCCAGAAGATCGGATCGGGCCTCCTGTCCTTCCCCGTCACGCCGTTCAGGGCGGACTACTCCTTCGACGAGGCGACCTACCGCGCCAACATGGACTGGCTCTGCGGCTACGACGTTGCCGGACTGTTCGCCGCCGGCGGCACCGGTGAGTTCTTCTCGCTGACCCCGACCGAGGTTCCGCAGATCGTGAAGATCGCCGTCGAGGAGACCAAGGGCCGCGTGCCCGTGCTCGCCGGCACCGGCTACGGCACCGCAATCGCCCGCGAGATCGCGATCGGTGCCGAGAAGGCTGGCGCCGACGGCCTGCTGCTGCTGCCGCCTTACCTCACCCATTCCGAGCAGGACGGCCTTGCCGCCCATGTCGAGGCGGTCTGCGCCTCCGTTAAGATCGGCGTCATCGTCTACAACCGTGACAACGCCATCCTCCAGCCCGATACGCTCGCGCGCCTCGCCGAGCGCTGCCCGAACCTCGTCGGCTACAAGGACGGCATCGGCGACATCGAGCTGATGACGCGCGTCTACACCAAGCTCGGCGATCGCCTCACCTATATCGGCGGCCTGCCGACCGCGGAGACTTTCGCGCTGCCCTATCTCGACATGGGCGTGACGACCTATTCCTCGGCCGTGTTCAACTTCGTGCCGGAGTTCGCCACCAATTTCTACGCCGCGGTGCGCAAGCGCGACCATGAGACGATCCACGCCGGCCTGAAGAACTTCATCCTGCCGCTGATCGCGATCCGCAATCGCAAGAAGGGCTATGCAGTCTCGATCATCAAGGCCGGCATGAAGGTGATCGGCCGCGATTCCGGCCCGGTCCGTCCGCCGCTGACCGACCTCACGGAGCAGGAGATCGCCGAACTGACCGCGCTGGTGAAGAAGCTGCCCGCCGCACGATCGTCACAACAGGCTGCAGAATAACAAGACGACAGGGAGGAGCGTGCGATGGCCCGGACTGAGATTTCTGGTGCACCGGTCGTCACATCGATGCAGGTGATCCCGGTTGCGGGCCGCGACAGCATGCTCCTCAACCTCAGCGGCGCGCATGCGCCCTTCTTCACCCGCAACATCGTCATCCTCACCGACAATGCCGGCCACACCGGCGTCGGCGAGGTGCCGGGCGGGCAGAAGATCTGGCAGACACTCCAGGACGCGCGCGATCTCGTGATCGGCAAGACCGTCGGGGCGATGAACAACATCCTCGCCGACGTCCGTACCGCCTTTGCCGACCGCGACGCCGGCGGCCGCGGCAAGCAGACGTTTGACCTGCGGGTGATGATCCACGCGGTCACCGCGATCGAATCCGCGCTACTCGACTTGCTCGGCCAGCATCTCGGGCTGCCGGTCGCCGCGCTACTCGGCGAAGGCCAGCAGCGCACAAGCGTCGAGACGCTCGGCTATCTCTTCTTCGTCGGTGATCGCCGCAAGTCCCGCCTGCCCTATGTGGAAGGCGAGACCGGCGGGGCGGAATGGTTCAACCTCCGCCATCAGGAGGCGATGACGCCGGAGACGGTGGTGCGCCTCGCCGAGGCCACCCACGACCATTACGGCTTTGCCGATTTCAAGCTCAAGGGTGGCGTGCTCCGCGGCGAGCAGGAGATCGAGGCCGTCACTGCCATCGCAAAGCGCTTTCCGAACGCGCGCGTCACGCTCGACCCCAACGGCGCCTGGTCGCTGGATGAGGCGATCAGCCTCTGCAAGGACATGCACGGCATCCTCGCCTATGCCGAGGATCCCTGCGGCGCCGAGGCCGGCTTCTCCGGCCGCGAGATCATGGCCGAGTTCCGCCGCGCCACCGGCCTGCCGACCGCAACCAACATGATCGCCACCGACTGGCGGCAGCTCTCCCACGCGGTGCGCTTAGGGGCGGTGGACATTCCGCTCGCCGATCCCCATTTCTGGACCATGCAAGGCTCGGTGCGCGTCGCCCAGACCTGCCGTGACAACGGCCTGACCTGGGGCTCGCACTCCAACAACCATTTCGACATTTCACTCGCCATGTTCACCCATGTCGGCGCAGCCGCGCCCGGCAAGGTCACCGCGATCGACACCCACTGGATCTGGCAGGACGGCCAGGCCCTGACCAGAGAGCCGCTGCAGATCAAGGGCGGCCAAATTGCGGTCCCGGACAGGCCGGGCCTGGGTATCGAAATCGACAGGGCCGCTATCGACGCCGCGCATGAGCTCTACAAGCAGCATGGACTTGCCGCCCGCGATGACGCTATTGCCATGCAGGACCTGATCCCCGGCTGGACCTTCGACGACAAGCGTCCCTGCCTCGTTCGTTAAAATACTCTGGAGGAAACGATGACTGCGATCCTGAAGAACTTCATCGGCGGCGAATGGGTCGACGGCTCCGGCATCACGAAGAACATCAACCCCTCCAACACCAACGATCTCGTCGGCGAATATGCCAAAGCCGACAAGGCGCAGACCGAGAAGGCGATCGCCGCCGCAAAGGCTGCCTTCCCCGCCTGGTCGCGCTCGACGCCGCAGGAGCGCTATGACGCGCTGAACAAGATCTCCGCCGAGATCCTCGCCCGCAAGGAAGAGCTCGGCCGCCTGCTCGCCCGCGAGGAAGGCAAGACGCTGCCCGAGGGGATCGGCGAGGTCGCCCGCGCCGGCCAGATCTTCGCGTTCTTCGCCGGCGAAGCGCTACGCCTGATCGGCGAGAAGGGCGCCTCGGTCCGTCCCGGCCTCGACGTCGAGCTCACCCGCGAGCCGGTCGGCGTCGTCGGCATGATCACGCCCTGGAATTTCCCGATCGCGATCCCCGCCTGGAAGATCGCGCCGGCGCTGTGCTACGGCAACACGGTCGTGTTCAAGCCGGCCGAGCTGGTGCCGGGCTCCGGACATGCACTCGCCGAAATCATCACCCGTTCCGGCGTTCCCGCCGGCGTGTTCAACCTCGTGGTCGGCTCCGGCTCGGTGGTCGGCCAGACCCTGCTCGAGCACCCCGATGTGGCCGCGATCTCCTTCACCGGGTCGGTGCAGACGGGGCGCAAGATCGCGCAGGCCTGCGTGCTCTCGAACCCGATGAAGAAATTCCAGCTCGAGATGGGCGGCAAGAATCCCCTGGTCGTGCTCGACGACGCCGACCTCAAGACCGCCGTCGAGGTCGCCGTCAACGGCGCCTATTTCTCGACCGGCCAGCGCTGCACCGCCTCCTCGCGCCTGATCGTCACCGAAGGCATCCACGACCGCTTCGTCGCGGCGATGGCCGAGCGGTTGAAGGGGCTGTCGGTGGACGATGCGCTCAAGACCGGCGTGCATATCGGCCCCGTCGTCGACCAGAGCCAGCTCGACCAGGATCTCCGCTACATCAAGATCGGCCAGGACGAGGGCGCCAAGCTCGCCTTCGGCGGCGAGCTGCTCAAGCGCGAGAACCCCGGTCATTACCTGCAGCCGGCGCTGTTCACCGAAGCCAACAACAACATGCGCATCGCGCGTGAGGAAATTTTTGGTCCGGTCGCCGCCGTCATTCGTGCGAAGAACTACGAGGAAGCGCTCGCGATCTCCAACGACACCGAGTTCGGCCTCGCCTCCGGCATCTGCACCACCAGCCTGAAATACGCCTCGCACTACAAGCGCAACAGCGAGTCCGGCATGGTGATGGTCAATCTGCCGACCGCCGGCGTCGACTATCACGTGCCGTTCGGCGGACGGAAGGGCTCGAGCTACGGGGCCCGCGAGCAGGGCTCCTACGCGCGCGAGTTCTACACCACGGTGAAGACGGCCTACACGAATCCGGGTTGACGAGTGATGTCGTGCCGCGGCGCAGGTGTCCACCTCTCCCCTCCGGGGAGAGGTGAACGAAAACACGGTTTCTTCCGTTCTTGAGGCAAGCGAAGATGGACCAGGACGTCGCAGCGAAAGAGCAGCCCCGCTACATCAAGCTCAACGAGCGCGACAACGTCGCGATCGTGGTCAATGATTTCGGGCTTCCCGCCGGTTCGCGCTTTGCATCGGGACTGACGCTGCGCGCCTTCGTGCCGCAAGGGCACAAGACCGCGCTGGTCGATATCGCGGAAGGCGCGCCGATCATCCGTTATGGCGAGATCATCGGCTACGCGCTGTCGCCGATCCTGGCCGGCGAGTGGGTGGACGAGGCCCGCATCCGCATGCCGGAGGCCCCTGCCCTCGACAAGCTGGAAATCTCGACCGCCGTCCCCGCACCGCTGCCGCCGCTCGAAGGCTTCACCTTCGAGGGCTATCGCAATCCGGACGGCTCGGTCGGCACCAAGAACATCCTCGGCATCTCCTCCTCCGTGCAATGCGTCAAGGGCACGATGGAATATGCGGTCAAGCGCATCCGCGCCGAGCTGCTGCCGAAATATCCGAACGTCGATGACGTCGTGCCGTTGACCCATGCCTACGGCTGCGGCGTCGCCATCACCGCGCCCGACGCGGTCGTGCCGATCCGCACCCTGCAGAACCTCGCGCTCAACCCGAATTTCGGCGGCGAGATTTTGGTCGTCGGCCTCGGTTGCGAGAAGCTCGCGCCCGAGCGGCTGGTGCCGGCAGGCATCAACGACGCCATCGTGCGCATGCAGGACGAAGCCTTCGACGGCTTTGGCGCGATCGTCGATGCGATCATGACCCAGGCCGAAGCCCGCCTGAAGGTGCTCAACACGCGCAAGCGCGAGACCTGCCCGGCCTCCGATCTCGTCATCGGCCTGCAATGCGGCGGTAGCGATGCCTTCTCCGGCGTCACCGCGAATCCCGCCGTCGGCTTCGCCGCGGACCTGCTGGTGCGCGCCGGCGCGACCGTGATGTTCTCGGAAGTCACCGAAGTGCGCGACGCCATCCAGCTGCTGACGCGACGCGCCATCAACGAGGATGTCGGCCGCGCGCTGGTGCGTGAGATGGCCTGGTACGATTCCTACCTCGCCCGCGGCGGCGCCGACCGCAGCGCCAACACCACGCCCGGCAACAAGAAGGGCGGCCTTGCCAACATCGTCGAGAAGTCGCTCGGCTCGATCGTGAAGTCCGGCTCCTCCGCCATCGCCGGCGTGCTCTCGCCCGGCGAGAAGGCGACGCAGAAGGGCATGCTGTTCGCAGCAACACCGGCAAGCGACTTCATCTGCGGCACGCTCCAGCTCGCCTCCGGCATGACCCTGCAGGTGTTCACCACCGGTCGCGGCACGCCCTATGGCCTCGCCGCCGCGCCCGTCATCAAGGTCGCGACCCGCAGCGAGCTCGCGCGGCGCTGGAAAGACCTGATCGATTTTGATTCAGGCAGCATCGCCACCGGCGAGAAGACCATCGAGGAATGCGGCTGGGATCTGTTCCGCCTGATCCTCGATGTCGCCTCCGGCCGCGTCAAGCCGTGGTCGGACCGCTGGGGCATCCACAATGATCTCACGCTGTTCAACCCCGCGCCGGTGACGTGAGGGGCTCGAACCACCGACCTCCTGTTCCACAGACAGGCGCTCTTACCCCTTGCGCTTTCCCGCGGCCGCCGCCCCGGTCAAATCTCCGCAGCTTGATCTGCAAGAGCGTTAGGCAGGGTGCATCGGCGCTTCCGCGAAACCGTCCGGAAACATTGGCGCGCAGACCGGAATGACACGCGGGTCTAAGTCATGCTGCCCGGCATGAAGCAGCGCACGCGCGGATGGCCGTCGACATAGTGCTTCCAGACCATGGTGCGGCCGATCTTGTTCGGCACGGTGATCACCGCACCGTCGGGCACCACGACCCATTCGTCGTCGATGCGCACGCGGTAGTGGCCGCGATCGGATTCCCAATCGACGTCGGCGATGACATAGCCGTCGGCGTCGGAGCAGCACTGTCCGTATTCGCTATGCAGACTCTCGAACCAGGGTTTTAATGGCGAGTTGGCGTAGCGGCCGTCATCGCGCGCCAGCGCCGATGTGGCCAATAGCGCGATCAATCCCAGCAGCGTGGCGGCACACGATATTGCTTTCATGGTGTCTCCGCGGTCGAAGTGATCGCCGCGAGGCAAACGCTGCCGTCCGCCCTCCGCGTGGTGCGCGGCAGGCGTGGAGACGGCGACTCGCTCCCCCAGCAGCTTTGCCGGCAGCCATGCAAATCCGGCGCCAGCGCGCATTCCGGGGAACTACTGGAGCGGGTCCGGCGCGTGTTCGCCTTTCGGCGAACGTGGCCGCACGGGCCGTGCAATGACGTTGAGAAGCTGGCACGTCCTGGATTCCCAGCCTAAGCGGGAAGAGGACGCACCGAAGCTACGAGTGCTGAGGCGGCGCGCCTACTGCTTCGCAGGGGCCATCATCGCGCCGCCCTTCTTCGCCGCGGGTGCGGGCGGTTTCGCGGCTGCAGCCTGCGCGGGCAGGTATTTTGCGACGATGGCAGGATCCACCTGGGCAATGTAGGCATCGGGTAGGCGCGTCCAGGTCTCGTCCTTGCCGAGCAGCGCGATGCCGAGATAGCCGCGCAGCGTCAGGGTCTGGCCGTCGGGGCTGACCCGCATATTGGCCTTCCAGATCTGGCCGTCGCGCGGATTGAGCACGTTGCCCCCTTCGTACTTCAATCCTTCGCGCTTCATGTTGCGGACGAAGGAGATGCCGAGCACCGGCGCGTTCTTGCGATCGTCGGTGCACTTGGAGCAGACTTCGTTCGGATTGTCGGTTGGCCGCGGGAAGGTCTTGGCGATCACACCTTCGAACACGCCGTTGTGGTCGATGAAGAGGAACCATCCGACCGTCTTGCCGTCTTCGACCTTCTGCCAGAGGCCCGCCGCCGTGGGCTCGGTGGTCTGTGCCGCACACGGCGTCACCGTCGCGAGCGACAATGCGAGCGCGAGGAAGGAGAGCTGCCGAAAGCTGGAGAAATTCCGCATTAGATCACCTTGTTATTCCACGACCGGAATGGCCGCAGACTACGGCGATTTCGCGAACGGTTCCAGCACCAGAAACATGGGGCATCGCCTCCCCGCTGCGTTCCGTCAGTTGACACCGAGCTTCTTTTGCAGGCTGGAGGACGAGGTCGTGTACTGGAACACGAGCCGCTTCTCCGGATAGACATAACGATGGGCTTTTTGCGACATCAGCGCGCCCTCGTGGAAGCCGCACAGGATCAGCTTGATCTTGCCGGGATACGTGTTGATATCGCCGATGGCGAAGATGCCTGATACGTTGGTTTCGAACGCGGATGTCTCGACCGGCACGAGGTTGTTCTCCAGCGCAATGCCCCAATTCGCGACCGGGCCGAGCTTCATGGTCAGCCCGAAGAACGGCAGCATGGCCTCGCAGGCAATCTCGCTCAAGCTGTTGTCGTTGCCCTTGACGGTCGCGCCGGTGAGCTTGCCGTCAGCGCCGGAGAGCGCGGTGACTTGGCCGAGCCGCAGATCCATCTTGCCGCCAGCGACGAGCGCGCGCATCTGCTCGACGCTGTGGGGCGCGGCGCGAAACTCGTCGCGCCGATGCAGAAGCGTGATGCGCTTGGCCAGCGGATGCAGATTGAGCGTCCAGTCTAGCGCGGAATCGCCGCCGCCGACGATCAGCACGTTCTTGTCGCGGAACGTCTCCATCTTGCGCACGGCATAATGCACCGACGTGCCTTCATAGGCCTCGATGCCCGGCACCGGCGGACGCTTGGGCTGGAATGAGCCGCCGCCGGCCGCGATCACCACCACCTTGCACTCGAACACCTTGCCGGTGTCGGTGGTGCAGCGAAAGGCGGGATCGCCGATCTTCTCCACGGTCTCGACCATCTCGCCGAGATGGAAGGTCGGATGAAACGGCTTGATCTGCTCCATCAGCGCGTCGGTGAGCCCCTGCCCCGAAACCTGCGGAATGCCGGGAATGTCGTAGATCGGTTTTTCCGGATAGAGCTCGGCACACTGGCCGCCGACCTTGTCGAGGATGTCGACGAAATGCGCCTTCATGTCGAGAAGGCCGAGCTCGAAGGCGGCGAACAGACCGCAGGGGCCGGCGCCAATAATCAGCACATCGGTTTTGATCACGTCGCTCATGTCGTCTCTTTATCGATCGTTATCGGTTAGACGGAGCCCTTTGGGCTGAGGTGACCCTGCCTGTCTAGCCAACGGGGATGGAACAGGGAAGGCATAAAAGCGGGATCGCCCCGCAGTCGCGCCCACTTGCCGGGCCAAAATAACTGGGCTGTAACGAGGATGGATATGACGGAGATCAATCGGTGAACGCGCCAGCCCGCCCCGACACGACGCCGCGCCTTGAGGACTATCCCTACCGCCTCAGCGACAACGTCCGCTTCGGCGATCTCGATCCAAACCAGCACGTCAACAACGCGGTCTACGCCACCTATTTCGAGACGGGCCGTGTCACGCTGATGAAGCTTCCCGAATACGGGCTGACCCCGCCGGGCCTCGCCTGGATCATGGTGCGACTCGACATGCATTTTCGTGCCGAGCTGCACTGGCCGAACACGATCGAGCTCGGCCTCGGGGTGGTGAAGCTCGGACGAACGTCGGTGACCTTCGAGCAGGTCGTGTTCTCGCAAGGAAAGTGCATCGCGTCGGCGACGTCGGTCGGCGTCTTGCTCGATGAGGCGACGCGACGCCCCGCGCCGCTGACTGCAGAGGTGATCGAGAAGCTCAGACCCTGGCACAAGCGCGGCATCGAGGTCGCGCCGCCGAGCATCTAGTTTGTTTGGAGACGATCAGGCCTGGCGTTCCGGCGTCGCCACGACGAGACCGTCGAGCTCGTCGGAAACCTTGATCTGGCAAGACAGGCGCGAATTCGGGCGCACGTCGAAACCGAAATCGAGCATGTCCTCCTCCATCGGCGTCGGGCTGCCCACCTTCTCACGCCACGCTTCGTCGACATAGACATGGCAGGTCGCACAGGCGCAGGCGCCGCCGCATTCGGCCTCGATGCCGGGAATGCTGTTGCGGATCGCGGCTTCCATCACGGTTGCGCCGTTCTCGATTTCCACCGTGCGGGTTTCGCCCTTGTGGTCGACAAAGTGAATCTTGGCCATATCTGCTCGTGCTGCCGCGGTGCTGGGAAGGAAGGAGGGTCCGGGCTGTCCTATAACGGGTCGGTCAGCCCGGCGCCATAGCGTTTTGATGCGAAATGAATCCCATCTTGCGGGAAGAAAACGCGTCAAAACAAATGACTAGAGCGCGGCTTTGACCGTATCGGCCTACGGCTTCAGGATCGCCTCGATGGCGGCGCGGACCTCCGTCACCGCCTGTTTCAGCGCGGCGAGGGCATCGGGCCGGCCACGGCCGGTCCTGATCGCGGTCTCCAGGCTGGCTGCGGCATCGGCCACCGCAAAGGCGCCGATTCCTCGCGCCGAACCCTTGAGCTTGTGCGCGAGCGCGCCGGTCTCGGCCGGCATCGCAGCCATCGCCGCCAGCAGGCGGACCGCCTGCTCGGCGAACATCGCCAACACTTCCTGTTCCAGTTCAGTGTCGCCGAGCGTCATCCGGGACAGGTGATCGAGATCCAGCGGGCTATCGATGGGTGCAAGCGGGGGCGACGGCATCCAATCCATCCGTTGCAGTTCAGGCGTCATGGCGCAGGCCCCGGCATCGCGCGGCGGCCGCCGGTCCGGCGGTCAGGTTCCCCTCACCCAAGCATGAAAATGGTTAACGAAATGTTTGGGCTATTTGACGTAGATCTGCCTGTTTATTGACAACAAGTTGCCGCAATCGACCGAGTCCGGTGGAGAATTGCATTTATTGCTAAGGCGTTACGCCACGATCCTGTTAACGATGATTAAGAATGTCTTAATCGCGGGCATTTCATTCGCGACGCTCTGCAAATAGGATGTTGCAGAAATTGGCGGACAAGCCGTCCGGGTGGGGACGGCTCGGGGATCCGCGCAAGCGGCATGATCCGGTCTGTGGGCTTGCGCCGCGCGCAGGGCTCGCGGGGGGACGCGTACACGTAACGAGGGCTCGGACTGAACATGGCGAACACTCCGAAAAAGGTCAAAGACCCCACAGAAGTCGCGCTTTCTGCGATCCAGGAAGCCCTCAACATCAGCGACACGGCTGCGGACACCAGCCGCAACGTCTCCGTGCGCAACGAAGCGGCGCCCCCGGTGCCGCCGCCTGCCCCTCCGATCTTCGATGAGCCGAGCTTCGAGCCGCGCCCGGCCGCCAACGAGGGGGCGACCGTGTTCGACCCGGTCGAGGAGCCGCGCCCCTCGCGCCGCGCCGCCAATGACGACCGCGAGACCATCGGCCAGCTGCTCCAGGCGCTGCAGAAGGGCCGCCCTGCCCGCAGCGTCTACACCTTCGCCACCATCTTCGCCGGCATCTGGCTCGCCGCCTGCGCCGCGCTGACCGTCGGCTTCCTGCCCTCGATCCAGGCCGCCATGGGCCAGAGCGGCGGCGTGCTCGTCATCGCCGGTCTCGTCGCGATGTTCTTCGCGCCGATCATGCTGTTCTACTTCCTGGCGAGCCTCGTCTGGCGCGGCCAGGAAATGCGCATGATCGCGCAGGCGATGGCGCAGGTCGCGATCCGCTTCTCCGAACCGGAAGGCTCGGCCTCCGATTCCATGGTCACCGTCGGCCAGGCCATCCGTCGCGAGGTCGCGGCGATGGGCGACGGCATCGAACGCGCGATTGCGCGCGCCGGCGAGCTCGAGACGCTGGTCGCCAACGAGGTCGCAGCGCTGGAACGCGCCTATTCCGACAACGAGGTGCGCATCCGCGCCCTGCTCCAGGACATCGCGCATCAGCGCGACAATCTGGTCGGCCAGGCCGAGCAGGTCCGCAGCGCCATCTCCGGCGTGCAGATCGACCTGCGCCACGACATCGCGCTGATCTCGGACGCGATCGCCTCCCGTGTCGACGAGGTCGCCAAGTCCATCACCGGCGCGCTCGAAGAGCGCGGTGCCCACATCACCCAGGCGCTGAGCAATGCCGGTGACAACATGATCCTGGCGCTCGGCGAGCGCGGCGGCGACCTGCTCGACCGCCTCGAGGAAGCCAGCAACGAGACCACGCGCGCCGTGCTCGACGCCAGCGAGCGGCTGACCACCAGCCTCAACTTCAAGACCGGCCACGTCCACGACGAGTTCGTCGATCTCGCCGACCGCGTCCATGAGATGCTGAACGAGCGCATCGACCGCATCACCGGCGAATTCGAGCAGCGTTCCGCCGCGATCGTCGACGGCATCTCCGAGCGCACCGAGCAGGTGCACGATTCCCTGAAGAACTCGTCGGACTCGCTGCTGCTCGAGCTCGAGCTGCGTTCCAACGACATCTCCGCCAAGATCGACGACGCCGGCAACCGCCTCGCCGGCCAGATCATGACGAGCGGCGACAAGGCGAGCGAGGCGCTCGACGCCACCGTCAACGCCCTGGTCGCCAAGGTCGTCAGCCAGACCGAGACCGCACACGACTCGCTGTCGCTGCAGATGAGCGCCTTCGACGAGCTGGTGAGGAACCAGGGCACCGAGCTGGTCGAGAAGTTCGCCCGCGACTCCGGCACGCTGGGCGCGCTGATCACGCGCCACATCTCCGAGTTCGACCGCACCGTGAAGACCTTCGGCGGCGAGATCGTCGAGCGCATGGGCCAGCGCACGCAGGACATCGCCGAGACGCTGAGGACCTATGTCGACAATTTCGACACCCGCTTCACGGCGAACGGCGGCCAGATCACGGCGGTGCTCGACCAGCGCCTCGTGCAGTTCGAGACCACGATCGGCGAACGCGTCGCCAACCTCGACACCTCGCTGAACGGCAAGATCGCGAGCCTCGACGGCACGATCGAAGGCCACATCAGGACCTTCGACGAGCAGCTCGTCGGCCGCGTCGCCGCACTCGAACAGTCGTTCGACACCCGCGCGAAGTCCATGACCGAAACCATCGACGGGCGCATCAACACGCTGGCGACATCGCTGACCGACGGTGCCGCGCAGGCGATCCAGTCGATCGACTCCCGCCTCACCCACCTCACGACCTCGCTGACCGATGGCGCATCGCAGACCATCCAGTCGATCGACACCCGGCTGACGCACCTCACGACGACGCTCACCGGCGGCGCGTCGCAGGCGCTCGAATCCATCGACTCCCGCCTCACCTATCTGACCACCGCCGTGACCAACGGCGCCTCGCAGGCCGTGCAGTCGATCGACACGCGCCTCACGCTGCTGACCTCGACGCTCACGGACGGCACCGCGCAGGCGATCGAGGCGGTCGACCGCCGCATTACCGGCGTCACCGAGATCATCGACGGCCGCAGCACGCATCTGACCGACACGGTCACGGCGCGCTTCCAGGACATCCAGCAGGCCATCGAGACCAAGATCGGCTCCGTCGCCAGCGACATCGACGTGCGCGTGGCGCAGTTCGAGGACCTGCTCGGCTCGCGCGTCGAGGCCGTCGCCGGCCGCATCGAGAGCAGCGGACGCCAGGCCAGCGAGGACATGATGTCCCGCGCCGAGATGATCTCGACCGCGATCCGTTCGCATGTCGAGGACGCCGAGCGCTCGCTCACCAACCTCGTCGTCAACACCAGCGAGACCATCCAGACCGGCGCGCGCGCGGCCCAGCAGTCGCTGCTGACGGTCTCCTCCGACGTCAACGCCCAGCTCAAGATGACCTCGGCCGAGGTCGAGCAGGCGCTGACCGCGGTCGGCACCGGTGCGGCGAACTCGATCCTGACCAGTGCCCGCGAAGCCCAGTCGACGCTCGTCGCCGCATCGGGCGAGGCCTCCAACCAGATCAAGGGGCTCGCGGCCGACGTCGAACGCACGCTGTCGGCGGCCGGCTCCGCCACTGCGGCCTCCATCCTGGCCGGCGCCCGCGAGGTGCAGACCACCCTCGTCACGGCGTCCTCGGATGCGGCGAGCCAGGTCAAGGCGCTCACCGCCGACGTGCAGCGTTCGCTGTCGCTGGCCGGCACCACCACGGCGGAATCGATCACTGCCGGCGCCCGCGATGCGCAGAACGCGCTGATCGCGGCCTCGACCGAGACCGCCAACCAGATCAAGGCGCTGTCCTCGGACGTGCAGCGCTCGCTTACGATGGCGGGCACCACCACGGCGGAATCGATCACCGCCGGCGCCCGCGACGCGCAGAACGCGCTGATCGCGGCCTCGACCGAGACCGCCAACCAGATCAAGGCGCTGTCCTCGGACGTGCAGCGCTCGCTTACGATGGCGGGCACCTCGACGGCCGAGACCATCATGAGCGGCGCCCGCGAGGCCCAGAGCACGCTGGTCACGGCGTCCTCGGATGCGGCGAGCCAGGTCAAGTCGCTCGCGGCCGAAGTGCATCGTTCGCTCTCGCAGGTGGGCCAGACGACGGCCGAGACGATCACCACCAGCGCGCGCGACGCCCAGAGCACCCTGCTCGCGGTCTCGGCCGAACAGACCAGCCAGGTCCGTTCGCTCGCGGCCGAGATGCAGCGCGCGCTGGCGACCGCCGGCGGCGCCACCATCGAGGCGCTCACCAGCGGTGTCCGCGAGGCCCAGGGCTCGCTGATCTCCGCCTCGAGCGATGCGGCGAGCCAGATCAAGTCGCTGACGACGGACATCGAGCGCACGCTGACTGCGGTCGGCGCCGACACCGCCTCGACCATCCTCAACAGCGCGCGCGAGGCGCAGATCTCGCTGACCTCGACCTCGGCCGACGCCGCGAGCCAGATCCGCACGATCTCGACCGAGATCGAGCGCACGCTGAGCGCGGCCACCGCCAACGCGACCAACGACATCCAGACCAGCGCGCTCAACGCCCAGAACGCGCTGATCTCCGCCTCCAACGAGGCGAGCTCGCGGGTCAAGACGAGCTCGGCCGACGTCGAGCGCTCGGTGCTCGCCGCCACCTCCAGCTTCGGCCAGGCCATGACCGGCAAGACTGACGAGATCGTCACCTACGTGCAGCAGCAGGCCGACCGCCTGTCGAACATGATCGACGCCAAGCGCGGCGCGCTGGTCGATGCCATCGGCTCGAAGACCAACCAGCTCACCCTCGACATCGACCGCGTCACCTCCGACGCGTTGAAGTCGATCGAGACGCGCGGCAACGCCTTCTCGCAGACCATGATGGGCAACGGCTCGGAAGTCGCCCGCACCATCAACGCGGCGAGCGAGATCGCCACCAGCGCGGTCGGCAAGTCGCTGAAGGACCTCGAGCAGGCCTCGCGTTCGGCGATCGACCAGTCGCGCCAGGTCTCGATCGCGGCCGTCACGGAGATGCAGGAGACCAGCAAGATCCTGCGCACCGACACGGTCGCCCTGTTCGAGCGCCTGCGCGAAGGCAACATCCTGCTGCAGGAGGTGCTGACCGGTGCGCACGACAACCTCAACTCGCTGGAGCGGGCGCTGGTGACGCGCGTCGCCGACTTCGTCTCGGCGATGAACGACGTCACCTCGCGCAACGGCGCCGCGACTCAGAACCTGGAAGAGCAGCTCAACGTCTTCAACAGCAAGACCACGAAGGCGCTCCAGGATCTCGGCGAGCTGTCGACCCAGTTCGACAAGCACGGCAAGGCGCTGGTCGAGGCCGCGCAGGTCGTCGAGCAGAGCAACAAGAACACCACCGCCTCGCTCGCCGAGCGCAAGCAGGCACTGGAATCGCTCGTCACCACGATCGACCTGCGCACGGCCGATCTCGACCAGCGGCTGTCGCGCTTCACCGGCCTCCTCGATGAATCGCTGGCGGCCGCCGAAGAGCGCGCCCGCGACATCGCCCGCGTCGTCGCCGAGACCGCCGGCGCAGGCTCCGCCGCGATCACCCGCCAGTTCGAGGCGGTGCGCGCGGCGTCCGAGGAGGAGCACCGCCAGACCATCGAGGCGATGCACGACATCTACCGCCAGACCACGGACGAGGCGGATGCGATGTTCAAGCAGTCGACCGAGAAGTTCACCAACCTCGTCGGCAGCATGAAGCAGATGGCTCTCGAGATGCACAATGAGCTCGAAGCCACCCGCAACGAGCTGCGCCGCGGCGTGCTCGAGATGCCGCAGGAGGCTGCCGAGAGCACGGCCCAGATGCGCAAGGTGATCGTCGACCAGATCGAGGCGCTCGCCGAGCTCAACCGCATCGTGGCCCAGCATGGCCGCGGGCTCGACGTCACTACGGCGGGCCGCGCCAGCATCCATCGCCAGGAAGAGCCGGTGCTGGCCGCGGCCGTCGGCGGCCGGGCTCCCGAGACCCGCATGCGCGACACCGGCAGCGCCTCGACGCTGCCGCCGCCGGACCTCGGCATGCCGGCCGCGCGCCGCACCGAAGCGCCGCCGGTCGCACCTGGCGGTAGCGACCAGGGCCGCGACGGCTGGCTGTCGGACCTGCTCAACCGCACGGACGCCAATCACGGCGCCCCGACCGGTCGTGAGGCTCTGCGCGGCCGCAATGCCGCCGCGCCGCAGCCGCAGGCACCGCAAGATGGCAGCAATCCGCTGGAATCGCTGTCGCTCGACATCGGCCGGCTGATGGACCGCAACCTCGCCGCCGAGATGTGGGACCGCTATCAGCGCGGCGAGAACAAGGCCTTCACCAAGCGCCTGTACACGCCCGCCGGCCAGAAGGCCTTCGACGAGGTCGCCCGCAAGTACCGCGCCGACCGCAACTTCAAGGGCACGGTCGACCGCTACGTCGCCGAGTTCGAGCGCCTGCTCGACGAAGTCGCCCGCGACGGCCGCGGCCCGCAGGAGCTGCGCAGCCACCTGATCTCGGAGACGGGGCTGGTGTACACGCTGCTGGCGCACGCGGCGGGACGATTGGGATAAGCAGCAGAATTCCAAGACAACAGAATGAAGACGGAGGCCTCACGGCCTCCGTCTTGTTTTGCGGGAGGGATCTCAGGTGCCGTTGGGCTGACCGAATGACAGCCGCTCGGCCACGACCGCGGCCTGGGTGCGCGAGCCGACGCCGAGCTTGCGCAGGATCGTCGAGACGTGGCCCTTCACGGTCTGCTCGGCGATGTCGAGTTCGCCCGCGATCTGCTTGTTGAGCTTGCCTTCGACGATCATTGCGAGAATGCGCAGCTGCTGCGCCGACAGCGAAGCCATTCTTGCGGCAAGCTCGACGTCGGCGCTCTGGATCGAGCCGCGCCCGCCGACATTGGGCGGCATCCAGATTTCACCGGCGAGTATTTTCGTGATCGCATCCGCCATCTCGGGCAGGCCGAGCGATTTCGGGATGTAGCCGGATGCGCCGTAGGCAATCGCACGGCGGATCGTGGCGGCGTCCTGCCGTGCCGAGATGATCGCCACCGGCACGGTCGGGAACTGCGCCGACAGGATGAACAGCGCGGCAAACCCTTGAATGCCCGGCATGGTCAGATCCCAGAGGATCAGGTCGATCTCGTCGGACTGGGCGGTCAGGACGCCGATCGCCTCGTCCAGCGACTGGCAGGCGATGATGTCGAGATCCGGCAGCACGCTCGACAAGGCGCTCCGCAACGCCGCCTGCACCAGCGGATGATCGTCGCCGATCAGGATGCGCATCGTCAGGAAGTCTCCAGTTTCGTCTCGAACTGCCGGTTCAGGGCTTCGCTGCCGAGGAAGCGCCGCAGAGCGGCCGGCTTGATCGGCTTCGTCAGGATCTCGCAGCCGCGCGCCCTTGCCTCCTCGCGCACGGCCTCGCTGCGATCGGCTGTGACGATCAGCGCACGGACGTCGCGCCCCGACTTCTGCCTGAGATCGTCGAGAAAGTCCAAGCCGCTGCGACCATCGTCGAGGTGGTAATCGAGCAGCACGAGGTGCGGTGGATGGGCCGCGGCCGCCGCCATCGCTCCATCGGCGTCCGTGGCGACAAGCACATGGTGCCCCCACCCACCGAGCAATGCCGTCAAGCCGTCGAGAATGGCCGCCTCATTGTCGAGGCACAGGATCGTCAGCGTGCGCTCCGCGACCGCGGGCGGCGCATCTGCCACCTTGCGCTGAAGCGGCGTTCCCGCTCCGCGCGCCAGCGGCACCGTGACGGCGAAGCACGAGCCGTGTCCGGGCCGCGATCGGACGTCGACGAGATGGCCCAGGAGCCGCGAGATACGATCCACGATCGCAAGACCGAGACCCAGGCCCTTCTCCGATCCGGGGGTCAGACGCTGGAACTCCTCGAAGATCCGCGTCCGATCCTCCGCCGCGATCCCGACGCCGGTGTCCCAGACCTCGATGCGCAGATCGCCGCCGCGCCGCCGGCAGCCGAGCAGGATGCGTCCCCTGGGCGTGTAGCGGAGCGCGTTCGACAACAGGTTCTGCAAGATGCGACGCAGGAGATGCGGATCGCTGCGCACGGCGACACGACAATCGACGACGTTGAGGACGAGCCCGCGTTCGTGCGCCATCGCGGAGAACTCGACGTTCAACTGCACGAGCAGATCCGCGATCGGAAAATCAAACGCTTCGGCGCGAACGGCGCCGGCATCGTAGGAGGAGATGTCGAGCAGCCTGTCCAGCACGTGCTCGGTCGAGCGCAGCGCCGTGATCGCGCTGCTCGCCAGGTTGCGCTCCTTGTCGACGTCGCCGGATCGCGATGCGGCATGCAGGCTTTCGTCGAGCGCGGACAGGAACAGCCGGGCCGCATTCAGCGGTTGCAGCAGATCGTGGCTGGCCGCCGCCAGGAAGCGGGTCTTGCCGAGATTGGCCTGCTCGGCTTCCGCCTTCGCCAGCTCGAGCGCCTCGGTCCGCTCCCGGACGCGCAGCTCGAGCCCCTCGTTGGCCCGGCGCAGGGCTTCCGCGGCGCGATGACGCTCGGTGACGTCGGTGTAGGTCGATACGTAGCCGCCCTCGGCGACGCGATCATAGACGATCTCGAGCACCGTGCCGTCCGGCCGCTTGCGCTCGTACAGATACGGCCAGCTCTGGGTGGCGACGTCACGATTGACAAGGAGCGCGGCGAATTCGGACGCGGCATATTCGCCGCGCTCGACGTTGAAGGCAATGAGGTCCGCCAGCGGAAGACCGACGCGCACGAAATCCGGCGGCAGGTCCAGGAGCGCGATGAAACGGCCGTTCCAGGCCGTGATGTTGAAATCGGCATCGAAGGCGCAAATGCCCTGCGGCACGCTTTCGAGCGTGCTCTGCAAAAGGTTGCGGTTGAAGCGCAGCGCCTCCGAGGCTTCGTCGAGCATCGCCATCGCCGCCCGCCGCGACAGCGAGTGCCCCTCCAGGGATGCGGCGATCACCACGCGCGCCGATGCAGCACCGATGGCACCGGCAAGCAGATTCTCCGTGAAGCGGATCGAGTCGAGATCGACGAGCCCCGACGGATCGAGGCGCGGCCCGGTGCCGGCGCTACGCGCCGCGAGATAGTTGTCGAAGGCCGCTGCGCCGCGCTGCGCGCCGACAAAACGCAACGCCAGCGCGCGGAGATCGTCGAGCCGGACCACCACGCGGGAGGACAGCGTCGGGATCTTTTCGCGGATGACGCCATCGGCGAATGCGGCCGCCTGGTTGCGCTCGACGGTCGACTGCCGCCCCAACGCCGAGATCATCAGGAAGCAGACGAGATTGGCGCCGAGGCTCCAGAGCGTGGCGTGCGAGATCGGATCGATCCCTTCGAGACCCAGCAATGCGTTCGGCTTGAGCCAGGCGAGCTTCCACGGCCCCTGGCGGACGATCTCCTCGATCGCCGGCCAGAGCGGCGCGGCCGAGGGAAGCAGCAGCGTATAGGCCCAGATGGAAAAGCCGACCGCGATTCCGATCGAGGCACCGGCCTTGTTGGCCCGCGGCCAGAACAGCCCTCCGACGAACGCCGGACCGAATTGCGCGACCGCGACGAACGACAGGAGTCCGATCAAGGTCAGCGGATAGGACTGATTGACCAGGCGGTGCATCAGATAGGCGAGCAGCAGGATGCCAACAATCGAGAGCCGGCGCACCGCCACCAGCACCGAGGTCATCGGCCGGCTCTGCGCACGCAGGCCGAAGACGCGCGAGCGCAACAGCAGCGGCATGATGACGTCGTTGCAGAGCATGGTGCTGAGCGCGACCGACGTCATGATCACCATGCCGGTGGCGGCCGAGAGCCCGCCCAGGAACGCGATCAGGCTGATGGTGCCCGCATCCGCCGCGATCGGCAGCGAGATGACGTAAGTGTCGGGGTCCATCATCGCGCCGAACCTCGCAAGCCCTGCCGCGGCGATCGGCAGGATCAGCAGGCTGAACAGCGCAAGGTAACTCGGGTAGAGCCATGCCGCTGTGCGCGTGTGCGCCGGCGCCTCGTTCTCGACGACGGCGACATGGAAGGCCTGCGGCAGACACAGGAAAGCGATGCCCGAGATGACGATCGTCGCAGGCCACACCGGCTGCGTCGGATCGAAGCTGAGGATCCCCGCCAGTTGCGGCTCCGATTGAAACTGCGACAGCAGGGCGGCGGGACCGCAAGACAGGCCGAACAGCACGAACAGCGCGACGATCAGGAATGCGAGCAGCTTGACGACGCTCTCGAAGGCGATCGCGAGCATCAGGCCGCGATGATGCTCGCTGGCATGGACATGCCGGACGCCGAACACGATCGCGAACAGCGCCATCGACGCGGCGACGCCGAAGGCGGAGTCCTGCCAGAATCGCAGTGCTTCGCCTCCGGCGCGCTCGGGCTGGAGGATCAGATAGTCAAAGCTCTTGCCGACAGCCTTGAGTTGAAGCGCGATATAGGGAAGCACGCCGAGCAGCGATGCCAGCGTCACGAAGGCCGCCAGCGCCTGGCTCTTGCCGTAGCGCGCGGCGATGAAGTCGGCGATCGAGGTGACGTTCTGCGCCTTCGCGATCGCGATCACCTTCGACAGGAGCCGTTGGCCGAACAGCAGCACCAGGGTCGGGCCGATATAGATCGTGGCAAAGTCCAGCCCGCTGGTGGCGGCCCGTCCGACCGATCCGTAGAAGCTCCAGGAGGTGTTGTAGACCGCAAGCGTCAGGCAATAGCTGATCGCGGCCACCCAGGAGTTTGGCGACACCAGCGGTCCACCGGCGCTCCGCCGATCGCCCCACCAGGCCACCAGGAACAACGTGGTCACATAGCCCGCAGCGACCGCAAGAACGAACCACGCCTGCAAGACATCCTCACCCGAGATCGTCTGATCGGCCGGCGATGAGCGGGGCCGGATCGCGGGCGGATACTATAGCGTTTTCAATCGCATGGAAGGCTATTTCGCTCCGAAGAAGCGGCGGCCGGAGGATCGTCGGCCGCCGCTTGAGGGTCACTTCAGGCCGCCTCGCGGGACAGCCGCTCCTGCGGCACGCGCTTGACCGCCAGGTTGACCACGACGGCAACCACGATGTTCAGCGCGAGCGCCAGGACGCCGGTGTAGATCGCGACTTTGCCGGCGCCGAAGTCGATGCTGTGCAGCGGCTTCAGCCCGTCCGACCAGGCGAGCCATGAGCCGCCTGCAAGGCCGACGGCCCAGCCGGCCAGAAGCGCCGTGCTCGAGAACCAGTTCAGATAGAGGCCGAACACCAGCGCCGGCAGCGTCTGGAGGATCCAGAGCCCTCCGAGCAGTTGCAGGTCGAGCGCGAACTGCGTCGGCATCAGGAGAATGGCGAGCAGCGCGCCGACCTTCACCAGCATGGAGGTGATCTTGGCGACCTTCGCCTCGCCCGCCGGCGTCACCTTCGGATCGGCCCACACCTTCCAGAAGTTGCGGGTGAACAGGTTGGCGGCGCCGATGCTCATGACCGCCGCCGGCACCAGCGCGCCGATCGCGATCGCCGCGAAGGCAAAGCCCGCGAACCAGCTCGGGAACAGGGTCTTGAACAGCTCAGGCACGACGTCGTTGTTGCTCGCGAGCTTCAACCCGGCCGCATGGCCCATGTAGCCCAGCAGCGCGAGGAGACCGAGCAGCAGCGTGTAGGCCGGCAGCAGCATCGCATTCTTGCGGATGGTGTTGCCGCCCGAGGACGCGAAGATGCCCGTCAGCGTGTGCGGATACATGAAGGCCGCGAGCGCCGAGCCCAGCGCCAGCGACGCATAGGGCACGATCTGCGCCGGCGACAGCAGGATACCGCCCGAGCCCTTTGCGGCAAAAGCCGCATCCGCCGCGGTGAAGATCGCGCCATAGCCGCCGAGCTTGGAGGGCACGATCGCGATCGCAGCGATCACCACGATGTAGATCATGATGTCCTTGACGAAGGCGATCAGCGCCGGCGCGCGCAGCCCGGACGAGTAGGTGTAGAGCGCGAGTACCAGGAAGGCGAGAACGAGCGGCACCTCGCCGTGAAGCCCGAGCGCCTTGATCGCGACCTCCATGCCGATGAGCTGGAGCGCGATATAGGGCATTGTCGCCAGCACGCCCGTCGCCGCAACCGCGAGCTCGAGGCCGCGCGAGCCGTAGGCACCGCGCACCACGTCGCCGGCGGTGACATAGCCGCGCTCCTTGGCGACCTTCCAGAGCACCGGCATCACCGCGAACACGAAGGGATAGACGATGATGGTGTAGGGCAGCGCGAAGAAGCCGTAGGCGCCGACCGCATAGACCAGCGCGGGAACCGCGATCACGGTGTAGGCGGTGTAGAAATCGCCGCCGACCAGGAACCAGGTGATCCAGGTCCCGAACTTGCGGCCGCCCAGGCCCCACTCGTCGAGATGAGCGAGCGTTTCCGGCTTGCGCCAGCGCGAAGCGACGAAACCCATGCCGGTAACGAGAACGAAGAGAGCGATGAATACGGCGAACGCCGCGCTATCGACATCAGTCAGCACGGCGCACGCTCCTGTAGACGATGTAGGTGAGTAGAGAGGTCAGCGGCACCCAGGCGAGCTGATACCAATAGAAGAACGGGAAGCCGAATAGATGGGGCTCCCGGACATTGTAGAACGGCACGATCATCAGGCCGATGAACGGCAACAACAGCAACAGGCGTACCACGCGCTCTCCTCCCCTGTGAGTGAAGTCGACGCGCCTTTTCGTGGACGCGCCTTGAGCGCGGTATAGCTGACAACGAGGGACGGCCCCTCCCCCTACCTTGGCTCGGCCCGACCCCCATACTTTCGTACTGGCGCAGCGGCCCCACATCTGCGCAGCAGCGTTGCAGGCTGCCGCGCGTCCGGGACACGAGACCCACGATGACGAACGCACAGGGTGCGTGAACGCGTCCGCCTGCTACCGCCTGCGCTCGGCCGCCGCCGGCTTCGGCGGTTCGGGCGGCGGGGCGGGTTGCGATGAGTTGCTGGCGCCGAACAGCACGCGGGTCGGGTTGCGGTCGAAATTGTTCACGGCGCGGCTGATGTCGCCGAGGGTGCGGCGGCCGTCGGCCATCAGCGCGCCGGAGCGCTTGTCGAAATCCTCGGCGAGTTCGCGGATCGACTTCACCGCCTGAAACAGCTCGCCGCCATCCTTGCCGCCCGCCAGCGTGTTGAGGCCGAGCATGAGATTGTCGGCCTTGAGCATGACGCCGTCGACCTTGGCCATCACGCCGTCGATCTTCTCGGAGTTGCGGGCGAGCGAGTTGGTGAAGGTCTCCAGATTCTTCAGCGAGTTCTTCACCGTTTCCTGATTGTCGGCGACGATCTTGTTGATGTTCTGCAGCGTGGCGCGGATCGCCTCGGTGACGTCCTGGAGCTTGTTGGGGTCGGCGGTCAGCGTCGGGATGCCGTCCTGGTCGAGCGGCGGCGGTGCCGCGGCCTCGTCGCCGCCCTTGAGCGAGATTGCGGCGACGCCCGTGAGGCCCTGGAATTCGAGGCCGACCAGGGTGTCCTTGCGGATCGGGGCGTTGTTCTCGATCATGGCGAGTGCGACAACCCGCCGCGGGTTGTCCAGCTTCACCGAGACCACCTCGCCCACCCGGATACCGTTGAAATTGACGCTGCCGCCGTTGCGCAGGCCCGCTGCGGGCCCCTCGAACACGACGCGCAGGGGGCTGCGCTGCTTGGTGGTGTGCAGCGACTGAAACCACAGCACGAAGCCGATCGCCGCGGCGATCACCGCCAGCGTGAACGAGCCGATCAATACGTAATTCGCCCGCGTTTCCATCAGGTGCTCCGGCTACGACCCAGCTCTCAACCCAGCCACTTAACCCATGACCGCGCGGGCGCGCTTGCCATGGAAATATTGCCTCAGCCAGGGATGCTGCGAGGCCTGCATGTCGGCGATCGACCCTGCCGCAATGATCTTACCGTTCCCTAAAACGGCGATGCGGTCACACGCTGTGTAAAGGCTGTCGAGATCGTGGGTTACCATGAAAACCGTCAGTCCCAAAGTGCGCTGGAGGGTCCGGACCAGCTCGTCGAAATCGCCGGCGCCGATCGGGTCGAGGCCCGACGTCGGCTCGTCCAGGAACACGAGATCGGGATCGAGTGACAGCGCGCGGGCGAGCGCCACGCGCTTGATCATGCCGCCGGAGAGCTCGGACGGGAAACGCTCGGCGACTTCGGGCTTGAGCCCGACCATGGTCAGCTTGGCCATGGTGATCTCATCCATCAGCCGCTGCGAGACGCGCAAGTATTCGCGCATCGGAAACTGGATGTTCTGCCGCACCGTCAGCGAGGAGAACAGCGCGCCCTGCTGAAACAGCACGCCCCAGCGCCGCTCCACGTTGCGCCGCTGCGACGTGCTGGAGGAATCGAGGTCGACGCCGAACACTTCGATGCTGCCCGCGACCTTCGGCACCAGACCGATGATGGTCCGCGTCAAAACGGACTTGCCCGCGCCCGAGGGGCCGACAAATCCCAAAATCTCGCCGCGCTTGACGTCGAGGTTGAGCCCGTCGAGCACACGTGTTGCGCCGAACTGGACGGTGATGTCACGGACGCGGATGATGGGGTTTTGAATTTCGCCTGCCATCGTCACATCCCGATCGAGGCGAAGAAGATGGCGAACACGCCGTCCATGACGATGACGAAGAAGATGCCCTTCACGACCGACGCCGTGGTGTGCTGTCCCAGCGATTCCGCGCTGCCCTGCACGGCGAGCCCTTCGACGCAGGCGACGATGCCGATCACGGCGGCCATCACCGGCGCCTTGACGATGCCGACGATGAAATGATCGATCGAGATGGCGTCGCGCAGGCGCAACAGGAAGGCCTCCGGCTGCACGCCACCATAGAGCCAGGCAACCAGACCGCCGCCATAGAGCGCGGCCATCGCGCCGAGGAAGGCAAGGATCGGCAGCGCCAGCACCAGCGCCATCATGCGCGGCAGCACCAGGACCTCGATCGGATCGAAGCCCATGGTACGCAGCGCGTCGATCTCCTCGCGCATCTTCATCGAGCCGAGCTCGGCGGTGTAGGCGCTGCCGGAGCGGCCCGCGACCATGATCGCGACCAGGAGCACGCCGATCTCGCGCAGCACCAACACGCCGAGCATGTCGACGACGAAGATGTCGGCGCCGAAGCGGCGGAAATGGAAGATGCCCTGTTGCGCGATGATGCAGCCGATCAGGAAGGTGATCAGCACGATGATCGGCACCGCGCGCCAGCAGACCTGCTCCATGTGATGCACCGTCGAGGTCAGGCGGAACGAGCGCGGATGGATCAGGACGCGAAAGCCCGCAGCGAGCACCGCGCCGAGCATGTCGACGAGGCCTGCCACCGTGCCGGCGAGGCCGGCCACCGCCCGGCCGATCTGCTCCAGCATGCCGGTGATGGTGATGGGGCTGCGGTCGATCACGGGGGTCGCCCGCACCCGCCGCACCTCGTCGACCAGGCTCGAATAATTGGCGGAGAGCCCGGCGATCTGCGGCTCGACCGCGCCCGTGGTCAGGCTGCGGCGCAGCCGCTCGATCAGCCAGGCTCCGAACGTGTCGAGCTTGGCGATCTCGGACACGTCGATGAAGATGCTTTGCGGACTGCCGCCGAGCTTCTCGGCGTCGGCCACCATCCGTTCCAGGACCGGCGCAAAGCTCGCGGTCCAGGTTCCGGTGGCGCGGAGTGCCAGCGCGTTGCCCTTCGCAATCCGCTCCAGCTTCGGATCGCTACTCAAGACGTCCGCTCCCGTGCCGGGGCGGAGAAAATCAGATGGTTGCGCACGCGCCCTTACCCAGAGAAGGTATCCCCAAGTGGTTAATGTTAGTTGCTAGAGGTAACTAGCAGGTTCAGATTTCGCCAGAGTTCAAAATGACTTCCAGCAAACTTGTGGCTCTGGCGGCGCGAATCGAGCGCTTCCCGATCGCCGGCAGCTTTACCATCAGCCGGGGGGCGAAAACCGAGGCCGTGACGGTCGTCGCGGAGGTCAGCCGCGGCGGCCTGACCGGCCGCGGCGAGTGCGTGCCCTATCCCCGTTACGGCGAGACGCCCGAGGCGACGCTCGCCGCCATCCAGGCCATGCAGGGGGCCGTAGCGGGCGGGCTGACGCGGCAGGCCCTCCAGGCCGCCATGCCGCCCGGTGCGGCCCGCAATGCCCTTGATTGCGCCCTGATCGACCTGGAGGCCAAGGCGGCCGGCCTGCGCGCCTGGAACCTGCTGGATCGCCCCGTGCCGGGCGAGCGCACCACGGCCTACACGATCTCGTTAGGTGCCCCCGAGGCCATGGCCGCCGCGACCGCCAAAGCGGCGCACCGGCCGCTGCTCAAGATCAAGCTCGGCGGCGACGGCGATCCCCAACGCATCGCCGCCGTGCGCAGGGCCGCCCCCGAATCCCAGCTGATCGTCGATGCCAATGAAGCGTGGACCGAAGCCAATCTGGAGCACAACCTCGCCGCCTGCGCCGCCGCCGGCGTCACCCTGGTGGAGCAGCCGCTGCCATCAGGCAAGGACGAGGCGCTGGCGCGGATCAAGCGGCCGCTCGCGGTCTGCGCCGACGAGAGCGTGCATGACCGCTCCTCGCTGGCACCGCTGCGCGAACGCTACGACGCCGTGAACATCAAGCTCGACAAGACCGGCGGTCTCACCGAGGCGCTGGCCATGGCCGATGCCGCGCAGGCGCTCGGCTTCGAGATCATGATCGGCTGCATGGTCGCGACCTCGTTGTCGATGGCCCCCGCCATGCTGGTGACGCCGCAGGCGCGCTTCGTCGATCTCGACGGCCCGCTTCTGCTCGCGCGCGACCGCGACCACGGCCTGCGTTATGACGGCAGCCTGGTCTATCCGCCGGACGCCTCGCTCTGGGGATGAGCCGAGAATCGGTGCCGCGCCGACCAGATCACCAGCGCGCCGGCCGCGGCCATCGCCGCCATGACGTAGTACAGGCCATCGCCGATGCGGGCGTAGATCGCGCCTGACGCGATCGAGGTCGCAGCGCCCAAGAGCCCGTTGCAGGCGGCATAATAGCCCTGCCCCCGCGCGATCTGATGCGGGGGCACGCGCTGCACCAGCAGATTCATGGTGCCGACGATGGTCATGCCGAAGGTGAGGCCGTGGCCGAGCTGCACGATCGCGAGCAGCGCGAGCGGCGGCTCGTTGGCGGTGACGGTCCAGCGCAGCACGGCGGCCAGGCCCCCGATCGCCATCATGGTGGAGGGATGCAGCGAGAAGCGCGGCGACAGCGCGAACACGACGATCTCGGCGATCACGCCCAGTGTCCACAGGCCCGCGATGGTCAGCCCGCTGATGCCATGGAGCTGCCAGTTGATGGCCGAGAAGGTGTAATAGGCGACGTGGCTGCCCTGGATCAGCGCGGCCGAGGCGATGATGGCCCAGAAGCCGGCATCGCGCAGCAGCGCCGTGTTGGCGCGCGCTTCGGCGCTCTTGCGCCTGATGTCGTCGAGCGGCTGAAGCAACAGGCTGGCAAGGATCGCAACGACCGCCCAGGCCACGATGACCCAGATCAGATCGCGCGCCGCGATGACGTCGACGAGATAGCCGCAGGCGAGCGAACCCGCGGCGAAGGCCGCCGAGCCCCACAGCCGCAAGGGCCCGTAGTCGAGCCCATAACGGGCAACGCCGCGCAGCGCATAGGCATCGGTCAGCGGCATCGTCGGCGTCCACAGCACGCAGGTCAGCGCATAGATCAGGAACAGCGCCAGCGGCTGCTGTTGTAGTCCAACCGCTGTGAAGCCGATCGCGGTCGCCAGCACCGACACCATCATGGCGGCGCGAATGGCCCGTCGCTTTTCGGCAAACGCCGTGACCTGCGGCAGCGTGGTGAAGCGCGTGATCGCCGGCAGCGCGTTGATGAGACCGATCCAGGCCGCGTCCACGCCGATCGCCTTCAGCCAGACCGGAAAGAACGGCAGATGCGTGCCCGAAACCGCGAAGACCGCCGAATAGAACAGCGCGAGGCTCACGGCAAATCGCCGCTTCTTCGCTGCCGCGATGGGGATTTGTGATTCGGGCTGCATCAAACCAATTGCGATTCGGTCGATATCGTGGTGATCGTTACAGTAACGCGCACTGATTTGCGCGACGAGATTGTCATGGCCAACGAAGCATTCGCCCTCTCGCCCATGTCTGCCCGCGCGGCCGAGCCGAACGAGCAGGATTACGACGCGATCCGCGAAGCCTTCATGGAGACCGCGCGCGGCCGCTGGTTCCTCGGCGAATATGCCAAGCGCAACCGCAATGCGGACACCCGCATGGTGCTGGACGCGGTCGCGAAAATCGAAGAAACCCTTGCGGCACAGCGGCAACCCGTTGTCGAGGACCGCCTGCCGGAGGCGCTGGTCGAGATCCGCCGCGCCATCCGCGAGGCCGAGACGATCGCAATCGCGGCATTCGATCCCGCCGCGATCGAGGCGAGCCTCGCGCCGATCCCGCGCGGGGTTCGCATCATCAAGGAGATCTCCTGGCGCTGGCGCGAGATCGGCGCCGACGGGCGAATCTGCGACCTCATTGATTCGCAGCTCGCCTCGATCGAGGCCGCCTGCGGACAGATTTCGACCCTCGACCCTCGCGCCGAGCTCAAGGCTGCGTTCGATCTGCTGAGGGAGCGGATCGAGCAGACCGAGGGCGGCGCAGCGTCGCAGGCAGAGCATCCCTCGCCGGCGCCGGTGCAGTCAGCGCCCTCCGCCGTGGCGGAAGCTGCGCCTGCGCAAGCCGCGCCCGCCGCGATGGCGAGCGAAGCTCCCGTGGCCTTTACGGAGGCGCTGCAGGACGTCGCGGCCGCTGGCGAGGCCGAAGCAGCGCTTGAGAAAGCCGGCAGCGCGGAAGCATTCGCAGTGGCCGAGCAGGCCATGGATGCGACCATCGCGCCGGACATCGCTGGAAGCGAGCGAGCGCCGGACGAGGTCGCGGTTGAAGACGTCGCTCTTGAAGGGCCCGCCGCGGTCCTGGAGGTCACGGACGAGTTCTCGCTCGACGCCGCCGCGGAAGCCGAGGACGAAGCCATCCTCGAGGCCATCGCGCTGGAGATGGCGGCGCCCGATCCTCAGTTCGACGAGATCATCGAGCCGGTCGAGATTGCCCCGGTAAAGCCGGAACCAATGCCCTCGGATGTCGCAGCGCCCATTGCCTCCGAGCTTCCGGAGCCGATCGCAACTCAGCGGGTCGTCGCGGCCGTCGCGGAAGAGCCTGCAGCGGACGCACCGATCGCGATGGACTCGCTCGCGCGCCTCACCGACGCCATCGCGGAAGCCGCCGCCGAAGTGATGGAGCAGCAGGCCCCAGCCATGGCGGCGACGGCAACGTTCGCCGCAGGGCCGACCGCGACGCTGCCGATGCCCTCGCCCCTGCCCACGTCTTCGCCCGAGCCCTCGCTCGGCGCCACCATCCTCGCCAGCGGCATCTTGCAAAAGCCCCGCGCGCCGGCCAACGATCCCCTCGCCCCGATCCGCCGCATGACCCAGGCTGAGAAGATCGCGTTCTTCTCGTAAGAGACTACGCTCTCTCCACACCGTCATTGCGAGCGCAGCGAAGCAAATCCAGACTGCCGCCGCGGAAAGATTCTGGATTGCTTCGCTACGCTCGCAATGACGAGCGTGTCAATTCCGTCATCCCCGCGAGAACGGCTTCGCCGTTGCGCGGGGTAACGGTGGTGGATGAGTACTCACGATGACGGCGATCAGCCACTCACCCGCAATTCCACACCGCACCGATCGGCGTGCGCGTCCAGCACGGGCCAAAGCTGCCGCCATTGTAGCGGCCGCTGCCGAAGCCAGGGCGGCCGAAATAGTGCCACTCGCCATCCCAGCGGTAATACTGGGGAACCGGGTCGATGTACCAATGGCGGCGGTCGCTGCGCGCGAGACGCCGCATCGCGTCCTTCTGCTTGTAGAGCGGAATGCTGTTGCTCAGCGGCTGGCGATAGCCCGGCAGGAAGCCGTAGCCCTTCCAGACCGGCTTGGGACGCTTTTGCACGGGCTCAGCGGGCGCGACGGCGGGCAGCAGCGACAGGATGACAGCAACGAAGAGACACACAAGGCGAGACATGGATCGACCATAGACAGGCGGATGCGAGAAGGCCACTCAAATTCGAGTGGGAGGCTTTTCGCCGCCTTGATCAATATCCCGCACACACAGCCATGCCGGCTTTCGCGGAATCGTTATGCGTTGGCTCGCGGCGATCGGGCGGCTGGACCGATCTGATGACGTCCCCCGGCTGATCGCGCTCATCCGAAACGCGGGAAGCCCGACCATCGTGCTAGAATTGATCCGACCTGTCAGCACTCCGTTGCTGTACTGTCTGCTTCGCTATTCGTGGTGCCCTGTCGGAAGGAGCACACATGTCCACGGCGATCTCGACGCTCGGCGGGGTAGGTCTCTTCCTGCTCGGCATGACCGTGATGACGGAGGGCCTGAAGACACTGGCCGGCTCTGCGCTACGCACGGTGCTCGGCAAGGCTGCGTCGACGCCGCTGGTTGGCTCGTTCTGGGGGGCCTTGGTCACACTGCTGGTGCAGTCCTCCAGCGCAACGACCATGACGACGATCGGTCTCGTCAGCGCCGGCCTCTTGACCTTCCAGCAAGGGTTGAGCCTCGTCTTCGGCGCGAATATCGGCACCACCGGGACCGGCTGGCTGGTCGCGCTGATCGGCGTCCGCGTCTCGCTCACGGCCGCGGCGCTGCCGATGATCTTCGTCGGCGCGCTGACCAAGCTTCTCGGCAGCGGACGAATCTCCGGGGTCGGCGCCGCGCTCGCCGGCTTCGGACTTGTGCTGTTCGGCTTGACGACCCTGCAGCAGGGCATGGGCGGGCTGGCTGAACGATTGCACCCGGCGGATCTGCCCGCAGTCCTCGGCAGTCCCGGGGTGTCATGGTGGTCGGGCCTCTTCGGCGTGCTGGCGCTGGTCGTGATCGGATTGGTCATGACCGCGCTGATGCAATCGTCGACGGCCGCGATCGCGGTGACCCTGTCCGCCTATTTCGCGGGCGCGATCGGGTTGGACCAGGCCTGCGCCCTGATCATCGGCCAGAACATCGGAACAGCGACGAGTTCCGCCCTGGCCGCAATCGGCGCGAGCCCGACCGCGAAGCGGCTGGCCATCGCCTACGTTCTTTTCAAGCTGATTGCCGCACTCATCGCTTTGGTTGCTTTTCCCATAGTAACGCCCATGCTGCTGCGCGCCTCTGACACGATCGACGGCGTCACCCTGCTGGCCGGCTACCACACGGCCTTCAACGTCGTCGGCGTCGCGGTCCTGCTGCCCCTGATCAACCCGTTCACGCGACTGGTCGAACGAATTCTGCCCGAGCGCGGCTCGCCGCTGACGCGATGTCTCGATCCTTCGGCGCTTGGGACCCCGATCGTGGCGGTGGAAGCGGTACGGCGCACGATCGCGCGCGTGCTGTTGACGGTGTGCAGTTCGGTCGAGGCGAAACTTGCCCGCCGCGCTGGATCGATACGCCTGGGGAAGGACGCTGTATCCGTAGAGGAGGCGGCCGATGCCGTGCGCCAGGCACAAATATTCCTGTCGGATGTAGCTGGACCGCCTGAGACCGACGACGAGCAACAGCGTCTGACGAGCACGCTGCACGCCCTCGACCACGCGTCCCGGCTGACGGACCTCGCAAGTGGAGGAAACAATTTCGCTTCGGTGGCAGGCGGACCGGAGGACATCCGCGCCGGAGAGCTATGTGCCGAAATCATGCGAAGCGCGGCTGCGATTGCGCGTGGCGTGGCGGCGCCGCCCCGCGCCGACGGATCGCCGCACTCCGTACCCGCCTCGCGTGCCGGCGACGCCATGGCCGGTCCGCGCGCCGCCCCGCCCGACGAGGCGATCGCCGAGCTCGAGCGTTGTACGACACAGCTCGCCGAAATGCTGCGCGCCCATCGCAGTGCGACGCTCGGTGCGGTGGCCAATGGGACCCTGACCGCCGACGCCGCCCTGCTTCGTGTCGAGGCGGTGCGAAACCTCGAAGCCCTATCGCAGCACGCCTGGCGCTCGGCGGTTCATCTGGTGGGACAGGGCTAGCGCGGAGATATGTTCAAACAGCCTGAAGCGCGATGACCGTTCGCACCACTCATCGCGATTCAGATCACGCCCTTCCTGATCAGGAAGCAGCCATAGCCCCTGCTGTCGCCGACCTGCACCACGCCAAACCCGGCCGCTGCCGCGCGATAGAAATCCGGACGCGAGAGCTTGCCGGGCGTGACCGCGCGCCCGGCGGCGCGCGCGATCTCCGCCAGCACCGCGCGCTGCACCTCGGGCACGCGATCGGGATCGTCCACCGGCATCATCACGCGCACCGGATCCGGATCGAAATCGTCGAGCGGATAGACCGACATGATGGCGCGGACCGCGGTCTCCATGTTCATGCCCGGCAGCTGGATCAGGCGCTGCGACGTCGTGCCATGCGCGATGCGGGTCGCGGGGTGATTGGCGTCGACGAAAACGAGGTCGTCGCCATGGCCCATCGCGGCGAGCAGCCAGAGCAGGTCGGGCGTCAGGATCGGATCGATCGATTTCAGCATGTGACGGACTATCCTCCCCAATCAGTCGGTAACCATAGCAGGTTCCGAGCGTGATTCAGATCACTTAAGGCCACCATGGTGACAGGGATCACGGACCGCAAGCTCGAACGCGGCCAAGCTTCCTCGCGACCAATCTCGCATCGAGATGAGTGCCAGAGGAGCACGCCATGTTCCGCCTAAAGCCTTTCCTGATGACTGCGGGTCTCCTGGGAAGCCTGTTCGGTTTCGCCTGCGGGCCCGTTTCCGCGCAAGTCGCACCGGCCCAGCCGGCTCCCACCGCCCTGCAAGGCCCGGAGCAGCGGGTGGCGCTGGTGATCGGCAATGCGCGTTACCAGAACGCGCCGCAACTTGCGAACCCCGACGATGATGCGCAATCGATGGCGCAGTTCCTGAACTCCGCCGGCTTCGAAGTGGTCGCCGCGACCGATCTGACTCAGAACGACATGATCCGCGTGGTCCAGGACTTTTCCGCGAAGGTCGCCTCACGCGGTCCGAACACGGTGGCGATGATCTATTACGCCGGCCACGGCGTGCAGCTCGCCGGAGAGAACTATCTCGTTCCGGTCGATGCGAAGGTCTCCAGCCCGACCGAGCTCGTCAACAATTCGGTGCGCCTCGTCGACGTGATGTCGACGCTGGAGACGATCCCGAGCCGCATGCGCATCGTCATCCTCGATGCCTGCCGCAACAACCCCTTCCCTCAAGTCAACGACGCCGGCCGCGGCCTTGCCATCGTCGATGCGCCGAACGGTTCGATCGTCGGCTACTCGACCGCGCCGGGCGCCGAAGCGTTGGACGGCACCAATGGTCACAGCCCTTATACGCAGGCGTTCCTGAACATCGCTCGCGAACCCAACGTGCCGATCGAGCAGCTGTTCAAGCGCGTGCGCCTGCAGGTCAATCAGGCCACCAGCGGCGCGCAGATCCCGTGGGAGAGCTCGTCGCTGACGAGCGACTTCACCTTCTTCGGTGACACCGCGGTTGCGGCCAACCGTGCGCCGGTGAATGCACCCGTGGTGCAGATGGCCTCCAACCTGCCGAGCCGCTCGACCCGCCAGGCTTATGACTACGTCGTGTCCGAGGGCCGGCCGGAGTACTATCAGGAGTTCATCCGGATGTATCCGCACGACCCGCTGTGCGACCACATCCGCTGGCTGCTCAATAACCTCCTGATCTCGCAGGCCTGGCACATGGCAGTGCTCGCCAACTCGCCGCTCGGCTACAAGAACTTCTATGACAGCTACGGCAACAGCCCCTATGCGCAGGTCGCGCTGAAGCTCGAGGCCCAGCCGAAGCAGATCCCCCTGATGCAGCCGACCAAGTTCCTGGCGCCGCAGAACATTGCCCCGGTCTTCAAGATGGGCAATCTCGGCCAGCCCAAATACCTGCCGCTGATGCAGGGCAATGGTGGCGCGCAGATCAGTGGCAATCTGCCGGTCGTGCAGAAGCCGGTCGACGGCAACATCATCGGCAAGCTCGGCAATGGCGGCCAGATCGTCAACCTGCCGGCGGGCAACAATCAGCCGAACGGCACGCCATCGCAGACCCCGGGCAAGATCGTCACCCTGCCTGCGCCGACCAACACGACCAACAACACTGGCGGCACCGGCAAGATCGTGACGCTGCCCGTGACCATCAGCACGCCGAACGCAGGCAACGCCAACGGCAACCCGGGCAAGATCGTCAGCATGCCGGTCAATGTCGGCAAGGGCGGCTCGACTGTTGACGTGAAGCCTGTCCAGACGCAGAACAACCCGGTCCGCGTCAACAACGCCAACACCGGCATCGTGAAGCTCAACAGCAATCCGGTGAACAAGGTGCAGGTGCAGAACAACGTGCAGACCAATCGTCCGCAGCTCAACACGATGCCGAACCGCATGGCCAACAGCAGCAACAACTTCCGGCAGTCGATGAACCAGGCGCCGAGCATGAATGACGGCGGCAACCGTCGCGGCGGATTCATGCACTGATTGCGCAAGGCGCGCATGAGAAAGGGGGCAGGGCGGCGACGCTCTGCCCCTTCTTAACGTGGGGAGTAGAAATCAGGTCTGGTCGCCAAGGGCTAAAGCGCGATGAGATTTGGATGAATCGTCATCGCGCTTTAGCTTGTTGTTTACGCATGATCTTTCCGGAAAACCGCTTCGCACTTTTCCGGATCATGCTTTAGCTGCCCACCTCTCTCGTACGGAGAGGTCGGATCGCATCGACAGATGCGATCCAGGTGAGGGGATCTGGTCTCACTGGATGCCGCGGCCCCTCACCCGGATTGCTCAGGCGCGCAATTGCGCGCCATAGCAATCCGACTTCTCCCCGTCGGGGAGAGGTGGACCGAGCTCCCTCGCTACGTTCAGTCAGAAATCAGGCCACCAGCTCGGCGAACAGATCGGCATCGACATTGCCGCCGGAGAGCACGATGACGACGTTCTTCCCAGAGACGTCGAGCCGGCCCGCGAGTAGCGCGGCGAGGCCGACGGCACCGCCCGGCTCGACCACCAGCTTCAGCTCGCGATAGGCGAACGCCACCGCCGCGCCGACTTCCTTGTCCGATGCCGTGACGCCGCGCGCGAGCAGCTTGCTGTTGATCGCAAACGTTATCTCGCCCGGCATCAGGGCCATCAGCGCGTCGCAGATGGTGCGGCCTGCCGGCGGGTGCGGCTCGCGATGGCCGGCGGTCAGCGAAATGCCGTGATCGTCGAATGCCTCGGGCTCGGCCACCACGATCTCGGCTGACGGATAGCGCGCCTTCACCGCCGTGGCGACGCCCGCGATCAGGCCGCCGCCGGAGGCCGGCGCCACCACGATGTCGGGGCTGAGGCCGAGCGTTGCCATGTCTTCCGCAATCTCGCGGCCGGCGGTGCCCTGCCCTGCGATCACGAAGGGATCGTCATAGGGTTTAACAAGTGTTGCGCCGCGTTTCTCGGCGATGCCGCGCGAGATCGCCTCGCGGTCGTCCTTGTCGCGATCGTACAGCACGACCTCGGCGCCGTAGGATTTGGTGCGCTCGCGCTTCGACAACGGCGCATCCGCAGGCATCACGATGGTCGCCTGCATATCGAGAATTTTTGCCGCGGCCGCCACACCCTGGGCGTGGTTGCCGGAGGAGAACGCGACGACGCCGCCGGCACGCTTGTCCTGCGGGATCGAGAACACCTTGTTGAAGGCGCCACGGAACTTGAAGGAGCCGGTCCGCTGGAGCATCTCCGGCTTCAGGAACACCTTTGCGCCAACGCGCTCGTTGAGCACGGGGAAGGACAACAGCGGGGTGCGGATGGCGTAAGGCGCGATCACGCGCGCCGCGGCATCGATGTCGGCAGGGCCGACCGGAAGGGCCTGTTCGGTCATGGCGGAATGTTATCGCGGCCGGTCAGGCCCGGGCAAGACACCTCCGCGAGAGGATTTTCTCCGCAGCGTTTTCGAGCGAAGTGGCTACCGGTTCGCGTGAAGAAAACGCGTCAAAACAAGAATCTAGAGCTATTTCGATCCATCGGATCGAAATAGCTCTAGGCGACCTGGCGCGGCTGTTCCGCGCCGGTCCGGCCGGGCAGCACCGCGTCGACCGCCAGGATGCTGTCGATGAAGACCCGCGCCGAGGCTTCCCAGGTGTAATTGGCGGCAAACGCGACGCAGTCCTGCCGGGAGATGTCGAGTGCGGCGAAGCAGGCATTGCGCAGATCATGATCGAGCGCGCCGACCGGCGCGTCGCCGATCACGTCGCGCGGCCCCTTCACGGGGAAGGCCGCGACCGGCAGGCCGCTCGCCAGCGCTTCCAGCAGGACCAGACCGAAAGTGTCGGTCTTGCTGGGGAACACGAACACGTCGGCGGCCGCATAGATATCCGCCAGTTCCTCGCCATGCTTCTCGCCGAGGAAGATCGCATCGGGATAGGCCTCTTCCAGCGAGGCGCGCGCCGGGCCGTCGCCGACGACCACCTTGGTGCCGGGCAGGTCGAGGTCCAGGAACGCCTCGAGATTCTTCTCCACCGCGACCCGCCCCACCGACAGGAATACGGGCGCCGGCAGGCAGAGATCAATGACGCGGGGATGGAACAGCCTTGTGTCCACGCCGCGCGGCCACAGCACGACGTTGTCGAAACCGCGCCCGGTCAATTCGCGCGCGAGCGCAGGGGTCGCCGCCATCACGGCGCGGCTGGGGCTGTGGAAACGGCGCAGCGCCCGCCAGATCAGCGAACCCGGCACCGGCACGCGGGCGCGGACATATTCGGGAAAGCGGGTGTGGAAACTGGTGGTGAACGGCAGCCTGCGCTGGCGGCAATAGCGGCGGACCATCAGACCGATCGGCCCCTCGGTCGCAATATGGATGCTGTCGGGCCGCGCCTCTTCGATCAGCCGCGCGATCCGCGCCGGACGCGGCATGGCGAGGCGCAAATCGCGATAGCTCGGCATCGCGAAGGTGCGGAATGATTGCGGCGTCAGGAACGAGAATTCGACGCCAACACCTTCAACGCGAAGCGCCTTGGCGGCGTCAGCAAGCTTGGTCAGCGTCCGAACCACACCGTTGACTTGCGGGTGCCAGGCGTCGGTCGCGACCAGGATGCGCATCAGGCCGCCCTTGCCGCGACCTGTGGCACCGGCACCGGCTTCCGCAACTGATCCGCCCAGGTGATGATCTCGAAATGGCCATCATCATGTTCGACGAGGGCCGTGCAGCTCTCGACCCAGTCGCCGCAATTCATGTAGCGGATGCCGGCCTCGTCGCGGATGACGGCGTAGTGGATGTGGCCGCAGATCACGCCATCGGCCTCATGGCGCCGTGCCTCGGCGGCGAGTGCCTGCTCGAACGCGCCGATATAATTGACGGCGTTCTTGACCTTCTGCTTGGCCCATTGCGACAGCGACCAATAGGGCACGCCGAACATGCGCCGGAAGAAGTTGACGAAGCGATTCATCTGGATCGCGAAGTCGTAGGCCTTGTCGCCGAGATGGGCGAGCCAGCGCGCGTTCTGCACCACGAGATCGAAGATGTCGCCGTGGATGACGAGATAACGCTTGCCGTCCACGCCGGTGTGGACGGTGTTCTCGACCACGTCGATGCCGCCGAAATGCGTGCCGTAATAGTTGCGCAGGAACTCGTCGTGATTGCCGGGAATGTAGATGATCTTGGCACCCTTGCGCGCCTTGCGCAGAAGCTTCTGGACGAGGTCGTTGTGCGATTGCGGCCAGTGCCAGCTCGATTTCAGCGCCCAGCCGTCGACGATGTCGCCGACGAGATAGATGGTGTCGGCATCATGATAGCGCAGGAAGTCGAGCAGAAGATCGGCTTGAGAACCGCGGGCTCCGAGATGGACATCGGAGATGAACAGCGTGCGAAAGCGCCGCTCGGGGCTCTCGTCACTCACATCGTAACTTCCCATGCGCCAGCCTGTAACAATGTCCCGTGACAGGGGGATGACCGATTGAACCTTGAGGCACCTCAGATACGAATCAAACTTCGCCTCGCCCTGCCCCGCGAATATCAGTCGCATGCGACAATCAGGCGACATGGCGCCGCAGGCGGTGCCGGCAGCAATCCTGTCCTCCCCTGGAGCCCCGGAGCGGGAGGGTGAACTAGCCCCACGCGAGCCGCGCTAAACCGATGAACGGGCGCGCTTCCGCGGGCCCCAGCGTCAGTAGAACTTGTGGAAATGATGGATCGGCGCGTGGCCGTGCCCGACGCTGAAGCGGTCGGCGGCGCCGATCGCGGCGCTGATCCAGGCCTTGGCGTTGCGCACGGCGTTTTCCAGGCCCTCGCCCTTGGCCAGCCCCGCGGCGATGGCTGAGGACAACGAACAGCCCGTCCCATGGGTGTTCTTGGTGGGGAGGCGCGGCGCGGCGAGCGCGATCGTGGTGTCGGCACCGACCAGATAATCGATGCTCTCCGCGCCCTCCCCATGGCCGCCCTTGACCAGGACGGCGCGGCAGCCGAGCGACAGCAGGCGGCGGCCCTGGCTTTCGATCTCGGCCTCGCTTGCGGCCATCGGCTCGTCGAGCAGGGCCGCGGCTTCCGGCAGGTTCGGCGTGATCACGGTGGCCAGCGGTATCAGCTTGGTGCGCAGGGCGTCGACGGCCTCGGAGGCCAGCAGGCGGTCGCCGGACGTTGCCACCATCACGGGATCGAGCACGACGTGCCGGAACGCCCAGCGCGACAGCGCGGCCGCGATCGCATCTATGCTGGCGGCCTGGGCCACCATGCCGATCTTCACCGCGCCGACTTCGAGATCGGAGAACACCGCGTCCATCTGTGCGGTGACGAACTCGGCCGGCACCGCGTGAATGCCGGTGACGCCGCGCGTGTTCTGCGCCGTCAGCGCCGTGATCACGGAGGCGCCGTAGACGCCGAGCGCGGCGAAGGTCTTCAGGTCCGCCTGGATGCCGGCGCCGCCGCTCGAATCGGAGCCGGCGATGGTGAGTGCGACCGGGGTCGTCATCGCCGGATACATTTGCTTGAGGACGCCGCCATGGCCTCTCCTAGCGCGCCTATGGAACAGCAGCAAGCGTTGCCGATTCGCAAACCCGTCGCGCAGCGCGCGAATCAGTCGGGCAAGGCGCGGCCAGGAGCCCGCAATCATGCGGGCTTGAAAAATGCAACCTTGCCGCTCCCTTGGTATAGTCTCTAACCTTAGCGTGCTTCGCCGGTTGCGTGAGACACAGGTGGTGGAACTGTCCAGCGACACCGACGTTGCAGGCCGCCGCGGCCCGCAAACCACCTGGAACAGAACCTTGGGGTGGAACGATGTGGGCCTTCTTCGAACGTCTCCTCGACTCGTCCATGCTTTCGCCGCACGGCATCTGCCTGTTATGGGAGCCGGAGCTGATCGGGCTTCACGTCGTTTCCGACGCCTGCATCGCCGCCGCTTATTTCTCGATCCCCTTTGCCCTTGCCATCCTCGTCACCAAGCGGCGCGACCTCAAGTTCGGCTGGGTCTATTGGGCGTTTGCGATCTTCATCATGGCCTGCGGCCTGACCCATGTGCTGTCGATCTATACGCTCTGGGTTCCGGTCTACGGCATCGAGGGCCTCGTCAAGGCAGCCACGGCGGTCGCGTCGGTCCTCACCGCCGCTGCGCTCTGGCCGCTATTGCCGAAGATCCTGACGATCCCCTCGCCATTCGAGCTGCGGCAGGTCCAGGCCGCGCTCGAGGAGGAGGAAATCAAGAGCCGGGACGCCACGCTGCTGCTGCAACAGGTCCGGGACGCCCAGCGCGCGATGCGCGAGAGCGTTGCGCGCCTGACCGCGATCGTCGAGACCGCGGTCGACGGCGTCTTCCTGTTCGATGCGCAGGACCGCATCCTGCTGTTCAATCCGGCCTGCGAGCGCATGTTCGGCTACCGTGCCGACGAGGTGATGAACCGCAACGTCGGCATGCTGATGCCCGACGCTGATGCGGCACCCGCCGGCCAGGCGAGGCATTTCGCGACCGGCGGCGAGGCCATCGGCCTGCGCAAGGACGGCTCGACCTTTCCGGTGGACCTGTCGGTGGGCCAGGCGCGACAGGACGGCGAGTTGATCTTCGTCGGCATCGTCCACGACCTGACCGCGCGCAAGCTGACCGAGCAGCAGCTTCAGCAGGCGCAGAAGATGGAGACGGTCGGCCAGCTCTCCGGCGGCATCGCGCACGACTTCAACAACCTCCTGACCGTCATCATCGGCAATGCCGAGCACCTGAGCGAGCAGCTCAAGGAGAGGCCCGATCTCAGGCGCTTTGCCGACGACATCTGCCAGTCGGGCGAACGGGGAGCCGAGCTGACGCAGCGACTGCTCGCCTTCAGCCGCCGCCAGCTGCTCCAACCTCAGACGATCGATTGCCGGAGCCTGCTCGACTCCATGTTCAAGCTGCTCAAGCGCACCTTGCGCGAGGACATCGAGATCAGGACGACCTCCGGGCCCGGCACGATCCTGGCCTTTGCCGACCGCGCCCAGCTCGAATCCGCCGTGCTGAACCTCGCGCTCAACGCGCAGGATGCCATGCCATCGGGAGGACATCTGACGCTGAGCACGGAGTTGGCTGCGATCGACGACGACTATCGAGCCCTTCACCCTGAAGTCGCACCCGGTGCCTACGCGTTGATCTCGGTCACCGACGACGGCGAAGGCATGACGGCTGATGTCACCGCACGCGTCTTCGAGCCGTTCTTCACCACCAAGGAGGTCGGCAAGGGCTCCGGTCTCGGCCTCAGCATGGTCTATGGCTTTGCAAAGCAATCGGGCGGCCACGTCGCGATCTACAGCGAGGCGGGCCTTGGCACCACGGTCAGGATCTACCTGCCGCGCGCCAACGCCGGACAATCACAGCCCGATCTTCCCGACAGCGAGGCCGCGGCGCCGCGAGGCTACGAGACGATCCTGATCGTCGAGGACGATCCGTTCGTCCGCTCCTCCGTCATTCGCAGGGTGGAGGCGCTCGGATATCGCGTCATTGCCGCGGTCAAGGGCAAGGATGCCTTGCAGCAGCTGCGGAGCGATCCCAGCATCGACTTGCTGTTCACCGATGTCGTGATGCCCGGCGGCATGAGCGGCTGGGAGCTCGCCGATCAGGCGAGGCGCGTTCGTCCCGGTCTGCCGGTCCTGTTCACCTCGGGCTACGCGCTGGAGACCCTGGTCGAGCAGGGCCGCGCGCAGGCGCAAGCAATCGTGCTGACCAAGCCCTATCGCAAGGCCGAGCTCGCCGAGCGGCTCAGGGATGCGTTGGCAACAGCAGTGGTCACGTCCTAAAGCCTGATCCGGACCCGGAGGGCCGCGTTAGCGCAAAGTTCGCAGCGGTTCTCCGAAAAGATCATGCTCAAACAACACCGGAAGCGCGATGACGAGCTGGCTCGGTCGCATCGCGCTTCAGCGCCGCAGCCGAATGCACCCCGGACGCCCGCAAGTTTGCTTGCTAAATCCGGCTGGTTTTGGCCTATTAGCCGCCAGATACGCTTTCGGAGTGCCCGCGATGGTTCCTTTCTTCGTTCAGATCAAATGCAAGCTCGGCCAGTCCTATACGGTGGCCAATGCGCTTGCCGAAGCCGAGATCGCCTCCGAGATCTACTCCACGGCCGGCCAATACGACCTCCTGGTGAAGTTCTACGTCGACAAGGACACCGATATCGGCCATTTCGTGAATGAGAAGGTGCAGGTGCTGCCGGGCATCCAGGACACCCTCACCATCATCACCTTCAAGGCGTTCGGCACGGGCTAGAGCATGATCCGGAAAAGTGCGAAGCGGTTTTCCGGAAAGATCATGCGTAAGCAACAAGCTAAAGCGCGATGACGATTCATCCAAATCTCATCGCGCTTTAGACCTGCAACACTAAAGTTTTGTTGGTTGGACCGATGCAAGCCGAAGAGGTCACCTCTCCCGAAGGGAGAGGTCGGAGCGCATCGAAGATGCGATCCGGGTGAGGGCTCCAGGTCTCAGTGGGCGCTACAGCCGCTCACCCGGATTGCTGCGCAATCCGACCTCTCCCCGTCGGGGAGAGGTGAACACGGACCGCCGCGACGACGTTCGTACCTTAGCTGCCCTGCTTGCGTTTCGGTGGCGTCGGCCCATCCACCGGCGGCAGCGATTTGAGGTACTCCGCCATCGCCGCGAGATCTCCGTCAGATAATTGCGAGGTGTTCTTGATCACGCGCGTCATCGCGCCGCCGACACTGTCGCCATCGGGCAATTCACCCGTCTTGAGGAAATAGGCGAGATCCTTCGCACTCCACTCGCCAAGGTGCTTCTGGGTGATGTTCGGGACCCAGCCCTCGCCTTCCGGATTGGGACCGCCGGCAAATTGTTGGCCGGCGATGATGCCGCCCAGCACATTGCGCGGGCTGTGGCATTCGGCACAATGGCCAAAGCTGTTGACGAGATAGGCGCCGCGCTTCCATTCCCGCGACTTGCTGCCATCGGCAATGAATGGCTTTTCGTCCAGAAACAGGAATTTCCAGATCCCGATATTGCGCCGGATGTTGAAGGGAAGACCGACGTCGTGGTCACGCACCTTGCCCGCAACAGCCGGCAGCGTTTTCAGATAAGCAAAGAGATCGAGCACATCCTCGCGCCTGGCGTGCTGATAGGAGGTATAGGGAAACGCCGGAAAGTAATGCTGTCCGGCCGGCGAGACCCCGTGCATCACCGCATTGACGAAATCGGCGTCGGTCCATTTGCCGATACCATCGTTCGGATCGGGCGAGATGTTCGGCGCGTAGAACGTTCCGAACGGCGATTTGATCGCGACGCCACCTCCGAGCCTGAGACGATCGGGCTGGTTGGGAACGGCATGGCAGGACGCGCAACCGCCGGCGTTGAACATCACCTCCCCGTTGGCGAGATCGGGCACATGGGCCGGTGAATTGCCCACCGCCGCCACCCCCGGCGCGCTGAGCCACCAATAGATGCCGGAAGCAGCCATCGTGGCGAGCAGCGCCAGCAGAATTGTTCGTTGCAACATGCGCACCCATTCACTCGTTGCGGCGAACTTATGACCGATCTCGTCACGGCTCCAGCCACGAAGAATTTAGCCCGCCCTGGCCGGAGACGGGAATAAACTGAAATGCCGGCTGTTGGAAGTTTGCCAGCCCGAACGGGTTCAACAGGGAGAATGCCATGAACAAGACCGTCATCGCCGTGTTCGCGCTCGGTGCCGTCGCTTTTGCCGGGCCGGCCTGTGCCGAAAAGCTGAAAGCAACGCTCGACGGCAAGTCCGAGGTGCCCGCAACGACAACCAGCGGCACCGGAACGGCCGATCTGAACTATGATGCCGCCAGCAAGAAGCTGTCCTGGACCGTGACTTATTCCGGCCTCTCCGGCCCCGCCACCGCCGCGCACTTCCATGGGCCTGCCGAAGCCGGCAAGAACGCCGGCGTGGCGGTTGCCATCCCGAATGCGGCCTCGAGCCCGGTCAAGGGCGAAGCGACGCTCACGGACGCGCAGGCCGCCGATCTGCTCGGCGGCAAGTACTACATCAACATCCACACCGCGGCGAACCCGGGCGGCGAGATCCGCGGTCAGGTGACGAAGTAAGCGTCAAGGCTGCTTCGTCATGGAAAGGCCGGGTGCGACGGAGGGCGCGCCCGGCCTTTTCGATTCCGGAGGCGCTCAAGCCGCGTTCAGCGCCTGCGTGAGATCGGCGATCAGGTCCGACGGGTTCTCGATGCCGATCGACAGCCGGATCGTGGAATCGAGGACGCCGATTTTGCGGCGGATGTCGGCTGGAACGCCGGAATGGGTCATGGTTGCGGGCAGGCTCGCGAGCGATTCCGTTCCGCCGAGGCTCACTGCAAGCTTGAGGATCTGCAGCGCGTTGAGGAATCTGACCGCCGCCTCCTTGCCGCCGGCGATGTCGAACGAGAACGTGGATCCGGCACCGAAACACTGCCTCGCAAACGCGCGCCCGGCCGGTGACGCTTCCTCGAGATGACCGAGATAGTGGACCTTGGCGACCTTGGGATGACCGCGCAAGAAGTCCGCCACGAGGCGCGCATTGTCGTTGGCCTTCTCCATGCGCAGGCTCAGCGTCTCGAGCGAACGGTTGATCATCCAGCAGGAATGCGGATCGAGCTGAGTGCCGATCGCGCCCCGCAGCGCCTTGATGCCCTTCATGACAGCCTTCGAGCCGAGCGCGGCCCCCGCGATCAGATCGGAATGACCACCGACATATTTGGTCAGCGAATACAGCGAGAGGTCCGCACCGTGCTCGATCGGCCGCTGAAACACCGGTCCGAGCAGCGTGTTGTCGCAGGCGATGATCGGTGTGTGTCCCTGCGCCTTTCCGATCGCGTCGGCAACACGGCGGATCATCGCGATGTCGACCAGGCCGTTGGTCGGATTGGCGGGCGTCTCGATCAGGATCATCGAAACCCGTCCCTTGCCCATGGCCTGCTCCGACGCCTGCTTGACTGCCGTCTCGTCGATACCGTCGGCAAAGCCGACGGCGCCGATCGACAGACGCGCAAGCGTGTTCGTCAGCAGGGTTTCCGTCCCGCCATAGAGCGGCTGGGAATGCAGAATCACGTCGCCGGGGCGAACAAAGGCCAGGATCGTGGTTGCGATGGCCGCCATGCCGGATGAGAACAGCGCACAACTTTCGGTGCGCTCGTAGATCGCCAGCCTGTCCTCGACGATTTCGCTGTTGGGATGATTGAAGCGCGAATAGACGAGGCCTGCGCCCATGCCTTCCGGCGGCTCGCGCCGGCCGGCGACGTAATCGAAGAAGTCCTGCCCGTCCTCGGCCGTCCTGAACACGAAGGTGGAGGTCAGGAACACCGGCGGCTTGATGGCGCCTTCCGACAATTGTGGATCATAGCCATAGGTCAGCATCAGCGTTTCCGGATGCAGCATATGGTTGCCGATATGGGTCTTGGACGGGAAGGGTTTTGCCATGGCCTGTCTCGCTGTCTTGATGCAGGTGCTCGCCGCGGTTGGAACCTCCTGATCTCATGAGGCAGTCGGGAAGAGATGCGCCGACTCGCACCAACGCCGCGGCCATTGACTCAAAGATAGCTGTTCGGACCGCGATCCGTCAGACCTTGCGAACGGAAAAAGGCGGTTGCTTGCGCAACCGCCCTTCGATTCCGGTAGTTCGGATGACGACGAGTCTCGCCGTCAGCCGTTCTTCACGCGATAGGTTTCGTGGCAGCCGCCGCATTCCTTGCCGATCGCGGGCAGATTCGCTTTGAGCGAGTCGAGATCCTTGATCTTGCTCTTGGCTTCGCCGACGATCTTGCCGAAGCTCGCGATCTTCGCATCGAAGCCGGCCTTGTCCTCCCAGATCTTCGGCGAGGTCGAGTAGTCACCGTCGAGCTTCACGCCCTTGGCGCTGGCCGGAAACAGGTTCGGCAGCTTCCTGGCGGTATCCTCGAACTGCGCCAGCGCGCTGTTCACCGTGGCCTGGTCGTAGGGCTTCTCGCCCTTGACCATCGCCGACATCGCGCCGGCGTTCTTGCCATTGCCCTTCATCAGGGTCTGGACCTCCTTGATGGAATCCGGGTCCGCCCAAACCGCCCCCATACCGAGCAGCAGCGCGCCCCCGACAACCAACACTCGCTTCATTCGCAAAACCCCTTTTCATGATGCAGGATCGTGCCGACCCTTCGATGGCCAACACCGATTGGCAGATTTCATTCCATCCAGAACGCGACGACAGATCGTCGCGCTCTGCATGATCGTTGAGGATGATGTCCCCGCAAACGCGTTCTGCGTTTGCCCCGCAAAACGCGTTCCGCGTTTGCTTGGGGGAATCACAGGCTATGGCGGCGGTGATGCTCGTTGATCGCGATCCACACCCGCTCCGGCGTTGCCGGCATGTCGATATGGTCGATCTTGTATTCGCGCCAGAGCGCGTCGACGATGGCGTTGACGACGGCCGGACAGGAGCCGATCGCGCCGGCCTCGCCGGCCCCCTTCACGCCCATCGGATTGGTCTTGCAGGGGACGTTGTGGGTCTCGAACACGAAGGCCGGCCCGTCCGCCGCGCGCGGCAGCGCGTAGTCCATGTAGGTGGCGGTGATGAGCTGGCCGTCGGCGGCGCCATACACCACTTGCTCCATCAGCGCCTGGCCGATGCCTTGCATGGCGCCGCCATGCACCTGCCCCGCCAGCAGCAGCGGATTGAGCGTCTTGCCGAAATCGTCGACGATCACGTAGTTGACGATTCTGATGATGCCGGTGGCCGGATCGATCTCGACCTCCGCCAGATGCGTGCCGTTGGGATAGGTGCCGTCGGCGCTGGCGAAGGTCGCGCTGCCGTTCAGCTTCGCCGGATCGGCGCCGGGGCGCTTGGCGAGATCGGCGAAGGAGATCGAGCGGTCGGTGCCGGCGATCCGGATCACGCCGTCGGTGATCTCGAGGTCGCCGGCGCTCGCTTCCAGCGCCTGCGCTGCAAGCTCCTTCAGCTTCTTGCCGAGATCGCCCGCAGCGCGCTCCACGCAGACGCCACCGGTGGGAATCGAGGCCGAGCCACCGGTGCCGAGGCCCGTCGCGATCTCATTGGTGTCACCCTGGTGGATATGCACGCGCTCCGGCGGCAGACCGAACTGCTCCGCGACGATCTGCGCATAGGCGGTCTGATGGCCCTGCCCGCTCGATTGCGTGCCGATCAGGACGGTGACATCGCCATTGGGATCGAGCCGGACATTGGCCGTCTCCTCACCCATCACGCCGCAGATCTCGACATAGCTTGCGAGCCCAATGCCGCGGATCAGCCCCTGCTTCTTGGCCGCCTTGGCACGCTTGGGAAACTCCTTCCACTCGGCGATCTCCATCGCGCGCTTCAGATGCGCGGCGAAGTCGCCGGAATCATAGACCTTGCCCGTGGCCGTCTTGTACGGCAGCGCCTTGGGCGGGATGAAATTCTTGCGGCGGATGGCGTCCGGCGTCATATCGAGTTTTCGCGCGCAGGCATCGACGAGACGCTCGATCACATAGGCCGCCTCGGGCCGCCCGGCGCCACGATAGGCGTCCACCGGAACGCTGTGGGTGAAGATGGTGCGCACCCGGCAATGGAAGGCCTGGATGTCGTAGAGGCCCGGCAGCATGCCGGCGCCGCCATGCGGGATGTAAGGCCCGAAGGTCGAGAGATACGCGCCCATGTCGCCCATCAGGTCGCAATCCATCGCGAGGAATTTACCGTCCTCGGCCAGCGCCATCTTTGCGGTGGTGACGTTGTCGCGGCCCTGCGCATCGCCCATGAAATGCTCGGAGCGATCGGCCGCCCATTTCACCGCCTTCTTCAGTTTTCGCGCGGCCACCGCCATCAAAGCGTATTCCCGGTAGGGAAACAGCTTCGTGCCGAAGCCGCCGCCGACGTCGGGGCAGATCACCCGCATCTTGTCGGTGGGGATGTTGAGCACGTTCTGGCACAGGATGTCGCGCAGGCGATGGCTGCCCTGGCTGCCGACCGTCAGCGTCAGATGGTCGCGCTTGGCGTCGTATTCGCACACCGCCGCGCGCGTCTCCATGAAGCTCGCGACCACGCGCGGATTGACGATCGAGATTTCGGCGACCGCATGTGCCTTGGCAAAGGCAGCTTCCGTCGCCGCCTTATCACCGATCGAGACGTCGAACAGCACGTTGCCTGGCTTGTCCGGCCAGACCTGCGGCGCGCCCTTCTTCACGGCGTTGACGACGCCGGTCACCGCCGGCAGCGGGCTCCATTTGACCTCGATCGCCTCGATCGCATCCCGGGCCTGGTCGATGGTCTCGGCGACCACGAAGGCGATGGCATCGCCGACGTGGCGCACCTCGTCCTTGGCGAGGATCGGGTAAGGCGGGCCGGTGAACGGATCGGTCTCGAGATTGAACAGGCAGGGCAGATTGCCGAGGTCCTTGACGTCGTCGGCAGTCAGGATCAGCGCGACGCCGGGCAGGCCGCGGGCGCGGCTCACGTCGATCGTGTATTTGGCATGCGCATGCGGTGAGCGCAGCACCAGGCAGCGCAGCGCGGCCTGCGGCGCGTAATCGTCGGTATAGCGGCCCTTGCCGCGGATGAGCGCGTCATCCTCCTTGCGCAGCACGCTTTGGCCAACGCCGAACTTGATGGGAGCCGCCATTGTCTTTTCCCGTTCTCATGGTTGTTTTGCGAGCCATATTGCCGTGGAAAAAGTGGCAAGGCAAACAGGTTTAGGCGGGCACACTGGTGGCAGGCCGGGAAAGCACCGCGCACCCGTCACCACGGCGTCTAGATTGCACCGCGAAGCAGGACCTCACCTCCATACTTGAGGAGCCCGCCAAAAGCGGGCCTCTCGAAGGATCAGCAACGAAGACGCAGCCCACCAGGCCTCCTGACAAGTTACATGCCACCGCGCCTCCACGGATCCATCGCGCGATCTCTCAGCCTGTCGAGAGCCCTTGCAGACGTGAAGTAGTCGATCTCGGCTCGCGTCAAGCCGATATCCATCAGCGCCCTGTCACTCAGATCGTGCAAGTTGACTCGTGGGCTCTGGCGCCGCTCCTGAAAGGCGCGCCAGTAGCGATCGAGCAGGCTCAAGACGATGGAGAAGTCGAGGCGAAGCCGCGCGGCATCGACCTCCGGCTCGCTTGCGCTGTTCGTCAATTGTGGTGGCATCGGATGCTCCTGCTGTTGAGCCGGCAAGGAGCGTGGCCACGAAAAAGGCCCCGTCCGATGCCGGCGGGGCCTGGTGGAAAAGATGTCGTCGTCGAATTCCTAGCGCACGACTCCTTCCACGGCCCAGCCGAAGCGGGTCATGTGGTTGAAGTTGACTTTGCGCGAGCATTTAATCATGGGGCGCTGTTAGCACGACAATCGCACAAAATCAAGAGATGTGCGGAGGTCGACTGCATCCTGGAGGCGAGCACCCTGCTCGCCTAAAGCGCGATGAGATTTGGATGAATCGTCATCGCGCTTTAGCTTGTTGTTTATGCATGATCTTTCCGGAAAACCGCTTCGCACTTTTCCGGATCATGCTTTAGCCGCGCACCAGCGAGACCAGCCAGCTGCGGCCGAACAGAGCGAGCATCGCGAGCGCATAGACGATCGTGCCGCCGACGGCGAGCAGGAGCAGCGTCACTTCGTCCCGGAAGGGCATCGTGCCCAGCCAAGAACCGCTGAAGCGTGCGATCAGCCAGAACGCGGCGGCGAGAATGATTCCGGTCAGCAGGAATTTGCCGAGCGACATCAGCCAGGCGCGGTCCAGAACGAGAAAGCCGCGCCGCACGGCGAAGAACAGCACCAGCAAGAGATTGGTCCAGACGCCGACGGCGGTTGCCAGCGCGAGGCCAATCTGGGCCAGCGATCCCATCAAGGCGACCTTCAGCGCGACGTTGACGACAATGCCCGTAAGCGAGGCGCGGACCGGCGTTGCGGTGTCCTTGCGGGCATAGAAGGTCGCGACCGCACTGCGGATCAGCACGAAGGGGATCAGGCCGATGGCATAGGCCGCGAGCGTGGCGCCGGCGGCCGCGGCATCGGCCTTGGAGAACGCGCCGCGGGCGAACAGCGCGCGCATGATCGCGTCGGGCACGGTGATGAAGGCCGCGACGAACGGCACCGAGAACAGCAGCGTGAAATCGAAAGCGCGGCGCTGCGCCTTCATCGCGCCATCATGGTCGTTGGCGGTGATGCGCCGCGACATTTCCGGCAGCAGCACCGTGCCGATGGCGATGCCGATGACACCGATCGGCAGCTGATTGAGTCGGTCGGCATAATAGAGCGCCGACAGCGCGCCGGCGGGCAGGAAGGTCGCGATGATGGTGTCGGCGAACAGCGCGACCTGCGTGCCCATCGAGCCCAGCGTCGCAGGTCCCAGCGCTTTGAAAAAGCCGCGCACGTCTTCGTCGAGTTTCAAGGGCGCAAAGCGCGGCAGGCCGCCATGCCGCGCGAGATCGCCGGCGAGCAGGAAATATTGCAGGAAGCCGGAGATCAGGACTCCCCATGCGGCGGCATGGCCCGCGGTTGGAAACCAGACGGCAACCGCCAGCGTCGTCATCATCGCGACATTGAGGAAGATCGAGGCCGCCGCGGCGCTGGCAAAGCGCTGCATCACGTTGAGCATGCCGCCATAGAGCGTGACCAACGTGATCAACAGGAGATAGGGAAAGGTGATCCGGGTCAGCTCGATCGCGAGCTTACGCTGCTCGGCATCCTCACTGAAGCCGGGCGCCAAAATGCTCATGGCCTGCGGCATGAACAGCCAGGCGAGAATCAGCAGCACCACCTGCGAGGCCAAGAGCAGCGTGAAGATGCGGTCGGCGAACAAGTGTGCCGCCGCCTCGCCCCTCTCGCCATGGACATGGGCATAGGCCGGCACCCAGGCGGCGTTGAAGGCGCCCTCGGCGAAGATCGCGCGGAAATGATTGGGCAGCCGCAGCGCCACGAAGAAGGCGTCGGCCACCGGACCGGCGCCGAGGATCGCCGCGAGCATGATGTCGCGGGCAAATCCCGTCAGCCGCGAGAGCAGCGTGTAACCACCGACCGTGAAGATGCGTCCGAGCATGCGGACTCTTCTAGAGGCTTATCGGGCAGCCGATAAGGCTTTGAAGTCCGATGTGATCAAAAAAGACGGCTGCTCGGGGCTGATCACCTCACCCGTAGGGAGAGGTGAAGAAATCAGCCCGCGAGCGCGCCGCGGACAGCGGCGATGATTCGCTCCTGGTCGGCTTCGGTCAAATAGGCGTGCATCGGCAGGCTGATGACGTCCTGCGACAGGCTCTCACAAGCAGGCAGGCCGCCCTCGGCGACCGGGTAGTGCTTGTAGGCGGTCTGCTGATGCATCGACTTGCCGTAATAGATCGCGGTCGGCACGCCCTGGGTCTTCAGCGCGGCGGCAAAGCCGTCGCGGTCGGTGCCTTTGGGCAGGCGGATCGTGTACTGCGCCCAGACCGAGGTGTTGCCGGGCGCAAGGCGCGGCACGGTGACAACGTTGGACAGGCCGCGCGCATAGCGTTCCGCAACCCGGTTGCGGGCGGCGATCTCGTCGTCGAAGATCTTCAGCTTCTCGATCAGGACAGCGGCCTGCATGGTGTCGAGCCGGCCGGTCAGGCCAAGGCGGACGTTGTCGTATTTGTCGACGCCCTGCCCGTGCACGCGGATGCTGCGCAGCTTGGCTGCGAGCTCGTCGTCATCGGTGAAGATGGCGCCGCCGTCGCCGAAGCAGCCGAGCGGCTTGGCCGGGAAGAAGCTGGTCGCGGTGGCATGCGACAGCGTGCCGAGCTTGCGGCCCTTGTAGCTCGCGCCAAAGCCTTGCGCGGCGTCGTCGAGCACGAACAGGCCTTCGGCGCTGGCGATCTCGGCAATGGCGTCGTGATCGGCGGGCTGGCCGAACAGGTCGACCGGAATCACCGCAACCGGCTTGAGGCCGGCTTTCCGGGCGGTCGCGATGCCGCGCTTGAGCGACTCCGGGCTCATGTTGAATGTGGCTTCGTCGACATCGACATAGACAGGTGTCGCGCCGGTCCGCGCCACCGGCGAGGCGGTCGCGATGAAGGTGAAGGACGGACACAGCACGGCATCGCCGGGTCCGACATTCTTGGCCATCATCACCATCAGGATCGCGTCGGTACCGCTGGCGCAGCCGATGACATGCTTGGCGCCTGAGTAGGCCGCGAGCTGCTTCTCGAGCTCGAAAACCTCGGGACCATTGACGAACTGGCAGTGGTCCATCACCCGCTTGACGGCGGCATCGAGCGAGGCGCCGAGCCGGCGACGCTGCGAGGCGACGTCGATGAAGGGAATGGGTTCGGAACGCAGATGCTGGTTCATGACGTCTTCTTGAGTGGTCGACATGGAGAAGAGAGATCAGCCGGCGACGCGGCGCGGAGCCTTGCGGGCGGGCGCCGCGGCGGCGGGGCGCGACGGTGTTTCCAGGCACTGCGTCGCGATCTCGAGGCTGGCGACGCCTTCGTCGCCGGTCACTGCCGGCGTCTCGCCGTTACGCACCGCCTTCAAGAACGCGAGCAGCTCGGCGCGGAGCGGCTCATCATGGCCGACCGGCAGGTGCCGCATCGAGTAGCTGCCATCCGGCTTGAAGCCGAAGCACTCGGTGACCTGGCGCGTGAGCAGATCGCCCATCACGTATTTGTCGCGCGTGGCGACCGTGACGCTGCGCGCCTTGAACGGTGTCAGCCAGTTGGTGTTGATGTGGGCAAGCACGCCGCTCTCGGTGCGGAACTGCAACAGCGCGATGTCCTCGCGCTCGGCGACCGCGCTCGACAATTGCGGCTGCACCTCGACGATGTCGGATTCGGTGAACCAGCGGATCAGGTCGATGTCGTGCACGGCAAGGTCGATGACGACGCCGACATTGGACATCCGCGGCGGGAACGGGCCGACGCGGGTGATCGCGATGGAGAGAATGTCCTCGCCTGCGATCGCCTGCTTGACGGCGGCGACCGCCGGGTTGAAACGCTCGACATGGCCGATCATCAGCGTCACGCCGGCTTTTTGCGCGGCGGCGACGATCTCGCGCCCCTCCTCCACCGTCGACGCGATCGGCTTCTCGACCAGCACGTGGATGTTCTTGGCGATGCAGGCGAGCGCGACCTCGTGATGTAAATGGGTCGGCGCCGCGACGGTGACGGCATCGACGCCCTCGGCGAAGAGCTGGTCGAGCGTCTCGAAGCTTGCGCAATTGGCAAGTTCCGTGGCCCGCGCGCGATGCGCCGGCGAGGGATCGACGACGCCGACGAGGCTGACGCCGGGAAGACCGCTGAGCACGCGCGCATGGTTGCTGCCCATCACACCGGCACCAATGACGCCGACGCGCAAGCCGGCCTTTACCGGTGCAGACCCTTTGGAACTCATCTGAGCAAACCCCGATTCAACCCAAATCCCCGGGCCGCTTCTAGCACGGACGCCACATTTGTGGCGAATGCCGCCCCCGCGGGCCGGGACACGATTTGATTCAAAAAGTTACACGTTCCCCGGGCCTTAAGCCGAAAAAGATACCGCTTCTCGGCCCGGGTCGCGTGATTCGGAGTTTGCTGGTTACGACCTTTGATAGTCGTCTTCAATCCGGATGATGTCGTCTTCCCCGAGATAAGAGCCGGTCTGGACCTCGATCAGTTCCAGCTGGATCTTGCCGGGATTCTCCATCCGGTGGACGGCGCCCATCGGGATGTAGATCGACTCGTTCTCATGCACCGTCTTCACGGTTTCGTCGACGGTGACCTGGGCCGTGCCGCGCACCACGATCCAATGCTCGGCGCGATGGTGATGCTTCTGCAGCGACAGCCGTCCGCCCGGCTTCACCACGATGCGCTTGACCTGGTGGCGCTCGCCATTGTCGACGGACTGATAGCTGCCCCAGGGCCGGTGCACCTTCAGATGCTCCTCGGTCACCTTCGGCGCGACCGCCTTCAGCTTCGTCACCAGACGCTTCAGTCCGTTGGCATCCTTCTGGCGCGAGACCAGAACCGCGTCCGCGGTCGCGACCACGACGAGATCGTCGACGCCTTCGAGCGCGACCAGCGCGGAATCCGTCGTGACGTTGCAGTTGCGGGAGTCCTCGAACACGGCGGTGCCGTGCGCCGCATTGCCCAGCGCGTCCTTCTCCGAGAGCTCCCACACCGCATGCCAGGAGCCGACGTCGGACCAGCCGCACGACACCGGCACCACGGCGGCGCGCGAGGTCTTCTCCATCACCGCGTAATCGATCGAGATCGCCTTCGCCGCGCCGAACGCCTCGGGCTCGAGCGTGACGAAGCCAAGATCGCGGCCGGCATTGTTGACGGCGCCGGTGACGGCCTCGACGCTTGCCGCATCGACCCTGCGATATTCGTCGAGCAGCACAGCGGCCGGGAACATGAAGTTGCCGCTGTTCCAGAGATAGCCGGAATTGACGTAATCGGATGCCTTCACCGCGTCCGGCTTCTCGACGAAGCGCGCCACCGCATGCACCTCGCCGGAGATCGCCTCGCCCGGATTGATGTAGCCGTATTCGGTCGCCGGCCGCTCCGGCTTGACGCCGAAGGTGACGATGCGACCGGCGCTCGCAGCCGTGAGGCCTTCGCGGCACGCCGCGACGAAGGCGGCATTGTCCTGCACCACGTGGTCGGCGGCGAGCGCGAGCACGATCGCTTCACTGGCGCGGTTCTGCGCGAACACCGCGCCGGCGGCGATCGCGGGGCCGGAATCGCGCCGCATCGGCTCGAGGATCACGTCCGCCTCGATGCCGATCTCGGCGAGCTGCTCCAGCACCATGAAGCGGTAGGCCGCATTGGTGATGACAACAGGACGATCGAACAGCGAGGGATCGGACACGCGCAGCAGCGTGTCCTGGAAGGTCGAGCGTGTGCCGAACAGCGGCAGGAATTGCTTGGGCCGCACCTCGCGCGAAGCGGGCCACAGCCGCGTGCCGGCACCGCCGCACATGATCAGGGGGATTATGCGTTTGTCCATCGTGATCTCAAACCTTGAAGTAGTCCCGATACCAGGTGACGAAATTATGGACCCCATGCTCGATCGGCGTTGACGGTGCAAAGCCGGTGTCGCGCATCAAATCCTCGACATCCGCGAACGTTTCCAGCACATCTCCCGGCTGCATCGGCAGCAATTCTTTGATCGCCGTCCGGCCCAGCTCCCGCTCCAGAAGACCGACGACGTGCATCAGTTCCTCCGGATGGTGATTGCCGACATTGTAGAGCTTAAACGGCGCATTTGCGGCAGCCGGATCGTCCGCAGGCACGAGATCGATCAGCTTGGATACGACCCGGGTCACATCATCGATATAGGTGAAGTCCCGGCGCATCCTTCCATGGTTAAAGAGCCGGATGGGCTTGCCGGCCATGATGGCGTTCACGAACAGAAACATGGCCATGTCGGGCCGGCCCCACGGCCCGTAAATGGTAAAGAAGCGCAGCCCCGTGACCGGCAGGCGATAGAGATGGCTGTAGGACTGCGCCATCACCTCGTTCGCCTTCTTCGTCGCTGCATAGAAGCTCACGGGATGATCGGTACGGTCCGCGACCGCAAATGGCAGTTTTGTGTTGGCTCCGTAAACGGAGGATGACGAGGCGTAGACGAGATGACGACAGTCGTTGTTGCGGCAGCCCTCCAGCACGTTGAGAAAGCCCACGAGATTGGAATCGACGTAAGTCTGCGGCTGCTCGATCGAGTAGCGCACACCCGCTTGCGCCGCGAGATGCACGACTTTGGCAAAACGATGTTGCGCAAACAGCGCCGCCATCGTCTCGCGGTCGGCGAGGTCGGCCTCGACGAAGGAGAAGCCGGGTGCATCCCTGAGCAGCGCAAGGCGCGCTTTCTTCAGCGCCGGATCGTAATAGCTGTTGAGATTGTCGAGCCCGACGACGGCGCGGCCTTCGCCCAGGAGCTGCCGGGCGACATGAAAGCCGATGAAGCCGGCCGCGCCGGTAACCAAAATCGCCTGATCTGTCATCCTGTTCCCTAGGATCCGTGCCGACCCTGTTTAGCCGCCACGTTGACGGGGTCGCAATAGGCTCGCCGCTCCTGACGAGGACTCCTCGCAGCGTCCTTAACGACGGCTATTGCAAGATCGGCGCCAAAACCATACCAAAGCGGCCGAATTCGGCGCCTCGCGTCGGGTTGCCTCAAATCTTCGCAAACCCTGTCCATGCGGGCGAGATGCGCCGAATCCTGTTGTCGACGGCCAAAATCCTGATCTCCGCGGCGCTGCTCTATCTGGCGCTGCGCAAGATCGACCTGTCCGAACTGTTTTCGCGCTTCACCGTGACCAGCCTGTTCTGGATCGGCGTCGCGATCGCGGTCACGTTCCTGCAGATCTTCATCGGCGCGCTGCGCTGGCGCGAGATCAGCGCCGTCTGCAGCGCGCCGCTCGAGCTCGGCCGCGCCATGCGCTACAACGTGATCGGCTCGTTCTTCAACCAGACGCTGCCGTCGGCGATTGGCGGCGACGCGGTCCGGCTGTGGCTGGTCGCGCGCGCCGGCGCCGGCTGGCGTGCGGCGACCTACTCGATCTTCGTCGACCGCGCGATCGGCCTCATCGCACTCGCGATCGTGATCGTCGCAAGCCTGCCCTGGAGCTACACCCTCATCACCGATCCACACGGGCGCTCCGCGCTGCTGCTCGTCGATCTCCTCGCGCTCGCCGGCGGTGTCGGCTTCCTGATCTTCGGCGCGCTGAAATGGCGCTGGCTGAAGACCTGGTGGGGGACCCATCACATTCACGCCTGTGCCGTGATCGCCAATCGCGTCATCTTCAGCCGTACACGCGGGCCGATCATCGCAATCCTGTCGATCCTCGTCCACGTGCTCGCCGTCGTCATCGCCTGGTGTGTCGTGCAGTCGATTGCGGCCCCGGTTCGCTTCAGCGACGTCTTTCTGCTCGTGCCGCCGGTGATGCTGATCACGATGATGCCGATCTCGATCGCCGGCTGGGGCGTGCGTGAGGCCACGATGGGCCTTGCGTTCGGCTTCGCCGGGCTTGCCGCCAATGAAGGTGTCAACGTCTCGCTGCTGTTCGGCGCCGTGTTCTTCATTGTCGGCGCATTCGGCGGCCTCGTCTGGATCCTCAGCGCGGAGAAAGCCGCGCAAGGATCGGCCCCGATCGGAGTGCCGGAGTGAGCTCGGCCGCCGATGCGCCCACCGGCGCGCTCGTGCTGCTTGCCGTTGCGCTCGCCGCGCTGATCTCGGCGCTCGTCACCTGGACCAGCCGCCCGCTGCTCCAGCGCTACGCGCTGGCCCGGCCGAACGCGCGGTCCTCGCATCGCATCCCGACCCCGCAGGGAGCGGGCATCGCCGTGATCGCCGCGACGCTGATCGTCGCCTCGCTCTGGGGGGCCACGACCAATGTCGCGATCCCGCCGGCGCTCGTCGCCGCGACGGTCGTGATCGCATTGGTCGGCTTCGCCGACGACATCGTATCGCTGCCGGTGCTGGTGCGGCTGGTGCTGCAGGCTGCCTGCGTCGGCGCAGTGGTGTTCACCGCGCCCGAGACCGCGCGCATCGCGCCGGCGCTGCCGCTTCCGCTGGAGCGCGGCCTCATCGTCCTTGCCGGTGTCTGGTTCGTGAACCTCGTCAACTTCATGGACGGGCTCGACCTGATGACGGTGGCGGAAGTCGTGCCGGTCACCGCCGCGCTGCTGCTGCTGGGAATGCTCGGGGATCTCTCATGGCCGGCCGTGCTGATCGCCGCCGCGCTGTGCGGCGCCACGCTCGGCTTTGCGCCGTTCAACCGTCCCGTCGCAAAAGTCTTCCTGGGCGATGTCGGCAGCCTGCCGATCGGCCTCTTGCTCGGCTGGTGCCTGCTGGAGCTCGCGTTTCGCGGACAGACGGCCGCGGCGCTGCTGCTGCCGGCCTATTACCTCGCCGATTCCACCATCACGCTATTTCGACGCATCGCGCGGCGCGAGCCGTTCTGGTCGGCGCACCGCACGCATTTCTACCAGCGCGCCACTGACAACGGCTTCACGGTGCGGCAGGTGATCTGTGAGGTCTTCCTGGTCAACCTCGTCCTGGTAGGGCTCGCCATCCTCACCATCCGCGCCGCCGCGCCGGCGATCACCACGTTCGCAGTCGTTGCCGGCGCGCTCGCGGTCGCATTCGTGCTGCGCCGCTTCTCCCGGCCTCAGCGCTGCTGATCCGGCACCGCCAGGCGCAATCCCTCCTCGAGGGTGACCTGCGGCTGCCAGCCGGTTGCGATCGCCTTCGAGATGTCGAGCTCGAGCGAGCCGATCAGGCCGTCATGCATATCCTGGCGCCCCGTCACGCGGAGAACCGCGCTGAGCAGGCTTGGCGGTATGCCGAACAGCCGGGCGCTCTTGCCGGAAGCTCTCGCCAGGCACCTGACGAATTCAGGCGTCGAGACCTGCTCCCGGTCGGCCAGCAGGAAGATCTCGAATTTGCTCGCGGGGTCGGAATGGCCGAGCCGGTGCAGGATGAACGACGACAGGTTCTGCACGGAAAGAAAGTTGCGGCGATTGCGGATCGCGCCAAACGGCAGCGGCAGCCCCCGCCTGACCGCACGCATCAGCAGCGCAAAATTTCCCTTGGCGCCCGCACCATAGATCAGCGGCGGCCTGATCACCGAGATTCTCATGTCGCTGTCGTGCGCCAGCGCACTCAAGCCCGCTTCGGCCGCCGTCTTGGACGTGGCGTACAGGCCGCGCGGGGTCGGGACATCGCTCTCGCGGAACGGCGCACGACCGTCATTGCTGCGGCCATGCACCAGAACGGTGCTGATGAAGATGAAATGGCGCACGCCGGCGACGGCTGCGCAGCGCGCCAGACGCAGTGTGCCCTCGACATTGACGTTGCGGTAGAGCTCGACCGCGCCCTCGTCGTTCTTGTGATGCACGCGCGCGGCGAGATGGATGACGGCGTCAACGCCTTCGAGCGCGGCCTGCCAGTCGGTCTCCGGGCCGACCGACGCGATCACGACCTCTCCGTCCGTGCCTTCCGGGCGGCGCACGGTGCGGCGAATCGACCAGCCCTCGCGTGTCAGCGCGCACACGACATGACGGCCGATGAAGCCACTCGCTCCCGTCACCAGCGCGACCGGCTTTGTCTCGCTCATTGTTGCTCCGACAGAAGAGCTTTGCGCAACAATCCGTCGATCGGCACGATCACGCCGCGGTCGACCCGAATTCGGGAACGGCATCCTTCAGGATGGTTCTGATGGTCGTGCGGTCGTCGCGCGCGATCGCCTGCTCCAGCGCCGCGATCCATTTGCGCAGCGTCTGCATCGGCGGTTCGTTCGGCTGCGCGGCCATGATCCCGGCGACGCCGATTTCGCGGGTCGGTTCCTCCGACGCGAACAGGATCTCGTGCAGGCGTTCGCCCGGCCGCATGCCGGTGAACACGATCTCGATGTCGTAGCCGGGCTCGAGGCCGGAGAGGCGGATCATGCGCTCGGCGAGATCGACGATCTTCACCGGCTGTCCCATGTTGAGCACGTAGACCGAGACATCCGGCCGCGCCGGTCCGAGCGCGTGCGTCGCCGCCGTGATGACGAGATCGCAAGCCTCGCGAATGGTCATGAAGTAACGGACCATTTCGGGATGGGTAACGGTGACGGGGCCGCCGGCCTCGATCTGGGCCTTGAACTTCGGCACGACCGAGCCGTTCGAGGCCAGCACGTTGCCGAAGCGGACCGAGATGAGCCGCATCGGCGGCTTGACGCCACCGCTGGCCGCAAGATCGTGGTCGAGCGCCTGGCAATACATCTCGGCGAAGCGCTTGGTCAGACCGAGCATCGATACCGGCTCGATCGCCTTGTCGGTCGAGATCATCACCATCGCTTCCGCGCCGGCGGCAAGCGCCGCATCGGCGACGTTGATGGAGCCGAAGATGTTGGTCTTGACCCCCTCGCTCCAGTCACGCTCGAGGATCGGCACGTGCTTGAGAGCCGCGGCATGGAACACGATGTCCGGCCTGAATTCGGCCATCAGGCGCGTGATGCGCTCGCGGTCGCGGATGTCGGCGATCCGCCCTTCGATCGTAGCGCCGGAGGCGCGCGCAGCGAGCGTCTCGGTGACTGCGTAGAGCGCCGGCTCGGAATTCTCCAAGATCAGCAGACGCGCCGCGCCAAAGGCGACGACGCGCTCGCAGATCTCGGATCCGATCGAGCCGCCGCCCCCGGTGACGATCACCGCCTTGCCCTTGATCAGCGCTTCCAGGCGCGCATAGTCGATCTTCTCGCTCGGCCGCAACAGGAGGTCCTCGACGGCAACCGCGGTGAGCCGCGGCACCTCGCCGCTCTCCAGCGAGGGCATGCGGCTCACGATCACACCTAGCTTGCGTGCCCGCATCAGGATCGATTCCGGATGGGCTTCCGGCTCGAACGCCGACGGTGTCATCACGATACGGGCGATCGCCTTGTTGCGCTTGGCAAAATCGGCAATGACGTCTTCGATGTCATCGATGCCGCCCAGCACCGGCACGTTGCGGATGAGCTGGCCCAGATCGGCGCGCGAGGGCGACAATATGCCGACCGGCCAGATCCGCTTGATCGCCCCACTCTCGATCCCGCGCAGCAGCACCTCCGCATCCGCGGTGCGGCCGATCAGCAGCGACGGCGCGGCGCCATCGGTCCGCGCATGACGCCGCACCCGCGTATAGCGGAAATAGCGATACGCCATGCGCAGCGCGCTGAGGAACGAGATCTCCAGGAACCAATAGAGGACGATCGTCACCTTGCCGAGGAAGAAAGCGCCACGGACATTGGGGGCGACGAAGATATAGTCGAGCACGAGCAGGCCGACCGTCAGCACGGTCGCCGCGCGAATGATGTTCAGCGCGTCCGGCAGTGAGATGAAGCGCCATTTCGTCGTGGTCAGGTTCAGGACGAAGAACACGACCACGCTGAAGGCGAGGAAATAGGGCAGAATCTGGAACAGCAGCGGCAAGCGTTCGAAGAACCCTTCGCCGCCCTCGAAGCGCAGATAGAAGGCGGCAAAAAGCGCTGCCGTGGTCGCCAGCAGGTCGTGGAGCGCAATCAGGAAATTGCGCGAGGTGAGATGCGAAAGACGCGTCATCCGCCGACCGATGAAAACCCAGTTAGATGCAACCTGACCGCGCTGATAGCTCATCTGGACAAGACTTGCCAGCCGCGCGACCGCTCAGGAACCGGCTTCCCTCATCTTCGCCTCGACCTGTTGTGCTCGGATCACCATGCCGCCGGCGACGCCGACCCCGATGACGTACATCCAGCCCTCATGGAAGTCGAACAGATGGGAATTGAACAGCGAGGTGAAGACGTTCTGCACCACGACCAGGAGCCCGATCCAGTTGGCAAGCCCGTCGCCGCGAAACAAGCGCAGATGCAATATCCAGATCGCGTAGAGAATGGCGATGCCGATCACGCCCCATTGCACGGCAACGTTCAGCGTCTGATTATGCGGGTTGCCGATCACCTCGGCAGATGCCTGGTACTGACCGGCGGGCGTCGCGACGCGTTCGAACAATCCGCGGGTCGAGCCGGTGCCGTGCCCTTTGATCGGCGCCTCCGCGAAGAAGCCGAGCGACTTGCGCCAGAATTCGAGCCGCAGGCCCGCCGAGGTCGGTTCGCCCTTTTCCATGTAGCGCGTGTAGTCGTCGGAAAACCTCTCGGCGGTATGGCGCAAATACGGCGAGGCCTGCCAGGAGAGAACGGCGCCGACGAGCAACGCGGCGGAGATGAGCGCGATACTGCGCCATCTGAGGTGAAGCAGCGCGAACACGCCGAACATGATCGGAATGGTGACGAGCGCGGTGCGTGAAACCACCACGAACGCCATGTTGATGAAGAAGGTCAGCGCCAGTGCCGTCAGCAGCCCGGCGAACCAGTAGCGCTTCTCGCGCAGCAGCATCACGATCGGATAGGCGAGCGCGACGGCGCAGAGGGCGAATTCCTGGCTCTGGTCGATGTAGTTCTTGACGAAAATGCCGCGCTCCATGGGGTCGGTCTTGAGCGCGAGGTTCGGATAGAAGGCAACCAGCCAGGACATCACCGACAACAGGGCGCAGGACACCAGGAAGGCTACGAAGACCCACTGGCTGCGCGGCGAACGCTCGAAATGATAGAGCAGGACGGGCAGCACGAGCAGCTTGACGGTCGGATTGACCGCATAGAAGCGCGCGCCCCAGGCCGCATCCGACCACAGCGTTCCAACCAGCGCGAGCAGCACCAGCGCGATCGGCGCCGCACAGATCGGACGCTTCAGCGATTGCAGGAAGGCGCCGAAGTCGAGGAACGGCACCACGCAGAGCAGCATCAGCGCGTTGAAGATTCCCGCAAGCGACGTCGACCAGGGCAGCGAGGCCGCGGTCAGGATCGCAAACAGATCGACTGTGTCGCGCCAGGCCGCCGGGCTGCGCAGGCGTCGCCGCAACATATGGCCGGGGGTCTCCCGGGCGAGTACCGTCACTTGTCCCCTCCCCGCGCGCGATGAACCAGCGCCGTCGTGCTGAAGCCCTGGAGAATGTCGACCAGCACGACCGTTCCGCCCGCGGCTTCGACCAGCTCGTGGCCGACAACCTGCTCGCGGGTGTAGTCGCCGCCCTTCACCAGCACGCCGGGCTTGATCCTGGTGATCAGGTCGATCGGCGTGTCTTCCGCGAAGATGACGACGAGATCGACGGCTTCCAGCGCGGCGAGCACCTCGGCACGCGCGCGCTCGTCCTGCACCGGACGATCGGCGCCCTTCAGCCGCCGCACCGAAGCGTCGCTGTTGAGCCCCACGATCAGCCGATCACAGGCGGCACGCGCCGCCGTCAGCACCTTGACGTGACCGGGATGGAGGATGTCGAAACAGCCATTGGTGAAGCCGACGCGCTGCCCTTGCCTCCTCCACTCGGCGAGCTGCGCATCGAGCGCGGCCGGATCGAGCACGATCTTCTCCTCCGCCGCGAGAGTGGCATGCGGCAGGATCTTTCGTCGCAGCTCGGCCGCGCTCACGCTGGCGGTGCCCTGCTTGCCGACGGCGACGGCGGCGGCGGCATTGGCCACGCGCAGCGCCGTGTCCCAGTCCGCGCCGGCCGCAAGCGACACCGCAAGCGCAGCGGCGACGGTGTCACCTGCGCCGGAGACGTCGCGCACCTTCACCGGGAAAGCCGGAACGTGAACGGCCCCGCCCTGCCGCGGCACCAGCGTCATGCCGTGCTCGCCCTGCGTCACCAGGATCGCGTCGCAATCGGCGAGCCGCATCACATCCTCGCTGGCCTCGACGATGCTCTGCACCGTCTCGGCGCGGCTGCGGGTCGCTTCCGAAAATTCCCTGCGGTTGGGGGTGAGCAGCGTAGCGCCGCGATAGATCGCCCAGTTCAGGCTCTTGGGATCGACGATCACGCGCTTGCCGAGCTTTCGCGCGGCATCGATGGTGTGGCGGATCACGCGCGCCGTCAGCACGCCCTTGGCGTAATCCGAGAGCAGCACGATATCGGCGCGCGCGATCTGCGGCAGGATGGCGTCGATCAATTTCGTTTCGACGTCATCGGACGCAGGCAGCGCCTGCTCCCAATCCGCGCGCAGCATGTGCGTCGAAAAATGCTCGGAGACGAAACGGACTTTGCGCGTGGTCGGCCGCGAGGGGTCGCACACCAGCACGCTTTCGATGCCGGCTTGATCATCGATCGCCGCCTTGAGCCGCTTGCCCGCATCGTCCTCGCCGACGAGGCCGACGAAGATACAGCGCGCGCCGAGCGAAGCGACGTTGCGCGCGACGTTGCCGGCGCCACCGACGTGGATCTCGCTGCGCTGGGCGGCGATCACGGGCGCCGGCGCTTCCGGCGAGATCCGCGACACCTCGCCATAGACGAACTCATCCAGCATGATGTCGCCGATGCACAGCACCGTGCGGCCTGAGATGGCTTGCGCGAGGGCATCGAAATCGAGAATGGGCGTCGGCATGGTCTGAAGGGCCTCAACGAAAGCGATCGGGCCGGTCGAGATAATCCCCGACATAGGCCTTCACCGCGTCCTCGAGCATCGTGAAGCCGCCGTTATAGCCGGCGCGGAGCAGACGATCGACCTCGCTCTGGGTGAAATACTGGTAGCTGTCGCGAATCTGCTCGGGCATGTCGATGTATTCGATGTTGGACCTGGTGCCGAGCGCCGCATAGGCAGCCAGCATGACGTCCTTGAAGCTGCGCGCCTTGCCGGTGCCGACGTTGAACAGGCCGGACACCGACGGCGTCGCGAGCAGCCACAGGACGACGCGCACCACGTCGTCGACATAGATGAAATCGCGGCGCTGGTCGCCGTCCGCGATGCCCTCGCGATGCGACTTGAACAGCTGCACGACGCGGCCCGCCCTGACGTCGTCGAAGCGCCGCGCCAGCACGCTCATCATCGAGCCCTTGTGATACTCGTTCGGGCCGAACACGTTGAAGAATTTCAGGCCGGCCCATTGCGGCGGCAGCCGATCGCCGCGCGCGACGCGCTCGGCGACGGAGAGATCGAACAGGTGCTTGCTCCAGCCGTAGAGATTCATCGGCCGCAATTTCTTCAACGCCGGCAGCGAGGCGTCGTCGTCGAAGCCTGCCGTGCCGTCGCCATAGGTCGCCGCCGAGGACGCGTAGATGAACGGCACCGCGTTCATCGTGCACCAGTCCAGAAGGCGCATCGACAGGCGGAAGTTGGTCTCGATGACGAGGTCGCCGTCGATCGCGGTGGTCGCGGAAATCGCCCCGAGATGGATCATGGCCTCCAACTTGCGGCCCTTCAGCCAGCCCTCCAGCTCGGCCGGGGGAACGATATCCACAAGCTGCCGCTTGGCCAGGTTGCGCCACTTGCCCTCGGTGCCGAGCAGGTCGCAGACCACGACGTCGCTGCGACCGGCCTCGTTCAGCGCGGCCACGACATTCGATCCGATAAAACCGGCCCCGCCGGTCACCAGCAACATTCCACCTACCTGCCCGATTTTTCTTAAGGTCCGACCCTGCCGTAGCGCATCATCCGCCAAAGTGTAAGCATTTTGGGCAGCCGCTTTTGCACTCGCGCTCTGCCTGCTTTACGTCCCGCCCCGGAGCGGCTAACCGAACCGCCACATCAGCTCGCCTTCGGACCTATTAACGAATGAACAGAGATTCGCAACTTAGCGGACATGCAGATCGGGACGATACGCGCCCGATCCTGATCATTCCCTACATGTGGATCGGCGATTTCGTCCGGAATCACACCGTTGTGCGGGTCCTGAAGGAGCGGTGGCCGAACCGGCCGGTCGATCTGCTGACCACATCCCTGTGCGCGCCGCTGATCGATTACATGCCAGGCGTCCGGCAGGGGATCGTCTGGGACCTTCCGCGCAGCCGGCTGGCCGTGGGCCGGCAGTTCGGTCTGGCAAAACTGCTTCGAAAGCGGAACTACGGCACCGCCCTGGTGCTGCCCCGGACCTGGAAGGCGGCTATCGCGCCGACGCTGGCCGGCATCCCCGAACGAGTCGGCTTCGTCGGCGAGTTCCGCTTCGGGCTGATCAATCGGTGGCGCTGGGGCGAGAAGAAGCTGCCCCGCTTCATCGACAAGAACGCCGCCCTCGCCCAGCCCGACGGCACCCCCTTGCCGGCGGAATGGCCGGTGCCGCAACTGCGCGTCCCGGCTGAAGAGATCGTCCGCTGGCGCCAGGCCAATGGCCTCAGCGCCGGCGCCGCGGTGGCGCTCGCCCCAGGCTCGGTCGGCGTCTCAAAGCGCTGGACCTACTATCCCGAGGCCGCCCGCCTGCTGGTCGAGCGCGGGCTCGAGGTCTGGGTGGTCGGCGGCCCCGCCGAAAAGAGCCTTGCCCAGGAGATCGTCGCCGCGGGCGGCCCCAAGGTGCGGGACCTCACCGGCAACGATCTGCGCAACGGCGTCCTCGCCATGGCGGCGGCGGGCGTTGCGATCTCCAACGATTCCGGCCTGATGCACATCGCCGCCGCGCTCGGCACGCCCACCATGGGCATCTTCGGCCCGACCAGCCCCTACCTCTGGGCCCCGCTGAACGGCCTCGCGGCAACGGTGGTGCAGGACAAGAGCGCGCTCGCCTGCCAGCCCTGCCAGAGCACGATCTGCAAGATGAACGACCACCGCTGCATGCGGGATATCGCAGCGAGCGAGGTGGTGGGGATTGCGCAGAGGGTGCTGGGTGAGGCGGGGGCGAAGGTTACGACCTGAGACGATCGGGGCTCGCGCCGATGATGGCATCCTGCCACTGTTTTGCCCGACGAGTCAAAGCGCTGTTCGAAAAAACCGTAGTCGATCTGACTGTCCGCCAAGTTCTTGATTTTGCTGGCCCCGGCTACTGTGCATGGGGTTGTTTTCGCAGTTTTTGCTTCGCAGCCCCGAGAGCTGTGCTCAGAGCAGCGGCCGATAGACCGCGCCGATCCGCGCCGCCTCGGCATTGAGGCTGAATCGTTCGAGCACCCGCGCGCGCCCGCGTTCGCCCATGGCCGTCGCAGCAGCCACATCGCGCATCAGTGGCTCGAGCGCGGCGACCAGTGCGTCGGCATCTCCCGTCGGGATCAGCACGCCGCTCACCCCATCCTCCACCACGAGCTCGGCAGCGCCGGCGCGTGCGGCGACCAGCGCGCTCCCCGCCGCCATCGCCTCGATCAGCGTCAGGCCGAAGCCTTCGTTGCGTGAGGTGAAGGCGTAGATCGTCAGCCGCTGATACCAGCGCTGCACCGCTTCGATCGGCAATTCGCCGGTGATGACGATGCGCGATTGCAGGCCCGCAGCTTCGATGCGCTTCTTCAGGTCGTTCGCGAAGGCCGTCTGCTCGGGTGTGACCTGCCCGACGATGACGGCGGTGAAATCGGGATAGCGCGGCAGCAAGCGGCACATCGCATCGACGAACACGTCGGTGCCCTTCTGCGCCCGCACGCGGCCGAAGCAGCCGATGGCGTAGCGGCCCGGCAGGCCGCTTTCGGCAAAGGCAGCAGCGCGATCGGCCGGCGGCGCATAGACGTCCGTGTCGACGCCGTGCGGGATCACCGTCGCCTTCACCTTCAGGAACGAGGCCGAGAGATCTGACGTCGCGATGATCGCGTCCATGCGCCGGATCAGCCAGCGCGTGATCCAGCTGTGATGCCGCTGCGCCGCGGAGGTGAACACGAGCCTCAGCGGCCAGCCGAGCGCGCGCAGCACGACACCGGCGATCATCTCGTTGTTGCGGCGTGCATGCCAGATCACGGGTCGCTTGCGGCCCCACAGCTTCAGGAAATCGGCAACGCTCAGCCGCGCGATCCCCTCCGGCGCGTCCGAGCCGAACCATGCGGCGCGAAACAGCCTTGCCAGGCGCGGCGCCACCATCCGGTTGGTCGCGGTGACCCCGGAATAACGCCTGTGCAGATTTGGCACGATCACTTCCAGATCGCCGGGGAAATTCGCCACGTCACACTCCGTTTCGGAAAGTCCCTATACGCAACATTAAGCATAGTGACCAGTTCAGGTCCGCCGATACCCCCTCTTCACCACGCAAGCGCTAGCCTTGCGCGTTGATCGAAGACGGGTGAGATCATGACTGTGCTAGTCACCGGCGGCGCCGGCTACATCGGAAGTCATACGGTCCTGGCGCTGGCGGAAGCCGGCGAGGACGTCGTCGTGATCGACGATCTCTCCACCGGATTCTCCGCTTACTTGCCCGAAGGCGTTCCGCTGTTCATCGGCGATGCCGGTGATGAAAACCTGCTCGAAGGCGTGATCGCCCAGCACGACATCGAGAGCATCATCCATTTCGCAGGCTCGGTTGTCGTGCCGGATTCGATGCGTGATCCGCTCGGCTACTACCGCAACAATTTCACGACCGCGCGCAACCTGCTCAACGTGGCGGTCAAGCGCGGCATTGGCCGCTTCATCTTTTCCTCGACCGCCGCCGTCTACGGCAATCCGGACCAGATGCCGGTGCCCGAGCACGCGCCGACGCGGCCGCTGTCGCCCTACGGCTCGTCGAAGCTGATGACCGAGATCATGCTGCACGACGTCGCCGCCGCCTACGGCATGCAATACGTGACGTTGCGTTACTTCAATGTCGCCGGCGCCGATCCGCAGGCGCGCATCGGCCTTGCCACCGTCGGCGCCACGCACCTGCTCAAGATCGCGGTGGAAGCCGCCACCGGCCAGCGCGCCAAGATCGACGTGTTCGGCACCGACTATCCGACCCCGGACGGCAGTTGCATCCGCGACTTCATCCACGTCACCGACCTGTCGCAGGCCCATCGCTCCGCGCTGGCCTATTTGCGCAACGGTGGCGCCTCGACCACGCTGAATTGCGGCTATGGCCGCGGCTATTCGGTGTTGGAGACCATCGACGCGGTGCGCCGGGTTTCGGGCCGCAGCTTCGCCGTGCAATACGCCCCACGCCGGCCCGGTGACATCATGACCATGGTCGCCGATACCGGCCGCATCCGCAGCCTGCTCGACTGGCGGCCGCAATACGACGACCTCGAGACGATCGCAGCCCATGCGCTGGCCTGGGAGGACAAGCTGTACCGCGAGCGCCACGGCGAGCTCCGCCACGCCGCCTCGGCCTAGAATCGTCCCAAGCGCAAGCCCTTAATTGGGCTTGAAAAACCCGGCTTGAGCGGGCACAGAGGCCCATCGATCCCTGACGCGCGGGCAGGCTTTGTCCTGCGCGGTCAATGGACACCGGATGGCCCAGTTTCCAAAGAAAATCACCGACGATCCCTACGCGGCAGCGGTCTTGATTCGCCGCCTGATCATGGAACAGGGGATCGCCTACTGGCGGCGCTATCTCGTTGCCTTCGCGCTGATGGCGCTGGCCGCCGGCGCGACCGCATGCGCGACCTATGTGCTCGGCCAGGTCATCAACCAGGCCTATGTAGACAAGAACATCCCGGGCATCGCGATGTTCTCAGGGATCACGGTGCTCCTGCTCTTCATCAAGGGCGTGGCAACCTACGGCCACATGGTGATCCTGACCAAGATCAGCAACGCGATCCTCGCCACCAACCAGCGCCAGCTGTTCGCAAAACTGATGCGCGAAAGCGTCGGCTTCTTCTCCGAGCGGCATTCGTCCGAGTTCCTGGCGCGGCTGACCGCCGGCGCAAAATCGATCACCGACGTGCTGAATATGCTGGTCAACGCCATCGGGCGCGATCTGCTGATGCTGCTCGCCATGATCGGCGTGATGGTGTGGCAGGACCCGCTGATGTCGTTCATCGGGCTCGTCGCGGTGCCGCCGGCGATGCTGGTGCTGCGCAAGCTGGTCAAGCGCATCAAGGGCCTCGCCTTCAACCAGTTCACCGGCACCGCCGACATCATGGAGACGATGCAGGAATCGCTGCAGGGCATCCGCACCGTCAAGGCCTTCACACTTGAAGAGACCATGCAGAAGCGCATCGACGAGAACATCGCGATCGTCGAGCGCAATGCCAACAAGATGGCCCGCGTCGCCAACCGCTCCAACCCGCTGATGGAAATGCTCGGTGGCTTCGCCGTCGCCGGCTGCCTGATGTATGGCGGCTACGCCGTGGTCGCGCTCAACGCCACTCCGGGCGCGTTCTTCTCCTTCATGACCGCCTTCCTAATGGCAACCGAGCCCGCCAAGCGGCTGGCGCGACTCAATATCGACCTCAATAGCCAGTTGGTCGGCGCGCGCATGCTGCTCGAGGTCGTCGACAGCCCCGCGAGCGAGCAGTCCGACGACGACAAGCCGGCGCTGAAGCTCTCCGACGCGCGGATTGAGCTGCGCGACGTCAGCTTCGCCTATCGTTCGGGCGAGACCGTGCTCAACCGCATGAGCTTCATTGCCGAGCCGGGCAAGGTGACTGCGCTGGTCGGCCCCTCCGGCGGCGGCAAGTCGACCGTGCTGGCGCTGCTTTTGCGGTTCTACGAGGTGACGCAGGGCGACATCGTGATCGACGGCCAGTCGATCGCCTCGGTCTCGCGCAAATCGCTGCGCGCGCAGACCGCCTATGTCGGCCAGGACGTCTACCTGTTCCGCGACACCATCCGGAGCAACATCGCCTTCGGCAAGCCGGGCGCCAGCGAGGACGAGATCATCGAGGCGGCAAAGGCGGCCTGCGCGCATGATTTCATCATGGGCTTTCCGCTCGGCTACGACACGCCCGTCGGCGAGCACGGCACGCAGCTCTCCGGCGGCCAGCGCCAGCGCATTGCGGTCGCGCGAGCGCTACTCAAGAACGCGCCGATCATCCTCTTGGACGAAGCCACCGCCGCGCTCGATTCCGAATCCGAGCGGCAGGTGCAGGAGGCGATCGAACATCTCTGCCGGAACCGCACCACCATCGTGATCGCGCACCGCCTGCACACCATCATGCACGCAGACAACATCCTGGTGGTCGAGGGCGGCGAGATCGTCGAGCAGGGCCGCCATGACGAGCTGCTCCGCCGCGCCGGCCGTTACGCCTCGTTCTTCCGCCTGCAACATCGGGACGCCGGCGCTCTGGCGCCGATCAGCGCAACCGCATAGAGTTCCTTATCAACCTCAAGAGCCGCGAGACCGCTTCATGAACGCCGCCTCCTACGTCATCCCGCTTCCGCCCCAGGCTTCGCTTCCCGTCGTCGGCGAGAGCGGTCGTTATCCGGTGCGCCGCATCTGGTGCGTCGGCCGCAACTATCTCGAGCACATCCGTGAGATGGGCAATGACGAGCGCGCGCCGCCGTTCTTCTTCGCCAAGCATGCCGACATGCTGGTGCCGGACGGCGCCACCATCCCCTATCCGCCGCTGACCAAGGATTTGCATCACGAGGTCGAGCTGATTGTCGCGATGAAGAGCGGCGGGCTCAACATCCCGGCCGAGAAGGCACTCGATCACGTCTACGGCTACGCCGTCGGCATCGACCTCACCCGCCGCGACCTCCAGATCGCCTCGCGCAAGAAGGAGCGTCCCTGGGAGATCGGCAAGTCGTTCGATTATTCGGCGCCCTGCTCCGCGATTCAGCCGGCCTCCAAGATCGGCCATCCCGCCAAGGGCAAGATCTGGCTGACGGTCAACGGCAAGGAAGCCCAGAAGGGCGATCTCACCGAGCTGATCTGGAACGTGCCCGAGATCATCTGGCAGCTCTCGCAGCAGGTGAAGCTCGCCGCCGGCGACATCATCATGACGGGCACCCCGGCCGGCGTGTCGCAGCTCCAGGTGGGCGACAAGCTCGAATGCGGCGTCGACGGCGTCGGCACGCTGAAGGTCGCGATCGGCCAGCCGGAATAGGCTGAGCTCGAGATCACAGAAAGGCGAAGCCCCGGACGTCGCGCCCGGGGCTTTTTTGCGGCCTCAAGCTCGCCGCTGATGGGCGCCCGCCGCGTTGATGTCCTTCCCGGTGTAATCGGTCATCATCGCGGTCGCGGCCAGCGTCATGACAGCGCAGATCGCGATGTAGATCGCGATCGGGGTCGCCGAGTGGAACGTGCCGAACAGCCATGTTGCGATCAGCGGCGCCGGGCCGCCGGCGATCACGGATGCAAGTTGATAGCCGAGTGAGGAGCCGCTGTAGCGCAAGCGTCCGGTAAAGCTCTCGGCAATCAAGGCGGCCTGCGGGCCGTACTGCATGTCGTGCGGGATCAGCGACAGGATGATCGCGAGGAAGATGATGACTGACGATCCGGTGTTGAGCATCGCGAAATAGATGAAGCCGAAGATGCCCGTCACGGCAGCGCCGATCATATACATGTTCTTGCGGCCGATCTGATCGGAGATATGTCCGCACAACGGGATCGAGACGAACGACAGCACCGAAGCCGAGAGCACCGCAGTCAGCAGGAAGTCGCGCGAAACGTGCAGGGTACCGATGCCGTAGGAGAAGACGAAGGCGGTGAAGATGTAGAACGGCGCCTGCTCCGACATCCGCGCGAAGGCCGAGAGCAGAATCTCCTTCGGATACTCCCGGATCACGGTCAGCATCGGGGTGCGGTCGACCTGTCGTTCGGCCACGAGCTTTGAGAACACAGGCGTTTCGAGAATGCCGAGCCGGATATAGAGGCCGACGCCGACCAGGATGATGCTGAGCGCGAACGGAATGCGCCAGCCCCACGCCAGGAACTGATCGCCCGCCATCTGGCTGAACGCCAGCACGGCGAGGTTGGCGAGGAATAGGCCACAGGGCACGCCGAATTGCGGCCATGAGGCGATCAATCCTCGCGATCGGTCGTTGCGGGCCCATTCCATCGACATCAGCACGGAGCCGCCCCACTCGCCGCCGACGCCGACGCCCTGAATGAATCGCAGCACGGTCAGGATCACGGCACCCCAGATGCCGATGCTCGCATAGGTCGGGACTATGGCCACCGCGGCGGTCGCTAGTCCCATCAAGAGCAGCGTCGCAATCAGCGTGGATTTGCGCCCAATGCGGTCGCCATAATGGCCAAAGATTGCTGCGCCAATGGGTCGCGCGACGAAGCCGACTGCGTAGATCGCGAACGCCTCCAGCGTGCCAACCCAGGGGTCGGACTTTGGAAAGAACAGCTTTGCGAAAACCAGCCCCGTGACGGTGCTGTAGAGGAAGAAATCATACCATTCGATCGCGGTCCCTACCGTGGACGCGATGACCGCGCGACGAAGCTGGCGCTGATGCTCGGATGCAGTAAGTCGGGTGGCATCAAGGTCGAGTGTTGCCATGGGAGCGTTTCCCTCGAACAGCCCCCCGGTTGCGCGTTTTCACCGGTTGTTTGCTGAGGAATAAACGAGCTTGGGTTCCAAGGGTTCCCCGCCGAGCTGGAACGAGAAGCTAGAACTTTAGTTGGCCTACAAAGCCGTCCGCGCCCGCTGCCGGGATGGCCTGGCTCTACCAGGCCTTCACCGGCCGATTGGCGTGGCTTGCCTGCGGCACGCCGCGATTGAGCGACATGTGCGAATGCACGCACAGCCATCCATCGCCGTTTCTTGCAAACACCATCGTCGCCCGGCCCGGCCGCGGAAACGCGCTGCCATCAGGGTGATAGCCCGTACTCGTCCACGGCGCGATCACGGTCGCCATCGCTCCGTCTGGTGATGCCAGAACAGAGGTTTGATCGAGGACGAAACGGAAGTCACTCGTCTTGGGCCAGACGTTGTCCCATTGCGTCGAGACCCATTGATCGAGGCCGGGGATGACATCGTTATGCGTGCCGAAGGCGAGCACATCCGGATGGAAGAGCGGCCTCGCCGAGGCGTAGTCGACCTCGCGGACATAGCCCGCGAAGATTTCCAGCCACTGGCGGAAGAACTGCGTGATCTCCGCGTTAGCAATCGGCAAGAACACCATCGCGGACCATTCACCGCAGCGCCGACAGCACGATCAGCCCGAGGATCAGCGCCGTCAGCGAGTATTTGAGCGTGTAGTAGACGTTGCGGTTCCACTCCTTGACCTTGCGGCTGGCGAGATGGATCTCGTAGAGCTTGCCGAACACCTTATTGAGCACGCCGACATTCTCGCCGTCGACGTTCTGCGTCGCAGACGCCTTGACGATGTGATGGCTGACCCAGCGGTTGATCGCGGTCATGAAGCCGAACTTCATCGGACGCTCGACGTCGCAGAACAGGATGATGCGGTTGACGTCGGTCGCATTCTCCGCGCTGTGGATGAAGGTCTCGTCGAACATGAAGGCCTCGCCGTCGCGCCAGACGCATTCGACACCGTCGACGAGGATGCGGCACTTGTTCGAGTTCGGCGTGACTAGGCCGAGGTGATAGCGCAGCGAGCCCGCGAAGGGATCGCGGTGCGCGCCGAGCTTGCCGCCCGGCGGCAGCATCGCGAACATCGCGCCATGCACGCTGGGGATCGAATTGAGCAGCTCCACCGTCTTCGGGCACAGCGTGCGCGCCGAGGGCAGGAAGTCGTCGTACCATTTCAGGTAAAACCGCTTCCAGCCGCTCTTGAAGAAGGAATAGAAGCCCCAGTCGTTGTTCTTGGCGGCGGCGCGGATGAAGCCCTCGTCGAACAGGCGCACGGCCTCGTCGCGGATGGTCTCCCAGTTCTCACTCAGGGGCTTCAGCTCGGGAAACTGATCGACCGAGATCACCGGCTTGTTGGGCACCGCCGAGCCTGCATACATCAGGACGTTGTACGGCGCGAGATAGGTCGAATGGTCGCCGAGCTGGCGCGCGAAGCGCAGCCGCTGCTTGCCGCGGAAATGAACGTAGATCGTCGACGCCGCAAGCACATAAAGAATGACAAGTTGCGGCGCAAAAAGCTGTTTCAGCATTTCCCCAATCCCAAGTGACCCAGCCGGGGTGTCGTGTAGCCCGGCCGGGCCGCACCGGCAAGATATCACCGGTGGGTTGCAATCACGCGCGAGAGAGCAAGGGGATGGAACTTGGGCCGAAACCGCCCGAATCAGGCCCGTGATAGCGCCTGGAGCCCCTTGAAGGTCAGACGTTTGGGGTCGGTGACGCCGGCGAGGTAGAGACGGCGGATGAAGGCGATGACGGCGTCGCGGTCACAGTCGGTCAGCGCGACGACGGCGTCGACCGCGATTCTCTGGGCTTCCATTGGGCTCACCTCGGCCTTGCGAGTAACCCGGCCGGGAGAGGCTAGGACTCATCCGTTAATCCGGCGTTAACCGTCGGGCGGGATGGCTGATTCAGACGGGCGGCCGAATACGCAAGAAACATTCGCGCGCGCGGGACGCACCACCCGCCCCAACCACGGCAATATCCTGATTCCGATGCCGCTATTCGGCGCCGGACGTTCTCGCATTGCGTGTCAATGATTTTAGCAGTTCGGCCTGCTGTTGCACCAACTCACACTGCTTTCGCGCATGCGAGCTCGACAACTCGACCCACTGCGAGAGCGTTCTCACGCGGCTCAACTCGCGCGTATACTGCAGGGTGGCGCCTGCATTCACTTTCATCAATTCGAGCACGACAGCGTGACACTCGGCTGCAGCTCCGTCCAGGACGTCGCTTTCCGGGCTGGCAATATCCTTCGTATATTCGAACACATGCACGCCCAGCTTCATTGTCTCGAGGGCACGCGTCTGCATCTCTTTGGCGATCTCCACGGCGAGAGCGGAGGTGCTGCTGGCATTTTGGAATTGCGTCGAAGCCAACTCCACCTTCGTAGGTGCGCAAGTCGCGACGTTGTCGGTTGCCGCCGGAACGGTCGTCTCTGCAGGCACCTTTCGCGCAGGTGTCTTTCGCGCAGGTGTCTTTCGAGCAGGCCGCTTGGCTGCCCGCTCGCTCCGGAGTTCATCGCCTCGTGGGACGGCGACCGGATCGGGCGGTATCTCCAAGAGGCTCTCGTCGATGCTACGGCTCGCCGCCGCAGTCAGGTCCACCAGCGACCGACGTCTGGCGCGTGCGCCATCAGCAGGCTGTCTCGACTGCGCCTTGCCCATGATGATTCGACTCCGTGAAGATGTGCTCCGAAATCCACCGCCACAGCCCAACGATCTCGTCCGAGGCTTTGCCGTCCGGCGCAAACTCCGTGACACCCAAGCCTACCCCGAGCGCGTCCTGGTGATCGTTGCGCTGTCCAATGAAGGGAAGCGCAAGCACGCCCAGCGAGTTGAGCGAAGTGGCAGCTTCACTCAGCCGGCACCCCCGTGTGGGCGTCTGATTGAGGATGAAGGCAAACCGGCGGTTACCCCTGCGAATGGCCAACAGCGTAGGGATGGCAGCTTCGATATCGGCCGGGCTCGGACGCGCCGGAATGAGACAGAAGTCGGCATTGGTGATGGCGCGCAGCGCCAAGGCGTTATTCGTGGCGGCCGTGTCGATGATTGCGAGCCCAATCCCTTCGGCCCGGAGCCGGGAAAGCACCGGCTCGATCTCCGCCGGATCGGCAACGCACTCGACACGGGGAAAGCAATTCTCGCGACGCTGTTTCCATTTCGAGATGGTGCCCTGCGCGTCAGCCTCAATGAGAGCGACGCGCTCTTCGCGTTCCATAGCGGCCACTGCAAGCCCAACGGCCAGCGTACTCTTGCCGCTTCCGCCTTTTTGCGTGACCAGAGCAAGCACGTGCACGTCCCGCGCTCCCATCAATGCCAGCGACGCGGAACTCAGGCGCTGTCGGAAGTAAATTGCATGCGACGCAGCAATACTACTTCAAGTCGCCGTTCGCCTCAAGCGATCGGCGGGTTCCTCAATATACGGAGATCAGGAATACCTCATCACGCCGTCGTCGATCCGGCCGAAGCGCAAGGAGAGGATGTCGAGCGCGTAATTTTGGTAGAGCCGCCACGGCCGCTTCGAGCCTTGCTTCGGCATCTTGGCGATCGAGCGCTGCACATAGCCAGAGGTGAAATCGAGCGAGGGCTGCGCGGTGATGGTTGGATCGTCATTGTGCGGCATGCATTGCCGGAAATTGTGCCGGTCCATATAGTTGATGAGCCGGCAGACATATTCGCAGGTGAGATCGCATTTCAGGGTCCAGGACGCATTGGTGTAGCCGAAGGCAGAGGCCATGTTCGGCACGAGGCAGAGCCGCTGGTCCCAGGGATTGTAGCGTGGCGTAAAATGGGTGGCGACATCGTAGTCGGGGCCCAGCGCGATTCTCACGCCCTTGAGGATGAGGTCCTTCACCTTGGCAGGTCGGCGCCGGCTGAGCTGGAAGAAGAACATCCCCCACATCACGTTGCGCCAGCGGATCAGATGATAAGCAAGGCGCGTCGGGAGATTGCGTCGCAATTTGTTGGCAACGGGATCCTGGGCCGGACGCGACACCACATAGGTCGGCGAGCGCTGCAGCATGGTGACCTGCGCCGCCTTCTTGGCGAGCTCCGGCACCAGCGTCACCGCTGTGGCGCCCGAGCCGATCACGACGACGCGCTTACCCGCGTAATCGATATCCTCGGTCCATTTCTGCGGATGCACAATGCGGCCGGCGAAATCCGCCACGCCCTTGAACTCCGGCGTATAGCCCGCCTCGTATTTATAATAGCCCGAGCACATGAATAGGAAATTGCAAGTGAAGCGCACGAGCTCGGTCGCGCCCTCGCCCGAGATGCGCTCAGCTTCCACCGTCCAGCGCGCGTCTGGTGTCGACCACGCCGCGCGCTTGACGCGATGAAGATACCGGATGTGCTTGTCGATGCCGTTCTCGACCGCGGTCTCGCGCACATAGTTCAGGATTTGCGGCCCGTCGGCGATCGCCTTCGGGTCGGTCCACGGCTTGAAGGAATAGCCCAGCGTGAACATGTCGCTGTCGGAGCGAATACCGGGATAGCGGAACAGGTCCCAGGTGCCGCCGATGCAGTCCCGTCCCTCCAGGATGACGTAGCTCTTGGCCGGGCATTTGGTCTGTAAATGATACCCGCGCCGATGCCGGACAGGCCGGCACCGACGATCAGCACGTCGAAATGTTCTTGAGACATCGTCTCTCCCGCCGTCGTCATGCCCCGGCTGGATGTTCAGCCCGGGGACATGACCGACGGGTGTTCGGGGACATAGCCGACACATCATAGTGCAGGGATTTGGCAGTAAAGGAGGCCAAGTCCATGCCCTGGCGAGAGGTGTCGGTGATGGATCAGCGGCGGGAGTTCGTGCGGCTTGCGATGCAGGAGGGAGCGAACCGGCGGGAGCTCTGCCGGCGGTTCAATATCCATCCCGACACGGGCTACAAATGGCTTGCACGATGGCAAGCGGATCAGAATGTCGACGACCGCTCGCGCCGACCGCATGCGAGCCCGGGACAGACCGATTGCGAGCTTGAGGCACGTATTCTCGCGGTACGCGATGCCCATCCGGCATGGGGAGCTCGCAAGATAGCTCACTGCCTGGAGCGCAATGGCTTGCGTTCGCCAGCAGTCTCAACAGTTCATCAGATCTTGCGTCGGTCTGGCCGCATCAAGCCTCCGATCGGCGGCCCGACGGCAAGCCAGCGTTTCGAGATGCCGGCCCCCAATCTGTTGTGGCAGATGGACTTCAAAGGCTGGGTTCGGCTCGGCAATGATACCCAGTGCCATCCTCTGACGGTGGTGGATGACCACTCCCGCTATGATCTGTGCGTGCAGGCCTGTGCCGATCAACGCACAGATACCGTGCGCAGCCGCTTGGAGAAGACCTTTCGCCACTACGGGCTCCCGGAGGCTTTCTTCGTCGACAATGGTTCGCCCTGGGGTGATCCTTCCGGCGAGCGATGGACACGGTTCTCGGTGTGGCTGCTCAAGCTTGGCGTCGCCGTCATCCACAGCCGCCCATATCACCCGCAAAGCCGCGGCAAGAATGAACGATTCCACCGCACCCTCGCGGCTGAGGTGTTCGCACTGCGACAGTTCCGCGATCTCGCAGAGACGCAGCGTGCCTTCGACGCCTGGCGGGAAGTCTACAACTTCGAACGGCCACACGAGGCGCTCGGACAACAGGTCCCGGCCAGTCGATATCGGCCCAGCCAGCGACCAATGCCCGATCGATTGCCACAGGTCGAATACGACAGCCATGAGATCGTGCGCCGCGTCTCCACGACCAAAGCCTATGTCAGCTTCAAGGGACGTCTTTGGAAAGTGCCACAGGCCTTCCGTGGCGAGCGCCTCGCCATCCGCCCCTCGGCAAACGATGCGCAATACGGGATCTTCTTTGCCGCCCACCAAGTCGCTATCATCGACTTGGCGAGCGGAGAATGTGTCGGCTATGTCCCCGAACACCCGTCGGTCATGTCCCCGGGCTGAACATCAAGCCGGGCGATGACAGTGGGGGTTGTGGCGGGGCCCTGTCAATCTCGTTGCGAGCAGAAACTCGCAACGTCCGTAGCCTGCCCTTAGCCGAAAATCAGTACCGGTAGTGGTCCGACTTGTACGGACCTTCCACCTTCACGCCGATGTAGTCGGCCTGGTCCTTGCGGAGCTCGGTGAGCTTGACGCCGATCTTGGCGAGGTGCAGGCGGGCGACCTTTTCGTCGAGGGTCTTGGGCAGCACGTAGACCTTCTTCTGATATTTGCCGTCCTTGTTGTTGGCGAACAGCTCGATCTGCGCCAGCGTCTGGTTGGTGAAGGATGCCGACATCACGAAGGACGGATGGCCCATCGCGTTGCCGAGGTTCACGAGACGGCCTTCCGACAGCATGATGATGCGGTGCTTGTCGGGGAACTCGATCTCGTCGACCTGCGGCTTGATGTTGGTCCACTTCAGATTGCGGAGCGCCGCGATCTGGATCTCGTTATCGAAGTGGCCGATGTTGCACACGATGGCGCGATCCTTCATCGCACGCATGTGCTCGATGGTGATGATGTCCTTGTTGCCGGTCGCGGTGACGAAGATGTCGGCGCGGGGCGCGGCGTCTTCCATTGTCACGACCTCATAGCCTTCCATCGCGGCCTGCAGCGCGCAGATCGGATCGACTTCGGAGACCATCACGCGGCAACCCGCCTGGCGCAGCGAGGCCGCCGAGCCCTTACCGACGTCGCCGAAGCCCGCGACCATCGCGACCTTGCCCGACAGCATCACGTCGGTACCGCGACGAATGCCGTCGACCAGCGATTCCCGGCAGCCATAGAGGTTGTCGAACTTCGACTTGGTGACGCTGTCGTTGACGTTGATGGCGGGGAACAGCAGCGTGCCCTTATTGGCCATCTCGTAGAGGCGATGCACACCCGTGGTGGTCTCTTCCGAGACGCCCTTGATGTTCTTGGCGATCTCGCCGAAATAGCCCTTCGGCTTCTCCTTCAGCAGGCGCTTGATCAGCGCGTAGAAGATCTCCTCTTCCTCGGAAGCTGGCTTGTCGAGGAACGCGGTGTCGCCGTTTTCGGCACGGACGCCGGCATGCACCAGCATGGTGGCGTCGCCGCCGTCATCGAGGATCATGTTCGGCGTGCCGCCGCCATGCCAGTCGAACAGCTTCGCGGTGTAGTCCCAGTATTCCGTGAGCGTCTCGCCCTTGACGGCGAAGACGGGAATGCCGGCGGCGGCGATCGCGGCCGCAGCGTGGTCCTGGGTCGAATAGATGTTGCAGGAGACCCAGCGGATGTCGGCGCCGAGGGCTGCGAGCGTCTCGATCAGCACCGCGGTCTGGATCGTCATGTGCAGGGAGCCGGCGATGCGCGCGCCCTTCAGCGGCTGCTTCGGGCCGAACTCCTCGCGGGTGGCCATCAGACCGGGCATTTCGGTCTCGGCGAGCGAGATTTCCTTGCGGCCGAAATCGGCGAGCGAGATGTCCTTGACGATGTAATCGGTGAAGCCGGGCTTCGCGTTCATAGGGGGTTCCTGTTTGTTGGCTCGTCATTCCGGGGCGCTCGTAAAACGAGCGAACCCGGAATCTGGAGGATCAAGATTCCGGGTTCGCCGCCGTGGCGGCGCCCCGGAATGACGCAAGAAAACTAGAGCGCGCGCTTGAGCTGCTCGACGAGATCGGTCTTCTCCCAGGAGAAGCCGCCCTCGTTGTCGGGCGTGCGGCCGAAATGACCGTAGGCTGCGGTGCGCGCGTAGATCGGTCGGTTGAGGTCGAGATGGGTGCGGATGCCGCGGGGCGTCAGATCCATCGCCTTGGCGGCGGCCTTCTCGAGCTGGTCTTCCGACACCTTACCGGTGCCGTGCGTGTCGATGTAGATCGACAGCGGACGTGCCACACCGATGGCGTAAGCGAGCTGGAGCGTGCAGCGGTCGGCAAGACCGGCCGCGACGATGTTCTTGGCGACGTAGCGCGCGGCATAGGCCGCAGAGCGGTCGACCTTGGTCGGATCCTTGCCGGAGAACGCGCCGCCGCCATGCGGGGCCGCGCCGCCATAGGTATCGACGATGATCTTGCGGCCGGTCAGGCCGGAATCGCCATCGGGACCACCGATGTAGAACTTGCCGGTCGGGTTGATGTGCCAGATCGTCTTCGGCGTGATCCAGTCCTTCGGCAGCGCCTCGCGCACATAGGGCTCGACGATGTCGCGCACCTGCTTGGAGGTGAGGTCCTCGATCAGATGCTGGTGCGACACCACGATCTCGCGCACGCCGACCGGCTTGCCGTTCTCGTACTGCACAGTGACCTGGCTCTTGGAATCCGGACCGAGCACCTTCTCCTTGCCGGAGTGTCGGGCTTCGGAGATCAGCCGCAGGATCTTGTGAGCGTAGAAGATCGGCGCAGGCATCAAATCCGGCGTCTCATTGGTGGCGTAACCGAACATGATGCCCTGGTCGCCTGCGCCTTCTTCCTTGACCTCGCCCGGCTGAAGTGCGTCGACGCCCTGGGCGATGTCCGCCGACTGCGGATGCAGCAGGATCTCGATATCGCAGGTCTTCCAGTGGAAGCCCTCCTGCTCGTAGCCAATGTCCTTGATCGCGCCGCGGACGACGCTCTCGATCTGCTCGTTGGTCACCGATTTCGGACCGCGGGTCTCACCGGCGATCACCACCTTATTGGTGGTCGCCAGCGTCTCGCAGGCGGCGCGGATGGCCCAAGGATCGATGCCCGCCTTCGGCCCTTCACGATAGAACAGGTCGACGATCTCATCGGAGATCCGGTCACAGACCTTGTCCGGATGGCCCTCGGACACGGACTCGCTGGTGAAGAGATAGGACGCGCGCATCAGTAACCCCTTGTTCCGCCGCTAGCCGGCGGGCTTTTGCGATGTTTACTTTTGATGATGTCAATCACGCCGACGCGAGATGACGTAGGATTCGTCGAGAAACCAGAGCCCATTGTACTTTCGCAGCACGTCCCTGGCGGCATCCAGAGTGCGGCCGTTTTGAGTCATTTCCGTCAACCGGTCGTCCTCAATCTGAGCGACATACACCGCCGCATTCCACGCTGCAAAGGCCGTAGAGGTTCCGATGGTGCCGGTGACCTCGTTGGGCAGCGCTTCCATATCATACCTGAAGATCGAACGGTTATCCGCATAGGCATTAAAATTTAAGTCGCGGCCCACCGATCCAAGTTCATACTTAACTGCACGCAGTAGCTCATGGCGGCTGACCGAGAAAGGATTTTCTCCGGGCCAGATCGCCTGGATCATTTCCATACCGGGATCATGGCCGTGGGAGTGGATTCCGATCAGCCTGCCGCCCGGCCGAAGCGCCCGCGCCAGGGGTGCAATGATCCGCTTGGCCCGGAAATTGACCGAGGACAGGGCCCGATAGGGCTGGGACGCGATGACGAGGTCGAAATTGGCTTCGGCCTGGCCCGGCCGCGGAATGGTCGAATCCAACAGGAATCTGTGGTCCTCGCGATAGAGCACGAGGACGACGGGCCGCTCGTAGAGCGGCATAGCCGTGCGTGGGCTTATCGCAGCGCGCCAGTTCTGCTCCAAGAACGGCCTCAGCTCCACGATCTGCTGCTCGAATTCGCCCGACGAAGCGCCGCGCAGCGGCACCTCGTGCCAGACGGTGGCAGCCGCCGCCGCAGGCGATGCAGGGGTGAGCCATGGCGCCTCCGCGTAAAACATGTTGGTGAAGACGAACACCGACGCCGGATGCTCGAAAATGCGGTCCGGCACCTTCTCCAGCGTCAGCCGCAGATCCTCCAGGCTGAGCTCCTTGCCGGCGACATAGAACGGCATGTGTGGAAAACGCTGGTGCGTTGCGCGCAGCACCCGCGCCAGCACCGTGCCGTCGCCGACACCCGCGTCGAACAAACGCAGGGCCGGCGGGCGCGGGTGGATGGATGAAAGCTCCAACGCAACCCGGTCCGCGATCACCCGCTTTTCGCTACAGGTGTGAACGAACAGCAGATATTTCTGACGGTTCTCGAAGAAGCGGAAATTGCCGCGCGGATCGCGCTTTTCCGGCGGCACCTGAAGTCCCCGCGGCGGCGGCACGCCGCCGGCCATCGATGCGGCCATATAGGCCTGGATCCGCTCCAGCGTGTCGATGGTGATGCGCTTTCCTTCGCGCAGGCGATGCACCAGCTTCCCATCGTTCACCGCGCGCCGGCCGAAGGTCGATTCTGCCATGTCAGCCTTGCGGCAGAACTCGGTGATCTGGCTCAGGATTTCGTCGTTCTTCATAAGTGGGAAGCGGTGGGCAGCTGGGTTGGGTCCCACCTCTTAGCAAATTCTGCCCACTCAGGGAATAGCGGATCGAGGCGCCGCGTTTCCCTGGGCAAGCCAGGGCGGGCGGAGCGGTGAACCCCTACGCCCTTGTGTCCCCGAAATCTGCCAGAATGTGGCAACGGGCGGTTGGATCAGAACCGCCCGTTGCCGGAACTGAGCCCGTTGCGCCCAAAGGCGACAGAGCCTGCTAAAGAGCAAGGGACAGCTCCGGTGTCTTCCTGAACCCGAACAGTTGCAAGGGCTGCGAGCCCGTACCAGGCAAGGAAGGGAGTGGATGATGACACAAGACGATCTGGTTGTCGTCGGCATCGATGTCGCTAAAGACAAGATTGATGCGTGCATTCGGACCGTAACGGAGCGGAAGACTTGCCCAACAACCGCGGCGGGGCGACGGAGCTTGATTGCATGGCTTCGCAAGCATCAGGTCGGCAAGGCAGTGATGGAGGCAAGCGGCGGCTACGAGCGGGTATGGGCCAAGGCGTTGCGCCAAGCAGGGCTGGAAGTACGGATCGTCGATCCCAAACGGGTTCGCCACTTTGCGGAATCGGCGGGACGCCTTGCGAAAAATGACAAGATCGACGCGGAGATGATCTCCTGGTTCGCCGAGACATTCGGCGAGGCTCCCAGCCAAGTCGACAATCCCGCTCACGAGGAGATGAAGGCACTGGTGAAGGGACGCCAAGGCCTGCTTGACGTCAGGGCTCGCCTGGAAATGCAGAAGGAGCATGAGGCGCCGGCCCTTGTTCAGAAGGCTCGCGCGCGTCTTCTTAAGAAGCTGGCTGACGAAATCGCCGCGCTCGAGACCGCGATCGCGGCGACGATCAAGACAACGCCGGACTTTGCCAAACGCGCCGAGATCATCCAGAGCGTACCAGGCTTTGCTGAGGGGACCGCAATGGCGCTGCTTGGAGGACTACCGGAGCTGGGGCAGGTGAGCGACGAAGTTGCCGCCGCGTTGATGGGCGTTGCTCCTTATGACGATGATAGCGGCAAACGTCGAGGTGAACGCTGCATCAAGGGTGGCCGCCGCTGGGTGCGAAATGCCCTCTACATGCCCTGTGTCGGTGCCGCAACGCTGAACAATCCGGTGTTCAAGGCCTTCTACGAACGGCTGATTGCCAAGGGCAAGCCGCCAAAGGTCGCGATCGTCGCCTGTATGCGCAAGCTGATCATCATCCTCAACACCATGATCGCGCGCGGCGAGACGTGGGATCCGAAGAAATACAGGGTGGCCTGACGAGCGCGCCTATCTCGCGCTCGGACCTCGGCCGAGCGCATGCAAAGCCAACAGACCGGTGAGCGGACGGGGTCAAGGCCGTCAGCCGCCGCAGGCGGGGGCGCGCCAGCGCCAGCCTTGAGGCCGGCCGATCGCCGGGCTACTTCGCCACAGTTGCTCTTGGGCAACAAACAAGCGCTTCTCCTCACGGGACCATCGCCATGCGCCGTCTGCTCGTCGCACTCTGCCTGCTCACCGTCGCGCCGGGAGCCCTGCCCGCCTTCGGACAGGCGCGTAGTCAGCTCGGCCCGCTCTGCACTACCGAGACCACGCCGGCGGACCAGATGGTCGACGCCTGCACCAAGATCATCGCGCTGAAGGTCTTCAAGGGTGAACAACTCGCCACCGTCTATTTCTGGCGTGCGGTGGGCTGGAATAAGAAGGGCGACTACGCAAAGGTCATCGCTGATACCACGGAAGCCATCCGGCTCAAGCCGAGCCAGGCTGTCTACAACCTCAGGGGATCTGCCTATTTCGACAAGGGCGACTACGAAATCGCGATCGCCGATTTCGACGACGCGCTGAAGCTCGGCCCGCCCAGCGGCATCATCTTCCACAATCGCGGCAACGCCTGGCGGGGCAAGCGCGACTACACCAAGGCGATCGCCGACTACGACATGGCGATCAAGTCAGATCCGAGATCGGCGTTCTCGTTCCAGAACCGAGGCATCTCGAAGGAAGCCCTCGGCGATCTCGACGGTGCACTCGCCGACGTCAACCAGGCGATCCGGCTTGATCCCTCGCTGCCGCAGCCGCTGATCACCCGTACCTCGATCTGGCGGGCCAAGGGCGATTTCGATCGCGCCATCGCCGACGGCAGCGAAGCGATCCAGCTCGCCAAGGAGAAGCCGCCGGTCAACATCATGACGCCGCCGAACAGCGTGCTGATATCGGGCTACACCCATCGCGCGCTGGCCTATGAGGCCAAAGGCGACTACGCACGCGCGCGCGACGACTACAAGGCGACGCTGGCTATCGTTGCGTCCGATGCCGGCAGCAAGGCTAGCCAGGCAACAGCAAAGGTTCGGCTGGCGCTGGTGACGGACGCCGCCGCGCCGATCCGGCGCGATACGCCCTCCCCTGCGACGCAGCCGGCGACATCCCCTACCCCGCTGCAGACCGGCTCAGCACCGATTCCGTCGCCAGCTCCGGCCGTCCGCGGTGCACGCATGGCGCTGATCATCGGCAACGGCGCCTATGCGCACGTCAAGGCGCTGCCCAATCCGCCCAACGACGCGCGTGCGGTCGCGAAGAGCCTGCGCGACATCGGCTTCGGCGTGTCCGAGGGCGTCGATCTCGATCGCGCCGCGATGCAGAAGATGACGCGCGACTTTCTGCGCGAGGCGGCGCGGGCGCAGGTGGCGGTGGTCTATTATGCCGGCCATGGCGTGCAGGTCGACGGCCGCAACTATCTCATTCCCGTCGACGTCGCGCTCAAACCGGGCGCGAACATGACGGAGGCGATGATCGACATGGACACGATCATGGCCGGCCTCGACGACCAGGTCCGCACCAACATTCTGATCTTCGATGCCTGCCGCAACAACCCGATGGCGCAGCAGGTCGCAGCTGCCGGAAATACTCGCGGCATCGAGGGCGCCTCGGGCCTCGCCGCGCCAACGAGTCTCGGCACCGGTGCGACTTTAGGGGCCGGCACGCTGATCGCATTCGCGACCGCGCCGGGCCAGGTCGCGCTCGACGGCGAAGGCGCCAACTCGCCGTTCTCCGCCGCCCTCTCGCGTCATATCGGCACCCCCGGGCTGGAGGTGCAGCAGATGCTGACGCGGGTGCGGGCCGAGGTGGTCTCGACCACGAAGAACAAGCAGGTGCCGTGGTCGAATTCGTCGTTGCTGGGCGAGGTCTATCTGGCGGAGAAGTGAGATGGCCTCGTGCCCAGACGCAGCGCAGCGCTTCTTCAGCGGTGCGCTGCTCGTTGCGTTCTGGATCGCGGCTCTGCGCAGCAACGCAAGAGCGTTGCAGCGCGTCCGGGACACAAGCGAGGTCGGCGGCGGGGCCTAGTTACCCCACACTTCCTTGGCGATTTCCACCGCCAAGCTCAGCTTGGCCCACTGCTCCTCCTCGGAGAGGATGTTGCCCTCCTCGGTCGAGGCGAAGCCGCATTGCGGGGACAATGCGAGCTGCTCCAAGGGAGCGAACTTGGCGGCTTCTTGCAGGCGGCGCTTGATGTCGTCCTTCTTCTCGAGCTCACCGAACTTCGAAGTGATGACGCCGACCACGACGACCTTGTTGCCCTTGGGCAGGAAGCGCAGCGGTTCGAAACCGCCGGCTCGGTCGCTGTCGTACTCCAGGAAGTAGCCGTCGTAATTGGTGCCGGCGAGCAGGGTCTCGGCCACCGGCTCGTAGCCGCCCGAGGAGATCCAGGTCGAGCGGAAATTGCCGCGGCAGACGTGCGTCGTCACCACCATGTCGGCGGGCTTCTCCGCCAGGGCGTAGTTGATGATGCGGGCATAGATCTGCTGCAGGCCGTCCGGATTGTCGCCGCGCTCGCGCGCCTTCTGCAATTCATCCTGCGAGCAGAGATAGGCCCAGACGGTGTCGTCGAACTGTAGATAGCGACAGCCGGCGTCGTAGAACGCCTTCACCGCTTTGCGGTAGGTCCTACCGAGATCTTCGTAGAAGGCATCGAGGTCGGGATAGACGTCCTTCGAGATCGACTTCCGGCCGCCGCGGAAGTGCAGCACGGCCGGTGACGGGATCGTCATCTTGGCGGTGACGTGGGCCTGGTCGGCGACCTTCTTCAGGAAGCGGAAGTGATCCAGCATCGGGTGGTCATCGGGGAAGTCGAGCTTGCCGATGACGCGGACCGCATCGTGACGGGTCTGCACGCCCGTGAACTGGATGCCGGTGTCGGGGTGGAACAGCTCGCAGCCGGTGAGCTTGGCCAGGAAGTCGAAATGCCACCAGGAGCGGCGGAATTCGCCGTCCGTCGCGAGCTTGAGCCCAATCGAGGCCTGCTTGTGCACGACCTTCTCGATCTCCAAGTCCTCGATCTTGCGCAGATCGTCAGCCGAGATCTCGCCCTTCTCCAGTTTTGCACGGGCTTCCTTGATCTTGGCGGGGCGCAAAAGGCTGCCGACCTCGTCGGCACGGAAGGGGGCTTTGGTTCGCTGCATGTATTACTCCCTGCAAATTTTAGTGTGCCGCCGCCCCTGCCACTCCGAGATGGCGCTCCAGGACCGAGGCGTCGGCCTTCAGGGCAGCGCTCGGAGCGTCGTGGACGATCGTTCCGCGCTCCAATATCACAACGCGGTCCGCGAGCCCCAGAATCTTTTGGGCATTCTGCTCGACGATGATCGAGCAGATGCCTCCTGCCCGGGTGATGGTCCCGATCGCCTTCAGAAGCTCATCGACGATGATGGGGGCGAGGCCTTCGGTGGGCTCGTCCAGCAGCAGGACCTTCGGGTTGAGGGTGAGCGCGCGGCCGATCGCCAGCATTTGTTGCTCGCCGCCGGACAGCTGGTTGCCAAAGTTGCTCCGCCGCTCCTTCAGCCGCGGAAACATCTCGTAGACCTTCTCCACCGTCCAGGGACCGGGTTGCGCCACCGCGGTCATGTTCTCTTCCACCGTGAGCGAGCGGAAGATGTTGCGCTCCTGCGGCACCCAACCGATGCCGGCGCGCGCCCGCTGGTCGGGCCGCATGGCCGTGACGTCGGTGCCGGCGAGCGTGATGCTGCCTGCGAAGCGGCGGGTGACGCCGACGATGGAGTTGATCAGCGTGGTCTTGCCGGTGCCGTTGCGCCCGAGCAGCGCGAGCACTTGCCCCTGCGCGAGGCGGAGCGTCATCTTCGGCAGCACCACGGCCTCGCCGTAGCCGGCGCGAAGTGAATCGATCGCGAGCAGGTCAGACATTGACAGCCTCCTCGCCGAGATAGACGGCCTTCACTTGCGGATCGCGCGCGACCTGCTCGGGAGGGCCTTCGGTCAGCAGCGCGCCCGAGACCAGCACCGAGATGCGATCGGCGAAGGAGAACACGAGGTCCATGTCGTGCTCGATCAAGAGCACGGTGACCTCGCGCGGCAGCGCGCCGACGACGGCGAGAATGTCGTGGCGCTCGCTCTCGGGCACGCCGGCGGCGGGCTCGTCGAGCAGCAGCACGCGTGGCTTGGCAGCAATGGCGACGGCAATCTCGAGCAGGCGCTGCTTGCCGTAAGGAAGCGTCACGGTCTGCTCGTTCATGACGTCGAGCAGATGGAAGCGCGTGAGCAACTCGGCGATCTCGCCGTTGACGTCGCCGCGCGTCCCCATCCGCCGCCACCAGTCGCCGCCATGGCCGAGGCGCTCTGAGACCGCAAGACCAATGGTCTCGAGCGGGGTCAGGTCGGGATAGAGCTGGTTGATCTGGAAGGTGCGCGACAGGCCGCGCAGCACGCGCTTGTGCACGGGCAAATCGGTGATGTCCTGGCCTTCGAGCAGGATGCGGCCCGAGTTCGGCTTCAGCACACCGGTGAGTTGGTTGATCACGGTAGTCTTGCCGGCGCCGTTGGGGCCGATCAACGCATGGCGGGCGCCCTGCTCGACCTTCAGGGAGAGATCGCGGGTGACCCGCAGGCCGCCGAACTGTTTTTCGAGATTCCGGGTTTCGAGCGCGATGGTCATGTGTCGCTCTCCGGGACGGCGACGACGGCTTTACGTCCCGCAACCTGCCTGATGATCAGGTTCGGCACATAGAGCACCCAGCGATGCAGGCGCTGGCGGCCGACCAGCACGATCACGACCAGCACGAGGCCGATCCAGAACTGCCAGTATTGCGGGGTGATCGTCGAGAACAATTCCTGCAGCATGCGGAACACCACCGCACCGATCAGCCCGCCATAGAGATAGCCGGTGCCGCCGATGACGAGCACCAGCATCAGGTCGGCCGAGCGCTCGAAAGCGAACACGTCGAGCGAGGCGATCGCGGTGGTCTGGGTGAACAGCGCCCCCGCAATGCCGGCATAGAACGCCGCCAGCGTGTAGATCGCGATCAGGCGGCGGTTGACGGGGATGCCGATGGCCGCGGCACGCAACGGATTGTTCTTGATCGCGCGCAGCGACAGGCCGAACGGGGAATGGACGACACGACGGGCGAGCAGGAACAGCACGAACAGCACAGCCAGCGAATAGAAGAAGCCGGCCTTGCCGAACATGTCGAACGGGATCTGGCCGAAAATCGGCTGCATCTCGACGCCCTGCAGGCCATCGGTGCCGCCGGTGACATTGGAGAAGCGTTCGGCGAGCGCCTCCAGCAGCAGCGCAATGCCGAGCGTCACCATCAGACGCGTCAGGTCGACGCCGCGGATTACCAGGAAGCTGGTGCCGAAACCGAGCACCATCGCGGCAAGGCCCGCGACGACGAGCGCGAGCACGGGCTCGTTGATGATCCCGTGCAGCGCAAGCAGTCCCGCGGCATAGGCGCCGACGCCGAAGAAGGCGGCATGGCCGAGCGAGACGATGCCGGCATAGCCGAGGATCAGATCGAGCGACATCGCAAACAGCGCCAGGCGCAGGATGTCGGTCATGATCAGATAGCGCGACGGAAACAAAAAGCCACAGGCCAGCACGATGAGCCAGAAGGCGACTTCGCCGTAGTGCCAGCGCGCCTGGCGCTGGGCGTGGTACCCGACGTCGGAAGCAGCAGTCATCGGCGAACTCAACGGGCGGCCGTGCGGCCGAACAGGCCGTTCGGGCGCCAGATCAGAATCACGATCATCATGGTGTAGATCACGAAGGGTCCCATCTTCGGCACGTAATATTTGCCGGCGACGTCGCCGATGCCGAGCAGCAGCGACGCCAGGAACGGGCCTGTTATCGAGGAGGAGCCGCCGACGGTTACCACGATCAGGAAGTAGATCATGAACTTCAGCGGGAAATATGGGTCGAGGCCGAGGATTTCGGCGCTCAACGCGCCGCCGAGGCCGGCAAGCCCGCAACCAAACGCAAAGGTGAAGGCGAACACTTGCGGCACGTTGATGCCGAGACCGCTGGCGGCGCGGGGATCGTCGACCGCGGCGCGCAGACGGCTGCCGAAGCGGGTCTTGGCCAGCACCATCTGCAGGCCGATGGTGAGCAGGCCGCAGATCACGATGATCATCAGCCGGTAGCGGCCGATGCCGATGCCGAACACGTCGAACTGGCCCTGGAGTGCGGCGGGTAAATTGATGAAGACGCGCGAGGAGCCCTGGATGTAGTCGACCACCGCCACCGACATGAAGGTCAGGCCGATGGTGAACAGCACCTGGTCGAGATGGCTGCGGGTATAGAGATGCCGGTAGAGTGAGCGCTCCAGTACGATGCCGATCGCGGCGGCCGAGACGAAGGCGAGCGGCAGCGCGGCGAAGAACGGCCAGCCCATCCGGTTGACCAGCACCATGCAGACATAGCCGCCGGCCATCGCGAAGGCGCCGTGGGCAAGATTGACGAAGTTCATCAGGCCGAGCGTGACCGCGAGCCCGCATGCGAGCACGAACAACAGCATGCCATAGGCAACGCCATCGAACAGGTTGGTGAGGATTGCGGTCATCGATGACAGTCGTTGTCGAGAAAATATTACGCCAAGCGGAGTAGGCTACTGTGCTCCCTCTCCCGCTTGCGGGAGAGGGCTGGGGAGAGGGCATCTGCGCAACGGGACAATCCCCGTATTGAGAGAACCCTCACCCGGCGCTGCGCGCCGACCTCTCCCGCAAGCGGGAGAGGTTTAGAAGAGCGCGTCACTTCTTGGTCTTGCCGAGATCCTTGACGGCCTCGAAGGTCGCGAACTCGACATTGTAGAGCTCGCCGTCGACCTTCTCGACCTTGCGAATGTAGATGTTCTGCACGATGTCGCGGGTCTCGGGGTCGATCGAGATCGGGCCGCGCGGGCTCTCCCATTTCTGGCCCTTCATCGCCTCGATCAGCTTGTCGCCGTTGGTGTCGCCACCCGTCTTCTTCAGCGCCTCATAGATCAGGTGGATGCCGTCATAGCCGCTCACGGCCATGAAGCCCGGACGATTGCCGAAGGCCTTCTTGTAGGCCGCGACGAAATCCTTGTTCATCTGCGAGGGATGCGCCGCGGAATAGAGGTGCGCGGTGACCGTGCCGAGCACGGCATCACCCATGTTGTTGAGCAAATCGTCATCAGTGACGTCGCCGGGTCCGATCACCTTGATGCCGGCCTTATCGAGGCCGCGCTCGGCATATTGCTTCATGAAGTTGCCGCCCTGGCCCGCGGGTACGAACACGAAGATCGCGTCGGGCTTGGCATCCTTCATGCGCTGGAGGAACGGCGCGAAGTCGGGATTTTGCAAGGGCACCTTGACCTCTTCGACCACCTCGCCGCCGCCGGCGGTGAAATGCTGCTTGAAGAAGTTCAGCGCGTCATTGCCGGGCGCATAGTCCGAGGTCAGCGTCGCCACCTTCTTGATGCCGTTCTTCACGGCCCAGTCGCCGATGATGGTCGAGGACTGCGCCAGCGTGAAGCTGGTGCGCACGATGTAGGGGGAGCGCTCCGTGATGATGGAGGTGCCGGCCGCCATTACGACTTCCGGGATCTTGGCCTGCGTCGCCAGCGGCGCGGCGGCAAGGGCTGCCGGCGTCACGCCGAAGCCGGCGATGAAGTTGACCTTGTCGTTGACGATCAACTCCTGCGCGGCGGTCTTGGTCTTGTCAGGAATCGCGGCATCGTCCTTGAGGATGATCTCGACCTTCTTGCCGGCGACGGTGTCGCCCTTCTGCTGCATGTAGAGCTTGATCGCGTTCTCGATCTGCTTGCCGGTCGAGGCCTGGCCGCCAGTCATTGGCAGGATCAGGCCGACCTTGATGCTGTCCTCGGCCTTGGCGGAGGCGACGGCCGCAAGGGCCGCGATGACGGCCGCTGCTGCGGCTCGTGGAAAAATCTTGCGTTCGAACATCGGATGTCCCTCCCCTTCATTCCTGACCTGTTGTGCGCCGGACCGCGTGCCCGGTCCTTGCCGCGCTTGACTCACGGATAAGCCATGCCGCGCGGCCACATGGCGTCCTCTGCAACCCCGTTGTCAATCGGACGTTGGGCGACCATTCGGCGCAAGCCGCGTGATCCGCCTCAACGACGGCAGGAGATTTGTACATTTGTACAAATAACATGGTCCTGTCAACGAAGAAGCCCTTGTCGGGTGATGCCCCATTTTACGAAGCCCCGCGCAACTCGTTGATGGAAGATTCCGCCTCTCATTTGCAGAATCCGGACATCTCACGTGCTTCGCGGCGAGACATCCGGCGGCTCTCACCGAATGAGCACGAGTGAATACGTGATGTATACCGTATCAGCTAGACTGAACGTTTCAAGGCCCGCAATATGCCCACCATAATACCTTTTTGTATACAGAGGCGCCAATCTTGGAATAAACCAATTTTACATATTGAAAGTTATAGTTCGCCGCTGACGCCCATCCGGCGCCCCCCCTTATTCGCGCCCGATCGGCACGACCTAGAAGATGTCCATGCGTTCCTGTTCGCTTTCGATCGCTGCTGCAGTCGCCCTGCTCGCGTCCAACCTTGCAGGCTGCGGCACGGTCAACGAGAAGCTCTCGGCCGGCATGGGCGACTACGTCCCGCAATGGGCCGGCGGCCTGCCGGCCGATGCGCCGCCGCGACCGGGCACACCGCAATACGATGCCTACATGAAGGAACGCGAACGCAAGCGGCTGATGCCGGCGGCCGATCGCGAGAAAGAAGAGCAGGCCCAGAAGGGGGCGACGGGGACGACGTCGGCTGGCGCGGTGCGCTGATGGATACCTGTCATTCCGGGGCGCCTCACAGGCGAACCCGGCACCTCGAGGTTCTCTGGTGCGCAATTGCGCACCATCGTTCGCGCTTCGCGCGTCCCGGAACGACAGTACCCTAATCCACGAACACCACCGTCTTGCGGCCGTTGAGAATGACGCGATCATCGAGATGATAGCGGATGGCCCGTGCCAGGACGCGGCGCTCGATGTCGCGGCCCTTGCGGACCAGATCTTCCGGCATGTCGCGATGGCTGATGCGCTCGACGTCCTGGTCGATGATCGGGCCCTCGTCGAGGTCGCGCGTGACGTAATGCGCGGTGGCGCCAATCAGCTTCACCCCGCGCTCATGCGCCTGGTGATAGGGTTTTGCGCCTTTGAAGCCAGGCAGGAACGAGTGGTGAATGTTGATGCAGCGCCCCGACAGCTTTGCCGAGAGATCGTCCGACAGGATCTGCATGTAGCGGGCGAGCACCACCAGATCGGTCTTCGTCTCGCCGACGAGATCCATGATCTGCGCCTCCTGCTCGCGCTTGGTCTCCTTGGTGACAGGCAGGTGGTGGAAGGGGATACCGCCGAAATCGAGCCCGGCATAGACCTCGCGCGGATGGTTGGAGACGATCGCGGTCGGTATCATCGGCAATTCGCCGGTGCGCCAGCGATAGAGGATGTCGACCAGACAGTGGTCGGATTTCGACACCAGCAGCATCACCTTGCGATGCGCAGCCCGGTCGCGCATCTGCCACTCCATGCCGAAACGCTCGGCGATCGCGGCAAAGCCGGTCTGGAGCGCCGACAATTCCACGGCAAGATCGGCCGCCGTGAACACCACCCGCATGAAGAACTTCTCGGTCTCGACGTCGTCAAACTGCTGGGCGTCGAGGATGTTCTGTCCGTTGTGGGCAAGGAACGTCGACACCGCGGAGACGATGCCGGGGCGATCCGGACAGGACAGGGTCAGGACATATTGATGATCGGGCATATTGATGAACAGGCTTGGCTCTTGATGAAGCTTTGTGCAACGGAACTATCCGCGATTTGCGCCCTGCTCTAGCACCGCCCCCGCCCTTGCGCCAATCCCAAGACTTGCTTCGACATGAAGCGCGGAGTCAGGATGAACGGACGATTGCGATTGTCTGACCGGAGCATACCCATGGCCGACCGCTTGAACGGCTACCGCATCTTGATCCTGGAAACGCGGGAGGAGGCGCAGTTTTCGAAGCTTCTGCTCGAGCAAGGCGCCGAGGTCGTGCAGTGCCCGATGTTCACCATCCGTGATGCGCCGGACCCGACTCCGGTCGAGGCTTGGATTCGCCGTGCCATCGACAAGCCGTTTGACGATCTCGTGCTGATGACGGGCGAAGGCCTGCGTCGCATCATGAAGCTTGCCCGCGCCCGCGAGCTCGACGCCGCCCTTGTCGCGGCGCTCGCCAGAGCGCGCAAATTCACCCGGGGCCCGAAGCCGGGCAAGGCGCTGCGCGAGATCGGTCTCGAAGCGCAGCAGACCACCGAGAAGCCGACCACGGAGGGCGTGATCGAGATGCTGGCCAAGCTCGACCTGAAGGGGCATCGCCTCGGCCTCCAGCTTTATCCGGACAAGGACCACAGCGCCTTGACCGGTGCGCTTGCGGCGCAAGGCGCCGAGGTCGATACCGTGCTGCCCTACGTCTACGATTCCAAGGCCGCTGATGCCAACATCGTCGCCGCCATCGACGACATGGCGGAGGGACGAATCGATTCGCTCGCGCTGACCAATCTCGGCCAGGTCCGCCGCCTGATCGAGGCCGCAAAAGCACATGGCAGCGAAGCGAAACTGCGTGCAGGTCTCGAACGGACGTTGATCGCCTCGGTGGGGCCGGCGGTCTCCGGTGAGCTCGCCGCGCACGGTCTGCGCACCGACGTCTCGCCGGCAGATGAAGCGTATTTCATGCGTCCGCTGATCTCGGCGATGGCTGCGGCACTCGCCGAGAAACGACCGAGCGCGGCGGGTTAATCGCCAAGATGCCTAGCCAGCCACCTGCGAGGCGGCCGACAGCAACTCCTGCGGGCTCGGCGCTCCGAACATGCGCTGGCCGCCGTTCGGAACCTCGGTGAACGTCCAGCGCACGATCCCTTCCCGGTCGAGCAGGAACTGGCCAAACAGCTGCCCCGTGCCGGTTGCCGCCATGCGCTGGTCGGCTTCGGTCATTTCGTAACCGTCCTTCTTGTTGAGGTACTCCGCGGCTGCCGGCCGGTTCATCGGGCTGGGCAATTCGCCGGGCATGTCCACTTGCATGCTCATGACCACGTCCATGCCGACCTTGCGTGGCCACTCGGTTTCGTTCTCCGTGAACTCGAGATTGGGCAGGCCAAATGCGCGGTGCGAGACCCGATCGGGGTCGGACGCGGCCAGCAGATTGGGCAATGGATGATAGCGGAAATAGAGCCGCGCCCGGTCGATCGGTGTGTTGACGACCGTGAGACTTTCGATCCCCTTCCCGCGCAGCACGCCATCAAGCTGCGCTTGCGCCGCGATATGGCGCCGGCAGAATGGGCAGTGCAGGCCGCGAAACAGGCCGACGAGTATCGGGCTATGCCCGCGATAATCCTCGAGCGCGATCTTTCCTTCGCGTGTGATGGCCTCCAGGACGATGTTCGGTGCGCGATCACCCGGCTGAAGTGGTCCACCAACATGACTTTCGGACATGGTTGAACTCCCTCACATTGGCTAGTCAAGGAACGGCAGTACGATCAGCCCTGCGGGATCGAGCCCGTGCCGGGCGCAGACATCGTGGGCAAGCGCGAAATATCGCTCCGCCTCGGGCATGTCGCCTCGATCAAGGTTCAGCGTCGCAAGACCATCATAGCATGGAAACAGCTGCTGCGGCTCGCCGGTCTCGCTCGCCACCTCGATGGCCTCCTTGTAGCAGCGCGCGGCCATGTCGGGGCGGAAATGGCACTGATGGATTTGCCCGAGCACGATCAGGGGTACCGGGAGATGCTCGCGCTGATCGAGCGCGCGGTCGATCTCGATCGCCTTTTCGGCAGCCGGCACCCCCTCCTCGGTACATCTGTCCGTGAAGGTGCAACAGGCAACGGCAAGATTGGCAAGAAGGCGCGCCTGGAAGCCGAGATCGCCGATACGATTGGCGACATCGAGACCGCGCCGGCAAACCGCCATGGCTTGCGCCGGGTCGATGATCGTGTAGAGCACGCCAAGATTGGTGTAGCCGCGGCACGCCACGTTGAGGAGGCCAGCGGCCTCGGCGGCCGCGACACTTTGCTCCACCTCTTTCACCGCCTCCTGGTGTCGCCCAAGCCGCGCCAGCGCAACTCCCTTGGTGTTGAGCGCCTCCGCAATAGCGCCCGCCGCCTCGAACCCGGCTTGCTCGTCCGCATCGGTCGGCACCGATTGCGCGTAGCCGAGCGCGTCGTCCGCCCACCGCGCGGCGCCGACGTGATCGCCCACACGGAAAGCAAGACGGCCGCGCTCTTGCTGGAGATGAGCCCACTCCAGGAGGTGTGCCCACTCGATCGGCGCGTCGGTCCCGCCAAGCCGTTCAGCCGCCTCGGCATAATGCATCTCTGCCTTGACGCGCTTGCCGGCGTCCCACAACAATCGACCGAGCTTGCGAAGAATGCGCGCCTCGCCGATGCGGTCCCCTGCCGTGCGGTGTTCCTCCAGCGCACTCTGATAGTGCTCCTCGGCGGTGCTTCGGCGGCCAGTCACGCAACAGAGGTCCGCGACGCGCTCATATAGGATCAGGCGTTCCGGCTCCTGTTCGCCGGAGGTCGACAGCACGGCGAGGGATTGCTGATAGAAACGGAGGGCATCGTCGTTGGCATAGCTCGCACGTGCGCGATCGCCGGCCGCGCGTAAATAGCGCGCGCCTCTCGACTTGCTCGCGCTCAGACTGAAGTGATGTCCGAGCAATATGAGATCTTCGAGCTGCTCGGGTTCTTTGCCATAGAGCCGCTCCAGCGCGGCACCAATCCGTCCATGGAGTTCGACCCGACGCTGCAAAAGCAGATTTTGATAGATCACGTCCTGAAGCATGGTCTGGGTGAAGCGATAGGTCCGCAGCGACATCGAGTTCGAGCCCGCGACCTCCTCGATGATCTCGGCGTCGCACAGAAGTTCGAGCCCTGCCTCGACCCTTGCCGGCTCGTTTGCCGCCGCACCTAAAACAGACGCATCAAAGCGCGGACCGATCACCGCAGCCTCCTGGGCCACCTGGCGCACCTGATGCGGCAAGCGATCGAGGCGCGCCAGCAACAACGCCTGTATGCTTGCTGGGATATCGGCGGCGGCTTCATCCGATTTCAACCGCCACTGCGTGCCATCACGCTCCAGGGCCCCGCCTTCGATGAGGCCGCGGATGATCTCCTCAAGGAAAAGCGGATTGCCGCCTGCGCGATCGAGGATTCGGGTGAACAAACGTCCCGGCGGTTCCCGCCAGCCATGACTGAAATACGCCGAAAGCAGCCTTCGTCCGTCAGCATCGTCAAGCGGAGACAGCCGAATGGTCGTGTGACTGATCCTGCTCGAACCGAACTGATCCACCTGCACCGGCCGATGTGTAAACAGCAGCATCAGCCGTGTCCGCTCCAGCCGGTCCATCAGGAACCGCAACGCTTCAAGCGACACCGCGTCGGCCCAATGCAGATCCTCGACGATGATCAGAAGTGGCGACAAGGCGAGGCGGCGTTCGAAGATGGTACGGATCGCGAAAAAGATCTGCCGCCGGAGCTGTTCCGGTTCGACATGCCTGAGCACAGCGTTGGGATCGCCTAGGCCAAGAACGTGCAAGTAGAGAGGCATCAGGCGATCGGCCTCCTCGGCCGCGAGGCCAAGCTCCAATAGCGCTTCTGCAACCTTCGTCTCTGCCTCTGCGGCGCCGGCCTTCTTTGCGATGCCATAGGCGCTACGCAGCACGGCGGCGAGTGCTCCGTAGGATTGTTCGCCGAGCGGCGAGCAAACCGCCTGTCGGATCGCTACGCCTGCGAAGCGATCCTCATCGCGGATACGGGCGACGAATTCGTTCACCAGCCGCGTTTTTCCGATGCCCGCTTCGCCAACCAGCCGTACCAGTTGAGCCGCACCGCCGCAGGCGCGATCAAGGCTGCCGATCACGCGCGCAAGCTCGGCGTCGCGCCCGATCAGTGGTGCATCGAGCCCCAGCGTGTCGAGGCCACGTGCCGTGCGGGGCGTATCGAGCGGTCCCTTTAGACGATGGACCAGCACGCCGCCCATCTTGCCCTTGAGCGAGATCTCGCCGAGCGAGTCATAGGAGAACGCATGTCGCGTCAGACGGTGGGTCAACGGCCCGACCAGCACCTCGTCCGGAGACGCCATCGACTGCAATCGCTGCGCCGTATTCACGGTATCGCCGGTCACCGAATAGGATTTGGCAACGCCCACGCCTAACCCACCCGCGACGACATGGCCGGTGTTGATGCCGACATGGAGCTGCAACGGTGAACCGGCGTAGGCCCTCGCGCGCTCGCTGAGGCGCGCTGTTCGGCTGATCATGTCGAGGGCAGCGCGGACCGCCCGCTCGGGGTCGTCCTCGTGCGCAGCCGGCGCACCAAACAGCGCGAGCATCGCATCGCCGATGAACTTGTCCACGAAGCCGCCGAAGCTCTGCACCGCGGCCGTCAGCTCCTCGAACAACTGGTTCTGAAGCGTCTGCATGACCTCTGGGTCGAGCCGCTCGCTCATCGCAGTGAAGCCGCTGAGGTCGGCAAACAGCACGGTGATGGTGCGGCGGTTTGCTTCGCTATCGACATTGTCCGACGGCGGTCGAAATTCGCCTTGAGCCGCCTGCAGGAGCGGTGGCGAAGACGATCTGAGTGTCGCCGGGCTCGTCTGCGCCGATGCCTGTCCGCCGTCATTGCTGGACCCGCTGACGAGGGAGCCGCATTTCGGGCAGTAGACAAAATCCGGTGCGCATGGAAAGCCGCAGCCGGGGCACGCGTTCGGCTGCTTCATGCCGCACTTCGGGCAGAAGGCAAAGCCGCTCTGAACCTCGAAACCACAACCCGAGCAGTTCATGGCTCAAGACCTCGCGGAAGCCGCGATGGCGCAATCTGCTGGCCCTACCAAATGGGTCCCAGGATGCAGACCAGCATGGGCTTTGCGCGCCGGAAGAGCAAGCGGCGGCAACCTACATCTCAGTATGGGCGGCGAAGCAATGCTGCGGGCGCTCTGGCGCACCGCACGTCGTCGGCAAAGCATGGTGGCATGCGGTAGCGTCAATTGACAGGGCGATCGCCGGGGCTACCCTCCCAAACAGAAGAACAAATGAATAAGGGCAGGGAATCGCCGTGAAACCCGTCGTCGCATCTTGAGCACATCCGCAGGACCTTCCGCGCTCGCGCCATTTCGCATCCGCAATTATCGCTTCCAGTGGCCGTCCGACCTGCTCACCTCCTGGGCCTTCGAGGTCGAGACGCTGGTGCTCGGCTGGTACATCATCGTAGAGACCGGCTCGGTGCTGCTGCTCACCGTGCTCGCTTCACTCCAGTTCGTCGGAACACTGGTCGCGCCCGTGTTCGGCATGATCGGCGATCGCATGGGTCATCGCGATCTCCTGGTCGTGATGCGTCTCGCCTATACGGCACTCTCTTCGACCATCATGGTCCTGGCGCTGAGCGGTCATTTGTCCCCGCTCAGCGTCATGGTGATCGTCGCGATCATGGGCCTGATTCGTCCCTCCGATCTCGGCGTCCGGGGCGCGCTGCTGGCCGAGATCATGCCGCCCGAGCAACTGGTGGGCGCCATCAGCGTTGCGCGCACAACCCAGGACAGCGCCCGCATCGCCGGAGCACTGACGGGCGCCGGGCTGTTCGCGCTTCTTGGCATTGGCCTCGTGTATGTGGCGATCGCCGGTCTCTACCTCGCGGCTGCGCTTCTGATGCTCTGCCTGACACGGCCGAAAAGGCCTGTCACCACGAGCGATCTCCCGGCGGACAGTGACGCCGTTTCGAGATTGCTGGGCGATCTGAAGGAAGGCATCGTCTATGCCTGGAATGGCCCGGGAATGCGCGCGGCGCTGTGCGTCGCGTTCCTGGCCAATCTTACCGCATTTCCCTTCACGGGCGGATTGTTGCCCTACATCGCGCGGGAGATCTTTCATACCGACCAGACCGGCCTTGGTTATCTCTCGGCGAGTTTCGCCGTTGGCTCTCTGATCGGCTCCATCACGCTAAGCCTGGTCAGTGGCGTGCGCATTGCCCGGCTTCTGATCGGCGCGACGCTGGCCTGGTACGCCATGCTGCTGGTGTTCGTCGAGATCAGGGCCTTACCGGTGGCCATGGCCTGCCTCGTTCTCGCCGGCATCGCCCAGAGCATGTCGATGATCTCGGCTGCCGTGATCCTGATGCGCGCCGCGAGCGCACATCTGCGCGGCCGCGTCATGGGGGTGCGCATGATGGTGATCTACGGCTTGCCGATCGGGCTGCTCGCAGCCGGCAGCCTGATCGACATCATCGGCTATTCCGCGACGGGGTCGCTCTATGCGGTCGCAGGGTTCGTCGCGATGATGGCGATCGCGGTGCGCTGGCGCGCCGACCTCTGGCCAGTACATGCCCCCGCCAATGCGCGGTGACGAATATCCGCACTAATCCCCGTACCCGCGCAGCCGCTCGATATCGAGGATGGTGACGCCGCCATATTCCAGCCGCAGCAGCCCCTCCTTCTCCAGTCGGTTCAGCGCGCGGTTCGCATTCTGGCGGGACATGCCGGAGAGTGCGCCGATCTCCTCCTGGGTGATCTCCAGGTGCGCGGTCGATTCCGGATAGAGGATCGGATTGAACAGCGAAGCGATGCTGCGGGCGAGGCGCGCGGTGGCATCGAGCGTCCGGTTGACCTCGAGCATACCGATGAACTGGCCGAGCCGCTCGTTGAGCTGGCGCACCAGGAAGCGGTTGAAGCCGACGCTGTTCTCGAACAGCCACATGAAGGCGCTGCGTTCCATCAGTGCGACGCGGCTGTCGCGCAGCGCGACAACGTCATAACGGCGCGGCTCGTTCTTGAGCACGCTGCCCTCGCCGAACCAGGCCCCCGCCGTCAGCCCGGCAAGGCTGGTCTCCTTGCCGTCGCGCGAGACCCCGCCCATACGGGCAAGGCCGCTCACCATGCCGGCCCAATAGGCAAAAATATCGCCGCGCATGAACACGCTCTCGCCGGTGCCGTAGGACCGCTCCGTGATTCCGGCACGCGCGACCTCGATCTCCGCTTGTGTGAGCTCCCGCGACCAGGCGGCGACGCGCTTCAGATGATCTTCTGAAATCATGATCTCGCGGCCAGCCGCACCGTTTCGTCACTCCGCCTTCTGTTGCAGTGCAACATGATGGTTTCGACCGCCATTCGACCAAAGATGAAAGCCGCTGCCGCCCGAAAACTTTGTCGCAGAATTGTCAGCCGGGAGACATTTCAAAATAGCGCTTTCCCCTATTGAGGACCACCTCGGGCGATGCGGCTTTTGATCCCAAACGGGGAACGAGAGCGGTGCGGCTCCGGTCGAGACCATCTGTTGCATGGCCTCGCCGCGACCGCCGTACTAGGATCGCCCGACAGAACGGACGAAGAGCGCCGCTAAAATGCGCCATGACCGGGAGGGATTCGTTGGTGGCTACCAGTCTCGAAGTGCGCGGCGTGTCCTTGCGATTCGGCGGCGTCAGAGCGCTGACCGATGTCGGCTTCGCCATCAGGGAAGGCGAGCTGTTCTCGATCATCGGTCCCAACGGCGCCGGCAAGACCTCGATCGTGAACTGTATTTCCGGCCGCTACAAGCCGACCGAAGGCCAGCTGTTCTATCAGGGCCGCGACATCACCGGTTTGACGCCGAATGCACGCGCTTCGCTCGGCATCGGCCGCACCTTCCAGAACCTGGCGCTGTTCCACCATATGAGCGTGCTCGACAACATCATGGTCGGCCGCCATCACCTCTTGAAGAACAACTTTCTCACGGGCTCGCTGTACTGGCTCACCGGCGCGCGCAGGGAGGAGCTCGAGCACCGTCGCAAGGTCGAGGAGATCATCGACTTCCTCGATCTGCAGTCGGTGCGGAAGGCGACTGCGGGCACCCTCTCCTACGGCCTGCGCAAGCGCGTCGAGCTCGCCCGCGCCATGGCGCTGGAGCCGCACCTCATTCTTCTCGACGAGCCCATGGCCGGCATGAACTTCGAGGAGAAGGAGGACATGGCCCGCTACATCGTCGACCTCAACGAGGAGTTCGGGATGACGGTGGTGATGATCGAGCACGACATGGGCGTGGTGATGGACATCTCCCATCGCGTCATGGTGCTTGATTTCGGCAAGAAGATCGCCGAGGGCGATCCGGCGACCGTGCTCGCCGATCCGCACGTCAAGCGCGCCTATCTCGGCGAAGAGGACGAGGTGCTGATCGATCCCGACGATGCTCCTCAGGCGCAGGAGAGCGCGGCATGATGGATTATGCGGGCCGCGTCGCGCAGGCCGACACCTACCCGAAGATGCTCCGGCTCAATGCCAGGGAGCACGGCAACGACATTGCACTGCGCGAGAAGGATCTCGGGCTGTGGCGCATCTTCACCTGGAACGACTACCAGGCACGGGTGCGCGATTTCGCGCTTGGCCTGGTCGAGCTCGGCCTTGGTCGCGGTGACGTCATCGGCATCATCGGCGACAACCGGCCGGACTGGGTCGCGGCGGAAGTCGCAACGCATGCGATCGGCGGCCTCAGCCTCGGGCTCTACCGCGACGTGCTGGATGAAGAGGCCTCCTATCTGCTGAATTATGGTGAAGCACAGCTGGTCTTCGCCGAGGACGAGGAGCAGGTCGACAAGCTGCTCACCCTCGCCGAGCGCGTGCCGAAGCTGAAGCACATCATCTATTCCGATCCGCGCGGGATGCGGAAATACGACGATCCCAGGCTGATGTCGGCCGAGAAATTTGCTGAGCTCGGCCGGGCCCGTGCAGCGCGCGAACCGGAGCTTTACGACAGGCTGGTCGATGCCACCAAGGGAGAGGACGTCGCGATCCTCTGCACGACATCGGGCACCACCTCGCATCCCAAACTTGCGATGCTCGCAGCCGGCCGCGTGCTCGGCCATTGCGCGACCTATCTCGCCTTCGATCCGAAGGGACCGGATGACGAATACGTCTCGGTGCTGCCGCTGCCCTGGATCATGGAGCAGGTCTACGTGCTCGGCAAAGGCCTCTTGTGCCGGATGAAGATCAACTTCGTCGAAGAGCCGGACACGATGATGAACGATCTGCGCGAGATCGCGCCGACCTTCGTGCTGTTCGCACCCCGCGTCTGGGAATCCATTGCCGCCGACGTCCGCGCCAAGGTGATGGATGCAACGCCCTTCAAGCAGCGGCTGTTCGATGTCGGCATGAAGAGCGGGCTCGCCGCACTCGAACAGGGCAAGCGCTCCGGCTTTGCCGACGCGATCCTGTTCCGCGCGCTGCGCGATCGCCTCGGCTTTACCCGCCTGCGGTCGGCCGCGACCGGCGGTGCGGCGCTCGGCCCCGATACGTTCAAGTTCTTCCAGGCCATGGGCGTGCCGCTGCGCACGCTCTACGGCCAGACCGAGCTCTTGGGCGCCTACACGCTGCACCCCGAGGGCAAGGTCGACCCTGACACCACTGGCGTGCCGATGGCCGACAGCGTCGAAATCCGCATCGACAATGCCGACGTCCACGGCGTCGGTGAGATCGTGGTGCGCCATCCCAACATGTTCCTCGGCTATTACAAGAATCCCGAGGCCAGCGTCGCCGACATCAAGGACGGCTGGATGTGCTCGGGCGATGCCGGCTATTTCAACGGCGACGGGCAGCTCGTTGTGATCGACCGCATCAAGGACCTCGCCGAGACCTCGCGCGGCGAGCGCTTCTCCCCGCAGTTCATCGAGAACAAGCTGAAGTTCTCGCCGTATATCGCGGAAGCCGTGGTGCTGGGCGCCGGCCGCGACGCGCTCGCGGCGATGATCTGCATCCGCTATTCCATCATCTCGAAATGGGCGGAGAAGAACCGCCTCTCCTTCACCACCTACAGCGACCTCGCCTCGCGGCCCGAAGTCTATGCGCTGCTGCAGAAGGAGGTCGAGACCGTCAACGCCACGCTGCCGCCGGCCCAGCGCATCTCGCGCTTCCTTCTGCTCTACAAGGAGCTCGATGCCGACGATGGCGAGCTTACCCGCACGAGAAAGGTCCGCCGCGGCGTCATCAACGAGAAGTACGAAGGCATCATCGACGCGATCTACCGCGGCGTTTCCGACATCCCCGTCGATACCGTGATCCGCTTCCAGGACGGCACCACGCAGCGCGTGCGAACGACGCTGCGCGTCGTGGATCTGGGCGGACAGAGGCACATGGCGGAGGCTGCGGAGTGAACTTCGTTTCAATCACGAGCGTGATTCGGATTGCTGTGCCCTCTCCCCTTGTGGGAGAGGGCGTCTCCGCCGGGAGCCGCGGCCTCACTCGGGTGAGGGGTGCTCTCTCCACGCCTCCCCGGCCGAGACACCCCCTCACCCGTCTTCGCTTCGCGAAGCCACCCTCTCCCGCGAGGGGAGAGGGTACACCGTCATCGCTTTTGCATTTTGCGCGGGCCGCGACATGAACACCGCCTTTCTCATCCAGCTTCTGGTCAACGGCCTCGTGGTCGGTACGCTCTATGGCGTGGTCGCGATGTCGTTCGTGCTGATCTACAAAGCGACTCAGGTCGTCAATTTCGCGCAAGGCGAGCTGCTACTGGTCGGCGCCTGGGTGTGCTGGGCATTGCTCGCCAAATACCAGGTGCCATTCTGGATCGGCATGCCGATCACGCTGGTGTTCATGTTCGTGTTCGGCATCGCGATCCAGGTCCTGATTCTGCGGCCGATGATCGGCGAGCCCATCATCTCCGTGATCATGGTGACGATCGGCCTGTCCACCGTGCTCCAGGCGACGCTGAAGTGGATGTTCGGAGTCAACCCGCAACCGTTCCCGCGCGTATTCGAGAGCCAGTCGGTCAGCCTGTTCGGTCTCCAGATCCAGACCGTCTATGTCATGAGTCTTGTGGTGTCCGTCGCCATGATGATCGGCATGGCCTGGTTCTTCCGCGCCTCGAAATACGGCCTCGCCATGCGCGCCACCGCGTTCAACCAACAGGTCGCGCAGTCGCTCGGCATCTCCGTGAAGAGCGTGTTCGCGATGGCTTGGGCGATCTCGGCGACGGTGTCGGCCGTCGCCGGAGTCGTCGTTGCGGTCGTGAACGGCGTGTCCTCGGGCCTTGCCGCGTACGGCATCAAGGTATTTCCGGCGGCGATCCTCGGCGGGCTCGATTCCGTCGGCGGCGCCGTACTCGGCGGCATCATCATCGGACTGCTCGAGAATGTCGCCCAATATATCGACAGCCAGTACCTGCACTGGGGCAATCTCTACGAGATCGCGCCGTTTTACGTCCTTATCATAGTGCTGATGATCAAGCCTTACGGCCTGTTCGGCACCCACGACATCGAGCGGATCTGACCCATGGCCGGCCCTGCCCTCATCCCTGCTGGTGATTTCCGCACCTCCTATGCGGCGGACACCACGATCTTCCCGACCACGACCAGCCGCAACTTCGCCATCGCCGGCGTTCTGCTGCTCTGCCTCGCGCCGCAATTCTTCAGCGGCTACTGGCTGAGCATTTTGATCCAGATCGGCATCTTCTCGATCGCGGCGCTCGGTCTCAACATCCTGGTCGGCTTCACCGGCCAGATTTCGATCGGGCACGCCGCTTTCTTTCTGCTCGGCGCCTTCACCTCGGCCTACATCTCCAACAACGCCCCGATCCCGGTATTCTTCGCGATCCCCCTTGCCGGCGTCATCACCGCGCTGGTCGGGCTGATCTTCGGTATCCCCGCGGCGCGGCTGAAAGGTCTTTACCTGGTCATCGCGACCCTTGCCGCACAATACATCCTCCTCGACTTCTTCTCCCGCGCCGAATGGTTTTCCGGCGGATCGGTGCCGGCGAGCGCCGAACCGTTTTCGATCTTCGGCTACACGCTGCGGGGTGACAGACAGTATTTCTACGTCGTGCTGGCCTATGTGCTCGCGAGCTACATCCTCGTCACCAACCTGATGCGCACGCGCGACGGCCGCGCGCTGGTGGCCATACGCGACCATTATCTCTCAGCCGAGATCATGGGCATCAATCTCACCAAGTACCGCACGCTGTCGTTTGGCCTCGCCGCCTTCTTCGCCGGCATCGCCGGCGCGCTCTACGCGCACTATCAGCTCGTGGTCTCCCAGGAGGGTTTCGGCATCGAGCGCTCGATCCTGTTCCTGGCCATGATCATCATCGGCGGCACCGGTTCGATCATGGGCACGCTGATGGGCACCGCCTTCGTGGTGCTGCTGCCGGAGTCGATGGAATTCCTCAGCCTGTATTTGAAGGGTGGCGCGATCGACAAAGCGCTGTCGCTGAACAACAACATCACATTCCTGCGCGAGATCGCGATCGGGGTGATCATCATCGCGTTCCTGATGTTCGAGCCCGACGGCCTCGCGCATCGCTGGCGGCAGATCAAGGCGTACTGGAAACTCTACCCGTTCTCGCATTGAGCGCGGGCAACGCAGTTAAACAATAAACAGGAGGAACCGACCCATGACGATGAAGACCTTTTTGAGCACCGCATCGCTCGCGCTGGCGATCGCCGCATTCTCGGCAAGCGCACAGGCGCAGATCGCGATCGGGCATCTCGCCGATTATTCCGGCGGCACCTCTGACGTCGGCACGCCGTATGGACAGGCCGTCGCCGACACCTTCGCCTGGGTCAACAAGAACGGCGGCATCGGCGGCAAGCAGGTCAGCCTCGACACCAACGATTACGGCTACCAGGTGCCCCGCGCGATCGCGCTCTACAAGAAGTGGTCGGCACCGGACAGCAAGGTTGCGGCGATCATGGGCTGGGGGACCGCCGACACCGAGGCGCTGACCGGCTTCCTCGCCCAGGACAAGATCCCCGACATGTCCGGCTCCTATGCCGCCGCCCTCACCGATCCCGAAGGTGTCAGCGGCAAGGCCAAGCCTGCTCCCTACAATTTTTTCTACGGCCCCAGCTATTCGGACGCGCTGCGCGCGATGTTGATGTGGGCAGCCGAGGACTGGAAGGCCAAAGGCAAGCCCGGCAAGCCCAAATTCGTGCACATGGGAGCCAACCATCCCTATCCGAACGCACCGAAGGCCGCCGGTGAAGCCATGGCGCAGGAGCTCGGGTTCGAGGTGCTGCCGCCGCTGGTGTTTGCGCTCGCGCCCGGTGACTACAGTGCGCAGTGCCTGAGCCTGAAGTCCTCGGGCGCCAACTACGCCTATCTCGGCAACACCGCCGCCTCCAACATCTCGGTGATGAAGGCCTGCAAGACCGCCGGCGTCGATATCCAATTCCTCGGCAATGTCTGGGGTATGGACGAGAACGCCGCCAAGACCGCCGGCGATGCCGCCAATGGTGTGATCTTCCCGCTGCGCACCGCGGTGAGCTGGGGCGGCGATGCGCCCGGCATGAAGACGGTGATGGAGATCTCGAAGATGTCCGACCCCACCGGCAAAGTCTATCGTCCCGTGCACTACGTCGCGGCCGTCTGCTCAGCGCTGTACATGAAGGAGGCGATCGACTGGGCCGCCAAGAATGGTGGCGCCAACGGCGAGAACGTCGCCAAAGGCTTCTACCAGAAGAAGGATTGGGTGCCGGCCGGAATGGAAGGCGTCTGCAATCCCTCGACCTGGACCGACAAGGACCACCGCGGCACGCTGAAGGTCGATCTCTATCGCACCAAGGTCTCCGGCGCGACCGACGGCGACCTCAACGACCTCATGGCCAAGGGGACGATCAAGCTCGAGAAGGTCAAGACCGTCGAGCTGCCGCGCAAGCCGGAATTGCTGGGGTGGTGAGGCCCTAGTGCGTCCGTCGTTCCGGGACGATGCGAAGCATCGGACCCGGAACCTCGAGATTCCGGGTTCGGTCCTGCGGACCGCCCCGGAATGACGGGCTAGAGCCGTGACGACACCGAGAGAGTATTCAAGCATGACTGAAACGGCTCCCATCGAGCGTCCCTCCCCCAGCATCGTGCCCGCACCGCCCCTCCTCGCCGTGCGCAACATCGAGGTCGTCTATGACGACGTCATCCTGGTGCTGCGCGGCCTCAGCCTCGACGTGCCCAAGGGCGCGATCGTGGCGCTGCTGGGGGCCAACGGCGCCGGCAAGTCGACGACGCTGAAGGCAATCTCGGGGCTGCTCAAGACCGAAGACGGCGAGGTGACGCGCGGCGAGATCCTGTTCGAAGGCGAGCGGATCAACGGCATCGACCCCGACAAGATCGTCCGCCGCGGCATCTTCCAGGTGATGGAGGGCCGGCGCATCGTCGCCGACATGACGTCGCTGGAGAACCTCAAGCTCGGCGCCTTCACCCGCAGGGACCGCGAGATCGATGCCGATCTCGAGATGGTCTTCAATTACTTCCCGCGCCTGAAGGAGCGCACTGGCCTTGCCGGCTATCTCTCCGGCGGTGAGCAGCAGATGCTCGCGATCGGCCGCGCCCTGATGGCGCGCCCGAAGATGATTTTGATGGACGAGCCTTCGATGGGCCTGTCGCCGCTGCTGGTCAAGGAAGTGTTCTCGATCATCCAGAAGATCAACCGCGATCTCGGCGTCACCATCCTCTTGGTCGAGCAGAACGCACGCGCTGCGCTCTCGGTGGCAAGCCACGGCTACATCATGGAACAGGGCAAGGTCGTGCTCGATGGCAGCGCCGACGAATTGCGCGACAACGAGGATGTCAAGGAATTCTACCTCGGCGGCGCCGGCGACCAGCGAAAGAGCTTCAAGAATCTCAAGAGCTTCAAGCGGCGCAAGCGGTGGCTGTGATCCGCAAGAGCCTAGCCCAGCACCTGCTCCGCTTCCGTGACTGCGCAGAGAACATGATAGAACGAAGAGGCAGGAATGGTGTCGATCAGCGATTTACCGTCGCGATCGAACTGGTCGTACCAGCCGCCCTTCACGGGATGGCTGAGATAATGCCGTTCGAGCCGCACCAGCGCCGCGCGCGCCTCATCCGCCGCCCCCGCCTGGCCGGACTCGGCTTGCGCGATCCACGCCTTCGCGATCTCGGTCTGCGGCCACAGCCGGCGCGTGCTGCGGCGGATGTTGCCGCTCGCATCGCCCTCGTCGATCAGGCAGCCCGTCGCCCCGTCGCAATAGCGCAGCGCGGTCGCCAGCAGCTCCGCACGCCGCTGCCCGGTCGGACAACCCGTCATGCGCTCAAATCCCTTCAGCAGCCAGACCCATTCCGCCTGGTGGCCCGGCTCGACGCTGACCGGCTCGATCTTCGACCAGTCCTCCTCGAAATACTCCGACAACACGTGCTTCTGCTTGTCGTAGAGATTGGCCAGGAACAGTGCGAAGAATTCTCCGGCACGGTTCTGGAACGACAGATCGTGGGTCGCCTCGAAGCACGCGATCATCGCCTCGAACAGATGCATGTGCGGGTTCTGCCGGCGCGGCAGCGAGACCGGAAGGCCTTCGTGAACGCCACCATGCGGCGAGCGCAGATGGCCGTCGAGGAAGGCGAGCAGCGCATCGATCTCGGCGCGGACCTGTGCATCCTGGTCGAGCGCATAGACGCTGGCGAGCGCAAACAGGATGAATGCGTGGTCATAGGCATCGCGCCGGGCATCCAGCACCGATCCTTCCGGCGTCAGCCGGTGCACATAGCCGGGCCGGCCATCGGGCGATTTCGCTCTGCCCAGCAGATGCTCCAGCCCTTTCAGCGCGATGGTGCGCCCGTCAGGATACCAGCCCATCTGTGCCGCCTTGGCGTAGCACCAGATCTGGCGGGCCTGCACAAACACGCGCCGGGGCGCGGCCGCATCCGCTGCGCCATCGCGGTGCAGCCGGTCGATGAAGCCGCCCGCGGCGTGATCCCAGCCGATCGTCGACCACAGCGGCAGCGCCTCGTCGATCATGCGGCGCTTCAGGCGCGCGACGACGTTCGACGCCTCGTCCGCCGCAATGATTCCTTCGTCCGCCATCGGGTCCCCTTCAAGCCTCGCCAATGGCGGTCTGATAGCCATGCCGGTGGCGGCGCGCAACGGATGCCAACACGGAAAAAATAGCCATGACCGCCCATTACGACGCGCGCGAGACGCGTGAGCAAGCCGCGCGCGAGGCCGACCTGTTCGCCCGCCTCCCGGAAGTGCTGCGAGCCGCCATGGCCGCCCCGGCCTATGCCGAGCGGCTCAAAGGGTTCGATCCCGCCGCCGTGACCTCCAGGGCGGCTCTGGCAGGCCTGCCGCTGTTGCGCAAGTCGGAACTGCCCGCCATGCACAAGGCGTCTGCGCCCTTCGGAGGCTTCGTCGCGGGAGCTCCCGGCTCGTTCGCGCGCCTCTTCACCTCCCCCGGCCCGATCTTCGAGCCGGAAGGGCGGCAGGCCGATCCCTGGCGCGGCGCGAGGGCGCTGTTCGCGGCCGGGTTCCGTCCCGATGACATCGTCCTCAATACCTTCAGCTACCATCTCACCCCCGGGGGGTTCATCTTCGATGCGTCGGCGCGCGCGCTCGGCTGCGCGGTGATCCCGGCTGGCCCGGGCAATACGGAACAACAATTCGAGCTGATCGAGGCCTACCGGCCGGTCGGCTATAGCGGCACGCCGGACTTCCTGAAGATCCTGCTCGACGCCGCCGCAAGCTCGGGTCGCGACGTCTCCTCGATCAAGCGCGCGCTCGTTTCGGGCGCGGCCTTCCCGCCTTCGCTCCAGGCACAGATCAAGGCGCGCGGAATCGACGCCTATCAGGCCTTCGGCACCGCCGATCTCGGCATTGTCGCGTTCGAGACCGAGGCGCGCGAAGGCATGGTCGTGAATGAGGACCTGATCCTGGAGATCGTCAAGCCCGGTACTGGAGATCCGGTAGCGCCGGGCGACGTCGGCGAGATCGTCGTCACCTCGCTCGACCCGCACCATCCCTGGATCCGGCTCGCGCTCGGCGATCTCACCGCGGCCTTGCCCGGCACGAGCCCCTGCGGGCGCACCAATATGCGCATCAAGGGCTGGATGGGCCGCGCCGACCAGACCACCAAGGTCAAGGGCATGTTCGTCCGTCCCGAGCAGATCGCCGAGATCGGCAAGCGTCATTCCGCGCTCGGCAGACTACGCCTCGTCGTCACACGAGAGGGCGAGACCGACGCAATGACGCTGAAAGCGGAAACGGCGGCGGCGAGCGAGGCGCTACGCGAAGAGATCGCAGGCACCTTGCGCGCCGTGACGAAACTCGGCGGCACCGTCGAGCTGGTCAGCCCCGGCGTGCTGCCCAACGATGGCAAGGTGATCGCGGACGAGCGCTAAGAGGCCCTACCCCCAAACCTCAGTTTCTTGTGAACAGGGATTTCTGCCAGCGCGGGGAGCGGCCGATCGCATAAAAGCAAGCGTTGATTTCTGGCACGCTTCTGGTGCGCGCACCACGCGGGGTGGAAGCGCGCCGCAGCGGGTTCATGGCGCGGTGCCCCACCTCAAAGGCCTGATTTGTCGACTTGATTGGGTTCGTTCTGCGCAGGCATGTAGCTTCAAGGATGCTCCCTTACCTTGTTCAGCCCCGCGACGTGCGAATTCCGACGAAGTCGCCCGGGTGTACCGATATGAATTCGCTCGGAGATTCCGAGACGATGTCGCCCACCTTTCCGATTTGATCTCGCCCGGTGACGAGGCATTCTGGCGGTAGCTTCTCTGGCATTTGGCGAGCCGCTTGGTCAACCTGGAATCGCGGCTTGAACTTCTTCTGCTTCTGTTGCGGTTGCTGTGGGCATGTGGGCAACGCCTGGCGTTGTCCAAGCGAAGCGGCATGTCCACAGCGTTACGGGCTCAGGTCTTTCGGGCGGATTGCCGAGTTCGGCGCAGGCTCTCGCCGGTGAGGTCGAGCCGATGGGCATTGTGGACGAGGCGATCGAGCACGGCGTCGGCATAGGTGGGATCTCCAATGAGCACATGCCACTGGTCCATGGGGAGCTGGCTGGTGACGATGGTGGAACGGTGACCGTAGCGATCTTCGAGGATTTCCAGGAGGTCATGACGGGCGCCGGCATCGAGCGGCTCGAGCCCCCAATCATCGAGGATCAGCAGATCGACACGGCCGAGGCCGCGCAATAGGCGTGGATGGCGGCCGTCGCCGCGCGCGAGAGCGAGGTCATCGAACAGCCGCGGAACACGTTGATAGAGCACGGAGCGATTATCACGGTAGGCCTTGTGGCCGAGCGCCGAGGCGAGCCAGCTCTTGCCGACGCCGGCCGGGCCGCAGATCAGCAGGTTGGCATGGTCGTCGATCCAACCGTCCCTCGACAAGCTTGGCAAACAGTGGGCGGTCGAGGCCGCGCGGGGTGCGGTAGTCAATGTCCTCGACGCACGCCTGCTGGCGCAGCTTGGCGTAGCGCAGGCGAGTGGCGAGCCGTTTGTCGTGCCGCAGCGAGGCTTCACATTCGAGCAGCAGAGCAAGCCATTCGGCGTGACCGAGGCTGCCAGCCTCGCCGGCGGCTTCGATGTCGGCGAAGGCCTTGGCCATGCCGTGGAGGCCGAGGGCGTTGAGGCGGTCGAGGGTCGGATGAGTGAGCAAGGGATGGTCTCCTAATTGTAGTAGCGCGGTCCGCGGATGTTGGCATGCAGGATCGGCGCATCGTCCGCGGAGCGCTGGTGAGCAGGACGCCGATCGAGATTGTTTGGCGAGGATCGACTTGACCGAGCCATAGGTGCGCGCGCCGATGTCGATCGCCCGCGCAGCCGCCGCGTCCAGCCGTTCGCGCCCATAGGAGGCGGCGAGTCTGAGGATGCCGAGGCAGGCGCGGAAGCCTTGTTCGGGGTGCGAGCGCTCGTCGAGAATGAGGTCGCACAATGCGCTGGACGCCGGGCCGATCGCGGCGGCGTCCTGACGGATGCGCACGATGGTCCAGCCGGCGTAGCGGCGATGGCTGAGGCTATGTGCTCCGGCACAGTGGTGTGCTTGTGATTGCCACTCATGCGCTGATGCGCGGCAATCCGCTCGCCCTTGTGGAAGATCTCGACGGTGCGGGCGGTGAACCGCACCTCGACCTCGGCACGCGCGAAGCGATGCGGAACGCTGTAATAATGCTTCTCCACCTCGACGTGGTAGTCGAGGCTGACGCGCCGGATCCGCCACTCCGCGAGGACGTAGGGGCTTGCCAGCAACGGCTTGAGCGCCGGCCGGTCGACCTCCTCGAGCAGCCGGCGGCGCGTCACGCCGAGCCGTCGGATCGGCCGCTCCTCGTTGAGCCTGGTGAGCAACTCGCCGATCGCTGCGTTGACCTCAGCGAGGCTGTAGAAGACGCGGTGGCGCAGGCGGCCGAGCAGCCAGCGCTCGATGATGAGGACGGCCTGCTCGACCTTGGCCTTGTCGCGCGGCTTGCGCGGTCGCGCCGGCAAGACGGCCGTGCCGTAATGCGCGGCCATCTCCGCATACGTGCGATTGATCTGCGGGTCGTAGAGGCTCGCCTTGATGACTGCGACTTTGGTGTTGTCTGTGAGTGGCGGAGTAATTCTCCCCACTTATGGCATTTGAAAATTCCCCAGTTTTCGCGACGGCCGACCGGCCAGGGCATGCCCTGGCCGGTCGGCCGTCGCGTCGAATCGCCGACGTTCCTCCTGCAGGCGGAAGGGAGGGCGCGGTGCTCAAACTTGGGGAACTTGTCATGATCCTGGATTTGCATCGCCAAGGTCTGTCGGTCAGCGCTATCGCCCGGCAACTTGGTGTCGATCGAAAGACAGTCAGGGCCTACATCGCCAAAGGATTGGAGCCGCCGGTCTACAAAAAGCGAGCGGTGCGGCCCGGAATTGTCGACCACTTCGAAGCTTATTTGCGTGAGCGGCTGGCTGCCTATCCTGCGCTCACCGCCGTGCGGCTGTGGCGTGAGCTCAAGGAACGCGGCTTCGTCGGCGGCTACAGCATCGTACGCGATCGCGTGCGCGAGCTGCGGCCTGCCCAGCCGGCAGCCTTCGAAGTGCGTTTTGAAACTCCAGCAGGTGAGCAGGCGCAAGTCGACTTCGCCAGGTTCGAGGTCCAGTTTGTCGATGAGCCAGGAGTCAAGCGCATCGTCTGGCTGTTCTCGATGGTGCTCGGCTACTCACGACTGATCTGGGCGCGGTTCGTTGTCCATCAGGACCTGCAAACAGTGCTTCGCTGCCATATCGCCGCTCTGGAAGCGATCGGCGGCGCTCCGCGCGAGATCCTCTACGACCGCATGAAGACCGCTGTCCTTGGCCAGGACGCCGAGGGGCTCGTGGTCTACAACCGCGCGCTGGTCGATCTCGCTCGCCATTATGGCTTCCAGCCGCGCGCTTGCCGGCCTTATCGGCCCAAGACAAAAGGCAAGGTCGAGCGGCCATTCCGCTACATCCGCGAGGACTTCTTCCTCGGCGGGGTCTTCCGCAATCTGGACGACCTCAACGGCCAGCTCCGCCATTGGCTGGATACCGTCGCCAATCCGCGGGTGCATGCCACGACCCATCGGGTCGTCAATGAGGCCTTCGCCGAGGAAAAGGCGGCACTGCAAGCCTTGCCGAGCGCGCCCTACCGGGCGGTGTTGCATCTGGAGCGACGGGCCTCGCACGAAGGCATGGTGAGCGTCGGCGGCAATCTGTACAGCGTGCCTGATACGACGCGGCGGCGGGTCTTCGACGTCCACGTCCTCGCCGACGAAATCCGCATCTTCGAGGGCAGCGTGCTGGTGGCAAGTCATGCCCCGCTCGAAGGTCGGGGCCAGAAGCGGCTCGATCCGGCACATCGCAAGCTCGCCAGCTTCGGCCGACGCCGTCCAGGCAGTGCAGAACCCGTCACCCTCACGCGCGCCGGTGACCACGCCGTTCGTCGCTCGCTTGACTTCTACGCGGCCGTCGGTCGCCGCCTGGCAGCCCAGGAGATCGTATGATGAGTGCTTCCTCCGTCATCGAGCGCGTCAAGACCAACCTGGTCAGTCTGAAGATGCCGCGCGCCCTGGAAATCCTCGATGTCACCCTGCGCGGCCTCGAACGCGGCGAAATTAGCGCCCTCGACGCCATCGATGCCTTGCTCACCGAAGAACTCACGATGCGCGAGAACCGTCGCATCAAAATGGCGGTTCAAATGGCCAAGTTGTCGGCCATCAAGACGCTCGCCGGCTTCGACTTCGCCTTCCAACCGTCGCTCGACAAAAACCGCGTCCTGGCGCTCGCCGGATTGCAGTTCATTAATCGGGCCGAGGCGGTCCATCTCATCGGGCCACCAGGAACCGGCAAGACCCATTTGAGCCTCGCTCTCGGCGTGGAGGCCGTTAAGGCAGGGCGCAGCGTCTACTTCAGCTCCCTCGCCGATATCGTCGCCTCGCTCGCCAAGGCCGAACGTGACGGCGCTCTGCGCGAGCGGATCCGCTACTACTGCCGGTTCGCGCTGCTCATCGTCGATGAAATCGGCTACCTCCCGGTCACTCCCGGTGGCGGCAACTTGTTCTTCCAGCTCGTCAACGCCCGATATGAAAAAGGCGCTATGATCCTAACCTCGAACCGCGGCTTCGCCGAGTGGGGAGAGATCTTCGGCGATTCCGTCGTCGCTACCGCGCTGCTCGATCGCCTGCTTCACCACGCCGTCGTCATCCAAATCGAGGGCTCGAGCTATCGCCTACGCGAACATGCTGATCTCGTCCCCGAGACGATCCGACACAAAACGCAGGCAACCGCGAACCCCATTCCCCCGACCCTGAAACGGCGGGGCCGTCCACCAAAAGACGGAGGTGCTGATCACGTCGACGGCTGATCGCCATCCCGCCAACTGGGGAATTTTGCGGCGCCACTTCTGAGGAGATTCCGTGCGCCGTTGACAGTTGTCAGGCACCAAGAGCGCAGGGACGCCGCCGATCGCCGCGAAGGCGCCAACATGGGCGCTGATCCAGTCGGCGAGCCCCTGCGTCCACGTCGCCTGCGCGTAGGTGAAGCTCGAGGCGCCGAGCACGGCGACGAAGATCTGCGCCGTCCTCCGCTCGCCGGTGAGGCGGTCGACCACCACCGGCACGCCGTCGCCCGCGTAGTCGACGAACAGCTTGTCGCCGGCCGCGTGCGCCTGGCGCATCGTCACCGACAGGCGTCCCTCACAGGCGCGGTAAAGCTCGCAGAAGCGCGAGTACCGGTATCCGCCGGGCGCGGCGCCGACGTATTCCTCCCACAGGATCGACAGCGTCACGTGCTTGCGCTTGAGCTCGCGGTGCACCGCCGCCCAGTCGGGCTCGGCGATGCGGCGATGACCCTGCCGGTTACCGTTGCCGGTCTTGGCGAACAGGCGGGCCTCCAGGGCCGTGTCCGTGAGTTCGTCGGGCAACGGCCAGCTCAGGCCTGCGGCCTCGAACCGCCGGATGGTCAGCCGCACTGTCGAGGGCGCCGCGCCCATTCGCCGCGCAATCTCGCGGCTCGGCAGCCCAGCCGCCTTCATCCTGATCACATCGCGCACACGGCGCATCGCAAGCCTCTCCGTGGCATCCAGGGTCCCTTCGCAAGCCGAAAGGGGGACCCTAAGGGAACCAGAAGAGGCCTCGTCACCCGGGCGACATCATCCCGGAACGGTGGGCGACATCATCTCGGAATGGGTGGGCGACTTCAAATCGGAAAGGTGGGCGAGATCATCTCGGATGCTGGGCGACATCGAGCGGAATCCGCACGCGACGGAAGCTGAGCGCCAGGCCGCGGTCGTGCATCGGCTCCTATCAGAGGATGGCAGAAACCAGAGCGGCTCAAACCGGTATCCGTGCCGGTGGGCGTTGCCTACCGCGCGCCGCTTACCCGCCGCCGTTCGCGGCCCCGTGCTCTTCTGCGCGTTCCGCCTGTTGGCCGCGATCTGACGTTCAGTCGCCATCGTCGCCACTAATCATGACAGCGGTGCCTTCGGCCGGATGCGTTGGTCTCGCCAAGCCGGCCCGGTAGTCCTCAAGCAGCCGCAGGTTTTTGTCGCGGCGCGAACTCAGTTCAGCCAACCGGCGATGGATCTCACCCGCTCAAGCAAGCAATGGCGAAAGGCCTCCGCATCGATACTGGCCTCCGACGCAGCCCTGCCGGGTGTGCCGGCAAACCCCATGCGATGCCCATCATCTGACATTCGCCCAGCCGCGGGCGCTCGGGCGCAAGGTCAGCGACGAGTTCACCGTCCCACTTTGCCGGTTTCACCACCAGGCTGCATTGGCATGGCGATGAGACTTTGGCGGGCGAACTTGCATCGTCAAGAACATCAAGCGCGTGATGGCCGCCGAGTACAGCCGCGAGCTGTCAGCAAAGGTCTACGCCGGTCAATGCCGCTTTGCGCGGCTCGGCTACAAGCCTTGCGGACGTGCCGGTTACGCGCTCGTGCGGGAGCTCGTCGACGAAAAAATGCAGACGAGACGAGTGATGAAAAAGGGGGAACGGAAGTACCTTCTGACCGACCACATCCGCATTCGACCAGGTGACCCCATGGAAATCGTGGTCGTGAAGTGGATGTTCGAAAGGTTCCTGGAGGTGTAGGAGACAGTCATCGCTTGGGAGCTCAAGCAAAAAGGGCTCGTCTCAAGTACGGGCGTGCCATGGACCCGCGCCGCGGCTGGCACTGTTCCCAGAAATGAGAGCTATATCGGAAACCTGATCTTCAACCGAAAGTCCCAGAAGCTACGGCAGGCCGCGTCAAAAATCCGCCTGAACAAGGGATCCGAAGCGAGGGCTGCATCGAACCCATCATTGATCGCGAGGTCTTCTTCAGCGTTAAGATGATCGAGGAGCGGGGCGTTGATCTTGCTGAAGAGGAAATGCTCGTTCGGTTGCGCAAAACTCTTCTCAAAGAAGGCCGCTTAGCCGAGCAACCGATATAGATTTCGAAAATTGCCGAAGTGAGTTTGGCAGGTCGCAGAGCAGCGCAGTCCGGGGGTGCGATCGACAATGGCCGGTGTCAAGTCGATTGTCGCGAAAATCCTAAGAGACGAACTCACGTCCATCGGCATCCGGTCATTGACCGTTCAGGAATCTGAGAGGATTGCTGCTCATATCTTCGAGCGGATTATTGACCTCGAATTGGAGCTTGCCGCTCGTGACTTCACCTCCACGAGCCGTGATCGCGACTAGCCTTCTCGTGCTTTCGCGAGGTGCTGGTTCGACGAGCAGCCTGGCAAGAATTGAGGCGACTTGAGCCATTCCGACCTCCGTTGGCAACTTGCGAAACGGAGATCATGCCAGATTGACCGGGGCAGCGAGGGTCCGTATGCGCTTCCAGAGGGACAATGGCCTTGCTCAGAAAGCTATCAGCCGGCAGCTTACAGCAGCATACCCCGCTTCCCGAGCCACGCCAGCGCCGTCGAGCAAGCGGTCGAAAGCAATGCGGTCCAAAACCAGGAACGCCCACGGGCGGCGCTGATTGAGCGCAGATACAGGAAGGCTCCGAGGATCTTTCCGTAATTCTTTCGAAATTCTCCGTTAAGCTTAGTTACTTCCGGCAGATCGGATAACGGCTTACATTCTTCGGCCATTGCGCTGGGCTCCATTTGCGGCTGAACCAGCCCCCTATGAACCACTGTTTTGCCCGACGATGCAAGTTCCCATTTCGGGTTTTCGGTACGCCGCAGGTCGCCGACCGCTAGAGCCTGGTAGAGAGTTGGTCGCCAATCAAAAATGCGACCCAAGTAGCTCAGTCGCCTATCTCAGACTTGAATGGGACCAGCGAGGAAGCTCATCGCCGGGCCGGGATCGACGCAGGTTCGGCCGCACCATCGCGTAGAGCAGGAAAAGGCCGATGGTGACGGCCACCGCCAGCAGATGCCGCCTCCAAGTCTTCGGATTAAATGCCTAGCAGTGATGCATCTAGCCGTCGGGATGATGTTCTCCAGCTGAGCTCGGAATGCTTGAGTTCCTGCTTCGATACCCAGCCAAGCTTGAGGTCTCATCCATTGTTCCGCTTCATGTGTTTGAATCCTCGCCGCTGCCGCAACAGGGCAGCCTTCTCATAACGTTCCAACCCGTGCAGAAGTCTCATTTGTCTTGGTTCGGCGCCCTCGATCACAGCCAAGATCAGATCAAGCTGAATAGCTCGCAAGCGATCTTGTCGAGTCCTGGCTTGAGCCAGATCTTGGAGCGCGATCTCCATACCCGCGCCTTTGAACTCCTCCGCAAACACTGCATCGAACCCGGCGAAATCAGAAGCATCGGAATCGTTCCAACGAGACAAACCATGCCGACAAGCGTTGCGGCTCGATATTGCTTTCCCAGCGCTCGTTTGCGGGCCTGTACTCTTGGCTGCGTTTGCCCGATTGGCTTCGATCTGTTGCTTAGACGCCAAATTCCCTCCTTGATTTCGTCAGCTAGCAATCGACCGAACTTCTAATCGCGAAGCCGACAGCATCAATCCTCTGTTCCCGCGCCTCCACGATGCGACAGTGCTTGATGCGGACGATTATGGGATCGCGTCGTTAACAGCGGAGCGATAAAGGTATGGAGGTTAGACCCATTGAACAGATAGGCTGCAATGCCGGCCGCCTGCGCCGCAGCAAGGTCGCTCTGCTTGTCCCCGATCATGAAGCTAACATCGATATCCACCGGGTATCGCTCAAGCAGAGCTCTAATCATCCCCGGCTGCGGCTTGCGACAATTGCAAAGGACACGGTATCGCTCAATCAGTCCATCAGGGTGATGTGGGCAGAACTCGAACGCATCGATATGCGCACCAACGATGGCCAGCTCACGCGACATCCATTCGTGCAAATTGCGAACATGCCGCTCCTCATAATAGCCCCGCGCAATACCCGATTGATTCGTTACGACAAACGCAAAATATCCGGCGTCATTGACTGCCTTTACGGCTTGTTGGGCTCCTTCCACCCACCGGATTTTGTTGGGATCAAAAGCATAGCCGTCGTCCTCATTGAGAACGCCATCACGATCAAAGAAAACTGCTGGACGCTTCAAAGCTCACTCACCCACGTTCGGAGGAATACTGCTGATCTTCCGACAATCACTGCTCCATTTCAACAAGTCGCAGTCGGACAGCATCATGATCCTTCTCTGCGCTGCGCCTCTTGCGCATGCAGCTGTTTGCTGTTGAAGCGTAAATTGGCTTCGTTTTGTCGCTTTGATGCTGGTCCGCCTCCCCTCATCCCTGCCCTAAGCGCGTGAGAACAAGAGCCATTCTTGCAGCCAAAACGAACGTACGCGTCCGGTGACGGCCCCCTAGTTAGGTCATTTTGAACGCATGGCTGACCGCGCTTATGCGGCCTGAGCGACGTTCTGAGGTCGCCAGTTCCAGGGCATGAGTTCGTGGATGCGCTTGGCGGGATGATCCGGTAGGCGCGCCAGCACGTCGGCGAGCCAAGCCTGCGGGTCGATGTCATTGAGCTTGGCGGTGGCGATGAGGCTGTAGATGGCAGCTGCACGCCGTCCTCCCTCATCGGACCCGGCTAAGATCCAATTTTTTCGCCCCACGGCGACCGCCCGTAGCTCACGCTCAGCAGCATTGTTCGACATGCAAAGCCGTCCGTCATCAATGAAGCGGCTAAATGCATCCCAGCGGCTGAGGCAGTAATTGATCGCTTTGGTCGTGTCGTTGTTCCTGGAGAGCTTGGCGCGCTGCTCGCGCAACCACGCCTCCAGCTCGACGATCAGGGGGCGGCTACGCTCCTGGCGCACACGCAAACGCTCCTGCGCAGTAAGACCGTTGATCTCGCGCTCAATGGCGAACAGAACATCGACGCGCTTGACCGCCTCGGCCGCGATCGGCGCCTTGCTGAGCCGCGCGAGGTCAAAGAACTTGCGCCTGCCGTGCGCCCAGCACGCGGCCTCGATGATCGGGCCGCCCTTGCGATTGGCCTCGTAGAGCCTGCCGAAGCCGGCGTAGGCGTCGGCCTGCATCAGTCCGGCATAGCCCGCCAGATGCTGCTCTGGATGCGCACCGCCACGGTCGGGCGAGTAGAAGAACACGGCCGCCGGCGGATTTGGGCCGGCAAACGGAGGTCGTCGCGCACATAGGTCCAGAGCCGGCCAGTCCTGGTCTTGCTCTTGGCCAGGACCGGCACCGTGGGGTGAGTAGGCCGGAGGGATTTCACCTCCAGCCTCTCGCAGAACCGGGCGTGAGACTCTCGCCTCACCCTGCTCCCATCAGGCAAGCTTGCCGCCATCGCCGAGTTGCCAATGCACAAAGAGCCTGCGCCGCGTCGACCGCGCCCGTGATCCGCATCCGAGCCCCGGCCGTAAACTCAATCTCGATCGACCCGCCGTCGTTGGCCGGAGCGACTGGACAGGACGTCGGTCCTGCTTCCGCGACCACTACCGCCGGTACGAAGCCAGGTTGATCGGCGGCATCCTTCGGCTCGGGCCGAAACGACCGTCGCCATCGCAGCAGCAATGAGCGCGAAACGCCGTACCGCCGCGCGGTTGCAGCGACCTGGCGCGGCCCCTGTAAGCTCTCCAGGACGATCTTGAGCTTCTCATCCTCGGACCAGCGCCGTCGCCGGCCCGTGTCCACCACCTCAAGCCGTTCGACTTGGGCAGTAAGCCTCCGAGGAGAGACGCCTTGCGGCGGGCTGGCCTGATGGTTGAGAACTGTACGTATGGACAGCCATACGATCAGTACGTTGAATCGACTGGAAGTGGTTGATACGGGCCGGCGGCGGCGTTGGTCTGAGGAAGAGAAGGCGCGGATTGTTTTGGAGAGCCTATCCGAGCCGCGCCTGGTTGCGGCGACAGCCCGGCGGTACGGCTTGTCGCGTTCTCTATTGGTGACCTGGCGAAGAGCCTTCGCGGCGACGGGGACCAAATCCGAGGCTGGCTTTGTCAGGGCAGTTGTGGCCGAGGGGGTGCCCGCGGCGTCGGTGGCGGCGTCATCGGAGAGCGCGACCGTACATTCGACGGAGCGTCGGATCGAGATCGAGCTAACCGGCAGGCGGCGGGTCATTGTTGATGCGGGCGTTGACGTTGAGGCGCTTCGCCGGATCATCGAGGTTTTGGATCCGCGATGATTCCGGTTCCTACGGGAGTTCGGGTGTGGCTGGCGACGGGCCACACCGACATGCGTAAAGGCTTCGCCTCATTGTCACTGCAGGTGCAAGAGGTGCTGCGCCGCGATCCGCTGAGTGGTCATTTGTTCTGCTTCCGCGGACGCAGAGGCGATCTATTGAAAGTGATCTGGCACGGCCAGGGAGCATGCCTGTTTACGAAAAAACTCGAGAGAGGTCGTTTTGTCTGGCCGTCGCTGGCGGACGGCGTAGTGTCGATCTCGCAGGCGCAGATGAGCTATCTGTTGTCCGGCATCGACTGGCGCAATCCCCAGGAGTCCTGGCGTCCGACCAGTGTGGGCTGAGACTTTGTTATTTGAGTTTGGCCGCGAATGTGATTCCATCTGGCTATGGACTCCAGCGCCGACCTGCCGCCCGATCTTGTCGCCGCGCATGCAATGATCCTGGCCGAGCGCGCTGCCAGGCTTGCGGCGGAAGCCAGGCTTGCTGAAGCGGCCAATGCCCAGGCGAAGCAATCGAGCACCGAAGCGCTGATTGCCCACCTCAAGCTCGAGATCGAGAAGCTACGACGCACGATATATGGCGCACGCTCCGAGCGGTCGGCGCGGCTGCTCGATCAGCTGGAGCTAGAGCTTGAGGAACTCGAGGCGGGGGCGACCGAGGATGAGCTGGCCGCCGAGAAGGCGGCCGAGAAGACGCAGACGGTGCGTTCGTTTGAGCGCAAGCGGCCGGTGCGTCAGCCCTTCCCCGACGACATCGAGCGAGAACGCGTCATCCTGCCGGCTCCGACGCAATGCCCCTGCTGCGGGTCGACGCGGCTGTCGAAGCTCGGCGAAAGCGTGACCTCGACACTGGAGGAGATCCCACGCCGGTTCAAGGTGATCGACACAGTCCGGGAGAAGTTCAGTTGTCGGGATTGCGAGGCGATCACGCAGCCGCCGGCGCCGTTCCATGCCACAGCCCGGGGCTATATCGGACCGCAGCTTCTGGCGACGATCCTGTACGACAAATTTGGTCAGCATCAGCCGTTGAACCGACAGAGCCAGCGCTTCAAATGCGAGGGGATCGACCTGTCGGTCTCGACGCTGGCGGACCAGGTGGGCGCAGGAGCCTTTGCGGTCAGGCCGCTCTTTGAACTGATCGAAGCCTATGTGCTCTCCGCCGACAGGCTCCACGGTGACGACACCAAGATACCGATCCTGGCGAAAGGGAAAGCAGATACCGGCCGGATTTGGACCTATGTTCGCGACGATCGGCCATTCGGCGGGCGAGATCCACCGGCGGCGCTGTTCTACGCCTCACGTGATCGGCGCGGCGAGCATCCCGCGCGGCATCTTCAGAACTTCGCTGGCATCCTGCAGGCCGATGCCTATAGCGGGTTCAACGCTCTCTTCGATCCCGGACGCAAGGCGTTGCCGGCCACGCCCGCCTTCTGTTGGGCACATGGACGGAGGGCGTTCTTCGAACTTGCCGACATCGCCCAGAACGCTCGCCGCGGAAGATCGGCGACCGCGATCTCGCCCATTGCGCTGGAAGCGGTTCGTCGGATTGACCAATTGTTCGAGATCGAGCGCGACATCTATGGGCTGAGCGCTGAGGAGCGGCTGCAGATCCGCCGGGAGAGAAGCGCGCCACTGCTGACCGACCTTGAGGCTTGGCTCCGAGCGGAATCTGCCCGGCTCTCACGCTCGTCCAACGTGATTAAGCCGATCAACTATCTGCTCAACCGCTGGGAGGGCTTTGCCCGCCTTGTCCACGACGGACGGATCTGCATGACGAACAATGCAGCGGAGCGAGCGTTGCGCGGTTTTGCTCTGGGAAGAAAGGCATGGCTGTTCGCCGGTTCTGATCGCGGCGCCGAGCGGGCTGCCGTGATGGCCACGCTTCTCATGACGGCGCGTCTCAACGACATCGACCCGAAAGCCTGGCTTGCCGACGTCTTCGCGCGCATCGCCGACATGCCGCAGAACCGCCTGCGCGAGTTGCTGCCCTGGAACTGGACGCCTCCTGCGCCGAGGTCCTCCGCCCCGGCGGCGTAGCCATGCACGTCAACAAGGTTCACGCCGTCTTCACCATCGCTCGCGTCGCAAAAGACCTCGGCGAAGACGAGGACTGGCTCTGGGACGTGGCCAACGGAATGGACACTGAGGATGGCGTCATCTGGGTTTACGGCATAGGTGACGACCAGGTCATGGCGTTCACCGACTTCGGCATCGAGAACCTGACCGAGCTCATCAGGATGCACAAGGACGACCCCGAGCTCCTCAAGCGCTGGGATCGGTGAGCTCCTGTCCGCGGTCTAGCCCGGATGGATACCTTGGGCACTGCGCCTATCACTGTCCATAAGGACAGTTCTCAACAATACGCCTCATTAGGCAAGGCGGCCCTCACCGGGCGGATACAAACGAACAACAATGTTGCTGCAGAAAGGACTGGCGATCCGGCGCGATTGGAGCGTTACTGAGTTGGCCGGGCGCCAACGCGATTATAGCGCCGGTATCTCGCCTCGCGGCCACGGGGCTTCGGGCAGTGCGGCATGTAAAGCCGCTTGTTCTTGCGTAGGAGATACCGGTGACAACCGTTCAAACGAATGGCGCAGACGTGCCAAATCAAATCATCACATTCAACCCGAACGATCGGCGCCTTTTCATCGGCGGCTCGGACGCTCGCATCATCATCGGGGACAACCAGGAGAGCCTTATTCGCCTTTAGCGCGAAAAACGCGGCGAAGCAGAGCCTGAGGATCTTTAGGACAATCTCATTGTCCAGCTCGGCACGGTTACTGAGGTCTTGAACCGCGCGTGGTATCAGCGGGCAAGCGGTCACACGATCAAAGACATCCAAAAAGCGCGTCCGCCATCCCGTGCACAGATGGATGGCGGCAACGCTGGACGGGACCGTCGAACAGACCGGCGCCCTTTTCGAAGCCAAATTCATGCGGCCCTGGGCCTTCGGAGGAGGCCGCGGCCGAGAAGCATATGGCGCAGCTGCAGCACAACATGTGGGTGATTGCTCCCCGCAACGCGGTGCTCTCGATCATCATCGGGGGGCGGCAAATGGGTCGAGATCAAAATCCATGCCGATCCGCTCTACCACATCTCCTCCTCACTGCCGAGAAGAAGTTCTGGCGCTGCGTCCTGTCGCGCGCCGATCAGGAAGAGCGCGTCAATCAAGGTGAGAGAGTTCCAGATCGACGCGCTACAGCGTCCTGAGCGGCGAAGCTACAAATCCAATTCTCACTTCTTACTTGCTCAGCTCCGGAATAGGTGCCACGGGATGTGAGCCTCTGATGGATATGGATCAGATCACGCTTGATCTAAAACGCCTCAAAGGAGGCCTGTGGCGCCTCCTTGGATAGAGCTAGAGGGAGCCCGTGCTACTCGCAATCTCAGTATTGTACTCGTGGGACAGATACGCCGCATAGGTGCGCTTCAGACCATCATGAAGCGACGTCGCCGCACACCAGCCTAGGTTCGTGAGACGACTGACATCGAGCAGCTTGCGCGGCGTCCCATCTGGGCGAGAGGTGTCGAAATGAATCTCGCCGATGTAGCCGATGACGTCTGCCACGAGATGTGCGAACTCAGCTATGGTAATATCCATGCCTGTGCCAACGTTGATCAACTCCGCACCTGAATAGCTCTTCATGAGGTGCACGCAGGCATCCGCCATGTCGTCGACATATAGGAACTCGCGCCGCGGCGTGCCCGTGCCCCACACCACCACGGTTCTCGCGCCCGACACCTTCGCCTCGTGAAAGCGGCGAATAAGAGCCGCCACCACATGGCTCAATTCAGGATGATAATTATCGCCGGGGCCGTAGAGATTAGTCGGCATCACGCTGATGAAGTCGCTCCCGTACTGGTGACGATAGGCCTCTGCCATCTTGATGCCGGCGATCTTGGCGATCGCATAGGGCTCGTTGGTCGACTCCAGAGGGCCTGTGAGCATGGCGTCTTCATGCAGAGGCTGCGGTGCGAGCTTCGGATAGATGCAGGACGATCCCAGGAACATCAATTTTTCGACGCCGCTTTGATGCGCCGCATGGAGAACGTTCGTCGCGATCGCGATGTTGTCGTAGATGAACTCAGCGCGCAACGTGTCGTTGGCGACAATGCCGCCGACCTTTGCGGCGGCGAGGAACGCGACTTGCGGCCGCATCTGCGCGAACCAGTCGAACACAGCAGCCTGGTTGCGGAGATCGACCTCGTGCCGCTCGACCGTCACGAGCCTGACGTCTTCCCGGGCGAGCCGGCGCAGGAGCGCACTGCCGACCATGCCGCGATGGCCGGCGACATAGACGCTCTTGCCTCTGAGCTCAAAGGGTACTCTTGCCACTTCCGGCGTCCCGTTTTGCTTCGGCTAGATCGCTCGCTACCATTTCCTCGACGAGTTTGGCAAAGCTCCGCTTCGGCTTCCAGCCGAGCACCTGACGCGCTTTGCTCGCGTCCCCCACAAGGAGATCGACCTCGGTCGGCCGGAAATAGGTGGGATCGATCCGCACCACCGTCTTGCCACTCGTGAGATCAACGCCGGTTTCTTCCACGCCCTGCCCGCGCCATTCGATGCGTCTTCCGACCTGCCCGAAGGCGAGCTCGACCATCTCCCGCACGGAACGCATCTCCCCGGTGGCGAGCACAAAATCGTCCGGCTTGTCGGCTTGGAGGATCATGTGCATGCCCTCCACATAGTCGCGCGCATGCCCCCAGTCGCGCTTGGCCTCCAGGTTCCCAAGATAGAGTGTATCCTCCAGCCCGACCTCTATGCGGGCGACGCCGCGGGTGATCTTGCGGGTTACAAAGGTCTCCCCGCGGATTGGACTCTCATGATTGAACAGGATGCCATTGGATGCAAACATGCCATATGCTTCGCGGTAGTTTACCGTGATCCAGTAGCCGTAGAGCTTGGCCACGCCGTAAGGCGAGCGCGGATAGAATGGCGTGGTCTCCTTCTGTGGGATTTCCTGCACCAGGCCATAGAGCTCGGAAGTTGAGGCTTGATAGAACCGCGTCTCCTTCTCCATACCGAGAATGCGGATCGCCTCCAGAAGCCGCAGCACGCCAATCGCATCCGCATTAGCGGTATATTCAGGGCTCTCGAAGCTGACGGCAACGTGGCTTTGCGCGGCGAGATTGTAGATCTCGGTCGGCCGGATCTGCTGCACCAGGCGGATCAGATTGGATGAATCGGTCATGTCGCCGTAGTGCATCAGGAAGGGCACGTTGCCGACATGTGGGTCCTGATAAAGGTGATCTACGCGCCCGGTGTTGAATGAGGACGAGCGTCGCTTGATGCCGTGCACGATGTATCCGAGCGACAGCAGATGTTCGGCGAGGTAGGCACCGTCCTGGCCAGTCACGCCGGTAATTAGAGCAATCTGCTTGGTCATCGCTTAGCGTCTCTAGAACCCGCGGCGCAGGCGCAATGCCGATACGGGACGAAAATGAAGCCTGTTCTCACCATCCTTCTTGGACACAGACTCGAGGACAGGTCAAGCCCGGTCAGAGGAAACTCGAGATTGGATGGGCATACTATGGCGGGGGAGGCCAGAACCAATGCTCGCGCATCTTGGGTCTTGTCGTGGAGAGCGGAGCGATGCCAGTGTGCCGGCCCGCAAGGATTGACTTGATGCTCTTGGAAGAACGCTCTTGGAAAAGCTCTACCGGTTCTCGGCTGTGCTATACTGTTTTGCATCACCTCCATAAGAGGCATCATGCCCGAAGATAGATTGTCCCAGGCTGCAGACCGCGACGGGTTTTTAGATTGCCTGAAGGGGCTCGCAATCATGACAGTGGTAGCTGGTCACACGTTCCAGGGGGCAACACCGGATTTTGACGAATACTGGCCCTTTCGGGTGATCTACGCGTTCCACATGCCCATGTTCATGTTTGTCTCGGGCATGACTGCATCATTCGTTTACCAACGACAAATCGCCGCTGGGTCCAACGTCTCGGTTTTGCGAGACGACCTTTGGAAAAAAGCGCAACGACTCCTGGTTCCATTTTTGGCATGGGCGATTGTCAGTTATTTCTTACACCCGCTGGGCGACTTTGTTGCCCATATGGCTAAGGTCATTGCGTTCCCGGATAAAGGACTTTGGTTCCTGCTGGCGCTTTTTCAATGCAGTGTCGCGCTGACCGTGGCCACCTGGCTCATAATCGTTTTCCGTAGATGTGCTCCGCAGGACCAAGCACTTTCCTGGGGCAACCCCTGGACGCAGGCTGGTGCCTTGATTGTTGCAACCTTTTTGGTGAACTTGGTCAGTCGTTGCATTCCCAACGGGTTCGGTCTCTATCTCGCGCGAGTGCACTTTCCCTACTTTGTCGCAGGCCTAGTCTACCAGATCGCCCTCTCCCGCGGCTTACCAGCAATCCTTCGCCCGCTTCCCTATCTAGTCTTCTTGGCCCTCGTCCCTTTCTGGCATCGGACGAACGTATCGTCGGTTATCGCTTATTTTCCCGTCTCCTGGGCCTCGCCCCGTTCGATCAATTCCATCTACGTTATGATTGTCGCCGCAGCCGGCACGTTGGCGTTCGTCGACCTTGCGGGGAGCATCTATCGTCGCCTACCTGTTTTCTTGGAGCGGCCGCTTCCGTTTCTTGGCCAACGATCCTTGGATATTTATGCAATCCACTTCCACGTTCTTGGAACGTGGCCTCCGATCATAGCGCCCATACTGTACAGTCTGGCGGTGTCCACAGCACTGAGACTCAATTCATGGACGGCTTTGATTTTTTTTGGTCAACGCCAAAGCCTACTGTCGCAAGGACGCGATAGCGATTTTCTCCTGCGGGAAGCCAAGCAGTCTCAATCGACAGAAGCGCAATGAGGAGTCGGTTCTGCATGATATGCGGAAACACGCCGATTCTAATTGGCCCTTTTGGGGTAGCGGATCGCTGCCTGACAGGATGATCGTATCGACTTGAGAAGCGATAAAATGTGCGACCAACAAATCGCCTTTAGCTGGAAACACCGAAACACCTCTCGCACTCCCGAGATCGGCCCATAGGCTCAGTCGTTCGAGAACCGCACCGCCACTACCCACTACCTACGAGCCCGCCCGTAATTGCCCGCTATAATAAGATGTACCAACACCAGCAGGACAGTGACGATTCTGACCTGCCACCGAACTTTCATCCGGCCGCGGTTAGAGCCTCGGGGTTTTGTACGCCAAGTGGCGCGGTTGTAGCAACGGACGATCGGCGGAGCTGGTCGGGGTTGCGTAGCCGATCGTCCGTTGCGGTGAGGTGGGCGGCATAAGCCGCGGGGGTCATGTATTTCAGCGACGAGTGAGGCCGCTGAAGATTGTAGTCGGCAACCCAATTGGCGATCTTGGCGCGGGCGTCGTCGAGATCGAAGAACAGAGTCTCGTTGAGCAGCTCGTCGCGCATCCGGCCGTTGAAACTCTCGACGAAGCCGTTCTGCATCGGCTTTCCCGGTGCAATGAAGTGCCAGTCGATGGCTGCGTCCCTGCACCAGGCGAGCATGGCATTGCAGGTGAACTCGGTGCCGTGGTCGGACACGATCATTCCTGGCTTGCCGCGTCGTTCGACGACGGCCGTCAGTTCGCGGGCGACGCGTCGTCCTGAGATCGACGTATCCGGAATGGCGCCCAGACATTCCTTGGTGACGTCGTCGACGATGTTGAGGATGCGGAAGCGCCGACCGTTGGCGAATTGGTCGTGGACGAAATCCAGCGACCAGCGCGCGTTGGGCATCGCCTCGACTAGGATTGGGGCACGGGTCCCCACGGCCTTGCGGCGAGCCCGCCGCTTGCGGACGGTGAGCCCTTCTTCGCGATAAAGCCGGTAGATCCGGTTGATCCCCGATGGCTCCCCCTCCCGCCGCAGCAGCACGAACAGCCGGCGGTAGCCGAACCGCCGCCGCTCGTTGGCAAGGTCACGCAGCCGGCCACGGAGAGTCGCGTCCGGAGAACGGCTGGAGCGATAGCGGATCATCTTCCGATCCGCTCCGACAATCGAACAGGCCCGCCCCTCCGACAGGCTCATGACGGCCTGCAGATGCGCGACCGCAGCGCGCTTGGCGGCGGGCCCTACCATTTTTTTGAAAGCAGCTCGCGAAGGGCGGCGGCGTCGAGCATCTGCTCGGCTAGAAGCTTCTTCAGCTTCGCGTTCTCGTCCTCCAGCGCCCTCAGCCGCTTCGCCTCTGAAACGTCCATGCCGCCGAATTTGGCCTTCCAATTGTAGATCGTTGCTTCCGAGACCCCGTGCTTGCGAGCCCGGTCGGCCGTCTTTGCTCCAGCCTCATGCTCCTTCAATACCGCGATAATCTGCTCTTCCGTGAACCTTGCTCGCTTCATCTGTCCGTCCTTCTTCGGGCCGGACTCTAACTCCATCTGGAGGAAATACGCAGGGGCAGGTCAATTCCAACCGCAAAACAAAAAATGAAATTTGGAAGGAAACTATGCCACCGTTAACCCTGACGTTCCACGGTGCACCGGGAAATGAGGCTGTTCTGGTCGACCAACACCAGAGCTTTGACCGCTTCGGCGCGCCCCACTTCGGAGCAGCAAATCGGGTTTGGTCAGCCAATTTACCAAAACCCATAGCCGGAAAGGCTTGTCAACCAATTCCGGCTTTTTCGCTCAGACCGGGCCTAGCGTCTATTCCGAGCCAAACCTAAACACGTTAACTTTGCAAGTGTTCGACTTTTGCTTTCTCTAATTCAAGGCAGTTATACCGACGAGCAGCGTATTTTCAGCGAATTCTAGCTGGCTTTATTGGAAGGCTCCGCCGATAATACAACCGGCAAAACGTCGGACTTGACGAGGACATACGATATGTTCCGAGTGTTTTTTCGGAGCCTGGCTCACCAGGTGCCAGCGAACAATTATAGTTTTAGGGCCCGCTCGATTGATCGAGATGCCGAAACAGACCACCGACGAGTTGCATCGGTGATGGCAGCACTAGAAGCTGCGATTAGAGAAGCAGAGGATGAGCGGTCGGGCCTCAAGCACCGCGTCGATGATGCGTTAGCACGTGCAGCTGTCACTTTGGGAAACTGTAGCGACGAGTACCTGGAACGCGAGCCTCTCGATGACCGTCATCAAAGTCTTTTTTCGTCCCAGATATCGAATGGCGAGCGGCGCCTCTCTGAGCTGAATGGGATAATTTCGCGCCTTCAATTCCTAAAAACCGCTGTTCAAGATCGTTTCCCGTTATTCGTATCTTCAGCCAGGTAGCGAAGAGCGCAGACCAAAGCTAACGTTTCAGCGAGTCTAGGTCCGCGTCTATAAGATCGCTCGCCCGATCTCTAAATGACTGACCAGCGTCCGCCTCGGCTTGGCTATCCGCAAATTTCTTACTCTACTCATTCCGAGCGCTGCGGAACTCGCGCCTGACGCAGCTTCTCCTGTAGGCTCCTCCACCGCACCGAGGTCGAATCACAAACAGGCTTTAATCGCTTCTTCTGCATCGGCACATTAATCCCGACTCCGACAGTAGCGATATCGATCACTCCTTTAGCGCATTGCCCGGCCACTCCCCCTAGTGCAGGCCAAATTTCTCCACCTTCAAGTCCGTAGCGCCAGAAGCTCCTAGCGAGAGCAGCCCGACCAGGCAAGATTTTACGCAATTGTAGTCTATCCTGGCGGTACCCCAAAAGTACTCTATCTAATCCGGCGAACTTGCTAGTATGCAACGTTCGCAGCAGTAGCTCGTGATCCTCGGCATACGTAGGTCTTGGATCGTACGGATTTCGACGAAACCATGACGCTCGCCCGCACCACGTGGGATGAGGGAGAGGAAATCCGGAAAATCGTCGCGCAACGATATCCTGATGCGTCAATCCAATCGGCATCTCTCCAATAAGCTCACCATCGCTCGAGAACACAACCGCCCCGCAACCTACAAGGTCAAGACTTGGATCGAGCTGCAGTCGCTCAACTTGCCGCGCTAGCCGTTCTGGGAAGCAAACATCGTCTGCATCCATGCGGGCAATGAATTCGCCTTTGCCGAAGCTGATCGCCTGGTTGAGACGCGTCGCCAATCCCGCAGAAGATGGCTCCCGAATAAGCCGAATTCGCTTATCATTGAACTGTTCGACAATCGCGCTACTCCCGTCCGTTGAGCCGTCATCAATGAGGATCAACTCCCAGTCCTGAAGCACCTGTAGTTGAATTGACTGTACGGCCTCCGCCACCGTCAATGCGCTATTGCGCATCGACATGACGATCGAGACGAGCGGGAGCATAGTCACGGTTCACTCGTATAAGATGCCAGTGCTCGGCGAGAATATCGATTCACATGATCTATACGGGTAAGCATGGCGGACAAGAACTGGGAAGTGTCTTAACTGACCAAAAACTCGAGCGCAGCTCACCACAATGCTTAGTACCGCGCGGGACCGAAGTCTGCATGCACAGCTCGCTCGCAAAACCAGCGATCGAGATGCCGAGTCCTAGTTGTTTGGGGATTAGTTCCATCGCGATGCGACGAGCCATTTCAAAGGATGCGACACCGCCACGCGTGAATAGGTGCGGTAGCGCGCTCGTTTTACTATCGATAGACTGCGGATCAGTAGGAGAGCAACAGCGTCATCCCAGGAAGGCCGAGCCCAGATTCTATCATGCGGAAGCGCGTAGGAAATTTCTCCGCCACCTCTTGGATCGCGCGCGCTGGCCCCACATTGTAGTTCTATTCAGCCGATTGGAAGAAGGTATCATGAACGATCGCGCTGGCGTCCGGCACAGTGGAAAATATCTCATCCAGCTCGTCACGCAACGGATTCGTAGGCATGATCGCAGTCGACAAAAAACAGCGGCCGCTTGGGCTCGCCGAGCTCCCGCCACCTATCGAGCGCCACTTTCACACTATATTGCCGCGATGTAGATGAACCTGCACTCATGAGCAGGAGCTCATTTAATGGATAGGGATGTGTGCCGACCACGGGCACGAGCTTTTCCAACAAGAAGCTCGACAGCGTCCAGAGATCGACTTCGAATTCGCTAGCAGTCGGGTTGCGGGCGGGATCGGGCCATGAGCGCTCGACTTCCGCCTGACGACGGAACCTGCCCAAGATCTCGCTAACTGCTGGCAGCGGCGTTCAACATTCCTCCTTTGCCGATTAGATCGCAAGACCAACCACCATCCTCTCAGACCAATCGCCAGCCTGCCGGGTAAAGATCGCTTGTATCCCGCTTCTTCAGTTCATTCGGTGCAAACCATGCCCGAGGTGCAAGCACCACCTTGTCGGGCGATCGGTTAAGCCAAGCTCCCCACCAGCTGAACGAGCTGTTAGCAATCACGTGGTGCCGGCATCGAGCCATCAATGCCATATCTTCCCAGGGACGGTCGGGATCGCCACAAACATGAACGAGCCGGGATCGCGGAACAAAAGCCAGCACTCGCTCTGCCGCCACCGGATCATCGGAGAAGATGAACAATTCCGCCTTCCGAGCGATTGTGCGCTCTAGGCGGTCAAGTGCTTCGCGGTAATAGGGCTCTCCGAGAATGCCATGGAATTCGGCCGTGCCGGGGTTGACGTAGTCGCCGCGGCGGACGTGAACAGAGACAGGCATCGGACTACCCTCAATGAGGGTGAGCATGCCGGCCGCCGACTCGCCGAACGGCTCCCTCGGCGAAAACCATTCCCGTAAACTTTCGGAGATCGAACTGAAGTAACGCTCGCTCTGAAAATAGCCGAACAGTGAAGTGTGCGGCCCAAGCGAATCGAACGCGGTGTCAAAGTGGAAATGCGGCTCGCGATAGCTATCGGCGGGAGCCGCCAGTTTCGGCAACCCGGCCAGCTTGAGGACACGATCGATCCGCTGCCCCCACAACGAGCGTGCGAAATGATTGGGCGGCTTCTCAGCGCTTCCGTTCAAGCTATCTCGCTGACCTGCCTCCGGCACACACATGCGATCCAGTAGGAAAGAACGCAGCTTGTCGTTCTTGAATCCACTTAGATCCAGCACAAGATCCACACCGTGACGTTCCGCGAGCGCCTTGCCGGCTGCGTATTGAAACATCTGATTGCCAAGCCCACCGATCAGAGACACCGTGATCACGTATCGTTCAATCCCTTGAGCGACAAAGTGCGGCGACAGCAGCATCGACACCTTTATCGAGACCTATGGAAGGTTGCCAGCCGAGCTCTGAGCGGAGCAAGCTGGGCGAGCCGACTAACCAAGGCTCGTCGTCCTTACGCATGTCAATTGCTCCAAAGCCGAGCAGCGATGGATCAGCGTGCATCGCAGTTGCGACGCGTTCGGCGAACTCCCGCACCGAATGGCCGTACCCGGTAGCCACGTTCCAAGTTGCGACACCGGCCTTCTCGCCACAATGCGCGTCGGCACGCAACATCGCCTCGATGACGTCCTCAATGTAGACGAAATCGAGGACCTGCGTCCCGGCCGAGATGGCCACGCGTTGACGTTTGGCTAAGCCGTTGACGAGTGCTGGCAGAAGTCGATGGGACGCCTCGCCAGCACCATAGACTTTGAAAAGACGCAACAGACGAAAGCGAATGTCGATGCTATTGGCGATCGCGCTCGCTATCAGACCTCCGGCAGCTTTTGAGGAGCCGTAGAGCTTGCCCTGCTCGAGGGGCGACGCTTCGGTAAGTAAGTCCCGGCTGGAGGGGCTCCGATATTCCGAAAAAGTCCCAGCCATGATCATCCTCGCGCCCCATTCGGCGCTGAGCCGCACCAGAGCGGCCGGGAACCCTACATTTATGGCAATCATCTCCTCGATGTTGCGGTCGTTCGGCCGGACGCCATAAGCCGCCAAATGGAAGACCGTATCGATGGGCCCGTGCAGCAGCCGCCGCAAACCACTCTCGCTGAAATCGTCGCATGCAACGATATTCAGCCGATCTCGCCACTCGGGCGGAAGTAAGCTCGACGACCGTGCCAGAACCGTGACGCGGCGGCGTTCCGACAATAAGCGCGCGACGAGATGAACGCCAATGAAGCCCGAGGCTCCAGTGACGAGAACATTAGCGGCCGGCATGGCTCCTCAACGCGTTGCAATAATACTCGATCTGACGAACTGTGATTGGCGCACCTTCCGAGGGACTAGCCGCGAAATCGCGATACCAACTCGCAGTCAGATCGATGGTATCCTCGAAAGATAGAGGAGGCGCCCAACCCAAATGGCTTCGGGCCTTCGTGCTGTCGAGATGGAGGAAGCGCGTCTCCGGGAAACTACCGGGTGCGTAAGTGATCTCCGGCTTTGTCCAAACAGTGCTGAGCTGTTCGACCAGATCCCCGACAGTCCGAGCGGCCTCGTCGCTGGGGCCGAAATTCCAATTGTCCGCGGCCGAGCTGTCGCCACTCAACAGACGGACAGCTAACACCAGATATCCATGAACCAGCGCCATCACATGCTGCCACGGACGTACCGCGCACGGATTGCGCAGCGAGATTGGATTGCGCGTCATCACGGCACGGACGAAGTCCGGAACGATCCGGTCGGCCGACCAATCGCCGCCGCCGATGATGTTGCCGCCGCGGGCATTTGCGATCAGCACGCCGTTGCCGCGCTCGGCCAATGTCGCGCGATAGGAGGCTGCGACCAGTTCCGCGCAGGCCTTAGAGGCACTGTATGGATCCTTGCCTCCAAGTGGATCCTGCTCGCGATAGCCCCAGACCCAATCCTGGTCGCGATAGACCTTATCAGTGGTGATACAGACGACGGCTTTGACATGAGGCGTGAGCCGTGCCGCCTCCAGCACATGCGCGGTGCCGAGCGCATTGGTGGCAAAGGTTTCGATCGGATCGGCAAAGGATTTCGACACCAGTGGCTGCGCGGCGAGGTGAATAATCACCGAGGGCTGATGGCGGGCGATCGCGTCGCGGAGGGCCGCGAAATCGCGGATATCCCCGATAGTGGAGGCGATGCCGTCTGCGACATTGGCCGCGACGAACAGGCTTGGCTCGGTTGCAGGCGCAAGCGCAAAGCCGGCGACATCAGCGCCGATGCGCTTGAGCCAGCTGACTAGCCAGCCGCCGGTGAAGCCGGTGTGTCCGGTCACGAAGATGCGCTCGCGCCGCAAAGCCAGTTCGAAATGAAGCAAGGAACGATCAACGGTCATGGGGCTCATTTGGTCAGATCAGAGGCAAGGAGTCGAGCGACAGGCGGATCGAACGTCCAGTATCACCTGCTAGTCGCTTCCTCCTCAGGGACGTGCTGCATTGACGACAGGACCGTCTCTCCGCGCAGAATACGTTCATAGGACTGGGCGATCTTGCCCCAATTGAACCTGTCGAGCCACGCCCGGCGGCCGGCCTCCCCGAGTTGCCGCAGATACTCGGGCGAGCGGACCGCTTTCTCCATCTCCCGTGCGAGCAGCGAAGGCGAGACCTTGGTATATCCGCGCTCGTCGACGTCTGCGGGACATATCCAGCCGCCGCCCGTCCAGCGCACGATTTCCTTGGAATTGCCCACTGGGACAGTGAGAAACGGTGTTCCGGCCGCGGCGGCTTCGAACAGAACGAGGGGCGAATATTCCACTCTAGAAGCGAAAACGAACAGATCAGCCTCAAGAAACGCGCTGATCACATCCTCCCGCGGCATGTCCACGCACAGGATCCGCTTCCTGCCGCAGTTCTCCTGGATGACCGTGTCGGCGTCGGCGGTATCAGGTATCTTGAGACGTGGCCGCGGCACTCCGGCCACTGTTGCCGGCGTAGATAAAGTCGGCGTTTTCGGAAACAGTCGATTCCAGACACCGCTCCAGCCTTCGCGATAGAAGTAGACGAACCCCTTCTTGACAGTATTGGGACGCAGCAAAAGGCGCGCGATCACACGCGCCTTGTGCACAAGATTCTGTAGCCAAGTCGGCAAGAAGAGCAGCCACGCGCCAACCGCCGGACCGAGATGTGGCTTGGGCCAGGCACCGTTCAGGATCAATGTGGCGTTGCGGCCGCGCAAATCCATCTCAGCGAATGCCTCGCCGACCTCCTTGTGTCCCTTGGCATTGACTGGCGTGCCGACCGTCAAGAATAACAACTCATCGGGAGGTATCCCGAGCTTGGCTCGCAGCCTGCCGTCGGGAGCACGCGCGAAATCGATTTCGCTCGCGCCATTCGGAACGATCGAGAATTTGGAAATGCCATGCGTTTTGGCGAAGTCGATGTCGCGGTATCTCTCTGCGTAGAAAATCAGGTGGTCAAATTTGCGCAAAACAGCGGGCAATTGCGCGAAGTAATCGGCATAATCGGGTTCGTAGTAGCAAGAGAAGCCGCACGGGACGAAAACCTTACGGGCCTTCACGTGGTCCAGCACAGGCCACAGCGCGTCAAAACTCCATTGCTGCGCGGCCTTGATCAGAATCGCATCGCCGTCGAAGCTAGTGATGAACTTCTGGTAGCGTTCTACTTCTCCTCGAAGTCCGTTGACCAGATTGCCGGTCACATCGAACTCATGGATCCTCACACCATTATGGATGGTCGAGCTGCGATCGGCTTGCTTGCGAGCCGCAACTGAGACGTCGTGACCAGCCGCCACCATCTGTTCAGCGATTTGCCGCATCACCTCCTGTACGCCTCCGCGCGCAGGATAATAGCTTTCGCAACAAAGAAGTAGTTTCATTGGACAACTTTAGATCGAAAAACCTAAACGGCGCAATGCCCCTCTTACGCGACCTGCAGCCCTTCGCGCGTGACCCAAGCCATACTTGTATACACTGAAGTGATGCTGCAAATTTCTCGTCCAGACCGCCACGGGATTGTCTTCAGCGCCAAAGCTTCGATTGCCGAAGATCGTTTTCCCTGCCTGAGTTACGACAGCGCACATTGCATCAATATCAGCGCCTTGCGACATTCTTTGCGGAGCGCCGTGCAGTAGGCTCGCGATGTCTAGGTGAATAGGCAGCGGATTCGGCTCCCCAACCGTCGCCGCCGCCAGGTTCTCTGCCGAGATCAGGATTAACTTGTCCTTGAACGGATCCTTGCCGTCGCGCGACATGCTGGTCGGCACCTCACGATAGATGGTGAGACGCTCCGCCAAGTTGCTGACGCGGAAGCGCCGCGCGATTCGCGACCACAGCTCGTAATCTTCCGGCGGCTGACGCGCGCGGTCCGTGGTGTAGAGCCCGACCTCATCGAGCGCGGCTTTGCGTATCATGACCGATGAATGCACGAATGGGTTGTTGAATAGAAGCCCGAAGCGCAGTTCTTCGTCCTCGATCGCATGATCGTGGAACCGACCAGTCGGACTCTCTCCGGTCCAGATCTCGGCGCGTGTGCCGACCAGGGCATAGTCCGGATGCGCATCCAGAAATGCGACCTGCTTTTCCATGCGAGTCGGCAACGCCCAATCGTCATGGTCCTGCCGGGCGATATAGCGGCCGCGCGCGACCGATATGCCGTGATTAAGCGCGGCCGCAAGCCCCTTGTCCTTTTGATGGTAGACACGCACGCGCGGATCAGCGATGCGGTCGAGATAAGGACCGGTCTCGTCCGTCGAGCCGTTGTTGATCGCGATGAGCTCAAAATCTGTGAATGATTGGTTCAAAATCGTGTCGACCGCCGCTGACAGATCGCGGCCGCCGTTCTTCACGGACAAAACGACACTGACCGTCGGCGCACTGACCCGTTTATTCATGTGCATTGCCACTGCTGTCGAGAATCACGGGCTCGGGCACGGGAATAATGAAATGCCCTGTCCAGTTAGGAATTTGGTTGAGCTGCGTGACGATCTCTTCCCGCAGATTCCAGGGTAGGATAAGCACATAATCGGGCCGCCGCTTCTCGATTTCGTCCGGGGGAAGGACTGGGATCCTCGTGCCCGGCAGCAACAGACCCTGCTTGTGCACATTGCGATCGGCGGTGAAAGCGATGAAGTCGCGGCCAATTCCGCAATAGTTGAGCAGAGTGTTGCCTTTCGCCGGCGCTCCATAGGCGGCGACCGATTTACCATCCTCGATCAGCTCAATGAGAAGCCGCAGCAACGACCGCTTTAGCTGGCGAACGCGCTGTCCAAAAGCTTCGTACGTCGCAAGGCGGTCGAGCCCGGCCGAGACCTCCTCCCGTCTGAGCCGATTGACCGCCTCGGCCACCGTCTTGCGGTCTGCATGCCCAACGTAGAGCCGGAGCGAGCCTCCATGGGTGGACAGGCGTTCGACGTCGATTACCCGCAACCCGTGGCGCGCAAACAGCGGCTCTAGCGCCAACAGCGACAAATAGGAGTAATGCTCGTGATAAATAGTATCAAACTCGACATTTTGGATCATTTCCAGCACATGCGGAAATTCGAAGGTCGCAACACCTTGCTCGCCGAGCAGAAGCTTAAAGCCCGCAACGAAATCGTTGATATCGGGCACATGCGCAAGCACATTGTTGGCTATGACCAAATCAGCAGTGCCACCCTGCTCGCGCAGCCGCGTCGCGGCCTTTGATCCGAAGAATGCGACTTCAGTCGGTACGCGCCGCAGCTCCCAGGCTGCCTTGGCACAATTGGCGGCCGGGTCGACCCCGAGACAGGGGATGCCGCGCTGAACGAAATACTGCAGCAGATATCCATCGTTGCTGCCGACTTCCACCACCCGCGAGTTGACGCCGAGGACAAGGCGAGCCGCGACTTTTTCCGCAAAGCTTCTAGCATGGGCAAGCCAGCTGTCCGAGAAGGACGAGAAATAGACATATTCCGCGTGGAAATGCGTCTCCGGTGTCTCGAAATCCTCGAGCTGCACCAGCCAGCAGTGGTCGCAGACAAAGCTCTTGAGCGGATAGAATCGCTCGCTGAGGGAGGCATGTTCGGCACGAACGAACGCATTCGAAATCGGCGTCATGCCGAGATCCACCAGCACGGCTGTCAGCGGTGCACCGCAAGACCGACACGACGGAAAACCAGCGGGCATCGCGCCTAGCCCCACTGCCGCCAGGGCGCGTGACCGGATTGCCAGAGCTCTTCAAGCATCATCTTGTCGCGCAGCGTATCCATCGGTTGCCAGAACCCGTAATGCCGGTAGGCAGAGAGCTGCGCATCCCGAGCCAGGGCTTCGAGTGGTGCCGACTCCCACGAAGTCTTGTCGCCCTCGATATGTTCGATCACCGCGGGATTGAGCACGAAGAAGCCGCCATTGATGTAGGCATTGTCGCCAGGCGGCTTCTCGACGAAGGATTTCACGGTCGCCCCATCGATTTCCAGGGCGCCATAACGGCCTGGCGGGCGCACCGCCGTCACGGTCGCCTGCTTTCCATGGCTACGGTGAAACTCGATTGTGGCGGCGATATCGAGATCGGAAAGTCCATCTCCATAGGTGAAGCAGAACGGCTCCTGCGGATCGAGATAATTCCGCACCCGCTTGAGCCGGCCGCCCGTGAGCGTCGTCTCGCCGGTATCGACAAGCGTGATCCGCCAAGGTTCAACGCTGCTCTGGTGGTAGGTGACGCTATTTCTCGTGGCATCAATCGTGACATCGGAATGATGCAGCACGAAGTTCATGAAGTATTCCTTGATCATGTACCCCTTGTAGCCGAGGCAGATCACAAAATCCGTGATCCCATGATGCGCATAGAGCTTCATGATGTGCCACAGGATCGGCCGGCCGCCGATCTCGATCATGGGTTTCGGCCGCACTAAGGACTCCTCCGAGATCCGCGTCCCCATGCCACCTGCAAGAATAACTGCTTTCATTTTGACTCCTTACTTGCCGCCCCATGATCCGGGGAGACGAGCTCTTATTCGTGCGAGATTTCGCATAGCAAACCCAGACACGTGCGCCTTCCAATTCTCGAAGTCTCGCAATGTCCGCAACCTCCAATCCTCGAAATCCGAATTCTCATAGTCCGTTGCGGCTCTGCCCGATGCCGCATAGTCGTATGCAGACCGTGCCGCCAGCACAGCTGCAGTAAATAGCCGATATCCGCTTCCTGCCGCAGCGCAGCGATAGCTTTCGAAATAGACCTCGCGCTCTTCTCGCGGATAGATCTGAGAACGCGGAATGGGCACCGAATCAACTACTTCGATTGGGACACGCTTTTGCAGCGTCAGTTGATCGTCCACGATAAGATTGTACCGACACAGGTAACCGTAGACGAGATTCATGTCATTGCCCCAAGTCGGTGGACGCTCGCGAAATATGTCGACTATCCTTGCGAGCGCTTGCCTGCGAAAAATGGAATAGATCAGATTCGCCTTACCCATGATTTCCGGCTCCCAGAGGAAGCGTATCAGATCAAGCGGTTTCAGTATGGTAGATTGGAAACGCTTGAAGCTCGGATATTCGCGCACGACCTCGCCGCGCATGTTGATGTTAACGACCTGACAGAACCAGGCCGACGCATTTGGCTTGCCCTCGAGGGCGCGAACACCTCTCTCAAGGAAGTCGGCGGGCCACAAATCGTCATCGGATGCCCACAAGAATAGTGGGGCGCGCGCCTGATCGTAAACGAACCAGAAATTCTTCTCCGCACCCTGATTGACGGGCTGTCGCACGTAGCGGAAACGAGCGTCAATATTCGCATAGTGCTCGCATAACTTCCTCACCTCGGGATTGGGCGAGGCGTTGTCAGAAATGATGAGCTCGAATTGGCTAAACGTCTGCTGCCGGAATGCTTCAAGCACAAGCGAGAGTAGATCGGGACGATTGTAGGTCGGAAGACCGATTGAGACCCGCGGTTCGAGCGCTTTCATGCGTCTCGCTTTCGCCGCGGTTTCCACCGAAGCACGAAATATAACTCGTGCCGTCTAATGAGATAGGCCGCGAGACGTTGCAATGCCCTCGCCTGCTTGCGGTCCGGAACCGCATCGTCAATCGCCGCGCACATGTCACGAATGACCCCGGAGTGATATGCATGCAACGGTCGCAACGAGCGAAGATGCGTATGCCACTCAGATGAAAGCGGATACCTGCCGCCAACTTGTTCCCATCTGGCCTGCTCGCAGACCGATTTGGCCGCAACTTTGTACATGCCGACGTTGGGCAAGACGCGAATGTTACCCTGTGCAGCCAGCAGAATGAAAAGCGGAATCTCGTTCATGGTGGGCCCGACCCACTCCAGAACGGGCCGTCCCTTGTACTTCAGAAACTCCGTCCGGTAGACGCCGTAGATCAGCTTATCGAAGTTATTTCGAATGAGGTGCTCGATACGTTTGTACGCCGATGATGATGAAAAGCTGTAAAACGGAGCGCCTTCCGCAAAGAACTCGAACAGGCCTTCTGCCGCGATCTCGTACCGAGCTTCCATTTGGCACAATGCCACTGAAGGATCGCGCTCTAGCTCCTCGACGCAACTCGCAACAAAGAAGGGCTCCCATCGATCATCGTCGGCCGCCCACAGAAAAAAATCGCCGACCGCCTTGTCGATGAGAGAGTTGAAATTGGCAATTGAACCTAAGTTTTTCGAATGACGATGATAGCTTACTCGAGGATCGCTCCGCATTCGCTGCCGAACCACTTCCGCCACTCTAGGGTCTTCGGACGCGTTATCGGATACAATAATCTGCAGGTTCTTGTACGATTGACCGCAAATCAAATCCAGCGCACGGGTCAGCGGCTCTGGTCGGTTGTAGGTTGGAATTCCGACCGTGACGAGAGAGTTGGCCATGGCTTCAGGCATCCAAGCCACTAGTACACGCGCTTAAGATAACCATCGGGTGCCACCGTGATGAGCAGCTTGTGTTGTATGCTCTTATCCACTTCGAATTCCGGATGGCGCTTGAGGAAGTCCCACGCCGCCGTCTTCGCATTGTTTCCTCTGCGCCAAGGGCGATCGGAAAAAGCGTCATCGGGCATATCCTCGATCACCGTATCGAACACAACACAGTAGCTTCCGACCGTGGCGAGGCCTGCGTAGGCTTCAAGCTCGGCGAGAACGTGATCATGGGTGTGATTGCTGTCCAGCATGACGAGCACGCTGCGCTTGCCGGCGGCCCTGGCCTTGACTGCGGAAATTACGTCCGGCGCGATACTCGAACCCTCGATCATGGTGATGCGCCGCGCCATCGGATGAGCCTCAATCGCGGCACGGTTGTGGGCGCGAATATCGATATCGATCCCCAGCACTTCGGCGTCCCGTGGGCCATCCGCGATCGCGTTCAATTCCAGCATCGAAGCTGAGAAGATCAAGGAACCTCCGTGCGCGATGCCAGTCTCGATGATGAGCTCGGGCTTGATCGACCAGATGATTTCTTGAACCGCGAGGACGTCTTGAGGGTATTGAATGATCGGACGGCCCATCCACTCGAAATGGTAGGAATACTTGGCGTGGTTGGCGCGGTCCATCCATGCGCGCGTGGCGACGCCGAGTTCACGATCATTGCCCATGCCCGCGATTTCCGCAGCGCATTCGCGCTTGAACCTTTGATACTCGCTCATCGCATTTTCCTCTTGATCTCGACACGAACTTCGTACACGTCATCTCCATCCGAAAAGATACAAGCCGGATGGGCTGGAAAGGTGCGCGCGCGCAGCATGTTAAGCAGATCGCGCGCCGCATATGCCTTGTCGAGATCAATGACGCTCGCAGGCTCCAGCTCGGACGCACGGTGAAAGGTGCCGGCTTCGAGATTCTGTGGCCGCGTTTCGAAATCGAGGCCAACGAGCCTGGGATATGTTTTCTGGACTAGCTCCAGCATCGCTTCCGTTGCCTTTCGATAGAGCGATCCACCTGTGTCTTCCCAGTCGCTGGGAAGTTCGACCTGCGCGACGATATCGCCACTGTCGACGCCTTGATCGACCATGTGCAGGCTCACGCCGAAGGGCACGCGATCGACAATCGACCAGAAATTATAGTGTTTGCCTCTGCCGTAGGGCAGAAGGCTCGGATGCGTATTGATGAAGCCGCGACGCGGAAGCGACAGCAATGGCGGGCGAATGATTTTTGGCCACCACGCCATCAGGCCTAGATCGAAAGCCAGTCCTTCGCTTGTGGCGAAATCCGCCACCTGGGCAGAGGACTGAAATATCAACGACCGGACATCAGCATCGCGCGCCATCGCCGCAATTTCGTTATCGGACATCGTTACGATCAACGCAATATCTTTTCGGTGGTTGGCAATAAGCCACCGAACGATGTCGCAACCGACGTGAGCATCTGCAAGCAGGAGAAGCCTCATGCTGGCATCACGCCTCCTGCAGCACGCGCCGCAGCACCGCGATCACTCGGTCCTGATCCGACGTCGTCATGTCGTGATAGCTTGGCAGATTGATCGCCCGTTCTGGGATTTCCTGCGCATGACGATTTCCCGGCACCGCATCGAACATCGACAATCCCGATAGTGGATAAAAAAATACGCGGGCGTCGATATTGTCCTGCGCAAAAGCGGCAACGAGCTGCTCGCGCGACACTCGGGTCGTCTCGTGGAACACGACGGTCGGCATCCAGGCCCCGTTGACGATGTTGCTCGGCTCCGGATTCATCCCCACGCCCGGCAAATCCCGCAAGCGGTCGCGGTAATAATGAAAGATTTGCCGCTTGCGTGTGATCAATTCGTCGATCCGTTCCATTTGCGCGCAGCCGAGGGCTGCCTGAATATTGGACATCTTGTATTTGAAGCCAACGACGTCGGGCCAAAATTGCCTGCGCTGGCTCCGCGACCGGCCGTGGTTCGATAACGTCAGCACCTGTTCATAAAGGGAGAGATCGTTTGTGACGAATATCCCGCCCTCACCGGTCGTCACGGTCTTGGTCCCATGAAAGGAGAACGCCCCGAAGCGCCCCATACTTCCTGCGCGCCTGCCAAAGTATTCGGAACCGATGGCCTCCGCGGCGTCCTCGATCACCGGAATGCCGTGACGCTCTCCGATCATCAATAGACGTCCCATGTCGCACAGATTGCCATAAAGGTGAACCGCAAGGATGGCTTTTGTCCGCGGCGTAATCGCGGCCTCAGCCAGATCCGGATCGATGCACCAACTGTCCGGACGAATATCCACAAAGACCGGCTTGGCCCCGAGATGAACAATCGGCGCCGCCGACGCTATCCAGTTCGTATCGGCCATGACCACCTCATCGCCGGGGCCGATACCCAACGCGGCCATTCCCATGTGCAACGCCCCCGTACAGCTTGACGTCGCGATCGCAAACGAGACTCCCAGATGCTCCTTGAATGCAGCCTCGAACCGATTGATGTAGTCATAGCACCGCTCACCCCAACCGTTCGACGCAGCATCTGCTGCGTAACGCGCCTCGAGTTCGGTAATCGACGGCTTCGTGTAGAGAACACGGGGCCGGTTTTCGACAGCCGCGCGACTTCGATCAGGCATGCAAATCACCCGGGTAGAGTTTCAAGAAACGACGGCGGCAACGCTTCGTCGCGCTCCGAGATGACAGCATCCGCCACGGGCCAGTTGATGGCCAGCCCAGGATCATCGAACCGGAAGCCTCTCTCCGCGCCCGGCACGTACGCTGGCGAAATCTCGTAGTCGACGTCTGTGTTGTCCACCAACGTCTGAAAGCCGTGCGCAAAGCCCTTTGGAACATAAAGGATGACGCGGCTATCGGCAGTCAGGGTTTCGGCATACCATCGACCGAATGTTGTCGAACTCCGACGCAGATCGACTATGACGTCGAATATCGCGCCGCGCGTGCATCGCACAAGCTTAGCCTCAAGGTGCGGGGCAGCCTGGAAATGCATACCACGCAATGTTCCTGCCCGCCTGTTGTAGGAGATTGATCTCTGGACGAAGTCCGATTCGAGCCCGTGAGCACGGAAGGTTTCCGCGCAGAACCTCCGTGCGAACCCGCCACGGTGATCAACGATTAACTGCGGCTCAATGCGGTAGGCTCCGGCAAGCGGGAGCTCGTGGAATATCACGGGATACACCCGTACAGTGGATTACGCACGGGTTACGTTCCATTCCATTGCGGGGCGAACCGGGCCCGGAATTTCTTTGAATATGCCGGAGGCCTTGCTTTCCGTAACGCGAAAGCCCAAAGCATGTTGAACATAAAAATGGATATTCAGGGGATTGACCGACGTCAACGCAACCCCGATGAGGAAGAATCCAATATTGAGCAATCCTCGCGGAATTGACATCGTGGAGTTGTACACACCGGGCGCCAGTTCCGAATTTTGGGGGGGAGAGCTTACAAATACGTACTGATCCTGCAGAAACACGTGAAAATTCGGCATCAGAACATAGCCCGGCTTCAGCACCTCGAATGTCATTTCGACGGTAATCAGTGAATTCCTATCGATGATCTTGGGGTCACCAATGCCATCGACCAGTAATCGTGCACTGCAGAGTCTTGCAACATCGTCGCCGGGCCTCGTCATGTCCTCGGGAAAGCTCACCGAAGAGCTGGGACCAATCTCGCCCTTCGAGCCGAGATCCGTACCATCTGAAGATTCGGCTCGCGCCAGCCGTTTCGCCCGCTCAGTCATCGCGGCCGCGTGGACGCTTTCATAATATTGGTCGCATATCTCGTCCGCCGGACCAAACGCAACGATTCGGCCCGCCTCCATCAGGACGGCTTTGTTGCACATCGCTTTGATGATCCTGTCTGAGTGGCTCGCCAGAACCATGATAGGGCTTCGTCCGATGAAGTCCTTCATGCGCGCTTCCGCGCGCTCTGCGAAGCGAAGGTCCCCAGTGCCAAAGCCCTCGTCCATCAAGATCACGCCAGGATCGAGCGAGGTCACCAGCGCGAAGCCCAGGCGCATTTGCATTCCGCTGGAGTAGGTGCGAACCGGCAGCGAAAGATATTCGCCGAGCTCGCAGAACTCCTCGATCTCCGGAATTTTTGCTTCGATCTCGCGCCTCGTCATCCCGATCAGCATTCCCGACGTGATGATGTTCTCATAACCGGTATCTTCACCATCGAGCCCAGGCATAGCATCGAACAGCGGCGTCACGCGGCCCTCGACCCTGACAGTCCCCGATACCGGCTGGTAGATACCAGCCATCAGCTTCAACAGAGTCGATTTGCCGGCTCCGTTGTGACCGACTAAGCCCACACGATCGCCGTCGCGCAGCGTCAGTGAAATGTCACTGAGGGCCTTCACGGTTATCCGGTCATTGTCCTCGTGCTCGATCGAACCGCCCGTCGCGCGTCCGAAAATCGCCTTGCGAAGACTCCGCTGCTGCGCACCATAAATGGGAAAATGGGCATTCACATTTTCAAGAATAACGGCCGCCACTTCGCTCAACTCCAATAAGCGATGCGCTTGCGGAAGCGCCTGAACATCAAATAGGTCAACCACCATCCCCCGATCGCCATCGCGATCATCACTCCGTAGCTAATGGCTTCAGGCACCCTTCCGACCAGCGGGGCCCGAACGACGTCGAGGACATGATAGAGGGGGTTCAAGTCTACGAAGACAATGCGCCTTCCCCCAGTCAGCGTGTCGGCAGGCCAGAACAACGGAGTGATCAACATCGAAATCTGTATGGCGCTGGAGACCAATTGCGGCACGTCACGAAATCGCAGGCAAACCAGCCCAAGAAACAGGGAAATCCAAACCCCGTTCAAGATCACGAGCGCAAGTCCTGGAAAAACCAGCAGAAGCGTGAAACTGAAAAGCGACGGTTTGAGCGCCAGGACGATCACGAAATAGACGGCGAAGTTGTGCAGGAGCACGAGGAAATTTCGCCAGACCAGCGCATAAGCGAGGATCGAGTAATCGAACCTAATGTTGCGGAACAATACCTGCCCCGCGATGAACATATTGCATGATTCCATCGCGATCGAAGAGACCAGCATCCAAACAACCATGCCGCTGACCAGAAACGGCAAGTATTCATAGATGTCCTGGTGCCACAGAGCCGCGCCGACGGATCCGACACTCAACGTATAGATCGCAAGTGTAATAGATGTCCAAAACGGCCCAATCGTAGTTCGTCGATAACGCCTTTTCACATCAAGCCAGCCAAGCCGGCCCCACAGTTCTCGTTTGGCGAGTCCGCGCAACAAATCTTCGGCTGCCGTGGTATCCAGCGAGCGCAGGCCTACGTCGGAATCCTTGATGCCCCCGATCACGTTTTCAATATGCGTCAAAACGATTGTCATATTCGGCTCCGCCGTCGTGCCAGTTAGGTCGCGATTGTCGCATGCTGGTTCTCTATCGCCAGCCAAATCCACTCCATTTCACGACAATGCAAAATGTCGGGGTTAATGTGGATCGCGCGACCGTGCGGCGCGATTATCTTCACTGTCACAGATGTCATTGGAGGTTTAACTTCCGTTCCCATGCGAGCGCATGCGCGACCACGGTATCGAGATCGTCGTAAGCCGGCGTCCACGACAACACTTGCCGCAGCCGCCCGCTGTCAGCGACGATGGCAGCCGGATCACCGGCACGCCTCTCGCACTGGATCGCCGCGAAGTTGCTGCCCGAGACGCGCCTGACCGCCGCGATGATTTCGCGCACTGAAGAGCCGTGCCCATAACCGCAATTCAGGGTGACGCTCGCCCCGCCGCCGCGCAGATATTCGAGCGCCTTGATGTGAGCGCTCACGAGGTCGCAGACATGGATGTAGTCGCGGATGCAGGTTCCGTCCGGCGTTGGGTAATCGGCGCCGAATATATCCATACTTTTGCGGATACCCAATGCGGTCTGGACAGCGATCTTGATTAGATGCGTTGCAGCCCGCGTCGACTGTCCTGTCCGCATCAGAGGGTCAGCTCCGGCGACGTTGAAATAGCGCAACACCACGTAGCTCAGGCCGCTCGCCGCTGCAGCATCGTGCAGCATCATCTCCGTCATGAGCTTCGACGCGCCATAGGGCGACATCGGCTGAGGCGGCGCCTCCTCTGAGACCAGTTGAGTGGCTGGATTGCCATAAACTGCAGCGGTGGATGAGAATACGAGGTGCCTGACCCCACTGCTGATGCCGGCTTTGATCAGCGCCAGCGATTTGACGGTGTTGTTAGTGTAGTAGGCTATCGGCTTTGCGACAGACTCAGGGACCACGGTCGACGCAGCAAAATGCATGATTGCGCTGATGCTATGTTTGGCAATCAGCTGCGACACTAGTTCTGCATCTCCGACATCGCCGACAACAAGTGTCGCCTGCTTCGCCACAGCCTCGCGGAAACCCGATGACAGATTGTCCAACACGATCACGCGGTGGTTCTGCTCAAGAAGCCCGTACACGACATGACTGCCGATATAACCCGCGCCGCCTGTGACCAAAACTGCCATTCGCAAAATTCCATGCTACCGCACTCCGGGTGAAACGCTCTCTACCCGGAGGCCCCCCGAAGGAAGCAGAGACGAAGCGCGGCGATCTCAAGGTGAGCCGCGCGAAAGGCCGCCTTCAGGCGGCAGTAACCAGATCCACGTCGAGATGAACGCGGACCTTGCGACCGAGCATGTCGAGCAGGATGGCAACCCTATCGTGGTCACTCATTCCAACGAACAGCCCGCCGTTGTCTGTGAAGGCGCCTGCAAGCACCCGCACCTTGTCGCCCGGCGCGAACGCCGGCTTGGCGTCCATCCTGACGAAGCCGTGCTCGTCCTCGCGCGCCCTCAGCGCGTCCAGTACGCCGCTCGGCACCGCAGCCGGCTCTTCGCCGTTGCAGACCAGATGCGACACACCTTGCGTCGACTGGATCGCCCGCCAGCGCTGCGTCGCCGTATCGATGGCCACGAACATGTACCGGGGAAACAAGGGCTTTGCGACGACGTCGACCTTGCGCGCATGGCGCCGGCGCTTCAGATAGCGCGGCAGATAGATCTCATAGCCCTGGCGCAGCAGGCTATGCGCGGCCCTCGACTCGCTGTTCACCTGGGTCTGCACCACATACCACCGCACGGCCTTGCTCACTGCGCGCCCTCCGCAAATTCGCCTCTCTCGCGCAAGCCCAACAGCCCCGGAGCGAGCACGCGCTCCGCTCCGCGCACTGCTGCCGCCGCGTTGTAGGATGAGCTGGCGTTCGCGACGTCGGTAACGATGACGGCGTCGAACGCGTCCTTCACCTCTTCGAAAGACCTATAGACATTGACACCGACAAAGCGCGCAATCTCACTTGCAGGATCGACGACCGCAACGACAGCCACGCCCGCCTCGACCGCGCAGAGGATCGCAATTTCGGCCAAGTCCGATTGACCCGCGAGGGCTACGCGCGAAAAGCCTCTTCTTTTGGCCTGATCGAGTACGCGCGCGCAATCGCTCTTGGCAAGCCGAAAGAATGAAAATGAATGGGATAAGTATTGAACAGTCAGACGCGACTTCTCGGCAAAACCCTGCGGCGTCAGGTAATAAGCATAGCGGCGCGCTGGTGCGTCATGGACTTTGACCAACCCCTTCTTGATGCAACGCCTAAGGTAAGCGTTCACAAGACCCAGCGCGATGCCGAGCTCCGCGGCCATGCGGCGCTGCGATCGCGCTCCATCACTCTCAACAGAGCTCAGCACACCAAGAACAATCCGTTCGCTCTCATGCTCCGTGTTCAGCAAATGACCCAACCCGCGTTCGCCAGTCTCTAGTAGACTTACAGCGTTCACGCAATGAACGTCAAGAGTTTTGTTCACACGATGAACGCGATAAGTCATTGAAAGGGCTTGGCTTAGTAATCTGAGACATACAGTTTTCAGACTTGGAGTGGAGGAAGAGTTGACGCTACTAGCGGCGGCGTCCGAGACCTACAAGTTCAGCCTATCGGACCTGGCCTAAGTCGCGCTAGATTGGTGCCGTCGACATCAAAGATTGGCACATAGGGAACAGGTTTCCGTTGGGTGAAACTGCTTAGAATTAATCTAATAAGCCTTTCTTCGAAAGTACGACGCCTTCGGCACTCAGATTAATCTGGATAGAACGACAGGATTGAGATTAGTTGCGTTGCAACCCTAATCGCGGAAATGAAAATACCGTCCCTTACGACGCCATGCGACGGGCTAAAGCATCACCATGCTCCTTCCGCGAGGCACTTCCATAACGCTCTGCCAGCATCTGCCGTAGTTCACATGAGTTCTGTCAGTATGGGGAAGCGACGGATACTGTACGTCGCGAATGTAGATTTTGCCTTTCTCCATCGATTACCGATGGCTCGGGCGGCGAAGAGAGCAGGGTTCGAAGTTCACGTCGCAACACGGACCGAGGGGCTCAAACAAGCGATCGAAGCTGAGGACTTTATCGTCCACGAGATTCCATTCCGTCGTGGATTATCTCCGATCTCGGGAATACGTACAATTTTGGCTCTCCGACACCTTGAACGCGTGGTAGGGCCGGACATCATTCATTGCGCTGGCATGCAATCTTGCGTTTACGAGTCGCTCACCATGGGCACTCGCAGGGTATCGCAAATAAACGCGATCACGGGCTTAGGATATGTCTTCACGTCGAGTACATGGAAGAGTCGAATATTAAGGACAATTATCCGCCGAATTTTGCCTCGGCTACTCAATCGCAACGCCAGCGTCGTGCTTGTTGAGAATCTCGATGATCAGAGAGATCTCGTAGCCCTAGGAGTGGACCAAGAGCGGATCGTCCACATTCCCGGATCCGGAGTTGACACGGATCGTTTTCAACCTTTGCCTGAACCTAAAGGACCTATCACTTTTGGGTTTGCTGGGCGCTTGTTAGCAGACAAAGGAATTCGCGCCTTGGTTTGTGCACACGGCATTCTGAGAGAACAAGGTCACGACTTTCGACTGTTAATTGCCGGAAAGCCTGATCCCGCTAATCCCGCGTCGATCCCTCTCGAGGAAGTTGAAGACTGGGCCCAACGTCCAGGAATTACCTGGCTTGGACATCTCAGCGATATCGTCTTGCTCTGGACGCGTTGTCATTTCGCAGTGCTACCGTCGCACCGCGAGGGCCTCCCGGTCAGCTTACTGGAGGCAGCCGCGTGCGGTCGAGCAATGGTAGCCACAGATGCTCCTGGATGCCGAGAGATCGTCATTCAAGACGAGACAGGTCTTCTGGTCCCTGTCGAAAACGTCAAAGAGCTAGCGAATGCTCTTCTGAGCCTAGCAGTTTCCTCAGAGCTCCGCGATCGGTACGGTCGGGCAGCCCGCGACCTGGTCGTGCGAAGGCTTTCGGCTAAAATCGTCGGAGCGGCGATCATTGATCTTTATAATAGGCTAGCGCCGGCACGCGTCAGCCGCCCCTAGCCTCTTGCATTGCGGCGAGCCACGACGACGCGAGTCGCTACCGGCAGGCAGTAGAAACATCGATATTCATCACACACAAAAACGCAAGCTAAGCTATGTCGGAGCGTCCGATTGTGTCGTCTCAGAGCTTCAAATCGCGACCGTCCGAGTCGACGGGCTACTTCTGGCACTGTCCACAGGGCTGGCTCGCTACACTTCACGCGAGCAAGTCGTGAGCACCGAAACTTATCAGATGATTAAAATGGCCTGGAAGCATATCAGCGATTTTCGTGTCGATCTGCGTCACGGCTTCTAGCACAGGATTGAATGGGCCGAACGAAGACACCTTTGCGCCAGCACTGTCTGAATTAAGCTGCTCACCTAAAAGTACGACAGGAACGTGCTCAAAGCTGTTGAATTCGGCGACCGTAGGACCGAACACAAAAGAGTCGTTTGCCGCCATTGCAATGGTTGAATTGGCAACAGGAGAGCTTGTTGCTGACATCCCAACAACACCATCGCTGTTCAAATCCTGATGGAATGTAGTTTCGTACGATTGCAGCGCCGTGCTCCCGCCGGAAACGAAACTGAGGAGATTCGCGATGTAGTTGCCGTTCGAGTCGGTGCTCCAAATGTTGTATTGGCCCGTGCTCGCATTCTTCCAGGCCACATCATAACCACCACCAGCCTGCTCCGCCGCGATCGGCGCCCATCCCGCCCACATGTCAATCGTGACAGGCGCGCTCGAGAACATGAGCTTGGGCCCTACTCCGCCTGCCACAGGATTGAGGAAGTACTCGTTTCCAACTTGAACAAGGCTCGTCGAGCCCGCTGCCTCGATCGTAATCGCGGGTACACCAATCAAACCGTCGCCATTGAGATCCTGATGGAACGTAGTCTCATAGGATTTCAGCGCCGTGTTCGTCCCAGACACAAAACTAAGGAGGTTCGCTGCGTAATTGACATTGGAGTCGGTGCTCCAGATGTTGTATTGGCCCGTGCTCACATTCTTCCAGGCCACGTCATAACCACCACTGGTCTGCTCTGCCCCGATCGGCGCCCATCCCGCCCACATGCCGACCGTCACCGGCGCGCCCGAAAACATGAGCTTGGACCCTACTCCGCCTGCCACAGGATTGAGGAAGTATTCATTCCCAACTTGGACAAGGGTCGTCGAGCCCGCTGCTTCGATCGTAATCGCGGGTACACCAATCATACCGTCGCCATTGAGATCCTGGTGGAATGTGGTCTCATAGGATTCCAATGCCGTGTTCGTCCCAGACACAAAACTAAGGAGGTTCGTTGCGTAATTGCCATTCGAGTCGGTGCTCCAAATGTTGTACTGGCCCGTGCTCGAATTCTTCCAGGCCACATCGTACCCACTACCCGTTTGCTCCGCCCCGATCGGGGCCCAATCAGTCCACATGTCGACCGTGACCGGCGCCCCCGAAAACGTGAGCTCGGGCCCGGTTCCGCCTGCCACGGGATTGAGGAAATAGTTATTCCCGACTTCGACCAAGGTCGTTGAGCCGGCTGACTCGATCGCTATCGTCGGCACACCAAGTGCGCCGTCGCCATTCAGGTCCTGGTGGAAGAGTAGTTCATACGATTCCAGCGCGGGGCTGGCACCCGAGGAAAAACTCAATAGATTCGTAACGTAGTTGCCATTCGAGTCGGTGCTCCAGATGTTGTACTGGCCCGTGCTCGCATTCTTCCAGGCCACATCGTACCCACTACCCGTTTGCTCCGCCCCGATCGGGGCCCAGCCCGCCCACATGTCGACCGCGACGGGCGCGCCGCTATATTTCAGCTGCGGTCCTGTTCCGCCGGCAACAGGGTTCAATGAGTAACTGGTCCCGACCTGCACCAAACTCGTCGTTCCAAGCGCCTCGATCACTATTGGCGACACGAACATGGAGCTGGCGACCGTGCCATCTCCAAACTGGAAATACTCGACGCCGGTGACGGTATCAGTGCCGTCTGGCGAGCCGTTGCGCAGATCGGTCAGCGTGAACGTCTGTGTCGTCGCGTTGGACGAGATCGCGTAGCTCGCCCGGCTGCCCGAATACACTGCGGTATCCGTACCCGGGCCGCCGATGATGGTGTCGTTGCCGCCACCGCCGGTGATCGTATCATTGCCTGCGCCGCCGTTCAGCACGTTGGCGATGGCGTTGCCGATGATCGTGTCGTTGCCGGACCCGCCGGTGGCGTTGTCGATGTAGGAGCGGGCGTCGCCATTATAGAGATAGGCGTTGTAGACGTTGCCCGATGCGTAATGGCCGTCGCCGAGATAGGCCAGTTGAACGGAGGAGAATACCGACGACGCACCGGGGTTGAGATTGATACTTAGGTTCGTTGTGTAGTTCGACAGATCGTAGGTATCGATGCCGCCGCCGTCCCAGATCGTCTCGTAGATTCGATTGGCCGAGCCGCCGGCGCCGCCGCCCGGCGCGAGCTGGCCGACGCCGTTGATGAACTCCTGCCCCGTGGTCGGGCTCCAGGTGTAGACCGTGTTGCCGCTCTGGGTGTTGAAGTTCGCGCCGTACATCGTCTGCAGCGCTAGGATATCGTTGGCCATGTAGGTCTGCGGATATCCGTACGATTCATTGGTGTAGCCGCTCGTGGTCGACGCACCGACATAGCTGCGATAGCTCATGACGGTGTATTCGCTGTCATCATGCGCGCTCGGCACCGCGACGTTGGCGGGGCCGCCGGTCTCCTGGCTGTGCTTGAGGCCGAGCGAGTGGCCGAGCTCGTGCAGCGCGGTCGTGAAATAGTAATTGCCGAGCTTCGCCTGCGTGTAATCGTATTGGGTCCCAAACCAGACGTCGCCACCAGCCGCATAGTTGCCGGGATAATAGGCGTATGAGGTCGGATTAGCCGCCGGCGACTGCGCGATCATGATGTCGGCGCCGTTTGTGCCCGCGTACTGGATTTTGGCGTTGGTGTAGCTGTTGATCAGCCCGATCGCGTAGTTGATCGCCGCCTGCATCTGGCTGGGAGCCGAGGTGAAACCCGTCGAGGTCGGTTCGCTGCTGCCGCCGTAGTATGGATTGGAGTAGTCGCTGGGCGAATCGGGAAAGCTGTAACTGATCGTGCCGGTCCACTTGGAGCCCGACAGCAGGCCGTCGATCTCAGCATTGTTGGTGGCACTGACATTAACGGCGGTGGCCAATGAACTCTCCGGAGCAATGCATCGCGCGCGATTCGCCGTGCAGGTGTATCATTTTAGCAAGAGAGTTATGTTTGGTTTAAATTGGGCGCCGGGCTGTCAGCCGGACCGTAACGCCCTGTTAGCCAACAATCCGTAGTGATACGGATCAGCGGCGGCATTCGGTTCGGCGGCTGGTCTGTTCCATAAAGGAAACCATGAAACTGGGTCCACTTTCGGCCGGTCTGATCGGAGCCTTGGCGATGCTCGCCGGGCCGGACCGTCTGCCCATCGGAGAACAGCCTGTCATGGCCTCGAAAGCCAATGCGGACGAAAGCGGCAAGGGAAACAGCAAGGTGGGTCGCGCCCCCTCCATGCCAATGGCCCGCGATCCTGCCGTCGCGGTGGCCGAGGAATACGCAGCCGCCCGCCAGAAGGGAACGCGGGAGGCCTTTGAACTCTTCATAGCGCGTCACGGCGACCATCCTCTGGCCGAAGAGGCGCGCTCCCAGCTGAGACGATTCTCACGCTAGCTTGCTAGTCCCAATCAGATTTCCAAACGCTCGCCGAAGCTGGCGGTCCGGAGACTAACATTGAGCAACCGCAACCTATGACGGAAGCCTCACGTGGCCTCCTAAGTTGCGACTTTGCCAGCTTAGAGGCGCAACGCGGCGGTCGGTCTATATTAGCTCCAGATAGCAGCTATGCCGCTACACAAAGTGGCCCGGCTCAAGGGTTCCAGCGCCTACCCACACGAGAGTATCATTACGCTGCGTCAGATCCAAACTCGGGAATAGCTTCATGCAACACTGCCAAGATGGCATTCCTATCAACTCTGGCCGCTGCACGGTCAAGTGCTTCCAACCACCGTTTCACCTGCAAAGTGGAAGGCTGATTAGGTTTAGCTGCCATAATGCCGTCGATTCCGATGTCGACGGGTGGCTCTTCGTGCGCAAACAGCTTTTCATTCAGTCTTTCCCCTGGTCTCATTCCAGTAAACGCGATCTCAATATCTCTACCGGGCTCGAGGCCTGACAGCCTTATCATGCGCTCAGCCAAATCGACTATCCTGACCGGCTGTCCCATATTTAACACGTAGACCGAGGCCTCACGGTTGCCGGACGCGACGGCGTGAGACGCAGCGGTGATGACTAAGTCACACGCTTCGCGAATGGTCATAAAATAGCGAAGCATATCGGGATGCGTAACTGTCACCGGGCCCCCAGCGTCGATCTGAGCTTTAAACTTCGGAACGACCGATCCATTCGAGGCTAACACGTTTCCGAAGCGCACGGAGATGAGCCGTGGGGTATCAGACCCGGAACACCGGATGTCGTGATCGAGCGCCTGACAGTACATCTCAGCAAATCGCTTTGTGAGACCCAGCATCGAAACCGGCTCAATCGCCTTGTCTGTGGAGATCAACACCATTGCTTGAGCGCTCGACGCCACAGATGCATCCGCAACATTGATCGACCCAAGCACGTTTGTCTTTACGCCTTCGCTCCAATCGCGTTCGAGAAGTGGGACGTGCTTCAAGGCGGCAGCGTGGAAAACAATGTCAGGCTTAAATTCTTGCAAGAGCTGGAATATACGACTCCGATCGCGTACGTCTGCTATTCTCCCCTCTACATTCGCTTGAGGAAACCGCGTAGATAGCGCCTCGATTATGCTATGTAGTGCAGGCTCAGAATTATCGATCACTAGAACACGATCTGCTCCATGCAGAATGACACGTTCGCATATCTCAGACCCAATTGATCCAGCTCCGCCAGTAACGAGGATTGCTCTTCCCTTGACCAGCTGCTCGATACGGCTGCGGTCAATTGCCTGCGTCGCGCGAAGTAATAAATCCTCAATTGCGATGGGCCTTAACTGAGGCGTCTCCTCGCCATCTAAAGATGGCAGACGGCTTACGACCAGCCCGAGTTTCCGCGCTTGAACTAAAACTCTCTCTGGATGTGCATCGGCCTCAAATGCAGAAGCCCCCATTACGAGCCGTGCAATCGGCCAATGGCGATCTGCAAAATCTCGAACCACGTCCTGCAGATCTTCTAACCCACCTAGCACCGGGATATTGCGAACAAGTTGTCCCCGATCGGCACGCGATGGAGACAATAGTCCAACCGGCCAAATGGCCCTCACTGAACCATTTTCGATCGCGCGGAGAAGAACTTCCAGGTCCGCTGCGCGACCGACCATCAAAGCTGGCGCCGCGTTTCTTTCGCGTGCATGATGCAACGTACGAGTGTACCGGAAATAGCGGTAGGCGAACCGCGATGCACTCAGCAAGAACACCTGGAAAAACCAATACAGTATGATCGTCACTTTACCTAAGAAGAACGCCCCATAGATGTTGGGCGCTAAGAAGATGTAGTCCAGCGCGACAAGGGCAACGGTGAGAACCGTAGCCGCACGAAGAACGTTAAATGCATCCGGCAGAGAAAAGAAGCGCCACTTAGTTGTCGTCAGATTGAACAAGTAACAGACAACTACGCTTAGGGCGACAAAGAATGGCAGAATTCGAACCAGCACAGGTAGACGCTCGAGGAGCGCGTCGCTTTCGAAGCGAAGATAAAAGCTGGCGAGCACTGCCGCCGTTGTCGCAAGTGCGTCGTGCACCGCAATGAGAAGATTACGACGAGTGAGACTCGACAGAGGCGTCATTCGACAAGGTTCTCCAATCCAATATTCCCCAGTACCTCTGTATCCAGAATAGAAATACTCCTAAACGTCCCCGCAGGCATCTGCTGCCCAAGGTCCGCAAAAGGAACGCCAGCGTCGACGGATAGCATGCCTAAACGTGCAGCCACAGCGACAATAATGCAATTGCAACAGACGAATTCGCAGGGTTTGCAGCAAACGTCAGCACACTCAAAATCAGCGACCGATTGCCCACTTTACTTGCGTCGACAACTTGATGCTGCTGGGTACACAATCGGCCGGCGACAGTCCACGCCGCCAACATCATGATTGGATGCTGCCGATCAAGAGGAAGACCGCAAGCAACGATAGAAGGCAACATAGCTCATCTTGAGGATCGTTACTCTACCTTCAAGAAGAGTGGCAAACCTCGTATCCATTCATCAACTTGGCAGCAAGTCAACTGTGCGTCGGATTGCCAGGCAACGAGGAAGTCAGATTCGAAGCTCAGGAACGTGACCCGACCAAGCAAGATTGCAGTGACGTCCTTCTGTCAGAGCTGGTGGTGCTCCCTGCGACACACAAGCTTTGCCAAGGCGAAATACCGCATCGCCGCGATTGCGCCGTCACTCGCCGCGGTCACGTCCCTGCACAAGCTTCCCAGCTGTGCATTTGACTACTAAGCTAGGAATCCATCATCTGGAGCAATCAAGATGCCTTCTCCGCATGCCTCGGAAGCCCTGTCGCGCTTCACCGTGCTCGATCTGACCCGTGTCCGCTCCGGGCCGACGTGCGTGCGGCAGCTCGCCGATTGGGGCGCCAACGTCGTCAAGATCGACGCGCTGACCGAGGATGCCGGGGGCGAGCAGCCGGGTGGACCGCGCCGCGGTTCCGACTTCCAGAATTTGCACCGCAACAAGCGGGCCATGACGCTGAACCTGAAGGACGAGCGCGGGCTCGCCGTGTTCAAGCGCCTCGTCGCCAAGGCCGACGTTGTGGTCGAGAATTTCCGTCCCGACGTGAAGAAGAAGCTCGGCATCGATTATGACAGCCTCGCCGCGATCAACCCGCGCATCGTCTATGGCAGCATCTCGGGCTTCGGCCAGGACGGTCCGTACCACAAGCGCCCGGGCTTCGATCAGATCGCGCAAGGCATGGGCGGGCTGATGTCGATCACCGGCGCGCCGGGCGACGGCCCGATGCGGGTCGGCATTCCCGTCGCCGACCTCAGCGCCGGCCTGTTCTGCGCCATGGGCATCCTCACCGCGCTGCTCGAACGCGAGGTCTCGGGCAAAGGCCAGTGGGTGCAGACCTCGCTGCTGCAGGCGCAAATATTCATGCTCGACTTCCAGGCCGCGCGCTGGCTGATGGAGAAGGAGGTGGCCAAACAGGCCGGCAACAACCATCCGACCAGCATTCCGACGGGCGTGTTCAAGACCTCCGACGGGTACATCAACATCGCCACCACCGGCGGGCGGATCTGGGAGCGCTGTGCGCAGGCGATCGGCGCGCCGGAGCTCGTCAACAATCCCGACTACGCGACCGCGCCGGCACGCTCGAAGAACCGCGACGCGCTCAACGCCGAGATCGAGCGGCACACCGTGACGAAGTCGACCGAGAGCTGGGTCCGCGAACTCAACGAGGCCGGCGTGCCCTGCGGGCCGATCTACGCCATCGACCAGATGTTTGAGGACGCCCAGGTCAAACATCTCGGCATCGCGCAGGACGTGCCCAACGAAGAAGGCCGGCACATCCGCCTGGTCGGGCAGCCCGTGACGCTGTCGCGCACGCCGAGCAGGATGGTGGCGCGGCCGCCGGAATTCGGCGAGCAGACCGAGGAGGTGCTGAAGGAGTTCGGCTTCAGTGCGGACGAGATCGCAAGGCTCCGCGACGCCAAGGTGCTGTGAACCTCACACGCACCGTCTGCAACGACAAAGCTCGGCGCGAGCCGGGCTTTGCTTCCAAGCCGAGGTAGTGTGCCGACCGAAACGCCACCACACAGCTAAGCTATTGATATCAGGATGGATTACTCCGAAATCCTACGCCTGGTCCCATGTGTGAACCCGATGCGTCCCAGCAAACGGTCGATCGCCGGCCAGAACAGCAGCAGAATCGCCAGCGTCGTGATCGAGCCGACCAGGCCATTCGACCAGAACACCTTCAAAGTCCCGCCCGAACCGATCATCGACAGGCGAAACGCATCCTCGGCACGGTTGCCGAGCACCAGCGCCAGCGTGAACGGCGCCAGCGGAATGCCGATCTTCTTGAAGACGTAGCCGACGACGCCGAAGCCCAGCATCAGCCAGATGTCGAACATCGCGTTCTGGATCGCATAGGCGCCGATCGCGCAGGACACCACGATCATCGGCGCCACCGCGGCGAACGGCACGCGCAGGATCGAGGCGAAGATCGGCACCGTCGTCAGCACCAGCACGAGGCCGAGGACGTTGCCGAGATACATCGAGGCGATCAGGCCCCAGACGAAGTCCTTGTGCTCGACGAACAGCAGCGGACCCGGATTGAGCCCCCACACCATCAGGCCGCCGAGCAGGATCGCGGCAGTGCCCGAGCCGGGAATGCCGAGCGCCAGCATCGGCAGCAGCGCCGAGGTGCCGGAGGCATGCGCCGCGGTCTCCGGCGCGAACACGCCCTCGATGCGGCCCTTGCCGAAGCTATCGGGCTCCTTTGCGAAGCGTTTTGCCAGATTGTAGCCCATGAAGGACGCCGCGATCGCGCCTCCGGGGGTGATGCCGAGCCAGCAGCCGATGAAGGAGGAGCGCAGCAGCGTCACCCAGTATTTCGGCAGGTCCTTCCAGACGCCGAGCACGACGCGGAGCGAGATGCCCGCCGCATGTCCCCGCAGCGCCAGCCGCTCCTCCATCGTCAGCAGGATCTCGCTGATGCCGAACAGGCCGATGACGGCGACCAGGAAGTTGATGCCGCGGAGCAGCTCCGGCGAGCCGAAGGTCATGCGCAGATTACCGGACACCGTATCCATGCCGATGCCGGCGAGCAGCAGGCCCAGCGACATCGAGATGACGGTCTTGTGCTTGGCCTCGCGCCCGAGACCAACGAAGGAGCAGAAGGTCAAGAGATACACGGCGAAGAACTCGGGCGGGCCGAACTTCAGCGCGAAGGACGAGATCATCGGTGCGAGAAAGGTGATCAGGAGCACCGCGACCAGCGAGCCGATGAAGGAGGACGTGAACGCAGCCGTCAGCGCCTCCGCCGCCCTGCCTTGCTGGGCCATCGGATAGCCGTCGAAGGTGGTTGCGACCGACCAGGCTTCGCCGGGGATGTTGAACAGGATCGAGGTGATGGCGCCGCCGAACAGCGCGCCCCAATAGATGCAAGACAGCATCACGATCGCCGAGGTCGGATCCATCGTGAAGGTGAGCGGCAACAGGATCGCGACGCCATTGGGACCGCCGAGCCCCGGCAGCACGCCGACGAAGATGCCGAGCACGAGCCCGACCATCATCAGGACGAGCGTCTTCCAGGTGAGCAGGACGGCGAAGCCGTGAAGCAGGAGACCGAGAGCTTCCATCGCGTGGGCCCGCCTAGCGGCCGAGGGCCGCTTCGAGCGGTCCCTTCGGCATGATGACGTCGAAGGCGATATCGAAGGTGACGAACATGATCGCCGTGAACACGAAAGCTGTGAGCAGCGACTTCCACAGCGCGATCTTTCCGACGAGCCGCATGAAGCCCGCGATCAGGAGGAAGCTCGCGACATAGAGGCCGAGGAACTGCGTCACCACGCAGAACAGCAGCGTCGGCACGAACACCGCCATGACGCGGCGGGCCTGCGCGTGCGTGACGAAGGTCTCGCGCGAGGAGCGCCGGGCGAGGAACGCCGAGATCAGGCCGTAGAGGCTGCCGGCGCCGAGGATGACCGAGAGATAGAACGGGAAATAGCCGGGCTCGGGCCCGGTCGCATCCCAGGACGCGCCGGTGCGCCAATTGTCGTAGCCGAGCGTGATGGCGAGCGCGAGCAGCAGGAGACAGACGACGATCTCGATCGTGCCGGAGGCGACGATGGAGGGCGAGTCGTCTTCGGGCGCGGTTGGATCGTCGACGACGATTTCGATATCGGTTTGGGACATGGGCGAACAACAAACGCTGCGGCTGATCCCTCTCCCGCTTGCAAGGGAGAGGTTAGAGTGAGGGGGAGTCTCCACGAGGACGGTGAAAGCTGGACTCGCGGAGAGTCCCCCTCACCCGGATTGCATCTTCGATGCAACATAGCCGAAGCTCCGCTTCGGCGTCCCCTTGAGAATGGCCGCCTAGGCGCCCTATGCTCCCCGCAAGCGGGGAGAGGTGAAGAAGACAACTACTTCGCGACGAAACCGGCTTCCGTCATCAGCGACTTGTTCAGCGCATCGTCCTCCTCGAGGAACTGCACCATATCCTTGCCGGTGAGGAAGATCGGCTTCAGCGCCTGCTTCTCCATGTAATCCTTGTATTCGGCGGTCTGCGTCACCTTGTGGAACAGATCGACATAGAACGCCTGCTGCTCGGCCGTGACCCTGCCGGGCAGGAACATCGCGCGCAGCATCAGATACTGCACGTCGACGCCCTCCTCCTTGCAGGTCGGGATGTCGGCCCAGGACTGGGTGTCCGTCACCTTCGTCGTGTAGGAGATGCGCTCCTTGTCGAACACGCAGAGCGGACGCACCTGGCCAGCGCGCCAGACTTCGAGATTTTCGGACGGATTGTTGACGTTGGCTTCGGTGTGGTTGCCGACCAGCTGGGTCGCGGCTTCGCCACCCGACTTGTATGGCAAATAGGAGAATTTCGCGCCGGTCTTCTGCTCCAGGAATACGGTGAGCACGTGATCCTCGCGCTTGGAGCCGGTGCCGCCCATCTTGAATGGCGAACTCGCCGCCTTCGCGGCCGCGACGAATTCCTTCACCGTCTTGGGGCCTGCGCTGTTGTCCCAGAGCACGAATTGGTCGAGCGCGACCACGGAGACCGGCGTCAGTTCACGCCAGTTGAACGGAATCTTCGCCGACAGCGGCAGCATGTAGATCAGCGAATAGGCGATCAGCACCTTGTTCGGATCGCCCTCGCTGGATTTCATGTACATCAGCGCTTCCGCGCCCGAGGCGCCGCCCTTGAGCGAGACGACCATCGGCTGCTTCATCAGATTGTTCTTCTGGATCGCGGCCTGCATCATCCGCGCCATCTGATCGGAGGCGCCACCGGCGCCCGCGGCGACCACGATCTCGACCGGCTTCGTCGGCTCCCAGCCAGCGAAGGCGGGAGCAGCTGCCAACAGCGCTCCTGCGCTGCAAGCGACCATCATCAGTTTTCGCACGCGTCTCTTCCCTGTGGTTCTATCGCCGACAAGATCATCATGTCTCTGCCTCGACAAGTAATGGCATGTTCAGGCAGTTGCGCAATGTGACTTTGGGCGGAACCTGCTGCTGAGGCCAGGAGTCGCGGTTCACCCGCAGATGCGACCACGCGCCCAGAGTGGGTCCATGGACAAAGTTCTCTCGCCAGAACGAAACGATGGCTCGAGACAAACGATCTTCAACCATAGCTCCTTTCCCTCACCTAGACTCTCGATAACGGAGAACCGCGTTCAAGCGAACCAGCGCTGTTAACCATCCCGCTAAAAATTTATGCCATTGCAGCTGGCTTTTCTCAGATCCGCGTTCTACATTTGTCCTGCCGCCGCAATAAACGCGAAGGCGGCCGCCGCCGATGTTGCAGCACCGGACGACGGCCTGACCACAACAGACTTCGATGGAGTCCATCATGGCTGATGGCCATTATACCGCCGATTCGGCGATCATTTTCGCTTTCAAGCTTGCTGTTCCCGGCCGCAAGGGGCGCCAGCGCGGCCCCGAGGAGCAGGTTGTCGCGGCGCTCGCGCGCTGCAAGTCGGCGACGCAATGCTCTTGGCTTCGCCCCTGAACTAGCACCCGCCCTACTCACCCCAGACCCGCGATCCGCACGCCGGCGACGCCCCGTCGCGGCATGGCCGCACGGCGCTGCTCGTTCGAGCCGAGCCCAGTGCCGTGCTGCCCCGTTCTGACAGGATCTTCATAAGCCCCAGGAGTTCTTCAATGTCGTTGTTCAAGAGCAAGGCCGTGCTGGCCCGCAGCACCACTCACATCTACCGGCCCTATGGCGGCATTGCCGACGTGCGCGAGGTCACCGACCGCGCCGCCCATGTCCGGGTTCTCGATTTTCCGTCGACACTGATTTCGGACATCATCGCAAGCGAGCTTGCCTGCCCCGCCTTCTACGCCATGGTCGGCTCGGGGCGCATCTATCTCGGGGAGACCAACAATCTCGGCCGCCGATTGGGAGAACATGCCGCCGATCCTCAGAAGGCGTTCGTGCAGCGGGTCTTCGTTGTCCGGGGCGCCGAAGGGTTCCGCTTCACCAAGGACACGGCCGTCTATCTGCAGTACACGCTGACGCAGGCCGCCAAGGCGGGCAGGGCATTGCAGGTGATGGCGGGTTGCCCGCCCCGCTTGCCCGAACTCGACCCGCTCGACGTTCCGCTTCTCGAGCGCATCCTGGAGGATAGCAAGCGCCTTCTGTTCGATGCCGGCCTCGCCGCTTTCGAACCCTCACCGTTCAGTGGCGCGCACGAGCAGATCGCCGAGATTCCCGCATCCGAAACCGTCGAGGCGGACGAGACCGGCCCGATGGAAATCGGTGTCGACCTGCCGCGCGGCGGCAGCGAGTTCGAGCTTCGCTACGACGACACGCTGTGGGCGCACGGCTATCCCGCCGGCGACCGCTTCGTGGTGGCGGCCGGTTCGGACATTCGCATCACCACGAATCCGAGCGCGAGCGCGGTCAACCGCGCCCGCCGCGCGGCATTGTTCGACGCCGGCGTCTTGAGCCCGATCCCCGGAGCCTCCGATCGCATGCGCCTGACCGTCGACGTCGCCCTCCCCTCGATGGCGATCGCCGCCGCCGTGGCGTGCGGTGCCCACGTCGATTCTTCGAAGTGGCGGGCGATCGACCCCAATCAGCGCCCCTTGATGCATCTCTAGTACGAAGGTCGACGTCGCACGCTCCCGAGAGCGTGCGGCGTGGGCCTCAGCGCTTCTGGCGGCACCGCACCGCCGATCGAGCCCGAGGCGCCGGGCGTTGCCTTCCGCCCCTGGCGAGGCCTTCACAACAAACATCGCGCGGCCGATCGCCGGCCGGTTGCAGCGATGCATTCATGGACAAGATGATGACCGACGATACGGACGAGATAACGTTCACCGATTTCGATCTGGATCTCATCGAAGGGGCGGCGGAGGATTCAGCCTCGAGCGACGACGAACTCGCCAAGCTGCCGCGGATTCTGCGATATGGGCTGCTCGCCTCGCGTGGCGTCAATTCGGTCTATCAGCGACTTGCAGCCGACATCGAGGAAAGCTGTCCCGGCTTGCCGTTGGCCGCCGCATGGCTGGACATGCCCAATGCCGACACCGGTAGCAGGCTCGCCGCGGAGCTCGACCACCGCTCCGTCGTCGAGGACAAGAGTGAGCTGCGGGGTCTTGCCGATTGCATCCGGCTGACCTCGCTGATGCTGCCCCGCGACAAGGCTCTCATCGAGGACCATCGACGTGTTGCAAGAGCCTTGCTCGCCGCGCTGCGCAAGCTCGACCACGACAGCCCTCTTCGTCTCGCCGCCGAAGCAGAGGCGGTGACCTATGGCTGGGCAGCCTTGCCGGTCTGTGCGAACGACGTCACCAGAACCTTCCAGACTCCGGCCGCGACCGCCGCGGCGGCTCTGGGCGCGCAGATGGCAAAGTATCGGATTGAGGACGTCACGGCGAAACTCATGGCACAAGCCGCCAGGGAACGAGTGGAACGAACCAAGTCCGATCGCGCCGTGGCTCCCGAGAAGGACGCGCGAGCCGACGACGCGCCGGCGCCGAACGGCCAGGTTGTGGTCGCCCAAATAGATTCGGCAGAGGTCTCGCGCCATAAGCTGAAGGACATCATGGCGCCGCTGAGTAAGGTCATCAATATCGCCTTGCCCCTCGTCGACGACGCGCACTGCTGGCCGAGTTTCCGTATGCGGCCCTCGTCGTCGACTTTGTCCTTGCCGATCTCGTCGGTCGGCCAACGGTGAGACTAAATCCATTGCTGTTGAGCGGCGAACCGGGGTCCGGGAAGACGCGGTTTGCGGAGCGCATGTTTCATCATCTCGGCGTATCCTGTTGGCGCACCGACGCAACGGCAGCCGACGGCTCGGCCTTCGGTGGCACCGACCGACGCTGGTCGACCGCCCAGGTCTGCCATCCCATGTTGGCGATCGCGCGTGCAGGCCACGGCAACCCCGGAATTCTCATCGACGAAATCGACAAGGCCGCGATTGGCCGCGACTATGGCCGGCTGTTCGATCGCCTGCTGGCGTTCCTGGAGTCGGAGACCGCGCGTCAATACCCTGATCCCGCATTGCAGACCACGCTGGACCTACGCCATGTTTCTTACGTCGCCACCGCCAATCACACCCACACGCTGCCGTCCCCGTTGCGCGACCGATTTCGGCAGATCGAATTTCCGAAGCCCGCCGCAGAGGACCTCGAGGCCTTGCTGCCTGCCGTGATCGCCGACATCTTGCGTGATCGTGGTCTCGACCGTCGCTGGATGATTCCGTTCACGACGGCGGAGAAGCAGGCTATTGCCCGCCACTGGCATGGCGGCTCGGTCCGCCGCTTGCGCCGGGTCGTGGAGGTCGTGATGCGCGAGCATGACGCTTGGGCCGCCCGCAACTGAGCGATGTTGTTCGATCGCGAGACGGTCCTGCCGATGCACATTATTTGTGGCGCAGGTTGCGCTCGCGTGCGTCTCGCGCCGACAGCGGCCCAGCATCGGTAGCGCCCGAGCGATCTTGGCTCCCGCACTGGACACGAGTGTTCTCGCCAGCCCAGCCCTGACTGCCCGGAAACTGCGCATCACCGGGTTGGTCTCGTCCAAAGATCGGGAGCTTAAGACCGTCAGCGATCCGGCTTGGGTTTCGGGCGGCGACGATGGGGGAGCTGCCTCGCGCGGTCGATGCTGCCGGTGCGGGGCTCTCGGGCGGCTTCGATCCTCACGTAGCCGACCAGTTTCCGGCCATGCTGCTGGTGGCCGTAGTGAGACTGGGTCTTGTCGGTACCGTGCCCCGCGGCAATAGCGACCTCCCTGCCCGCCCCGTAAGTTGCCTTCAGGTCGGCGACAACTTGGTTCCTTACGACGTAGGGCGTGATGGACACCGCGACATCGCGAAAAACACGCTCGCCAAGCCTGACAAGCGCTTTGCGGAAGGCGTCGGTTGAGGCGATCGTCACGACCTGGCACCCGCCTGCGCACAAATCGGCAAGGCACTGCGCTGGCCCTCCGATAATGGTCCAGTCCACGGTGATGGTGGTGCGGCCGGTGCCATATCGGCCACGGTGGCTCTTGGCCGGTGTATATTCGATCGAGAGCTCATTTTCTTTCATGGAAAGGCGAACGCCCAGCCGATGCACGTCGTTGCGCAGCCCTTCAGTCAATTCTTCGGGTCTGATCGCAGCGATCAGGCAAACCGCAAGCGCCGCTTGATATGGCCAGCCCTTGGAAACGCCATCCCACAGCTCTCTCGTCCAGTCGCCCCCTCTCTTGTGCAGGACTGCCAAGACGTTCTTCTTTCCGCCCTGGGCACCCTCAGATTCTTCCTTCTTTCCGCCCTGGTCACCCTCAGATTCTTCGCATTCTTCCGTCTGTTCAGCCTCAATCGGCTTCCAGCGGGAAGGCCCGTTCTCGAAGGGCAGAACGCCGGGCTCGCAAGGGGGGTCGAGCGCCAACGATTTCTCCACCGGGATCAACACCCGATGAAGCCGACGCGCATATTCCAGAGCGAGATCTGCATCGCCCCGCTCCGCGGCGTCGTAGCAGCCCCAGAAGAGGTTGATTAAAGTAATCCTTGCCGCAGTATGAAATGCAGCACGGGAAAAATAATAGGTGTGGCGGCTACTGCGCGGCCTCAACGGATCGAGATTGCCCGTTGCCAGCATGCGCTCGAACTCCCCGAGATAGGCATCGAGCGTATTCGGGCTGACTTCGCGCTTGGGAATGCGGTCGCAACATGCCCGCGTACGCTCCAACAGTTTCCGGACGTTTACGTTCATTGCTGGACTAGCCTCCTTATTGTCGGACGCCGAGCGTCCAGAAAAGTGCTTGGTGTAGGATGGTCGTGATGCAGTTCGAGCCGTTGGCGACAGATCGCGTCCGACTACATGGAGGTCGGGTCTCGCGTATGCGGGTCCGAGGCTCGCGCGGGAGCAGGGCTATCCGAAAATAGTCCCGGAAACCTGGCGCGGAACGATCGGCGCCTCGGTCGCGCCGCCGAGCAATCCACATTTCTTTCCGAGTTCGCCGATCGCCGAAGAGTTGGCCCCCGCCAGAAAACCGACGAACGACGCGAGCTGAGCGGAAGACAGAGCGGTGACCAGCATGACCGCGAGCCGATCCAGCTCTTCCGGAGAAACGCCGGCGCGGCGGCTACGGCTAGAGCTACCCTTCGTCTCGTTGATGCGCTCCACGACGATTGCGAAGGTCGGGATATCTCCCGCGGCGATCTCTGCCAAGATAGCCTCGACCAACTCGGGGGCAACGCCCTTGGCGCCGAGCTTATAAGCAATACTGGAGGGTACTTTCGAAACGGCCTCGGGCCCGTAGCAGTCAGACAGCCTCGCCACCTTCATGTAGTTCTGCAGCGTGCGAAGGCTTTCGGTGTAAGCTTCTTTGCAGTAGGTGAGAAACTCACCCTTCTGCAGCTTGGATTTCACCTCGATGAGTGCTTTGCCGGCATCGATGCCACAGTCGATCGAGGATCGGATAGACGCTCGAATTTGCATCGTCAGACGCCGAACTTCCTCGCGATGCTCGGCCGGGATCTTCGTGTAGTCGTAAGTATCGACGTCCCTCATGCGGTCCTCTCAGGCTGAAACCCAGTGGACCCCCCGTAGGACTGCCGCCCTACCCCGCGAGTAGATTAGATCCCTTCGGAATTCCGTCAAGGCAATTTGATCAACTCAAATAAAAAATCTTAAAAAGCGAAATTGTTTCGCTTTCGGAAACATATAAAGACCAAAAGCACTACTTTAGTGCTTTGCTATCAGCTACTCGTCGGCACCAAGCCAATCATCATGACGAGAGCTTTTAACGAGATTGGTCCGTTAATCTCTATCCACTGATGCCTCTATCAGGATTAGAGATGTGTCGTGCGCCCAACAGACCAATGGCAACTTGTTTGGCACGAGGACCGAGTGCATACACGTGCTTCGCGTGGCTCCATAGAGCACAGGCTGCCTGCCGTGCCCGAAAATACCGACGCATCGAAAATTTCGCTCTCGTCGCGCGAATTGGATGCCGGGGCAAAAAACGAAACTGTTTCGTTTTCTCGATCGGGATGCTTTTGAGCGGGAGTTCGCTACCTGCCCTTCCAGTTCGGGGCGCGCTTGTTGAGGAAAGCGTCCATGCCCTCGCGGAAATCCTCGCTCATATAGGCTTTCAGGATCAGGTCCTCGCCCTCTTCGCGCGACAGCGTGCGGCGGATGCGACGCACCGCCTCCTTGGTCGCCTCCAGCGTCAGCGGCGCATGGCTGGCGACGAGCTTTGCGGTCTCGTCGGCACGGCGCTGCAGCGTCTCGACGTCGGGCACGACCTCGTTGAGCAGGCCGAGGGCCAGCGCCTCCTGCGCCTCGACGAGGCGCGCCTTGAAGATCAGATCCTTGGTGCGGGCAGGCCCGACCAGCGCGACGACGCGGCTGATGTTGGACATCGACAGGCAGTTGCCGAGCGTGCGCGCGATCGGAAAGCCCATCCGCGTCGTCTCGGTGCCGATGCGGAGATCGCAGCAGGCCGCGATGCCGGCACCGCCGCCGGTGCAGGCCCCGGCGATGGCCGCGATCACCGGCACGCGGCACTGCTCCAGCGTGCCGAGCACGCGGTCGATGCGGGCCTCGTAGTCGAGCGCGTCCTGCGCGGTCTTGAAGGCGCGAAATTGCGAGATGTCGGTGCCGGAGGCGAACGCCTTGTCGCCGGCGCCGGTCAGGATCAGTGCCTTGATCGAACGGTCGGCGTTGATCTCCTGGCAGATCTCCGCCATGCGGTCATACATGGCGAAGGTCATGGCGTTGCGCGCTTGCGGGCGGTTGAAGGTGATCCGCGCGATGCCGTCCTGGACGGAGTAGAGCAGGTCTTCGTTGGCAGTCGGTGCGTTCATCGCGCGCTCACTTTCGTTACTTCAGTTCGTTCGCCCTTAAGCGCCCGGATCCCTAAGCGACTTGGGCCTTGGTGATCGGCACCACGTCGCGTCCCTTCAGGACGTCCATGGCCGCCAGCACGCCGCCGCTCCGATGCGGGATCTTTGCAAGATCGAGACCCATCTCGACACCAGCGAGGGTGCCCATCAGCATCAGATCGTTGAAATGGCCGATATGGCCGATGCGGAACACCTTGCCCTTGACCTTGTTCAGGCCGGTGCCGAGCGACATGTCGAAGTTTTCCAGCACCACCTTGCGGAAGGCGTCGGCGTCGTGACCCTCGGGCACGCGCACGCCGGTCAGCGCCGGCGAATGCGCGGCCGGATCGGCGCATTGCGTCTCCAGGCCCCAGACCTTGACGGCGGCGCGAGTCGCTGCACTGTGGCGCTTGTGTCGGGCCCAGACATTCTCCAGCCCCTCCTCCTCGAGCATCTTCACGGCTTCGCGCAGGCCGTAGAGCAGATTGGTCGCGGGCGTGTAGGGGAAGGTGCCGAGCTTGTTGAAGCTGATGACCTCCTGCCAGTCCCAATAGGAGCGCATGCCCGGATTGGCCTTGGCAACGGCGAGCGCCTTTTCCGAGATGGCGTTGAAGCCAAGCCCCGGCGGCAGCATCAGGCCCTTCTGGGAGCCCGCGACCGAGACGTCGATGCCCCAGGCATCGTGCTCATATTCCATCGAGCCGAGGCCGGAGATGGTGTCGACCATCAGCAGCGCCGGATGTTTTGTGCGGTCGAGTATCTTGCGCACCTCCAGCGGCGGCGTCACGCAGCCGGTCGAGGTCTCGTTGTGGACGACGCAGACCGCCTTGATGGCGTGCTGCTTGTCCGCGGCAAGGCGCTTCTCGATCTCGGCGAGGTCGGCGCCATGGCGCCAGTCGCTCGGGATGAAGTCGACGTCGAGCTTGAACTTGTCGGCGATGCCGCGCCAGAGCACGGCGAACTGGCCGGTCTCGCACATCAAGACCTTGTCGCCGGGCGCGAACACATTGACCATCGCCGCTTCCCACGCACCGGTGCCGGACGAGGGGAAGATGATCACGGGCTGCTTGGTGCGGAACACCCGCTGCATCGCAGCGAGGACGGCAAAACCGAGCTCGGCGAACTCCGGACCGCGATGGTCCAGCGTCGGCATGTCCATCGCCCGCAGCACCCGATCGGGCACGTTGGTCGGTCCTGGAATCTGTAAGAAATGCCTTCCAGTATGCACGGTCATCGGCGTCCTTCCCGGTCTAGCCTTGGTTTGGTGGGCGCCGAATAGCACCATTTGACCGGCTTGTCCCCTCCTCCAAAAGAGGACGTCCGTGGATCGTGGGCGGGCCCGTCTGCCATCCGCTCCCACCGCGACCACCCTTACGTGCCGGCGATCTTCAGATGCGGCGAGGCGTTGCCTTGGGGACGCTGCTCCAAGAGCTTCATCGCGGCATCGACACCGCCGGAGCGATGTGGCACGCCGGCGACCGACAGACCCATCTCGACGCCGGTGAGCGCGCCGAGCAACGTCAGCGCGTTGCATTCGCCGAGATGCCCGATGCGGAAGACTTTTCCGGCGACCTTCGAAAGCCCAGAGCCGAGCGACATGTTGTAATTGTCGAGCACCACTTTCCGGAACTGGTCGGCATCATGGCCGGGCGGCATCAGCACCGCGGTCAGCACCGGCGAGAATTCCGAGGGCTCCTGGCAGAGCACTTCGAGCCCCCAATGATGGACGGCGGCGCGCGTCGCGGCGGCAAGCCGCTGATGCCTGGCGAATACGTTGTCGAGCCCCTCCTCGAGCAGCATCGCGATCGCCTCGCGCAGGCCGTAGAGCAGATTGGTCGCCGGCGTATAGGGGAAGAAGCCTTTTGCGTTCGGCTTGAGCATCTCCTCCCAGTCGAAATAGGAGCGCGGCATCCTGTTGGTCTTGGACGCGGCCAGCGCCTTCTCCGAGATCGCGTTGAAGCCGAGGCCGGGCGGCAGCATAAAACCCTTCTGCGAGCAGCTGACGCTGACGTCGACCTTCCACTCGTCGTGGCGATAGTCGACCGAGCCGAGCGAGGAGATGGTGTCGACCATCAGCAGTGCGGGATGGCCCGTGCGGTCGATTGCGGCGCGGATCTCGGCGATGCGGCTGGTCGCGCCGGTCGAGGTTTCGTTGTGCACGACCATGACGGCCTTGATCGCGTGCGCGGTATCCCCAGCGAGCTTCGCCTCGATCACCGCCGGATCGGCGCCGCGGCGCCAGTCGCCCGGGATGAAATCGACCTCGATGCCGAAACGGCCGGCCATCTGCCGCCACATCGTGGCGAAATGGCCGGTCTCGACCATCAGCACTTTGTCGCCCGGCGACAGGGTGTTGACGATGGCGGCCTCCCAGGCGCCGGTCCCCGACGAGGGGAAGATCACCACGGGTCCCTTGGTCTGGAAGATCTTCTGGCTGCCTTCGAGCACGGTGCGGCCAAGCTCGCCGAACTCCGCGCTGCGGTGATCAATGACAGGCATGTCCATGGCGCGCAGGATGCGCTCGGGGACCGGGCTCGGGCCGGGAATCTGCAGGAAATGGCGTCCCTGATGCATGAAGACCTCCTCGTCGGCGGTAATGGACCGGCTTCTTCCATCATTTTGCATTCATTTTTTGTCTCTTCAATCGAAATTTGGTATTCGATTGTGGACGTCGACGCGACCAAACGGGCAAACTACTGTGCTGCAAATGAAATCCACGATTCCCGACACCGGAGTTCCGATCACCCCGCCCGACGCGAATGGCCGCGACCGCCAGGAGGCGTCGCTTCACGGCGAGATCCTGCTGCGGCTGCGCGACTATGTGGTCGAGGGCAACATCCCCGCGGGCGGGCGCGTTCCCGAGCGGCAGCTCTGCGAGATGCTCGGCATCTCCCGCACGCCCTTGCGCGAGGCCTTGAAGGTACTCGCCGCCGAGGGGCTGATCGAGCTGCTACCCAACCGCGGCGCGCGGGTGCGCCAACTCAGCCGGCGCGACCTGGAGGAGCTGTTCGATGTCATGGCGGGACTGGAAAGCCTGGCCGGGCGCCTCGCCTGCGAGACCATCACCGATGCCGAGATCACCGCGATCGAGCAGCTGCATTACGAAATGTACGGCCACTACCTGCACCGCGACATGCACGGCTATTTCCAGGCCAACCAGCGCATTCACGAAAGCATCGTCGCGGCCGCCCGTAACGAGACGCTGAAGACCGCCTACGCCAATTTTGCCGGCCGCATTCGCCGCGTCCGCTACTCCGCCAATTTCGCCCGGAAGCGGCAGCGTTGGGCGGAGGCGATGCGCGAGCACGAGGCCATCCTCGATGCACTGCGCCGCCGCGCCGGCAGCGAGCTCAGCGACATCTTGTTCCAGCACCTGCGCAACAAGCGGATGGCGGCGATCGAGCACCTGACCGAGCCCCAAGAGGGCGCACAGGCATCGCCCTAAGACCCGATCAGCTTGCTCATTTTGAATTCATAATGTAACCGGCAAACGCAAGAGTGAATAATCCGCTGGGCGGAACGCCCCTGTGGATCACCTCGGGATCAGGGATGACCAACGCCTCCTCGCTCGAACGACGCCTGCGCGCGGAAATGACCGGCGACGTCCTGTTCGACCGCTTCAGCCGCGGCCGCTACGCCACCGACGCCTCGTTCTACCAGATCATGCCGGCCGGCGTGGTGGTGCCCCGGACCATGGACGAGGCCTTGCTGTCGCTGGCGATTGCCCGCGACGAGGGGGTGAAGGTGACCCCGCGCGGCGGCGGCACCTCGCAATGCGGCCAGACGGTCAATGACGGTTTGGTCGTCGATCTCTCCAAGCACCTGAACCGGATCCTGTCGCTCGATGTCGAGGGCCGAACCTGCGTCGTCGAGCCCGGCATCGTGCTCGACGACCTCAACCGTCAGCTCAAAACGCACGGCCTGTGGTTTCCCGTGGACGTTTCCACGGCCTCGCGCGCCACCATCGGCGGCATGGCCGGCAACAATTCCTGCGGCGGCCGCAGCTTGCGCTACGGCACCATGCGCGACAACACCCTCTCGATGGAGGCATCGCTCGCTGATGGCACGCTGAGCCGCTTCGGCGAGGTGTCGCGCGATCTCTCCGACGTTGATGCGCCCGACAGCACCCGCGCCCTATTCCGCGACATGCTCGATCTCGGCACACGCGAGGCCGAAGAGATCGCGGCGCGCTTCCCGAAAGTGCAGCGCCGGGTCGGCGGGTACAATCTCGATGCGCTGGTGCCCCGCAATGCGCCGAACAACATGGCGCATCTCTTGGTCGGCTCGGAAGGTACCCTCGCCTTCACCACCAAGGTCGAGCTGAAGCTGTGGCCCGTGATCCGCAACAAGGCGCTCGGCGTCTGTCACTTCGGCAGTTTTTACGAGGCGATGGATGCGGCCCAGCACCTCGTCAAGCTCAAGCCGATCGCGGTCGAGCTGGTCGACCGCACCATGATCGCACTCGGCCGCGACATCGCGATGTTTCGTCCGATCATCTCCGCGGCGATCAAGGGCGATCCGGACGCGGTATTGGTGGTCGAGTTCGCGGAAGAGGACCAGGCGGACAATCTCTTGCGCCTCAAGCAGCTCACCGAAATGATGGGCGATCTCGGCTTCGGCTGGAACAAGGACACGCGCAAATGGGGCGGCGTGGTCGAGATCACCGAGCCGGCGCTGCAGAGCGGCATTGCCGATTTCCGCGCCGCCGGCCTCAACGTCATGATGTCGATGAAGCAGGAGGGCAAGCCGGTCTCCTTCGTCGAGGACTGCGCCGTGCCGCTGCCGCATCTCGCCGATTATACCGCACGGCTGAACGAAGTGTTTGCCAGGCACGGCACCAGCGGCACGATGTATGCACACGCCTCCGAGGGCTGCCTGCATGTGCGTCCGGTGCTGAATTTGAAGCTGGAGAAGGACGTCAAGGCGATGCGGGCCATCGCCGAAGAGGCCTTCGCGCTGGTGCGCGAGTACAAAGGCTCGCATTCGGGCGAGCATGGCGACGGCTTGGTGCGCTCCGAATTCCACGAGACCATGTTCGGCGAGCGTCTCGTTGCCGACTTCAGGGAGGTGAAGCGGCGCTTCGATCCCAAGGGCGTCCTCAACCCCGGCAAGATCGTCGATGCGCCCAAGATGGACGACCGCTCCCTGTTCCGCTTCAAGCCCGACTATCGCGTCGGCGAGCTGAAGACGAAGCTCGACTGGTCGGCCTATCCCGGCGCCGGCGGCGGCTTCCAGGGCGCGGTCGAGATGTGCAACAACAACGGCGCCTGCCGCAAGCTGGAGGGCGGCGTGATGTGTCCCTCCTACCGCGCGACGCGCAACGAAAAGGACGTCACGCGAGGACGTGCAAACACGCTGCGTCTCGCGATCTCCGGCCAGCTTGGCCCCGATGCGCTCGCGTCCGACGAGATGATGGAGACTTTAAAACTGTGCGTCTCCTGCAAGGCCTGTCGCCACGAATGCCCCACCGGCGTCGACATCGCCAAGATGAAGATCGAGGTGCTCGCGGCGCGGGCCGCCAGCCACGGCCTGACGCTGCGCGACCGCCTGGTCGGCTACCTCCCGCGCTATGCCAGCCTTGCTTCGCGCTTCGCGCCGCTGGCGAATTTGCGCAACCGCAGCCCGCTGCTGCGAAAGCTGTTTGAGCGCTTTGCCGACATCAGCGCGCGCCGGGCGCTACCCGCGTTCCGTAGCGACGTGTTCGTGCCGCCGGCCGAAAGCGTCGGGCCGGAAAGCGGCCGCGAGGTCGTGCTGTTCGCCGACACCTTTAATCGCATCTATGAGCGCGAGAACCTGGACGCCGCGGTGCGCGTGCTCACGGCTGGCGGCTATCGCATTCACATGCCGAAGCCTGCAAACGGCAACCGCCCTTTGTGCTGCGGTCGCACGTTCCTCTCGGCAGGTCTCGTCGACGAAGCCAAAGCCGAGCTCGACCGGCTGGTGTCGGTCTTCGCGCCCTTCGCCGCGCGCGGCGTGCCGATCGTGGGCCTGGAGCCGAGCTGCCTCCTGACGCTGCGCGACGAGCTCGCATCGCTGCGCAAGGACAACGACGCCAAGGCCGTCGGCGCCCACGCGCTGACCTTCGAGGAGTTCCTGGTGCGCGAGGCCGAGGCCGGACGGCTGCAATTGCCGCTCGGGACCGTCGCGGACAAGGCCGTGGTGCACGGCCATTGCCACCAGAAATCCTTCGGCGCGTTCAAGCCGGTCGAGCAGGTGCTGCGGCTCGTCCCCGGCCTTGAGGTCGAGACCATCGAATCGAGCTGTTGCGGCATGGCCGGCGCCTTCGGCTACGGCGCAGACACCTACGATGCCTCGATCGAGATGGCCGAGCTGTCGCTGCTGCCGGCCGTCCGACGTGCGGATCAGAATACGCTGGTCGTCGCCGACGGCACCTCCTGCCGCCATCAGATCCGCGACGGCACGCAGCGCGAGGCCCTTCACGTCGCGCGCGTGCTGGCGATGAGCCTCGATCGCGCCGAAACCGATTCCACTTCTCCAGCTGCAAAGGAAACCAGCCATGGCTGACCTCACGCTCGACACCGCCCGCAAGATCCTCGACGCCGCTTTCGCAAAATCCGCCGAGCTGAAGCTCAAGCCGCTGGTCGTCACCATTCTCGACGCGCGCGGCGTGCTCAAGCTCGCCGCCGCGCAGGACGGCACCAGCCTGATGCGCGCCGAGATCGCCCACGGCAAGGCCTATGGCGCGCTCGCCATGGGCATGGGCTCGCGGGCGCTATTCCAGCGCGCGCAGGAGCAGGCCTATTTCATCGACGCCGTGAACACGATTGCGAAGGGCGCACTGGTGCCTGTTCCCGGCGGCGTGCTCATCATGGACGGCACGACGCTGATTGGCGCGGTCGGCGTCTCCGGCGACACCTCCGACAATGACGAGGCCTGCGCGGTGGCGGGCATCCAGGCGGCGGGGTTGAAGGCGAACGCGGGGTAGCGGTCTGCATCCAGGCTACAAGGTCGTTCGCTGCCCGCAGCGGAAAGGTCTCTGGATTTGCTTCGCTCCGCTCGCCATGACGAGCTGGTGGCACGCTCTCACTACACTTTCGTTGTCATCGCCCGGTCTGATGTTCAGCCCGGGGACATGACCGACGGGTGTTCGGGGACATAGCCGACACATCATAGTGCAGGGATTTGGCAGTAAAGGGAGGCCAAGTCCATGCCCTGGCGAGAGGTGTCGGTGATGGTTCAGCGGCGGGAGTTCGTGCGGCTTGCGATGCAGGAGGGAGCGAACCGGCGGGAGCTCTGCCGGCGGTTCAATATCCATCCCGACACGGGCTACAAATGGCTTGCACGATGGCAAGCGGATCACCGTCTGCCGCCTTCGCTAAAGCTTCGGCGCCCCTGGACCTTCACCCCGGCGAAGCCTTGGCGCAGCCGGGTCGCGGGCATGACAGTCACGGTGTACGTGCGTGCGTCGTTCCTTCGCGCCCCATCCTCACCTCCCCGTCCAGACCGGCTTGCGCTTCTCGCTGAACGCCTTCAGCCCCTCCTTCGCATCCTCGGTCATTGCCAGCAGCGCGATCTGGCTTTCGGTGTAGGCGATGCTCTCATCGAACGACATCGCGGCGATGGCGCGCATGGCGTATTTGCCGCGGCGGATCGCGGTCGGGGATTTGTCGACGATGCGGCTGATCAGCCAGTCGACCTTGGCGTCGAGCTCGGCGGCGGGCACGACGTAGTTGAGCAGGCCCGCAGCTTGCGCGGCCTTCGCATCGAACGGCTCGCCGGTCAGCGCCCATTCGTTGACGAGACGAGGCGGCGCGCTCCTCTGCAACAGGCTCAGCACCTGCATCGGAAACACGCCGACCTTCACCTCGGGCAGACCGAAGATGACGTGATCGGCGGCAACCGCCATGTCGGTCATGCAGAGCAGGCCCATGCCGCCGGCCATGCAGACGCCACTGAGGCGCGCGATCGCCGGCTTGGTCGCGTTCTGGGACAGGCGCAGCAGGTCGGCATAGTCGACATTCGGCTTGGAATGATCCATCGCGAACGCCGCGCCGGAGTTCTGCAGATCCGCGCCCGCGCAGAACGCCTTGTCTCCCGCGCCCGTCAGCACAATGACGCGGACGTCCTTGTCCTCATGCGCGTCGCGATAGCCGCGTGTGATGCCGGCGATGACATCGCCGTTCAGCGCGTTGCGTTTCTCCGGCCGGTTGATGGTGATCCAGAGCGCCTGCCCGCGCTTTTCGATGATGACGGCAGTGGTGTCGGTCATGGCACGCTCGCTTCATTGGCTCCGTTTTACCGCCATTTGCGGCAGCTCGGGCGAGAGGTGCAAGCGCAAACTGCGGGGCCGCGCCGCTTTAGCGCCTCGACACAAATTGCGCGGCGATCCCCATGCGCACTCAGGCGACCGCTTTCCTGATCCAGACCTTGTTGTCGTGGAACGCGGCCCCGCCGATCGGAGCGATCGTGTCCGCGCCCGTCAGCATGTTGATGCCGCGGCCGCCGATATGGCCCTTGTTCGGGTGAACGGATTCGGCAATCAGCACGCCGCGCCGCACGCCCTCGAACACGGTTGCGACCAGTGTGGTCTCGCCGCGGCTGTTGCCGAGCGTCACCGCATCGCCATCGGCGATGCCGAGCGTGGCTGCATCCAGGGGATGGATCATCACGCTGGCCCTGCCCTCGCGCGCCTGCGACGACGGCGTCTCGTTGAAAGTCGTGTTGAGGAAGCTGCGCGAGGGGCTGGTCGCGAGGCGGAACGGGTGGTCCTGGTCGGTATGCTCGATCACGGCCCAATGGTCCGGCAGCGAGGGCATCTTGTCGAAATCGCCCATCGTCCGGCCGAACGGCGGGTGCGCCCAATCCGCCCTGAAGTGGAATTTCCCGTCGGCGTGGGCGAAGCCGTCGAGATAATGCGAGGTGCGGAAGTCCGGCTGCAGGTCGCGCCAGATGTCGGCTTCGAGGCCGGCGATGTCGCCGTGATTGCTCAGCTTCAGCGTCGCGTCGATCAGTTCACGCGGCGTCATCTCGAAGCCCGGATGCTTGGCGCCGAGCCGCGGCGCCAGCGCCTGCAGCAGCTCGTGGTTGGAGCGGCATTCGCCGGGCGGATCGATCAGCTTCGGCCCGACCGAGATGTGCTGGTGACCGCCGCCGTAATAGAGATCGTCATGCTCCATGAACATGGTCGCCGGCAGTACGATGTCGGCCATCTCGGCGGTCTCGGTCATGAACTGCTCGTGCACCGCGACGAACAGATCCTCGCGCGCAAAGCCCTGCCGCACCAGCGACTGCTCCGGCGCCACCGTCATCGGGTTGGTGTTCTGGATCAGCAGCGCCTTGACCGGGCCCTTGCCCTGCAGAGCTTCGGCATCGCCGGTAAGGATGCGGCCGATCTGCGACTGGTCGAGCGCGCGCGTCGACTTGTCGATGGCGTCGTGGCCTTCGATGATGGATTCGTTGAAATGCCACAGCGCGTAATTGTTGAAGAAGGCGCCGCCGCCTTCATATTGCCAGGCGCCCGTCACCGCGGGAATGCAGAGCGCCGCATGCATCTGCGTCGCGCCGTTGCGCGAGCGGGTGAAGCCGTAGCCGAGGCGGAGGAAGGTCCGCTTGGTCTCGCCGACCGCCTTGGCAAAGGCCTCGATCTCCGCGACGGGCACGCCGCAGATGGCGGACGCCCATTCCGGCGTGCGCGTCTTCAGATGCGCCTCGAGCTCGGCAGGGCAGTCCGTGTATTTATCCATGTAGGCGCGGTCGGCATAGCCCTCGCGGAACAGGACATGCATCACGCCGCAGGCGAAGGCGCCGTCGGTGCCAGGGCGCAGGATGATCTTGATGTCGGCCTGCTTCATGGTCTCGTTGTCGTAGATGTCGACCGCCGCGATCTTGGCGCCGCGCTCCTTGCGGGCACGGGAGGCGTGCGTCATCACGTTGACCTGGGTGTTGACGGGGTTGGTGCCCCAGATCACGACGAGGTCGGACAGCGCCATCTCGCGGGGGTCGACGCCGGCGATCTTGCCGGTGCCGATCGCAAAGCCGATGCGCGCGACGTTGGAGCAGATCGTCTGATAGAAGCGCGAATACTTCTTGACGTGCGTCAGACGGTTGAGCCCGTCGCGCATCACGAGGCCCATCGTGCCGGCGTAGTAGTAGGGCCAGACCGATTCCGCCCCGAACTCGCGCTCGGCCTGATTGAAGCGCTGCGCGATCTCGTCGAGCGCCTCGTCCCACGAGATGCGCGCGAACTGACCGGAGCCTTTCGGCCCAATGCGGCGCATCGGGAATGTCAGCCGCTCGGGGTGATGGATGCGCTCGGCATAGCGGGCGACCTTGGCGCAGACGACGCCGGCCGTATAGGTCTGTTTTTTCGAACCTCGGACGCGGCCGATGCTGCGGCCCTCGACCACCTCGACATCGAGGGCACAGGCCGAGGGGCAGTCGTGCGGACAGGTCGAATGGCGGATCTCGATCTTGGCGTGCTGGTTCATGTCCAGTTCGTAACACCAAATTACCAGCCGGCCGAGCGCATTTATCCGGCAAGGCCCATGCGATTTGCTCAAACCGCGCATGCTGCAGGTTCCTGCTGCGGCCGCGAAATGCGGACCGCCACACCGACATCCGCCCGGTATTCCTGGCCCAATCACTGCCGTGAGGCGTCGACAGTCCGCATTCCCTGCCGCTACAGTACCGGCCAACAAGAACGATATCAGGGAGGTGGGCATGACAGCCCGAAGCTTCATGCTGGTGCTGGCCGCCGGCCTGCTCGCAGCATTCTCCGCATCCCCCTCCTCCGGGCAGGATTATCCCAACCGCGCAGTCCGGATCGTGGTGCCCTTTGGCGCCGGCGGGCCGGCGGACGTCGCGGCCCGGCTGATCGGCAACGTGCTCCAGGAGAGCTTTGGCCAGCCCTTCGTGATCGAGAACCGCACCGGGGCAGGTGGCGTCATCGGCACGGTGGAAGCTGCGAAATCGCCGGCCGACGGCTACACGTTGCTGATGATGTCCAACACGCAGACCGCGAATGAATCGCTGCTGACGCCGGACAAGCGCAAATACGAGCTGATGCGCGACCTCGCGCCGATCGCGCCGGTGAACTATTCCGATCTCGTCATCGTAGTGAACCCGCAGGTCCCGGCGAAGACGTTGCCAGAGTTCATCGCGCTGGCCAAGGCGCAGCCGGGCAAGCTGAACTACGCCTCTTCCGGCCAGGGCACGCCCTATCACATGGCCGGCGAGCTGTTCAAAGCGATGGCGGGCATCCATATCGTCCACGTGCCCTATCGCAACAGCGGCGAGGCGCGCAGCGGCGTGATCGGCGGACAGGTGCAGATGATGATCGACGCGGTGCCGGCAATGGCCTCGAATGTCGCCGAAAACCAGGTCCGCGCGCTCGCCACCACGGGCAAGCAGCGTTCCGCGGTGCTTCCGAACGTGCCGACCGCGATCGAAGCCGGGGTGCCTGGTTACGAGGCCACGATCTGGCTCGGCCTGATGGCGCCCGCGGGCACACCCAAGGCCGTCATCGACAAGCTCAATGCGGCGGTGAACGCAATGGTGAAGCGGCCCGACATCGTCAAGCTCTGGACCGAACAGGGCGCCATGCCCATGTCGATGACGCCGCAGGAATTCGACAAATTCCTGCGCGGCGACATTGAAAAATGGGCCGATGTCGTCAAGAAGTTCGACAGGTCCTGAGGCCGCACTGCTCATGCCCTCTCTTCAATTCCGCCTCAATGGCGCAGCGATCGCCGTGGACGTCGATCCGGACCAGACGCTGCTCGACGTGCTGCGCAGCCGGCTCGGCGTCACCGGTCCGCATTTCGGCTGCGGAGCCGGTGAGTGCGGCGCTTGTCATGTTATGGTCGACGACCGCGCGATGACCTCCTGCGACATGCCGATGTGGTCGGTCGAGAACAAGGACGTCGTCACGGTGGAAGGCCTCGGCACAATGCAGCAGCCGCATCCGCTGCAACGCGCCTTCATCGCCGAGCAGGCGATGCAATGCGGCTATTGCGTCTCGGGAATCCTGATCAGCGCAGCCGCGCTGCTGAAACGGAATCCGTCGCCGACGGAGGCCGAGGTGAGAGAGGCGCTCGACCGCAATCTGTGCCGCTGCGGATCGCATAATCGCATGGTCCGTGCCGTGCTGCGCGCAGCCTCTGAGATGGCCGAGCCATGACCTCCCCTGCCCCGAAACTGCCGGTCAGTCTCGTGGCCAATCCCAGGCTGTCATCTTGGGTGCAGTTCACCGATGGTGGCCGCGTGGCGATCTCGCCCGGCAAGGTCGAGATCGGCCAGGGCATTGTCACGGCGCTGGCCCAGATCGCGGCGGACGAGCTCGACGTCGATCTCGGCCGCATTGACATGATCCGCGCCTCGACGGCGATGAGCCCGAACGAAGGTGTCACCTCGGGCAGCCTGTCAATCCAGCAATCCGGCCGTGCGCTGCGCCATGCCTGCGCCGAGGTGCGGCAACGTTTCCTCGCGGCCGCATCGGAACGTCTCGGTGTCGATGCAGCGTTGCTCGATATCGATGACGGCACGATCTCGGGTCCCGGCAATGTCAGGACCAGCTACTGGGAGCTCGCTGGCGAGGTCTCGCTCGACCGCGACGCCAACGCGGGCGCGCCAGCGAAGAGCGCTGCGGGGCGCGCCCTCGCCGGACATTCGGTCCCGCGGGTCGACATTCCCGACAAGGTGTTCGCACGACCACGATTCATCCACGATTGCCCGCTGCCTGGCCTGCTCCACGGGCGCGTGCTGCGGCCGGATGTCTCGCGCGCCAAATTGATTGCTCTCGACGAAGTCGCGACGGGTGCGGTCCCCGGCCTCGTCGCGGTCGTCCGCGACGGCAGCTTTGCAGGCGTGGTTGCCGACAGCGAGGCCGCGGCGGAAGCCGCTCTGAAGATCTTGCGCAAGGGCGCGACATGGTCGACCGGCGAACCGCTGCCCGATGAAGACGATCTCGCGGGCTTCCTTAAAAGCCAGCCGGTCCAGACCACCGTCATCGACGCCAGGACGGCGACCTCTCCGAAGCAAGCCATGCGGACCTTGCGCCGGCAATACACCCGCCCCTACATCGCGCATGCCTCGACCGCGCCCTCCTGCGCCATGGCGCGATGGCAGGGTGATCGGGTCCACGTCTGGACGCACAGCCAGGGCATCTATCTGCTGCGCGCTGATCTCGCGATCGTGCTCAAGCTGCCCGCAGAAAGCATCATCGTCGAGCATATGGAGGGCGCCGGCTGCTACGGTCACAACGCGGCCGACGACGTCGCGCTCGATGCCGTGCTGCTGGCGAAAGCGGCCAGCGGCCGTCCGGTGCGGGTACAGTGGTCGCGCCATGACGAGATGAGCCATGCGCCGTTTGGTGCGGCGATGGCCATCGAGATCGAGGCTGACCTCGATGCGGACAATGAGATCGTCGGCTGGCGCCATGCGATCTGGAGCAACGGCCATGCGGCGCGGCCCGGACGCGCGGCGCAACCGGCGTTGCTCGCGGCTAGCGAGATCGAGAACCCTTATCCGCGCATGATCTCTTCCAATCCACCGGCTGCGAATGGCGGCGGCGGTGATCGCAACTCCGTACCTCTCTATGATGATTTTCCAGCCTGGACGATCACGAGCCACCGGCTGCTGACGATGCCCGTGCGCACCTCCGCGCTGCGGACCCTCGGCGCGCAAGGCAACGTGTTCGCCATCGAGTCCCTGATCGACGAGATCGCGGCCCTGCGGGGCGAGGACCCGATCGCATTCCGCTTGCGCCACCTGCGCGACGAACGGGCGAAGGATGTGATCCGCGTCGCAGCGCGACGCGCGCAGTGGAAGCCGCAGAAGCGATCCGGCATCGGCTACGGCGTCGGCTTTGCCCGCTACAAGAACACGGGGGCCTATTGCGCCGCGATTGCGGAGATTGAAGGCGCGGAGGACATCCGCGTGAAGCGGCTGACGCTTGCGGTCGATGTCGGCGAGGCCATCAATCCCGATGGCGTCGTCAATCAGATCGAGGGCGGCGCCATCCAGGCCACGAGCTGGGTGCTGAAGGAGCGCGTCCGCTTCGACCGGACGCGCATCACCTCGGTCTCCTGGACCGATTATCCGATCCTGAGGTTCAGCGAGGTGCCGGCGGTGGATGTCGAGATCATCCAACGGCCCGAGATCGAGCCGGTCGGCGCCGGTGAAGCCGCGCACGGCCCGGTGACGGCAGCGATCGCCAATGCGGTCTACGATTGCCTCGGCATACGCGTGCGCGACCTGCCGATTACGCGCGACCGGATCATTGCAGCTGCGGAGCTTGCATCGTGACCACAGTGAACATTTTGAGCGGGGGTGCCGCGCAAGGCCTGGTGCGCGGCCTCACTGAGACCTTCAAGGCGAAGACCGGCCTCAGTATCGACGGCGAGTTCGGCGCAGTCGGCATCATGGCCGACAAGCTGCGCGCCGGTACGGCGGCCGATCTCGTGATCCTGACGCAGGCGCTCCTCGCAAAACTGGCCGAGGAGAAGCTCGTCATTCCCTCCTCGATCGCGAATGTCGGCCGGGTCGAGACCGCACTCGCGGTCCGCAGCCGCGATCCCCGGGTGGAGGTGAAGACCGAAGCCGATTTGCGCGAGATGCTGCGTTCCGCCGACGCCATCTACGTCCCGGACACGAAGGCGTCCACGGCGGGACAGCACATCGCAAAGCTGCTGGATCAGCTCGGCATCGCCTATGAGGTTGCTTCGCGCCTGAAGATATTTCCGAACGGCGCGACGGCGATGCGCGAGCTTGCGGCCTCCACTGCGCGAAGGCCGATCGGCTGTACTCAGGCCACCGAGATTATTGCCACCGACGGCATCGCATTGTCGGGATCACTGCCGCCGGGCTGCGAACTCGTGACGATGTACACGGCCGGCGTCACCGCGCGGGCCGCACATCCAAAGGAGGCCGCTGCGCTGGTGGCATTATTGACCGGCGCAGACCGGAGGGAACTGCGCCGGCGCGTGGGCTTTGCCGACTAAACGGCCGGCCTATTTGTGCAGCTGGGTGAGCCCGGTCGGCGGACCGTCGACCGCAGTCCAGCCGCCGTCAACGAACAGCGTGCTGCCGCTGACATAGCTCGCGGCGTCCGAGGCCAGATAGGCCACGGCAGTCGCGACTTCGTCGGCGCTGCTCCAGCGATTGAACACGGTGTGGCCGGCGTAGAGATTGTAAATGTCGGGCCGCTGCTTGAATGGGCCGGTCAGCGCGGTCTCTGCGATGCTGGGCGCGATCGCGTTGACGCGCACGCCGGCATGGCCGACCTCGGAGGCAAAGCCCTTCACCAAGAGGCCTATCGCTGCCTTGGTCGAGCCGTAGACGCCGAGGCCGGGCTCGATGGTGACCGCGCGCACCGAGGAGCAGGCGATGATGCTACCGCCGTTCTGCTCCACCATCGATGCGGCCGAAAGCCTGGAAGAACCACACCGTGCCCTTGACGTTGAGATTGAGGACGCGATCGAGATCCTCCTCGGTGTAGTCGAGGATGGTCTTGCGGATGTTGAGCCCCGGCGTCTTCACGGCAATGTCGAGCCGCGGAAACTTCTGCATGACGGTTTTGGCTAGCGCATTGACATCAGCAGCGCTTGCGGCGTCGCAACTAGCTGCCTCCGCCCAGCCGCCCTTGTCGCGAATGCCGGCGGCAGTTGCCTCCGCCGCATCAAACGCGCGATCGGCGCAGACGACGCGGGCGCCGAGATCCGCAAGCGCCTCGGCCGATGACTTGCCGATGCCGGAAGCGGCGCCAAGCACGACCGCGGTCTTCCCGGTGAGATCGAAGAGCTTGCGATAGTCCGTCACTGATAGCTTCTCCCTGGTGCTGCTAACCCTTGTAGCCCATCAAAAGACGCGGCAGCCACAGCGAGAATGCAGGAACGTAGGTCACGAACATCAGCGCTGCGATCAGCGCTGCATAGAACGGCAGGATGGTCCGCATCACCGCCCCCACCGAGATGCCGCCAATGGCGCAGCCCACGAATTGCGTCGTTCCGACCGGCGGAGTGTTGAGCCCGAGGGCGCAGTTGATCAGCATCAGCATGCCGAACTGCACCGGATCCATGCCCGCCTTCATCGCGATCGGCAGGAAGATCGGGGTGCAGATCAGGATGGTCGCCGCCATGTCCATGAACGTGCCGAGCACGAACAGGATGATGTTGATGAGCAGGAAGATCATCCAGGGTTGCGTCGACACCTTGCTCATCAAATCGCCGGCGAAGTCGGCCACCTCGTAGAGCCCCATCAGGTACTGGAACATGGTGGAGACGCCGATCAGGAGCAGCACCACACCCGTCGTCTTCACCGCCTTGGCCGCGGCCCGCAGGAAGTTCTGCAAAGTCATGGTGCGGTAGATCAAGAAGGTCAGCAGGATCGTGTAGGTGACCGCAACGGCGGCGGATTCGGTGGCCGTGAAGACGCCGGACAGGATGCCGGCGAGGATGATGACGACGATCAGCAGGCCCGGCAGCGCGGCCGCGAACGAACGGAAAACCTCGGCCCAGCCCGGGAACTTGCCGGCGGGATAGCCGCGCTTCACCGCGACCGCATAGGCGGCGACCAGCATGCACACCATCAGCACCAGCGCCGGCAAAAGGCCCGCGGCGATCAGCGCGCCGATCGAGACCTTGCCGCCGGCGGCCAGCGCATAGATGATCATGTTGTGGCTGGTCGGCATCAAGGCTCCGACCAGCGAGGCGTGGGTGGTGACGTTGACGGCGTAGTCGGTGTCGAACCCTTCCTTCTTCATCATCGGGATCATCACCGCGCCCATCGCCGACACGTCGGCTACGGGCGAGCCCGAGACCCCGCCGAACAGCGTGCAGGCAACCACGTTCGACATGCCGAGGCCACCGCGGATGTGCCCGACGAGGTTCTTGGCGAGCTTCACGATCTTGTCGGCGACGCCGCCATGCAGCATCAGCTCGCCGCTGAAGACGAAGAACGGAATGGCGAGGAACGAGAAGATGTTCATCCCCGACATCATCTGCTGGAAGATGACGGCGACCGGCAGGCCTTCGTAGAGGATGGTGCAGATCGCCGACAGGCCGATCGCGAAGGCGACGGGTACGCCGAGGACGAGAAAGCCGAAGAAGGTGGCGCCGAGGATGATCAGTTCCATGAGGGGACGACCTCTTCGCCGCGCAGGAGCGCAATGATGTGCTCAATTGAAAACGAAACGATCAGGATGCCGGAGGCGATCAGCGGCACGTAGCGGATCACCTCGGGCAGGCCGAGATTGGGGATCTTCACGGTGCCGACCGATGCCCCGAGGATCCAGCCGTTATAGGCCATCGCAATCCCGAACACGGCCACCAGGACGTGGATCACGATCTCGATCTTCTCGCGCACATGATGCGGAAGCATGACCAGTAGACTGTCCATGCCGATGTGTCCGGCATCGCGCACGCCGACGGCGGCGCCGATCAGCGTGACATACAGAATGAGGACCAGGGCAAGATTCTCGGTCCAGGTCGGGCTGGAATTGAGCACGTAGCGTCCGAACACCTGGTAGAACACGATGGTGACGATGACGACCAGTCCGGCCACCGACAGATACATGCCGACGCGCGCGATGGGTGCATTGATCCGCGAGAGCAGGCCGGTGGACGGCCGTCCCGTGACCGCCTCCTGCTCGTGATCTGCGACGTGTGGGTCTGTCATCCCGCGCCTCTCTCGCGAGGGTCCGGTGTCACCTTGCAGCGACGCCGGACCCGATCCGCCGTGCTTCTACTTCGTGTCCTGGATGCGCTTGACGAGGCTCTGCAGCTTCTCGTCGCCGGCGAACTTCTGGTACACAGGCTTCATCGCATCGACGAACTCCTGCTTGTTGGCGATGGTGACGACCTGAACGCCGGCTGCCTCGACGGTCTTGCGCGAGGCCTGCTCACGCTCGTCCCAGAGCTTGCGCATGACGGGGACCGATTCCTTGGCTGCCTTGCGGATCATGGCCTGATCGTCCTTGCTCAGTGTGTCCCAGACCTTCTTCGACATGACCAGGACTTCGGGCGCGAGCGAGTGCTCGGTGACGTTGTAGAACTTAGCGGCCTCGAAGTGACGCGAGGATTCGTAGGACGGCCAGTTGTTCTCGGCAGCGTCCACGAGGCCGGTCTTGAGCGCGGTATAGACCTCGCCATACGGCATCGGAGTCGGATTGGCCCCGAGGCTCTGGATCATGCCGACCCACAGGTCGGACTGCTGCACGCGGATCTTCAGGCCTTTGAGGTCGGCGAGCGACTTGACCGGTGCCTTGACGGTGTAGACCGAGCGCGCGCCGCTGTCGTAATAGGCAAGGCCGACCAGGCCCGCAGGCTCCATCGCGGCCAGGATCTCATCGCCGATCGGCCCGTCGAGGACGGTGCGCATGTGCTGCGTATCCCGGAAGACGAAAGGCAGGCAGAGGGCGATGGTTTCGGGCACGAAGTTGTTGAGCGGCGATGAGTTGATGCGCATCATGTCGAGCGCGCCGATCTTGAGCTGCTCGATCGTGTCCTTCTCTGAGCCCAGGGCCCCATTGGGAAACACCTTCACGCCGAGCTTGCCGCCGCTCGCGGCTGCGAGCTGCTTGCCCATGAACTTGACGGCCTCGACGGTCGGATAGTCGGCAGGGTGCACGTCGGCGGAGCGGAAATCGCGTGCGGTCGCCAGGGACGCTGAAACCGCCAGTGCAACGGCTGTGATGATACCGGTTAGCGTCTTCATCTGGGCTTTCCTCCTGGTTGATTGGATTGATTATATCGTTGTCGGGGCGGCTGCTGGCCGCCTTGGGTCGCTCCACTTCAGGTGTGAAGTCAAGCACCAAGTCGTCCCTAGGGCGGCCGGCATTCTCTGTCCAAGCCAAATCCGGCATCGATCAATGCAAGAGTTGCATCGATCGATCTGGGGCAAGTCATGGAGAGCACGGGCCTGGTTGGCGTCGCCCGCACGTGAATTGACGCTACCAAGATGGCCCCTCAAGATGTCCGAAACTTCCGGATCTACTTGAGGGAATGCCCATGCCGCGGAAGCTGATCGATATCTCGGTGCCGCTCACAAACGACGTGACCGCCGATCCGCCCGGCAATCACCCGACGATCCAGTATATCGATCACCAGCAGGGCCTGCCGCGCATGCTGCAGTTCTTCGACGGCCTCAAGGCGGAAGACCTCCCGGACGGCCAGGGCTGGGCGGTCGAGCAGGTCTCGCTCTCCACCCACAACGGCACTCATCTCGATGCGCCCTGGCACTTCCATCCGACCATGAACCGCGGCGAGCGGTCGTGGACCATCGACGAGGTGCCGCTGGAATGGTGCTTTCAGCCCGGCGTGAAGCTCGACTTTCGGCATCTGCCCGACGGCTACGTGGCGAGTGCCGAGGATGTCGAGAAGGAGCTGAAGCGCATCGGACACCGGCTGTCGCCGCTTGAGATCGTCGTCGTCAACACCAGCGCCGGCGCAAAATTCGGCAAGGCCGACTACGTCAATTCCGGCTGCGGCATGGGCTATGAAGCCACCATGTACCTGCTCGAACGCGGCGTGCGGCTGACCGGCACCGACGGCTGGAGCTGGGATGCGCCGTTCGTCTACACCGCCAAGAAGTATGCCGAAACAAAAGATGCCGGCCTGATCTGGGAGGGCCATAAGGCGGGACGGCATATCGGCTATTGCCATCTCGAGAAGCTGCACAATCTCGACCTGCTGCCTTCGACCGGATTCACGATCTCGTGCTTCCCGGTGAAGATCGAGCGCGCCTCCGCAGGCTGGACCCGCGCGGTCGCCATCATCGACAACTAGGCCAGAAGCGTCACTCGCCGTCGAGGCCGCTCTCGGCGAGCTCGCGCAGTGCGTCGGTATCCAACACGACGATGGCGCCGTGCTCGAGGCGGACCCAGTGACGGCCGGCCCAGGCGCGCAATTGCTTGTTGATGCTCTCGCGCGTCATCCCGACCATCTCGCTGATCTCCTGCTGCGTGATGGCGAGCGTGCCGCTGCCGGAATCGAGCTTGCGCTCTTCGGTGAGGCCCAGCAACGCACTCGCGAGCCGGCCCGGCAGATTTTGGAGGATCACCTGCTCGACCTGCTGACTGGTCCAGCGCAGACGCGCACACAGCAGCTCGATGAATTTCATCGCCAGCGCCGGCTGGCTCTTCACGAAAGGCAGGAAGTCCCGACGATCGATGACGTAGAGCTCGCAATTGGTGTTGGCGGTCGCGTCCGCCGACCTGGGAGCGCCGTCGAGCACTGCGATCTCGCCAAAAATTTCGCCCGGGCCGATCAGATTGAGGATAGCGTTCCGTCCATCGGGCGACGAAGAGGAAATCTTGACTGTGCCGGCGATCACCGCGAACAGACTGTTGCCGGGATCGCCCTTGGCGGCGATCGTTGCGCCGCGCTTGACCGTGGTGTGCTTGGCGTAGCGGCAGAGCTGATCGAGCGCGTCCGGCTCCAGATCCGCGAAGATCGGGTGCTTGCGCAGGACCGATAGTTTGTTGCCCGCCGACTGTCGCGGGTCGCCGGTCTTGTCCTGAGGCACGCCGCGTTGCTCCTAAGACTACGAGGCACTGGGTTCCTGCGTAGTCAACGTTATCAGGCTTTTCAACCGGAAAGCACGCGCGCGATTTGAGGCAAATGCCACGAAATGGCCGTGGTAAAGTCGCAAGGATGCATCCGAAGGATGTGTCGATACATCACCGTCGATGCAGAGTTGCAAGCAGCGCAAGCCGATATTGCGTTGAGGCGCTGCCGAACGCCCGCGCCCGCTTGCGCATCGGTCGTCGGCGCGCCGGACGCGGACGATGAGCTTCCGCGCTTGGACCCGGGATGAGCCGGCCGGTGCTGGTTTGCCGGTCTGCCCAAGCCAGAACTGCGGCAAATGCGAAGATCGCGACGACGACAATGGTCACCAGCAACGCATCAGCGGGCATCATGCTCCTCCCGGATTCGGCTCGCGTCGAGGCCATGGCCGCGGCCTGACCTTGAGCGCGACCTGCCGCTCACGCCAGCCGAGTAGAAAGGTCGCAACCTTCTCGTCGGCCGCGCCTCGGCCGAGCAGGACCCCGGCCGCGCACCGTCAGGGCGGATATCGAGCTCGCCAACGAAATTCACGGCGCCTCCGTCGAAGCCCTCCAGCTCGAGGCCCGTGCGCTGCAGGCCCGGGTGTCCGGCGCAGTGCATCATCCGCTCAGCACGATCGTGCCGGCGCTGGTGCCGCTGATCGCGCTCATGCTCAAGAATTTGCGGACGACGGCCAAGACGTGCGCCGATGCGAGTTCAGAGCTTTAGCCTGACGTCGCAAATATCAGGCTCGGCCGGATCCGGCTTGACCTCGAAGCCGAGCTGCCGGCACATGTCGAGCATCACGGTGTTCTCCTGGAGCACGTCGCCCGATATGAACTTCAACCCTTCCGCCCGCGCGTAGTCGATGATCAGCTGCATGAGGGTCCAGCCGAGCCCCCTGCCTTTGAGATCGGACCGCAGCAGAATCGCGTATTCGCCGCTCTCGTAGATCGAGTCCGAATGGAGCCGGACGACGCCGACCATTTCGCCGGTGGCGTCGTCGAATGCGATGAAGGCCATCGCACGTGCATAGTCGAGCTGGGTCAGGCGCGCGATGAACTCGTGGGTGAACTCCTTCATCGGTGCGAAGAAGCGCAGGCGAAGGTCGTGCGGCGTGACGTGACGCAGGAATTCGTGGATGGTCGGCTCGTCCTCAGGGCGCATCGGCCGCACGAAGATGCGCCAGTCGTCCTTGAGCTTGAGGCGCCGCTCCCATTGCGACGGATAGGCGCGAACGGCGAAATTGGCCGGGCCGGAGCCGGCGAACTTCCGCTGCGGCGGCCCGACCGCGACGCGGGCATCCACCGCGGTCACGCCGGTTTCGTCCGCCAGCAGCGGATTGATGTCGAATTCGCGGATCTCGGGAATGTCGGCGGCCATCTGCGCCAGCTTGACCAGCACCATGGCCACGCCATCCTGCTTGACCGCCGGCACATCGCGGTAGGCCTTCAGCAACCGCGACACCCGCGTGCGGTCGATCAAATCGCGAGCCAGTTGCAGATCGAGCGGCGGCAGCGCAAGCGCCTTGTCGTTGATGATCTCCACCGCCGTCCCGCCGCGGCCGAAGACGACCACCGTACCGAAGGTCGGATCGTCGGCGAGACCCAGGATCAGCTCGCGGGCCTTTGCCTTGACGACCATCGCCTGGACGATGACGCCGCCGAGGCGGGCTTCCGGACGCAGCTTCTTCGCCCGCGCGAGAATGCCGGTGGCAGCGCCTCGCACGGCTTCGGGAGTGGTCAGATTGAGCACGACGCCGCCGACATCGGATTTGTGGATGATGTCGCGCGACATGATCTTCAGCACGACGGTGCCGCCCTGTGCGAAGATATGCTTCGCATAGGCCACCGCCTGCTCGACATCCGTTGCCGCATAGGTCGGCACCATCGCGATGTCGTAAGCTTCGAGCAGGTGCTTGATCTCGACAGGCTCGAGCCATTCACGACCGTCCGCGATCGCGGCGGCGACGATCTCTCTCGCCCCCTGGGTGTTCGGAACGAACGTATCGGGCATCGCGGGAGGCACCTGGCTCAGCTCCTCCACCACTTCGCGGTGCCGGACCAGATGCATGAACCCGCGCACGGCATCGTCCTCGGTGGGATAGTTCGGCACACCGGCGCCGGAGAGTGCCTGAATGATGTGCTGATCGGCCCCAACCCAGGCCGCCAATACGGGCTTCGCCCACCGGCGGTGCTGCTCGCGATACTTGCCGACGAGCTCAGTCACGGTCGTCGCGATCTCGGCGGCCGAGGCGATCGCGGTTTGCACGTTGAGGACGAGGACTGCGTCATTGTCGCGATCGGCCAGCAGTTCCTCCAGCGCCGCCGCGTAGCGCGAGGCATCGGCGTCGCCCACGATGTCGACGGGATTTGCACCGGACCAGGTCGGCGGCAGCGCCGCATCGAGCTTCTTGCGCGCGTCGGCCGAGATGGTTGCCGGAACTCCGCCGAGCTCGACCAATCGATCGACGGCGAGGATGCCGATGCCGCCACCGTTGGTCAGGATGGCGAGACGCTTGCCCGTCGGGGATTCGACACGGCCCAGTGTCTCGGCACAATCGAACAGCTCACGCAGATCAGACACCCGCAGCACGCCCGCGCGGCGGAACGCCGCGTCGTAGACGGCGTCGGCACCGGCAAGCGCGCCGGTATGCGTGGCAGCGGCCTTCGCACCCTGCGCCATGCGGCCAGACTTCACCACGACGACAGGCTTCACGCGCGCGGCGGCGCGCGCAGCCGACATGAACTTGCGCGCGTCCTTGATGGCCTCGATGTAGAGCAGGATCGCGCGGGTCTTGTGATCCATCGCGAAATGGTCGAGCAGATCGGCAATGTCGACGTCGATCTGATCGCCGATCGAGACGATACCGGAGAAGCCGACGCCGCGCTGCGCGGCCCAATCCACCATGCCGGCGGCAATCGCGCCCGATTGCGAAATCAGCGCGAGGTTGCCCGTTCCCGGCATGTGCGCGGCGAAACTGGCGTTCAGGCTGACGCCGGGCATCATGATGCCGAGGCAGTTCGGCCCGATCAGCCGCATGCCGTGCTTGCGGGCAGCAGTGCTTGTAGCCTCGTGCAGCGATCCCGGCCCCTGGCCGAGCCCGGCCGAGACGATCAGCGCACCCGCAGACCCGCGACGCCCGGCTTGGTCGATAATGTCTGGAATCTCGCTCGCGGGCGCGGTGATGACCACGAGTTCGGGCACGAAGTTCAACCTGTCCAGGCTCTTCACCGCCGCGACGCCGGCGATCTCGGCATGGCGCAGATTGACGAGGCCAAACTGCCCCTTGAATTCGGCCTTGCGAATGTTCTCCAGGACGGCACGTCCCACCGACGCCGGACGGGCGCTCGCCCCGACCAGCGCAACCGAGCGCGGCGACAGCAGGTTGTTCAGACGATAAATTGACATGGAAGCAAATACGCCGGTCACCGGCGGTTCCGATGGTTGACGATCAGGCCGGAAGCAGGCGCCTGGTGTGAAATCATAGCCCAGCACGGTGGCTGGCCAATGACGGTCTTTGTCACACCACCCCATACGATCTCATTCAGGCGCGAATGATGATAGGCGCCCATCACGATCGCATCGATACCATGGGAATTCGCCCAGCTTGCCAACACCTTGCCGGACACCGTGTTCCCTCAAATGACCGACGAGAGCCGCTCCGGGTTGCATGATCGCGTCAGTCTTGTCCTCCGCCACAGTCAGCACGCGAACCGAGGCGGCAGCCCGAACGACGGGCAACGCGTCGCCGACTGCACGCGCGGAGTGATCCCAGGCAATCATGACGTTTTCGAATTCGGGCCGAAGTTCGTCCGCGAGATGTTCGGGACAGAGCAGAAGAGGTCGACCCGATTCGAACAAGGAGGCCTCGACCATGCCTCCGTTCGGCTGTCGTGCGGTTTTACCGGAACCAGCGTGAGGTCGCTGAAGCGGGCATGCTCGGCCAGGATCGCCCCGATCTGATCCGCAGGCACCTTACCCGATCGGCTTTGGGCGCGCATGTTGGCCCGAGAAGCTGCGTTGCTGAAGGCGTTCAGGAGCTGTTGCATGTCGCCGGCCCCAGGACTGGCCTGCACGAAATCGCGATCGTAAGGCAGCATCACCTTCGGCCGCTCGAAAACATCTTCTTCCTCGAGCACGAGCGCGGTGATCCTGGCGCCGAGATCCGCTGCGACAGCCACGCATTTCTCGATCGCAACCAGGGCTGGCCCGCGCGGCTGGCCGACAAGGGACAGCAAGACGTCCTTGATGGGCACCTCAGCCACCACAATAGGCCGGCTGACGTCGAGACGCTTGATCCTCGTCAAGGTAGGGGAAACTCCGTCCGGTCGCCCGGGAACAGGCGTTGACCGACGTCAAGGACTGGCCGCTGGGTCATTCTATGAATACTTCAATCGGAGCGGTTCGCCCCGGAGAGACTCATGCGTGCGATGGTGTTGTCGACCCCACGAGCACGGCTCCAGATGGAGGAGCGGCCTGACCCGATGCCGGGCAAGGGTCAGATCCGGGTGAAGATCAGCGCCTGCGGCGTATGCCGGACCGATCTTCATCTCGTCGATGCCGAGTTGCCCGATATTCGTTATCCGATCGTGCCTGGCCACGAGATCGTCGGCCGGGTCGATCTCGTAGGCCTAAATGTGACAACACATGCGCCTGGCGACCGGGTCGGCATTCCCTGGCTCGGCTTCACCTGCGGAAAGTGTCGCTTCTGCCGGGAAGGTATGGAAAACCTCTGCGACGCCCCGCTGTTCACCGGCTACACGCGCGACGGCGGTTACGCAACCCACACCATCGCCGACGCACGCTACGCTTTTCCGCTCGGTGAGACCGGGAGCGACGTGGAGATTGCGCCTCTGCTGTGCGCAGGCCTGATCGGCTGGCGCTCGCTGGTCCTCGCCGGCCCCGCCGACAGGCTCGGCCTCTACGGTTTTGGGGCGGCCGGCCACATCATCGCGCAAGTCGCGGTTTGGCAGGGACGATCCGTCCATGCATTCACGCGACGCGGCGACGCGGCTGCGCAAGACCTTGCGCGCCGTCTCGGCGCGGTCTGGGCCGGGTCATCCGACCAAATGCCGGACGAGCCGCTCGATGCCGCGATCATTTACGCACCGGCCGGCGAGCTTGTCCCGGCAGCGTTGCGCGCCGTCCGCAAAGGCGGTCGCGTCGTATGTGCCGGCATCCACATGACCGACATTCCAAGTTTTCCGTATGACCTGCTCTGGCAGGAACGGCAGTTGGTCTCGGTCGCCAATCTGACCCGGCGGGATGGCCTCGATTTTCTAAAGATCGCTCCGCAAGCCGGCGTGCGCACCGAGACGACGGCGTTTCCGCTCGATCAGGCCAACGAGGTTTTGAGCATGCTGCGGAACGGCCAGATCCTCGGCGCGGCCGTGCTGACGCCCTGATGGTGCTTCGGATGTCCGCTTCGCTGAAAGATGAAATGACGGCCCAGGAGCGCGTCTTCCAGATGCTGACCGAACATCCTGGCGTGACGCGGATCGACACCCATGCAGCCTCGGTGTTCCTGGACGCAAAGCGCGCGCTGAAGATCAAGCGCGCCGTCCGGTTTCCGTTCCTCGACTATTCGACACTCGAGAAGCGCAAGGCGGCCTGCGAGGAGGAGATCAGGATCAACCGGCCGCTGGCGCCGCAGATTTACCACCGCGTCGTGGCAATCACAGAAGAGCCGGATGGAACGGTGAAGGTCGACGGCGCTGGCCGGCCGATCGAATATGCGGTCGACATGTCGCGCTTTGACGAAGGCAGGACGCTCGATCATCTGGCCAAGGCCGGCCCGCTGGACACAAAGCTCGCCTCTGCGGCTGCCGACGCAATCGCCGCGTCACACGCGGCGGCGACGCGCGCCAATGGAAATGCATGGGTCTTCTCCATCCCTGCCCTGATCGACGGCAACAGCAACGGTTTGCGGGCCGGAGGACATTTCAGCGCGGAAGACATCGAAAAGCTCGGAAAAGCCTCGCACGCGGCATTTCTACGCATTCGTCCCCTGCTCGCAGAGCGCGGCCGCCGGGGCTTCGTGCGCCGCTGTCATGGCGATCTGCATCTCGCAAACATCGTCCTGATCGATGATCGGCCCGTGCTGTTCGATGCGATCGAGTTCGATGCGCAGATGGCAACGGTCGATGTGCTCTACGATATCGCATTCACGCTGATGGACCTGTTGCAGCACCGTCAGCCAAGCGCGGCGAACATGATCCTGAACCGCTATCTCGCCATCACGCCGGCCGACAATCTCGACGCGCTCTCGGCCCTGCCGCTGTTCATGTCGATCCGGGCGGCGATCCGCGCCCAGGTTGCCCTGGCACGGCAAAAGCGACCGCATTCCGATGCCCCCGCTATTGTTGACCAGGCACGGCGCTATTTTGAACTCGCCCAGATGCTGATCCATCCTCCTGCTCCGCGTCTGATTGCGGTCGGCGGGCTGTCCGGCACCGGAAAGACGGTCCTGGCGCACGCGCTCGCGCCGGTCGTCGCGCCGCAGCCGGGAGCCGTCGTGCTGCGCAGCGATCTCGTCCGCAAGCAAATGTTCGGGGTCGCGGATACGCACCGCCTGCCGCCATCCGCCTATTCGCCGGAGGTTACGGCCCGCGTCTACGACACACTGGCTCAGCACGCCCGGCGGGTGCTGGCGCAGGGCCATTCGGCGATCATCGACGGCGTATTCGCACGCGAGGACGAACGCGATGCGGTCACCACGCTCGCGCGCGAGCGCAACGTGTCGCTGCACGGTCTGTTCCTGGTCGCAGACCTCGCGACCCGGCAAGCGCGGATCGGAAGCCGCCGGGGAGACGCATCGGATGCCACGCAAGAGGTTGCCGCGCTGCAAGAGCACTATAATATCGGCCATGTCGACTGGGCGACCATCAATGCATCCGGGACACGAGAGCAGACGCTCCAGAACTGCCGCGACGCGATCGCTGCGGGGCAAATAGGGCAATCGGATTGATGCGGGCAAGGATGTCGCGATCCATCACAAGCTCGACGGCAACCGCGCATGCCAAGCCGGCGGCGCGGCGCAACGCCCTGCCCGCCCGCCTCAGCCCCGGCATGGCCTGCGATACGGCGTTCCGGATCATCGCCCGCCGTCACCTCGACGCCGTGCTCGCTCAGCACGACGGCACTTGCCGCGGCGATCCCGACGCGCTGCACCAGATCCGCATCGCACTGACGCATCTGCGAACTGCCATCCGCTTCTTCTCGCCGATGGTCGACGATGCCCGGCGGCCGAATGTCTGGGCCGAACTGAAATGGCTGAACGGCCAGCTCGGCATGGTGCGGGATCTCGACGTGGCCATCGAGCGGGTCGTCGCCGAGAGCGGTGACGAGCTTGCCGTGATCGCCGAGCTTCAGCACTGGGACGAGAAACGGGCCGAGAGCCACCGGCTGCTGGCGCGCGCGCTGCAATCCGCGCGTTACCGCCGCCTGGTCGAGCAGACCTCGATGTGGATCGATAGCGGCCCCTGGTCGACCCGGCGCAGCAAGGAAGCCATTCGATTGCGCCGCCGCACGCTCGCCGACCACACGAGTGAACGGCTGACGGAGTGGGAGACGACGCTGCTCAAGAAGGCCCGGAAACTGAAAAGGCTCGATGTCGCGAGACGTCACCAGTTGCGGCTCCTCAACAAGCGGCTGACCTATTCGGTCGAGTCGCTTGCGGATCTGTTCGCCGATGGAGCGGCGGCGGCGAAGCAGAAGTCCATGCTCAAGCAATTGCGCAAGGCGCAACGGTCGCTCGGACAGCTGAACGACGATGTACGGGGACAGGCGCTCGCGTCATCGTTGAACGGCGCCGTCCTTGATGCCGGCCATCGCTTCCTCAATCGCAAGCGGGAAAAGAAGCTGTTGCGAACGGCGTCAGTGGCCTACCGGAAACTGGACAAGGCCAAGCGCTTCCGCTCCTCGGACCTCGCGACGAGCTCCGAGCCGGAGGTCTAAGGCGCGATGAGATTGGGATGATCATCATCGTCCAGCTTACTGTTTGAGCATGATCTTCTCGGAAAACCGCCTCACACTTTTCAGATAATGGTCTTCCGACCCGGCATGATCAGGCCGATCATGTCGAGCGCGGCCATGACGCCCAGCCTCCGACCATCACGGAAGATACGGCGCTCGCGGAGATCGTCGATCTCATGGAGCGAAACAACGGGACGACGATGACATTCGCAGCCGCATCATCGACACCATGGAGAGGAACGACTGGTGTCCATTCGGGCTGAACGTCATCATACGCGACGGTATCGTTCATCCCAGCGGCGTCATCACCGCGGAGCGCGCACGGCAGGCCGCGATCGTCGCAGCGGAGAACGTCGAGGGCGTCACGAAGGTGCACGACCATCTGTGTTGGATCGACACCATGTCGGGCGTCTATCTGAACTCGCCCGAGGACGACGAGCTCGCCAAGGCGAGCTAATGCGAAATGGCCTTAGGATGAATCGATTGTGGCGGCTCGTTCACCTCTCCCGCTTGCGGGAGAGGCGTAGGCCGCCTCTGGCGGCCGTCATCTCAAACACGCCGAGGCAAAGCCTCGGCTATGGCGAAGCACCGGGTGAGGGCTTTCTCCTCTTAAGGATTGTCCCATTGCGGAAGCGCCCTCTCCCCAATCCTCTCCCGCAAGCTGGAGGGATCGCACCTCCGTCGTTGCGCAATCATACCTCATTTCATCGCGGCTTAACCAAGGCGAGCCGATCGCGGCCAAGCTCAGCGCGGAATGACGGCGGTGGCTTCGATCTCGACGCGCGCCGCCTTCTCCACGAGGCGAACGACCTGAACCAGCGCCATCGCAGGATAGTGCGCTCCGAAGACGTCGCGGTAGACCCTGCCCAGCTCCTTCAGATTGGCCAGGTACTCGTCCATGTCGACGACGTACCAGGTCAAACGCACGAGGTGCTCGGGGCGGGCACCGGCCTCGGCCAGGATCGCGGCGATGTTGCCGAGGGTCTGACGCACCTGCGCGACGAAGCCGTCGGCGAGACGCTCTTCGGCGTCCCAGCCGATCACCCCGCCGGTCACGACGATGCGCCCCTCGGCAGCCATGCCGTTGGCATACCCCTTCGGCACCGGCCAGCCTGATGGCTGGAGGATCTGCGCCTTGATGCGCGTCCCGTCCTCGGCTGCTGTCGGCAGCACCGCGAGTTGCGAGCCCTTCGGTGTCGTCACAGACAATTCTCTATCCTTCTCTCATTCCGCAGCGACGCCTGAGGACGTCACTGCGGCCTGCGCCAGCTGCCGCAGCGCAAAGCGTTTCAACTTTCCGGTCTCGGTCTTCGGCAATTGCGTCACAAATTCGATGGCGCGCGGATATTTATACGGCGCGATCTCGCGTTTGACATGCTCCTGCAACTCGGCCACGAGCTGAGCGTCAGGCGTCACGCCCGGTGCGGCAACGACATAGGCCTTCACGATCATGCCGCGCGCCTCGTCGGGGGCGCCGATCACACCGCACTCGGCGACCGCCGGATGCGTGAGCAGCGCCGCTTCGACATCGGTCCCTGCGATGTTGTAGCCGGCCGACACGATCATGTCGTCGGAGCGCGACTGGTACCAGAAATAACCATCGCCATCCATCAGATAGGTGTCGCCGGTGATGTTCCAACCGTTCTGGACGTATTTCCGCTGCCGCTCGTCGGCGAGATACCGGCAGCCGGTCGGCCCGCGCACGGCGAGGCGGCCCATCGTCCCGGGCGGCACGTCGCGGCCCTCGTCATCGACGATCTTGGCCTCATAGCCCGGCACGGGCTTTCCGGTGGCGCCGGGGCGGATCTCGTCCTCAGTCGCACTGATGAAGATGTGCAGCAGTTCGGTCGAACCGATGCCGTCCATCAGCTTGATGCCGGTGGCCTTCAGCCACGCTTCGAATGTCGGCTTGGGCAGCGTTTCGCCGGCAGAGACGCATTTGCGAAGCGAGGAGATGTCGCGGCCTGCGAGCTTGCCGAGCATGGCCCGGTATGCGGTCGGCGCCGTGAAGCAGACCGTGGTCTTGTACTGCTCGATCGCATTCAGAATGTCGTCCGGCGTGGTCTTCTCCAGCACCACGAAGGAGGCGCCGATATGCATCGGGAACAGCACGCCGCCGAAACCGAAGGTGAACGCGAGCGGCGCCGAGCCGATGAAGCGATCCTTCTGCTCGGCCCGCAAGATGTTGCGCGCATAGCCATCGCAGACCGCGAGCATGTCGCGGTGGAAATGCATGGTGCCCTTGGGATCGCCTGTGGTGCCCGAGGTGAAGGCGATCAGGCAGATGTCATCGGCTGCGGTATCGAGAGCCCTGAACTCGGGGCTCGCATCCGCAATCAGCGCTTCGAGCGAATCGGAGGCGTCATTGCCCCAATAGACGACGCGCTCGAGACCGGGCGCTGCGGCCTTCGCCTTCTCCATCTCCTCGGAGAGTTTTCCGTCGCACAGCGCCAGCGTGATCGCCGCTTTCTGGATCGGATAGGACAGCTCCTTGGCGCGGAGCAGCGGCATCGTCGCTACGACGATGCCGCCGGCCTTGATCACCGCGAGATAGGTCGCGACCATCATGGGGTTATTGGCAGAGCGCAACAGCACACGGCCGCCGGGGACGAGACCAAGCTTGCCGACCAGCACGTTCGCGATGCGGTTCACCAGCGCCTGCAGCTCGCGATAGGTGTAGCTGACGCCGGGGCTGATGACGCAAGGTGCATCGCCCTGGCCCTGCTCGACCCAGCGATCGAGGAAATAGCTGACGCAGTTCAGTCGCGGGGGATAGCGCAGCTCCGGCCGCGAGAAAATGAATTCGGGCCAGAGCTCGCGCGGCGGCAGATGCTGCTGCGCGAACGTATCGACATGGGCCGTCGCGGCATTGCCGTCACACGGACCCGACACTTGAATCTTGGCGGCGTTGGCCATCGCACGCTCCTTTCAGCATGGATTGCACCCGGCAGCACGATCGGGAAAACATTTTAGGCTTAAAACAATTTGGCGCAATAGCGGATTTTGGGCATGCCGTGCTTTTTCCTGCGGCAAAGGGGATCGGCGGTCTGCTCGGCCGGCCGGTTTATGGCCGGCGCCGGGCGGCGGATTTCTGCGCCGAAGCCTTGGTCTTGGCCAAGAGGCGCATCAATTCGCGCACATCCTTCGGGGAGAGGTCAGCGAAGAGATCGGCGATCCAGGTCTCGTGTTCCGCAGCCATCCTGCGAAACTCGGCACGCCCGAGCTTTGTGAGACGGATCACCTGGACGCGGCGGTCCGTCTCCGAGGTGCGCCGGTCGAGATGGCCTGATTCCACCAGACGCTCGACGAGACCGGTGACGTTCCCGTTGGAGACCATCATGCGCTTGGAGACGTCGGACAGCGTCATGCCGTCAGGCGCCTTGTCGAGCTGTGCCATCAGGTCGAAACGCGGCAGCGTGACGTCGAACCGCTGCCGCAGCCGGCCGCGCACCTCGCCCTCGATCAGCGTCGTGCAGGTCAAGAGCCGCAGCCACAGCCGAAGCTCTTCGGCGTGGTCCTCCGGTGTTTCGACGGCCTTGGTCTCGGAATCGAGCATGTTGCTGCAATCACTCACGGCCGGCATTTGGCGCCGGCACGGATTCCCCAACGTTTTGAGCTTCAAATAAATCGGCGCCGGCTGCAAGTCCAAAGCTGCAATAATCGACCGCACGTCAATTTCTTTAGGCTTCAAATAATTGGCGCGCCGCTTGCATGCGCAGCTGCCCGCGGGATAGCCGCCTCGAGCTCGGCTTGCCGCGGCGGCCGTCATCGGCATAAGCTTGGATCGAAGTACGTGGCTTGCAGCGCAAGCCAATCGACGCGAGGGAAGATGATGAAGACGCAAATGACCTTGGCCGCAGCCGCAATGCTGCTCGGCACCGTGGTGACCCCTGCCCTCGCCCAGGAAAAAATCAAGCTGGGTGTGATCGTGACCCTGTCGGGACCTGCCGCCGCGCTGGGCCAACAGGTTCGCGACGGCTTCACGCTCGCAGTGAAGGATCTCGGCAGCAAGATGGGCGGCCGCGACGTCGAGGTCGTCGTCGTCGACGATGAGCTGAAGCCGGATGCAGCGGTGACGAAGGTCAAGGGCCTTCTCGAGCGCGAGAAGGTCGACTTCGTGGTCGGCCCGATCTTCTCCAACATCCTTCAGGCGATCCACCGGCCCATCACAGAATCGAAAACCTTCCTGATCAGTCCCAATGCCGGGCCGTCGACCTTCGCCGGCAAGGACTGCAACCCGTTCTTCTATGTGACGTCGTATCAGAACGATCAGGTGCACGAGATCCTCGGCAAGGTCGCGCAGGATCGCGGCTATAAGCGCATGTACCTGATGGTCCCGAACTATCAGGCCGGCAAGGACTCGGTCGCGGGGTTCAAGCTCGACTATAAGGGCGAGATCGTCGAGGAATCCTACATGCCGCTGAATACGCTGGATTTCCAGCCGGAGCTGTCCAAGATCTCGTCGCAGAAGCCTGATGCTCTCTTCACGTTCATGCCCGGCGGCCTCGGCGTCAATCTCGTCAAGCAATACCGGCAGGCCGGGCTCGCCGATACCATTCCGGTGCTCTCGGCGTTCACGGTGGATGAATCGACCCTGCCGGCGCAGCAGGACGCGGCCGTCGGCATGTTCGGCGGCGCGAACTGGGCGCCCAATCTCGACAATCCCCAGAACAAGAAGTTCGTTGCCGCCTACGAGGCCGCCTACAACAGCGTTCCCGGCACCTACGCCTTCCAGGCTTACGATGCCGCGATGCTGATCGACAGCGCCGTCAGGGCCGTGAAGGGCAACCTCTCCAACAAGGACGCGGTCGCCGCCGCTTTGAAGAAGGCCGACTTTACCTCGCTGCGCGGTGCCTTCAAGTTCAACACCAACGGTTATCCGATCCAGGATTTCTACCTGACCAAGGTGGCCAAGCGTCCGGATGGCAAGTTCCAGACCGAGATCGTGCAGAAGGTCTTTGAGAATTACGGCGATCGCTATGCCAAGGATTGCAAGGCGGCGAACTGAGCCGAAGCGTGTTACGGGAGGACTGCAATGAAGAGTGAAATCACCGGCATCACCCGCGCCAATGAGGGCATCCAGGGCATTTCCTGGAACATCCTCGGCCAGACCTACGTGCCGAAGAGCTACGCCGAGAACAGTTTCTCCTGGCATGCGACGCTGCCGCCGGGCACCTTCGTGCCGCCGCACATTCACCCCGACCAGGATGAATATCTCTACATGCTGGAGGGCAAGCTCGATTTCGTGCTCGGCAATTCGGAAGCGCAGGCAACGGCAGGCGACCTGATCCGCCTCGGCATGGGCGTGCCGCACGGCATCTTCAACAAGTCGGAGCAGACCGCAAAGGTGCTGTTCTGGGTCTCCCCGAGCCGCAAGCTGTTCGACCTGTTCTGGGGCCTTCACAACATGAAGGAGCAAAAGCCCGAGGACGTGGTGGCGATGGCCGCCGAGTTCAACATCCACTTCCTACCGCCGCCGCCCGGCGGCTAGCAGCCTGTCTTAAGCGCGCACGGCCGCAAGTCCCGGCACCGCGGCGAAACCGGCCTTCGTGGCATAGCCCCGCACGATCGCCTCGCGCTGGGAATAGCTCAGCACATTGTCGACATTGTCGAAGCCGTCGGGCGCGAGCTGCTCGACGGCGTCGATGACGCCCTCGGGGCCGCCGCGCCGATTGGAGCGGACGATCTCGGCCGTCATCGGCAGGCGCTTCTTCTCGTACTCCAGCAGCGCCTGGCGCGGGTGTTCGGCGCGTACCAGCGCATCCGCAAGGCAGCGCGCGTCAAGGATCGCCTGCGAGGCGCCGTTTGATCCGACCGGATACATCGGATGCGCGGCATCGCCGAGCAGCGTGACTCTGCCCGACGACCAATAGGGCAAGGGATCGCGGTCGCAGGTTGGATACTCGTAGAATTCGGGCGTTGCCGAGATCAGGCTCTTCACGTCAATGTAGGGAACCGAGAAGCGCGCGACATGCGGCATCAGCTCCTCGCGGCGGCCCGGGCGCGACCAGTCCTCCTTGCGCGGTGGCGGGGCATTACCCTCGCCGATCTTCACCAGCACCGCCCAATTGGTCAGCCGGCTTGCCGGGCTCGATCCTTCCGCGATCGGGTAGATCACCACCTTGGCATTGAGCCCCCCGGCCACGATCATCGACTTGCCGGTGAGGAACAGCGGCCAGTCGCGGGCGCCGCGCCACAGCATCAGCCCATTCCAGCACGGCGGGCCCTCATTGGGGAACAGCGTCTCGCGGACGCGCGAATGGATGCCGTCGGCGCCTATCAGGATATCGCCACGCGCGGTGTGGACGTGCGCGCCGGCGCGATCGAAGAAGTAGGCCGTGACGCCGCCCTCGTCCTGCGTGAAAGCACCAAGCCGGCAGCCGGTGTGAATTGCGTTCGCGCCGAGCCGCTCCTCGACCGCGCGATGGATGACGCCCTGAAGCCGGCCGCGGTGGATCGAGAATTGCGGCACGTCGTGACCGGCGTCGATGCCGCGGGCTTCGCGCCAGACCTCCTGGCCATGGCGGTTGAGATAATAGAGCTGATCGGTGCGGATCGCGACGTCGTCGAGCTTCTGCAACAGTCCGAGCCCGGCCAGTTCCCGCATGGCATGCGGCAGCGTGTTGATGCCGACGCCGAGTTCGCGAATGGTGTCGGCCTGCTCGTAGATCTCGCAATCCAGGCCGCGCGAGCGCAACATCAATGCCGTGGTGAGGCCACCGATACCGCCGCCGACGATAATCGCCTTCATCGCCCTAACTCCACTCGAAACACAGGCAATGGGTTAACGTCGCACGGGCGGTCACTCCGCCGCAAGCGGCTTTGTCGCCTCCGCCTTGAGCTCGGCCCGGGTCTTGGGCTTAGCCTTAATTCTCAGCTCCTCGAGGTCCTGCCGGTCGCGCACGCTGTTGCGGAAGATCTGATCTTTGCCGGGCAGATATTGCGGGGGGCAGAAAGCGTCGTTTGCCCCATACCAGGCCGCCGCCTTCATGGTGAAGAAGGGGTCGACCAGGTGCGGACGGCCGAGTGCGACGAGATCCGCCCGGCCGGCGGCCAAGATCGTGTTGGCTTGGTCAGCCGTGGTGATGTTACCGACGCACATGGTGGCCACGCGCGCCTCGTTGCGGACCTGGTCCGAAAAGGGCGTCTGGAACATGCGCCCGTAGACGGGCTGCGCATCACGCACGGTCTGACCGGTCGAGACGTCGACGAGATCGACACCCGCCTCGGCGAAAGCGCGCGCTACGGCGACGGCGTCGTCGCCGGTGATGCCACCGTCCGCCCAGTCGGTTGCGGAGATGCGCACCGACATCGGTTTGTGCAAGGGCCACACCGCGCGCAGCGCCTCGAAGACCTCGAGCGGGAAGCGCAGCCGATTTTCGAGCGCGCCGCCATACTCGTCCGTACGGGTGTTCGTGAGAGGGGAGATGAAGCTCGCGAGCAGATAGCCGTGGGCGCAGTGCAATTCGAGCATATCGAAGCCGCAGCGCTCGCCGCGCTCGGCCGCCGCGACGAAAGCGTCTCTCACCGCTTTCATGCCGGCGCGATCGAGCTCACGCGGCACCTGGCTGTCGGGAAAATAAGGTAGCGGTGAGGCCGAGAAAACTTCCCAGCCGCCCTGCTCCAAGGGACGGTCCATGCCGTCCCACATCAACCTGGTTGCGCCCTTGCGGCCGGCGTGGCCCAGTTGCAGGCAGATTTTCGCGGCCGAATTGGCGTGGACGAAATCCACGATGCGCCGCCACGCGGCCTCCTGCTCGTCGTTCCACAGGCCGGCGCAGCCGGGGGTGATCCTGGCGTCGCGGCTGACACAGGTCATCTCGGTGAAGATCAGCCCGGCACCGCCGATCGCGCGCGAGCCGTAATGCACGAGGTGGAAGTCGGTCGGCACACCCTCCCGCGCCGAATACATGCACATCGGCGACATCACCGCGCGATTGGCGAGCTTCATCTCCCGCAAGCGGAACGGCTGGAACAGCGGCACCATCGGCCGATCGGTGTCGACATCGAAGCCGCTGCTGCGTACCTGCCTGGCAAACGACTTGTCGACCTCCGCCACGAAATCCGGCGCGCGGAGCTTCAGATTGTCATATGTGATCGCCTTCGAGCGCGTCATGACGCCGAAGGCGAACTGCACCGGGTCGAAATTCCAGAAGCGGTCGACGTGCTCGAACCAGACCAGCGAGACGTCGGCGGCATGCTGCGTCTTCTCGACCTCCTCGCGGCGGCCGTTCTCGTAGATCTGCAGCGCCGCCTCGATGCTGGGCGCCCTCTCCATGGCTTCGGCCAGCGCAATCGCATCCTCCATCGCAAGCTTCGTGCCCGAGCCGATCGAGAAATGCGCGCTGGCCTTGGCGTCGCCGAGCAGGACCATGTTGTCCTTGACCCAGCGCTTGCTGCGGATCATGGGGAAGTTGCGCCACATCGAGCGGTTCGTCAGCAGCTTGTGCCCATTGAGGAACCAGCCGAAGATGTCTGCCATCCGCGCGGCGGACTGAGCCTCGTCCAGCCCTGTCAGCCCCGCCCGCTCGAACGTTTCAGGATCGGTCTCGAAGATCCAGGTCGAATGCCCAGCCTCATACTGATAGGCATGGGCAATGAACGGGCCCCACTCGGTTTCCTGGAAGATGAAGGTGAAGGCATCGAGCGGCCTGGTCGATCCCATCCAGGCGAACTTGTTGGAGCGGACGTCGACCTCCGGCTGGAAATGATCGACGTATTTCTCGCGGAAACGGCTGTTGATGCCGTCGGCGATGAGGATGAGATCGGCATCGGCGAAGCGGGATTCATCGCCGATGTCCACCTCGAACTGCAGCGCGACGCCAAGCTCTCGCGCACGCTCCTGAAGGATCAAAAGCAGCTTGCGTCGCGAGCAGCCGCAAAAGCCGTTGCCGCCGACCCGGTGCACCGTGCCGCGGAAATGCACGGCGATGTCGTCCCAATAGGCGAATTCCTGGGTGATGCGGCGGTAGCTCGGAAGATCGTGCTTCTCGAAATTATCGAGCGTCGCATCCGAGAACACCACGCCGAAGCCGAAGGTGTCGTCGGCGCGGTTGCGCTCATACACGGCGACGTCGGCGCTTGGCCGCTGCTTCTTCAGCAGGATTGCCGCGTAAAGACCCGCAGGTCCGCCACCGATGATCGCGACTTTCATGGGAGCCTCGCCAATTCGACCGGCCATGAAAACTATTTTAAGCCTAAAATAATTTCGTGCAAGCCCCATTCCTGGCTTGGCTCAGGATAATAGCGGCCGGCTCAGTCGCCCCTGAAGACCGGCCTGACCTTGTTGGCGAACGCCTCGAAAGCACGCTCGAAATCCGCCGTAGTCATGCACAGCGCCTGGGCAACGGCCTCCGCTTCGATCGCCTCCTCGACCGACATCGCCCATTCCATGGCGAGCATCCGCTTGGTCATGGTGTTGGCAAAGGTCGGCCCTTCGGCGATCTGTTTCGCCAGAATTTGCGCCTGGGGCAGCACCTGCTCCGGCGTGACGATGCGGCTGAAGAAGCCCCAGCGCTCGCCCTCTTCCGCAGTCATGAACCGGCCGGTGTAGAGCAGTTCGGAGGCGCGGGACTGCCCGATGATGCGCGGCAGGATCGCACAAGCACCCATGTCGCAGCCGGCCAGCCCCACCTTGTTGAACAGGAACGCCACCTTCGCCCCGCTTGCCGCAAGGCGCATGTCCGATGCCATGGCGATGATCGCCCCGGCCCCGGCGCAGATGCCCTCGACCGCGGCCACGATCGGCTGCGGGCAGGCCCGCATCGCCTTGACGAGGTCGCCGGTCATCCGCGTGAAGGCGGTCAGCCCCTTGGTGTCCATCTTCACGAGCGGACCAATGATCTCGAACACGTCGCCGCCGGACGAGAAATTGCCGCCGGCACCGGTGACGACGATGGATTTGACCGCGTCGTCGAAAGCGCAGGCACGGAAGAAATCGGTCAATTCCCGGTAGCTTTCGAACGTCAGGGGATTCTTTCGTTCGGGGCGGTTGAGCGTGACCGTGGCAACGCCGTCGACCACGGCCAGCAGGAAGTGCTGCGGCGAATAGTCTGCAAGCGGCACGGTGACGGGATTGGCGTGTCTGCTCATGCGATCTCCTTGGCTTCCTTGGTTCGGGCCTTGCGCAGCTTAGATTTCACCACCGGCAACCGCGATCGCCTGTCCGGTGATCGCGCCGGCGCCCTCGCCGCACAGCCAGAGAACCGCGTCAGCGACCTCCTGAGGCGTGATCAGGCGCCCTTGCGGATTGTGTTTCGCAAGCTCTGCGACGGCCTGCTCGCGGCTACGCCCCGTCTTCTTCATGATATTCTCGATGCTGCCGGCAACGAGATCGGTGTCGGTGAAGCCGGGACATACCGCATTCACGGTGACGTTGCTTCCAGCCATCTCGAGGGCAAGGGACCGCACGAACCCGACCACGGCGTGCTTAGCGGCAGCGTATGCGCTGACATAGGCGTAGCCTTTGAGCCCGGCCGTGGACGCAACCGCGACAATGCGGCCATAGGGACGATCTTTCATGCCCGGCAGCACAGCCTGGACGGCGTGGACCACGCCCATGAAATTGACATCCATCATGCGCGCAAAAAGGGCGGTATCCGATTTCGCAAACGGCGCCGATTCAGCGCTGCCCGCATTGGCAATGAGAATGTCGATCGGCTTGCGCGCACTTGCCGCGGCAATGGCGCCTTTCAGTGACGTTTCGTTCGAGACATCAGCGACAGCCGCAAAGTGCGCGGCACCTGCATTGACCGCCTCTTCGAGAACCGCCGCATTTCGGCCAAGCACGGTCACGGTCGCGCCAGCGCCGACCAGAGAAGCAGCTATCGCACGGCCGATGCCGCGACCGCCTCCGGTCACCAGCGCATGCGGCGAATGCGGCAATCCGGACATGCGCTGGCTCCCTGGGCTGCTGATCGTTCCCCGATATATTTTAACCTTCAAGTTTTTGCAACGAAAGCGCCGATCGACATCGCGAACGCCCGCATGGCGCCCGGCCCGAAAATTGCTTTAAGTGTAAAATTATCGCTTCCCATCGCCGGCAAGCCTGTTAGCATCGAAGGGCCCAGCAAAAAGGATGTCGCGTGTCGCAGCCTGTGCCAATGATAACAAAGGACGGACGCTTCGCCTATGAGGCCGCGGGCGATCCGGGCGCGATACCTCTGATCTTCCTGCATGGCATCGGCGGCGCGGCGCGGGCCTGGCGGCGGCAGCTTGCCAACTTCGGCGACCGCTTCCGCGCGATCGCATGGGATATGCCGGGTTATGGCGGATCGGCGCCGCTCGCCAGCGTCAGCATCGCTGCCCTGGCGGAAGCACTCCAGCAGTTCATCGAGCAACTCGGCGTCAGCGGGCCTGTTCTGATCGGCCATTCCATCGGCGGCATGATCGTCCAAAGGTGGCTGGTGCAGTTTCCCAAACTGGCACGCGCGGTCGTGCTGGCGCAGACCAGCCCGGCCTTCGGCAAGGCCGACGGCGACTGGCAGAAATCATTCGTCGCGGCGCGGCTCGGGCCGCTCGAGCGCGGGGAGACGATGAAGTCGCTGGCCCCGTCGCTGGTGAAGGAACTCGTCGGCGACGATCCGGATCCGAACGGGATGGAGCTTGCCCGCGAATGCATGGGGAGCGTGCCTGAGGCCAGCTATCGCGCCATGATGCTGGCTCTCATCGGCTTCGATCAGCGCAGCACGCTTGGGAATATCTCCGTTCCCACCCTGCTGCTGTCCGGCTCAAAGGACAACAACGCGCCTGCGCCGATGATGGCAAAGACGGCGACCTTTATTCCGGGAGCTGAATATGTCGAGCTCGCCGGCGTGGGCCATCTCGCCAATCTCGAACGCCCCGGTGCCTTTGACGGCGCTCTCGCCCGGTTTCTGAACTCTCTCGCGACCAAAGCCTAAGGTAACTGCGCGATGACCATGCAAGTCAGCAAGACGATCGGCACGACCAACAAGGTTGCGCTGGATGCGCCGATCTTCGATCCTGTCGCGTTCCGCTTGAGCGACGAGCAGGCCGGCATCGTCACGCGCGCCCGCGAGATCGGCCAGAGCGTGTTCGCTACGCGCGCGGCGGCCTACGATCGCGAGGCGATCTTCCCGACTGAGAATTATCGCGACCTGCATCGCGTCGGCCTGCTCGGCATTGCCGTCCCCAAGAAGCACGGCGGCCTCGGCGCGAACTATCAGACCTATGCCTTGGCGGCCGCCGAGATCGGCCGCTATTGCGGTGCGACCGCGCTGACATGGAACATGCACGTCTGTTCGACGCTATGGTCGGGTCCCCTTGCCGACGATCTCGACATGGACAAAGAGACGCGCGCCGAGCACGAACGGCGGCGCGCAGTCCACTACAAGCGCATCGTCGAGGATGGCGCAATCTATTCGCAGCCCTTCTCCGAAGGAGGCGCGGCGGCTGCCGGTGGGGTCGCATTCGGCACGGAAGCAAGGCCGGTCGAAGGCGGCTGGATCATCAACGGCAAGAAGATCTTTGCGTCGCTCTCCGGTCATGCCGATTATTACGGCGTGCTCTGCACCGAGATTGAGGAAGGCGAGAAGGCTTCGCGCCGCAACACGCTTTACCTTGCGATTCCCGCCAAGTCGGAAGGTGTTTCCGTCGTCGGCGATTGGGATCCGCTAGGCATGCGCGGCACGGTCTCACGGACGCTTCTGTTCAAGGACGTGTTCGTGCCGGATGATTCCGCGCTGATGCCCCGTGGCGTCTATTTCCAGGCCGCGATGCGCTGGCCGCACATGTTCCTGACGCTGTCGCCGACCTATATGGGTCTCGCACAAGCCGCCTATGACTTCACCGTACGTTACTTGCGCGGCGAGGTTCCGGGCATGCCGCCGGTCAAACGGCGGATGTACCCGACCAAGCAGATCGCGGTCGCGCAGATGCAGATCAAGCTGGAGCAGATCAAGACAATCTGGTTTCAGGCAGTGACCGAAGCACGCGCCAATCCGACCAAGGAGCAGGTTCTGCGCGCCTATGCCGCGCAATATTCGGTGATGGAGGGCGCCAATGAGCTCGCCGCGCTCGCGATCCGCACCTGCGGCGGTCAGGCCATGCTTCGCTCGCTGCCGCTGGAGCGGATCTATCGCGACAGCCGCTGCGGCTCGCTGATGCTGCCCTGGACCGCCGAGCTCTGCCTCGACCGAATCGGGCGCGAAGCGCTGTACGAGGCCGGCGAAACGGACGACTGACGGTGGACCTCTGTAGCCTGATCGACCGCAATGCGGCGTTCGCGCCAGACAAGACAGCCATTGCCTTCGAAGGCGAGCAGCTGAGCTACGCGGCATTCGCCTCGCGCATCGAACGGACCGCGACGGCGTTGAAGCAACAGCTCGGCGTCGGCCGCGGCGACCGGGTCGCGATTTTGAGCCTGAACCGGCCGGATTATCTGGTCCTGCTCTACGCGTGCGCGCGGCTCGGCGCGATCCTGGTGCCGCTAAACTGGCGGCTGGCCGTCGCCGAGCAGCTATTCATTCTCGGCGATGCCGGCGCCAAGGTCCTGGTGCTCGAGCAGGCATTTTCCGGAGTGCTTGCCGAGCTTGGGCAGACTGCGCCGGAGACATCCGTGGTCGGTCTCGACTTCCCGCCACCTCGCGGTGTGACATTTGAAGCTCTGCTGGCTCGCAGCCAGGGCAGCGGCCGCACCCCTCACACCGACCTCTCCTGCCCGCTCCTCATCGTCTACACCTCAGGAACGACGGGGCGGCCGAAAGGCGCAGTGCTGCGCCAGGAGGCGCTGTTCTGGAACGGCGTCATGAGCCAGCACATGCACAACATGACATCCGACGACCACGTGCTGACTGTGCTGCCGTTCTTCCACGTCGGCGGCCTCAACATCCAGACCACGCCGGCGCTGCAGCTGGGCGCGACGGTCACGGTCCATGCGCGCTTCGCGCCGGATGCCGCGCTTGCGGCCATCCAACAGGAACGGCCGACACTCACGGTGATGGTGCCTGCGATCCTGCAGGCGGTGAGCGAGCATCCTGCCTGGCCGACCACTGATCTTTCGTCACTCAAGGCCATCGCCACCGGCTCGACCATCGTGCCTCCTCACCTGATCGAGCGTTTCGTCGCGCGCGATGTCCCGGTACTTCAGGTCTATGGCTCGACGGAAACCTGCCCGATCGCCGTCTACACGCGGCTTGGCGGCGACCTTTCGCGCGCGGGATCGACCGGCCTTGCCGGCTTGTGCTGCGAAGCCAAGGTGATCGATCAGGCCGGCAACGAACTGCCCGCGGGCACGCCAGGCGAGATCACGGTGCGCGGGCCCAACGTGTTCTTTGAATATTGGGGCAACGAGGCCGCAACGCGCGACGCGTTGCACGACGGCTGGTACCGCACCGGTGATATCGGCCTGTGCGATGCCGACGGCTATTTCTGGGTCCGTGACCGCAAGAAGAACATGATCATATCAGGCGGGGAAAACGTCTACCCGGCCGAGGTCGAGCGCGTTTTGCTCGAACATCCTGATGTCAGCGAATGCGCCGTGATCGGCCGGCCCGACCCGCGCTGGGACGAGGTGCCGATCGCCTATGTCATTGCGAGATCCGGCTGCCGGCTCGAAGCGGACGAATTGAGGGCGCATCTTCAGGCACAACTCGCGCGCTACAAGGTGCCGCGCGAGATCGTCTTCGTCACCGATCTGCCGCGGACGGCACTGGGCAAGGTCCAGCATTTCGTACTGAAGCAGCTTGATGCGCAGTCCCGCGCGCAAGGAGAAGCATCTTGAAGATCGCAGTTCTAGGTGGGGGAAACGGCTCTTTCGCGGCCGCGGGCGATTTTGCTCTGTCGGGGCATGAGGTGCGGCTTTGGCGCCGCGATGCCGGTCAAGTCGCAGCACACCGCGCCGCCGGCTCGCGCATCCTGGTCAAGGATCATAACGGCCGTCACGACCTGAAGCTCGCGCTGGTCACGACCGAGATCGCCGAAGCCGTCGACGGAACGGAGTTGATCCTGTGCCCTGCCCCGGCCTTCGCGCAGCCGGATATTGCCCGTCTGCTTGCCCCGCATCTGCGGGACGGTCAGGTCGTATTTCTGCCGCCGGCGACGTTCGGCTCGATGATCTTCGCCCAAGCGGCACGGGATGTCGGCAACCACGCCAGGGTGAGCTTTGCCGAAACCGGCACGCTGCCCTGGCTGACCCGCAAGCACGGAACGTTCGAGGTCGCGATCACCATCCGCGCCAAGCGCCTGCCCGTCGGTGTGTTCCCGCTTGATCAGGCGCCGCATGCACTCGAAATCATCGGACGCGCTTTCCCGGGCGTGATCGAACCGTGCGGAGATGCGCTATCCGGCGCGCTGATGAACGCAGGCCCGATCATTCATCCGCCGTTGATCGTGATGAACGCAGGCCCGATCGAGCATTTCGAACGCTGGGACATTCACAAGGAAGGCACACAAGCCGCGATTCGCCGGGTCACCGACGCGCTCGACGCCGAACGCATCGCGGTGCGCGAGGCGCTCGGCTACGGCGCGCCGCATTTCCCGCTCGCCCATCACTACGCGAAGGAAGGCGAGATCTGGATGTATGGCCGCGGTTCGCATGATCGTCTGACCGATTCCGGCGACTGGCGAGAGCGGATAGTGCTGACCGAACACCGCTACATGCGCGAGGATCTGCGGCTCGGGCTGTCGCTGCTGGTCTCCGTCGCTGGCCTTTCTGGCGTAGCCACGCCGTTGGCCAAGGCATTTCTGTCGATTGGCGGCGCTGTCTGTGGCGAAGATTTTGCGCGAAGTGGCCGGACGCTCGAAACACTGGGTCTTGGCGATCTCAGCAAGGCCGAACTGCAGACGCTGCTTCGCAACGGATTCTGATCGATGAGCAATCGCGTCAATATCGCCTGTCTCGGCGCCGGCCGCATGGGACGCGGCATCGCCGTCGCGTTCGCCTATGCGGGACATGCGGTCACGATGGTCGACGTCAAGGCGCGCTCCGCGGCGGAGTTCGCCAAGCTGGAAGCGGATGCGCTTGGCGAGGTCAGGACGACCTTTGCCAGCCTGGCGAAGCTGGGGCTCTTGACCGAGGCAGATGTAGATCCCCTTGTCGCACGAGTCTCAGTGATCGCGGCCGGCCAAAGCGAGGAAGCACTATCCGACGCCGGGATGGTCTTCGAGGGCGTTCCTGAGGTCGTCGAGCTCAAGCGCGAGGTGCTCGGGGCGGCTTCAAAGCAGGTCGGTCCGGATACAGTCATCGCGTCGACAACCTCGACCATCCTCGTCGATGATCTATCCGGCGCGATCGTTAACCCTCGCCGCTTCCTGAACGTGCACTGGCTTAACCCGGCCTATCTGATCCCGCTGGTCGAGATCTCGCCCGGCAGAGCCACTGATCCCATCGTCGTCGACGAGGTCAAGGCGCTGCTCGAAGGCATCGGCAAGGTCCCGGTGGTCTGTGCAGCGACGCCGGGCTTCATCGTTCCACGGATCCAGGCGCTGGCGATGAACGAGGCCGCTCGCATGGTCGAGGAAGGGGTCGCCAGCGCCGAGGAGATCGACAAGGCGATCCGTTACGGTTTCGGCTTCCGCTACGCCGTGCTCGGCCTGCTCGAATTCATCGATTGGGGCGGCGGCGACATCCTATACTACGCAAGCAGATATCTGGAAGGCGCGCTCGGCAGCGAGCGTTATCGGGCACCGGATGTCATTTCACGCAACATGCATGAAGGCCGGATCGGCCTGCGCACCGGTGCAGGCTTTCTCGATTATTCCGGGCTCGACGTCGACGTCTATCGCGCGAAGCGGCTCCAGGCCATGGTCGATCTGCTCCGACACTTCGGACTAGCGCGCCCCCCGGTGCTCGACCGCAACTAGCCAAAGACGTCCTGGAGCACGCCCTCCCGGACCACCGTAACGCCATCGAGCTCGATCGTCGTGCCCATTATCGGCAGATCGAAATGCCCCGCCGTGTAACGGCCGGCGAATTCATTGGCGCCGGTTGAGAACAGGAAATTGCCGGAGACGGCCCGAATCTCGGTGCCGTTGGTGTCGCGCTGATCATACATCGACAGCGCCTCGTAGCGCGCGCCGGAGTTCATGCCGAAGCCGACATGCGAGACCGCATAGGCTTCGCGATCTCCCCAGGCAGCGAGATAGGCGCGCATCATCGCGGCATCCGTGCCCTCGCCTTCCAGCTCGACGACATAATCGTCCTTCAATGTCATCTTCACGGGCGATGTCAGGTAGCGCTTGAAGGTGAGATTGATGTCACCAGGCGCCATCACCAGAGTGCCGTTGATGGTCCCGCTCTTGGGGAAGCTGACGACGATACCGCCGGGCCAATGTGCCAGCGTGCCGGGCTTGTCGGTCCAGCCCCACACACCAACCGTCGAAGCGCCGACCATGTCGACATCGAGCGCCGTGCCGGCCTTCGAGGTCACCCGCATCCGCTTGGTCCCCCGCAGCATCTTCGCCGCCGCGCGAACGCGCTTCTCAAGCGCGGAATCCGGCACCATGCGCTCCAGCGCTTCGGGATGCTCGTTGGAGATCACCAGGATCCGCGCGCCGGCCTTGAGGATCTCGGGCGTTTCCACCGCATGCATCAGGCCTTCGATGGTGCAATCCACCACAAACCCGGCCTGCTGAAGCGCCGTGATGACTGGCCGGAGCTTTTGCATTGCCTCGCTCGCGCCGGTGGAGCGCACCGGAACGACATGACGGTTACGCGGTGTCGGCATCACCAAGTGAAACGGCCGCGCGCCCATGCGCAGCAGGGCCAGCTCCGCAAGATGCACGTTCAACGCACGCGACTGGGTTTCCGAGAGGATCGCCGCGGTATCGCCGGCCTTGACGGCGCATCGCTCAAAGATCTCGCAGAATGCGTCAATCCATTTTGCTTCGATGCGATCAGCCAGCATGGTTCTCTCCCGGTCTTCTATTTGTTCGTTACGCTTCGGGAAACCCCCGAAGCAGGTACGATCGCACGGCGCCCAGCAGGCCATTCAGGATCAAGCCTAGCAGCGATATCGTGATAAGCGGGACGAACATGTCCACTGCCTGGAAGGTGCGGGCCGCCGTCACGAGCGCGTGGCCTAGTCCATCCGTCGATGTGATCATCTCGGCCAGAAACACCACGATACAGGAAATGACAAGGCCGATCCGGCACCCAGTCAGGATCGATGGCATCGCCGCAGGCAGCACCACCTTGAAGAGGATTTCATAGCGTGGTGTTCCCGCCGCCATAGCCGACCAGATCAGCTTCTGCTCGACGGTCGATGCACCATAATAGGTCGACAGCAGAATGGGAAAGAGCGCGTCTGCGGCCACCAATGTGACCTTCGATCCGTGACCGAACCCGAGCAAAAGCAGGAGCGCCGGATAGAGCGCGACCTTGGGCAACGGCGCCAAGACGCGGACGATCGGACGAACCACGGCGTTGATCGCCGGATTGGCGGCGGCGGCGATGCCGATACTGACCCCGAGCACGACCGCAATCGCAAACCCGGCAAACAGGCGAATCAGCGTTGCTGCGATTTCCTGCTGGAACGTCAACGTCACGAGCTGCTGAAGCAGCCGGCTGAAGACGAAGCCCGGCGGCGGCAGCAAGACCGCGGGCGCAAGGCCGAATGACACCAGGCCCTGCCACAGGGCGAGGATCAGCGCGATCGGCGCAACGCCGAGAAGGACGTTTGGGGAGAGAAGGCGCGACATCATGAGAAGCTCAGCGGCATGTCGAACTGCGGCTCGGACCAACGCACGAGTCTGGCACGAACACTTTCGAAAATCGCGTCGAGGCAAATTCCCATTGTCCCCACGATGATGATCATCGCAAAGACGGTGTCGTATTGGCCCATGTCGAGCGCATTGAACAGGATGTTGCCGGCGCCCGACTGACGGGCGATCATCTCGCTGGTGATCATCGTGATCAGCGCCAGCACCAATCCCGTGCGGCATCCGGTCAGGATTTCCGGCAGCGCCGCGGGCAGCACGATCCGCACCAGGCGTTTCGCAGACGAAAGCCCCATCGCGGCACCCGACCACAGCATCTTCTCCTCGACCGCCTTGGCACCCTCGAAACTGTGATAGATCACGGGAAGGCTGACGCCCAGAAAGATCACCAGTGTCTTCGTGGCGTCGCCAACGCCCAGCCAGAGCATGATAATCGGCATCAAGGCGGCCTTCGGCACCGGATAAATCACCATCAGGAGCGGATTGAAGAAGGCCGCGATGCCTCGGCTGCGTCCCATCAACAGACCCAGCGGAATCGAAACCAGCACCGCCACACCGAAACCCATCGCCATGCGGCGAAGCGAAGCCAGGATGTTGGTCAAGGATTCCCTGTCGCCGAGAATGTCGGGAATTGCCCGGATCGCCTCGATCGCCGTGGGGAAGCTGTCGTTCTTCAGCGCAAGCGAGGCGACCTGCCACACTGCCAGCAATCCGATGCAGGCCAGCACCGGAGCAGCCCGCCTGGTCAAGACAGCCGACGATATCATGAGAAAGGCCCGGCTTCGTCGCTCTCATCGAACATGCGCTCGATATCGACGACGTACTTCTGGTAGCGCGGATCCAGCAGCAGCTCGTTGCGGCGGCGCGGTCGCGGCAGATCGATATCGATGACTTGTCGGATTCGGCCGGGCGATTTCGACATCATGACGACCTTGTCCGAGAGGAAGACGGCCTCGTCGACCGAATGCGTGACGAACAGCACCGTCTTGCGGTCGCGCTCCCAGATGTTCAGAAGATCGTTCTGCAGGCGCGTCCGTGTGTGCGCGTCGAGCGCACCGAACGGCTCGTCCATCAGCAGCACTTCGGGGTGGTAGGCGAGTGTGCGCGCCAGTGCCACGCGTTGCTTCATGCCACCCGACAATTCCTTGGGATAGAAATTCTCGAAGCCCTTGAGGCCGACCATCTCGATCAAGGCCCGGCTCTGCGCCTCGGCCTCGGCGGTGCGCAGACCTTGCTGACGCGGGCCATACATCACATTGCCCAGCACGGTTTTCCAGGGAAACAGGGCAAACTCCTGGAACACCGGTCCGCGATCCGGACCCGGCCCGGTGATCGTGTGTCCCCTGATTTTCGCCATGCCGCTGGTCGGGCGGACAAAACCGCCGACGATATAGAGCAGTGTCGACTTGCCGCAGCCGGACGGACCTAGGATAGAGACGAAGGCTCCCTCTTCGATCGTCAGCGAGATGTCCGATAGCGCCAAATGATCCTTGCGCGCCGAGGTTTGAAAGACCTGGGAGACACGATCGATCTCGATGATTGCAGAAGCCGGCTCTTGTGAGTTCACCGGTCTCATCCATTTGCTCGATCTTGCAGGCACTACCGTCATCCTGTCTTTCGCCTCACGCGCACGAACATTCAGCGGCACGACCTTAGCAAGAAGCCTGCCAGACGGGTGGTCGTTTTCGCACCCGTTCAGTGCGTCATTCGAACCACGGCCATTCTGCCGGGCCTTCATGCGTCACGGCTCCGCCCGGCGCCTGCCCAACCAGTCGCGCATACTTTGCAAGCGCACCCGCACGGTGACGCGGCGGACGCGGCTTCCAATCGCGGCGCCGCGCGGTGAGTTCCTGCTCATCGAGCAGGAGATCCATCCGCCGGTTTGCGGCATCAATCCGGATCCTGTCACCGTCGCGAACAAGCGCCAGCGGACCGCCAACAAATGCCTCGGGGGCCACGTAGCCGATGCACATGCCGCGGGTCGCGCCGGAGAACCGGCCATCGGTGATCAGCGCCACTTTTTCGCCCATACCCTGCCCGTAGATCAGTGCGGTGACGCCGAGCATTTCGCGCATGCCGGGTCCGCCGACCGGGCCTTCGTTGCGGATCACGAGGACCTCGCCCGCCTTGTAGCTGCGCTCACGCACCGCTACGACACAAGCTTCTTCATCCTCGAAAACATGCGCCACCCCTTCGAAGAACTGGCTCTTCAGGCCCGCGACCTTGATCACCGCGCCATCGGGGCAGAGATTTCCCTTCAGCACCACCACACCGCCGTCAGGCATAATCGGCGCACGAACAGACTGGACAACCTCTCCGTCCGGTGCGTTAGCCGCGCCATATTCTTCGGCAAGCGTGCGGCCGGTAACGGACAGGCAGCTGCCATCGATATGGCCGCTCTGGATCAGCTCGCGGATCACAACCGCCGCGCCACCGATGTCATAGACATCCTTTGCCGTGTACTTGCCCCCGGGGCGCAGATTCCCGATTAGCGGCGTCCTGGCAAAGACTTCACCCATGTCATCGATTGTGAATGCGATGCCCGCCTCGTTCGCAATCGCCGGAAGGTGCAGCGCGGCGTTGGTCGAGCCGCCCGTCGCGGCAACGATCGCCGCTCCGTTTTCCAGGGATTTCCGCGTCACGATATCGCGCGGCAACGGTCCGCCACGCGCGAGCATCTCCATGATCAGCCGCCCGGCGTGCTGCGAGATCTGCGCACGCTCCGCATAGACACCAGGCACCATGGAGACGTTGGGAATAGTCAACCCCATCGCCTCGGAGACCATGCCCATGGTGTTCGCGGTGAATTGGCCGGCGCACGCGCCGATGGTCGGCAAGCAAGCACGCTCGATCCGCTCAAGCGTGGCGCCGTCGATGTCGCCAGTCATGAAGCTGCCGACAGCCTCATAGGAGTCGAGCACCGTCAGCGTACGCCCATCCACGCGGCCCGGCAGCGAGCTGCCGCCATAGATGAAGATAGACGGCACGTTGCAGCGAACCATGCCCATCATCAAGCCGGGAAGGGTCTTGTCGCATCCGCCGTATCCGATCAGCGCATCGTAGGCCAGCCCCTGGACGACGGCTTCGATCGAATCGGCGATCAGCTCCCGAGAGAACAGGGAGAACTTCATTCCCTCGTGGTTCATGCTGATGCCGTCGGAAACCGAGACGGTCGAGAACTCGCGCGGCGTGCCGCCGGCTTCCTCGATTCCAGTTTTGGCCGCAGCCACCTGGAAGTCGTGGGTCATGTTGCAGGGCGTCTGCTCGCCCTTCATGCTGACAATGCCCACCATCGGCTTGGCAATCGCGGCGTCGTCGAGCCCCATGGCGCGCATGAATGCACGATGCGGGGCTCGGTCGAGCCCGTCTGTTGTAACCCGTGATCGCAACTTCTTCATATTTGCATCTTCTTCATGCAGCGTCCCGGATGATCCGGCACGCCACGATCTTACGCGCGATAATTCGCCCGCCTCTATTGCAGCGGAGCGACGATCGTCTGATGCTTGAACTGTGCGACATCTAGCTTCGGCAGCATTCCTGTCTCTGCATAGATATCCAGCATCTTCTGGATCGCGGGGAAGTTTGGTGCTGCGCCCGGATCGCGACCGAAATCGTTGTCCTTGAGCAGATAGGTCTCGAGCACCGGAACGGGCGCCTTGAGCACTTCGGACACCACCTTCAAGGTTTCCTCGCGGTTGGCCAGCGCCTTCTTCATGCCTGACGTGATGTCACGGACATAGGCTTTGACCAGCTCCGGATTCTTGTCGACGAAGTCAGCACGGCAGGCTTCCAGGATGTGTACGATGTTTGGCATGGCCTGGGACAACGAAAACAGCTTCCTGGTGCCGCCCTTCGCCTCCGCGCGCGCGGCAAACGGCTGGTTCATGTTGACCGCATCTACGCGGCCTTGACGCAGCGCGTCCTCGGAGACGGCAAAGCCGACCTCGACCAGCTTGATGTCCTTGGCCGGATCGACGCCATTCTGTTTCAAGAGCAGATTGAACGGCCCTTGCGTGCCGCCACCGATCACGGAAATGCCCACCGTCTTGCCCTTGAGATCCGCGATTGTCGTGATGGGCGAGTCATCCTTGACGGCCCAGTAGACCGAGAAACCGCCGGGCTTCTCGAAAACGTGCTGCGCCACGATATAGGCCTTGAGATTGCCGCCGACCACGCCGTTGGCGAGCGACAGCGGCGCCTGGGTCGCACAGTCCAACGCACCGGCCGCCAATGCCTGCGTCATCGGCGCGGTGCCCTGGAATTGGGTCCATTCGATATTGTAGGTCTTACCGATGCTGGGAAATTCGGCCGGCCTGCGCATCATCCAATATTTGGATTCCTCGGCCGGAATCGTCCAGCCGACGCGGATCGTCTGCTGCGCCCATGACGGGCTTGCCCCCGCGCTCGCGGCCGCTGCCGCCCCCAAAGCCAGGATCCACCTCGAAACGGTTCGCATCGTGCCACTCCGCTACTCTGGCGCCGTCCGGCGCCCGCCAACCCGACCGCCTCAAATGTTTCATGGTTCAAACAATGAGGCAAGCCATGCGAGCAAGCGGTTTTGCCGTTCGATGTGCAATGTATGGTAAAGCGGCGTCGCGATGCGACAGAAGGAGGCAACCTATGGCTGATGAGAACAAGGCAAACGCGCAAGGCACCGAGAAGCTCGGCTATCTCGGCCTTGGACTCATGGGAACGCCGATGGCCCGACGCCTGCTCGAGGCCGGCTATCAAGTCGCTGTCTGGAACCGCTCGGAGGGCAAGGTGGCGCCGCTCGCCAAGGCCGGTGCCCAGCGCGCGGTCACGCCTCGTCATCTCTTGGTGAACTCGGATATCGTCTTCATGTGCGTGACGGATGCGGCCGCGGTCGAAGAGGTGATCTTCGGGCCCGAAGGTCTGGCATCGGCGCCTGGTTCGGGCAAGCTTGTCGTCGACTTCTCGTCGATTCATCCAGACGCGGCGCGCGATCTTGCAACGCGACTAAAAGACGCCAACGGTGCGGGCTGGATCGACGCGCCGGTATCCGGGGGCACGAAGGGCGCCGACGAAGGCACGCTCGCCATCATGGCGGGCGGAGAAGCTGACGACATCGAGAGGGTGCGGCCCTATGTTCTGGCCATGGCACGCAGGTTCACTCACATGGGGCCGGTCGGCGCCGGCCAGACCACAAAGCTTTGCAACCAGGTGATCGTCGGATGCGCGATGGCCGTGCTCGCGGAAGCAACGCGCCTGGCCGCGAACGCCGGAATCGATGCCAATCGATTGCCCGAAGCGCTCGCCGGCGGCTTTGCAGATTCAATCCCGCTCCAGCTGTTCGTGCCACGGATGGTGCAGGGCATTCACACCCCGCCGCTCGGCCACATCGCCACGATGCTCAAAGACCTCGATACGGTTGCCGATGTCGCACAGGCGACGTCGACGCCGGTGCCGATGGCTTCGCTTGCCGGACAGCTCTTCAGGCTAGCGAAGGCCGCGCGAGGTGCGGACGCGGACGCGTTGGAGATCTACAAGCTTTCAGCGACAGAGCGCCACGCTGTCTAGGGCGACCTGAAGAGCGTTAAGGCGCCTTCTTGCGCTCATCGTCGGCCATGAAGCGACCGAACGCCCCTCTCGCGAAGAGCAGCGGCTCCGTCGCATTGTAGGTATAGGCCTCGACCGCGCCGAGAAAGATCACGTGGTCGCCGCCATAGTAGCGATTCACGGAGCGGCATTGAAAGTTGGCGACGCTCTCGGCGAGCACCGGCGCGTTGCCGAGGCCAGGTGTCCAGCCGACGCCGGTGAACTTGTCATCCGACGATTTAGCGAATTTGTTCGCAAGTTCTTGTTGCGAAGCGCCAAGAACGTTGACGCTGAAATGGCTGGCGTTCTGGAAGATGATCAGGCTCGAGGAATAGACGACGAGGCTCCACAGAACGAGCGGAGGATTCAGCGAGACCGAGGCGAACGAATTGCACGTCAGTCCGTAGGGCTTGCCGTCGGGCGCTGCCGCCGTGATGATGGTCACGCCCGTTGCGTAGGTTCCGAGCGCGTTGCGAAAGTCGCGAGGATCGATCTGGGAGCTGTCGCTAGCGAACTCGTTAGCGGGATCGGGAGCACGGGGCTGCTTCGGCAGATCATTCATCGGCCGACCTCACAGCGTGAGATTCTCGGACGGCAGGCCCAGCGCCACCCGTCCATAATTGGTCCCCGCCGCATCGAAATTGAACGCGAGATGCGAGTTGATCGCGTGCGCATCACGGAACTGCCGCTGCAACACGCCGGTCGTGAACAGACCCCGCGCGCCGCTCGCGGCAAACAGCATCGAGACCGCGTCCGTGCACAAGTTCACTGAAAAAGATCCGTCGCGCCGATATCTGGTCTTGGTCGCCATGTCAGGGATATGGCCGCACCGTGCGTCCTCCATGGCCTGGAGACACGCCGACCGCATGATCAGGCGTGCGGCATCGATCTTGGCCGAGGCTTCCGCGATCTTGATCTGGGTGCTCTGAAAATCGCTCAGCTTGGCCCGGTTGTAGGTCGAAATGCGATGGCGTGCGACCTCCGTGTAATCGTCGAGACACGCCTGCGCATTGCCTAGCGCAACGCCGGAGAGGACGTAAGGAAATAGCGAGAACACGGGGAGCGCATACAGCGGATTCGGGTTGACCTTGCTTCCGGGTGTCGGGCCTCCGGCAAGGTCCCCCACGGCGACCGACATATGGTCAGCCACGAAGGCGTCCCTGACCTCCACGTCGCAAGATCCCGTCCCGCGCAGTCCGGCCACGTTCCAAGTGTCCAGCACCTTGTAATCGCCTTTCGGCAGCAGAAAAATTCGATACTCGATGCCGTCCGCCTCGTCGTCGGAGTAGACCACGCTTGCAAGCATATTCCATTCGCAGGAGGCAACGCCCGAGGAGAATGGCCAGCTACCGTGCAGCCGGTATCCGCCCTCGACCCGCGTGGCGCGTCCGGCGGGAAAAATGAATGAGGATGCGATCAGAGCGTCCGGATCGCGGCCCCAGACCAGATCCTGCGCCTTCTGCTCGAACATGCCGAGCATCCAGTGATGGCTCGCCAGATTGGCGAGATTCCAGGCTACCGACGCATCCGCCTGCCCGAGCAGCTCGGCGCAATCGACGAGAGCGACATAGTCGAGCTCGGCCCCGCCAATCCGGGCCGGTTGGAGCATTCGGAACAGGCCAGCGTCATGAAGATCGATCTCGGTTTCCGAGGGGAGCTGCCGCAGCTCCTCCGTCCGCGCCGCCCGCTCGCGTAATCGCGGCACGAGGCCGCGGGCCTTCGCGATCATTGCCGCATAGGCGCCTTCGCCGGCTTGCGGCGCGGCGGACCGTCCCATGCTCGGCTTTCGATCCGGCGCCATTCGTGTCCCTCAATTTCACGTATTTATGCGGCCGCCCCTTCGCCAAATCAAGCCAATGCAGCCGGCATTGCAAAGCATCGATCCGCGCGCTGCACGTGCCTGGTGCCATGGGACCGTCCTTGGGCTCACGTCGGCGTCGAGGGCCTGCCGGAACCAAACACACCTTTCTGGGTAAACTCCGTGATCCGACGTTCGTCGTAACCGAGGATGTTGCGCAAGACGTCCTCGGTATGCTCGCCCAACAGGGGCGCCGCAACGGGATCGATCGCGGCGGTTAGGCTCATGGTAATGGGCGGCTCGATGTTGGGCACCCATTCCGCTGTAGGGTGCGGAATCCGGTTCAGGCGATGGCGCTCGCGAGCCTCGGGCGCATTGAAACCCTCCTCGACCGTCCGGAGATAGCCGACCGGGATATTCGCCAGCTTCATCTTCGCCATCCAGTTCTCCAGAGTATCGCTGGCAAAGACCTCTGCAATGGCTGCCCGCAAGAGCTCCTTGTTCTCCGAACGAGCTTTGCGCGTGGCAAACCGCGGATCGGAGATGAGATCGGGCCGATTCAGGACCTCGACCACGAGCCGGCGGTAGAGCCGGTCGTTGGCGCATGCCATGTAGAGCGGCCCGTCAGAGGCCTCGTAGACGCCGACGGTGGGAGAGCCGCTCGGCGAATTGCCGAACCGGCCGGGATTTTCGCCGTTGATGAGATAGGCCATGCCATAGAAGCCGGTCATCGCCATCGCGATATCGAACAGGGCGACTTCGACATGTTGGCCGCGGCCGAGCCGGTCGCGCGCCAGCAACGCCAACAGGATTGCATTGCAGGCAGACATGCCTGTCGCCATGTCCACGATGGGCGGACCGGTACGAACCGCTGGGCCGTCGGCAAATCCGTTGAGCGACATGAAGCCGCTTTCCGCCTGCGTGATGGGATCGAAGCCCGGACGCGAGGCAAACGGTCCGGTACGTCCGTAGGCGGAGATCGAGCAATAGACCAGCCGAGGATTGAGTGGCGCGACCGACTCATAGTCGAGCCCGAACTTCTTCATGACCCCACTCGAAAAATTCTCCACCACCACATCTGCTTTGCGGATGAGATGCAGCGCGATCTCTCGAGCCTCCGGCACGGCAAGGTCGAGCGCAATGCCGCGCTTGTTGCGGTTCAGGCTGAGATAGGCGGCGCTTTCGCCGCCAATCTCGGCGTGCTCATAAGCACGCGTGTCGTCGCCGCCGTCGGGATTCTCGATCTTTATAACGTGCGCGCCATAATCGGCGAGCGTCTGGGTGCAGGCCGGCCCGGCGACCACGCGCGTGAAATCGACGACCAGCAGACCATCGAGCGCACTCGGCCCTCCCGTCCCTCGCGACGAACGTACCGGCAGATGAGGCTTGGTGGGCATCGACAGCGCTCTCCCTTGCATCGGCTTATGGCCGCCGAATTTCCTGCAAGAGCAAACTTAAAGCCTGACGCTGCCAACTTCGCAAGTGTTTCACCCGCATTGCCTATAAACGCAAAAGAAGCCCGGCAGCCGTCCGGCTGCCGGGCTTTTCGCCATCCTGCGCATACAGGCTACGCCACACCTCTGATGAACCATTACACACGCGTTCCGCGTCGCGGGAAACGCTCCCCAGCGCTCACCGTAGCCACTTTCTCCAGTAAAGTGTATGCGACCAGGCCCAAGGTACCTCGGGCTCATAGAGCCGATAACCTGACTGGATGAAGTTATTGGCAGACACGGGATTGTCTGTCGTATCCGAAACGACACTGTCCCATCCAACGCGGCGCCCCTTGCCTCGATCGCCCGCATCAGCCTGATTTGCAACCCGTGCCCCCAATGCCGGCGCAAGACTCCGACCCTGGAGAAGTAGCCGCTATTTCGTACATGCGTCGACGGCACAACACCAGCAAAGGCGACCGCATTATCACCGTGATATTCCAGCCACCACGCTCCAAGGTCGAACTGGGGCATTGCCGCAGCATCGAAGAATGTCAGCTGATGCAGATCGGCCAAGGTGTCGGCGACGTCTTCATCAGACGCATCGACGATACGAATTCTGTACATGGCATACCCATTGGCGACGGACAACTCGTTCCATCGTGCGGTGGCGTTCGCCGCCGAAAAAGTCTCACTTGCCCAGCGCGACCTTGACGCCTAGCCAAATGGCCCCCATCAATCCGGTGGCGACCACGGCGATCACGGCCTTGAACGTATAACTCTGCGCCTGTTCCACGCTTCTCCGCCAGCGCCGCAGATGCTGAAAGTCAGCTCTCAGCTCCTTTCGATCGTCATCTTCGATTCCAAGAGACGTCAGCACCGACGCCACCACTTTCGCGACGATCGCATCAATGCTCTCCTGCTGGATTCTGTGCTGCTCCGCCAGCGTCTCGGCAATGATGGCCTTGATCTCGTCATCCACGATCTTCACCGCTTGATGATCCTTGCAACGTTCTCGAAGCCGCGTTTGGCAAAGTAAAAGGAGACCACGAGATTGGCCGTGATCGCCGCAAATCCGGCGAGGGCGTCCGTCGTGCCCAAACCAAGGACCTTGTCCCAGACCAGCAGCTTTGCGAAATACAGCGTCACGCAATATCCCATCAGCTTGTCCGGCTCGTACCAGTGCCCGATTTCGGCTCCCGGAGACTGCAGCGGCGCGGGCGGACCGCGCCCAGCGCCGCGGGCCGGCACGTTCGCGCGTGCTCGGCCAGCAAATGGTTCGGACGGCGGCGCGCCGATCGGCGCTCCATGAACGCGTATCAAGTGAGTGCGTGGCCGCAATGCGCCGCCGCCGTCCGATCTCGGAATCGAGACGAAAAAAACCCGCGGCGGATGTCTCCGCGCGGGTTGAACCAAACTCGTCTCGATGATGTCAGTATGTCGGTGTTTTGCCCGACGTGTCAAACTCTGTGTTGAGCGCGATTGTCATCACACGAAGAGGACATAAAAAAAGCCCGCCGCAGATTGCGAACCAAAGACGTTTCGATGATGCCATTCTGCCAGTGTTTTGCCCGACGTGTCAAACGAACGATTTCGCGTAAGCCGCGTTAGGCGATCAGGAGGGCGGCCATGACACCTCAGAGGACCCCATCTAGGACGTCACGAAATCTTCCGGGACCAGCGCCGCGCATCAACAAGGAACGTGCCGCGCAGGATGAGAGCATCGAACATACCGAGGAGACGGAAGACAAGAATCGCGATCTCGTGCATGGCGACGGCGGCAGCATCGATCTGCCCACAGAATCCGGCGATTTGTCGAAGGACGATTAGGCCGCTTAGAAAGCAGCGCGCATCTCGATGATGCCATTCTGCCGGTGTTTTGCCCGACGTGTCAATCGACGCGCCAAAAAGCAAGCGCCTCCTCCCAGCTCGATATGTGGTGCGCAAGGGACTTGCTTCAAGCCCCCGATGATCGCGTAGAAGCCTCGACCCAACCACGAGTCGAGGGTCAACGACATTGCCGGTACTGCTTCGGACATCCCGTTCACGGACGAGCGCAAGCCGCGCGTCAGCCAGCGGCCATGCGGTCGTCATCGCGGGCGGCGGCCCGACCGGACTGATGCTGGCCGCGGAGCTCGCGCTGGCACATATCGACGTCGCAATCGTCGAGCGGCGTGCGAACCAGGAGCTGTCAGGCACGCGCGCCGGCGGACTGCACGCGCGCAGCATCGAGATCCTCGATCAGCGCGGCGTTGCGGATTGCTTCCTGCGCGAAGGACGGATCGCCCAGCTCGCCGGCTTCGCCTGGACCAGGCTCGACATCAGCGATCTCCCGACACGCCATGGTTACGGGCTCGCGCTGCGACAGAGCCAGATCGAGCGTCTTATGGCCGAGTGGGTCGCGGAGCTCGCGGTCCCGATCTATCGCAGCTGTGCAGTGACGGGCTTCGCGCATGACGAGACCGGCGTCGACGTCACGCTAGCCGGCGGCGACACGTTGCGCGCAAATTATCTGGTCGGCTGCGACGGCGGCCGCAGCGTGGTGCGCAAGACGGCCGGCATCGACTTCGCCGGCTCCGATCCGACGCTGAGCAACCTCATGGCCGAAGTCGAGATGCGCGAGGAACCGGAATTCGGCCTGCGTCACGATGCGCTCGGCTTCCATGGGCTCAGCAAGACCGAGAGCGGGCGCGTGCTGGTCGTCGTGACGGAAGCGATGCTCGAGCGCAGCGGCGAGCCTACCCTGCGCGATCTTAGCGAAGCTCTCGCCGCCGTGTACGGCACCGATTTCGGGGTGCACAGTCCCGCCTGGATCTCCCGCTTCACCGATGCGGCGCGACAGGCCGCATCCTATCGCAAAGGGCGCGTGCTGCTCGCCGGCGATGCCGCACACATCCATCACTCCGTGGGCGGACAAGGTCTCAATACCGGCCTGCAGGACGCAGTCAATCTCGGCTGGAAGCTGGCGCAGGTGGTCAAGGGCATCTCGCCCGACAGCCTGCTCGACACCTACCATTCCGAACGCCATGCCGTCGCCGCGCGCGTGCTGCGCAACACCAGGGCGCAGATCGCCCTGCTCCGCCGTGCCGACGACGGCCTCATCGCCGCGCGCGAAATCGTCTCCGAGCTGCTCGTCATGGACGAGCCGCGCAAGCGTTTTGGCGCGATGATGAGTGGGCTCGATATCCGCTACGATCTCGGCGAAGGCCACGCGCTGCTCGGACGGCGCATGCCCGATCTCGATTTGATGCTCGATGGACAGAAGCTGAGGCTGTTCACGCTTCTGCACAGCGCGCGCGGCGTGCTGCTCGATTTTGGCAAGCAGGGCGGCATCGACGTCACGCCCTGGGCGGATCGCATAGAGATGGTCGATGCCGATTACTACGGCGCGTGGCAGCTTCCGGCCATCGGACAGGTCGTCGCGCCCAAGGCCGTGCTGGTCCGGCCCGACGGGCACGTGGCCTGGGTCGGAGACCAGAGCCGCCGCGGGCTCGCGGAGGCGCTGACGAAATGGTTCGGACCGGGTGGCGCGTAAAGTACGAACGCCTCATGCGGCGTCAAACAAACAAGCCCGCGGCATACCCGCGGGCTTGTTCCGAACTCTTTCGATGATGCCATTCTGCAAGTGTTTTGCCCCGACGTGTCAAATGCCTGTTCTCGCTCCGCCACATAATTTCATTCCAGCCGAGGCCGTATCCAGCGAGAGAACCACTCCTCACCGTCATTGTGCGAATTGCCGAGGGCCGTCCACTCTGCCTGCGTTCCCGCCAGTGATGGTGAACAGAAATTCCTCCGCCACAACTTATTATTGCTGAAGCGAAGAGGCCGTGACAGGCGGCGCTTGGGATGCAGAGCCGTGTGCGCGCGCCCTCTCATTCTCGCGAAGGGGTCGACAAAGGCTCAGAGTTTTAGGACATCTCGAAAATTGATTCTCTTGAGACCCGCGGACTTGCAGGCGTCCTTGAGGTCTTGATCGCATATGATACCCGCATCGTGGTATGCCATGCGGAAAATATGAGCGTTGCCGATAGCCTCCTCTCTGAAGACCAGTTTGTCACCGACGGAGAGATCGTAATATTTCTGGCCGTGGTCGATATAGCGCACATCGTTTCGGATTCCGATGCGCAAGCGCGATTGCGATTCGTCCAGCGCGTCTAGAACGCGGACAACATCGCAGAGCCAATATTTGGGTTCATCATAGATACCGTGCGGCATTCGCACACTGCACGGCACAAATACAAAGGCCTCGGAATCAAGCCCCTCGAACACTGCCTTGGTCCGGTCCGAAATGAGCCACCAGTGATAACAGAGCTCGAGGTCGTACGGCAGACTGCCGACCTTTTTGTCAAACACATAAGGCGCATGCGGTATAGAAGCGGGCAGACGATGTACTCGGTAAGGAGGAGGATGCTCTCGTCCTCAAGCCAAAAGCCCGGCCTGCCTCTACTAAAATCGGGACCTATTCTGTAGAAGCGGCGCTTTCGTGCTCCGGGTCGCTTCGCAACAGAAATTGCTTTCTCGTCACTCATGATTGAGCTTCGTTGAGTATCGTGCCTGCAGCGACACACCGCAAAGACCACGATGAACCACCCAACAATAAAGCCCGCGGCGTCCCCGCGAGCCTTGTTCGGACTCTTTTCGATAATGCTATTCTGCCAGTGTTTTGCCCGCCGGGTCAAACGATCGATCTCGAGCAAGGAACCTGTCGGCACGTATCGGCCGGAAAGTCACTCGTCGACATCAGTGTTTGAATTCATCAGCACAACAAAACACCGGCAGCCCTCCAAAAACATCAGAGCTCTTGTACCGAACCGCAATCCGCTCACTCGCACTCGCTCCGATCGTATCGCCGTCCTTCACCACGTTTCCATGTTCGATCAGATACACGGAAAGTCCCGCCACCTTGTCGAACAACGCCGGAAGAGCGAGCTTGCCGGTCACAAATTCGATCTCACGGCCGACAAAGGCGGACAATCCCATCGTGATCGCTCCGATCTTCGCACCTGACCGGAACGGAAGAATGTCGACCCATAGTCTGAAGGGGTAGTCTGGATACGGTGCGAACGACCAGCGAGACTCCTCGAGCCATACATCGGCTGGCCGTGCCACCCGGCCCGCCCACACCACGCCACAAGATTCCGGCACCGCCGCAATCAACGCGCCGTCGTCAGGCGGGCGGCGATCAACGGCCGCTCACTTTTTCCGAGCAGCGAGACGATCATGTGACCTCGATGCCTCGTCGCCACAGCCTTTCCTTCCGGCCAGGTTCGCGCAGCGCGTTCCCACAGCCCCGATCCTGCGGAATGGGTGCCGGCATCGACATGACCGCAACAAGCTGGTCGCCGCACCGAATGAGCGGCGAATTCGCTTGAACCGGTTGCGCCTCTTCATTGTCCGCCGTCTCCGTTGCCAATTCCGGATGTCGGGCGCGAAGGGCCTTGGCGACTGCTGACATGTCCGGCGTCACCGGCTTGTTCAATAGGACCAAAGCCAGAAGCGAGCTACTCATCGACTATCCCGCAAGAATTCGAGAACGAGCCGATACTTCGGCTCTTCGCCTAAAGGTTGAAATGAGGTGTTGAGTAGGAACATTGTCAACAAACGTTCCCCTCTCGTCGAGCGGGCGCAAGATGGCTCTGGACTCATGCCAATGCAGCTGTCGAGGCGAAGACGCGCGGGCTGAGCCTCGCCACCGGAGGCGCCCCGGCGATCGAGCCGGCACTGTCGCCGTATCGCGAGCGCGGCTTCAGCAATAGCGAGGCGTTCGCCGATGGGCCGAGCGCCTTCAAACAGTTTGCTGGACGTTGTGCTTCAATCCGCCCCAATGCAAGAAATCTGCACCGCATCCTGTCACGCGAAGTCGTCGTCCGCTTCTTGCTTCGAAGGCGCGTCCTGCGTCTTGCGTCCAAGAAACGTATCGGGTGGCGGTTGCTTCAACAACTCGCGGCATTCGCGCACGATCTGCCGCATGTATTCGGCCTGCTCATGTTCGACAGGCAATGGCCGATAGACCCGCATCTGGTGCTCCCTTCGCTTTTGCAGGCGGGAGCGCGCTCGGTCTCTCAGCCACCGACGCCCACGGACGAAAGCCTTGGCCGGTGATGTCCTACAAACTAGCTGGAGTCGCTTCGGTTCAAAAATGAACTTTGGTGTCACGCGCGCAAGATGAGTAAGTGGCGCAAACGACTGAACTTGCACCTGAAAATTTAATACGCGCAACATATCAAATGATGTGACTCCGCTTTGCCAGGAGCATAAGGTTAAGCCATCAAGGCTTGAGGCATCGATCGGCGATGAGAACGCCAGTTGCGCTCCCGCCCTACTCCAACGAGGAGCCGCGCCATGCTGAAGCGGCGTCGTTTCAAACAGACCACGACACTGAACGAAAGACTCGCGGACGAGGCCGCTCGCTGCCGCGCGGAAGCGCGCACACTGGCACCGGGCCGCCGCCGTGAGATGCTGCTGCGTCAGGCGCGGCAGGACGAGACGGCCATGCAGATCGAGGCCTGGCTCCGCTCGCCCGGCCTGAGGGCGCCGACATGACGCAGCAATATCGCGCTTATCTCGTCGGCGAGAACGGCGTCTTCCGCTCCGCCGAAGCCTTTGAAGCCTCGTCCGATTCCTCTGCCTTGGCCTTTGCGAAGCAGTTCACGCGGCTGGGCAAGGTCGAGGTCTGGCAACTCGGCCGGAAGATCGCCGTGCTGGAGTCCGAGCAGTCTCGGCTACTCGAGCCAACCCGCCCGACACTGACGCGTCAATGATCGCGTGCGTGCGATCGCAACACCCCCTCACTCCTCCGCAAGCTTGCGCTCGATCTCGGCGAACGAGCGCTGCACGCCGACTGCGACATCGTGCTGGTCGAGTGCGTCGCGCTGGAGCACGCGCAGGCCGTGCCCACGGGCGCTGGCCGGCGCCGTGTTCAAAAACTGGTTCGATGACGCCCTTGGCGGAGCGGGATGGCCTTGGGATCGCCCCTGGCGATCAGGAGCCGCAACAGGCTCTGACATTCGGCCAAACCGGGCATGGCCTCTCTCACCTTTGCTGCGATCTCGGCTTCGGCCGCTTGACCGGCTGGGTATGGATACCGAACAGCGCCAGCAACAGCGCGACTTCTTCCTTCGAACCGATCTGGATCATGATTGTCTCTCCTGTTCGCTCCGTTGGTCGGGGCTTGGCCCGGTGGAGTTCAGGACGATCCGGTTTCAGCAATGTTTCAGGCGTGTTTCGTCGGGGCGATCTGCGGCGACAGGCCCCACAAAGCCACACGACAAAAGCCCCGCGATGCGGGGCCTTTCATCCCGAGCGCCAGCCATCGTCGCGACGCCGGCGCTCGCCTATGGTCTCATTTTGCCAGTGTTTTGTCCGGTCGGGGCAAACTTTATCTCAAATGCAGCAAAGCGGATTCGGCAAAACGAAATCTCTCCGCGTCATGCTGGGACATGTCGTCTGGAACGGCGGCAAGCCGGAGAGATCTTCAATGTACTACGTCGCTGCTGCATTGCTGGTGCTGTCGGGACTATTCTATTCCGCGAGCCATCATGAGCTCGGCCAATTCGGAGCAGACGCGTGCAGTTATGGCGGCACCTTCTGCGACAATCCGGTGGTCCTTTTCACCGGCGCGGCGCTGGCCGCCGCCTGGGGCATGCTCGTCAGCGTCAAGTAGGACGCTGGGCGCAGCACCACTTCCATGCGGCATCCGCCACCGCCACCGGGCGCGAAGCCTGGCGAACGGGCGTGACGTCCTGAATTGCTCGATGATGGCAATCTACCCCTGTTTTGCCCGACGGAGCAAGCAGACTTAGCATTATCAGAAATGCGCGGCTCGCGTGGCCGGGAACTTTCATTCCCTCGTCGGCATTTGCTATGAAGATACAACCCTGACTGAGGCCCCCTTCCATGAGCGACAGCGACGCGGCCCCCACAAAATCCGCGCCGACGCTGCTGCAACGATTGGGGCCCGGCCTCGTCACCGGAGCTGCCGACGACGATCCGTCGGGCATCGCCACCTATTCGCAGGCCGGCGCGCAATTCGGCTACGGTCTGCTGTGGACCGTATTTCTGACCACGCCATTCATGATCGCGATCCAGCTCGTCAGCGCGCAGATCGGACGCGTCACCGGCAAGGGGCTGGCCGCCAACGTCGTGAAGGTCGCGCCGCGCTGGGCGGTTCTGGCGCTGGTCGCCATGCTCGTTGCCGCGAACACGTTCAACATCGCCGCCGACATCGCCGCGATGGCCGAGGCCCTCTCACTCGTCATCGGCGGCCTGAACCACGAGCACGCGTTGATCTTCGCGGCCGGCTCGACCCTGCTCCAGGTGTTCCTGCCGTACCGACGCTATTCGCCCGTATTGAAATTCCTCACCTTGGCGCTGTTCGCCTATGTCGCGACCGCCTTCACCGTCAGGATTCCCTGGAGCACGGCGCTGCTCGCCGCGGTGTGGCCGAAGGCCAATGTCAGCGGCGATTATTTTCTGATGGTGGTCGCCGTGCTCGGCACCACCATCAGCCCCTATCTGTTTTTCTGGCAGGCCTCGCAGGAGGTCGAGGAGATGAACCAGGGCAGGCGTGACAAGCCGCTTCGCCAACTCAAGCACGGCGGCCGCCCGGAGCTCGCGCGCATCAGGGCCGACACCATCTCCGGCATGCTGCTCTCCAACAGCATCGCGTTCTTCATCATTCTCACCACGGCGTCGGTCCTGCACGCCAACGGCGTCACCAACATCAGTTCGGCCACGGAAGCGGCTGAAGCGTTGCGGCCGCTCGCCGGGGATTTCACCTTTGCCCTGTTTGCGACCGGCATCATCGGCACCGGCTTGCTCGCCATCCCCGTCCTGGCGGGCTCGGCCGCTTACGGAGTCGCAGAGATCTTCGGCTGGCGTGCCACGCTGGAGGCGAAGCCGGACGAAGCGGCCGGCTTCTACACCATCATCGCCGCGGCAACCCTCATCGGCTTCGGCCTCGGCTTCACCGGAATCGACTCGATCCATATGCTGGTGTGGAGCGCGGTGCTCAACGGCATTGTCGCCGTCCCCATCATGGCGATGATGATGCTGATCGTCTCCAGCCGCGCGATCATGGGCCGCTTCAGGGCCCGCTCATGGCTGATCGCGCTGGGCTGGCTCGCCACCGCGCTGATGGCGCTGGCCGTCCTCGCTTTGCTGGGTTCATCGTTGACTGGATGACGCGACTGCGCACGATTGCCGCGCGCATTCGCCGAAGACGAGCGGTCGCAGCAGCCGAGAGCGCTACGGCGTCACGGGATTGACGGTGGGGGACGTCTTGGGTCCCGGCCGCACTGGCTCGATCGGCGACTTCGGTTTGGTCGGTAGCACCGTGGCGCCAGCGGCCCGTGCCGCGTCTCCCGTGGTCGCATACATTGCAACATGGGCCGGCTGCGTCTTGGCGCGGCTCCAGGGTCCGTGGTCGACGATCAGCATTGCAGCAATCGTCACACCCGCGACGATCAGCGCGATCACGCCGGGATGGCGGAGAGCGGCGGAGATGGAGCTTGCGAAACGGCCAATTGTCATCGAAGGATCCGCTATCTTCCCTATCGCAGGTCAATGCGATGGCGCCCCATCAGGTTCCCGTTTCCATCAAGCAAGTTCCGAGCCAACAGCGCCTTTCCTGTTGATTTGCCGAAACCAAATTCCGCGCCGTGAACACGTTTCCGACTGCTGCGCTTTCAGCACACACGCCGTCCGCCGCTTTACTCGCCCGGCGCGATTGCGTTGCTGGGCGTCGGCCGGTCGGTGATCTGCTGACCGAATAGGCTGCCGATCAGCTCAACTGCAGTACGCGCGGTCCGACCACGTTCGTCCAGGAAGGGATTTAGCTCGACGATGTCGACCGATCCTACGACGCCGGAATCGTGCAACAGCTCCATGATCAGGTGCGCCTCGCGATAGGTGGCCCCACCCGGCACTGTGGTGCCGACGCCCGGCGCCACGCAAGGGTCGAGGAAATCAACGTCGAAGCTGACATGCAGCACGCCATTGCCCGCCTTGACCCGCTCGATGACGCGGCGGATCAGGACGGCGACGCCGAATTCGTCGATCTGGCGCATGTCGACGATCCTGATCCGGCGCAAGCGCATCAACTCCTTCTCGAGCTTGTCGATCGAACGGGCGCCGAACAGGTCCAGCTTGTCCGGATTGATCGAAGCGCGCGGATCGTCACCCAGCAGGCCGTCGAGGCCGGGCTCGCCACACAAGAACGCGGCTGACATGCCGTGCATGTTTGCCGTGATCGTCGTCTCCGGCGTGTTGTAATCGGCGTGGGCATCGAGCCAGAGCACGAAGAGCTCGCGTCCACGTTCCTGCCAATGACGCGCCATCGCATTGACCGATCCCATCGACAGCGTGTGATCGCCGCCGAGGAAGATCGGCAGCGCGCCGGTTGTCGCGATCTCATAACCTTTGCGGCTCAGCACGCGCGTCCAGCGCTGGATCTCGCGGTAGTGATTGGCTTTTTCGGGCGGGCTGTCGGTGAGGTCCGGGACTCCGGCGACGGAAAGATCACCATGATCGCGGACCTCGAAATCCAGGCTTTCGAGCAGTGTCGCAAGGCCGGCGGTGCGCAGTGCGGCAGGACCCATCAAGGTGCCGCGCTGCGAGGCCCCCATGTCGATGGGAGCGCCGAGCAAGGCGATGCGCCGGGCTCGATCCGCCATGGTTCGATCGGTCACGGCTGTCTCCTGACATCAGCAAGGTTGACCTAGCCTAACAGAGATTCGCACCCGTCGTTTCCCGGGGAAGGTCCGCCCGAACAAATCATCCGGAACAAAATCCCGCGCGCTGAATTGCCCATCCAAGGCCGGCACCCGCCGTCAATCACGGCGCCTGTCGCGGATAGCCAAAGGTCATCAGACCCGCTGTTCAAAACGAGCGCTCGCGCGGATAGCCAAAGGTGTCGGCCCGCATGTCAGGCCTGGAGGTCGCGCCCGTGAGCACGGAGATACCGCAACCCACTTCCCAACCCGGTGTGGCCGAGCGTGCCATCGATGCAGCGACGGACGTCTCCCGCACGATCGGCGAGGTCGCGGGAGGCCTGCGCGCAGCTGTCGACCGCCTGACCTCTACGATAGAGGAAGCGCGAAAGCCTGGCGGAACTCTCGCGACAGTCGCGGCGATCACGCGCGAAGCACCGCTGACCAGCCTGTTCGTCGCATTCCTCTTTGGCGTCGCAATAGCGCGCCGGCGGTAGCAGCAAACCACCCTGCTCAGGCCGCGCTGACAGCCTCGAGCTCCGCGGCTAGGAACTGCTTTTCGAATGCCGCGGCAGGCATCGGACGGCCAAAGAAATATCCCTGCCCTTCCCCGCATCCCATGCTGACCAGGAGGTCGGCAGTTGCTTTGTTCTCGATGCCTTCGGCCACGACCGTCAGACCGAGCTGCTTGCTGAGGCCGATCGTCGAGCTGACGATGGCAGCATCGTCGGAATTCGCGAGAAGCCCAAATACGAACGATCGGTCGATCTTGAGCCCGTCGAGCGGAAACTTCTTGAGATAACTCAGGCTCGCATAACCGGTACCGAAATCATCGAACAGGATTCGGACGCCGAGCTCCTGAATCCGCTTGAACATGGCGAGCACACGGCGTTCGTCATGGAGCAGGATGTTTTCGGTGACTTCGATTTCGAGAAGCGATGGCGTCAGCCCCGTCGCGTCGAGCAGGGCCGCGACCGAATGCGCGAGATCGCCGGATTGAAGCTGCGAGGGCGCGAGGTTGAGCGCGACGCGCACGTTGTTGCCGGACAATTCCCAGGCTCGCGCCTGGCGGCAGGCGGTTTCCATCACCCAGTTCGCGATCCGCTCCGACAGGGCCGACGTGTTGACCACCGGCATGAACTCTCCGGGCGAGACGTAGCCGCGCACCGGATGTCGCCAGCGAATGAGCGCTTCGGCTCCGACCAGACTGCCGTCGATCAGACGAACCTGCGGCTGGTAGAATAGTTCGAACTCGCCGCGGTCGGCGGCAAGTGCCAGCTCCCGTTCCAGCGTCAGCCGGTTTTCGAGCTCCTGCCTGATCACGCTTTCGAAGATCACATGGCTGCCGCGCCGGGTCCTCTTCGCGCGGCTCAGCGCCAGATGGCCATTGCTCAGGAGATCATCGGCCTTTTGCCCACCTTCCGGATAGACGGCAACGCCAACGCTGATCCTGACGCGGTGCTGTCGCGCGCCCGTTGCGAGTGGCGCTTCAAACGCGTGCGCGATCCGCTCGGCAAACGCTGCGATCGGCTCGCCGACTTTCGCGCAATCGATCGCTATGGCAAATTCGTCCCCGCCGAGCCGGGCCACGATCGCCTTACCATCGACTTCGCTCTGGAGACGCTCGGCAACCGCGCGCAGCACGAGGTCGCCGGCCGAGTGTCCGAGCATGTTGTTGATCTCTTGGAAGCCGTCGAGCCCGAGCACGAGCAGGGCGATGCCGGAAGACCGCCGCTCTGCCGCACGGATCAGATCGGTGAGGCCAGCTTGCAGCATGCTCCGGTTGGCAAGCCCGGTCAGCGCGTCGTGTTCGGCCAAGTATCGAATACGCTCAACTTCACGTTTGCGGACCGAAATATCGCGCAGGATCGCTCCGTATCTCCCCCGATCGCATCGCAGCGGTCTATCAGCCTTATCTCGCCAAGAAGGTTTCGCAGGCGGACCTCGCCGCGATCGCCGGCACGATCAGCGACCTCTACCGCGAAGCCGGATTCCACTTGAGCCGGGCCATCGTGCCGCCGCAGGACATTGCCGACGGCCACGTCCGCATCCAGGTCATCGAAGGCGCAATCGTGCAGGCCGAGCTGAAAGGCGACGGCGCCGAGCAGTTCGGCGTAAGGCCGATGCTCGGCCCGGTTCTGGCCGAACAACCGTCGCGGCTGGCAACACTCGAACGCCAGCTCTTCCTGATCAGCGGCAAGCCGGGCGTCCGGATCACCGACACCGCGCTGGAAGAGATCGGTGGTACGACCGGCCGCTTCCGCCTGACCATCTATCTGAAGACCTGGCACGTCTTCTCCTCATTCGGCCTGGACAATCTCGGATCGTCGTCGGTCGGTCCCTGGCAAACCTACGCCACCGGCGCGTTCAACTCCTATCTCGCGCCCGGCGACGCGCTGACGGTCAACCTGTCGACCATTGCCAACGATCCCCGCGAGCTCGGCTTCGTACGCCTGTCCTATGACGCGCCCGTCGGCGTCGACGGTGTCCGCCTCGGTGCTTCCGTCCTGTACAGCGCGGTCCGGCCGGGTGACGCACGCCGCCTCGACAGCGACATCACCACCACCGAAGCTTTCGAGGTGCGAGCAAGCGCCGTGCCCTTCATGTCGCAATCCTCCGGGCTGACGCTTACCGTCGCCGGGACCTTCAGCAACGTGTCCGAGCATGACATCTACGGCCCCTGGTACAACGACCACATCAGGACCGTCAGCCTGACCGCCGACTACCGGCTCCAGGATCGCTTCGGCGGCACCAATCTCGCGACGCTGACCTACCGCCAGGGCCTCGACATCTTTGGCGCATCGCATTTCGACGATGATCTGTTATCGCGCGACGGCGCCTCGTCGAACTTCTCGGTGCTGAACTTCTGGTTCACGCGCTACCAGACGCTCAACGACGCCTGGTCGCTCAAGCTCTCGGCTGCGAGCCAGACGGCATCACGGCCATTATTCACCTCGCAGCAATTTTATCTTGGCGGCGCGGCCTTCGGCCGAGGCTATGGCGCAGCCGAGATCAGCGGTGACAACGGCCTTGCCGGCTCGGCCGAACTGCGCTTCGATCAGAAGCTCAATTTCCGCTATTGGGCGGGCTATCAGCTCTACGTCTTCGGCGACGCAGGCGCAGTCTGGAATGACGGTTATCGCCTGAGCGATGGGGTGTCGCTGACATCGGCCGGGGCCGGCGTGCGGTTCTTCCTGCCATACGATCTCCAGGCCGATCTCGGCGTGGCGGTCCCCTTGAGCTACCGGGCGCCGGACAACGAGCGCCGTAGCCCGCGCTTCCTTTTCACGCTCTCGAGCGCGTTCCGGCTCTGCCCCGATCGCAGCAAGGCCGGCTGCCTTTAACCCTTGTCTGGTGCGATGGCACCCGGGCGGCGCTTTCGGGGCGCCGCTCACAGACTTGCCTAAATTTAATCCCGTAACCCGCTCACGATCGCTCGATCCGGGAGTTCCCAATGACCACGTTCAGTCAAAATTGATTGAGAACGAAGCGATGAAGAGGGTGTTTGCAATCCTGGCGTTTCTCTGCGTCCTCGGCGTCGGGGAATATCTTGTCGTGAGCCGGTTCGCGATCCGCCATGAGACCTTGACCCTGTTCGACGCCTCGCGCCAGCGTCCGATCGCGGTCGAGATCGCCGTGCGGCGCGACTACGAGACCAAGGCCAATCTGGGCCTCTGGAAGCTTCCGCTCGCCATCATCAGCAACGGGAACACTGTCAAGGCTACCGAATATTCCTTCCTTGCCAACGTGCTCGCCGCGCGAGGCTATCTGGTTGCCAGCATCCAGCAGGACTTGCCGAGCGATCCGCCATTGATGACCCATGTCGGTCAGCCCTATGTCGGCCGGCGCGAAGTCTACATCCGTTGCGAAGCAAACATCCTCTTCGTGCTGGGCGAACTGAAGAGACGGCAGGAGAACGTCGAATACGAGCACATCACGCTGGTCGGCCATTCCAATGGCGGCGATGTCTCCATGTATGTCGCCCATCAGCACCCCGAGTTGGTGTCGAAGGTGATCACGCTCGACAATCTGCGGGTGCCTTTCGTGCTCAGCGATCATCTGAAGATTCTCTCGTTCCGCTCGAAGGATCCTCATTTCTTGACCGACCCCGGCGTCCTGCCGACGCCGGAACAGGCCAAGGCGCGCGGCATCGACATCGTCCACACCGGCGCACAACATACCGAGATGAGCGACCGCGGTCCTGATGCGGTCAAGGAGAAGATTCAGGCGACGCTCGACCATTTCCTGCGCGACAGTGCCAGCAGCGCGCTGGCCCCCGCCGATACGGGAAGCCCGATGATCATGAATCCGGGCGACTATTAGCCGGGAGCGCTTTGCGGCAGATCAAGGCGGCTAGCGAGCCGGCAAGCTAGAAGTGCGGTGCCGCGTCGGAGAGACACGTGTCGCACTAAACCGAAAGTCTCGATGCGAAAAGCCTTGATACGAAATGTCTCGGCCGGCCCGCGGGTGCAGCGGTTTTGCGAAAAATCATGCTCAAACAATACCCTGACGATTCATCCCGAACGATCACGACCTGCCACAAATGCAAATCCCTGCCGGAGGACCGGCAGGGATCAGCAGAAAGGATGACGGACGGCGAATGAAATCATCCGGTGGCCCGTCATGGACCTGCGCAAGTATCGAAGCGCGGATCTCCATGCCACACAAGATCAATTTGCGGGCACGTTGTACACACGCCGAGAATCAGGACGACTTGCCCTTGCCTGATTGCATGAGACTGCCGGTCATCTGGCGCATGTGATCTCCGGCGCTGGTGAACTGACTGCGCAGGAAATCGGACTGGATTTGCATCGCTTCCTGGAGATCGGTGGCATGCACCAGCTTGCGGGCATGCTCGAAGGCCGACTTCATGTTCTGCTCTGTGAAAGCCAGCGCCTGCTTCGACACCTCAGTCCCCGCGCCGGGAACGGTCGACATCGATTTGGTGGCGGCTTCAAAAAACATGCCGAATGCCTTTTCCGCCTGGTCGATCGTCTTTTCGGCCAAATCGCGCAGTTCGGCCGGAACCTCGAGCTTTGGTTCAATCATGGTCGCACTCCTCCCTTTTCCCAACTGAATACCACACTTGCCGGACCGCCTTCCAGCGGCCAGCCTCGGGGGAACGACGCCGGCGAGCCAGGTTCTGGCAAGAAAAGAGGGGAGACGAATGGACCCGGCACGCGGCCGGATTCAGCACAAGGGGTGCTCGGGAAGAGCTTCTTCGGTGGCGAGATCTTCGACCAGCTTGATCACTTCGAAACGCTGCCGAGGCGCGAGCTTCAGGAATGCGCGGAGCAGACGCAGACTTTCGACAGTGCTGCTTGTAGGCACACCGAGCTTGAGATGCAGCTCAGCCGCGAAATCGAGGTTTTTCATCTCGCACCTATGACAAGCATCGGCCTTCGTGATCCACTCGAGAACCGAACGCCGCAACAGAACCTATCCCGACGAACTCTAGGCCGGGGCGCCCGCCGGATTGGCACGCTGAACGACATCTAAACGGCGGCCCAACCATCTGGTTGTAACTATGCCAAGCAACAACCTATCCGGCAAGCTCAATCGTGGGTATTGCGATGCTTCGTCTGCATCACGCCACGGTGATTCCGGATATCAGGAATACCGACCGCCGTCACCCACCTGCGTCAAGAAGCGGCAACAATCACGCACACAACCCCTGATCGCGGGCAATCCGGCGCGTACCCGTTATCGTTGAGTCCAATCGCCGCGGTTGCATCGCCAGCATGAAAGTCGATTTTGCAGCCGGTCTCCGGTCTCGGTCCTGACGCTGCTGCTCGCGGCAGGATCCATCCGTCTGGATTCCGCCGTGAACCGTTGTCCGCGAGCGAGCGACCAAGCCGTTGCGGCACGGCCACGCAGATACGGGCGCCATGGCTGTAGACTCTTTGATTTGGGCGCGCGTCAGCACCAAGAGGACGACGGCATGCTTTCTCGCTGCGATCTCATCAAGGGCGCCGCGGTCGCGCTTCTCACCCTTTCGATACAAGGCGCATGGGCCCAGGAGACCAAGATGAACCTGTTCAAGATCGTCACCATCAAGGACGAAATCGTCGTCGGATTGTCAGCGGAGGAGCTTCAGGCGCTCGGCGGCAATGATGCGAGCGCCGTTGCACACGCGCTGGCACAGAAGGGCGATCTCACCGTCTGGCAATACAACGTGCATCGTGGGCCGAACGGCGAATTACAGCAAGCGCCGACTGCAAAGATCGGGCTTCTGGCCAACGCCTCGCTCCGCGTCGAGCCTTACACCACACCCTACCAGATTGTCCCTCATCCCTAAGCAACGGGCTGCGACGCCGGCGGCCAAGGCCGCCGGCGTCGCGCAATCATCTACGCCGGTCCGCTCGCGGCGTTCCCGTCTCCGTCGCGAAGCCGTAGACCAACGCCAGCCGATCCAGGCATTCGCGAAAACGCCGCGCAAAATAATCGTTCCAGCGCTGCGTGCGGACGGCGCGACGTTGCCCGATCTGATCCATGGTCAGACCAAGCACCAGCACGTCGTGCACCAGCGCGGCGCCATCGGTGCCGAGCTCGCGCTCGGCCCGGTTCAGCCGCAGCACCGCCTGTCGCTGGCTCTCGGTGACCGGCTCGCGCGTGCCGGCACCATCGACATATTCGCGCGTCGTATCCACCGCTTGGGGGCCGCGCTCCGCCCGCTCCCAATCGTTCTGGAAGGCGCGGCCGCCGCGGTATTGCGCCTCGTCGATCTGGTGGTGCGCGTGCAGCCGGCCGAGCGGATCGCTACGGATCGAGCGGATGGCCAGGATCTTCTCACCTGAATCGAGCGCGAGCGGATTGTCCACCTCGACCTCCGCCACCTCGGCGTTGAACGGCACCTCCCGGGACCGCCGGTCGTAGATCTGCGCCAGTTTGTAAGATTTGTTGCGTCGGGCACGAGCCACTCGGATTCTCCTTGCAAGTCTGACGATTGAACGGACGGCTGCACCTTCAGGCGGCCGAAACCAACTTCAGCACGACGGGGCCTGCGACACGGGCAGACCCAGCCTCGGAACGGCGGGTCAGGCGGGCATGCGGTGTGCAATAGCTGGAGCTCGGCTGGCGGGGGTGGCCGCAGAAGGTGATTTCCTCTCCGTCCTTGTCGCCGCCATAGGGATAGCGGCAGTCGGTCGGCTCGAGCTCGACCAGTTGGATCAGGCGCGGCTGGACGCCGACGCAACGCAACTTGACCCGCGCCGCAGGCTTCATCGCCGACTTCGGCGGCAGATTCAGGTTCGGCAACGCCGCCCGGCGCGGCGAAAGCAAGCTGGGTTCATCCGGCACGATCGACGGGCTCGTCATCCATTGCGGCACGACGAGCCCGAGCCGCTTGGCGCGGCCGACCACCGCGCTGCGCGTGTAAGCCGTTCCAAACCTTGCGTTAATCTGTCTTCCGATCTCTGCATAAGACATGCCTTTGAGAAAATAGTCGCGAAGCGCGTCGGAATGCTCCGACGGCCAATGGCCCGGTTCCATGCTGCTGTCCTGTGATGCGCCTCCCACAACGAACGACCGGGAGGCGAAGCACACATTCCGTTATTCCGAATAGGGTGTCAAGCAATAATTCTGATTTTCATAATTGCATCAATTCCGAATTTCGGATTATAAGAGGCGAGACGGTGCGCAATCGAGGGAATCACCATGTTGGACGTAGCAATGATCGAGCGGGGCCTGGAGAAGACGGGCAAGAGCAAGGGCGGCCTCGCGGCGGCTATGGGCGTGCGCCCCGGCGCGGTGTCGGAGATCCTCGGCGGCGAGCGCCTGGTGAAGGCCTCGGAGATCATTCCGATCATGGAATATCTCGAGCTCAATCTCGCGCCGATCATGGGCCGCGTCGGAGCCGGCGCGGTGATCGAGCCGGACTATGAACAGGTTCCGCCGGAAGGTCTCGGCGACGTCACGCTGCCCTTCCCCATCATGGAAGAGACGATCGCATTCGAGATCGTGGGCGATTCGATGCTGCCCAAGTACGAAAGCGGCGACGTGATCGTGGTCTACAAGGACCAGCGCCATCCGCTGTCGAGCTTCTACGGCGAAGAGGCGGTGGTCCGGCTCAAGACCGGCGAGCGCTATCTGAAGACCATCGAGCGGGGAAAATCACCCTCTGTCGTCAATCTCACGAGCTTCAACGCCAAGCCGATCGTCGGCGTCAAGCTCGACTGGGTCGGGGAGATCTGCCTGTCCATGCCCAAGGGGCAGCTTGAGCGGCTGCGCGCGAAATCGGCGCGCCCCCGCAAGAAGGGCAAGTAAGGGAGCGCACGGCCTGCGATTTCTTGAATACCGAAATCGCGATTGACAACGTTCCGATTTTCAGAAATAAACTATGCCGCGTTCCCGACCACGGGGCGCGGCAGGATCGTTTTCATGCAATATTTCGTCGTGATGATCGATTATGGGCAGCGGGGCCGCGAGGCGGTGGTCGATCCCGAAATCACAAGGCGCGAGGTCGTCTCCCGGATCGCCTCGGGCGAATACCAGAACATCTCGTTCATCCACGAAATCGTCGAGAATGCGGTCGAGGATGTGACCGAGGCCATCCTGAGTGAGGCTGCCTTGCCCCAAATCCCGCCCGAAGATGTCGACCTCCAGGCAATCCGCCTTGATCACACCCGCGATCTGCACAAGCACGATCGGACGTGACGCAAGCTGGGCAGCTCGCGTCACGGCCCGACCGAGCATCAGACCAGGAGAACGGTCGATCCCGTGGTCTTGCGCGCCGCAAGATCGGCATGGGCCTTGGCGGCCTCCTTCAGCGGATAGGTCTGGTGCACCTCGATCTTGACCGCGCCGGACTTGACGACGTCGAACAGTTCGTTCGCCATCGCAACCAGATTTTCGCGCTTGGCGGCGTAGGTGAACAACGTCGGACGCGTAACATAGAGCGAGCCCTTCTGGGCGAGCAGGCCGAGATTGAGCGGCTCCACCGCGCCGGAGGACTGGCCGAACAGTGCGGCGACACCGAGCGGCGCGAGGCAGTCCAGCGACTTCAGGAACGTGTCCTTACCGACGGAGTCGTAAACCACCGGCACTTTCTTGCCACCGGTGATCTCGTCGACCCGCTTCACGAAATCTTCCCGGGTATAGATGATCACATGGTCGCAGCCATGCGCCTTGGCGAGCTTCGCCTTCTCGTCGTTGCTGACCGTGCCGATCACGGTCGCGCCGAGATGCTTGGCCCACTGGCTCAAGATCAGGCCTACACCGCCAGCCGCGGCATGAAGCAGGATGGTATCGCCCGCCTTCACCCGATAAGTCTGTCGGATCAGATATTGCGTGGTGAGCCCCTTGAGCATCATCGCCGCCGCGGTCTTGTCATCGACGCCGTCGGGCAGCTTCAGCAGACGATCGGCGGGAATCAGCCGGGCCTCCGAATAGGCCCCGAGCGGCGAGGCGCCATAAGCGACGCGATCGCCCGGCTTCAGATCAGTGACGCCGGGCCCGACCTCCTCGACGACGCCGGCCGCCTCGCTGCCGAGCCCGCTCGGCAGTTGCGCCGGATAAAGGCCGGAACGGTTATAGATGTCGACGAAATTGAGGCCGACAGCGGTGTGGCGGATGCGCGCTTCGCCGGGTCCAGGCTTGCCGACGCTGACCTCCTCCCAGACCAGGACTTCCGGACCGCCGGTTTTGTGAAAGCGAATGGCATGCGTCATGGGCGTGCTCCCTTATCGTTGAGGTGAAAGTCCGAACACCGGATCGGCCTGTCAAATAGGCATTTGGTCCGCCCGTTACAGTACAGAGCCGTAACAAGAATGTCACAGCGAACGACAAATGGTCGTCGTTCCGTCTCTGTTCGAAAGAGTTGATGAGGGCTCCAGAGCAACCGGAAGTATTTTTTGCGCGGGGTTGATGGTCGCCTGCGAGGGAGAGCCGAGATGCCAGCTTATGTTCAGCATCATCTGGATATCGAGATCGCGCCTGTGATTTGCCCCACCTGCATGGGGTTCCTGCCGATGTATGTGCGCGAGGTCGAGCCGCATTGGAGTCTTGCCAAGATCGACTTCGTCTATGAATGCGCCGATTGCGGAGCCGAGCTTAGACAGACGATCCGCAAGCCGGAGCCGCTGCGGCACTGATCGCGACCGGCGCCCCGCTCGACTATTTGCGCGAAGCGGAAAAAGCGCCTTTCGCGCGGGTCTGAGGTCTCCCAAACGAGGCTTGTTCTTTGCCGGGAACGCAGGCAGAACAAGCCTCAACCAAGACCTTTGGGAGCGCCCATTCGTGGCAGATCAGAAGGCCTCGACCTCGATCGAGGCAGTGGAGAGCGGCCTCGCCGCGCAAGGTTATATCGCGAGCCGGCAAATCGCGACCGCCGTCTATTTGTCGCAGCAAATCGAGAAGCCGATCCTGGTCGAGGGCCCCGCGGGCGTCGGCAAGACCGAGCTTGCCAAGGCCATCGCCGCCTGGCGCGGCATGAAGATGATCCGCCTGCAATGCTACGAGGGCCTCGACGAGGCCAAGGCGCTCTATGAGTGGAAATACGCCAAGCAGCTTCTCTACACGCAGATCCTCAAGGACAAGCTCGGCGAAGTGCTCGGCGGCGCGCAGACGCTGCACGCCGCGCTCGACCAGCTCCATGATTTCGGCGACGTGTTCTTCTCCAAGGAGTTCGTCGAGCCCCGCCCCCTGCTCCAGGCGCTGGAGCAGCCGGGTGGCTGCGTGCTCTTGATTGACGAGATCGACAAGTCGGATGCGGAATTCGAATCGCTGCTGCTGGAGATCTTGTCCGACTTCCAAGTCACGATCCCCGAACTCGGAACCGTCTCGGCCATCACGCCGCCGACCGTGATCCTCACCTCCAATAGCGAGCGCGACCTCGGCGACGCCCTGAAGCGGCGCTGCCTGCATCTGCATATCGGCTTCCCCGAGCAGCGGCTGGAGGAGCGCATCGTCGAAAGCCGCGTGCCCGGCATTTCGCAGACGCTGCGCCGGCAGATGGTCGGCTTCATCCACGAGATCCGCTCGCTCGATCTGAAGAAGCTGCCCTCGGTCAGCGAGACCATCGACTGGGCGCGCGTACTTGTGTTGCTCCAGGCCGCCGAGCTCGACACCGAGATCGTCAAGGACACGCTCAACGTGCTTCTGAAATACGAAGCCGACATCGAGGCCGCAGCGCCGCAGGTGACGACCTTCATTGCCAAGGCGGCGCGGTCCAACGTCTTCGGTTGACGCCGATGCGCGAGAATCTCCATCGTTTCTTTCGGGCGGCGCGCGGCGTCGGCGTTCACGTCTCGCCTGCCGAAAGCATCGATGCGATGCGCGCTGTCGCGCAGGTCGGCATCTCCGACCGCGCCGTCCTGCGCGACGCGCTGCTCCTGACACTTGCCAAGTCGCGGGACGAGAAGCTCGCGCTCGGCGACTGCTTTGATCTCTTCTTCAGTCAGCCGGAGCCGCGGCAAGACCAGCCCGAAGCCGACAATAACGACACTCCGCAGGACGCGGATCGGACGCCTTCCTCCGGCGCTCCCGAAGGTTTGGGCCCGCTCGCGCAGATGCTGCTATCGCAGGACCGCGATACGATCGCGGCCGCCATCGCCAGCGCCTCCGGGGCGGCCTCCCTTTCCGACATCCGCTACTCCACCCAGCGCGGCATCTTTTCCAGCCGCATCCTCGACGCCATGGGCCTCCAGCGCCTGCGCGACGATCTGGAGGAGCTGACCGCAACCAACCCGGCACAGGCCGAACGTCTACGCGCCGCGCTCGACGCCTTACGCGAAGCCGTGCGCGATACGGTCTCTCAGGGGCTTGCACTCTATGCCCGCGAGGAGGCCGAAAACCTCCGCAACGAGATCCTGCGCAATGCTCCGCTTGCCCGTATCGAGCGGCGCCAAGTCGCCGAGATGCGCGCTCTCATCCGCCAGATCGCGCGCCGGCTGCGCGAGCGCTATTCCAAGCCGCGCAAGCGCCAGCGCCGCGGCCATCTCGACGTTCGGCGCACGCTCCGCCGCAACGCGGCCTGGGGCGGCGTGCCGTTCCTCACGGCATGGAAGCGTAAGCATCGCGACCGGCCGAAGATCGTAGCCCTGTGCGACGTCTCGGGCTCCGTTGCGCAAGTATCCGATTTCTTTCTGCTGCTGATCCACTCTCTGCACGAGGTGGTCGACGATGTCCGCTCCTTCGCCTTCTCCTCGCACCTGATCGAGGTCAGCGAGATCCTGGAATCGAAGTCGCCGGAGGAGGCGATGTCCGAGATCATGTCCAGGGTCGGTTTCGGCTCGTCGGACTATGGCTCTTCGCTGGTCGATTTCGAGAAGGGGTTCATGAGTTCGCTGACGCCGCAGACCACGGTGATCGTGCTCGGCGATGCCCGCAGCAACAATCTCGACCCGCGCGCCGACATTTTGCGCCGGATCGCCGACCGCTCGAAGCGACTGGTCTGGCTCAATCCCGAGGGTCGGCTCGCCTGGGGCTTGGGCGATTCCGAGATGCCGCGCTACGCGACCTTCTGCAGCGTCGTGCGCCAATGCGCCACGGCGCAACAGCTTGAGCGCGCCGTGTCCGATATCGTGGCGACTTATCAGTGAGCAACAATGGCCGCCAGCGTCAGGCGGCGTTCGGCTCGGCCTGCGCGAGATTGCACTCCCGAAAGTGACGGGCGATTTCGTCGAGTGCGCGCTGCTCCCACTCCTGAGCCCGTGCGAGCCAGAACCATCATTTCTGTGCATATTGCGACGCGGAATGGGACACCGACCCTTCCTGTGCACTGCGATAGTTCGCACCGCAACATCAAATACAGATCATCAATTAGTGATCGAGAATCGGAACGATGTTCGTGCGCCAACGATCTTAACGCTTGTGGCGCAACGAAGTGCGGCAATTTGTGAAGAGACATTCTAAACGACGCACCGAATTCTCGACTCATTGTCGTCGCATGGTTTTCATACGGTGCCGCTAACAGGGGCGCGCGACTGGACTATCGCTTGAGGCAAAATGAGCAACGACGTTGACTTCGATCTTTCGCCGGACCAATGGGAAGCTCTGCGCACACTTCGCAATTCGACGTCGAGCGGTCGCCTCTCGAAGGCTTACATGATCGAAAGTCTCATCAAGCTCGGCCTCGTCGTCATCGATGACGGCGTGCCGGCGATGACCCCCGCGGGACGCAGGGTGCTCGTGCGCGGATCATGCCGGCTGCTGGATCTCGTGGCATGACACGGGCGCACGACGACTGACCGCGGGCCCTGCGGCTCCTCGGCGGCCACACGATGAGTCCCCGCCCCGCGGTGCACCGGTGAAGAGGTGCCGCGCGGCGTCCCCGATATCACGCCTGCGATACTTCCGGGATCTTCGCGACAATCTGGCACGGTTGTTGCTCCTTCTTTGACGCTCAAGACGCGTCAGACCGGGGTAGTCCACCATGTCGACCATCACTGCGGCACCCGCCGCCGAGCCGAAGCCGCTCTATACCTCGCTCTTCGTCCAGGTCCTCGCCGCTCTGGCGCTTGGCGTGATCCTGGGGATGGCGGTTCCGGACTTCGCCGTCGGGCTCAAGATCCTCAGCGACGCCTTCCTGAAGCTGATCTCGATGATCGTGGCGCCGATCGTGTTCTGCGTCGTCGTGCACGGCATTGCCGGCGCGGGTGATCTCAAGAAGGTCGGTCGGGTCGGCGTCAAGGCGCTGGTCTATTTCGAGGTCATGACGACGGTGGCACTCGTCGTCGGCCTGCTGCTCGCCTACATCTTCGGCCCCGGCCACGGCATGAACATCGATCCCTCGACCCTCGATGCCAAGGCGCTCAACACCTATGCCGACAATGCCCACAAGCTGTCCGGCGGCGGCATCGGCGCCTTCCTGATGAACGTGATCCCGACCACCTCCTTCGATGCACTTTCGCGTAACGACGTGCTCCAGGTGCTGTTCTTCGCGGTGCTGTTCGGCGTCGGCCTAGCGCTGGTCGGCGGCGAGAAGGGCGCGCTCATCACCTCCGTCATCGACGCGGCCTCCACCGTGCTGTTCCGCGTCATGGGTCTGATCGTGCGCGTCGCCCCGCTCGGCGTGCTCGGCGCGGTCGCCTACACCGTCGGCAAATACGGCGTCGGCTCGCTGAAGCAGCTCGTGTCTCTGGTACTGCTGTTCTATGTCTCGGTCGGCATCTTCGTGCTCGGCGTGCTGGGTGGGGTGATGGCGCTCGCAGGCATCAACATCCTCAAATTCCTCGCTTACCTGCGCGAGGAGCTGACCATCGTGCTCGCCACCGCATCGTCGGATGCGGTGCTGCCCCAGATCATGAAGAAGCTGGAGCGCATGGGCGTGAAGGACTCCGTCGTCGGTCTGGTCATTCCGACCGGCTATTCCTTCAACCTCGACGCCTTCTCGATCTATCTCACACTTGCGGTCGTCTTCATCGCGCAGGCCACCAACACGCCGTTGTCCTTCGGTGATCTCCTGCTGGTGCTCGGCGTTTCGCTCATCACCTCGAAGGGTGCGCATGGCGTGCCGGGCTCGGCCATCGTGATCCTGGCCGCCACATTGAACGCGGTGCCGAGCATCCCCGCGATCGGCCTTGTGCTGGTGCTGTCGGTCGACTGGTTCATCGGCATGGCCCGTGCGCTCGGCAATCTCGTCGGCAATTGCGTGGCCACGGTCGTGGTCGCGGCCTGGGAAGGCGACCTCGACCGCGCCAAGGCGGCCAAGGTGCTCGAAGGCGGCGAGCTTGTGGACGTCACGGCGGGGTAAGATCGATCAGTCATTCCACTGGAGGAGCGGCGTTCCATACGCCCTCCTCCAGACAGACAGAAAGCGCGGAAACCAGGAGTGGGCCACCGCGCCCTTGTAGGCCCAGGTTCGATACTTCAGACCGTGTTCCGAGATCAGCTCCTGATAGCCGCCGTGGACTTCGGTGGCGGTGCGAATGTCCTTCAATATACCTTGCGCGCAGGCCCGGTAGGTATCGCCCCCCGAGGCCTCATCGAAGTCCAGCATACGATCTGCAAACTCGACATTGAACGTAGGCCAGGACGAACGCCCCTGATAGGCCGGTGCCGCGATCTTGTGGATGATCTTGTTGCGCGGATTATCCGCCGACACCAGGAAGTGGAACGTGCTGGGGATGCGAAAGCGCGGTTCGGCGATGATGAGATCCGCCGTCGCCGCGAACAGCGCGCGCTCGGTGGCATCGTTCATATCCCAGAAGCCGCGATGCACGCTGACGAAATCCAGCGCAACCGACGATACCGGTGAGCTCGCGGGACCATCCAGGGAATGCCTGATATGGCCATCCTTGCCGAATAGGCGGAGCAGGTCGTTCTTGTACTGCGCGAGGTCGCGCCCGAGCAGCCGCTTCAGCTCGTTCTCGTTGACGATCCCGAGCTGCACGCCCCACACGAAGGTCGTGTAGACCGAAGCATTGGTCACGAAGCGCCTGCGTTCGGCGCGGGTGTCTGTTGCAGCGGAGCGAGGTGCGTGGACATCGCAAAGCAAATATCCGGTGCCGTCATCATTGAACGGTTCGAGCTCGCCTGCGAGCTCGAGGATCGCCCGCTTCAGGTCATCGCCATATTCGGCCAGCAACAGGCGGCCTGCATGTGCGCATTGCGACATCGCCAGATAGGACGACGTCCTCTCCTCGGCAGAGATCATCTGCTGGAGGCCGGCGAGAATGCCGAGCAGCGTATCCGAGGGCCGCGAGAAATAGTTCACGCCGAGATACCGGCCGCGGCCCGCCGGCACGAGGGTCGTGGTGACGACGTTGGCGCGAACCGCCTCCAGCAGCAGGCGCACGCTCTTCTCGAGCAGACGTACCCGCCGCACCGCGTCCTGCGAGGACATGATCGTGTTGGGATCGAGCACGTCAGGATAGAACCAGGCGAAGTCGCGGGGATAATAGGCGGAGGCGTGCGGCGCGCCCGTGACGAGGAAGGCCTCGCTCACCGAGAACGCGCTGTCCATCGAATACCGATAGAGGTCCTCGATGGCCGACGATGAATGATGCGACTTTCTCAGGAACCGATCACCGAGGAAATTGACTGCCTGAAGCGCGTTGGCGACAAAAGTCGCAGCCATGCCCTGGTAAAACCGGTTTGCGCGGTGTGACGGCGGAGGAATGTCGCTGTTCATGTGCACTTGGTGTCTCGCGATGCCGGCGATGGCCGGTCACCATGCCAAGCATGATCGATTCGTGTCTCGCCCCGATGACGAACGGCGGTCCGGCTGTTCAGCTCGCTCCGGCGCGGCTGTCCCGCGTCTGAAAATTCTCAATCACTCTGAGCAACACCCGGGCGCCGGCGTCGGCATCGGCGAGTTCGACATGCTCGTCCGGGTGATGGCTGATGCCGCCGCGGCAGCGGACGAAGATCATGCCGACATCGGCAATTTCGATCATCGCCATGCCGTCGTGCCCAGCCCCGCTCGGCAGCTCGAATACGGAAAAGCCTTCGGCTTCGATCGCCTGCGCGATCTGCTCCTTGAGCCACGGCGCGCAAGGCGCGGTGCGGTTCTCATGGGTGACGTCCAGCTGAAGGGCCAGCTGCCGGCGCTTGGCGATCGCCTCGATCTGGCGGACGACGTCGGCCACCGCGCGCTTGCGGTGCATGTCGGTCGGCGCGCGCATATCGATGGTAAAGGATACTTCGCCCGGAATGACGTTGGTCGCACCGGGCCTCGCCTGGACGTAACCGACGGTGCCGACCAGGCCGCCCTCGTCGGTTCGGCAAAACTGCTCGATCGCACCGATGCATTCGGCCGCGCCGGCGAGCGCATCACGGCGCAGCCCCATCGGCACGGTGCCGGCATGACCGGCCATCCCGGTCAGCCGGGCGGCAAGGCGCGTGGCACCGGCAATCGCGGTGACGACGCCCACGGGCAGGTTCTGCGCTTCCAGCACCGGCCCCTGCTCGATGTGCAATTCGAGATAGGCAAGCAGTTCGCGGCGCGCCCGCGCGGCCGCGCCGATATGGTCGGGATCGAGGCCGAACTGCACGAGCGCGTCGCGCATCGACACGCCGTCGCTGTCGCGCGTATTCAGGACGCTCTCGTCAAAAGTGCCGGCCACCGCACGGCTGCCGAGCAAGGTCGACGCGAACCGCACCCCCTCCTCGTCGGCAAAGCCGATCACCTCGATCGCAAACGGCAGGCGCTTGCCGCGACGGTTGAGATCGGCGACGCAGGAGATCGCGGTGATCACACCCAGCGGTCCATCCCATTTGCCGGCATCTCGCACGGTGTCGTAATGCGAGCCGAGCATCAGGCACGGCGCGCCCGGCCGGTCGCCTTCGTAGCGGCCACAGACATTGCCGATGGCGTCGAGACGGGCGCTCATGCCGGCTTCGCGCATCCAGCCAAGGATGAGGTCCGCCGCCTCGCGCAGCTCTTTGGTGAGATAGATGCGGGTGAGATTGTCACCTGTTTCCGAGATCGCCGCCAGATCGTTGATTCGGCGCACGATGGTTTCGCCGAGCGATGCATCTTGAACGGCGTTAACGGCCCCCATCTCGACAAATTTCCTCTTCTCTGGGCCGCGGGAGTTGCTGTCTCGGCGCCAAACGGTACGAGTTCGGTGCCGGCCAAATCACGCACCCGCGCCGGCCTCAACACGCGCGTGATTAGCATGAATGCGAGTATGCGCCAGACTGCCTCGTCCCGGTCGTGCACGAGGGCGGGCCAGCGCCTGTATCGGTATCCGGCACTTTTCCATATCAGGATCTTGATGGCCCGCATAATCAATATTTTTCAAGCGGTTATCCGGAAACTGCGCTCGCCAACAACCGTCCGACCGGCTGCTGGTGATGTTCCACGGCAAATTATGTATGAAGCACGGATCAGCGAAGCCGACCTTCATCCTGGTCGGCCGGCGCGCGGCCGGTACTGATCGTGGAGCAGCGATGGACGGCATGTCCGAACGTGACGAACACTTCCTACGCCTGTCCTTCGCGGTCGCCCGCCGCTCGCTCACCCATGGCAACCATCCCTTCGGCTGCATCGTCGTCGCGGCCGAGGGCAAGGTGCTCATCGAGAGCGAGAACGGCTACATGCCGGATCATGACGGCACCGCGCATGCCGAACGGCTCGCGGCCACCCAGGCCTGTCGTACCCTCAGTCGCGAGGTGCTGGCGAAAGCCACGCTTTATTCGTCAGCCGAACCCTGCGCGATGTGTGCGGGCGCGATCTACTGGGCCGGCATCGGCCGCGTCGTTTATGGCCTCAGCGAGGATCGCCTGCGCGGCATCACCGGCAACCATCCGGAGAACCCGACCCTCGACCTGCCGTGTCGCGAGGTCTTTGCCAGCGGGCAGCGGCCGACGGAGGTCGTCGGCCCGCTGCTCGAAAAGGAGGCCGAAGCGCTGCACGACGGCGTTTGGACGAAGTAGCAGCTCATTCAAAAGGAGGTGACGCCGCGGAGGTTTGGCGCGGCGCCATCGTCTTTCACCTGCAGAGCGTCAGGCGGTCAGAACTTCACGGTGATACCCGAGTAGAGCGAGGACTCGGTGCAGGAGCCCGTGCTCACCGTCCGACCACCAACGGCCGTGGTACAGCCGACCGCGAGGTTGTGATCGAGACCGAACTTGTTCTGCCAGTAGCGGTAGGCCACCCAGACGTCCACGAAATGGGAGTACTTGTCACCCCAAGCCGCCTTCGAAGCATCGAAGGTCAGACGGATGGGCTCGGAGTTCAACTCAACCGCCGTGTTGTAGACGCCATTCGCCGGGCTGTAGGGAAGCGGCTGGGTGTCGGTGCCCTTCTTGCCGTACCAGCCGGCGCGGCCACTGATCGAGAAATACTGCATGTTCGGCGGCAGGAAGCCGAGGTCCATGTAGTAGTTGACCTCGACAGCCCAGGTTGGCTTGAACGACGTGTTGCCGTCGGCAAGACACGTGACGCCGGGAACGCCTGGACCGAACAGGCCACACTGGCTGAAGGAATTGTGGTTGGCGAACTCCCAATAGACCAGCGGCGCGACGTTGATGTAGCCCTTGTAAGGCAGATCGAATGCAAACTGCAGACCGCCGACGACGTCGCGCTTGGCAGCGCCGAAATACCGGTTCTCGGTATTGGCATCCATGCCGACCTCGAAGGAGATGTTGTGCAGCGGCCCCGCGGTGAAGGCTTTGGTGTCGAAGAGCTCGTTCCAGCCGAAGGTCGAGCGGAACAGGCCATAGATTTCGGTCGCACCGGCGCAGGACGCCGGCGCACCGAAGATCGTGCCGGCGTTGGTGCATGGCCCGGCCGGATCATTGTGATCCGACTTGAACATGGAGATGGTGAAGAAGTTCGTGCCGTAGGCCCAGAGGTCGAAGTGAGTGAAGGAATAGACCTGCTTGGTGGTCTTGCTGTCGATCGACCCGTCTGGCCGGAATGACCACGCGCCGGGCTGCGACGCATTGAAGATGTATGAGAATGTGACGCGATTATCGATCACCAGGAAGAACGGAAGGTCCGAAGCCTTCTTGGCCGCCTTGACCGGCAGATCCGCCCCCTGAGCTAGGCCGCCGGTGGCCAGCGTAGCGAGCGACAGCGCCGCTGCTGCCACTGCCGTGTAACGAAACGACATCCTGAATACCCCCTCGTTTGACAGGCAAAAATGCACGCCCCCTGTGGGTGCGACACTTGCGCCGATCTCCCAGGGTGAGAAGCCTCAACTTTTCACATGGCGTGCCGCTTGTTTCGGCAGGACGCGACGAACCATGGTCGAGATTGCAGTGGCCACGCACGCAGGGAGCAGCGGAGAAGGACCACTGTTGCCGAACATTCCCTGATTGTTTTTATTCGGATTTTCTGGATCGCGCCCAATGCGATGCCAGGTCCGAGCAGCCGTCGCAACCGCTGCGCTTCGAGCGGTGAACGGACCGACGCGTCATTGCTCAACATGGCGTCAGGTCTGCACAGCGGGTTCCGATTTGGCTTGGACCGTCACAAATTTGCAACAGGCGCCGCTCGCAGGCGCTGTCGCTCCCGGAGTCCAAGTACCGTTTGCTGGTCGCCCAGAATCGAAGACGACCGCTGGGCCGATCGCCTGCCGAAGCGTTGAGCAAGGGATGATGCTTTTTCACATCTTACGTCGCGGTTCAAACTGGCCCACTATCGAGGCACTTCACCCATGCAAGCGCATCAGCGAATGTTAGATTCGACGCCCAACGGCCAGCATTCCGGCGATTCCCCGCCCCTGAGGACGATCGGACTCACCAAGCGTTATGGTGATTTCCTCGCCAACGATTCCATCGACATCGACATCTGGCCGAGGGAAATCCACGCCCTGCTCGGCGAGAACGGCGCCGGCAAGTCGACGCTGGTCAAGTCGATCTACGGGCTGATCCAGCCCAGCGCCGGCGAGATTCGCTGGCAGGGCCACCGGATCGTGTTGTCCGGTCCGTCCGAAGCACGCAGCCGCGGCATCGGCATGGTGTTCCAGCATTTCTCGCTGTTCGACAATCTCACGGTCGCCGAGAACGTCGCGCTCGGCCTCGACGGCAAGGAATCCTTCAAGGACATGTCGGCCCGGCTGGAGCAGGTATCGAAGACTTACGGTCTACCGCTCGATCCCAAACGAGAGGTCTGGCAACTCTCAGTCGGTGAGCGCCAGCGCATCGAGATCGTCCGCGCTTTGATGCAGGATCCCAAATTCCTGATCCTGGACGAGCCCACCGCGGTGCTGACCCCGCAGGAGGCCGACCAGCTTTTCATCGTGCTGGAGCGGCTCAAGGCCGAAGGCCGCGCTATCCTCTACATCAGCCACAAACTCGAGGAGGTCAAGCGGCTCTGCGACACCGCGACGATCTTGCGCGGCGGCAGGAAAGTCGAGACCTGCAATCCCAGACTCGAGACCGCTGCCTCGCTCGCGCGGATGATGGTCGGCGGGGAGATCAAGGAAGTGAAGGCCGTATCCGGCCGCAAGACCACTGTGCCGCGGCTCGTCGTCAACGACCTCTCGCTTGCCCCCAGCGAAGCGCATGGCGTGCGGCTCGAGCATATTTCGTTCGAGCTCAAGGGCGGCGAGATCCTCGGCATCGCGGGCGTCGCAGGCAACGGCCAGGAGGAATTGTTCGCCGCGCTCTCCGGCGAGCGCCTCGCGAAGGATCCCGGAACGGTGGTGATCGAAGGCATTGCCGCCGGTCATCTCTCGATCACCCAGCGGCGCAAGCTGGGCGCGGCTTTCGTTCCCGAGGAGCGGCTCGGGCACGGCACCGCACCGCGGATGAGACTGTCGGAGAACGCGTTGCTGACCGGACACGCTGCCAGCGGCATGGTCCACCACGGGTTCATCGACACCGCGGCCACGCTGAAGACAGTTGACCGCGCGACGGAAACCTTCGACGTCCGCAAAGCCAAGCGCGATCCGGAAGCGGCAAGCCTCTCCGGCGGCAACCTGCAGAAGTTCATCGTGGGGCGCGAGATCCTGCGCAATCCGGCGGTGCTGGTTGTGAGCCAGCCGACCTGGGGCGTCGACGCCGGCGCTGCCGCGGTGATCCGCCAGGCGCTGCTCGATCTCGCAAGCGCCGGCGCCGCCGTGCTGGTGACCAGTCAGGATCTCGACGAGCTTGCCGCGATCGCCGACAGCATCGCCGTGATGTTCCATGGCCGGCTCTCGGCCCCGCTCGCGACAAGCGAAGCGACCCGCGAAAAGCTCGGTCTGCTCATGGGTGGCAGCAGCCTGGAACCGAAGGAGGCCGCGCATGCAATTGGTGCTTGAGAAGCGCGCCGAGCGGTCGAACACGATCGCGCTGGTCTCGCCCCTGATTGCGATCGGCCTGACGATCGTCACCATGACCATCCTGTTCGCGATCCTCGGCAAGAATCCGCTGCTTGCGCTCCACGCCTACTTCATCGCGCCCCTGACCGACGGCTATTCGCTCCAGGAGATCGCGGTGAAGGCAACGCCGCTGGTGATGATCGCGATCGGGCTGTCGCTCTGCTATCTCGCCAATGCCTGGAACATCGGCGCCGAAGGGCAATTCCTGATCGGTGCAGTGGCCGGAAGCTGGATCGCGGTGAAGACGCAAGGCACCGACGCCGGCGCTTGGGTGTTGCCGGCGATGCTCGTGCTCGCGGCTGCAGCGGGCGCGCTCTATGCGCTGATCCCGGCGATCTGCAAGGTCAAGTTCGGCGCCAGCGAAATCCTGACCAGCCTGATGCTGGTCTATGTCGCCGACCTCTTCCTCGACTATCTCGTGCGCGGTCCCTGGCGCGATCCGCACGGCTTCAACTTCCCGACCACGGCCGAGTTCGATCCAGTGGCGACAGTGCCGCTGCTGATCGAGGGCGGGCGGCTCCATCTCGGCTCGATCATCGCCCTGCTCGTCGTCGCCGCAGCGGCGATCCTGCTCGGGCGCACCATCAAGGGCTTTGAGATCCGCGTGGTCGGCGCCGCGCCGCGTGCCGCACGGTTCGGCGGCTTCAATGCCAACCAGCTGATCATCCTGACCTTCGCGGTCTCCGGCGCGCTGGCGGGCCTCGCCGGAATCATCGAGGTCGCAGGCCCGGTCGGGCACCTCCAGCCCGGCATTTCGCCGGGCTACGGCTTTACCGCGATCATCGTCGCCTTCCTCGGCCGGCTGAACCCGCTTGGAATATTAATTGCAGGCCTTTTCCTCGCATTGACCTTTATCGGCGGCGAGCAGGCTCAGATCGCGATGAAGATTCCGTTGGACGTCACCAAGGTCTTTCAGGGCATTCTGCTGTTCTACGTGCTCGCCTGCGACTCTCTGATCCTGTACCGCTTCAAGCTGGTCTTCCCAAGCCGACAGGTGACCCGTGGAGCTGGTTGAGGCCATCATCCTCGCGGTGCTCGCCGCGTCGACGCCGCTGCTGATTGCGGCGACCGGCGAGCTCGTGACCGAGCGTTCCGGCGTGCTCAATCTCGGCGTCGAGGGCATGATGATCGTCGGCGCCGCCTGCGGCTTTGCCGGCGCGTGGCTCACCGGATCGATTCTCGTCGGCGCGCTACTCGGCATCGTTGCGGGCACGCTGATGTCGCTCGTCTTCGCGCTGATGGCGCTCGGGCTCGCCGTCAACCAGGTCGCGACCGGTCTCGCACTGACCATCCTCGGCATCGGCCTCTCAGGCCTGATCGGCGCCGGCTTCGTCGGCGAGCGCATCACGCCGGCCGTGCACCTCCATATTCCCGGCCTGACCGACATTCCGCTGATCGGCCGTGTGCTGTTCGGCGAGGACGGCTTCGTCTATTTCTCGGTCGCACTGATCGTCGGCGTCTGGTGGTTCCTGTACCGCACGCGGGCGGGATTGATCCTACGCGCCTGCGGGGACAATCACGTCTCCGCGCATGCACTCGGCTATCCCGTGCTGCGCATCCGTACCTTCGCGGTGATGTTCGGCGGCGCCTGCGCGGGTCTTGCCGGGGCCTATCTGCCGCTCGCCTATACGCCGTTCTTTATCCCCGGCATGACCGCGGGCCGCGGCTGGATCGCGCTGGCGCTTGTCGTGTTCTCGTCCTGGCGGCCGGGCCGGCTCGTGGTCGGCGCCTATCTCTTCGGTGCTGTGACGATCCTGCAATTGCATGCGCAGGGCTGGGGCGTCGGCATTCCCTCGCAATTCATGTCGGCGCTGCCTTACCTCGCGACCGTCATCGTCCTGGTCTTGCTCTCCCGTGCGCGCACCGGCGGCTCGACCGCGCCGGCCGCGCTCGGCACGGTGTTCGTTCCCGATCGCTGAATTTCGTTTCCGCGGCGTGCGCGATGGGGCGCGCGCGTTGCGGATCGTGGCTTTCCCCTGATGTTGGAGATTGATGATGAGGAAATCACTTCTTGCATTGGCTATCGGGCTCTTGCTTACCGGCAGTGTCGGTGCAGCCTCCGCCGCCGACAAGCTGAAGGTCGGTTTCATCTATTTGGGCCCGATCGGAGATCTCGGCTGGACTTATCAGCACGACCTCGCGCGTCAGGCGCTGGTGAAGGAATTGGGCGACAAGATCGAGACCACTTACCTCGAGAACGTGCCCGAAGGTCCCGACGCCGAGCGCTCGATCGAACAGCTCGTCCGCGCCGGCAACAAGCTGATCTTCACCACGTCGTTCGGCTACATGGATCCGACGCTGAAGGTCGCCAAGAAATATCCGAACGTGCATTTCGAGCACGCCACCGGCTACAAGCGCAATCCGAACATGTCGACCTATTCGGCCAAATGGTATCAGGGCCGCTACATCCAGGGCCTGATCGCGGCCAAGATGTCGAAATCGGGCGTGCTCGGCTATATCGGCTCGTTCCCGATTCCCGAGGTCGTCTCCGGCATCAACGCCACGATGCTTGCGGCGCAGACCATCAACCCGAACATCAAGGTCAAGATCATCTGGGCCAATACCTGGTTCGACCCGGGCAAGGAGGCCGACGCCGCCAAGGCGCTGATCGACCAGGGCGCCGACGTCATCATGCAGCACACGGACTCGCCAGCGGCGATGCAGATCGCGAGCGAACGCGGCAAACTCGCCTTCGGCCAGGACTCCGAGATGATCAAGTTCGGGCCCAAGACCCAGCTCACCTCGGTCCTCGATACCTGGGCCCCCTACTACATCGAGCGCGTCAAGGCCGAGCTCGCCGGCACCTGGAAGTCCGAGGACACCTGGGGCGGCCTCGACAGCCACATGTTCGCGATGGCGCCTTATACCAACATGCCTGACGATGTGAAAAAGATGGCCGAGGATGCCCAGGCCGCGATCACCGCGGGCAAGCTGCATCCGTTCAAATGCCCGATCGTTGGGCAGGACGGCAAGCCGGTCGAGTGCAAGGGCGGCGATCACCTCGATGACGGCCAGATCCTCGGCATGAACTTCTACGTGAAAGGGATCGACGACAAGCTGCCGGGCAAGTAGCACGCTTCTTGCATCGCCTAAATCACCTGCTCCTCCCGGAGGAGGTTCGGAGGGGGTGGCCAGAAGCACCCGGCACTTGTGGCTGCCCCCTCTTTCTATCTGGCCCCCGATTATCCCCCCTGCATGGCCCGCGCCGCGGAACTATGGCGGCGGATGAGGTCTGCGAAATCGAGACCCGGGATCGCGCCATCGATCACCGCCCATTTTCCAGCCACCATCACCCGATCGGAGCGATGCGCCCCGCACAGCACCAGGGCGGCCAGGGGATCGCCGTGGCCGGAGAAGCGCAGTTCATCGAGCTTGAACAGCGCGAGGTCCGCCGCCTTGCCGATCGCGATCTCGCCGAGCTCCGGACGGCCGACGCAGGCTGCCGAGCCCTTGGTCGCCCAGCGCAGCGCATCGCTGTGGCTGACCCTCGTCACGCCATAGCGCGCCCGTTGCAGCAGGAACGCGGCCCGCACCTCCTGCATCAGGTTGGAACCGTCGTTGGAGGCCGAGCCGTCGACACCAATGCCGATCCCAACGCCGGCCTCTTCCATATCGCATACCGGGCAACAACCGGACGCCAGCAGCTGGTTGCTGCACGCGCAATGGCTGACGGTCGTGCCGGCCTTGCCGAGCCGTCTCATCTCGTCCGGATTGAAGAAGATTCCGTGGGCGAGCCAGGTGCGCGCGTTGAGCCAGCCGCATTGCTCGAGATAGTCGAGCGGGCGGCAGCCATACATCTGCTCGCAGAACCTGTTCTCGTCCTCGGTTTCGGCGAGATGGGTATGCAGGCGCACGTCGAGCTTGTCGGCGAGATCGGCGGTGGCGCGCATCAGCGACGTCGTCACCGAGAAAGGTGAGCACGGCGCGAGCGCGATCTGCACCATCGCGTCCGCGCCGCGCTGGTGGTGCTTGGCGACCACGCGGGCACTGTCGGCAAGGATGGTTTCCTCGTCCTGCACGACGCTGTCGGGCGGGAGGCCGCCATCGCGCTGCGACAGGTTCATCGAGCCGCGCGTGAGCAACACCCTTAACCCGAGGCGCTTCGCCACCGCCACCTCGATATCGACGACGTCTTCGAGTCCGGCCGGGAATACATAGTGGTGATCGGTCGTGGTGGTGCAGCCGGAGAGCAGCAGCTCGGACATCGCCACGGTGACGCCGAGCTCGAGCGCTTCCGGCGTCAGCCTCGCCCACACCGGATAGAGCGCCTGGAGCCAGGGGAACAGCTCGCGGCCCATCGCGGCCGGCAGCGCCCGCGTCAGCGTCTGATAGAAATGATGATGGGTGTTGATCAGGCCCGGCAGCACCACGTGTTCGCCCGCGTCGAACACCGCGACGTCAGCGGTTGCGGGCACACCGCCGGCCGGCACCAGCTCGACGATCCGGCCGTCCTTCACCACGATGCCGCGCTCGGCACGGTCGGCGAGGATGGCCAGGGGATCCCTGATCCATGTCGGCCTTGTGTCACTCATGATCCTGCTTCTCCTCACACCCGCTGACGGCAGGCCTGCAAGGCGGAGGACGACCGCGTCCCTGCTCCGACTTGTTGTTGCCACTTGTTGTTGCCACTTGGCTCCCGTCTTGCAACACTTTCTCTTGACCATTCACCCGGCGGGAGGGTTGGCGCAGCCATGGACTTGAATACCATCACAGCGGTCGCCCATCCGCAAACGCGCTCGCAGCTGCCCGTTTGGACGGCAGGTGATGCTTGGCTCGCAGGCGGCACTTGGCTCTTCTCGGAGCCGCAAACGCATTTGACACGACTGATCGATCTCACCGATCTGAAATGGCCGGCGCTGACACTCACCGAGAGCCACCTCAGCATCGCCGCCACTTGCACCGTCGCGGAGCTCGATGGACTCGCCTGCCCGTCCGATTGGCTCGCGGCACCGCTGATCAACCAGTGCTGTCGGGCGTTTCTTGCTTCGTTCAAGATTTGGAAGACGGCAACGGTCGGCGGCAATCTTTGCATGTCGCTGCCGGCCGGACCGATGATCTCGCTCACATCAGCGCTCGACGGAGTCTGCACCATCTGGAAGGCCAGCGGCGGAGAGCAGAGGCTTTCCGTGGTCGATTTCGTCACAGGCAACCAGCGCAACCGTCTCACGCCGGGCGACCTGCTCCGGCAGATCGATGTCCCGATTGTCGCACTGAAGCGCCGCACCGCCTTTCGCCAAATTTCGCTGGCGCCCGTCGGCCGTTCGGCAGCACTGCTGATCGGAAGTCTCGAAGCCGATGACACGCTGACGCTCACAGTCACCGCGTCGACGGTGCGGCCGATCCAGCTTCTCTTTCGCAAAGCCCCGGATGCGAGCGCACTTCGCACCGCGCTCATGCAGCAGATCACGGATGACCTGTACCATACGGACATCCATGGCAAGCCGCTCTGGCGCAAGCATATGACGCTGCGGTTAGCCGAGGAAATTCGCAGCGAACTCCTGGGAGCGACGCGGCCATGAGCTTCGAGGTCAACGGCAAGGCGTTCTCTCAGGAGCCACGCGCCGGGCAATGCCTGCGCACGTTCCTGCGCGAGCTCGGCCATTTCGGCGTGAAGAAGGGCTGCGATGCCGGTGATTGCGGCGCCTGCACCGTGCTGCTCGACGGCGAGCCGGTACACAGCTGCCTGATCCCGGCGTTCCGCGCCGAGGGACGCACCGTAACCACGGTCGAGGGGCTCGGCGGCGACCATCCGATGCAGCAAGCCTTCCTCGACGCGCAGGGTTTTCAATGCGGCTTCTGCACCGCCGGCATGATCCTGACCTGCGCCTCGCTGAACCAGGCGCAGCGCACCGATCTCGGCAGCGCGTTGAAGGGCAATATCTGCCGCTGCACCGGTTATCGTTCGATCGAGGACGCGATCCTCGGCAACACCAATGTCGAGGCTATCGTCGAGACCGGCGCCGCCTTCGGCCGCAGCCTGCCGGCGCCCGCGGGTCCCGATATCGTGCGCGGCAAGGCACGCTACACCTTCGATACCGCAATCGAAGGCCTGTTGCACATCAAGCTGCTGCGCTCGCCTCATGCTCACGCCAGGATCGCCGCGATCGACAAATCGGACGCGCTTCGCGTTCCCGGCGTGCACGCCGTGCTGACGCATGAGGATGCACCGCCTGTCCTGATCTCGACTGCGCGGCACGAGAGGGACTGGATGGATCCCGAGGACACCCGCGTTCTCGATGACGTCGTCCGCTTCATCGGCCAGAAGCTCGCCGCCGTCGTCGCCGAGACCGAAGCCGCCGCCGAGGAGGCGTGCCGGCGGATCAAGGTGGAGTACGAGATCCTGCCCGCGCTGATCGATCCCGAGCAGGCGATGAAACCGGATGCGCCAGTTCTTCATCCTGACCGCACCACCGCGAACCGGATCGCCGATCCCCAGCGTAACCTCGCGGCGGAGACGCATGGCGAGTTCGGCGATGTAGCCGCAGCACTCGCCACTTCCGCCGTCACCTATGAGGCGACCTTCCACAGTCACCGCGTGCAGCACGCCGCACTGGAGACTCACGGCGGGCTCGCTTGGCTCGACGATGCGGGCGTGCTCAATGTCCGCACCTCGACGCAGGTGCCGTTCCTGACCCGGCGCGCGCTGTCGGACATCTTCCAGCTTCCCAGGGACAAGGTCCGCGTGTTCTGCGAACGCGTCGGCGGCGGCTTCGGCGGCAAGCAGGAGATGTTCGTCGAGGACATCCTGGCGCTTGCTGCGCTCAAGACAGGTCTTCCTGTGAAGCTGGAACTCACCCGCGAGGAGCAGTTCATCGCGACCTCGACGCGGCATCCGATGCGGATCCACATCAAGGCCGGCGCCGATGCCGGCGGCAAGCTCACCGCGCTCCAGCTCGACGTGCTCTCCAACACCGGCGCCTACGGCAATCATGCCGGCCCCGTGATGTTCCACGCGCTGTCCGAGTCCATCGCCGTTTACAATTGCCCGAACAAGCGGGTCGACGGCTATGCCGTCTACACCAACACGGTGCCGGCGGGTGCGTTTCGCGGCTATGGCCTGCCGCAGGCCCTCATCGCGGTCGAGGCCGCGATCGACGAGCTGGCGAAGCAGCTCGGCATCAGCCCCTACGAGATGCGCCGGCGCAATATCATCAAGCCCGGCGATCCCATGCTGTCGCCGCCGCCGTCCGAATATCACGACGTGCTCTATGGCTCCTATGGACTCGACCAGTGCCTCGACCTCGTCGAGCGCGCGATGCAGGCCAGTGGCCCGCAGCCGGAGCTGTCGCCGGAATGGCTGGTTGGTGACGGCATTGCGCTGACCATGATCGATACGGTGCCACCGGCCGGCCATTTCGCCGATGCGACGATCGCGCTGCGCGATGACGGCGGCTTCGATCTCACCGTCGGCACCGCCGAGTTCGGCAGCGGCACCAGCACCGTGCATCGGCAGATCGCGGCGACGACGCTTGCGACCACTGTCGACCGCATTCGCCTGCGCCAGTCCGACACGGCGCACGGCGGCCACGACACTGGCGCCTATGGCAGCGCCGGCACCTTCGTCGCGGGCAAGGCGACGCATGCCGCAGCCGCGCAGCTTGCGACCGAGCTGAGGGCGGCCGCCGCCGGCGCGTGGCTGTGCGACGTGGACACCTGCGTGCTCGATGCCGATGCCGTCGTCAGCGGCGTACGCCGCATGTCCTTTACGGAACTGGCCAAGCTCGCCCGCGAATGCGGCCAACCCTTCGCAGGCACCGGCAGCTCGAACGGCACGCCGCGTTCGGTCGGTTTCAACGTGCAGGGCTTTCGCGTCGCGGTGAACAAGGGCACCGGTGAGCTCAGGATTCTCAGGAGCGTGCACGCCGCGGACGCGGGCGTCGTCGCCAATCCCATGCAGTGCCGCGGCCAGATCGAAGGCGGCGTGGCGCAGGCGCTCGGCGCTGCGCTCTACGAGGAGATGGTGATCGACGCCACGGGGCGCGTCATCAACCCGAAATTCCGAGATTATCACCTGCCCTCCTTCGCCGACGTTCCGCGCACGGAGGTGTTCTTCGCCGAAACGTCCGACACGATCGGACCGCTGGGCGCAAAGTCGATGAGCGAGAGTCCGTACAATCCGGTTGCCGCTGCGCTCGGCAACGCCATTGCCGATGCCACCGGCATCCGCTTCACCGCGCCGCCCTTCAAGCCGGATCGGCTGTTTCCGGCGCTGCTCGACAAGTTTGGTGGCTAACTGCCGCGATAGGTCGAATAACTCCAGGGCGTGACCAGCAGCGGCACGTGGTAATGGCTTTCCGGCTCGCTGATCGCAAAGCGCAGCGGGATCTCGTCGAGGAACGGCGGGTCCGACAGCGGCACGCTGCGCTCGGCGTAATAACTGGCGACGCGGAATCTGAGCTCGTAGCGGCCAATCGGCAGCGGACGACCGCCGATCAGTGGCTGGTCGGTGCGGCCGTCCGCGTTCGTGACGGTCCGCGCGATGATGCGGCTCTCGCCGAGGCTCGCGAGCTCCACGAGCTCAACCGGGATTCCCGGCGCGGGCTTGCCAATGTGATTGTCCAGCACATGAGTCGAGAGCCGGCCGTGCACCTTCAGCCGATCGTCGGCAATGACGAGCTGATCCAGCCGCAGCGCCGAGATGCGGCCGATCTCCTCGATCGCACGCCTTATCTCGGTCTTGATGATGTTGGGCTGCCGCGTCTCGAAGTCGCGCAGCACGGAATCCTTGGTGTGACGGCGCACGCAGACGATATAGGGGATGCCGAATTTTTCGCGATAGGCGTTGTTGGCACGTTCGAACGCGGCGTATTCGGCTTCCGACAGCCGGTCGAGTCCGGCGCTGTTCTGCTCGTCGGTCGATTCCGCCGTGAGGCCGGCGGCGCGCTGGGTCTTGTTGGCGAGATCGGGATGCGCCCGGATCAGCGCCAGCTGAACGTCAGGCTCTGCACCCTGGATCGCCGCAATCAGCGCGGCGTGCAACTGGTTGATTCCGGCGAACGGCCGCTTTGCCGCAAGCTGCTCGGCGATCCATGGCGAATATTCGACGACATTGGCGAGCGCCGCGACGAATTCGGCCCGGCTTGCAGCGTTGAGATCGGCGAGCGGGATCTGCGACATCATCCTCTCACCCGATCTCGAATGCGTCGGCGGCAAGATGGGCGTGCTTGTCGTGCCAGTGCTGCGCGATCTGCAACCGCGTCGGCACCCAGACGCGCTCGTGCTTGCCGATATGATCGAGGAAGCGCATCAGCCCGGCCGCGCGGCCGGGCCGGCCGGCGAGGCGGCAGTGCAGGCCGACCGACATCATCTTCGGCGCGGTCTGCCCTTCCGCGTAGAGCACGTCGAAGGCGTCCTTCAGATAGGTGAAGAACTGCTCGCCTTCGGCAAACCCTTGCGGATTGATGAAGCGCATGTCGTTGGCATCCAACGTATAGGGAATCATGAGCTGCTTGCCGTTCGCGCCCCTGACCCAATAGGGCAGATCGTCGGCATAGGAGTCGCACAGATAGAGGAAGCCGCCTTCCTCCATCAGCAGGCGGTTGGTGTTGATCGAGGAGCGCCCGGTGTACCAACCGAGCGGCCGCGATCCTGTCACCTCGGTGTGGACGCGAATGGACTCCGCGATCTCGGCGCGCTCCTGCGCCTCGGTCATGTCCTTGTGCTCGATCCATTTCCGGCTGTGGCTCGCGATGTCCCAGCCCGACTCCTTCATCGCCGCGACGATCTCGGGATTGCGCTTGAGCGCAGTGGCGACGCCGAACACCGTGGTCGGCCACTTCCGCTCGTTGAACATCCGCCACAACCGCCAGAAGCCGGCGCGCGAGCCATACTCGAACATGGATTCGATATTGGCATGGCGCTGACCCGGCCAGGGCTGCGCACCGAGCACGTCGGACAGGAACGCTTCCGAGGCGCGGTCGCCGTGCAGGATGTTGTTCTCGCCGCCCTCCTCGAAATTGACGACGAACTGCACCGCGATCCGCGCCTCACCTGGCCATTGCGGGTGCGGCGGATTGCGGCCGTAGCCGCGGAGATCGCGCGGGTAGCGAGGCTCACTCACTCAGACTTCCTCGAAGCGGATCGGCAGCGCGCCTTTCCACAGCACGCTCTTGCCGAGTGTCGCCAGATTCTCCAGGCCCGAGGTCAGCGTGATGAAATGGTTGCCGGCGAGCTGGCCCATCTTGCTCGCGAAATGCACGCCGCCATAGGCCAGCAGGATCTCGGTCTCGCTGATGCCGCCCGGATAGAGGATGATCTGGCCTGGCGCGGGATAGCTGGTGTGGTTCTCGTAGCCGACGCCGAAATCGAGGTCGCCGAGCGGCATCCACACGCCCTCGCCGCTCCAGCGCACATGGATGATGTGGCTTTCGAACGGCAGCGCCTTGCGGAAGGCGGCCACTGTCTTGGGTGCCAGCTGCTCCTCGAAACGGGCATCGAAGGTGAAATCGCCGGCGCGGATAACGAGTTTGCTCATCTCATCTCTCTGGATCGGGGGCTAGAGGCCCCGCGGGGAACCTTCAGCAAAAAGCACTCCATCGGGCTTCGCGCAAGGGGCGGAGTCGCAATCACCTGCGATCGTAGGACCAGCCGAAAATGCCGCTACGCCGCACCTCCGGCTCCGGCTCGGCGGCTGCCGCAGGCGGCGCCTCCTTCAGTTCCGCCTGCGGCGGGGGTGCGGGCGGCGCCGGCAGGTTCTCGCATTTCATGGAATAGACCAGCTTGCCGTCCGCGGTCCGCCCGATCGGCGCGCAGGGATCGGGATGCGCCGCAGCGGTCTTCGGTGTCATCTTGACTTGCGCGGCTGCGGGCGAAGCGATCAGCAGCAGGACCAGCAGATATCTCGACATCGTTGTCGCCTGGGAACTCAGTTGCCCCATTGAACCGGATTGCGGCGGGCAAGTCCATCGGGGGCCAAGGGCAGGCTGCCGAATATTTAGCCGGGACCAAAAATTTTGCTCGCTCCATCGTGATGGCGCCGCCGCTGATATCGAGAAGGCCCATCGCCATGTCAGCCTGGACGACGACGACATCTCTCACAGCCGGAGCGTCGTCACGGGAGAGACAACGATGCAAAAGACTTTCACCTTTCTCGGCGCCATGCTGATTGCCGCCGCCACCATCCAGACCGCCGCCGCAAGCGACCGCCACCACGCCCGCAAGGCGCAACGCGCTCCCATCACGCAGTCGGTCCGCGACTCCAATGCCGCGCTCTGGCCGTCGCAGCCAACGGCGCCCGATTGGTCGCGCTATGCCAACGGCGCGATGTCGGCGCCGGCGGGACGGTGATTTGCCGATGCGTTGCATGTCGGCTTTTGCTCGTGTGTCCCGGACCAGCCGCAACCCGTGAAGCGTTGCGGCGCAGAGCCGGGACCGAGGGCAACACGGCACGGGCGCGGCGACATGGGCCCCGGCTCTGCAGCGCACCGCTGAAGGAGCGCTGCGCTGCGTCCGGGGCACGCGAGAGGCGTGTGGTACACGCTCTCTCCTCCTCGTCATTGCGAGGAGCCCTTGCGACGAAGCAATCCTGAATCGCGCCGCGGAAAGATTCTGGATTGCTCACATGGGGATTTGGTGTGTCAAGGCGGTTTGTTCAGCTCTTTGTTCGATTGCAGGCCAGCTCTTCGTCCCGACCGTGGAGCACGTAGGATGGCGCGCGCAGATCGAGTCAAGGTCGGCCCGTAGGGCCGTCGCGAAGCGACTTGGCCTTGACTCGAGCGAGCACGCCATCAGGCTTTGGCAGTCGGGGCAGCGGGCGGATAACTCCTTTTCGTCAGGCGATCCAAGGGTCGAGCCGGTTTTTGCAATCTGGTTTGCTTGCCAGATCAAACTCACATTCGGTCGCCGCGCGGCGGCGGCTGCACCAACATTCCGCTTGCGGCGGGCAGGCTCGAGAGGACGAGACCATTCTTCGTTACGGCGTTTGAAGCCATGCAATCCATCGGTTCGTCCACCCGGATCGGCCGAGGCTGATCAATCTCGGCGGATTGGCTTTGAGGCTGAGGAGCGTGGTGTCAGGCGGCGGCCTTTATCTCGGCTCCCTCGATCACCACGCCCGCGGTCACGTACTTCCAGAGGGCCACGAGCAGCTTGCGCGCGAGCGCCACGATCGCGCGCTTGCGGCCGCGTTGGCTGTGCACCTTGAACCACTGGGTCAAAGCCGATTGAGGCTGGTGGCGTACCCAGAGCCAGGCGAGCTGGATCATCGTGGTTCTCAGGCGCGGATTGCCAGCCTTCGACACGCCTTGCTCGCGCTCGATGCCGCCACTGCGCCATGGCGTGGCTGCAAGGCCGGCATAGGATGCAATCTGGCGGCGGTTGGCGAACTGCCGGTAAAAGGCCTCCGACCAGAGAACGGCCGTGAAGTTCGGGCCCAGGCTCTTCAGTTCGAGCAGCATTGCCACCGGGTTCGATACGGTCTTCTCCCCCGCCGCCTTGCTCGCGGCCAGCAACGCATCCTGCTCGCGCTCCACCGCCGTGATCTGGTCGAGCAGCAGTTCGAGCCGGTCGAGTTCGCGGCTGATCTGCGCCTTCAGATGCGCCAGCAAGGCGCGCCCGTCGCCCGTCCGCAAGGCCTCCAGCCGCTTCCGCCGGTCTCGCCGCAGCGGCGCGTAGTCGAAGATCCCTTGCGCGAACAGAAGACCCTTGATCCGGTTCACATGCTCGATCCGCTCCGCGATCAAGGTCTCTCGCTCGCGGCACAGCCTACGGCGGTCCTCCTCTGCCGGAGAGGGCGCAACGACCATGGCGCAGACCCGTACCTCGCCGCGCTTGTAGGCCAGCAGCGTCCGCAACAGCGTCTCGCCATCCAGCCGGTCCGTCTTGGCCCGCCGGCGCCGGCGCGGCGTCGCAATCGAGGCCGGATCGACTACGTGGCTCTCGATGCCTTCCTGCTGCAGGGCGCGGTGAAGCCAGAACCCGTCCAGCCCCGCCTCCTGGATCGTGATGAGCGGATAGCTCTCACCCGTTCGCGCCTGCGCCTTGCGCTTCAGCTCCGCAAACAGCTTCAACAGTTCCGAAAGCTCGCCGGCCTTCATGCTGCGTTTGGACATCTTCTCGCCCTTGCAGGGCGACAGCGAAGTGACCAGCCATGTCGAACGGCTCAGTTCCAATGACACAAAAATTGCGCCAAACTGCGTGCGGATAGCGGCCAGTCCGTCGGAAGGATGATCGAGCAACATCGTCGTCTCCAGGTTGAATGGATTCAGCAACCCTCAGTCTGGCCTCAGACCTGGTCGCTATCCACTCCCCATGGAATCTTCGCTGCGCTCGCAATGACGGAGTGTGAGGTGACAGCGTGTGCGTGGCTGCAGACATGCCTTCGCGTCCTCGCGGCGCAACTCGCCCGAGCTTTGCTTCGTCGCTTCACCCTCTGAAAGCCAAGAGCAACTGTGGCGAAGTAGCCCGGCGATCGGCCGGCCTCAAGGCTGGCGCTGGCGCGCCCCCGCCTGCGGCGGCTGACGGCCTTGACCCCGTCCGCTCACCGGTCTGTTGGCTTTGCATGCGCTCGGCCGAGGTCCGAGCGCGAGATAGGCGCGCTCGTCAGGCCACCCTGTATTTCTTCGGATCCCACGTCTCGCCGCGCGCGATCATGGTGTTGAGGATGATGATCAGCTTGCGCATGCAGGCGACGATCGCGACCTTTGGCGGCTTGCCCTTGGCAATCAGCCGTTCGTAGAAGGCCTTGAACACCGGATTGTTCAGCGTTGCGGCACCGACACAGGGCATGTAGAGGGCATTTCGCACCCAGCGGCGGCCACCCTTGATGCAGCGTTCACCTCGACGTTTGCCGCTATCATCGTCATAAGGAGCAACGCCCATCAACGCGGCGGCAACTTCGTCGCTCACCTGCCCCAGCTCCGGTAGTCCTCCAAGCAGCGCCATTGCGGTCCCCTCAGCAAAGCCTGGTACGCTCTGGATGATCTCGGCGCGTTTGGCAAAGTCCGGCGTTGTCTTGATCGTCGCCGCGATCGCGGTCTCGAGCGCGGCGATTTCGTCAGCCAGCTTCTTAAGAAGACGCGCGCGAGCCTTCTGAACAAGGGCCGGCGCCTCATGCTCCTTCTGCATTTCCAGGCGAGCCCTGACGTCAAGCAGGCCTTGGCGTCCCTTCACCAGTGCCTTCATCTCCTCGTGAGCGGGATTGTCGACTTGGCTGGGAGCCTCGCCGAATGTCTCGGCGAACCAGGAGATCATCTCCGCGTCGATCTTGTCATTTTTCGCAAGGCGTCCCGCCGATTCCGCAAAGTGGCGAACCCGTTTGGGATCGACGATCCGTACTTCCAGCCCTGCTTGGCGCAACGCCTTGGCCCATACCCGCTCGTAGCCGCCGCTTGCCTCCATCACTGCCTTGCCGACCTGATGCTTGCGAAGCCATGCAATCAAGCTCCGTCGCCCCGCCGCGGTTGTTGTTGGGCAAGTCTTCCGCTCCGTTACAGTCCGAATGCACGCATCAATCTTGTCTTTAGCGACATCGATGCCGACGACAACCAGATCGTCTTGTGTCATCATCCACTCCCTTCCTTGCCTGGTACGGGCTCGCAGCCCTTGCAACTGTTCGGGTTCAGGAAGACACCGGAGCTGTCCCTTGCTCTTTAGCAGGCTCTGTCGCCTTTGGGCGCAACGGGCTCAGTTCCGGCAACGGGCGGTTCTGATCCAACCGCCCGTTGCCACATTCTGGCAGATTTCGGGGACACAAGGGCGCAGGGAAGACCGCATAGGCGTTAAGTTTGTTCTTGAGTGTTGGAATCACACGTGATTCCAAGGCGGGATGGCAGACGAATCGCTTCTGAACGAGGACTGGACGAGAGTGGTTACGCAGCTCGGCGGGGCTGCGCAGCTTGAAATAAGTGCGCGCCAGACGAAGGCTTTCGTGCGGCGGCGCCAAATTCCAGATGCGGTGTCGTTACTTCGGCTGATGCTGGCCTATTGTCTGGGTGAAAGAGGGTTGAGATCGACAGCCGCGTGGGCCGCTTCTGTTGGCCTTGCCGAACTCAGCAGCGTGGCGTTGTTCTATCGCCTGCGTCAATGTGGCGATTGGTTTGCAGTGCTGGTGGAGGGCTTGCTCGCTGCGGCAGCCCCGAAAGCGAGCCGAGGCCGCCTGATCCGCATTATCGATGCGACGACAGTGCCTCAGGCAGGACCGGCTGCGCGCAGGAACAGTGAGCTTTGGCGCGTTCATAGTGCATTCGATCTGCCATATGAGCGCTTTGGTCACTTCGAGCTGACAGATCAGCAAGAAGGCGAAACGTTTGACCGGATACCGGTGGTCAAGAACGAGATCCGCATTGCTGACCGCGCTTATCTACAACCTGACCGCATCGCCGCTGTGCGCGACGCCGGGGCAGACGTTTTGATCCGAGCGGGCTGGAAGAACGCACGTTGGCTTGATGCCAAAGGCCTTCCGTTCGATCTGATGGCCCAATTGCGTGCGGCGAAGGCGCACGGACTGATCGATCGGAGGATTTGGATCAAACGCAAGGACGGTGCGCCTCTGGCTATGCGTCTGGTCGCAGTCAAGAAGCCCGCCGGTGCAGTCGCGGCTTCGCGCCGTAAAGCCCGGCGCGACGCACAAGACGAAAACCGCGTCATCTCCAAAGAAACTCTGGAAGCCGCGGATTGGGTCATTCTGGTCACGTCGCTCGCGCGGGACGAGTTCTCCACCAAGGATGTACTCGCGCTCTATCGACTGCGATGGCGCATCGAACTTGGCTTCAAGCGACTGAAGAGTCTGATTGGTCTCAAGACGCCACCTGGAACCGATCCGCGCTCCGCCAAGCCCTACTTGCTGGCACACCTCTTGATCATCCTGCTGCTCGAGCCGCTTGCCCGCGACTTCGAGGACTCTCCCCGCTGAACGCAGGCCGCCTGACGGCACCTGGCGCTTGGCGTGTTTTGCAACAACTCGTTGCATCCTTGCTACAAGCGATCATTCCACAACCAACCATCCGTTGCTTTCGCCGCAGAAAGCGAGCGCTTGGGCGGCACCTGCGCGAGCCTCCTCGAATACGTCCGTATCAATCGATGCTCGCGCTACCTTAACGCCTATGGGGAAGACCGGGTGCTGACCTCGCACCCGCGGTCTGCTGCGCGAAAGGATCGCGCAAAGGAGACCGCACAGCAGCATACAGGTGGTGCCAATCACTCGGCCTTCCCTGCGCGATGGTCGGACGGCTTATGCCGCGCTCTCCTGGGAGCCGAATTCCTTCTGGCCTCCCTCGCGCTCGCGGAATTCACCGGCAGCCGCGCCGGTTGACGCGACTGCCGCATTCGCAAGCGCTTGACCGTAGCAACGACGGCCAGGACCACACGGTTTTGCCGTACGCACGGCTTGCCATTTCGCCGCAGTTTTCCCCAGCCCTGTCGACGGAGCTGCGAAACTTACAGGCGAGACCAACCTGACAGCGCCGTTCGTCCGCACGATGCCTTGGGGCTCACGGAGAGCAATCCGCCCTGCCCCTGGCTGTTCGCGCCCGACGCTGCTGCGTCCACCGCAAGCCCGGCTCGCGACAATGACGACCTCATGATCGCCCCTCGAGAATGAGCCGGGATGCGCGACACATACGACAAATCCGAATTTCGGTAAAGTGGAATATTTTCGCGCCCGTGGGTTGACAGAGAAGCGAAACAGGCCCGCGCATCAAAAAAGGGCGGCACAAGGCACCGCCCTTTTCGCGCGATCCAAGCTGGCCAGCATTGAAAACGACCGTTCAATATGGCCCGTAATGGTAGCCGGGATCGTAGTAGGGACTACCGTAGTAGGGACGCGGACCATAACCATAATAATAGCGGTTCTCGTAGTAGTCGCGGCGCCGCTGCTCAGCGATCACTCCGCCGATGATACCCGCGGCGGCGCCCATGAAGGCAAGGCCTGCCGCACTCGGTCCGCGTCGATAATAGTGGCGACGTCGGGCGCTGAAATCGGTGGCGCCGGCGGAGGCCTGACCTGCCGCAGCAGCCTTGGCGGACACGGCCGGGGCCGCATCTGGGGATGCTGCTGCTGAAGGCGCCACCGAAGCGGCGAGCAGCGCCAGACTCGCGAACGCGGCCAGGACCGTGCTGCGGCGCGCCGCGGAAATCATCGGTGCATCACTCATCTCGATCTTCCTCTGCTTTCGCCCAAACACATCCGTAAGCAAACAGTCCGCAACGCGCAGATCACTGAAATGGTTTCATGAACGCGGCGATCTGCCACGCCTTGAACCATTGTAAACCGAATGATCAGATCCAGCTTGCACCATCCAACCTGAGCGGATAATGAACAGCCGCGCCGTTTTCGGCTGCCGTAAGCGTTTCACGTGAACCAACGCATCAACCGACGCCGTCGGGATCGATGCCATTTGCAGGGTTCAACGTGACTGACGCGTCCTTTTCCAAGAGAGACCAGATGATTGCGGTTCGCAAACTGCCGGCGCGCTATGCGCCGATCGTAATGCCATTCGTGCTATCCATCCTCATGACGGCGGTGGTGTCGATCATCTCGACGCTGCGAAGCCTCGGCGCAACGCCGGCGTTCCTCGCGGCCTGGCCGGGCGCCTGGGCGCTGTCATGGCTGGTCGCCTTTCCGACGCTGCTATTGGTCCTGCCACTGGTCCGCCGGATCGTGGCCTGGCTCGTTGCAGCCCCACCCGGCCGATAGGGGGAGCGCTTACGACAGCGCCCCGAGCACGCCCCTCGTCGCCTTGTCGATCTCCTCGACATAGCGGCGGCGGGCGAAGGTCTCGGTGAGGAAGCCGACCACCTTGCGGCTGTCGGTGGAATCGACCACCGCCAGCATCTCGGCCTCGGCCTCGTCGAACACGGCCATCGCCGACTTCACGTTCATTTCCGGGATCAGCACGATGTCGACCAGGCGGGCGAGCTCGATCACCTGGATATCGTCGGCGATGGCGTCGAGATCGCTGGAGAACAGGTCGGGCAGCATGACGAGGCCGACATATTCGTCAGCATTGTTGACGATGACGATCCCGGGCCGCGAGCCCAGCGCGAATTCGGCTCGCGTCGCTGCGATCGTCGTGGTCGACGGCACCTTGCCGACATCGGAGCGCATCAAGCGCTCGACCGTGAGATTGCGCAGCCAGCCGACGTCGTTGGCGCTGCGGATGGTCTCGCCGCGCAGATGCAGGCGCCAGGTCGAGAACGAATGGCCGAACATGAAGCGCACGCAGATGGAGGTGACGATGCAGCCGGCCAGCACCACGGCGGTGACGTCGACATTTCGGGTCATCTCGAGCACGAGGAACGACATCGTAAGCGGGCCGCCGACGATGGCGACCCCGAGCGTCGCCATGCCCGTCAGCATCGCGACGAGCGGATCGATCGCGAAGTTCGGGCTGATGAGCAGCAGCACCGCGGCAAAGAACTTTCCGATCAGGCTGCCGACGAACAGCGAGGCGAAGAACAGGCCGCCGCGGAAGCCCGAGGCGAGCGAGATCAGGCAAGCCGTCACCTTCAAGCCGATGATCAGCGCGATCAGACCGATCGCCATGTCGTGAAACAGATCGAGCACCATGGCGCCGTGGCCGGCTGCCAGCACCTGCGGCGTGACGATCCCAAAGCCGCCGACGATGAGGCCGCCGATCACCGGACGCAGCCATACTGGCATCCAGGCGAACAGGCGCTCGAACGTCGGCGAGGAGCGCATCACGGCGATACCGACGCCGCTGGTGACGAGGGCAAGCCCGATCAGAGCCAGGTACTGCTCGACGCCGACGGCGCTGACCTTGGGTATCTCCAGCGAGTAAGGCGCGCCGCCTAGCCATTGCGCGGTCAGGGCACCCGCGAGCGAGGCCGCCAGGATCGGCGCGGCGCTGCCGACCGAATAGACGCCGACGATGAGCTCGCAGGCGTAGAAGGCGCCCGTGATCGGCGCACCGAACGCCGCCGCGATCGCCGCAGCGGCGCCGCAACCGACCATCAGGCGCAGATCGTTGCGGCGCAGGTTGAAGAACTTGCCGAGCAGCGAGGCGATACCCGAGCCGATCTGGGTATAGCCGGCCTCCAGGCCAACCGAGGCGCCGCAGCCGTTGGAGATCAGGGTCTGGCTCGACACCACCACGCTGTCCCGCATCGAGAGATTGCCGCCGCGCAGCGCGTTGGCCTCGATCGGGTCGACCGCGTTCGAGATCTTCATGCGCCGCCGCGACCATTCCATGATGCCGAGCGCCAGGCCTCCGAGCGCGGGCGCGATCAGCGCTGCCCAAGGACTGACATACGCGTTCGAGGACAGGCGGACGTCGATGGGAATGCCGTAGATCACGACGTGCGCGATCTGGGCGATTTCGGCCATCAGCGTCACGATGGCGCCCGCGAGCGTGCCGATCACCAGCGCGAACGGGATCAGGTAGAACTCGTTGCTGCGCAACAGGGCGCGTATCCGAACCATGGTGCGGTTCGTCCCCTTGCGATCGACGAGATGTCTGATCCGCACGAACACCTTCTGCCCGCCCTACCCTTCCGACAGGCCGTAACCGGCCATGCGCTGGCGGACCCGTTCGATCTCGTCGCTCGGAAGCAGCGGCGGTTGTCCGATCTGAAGGCAGCCGTGATACTGCCGTGCCAGCGTCTCGACCTCGACGGCGAGCCACATCGCCTTGTCCAGCGTCTTGCCGATCGCGATCATGCCGTGATGGTCGAGCAGGCAGGCAAGCCGGCCCTCCAGCGCCCGCACCGCATGATCGGACAGCTCGACCGTTCCGAACGTCGCATAGGGCGCGCAGCGGATGCTGTCGCCGCCGGCAGCCGCGATCATGTAGTGCACCGGCGGAATCTCCATGCCCATGATCGCCAGGATAGTGCAATAGGTCGGATGGGCGTGCACGACGGCATTGACGTCAGGCCGCGACTTCAGGATGTCGCGATGGAAGCGCCATTCGCTCGACGGCTTCTGATCGGGCGCGTGTGCGCCGTCCATCGCCATGAAGACGATCTGGTCCGGGGTCATGGTCTCGTAGGGCACGCTGGTGGGCGTGACCAGGAGTCCATCCACATGCCGGACGCTGATATTCCCTGACGTGCCCTGGTTGATGCCGAGCGCATTCATGCGGCGGCAGGCGTCGATGATGGCTTGCCTCTTGTCGAGTTCGTCCGCAGTCATCGACATCTCGGTTTCTTCTCGGTTTCTTGGCGATGGACGTTAGATGGAAGTACGTCAAAGCCGTGCGGCAGTGCAAGCGAAAGCGACCGGATCGCGCCCCGCCTCGTCGACGGATTCCCCGCTTCCCGAAACAGACCGCAAAATCAACAGATTAGCAGATTGCCGCAGCCTTACGACAGGCTTGCCCGGACCGCCGCGATCCCGTTGATGACGAACTGCACCGAATAGGCGGCGAGCAGCATGCCGAGCACGCGCGAGAGCACGGCATTTCCAGTGCGCCCGAGCGTGCGCGCGATCAGGCCCGCAGAGACGAAGCACAGCATGCAAAGCAGGCAAACCGCGAGCACCACCGCGATGATGATCGCGAGCTTCGCCCCGTAGCCGGCATCGCCCGACAGCAGCAGCGTGGTCGCGATCGCGCCGGGGCCGGCCATCATCGGAATGGCCAAGGGAAATACCGCGACGTCCGAGGCATGCTCCGCGGTCGCCTTGTCGGCTTCGCGGGCCTCGCGATGCGGACGATCGCCGAAGATCATCTGATAGGAGACGCCGAACAGCAGCAGCCCGCCGGCGATCTGGAAAGCTGGAATGCCGATCCCGAGCTGGCGCAGCAGCCAGTTGCCGACCAGCGCGATCACCACCAGGATCGAGGTGGCGATCAGCGGCGCGCGCAGCGCGATCGTTCGCTTGACCGGGTCGGGCATGCTCCCGGTCGCGGCGAGGAAGGCCGGTGCAAGACCGACCGGATCGACCACCAGGAGCAGCGTCACGAAGGCTGACAGGGCGAAGTCGAGCATGCGTCGGCGAGGCCCCCCGGGAGCTGGAACGATGGCTGCCGGGCAGACTTAGCCCAGCAAAGCCGCTTTGGAAATCACTGGAGGCGACAATGAGCGACAGTGGAATCGGAATGCTCCTCGGCCACCTCTCGGCCAACCTGCTCTGGCTCTGGTTCATCGGCGCGTTCGTGCTCGGCGGGGTTCTCGTTTACGGGGTGATGAAGGCCGGCCACCTGCGCCGCAGCGAGCGGGCGCGCCTCGACCGCGCGACGGACGAGCGTCAGCGCCAGGAAGACCCCTACAAGCGCCCGACCTGAGCGAGCCGCGATCGCCGGTTGCAGTTTGGAACTTTCGTTCTCCAACGGGTTTTATCGCCCGAGGATTGAGGAAGGCGAGGCCTTCCCGCATCGCCTCACGAGGAGGACGTATGGCTAAACGAGCGAAGAAACGCACAAGCAAGAAGACCGCGGCGCGCCGGCCGCGCCGGCCGCCGAAGATGCTCAGCGATCTGTTTCTGGCGACGCTGAAGGACATCTATTTCGCCGAGAACAAGATCATCAAGACCTTGCCCAAAATGGCGAAGGCAGCGCAGTCGAAAGAGCTGGTGGCCGCCTTCGACAAGCATCTGCGCGAGACCCAGGGGCAGGTCAAGCGGCTGGATCAGATCTTCAAGATGCTGGACAAGCCTGCACGCGGCAAGCCCTGCGAGGCCATCAACGGCATTGCCGACGAGGGCGCCGAGATCATGAAGGAGTTCAAGGGAGCGCCGGCGCTCGATGCGGGACTGCTCGCGGCCGCCCAGGCGGTCGAGCATTACGAGATCTCCCGCTACGGCACGCTGCGCACCTGGGCCGAGGAGCTCGGCATGCAGGAGGCAGCAAGGCTGCTCCAGGAGACGCTGGACGAGGAAGAGGCGACCGATCGCACCCTGACGGAGCTCGCCACCTCCGTGATCAATCTTGAAGCGGAAGAAGAGTACCGCGCTGCGGCCTGACCCGCGCCCCTGGCAATGACGGAACGTCGCGGCCCATGCCGCGGCGTTCGCTTGTTTTGATCGCACGGCGGCGCATGGCACACCGGCGCCACCGCACTGGATTTCCCGGGAACCAGCCCCATATGCAGGCTTTCCCACCCCGAGCCCGCATCATGCAACCCAAAAATCCTCTCGACTGGATGCTCTCCGAAGCCCTGGACTCGCTGACCCGCGCCGATCGGCTGCGTCAGCAGTTCGGCCGCCAGGAAGCCTGCTGGGAGCCGCCGATCGACGTGCTCGAGACCGAGCGTGAGCTCCTGATCCTGGTCGCGCTTCCCGGCGTCAATCCGGACAATGTCGAGACCGTCATCCATGACGGCGTTCTCATCATCTCCGGTCAGCGCACCCTCCCGCCGGAGCTTCGCAACGCCCGCATCCACCGGCTCGAGCTGCCGCAGGGCCGCTTCGAGCGGCGCATCGCGCTGCCCCTTGGCCGCTACGCCATCAGCCGCTTCGTGATGGACGGCTGCGTCGCACTGCGCCTCGCCAAATCCTGAGGTCGATCATGGCCACCGAACAGATGAACAACGAACAGACCAATAACGACGTGAAGATCCCCGACGACGCGCTGATCATCGTCCCCGTGCGCGAGATGGTGCTGTTCCCCGGCGCCATCGCGCCGATCACGATCGGCCGGGCGAAGTCCATCGCCGCCGCGCAGCAGGCGCTGCGCGAACAGCGGCCGATCGGCATTGTCCTGCAACGCAGCCCCGAGACCAATGACCCCGGGGCGGACGACCTCTATCGGGTCGCGACCATCGCCAACATCGTGCGGTACATCACCGCGCCCGACGGTACCCACCACATCGTCTGCCAGGGCGTGCAGCGCGCGCGCATCCTCGACTTCCTGCCGGGGACGCCGTTCCCGGCCGCGCGTTTCCAGCAGATCCCCGAGCCGACCACGACCTCGCCCGAGATCGAGGCGCGCGCGCTGAACCTGCAGCGCCAGGCCATCGAGGCGATCGAGCTGTTGCCGCAGGCGCCGCCCGAGCTGGCGGCGATGTTCCAAGGCACCAGCGCGCCCGGCGCGCTGGCGGATCTCGCAACCTCGTTCATGGACATCAAGCCGCAGGACAAGCAGGAGGTGCTGGAGACCATCGACCTCGCTCTGCGCGTCGAGAAGGTCTCGAAGCACCTGGCCGAGCGGCTGGAAGTGCTGCGCATCAGCAAGGAGATCGGCCAGCAGACCCGCGCCAGCTTCGACGAGCGGCAGCGCGAGGCGATCCTGCGCGAGCAGATGGCGACCATCCAGCGCCAGCTCGGCGAAGGCGACGGCAAGGCGGCGGAGGTCACCGAGCTGACGGCTGCGATCGCCAAGGCCAAGATGCCGCCGGAGGCGGAGGCGCATGCCAAGAAGGAGCTGCGCCGCTACGAGCGCATGCCGGAAGCCGCCGGCGAAGCCGGCATGGTCCGCACCTATCTGGACTGGCTGATCGAATTGCCCTGGGCGCTGCCCGAGGAGAAGCCGATCGACATCAAGGAGGCGCGCGCCATCCTGGATGCCGACCATTTTGGCCTGGAGAAGATCAAGAGCCGGATCATCGAATATCTGGCGGTGCGCAAGCTCGCCCCGCAGGGCAAGGCCCCGATCCTGTGCTTCGTCGGCCCGCCCGGCGTCGGCAAGACCTCGCTCGGCCAGTCCATCGCGCGCGCGATGGGGCGCCCGTTCGTGCGCGTCAGCCTCGGCGGCGTGCATGATGAGGCCGAGATCCGCGGCCATCGGCGCACCTATATCGGCGCGCTGCCCGGCAACATCATCCAGGGCATCAAGAAGGCGGGTGCCCGGAACTGCGTCATGATGCTGGACGAGATCGACAAGATGGGCCGTGGCGTGCAGGGCGATCCCTCTGCCGCCATGCTGGAGGTGCTCGACCCCGAGCAGAACGGGACGTTCCGGGACAATTACCTCGGCGTGCCCTTCGACCTGTCGCGCGTGGTGTTCATCGCGACCGCGAACATGCTGGACCAGATCCCGGGTCCGCTCTTGGACCGCATGGAGCTGATCAGCCTCGCCGGCTACACCGAGGACGAGAAGCTGGAGATCGCGCGGCGCTATCTGGTGCGGCGGCAGCTCGAGGCCAATGGCCTGACCGCCGAGCAGGCCGAGATCGAGCCGGAGGCGCTGAAGCTGATCGTCAAGGGCTACACCCGCGAGGCCGGCGTGCGTAACCTCGAGCGCGAGATCGGCAAGGTGTTCCGCCATGCCGCGGTGCAGGTCGCCGAAGGCACTGCCACGAAGGTCGTGGTGACGCCGAAGGACATCGCCACCGTCCTCGGGCAGCCGCGCTTCGAAGGCGAGATCGCACTGCGCACCAGCGTTCCCGGGGTCGCCACCGGCCTTGCCTGGACGCCGGTCGGCGGCGACATCCTGTTCATCGAGGCAACGCGCGTGCCCGGCAAGGGCGGTCTGATCCTGACCGGTCAGCTCGGCGACGTCATGCGCGAGAGCGTGCAGGCTGCGATGACGCTGGTGAAGAGCAAAGCCACGCAGCTCGGCATCGATCCGCAAGCGTTCGAGAAGAGCGACATCCACGTTCACGTCCCCGCGGGCGCGACCCCGAAGGACGGGCCGAGCGCGGGCGTCGCGATGTTCACGGCGCTGACCTCCCTGCTCACCAATCGCACGGTGCGCAGCGACACCGCCATGACCGGCGAGATCTCGCTGCGCGGCCTGGTGCTGCCCGTCGGCGGCATCAAGGAGAAGGTGGTGGCTGCGGCGGCTGCCGGCTTGAAGCGGGTGATGCTGCCGGCGCGCAACAAGCGGGACTATGACGACATCCCGAAGAGCGCGCGGGACGAGCTCGAATTCATCTGGCTGGAGCGCGTCGACGAGGCGATCGCCTCGGCGCTCGAGCCGGCTGAAGCCAAGATCGAAGCGGCGGAGTGAAGGCGATGAAGAAACTGCTGGAGAAAGCGAAGAGATCGCGGAGGACGCAGCGGCTGCGCCAGTTGCTCGATCGCGCGATCGACCGGGTTCGCGACACGCTCGCGGCGCCTGAGCCGCGGCTTCAGCCGGTCCCGGTCCGCGTGAAGCGCCGCAAGGGTTGAGCCCTCCGTCTCAGGCCCTCGCGGCTGCCCCAAACAAAAGGCTCCCTCCTTCGAGGGAGCCTTTGCGTTGTCAGGACACGGCGTCCTTGGCGGCCTTGACCGGGCGGGCGCGGACGATCTTCCGGGCCGGCTTGGCCTTGAACATCATCTCTTCACCCGTGAACGGGTTGGTGCCCTTGCGCGCCTTGGTCGCGGGCTTCTTGATGACCACGAACTTGGCGAAGCCCGGCACCAGGAACAGGCCGTTCTTCTTGAGCTCCTTGTGGCCGACGTCGGTCAGCGTCTCCATGACGTTCTTGACGTCACGCTTGGAAAGCTCGGTGGCGGTCGCAATCTTCTCGATCAACTGCGATTTGGACATTTGGGTTGGCATCGTGTCTCCTCTGATTCGTTGCCGGTTGCATATTAGACCAACCGTTGAAGGCCTATAGCCTTCTGCACAGTTTTGTCGCGATTTTACGGGCTTTTCTGGCCCCCTGTGGCAAAAAACCCTGCTTTTTAGCGACTTTCGGAGCGAAAGAAGCCTCGGGCAGCGGTTTTTGCCTTGTTTCAAAGGCCCGCACGCCATCTTGCTAAAGCTGATTCGCTGCTTTCGACAAGCGACGACCGGCTCCTTTGGACAGGGAGGGGGCCGTTTCACCCTGGAAAACAAGGGTTGGATCGCACCGCAGCTGCAACCTCTCCCCGCAAGCGGGAAGAGGTGAGGACGAGCTAGACGCGCTCGATGATGATGGCCGGCGCCATGCCGCCGGCGGCGCACATGGTGACGAGACCACGCTTCAGGTCGCGCCGTTCGAGCTCGTCGAGCACGGTGCCGATCAGGATCGAGCCGGTGGCGCCGATGGGATGGCCAAGCGCGATCGAGCCGCCATTGACGTTGACCTTGGCGCGGTCGAGCTTGAGATCTCGGATATATTTTTCCGCCACCACCGCAAAGGCCTCGTTGATCTCGAACAGGTCGATGTCATCGATGGTGAGACCCGCCTTCGCCAGCACCTTGCGCGTCGCCGGGACCGGCGCGTTCAGCATCAAGGTCGGCGAATCCCCCATGTTGGCCATCGCGACCACGCGAGCGCGCGGCTTCAGGCCATGCGCCCTGGCGTAAGCGGGCGAGGCCAGCAGGATCGCGGCGGCGCCGTCGACGACGCCGGACGAGTTGCCGGCGTGATGCACGAAGTCGATCTTCAGGTCGGGGTATTTCTGCAGGATCAGGCCGCGATAAGTCGTGCCCTTGTCGTCGAGCGCGTAGTCGGCGATGGCCGGAAACGCCGGCTTCAGGCTGCTGAGGCCTTCCATCGTGGTTTGCGGCCGCGGATACTCCTCGTGATCGAGCGCGAGGCTGCCGTCCTCGCGGTGGACCGGCACGAGGCTCTTCTTGAAGTGGCCGTTCGCGATCGCATGCGCCGCGCGCTTCTGGCTCTCCAGCCCGAGCGCGTCGACGTCCTGCCGGGTGATGCCTTCCAGCGTCGCGATCGCGTCGGCGCAGACGCCCTGATGCGACTGCGGATGCTTGGCCCGCAGGCGCAGATTGCCGCCGTCCATCATCATCGGACCGCCGCCGCGGCGTCCCTCCATCGACATCATCTCGCAACCGCCGGCGATGACGAGGTCTTCGGCGCCCGCCATGATCGAGCTTGCGGCCATGTTGACGCTGGTGATGCCGCTGCCGCAGAAGCGGTCGAGCGTCACCGCGCTGGCGCGCACGTCGTGGCCGGCATCGAGCGCCGACATGCGGCCGAGATCGCCGCTTTGCGTTGCGACCTGCGCGCTGCAGCCCCAGACGATGTCGTCGACATCGGCGGTGTCGATGCCGGTGCGATCGGCGAGCGCGCGCAGCACGGTTGCCCCGAGCTGCTGCGGATGAATGCCCGAGAGGGCTCCCTTGCCGGCCTTGCCGATGCCCCGCGGGGTCCGGCAGGCATCGATGATCAGTGCGTCAGGCATGGGCGTCCTCCTCTTGTTATGAGCGTTGCGGGCGGTTTTGAATCAGGGGGACAGGCGAGTCAATGCGCAGCGCCTCCTTCGCCTCTCCCCGCAAGCGGGAGGGGCGACGGCAATCATACCCCCGCCGCGTTGTTCGCGATCACGTTGCGGTAGAAGCTGGCGCTGAGCTTTGGCGTGCGGACCTGGGTGTCGAAATTGACGTGGTACAGCCCAAAACGCTTGTTGAGGCCATACACCCACTCGAAATTGTCCATCAGGCTCCAGAGAAAATAGCCGCGCACCGGCACGCCCTCACTTGTGGCACGCTGGAGCTGGGCGAGATAGTTGCGCAAATACATGATGCGGTCGGTGTCGTAGATCCTGCCGTCGGGTCTCACCATGTCGTCGCCGGATGCTCCGTTCTCGCTGATATAGATCGCATCCGTCTTCCAGATCTTTGCCGCCAGCTTCGGCACCCAGTAGATCGTCTCGGGCCCGACACGCAGCCAGTCCGAATTCATGTGCGGGAACGATTTCGGGATCGGCAGCGGCATGAAGCCCGCGCCCTGGTCGGAGGCCACCACATAGTTCTGCGGCGCGTAGATGTTGAGGCCGAGGAAATCGATCGGCGAGGAAATGATCTTGAGCTCCGCATCGGTGAATTTCGGCGCGTTGGGCCCGGCATATTTCAGGAAGGCGTCGGTATAGCCGCCGGTCATGATGACGTTGAGATAGCCGGCATTCATCTCGCGCAGCGCGATCTCCGCGGCGCGAACGTTTTCCGGGGTGTCGATCGCGGGCGCGCAGGCGTCGATGTTCTCGGCCGGCCCCACCCTGGTGCCGCGGCCGCCATGGGCGCGCACCGCCTGCACCGCGAGCCCATGCGCCAGCGCGCTGTTGTGCCTGATCTGGTTGACCTCGGCCTGCGGCAGCGTCAGGCCCGGCGCGTCGATGCCGATGCCGTAGCCGAAATAGACGAAGCGGCCGCTCTCGTTCAACGTGAACACGTTTTTGACGCGGTCGGTCAGATGCTCGGCGACATAGGCCGCATAGTCACCGAAGATCTTGCAGGTCTCCGTCGAACGCCAACCGCCGAAGCGATCCTCAAGCGATTGCGGCAGGTCCCAATGATAGAGCGTCAGCCACGGCTCGATGCCGTTCTTCAGGAGTTCGTCGACGAGACGATTGTAGAAGTCGAGCCCCTTCGGGTTGGGCTTGCCGTCGCCGTCCGGAAACACCCGCGGCCAGGCCACCGAGAAGCGATAGGCCCTGCAGCCGAGTTCCTTGACGAGCGCGATGTCCTCCTTGTAGCGGTGATAGTGCTCATTGGCGCGGTCGCCGGTGGTGCCGTCCTCGATCTTGCCGGGAATGCGCACGAACTTGTCCCAGATCGACGCCCCTCGCCCGTCCTCGTTGACCGCGCCCTCCACCTGATAGGACGAGGTCGCGGTGCCCCAGACAAAGCCCGCCGGAAAGCCGCCTCCATTGCGCGGCGGGGCTGCCGGCTTGGCTTCGGCAGCCTCGAGCGCACCAGCCATCGCAGCTGCGGACAACCCCGCGATTTTCGCAAGCTGGCGACGCGAGACCTTGTCCGACATTGATGCTGCCTCCGAAACGATCGTTGCGGCGGCACAATGGCGGGTCGCGGACCATTTGAGAAGCGGCCTTTGGGGATGCCGCATGCAGAATTGCGGGACCCGAGGGCGCGACATATGCGAGCGGCCCCCAGGGGAGTACCGGCCTCGCGCTCAGCGCGAGCGCTTCGGCAATTTCGGCAGCTTGCGGGGATTGAACGCTGGCACCGGCTCGGTTCGCTCACGTGCCGGCGGCTGCTGTTCCGTCAGAATGAGCGTGCCATGGAGGATCATTCCCGGCACCTGTTGTGCCGTCGCGGTGTAGCTCGCGATCTTGCCGGGGCAGTACCCTTCGATGTCGAGCGTGAGCTCATCTTCAACGCCGAAGACCGTTGCCCGCCCATCGGTATGACGCTTCGTCGATACGGTCGCCGTGAAGCGGTCGCCATCGACCTTGCAGACGCCGTGATAGGTCATCAGGCTGTCGCGGCCCCAAATCTGGCCGTCTGCGACATGGACGATCCCGGTACCCTGGTCGAGCGGCGTCTTGTACCACGCCGCGTAGGTGCCGTCCTTCAGCATGGGAGCAGTCTCCCCTGGTATTGCGACGCCGATAATTGGCATCTTAGCGCCAAGAAACGGTTAATGACCCGCCCCGTGCCAATCCGCTCTTTCCTTGCGCAGCTCGGCCTCGAGCTCCTCGATGATGCTGTGAAGCAGATGCGCGGCAAGCGGGTCGGTCACTTCGCGTTCCAAATGCCGGTAACGCGCGATCAGGAATTCCTGCTCTCTCAACTGGCGTTCTGTCATCAGACGGCCCTCCGACACATCGACGCGGAGAGGACCGAGCAGTTTCGTTAAACTTTTCAGATCATTTGCTATGGTTTCTGATGGGTTAAGAGGGCCGCGCGCGCTTCGCTCGCGGGGCCGGGACGATGGCTCATCATCCCTCGTTGACCGGGATGATGGGGCTGTCCACCGAGCAGGCTGAAGCCGTCAAGCAGGAGGAGCGCGGAAAAATCCCGCTCGCCCGACGCGGCGATCCCGACGAGATCGCGGATTGGATCGTGCACTTCGCGAGCCCCGCCTCTCGATGGGTAATGGGACAGGTTCTCGCAGTGGATGGCGGCCTCGGACTGATCTAGAGCGCGACGAGATCCAGATGATTCATCGTCCGCTTCAACTCGCTGTTTGAGCATGATCTCATGCTCAGCTTCCGTGCGAAGTGTTGACGCTTTCGAGCCGGTCTAGAACGTCAGCCGCATCCCCGCATAGAACGCGCGCGGCCTTGCCGGGCTCAGCGAGCGCGGATCGGCGAAGTCATTGCCGCCGTTGGTGAAGTTGGGCAAGGCCTCGCGATCGAAGAACCGTCCGTAGGTCGCGTAGCGCTTGTCGAAGACGTTGTCGACGCGGCCGTAGAGCTGGATGTTCTTCGTCACCTGATAGGAGGTGTGGAGATTGAACACCGTATAGGACGGCAGCTTCGCGAACTGGTTGGACTCGTCGCCGACGAGATATTGGCTGGAGACGAACAGCGCGTTGCCGCCGACCTTCCAGACGTCGGTCACGGCGTAGTCGATGCCGATCTTGACGCGGTGGCGGGGGATGGCCGGGAGCTGATTGCCGGGCGAGACGTGGATGTGACCGTTGGCGTCAGCAAACGGGCTGTTGGAGCCGATGGTCAGCGCGTCGAGAAAACGTGCGTCGAGGAAGGCGTAGCTCGCCTGGAACTGGAGCGTCGGCGACTTGATGCTGACCTCGGCTTCGAGCCCCTGCCGCCGCGTCCGGCCCACATTGGCGAAAAAGCCAAATCCAGTCCGGTCCGGAACAGGAACGGCAGCGATGTCGTCGTAATTGGTGGCGCGGAAGCCGCCGACCTTCCAGCCGAGGGTGCCGATGTTCAGCTCCTTGGTGCCGCGCAGGCCCGCCTCCACGGTCTTGGATACGACCTGTTTCAGTGGTGGATCGGAGACGAGAAACGCTGCGATGAGGCAAGGACGGACCGGATCGGAGCACCCGAGTTCCAGCGGCGTCGGCACGCGATTGGCCTCGGAATAGCCGGCATAGGCCGTCAGCTCCGGCGTGATCTTGTAGGTGCCGCCGATGACCGGATTGAAGCGGGTGAAGGTGTGATCACCGTTGAGATCGGTGCCGAGCTGATCCTCGAGCGTGATGCGCGCTACGTTGAAGCGGCCGCCGCCGGTGATGGCGAAAGCATCCGTGACGTTGAACGTATCCATCGCATAGAGGCCGTTATACTGGTTGATGGTCCGCAGCGAGACAGGGCCGGCAACCTCTGGCGTGCCGGTCGCTCCTAGGAACACGCCGCTGCCGCTGACGACGTAATTTTCTCCGATCGAGCCGATTTCGGCGGTCGCGTCGTAGCGCGTGACGCTGGCATCATAGCTCGCGCCCATCACGAAGCGGTTGTCGTGCCCCAACAGTTGATCGGTGTTGGTGGCCTGCCCCGACACGCCGAAGCTGGTCGACCGTATCGAGCTGCGGTCGATCTCGCCGAGGATCGTTCCCGGCGCAAAGGGATTGGCGAGCTGCACGCCGTTCGTGCCGTTCGCGGGCGTGGTATCATTGCCGAAGCAGAGCAGCGTTGGATCCGCACCGCATTCCTGCACGTCGGTCGGATTGCCGTCGACCAGCTTCTGCTCGTATCTGCGCAGATGCGCAGTGCCTTCCAGCGTCCAGGTCGGCGTCGCATCGACCTTTCCGGTGAAATTGAAATAACCGACGCGGTTGCTCGTGGTCTGCGGCGTCGTGTAGGTCGCGCCCCAATATTTGTCGAGAAGCTCGGCCGGTACGGTAGCGCTGGCACCGAAATCGTTCTTGGCCACGCCCATATTGGCGTGGAATTCGCTGTCGCCGGCCTTGTAGGCGACATCGCCGTAGAAGCGCCGCACCGTCGATTGGGAAAAATTGCGGAAGCCGTCGTCGCGCAGTCCTTCGAGCGCGGCATAGACGCCGTAGTTCTTGTCGACCTGCTTGCCCCATTGCGCCGAGCCCTGGATGCGGCCGAACGAGCCGCCCATCACGTCGAGCTCCGCGCCCTGATAGGTGAAGCCGTCCTTCATTTGCAGGTTGAGGGCGCCGCCGAGCGCGTTGAGGCCGAAGGCCGGGTTGTTGGTCACCAGCGTCACCGACCTGATCGCGGCGGTGGGGATCAGGTCCCAATTGACGGCGTCCGAGAAGGCTTCGTTGATGCGGACGCCGTTCTGGTACACGGCAAGGCCCTGCGGCGTGCCCGTCACGGGCGATGCGACGAAACCGCGGAATTCGACATTCGGCTGGAACGGATTGCCAGTAACTTCGCTGATGTTGACGCCGGCGATGTTGTCGCGCAGGGCATCTGTGACGTTCAGCGAACCGGTACGCTTGATCTGATTGGCATCGACCGCGTTGATCGCCGATGCGACCTTGTCGACATCGAGACCCCTGCCCGTACCCGGCGAGGTCGGATAGACGTAGATACGTGTCCTCGGGCTGGCGGACGACGGCGCCCCGACGCGCGCGACCGGTCGCGGCGCCGCGGTACGCCTCGCTGGCGAAGGAGGCGGCGCAGTGACCTCGACCGGCGGCAGGTTCTGGACATTGGTCTCTTCATCCTGCGCGGCCTCGGCGGGACCGGCGAGAACCAGCCCGGCCGAAACCGAAGCGACCAACAAACGACGCTTGAACCGAAGACGCTCGCCCATCCTGCCTTCCCAACCCGTCACCATCGGCCGATTTGATTTTCCCCGTTTGGTCGAGAGGAGTGTAATCGGGGGCCGTTCGCGCGCCAGCCATAAAAGGTCGGGCAATATCCGCACCCGTTTTCCCGACCAAATCGGGAATTTTTCCCGATCGCTTCGGGCGCGGTCAGGGGGATGCCGTCGGAATCAGCGCCTCGACGGTCAGGCCCCCGTCACCGGAGACGACGTTGAGCGTGCCGCCTAGCGCCAGGATCCGCTCGCGCATCCCGACGAGGCCGAAGCCGAGCTTCTGGCCCGGCTCCATGCCGCGGCCATTGTCGCTGACCCGCACCCGGGCGCAGCCGCGGCCATCGTCCGATGCCTGTGCCACCGGCTCGATGACGACATTGACCGAGGTCGCGCCGGCGTGGCGGAATACATTGGTGAGCGCCTCCTGCACGATGCGATAGATGGTGAGATCGGCGGTCTCACCGGTTGCGCCCAGCGCCGGCGAGATCACGGTCTCGATCGCGACGTCGGGGTGCGACTCCCGCCACAGCCGCGACAGCGATTCCAGCGCCTGGCGCAGGCCGAGCTCGGCAAGGCCCACGGGCCGAAGGCGCTCCAGCACGCGGCGATTGAACTGCTGGAGTGCATTGATCTGCTCCAGCATGGCGCTGCCATGTTTTCGCACGGCATCCGCACTCGGCGCGCGTCCGTCCGCCTGCTTCGCCAGCGCGCTCGCATGTGCGCGCAGCGAGAACAAGTAAGGCCCGAACTCGTCATGGAGCTCGCGTGCGATCTCCTTGCGCTCGATGTCCTGAAGCGACACCGCACGCTCGGCAAGGCGCCGCTTGTCCTCGACCGCCTCATGAAGCGTCGCGGCAAGGTGGTTGAGCTTGGTGCAGATCGCGCCGAGTTCCGGCGCGCCGCCCGGCGCGACACGGGCCTCGTAATGTCCGCCTTCGAGCTTCCCCATTGCCTCCGCCAGCGACTGCAGCGGTGCCAGCGCCCGGCCGACCACTGTCATCATCAGGAAAAACAGCGCGAGCGCGATCACCGAGCCAACCTCGAGCTGGGTCACGATGCCGTCCCAGATCTCCGCGATCTCGTCATCGGGATGCGCGGTGATCACGAGCGAGCCGGGCTTGCCATGGATCGAGACGGGCACGCTGACCGCGGCCTGCTCGGGATGAACCAGGCTGACGAACCAGGCCGGCGGACCGCGCGTGTCGGCATCGGGCCGCGGCGGAGTCAGCGGGTTCCCGCCGGAATCGTGAAGCGCGATGCTGACATGGCGCAGGCGGCTGAGATCGCGCGCGATCTGGTTCAGCTTCGCATCGGGGTCGGGCGCCTCGTTCAGGTCCGCCACGATCATCTCGATGAACTCGCGCGCAAGGCGGATCACGCTCTGGTCCTCGGCCTGCACGCGGGGACCTGCTTCCGCGACCTGGCGGCCGATATTGACGGCGAGCCCCAGCGCCAGCAGCAGCGCCAGCAAGAGGTTGATGCGTCCGCGCAAGGATAGATTTTGCCACATTGGTATCGCCTGTGCCTCGCGAAGAATGCCCGCGCCTGTCCGATGACGTTGACAGAGACGAAGCGCCCGATATCTAATCGGAAGCGTACAGCAATCCCGGCCTGGTTGCATGAGGCCACATGAGACACGCGCGTCTCACCTGGTAATCTCATGCGGCGCAGAACAGGCCATCCTATCAGGGGAACGGGCTGTCGCGAGGAACGCCCTATGCGCATTCTGATCGTCGACGATCATCCCATCGTCGCCTCCGGCTGCCGTGCCGTGTTGGCCGACGAAGGCGAGATCGAGATCTTGGAGGCGGCCGACGCCGAAGACGGCGAGAGCGTCTTCATCGTCGAACGCCCCGACCTCTGCATCATCGACATCAACCTGCCGACCGTCTCCGGCTTCGAGCTCGCGCGCCGCATCCTCGAGCGCGCGCCTGAGGCCCGCATCATCATGTTCAGCATGAACGACGACCCCGCCTTCGCCGCGCGCGCGATCGAGTGCGGCGCAAAGGGGTATGTCTCCAAGACCGGCGATCCCGACGATCTCGTCGAGGCGATCCGCGCCGTCGGGGGCGGCGGGACTTACCTTCCGACCGCGATCGCGCGCAGCATCGCCTTTGCCGGACCCGCGCTGGCGCAAAGCCCGCTGTCGAAGCTGAACGCGCGCGAGATGGAAATCTTGCGGTTGCTGAGTGCCGGAAAGAGCCTGTCGGAGATCGCCTGGCTGGTGCAGTCGTCCTACAAGACGGTGGCCAATACCTCGTCCATCATGCGCCAGAAGCTCGGGGTGAAGACTTCGGTCGAGCTGGTGCGGCTGGCGATCGACAGCGGCGTCGCCTGACGACACGAGCCGCCACGAATTCGGTCACACAAGAGTTGCAATCTTGATGTGGTGAGATGCCACGGAGTTTTCAGGCATGACGATCCAGACTGTCTCGACCAATAAATCCTATGGCGGCGTACAGGGCGTGTATCGCCATGCGAGCCAGGCGACCGGAACCGACATGGTGTTCTCGGTCTATGTCCCGCCGCATGCCGATGGCGCCAAGTTGCCCGTGGTCTGGTACCTCTCCGGGCTCACCTGCACGCATGCCAACGTCACCGAGAAGGGCGAATTCCGCAAAGCCTGCGCCGAGCTCGGCCTGATCTTCGTCGCGCCCGACACCTCACCGCGCGGGCCCGACGTGCCGGGCGATGCCAACAACGCCTATGATTTTGGTCTCGGCGCCGGCTTCTATGTCGACGCCACCCAGGAGCCTTTCGCGCGTAACTATCGCATGTGGAGCTACGTGACGGACGAATTGCCCAAGCTGGTGGCGGAGAATTTTCCGGTCGATGCCAAGCGGCAATCGGTGATGGGGCACTCGATGGGCGGCCACGGCGCGCTGACCGTGGCACTGCGCAACCCGCATCGCTACCGCGCGGCCAGCGCGTTCGCGCCGATCGTGGCGCCCTCGCTCGTGCCGTGGGGCATCAAGGCGCTGACCGGCTATCTCGGGCCGAACAAGGACGCCTGGCGCAATCACGACACCGTGGCGCTGGTCGAGGACGGCGCGAAATTCTCCGGCTTCCTGGTCGACGTCGGCGAGGCCGACAATTTCCTGAAGGAACAGCTCAAGCCGGAGCTGCTCGAAGCCGCCTGCGCAAAGGCGGGCATCCCGCTGACGCTGCGGCGGCAGGCCGGCTACGACCACAGCTATTATTTCATCTCGACCTTCATGAGCGATCACCTGCACTGGCACGCGGCAAGATTGACGGCGTGATTCTCTTCTTCCTCGCCCCGCTTGCGGGGAGAGGCGAAGACCTCACGGCTTGCCGTAGTTCGGCGCCAGCAAGCGGTTGCGGATGAGATAGCTCATCGTGCGTGACCAGGATTCATCGGTGTTGCCGCGCATGTCGGCGCTGGCGGCCGTGATCATGTTGCCGGTCTTCACGTCGCGCAAATAGACGTTGAGATTGATGATCAGGTTCGAGACTTTTTGCACGAGGCCGGTGATTTCCAAATCGGCGCCGAGCTGCCCGGCGAGCTTGAGGTCGCAGCCGCCGCAGGCCTGCAAGTTCGCGTGACGGGCGGCATCCCGTACCGGGGCGATGTCGAGTACCTGGAACCGGCCCGAATCTGCCAATTCCTTGCGCAGCTGCTCGCTGATGCGCTCGAGCCGCCCCTGCTCGGGCTTGGAGCCGTAGAACTCGCCGGGCAGGCTGGTGTCGATCAGCTCGAAATCGAACACCGCGAGTTTCGGCGGATCGGCGAGCGCGGCCGAGCCCATCCACAACAGAGCGGCGAGACATATCAATGCTCGCATGATCTTGATTCCCGGCCTCGCGCGCGCGGAGACGAAATGCGGGGTTGCATGCCCTGACAAATTGGTCATGCTTGAAGCAGAGACAATTCTTCACCGGCGGTCAAGCCGGGGAGATCGTCTGGAGGAAACATGATCCGATGGTTGGCCGGCCTGATCGGCTTTGGTCTTGCCGCGACGAGCGCGCTCGCGGCCGAGCCCGTCACGATCGGCGTCGGCTATCTCGGGGTCGCCGCTGCCCGATCGACGCTGTCGCTGGTCGAGCAGCCCGCGGAGAATGACGGCGTCGCCGGCGCGCGCCTCGCCATCGAGGACAACAACACCACCGGAAAATTCACAGACCAGCGGTTTACGCTGGAGGAACGCCGCATCAAGGAAGGTGAGGACGCGGTACAGGCAGCGACCGCGCTTGCCGAGAAAAACGGCTTCATCATCGCCGACCTGCCGGCCGATGCGCTGCTGAAGGTCTCGGATGCCCTGCGCGAGCGCGGCACGCTGCTGTTCAACGTCGGCGCGATCGACGAACGGCTGCGCGAGACCGATTGCCGCGCCAACGTCATCCATACCGCCCCGACCCGCGCAATGCTGGCGGATGCGCTCGGCCAATACCTGGTGTGGAAGAAGTGGTCGCGCTGGCTGCTGGTGGTCGGCTCCCATGACGAGGACAAGCTATTCGCCGATGCGCTGAGGCGCACCGCGACGCGGTTCGGCGCCAAGATCGTGCAGGAGCGCACGTTCGAAGATAAGGGCGGCGCTCGCCGCACCGACTCGGGCGTCACGCTGATCCAGCGCCAGATGCCGGTGTTCACGCAGCAGGCGCCGGCCTATGACGTGCTGGTCGTCGCCGACGAGAGCGAGGTATTCGGTGCGTACCTGCCCTATCGCACCTGGGATCCGCGCCCGGTCGCGGGCTCGGCCGGCCTGGTGCCGCGCAGCTGGGACGCATCTCAGGACCAGTGGGGCGCGATCCAGATGCAGAACCGCTTCATCAAGCTGAACTCGCGGCGCATGACCGCGCTCGACATGCAGGCCTGGACCGCGGTGCGCATGATCGGCGAAGCCACCTCGCGCACCAATTCCGGCGACGTGAAGAAGGTGGCCGACTTCATCAAGGGCCCGGATTTCTCCGTCGCGGCCTTCAAGGGCACGCGGCTGACGCTGCGCGACTGGAATCTGCAGCTGCGCCAGCCCATCCTGCTGGTGGACGGCCGCATGGTCGTGTCGGTGTCGCCGCAGGAAGGATTCTTGCATCAGGTCTCCGAGCTCGACACGCTCGGCTACGATCGTCCGGAGAGCAAATGCAAGTTGAAGTGAGCGATTTGAGATGAGTTCGAGCTGGCACCGCGACGACGCTGCGCCCCCTCCCCCGCCTGCGGTGAAACAAGCCCGCGAGCAGTTTCAACGAATCGAAGAGCACGGTCCCTTGCATACGCAGATATTGCGCCTATCACTGTTCGCTGCACTGGCACTGGCCGTGGCACCTGCACATGCGTTCATCGCCTATGTGTCGAACGAGAAGAGCAACACAGTGTCGGTGATCGATACCGACAGCTGGACCGTGACCAAGACCATCAAGGTCGGCCAGCGTCCGCGCGGCATCGAGTTCACGCGTGACGGCAAGTTCGTGATGGTGGCGGTCGGCGACGACGACACCATCCAGCTGATCGACGCCAAGACGCAAAGCGTGGTCGACAGTCTGCCCTCCGGGCCCGACCCCGAATTGTTCGCGCAAGATGCCGCCGGCAAGATCCTCTATGTCGCCAACGAGAACGACAACACGGTCACCGTGATCGACCTCGAGAAGCGCGCGCGCCTCGGCGACATCCAGGTCGGCGTCGAACCCGAGGGCATGACCATCAGCCCGGACGGCAAGACGCTGATCAACACGTCCGAAACCACCAACATGGCGCATTTCATCGATACCAGCTCGCGCCAGATCGTCGCCAACGTGCTGGTCGATGCGCGGCCGCGCTTTGCTGAGTTCAAGCACGACAGCTCGGAGCTCTGGGTGTCCTCGGAGATCGGCGGCACCGTCTCTATCATCGACCCCAGGAAGCACGAGGTGATCGGCAAGGTCACGTTCGAGATTCCGGGCCTGCGGAAAGAAGCGATCCAGCCGGTCGGCATCGGCATGACCAAGGACGACAAGACCGCTTTCATCGCGCTCGGCCCTGCCAACCGCATCGCCGTGGTCGACGTCGCGACGCGCAAGGTGACGAAATATCTCCTGGTCGGGCAGCGGGTCTGGCACATGGCGTTCACGCCCGATGAGAAATATCTGCTCACCACCAACGGCGTATCGAACGACGTGTCCGTGATCGACGTCGCCGCGCAAAAGGTGATCAAGACCATTCAGGTGGGCGAACTGCCCTGGGGGATCACGATCGCGCCATGACCAGCCCTGTCCCCATCACTGAGCCACGCGAGGCGCCAGGATCGCATCCGGCCACCGTGCCTGCACTGTCGATCGACGGCATCAGCCATTCTTACGGCCCGCGGCGCGCGTTGATGGAGGTGTCTTTCAATGTGCAGCCCGCAAGCTTCACCGCGCTGCTCGGGCTCAACGGTGCCGGCAAGAGCACGCTGTTCTCGCTGATCACGCGCCTGTTCGGCATCCAGTCCGGCCGTGTTTCCATCTTCGGCCATGACATCAGCAAGAGCCCCGGCGAGGCGCTGCGGCTGCTCGGGGTCGTGTTCCAGCCGCGCACGCTCGATCTCGATCTGTCGCTGACGCAGAACCTGCTCTATCACGCCGCGCTGCACGGCATCAGCCGCCGCGAGGCCGCCGCGCGCAGTGCCGAGCTGCTTGGCCGCATCGGCCTTTCCGAGCGCGCAGGCAGCAAGGTGCGCGACCTCTCGGGCGGGCAGATGCGGCGGCTGGAGATCGCCCGCGCGCTATTGCACCGGCCGCGGCTGCTGTTGCTCGACGAGCCGACCGTCGGCCTCGACGTCAAGGCGCGCGCCGACATCATCAGCCATGTCCGCCAGCTCGTGACCGAGCAAGGCATCGGCGTGCTCTGGGCCACGCATCTGTTCGACGAGATCCTGCCCGGTGACGATCTCGTGGTGCTGCACCAGGGCAAGGTGCTGGCACAGGGGCCGATGAGCCGCGTCATCGCAGAGGCCGGCGCTCAGGACGTCAACACCGCCTTCATGCGTCTGACCGGCACGCAAACGATGCCGGGAGGTGGCGCATGAGCAGCATCACCACGCGCGAGACGCCGCGCGGCTTCTCTGGCGCCGAGTACCTGACCTGCCTCATCGGCATCGTCTGGCGCGAGGGATTGCGCTTCCTGCATCAGCGCGAGCGCTTCGTCTCGGCGCTGGTGCGACCACTGGTGTGGCTGTTCATCTTCGCCGCCGGCTTCCGCCAGGTGCTAGGCATCTCCATCATCCCGCCCTACGAGAGCTACATCCTCTACGAGGTCTACATCGCGCCCGGGCTGATGGCGATGATCCAGCTCTTCAACGGCATGCAGTCCTCGCTGTCGATGGTCTATGACCGCGAGATGGGCAATATGCGCACGCTGCTGGTGAGCCCGCTGCCGCGCGGGTTCCTGTTGTTCTGCAAGCTGCTTGCGGGGACCGCCGTGTCGCTGCTCCAGGTCTACGCGTTCCTCTTCATCGCCTGGTTCTGGGACATCACCCCGCCGCCATCGGGCTATCTCACCGTGCTGCCGGCGCTGATCCTGTCGGGGTTGATGCTGGGCTCGCTCGGCATGCTGATCTCCTCCGGCATCAAGCAGCTGGAAAACTTCGCCGGCGTGATGAACTTCGTGATCTTCCCGATGTTCTTCGCTTCCTCCGCGCTCTACCCGCTCTGGCGGGTGCAGGAGGGCAGCCCCTATCTCTACTATGTCTGCGAGGCCAATCCGTTCACCCATGCGGTCGAGCTGATCCGCTTCGCACTTTATGGCCAGATCAACTGGATCTCGCTGGCGGTAGTCGCAATCTGCACAATCGTCTTCATGATCGGCGCGATTTTGGCCTATGATCCCTCGCGCGGGCTGGCGCGACGCGGGCCTGCGGGAGGCGAAGGATGAAGGTTCGGGTTCTGGCGGCGGCTGTTCTGGCGTTCGCTGTTGCGAGCGCGGCGGCGCGCGCGGCCGACCCGCGCTACCCCGACTGGCCGTGCACACAGGCAAAAGTGCCGGAGATCTCGCTCGCGGCGGTCTGGGCCGGACCGCCGCTCGGCGACGCCGAGACCAAGTGGAAAGACGACGCCAAGATCAGCTCGCTGGTGGCAAAACTGTCGGCACGCAAGACGCCGCTGGAGGCAGCCGAGAAATCGGTGAAGGAATTTCTGGCGGCTTCCGGCAGCGACAAGGCGATGAACGCAAAGCTCCTGTTCGCCGGCCTGTTCGACACGCTCAACGCCCAGCGCTCGCAGGTCATGAGCGGGCTCGAACGCGTCAGCCGCAAGCAACGCGATGCCGCCGACAAGATCCGCGAGGAGACGCTCGAGCTCCAAGCGCTCCAGGGCGCCACGCCACGCGACGACGCCAAGGTCGAGGCGCTCAGCAACGAGCTGATCTGGAAGACCCGAATTTTCGAGGACCGCCACAAAGTGGTGCGCTTCGTCTGCGAAGTTCCAACCGCGATCGACCAGCGGCTGTTCGCGCTCGGACGCGTGATCCAGCAGGAAATGGAATAGCGTCGGTCGCGCCGATGGCCCGCGGCGGGTTCCCGCGATCGCCACGGGATCGTTAGCTCTTTTGCGGCGCTATCTGCCGGAACCAAATCGATCCAGGATAGCTTGTCGAAATGAACTCCAGACGTCGGGAGGTCTCGATGGGAACAAAAATATTCGTCTTCGCGGGCGCTGCAGCCCTCAGCATGCTCGCAACCAGCGCCCTTGCTGACGATATGACCGGGATGATCACGCGGATCGATCGGCTCAACGGCACGATCTCGATCCAGCAGACACAGAAAGGCACGGTCGGCGCCAGCGCAGGCAGCGCCGGCGCGCTCCAGGAGTACAAAGCGAAGGATGCCGCGATGCTGGACGCCGTCCATGCCGGCGACAGCGTGACGTATTCGGCGACCGAGACCAACGGCACAGGCACGCTGACCAAGCTGCAGAAGCAGAAGCCGTAGCACTGTCTCTGCCTCTCCCGCTTGCAGGGACAGGCAGAGCACCTACGCCCAATCGTTACTGGTCCGGGCGGGACTCCGGGTGCGCTTCCTCGGTCGGAAGTTTTGCCCGCTCCCAGCCGTCGGTGCCATCAGGATACCAGGCGACATTGGAATAGCCGGACGCCAATGCACGCTTGGCGGCGTTCCAGGACATCCAGCAGTCGGCCAGACAATAGATTACGAGCAGCGCGGCCTTGTCGCCGCGGGAGGCGCGCGCGAGGCCACGCTGGAGATAGTCGTCCATGGCGGATGGCAGCGTGCCGTAGCCTGTGTCGGGCAGCCAGATGCTGCCCGGAATGTTCCTGCGCGGCGCGTCGCGCCACACCGTGCCGGCAGGAAGATTCTTCGGTTTCGGCGGGCGCGGCATCACGTCGACGAAGGCGCCGCTGTTCGCGCGCCAGATCGTCTCCGCCTCCTCCGTCGTGAGCACGCGCGCGCCAGCGAGCGTCGCCGGCACCGGCGCGCGATAATTGTCGGTGCGATAGCCCTCGGGCTCGAACGGCTCCTGCTGCTGCCCAATTGCCGGCGCCGCCAGGATGGCGGCAGCCAGCGCAGCGGCAACAGGCCATCTCACGGCGTCTTCTTGGCCGTCTCCGCGCCGAGCGGCCGATCACTCTCATCCAGCAGCGGCACGCCGAAATCGAGCAGGATCTTGTTGATCTCGCCCTGGTTCTCCTGGATCAGCTTGTTCAATTGCCGCTTCCAGTTCTGGTCGGCAGGGCGCACGCCCATGCCGATGCGATAGACCAGCTTCGGGCCGGTGGTTTCTTTCACCAGCGGCGTGACGTGAAGCGAAGAACCGGCCTTCTTCGCATAGTAGCCGGCCATCGGTCCCCACAATACGCCGGCATCGATCTTTCCGGCGACGAGGTCATCGATCATCGCCTGCGCCGAATTGTCGAAGCGCGTGTCGATCATCAACGGATAGGGCTTGGCGTCGCCCATCAGGCCGGCCAATGCCATGTTGGTCGCCGGCGGCGTGCCGGCGACGATGCCGATGTGCCTGCCCTTCAGGCGCGCGTCCTCCAGCGTGTCGACGTCCTCGAGCCCGCTGCCGACCTTCGCGACCAGCGCATAGGTCGTGCGGTAATAGGGATTGGTGCCCTGCACGAGATCGTCACCTTGCGGGAAGCCCATGATGACGTCGCAGCGATGGGCGCCCAGCGTCATCCGCACGAAACCGGTGGCCTGCGGAAAGAAGACGTAGTCGAGCTTCTTCTGCAGCTTGTCCGCCAGGAATTCGGCGAGCTTGTTCTCGAACCCCTCGCCCTTCTCGTTGGAGAACGGCAGGTTGCGCGGATCGGCGCAGACGCGCAGCACCTTGGGATCGACCAGCTCGAACGAGAGGTCGCCGGTTTCGTTGGTCTGCGCGCTGGCGACACCGCCGAACGCACAGGATGCAACCAGGACCCACAGTGAAAACATCCAGCGACGATGTCGTCCGGCCTGCGTCATCGCGCTTCCTCCTCGTTTTGGTTGAATGTTATCCATGCAACGCATGACGCGCCATGTGTGCCATGTTTGTGCCGGCCTCGCTTTGTTGCAGCGCAATGAGACAAACCCTTTGAACTGAGGCGGAAAAGTGTCTCGCATCGCTCTCGTGATCGCAGCCTTGTCCCTGGGACTCTCGACGCTAGCACGCGCCGGGGCGGCCGAATTGCCTGTGAGCGAAGTCGCGCCTGGAATCTTCGTACACTCCGGGACCATCGCCCTGATGAACCGCGAGAACGAGGGCGACATTGCCAATGTCGGCTTCATCGTGGGCGATGAGGCCGTAGCCGTGATCGACACCGGCGGCAGCCGTCGCGAAGGCGAGACGCTGCTGGCCGCCGTGCGGGCCCATACATCCAAGCCGATCCGCTATGTCATCAACACTCACGGTCATCCCGACCATGTCTTCGGCAATGCCGCCTTTGTTGCGGACGGAACCAGCTTCGTCGGCCACAGCAGGCTGCCGCAGGCACTGGCGACGCGCGGGCCGTTCTATCTCAATAATTTCCGCCGCATCATGGGCAGCGAGCTGATCGATGCCGTCAAGATCATCGCCCCGAGCCTGCTGGTTTCGGACACGACGATCCTGGATTTGGGAGCGCGGCGCCTGACGTTGCGCGCCTGGCCGGCCGGACACAGCGACACCGACCTGACCGTGTACGACGAGACGACCAAGACCCTGTTTGCGGGCGACCTGGTCTTTCTCCGCCACATTCCGGTCATGGACGGGAGCATCCGCGGCTGGCTCGACACATTGAAGCGGCTCGAGGCGATCCCGGCGCTGCGGGTCGTTCCCGGTCATGGCCCGGTGAGCGGCTGGCCTGCCGCACTGACCGATGAGCGGCGTTACCTGTCAACGCTGCTGTCCGACGTCCGCACGCTGAACAAGAACGGCGAGCCGATCCGCGCCGCCGCGGACAAGGCGGCCGCGTCGGAACGGCCGCATTGGCAGCTGTTCGACGACTACAACGCCCGCAACGCAACTGCAGCATTCTCGGAAATTGAATGGGAGTAGCTGGCGCGCTAGGCTGCAGCGAACGATGTATCGTCCGCAGGACCATGACCATGACGGGATGCACACGCCGCCTGACGCTCACCGGTCTCCTGCTCGGCCTCGCTTTCGCGACGCCCGCGCAGGCCGAAGAGGCCTACGATCCCTGGCCGGGCCTGGTGCAGGACATCTTCAGCAACCGTCCGATGAACGACGGCAGCGGCGTCATCGGCATCGAGATGCCCTATCGCGCCGAGGATGCCGCGATCGTGCCGGTCACCTTGCGCAGCAAGCTGTCGCCTGGCGACAACAGGCGTATCCGTTCGATCACACTGGTGATCGATCGCAATCCCGCGCCTATGGCGGCGAAGTTCGAGCTCGGTCCGGACGCCAATGTCATGGAGATCTCGACACGCGTGCGCGTCAACAATTACACCGACGTGCATGCGGTGGCCGAGCTCAGCGACGGCCAGCTCTATGTCTCGAAAGTCTATGTGAAAGCCTCCGGCGGCTGCTCGGCGCCAGCGGCAAAGAATGTCGAGGAAGCCAGGAATCGGCTCGGCCAGATGCGCTACCGGCAGTTCGCACGCGAGGAGGCGCCGGCGAGCCGCGTGCGCGAGGCGCAGATCATGATCGGCCATCCCAACAATTCCGGGCTGCAGATGGACCAGGTCACGCAGCTCTATATCCCGGCCTTCTTCATCAACCAGATCAAGCTGACGCAGGACGACAGCCCGGTGCTGTCGATGGAAGGCGGCATCTCGATCTCGGAAGATCCCAACCTGCGCTTCACCTATGTCTCCAACGGCGCCAAGCATTTCCGCGCCGAGGCAAAGGACACCGATGGGCACGTGTTTCGGAATGAATGGGACGTGGAGAAGCCCGGGACTTAGCGCGCGGCTTGCGCTGCCCTTCCCTCTCCCCTCGCGCTAAAGCGCAATGAGATTTGAATGAATCGTCATCGCGCTTTAGCTTGTTGATTACGCATGATCTTTCCGGAAAACCGCGTCGCACTTTTCCGGATCATGCTTTAGCGGCGAGACGGGTGAGGGGTATGTCTCCACAGCTGAGCGCACGGTGAGACCCCCTCATCCGGCGCTTCGCGCCACCTTCTCCCGCAAGGGGCCGCAAGGGAGAAGGGATGGCACCGCCTACGCGCGATAATCAAAAGCATCTCACCTCGGCTTCCGCCTGCGCGCGGCGCAAATCATTCACCGCCGCGTTCGCCTGCTCCGAGGTGCGGAACTGGACGCCGAGATTGCCGCGTACTTGCGACATGCTGAGCGCGGTCTCTGCGGTAACATAGCGCTCGTAGGGCACGATCGAGGCAACCACGTCGATCGAGCAGGAACATTGCTCGATGGACTGTCGGCTCTCGCCATTGGCTTTCATGCAGCCATAGACATATTCCGCGCGCGCCGCGGTCGGATAGTCATTGGCCTCCTCGGCCCGCGCCACGCATACGGAAGCGGCCAGTACCGCCAATGCGGCGACAATCCGTCCTAGCTGCCCGGCCAGTTTCATGCGCGTCCTCCCGCTGGTTGCGACCAAAGCTATGCTATGCCTATTGTCCTGAAAAGCACTCGGTCAGAGGAAGCGGCTCACAAGGTGATGAGAGTTTGGGGACGAATATTGGCGTTCGCGGTGCCGCTGGCGCTGACGCTAGCCGTGCCGGTCCGCGCTGCGGATACCATCCGCTTGGCGGTGCAGAAGACCGGAACATTCTCCTGGGAGCTGGCCGCGATCCGCAGCGCCGGCCTCGACAAGGAGGCCGGCCTGTCGCTGCAGGTCACCGAGCTCGCGAGCACCGAGGCCGGCAAGATCGCGATGCGCGCCGGCAGCGCCGACATCATCCTGTCCGACTGGCTGTGGGTGTCGCGCGAGCGTGCGCTCGGAGCCAAGCTCACCTTCTATCCCTATTCCAGCGCGCTCGGCGCGGTTATGGTGCCGGCTTCTTCGCCGATCAAGACGCTCGCGGATCTGAAGGGCCGCAAGCTCGCGGTCGCCGGCGGGGCGATCGACAAGAGCTGGCTGCTGCTCCAGGCGCGGATGAAGCAGGACGGCATCGACCTGAAATCGGAAGCAACCATTGTCTACGGCGCGCCGCCCCTGATCGCTGCCAAGGCGCTCGATGGCGAGATGGATGCGAGCCTCAACTTCTGGAATTTCTGCGCCCAGCTCGAAGCCAAGGGTTTTAGACGCCTCACCGGGATCGAGGACATTTTGCCGACGCTGGGCGCCAAGGGCACCGTCGCCGCGGTCGGCTATGTCTTCGACGAGAACTGGGCCGCGAGCCATCGCGACGCCGTGGCGCGCTTCATCGCGATGGCCCGCAAGGCCAAGGAGCTGCTGGCGACTTCGGATGCAGCCTGGGACAATGTCGGGCCGCTCACCGGCGCTACCGACCCGGCCGTGCTCAAGACCTACCGCGATCGCTATCGCGACGGTATTCCGCGCCGGAGCATCGACGACGAGGAGAACGATGCACGCGTGCTCTACCGCGTGCTGGCCGAGATCGGCGGCCGCGACCTCGTCGGCCCCGCAGCCGAGCTCGACCCCGGCACCTTCTATCACGCAGGCCCCGGAGATTGAGGTGCTGCGTCTTCTCTCGTTCGCCCTTTTCCTCGCAATCTGGTGGATCGCCGCGTTGTTCGTCGGGGGCGCAAAGCTGCCCTCCCCGCCGGCCGTGCTCCAGGTCATGATCGCGGAGGCCTCATCCGGCGCGCTGTTCCTGCATCTCGGCGCCACGCTGGCACGCGTCGCGCTCGCCTTCGTGCTGGCGATGTCGCTCGGCAGCGCGATGGGCTACCTGATGGGCCGGGTCAAGCTCGCCGATCGGCTCGGCGATCCCTGGCTGATCCTGCTGCTCAATCTGCCTGCATTGGTCGTGATCGTGCTGGCCTATATCTGGGCGGGCCTCTCCGAGGCTGCCGCAATCGCAGCGATCGCCATCAACAAGCTGCCGACCGCCATCGTCACCTTGCGCGAGGGCACCCGCGCGCTCGACCGCTCGCTCGACGAGATGGCGAGCGTGTTCGCGATGCCGCGCTGGCGCGCCTTCCGCCACGTCGTGCTGCCGCAGCTCGCGCCCTATATCGCAGCCTCCGCGCGCTCCGGGCTGTCGCTGGTGTGGAAGATCGTGCTGGTCGCCGAGTTGCTCGGACGGCCGAACGGTGTCGGCTTCGAGATCGGCGTCGCCTTCCAGCTGTTCGACACGCCGCGGCTGCTGGCCTATTCCCTGACCTTCGCCGCCGTCGTGCTCGTCATCGAAACCTTGCTGGTGCAGCCGTTCGAAGCCCGCGCAAACAGGTGGCGGCCCCGTGCGGCTTGAGGTCGAGATATCAGGCAAGACCTTCAGGAGTGCCGCGGGCGGAACGCACGAGGTGCTGGCGCCGGTCAAGTTCGCGCTTCGGTCCGGCGAGGTCGGCGTGCTGATCGGCCCGTCCGGCTGCGGCAAGAGCACCATGCTGCGCATCATCCTGGGATTGGACCACGACTTTGCAGGCCGCATCGCGCGGCCGCCGGAGGCGCGGATCGGCATGGTGTTCCAGGAGCCGCGACTGCTGCCGTGGCGCTCGGTCGAGCAGAATGTGCGGCTGGCTGCCCCCGACATCGCTGATGCCAGGCTCGCCGAGCTGTTCAAAATCCTCGAGCTGGAAGCGCACCGCGACCACTATCCCGGTGAGCTCTCGCTGGGTTTGGCCCGACGCGTGGCGCTCGCCCGCGCCTTTGCCGTCGAGCCGGATATCCTGGTGCTCGACGAACCGCTGGCGTCGCTCGATGACGCTCTCGCCGGACGCCTGCGCGATGAGATTGCAACGCTCGTCGCGAGCCGTCCGGTGATGACGCTTTTGGTGACACACAGCCTGGCCGATGCGGTGCGGCTGGGCGATCGGCTGTTCTTCCTGTCGCCCCGGCCAGCGCGAATCGTGGCCGAGGTGCCTATCGGTATCCCGCGCGACACACGCGGCGAGGCCGAGATTGCGGCGATCAAGACCAGCCTCGCCCAACGAATTCAAGGCGACCGCACTGAGCGAGATGTCTCGTAGCCGGTCGCCTGGCGAACGTGCTAGACTGGGCTGGCGGCGGCGCGGACGGTCGCCTTCGCGCTTGGTCTTGCACTCGTGGCGATGACCGCGAGCGCGCAGGACATGATGCGTGGCGTCGACCTCACCTCGCCCGCGATGGTCTCGGCCGAAATGACGAGGCCCGAGGTCGAGGCCGTGCTGGCCGAAGCCAGCGCTGCGCGGCCTGCCGATTTCACCGGCAAACGCCTGTCGGGCCTCGATCTCTCGGGCCTGGACCTGTCCAACGCGGTTCTCCGCGCCGCGCGGCTCAACAGGACGATACTCCGGGACGCCAAGCTTGACGGTGCAATCCTCGATCAGGCGTGGCTGCTGGATGCAGATCTTACCGGCGCAAGCCTGAAGTCCGCCCATCTGTTCGCGTCGCAAATGGCCCGCGCACGTCTCGACGGGGCGAACCTGTCGGGAGCGCGCATCGCTGCCGATCTCACCGGCGCAAGCATGATTGGCGCCTCGATCGCGGACGCGAAGCTTGGCGCCGATATGCGCAACCAGTCGATGGGGCTGATGCGCGCGGTGCTGAGATCCGCCAATCTGGAACGGCTGAACGCGCGCAACGCCGACTTGTCGCGCGTCGACCTCGAATTCGCGACCCTCAGGGGTGCCGACCTGAGCGGGGCATCACTGAAAAACGCCGAACTCGGCGGCGCCGATCTGACCGGCGCTATCGTCATCGATGCCGATTTCGACGGCGCCGATCTCGTCTCGGCGAAGCTGATCGCTCCGAACGGCCTTGACCGCGCCAAGAATTTCGACAAGGCAAGGAACCGCGAGCGCCTGATCAGGGAATGACGGCCCGCCATTGGGAGGACTGGCTGATGCGTTGGATTCTGGCTTTGATCGCGTTGTTGACGCTTGCCGGCGAAGCCGCCGCGCAGGCCAAGGGCAAAGGAATCCGGCTCTGGAATCTGACGACTGAGACGATCTCCGGCTTCCAACTCGCTCCCGCCGGCAGGACCGATTGGGGTCCGAACCAATGCTTGAACGACAAGGACAAGGAGGTCGACCACGACGAGCGGCTGCGCATCATCGGCGTCGAGCCGGGCCATTACGATGCCAAAGTAAGCTATCCGAACGGCCGGCAGTGCATCGTCCGCGGCATCGAGATCAGGGCCGACGCGGTGTTCTCAATCGCCGATAAGGATCTGAAGGATTGCACCAAGTAGCGCCGCCGCTCATGCCTTGTCATGCGTGTGCGGATATTCGCAGCGCCACCGCACCGCCTGCCATTTCGGATGCTCGCCGACCCATTGCGCGATATAAGGCGGCGCGGCCATCACGCATTGGCGGGGCGACCCGAAATAGTTGAACACCAGATGCTGCTCCTCGCAAGTCGCAGGCGAGAGCACCGCACACACAGTCACCACCAGGTCAATCGGGTTCATGCCGGGATCCTCAGGGATCATGAAGAAATTACCATAGAACCTACGGCTGAGGCAGCCGGAAGTTTCAAACGGGCGTGAGCCATGCGGGAATGGTCACTCGCGCCCACACGCTTCGACCGTCACCGAAGTGACGGACGTGCAACCGGCGCCTTGCCGCCCGCCAATTTCGTCAATAAGCTCGTTCCTGAAACTGCTAACAGGCTGATGGCTCTTACGGAAACCTCCCGGCGCGGCGTCGCGCCCGCAGTCTGCGTGCTGATGCTCATCGCCAGCACCTGGGCTGTCACGGGTTACGCCCGGCGAGCTGCGGCGGCGGAGATGCAGCCGGACAAATCGAATTCGGGCCGCACTGAGCCTTCCCGCACCGCAGAAAGCGACCAGCCGGTGGTCAAGCTGACGCCGAGCCAGCAGGCACAGGTCGGGCTCGAAACCGCGGCGCTGGAGGCAGCTCCACATCCCGAGAAATTCCGCGCCTATGGCGCCGTGCTCGATATCTCCCGCATCACGGAGCTCACAAACAGCTACGCCAATGCGCAAGCCCAACTCCAGACGGCGCAGGCGAAGCTCGAAGTCGCCAAGAGCGCATACGACCGGATCAAGAATCTCGTCGACTCCGCCGCCCTCCCGAAGAAGGAAGCCGAGACCGCAGAGGGAACGTTGCGGATCGACAAGGCGGCGCTGACCGCGGCGGAATCGCAGCTCAGGACTCTCGTCGCAACGGCCCGGCAGGAATGGGGCCCGGTCATCGGCCGCGGAATCGTCGAGCGCTCGCCTGCCGTTGTCAGGCTGATCGAACGCGACCAGTTTCTGGTTCAGGTGACGCTGCCGCCCGGCGTGACCGTCGACGGCACTCCAGCCACGGCACTGGCGCAGGCGCCGACGCGTAATGCAAATATCGATCTCCACTACATCTCTCCGGCAACGCGCACCGACCCGCGTATTCAGGGATTGAGCTTCTTCTTCTCCGTGCCGGGCGATAGCGGCTTGCTGCCCGGCATGAACACCACGGTCTATGTGCCTTCGGGCAACACCTACGAGGGCGTGTTCATCGAGGACACCGCGATCGTGCGGTGGCAGGGTCGATCATGGGTCTACCTGCGTGTAGGTCCCGACAGCTTCCGACGGCATCCGATCAGCATGGATCAGCCGGTCTCCGATGACGACTACGTCGTCCGGGACATCCCATCCGGGTCCGAAATCGTCATGCGGGGCGCGCAGGTCCTGTTGTCCGAGGAGGCCAAGAGCGAGCTTCGGGGTGGCGATGACGACTGATGACACCGGCTCCGGCAGGTCAGGGCCGCAAGCCGCCGTCGTCGCATTCGCCATCCGCTTCCGCGGCATCGTGCTCGCGCTTTCGTTTGCCCTCCTGGGCTATGGCCTGTTCGCCCTTGGTGAAGCCAAATACGGCGTCTTCCCTGAATTCGCACCGCCGCAGGTGACGATCCAGACCGAAGCCCCCGGCCTCAGCCCGGAGCATGTCGAGATCCTGGTCACGCAACCGATCGAAACGTCGATCAACGGCCTGGCCGGCGTCGAGAGCCTGCGCTCGTCATCGATCCAGGGCCTCTCGGTCGTGACCGTCGTCTTCCAGCCGCGCAGCGATATCTATCGGGCGCGCCAATTGGTGACCGAACGTCTAACCGTCGCGGCCGCGCGGCTGCCGCAGGGCGTTCAGCCGCCGTCGATGACACCATTGACCCCGCTGGCCGGCACCGTGCTGGTGATTGGCCTCACGTCCGACCAGCGTTCGCTGATGGATTTGCGCACCATTGCCGACTGGACCGTGGCAAGACGGCTTCTGGCGGTGCAAGGCGTGGCCCAAGTCTCGACTTACGGCAAAGACGTCAGGTCTCTCCAAGTGCAGGTCCGCCCGGACGATCTGATCCGCTTCCGGGTCGGTCTGAATGACGTGCTGGCTGCCGCGCGCAAGGCCACCGGCGTTCGCGGCGCCGGCTTCATCGATACCGCCAATCAGCGCATCACGCTGCAAACCCAGGGACAGTCGTTGACGCCCGACCAGCTGGCCCGCACCGTGCTTCTGCACGAAGGCGGCGCCAGCGTGGTTCTCGGCGACGTCGCCACCGTCGTGACCGCTCCCGAGCCGCCGATCGGCGCCGCTCTCATCGACGGCGTGCCTGGCATCATGCTCATGGTCAGCCAGCAATATGGCGCGAATACACGGGAGGTCACCGCACGCGCGGAAGCTGCACTGCAGGAGCTGCGGCCTGGCCTCGAAGCCGACGGCGTCAGGCTCCATGCGGACATATTTCGTCCGGCCGATTTCATCGATGCGGCGACCGAGAGCGTCCTCAACGCGCTGTTGATCGGCGGAGCACTCGTGGTCGTCGTTCTCTTTCTATTTCTGTTCGACTGGCGCACCTCGATCATCAGTTGCACGGCAATCCCCCTGTCGTTGATAGCAGCAGTGCTCGCACTGCAATGGATGGGCGAAACTCTCAACACGATGACGCTGGGCGGCCTCGCAATCGCGATCGGCGAAGTCGTCGATGACGCCGTGATCGGGGTCGAGAACGTCGTACGCCGGTTACGCGAAAATCGCCGAACGACGGCGCCGAAAGCCGAAGCCCGCGTGGTGCTGGACGCTTTCCTCGAGGTGCGCACCGCAGTTGCCTATGCGACGTTTGCGGTCCTGCTGGTGTTCTTTCCGATCCTGGCGCTTTCCGGCATTGCCGGCCGTCTGTTCGGCCCCCTCGGCATCGCCTACGTCTTCGCGGTGATCGCATCGCTCGCGGTCGCTCTGACGGTGACACCGGCGCTCTCCATGCTGCTCCTCGTCGGGAGAAGCGGCGAACGGCGCCTGCATGAACCCCCGGCAGTGCGCTGGTCCCGCCGCTATTACCAGGCCTTGCTGCGCCGTATCGGCCGCTTCCCGAAGCTGGTGATGACGGCAACCGCGGCCGTCACGATCGCGGGAGCGGCGATGCTGCCCTTCTTCGGCGGAACCTTCCTGCCGGATCTGCGGGAAGGTCATCTGATCCTGCACGTCTCCGCGATCCCAGGCACCTCGCTCGACGAATCTCTTCGCATCGGCAAATTGATGACCGATACGCTCCGGCACATCCAGGGCATTCGCACGGTGGCGCAGCACGTTGGCCGGGCCGAGGCCGGCATCGACACGGTTGGTCCGCATTCCAGCGAGTTCGAGGTCGATCTGGAGCCCGGGCTCTCCGGTCAGGCACAATCCGAAGCAGAAGCGCGCATCAGGGCGGCCTTCGCCGACTTTCCCGGGGTTTCCTTCTCGAGCAAGACCTACCTGACCGAGCGCGTGGAGGAAACCGTCTCCGGATTCTCCGCAGCGGTGGTCATCAACATCTACGGGCCTGATCTCGACTCACTTGATCGCGCTGCACGCGACGTCGCACGAGAGCTCGACGAAGTCGGGGGTGCCGCCGACGTGCAGCGACGCACGCCTCCGGGCATGCCGCAGGTCAATGTGACGCTTCGGCCGACCGATCTGCAACGCTGGGGACTCGATGCGGTCGAAGTGCTCGAGCTGGTGCGTACCGCCTATCAGGGCGACATCGTCGGCCAGGGATATGAAGGCAATGCCGTCTTCAATATCATCGTCATCCTCGATGCACCCGCCCGCGCGCGGCTCACCCAGATCGGCGACCTGCCGGTGCGCACACCGAGCGGCGCCTACATTCTGCTCAAGCAGATCGCCGACGTCTATGAAACGTCGGGCCGCTATCAGATCCAGCACCAGAATGCGCAGCGCGTACAGACAGTAACGGCGAACGTCAGTGGACGCGATCTCGAATCCTTCGTGGCCGCCGCCAAACGCAAGCTTGCCCGCGAAGTCAAACTCCCGCCCGGCGCCCGCATTGAATTTGCCGGAGCGGCCGAGGCTCAAGCCCGGTCGCGGCGCGATCTCATCGTCAATTCTTTACTGGCAGGGACGGGCATCGTCGTTCTGCTCTCGATGGTCACCGGCCATTGGCGAAATCTGTTGCTGGTGATGATCAATCTACCGTTTGCATTGGTCGGTGGCGTGCTCGCGCTCGCGTTGACGGGCGGCCTGCTTTCGCTCGGGTCGATGGTCGGCTTCGTCACGCTGTTCGGAATCACCTTGCGGAACTCGATCCTCATGATTTCCCACTACGAACATCTCGTCCTGATCGATGGTCGTGTATGGGGACCTGAAACCGCGATCGAGGGGGCGGCGGATCGTCTTGTCCCGATCCTGATGACGTCTCTCGTCACCGGCTTGGGATTGCTGCCGCTCGCCATAGGCGCAGGGGAACCAGGTCGTGAAATCGAAGGCCCGATGGCGATCGTCATCCTTGGCGGCCTCATGACCTCGATGGCACTTAGTCTGCTGGTCCTGCCTACCCTTGCGCTTCGCTACGCACGTTTCAAGGTTCGTGCTGGATGAACGCCGATCCGAGTTACGGTCTCGACCACATCGTCAGGAAAGCGGCAGCAACGCTGGGCAGGATGCCGCACTGGCGGTTGAGGCTTTCGAGCGCGCTCATCGACCGCCATCGCGGCACGACGTTACGAAGCCAGATGAACTGCTTTGACGCCAAGACACTGCCACGGCTGCGACGGCGTTCGCCATCGAAGCCGCGGCAGATCGTCGGTCTTATTTGCGCGAAGCGCAGGCGTACATGTTGATTTCCATGCCGACCGGCACTTCCACGATCTTCGGAGCTTTCCAAGCCATTCGGGTCTCCCGAGGTATTGAGCGCGACATCGCGCGGCGCAAAACCTAGGGCTGCGTCAGGTGCAGTTCAAGCCTCGATTCGACTGTCGAGCGCGTCTGTGTCGATTCTTCGTGGCTGCATTTCTCTCTCGGACAAAGCCAGTTCCCTCTTGGTCAAAAGCGACCCGCGAGACATCACCTTGTGCAACGCACCGCACGCCGAATCGACAATGGCGCGGTCAGCAGCCCTTGTCGGCCATTTCCGCGTTCGGCTTGGCGCCTTCGGCACGCTGAGCCGCCGTCGGCTCACTCTGCATTTGCCGCTGCGCATCCTCGGACGAAGTCGCCGTTTCACCGCTTGCACGATTCATCGTGCTGGTCGGCGGGTGCTGATTGGTATCAGTCGCTGAACTGGGCGAGTGCGACTGCGCGGAGCCCACGGTGACCGGACCAGAACCAGCATCCTTGTCGGTGCTGGCGCTGCCGGTGGTACAGAGAAGCCCGATGTTCCCGAGCGTCAGACCGGAACGATCGCGAATGTTGCGCTCGTCATGTCCGTTCCGATTGCAGCGCTCACCGCAGCAATCGCAACAGCGCGCGGCCGGCGCGCGAGTTCAGCTCCTTCGCATCCAGCGTTCCGTCCTTGTCGGGATTCGCTGCGTTGAAGCGCTGCTCGACCACGGAAAGATATTCGTCGAGCGTAAGGGTCCCGTCGCGGTCGGGATCGGCGGCAGCGAGTTCTTTCGCCGTCAACCGTCCACGCAATTCGCGCGCATCGAGCGTGCCGTCATGATCGCGATCGAGCTTTGCGAACAATGCGGCGGCCGCCTTCTTCACCTCGGCAAGATCGAGCGTGCCGTCATTGTCGGTGTCGAGCAACTTGACCGCATTGCCCGAGGCCGACCACGCCGGACCGGCTGACAATGCAATCGTAAGCGCAAGGGCAATTGAACGACGCGAAATCATCAAAACCTCCCTGACGAAGAGTCCCGGATCGATGGGGACAGAAGCGACATAAATCCACAAGCGGACCCCGGTTCAAGTCCCGAAACGCCAACTTGCGCGCGTCACCGCCCGGGAGCCCGGCCGAGCGTCCGGCGATCGGGCACCCGAGACTGCTTCGTACCGCGGAATTATCTCAGCGTTTCCGCACAAGTGGGAGTTGCTCGCGTAAGGTTTCCCTGAGGTGACCGGACCAGCCTCCAGCGATATCGGCACGACACTTGCGACTTTCGTATTGACGCGTTTTGCTTTCCGACGGAGTGTTGCTGCCGCAGCGTCAAAAGGCGCGCAAATTGGGAGGAACGGATGAAACGCTTTGCGATGGCCGCAGGCCTCGTCATGCTTGCGTCAACCTGTGCAAATGCACAAACCAGCGAGCAGCTGGTCAAGGGGGCGACCGACACGTCGAACGTTCTCAATTACGGAATGGGCTACAATCTCCAGCGCTTCTCGACGCTGAACCAGATCAACAAGGACACCGTCAAGAACCTCGTCCCGGTCTGGAACTACTCCTTTAACGACGATCGCAGCGAGGAATCGCAGCCGCTGGTGTACCAGGGCGTGATCTACGTGACCTCGCACAACGCGACCATGGCGGTCGACGCCAAAACCGGCAAGCAGATCTGGAAGACCAAGGTCGAGTATCCCGCCGAGACCCCGCGCATCGTCTGCTGCGGCATCATCAATCGCGGCGCGGCGCTCTACGACGGCAAGGTGTTCCGCACCACGCTCGACGCCCACGTGATCGCGCTCGACGCCAAGAATGGCAAGGAGCTGTGGCGGCAGAAGGCGGCCGACATCAAGGAAGGCTATTCGATGACGGTCGCCCCGCTGGTTGCCGACGGCGTCGTCATCACCGGAATCTCCGGCGCCGAATTCGGCACAAGAGGCTTCATCGACGGCTGGGATCCGGCGACGGGCAAGCACCTCTGGCGCACCTACTCGATCCCCTCGCCGGACGAACCCGGCGGCGACACCTGGAAGGGCGATACCTGGAAGCTCGGCGGCGGCTCGACCTGGATCACGGGTTCTTATGACCCGGAGCTGAACACGGTGTATTGGGGCATCGGCAATCCCGGCCCGTTCAATTCGTCGGTGCGCCCCGGTGACAATCTCTACACCTGCTCCGTGCTGGCGATGGATCCCAAGACCGGCAAGATCAAGTGGCACTATCAGTTCTCGCCGAACAATCCGTTCGACTATGACTCGGTGGCCGAGATGGTGCTCGCCGACATGAACGTCGAGGGCAAGCCGACCAAGGTGCTGATGGACGCCAACCGCAACGGCTTCTTCTACGTGCTCGATCGCACCAACGGCAAGCTGCTCGCGGCCAATCCTTACGTGAAGGTCAATTGGGCGACCGGGATCGACATGAAGACCGGACGTCCGATCGAGACCGACGTTTCCAAGGACGCGCGCGAGGGCAAGAAGGTCACGGTCTATCCGTCCATCCTCGGGGGCAAGAACTGGGAGCCGATGTCGTTCAACCCGCAGACCGGCCTCGCCTATGCCAACACGCTCAACTTCGGCGGCAAATACAAGGCGGAGCCCGTCACCTTCAAGCAGGGTGAATGGTATCTCGGCATGGATCTGACCGATCCCTGGGAGTTCGGAGACGGACCGCGCGGTCACCTCAAGGCCATCGACCCCCTGACCGGCAAGTCGAAGTGGGAAGCGCCGAGCGATATTCCGCGCTTCTCGGGCGTGCTGTCGACGGCCGGAGGCGTGGTGTTCTCAGGTCAGCTGACCGGCGAGTTCGAGGCCTTCGATGCCGACACCGGCAAGAAGCTCTGGCAGTTCCAGACCGGGTCCGGCATCGAGGGACAGCCGGTGACCTGGCAGCAGGACGGCGTGCAATATGTTGCGGTGACGAGCGGCTATGGCGGCGTCTACTCGTTGTTCTCCGGCGACGAGCGGCTTGCCAAAGTGCCGCCCGGCGGCTCGCTGTGGGTCTTTGCGGTCAAGCAGTAGCCACGGCACGATGCTGAGGGAAGTATCACACAGGACGGTGGCGAGCCTCGCCACCGCCGCGATGCTGACGGTCGCGCTTGCGGCGACCGTTCGCGCCGCGGATGACTCAACCGGCAATCCACTGCAGGCGCAGATCGACCACGGCAAGTCGACCTATGCCGAGAAATGCTCACACTGCCACGGTCCCAACCTGATGAACTCCGGCACCATCACGCCGGACCTGCGCGTCTTCCCGGACGACAAGACGCGCTTCGTCACCACGGTCAAGAACGGCAAGAACAACAAGATGCCGCCCTGGGGCGACATCCTCAGCGACGACCAGATCGGGGATCTCTGGGCCTTCATCTCCAGCCGGAGAAAGCCATGAGGGGCAGGCGCCTTGCCTGGAGCGTTGCGGCCGTTCTTTCCATGATGGCGTCGGTCGCTCCTGCGGCCGACGATGCTCTGAAGATCTGTCTCGACGAGGACCGGCCGCCGCTCTCGGTGCATCACCGCGGCAAGCCGGATGCCGGCTTCGACCTGCTGCTGGGCAAGGCGGTTGCGGAACGGCTCGGACGACCGCTGGCGATCCAGTGGTTCGAGAGCAAACTGGACGAGGATTCGAGCCCGCAGCTCGAAGCCAACGCGCTGCTCTCGGATGGGCGCTGCTCGCTCGTCGGCGGCTACGCGCTGACGCAGGATTCGCTCGTCGTGCCCGGGATGAAGACAGCGCGCTTGCCGGATTTCGCCGGCGCCACAGGCGACGATCGGCGGCGCCGCGTCCCGCTGGGCGTGCTCGCGCCGAGCCAGCCTTACATCTATTCGCCGATGACGGTGGTGCTCGGACCGAAGGCCCGCGGCCGCAAGATCGGCGACATCGGCGATCTCGCCGGCCTTCGTCTCGTCATCGAAAGCGGATCGCTTGGCGACGCCATCCTGATGACCTTCGACAAGGGACGCCTGATCGACAACATCACCCATCTCGTCCCCGGTCGCGACGATCTCCTCGGCGCGCTCCAGCGCGGCGACCATGATGCGACGCTGATCGATCTTGCCCGCTTCGATGCCCATCGCGCCGCGCACCCCGACACGGCGGTCACGGCGTCCGGGTACTACTACCCGATCGGAGCCAATCGCGGCTATGTCGGGCTCGCCAGCGAAGGCGCACTGATCGAGGCCGTCAACAAGGCGCTGACGGAGCTTGCAGCCGAGGGCAAGATCGCCGAATTCGGCAAGCAGGCCGGCCTCACCTATCTGCCACCGCGCGAGCCCGCGATCCTCGGCGATGTGTGGACCAGGATCATTCAGCGGTGATTGCCTGTCATTCCGGGGCGCCCGCAGGGCGACCCCGGAAATCATTCGCCGCAGCGCATGTAGCCAATGACGCGCACCGGCCTGCAGTCCAACCAAAGCCTAGCGTCGGTCGCGGATTTTCCCCTATGATTGCGCGCCTCTGCGGACAAGAAGGGCCGATCGCATGACACCGGATGCAGTCGCCGTCGCCGTTCTGATCATCCTGCTTTTTCCGATGGGCTATTTCACGCTGGCATCGCCCGCCTTCCTGCTGGTGAGGCTCGACATCCAGCCCGTTGCCCAGCTGCTGCGCGGAATGTTCAACGCTCATTTCCTGGTGATGCGCGTCGCCGCTGCCATCGGAACGATGGCTCTCCTCCTCAACGGTCGCCTGCTTGCCGGGCTCGGCGTCGGGACTATCGCAGCCCTGGCGATCTGGGGACGTCGCTGGTTCATGCAAAGGGTCGATGACCAGCTCAGTGCGACGGAGGCCGGCGATGCCGACGCCCCACGTCGGTTGCGCCGGCTGCATTGGAGCGGAATGCTGGTGAACGCGATGCTGCTCGTCGCTCTCCTGGCCGGCATTCCCTATGTTGCGACGACGTAAGCGCGCCGGGAATTCTCAGGCGTGCGCCTAATGCTCGCCCGAGCTGGCCGCGCCCTGCTGCGCCTTGTGGATCGAGGACGGCACCACGCCGAAATATTTTCGGAACACCCGGCTGAAATGCGATGAGCTGGAGAAGCCCCAGGAGAAGGCAACGTCGGTGATGGTCTTGCCGGCATGGGCCTCGAGCTCCTGGCGGCAGTTCTGCAACCGCGCCTGCCAGATGTAGTCGCTCACCGTGGTGCCGCGCTCCGAGAACAGCATGTGCAGATAGCGCTTGGAGCAGCCGAGCTCGGCCGAGATCTGGTCGATGCACAGGTCAGGATCGCGCAAGTGCTCGCGGATGAAGAACTGCGCGCGCACATACGTCGCTTCGGGTCCGACACGATCGAACATCGTGTCGGCTTCGCGCAGCGGCAGCAGCAACAGATCGATCAGCGAATCGGCGACGCCGACAGCGCTGTTCGCCGAGAGCTTCGCGGCCTCGTCAAAGGTGGCATGGACGAAATCGTGGGCGATCCGTCCGGTGCCCGTCTTCGCCGTCAGCTTATAGGCAGGCATCCGCTGCGACGGGAATCCGCGGTCGCGCAGCAGCGCTTTCGGCACGATCACCACGTCGTGACGGGTAAAGGCGGGGCTGATGATCGAATGTGGGCAGGAGACGTCGTAGGCGATGATGTCGCCGGGATTGATTTCGATGTGGCGGCCTTCCTGCTCGAAATAGGACACGCCGTAGGTCTGGAAGTGGATTTTTATGTACGGGTGCTCGTTGCCCTTGGCGCGCGCAAGCGTGTGCGCGATGCGATGCTGGCTGACCTCGATCTGGCAGAGCTTCAGACGCGAGACCGTGGTGTAATCGATGCGACCTTCGAGCGAGGACGCCTCCAGTGGATCGACGTCGAAATAACCGCACAGGCTCGTCAGCCCGTCGATCCAGCTCTGGATCTGCCGCTTCGGCGTCATTCCCATCGTCGAGAGCGTGTGAATGGTGTCGGACATTAATCCAGCCACTGATTTGATCCGGAGATTCGGCGCGAATCGCAACCAGCGCTGCCGGAGCCCTCAGCCATGATTGCGTGACGTTTACCTCGAATTTGAGCGGTCTCTTGCAACGAGCATCATCGTTCCACTGCCACTCCTGAAACTTAATCCTCCGCCTTAGTTGCAGCGCCGTCAAGGGGAACCTGCGCGCAGACGGGGTCTCAAGGGCGCACCGAAGCCGCTGAATTCGCTACTGCAAAATCAAAATCTTCGCCTCCGTGCGCTGTCGAGCAAAACGGCTTCCCTCTTGGGCAAGTTTCCCTATGACGAAGTCGTTAGTGATTGCGGCAGGAACAACAAGAACGGGCCGCTCCCGCACGTGGACCCGTGGCTCTCATCAGGAGGAGGAAACAGCACAGCATCGTTTCTGGTCCCAATCGTGACCGCCCTGCACGAGCAGACGCCGGACGAGAAGCCCGGCGATTCAGCAATGCTTCGGAAACAATAAACGAGACCAACGGAGGAATAACTATGCGCAAGGTGCTACTGGCGACCTATCTCGGCTCTGCGGCGGCTCTCGCCGTCGGCAGCGCTTCAGCCAATGACGAGCTGATAAAGATGTCGCAGAACCCGAAGGACTGGGTGATGCCGGCAGGTGACTATGCCAACACCCGCTATTCCAAGCTGAACCAGATCAACGCTCAGAACGTCGGCAAGCTCCAGGTCGCGTGGACGTTCTCGACGGGCGTGCTGCGCGGCCATGAAGGCGGCCCGCTGATCATCGGCAACGTCATGTACGTCCACACGCCGTTCCCGAACAAGGTCTACGCTATTGACCTTTCCAACGAGAACAAGATCATCTGGAAGTACGAACCGAAGCAGGATCCGAACGTCATTCCGGTCATGTGCTGCGACACGGTCAACCGCGGCCTCTCCTACGGCGACGGCAAGATCATCCTGCATCAGGCCGACACCAACCTCGTCGCGCTCGACGCCAAGACCGGCCAGGTGGCCTGGTCGGTGACCAACGGCAATCCGGCGAAGGGCGAGACCGGCACATCGGCTCCGCTGGTCGTGAAGGACAAGGTCCTGGTCGGCATCTCCGGCGGTGAGTTCGGCGTGCAGTGCCACGTCACCGCATACGACCTCAAGAGCGGCAAGCAGGTCTGGCGCGCCTATTCCGAAGGTCCGGATGACCAGATCAAGTTCGATCCGGCCAAGACGATGTCGCTCGGCAAGCCGGTCGGAGCCGACTCCAGCTTGAAGACCTGGCAGGGCGATCAGTGGAAGATCGGCGGCGGCTGCACCTGGGGCTGGATGTCCTTCGATCCCGCTCTGAACACGGTGTACTACGGATCGGGCAACCCCTCGACCTGGAATCCGAAGCAGCGTCCAGGTGACAACAAATGGTCGATGACCATCTTCGCGCGCGACGCGGACACCGGCACGGCCAAGTGGGTCTACCAGATGACGCCGCACGACGAGTGGGACTATGACGGTGTCAACGAGATGATCCTCACGGATCAGCAGATCAACGGCCAGCCGCGCAAGCTGCTGACTCATTTCGACCGCAACGGCCTCGCCTACACCATGGACCGCGAGAACGGTGAACTGCTGGTCGCCGAGAAATACGATCCGAAGGTGAATTGGACCTCCGGCGTCGACATGAACAAGAGCTCTCCGACCTATGGCCGCCCGAAGGTGCTCGACGCAGCTTCGACGGACAAGGCGGGCGAGGACGTCAACGTGAAGGGCATCTGCCCGGCCGCGCTCGGCACCAAGGACGAGCAGCCGGCAGCCTACTCGCCGGATACGCAGCTGTTCTACGTTCCGACCAACCACGTCTGCATGGACTACGAACCGTTCAAGGTGAGCTACACCGCGGGCCAACCCTATGTGGGCGCGACGCTCTCGATGTATCCGCCGCAGGGTGAAAGCCACATGGGCAACTTCATCGCCTGGGACGGCAAGACCGGCAAGATCGTCTGGTCGAACAAGGAGCAGTTCTCGGTCTGGTCGGGTGCGCTCGCAACGGCCGGCGGCGTGGTGTTCTACGGCACGCTCGAAGGCTACCTGAAGGCGGTCGATGCCAAGTCCGGCAAGGAGCTCTACAAGTTCAAGACTCCCTCCGGCATCATCGGCAACGTCACCACCTATGAGAACAATGGCAAGCAGTACGTTGCCGTGCTCTCCGGCGTGGGCGGCTGGGCCGGCATCGGTCTGGCGGCAGGTCTGACCGATCCGACCGCAGGTCTCGGCGCCGTCGGCGGCTACGCGGCCCTCAGCAACTACACGGCGCTCGGCGGCACGCTGACCGTGTTCTCGTTGCCGAACTAGGCCTCGCTCAGCATCGCTCCGGCGCGTGGAATCACCTCCACGCGCCGGGCCGTCTCCACCGAACGCCTTCGAGGAAAACTCTCTTGCGTAAAATCTGCTCTGTCGTTGCTGTGATGATGATCTTCGTTGCGTCCGGAGGCGTAGCGGTCGCGGAGGGTCCGGGCGACCCGACCGCGGTGAAGAAGGAAGATGACGGGAAGTGGCTCGATAAGGAGGGAAATCCCACCTACAAGATTTCGGCCGACGGCACCGTGGACTGGTTCACCTATTCCGGATACCGCCGCTATCACTCGGACTGCCATGTTTGTCATGGCCCCGACGGCATGGGCTCGACCTATGCCCCGGCGCTGAAGGATTCGCTGAAGACGATGAGCTATGGCGACTTCCTCGGCGTCGTCGCCTCCGGCCGCAAGAACATCTCGACGGCCTCCGAGAACGTGATGCCGGCCTTCGGCGATAATCCGAACGTCGCATGCTACATGGACGATCTCTACGTCTATCTGCGCGCCCGCTCCACCGAAGCATGGGGCCGGCAGCGTCCCTCCAAGAAGGAGGAGAAAACGGAGGCCTACACCAAGGCGGAAGACGCCTGCATGGGCAAGAAATGAACGCTACGAGGACTGCCGAGACTACCTCTTGGCGCCCTGCGAGAATCTGAGGAGTTCTAAGATGAAGACACGTGCCGCCGTTGCTTTCGAAGCCAAGAAGCCGCTCGAGATCGTCGAGGTCGATCTGGAAGGCCCGAAGGCCGGCGAAGTCCTGGTCGAGATCAAGGCGACGGGCATCTGCCATACCGACGCCTACACGCTCGACGGCTTCGACAGCGAGGGAATCTTTCCGTCGATCCTGGGACATGAGGGAGCGGGCATCATCCGCGAGATCGGCCCGGGCGTGACCTCGGTTAAGCCGGGCGATCACGTCATCCCGCTTTACACGCCCGAATGCCGGCAGTGCAAAAGCTGCCTCAGCCAGAAGACCAATCTCTGCACCGCGATCCGCGCGACGCAGGGCAAGGGCGTGATGCCTGACGGCACCAGCCGCTTCTCCTACAAGGGCAAGCCGATCTACCACTACATGGGCTGCTCGACCTTCTCGAACTTCACCGTGCTGCCCGAGATCGCGGTTGCCAAGATCCGCGAGGACGCACCGTTCGACAAGAGCTGCTACATCGGCTGTGGTGTCACCACCGGGGTCGGTGCCGTGGTCAACACTGCCAAGGTCACGCCGGGCTCCAACGTGGTCGTGTTCGGCCTCGGTGGCATCGGCCTTAACGTCATCCAGGGCGCGAAGATGGCCGGCGCCGACAAGATCATCGGTGTCGACATCAACGACTCCAAGGAGGAATGGGGCCGCAGGTTCGGCATGACCGACTTCGTCAACCCGAAGAAGATCACCGGCGACATCGTTCAGCACCTCGTCGGCCTAACCGATGGCGGTGCCGACTACACCTTCGACTGCACCGGCAACACCACCGTGATGCGCCAGGCGCTGGAAGCCTGCCATCGCGGCTGGGGCACTTCGATCATCATCGGCGTCGCCGAAGCCGGCAAGGAGATCGCCACCCGCCCGTTCCAGCTCGTCACCGGGCGCAACTGGCGCGGCACGGCCTTCGGCGGCGCGCGCGGGCGCACCGACGTGCCGAAGATCGTCGACTGGTACATGAACGGAAAGATCCAGATCGATCCGATGATCACCCACGTGCTCAAGCTCGAAGAGATCAACAAGGGTTTTGACCTCATGCATGAGGGCAAATCCATTCGTTCAGTCGTCGTGTACTAGCTCGAAAGCCATCACACCAAGGAGGATCGACCCATGACTGTTGCACTCCATCCCTCGATTGACAACGGCATCAAACAAGGCACCGGCAGCTTTGCCGGCGGCACGCTGGTCTGCAAATGCAACGACCATCCGGTCAAGGTCGGCATCAAAGGCGACGTCGCGCACAATCACGCCTGTGGCTGCACCAAATGCTGGAAACCGCAGGGCGCGATCTTCTCCGTCGTCGCCGTGGTCCCGCGCCAGAACGTCACCGTGCTCGAGAACGGCGATAAGCTCCAGATCGTCGATCCCTCCGCGGTGATCCAGCGCTACGCCTGCAACGCCTGCGGCACGCACATGTACGGCCGGATCGAGAACAAGAACCATCCGTTCTATGGCCTCGATTTCATCCATCCCGAATTGTTCCAGGAGCAGGGCTCGCAGGCGCCGCAATTCGCCGCCTTCGTCTCCTCGGTGATCGAATCGGGCGTGAAGCCCGAGCAGATGGCCGGCATCCGCTCGCGGCTCAAGGAGATCGGCCTCGAGCCTTATGACTGCCTGTCGCCGGCGCTGATGGACGCGATCGCGACGCATGTCGCGAAAGCCAAAGCCGCCTAGGCAGCCTGCCTGAGCTGGCTGGGCCGCCGAGCCCTTGGCCAGACCTTTTGCGGCTCGCTGGCGCCTATTGCCACCCGCGAGCCGCACGGGTCCCCGGTCCGGGACCACCGCGGCGATGCCGCCGTTTCTGCACCACGCATATGTGAGGGCCATCAGCTCCTCAGTCCTGGTCTCTGAATGACTGCGCAGGGCCGTCTGCTTCCGGCTTGAAGTTCGCGGTGCTTGCGTTCTCCCTCCCTCGACTGAGGCATCCTGCTTCGTCCGCAGTCTTCCTGGCGGACGAAGCCTTTTTCGCGCCGGTTTCGTAAGCACGCGGCATGAAGCCGCGCCCAGCTTTTGACAAACCATCGATGCAATCTTTTCCCGGTGAGAACACTCGGCTGTGAACGCCGGGCCGGAGCGGTCTCTGCTACGATCGCGCCGTCACGATGCCGCGCGAACTACAATCAATTAAGAACAAAACGGGAGGTATCGAGCATATCCAGACATCGCCATTGGTGTTCCTGCCACGTTTCGGGATTTGCCCGCGCGGGATCACGGCAGGATGTGGCGAGACGATGCAAGAACCGTCGCCGACCGGCGACGAGGACTTTGAATTTAGCATGCTTATGAAGAGCGAGGGACGATCATGATCAAGGTAAAGATCAACGGCCAGGAACAGAGCTGGGACGGCGACCCGGATCTCCCGCTACTCTGGTTCCTGCGTGACGAGGCCGGGCTGACCGGCACCAAATACGGCTGCGGCCAGGCCCTGTGCGGTGCCTGCACCGTCATCGTCGACAAGGAAGCGGTTCGCGCCTGCGTCACGTCGGTCAACGACGTTGCCGGACGCGAGGTCACCACGATCGAGGGATTGCACCCCAACGGCGATCATCCGGTGCAGAAGGCTTGGCGCCAGGTCAACGTGCCCCAATGCGGCTTCTGCCAGACCGGCCAGATCATGCAGGCCGCAGCCCTCTTGATGGACAACCCAAAACCCTCGCATGACCAGATCCGCGAGGCGATGTCCGGCAACATCTGCCGCTGCGGCTGCTACCAGCGCATCGAGAACGCCGTCCATCTCGCATCGACGGGAGTGTGACATGAATTTCATCGACAATCCCCGCAAGCTTCGCGGCTTCGAAAAGAATATCGGGATCCAGAAGGTCTCGCGCCGCAGCATCCTGAAGGGGCTCGGCGTCACCGGCGGCTTCGTGCTCGCCGCCCCCGTGATGTCGCGCCAAGCGCTCGCCTATGAAACCGGTGCCGGCAAGATGCCTCACGGCGTCGTGGTCGATCCGCGCGTGTTCGTTTCGGTCGGCCAGGACGGCATCGTCACCATCATCGCGCACCGTTCGGAAATGGGCACCGGCGTGCGCACCAGCCTGCCGCTGATCGTCGCCGAGGAGATGGAAGCCGACTGGTCCAGGGTCAAGGTGCAGCAGGCCCATGGCGACGAGGTCAGGTTCGGCAACCAGGACACCGATGGCTCACGCAGCACGCGGCACTATTTGATCCCGATGCGCCAGATCGGCGCCTCCGCCCGCACCATGCTGGAGCAGGCCGCTGCAAAGCGCTGGGGCGTGCCGGCGACCGAGGTCAAAGCCGTCAATCACGAGGTCGTTCACAGCGCCAGCGGACGCAAGCTCGGCTTCGGCGAGCTCGCCGCCGATGCCGCCAAGGAATCGGTGCCGAGCATTGAAAGCCTCAAGCTGAAGGATCCCAAGGACTTCCGTTATCTCGGCAAGGGACAGGTCGGCATCGTCGATCTTCACGACATCACCACCGGCAAGGCGCGTTATGGCGCGGACGTTCGCTTGCCTGGCATGAAGTATGCCGTGATCGCGCGCCCGCCGGTGACGGGCGGCAAGCTGGTCTCGTTCGATCCGGACGCGGCGCTGAAAGTCCCCGGCGTCGAGAAGGTGATGCAGGTGCGCGGCTGGCCATGGCCGTCGAAGTTCCAGCCGCTCGGCGGCGTTGCCGTGATCGCGCGCAACACCGGCGCGGCGATCAAGGGACGCGACGCGCTGAAGCTGGTCTGGGACGACGGTCCGAACGGCAAATACGACTCGGTCGCCTACCGCAAGGAGCTCGAAGAGGCCTCGCGCAAGCCCGGCCTCGTGCTGCGCCAGGAGGGCGATGCGGAGGCTGCCCTCAAGAGCGCCGACAAAGTGATCGTCGGCGAGTACTACATCCCGCATCTCGCCCATGTCGCCATGGAGCCGCCGGTGGCGGTTGCCGACGTCAAGGGCGACAAGGCGGAGATCTGGGCGCCGGTGCAGAGCCCGGGCGGCACGCGCGAGGACGTCGCCAAGACGCTCGGCATTCCCGAGGACAACGTCACCGTCAATGTGACGCTGCTCGGCGGTGGGTTCGGCCGCAAGTCCAAATGCGACTTTGCGCTCGAAGCCGCGCTCTTGTCGAAGGAGCTCGGTGCACCGGTGAAGGTGCAGTGGACGCGGGAGGACGACATCCACAACGGCTTCCTGCACACCGTCTCGGTCGAGCGGATCGAAGCCGGTCTCGACAAGAACGGCAAGGTGATCGCCTGGCGCCACCGCAGCGTGGCTCCCAGCATCGCCTCGACCTTTGCCGCCGGCACGGTGCATCAGGCACCGTTCGAGATCGGCATGGGTCTCGTCGATATGCCCTTCGAGATCGCCAACATCTCCTGCGAGAATCCGGAAGCAGCCGCACATACCCGCATCGGCTGGTTCCGCTCGGTCTCGAACATCCCGCGTGCCTTCGCCGTGCAGTCGATGGTCGCCGAGATCGCGCAAGCCACCGGCCGCGACCAGAAGGACATGCTGCTCGAGCTGATCGGCTCGCCGCGCATCGTCAAGCCCAACGTGAAGGACCTGTGGAACTACGGCGAACCCCAGGACAGCTACCCGATCGACACCGCGCGCCTGCGCAAGGTGGTCGAACTGGTCGCCGAAAAGGGCGAATGGGGCCGTCAGGTGCCGAAGGGCCACGGCCTCGGCATCGCCGTGCACCGCAGCTTCGTCAGCTACATCGCAACCATCATCGAGGTTGCCGTCGACGACAAGGGCAAGCTGACGGTGCCTCGGGTCGACACCGCGATCGACTGCGGCACCTATGTCAACCCCGAGCGCATCGCCTCGCAGATCGAGGGCGCGGCGATCATGGGGCTCAGTCTCGCTAAGTACGGCGAGATCACGTTCAAGGACGGCAAGGTACAGCAGAAGAATTTTGACGACTTCCAGGTCATCCGAATGGACGAGTCCCCACTGGTGACCAACGTCTACATCGTGCCGCCCGGACCCGACACGCCGCCGAGCGGCGTCGGCGAGCCCGGTGTTCCCCCGTTCGCACCGGCCCTGATCAATGCGATCTTCGCCGCGACGGGAAAACGCATCCGGTCGCTTCCGATCGGCAAGCAATTGGAGGCATAGGGCATGATCCGGAAAAGTGGACACCGGTTTTCCGGATAGATCATGCCCAACCAAGGGAGCGCGATAGATGTCTATCGCGCTTCGGAACACAAGCGGCCTCGCGCCGTTTGCATCGATCTGACAGGAGCAGATCGATGACCAACATCTCCAAGGCGCTCGCAGTCTCGCTGTCGAGCGCCTTTCTTTTGACCACCACTGGTGCGTTTGCCCAGACCAACACGACGCCGCCGACGACCGCCACGCGGCCGACAGCGCCCGATCAGAACTCGCTTCCCAACGCCAATGCCCCGCCCGCTTCGACCACCCAGACCACGGGGCAGCACAATCCGGACCCGAAGGTTCGCGAAATGAACCAGAAAGAGAAGGGCAAGGTGGAGCGCGAGGGGAAGTAGGCTTTGCAGGCAGCGCCCTTCAGCGCCGTTATGGCCACGGTCCACATCCTCGCCGGTGCCAATTGATGTACCCTCTCCCCCTGTGGGCCTCCCTGTGGGAGAGGGCCGCGAGGCTGGGTGCCACGATCTCGCTTGGGTGAGGGGTTTGCCTCCGCAACAACGGGTCGCACTCGTTACTCGCGGAGAAAACCCCTCATCCGGCGCTTCGCGCCACCTTCTCCCACATCCGCCTTCGCCAGGGCTTCGGCGGACATGAGGGGAGAAGGAAGACAGCGCGCCACAGCAAAAATGCGGCGGACGTTGCCGTCCGCCGCATTCGCCACCCCCCGGCTGCTCCGCTTCTTTCGATCCGCCCGCGGAGCTATTTCTGCGGAGCTATTTCTTCAGTGCGAAGACCCAGATGACGCCGCCCTGCGGCACATTGGCTTCGATGCCGATATTGTTGGTCACGAGCGCATCCTGGATGCGCTGTGCATCCACACCCCATCCCGACTGGATCGCGATGTACTGCGTGCCATCGATCTCGTAGGACACCGGCATGCCCATGATGCCGGAGTTCGTCTTCTGCTCCCACAGCAGCTCGCCGGTCTTGGCGTTGAAGGCGCGGAAGTTGCGGTCGTTGGTTCCGCCGGCGAAGACGAGATCGCCCGCAGTCGCCGTTACCGAGCCAAACAGCTGCGATTTCGGGAAGTTGTGCTGCCACACCTTCTTGCCGGTGGCGGGATCCCAGGCCTGAAGCTCACCGAAATGATCCGCGCCAGGCTTCGCCTTGAGGCCGATGTCCTCCGGCTTGGTGCCGAGCCAGAGCTCGCCAGGCTTCAGCGCGACCTTCTCACCGGTGAAGCCGCCGCAGAAATTCTCGTTGGCGGGTACGTAGACGAGACCGGTTTTCTGGCTGTAAGCCGCTGACGGCCAATCCTTGCCGCCCCAAAGCGAGGGGCAGAACTCCACGCGTTTACCGAGGACCGGCTTGTGCGCGGGATCGACGATCGGCTTGCCCGTCTCGGGTTCGATGCCCTTCCAGACGTCGGTGGAGACGAACGGCCAGCCGGCGACGTAGTTGATCTTGGTCGGTGTCCGCTCGAGCACCCAGAAAATCGCGTCGCGTCCCGGATGGACCAGACTCTTGATGTTGCGGCCATCGCGCTGCAGGTCGATCAGCATTGGCGCTTCGACCTCGTCCCAGTCCCAGGAATCGTTCTGGTGATACTGGTGATGGGTCTTGATCTTGCCGGTGTTGGGATCGAGCGCGAGCACCGATGATGTGTAGAGATTGTCGCCGGGATGCGAGTCGCCGGGCCAGGGCGCGGCGTTGCCGACGCCCCAATAGATCGTCTTGGTCTCCTTGTCGTAATTGCCGGTCATCCAGGCCGAGCCGCCGCCGTTCTTCCAGTCGTCGCCCTGCCAGGTGTCATGGCCGGGCTCGCCTTCGCCCGGAATGGTGAAGGTGCGCCACAGCTCCTTGCCATCCTTGGCATCGTAGGCGGCGACATAGCCGCGCACGCCGAACTCGCCGCCGGAGCCGCCGACGATGACCTTGCCGTCGACGATGAGCGGCATCAGGGTCATGTACTGGCCCTTCTTGTAGTCCTGCACCTTGGTGTCCCACACCACCTTGCCGGTCTTGGCATCCAGTGCGACGACGTGATCATCCGTCGTGGCAAGGTAGAGCTTGTCCTCCCAGAGGCCGACGCCGCGGCTGGTCGGATGCAGCTGGAACAGATCATCGGGGAGCTGCCGCTTGTAGCGCCAATATTCGTCGCCGGTCTTGGCGTTCAACGCGATCACCTGCCCCATCGGGGTCGCCACGAACATCACGCCGTTGTTGACGATCGGCGGCGCCTCGTGGCCTTCGATGACGCCTGTGGCAAAGGTCCAGACCGGTGTGAGGTTTTTCACGTTGGAGGTGTTGATCTGGTCGAGCGGGCTATAGCCGTGCCCGTCATAGGTGCGCCGGTAGAGCATCCAATTGCTTGGCTCCGGATTTTCCAGCCGCTGCGCGGTGACCGGAGAATAATTCTCGATCGGACCCGACACGGCGGCCGTCGAGGCGAGGCAGGTGAAGGCGACGAAGCCGGACAGGTACCATTGCTTCCTGGTCATGGACGTTCCCCTTTTTCATCCGTTTGAATTCTTGTGAATTCTTGTCGTTCGTCCCGTCGTCCGCCCATCGGCGGAGGCGGCCTCTCGTGACGCGGGCAATGGCCCGTACCATCCATCATCCTGGCTGCGCGGCACCTACCTTTCCGATGAAGTTGCCGGCGACGCTCAGCGAACCGTCAGCGAGCGCCAACGGCAGCGCTGCAAGCCGTCGCGGCGCCGGCCCGAACACGACCTGCGCGCCCGCGCGGGGATCGTATTCGGAGTTGTGGCACATGCACTTGAGCACCTCCTTGTCACCGACATCGCTCTTCACCCAAGCGGTGACCGGGCAGCCCGCATGCGAGCAGATCGCGGAATAGGCGATGATGCCGTCGACGGCCCGCGCGCGGGTCTTCTCGTCGAGCTCGGCGGGATCGAGTTTGATGATCAGGATCTCGTTGAGCCGTGAGGCACTGCGCACCACCGCTGTGTTGGGATCCTTCGGCCAGGCATGAACCGGCGGTCCGCCCGCCGTCAGATCGGCCGCAGTGATGAGTTTCCCTTCCTTGTCGCCTTCGGAAAAGACGAGCAGATCGCCTTTCTGCGGCCGCTCGTCGGAGCCGGGCGGATCATCTGCACGCGCGTGGGCGGAACAGCCGAGACATGCGGTGGTCGCAAGCGCACCCAGCAGCAGGATTCGTCGCGTCTGCCTCGTGCCTGCGTCAACGTCGGGTTCCGCAGGACCCTCGGAGAACGAGGAATTGGGATCGAACGATGCACAAACCATACGCGCTAGCAGGCGCTGGAACTCTGCCGAAAAGAAGGCGAAGAATTGGCGCCGCAATGCATCAATGTGGCTTTGCTCGCGTGGATTGAACGAGAACGACCGCAAAGCGAGCGCGTTTTCGCGAATTCCATATCGGAATGCGCGAACGGCATGATGATTTTGCAGATCAGCCCGACGATGTAGGAATTGGTGCAACGCGCCAATCACCGGCGACGCGAGCCGCGCGTTTTTCAGCAGGCATTCTGTCACGACCTGAGCACGTGACGCGGCGAAGCGATGCGGCCCGCAACAGTTGCCGATGCCATTTCAAAACTGTCGGCGATACGACGCGCCTTGTCGATGAACAGCGCAGCCGCCGCCGGCGGACAGACTTCGCGCGCGGTCTGTTCGAACAGGTCGAGCCAGCGGTCGAAATGGCCGCCAGCCAGGCTCAGCGGCAGGTGCGTCCGCATCGGCGAGCCGTGATAGCGACCGCTCATCAGCACGACCGACGACCAGAAATCCCGGAGCTTGGCGAGATGCTCGTCCCAGTTCTGGACGATCGCAAAAACCGGACCAAGCAGCGCGTCCTCGCGCACGCGCCCGTAGAAGCGCGTGACCAGTTCCCCGATCATCTCCTCGGTGATCCCGGTGCGCTCGATCGCGTCCTGAGTCAGCAGGTTCCGCCGCGCAGCCGCCGCCTCGCGTTCGGCCTTCAATCGATCCGACATGTCCTCTCTTGTCCGTCTGTTGTTCCCGCGAGCCGTCCATTCGTTGTCGGGCCGATTGCACGCGGCGTCTTTGTCGCAGCGCAAATTGCGGGATGTGGCGGCGGACGCAGAGTGCCCGCCGCCAATGCCTTCATCAGGCGCTATAGATGTAGAAGCCCTGCCCGGTCTTGCGGCCGAGATGGCCGGCATCGACCATCTCTTTCAGCAGCGGCGCTGGCCGATATTTAGGATCGTTGAAGCCCTTGTAAAAGACCTCCATCACCGAGAGCATGGTGTCGAGCCCGACGAGATCGGCAAGCGCCAGCGGCCCGATCGGATGGTTGCAGCCGAGCTTCATGCCGGCATCGATCTCTTCCGCCGTCGCGATCCCCTCCTGGAGCGCGAAGATCGCTTCGTTGATCATCGGGCAGAGGATGCGGTTGACGGCAAAGCCCGGGCTGTTCTTCGCCGTGATCGCCACCTTGCCGACGCGCTTGGCGAAATCCAGCGCCTGGGCGTGGGTGTCGTCGGAGGTCTGCAAGCCGCGGATCAGTTCCAGCAACGCCATCACCGGCACCGGGTTGAAGAAGTGCATGCCGATGAAGCGGTCGGGACGATCGGTTGCCGCTGCAAGCTTGGTGATCGAAATCGACGAGGTGTTGGTCGCGATCAGCGTACGCGGCGACAGCGTGGCACAGAGATCCTTCAGGATCTTGACCTTGAGCTCCTCGTTCTCGGTGGCAGCCTCGATGACGAGGTCACAATCCGACAGCTTCGCCCGATCGGTCGTGCCCGTGATGCGCTTCAGCGTCGCCTCGCGATCGGCCGCCGACATCTTCTCTTTCTTGACCAGGCGGTCGAGGCTGCCGCCGACGGTCGAAAGCCCACGGTTCACGGCCGCATCGGAAATGTCGACCATCACGACTGAGAGCCCGGCCGCGGCGCAAACCTGCGCGATGCCGTTTCCCATGGTCCCTGCCCCGATGATGCCAACGGTTTGGATCATTGCGTCACATCCTTCATCTTTGCGGGCGAGCCAGTAGCAGCCGGCCCCATTGTTCCTGCATCAGGGTCTAGCACCGTCACCGGGCGGGTGCGACCTGATCCTGTCCCTTCCTAAGTGCATCCACGGGCGGAATAAAGCGGTCCACGGCCGCACCGCGCCAGGATTTGGGCTCCTCCCTGCCCAAAATGGCCGGATCTTGTGCCCTGCGGCCCCTGCACAGCTGGATGAAGGCCCGGCGTCGGGCGCCCGATCCATATGGACCAAAGCTCACCTGAGCACCCCAAATTGTGACCCCTTGATTGTGGCGGCCGCAGCGGCCAGAACCGGTGCAGTTGCCATCCGAGGATGTGCATGGGGGGACCCGGCTCGCCATCGACGCCGGCCGAAGCTGTCAGGGGGGCTGCCAAGGATGAAGGAGTGCGCGACAGACGTGGTCACCGGCATCGAGCCGGCGCAACAGCGTCAGGCCGAATGAACGATTTCGCGCGATCCGTCGGGGCCGCCTTCACGCTAATCGGCGAAGCCGACGCCGAGCTGCTGGGCATCGTCGCATTGTCCGTACGGGTCAGCCTGAGCGCCAGCATCATCGCGCTCCTGATCGGCGCGCCGTTCGGGGCCCTGCTTGCGATCACTCGTTTCCGGGGGCGTCAGGTCATCGTCATTCTGACCAATGCGCTGCTCGGCCTTCCGCCCGTCGTGGTCGGGCTTGCTCTCTATCTGCTGCTGTCGCGGTCCGGCCTGCTCGGAGCTGCGGGCTTGTTGTTCACGCCGGCCGCCATGGTGATTGCGCAGACGCTGCTGGCCACGCCGATCGTGGTGGCGCTGGTGCACCGGCCGGCAAGCCTGCTGTGGGCGGAATACGGCGACCTGGCGCGGATCGACGGGCTGTCAGCGCTGCGCAGCATGGCCCTCCTGTTCGCGCTCGGCCGGACCTCGTTGCTGACGGCCTTTCTCGCGGCGTTCGGGCGCGCCATTGCGGAAGTCGGTGCCATCATCATCGTCGGAGGCAACATCCGCGGCTTCACCCGCACGATGACGACAGCGATCGCGCTGGAAACCAGCAAAGGCGATCTGCCGCTGGCGCTCGGGCTCGGACTGATCCTGCTCGCCCTGAGCGTCGCGGTGTCGACCGTCGCCTTCGTGTTAGTGGGACGCGTTGGGGAAAAATAGCTGCTCGCCGCCGACCTTGTACCCGGCTATCGCTTCCTGCCCCTTCGACGAGATCAGCCAATCGATGAAGGCCTGCCCGTCCTTCGCCTTCACGTTCGGATGCTTTTCAGGATTCACCAGCATGACGCCGTACTGGTTGAAGAGCCGCTTGTCACCCTCGGTCAGGATGGCGAGTTCGCCACGGTTCTTGAACGACAGCCAGGTGCCGCGGTCCGACAGGAGATAGGCGTTCGACGATGAGGCCATGTTCAGCGCCGGGCCCATGCCCTGACCAATCTCCCGGTACCAATTGTCTTTGCCGGTACTGAGGTCGACACCCGCCTCTTTCCATAATCGCAGCTCGGCCGCGTGCGTGCCGGACTTGTCGCCGCGCGAGATGAACGGCGCCTTGGCCGCGGCGATCTTGCGCAGCGCATCCGTGACGTCCTTGCTGCCGGCGATCTTCGCGGGGTCGCTCTTCGGGCCGACGATGACGAAGTCGTTGTACATCACGTCGAAGCGCTTCACGCCCTGCCCTTCGGACATGAATTTGTCTTCGGCCGCCCGGTCGTGGACGAAAACGACGTCTGCGTCCCCGCGCCGCCCGATGTCCAGTGCCTGACCGGTGCCCACGGCGACGACCTTCACGCTGATGCCCTCAGCCTTCGCAAACAGCGGCAGCAAATGGCCAAACAGCCCAGACTGTTCCGTCGAGGTGGTCGAGGCCACGGTGATGGTGCGGTCCTGTGCGAATGCGATGGTGGACCAGAGCAGAACCGCTCCGATCGTGACAAGCTTCCTCATGCGCCGTCCTTGACCCGACAATGACGGTCCTGAATAGCCGCTGGCGATGACGGCGGGAAGCCCACCTTAGGTCGCAACGACAATTGATGCGCGCGCATGTGGAGGAAGCGCGAACTCCAATTCGCTAAGCGGGATGAAATTCGCCACGCACAGTGGACGCGTGGATGTTCTGCAATTGGTCCTCCCTACATTGACACGGATGTGACGGCCGGGGCAGGTTTTCACATTGCTCGCGAATCAGCGATAGCCTCACGCCGAGTACCTCTTGGACAACTCCCAGTGCTTTCGAGACTGATATCGTTGCTGCGCCGCATCCCTGCGGTGAACTGGGCGTTTACCCGACTTCGGCCCTCGCCGCACAGCGGCAACATTGAGGCCACGCCGATCGCCACAGATGCTTCGCCCGCCGTCGTCGAAGACGTCGCGGCCACTGCTCAAGCGGCAATCGCCGAGATCGGCACCGACCTGGTACATGGCGACGCTGACCTCGCCACCCAGGCTCCGGTCGCGGAGAACAACGCGGCTGTGTCTGGCATCGCGGAGAATCCGTCCGACGATATCTGCATCAGCGAGGACTCATCGCCGGAAAGCGTAACGGAAATCGAGGCACCCGCGACGGCACCCGTCGCCGAGGCGGTGTTGGTTTCATCGGCCGATGCGGAGAACGAGCCAGTTGCGGGTTCTGACCTCGCCAGCATTGGCGAAGCATCGCCCGCTGAAGTCGATTCCGTCGTCGCAGAAGAGGTTGTGGTTTCATCATCAGACGTCGCGACCGCTTTGACTGATGCTTCGGATGCCATCGTCGAGGCTGCTCCCTCGCCCGAGGTTTCCGCCGGGATCGAAATGGTCGCCGTCGAAGCAATCCCGGTCCTCCTCGGCGAGGCCGATAGCGTTCCGGCTAATGTCTCTGAAACCCCTGCCGACAGCGGCGGCCCAGCGCCCCCCGTCGAGATCGCGCCGGCCCCCGGAAACGATCTTCCGCTCGCCACAGCCATTGCGACGGCAGCGGACGAACCATCCAGCGACGTCACCGACATCGAACCGACTCCGGCTCTCGCGTGTCCTTCTCCAGAGATCCGCAGCGCACCGAAAGTTCGCGCGAGAGCCGCGGAGCCCGCCGATCGCACCGCGTTGATCCGGCAGCGCTGGGCGGAGAGCGGAATCAGGATGTGGAATCCGCGGCTTCACGGCACCGGCGAGGCCGCGCTGAACATCCAGGGGAGCGTCGGGCTGCTGCCGCCGGCGCCCGGCGAGACAATGCCGCGCTACGACAAGCTGGAATTCAAGATGCTCGGCGGACAGATCGTCTGTGAGGGCGTCATCGTCGAGGCGCCCGCACAGGCGAGCCATCGCAGTTTCACGCGGCTCGCCGAGCCGCGGACCGTCGAGCGGATCCGCGAACCGGCGCGGGAGCGCCGGGCCGTTCCCGCCTGATCCTTTCTTCTGCGACCACATTCACGATGTGCTAGGCTGATGTCCCGATATGGGAGGTCGCATATGCGCGCAAGGCCGTTGCTTCTAGTCGTGATCGCCTTTGCGATCTCACAGCCGGCACTCGCCGCGGGCAAACGGCCACGTCCTGCAGCCACGGCTGCTCCCGCCACCGATCCGGCGGCGCCCTACAAGGCCGATCGACTCTCTTCCTCACGCGGAGAGACGATCCTGAACACGCCCGGCCAGACCACCGTGCTGACGCGACAGGTCCTCGACGACATGAACGCGACGAGCCTGAGAGGCGCGATGCGCTCGACCGCCGGGGTGACGATCGGACGCTAGGCGTTGTGCACGCCTTTCGGCCGAAATGCCGCCATTCCGACCCGGAGTCTCCGACATGAAACAGTTGCCCCGGAAGCCGGCCGCAACGTAACCTCGGCGCCGGTCGAGCCCCGGCAACCGCCCGATCAAAAAACTGTGGGAGGCAAATCATGAGAAGACTCGCGGCCGCGCTTTGCGCACTGGCTCTGTTCGCAACGGGCGCGCAAGCGCAGACCATCAAGGATTTCCTCGGAGCGGTGATGCAGAAATGGACCGCGCCGTTCGAGCCGTTCCAGCTCATCGGCAACATCTACTATGTCGGGACCGAAGGCATTGCCGTCTACGTCATCAGGACATCGCAGGGCTTGATCCTGATGGACACGGCGATGCCGCAGTCGACCGGCATGATCAAGGACAATATCGCAAAGCTCGGCTTCAAGGTCGCCGACATCAAGGTAATCCTCAACACGCATGCGCATCTCGACCACACCGGTGGCTTCGCCGAGATCAAGAAGGAGACCGGCGCGCAGCTCGTGGCCGGCGAGCGCGACAAGCCGCTGCTCGAAGGCGGCTACTATCCCGGCGACGAGAAGAACGAGGCTCTCGCCTTCCCGCCGGTGAAGGTCGATCGTGTCGTGAAGGAAGGCGACAAGATCACGCTCGGCGACACCACGCTGACGGCGCATGCGACGCCCGGCCACTCGCCGGGTTGCACGAGCTGGCAGATGACCGCCAAGGACGGCAAGGAAGACCGCGAGGTGCTGTTCTTCTGCAGCGGCACGGTTGCGCTGAACCGGCTGGTCGGCCGGCCGACCTATCCCGGCATCGTCGACGATTACCGCGCGAGCTTCGCCAAGGCCAAGGCGATGAAGATCGACGTGCTGCTCGGGCCGCATCCGGAGGTCTATGGCATGCAGGCCAAGCGCGCGCAGATGAAGGAGGGCGCGCCGAACCCGTTCGTCAGACCGGGAGAGCTTGCAACCTACGTCACCGGCCTGTCGGAAGACTTCGACAAGCAGCTCGCCAAGCAGACCGCAGCGCTCCAGCCTGCGAAATAGCCCTCATCTGGCCTCCGCATCGATGGTGCTCCTCACCTCTCGCCGACGGTGAGGGGGACCGAGCCCACCGGCTGCCACGATGGTTGGCAGGCCGTAGCTGCGGTGAAAACGGGCGACTACTTGTGTCTGAGACACAGGCCCCTTGCCGGCCGGACATCCTTAACGAGACCTCACCAATGCACGCGACCGGAACCTCCTGAGGTAGCGTGCAACCGGTGCTGGCCTTCCGCGCACGCCCCGGTCTAACGCGCCCTTTACCCGGACCGTGCAAGATCGCCCGCGTTTTCAGGGACTCCGGGGTTCGTATTTCAATGCCTATTGCCGATTTGAAGTCTCACCTTGCCGCCGCGATGCGGTTGTTTCGCGTTCCCGCCGACAATCCGGATCTGGCACGCGCGCAGTTCGACGCGTTCTCCAAGCTGATCCCGCTGCTCTATTTCATCCTCATCAGCAACACGATCGCAGTCGCCTACACCTATCTGAACGTGGCGCCGGACTGGTTGACGATGATCGTGCCGAGCGTGCTGACAGTGCTCGCAGGCTTGCGGACCTTCTGGTGGCTACGCCAGCGTCACCTCGTGCGCAGCGATGCCGACATCCTGCGCAATCTGCGCGCCACCAACTGGCTGACCCTGCCGATCGGCGCTGGCTTCACCGCCTGGTCCTTCGCGCTCTATGCCTACGGCGATCCCTTTGCCAAGAGCCAAGTCGCCTTCTACATGGCGGTCACCGTGATCGGCTGCAGCTTCTCGTTGATGCATTTGCGCTCGGCCGCGTTGATCGTGACGCTGATCGTCGACGTGCCCTATGTGCTGTTCTTCTTCGCCACAGGCGAGCCGACGCTGAAGGCGATCGCGGTCAACAATCTCCTGGTTTCCGGCGCGATGGTGACGGTGCTGTTCATCTACTATCGCGATTTCGCCGATCTCGTCGCCAGCCGCAAGTCGCTGCTCGCGCAACAGGGGGCGACGCAGGCGCTCTCGGACGAGAACTTCCGCCTCGCCAATCTGGATTCCCTCACTGAACTGCCGAACCGCCGCCGCTTCTTCGCCGAGCTCTCGAGCGCCTTCAACGATGCCGAGCGCAGAAACGTTCGCGTCGCGGTCGGCATCATCGATCTCGACGGCTTCAAGCCGATCAACGACAATTACGGCCACTCGGTCGGCGATCGCGTCCTGATCGAGGCGGGCCGGCGTATCCGCGAGGTCTGCGAAGGCTTCGGCCCGCAGCGGGTCGAATTCGCCCGCCTCGGCGGCGACGAGTTCGGCCTCGTGGTGTGCGGCGACCCCGACGATGCGGATCTGCTCCGGCTCGGCCAGCGCATTGGCGACCAGGTCAAGCTTCCCTACCAGCTCGACACCGGCCATACCGGGCCGTCGTGCTCGATCGGATTCGCATCGTTTCCGGACTCCGCGACGACGCCAGAAGCGCTCTACGAGTGCGCCGACTACTCGCTCTATCATGCCAAGCGCCATCTGCGCGGCCGCACCGTGATCTTCTCGAGCGAGCTCGAGGCCGAGATCCGCAGTCGCGGGGTCATCGAGAACTTGCTGCGCACCGCCGATTTCAGCACCGAGATGGACCTGGTCTTCCAGCCGATCGTCGACGCCATGAGCGAGCACACCGCCGGCTTCGAGGTCCTGGCGCGCTGGCGCAGCGCCCGCCTTGGCCTGGTTTCGCCGGCCGATTTCATTCCGGCCGCCGAACGCATCGGGCTGATCCGGCCGCTGACCCGGGCGCTGCTGGTGCGCGCACTCGCCATCGCCAAGACATGGCCCGATCACATCCGCCTCTCGTTCAACCTTTCTGCGCACGACGTTTGCGCGGCGGAGGGTATTTTGCCGCTGATCTCCATCATCGAGAAGAGTGGGCTAGCGCCACACCGGATCGACTTCGAGATTACCGAGACCGCCGTCACCTTCGACTTCGTGCGCGCGCAGCAGTCGATCGCGACGCTGAAGGCGATGGGTTGCGGCATTTCGCTGGACGATTTCGGCACCGGCTATTCGTCGCTGAGCCACGTCCACCGCCTGCCGCTGGACAAGATCAAGATCGACCGCAGCTTCGTTTCCGACATCAACGAGAATCCCGTCAGCCACAAGATCATCAAATCGCTCACGGGCCTCTGCGACGACATGAGATCGCCTGTGTCGTCGAGGGCGTCGAGACCCGCGCCCAGCTCGACAGCCTGCGCCGGCCTGGGATGCGACTTCATCCAGGGTTACTATTTCGCCAAGCCCATGCCGGGCGATGCGATTGGAGACTATCTGGTGAAGGAACAGCTGCGCCTCGAAGGCACTAAGGCCAAGGTCATTGCGTAAAGTCAGACCGCGCAGTAGCTCACAGCCTTCATAGCGCAAGAAGCCGGCAGATCCGCAAGTTCATCTACGCGACGCCGATTCCGCCCGATCTCGGCGCCATCGTCCGCGACGCCGTCCAGACTTTCATGGACGGTGCCAAGACGACGATGCCAAGGCTGCTGCAAAGCGACTGACGGCGCTACTTCGACAGGCTCGGCAGATCCAGCCCCTTGTCGCGGGCGCAGTCGATCGCGATCGCATAGCCAGCATCGGCGTGGCGCATGACGCCGCTCGCAGGATCGTTCCACAGCACGCGCTCGATGCGCTTCGCCGCCTCCGGCGTGCCGTCGGCGACGATGACCATGCCGGCGTGCTGCGAATAGCCGATGCCGACGCCACCGCCATGATGCAGAGACACCCACGTCGCGCCGCTGGCGCAATTGAGCAGCGCATTGAGCAGCGGCCAATCGGACACCGCATCCGATCCATCCTTCATCGCCTCGGTCTCGCGGTTGGGGCTCGCCACCGAGCCGCTGTCGAGATGATCGCGGCCGATCACGATCGGCGCCTTCAATTCACCACGCGCCACCATCTCGTTGAAAGCAAGGCCGAGGCGATGACGATCGCCAAGGCCAACCCAGCAGATCCGCGCCGGCAGGCCCTGGAATTTGATGCGCGCCTTCGCCATGTCGAGCCAATTGTGCAGATGCTCGTCATCAGGCATCAGCTCTTTCACCTTGGCGTCAGTCTTGAAAATGTCCTCGGGATCGCCCGACAGCGCGGCCCAGCGGAACGGCCCGATGCCCCGGCAGAACAAGGGACGAATATAAGCGGGAACGAAGCCGGGGAAATCGAACGCGTTCTTCAGGCCCATATCCTGCGCCATCTGGCGAATGTTGTTGCCGTAGTCGAGGGTCGGAATGCCCTGTGCATGGAAATCCAGCATGGCCTGGACGTGCTCGACCATCGACGTCTTCGAGGCGCGCTCGACCGCCTTCGGATCCGCGGCGCGCCTGGCCCCCCATTCCGCGAGCGTCCAGCCCTTCGGCAAGTAGCCGTTGATCGGATCATGCGCGCTGGTCTGGTCGGTGACGATGTCGGGCTTGACGCCGCGACGCACCAGCTCCGGGAAAATCTCTGCGGCATTGCCGAGCAGGCCTACCGAGACCGCCTTCTTCGTCTTCGCGGCCTCCGTCATGACCGCGAGCGCTTCGTCGAGCGTTGCAGCTTGGCGATCGAGATAGCCGGTACGCAGGCGCATCTCGATGCGGCTCGGCTGGCATTCGACCGCGAGCATCGACGCACCGGCCATGGTCGCCGCCAGCGGCTGCGCCCCGCCCATGCCGCCGAGGCCAGCGGTGAGAATCCATTTTCCGGCAAGGCTGCCGCCGTAGTGGCGACGGCCGACCTCGACGAAGGTTTCATACGTGCCCTGCACGATGCCCTGGCTGCCGATATAGATCCAGGAGCCCGCCGTCATCTGGCCGTACATCATCAGGCCCTGACGATCGAGCTCGTTGAAATGATCGAGCGTCGCCCAGTGCGGCACGATGTTCGAGTTTGCGATCAGGACGCGCGGAGCATCGGCATGGGTGCGGAAGACGCCGACCGGCTTACCGGACTGCACCAGCAGCGTCTGGTCGCCTTCGAGCTTGCGCAAGGCCGCAACGATCCGGTCAAAGCTCTCCCAGTCACGCGCGGCGCGGCCGATGCCGCCGTAGACGACGAGCTCGCTCGGGCGCTCGGCCACTTCAGGGTCGAGGTTGTTCATGAGCATGCGCAGCGGCGCTTCCGTCAACCAGCTCTTGGCGCTGATGTCGCTGCCGCGGGGCGCGCGGATGGTGCGGTCGTTGTCCAGTCGGCGGTTCATGCGGAAGACCTCTTCAGTCAAGTCTCGTTTCATCAAGTCTTGGAAACGGATCGGTTGGAAGCGCCGTGAGCGCGATGGTCGGCAGCGCATCGGCTTCGATCAGCGCGGCGGCCTTGGCGAGATCGCCCGCCATGTAGCGGTCGGCGCCAAGCGCGGGCACCTGCTCGCGCAGCTCGGAAATGACGGCGGCCAGCGGCGCGCTGGTCGCATGCGGCGCGCGCAGCGTGATGCCTTGCGCGGCGACCAGAAGCTCGATGCCGAGAATTGCGGCGAGATTGTCGGCCATATCGGACAGGCGCCGCGCCGCATGTGCGGCCATCGACACATGATCCTCCTGGTTGGCACTGGTCGGCGTCGAATCGATCGAGCAGGCGAGCGCGCGCTGCTTGTTCTCGGCATAGAGCGCGGCCGCCGTCACCTCGGCGATCATGAAGCCGGAGTTGATGCCGGGATCGGGGGTGAGGAACGGCGGCAGGCCGAAATTCAGCGCGGGATCCACCAGCGTCGCGATGCGTCTCTCGCTGATCGCGCCGATCTCCGACAGCGCCAACGCGATGGTGTCGGCGGCGAAGGCGACCGGCTCAGCATGGAAATTGCCACCGGAGACGATCTCGCCGGTCTCGGCCAGCACCAGCGGATTGTCCGTGACGGCATTGGCCTCGACGATCAACGTATGCGCGGCCTGCGTGATCAGGTCGAGCGCTGCGCCCGCGACCTGTGGCTGGCAGCGCAGGCAATAAGGATCCTGCACGCGCTCGTCGCCTTCGAGGTGAGAGAGGCGGATGTCGCTGCCGTCGAGCAAGGCCATGAGTGTTTCAGCCGCCGCGATCTGCCCGGCATGGCCACGCAGCGCCTGGATTTCGGGACGGAACGGCGCCGTCGAGGCCATCGCCGCATCCACCGACAATGCGCCGGTCACGAGCGCGGCACGGGCGAGGCGAAATGCACGCAGCACGCCTGATATGGCATAGGCGGTCGAGAATTGCGTGCCGTTGATCAGAGCAAGACCTTCCTTGGGCCCGAGGGTCAGCGGCGCGAGACCGGCGGCCTTGAGGGCCTCGGCGCCCGACACCGTTTTTCCGTCAACGATCGCCTGTCCTTCCCCGATCATCACGGCCGTCATATGTGCAAGCGGAGCAAGGTCGCCGGAGGCGCCTACAGAGCCCTGCTGTGGCACCAGCGGATAGACATTCCGCGCCAGCATGTCCTGCAGCTGCTCGATCACCTCGCGGCGCACGCCGGAGGCGCCACGCCCGAGCGAGATGATCTTCAGCGCCATCATCAAGCGGATGATCGGCTCGGGCGTCGCCGGGCCGACGCCGCAGCAATGCGAGACGATGAGATTGCGCTGGAGCAGCACGGTCTGGTCCGGCGGGATGCGCTTCGATGCGAGCTTCCCGAAGCCGGTGTTGATGCCGTAGACGGGGACATCCGCGCGCGCCGCTCTTGCGACGATCTCCGCCGCTGCTTCGATGCGCGGCCAGAATGAGGGATCGAGCACGACGGGCGCACCGTCGAGCACGCGCGCGAGATCATCGAGACTCACCGCCCCCGGCTTGACGACGATCGAGGTGTCCTGCTCCATCATTGCCCCCTCCAAACCCGGCGGTGCAGCGGATTGAAGCCGATGCGGTAGACCAGCTCGGCCGGGCGCTCGATGTCCCAGATCGCAAGGTCGCACCACTTGCCGGCCTCTAACGTGCCGGCCTCGTCGAGCACACCGAGCGCCCGCGCACCTTCGCGGGTGACGCCGGCGAGGCACTCGGCCACATTCATCCGGAACAGTGTCGCGCCCATGTTCATGGCGAGCAGCAGCGAGGTCAGCGGCGAGCTGCCGGGATTGCAGTCGGTCGCCAGCGCCATGGGAACACCATACTTGCGGAACGCCTCGACCGGCGGCTTCTGCGTCTCGCGGATGAAGTAGAACGCACCGGGCAGCAGCACCGCCACCGTGCCGGACTTCGCCATTGCGGCAGCGCCGGCTTCGTCGGTGTGCTCCAAATGATCGGCCGACAGTGCGGCGTATTTTGCGGCAAGCGCGGCGCCGCCGAGGTTCGACAGCTGGTCGGCATGCAGCTTCACGGGCAGCCCAAGCCCTCTCGCGGACTCGAACACAAGTGCGGTCTGCTCGGCCGAGAACGCGATCCCTTCCATGAAGGCATCGACGGCATCGGCAAGGCCGGCCTTGGCGACCGCGGGCAGCATCTCCTTGCAGACGAGATCGATGTAGCGATCCTTGTCGCCATCGGCCTCCACCGGCAGCGCATGCGCGCCGAGAAAGGATGTTCGGATCGCAACGGGCCGCTGGCGACCGAGAATTCGCGCGGCGGAGAGTTGCCGCATCTCGGTTTCAACATTGAGGCCATAGCCGGACTTGATCTCGACGGTGGTCGCGCCCTCGCCGATCAGCGCATCGAGCCGCGGCAGCGCACTTGCGACGAGCCCGGCTTCGCTCGCCTTGCGCGTCGCCGCCACCGTCGAGACGATGCCGCCGCCGGCGCGCGCGATCTCTTCGTAGCTTGCGCCCTTCAGACGCAGCTCGAATTCATGCGCACGGTTGCCGCCGTAGACCAGATGGGTGTGGCAGTCGACGAGCCCGGGCGTGATCCAGCGCCCTTCGCAATCGATCCGCTCGATCGCATCCGCATCAACAGGAAAATCCGCCTGAGCACCCGCGTAGACGATACGGCCGCCGCGCGCGGCGATCACACCATGCTCGATCTCCCCGAGATCGGGACGGTCGGCCCGCATCGTCGCGAGGCGGGCATTGTGCCAGATCCGGTCGAAGCGCTCTGCCATGAGGATATCCATTCGCCGTCGGATGCTTGACTTATATGTCTAGACATATAATCGTAAGCCGGTTCTGTCCAGCCGGCGTGTAATCATGACCCGACTGCATTTCGCTTCCGCGCTCCTGCCTTCGGGCTGGGCCAATGACGTGCAGGTGGTCGTCGCCGCCGGGGCGATCGCGGCGGTGACGCCGGGCGTGGCGCCGGCCGCCGGCGACGAGCGCCACGCGATCGCGCTTCCTGGACTGGCGAGCCTGCACAGCCACGCGTTCCAGCGCGGCATGGCGGGGCTTGCCGAATTGCGCGGCGATTCCACCGACACGTTCTGGACCTGGCGCGAGACGATGTATCGCTTTGCGCTGGCAATGACCCCCGACGACGTCGCGGCGGTCGCGACGCTGCTCTATGTGGAGATGCTCGAGCAAGGTTTTACCCGCGTCGGCGAATTCCATTATCTGCACCACGACCCGGATGGCTCGCCCTATACTGATCTCGCCGAGATGGCCGCGCGGATCGCGCAAGCTGCCGAGGCCTCCGGCATTGCGCTCACGCTGCTGCCGAGTTTCTATGCGCATAGCTCTTTTGGGGGCGCGGCGCCGCATGCCGGGCAGCGCCGCTTCATCTGCTCGGTCGATCAGTTCGCTGAATTGATGACGGCCTCGCGCAAGACCATAGCAAATCTGCCGGACGCCAACATCGGCATCGCCCCGCACAGTTTGCGCGCAGTGACGCCGGACGAACTTCGCGCGATCATGCCGCTTGCTGACGGCGGGCCGGTGCACATTCACGCCGCCGAGCAGGTGAAGGAAGTCGAGGACTGCCTGGCCTGGTCGGGAAGACGCCCGGTGCAATGGCTGCTGGAGCACGCGCCCGTCGATCGGCGCTGGTGCCTCATTCACGCGACGCACATGACAGACGCGGAGATCGCTGCATTCGCAGGGACCGGCGCTGTCGCGGGTCTCTGCCCCATCACCGAGGCGAGCCTCGGGGATGGTATCTTTCCAGCGCGTGAATTCCTCGATGCCGGCGGCACATTCGGCGTAGGCACCGATTCCAACGTGCTCGTCGGAATCGCGGATGAACTGCGACAGCTCGAATACGGCCAGCGCCTGAAGCATCGCCAACGCAATGTCCTCTCCGGCGGCGCAGGCCGCTCGACGGGACGCACGCTGTTCGACAACGCGCTCGCGGGTGGCGCACGAGCGCTTGCACAGCCGATAGTCGGCCTCGCGCCCGGCGCGCGTGCCGACATCGTCACGCTGGACAGCGCCCATCCGTCGCTGGCCGGACGCAGCGGCGACGCCGCTATCGACGGCTGGATCTTTGCCGCAGACAACGGCGCAATCGATTGCGTCTGGGCCGGCGGCCATAAGGTGGTCGAAGGTGGTGGTCATAAGCTGCGCCGGGTTGCCCGCGAGCGCTTCAACACGGTGGTACGGAGGCTCGTCGCATGAGCCTCGCCACCGATGCTGCGGACCAGCCGACGCTCTACAAACGCATCCGCGCCGACATCGAGAAGCGCATCCTGACCGGCGAGTGGCCGCCCGGGCATCGCATTCCGTTCGAGCACGAACTGGTCGCGCGCTACGGCTGCTCGCGCATGACCGTGAACAAGGCGCTGTCGGAGCTCGCGCAGGCCGACCTGATCGAACGGCGGCGGCGCGCCGGCTCGTTCGTGCGCCGGCCGCAACATCAGTCGGCGGTGCTCAAGATCGCCGACATCCGCGCCGAGATCACCGCGCTCGGCCGCACTTACGGCTATGAGCTGATCCATCGCAAGCTGCGCACTGCGACCACCGCCGACCGTGACCGTCTCGGCGTCAAGAAAGCCGGCAAGGTGGTTGCCATCACCTGCCGGCACAGCGCCGACAACGTACCGTTCGCCGTGGAGGACAGGCTGATCGACCTGTCGTCCGTGCCGAATGCCGCCACGGCGGATTTCTCGCGCGAGCCGCCCGGCTCGTGGCTGCTTCACCATGTCCCATGGACAGAGGCCGAGCACACGATCAGCGCCATCGTTGCGGACGAGCGCACAGCGAAGACGCTCGACATCGCCGTCGGCGCGCCCTGCCTCGTGATCGACCGCTACACCTGGCGCAGCGCAAGGACCATCACCGCCGTGCGCCTGCTTTATCCCGGTGACTCTCACCGCCTTGTCGCGCGATTCAAAGGAGGCTGAGAGGATATGTCGGCACAAATCGTGCAACGCTTCGGGCAACGGTCCATGCGGGACCACAATGATCATCAGGACGTAAATCCATCGATCGGCAAGAGGACGACAATCATGCGTAGTTCGACAATATTTGCGACAATCATTGCTCTTGCGGCCGCCACTCCGGCGCCCGCCGACGACGTCAAGGTCGGCGTCGGCATCTCCGGATGGACCGGCTTCGCGCCGCTGACGCTGGCGAAGGAGGCGGGCATCTTCAAGAAGAACGGTCTCGACGTCACAATCAAGAAGATTCCGCAGAAGGACCGCCACCTCGCGATTGCTTCCGGCGACATCCAGTGCGCGGCGACCACGGTCGAGACCTGGATTTCCTGGAACGCCAATGGCGTTGCCACCAAGCAGATCTTCCAGCTCGACAAGAGCTATGGCGCCGACGGCATGGCCGTGCGCAACGACGTCGCCGCGATCAAGGACCTGAAGGGCAAGACGGTCGCCGCCTCCGCGCCCGGCACCTCTCCCTATTTCGCGCTGGCCTGGATGCTGAAGAAGAACGGTCTCACCACGAAGGACGTGACCGTGGTGAACCTCGAGCCGGCTGCGGCCGCGCAGGCCTTCGTCTCCGGCCAGAACGATGCCGCCATGACCTATGAGCCGTATCTGTCGACCGTGCGCGCCGCACCGGATAAGGGCAAGATCATCGCGACCACCCTGGACTACCCGATCGTGATGGACACGTTCGGCTGCACGCCGAAATTCCTGACGGAAAATCCCAAGGCCGCCAAGGCCCTCGCCGACAGCTATTTCGAGGCGCTCGACATGATCGGCAAGGACCAGGCCAAGGCTTACGAGATCATGGGCGCCGACGTGAAGCAGACCGGGGAGCAGTTCGGCAACTCGGCAAAGTACCTGCGCTGGCAGGATAAGGCCGCCAACCAGAAATTCTTCGCCGGCGACTTCCTGACCTTCAACAAGGAGGCCGCCGAGCTCCTGCTCGAGATCGGCATCATCAAGTCCGCGCCGAAGGTCGAAGACCTCTACGACGCCAGCTTCATCAAGTAAGATTTCCGCAAACTGCCGGTTCCGCCGAGAGGCGGAGCCGGCACACCATTCGGATACGGTTTGATGCGTCCTCTGGATCCCGTGACATCGAGGCAGCGCGCGGCCTATGGCCTTGCGTTCTTCGTGCTGTTCGTTGCCCTCTGGTCCTGGGCGACGTTCGGCGGCCATGTGTCGAAGACCTTTCTCGCCAACCCGCTGACCATGGTGCAGGAAGGTTTTGAGCTGCTGACGAAGCAGGGCTTCGTGCTCGATATCGGCATGACGATCTGGCGCGTCGTCGGCGGCTTTGTGCTCGCGGCGATCATCGCGGTGCCACTCGGCGTGCTGATGGGCGCCTACAAGCCGGTGGAAGCATTCCTCGAGCCATTCGTCTCTTTTGCGCGCTATTTGCCCGCGTCCGCCTTCATTCCGCTCCTGATCCTGTGGGCCGGCATCGGGGAGTTGCAAAAGCTGCTCGTCATCTTCATCGGCTCGGTATTCCAGGTCATCCTGATGGTCGCGGTGACCGTTGGTGCCACACGACGCGATCTGGTCGAGGCCGCCTACACGCTGGGCGCCAGCGACCGCGGCATCATCCGCCGCGTGCTGCTGCCCTCCTCGGCGCCGGAGATCGCAGAGATCCTGCGGCTGGTGCTGGGCTGGGCCTGGACCTACGTCATCGTCGCCGAACTGATCGGCTCGTCCTCGGGCATCGGTCATATGATCACCGACAGCCAGGCGTTGCTCAACACCGGCCAGATCATCTTCGGCATCATCGTGATCGGATTGATCGGACTGATCTCGGATTTCCTGTTCAAGGCGTTCAACGCCTGGCTGTTTCCGTGGAAGCTCGCATGACGACGCTCAGGATCGAACAGGTTTCGCGCACATTCCCCGCGCGCCACGGCAACGCGCCGACCAGGGCGCTGGAGCCGACCGACCTCACCATCGGCAACAACGACTTCGTCACCATCCTCGGTCCCTCCGGCTGCGGCAAGTCCACGCTGCTGCGCATCGTTGCGGGCCTCGATCGCCCGACCAGCGGCCGCGTCACGCTCGACGGGCGCGAGGTGACCGGGCCCGGCGCCGATCGCGGCATGGTGTTCCAATCCTACACGCTGTTCCCCTGGTTGACGGTGCGCGAGAACATCGCCTTTGGCCTGCGCGAGCGCGGCGTGGCCGAGGCGGCGCGAAACAAGATCGCCGATGCCTTCATCCGCCAGGTCGGATTGTCGGGCTTCGAGAACCACTGGCCGAAGCAGCTCTCCGGCGGCATGCAGCAGCGCACGGCGATTGCGCGTGCGCTCGCCAATGATCCGAAGATCCTGCTGCTGGACGAGCCGTTCGGCGCGCTCGACAACCAGACCCGCGCCTTGATGCAGGAAATGCTGCTCGGCATTTGGGAGCGCGACCAGAAGACCGTGCTGTTCGTGACCCACGATATCGAGGAAGCCATCTTCCTCGGCAGCCGCGTCATCGTCATGAGCGCACGCCCTGGCCGCATCAAGGCCGAAATCAATGTGGACCTGCCGCATCCGCGCTCCTACAAGATCAAGACCACGCCGGAATTCGTCCAGCTGAAGGAACGGCTGGTCGAGGAGATCCGCACCGAGGCGCTGAAGGTTGCCGAACATGCCTGACACTCAGCTCCGCGCCGACGGCAATCGCGTCCTTGCCGATCTCAATGCGCTGCGCGCCATCGGCGCCCATAAGACCGGCGTGCACAAGCCGACCTTCTCCGAGCCGCACAAACAGTCGCTCGACTGGCTGATGCGCAAGCTGCCCGAGGCGGGTCTCTCCGCCACAATCGATGGCATCGGCAACGTGTTCGGCACCAGCGCGAAGCCCGGGCCGAAGCTGCTGGCGGGATCGCATCTGGAAAGCCAGAACTACGCTGGCTGGCTCGATGGCCCGCTCGGCGTCGTCTACGCGCTCGAAGCCGCGCGGGTTCTCAATGCCGATCCTTCCGTGAAAGGCGCGCTCGAAGTCGCGGCCTGGTGCGACGAGGAGGGACATTTCGGTCATTTCCTTGGCTCGCGCTCCTATGTCGGGCAGGTGACCGAGGCCGACATCGATGCCGCACGCGACCGCACCAGCGGCCGCACCATGCGCGATGCACTCGCCGAAATGGGCCTCGCCGGGCGCCCGCGCCTCACCGCCGAGCCGGGGCGCCACGTCGGATATCTGGAAGCGCATATCGAGCAGGGCGACACGCTCGAAAGCAGCCGCCTCGCGATCGGCGTCGTGACCTCCATCGTCGGCATCTGGCAGTACCAGATCAATTTTACCGGCGAGCAGAACCACGCCGGCACCACGCGCATGGCGGTACGGAAGGATGCCGGCCTTGCGCTGGCGAAGTTCTGCGTCGCCATCGACGAGCGCTTTCCGGTTGCCTGCGGCCCGCGCACGGTCTGGACCACCGGGCGCATCACACTCGATCCGGGCGCGCCGAGCATCATCCCCGGTGGCGCAGAGATGCTGTTCCAGATCCGCGACGACGATCCGGCCGTGATCGCGCGGCTGGAGCAATTGTTGCGGGCCATGGCGGAGGAGGTCAGCGCCAAAGGCCCCTGCACCGTCACCGTCACGAAGCTGCGCACCGGCGCACCCGCGAGGATGAGCGCGGGCTTTCAGGATGCGATCGAAGCCGCGAGCAAAGCCTTCGCCGGCGGCCGCTCGATCCGCATGCCCAGCGGCGCCGGGCACGATGCGCAGATGCTGGCGACCGTCATGCCCGCAGGCATGCTGTTCGTGCCCTCGATCGGCGGCATCAGCCATCACTGGACCGAGAACACGGCGGATGCCGATATCGTCACCGGCGCAGAGGTGTTCGTCGACGCTTGCCTCCGCATCCTCGGAGGTTAGCGCTGGATGCGGCTGCCGACCCGTGGCGGTCGATCGCACGCGGCACAAGCGCATCCGTGTCCCGGACAGGCTGCAACGCGCGAAGTGTTGCGGCGCAGAGCCGGGACCCAGGGCGGCACGGCGCGACGATATGGGCCCCGGCTTGATCGTAGCAACGACGGCCAGGACCACACGGTTTTGCTGTACGCGCGGTTCGCTTGTTCGCCACAGGGTCCGATGGCGTTGTGCACGTTGCCATCGAAATGACGAGACGAACCTGACAGCGCCGTTCGCCCGCACGATGCCTTAGGGCTCACGGAGAGCAATCCGCCCTGCCCCTGGCTGTTCGCGCCCGACGCTGCTGCGTCCACCGCAAGCCCGGCTCGCGACAATGACGACCTCATGATCGCCCCTCGAGAATGAGCCGGGATGCGCGATACATACGACAAATCCGAATTTCGGTAATGTGGAATTATTTTCGCGCCGGTGGGTTGACAGCCGGGCGACACACCCCGGTCCCGTAGCGCGGGTCAGCGACTTGACCGCCGTAGCTCGAAGAGCGAGAGGCGGAAGCAACATCCGGGATCTTTGCTGGTGCCGTCCCGGGTCTCGCTACGCTCACCCGCGCTACGGGAGCTTGCTGCAATCGCGACGAGCTGCCCGCGCCTGAGGCGATCTGCGACAATATGAGCGCGCTGCCGACATAAAGTCGCGGCAATCCGAGGGTTCATCGGCCGCACCCGCCCCTCCCCTGCTTCCCCGGAGTACTCATGTCTTCTGCCGACCGGCCTGCGACCCGCCTTGCGACCCGGCTTGCCTTCCTCGTTGCGGGCTTCGGCATCGCGTGCTGGGCGCCGCTGGTGCCGTTCGCGAAAGCGCGGCTCGCCGTCGACGACGGAGTCCTCGGGCTGCTCCTGCTCAGCCTCGGGATCGGCTCGGTCGTCGCGATGCTGCTGACCGGCGTTCTCAGCGCGCGCTATGGCAGCAGGCCGATCATCATCGCAGGCGGGCTCGGTCTCACGCTGGTCCTGCCGCTGCTCGCGATCGCAAGCTCGCCCCTATCGCTGGCGCTGGCGCTCCTTGCGTTCGGCGCCGCGCTCGGCTCGATCGACGTCGCCATGAACATTCACGCCGTGGAAGTGGAGCGCGCCGCGGCACGCCCGCTGATGTCCGGCTTCCACGCCCTGTTCAGCATCGGCGGCTTCGCCGGATCCGCGCTGATGACGGCGCTGCTCTCGTTGCAGCTCGGTGCCCTCGCCTGCACGCTGATTTGCTCCATGCTGATGCTGATCGCGATGCTCGTGACCTGGCCGCGCCTGCTTCGCTCGGTGCAGGTGCAGGAGGGTCCACTGTTCGTGCTACCGCACGGATCGGTGCTGCTGCTTGCACTGCTCGGCGCCATCACCTTCCTGGTCGAAGGCGCAATGCTCGATTGGGGCGCGCTGCTCGTGATCGGCGCCGGTCTCGTCACCGAGGCGCAAGGCGGAGCCGGCTACATCGTATTCTCGATCGCGATGACGATAGGCCGGCTCGGCGGCGACGCGATCGTTGCGCGTATCGGGGATCGCGCGACATTGCTCTGGGGCAGCCTGATAGCGATCGCGGGTTTCGTAGTCCTGCTCACAGCGCCCATTGCAGCGATCGCCATCGGCGGATTCCTGCTGATCGGGCTCGGCGCGTCAAATCTCGTGCCGGTGCTGTTTCGGCGGGCGGCACGGCAAACGGTGATGCCCACCGGGCTTGCGGTCGCGGCGATCACGACCGCGGGCTACGCAGGGGTCCTGATCGGCCCTGCCGGCGTAGGCTTCGTCGCACATCTTGGCGGATTGCCGATGGCGTTTTGGCTGCTGGCCGCATTGATGGGTCTCGTCACACTGTCGGCGTGGATCGTCACGGCGAAGCAGCGCCAGATATCGCACGTCGATGCGTGAGCAGCCTTGCGGCGAATTTACGGACGGAAGGGCGAGGAGCCGCAATGGTCCCATGCGGGCGCGCGAGTGGAGGCCACCGTCCTGGCATGCCGACCCAAACCCTTCTTTCACAGGCACTATTTTGGCAGGCCGAAGCAAGCCCAATCCATCTGCGCCGGTCTGTCTGCCATGCGGCTTTCGGCCAGTTTACTGGACGCGTCGTTCTGCTAGACCACAACGACATATCTTTTGACTCCCGTCGAGGGGGCAATGGCACGTGCCAGCTCAAAGTAATCACGACTCGCAGATTTCATTCGGGCCATTTCGGCTGTTTCCAAAGTCCCGGCTCCTGGAGAAGGAGGGGGCGCCGCTTCATATCGGCGGCCGCGCGCTCGATATTCTTATCTTGCTTGCCGAGCGCCCCGGTGAGGTCATCGACAAGAGGGAGCTGGTCAAGCGTATCTGGGCCGACGTGAATGTCGACGAGGGCAGTCTACGCTTCCACGTCGCAGCGCTGCGCAAGGCGCTCGGCGATACCGGCAAATCGGCTCGTTATGTCCTCAATGTGCCCGGCCGCGGCTATTGCTTTGTCGCGCCGTTCGCTCAAGCGGCTCCGCCGGTCCCCTCAACCTCAGTCGAAATCGTCACGCCTCGCTCCCTGCCTGCTCAGCTCGCAAAGATGATCGGACGAGAGGAGGTCATCGAGAAGATTTCGACCGGATTGACGCTGCATCGCTTCATGACGGTGGTCGGCCCGGGCGGCATCGGCAAAACGGCCGTCGCCGTCACGGTCGGGCATCGCCGCTCCGCGGATTTCGGCGGGCGCGTCTTCTTCGTCGACTTCGGTCCGCTGCGGGATGCCGGTCACGTCACGACCACCATCGCCTCGGTCCTCGGACTGACCGTCAGCGCGGAGGATCCGACGCCGGCCATTCTGACATTTCTGAGGAGCGGACCGGCCCTGCTGATCTTCGACAGCTGCGAGCATGTGCTGGACGCGCTGGCTCCGCTCGTCGAGCGCATCGTTCGCGAAGCGCCGCAGCTTCGCGTTCTCGCGACCAGCCGCGAGTCGTTCCGCAGCGAGGGCGAGCGGATCTTTCGGCTGTTTCCGCTGGATTGTCCGCCGGAGCGCGAGGGCCTCGATGTCGCCGAGGTCCTCGCCTACCCCGCAGCTCAGCTGTTCGTCGAGCGCATCGCGCAGAGCTCGGGTCCGTTCCAGCTCAGCGCTGAAGAAGCGCCGCTGGTCGCGAGCATCTGCCGGCGCCTCGACGGCATTGCGCTGGCGATCGAGCTCGCGGCGGGCCGTGTCAATGCATACGGCATCGCCGGCACGGCCTCCCTGCTCGACAGCCGCTTTTCGTTGCAATGGCGGGGGCGGCGCACGGCCGTGCCGCGGCACCAGACGCTCGCCGCGGCTCTGGACTGGAGCTACGATCTCCTGCCTCCTGCGGAAAGCGCCACCTTGCGGCGACTGTCGGTGTTCGCAGGTCCATTCGCGCCGGAGGCGGCCGCCGCTGTGGCATCCGGCGAGGGTCTCAGCACCTCGGAGACGTTGGAGGCGATCGACAGCCTGGTCAGCAAATCGCTGATCTCGCCATCCGGTTCGCGGACGCTGCGCTATCGCCTGCTCGACACCACGCGCACCTACGCGCTCGGGAAGCTGAACGAGCTCGGTGAACTCAGGCAGTTCGCGCGGCGCCATGCCGAGCATTTTCGAGATTTTTTCGAGCAGGCGGAGGCCGATACATCGACACCGCTGCCCGAATGGCTGAGCATCTATGCGGGCGAGCTGGATAATGTGCGCGCGGCGCTGGATTGGGCCTTCGCACCCGACGGCGATACAAGGCTCGGCATCGCGCTCACGGCGGCCGCGGTCACGCTGTGGGTGCGCCTCTCGTTGTTCGCCGAATGCCGCGAACGCACCAGAACGGCGCTTGCAGCGCTCGGAGACACCGAAGGCGACGATCGCATCCGCATGCAGCTGCTGTCGGCGCTCGGCTGGTCACTGATGTATGGCGAGGGCCGCGCGCGCGAGGCGCGCCCGATCCTGGAGACGACGCTCGAGCTTGCCGACAGGCTCGACGACAAGGATTTCCGGCTGCGCGCGCTGTGGGGCCTGTGCATCGACCAGTTCAACAACGGGCAATTCGGCAAGGCCCGCGCATTCGCCGATCGTTTTGCGAGCGCGGCGGCGAACTCCCCTGATAAGACCGACCTCATGCTGGGCGACCGGCTGATGGCCGTCGCGCTGCACTATCTCGGCAACCAGAACGACGCCCGGCGGCGCATCGACCGGGTCAACGCATCGCTGCACGTGCTGGTGGGGAGGCCGAAGATCTTCCCGCTCGATCTCAGGATCTCCACGCAATATTTCCGCGCGCGCATCCTGTGGCTGCAGGGTCTCGCCGACCAGGCCCAGGCGCTGGCGGCAAGAAACATCGAGGAGGGCCGGGCCAACGGCCACGCCCTGACCTTCTGCAGCGTGCTGGGGCAGGCTGCCTGCCCGATCGCCTTCTGGGCCGGCGATCTCGACACCGCGGAACGCCACGGCAGCGAGCTGCTCGAGCACACCGAGCGGCACGCGATCCGACTGTGGGGACTGTGGGCACGCGCCTTCAATGCGGCGGTCATCGCCAGGCGCGGCGACGTCGCGACCGGCCTGCCGCTGCTGCGCGAAGAACTCAATCGTGCCGGCGATGCGCGCTACCTGCCGCGCTTTCTTCCGCTCCTCGGCGAGCTTGCGGCCTGCTTTGGCGAGGCCGACCAGGTCGACCGCGGCCTCGACGTGATCGAGGACGTCCTGACCCGCTGCCACGATCGCCAGGAGCTCTGGTATCTGCCGGAGCTGACCCGCATCAAGGGAGAGTTGATGCTCAGGAGCGCGCGGCATTGCGAGGACGCCGAGGCACGCTTTCGCGAGGCCATGGAGATTGCCGGCCAGCAGGGCGCGCGCTTCTGGGAGTTGCGCTGCGCGATCAGCCTCGCGCGGCTCAAGATGGGGGCCGGCCAGAACACGGACGCTCTGACCGTTCTGGAGAATGTCTCGGGGTCGTTCAGGGAGGGCGCAGAGATCGCGGATATGCGCACTGCACACGAACTGATGGCGCAACTGCGCACCTGACGCCGCGCGCAGACCGCGCGATCTGGAGCGGGATGAGTTTGGTTGAATGAGTGCGCGCTCGGGGCTCGGTTCACCTCTCCCATGGGGAGAGGTCTGAGCGCGTCGAAGACGCGATCCGGGTGAGCCCCTCGGGGAGTGAGCCACGCACAGCCCGGCGAATCAATTTCATCATGCTCTACCCGCCCACCGCTGCCGCGCGCCGCGGCAGCTTCCAGCCGGGCCGGATGAAGTGGCAGGTGTAGCCGTCGGGATAGCGCTCGAGATAATCCTGATGCTCGGGCTCGGCTTCCCAGAACTCGCCCGCAGGCGCGACCTCGGTGACCACCTTGCCCGGCCACAGGCCGGACGCCTCGACGTCGGCGATGGTGTCTTCGGCAATCCGTTTCTGCTCCTCGCTCGTATAGAAGATCGCCGAACGGTAGCTCGTGCCGATATCATTGCCCTGGCGATTGAGCGTGGTCGGGTCGTGGATCTGGAAGAAGAACTCCAGCATGGTCCGGAAGCTGGTCTTCGCCGGATTGAAGATGATCTCGATCGCTTCGGCATGGCCTTCGTGATTGCGGTAGGTGGCGTTCTTGACGTGCCCACCGGTGTAGCCGACGCGGGTGGAGATCACGCCCGGCTGCTTGCGGATGAGATCCTGCATGCCCCAGAAGCAGCCTCCGGCCAAAACTGCGCGTTCTGTCGTCATCTGTCCGCTCCCATGATCGTTCTGCCTATTCTGCAGCCATCGCATCATATAGGCTTTCGGCTGCCCGGCCGAAAGCCACGCATTGCACGTGCGTCCATCCGGTTCCTGGGAGCGGATGGACCCAAGGCGATCACCTCTAAACCAGCTTGGCGTCGAGTGTGATCGCGGCGTTGAGTACCTTCGAAACCGGACAGTTCTTCTCGGCCTCGCCGGCGAAGCGGGCGAAGCCGGCGTCGTCGAGATTCGGCACTTTCGCCCGCAGGGTCAGCGCGGATTTGCTGATCTTGAATCCCTTGCCTTCGGGCTCGAGCGTGACGGCTGCTTCCGTCGAGAGCTCATCCGGCGTGAATCCTGCCATCTGAAGGCCGAAGGCCAACGCCATGGTGAAGCAGCCGGCGTGCGCCGCCGCGATCAACTCCTCGGGATTGGTCCCCTTCTCGTTCTCGAAGCGCGTCTTGAACGAATAGGGCGTCTGCGCGAGCACGCCGGATTCGCTCGAGAGATGACCGGTCCCATCGCGACCGGTGCCTTTCCAGACTGCCGTTGCCTTGCGGATCATCTCAATTCTCCTTTTGAATTCAGCACCGGCCCACCGTACCGGTGGAAGGCGGCATCGGCGTGACCGCCTGTCGCCGGCGCGCGACGACCATATCGTCGCGCGGCGTTGGCCAGGGATGCAGCTGCGTCAAGTTGGCAGCTCCTGGCCGGCCTGCTCGCGGACGATATAGTCGGCGTACCAATCCGGCCAGTTCTCGTCGTGTCCGCCGGTCCGCGTCTCGTGCTCGCCATGCGCGATCGCGGCACGGCGCAGCGCCGCCGCCAGATCGGTCGCCGACGCGAATGTCGCGCCGTCGCCGGCGATGCGCCCGGGCAGCCGGGTCGTGACCTCCTGGAACAGCCAACCATTGCCGTCGGGGTCGCTGAACGATGCGAATGAGCTGTAGCTGCCGCGTTTCGGGTCGATACCGCCGGCCCGAACGCTGCCGAACAGATACGGCTCGTCGGGGCCGGCATGAAGGTCGCCGGCACCGTGGAATGGCGCGCTGACCTCGATGCCGCGGTCTAGCAGGTCCTGCCGGGCCGCTTCCAGATCGGAGACGATCAGGTACAGGCCTCGCGCCGAGCCGGGCGCTGCGGCGGTCACGTTCCTGCCGAAGATCACCGAGCAGGCCGAGCCGGGCGGCGTGAACTGGATCACGCGCCAGTCGTCGCCCGAGGCGAAATCGGCGTCCAGCCGCCAGCCGAGGCGCGCGTAGAACGCCTTGGCACGATCGACGTCGGATACGGGGATCACGACAACCTCGAGCTTCATATCGATGCTGCGCGATGCCGAGGGCCCTATTCCGGTTTCGCGTTCGGTTTCGATTGTCGTCATGGCGAGCTCCCGTGGTGTGAGTTGAGGCTGTCCTTCATGCAATGGCCGGCATCACGATGGTCACGCGCGTGCCGCCCTGGCCCACCTCGCCGTGCAACCGCGCATCGATGCTGCGTGCGATCCCTTCGAGGATACGGCTGCCGGTGCCCTGAAGCGGACCGGTCGCACCAACGCCGTTGTCCGCGACCGTGCAGATCCAGGCGCCGTCGCGGCTCGTCAATTCGATGCGGATCAGCGCACCGCTCTTGTTGGGGAAGGCGTGCTTTGCCGCGTTCGTGACCAGCTCCGTCAGCATCAGCGCGAGGCGATGACATTGCGCAGCCGGCAGCCTGCCGCTCTCGATCGCGGCTTCACAGCGAATCCCTGCCGGCTCCAGCACCGCTTCGGAGAGGGCCCCGCATAGATTTTCGAAGAACGGCTCCACGGCGACCGCCGATGGATCGTGGCTGTCCGACAAAAGCTGATAGAGCCGGCCGAAGGCGACGATGCGCCGTTCGAGCCGGTCCACCGCCAGCGACATGTCCCGTGTAGCCGCGCACGTGAAGTCGCGGCGGACCGACGCACCCAGCATCGTCAGCGTGTTCTTCATGCGGTGGTGGGACTCCCGCAGCACGAGCTCCCAATCATGCGACTGATCATCGATACTGGCAACGAACTGAAGTCGAGCCACATGGTCGTTCGGCCGAGCGCCGATACAGGACATCATAGCCTCCCCGTTGGAATAGATTGAACTCGAAGGCCATACTGGATGCGGCGCGCGCGTTTTGCCCGTTAGACGTTGCGAGATTCTGTTATGATCGGCAGCATCCGCAATCTCGCGGCGGACGACCCGCGCCTCGACGGTCAGGCACGCTGACGGATTGTCGCGGTCGCCTGTAGACCGCTCGCGTTTAAACCAAATTTGCGGCGGGCTTGCCGGCGCGCGCGGGCGTCGCCACGCGATTTCGCCACTTTCGGCCAGTTTACTGAAGGTCTTGATCTGGTAAATCAAACTGCAGACTTCAGCTCGTTCACTGGAATCATTGGCCCGTGCCGGACACTAGCGAGCAGGATTCGGTCATTGCCTTCGGGCCGTTCCGCTTGTTCGCGAGATCGCGACTGCTCGAGAAGGACGGCGCCCCGCTTCACCTCGGCGGCCGTGCGCTCGACATCCTGATTTTTCTCGCCGAGCGCGCCGGGGAGGTCGTTGACAAGCGGGAGCTGATCAAGCGCATCTGGGCCGACGTGAACGTCGACGAAGGCAGCCTGCGCTTCCACATCACGGCGCTGCGCAAGGCTTTGGGCGATGCCGGCGAAGGCTCCCGCTACGTCGTCAACGTCCCGGGACGCGGCTATTGTTTCGCGGCTCCGCTGCTCCGGCCTGCCGCATCGGAGAGCCGGAGCAGCCCGCCCGCCGCTTCGCCACCCTCCCTGCCTTTGCCGCTCGCGAAGATGATCGGCCGGGACGGTGCGGTCGAGAGGATTTCCACTGAACTTGCCGAACATCGCTTCGTCACGATCGTCGGCCCCGGCGGGATCGGAAAGACGTCGGTCGCGCTCGCCGTCGCGCAGGGCGAGCTCGCGGCGTTCGACGGCCAGGTGTGTTTCGTCGATTTCGGCGCGCTGACCGATGCCCGGCTCGTCCCCGGAACGATTGCAGCCGCGCTGGGCCAGACCGTCAATTCCGAGGACCCGATACCAGGCCTGCTGACGGTCCTGCGCAGCCGGCGCATGCTGCTGGTGTTCGACAGCTGCGAGCACATGCTCGACGAACTCGCTCCTCTGGCCGAGCGCCTCGTCCGCGAGGCGCCGCAACTGCATATTTTGGCCACCAGCCGCGAATCCTTTCGCGCCGAAGGTGAGCGCGTCCATCGGCTGTTTCCGCTGGACTGCCCACCGGAGCGCGAAGGCCTCGGCATCGCCGACATCCTTGCCTATCCGGCAAGCCGGCTCTTCGTTGAACGCATTGCCGAAACTTTGAGCGAATTCGAGCTTCGCGAAGAGGATGCCCCGCTCGTCGCCGAGATCTGCCGGCGGCTGGATGGCATTGCGCTCGCGATCGAACTCGCGGCCGGACGCGTCAACGCCTATGGCATTGCCGGGACCGCCTCGCTGCTGGACAGCCGCTTCTCGCTGCTGTGGCGGGGGCGGCGCACCGCGATTCCGCGGCACCAGACCTTGAGCGCGGCGCTGGCCTGGAGTTACGACCTGCTGCCGCCGGCCGAAAGCGCGACGCTGCGCGGCTTGTCGGTGTTCGTCGGGCCATTCACGCTGGAGGCCGCGTTGGCCGTCGCGTCCATCCAGGGAATCAGCGCGCCCGAAGCGGTCGAGGCGATCTCGAACCTGCTCTCCAAATCCCTGATTGCGACCTCGCCGGCGGAGCGGCGGCTGCGCTATCGCCTGCTCGATACCACCCGCGCTTTCGTTGCGGACAAGCTCGTCGAGAACGGGGAAGCGGACCGCGTCGCGCGCGCCCACGCCGAATATTTCCGCGACTTCCTGCACGACATCGCGCTCAAATCCACGGGCATGCAAGGCGCTGGCGGCTTCCTTCCCTATGCCGACCATTTGCCGAATGTCAGGGCCGCGCTGACCTTCAGCTTTTCGGAGCGCGGCGATCGGACTGTCGGCGTGGACCTGGCAGCCTCGGCGGCGCAGTTCTTCCTGGAATTGACCTTGCTGACGGAATGCTGCCGCTGGACCCAGCAGGCGCTGGCGTCACTCGATACGAGCGCCGTGGACAGCCGGAAGGAGATGACCTTGCAGGCCGCGCTCGGCGTCTCCTTGATGTTCACGCAGGGCAATACCGAAGCGGTCCGGTCGGCGTTCACGCGCGGTCTCCAGCTGGCCCGGGAACTCGAGGACCTGCACTGGCAGCTCTGGCTGCTGCGCGGATTGCACATCTATCTGACCAGGGTCGGAGATTTTCACGGGGCGCTCGGGACCGGCGAACAGGGCGAGAGCGTCGCGCGAAAGCTGAACGATCCCGCCGCCACGCTGAACGTCGAATGGATGCTTGGCGTCGCGCATCATTTGATCGGCAACCAGGACAAGGCGGTTCGGTTCTGCGAGAGCGCGATGGTGCACAATCCCGACTCGCAACGGTTGAACATCGGCCATCTCGGGTATGACGACCGCATCGTCGCGCTGGTGGCGCTGGCGCGGGGACTCTGGCTCACCGGCCGGCCCGAGCGGGCGATCGAGGCGGCGAAATACACGGTTCGCGAGGCTGAGCTGCTCGAACAGCCGCTCACCCTCGGCATCTCCCTGATCTGGACGATCCACGTGTTTCTCTGGGTCGGCGACTGGGACAACGCCGAACTTCTGATCGAGCGGCTGATCGATCATTCGGCGCGGCACTTCCTCGGCCCCTATCACGCGGTCGGCATCGGCCAGAAGGGCGAGCTCCTGCTGCGCCGCGGTGACGTTGCCGGAGGGATCGAGCACCTTCGCCGCAGTCGGGCCACGCTATACGGGACACGGCACCGGATCATGACGACCGTATTTGCGACGGCCCTCGCGGAGGGTCTCGTTTCCCAGAATCAGCCCGATGAGGCCTTGCAGACCATCAACGAGGCGATTGCCGAGATTCCCGGTCATGGGGAGTCCTTTGACATGCCGGAGATGCTGAGGGTCAAGGGCGACATCCTCGTACGGACAGGCCATCTCGCGGAGGCCGAGAACGTCCTGCGGCAATCGCTCGATCTGTCGCAGCGACAAAGCGCGGTCGGCTGGGAGCTCCGCGGCGCGATCAGCCTTGGCCGCATCTGGCGCCAGGCCGGAAAAGCCGGCGACGCACGCGACCTGCTCGCTCCACTCGTCGCGCGCTACCAAGAGGGGCTCCAGACGCGCGATCTGATTGCTGCAAGAGAGCTGCTGGGTACCCTGAATTGACAGCATCTTCAACGGGATGCCCTCCTAGGTGCCCGCTCGCAACTCCTAACAACTTCTAACACGCCAAGCCGCATACGCCCCGCCATGGTGGCGGCACTTCATGGTGGACGTGGCGGAATATGGCGCTTCTTGACGATGTAATCGATGCCAGCGGCGGCTTGGCCCGCTGGAACAGCTTGGACCGGTTTACGCTCCACCTGTCCGTCGGCGGATCGCTGTTCTCCAGCGCCGGACACGCCCGGGAATTCAAGGACGTAACCGCGGAAGGCTCGACCCGCACGCAGTCGCTCCGTTTCACCGGCATCACCGGAGGCGAACATTCCGGCTCCTTTCAACCCGACGCGATCACGATCGAGGGCCTGGACGGCGAAGTCCTGCGGACCTGGCGCAACCCGAGCCTCGCGTTCCCCGAGATCGGCTTGCCCGCGCTTGCGGACGAACTCCACCTCGTCTTCTTCTGCGGCGTCGCGATCTGGAACTATCTGACCAACCCATTCCTGCTCGCCCATCCCGATGTCGTGGTGGAGGAGCTGCCGCCCTGGCGTGAGGGCGCCGAAACGTGGCGGCGGCTGCGGGCGCAATTCCCCTCGGACCTGATCACGCTCGCACCCGAACAGATCTTCTATTTCGACGAGAGCGCCCTGCAACGGCGGACGGACCACGATCTCTTCGGGATCAAGGTCGCACACCACTCCTGGGCTCATGACAGCTTCGGCGGCATCGTTGTGCCGACACTTCGACGCGCGCAAACGCTGCAGCCTGACGGAAGCGTGATCGCCAAGCCCGTCTTGATGGATGTCGAGATCTTCGACGCCGTCTTCGAGTAGGGACGAGGACCCGCGAAAACGGCAGCCACGGCCCCTCAACGCCTAGCAATACTACCGAACCAGCAGACGGCCTCGCTGCACACTCGCGCGCAACGAACGACGCTTGCTCGAATCAGAGCGTCTGCGACGAGTTGCCGCACCCGATGCACGCGCACAAAATCTAACAGATCCTAATCACCACTAACGGGCGTCCTGGCCAGCTCACGTCTATCCTCTCAGCATGGAGAGCATTCGGTTTGCGCGTTTGCCGGTCGCTGCAAACGGCAGCGAATCCCGGAGAGGACCAACGATGTCGAGCAACTTGCACGCGGCGCACGCCTGGATTGATTTTCCGGTTACGGCGCGGAATCATGAGATTCGCGCAACTCAGGCGATTCCCCGGGAGAGCCAATGGCGTCGGATCGACCGCACGCCGGAGCAGGCGAGTGAGGGCATCACGATCTCGCGATGGGATGATCCGCGGAGCACCTCGTCGCACGAGACGACCACGCCGCAGGATCGCTATTTCGTCGGCATTGCCCTGAAGACCACGCGCGCGAAGCTGACACGGAACGGCCGGATCATCTTCGAAGGCACCATGCCCGCGGGGTCGCTGTATGTCACCGCGCCGTCGCAGCCTCTCGGCGCACAATTCCAGTCGCCGTCCGCCTTCCTTCACGTCCACATCTCCACGAATCATCTTCCGGCCCATGCCGACGGACTGAATGACCTCGTGCTGTTGCGCGATCCGCTCGCTGCGGAGCTCGCCAAGGCGCTGATCGAACATGGTGACGCCGCGGACCTGCAGTTCACGCGCTGCATCGGCCAGACCCTGGCGATGCATCTCACCCGGATCGAGCTGCCGCGCGTCAAGGTCAATGCCTTGCCGAAATGGCGGCTGCGGCGCGTCGAGCAGTATATCGCCGAACATTTCGACCGCTGCATCAGCCTCTCCGAGCTCGCCAATGTCGCCGGCCTGTCCAGGATGCACTTTGCTGCACAATTCCGCGCTGCGACCGGCTACCGTCCGCGCGAATATCTCCTCACGCAGCGGGTCGAGCATGCGAAGGCGCTGCTCGCGACCACCGAGCGGCCATTGGCGGAGATCGCGCTGGTCGTCGGCTTCAGCACGCAGGCGCATTTTTCCACCGTCTTCAAGCGCATCAGCGGTCAATCTCCGGCGCGCTGGCGCCTCGCCAACGCCGGCGAACGGCTCGAGGCCGAAGCGCGGCCGAAGCGGCGCGCGCTTCCGGAGCGCGATTGGATCGCCAGCGCAGCCGCGTAGCTGTGGGGCGAGCGCCGCCCCACACGCTCGATCCGGGCTGCGCTGAAAAGCCCTACACCGGATCGAACGCGCGGATCGGCGGCAGATTGCCGGTGAACTTCTCCACCTCGACCGTCGTCAACTGGCCGGTGCAGCCCTGCGCCAGGGATGAGGTGCCGACGTCGCGGGTAAGCACGTTCGGATTGCCGTGAACGCAGAGCGGCGCCTCCTCTTCGGGATCCATCGGATCGTACCAGGCGCCGGTCGGAAGCTGCACCACGCCCGGCGCGATGCCGTCGGTGACGTGGATCGCCGCCAGGCACGCGCCGCGCTCGTTGAACAGGCGAATGATGTCACCGTCCTTGATGCCACGCGCGTTCGCATCAGCCGGATTCATGCGCGCGACCTCGCGGCCGCGATGCTTCGAGCTAAGCGAATGTCGGCCGAAATCGAGCTGGCTGTGCAGGCGCGTCACCGGCTGGTTGGCGACGAGGAAGCACGGGGCCCCCGGCCTGGGCATGTCGGTCTTCTCCAGCCAGACCGGATGACCGGGACAATCCGCATCGCCGTGAGCCGCGATCTTAGCCGAGAAGATCTCGATCCGCCCGCTCGGCGTCGGCAGGGCGTGATTGACGGGATCCTCGCGGAAGCGTCGCAGCCGGCCGCCATCGTCCGCCTGTTGCGGCACGACCAGGCTGCCGCGCGCCCAGAACTCGTCGAAGCTCGGCGCCTCGAGGCCACGCTTGGCAAGCGAGGCGCGGGTCGGCTCGTAGAGATGCTTCAGCCACTCTCGCGACGTGCGCCCTTCAGTGAACGGTTCGCGCGCTCCGAGCCGTTCGGCGAGATCGGCGAAGATGTCGTAATCGTCACGCGCGAGCCCGAATGGCTCGGCAATCTGGTGCATCGCGACCATCAGGGGATCGTTGGTGGAATAGCCGATGTCCTCCCGCTCCAGCGTCATCGTGGAGGGCAGCACGATGTCGGCGTGACGGGCAGTAGCCGTCCAGGCGAGCTCGTGCACGACCAGCGTGTCCACCTGCGCGAATGCCTTGCGCAGGCGGTTGATGTCCTGGTGGTGATGGAAGGGATTGCCGCCCGCCCAGTAGACCAGACGAATGTCGGGATAGGTACGCGTCTCGCCGCTATAGCGATACGTGCTGCCGGGCTTGAGCAGCATGTCGGCGATGCGCGCCACCGGGATGAAATCGGCAACACCGTTGCGGCCTTGGCCCAGCGTCGGGCCCGGCACGTCGTTGACACGACGTCCGTAATAGCCGATCGCCCCTAACGAATAGGCGTAGCCGCCGCCGGGAAGACCGATCTGGCCGAGCGCCGCCGCGAGCACCATGCCCATCCACACCGGCTGCTCGCCATGCTCGGCGCGCTGAAGCGAATGGGAGACGGTGATGAGCGCGCGCTTTCCGGCAAGGCGCCGCGCCAGCTTGCGGATCACATCCGCCCCGACGCCGCAGATTGCTGCGGCCCATTCGGCGTGCTTGGCTTGCCCGTCGCTCTCGCCGGTGAGATAGCGCAGGAACACCGGCCAGCCCTCGGTGTAGCGGTCGAGGAAGGCCTGGTCGTGCAGGCCTTCGCTGACCAGCGTATGGACGATGCCAAGCATCAACGCAGTATCGGTGCCGGGGACGCAGGTCATCCATTCGGCGCCCGCCTCGACCGGCAGATCATCGCGCAGCGGGCTGACCAGGATGAACTCGCAGCCGCGCCGGTGCGCGGCTGCCATTGCGCCACGCTCGACATGCTTGCTGATCGAGCCGCCGGCCACCATGGAGTTCTTCAGCGCCATGCCGCCGAACGCCAGCACGATCTCGCTCTCAGCCGCGATCTGCTCCCAAGTGACGTTGCGCTTGGTGATGTCTTCGTAGCCGGCCAGAATCTGTGGCAGCAGCACCGAGGAAGCGCCCGAGGAATAGGTGTTGACCGAGCGCACATAGCCGCCCATCGCGATGTTGAGAAAGCGGTGCACCTGGCTCTGGGCGTGATGGAAGCGGCCGGCACTCGACCAGCCATAGGAGCCGCCGAACACAGCATCCGGCCCGCGCGTGTCACGGATGCGGGTCAGCTCGTCACCAAGAAGATCGAGCGCCTTCTCCCAGCTGACGGAGACGAACTCGTCGCGGCCGCGGCGATCATCGGGGCCTGGCCCGCGCTCGAGCCAGCCGCGGCGAACCGCCGGCTGGGCGATGCGCGCCTGGTGGCGGAGCGCGCCGGGAAAATTGTCGATGATGCCGTTCGGATCGGGATCACCCGCATAGGCCCTGACCTCGAGCCCAGCCGCGCCCCGACGCGCGGAGAACACGCCCCAATGCGAGGTGTGCGGCCTGAAGCCGTCCGACAGGTCGAGACCGGGGTCGGGAAAGCCAATCGTATCGTCCATCATCTGATCCTTGTTCCGCTCCGGCCTGCAAATCGGGGGGTAATATACCGATCCGCTCCGGACGTCGTCGAGATCAGCGTTGACGGAAACGCTTGCCTGCCCCGCGCAAAGCCAGCCTCAGGGCCACCGGACATCAAGTGTCGCAAGGACCTTCACCTCAATCATCCGCGTGCGCAGCAATCGACCAGCAGCTCCCAGATCCGCTGCGCCTCTTCCCTCTTGTTGGTCTCCGGCACCTTCTCCGCGCTTGACTGATCACACGCAGCGATGGTGGGTGTTTCGCGAGGCACGATCCACCGCTCCGAGATCGGGTCGTACCATTCTCCGATATTCATCTCAGTCACGTCGGTCGGCTCACAAATTTGATCACGATTGGGCGATGCGCGTACTGCAGCCTCATTGGGCCGTTCGGCAGCGCCGGCAGACGATTCACCAATCAGGAGCTCGCGCGATCGTTCCCAGCTGCGTCATCCCGGTCGAGCCGGATGCAGCGTGCGCGGATGCCGCTCGTGCAGCAACCGCGCGAGCTCCTCACGCTCCGTCGCGCGTCCCTTCATGGCGGTCTCGAACAGCGCTTCCTGAATGTCGCGAGGCATGTCGCCCCATACCTCCATCGCGGCACGTCCGAGCAGACCCGCAAGATGATCCACTCCATTGCTCATTCGGCTCTCCTGATCTGCATGGGAATGGAACAGCCGCGACCGCACCGCGTTCCACTGCCGTCGCGGCGCCACCACGGTCCTCGGCAGCCGATAAGGAACACCCGATCACATGAACGGTTTGCCACCCGTGACGGGCAGCGTTGCCCCCGAGGTGTAGCTCGAAAGCGGATCGGCCAGCATGACATAGGCCGTCGCCAGCTCGGCCGGCTGGCCGGCGCGGTGCATCGGCACCTGCTTGCCGAAGTTCTTGACGGATTCCTCCGGCATGGTCGAGGGGATCAGCGGCGTCCAGATCGGACCGGGGGCGACTGCGTTGACCCGAATGCCCTTGCCGGCCAACATCTGGGCGAGCCCACCCGTAAAATTCTGAATGGCTCCCTTGGTCGTGGCGTACGCCAGCAGGATCGGGTTCGGCATGTCGGAGTTCACCGAGGCCGTGTTGATGATCGCAGCTCCCGGCCGCATGTGGGGGACGGCGGCCTTGGTCAGATAGAACATGGCGTGGATGTTGGTCTCGAACGTCCGCTGCCACTCTTGGTCGCTGATATCGGCGATGTCCTTGAACGTGGCCTGATGGGCCGCGTTGTTGACGAGGATGTCGATGCCGCCGAGCTCCTCGACGGTGCGACGCACGACGGCGCGGCAGTGCTCGGGATTGGCGATATCGCCGGGGATCAGGACGGCCTTGCGTCCCTCCCGCTCCACCAGCGCCTTGACCTCGGCCGCATCCTCGTCCTCGTTCAAATAGGAGATGGCGATATCAGCCCCTTCACGCGCATAGGCGATCGCCACTGCGCGGCCGATGCCGCTGTCGCCGCCCGTGATGATCGCCTTCTTTCCCGCCAGACGCCCGGCGCCTTTGTAGCTCTCCTCGCCATGATCCGGCCGAGGCTGCATCGTCCGCGTCGAGCCGGGCATCGGTTGCCGCTGCGCAGGATAAGGTGGCTTCGGATAGTCGATCATGGAGAATCTCCCGGCATTTGCTGCGCTAACGGAGCGCCGCCGAAAGTGTTCCTTACGACGCATCTGCACGTCTTTGGCGCTCAGGAAATCCTGCTGCTCCAGCGTGTTCAGGACATCCGGGTCCTTCTCCCAGCCGAAACGGCAATTCCCCATGGCGAGCTTGCGAAGGCCCGCCTGATCCCAACGGGCGGAGATGTGAGAGGCACCCCGCCGAAACGCATCAGAGCGCGTTGCAGTCCGCACCTTGCGCTTCAGTAATCGCGACCGAAGAGCTTGTCCGGAGAGCGGTCCCTGGACGCTCTTCAGCCCTCGCGCGGCCTGCTCGCGACAACGTTGATGCGATCGGTCGCCATGCCCGCGGCGGTCCTGCCGCGCGCCAGCGGGAGCCGGAGGCCGCCGCAGCGTGCGGTTGTCGCGGCCCGGCATGCTCACCCATTGATCACGGGAACCATATCTGGGGTGGCCAGTTGGCTTGCTGTTGAGCTGTGATTCTGCAGAGCAGCTCGACACCGGCATGCGTTCGAGTGCCGGGCATCCGTCGGGGGCCAATCCCATGATGGACCACGCGACCAGAGTTGGTAACCGATTGTTAGCAGCGTTGCCGCCAGCAGATTTTGCTTTGCTTGCACCTCATCTGCGGAAAGTCGTGATCGAACGCGATTCCGTGCTCGTCCGATCGGGCGATCGGATCGAGCATCTTCTCTTCCCCCTCACCGGCGCGATCGCCAGTATCATGGAGCTGCCGAACGGACAGACGGTCGCCACGGCGATCATCGGCCGTGAGGGGGCTGTGGGTCTGACGTCAGCGCTTGGCACATCCCACTCGCCGTCGACGGCGGTCGTTCGCATATCCGGGGCCGCGCTGCAGATCTCACCCGCGCGATTCCTGGCAGCCCAACATCGCAGCACCCAAATCGCATCCATGGTGCAGGTCTTCACGAGATCGTTGTTGATGCAACTTCAGCACGTGGCGGCCTGCAATGCACTACATTCCGTCGAAGCCCGCCTAGCATGCTGGCTGCTTCACATTCACGATCGAGCAAATGGCAGCGATCTCCTCCCGCTGACCCAGGAAACATTGTCGGAATTGCTCGGCGTCCGCCGCACCACCGTCACTCACGTCGTGAGCACAATGCGCGCATCACGAGCGCTGAAATCCAATCGACGCGGCGCGCTTGAGATTGATCGGCCGCGGCTCGAGGCCATGGCATGCGAGTGCTACAAAGTCATGAGCCGCAGAATCGATCGGATCGTCTCGCACGGCGCGGTCGGGCTCGTTCATGGGGCTCCTCCGCGGAGCGCCTCCCGCTCGGCTGGCAGCCGAATAGCCGGGACAGGCTCGTAGAGCAGGTTCGCTTTCGCGAACTCGTCATCCATTCGTGTTGGGATGCTCGTTACGACAGCCCCGACTTATGGCAAGCAAGCAGCACGGGCATGAGCTCTGCCGGTGCGAAGCTGGAACGGCCGCTCGCAGGTCCGAACTCGGCTTTGGCGACTGCCCGCCTTGCGCAGCTTGCGTTGACGACTCTCTTCTCGACCTACCCGCTCTCTGAGCTTCTCAAGCTCCACGAGCTGGGTGACCAGCGCGTCGAGACGCTCTTGAAGCACAGCCGCAGGATTCTCCGCTCGAACGCGGGTATTCATGACGCGCCTCCTGATCGAGGTCTTTGGGAGAAAGTCGCCTACTCTCGAGAGACGGGAAAACTATGCAATCCTCGGACGATCGCACTAACATTTGGCATGTTGCGTCCACAAAAGCGTTGCGGCGGTGCATCAAGGGGGCGCTCGGCTGACGTTCAGGTGTCGAGCGAATGGTCTTGCCAAGCGGTACCGCGGCCCACAGACTGCGCATGGATCGAGGAAGGCTCCTATCGGCTGGTTTCGGTTGCGCTCGAAATCCGAGTGCTAGCTCCGGGGCAATCGGCCTTGCGCTTCTCCTCATTCTCTTCGTCCGCGCAATCGAGCCCACCATCTGCGCTTGGAATTCCAGCGCCGCCGCCGGTTGCGAAAGGCCCTTTGGCACTGCCTCCGCCACCAGCAGACCCGCCGCTACCGCCGGAGCCGCCGCCGGATGCTCCTCCGGGGCGAGATGATCCTGCGGAGAGACTGCCAGGTGCTCCCCCACCCCCCGATGACCCGCCGCTGGAGCTCCCCGGCCCGGCCGCGGACGACCGATCGTTGTCGAAGAACGACCGACCTCTGTCGTCCTGCTTCACGCCGTGCAGGCCGCCAGAACCTGCAATGGCCGTTGAGGTCAGGGAAGTGGATAAAAGCAGGGTCATCACTGGGGGGGTCACAGCCGCAAATCTTCCGCAGGTTCTCAAGAAAGCCCGCCGATCGTCGTCTTCGTTGCCGTGCCGGGTCACGATGCGCTCTCCTCGATTTAAAATTTTATTTACAGTATTATATATTAAATATCCATTCAACCAAAAATTTTCTCTGCCGCCCTGGGGTTGTTTAACGTGCACCGCCGGCAGAACGCCGGCATTTTCCCTGCTCGCGCCTCGACTTCCTGGCACCCTCGTGCCGCTCGCGCGCTGTTTCGAGTTGCGCTCTCGATTTAATTATGGTTAATTTTCATTTAACATGGTCGAGTGCAAAATCAGCTATAATGGATTGTTGCGATGCCACTACAATTCCATCGGTCCGTCCGGGACATGGAGATCTGGAGCGCGACCAGCGAGGGGTTCTCGTTCGTGATCAGTTTCGAAAGCCCCACAGGTCCAGGCTTTCACGGACGCTCCGGCTATCTGGCGAGTTGGCGTCCGCTCCACAAAAACCAGGCCGCAATCAAGATTGGCGGCTCGCCCTTTCGCACGTTAGCCGAGGCTGAAGGGGCCTGCCGCGACATGGCTGAGCATCTGGCGCCACAATAGCCCCGCATACGCTCCGAAAGACGCCAGACGTTCTCATCATTTCGCGCTGGTCGGATCCTGATGCAACAGATCAGGGGAATCCAGCCCATGTGGCGCGGCATGCAGCTCGTTTCGCGAAATGGCCAACGCCGCGAGAACCGTACGATTGCTGATGTCGAGCTTCTGGAAGATATGATGCAGGTGGACCTTGATCGTACCATCGGCAAGATTCAACCGACGCCCAATCTCCTTGTTCGATAGCCCCTCCGACACGAGCCGCATGATCTGCCGCTCCCGGTCCGTCAGTTGTGTCAGGGGCTTCTCATCGGCGCGGGGCTCCTCGTTGGCCTGCCCGTTGCTCGGCGAGGCCGCAGCTTGGCCCTGGGCGGCCTTCCGCAGGGTTGCGACCAGCATCTCGGCATCCGAATCCTTCGAGAGGACGACGCAGGCGCCGTCCAGAGCCAGCCTCTGCAACTCACCATCGGCCGCGATACCGGCGAAGAAGACCACCGCGGGAGCTGGCCCTGCAGCCTTTGCAACAGCGAGAATCTGCTGCCAGCCGGCATCGGGCAGGGCAGCATCGACTAGCGCGACGTCCGGCACTAGAAATCGGATTGCCTCAATGCAGCTTGCAGCATCGCTGCAAGACGCAGCGATCGCAAAATCACGCTGCGTCGCAAGAACGCTCCTGATCCCTTGCAAGACGATCGGGTGTCGATCCGCGATGACAATTCTGATGCGGCGCATGCTTCCCCTGCCTATTGCTGACAACCCCTCGTGCAGCCGTTTAATCCAGCAATCTCCTTCAAACGCGAGGATAACCACTCCGCTCGGCCCCGACTCGCACCGTCTCAAGTGTCGGACCGCCGGGCAGCGTTCGATGGCTGCGCCACGCTAACTTGAGCAGCAAATATGCGCAGCACCGTAAGAATGCGGTGCTCCACAGAATTCAAGACTGCAGAACCTCGACGGAAACAGCGTCTTTTTCGGCAACTCCTGATAGATTCGATCGGCACATTCTCTCGGAGAATGTGAGCGACGGCACGGCTTGGCCGCCTTGGTTATTATGGTCAACATCCAATTAACTTCGTTGGTGCGGTTATTACGAAGGATATATTGGGACATTCACGATTCAAATCTAACATTCGACGAAGTTTCGGCGAAGACGAGGCCATTCGACAGCCTCGCCTTTGAAAGGGAGGGAAAAGTAATACTATTCACCAACTGAAACTGCGTAACCAAGCACGGAAATGGCTGCATCTGATCGCAGCCCGTGTAGCACCGATGACGACCGATCACCCAAGTTGGAGCTGCATCTTCGTCAATTCAGCAACTTCAATGAGCGGTTACGGGGAGCATCGTGGGCAATGAGTAGGTGGTCATATGTATTCTTCAGCTGTTTTGCGTCAAACTCATCAGGCTCTTATCGTTCAATTCACCGAATTGCAGAACCTACGTAATCGCGTGTCGAAAGCCGAGCAGCGATTGCTTGCGCCCATGCGACGAGCCCACGGGCGGAGGGCGCTTGGAAAGCGACCGCTCGCTCGGAGGCGCGGAGCCAGCCGATAACTCAAACCGCCACGTGGCACACTGGCGCAGCCGCGCGAGCGGATCGCGCTTGCCGGACCCTGGTTTGACCTGATAATCCCCCCTCCTGTTTGGGTTTCGGAGGTAGTTGGGGACGGCTTCCATGGGGAATGAGGACTGGGCATCTATGACCACAGCCGAGCTGTGGCGACTCTACGATGAGGTCACGGCTGTTCTTGGTCGCAGGATGACCGCGGAAAAAGCCAAGCTCGAAGAGCGGCTTCGCAGGATTGAGGGGACCGCCGCTCCGACCCAGAACGAGGAACGTCCTCGCCGCCCCTACCCCCCAGTGCTGCCGAAATACCAGAACCCGAAGAATCCATCCGAAACTTGGTCCGGTCGCGGTAAGCAGCCCCGATGGCTGAAAGCTCAGCTTCGAGCCGGCAAGAAGCTGAACGACCTCCTGATCGATCGCTCGTCTGGACAAAGGCGCCGCCGGACCGGCTGAGCCCCGGCCCTGCTCCGGCGGCCTATATACCCGCGCGGCCGCTCGTTGGACCGCCGAACTTAGCGATCGCTGTCCTCTTTTTTCCCGTTACTGCCGTCATCGCCGCCATTGCCGAAGCCGTTGTTGCCATGCACAACGTGACCGGCTGAACCGGCGATCGCGGCCGAAGTCAGGGAGGTCGAGAGCAACAGCGTCACAGTCGGAGGGGTAACGGCGGCAAATCTGCCGCAGTTCTTCAGGAATTCGCGACGATCGTCGCCTTCTGCGTCGAGATGGGTCATCGGCTCGTCCTGCTCCAATCCAGCCCATCTCCAGGATAGACCGCTATTATCGCACCTCAAGTTAAATATGTTAGTCGAACGATTTAATTTTTGCCCTTGGCGATCACGATTTGCATGGCTCCTGGCACATGCAGTCGGCCGACATTCCCGCCGCACCGAGCCTCAAGCGCCAGCGAGCTTCCCGCATTATTTATTTTGACATTTAATATCCACTAAACAATAATAGATTTAATTCAGGAAGCCGACGGGCGTGAGATCGTAGCTCCAAGCACTGCAAACCGGAGTCTGCGGAATTGCATGTTGATTTCCAGCTTCACTCGTTGAGCGGCCTCTTTGCCCGAGCCGGCTCCCTGCGCGACGAATACGCCAGCGCAAAACCTTGGCCGCACATCGTCATCAATGATGCGTTTCCCGAAAAGCTATTGGACATGGTCGCGGCCGAGTGCACGGCCCTCCCCGAGGCCCACCTGATCACCACGAATACCGACCGCCTGGTGAAGCAGGAGATTTCAGATGGATTGGGGCCAGCCACCCAGCACCTGCTGAGCCTGATGGACAGTGCTCGCTTCCGAGAGTTCGTATCGGCAATCACCGGCGTTCGTGAACTTCTCTCCGATCCGACGCACAAATTTGCGGGAGTGCATCGAACGCCCCCAGGAGGCTTTACGAAGATTCATCGTGATTTCGAGGTCCACCCGACGACCGGACTGTTCCACCGGGTCAATGTGCTCATCTATCTCAATCGAGATTGGCCCGAAGCCTACGGCGGCAGTCTCGAATTGTGGCCTGCGGACATGTCGACGCTCGGACGCCGTATCTTCCCGCGCTTCAACACCATGATCCTCTGGGAGACGCACGGCGCCACGCTCCACGGTCTTCCTGATCCGGTCACCTGCCCGCCTGGTCGAATACGCCTATCCGTCGCATCCTATTACTACACGACGACGCGGCGCGTCGCCGCGTCCGGTGAACGCCGCGTGCGGTATTGGGCCGCGCGACCCGGCGAGGATCAATGGATCGAGCGAATGAGCTGGCAGGATCACTTGCGCGCGCTCATACCTGACCCGCTCTACAACGTGCTCCGCGCAGCACGTGATCGGATATCCGGAGCGCACCGGTCGAAAACTTCATGAAGTCGGCGTCTTCCAGCGGCAACAGCGGGATCGATCAATGACCGGGAGCGGAGCGACGGTCGCGCAATTGCGATCTGACGATGCGGATGCGAAAGCTCTTCGCAGGCCGGGCTTCTCGCCCGTTCGACTGCGAACGCTGATGAAGCTCGCCCTCGCGGACACAGGACTGGACATGTCCGGAATGACTGTGCTGACCGAAGCCGCGACCGGCGCCTATGCCGTGACCCCGGTCCTCGCTGCAATGGCCGGAGCCAAGCACGTCTACGCGTTCACGAAACCCGGCCGCCATGGGACCGTGTCCGACGCCAAGCGGGAGACTTTGGAGCTCGCAGCTCCACTTGGAGTCGCTGATCGCATCGAGATTCTGGAGAAGATGAATCCTGAAGTGCTTCACAGCGTCGACATCATAACCAACAGTGGCCACCTTCGTCCTCTCACAGCCGAGCTGATCGCCCAGCTGCGCGATGACGCCGTGATCGCCTTGATGTTCGAGGCTTGGGAATTTCGTCGAGAGGACCTGGATATCGAAGCGTGCGCGCGACGCAATATCCCGGTAGTCGGCGTCAACGAGCGGCACCCCGCTGTCGATGTCTTCTCATTCCTTGGCCCGCTCGCCGTGAAGCAGTTGCACGACTGTGGCCTGGCGGTCCTCGGCAACAGAATCGGCCTGCTCTGCGACAATGACTTCCTTGCCCCGTTGCACAACGGGCTGGCAAGCCTGGGGGCGCACGTCAAGACGTTCAACAGCGTTGCGGCGGTCCATCCCGGCGCATGGGACGCCTTCGTCGTCGCCTTGCAGCCCGCGGAAACGCCGCGCGTCGGCCAGGCCGAGGCTGCCCATCTGGCCGCATGCGCCCCCGCCGGCGCCGTTGTGGTCCAGTTCTGGGGCGACATCGATCGAGCGGTGCTGGCCGCCAATGGTCTTGCGGTCTGGCCCACGCAATCTGTCGGGCAGGGCCATATGGGCATTCTGCTGTCGGAGATTGGTCCCCAGCCGATCGTACGATTGCAGACTGGCGGCTTGCGCGCGGCCGAATGGGTTCGCCGCGGCGGTGTCGTTACACCAGATGGATTCGCCCAGCTCGTACCATGGCAGGGGGCGACATGACCGAGCGGCTGCAGCCCGACGTCGTGCTCCTCGCGGACGGACCGACCGGCTTCACGGCGCTTCGCTCATTGGCAGCGCGGTGCCGCGTGGTGCAGATCTTCCGGAAACCGGACCAGCCCGATGCGGGCGCGCTGAGATCATTTGCGAACAACCGCGGCATCCCGATCGCGGAGCTGCAGGAACTGGCCCAACTTCAGAACGTGATCGCGGACACGCGCCCGTCCGCCGTCGTGATTTCTTCATTCGATCGGATCATCCCGCCGCACATTCTTGCATTGTGCCGCTTCGTCAACGTTCACTATTCGCTTCTGCCGCATTATCGCGGTCGCGCCAACGTCAACTGGGCAATCATCAATGGAGAGACGACTGCCGGCATCAGCATTCATCTCGTGATCCCCGAGCTCGACGGCGGCAATCTGCTGTTTCAGCAAGCGATCCCGATCGGCGCGAACGACACGGTCACCGCACTCTACGAACGCCTCAACGCGATCCAGGAACGCGAGCTCGGCGAGGTCGTAGTTCGAGCGATCACCGGCTATCAAGGCGCCTCTCAAGACACCGACTTTGCATCCTATGGCTGTACCCGTGTTCCGGATGATGGAGAGATCGACTGGCGGCAGCCTACCGATACCATCGATCGGCTGATCCGCGGCTTGACGCCGCCATTTCCCGGTGCCTTCACCCATCTTGACGGACAGCGGCTCATCGTCGTCAACGCCTCGCCGCGGCTTGATGCTCCCTGCTATATCGGCCGTGTACCGGGCCGGATCGTTGGGCGGTCACCTTCCGAGGGTTGGGTGGATGTGCTGACCGGCGACGGCGTCCTGCGCATGTTCAGCGTCCTTCCTCCCAACTCCGAGCAGCCGCGTGCTGCCGCTTCCGTCATTGGGTCGACGCGAGCGACCCTCGGGCTGTCGCGCCTCGACCTTCTCCGCCGGATCGTCGCGCTTGAAGACAGGCTCGCTTCGCTCGAGCAGCTCAAATGCGCTCACGAGTAAGCGCAACCGTTCTGGCCATGGGCGGCTCGGGGCTTTAGCGCCGGTGCATCACACCCCTTCTCGCCCAACCGCGGCCCACAGCCCGTCACGACCCGGGCTCTGCACGCGCACCCAGCGATAGGACGTCCGCGACCAGGGCTTGATCTGTGGCGTCAGATTGTCGAGGACGAGATCGCCGCTCCTGGTGCGCACGAGAAGCACCAGATGATGTTCACCGGAACTGACGACGACTTCGCTCAACAGGAGGACGCGCGCCGGCCAGCCGCGCCGAAGCAGCGCGTGGCGCTTGCTCACCGCATAGTCGTTGCAGTCGCCACGTGCAGGGTCGATGGTCCACGCCTCGCCCGCGAGACCGAGCTCGTTGCGAACCGGTTCTATCGCCAGATTGACGGTACGATTGATCTCCCGCAGGTCCTCCCATCGCCTCTCGGTCAACCGGACCGGCCCGCCGCGGAAGGAGCGTCGCGGGCGACATTCGGCCTGATAGCGCAGGCAAAACATCGTGTAAGTGAGGGGCGGAAGAGCGGGGCGCCCCAGCTCGATGTGCGCAAGATCTGCTCGGGGGGGCGTGACCAGCAACGCCGCACGCGCCCACTGAACGCCCCCGATCACGATCGCCATGGCTGCCGCAATGACCGGGCCCGAGGTTCGCCGCATCTGCCGATCCCCTCCATACGCCAAACTTTGTCGGATCCGGTCGGCGCGCACCTGGCCGCACGGGCTATTTAATATATTATTTATATTTGATCTTATTTAAATAGCAATAAATATTAAATAGGCAAAGCGAGGGTGACGCCGGCGCCTGCAAGGACGGGTGGGAATGGATAGAAGGAATGGGGAGAGACGGCCTCGATCGGCGCCGCTTGCCCTCGGTAGAAGGCGTCGAAGCGCGCCACGCTCCGCACCGCGGCGGCCAATTATCAGCCACCATACAATTTTATGGTTGATTTAAATATTTTCCGGAGCCAAACGGTCGATCAGGCTTTCTCGGGCGGGACCTATTTCACATGCCGGTCGAGCTATTCGTCATTCTGGGAGCTGAAGCTTCACTACTCGGCTTCGTGGCCGCAATGAGCCTGCATGCCAGGCGAATGGACGTGTTGAGCGGGCGATCGTTCGAGCACCCCCTCGTGTTCCCCAGAGAAAACAGGCATCCAGCAGCCGGCCGCAACACCGACGCCCAGGGAAAGGGCGCCGGTGCCGAAGACATGCGGTCGAGCGCTGCTGCCATCTTGCACCAACTCAGCGCTCCTTGAACGCCCGCCCCGCCTGATCCTGCAGCGGCTTGAGCAGGTATGAAAGCGCGGTCCGACCTGCCGTCTTGATGAAGACCTCGACCGGCATGCCGGGCACGAGCTTGGCCGAGCCGAGCTTCGCCAGCTCGTCCGGCTTCAGCAGGACGCGGCCCGTATAGTAGCTCGTGCCCGCACGCTGATCCTGCGTGATGTCTGCCGAGACCATGCTGACCTCGCCGTCGATTTCGGGCGTGGTCTTCTGGTTGAACGCCGCGAAGCGCATCGTCGCGGTCTGCCCCACATAGACCTGGTCGATATCCTTCGGCGCGATCTTGACCTCGACCGCAAGCGAGTCCGCGTCGGGCACGATCAACATGATTTGCTCGCCGGGCGAGATAACACCCCCGACGGTGTGGACGCTGAGCTCGTGGACGCGGCCGGATTGTGGCGCCCTGATATCGACGCGATTCAACTGGTCGACCGCTGCAGTCTTGCGCTCGCCCAGCTCGGAGAGTTTCGAGCGCGTCTCGATCAGGTCCTTGCCGACCTCCGTGCGCAGATCCTGGTCGATCTGAATGATCTGGAGCCCGATTTCGGAGATCTTGCCCTTCGACTGAGCAATCATTCCTGCAAGCTGGCTCCGCTCCCCTTCGATGCGGGCGGAGTCGCGCTCGAGGGAATTGAGCCGCGTGATCGGCACCAGATTTTTCTGCCAGAGGCTGCGCACGCCCTCCAGCTCCTGGCGGATGAATTCGACTTCCTTCTGCTTGGCTTCGGTCTGGCCCATGTATCCCTTGATCTCGTTTTCCAGCTGCGCGCTTTTCTCCTGGAGCTGCGCTTTTTGGCCGCTCCTTGCCTGACGGCGAAGGTCGAACAGCTTCCGCTCCGCAGTGATCGCACGGCTCGCCTCGGAGTTGCTCTCCTTGGCCCGGTCGAGCAGCGCCTTGGGAAACACGACCTGCTCGGCACCATCGCGCTCGGCCTCGAGACGAGCCTGCCGTGCCAGCAGCTCATCGATGCTGTTGGTGACGATCGTCGCATTCGCGAGCGTCTGCGTCTGGTCGAGGCGGATCAAGACGTCGCCTGCATTGACGCGATCGCCCTGGCGCACGCGCAACTCGCCCACGATTCCGCCAGTGGCGTGCTGGACCTTCTTGACGCTCGAATCCACGACGACCACGCCCTGAGCGATCACCGCGCCCGACAATTGGCTCGTTGTCGCCCAACCGCCGATCCCAAAAGTCACCAGACCGAACATGATCATGCCCACGATCATGTAACGCTGGATGGATTGCATCGCCGGCGCCACCTGGCTGTTCATCGGCTGCCTCCTTGAGCTTCCGCGACCACCTTGAGCGGCACGGGATTTCGCAACACCTTCTTGAGCACCTCCTCTCGCTTGCCGAAGGACTGAACCCTGCCGTCCCCGAGGCACAAGACGTGATCGACGGCTTCGAGCGCCTTCGGACGATGGGCGACGATGACGACGATCCCGCCGCGGCGACGCACGTTCAGGATCGCCTCTGTCAGCGCCTCCTCGCCCTCGGCATCGAGATTGGAGGAGGGCTCATCGAGCACGACCAGGAACGGTTTGCCGTAGAAGGCACGTGCGAGCCCGATGCGCTGCCGCTGCCCCGCCGACAGTGCCAATCCTCCCTCGCCAATTTTCGTGCTGTAGCCATCCGGAAGGGAGAGAATGAGATCGTGCGCGCCCGCGGCATGCGCGGCCTCCAGAACGGCGGCGGCCGTCGCCTGCGGATCGAACCGCGCGATGTTCATCGCAATGCTGCCGTCGAACAATTCGACATCCTGAGGCAGGTAGCCGATATGCTTGCCGAGGGCGTCGGAAGACCAATGCTCGAGCGCGGCATTGTCCAGCCGTATCCGGCCTCGAATGCACGGCCATACTCCCACCAGCGCTCGTGCCAGCGTCGATTTTCCGGATCCGCTCGGCCCAATGATTCCGACCGCCTGGCCGCTCCGCAGTTGGAACGAGACTTCGTTGATGGTGGGCCTCTCCGAGTTTGGAGCGCCAATATAGACATGCTCGACCGTGAGCGTTTCAACAGGAGGAGGCAACGCCAGCCGCTCCTCCTCGCCGGGCAGCAGCTTCAGCAAAGCATCAAGCCGTTGTCCCGATTGCCGCGCAGCGACGAACCCTTTCCAGTTCGCAATCGCCATTTCGACGGGCGCCAAGGCCCGCGCGGTGAGGATCGATCCGGCAATGATGATGCCGGCCGTGGATTCCTGATTGATGACGAGGACTGCGCCAACGGCAAGAACCAGCGATTGCAGGATCGCTCGGAAGATCTTGGAGGCGCCCCCGAGCCCGTTTGCGACATCGCTGGCCCGCTCGTGCGCCGCCAGATATTTCGCGTTGACATCCCGCCACCGCAACGCCGCCTGCTGCCGCATGCCCATGGCCTGCAGCACCTCGGCATTTCGTCGGCCCTCGATCGCGAGGGCCGTTCGCGAGACTGCGAGGCGCGAGGACGCCTTGGCCGGTCCCCGCGTCCGGGTTTCCGTCAGGATCGTAATGCCGACAAGCACCAGCGCGCCGGCCAGCGCGGTGACGCCGATCCAAAAGTGAAAGAGAAAGCAAACGCCGAGATAGATCGGCATCCAGGGCAGATCGAAGAGCGCAGTCGGCCCGCCGCTCGACAGGAAGCTGCGGACCTGATCGAGATCCCGCACCGGCTGCAAGCCGTCGCCATCGGCCCTCGTCTTCAAAGGCAGACGAACAAGCGCGTCGAATATGCGAATGCCGAGCCTTTCATCGAAATACCGGCCGACCCGCGCGCTGATCCTGCTCCTGACGAGGTCGAGCCCACCCTGGAACAGGTAAAGAACCGTAGCCAGAACCATCAGGGCGACCAAAGTCGGTATGCTGCGTCCGGGCAGCACGCGATCATAGACTTGCAGCATGAAGAACGAGCCGGTGAGCATGAGGAGATTGCTCATCCCGCTGAAGGTCGCGAGCGCCCAGAATATCCTGCGGCACGACTGCAGGAATGCCGAAATCTCCGACTGCGGCTCCTCATAATTCTTCGCCGGCCGGAAGCGGTCGACGAATATCCGTTGCCGAAGGACTTCAACCAGGCGCCTTGCCCAGCCGACGAGTCGCGACGTCGACCGCTCGGCATCGTCCGTCAGCCGGCGCCCGGCCGACCAAAGTCCCGACAAATGCATAATTGGGATTCGATAAAGATTCGCGGGCGGGGAGATCATCCCCCGCCGTCCAGCGTCAGTCATGTGCCTGCCCTTTAGTCATGCCTTTGTCGGGGGATCCCCCAAGAGATCCCCCGAGGCCGTTGTTGAGTACCAGCTAGTGTGGCCGAGTCGTCCTCTACGCGAAGTGGAAGTCGTGGCTGTTCAGCTTGTCGAGCTGGGTGTTCTTCAGCGTGAGGGTGTCGCTCCCCGCCGCGATAACGACGTCGTGGCCTGACTGGGCCGCGTGGGAGAGAACGCTCGCAAAACTGTCGAACACGCTCTTGCTGAACTCGATCGTGTCGTGAGCAGGTCCGCTGACAGCGAAGTCCTTGATGACGTCCTGGCCGAAGTTCGACGCAAACTGGAACGTATCCGCTCCCGCTTTGCCGACCATGACATCATTGCCGCTGGTGCCGGTCAGCGTGTCGCTGTGGCCCGAGCCGATGACCGCCTGGCCAGAGCTGGTCCCGACCACGTGGCCCGTGGTGTCGACCTGCTCCGCGGTAAAGGCGTGGCTCTTGCCCGACAGATCGGAGGTCTGGAAGCTCCACTTGCCGTCGGCTCCCGTGGTGGCCGAACCGACCGAGGTCGTTCCGTCAAACAGCTTGATCTCGCTGTTGGGATCGGCCGTGCCCTTGATGGTTGCGGTGTGATCCCAGTGCTGACGCACATTGGTCACTTCGACGGTCGAGGCGTCCTTGCCGCCGCTGTGCGAGCCGATCGGCGGATCGATCGGCTGCGACAAGGCGCTGGTGTTGCCGGCGGCGTCGGTGGCCGTCGCAGTGAAGGTGTGTGACCCGTGCTTGAGATTCGGGGTCGTCACGCTGAAGCTGCCATCGGTTGCAGCCGTCGTGGTGCCAAGCAGGGTCGTGCCCTCATAGAGCTTGACCAGGCTGCCGGCTTCCGCCGTACCGGATACCGTTGCGCGATTATGCGTCGTCGGATCGCTCAACAAAATCGGAGCATCGGGAGCCGCGGCATCCACCGTGACATCCAGTGCTGCCGATGCCTTGCTGGTGACGCCGGAGGCCGTGTCGGTCGCAGTGAAGCTGTGCTTGCCGTCAGCCAGCGCGGCAGTCGTGTAGTGCCACGCGCCGTTCGCGTCCGCCGTGACCGAACCGAGCTGGGTGGTGCCGTCGAACACTTTGACCGTGCTGTTGGCAACCGCAGTCCCGTCCAGGGTCAACGTCTTGTCGCTGGTGATGTGATCACCGGCGACACCGCTGTCCGTCGAGAAAGAGGCGATCTGCGGTGCGGCCGGCGCAGTGGTGCCCGTGCCCGATGTGCCGGAGCCGGACGTGCCTGAACCGGACGTGCCCGAGCCGGACGTGCCCGAGCCGGACGTGCCGGAGCCGGACGTGCCCGAACCGGACGTACCCGAACCGGACGTACCCGAACCGGATGAGCCGGACGATCCAATGACAGGATCAAAAGGCGCTGACGCGGCGCTTACGTTGCCCGCAACGTCAGTCGCCGTGGCCGTGAGGGCGTGTGTGCCGGCCGCCAGACCAGCCGTCGTCACCGTCCAGGCCCCGGTAGCGTTCGACGTAGCGGTACCGACTTGAGTCGTGCCGTCGAACACCTTGATCGTGCTGTTGGCTTCGGCGGTCCCGGACGCCACAACCTGATTGGCGCTGTTGACCGTGTCGCTGGTGATCGTCGGTGCCGCCGGAGCCTTGGTGTCGACGGTGATCGCCACCGCAGCCGACGCGGCGCTGGTCTGCCCCGACGAGTTGGTCGCGGTGGCCGTCAGCGTGTGCTTCGCATCGGTCAGGACCTTGGTGATATAGTCCCAGCTTCCGGTCGAAGTCGCGGTCGCCGAACCGATCTGGGTCGAACCGTCATAGATCTTCACCGTGCTGCCGGCCGCGGCGGTGCCGTGCAGGGTGATCTGGCTGGCGTCGGTGATGCCATCCCCGGCCACACCGGAGTCAGGCGACCACGACGCAATGACAGGCGCGCTCGGGGCCGGGGCCGGCGAGGTCGTGGTACCGCTATTTGCCGACGTATTGAGCGCCGATGCCAGCGTCGCGCCGTCCGTGTAATTCCCGGAGAACACCGAGTTGTTGCCACGGATCATCGCATCGCCGTATTGCGCGCCGCCAATGTGATTATTGGTGAACGACACACCGGTAATCGGAGCGGTGCCCAGGGTGGAGTCCGCGTACACGGTGAAGGCACCACCGGCCAGCAGGTTATTCGTGACAGTGACGTTCGAGACGGCCCCGAAGCCGTTGTCGATCATGACGGCTGACGTCCATCCCCACTGATTGATGATCGAATTGCCGCTGATCTGAATGTTGGAGAGGCCTCCATCGATCTGGATGCCGTCATAATGAGGCGATCCGCCTGCATGGAGATCGTGGATGTAGTTGCCCTGGATAACGGAGTTGCTCCCGGGAACGATACCATTCTCCACGTTGAAGATGTTATTCCCGATAAACGTACCGCTCCCCATGATGCCTTGATTGCCAGTGCCATCCGGTGCCCTGCCGGTACCATCGATCGTGCAGTTCTGAACGACTGCGCCCGTAACTCCGGAATCGATGGTCACCCCGGCCCATCCGCCGGACGTGATCTTGCAGTTCTCAAGCGTCACGTTGTTCGCCTTGATGTAGACGCTTCCGGTGATGTTGAGTCCCGAAACCACCGCTCCCGCCTGCGTAATCACCACGTCTCCCGAAGGAGTGAGCGTCACCCCCGCCGGCACGCCGGTGTTCGTCGCGTCAGGCCATGCATTCGTTGTGGTCGCCAAAACAGTCTCTCCGTCTTCTCTGTATTATCCCCGTTAATCGACACCAGCGTTTTATTGTGAGTTTGCGCCTTCGATTTAAACGTGATCGAGACACGCCGGTGCCGTGCTTGCGCGGCGTTAATGGTCGTCAGCACACGGCCTTTTTTTGACAAGACCACGGCTCCGCTAAGGTCATTTCGCCGCAAGCGCTGCCAGAATCTTGCTTCCGGAAATACGATGCGGAAATCTACGTTACGGAAATTAAAAGCGATTTCGTTTTAGCCGCGATCAGATGGCCGCGGAATACGCACGCCACGCACTTCACACAAAAATTCTTTCAAGCTTGTGATCTGGCCGACGATCGCAAATCGACGAGCGGCCCCGAAGCGCAATTCCGTCCGACGTCGGCGCGCATTAAATAAACCAACGAATGTATAAATAAACGGAACGACACAGTATTAAATGCATCGCGCGAATCGCCTCCGCCTGCAGCAGATTTCAGCTCGACAATCCGCACGATTTGGCGTGATCCCGCTTTCGTCGATGCACAGGCTGGCGCAGTGAATGGACTTGAGTGATAGAGCGCGATCGCGTCGAGTTCGCGCGAGCAGCGGAATGGACAAAAGAGATCACTCGATCCGTCGTCGCGGACGAGGGTCGTCCGCAAGAGTTAGCGCTCCGAGAGCCGCAATCCACGGCCTAGTTTTGCCGGCAACAATCAAAGCATTGCCGAGCGTCTAAGGCTTCCGGCACAAAAATACTTTCTCTCCGCGGATGAGCCCATATTGTGCGACCTGCGGCTCGACTGCGGTATATTCATCGACGACGAAGCCCGCACTCTCCAGCCGGCGCCGGAAATCACGACCGAAGAAGCGGACGTGATCATGCTGATTAAAATACAGGATCCGATCCTCTACCGTTTCCTGCCTCGACTTGTCCTCAAACGTCTCCTGCCATCCTTCAATGAGCGGGATCATCGCGACCAAGGTTCCGCCCTTACGCAAGATCCGGTAGAGCTCGGGCATTGCCAGGCGATCGTTCACGTGCTCCAGGATGTGGCAGCAGATGATCAGATCAAACCTGTCGCTTTCGATATCTATTTTTTCAATGTTGATATCGAGATCAGCGCCCTTGCCGCCAAATTCGCAAGTGACATAACTGCGCGGCTTTCTCGCCTCTATGTACCTCGTAAGTCCCGCTTCAGGCGCGAAGTGAAGGATATCCTTCCCCGTAAACAGGCTCTGCTCGGCGTCGCAGAGCGCCAACAACCGGTGCCGCTCGTGCGACAGACAATTCGGACAGAGCGAGTCGAAGTTGATCCCCAATGCCAGCGGATTTGCGTAGGCAAAGAACCGGCCGCGATATCCGCAGACCGGACAGGATCTCTCAAATCGTCCGAACAGGAAGCGGATCGTCCGAAGGCCGCTGCGCAATGACCAGACATAGGGGCGCAAACGTCCCTTGATGCCTCCGGTCGACGATGATGCCACGTCAAAATTGCTCATCTTGCCCCCCCAACATCTGCCATTCCCTGAGCGAAGCACGCACGCCGATGCAAACGCCCCAGAAGGTCCACATGTAGTTCCAGAAATGCACCGTCAAACCTGTGAACAGGAAGACCATGCAGGCAACCGTAAAGCCCCTTTGAATGTCCGTCGGACGATGCCCGCGCACCGGCAGCATCGCCGAGAGATTCAAAACGATCAGCAAGATGGTGACCGGTACGCCATAGTGGAGGCTCGTGACGAGCCACACGCTGTCAACGGTCCGGTCGAGCAGATAATAGCCGAACGTCACGAACCCCGCTCCCGTCAAGGGCGATTGCCACACCTGCGCGGAGACAGCGTCCCAGATCATGAGGCGATAGAATCCCGTCTGGGGCTCGATGGTTGCGTGCGACAGCAGCCAGCTGAGAGGGTTGTTTGTCACCGCAGTAACGGCCACCAGGAACATGCCCGCCCCCGTCCAAAAGAGCGGCCACCGCCAGGGGAAACGACACAACATCCGGTCGTACGCGTAGGACGACATGACCAGGACCATCCCCATGACAGCAGCCGAAGATAGCGACAGCAATCCGCCGAAGAGGCACAGACAAGCCCACGACAGACGCTTGATGGCGCTTGTCGCCGAGAACAGCACGATAGCTGCTGCCAGCGAGCAGAACACGCCATAAAGGATTGGATGATCGAATGTCGCGATTGCCCGTCGCAGACCCACTCGTACGCCATCTTCGCTCGAGGTGCCGTCGTCGACGAACGCCTCAGGTTGCGACATGAGTGCTGCCATGGCGTCGCGGACAATCCAACGCCCCGTCAACACGTCCGCTACCGCAGCGCATACCGCAACCGCCGTGAATACCTTGACCAGACGGATGAACTGCTGGACCGCCGGCGGCTCCAGAACGAAGGCTCGCGCGACAAAATATGCTGCGACGAAGTCGAGGGCCTCTGCAACAGCGGAAAACGCCGATTGAGGCCCGGCGGCATAACCGGCCGCTCCCACCATGGCGAGTGCAAAGGTGCCCGCCAGTCCATCCGACAGCAGGAGCCGCCGGGCGGGCTGCAATAACCGCGCAAGCGCCGGCAGCAGCAGGAGTATCAAGCTTATCCTGGTCGGCGTTAGCTTCGCGCCGGCAATCAGCACCTGCAGCCCAGATGGCAAGACGATGCCCATGAGAAGGAGTGGGACGGCCCAGCCGCTGCGTTGGGGAATGGTCGATTGGACCCCCGTTCCCGTCGCGCGAATACGCGGCTGCCCGGCGAGAAGAGCATCGCTGGAGTGATTCATGCGGCGATCTCCCCGGAGGGGCTGAAGCAGGCCATCAAGTCCGGCAGGCCGTCCGGTTGGCGAGGCTGACGCGGGCGCTTCATTTGATTGCCTCCTGCGCCGCCACGTTGCCAAAGTTCAGATTGCCGACCAGGCGCCAGCCGTCAGTCGCATTTCGGAGATAGGACGGACGATTTTTCCGAAACAGGGTGGGCCCATACTGTCCGGAACCGATGTGATTGTCGGTGATCGAAACATCCGAGATCGGATTGTCGTTGAACTTCCCGTCCGAATAGATCGTATAGCTGCCGCCTGCGAGAAGATTGCCTTCGATGACGATATTGGAGACCGGGCCAAACTCGTTGTCGATCATGATGGCGCCGGCCGCGCCGTGAGAATTGATGATCGTGTTGCGCCGGATGACCGTGTCCGAGATGCCGCCATCGATCTGGATACCATCGTAGTGCGGTGCCCCGCCGGCATTGAGATCGTGAATGAAATTGCCTTCGATCAGATTGCCCTTTCCAGTCAGCACGATGCCGTTTTCGACATTGAAGATATTATTGCGCTGGAAGGTACCCTGTCCCATGATGCCTTCGTTTCCATTGCCATCGGGACCGGCGCCCAGGCCGTCGATCGTGCAATCCCTGACGACAATTCCGGTCCGATGCGGGTCGATCTTAATGACGGCCCACGCTTTGGCCGAGATGCGGGACATCTCGATCGTCACGTTGTCCGCGTTGACGGTTACGCCGCCCTGAATGTCCAGTCCCGAAATCGTCGTACCCGCAACAGCAATCGTGAGCGGACCCGATGGCTTCAGCTTGAGATCGCGAGGCGGCCCTGTGTTGCTTGCATCGGGCCATTGGGAGGCGAATGCCGGCTGTGGCGGGCTGTTCGGTTCAGCTGCCACGGCGGCCGGGATTTGGAGTGCTGCGATCGCAGCTGCCATACGGACGGCGTCGAGCACAATCATGCCCCACAGGCGCTTGCGGCCAGACTCACGCTCCCCGCCTCTTCGCCAATTCCGCGCCTGCGTCCCTCCGCTATTGGATCTCATCGTTCTTCTCGCTTGCCGCCGCACAACGCCCTCATGCCGACTCGGCTCTCTGTGCCTCGTAACCACCAACCCACTCTCGCCGGCGCCGCCAGACAGCCTCCCAATACACCGCGTTCTCCTGCCACTCCGCATTGCGCGCCAGGGCGGCTGCCGCCCCGTAACCGCACCAGCGTGTGAGCGGCACGATCAGATGCAACGCCAGCCCGATCGTCCTAGCAGGCCAGCCAAAGTGGCGGTTGATCAGGGTGATTCTTCCTTTGAACACCTTCACTCTCTTGTCGACAGGCACGACGTCGGATGCCCCGCCATAGTGGACGATGGTCGCCTCAGGCGTGACCGCGGGCCGCGCACCCAGCGATCGCGCGCGATGGCAGAGGTCCGCTTCCTCTCCGTACATGAAGAAGGTCGGGTCGAACCCGCCGAGCCTCTCCCACAGCAGCCGGTCGATCAGCAGAAAGCACCCCGTAACGATGTCGACGTGCCGCGCCGTATCGCGGTCCCACCCGCCATAGGCCTCGGAATTGAGAATCGGGTTGCGGCGGCCGAAATAGGTGAGCCCCAGCGCGAAGCACAACAAATTCCACAGACTGATTCTTCGAAAGCACGAGGTATGATTGAGGCTGCCGTCCGGAAAGAGGGTGCGACCACCCCAGACGTGAAAGGACGGATTTGCGTCGGCGAATTCCAGAAGCCGATCGATCGCGCCATCGAGAATAATCGTGTCCGGATTGAGCAGGAGCAAGCGTCGGCCCCGCGCCTGTTTTGCAGCCAGATTGTTGGCGCGCGCAAAGCCGATATTGTTGTCCAACGCAATCAGCCTGACGTCGGGGCATTGACGGGCAATTGCGGCGGCCGACTGGTCGGAGGAGTTGTTGTCGACGACGATCACCTCATATCGCGAACCCATTGTCTCCGCGGCGACCGATGCCAAACAGTCGAGCGTCAGGTGGCGTGTATTGTAGCTCACGACGATGATGGAGAGATCCAGCTCCCGATCCAGTTCCGGACGTTCGTCATCTTGGCACGCGTTGCGCATAGCAACTTTGCCCTCCTTTCGACACAACTGCCGCCCTTGTCGTCGCCGCGAGACCCGACCGGCGCCGCTATCGCAATTTCACTCCGCTGCGCCGGCCTCAATTGTTCCTGTCAGACTGTTGCTCTGCTCGTGACGGCGCGCGGCCGGCTGAATCTCAACGCCTCGTCCGCTACCCAGGCGCGCCATGTGCGCCGATACCCAACGCGAAACCGGCACCTTTTGCTTCAGCGCCGGCGCTTCGACAAATCGCCAGGACGCATACGCCAGAACGAGGGTAACGGATCCCGCCAACAAGGCTAACGGCCAGCCGGCTGCGAGATCGAATACCGTCAGGAATGCCAATATGACTGGTGAATGGATCAGGTACACGCCGTAGGACAGATCGTGCTTGAGCGGCACTCGACTGGCGACCTCGGAGAGGCCGAGATAGACCACGAGGTAGGGTACACACAGCGGCAGCGCTACCGCTCCGACCCCCCCGGCAAGGGCGATCAGCGCAAATCCCACGGCGACCGCGGCCCCAACTCCGGAGAACGGGACACTTTCACGGTAGAGATAAAGGTTCGTACCAGCGATGAAATAGACGAAGAGACCGATGAAATCCAAGAGCCGTTGCGGACAGATAGCATGCAACGCCGGCGAGAGCGCCAGCCCGACATAGGCGAGGTAGACCACAGTGAAACTGATCATCGCCAGCACACGTCGGCGGAGAAACCCTGCCGCGCTCAGCGCCGCCAGCGCAGCATATGACCAGACTTCGATATTCAGCGTCCACAGCGGTCCATTTATCTGAACTTCCCGTCCATGCCGCACCACACCGGGCAGGTAGTGGGACATCAGGGTAAGGACGTTCTTCAGATACAGGTAAAGCTCGGCACTGCTGAAGTATTGGGCCAGGGAATAAGTAGTCAGGGCCGGTCCCAGCACGAACATGGACGCGACGACGACGGCGAACAGTGCGGGCAGGATACGCAGCGCTCTATTTACGGCGAACCGAACGAGATCCCCGGACCGGGCCAGGCCGGGCGCGAGCAGGAACCCGCTGACGCAAAAGAAGATAACGACTGCAAGCAAGCCAAGCTGGACGAATCCCCCGCTGAACCGATAGAGGACGTCGTTCACGCCCCACCAGGCATGGTGAGCGACCACCATGAGTGCGGCTACAAGTCGGATCTGATCAAAACCGGGCCCTCGGGCCGAAAGGACGGCAAACCGATCGCCGATCGTCGTCGTCCTGCCCAAAATCATGGATTTCTCGTATTGCGGTTGTCTGTCGTTGCCGATTATATAATATTAAATATTGAATGCAATTAAATTAAATTGGTATTTTGACCGGCGCGGCCATCGAGGCCTCGTCCACTTGATTTTGGCTCGTCAGCCAGTTCGCCTGTCTTCTCATAGTTGGGCATTCCGCCCGAGGCGGTGGCGACGATCGAGGCCGCAAGCCCAAGCGAAAGGAATCCCGGTGCGAACCCGCTCAGCCTGGAGGTCATGCCAAACAATCCATCGCCACGATCCGCCGGAATTCCGAACATGGTCTCGATTCGCAGTCCCGACTCGATGCACCAAGTCGTCAGCCTGCGCGCCGAAGCGAAGTGAGCGCCCGCGGCCTCGTAGCCGCTGCGGCCGGATTGGAGACTCGCTCTGAGATAAGACCGAACGCCCCTGGGGGACATCGTGTTGGGCATCTGGATCACTGCAATCGATTGCTCATGCATGAACAATCGCAGCTTCCGAAGCAGCTTTCGCGGATCCGGAGCGAGGTGCAGCAGATTGAGGCATAGAACACAGTCGTAGGCATAGCGATTGAAATCGATGGTGTCGAGATCGGTGTAGATCATCTCGATCCCGTCGCCGGCCGGGCCGGCTGCAATGACCGGATCCAGTGGGATCGCCGTGACATGCAGGCCTCGTGCTTGCAGCCGCCTTTCTGTCTTGCCAGAACCACAGCCGATCGAAAGAACGCTGCGCGCCGAGACCGGCACGAGCGAGATCAACTCCTCGGATTCAGCTTCATAGTAGTCCTTGGAAAAATTCGCGCGACGAAGGCGCGTCTCTGTTGGAAGCAACGAGTACGGCAGGCAATGGCCGTCAGCGATCTGAAGCAGAATCTCTTTCTGCCTGCCAAGCTCGTTCACCCCGACTCCCATCCGGCCGACATACCGGTTGGTGAGGTGATGAACGGTAAAGTCCTCCAGATGCGAGATTGGCACCAGTTTCTTCAAACCACACTGGGTGTATGGATCCGTCGCAGCCGAACAGGCCAGATCATACTTCCCCTGGTGCGGAGCTACATCGAAGCCGCCCGAACGCAGCGCGTTGCCCAGCTGCTCCCGGGTAAGGACAAAGCAAGCGGCGTGCTCGTTGGTAAAATGCGCCAGAATATAATCGCCACGCCGCTTGACCGATGAGGGGTCCCAGTGAAAGTGCGCGTGGATGTCAGGGTAGTTCCGCTGGCCGTCTTCACCGTATTCAACCCGCAGAAACCCGGCAATTTCATCCTGCGGCAGAAACGACGTCACATCCAGCCAGGCGCGGATGTTCCTCTCGGTGATGAGAATGTCGTCTTCGGAATAAACAAATAGGTCGTAATTGGCGACGTTATCCGAAAAGAGCTTCTTGTGTGCAAAGGGCAAAGACCACGGATCGCTGTTGGGTAACCCGACTCTGCATTCCACGCCGGAACCCAGGTTCTTCTCGATGTTCGACAGCACCACTATGTGGACGTCGAAAGACATGGATCGATATTGCTCGATGAGACGCTGAAGATAGCGATCGTTCGATCTCCCATAGCTCGCTATAGCGACCAGCACGCGCTGCCGGAGCTCATTCTCGCCCAGCCCAGAGCTGCTCACTCGCGGATTACGCCCCATTGACCCGTTACCTTTCTGAGCCGCGCCGGACCCGGGTAAAACGCCATCGGCATTAAAATGATTTTAAATAATCAACAAGGCATGTGTAAACCATTTTTATTCGCAATATAAATGTAGAATTAATGAAAATAAATGGATATTCTATCTCCAATGCGCTGTCCCATTGTTCTCGCGAGCGATGAAGCATATGGAATGCCGTTAGCCGCGGCGTTGCTTTCCCTCGCCGAGGCAAATCAGCGATGGTGGCCGCTGGAGATTCACATTCTCGCGTTTGGCATTTCGGCGGCAACCAGACGCAAGGTCTCGCGCTCTCTTCCGGAAGGGGCCGCGCAGCTCCGCTGGATTTCGGTCGAAGAGAGGCAATTCGATGCTTTATGGACTCAAGACCACATTTCAAAGGCGACCTACGCCCGGCTTTTGATTCCAGCGCTTTTTCCGGGATCGGTCACCAAAGTTCTTTATCTTGATTCCGATACATTAGTCTTGAGCGACCTGGCGCCGCTCTGGGACACCAATCTCGGCAATGCCGCAGTAGGGGCGGTCTTGGATGGATTGGACGCTCAGATCAAGGCCGGCGACCTAGCCGTAACCGCCATCCCGAAGGTAGACAATTACTTTAACGCGGGGGTCCTATTGATCAATCTTCCGAGGTGGCGCGAAAGCCGTGTCTCGGAAAGAGCTCTGCGGTATCTGGAGCAGAATCCCAAGTCGCCGTTTTCCGATCAGGACGCCCTCAACGTCGCTTGCAATGGCGCTTGGAAGAAGCTGGACTCGCGCTGGAATTTTATAGACCATTATGAGAAGATAGATCTCCGATGTCTCCCACCCGAGCGACGGCCGGGCATTGTCCATTTCGCAACCTGGAGAAAGCCCTGGAATGCAAGGGCCCTCAACGCCAACAGCGCCTTCTTCGACTCGTTTCGGAAGCGTACGAAGTTCGCCAGAAGCGGGCTTGAAATATCGCGGGACTCACTTCGAACTTACTGGGCGCTTGCAAAGCTCAATCTGCGGCAGTTTCAGACCATTCGCACGTTGATCAAAGTCGTTTCCGACCTCAGATACGGATGACGAGCACCTTCCGGTAGGTCCGCGCCTCTTCGCGCGAAATACTTCCAGAGGTCATCGCCAGGAGGGTCCGCTCCGCCGTGTGGCGATCTGCTTACTTGGCGTGCCCTGCCGATCACCCTTCCTCCGTCGTCCGTGACGAAGGATGTAGGCTATTGGCGACGTTCCGGGCCGGCACCGGCCAGAAAGAACTCGCACGAGGATTCAATTCCGTCCACTCCCGAAGGTATCGCAAGCCCCTACTCAACTGTCCCCGCCGAAGAAGTCCGACTCCATCACGGAACAGCTTTCGAGCGAGCTTGCGCTGGGCCAGCAACTTCAATTCGCCGCTTCCCTTAAGCCGAGGGCCATATTCAATAAAGAAGCTCTCGAACGCCAAGTAGCGTTGCCGATAGTCGAACAGCATCTCGGCACAATAAGAATTGGACATCGCCGTTTCGTGTTTTCGATAGATGGCCTGCACCGCATCTATACGGGCGACAGCGCCATTAGCCGCGAATCGAAGCCACATCTCCATGTCGCCGCTGTGGGGCAACGCTTCCCGATAGCCACCGATCGTCTTTTGGACGTTTGTTCGCACGATGGCGGTTGGCGTCGGGACGAGGTTCGCTGCGAATGTGCACATCTCGTTCAGCAGGTTGAAGCGCGTCCACGAGTAGTCTCGCATGGGCCAGACCTCGGGGAACGGGCTGCACTCTCGCCACGTGGCACACTCACCAAAAGTAAGCACAATGTCGGGATTTCGATCCATTACTGAAGTGGCGCGTTCGAGAGCATGCGGAACCAACAAGTCGTCGGCGGAGAGCAGCAAAAAATATTCGCCACTCGCCCATTCAATACCTTCATTGTAGGTTCTTATATGGCCTCTGTTACGCGCGTGCTGCATGAATTCTACGCGAGCGTCAGCGGCCTTTAAGCGGGTTGCCACTTCAACAGTATCGTCCGACGACGCGTCATCGATGATGAGAACCCTTACATCCTGAATCGATTGAGTGAGCACGCTTTTGACACAATCCGTCAGGAACCGGCCGTAATTGTAGCAAGGTACCAGAACGTCGACCTTGGCCATGCTCCCACTCCGCCAGTCATTCGACAAGCTCACTCAATGTCAGCCTCCAGACGACCCCGCGCACTCACGAGTCCTTCGCTAGTTCGGCGCGGAGAGCCTTGGCCACACAAACCTGCTCGTATTCCTCCATCTGCGCATACAGCGGAAGCAGGATCGCGTGGTCCTGGGCGAGCTCGGATTGTCGCAGATCGTGGCGCGGCTCAGCGCCCGCATAAGGCGGCTCGCGATGCGAGCACATGATGCCCCTGCGCGTGGCGATGCCCTGATCGAGCAGCGATTGCATCGTCGCCCGCTGATCCATTCGATCGGGCAAGCGCACACAGTAGCTCTGCCAATTCGATCGGGCCCACGCCGGCTCGAACGGTAGCCGCAGCCCCTCTATGTTCCCAAGCAGTTCGGCGTAACGGGATGCCAGCGCACGCCGCCACGCAATCAGTTGCGGAAGACGCTCGAGCTGTTTGCGCCCGATCGCGGCCTGCATGTCCGTCATTCGATAGTTGTAGCCGACGAGGACGTACTCCTCGAAAATGACACGCTGCGACCCGTGACGCACGATATCCGGAACGCTCATCCCGTGTTGACGTAGCAGTCTGAACTTGCGATCGAGCTCGGCATCGGCGGTGGTGAGCATGCCACCCTCACCTGTCGTGATCACCTTTCGCGGATGAAACGAAAAGCAGGCAATGTCGCCATGCGGCTTGCCGACTGCTTCCCATTGCCCGTTCATCCGGATCTGCGAGCCGGCGGCACAAGCCGCATCCTCGATGACAGCGATCCCGTGGCGGCGCGCCACGGCCATGAGTGCTGCCATGTCACACGGCATGCCCATCTGATGGACCGCGATGATCGCGCGGGTGCGCTCGGTGATTGCTTCGGCCAGCCGAGCGCAATCCAAATTGTACGTCTCGGGCTCGATATCGACAAAAACCGGAGTGGCACCCTGATATCGGATCACGTTGGCCGTTGCGATGAAGGAGTGGCTGACCGTGATCACCTCGTCGCCCCTGCCGATACCCAGCGCTGCCAAGGCGAGCTGCAGGGCCGTCGTGCAATTCGCGACGGCGCAGGCGTGCGGTGCGCCGATGAGTGCGGCGAACTCGTCCTCGAACGCAGCCACCTGCGGGCCTTGCGATACCCAGCCCGACAGCACGACGGCGCGTGCAGCATCGGCCTCTTCGTCCGCGAGCAGCGGCGCTGCGATCGGGATCACGATGCTGCCGCCTGCCGCTGGCGATCCGAAGCGAGATCGCGTTCCGATCGCCACCATTTGACGAGGTCGGCGAGCCCCTGCTCGAGCGAAACCGTGGTGCGGAATCCCAGCAGGCGCTCGGCCTTGCCCGTCGATGCCAGCCGTCGCGGCACCGGATTGACCGAGCGCTCAGGTGCGAATTCGGGTGTCAGGCCGCGGCGCCCCATCACCGACGCAAGTACCGTCGCCAATTCCGTCAGGCTGGTCTCGGTGCCGCTTCCGACGTTGAAGACCTCGTCAGTAATCTTTGCCCGGGCCGCGAGGATGTTGGCGCGCGCGACGTCCCGGACGTGAACGAAATCCATGGTCTGACGACCGTCGCCAAAGATGACGGGAGGTAATCCGGCCTCGAGCCGCTCCATCCAGCGGATCAAGACCTCGGTGTACCGTCCGTGTATATCCATCCGGCTGCCATAGACGTTGAAATACCGGAATGCCACGTAATCAAGGCCGCACACGTCGTTGAAGGCGCGCAGCAGGCCCTCATTGAATGCCTTGGCCGCTCCGTAGAGAGTCCGATTGTTGTAAGGGTTCTGCCGCTCGGTTGTCGGAAACTCCTCGGCCATGCCATAGACGGATGCCGAGGATGCTGCGATGATCTTCTCAATGTCGTGCTTGATGCACAGCTCCAGGAGGTCATAGGTGGCGTCTACCATGACCTCCTTGGCCAGGCGCGGCTCTGCCGCGCAATGCGTGATGCGGAGTGCAGCCTGGTGAAAAACGATGTCGGCAGCCTTCACCAGGGCTTCCATCAGCTTGCGATCGCGTATGTCGCCGTGAACCAATCTCACCGGGCCGCGTCCGAGCGCGCGCCGGAGATTCTCCGGTCGGCCTCGCACCATGTTGTCGAGGGCAACGATCTCGATACAACCCTCATCGCAGAGCAGATCAACGATGTGGGAGCCGATGAACCCCGCCCCGCCAGTGACCAGAACGCGTTTTCCCTTGAGCTCGATCAAGACGCCCTCCTGTTGCAGGACCTCGTTATGAAGCTTTGTGAATGCGGCGTTCGTTCGCTGACGGCCTCGCTGGGTCGCAATGCTCCGGCGTTCCTCAAAGTGGAGACAACTGCGGTCGCCTGGTCCGGCCGCAACTCGGGATAAATGGGAAGCGAGAGAACGTCGTTGGCAAGCTGCTCGGTTACCGGCAGATCACCGGCCCGACAACCGAGTTCTGCATAGGCCTTCTGCAGATGCACCGGAATGGGATAGTGAATCCCTGCACCGATGCCGGCGTCCCGCAATATCGTTAGCGCATCATCGCGCCGCTGCAATCTGACCGCATAGACATGATACACGTGGCGGGAGTGCCTGGGCGGCTGCGGACGCGCGAATGGGAGCTCAGACAGCAGTTCGTCGTATCGTTCTGCGAGCGATCGGCGAGCCTCGGTCCAGCGCTCGATGTAGTCCAGCTTGACATTCAATATCGCGCTCTGGATCTCATCCATGCGATAGTTGTATCCGGCAATGACGTGGTCGTATTTCGCCTCCTGCCCCCAGTCCCGCAGCAGTGACACCCGGCGTGCGAATTCAGGCCGATCAGTGACGACCGCCCCACCCTCGCCGAACGCCCCCAGATTCTTGCCCGGATAAAAGCTGAAGCACCCCAGATCCCCGATCGAGCCTGCACGGCGTCCCCGGTACTCCGCGCCGTGCGCCTGCGCGGCGTCTTCAATGACCACCAGACCATGACGCCGCGCGATCGACATGATGGGATCCATCTCGGCCATCAAGCCGTGGAGGTGGACCGGCAGGATGGCTTTGGTTCGCGGTGTTATCGCAGCCTCGATCAGACCGGGATCCATCGTCCACGTGACCGGGTCAACGTCGACGAACACCGGCTTGGCGCCGCTGTAGAGAATGGCTGCGGTTGTCGCCACGAATGTCATGGACACCGTGATGACCTCGTCACCGGGTCCAACACCCGCCGCCAGCAGAGCAAGATGGAGCGCCGACGTCCCACTATTCACCGCAAGGCAATGCGAAGTCCGGCAATATTCGGCAAAGCGTCCCTCGAAGGCCCTCACCTCCGGCCCGAGCACGAAGTGCCCGCTGCTGACGACCCTGGCCACCGCGGCGTCGACTTCCGGCTTGATTTGACGGTACTGGGCTTTCAGATCCAGGAAGGGTATCAAGATTCAACACCTTGGATTGGCTGACTATATATTAAAAATTAACTCGCATTATAATATTAAATCAAGCATCATTTTCAAGAAAATAAATCGCGATTAATTTGGTCCCGGCTAGGAGGCCTCGCTGATCAAGGCACTGGCGGCGGTGGCCATATTTTCGACTGCGGACATGATCCGGGCCGGCACTCCCGCGACGGTAGCGCCCATGGGAACGTCCTTCGTCACCACCGAGCCCGCGCCAACGAACGCCCCCGCACCGACTGTCACACCACATAAAATGGTGGCATTGGAGCCGATGGAGGCCCCCCTACCGACGTGGGTGCGCTCCAAGGTCCAGTCCGACGTTTGCTGAGGACGACCATCCGCGGTTGTTGCTCTCGGATGCTTGTCATTCGTAAACATCACGCCATGACCGATAAACACCTCGTCCTCGATCGTGACGCCCTCGCAGATGAAGCTGTGCGAGGATATCTTGCAGCGCGCACCTATCTTCGCCCCCGCCTGGATTTCGACGAACGTTCCGATCCTGCTCTCGTCACCAACAGTGCAGCCGTACAGATTGACCAGTTCCGGGTGAGGAATACGGACATCGCGACCTAGTTCGACGTCTTCTTTGATAGGCATGTCCGAACTCCGAATGATGTGGCCGAAGCCGCTATGGCGCCGTCCGCGAAGGCCACAGCCCCGGCGCCATTCTCGCGAGGCCGGCTGCTGCGTAGTGGAACTGCTGCAAGAGCGGGTGCCCGGTCACCGCCAGTCCCAGCCACCAACAAAGCGCAGCGACGGAGAAGGCTGATGCCAAGCCAGCAAGCGGCGAAAGTCCTTGCGCATCCGTCAGCGCCGCACAGATCGACGCGCCTGCAATCACGAGTGCCGTTACAGCTCCGCTTCTGAGCAGGGTGCGTACAAATTCACCGGGCCGAATGTCGAGATGTCGCCCAAGAAAATGGAACGCCACTGCGGCTTGAAATGGCAATGTGACAAGGGCGGTTGCTGCAACGGCGTGCACGCCCAGAAACGATGCACCGAAGACGACCAGAAGCGAGGGGGGCAGCGAAATCAAGGACGAGATCAGCGCATCCTGCACCCTTCCGACCGCAACAAACACCGGATAGGTCAGGCAGGCGGCGAAAAGCGCAAGATTGCCGACGCAGAGCAGTTGCACGAGCGGGACGATCTCCAGCCACGTCGGACCGAGCCAGATCAGAATGATTGGCCGGGCCATGATGGCCATGAAGGCCAAGAACGGCCACTGCACCGCGGAGAGCAACTGAATGGCCTCCAGATAGACGGCCTTGAGATCGCCCCCTGATTTGCTTCGCGCAACAACCGCTGGCATGACGACCGGACTTATGACTTGTGTCACCAGCTTATCGAATATCTGCGTCGATGCGATTGCGCGGCTGTAAAGACCGACGGCCGTGAAGTCGAGTACCCTCGCCAGGAAGAGCTGCGGCGCTAGGCCATAGAACACGTTCACAACACTAACCGCGCCCGAGTAGAGGCCGAAGCCGATGATCTCCCGGAAATCGACCAGGGACGGGCGCATCGCGCCAAACTCTCTCCGCCATATCAGCAGCATCACGGCCAGCACCGCATTGCCGGCCACCGCTCCCCAAAGTGGGGCCATGTAGCTGAAGTGGGCCAACGCGAGAGCGATCGAAACGACGGCGATAGTCGCACCCGCCGCGAGGTTACAGATTGCGAGCGTTCCAAACTGCATCTCACGACGGAATAATGCGGCTATGGTTCCGGAGAACGGCAGCAACAGAAAATTCAGAGCGGAGATCTCGATGCCCTGACGCAAGCCGTCAAGCTCGAAGAGACGCGCGATGGGCTGCGCAAACACGAACAGCATGAATGCGGTGGCCGCCGATATCACGAGGTTAACCGTGAACGTGGTCTGCACGCTTGCCCGCGACAACTCGCGCTTCTGAATGAGATAGCTTGCACCTGCAAACTCCTGGAAGCAGGCGGCAATGATGGATGTGATGGCGTTTACGACGGCATAGATGCCGAATTCTTCAGGGGACAGCAGACGGGCGAGCACGGCGGTCGCGACAAAGACCAGCATGAGGCCGATGTAACGATCGAGCGCGGAGAACAGGATCGAGCGCTGCACGGACCTCATTGCATCGTCTGCCATGGCGATTAGGTCAGCTAGGCCGCCGCGCGCGTCATGCGATCGCTCTCGCGCGCTGCCGGGTTCCGTAAGGCTCTCGCAGCAATACCGGCGCCCCCTGTTTTGCGATCGAGCACGATGCCGCTTCCAGGACTTCGATCACGCGGAGTCCGGAGGTGCCGCTGGAAATCGGCTGGCGGCCGGTGGATACGCAATCGACAAAATGCTCCACCTCCGTCTGTAGCGCCTCCGTCGGCGAGATGTGCGGTGCCCACATGTCGCCGGCGCGATATCCAATCCGAAATTGATGCGCATCCTCGGGAGGCGCATCGAGCGTAATTCCCTTGTCATAGACCTTGATCTTTTCGGTCGGCTCGAGATCGTCGTAGACGATCATCTTCTTGCTGCCACCGATGAAGGTCTGGCGCACCTTGACGGGCGAGAGCCAATTGACGCTGACGTGGGCCACGCACGCGTCGGCAAAGAACAGCGTGATGTGCGCCATGTTCTCCGGCGATCCGACGACGTGGCACGACCCCGTTGCCGAGACGGCGATCGGCGCCCGATCGAGGATATGGTGGATGATCGAGATGTCGTGCACCGCCAGGTCCCAGATCACATTGACGTCCTTTTGAAACAGCCCGAGACTCGCGCGCGTGCTGTCGTAGTAGTAGATGTCTCCGAGCTCGCGGCTCAGCAGGAGCTCCCGGATCTTCTGGACCGCCGGCGTGTAGAGGAAGGTATGATCGACCATGAGCGTCAATCCGCGCCGGTCGGCTTCCTCGATCAAGCGGGTCACGAGCTCAGCGCTCGGCGCAAGCGGCTTTTCGACCAGAACATGCTTTCCGGCTCTCAACGCCGCAATTGCCAGCTCGTAATGCGTATGCACCGGCGTAGCGATGGCGATTGCATCGATACGGGCGTCCTTGAGCAGATCTTCGTAGCGGCTGGTCGTCTCCACCGCGGGGTAAAGCTGCTTTATCGCGTCGAGCCGTCCTGGGTTCAGGTCGCTCACGCTGACGACGCGCGTGGCCGGATTGACCGAGAAATTGCGAACGAGATTGGGGCCCCAATAGCCGTAGCCCACGACGCCGATTCCCAGCTGACTGTCTCGCATGCTAACCTCGATGCATCCAGAGAGTACGCTTCCAATCATCCCGTTGCAGACGATCACATCACGCCGGGCATCAGGTCCGCGCCGGCATGTCCTGCCATATGCCCCGCGTATCGATGACGTCGAGATGCCGACGCTCCGAGAGGGGCACCATCTTGAACTCGTCGTGATCGACGAGGAGAACCGCGATCTCGCAACTGCGCAGAGCCTCCTCGATGTTCACGAAAGCGACACGGTGATCGGCCAGCTGGGGCGGCAGGCGCCGAAGGTTCGGCTCAACGACCTTGACTCGTTCTCCGTACTTTGCCGCGAGATGCGTGGCTATTTCCATGGCGGGACTTTCGCGCAGATCGTCGACATTGGCCTTGAACGTCAATCCACAGCAGGCGATGTTTGCATAGGGATGATCGTCGATCAGCGCCTCTGTGCGTTCGATGATCTGCCGCGTTTTGGCGTTGTTGACTTCTCGGCTGGTTCGCATCACCCGAGCCAGGTCCGGTGCGGAGTCGATGATGAACCAGGGATCGACCGCAATGCAGTGCCCGCCTACTCCCGGTCCTGGCCGCAATACGTTTACGCGAGGGTGGCGGTTGGCGATGTCGATCACTTCCCAGACATTGATGTCGAACCTGTCGCAAATCAGCGAGAGTTCGTTCGCAAATGCTATGTTGGTATCGCGGAAGGCGTTTTCCGTCAGCTTGACCAACTCGGCCGTGCGTGCCGTAGTGCCGACGCAGGCCCCGCGGACGAACATCTTGTAGAAGCGCTGAGCACGGCGCGTGCAGGTTGGCGTAATGCCCCCGATGCATCTGTCGTTGTTGATGAGCTCGGTCAGGATCCGGCCAGGTAACACGCGTTCCGGGCAGTAGGCGACGTAGATCGCCCCGTCTTCCTTGCCGTTGACGCCGATGTGCAGATCTGGCCGGCGTTCAACGATCCGCTTCGCGATCGCCTCGGTCGTTCCGATCGGCGACGTCGATTCGAGGATGACGAGATTGCCCGGTGCGAGGATATCGACGATTTGGTCGACTGCGGCATTCACGCTTGATAAGTCTGGACGGTTGTCGCGATCGATCGGCGTCGGCACTGCGATGATGAAGACGTCGGCCGCCTGCGGCTTGGTGGATGTCGTCAGGGCGCCGCTCGACACGACCTTGGAAACGAGGCCATCGAGATCGGGCTCAGCGATGTGAATCCTTCCCGATGCAACCGTATCGACGATACGCTCGTTGGTGTCGATACCGACCACCTGCAATCCGCGGCTCGCAATCAGGGCCGCGGTCGGCAGCCCGATATAGCCAAGCCCAACGACATTGATCTTCTGGAATTCAGGCATTGAGAAGAACCTTCACGATACGCTCGCTCGCGTGCCCGTCACCGAACGGGTTATGCGAACGGGCCATGGCAGCATAAGTCTCGTCGTCGTCGAGCAGGCGAAATGTCTCCGCAACGATCCTGTCGTAGTTCGCACCGACGAGACGCGCCGTCCCGGCTTCCACCCCCTCGGGGCGCTCGGTCGTGTCGCGCATCACGAGGACCGGTTTTCCGAACGTGGGGGCCTCCTCCTGGACGCCGCCTGAATCCGTCAGGACCAGATGAGACAACGAGAGCAGGCTGACGAAATCCGTGTATTCCTGCGGGGAAATGAGGACGACCCTCGGGTGATCCGACAATCGGGACGCAAACAAGTCGCGCACATTCGGATTCGGATGCACGGGAAGCACCACCGCAACGTCTTCCCTGCGCAGGATCGTTTCCAACGCGTTCACGATATTGATTACGCCGCCGCCGAAATTCTCCCGGCGATGGCAGGTCACCAGGATGATGCGCCGGTTGCCGTGACGCTTCTTGATACCATCCCAGCGGCCCGCGAGCCCGGGATCGGATTCGACCATGGCTTTCGCCAGGATGAGAGCGTCCACCACCGTGTTTCCGGTGACGTGGATGCGGTCGTCCGAGACGTTTTCAGAGCGCAGCGCGCGCGCCGCGCGCTCCGTCGGGGCAAAATGCTGATCTGCGATCGAGCCGACGATCTTGCGGTTCACCTCCTCGGGCCAAGGCGAAAAGATGTCGCCACTGCGCAGTCCGGCCTCGATGTGAGAGACCGGTATCCGGTGATAATAGGACGCGAGTGCGCCGGCCATGGCGGTCGCCGTGTCGCCTTGGACGATCACCCTGGTAGGCTTCACTTTCTCGAGCAGCTCACCGACCTCTCCGAGCAGCCGCGCGGTTAGATGGTCCAGCGTCTGATTGGCCGTCATGACGTTCAGGTCGAAATCCGGGACCACTTTGGCGAGCTTGAGGACCTGATCAAGCAGCTGTCGATGCTGTGCCGTCGCACAGATCGTCAGGGAAATGTCCTTGCGATTCTCGGCCTTGAGCCGGTTGATGACCGGGAAGAGCTTGATTGCTTCGGGCCGGGTCCCCAAGAGGATGAAAAAATGCTTGGGCACGTCTCACCCTCCGATCCGACTCGGGCCCGGCGGCACGGGGCCCGGCGCTCCCGGCGTGTGCTGAATCGCCTGCTTGATGAGCGCTTGCACCAGGATGCCCGCAAACAGCGTGTTCGTCGTGGCGTATCGCCACCACATTCGCCCGGGCTCCTGATAGATGCGGTACAGCCACTCGAGGCCCAGCCTCTGAATCCGTGCGGGCGCGCGTCGGACGGTGCCCGCAAGAATGTCGAACGCCCCACCCACGCCCATGATGAAAGGGACGCCGAGATCGTCGCGGTGGGCGGCCAGAAAGCGCTCCTTGCGCGGCGTCGGCATGCCGATGAAGAGACAATCGGCCCCGCTCGACCGGATATCCCGGACGACGTCACTCTCCTGCTCGGGTTTGAAGTAGCCGTCATGCCAACCCGCGAAGACAAGTGAAGGATGTCTCACGCGCGCGCGTTGCATTGCCTCCTGCAGTACCGCCTGGGTGGCTCCCAGGAAATACGGCTTGAAGCCTTCCCGCGCGCACACCGCGAGTAATTCGGCCAGGAGATCGACACCGGTGACTCGCGACGTCGCCGGAAGCCCCACCGCTCGCGCGCCCCAGAGGATCCCCATGCCGTCTATGCTGACAATATCGCTGTCGGCGACGTCGGCCGCGAGCACAGGATCGGACCGCATCTTGACGAACTTGGCAACGTTCAGCGCCACATGCTGCAGTCGTCGGCGGCTGCGCATGGCGCCGCGCGCCAGCTCCACGGTTTCCGCCATTGTCAGCAGGTCGATGGGGCACGCCAGGAACGATGCACGCATTTGAATCGACCTCCAAAATGCAATTTTGTTTAAGTTGCATTTAAGATTATAATAACGATAATAAATGGCAAATATTTAATTGCAAGGATTAAATGCGGGCTGCCAAACGAGTGTGAAACTGGGCCCTACCGCCGGCGGACCCGCTGCGCACCAAAGGAAAATTAAATATGGCGCTGATAAAATGATTTCGGTGATCATTCCCCACCTCAACCAGGCGGAGGCTCTGGAAGCCTGCTTGCGGAGCCTGGATGCACAGACCCTGTCCCGCGACCTGTTCGAGGTCATCGTGGTGGACAACGGCTCGGCGATGCCCCCGGTGGAGGTCGTTGCCGGCCATCCCGACGTGAGGTTGACGTACCAATCGCATCCCGGTCCCGGTCCGGCGCGAAACGCCGGCGCAGCCCATGCGAGAGGTGACATTCTCGCTTTCATGGACGCCGACTGTCGGGCTCATCCGGACTGGCTGACCGCCATACATGAGGCGTTCCAGCAAGTCAGGCCGGCGACGATCCTTGGCGGAGAGGTCCGCATCCGGCCCGAGGTCGAAGGACGTTTCACCGCGATCGAAGCCTACGAAAGCGTTTTCGGCTTCCGCAATCGCTTGTACGTCACCAAACACGGCTACTCGGTCACGGCAAATCTCGCGGTCCGCCGCGCCGATTTTGCGAAGGTCGGACCTTTCCCGGGCATTCAGTTCGCGGAAGACATGCAATGGGGAGAAATGGCCATCCGCGCCGGCTGCGAATTTCGCTACATCCCCGGAATGGTCGTGTTCCATCCTGCGCGGCGGTCGCTTCGGGAGCTCTATGCAAAATGGGATCGCCAAATCACGCACTACCGCAACATGGCACAGGGCGCGCGTGGCTGGCGGCTGCGCTGGTTTGCCCTGGCGCTGCTCGTCCTTGCCTCACCGGCGGCCGGCGCGATCACTGTTATGACGAGCCGGCGCGTCCATGGCATAGGCGCCCGCCTCAAGGCGATCGCCGTTCTCTGCGCAATTCGCAGCCATCGAACGGCCAAGATGCTGGCCCTGCTTCGGGGAGAGGGCGCGGTCGTCTGGAATCGCAACTGATGCCGCTGCCGCTGCGCTGCGACTAGTCACCAGGCGGGCACGATGGCTGTTCGAAAACGTCGTTGTGGCTGAGGTCCCGCAAGTCGGTACGCCGGCCGAATGACCACAGAATCCATCCGAGTTCGTAGCTGCGGCACTCGAGGCGAACTCTCACGTCAGCACTGTCGATCAGGGTTTCATCGTTCTCGAGCCAGGTGTTTCTGAGCGCGCGCAACATCCGCCGAGCCCTGCTCTTCAGTTCATGCTTGCGAACCTGCGAACGGAGCGTCAGGCTGAGCTCCGGCACAAGCATTGTCCGGCCCAGTTGGTTGTGGCCCAGCACCCAGTTGAATCCCTTGACCAGGGCATCCCGCGCTCCTCGTCGTCCGAAACGCTCGGCCCATTCCAGCAGCGCCGGGGCCATTCCATACTGATGGACTGAATAGACTTCGTAGAAATCGAGGACGCGGCCACTCTTCGCATCGAAGAACCACGGCCATTCACCCTGGGGTCCCTGAAGCGCGATCAGATTGCGCACACAGGTGTCGGCCATGACGAGCGCGGACACGTCTGCGGTGAATTCGCCGTACTGATAGCAGGCGATTGAAAGGTAGGTCTGCGTCGCAAATGACGCAAAGCGGCGACGGAAGCCGGACGGCGCATCGAAAAACAATCCGGATTCGCTATGGAAACGCTCCTTCAGGAAACGGTAGAGCGGGCTGGCGAAGCATAGCCACTCCCTCTCGCCTGCCCTGGCCTGCGCGATGACCCCCGTCAGCAGCATGCCCAGGTCCTGAGCCCGAAACGCGGACCATTGCGACTGATCCGAGAGAATCGCTTTCAGCTCGGACCTCACCCGCTCCGGAATGGGAAGGCGGAGCTCGGCGGCGGCCCACAAGGCCATGCCGAACGCATATTTCCGCACGGGAAGCGCGGTGAGACTCATGGCATTTCGATGGAAGATCTCCGGGAGATCAATGTCAGCCGGAAGTTCCGCGACCCGTGACATCCCGAGCAAGACATTGAGGGTATAGAACACGTCGCTATGCGCTATCGACTCGTTTGGCGAAGCCCGCCCGTCGAGGTGATAGATATGCGACCAACGGCGCTCGCGAGGCAACCAGCAGCGTTCCAGCCCTCTGAGCGCATAGTTCACCAGAGGCGAGTTTGGCGACAACCCCTTCGCTGGAGCCGGCATTATGAGCTTCACACCAGAATTCGAGCTGATCATCATCATCGACAGTGCACCATGGTAATCCCCGTCAGTATTCCCGGATGCTTTCATCGAGACCACGGAGTAGTGGATAGAGGAAATATGAAATCACCGTGCGCTTTCCGACCTTCATCTCAGCCGTGACCGCCATACCGGGAATGAGCTGAAGATGTTCCGGCGGCAGCCGAAGGTGCGTGTCCCGCAAATCGACCAGCACGCGGTAATAGGGACTGGACGCGCGACGCGCACCTTCGACCTTCGGGTCTGGCGAGAACGAGTCCTGGCTAATGACCCGGACCTCACCAGTCGCCGTGCCATATTTCTGGAACGGAAACGCCTCGAACTTGATCCGTACCCGCTGCCCGATCGCGAGCTGGCCGATATCCTTGCCATCCACATTGACTTCGGCCTGGAGTTGAGCGTCCCGGCGAACGAGTAGGAACAGGGTTTCCGCCTCGCGAACGACCGACCCGACGGTCCGATTGGCAATCTCGAGTACGAACGCATCTGCCGGAGCGCGCAGTACGATCAGTTGGCGACGAAGCTCGGCCTTCTTGAACTCTTCAGCGGCGCTGTCACGCTTGCTCAAAGTCTCGACAAGCTCCTGGTAAGCGGAGCGGCGAAACTCTTCGGCGAATACTTTTTGATCCGCTCGGGATTTGTCCAAACGATGCGAACTATCGGCAATGCTGCCCCGAACGCGCGCGAGATTGCTCTCGACTTCCAGCCTCGCATCACGAGAAAGCAGGAAATTCAGCCTTGAACCCACTTCCTTGGCCATTAGCGCGCTTCGCATGGTTTCGATCAGCTGCATGTTTTCCAGCCGCTGAGCCAGAACCGTCTCTTCATTTTGCGCTGTCTTCAGATTCGCTTGCGCGGAAGCTATCTGCGCCTCATAGTTCTGAAACTGTGCGTCATAAGCGCTCCTTCTCTGCAGGAACACCTTCTGCTGCAGCACCTCATCGGGATTTTCAAAATTCCTGACTACATATTCTGTCCCGTCCAATTCGGCGCGTAGCCGGGCAATGGCGGCATCGAACGCAGCGACGCGCATACGCAACTGATCGAGATCCGCCTGCGAAAAGGTTGGATCGAGCGTCGCCAGCAAGTCGCCGCGATTGACGCGATCGCCGAGCTTGACGTGGATTTGGCGGATTACCGACGTTTCCAATGGCTGAACCACCAGGTTGGGACGCGTGGTGATCAGCTTCCCCTGCGCGGTCACGATCATGTCAACTCGCGAGACGGATGCCCACGTGATCGCGGCCGCGATCACAGCTACAACACAATAGAGTGTCATTCGTGCTACGCGTGGCGGGTTGCGCTGTTCGATCTCCGCTGCATCGGGCTGAAATTCCCTGACAACAGGCGGCGGCGCTGGGCTAGGCCGCAGCAGCCCTCGGCGCCTCCGGTCGCCCTTCTTTGGAGAGGCCGGTAGGTCGGTGCTTGGTTGAACGCGCGTTTTCTCTGTCCCGATCATGCGATCTGCTTCGTCTGCTGGTTCCAGAGATGTCTATAAATCGTGCACTTGTGCAGTAGCCGGTCGTGACCGTCCACATCGACGATCTTGCCGCGGTCAATCACCAGGATTTGGCTCGCGTCCGAAAGCATCGATAGCCGGTGCGATACGATGATCACCGTTCGTCCCTCGGCAATGCGGCGCAGATTGCGCCGAATGATGGTTTCACTCTCGGAATCGAGCGCGCTGGTTGCCTCATCCAAGATCAAAATGCGCGGATTGACGATCAACGCGCGGGCAATCGCGAGCCGTTGCTTCTGTCCGCCTGACAGGTTCGATGCTTCTTCCTCCAAGAGGGTATCGAAACCGCGAGGCAGCCGTTCGATAAACTCATCAGCGCCTGCGAGTTGCGCGGCCCTCACGATCTCACCGAAAGTGGCATCGCGCTTAACGCAGGCAACGTTCTCGCGCACCGTGCCTCGGAACAGAAAATTGTCCTGCAGCACGAGTCCAAGATTCTGACGCAGATGAATCAAGTCGAGTTCGCGCGAGTCATAGCCGTCGATCCGCAGCAATCCCTGCTGCACCGGGTACATTCCGGCAATGAGCCGCGTCAGCGTCGTCTTGCCCGAGCCGCTCCGGCCAACTACTCCGACGATCGAACCAGCCTTGATCGAGAACGACACATCATCAAGTGCCGGCCTTCCTTCTCCATAACGGAAGGTGACGTTTTCGAATTCTATCTTACCGGCGAAGTGCGGCCGCAACCCTTCGCGGTTGCCGTCGTGTTCCAGTTGCTGGTTCATCACCTCGCCGAGCATCTTAACGGCAAGGAGTACCTCCTGATATTCATGGACCATCGTCACCATCTGGACCAATGGTCCCGAAACGCGACCGGCCAGCATGTTGAAAGCGACGAGCGCGCCGATCGTCATTTCGCCGCTGAAGACGTCCAACGCACCAAGAGCGATGATGCCGAGTGTCATCATCTTCTCAAGGAAGCCCGTCAACGACTGGGCCCCCGCGGAAATTTTTTCGACGCCAAATCGCATCGAAACCGACTGAGCACAGCAATCATCCCACGCCCTACTCTGTCGCGGTTCCATGGCCAACGATTTCACCGTTCGCATACCATGCACACTCTCGACCAGCAGGGCCTGTTTTGCGCCCTCGGCCTGATACAGATCATAGAGACGTCGGCGGAACGGCCCCGTTAAGATCGCGACGACGCCTCCAATTACGATCGTGAAGGCGAGCACCAGCCCTGTCAGCTTAACGCTGTAGAGCGCCAGCACCGGGATGAACACGAACAGCGATAGAGCGTCCAAGGTCGTCAGGAATAGCCGACCGGTGAGGAATTCGCGGATCCGCGCAGCCTGCTGCATATGCTTCACTAGAACGCCGGCGGATATGTGCTCGAAAAAGGCGACGGGCAGACCGAGAAGGTGTCCGAATGTCCTGGTGGCGACCCGGATATCGACCTTGTTGGTCGCATAAAGCAGCAAGTATCGCCGCAGAAAGCTGAATATCGCGTCAAAGGCCAGGGCTACGGTCGCGCCGGCCGCGAGCACGTAAAGCGTCGTGAAGCTCTCGTGCACGAGAACTTTGTCAATCACCAATTGAAAGAAAATGGGAAGCGCGAGACCCAGTGCATAGAGTAAGATGGCCGCTATCGCGACGTCCGCGAACAGCCGCCATTGACGCAGCAGTTCGGGCAAAAACCATCTCAGCCCGAACACCCTTTGGCGTGCTGACGACGGGCGCTCACGCTTGATCAGAATGACATCGCCGCTCCACCGCGCGCAAAAGCGGTCCTTGTCAACGATCAGCGGCTCGTCCTTGCGCTCTGCGAGTGGATCCCAGATGGTGGCCGCCTCGAGGCCATCGGCTCGCGGCGCACCCAAGATAACGACCCAATTGTCGTTCGAGAGCCGGACGAGCGCCGGATATGCCTCGCCCAGGTGGCTTAGCGCTCCCCAATCGAGGTGCGCAGTCTGCCCACGAAGTCCCGCCTCGCGGGCCATTCGTAGCAACCGGTCGATCGAAAGCATTGAGCCGTCGGTGGCATAGACGTGCCGAAGGCGTTCCGCAGACAAGTCGATGCCGTGATGGGCGGCGACCTTTGCCAAACTTTCAAGCGCGGTCCAAGACGCCGACGGCGCGCCTTCGTCGGAGGTCGTCGGGGCGCATTCGCGATCGATTTCAGCGGAAGTTGGTTGAGACATTAGGAGGCCGTGCTGCATTTGGCGCGGGTCGATCGCGCTCCAGCGACGAAACGACGTGCGAAGGCTCGGTGGTCGAGCCTGATCGGGCGCGCCGGATCGCGCCGGCATCGACTAGGCCCTGAAGCGCGTTCTGCATCACCTCAACGGAGTTCGCGAAGGCTTCCACCGAGAAGATTAGCCGCTGACGAAAGACTTTCTTGGGAGCGTTGTTGTCGTCCCGTTCGGTGGGTGACAGGCTCACCAAGTCTACGCGCACGATCGACCCACCGACCGTGATTTCGTCCACTCCATCCGTATAGATTTCGGCATGCATCCTACTATTCCTTATGCTGCTAACTGGGGCTGAAACACCACGTCGGCATAGTAGTTGCTGGCGCTGAAGCTGCTGGTCGGAAAGAGCCCGGCAGTGTTGGTGCCGCCATAGGCGTAGACGCCGTTGCCGCCGCTGGACGCCGATGAGGGCGCCGTCAGCGGGCCGCTCGTGAGCGAGTTGGTGAAGAAATTATTGGTCACGACGTAGGCTCCGCTCGTGTGGTAGGAGGCGACATAGGTCGTGTTGGCGGCGATCGAGACCGGCGTCGCCAGCGTCACGGTCTGCCAGCCCGTCGCCGTGGTGTTGCTGAAGGTGGCGCTGGCCAGCTTGGTGCCGGTCGAGCTCCAGAGGTCGAGCAGATCCGTGCCGGTGTCGCCCGGGCTGCGGTAGAACTTCAACGCGGTGATCTGTCCGGCAGACGACGACGTGAATTTGACGCCGACCTCGAGCGGCGTGCCATCGTTCAAATTGGTCTGCGCCGGCGTGTTGGAAGCCGTGAACAGGCTCGCGGGCGGCGCAGTCGAAGACACGGCGATGTTGAAGGTCTCGCTGGCGGACTGACCGGCGGGATCCTTAGCCGTCGTTTTGACGGTGATCGTGCCGACGTTCGCCGATGTCGGCGTGCCGCTGAACGTCTCGGTCGGCCCATTGAAGTTCAACCACGAGGGAAGCGGCGTGCCGTCGGCCAGTGTCGCCGCATAAGTGAGCGGGTCTCCGTCGGCAACGGTAAAGGTGTTGGCGGGCAGCATCAGCGAGAAGGCCGAGCCGACGACCGCGGTCTGGTCGGGTGTCTGGTTCGTCAACACCGGCGCCGGGTCGGTGGTCGAACCCGAAGAGAACACCACGTCGGCATAGTAGTTGCTGGCACTGAAGCTGTTGGTCGGGAAGAGCCCGGCAGTGTTGGTGCCGCCATAGGCGTAGACGCCGTTGCCGCCGCTGGACGCCGATGAGGGTGCCGTCAGCGGGCCGCTCGTGAACGAGTTGGTGAAGAAATTATTGGTCGCGACGTAGGCTCCGCTCGTGTGGTACGAGGCGACATAGGTCGTGTTGGCGGCGATCGAGACCGGCGTTGCCAGCGTCACGGTCTGCCAGCCCGTGGCCGTGGTGTTGCTGAAGGTGGCGCTGGCCAGCTTGGTGCCGGTCGAGCTCCAGAGGTCGAGCAGATCCGTGCCGGTGTCGCCCGGGCTGCGGTAGAACTTCAGCGCGGTGATCTGTCCGGCAGACGACGACGTGAATTTGACACCGACCTCGATCGCCGAGCGATCATTCAAATTGGTCTGCGCCGGCGTGTTGGAAGCCGTGAACAGGCTCGCGGGCGGCGCAGTCGAAGACACGGCGATGTTGAAGGTCTCGCTGGCGGACTGACCGGCGGGATCCTTAGCCGTCGTTTTGACGGTGATCGTGCCGACGTTCGCCGATGTCGGCGTGCCGCTGAACGTCTCGGTCGGCCCATTGAAGTTCAACCACGAGGGAAGCGGCGTGCCGTCGGCCAGTGTCGCCGCATAAGTGAGCGGGTCTCCGTCGGCAACGGTAAAGGTGTTGGCGGGCAGCATCAGCGAGAAGGCCGAGCCGACGACCGCGGTCTGGTCGGGTGTCTGGTTCGTCAACACCGGCGCCGGGTCGGTGGTCGAACCCGAAGAGAACACCACGTCGGCATAGTAGTTGCTGGCACTGAAGCTGTTGGTCGGGAAGAGCCCGGCAGTGTTGGTGCCGCCATAGGCGTAGACGCCGTTGCCGCCGCTGGACGCCGATGAGGGTGCCGTCAGCGAGCCGCTCGTGAACGAGTTGGTGAAGAAATTATTGGTCGCGACGTAGGCTCCGCTCGTGTGGTACGAGGCGACATAGGTCGTGTTGGCGGCGATCGAGACCGGCGTTGCCAGCGTCACGGTCTGCCAGCCCGTGGCCGTGGTGTTGCTGAAGGTGGCGCTGGCCAGCTTGGTGCCGGTCGAGCTCCAGAGGTCGAGCAGATCCGTGCCGGTGTCGCCCGGGCTTCGGTAGAACTTCAACGCGGTGATTTGTCCGGCAGACGACGACGTGAATTTGACACCGACCTCGATCGCCGAGCGATCATTCAAATTGGTCTGCGCCGGCGTGTTGGAAGCCGTGAACAGGCTTCCTCCGCTCCCCCCACCTGTGACGTTGATGCTGATACTGGCGGGGGTCGCCTGCACATTGACACTGTCGTCGGTCGCGCGCGCCTCGACGACCTGCGCGCCAGAGCCCGACGCAACCCATGTGTAGCTCCAGCTCGTCGTTCCGCTGGCGGGGTGCCAGGTCTTGCCGCTATCGGTCGACACCTCGATGCCGGCCACACGTCCGCCGACATCGGACGCAGTGCCGGTAATCGTTACCTGCTGGCCCTGACTGACGCTGCTCCCGCTCGTTGGGGAAGTGATGACCGCCGTCGGCGCGGTTGTGTCGGTCGAGGCCTGCGCAGCTACAAGGCCAGTCTGAAGCGTCTGCGGCTGCACTCCCATGTCGGCGAACAGGTTCACCATGGATTGCTCAACGGCAGTGCTAACCGGTGCGGTGATGCCGTGGAATGGGACGTATTGGTTCGACAATCCCCACGACCACATGACCGTGCCGGCGCCGAAAACCAAGGCTCCGCTGGTCGGATCACGGTAGAGCGTGAGACTGTGCGTGGCTGTGCCGGGACCGGTAGTCAATCCGTTGTCGAGCAGCAGCGTGTTGACGTTCATCGTTGTCGAGGACATGTCGATCAAGCCGCCCGGCCGAAAGCCGTTATCGAGGTCGCTGTCCCATTCGTAGCCAAGCAGGTTGGTCAGCGTTCCTCCGTTGCCGCTGGCAACGCTGGTATTTCTCCAGAAGCGGAGCTGCGACATGCTGGCCGGAATCGTGATGTTGGAGAGCGTGCCGGAGTCGTCGACCGTGAAGATCGGGCCGGAAAGCGAATTCTCCGGAGTTCCGGGTCCGTAAACAGGATCGCGAAACAGCCCCGCTCCGCCGTTCGCAGTTCCGTTAGGATCGATCTGGGCGCCGCTCCAAATGTCCTTGTATTCGATGATATTCCGGTTCGGCGTATGGCTGGCGTCGAAGCTCGGAGCTAGCTGGGTGTCCCAATAGATTTGGTTACCGCTCAGGAAAGCGAGATTGACGCCCGCATCTGCCGCCGCCTTGACATTGGCAAATTGCGATTGGGACCAATATTCGTCGTGGCCAACGTCGACATAAGACTTCGAATTTAGCAGCAGTCCGGCATTGGTCGCGGCATCGATACCCGAGATGTAATTGAGATTATAGCCGTTCCGCTCCATCCAATAGATTGCCGCGTACTCTTCGCCGAACAGGAAGTCGGGCGGCTGAGCCAAGTTGGAATTCACATTCATGGCGATCGGACGGTTGTAGCTCACTTCATATGCGCGATCGCTGTTCGTACCGCTAGGGCCCTGATACAAGTTGTATCCGCCCCACGGATTATATGCTTCCCAGGTCGTATCGCTGGTCTGGAACAGAATGTCCGAGGTCGTGCCGTCATTCCGAACGATGAACGGGATCATGTTCTGGTAGTTGCCCGTATCCGATGTCAATTTCGCGAAATAGACGCCTGACACCGCTGTGCTCGGGATCGTCCATGAGTCCGTCACGGACCAGTTTCCAGCGTCGACGGTATTGGTTGCAGAATTGAAAATCGGGTTCGGCTGATTGTCCGTTCCGGTGTGATGCATGCTCGTGATCAAACGCGCGCCGTTGCCGCCATAATAGCCAAGCCGGTAGATATCGAGCTGATAGCCGGTCACGCTCGCGGCGGTGTCAATCTTGAAGGAGACCGTCTGTCCAGCGTTGGTGCTGATCTGGGTCGCAAAACCTTCAATCTGCGAGTCGCCCTGGTTGGCGATCGAGCCGTGGATCGACCACGTACTCTTCGGCGTACCTGCTAGTTGATTCTCCGTGACGATCTTGTTGCTTGCGTCGGCGAACGTCGTTGTCGCAGTCTGGCCGCCGGAGGTCGCCGTGAGCTGCAAGGTCGCACCGGTCGCACGGCCGTCGACGGGCACCTGCCATTGCGCGACCACTGTGCCATTGGCGAGCCCGTCCAAATCGCCGGCGCCGCCGTCCTTGATCGCGAATGGCGTATAAACATCGGCAATGCCGTCAGCACCCGGCGCACTCGGTAGGTCAGCGATCTGGAAGGTGACCGACCCTCCGGACAGGAGGCCCATTGCGGTAAACGTTGCAATGCTACCAGGCGGGTAATCCGCGGCGTCCGCAGCTACTGAAAACGAACTCGTCGCGCCGGAGTTGCCGGCACCGGGATGCAAAGGCGTGGTCGCGCTTGAACCAGGGAACGCACCACCGCCTCCACCCGCCATGCTGGTCGCCCAGTCGAACTGCTCGAGCCGTTGTGCGGAGGAGCCTTGTTCTGTTCCGGCGCGGATTCCTGCGTGAGGCTCTGGCCAAAGCCAATTCCGCGCGGTCCGGTCGACCTGCGCGCTGGCGCTCGAGGTTCCGTCATCGCGGCCCAGCTCCGCCATGCTTGGCCATTGCAATCCGGTCGATGCCGCCGTCTCAGCAGGACCGCCGGGATCCGGCAGATTGGTTGACCCAAGCCAACCGTTCCAGGTCCAGGGGTCATCTTCCAGTGATCCGCGAGCCCGCAGCGCTCCCTGAGCATTGAGCAGAACTCTCGTGAAGAACGCGCTTGATTTCTGGCCCCGCATGGCAAAGCCCTCCAATCGCTCAGGTAAGATTTAATTAACACATTTATCTCGTCAATTCACATTTAAAATGCGTTTTGCAACATGATATTTATTTCTATATTTCTAAATGCGTCCTTTCAATCCGCCTCGCGCCGAAGCGATACGATTTCATTCAGATATCTGCCATAGCCGCTCTTCTCGAGGGGTCTCGCAAGCGCCAGGACCTGGTCGCGCGTGACGAAGCCCAGCCTGAAGGCGATTTCCTCCAGACAGGCGATTTTCACTCCCTGCCGCTGCTCGAGGGTCTGAACAAAAGTTGCGGCATCAACCAGCGACTCGACCGTGCCAGTGTCGAGCCAGGCAAATCCCCGCCCCATGCGCTCGACATGGAGAGCATTGGCTGTAAGGTAGCGCATCTGCAGATCGGTGATCTCCAGCTCTCCACGCGCAGATGGCTCGACGCGGCGAGCGTACCGCACGACGCGATTGTCGAAGAAATACAGTCCAGTGATCGCCCAACTTGAGATTGGCTTGTTGGGCTTCTCCTCGATCCGCACCGGCCGATCTGCCTCATCGAACGTAACGACGCCATATCGTTCCGGATCCCGCACATGATATGCGAAGACGGTTGCGCCTTCCTCACGTGCCGCCGCGCGGGCGAGCAGCGCGCTCAAGCCATCGCCGAAAAAGATGTTGTCTCCGAGCACCATCGCGACGCGATCGGTTCCGATGAAATCGGCGCCTACGATGAAGGCTTCCGCAAGCCCGCCGGGACGGGGTTGTTCGGCATAGCTGAGCCGGATTCCCCACTGGCTGCCGTTCCCGAGCAATCGTTCGAACTGGGACCGATCCGCCGGGGTCGTGATGACCAGGATTTCGCGGATTCCTGCCAGCATCAGCGTCGACAGCGGGTAATAGATCATCGGCTTGTCATAGATGGGCAGCAACTGCTTGCTGACCACACGTGTGATCGGATAGAGCCGCGTTCCGCTGCCGCCAGCCAGGACGATTCCCTTCAGCATCGGTGTCTCCTCTTCCGACGAGTTGGTCGAGACAGGTTTCGAGAGAGTGGCGCCAGGCCGGCAATCGAATTCCAAACACGCGTTCTGCTTTGGACGAGTCCAGGCGCGAGTTTACGGGCCTGCGAGCAGCGCACGGATACTGCTCTGTCGTGATCGCTTCCAACGCCGGCGGCCGTACCCCGCGACGGGACAAACCGTCGAAGATTGCCTCGGCGAAGCCGTGCCAGCTCGTTGCTCCCTGGCCGGCCACGTGAAAGATGCCGGCTGCGATGCGGCGGTCATCGGTGAACGGCCGCTCCGCAATCTTCAGGAGCGCTGCGGCCAGATCCGCCGCTGACGTCGGGCTTCCGTGTTGGTCGCAAACGACCCTTACGACCGGACGCGTTTCGGCCAGCCGCAACATTGTCCGAACGAAGTTACTGCCTGTCGAGCTGTAGATCCAAGATGACCTGACGACGGTCGCGAGGGGATGCGCCGCCAACACGGCCGCCTCGCCGGCCAGCTTTGATGCGCCGTATGCGTTCAGCGGCGCCGGCACGTCGGTTTCGTCGTAAGCCTCGCATTTGGCGCCATCAAAGACATAATCGGTCGACACATGCACAAATGGAATGTTTCTCTGCCATGCGACATCCGCCAACGCGGCCGCACCATCGCGATTGATGTTGAAGGCTTTTCCGACTTCGGACTCCGCCTGATCCACGGCCGTATAGGCCGCGGCATTGATGATCATGCAGGGGGCGATCGAGGCGACCGTCCTGTCGATTCCGTCCCGGATCTCGAGATCGAGCTGCTCACGTCCGAGGGCCACCGCAGTCAGACCGCGAAGCGCAGCGAGATCACGAAGGCAACTGCCCAATTGGCCATTTCGACCAACAATCAGAATCGGCTGTTCGATCATTGGCAACCTCAGTGTTGGGTGGCTGGGAGACCAAGACGCGAGCCGTCGTAGACCATATTGCGAGCCCGTGCCCACCAGGTGCCGCTGGCCAGATACCATTCGACCGTGTCGGCGAGACCTTGCTCGAAGCTTCGGGTCGGCCGCCATCCCAGCTGGCTGCGAGCTTTGGACGCATCGATCGCGTAACGTGCGTCGTGTCCCGGACGGTCCGGCACAAACGAGATCAGCGATCGCCTCGCTGCCGGCCCTGGACGCAAGCGATCGAGCGCGTCACAAATCCGGGTGACGACCTCCAGGTTCGAGCGCTCGCTGTCGCCGCCGAAATTGTACTTCTCTCCGGCCCTGCCTTCGAATAGCAGCCTGATCAGGCCTGCTGCGTGGTCCTCGACATGAAGCCAATCGCGCACGTTGCTGCCGTCGCCATAGACAGGCAACGACTTGTACTCGATCGCGTTGAGAATCGTCAGCGGAATGAGCTTTTCCGGGAATTGAAACGGTCCGTAATTGTTCGAACAGTTCGACACGATCACCGGCAAGCCATAGGTCTTGTACCAGGCGAGCGCGAGGTGGTCCGAGGCGGCTTTGCTCGCCGAATAGGGTGAACTCGGCCGATAAGGGGTGTCTTCCCGGAAGCAGTCGGCCGGCCCTAACGAACCGTAGACCTCGTCGGTCGACACGTGAATGAACCTGAACTGTCTCTGCCGCTGGCTTGAAAGCCCGTCGTAATATCGCCTGGCTGCTTCCAGCAGAGTATAGGTGCCGACGATATTGGTGCTGATGAACGCCGCCGACCCGGTAATCGACCGATCGACATGGCTCTCCGCTGCCAAGTGAATGACTCCGCTCGGCTCCCATTTGTAGAACAGACGAGTGATCGCCTCCTGATCGCAGATGTCGTGCTGCTCAAATCGATAACGGCTGGTACCCTCGATGGATGCCAGCGATGCCAAATTGGCCGCATAGGTCAACTTGTCGACATTGACGACCGAGGCCTGCGCTTCCAAGACCAATTGGCGACAGACCGCAGACCCGATAAATCCAGCTCCACCCGTCACCAGGACACGCATGACACGTCCTCTATTCAAAATTCAAATACTGAAGCAAGCTGGCTGAAAGTGGGAAGCGCTCGATCCTTCGGCGAAAGTTGTGCCTCTGAGGCCTTCACCGGCCACTCGATCGCTAATTCGGGATCCGCCCAATAAACGCCGCCATCGTGGTCCGGCGAGTAGACCTCATCGACCTTGTAAAAGACCGTGGTTTGAGGCTCGAGCGTGCAGAAGCCGTGCGCGAACCCTTTTGGAACGAGCAACTGCCCGTCGCTCTCGCTATCCAGCTTGACCGAGACGTGCTTGCCGAATGTCGGCGACCGGCGCCGCAGATCGAGGACCACATCAAGGATCGCCCCCCTCAACACGCGGACGAGCTTGGCTTGCGCGAAGGGAGGCCGCTGGAAGTGCAATCCACGGATTGTCCCAGCCCGTTCGGAGCAGGACTGATTGTCCTGGATGAAATCGTAAGAGATTCCGTTTTCGGCAAAAGCAGAGCGGCGGAACGTCTCGCAGAAATAGCCCCGCGCGTCGGAAAAGCGCTGCGACCGGACCATCTTGACATCCGGAATCGCCAGACTTCGCACTTCCAGCATGACCGCACGCTCCGATACGCGGCGCTATCCGCCCGGACGGTCACCGATCTCCCTGATGTCCTGCAAACCGAGCCTTCCGGCGAACCAGTTCCGCTTCGCTCCGTTCGCGACAAAGTATCGGGTTTAATCGGGGACCCTTCCATCAATCCAAATTAATTATTCGGCAATTAATGCCTGAGCCAGATTTAATTGGCAATACAAAATTTATCGGATATATTATTTTAAATGCGATCGCGGATCCAAATATGCGTCTGCGGGATGCTCCCGCGCGATCGTCGACAGCCGAGAGAATTGTCCGATGCTTCAGACCCATACGTTGCAGCCCGATGGGGCGCGCCTCCCTTCCGCCATGCAAATGCAGTCGGACCGACAAAACACCGGGGGCATCGGCGACCTCATTAAATTAGCGTTCGTATTTATACGGCGCCAATACCTCGTCATCATTTTCACCGCGGTCCTCGCAGGTGCCGCCAGCCTCATATACCTACGACTGGTCTCGCCGGCCTATACGGCCCAGGTTCAGGTCCTGTTCGAGAATCCAAGAGCGCAATTCCTTCAGAAACAATCGCTTCTATCCGAACCGATCGTCGACGTTACTCAGATCGAAACGCAGCTGCAGATCATCAAGTCGCAGGCGACCGCTGCGGCTGTGATCAAACAGTTGAAGCTGTGGGATCACCCGGACTTTAGGGAGTCGCGGCCGCTGCAGTCATGGTTGCTGGGCTGGCTGCAACGATGGAGGTCAAGTCCGCCAGAAGGTACGCAACCCGCTCCGCCAGAGCAGCCCTCGGAAGCCACGATTGCGAACTTTCTGGATCGCCTGTCCGCAGGTCGAGTCGGCTATAGCCACGTGATCGAAATCGCGTTCACCTCGAGCGATCCAGCGCTGGCGGCGGACATCGCGAACGCAATTGCCAAAGCCTACATCAATGATCAGCTCGAGGCGAAGTTCGAAGCCACTCGAACGGCAACAAGCTGGCTCCGGGAACGGTTGCGAACTCTCGGTGAGGAGGCGCTGACCGCCGAACGTGCAGTTGAGGCATACAAATCTCAAAATAACATCGTTTCGTCCGGTGGAAAGCCGATCGACGAGCAGCAGATCACGGAGCTCAACACCCGGCTGGCCGCCGCCCGCGCGCAGAGTTCAGAGGCCGCGGCCAAGTTGTCGCGCTATGAGGCTCTCCTTGGTGTCGACCCGGCAAAACCATCCTCGATCAGCAATCTGGATGCCATCGGCTCCGACGCGATGAACAGTCCGATCATTACGTCGCTGCGCCAGCAATATCTCGAACTCGCCAGGCGTGAGGCCGAGCTATCCGCCCGCGTCGGTCACGATCATCTGGCGGTCGTCAACATCCGAAACAGGCTGCGTGAATATCGCGTCTCCATTCTGGACGAGGTTAAGAGGCTCTCTGAAATCAGCCGCAGCGAGGCCGAACTTGCAAAGCAGCGGCAGCAAGAGATCGAAAAACGTCTGTCTGTGGCCATTGCGCAGTCGCGGCTCACGAACTCGGCGGAGCTGACGATAAGGGATTTGGAAAGTCGGGCGAAGAGCCTGCGGGGCCTCTACGACACCTTCCTTCAGCAGTACATGGGCTCGGCACAGCAGGAGAACTTCCCGATCTCCGAGACCCGTATCATCTTCCCCGCTTCTGCCGCTCAAACCAAGAGCAAACCGAAAGCGAAGGTCGTGCTGACCTTCGGACTTCTGGGGGGGCTCGCGCTGGGACTGCTCCTCGGCTTCGTGCGAGACGTAATGGACCGCGTTTTCCGCACGTCCTCCCAACTCGAGGCTGCGCTCGAACTGCCGTGCCTGTCTCTCGTGCCGATCCTGAGTTTGCCCAGGCAGCAGAGGCCGGCGGCTCGGCTTCAACAGCCGCAGGAAGACTCGAATCAACGAATACTTCCGACCGCTCCGGACATTCATCGCGCCGTCGTGGGCATGCCTCTCTCTCGGTACACTGAGGCCATCCGGGCGATCAAGATTGCGATCGACCATAGCCCGGCAAAGACGCCGAACCAGGTGATTGGCGTGACTTCTGCCCTGCCAAATGAGGGCAAGACCACGATTTCCGCTTCCGTGGCGCAACTTATCGGACACAGCGGGAAGAAGGTGATCATAGTCGACTGCGATCTCCGGAATCCGTCGCTCTCGGCCCGTCTCGTCCCCAAGGCCGTGGATGGCATCATCGAAGTCATGAACGGCGATCGCTCACTCGAGGAGGTGGTATGGCGGGATCCGAGGACGGCTCTCGCCGTTCTTCCGGCCGTTCAGCGCGGGCCCGTGCTTCATTCAAGCGAGCTTCTGTCCGACGGCGCGATATGCAAGCTCTTTGATCGCCTGCGGCAAAGCTATGACTATGTCATTGTCGACCTTCCGCCGCTGAGTCCGCTTGTCGACGTACGGGTCACGGCTCCTCTGATCGATTGTTACGTTCTCGTCGTCGAGTGGGGACGCACGAAGATCGACGTCGTACAGCATGCACTGCACACTGCCCCGACGATCTCGGACTCGCTGATCGGCGCAGTCTTGAACAAGACCGACATCAAGGCGATGAACCGATACGACTCCCACCGAAGCGATTATTACGATGACAGTCACTATGTCCGCTATGGTCTCTCGAGCTCCTGAGCGGCCTGTCGCCGTGCATCATCGCCACTTGTGCGCTGAAGAGCCTACCGATCTGAACATTCGGACAAACGCCAAGCCCGAGAGGTGCGTCGCATGCTCGTCAGGTTCCTGATGGCGGCACTCCTGGTGTCCGTCGCCGTGGCTTTTGCAATGCCCGAGATCCCGCAAGCGCGAGCTCTATGCTCCGCTGTTCTCGCGATCGCGGTGCTGGCAACCGCAGTTTTCACCTCATCTTCCACAATCGCGCGCCTGGCACGACGGTTACGCCCCCTTCTCCTCGTCGTTCTCGTTGTACCGGCGATCTACATGACCCTCCAGCTCGCTCCAATTCCTATCCACGGCTTCGGCAATCCGATATGGGAAACCGCATCGGCGGCATTGAATGTCCCCCTTGCCGGACGGCTCACGGTGGACATCGGCGCAACCGCGCAGGCATTCCTGCATTACGGTACTACTATCGCCCTCGCGCTCATCGCGACCGTCGTCGCGCTGGACAAAGAGCGTGCGTGGCAACTCCTCGCCATGTTGGTCTCGGTCACGGCGATCGTCAGTGCGTGCTTGCTCGTGCGGCAGGCGGTAGGATCGGACGGTCTCTCGCCCGGCGATGCTCCGGTGCTGGCCGTAACCGGCGCAGTACCGGCAGTGCTGGGGCTGGTGCTGTCTGCAGCGATGCTGGCCCGTGCCTTCGAGGAGCGCCGCCGGGCCAAGCAACTCTCATTTCGGCTGGCGACCACCCTGTCGTTCGCGCTCCTGGCAGCGCTTCTCTGCCTGTCGGCGATCCTTGCCAGGGGAGACGGGACGAGAACTGCCATAGCTGCACTGCTCGGAGTGGGAATCGTTCTCGCCGCGTTCGCGATCCAGAACTGGTTCTATGGGATTTGGGGAATGGCGAGCGTGCTCGCCACGGCTGCAATTCTCTTTCTGGCGGCGTTCACCCTGCTGCCGGTGAGGCAGAATACCGATCTCACGATCGCCCTATCAGCACACAACCTGGCGGCGACTGAACGGATGTTGCAAGATGCCGGCCAGGCGGGGTCCGGCGCAGGAACGTACGCGGCACTGCTGCCGATCCATCGCGATATCGGCGCGCCGTTGTCGCGAGAGCGCCCCACGGCTGCCGCTGCCATCGCAATCGAAATGGGCCGCCCCTTTCTCTATGTCCTGTTGATGCTTGCGGTACTTGGCGCCGCGGCTTTGCTCAGATGTTCCCTGCGGCGAAGGCGTGACTACGTCTACGCGGCCGTCGGGTCCGGCGCTGCGGCTGCGCTGGCCCTGCTGGCCTTGGTCGAGGACGGTATTCTCCAGTTCGGCGCATCGCTGTTGGCTGCCGCGATGTTCGGACTGGCGGTTGCTCAAAGCCAAAGCGATGCAGCGACTGCGGCCTTGCCGTCGCAATCGACGCGGCTCGTAAGTGAGCCGGATAATCCCCGTCCGACATGTGCGCCAACACGCACATACGGGATTGCCAATGCATCGATGCGTATTGGATTGGGCTCCATCGCAGTGATTCTGATCGCGCAAACAGTCAGGCTGCTCGCCCAGCCGTCGTATCCGGGCCGTTTGCCGGTTGAAGCGGCACGCGAAGCCCTTCTAAGGGCGCTTCCGAGCTCGCCCCGCGGCGACGGCGATTTGCGTGCGGGGAGGCTGGCTCCTGCGTCGCAGCCCACCGCCAATGAAGCGGCAGCGTCACGGCCGGAGATCGGAGGCGGTCCGGCCGCGCCGATGGTATTGGCACGGGCACTGCAGTATTCGCCGCTACGAGGCGATCTTTGGCTCATGCTCGCGGCGCTCTCGAGGGAGCAGAGATCGGCCGACTATGACGTCGCGGCCTTGCTGAAGCTGTCGTACTACACAGCACCAAACGATTTGGCCTTACTTCCGCTACGGCTGACTGTCGCTCTCGGCGAGGTCTCGGTCGCAAGCGAGCCCGAGCTGCGTGAACTGGTGCAGCGTGACGTCAGGATTGCCCTGACCAAACAACCCAGTCTCCGCCCCGCTCTTATTGCCGCCTATCAATCGGCGTCGGCAGACGGGAAGGGCTTGGTGGACAATCTGATTTCGGAGTGGGATTCAGCCGCTCTTCAGAGCATGCGCAAGGAAATTCGGGCTCCTTCGCCCGGAACGGAACTTCCTCCGCCCAACAGACCACCCGGCCGCGGGACGGCGCGGTAACTTCCGACGTATTCCGCTCGCTGGACAGGCGACCGAGCATATGCGGCAGGGAGATACCGATATTTAAATAACGTTATTTTCGCTTGATACATTCAATAAATTAACAATAGATTAAATACTAATCCCGAGTGCCTCGCCATGAACTTCGTGAACCGACACCTTCCCGATCAGAATGATGCGGCTCGTGTCAGTCTCGAGCCGTCGGCATCCCGGCATAAATGGCCCCTGCGTTATGACCGGATCGAACACGTTGCGCTCTGTGCCGATATCGCGACGATTCTGTTTGCCAGCATCGTCTCCACGCTGCTGTACCGGCTCCAGAACGGGCAGACCGGGGGAGACTTCGGCAACGCATTTGGCTTGGCACTGGTGAGCGCAGCTTGTCTGGCGTCTGTGCTGAAGGCTCAAGGCCTTTATCGCCCGATTGAGCTCCTCGTGCTCAAGAACCAGGTTCGTGCCGTCTGCGTGACCTGGGCGTCACTGTTGCTCTTGATTTGGGCTGCGTACGGCTTTGCAATTCGCCCGGGCGCATCTCAGGAAGCAGGCCCACTCTTTGCCATCGTCGGCCTGGCGTTACTTGTGGCCGAGCGATGGGGGGTCAGGTCGCTGCTGATAAGGGGTCTGAGCGAAAGAAAATTCGCTAGCACCAATATCGTTCTAATCAGCGACCAACCGCTTTCGAAGAACGCCGGGCTGCCGGAGGCCCTGGCTATGCACGGATATTGCGTCAAGGGACGATTCAGCCTGCCGCCGATCGGCTTCGGGCCTGCCGGTCGAAAGCGGCTCACTTCTCGCGTGATCGACTATATTCGCAACGCTCCGCTCGACCAGGTGGTGGTCGAGGCCAGTCCCGAGCGATGGCCCGAGCTCCGGGCGCTGGTCGCCGATCTCCGGGTATTGCCGTTCCCGATCGTGTTCGTGCCCGTCGGCACGACATCCGAACTGCTTCGACATCCGACTCGGAGCCTTGGAAGCGCCGTTTGCGTTGAACTACAGCGCGGTCCCCTAAGCTCCCTCGAATGCGCGGCCAAGCGGATCATTGATGTTGTCGGCGCGGGGCTCGCGCTGGCGATATCTGCACCGCTGCTTGTGCTGGCTGCAGTCGCAATCAAGCTGGATTCTCCCGGCCCCGTATTCTTCCGACAGCAGCGCTGTGGCTTCAACGGCCGGACATTCTTGATCCGCAAATTCCGGACCATGCATGTGCTCGAGGACGGCAACGTGATCGCTCAGGCCACTCCTCTCGACCGACGCGTCACCCGCGTGGGCAAATGGCTGCGTCGGACGAGCTTCGATGAACTGCCGCAACTGCTCAATGTTCTCGAGGGCAGTATGTCACTGGTGGGCCCGCGTCCCCACGCCCTGGCCCACGACGGACAGTTTGACAAGCTCGTGCGAAACTACGCCTTTCGCCGCAAGGTCAGGCCGGGGCTGACGGGATGGGCCCAGGTCCACGGCTGCCGCGGCGCAACGCCCACCGCGCCCATGATCGAGGCACGTGTACAGTACGATCTCTGGTACATCGACAATTGGAGTCTTCAGCTGGATCTCGCAATCCTGTTGCGAACCCCCATGGAAGTATTGCGGGGGCGCAACGCCTACTAGCCTCGATCTCCGCGCGAAGCGCCGAGCTGCGCCAGTCCGCAGGCGCAGCTCGTTCTCACGCCCGCTGCCGAAGCTTCGGAGCCGCTTCTCCGATACGAAACTCCTCGATCCGACGGCCGGATTTCATCGCGGCCACCAACCAACGTGGGCGCTTGCCACGTCCTGACCAGGTTTCGGAAGTCTGCGGGTTACGATATTTCGGCAGTACGCGCGGATATTTGCGCCTCGGTTTGCCGCTCGGAGAGACGCCCGGCCCGTTTGCTTCGGCTAACACGGCCATCCCGCCGCCGAGAACCGCCAGACGCTTCTCCAGTTCCTGCTTTTCCGCCTTGATCCGATCCGACAAAATGCCGCTAATTTCTTCATGAAGCGACCATAGATCATCGATGGACATCGCTTCTAGTTCGAGCTTCTTGGTCGACATGCTAGCATCCTGTAGTTGCGCCCATTTAATATTGTCCCGGCCGAGTAATCAAGAACCCGACTGGGTCAGTCCCCAAAAAAATATGTGGAACCGAACAGCAGTTCGGTGCTCCACATAACTGCGTCGCCGGTTCCAATCAAGACTGAAAAAAGGATTATCCCGCTCAATTTAATAGCGGCCAAAGTAACAACACGCGTCCTACGGGCACCGAGGCCCCTTTTCAAACGAAGCACGGCTCATTGAACGAGGCGTGAGAGCCGTCTGCCGCGCCGCGCCCCCGGCGAGCATGACCGGCGCGCAAGACCGCCTTTCTTCGCTGATAATCCCGGCGAAATGCGGCCGTCAGCCCGCTGCAACCGCGAGCTTATGACTGCGATGTCCCTCAGAGCGAGCCGTCGCAGCTGGATTTGCAGCTTCAAAGCCTGGATGTCGGTCGATGCCGCCGAGGGAGCGACAAACCGACTGATCGCCGCCTGAAGACGCACCAGCGGGCAGTCGATAATGTCCGATGTTTCTTTTCGAGCCTGCAGCAAGGTTTTCTCGCCTTCGGTAAATCGATGAAAATAATCCTCGCAATATATATTAAATAATATATTATTTATTTATTATCGCGTCAATTTGAAAGACCAGCCTTGGTCCCGTCTGTTATTCGCCGCTCGAAAAGCCATATTCGGGGTGAGAGACAAGCAGGGAGGGCGTCGGTCCAACGGTGACGAGAATGCTATGCACAGGCAGGATCTCGAAGCCATGGATTTTGAAGAACTATGGCTCCTCCACGAGGAGCTAACAAAGATTCTTGCTGAAAAGATCACGGCCGAAAAGCGGGAGCTGGAAAAGCGCCTCGCGCAACTCAATCAACCGGATCAATTCGGTGGGCCGGAGGGCGGGGCGACGGGGACGGGCCCGAGCCAGCCGCCCCGGCGCAAATACCCGAAGGTCGTGCCGAAATACTTCAACCCCCTCAAACCGACCGAGACCTGGTCTGGGCGCGGCAAGCAGCCACGCTGGCTGGTCGCCGCGCTCCAATCAGGACACACCCTGGAGGAGTTCAGGATTCGCGAGAACGGCGAAGCGTCCAACCGGAATGCCGGCGGTCACGAGCATTGATGGCCCCCGCTGCAAATGCCGGCAGGCGCGAGATCGTTCGGCTCGACGGATCGGGAGCTACCAGCTGGCTCCGCACGCGGCGGATTGAAGACGTCGGCCCGGGGACGCGCCGACCGAAAGCGCTTGTGGTTTAGACCTTCCCTGCGCGCACCGCCACGGCCGCCTTCAACAGGAACTGCACGGTGCCCGCTCTCGGCAAGGACCATGGTCCACGCGGACGCGCGGCAGCTTGCTGGGCGCCACTTGCCGCTTTTCGGTAGTTTCCGAGATCCAGCACCATCATTGCGAGGAAGGGCAGGCGCGTGGCCGGAAAGCGTGCTTGCATCAACTGTCGCATGAACTGCAGCCGGGGAATCAGTCGGGAGCGCAGCGCTCGCGGAATCTCGACGCCAAGCAGCTCAGCAAGAGCGAGCAGCTGGGTTTCGACCGCGTTCCTCATCAATTCGCCCGGGACAAGTGAGGTAAGCTCCATCCAATCGAGGCCCCCGGCGGAATTGTTTAGATCGCGTAATTCGATCAGGTGCCGCAGGTCGAGGTCGCCGAGCCAGTAACCATAGTCTTGAAATTGGTCATGGATGATCAGCATGAGCGCCCGGTAGGCGGGCGTAGGGACATACACACGTCCCCGTCCCAGCGCCGCTGGGACGCAATGGTTCAGCGCATGCCCGAAGCTCCGGTAGAGGTACGCGGGACCTGGAGCTGCCTGCTGCAGGTCGATGGTCCCGACGTCCTGCAACCGATTCAACTCGACGTGCCATCTCTGGCTTTCGGGCGGGGTTTGATGCTCGATATGGTAGCCGATTGCGGAGAGAGCGGCGATTGCCGTTCCGGCTTCGTCCGGCATGACCATAATATCCAGATCGGACATCAGCCGAACGCCTCGCCGCTCTTCGGGCGCGGTCGCCAGTGTCGATGCCCCCTTGAGCATGATCGGCGTAATTCCCAGGCCGTTCATCGCGACGACGGTCTCTTCCAGTTGAGCGAGCAACCGATCGTTGCGCAGCACGTTTCGGCGGTGGATATGGCGAATATATGTGCAGACGTCCTGAGGCAGCACCGACGCGAACTTGTCGACAAAGTCGATGAGCGCCGGCGTCGTCAGGGTCTGATTTGCGAGCCCGATGACGGACGTCCACTCTACATCGGCGGGCGGCATGCCCCGCAAGCAATTGCAGAGGCTCGTGAGCGCGCCGCTATGCCTTGCCATTGCACCCATTGCACAATTCCATGAGCAAGCGCCGAGCCTCCACGGCCTCGCAGTAGGTGAGTTGAAGTGATCGCGCGCCCGCAACAATCCGCTTTAGAGCGAAAAAACCGGTCTGCGACAGTCTTCCGTCAGCGGCAAATGCGTTCTCGATGAGCCGCTTCATCGAATCCAACTGATCTATCGCAGTCAGTTCGGCCGGACCGCCCGCGACCCGGTTCAAGAAGATGATCCAGCCTGCGGAAACGCATTGGTCCTGCGCATCCGCAATGGGTAGGTACCGCACCCGAACGCCGTCCGAGCGGCAATGCGTCGCGTCGTACCGGTCGCCATGTAGTCGCGAGAGCAAGTCCCACGATCCTTCCTTGAGGGTGATCGCAAACGGGATTCCGCAGATCGTTCCGTCAGCGCCGACCAGCGCGACGTCATCGCCGGCGTAGCGAAATCCGGCGTCCACCAGCTGCAGTGTGAGGGTCGACTTTCCGGCTCCCGGTTGACCGCACAACAGCAGGCCCATGCCGTCTTTCACGAGGGAAGCGGCATGAAGGGAGAAGACCCAACGATTGCTTCGAATAAGCCGCTCGGTGACGTGAGCTTTGATTGTAGGAGCCAGTGCTTCGACGTCACATCTGGAGATGCTGGAATCCTCTGCGCGCAAGAGCACCTGCTCGTCCAGCATCATTGCCTCGATCGCGATGTCGCCGTCCCCACCCTGGTCCGACACACAAAATGGCGAAAGCAGCCGCCTCAAGAGGTCCCGATTTGCCGCTCGGACGCTTATTCTGTGCCGGCCTAGATTAGCCGAGAAGGCGAAATCGGTCGGCATTCGCCAATCGACTTCGAGCAACGCTCGATCGATCCAGACATTTACGACCTGTCGCGTGAACCGGCGTGCCGTGTGCTCGTCAATGCCGAGCTCCGCAAGCCCCTGATAGACGTCTTGCAGAGAGGCGCCTTGCGCCAACTTACACCAAATGAATGCCCCTACCCGGTCGAGTTCAAAGATCTTCTGCCCTGCCTCGCTGAACAGCATTGATCGACCGTCAAGCAGCGCAAACACTGCATCCGGGGCCGGTCTCAACACCATCTCTGCCGACGATCTTTCCAGCACGACTTCAACCAATGTGAACAAATCTGCCTCGCCCTGCACCGGCGAGGCGGCGACAGCGTCCGGGATGCGCTGTTTTGGCGGCGCCCGACAAACGGACGGCCTTCGCCTGCGCTTTCGAAATGACAATCCAGTCGGTCATGCCGCGAGCTGACCGTCCTCGCCCCTTTCTTGCGGAGAAATCTTCAACACCTGCTCTCCAAGAAGGCTCGCTTTCGCGATCAACCGATGAGCGTCCAAGAGGTACCGATAAGCTTCGCGATCGGCACTCCGCTCTCTCAGAATGCGCTCCTTCTCGCCAATGCTTACCAACTCCGCGCGCATCTGAGCCAATTGCGGTGTCTCCGAGGTGAGGTCGGGCCCGTTAAGAATTAATTCCCACATCGTCTCCTCCAGCCGAAGAAACTTGGACCAGTTTAGCTTACGTGATCGGCAGCAATTAACAACGAGATTTATATATTTAGATTACAATCAAAATTTGTTTCACATTTGAACCTCGCGCGACCATTCAATACCGCGCACAAACCGCAGCACGCACAGAACCGCCATCGAGGATAGGGCTGCTGAAGCCTAAGGGAGAGGCACTGATGGGTTCAGCAATGCATCGCGCCGCGCAAAAAAATAAATCTGCCGAGAGTCGCAAATCAGACCGACAGAGCAAATTTTAATTTGCACATTAAATGCAAACAGAGAATATTAACGAATTACGCAGTGGGGAGTGAAACGAGTGATGCGATTGGCCGATCCGTCCGTCGAGAGGAAGAAAATGGTTTCGTCGCGAGCGGACCATTCCGCACGAAGTCTCAGGCACTTCCACAAGACAATTGTCAGGGGCCTTCCAGAAGCTTTCGGTTGAGATCGCAGCACCATTCAGCGTTGCCGCACGAAGCCGGCGGCATCCCAAGAAATCGCCAAGCAGGAATCCGGTCGGTTGGAGAAGCGTCGTCACGAGCAAGCTGCCCTTTGCTCGAACAACGACCCCAGGTGCGATGCCCCCCCAAGTCACCCGCACCGACGAGAGCGCGCTCCAGCCGACCGGCCCTTTTACTCGACAAATACGTGTTTCAGGGAGGCTCGTATGGGCATGGTCATGGTCAAGTGTCCGCAAACCGGTCGCGCGATTCCCACCGGCATCAAATCCGATCGTGAGACTTTCCTGCGGAGCATCGTGTTCTTCGGCAATACTCGTTGTCCGATCTGTCAGGCCAATCACAACTGGTTCGCCCGCGAGGCCTGGGTCGAAGAGCCAATTGTCCGGACGGCGGAGATCCTTGGAGCGGCTCCCTCGTGCTGAGCCAAACGAAGAGCCCGTTTCAGAGAGGCGCCCAAATTCTCATTTTCCGATGCACGCATCTTGTTGCGACGCAGCAAGATAATGCGCGAAATTATTTCCGCGTATCGTCGTAAAGCGAACGGACGGCCCGAGCACCCATCGCTTAGACCTCATTGGCACGTCATCACAAATCCGAGCTTCCCGTCACGGATTCGACAAGGGCCTGTTTGGGGGTGTTTGTAGTGAGTAGTGGGGTTTGCAGCCTGGCAGTTCTGCGTCATACAACAATCGAGCTCGTTAGCCTGCTCGCTCAATTGCAGCGGCTCCGGGAGAAAGTTCGAAGGGCGGAAGCGCGGCGCGCCCGAGAAAGACGACGATCAGCGTCGGCGTCGCGCGCGCGAAGGCTCCGAGCAACGAGCTATCGCACGCGAGTGCGCCCGTGACAGCGATCACCTGCGAGCGTCATATTCTCCGTTGAGGGCGTCGGGATCGGCGATGTATTCGCGATACTCCTCAAAATTTTCGTCGAGCCGAATGGAGCGGCTGATGCCTGGCTGGTCCACCATCATGCTATTGATGGAGCCTTGGAGATCGGCAAGCCCATCGTCCTCTTTCAGATAGAGCTCGATAAGGCGTCCCACAGTGGCGCTCGTGACGAGAGGTTTCGAGAATCTTATCGCCCCCTTCCTTGCGGTGGCGCGCAAGGATTCGATTGCGGCGAGCCGGCACCTCGGCGGCCCGAGAGTACCGATAGCGCGCGAAATCTAATCCTTGAGTCCATTCCCAGATTGGCCAGAGTTTCCGCGGAGCCATTGCGTGACCCAAAGTGGCCGACGAACCGCAGGTCGCCAGAGGGACGTTGCAAGCTATTGAATTATCAGAAAATCTGGTGGGCGCACCAGGGCTCGAACCTGGGACCCGCTGATTAAGAGTCAGCCGCGGGGTGAGTACAATCAATGACTTATTGGTCGCACCACTGGGCTTATCCGGCCGAAGATGGGCATTCGTCGCACGATCATGGGCCTCGTTGCACTACCCATTGTCCGCGTGGTCAGGACATTTGTCCCGGAGAAACTTGGCATCTAGTTCGGGCTGCGCACTACTCGCGCTATCCAAGCGGAGACAGGACCAAAACACCTCGCGTCGCGAGGACGACCGTATTGAGAGGCGTCACGCAATTGTCTGTCGGGGTTCGAGACGGTGGAGCGCTTCCGCCTTTCCCCACATCCGCCAGACCTGCATCCAATCTTTCGCATGACGCTTAGCGGAACTTAGCTCTTCGCCCTTAGTGACATACGCAGAGCCACGAAGCTTGAGTCGAAGGAAGAAGCTGTTTCCATGGCAGGACAGCAGCAGCCATCGCGCTTCTTCCCACCTTGTGACTAGTGCATAATCTGCTTCAGGAATGCGCGCGTGCGCTGGTGCTTGGGATTCGAGAAGAACTCCTGAGGCAATCCCTCTTCGACAATGAGGCCGGCGTCCATGAACACCACCCGGTCCGCAACGGTGCGGGCAAATCCCATCTCGTGCGTCACGCATACCATGGTCATTCCCTCACGCGCGAGCGAAACCATGACGTCGAGCACCTCCTGGACCATCTCCGGATCCAGCGCTGACGTCGGTTCGTCGAACAGCATGATCTTCGGCTTCATGCAAAGTGCTCGCGCAATCGCGACGCGCTGCTGCTGTCCGCCGGACAGCTGGCTCGGATATTTGTCCGCATGCTCGGCGATCCGCACCCGCGCCAGAAACTGCCTCGCCGTTGCTTCGGCTTCCGGCTTGGGGATCTTGCGGATCTTGACCGGCGCGATCATCAGGTTCTGCAGCACAGTCAGATGTGGAAACAGGTTGAACTGCTGAAACACCATCCCGACATCGCGGCGGACCAGGTCAACGTTCTTGGTGGAGTGGTCAAGCTCCACCCCATTCACGATAATCCTTCCGTCCCGATGCTCCTCCAGCCGATTGATGCAGCGGATCATGGTCGACTTGCCGGAGCCGGAGGGACCACACACCACCACGCGCTCGCCCCGTGCCACGGAAAAATCGATCCCCTTCAACACCTGGGTCGCGCCGTACCATTTGCTGACACCCCGCAGATCGATTACGGGGGCTGCGGTTTCAGTATCGGGGGTCATCGATGTCTCCGTGCCTGTCATGCGGCCATCCAGCCGCCGTCGACGAGAATGTTCTCTCCGGTAATGAAGGTGGCTTCGTCGGAAGCCAGAAACAGCGCCGTGTTTGCCACATCGTCGGGCACGCCCAGGCGCGGCATCGGCGTCCGGCTGCTGGAATAGTCCATCCAGCGCGGCTCCGCCGCACGCCCCGGCTTGCCGGTCACGATTTTCCCAGGCGCAACGGCATTGCAGACAATATGATGCTTCGCATAGTCCGCCGCGATCTGCCGGGTGATGTAGACCACGCCGGACTTCGAAGTGCCGTAGGCGATATCCTCCGGGCAGGCGATCATGCCGTGCTGGGACGAGATATTGACGATCCGTCCGCGTACGCCGTTGTGTGCGTCCTGCCTCAGCATCGTCGCAACCGCTGCCTTGCTCATCAGGAAGACGCCGGTGAGATTGACCGCAAACGCCCGGTTCCACTCCGCGAGGCTGGTCTCGAGCAATGGCTTGCCGATGCCGATGGCCGCATTGTTCACCAGACCGTCGAGCCTGCCAAACTTCTCCACGGCGAGCGCGACCGCCTGACCTGTGTCGGTCTCGGAGGAGACGTCGGTGCGAATGAATTCCGCCTCGTAGCCGTCCGCCCGCAGCCGATCGATGGTCGGCACGCCGCCCTCGCGAACATCGGTGGTGACATCGGCGAGAACCAGCCGCGCGCCTTCGGCCGCAAACCGGCACGCGATGGCACGCCCAATTCCGGACGAGGCGCCGGTGATCACGATGGACTTGCCGAGTAACCGCCCCGTCATGACGTGCCTCCCGATGATGCAGCGCAATCGAGACCCATCCAGGACAGATAATCCGCAGCCGCAGCGTCCACGGGATAGGTAGGGTTGAACCCGGTGTCGCGCGCGAGACGCGCAATGCTCATCGGCGCGCGGTCAACAGGCAGATTGTAGATGATGCCGGCAGCCTCGCCCGGTTCGGCGCAGCGCCAACGGAAATCCGGAAAGCGGCTTGCCAGCGCGCGGCACCAGTCCTGCAGGTCTGACAGGCAACCGCCACCGACGTGATAGACTGCATGGCGCAGGGCCTCATTCATGGCGACTGCCGCGATACCGGCGGCGGCATCTCGCGAATAGATCCAGTCGGCACGCATCGCGCGCGGCAGCACCGCCTCGCGACCAGATTTGAGTGCCTGCAGGACCTGGTGATGCGGGCTGAGCGCATCGCGCACCTCGGTCGGCCATTCCCAGGGACCATAGACCGGGCCGAGCCGGACGATCCGCGTGTCACGGCCGTGGAGATGCGCGATCCTGATCGCTGCCTGTTCCGCCGCAAGCTTGCTGATACCGTAGAGTGCGGCGGGCGCCGGATGACTGATCTCCTCCTCAAAACAGCCTGAGGGGGCAGGTGCAGAAAACCCGTAGACGGCAACAGAGCTCACCACAACAATACGTCGAATTCCGCCGTGCGCGATCGCACGCTCCATCAAGTTGACGGTACCGCCGATGTTGATATCGACGATCCGGCGAGCGTCCTTGCGTTCGCGCTGCTCGTTCGGTGTCAGCGCAGCCGCGTGAACCACCCGGTCGATCGGCGCGGCAGCGAGCGCCGCGTCCAGATCGGCTTGGTCCGTGACATCGCCGCTGACATAGACTGCGCCCGCAAGCTCGGGCCGCGCCAGCCAGAGCGGCGGAGCCGCCGGCAGGTCGAACAGCACGACTCGCTGGCCTGCCGCCAGCAAACGTTCCGCCAGCGCAAGTCCGATGAATCCTGCACCACCCGTGATCAGCGTGGCCATGACTTAGCGTGCCACAAGGGCCTGCCGCTCCAGACGCGCGACCCAACGCGCGATCGGATACAGCAGGACGAAGAAGATCACCGCAGCCGCCATCAGCGGCGTCGGATTATAGGTCTGCTCCTGAGCGACACGCGCCGAGCGCAGAAGCTCGGGTAACGCTACCAGCGCACCGATCGAGGTGGTCTTGACCAGCTCCAATGAATTGCTGGCCAGCGGCGCCAGCACGTTGCGTACGGCCTGCGGCAGGACGATGTAGAGCACGACATGCAGCGGTTTGAAGCCCAGCGCGCGCGCCGCCTCGTACTGGCCGCGAGGAACGGACTCGATGCCCGCGCGAAATATCTCGCCATAGTAGCCGGAATTGTTGAGCACGATCGCGAGAACGGCGGCAGCAAATCCGCCCAGAGTCAACCCGAGGAACGGCAGGCCGTAGAACACCAGGATCAGCAGCACGACCACCGGAAACGCCCGGAAGACATCGATATGGACCAGTAGGGCGACATTCAGCCAGCGATGATGGAAGCTGTAGGCCACAGCGATAGACAGGCCCAGCAGGAGGCCGAGCGGCAGCGCCACCAGCGCCAGCGTGACGGTGTAAAGCAGGCCCTGCAGCAGCAGCGGATAGACCCGCATCAGCGCGTCGAAGTCGGCAAAATTGTCCAGCAGCGCTTGCATGGCCCTCTCTCATCGTCCCTGCGCTGATCGCCGCTCGATCCAGCGGCTGGCGACCACGAGCGGCAGAAAGAACAGCACGTAGAAGGCGGCGGCGAGCGTCAGTGGCGAGGGATTCGCGACCATCGCAGTTACGCTCTGCGCCTGCCCCAGCGTCTCCGGCAACGACACCGCAGTGCCCAGTGCGGTGCCCTTGCTGATCGAGATCGCCCGGTTGGTCAGAAGCGGCACCGACAGCCGGATGGCCTGAGGCAGGATGATCTCCAGCAACGTGCGCACCCGGCCAAACCCGAGAGCGCTCGCGGCATCCCACTGTCCACGGGGGACCGCCATGATGGCCGACCAGAATATCTCGGTGCTGAACGCCGATAGCACCATCGCCAGCGACAGCACCGTGGTCACGAACGGCGAGAGAGTGAGCCCCACATAGGGCAGGCCGAAATAGATGAACACGATGATGACGAGTTGCGGCAGCGTCCGCAGAACGTCCACGTAAACGACGATCAACGCATTCAAAAGCCGCAAATTGGCACAACGCAGCAGCGCCAGCAGCAGCCCCGTCGCGATGCCGAACAGGATAATCAGCAGCGCGACGGCGACCGTCACGCGAAAGCCCGCCAGCACGTTTGGAAACGCGAGTGCGATGACCTTCGGATTAAAATAGTACTCGAGAATGCGGTCCATCGGCTGTCACTATCGTGGCGGCCGGACCGCTCTTGCGATCCGGCTGTGGTGCCCCGCTACTTCTTGCAGGCCGGAACATGGGCGGCCGGCTCGAAGCCCTTGAAGCCGGGAGGCCCGTAGCCGAAATACACCGTCTCGATTGCCGAGCCGGCATCTGGAGTGGCCCCGTACCACTTCTCGTGCAGCTTGCGCAGCCGCCCGTCGAGTTTCATGCATTCGATCACGTCCTCGACCTTGTTGCGATACTCGGTGTCCTCCAGGCGGAACGCATAAGCGAAGTTGCGCCCGTTGAAGTCCTTGTAGCCAACCTTGATCGCCTTGTTCTGACTGGCGGCATACACGGTGGTGGGGATTTCGTTCAGCGCAGTGAACGCGCGCCGGGTCAGCACGGCCTGCACGCTATCCGGAAAGGTGTCGTAACGCTGCACCTCGAATCCGTATTTCTCGGCATTCGCCGTTGCCCAGGTGTCCGAGATGGTGCCGCGGTTCACCGCCACCGCCTTGCCCTTCAGGTCGTCAAAGCCCTTCATCTCGTCGGCGGCGCGAACCAGAAAGCCGTTTCCGGTGGTGAATAGCGGCTCGGTATAGAGCATCCGCTCGGAGCGCTCGGCTGTCAGGTTCAGCGGGTTGACCAGGAATTCGACCCGCTTGGCAAATAATGCCGCAAATAGCCCGGAGAAGTTGATATCCACGATCTCGACCTTCGGACGGCCGAGTTCCTTGCCGATCTCGTTGATCAGATCCACGCCGAAGCCTTCAGGACCGCTCGTGCCTCGCACCATCCATGGCGCGACACCGAAATCGGACGCGACGACCAGCGGCTTGTCGGAGGGGTGATCCGCCTCCTGGGCATGAGCCTGAATCCCGCCCCCGACCTGGGCGCCGGCCATGATCAGCGCGATTGCAAGAAGCTTCGATCGGAGCGTCATCGGTCGGGTCCTTCCATGGGTCAAGACTTTCGGGATTGTGCGGGATGGGTGGCAATCCAATGCCGGGCAATGTCGACGCGTCGGCACACCCACACCGCGTCATGCGTGGCAACGTAGTCAAGAAAACGCGCGAAGCCCGCAGCCCGGCCCGGATGACCGACGATCCGGGTGTGCAGGCCCACCGACATCATCTTCGGCGCGGTCGCGCCTTCAGCATGGAGCATGTCGAAGGCATCCTTCAGGTAGACGAAGAAATCGTCAGCGGTCGTCATCGCGCCACGGATGAACTTGGCATCGTTGTTGACCAGACCATAGGGGACAACCAGGTGCGGCTTGCCGAGGACCGTCGTCCAGTACGGCAACTCGTCATTGTAGGCGTCGGAATCATAGAGGAAGCCTCCTTCCTCGACCACCAGTCGGCGTGTATTCACGCCGGCGCCGTAGCGGCAATACCAGCCGAGAGGCCGCTCGCCCGTCGTCCGCGTAAGGCTCGCAACCGTCTTTCTGATCCGCTCGCGCTCCTCATCCTCGCCAAGACGTTGATGCCGCTCCCAGCGCCAGCCATGGGCGCAGACATCGTATCCAAGCTCGCCGATGGCCGCGGCCGCTTCCGGATTGCGCTCCAGCGCAAGGGCGCACCCCATGATGGTGGCCGTCATGCCGCGCTCGGAGAGTAACCGGATCAGCCGCCAGAAACCGACGCGACTGCCATACTCGAACATCGATTCCGCAGCGAGATCGCGCCCTTCAAAGCCTCCGCCGCCGCCCTCCGTCAGCGCCGCCTCGGTGACGCCGTCGCCATCGGCAAAGGAAGCCTCCGATCCTTCTTCGTAATTGACGCAGATGTTGAGCGCGATGCGAGCGCCGCCGGGCCATTTCGGATCCGGCGGGTTGCGTCCATAGCCGATAAAATCGCGATTCTGGTCGGCTTGCGCGGTCATGACCGTTACCTTCTACGAAGTTGCCGGCGGCATAACGAGGGTCACGGTGGCATCGAGACCGAAGAAAACGTCATCGTTCTGCCGGCCCGTCACCCCCATCGCCACCGCGAATTCCATGGGCGCGTCAAGCACGGTCATCGGATGATGCCACACATTGCGCGCGTAGGTGACGATCTGGTCGGGACCGGCGATGAATCCGCGCAGAGTCGGCAGATCAGGGTCTCCGTCCGATGTCGCAGCGCAGACGACGGCGAGATAGCGCGCGGAACCGAGCGGCACGAAGGTCTGGGCCGAATAGGGGTGCCGCTCCAGCGTGGTCGCCCGCAACGGGAGCTCTCCGAGTGCGGCCGCGCCGCTAATCCAGAGCGAGAATGATTGCGCCTCGTCCGCACAGTTCAGCATGGTCGGAAGGTAACGCCGCCGCTCACCAGTCGGGCGCGAGACCACGTCACCGAAGGGAGCGAAGGCTTCGGCGGACAGCGGCTCGAGCGAAACTGTGTACGAAGGAGAAGCGATCATTAAGGCTCCAGCCCAGGAAACGATGCAAATAGCACCGCGCGAAGTTCATTATACCAGTGGGATACCATTGGAGCTCGGAGGTACCACCTTGTCAAGGGCGCGAGCCGTGACCTTCTGCCCACATGAGCAGCAATCGGAAGTGAAAATTCAGGCAGAATGCGGCGCGCCCCGAACAGGCCTGGGCCGTTCGGGAAACCTTTCAGTGACGGCGATCAGCCGTGGCTCTCGGGTAAAAATATCCCGAATGTTTCCAGCATGCCCTGACGGACATTGGTGAGATGCTGGATCATCGCGTGGCGCGCCACCGCTGCGTCTCGCTTGATGATGGCATCAACAATCGCGAGGTGTTCACGACACGCGGGCAACAGCCGTTCGGGACGCCGCTCCACATTGCACATCCTGATCTTGCGGCGGGTCTCTCCGATGAGGGTGGCAAGAGAGCGGTTGCCGCAATGATTGGCGATCTGGTCGTGAATCTCGTCATCCAGCGTCCAGTGCTTGGTCTTGGTGATCACGGCTGTGGACAGGATCTTCTCCAGGCTGGCCTTGATCGGCTGCAGGACATCGAGGCTGATGCGGGTTGCAGCAAGCGAGGCCGCCTCGCTTTCGAGAATGAGCCGTAGATGAATTAATTCGAGCAACTCGGCGATACCGATATTGCGCACGATGACCGAGCCATTCGAAAGCTGTTCCAACCTGCCCTCGCCCAGCAGACGGCTGATTCCGGCACGTAGCGGAGTACGCGACACCTTGAGGCGCAGCGCAAGCCGGCGCTCCTCGATGACCTCGCCCGGTCCAAGTTGCCGCGATTCAATCAGATCCAGGAGCTTTCGATAGGTCGCCTCGGTGACGCTGCCGTTCGGCCGAGGGCGCTTCGGTGCCTCTACTGCCGTTGCGCGCGAAGAGGTTGTCGCGGATAAGCGTTTGCGCGCAGTCGATTTGGTCACGTTCGATCCTCGGGCCGCCGTTCGCCAGTAGCAGTTGATAATCGTGCTACCGCGGCTTGTCGAGATACCTCGCCGATAAGCCGAGTGTATCCGATTGGGATACCGCTGGTCGGCCGATTTCGCCATGACGCCTGGGAGCGCCGCCACGATCAAGTGCACAAAATCGGAGAAGATCGTAATTTGGCGTGGGGAATCGTGGCCCGTGGTAGCGAGGGAGCGAATCGCACGCCCGCCCCGAACAATCCGGTTCTGGTTTTGCAGCAAGCGATACCCTGCTGCGACGGCCAGAACAGATCGTCCGTTTTGCTCACCGAAATATCCAATTCTGCGACGAGCACGTAGTCGCCCTGCCCGATCGGATCTGTCCGCTGTATCGAATAGGGTAAAGATACGGAAGAAAGGGGAAGCTCGCGCAGCAATCTGGCCGTACGGCGTCCGACCACAAAAGACGTCCCACGGGACGCGCTTTGTTCTAGCGCCGGAAATGAAAAAGCCCTGCATCAACAGGGCCTTGGAATGGTGGGCGCACCAGGGCTCGAACCTGGGACCCGCTGATTAAGAGTCAGCTGCTCTACCAACTGAGCTATGCGCCCGAAAGGCGGTCAATGCCTTGCGAGGCCGGTCGTTTAGCAAAGCGATCCGGGGATGGCAAGCGATCGGGCGCAAGTTTTCCAAGGGGTTCAACAAGGCTTCGTCCGCAGCTCCGGAAATGCGAAAAGCCGCTGGATTCCAGCGGCTTCGCCAGGAGTAACGGACACAGAAACCGGCCCCGCTCAGAGCCGGCCCTCGCGGTCCCGCCCCTCGCCGCCGTCGCGGTCGAACCGGTCACGATGGAAGTGCTCCATGCCCCTTTCCATCATCCGGTCCATGCCCCGTTCCATGAAGTGCCGGGGCGGGCCATCCTCCCCGCCGCCGAATGGGCCGCGGTGACGGGTCAGCACGGCGAGGCGCCGTTTCTGGCCCTCGTCCAGGCTCTTGTAGAGCGGATCGGCGGCATCGGCGATCTTCTTCAGGGCGGCGGAACTGGCGCCCATGTCCTCGGCGCGCTGGCGCAGACGGGCAATCGGATCGTCCGGCCTGTCGGTATCCCTCGACGTGTCACCTGGGCCGGCATTCATCCGCGCATTGGCGCGATCGATCCGCAGTTTGGCGAAGTCGCGCACCGCGGCCTCGACCGGCGGCCACAGCTTCTCCTGGTCGGCGTTGAGCCTCAAGCCGGCATGGACGGCGGCAATCCGCGCATCGACGAAGGCGGCGCGGTCCTCGGGGTTCATGCGCATGTGGCGGACGTGCTCCATCCACGGGCGATGATATTGGGCATAGACCGCGCCCGAGCCGGCAATGCTGAGCACGGCGATGGCGGCGATGGTGAACTTCTTCATCCGGACCTCCTCTGGAAGGATGCCCGCGAGGATGAGCGCGAGGAGGCTCACGCGCAACTTACAACTTGGACAGGGAGCGCGTTTCTAGGCAGATGCAACGGCCGTGAATGTCCGTTCAGATGCCAACTGAAATGATTTGCAACACAACGGGCTTCCGTGCGGTGCGCGGAAGCCCTTCGTTGATCGTCTGTTCAGGTCAGTTCGTCGTGCTCTTGGATTCCTTCAGGAACTCGTCGATCAGCCCCTGGCCGACGCGGCCCGCGGCATCCTTATAGACCGGCTCCATCGCCTTGCGCATCGCTTCGTCCTGATCGGCGGTGAGCTTGATGATCTCGCTCTTGCCGCTCTTCTTGATCTCGGCCAGCGCGCCGTCGTTCTCCTTCTGCGACTGCGCGTTGTTGAAGTCGGTCGCTTCCTTCATCGCCTTGGACAGCTGGTCGCGGATGTCGGCCGGCAGATCGTCCCAGAACTTCTTGTTCACGATCACGACGTAGCCGATGTAGCCGTGATTGGTCTCGGTGATGTACTTCTGCACCTCGTGCATCTTCTGGGTATAGATGTTCGACCAGGTGTTCTCCTGGCCGTCGACCACGCCGGTCTGGAGCGCCTGATAGACTTCCGAGAACGCCATCACCTGCGGCAGAGAGCCGAGCGCCTTGAACTGGGCCTGCAGCACACGCGAGGACTGGATGCGGAATTTGACGCCCTGGTAGTCGGCCGGCGTGATCAGCTTCTTGTTGGCGCTCATCTGCTTGAAGCCGTTGTCCCAATAGGCGAGGCCGGTGATGCCCTTGGGTTCGAGCAGCTTGAGCAGCTTTGCTCCGAGCGGTCCTTCCGTCACCTTCCGCAGCGTCTTCAGGTCGGGCAGGATGTAGGGCAGATCGAACACCTCGAACTCGCGGATGCCGAGCGGACCGAACTTGGAGTTGGACGGTGCCAGCATCTGCACACTGCCGAGCTGCAGCGCCTCGAGCTCTTCCTTGTCCTTGTAGAGCGTCGAGTTCGGGTAGACCTCGACCTTGACCTTGCCGCCGGTGTATTTCTCGGCGAGCTCCTTGAATTTCTCCGCGCCCTTGCCCTTCGGCGTGTCGGTGGCGACGACGTGACTGAATTTGATGATGATCGGCGATTGCGCCAGTGCCGGCCCGGTCAAACCGAGGGCCAGGACCGCGATGGACGCGGCGATCGCGAAGGTGCGCATAGTCTCTCCCTGTTGTTTTTTGGGCCGCCCGGCGCATAGGCGGCCAATCTTGCTCCGGCTGCATCAATAGCGGCTGGGAGATGGAGCCGCTATTGGCCCTTAGCAGGGCAGCTATTCGCCGCCACAATCGGCGTCATTCCGGGATGGTCCGAAGGACCAGACCCGGAATCTCGAGATTCCGGGGTCGCCTTCGAGGCGCCCCGGAATGACACGCTGACGCGCCTCAGCTCGCCGCGGCCGTCGTCACCGTATCGCGCTGGCGCTTCATGACGATCTTGTTGAGCGCGCCGAGATAGGCCTTGGCCGAGGCCACCAGCGTATCCGGATCCGCCGCGCGCGCCGTCATCGAGCGACCGTCCTGCGACAGCCGCACCGAGACTTCCGCCTGGGCGTCGGTGCCTTCGGTGACGGCGTGGACCTGGTACAGCTCGAGCTTGGCCTCGTGCGGCACCAGGCGCTTGATGCAGTTGAACACCGCGTCCACCGGACCGTTGCCCTCGGCTTCCTCGATCCTGATCTGGCCATCGACGTCGAGCTTCATGGTGGCGCGCTGCGGACCATGGGTGCCCGCGATCACCGTCAGCGAGGTCAGCTTGATGCGGTCGTGCGATGCCGCCATCTCCTCGTCCACCAGCGCCTCGATGTCCTCGTCGTAAATGTCCTTCTTGCGGTCGGCGAGCGCCTTCATCCTGTTGAACGCGTCTTCCAGCTGGTTCGGACCGAGCTTGTAGCCCATCTCCTCCAGCTTGTGCACGAAGGCATGGCGGCCGGAATGCTTGCCGAGCACCAGCGAGGACTGCTTCAGGCCGACCATCTCGGGGCGCATGATCTCGTAGGTGGAAGCGTCCTTCAGCACGCCGTCCTGATGGATGCCGCTCTCATGCGCGAAGGCATTCCGGCCCACGATGGCCTTGTTGTACTGGACCGGAAACGAGGTCGCCGCCGACACCAGCTTCGAGGCGCGGGTGAGCTGGGTGGTGTCGATCTTGTTCCAGTAGGGGAATTTGTCGTTACGGACGTTGATCGCCATCACGATCTCTTCGAGCGCAGCGTTGCCGGCGCGCTCGCCGATGCCGTTGATGGTGCACTCGACCTGGCGCGCACCGCCGACGATGCCGGCCAGCGAGTTCGCCACCGCCATGCCGAGGTCGTTATGGCAGTGCACGGAGAACACGGCCTTGTCCGAATTCGGCACGCGCTCGATCAGCGTCTTCATGAAGTGGGTGTATTCCTCCGGCACCGTGTAGCCGACGGTGTCGGGGATGTTCACTGTGGTGGCGCCGGCCTTGATCACGGCCTCGACGATGCGGCACAAAAAGTCCATCTCGCTGCGGGTGCCGTCCTCGGCGGACCATTCGACGTCGTCGATCTGGTTGCGGGCGCGCGCGACCATGGCGACCGAGGTCTCGATCACCTGCTCCGGGGTCTTGTTCAGCTTCACCCGCATATGCAACGGTGAGGTCGCGATCACGGTGTGGACGCGGCCGCGTTTTGCAAATTTCACCGCCTCGGCGCAGCGGTCGATATCGGCCGGATGCGCGCGCGACAGCCCGGCGATCACCGAATTCTTGGAGCGGCGGGCGATTTCGCTGACCGCCTGGAAGTCGCCTTCGGAGGTGATCGGAAAGCCGGCCTCGATGACGTCGACGCCCATATCGTCCAGCAATTCGGCAACTTCGAGCTTCTCCTCGAAGGTCATGGTGGCACCGGGGCACTGCTCGCCGTCGCGCAGCGTGGTGTCGAAAATGATGACGCGGTCCTTCTCGGACTTGTTCTGGGTGGCCATTCCTAAATTTCCTTTTGAGCGTTTGCACCGTTCAGACCGGTTTGGTCCCTTGGCGCTTGAGGTGTCCGGTGATCTCGACCAACCCCTGAGCGCCCAGGCGCGTGGCGCCCAGCCGGCCCTCAGGGGCAAGTAAGAAGAAGGCCGCCAATAAGGAGGGTGGGCAGCGACGCGGCCGGGATCGTGGCGGCGGCCAGAGCCACCTCCCCCGCAATCCCATCGATTTGGCCGCGAATCAGCATTGCCGGACCCTTTTGAGCCACAAATCCTCGGCCAAAACCGTTGACGGTTGGTTGCCAGGGGGCTCAGTGCGTTCCGTTTCTAGACGAGAAATGGCTGCAACTGCAACGCCAAAAGATGGTCAGCATACGTGGCCTAATGGGTCGATGATAGCCGCACGGAGGGCCTCGCCCGCATGGGAGCGAAGCGCGATGCGGGAGCATTGTCCTGGATTTTGCTTGCCGCTCCATCCAGGCTGCCAGATTTGCGAGGGAGACGCCTATCCCGTGCCGGTGCGGCGGGCGCGGGCCCTGCTTTCCCAGCGGTTCAGCATCTGGCCGAGCTCGCTGGTGACCGCGGGTGCAGCCGTCCTGGCGTTCGTGATCTCGTTGGTGTTGGCCGGTGCGTTGGCTGAGAGCCAATCGGGCTCCGTGTACTCGCGCCAGCGGCGCGCCTCCGCCCGCCTTTTCCGGGAGACGTGATCCCGCGTGAAATAGCCCGCCGCAAATGCGATCGCGAGAAGGATGACCAAGACGACAACCTGCACAATGAGCTCCGGCTTTATCCCCGTTCAGCGCCCTCCAACCCCAACGCATTCGAAGGTGACGAAATTGCGACCCACGATCGCGCAGCGGTTTTGATTCCGCCCCTCGCAACCGACACCGGACCAGACTAACCTTCCGCTGCGGCCGGGCATGCGCGGGTGACCTGGAAAAGTCCTCCGCGGAACGAGGACCGTAAGGCTGGGATGAATGGGGAATATCTTCATCAGTCACTCGAGCAGCGATGTTGACCGGGCCAGGGAGGTTTTGGACTGGCTGACAGCGAATGGCTGGGACGATGTCTTTCTCGATCTTGACCCAGAACGTGGCATCGGGGCTGGCCAGCGTTGGAAAGATGCGCTTCAGAAGGCTGCGCAGAGGTGCGAGGTGGTGCTTGCGCTCATCTCCAACGAATGGCTTGCCTCGCGTTGGTGCCGGGCGGAGATCGACACCGCCCGTCTGATGGGTAAGAAGATTATCATCGCTCTGATCGGGGCCGACAAGTCGGACGTGCCGCTCGACCTCACCGACGAGCAATGGGTCGATCTCAATGCTGGTGCTCATGAATACAAGCGCCTGGCGCTAGGGTTAAAGCTTGCTGGGCTCGATCCATCGACTTTCGAGCTTCAGCCCGGACGCCGCCCTTATCCCGGGTTTGCGTATTTTGATGAGCAGGATGCGGCGATCTTCTTCGGGCGCGATGGGCAGATCGTGCGCGCGCTCGACAGAATGCGTGTCATTGCGCGGGTCGGTGTCGATCGCATGCTCGTGATTCTCGGAGCATCGGGATCAGGAAAGTCGTCGTTTCTGCGTGCTGGACTTCTGCCGCGCCTCAATCGAGACGACCGGACCTGGTTGCCGCTTCCTACGATCCGACCGGAGCGCGCCGCTATCTCGGGCGATTTCGGACTTGCACAGGCCCTCCTGAGCAAGATCAGCGAGGAACGATTTGCCGGAGAATTCCGCAAGCGCGGCCTGCCGCGCAGCCGCGCCGCTATTCAGGAATTCATCGAGACGGACGAAGCCGGTCTTCTCAAGCTTTTTGACGCATTGCGGGACATCGCGCATCAACCTGATTTGTATGGCACGAACGCGTTGCCACCGACCATCATTCTCGCCATTGATCAAGGTGAGGAGCTGTTTGGAGAGGATGGCCGCGCGGAAGCCAAGCGCTTCATCGATATCCTGACCCGAACGCTGACGTCCGATTCCGCTCATGCCTTAGCGCTGGTCGCCATGCGCTCGGACGCACTTCCCCGCCTGCAGGCGGAGGCGAAGTTCGCCGAGTTTCCGAAGGACACTTTTCCTCTGGAAGCCATGTTGGAGAGCTCATACCGCGCGGTGATCGAAGGGCCAGCAAGGCTGCTCGAGCCAAAGCCCCTCAAGCTTGATCCGAGGCTGACCGATGAATTGCTGAGGGACGTGTCCGGCCAGGATGCGCTGCCGCTTCTCGCTTTCACGCTTGCGCACCTTTACGAAAATTACAGCGCCGACAACGAACTCAATCTGGTCGATTACGAAAGGCTCGGCCACCTCAGGGGCGTCATAGCAACGGTTGTGAAGGGAGCCTTTGCCGACGGAGTCGCAAGGGGTGAACTACCGACGGACGAGAACGATCAATTGATGCTGTGGCGGGAGGCCTTCATACCTCATCTGGTGCAGGTCAACGACGCGGGGCAGTTCGTCCGACGCGTGGCCAAACGAGACGATCTTCCGCCCAGGACGTTGCCCCTCATCGATCGGTTTGCAGAACGCCGCTTGCTGATCAGGGATCGACGGACGGATGCGGGAGCCGAGGTCGAAGTGATCGAGGTCGCACACGAAGCGCTCCTGCGACAGCCGCCGCTCAGTAAATTGCTGGCAGAAGACCGGGAGTTCATGATTTGGCGGCAGCGGCTGGGTCGCATGTTCGAACTATTCACAGCCAATGAGAGGGGCCTGTTGGTCGGCCGCGAACTTCAGCGGGCCCGGGAATGGCTGCAAGCGCGTCCAGACGCAAATTTGCCGGCACCAGAGCGAGCATTCATTGCCGACAGTATCACCGAGTCCGAAAAACAATTGGCTGCGCAGGCAGAGCGAGAACGGAGAGATCAGGAAGACCAGCTCGAGAAGGCGCAGGCACGCACGCGACTGCGCCGCCAAGGCATCGCATTGGCGGTGGCAGCGCTTCTCGTGCTCGTCGTCGGCGGAGGCTGGATGTATGCCTATGTCCAACAACGCGAAGCCAATGCACAGCGAACCCTCGCGGAAAATGCCAGGGCTGACGCGGAGAGGCAAAGGGCACTTGCGGACCAACAAAGGATCATCGCGGAGCGCCTCGCGGCACAAAATGCCGTGCTGCTCGAAATGCTTCAGCTCTTCGTGACCAGCTCAATTCCGCCAGAAATGGAGGCTCAGGTCGAAAGCGCAACTAAAACGCTATTGGCTGGGCGCAAGCGATATGAAGATGTCGGCAATAAGCTGAACGTGCCTTGGTATTTTATAGGCATCTTGCATGGTGTTGAGAGTAGTTTCGACTTCGGAAGACACCTGCACAACGGAGATCCACTGACTGCGAGAACGGTACATGTGCCCGTAGGCCGCCCGCGCAGCGGCAATCCACCTTTTTCATGGGAGGAAAGTGCGACTGACTATCTTGAGCTGGGCGGATTCACGAAGTCGACCAGTTGGGGGCTGGGCGAAATGCTGTACCAGTTGGAAAAAAGCAACGGCCTCGGCTACCGCAAACATAAAATCAATTCACCATTTCTCTGGGCGTGCACGAATCACTACACCAAGGGAAAGTTCGTGGGCGATCACGTTTTCGATCCTGAAGCGGCCGTCAAGTACTGCGGCGCCGCGCCCATTCTCAAGAAACTGGTCGAACAGGGGCTGGTGAAGTTCGACTGATCTGTCCGTTCGTGATCGAAGCAAGCGTAGTATGGGCTCGCGCCACGGCTCCCGGATGGTGGACCACGCGTCCGGCGACAATTGAGAAGTATGAGGCGTGAAGTGCGGACCGGATGGCCTGCGCTGCGATGTCAACGGCAATGTCTGTTCCTTCGGCGCCTGCGCATTTCGAGGAACAAGCCATGCGCATCGTGATCTGTGGCGGCGTGATCGGCGCTTGCACCGCTGAGTTCCTGGGCCGCCACGACATCGATGTCGTTGTCGTCGAGCGGACCGAGGTCGCCGCCGCCTCCGGCTTCGTTGCTTCCGATGGCGTCCGCCTCGGAATGCACCACCTGATGCTCACGCATGCCCCTCGACGGAATCTGCATGCCTGCGTGCGATGAGGGTCCCGCAGGTATCCTGCCCGCAATTGCGCAGCGCTAGACTTTAGTCCTCTCCCACGATCCTGAACGCAGTTTCACTTGCCGAGAAGGTCTCGGCCGGTATAGTCGCGGCCCAATGGCTCACAAGAGGCCTGTTCAAGGGAGAGAACAACATATGAAAAAACCACTCTCTATTGCATTGCGAATACCGCTCGCTGCGGCCGCGGTCGGTGCGCTGATCACGGTGTCAGGCGCAGCGCTTGCAGCGGATCCGATCCGAATCGGCGTGATCGCGGAAGCGCAGGCGATCGCGGGCGCATCGATCCCGCAGGCGGCGCAACTTGCAGCGGACGAGATCAACGCACGCGGCGGCGTCGACGGCCGCAAGATCGAGATCGTCTCTTACGACAACCACTCCTCTTCGGCAGACTCGGTGCGCGCGTTCCAGCGCGCGGTGAACGAGGACAAGGTCAACGCGGTCATCGCGAGCTATATCAGCGAGGTGGTCCTGGCGCTGGAGCCCTGGGCCTCACGGCTGAAGACGCCGTTCGTCACACCGGGCGCGGCGTCCAACGAGATCAGCAAGAGCGTCCATGCCGACTACGAGAAGAACAAATATACCTTCCACGGCTACCTGACCTCCGCGGCGCTGGCGCTGTCGGTCTGCGACGCCGCCAAGGATCTGCTCGTGGACAAGATGCACATGAAGTCGGCTGTCATCATGAGCGAAGATGCCGCGTGGACCAAGCCGCTCGACGTCGGTTACGAGGAATGCCTGCCCAAGATCGGGCTGAAGGTGCTCGATCACATTCGCTTCTCACCTGACACCACCGACTTCACGCCGATCTTCAACAAGATCGAGGGCGCCAGGCCCGACGTGATCATCACCGGCATCTCGCACGTGGGCGTGCAGCCGACGGTGCAGTGGAAGAACCAGCAGGTGCCGATCCCGATGTTCGGCATCTCCTCGCAGGCGACCAACGAGACCTTCGGCAAGGACACCAACCAGGCCGCGGAAGGCGTGCTCTACCAGGGCGTCTCCGGTCCCGGCGTGGCGGTGACACCGAAGTCGGTGCCGTTCGCGGAGAACTTCAGGAAGAAGTTCGGCAACTTTCCGTCCTATGCCGGCTACACCGCCTATGACGAGGTCTACTACATCGCAGACGCAGTGAAGCGCGCCGGCTCGACCGACGCCGACAAGCTGGTCACCGCGCTGGAGAAGACCGACTGGGAAGGCACGATCGGCCGGGTCCAGTTCTACGGCAAGGACGATCCGTTCACCCACTCGCTCAAATACGGCAAGGGCCTGATCACCGGCCTGATGCTGCAGTGGCAGGACGGCAAGCAGGTTGCGGTCTGGCCCAAGGAGGTCGCCAAAGCCGACGTCAAGTTTCCGAGCTTCATCAAGCTCGGCAATTAGGCAGGGACATGCTCCCGGGATCACCTCCCGGGAGCTTCCATTTGCGACCCTCGCAGCACCTTCCCTCAAAGCGGCAGTTTGACTGCCACGCGGCCAATCATCAATGCGAGTTTTCCAGATTCTGATAGATGGCTTTGCCATCAGCGCTCTCTACGCTCTCGGCGCCACCGGCTTCACGCTGATCTTCGGCGTCTCCGGCGTCCTCAACCTCTCCCATGGCGCCATCATGGTGGCGGCAGCGGTGGCGGCCTGGGCTGCCGCGAGCATCCTCGGCGTCGGCACCTATGCCGGCGCGCTGATCGGGGTGGGCGTTGCGCTCCTGATCGCCTTTGCTACTTACTTTGCGGTGGTGAAACCGATCCAGGATTCCCGGCGCATCCCGAACGAGGAAAAGGAGATCTTCGTCCTCACCGGCACGCTGCTGTGGGGCATCATGATCCAGGAGCTGATCGCCTACTTCTTCACCAACAACGCCAAAACCGTGCTGCCGATCGTCGAGGGCGTGGTCGAGATTCTCGGCGTCCGCACGCCGACGAACGAGATCTTCACCGCGATCGTATGCTGCCTCGTCATCGCGCTGTTGTGGCTCCTGGTGAACCGTACCCGGATCGGCAAGGCGGTGCTGGCGGCCTCGATGAACCCTCGCGGCGTCACCCTGCTCGGGTTCGAGCTCACCAACATCTACATCGTGGTGTGGGCGATCTACGGCACCCTCGCCGGCATCGCCGGCGTGCTGCTCGGGATGTTCTTGGGCGTCAGCTCCTACAGCGTCGGACCGCTGACGGCGAGCGCGTTCTCGATCGTCGTGCTCGGCGGCCTCGGCAGCGTCTCCGGCTCACTGATCGCGGCCTTCGTGGTCGGCTATCTCGAAACCTTCACGGCCTATCTGCTCTCGCCGGCCTACCGCACCATTCCGGCTCTGCTGCTGCTCGTCATCGTGATGTACATCCGGCCCCAGGGCCTGCTGGGGAGGCGCTGAGATGCCCACTTTCTTCACCTCGCGCCTGTTCTTCGTCTCGCTGGCGCTCGTCATCCTCGGTGCAACGCTGCCGCTCTACGTCTCCGGCTATGTGCTCGGACTTCTCACCGTCGCCTTCTATTTCGGTGTGTTCGCGATGGCCTGGGACCTCCTGTTCGGCTTCGCCGGCGAAGTCAATTTCGGGCCGACCTTCCTGATCGGCGTCGGCGCCTACACCGCCGGCATTCTCAACAACCAGTTCGGCTGGTCGGTCTATCTCTGCATCGTGCTGGGCGCCCTCGCCTCCGTCATCGCCGGCCTCGTGCTGGCACTCCCGGCGCTCAGAGTGCGCGGACCGTATTTCGGCCTGACCACGCTGGTCGCAGTGCTGATGCTGCAGAACTTCATCGTGGTGTTCGCCGATCTCACCGGCGGCGAGATCGGGCTCACCATCCCCGATGTCATCAGCATCAATGCCGGCGCCAACTATTGGATCGCGCTCGGCTTCATGACGATCTCGGCGGCAATCCTCTATGGCCTGTCGCAATCGCCTGTTGGACTCGTGCTGCAAGCCAGCGGCCAGGACCCGGTGCAGGCCGGCGCGCTCGGCTTCAACATCGTCAAGCACAAGCTCTTCGCCTTCGTCGTCAGCGCCTTCTTCTCCGGTCTGTCAGGCGCGCTGCTCGTGTTCTACTTCGGCACGGCCTCGGTCGGCACCGTCGTCGACGTCGCTGTCGGCGTCAACGTGATCGTCTCGGCCGTGCTCGGTGGGCGGCGCACCGTGCTTGGCGCGGCGCTGGGCGCGATCTTCCTGATCGTCGCCGGCGAATTCCTAAGACCGACAGGCGAGCTTGCGACTTTCATCGTCTCGGCGGTTGCCCTCCTCGTCGTGCTTTTCTTCCCCGGCGGCTTCCTCGGAGCGGCCCTCTCGCGTGAGGCACGTTCGTGATGGATATGAGACTATCAAACAGGGCCGTGCTCGAGGTCCGCGGCCTGACCAAGCGCTTCGGCGGCCTGACCGCCGTGAAGAATCTCGGCTTCGAGGTCAACGCCGGCGAGATCTTCGGCCTGATCGGGCCGAACGGCTCGGGCAAATCGACCGCGATGAAGAGCGTGATGGGCATCGAGCGTCCGACCGCGGGCGAAGTGATCTTCGAGGGCGAGAACGTCGCCGGTCTGCCCGCGCACAAGATCGCGCGCAAAGGCTTCGGCATGGTGTTTCAGCATTCGCGGCCGCTGAACCGGCAAACCGTGCTGGAGAACATCATGGTAGCGCTGCTGCCGGACAGCCTCTTCATGCTGTTTCCCGACAAGGCGCTGGTCGAGCACGCCAAGTGGATCGCGGACCGCGTCGGACTCGGCGCAGTCATGAACCGTCGCCCGCCGACACTGCCCTTCGCCGATCTGCGCCGACTCGAGCTTGCCAAGGCGATCGCCCGCGACCCCAAGGTGGTGCTGGTCGATGAGCCATTCGCCGGTCTGACGCGCGCCGAGGTCGACGTCTTCTCCGACCTGATCCGCAGCTTTCGCGACGAGGGCCGCGCGGTGATGCTGGTCGATCACAACGTCAAGAGCGTCGCCGCCCTCGTCGATCGTGTGCTCGCGATGTATCTCGGTGAGGAGATCGTCACCGGCAAGGCCGACGATGTGATGCGCAACGAAACCGTGCGGCGGGTCTATCTCGGCGGCGCCATCGAGACCCATGCGCGGCCGGAGACCAGCTTCAAGGACAAGGTCCCGCTGCTCCAGGTCGAGAATGTCAGCGTTTTCTATGGCAAGGCGCAGGCGCTGGAGAACGTCTCGATCCACGTCCACGAGGGCGAGTTCGTGTCGATCGTCGGTCTCAACGGTGCCGGCAAGACGACGCTGTTCAACACCATCTCCGGCTTCTTGCCCTATAGCGGCGAGATCCTGCGCGGCGGCGAAAAGCTGCGCGGCACGAGCCCGGCGAAAATCGCGCGCAGCGGTCTCGTGCAATGCCCGGAATCGCGCGAGCTGTTCGGCGAGATGACGGTGCGGGAGAATCTCGACCTCGGCGGCCAGCATCTGTCCGACGACAAGCGCGCCGCGCAGCTCGCATGGCTGTTCGAGCTGTTCCCGATCCTGAAAGAGCGTCAAGGCCAGCTCGCGCAGACCCTGTCGGGCGGCGAGCAGCAGATGCTGGCGATCGGCCGCGCGCTGATGATGCAGCCGCAGATCCTGATCCTGGACGAACCGACGCTCGGCCTTGCCCCCGTCATCCTCGAACAATTGTCCAGGGCACTCGAAAAGCTGCGTCAGACCACCTCTATCACCGTGCTGCTCGGCGAGCAGAACGTGACGTTCGCTCTTCCGCATGCCGACCGTGTCTATGTGCTCGAACATGCGCGGATCGTCTGGGAGGGCGATCCCGGCCGTTTCGCCAGCGAAGCCGGCGCCGATTTTCTGTAAGTCCACGAGCATCGACAAGAAGCATAGAAAGGGAAACGATCATGCGACCATCGACGATCTTGAACCGCAGCCTGCTCGCCTCGGCGCTGGCGTTGTGCCTCGCTGCTCCCGCCTACGCGCAGTCGAACGATCCGATCAAGATCGGCGTCATCGCCGAGGTGCAGGCGATCGCGGGTGCGGCGACTCCCGGCGGCGCACAAATCGCCGCCGACGAGATCAACGCCAAGGGTGGCGTGCTCGGCCGCAAGGTCGAGATCGTCACCTACGACAACAAGAGCTCGTCGGCGGACTCGGTGCGCGCCTTCCAGCGCGCGGTGAGCGAGGACAAGGTGTCAGCAGTGATCGCAAGCTACATCAGCGAGGTCGTGCTGGCGCTCGAGCCCTGGGCGGCGCGGCTGAAGATGCCGCTGATCACACCGGGTGCCGCGTCGAACGAGATCACAAAGGCGATCCACAACGACTACGAGAAGAACAAGTACACCTTCCACGGCTATCTGACCTCGGCGGCGCAAGCCCAGCTCGTCTGCGACGCGGCCAAGGATCTCTTGGTCGAGAAGCTCAAGTTCAAGACCGTCGCGATCATGAGCGAGGACGCGGCCTGGACCAAGCCGCTCGACGTCGGCTACGAGGCCTGCCTGCCGAAGGCCGGTCTCAACGTGGTCGAGCACGTCCGCTTCTCCCCTGACACCACCGACTTCACGCCGATCTTCAACAACATCGAGAGCAAGAAGCCGGACGTGATCGTCACCGGGATTTCCCATGTCGGCGTGCAACCGACGGTGCAGTGGAAGAACCAGCAGGTGCCGATCCCGATGTTCGGCATCAGCGCGCAGGCCCTGAGCCCGACCTTCTGGAAGGACACCAATGGCGCGGCCGACGGCGTGCCGTCGCTGGCGGTCGCGACACCCGAGGTCGCCGTGACCTCCAAGACGAAGCCGTTCGCGGCGGCTTTCAAGGCCAAGTTCGGCACCCCACCGGCCTATACCGGCTACACCGCCTATGACGAGGTCTACATCATCACCGACGCGATCAAGCGGGCCGGGTCGACCGACCCCGACAAGATGGTCGCCGAGCTCGAGAAAACCGATTACGAAGGCACGATCGGCAAGATCCAGTTCTACGGCAAGAACGACGAGTTCACCCACGGCATCAAATCCGGCCCCGGCTTCGTGACGGGCCTGGTCTTCCAGTGGCAGGACGGCAAGCAGGTCGTGGTCTGGCCCGACAAGATCGCCGAAGGCAAGATGAAGTTTCCGAACTTCGTGAAGCTGTCGCAGTAATTGGCTCACGCCCGCATCAGGCCCATCGCTCCGACGGGAGCGGTGGGCTTTTCGCTGTCTTTCGCAGGTGCGTTGTGCCGCCGCCGGCGCCTATCGACCTTGGGCGCTGTTGACTTTCAATCGTCGCGCTCCCCATACTTCGCAAAAAACAACAACCAATCATAAGACGCTTTTGAGGGAGGATAGGATGCCGACTTCACGCAGGCAGCTGCTGAAGACATCGGCGGCTGCCGCCGCCGCACTCAGCCTCGATTGGACCAGGGCCCAGGCGCAAGCCGAGACCTTGCGCATCGGCCTGATCTACGACCTCACTGGCCCGTTCGCCGCCGGCGGCTCGGTCGCCTCGTCAATCGGCGCGCAGATCGCGATCGATCTCGTCAACGAGAAGGGCGGTATCGGCGGCAAGACCAAGGTCGTTCCGGTCGCCGCGGATTCCCAGAGCAAGCCCGACGTTGCGATCAACGAGGCCGAACGTCTGATCAACCAGGAGAAGATCGACATTCTCAACGGCGTCTATGCGAGCTCGCATGCGGTGCCACTCGCGGCCAAGGTCGAGCAGCAGAAGAAGATCCTCTGGATCACGACTGCGGTCTCGACCGCCGTGTTCAAGGACAAGAACCTGCAATACGTGTTTCGCGCGCAGATCCATTCGGATCAGTACGGGCAGGCGTTTGCAGGCTTCATCACCGAACATGCGAAAGCCAAGCTCGGCATGGACCCGAAGGAGGTCAAGGTCGCGTTGATCCACGAGGACGGCCCCTATGGCGTCGGCGTTGCCTCTGCCGATGAGGCCTATGCCAAGCAGGCCGGCATCCAGGTCGTGCTGCGCGAGGGCTATTCGGCCTCGGCGCCGGACCTGTCGGTGCTCGTCACCAAGATCAAGCGTGCCAAGGCCGACGTGATCTCGCATGCCGGCTACAACCCTGACATCACCTTGTTCCTGCGTCAGGCGCGCGAGAGCGGATTGCGCTTCAAGATGCTGTTCGGGGCCGGCGCCGGCTACAGCCAGCTCGACAAGCTGCGCGCCACCTTCGGCGCCGACATCGACAATTTCTGCAACATCGATCCGGTGCCGGCGCAGCTGCTCGATCCTGCCAAGCTCGCGCCCGGCATGGGCGATCTGATCAACGCGATGGTGACGCGCTACAAGGCCAAGACCGGCGCCACCGACGTGCCGCCGCACTGCTCGATGGGCTTCAACCAGACCTGGGTGCTGCTCAACAACGTGCTGCCGGTCGCCAAGGAGAAGTATGGCAGCTTCGACCCCGAAGCCATTCGCAAGGCGGCGCTCGACGTCGACATTCCCGCCGGCGGCACGATCCAGGGCTATGGCGTGAAATTCTTCCCGCCGGGCACCCCGCTCTCCGGCCAGAACGAACGCTCGACACCGGTGGTGATGCAGAACGCCGGGGAGCACATCTCGGTGGTGTGGCCGACCAACATCAGAACGCAGGACCCGGTGTTCCCGCTTCCGAAAGGCTCGACCTACGGGGCGTAACCGCCGCGCTGACGGTGCACCTCTCCGCTTGTCGTGGTCTTGCTGTGGGAGAGGGGGCCCGCCGCGCGAGCGGCGCGCCGGGTGAGGGATCTGTCTCCGCGAGTGAAGCAGCGCGCCAACCAATCGGTGCCGCAACGAACCCCCGCCGCGCTGGAGACGTTGCAGCCGATGGTGCTTGCATCCAGTGGTAGTTATTTTCGCGCTGTGGTTGGATATTCGATCGCGCGGCCACGCCCTGAAGTTGTGGGACGAAGTTTTACTGAAACACGAGCCTGCTATAATAGCCTTTAGGTAATTGACCCTGCTCCTTTTTTCGCATGTCGCAAGGCTGGCGCAGCCGGCGAACGGGCACGCATCCAGCGGCGACCCTTATTGGGAATACGCATAATAGTGATAGTCAACGATGGGGGTGACCATGCCCGCCATGTTCGAGCTGCTCTATCGCGAATATTGCCGCGCCCGCCTTACAGAAATGCGGAAACAGCTTCTGCTCACGAGCAATCGTCCTGAGCTTCTAAAAGCGGATTGCGATGCTGCTGATCAGAGTAGCTTTGGCACGGCGGACACACAGCACGAAGTCCGGCACGGCGCACAGAGTTGAAGCGCGCCACGAAACAGGAGGCCTCCCCTCGCCGCAACAGCAATCAAGAAAGATCGTCCCCCAGGAAGCAACATTGAATGCGCCGAATTCTATACTGCGTCGATTGCTTGAGTTTCGTGCCGGACCATTTTTGACTTAATGACTGTCGGAGCTTGGCAGGCGGCCTGGAGCGCGACGGCATCAAGCTCGGTGATCGCATTGCCACCATCGCCTGGAACACTTGGCGCCATTTCGAAGAAAGGTCACGGCGGTAGCGCGCGGCTAATCAATCTGTGCCGCAATGACGTAAGCACCACATACCGCGCTGACGGTGCACCAGCCTTGTGGGAGAGGGTGTCTCGCCGCACGGCGGCGAGATGGGTGAGGACTTCTCTCGGCGAGCAAAGCTCTCGACCTTCGAACGATGCCAAGATGCGAGCTAGTTCACAATGAACCGGGTGACAGAAGCAGTCGCCTTGCTTTGGCAGCAACTACGTTGCCTATATCTGAGAGGTGTATCATGAAGACGGCACTTCTTGTTGCAGCTATTTTGGCTGTTGGTATTGTATCAGCTAATGCTGGTAGTGATCAGCGTCATCGTTCATCACTCCATAACAGACACCATACTGGATCAGCTATGATGGCTGTTGGCGTTCCAACAGGCGGTGGTGTTGACCAACGATCTGCCTCGACACTTTATAGGCAGAATCTGCGCGACTCAGGCTACAATGCTAGAGAGAACTTCGATAAAGATGGTCATATGTGCGTGTCCTGCAATTATCAGGGCAATTGACGAAGCTAGTGTGAGGACTGAAAGCGCGATCACAATGGATCGACCAGCCTGAGAAGAAGAATCGAGGGCGGGCGTCCAGATAGAGACCTCGCACGCTTTCAAATACGAGCTTCGCCGAGAAATAGCCCAAGGGATTCCCAAGTGGATTTCCTCAAGTGGATTTCCTCAAGTGGATTTCCTCAAGTGGATTTCCTAAAGCGCGATGAGATTTGGATGAATCGTCATCGCGCTTTAGCTTCTTGTTTACGCATGATCTTTCCGGAAAACCGCTTCGCACTTTTCCGGATCATGCTTTAGGCTTTCTTTGTTTGCGCGCTCACTGCTCGGCCATGCGCGCGGCCAGCTCAGCGGCCTCATCACTAAAACACCACCCTTCGCCCCTCCTCCGCCGCCCAGTACCCCGCGTAGTTCACCTTGATCGTCTCGTACGCGAGCGCCAGGTTCGACAGCGGCTGTCGTCCGGTCGCGACGCATTCCATGAAGTCCTGGATCTCCTGCAAGTATCCGCGCGTCCATTCCTCCTCGAGGCAGACATATTGCCAGCCGGTCTTGCGGTCGACCTTCTCCGTGATGTAGACGCTGGCGAGCTTTTCCTCGGAGGTCTGATAGCTCATCAGATGCGTGTTCGGGGTGATGTTGGCGAACAGCGAGCCCCCGCTTGTGTAGGTCTCGATCAGGTTGCGCACGCCGCCCATGATCATGTCGCCTGAGAACACGGTGGCCTTGGTGCCGTCGGAGAAGGTGGCGGTGAGCGTGCCCCAGTCCTCGACATCGACGGGATTGGCCTTGATGTAAGAGCGTTCCTCGGGCTTCAGCCCGGCGGTGACGTTGCCGACATCGCAAGTGACGCTGGCGACGCGGATGGTCTCGCCGCGCGCCTTGGCTTCCACCTGCTTCAGATACAGCACGGCCGAAAGCGGATGGCAGCCCATGCGGATCAGCGAGCCGCCGCCGGTCATCGCCCATTGCGCGGCATGTGCCGCGTGCGAGCCGGAATGGCTCTCCTCGCCTTTCATGAACAGGATCTTGTCCTTGGTCGCCTTGAGGATCTCGGCGATCTTGGTCACCGCAGGCGCGTATATCCAGTCCTCGGCATACATGAAGAGCTTGTCCGTGCGCTCGATCGCAGCACGCGTCCGGTTCATCTCTTCGATCACGCGCTCATACATCAGCGCCTTCGGCACGCGCTTGCCGATCGGCTGCGTGTCGCCCTCGCGGCCGAAATAGCCGGCGAACGGTTTTTCGCAGATGACGTGCTTGCCGGCCTGCATGCTGGCGACGATCATCCCGGCATGGAGGTTGGGTGGCGTGCAGATGTCGATGACGTCGAGCTCGCGGTCCGCGATCAGATCGGCGAAACTCCGGTAAACGCGCGGGATATTGTGATGCCGGGCGAATGCGACAACCTTGTCGCCGCGCGCAGCCACGGCCGCGACCTCGACGTCCACGCCATAGACACGCCGGAACGCATACATGTGCAGCTCCGACACGAAGCCGCAGCCGACGAGTCCCACCCTGATTCTGGCCATGGCGCCCCCTTTTGGGCGGCACTATAGCGTGCCTCGAGGTCTAATCCACCGAGACGCGCACCACGCCTGCGCTCATCATGCCGAGCGCGCGGGCGGCGGGCACCGAGAGATCGACGATGCGGCCGCGGATGAAGGGGCCGCGATCGTTGACGCGGCATTGGATCGTGCGCCCGCTGTAGGAGACCCTGAGCACACTGCCGAACGGGCGCGTGCGGTGGGCGCAGGTCAGCTCGCCGCCTTTGCCGGCTTTTGCGTATCCGTAATAGGAGGCAAGGCCGCTTTCGGCTTTTGCAACGGACATCAAGGCAAGAGATAAAGTCACGAGACCAAGCAATAGAGTCGTCTGCGCGTGCACGGCACCGCTCCCGGGTTGGCCTGCCCGGCGCTGCAAACGTCGCTTGTTCCCTCAGGTTCCGGGAACCCTGCCGGGAATGCCCGGCAGGGCCATCACACTTTGTTACTGCTTGTGGAATACCAGCGTTCGGACCTCGATGCTTTCGCGCGGCGCCGCATCGGCCGGCGTGGTCGGATCGACGAATGCGGTATGCGGCCCGAAGCGGGTGCGACCATCCGTTGCGGAATCGTAGCACTTCAGCAGCAGCGCCTCGTCGGGCGTCATCTCGGGAAAATAGAACCAGCGGTGGTTCGGATTGTACTTCACCGAATAGATCTCGCCGCGGCGGTTGGGATAGATCAGGTCGGAGGCGACGAGATCGTCGGCCGCCACCGTGGTGCCGTCGGCCATGGCGAGCGGTGAATCGCGCAAGGGGCCGCGGATCGGCCGCCAGAGATTGATCACCTGCACACGTCCCTTCAGCAGCTCCTCGGCTTCATCAGGCAGATGCTCGCGCACGCGATTGGCCCCGGAAACCGCGGTCTGGTCGACATGAACGCGCGTCGCCGGCTGACGCGGCCCGCCGCCCCGGATGTCCGGGGCGCCCTCGACGCGCTTGCGCACGGTGTGGTCGAAGATGAAGACGCGATCGGCCTTCAGGGTCGCACGCAGGAAGGCTTCGACGGCCGGATAGTACACCGTCCTCACCTCCTCGTCGTCGTAGAAATCCTTCACCTGGGTCGGATGGCGCACCAGCGCAAAGCCCTCGCGATCAAGCGAGAAGTTCTGCGCGATCAGCCGCGCGTCGAAGATCGGGACCTGATGCGGCTCCGGCAGCGACGTGCTCTTCGGCTCGCCCGGCGGCGGATCGAAGGCATAGGTGCGCGGCTTGGCTGATGTCGGGGCGAGATAGTTGAGTTCGGCAGTGACGAAGGGAAGCGATTCGATTCTTGTTTCTTGCAGGCCCATGGCCGGTCTCCCGATGTGGTCGTCGAATTGATCTTTGCGGGAGTGCACCGTGCCGCAAGAGGTGCGATGCAAATAGCAACGAGGGTGTTGTCAGCAGTGAGGAGTGAAGAATGAAAACGTCGAGAAATGCGAGTGTTATGGAAACGCCATTCTCGTCTCACAGATGCTTGAGCGGTTCGTGAGGCCTCGTGCCCCGGACGCGGCGCAGCAGCGCTTCACGCTGCAGCGCGTCCGGGACACGAGAGAGTGTACTACAACCTCGCCTTCGCAATCGCGTCCGCAAACGAGCGGTCGACGATCTCGGTTGCATCCAGCTTCTGCTTGATCAGGCCCCAGCGGAAATAGAGCTCGATCGTGCTCTGCTCGTCGGCGACCACGCCATCATCGATCGGCGCGATGCGAATCTTTGCGCGCGACAGCCAGTTCTGCGGCACGGCGGTCGGGATGTTCATCAGCCTGCCCCAGGTCGCGGCGTAGCTGTCGATATTGTTCAGCGACCACGCCCGCGCCGCGGTGAGGCGCCGGACGAAATCGGTCAGCTCGGCGCGCTTGTCGCGGATGGCCTCTTGCCGCGCCACCTGGAAGCTGAGACCCGGTGTCAGGCCTTCGGAGGAGATGATGCGGCGCGATTTGAACAGTACCTCCTCCTGGCTGACATAGGGCTCCCAGGTCGACCACGCATCGACTGAGCCTTGCATGTAGGCGATCTTGGCGTCGGACGGCGCCAGAAAGGCGATCTGCACGTCGCTCGCACTCCAGCCGTTCTTCTCGAGCGCGGCGAGGATCAATTGATGGCCGATCGACCCGCGGCCGGTGGCGATCTTCTTGCCACGGAGGTCGGCAAAGGTCTTGATCGGCGAGTTCTCCGGCACGAGGATGGCGAGACCCTCGCGCGTCTGGCGGATCGCGGCGATCGCCTTCACCGGGGCGCCCGACGCGGCGGCGAAGGTGAAGGGCGCATCACCCACGAGCCCGGTCTCGATCGCGCCCGCGCTCAGCGCCTCCAGCAGTGGGGCTGCCGCTGGAAACTCCTTCCACTCGATCTTGTAGGGGACGTCCTTGAGCACGCCGGCCGCTTCCATCACGGCCTGCGAATTGCCCTTCTGATCGCCGACGCGCAGAGTGGTTTGCGCTGCCGCCAGTTCGAACCAACCGAGCAGCAGCGCGCCGGCCAGCACGAGGCGGATCATTCCGCCGCCTCGCCGCGAACGGCCTGTCGCTTGGCGATCAGCTCGCGCGTCAGCGGGATCAGCTCGCGGCCGTATTCGATCGCATCGATCAGCGGATCGAAGCCACGGATCAGGAAATGGCTGATGCCGAGGTCGTAGTAATCGCCGAAGACCTCCGCCACCTGCGCGGGCGTTCCGACCAGCGCGGTGGTGTTGCTGTTGGCACCGGTGAGCTTTGCGATCTCGGTCCAGAGCCGCTTGTCGATCCGGCTGCCCTGGTCGGCGAGCGCGAGCAGACGCCGCGCGCCTGATGTGGCGTGGCCGTCGGCCGGCTTGCGATAACCGGTCTTGTCCTGCAGCGCGGTGGCGCGCGCCAGAATTTCCTCCGCCTTTTCCCAAGCCTGCTTTTCGGTCGGGGCGATGATCGGCCGCACCGACAGGCTGAAGCGCGGCGTCGGCCGCTCGTGCCTCACCGCCGCGTTATGGACGCGCGAAGTGACATCGCGCACCTGCGCATAGGACTCGCCCCACAGTGCAAAGGTGTCGGCGTGCTTGCCGGCGACGTCGATCGCCGCGTCGGAGGCGCCGCCGAAATAGACGCGAATGCCTTCGGGACGATACGGCTTCACCTGCGAGAAGGCGTTCTCGACCTGGTAATACTTGCCCTTGTAGGTGAACGGCTTGTCGCTGGTCCATTCCAGCTTGAGCACATCGAGAAACTCGGAGGTACGGACATAGCGTTCGTCCTTGTCGTCGATCGTATTGCCGTCCTGCCGGAGCTCGGTGGCATTGCCGCCGGTGATGACATGGAGCGCAACGCGGCCGCGGGACAACTGGTCAAGCACCGCGAACTGCCGTGCCAGCAATGTCGGCGCGGTGAAGCCGGGCCGCTGGGCGATCAGCACGTTGAGGCGGTCGGTATGGTTGAGCACGTGCTGCGCGACCTGGAGCGCATCCGGCGATGTCGAATGGAACGCCAGCAGCGCACGATCGAAGCCGGCATTCTCATGCGCCTTCGCCACCGTCTCGATGTGGGTGGGATTGAGGACCGGACCTTCGCGGACGATGGTCTCGGACGAATTGTTGTTGCTGATGAAGCCGATGAACTCGATCGACATGTCGTCTCCCTGTTGCTTTTCCTAAAGGCCCAGTGCGGTGCGGCCGAGGCCGATGCGGGTGGAATCGTCCTGCGGCGTGTGCACGCGCCCGCACAGCACGTCGCGATAGTGCCGCTCCAGCGAATTGCTACGGGACAGGCCGTGATTGCCGGTCAGTGACAGTGCGTCCTCGACCACGGCGACGGCATTGTTGGTCACGGTCAACTTGATCGCGTTGGATTCGCCGGACGACAGTTGGACCCCATCATCGAAGTCGCGGGCGAACGTCTCGATCAGCCGCGCATTGACCGCGAGCCGCGCCTCGATGGCGCCGAGGATCTCCTGCGCGCGGGCCAAGGTCGCGAGCGGCGCGCCGAGGCTGGCGGGCACGCGCTGTTTCAGGAAGGAGATCAGCCAGTCGCGCGCCGCGCGGGCAACGCCGTCATAGATCGCGGCGACGAAAACGGTGTGGACGGTCGCCTGTGTGGCGTCGGGCGCACGCCAGTCCGCCGGCTTGCGCAGGTCGACTTCGGCATCCAGCGGGATCACGACGTCTTCGAAGATGACATCATGGCTGCCGCTGGCGCGCAGGCCATGATGGTCCCAGGTCTCGACGATGCGGGTGCCCGGCAGGCCTGCCGGCACCAGGAACTGGCCGACGCGCGGCTCGGCCTCGTCGGTCCGCGCCCAGACCAGGTACCATTTCAGGATCGGCGAGCCCGTCGAATAGATCTTGTGGCCGGAGAGGCGCCAGCCGGTTTCGGTGCGGCGCGCGATCGTCGCCGGCAGGCCGCCGCGCGCCGGCGAGCCGAGCTCGGGCTCGACGCGCAGCGCGTTGACGAGCGCAAGACCTTCGACGCTCTCGCGCGCGAGCTTGCGCGACAGCCGCGCCGGCCAGGTCTGGCTGCGCGCCATGACGAGATGATTGATGTAGTGCATCGACAGCACCAGCGCGGTCGACGGATCCGCCTTGCCGAAGATGCCGATGACGCGCGCGGCGTAGCGCGCGCCCGCTCCGCCGCCGCCATGGGCCGACGGCACCGTCAGCGACAACAGGCCCGCCTCGAACAGTTCACGGAAATTCTCGAACGGAAAGCTGCCGGTGCGGTCGTGCTCGGCCGCACGCGCCGCAAAGCCGGCCGCAAGCGTCTCGGCACGGGCGATGTAGTCGGATTCGCTGTGAGCCGTACGACCCTTGGCTATGGAGGTTACCATGTGGCGTCGAGCCCCAACAGGCCAAGGATCTGACGACGCAGGTCAGCCAGATACGGATCTCCACGATGGCGCGGATACGGACGATCGACGCGGATGTCGGCCTTCACGTGCGCCGGCCGCTCGCTGAAGACGATCACCCGGTTGGCGAGCACCAGCGCCTCCTCGGCATCATGCGTCACCAGCAGCGTGGTAAACGCCTTGCGCTGCCAGAGCGAGACCAGCTCGGCCTGCATGGTGATGCGGGTCAGCGAGTCGAGTTTACCCAACGGCTCGTCGAGGATCAGGATCTTGGGATCGTTGACCAGCGCCCGCGCCAGCGCGACGCGCTGCGCCATGCCGCCGGAGAGCTGGTGCGGATAGGCATTGCGGAACGACGAGAGCCCGACGAGATCGAGCGCGTCGTCCACACGCTGCCGCTGGCTCTTGAGGATGCCCTGGGCCTCGAGGCCCAGGGCGACGTTGTCCCAGACCGACCGCCAGGGAAAAAGGGTCGGATCCTGGAACACGACCACGCGCGAAGGATGCGGATGTTTGATGCGCTCCTCGTCCTCCCGCAGCCTTCCTGCCTTGGGCTTGTCGAGGCCGGCAACGAGCCGCAGCAAGGTCGACTTGCCGCAGCCGGACGGACCGAGCAGCGCGACGAACTCGCCGGGCTCGACCGAGATGCTGACGTCGCTCAGCACCGGCAGCTCGATGCCGTCGATATCGAAGGCGTGGCTGACCTGCTCGATGTCGAGCGCAGCGCCGGCGGCCGGATGCGTCACGGCTTCGGCAAGAGCGGTGGCTACCATTTGACGGTCCCCTTCTGCCAGACCAAGAGGCGATCGCGGATCGAAAACAGCAGCGTGATTGCGCCGGAGCAGAGCAAGGACATCACGATCAGCGCCGCATACATGTTGGCGTAGGCAGCCCAGCCCTGCGCCCATTGCAGGTACCAACCGAGCCCCGCCTTGACGCCGATCATTTCGGCGACGACGAGCACGGCGAATGACGAGCCTAGTCCCATGAACAGGCCGACGAAGACGTGCGGCAGCGCCGCGGGGATCGCGACCTTCAGCACCAGGAAGGATGGCTTGGCGCCCAGCGTGCGCGCGACGTCGTAATAGGCGTTGCTGACGCTCGCGACGCCCGACCAGGTCAGCACGGTCACCGGAAAGCCCGTCGCCAGCGCGATCAGGAAGGTCGACGCGCTCCAGCTCGACGGGAACGTGAAGAAGGCAATCGGCAGCCAGGCGGTCGCCGGCAGCGGACCGATGAAGCGCAGCACCGGATGCACCCAATAGCCGACCGCGCGCGACCAGCCGATCGACACGCCAGTCAAGAAGCCGACCGTGGCGCCGATCAGATAACCGCCGAGCTGGAGCTTGACCGACGCGAACACGCTGTCGAGCAGCTTCGGCAGATCGTCGGTGTAGACCTCGATGATCGCCTGCGGCGGCGGAAAGAACGGCAGCGGCAGCCACGCGAGCTTTGCGGTCGCGACTTCCCACAGCGTCAGGAAAGCACCGAGGGCGACGAGCCATGGCGCCCGCTTGCGCAAAGCCTTTCCGGCCGAGCCGAGATAATCAGCGCCGACGGTTCCGAACAGCGCCACGGCCGCGATGACGAAGGCGGCGATGCCGAGCGAGTGCGTGCGCGACCAGTCGCCGACATCTTCCCACCACAGGCAGGACAGGCCGAACGCGCTCCAGGTGATGCTGGCGAGAACGCCGACGCCGGACTCCCGGATCCAGGTCGCGAGCAGCGGCGCGCGCGAGGTGCGCGGCGCGCCGGAGGCAAGACCGTCAGACAGCGAATACGTCGACATAGATGCGCTCCGCGAATTTGGCGGTGTCTGTGCTCGGCTTGAACACCTGCACGCTCTTGAGATCGTCGGCATAGGCCTTGAGCTCGCGCTTGAGCACGTCGCCGACGGGATGATGATGATGGGTGTGGTAGCGCACCATGCCCTCGATGTCGGCGAGCGTCGCCGCCTTTGGCGCATAAGGCTGGAACGATTTTGCCGCGAGTGCCGCATTCTGCGAGCTGAACATCGCGGCATCGAGCAACGCCTGCGTGATGGCACGCGCGACCTGCGGCTCCTCGCGCACCAGGCTGCCGCGCAGGCCAAGGATGCAGCAGCTCTTCTCGCGGTATTCGCCATCGAGATTGGACGCGACTTCCTTGTACTGGGTGTCCTTGAGCCAGAGATAGGCGAGCGGGTCGGAGGACAGAAACGCCTGCACCTCGCCCTTCTCCACGGCGACGTTGAGCAGATTGCCGGGATAGGCGCGCCAGTCGACGTCCTTGACCGGATCGATGCCGAGCTTGGCGAGCTGGATCGAGAAGAAGTTCTTGTCAGGACCGGCGAGATCGCCGACTGCGACGATCTTGCCCTTGAGATCGGCAAGCTTGCTGACCCCGGAGTCGGCGCGCGACAGCACGCGCATGCAGCCGCCATGGGTGCCGGCAGCGATCTTGACGTCAAAACCCTGCTCCAGCGGCTTCAGCCAGCGCAGCGCCATGCCGAGGCCGGCGTCGCTCTTGCCCGTCGCGATCGCCTCGAGCAACTGGTCGGTCGAGCCGGAATAATTGACGAGCTCAACGTCGAGATTGTGCTTCTGGAAGAAGCCGTGCTCGATGGCAACGGGCACCGGCGCGAGGCACACTGCTCCCGCGTTCCACGATAGTTTCAGCTTGCGCGGCGCGCCGGCGAGAGCGGGCACATCAGAAGCCGTGCGGCATAGCGGAAACTCCGAGAAATCGACGCCGGGCGCGATGGCGCGCGGTGCAAAAGCCTGTGCACCGAGCGCACCGAGTGGCGCCGCGAAGGCGGCGGCAAGCCCTGCCCGAAGCAGATGGCGCCGGTCGAGCGTCGATCCGCTGCGCTTGTTGTCGTTGTTCATCGGCCCCTGGCTCCTGCGCTGGCACGGCTCCGCCGCTTGCGCAACGGTTCGCGTTGCGCATGTTCCGTGCGGAGCTGCGTTGAGAGAAAGTTTTCCCGCCGGCGCTTTTTGCGCCGCGTTGATGCGATGCGCAAATCATGCGGCGCGGCCGCCACATCGTCAATGAAATGGAATTTCGAATGTGACGCGAAGCGAAGTCATTCTCTCCATCGGCGCGTGCGGGAACGATGAAAGGATTTTCGCTGCCGCATCGTCATGCAAAGCGCACCGCGATTCCCTCGCTTGCTTCATCCGTACGCATCTTTCCGCTGCGCAACTCGCGCGTTCTCGAAAGCCTCGCTTCGTTGAAACGTCCTTGCCGATCGCGCATGCAATACGGTTGGCCATTTCATTGACTGCGTATCTCGCGCTCATAGACTTGATCGTCTCGCTGCATCGTCCGCTCACGCCTCGTGAGCGACGCAACAAGACGGATCCAATGAGCATCAACGCCCACGACCATTCCATCACCCGCCGGCTCGCGGCCTCGCTGCTGGCCGCCGCCATCACATTGTCGACCGCTGCCGCATCGCTCGCGGCCGACACCGTCGTCCTGCGCGTCGGCGACCAGAAAGGCGGCAACCGCTCACTGCTGGAGATCTCCGGCTATGCGAAGGACCTGCCCTACAGGATCGAGTGGTCGGAATTTCCCGCGGCGGCGCCGATCCTCGAAGCGCTCAATGCCGGCGCGCTCGACGTCGGCTACACCGGCGACCTCTCCTTCCTCTCGGTCTATGCGACGGGCGCGCCGATCAAGGCGATCGGCGGCACGCGATCGGACGCGAGGACGCAGGCCATCCTGGTGCGTCAGGATTCACAGATCAAATCGGCTGCAGACCTCAAGGGCAAACGGCTCGCCGGCACGCGCGGCGGCTGGGGCCAGTTCCTGATCGACGCCACGCTGGAGAAGACAGGGATCAAGCTGGAGGACGCGACCTTCGCGCCGCTCGGCCCGGTCGATGCCAAGATCGCCCTGCTAGCGGGCTTGGTCGACGCTTGGGCTGTGTGGGAGCCCTACGTCTCGTTCGCGACGCTGAAGGACAAGGCCCGCGTGATCGCCCACGGCGAAGGCCTGACACCGACCATCACCTTCATCGTCGCCTCCGACAGTGCCATCGCCGCCAAGCGCGTGGCGGTGCAGGACCTGGTGCACCGGCTGAACAAGGCGCGACTGTGGTCGCTGGATCACCTCGGTGAATACGCGAAGAACACGGCCGAGCTGACCAAGCTGCCGGAAGACGTGTTGCTGTCGGCCTACACGGCACAGCGCACCAGCCCGATCGTGATCGACGAGAACGTGGTGAAGGAAATCCAGGCCGCCTCGGATCGCTCGACACGCTACGGCATCCTGCCGAAGAAGCTCGACGTGAGCCAAGCCGTCGACCGCAGCTTCACGGCTGCAGCCGCGGGATCGAATTAGGCGGAGGCGGCGGGATGCGCGCGCTTCGCCTCAAGCCCGGCCCACTGCATCTCGCCGCGATCGTGCTCATGCATGTTGCATGCATGAGCCTGATCGTATGGCTTTCGTTCTAAAGCGCGATGAAATGAGGCGTGATCGCGACACCAACGAAGGCGGGCTCCCTCTCCCGCTTGCGGGAGAGGTGAAGGATCCGCGGCCATCCATTCCGCTTTAGCCGCGCAGTGCTCACCAATATCTGTAGTAGCGACGGTGGTAGACGCGGTACGGCCGGTAATAGCCATAGCTGTAATACGGACGATAGGGTCGATAATATCGCGGATAATAGGTCGGCCCGTAGCCATAACCGTAGTAGGCCGGGGCATAGCCATAACCGTAGCCCGGATATCCATAGCCGTAATATGGACCGCCATAGTAGCCGTAAGGGCTGCCGGCCGCGATGGCGCTGCCAATGATCGCGCCGGCCGCGAGACCACCAAGACCCCAGCCCCATCCGCCGCCACGCCAATGCACCTGCGCGACGTCGTCGCCGGCTGCAGCCTTCATCGTCGCGACGTTGGTCGGCATCGGGGCCGCCGTGGCCTGGGCGGTTTGGCCCACCACGACTACGCCGGCCAGCGAACAGGCAATTGCCGTCTTCCAGATCCTCATCGTCTTGCTCCCTGTCTGACCTTTCGCTTGGAAAAGGATCGCAGCGCCATGATCGGTCATCCTTGCGCCAAGTCAAAGCGTGGAATTTGCGTGCACCGCACAAGACGCACACTTCCGTTCGATTTACCCGTGTCCGGCGAGGATCGACGACTTCGCCGCCTGTGACACCCGGATGACGGCGCCTGAGGCCCGATCACCCGGTAAAGCATTAAGCTTCCCGTGCATTCGCAACCAACAACCACCTTCACGATTTACTATTCGTGCCATTACTATCGGTTCCATGTGCGCGGCCGGGAGGCTTTTCGCGAGCGCCAGAGCTGTGGGGAGGATGACATGAGTGCCGCGAGACCCGAGCCGCTTGCCCGCCAAGCTCTGGCGTTCGTCCTGGCCGGAGGACGCGGCAGCCGGCTGCTGGAGCTGACCGACCGGCGTGCCAAGCCGGCGGTCTATTTCGGCGGCAAATCCCGCATCATCGATTTCGCGCTGTCGAATGCGGTGAACTCGGGCATCCGCCGTATCGCGGTCGCAACCCAATACAAGGCGCACAGCCTGATCCGGCATCTTCAGATGGGCTGGAACTTCTTCCGCCCCGAACGCAATGAGAGTTTTGACATCCTGCCCGCCAGCCAGCGCGTCTCCGAGACCATGTGGTATGTCGGCACGGCGGACGCGGTGTACCAGAACATCGACATCATCGAATCCCACGCCTGTCGCTTCATCGTGGTGCTGGCCGGCGACCACATCTATAAAATGGACTACGAGGTGATGCTGCGCCAGCACGTCGAGAGTGGCGCCGACGTCACCGTCGGCTGCCTTGAGATGCCGCGGACGGAATCCTCAGGCTTCGGCATCATGCATATCGACGAGAACGGCTGGATCCAGTCGTTCCTGGAGAAGCCGAAAGATCCGCCGCCGATGCCCGGCAAGCCGGACGTCTCGCTCGCCAGCATGGGCATCTACGTCTTCGACGCGAAATTCCTGTTCGACCAGCTCAAGCGCGACGCCGAGGACCCGAACTCCAATCACGATTTCGGCAAGGACATCATCCCCTACATCGTCAAGAACGGCCGCGCGATGGCGCACCAGTACTCGACCTCCTGCGTCCGCTCGGGGAGCGATCTCCGCGCCTATTGGCGCGACGTCGGCACCGTCGACGCCTACTGGGCCGCCAATGTCGACCTCACCGACGTCGTGCCGGAGCTCGACCTGTTCGACCGCGCCTGGCCGATCTGGTCCTATGCCGAAATCACGCCGCCGGCGAAATTCGTTCATGACGAGGAGAGCCGGCGCGGTCAGGCGGTGAGCTCGCTGGTCTCCGGCGGCTGCATCATCTCCGGCGCCTCGCTACGACGCTCGTTGCTGTTCACCGGCGTGCGCGTCAACTCCTATGCCAATGTCGAGAATGCCGTGATCATGCCTTACGTGAATGTCGGTCGCGGTGCTCGCTTGAGGAACGTCGTGATCGACCGCGGCGTCGAGATCCCGGAGGGACTCGTCGTCGGCGAGGATCCCGAGTTCGACGGAAAGCGCTTCCGCACCACCGAGCAGGGCATCTCGCTGATCACCCAGCCGATGATCGACAGGCTCAATACATGATGCCTGTTCGCGTCCTCGCGGTCGCCTCTGAAGTCTATCCCCTCGTCAAGACCGGTGGCCTTGCGGATGTCGCCGGTGCGCTGCCGGCTGCGCTGAAGACGCATGGCACCGAGATGCGCACCTTGATGCCCGGCTATCCCGACGTGATGCGCCTTGTGTCAGGCGCAGATGAACTCCGGCGCTGGCCGGATTATTTCGGCGGCCCCGGGCGGCTGCTGGCGGGCTCCCATGACGGGCTCGATCTGTTCGTGCTCGACGTGCCGCATCTCTACGCGCGGCCGGGCAACCCCTATGTCACTGCCGAGGGCATCGACTGGCCGGACAACGGCGTGCGCTTTGCCGCGCTGTCGCGCGTGGCCGCGGATATCGGCCACGGCCTCGTGCCGGCCTTCGTGCCCGACATCGTGCACGCCCACGACTGGCAGGCGGGGCTCGCGCCGGCCTATCTGCACTACGACAATCGTCCGCGGCCCGGCACCGTGATGACCATTCACAACATGGCCTATCAGGGCAAGTTCGCTCCCGAGTTGATCGGATCAATCGGCCTGCCTTGGGACTCGTTCAACGTTCAGGCGCTGGAATATTTCGGCGGCATCAGCTTTTTGAAGGCCGGCCTGCGATTCGCCGATCGTATCACCACGGTGTCGCCGACCTACGCGAAGGAGATCCAGAGCGACGAGGGCGGCATGGGGCTCGGCGGTCTGCTTCGTGAACGTTCGGGCGTGCTGAGCGGCATTCTCAATGGCATCGACATATCGGTATGGAATCCGCAGGAGGATCCGCACATCGCCTACCGCTTCGGCGCCGAGGACCTGACGTTCCGGGCGGCGAACAAAGCGGTGCTGCAGCAGCAGTTCAACCTCGATTCCTCGGACGAGGCGCCATTGCTGGGCGTCATCAGCCGGCTGTCGTGGCAGAAGGGGCTCGATCTCCTGCTCGAGGCCATTCCGACCATCCTGCGCGAAGGCATGCAGCTCGCACTGCTCGGCAGCGGCGATCGCGATCTGCAGGACGGCTACCAGGCTGTGGCCCGCGCCAATCCCGGCCGGATCGGCGTCGTGATCGGCTATGACGAGATTCTGGCGCATCTGATCCAGGCGGGCTCGGACGCGCTGATCGTGCCTTCGCGCTTCGAGCCGTGCGGCCTGACCCAGCTCTGCGCACTGCGCTATGGCGCCGTGCCGATCGTCTCGCGCGTCGGCGGCCTCGAAGACACCATCGTCGACATCGGCGAGGCCGACACATCCGACCGCGATGCCACGGGATTCAAGTTCGGCCCCGTGACGGCGGATGCCCTCGCCGGCACGCTGCGCAAGGCCAACACCGTCTTCCATGACAAGCTGACCTGGCGCCGGCTGCAACGCAGCGGCCTTGCGACCGACGTCTCCTGGCGCAACCGCGCCGGCGACTATGCCGCGCTCTATCGCGGGCTGATGGAAGCGCGCCTGAAGGCATGACCATCATCGAATCCATGCTATAGAACCGGCATGGAACCCCTCGTGATCAAGCTCATCGGCTTTGCCGCCGCCACCTGCACCACCGCGGCCTACGCGCCGCAGGCCATCAAGGTGTGGAAGACCCGCTCGACCGGCGACATCTCGCTCGGCATGTTCCTGGTCATGGTGCTGGGCCTGGCGCTCTGGCTGCTCTACGGCCTGCTCTCCGGCGATGCGCCGCTGGTCGCCGCCAACGCCATCACCATGCTGCTCGCCGGCGGCATCCTGGTGATGAAGCTAAGATATGGATGAGGACTGATACCCTCGCCCCTTGTGGGAGAAGGAAGAGTCACCCGCCAAACACATACGATGCCATCGCCACATTGGCGACCTCGTCGACGAAGACGCGGCGTCCGACGTCGCTGCCCGCGGCACCTGCCGCCACCATCAGCGGCAGCAGATGGTCCTCCCGCGGATGCGCCAGACGTGCGCTGGGAGCGTTCTCCCAGTCGACCAGCATCGCGTTGCGGCGCGCGGCATCCGGGTTGCTGATCGCCTCGTTCAGATAGGCCTCGAAATCATACGAGACCGGCCTGGACTCCGGCCGGTTGAAGCCGCGCATGTTGTGATAGGTCAGCCCGCTGCCGATGATCAGAATGCCTTGGTCACGCAAGGGCGCGATCGCCTTCCCCACCTCGACGTGCTCGGCCGCGTCATAGCTCGACTTCAGCGACAGCAGCACGATCGGCATGTCGGCGTTCGGATACATCAGGCCGAGCGGCACGAACGTGCCGTGATCGAACCCCTGATTGGGATCTTCGCGGCAATCGAAGCCCGCGTGCTTGAGCAGCGCCTTCACTTGCGCGGCGAGCTCGGGCTTGCCCGGCGCAGGATATTTGAGGTGGTAGGTATGCTCGGGGAAACCGTAATAGTCGTAGACCATCGGCGGATGCGGCGATGTGGACACGGTGAAGGCATCGGCCTCCCAATGTCCGGTGATGACGAGCACGGCCTTCGGCTTCTCCGGGAGAAGCTGCGGCAGACGGCCGAACGCCTCGGCGGTCCTGGCATATTGCACCCGCCGGTCCTCCATGAAGGGCCAGGGGCCACCGCCATGCGACAGGAAGAGGGTCGGAAATCGCGTCATGGGGCTCGTCTCGTTGACAACAGGCGCGTGCGAGCTGTCCGCACGATCTGCGGTGAGCATAGGCAAAGCAGCATGGTTAGCAAGTCGTTAACGATTTGCCGCCCAGAATCCCGACATGGCCGAAGCAGTCGGCCTGAAGACAAGTGAGACGTGAGATGAGGAAGTTTGCGCTGGGGGACGTCGTCAACAGTGACAAGGGCCGCCGCGGTGTCGTGCGGGCCGCCTTCAAGTCCAGGGACGGCCAGCAGTTCTATGCCGTCGAGAAGGACGGTGCGATCGATTATCTGGAGGAAGACCGGCTGAGCCCGGCGCCCCGCGTCGAGCTGGCGGCTTAGATCCAGCTCATTTCCTGCCATCACCTGCGAGCCGATCGAGACGCTCCGCGAACGGATCGTCTCCGCTCGCGATGCCATCGTTCGTGATCAGCAGCAGGCGATCGCCGCTCGCGCCGTCCCAGCGCGGCAGGTCGGGACCATTGGGATCGCCGCTCCTGGCGAAATTGATCCAGTAGGCGCGGATGCGGCTTGCGACCGCGCGATCGCGTCGCGACAAGATGCCTGCACCGGGCACGCCTTCCGCACCGAAGATGAACTGCAACTCCCGTCCGTGGCCGACTTCCGGATTCGCGCGCCGCGCCTCCGGCACATAGGCGAAACGGTAGCGAAAGGTCGGCGCGCCGCTTGCCGCGTGCAGCCGGGTCAGCAGTCGCACCGGCTCCGAGAAGACCTTGTCGGTGTAGAACCTCGCCGCGAGATCCGAGGGCCTGACGAGATCGGGATAGAGCCGGCGCAGTTCACTGCTGGCAATGCCGGACGATGCAAGCTCCTCCTTGATACCGGACTCATTGTCAAAACCCGCCTCGTCTTCATTCGAGCCGATGATCAGAGCAATGCGGCTTTGATGTCCGGCCGCAAAGCCTGCGGCAAGGTCCTCGGTCACCAGACGTCCATCCATCATCGGTGCGAAGCTGCGCGGCGCTTTCCCGAGCAGATGCTTTTCGGCGGCAAGCAGGCGCCGCGGCTCGGTTGCGCGCAAATCTGTCTTCGGCCCGAGCGCGGCCACGAACTGCCGGCCCACGGCCTCCGCCTCTTGCACCGAGCGCAGGCGCGCGCGGCCGGGCAGCGATTGCAGGATGGCCTTCTGGAAGAGATCGCGCGCTTGCGCAGACAGCATCAGCAGCGCGATCGACGTCGCGCCTGCATCGCTGCCAAACAAGGTGACGTTATCAGGATCGCCGCCGAAGGCCGCGATATTGTCGCGCACCCAATGCAGCGCGGCGATCTGGTCCATCAGGCCGTAATTTCCGGAGCCGTCATCCGACAGCGCGGGGTGCGTGAGCCAGCCGAGTGCGCCGAGCCGATAATTCACGGTGACCACGATGAGGCCCGCCTGCGCCAGCCTGGCGCCGTCGAACAGCGGATCGTTCGCGGTGCCCGTGACGAAGCCGCCGCCATGGACGAACACCATCACCGGCAAAGGGCCGTCGACCCCGAAAGGACGGAACACGTTCAGCGTCAGGCAATCCTCGCTCGCCTCAGGCAGCGACGGTTGTAGGCACGGCGCGCCGTAGTCGTAGGCGGTGCGCATCTCCGAACTTTCGGTCGTCGGCTGCGGCGCTTGCCAGCGCAGCGCGCCGACCGGCGGCGCCGCGTAAGCCAGTCCCTTGAACGACGCCACCTCGCCTTCCACGGCCCCGAGCATCTGCCCCTCACGCGTCAACGCGAATGGAAATTGTCCGACCGGCTGAGCCGCGGCCGATCGTGCGCAACACAGGACTGCGGAAGCCGCAACAAGTGCAAGCAAGGACCGCATCTTCGCAAGATCTCGATGAGGGGCCCGGCAGGTTATGTCCAGAGCCGTCAGCGAAGCAAGCCTCGCCCGCGCCTATCTGCCCTTGCCCTTTAGCTCCGCCAGCGCGCGGCGCGCGATGATGCCGAGCTCGCCGAGCGTGGAATGGCCGGACTGCGCCGCCTCGATCAGGCGCTCGGCGATGAACCTGCGGCTGTCGTGATCGCCGCCATGCGGCAGTTGCCGGCACGTCTCCTCGAGGACGACGTCCATGTTCGCTTTGGTGCGCTCACTCAACTCAATCATGACGCCCAGCCGGTACGCGTGGCTTGTAAGCGCAAGCATACACGCAAGGATGCGGTCTGATTACCCCGTGCTATCACGGCCATTGTGCATCGCGGTGCGTGTGGTGCCGCAACATTCGCGCGTCACGATGCCGCCGCAAACGACCACCCTAGGATTGCACTTGCCGTAATGACAAGCTGAACCTGCGGCGATAGCCTGCCGGCAAACAAAACACACGGGAGGAATGCCATGTCTGACACGATGGTTGCCACACGTGCCTCCGACGAGCGCGGAACCGCTCAGCAGGTCGATGTCGCCGTGGTCGGCGCCGGATTTGCCGGCCTCTATCTTCTCCATCGCCTGCGCAAGGCAGGGTTCTCGGCGGTCGGCCTCGAAGAGGCCGGTGATGTCGGCGGCACCTGGTACTGGAACCGCTATCCGGGCGCGCGCTGCGACATCCAGACGATCGACTACAGCTACACCTTCGATCCGGAGCTCGAGGCTGCGTGGACATGGTCTGAGAAATACGCGACCCAACCCGAGATCCTGCGCTACCTCGGCTTCGTCGCCGACCGCTATGACCTCAGGCGCGACATTCGCTTCAAGACCAGGGTCACCGAAGCCAGATGGGACGAAGCGTCCGAGCGCTGGCTCATCACCACCGATAATGGCGCACCGGTCTCCTGCCGTCACTACATCATGGCCACCGGTTGCCTCTCCGCGCCCAAGCCGCCGGAGATCGACGGCGTCAAGGACTTCAAGGGCGAGGTCTATTTCACCGGACGCTGGCCGCATGACGGCGTCAATCTCGCGGGAAAGCGCGTCGCCGTGATTGGGACGGGCTCGTCCGCGATCCAGTCGATCCCGCTGATCGCCGAGCAGGCCGCACATCTGACCGTGTTCCAGCGCACGCCGAATTTCGCGCTGCCCGCGCATAACGGCCCGCCGCCGTCGGACCGTATGAGCCTCCTGCAAAGCGACCGCGCCACCTATCGCGCACAGGCGCGGCAGTCGATGGCCGGGGTGCCCTATCCGCAACAGACCGTCGTGAGCTGGCAATTGAGCGATGCCGAGCGTCGCGAGCGGTTCGAACGCGCCTGGGCCGCCGGCGATCTCGTCCACATCCTGACGCAGCTCTGGGCCGACCAGGCCGTGGACGTCGACGGCAACAAGATCGTCCAGGACCTGATCCGCGAGAAGATCCGCGCCGCCGTCAAGGATCCCGAGACCGCCGCGGCACTCACGCCGCATGATCATCCCTTCGGCGCCAAGCGTCCCTGCCTCGACACCAATTACTACGCCACCTACAACCGGCCGAACGTCACGCTGGTCAATCTGCGCCAGGAGCCGATCAAGGCGATCACCGCGAGCGGCATCTCCACCAACGGCCGCAGCTTCGACCTCGACGTCATCGTGTTCGCGACCGGCTTCGATGCCATGACCGGCGCGATCCGCGCCGTGCATCCGATCACCGGGCGCGGCGGCAAGTCGCTCTCCGACGTCTGGGCGCAGGGGCCGCAGACCTATCTCGGCCTCACGGTTGCCGGCTTCCCGAACTTCTTCATGATCACGGGCCCCGGCAGCCCGTCGGTGCTGTCGAACATGGCGGTGTCGATCGAGCAGCATGTCGACTGGGTGGTCGATCGGCTTGCCGCGTTACGCGACGCCGGCTTCACCACGATCGAGCCGACCGAGACGGCGCAGGCCGGCTGGGGCCGGCACATGGCCGACTGCTCGATGCTGACGCTGCACCGACTCGCCAACACCTGGTACACGGGCGCCAACGTGCCCGGCAAGGTGCAGGGGCTGATGCCCTATACCGGCGGCGTCGGCCCCTATCGCAGCATCTGCGACGAGGTCGTCAGTCGCGGCATGCTCGGCTTCAGGCTCACCGGCCCTGATGGCGCCGCGCAATGCAACGATGGGGAGGTGGTGCGCCTGCAGCCCGACGTGCGGCTGGTGCTGAACCTGCTCGCAACCCTCAACCTGCCGCCGATCGAGTCGATGGGCGCAGAAGGCGCGCGCGCCTTCGTGAACGAGTTCAACAAGGGCCGTCCCGCCGGACGACCCATCGGCGAGATCATCGACGGCACCCTGCCCGGTGCCGACGGTCCGCTGCCGTATCGTGTCTACAAGCCCGCAACGGCAGGACCGCATCCGGTCGTGGTCTATTTCCACGGCGGCGGCTGGGTGCTCGGCGACGAGCAGTCGGACGAGCCGTTCTGCCGCGACATGGTACGCAGGACCGGCATGATGTTCGTCAGCGTCGGCTATCGCCACGCGCCGGAGCATCGTTTCCCGACGGCTGCCGAAGACGGGTATGCGGCAACCCGCTGGATCGCCGAGCACGCTGCCGAGCTCGGCGGCAGACCGGGCCCGGTGCTGGTGGCAGGCTGGAGCGCCGGCGGCAACATCGCTGCCGTCACCTGCCAGCTGGCGCGCGATCGCGGCGGCCCCGACATCGCCGGCCAGCTTCTGGTCTGCCCCGTCACCGACTGCAGCTTCGATCGCCCGTCCTACAACGACAACGCGACCGGCTACTTCCTGACGCGCTCGCTGATGTACTGGTTCTGGGACCTCTACTGCTCGCCGATGGACCGCACCGACCCGCGGGTCTCGCCATTGCGCGGCAAGGTCGAAAACTTGCCACCGGCCTTCGTCGTCACCTGCGAGTTCGATCCGTTGCGGGACGAGGGCGTCGCCTATGCCGAGGCGATGGCCGCAGCCGGCGTCCCGGTCGAGCAGCTGAGGGCGCGCGGCCATTTCCACTCGTCCTTCACCATGGTCGACGTGGTGATCACGGGCGTGTCGGGCCGGGTGCAGATGGCCGGGGCCTTGCGCCGCTTCGCCGGGCTGCCGCCGGAGATCAGCCGCGGCGAGAGCAACCAGGAGCACGACAGCCCGGGACGCAGGATCGCGGCCGCCGCAAGCTGAGGAGCGCCGGGCGGCCGGGAACCTTTTCCTGGCTGTCGCGTTGGGTGGTCGTGGCTTTGAGATGCAGCGATAGGTGTGTAGGCCCCAGCACGTGGATGTGTGTGCTGGGGCCGTCCTTTGCGTGAGGCAGGCGATGGGGGACGTCCGGGATTCAAAGGTCGATTTCGGCGCGCTCGCGGTGCTGCATAAATGGCCATCGCTTGCAAACCAGCGGAGGCCGGACCGGGAGCCTTACCGGGTCCTCGAAGGCACGCTCGACGATTGCATTTCGGCGTTCATGCAGAAACCGGTGACGACCAGGCATCTCTACGAGATACGCACGGGGGCGCAGCCGCCGCTGGTCACGGAGATACTCTCACCCGAACACGTGATCGAGCTGTCGCGCTTGAGAGAATTTCTCTGACGGCCTTCACAAGCACGCGAGCAGGAACCTTCTTCCGGTTTTTCCCGTTGTCAGAGATCGGAAGCAAAGACGTGAGCACCTCACATGCTTGAAGCTGGCGTATCTTCCGTCGTGCCCTACGGCGCAGACCAGACCCTCTTCGTGGTGATCGACCGCCGCGACGAGGCGACCGAAATCCCTATCGAGCGCAGCGATCTTGAAGCCACCATCGGTGAACTCGTTGCCGGCTGCTTCAACGATCCCGTCAAGGTGATCTCGTTCAACACGCTCGAGCATTGGATGAAGGACATCTCGACCGATGTCGTCGGCGAGATAAAGGCGCGCTGCGACATGTACGGCATAGAGCTACCCGATTACCTCAGCGACTTCGTCGAGAGCCACAGCTGAGCGGGCATTGTCTCAATTGCGCAGACAGGGAAGCAAACCCGGATGGGCTTGCCGCATGGTTCGTCAGAGCTAAAGCATGATCCGGAAAAGTGCGAAGCGGTTTTCCGGAAAGATCATGCGTAAACAACAAGCTAAAGCGCGATGACGATTGATCCAAATCTCATCGCGCTTTAGGCGCGGCGATGCTTGCCGGCGATGACCTCGATCTCGCGACGGCGTTCGCCGGCAAAGGTCAGGAGCTTCTCGATCGTCAGCGTATCCGTGATCCGTTTGGCGAGCCGCTCGGCGCGCGCAGCCTGATCTTCGAGATACTGGATCGTGTTCAAGCGCCGCCTCCCCCCAAAGCCCGGAATTGTGGGCAGCCATGATGCTTGAAAAGCCGCTAACAGCCGGTTAAGCGCACCCCATCGGTCTCGACGAGGCGCGCTTTATTGCACGACCTCGAGCCTGACATTGGTGATGCCCTTGTCGACCATGCCGAGCGCCTCCGCCGCGGAAGGCGAGATGTCGACCACGCGCCCGCGAATGAAGGGCCCGCGATCGTTGACCCTGACGGTGACGACGCGGCCGGAGGAGGTATCGGTGACGCGCAGCTTGGTGCCGAACGGCAGCGTGGGATGCGCCGCGGTCAACTCGTTCTTGTCGAACTTCTCGCCGCTCGCGGTCTCCGTATCCGAATAGAAGCTGGCGACGCCGTGCGAAGCCGTCTGCTTCGCGTCGCCGCCGACAGCGCGCGCCCGGCTGGTCGGACGCGGATGCAGCGCCGCCAGCCTATGCGGGCGCTCCACCACGGCCTGCCGGCCGGGAGCAGCCAGATCGGCCTTCTGGCGACCGACCGGCGACTGCGCGCAAGCGGCGAGCGAGGCGGCGCCGGCGACGGCAAGCAGCAGCCGGCATGGGGTTGCGAGGGAAATCCGGGCAGTTTCGGCACGTGCAATGCGAGACATGGTACGCCCCTCCGAACAGCCCGGATTTTCGCTGGGCAATGAGGGCAGAACCTTGTCGGAACAAAAGCGGCCCTGGGGCCGCGTCCGTTTCGCGCCAGCTGTGACGATTCCACCACAGTGACCTGTTCTGAATCGGGACAGACGGCCCCTAAGGCGCAATGAAATGAGGCTCGATCGCGCAACGACGGAGGTGCGGCCCCTCTCCCACTTCCCAGGCGGGAGAGGTGAACGAGCCAGCGCCTGACCGGATTTTGGTTCTGGCGTCGATCAACCGTCGGCTCGGTGGCTCAGTAATGCGGCTCGTACATCTGGGATTGGACCAGGGCCTTCACGTCGTTGGGTGCAGGTCCGTCGGCGAGCCCACGTTGGTAGGCAACGTCCGCAACGGCCGCCGCGATGCGGACCGAGACCTCGCGGATGCGCGGCAGTGCCGGATAGAGACTGCCTTGCGCGAGATCCTCCTTGCCGACGCAGTCGGCGAGCGTGTGGGCCGCCGCCATGAACATCTCGTCGGTCACCAGCTTCGATCCGCTGGCGATGACGCCGAGGCCGACGCCGGGGAAGATGTAGGAGTTGTTGCCCTGGCGCGGCACGAAGCTGCGGCCGTTGAGCGTCACTGGATCATACGGACTGCCGCAGGCGAACAGCGCGCGGCCCTCGGTATAGCGATAGGCGTCCTCCGCCGAGCATTCCGCCTTCGAGGTCGGGTTCGAGAGCGCGAACACGATCGGCTTCTCGTTGAGCTCGGCCATGGTCTTGAGCACTTCGGGCGTGAAGGCGCCGCCGACCGCGGCGACGCCGATGATCGCCGTGGGCTTCAGCGTCTTGATCGCGGTGAGGAAATCGGCGATCGGCGCCTGGCCGGTGTGGGCATAGCGGAGCTTGTGGCCAGAGAGGCCTTCGCGACCGCTGACGACGAGACCGCGGGAATCCACCAGCCAGTTGCGCCGGAGCGCATCCGCCTCGGAAGCGCCCTCCGCCATCATGGCGGAGACCACGAGATCGGCGATGCCGGTCGCCGCCTCGCCCGCGCCGAGGAACAGGATGCGCTGATCCCTGAGCTTGCCGCCGGAGACGCGCAGGGCCGAGAACAGGCCGGCGAGCGCCACGGCCGCCGTGCCCTGGATGTCGTCGTTGAAGACGCAGGCTTCATCCCGGTACTTGTGCAGCAGCTTGAACGCCGAATGGTTGGCGAAATCCTCGAACTGGATCAGCACGCCCGGGAACGTTTTTCGCGCGGCCTGCATGAACTCGTCGACGAAGCTGTCATAGGCCTCCCCCGTCAGCCGCCGCTCGCGCAGGCCGATATAATAGGGATCGTTCAAGAGCTCTTCGTTGTTGGTGCCGACATCGAGCACGATCGGCAGGCACAGTTCCGGATGCACGCCGGCGCAGGCCGAATAGAGCGACAGTTTTCCGACCGGAATGCCCATGCCGTTGGCGCCGAGATCGCCGAGACCAAGAATGCGCTCGCCGTCGGTGACGACGATCAGCTTGGCAGGGTAAGGCCAGTTCTTCAGAATCTCCGCGATCTGGCCGCAATCGCGCGAGGAGATGAACATGCCGCGCGGCCGCTGGAAGATCAGGCCGTATTTCTGGCAGGCGAGCCCGACGGTCGGCGTGTAGATGATCGGCTGGATCTCGTCGATATTGTCGACGACGACGCGGAAGAACAGCGCCTCGTTGCGGTCATGCAGCGCGTTCAGCGCGACGTATTTTTCGAGGTCCGTCGGTAGCGTGCGCAGATTGGTGAGCACGCGCTGCGCCTGTGTCTCCATCGTCAGCACGCATGGCGGCAAGAGACCTCGCAGGCCCAGTGCCTCGCGCTCCGCTTCAGTGAAAGCAGTGCCCTTGTTGAGCAAGGGATCGCGCAGCAGCGTCATGCCTTGCTGCGAATTGGACGACGTCGATTGGGCAACGACCCGGGCAGGTCTATTCACGAATTCCCCCAAGGAGCTTCACATTGAACCGCACACATTGTCGGCCAGCGCGCCATCCAGATCAAGGACGGAGAGACTCGGGCGCCGATTGTGATCTCGCACCGCAGCGAGATTTTCGCGAACGCCTGGCAGGCGCGCGAGAAAAGGTTAACGGCGCTATTCCGGCGTGATATCGGCCGCCTTCACGATCGGCCACCATTTTGCGGTCTCGGCCTTCTGGAAAGCGGCGAGTGCTGCGGGGCTCTGCTGCTCCGGTGGCGGAATCTCCTGCCCCAGCTCGGCAAAGCGCTGCTTGACGGACGCATCGGCCAGCACGGCGATGATGGCCGCGTTGAGCTTCGTGACAATGTCCTTCGGTGTGTTCTTTGGTGCCCAGATGCCGTGCCAGTAGGAAATGTAGAGACCGGGCAGACCCGCCTCGTCGACGGTCGGCACGTCGGGCGCAGACGCAAGCCTTGTCGGCGACGTCACCGCGAACGCCTTGATCGCACCGCTCTTGACGTGCGGCAGCGAGTTCGACGCCTGGTCGAACATGAGGTCGATCTGCCCGGCCACGAGATCGATCATGGCGGGCCCTGCGCCGCGATAGGGCACGAACTGGAAGTCGGTGCCGGTCTTGTCCTTGAAGAAGACACCGGCGACGTGCGCGCCTGTGCCGGCCCCGGCCGTGCCGGCGGTGGCCTTGCCGGGGTTGGCCTTCAGCCACGCGATCAGCTCTTTCAGACTGTTTGCCTCCAGCGACTTGCGACCGACGATGAGCTGCGTCCCCATCGCGATCATTGCCACCGGCTCGAAATCGGCGACCACGTGATAGGGCAGCTTGAGGATCGCACCGTTCAGCACATGGGTACCCCAATGGCCGATCGTGATCGTGGTACCGTCAGGTGTCGCGCGCGCGACGCGGGCGCCGGCGATGCTGCCGGAAGCACCCGCCACGTTCTCGACAACCACCGTCGTGTGCAGTTCGCCCGCGATGCGCTCGACAGGATCCGGGCCAGCGTATCGGTCGGGCCACCCGCCGCAAAGGGCACGACGAGGGTGACCGGGCGCGACGGAGACAATTGGGCGCCCGCCGACCCGGCGAACGCAGCAAATCCGACCAATGCGCAAACGACCATCACATGGCCGCGCAATCCGGCCCAGAGTCCTCGGTTCATCCCGCCCACCCTTCTTTCTTCGCCCGCATGTCGTTCGCGGGCTGGGGCCAGAGTGAACGCGGCCGGATCGATAGAGGCAAGCCGGAAATTTTGGGATTGCTTATGCGGTCACTCGCCGCGGCGTCGGAGTGGCGGCGCTATCGGCCGGTGGCGCGATGTGCATCAGGATAGTCTGGGTGGCGGATGCGACCTCGATGCCGTTCTGCTGGAAGCGCAGCTTCATGCGCCGGTTGAACTCGCGCTGGACCGGCCAGCGCCCGGCCTCGGTGCAGCGGATCTGGCCGACGATCGACACCATCGCGCCGTCCACCTTGTCGACGCCCCACAGCTCGAGGTCGCCGCGGATCAATGCGCGGAATTCCGGTTCGCGGCGCATCTCGTCGACGATGTCCTTGAGGATCTGGCCGGCGCGGTCGGTGTCTTCCTTGTAGGCGACGTTGACGCTGACCGAGGCGTTGCCGGCGCCGCGGCTGGCATTGGTGATGGTCGTGACCGCGCTGAACGGCACGATGTGCACGGCGCCGTCGCCGGCGCGTAGGCGAATGGTGCGGATCGAGACGTTCTCCACCACGCCCGCGAGCCCTGACAAGCTGACATTGTCGCCGACCTGGACCGTGTTCTCCAGCAGCAGGAACAGGCCGGTGATGAGGTCCTGCACCAGCTTCTGCGAGCCGAAGCCGATCGCGATGCCGACAATGCCGGCGCCCGCGAGCAGCGGCGCGACATTGACGCCGATCTCGCTCAGCGCCGTGAGGCCGACGACGGTTGCGATCAGGCAGAGCAGCGCGGTGCGGAGCATCGGCTGGAAGGTGCGCAGGCGCGCCGCACGGGCATAATGCCCATCGCGTGACAGTGCATTGATCTGGCGGTCCAGCAACGCATTGCTGATTTCCCAGATGGCCGCAGCGATAAACACGGCGATGCCGATCGTCACCACGGCGGAGATCAGCCGGCCGCCGATCTGGCCGCCATAGAACCAGACGATGGCGTCCACACCCCAGACTTCGAGCACCGCCACGAAGCCGATGAAGGCGATCACGCTGGATACGATCCGGCGCAACAGCGGTAGATAGCGGTTGGCGCGGATCTCGAGGCCGGGAAAGCGCTGGAGGATTTCCGGCTTGATGCGGAAACCACGGTCGATCAGGCTCAGCGTCACCATGATGGCGACACGCGTGACCAGCGCCACCGCGATGGTGCCCACGAAATATTGCAGCAGCAGCGAATAACCGTTGCGGATGTTCAGCGCCCAGACGGCCCATAGCGCCAGATCAAGTGCGATGGCAAGATAATGCCAGCCGCCGGCGATGCGGTTACGCAAACGGGCTGCAATCCCCTGCCGCTCGGCTGGCGCGCGGATGGCGTCGGCGACCTGGCGGCGGCATTGCAGGATGATGACGACGATGAAGAGGTGCACGACCAGCATCACCATCCGCAGCAGGGCGGCGTAGCCGGCGCGGTGCAGGCCGAGCAATAGCGCCACATTGGCAAAGGCGATGCCGGTGACGCCGACACCGACGATGCGGCGCGCCCAGATCTCGATATAGGCCGCAGTCTCGGCCCGCGGCGGAAACAGGCCGAACGGCCCCGCCAGCGCCCGGACCACGCAGATGAGCCCGCGCGAAAACGCATAGGCGTTGACGACCGCGAGGATCACGAGGCGAACGGTCGTGGGCTCGCCGATCACCGTCCCGAGCAGCGCCGTGGCGACACCAACGAAGACCACCACCGGCAGCAGTTCGAGCACAAGGCGCCCCAGCACGAAGGGCAGCCGTGACAGGACCTGCCAGACCCGCGCAAGACTGTGGCGGCGCTTGTTCAACTCGGGTGCGGGAGTGACATCGGCCACCGATGACGGCGGGTCGGCTACGGGCAGCACCTGTGCCGGCAGGTGCGCGGTTTGTGGCACGCGTCCTTCCAGGAACGCGACCGGACGGCGGATCAGGCGAAAGATCACCCACTCGGCTGCGAGGGCGCACCCGAGCACCAGCGCCAGCTTCCAGGCGATCTCGATCAGGAGGTGATAGGCCGCGGGATCGTTCGCGGTCCGCATGATCCAGTAATAGAACGCCGGAAAGTGCGTGAGCGTCCGCGCCATGCCGGCGATCTCGCTCGAGATCTCGCCGATCTCCTCCGACACCGTGAGCAAGAGCTGCGCACCGAGGCCGTCGGCCGAGAGCGGGATCGGCGACTTTTGCTCCGGCGCTGCCTGCTGCGGACCGGACGCGTTGGCGATCACGCGGAGCGTATCGATCATCTGCGCGCGCTTCTTGTCGTCCTGAAGGGTTTCCAGCGCGCGTTTCGCCTCGTCAGGCGACAGTGTGGCGGCGCTGTTTGCCGCGGGCGGAGGCGGCTCGGCGCGGGCACCGGAGAGAGATGGAATCGTGAGGAAGAGAGCGGCGAGGAGCGCCGCGGCCAGCTTATGCGACACGAGGATTCCCTGGAAAAAAAATGAATGCACCGGCGGCGTCGGGACCGTCACCGCCGAAGCACATGCGTCATGTCGGATTGCCGCTATTCGCCCCGGCCCTGTGTCGGAAGTTGGCCTTTGAGGCGACATTCTCTTGGCATTTGCCGCAATGCAGGATCGGAAGCCGCGGCATCACCGACGTGCTGTGATGCGCCAAAGACCTCTTGCGCCAATGCGGAGCGACGGCGGGGAGAATGGGAACAGCGGGATGTCAAAGACGCTCGTTGCGGCAGCCCGTCACGGCCATCCGACACGATCGATGTGATGTAATGCAAATTACAGCGCCGGGAAGGTAGGGGCCTTGCCTCACTGATGCGGCCCGCTAAACCTTGACCCGGCGTGCCGTTCGCGGTTTTCGCCGCTATGCGATAGTCCGAACGAGCTCCATCGCACTCAGCGGCTGGATTTGCGGAGGTGGCGTCATAGACCTCCCCTTGCTCATGAGGTGGACGTTGCGCGTCGCTTGTTTGCGACCGTTACGATGCTCGTCCTAGGACACAAAACTGTCAAGCAAGATCAACGATCTAGAGATCACATTTGAAGGCGCGAGTTCCCTGGAAGCAGCCCGCCGATGCAAAGCGCTTGCGCGCGGGTCGCAGCTGTCGAGGGGCAGCGGGCATGTTGACATCATGCCCCTGTTTTGCCCGACGAGTCAAATGAGTTTCGTAAAATCCGCAGCAACGATGACGGAGCTGCAAGCGGTTGATTCTGCTACGCTCGGCTACTGTGCATGGGGTTGTTTTCGCGTTTTTGTGCATGGCCGGCTCAGCCGGCTAGAGAAACATGTCTGCCAGGTCGACGGTCGAGGACTTTCCGATCTGGTCGAAGTTTCGCGCCAGCCAGCTTCGCGCCGCCTCGCGGCCCTCATCGCGCAGGCGGCACAACAGGCTCCATTCGGGGTGGAACTGCGTGGCCGTGCCGAGCTGCGACATCAACTGATCGTTGCCGATCCAATGCATGTACATGCGGCTATGCTTGTCGCTGTCGAGCTCGCCGTCGTCGATCAGCCGCGTGGCGAAGGCGACCGCGCGCATCTCGCGCATCAAGGACGAATTGAAGCTGATCTCGTTGATGCGGTGGAGGACATCGGCCGCACTGGTCGGCAGCTCGTTGCGCCTGATCGCCGTGACTTGCACGATGATGACGTCGTGACTGCCCTTGCGGTAGATCAGCGGATAGATCGCGGGATTGCCGAGATAGCCGCCGTCCCAATAATGCTCGCCGTCGACCTCGACGGCCTGGAAATAGGGCGGCAGGCAGGCCGAGGCGAGCACGGTTTCCGCCGTGAGAAGCGGGCTCTGGAACACCTTGATCTTGCCCGTGCGGACGTTGGTGGCGTTGAGAAACAGCTGCGGCGCCTCGGGCGAGGAATTGAGCCGGTCGAAATCGACCACGCGCTGCAGCAGCGCGCGGAGCGGATTGAAATGAAAGGGATTGAGCAGGTTCGGCGGCAGGGTGTGCGTCAGCGTGTGGATGACGGCGTGCACCGGATGATATTCCGGCGGCAGCTTCAGGGCCTGGATCCACTGGTTCAGCGGCGACATCAAATCGTACGCCATGTCCATGCGCGACACCTCGTACCAGAATGCGTGCAGGTTCTCCCGCGCACCCTCTGCGCCTCCGTTCGCCATGCCGGAGGCCATCGCCACCGCATTCATGGCACCGGCACTGGTGGCGCTGACCGCCTCGATCGCGAGCCTGCCGTCCTCGAGCACCTGGTCGAGCACGCCCCAGACGAAGGCGCCGTGCGCGCCGCCCCCCTGGAGCGCGAAGTTGACGGTCTTGCGATCGGCGATCTCCTTGGCTGTCACTTTGCCTGCTTCTTGCCTCCCGTCCCCTCTTTCTCCAGTGCCTTGCGCACCTGCTCGAACTCCTCCAGCGAGGCCTTGTCGGCGCGGGGGAAGCGCAGGTCCAGCTTTTCGAGCGCTGCATTGATCACCGAGCCGATCACGACGCGGGCGAACCATTTGTGATCGGCGGGCACGACGTACCACGGCGCATGAGGCGTTGCCGTGTGGCGGACGATGTCCTGGTAGACCGCCTGGTAGCGCGGCCACAGCGCGCGCTCCTTGATGTCGTCCATGGAGAACTTCCACTGCTTGGCCGGCTCCTCCAACCGGTCGAGGAAGCGCTGGCGCTGCTCCTCCTTGGAGACGTTGAGGAAGAACTTCAGCACCAGGGTTCCGTTGCGGCAGAGATAGCGTTCGAAGGCGGAGATGTCCTCGAACCGCTCCTTCCATATGTGCTTGGTGACGAGCTTTGGCGGCAGCTTCTCCTTGGCGAGGATTTCCGGATGCACGCGCGTCACCAGGCATTCTTCGTAATGCGAGCGGTTGAAGATGCCGATATGGCCGCGCTCCGGCAGCGCGACCACGTGGCGCCAGAGGAAGTCGTGGTCGAGTTCCTTGCTGCTTGGCGCCTTGAAGGCCGTGACTTCGCAGCCCTGCGGATTGATGCCCTCGAAGATCGCCTTGATCGCACTGTCCTTGCCGCCGGCGTCCATCGCCTGGAGCACGATCAGCACGGACCAGCGGTCCTGGGCGTAGAGCTTCTCCTGAAACCCGACGAGGCGCTTCTTGTTGGCGTCGAGAAGCGCCTGCGCTTTCTCCTTGTCGAGGTCGCCCTTCTCGTCGGTCTTATGGTCCTTGAGATGAAACTTGCCCGAGCCATCGTAACGGAATGGCGTGATGTAGCGGTCAAGCTCCTGGGCGAGCGATCTGGACGGCTTCTTGCTCATGAGCGCGGGGCACCTTGCGTTGCGGCTTCAGTCGGTCGAGGACGCTACCAAGGATGCCCTTGGGAAGGAATATGATGAAAACCACGAGCAGCACGCCGTACACGAGGTTGTCCCAGCCGACCGCCTTGGTGCCGAAGCCGATGCGCAAGGTCTCGGCCAGCAAAATGGTGATGATGGCGCCAAAGGTCGGGCCGAGCGAAACGAACAGGCCGCCCACGATGGCCGCGAACACCATCTGCAGCGAAACCGCGATGCCGCTGACGGTGTCGGGTGTGATGAACATCTGATACTGGCAGTAGATCGCGCCGGCCAGTGCCGTCATCAGCGCGCTGAGCAGCGTGATCTTCAGCTTCTCGGCGGTGACGTTGACGCCGGCCGCAGCCGCGGCGTCCTCGTCCTCCGAGATCGCCTCCAGCGCATAGCGAGCCATGCTGCGGTCGACCCAGTGCCAGACCACGATACCGAACAGCCAGACCGCAAGCGCGATCAGATACCAGGTGGTTTTGTCGTCGAACTGCAGCGCCAGGAGCTTGTTGCCGGACGACGCGCGGTTCGGGGTGTAGCCGAGCGAGCCGCCGGTGTAGTCGCGCGTCGCGGTGATGACCTGGAGCACGATGCCTGACAGCGCCAGCGTCACCAGCACGAAATAATGCCCGGTGATGCGGAAGCGGAAGCAGGGATAGCCGACGATCAGCGCCAGCGCACCGGCCGCGATCATGCTGACGGGAATGCCGATCCAGGGCGACAGGCCCAGGTGATTCCACAAGAGCGCGGTGACGTAAGCACCGATGCCCATGAAGCCGCCATGTCCGAGCGAGACCAGGCCGAACCGCCCCATCATCGACCAGGAGGTATAGGCGAACGACCAGATCAGGATCAGCACGAGGATGTGCAGATGATAGGGATCGCGATAGACGAAAGGCAGCGCGACCAGCACCGCCAGCCCCACGCCCCATGCAGCAAGCCGCCCCTGCCCCTTCATCGCCGCCTCGCCAGCAGGCCCGCGGGCCGGATGAACATCATGACGATGAAGAAGGCGAAGGCGAGCACATAGCCCCATTCGAGGTCGGAGAACAGGCCGCCAAGCGAGATGATCTCGGCGAACAGGAAGGAGGCGATGAAGCCGCCGATGAAATTGCCGAGGCCCCCGAGCACACAGATCAGGAAGGTGATCGGCCCGAAGGAGAGGCCGACGAACGGATGCACGTCATATTGCAGCACCAGGAGGCAGGCCGCGAGCCCGGCCAGCGCACCGCCGAGCGCGGAGGTGATGAGATAGATCCGCTTCGTATCGACGCCCATCAGCGCCATGATCTGACGGTCCTGCGCGATGGCGCGGATCGCGGTGCCGGTGAAGGTGCGCGTCATGAACAGATAGACCGCGACCATGCCGACCAGTGCTGCCAGGAAGGACAAAAGCCGCGCGTAGCTGAAATTCATGTCGCCGAAGGCGAGCACCGGCAGGCGGATGCCGAGATTGCGGAAGTCGATGCCGAAGGCGACAGTGGCAAAGCTCTGCAGCACGAACAGCACGCCGCCGGTCGCGAGCAGCTGATTGATCGGCGGCGCGGTCAACAGCGGCGCGATCACGAGGTAATGCAAGAGGGCGCCGAGCGCCGCCACCAGCAGGATGGTGAATGGCGCAGCGATGAAATAGCCGACGCCGTAATACTGCACCATGAAATACATGGCGTACATGCCGATCATCACGAGCTCGGCGTAACAGATCCAGGTCACGTCGATGACGCCGAAGATCAGGTTGAGGCCGAGCGCGAGCAGTGCCAGCACGCCGCCGAGCAGGATGCCGTTGATGACGGCCTCCAGCAGATAGATGTCGAATACGTCCAGGAACGCCTGCATGCCCATCACACCCCGAGATAAGCTTCCTTGACCGTGTCGCTTGCCAGCATCTCGGACGAGGTGCCGGAGGCGCGGATCGTGCCCGCTTCGATCAGGTAGGCGCGGTCGACCACTTTCAGGACCTGCTGCACGTTCTGCTCGACGATCAGCACCGTCAGCCCGCTGGCGCGAATCCGCTTCACCAGTTCGAACACCTGCTGCACCACGACCGGCGCGAGCCCCGCCGAGGGTTCGTCGAGCAGCAGCAGCTTCGGGCTGGACATCAGGGCGCGGCCGATCGCGCACATCTGCTGCTCGCCGCCGGACATGGTGCCGGCCATCTGATGCCGCCGCTCCTTCAGGCGCGGGAACAGGTCGAACACGACGTCCAGCCGTTCGGCATAGTGTCCGCGCGCCTCCTTCATGAACGCGCCCATCTTGAGATTGTCGTCGACCGTGAGCTGCGGAAACAGCCGCCGGTTCTCCGGCACATGCGCAATGCCGAGGCTGACGATCTTGTGCGCCGGCGTCGCCACGACATCGACGCCTTCCATCTTGATCGATCCGCGCGAGGGACGGATCAGGCCGGAAATGACGCGCATCAAGGTGGTCTTGCCGGCGCCGTTGGGACCGATGACGCCGACGGCCTCGCCGGCCTTGACGTCGAGATTGACGTCGAACAGCGCCTGGAACGTGCCATAGCCGGCATTGACGCCGCGGAGCTCCAGCATGGGCTAACCTCCCGCCCGGCGGCGCGCTTCGGCGGCCGCGGCCTGCGTGGTCTCTGCATCGGTGCCGAGATAGACTTCGATGACGCGCGGATCGCCGGCGACCGCGCTCGGCAGGCCTTCCGAGATCTTCTCGCCGTGATCGAGCACCATGACGCGATCGACCACGCGCATCAGCACGCCCATGATGTGCTCGACCCAGATGATGGTGATGCCGAGCTCGTCGCGGATATTGCGCAGCATGTCGGCCGCCTGGTCCATCTCGGCCTCGTCGAGACCGCCGAGGCTCTCGTCGGCGAGCAGCAGCTTCGGCGAAGTGGCAAGGGCCTTCGCCAGCTCGAGCTTCTTCAGGCCGGCCGCCCCCAGGCCGTCGACGCTGGCGTGGCGATCGGTCGGCAGGCCCACCATCGCCAGCGACCGCTCGGCCGCCTCCTCGGCCTTGACGCGACTGTGGCGGCCCTGGCCGTAGAATCCGGCGAGCGCGACGTTCTCGAAGATGGTCAGGCGGCGGAAGGGTCGCGGAATCTGGAAGGTGCGGCCGATGCCGCGGTTGATGATCCGGTGCGGCGCAAGGCCTGCGATCTCGTGCCCGGCAAACAGGATCGATCCGGAGGTCGGCGCCAGCGTGCCGGAGAGCATGTTGAAGATCGTGCTCTTGCCCGAGCCGTTGGGCCCGATCAGGCCGAGGATCTCGCCCTGGTCGACCCTGAACGAGACGTTGTTCACGGCGGTGAAGCCGCCGAACCGCTTCACCAATCCGTTCACCTCCAGCACCGCCGTTCTCCGCCGCTACTGGTTGCTGTCGGTGGTGCCCTTCGGCAGTGGCAGCACGGCCTCGCGCATCAAAACCTCCCGGACGATTGTGCGTTGCATTCTTGTCGTTCTTGTTTTCGCCCATCACACGGGCTGCGCGAAGCGATGTCAAGCCTCGCGCGTCAGCGAGAGGCGAACTGCTGCGCAATAAAGGCCGTGACAAATCGCGGCATGGTCGGCGTAAGATCGCTCATCCCGCGCACGAGATGAATGGCCGACAACTCGGGCTCGGCCTCGCGCGCGAGATTGGCTTCGATCCGGGCGCGGGCTTCATCGCCCGGCATGTCCAGATTGAGGACCTGAATCATCGCAATCGCACGACCGGAGACGACGCAATGCCAGTCGGCTTCCGGCGCGTAATCGTCGGCGGTGAGCCCGGTCTCCTCCGCGATCTCGCGGACCACGCTGCCGCGAAGGTCGAGGGCGCCGTCCCTGATGTCGTCAAGGTCGGGCGTGCCTGAAGGAAAATAGATGCGGCCCGCATTGGCCGTGTGCTGCGCCATCTCGCCCATCACGAAGGCGCCATCGGAGGTGCGCAGCGCGCCCATGCCGAAACCGTTGAATACGGCAGGATCAGGAAAACCCCAGTCGCGCCAGGCGAGGAAGCTGGCGAAATCGGTTTCGAAATAGGTCGCAGCGAGATGGCCGTCCGTGAACGCGGCATCGCGCCCGAGCAGGACGCGACCGTTCCAGATCTTCGGCCGCTCGCGCTGCTTCTCGGCAAAATGCGCCGCGATCTCGGCGCGGCGCTCCTCGGCGAACGGCCACACGATCGGCCGCACGGCAAGATCAAGCGTCGTGACGCGATGAATGACAAGTGACGTCATGACGCCTGGTTACTACGCCTTCGCGTCAGCTATTTGGCGGTCCCCGTCGTCTTCTTGGCCTGGTCGACGAATTTGTTGGTGAAGGTCTTGCTGACGTCGATCTTGGCGTTCGCGACCTCGGGCGAACCGACGCTGAACACGGCGAGCACGGCATCGGCGCCCTTGGGGTCCATCTTGCCGGTTTCGGAGTACATCGGGATCGTGTTCTTCAGCGCGGCAAGATAGAGATCCTTGTTCTTGCCGACCGTCTCCTCCGGCATCTTCGCCATGATCTCCTCGGGCGAATGCGAATGAATCCAGGCGAGCGTGGCGAGGATCGCATTGGTGAGCGCCTGCGTTTCCTTCTCGTGGCCGTTGACCCAGGCTGCCGTCGAGTAAAGCGCGCCGCCCGGATATTCGCCGCCGAACGTCTCGAGTGTATCCTTCTGGGTGCGGGTATCCGAGAGGATGCGCAGATCCTTGTGGCTGCCCTGAAGCACGGTCACCGAAGGATCGAGCATCACGGCAGCATCGATCTGCCCCTGCTCCATGGCGGCGACCGCGGTGGCGCCGAGGCCGACGCCGATCACGGCGGCGCTGGTGGGATCAAGCCCGTTTTTCTTGAGCATATATTTGAGGAAGAAGTCGGTGGAGGAGCCGGGCGCACTCACACCCACCTTCTTGCCGGCAAGATCCTTGACCGACTTGATGTCATTGGTGCGCGAGGGCGCGACGACCAGCACGAGGCCGGGATAGCGGTCATAGACCACGAAGGACTGCAGCTCCTGCTTCTTGGCCGCGAGATTGACGCAATGGTCGAAATAGCCGGAGACGACGTCGGCACTGCCGCCGAGCACGGCTTTCAGCGCATCCGAGCCGCCCTTGAGGTCGACCAGCTCGACATTGAGGCCGGCCTTCTCATATTCGCCGAGTTGCTTGGCCAGCACTGTCGGCAGATAGCACAGGCAGGAGCCGCCGCCGACCGCGATGGTGACCTTGCTTTGCGCCGCGGCAAATCCGGTGGTGAGCGTCAGCGCAAGCAGCGCGCCGGCGAGCCTGGCAATCGTGTTCTTCATTGGTTTCCTCCGTTCGGCCGGCGGCACCATAGAGCAGCGGGGCGGGATTGAGAAGCACTGCCGAAGTGGGCTGGCCATCGGTCTTTCGGCGCAATAGCATGCGCGGACAATAACAATTCCTAATGGGGAGGATCGTCCATGAATCGCCTTGCAGCCAGCCTGTCGATCGCCGCCGCCTTTGCCGCCGGATGCGGCGCAACTTACCTGCTCGGGCCGGCACTCGCCGCCGAGAGCATCACCGCGCAGATCATTCATACCGGCGAGATGGAAGGCGACGCGCTAGGCCCCGCCAACAAGGTTGGCTACCGCTCGAAGACGTTCATGACCGCCGACGGCGCCACTGTGTCAATCCAGGTCGGCAATGTGCCCAAGCACCTGCATCCCAACACCAACGAGATCCAGTACATCCTGGACGGGACCGGGACGATCTGGCTCGGCGACAAGGAGGTCACGGTGAAGCCAGGCGATCTCGTCATCATTCCGAAGGGCACGCCGCATGGCGGCACCAAGCCGATCAGCGGCCAGGTCAAGGCCATCGCGATCAAGACGCCGCCGCAGGCCCCCGATGACATCAAGCTGCTGGATTGATGGCTGTGCGCTCCCTCCCCCGCTTGCCGAGCAGGAGAGGGTTGGGGAGAGGGTGTCCCCGCGATGGGAGAATCGCCCGAAGGAGAAAACCCTCACCCGGCGCTACGCCATAGCCGTGCCTCGGCGTGTTTTGAGATGACGGCCGCCAGAGGCGGCCTACGCCTCTCCCGCAAGCAAGCGGGAGAGGTGAACTTGGGCCCCTACCCCCGCCCGTCCGACGCCATCGGCCGCCACACCAGCAGCCGCCGCTCCACCAGCGTCACGCCGAAGTCGATCAGGATGACGAAGGCCGACAGCACGAACATGCCGGCGAACACACCGGCAACGTCGAACACGCCTTCGGCCTGCTGAATGAGATAACCGAGGCCCGCCGCCGATCCCAGATATTCCCCGACGACCGCGCCGACCACGGCGAAACCGACCGAGGTGTGCAGCGAGGAGAACATCCACGACAGGGCCGACGGCCAATAGACGTGCTGCATCAACTGCCGCTCGCTCATGCCGAGCATTCGGCCATTGTCGAGCACGGTGCGGCTGACCTCCTTGACGCCCTGATAGACGTTGAAGAACACGATGAAGAACACCAGCGTGACGCCTAGCGCGACCTTCGACCAGATGCCGAGGCCGAGCCACAGCGCGAAGATCGGTGCCAGCACGACGCGCGGCAGCGCATTGACCATCTTGACGTAGGGGTCGAACACCGCGGCGACCAGCGGTTGGCGCGCGAACCAGAAGCCGACCAGCACGCCGCCGAGCGATCCGATCACGAAAGCCAGGATCGATTCCGCCAGTGTAATGCCGAGATGCTTCCAGATGACGCCGGAGGCGAACCATTTCACGATCTGGCTGAACACGTCGAAAGGGTTGGAGAAGAAGAACGGCGGCAGCAGGATCTTGCCGAACACGGGGATGGTCGACAGCACCTGCCACAGCACGATGCAGACGACCGCGACCAGGACCTGCAGCGCAAACAGCGTCGGGCGCGACATCAGACCGCCTCCACTGCCTGAGTGGATTGCACGTATCCCTTCATCACCTCGTCCTTCAGCACGCTCCAGATCTCGCGATGGAGCGCATGGAACTCCTTGTCGAGGCGCACCTCGAAGATGTCGCGCGGGCGCGGCAAGCTGACGCGCCAATCGCCGATGATGCGCGAGGACGGCCCCGCGGACATGATCACCACGCGGTCGGCGAGCGCGATCGCCTCTTCCAGATCGTGCGTCACGAACAGCACGGCCTTGCGGTCGGCATTCCAGAGATCAAGCAGCAGATTGCCCATGACCTGGCGCGTCTGCGCGTCCAGCGGCCCGAACGGCTCGTCCATGAGGAGGATTTTCGGATCGCGGATCAGCACCTGCGCTAGCGCCACGCGCTTACGCTGGCCGCCGGAGAGCATGTGCGGATAGCGGCTGGCAAACGCGCCGAGACCGACGGAGGTCAGCCATTTCTGCGCCCGCGGCAGCGCCTCTGCGCGCGCCGTGCCCTTGATCTCGAGCCCGATCGCGACATTGTCGAGCGCGGTCTTCCAAGGGAACAGCGCGTCGGCCTGGAACAGGTAGCCGGCATCCTGGTTCAGTCCCGTCAGCTGCCGGTCGAATATCCTGACGCTGCCCGCCGCCGGCTTGAGCAGGCCGGCCGCGACATTGAGCAGCGTCGATTTCCCACAGCCGGTCGGGCCGACGATGGCGACGAACTCGCCCTGCGCGACCGCGAGATGCGCCTTCTCCACCGCCGTATAGACCCGGCCGTCCCCCAGCCGGAACGCGACCTTGGCATCTTCCAGCGCCACTGCCGTGGGCGTCGTCATGTGCTTCCTCCGAACTCAGGCCGATGCCTTAGCCGCTCGCGCGGCCAAGTTCAATCAAGGCGCCAAGCGTGCTACGCATGGGGACTTGCCGTGCTCTTACCCTCCCCTGGAGGGGCAGGGTAAGAGAAAAGCGAGCCATCCGCGATGCCTTCCAAGCTGGCGATCAGCTACCAAGAGGTCACCAAGAGATTCGGCTTCCTCGCAGCCGTCGACGATGTGTCGCTCGACATTGCCGAGGGCGAGTTTCTGGCCATCGTGGGCGGGTCCGGCTCAGGCAAGACCACGCTGCTGCGGCTCACCAACCGGCTGATCGAGGCCGATGGCGGCACGGTCATGGTTGAGGGGGAAGACGTGCGGAGCGTCGATCCGGTCGCGCTGCGGCGCCGGATCGGCTACGTCTTCCAGAGCGGCGGGCTGTTTCCTCACTTAAGCGTCGCCGACAATATCGGGATCACGCCAAAGCTGCTGGGCGAGCCGGCAGTGGCGATCGCGGGGCGCATCGACGAACTGCTGGAGCTCGTGCAGCTCGACGGCGCATCGCATCGCGACCGTCTGCCAGAGGCACTCTCCGGCGGCCAGCGCCAGCGTGTCGGCGTGGCGCGGGCGCTCGCCGCAAAGCCCCGCATCGTGCTGATGGACGAGCCGTTTGGCGCACTCGATCCCCTCACCCGCGATGCGCTAGGCGAGGACTATCGCGCGCTACACCGCAAGCTCGGCCTGACCACCGTGATGATCACGCATGACATGACCGAGGCGATCCTGCTCGCCGACCGCATCGCAGTGATGCGCGGCGGACGATTGCTCGCCCAGGGTACGCCCGCGGAGCTCTCGAGCAGCAGCGACGACTACGTGCTGGAGCTGTTGAGCACGCCGCGGCGGCAGGTCGGGCGGCTGAATGCGCTGCTGCCGCAGAGCGGTGCGGCATGAGCCTCTTCACCGATCCGCGTTGGGGCGAGGCGCTGGGGCATCTGCCCGATTATCTCGGCAACCATGTGCGGGTAAGCCTCGCCGCGCTCGCACTTGGCCTCGCCATCAGCCTGCCGTTGGCGATCCTGACCCGCAACCGTCCGGCGCCGCGCGGCATCCTGCTCGCGTTCGCCAGCATCGTGCAGACGGTACCGGGGCTGGCGCTGCTTGCGCTGTTCTATCCGCTGCTGCTGCTGGCTGCTTCCGTCGCGCTGGCCTGGTTCGGCGTTTCCTTCTCCGCGTTCGGCTTCCTGCCGGCGATGCTGGCGCTGGCGCTCTATTCGATGCTGCCGGTCCTGCGCAACGGCATCACCGGCCTCAACGGCATCGATCCGGCGCTGATCGAAGCCGCAAAGGGTGTCGGCATGACGGCACGGCAATCGCTGCTCATCGTCGAGCTGCCGTTGGCGCTGCCGGTGATGATGGCGGGCATCCGCACCGCCGCTGTGTGGGTGATCGGCACAGCCACGCTGTCCACGCCGATCGGGCAAACCAGCCTCGGCAATTACATCTTTGCCGGGCTCCAGACCCAGAACTGGGTGTTCGTGCTGTTCGGCTGCCTGGCCTCGGCGCTGCTCGCGCTCGCCGTCGATCAGTTGCTTGGCCTGATCGAGAACGGCTTGCGCCACCGCAGCCGCTTGCGCAGCGGTCTCGGCGCGATCGGAATCGCGGCGCTGGTCGCCGCAATGCTGGTGCCGACCATGGGACGCCCGTCGTCAGGCTATGTGGTCGGCGCAAAAACCTTCGCCGAGCAATATGTGCTGTCGGCGCTGATGAGGGACCGCCTCCAGGCGGCAGGTCTCTCGGCCACCGCGCGGTCGGGCCTCGGCTCGAGCGTGATCTTCCAGGCGCTGAAGGCGGGGGACATCGATCTCTATGTCGACTATTCCGGCACGCTCTGGGCCAACCAGCTCCGCCGCACCGACATCAAGCCGCGCGCCGAGCTGGTCGCCGAGCTGAAGACGGCGCTCGCGAAGGACAACATCACGCTGCTCGGTGAGCTCGGCTTCGAGAACGCCTATGCGCTGGTGATGCCGAGACGGCGCGCCGAGGCGCTCGGCATCCGCACCATTGCCGACCTCAGCGGACATGCCTCGACACTGTCGATTGCCGGCGACTACGAATTCTTTTCCCGGCCCGAATGGGCGGCGCTGCAAAAGGCCTATGGACTCCCGTTCCGCGCCCAGCGCCAGATGCAGCCGGATTTCATGTATGCGGCCGTCGCCAGCGGCGAGGTCGACGTCATCGCCGGCTACACCAGCGACGGTTTGATCGCGAAATACGACCTCGTCACGCTCGACGATCCCCGCCACGCGATTCCGCCCTACGACGCGATCCTGCTGCTGGCGCCGAAACGCGCCGGCGACGAACGGCTCAAGGCTGCGCTGCAGCCGCTGCTCGGCAAGATCGACATCGCCATCATGCGCGAGGCGAACTTGCGCGCCAGCGGCAATGATGCGAACTCCTCGCCCGATGCGGTCGCCCGATGGCTGTGGGAGCAGATCGCGCGACGCTAGGGCAGAATTCGTCTAGCTGACCGCGATCGGTTCACGCCCGCACCTCCTGGCGCTGGAACAGCACGTAGCCGAAAGCGAACAGCACGATGGTGCCCGCGATCAGGCCGACCGTTTGCGGCCAGGCGATCATGACGCTCTCGCCGAATGGGAGCGGTGATCCCATGACGGCGCCGCGAAGCTGGTCGAGGAACACCGGGCCGAGCGTGCGCGTGGTCGGCGAGAGCACGGCGAGCATCGCCTCTCCGAACAGGTCGTTGGGCGACAGCCGCAGCAGCTCCTGCGTCCAGATCGCGGTGGCCGGATCATTGAGCCCGAGCAGCGCGTAGCGCGGATCGGCCGGAGCGATTGCCTGCGCGAGCGCCGGGGCCAGCATCGGCCAGAGCACGGCCAGGAACAGCCAGATGCCAAGCGAAACCAGCGCCGCAGTCGCCGGCGAGCGGAACACGATCGATAACAGCATGGCCAGCGAGAGCCAGACACCGGCATAGAAGATCGCCACGACCAGGAACACCAGCGAGCGTGCGATCTCCTCGCCGCCGGGCGGCACCCCGAGAAAGATCAGGCCGAGACCGATCACCAGCAACCACAAGGCAGCGAGGCTGATGCCGATGGTGGCGAGGGCTGCGAGGAATTTTCCCATCAGCAGCGCATCGCGATAGATCGGCTGCGCCAGGATGCGCGACAACGTCCGCCGGTTGTGCTCGCTGTTGATGGCATCGAAGCCGAGCCCGATCGCCATCAGCGGGATGAGGAATCCGAGGATGGCGACGAAGGACGGCAGGGGCGCCTTGTCGATGGTGAAGAGGCGTAGCAGCAGGAACGGATCTTCGGCCGTGTTCTGCCTGAGGCTGCTGATCGCCCCGTAGAGCGCGGCGAGCGCCGTGAAGACGATCAGGAGCTCCAGCATCAGCATGCGGATGCCGGAGAGATGATCGGCGAGCTCCTTGACGAAGACGGTGGACAGCCCGCGGAACGGTGAACCCTCACGCCGCATGGCGAACATCTCCCCTGGGCCTGATCTGGAAATGGCGCGCGTAGATCGCCTCGAGACTTGGCTCGTCGATCGACAATCTGCGCAAGTCACCACCGACCGTGACCACGGCGCGTGCCGCGTCCGGCCGCACGTCGCGCTCGGCAGTCATGCGGAAGCGATCGACGCCCAGGGTGTCGACCTGGGTCACACCGGGGATCATTGCGAGCCGCCGGGCCATACCGAGTCCGTCGGCCTCGACTTCCACGACGAAGCCGGCACCGAGCACCTTGACTGCGAGCTCCGGCACCGCACCCATCAACACGATGCGTCCGCCCTGGAACAGCGTGACCCGGTCGCAGATGCGTTGCACCTGGTCGAGCATGTGGGACGACAGCAGCACCGTGATGCCCTCGGCCTTCAATTCTCCGATCAATCCCAGGAACTCCTGCGTCGCCTGCGGGTCGAGGCCCGACGTCGGTTCGTCCAGGATGGCGATCTCGGCCCGCTTCACGATGATCTCGGCCAGACCCAGCCGCTGCCGCATGCCACGCGAGAAGGTCGCGACCCGCTTTGAGCCGACTTCCGCGAGGCCCACCCGCGCCAGCGCCGCCTCGATCCGACGCGCGCGCTCAGCGCGCGCCAGTCCCATCAGCTTCGCCGTATAGGCGAGGTTTTCCGCGGCGGTGAGATGATCGTAGAAGCCGACCGCATCGGGCAGATAGCCGACGCGCTGCTTGACCTTCAGCGGCTCGCGGGCTGGATTGAAGCCGAGCACGCTGACCTCGCCCGATGATATCTCGGTTAATCCCAGCATCATCAGGATGGTCGTGGTCTTGCCCGCGCCGTTCGGGCCGAGCAGGCCGAACACCTCGCCGCGCGCGATGTCGAAGTCGATGCCGTCGACGACGGCCGTAGCGCCGTAGCGCCGCGTCAGTCCGCGCGCGGCGATGACGGGATCCGGTGCCGTCCCTCGGCTGTCCGTTGATTGATTCCTCATCGCCGTCCGAACCTCGCGACTGCACCCAGCATCAGCAGGAGCGCGACACCGATGACGCCGGCACCTGCCATGCCCCATACGGTCGAAGTGGCGACGGTGATGCGGAACTGGCCGGAGGCGTTCTCGCCGCGCGATGTGGCGCGGATCGTGGCTTGGTAATCACCGGCCAGCGACTTGTCGCTGGGCGTGATCAACGCCTGCACCTCGCCGTCCTTGCCCGGCACGAGCCGCTCGATGGTCGCCGGCTCGAATGTCACCTTCCATCCACTCGGCGCCGTTCCGGCCAGCGTGATATTCTCCGCCGGAGCAGTGCCGGAATTGGTCACGACGATCGGGATCGAGCTCTGCTTGCCGGCGACCGCACGCGCACTCAACAGACCGTCGCGGCCGGAGATCTGGAGCTGCGGCTGGCCGATGATGTCGAGCGCCAGCTCGGTGGAGGCAGAGGCATCCTCCGCCTTCACGGTCACCTTGACCGGGAAGTGACCGGCGTCGATCGTCGTGGGCGGGCGCACCTTCAGCTTGATGTCTTTGGACTGACCCGCATCGATCGGAATCGACGAGAGCTCCTGCGTGCCGTAAGCCTCGGTGAACGATGTCTCGAAATTGACGGGAGCCTCTGCTGCAAAACTGGCGACGAGATTGCGGCCGGAATCATTCTTGATCGAGAGCGTATAATCGAAATTGGATTTCGGGCTGCCGCGCAGCGACGGCAGGCTGGACTTCACGCTGAGCTTGGCCGGCAGCTCCTTGGCGAGCGAGACCGCAACCGGGAGTTCGGCCGTTGTGCCCTGCCCTTCGGCCTTGACCGTGAGCGTATGCGGGGCGAGATCGTTGCCTGCGGGCACGTCGAGCCTGAGCTGCAGCGCGACGTTGCCGTCGGGGGCCGGCATCGCGGCGCCGACCGGCTGACCGCCGCCGAGTAGCGTCGCGGTCCAGCCGCTCGGCACGCCCGCCACCGAAAGCTGGTAGCGCTGCGGCGCGAGACCATAGTTCTGCAGACGCAGGGAGATGTTGGTCGTGGTCCCCGGCCGTACCGTGACCGCCGGATAGTCGGTCATGAGATAAAGCCCCTTGATGTCGTGCGCAGCTTCGGCCGCACGGGCAGCCGGACTCAGCAGCACGAGGGCAAATGCAAGACGCGCAGCATCAAGCGCTCGCATGGACGACACTCCTGCAAGGAAGGATGGATCAGGGATGGGCTTCGCACCGCCGGAAAGACCATTTGGCGGCGTGTCGGATGATGGAAGCAATCGTGACGAAGTTTTGGAAGCGAAGCGCCCTGCCAGTTACAAGTCTGTGATTGCGGGCATTTTTGCCTCAGACTTTAGTTCGAAGTCGGCGTGCAGGCGCGAGAGATGACGATGTCGCAGTGCAACGGATCGCCGCCCGGCCGGACCCGGGGCGGCGATGATGCTAAGGACATCGTGCCGCTAAAGCCCTCTGATCATCCCGGCGTCGATCAGCAGCCGATTGAGCCGCCGCGCCTCGGCGCCATCCTTGCAGCCGTAGAAGATGCCCTTGCAGCGGAGCATGATCTCCTTCTGCTCGGCGAAGGACGGATCGAGCGGGATGCCGGCAGCTTCCTGGATCACCAGCGGCAGATAGGGGCCGTCGATCGTGTCCATCACGGCCGCGCTTCTGACCGGCTCGAAGTTGACGGCGTCGATGGCGTAATAGGTCGCGTAGAGGCGCGGATCGTAGACATCGAGCTTCTTGCCGATCGCCCCCTCATCGAGCCCGGGCTCGAGCAGGTGCGGCGCAAACTCGGGCTGGTGATCGCCATAGCGCACGATCAGGAAGGGCTCACCCGGAAAGCTCTTCTTCAGGCCAGCGACGAATGCCTTGTATTGCTCGGCGCTCATGGCCTGACGACGCAGATATTCGTCGATGGACGGCGCATTGCCCGGCGCGCGCCAGTTCGGCAGCAGGTCGGGATGGAAACGGGTCTCCCAGGGAAAATGATTGGCACCGAGATAGATGAAGGTGAACAGCGGCTTGTTCGGCGGCTGCTGCCCCATCAGCTGAAGCGCCTTGTCGTAGAAGAAGCTGTCGGGCTCCACATCCTTGGCGCCGAGATCCTTGGAGTCGAGGAAGCGCTCGATGCCGGTCGTCATCTGGAAGCTACGCGCGCCCATGAAGCCGCCATGGGCGGGATAGAGCGACAGCGTATCATAGCCGCAACGGCGTAGCGCCAGCGGCAGGCCGCGCTCGACCCGGTTCGAGGCGATGCGCGTCACGAAATAGGCGAAGCGGCCGAACGAGCGCGAGGAGAGTCCCGCGAGCACATTGTATTCGGTGAACCAGCTCGGCCCGCCATTGCTCTCGGCGAGGAACGTGCGCTGCCTGCCGTCCCAGGATTTGAAGTGGCCGCCATAGCCCTGGGGCACCTTGACGCCCTGCGCGGCGCGGATGTCGAAGCTCGACTCATCATGGATCATGATGATGTTCGGCCGCCGGCCGGCGGGATGGCAGGAATCGACCAGCGGCATGTTGAGCCGCTCGTCGGTCGAGGCAGCTGATTCCATGAAGCCGTACTGCGCGAAGTCGGAGACGGCGGTGACGGCGGAGCGGAAGAATTTCGAGAGATAGCCGTCATCGTAGTAGCCGCGCCAGGCCTCCTCCGGGTGAGAGAGCGAATAGGCGACCAGGGCGGCAAGACAGGCAAGCTTGCAAGCGAGTGCCGGCAGGCGGCGGATGCGGAACGGGTCGAGCCACCACAGCGCATACATCAGCGGCAGCGTGACGAGACCGGCTGATATCACCGACCAGCGCAAATTCGGGAAGATCGTGAACAGGAACGCGACGGTGTCGCGATCGATCATCATCAGGTCGATGAAGTTGGCCGTCATCTGCACGACGTCGTGCTTGAGCCGCGACAGCAGCACCAGCACCACGACCAGGGTCAGCGACAGCGCCCCCGACAGCGCCGGCCGGCGCAGGAGGGTGATCCAGAAGAAGTTGAGGATGCCCCAGGCCAGCGCGAAGGACAGGCGCGAGCCGAAATCCGTCTCGGTCTCGTACATCAGCGCGAGCGCCGCCAGATGCGGCGCGGCAACGGCGAGCAGCCGCCAGATGCCGAGCGCGGCGACGCTCGCCAGCACGGTGGTCGCGGCAGAAGGACCTGGATTGGGCGCGGACGCCATCGACGACACGGAACTCTGGTCCGGCGCAGTGATGCCAAGCCGTCTGGCCGGCCTGAAAACGGCCAGGGCGTCCGGGGCAGCCGGCTGCACCGTTTCATAAAACTGTAGTGGAACTGTCGCGGACAGGCAACGTGCGGCGCGATCCAACCTTGGCTTAATGTTAGCGGCCGGCGAACGAAAGCCGTAGACCAAGGCCCGGCGGAGATGGCCTTGCGCACGCTCGCGATGGGCCGCCGCCCGCGCGGGCAAACCGTCGTGGCGGGCTGAACGGCCGCCTTACTGCGCCAGCAGCCCGAGCCGCTTGGCGATGATGCGCCCGATCAGAAACTTCGCGACGGCCCAGCCGATGCCTGTGGACGCACCGGTGATGACGACAGATCGCATGGTCCCCCGCCCTCCAGTTCCGGCGATCATGTCGGAGAAAGGTGCCAGGACGCAATCGTGGTTCGCGATACGCGTGATGAGACTATAGATGAAGAGCCGAATGCTTGCCTCTGAAGAGGCAGACGTTTTGGCGCTGCAGTGGCAGCGACGAGAGTCCGAGAACCGACGCGAGATCAAGAAAGTGGTTTAAGCGTCAGTTCTTCGCGTTCAGGCTGTACTTCAGCTCGCGAAGAATTTGAATGAAGCAGCAATACTTGGCGCGGGAAATGAAAGAGCGAACGCTCTTTGTGACTTTGCCAACACTAATTGCGAAGGCTTAAGATTTGGTTCGACGTGCGAGGCTCGTGTCCCGGACAAGCGCAGCGAAGCAGAGCGCAGAGCTGGGACCCGGAAGCCGCAATGGGCCCGGCTCGGCAGCGCACCACGTGCGTGATGCGCTGCGTCCGGGGCACGGTGACTTAAAGCGCGATGAGATTTGGATGAATCGTCATCGCGCTTTGGCTTGTTGTTCACGCATGATCTTTCCGGAAAACCGCTTCGCACTTTTCCGGATCATGCTTTAGTTCTTGCTCTTGTCGACCAGCGCGCCCTTCTTGATCCAGGGCATCATGTCGCGCAGCTTTGCGCCGACTTCCTCGATCGGGTGCGCGGCGAGCTTGGCGCGGGTCGCCTTGAACGAGGTCTGGTTGACCTTGTTCTCGAGCATCCAGTCGCGCGAGAATTTGCCGGACTGGATGTCGTTGAGAACCCGCTTCATCTCCTTCTTGGTCTCTTCGGTGATGATGCGCGGACCGGTGACATACTCGCCGTACTCGGCGGTGTTGGAGATCGAGTAGTTCATGTTGGCGATGCCGCCTTCATAGATCAGGTCGACGATCAGCTTCACTTCGTGCAGGCACTCGAAATAGGCCATCTCCGGAGCGTAGCCGGCTTCGACCAGGGTCTCGTAGCCACCCTTGATCAGCTCGACCAGGCCGCCGCAGAGCACGACCTGCTCGCCGAACAGGTCGGTCTCGCACTCTTCCTTGAAGGTGGTCTCGATGATGCCGGCACGGCCGCCGCCGATCGCGGAGGCGTAGGACAGGCCGAGGTCATGGGCGTTGCCCGAGACGTCCTTGGCGATCGCGATCAGGCAGGGTACGCCGCCGCCGCGCTGATACTCCGAGCGCACGGTGTGGCCTGGGCCCTTCGGCGCGATCATCAGCACGTCGAGGTCGGCGCGAGGATCGAGCAGGTTGAAGTGGACGTTGAGGCCGTGCGCGAACACGAGGGCAGCGCCCTTCTTCATGTTGTCGTGCAGGTGCTCGCGATAGATGTCGCCCTGAAGCTCGTCCGGGGTCAGCATCATCACGAGGTCGGCCCATTTGGCAGCTTCCGCAACTTCCAGCACCTTAAAGCCGGCAGCTTCCGCCTTCTTGGCCGAGCCTGAGCCCTTGCGCAGCGCAATGGCGACTTCCTTGACGCCGGAATCCTTCAGGTTGAGCGCATGGGCGTGGCCCTGGCTGCCATAGCCGACGATGGCGACCTTCTTGCCCTTGATCAGGTTCAGGTCGGCGTCGCGATCGTAATAAACACGCATAGTCGTTTCCTCGTTCAGGGCCAAAAATCGGCCAATGGTCAGTGTCCGAAGGGTGAAATTTGCGGATTTCGGGGGCTGTCTAGAGCATTTTCAGCCCCGAGGGAAACCCGTTTCTGCATGGAAATCCGCGACATCATGCATCCATGAAAACGGGGTAGAGGGAAGCGAGCAGCAGGATCGCCATCAGGATATTGAAGGCGCGGACCAGCCGCTCAGAGGTCAGGATCGGCCGCAACGCGGTGCCGAACAACGCCCAGACCACGGTCGAGACCGTGCCGACGACGAGGCTGATTACGGTCTGGATAGCGATGTTGAGCGGGAATTGGGCGATCGCAGCATAGGCGGTGATGGTACCGATCACGATGACCCAGCCCTTGGCATTGATCCACTGGAACATGGCCGCGCCCCAGAAGGTCATCGGGCCACGGGCCTTCTCCTCGCCCGACTTGGCCGGACCGGACATCGCGATCACGGCGGCCAGGTAGATCAGGTAAGCGGCGCCGGCATATTTCAGGACGGTCTGGAGGATCGGATAGGCCAGGAACACGGTGCCGAGCCCGAGACCGACGGTCGCGACCATGAAGGCAAAGCCGATGACGATACCGACGATGTGCGGAATGGTGCGGCGGAAGCCATAGGTCAGACCGGAGGACAGCAGCATGATGTTGTTCGGGCCGGGCGTGAAGTACATCACCACCATGAAGGCCAGGAACGCATAGAATAGCGAGAAGGCCATGTTCACCTCACGCGGTCTTCGGCAGAACTTGCGGGCGCTTCGCCAGCACCATCACGGCGATGCCACCGATCACGGTCAGCATGCCGGCGAGCCGCAACGGTCCGAACCGCTCGCCGAATACGATGCTGGAGGCAGCCGAGCCGACGAACGGCACCAGCAGCGCGAACGGCACCACTTGCGCGGCCGGATAGTCGCGCAGCAGGCGGCCCCACAGCCAATAGGCGATGCAGGTGGAGATACCGCCGAGCATCAGCATGCAGAGAATCGATGTCAGCGATATGTGCGTCAGCGAAGTCCAGGTCGGCGCCGGCCCGTTGGCGATCAGTGCCAGCACGAACAGCGGCACCGCCGAAGCGAGGCACAGCCACGCGAACAGATCGAACATCGGCACGCCGCGCGCGCCGCGCAGCAGGAGATTGCCGACGGCAAAGCTGAGCGGCGATATCATCAGCACCGCGAAGGCCGCGACGCTGAAATCATAGCCGACTGTGCCGCAGATCATCAGCAGGCCCGCCGCTGCAATGACGATGCCCAGCGTCTGCACCGGCGTCGGCCGCTCGCCGAACGCGAGCGCTGCGAAGCCGATCGTGAACAGCGCCTGGCTCTGCACGACGACGCTGGTCAGTCCCACCGGCACGCCGTGAGCGATGCCGTAGGCCTGAGACAGGAACTGGCCGAGGAACAGCGTGAAGCTGATCGCGATCAGCCGCGACCAGGCGACCTTCGGCTTGGGAATGAACAGGCACGGCACCGCGGCGATCGTAAAGCGCAATGCCGTCATCAGCTCCGGCGAAAGCTCGTCGAGCGCGATCCGGCTCGCCACGAACGCAAACCCCCAGATGATCGCCACCATGACGGCGATGAGGATGTCGGCCGGCTTCATTGTTGTTTCCGGTTCTGCTTGCCGTGCAGGTCTATTGTTCTGGTCTAGCCTTGCTCGCCGGCTTTCGGTTTCCGCAGCAGATACGTGCCATGCATGGGGGCGTGGTAGTCGGCCGAGACCAGCACGAAGCCGACGTCGGTCAGCATCCGCTCCATCACCCAGCCGAAGGTGGAATATTCGTCGCGCATATGCGTCACCACGCTCTCCCGCGCGAAATCGTGATTCTTGATCTGGAAATCGGCCCATTGCTCGACGTCGCGTTCGACCGCGTCGGGCATCGCGGTATAGACGATGTCGCGAAGATAGAAGCTCGCACCCGGCTTCAGGGCGCGATAGATCCGCGACATCGCCACCGCCTTCCAGAAATCGGGCAGATGGTGCAGCGTGAACTCGCTGACGATCAGGTCGTAGGACTCCGGACGGTAGGCGAAGCTGAGCAGGCCTGCGGACTGGGTGCGAACCGGCGCCTTGCGGTCGCGCGCGTAGATCTCAGCGAGCGCCAGCATCGCGGGCGATATGTCGATGGCGTCGACCTCGGCGCCCATCAGCGCGGCTTCGGTCGCCAGCACGCCGTTGCCGCAGCCGATATCGGCGATGCGCCAGCTGCGCTGGACCCCGAGCATTTTCAGCGCGGCGCGCGCCCGCAGATCGGCATCGTCATGATTGTCGTAGATCGAAGCCACGGCGGGCTCGATCCCCATCCGATTCCGCTCGTTATAATACCAGTCGCGCGCCAGCATGGTTCACATCCCTTCAGGCCCGCGGCCGATCGCGGCAACACCGGTGCGCGACACTTCGACGAGGCCGAGCGGGCGCATCAAGTCGATAAACTGGTTGATCTTGTCCGTATTGCCTGTGATCTCGAACACAAAGCTCTCGGTGGTGGCGTCGATCACCCGGGCGCGGAACGCGTCCGCCAGCCTGAGCGCCTCGACCCGATGCTCGCCCTGGCCGCGCACCTTCACCATCGCCAGCTCGCGCTCGATCGAGCGCTTGGTCAGGGTCATGTCGACGACGCGGTACACCGGGATCATGCGGTCGAGCTGGTGCTTGATCTGCTCGATCACCATCGGCGTGCCCGTGGTGACGATGGTGATGCGCGACAGATGCTTCTGAGCCTCGGTCTCCGAGACCGTGAGGCTCTCGATGTTGTAGCCGCGGCCCGAGAACAGGCCGATGACGCGCGCGAGCACGCCCGGCTCGTTCTGCACGAGCACAGCGAGCGTATGTGTCTCGTTGGGATCGTGACGGTCCTCGATGAAATAGGCGGATGCGGGCTGGTTCATTGTCGTCCCCTCTATTCTTCGTCGTCATGTCCCGTGAAGGCGAAGGGGCATCCAGTAACTACCAGCGTCGAGGCCCCCAAATCTGTCGCGGCGTGCTGGATCGCCCGGTCAAGCCCGGCGATGACAGCGGAGTTTGTGACCATCGCGCTCACACCAGCGCCTTGCCGCCGGCGAACGCCTTGGCCGTGGCCTCGTCATTTGCCTGCTCCGGCAGCAGCATCTCGTTATGCGCCTTGCCCGAGGGGATCATCGGGAAGCAGTTTTCGAGCGCGGCGACGCGGCAGTCGAACAGCACCGGACGCTTGACCGAGATCATCTCCTTGATGGCGCCATCGAGATCGGCCGGCTTGTGCACCTGGAGGCCGACGGCGCCATAGGCTTCCGCGAGCTTGACGAAGTCGGGCAGCGCTTCGGAGTAGGAATGCGACAGGCGGTTGCCATGCAGCAGCTGCTGCCACTGGCGCACCATCCCCATGTACTGGTTGTTGAGGATGAAGATCTTGATCGGCAGCTCATACTGAACCGCCGTCGACATCTCCTGCATGGTCATCTGCACCGAGGCGTCGCCCGCGATGTCGATGACGAGGCTGTCCGGATGCGCGACCTGCACGCCGACCGCAGCCGGCAGGCCGTAGCCCATGGTGCCGAGACCGCCCGAGGTCATCCAGCGATGCGGCTCCTCGAAGCCGTAGAACTGCGCCGCCCACATCTGATGCTGGCCGACCTCGGTCGTGATGTAGGTATCCTTGCCGCGCGTCTGTTCGAACAGGCTCTGGATCGCGTGCTGCGGCAGGATGACGTCGTTGCTCTTCTTGTAATAGAGCGAGTTGCGGGCGCGCCATTGCGCGATCTGCTGCCACCACGACTTGATGTCGGGCTTCTTCGCCTCGGCCTTGAACACCTGGAGGATGTCGCCGAGGATATTGCCGCAATCGCCGATGATCGGCACGTCGACCCGGATGTTCTTGTTGATCGAGGACGGGTCGATGTCGATGTGGATCTTCTTCGAGCCCGGCGAGAACGCATCGACACGGCCGGTGATGCGGTCGTCGAAGCGCGCGCCGACGCACAGCATGACGTCGCAATCATGCATGGTCATGTTGGCTTCGTAAGTGCCGTGCATGCCGAGCATGCCGAGCCAGTTCTTGCCCGATGCCGGATAGGCGCCCAGACCCATCAGCGTCGAAGTGATCGGAAAACCGGTAACCTCGACCAGCTCGCGCAAGAGCTTGGTCGCCTCGGGGCCGGAATTGATCACGCCACCGCCGCTGTAGATCACAGGACGCTTGGCACTGGCCAGCAGCGCCACGGCTTTGCGGATCTGCGTCGCATCGCCCTTCAGGCGCGGCGCGTAAGAGCGGTGCACATCGGACTTGCGCGGCGGGTGATAGGTGCCGGTCGCGAACTGCACGTCCTTGGGAACGTCGACCAGGACCGGGCCCGGACGGCCGGAGGTTGCGACATAGAAGGCCTCATGCAGCACCTTGGCGAGATCATTGACGTCGCGCACCAGCCAGTTGTGCTTGGTGCAGGGCCGCGTGATGCCGACGGTGTCGCATTCCTGGAACGCGTCGTTGCCGATCAGATGCGTCGGCACCTGGCCGGAGATGCAGACCAGCGGGATCGAGTCCATCAGCGCGTCGGTGAGCGGCGTCACCATGTTGGTGGCGCCGGGACCGGAGGTCACCAGCGCAACGCCGGGCTTGCCGGTGGAACGCGCATAGCCCTCGGCGGCATGGCCCGCGCCCTGCTCGTGGCGGACCAGGATGTGCTGGATGTGGCTCTGCTGAAAGATCTCGTCATAGATCGGAAGCACCGCGCCGCCGGGATAACCGAAAATGTCGGTCACGCCGTGATCGATGAGCGCACGGACGATCATTGCGGCGCCGGTCATCTGGTTCGGATCGTGGCTCTTGTCGCTCATTGGCTTGCTCCGGATGCGCTGTTGCCAGCGGCTTCATTCGTGTCGGGTTCGGGAAATAAAAAAGGCCCCGAAGAGGGCCCACGCACACCGCCTGTCTTGTGGATGGCAGCTAGCCACCCCCGGCGGTGTGCCTGGGTACGACGGCGATAAGGAGTTTGGTAATAATGTTACGCATGGCAGGCGCTCGGCTTCCCAAAGATTGCGCGAAACATAGCGGCCAAACCCTGGATGTCAAGGCAATGCGGCCGTTCCTGCGCGATTTGTGGAGTGTAGCGGTGTTCCCGGAGTTCGGCGAGAGGTAAATTCGGGAACCCGGGCACAAATGCGTGTCAGCCAGGGTCCTCAGTCGCGCTCACCATCGTCGCCAGCCACCCCCTCGCCTCATTCGGCCTCACCCACTCGAATTCCGGCAATTGGTGCCGGAACCAGGTGAACTGGCGCTTGGCATAATGGCGGGTATCGGCCCGGCCGATCCCAGCGGCCTCCTCCAGGCTCAGCCCGCCGCGCAGATGCCGGATCAAGGCCGGCACCCCATGGGCCTTCATCGCCGGCAGCAGCGGATCGAGGTGTCGGGCGGCGAGCCGCTCGACTTCCCTGAGCGCACCGGCACCCAGCATCGCATCGAAGCGGGCATCGATGCGGGCATACAGCTCGTCGCGTTCGGGGGCGAGAAACACCGCGCGAAAACTGTCTTTCGGCAGCAGCGGTGGCTGCCCCTCCTGCTGCCAGTCGAGCAGCGAACGCCCGGTTGCCTCGATCACCTCAAGCGCGCGCGCAATCCGGGTGCGGTCGCGCAGGTTCAACCGCCCGGCCGCGGGCGGATCGCGACGCGCGAGTTCCGCGTGCAGCGCCTCGACGCCGTTCCGTTCCAACCGCGCGCGTACATCGTCGCGCACCTCGGCAGGGATCGGCGGCACCACGGAGAGACCGGCCGTCAACGCCTTGAAATAGAGCCCGGTGCCGCCGATGAAGATCGGCAGACGCCCCTGAGCCCTTGCTCCATCGAGCGCCTTCGCCGCGTCGCTTACCCAGGCACCAGCCGAGAAGTTCACGGCGGCATCGACATGGCCATAAAGGCGATGCGGCACGAGCGCCTCATCCGCCGCTGTCGGCCGCGCCGTGATGATGCGCAGGTCGCGGTAGACCTGCATGGAATCGGCATTGATGACGACGCCATCGGTGGCGAGCGCAAGCTCGAGCGCCAGCGCCGACTTGCCGCTGGCGGTCGGGCCTGCGATAAGCACGGCCTTGCCTGAATGCCCCTCGCTCACGAAAACCTCAAATGTCCCTCGTTGCCACGCTGATCTGCAACCCTGACAATCCCGCGCTCGACTCGACCATCGTCGACGGCGCCCGCGCCGTGCTGCCTCAGGCAGCTCCCGCGCACTGGCTGTTCGACGGGGTTGCGGTCGACATTCCCTTCGGCGTCGACAGTAACCTCGAAGGCGACCGCCACGCCATCGAGCAGCGGTTGCGCGAGCTCCGCGGCGACCTGCCCATCGACATCGTCGTGCAGCCAGTCGGCTTCCGGCGCAAGAAGCTTTTTCTCGCCGACATGGATTCCACCATGATCGGCCAGGAGTGTATCGACGAGCTCGCCGATTTCGTCGGGGTGAAGGCGCATGTCGCAGGCATCACCGAGCGTGCGATGCGCGGCGAGATCGAGTTCGAGCCAGCGCTGCGCGAGCGCGTCGCGCTGCTCAAGGACCTGCCGGCCAGCGCGGTCGACGAGGTGCTGGCCAAGCGCATCACGCTGACGCCGGGTGGCAGGACACTGGTCGCGACCATGCGCGCCCATGGCGCCTACACCTGCCTCGTCTCGGGCGGTTTCACGCTATTCACGACCGCGATCGCCGCCAAGCTCGGCTTTCAGGAGAACCGCGCCAACGAGCTCGTCGTGCGCGACGGCAAGTTCACCGGCGAGGTGAAGGAGCCGATCCTCGGCCGCGCCGCAAAGCTTGCGACGCTGGTGGACCTGATGGAGTCGTTCGATCTCGACGACATCGACTCGGTCGTGGTCGGCGACGGTGCCAATGATCTCGGGATGATCCAGGCGGCGGGGCTCGGCGTCGCCTATCACGCCAAGCCTGCGGTAGCCGCTGCCGCGGGCGCGCGGATCGATCATGGCGATCTCACCGCGCTGCTCTATGCGCAGGGGTATCGGCGCGACGAGTTCGTGGAGGGGTAGCCTCGCCGTCGTCAGCCCTTGTTGCTGGCTCAGCAGCCGTAGGATGGGCAAAGGCGCGCTTGCGCCGTGCCCACCACTCTTGCCGCGATGTTGGAAAGGTGGTGGGCACGCTTTGCTTTGCCCACCCTGTACGAGACCGTACTGCGACTACTGCACGCTCAGCGCGACAAACCGCAGCTCGCCGTCGGCGTTGGAGACCAGCAGCAGCACCGATTTCTTGCCGTCCTTCTTGAGCTGATCGACCCGCTTCTGAATGTCGGCCCCGCTCGACACTGCCTCCTGCGCCACCTCGACGATGACATCGCCGGCGGACAGGCGCTTCTCGGCCGCGTCTGAATTGGCGTCGACGCTGGTGACGACCACGCCTTTGACGCTGTCCTTGATCTTGTAGCGCGTGCGCAGATCCTTGTTCAGCGTTGCGAGATCAAGGCCGAGCGCCTTCTGCGTCACGGGCTTCTCCGGCGCCGGCTCGTCGGTCTTCACCGCAGCCTGCACCTTTTCGGGATCCTGGAGGCGGCCCAGCGTGACCTTCTTGGTCTCTTCCTGACCTTTGCGGATGATGACGACATCGACCTCCTTGCCGACCGCGGTGTCCGCGACGACGCGGGACAGGTCCTTCGGGTCCTTGACGTCCTTGCCGTCGAACTTGACGACCACATCGCCGGGCTCGATGCCGGCGGGCTTGGCCGGGCCCTTATCGTCGACGCCGGCGACCAGCGCACCGCGCGCCGGCTTGATGTTGAGACTCTCGGCGATCTCGTCGGTGACGCTCTGGATGCGCACGCCAAGCCAGCCACGGCGCAGCTCGCCGAACTGGCGGAGCTGGTCGACGACGCCCACCACCGTCTTCGACGGCACGGCGAAGCCGATGCCGATGGAACCGCCGGAGGGGGAAATGATCAGCGTGTTGACGCCAATGACGTCGCCGTCGAGGTTGAACAGCGGGCCGCCGGAATTGCCGCGGTTGATGGAGGCGTCGGTCTGGATGTAGCTGTCATATGGCCCTGAGGAGATGTCGCGGTTCTTGGCCGAGACGATGCCGGCGGTCACCGTGCCCCCGAGGCTGAAGGGATTGCCGATCGCGATCACCCAGTCGCCGAGGCGCAGCTTGTCGGAGTCGCCGAACTTCACCGCGACCAGCGGCTTCGGCGGCTTGATCTTGAGCACGGCGAGATCGGTCTTCTTGTCGACCCCGACCAGCTCGGCCTTGATCTTGGTGCCGTCGTTGAGGATGACGTGGATCTCATCGGCGTCCGCAATGACGTGGTTGTTGGTGACGACGACGCCCGATGCGTCGATGATGAAGCCGCTTCCGAGCGAGTTGGTTTTGCGCGGCGGGTTGTTGTCACCGCCCTTGCTGCCACCACCGGGGCCCCGACGGTTCTTGAAGAAGTCGTCGAAGAACTCCTCGAACGGCGAGCCGGGCGGCAATTGCGGCATGGTGTTGCTGCCGCCGCCCTTGGCGTCGACCGTCTGCGAGGTCGAGATGTTGACGACCGCGTCGATCACCTTCTCGGCGACGTCGGCGATGCCATCCGGTCCGCGCGCATGGGCTGGCGTGCCGAACGCGCTGAAAGCACCGACGGCGAGCGCGGCCAGCCCAATTCGCACACCAAGTCGCACGCGACGGCGCGAGTGGGACGGGGCAGTGGTGGCAGCGGTCATTGTGATCTCCAGACAAAGGGATTCGGCGCCAGACTGCGCTCGAACGGGGGCACGGCGCAAGCGCAGAGCTTAACGGGCTTCAAGAGCCCGATAATAGGGCGAAAACCAGTCCGGCGCCTTCACTTTGGCGTTGGCTTGATAGCTAAATTGGGCGCCGCATAACCCAGATCAGGACCAGGCCGGCCACGGCCGAGCCGATCCCGACCGCCCGCAGGATGTTGTCCGGCGTGGCGATGGCGCTCTTCATGGCTTTGCGCATCCAGTTGGGACTGGCCGCGAACATCAAGCCTTCCAGCACGAACAGGATGCCTAGGCCGATGAGGAAGTCGGCGAACGCAATGGACCTCATCGGAATGGAACCTCCCGTTATGCTGTTCTTGTCTGGACAAAGCGCGGCGAGATCCGCCGCCCTTGTCTAGCTTACGGCTTGGCCGGCGTCTCGGTTGCCGTCTTGCCGGACGGGTGACCGAAGTACCGGAAGAAATCCGATTCCGGCCGCAGCAGGAAGCGGGTGTCGCTCGCACGCAGCCCGTTCTCGTAGGCCGTCATCGACCGGTAAAAGGCGAAGAAGTCGGCGTCCTTGCCGTAGGCTTCCGCAAACAGGCGGTTGCGCTCGGCATCGCCCGCGCCGCGGGTCTGCTCGGCCTGCGAATTGGCTTCCGCGATGATGACTGTCGCCTCACGGTCGGCCTTGGACTTGATCTCCTGAGCCTTCTGTCCACCCTGTGCACGGAACTCGGCCGCCTCGCGCTCGCGCTCGGTCTTCATGCGCTGGTAGACCGCCTGGCTGTTCTGCTCCGGCAGGTCGGCGCGGCGGATCCGGACGTCGACCACCTGAATGCCATAGCCGTCGGCCTCGTGGTCGAGTTGGTCGCGGATGCGCAGCATCAGCTTCTCGCGGTCGTCGCGAACCACGTTGATGAAGGTGACCTCGCCGAGCACGCGGCGCAGCGCCGCGTTGAGGAGCGTGGTGAGCTGGATGTTGGCGGCCTGGATCGAGCCGACGCTCTGATAGAAGCGCAGCGCGTCCTTGATGCGATAGCGCGCGAAGGCGTCGACCACGAGCCGCTTCTGGTCGGACGCGATCGCTTCCTGCGACGGGTTCTCGAGGTCGAGGATCCGCTTGTCGATGTTGATCACCGAATTCCACGGTGCCTTGAAATGCAGGCCGGGAGCGGTGACGACGTCGACGGGCCTGCCGAACTGGAGCACGATGGTCTGCTCGGTCTGCTGCACCGTGAACAGTGACATGTAGGCCACGATCAGGACCAGGAGCAGCCCGAGCAGCGTGGCGAAACCTGTAACCGGAGACCTCATCGGCTGCCTCCGCTCGACTGCGGACCGGTCATAGGTGTCCGCTTGGGCGCCAGTTCGGGAAGCGGCAGATAGGGCACGACGCCTTGGCCTGAGGGGCCGCCGTCGTAGACGAGCTTGTCGGCGCCGCCGAGCACGCGCTCCATCGTCTCCAGATAAATCCGTTGTCGAGTCACGTCGGGCGCCTTCTTGTATTCGTCGTAAATCTTCAGGAAGCGGGCGCTCTGGCCCTTGGCCTCGGCAACCGCCTGCTCCTTGTAGCCTTCGGCATCCTGCAGGATCTTGGCCGCGCGTCCGCGCGCCTGCGGCACCACTTGGTTGGCGTAGGTCTGCGCTTCGTTCTGCAACTGCTCCTGATTGGCGCGCGCCGCCTGCACGTCGCGGAAGGCATCGATCACTTGGGCGGGCGGATCGACCTTCTGCATCTGCACCTGGGTGATCTGAATGCCCGCTCCGTAGCTGTCCAGAGTTCTCTGGATCAGTTCCTGCACCCCCTGCTCGGTGACGTTGCGTGCTCCGGTCAGGATCGGCTGGATCTGCGAGCGGCCGATCACCTCGCGCATCGCGCTCTCGGCGACCGCTTTCACGGTGCCTTCGGGATTCTGGATGTTGAAGAGGAAGTCGCCGACGCCGTCCGGCTTGATGCGCCAGAGCACCGTGAAGTCGACGTCGACGATGTTTTCGTCGCCTGTCAGCATCAGGCTCTCTTCCGGGACGTCACGTATGGAGCGGCCGCGACGCGCCGGATCTTCGATCAGCGTCATACCGATGGAGATGGTGTTGACGCGCAGCGCCTTGGGCAGCAGCACTGTCTCGATCGGATAAGGCAGATGATAGTTCAGGCCGGGCTGCACGGTGCGGACATGCTTGCCGAAGCGCAGCACGACGCCGAGTTCTTCGGACTGCACGCGGAAGAAGCCCGACAGCAGCCAGAATGCGACGATCAGCAGGATGATCAGCGTGATACCGATGCCGGAGAAATAACCACCCGGCATGATCTGCTGGAGGCGGTCCTGGCCGCGCCGCAGAAGATCCTCCAGATCCGGCGGTCTCGGCCCGACCGGTTGCGGACCTGAGCCCCATGGTCCCTTTGGACCGGAGCCCCATGGGCCACCGCCCTGATTCTTCCACGGCATTCGACGCTCTCCTCGGCAGGGTGGAATTGCCCCCGCCCGCTTTGTCCGGTCCGGCTTTATAGGGGACAGGCAGGTCCCTTACAACGCGGCCTGGGCCGTCCTCCGAGCTATGCTTGGGCACGAAAAAGTCAATGTAAACATTGACGAATGCGGTTAATGGCGGGGGCGCCGACGACATGTCACATAGGAGAAGTCAGCGCTGTCGTCGGGGCCGGCAGGATGGCGGATGCGCTCAATCTCGTCCCAATCAGCCTTGTCGATGTCGAAATGCGTGTCGCCTTCCGGCCGCGCATGCACTTCGGTGATTTCGAGGCGATCGGCGCGATCGAGCCATTGCCGGTAGATCTCGGCGCCGCCGATCACCGCGATCTCAGTGACCGAACGCCGCAGGGCATCGCCGAGCGCAACCGCAGCCGCAGCCGCTCCCGACGTCGTAACAATGGCGCCACTGGCGCGATAGGCCGCATCGCGCGTGATCACGATGTTGGTGCGGTCCGGCAGCGGCCGGCGCAGGGATTCGAAAGTCTTGCGGCCCATGATCACCGGCTTGCCGATCGTGAGCGCCTTGAAGCGGGCCATGTCGGATTTCAATCGCCACGGAATGGCGTTGCCCGCGCCGATGACGCCGTTCTCCGCGATGGCGACGACAAAGACGATCTCCATCAGGGCGCGCTCCCGGCAAGCCGCGTCAGCGCAGGCCCGGTGACGCGGCACAGCGTCCAGTCGTCCATCATGACCGCACCGAGCGATTTGTAGAACGCGATCGACGGTGCGTTCCAGTCCAGCACCGCCCATTGCAGGCGCGACCAGCCGTTCTCGACGCACTCCCTCGCGAGATAGACCAGCAGCGCCTTGCCGAGCCCCCTGCCCCGATGCGACGGCCGCACGTAAAGATCTTCGAGATAGATGCCGTGGCGGCCGCTGAAGGTGGAGAAATTTGCAAACCACACCGCGAAGCCGACCGGCTCGCCGTTCCACTCGGCGATCGCGCAATAGAGCTGCGGCCTCTCGCCGAACAGCGCCTCCGCGATGTCAGCCTCGGTCGCCTCGACCTCGTGCGAAAGCTTTTCGTACTCGGCGAGCTCGCGGATGAAAGCAAGAACGAGCCCGGCTTCGCCGGCGCGCGCGCGGCGGATGTTGACCGACATCTGCGCTAGACCGCGACGTCCGCCTTGATATGCGGATGCGGGTCGTAGCCGACGAGTTCGAAATCCTCGTAGCGGAACGAGAAGATGTCCTTCACATCGGGGTTGATCCGCATCACCGGCAGGGCGCGCGGCGCACGGGTGAGCTGAAGCCGCGCCTGCTCCAGATGGTTGGAGTAGAGGTGGGTGTCGCCGAGCGAGTGCACGAAGTCCCCCGGCTTCAGGCCGGTGACCTGCGCGACCATCATGGTGAGCAGCGCGTAGGAGGCGATATTGAAGGGCACGCCGAGGAAGACGTCGGCCGAGCGCTGATAGAGCTGGCACGACAGCTTGCCGTTCGCGACATAGAACTGGAACAGCAGGTGGCACGGCGGCAGCGCCATCTTCTCGACGTCGGCCGGATTCCAGGCGGTGACGATCAGCCGGCGGGAATCTGGAGTGCGCTTGATCATATCGATGACATTGGCGATCTGGTCGATGCTGCGCCCGTCGGCCGTGGGCCAGGAGCGCCATTGATGACCGTACACCGGGCCGAGATCACCATTGGCATCCGCCCATTCGTCCCAGATGGTGACGCCGTTGTCGCGCAGATACTTGATGTTGGTGTCGCCCTTCAGGAACCAGAGCAGTTCGTGCACGATCGCCTTCAGCGGCAGCCGCTTGGTGGTCAGCATCGGGAAGCCGGCGGACAGATTGAAGCGCATCTGGTGGCCGAACACCGAGAGCGTGCCGGTGCCCGTTCGGTCGGTCTTCTCGGCGCCGTCTGAAAGAATCCGCTCGAGCAGGTCCTGATACTGGTGCATGTGCCAAAAACCTCAAGAAGACGGCAGCCTTTGGGGAGGCGGCGAACTTAACGGCCACCTCGGTGCTGCGACAGCGGCGATTCGCTACTCCCATCGATTATACCCGGAAAAATGAGTGTTCCCGGCACAAACGACAAGGGCGGAACTGACGTCCCGCCCTTCTGCCCTATCAGCTTGATTGCGTTGCCTAAGTCGCCGGCTTGAGCACCGGGGTCCACTTCGCGATCTCGTTCTTGACCAGGGTGGCCAGCGCTTCCGGCGTCCGTTCGGCGGGACCCGGGATGACGCTGCCGAGTTCGATCAGGCGCTTGCGCACGGTCTCGTCATCGAGCGCCTTGGCCGCCGCTGCGTTCAGACTCGCCACGATCGCAGGCGAGGTTCCCTTCGGGGCGAACATCGCATTCCAAGCCTGGGCCTGGAACTTCGGCAAGCCCGCTTCCACCGTCGTCGGCACGTTCGGAAGCGACGGATTGCGCTCCGGTGTTGCGATCGCATAGGCCTTGATGGTGCCGGCATTGATCTGCGGCACCGCGTTGACGATCTGGTCGCACATGTAGTCGACCTGGCCCGCCACCAGCGCATTCATCGCAGGGCCCGTACCGTTGAAGGGCACGCCGACCGGCTTGATGTCGAGGATCGAGTGCAGAAGCTCGCATGAGACGTGCGAGACCGATCCGACACCGGCATGCGCGGCATTCAACTTCTCTGTGTTCGCCTTCACATAGGTAACGAACTCGTTCAGATCCTTCGGCGGAAAGTCCCTGCGTGCGAGGATCAGGATCGGTGTGCCCGCGAGCAGCGCGATCGGCTCGAAATCCTTCTCGGGATGATAGGCGAGCTTCGGATAGAGCGGCACCGATGCCGCATGGGTGCCCATGTGGCCGGTGATCAGCGTATAGCCATCATTGGCCGCGCGCGCAGCGCGCGTCGTCGCGGTGGTGCCGCCGGCACCGACGACGTTCTCGATGATGATGCTTTGTCCCAGCGTCTGCGCCATGTGCGCGGTGATGATGCGCGCGACGACATCGGTCGGGCCACCGGCCGCAAACGGCACGATCGTGGTGATGCTGCGCGTCGGATAGGTCTGCGCCTTAGCCGGTGCAACAAGGCCCAACGAGGCGAGCGCTACGGCACATGCGCCCGTGAGCGCGCGAATGAAGGTCATGGTATCGGTCCCTTGAACACAAACAAAGATGCCGGCCCAAAGGCCGGCATTTTCATTTCACGAAGCCGTCACACAAGTCGATTCGACTTCCGAATGCGGCGCGTCGACGCAGGCGAGCACGGCTTTCATATGAGCATGATGTTTCCGGAAAACCGCTTCGCGCTTTTCCGGATCATGTTTCAGTTCTCGGATTCGGTGAACACCTCGTCGCGCTTCGATCGCAACGCAGGCAGCACCGTAAGGACGAGAAGGCCCGCCGCGACCGCCAGCAGCACCGCCGACAACGGACGCATCACGAACACGCTCCAGTCGCCGCGCGAGATCAGCAGCGCACGGCGCAGGTTCTCCTCCATCAGCGGTCCCAGCACCATGCCGAGCAGCAGCGGGGCAGGCTCGAAATCGTGCTTGATCAGCCAGTAGCCGACGAGACCGAACACGCCGGCAAGGATGACGTCGACCGGCGCGTTGTTCACCGAATAGATGCCGATCGCGCAGAAGATCACGATCGAGGGGAACATCAGCCGGTACGGCACGCGCAGGAGGCGGACCCAGATTCCCACCAGCGGCAGGTTGATGATGATCAGCATCAGATTGCCGATCCACATCGAGGCGATCATGCCCCAGACGAGGTCGGGTTGCTTCTGCATCACCTGCGGGCCCGGCACGATGCCGTGGATGGTCATCGCGCCCACCATCAGCGCCATCACCGCGTTCGGCGGGATGCCGAGCGTGAGCAGCGGGATGAAGGAGGTCTGCGCGGCGGCGTTGTTGGCGCTCTCCGGCCCCGCGACGCCCTCGATCGCGCCGCGGCCGAACCGCGACGGGTTCCTGGCGAGCTTCTTCTCGAGCGTATAGGACCCGAATGATGCAATCGTCGCACCGCCGCCGGGCAGGATGCCGAGGATCGAGCCGAGCACGGTGCCGCGCAGGATCGCGGGAGTCGAATCGACCAGATCCTTTCTGGTCGGCATCAGACCGGTGATCTTCTGCTGCACGAGATCGCGGCTCATCTCGGCGCCGGCGTCGAGATTGCGGATGATCTCGGCAAAGCCGAATACGCCCATCGCGACCGTCGCAAAGCCGAGGCCGTCGGCGAGTTCCGGAATGTTGAAGGCCATGCGGGAGGCGCCGGTCTCGATATCCGAGCCGACCATCGACAGCAAAAGGCCGAACACGATCATCGCGATCGCCTTGAGCACCGAGCCCTTGGCCAACACGACCGCAAAGATCAGGCCGAGCACCATCAGCGAGAAATACTCCGCCGGACCGAACGCCAGCGCGAGCTTGGTCAAGGGCGCGCCGAGCACGGCGATGAGCACGGTCGCGACGCAGCCGGCGAAGAACGAGCCGATCGCGGCGATCGCCAGCGCCGGGCCGGCGCGGCCCTGCCTGGCCATCTGGTGGCCGTCGATGGCAGTGACAACCGACGTCGCCTCACCGGGTATGTTGACCAGGATCGACGTGGTCGAGCCACCATATTGCGCGCCGTAATAGATGCCGGCGAGCATGATCAGTGCGCCGACCGGCGGCAGGCCGAAGGTGATCGGCAGCAGCATCGCGACGGTGGCGATGGTGCCGATGCCCGGGAGCACGCCGACCAGCGTGCCGACCAGCGCACCGATCAGGCACATCAACAGGTTGATCGGAGAGAAGGCGACGACAAAACCGTGAGCGAGGTTGGCAAAAAGCTCCATCACAGCCTCACTAAGCCAGGAAACGCGGGAACATCGGCATCGGCAGCCCGAGCACGTATGGAAACAGGATTGCGCAACCCAGCGTCAGGCAGGCGCCGACGATGGCCGCTTCAAGCCAGCGCGTCTCCTGCGAGCCCGCCGCCGCGATCATGAAGCTGATAAAGCCCGTGACCACGAGGCCGAGCGGCCGGATTGCCAGCGCGAAGAACAGGATCCCGGCCATCACGAACAGCGGCCCGCGCCAGGAATAATGGGCCATTGGCGGCCCATCGGTCAGAAGACCGGTCAAGGCGATTCCGGCCGATAACGCGACCAGGAGTCCGCCGAACATGCGTGGCGCCGTACCCGCCCCGAAAGAGAAGCCCCGCATGCCCTGCAGGTCGCTCCCTGCCCACAGCGCGAACAGCGCAACCGCCATGAGGACGACGCCTCCGACATAATCCTGAGCCGACCGGATCGTCATGAAAAACGTGAGGATCGCCACCACGAACAGCGGGTAGGAATAGATCAGCGCGAGCAGCACCTCGGACGATACCTTCTTGGTGTCACCGCTGGCCGCTCCAATCAAGGCTCCAGGCGCGCCGGCAAGCAACGCCGTGGCGTGGCTGATCACCACAGCGCTCGGGCCGCGGCCGGTGCCCCAGCCGAAGATCGTCCCGATCGACCAGATCAATTCGAATATCTGCGGCGCAATCGCCAGCAGACAAAAGCCGAGCGCCACCTTGGTATTTCGGGTGGCCGTCGCTGAGTGGCCCATCGTGTCGGCCATGCTTGTCTCCTCCGCGACCCTTAAGTCACGAGCACTGTTGTTCTAAATCGGCTGGAACTGGATACCCCGCCCGGATCACTGCCTAGCCATTTTCATCACACAATGCCAGCAAAACCCAACACGCCTCCATCCGGAGCCAGAGTGGATTGATGCGCGAAATGGACGCAACCACCGCAACAATCGCGGTCAGAAGCAATGCAGCAATTGAGCGATCGGTCGACTGGGCCAGGATCAGGGCGCTCGCTGCCATCAGAGCTATCGAGAGCGGAACCAGTGCAGCCTGGATCAGGGCGGGCCAGCGCGATTGGCTGGGGCGGTTCAGGAGCCGGCTGACATAACAGGCGAGCAGCGCCGTCGGCAGGCACATCGCCAGCGTTGCGGCCAGCGCGCCGGGGATGCCTGCGACGGCATAGCCGATTAACGTCACGATAAGCACGTTTGGACCTGGCGAGAGCTGCGCGATCGCATACGCGTCAGTGAACTGCTTGTCGGTCAGCCAGTGATTCACCTCGACCGCGATGCGGTGCATCTCGGGCACCGCCGCCGCGGCTCCGCCGACGGCGAACAGTGGCGAAGGCCAGGAACAGGGCGACCAGGCCGGCCGGTGCGGCGGCGAGATCCGGCTCTTCGACGGCCGGTGCTGAATCCGAGGCCAGGACGGTCCGGAACCTATCCAAAGGGAACCAGAGGATCGCCCTTCCAAGCCTCTGTTTTTTGTGACCTTTGCCCCCTATATTGGGTGTGCCGGTTCGCCGGCTATGGAAATAAACGGTCGTCGTAATAAACCATTCGGACCCGGGGGCGGTACCCGGCGCCTCCACCAAAGCCCAGTATCGGGCGTGTTCTGAAGCTGAGCTTTGGCGGGGGCGAAATAGGATCGACGAGGGCGTAAAGGGCGTACTTTTTCCCGGTATTGTTCCGCCGTTATCGGGCTACTGCAATAGTTGCCAACGACAACTTTGCTCCGGTTGCTCAGGCTGCGTAACGCAGTTTGAAAGACCACTCTAAAGTCCTAGTGGGTTAAGCTCCGCTAGGCGGGGTTCGGAGGCACCTGGCAACAGAAGCCTCCACTTTACTCTTTTGATTTCTTCCCCGGCGGGGACTCCTGCTCATCCGTCAGGCGCGGTACTATTGCGGCTTGGCGAGTCGGGCCGGCAGGGTCCGGCTTCGGGGATGCAACAGGACCACCATGGCGACCGATCATATCCGATACGATGTGCTGGCCCGCGACGCGCTGCGCGGCGTGCTGCGGAAGGTGCTGACCGATGCCGCGGCCCATGGCCTGCCGGGCGAGCACCATTTCTTCATCACCTTCGTATCGAAGGCCGAAGGCGTGAAGTTGTCGCCGCGGCTGCTCGCGCAATATCCGGACGAGATGACGATCATCCTCCAGCACCAGTTCTGGGACCTGACCGTGCTCGAGGACCGTTTCGAGGTCGGCTTGTCCTTCGGCGGCATTCCGGAGCGGCTGGTGGTGCCGTTCAGTGCCATCAAGAGCTTCCTCGATCCATCCGTGAAGTTCGGCCTCCAGTTCGACACCTCGGACGTCGCCGAGGTCGCACCCGAGAATTTGCCGGCAGCGCCTGCGCCATCGGCCGTGTCGGTCCCGGCACCTGCCACGGAAAAAGCAGAAGCTGCCGATGAACCGCCCCCGCCGAGCCAGGGCGGCGCCGAAGTCGTGCGGCTCGATCGTTTCCGCAAGAAATGATCTAGGTTGGGCCCGCGCCGGTCGCACACGGTCAAACTGCCTATATAGAGAAGCACACGAAAAGACCGTGCGGCATTTCGCGCGGCAGAATGGATGTGCTCATGGCCAAAACGACCCGCGCTTCACGCCCCGCAACCCGCACCGAGACCGACAGCTTCGGTCCCATCGAGGTGCCCGCCGATCGTTATTGGGGGGCGCAGACCGAGCGTTCGCGCCAGAACTTTCGCATCGGCACCGATCGTATGCCGATCTCGCTGGTGCATGCGCTCGGCATCGTCAAACTGGCCGCCGCGCAGTCCAATCTCGAGCTCGGCCTGCTCGACCAGCGCCGCGCCAATGCCATCATCCGCGCCGCGCGCGAGGTGATCGAGGGCAAGCTCGACGATCATTTCCCGCTTGTGGTGTGGCAGACCGGCTCGGGCACGCAGAGCAACATGAATCTCAACGAGGTGATCGCCAACCGCGCCAATGAGCTGCTCGGCGGCGACCTCGGCGCCAAGAAGCCGGTGCACCCCAACGACCACGTCAACATGAGCCAGTCGTCGAACGACTCCTTCCCGACCGCGATGCACATCGCGGCCGCAAGCCGCATCAATGCCGATCTCGTCCCCGCCCTCGGCGAGCTGCTGCGCGCGCTGCGCAAGAAGGAGAAGGAGTTTTCGAAGATCGTGAAGATCGGCCGCACCCATACGCAGGATGCGACGCCCCTGACGCTCGGCCAGGAATTTTCCGGCTATGCCGCGCAAGTCGAAAGCGGCATCGCCCGGCTCAAGGTCGCGGTGAAGGACCTCTATCCGCTGGCGCAGGGCGGCACTGCCGTCGGCACCGGCCTCAACTCGAAGCCGCGCTTTGCAAAACTGTTCGCAAAGCATGTTGCCGGGATCACGAAGCTCCCCTTCACAAGCGCCGCCAACAAATTCGAGGCACTGGCCTCGAACGACGCCTATGTGCTGGCGCACGGCGCCATCAATTCGGTCGCGACCGGCCTGTTCAAGATCGCTAACGACATCCGCCTGCTCGGCTCTGGCCCGCGTTCGGGCCTCGGCGAATTGATCCTGCCGGAAAACGAGCCGGGGTCCTCGATCATGCCGGGCAAGGTCAATCCGACGCAGTGCGAGGCGATGACCATGGTGTGCTGCCAGGTATTCGGCAATCACACCGCCATCACCGTCGCCGGCAGCCAGGGCCATTTCGAGCTCAACGTCTACAAGCCCGTGCTGGCCTACAACATGCTGCACTCGATCCGCCTGCTGGCCGATGCCGCGCGCTCCTTCACCGAGCATTGCGTCAGCGGCATCCGCGCCGACGAAAAGCGCATCAAAGAGCTCATGGAGCGCTCACTGATGCTGGTGACGGCGCTGGCCCCGAAGATCGGCTACGACAACGCCGCCAAGGTGGCCAAGACCGCGCATGCCAACGGCACCACGCTGAAGGAGGAGGCGCTGCGGCTCGGCTTCGTCTCGGTGGAGGAGTTCGACCGCCTGGTGCGCCCGGAGAAGATGACCAGCCCGGGATAGATTCCGATAGTCCTCCGTAATGATACGGACGCTCGGCGCTCAAAAATATGCGGTTTTGCGGGCGGGATTTGATTACCGTCAATGTCGCGGCGGGGCGGCGTGCTACGCAGCCCTTCCGCCCCTCGACCGGGCGAAATTTATCGTTTGGTGGCCCGAGGGGCCGATTGACGAGGACGAGCGAATGGCGATCAACTCTCGTGGGGCGCAACGCGGCACCCTGTTTCTGAATGTTTCATCCTGCCTGAAGAGGAGCGGATGATGGAGACGCGGCATGGGGAACGTCATCAACCTGAATCGTTTCAGGAAGCGCGCCGAGCGGGAAGCCTCGGCGAAACAGGCGGACGCCAACCGGGCGAAATTCGGGCGCACGAAGGCGGAACGGTCGGCGGAGGAGAAGCGGGGGGACCAGGCCAAGCAGCATCTGGACCAGCACCGGATCGATCGCGAGGAGCAGCCATGAAGTCGCCGGTCGTGAAACGGTCGATCGTCGTCGCCGGTCACAAGACCAGCGTCAGCCTGGAAGAGGCGTTCTGGAACGGCATGAAGGAAATCTCCGGCCTGCGCAACATGACGTTGTCCGAGCTGGTCGGCGAGATCGACAACAACCGCCAGCAGGGCAATCTGTCGTCGGCGATCCGTCTCTTCGTCCTGGATTACTTCAAGAGCCGCGCCATGGCCGCCCAGCCGGACAAGGTCCCGGCGCAATAGCCCGTCAGGGGGCGCCCTCGACGGCGCCCCGGCCTCTGCAGTTTAAAATCACTCTAAGATGCAGCTTCGGCGGGCGCGCGCGCTTGACCTCAATGCCCTGCGTTGAAAATACAGGGCATGACCGACACCACCGACACGCGTTCGCATATGCCGCTGGGCCTGGCCCAGCGTGGCTATACCGGCGTCATCCAGCACCTTGCCGCCAAGCAGGCGGGCTCGGCGCTCTCGGATGTCGAGCTCGAGAGCCGCCTGATCGAACTCGGCTTCGTCGAGGGCGCCCGGGTCGAGATCTTGCATGAGGGGCTGGTCGGGGGCGACCCGATCGCCGTGCGGGTCGACAGCATCACCATCGCGGTCCGCCGTCGCGAAGCCATGGCCATCATCGTCGCTTAGATAGCGACGGGACGCCTCATCCCGGGCCCTTGATACATGGAATTACCCCTGCTGCATCTCGCCCTGGTGGGCACGCCAAACAGCGGCAAGACCTCGCTGTTCAACGCCCTGACCGGCAGCCGGCAGAAGGTCGCGAATTATCCCGGCGTCACCGTCGAGCGCAAGGAAGGCTTCTTCGTCACCCCCTTGGGACGCCAGGTCTCGGTGGTCGACCTGCCCGGCACCTACTCGCTGCGCGGCCGCAGCCCGGACGAGGAGATCACCCGCGACTTCGTGCTCGGCAAGGCCACCGGCGAGACGGTGCCCGATCTCGTGCTGTGCGTTGCCGATTCCACCAATCTGCGCCTGACCATTCGCCTGCTGCTCGAGCTCAAGCGCACCGGACGGCCGATGATCCTCGTGCTCAACATGTTCGACATCGCGAGCCGCCGCGGCATCACAGTCGACGTCGAGCGGCTCGCCAAGGAGCTCGGCGTGCCCGTGGTCACCTCGATCGCGGTGCGCAGGGGCGGCACGGCCGACCTGCTCGCGCTGACCGACGAGATCTCGGCCAAGCTTGCCGCCGAGCCACAGGAGAACAGCTGGCGCGCGCTCAGCGTCAGCGAATTGCGCGCCACCCAGCGCGAGGCCGACCGCATCATCGCCGACTGCGTCAGCCTGCCTGCTAGCCCCGACACCTGGACCGCGCGGATCGACGCCGTGGTGCTGCATCCGGTCGCCGGCCTCATCGTGCTCGCGCTGATCCTGTTCGTGATGTTCCAGGCGGTGTTCGCCTGGGCGAAGCCGCTGATGGAGCTGCTGCAGTCCGGCTTCGATGTACTCGGCGAGTTCGTCCACGCCACCCTCCCCGACGGTCTGTTGCAGAGCTTCCTTCAGAACGGCGTGATAGCGGGCGTCGGCAGCGTCATCGTGTTCCTGCCGCAGATCATCATCATATTCCTGTTCATCCTGCTCCTGGAAGATTTCGGCTACATGGCGCGCGCCGCGTTCCTGATGGACCGCATCATGGGCGGCGCCGGCCTGCACGGCCGCGCCTTCATTCCGCTCTTGTCGAGCTTTGCCTGCGCCATTCCCGGCATCATGGCGACGCGCGTGATCGACAACAAGCGCGACCGGCTGACCACGATCCTGATCGCGCCGCTGATGACCTGCTCGGCGCGCATTCCGGTCTACACGCTGATCATCTCCGCCTTCATTCCGGCCAGGGACGTCTGGGGCTTCATCAACCTCCAGGGCCTCGTGATGTTCGGCCTTTATGCGGCCGGCATCACCAGCGCGCTCGTCGTCTCGTTCCTGATCAAGTTTTTCATGCTGCGCGACTTTGCGCCGGCACCGTTCATGCTGGAGCTGCCGGACTACAAAATGCCGCGGCTGAAATCGATCGCGATCGGCATCTACACCCGCGCCAAGATGTTCCTGGTGCGCGCCGGCACCACGATCTTCTCGATGATGGTGCTGATCTGGTTCCTGGCCTCGTTCCCGCAGCCGCCGGCAGGCAGCACCGAGCCCGCCATCGATTTCAGCCTGGCGGCGATGATCGGCAAGGCGCTCGCGCCGCTGCTCGCGCCGGTCGGATTCAACTGGCAGATCGCGGTTGCGCTGATCCCCGGCATGGCGGCCCGCGAGGTCGCGGTCGCAGCCCTCGGCACCGTCTATGCGATCGAAGGCGGCAAGGAGGCGGCCGAGCAGATCGGCCAGGTGCTGGCGACCAAATGGTCGCTCGCAACCGCCCTGTCGATGCTGGCCTGGTACATCTTCGCCCCGCAATGCGCCTCCACGCTCGCCGTGATCCGGCGCGAAACCGGAAGCTGGGGATGGATGGGCGTGACCTTCACCTACATGCTGGTGCTGGCCTATGCCGCGAGCCTCGTGACGTACAACGTCGCCGTCGCGCTGGGGGCGGGCTAGCCCCCTCCCAAAACAAAAACTGCGAAAACAACCCCATGCACAGTAGACGGGGATTGTGAAATCAAGGGCTTACGTCTGTGCAAGGAACCATCCGGCCGTCGCCCGGATGGCGCGCCGCAAAACCCGGCATTTCCTCGCATAACGCATCGCTGGACCCCCTCCGCGCTCACATGACTTGATCCCGACGTACCTGTTGCTCCGTCGGGTGAAACACGGGCACCATGGCATGGTCGAACAATGACCCACGCGGTGCTGGAGATTTCTTCGCGCGCTTGATTTGAATCAAGCCGGCTCTCGCAGCAAATCCAAGGATGACGCAAGGTCGTCGCAAGCTGGGCCCATTGTGGGGGGCACGGAGCGACCGAGATGCCGTTGCTGGCGTACTTCTGGGAGATCGGCGCAGCATTGCTCGCGCTCCTCTTAGGGGCGGACTTTTGTGTGCCCAAGGCGCCGTCACCGAGAGGACGGCCGTGGAGCGGCCGGCCATACGCATTCACTCGGACCGAAAATGGCCCGAGCGCGTGATCCTCGACACGACCTTGCCGGTGGTCGCTGCGGAGACATCCGCGCCTTCGATCACTGAGCCTGCACCCCGCGCCCCTGCGGAGCTGCCGGTCGTTCGAGCGGAGACAACCGCGGTTGCCAATGCACTTGCGATGGTGCGCGCGGATTCGCCGCCGCGCGAAGCCATCCAGCACAAGCGGCCGACTTGTCGTTGTGGTGCGGGCGCGACCGCCACGCTTGATGCAGATCAAATCGAACGGCTCGTCGAATTTGGGGTGAGGACGGCAATCGACGTCGCGGGGCGATACTCCCGATCCCGTCGGAACTGCGACCATTGATTTTAGTCAATGGCGGAGGTCATCGGCCTGCCAGGCTAGCTCGTCGTCATGCAAAGGGAGAGAGTACATGGCTGGACATGCCAAGCTGATCGGACTGTTCGTCACCGCTACGCTGTTCACGGCAGCGCCCCTGTCGCTCCGCTACTCGCCGGCGGATGCACTCGCCGTATCCGTCGATACCGCCGAAGCCCGCGTCGGGCGTCCCCTGACGCCGATGAGCGTTGCAGGCGTCAACCGCAGGGTCCATCGGCGGGCGTATTACGGCGCGGCAGCGGCGGGAGCTGCGGCCTATGGGGCCTATGGCTATCGCCGGGCTTGCGGATATTACCCCTATCCGCCCTGCTATTGAGACGCGCGCGCGAGCGCATCAACAATCGATCCAATCAACCGGAGGCAACTTGAGCCGCCTCCGGTCTCGATACTTGGGCCGGTTGACCCGTCGGGAAAAATACTGGCAGGATGGCATCGTCGGCCTTCAAGCAGTCGGGATCGCAGCCAACCCAATCGCCATCAGAATTCATGGATCGCTTCAGCACGGAATGGCTGATCGCCGAGCGACTCCACGCAGATCATCTCCCGGACCTCGTCGTACTGCATCTCGATGCCGAGGTGTCGCGTTATCTCGGCGGAGTGCGCTCGGCGGAGGCGGCGAAGACCTCTCGACGTCAACATGGCCCATTGGGACCAGCACGGCTTTGGCCTGTGGGCGCTCCGAACGAAAGACGGCGCGTTCGCCGGGCGATCGGGCATCAGGCACATCCTCGCCGATGACGTGGACGAGATCGAGATCGCCCATACGTTCAAGCGCGAATTCTGGGTGGCCGGACTTGCAAGCCAGATCGCGTCCGCGCTGACCGACATCGGGCTGGCGCAACTCGAGCTGCCATCCCTCGTCGGCCTCGTCTTCGTCGGCCATGTCGCATCCCGCCGCGTGTTGGAGAAGGCGAACTATGTTCTCGACGATTCATCACAGCGAGGACGTCGTGATCTATCGCATCAAACGGTGAGAACGCAGCAACCTTAGCATCGTAGGATGGCGACACAGTTGAAGGCCGAACCGCTCTCACACATTCTGCCCCATATGCGACAGCCCGTTCAATGTCTTGTGTCATTGGGGACCAATTGGAACAGCGGGACTCGCCTAGCGCAGTTCCATCGGGCTGCTTCGATGAAGTTCTTGAACGCAACCCACCTGAACAGCCATTCAAGAAAGTTTCCTGCCCGTTCCTGCAACAGACGATGGTGGCGATCGTTGACTCGCGACGGACGCAAACCAAGGAGGAACAGATGAAGAAGCTGACTTACGCTCTCGCAGCGCTAGCGACGCTTGCAATCGGTACCCCCACCATCGCCAACGCGGGCGGCTTCGGCGTCTATGTCGGCGGCGACAGGGACCATTATGACGGCCCCCGCGCGCGCGTATACGAGCATGACCGCGGCTGGCATCGTGGCTGGTACTATCACGACCGCGACTACGACCGCGGCGTCGTGATCCGTCGTTATCATCATTGGGACGATTAGTGCGAGCCACACGATCGAACAAGGGGCCCCGCTTCGGCGGGGCCTTTTTGTGTTTTCCTCTTTGTGTTTTGCGTCGGACGCAACGGCTTGGTTGGTCGGCCCGTTACCCCATCTACGGACTACGCCCGTTGACCCGTCGGGCAAAACAGGGGCATGATGCCATGATCAGCCCGCAGCGATGGCGGCATGAACGACCCGCCAACGGAAGCGGCGATCTGTCTCCATGAACCATTTCAGGACCGACCGACTCACCGCCGAGAGGCTGAACGAAAGTCACCTTGCCGATCTCGTCGCGCTCCATCTGGATCCCGAGGTGTCACGCTATCTCGGCGGCGTGCGTTCGGCGGAGACAACGAAGGCCTATCTCGCCACCAACATGGCCCATTGGGACCAGCACGGCTTCGGACTCTGGACACTGCAAACGAAAGATGGAGCCTTCGCCGGACGAGCGGGCCTCCGGCACATCCTCGTGGACGACATCGACGAGATCGAGATTCTCTACGCGTTCAAGCGCGAGTTCTGGGGCCGGGGATTTGCCAGCGAAACGGCGACCGCGCTGACGGACATCGGGCTGTCCCACCTGAAGCTGCCGTCCCTCATCGGCATCGTCAATGTCGCCAACGCTGCATCCCGCCGCGTGCTGGAAAGATCAAACTATCTCCTCGAGCGGAGCACGAACCGCAAAGGCGAGGACGTCGTGATCTATCGAAAGCGGCGATGAGCGAGACAACCGTCGGTCGTTGCGAGCGCGGCGAAGCAATCCAGACTGTCCCAGGCAAGGATTCTGGATTTGCTTCGTTTCACTCGCAATGACGGTCTTGGTGCGGTCGCGAGGGACGCGCCCTACCTGAAATACCCCAGCACCAGATCGACGTCCGAGCTGCGCGCTGCCGTGCCGTTCAGCTCGGCGTCGATGACGCGCCGGCAGGCGTCCACCGCGGCGTGGTCGCCGAGGTCGTTGGCGGCTTCCAGCACGAGCCAGGCGGCGTCCACCGAGGCCTTGTCCGGAGCTGCGCCGCCGAGATCGGCGGTGACGGCATTGCCGAGATTCTTCTTGCGAACGGCGGTGCCGAATTGAGGCAACATTGCAGATACTCCCCTCTCGATTCCCGCTGAATGAACCCGCTCAGTGTATTTGCAGCTCGGGCTGACGGCCCGTCGCGGTTTCGGCACCCGCGCCGGTCTTGCGCGACTGGTAGAACTTCAGGATGCTGCGTGAGGTCTCGATCTTGAGCCGGCCGAACTCGCGCTCGTTGTCCTGGAGGTCGCGCGCCGTGATCAGGTGATCCTTGGCGCCGAGGAACAGGAGCGACATCGTCGTGTCCCAGGAGAAGTCGAGCGCCTTGCACAAGACAAGGATCATCTCGCGGTTGCGGTCCATCAGCGCGCGCTCGATCACGTCCACAGGCAGTGACGAGAGCAGCGACAGGCCGATCTGCACCTCGTCGAAACGGTGCTGACGCGCATAGTTCGAGATGGAGTCCTGATTGAGGTTGCCCTGCCGGTACTGGGTCGTGACCACGCGCTTGGCGACGAAATAGCTGCGCGAGGACGGGCCGAACTTGGACTGGAGATCGCCGGTGACCCCGGTCACCGAGCTCTGGATCTGCGCCATCATCTCGGGCCGCTCGGTCTCGAGGCGGCGGCGGACGTCTTCCGACGCCTTCGCGATCAGCTGCTGGAAGATGTGGCGCGGCACGTCCTTGCGCAGGCCGAGCTGTTCGGCAAGGATCGAATCGCCCTCGGCGCGGCGGACCATGTGCAGCAGGCCAGATCCGGAGAAACGCGCCCCCTCGTTCTTGGCAACCGACGTCACGACCTCCTGGTTGCCGCGCTTGACCAGCACGTCGGTCACGGCCTCGCCGAGCGACTGGCGCTGGGAAATCGCGAGCAGATGCGCCTGGCCCTTGGTCATGGCGCTCTCGACCAGCATCTTCTCGTCGATACGCGTGGAGTCGCGCAGCACGGGGCCTGCGACCTCGATCTCGTCGTCGAGGGCGAGCTTTTCGATGACGTTGAGCGGGGCGTGATCGCACGCCGACATGACTTCGGAGAGCTGCGCGCGCGCAGCAACCTCGATCTCGTCGGCGAGCCGGCCGATGACCTCGCCGAACATGCTGATCTCATCGTCGCTGTAGCGGCCGGCGATCAGAATATCGGTCGCATGCCACAACGCCTTCGCCCTGCTTTCGTCGGTGCCGCGCGCGATCGCGTCGTCCAGATCCTGTAGAAGCGATTTCGCCCCGTTCATCTCGATCACCCCAGTTCTTGGTAGCCCTTTGGCACGCCGTCCCGCCGCTCGCGGCGAGACGCCAAATTCCTCTGGGAACCGACGCTAGAGATGAAACGCGAGAATTCAGTAAAATCGGCAAATCAGTTTTGCCGACGAAAATTCCTTCAAATGCGAGGGAATGGGTTAACGGGCGGGCAAGGTGCTTCACCTCTCCCGTAGCGAGAGGTGAATCGAGCCCAGCCGCCAACGCTGTCGCCTCACGGATTCTGCGGCGTCAGCACCAGCGGCGGCTTTGGCCTGGGCTTGGGAGGTGGCGGGCCGGGGGCAGGCTTCACGTCGATCGGCGGCGGCAGCGGCGCGGCCTGCTGGCTTGCGAGCGGCGGGCTCGTGAGTGGAGGGCTTGTGAGTTGAGGGCTTGTGAGTTGAGGGCTTGTGAGTTGATGGCTTGGCGCGGCGGGAGCGGCCTGCGGCGCCTTCGGCGTCGGCGCGGCCTTCGGCTTGGGCGGCGCGCGGCGCGGATCGCGGCCGGGCAGCGGCACATCCAGCAGCGGGGGCTCCGGATCGGGCGAGACCAGCGTCGGCAGCGCGGCAGTGGCCGGCGGCGGCTCGCCGCGCTCGATGGCATCGAGCCGCCGCGTCTCCCGATCGATCGTGCGCACCGCAAGCCATGACGACAGCGGCGCGAGGTCGATGGTGCGGCTCAGCTTGTCGGGAGGCCCTGCCGCGAACAGCTGGATCTCGGGCGGTGCGCCGGAGAGGCCGGTCATGATCGGCGTCAGGCTGGCGCGAATGTCGGCCTGGTCGGCGGGAATGTCGTAGCCGCCGGAGACGACGGCGCGGGCGTTCTTCGCTTCCAGCGGCGTCGCGCCGACGCGCAGGCGGCCGTCGCGGATCGTGAACGGAATCTGCGCCGAGGGCACCGCAATGGGACCCGCCGACAGCGCGGGCTCCACCAGCTGCCGCAGCCGGTTGTCGTCACTGACCTGGCCGCCGTCGCTGGCGCGGATGGCGATCTCGAAGGCACGGGGATTGAGGCCGGTGATCTCGGCGGACTCGAGCGTCACCGTGCCGTTGCCGGCGAGCGCACCGGTCAAGGCCGCGACGCTGCGACCCTGGCTGGTCAGCGCCATCTGCACCGAGGCGCGCCCCTTGGGCAGCGCAAGGTCGCGATAGCGCAGCGCCGCCGCGTCGACATTGCTGAGCTCGATGCGCGCGTTCAGCGCAAGACCAGCCGCGCCATTGCGCGCGTCAAGGCTCGCGGACATCTCGCCGCCGCCGAGGCCGCCCTTGAGCGCATCGAGCGCGAGCGACTGGCTGTCGCTCCGGATCACGCCGCCGAAGGGGCGCAGCTCGATGCCGCCGGGCAACGTTGCGCGCAACGCCTGGAAGGCGATGCGGCCGCGCCAGCCGCTGACGAGTCCTGCACTGAGCGGCTCGCCGGACTCACGTCCGGCCGCGCCGATGGCGATTGCGAGCGCCGGCGCCAGATCGAGCGAGTCGAGACCGACCTCGCCGTCGACGTTCTTGTCCTGATCGAGCGTCACCGCGAAACGCCCGCGCAGATGCGCGCCAGCCGCGCTGCCGTCGAGATCGTTGAAGGTGAGGCGGTTGCCGGAGAGCGTGAGGCGCGAGGACAGGCTGACGCCCTGCATAGACTTGTCGGTCGTGCCGGTCCCGAACAGCGGCGCGAGGTTGACGTTGCGCACGCGCAAATTCACGCTGCCTTTGGGCTCCGACAGGTCGACGCTGCCCTGCGCGTCCGCATCAAGCCCGCCGCCGCTGAGCTTAGCGTTCAATTGCATTGGACGGTGCCAGGCGCCGCTCAGCCGGCCTTCGAATTGCGAAGCGCCCTCGCCCGCGGCCGCCATGCGATCGAGCCCGAGCAGCGCCAACAGCACGCCGGCCTGCGGCGCAGAAACTTTCGAGTCCAGCGTGAAGTCGCTGTTGCGCAGGCGGTCGAGGTCGAGGCCGCCGATGGCGGCGGCCGGTGTCTGCGCCGCCAGCGTCGCCGTGGCCTTCAGCTGCGGTGCGTCGAGCTCGAGCGCGACGCGGGCATTGCTGCGATCCGTATGCTCGGCGTTCTTGTCGAGGCTGAGATCGAGCTTGATGCGGGTCGCGCCAGGCAATGACGGAAGGGCATCGAAGCGCGCGCGCACCGCGGGCGCGAACGGCTCGATCAGCGCGGTGAGCTCACGCAGCGAATTGGCCGAGGATTTCAGCGCGAGCTTGCCGGTGGCGTTGGTGCGGTCGAAGCTGCCGCTCGCCTCGGTGGTCACGCCGCCGGGCTGGCCGAAGCGCAACTGCTCCAGCGACAGCGATGCTGGGCTGTAAGAGAGCTTGGCTGCGAACGGCCGCAGCTCCTGGCCGGCGGAGATCGCGCGGCCGATATCGAGCGAGAGCTTTGCTTCCTCCGGCCACTCGCCCTGCGGGCCGGCGAGCGCGCGCACGAAGCTCGCGGCGGCATCGAGATCGAGCCGGTCGGCCCTGAGCGCCGCATCGATCCCCGAGCCCTTGCTCGCGCCTGTCTGCACGAAGGCGATGCGGCCTTCCACCGCCCCGCCGTCGATGTCGGCCTTCAGCCTGTCTATGGCGAAATGATTGGCGGCGATGGTCACGTCGCCGGCGAGGCGCAGCGGCCGCGTGCTGCGGCGGTTGATCTCGCTGCGGCCCTGCAGCCAGGCCACCAGCGTGTCGGGGTCTGAGGACTCGACGCTGAGCCGGCCGCTGAAACTGTCGGCGCCGGGAGCTGCGCCGTTGAGCGAGAGCTGCGTCATGCCGGGCGCGCGCAGCTCGAGCCGCCGGAAGGTCCAGGACCTGCCGTCGGTCGCAAGCTCGGTCGCGATGTTCTGGAGCGGACGGCCACCGAGGATGATCTGATCGGCATTGAACTCGATCTGCGCCGGGATCGGCACCTGCGGGATCGCCGCGAGCCCAGCGCGTAGCGCCGCCACGACGCGCTGCGGATCGGCATCGTCCTTGGCGGTCAGCCTGTCGGCATCGACCTGCCGCGCCGACAGCACCGCGCGCAGCAGCGGCGAGGCGCCGAACCTGAGATCGCCGACGCCGCCGAGCTTCAGCGCAGTGTCCTCCGTGCCGAAGCTCGCGTCGATCTGATCGAATTTCGCGCCGGCCGGATCGGCCTTGAGCCTGGTCGCGAGCTTCCAGGGCGTCGGCCCCACCTCGCCCGCCTTCTTGGTCGCGGGCACCGCGAGCGTCAGCGCGCCGTCGAATTTCGGCTGGCGGTTGTCGAAGGCGAGCACGCCTTCGAGATCGGCGAGGATGGCGCGCTCGCCGGGATCGATGTTGAGGTGGAGACGGGTCGCGCTGCCGTCGGCGCTGGGGCCGGAGGAGACGCGGAACGGGTAGCGCACTCCACGAGTCATGAAACTGCCGTCGCCGCGCACCGAGCCTGCGAGCGAGCGCACGTCGCCGGAGAAGGCGATGTCGTTCAATTCCAGCGTCGAGCGGCTGGCGGCATCATGCAAGGCGATGCGGCCGCTGAGGTTCAGCCGCTCGATGGCGAGGGACGCCAGATTGAAGGTGCCGCTCGCGGTGGACGGCAAATCGACCCGCCCGCGCGCATCGAGGCCAACATCGACCGCCATGCCGCCCACGGAAAGCTCGGTGGCACGCCATTCGCCGCGCATCAGGGAGCCCAGGCTGAACTCGACGTCGAGCTTGTCGGCGCGCAGGCGGCCGAGATCGTTGTTGCCGCCGAAGGTGACGGCGCGCAGCCGCAGCGTCGGCGTCGGCAACAGCCGCGCGTCGAGCTCACCCCCCACCCGCACCGGCACGCCGATGATCTTGCCAGCCTCCGCCTCGAACTGGGGCCTGAACTGGTTCCAGTCGATGTAGTAAGGCCCGATCAACGCGGCCAGCAGCGCAATGATGAAGGCAATCGCCAATCCGAGCAGCGTCGTCTGCACGGGTCTCCCCTCGGCCAAACCGGCCCGGGCCGAACCTGAGGGCCTCAGGAGCGCCGGAACAGCCCCTTATATAGGGGGAAGTGTGGCGAAGTCACAGCGACTGTTGCACGCGGAGGTTAACGCGCGGCCCTCACCAGCTCGCCGGCAGGCGCTTCAGCCCGCGCAGCACGAAGGTCGGCCGCCATTCCGGGTTTTCGACGTCATCGATGCGCAAGTCCGGAAGCCGCCGGAGCAGCGTGGTGATGGCGATCTCGGCCTCGATGCGCGCCAGCTGGGCACCCAGGCAGAAATGGATGCCGCCGCCGAACGACAGCGGCTTGACGTTCGTCCGCGTGACATCCAGCCGGTCGGGCCGATCAGGGTAGACCGCGGGATCGCGGTTGGCCGAGCCGAGCAGGCACAGCACGGTCTCGCCCTTGGGAATCTTCACGCCGCCGAGATCGTCGATGTCCTCCAGCGTGACGCGCCCGGTCATCTGCACCGAGGAATCGTAGCGCAGGAATTCCTCGATCGCACCTTCGATCAGCTCCGGCCGCGCCTTGAGCAGCGCAAGCTGATCCGGATTGCGGTGGAGCGCGAGCAGGCCGTTGCCGATCAGGTTGACCGTGGTCTCGTGGCCGGCGCCGAACAGGAGGATGATGTTGGCGGTCAGCTCGTCGTTGGTGAGCTTGTGGCCGTCCTCCTCGGCCTGCACCAGCTGGGTGATGAGATCGTCGCCGGGACTGCGGCGGCGCAGCTCGAACAGCTGCTGGAAATACATCTGGGCCATCAGGTTGCCGGCGTTGCCTTTGCTGATCTCCTCCGGAGACAGGGGCACAGGGTCGAGCAGCCGCCCGCCGTCGCGCGAGCTCTTGTAGAACACCTCGCGATGTTCCTCGGGGATGCCGAGCATGTCGCAGATGATGGTGACAGGCAGGCGGAAGGCGAAATCCTCGATCAGGTCCATGTGGCCGCGGTCAATCACGGCATCGATGGCCTGGTCGACGATCTCCTGGATCCGCCGCCGCATGTCCTCGACGCGGCGGGCGGTGAAGGCCTTGACCACGAGGCCGCGCAGGCGGGTGTGGTCCGGCGGATCGGCTTGCAGCATCCAGTAGCTCATGCTGCGAAACACCGGCTCCTTCATGATCTCAGGACCGTAGCGGCGCGTGGTGCGCTCGACGAAATCCTTGCCGAAGCGCTTGTCGCGCAACACGAGACTCACTTCGGCGTGGCGGCTGGCGACGAACTGGCCGAACGGCGTCACATGGATCGGATCGATCGTGCGCAGCCGTTCATAGTGCGGATAAGGATCGCGGATGAAATCCGGCGCGAGCGGGTTGAACAGCGGTCCGCCGGCGGGTTGCACGTGCTCGTTCATGGTGACCTCAGATCGGTTGCCGCATGACACGAATACGCAAGGCTGCCCTCAATCGCCCGGCGTAACCATCCCTGAAATTATCAACTCGATACATTGTTGTATCGAGTTGCAGTCTGCCCTAATCTGCGCCGATGTCAAGGGTGAGAACCAGACCGACCAGGGACGACACGCGCGACAAGCTGTTCGAAGCGGCCGCCCGCGTGTTTGAAGAAGACGGCATCGGCGGCGCCAGCATCGAGGCGATCGCGGCGGCGGCGGGCTTTACCCGCGGCGCGTTCTATTCGAACTTCAAGAGCAAGGACGAACTGATCATCGCCATGCTCGAGGACCACGTCGAGCAGTCGATCCGGCGCAACCTGGACATCCTCGCGCAGCACGACAATCTCGACGACTTCATCGCGGCGCTGAAGGCGATGGATCGCAGCCGACAGGATCCACTCGGCCGCTCGCCCCTCCTCCACATGGAGATGATCCTGTTCGTCGCGCGCGCCGAGAAGCGCCGGCCCGAACTGGCCAAACGCCTGCGGGCGCGACGCAAGCTGGTCGCCGACATCGTCGAGGCGACATTGAAGAGCAACGGGCGCAACGACAATCTGAATCCGCCCTGGATCGCCTCCGTCGTGCTCGCGCTGGAGGATGGCTTTCGCCTGCACCGGCTGATCGATCCGGAGACGACGCCGGCCGACAGTTTTCTGCGCGCCATCACGGATCTCAGGCGCAGGACGGGGCTGGCTTCCGCCTAGCAGGCGGGCTGCGGGATTTGTCGCAGGATCGGACAAGGCATGTTCGCTTTGGGAAAGACGCTTCGATCCGCGCCGCGCCACAAACAAGATCCCATCGTTCGAAGCCAGGGTTCCGTCCTGCCAGAGTTCCCGAGCGGCGCAGCCACGCCGACATCCCTTGTCGAGGCCCTGCGGGCGGTCGTGATAACAGGCGCTGAATCAAACGAGGCGTGCGACGCGGCTCTGTTCAATCCAGCCAACCTTGCCGAAGGCATCGGCCATCCGCCGGACGAGATGTTTGCGGCGCGGCGCGCTGCCTACGCGATCTCCCGGACCAGGCGCCGCTGAGCGGAAGCTCAGGTTTCGCTGTCCAGCGCGCCCTGCGCCTCACGGCGCCACATTCCCGGGCTGACGCCGACCACCGAGGAGAACACCCGGGTGAAGTGGCTTTGATTGGCGAACCCGGCCGATATCGCAATCTCCGCCAGCGACAGCTCGCGCACCCTCATCAATTGCTTGGCCGTGTCCACGCGCTGACGCAGCAGCCATTGGTGCGGCGGCAGGCCGGTCGAGACGCGAAATGCGCGGGAAAAATGACTGACGGAGAGATCGAACTCGGCTGCGATCTTCTCCAGCGAGAGCTTGCCGCGGAGATCGGACTCCAGCCTTTCACAAGCTCGCTTCACCTGCCAGGCGGCAAGGCCGCCGCGCGCCGGCTCGGCGGCGCGCCGCAAACCGCCATAGGTCGTCGCGACATGTGCGGTGAGCGCGAGCATCATGTGGTCGATGAAGAGCTGGTTGGCCTCTTCAGGCTGCCGCAACGCCGCCAGGAACGATGCGCCGAGATGGCGGACCGTCACATCGTCATGGCCGACGCCGGGCCGATAGGCGAGCTCACCGATGCGCGGTGCGCCGGCTTGCCTCGCCATGTCGTCCAACGCCGACCGGGGCAGATGGAAGAACAGGGAATGGAAGGGCTTGTCGATCACGTAGCGCGGATCACGTTTCAGATCGTACAGATAGGTGGCGCCGGCGCGGATATCGCTCTTGACCACGCATCGGCCGCGCTCCCAGCACTCGCAATCGGCGAAATCGCGGAATTTGAGGCTGACGAGATAGGCGTCCTCCGCGGGCATCGACTCGGAAAGACGCGTCATGGGATGATCATCGCGGGTTTCGGTGACGGCGAGCTCGGCGCTGCGCAGCGAACGCGTGACCAGCGTCGGCGGCGCATCCTTCAAATGCAGAAATCGTTCGAGCTTCTGCGCGAAGGCGCCCTGTGCCATGGGATGCATCTCTTATGTGAGGAGATTGGGGAGCGCAGCGCCACCGCCAAATCAGATTCAATTGTCCGACATCGGCAAACGACGGTCCAGACCTGCGCGTTGGAACCGTAGCCGTGTGACTGCTGCCGCATCCCTTGTCACAAGGCGTTTTCACAAGAGATTTCAACGGATCTCGCGGGATCTCCGTTCAATGCTTCGACAGCTCGTCGTTTGTCGATCGTGCGTTTGTGAAAGCGCGTCGGCGTCTACGTGGACCGAATGCCGGCCAGCGGTGAATTTCCCCGACGCCCGAGCGTGAGCATCGAGCGCCGGGTTCGCCGTGAGCGTGGACTTCTTGCTGGTGCTATGCCGATGGCTTCATTGCATCTTGATGCGCACGCAACCTATTCGGATCCTGCTTCGAGCTCGTGCAGCCGGCCGGCCACGGCCCGCACCTTGCGCGGCGCGGCCTGCCAGATCGCGAACGCCGACAATCCGCTCACGACCATTGCGACGGCGAAAGCCAGCGTGTAGTCACCGGCGCGATCATAGAGGAAGCCCGTCACCCACGGTCCGGCCGCACCACCCGCCAGCGCCGCCAGCATGATCGTGCCGAAGATGCTGCCCTGGTGCCTGCCTTGAAAAATCTCGAACACCACCGCGCCCATGATCGAGGTGAGGCCGTAGCCGAGCGCGCCTTGCGTGAACACCATGAGATAAACCAGCCAGAACGAAGATTGATACTTCAGCGCGATCAGCGCAGCGAAGCAGACGACAAAGCCTGCGCAGCTGATCGCCCAGACCCATTCCCGGCCAATGCGATCGGAGACATGTCCCAGCGCGATCTGGCCGGGAATGCCGAGCAGGCTGACGATGCCGAGTGCCCACACCGCAACGCTGGGACTGAAGCCGATGTCGAGCAGGAATTTGGTCTGGTGCACCTGCACCGCGTACCAGATGTAAAGGCCGCAGAAATAGCCGAGCGCGATCCACCAGAAGCGTGCGGTCGTGACGGCGCGTTGCAGCGTCCATTCGGTGCCGGCCCAGACCGGATCGACGATGTTGGAGACGGATTTCGTCGCGCCTGCGGCCGGCGCGGCATCGCCGTCCGGCTGAAGGCCGATGTCCTCGGGGCGCTTGCGCAGCAGCAGATTGATCGGCGCCAGCGCGATCAGGACGAGCAGTCCCATCGCCGTGCAGGCGGTGCGCCAGCCGGTCTGTTCGATCATGTGCTGCACCCACGGCAGCAGCGTCACCGAGCCGATGCCGACGCCGGCGAAAGCGATACCGATGGCGAAGCCGCGCTTGCGGATGAACCAGTTCGGCAGAAACAGCGACTGGCCGGAATAACCGAGACAGACGCTGCCGGCGCCGACCATGACGCCGATGGTCACATAGAGATGCCAGGGCTGGCTGGTCAGCGGTGCGAGCAGCAGCCCGCCGCCCATCAGCACGACGCCGAGCTCCATCACCGCGCGCGGACCAGCCCGATCCATCAGGCGGCCGATCAGCGGGCTGACCACGCCCGACACCACGAAGCCGAAGGAGAAGGCGCCCGCGGTGACGCCGCGCTCCCAGCCGAATTCGGAGATGATCGGCGGAAAGAACAATGAAAAGGCGGTGCGCGCGTTGACGCCGATGGCCATGGTGACGAAGGTCACGGCGACCACGACCCAGCCGTAGAAGAACGGAAGCCGCATGGTGTGCTTGTTTCATCCCTAGACGGTACTCTCGGACCATCTTGGGATATTGCGGTCAAGCGCTTTTCGCGCATGCCCGCTGCGCGACGTGACGTCAAAGTTTGGGCGCCAAAGCTTGCACAACGTCATGGCCGGGCTTGACCCGGACATCCACGCCTTGCCCCAGCACAGAGAACGTTGGCGTCAATTTGTCGCCAATCCAGTTCAGAAGGACGGGACGTTCAAGGCGGTGGACCGGCTGTAGGGCAGCTCAGGGCCGGCGCGTCCAGCGCTCGGCGTTGACGGCGCCTTGCGGCACCTCGCCCCGCACGATCGCTTCCACCTGCCGCACGGTTTCGAGCGACTGGTATTCGATGGCCTGCGGCGTCAGTCCGCCGACATGCGGGGTGGCGATGACGTTGGGAAGCCTCGCCAGCTCGGGTGTCGGCATCTGGTCGGGAGCGCGGCCGACATCCATCGCCGCGCCGGCGATGCGGTTTTCGCGCAGAGCGCGGGCCAGCGCCGCTTCGTCGACGAGATTGCCACGGGAGAGATTGATGAAGACGGCATGCTTCTGCATGCGTGCCAGCGCCGCTTCGCCGATCAGGTTCTCGGTCTGCTCGTTGGCGATAGCGAGGCAGACGACATAGTCCGATGCGGCGAGCAGCTCGTCGAGGCCGACTTGCCGGATTGCGCTGTCGCGGACGGCCGCAAAGGGATCGGAGACCAGCACCTCCATGCGCAGCACCTTTGCGATCTCGGCGAGATAGCGCCCGATACTGCCATAGCCGATGATGCCGATCCGGCTGCCGGCGAGCTGGCGGCCCATCCGCGCCTCGGGCTTTCGCCCGGCCCGATAGTCCGCCGTGGTCCGCGACACGCCGCGGGAGAGGTCGACCATGAAGCCGAGCGCGAGCTCGGCCACCGCTTGCACGAAGCCGGGACCGGCGCGGGTCACGAGCACGCCAGCTTGTGAAGCCGCGTCCACGTCGACGTTGCGGATGTCGACGGCGCAGCGGACGAACGCGCGTAGGCGCGGCAGTTGCGCAAAGATCTCGCCGCGTCCTTCCGTCATGCGATCGGCGACGATGATGTCGACGTCTTTGGCGGCGCGCACGAGGCCGGTTGCGTCCAGCGGATCATCGCCCTCGTGCAGGACCACCTCGGCGGCCGCGCGCAGGCCGTTCAGGCTACGATCGCCGTAATAATTGCGCCGCATCTCCGGGGTGTGCGCGAGCAGGACCTTCACGACAAAACTCCTTCAGTAGCCGAATGCCCGCGGCAGCGCGGTCGAGAGCCATGGCACGAAGGCGATGACGAGCAGGCAGAGGAACAGCAGGCCGAGATAGCCCATGATCGGCTTCACCGTCTGCTCGATCGGCACGTTGCCGATCAGGCAGGCGCCGTAGAGGCCGAGCCCGAGAGGAGGCGCGAACAGGCCGATGCCCATGGCGATGACGAGAACGACGCCGAAATGCAGGGGATCGACGCCGAGCTGCACGGCGACCGGCAGCAGCAGCGGCCCGAAGATGATCAGCGCGGCCGCGCCCTCCAGCACCGACCCCATCACGATCAGCACGGCGATCGCGAGCAGGATGAACAGCCAGACGCCCGAGGTCTTCGACAATCCCAGCATGAAATCGCCGACCGCGTGCGGCACCTGCTGCAAGGTCAGCGTGAACGCGAGCGACTGCGCGGCAGCGACGATGAACAGCACGAGACCCGCGCGTGTCGCCGCCTGGACGAAGCTATGCGCGGCCGATTTGAAGCCGAGCTCGCGGAACACGGCGCTGCCGACGACCAGCGCATAGGCCACGGCGAAGGCCGATATCTCGGTCGCGGTGGCGAAGCCGGTCTTGAAGCCGAAGAAGATCATGAAGATCAGGCCGAACGCGGCGATCGCACCGCTCCAGAGCCCGGACACCGGCGCCTGTGGCGCAACGTCCTCGGCCTCCGCCGGCCGCTTGCCGAACATGATGGACACCGCGATCAGGACCAGCGCCATCAGCGCCGCCGGCAGCAGCCCGGCCATGAACAGGCCGCCGATCGACAGGTTCGCCACGAAGCCGAGAATGATCAGGTTGATGCAGGGCGGGATGGTCTCCGCCATCACCGCGGAGGCCGCCAGCAGCGCCACCGCGCCGCCGGGGTTCTGCCTGGAACGGCGTGCGGCCGGGATCAGCACCGAGCCGACCGCGGCGACATCCGCCATCTTGGAGCCTGATATTCCCGAGAACAGCACCATCGAGGCCACCATCACGACGTTGAGGCCGCCGCGCATACGCCCTACCGCGCGCTGCAGCAGCTCGATCAGCCGCAACGACATGCCGTTGGCTTCCATGAGATAGCCGACGAGGATGAAGAAGGGAATCGCGAGCAGCACGAAATTGTCGATGCCGCGCGCCATCTGCTGGGCGAAGATGACGCCGGGCAGCGCGCCCTCGACCCAGATGAAGATCAGCGCGGCGAGCGCCAGCGCGAAGCCGATCGGCAAACCGCCGAACAGGGTTGCAAAGAAGCCGATCAGCATCAATGTGCCCGCCGACGGCACCGAGGCTGGCGACAGATAGTCCCAGGCGAGATAGAGGCCGGTCACGACGATGATCGCAGCGAGGCCACTGAAAATGTCTGGGAACGGCCGCGCGCAGAGATGATCGATTGCGAACACCGTCATGAACAGCGCGCCGATGCCCATCGGATAAAAGGTCAGCTCCAGCGGCAGGCCGGAACCGGTGGTCTGGCCGGCGGTGAGCGAACCCAGCTTGATGGCGTTATAGGCGACGTAGCCGGAGATCAGCACGATCAGCAGCGCGCTGGCGGCATCGACCAGCGTCTGCAGCCGCAGCGGCAAGAGATCACGGAAGAAGGAGACGCCGACATTCTCGCCGCGCGCGAGTGCGCTCGCCGCACCGAAGAAGGCCGAGCCGACCATCAATCCGCGCGCGACGTCGTCGGACCATTCGACCGGTGCGTTGAAGAAGAAGCGCAGCAGCACGGAGGCGCACACCACGACGAGATCGGCGGCCAGCAGGACGGCCGCGATCGCATCGCTGACGCGAAGCAGCAGGGTGATGCTTCCGTGGCGGCCGTCCGAGACGGGCACGGCGGCCGACATTGCCACGTCGGATTTGGTCATCTCAGGCTTGCGTCGCGCGGATGATGTCGATGACGGCCTTGGACTCCGGCCGCGCCTTGATGAAGTTCTCGGTCTGCGGTGCGACGCGCTTCTTGAAGGCCTCGCGGTCGCATTCGGCCGCCGTCACGCCTCTCTCGGCCAAGGCCGCGAGCGCCTCCTTCTCGACTGCGAGTCCATGGGCGCGGGTGTCGGCTGCGGCCTTCTTTGCGGCATCGAGAAAGCCCTCGCGCAGCTTCGGATCCATGCGGTTGTAGGTCATGTCGCTGAAGTAGATCGCGAGCGGCGAGAAATTGTGCTGCGTCAGCGCGTAGAATTTCGCGGTCTCGAAGAACTTGCTGGCGAGGATCGTCGGCGGATCGTGCTCCAGGCCATCCAGTACGCCGGCCTGCAACGCCGTGTAGATTTCGCCGAACGCCAGCGGCGTGGCGGCCGCGCCCATTAGGCGCAGACATTCGGTGATGACGGGATTTGGCAGGGTGCGGATCTTGAGCCCGGCGAGATCCTCCGGCGTCTTCACCGCCTTCTTCGCCAGCACGCTGCGCGAGCCGAAATTATACGCCCAGGCGATGATGCGGATGTTGCCGCCCCTAAGCAGCGCGTCCTCGATCGGCTTGGCGGCGCCGGCGTCGAACGCCTTGGTCTGCTGCGGGAAGCTCGAGAACAGGAAGCCGAGATCGAAGGTGCCGACCAGCGGCACCAGATTGGCCGAGATCGACGAGCCCGACACCATGAGGTCGATGACACCGAGCTTCACCGAATTGATGACGTCGATCTCCTGGCCGAGTTGGTTGTCGGGAAAGAAGGCGACCTCGACTTGCTCGCCCAGCCCGTTCGCCTTCAGGTTTTTGACGAGATTGTCATAGTAGACGCGGCCGTTGGCATATTTGGGATCGTTCGGCAGCGACGAGGAGCATTTCAGCTTCAGGGTCGCAGCTTCGGCGCGCCCGATGATGGCGGGAGAGAGCACGAGGCCGGCGGTGACCGCCGCCGATGACTTGATGAACGCGCGACGGTTCACGGGCACGATGGTCATGGTGCGGTCTCTCCCCGATTCTTTTTGTTCGCTGCGGTCGTTGCCGCAGGCTGTTGCGGGACTGTATGGTCAAAGTGACGGCACAGGCAAGCGTGGCGGCTAGCCGTCGCGGAGCAGTGCGTGGTGATCATCGGCAGTGCGGCCACACGGTGAAACGAGGGGATTTTTCCGGAAATCATCGCTGAGGATCGGCTTGCCGGCCGATGTCCGAGCAGGACGCCGTCGCGCACGTTGGGTATCGATCCAATTGGAGCATGGATCGATGCGCAATTCACATGGATTGCCCCGAAACGATGCTGCGCCTTCGGCAGACTCCCTGCCCCATTTTGCCGCGGCCCCTGCGTGATCCAGCGCACAGACGGCTTCATGGCGCAGACCTACAAAAAGTGACATCATCGTGCGCATTGCCGATGGAGGTGACATCATGCGCCATCCAGTCCTTTGCAATTTGTTCCTTGCCTCCGGTCTTCTCGCACTCGCCCAATTGATGACGCCAACCGAGGCCGCCGCGGAAGCGCGGCTTGCACTGGTGATCGGCCAATCCGCCTATCGCACCGTGCCGGAACTGCCCAACGCCGCCAATGACTCCAAGGCGATGACGGAGCTGCTTGGCAGTGCCGGCTTCACCGTCACCACGGCCGCCAACCTGGCGCAGACCGAGATGCGCGCGGCGATCTCGGACTTCGCCGGCAAGGTCGGCGCCAGCGGTGCCGACACCGTCGCGCTGGTGTTCTATGCCGGCCACGGGCTGCAGATCGACGGCGAGAACTATCTGGTGCCCGTCGACCTCGACCCCAAGCGCGAGGCCGACATTCCGCTCCAGGGCGTGCGGCTGAACGATCTGCTCAACACGCTCGGCGCACTGCCGACGCGGGCGCGCATCTTCATGCTCGATGCCTGCCGCAACAACCCGTTCCCCGCACTCAGCGGCGCCGGCCACGGCCTTGCGATCGTCGACACCAAGGCCGGCGCGCCCGGCTCCTTCATCTCCTATTCGACCTCGCCCGGCGCCGAGGCCGAGGACGGCAACGGCATCGACAGCCCCTACACCACTGCTGCGTTGAGCATCGCCAAGCAGCCCAATCTGCCGATCGAGGAAGTCTTCAAGCGCATCCGCGTCGCCGTGGCGCAATCGACCGATGGCCGGCAGATCCCCTGGGAGAGCTCGTCACTGACCACCGACTTCAAGTTCTTCGGCGACAGCAGCGGCAGTCAGCCTGCTATTCCCGGCGCATCCGCGATGGCGTTCGCCAGCGGCACGCGCAGCGTCGCGGACTGGCGCAAGGATTTGCAGGGCAAGGATGCCAAAGCCGCCTATGAGCTCGTGATCGCGGATGACACCGTCGAAGCGTATCAGGCCTATATCGAGCTCTACGCGCAGGCTTCCTACACGCCGCGCCTGCGCACGGTGCTGGAGCGCCGGCGCCAGATGCTGGCCTGGGAGCGCGCGGTCGCCGTCAACACCCGCGCCTCGTTCGAGGCTTACCTCGCGAACTGGGACAACAGCGATCTCGCGGCAACCGCGCGCCGGCTGCTGCTGCGCGTACAGAACCGCAACTATGCCTTGCCGGTTGCCGCCGCGGCGACGCCTATCGCGGTCGCGATGGCTCCGACCTGTCCGTGCTCGGCGCCCAGGACACCGGCAACGCCGGTCAACCCGGCGGTCGCGCCCGTCATCAAGAAGCGCGTCGACGACACGCCGCCGAAGCGCAAGGTGGTCGAGACGCCACCCAAGCGACGACCGCCGTCCGACCAGGTGGTCTACGAGCGCGCGCCGCCGCCGGATCGCGGTCCGCCGCCCGAGGCTGTCATGCAAGGCATCGGCATCGGTGTTGGTATCGGCCTCGGCATGGGAATGGGCGGCCGCGGCGGAGACTATCACGATCGCGGCCGGTACTGAGGGTACCACCCGCGCGGACCTTGCCGTCGATGGCCGGCGACGAACTCTCGTGCCCCGGACGCAGCGCAAAAACGCCACGCGTTGCAGCGCGTCCGGGACACGGATCCCAAAGGCTATTCGTGGCCCTGCACTTTCACTGCACCAATGTCGGATGATCCCGCGCTAACGCCTCCCGGATCCAGGCCGCCTGGATTGCACGTGAGAGGATCTGTGCGGTCTTGATGTCCTCAGCCTTCATGCAGAGGTCGACGATGCGGCGCACCGCATCGTCGCGCATCAGATCGTCGGCGATCTTCATCGCGATTTCCATCGCGACACGGGCCGCCCGTTCGTAGCGCTCGCGCTTGCCGGTCTGCGCGGAACCTGCGACAGCTTCGGCGCTCGCCCCCGCCGCCTGGCAGATGTTGCGAATTCGCGCGACCGCGTCGATGTCGCCGACGGGTCCCTCGACCGGCTCATCCCAGATGTCGGCCGGCTGCCGCGTTGCGAACCACTTCATTGCCCCACCCTTGATCTGATTGCTCGCGACGTTCAGGACATGCGACGCGACCCGATCGCCTCGAACTGCGCCTTCTGCTCGTCGCTCAGCGTGGCATAGAAATCGTCGAGCGCCGCGCGCACCGACTTGATCCCGTCCAGCATGACATCGAGGCGCTTGCGGATCGCGGCCATGCGGGCGGGCGGTGTCATCACATCATTGGGCTCGCAGGCCGCCTTGAGCGATGCGCTGACTTTGGCGCTGGTGTCCTGGAGCACCTGGAGCGCCGCGCGCTGAGTATCGTTGGGCCGAACTCTTTCCTCGATCGTGGCGCCGGGCCAATCGAACGCGGCGGACACGCTGCAATTCTGTACCGGCGATCCGCTCGCATTGTTCGATGCCGTGGCACGACGCTGATCCTCGGCCAGCGCGTTGAAACGTGCCTTCTGCTCGTCGTTAAGCGAACCATAGAACGTCTCGAGCGCGGGCTGGACCAGATCGACCCCCTTCTCCATTGCCTCGACACGCTGCTGCATCGCCGCGAGCCGACCCGGCGCAGTCGCTGCGGCCTGGGTCGGACAGGACGCGCGGATCAGCGCTGCCGCGTCGATCGAGGCGTTGCCGAGCGCATCGAGAGCGGCGCCCTGCGCATCCGTCGGCTGCACCGCGGCTGCAATCTGATCGATCGGCACACCGACGATGGCACGGCGATCGCTGCCGCAGAGCTGATCGAGCGGCGCGCTGCGCGCCCGCCGTCGTCCCTGCGGCTGCTGCGGCAGATAGGCCGACAGGCGATCATAGCCGTAGGGGCCGAAAATGCCGGCATAGATGTCCGGATAGCCGTAGCCCCAGAAGCCGAGCCCGTCGCCCCAGATCGTGTAATCGTAGAGGTCGTTATAGGCGAACGGCCAGAACAGCGGTCCGACCCAGCCATAGCCGCCGCCCGCATGCTGCCACCATCCACTGCTCGCGCCGCTCCAGCCAGCGAGCGCGGCTGCCGCAGCGATCTGTGCGCGGGCCGCCGGATTGCTGATCAGCCGCCCGTTCCGGAATGCGCTGGCGTTCAGGGCCTTGCGGAAGTTCGCCGGCCGTATGGCGGCATTTCGGATCTGACCGAAATTCGGGCCGCCACGCCGGGCGCCGGTTGTGAACCGCATTCCACGATAATGCCCGCCGCCGTGCGCGTGCCCGCCGGCATGCCCACGGAAATGGCCGCCGCCGTGATGCCCACCGCCGTGCCCGCCGCCATGCCCACCGCCATGCCCGCCGCCATGGCACCGCCATGGCCGCCGCCATGTCCGCCGCCATGTCCGCCACCATGTCCGCCCTTGGCCAGCGCCGCACCCGCCAGCATGCAGGCAAAGGCCACCGCGGCAATTCGAATGACCGGTCGCACCATCGCACCCTCCCGCGCACAGCCCTGCCATTGAGGCATCGGAACTTGGCGGGAATTGGAACCGGGAAGAATGCCTAAAGTTCCCGGGTCGTGCGGCGCGGTGCTACGCCTCCGGCACGATCTTGCCGGGGTTGAAGATGTTGAGCGGATCAAGCGCCTTCTTCAGCGCCCGCATCGCATCGAGCGCCTCGGGGCCGAGCTCGGCCTTGAGATATTTCTGCTTGCCCTGGCCAATGCCGTGCTCGCCAGTGCAGGTGCCGTCCATCGCCTGCGCGCGTTCGACCAGGCGATGCATGAACTCCTCGCCGCGCGCCATCTCGGCGGCATCGTTGGTGTCGCAAACCAGCGAACAGTGGAAATTGCCGTCACCGACATGGCCGACGATCGGCGACAGCAAATTGAGGCGCTTGAGATCCTCCTCGGTCTCGCTGACACAATCGGCGAGCCGCGAGATCGGCACGCAGACGTCGGTCGCAACCACGCCGATGCTGTCGCCGGGCCGCAGCGCCTTCACTGACCAGTATGCGTCGTGCCGCGCCTGCCACAGTTTTGTGCGGTCCTCCGGCTTGGTGGTCCAGGAGAAATCGCCGCCGCCGCATTCCTTCGCGATCTCGCCGAACGCCTTGGACTGCTCGGCGACCTCGATCTCGCTACCGTGGAATTCCAGCAGCAGCAGCGGCGTCTCGGGCAGCGTCAGCTTCGAGTAGGCGTTGCAGGCCTTCACCTGTGCGGCATTGAGCAGCTCGATGCGCGCCACGGGGATGCCGGTCTGGATCGCCAGGATCACCGCCTGACAGGCGCCGTGCACGGTTTCGAACGACACCGCGCCGGCTGCGATGGTCTCGGGGATACCGCGCAGGCGAATGGTGAGTTCCGAGATGATGCCGAGCGTGCCCTCGGCGCCGACGAACAGATGGGTCAGATCGTAGCCGGCGGAAGACTTCTTCGCGCGCGTGCCTGTGGTGATGATCTCGCCATCGCCGCGTACCACCTTCAGTGCCAGCACGCTGTCGCGCATGGTGCCGTAGCGCACCGCATTGGTGCCGGAGGCGCGGGTCGAGGCCATGCCGCCGAGCGAAGCATCCGCGCCGGGATCGATCGGGAAGAACAGGCCCTGGTCGCGCAGATGCTCGTTCAGCGCCTTGCGAGTGACGCCGGGCTGGATCACGCAGTCGAGGTCCTCGGCATGCACCGCGAGCACCTTGTTCATGTCGCGCAGGTCGATCGAGATGCCGCCGGCGGGCGCGTTGACCTGGCCTTCGAGCGAGGTGCCGGTGCCGAAGGGAATGACGGGCACGCGATGTTTCGCGCAGATCCGCACCACATCCTGGATGTCGGCAGTTTCCTGCGCCATCACCACGCCATCCGGCGGCTGGTTGGGGATCCATGTGGTCGTATGGCCGTGCTGCTCGCGCACGGCCTGCGAGGTGATGAGGCGGTTGCCGAAGCGTGCGGCAAGCTGCTCCAGCGCGCTTGCGAGGGCTTTCGGCTCCGGCCGCGGCGGATTATTGGTGATGGTCGTACCCACGGAATTCCTCCCGACAGAAGAACCGTGGCAAAGGACATAAAACCGGTCAAGTCAAGCGACCCGACGCATAGCTGGAAGGAACAATGCCGGAGACCGCCGCCTCAGCACCCAAAGCCGAGCCGTTCCGCACCTCGATCATGCAGATCGAGCCGCAGTGGATCGACTATAACGGCCATCTCAACATGGCCTACTACAATGTGATGTTCGACCGCGCGATCGACCAGCTCTGGCTCGAGCTCGGGATCGGGCCGACTTACATGAAGGAGCGAGGCGGCTCGACCTTCACCGCCGAATGCCACGTCCGGTACTTGCGCGAGATCCACCTCGGCGATCCCGTGCAGATTTTCGTCTGGCTGCTGGAGGCCGACGACAAGCGGCTGCACACGTTCGAGGAGATGCGGCACGCAACCGAAGGCTGGCTGTCGGCAACATCCGAGAACATGTCGCTGCACATGGACATGACCGCGCGACGTGTTGCGCCATTTCCGTCCGATATCCGCGAGCGCATCGCTGCGGTCACAAAGGCCCACAGCGCCGTGCCGCGGCCTGAGGGCATCGGCCGAAGCGTGGCGATGCCGTCGAAGCGGTGACACCTAGCCCGCGTCGTAGTTCACCTCTCCCCGACGGGGAGAGGTGAAGATAGCCGCTATATCCTGTTGCGGCCGCGGGCCAAGCCGACCACGGCCGAGACCAGGAACAGGACAACTGCGATGAAGAAAATGATCTTGGCGATCTCGATCGAAGCGCCGGCGATGCCGCCAAAGCCCAGGATGCCGGCGATCAGTGCGATAACCAGGAACGTCACAACCCAGCCAAGCATGGTCAAACCCTCGTCTTGATGTCGTCTGCGTCGACGCGGCTCGCCGCGCCACCTGCCTGACAATCTCGACGCCGGAACGATAGTTCCGGCCCAGGCGGGAGCGAAATTCGCCGCCGGCGCTGGAACAAATCGGCCTGCCACGCACGTGGAAAACCCTTCCTGGCGCCCCCATATAGGCACCAATCCCTGTTAAGAAGGCTCCCTTCCGTCACCCCGCGGTGCCATCGTGGGGCCAATGATTCGCATGACCGAGCCGAGCAAGATCACAGGCGTACCCGACCACCAGCCCGCAGCCGGCGGCATCGCCGCGCGTGCGCGCGCCTCGGTGGGCCCGAAATACCTTTCCGGGCTCAATCCGGAGCAGCGCGAGGCGGTGGAGACGCTGGACGGCCCGGTCCTGGTGCTGGCCGGCGCCGGCACCGGCAAGACGCGCGTCTTGACCACGCGCATCGCCCATATCCTGAGCCAGGGCCGCGCCCGCCCTTCCGAGATCCTGTCGGTGACCTTCACCAACAAGGCCGCGCGCGAGATGAAGCACCGGCTCGGCCAGATGCTCGGCCACGCCGTCGAGGGCATGCCGTGGCTCGGCACCTTCCACTCCATCGGCGGCCGCATCCTGCGCACCCATGCCGAGCTGGCGCAGCTCAAGTCGAACTTCACCGTGCTCGATGTCGACGACCAGGTCCGGCTGCTCAAGCAGCTGCTCCAGGCCGAGAACATCGACGAAAAACGCTGGCCCGCGCGGATGCTGGCCGGCCTGATCGACGGCTGGAAGAACCGCGGCCTGATGCCGTCGCAGGTGCCCTCGGGCGAGGCCGCAATGTTCGCCAACGGCAAAGGCGGCAAGCTCTATGCGAGCTACCAGGAGCGGCTGAAGATTTTGAACGCGGCCGATTTCGGCGATCTCCTGCTGGAGAACATCCGTATCTTCCGCGAGCACCCCGACATTCTCAGGCAGTACCAGCAGCGCTTCAAATTCATCCTGGTCGACGAGTACCAGGACACCAACGTCGCGCAATATTTGTGGCTGCGTCTGCTGTCGCAGGCGCCGGCGGCACGGCCTTCGCAACATGCCGTCATTCCGGGGCAGGCCGAAGGCCCGAACGCGGAATCTGGAGATGAGTCATCAGTTCGAGATTCCGGGTCTGCGCCTTCGGCGCATCCCGGAATGACGGTGGCTGCCGCGCCCCACACCAAGAACATCTGCTGCGTCGGTGACGACGACCAGTCGATCTATGGCTGGCGCGGTGCCGAGGTCGACAACATCCTGCGCTTCGAGCACGATTTCCCCGGCGCCAAGGTCATTCGCCTCGAGCGCAATTACCGCTCGACCGGCCACATCCTCGCCGCCGCCTCGCATCTGATCGCGCACAACGAAGGCCGGCTCGGCAAGACGCTGCGCACTGAGGACCAGGACGGCGAGAAGGTCACGGTCACGGGCTCCTGGGATTCGGAAGAGGAAGCGCGCGGCATTGGCGAGGAGATCGAGCAGCTGCAGCGCCAGGGCGAGAAGCTCAACGAGATCGCGATCCTGGTGCGCGCCTCCTACCAGATGCGCGAGTTCGAAGACCGTTTCGTCACGCTCGGCCTGCCCTACCGCGTCATCGGCGGCCCCCGCTTCTACGAGCGCGCCGAGATCCGCGACGCGCTGGCCTATTTGCGCGTCATCAATTCGCCGGCCGACGATCTCGCCTTCGAGCGCATCGTCAATACGCCCAAGCGGGGCTTAGGCGATGCCACCGTGCAGATGCTGCACGACCACGCCCGCAAGCGCCGCATCCCATTGTTCGAGGCGGCGCGCGCGGTGGTCGAGACCGACGAGCTGAAGCCGAAGGCGCGCGGCTCGCTTCGCGATCTCATCAGCCAGTTCGACCGCTGGCGCGCCCAGCGCGAGGTCACCGCGCATACCGACCTCGCCCAGATCGTGCTCGACGAGAGCGGCTATACCGAGATGTGGCAGAAGGACCGTTCGGCGGACGCCGCGGGCCGGCTGGAGAACCTGAAAGAGCTCGTGCGCTCGATGGAGGAGTTCGAGAACCTGCAAGGATTCCTGGAGCACATCTCCCTGGTGATGGACCGCGAGGGCGGCGCCGAGGACGATGCGGTGTCGCTGATGACGCTGCATTCGGCCAAGGGGCTCGAATTCGACAACGTGTTCCTGCCGGGCTGGGAGGAAGGGCTATTCCCGAGCCAGCGCACGCTGGACGAACAGGGCCGCGCCGGCCTGGAAGAAGAGCGCCGGCTCGGCCATGTCGGCCTGACCCGGGCGCGCCGCCGCGCAAAGATCTACTTTGCGACCAACCGCCGAATCCATGGCACCTGGTCGACCACGATTCCATCGCGCTTCCTCGATGAATTGCCCGCGGCCAATGTCGAGATCACGGAATCCAAGGGCGGCTCGGCCTGGGGCGGCACCGGCGGCTACGGCGCCTCGCGCTTCGACGACATGGAGGCGTTCGGCTCCAGCTACACGACGCCGGGCTGGCAGCGCGCGCAGGCCAACCGCAACCGCGGTGGCGGACGCGGCGGCTTCGAGGAAGAAGCTGCGACGTTCTCATCCTCCTCATCGGCCGGCCCCGATTTCGGCAGCTTCTCCTCGCGCCGCCGCGGGCCCCTGACCATCGAGGGCGAGCTGGTGGCCAAGTCGACCGGCACCACCTCGGAATTCTCGTTGTCCGACCGCGTCTTCCACCAGAAATTCGGCTACGGCCGTGTCACCAAGATCGACGGCAACAAGCTCACCATCGCCTTCGACAAGGCCGGCGAGAAGAAGGTCGTGGACAGTTTTGTGCAGCGGGCGTGAGGCCCGATATGGCTCAGTACGTCGCCATCATCGAGGAAGCAGATCCGGACGCCGTCAGCCTGTGGTTTCCGGACCTCCCCGGCTGCATCTCCGGCGGCGACGATGTCGATGAGGCCCTCGAGAATGCGCCCGAGGCGCTCGCGCTCTATGCGCAGGACCTGATCGAGGACGGCCGCCAGCTTCCTTCGCCGCGGACGCTGGCTGAGCTCGAGGCCGATCCGGAATTGGCCGACGACCTCAGAAACCACACGGCCGTCCTGATCGAATGGCCTCCCGTGAACGAGACCACGGAGTGAGGACTGTTCGCCGCACCTGTCGAACTCTCGACAGTTCTCGCCCGAACGCCCCTTGACCACCGCGAACTTCCCCGTATCAGATAAACCCATGGTCCGGGGCTCCATCACATTGATCGTGCTTGCATTGGTTATGCCGTCGCTTGCGGCGGCGGAGACCATGAGCTTTGGCGATTCGATCGGGAAGCTGGCGACAAGCTGCGGCGCGGAAATCGTCGCCAATTGCCGCGGCGTCAACCCGGATTCGACCCGGCTGAAGGAGTGCCTGTCGCGCAACCGCGACGTACTCTCCCCGCAATGCGCGAGCGACTATCTCGGCGTCTTCGACGCCATCCAGAAGCGCATCGCCGCGCGCGTCACGGTGGCCAATGCCTGCCAGCGCGAGATCGTGAGGGTCTGCGGCGGCTCGACCAAGGAGACCAGCAAGTCGATCCCCTGCCTGGTCTCGACGCCCAAGGGCATCAGCAACAACTGCCTCAAGGCCGTCGACGACGCGGGGTATCGCTGATGCGCGCGAACAGGCTCTTCATTGCCGAAACGATTGTTGCGCTGGGGCTCGCTTTGTTTGCGGGCACCGCCGGCGCACAAACGGAGGCGCCGACCCGCGACGACATCGTCGGCAAGCTGAACCATTTCGAAGAAGCCGCCGAGGTCGATCTGCCCGCGCTGAAGCAGCAGGTGATGGAGCGCGCCAAGACCAGGATCAAGAACGATCCGGGACCGGTGAACCGGCCGCTGATCGCGCCTGATCTCGCCAAGCTGCCGGCCTTCAATGCGCAGATCCAGTTCGACGCCGATACGCCGATCATCCAGCCGGCGTCCTACCAGACCGTCGGCCGCATCGCGGACGCGCTGGTTCACTCCTCGCTGCTGCCCTACACCTTCCTGATCGTCGGCCATGTCGAATCCAATTCGAAGACGCGCGAGGCCAATGCGATCCTGAGCCAGCGCCGGGCCGATGCGATCCGCGACGTCCTGGTGAACACGTTCAAGATCTCGACCAAGCGGCTGCATCCGATCGGTCTCGGTGAGGAGCAATTTCTCGACCGGGCCAAGCCGACATCGGCCGTCAACGGCCAGTTGCAGATCCTGACCTATGCCAAGCTGCCCGAGGAAGCGCCGCGTCCGGCTGCGGCTCCTGCGCCTGCGGCGAAAAAACCCGCCAAGAAGCGCTGAGCGAACGCGATCTCGCAGCTGAGGAACCCCTTGAAGTGCTGACCATTTTGCAGCCTGTCCCCGGCGCGCGAATGCGGTTTCACGCGACAAAAGCGCCGGTTTGTGCACCGCCCGGTCCAGTGCTATAGCCAATGTTCGCCCTTCCCGACCCTGTGCTGCATGAGACCGAAATGGGTGGCTTTTTCCAGCGCCAACTTGCCGTGTATGTCGAGTACCATCGTGATCCCCGGAATACGGCGATGCATGTGGTCGGCATTCTGCTGCTGTTCACCGGCGCCGTACTGCCGCTGACGCTGGTCAAGCTTCCGCTGCTCGGGTTCAACGTCAGCCTGGCTGTGATCCTGGCCTTGCCGGTATTGATCTATTGGCTGCTGCTCGACGCGGCGCTCGGGCTCGGTATTCTGGCCGTCTCCGTCGTGCTGTTTTCGGTTGCGGCGACCATTGCGGCGCAAGTCAGCACCGCGTCGATGTGGGCGATTTTCGCCACGCTGGTGGTGCTCGGCCTCGCCGCGCAGGCCATCGGCCACAAGGTTTTCGAAGGCCGTGAGGCCTCGTTATTCACTTTTCCCTCGCATCTTTTGCTGGGGCCGATGTTCGTGATGGCAAAATTATTCATTGCATTGGGCTTCCGTCGCGACCTTGCCGCGATTCTGGCGCCTCTTCCGGCCAATTCCCTTTCAACCCGATAGCTCCAAAAGCGAAACAGCAACCTTCTGCATGGCTCTCGTCCTGGTTACCGGTGGCAGTGGCTTCATCGGACATCACCTCGTAGAAGCGCTCCGCGCCCGTGGGCAGCGGGTCCGTGTTCTCGATGTCCGTGCGCCGACCGCGGCGAACGCGGACGTTGAACACGTCCACGGCTCGGTGCTGGACGGCGCCGCGGTCGACGCTGCGATCGCCGGTGTCGATCAGGTCTATCACCTCGCCGGCCTGCCCGGCATGTGGGTCGCCAACAAGCAGGACTTTCACGACGTGAATTGCCGCGGCACAGAAATCGTGCTCGCGGCGGCAATGAAGCGCGGCGTGTCGCGCTTCCTGCACTGCTCGACCGAATCGATCCTGTTTCCGTATTCCGACCTCAAAGGCGTTCCCGCCGAAGAAGCGCTGCAGCCGGCCGAGGCGATGCCCGGCGCCTATACGCGATCGAAATCGCTCGCCGAGCACCATGCCGCCAAGGCGGCGGCCGCAGGCTTCCCGCTCGTGATCGGCACGCCGACCATGCCGATCGGCGCCGCGGACCACAATCTGACGCCGCCGACCGCGATGCTCTGGTACTTCCTGCAGAAGAAGGTGCAGCCGCATCTCAACTTCCTGGTCAATCTCGTCGACGTCCGCGACGTCGCCATGGGCCTCGTTCTAACCATGGAACGCGGGCGCCTCGGCCACCGCTACATCCTCGGCGGGGACTGCGTCCCGCTCGGCAACATCCTGCGCATGATGTCGGCGATGAGCGGCCGCCGGCATTTTCCGGTCGTCGTGCCCGGAAAGATCGCCGAGCTCTCCGCCATCATGCTCGAATACATCGCCGATCATGTCACCCGCCGGCCGCCCAACGGCACCGCCGAGGGCGTGCGCATCGCGCTCGCCGCGAGCGACCTCTCGATCGGCAAGGCGCGCACCGAGCTCGGCTATTCGCCGCGCCCGATCGAGCCGGTCCTGCGCGAAACCATCACCCATCTCCTCGCCCGCAACGGCCAGCAGCCCTCCGGCGCCATCGAGCATCCCGCGCTCTCCTCGCGCGCGAGCTGAGCCGCCGCCCAAACGCAAAGAACCTTCATGTCCTTCGATTTCAGCAAACTTCTCTCTGTCGCCTGGGGTGGTTGGACCACGACCTGGCCGACGCAACTGCTCGCCTTGATCTGGCTCGCCTGGCTCGCGAGCTGGGTCGGCGCCTCGTTCTGGCAAGGGCGCACGCAGAAGCAGGTGATGACTCTGGAGTCCGGCCGCTATCGCATTCCGATCCTGGTCGGCGGCATCCTGTTCACGCCGTGGACCGCCGAGGTGCTGAACGAAAAGCCGCTCTGGGTGTTCAGCAATACGGCCGTTTACATCACGGCGCTGATCGTGCTCGCCGGCATCTCCTTCACCTGGTGGGGGCGGCTGCATCTCGGCAAGTTCTGGTCGAACACCATCACTCACAAGGAAGACCATCGCGTCATCGACACCGGCCCGTACGGCATCGTCCGTCATCCGATCTACACCGGCCTGATCGCCGGCATGCTGGCCACCGGCATCGCGGTCGGCACGGTGACCGCGATCCTCGGCGCCATCCTGATCTCGCTCGGCATGTGGCAGAAGGGCCGAATGGAAGAGGTGTTCCTGTCGAAGGAGCTCGGCGAGGACGCCTACGGCGCCTATTGCCGCCGCGTCCCGATGATCATTCCGTTCCTGTCGCCGCGGTGAAGGCGTAGCAAGTCGCGCCACTTTCGTGTTCCCGGACGCGCTGCAACGCGTAGCGTTCGTCCCATGCAAATTCGATCGGCCGCCATTCCACGGGAATAGGCCCCGCCGGCGTGTCGCACAGGTTGACGTGTGCCCCGCCAGCCAGTTGGATGCGCGCGCAAACAGGGGCTTCTCATGACGTTCTCCAGCATCTTCGCGCAGTTCGTCGCGTTCATCGGCGGCATCGCGCTGCAATGGCGAAAACTGTCGGGCACCGAGCCCGCGCCGGCGTGGGGAGAGCGGCCGGCCATTCCCGAGGCGAAGCCGCAAGGCGCGATCCCGACGCTGAAGATGCCGACCGCGCGCGGCTGGCGCGAGGGCCAGAAGCCGACCGTCGCGTCCGGGCTCAAGGTCAATGCGTTCGCGAGCGGCCTCGACCATCCGCGCTGGATCGAGGTGCTGCCCAATGGCGACGTGCTGATCGCGGAGGCGACGCAGATCGCAGGTCCCCCGCGCACAGTATTTCACTATGCGATGCAGGCGACGATGCGGCGCGCCGCGGCGCTCGGTGTCTCCGCCAATCGCATCACGCTGCTGCGCGACAAGGACGGCGATGGCGTCGCCGAAGTTCGCGGCGCCTTCATGGAGAACCTCAACCAGCCGTTCGGGATGGCGCTGGTCGGCGACACCTTCTATGTCGGCAACACCGATGGCGTGATGGCGTTTCCTTACGTCGCCAATGCCGATCGCATCACCGCGCCGGGCAAGCGGCTCACCACATTCAAGCCAGGCGGACACTGGACGCGCAGCCTGCTCGCCAGCCCCGACGGCAGGAAGCTCTATGCCGGCGTCGGCTCGCTCAGCAACATCGCCGAAATGGGCATGGAGGTCGAGGAAGGCCGCGCCGCGGTCTATGAGCTCGATCTCGTCGCCGGCACGCATCGCATTTTTGCGGCCGGCCTGCGCAATCCGGTCGGCCTTGCCTGGGAGCCGACGACGGGCGTGCTCTGGACCGTCGTCAACGAACGCGACGGCCTCGGCGACGAGACGCCGCCGGACTATCTCACCTCGGTGCGCGAGGGCGGATTCTATGGCTGGCCCTATTGCTACTGGGGCAAGACCGTCGACGACCGCGTGCCGCAGGATCCGGCGATGGTCGCCAGGGCGATTCAACCGGACTACGCGCTCGGCGGCCACACCGCCTCGCTCGGCCTGTGCTGGATGCCCGCAGGCACCCTGCCCGGCTTCCCCGACGGCATGGTGATCGGCCAGCACGGCTCGTGGAATCGCAGCAAGCTGTCCGGCTACAAGCTGGTGTTCATTCCGTTCGAGAACGGCAAGCCGTCCGGCCCCTCGCGCGACATCCTGTCGGGCTTCCTGTCCCCGGACGAGAAGGAATCCTACGGCCGTCCGGTCGGCGTCGTGATCGGCCCCGACAAGAAGTCGCTGCTGATGGCCGACGACGTCGGCAACGTGATCTGGCGCGTGACGGGGGCGTAAGAGCTAGGTCCCGACGCACAACGTGGCGCGCTGCTTGCGGAGCAGCGCGATCACAGAGAGCGCGGTGATCAGTCCGGTCTTGGGATTCTCGGACGGGATGTTCTCGATGCCCATCGAGAACCGCGCCGAATCCGCCTCGACCTCGATGCGATGAACGTTGCGCGTCACGGTCGGGTCGGCCCAAACCTGGATCCGGGTGCGATCGGGCCCGATCCCCGCCAGCGACAGCGCAACGGCGACATTGACGTTCGCCGGAAAGCCCTTCGCCGCTTCGCGCGCGCTGCCCTCGAACAGCTTGAGCGGCTCGCGCAGATTATCGATGTCGATGTTGTTCTGGACGATGAAGGGGGCGCCCTTCAGCCCGTCGATCGGCTTGCGCGTGACCATCTTCACCGAATGGATGGTGCCGATGGCGGCGGCGTTGACGGCGTCGAGGCCGATCAGCGCGCCGGTCGGCACGAGAATGCGGCCGCCATTGGCGCGGGCGAGATCGACCAGATCGAAATTGTCGAGCAGGCCGCCGACGCTGACGACGACCGCCGACTTGCCCCGCTTCACCGCGGGCTCGACGATGGAGCGCAGATGCTGGCTCGGAGCGCATTCGACCACGATGTCGGCGGCTTCGCCGAGTTGGTCGATCGGCAGGATTTGTGGCGAACGGCGCAGGCCGTTCATGAAGGCCTGATGCCTTGCGGGGTCGCGCACTGCGACGGCCGACAGCGCGAGCCCTTCGATGCCTTGGTCGAGCGCCGTCGCGATCTTGGTGCCGATCGAGCCCAGCCCTGCAATGGCCACCCGCAATCCATTCGACGCATTCTGTTCATTCATCGCATCCACCTTCTCTCCAGCTTAGGTCATAGCCGCTCACGCCTCTCGCGCATAGCTGCGCAGATGCACCTCGAGTACCGCCAGCATGGCGTCACGGGCCGGATCGCGCGAGGCGCGCAGCCACGCGGCGGCGAGTGGCAGGCGGCCGACGGGGCCGCTCTGCTTCGGCCGAAGCGGCACGAAGCGCACGCCCGAGACCGCCATCCGCGCGGTCCAGCGCGGCACGATCGCGACGCCGAGCTTCGTTGCCACGAGGTTGATGATGGTCTGCTTCTCGTCGGCGACCTGCACGATGCGCGGCGTCAGGCCGGCCTGCTCGAACAGTTTGATGGTGAGGTCGTGGCTGTGCGGCCGCGAGCGGCGGTCCGGCACCAGCAGCGCCTCTTCGGCGATGTCGGCCAGTGTGATCGATTTTCGTCCGGCCAGCGCATGCCGCTGCGGGAACGCCACGATGGCGCTCTCCTGCAGCAGGTCGCGGAATTCAAGCCGCTTGTCCCGCCGGTCAGGCGGACGGACGAAGGCGAGATCGAGCGCGCCGGTCAGAATCTTCGGCAGCAGCCGGACGGTCTTGTCTTCGAGCAGCTGCACCGCAATCTCGGGATGCCTGACACGGAAATCGCGCAAGAGCGGCGGCAGCAATCCCGCCGCCGCGCTGTCGATGGCACCGACCCGCAACCGCCGCGCGGCCCCCGCGCGCGAGCGGTTGCGCAAGTTGCTCTCGACCGCCTCGACCTTGGTGAGGATGGCGCGGGCATCGCGCAGCAGCGTCGCGCCGTCCTCGGTGAGCGACACCGCGCGCGTGGTCCGCGCAAACAGCCGCGTCCCCAGATCCTCCTCCAGCAGCCGGATCTGCCGGCCGAGCGCGGAGGGCAGCATCTGGAGCTGCTGCGCCGCGCGGCCGAAATGCAATTGCTCGGCCGCCGCCACGAAGCATCGGAGTTGGTGCAATTCCATCTGCGGTCCTCATCGTCATGCCCGGGCTGGTCCCGCCTGCGCGGCCGAAGCCGCTTCGGCGAGGCGAAGGCCCGGGCATCCACGTTCTCCTGCCGCGGCGCAAGGCGTGGATGGCCGGGTCAAGCCCGGCCATGACGTCGTGGCGGCCTTTCGAGGATTATATCATTTTTTTGTATAAACCAGCGCCAATTGAGTATGCCTCTTCCGCCCGCCTAGGCTCATTGCCGGCGTGGACCTCTCACGGTCCGCCACACGACAACAAGGCAACCGGGAGGCCAGGGTGGCAAGCGAGATTCAGACGCGCGTGCTGCGCAAGATCACCTTGCGCATCGTTCCCTTCATCATGCTGCTGTACTTCGTCGCCTTCATCGACCGCGTCAATATCGGCTTTGCCTCGCTGACGATGAACAGGGACGTCGGCCTGTCGCCCACGGTCTACGGCTTTGGCGCCGGCATCTTCTTCTGGGGCTATTTCCTGTTCGAGGTGCCCTCCAACATCATCCTGCACAGGATCGGCGCGCGGATCTGGATCGCGCGGGTGATGATCACCTGGGGCCTGGTCTCGGCCGCGATGGCGTTCGTGCAGGGGCCGACCAGCTTCTACATCCTGCGCTTCCTGCTCGGCGTCGCCGAGGCCGGCTTCTTTCCCGGCATCATCCTCTATCTCTCCTACTGGTTCCCGGCACGGCAACGCGCGGCGGTGACGGCGCTGTTCATGGCGGCCGCGCCGCTCTCGACCGTGCTGGGCTCACCGATCTCCGGCGCGCTGCTGGAGATGGACGGGCTGCTAGGCATCAAGGGCTGGCAATGGTTGTTCGTGCTGGAGGCGCTGCCGGCCGTGCTGCTCGGCTTCGTCGTGCTCGGCTTCCTCACCGATCGCCCGGAGAAAGCGAAATGGCTCAGTGATCCCGAGCGCCGCTGGCTGGTCGAGACCATGAACGTGGAAACCACCAGCAAGGCTGCCAGCGCCAGCCACAGCATCTGGCGCGGCCTTGCCGATCCGCGCGTACTGGCACTGTCGCTGATCTATTTCGGTACCTCGGCCGGCCTCTACACGCTCGGCGTCTGGGCGCCGCAGATCATCAAGCAGTTCGGCCTGTCCTCGCTCCAGGTCGGCTTCCTCAATGCGCTGCCGGCAACCGCCGCGGTCATCGCCATGATCCTGTGGGCGCGGCATTCGGACCGTACCGGCGAGCGCACCTGGCACGTCGTCTGGGCCTGCCTGATCGCCGCCTTGGGCCTCGCCTATGCCGGCCTCGCGGCTGGCGTGATCGCGGTGCTGGTCGCGCTGACGCTCGTGAACATCGGCATCTCCTCGGCAAAACCGCCGCTGTGGAGCATGCCGACGCTGTTCCTGTCCGGCCCTGCGGCTGCAGCGGGCATCGCCACCATCAACTCGATCGGCAATCTCGGCGGCTTCGCTGGTCCCGCCATGATCGGCTGGATCAAGGACCAGACCGGCAGCTTCGTCGGCGGGCTCTATTTCGTCGCCGGCCTGCTCGTTCTCTCGGCGGTCCTGACCCTGCTATTGTCGCGCGCGAAAACCGCGCCCATCGAACCCGTCCCGCAATCTCGCTGACTTCTCAAACGGAGCCTTCCCATGCGTACCCATTCGATCGCAGCCATTCCCGCCGACGGCATCGGCCCCGAGGTCATCTCGGCCGGAATCCGCGTGCTGGAGGCTCTCGCAAAACGCAGCGGCGACCTCGCCTTCAACGTGAAAACGTTCGACTGGGGCTCGGACTATTACAAGAAGCACGGCGTGATGATGCCGGCCGACGGCCTCAGCGAACTGAAGAAGTTCGACGCGATCTATTTCGGCGCGGTCGGCGCGCCTGACGTGCCCGACCACATCACGCTGTGGGGGCTGCGCCTGCCGATCTGCCAGGGCTTTGACCAATACGCCAATGTGCGGCCGACCAAGATTTTGCCGGGCGTCGCCTCACCGCTGCGCAATGTCGGCGTCGGCGATCTCGACTGGGTGATCGTGCGCGAGAATTCGGAGGGCGAATATGCCGGCATGGGCGGCCGCGCCCACAAGGGCCTGCCGGAAGAGGTCGGCACCGAGGTTGCCGTGTTCACACGCGTCGGCGTCACACGAATCATGCGCTATGCATTCCAGCTCGCGCAGTCGCGTCCACGCAAGCTACTGACCGTCGTGACCAAGTCGAATGCGCAGCGCCACGGCATGGTGATGTGGGACGAGATTGCCGCGGAAGTCGCGACCGAATTCCCCGACGTCACCTGGGACAAGATGCTGGTCGACGCCATGACGGTCCGCATGACGCTGCAACCGAAGAGCCTCGACACCATCGTCGCGACCAACCTCCATGCCGACATCCTCTCGGATCTTGCCGGTGCGCTGGCGGGAAGCCTCGGCGTCGCGCCGACCGGCAACATCGATCCGCAGCGGCGCTTTCCCTCGATGTTCGAGCCGATTCACGGCTCCGCCTTCGACATCACCGGCAAGGGCATCGCCAATCCGGTCGCGACGTTCTGGACCGGTGTGCAGATGCTCGAGCATCTCGGTGAGAAGGATGCGGCGAGCCGGTTGATGGCGGCCGTCGAGCGCGTCTGCGCGGCCAGCGTGCTGACGCCGGATGTCGGCGGCAAGGCGACCACGAAGGAAGTGACGGACGCCGTGATCGACGCGATCCAGGGGTCGAATGTGTAGCTCTCTTCCACTCCCCGCACGCGGGGAGAGGCGAAGAATGTCCCTATCTCCGCCCCGCCGGAGCCGGCGGCGGCACCGCCATCGCGGCGGCCGGCTCGGGCGGTGTCAGATGGCGGGGGACGATGATGGTCTGGCCCGGGGTGAGCTGCGCGTTCTCGGGCAGCGAGTTGCTCTGCGCGAGCGTCCACAGCGGCACGCGGTTGGCTGCGGCGATGCTCTCCATGGTGTCGCCGCGGCGCACCGGCACCCGCACGCCGCTGTCCCACAATTCGACCAGCGTATCCGCGGGCACGAGATAGCGCAGCGGCACGGCATCGGCCTGGGTCTGCGGCGGAATGCGCGGGAGCTGCGTCACCATCTCGACGATCTGGCGGTGGATGTCGTCGGACTTCTCGATGTTGATGTGCGAGACGCGTGCGTTCTCCTTGAGGTCATAGCTGGCATAATGGCCGCGAAAGCCGGGCACGGCCACGACGTCGCCGCCGCCGAGCACGCTGTCGGACAGGAAGATGTTGATGAAGCGCTCGACGTTGAGCGGCACGTCGCCGGTCGCATGTGCGGGATCGATGGCGATGACCAGGCTGATCGGGATGTTCTCCTTGGCCGCCATCTCCGAGATGACGATCGAGCACAGCCCGCCCATGGAGTGGCCGATCAGCACGATTGGCGCCGCCTTCTCCTTGTAGCCGGCGACGACGCGGTTGCCGATCAGCCGGCACAGGGTGAATTCATAGACGTCGGCCGAGAAGCCGGCCTGCGTCAGCTTCTCGCTGAGCCGATCCATGCCGGTCGAGAAGATCGGGCCCATGGCGCCGCGAAACAGGTAGATTTTCGGCGGCGGCAAAGGCTCGAACGGCGGAGGCGGCGGCGCGGCGGGGACGGCCGCGGCGGTCTTGGACTTGGCCGGAGAAGCAGCGGCCATGCCGCCGCTCAAGGCAAGCAGCACGACTGCTGCCAGCGCGACTAGTCGCCTTGAATCAGCCATCAGTCGAGAAGTCCCACCACCGGAGACGATTGCCTCCTCTGCGGTACTTCATGACCGCAAAATTGGCGGATTTTGCGGCGCCGAAGTCTTGTCGTGCGAGACTAGTTCCTCGCCGGCGCAGCGGCCGCCGCCGACCGGGCCTGCCGCGGCGCGCCGGGTTCGGCGACGGGAGCAGCCGGGGCGCGCGAGCGCATGATCGCGGCGTCGATCTCGGCGATGACGCGGCGCTGGATCGCCTCGTTCTTGTCGATCGAGATATGGCCAACACCGGTGCCGCGGACATCGACATTGTCGAGCTTGCCGCGGAAACCCGCTGCAGCCCGCACCGGCTCGCCCGGACCGTCGCCGATATAGATGTTGATGTAGCGCTCGGCGCCGCTCGAGAGCTTGGTCTTGAAGACGGAATCGAGGCCGATCGCGAGCTTCACGGGCACGCCGAGCTGGTTGAGCTTGGCGATCATGTCCGGCAGCGCGGTCGCACCGGAGGAATGGCCGACCAGGATAATCGTCTTGAGCCGGCCGGCCTTGTAGGCAGCTGCCGCTTCATCGGCGAGCGAGGACCAGGAAACGAAGTTGGCGACGGTCACCGGGATGCCCTGCGCCTGAAGCCGCGCGCCGATCGTGTCGAGCCCGAGCGAGAAGATGTTGAGCACGCCACGGAGCAGGTAGACATGCGTGGTCGCCACCGCGGCCTGGCTCGGCGCGGCCTTGGCGGTGGTCGGGCTGATGGCAACAGCTGACAGCAGGAGCAGGCCTACCGCCCAAACACGGAGGGCGGACAACTGGCTGGCGCCGACGGTGTGACGGCCGTTCGGTCTCATCGGTGTTTTCCTTGGAGAGGATACGCTTTGCGATAGGCCGGAATCGTAGCCATGGCCTGCTCGCAGACGCAACAAAGAGCCGCGTGAGTGACAATCTTAGCGGCAGCCCGTGGCGGTTGCGCAACACTTGCCCGAAACCTGCCACTCAACGGTCCGTTTTGAGACCATTTTTCTCCGGCCAATTGCGACCGGGCAAGGGCATTCCTATCTCAGGGCTCCGCTGCCCCGCCCTTCCCGGCAGGTTCCAGCCTCCCTCCCCAGCCTTTTGCCCCTCAGCCTTGCGGCCATCATGTCCTCCATCGTTTCCGTCGCCAATCTGTCGAAGACCTACGGGTCCGGCTTCAAGGCGCTCAAGAACGTCAATCTCGATATCAAGCGCGGCGAAATCTTCGCGCTGCTTGGCCCGAACGGCGCGGGCAAGACCACGCTGATCTCCATCATCTGCGGCATCGCCAATCCCAGCGAAGGCAAGGTTCTGGTCGGCGGCGAGGACATCCAGGCCTCCTACCGCAAGGCGCGCTCGCTGATCGGCCTCGTGCCGCAGGAATTGCACACCGACGCTTTCGAAAGCGTGTGGGCGACCGTGAGCTTCTCCCGCGGCCTGTTCGGTAAGCCGAAGAACCCCGCGCATATCGAGAAGGTGCTGAAAGACCTCTCGCTGTGGGACAAGAAGGACAACAAGATCATCACGCTGTCCGGCGGCATGAAGCGCCGCGTGATGATCGCCAAAGCACTGTCGCACGAACCGCAAATCCTGTTCCTGGACGAGCCGACCGCCGGCGTCGACGTCGAGCTGCGCAAGGGCATGTGGGAGGTGGTGCGCGGCCTGCAGCAATCCGGGGTCACCATCATCCTCACCACGCACTACATCGAGGAAGCCGAGGAGATGGCCGATCGCATCGGCGTCATCAACAAGGGCGAGATCGTGCTGGTCGAGGACAAGACGACCTTGATGCAGAAGCTCGGCAAGAAGCGGCTGACGCTGCACCTGCAGAACAAGATCTCGTCGCTGCCGGAGAGCCTCGCACACTACGAGCTCGACCTCTGCGATTCCGGCGCGACGCTGGTCTACGACTACGACACCAAAGGCGAGCGCACCGGCATCACCAGCCTGCTCAGCGACTTGCGCAACGCCGGCATCCGCTTCAACGATCTCGACACGACGCAGTCGTCGCTCGAGGACATCTTCGTCGACCTCGTGAGGACGTCATGAATCACCGCGCCATCCGCGCCATCTATCTGTTCGAAATGGCGCGCACCTGGCGCACGCTGCTGCAAAGCATCGTCTCGCCTGTGGTCTCCACCTCGCTCTATTTCGTGGTGTTCGGCGCCGCGATCGGCTCGCGCATCAGCCAGGTCGAGGGCGTCAGCTACGGCACCTTCATCGTGCCGGGCCTGATCATGCTCTCGGTGCTGACGCAGAGCATCGCCAACGCCTCGTTCGGCATCTACTTCCCGAAATTCACCGGCACGATCTACGAGATCCTGTCGGCACCGATCTCCTATTTCGAGATCGTGCTCGGCTATGTCGGCGCGGCCGCGACCAAGTCGATCATCTTGGGCCTGATCATCCTGGCGACGGCCGGGCTGTTCGTGCCGCTGCACATCCATCATCCGGTCTGGATGCTGACCTTCCTGGTGCTGACGGCAGTGACGTTCAGCCTGTTCGGGTTCATCATCGGCATCTGGGCCGACGGATTCGAGAAGCTGCAGATGATCCCGATGCTGGTGGTGACGCCGCTGACCTTCCTCGGCGGAAGCTTCTATTCCATCGACATGCTGCCGACGGGCTGGCGCACGGTCGCGCTGCTCAATCCGGTCGTCTATCTGGTCTCGGGCTTCCGCTGGAGCTTCTACGAGATCGCCGACGTCAGCGTCTCCGTCAGCGTCGGCATGACGCTGGCGTTCCTGGTGATCTGCCTGATCGTGATATGGTGGATTTTCCGCACGGGGTATCGGCTGAAGAATTGACCCGCGTAGCCCGGACCGAGCGCAAGGGTAATCCGGGCTACGAGGTCGTCACCGGTAACAGTGGAAGCGATGGTAGCCGTCATAATAGCCACGGCAGTGGCGATAGTGACGGTGCGGGATGCCGAACACGCCCTCCACCGCACCCACGGCGCCGCCGACACCGGCGCCGACGGCGCCACCCACCACGCCCCCTACGGGACCGGCGATCCGGTTGCCCTCATAGGATCCTTCCTGGGCACCGCGCACGATGCCCTGCGCGTGACCGGCTTGCGGCAAGGACGATAGCGCGAGAAGGGCGGCAGCTGCGAACAGCATGCGGACGGGGAAGCCGGCCGGCAGGACGGCGGCGTTGACACGGGCTTTGTTCATCTTCAGTCCAATGGCAAAAGCGGCGGCGAAAGGCCGCCAATCGGCAGGCCATCATCAACGCACCGGGCGGCCAAATGGTTGCGCCTTTGTGACGAATTGTCGGCGATGTGAACGCATGTCCGCTCTCGAAAATATCAGCATCGCAGCTGGCGGCGCGGCACAAAGCGGCCTTGCTTACGTCGGACATCACGTTAACGATGGCGGGCAGGCCGCTGGAACGAAAGCCGGATTGCAGGCATATTGCACGCCGGGGACGGAGAGCCGCGGCGCTAGCGTGAACAGGCCGGAGGCCGAGAGTCAGATGCGTTCATTTTTTATCGCTTTCACTTCCCTGATGCTTTTGAGCGCGGGCACCGCGCAGGCCAAGGTCGAGATCACCATCGACAAGGACAATCAGCAGATGACCGTCGCCGTGGATGGCGTGGCGCGCTATCACTGGCCGGTATCGACCGGCATCCCCTCGCGCGAAACGCCGAACGGTGCCTTCCGCGCCTTCCGCATGGAGGAGGATCATTTCTCCAAGGAATTCGACGACGCGCCGATGCCGCATTCGATCTTCTTCACCAAGGTCGGGCACGCCATCCACGGCACGGATTCGGTCAGCCGTCTCGGCACGCCCGCCTCCCATGGCTGCGTGCGGCTGTCGCGGCAGAACGCCTCGACGCTCTATGCCCTGGTGCAGCAGCAGGGCGTGCTCAACACCACGGTGACGCTGACCGGCTCGGCGCAGGTGGCGCTGGCGCGCAATCCGCGCGGCCGCAATGCCGTGGCCCGCGCACCGCAACCGGCCGAAGAGCAATACGCGACCACGGGCGATCCCGTGAACCTGGCGCCGCCGGCGCAGCCCGCGCGCCGCTACATGCCGCAGGACGACAACTACATCTATCCGGCCGACGGCAGCGACACCGGCGCCCGCTATCCCGCGCCGCGCTCGGCAAGCCGCCCGCTTTATGACGCGCAGGTCTATCAGCAGCAGCCGCAGCCATATTACAATCAAGGCTACGGCCAGCAGGGCTACTATCAGCCGCAGCCCCGGCAATATTATCAGCCGCGCGGCTATTACTATCAGAACTGACGCGACTGCCATCAACCGCCCTCGCCGACCGAGGCACCATGCCGTCACGTGCCACGATCATTCCGACTGTGCTCTGGATTCTGATAGCGGGACCGGCCATGGGAGCTGATGTGGCCTTCGACCTCGAGGCGCATCGCGGCGGGCGGGCGCTGTTGCCGGAAAACACCCTGCCCGCCTTCGCCAACGCGCTGTCGATGGGCGTCGACACGCTGGAGCTCGACGTCGGCGTCACTGCCGATGGCGAAATCGTCATCTCGCATGAGCGCGGGCTCAATCCGGATCTCGCACGCAGCTCCGATGGAGCCTACATCACTCCGCCCGGCACGCCTTTCGTAAGACTGCGGCTCGACGAGGTCAGGACCTATGACGTCGGCCAGATCCGGCCGGACAGCGCCTATGCGAAACAATTCCCCGACCAGCGTGCGGTGCCGGGAACGCGCATTCCCACCCTGCGCGAGCTGTTCTTGCTGGTGCGCAAGTCCGGCAACACGCAGGTCCGCTTCAACATCGAGACCAAGATCGATCCGAACCATCCGGACGAAGCGCCAGATCCGGCGGCCTTCGTCGCAAAGCTGCTCGGGGTGATCGAGACCGAAGGATTTTCCGATCGCGTCATGGTCCAGTCGTTCGACTGGAGGACCCTGCAGCTCGTCCAGCGGCAGGCGCCCACGATTCCAACCGTGTACCTGACGCTCCAGCGCGGCACGGGCCAGACGGTGGCGCTCGACAAGGCGACGAACTGGACGGCCGGCTTCAATCCGGCCGATCACGGCGGCTCGCTGCCACGGACGATCAAGGCTGCGGGCGGCGCGATCTGGTCGCCCTATTTCGGCGATGTGACCACCGCGCTCGTCTCGGAAGCTCACGCGCTCGGGCTGCGCGTCGTGGTCTGGACGGTGAACAAGCGAGACGACATGGCGCGCATGATCGAGCTCGGCGTCGATGGGATCATCTCGGACAGGCCGGACCTGCTGCGGCAGGTTGCCGGCGAGAGGGGAATTGCGTTGCCGGCGGGGACGCCGGTGGCGCCTTAGAACCGGTCTCGTGTCCCGGGCGCGGCGCGGCATGAAATGACGCGACGAAGAGCGGGGGCACGAGATCACTCGAGCCGCGAGCTCTACTCCCCATCCCTTAAACGCCGATACAGCGCGCCCAGGATGTTCGAATAGTCGTCGGTCCAGACCCGCACCCTGTCATCGGCTTCGGTCTGCTCCCATTGCTTGGAGGACGCGAGCCTGCCGATGTCGGCCTCCTCCCGGGCGGAGATGACGACGTCGGTCGAGAAGATGTAGTCGGAATCGCGGCCCGAATCCTCGTTGAAGACCCAGCTCTTGAGATCGTTGGCGTCGGCAATGCCGACCACGACGGTCTCGAGATCCAGATGCCGGTTGGAGACGTGCATCACCACGGCGCCGTGCGGCGCGAGCTTGTCCTTGTAGATCTTCATCGCCTCTTCGGTCGCAAGATGGATCGGAATCGCATCGGACGAATAGGCATCGACGATGATGAGATCATAGGCGCCATCGGGCTCCTTGGCGAAGGTGAGGCGCGCATCGCCGATCACGGGCTTCATGTCCGGCATGCAGCTCGATATGTAGCGGAAATTCCTGGGGTCACGCGCGGCGTCGACCATGGACTGGTCGATCTCGAAGAAAGTCCAGCTCTCCCCTCGCTCGGCAGCGCAGGCGAGCGTGCCCGAGCCAACCCCGATCGCGGCGACCTTGAGCGGCGCGCCCTTGCGCTCGCGGATCGCGCTGACGGCCTGACCGATGCCACCGTCCCGATGATAGTAGGTGATCGGCTCGGGCCGGCCGATGACCGGCGTGCCGTCATCGTTGCGAAAGCGCTCGGCGCCATGAATGGTGGTGCCGTGCATGAGCACGTGGAAATAGCCGCCCGGCGTCACCACGATCTTGTGCACTCCGAAGAAGCTGCGCACCGTCGTGACGCGGCCCTCGTCTGCGGGATAAACCCGGATCAACGCCAGCGCGAGCGCGACGGTGGCAAAGATCTTCCAGCGACCGGCATTGAGGATCAGCGCGAGCAGCGCGGCGAGCACGCCGACGGCGCCGGCGACCCAGACGCGATGATCCCCGAACCAGGTCGAGAGGTCGCCCGTGGTGTACGACGGCGCGACGAGCGCTACCGCGAGCGCGGCGAGCGCCAACCAGTACCATCTCACAATGCCCGCCAGCCGCTCGGTCGCAGGCGGACGGCACAGCGCGGCGAGCGCGATCAGGATCGGATATTCGGCGATCCATGTGAACGTGAAAGGCGCAACGAGCCCAGCGAACAGGCCGCCGACCATGCCGCCGAACGACAGCGCCACATAAAACCCGGTGAGATATCTGGCCGCCGGCCGCGTCCGCGCCAATTCGCCGTGACAGGCCATGGCAATGACGAAGAAGCACAATTGATGTCCGCCGAGCGTCAGCAGCAGGTTCTGCTCTCCGCCAAAGGCCAGCAGGACGACGACGCCTGCGATCGCGAGCGGCTGGAGCATCAGCATCCATTTGTGCGGCAATAACGGCCGCGACTGGAACACCACGACCCAGGTCAAAAGGTACAGCGAGAGCGGCAGCACCCACAGCAGCGGCGCCGCCGCGACGTCGGTCGAAATGTGCGCGGTGACGGCGATGAGCAGGCCCGACGGCACTGCGGCGAGGAATATCCAGCGCAGCCGCGTCAAGAGGCCGGGCGCGGGCGCATTCACGTCCTCCGCCAGCGCGTCGGCCACCGCCAACTTGGGCGAACGCAGCAACAGCGCGCCGCAGGCGCCGATGAGAAGGATCAACAGGCCATAGCCGCCGGTCCAGAACCGGTTCTGCATCTGCAGCGTGAACATCGGCTCCAGCACGAACGGATAGGACAGCAGCGCGAGGAAGCTGCCGATGTTCGATGAGGCATAGAGGAAATAGGGATCGTGGGCCGCGGGATGGCCGGTGCGGACGAACCAGGCCTGCAGCAGCGGATTGTTGGCCGCGAGCGCGAAGAACGGCAGCCCGATCGAGACCGCGAACAGGCCGAGCAGCCAGAACGCGTAGCCCGAAGCGGGCGGCTCGCCATAGGCGGAGGCGATGCCGAGCGGCAGCGTGGCGAAGGCCGCGATCAGCAGCACCAGATGCACCGCCACCGGAACGATGCGGTTCCTCACCTGCATCAGCAGATGTGCATAGGCGTAGCCGGCGAGCAACAGCGACTGGAAGAACACCATGGCCACCGACCACACCGCAGGCGAGCCGCCGAGCCGCGGCAGCACCATCTTCGTGAACAGCGGCTGCACCGAGAACAGCAGCAGCGCGCTGACGAAGATCGCGGCGGTGTAGACCGCCAGCAGCAGCCGGTTGCGCGAAGGAGACGACTGCTCCGTGGCCGCGGGTTGCACGATCGAATCCATGGGAGCTCCGGCTCAAAACCCGGCGGGCGCCGGACGCGCGCAATGGAGCACAAGGCGCCTGAACGGGCAACAAAGGGTGTCGTGATGTTGCAGCGGGAAATGCTTGATGTAGAGATGTCGTTCCGGGGCGCCTCGAAGAGGCGAACACGGAACCTCGAGATTCTCCGGTGCGGAGCCCGCAACATAGTTCGATGCTGCGCATCGCCCCGGAGATGACGCCAAGGAAATCATGACCGAAACCGACGTCATCATCATCGGCGCTGGCCATAACGGCCTCACCTGTGCGGCCTATCTCGCGATGGCAGGCCTGCGGGTGCGCGTGGTCGAGCGTCGCAAGGTGGTCGGCGGCGCAGCGGTCACGGAGGAGTTTCACCCCGGTTTCCGCAATTCGGTCGCGGCTTATACCGTGAGCCTGCTCAATCCGCGGGTGATCCGCGATTTGAATCTTGCGGAACAAGGCCTGCGCATCGTCGAACGGCGCGCGCAGAATTTTCTGCCGGCGCCGGATGCCAGCCATCTCCTCACCGGCGAGGGGCGGACGAAAGCGTCGGTCGCGCGGCTCAGCGCGCATGATGCGGAGGCTCTCGACGGCTTCGCGCGCGAGCTGGAAGACATCGCCGACGTGCTCAGGCAATTCGTGCTGCGCGCGCCGCCGAACCTGCTCGAGGGCTTCGGCACGAATGCGATCCGCGAGGCCGTGAACGCGCTGCAGAGCGCCAACATCCTGCGCGGCCTCACGCTGGAACAGAGCCGCAGCCTGCTCGATCTGTTCACCCGTTCGGCCGGCGAAATGCTGGACGAACGTTTCGAACATGATCTGGTCAAGGCGCTGTTCGGCTTCGATGCCATCGTCGGCAACTATGCCAGCCCCTACGCCCCCGGCTCGGCCTATGTGATGCTGCATCACGCCTTCGGCGAGGTGAACGGCAAGAAGGGTGTCTGGGGCCACGCCATCGGCGGCATGGGCGCGATCACGCAGGCGATGGCGCGCGCGGCACGCGAGCGCGGCGTCGTGATCGAAACGGATGCCGGCGTCCGTGAGATCATCGTCGAACGCGACCGCGCCGTCGGCGTCGCGCTGGAGAACGGCGCCAGCATCCGCGCGAAATATATCGCGGCCAACGTCAATCCGAAGCTGCTCTACACGCGACTGATCGCGGCCGACGCTCTCCCTGCGGATTTCCTCGCTCGCATCCGGCACTGGAAGAACGGCTCCGGCACCTTCCGCATGAACGTGGCGCTGGACCGCCTGCCCTCCTTCACGGCGCTGCCGGGCGAAGGCGATCATCTCTCTTCCGGCATCATCCTGGCGCCGAGCCTCGACTACATGGACCGCGCCTATCTCGATGCGCGGGCGCAGGGCTGGAGCCGTGAGCCCGTCGTCGAGATGCTGATCCCCTCAACGCTCGACGACACGCTGGCGCCCGCCGGCAAACACGTCGCGAGCCTGTTCTGTCAGCATGTCGCACCAACGCTCCCCGGTGGGAAGTCGTGGGACGACCATCGTGAAGAGGTCGCCGATCTCATGATCGCGACGGTGGATCAATACGCGCCGGGTTTTGCGGCGAGCGTGCTCGGCCGTCAGATCCTGTCACCGCTCGATCTCGAGCGGCAATTCGGTCTGCTGGGAGGCGACATCTTCCACGGCGCGCTGACGCTGAACCAGTTGTTCTCGGCGCGGCCGATGCTGGGCCACGCCGACTATCGCGGGCCGTTGAGGGGCCTCTACCATTGCGGCTCCGGCGCCCACCCCGGCGGTGGCGTCACCGGCGCCCCCGGGCACAACGCCGCCCAGGTGATCCTGCGGGATCACCGGTCCCTGTTCGGAAGCCGTGGATAGGACTGCGGATTGGTTGTGGACAGGCTGTCGAAAGGTCTGTGGCGAAACTGGACGGCTTCTCAGGACAAGCCCGGAACAGGCTGTGGAAAAGCCGCGGGACAAGTAAGGTATAAGGCAGTGGATGGCCTCCGAATGACGAGCGGAGAGGCTGTGGACGTCGGGTAGCGCTCGCATGATCGACGAGAAGAGAAACGCAGAAGATTTCCGCTGGAGCGAGCAAATTGCCGCCTCGATCGTGGATGAATTGCTGGTCGCGAAACTGATTGCGGAAGATCAGGCCGAATGGGCGCGCCAAATAGTCGCCCAAGACATTCACATCCAACTGGTCTCTGGCTTTAGGCCGCCCAATTCGAACTGAGGCATTGCCGGGCATTCCTGCGAGCCCAAACGGCCTCGCCCACCATGGGAATCCCCTGGCGGGCGGTGATCAGAGCAGCCTTGGAAGAAAATAGCTCCCGCTCTGAAATGCCGGCGGAAATTACTTCAAGGAGGTGTTAATCGAAGTGAACTTGTCGTTCATGGTGGTGCCCAGGCCGTTCACCACGGTGATGATCGCCAGGGCGATACCCGCGGCGATCAAGCCGTATTCGATCGCGGTTGCACCGGACTCGTCCGACCAGAACTTCTGAATCATGCGCTTCAAGACTCGCTCCCGTTTCAATCCCAAGCTGTGTCGGGTTTCTTCAACATCCGGAAATGTACGGGAGACAAGCTAGGGGCGGATTAACCGGCGAACCGCAATTTGTCCGGAAAATTGGCAGCAAAAGTTGCAAAAATTGAGCTCAACGGAACCCTGAATGCAGCCTTCCCCCACCCATCGCGCCAGCTTTTCGATCGGCAGTGAGGCCGACGCCAGACGCGTCGTCGACGTGCTCACCGAGGTGTTTTTCGATGGCGATGCGGCGGTCGCCGCCTTCGAGCGGCCGGACGGACAATGGGACGTCACGCTCCACTTCGCTGAGGCGCCGGATCAGGCATGGCTGCGCGAACTCGTTGCAACGTCCGCAGGAAATGAGATCGCCGCGACGCTCGCCTTCGACACGATCGAGGCCAAGGACTGGGTCAAGGCCAGCCTGGAGGATCTCGTCCCGGTCCCGGCCGGGCGCTTCGTCGTGCACGGCAGCCATGACCGTGACCGTGTGGCGCCGAACAAGCTCGCCATCGAGATCGAGGCGGCGCTCGCCTTCGGCACCGGCCATCATGGCACCACGCGCGGCTGTTTACTTCTGCTTGACCATTTCCTGAAGAGTTCCCGGCCGCGCAACGTGCTCGACCTCGGCACCGGGACCGGCGTGCTGGCGATCGCAGCCGCGAAGGCGCTGCATCGCGCAGTGCTGGCCTCCGACATCGATCCGCCCTCGGTGCGGGTGGCGGCTGAGAACGCCTCGCTGAATGAAGTTGGCAATCATGTGCGGGTGATCCGCGCCACGGGCTTTGCCGCGCCGGATTTTGCGCGCGCGCGTCCGTTCGACCTGGTGCTCGCCAACATCCTAGCCAATCCGCTGCGGCAATTGGCGAGCCCGATGGCGCGGCACCTCGCGCCTGGCGCCCGCGTCATCCTCTCCGGCCTGCTGACGCATCAGGCCCCGGCCGTAATCGCCGCCTACCGCGCGCGCGGCCTGGTGCCACTGCGGCATGTGAGGATCGAGGGATGGAGCAGCCTGTTGCTGCGGAAGCTGGGGTAAAACGCCTCCGCGGCGCCGGTGCGCTCCCGTGCCCCGCTTGCGGGGAAAGGTAACGAGCGACGCCGCGCTACTCCGCCGGCTTCTCGTCGCGGCGTATCGCGCGATCGTCCTGCAAAGTGCGCCGCGCGCGCCGCTCGGCGAAACGGTCGATCATCTGGCTGATGAGGCCGCGCGGCTTCTTCGGTACCGCCGCAGTCGGGGCCCGGCGCACCGGCGGCGAAATCTTCTCAAACGTGAACGCTGGCATCGTGTGTCCCCTCGCCGTTGAGATGAACCACCTGCTCGAATTTCCCTGTTATTCGGACGAAGCGCAACTGCCGCATCCTTTGCTCCACTCAATGCGAATGGAACTATTTCAAGCACAGTCCATGCCAGATGCGCCGCAAATGCGTCTACATTGCGGACCGATGCCCATGATCCTAAAGTGATCCACCATGTTCGAAGCACACTTCCAGACATTCGAGGAGCCGGAGGCCGGCGTCGCATTGACGGCACGGCTGGCTGCACTTCGCGAAGAACTCGCCCGTCGCAAGCTGACCGGCTTCGTCGTTCCGCGCGCCGACCAGCAGCAGAACGAATATGTGCCGCCATCGGAAGAGCGGCTGGCCTGGCTGACCGGCTTTACGGGCTCGGCGGGCCTGGCGGTGGTGCTGACGCAGGAAGCTGCGGTGTTCGTCGACGGCCGCTACACGCTTCAGGCCGCCAAGCAGGTCGACGCCAAGGCCTGGGCCGTGGAATCGCTGGTCGACCCACCGCCGGAGAGCTGGGTGTCGGCGCATCTGAAAGCCGGTGACCGCCTTGGATTTGATCCGTGGCTGCACACTTTTTCAGCAGCGGAACGCCTGTCCGCAGCCTGCGCCAAGGCCGGCGCCGAGCTGGTGGCCGTCGACAGCAATCCGATCGACGTGATCTGGCAGGACCGGCCGCGGCCGCCGCTCGCCCCCGTCGCCGTGCACAGCCTCCAACATGCCGGTGTCACTGAAGCGGAAAAGCTGACGCAGATCAGGGCCGAGATCGCCAAGCTCGGCACCGATGCGCTGGTGCTGTCGGACAGTCATGCGGTGGCCTGGACCTTCAACATCCGCGGCGCCGACGTCGCCCATACGCCGCTGCCGTTGTCGTACGCGCTGGTGCCGAAGGACGGCCGCCCCACCATCTTCATCGACCACCGCAAGCTCTCCAACCTCACACGCGACCATCTCGAGCAAGCCGCCGACGTGCGCGAACCGGACGCCATGGCGCCGACGCTGATGGCGCTGGCCAAAAGCGGCGCGGCGATCGCGCTGGACAACGCCACCGCGGCCGACGCACTCAGCCGCCTGATCGCGGGCGCCGGCGGCAAGCCGGTGCGTGGCAACGATCCGGTTGCACTGCTCAAAGCGGTCAAGAACGCGACCGAGATCAATGGCACCAAGACGGCCCATGTGCGCGACGCCGCAGCGCTGGCGCGCTTCCTCGCATGGATCGATCGCGAGGCGCCGAGCGGCAAGCTCACCGAGATCGACGCGGTCGAGGCGCTGGAAACCTTCCGCCGCGACACCGGCGCGCTCAAGGACGTGTCGTTCCCGACCATCTCCGGCACCGGTCCGAACGGCGCCATCGTGCACTACCGCGTCACCCGCAAGAGCAACCGGCGGATCGCACCCGGCGATCTCCTGCTGATCGATTCCGGCGCGCAATATGAGGACGGCACCACCGACGTCACGCGCACCATGGCGGTGGGCGAGCCGACGGACGAGATGCGCGACCGCTTCACCCGCGTGTTGCGCGGCCATATCGCGATCGCGCGCGCCGTCTTTCCGGACGGCACCACGGGCGCGCAACTCGACACGCTGGCACGACAATATCTCTGGTCCGCGGGCCTTGATTTCGAGCACGGCACCGGCCACGGCGTCGGCAGCTATCTCTCGGTGCACGAAGGGCCCGCGCGAATTTCGAAGCTCGGCACCACGCCGCTGAAGCGCGGCATGATCCTCTCCAACGAGCCCGGCTACTACAAGACCGACGGCTTCGGCATCCGCATCGAGAACCTGGAGCTGGTGGTCGCGGCCGACATCAAGGGCGCCGAAAAGCCGATGAACGCGTTCGAGACGCTGACCTTGGCGCCGATCGACCGCCGGCTGGTCGACGTGGCGATGCTGAGCAAGGACGAACTCGACTGGCTCAATGCCTACCATGCGCGCGTGAAGGCCGAGGTGCGGCCGGCGCTGGACGATGCGACGAGGGCCTGGCTCGGTCAGGCGACGGCGGAGTTGAAGGCGTAGTGCGCATGGCGCTACCTGATTTGCGCAACGCTGCTTCCTCACCACAGGTGTCATGCCCCGCCTTGTGCGCAGTTGCGCACTGGGGCGGGGCATCCAGTATTCCAGAGACAGCAAACGCACGCGGAGAAGCCGCGGCGTACTGGATTCCCCGCTTTCGCGGCGAATGACATCGCATTTGCGGCGCAAGCAACGCGCCCAATCGGTCGCCATCGCGCTATTATTGTAACCATCCCAAAATCCGTATAGCCGCATTCCGAAACGCCGATATCCGTCTTGTGTAGCGACGCTACAGTCCGATTCGGATTTGGACGAGACGGACACTTATGCACGGCATGATCAGCGGGCCGCCGGAAGCGGCCACGAAGACCATCGCGACCTCGCGCGCGGTGCTGCTGCTGCTGGTCATCATGACCGGGATCGCGCCGATCTCGCTCTACATGCTGGTTCCGGCGCTGCCGGTGCTGGCGACGAATTTCGGCAGCGACATCTCGATCGCGCAGATGACGGTCTCGCTCTACATGGTCGGCATCGCGCTGTCGCAGCTGATCATGGGTCCGCTGTCGGACCGGTTCGGACGGCGTCCGGTGCTGCTCGGAGGACTGGCGCTGATGGTGGCGGCCAGCATCGGCTGCATCCTCGCGCAAAACCTGCCGCAGCTGATCGCAGCACGCTTCTTCCAGGCGCTGGGCGGCGCCGCCGGTATGGTGGTGAGCCGCGCCATCATCCGCGACATCTATGAGCGCGATCGCGTCGCCTCGATGATCAGCCTCGTGGTCGCGGCGCTGATGATCGGACAGATGGTCTCGCCGCTCACCGGCGGCCTGATCGAGACCGCGTTCGGCTGGCGCGCGATCTTCTACGCCATCACGATCGGTGCGATTATTGTCGCCGTCGGGATTGGGGTGGCGCTGCCCGAGACGCGCCGCACCCGCGGCGTCGGCAGCAGCTTTCGCCGCGACGTCGGCATGCTGATCACGAACCGCGCCTTCGTCGGTTACGTGATGTGCCAGGTGCTGGCCTCGCAGATCATTTTCACCTTCGCCGGCGGCGGGCCCTACATCGTGGTGACGCAGATGGGACGGAGCAGCGCCGAATACGGCGCGTGGTTCGCCACGACGGGTTTTGCGTATCTCGTCGGCAACCTGCTCTGCGTGCGATTTGCGCCCAGGCACTCGCTGGAAAGGCTCATTTGGCTCGGGCTTGGCCTGCAGCTTTGCGGCGGCCTCCTGAACCTGCTCTGGAGCGTGACTGGCTGGAACGAGGCCCCAAGCTGGCTTTTCGGCACGCAGATGATCGTGATGGTCGGCAATGCCTTCGTGATGGCGAATTCCGCAGCCGGAGCGATCAGCATCCGCCCCGAAGCGGCGGGCACCGCCTCAGGCGCGATGGGCTTCCTGCAGCAGGGCATTGGCGCGCTGATGTCGCAATTCGGCGCCTATCTCGGCGGCCACTCCGCAACGACGCTGCCCCTCACCTCCGCGGTCCTCGCGATCTCGCTGCTCTGTGCGTGCACAATGATCTTCGTCGTGCCGCGCCGCGAGGTCGTGGTGAGTGAGGAATTGATCGAGCAGGCGGAGGAGGAAGAGACGGGGATGATGTGACGAGCGGCCGCCGCCCTCTTCCGTCATTGCGAGCGCAGCGAAGCAAATCCAGACTGTCGTCGCGGAAGGATTCTGGATTGCTTCGCTGCGCTCGCAATGAGGAAAGAAAACCTTCACTCCCCGATCAGCTTCAGCCACTCGTCCTCGGTCAGCACCTTGACGCCGTGCTTGTTGGCTTCGGCGAGCTTCGAGCCCGCGCCGGGGCCGGCGACCACCAGATCGGTCTTCTTCGAAACCGAGCCCGACACCTTGGCCCCTAACCGCTCAGCTGTCGCTTTGGCTTCATCCCGCGTCATCTTCTCCAGCGAGCCTGTGAACACCACGGTCTTGCCGGCGACGGCCGAGTTGCTCTTCGGCTTCTCGGCGTCGACGATCTCGACCTCACTGGTCAGCCGTTCGACGATGCCGCGGTTGTGGCTCTCGCCGAAATAATCGGCGATGCTCTTGATCACGGTGTCACCGATCTGATCGAGCGCGTCCATGTCCGCAATCGCCTCCTCGTCGCCGCGAGCGACCTTGAGGCAAGCGTCGTGGAAGGCGTCCCACGAGCCGTAGCCGCGCGCCAGCGCCAGCGCCGTGGTCTCGCCGACATGGCGCATGCCGAGCGCATAGATGAAGCGCTCCAGCGCGATTTTTCGCCGGTTCTCGATGGCGCCGAACAGGTTGCGCACCGAGGTCGCGCCGTAGCCCTCGACCTCCTCGAGCTTGAGCTTCGCGTTGCGCTGCTCCAGCGTGAAGATGTCGGCGGGCTCCTTCACCCATCCCTCGTCGAAGAAATACTGGAGCTGCTTCTCGCCAAGGCCGTCGATGTCGAAGGCCCGCCGCGACACGAACAGCTTGAGGTGCTCGATCTTCTGGTAGGGACAGGCGAACTCGCCGGTGCAGCGGGCGCGCGAGCCCTCCTCGCCCGTCGCGGTCTCCTCGCGCACGACGTCGGTGTGCAGCGGACACGGGCACTTCTTCGGGAAGTGGAACTCCTTTGCGGTCTTCGGCCGCTTGTCGAGGACGACGTCGACCACCTGCGGGATGACGTCGCCGGCGCGCTGGATCACGACGGTGTCGCCGATCCTGATGTCGCGCCCCTCGCGCAGCACCTCGCCCTTGTTGCCGATGCCCTTGATGTAGTCCTCGTTGTGCAGCGTGACGTTCTGCACGATCACGCCGCCGACGCCGACCGGCTCGAGCTTGCCGACCGGCGTGAACGAGCCGGTGCGGCCGACCTGGATCTCGATGTCGCGCAGCACCGTCATGGCACGCTCCGCCGGGAATTTGTGCGCGATGCCCCAGCGCGGCGTGCGCGAGACGAAGCCGAGCCGCTCCTGCCAGTCGATGCGGTCGACCTTGTAGACGACGCCGTCGATGTCGTAGTCGAGCCGTGCGCGCTGCTCCTCGATCGCATGATGAAACGCGAGCAGCTCCTCGACGGAGTGACAGAGCTTGGTCAGTGGATTGGTCTTGAAGCCGCAGCGCTCGAACCAGCCGATCATGCCGCTCTGCGTATCCTCCGGCATCGCACTCATCTGCCCCCAGGCATAGGCGAAGAAGCCGAGGGGACGGGAGGCGGTGATGGTCGCGTCCTTCTGCCGGAGCGAGCCGGCGGCCGAATTGCGCGGATTGGCGAAGATGGTGCCGCCTTCCGCCTTCTGCCGCTCGTTGAGCGCGAGGAACGCCTTCTTGGTCATGTAGACCTCGCCGCGTACCTCGCAGATATCGGGGACGTTGCGGCTCTTCAGCTTCTGCGGAACGTCTTCGAGCGTGCGGATGTTGGCGGTGACGTCCTCGCCGACCGCGCCGTCGCCGCGCGTCGCGGCGGTGACGAGCTCGCCGCCCTCGTAGCGCAGCGACATCGAGAGACCATCGATCTTCGGCTCGGCGGAGAAATCGACCTTGTCGTCGTCGAGCTTCAGGAACCGGACGATGCGCCCAACGAAATCACGCACGTCCTCTTCCGCAAAGGCATTGTCGAGCGACAGCATGGGCAGGGAATGCCGGACTTTCTTGAAGCGGCCTGACGGCGCGGCGCCGACCTTCTGCGAGGGCGAATCCGCGGTGACGAATTCGGGGAAGCGCTTCTCGATGGCATTGAGGCGCTGACGCAGCGCGTCATATTCGGCGTCGGTGACGCTGGGCGCGTCCTCCTGATAGTATCGCTCGTTGTGCCCCTCGATCTCGAGCGACAGCCGCATATGCTCGACCTTGGCCTGCGCCTTGGTGAGGTCGGCGAGGTCGCGAAGCGGTTTCGATTTTGCTGCTCTGGCCATGGTGCTTGGATACGACGGAGCGGGCGGGAGGGTAAAGGCTTGTGGAAATCTCGTGCCCCGGATGCAGCGCAGCGCCTCTTCAGCGATGCGCTGCTGAGCCGGGGCCCATGCGGCGGGAGCTCTGGGTCCCGGCTCTGCGGAGCAGCGCTACGCGCTGCGCCGCGTCCGGGAAACGACTCTAAGCCGTCGCCGCCTTCAGCAATCGTTCCGCCGCTGCCCTCGCCTCGGCGGTGATCTCGGCACCGGCGAGCATGCGGGCGATTTCCTCGCGGCGGTGGTCGGCGGCGAGCGCATTGACGCGGGTGGCGACGCGCTTGCCCTTGTCGAGGGCGTCCTTGGAGATCAGGAGGTGCTGGTCGGCGCGGGCGGCGACCTGTGGGGCGTGGGTCACGGCCATGACCTGGACCTTACCGGCGAGCCGCGCCAGGCGCCCGCCGATGGCGTCCGCGACCGCACCGCCGACGCCGGTATCGATCTCGTCGAACACCAGGGTCGGCGCCGAACCGCGGTCGGACAGCACGACCTTGAGCGCCAACAGGAAGCGCGACAGCTCGCCGCCGGAGGCGACCTTCATCAGCGGACCCGGCTTGGTGCCCGGGTTGGTCTGCACCCAGAACTCGACGCGATCGAAACCTTGCGGCCCCGGTGCGGCTTCGTCCGTCTCGACCTGGGTTATGAATTTTGCGCGTTCGAGCTTGAGCGGCGCGAGCTCGGCATTGACGGCCTTGTTGAGCTTCTCCGCCGATTTCTGCCGCGCCAGCGACAGCTTCCTGGCGGCGGCCGCATAACGGCTATCTGCCTCGATCGCCGCCTGCTCCAGCTTCTTCAGGCGCGAGGCGCCGGCGTCGATCAGAACGACGTCCGCGGCATATTTGGCGGCCAGCGCGGCGAGCCCGTCGACCGGCGTCGAATATTTGCGCGAGGCGGCGCGGAGCGCGAACAGCCGCTCCTCGATGCGCTCGAGCTCGGCTGGATCGAAATCGGTTGCGGCCAGCGCTGCCTGGAGATGCTGGTCGGCTTCCTCCAGCGCGTTGATCGCCGCGTCGATCGCCTTCACCGCGGGCTCGACCAGCGCCGGCGAGTTGACGCCGCGGCGCTCCAGCCGGCGCACCGCCGCCGACAGGGCGGCGACCGGCGAATGATTGCCGCCGACCGCTTCCTGCGCCTCGCGCAGGTCAGAGGCGATCTTCTCGCCCTGCATCATGGTGGTGCGGCGCGAGGCCAGCGCGGTCTCCTCGCCCTCCTTGGGCGCAAGCTGCTTCAGCTCGTCGGAGGCGTGGCGCAGATAATCGGCCTCGCGTGCGGCACGCTCCATGGCAGCGCGATGCTCCTCCAGCGCGGTGTTGGCGCTGCGGCGCTCGTCCCAGAGCGCTTCAACCGCCGCGACGTCCTTTTCGAGGCCGGCAAAGGCGTCGAGCAGGCGGCGGTGGGTGGCGGCATCGACCAGCGCGCGCTCGTCGTGCTGACCGTGGATCTCGACCAGGGCGGTGCCGACCGCCTTCAGCGTCTGCACGCTGATCGACTGATCGTTGATGAAGGCGCGGGTGCGGCCGTCGGCAAGCTGCACGCGGCGCAAGATCATCTCGCCGGTATCGTCGAGGCCGTTCTCGGCCAGAATCTTGGCCGCCGGGTGATTTTTCGGGACATCGAACACGGCGGTGACCTGCCCCTGCTCCGCACCGTGGCGCACGAGGCCGGCATCGCCGCGGCCGCCGAGCGCCAGCGCAAAAGCATCGAGCAGGATGGATTTGCCTGCACCGGTCTCGCCGGTCAAAACCGCGAGGCCGGAGGCGAATTCGATATCGAGCCGTTCGATCAGGACGATGTCACGGATCGACAGACGCGCCAGCATGGAACCCCAATTTCCTAGCCGAGACCCATTTTCTTGAAGGTCTTGCTGATCCAGGACCCCTGATTCTCGCTCGGCTCGAGACCGCCGGATTTTACAAGATTATAGGCGTCCTTGTACCAGCGGCTGTCAGGAAAATTGTGACCAAGCACGGCCGCCGCGGTCTGTGCCTCGCCGACGATGCCGATCGCCATATAGGCTTCGGTCAACCGGTACAGCGCCTCCTCGACATGGCGGGTGGTCTGGTACTGCGTGACGACGGCCTTGTAGCGGTTGATCGCGGCCGTGTAGTCGCGCTTCTGGGCGTAGTAGCGGCCGACATTCATCTCCTTGCCGGCGAGTTGGTCGCGCGCACCCTCGATCTTGGCCTTGGCCGAAGTCGCATATTCCGAGTTCGGATATTTGCGCACCACCTCTTCCAGCGCGGCGATCGCCTTTTCGGTACGGGACTGGTCGCGGCTGATATCCGGAATCTGGTCGTAATGGGAGGCGGCGATCAGGTATTGCGCATAGGCCGCGTCCGGACTGCCGGGATGCAGCGTGACATAGCGCGTGGCGGCACCGATGCAGCCGTCATAGTCGCCGCCCTGGTAGGACGCATAGGCCGACATCAGCAGCGATTTACGGGCCCAGTCGGAATAAGGATGCTGGCGGTCGACCTCCTCGAACTTCTTGTTCGCCGCCTTCATGTCCTTCTTCTCGTTCATGAGGTACAGGCCCTCATTGTAGATCTTGTCAGCGGGCTCCTCGACGAAGGTGTCGTCCTTGGCGGTGAATTTGTCCCAGAGCGAGCCGGTGCCGCAGCCGGCGAGCGGCAGCGCGAGCATGATGAAAGTGACGGCCTGAAGCAGCCCACGGGCTCGCGACGAGACCGAGAAATATCCGCGCGTCATACGCTGTGCCGACATGAGTTTAAGACCTGACGCCCTGTGATGCGGTGTCCGCCAGCCCACGACCCCCGTCATGGGCGCGAAATGTGCCGTGGTGCCTGCCATGCGACCACGCCGATGTATCCGAAAAACGATCGTAACGAACCGGATAGGCAGGCATTTCGCCCGGATTAAGGCGAACCTGCCCCAATGCTAGCCGATCATGCTTACCAGGAGTTTCCCAGGGAAGCCGCCAGCCATACGCGGGAGCGACAGGTCGCTTCAGGACACATCCGGTCCGAATGCCGCGGCGATCCGGCCACCGACGATGCCGCGACCGACTTCGCCGACGGGACGCGTGGTGCGACGCGCAGCCTCGCCCTCGACCACCCGCCAGGCGGTCCGGTCGGCGAGCAGCGCGGTCAGGACTGCGTGGTTGAGCTTGTGGCCGCCACGCACCGAGCGATAGGCACCAAGCAGCGGCAGCCCGGCCAGCGAGAGGTCGCCGATCACATCCAGCACCTTGTGACGGGCGCATTCATCGGCGTAGCGCAAGCCCTCGGTATTGAGCAGCCGCTCGTCATCGAACACGACGGTGTTATCGAAGGAGGCGCCGAGGGCATAGCCGGCGCTCCAGAGCCGCGCGACATCGCCCATCAGGCCGAAAGTCCGGGCCCTCCCGACTTCGCGGCGGAAGCCTTCCGGATTGAGGTCGAAGGCGTAAGCCTGCTGGCCGATGACGGGATTGGTGAAGTCGATCTCGACCTCGACGCGGAAACCGCTGGCGTGGGGCCTGATCTCGCCGAAGGAGTCGCCGATCTTGACCGAGATCGGCTTCAAAACCTGAATGAAGCGGCGCTGCGCGGGCTGGGTGACGATGCCGGCCTGGTCGATTGCCGCAATGAAGGCCGCAGCGCTGCCGTCCATGATCGGTACTTCGGGACCGTCGATCTCGATGGTGGCGTTGTCGACGCCCATGCCCCGCAGCGCTGCGAGCACGTGCTCGGCAGTGGACACCAGCGGGCCATCGTGGTCCCCGAGAACAGTGGCAAAGTCGGTCGCGATCACCTGCTCGGCGGTCGCCTGAACTTCGCGGTCACTTCCGTCAAGGCCGGTGCGGACAAAAATGAAACCCGCGTCCACGGGCGCAGGCCCAAGCGTGAGAGTGACGGGAAGACCGGAATGAACGCCCACGCCTGCCACAGAGGCTTGCGCACGAAGCGTTGTTTGCCGGCTAAACTTCATCAGGAATCCGCCCCACTACGACCCACTGCGACTTATACGAGACCCGCTTGGCCGGCGAGTGCCGACAGTTGCGAATCTCCGTATCCCCAAGTCACGGCGAACCATAGTTGCTGCCTCAAACAGCGCCAACTCACGCTTTTTTACCGATTGTTACCCCAAACCTGCCGTATTCGCGCCAAGGCTTAACCAAATTGCACCGAGGTTTGAGGCCGCCGGCGGCGGGTTGACTGAACCACCAAATGCGTAATTAATCATTTAAAATCAGTCGCTTGGAAGCATCATCCGGGCATGTACGGGGCAAAAGGAAAGGTCCCGGCGAACCTCTCGCCGGGACCTCTTTTCGTCTGCCTTATTGTAACAATCCTCAGGTCGCCTGCCGGCGCAGGAAGGCCGGGATATCAAGATGGTCGTCACCCTGTGGCGCCGGCGCAACAGGCGCGGGGCGGCCATGCATGTCCAGACCCTGCGGCGCGGGACGGCGGGCGTACTCTGATACCGGCTCATTGGATGCGATTTGCTGCGCCACGGTCTTCTGCTGCCGGCGCTCGGGCAGTGGCGGCATAGCGGGACCGGCGGTGCGGGCCGCGACCGGCGGCTCACTTTCCTCGTCGCGACGGCCAAGCCCGACATTGGCGAGGCGCTGCAGCAGCGACAGGCGGGTCTTCTGCGGGGCCTCCTCTTCGACCTCGCCGCGGGCCTGACGAATCTCGGCCTGGGCCGGAATCGGCAGTTCCTCGATGCGCGGCATCCGCGGCGCGCGCACCGGACGCTCCGCCTGCGGCGGGATGAAGGTTTCGGGCGTCATCGGCTCCTGCATTGCGACCGGGGCCATGTCCGGCTCCGGGAACAGGGTCGGCTTCTGCGCGATCGGTCGCACCGTGACATCGCCATAGGTCTGCGGCGCGGGCGCCTGCGGGGCTTCAGCCACGGCAGCGGCGATGGCGGCGAGCGCAGCACGCTCGACGTTCGGACGGGGCGCGGCAGCAGCCGGAGCCGGCGCGCCGGCCGGGGTCTGGGCTTCCAGCTTCTGGGCGCGTTCGGCCAGACGCTGGTTATCGGCACGGAGCCGCGCGGTGAGGTCGGCGAGACGGCTCTCGGCAGCGGCGGCCGGCGCCGCGGCCTGCTGCACCTGCGGGGCCGGGTTTGCGACGGGAGCGGAGGTCGCCTGGCTGTTGCGGGCGATCGCGGCCTGCTCGATGCCGGTTGCGACCACCGAGACGCGGATCAGGCCGTCGAGCGCCTCGTCGAAGGTCGCGCCGACGATGATGTTGGCGTCCTGGTCGACTTCCTCGCGGATGCGGGTCGCGGCCTCGTCGACCTCGAACAGCGTGAGGTCCTTGCCGCCGGTGATGGAGATGAGGAGGCCCTTGGCGCCCTTCATCGAGCTGTCATCGATCAGCGGGTTGGCGATCGCGGCTTCAGCGGCGGTCAACGCACGCTTGTCGCCGGAGGCTTCGCCGGTGCCCATCATCGCCTTGCCCATCTCGCGCATGACGGCGCGGACATCGGCGAAGTCGAGGTTGATGAGGCCTTCCTTGACCATGAGGTCGGTGATGCAGGCGACGCCCGAGTAGAGCACCTGGTCGGCCATCGCGAAGGCGTCGGCGAAGGTGGTCTTCTCGTTGGCGACCCGGAACAGGTTCTGGTTCGGGATGATCAGGAGCGTGTCCACGACCTTGTGCAGCTCGGCGATGCCGGCTTCGGCCGTGCGCATGCGGCGACCGCCCTCGAAGTGGAACGGCTTGGTCACGACACCGACGGTGAGGATGCCCATGTCGCGCGCGGTCTTGGCGATGACGGGTGCAGCGCCGGTGCCGGTGCCGCCGCCCATGCCGGCGGTGACGAACACCATGTTGGCGCCGGAGAGATGGTCGCGCAGCTCGTCGATCACCTCTTCCGCCGCCGCGGCGCCGACGTTCGGCTGCGAACCGGCGCCGAGGCCTTGCGTGACCGCCGTGCCCATCTGCACGATGCGCTGCGCCTTCGACATCGTCAGCGCCTGCGCGTCGGTATTGGCGACCACGAAGTCGACACCCTGCAGCCCCGCCGTGATCATGTTGTTGACGGCGTTGCCACCGGCACCGCCGACGCCGAACACGGTGATCCGGGGCTTCAGTTCGTGAATATCAGGAACATTGATGCTGATGGTCATGGTTGCCTCTCGATCACGCGCGCGTGGGTTCGCCCCGGCCGGCGGCCGCGGGAGTTGGTGAAAATCGAAGATTGCGGAAAGCAGTCATCAGAAGCCCTCGCGTAGCCATCGTCCGACCTTTCCGAGATATCCGCCGGTCCCTGTCTTGACCTGCTGCCGCGTATGCCGCGGTTCGACATGTTCGAGGTGAACATATTGCGGGTAGACGAGAAGTCCGGTCGGCACCGCGAACGCGGCGTTCTTCGCCTCAACGGGCAGCCGGCCGAAACCAAGCGGACGGCCGACCCGCACGGGCCGGCCGAGAATCCGGGTGCCGAGCTCGACGAGACCGGTCAGCTGCGAGGCACCGCCCGAGAGCACGACGCGGCCGTTTGGCTCTGAGGCGAAGGGCGAATCCTTCAGCTTGTCCCGAACCATTTCGAAGACTTCCTCGGCACGGTGCTTGACGATATTCGCGATGGTGGCGCGAGAAACGATCTGCGGCAGATCCTGCTCGTCACCGGCTGTCGGCACAGACATCAGCTCACGCGAGTCCGATCCGCCGGTGATGACGGTCCCGTATAAGGTCTTGATTCGCTCGGCATCGGCAATGGTGGCCGAGAGTCCGCGCGCAAGATCCATCGTGATGTGTTGCCCGCCAACCGCAAAACCCGCCGCATGCACGAAGCGGCCGCCTGAATAAACGGCAATCGTGGTGGTGCCCGCGCCCATCTCGACGACGGCAGCGCCGAGATCGGCCTCGTCGTCGGTCAGCACCGACAGACCGGCGACATAGGGGCTCGCCGCCATGGCTTCGACATTGATGTGGCAGCGTTCCACCGCCAGCATCAGGTTCCGCGCCACGGTGGCGTCGCAGGTGACGACGTTCATGTCGACGCCGAACTGGTGCGCGACCATGCCGCGGGGATCGCGGATGCCCTTGACGCCGTCGAGCGTGTAGCCCACCGGCAGCGCGTGCAGCACGGTGCGACCTTCGCCGGTGGCATGGCGCATGCCGGTGGAGGTGACGCGGCTGACATCGGCCGGCGTCACGGCGCCGCCACGGATGTCGGCGGCGGCTTCGACCAGCTGGCCGGCGGGCCGGCCGCCGGAGACCGACAGCAGCACCGACTCGACCCGTACCTTGGCCATCTTCTCGGCAAGCCCGACGGCGTGACGCACCGCCTGCTCGCATTCGCCGAGATCGATCACCGCGCCGGCCTTCATGCCGCGCGCCTGGATCTGGCTGTATCCGATCAATTCCACCGCATGGGTGCGGCCGCGCAACGCATCGCTCGGCGGCGACGGCTTCAGCCGTGCGATCATGCAGGCGATCTTGCTGGTGCCGATGTCGAGGCAGGCGACGAGGCCGCCGCGCTTGTGCGGCATCGGGCGCGTCTTCGGCGTCTGGGTGCGATCGAGACCGGTCATGCGGAATCCCCGGCCTTCTTTTTCTTCTTGTCCTTGAACTGCTCCTCGCGCGCCTTGGCGGCGTCCTCGGACAGCTGCACCACCAGCCGATCGGGCAGGCGCATGTCGACGGCGACGATATCGCGGGAGAACAGCCTGTCTTCCTTGTCGAGCTTCGAAAGCATCGCAAGCGCATTGCCGACGTCCTGCTCGGGCAGGCGGATGTCGAGGCCGTCCTTGAGCCTCAGGTTCCAGCGTCGCTCGCCGACGAAGATCGCGGCTTTGGTGATCGATTTGACCTGCGGATAGCGCGCCAGGAGCGCCAGGAAATCGCGGGCCTGCGTCTCGGCGCCCTTGCCGACCACGAGCGGCAGCGTCAGGAAGCGCCGCGAGACGTAGGGTTCGAGCACGGCGCCGTCGTCGGCGATGACCGAGAGGCGGCCGGCCTCCTGCCACAGCGCGAACGCCTTGCGCTCGGTGAGCTCGATCATGAGCTGGCCCGGATAGAGCTTCAGCACGGTCGCATCCGCGATCCAGGGATTGGCCTTCAGCTTGTCGCGTACCGCATCGGCATCGAGGAACAGCAGCGAGGAGCGGCCGCTGACGCCGCCGATCGCGAGAATCTCGTCCTGGGTCAGCTGCTTGCGGCCGTTGATCACGACGGAGGTGATGCGGAAGCCGGCGGAATTGGCCAGCGCGTTGCGGGCATCACTGACCGCAGTGATGAAATCCTGGAGATGGCCGCCCTTGACGATGCCAAAGCCGCAGCTTCCGATCAGGAGCAGCACGGTCATGGTGAGGCCGACCCGGCGCGGCAGATAGCGCTCGACCAGTGCAACCACGCGCGGCGGCGGCTCACGCTCGACGGCGGCCTTGGCTCTGGTTTTGGCCTTGTCCTTGGCGGCAGCGCGCGCCTCTGCGTGCTTGTCCTGTACCCACTCGCGCAAAAGCACGACCGCTCCGATAGCGGCCGCCTTCAGGTCAGCTTGGGGCCTCAGCGATCTGAAAACCGATCGGGAGAGGCTTCCTGCTCCATCCATTGCACGAGCTCGTCAACAGTTTGCCCGCGACATCGCGCGGATCCTGGCGAACATGACGTCTCGGTGCCGGGCCGGGTGCTGGTCTTCAGCAGAAGAAGCCTCTCCCCTTCAATGCGTTCGCTGGAGGTGACATCACCCGCGACAGCTCACGCGCCGGCAGCCAAAGCGCCATATGCGCCGCCAGCGTTAACCTTCGGACGTCCTGGTAAACAAAAGGTAAAATTCGTTAACGATTTGCGCATTTTGCCCCGCGATATCCGGCCTTTGTGCCGCGATATCCGGCATTTTACCGGTTTTGGCCGCTAAACCCGGCCGTTTCGCCAATCCGGCCGTTAACCAGTCCTAATTATTTCCGTACGCCGCGCCCGGCGAGCTCGACCAGCCCGTGCAGGAAATCGACGAACGCGATACCTTCCGCCTTCAGCGCCTTGGGATAGAGCGAGGACTTTGTCAGCCCGGGGAGCGTGTTGGTCTCGAGATAGACGAGGCCCTTGTCCGAGACGATGAAGTCCGAGCGCGAGTAGCCGGTGCAGGACATCGCGCGATGGGCCAGCATCGCCTGCTCCTTGAGCGCGGCGGTGATCTCCGGTGCGAAGCGGCCGGGGCATATCTCCTGGGTCGACTTCAGCAGATATTTCGCCGCGTAGTCGAAATTGCCCTCGCCCGGAATGATCTCGATCGGCGGCAGCGAGATGATCGAGCCGTCGGTGCGCTCCAGCACACCGCAGGTCGCTTCCACGCCGGCGATATAGGGCTCGATCACGTATTCCTCGTGCTTTGCCGCGTTACGGACGGCGACGAGATCCTGCTTGGCGTTGACGAAGATCAGGCCATAGCTCGACCCATCCCGGGCCGGCTTTGCGATCAACCGGCCGTATTCGGCAAAGGCCTCCTCGATGTCATCAAGCGCAACGTTCGCAGGCGGCGTCACGCCGCCGAGCGCGGCGAAGCGCTTAGCGGCGATCTTGTCGAAGGCAAGATGCGACGACGCCGAGCCCGAGCCGGTGAAGGGCACGCCGCGCGCCTCGCACATCACCTGCAATTCGCCGTTCTCGGCACGCCCGCCATGCAGGCCAAGCACCAGCACGCGGCCTTCGGCCTTGGCCTGGTCGAGCGCCCGGTCCAGCGGAATGCCTGATGTGCCCGGCTTGAACTCGTCCTCGAACGGACGGGCGTGTTCGAGCAGTTGCTTCGACTGCACCACATGCACCTTGTCCTCGACGTCCCACCACCACAGGTCGGCCTCCGGCAATGCCTGATGCAGCGCCTGGGCCGAGGCGACCGAGACAAGACGCTCGCGGTTGGAGCCGCCGAAGAGGATGGTGATGCGCATTCGTGTCCTCATATTGGTCATTCCGGGGCGCGCGAGGCGCGAACTGTGGTGCGCAATTGCCCACCTGAGAAGCTCGAGATTCCGGGTTCGATGCCAACGCATCGCCCCGGAATGACGGAAATCATGAAACCCCGATCCGCTTGATTTCCCAGTGTAGCTCAATTCCGGAATTCGCCTTCACGCGCTCGCGCACGGTCTCGCCGAGTGTCTCGATATCGCGCGCGGTGGCATCGCCCGTGTTGATCAGGAAGTTGCAGTGCATCTCCGAGACCTGCGCGCCGCCGACACGCAAGCCGCGGCAGCCGGCGGCATCCACCAGCTTCCAGGCGGAGTGGCCCGGCGGGTTCTTGAAGGTCGAGCCGCCGGTCTTCTCGCGAATCGGCTGCGCGGTCTCGCGATGGCTCTGCACCTCGGCCATGCGCGCGCGGATTGCCTCCGCAGCCCTGATCTCACCGCGAAACCGGGCGGAGGTGAAGATGATGGAAGGATCGACGCCGCTGTTGCGGTAGACGAACTTCATGTCGGCGTTGGAGAAGACATGCTTCGTGCCGTCGCGCGCGACACCCCTCGCCTCGATCAGCACATCCTTGGTCTCGCCGCCATTGGCGCCGGCATTCATGCGCAGCGCGCCTCCGATGGTCCCGGGAATGCCGAAAAAGAATTCGAGTCCGCCGATATTGGCGGAAGCCGCCACTTCCGCCACGCGCTTGTCGAGCGCAGCCGTGCCTGCGGTGACGATGTCGCCACTCGCGGTCGCCTCGCCGAAGGCGCGCGGCGCGAGACGGATCACCACGCCGGCAATGCCGCCGTCGCGCACGATCAGGTTGGAGCCGACGCCGATGACATAGACGGGAATGTCGGAGGCAAGATGCGCGAGGAAATAAGCGAGATCGTCCTCATCCGCCGGCGTGAACAGCACCTGCGCCGGACCGCCGACGCGAAACCAGGTGAGTTCGGCCAGCGACTGGTTCGCCAGCAGCCGGCCGCGCAGCTCCGGCATTGCGGCTTTGAGCGAGGGTGTGATGTCGGGGAAGCTCACCGCCCTACCCCAATGCCTTCAATTCGCCGGGCAACGCATACGCCCATTGCGTGATGTTGCCGGCCCCAAGGCAGACGACGAGATCGCCGGACTTCGCCAATCCCCTGATGATGCCGGCGAGCTCCGTTGCTGCCGGCAGCGGGATCACCTCGCGATGGCCGTGCGCGCGCAGGCCAACGACGAAATGGTCACGGTCGATGCCGTTGATCGGCGCCTCGCCGGCGGCATAGACGTCGGCGACGACAACGGCATCGGCATCGTTGAAGCAGGTGCAGAATTCCTCGAACAGCGATTGCAGGCGGGTGTAGCGATGCGGCTGCACCACGGCGATGATCTTGCCGTTGGTGGATTCGCGCGCAGCTTTCAGCACGGCAGCGATCTCGACGGGGTGGTGGCCATAGTCGTCGATCACGGTGACGCCGTTCCACTCTCCGGTCCTGGTGAAGCGGCGCTTGACGCCGCCGAAGCCGGCGATCGCCTTGCGGATCGCCTCGTCGGAGACGCCGAGCTCGCGCGCGACCGCGATCGCGGCCGTCGCATTGGAGGCGTTGTGACGGCCCGGCATCGGCAGCATGAGATCGGCGATCTCGTGCACGCTGCCCGTCTTGCGATCGCGGAACGCGACCTTGAATTTCGATCCGCCGCCCATCGGCGTCAGGTCGACCAGCCGCGCATCGGCCTGCGGATTCTCGCCATAAGTGATGATGCGGCGATCCTCGATCTTGCCGACGAGGCTCTGCACCACGGGATGATCGATGCACATCACGGCAAAGCCGTAGAATGGCAGGTTCTCGACGAAATGACGGAAGGCGTCCTGCACGGCCTCGAAGGTCTTGAAGTGGTCGAGATGCTCAGGGTCGACATTGGTGACGATCGCGACATCGGTCGGCAGCTTCAGGAAGGTGCCGTCGCTCTCATCGGCCTCCACCACCATCCAATCGCCGGCCCCCAGCCGCGCGTTGGAGCCGTAGGCGTTGATGATGCCGCCATTGATCACGGTGGGATCGAGCCCGCCGGCATCGAGCAGTGTTGCGACCATCGTCGTCGTCGTGGTCTTGCCGTGCGTGCCGGCGATGGCGACGCAACTCTTCAGGCGCATCAGCTCGGCCAGCATTTCGGCGCGGCGCACCACGGGAATGCGTTTCTCGCGCGCCGCCATCAGTTCCGGATTGTCGCGCTTGATCGCGGAGGACACGACCACGACCTCGGCACCGTCGATATTCTCGGCCTTATGACCGACCGAGACTTTCGCACCCTTCTTGCGCAGACGGTCGAGATTGTAATTGTCGGCGGCGTCGGAGCCCTGCACGGCATAGCCGAGATTGACCAGCACCTCGGCGATGCCGCTCATCCCGATCCCGCCGATCCCGACGAAGTGGATGGGTCCGATCTCGCGCGGCAGTCTCATGCTCAGTTCCCTGACCTTGCCGCCGGAACGGCGGCATCTGCGGAGGTCACGGCCAAATCAGCCGCGCGCCCTTCCCACTGGATGCCCCGCTTTGGAACGCGAAGACAAGGGCTTTTTCGCGTCAGATTCCCGCGACCTTGACCACCAGATCGGCCAGCCGCTCGGCGGCATCGAGCCGCCCTGCCCCCTTCGCGGCGGCGGCCATGGCGGCAAGGCGCGCGGGTTCGGCAGCGAAGGCGGAGATCTCGGCGGCGAGACGATCCGAGGTGAACTCGGTCTGCGGGATCCGGACGGCACCGTCGACCTTGGCCAGCACGCCGGCATTGGCGAACTGATCCTGGTCGATCGAGCCGGGCAGCGGCACCAGGATCGACGGCCGGCCGATCGCCGCGAGCTCGGCGACGGTGCCCGCGCCGGAGCGCGACACGACCAGATGATTGGAGGCGAGTCGCGCCGGCAAATCGGTGAAGAACGGCGCGAGCTCCACCTTGATCCTGAGCTTGTCATAGACCGCGCGCACGCGGGCCATATCCTCTTCGCGCACCTGCTGGGTGAGGGCGAGGCGGCTCCATAGCGCAGGCTCGAGCCGCTCGATCGCGCCCGGCACGATATCGGCCATGATGCGGGCACCCTGGCTGCCGCCGACGACGAGCACGCGCAGCGGCCCGTTCACCTCGGGCGCGGCATATTTCACCGCAGCCGCCGCGAGGATCGCCGGGCGCATCGGCGTGCCGACGGTCGTGGTCTTGCCTGCCAGCGCCGGATCGCGATCGAGCACGCCGGGCAAGGACGTCGCGATCGCGCGCACGCGGCTCGACAGGAACCGGTTGGCGCGGCCGAGTACCGCGTTGGCATCATGGATGATGCTGGGAACGCCGGCGAATTTCGCCGCGACCAGCGGCGGCAGCGTCGGATAGCCGCCAAAGCCGACGACGGCAGCCGGCTTCAATCGCTTGATCAGGCCAAAGGCGGAGAGCGTGCCGACGGCGAGCGTGAGGCCGGCATAGGCGAGCTGGAATGGATTGCGGCCGCGCGCAGTCTCGCTTCTGACGACGTCGATCATGTCCTTGCTGAACAGCCCGCTATAGCGCAGCGCGCGCTCGTCGGTGACGAGGCGAACGCGAAAGCCGCGCCGGATCAGCTCGACGCCAAGCGCCTCGGCCGGGAACAGATGGCCGCCAGTGCCGCCCGCGGCGAGGAGAATCAAGGGGGAAGATGTGTCCATAAGCGCCCTTTTACAGGGTCCCTCACGTCATTGCGAGCGAAGCGAAGCAATCCAGACTACCTCCGTTGCTTCGTCGCTTCGCTCCTCGCAATGACGGCTTACGCGTAACTGCGCATCGCTTCGGCGTGGCCGCTCGCCTCGACTTCGGTGCGCGGGCGCAGCCGCGTCAACGCCAGCATCATGCCGACGCCATAGGCGAGCGAGACGATCGAGGAGCCGCCATAGGAGATGAACGGCAGCGTCATGCCCTTGGCGGGGACGAGCTGCAGGTTCACCGACATGTTGATCGCCGCCTGCACGCCGAACAGGATCGCCAGCCCAGAGGCCGCGAAGCGCGAGAACATGTCCTCATTGGCGTAGGCGCGCGACAGCGTGCGGATGACGACGAAGGCGAACAGCGCCAGCATCGCAAGGCACAGGATGATGCCGAACTCTTCGGCGGCGACCGCGAACACGAAGTCGGTATGGCTGTCCGGCAGGCTGCGTTTTGCAATTCCCTCGCCTGGTCCGAGGCCGAACCAGCCGCCATTGTAGAAAGCCTCCATGGCGGTATCGACCTGGAAGGTGTCGCCCGACGCCGGGTTCATGAAGCGCTTGATACGGCCGGCGACATGCGGGACGAACAGATAGGCGCTGAACAGGCCCGCGGCGGCGGCGCCGGCAAGACCGAACACCCAGATCATGCGCATGCCCGCGATGAAGAACAGCGAGCCCCACACCATCAGGATCAGCATGGTCTGGCCGAAATCCGGCTCCATCACCAGCAGCGACACCAGCATCAAGAGCAGAACCAGCGCCATCGACGTCGCCGGCATCTCCGGCCGCCTGGTCGATTCCGCAAACAGCCATGCCGCGATGACGACGAACGATGGTTTTGCGATTTCCGAGGCCTGGATGTTGACGCCGAGCAGTGTGATCCAGCGCCGCGAGCCTTTCACTTCGGGACCGATGGCGAGCGTCACCGCGATCAGGACGATGCTCATCGCAAAGATGATCAGCGCGCTGCGCCGGATCGATCGCGGCGACAGGAAGGACACGCCGAGCAGCACCAGGCAGGACGGCAGGAGGAACAGCACGTGCCGGCTGAAAAAATGGAAGGGATCAAGCCCGATGCGGGTCGCCACTGGCGGACTCGCCGCCAGCGACAGGATGACGCCGGTCAGCATCAGCACCAGAATCGCCCCGAGCAGCGGCTTGTCGACGGTCCACCACCACTCGGAAAAGGGGGTGCGTTCTTCACGGGAGAGCATGGGCGGCCGCTTTCAGACAGAGGTCCGTCCATTGGTCGCCGAGGTTGGTTACCGCAGGGTTAAGGAAATCCGGATGTGTGGAGATGATCTCCGCCGCCGCCACACAACTAGAGCATGATGTTTTTATACGGAAACATAGCCTGAGTTTTTGAAGTAGTTGGTGCACTCCTCCTTGGAGAAGAGATCGAGGAGTTCACCAACCTTTCTCCAGGTTGCCTCCACGTCACGGGGCTCGGCAGCTCGCATGAGATGTTTGAGTTTGGCGAAGACCTGCTCGATCGGATTGAGGTCCGGGCTGTAGGGCGGCAAGAAGATGCGGTGGGCGCCTCTGGCGCGGATGGCTTGGCGAGCCGCTTTGCCCTTGTGGCTGCCAAGATTGTCGAGAACGACGATCTCACCCGGTGCGAGGGTGTAACACCTTCTCGACGTACAGCGTGAAGAGCTCACCATTGATGGGACCATCAATCACCCAAGGCGCGCTGATCCGATCGTGACGCAGCGCCGCGATGAAGGTCATTGTCTTCCAATGGCCGAAAGGTGCAGAGGCTTGGAGGCGCTGCCCGCAATGCCCCCAGCCGCGCAGTGGTGCCATATTGGTTTTGATCCACGTCTCGTCGATAAACACCAACCGCGCGACGTCGATCCTGCCTTGATGTGCTTTCCAGCGGGTCCGCTTACGGGCGACGTCGGGACGATCCTGCTCGGCTGGTAGAATCGTTTTTTTGAAGCTGAGCCCTTCGGTGTGAACAAAAGTCCACACCGCCCGCACGTCTGTCTTGATCCCGCGTGCAGCCAGTTCCTGCGTCAGCTTGCGCAAAGTGAATGGCCCCGAGCGAATGCGTTTGCGCAGCCAGTCGGCGTTGGCATCCGACAGAACCCGCTTCTTGTGGCCGCCGATTTGGCCAGGTGACAGGCCTCCGGTATCCCGTCTCAGATTCTTCCACTTCGTCACGCAGGAGGCGCTGATCTGGAGCGCCTCGGCAATCGAACGAACTGTTTCTCCCGCCTCAGCTCGCGCCAAAGCCCGTTCCCGGATGTCTTCCGAATAGGGTCGCGTCATCCATGCCGGCCTCCGCCCTCCAGCATGGATGTTGAATCAGAAATCGCTCCCGGTGGGAATCCCGATTCCAGCCAAAAACAACATGCTCTAACTGTCATGCCCCGGCTCGACCGGGGCATCCAGTACGCCGCGGCCTCTCGGCTCAAGCGCCGCCTCTGGGATACTGGGTCGCCCGGTCACGCCGGGCGACGACAACGGAGATTGTGGAGAGGGGATGCCTCAGACCACCGGCTTCACACCCGGCAGCGCCTGCACCAGTTCGCGGAACTTGGTGCCGCGGATCTCGAAATTGCGGTACTGGTCGAAGGATGCGCAGGCTGGCGAGAGCAGCACGACTGCGTCGGTGAGGCCCGACGCTTCCGCGTCGCGCGCGGCGTGCTCGACCGCGACATCGAGGGTTTGGCTGATCTCGTGCGGCACTTGTCCCAGCGTGCCCGAAAACTCCTGCGCGGCCTCGCCGATCAGATAGGCTTTTCGGATGCGCGGGAAGAAGCCGGTCAGGCTGGTGATGCCGCCGGCCTTCGGCTTGCCGCCGGCGATCCAGAAGATGTCGGCGAAGGACGACAGCGCATGCGCGGTGGCATCCGCGTTGGTGCCCTTGGAATCGTTGACGAACAGAACATTGCCGCGTCGGCCGACCTGCTCCATGCGGTGCGCAAGGCCCGGAAAGCTGCGCAGGCCATTCTGCAGCACGTCCAGGCTGATGCCCATCGCGAGCGCGGCCGCCGCCGCGCAGGCCGCATTCTGTGCGTTGTGCAGGCCGCGCAGCGAGCCGATACCGCCGAGCGCGGCGACTTCGCTGCGGGCGCCGCCCGACGCGCGCACGATGTTGCCGTGCTCGACGTAAAGGCCTGACGCGAGCGGATTCTTGACCGAGATCCGCACCACGTTCTTGCCGGCGCGATCGAGCCGGTCGGCGACATCGCGGCAATAGCCGTCGTCGACACCGACGATCGCGGTGCCGCCTTCTTGCACGGCCGCGACGAGGCGCTCCTTCACCGCGGCGTAGTGCGCGAGCGTGCCGTGACGGTCGATATGGTCCTCGCTGACGTTGAGCAAAATGCCGACGGAGGGATCGAGCGAGGGCGTGAGGTCGATCTGATAGGACGACATCTCGATGACGTGGACGCGGCCCATGCGTGGCGGCTCCAGCGACAGGATCGCGGTGCCGATATTGCCGCCCATCTGGGTATCGTATCCCGCGACCTTGGTCAGATGCGCGATCAACGCCGTCGTGGTCGATTTGCCGTTGGTGCCGGTGATGGCAACGAACGGCGCGTTCGGCGCATGCCGGCGCCGTTCGCGGCAGAACAGTTCGATATCGCCGATCACCTCGACGCCGGCTTCGCGCGCCTTCAGCACGCTCCAGTGCGGCACCGGATGGGTCAGCGGCACGCCGGGCGCGAGCACGAGCGCTGCAAACTTCGCCCAGGAGACGTTGCGCAGGTCCGCAGTGATGAAGCCGGCCTGCGCGGCCTTGGCGACATTCTCGGCATTATCGTCGGCGGCGACCACCTCGGCGCCGCCGGCCTTCAGCGCGTGGCACGAGGCGAGCCCCGAGCCGCCGAGGCCGAACACCGCGATCGTCTTGCCGGCGAAGGATGTGACCGGGATCATCGCGGGGGACCGTCAGCGCAGCTTCAGCGTCGAGAGACCGGCGAGCGCCAGCATCACCGAGATGATCCAGAAGCGGATCACGATCTGCGGCTCGGTCCAGCCGAGCTGCTCGAAATGATGATGGATCGGCGCCATCCGGAAGATGCGCTTTCCGGTGAGTTTGAACGACACCACCTGCACGATGACGGAGACCGCCTCCAGCACGAACAGGCCGCCGATCACAGCAAGCACGATCTCGTGCTTCACCGCGACCGCGATGGCACCGAGCATTCCGCCGAGCGCGAGCGAGCCGGTGTCGCCCATGAAGATCGAGGCCGGCGGCGCGTTGAACCAGAGGAAGCCGAGGCCCGCCCCTAGCAGCGCGCCGCAGAGCACGGCGAGTTCGCCGGTGCCCGCGACATATTTGATCTGGAGATATTCGGCGAACACGGCGTTGCCGGCGAGATAAGCGATCATCGCAAAGCTCGCGGTCGCAATCATCACCGGCACGATGGCGAGGCCGTCGAGACCGTCGGTGAGGTTCACCGCGTTGCCGGAGCCGACGATGACGAAGGCGCCGAAGATGACGAAGAACCAGCCGAAATGCAGCACCGTGTCCTTCAGGAAGGGAATCGTCAGCGCAGTCGATGCGGGATCGCGGTTCAGCCGCACCAGCGCATAGCAGGCGACCAGCGCGATCGCCGCCTCGATCAGCAGGCGAAGCTTGCTGCCGAACCCGGTCGTGGTCTGCTTGGTGACCTTGAGGTAATCGTCGTAGAAGCCGACGAAGCCGAAGCCGAGCGTCACTGCGAGCACGATCCAGACATAGGGGTTGAGCGGATTGGCCCACAGCACCGTGCCGACCGTGAGCCCGGACAGGATCATCAGCCCGCCCATGGTGGGCGTGCCCTTCTTGGCGAGATGCGATTGCGGACCGTCGGTGCGGATCGGCTGGCCCTTGCCCTGGCGGATGCGCAAATGATCGATGATCCAGGGTCCGAACAGGAACACGAACAGCGCGCCGGTGACGACGGCGCCGCCGGTGCGGAAGGTGATGTAGCGGAAGACGTTCAGGACCGTGCGGATTGCACCGAAGCCCGGAAATGTATTGGAGAGCTCGATCAGCCAGTAAAACATTCAGACGGTCCTATGGCGCCTTCGCACGCGCAGCCTTGGCCTGGTTCTCGGCCTTCATTTTGGCCTCAACGTGCCTCACGCGCATTCGCTGGTCTTCATCATCGGGTCGGACGCGACCTCAGGGGAAACGGACGGCTTCGTGCCGCAAAAGAGGGATTCGGGAACAGCGCCTTCCAAGCAGTTTACGCCTTTGCCTGCAAGGCGGCCACCAGCCCCGGCACAAACTTGTTGACCCAGAACATCTTCTTGCTGCCCTTGACAACCACGACGTCGCCTGCCTTCAGCAGGCGCGCAACCTCGCTCGGCTTCAGCGTGGCGGGATCGTCGTGCCAGCCGAGGCCCTTGCCCGGTGGCAGCACGTCGTAGAGGTGACGCATCAGCGGGCCGACGCAGTAGACCGCGTCGATGCCTTCGAGATGCCTGGCGAGGCCGGTGTGATAGCTCGGTGCGTCCTCGCCCAGCTCGAGCATGTCGCCGAGCACCGCGATGCGGCGACCGCCGCTGATGTTGCGCGCCTCAAGGCTTTGCAGCGCAGCCGCCACGCTGGCCGGATTGCCGTTGAAGCTGTCGTCGATCACGGTGATGTCGCCGATTGCCTGCTCGACGCCGCGGCCGGTCATGATGCCGACGCGGTCGAGCTTGATCGCGAGCGTCGCGACGTCGAGATGCGCAGCATGAATCGAGGCCAGCGCAGCCAGCGCATTGTGCACCCGGTGCGGCGCGCCGGGGGTGAGGCTGAAGGCGATCTCCTTCTTGCCGATCGCGGCCACGACCTGCCACCTCTCGCCGTGAGGCGCATGCGCGACCTCGTGCACCTCGGTGTGCTCGCCTCCGAAGCGCACGACCCTGCCTTTCCACTCGGGCGCCTTGATCCCGGCGGGCAGCACCAGCACGCCATCTTCGGGCAGGCCGAGCGCGATCGACACCTTTTCGCGCCGGATAGCGTCGAGCGAGCCGAGCTTCTCCAGATGCACCGGCTGGACGTTGACGACGAGCGCGACGGTCGGCCGCGTCAATTCGCTGAGCCGCGCGATCTCGCCTTGCTGGTTCATGCCCATCTCGACGACCCAGAGGCTGGCGTCCGGCTTGGCATTGCACAGCGTCAGCGGCACGCCCCAGAAATTGTTGAAGCTCGAGGGGCTGGCATAGGCGTTCGGATAAGCCGCCAGAAACTCCTTGGTGCTGGTCTTGCCGGCGCTGCCGGTGAGCCCGATCACCGGCCCGTGGAAGCGGGCGCGGGCAGCGCGCGCGAGGCCCCAGAGGCCGTCGATCAGCGTATCCTTCACGACGATCTGGGGGATGCGGATGCCCGCGATCTCGTGCGGCACGATCATCGCGACCGCGCCTGCGGCTTCCGCCTTGTCCGCGAACTCCCAGCCGTCGCGCGCGCTGGCGAAGGCCGAGATGAAGCCGCCGCTCGGCGTGCCGCTGAGCGCGACGAACAGGCTGCCCGGCTTCACCAGTCGGCTGTCCTGGGTGACGAAATCGATCGGCGTATCCGGGAAAGATCCGGCGGCGCCCAGCGCACGCGCGACCTCGGCAACCGTCCATATCGGCGCGCTCATGCAATCCTCGACGCTAGTGCGGCGGCAACCGCCTCGTGATCACTGAAGGGCAGCACCTCTCCACCGACGATCTGCCCGGTCTCGTGGCCCTTGCCGGCGATGAGCAGTGCATCGCCGTCTTCCAGCTCCTCGATCGCGGCGCGGATCGCGGCAGCGCGGTCGCCGATCTCGCGTGCGCCCTTCGCAGCGGCGAGGATCGCGGCGCGGATGGCATCCGGCTTCTCGCTGCGCGGATTGTCGTCGGTGATGATGACGCCGTCGGCATTCTCCGCCGCGATCGCGCCCATGATCGGACGCTTGCCGGCATCGCGGTCGCCGCCGGCACCGAACACGACGACCAGCCTGCGCTTGGCATAGGGCCGCAGCGCCTGCAGCGCTTTCGCCAGCGCGTCGGGCTTGTGCGCATAGTCGACGAAGATCGGCGCGCCGTTGCGCTCGCCGACGCGCTCGAGCCGGCCCTTGGCGCCTTCGAGATGTTCGAGGCTTGCGAACACGTTTGCAGCGTCGCTGCCGGTGCCGATGGCAAGGCCGGCCGACACCAGCGCGTTCTCGATCTGGAATTCGCCGACCAGCGGCAGCCGGATCGCGTAGCCCCTGCCGCGATGTTCGACCGTGAGCTTCTGCGCAAAGCCTTCGACCACGGCCTCGGTGAGGCGGATGCCCTCGCCTGCGCCATCACCGTTGCGGCCCACCGCCATGATGCGCAGGCCGCGCGCCTTCGCCGCATCGATCGCTTCCGCTGAGCAATCATGATCGGCCGAGATCACGGCGGCGCCGCCCGGCGGAATCAGCTCGCGGAACAGGCGAAGCTTTGCCGCGAGATAATGCGCGACCGTCGGATGGTAATCCATATGGTCGCGCGAGAGATTGGTGAATCCGCCGGCCGAGATATGCACGCCATCGAGGCGGTACTGGTCGAGCCCGTGCGAGGACGCCTCGAAGGCGAGATGCGTGACGCCTTCGCGCGCGATCTCGTCCAACTGCCGGTGCAGCGCGATCGGATCCGGCGTCGTCAGCGAGCCGTAGACCGTGCGCTTCGGCGAAACGAGACCAATGGTGCCGATGCTGGCGGAGGCATGTCCGAGCCGCTCCCAGATCTGACGCGTGAAGGCGGCAACCGAGGTCTTGCCGCTGGTTCCGGTCACCGCCGCAATCGTTGCAGGCTGCGCGGGGAAGAATCTTGCGGCGGCGAGCGCCAGCGCGCGGCGCGGATTGGTGGCGGCGATGAACGGCACCTTGCATGCTGCCGGCGCATGATCGCCGACGATTGCGATCGCGCCCGCAGCAACCGCAGCATCGATGAAGCGAGCGCCATCGGTCTTGCTGCCCGCGAGCGCGAAGAACAGATCGCCCGGCTTGACCACGCGGCTGTCGAGCGCAACGCCGCTCACGTCGAGCGCCGCAACGGCGGGCTCGATCGCGGCATCATTGCCCAGAACGTCTTGACCTAAGAGGTCGCGCAGCTTCATGGTCTTCCAGTCGACATGCCCGGCCGGAAAGCCGAATCCTTGGGAAAATCCCGACTCAGCACCGGCGACGGCCCACCCGGTTGATTACTGGGTTGTCCTGGATGCTGCAAGAATAAGGCGCTCGGACGGCGGCAGGTCAAACCGCGGCTCGACGCCCAGAAGCGGCGCGATCCGCTCGATCACCTTGCCGCCGGTCGGCACCGCGTTCCAGCCGGAGGTGATGAAACCCTTCGTCTCGGGAATCGCCTGCGGCTCGTCCAGCATCACCAGGATCTGATATTTCGGATCGTCGCAGGGCATGATGGCGGTGAACGAGTTGAGCACGCGCTTCTTGGCGTAGCGGCCGTTGATGACCTTTTCCGACGTTCCGGTCTTGCCGCCGACATAGTAGCCCTTGATGTCGGCGGTCTTGGCGGTGCCGATTTCGGCGTTGAGCCGCATCAGGAACCGCATCTTGTCGCTGGTCTCCGGCTTGATGACGCGCTTGGCCATCGCCATGGCTTCGGATTCGCTTCGTTTCATGAATGTCGGCGGAATCAGGTAGCCGCCGTTCACCAGCGCGTTGATACCCATCACCGCTTGCAGCGGCGCCACGGAGAGGCCCTGGCCGAACGCGGCAGTCACCGTGTTCAGCTCGCTCCAGCGCCGCGGGATCAGCGGCGCCGCGCTCTCCGGCAATTCGGTGCGCAGCCGCGTCAACTGCCCCATCTTGGCGAGGAAGGCCTTGTGCGCCTCGACGCCCTGGCCGAGTGCGATCCGTGCGGCACCGATGTTGGACGAGTAGGTGAACACTTCCTTGGTGTTGATGAAACGTCCGAGCGGATGGCTGTCGTGGATCGTGAACTTGCCGTAGTGCAGGTTTCCGCGCGCATCCCACATCGAGTTCAAGTTGATCTTGCCGGAATCGAGCGCCATCGCCAGCGTGAACGCCTTGAAGGTCGAGCCCATCTCGTAGACGCCGGTGGTCAGGCGGTTGATGCGGTCGGGGTCGTGCGCTTCCTTCGGATTGTTGGGATCGAAATCCGGCAGCGAGACCATCGCCACGATCTCGCCGGTCTTGACGTTGGAGACGATGCCGGAGGCGGCCTTGGCGTGGAACTTGTCCTTGGCCTTCAACAGCTCGTCGCGCAGCGCATGCTCGACGCGCAGGTCGACCGAGAGCTCGATCGGCTTCTGCAGCCGGTCGGTGGCAAAGCCGGCGCGGTGGAGATCGGCCAGCCCCTGGTTGTCGAGCCACTTCTCGAGGCCAGCGATGCCCTGGTTGTCGATGTTGACGAGACCGATGAGATGGGCGACCTCGTTGCCGGTGGGATAGACGCGCTTGTTCTCGCGCAGGAAGCCGATGCCTGGAATTCCGAGCTTGTGGACGGCCTGCTGCTGCGCCGGCGTGACCTCGCGCTTGAGCCAGACGAAGCCCTTGCGCGTCCTGAGGCGCTCGCGCACCTCGACCTCGTCGAGGTCGGGAATGGTCGCGGTCAAGAGCTCGATCGCCTCGTCCTTGTCGATGATGCGGCGCGGCTCGCCGAACAGGCTCGCCGCCTTGACGTCGGTCGCAAGGATTGCGCCGTTGCGGTCGACGATGTCGGGCCGCGCGGTCGCAACCACCTCCTGCGCCGCAGCGCGGCGCGCGCTATGGGCGTCGGCGCCGATCGCGAACATCACGAGCCGGCCGCCGATCAAAGCGTAGACCGAGGCGAAGGCGAGCATTGCGAGGCCCACGCGCGCGCGCGCCTTCGCGGCGCGATCGACATTGCGCCCGTAGAGCAGGCTTCGGATCAGCCGCTGCCGCCAAGGCTCGGCCGACTTTTCGGTTGATCTTGCAGACGTTGCCGGGCTCATTGCTTGTCCTCGGGCTGAGGCACGGAACCCGTCACCGTGTCAGGGTCGCTCGCGGCTTCGATGGTCTTGAGCATGGCCCCGATCGGATCGGGCTCGCCCGGCCTGAACATTCGCGGCGGACGTTCCGGCAGGTTCTTCAGCGAATCATATTGCGTGCCGTTGATCGGCTTCAGCGACAGATGCCGGTCGGACAGGCCTTGCAGGCGCAAGGGCGCATCGAGCTTGGCCCATTCTGCGCGCAGCGAGGCGATCGCATCGCGCTGTTCGCGGATCTCCGCATGCAGCCGCAGCACCTTCTCGGTGCGCGCCGTGGAGTCCATCTTGATCCGGTAGACATGGGCGGCTGCGAAGATCAGCGCACCGATGACGAGGAGGTGGATGATGCGCATGCGCTAGCCGCCCCTCATCACGTCCGAGAGCTTTGGCCAGGACGATGTCTCGTCGGTCTCGTGCGCCGGCGCCGAGGTGCGCTCGGCGGCGCGCAGCTTTGCCGAGCGCGCGCGCGGATTATGCGCGACTTCGTCCTCGCCGGCGACGACCGGCCGCCGCGTCAGCAGCTGGAAGCTCGGCGCACTTTGCGCGACTTCCGGCAGATGCCGCGAACCGCCGCCCGTCTTGGAACGCTCGGAGAGGAAATTCTTGACGATACGGTCTTCCAGCGAATGGAACGAGACGACGACGAGGCGGCCGCCGGGCTTGAGCACGCGCTCGGCCGCAGCGAGCGCGCTCTGGAGTTCCTCGAGCTCTTCGTTGACGAAGATGCGCAGCGCCTGGAACGTCCGCGTCGCCGGGTGAATGTCCCCGGGCTTCGATCGCACCACCCTGCCGACGAGATCGGCGAGCGCGCGCGTGGTGGTGAACGGCGTTTCCTGCCGGTCCGCCACGATGGCGCGCGCGATGCGGCGGGAATGCCGCTCCTCGCCGAAGAGATAGATGATGTCGGCAAGATCGCCTTCGGAGGCGCGCGCGACGACGTCGGCCGCGGTCGGGCCTGTCTGCCCCATCCGCATGTCGAGCGGACCGTCGAGGCGGAAGGAGAAGCCGCGGCCGGCCTGGTCGAGCTGCATCGAGGACACGCCGACGTCCATCACGACGCCGTCGATCGCCTCGACGCCTTGCGCGGCGCAGACCTCGGCAAGGTTGGAGAAGCGGTCCTCGACCAGCGTCAGCCGGCCCGCGGAGCGTTCGACCAGCTCGGCACCGCCGGCAATCGCGGTGCGGTCGCGATCAATGGCGATCAGTCGGGTTCCTGGCACCTCCAGGATCGCGCGGCTATAGCCGCCGGCACCGAAAGTGGCGTCGACATAGACGCCGCCCTCGCGCGGAGCGAGATGCGCGATGGCCTCACGGCCAAGAACAGGGATATGCGGCGCCGAGCTCATGCGCGACGCCTGCCGACCACCCAGCCTGACCAAGCGAGATCGGGGTCGAACAAGCCCATAACGCCTCGAATCATTGCGCGTCGCGGCGGTTCCACGACAAAGCCCCCGTCCTGCATGGTAACCGAGCCCGGTCGTCCCGGGCCACCAACCCAGTGTTCCCAGTGGAATTTGTCGGGCAGCCATGGGATTTCGAGCCAAAATACGCTTTGGCCGCCTCCGGACGCGGGTCGGCTCTTCATCTCTCAGTAACGGCCCTTAGCGTTAAGAAAGCGTTGCTCGGCTCGTGACAAGTGGAAAAGGTGACGTGGGGGTGATGCTTCATCCACACACATCGCCAAAATGCATCCGTTAACCGCGTCGCGTGATTGCGCACGGTGCAGGGTAAAGGAATAGTAAAGAGAAGGGCTTGCCCCACTCTCCGTCCGTTTGAGCTGCTCATGCCCTCCGGTTCGTCCACGCCGTCTGGATCCGATTCGAAGCGACAACGTGTTCTCCCGGTTCCCAAGACCGTGGCGGGCCTGCGGACGTTCGAGCCCGATTCCTCGATCGTGTCCGACATCATCCCCTCGCCCAATTATGGCGAGCGCAACAAGGGACGGCAGCCGGACATGATCGTGCTGCACTACACCGGCATGCCCGATGTCGAGGGCGCGCTGGCGCGGCTCTGCACGGCCGGCACCGAGGTCTCGGCGCATTATGTCGTGCTGGAGGACGGCCGCATCGTGCAATGCGTGCCCGAGACCAAGCGCGCCTGGCACGCGGGCGTCTCTTCCTGGGCCGGCGAGGACGATATCAACTCCTGCTCGATCGGCATCGAGATCATCAATCGCGGCCATGACTGGGGCTATCCGGAGTATCCGCTGCGCCAGATCGCCGCCGTGATCGCGCTGTGCCGCGGTATCATGCTCCGCCGCAAGGTGCCGGCGCACCGGGTGCTCGGCCATTCCGACGTCGCGCCCGCCCGCAAGAAGGACCCCGGCGAAAAATTTCCGTGGCATTCGCTGGCTAATTCCGGCGTCGGTCACTGGGTAACACCCGCGCCGATCGTTCGGGGCGAGAAGCTGATGCTCGGCACCATCAGCGACGCGGTACTGAGCATGCAGCAGGCACTCGCACGGTACGGCTATGGCGTGCCCCTGAACGGCAAATACGACGCCGCGACCATGGAGGTCGTCACCGCCTTCCAGCGCCATTTCCGTCCGGCCCGGCTCGACGGTGTCGCGGATCATTCGACGCTCTCGACATTGCAGGCGCTGCTGGCGAGCTTGCCGTCGGACGCGACGACGGTTGCGAAGTGAGGGCGACAGCTACATCCTCCGTCGTTGCGAGGAGCTCGCGACAAAATTGCGAAGCAATTTTGCGCTGATGCGACGAAGCAATCCAGACTGTTTCCCCCGAGGCAGTCTGGATTGCTTCGCGGAGCCTGTCATCGGGCCGCGCTTCGCGCGGACCCGTTGGCTCGCATGATGACGTTGATACAGCCCTACCCCATCTCCCTCACCCTTCGCGCATAGAGCCGCCGCAACGGCTCGAGTTGCGTTGCCCCGGTCGCCGCACGATACGCCTCGCGCGCCTCCTCCGTCCTGCCGAGCCGCCGCAACAAATCCGCGCGCACCGCGGGCAACAGCTCATAGCCGCGAAGCCCGCCGCGCGCGGTGATGGCATCGACGAGATCGAGCGCTCGTGCCGGCCCATCGACCATCGACACCGCCGCCGCATGGTTCAACTCGATCACCGGCGAAGGACTGATGCGCAGCAGCACCTGGTAGAGCCCCGCAATCTGCGGCCAATCGGTCTCCTCGAAGCTCGGCGCACGCGCATGCAGCGCGGCGATCGCGGCCTGCACCGCATAGGGCTGCGGCCGGCCCGGCACGCGCAGCGCGTCCTCCACCAGCCGCAGGCCCTCATCGATCTGCGCGCGGTCCCACAGCGCGCGGTCCTGCTCTTCGAGCAGCACGATGTCGCCGGCCGGCGTCTCGCGCCCGGCGCGGCGCGCGTCGTGCAGCAGCATCAACGCCAGCAGGCCCTTGATCCCGGCGCGATCGGGCAGCAAGCGGTCCAGCAGGCGACCAAGCCTGATGGCCTCGACGGCGAGATCGGGCCGCATCAGGTCCGTGCCCTCGGTCGCGACATAGCCCTCGGTGAAGACGAGATAGATCACGGCCAGCACGCCATCGAGCCGCGGCGCCAGCGCCTCGCGCTCCGGCACCTCGTAGGGGATGCCGGCAAGCCTGATCTTCTGCTTGGCGCGGACGAGCCGCTGCGCCATCGCCTCCTCGCTGACGAGAAAGGCGCGCGCCACCTGCGCCGTCGACAGCCCACAGACCGTACGCAGCGTCAGCGCGACCTGCACCTCGGGCGCGAAGGCGGGATGGCAGCAGGTGAAGATCAGCCGCAGCATGTCGTCATCGAGCGTTGCCGGCGGCTCGTCGGGGCCCAGCGCGTTGAGCTCGAGCTCATGCACCAGCGCCTGCTGCTTGCCGCGGAAGACCACCTGGCGGCGGATGCGGTCGATCACCTTGTGCTTGGCGACGTTGACCAGCCAGGCGCGCGGATTGTCAGGGGCCTCACACCCCGCCCAGCGTTCCAGGGCAACGGCGAAAGCATCCTGGAGTGCGTCCTCGGCGAGATCGAAATCGCCGACGAGGCGGATCAGCGTGGCCAGCGCCCGCCCCGCCTCGTCACGGAATATCCTGTCGATCTCGCCAGGGGTCATGCGGCGACGCGCGGCTCGGCCGTCACTTGTCGTAGACCCAGATCGGCCGCACCTCGATCGAGCCGATGCGCGCGCTGGGAATCCGCGCCGCGATCTCGATCGCCGCGTTGAGATCCTTCGCCTCGACCAGGTAGTAACCGCCGAGCTGCTCGCGTGTTTCCGCGAACGGACCATCGGTCGTCAGCGTCTTGCCCTCGCGCACACGCACGGTCGTTGCAGTCGTGGTCGGCTGCAGGCGGTCGCCGGCCTTGAAGTTGCCGCTCTGGATGATGGATTGCGTGAAGGCCTGGTATTCGGCCAGCATCTTCTGGCTGGTCGCCGCGTCGTTCTTCGCGTACTCGACCTCGTTCTGATAGATCATCAGCAGATATTGCATGGCTTCACTCCTGTTGTTCGGCTCACTCGCCGACATCCAGTCGAACGGGGTACGGTCCAAACGACATCTTCAGGATAAATTATTTCGGGCGGATCGTACGTCGCGATATCGGCTTGACGGAACCGTCACAAATGCCCATGCGTAGTCCCGTCAGTCGGCCGGACGGCCGCTCCGGCAGGTGCCGAAAGGCCGCCGGGGAGGAAAGTCCGGGCTCCCTTGACATGCGGTGCCGGATAACGTCCGGCGGGGGTGACCCCAGGGAAAGTGCCACAGAGAACGAACCGCCCGCCGTCGCCCCTTCGGGGCTATGGCGCGACAAGCCCTCAAGGCTCGCCGCGCCGAAGCTGCGCAAGCAGCGTAGGCGGGTAAGGGTGAAAAGGTGCGGTAAGAGCGCACCGCGGTTCCGGCAACGGAGCCGGCATGGCAAACCCCACCGGGAGCAAAACCGAATAGGGACGGCATAGCGGGCTGTTCGCGAAAGCGATAACGCCGCGGGGCGATGTCAGGCCCGCCGTCCGGGTAGGTTGCTCGAGGCCATGTGCAAACATGGTTCCAGAGGAATGGCCGTCGCGTATCGTTCGCGCAAGCGGGCGGTGCCCTACAGAACCCGGCTTACAGGCCGGCTGATACTCTGAAGCGTTTTCGAGCGAAGTGGTTTTCCGGTTCGCGTGAAGAAAACGCGTCCTGCTGAGGAAGCAACGAGGGGTTCGATGCTAGCGCATCGGACCCCTCACCATTTGGACCACCATCGTGATTCCGGGGCGTGCGCAGCACGAATCCGGAATCCATCGGGCCGCAGTGTTGGTGAAATGAATGGATTCCGGGCTCTCGCTGCGCGAGCCCCGGAACGACGACAAGAGTTACACCACGATCTCGCAACACCGCCATCGGCGCGCTCGATTCAGGCGGCGCGCGTGTCCACCTTCACCGGCACCGGCGCAAGCCCGCCCGTCTCCCGCCGCAGCTTGCTCGCCTCGAAGCCGTGCATGCCAAGCTGCCATTGCAGCCCGACGATGCAGCCCTTGGTTGGTTGCAGCAGCGCGAGCGAAGCGAACAGCGTCACGGGCAGCCACACCGCAAGCTGCAGCCACTCGGGCGGCGCGTAAGCGGTCTCGATCGCAAGAATTGCCGGCACCACGAGATGGCCGACCACGACCATCACGAGATAGGCGGGAAAGTCGTCGGCGCGCTGGTGAAACAGCTCCTCGCCACAATGATCGCAAGCCTCGGTCACTTTCAGGAAACGGCCGAACATATGCCCCTCCCCGCAATTGGGACATTTGCCGCTGAAACCGCGCCACATCGCCTTTGCCAGAGAGACCGTCGCCATGACCACACCTCTTCCTTTTCGACGATCCATACAATAATATCATGCATCCATACATTCAAAGCTTATAGGCCTAAATTGCATGGGCTGGATCCCTACAATCTCGGAGCTCTCGGGGCCGCGCTACCAGCGCATCGTCGAGGCCATGGAGGCCGATATCGCCGCCGGGAGGTTGGTGCGCGGCCAGCAATTGCCGACGCAGCGGGCGCTGGCAAAAGCACTCGGCATCGACCTCACCACCGTGACGCGCGCCTACACTGAAGCCCGGCGCCGCGGCATCATGGAAGCCCGCGTCGGACAGGGCTCGTTTGTGTCGGAGACCAGCGCGCGGCGCGCGGTCGACCTGCCGCATCCGGTCGCGATCGACCTCTCGATGAACGTGCCGCCGCATCCGCTCGAGGCGCAGCTCGACGAGCGCATCGTCGCCGGAATGGAAGCCATCCGCACGCAATCGGGCCTGACGGCGCATCTCAATTATCAGCCGCCCGGCGGCAGCGCGCATGAGCGCGAGATCGCCGCGCGCTGGATGCGCGCACGCGCTCCGCATGCGCAGGCCGAAAGGCTCGTGATCTTTCCGGGCGCACAGACGATCCTCTTCAACCTGCTCGCTCATCTTGCGCGGCCCGGCGAAACCGTGCTGACCGAAGCCCTCACCTTCCCCGGCATCAAGGCCGCCGCAGCACAGCTCGGCGTCAAGCTCGTCGGCGTCCCGATGGACGAGGACGGCATCCTGCCCGATGCGCTGGTAAAGGCGTGCCGCGCGCACCGGCCAAAGGCCGTTTATCTCATTCCGACGCTGCACAATCCGACCACCGCAACGCTTTCGGCTGAGCGGCGCAGCGCTGTCGCAAAGATCGTTCGCGATGCCGGCACGATCCTGATCGAGGACGACGCCTACGGGCTGCTTGATCGCTCGGCGTCGCCGATCGCGAACCTCATTCCGGAGCGGACTTATCTCGCAACCACGCTGTCAAAATGCATTGCGCCGGCGCTACGCGTTGCCTATCTGGTGACGCCAGATGCCGACGCGCAGCTTCAGATGCGCGGCCACTTGCAGGCCACCGTCCAGATGCCGGCGCCACTGATGGTCGCTCTGGTGACGCACTGGATCGAGGCCGGTATCGCCGACCGCATCATCACGGCCATCCGCAACGAGGCAGTCGGGCGCCAACAGATTGCGCAACGCGCCCTAAAGGGTTTTCAGTTCCTGGCCAAGCCTGCCGCTCATCATCTCTGGCTGCGGCTGCCGGAGGGCCGGCGCGATGTCGCGGCACATCTGCTGCGCAATGGACTCGCGATCGTGGGAGGCGATGCCTTCACCGTGGATGGAGCACCGCCGCATGCGGCGCGTGTCTCGCTGGGGGCGGCACGCAACAGGGCGGAATTGACGCAAGCGCTGCGCATCCTGATCGGCGCGCTACACGAGCCCGCCGACACCAGACAGATCGTCTAGACTCTTCTTATCGATGATGACGACGGTGGCGTGGGCGAACGACTGGCGCAACGGCTGCAGGATAGGCCGCATAGGCCTCGCTCGGGGCCAACGCCTCGCCGCGGGCTGCGCGCCCCGCGGGCGTGAGCTGGCCGCCATTGAGCACATCGCGGTCGGGATGTGCGGCCTGATAGGCTGCAGGCTCGGAAAACTGCGCCTGCGCCAATGTCGGCGTCAGGCCGGCGACCGATAACAGCGCGGCCGCAACGGCAATGTTCATGCGGGTCATGATCATGCTCCATCATCTCATCAGGGACGGTGCGGCGTGACGCCCGGCAGGCCCCAAGATTAAAGTGCGAGCATCATGTAGGCGCGTCTTCCGCGAATGCCCGCCCTCCGGCATCACGCTTGCGTGCGGTTTTGAAATTGACCTTCCCGGCCGCATCTGTGCTATGCGCCAGATGACGTTCAAAAGCAGCGATCGAAGTTCGGCATCGCCGCTAACGACAGGAAATGACAGGTGGAAACGTCCACTTACGCGCTGCTGCTGTTCGGCGCGCTAGCCGGCGGCTTCGTCTCGGGACTGGCCGGATTCGGCACGGCGCTGATGGCGCTCGGCATCTGGCTCTACGTCCTGCCGCCCACGCTCGCGGTCCCGCTGGTGCTGATCTGCTCGGTGATCGCGCAGACCTCGACGCTGCCCTCGATGTGGAAGAGTTTTGATCTCTCGCTGGTCTGGCCGTTCCTGATCGGCGGCCTGATCGGCGTGCCGCTCGGGACCATGATGGTCGCGTCGGCCGATCCAAAAGTGTTCAAGCTGAGCGTCGGCGTGCTGATCCTGATCTTCTCGAGCGCGCTGTACCTCAACAAGAGGCCGCTCGCCTTCAAGGCCGGCGGCCGGATTGCCGACGGCGCGATCGGCTTTGCCGGCGGCATTCTCGGCGGCCTCGCCGGACTCTCGGGGCCGCTGCCGATCCTGTGGGCCAACATCCGCGGCTGGAACAAGCACGAGCGGCGCGGCATCTTCCAGCTCTTCAACTTCACGGTGCTCGCCACCGCGCTGGTGCTGCAGACGGCATCGGGCCTCGTCGCCTTCAAGGTGGTCTGGCTCGCGGCTGTCGCCTTTCCCGGCACGCTGATCGGCGCATGGGCGGGCGCGCGCGTCTATCACGCGCTGAACGACAAGCATTTCGGCGATGTCGTGCTCGGCCTCTTGTTCCTGTCGGGCCTCACCCTGGTCTGGAATAGCGTTGGCGCGCACTGACGTGTGCGCCAACGAAGATGCGTCCTTGTCGCGACACGACCAGGCTGTCGCTATGCCGGCGCGCGCGCAGGAGGCGCTTCAGGCTCAGTCTCCACCTCCTCCGGAACCTCGGCGTGCCGCAGCGGAGCCAGGCGCTTGCCGAATTCGCGGTACAGCAACCACACGCTCAACGCAGCCTGAAGCGTCGTTGTCACAATCGACAAATACCAGACGTGCTCCATCCGAAAGCCCGGCCACGTCGAGAGCCAGATCGACGGCAGGGAATAGGTGAGGACCCGCATTGCCGAGCTCACCAGCACGGGCTTGGTGTTGCCGAGTCCCTGGAACATGCTGGAGGTGGTGAAGATCAGCCCCTGCGCCACCATGTTGAACGAGACGATGCGCAGGAAGAGCGACGCAACCGCCAACGTTTCCCGATCACTCGAGAAGCCGGCAAGCAACAGACCCGGCGCGAGTTGCGCGAGGGCCAGGAACACGATCATCACGGCGGTCGCGACAAGCGCCGCCTTGACAAAGGTCTCCCGCACGCGCGCGCCGTTGCCGGCGCCGAAGTTCTGGCCGGCGATGGGCCCCGCAGCCAGCGCAATGGCGAGCGCCGGCATCTGGATCAGGCCGAGGAGACGCGTGCCGATACCAAATCCGGCCTGCGCCGCCGGGCCGAAAACGCTCAGTACATAATAGCCCACGGCCATGATGATGAAGACCATCACGAACTCACCGCCGGCAGGCAGGCCAACATTGAGGATTCTCTTCCACTGCCAAAGCTGAGGCCGCCATTGCGCAGGATGAAAGGCGACGTAGCGCTCCAGCTTCAGGAAATACGCGAGCAGCATCAGCACGCCGATACAGACGGCGATCGAGCTTGCGAGGCCAGCTCCAGCGACACCGAGCGGATGCCCGGTGCCCCAGCCCGAGATCAGGACCGGCGCCAGCGCGATGTTGATGCCCACCGCGAGCGCCTGCACCAGCATGCTCGGCCGCACGATGCCGGTCGCCCGCAATGCGGACGCCATCACTTGCGTCGCGAATTGCAGCGCCAGCGCCGGCATGAACCAGAGCAGATAGAGGGTGCCCGCTTCGATCGTTGCGTCGTCGGCCGCGACCGCGCGCATATAGGGACGCGACAGCGCGAAACCCGCAACCAGCGTCAGCAGCCCGAACAGCACCGACAGGACGACCGATTGGTTGAACACCAGATTGGCATCGTCACGGTCCTTGCGGCCAACGGCATGCGCCATCAACGCAACCGTGCCGACGCCGAGCACCTGCATCAAGGCGTTGACGAGAAAGCCGGCGTTGCCGGCCGCGGCGACGCCCGCGATCGCGGCCTCGCCGAGGCTCGAGACGAAGTAGAGGTCGACGAGCTGGCAGATCATGATCGTGATCATGCCGACCACGATCGGTGGCGCCATGTGCAGGATGTGGCTCACGATGGAGCCGCGCGTCAGGTCTTTCATGTCAATCCATCCCTGCCCTGATCCTTCGCGGCTTGCGGACGTTCTCCTCCGTCCGCAGGCCGCGCCTCATTCCGCTGCTGCGATCTGCCCGAGCTCCACCACCTGGCGCTCGAACAGGCCGCGATAAATGCCCGCCGGCTTGGCCGCGAGCAGAGCATGCGTGCCTTGCTCGACGATCTCGCCGCGGTCGAACACCAGGATGCGATCGAGGCTCCTCACCGTCGACAGCCGGTGCGCGATCACGATCGACGTGCGGCCCTTCATCAGCCGCTCCATCGCCTCCTGGATCAGCGCCTCCGATTCCGAATCGAGGCTCGAGGTCGCCTCGTCCAGGATCAGCACCGGCGCATCCGCCAGGAACGCCCGCGCCAGCGCCACGCGCTGCCGCTCGCCGCCCGACAGTTTGACGCCGCGCTCGCCGACCAGCGTGCCGTAACCCTTCGGCAGACGCAGGATGAAGTCGTGCGCATTCGCGAGCCGCGCCGCCTGCTCGATCGCATCAAAGCTGGCGCCGGGCCGGCCATAGGCGATGTTCTCGGCGAGCGAGCGGTGAAACAGGATCGGCTCCTGCTGCACGATCGCAATCTGGCTGCGCAGCGATTGCTGCGTGGCGAGCGCGATGTCCTGCCCGTCGATCAGCACGCGACCGCCGGTGACGTCGTAGAGCCGTTGCACCAGCTTGACGAAGGTCGACTTGCCGGAGCCGGAGCGGCCGACGAGACCGACGCGTTCGCCGGCGCGGATCCTGACCGACAAGCCGTCGTATAGCGGCGCGCGATGGCCGCCATAATGGAAGGTGACGTCGTCGAACACGATCTCGCCGCCCTCGATCGCGATCGGCCGCGCATAGACCGCATCCGCAATCCCGATCGGCTCGTCATGGATCGCCACCAATTCCTCCATGTCGTTGACCGAGCGCTGCAGGTTGTTGATGTGCATGCCGACGTCACGCAGATAGGCGTGGATGACGTAGTAGCTCGTCAGCACGTAGGTGACGTCGCCCGGCGAGGCATATCCCGAGATCCACAGCAGCACGGAGCCGCCGATCACCGAGGCACGCAAGGCCAGCAGCAGCGAGAGCTGCGCCATGGCGGTGTAGTTGTAGCGAAACCAGGTCCGCCGCACGCGCACGCGCCAGCGTTTGATGACGCGGGCGAGCCGCGCGTCTTCGCGCAGCTCCGCGCCGAAGGATTTCACCACCGCGTTGCAGGTCAGCGCATCCGCCAAGGTGCCTCCGACCTTGGTGTCCCAGGCATTGGAGACGCGCGCGGCCGGCGCGATGTAGCGGGTCGAGAACAGCACCGTCATGGTGACATAGGCCAGCGCGCCGAGCGCAATCACCGCGCCGAGCGAGGCCCAGTGCACGCCGAGCAGGATCATCGACCCGATCAGAACGACAAACGAGGGCAAGAGCGCCAACAGAAGTGTGTCGTTGAGCAGGTCGAGCGCCCACATGCCGCGGGTGATCTTGCGTACCGTGGAGCCGGCAAAAGAGTTCGCATGCCAGTCGGTCGAGAAGCGCTGCACGCGCGTGAACGCGTCCTGCGCGACGTCCGACATGATCTTGAGCGTGAACGGCACGATCGCCTGGAGCCCTGCGAGCCGCAGCACCATCGAGGCCGCGCCGAGCGCCACGATGGCGCCGAACGCGACCAATGCCGCGTGGCGCGCATCGGGATCGGACGGACCGCGGGTCAGCGCATCGATCAGGTGTCCGGAGAACACCGGCATGAACAAATCGGCGACGGTCGCGCCGAGCAGGCCGCCGGCCACGACGAGGCCGCGCCCCGGCTGCTTCAGCCAGTGCCGGAACACGAAGGGCAGCACGACGCGAATCGCCGCGGGCTTCTTTGACAGAGCGGTCATGGCATCATCCGGCCGCTTTCGCGCGGGCCGGCTCCATCGAATGGACGCAAGTCGGCCCGAAGGCCGCAACGGCGTCATGTAGAACTGATTTTGACTTGGGAAGCGAAGCGATCGGGACGCTTGGCCAAAACCTTGGCCCAATCGAAGCTGGCGGAAGAGGCCTCTAACGGGCCGCGTACATACCGAGCCAGGAGATCATCGAGCGCGGGCGTACGATCTGCGATTGCGACGAAATCATGCAAATCCCTCCCGGTTCGATTGAATGAGGTGCGCTTTATAGATGTGTCGCTCGTGAATTGCAACGGGGCTCGCGCGAGATCACGCACGAGTGTTGCAAATTAGTGCGCATCGCCGCCGGCGCCGAACGGCGAAGCCGGCTTGTTCAGCAGCGCGACCAGCAGGCTGAGACCGAGATAGAACAGCGTCAGCATGAGGAAGGCGTCGCCAAAACTCATCACCACGGCCTGGCGATGCACGAGTTGGGAGAGCTGCTTCATCGCCATCAGCGTGGAATCGCCGAGACCCTGGAACTTCTGCATGAACATGGTCAGGGTTTCGGTCGCAGTGGCGTTGCCCCAGGTCACGCGCTCCTGCAGGCGGGTGATGTGCAGGTCGGTGCGGTCGTTGAGCACGGTGTTGATGACGGCAAGACCGACCGCGCCGCCGAGATTGCGCATCAGATTGAACAGGCCGCTCGCATTCTTCACTCGGTCAGGCGCCAGCGTGCCGAGCGCGATGTTGTTGGTCGGCACCATCGCGAACATCATGCCGATGCCGCGCAGGATCTGCGGCACCAACAGCTCGTAGAAATCGTAATCGCGGGTGATCCAGGTCATCTGGTAGGAGCCGATCGCGAACACGATGAGGCCGAACGCGATCATGTAGCGCATGTCGAGCTTGGCCATGAGCCGCCCGACCAGCGGGGCGACCAGGAACATGGTGATGCCGGAGACGAACATGGTCTCGCCGATCATCAGCGCGCTGTAGCCGCGCACTTCGGCGAGATAGCGCGGATAGATGTAGGTCAAGCCGTAGAGGCCGATGCCAATGCAGAATTGCAGCGTGCACCCGACGGCGAAATTGCGATTGGAGAAGGTGCGCAGATTGACGATCGGCTCGGCCGCCGTGAACACGCGCCAGAAGAAGGCGATCGCCGAGATCGCGCAGATCCAGGCGCAGATCGCGACCGAGGTGTCCTGCATCCATTCATATTGCGGTCCCTCCTCCAGCACATATTCCAGCGTGCCGAGGAAGCCGGCCATGAACAGCAGGCCCCACCAGTCGAAGCGGTCGAGCAGCTCGAAATGCGGCTCGTCGAAATCGACCAGCGCCAGCACGCCGAGGGTGATGCCGATCCCGGGCACGACGTTGATGAAGAACAGCCAGTTCCACGACATCAGGTCGGTGATGTAGCCGCCGACCGTCGGCCCGACCGTCGGAGCCAGCGTCGCGACGAGGCCGATGATGGGACCGACGATGTGGAACTTCGTGCGCGGGAACACGGTGTAGGCCGAGGCGAACACCGTCGGGATCATGCCGGCGCCGAGAAAACCCTGCAGCGCGCGCCAGAGGATCATCTCCTCGATCGTCGTTGCGAAGCCGCAGAGCAGGCTCGAGAAGGTGAAGCCGGCCGCCGAGATCGCGAACAACAGCCGCGTGCCGAAGGCGCGCGACAAAAATCCCGACAGCGGGATCGCGATCACCTCGGCGATCAGATAGGCGGTCTGAACCCAGGAGACCTCGCTGGAGCTCGCCGACAATCCGGCCTGGATTTCGCTGAGCGACGCCGAGACGATCTGGATGTCCAGGATGGACATGAACATCCCGAACACCATGATGATGAACGCAAACAGCCGCTTCGGCGCGATGCGCTCCGAAGCGGAAGCTGCCATCATGGCAGGCGAAGCGGTGGTGGCGGTGGCCATTCTCTCACTCGGCTCGGGCGAGGCGGCACGATCCACCTCTCCCTTCGGGGGAGGTGGAAGACGAAGCGGCGCTCGTCTCGAACATCATAGCGCCCCTACTGCGGATGAATCGCGGTGGGATCGTCGAGATCGACCTCGCTGTCGGCGTCGGCGGCGCCCTTGTTGGTGTCGACGGTCGCGTAGACCGACATGCCGGCGCGGAGCAGGTTCTGCTTCGCCACCGACTTCGGCACGCGGATGCGCACCGGCACGCGCTGCACGATCTTGGTGAAATTGCCGGTCGCGTTGTCCGGCGGCAGCAGCGTGAACACCGAGCCCGCGCCCGCCGCGATGCTGTCGACCACGCCGGAGAACTTGCGCATGCCGTAGGCGTCGACCTTGATCGTCACCGGCTGGCCGGGACGGATGCGCTTGAGCTGCGTCTCCTTGAAGTTCGCGTCGATGTAGACCTCGTCCAGCGGCACGACGTTGCCGAGGCGCTGGCCGACCGCGACGAAGTCGCCGGTGTTGACCAGGCGGTTCGAGAACGTGCCGTTGACCGGCGCGCGCACCGCGGTGAAGCCGAGGTCGCGCTCGGCCTTGGCCAGCGTGGTCTTGAGCTCGGCAAGCTGAGCCTGTGCTTCGGCCTGCTGCGCCTTGGCGACGTCCACATTGCTGACCGCGACGTCGTAGGCAGCCTGCGCGGCCTTGACCGCGGCGGCGCCCTGATCGCGTCCGGCTTCCGAGCTCTCGAAGGTGGCGCGCGAGGCGAAGCCCTTGCTGCTCAGCGCCTGCTGGCGCTCATAATCGAGGTCGGCGCGCTTGAGGCCCGCTTCGGCGGAGACGAGCTGCGCCTTGGCCTGCGCGACCTGGCTGTCGAGCGCGGCGACCTGGCGGCCGATGCGATCGATGGTGGCCTGCTGGGTCGCGATCTTGGTCGCGGCGGCTTCGACCGCGATCTTGTAGTCGCCGTCGTCGATGCGGAAGACGATGTCGCCGGCACGCACCGCCGTGTTGTCGCCGGCGAGGATCGAGGAGATATGGCCGGCAACGCGCGCGCCGAGCATGGTGTTGTTGGCGCGGACATAGGCGTCGTCGGTGGAGATGTAGAAGCGGCCGACCAGAGTGTAGTAGCCTGCATAGCCTGCAACAGCGAGTGCGAGGACGAGGCCGACGCCCATCAGGACGAATTTGCGCTTGCCGGACCTGGGCGCAGCGGCAGCGGGTGCGGCCGGCTTGTCGACCACGGGCTTCTCTGGCGCCTCGCGGGTCGGACGCTTCGTTTCCTCGGCTACATGAGCGCGCAACTGCTCGGCAGGGGGTGCCGATGTCTCGGACGCAGCATCACCGCCGGCCCGGTCCTCCGCCGCTTCCTGGCGAAGGACGCGAGCAGCCTGGTCTCTCGATACGGCCATAAAGGCCTCCCCAATAAGCGCGACCGAGGGCGGCCGCTGCGCAGCCGGTTTCCTCTCGCCGATCCCAGATATCATTGACCGAACGGTTCGGTCAATATACAATAATGTTCCCGGCCAAGACTGTACCGCCGCGAATCCTTTATTCGGGTTTCATGGCCCTGAGCCGGCCCAAAAACCTTTCGAGACGCTGAACCAATGGTTGTAACTGCCAGCGAACATCTGCACGTCATCCAGGAGGACGACGGCTCCAAGCGCCGCCAGATTCTCGACGGTGCCCGCAAGGTGTTCATGGATCTTGGTTTCGACGGCGCCAGCATGGGCGAGATCGCGCGCGCCGCGCAGGTCTCCAAGGGCACGCTCTACGTCTACTTCGCCGACAAATCCGCGCTGTTCGAAGCCATCCTCGAGCAGGAAGCGCTCCAGCACGGCCAGGTCGTGTTCAATTTCGATCCCGCGCGCGATGCCGAGACCACGCTGAAGGAGTTCGGTCGGGCCTATATCCATCTGCTCTGCCGGCCCGGCGGCGGATCGGCGATCCGCACCGTGATGGCGATCGCCGAGCGCATGCCCGATGTCGGCCGCCGCTATTATGCGCGCGTGCTGGACAAGAGCATCAATCGCCTCTCCGACTATCTCAAAGCCCAGGTCGCCTCCGGCGATCTCGAGATCGACGATTGCAATCTCGCCGCCTCGCAATTCATGGAGCTGTGCAAAGCCTCGCTCTTCCTGCCCTTCGTGTTCCAGGCCGCACCCGCGCCGTCGGAAGAGCGCATGACCACGGTGGTCGACAGCGCAACACGGATGTTCCTGGCGGCATACAAGACGACGTAGCTGCGCGTTGCACCTGCGGGCCGGGCAGCACTATATTGCGGCCATGTCTCGTGATCTTCGCCCGCCGGTCGATATCCTCCACTACGAGATCGTCCAGGAACAGGCCTCGGCACTTGGACGGATGGGCCGCGCACTCGAACAGGCGCTGGCGCGCTTGCGTGAGTTCGACGCTGCCCACGCAGCCTCGGAGGTGCCGACCTCGATGCAACCGGCCAGGCGCAAGCTGGTGATGGAAGCCGGCTACGCGCTTTGGATGTTCGTGGTGCAACGTGAGGCGTCCGGCTTGCGCGACAGCCGCCATATCATGCGCACCTACAACGTTCCGGGCGAGGTGCAGCTATGCATGGGGGTGGCGCCGTCGAAGCCGGCGAGATCGTAGCCCGCATGGGGCGAAGCGGAATGCGGGGACTTTCCCGGATTGCGCGCAGCGTCATCCGGGCGACAGGCAAGAGCGCCGCTAATCGTCGGCGTACTCGTCTTCTTCCCGCTTGCGTGTCGCGCTCTTGCGTGCACCGAGCGAGCCGGTCACTGACGGTTCGCGCGCATTCGCATAGGGACTGCGCGATTGCGCGCGCGCGGCGACCTCTTCGCCGGAGACGGCGGCGGGCTGGCAGATCAGGCGGCGGCTGGCGCGACGCATCAGATCGACGTGGATGTGATCGTAGTGATAGACGTTCGAGCCCGGCGCGAGCACGGTGGTGAAATGCGCGCACGCACCCGACTGCACATCGCGCAAGAATCCCTGCTCTTCCGGCATACCGCGCCAGCCGTCCTTCACGGTGATGCGGCGGCCGTCGGCCAGCACGAAGGCGGAGATGTCCAGTGCATTGCCGAAGGCGTGTTCGGAAATATGAGCATGGGGATTGCCGTTCATGCCGCGGCAGGAATAGGCGGAGATCTGCTTGATCTCGGCGACGCGGACGCCGAACCAGCGCATCGCCGAAGGCTGCACCGTGTCGGCGAGCCAGCGGTCGAGCTCGGATACGATCGGACAGGCGAGCGTCGCGGTCGGCTTGATCGCGACAGGACCGACGGCCGTGACGGAATTGCCCTGCGCCGGACCAAGACGCGGCAGCGGCTGCTGCGCAGGCGCCTGCGAGTAAGGCGCAGGACGAGCCGGATAGCTCGGTGCATTCATGTAGCGCGCTGCGCCCGCGGCATCGGTGCCCTCGGGGGGCAGATCGATCTCGTCCTCCTGCGGCGCTACGCCCGGTGCGTTCAGCGACATCGGCCCGGTCGAGGCGCCATAGCCCGCGGGCTGGTGTACCGCGCTCTCGGGATAGGTCGAGCGTTGCGGATAGGACGATGCCGGATAATTCTGGCCCTGCGGATAGTTCGACTGCGGCTGCACCGGCCAGCGCGGCTGGTTGCCGATGTTGCCGGGCGGGCGCAACGTCTCGTCGGTAAAGCCATAGGTGCTCGAGGCCTCGCCGATCGCGGCAACCTTCAGCGGATACTCGGCGCCGCACATGCCGGGCCCCGAGATCGGATCGATGCGGACGATGTCGGCGCTCTCCTTGACCGCGCCCGATTTCAGGCACGCCGCTTCCGCCTCGGCCCGCCATGGCTCACGTTCGGCCTGGAAGAAGCCGCGACCGCAACCCGCTAGCGAAACAAGGACGATGGAGCCGACGAGATACAAACGAACTCCGCGCGTCATGCACGCACGTTCGATGAATTTACTTAAGGACTCTTCAACGTGTTGACTTCAGCCTTCCTTAACCATGACGGCCTGCGCTGGCTCGAACGCTGCCGCCGATGAGCGACAGCGAGCCTGACTTTTTCGAGAAGGAACTTTCTGTTAACCATAAGGCTGCGCGCCAAGCGGCGCGCATGGAGGGAGCGACATGACGTTCGCCGGGAGACTGAGCGTTATCACCGCCTACCTCGCCATGGCCTTCGTCGGCGCCATCGTGCTCGGCATGATTTAGAGGCTCAGCACACGGTATCTCTCTTCCCTTCTCCCCTTGTGGAGAAGGTGGCGCGCGAAGCGCGACGGATGAGGGGTTCTATCCTCGCGCGCCGGCCTCGTGGAGACAGGAACGGTCGGCTGCGCGGGCTTCCAGCGAGAGCCCCGGCCAGGCGCCGTTGTGACGTCCATCACAGAACGCCTGACCACCTCGGCGTAGGGTCGAGCCACGCTTCAACCGCCAGCGACTTCAGTCCATCTCGGGACCGCGCAATTTCGGAGATTGTCATGAACAAGCTCACCATCGCCGCTGCCGCGCTCTTCCTCGTTTCGACCGCCGCCGCGCATGCCGGCAACTCGATCTCGTTTCAGATCGAGGGCCAGCACATCCGCATCGAGACGCCGCGCAACTGCGCCTCACTGAATTGCGTGACCATCATTGCGCCGGGCCTGTCGGACAAGCCGATCAAGCTGGACAGCATCAACCTCAAGGGCCTTGGCGGCTCCAAGGACGATGACGTCGACACAACGCCGGCTCCCGCGACCACAACGGCGCAGCCCGCGCCGGCTCCGGCGCCGCAGCAGCCGGTGCCGCAGTCGCCAGTGCAGGCGACCGCGCCCACCGCGTCGGCCGTCACCACGCCTGCAGCTTCCGCCCCGTCCGCCAGCTTCGACAACACGCAGCCCGCACCTGTTGCGGCTCCTGCTCCCGTTGCCGCGCCCGCGGCCGTCGCTGCTGCTCCCGTGCCGGCTCCGGTTGCCGCCGCGCCCGTCGCGGTACCGAATTCGCCGATCGGCGTGTGGGCGACCGAAGAGAACAAAGGTAATGTCCGCGTCGAACAATGTGGCCCCAATCTCTGCGGCTATGCCGAGAAGACCAACGAGCGCATCCTGATCAACATGAAGCCCGAGGGCTCGAAGTGGAGCGGCCGCATTCGCGATCCGAACTCCGGCCGCAACTACGACTCGACGATCTCGATGAAGAGCCCGAATGCGATGCGCGTGCAGGGCTGCGCCTTCGGCGGCATGTTCTGCGGCGGTCAGACCTGGAAGCGCGTGAGCTGATGCGCGGAGCGCGTGGTCCCTGAGAGATTCGCGATCTTCGTCATGGCCGGGCTTGTCCCGGGCATCCACGTTCTTGGTGTCGCCAAACAAGGCGTGGATGGCCGGGACAAGCCCGGCCATGACGTTGTCGAGAGAGCCAACCCACGCCGGAGCCGCGCACCGCTCGAACGCTCGTCCCTTCCCGTGCGACAGACGTTCATCCGCCATTCAGATGCGCCCGGCTGAAATCCGCGGCTCTCGCCTCGCCTTCTCTCCGGGACCTCCTCGTGACTTCATTGGTAGCTTGGCGCTGCTCCATGTTCGCGCTCGCCCTGCTGGCCTTGCCGCTGGCAGGCACAGGTGTGGCGTTCGCGTCCGATGCCATCGAGCTTGCGCAGGCACAGCCACAAGTGCAGCCGACGCCCGCGCCTTCACCGACGCCATCAGCCTCGCTGACACCGTCCCCGGACGCACAGCCCGCCGCCGTCGAGCCGATCGGCAACGTCGCGACGGTGACGGGGATCGCGACCGTGATCCGCGACAGGAATTCCTATCCGCTGCGGGTGCGCGACGATATCTATCTCAACGACGTCGTGCAGACCTCGTCGAACTCCTCACTCGGCATCACCTTCAACGATGCGACGACGTTCAACCTTTCGGCCAGCGCGAAGATCACCATCGACAATTACGTCTATGAAGATAGCGGCAAGCAGAATTCGGCGATCTTCGACGTCGGTAAGGGCACGGTGGCCTTCGTCGCAGCGGCCGTGGCGAAGACCGGCGACATGAAGATCACGACGCCGACGGCAACGCTCGGCATCCGCGGCACAACGGGGGTTATCGATGTTCCCGAAAGTGCGGCGGCGAACAGGGCGAGCAACGTCAACATCAAACTCTATCCTGACGCCGACGGCCGGGTCGGCCACATCGATGTCGACGACCGCAGCAGCGGGGCGCGGCTCGGCGCGCTGACGCAGGCCGCGAGCGGCTTTGCGATCCGGCCTGGCGCGAGCGGCACCGGCGGCGTCATGCGCTTTACCGCGGTACCGATCACGATTCCCGCGCAGCAGATCGCGCGCGACCGTAGCTTCGTCAGCCAGGTACATCTCGCCCAGACCGCGGGCCGGCAAATCGTCATCGAGCAGCGCGACTTCCGCCGCGCCAATCCGGCCGCGATCAGCCGCATTCCGCGGCCGGTGCAACCGCCGCAGCAGCAACAATTGCGGCCGACGACGGCGCCGGGCCAGCAACCGCAGCGGCCGAACGGACAGCCCGGTCAGAACAATCGTCCAGGTCAGCAACAGCCGGGCACGCCGGGCCGGCAAGGAACGCAGCAAGGCGCGCAACCGCCGCAGCGACAGGGACAAGGACAACAAGGTGGCGCGGTGCAGCCGGGTACGCCGCGTACCGGCCAAGGGCCGCAACAAGGGCAGCAGCAAGGGCAGCAGCAAGGGCCGCGGCAACAGGGCGCTGGTCGCCCGATGGGCGCGCCTCGCGCCGGACAAGGCGCTCAGCAAGGCATCCAGCCGGGCGGCACGCCGCGAGCCCAGCCGCAGCGCAGTGGACAAGCTCCGGTGCAGCCCGGAGTCATCGCGCCGCCACAGCCGGGGCTCACCCCGCAGCCGCAAATGCCGCGCACAGGATTGCAGCCAGGCCAGCCGCCGGCGATCCAACAGCCGGGCATGCAGCGTTCCGGCGGAGTCCAGCAACGCCTGCCGGGCGCTCAACGCCCCGCCGCGCCGCGCAAGCCGGCTCCCAAAGAGAAGGAGCGGCGGTGACATTTCACTTTCGCCCGTCGCGCCCGCATGTGCATCTTCGGCCCGGCGGTGGCCTCTGAGCAAAGAGTGCGAGAGAGGCGCACTCCGCCATCTCCACGTCATTGCGAGGAGCGAAACGACGAAGCAATCCAGAATCTTTTCGCGGAGAGATTCTGGATTGCTTCGCGGCGCTCGCAATGACGATGTGGAGGAAGTTGACGCTCACCTGATCGCATCAACCTGCGGATGCCGTCTCACCTGCGAGCAGCGCGGCTCGAGACTTCACGCTTCGCCGCGCAACCAGGCCTTCACCTTCTGCAACAGGCCGTGCCGCAGTTCATCCACGGACGCAGCTTCCGCCGGTGTCAGCGTTTGCAGGGCTGACTCGATATCGTCGGTGGCCAATGGCGATACCGGCTCGGAATCCTGCTTCGACTCCGGCGCGGACAGAGGCGCCAACCCCGCCGCCGCGAGCGCGATCGGGCCAACTTCGTTGAGGAACGCACGCTCATATTCGCGCGAAAGGCGGGCGATCGCATCGTCCAGCGTCAGCCAGTCGACCGCCTTGATGTCGTTCATCAGCTTGCGGACCGGCGCTCCGTCAGCCTGCATCCGCCAGAAATGCACGATCTTGGAGCGCCCGCCGGACTGATAAGCGAGCGTGCCCAGAAATTCGTGCACGGCAACGTCGTGGCCGGTCTCCTCCAGCACCTCACGGTGCGCGGCTTGCTTCGGCGTCTCGCCGTCATCGAGCTTGCCCTTGGGCAGGACCCATTCGTTGCGCTTGCGCTGGCGCACGACCGCGATCCGTGGCGCAGGTCCACGCCGCAGCACAATTCCACCCGCTGCCATCACCGGCGCCCGCGCCATCGCTCAAATCCGTGTCGATCGAATCGTCCCCGAACGACGATATAGGCAGCGGGGACGGCGGATTGAAGGCTACTTTTTTCTGAGCAGCGCTTGACCGGCGCGAATGCGCGTACCCTCGGCAATGCCATCGCAGAAGATGAAATCGCCGGGCGCCAGGATGATGATGGTCGAGCCGTGCTCGAACCAGCCGAGTTCCTCCCCCTTCGCCACATTGACGTCGCAGGGGAAATTGACCGGGCCGCGGGTCTGCGCGTTCAGCACCATGTCGAGGAAGTGCAGGCGGATGCTCGCGACCAGGATCGCCGCAACGGGCACCAGTGTCACCGCTTCGCCGGTCGCTAGGTGCGTCCGGATCACCGCCCGCTCGTTCTTGCAGAAGAGACGCTCGACGCGCTTGAGCGCGATCGGGTTGACGTTCCAGACATCGCCATGAATCAGCGTGACGCGTTCGATATGGGCGTCATAGGGCGCGTGGAAGCGGTGATACATGCTCGAGGTCAGCCGCAGCGTGACGAAGGAGCCGTTGCGGTGCTGATCGACCAGCGCGGAATCGCCGAGGAGATCGAGTAGCGAATAGGGCGCGCCCTTGACCTGGAACAGCTCGGTGTCCGCGATCTTGCCGTGAGCGCCGACAATGCCGTCCGAAGGGCTGGCAACAATCGAGGGGTCCGGATCGAACGGCCGCAGGCCCGGCTTCAGCTCGCGGGTGAAGCAGTCGTGCAGGCTCTTGAAGTGGGTCTTGCGCGCCTCCGACAGGTCGAGGTCGGAGAACAGCTTCCACAGCGCGATCGAGAAGTCCCGCACGAAGGGATTCTCGATCTTGGAGAACCAGCCCATGAAGCGGGTCAGCGCCGCGCGGGGGATGCGGTTGGTCAACAGGAAGTTGAGGTCTTCCTGCTGGGTGAAAGAGGCGATGAGGGCTTTGACTGTCATGAATCTGTCAGCTCGCAGGTTTAGCGCTTGTTGTCATGGAAACGACACTCCCGATTCTCTCGATGTCCGTGGCCGCCGCAGCCTCCGCTGCCGCCGTCCTCCCGAAGATCAAGGCGCGGGTCGAACTGTCCCGCGCCAAGCACCGCTCGCTCGCCGGGCACTCCAAAATGTCGCGGCGGATGGCGCGGCTGCTCCCATTCTACGAGTTCGAGGGTGACAGGTACTTCGGATGCGACGGCGCGCCCGCGAACATCGTGGCCCAGCGCAAGGACGCCTTCTTCCGCCTCGCCAGGCTTTACGCCGAGCGCTACCCGAAGGGCCGCGCCCTGACGAAGGAGGCGGCGGAGGCGATCTCCGACCTGAACTTCACCGAGAGCTACCGTGTGCCATTCCAGTTCTCGCGTCTCGTGCGCGAGCACCTGGGCACCTCGACCTTCATGGAATCCTCGCGCGGCGTCACCGTCACCGATGTCGACGGTAACACTTCCTACGACCTCACCGGATCCTACGGCGTCAACATCTTCGGCAACGACTTCTACAAGGAGTGCATCGAGGGCGCCGAGAAGCGCGCGCATGCGCTGGGTCCCGTGCTCGGCCCCTACCACCCGGTCATCCTCGAGAACGTGAGCCGGCTCCGCCATATCTCCGGCCTCGACGAAGTCTCGTTCCACATGTCCGGCACCGAGGCCGTGATGCAGGCGGTGCGGCTGGCGCGTTATCACACCAAGCGCACGCATCTGGTCCGCTTCGCCGGCGCCTATCACGGCTGGTGGGGCGACGTGCAGCCCGGCGTCGGCAACCCCATTCCTGCGCACGAGACCTACACCCTCGCCGAGATGTCGGAGAGGACGCTGCATGTGCTGAAGACGCGCAAAGACATCGCCTGCGTGCTGGTCAATCCGCTGCAGGGCCTGCATCCCAACGTCAACGCGCCCGGCGATTCCTCGCTGGTCGATTCCTCCCGCGGCGGCGACTTTGATCGCGCGGCCTATACAGAATGGCTGAAGAAGCTGCGCGAGGTCTGCGACCAACGCGGCATCGTCTTGATCTTCGACGAGGTCTTCGTGGGCTTCCGTCTCGCCGCCGGCGGTGCCCAGGAATATTTTGGCGTCAAGGCCGACATGGTGACCTACGGCAAGAGCCTTGCCGGCGGCCTGCCGGTCGGCGTCGTCTGCGGCAAGCGCGAATTGATGCGCCGCTTCCGCGATGATCGCCCAGCCGACATCTGCTTCGCCCGCGGCACCTTCAACTCGCACCCCTACGTCATGACGGCGATGGACGAGTTCTTGAGCCGGCTCGCCAGCCCCAACTTCCGCGCCGTCTATGACGGGCTGGAAGAGACCTGGAATGGCCGTGTCCAAAAGCTCAACCAAATGATGACCGATGCCGACCTGCCGGTGCGCTTCGCCAACTTCTCCTCGATCTGGACGGTGAAATACACCACCCCGTCCCGCTACAACTGGATGCTGCAATATTACCTGCGCGCCGAGGGCCTGGCGCTGAGCTGGGTCGGCACCGGAAGGCTGATCTTCAGCCTCAACTACACCGATGCCGACTTCACCGAGGTCGCCGAGCGCTTCGTCCGCGCCGCGCGGAAGATGAAGGCCGACGGCTTCTGGTGGCACGATGGCGCCCTTACCAACAAGCAGATCAAGCGGCAGATCCTGAAAGAGATGCTGGCCAAGCGGTTCGGGCGCTGAGGCTTTATCGCGCGGGCTTGCTCCGCCTCTCCCGCTTGCGGGAGAGGCCGCCGCGCTCGCAGAGCGCGGCGGGTGAGGGTTCTCGCCACACGGGGACGCCGTCAGCAATCCCCGACAATCCCGACGCGGAGACACCCCCACCCCAGCCCTCCCCCGCAAGCGGGAGAGGGAGCCTACTTTCAATGCCGCTGCATTGTGTGCACCATGTGCGATTGCCCCACCGCGCGCGGAGAGAGGCGAAGATGCAGCCCCCAAGACGTGGATGCCCGGCACGAGGCCGGGCATGACGTAACCAGCAGACATAGGAGTGCGTTGTGTCCGCCGCGCGCTCAGGCGTGCTGCTCTTCGAGCGTGGGCTCGCCGATCAGGCCGAGGGTGTGCTCGGGGTTGAGATGCAGGCCGGGGTCCATGAGCTCGCCGCGCATCAGGGCCAGCGGCGCCTTGCGATAGAGCATCAGGTCGTGGAACGGATCGGTCAGGATCTTGGTCATCCAGACGAGACCGGTCTCGACGTCGCGGATGAAGAACAGGTGCACGGTGCGGAACAGCAGGCCGCCGCCGCCGACCACGAGCCAGATCTTGGCGACCTGACGCATGAAGTCGGTCGCGCTTTGCCACGGCGTGAACAGGCCGAACAGGGTGGGATCGGCAACCAGCACCAGCGGCGAGAGCGCCCAGATCGCCATCAGCACCACCTTGCGCTGCAGGTTGTAGCCGACCTTGATCTCTTCCTTGTACTCGTGCGTCGCCTGGTTGATGTGGTCGTAAGTGTGCGGCTCGAAGAAGAAGTGACCGGCCTGGCGCGAGGTCATCGAGACCAGCCAACCGACCAGCGCGGAGACCACGGGATCGATGAACAGCCAGATATAGGCGAAGAGGAAGCTCAGCGCGCTGACGAAATGCAGGCTCTGATTGATGCGGCTGTGGTGATAGTAGCGATGGTCGTCCCAGCGCTGGATCCGCAGCTGCTCGAGATAGTTCTTGATCATGCTCTCCCCCAAAATGCTTTCGGGTCCGGGATTACAGGGATTCGATGTAGGCCGTGTGACATCATCATTTCGTCATGTGACGATGTGCAGCGGCGCGATGACGCACGCGACGCGTGAGCTCACGCCGCCTTCTCAAGCCGCCTTGGCGACGTCGACCTTGCGGAAGCGCACCAGCGAGAAGTGCCCCAGCGGTGGAATCAACCGGCGCTCGGCGAGCTCGATGCCGTGCGCGCCGGCGAGCCATTTGGCGTAACGCGACCAGGCGAACTCCGCCGTGCGGAAGCCGAGCGGACGCACCACCGGCTGCAGCTTCTGCTCGATGAAGCGGCGCATGCCGGTGTCGGCGCTGACGCGGGTGAGGATGATCAGCTCGCCGCCGGGACGCAGCACGCGGGCGAATTCGTCGAGCGCCTTCTCCGGGTTCGGCACGGCGGTGACGACGTATTGCGCCATCACGACGTCGAAGGAATTGTCGGGGAATTCGAGCTTCTCGGCGTCCATCACCGCGAGGCCCTCGACGTTCTTCAGCTTCTGCTCTTTCACGCGCCGCCGCGCCTTGTCGAGCATCGCTTCCGAGATGTCGGTGCCGAAGATGCGCAGGTTCGGCGCGTAGAGCGGCAGCGAGATGCCGGTGCCGACGCCGACCTCGAGCACGCGGCCGCCGATCTTGTTGGTTGCCGCGATCGCGGCCTGTCGACCCTTGGCGAACACGCCGCCGAACACGAGATCGTAGACCGGCGCCCAGCGGTCATAGGCCTGCTCGACCGTGCCGCGGGTGAGGTCGAGCTGCTGGGTGCCGTCAAGGTTCATGATCTTGGCCATCGATGAGGTTCTCGCTGTGGGTTCGAATTGACGATCAGCTGCGCACCGGCCGCCGCGCCATGCGAGGCGAGGCGCGCAGGACACGGCTGGGCTGAAGTGAGGTGAGATTGCCGACGAACTGGCGCGCGCTGTTCTCCCAGGAGCGCTCCAGCGCGAAATTGCGGCAGGTCTCGCGCGACATGGTGAGTGCGCGCAGGCACGCGATGCGCAGATCGTGGTCGATCGCGCCGATCGGGTGATCGGCGATGACGTCCTTCGGACCCGTGACCGGAAAGGCCGCAACCGGCGTGCCGCAGGCGAGCGCCTCGAGCTGCACCACGCCGAAGGTATCGGTCAGGCTCGGAAACACGAAGACGTCCGCCGCGGCGAGATGCGCGGTGAGATCCGCCCCCTTCTTATCGCCGAGGAAAACCGCGTCCGGATACTTCTTTTCGAGCGCAGCCTTCTGCGGGCCGTCGCCGACGACGACCTTGGTGCCGGGCAGGTCGAGTGAGAGGAACGCTTCGAGATTCTTCTCCACGGCCACGCGCCCCATGGTCATGAAGATCGGGCGCGGCAGATCGAGGCTCGCGGGAGCGTCGGGATGGAACAGCTCGGTGTCGACGCCGCGCGTCCAGAAGCCGAGCCGCTTGAAGCCGCGTTCGGACAGCTCCTGCCGCAGCGAGGGTGTCGCCACCATGGTCATGGCGGCGGCATCGTGGAAATGGCGCAGCACGGCATAGCCGACCGCGGCCGGAATGCCGGTCCGCACCGAGACATATTCCGGAAAGCGCGTGGTGTAGGAGGTGGTGAAGGCGAGCCGGTTGCGGCGGCAATAGGCCCGCGCGGCCCAGCCGATCGGGCCCTCGGTCGCGATGTGCAGCGCCTCGGGCGTCGCCCTCTCGATCCGCCGTGCGATCTCCTTCCCGCTCGGCAGCGCAATGCGCAGGCCCGGATAGGTCGGCAGCGGCCAGGACGGAAAGCCGTCGGGGGTGAGGAAGTCGATCTCGACATCGAGGGCCTTGGCCGCATTCGCCAGCGAGGTCAGGGTGCGGACCACACCGTTGACCTGCGGATGCCAGGCGTCGGTCGCGATTAATACCCGCATGGGAAAGTCCCGAGAGTTTGATGATTCTCAGGTACCGACCATCAACGAAGGATATTTCAGGCGTGTGACGTCACAGAAGTGTCGGCCCACTGTTTTGTTCGTTAATGGCCTCGCGGAGCCACGAAACTGTCATGAAACAATCCTTGCCGCCATGAAACCGTTTTCGGTTTTCCGCGCAAATGTCCCGAAACGTTTTGCAGTTAATGATCCACGCAACGGAGCACCGAAACGGTGCCGCGGTGAGCAGAACACCGAGCAAACAGGGGCGATCACATGTTCAATCTGGACACGTTCAAGACGTTTTCGCGCGCCGTTGCATTCGGCGCAGTCGCGGTCTCCGCAATCGCATTCGCTGGTGCAGCCAAGGCCGCGCCGGTGCAGCTCTTCCCCTTCTTCCAGCCGCTGCCGCCAATGGCCGCGCCGCAGCCGATCCAGCCTTATCAGCCCTATCAGGCAGCGCCTTACCAGGCCGCGCCGTCCGAGGATCAGGACACCGTCGAGATGCCGGCCCGCTTCCGCCGCCAGACGGTTTCCTACGCGACGCGCGAGGCGCCGGGCACGATCATCATCGATACGCCCAACACCTATCTCTATTACGTGCTCGGTAACGGCCAGGCGCTGCGCTACGGCATCGGTGTCGGCCGCGACGGCTTCACCTGGTCCGGCATCCAGTCGGTGAGCAAGAAGGCCGAGTGGCCGGATTGGACCCCGCCGCCGGAGATGATCGCCCGCCAGCCCTATCTGCCGCGCCACATGGCCGGCGGCCCCGGCAATCCGCTCGGCGCGCGCGCCATGTATCTCGGCAGCACCATCTACCGCATCCACGGCACCAACGCGCCCGAGACCATCGGCAAGCACGTCTCCTCCGGCTGCATCCGCATGACCAACGACGACGTCACCGACCTCTATTCCCGCGTCAAGTGGGCACCAAGGTGATCGTGCTGCCGATGACCGAGCGGCGCGCGGATCTCGGCACCGCGACGCGCTAAAGCGACCGGACATTGTGACGCAAACGGCCCCGGAACCCACCGGGGCCGTTTTCGTTTGCCCTCGAGATCCCGACGCGCGCTCGCTGCGGTGCGGTCTCCGACGGAGGCGCAGATGCAATCACGCCAGCAACCATCGTCAGGCACGCGGCTGCGCTCGATTGCAGGCGCGGGCGCATTGACGCTGCTCCTATCGGCACCCTCCTCGCTGGCGCAGCAGCCGGCGAGCGATGACAGCGGCCAGCAGGCCTTCAACAATTCCTGCCGCACCTGCCACTCCGTGAAGGAAGGCGACAACCGCCTCGGTCCCAACCTCAACAAGATCGTCGGACGCAAGGCCGGCTCGCTGCCGAACTACAATTACTCCTCGTCGATGAAGGAAGCCGGATTCGTCTGGGATCAGGACAAGCTGACCCGCTTCATGGTCAAGCCGGACGAGGTCGTCTCCGGCAACAAGATGCAGCCCTATGGCGGCATCTCGGTGGATGAAGCGGGCAAGATCGTTGCGTATCTGCAGGCGGCGGGAGCGCAATAGCGGCGCAGGCGCCGCGTGTTGGGGCTTGCATCGAAAATCGCGGCGCATCCTTCGAGACGCCCGCCGGCGGCGGCCCTCAGGATGAGGGTTGAGTGTGCGGCTGCATTTTCGCCGCCGGGCCGCGGCCAGTCAGCCTCATCCTGAGGAGCGCGCCCTTGCGCGCCTCTCGAAGGACGAGGCGTTCACACCGGCGGAAGCCGACCGGTTCGAGATCAACCTCAGCCATGCCGCCGAATGAAACGCGCTCATCAAGAGATACATCGGCACCATCCCGCCGAGCAGCGATCCCTGCCCGGCGCCGCACAGCATGTTTGCCGCTCCGTCGCCGAGCACGGCCGTCAGCAGCGCCATGACCGCGAAGGTTGGCGTGGCCGCAAGGCCAAGCCATCTGGCGAGGTGGCGCGCGGCCACCATGCCATCGCGACGGGCGGGCGCGGTTGGGCTCAGCGGACTAGTCACGACCTTCCGCGGCCTCCTTGCGAAACGCCTTCTCGCCGGCGTCCGAGATCTCGACCCACTTCTGATCGGGCGCCGCGCCTTCCGTGTAGCTGTCGTGCCAGTTCCACCATTTGTAGGTCGGCGTCTGCGGATAGCCTGCCGGCGAATCCTCCCACACCTCCTGGCGGCCGAGCGGGGTGATGTCGAGATAGTTCCAGGTGCCGCCCATCTGCTCGTCGCCGCGGCTCTTGACGAAATAGGTGCGGAAGATGCGCGTTCCGTCGCGGTAGAACACGTTGGTGCCATGCCATTCGCCGACGCCGAAATCGGCGTCGAAACTGTCGGTGATGGTGACCCATGGCATGATCCAGCCCATCCGCTTCTTCAGCCTGATGATGTCGGCCTGCGGCGCGCGCGAGGCGAACACGAGCGTGGTGTCGCGTGCGTTGAGGTGGGCGACATGGGCGACCTGGTCCGCGACCATGGAGCAGCCGCGGCAGGCGTGATCGGGCCAGCCGAACACGCCTGGCTCGAAGAAGGCGCGGTAGACGATCAGCTGCCGCCGGCCCTGGAACAGGTCGAGCAGACTGAGCTTGCCGCCGGGGCCCTCGAACGCATAGGTTTTGCTGACTTCCATCCACGGCATGCGCCGGCGCTCGGCGGCCAGGGCGTCGCGGGCACGGGTATGCGCCTTTTCCTTCACGAGCAGTTGCTGGCGGGCGGCCTCCCAATCCTGCGGCGACACCACCGGTGGGGTCTGCATGGCGGTCTGTCCGTTCGTCCCTGCTTTGTCTGCTGAAGTCATCATGGTTCTCCAAACTCCTTGCCTGATGTCTCGTCCGGGCGACCTTCCCGCGTCTCGCGGAACCGATCGTCCCTCGCCGCACATTGTCGGCCGTCAGCGATGTCTGGCACCAAGCGGCTGGGCGGTGGGAGTAACAAGTGTGGCGGGATTGACATGGAGTCGCTGATCACCGCCGCCGCGCGCGCGCTCGAAGCCGGCGATCCGCTCGGTGCCCTGAACCGCGTTGCGCTGCGCAACGATGCGCCGTCGCTGGCGTTGCGCGGCATCGCGATGGCACAGCTCGGCGAGTTCGCCAAAGCCAAGTCGCTGCTGCGCACCGCCGCGCGCGCCTTCGGTCCGCGCGAGGCCGTGGCACGCGCGAGGTGCATCGTCGCCGAAGCCGAGATCGCGCTGGTCTCGCGCGATCTGAGCTGGCCGGTGAAGACGCTCGCGGCGGCGCGCGCGACGCTCGAAAACCACGGCGATCTCGTCAATGCCGCCCATGCAGGCCATGTCGAGGCGCGTCGCTTGCTTCTGGTCGGGCGCCTTGATGAGGCCGAGCGCACGCTGGCCGAAGTCCGCCCTGCGCCGCTCCCGCCTGCCTCCCAGGTCGTCCGCGAGCTCGTGGTCGCCGGCATCGCAATCAGGCGGCTCAGGACGAAAGAGGCACGCGCGGCCCTCGGCCGCGCGGCTCACGCGGCGCGCCTTGCGAGAATCCCGGCGCTCGTGGCCGAGGTCGAGAGCGCGAACATCATACTCGACACGCCGGCAGCGCGCCTGATCGCGCGCGGCAGCGAACACCCGTTGTTGCTTGGAGAAATCGAACGACTGGCGACCTCGACGGCGCTCGTCGTGGACACCTTCCATCATGTGGTGCGCAGGCAAGGCGTCGTGGTGTCGCTGGGAACGCGCCCCGTGCTGTTCGCGCTCGCTCGTCTGCTGGCGCAGGCATGGCCGGCGGATGTCTCGCGAGAGACGTTGATATCAGGCGCGTTTCAAGCCAAGCACGCGGACGAGTCGCACCGCGCGCGATTGCGCGTCGAGATCGGACGGCTCCGCACCCAGCTCAGGCCTTTGGCCGATGTCAGCGCGACCAAGCAGGGCTTTGTGCTGGCGCCGCGGAAGATTCGCGACGTCCTCGTGCTGGCGCGGCCCAATGAGGAGAAGCACGCCGCTGTCCTCGCTTTTCTCGCCGACGGCGAGCCGTGGTCGAGCTCGGCGCTCGCACTTGCGCTTGGGATCAGTCCGCGCACCGTGCAGCGCGCCCTCGAGGAGCTGGCGCGCTCGGGCAAGGTGCAGTCCTTCGGACACGGACGCGCGCGCCGCTGGATGACGCCTCCCGTTCCGGGTTTCCCGACAGGCTTGTTACTCCCCACGCCGCTCCTGAAGACATAAGGTGTGCACCAGTTCACAGGGATCGAGCACATGAAACGTTCAGCCGCCGAGATCGTCACGGAGTATGGACCGTTTCCGGGTGTCGAGGCCGTGCACGGCGTGACCTATGACGGCAAGCATGTCTGGTTCGCATCCGGCGACAAGTTGAACGCTGTCGATCCGGCCAGCGGCAAAATCGTGCGCTCCATCGACGTCGCGGCGCATGCGGGAACGGCGTTCGACGGCCGGCACCTGTTCCAGATCGCCGAAGATCGCATCCAGAAGATCGATGCGGCCTCGGGCAAGGTGCTCGGCACCATCCCGGCGCCCGGCGGCGGCGGCGATTCCGGCCTGGCCTGGGCCGAAGGGTCGCTTTGGGTGGGACAATATCGTGAGCGCAAGATCCATCAGGTCGATCCCGAAACGGGAAAGGTTCTCCGCACCATAGAGAGCAAGCGCTTCGTCACCGGCGTGACCTGGGTCGACGGCGAGCTCTGGCATGGCACCTGGGAGGGCGAGGAGAGCGATTTGCGGCGGATCGACCCTGAAACGGGCAAAGTGATCGAGCAACTCGACCTGCCCGCCGGGGCAATCGTGTCAGGGTTGGAGTCAGATGGCGGCGATCGCTTCTTCTGCGGCGGCGGTGGTAGCGGCAACGTGAGAGCGGTCCGCCGTCCTCGGCGCAGCTAGCCCCCGTCGTGATGACTTGAAGCGCGGCGACGGCGCGTTCGCAGCCGTTAACCTGTTCGCCCCAATTCCACCCAACCGGTGCGCTCTAGCGCCCTCCTCGCCCGCCCTGTAAAATCTCCGCCGGGGCGGCTTGGGGGATCGATGCGACTCACGTTGAATTTGAAGACCATCCTGATCGGCGTCGCAGTGCTCGCGGGATTGTTCTTCATCAGCCTGAAGGTGATGGACGTCCTGTCGCCGCGCGCGACGAATTCGGCGCCGCCGGTCGTCGCGCAGCTGCCGCCGCTGCCGCCCGCCTCGAAGAGCTCCATCGTCGTCGCGCCGGTCGCCATCGCGATATCTGCGATCCGCGAGCAGGCCGAGAAGGCCGCGCCGCGCAATTTCGCCGGTAAGGCCGACAACCCGATCTCGCAGATCCTGGAGAACGCCGATATCGGCTGGTCCGCCGCGCGCGGGCCGATGGCAGCGAGCGGCGACAAGGACGTGCTGACGATCTCGACGCCGCTCACCGGAAAGCTCAACGTGACGGGCTCGCTGTCGTCGAAAGCCACAGGCGCGCTTGGCGACGCACTCGGCAGCGTACTCGGCGGTGACGCAGCGAAGCGGATCGGCGCGGTCAACATCAAGAACCTGAACGCCAGCGCCGAGATCAAGGGCAACGTCGTCGTCACCTCGCGCCCGAAGCTCGCCGCTGCCTGGCATCTCGAGCCCAATCTCGGCGCCCAGGTCAATCTCGGCGACACCAACCTCAACGTCGCCGGCGCGAAGGTCAACGTGCCGGCGCAGGTGAAGCCGCTGATCGACAAGAATGTCGGCGAGCAGATCAACGCCGTCTCCGAGCGCATCCGCAACGATCCATCGCTGCGCGAGAACGCGAAGGCGCAATGGGTCAAGGCCTGCCGCTCGATCCCGCTGCAAGGCTCGGGTTCATCGGCCGCGCTGCCGCCGCTCTGGCTCGAGATGAAGCCGGTGCGGGCGATCGCGGCGCAGCCGCGCGTCGATGCGCAGGCCGTGACGCTGCTGCTCGGCCTCGAGGCCGAGACGCGCGTCACCTCGACGCAGACCAAGCCGGAGTGTCCGTTCCCCGACAAGATCTCGATCGTGCCGCCGACCGGCACCGGCGTGAACATCGGCGTGCCGATCGACGTGCCCTTCACCGAGATCAACAAGCTGATCGCAGCGCAGATGGTCGGCCACACCTATCCCGAGGACGGCTCCGGCCCGGTCGACGTCACCGTCAAGAGCGCCAACGTCATCCCCTCGGGTGACCGGCTGCTGATCTCGCTCTTGGTGCGCGCCAAGGAGAAGAAGAGCTGGTTCGGCTTCGGTGCCGAGGCGACGGTGCACATCTGGGGCCGGCCGGTGCTCGACCAGGCGCGGCAGACGCTGCGCCTCGCCGACATCCAGCTCGCGGTGGAGTCCGAGGCCGCCTTCGGCCTTCTGGGCGCCGCCGCGCGCGCGGTGGTGCCGCAGATGCAGCAGGCGCTGCTCCAGAAGGCAACCCTCGACCTGAAGCCGATCGCCGCCAACGCGCGCGAGAAGATCGCGGCCGCCATCGCCGACTACCAGAAGAGCGAGGACGGCCTCAAGGTCGAGGCCAGGATCGAAAGCCTCACTCTCGCCGACATCGCGTTCGATTCCAAGACCCTGCGCGTGGTCGCGGAAGCCGGCGGCTCGCTGAATGTGTATGTGACGAAGCTGCCCGGAATGTAGCGCGCCCCCACTCACCGCGAGGCTATGGCATTTGAGAGCTTCTCCCCGCGGCCATCCTACGAGACGCCCGCTTTAGGCGGGCTCCTCAGGATGAGGACGGAGTGCGCGGCTGCAGTCTCAACGAGCCCTGCCGCCGATTTGCCTCATCCTGAGGCGGCGCGTAAGCGCCGTCTCGAAGGACGAGGCGTGCGCGCAGGCCTCCGCGACGAGTCGCATGCGATGCCTTGCCCACTCACCAGGCCTCGCACGCCTCTTCGTCGCTTGCGCCGCTGGCATTCTCGCTGGAGGATGCTAATCTCGCACGGCACGGTAGGGGACAACGCGAGGACAACATGGAAGCCGGCATGGTCACACCCGCGCCGGCGCTGGTGCGCTTTTCCGGCATTCAGAAGACCTATGATGGCGAGCATCTCGTGGTGAAGAACCTCGATCTCGACATCAGGAAGGGCGAGTTCATCACCCTGCTCGGCCCGTCGGGCTCGGGCAAGACCACCACGCTGATGATGCTGGCCGGCTTCGAGGTGCCGACCCATGGCGAGATCTACCTCGCGGACCGCCCGATCAAGAACGTGCCGCCGCACAAGCGCGACATCGGCATGGTGTTCCAGAACTACGCCCTGTTTCCGCACCTGACCATCGCGGAGAACATCGCCTTTCCACTATCCGTTCGCAACACGAGCAAGGCGGACGTGCAGGAGCGCGTCAGCGCGGCGCTGCGCATGATCAAGATGGAAAGCCTGGCGCAGCGGCGGCCCGGGCAGTTGTCCGGCGGCCAGCAACAGCGCGTGGCGCTGGCCCGCGCGCTGGTCTTCAATCCGCAGCTCGTGCTGATGGACGAGCCGCTCGGCGCCCTGGACAAGCGCCTGCGGGAGCAGATGCAGCTGGAGATCAAGCAGCTGCACGAGACGATGGGCATCACCATCGTCTACGTCACCCACGATCAGAGTGAAGCGCTCACGATGTCGGATCGGATCGCCGTGTTCAACGACGGCATCGTGCAGCAGATCGACGGGCCCGACGCGCTGTATGAGCATCCGGTGAACAGCTTCGTCGCTCACTTCATCGGCGAGAACAATGTGCTGGCCGGCACCGTCGAGACGATCGACAAGGAGTTTTGCCGGGTTGTGCTGGCCGGAGGCGGCGCCGTGACCGCGCGGGCTGTCAACATCTCAGGCGCGGGTGCGTCGACCTCGCTGTCAGTGCGGCCGGAGCGGATCGCCATCGTCCCGGACGGCAGCACCAGCGACGGGGTCAATCGCCTGCCGGCAAAAGTCCAGAACACGATCTATCTCGGCGACCACGCGCTGGCCGTACTCGAGGTCGCCGGCAACGGCGAGTTCATGGTCAAGCTTCAACCGGGAGCGCATCACAGCCTCACACAAGGGGAAAGCGTCTTCATCACCTTCCGCCCCGAGGATTGCCTGGCTCTCGACCCCGTCTGATCCAACGCAAAGCGGACATGAAACAATCAATCTCGACGCAACTCACGCAAGAAGGAACGAAGACCATGCTGAATCGCAAGATCGCTCTGGAGTTCGCCGCGGCACTGAGCGCCAGTGCTGCGCTGGCGACAGTTGCGCAAGCGCGCGACCTCACCGTCGTATCGTGGGGCGGCGCGTATCAGGATGCTCAGAAGAAAGTCTATTTCGAGCCGTTCAAGAAGGTAACAGGCGTTGCGATGAACGACGAGGCCTGGGACGGCGGCGTCGGCGTATTGCGCGCCAAGGTGCAGGGTGGTGCCGCCACCTGGGACGTCGTCCAGGTCGAAAGCGACGAGCTCGCAGTCGGCTGCGAGGAAGGCCTGTTCGAGAAGCTGGACTATTCCAAGATCGGCGGCGAGGCCGCCTACATCCCGCCGGCGGTCAATCCTTGCGGCGTCGGCGCCATCCTCTACGATTTCGTTCTCGGCTACGACAAGGACAAGCTGAAGGAGACACCCCAAGGCTGGGCCGACTTCTTCGATACCAAGAAGATTCCCGGCAAGCGCGCCTTGCGCCAGGGCCCGAAGACCACGCTGGAGATCGCCCTCATGGCCGACGGCGTCGCACCAATGGACGTCTACAAGGTGCTGGCGACCGACGAAGGCGTCGATCGCGCCTTCAAGAAGCTGGATACCATCAAGGGCGACATCGTGTGGTGGAAGGCCGGCGCCCAGCCGCCGCAATTGCTCGCCTCCGGGGAGGTGGCGATGACCTCGGTCTATAATGGCCGCATCGACACCGCGAACAAGAACGAGAAGAAGAACTTCGGCATGGTGTGGGACGGCGCGCTGTTCACCCTCGACAGCTGGGTGATCCTGAAGGGCAGCCCGAACAAGGAGGCGGCCTACAAATTCCTGGACTTCGTCGGCAAGGCGGAGAACCAGTCCAAGCTCTCGGAGAACATCGCCTATGGCACTTCGAACAAGGACGCCGCCGGCCGGCTCGCGCCCGCCGTCCTGAAGGACCTGCCGACAGCGCCTGACAACATCAAGAACGCGGTCGAGATCAACGTTGGCTTCTGGCTCGAGAACATCGACCGCCTGACCGAGCGCTTCAACAAATGGGCAGCGAAGTAGGTCCCGACAGCACCGGCGTGCGGCGCAGGCGGAGGGAAAAACGTGGCGGATAGCTCGCCCGCGGTGCATCCTTCGAGACGCCCGCCCATGGCGGGCCCTCAGGATGAGGTCTGAGTCTGTGGCAGCGACTTTACGGACACCGATGTCGAGGAGCCTCATCCTGAGGAGGCCGCGAAGCGGTCGTCTCGAAGGACGAGGCGCGCGCTCAGACCGGCCCGAAATGCCATATGCGATTGCCCGCCCGGAAATGGCGGGGGACGTCCGGTCAAAAAGGTTCGCGCCATGACAGCGGCGTCCCTGACCGAGACCGAAGTGCCGCTCAAGCGCCGGTTGAGGCGAGCGGAGCGGGCACGCCAAGTCAAGGCATTGGCGCTGGTCCTGCCGCTTCTTGTCTTCCTGCTCTTCACCTTCGCAGGCCCCATCGCCGGCATGCTCTGGCGCGCGGTCGATGACCGCGAGGTGCGCCAGGTTCTGCCGCAAACCATTGCTGTTCTCGCGGACTGGGACGGCAAGGACCTCCCCAACGAAAAGGCCTATGCCGCGCTGGCAAGCGACATCATGGCGGCGCGTGGTGCCGGCAGCATCGCCATCGCGGCCAAGCGGCTGAACTACGCACTCAACGGCTTCCGCACGATCCTGACCAGCACGGCGCGCAATCTGAAGGCGGCTCCGGAGCCGGGCACGGCCAAGGAGACGTTGGGCAAGATCAACCCGGCCTGGCGCGAACGCGCCACCTGGGCGACGATCAAGGACGCCGGTGGTCCCATCACCGGATTCTACCTTCTCGCCGCGCTCGACCTGACGCGGAACGCGGACGGCGCGATCGTCGCAGCCCCGAAGGATCAGGCCATCTACCGCGAGGTTTTCGCCCGCACCTTCCTCATCAGCCTCGGTGTCACGGCACTCTGCCTGATCCTCGGCTTCCCGGTCGCCTACTTGCTGGCGACGCTGCCGCCGGTCCGGTCGAACCTCTTGATGATCTTCGTCCTGCTGCCGTTCTGGACGTCTCTGCTGGTCCGCACCTGCGCCTGGATCGTGCTGTTGCAGAGCAAGGGAATCGTGAACGACAGCCTGCACTGGCTTGGCATCATCGACGAACCGTTGCGCCTGATCTACAATCGCTTCGGCGTCTGCGTGGCCATGACCCACGTTCTCCTGCCGTTCATGATCCTGCCGCTGTACAGCAGCATGAAGGCGATCTCGCCTGCATACATGCGTGCCGCCGCCTCGCTCGGCGCGCCTCCCCTCACCGCCTTTCTGCGGATTTACCTGCCTCAGACCTTGCCCGGCATCGGCGCGGGAAGTCTGCTCGTCTTCATCCTCGCGCTCGGCTATTACATCACGCCGGCCCTGGTCGGCGGCGCCGCAGACCAGATGATCAGCTACTTCATCGCACTCTACACCACCGAGACGGCCAATTGGGGCCTTGCTTCGGCATTGGGGGCGGTGCTGCTCTTGGCCACCGTTCTGCTCGCTCTCGTCTACGGCAAGCTGGTGCAGGGACAGCAGGTCACGGGAGGCATGAAGAATTGAGCGACAATTCCTCCCTCCGCACGCCCAGCCAGCGCATCGCGTGGACCGCGACCATCGTCGTCTCGACGCTGGTGTTCATCTTCCTGATCGCGCCCATCCTTGCGATCATGCCGCTGTCCTTCAGCTCGGGCTCGTACCTGACCTATCCGTTACCGGGCCTGTCCTTGCGTTGGTACGACGACTTCATCACTTCGCCGCGCTGGATGCATTCGTTGAAGAACAGCATGATCATCGGCGTCGCCTCGACGGCGCTGTCGATGGTGCTTGGCACGCTGGCCGCGCTGGGGCTGGCGCAGTGGAAGAGCCGGTTCAAGCCGCTCGTACTGGCTTTCGTGCTGTCGCCGGTGGTCGTGCCCGGGGTCATCACCGCGGTGGGCCTGTATTTCTTCTTCGCGCCGATCGGACTGACCGGCAGTTATCTCGGCCTGATCCTGGCCCACACCGCGCTGGCGACGCCGTTCGTGGTGATCACGGTCGGCGCGACGCTGCAAAGCTTCGACACCAATCTGTCCCGCGCCGCCGCCTCGCTCGGCGCTTCGCCAATCTACGCGTTCCGCCGCGTGATCCTGCCGCTGATCCTGCCTGGCCTCGCTTCAGGCGCGCTGTTCGCCTTCGCGACCAGCTTCGACGAGGTGGTGATCGTGCTGTTCATGGCAGGTCCCGAGCAGCGCACCCTGCCGCGCGAGATGTTCAGCGGCATCCGCGAGAACATCAGCCCGACCATCACGGCAGCGGCGGTGATCTTGACGACGGTCTCGGTCATCCTCCTCGCCACCCTGGAAGGCTTGCGCCGGCGTAACGAACGGCTCAAGGGCGGCGGCTGAAAGGCGGCGCTCCTCCTTCTCCCCGCGCGCGGAATGGCAATCACATATGGCATTCTGCGCAACCTAAGCGCGCGCCTCGTCCTTGACGACCGCTCCGCGGTCTCCTCAGGGATGAGGCTAAGCGGCATCGGTGCTTGTTGAAACGACTGCCGCACACTCGGTCCTCATCCTGAGGGCCCGCCAACGGCGGGCGTCTCGAAGGATGCCACAGGGGACTCTCTCCCATATGCGGTTATCCTGCCGCAGGCGGGGGAGAGGCGAAGGGAACACCCCGCCCCTTCTGATTTTGCATTCCGCTATGACGCGCGCCGCTTAGCTGCCGCGACCGATTGCCGCTACAACCGTGCCCGCAACAACGCCCGAACAACAACATACAGGGAGAAACACGATGCAAAAGCTATTCGCCGCCGTCGCGGCCGGCCTCGCGCTCGCCGCGACTTCCGGCGCCGCGCACGCCCAGATCTCCGACGACGTCGTCAAGATCGGCGTGCTCACGGACATGTCGAGCCTCTATGCGGACGCGACCGGCAAGGGCTCGCTCGCCGCGGTCGAAATGGCGGTCGCCGATTACGGCGCCAAGGTCGCGGGCAAACCGGTGCAGGTGGTCGCTGCCGATCACCAGAACAAGCCCGACGTCGGCGTCAACATTGCCCGCAACTGGTACGACAACGACAAGGTCGACGCGATCTTCGACGTGCCGACGTCATCGGTAGCGCTGCCGGTCTCGGCGCTGACGCGCGAGAAGAACAGGATCCACATCAATTCCGGCGGTGGCTCGTCCGACATCACCGGCACCGCCTGCTCACCCAATACCGTGCACTGGACCTACGACACCTATGCGCTGTCGAACGTCGCCGGCAAGGCAATGGTCAAGCGCGGCGAGGACACCTGGTTCTTCGTCACCGCCGACTACGCCTTCGGCATGGCGCTGGAGCGCGACGCCGCCAACGTCGTCAGGGAGAGTGGCGGCAAGGTGCTCGGCGACGTCCGCCATCCGCTCAACTCGTCGGACTTCTCCTCATTCCTGCTGCAGGCCCAGGCCTCCAAGGCCAAGGTTGTCGCGCTGGCGAATGCCGGCGGCGATACCACCAATGCCCTAAAGCAGGCTTCCGAATTCGGTCTGACCCAGGGCGGCCAGAAGATGATCGCGCTCTTGCAGGAGATCACCGACACGCATTCGCTCGGCATCAAGTCGACGCAAGGCCTGATCGTCACCGACGCCTTCTACTGGGACATGAACGAGGAGACGCGCGCGTTCTCGAAGCGCTTCAACGAGAAGGTCGGGCACATGCCGACCATGATCCAGGCCGGCCTTTATTCGGCAACGATGCACTATTTGAAGGCGATCGACGCGATCAAGACTGACGCGGCGCCGAAGGTGATGGAGCAAATGCGCGCGACACCGGTCAACGACTTCTTTGCGAAGAACGGCAAGATCCGCATCGACGGCCGCATGGTCCACGACATGTATTTGTTCGAGGTCAAGAAGCCCGAGGAATCCAAGGGCGAGTGGGACCTCTACAAGCTGATCGCCACCGTGCCCGGCGACGAGGCCTTCCGCCCGCTCGACAAGGGCGGCTGCCCGCTGGTGACGCATTAGCCTCCGCAACTTCCGTCATTGCGAACGAAGCGAAGCAATCCAGAATCCCTCCGCGGCGACAGTCTGGATTGCTCACATGGGGATTTGGTGTGTCAAGGCGGTTTGTTCAGCTCTTTGTTCGATTGCAGGCCAGCTCTTCGTCCCGACCGTGGAGCACGTAGGATGGCGCGCGCAGATCGAGTCAAGGTCGGCCCGTAGGGCCGTCGCGAAGCGACTTGGCCTTGACTCGAGCGAGCACGCCATCAGGCTTTGGCAGTCGGGGCAGCGGGCGGATAACTCCTTTTCGTCAGGCGATCCAAGGTCGAGCCGGTTGTTGCAATCTGGTTTGCTTGCCAGATCAAACTCACATTCGGTCGCCGCGCGGCGGCGGCTGCACCAACATTCCGCTTGCGGCGGGCAGGCTCGAGAGGACGAGACCATTCTTCGTTACGGCGTTTGAAGCCATGCAATCCATCGGTTCGTCCACCCGGATCGGCCGAGGCTGATCAATCTCGGCGGATTGGCTTTGAGGCTGAGGAGCGTGGTGTCAGGCGGCGGCCTTTATCTCGGCTCCCTCGATCACCACGCCCGCGGTCACGTACTTCCAGAGGGCCACGAGCAGCTTGCGCGCGAGCGCCACGATCGCGCGCTTGCGGCCGCGTTGGCTGTGCACCTTGAACCACTGGGTCAAAGCCGATTGAGGCTGGTGGCGTACCCAGAGCCAGGCGAGCTGGATCATCGTGGTTCTCAGGCGCGGATTGCCAGCCTTCGACACGCCTTGCTCGCGCTCGATGCCGCCACTGCGCCATGGCGTGGCTGCAAGGCCGGCATAGGATGCAATCTGGCGGCGGTTGGCGAACTGCCGGTAAAAGGCCTCCGACCAGAGAACGGCCGTGAAGTTCGGGCCCAGGCTCTTCAGTTCGAGCAGCATTGCCACCGGGTTCGATACGGTCTTCTCCCCCGCCGCCTTGCTCGCGGCCAGCAACGCATCCTGCTCGCGCTCCACCGCCGTGATCTGGTCGAGCAGCAGTTCGAGCCGGTCGAGTTCGCGGCTGATCTGCGCCTTCAGATGCGCCAGCAAGGCGCGCCCGTCGCCCGTCCGCAAGGCCTCCAGCCGCTTCCGCCGGTCTCGCCGCAGCGGCGCGTAGTCGAAGATCCCTTGCGCGAACAGAAGACCCTTGATCCGGTTCACATGCTCGATCCGCTCCGCGATCAAGGTCTCTCGCTCGCGGCACAGCCTACGGCGGTCCTCCTCTGCCGGAGAGGGCGCAACGACCATGGCGCAGACCCGTACCTCGCCGCGCTTGTAGGCCAGCAGCGTCCGCAACAGCGTCTCGCCATCCAGCCGGTCCGTCTTGGCCCGCCGGCGCCGGCGCGGCGTCGCAATCGAGGCCGGATCGACTACGTGGCTCTCGATGCCTTCCTGCTGCAGGGCGCGGTGAAGCCAGAACCCGTCCAGCCCCGCCTCCTGGATCGCGATGATCGGATAGCTCTCACCCGTTCGCGCCTGCGCCTTGCGCTTCAGCTCCGCAAACAGCTTCAACAGTTCCGAAAGGTCGCCGGCCTTCATGCTGCGTTTGGACATCTTCTCGCCCTTGCAGGGCGACAGCGAAGTGACCAGCCATGTCGAACGGCTCAGTTCCAATGACACAAAAATTGCGCCAAACTGCGTGCGGATAGCGGCCAGTCCGTCGGAAGGATGATCGAGCAACATCGTCGTCTCCAGGTTGAATGGATTCAGCAACCCTCAGTCTGGCCTCAGACCTGGTCGCTATCCACTCCCCATGGAATCTTCGTCGCAAGAACTCCTCGCAATGACGGAGACACGACAGCGCGCCCGGTGGAAACCAGGCGCGCTTCGTTCAGCCGACTAGAAGTCCATTACTCCGAGTACTTGAACTCGGGCATGTTCTTCAGTTCGTCCTTGCTCGCATTGAACACGGCGTGGTCGGGGTACCACTTCGACGCGGACGTCGTGGTCGTCGCGGTCTTGTCGGTTCCGGTCGCTGCGCCGGTCGTCGTGGTCGAGGCCGGCCGGCCGGGCGGGTTGGTGGCGGCCGTGCCGGTGTAGGCGACGGGCTCGTTGACGAACTTCAGTTTCTCGTAAGGCACCGCAACGAGGTGCTCGCCCATGCCGAGGAAGCCGCCGACGCCGATCACGGCCATCTTGACGTTACCGCTCTTGTCCATCAAGAGGTCGTTGATCGAGCCGATGTTCTCGTTGGCCTCGTTATAGACCTTCACGCCCGACATTTTCGACACGCGCCACTGGTCGGACGCGCTCGTCGTCGTGGCGGTGGCCGCCGGTGCCGCCTTGTCGGTGGTCGCGGTCGGCGCTTGCGCGAACGCAGCGGTCGCCAGCAGTGCTGTGCCGGCAAGGCCGGCAACGATCGATTTCATCATGTTGTCCTCTCCTTCAACGAAAACCTTGTGTGGAGAGAACAGCGCTGATCACGCGCAGTTCCGTGCGCACCGCAATTTCGTTGCGCAATGCGCGAGCGGAGAATTCACGAGACTTGTTCCTGCGTCACTCAGGAACATTTTGCGACGCACGGTTCCCCGCCGACGATCATGCGCCTTGGGTGAAGCATGACCGCTGCGAGACCGCGCCGACCTGGAAGCTGTCGCTGCACGACCGCAAGCCGCACGGCTTGATCGTGCGCATGCAATTGCCGGTCTGTCGGGAGCCGCGGCTGGCGCTTAGGCACTTCTTTTTTCACCTCTCCCAAGCAGGGAGACGTCGATTTGCGTAGCAAATCGGGTGAGGGGGTGCAGATCCCACGAGAGAACGCAACCCCTCACCCGGCGCTACGCGCCGACCTCTCCCTATGGGAGAGGTGAAGAGACCGCGATGTGTGGCAAAGCCTCAGGCGGCGAGCGGCGGATGCTCGATCGCGTGCTCATCGAAGATCGCGACCGCCTCGAAGCGGTAGCCGCAGGCCTGGCACTTCCAGAGATAGGAAACGCGCCCCTCGCCCGGCTCGATCCAGTCCGGGAACGGGATCGGTGTGCCACATTGTGCACAAGGGTTCTGCCTGGGAATGTCGTCGATGTCTGCTGGGGTCATGGACGTCCTCCCGAGTGCTGGTTTGGATCAGCGATTTTGGGCGAATGCGCCAATGGACAGACCCGCTGTCGCGTAAGGGCGCGCCGCCAGCTCCAAGCTTAACCCAGGTTTAAGTCGTAAAAGCGACGAGCCGGCGAAAATCGCCGCGGGTGACGTTTCGCCACATCATCGCCGTGTTCCCACTGCCTAACGCGCGAGGGTGCAGGTCCGTTCTGCCGAGGAATATTTCGATGAAAATTTTGCGTATTGCCGTGCTTGCAGCGGCAGGGCTGATGATGCCGCAGGCTGCATTCGCCGGCGAAGCCGAATACGCCGAGATGGTTGCAGCCCATGCCCGCGCCAACGGCGTGCCGGAGGCGCTGGTGCATCGTGTCATCATGCGCGAAAGCCGCTATCAGCCGCACCTCGTCGGCCGTGGCGGCACCATCGGCCTGATGCAGATCAAGCTCGCGACCGCCCGCGGGGTCGGCTACACCGGCGATGCCGCCGGCCTGCGCGATCCCAACACCAACCTCACTTATGCGGTCAAGTACCTCGCCGGCGCCTATCGCGCCGCCAACGGCGACCACGCCCGAGCCGTGCGTTATTTCGCGGGCGGCTATTCCTACGCTGCAAAGCGCCAGCGCCAGGAGGCGATGCAGGTCGCCAATGCGGGCGAGACCTTGCTCGAGCCGAACGGCAATCCGCAGCCGATGTTCGGCACGCCGCCACATCGCAAGCTGGCACCGGGCGTCCGTAACGCGCGGGCGCAGGCGCCGAAGTAACTTCCGTGTCCCGGACGCGCTGCAACGTGTAGCGTTGCTGCGCAGAGCCGGGACCCAGCATCTCCACGAAGATGGGCCCCCGCTCAGCGGCGCACCACGCCGCAAAAGGCGCGTGCGTCCGGGGCACGGCTGCAGTGCAGTTCCGTGCCAACACGCGTTGACCACTCCGCCCCACTGGCATACATTGACGCCGTTCCGAGGGGTGCTCCGAGGAGGAGCTGAGATACCGCTAAATGGGCAATTCGGCCAACACCGGCTGCTCAAGACCGCGGTGACCCTTTGAACCTGATCCGGGTCATGCCGGCGAAGGGACAGGGATGTACCAGACCACCAAGCGGCCGGATTCACCGGTATCCATCATCGGCGCAGGCATTGCGGGCGCCTGGCACGCCCTGCTGTTCGCACAGGCCGGTCACGCCGTCACCTTGCACGAGCGCGGTGACGAGGCGATGACGGACTCGACCAGCCATTGGGCCGGCGGCATGCTCGCGCCCTATTGCGAAGCCGAGGTCGCAGAACCCATCATCAGCCGATTGGGGCTTCGCTCCCTGGACATCTGGCGGCGCGAGCTGCCCGACACGCCTTTCAACGGCTCGCTCGTGGTCGCCCATCCGCGCGAGCGCAACGATTTCGAGCGCTTTGCGCGCATGACCGAGAATCACCGCCGGCTCGATGCCGCGGGCCTCGCCGAGCTCGAGCCGTCGCTGGAGGGCCGCTTCCGCGACGCGCTGTTCTTCCCCGCCGAGGGCCATGTCGAGCCGCGGCGCGTGCTGCCGAAGCTGCACGAGCGCATCCGCGCCGCCGGCGGCACCATCAAGTTTTGCAGCGACGTCAGCGCAAACGACCTCGACGGCATCGTGATCGACTGCCGCGGGATCAGTGCGCGCGACGAGCAGGGCGAGCTTCGCGGCGTCAAGGGCGAGATGATCCTGATCGAGACCCGTGAGGTGCAGCTGGCGCGCCCGGTGCGGCTGATCCATCCGCGCTGGCCGCTCTACGTGATCCCGCGCGAGAACGGCCTGTTCATGCTGGGCGCGACCTCGATCGAGGCGGAAGACACCGGCGTCAGCGTGCGCTCGGCGCTGGAGCTTTTGGGCGCGGCCTATACGGTGCATCCGGCCTTCGGCGAGGCGCGCATCGTCGAATTCGGCTCAGGGCTTCGGCCTGCTTTTCCCGACAACCTGCCGCGCATCGGCATTCGCGACAGCAGGATCAGCGTCAACGGGCTCTACCGCCACGGCTTCCTGCTCGCGCCGGCCCTCGCCGAGCTGACGCTCGCCTATGTCCATCGCGGCCAGATCGACAACGAGGTGATGCAGTGCTTGTGATCGTCAACGGCGAGCAGCGCGAGGTGAGCGCGGCCAGCGTCGGCGCGTTGCTCACCGAGCTCGACTACGAAGGCACCCATTTCGCCATCGCACTCAACTACGACGTCGTGCCGAAAAGCCGCTGGGCCGAGACCGCGCTGAAGGCCGGCGACGAGATCGAGATCATCACGCCGCGGCAGGGAGGGTGAGGATGGTGGCTGTCCATTTGTCGCCCCGGCGCGCACCAAACACGCCGCTGTCATCGCCCGGCTGGACCGCGCGATCCAGTACGCCGCGGCTTCTCCGCATTGCGGCACGGCCTCGGGAATACTGGACCCCCGCTTTCGCGGGGATGACACCGTCATTCAAGGAGACACCTTCAACATGGTGACCTTCTACGGCAAGACCTTCCCTTCCCGCCTCCTGATCGGCAGCGCGCTCTATCCCTCGCCGGCGATCATGCAAAGCGCGATCCGCGCCTCCGGCGCCAACATCGTCACGGTGTCGCTGCGGCGCGAATCCGCCGGCGGCAAGACCGGCGATGCGTTCTGGAAGCTGATCCGCGAGCTCGACGTCACCGTGCTGCCGAACACCGCCGGCTGCCGCACCGTGCGCGAGGCGGTGACGACGGCCAAGCTCGCTCGCGAGTTGTTCGGCACCAGCTGGATCAAGCTGGAGGTCATCGCCGACAACGACACACTGCAGCCCGATGTCGTCGGCCTGGTCGAAGCAGCAGGCCTCCTGATCAAGGACGGTTTTGAAGTCTTCCCCTATTGCACCGAAGACCTCTCGGTCGCCAATCGCCTGGTCGACGCCGGCTGCAAGGTGGTGATGCCCTGGGCCGCGCCGATCGGCAGCGCGAAAGGCATCACCAACCGCGATGCGCTGAAGCTGCTGCGCGAGCGCCTTCCCGACATCGCGCTGGTGGTCGACGCCGGCTTAGGGGCGCCGAGCCATGCGGCGCAGGCGCTCGAGCTCGGCTATGACGCAGTGCTGCTCAACACCGCCATCGCCAAGGCCGCCGATCCCGTCGCGATGGCGAATGCCTTCCGCCTCGGCTGCGATGCCGGCCGCACCGCCTATGAGGCCGGGCTGATGAACGCCCGCGACTTCGCCTCCCCCTCCACCCCCGTCGTTGGGACCCCGTTCTGGCATGCCGTATCCTGATCGCCACGCGTATCCTGATCGCTTTTATCCCATCGTCGACAGCCTCAAATGGGTCGAGCGCCTGACCAAGCTCGGCGTCGGCACCATCCAGCTGCGCGCCAAGGAGCTGAACGACGCCGACGCGCTGCAGATCGTCACCGACGCGCTGGCGATCACCGAGGGCACGCAAGCCAAGCTGGTGGTGAACGACTACTGGCGCGCCGCGATCGTCGCCGGCGCGAAGTACTTGCATCTTGGCCAGGAGGACCTCGCCGAGGCCGATCTCAAGGCCATCCGCGAGGCGGGCCTCAATCTCGGCATCTCCACCCATGACGACGAGGAGCTTGCGACCGCGCTCGCGGCAAAACCCGACTACGTCGCGCTCGGCCCGATCTTCTTCACCACCTTGAAGTCGATGCGTTTCGAGCCGCAGGGCATTCCCAAGATCACGGAATGGAAAAAGCGCATCGGCACCATCCCGCTGGTCGCGATCGGCGGCATCAAGTTCGAGCACGCCGCGGAGATCTTTGCGGCGGGGGCGGATTCCATCGCCGTCGTCAGCGACGTCACCCAGAATGCCGACCCCGATGCGCGCGTGCGGCAGTGGCTCGGCCTGTCAAAGGAGGCGGCATGACCGAAACTCTCTCCGCTCGTCATTGCGAGCGAAGCGAAGCAATCCAGAATCCCTCCGCGGAGACAGTCTGGATTGCTTCGTCGCAAGAGCTCCTCGCAATGACGGGGCAAGAATTCACCGCCGTCGCTCAAACGCACGCACCACAGAATTAAACCGGAGGATCCCATGAACATCCGCTCCAACCCCGAGAAGACCGTCCCCGCTGTCACCACCGGCCCGCTGCCCTCCTCGCGCAAGATCTTCGCGACACCGGACGCCGCGCCCGATCTGCGCGTGCCCTTGCGCGAGATCATCCTCTCCGAAGGCGCCGGCGAGCCCAACCTGCCGGTGTACGACACCTCCGGCCCCTACACCGATCCTGATGTCACCATCGACGTCAACGCCGGCCTGCCCCGCAACCGCAAGCAATGGGTGCTGGAGCGCGGCGGCGTCGAGGAATATGAGGGCCGCCAGATCAAGCCGGAGGACAATGGCAGCGTCTCCACCGACAAGGCCGCCCGCGCCTTCTCGGCCTATCACAAGCCGCTGCGCGGCCTCGACGGCCACAAGGTGACCCAGCTCGAATTCGCCCGCGCCGGCATCATCACCAAGGAGATGATCTACGTCGCCGAGCGCGAGAACCTCGGCCGCAAGGCCCAGCTCGAACGCGCGGAAGCGGCGCTTGCCGACGGCGAAAGCTTCGGCGCATCGGTGCCCGCCTTCATCACTCCGGAGTTCGTGCGCTCGGAGATCGCGCGCGGCCGCGCCATCATCCCCTCCAACATCAACCACAGCGAGCTCGAGCCGATGATCATCGGCCGCAACTTCCTGACCAAGATCAATGCCAATATCGGCAACTCGGCGGTGACCTCGTCGGTCGAGGAAGAGGTCGAGAAGATGGTGTGGGCGATCCGCTGGGGTGCCGACACCGTGATGGACCTCTCGACGGGACGCAACATCCACACCACGCGTGAGTGGATCCTGCGCAACTCGCCGGTGCCGATCGGCACCGTTCCGATCTACCAGGCGCTGGAGAAGTGCAACGGCGATCCGGTCAAGCTGACCTGGGAGCTCTACAAGGACACCCTGATCGAGCAGTGCGAGCAGGGCGTCGACTATTTCACCATCCACGCCGGCGTGCGCCTGCAATACATCCACCTCACCGCCAATCGCGTCACCGGCATCGTCAGCCGCGGCGGCTCGATCATGGCGAAGTGGTGCCTGGCGCATCACAAGGAAAGCTTCCTCTACACGCATTTCGACGAGATCTGCGACCTCATGCGCAAGTACGACGTCTCGTTCTCGCTCGGCGACGGCCTCCGCCCGGGCTCGATTGCCGACGCCAACGACCGCGCGCAGTTCGCCGAGCTCGAGACGCTCGGCGAGCTCACCAAGATCGCGTGGGACAAGGGCTGCCAGGTCATGATCGAGGGCCCCGGCCACGTGCCGATGCACAAGATCAAGATCAACATGGACAAGCAGCTTAGGGAATGCGGCGAGGCGCCGTTCTACACGCTTGGACCGCTGACCACCGACATCGCGCCGGGCTATGACCACATCACCTCCGGCATTGGCGCCGCCATGATCGGCTGGTTCGGCTGCGCCATGCTCTGCTACGTCACGCCGAAGGAGCATCTCGGCCTGCCCGATCGCAACGACGTCAAGACCGGCGTCATCACCTACAAGATCGCCGCCCACGCCGCCGACCTCGCCAAGGGCCATCCCGCCGCGCAGCTGCGCGACGACGCCCTCTCCCGCGCGCGGTTCGAATTCCGCTGGACCGACCAGTTCAACCTCGGCCTCGACCCGGACACCGCAAAAAGCTTCCACGACGAAACCCTGCCGAAGGAAGCCCACAAGGTCGCCCATTTCTGCTCGATGTGCGGCCCAAAATTCTGCTCGATGAAGATCACCCAGGACGTCCGGGACTACGCCGCGACGCTGAACGATCCGAACAGCGTAGGGATGTCGATGAGCGGCACGGCCGAGGACGGCATGGCGAAGATGAGCGCGAAGTTCAAGGAGATGGGCGAGAGCCTGTATCTGGATGCGGAGAAGGTGAAGGAGAGTAATCGGGTGTTGTGAGGGGCTGGTGCTCAGCTCGTCATGCCCGGGCTTGACCCGGGCATCCATCTGAAAATTGAGAGGCCGGGCAAAAAGCCCGGCTTTTTTGCGAGGCATCCCTTCAAGAAACCATTTTCTTCAACAGCGGCTGATCCTTTTTGACAGTGGGTGAGCATTCCTTTTCCCAGGGGAAACGCCTATTGGCGTCTTGCCAGATGACTTGGAGACACGGGAACGCGAACCGCGACTTCTGGTAAAACCAGATCGCCGTGCCAAGATATTCGCGATAGACACCGAGCGGCACCTGCCAGAAGCCGAGCTTGTAGCCGTTCTCCAGCATGTCGTCGGCGACATCGCCATCGACGAATTGATGCCCTGCTGCAACGCGGTCGCGGATAAGGTTGATGATGGCCTGCGCCGTTTCGGCTCTCTGTCCGAAAATGATGAGTTCGGGATGCCCATAGTTCAGATGCAGACCGATCGAAAATGAAAACGATGGATTCGCATCTGGTATGCCCGTGATATGGCAGCCGTGATTGCGGACGTTACGCAAGATTATCTTGTCGGCTTCGTGCTCGGGCTCGGGCCATTCGAACTGATCTTGCATTTTCTCCTCAGATGAAACAAGCGTAGCCCGGATGAGCGTAGCGACATTCGGGGTCTTTGTCGCCTCGCATTCGCTGACGCTCATGCGGGCTACAACTCCACGGATAACTGATTTTGTCCGATAGCAAGCTCCACCGCCTCCCCGACCAGCTCCGTCCCAACCTCCACCTCGTCTTCGTCGGCACCGCCGCCTCGACGCGATCGGCCGAGCTCGGGCACTATTACGCCCATCCCGGCAACCGCTTCTGGCGCGCGATCCATGAGGCCGGGATCACGCCGCGGCGCTATCAGCCAGGCGAGTTCGCGTCGCTGATCGAGCTCGGGATCGGCTTCACCGATCTCTGCAAGACGGGCGCCGGGATGGATCACCAGATCGCGGCGAAGGCGATCGACGTGCCGGGCTTCAGGGCGAAGATCGAGACGTACCGGCCGCGAACGATTGCGTTCACGAGCAAGAAGGCGGCGAGCTTGTTTTACGGCAGGCCGTCGGCTGCGATTGTGCTGGGGCGGCAGCCGCCCGATGCAAGCTGGCCGGAGACATTCGTGCTGCCCTCGCCGTCGGGTGCAGCATCCGGGCATTGGACGCTGGAGCCGTGGCGTGAGTTAGCCAAGTGGATCGCTGCGTAAGGTGGGCAAAGGCGCTCTTGCGCCGTGCCCACGATCTTTCCGTGGGTCCCGCAAGACGTGGGCACGGCGCGCGAAGAGCGCGCCTTTGCCCACCCTACGGCGCTGCCGGATTGCATCAGCTCTCGTGTCCCGGGCAAGCGCAGCGCAGACCCGGGACCCAGAACTTCCGCTGCTGATCATGGGCCCCGGCTCTGCAGCGCATCACGCCGCACTGGACGATGCTTCGCATCGCCAGGGGCGCGCTGCACTGCGTCCGGGGCACGCCACCGCCGATATTTCGCACGTAGTCTGTCGGAAGCCGCATCCGTCGTTCGTCCTCCGAACCAAAGCACGATCCCCCGGAGTCCCCCCATGCCCACCATCACCGCCTTCGAAAACTCCCCCGACCGCGGCAAGGGCCACGCCCGCGACATGCGCGTCCGTTGGGCATTCGAAGAGGTCGGCCAGCCCTACGACGTTCGCCTCCTCTCGTTCGCGGCGATGAAGCAGCCGGCGCATCTTGCGCTGCATCCGTTCGGGCAGATCCCGACCTATGAGGATGGCGATCTCACGCTGTTCGAGTCCGGGGCAATCGTCCTCCACATCGCCGAGCGCCAAGATGGCTTGCTGCCGAAGGATGCCAACGCGCGCGCTCGCGCGATCGCGTGGATGTTCGCCGCGCTTGCCACGGTGGAGCCGCCGATCGTCGAGCTCACCATGGCCATGCTGTTCGAGCGCGACAAGGGCTGGTACGCCGAGCGCCTGCCGATGTTGCACGACCGCGTCCGTGTCCGGCTCGGCGAATTGTCCCGCCACATCAGTGAGGCCGATTGGCTCGACGGCGCCTTCAGCGCCGGCGATCTCATGATGGTGACCGTGTTGCGGCGATTGAACACGTCGGGCCTGCTCGACGAATTCCCTGATATCGCCGCCTATGTCGCCCGCGGCGAGGCGCGGCCGGCGTTCAGGCGGGCCTTCGAGGCGCAGCTGGCGGTGTTCAACGCGGCGTCGCGTCCGTGATTCGTAGGGTGGGTTAGACGCGCGGCTGCGCGAAAGCGCAGGCCGTGCGGCGCAACCCACCACTTCCGTCGCCGCGCTTCCTGAATTGGTGGGTTACGCCTTGCGCCTTCGCGTGTTCAATCACCGCACTCGTGAGCGGCTAACCCACCCTACAAACGCCGCACCCATTGCGTCCATCGCGGCGCCCCTGCATTCTAGGCCCGCCAGAGGAGCCCGCCCATGCTGACCCTCTACTCCTACCCAGACCTCTTCGGTGTCGCCGACAACAACGGCTACGGCCTCAAGGTTTACGCCTTCCTCAAGCTTGCGGGCGTGCCGTTGGTGCATGAGCACGTGTTCGATGCCTCCGCTGCGCCGCGCGGGCAGCTGCCTTACGTCGTTGACGACGGTGAGACCATCGGCGACAGCGAGACCATCATCGCGCATGCGACCGCGAAATATCGCCTGACGATCGATGCCGGCCTGTCGCAGGCCGCACGCCGCACCAACCATTTCGTCACGCGCATGCTGGACGATCTCTACTGGGTGATGTCCTATTCGCGCTGGAAGGACGAGCGCTTCTATCCGGCGTTCCGCGACGCCTTCATCGCGCAGCATCCGCAGATCGATGCTGCCGGCTTCGAGAAGGCCAAGGCCTACAACGCGCAGCGCTATCAGTTCCAGGGCATCGGCCGCTACGCGCCCGAGCAGGCCTATGCGCGGGGGCTCGCCGACTTGCAGGTGCTGGCGGAGATCGTCCCAGTGCAAGGCTTCGTGCACGGCGCGGCGCCGACGAGCGTTGATGCCGGCGTCTACGGCTTCATCGCCAACATCTATCTCTTTCCGATCTCGACGCCGCTGAAGGCCTTCGTCGATGCGCGTGAGAATCTCGTTCGGCATTGCGATCGGATTCGTGCGATGGTGAGTGCGTAGTCCACGCTCTCGCAGGGTGGGCAAAGCGGAGCGTGCCCACCAACTTCGTCACCGCGACCACAGGAGAGGAATGGTGGGCACGGCGCTTGCGCACCTTTGCCCACCCTTGTTTTAGCGCACCGGACTAGAATGGCCTCGTTCCGTGAGGAATGGCCCAGCTCGGGTGGCCGCCCGAGCTGGGCTGCCGATCGATCGGATCGATGCCCACCGAAGCCTTGAGGGCTGCCTTTCGTAGCAGGATCGCGATCGGTACTTCATCGGGACCCGGATGGTTGAACGAACTTTAGGTTCGCACACACAAGGGAGGGTCGACGAAGATGGCCAAGCGTATCACGATCTGTGCCGGGATCGATACCGGTAAACGTAAGCTCGATGTGGCACTTGATGGCAGTTTGGAGCGGCTTCAGGCCGATAACACGCCGGATGGCTATAAAGTGCTGGTGGAATGGTTGCAGCGCCACAAGGTCAAACGGGTCGGGATCGAGGCGAGCGGCGGCTATGAGCAGGCTGTCGTCGCCGAGTTGCGGCGCCAGCGGTTTGTGGTCGTCGTATTTCAGCCGGCCCAGGTGCGCGCTTATGCCGTGTTCCAGCTGCAGCGCGCCAAGAACGACAAGATCGATGCCGCGCTGATTGCGGCCTGCACCGCCGCGGTCAAGAAGATCCACGCAGCTCCGGATCCCCGCTTGCTGCCATTTGCCGAGCACCTGACGATGATCGACCAGATCACCGAGGACATTGCTCGGCTGAAGAACCGGATCGAGAGCTGCCGCAATATGCGGCTCCAGAAGCTGTGGAAGGAGGATATCGCTCGCCTGGCCAAGCGCGAGAAGGTCGAACTGAAGGCGCTGGCCGCCGCAATCCGTGAGCATCGCGATCTTGCCGAGCGGCTCGACTTGATCAACAGCATCGATGGTATCGGGCTAAAGACCGCCATGGTCATTCTGGTGCGGATGCCCGAGATCGGTCAGATCACGCGCGAGCAAGCGGCCGCGCTGGCTGGCATTGCCCCTTACGATGACGACAGCGGCGATCGCACCGGCGTTCGTCACATCGCCGGCGGGCGTGAACGGCTGCGACGTGCGCTCTTTACTGCGGCGCTGCCGGCGTCATTTCGCTGGAATCCGCAGCTCATCACGCTCTATGGAAGGCTGATGGGAGCAGGCAAGGAACACAAGCGCGCATTGATCGCTTGCGCCAGAAAGCTATTAATCTTCGCCACACAGTGGTCGCCCGCGGCACGCCTTGGCAGACAAAACCGCCCGAGATCGCGAGGGCTCCGGCTACCTGATGGCGTTTCTTTGTTCGGCCGAAGCACCGTTTCTTCGTCCCGACCTGCCGTCACAAAGACGCCGCGCGCCGCGGCCGTCAAAGGCTGGCCGTCGCCCTGGCCTCAACTCCATCTCCGCTGCCGCCAGGCCACGCCTTGACGGCCGCAAGCACGGCGTCATGCTACCCTCAGCGATCGGGCGAATCTAATGGTTGCTACGACACCGTCTTCTACCGCATCGTGATCGCAAGCCCGCTGAGATCCGCATTCGCCATCAGCCCGACCTGCGTGCCCGTCAGCTCCAGCACCGCGCCCTTCTGGTTGGTCAGCACGATGGCACGGGCGCCGGAGCCGACCGCAAGGCCCGCACCGGCGGCGCCGTAGACGCCGGCGACGTCGGAGGGGCGGTTGATGTTGGAGACGCGGCCGCGCAGCACGGTCTTGGATCCCCCGAACACGAGGCCGTAGTCGAGGCCGCCGGTGGAAAGCCCGTAGCTGCGGCCGCGGAAGTTGAGCACGCCCGAGCCGCCCGACCCGCCGATGATCCAGCCCGCCTTGTAGATCGTCAGCGTCACGAAGCCGCTGTCGGCCTGTGCCGCGGTCGAGAGGCCGGCCAGCGCGGCAATGGCGAGGCATGCGGCGCGAAAGGTGGATGCGAGCTTCATGGGGTCTCCGGGGGCTGTTCTTCAAGGGGGGAATCGAATCAGACGCAGCGAATCTATCCGATCGATCGCGGCGGCAACATGATGGGGTGCGGCTGCGCGCCCCGGATAGCCTCGTTCTCCGTCATTGCGAGCGCAGCGAAGCAATCCAGAATGTTCGCCGCGGAGCCAGCCTGGATTGCTTCGTCGCAAGAGCTCCTCGCAATGACGGGGTCAATGGCCCGTCCTCTCACCGCGGGCGGGCCGCGCGGGGGAGAGGCGAAGCACTGCACAGCACGCCAACCGCCACGATGCCATCTTGCTCCTGTTTTGCCCGACGGAGCAAGTTGATTATTTCGCTCTTTCCGAATTTTAAAAATCCTAATGATCTCCGCACGATCGCTCCTGTGCATGGGGTTGTTTTCGTACTTTTTGTTTGGAGCGCGCCGCTCCTGCCGTTACGCTCATAGGTCTTAGCCCTTCCTGAGGTGAGCCCATGCCGATCCAGCATTTCGCGCCCCCGCCGCACGTCAAGGCGCCGCCGCTGTCGTTTGCGACGCGCGTCGGTGACCTCCTGTTCGTCTCCGGCATTCCCGGCTTCGATGCCAATGGCGCGCTGCCCGACGGTTTCGAGGCGCAGTTCGCCAACGTCGTGGTCAACATCAAGCGTGTGCTGGGCGAGGCCGGCGCCGGCACGCACGATCTCGTCAAGGTCAACGTGCTCCTGACCCGCGCCTCGGATGTCGCCGCCATGAACGCGCTCTATGCCGGCGCCTTCGGCCCGCCGCCCTACCCGGCGCGGACAACGTGCGTGGTGCACGCGCTGCCCGATCCGAAGATGCTGATCGAGATCGAGGCAGTCGCGTCACTGGCGCGGTGAGCGTGTTGCTTGTCGGGCACGCGGCCAAACCAAATGCTTGGGGAGCAGCTGACATGTCCGTGAACGGCGGCTCCCCGGCTTGCAAAGGACCTGCTTTTACCGCACGAATTTTCAGATCCCACTTCCCCACAAGGAGATACTTCATGCGTCGCGTTTTCGCGCTCTGTGCCGTTGCCGGCATTGCTAGTTCCGTGTTCGCCGTGCCCGCATCCGCGAAGGTCGGCTATTACGTGATCCGCTGGGACAACACCGGCATCTGCCAGGTCTGGAACGAGGACCTGCAGTACAAGCCGTTCCAGATTGGGGTGTCGACCTACAAGGTCGTCAGCAAGCCGCTCCCGACCTTCCAGCAGGCCTCCGACCTCCAGATCCAGATGCGCACCGAGCGCCGCTGCACGCTCTGAACTCAGGCAGGAGATCGCATTTCAAGGGCGGGTCGGGCGAGCGATCCGCCCTCGTCTTTTCCTGCCCGCCTTGTTTGAACCCGATCAGCGCGAGCCGCTACTCACATCTTGTCCGGGGCGCATCCCCCAAAGGCGTCCCGCACCCTCCTCCCGTCATTGTCGGGAGGCGCATCACATCATTCATTTTGAGGAGCTGATCATGCGTCGTCTTTCCATGCTGTGCGCTGCCACCGGTCTTGCCGTCACTGCGTTCGTCGCTGCGAGCCCTGCCGAAGCCAGCTATCATCTGATCCGCTGGCACGACACCGGCTTCTGCCAGATCTGGGACGAGAGCATCCCGACCACACCGTGGCCGGCCGGCTATCACCGCGCCAGCACGACCGTGCCGACCTTCATCGACGCGCTCGCGGTGAAGGATTCCGCGCTGAAGAACGGCCACTGCAGCTGGTAACCATTCGATCGGCGGACGAAGAGCCGGGCAAGGACTCGCATCCTTGCCCGGTTGTTTTTGTGTTGCGCAAGCGGGGGCTGACGCGCGCTCACGCGTCCTTGTGCGCGCCGGGATGAATCAGGATGTCGCGCGCGTCGGCGAGGTCGATGAAGGCGTCCGCGCTGCCGCCCTGGTCGGGATGCAGGCCCTTGGCGGCGCGGCGATAGGCCCGGTTGATTTCCTCGCAGGTGAGCTGCACGGCGAGCGGCAGGCCGAGCATCTTGCGGGCGCGATCCTCGCTGGACAGCTGTTTCGGCATGGCGTTGCGGCGGCCGAAGCGCGGGACACTCAGATCATGCACGACATCGAGCACCACACCGAGACGGCGCTGGGCCGCCAGCATCACGCCGTGCTCGTCATTGTCCACGGCCTGGCGCAGCACCGGAAGCGCCTGCTCGGCGGCCTGGCGCAGCGTGAGGTCGCCGCTCATCCGCGCGATCTCCGCCAGCAGCCGGCCGGCCTCGGCCCAATCGGGCGAGTGCGCCGACCGAAGGCGTTCCAGAGCGAGTTTCCAGGAGTCGAGCCGTTCCATCATGCGCGCAACGTGTAGCAATGAAGATCAGTATGCCAAGGCCGCCGTTTCCGACCCCTTAATTTCGAGTTAGCTTTTCGTGAAACTTCGAAAAGAAATCGGGAGGAATATGTCATGGCCTTGCTCGCAAACCACATCGCCGTCGTCACGGGTGCCGGCTCCGGCATCGGCCGGGCGATCGCCGCCGGATATGCGCGCGAGGGCGCCGAGGTCGTGCTGCTCGACGTCAACGCCGAGACGGTGGCAGAGGCCGCGCAGGAGATCCGAACATCGGGCGGCAAGGCCGAAAGCTTTGCGCTCGACGTGACCCGGCGCGAGGATTGCTTCGCGCTGGCGAAGCAGGTCGAAGGCAAGGTCGGACAGGTGTCGATCCTCGTCAACAATGCCGGCATCACCCGCCGCAACGCCTTCACCGCGGAGACCGAGACGGTGGCGAAGGACTGGAACGACATCATCTCGCTCAACCTCAACGGCGTCTTCAACATGACGCAGGCGTTCCTCGCCCCCTTGCGCGCCAGCAAGGGCCGCATCGTCAATATCGGCTCGATCCAGTCCTTCGTGCATCTGCGCACGCCGAGCTCGGCGGCCTACACCACCTCGAAGCACGGCGTGCTCGGCTTCACCAAGGCGCTCGCGGTCGAGCTCGGCAAGGAGGGCGTGCGCGTCAACGCGATCGGGCCGGGCTTCATCGAGACCAACATCAACGCCAATGTGCGCGCGACCAATCCGGCGCTGGTGCAGGCCTTCGTCGACCACACCCCGCTGGCGCGCACCGGCAAGGCGGAGGACATCGTGGGACCTGCGATCTTCCTCGCCTCGGATATGTCGGCCTATGTCACCGGAACGATCGTGATGGTGGACGGCGGGTATCGCACGGTGTGAGGCACGACTCACCCATCCGCATCTGCGTGTGATGCCCGTTTGCGCGGGCATCACACGCGTGATCGGCACGAGATAGGTCCGCATCGCGATGCATCTCCCACCAATCGCGGCGGCTTCGCGGCATTCCTGAGGTCAATTGGTGCGATCGTCCCCGGTTAACCCTTCATTAACCAAACCCGACCACCGTGGATCTACGGCTTGGGGGTCGTTGGTTCTCGATCCGCTTCCAACGATGGAAGCGGGCGTTGGTCGGGAGGTGTTGATGACCACTGTTCACGTCGCTGCGTCCGAGCCGGACGCACAGTTCCTTGCTCCAAACCAGATCGTTCCGCTTCTGATCGGCGCCACCGTTGACGAGGTCGAACGTGAGCTCGTGCTCCAGACGCTGGCGCGCTGCGACGGCAACCGCACGCGCGCCTCGCGCGTGCTCGGCCTGTCGGTGCGCACGCTGCGCAACAAGATCAGGCTCTATGCCGCCTCCGGCATCGACGTGCCAGCCTATCAAGACTAGCACGTGCGACGGCGTGCCGATTGATGTTGACCGATCTCACGCGCGCAGAATTGCTGCTGTCGTCAAACGTCGCTAAGTAGCTTGCTTCGGGTGCAGGGAGCAGTGGCGTGGCAGACGATCAGGGACGACGGCAGGGACCTCCGGGCCCGCGCGGACGGCAAGGCGAGCCGGGACGGCCTGGACCGCAGGGTCATCCGGGCCGGCGCGGCCCCGACGGGGCGCGCGGCAAGCCGGGGCCGCAGGGCAAGCCGGGACCGATCGGCAAGGCCGGCCCGCCTGGCAAGCCCGGTCCGCAAGGCAAGCAGGGCGAAGCCGGCCCACGCGGAGCCGCCGGACCACAGGGACCTCTCGGACCGCAGGGGCCGGCGGGGCCGCAAGGCCCGCGCGGCGAGCCGGGTCAACCCGGCCAATTGCCATCGATCGAGCAAGTGCTGCCGTGGCTCGACCAGCTCTTCGACGCCTGGGACGAACGCCGCCGCCAGCGCGAACGCGAAGCCGCCGAGCGCGATGCGCTCGAGGCCGCCGTCCAGGAAACCGGCGAGGCAATCGTCGATGACGAGAGCGATGACGGCGAAGATCACAAGAAGACGAAGAGGAAGAAAAAGAAGAAGCACGCTCCCAAGGGCTAGCGGGCGAGGCTATTTCGACCGGTTCTCAGGCCCCGGCAGCATGCCCATGCGCTCGAACTGCCAGCGCATGGCGCGATACCAGAGATAGCCCACCGCCGCGCCGCACAGGCCGAGGATGATCACGTGTGCGCTCGAGAACGAGCCGCTCCACCACATCATCCACGCGGTCCATAGCATCGTGAAGACGATGGCACCTGCTTTCAAAGGAAGAAGGGGGCGGCTCATGGTCGTGCTCCGGGCGATCAAAACCCCGGCCGCCAGCATCGCAAGTTGACGCAGCAGATACCGTGAGCCAGATCACGGAACGCGTTGCTCGCGCTCACGAGCCGAAGCGCAGCCGTGAGCGTTCCTTCGCCTTTTCCGCCTCAACCTCGCGGTCGCGCGCCGGCGCATGCGTATGCAGCGACGTCAGGAGTTTTCGTGCGGCCTCAGAGACCTCGGCCACCGCACGCTCGAACGCCGCCTCGTTCACCTGCGACGGCTTGTTGAAACCCGACAGCTTTCGCACGAACTGCAGCGCGCTGGCATGGATCTCATCCTCCGTCGCGGGCGGCTCGAAGTTGAATAGTGTCTTGATGTTGCGGCACATGCAGGATCTCCCGGTGTCAGCCTGAAAGACGATCGGCCGAGCCGAAATCCTACATCCCTCCCAGACTTCTGCTAAATTCCACCGCAACGCGGCCGCCGACCATGAGCCGCATGGGGGAAATGAACATGAGAGCTTGTCGCGCGGCGCTGTCTGCCATCCTGCTGTCCCTTTCGACGCTGGCTATCTCCACACCGGTCTTGTCCGCCGATTACCCGCCCCCAAAGCAGGGAGACTGGATCGCCAGGGATTTCAAGTTCCACACCGGCGAGATCATGCCGGAACTGAAGCTGCACTACACCACTGTCGGCGAGCCCTCAGGCCAACCGGTGCTGGTGCTGCACGGAACAGGCGGCTCGGGTGCGGGCATGCTGACTCCCTCCTTTGCCGGCGAGCTGTTCGGCGCGGGGCAGCCGCTCGACGCTTCCAAATATTACATCATCATTCCCGACAATGTCGGCCACGGCAAATCGTCGAAGCCGTCCGACGGACTGAAGACGAGCTTCCCGAAATACAACTACGACGACATGGTCGAGGCGCAATATCGCCTGGTGACGGAAGGCCTCGGCATCAAGCATTTGCGGCTCGTGATCGGCAATTCGATGGGCGGCATGCACACCTGGCTGTGGGGCGAGAAATATCCGGACGCGATGGACGCACTGATCCCGATGGCCTCGCAGCCGACCGAGATGGCGTCGCGCAACTGGATGCTGCGGCGGATCATGCTCGACACCATCCGCAACGATCCCGACTACAATGGCGGCAATTACACCAGCCAGCCGCGCATGATGAAATACGCCATCACGGCGTACGGCATCGCGAGCATCGGCGGGACGCTCGCCTATCAATCTCAGTCGCCGACCGCGGCCAAGGCCGACAAGATGGTCGACGAGCGTCTTGCAGCGCCGATCACGGCGGATGCCAACGACTTCGTCTATCAGTGGGAGTCCTCGCACGACTACAATGCCTCAGAGAAGCTGGAGGCAATCGAAGCGTCGCTGCTGCTGATCAATTCCGCCGACGACGAACGCAACCCGCCGGAGACCGGAATTACGGATGCCGCCATGAAGCGGGTCAAGAACGGGCGCCTGTACCTGATCCCGGCGAGCACCGAGACGCGCGGCCATGGCACCACGAGCAACGCCAAATTCTACGCCGAGCATGTCAGGCAATTGCTGCAATCCGCGCCGCAGCGCGCGATGTAGGGATCACCAAGAACACGCCCATATCGCAATGCATCATATGCGGCGCTCCGCCGCCGCATATTATTTGAGCATGCAATGCGCTGACAGCTCGGGCTTAATCGTCTTAACAGTCGAATCGACGCGCGGACGAATCATGCGCGAATGGCAAGACGCGACGAGGAGGATCATGCACAGGCTGGCACTGTGCATTTGGCTGGCTGCAATGACGGCGCTGACGAGCGCCGCGTTCGCATTCGACAACGGGCAATATGATCACGTCCCGCCGGATATCCGCGCCTGGTTCAAGAGCGTGATCGCGCCGAATGGCGTGCCCTGCTGCGACATCTCCGACGGCCATCGCACCGACTACGACGTGCGCGGCGGCGCCTATTGGGTACCGATCGATGGACAATGGATCGAGGTGCCTGAGCGCGCCATCATTCGCGATCGCGGCAACCCGGTCGGGCAGGCCGTGGTGTGGTACGTCCATCACCGCGGTGCCGTCATTATCAGCTGCTTCGTGCCGGCGGACGCAGTTTAGCGCGTTTGATTTCGTTGGCTGAACGCGCCTGATCGGATAGCTTCGGCCAAACTGAAGCGGAGGCACGCCGTTGAACGATCTGAGCGCCGAAGACCTCGCCACCATCTATGCCAAGCCGAGCCCGCGCGTGATCGCGAAGGCACGGCCCGCGATCGATGCGCATGCGAAGAAATTCATCGAGATGTCGCCGTTCTGCGTGCTCGCGACATCGGGAGCGGACGGGAGCGTCGACGCTTCGCCGCGCGGCGGCGGCATCGGCTTCGTCCGCGTCGCCGGCCCCAACCAGCTGCTGATGCCCGACCGCTCCGGCAACAACCGCATCGACAGTTTCCGCAACGTGGTCGAAGGCTCGGGCTTCGTGCACCTCTTGTTCTTCGTGCCGGGCATCGACGAGACGCTGCGCGTCGGCGGACGCGGCACGCTGTCGGCTGACCCGGATCTGCTCGCCTCGATGGTGGAATTCGGCAAGCCTCCGCGCGCGGTGTTGAATGTCGCGGTCAGCGAGGTCTATTTCCATTGCGGCAAGGCGCTGATGCGCTCGAAGCTGTGGTCGTCGGAGAAGGTGCAGCGCTCGGTGATGCCGAGCATCGGCACGGTCATTCACGATCAGACCGGCCTCGGCGAACCGGCGAGCCAGGAGACCGTTGAAGAAATCTACAAGACGCAGCTGTAGCTAGGGGTCCGTCATTCCCGGGCTTGTCCCGGGCATTCACGTCTTCGTCGTGCGGCAATACGTGGATGGCCGGGTCAAGGCCCGGCCATGACGAATGGAGGGAGCCGGGCCGGAGCTTAATGCCCGTCGCCCTCGAGCCCGCCGACGTGCTTCTGGGTGTAGAGCTCGAGGCCGATGCGACCGATCAGATCGAGTTGGGTTTCGAGGAAGTCGATGTGGTGCTCCTCGTCGCTCATCAGCTTCTCGAACAGGTCGCGCGTGACGTAGTCCTTGACGCTGTGGCAGTAGGTCGCCGCTTCTTGATAGAGCGCCCGGGCGCTCATCTCGGCGGCGAGGTCGCACTCGATGATCTCCTTGACATTCTGGCCGATGCGCAGGGGATCGAGCACCTGCATGTTCGGAAAGCCGTCGAAGAACAGGATACGCTCAGTGAGCTTGTCGGCGTGCTCCATCTCCTCGATGGACTCCTTGCGCCAGACCTTGGCCATGTCGAGCAGACCCCAATTGTCGAGGAAGCGGTAGTGCAGCCAGTACTGATTGATCGCAGTCAACTCGTGACGCAGCGCCTTGTTGAGATAGTCGATGACCTTTGCGTCGCCCTGCATGGTTCACTCCAGCTTTCGCAGTCCAAATCGGCCCTAACCGAATTTAGAACGCTTCTAAATGAGTTCGCGGACGAGAGCAACCAGCCACGCGGACGCAGCCGGGGGAAAAGCTCAGCCGGTGTTGTGGAAGTTTTTAGCAGGCTGCGAGGGCGAACTGCGCGGGTTCGGCCGTCTCGTCATTGGCAGGCACGGTGTGGCTATGAGGACAGCCGGCGCAGCAGGACTGGGCGCAGGGGCCGAGGGCTTCGTCGATGATCGTCTTGATGGTCCGGGCACAGCGACCGCATTCGGCGCTACAGCCGAGGCATCCGTAGACCTGCTTGGCATGGCGCACGGCGTCCTCGGACTCGGCGACGGCGGCGCGGATATCATCATCGCTCAGCACGTTACAGGAACAAACGATCATGGAAGCGGAAGGTCCTTCGGTGATGCGCCATCATCGATATTTAACAGGCTGGCCGGATGCAAAAGGAAAAACTGGTATTTGAAGCTATTCCAAACTGGCCCGGTCGACAGCCTAGAACGGCTCTAAAACGAGCTGTTGCGCTGGATCAAGATTGCGGGGGTTCTAATCGCCACCTCCGCCTCCTCCACCATCGCCGCCACCTCCGCAATCCCCGCCGCTGCTGCCGCCATCGCTGCTGGAACAACTGCCGCCGTCGGTCGCGCTCCCCAAGTTGTCGCTGGAGAACCAGCTTCCCAGCGAGAAGCCGTCGCTCGTCCCGGAATAACTGTCGCTGCCGCTGCTCCCTCCGTCGCTACCGGCCGCTGCGCGGGAGCGCCGTCCGCGATTCTGGAGGTGGATGAACCAGCCGTAGCCGATCGCGAAGACGATTCCGGCAGCAATCAATGCATTGACCGTCGCGTTGCCCATCATCGTCTCCTTGGCGGAGTTGCGTCCATGTCAATTGGTCGAGCCGGCGAAGGCGCCGTTCATTGATCATTCAAGCGAATTGTGGAACTCTGCTCCCAATTGTGGAACTCTGCTCCCAAAGAGTTCCCGCGTGATTGTGCGAAAAGGTCAAGCCGATGAAGAAGTCGCTCCTGGCAGTTGCCGCCGTCGCCACCCTGGCGCTGACGGCCGGAACACCCGCCCATGCCCAGCGCGGCGTCGCCGCGGGCGTGGCCGCCGGGATCATCGGCGGCGCGATTGTCGGTGGCGCGCTTGCCTCTCCGTATTACTACGGACCCGGCTATGGCTATTATGAACCCGGCTACTACCCGCCGCGCTACTACGCACCGGGCCCGGGCTATGTTGCCGACGACTATTACGGCGGCTGCGTCTGGCAGAAGCAGCGCTTCTGGGACGGCTATGCCTGGCGCGTCCGCCGTGTCAGAGTCTGTGGCTAAGTCGCCAGGACCGGCTCACCACGGATGGGCCGTTCATCTCGGAGCCCGAAAAAGACCGCTTTTTCTCGTCACAGCTCCGTGTGCGTTTACCGTGGATTGACCATTTGCGCGCTTGCTAGCCCAACGGCCAATTCCATCAGAGTGTGCGTGAACCTTTGAAACCCGGGCACCTCTAACAAGGGGAGCCCATCTCCCAGGAGAGCCCTGAGCATGAAGAAGACTTTAGTTGCCGCCCTCACGGTTGCGACGGTCGCCGGTTCGCTGGTGACCGCCACCCCGCCTGCCAAAGCCGGTGACGTCGGTGCCGGCATCGCGGCTGGCCTGATTGGCGGCGCGATCGTCGGCGGCGCCATTGCGTCGAGCCGTCCCGCCTATGGCGGCCCCGTCTATGTCGCCGAGCCCGGCCCGCCGCCCCCGCCCTGCTACTGGCGTCGTGAGCGGTATTGGGACGGTTACGGCTGGGTCGTCCGCCCGGTCCGCGTTTGCTACTGATCTGATCGTTACGCGCGCGCCGCGATCGAAGCCCGGCCGAGCATCTCGGCCGGGCTTTTTCTTTTGCTGCTCTGCTATCGCGCAGCCTGGATCGAGCGCAGCACCTCTTCACTGGGCCAGCAATCGACCTTCAAACCCGCCGACTTCTGATAGGCGCCGAGCGCTGCGCGTGTCTGCATGCCGGCCTTGCCGTCGATCTTGTCCCTGTAGAGCCCGATACGCGTCAGCCCGCGCTGCATGGTCTCGACATCCTTGGTGCGCAACTGCTTGGAGGCCGACCAGGGCGTTGCAAACGGCAGCGGGCTCATCATGCGGTCGCTGAGATGGCCGACGAACAGCACGTAGAGATCGGAGAAATTGTATTCCTTGATGACGAAGTAGTTCTTCGTGGTCAGGAACGACGGGCCGTAGATGCCCTCCGGCTGGAGCAGCGAGGCTGGCTGGGCCTGCTCGGCCGCGCTGAGCTTTTGCCCACGCACCGGCACAAAACCTTCGCGCAGCCATTGGCCGATCGGCTTCGTCACCTCCGGCACGCCAACCGTGCAATCGACGTTCGCCGGCGCCTGCACCTCGTAGGCCCAGCGCAGGCCGCTTTGCCAGCCCTTGTTGACGAGCTGCTGCGCGGCCGAGGCCAGCGCATCCGGCACGGAGTGCCAGATATCGATACGGCCGTCGCCGTCGAAGTCGACGCCATGCTTGTAGTATTCCGAGGGCAGGAACTGCGTCAGCCCGGTGGCGCCGGCCCAGGACGAACGCATGTCCTTGCGCGTCACCACGCCTTCTCCCAGGATCTTCAGCGCGAGGACGAATTCGTTGCGATACTGGTCCTTGCGGCGGCCGACATAAGCCTGCGTCGCCAGCACGCGGACGAGATCGTAGGGCAGCGTGTAGCGGCCATAATCGGTCTCACGGCCCCAGATCGCGAGCATGACGGTGGCAGGCACGCCGGAGCTTCTCTCGATCCCGGTCAGTGCCGTGCCATATTTCTGCAGCAGTCGCTGTCCCTCGCCGGCAAGCCGCGCGATCGAAGCTTCCTTGACGTAGTCAGCCGGGACCTGCACGAACTCGGCCTGCGACGGCGCGCCGGTCGCGGGCCGTCCGGGTAGGATCAGATCGGGCAGCTTGTAGTCGGGCTCGAGCCCGCGCGTCTCACGCTCGAATGTCGCGCGCGAGACGCCGGCCGCCTGCGCCTCCGGCCAGAGCGAATCAACGAACTGCGTGAAGGCCGCGTCGGCAGCGTGGGCGGACGAACAGCCGCAGGTGACGACGATCGCGGCCGCGATGAGCGCCCGCCGCATCATGCCGGGATCACCGCGTCAGCTTTTTGTACTTCACGCGATGCGGGATGATGCTGTCCTGGCCGAGCCGGCGCATCTTGTCCTTCTCGTAGTCCTGGAAGTTGCCCTCGAACCATTCGACATGGCTGTCGCCTTCGAAGGCCAGGATGTGGGTCGCGATGCGGTCGAGGAACCAGCGATCGTGGCTGATGATGACGGCGCAGCCGGCGAAGTCCTCCAGTGCCTCCTCGAGCGCGCGCAGCGTGTCGACGTCGAGATCGTTCGTCGGCTCGTCGAGCAGCAGCACGTTGGCACCGGACTTCAGCATCTTGGCGAGATGCACGCGGTTGCGTTCACCGCCGGAGAGCGCGCCGACCTTCTTCTGCTGGTCCGCGCCCTTGAAGTTGAACGCCGAGCAATAGCCGCGCGAGTTCACTTCCTTCTTGCCGAGCAGGATCAGCTCGTTGCCGCCGGAGATTTCTTCCCACACGGTCTTCTTGCCGTCGAGTGCGTCGCGCGACTGGTCGACATAGCCGAGATGCACGGTCTCACCGATCGTGATTGTGCCGGAGTCCGGCTGCTCCTGGCCGGTGATCATCCTGAACAGCGTGGTCTTGCCGGCACCGTTGGCACCGATCACGCCGACGATGCCGCCCGGCGGCAGCTTGAACGTGAGATTGTCGATCAGGAGACGATCGCCAAAACCTTTGCTGAGCCCTTCGAAGTCCACCACGTTGGTGCCGAGCCGCTCGGCGACCGGGATGATGATCTGCGCGGTCTGGGTCTGCTTCTCGCTCGCCTTCTTGAGCAGCTCCTCATAGCGCTGATAACGCGCCTTCGACTTGGCCTGGCGCGCCTTCGGCGAGGATGCCACCCATTCCTGCTCGCGGGCCAGCGTCTTCTGGTGCGCAGCGTCCTCGCGGCCCTCCTGTTCAAGCCGCTTCTGCTTCTGCACCAGCCAGGAGGAGTAGTTGCCCTCATAGGGGATGCCGCGACCGCGGTCGAGCTCGAGGATCCAGCCCGTGACGTTGTCGAGGAAGTAGCGGTCGTGGGTGACGATCAGGATCGCACCGGGATAGTTGCGCAGGTGCCCTTCCAGCCACGATACGGATTCCGCGTCGAGATGGTTGGTCGGCTCGTCCAGCAGCAGGAGCTCGGGCTGGTCGAGCAAGAGGCGGCACAGCGCGACGCGGCGGCGCTCACCGCCGGAGAGTTTGGTCACGTCGGCGTCGTCGGGTGGACAGCGCAGCGCGTCCATGGCCTGGTCGACCTTGCTGTCGAGATCCCACAGGCCCTGCGCCTCGATCTCGTCCTGAAGCTTGGTCATCTCCTCGGCGGTCTCGTCCGAATAGTTGACGGCGAGCTCGTTATAGCGGTCGAGGATCGCCTTCTGCTTGGCGACACCCTGCATGACATTCTCGCGCACGGTCAGCTTGGGATCGAGCTGCGGCTCCTGCTCGAGATAGCCGACGCGGGCACCCTCGGCGACCCAGGCCTCGCCGGTGTATTCCTTGTCGAGGCCAGCCATGATCTTGAGCAGGGTCGACTTACCCGACCCGTTGACGCCGAGCACGCCGATCTTGGCGTCCGGATAGAAGCTCAGGTGAATATTGTCGAGCACCTTCCGGGTCGGGTAGCTCTTGGTCAGGCCCTGCATGAAATAGATGAACTGGCGCGCCATCGGTCCCGTGAAACCTTCGATTTGAGGAAATTTGCTTGCCGCCGATGTAACGATCCCGCCCCCAAAGGGCAACGTTTTCCGTCCGTTCACCACGGTTGAATACGGGACGGACACCATCCGGCCACCGATCCGGACAATTGAAACCATTTTTTAATAAAGCAGGCCAAAGCTCGGTTTCGCGCGGAAACAGCGCCACCCGCTCAGAACGAACGGGCAGCACAGCGAGGCCGCATCATGGCTCTGATCGAGACCAACTCTCTTCCTGTTCCGGCGGCAGCCGGGCACGTCTCCGAGTTCGCCTCGGAGATCAAGGCCTTCTGGAAGCGTTTCGTCACCACCGCCTTCAACCCGTATCGGCCCGAGCTGCACTACATGCGCGGCCCCGGCCCGGCCTGGCGCGCCAAGCACGGCATGGATGCGCCGTTCCGCCTGAAGCCCCGCGACCGTTGATCCCCTCTTTCCTGTCGGACTTTTGAAGACCTCGGCGGCTTGCGCGCCGTCCTGATTGCGCGCAACCATGGTCCGGTTCCGACGAAGGCGCCCCGCTCGCGCCGTCACCTCTCGCCATGGATGAACGCTGATGACGCGGCTGCGCTGTGCAATTCTCGACGACTATTTCAACCTCGCTCTCGATGTCGCCGACTGGCCGAAACTATCCGACCGCCTTGACGTCACCGTGTTCAGCCATCCCTTCGCCTCCGAGCAGGCGGCAGCCAGCGCACTGGCCGATTTCGAGATCGTCTGCGCGATGCGCGAGCGCACCGCGTTTCCCAAGAGCCTGTTTGAGAGCCTGCCGAAGCTGAAGCTGCTGCTGACTTCAGGCATGCGCAACGCTTCCATCGATATGGAGGCTGCGAAGGCGCGCAATGTGGCCGTGGGCGGCACCCAATATTCCCGCGATCCGACCGCGCCGCTCGCCATGGGCCTGATCCTGGAGCTGACCCGCGGCATCGGCCGCGAGAATGCACGCATGCATGCCGGCGAGCCCTGGCAGAGCTTTGCCGGCGTCGAGATCGAGGGGATGACGCTCGGCATCGTCGGGCTCGGCAAGCTCGGCAGCAAGATGGCTGGGATCGCGAAGGCGTTCGGCATGAACGTGATCGCCTGGAGCCCGAATCTCACGCCCGAGAAGTGCAGGGAAGTCGGCGTCGGCTACGCTACCAAGGAGGAGCTGTTCGCCAAGGCCGACATCGTCACCATCCACGTGGTGCTGAGCGAGCGTTCGCGTGGCCTCGTCAGCCGCGCCGATCTCGCGCGGATGAAGCCGACGGCCTTCCTCGTCAACACCGCGCGTGGGCCGATCGTGGACGAGCAAGCGCTGCTCGAGGCGCTGCAGCAGCGCCAGATCGCGGGCGCCGGCTTGGACGTGTTCTCGATCGAACCGCTGCCGGCCGGCCACCCCTTTCGCAAGCTCGACAATCTCGTGCTGACGCCGCATCTCGGCTACGCCACCACCGATGGATTGCGCATCCATTACGGCCAGATGGTCGAGGCGATCGACGCCTGGACCAGGGGCAGCGAGCTGCCGCGGCGGCTTGCCTGAAACGCGATGAGGCCGGGCATCAACCGTCATCGCTCCCTCACATAGAAGCTCAAGCCGCCGTGCGATGGCCCACGGAATGCCTCACAGCGTCGACGAAGCCGTCTCGCCAGGAGGGATGGGCCGGCAGCCAACCGAGCTCGCGCTTGGCCTTGGCATTGGAGGCCCCGCGCACCTCGGTCATCATCGCAACCATGTGTTCGCCCGCAAGCAGTCGCCCGAGCCACGCCGGAACGTGAAGCGGGGGTTTGGCGTCAAGGAACTCGGCGAGCGCCGGCAGCCAATCCCTGACCAGTGCCGGATGGTCGTCGACGATGTTGTAGATGTTGCCGGCGCGTCCGCGCTCGACCGCAGCCACGGTCGCTGACGCAGCGTCTTCGGTGTGAATGAACGACCAATGTCCGCCGCCATCGCCGATAACCGGCACTCGCCGCCGGCGAAGCTGATCTTGCATCGCCGGCGACAGCGTGCCGGTTTCCGGGCCATAGAAGAATCCGTAGCGCAACACGATGCCTTCGGGTGCAGACGATGCCGTAACCGTTCGCTCCAGATACCGGATCGCCTCGAGTGTACGACGCAGTTCTTCCGGAGGATTCGGCTCAAGTTCGTCCGCTTCCGTCTTGATCGCTCCGCCATCGCGGCTGAAGGTCCAGCCACAGAAGCTCTGTGCAATGAAGCGCTTGGCACCGGCCTCGCGCGCGGCCGCGAGCAGAATGTCGGTTCCGCGGGTCCGCAACTCGTTGGTCCGCGCGAACGCGCGATCGAAATGCCGCAGATCCGTGGCGGCGGCTAGATCGGTCATCTGATGGATGACCACATCAGGCCTTGCCGCGATTACGGCCGCGCGCATGTCCGCCGCGTCGAGGCCGTCGGCAATGACAGGTTCGGCGCCGAAATTCTCGAGCATGCCCGTTTTCGCCGCGCTCCGCGTCGAAGCGACGACCGAGTGGCCGCTGGCAAGAAGGAGAGGGACGAGCTGACGGCCCACGGCGCCAGTGGCGCCCGCAACAAAGATTCGCATCCTGTGCTCCTCGCATTCGCTGCAATCAGCCGGGACGTAGTCGGGCCGGGCGTGGATTCAAGCGAGCGGAGGCGCGAACGAGCATGCGTCAAATGAGTGCGGCGCGTGGCCAAAGCACACGCGCCGCCGATTGGTCGGTTCTGCGAGCCGGTTTAGCGCACCGTCACCGGCGCGGGGAGCGGCGGCACCACCGTCGGCTGGGTGCCGGGCACCGGACCGGCCTGAGCGGCCATCGGAGCCGGACCGGCGGCACCGGGGGTCGGCGCAGCGGAGGCAGTCGCCGTTCCCGGCGACGGGCCGCCCGGCAGCACCACCACGCGGGTGCCGACCTTGACGCGGTCGAACAGGTCCGAGACGTCCTCGTTCAGCATGCCGATGCAGCCGGAGGACACGAATTTGCCGATCGTCGAAGGCTGGTTCGTGCCGTGGATGCGATAGACGGTCGAGCCGAGATACATCGCGCGGGCGCCAAGCGGATTGCCGGGGCCGCCGGCCATGAAGCGCGGCAGGTAGGGCTGACGCTCAATCATCTCGGTCGGCGGATGCCAATCCGGCCACTCGGCCTTGCGGGTGATCTTCTGCACGCCAGTCCAGGTGAAGCCGTCGCGCCCGACGCGGACGCCGTAGCGGACCGCGCGGCCGTTGCCGAGCACGTAATAGAGGTAGGTGTTGGGCGTATCGACCACGATGGTGCCGGCCGGCTCCTTGGTCTGGAACGCAACTTCCTGGCGGCGCAGATTCGGCGGCAGCTGCGCCGGCGCAGCATCCGGCTGCTCCTCGGGTGGCAGCGAGGCGACCGTCATCGGCCGGCCGTCGGCGCCAACAGGCGGCTGGCCGGACTGCACCGCTCCGGTCGCGGCCGGACCACCGACTGCCTCCGGCGGACGTAGGCCATCGTTGGCCGGCGCCTGAGCCGGACGGTCGGCGTAGATCACCGACGGCGGACCGGCGGGCCGGCCATAGCGGGGATCGTCGGGCGACATCACGGGGCCCTGGGGCGGCGCCGCCGAATAGACCGGCGGAGCGCCAGCCGGACGGCCATAACGCGGATCATCCGGCGACATCACCGGCCCCTGCGGCGGGGCGGCCGAATAAACCGGAGGCGCGCCGGCCGGGCGGCCGTAGCGCGGATCGTCAGCCGGACCGGGCGGCGGCAGCGAAGCCTGCGGCATCGCCTCGTCGTCTTCGTCCAGCGCGTCGAAATTCGGCATGCGGTCGCCGGGCCGATATTCGGCCGGGGCACCATAACCTGGCGCCTGTTGGACCGGATAGCTCTGAGCCTGAGCGAGCGAGGTCCCCGCCGCAGCGACTGTCGCGGCAGCGCATATCGTCAGAAAGTGTTTGATCATCATCGCTCTTGTATAGTCCCCAAGCCCGATCGGACCGTTAACGGCCAGATGACGGAAGATAGCGGCACATTCAAGACATATCAGGCTTATTTGCGCCGGATTGGCCGATTTGTGATCCGCAAGACTACCGTTGCCCCGTTGCATCACGGGGCTGAAATCGTATCGCGGCATCAATTGCCGCGATGTTCGGTCGCGATTTTAACAGAACGATGCCGAAGCGTTGCGATATGGTCGAATCAGCCTGATTCGCCACCTTTTGAGCTCGGATCCGCGTGGCGAACGCGGCAAGCAGTACCGTCACCGCGTTCAGATGGCTCTTTGGCCCCGGCCCAGTCGCCGCCGGGGCGGAAATTCGCAATCGCTCGATGCTTCCCGGCTTTCGCTTCCTGTTTGCCGCGATCCTGCTGTCAACCTCCATCCTGGTGTTCGGCCTAGGTGCCGCCGCGCTGCTGCGGGCGACCCATCAGCAGTATGTCAGCAACCCCTCCTGGCGGAACGGCCCGCAGGAGCAGGTGTTTGCGCAGAGCCCCGAACCGGCCCAGCCGGTGCTCGCGGTATTGCGGGCGGAGCCGGAGGTGCCCGCCGAGACCACGCTATCGCTGCGTGACCAGGTGCCGACCATTGGATTGCCGGCGAGCGAGCCCGAACAGGTGGCCGCGCTGGCCACCGAGACCGCCGTTCAGCCGCAGGCCACCGCGCCTCTGGCTGAAGTCCCGGCTGTCGAACCAGCCAAGCCCGAAGCGACGGTAGAGGCTGCACCGCCAACGGCCACCGACACGCTCACCCCGGCCGACACCACGGCGTCGATTGCAGCGGCCCAGCCCGCCGCAACGAACAGCGAGCCGGCGCCGCCCGAGCCCACTGCCGCCCTCGCCTCCCCGGCGGTTGATACCGCCTCCGCGAAGCTGGCCGTGCTGAACGATCCGGCGACGACGGCGGTGAAGGCTGCGCCGGCGAAGGCCAAAGCCGAGAGCAAGAAGCCGGACAGCAGCGCATCGGACAGCAAGGCGGCCAAGCGCAAGGCGAAGGCGAAGAAGCGGCACCGCGTGGTGCGCCGCCCACCGCCTCAGCAGGTGCAGCAGCAGCTCGATCCATTCGGTCAGCCGCAGGCGTTCACCGCGACGGCGACGGCGCGCACGCGCTGATCTTCACCTCTCCCCGTAAGAAGGGGGCGAGGGAGCGCACTGTCATCGTGGCGACTACGCCGGCCCGGTCGCGATCGGCGGGCCGCCGGCCTGACCCCATTCCGACCAGGAGCCGTCATAGAGCGCGGTGTCGGTGATCCCCAGGCGATAGAGGGCGAGCGTGAGCACGCCCGCGGACACACCGGAGCCGCAGCTCGTCACGATGGGCGCGTCGAGCTTGACGCCGGCATTCGTGAAGGCGGCGCGGAGATCGTCGAGCGGCTTCATCTCACCGGTCGCGGCATCGAACAGCAGATTGTAGGGCACGTTGCGGGCGCCGGGGATGTGGCCGGAGCGGATGCCCGGCCGCGGCTCCGGCGCGCGCCCCTCGAAACGGTCGGCGGCGCGCGCGTCGATCACCTGCTCCTTGCTGCTTTCGAGATTGGCGATGAGCTGCTGCATGCTGCGCACGCGTTTTGAATCATAACTCGCCTTGAACGTCGTAGGCTTGGGCTTCACCTCGCCGCTCTCGACCGGACGCCCTTCGGCGCGCCACTTCTTCAGGCCGCCATTGAGGATGCGCACATTGCCGTGGCCGAAGGCCAGGAACATCCACCACGCGCGGGGCGCTGCAACCCAGCCGCCGGCATCGTAGAGCACGACCGTGTCGCTGTTTCCGATGCCGAGATTGCCGACGTCGCGGCCGAACTGCTCGGCACTCGGATACATGTGCGGCAGCGGGTTGGAATGATCCGACACCGCATCGACGTCGAAGAACACCGCGCCCGGCAGATGCGCGGCGAGATAGTCGTCCTTCGGCAGCGGCAGCACGCCCGGCAGCTTGAAGCTGGCATCGAGAATCTTGATGTTGGCATCGCCCATGTGGGCGGCGAGCCATTCGGTGGAGACGAGGGGGTCGGTGGCGGTCATATGATGTCTTTCTTGTCGTTCCGAAGTTGAGGCAATGCGCATCGAACTCCGCTGTCATCGCCCGGCTTGATGTTCAGCCCGGGGACATGACCGACGGGTGTTCGGGGACATAGCCGACACATTCTCCGCTCGCCAAGTCGATGATAGCGACTTGGTGGGCGGCAAAGAAGATCCCGTATTGCGCATCGTTTGCCGAGGGGCGGATGGCGAGGCGCTCGCCACGGAAGGCCTGTGGCACTTTCCAAAGACGTCCCTTGAAGCTGACATAGGCTTTGGTCGTGGAGACGCGGCGCACGATCTCATGGCTGTCGTATTCGACCTGTGGCAATCGATCGGGCATTGGTCGCTGGCTGGGCCGATATCGACTGGCCGGGACCTGTTGTCCGAGCGCCTCGTGTGGCCGTTCGAAGTTGTAGACTTCCCGCCAGGCGTCGAAGGCACGCTGCGTCTCTGCGAGATCGCGGAACTGTCGCAGTGCGAACACCTCAGCCGCGAGGGTGCGGTGGAATCGTTCATTCTTGCCGCGGCTTTGCGGGTGATATGGGCGGCTGTGGATGACGGCGACGCCAAGCTTGAGCAGCCACACCGAGAACCGTGTCCATCGCTCGCCGGAAGGATCACCCCAGGGCGAACCATTGTCGACGAAGAAAGCCTCCGGGAGCCCGTAGTGGCGAAAGGTCTTCTCCAAGCGGCTGCGCACGGTATCTGTGCGTTGATCGGCACAGGCCTGCAGGCACAGATCATAGCGGGAGTGGTCATCCACCACCGTCAGAGGATGGCACTGGGTATCATTGCCGAGCCGAACCCAGCCTTTGAAGTCCATCTGCCACAACAGATTGGGGGCCGGCATCTCGAAACGCTGGCTTGCCGTCGGGCCGCCGATCGGAGGCTTGATGCGGCCAGACCGACGCAAGATCTGATGAACTGTTGAGACTGCTGGCGAACGCAAGCCATTGCGCTCCAGGCAGTGAGCTATCTTGCGAGCTCCCCATGCCGGATGGGCATCGCGTACCGCGAGAATACGTGCCTCAAGCTCGCAATCGGTCTGTCCCGGGCTCGCATGCGGTCGGCGCGAGCGGTCGTCGACATTCTGATCCGCTTGCCATCGTGCAAGCCATTTGTAGCCCGTGTCGGGATGGATATTGAACCGCCGGCAGAGCTCCCGCCGGTTCGCTCCCTCCTGCATCGCAAGCCGCACGAACTCCCGCCGCTGATCCATCACCGACACCTCTCGCCAGGGCATGGACTTGGCCTCCTTTACTGCCAAATCCCTGCACTATGATGTGTCGGCTATGTCCCCGAACACCCGTCGGTCATGTCCCCGGGCTGAACACTTGACCGGGCGATCCAGTATTCCAGAGGCGGTTGTGATTGAGTCGAGAGGCCGCGGCGTACTCGATTCCCCGCTTTCGCGGGGAATGACAGCGGAGAATGGCGCAACAGCGCAGCACCTTCTCACCCCTTCTTCTTCGGCTCCCATTGCTCGGTCGGGCCACCTGCGTCACGCCAGGCGGCGTAGCCGCCGGCGATGTGGGCGACGGGCTTCAACCCCATATCCTGCGCGGTCTTGGCCGCGAGCGCGGAGCGCAGGCCGCCAGCGCAGTGGAAGACGAACTTCTTGTCCTCCTGGAAGATCGGCTTGGCGTAGGGGCTCTGCGGGTCAATCCAGAATTCGAGCATACCGCGGGTGCAGGCGAAGGCGCCGGGGATGCGGCCGTCGCGTTCGATCTCGCGGGGGTCGCGGATGTCGACGATGACGACATCGCCGTTCTTGGAGATCTCGATGGCGTCCTTGGCGGTCAGCGTCTCGATCTCGGCATTGGCCTCGTCGATCAGCGCCTTGATGCCGCGGGTAATGGTCTGGGGCATGGGGTCTTCCCTTCTTCTTCCGTCGTTCCGGGGCGATCGCGAAGCGAGCGAACCCGGAACCTCGAGATTCCGGAATTCGCGCTGCACGCGCCCCCGGAATGACGGCAGCGCTAATGCGTCAATTCCTTCATCGCACTTTCCAGGCCTTCGATCGTGATCGGGTACATGCGGCCCGCGAAGATGCGTTTGATGATGGTGGTGGATTCCGAATAGTCCCAGTGCTTCTGCTGCACCGGGTTCAGCCACACCGCGTGCGGATAGGTGCGGATGATGCGGTCGAGCCAGACCGAGCCCGGCTCCTCGTTGACGTGCTCGACCGAGCCGCCCGGCACCATGATCTCGTAAGGCGACATCGAGGCGTCGCCGACGAACACGACCTTGTAGTCGTGCGGGTATTTGTGCAGCACATCCCAGGTCGGCGTGCGGTCGGTGAAGCGGCGCTTGTTCTGCTTCCACACGCCTTCATAGAGGCAGTTGTGGAAGTAGAAATACTCCATGTGCTTGAACTCGCTCTTGGCCGCCGAAAACAGCTCCTCGACCTGCTCGATATGTGCGTCCATGGAGCCGCCGATGTCGAAGAACACCAAGAGCTTCACCGCATTGCGGCGCTCGGGGCGCATGTGCACGTCGAGATAGCCGTGATTGGCGGTCTCGCGAATGGTGGTGTCGAGATCGAGCTCGTTGGGCGCGCCGGTGCGCGCGAATTTGCGCAGGCGCCGCAGCGCCACCTTGATGTTGCGGATGCCGAGCTCGACATTGCCGTCGAGATCCTTGAACTCGCGCCTGTCCCACACCTTCACGGCGCGGTTGTTGCGGTTCTTCTCCTGGCCGATGCGGACGCCCTCGGGGTTGTAGCCGTAGGCCCCAAAGGGTGAAGTGCCGGCGGTGCCGATCCACTTCGAGCCGCCCTGGTGGCGGCCCTTCTGCTCCTCGAGGCGCTTTTTCAGCGTCTCCATGAGCTTGTCCCAGCCCATGGCCTCGATCTGCTTCTTCTCTTCCTCGGTGAGGTATTTCTCGGCGAGCTTCTTCAGCCATTCCTCGGGGATCTCGGCCTTCTCCATGGCGTCGAGCAGGCTTTCCAGCCCCTTGAAAACGGTGCCGAAGACGCGGTCGAACTTGTCGAGATTTCGCTCGTCCTTCACGAGCGAAGCGCGCGACAGATAGTAGAAATTCTCGACCGTGTAGTCTGCGAGGTCAGCGTCGAGCGCCTCCATCAGCGTGAGGTATTCGCGCAGCGTTACGGGGACCTGCGCATCGCGCAGAGAGGTGAAGAATTGCAGGAACATGGGTGACAGATTGCCCGTCGGGTGGCTGGCGTCAAGGGGCGGCGCTTCACCTCTCCCATAGGGGCCCATAGGGAGAGACGAAGCAGGATCACGACCGCGGTGATTCAGCGTGGACCCAAGGGCTTTTTGCTCTAGAATTGCCGGCCTCAAGGGGTTGTTTTGGGGACGTTTGCAATGGGAATTGTCGCGGCGCTGATCATCGGCGCGATCGCAGGCTGGCTCGCGGGCAAGATTGTCCACGGGGCGGGATTTGGGCTGATCGGCAACATCGTCGTCGGCATCATCGGCGCGCTGGTCGCGAGCTGGGTGCTGCCGCAGCTGCATATCGCGCTCGCCACCGGCACGGTTGGCGCCATCGTGGACGCCACGATCGGCGCGGTGATTGTGCTGGTGATCCTTTCGCTGATAAGACGGGTCTGAAAGCCTGACCGAACCAGGAACGGCCGCGCTACGCGGCCGTTCCCATGTCGCGACCGCGATGAAAGTGGCGATGCCTCGGACGACGACCAACAAGGACGCGCGATGAAATTTACCGGCACCAAGGACTATGTTGCGACCGACGATCTCAAGGTCGCCGTCAACGCTTCGATCGTGCTGGAGCGCCCGCTCCTGGTGAAGGGCGAGCCCGGCACCGGCAAGACGGTGCTGGCGGAGGAAGTGGCGAAGGCGCTGAACGCCCCGCTGCTGACCTGGCACATCAAGTCCACCACCAAGGCGCAGCAGGGCCTCTACGAATACGACGCGGTGTCGCGCCTGCGCGACAGCCAGCTCGGCGATGCCCGCGTCTCGGACATCAAGAACTACATCAAGCGTGGCAAGCTGTGGGAAGCCTTCACCAGCGAGCAGCGCCCGGTGCTCTTGATCGACGAGATCGACAAGGCCGACATCGAATTCCCGAACGACCTCCTGCTCGAGCTCGACCGCATGGAATTCCATGTCTACGAGACCGGCGAGACGATCAAGGCCAAACAGCGCCCGATCATGATGATCACCTCCAACAACGAGAAGGAGCTGCCGGACGCCTTCCTGCGCCGCTGCTTCTTCCACTACATCAAGTTCCCCGATGCCGACACGATGGGCCGCATCGTCGATGTCCACTTCCCCGGCATCAAGAAGCGCCTCGTTGAAGAGGCGCTGCGCATCTTCTTCGAGGTGCGCGAGGTGCCCGGCCTGAAGAAGAAGCCGTCGACCTCGGAGCTGCTCGACTGGCTCAAGCTGCTGCTCAACGAGGACATGAGCGCCGAGCAGCTGCGGGAGCGGGATCCGCGCAAACTGATCCCACCGCTGCATGGCGCGCTGCTCAAGAACGAGCAGGACGTGCATTTGTTCGAGCGGCTGGCGTTTTTGAGCCGACGGGAAGTCTGAGCTCGTTGCAGCTCCCGTCATCCTGACGTACGAGGCATGGGACGCAAAGCGTCCCATGGGGAGCCTCGAAGGATGAATGGCCGAGATGCAGCCGGGCCGTCGCCCTTCGCGGGCCGCTGAAGAAGCGGCCATCTCAGGGTGATGGTGAGAGATTTGTGCACGCTGCCTCACATCGTCATTGCGAGCGCAGCGAAGCAATCCAGAATCCCTCCACCGCAGCAGTCTGGATTGATTCGTCGCAGGAGCTCCTCGCAATGACGAAGACGCATGGCGTCGCTCTCTGACTCACGTTTTGACCAGCAGACACAGCTTCGCAGCCTCGCGGCTCATCTCGCCCGAGCTTTGCTTCATTCCATCGCCTCTTCCGAAGAAAGAGCAACTGTGGCGAAGTAGCCCGGCGATCGGCCGGCCTCAAGGCTGGCGCTGGCGCGCCCCCGCCTGCGGCGGCTGACGGCCTTGACCCCGTCCGCTCACCGGTCTGTTGGCTTTGCATGCGCTCGGCCGAGGTCCGAGCGCGAGATAGGCGCGCTCGTCAGGCCACCCTGTATTTCTTCGGATCCCACGTCTCGCCGCGCGCGATCATGGTGTTGAGGATGATGATCAGCTTGCGCATACAGGCGACGATCGCGACCTTTGGCGGCTTGCCCTTGGCAATCAGCCGTTCGTAGAAGGCCTTGAACACCGGATTGTTCAGCGTTGCGGCACCGACACAGGGCATGTAGAGGGCATTTCGCACCCAGCGGCGGCCACCCTTGATGCAGCGTTCACCTCGACGTTTGCCGCTATCATCGTCATAAGGAGCAACGCCCATCAACGCGGCGGCAACTTCGTCGCTCACCTGCCCCAGCTCCGGTAGTCCTCCAAGCAGCGCCATTGCGGTCCCCTCAGCAAAGCCTGGTACGCTCTGGATGATCTCGGCGCGTTTGGCAAAGTCCGGCGTTGTCTTGATCGTCGCCGCGATCGCGGTCTCGAGCGCGGCGATTTCGTCAGCCAGCTTCTTAAGAAGACGCGCGCGAGCCTTCTGAACAAGGGCCGGCGCCTCATGCTCCTTCTGCATTTCCAGGCGAGCCCTGACGTCAAGCAGGCCTTGGCGTCCCTTCACCAGTGCCTTCATCTCCTCGTGAGCGGGATTGTCGACTTGGCTGGGAGCCTCGCCGAATGTCTCGGCGAACCAGGAGATCATCTCCGCGTCGATCTTGTCATTTTTCGCAAGGCGTCCCGCCGATTCCGCAAAGTGGCGAACCCGTTTGGGATCGACGATCCGTACTTCCAGCCCTGCTTGGCGCAACGCCTTGGCCCATACCCGCTCGTAGCCGCCGCTTGCCTCCATCACTGCCTTGCCGACCTGATGCTTGCGAAGCCATGCAATCAAGCTCCGTCGCCCCGCCGCGGTTGTTGGGCAAGTCTTCCGCTCCGTTACGGTCCGAATGCACGCATCAATCTTGTCTTTAGCGACATCGATGCCGACGACAACCAGATCGTCTTGTGTCATCATCCACTCCCTTCCTTGCCTGGTACGGGCTCGCAGCCCTTGCAACTGTTCGGGTTGAGGAAGACACCGGAGCTGTCCCTTGCTCTTTAGCAGGCTCTGTCGCCTTTGGGCGCAACGGGCTCAGTTCCGGCAACGGGCGGTTCTGATCCAACCGCCCGTTGCCACATTCTGGCAGATTTCGGGGACACAAGGGCGCAGGGAAGGCCGCATAGGCGTTAAGGTAGCGCGAGCATCGATTGATACGGACGTTTTCGAGGAGGCTCGCGCAGGTGCCGCCCAAGCGCTCGCTTTCTGCGGCGAAAGCAACGGATGGTTGGTTGTGGAATGATCGCTTGTAGCAAGGATGCAACGAGTTGTTGCAAAACACGCCAAGCGCCAGGTGCCGTCAGGCGGCCTGCGTCCAGCGGGGAGAGTCCTCGAAGTCGCGGGCAAGCGGCTCGAGCAGCAGGATGATCAAGAGGTGTGCCAGCAAGTAGGGCTTGGCGGAGCGCGGATCGGTTCCAGGTGGCGTCTTGAGACCAATCAGACTCTTCAGTCGCTTGAAGCCAAGTTCGATGCGCCATCGCAGTCGATAGAGCGCGAGTACATCCTTGGTGGAGAACTCGTCCCGCGCGAGCGACGTGACCAGAATGACCCAATCCGCGGCTTCCAGAGTTTCTTTGGAGATGACGCGGTTTTCGTCTTGTGCGTCGCGCCGGGCTTTACGGCGCGAAGCCGCGACTGCACCGGCGGGCTTCTTGACTGCGACCAGACGCATAGCCAGAGGCGCACCGTCCTTGCGTTTGATCCAAATCCTCCGATCGATCAGTCCGTGCGCCTTCGCCGCACGCAATTGGGCCATCAGATCGAACGCAAGGCCTTTGGCATCAAGCCAACGTGCGTTCTTCCAGCCCGCTCGGATCAAAACGTCTGCCCCGGCGTCGCGCACAGCGGCGATGCGGTCAGGTTGTAGATAAGCGCGGTCAGCAATGCGGATCTCGTTCTTGACCACCGGTATCCGGTCAAACGTTTCGCCTTCTTGCTGATCTGTCAGCTCGAAGTGACCAAAGCGCTCATATGGCAGATCGAATGCACTATGAACGCGCCAAAGCTCACTGTTCCTGCGCGCAGCCGGTCCTGCCTGAGGCACTGTCGTCGCATCGATAATGCGGATCAGGCGGCCTCGGCTCGCTTTCGGGGCTGCCGCAGCGAGCAAGCCCTCCACCAGCACTGCAAACCAATCGCCACATTGACGCAGGCGATAGAACAACGCCACGCTGCTGAGGTCGGCAAGGCCAACAGAAGCGGCCCACGCGGCTGTCGATCTCAACCCTCTTTCACCCAGACAATAGGCCAGCATCAGCCGAAGTAACGCCACCGCATCTGGAATTTGGCGCCGCCGCACGAAAGCCTTCGTCTGGCGCGCACTTATTTCAAGCTGCGCAGCCCCGCCGAGCTGCGTAACCACTCTCGTCCAGTCCTCGTTCAGAAGCGATTCGTCTGCCATCCCGCCTTGGAATCACGTGTGATTCCAACACTCAAGAACAAACTTAACGCCTATGGGGAAGGCCGGGTGCTGACCTCGCACCCGCGGTCTGCTGCGCAAAAGGCACACGCAGAAAACCGCACAGCAGCATACAGGTGGTGCCGAACACACGGCCTTCCCTGCGCGATGGTCGGACGGCTTATGCCGCGCTCTCCCGGGAGCCGAATTCGTTCTGGCCTCCCTCACTCCCGCGAAAGTCACCGGCCATCGCGCCGGTTGACGCGACTGCCGCATCCGCAAGAGCTTGACCGTAGCAACGACGGCCAGGACCACACGGTTTTGCCGTACGCACACAGCGCCGCTCGTCCGCACGAAGCCTCGGGCTCACGGAGAGCAATCCGCCCTGCCCTTGACATCTCGCGCACGACGCTGCCGCGTCCACCGCAACCCGGCCCGCATTTCGAACGACTCGCGAACCGCCCCTCTTTCCGTGAGCCGGGCTGTTTCGGCTTATGCTGCATTTCCGAATTTCGGCAAAGGAGAATATTTTCGCGAGCAGGGGTTGACGGGCGGCAAGGTGTTTTGCCCGACGAGACAGTCACAGGTCGCTACACCTCGTCGCCCGGATGAAGCGAAAGCGTAATCCGGGCAAAACGTCGGACCCGGGGCCAACGCCCCCGGATTGCGCTTGCGCTCCATCCGGACCTCCATATCGGCAGAAGTGGCGCCTCACGCCACCGCGGCGTCCGGAATCCGCGCCGCTTCCATTGGCTGCTTGCCGCGGATCAGGTCCGACGCGCGGTCGGCGATCATCATGGTGGAGGCGTTGAGGTTGGCCGAGATCATGCGCGGCATCACCGAGGCGTCGATGACGCGCAGGCCCTCCAGGCCGTGGACGCGGAGGTGGTCGTCAACCACGGCCCAGGTTGAGTCCGCCGGGCCCATGCGGCAGGTGCAGCCGGGGTGGAAGGTGGTGGTGCCGCGTTGGGTGGCGGCGTGCAGAAATTCGTCGTCGGTGTTGACGTTGGGGCCGGGGAAATCCTCGTAGGCGTAGTAGGGCGACAGCGGGGCACTCTTCAAAAGCTTGCGCGCGAGCTTCATGCCGCCGACGATGACGCGGCGGTCGAGCTCGGCGTCGAGATAATTGGTCTGGATGATCGGCGGCGCGAACGGATCAGCCGAGCGAATGCGGACATAGCCGCGGCTCTCGGGGCGTTGCTGCCAGGACGCCACGGTCATGCCGGGCTCGTCCTCGAGCTGGCCCTGCACGCCCTCCTTGTAGCTGGCCGGCGTGAAGGTGAGTTGCAGATCAGAGCTCTCGGCACTCTCGCCGGAATGCCAGAAGCAGTAGACCATGGTCGGCGACAGCGACAGCAGCCCGCGCCGCGCGGTGGCCCATTTCATCGCCTCGATCCACAGCGAGAAGCCGCGGCGAAGCTCGTTGATGGTCTTGATGTTCTTGACGCGCGCGACCGTGCGCGGGGCGTAATGGTCCTGAAGGCCTTCGCCAACGGGGAGCGCGTGACGCACCGCGATGCCGTGCTGCTGCAACAGATCGGGCGAGCCGACGCCGGAGAGCTGCAGGAGCTGCGGCGAATTATAGGTGCCGCCGGAGAGGATGACTTCCTTGTTGGCGCGCACTTCGACAGGATGGCCGCCGCGGCCGCCCTTCATGTAGCGCACACCGACGGCGCGCTTGCCTTCGAAAATGATCTCGGTCGCGTGCGCATGCGTGTGCACGTGCACGTTCGGCCGCTTCATCGCGGGCTTGAGGAATGCGGTGGCGCCGGAGACGCGCAGGCCGTTGTTGATGGTGCGCTGGCAGTAGGAGACACCCTCCTGGGTCTTGCCGTTATAATCGGGGTTGCGGGGGATGCCGAGCGAGACCGCGCCTTCCATGAAGGCTTCGCAGAGCGGATCGCGCCAGTTCATGGTGGTGACGATGAGATTGCCGTCGCGGCCGCGATAGGTGTCCTCGCCCTCGCCGACCCGCCTCTCCAATCGCCGGAAGTACGGCAGCACGTCGGCATAGCCCCAGCCGCGGTTGCCCATCTGCGCCCAGGTGTCGAAATCCATGCGCTGGCCGCGGTTGTAGATGTGGCCGTTGATCGAGGACGAGCCGCCGAGCGTCTTGCCGCGCGGCGCATAGATGCTGCGCCCGCCGGTCCAGGGCCCCGGTTCCTGCTGGTAGGCCCAATTGATGCTCTTCATGTGGAAGGTCTTGATGAAACCCGCCGGCAGATGGATGTACGGGTGCCAGTCGGAAGGGCCCGCCTCGAGCACGCAGACGGTCGTATTGGGATCCTCGCTGAGCCGGCTGGTGAGCACGCAACCGGCGGAACCCGCGCCGACGATCACATAATCAAATCTGTCCATTCGGCTACTCCCAGCATGTCGTGAATTCGAGTGAACTGCAGCTGCGGGTTTCCGACACCTCTCCCCATGGGAGAGGTGATCGAGAGCGCGGCCGATGCGGTGCACATCTGTCTAGCGCGGCTTGTCGTTGAGTTGGAATTCCAAATGCGCCTGTACCGTCGGCCATTCGGCGGCGGTGATGCTGTAAACAACCGTATCGCGCAGCGTGCCGTTCGGCGCGATCTGGTGGCTGCGCAGGATGCCGTCCTGCTTGGCGCCCAGGCGCTCGATGGCGCGGCGGCTCTGGTGATTGAAGAAATGCGTGCGGAACTCGACCGCGATGCAGTTCAGCGTCTCGAAGGCATGGCGCAGCAGCAACAGCTTACACTGCGTGTTGAGCGGACCGCGCTGAGCGCTCTTGCCATACCAGGTCGAGCCGATCTCGACGCGGCGGTTGGTGGCATCGATGTTCATGTAGGTGGTCATGCCGACGATCCTGCCGCCAGCATCGAACACGGTGAACGGCAGCATCGACCCTGCGGCCTGCAAGCCGAGGCGGCGGTCGATCTCCTTGCCCATGTTCTCGGGCAGCGGGATCGCCGTGTACCAGAGTTTTGACAGCTCGCCGTCCTTGACCGCCTCGACCAGACCCTCGCGATGCTGATGCGACAGCGGCTCGAGACGGGCGTGCTGTCCGCGCAGGGTGATGGGATCGGGCCAGGGCATTTGAGTTACTCTCCGTTGTCATTGCGAGGAGTGAAGGCGAGGAGTGAAGCGACGAAGCAATCCAGCCTGTCACCGTGGACGCATTCCGGTTGCTTTGCCTCGCTCGCAATGACGGTCACTAGCACCGTTTACTTGTTTAGGAAATTGAGCGGCAAACCGCCGCGCGGCCAGTCCATGGCGATCAGCTCGCCCTTACCCGACAGCGTGATGTAGGCGGTCCTCAGCTCGGGGCCGCCGAAGGCGATGTTGGTGGTGACGCGGTCGCCGGTCGGAACCTGCTCGACCAGGGTGCCGTCGGGCGCGATCACGGAGATGCAGCCGGAGACGAGGGTGGCGACGCAGACATTGCCGTTCGCTTCCACTGCGAGCGAGTCGAACATCTGGTAGCCGCCGAGGCCGCAGATCGGCTTGCCGCGCTCGCCGCGATAGATCGCATCGCGCGGCTTGAGCGTGCCCGGCGCCGAGAGCTCATAGGCCCAAAGCCGGCCGGTCGGCGTCTCCGCGATGTAGACCGTGTTCTCGTCCGGCGACAGCCCGATGCCGTTGGCCGGCAGCACGCCATGCACGACTTCCACGATCTCGGTCATGCCGGGCTTGAGGTAATACATGCCGCCGACATCCATCTCGCGGGCGCGGCGCTTGCCGAGATCGGAGAACCAGAGGCCGCCCTGCCTGTCGAACACCAGGTCGTTCGGCCCGCGCAGATCGTGCGCGCCGCATTTGGCGACGACGGTCTCGACCTTGCCGGATTGCAGATCGACGCGCTGGATCGAGCCGCCGAGATAGTCGTCCGGCTGCGGACCCGGCATGATCATGTTGCGGGTCGGAATCCAGGAGAAGCCGCCATTGTTGCAGATGTAGATCTTGCCGTCGGGGCCGAGGGCGGCGCCATTCGGGCCACCGGGCACCTTGGCGACGATCTCCTTGCGGCCGTCGGGATAAACGCGCGTCAGGCGCTGGCCGCGGATCTCCACCAGCACCACCGAGCCGTCCGGCATCACGACCGGCCCTTCGGGAAATTCGAGGTCGGTGGCGAGAACGCGGACGTCAGGCATTTTGGGACCCTCCCGGCTGCTTGTTATGGCTTGCACGGGATGTCCAGCACGGGCCCCGCAGGCAAGATTTGCCTGCGGTTATGGCAAAGTCGCCAAGGCTTGCCAAGCAAGCGGGACGGTATGCCAGCGTTGCGCGCTACTCCTTCACCGGCACCCAGATCTCGAAGCCGCCGTTGCCGGTGGCGGGGTCGAATTTCTCGTCATAGCGCTCGAAGTTCGGCGCGTCCGCGGCTTTGAAACCCGACGCCGGCAACCACTGATTCCAAATCGTATTCACTGTGCGCCGGATCGAGGCGACGTGGTCCTTGTGGGAGAACACCGCGTAGCGCTGCTCGGGGATGCGGATGCGGGCGAAGCGGCGCGGCAGGTCGGAGAAGTCGGCGACCTCGACGCCGGCGATGTAGTCGAAATTGCCGGCATCATCGGCGTTGCAGCAAACGCCGTAGGCGACGTTCCCGACGCGGGCGGGGATGTCGGCGACCTCCTGGTGGAAACGTTGCCACAGACCGGGGATCACGGCGCCATTGTCGCAGGAGATGCGCTCGGCGGGACCGGCGATGAGAAAGGCCTTGGCGGTCTCGAAACGCGGTGGGGCGAGAGTATCCAGCATCGTGGAATCCATGAGGATCGGCTCCTGAAGATTGAGGTGGCTGACGCACGTTGCCGCCCTGACCGCTTCGGGCGTGGTGCCGAACTGGTCGCGGAACGCGCGGGTGAAAGCTTCGTGGGAGCCGTAATCCGCCTCCAGCGCCAGCGACAGGATGTCGGGCGTGCCCTTTGCCAGACTGCGCGCCGCTTGCGTCAGCCGCCGCGCCCGCACGTAGCGCATCACCGGAAGACCGACCGCTGCGGCGAACGCACGCACAAGGTGGAACCGCGACACGCCGGCGATCTCCGCGATCTCGTCGAGCGTCATCGGCTCGGCCAGATGGCTCTCGATATACCAGAGCGCGCGCTGGGCTGGATTCATGGCGGTTCGGGCCCTCGTTCGAAGCGCGGCCATGATGCGCCTGTCTCGACCGCTCCGCTTGATCGGCATTGCTGTGCTTCGCCTAAGGATAGTCCGGCAATCGCCACTGGCAACGCCCTGCCGTTCGTGGCTACATTCGTCGAAACCGCTCACCAGAAAGAGGAACCGGATCATGGAAATCACCGATGTGCGGGCGCACCATATCCGCGTTCCCTATGAGGCCGGTGTCGCGAGCTTTCGCCAGGGTGCCTCCGCCATCACGGCGCTCGACATGGTCCTCGTCGAGGTCACGACCGATTCCGGGCTGACCGGCTGGGGCGATGCCTTCGCCTATGTCTGCCCGCGCACGACGCGCAGCGCCGTCGAGGAGATGATCGCGCCGCAGGCCCGCGGGCTGAAGGTGCCCGATGCCGCCGGCATTCCCGCGGTGATGGAACAGATCCAGCGCAATCTGCATCTGTTCGGCCGCTACGGCATCACCATGTTCGCGACATCAGGGCTCGATATCGCATTGTGGGACCTGGCCGCGAAGGTCAAAGGCGTGCCGGTGCATCGCCTGCTGGGCGAGATCAGGCGCACGGCCATTCCGGCTTACGCGAGCCTGCTGCGGATCGGCTCGCCCGACAACATCGCCGCCGAATGCAGGAAGGCGCTCGCGCTCGGCTATGGCGCGATCAAGCTGCACGAAACCACGCAGCCGGCGGTATTCGCCGCACGCGAGGCGATCGGGCCGACCGTTCCGCTGATGGTGGACATGAACTGCCCGCTCACGGCCGAGCAGGCGATCGCATTCGCGGCGACGTGCCGGGACGCGCAACCGATGTTTCTCGAGGAGCCGGTCTGGCCGCCCGAGGATTTCACCGCACTCGCCGAGGTGCGCCGCAAGGCTGGACTCGGGATCGCTGCCGGCGAGAATGCCTGCACTGAATATCAATTCCGCCAGATGATGGAGGCCGGCGCGGTGAGCCACGCCCAGCCCTCGGTGATCAAGGTCGGCGGCATCACGGAATTTTTGAAGGTCGCGGCGCTGGCCGATCGGTCCGGCGTCAAGATCGTTCCGCACTCTCCTTATTTTGGCCCGGGCCTCCTGGCGACGCTGCATCTGCTCGCGACGCGCGACGACGGGCCGGTCGAGATGTTCTATTTGAAGCGCGAGGCCTGCCTCTGGAACGGCCGCGCCGATGTCGATGCCACCGGCCATGTCGCGGTGCCCTCAGGCCCCGGGCTCGGTTACGAGCCCGATCGTGGCGTGATGGAGCGATATCGCGTCGCGTGAACGGCGGTTATTTCGCCGCGTCCTTGGGCGGCGGCGCGTCCTGCTTCTTTTTCAGATCCTCGGCCGTCTTCGCCTGCGCAGCCTGCAGGTCGCCGAGCGTCTTCTGCAAGCCGGCGAGGCTGGTCTTCAGCGCGTCGATCTGGCGGTTGGCCGCATCCAGCTTCTGCTGATGGTCGAGATTGAGCTTGGTGATGGTCTTCTGCAGGAAATCAACATTGCTCTGCAGACAGCTGGTGCGCCGCTCCATCGTCTTCTCGACGGTGCAGATCTCGATGCCGGGCACGTCCTGCGCGTGCACCGGCAGAGGCGCCAGCGCTGCGAGCAGCAACATCGCGAAACGAATGCCAGCGTTTCGAAGCAGCATGAAAGTTCCTCGGCCAGTCGATCACGGCAATGTGCGCTGTTTGCGCACAGCCGCGTGAAGCTACCACACTCGCACCGCATTCTCGCGTTGAGCTTGGCTCGTTGCCCCGGGACGGGGAGCAGTGAACCGCACGCGGAAGAAGTGGGCGCTCTTCCCGCGCTTTGATTAGGGAGATTTTTGGAATGGCAACGCGCGATAGACGTTTGGCGGAGTTCGATGGCGCCGGAGAACCACCGCCGGGCCTGCCACTCGAAGTGCTGTGCGAGGATCACAGCGGAACGTATCAACTGCCGTTCGCCTGCCGCTATGTCGAGGGACGCTGGCAGAATCACGAAGCCGGCATCGCGGTCGAAGCAACCGTGATCGGCTGGCGCCTGCCACGCGTGAAGCAGCGCGGTGCCGCCTGAAGGCGGTCTCTGTTTCAAAATGCGACGGGGCCGCGCTTCGCTTTAACCTTCGGAACGCGGCCCGAACGAATCACGTCCGAATCAGCTGAAAGGCCGTGTACGCACCTGTTCACGGCTAGATGTCGATGCAGCTTTAGGGACGTGTACAATATCTCGGCGGCGCGCTGGATGGGCCGGGCCTGGCACCGGCGCCAAAGGTTAATCGTGGCAAAGGCATCGCCGTGAGGCCGCCGCGGCAGGGGCCCCGCCGCCGAAACAGGCAGGGCTGCGCAATACCTGCCTAATATTCGACCTCGAGTTCCTCGATCTCGGCTGGCTCCTCCCTCGCCGCCGCGATCCATTCCTGCATCTCGGGCATGGCCATGATGGTTTCGGCATAGGCCTTCAGCGGCGGCGCCAGCTTGACGTCATAGGTCATAAAGCGCGTCACCACCGGGGCATACATCGCATCCGCCATGGTGCGCTGCGCGCCGAACAGGAAGGGCCCGCCCGATTTCTCCAGGCAGTCGCGCCAGATGAACCAGACGCGGTCGATGTCGGCCTGCGCCCGCGACCAGATCTTGAAGCCGGGAAAGTGCCCCTTCAGGTTGACCGGCAACGAGGCGCGCAGCGTGGTGAAGCCGGAATGGATTTCGCCTGAGATCGAGCGGCAATGCGCGCGCTGGATGCGGTCGGCCGGCAACAGGCCGGCGTCCGGCATCACCTCGTTGAGATATTCGGCAATCGCCAGCGTATCCCAGACCACGGCGCCCTCGCGTCGCAGGCACGGCACCAGGATCGACGACGAGAGCAGCAGGATTTCGGCGCGCGCCGACGGATCGTCGGGCGCGGTGACGATCTCCTCGAAATCGAGCCCAGAGAATTTCGTCAGCAGCCACCCACGCAGCGACCAGGACGAGTAGTTCTTGCTGCTGATGGTCAGTGTCGCCTTCGCCATAGAGCCCTTCCCTCACGCCTGGGGCAACGCACCGCCACGCGTGCGGGCCCGTGACCGGTGCTTCCCGCCCAGAGAGCAGCAAGCGACGTGCCAATTTTCCGGGCGGTCCGGCTCCCGTCTGGCTTCGATATTGCATCACGACGGGGGACAGATGGGCATTTCGGTATGATGTCGATGTACTATCAGGCATTTCAGAACCACATGGACCTGACGGCGCCGTGGCGCGCGGGGGCTTCGTCCGCGCTCAAACTCCTCAATCTGGTGCCGCAGGGCCTGTCGGACCAGGTCGTCGGCCGGCTCTCGGCCGCGCTGGAGCTGATCTCGCGCTCCACCCTGACCTATGACCGACCGGCCTACGGCATCGACAGCGTCATGGTGGGCAATCGCGAAATCGCCGTCACCGAGGAGATCGCCTACGCGACGCCGTTCGGCTCGCTGCTGCACTTCAAGAAGGATGGCGCCCCCGAGCAGCCGCGCATGCTGCTGGTGGCGCCGATGTCCGGACACTTCGCCACGCTGCTGCGCGGCACCGTTAAGACGCTGCTCCAGGACCACGACGTCTACATCACCGACTGGCACAATCCGCGCGACATTCCGCGCAGCGAAGGCCGCTTCGGGCTCGACGACTACACCGAGCACCTGATCGATTTCCTCGGACAACTCGGCCCGCGGCCGCATATGGTGGCGATCTGCCAGCCGTCGGTGTCGGCGCTCGCGGCCGCCGCGATCATGTGCGAGGACAACCATCCCTCGCGCCCGGCGACGCTGACGCTGATGGCGGGCCCGATCGATACGCGGATCCAGCCGACCAGGGTCAACGAGTTCGCCAAGAGCAAGCCGATCGAGTGGTTCGAGCGCAACCTCATCAATTACGTGCCGATGCAGTGCCGAGGCGCCTTGCGCAAGGTCTATCCCGGCTTCGTGCAGCTGACCGCCTTCGTCTCGATGAATCTCGAACGCCATATCAAGCAGCATCTCGATCTCGCCAACCACATCGCCAAGGGCGAGAAGGAGAAGGCCGCGACGATCAAGACGTTCTACGACGAGTATTTCGCCGTGATGGATCTTCCGGCGGAATTCTACATCGAGACCGTGCGCGACGTATTCCAGGAGCATCTCCTGCCACAGGGCAAGCTGATGCATCGCGGACGGCCGGTGAACACCAAAGCCGTCAGCCGCATGGGCCTGATGACGGTCGAGGGCGAGAAGGACGACATCTGCTCGATCGGCCAGACCCTCGCAGCACAAGACCTCTGCACCGGCGTGCGCGCCTATCGCCGCGTCCACCACATGCAGGCCGGCGTCGGCCATTACGGCGTGTTCTCGGGCAAGCGCTGGAACAACGAGATCTACCCGCTGCTGCGGGATTTCGTGCACGTCAATTCGTGACCGTCACGCCTGGCCCCCAAGGCGCCAGCAAGAGTTGACGGGACATGCCTCAATGCTCTTGCTTGAGCAGCTCCTTCGCCTGTTCGACTTCGGGAAGATTTCCCTCGGCACCGAATTCGGCGAGCGTGGGAGCGAGCACATCGAATGCCGCGCCCGCTCGACCGTGCATCTTGTGCAGGCGCGCAAGTCCAAGGGCACTGCGCAATTCGAAGGTCTTCGTCTGTTGGTGTCGGGCGATCTCCAACGCTCGCTTGAGGGCGTCCTCGGCACTGTTCGAAGGATCATGGCGCGACAGGAGTTCTCCCCGCACGCGGTGCAGCTCGGCATCAAGCCAATGCTGGCCGGATTGTCCCGTCGAGGCGATCAACTCGTTCAATAGTTCGAGCCCGGTGTCGACCTGGCCCACCTCTGCTTCCGCCATGGCGACATGCATTCCCCAAAACGGTTCGCAGAGGTAGCAGTCGTTCTCGTGCAGCAAGGTCCAGCCGTGACGCATGTCCGCCAGACCGGCGATTCGGTCGCCGGCACGCCACTTGGCGAGGCCATTCAGGTAGGTGCCGGCGGCCACGTACAGCGGCATCGTATGGTCGCGCGCGAGACCGAGCGCCAGGATCGTCTCTGTCTGCTGCAACATGCCCCCGCATAGTCCATCGAACACGGCGCGATGAACAAGCGCGTTGGCCTGGGAAAGCGCCCGCTTTTCTCCTGAAGCACTCACCGCGTCGGCGGCGAGCCTGCGCGCGCGAGCGACTGCGCCAAGCGGCCAGAGCACCAGGGCGAGAAACCTCATGATCACGAACGGAAGATCCAGCGCCGAAGCCCTGAATGTCGCGGGATCCGGTTCGGCCCCATAGATCGCCAGCGCCCGCTCAAGATGCGTTCGCGCGTTCAAATAGTCGCCTCCGAACCAGCAGGTGACGCCACTCGTCCAATGGGCAACGACGGCGGCCACCGGCGAGTCTGGCCGTCGGTCGGCAACGCTCCAGATGGCATCCGCCAGCTCCCGCATCGGAGCGAGTTCGCCGTGTGTCAGGCAAGCATTGAAGAGACCCGAATGGACCGGCGCAAGTTCAACGGGATCATCGATATCGGCCGCGAACTGTCGCGCGCGCGTCCATGCCGCTACCGTTTCGGGAGCGTTGTGCCCGAGGCCGCCCCGTAATGCGCGGCCATATGCGATTTGAAGATGAAGCCGGCCCATCATCCGGCCGGGATCATCGGGCAACTGATCGGCGGCGGCGATCGCCTTGCCGAGATGTGCGATCGCCTCGGAATAGGCCGAGCGTTTGAGCGCCTGCTGGCCCGCCTTGCGCCACCATTCGAGAGCGATCTCGTTCAGTCCCGCCTCGGTGAAGTGGTACGCCAGAACTTCCGGCTCAGTCTCGGCAACGACTGGAAACTTGTCGCGCAGGACATCGCCGATGCGCTTGTGAAGCACCTGCCGTTTGCTCCTGAGCAGGCCCCCATAGGCTGCCTCCTGAACGAGAGCGTGCCTGAAGCTATAATTTGCTTCAGGCGGAGTGCCGCGACGGACCAGCAGTTCGGCCTCTTCCAGTTGTCCCAGCGCATTGCTCAGCGTCAGATCGTCGCGTCCCGTCACATATCTCAGCAGAGCGTATGAAAAGTCGCGGCCGATGGCGGCGCCTATCTGTGCCACCTCCTTGACTGGAGCCAGCCGGTCGAGCCGCGCCATCAGCGAGTCCTGCAGCGTCGCTGGAATGGCGAGCGGCGGGAGCGGACTGTCGAGGCGATAGCGTCCGGACTCTTCGACGAGCAATCCGGACTCCAGCACCATCTTGGTCAGTTCCTCGACGAACAATGGAATGCCGTCCGTCCTGTCGATGATTTGCTCCATCATCTCGCGCGGCAGCTGGCGGCCGACCGCCACCTGCTCGACCAGCGCGCGCGTATCCTGTCGGTCGAGCCGATCGAGCCGCAACAGACTGACGTTGGCAAGGCCCGACCAGGAGGGCTCGAACTCCGGCCGGGAGGTCATGAGCACGAGGATCGGCAGCCCCCTGATCCGGTCGACTCCGAGATCGAACAGTTCAAGCGTGGTGGCATCGGCCCAATGCATATCCTCGCAAACGATCAGCAGCGGCTGCTCTCGCGCCAAGCCCTCGAGCTGGTCGAGAAGCGCGGCAAACGTCTGTCGCCGCTGCTGCGCCGGGCTCAATCCGAGCGACGGATAACGGTCGCCGGTGGGAATAGAAAGGAGAGCCGCGATGAGCGGTGTCGCTTGAACGACCTGCTGTGTTCCGAGCGCCAGCATAGCCTCGAGTTTATCGAGCTTTTGCCCGGGCGTGTCATGCGGGCGGATGCCGGCGCCGCGCTCGAGCTGCGCGACAAAGGGATGAAGCGCACTGTTGGTGTGGTAAGGCGAGCACTGATACCGCACGCGGCGGTGCACCCCCAGCGAGGGGCTTTCGGAGAGCGTTGCGACAATACGCGACTTGCCGATGCCCGCTTCACCAGAAATCAATACGATCCGGCCCTGACCCTGCCATGCCTCTTGCTGCCGCGAGAGGATGAATTCGATCTCGTTCTTGCGGCCGACAAACCCGATCGAGCGCGCCGGGCGGACCGCTTCGAAACGGCTCTCCGATGCGGTCGCTCCCTCGACCGCCCAGACCGCGATGGGTTCGGCTATTCCCTTGACCTCGCGGCGGCCCAGATTGCGAAAAGTGAAGAGATCTCCCAGCAGCCTGCGCGTGGACGAGGCAACGACGACCGCCCCCGGCTCCGCAAGGCTCTGGAGCCGGGCGGCGAGGTTTGGTGTATCGCCGATCGTTCCGTGCTCCTCTGACGCCTCTCCGCTGATGAGGTCGCCAACCACCACAAGCCCTGTCGCGATTGCGATTCGCAGTTCGACCCGTTCGCCATCGGCTGTATTGAGTTGCCCAACCGCAGAGATCGCCTCGAGACCCGCCCGCACTGCCCGTTCCGCATCATCCTCGTGAGCGCGGGGATAGCCGAAATAGACGAGTATTCCGTCACCGACGAACCGGGCTATCCTGCCATCATAGGCCGCAACAACGCTCGCGCAGGCCGCGCGGTAGGCCCGGATCACTTCCCACATATCCTCGGGATCGAGACGCGCCGAGAGCGCAGTCGAGCCGACCAGATCGCAGAACATGACGGTGAGGTGACGGCGCTCGGCGTCATGAGGATGAACCGGCGATGCGATCGACGCGGCTGGATCGAGGTCGGCGATCGCACGCAACATTTTGCGGCGATGGCCGAGCAGGACTCCGAGCTTATCGAAGTCCTCGTCCATCAGTTCGGGAAGGACGCCTATGTCGATCCCATTTTGCGCAAAGCGCTCTGCGTATTGCGCTAGCCCCAGCTTTTCGAGCCACTCCGCAATCTGCATTGGCTCCACCGATCGTGTGGTTGGCAATTAGCAGAATTTTGGATCACGGCGCGGGGGACAATATACCAATGCCACCATGATGGCACGTCTTGTTTGTTCGCGACAGCTTAGGTTACCGATACCGCTTTCAAGCAACGGCACCACTCGATGCGAACGGCCTTGCCGTTACACATCGTTGCAATACTGCGGCTTGTGCTCACCTACAGTACCAGGCGGGCTTTTTCCGTCACCGCAGTTCACTTCATTGCTCGCTGATCGGCGCTTCATAGCTGCGAGCCATCGTGCCCGCCGCAACTTGAAGCGAAGAACCAACCACCCAACAGCCGGCAACAAAGCCTATCAGGCCGTTAGGCAGGTTTTGGTCAAGGACAAGGATGCTGACGGACATGGTTGCGGCGATCGCCGCGCTGAACGTTCCGGCCGCACTCATGATCTCGACCGGCTCGGAACCGTTCCATTCTTCCGAGATGCTCGACGTCGGCCTCCTTGCAACATTGCCGGACAAATCAATTCCGACGTAATAGCCGAGAGCCCCATAGAGCATCGTTATCAGCACGATCCAGCCGCTTTCAAACAGTCCACCTTTCTGACGTAACAGGGTCGCACCAACATACAGGCCGCAAGAGCCCCCAACGGCTGCCAGTCCGATCCTTTCAAGAAGATGAGCCGTTTTGATCAGACTGGAACGGGCGATCCGGAGATTGCTGACGCGCCTGGTCAAAGAGAAGGCGCTGGAAATTGCGCTGCTTATCTTCATAGGGAGCTCCTTCTGAGCTAGTAGCAGCCTACCGGCCGACCCCGAACAGAAGCTGCGTGAGTTGCGCGATGCCCTTCCATTCCAATTTCTGAAAAGATGCTGAGTGATGGGATTGGCCTGCTCGTGAGCAAAACGGAGCCAATCCAAAGCTGCGAGCATGCGGCTGCGCAGGCATTGCATCTCACCCGAGTTTGGCAAATGTGCGGGTGCGGCAATTTCTTGCGGGAGTGGTAGTTCAGAAACCGAGCGATCGAGTATGAAGCGGTTCACACACTGCTCTTCGCTGTCGCTCCATTCGGTCACATTTTCCGGAGGACGCGTCTGCACCGTCGCGCTAACCGGACCGCGAACACGCTGGATCTGCAACGCGCGGTTGGTCAGGAGCGCCCCGGTCTTGCCGATAATCGAAGATCCGCGCTTGGCATCGTGAAGTTCGCAGTGTCAGCCCGACCACTCCTCACCCCAGACCTGGACGACGTGGCCGGGCGACACTTCTCGATATTGACGCACTGGCGGCTGATAATCCGGCGCGCGCACCGGGCTTCTGATCTCGTCGTTGGATGCTTCGCGGCGCATACCGCGGCGCAACGGGTCGGGCACCGGCACGGCGGCCATCAGCCTCCTGGTATAGGGATGCTGGGGATTGCCGAACACCGAAGCGCGCGGGCCGATTTCGACGATCTCGCCGAGATACATCACGGCGACGCGGTGGCTCATGCGCTCGACCACGGCGATGTCGTGGGAGATGAAGAGGTAGGCAAGGCCCATGCTGGCCTGGAGGTCGAGCATCAAATTGACGACCTGCGCCTTGACCGAGACGTCGAGCGCCGAGACGGCTTCGTCCGCGACGATCAGCTTCGGTCCGAGCGCGAGTGCGCGCGCGATGCAGATGCGCTGGCGCTGGCCGCCGGAGAATTCGTGCGGGAAGCGCGCGGCCATGTCGGCGACGAGGCCGACGCGGACGAGGAGGTCGGCGACCTTGTCGCGCGCCTGCGACGCCGAGGCGAGTCCGTTGGCGAGCAATGGTGCTGCGATCGCCGTTCCCACCGACATGCGCGGATTGAGGCTCGCGAACGGATCCTGAAACACGATCTGCATGTTCTTGCGGAAATCGCGTAGAGCTCGGCCGTTCATGGCCAGTACATCCTGGCCATCGATCAGGACCGTTCCGCTGTCCGGCTCCGTCAGCTTCAGAATGGATCGGCCCGTGGTCGACTTGCCGCAACCGGATTCGCCGACCAGCGCCAGCGTCTCGCCGGCGCGGAGGGTGAAGGAGACGTTCTCGACCGCATGGACGCGGCCCGAGACCTTGCCGAACAGGCCCGAGCGGATCGGAAAGCGCGTGGTGAGGCCTGAGACTTCGAGCAGCGGCCGCTCGGCGGTCGAGACCGTGTCTGGCGTCTCCGCCGGCTCGTCCGAAGTCCCCGTCACCTTGTCGACGATCGGAAACCGCATCGGCCGCGCTCGCCCGTCCATCGAGCCGAGGCGCGGCACGGCGGCGAGCAGTGCCCTTGTGTAGGGATGCGAGGGCGCGGCGAAGATGCGCGAGGTGGCATCGAGCTCGACCGCCTGCCCGCCATACATGACCACGGTGCGATCCGCGATTTCGGCGACCACGCCCATGTCGTGGGTGATGAAGAGGATCGACATCGCCTCCTCGCGCTGGAGCTCCTTCAACAGCTCGAGGATCTGGGCCTGAATGGTGACGTCGAGCGCGGTCGTCGGCTCGTCCGCGATCAAGAGCTTCGGCTTGCAGGCCAGCGCCATCGCGATCATCACGCGCTGGCGCATGCCGCCGGAGAAGCGATGCGGATGCTCGTGGAAGCGCGATGTCGCCGCCGGGATGCGGACGCGATCGAGCAGACGGATGGTTTCGGCTTCCGCCGCCGCGCGCGACAGACCGCGATGCTGGATCAGCGCCTCCGCTATCTGGAAGCCGATGGTGAGCACCGGGTTGAGGCTCGTCATCGGCTCCTGGAAGATCATGGCGACGTCATTGCCGCGGATGTCTTTCATGCTCGCTTCGGGCAGCCCGAGCAAATCGCGCCCCGCAAGCATGATGCGGCCCTCGACGCGGCCGACCTCCTGCGGAATCAGCCGCATGATCGAGAGCGCGGTGACGCTCTTGCCCGAGCCCGACTCGCCGACAATCGCGACGGTCTCGCGCGGCGCGATATCGAACGAGACGTCGCGGACGACAGGGATCCATCTCCGGTCGAGCATAAAGGAGGTGGTCAGGCCGGCGACCGAGAGCACGGGGGCTTCGGCAATGACGGGTTTGGTCGCGGCGCCGCTCACAGATGGACCTCGGAGCCTGCCGCGGAGAAAGTGCGCTCCCTCCCCCGCTTGCGGAGGGTTGGGGAGAGGGTGTCTCCGCAAGCGGGAGAGGTGAACTGCGCTCGTGGCTGCACCGATGCTCCCATCATCACCTCAATAACCGCGCGTGCGATCGACACGCCCCGGCAGCTCCTCGCCGCGGCGGTGACGGGCGATGACGTCGAGCACGAAATCAACGGCCGTATCGGGCGTCGTCATGCTGGCATTGTGCGGGGTCAGCAGGATACGCGGATGGCTCCAGAACGGATGTCCTGCAGCCAGCGGCTCGGGATCGGTGACGTCGAGCACCGCGCCTGACAGCGCGCCGCTGTCGAGGGCCGCAAGGAAGTCGGACTCGACGAGATGCGGGCCACGCCCGACATTAACGAGCCCTGCCCCGCGCGGCAGGCACGCGAACAGATCGGCATTGAGAATGCCGCGCGTCTGATCCGTCAGCGGCAGCAGGCAGACGAGAATGTCGACCTGCGCCAGAAAGTCCGGCAAGGCGTCGGCACCCGCGTAGCAGGTGACGCCCTCGATCTGGCGCGGCGAGCGATTCCACCCCGATAGCGGAAAGCCGAACGCCTTGAGACGTGCGAGCACGGCCTGACCGAGCTGGCCGAGCCCCATCACGCCGACATGCCGGCGCTTGGCCGGCGTGATCCGGATTTCGCGCCAGACCTGCTGCTTCTGCTGATTGATGAAGTGCAGAAGGTCGCGATGCAGCGCGAGCACGGCCATGGTGACGTATTCGACCATGGTCTCGGCGATGCCGGGCTCCAGCATGCGGACCAGCGGAATGTGCGCTGGGACTTTCGAGGTGTCGAACTGATCGACGCCTGCACCAACCGAGAAGACCAGCTCGAGATTGGGAAAGGTCGTCGCGATGTCATCCGGCGGCACCCATGCCACGAGATGGCGGACGTCGGCGGGATTGCCGATGTCGGGCCAGAGCCGGAACGGGATCTCGGGCGCGCGCTCGGCGAACAAGCGCGCCCACTCGGCGCCGCGCACCATGTTGGCCTTGTAGAGAACCGTCATACCGGCCCTCAGAACGGGCTGACCGGCGCGAGCCGCCGACCGTCGATCATGCGCTTGTGGCTGTAGGCGGCGGGATCGACCAGCGGCGTCGAGCCCGTCACGATGTCGGCGGCGAGCTTGCCGGCCGCGGGGCCGATGCCAAAACCGTGGCCGGAGAAGCCGGTCGCGAGGAAGAAACCGGGCAGCGCATCGACCGGCGAGATCACCGGAATCGTATCCGGCGTGCAGTCGATCGTGCCGCCCCAGGCTTCCGCGATCTCGATGTCCTTCAATTCCGGATTCGACTTGATCAGCGCTGCCAGCGCCGAATTGACCAGCGACATGTCAGGCGCGGGATCACGCACGCGCTCGGCCTCGAACGGCGACGGCTTGTCGAAGCTCCAGCGCGTGCCGCGCATGAGCTGGTCGAAGAACGACTTGCCGAACGACAGTTTCAGGCCGTTCCTGCGATGCTGATAGGTCGGCCAGAAGGTGCGCGCGTAGCGGAACAGGTCCGGCGACAGCTCGACCGTGCCGCGGTTTCGCAGCGCCAGCGTGAAGCCGCCGTCGAGGCGGCGGCGGATGCAGTAGAAATCGGTGCCGAGCGCGCCGGAGGTGATCTCCGGCCCCGGCGTGGTCCGGCACGCGGTGGCGTTGACGAGACCGATCGGCAGCTCGATACCGTGGCGGCGGCAGAACAACGAGGACCACGCGCCGCCCGCCAGCAGCACCGCTTGCGTGCGGATGGTGCCCTTCTCGGTGACGACCGCGCTGACCTTCCCGCCTCGCGTCTCCAGGCCGCGCGCGGCGCAGCCCTGATGGATGGTGACGCCGTGTTTTCGCGCGGCGGTGGCGAGCGCGGGCACGGCCATCGATGGCTCTGCGCGGCCGTCGCCGGGCGTGTGCAGGCCGCCGACCCATTGGTCCGCATTCCCAGGCATGCGCTCGGCAACCTCCGCCGGAGTCAGCACGGTGGAGTGGACCTGCTGCTCGCGCGCGATCGCCGCCCAGCGCTCCCAGCTTGCGAGTTCATCCTTGCTCTTGGTGAGGAAGAGGACGCCGGTGCGGCGGAAGCCGGCATCGACGCCGGCATCGTTCTGCATGTCCTCCCAAAGCCGCAGCGCCTCGCGGGCGAGCGGAATCTCCTCGCGCGCGCGGCCCTGCTGGCGGCACCAGCCCCAATTGCGGCTGGACTGCTCGCCGCCGACATGGCCCTTTTCGACCAGCGCGACAGAATGGCCCTTCTTGGCCAGATGATAGGCCGCGGAAACGCCGATGACGCCGCCGCCGATGACGACGACATCCACCTGCGTCGGCAGGCGTTCGTCGCTATTTGTACGGTTGAGCGGCGGGGACATGGGGCACTCCTGGAGGTCAGTTCGATCGAGATCTTGCTCGTCATGGGATGTTCATTCGCGGATCCAGCGCATCGCGGAGGCCGTCACCGAGAAAGTTGAAGCTGGTCACGGCGAGCGTGATGGCGATGCCCGGCGCGATCGCGAGCCAGGGCGCGCTGGTGAGATAGATCTGCGCGTTGTTGAGCATGTTGCCCCAGCTCGCCGCCGGCGGCTGGATGCCGTAGCCGAGATAGCTGACATAGGATTCGAGCAGGATCGCCTTGGCGACGTTGAGCGTCGCAGCGACCACGATCGGTGCGATCGCATTGGGCACCAGCTCGCGAAACATGATCCGTAAGTTCGACGAGCCGAAGGCGAGCGCGGCCACCGCAAACTCACGCTCGCGCAAGGACCGCACCTGGGCTTCGACGACGCGGGCAACCGCCATCCAGGCGGTGGCCGCAATCAGCACGGTGGTGGTGACGAGGCCCGGCTCGGTGAGAGCCGCCAGCGCAAGCAGCAGGAAGATCGTCGGAAAGCACAAGACGGCATCGACCAGCCGCATCAGCACCGCGCCGACCACGCCGCCATAGAATCCGGCGAACGCGCCGACCACGATGCCGGCCGCCATCGCGATCACCATCGCGACGATGCCGATCGAGAGCGAGACACGCCCGCCCATCATCAGCCGCGCCAGCACGTCGCGGCCGAGCTCGTCGGTGCCGAGGATGTGCGCGCCGGAAAGCGGCGGCGCGAACCGTTTCATGATGTCGATATAGGTGTCGTCGAACGGCAGCAGATACGGACAGAAGGCCGAGCCGAGCACGAGCACCAGGATGATCACGGCGCCCGCGAGCGCCAGCCGGTGCCGGCGGAAGCGCCGCCATGCGGCCTGGCCGGGCGCCAGCTGGGCGGTGGAGAGGACTGCGGTCGCCATCGCCTAGCCCACCCGAATGCGCGGATCGACCACGGCGTAGAGGATGTCGGCGAGCAGCGAGCCGATCAGCACCATCGTCGCCGAGAACATCAGGATGCCCATCACCACGGGATAGTCGCGATAGCCGATGGAATCGAGGAACAGCCGGCCCATGCCGGGCCAGGTGAACACGGTCTCGGCGACCAGCGCGCCGCCGAGCAGCGTCGGCAACTGAAGGCCCGCCACCGTGATCATCGGCAGCAGCGCGTTGCGCAAGGCATGCACGGTGAGGATGCGCCATTCCGGCATGCCCTTGGCGCGCGCAGTGCGGATGTAATCCTGGTTGATGACCTCGAGCATCGAGGAGCGCATGAAGCGGCCCCACATCGCGGTCTCGACCAGCGCCAGCACCATGGCCGGCGCGATCAGATGATGCAGCAGGTCGAGAAAGGAGCCGTCGCCAACGGTCTCGCGGTTGCCGGACGGCAACCAGCCGAGCTTCACCGAGAAGACGTAGATGGTGACGAGGCCGAACCAGAAGGTCGGAATCGACAGCGCGATCATGGCGCCGACGGTGGCGAGCGCATCGAACAGCGAATAGCGGCGCAGCGCGCCGAGGATGCCGATCCAGCAGCCGAGCAGCACCGCGATGATCGTCGCCGTCGCCATCAGCTCCAGCGTGGCGCCGAGATGCGAGGAGATCACCGACAGCACCGCCTCGCCGTCACGGTAGGAGCGGCCCCAATCGCCTTTGAGCATGCGGCCGAACCAGTCGAGATACTGGATCGGGAGCGGCCGATCCAGCCCGAGCTGCCTGGTGACGCGATCGAGATCCTCCTGCGTCATCTGCGCGGAGGCCGCGAATTGCGACAGCGGACCGCCGGGCGCCATATGCAGGACGGCAAAGCCGATTCCCGAGACGATCACCAGCAGCATGATTGCCTGCGCCAGGCGATTGACGACGTAACGGGCCATCTCAGGCGATCCGGCGTGGCCAGGACATCAGGCCCAATACCATTCGCGGATATTCCAGCAGTTGATCGAGGTGTTGATGTTGGGACGGAAGCCCTGCAGGCCCTCCTTGACGCCCTCGGCAATGAACCCCTGAAACAGCGGCAGGATGGCGAGATCGTTACGGATCAGCTTCTGCAGCTCGCCATAGGTCGCCTTGCGCTGTGACAGATCGAACTGCTTGGCGCCTTCGGTGAGCAGCCGATCGGCCTCCGCGCTCCGGTACTGATAGGTGTTGTAGCCGCGCCCGCCTTTGGCGGGAATGGAGCCCGAGCCGAAGCGCGGCGTCACGTCGGGGTCGCTGCCCAACATGAAATTCACGCCCACGATCACCGAGTTGAACTTCGACTGCTGCCAGAAGTCGCCCCAGATCACGGCCGCCGGCATGTTGTTGACGCGCATCGCAGCGCCGATCGCACGCCAGTCCTGGATCAGAAGCTGCTGGGTCTGCTCGCGCACCGCGTTGCCTGACGTCGTGGAGTTGGCGAATTCGAGCTTGACGCCGCCCTTCTCGCGAATGCCACCGGCGCCGCGTACCCATCCGGCGGCATCGAGCAGCGCGTTGGCCTTGGCCGGATCGTATTTATGCTGCGGCAGTCCCTGCTGGAACGACCAGGCCTGCTGCGGCACGAAGCTCTCGGTCTGCTTTGGCAATCCGTAATTGAGCGCATCGATGATCGCTTGCTTGTTGATGGCGAGATAGAGCGCCTCGCGCACCGCGCGATCAGCGAAGGGACCGAACTCCAGATTGGGCGCGATATGCTCCACCGAGGAGGTCGAGGAGACGACGATATTGCGCCCCTTCAGCGTCTTCGCCTCCTGCACGAAGTTCGGCAAGATGCCTTGCAGGCCGGTGTAGTCGACCTGGCCGGTGCGGAACTGGGTGTAGAGCACGGTGAGGTCGGGGATGTACTTGAAGACCACGCGTTCGACGTAAGGCCCCTTGCCGTGATAGCCGATGTGGGCGTTGAGCAGGATGTGGTCCCCGGGCACGCGTTCGCCCCAGCGGAACGGCCCGGTGCCGATAGGCGCATTGTGGAACGGCGAGGCGTTCGGATCGGACACCTTCTCCAGGATGTGTTTTGGCACGATGAAGGTCAGCGATCCCAGGATCGACATGTAGGGCGAATAGGGCGCTTCCATGCGCCAATGGATCTCGTCGGGCGCGACGACCTTGATGTCCTTGACGAGGCTGTGGCCGACGCGACTGCGGGCGCGGAAATTGGGGTCGTTGATCAATTCGAGCGAGAACTTCACGTCCTCGGCCGTGAAAGGCGTGCCGTCGTGCCATTTCACGTCATTGCGCAGCTTGATCTTCCAGGTCAGACCGTCGGCCGATAGACCGCCATTCTCGAGGGTCGGGACTTCGCGCGCGAGATCTGGAACGAAATTGCCGGCGGGATCGATGTACCAGAGCAGCGAGAACACCTGCCACCAGATGCCCTGGTCGACCTCGATGCCCGGCATCAAGGGATGAAAGACGGTCGGCTCCTGCGACAGCGCCGCGATCACCTGGCCGCGCGGCTTGTCCGGCGGATTGGTGGGACGTTCGGTCTGGGCGAAGGCGTTGCCTGAAAGCGTCCATCCCGCTGCGGCGCCCGCGCCGAGCTGGACGAATTGACGGCGATTCGGAATGCCGAGAAGCAGTGCCCCAACGCCACGCTTGCCAGTGTCGTGTGCCATCACCCACTCTCCGTTTCCGCACGCGGCACCGTCTCCCGCGCCCCGAGACCCCGGCAGAGGGACAGGAGTGGGCTTTAGTGCTTCTAAATTTTTCGATCAAAAGTTCATCATGACTAAATACAGCTGTCAATCACATTGCTAGTATGCGCAATCTTTTCACTCTGACTAAAGTCACGGAGCCGATGCCCGAGGCTGAGATGATGCATGGGAGAGCGACATGGATGGTCGCGGCGACACGAACGGCACCAAGGACGCTCCGGCGATCGAAGCTGACGATGCGGTCGACCAGCGCCTGGGTGAAACGGTGCGGCTGCTGCGTCAGCGCGCCGGCCTCTCGATCCAGGACGTCGCCAACAAGACCGGCCTGTCCACCGGCATGATCAGCCAGCTCGAGCGCGCGCGCGCCATGCCGTCGGTCCGTACGCTGCGCCTGCTCAGCATCGCGCTCGACGTTCCCATCTCCTACTTCTTCGAAAGCAGCGATCCCGCCGACGGGCAACGCTACATCGTGCGCAAGAACAGCCGGCGGCTGCTGCGGCTCACCGCCAGCGGCGTCGTCAAGGAAGCGCTGACCCCTGCAGGAAAAGGCCAGCTCGAGCTCTACGAGCTCACGCTCAATCCCGGAGCCTCGTCCGGCACCGACTTCCTGCAGCACACCGGTGAGAAGGCGGGCTACATCCTCTCAGGCAGCCTGCGGCTGTGGCTCGACAACCAGGCTCACCTGCTGGAAGCCGGCGACAGCTTTCGTTTCCCGAGCATCGTGCCGCACATGTTCGACAACCCGACGCAGCAGGTGGCGCGCGCGATCTGGGTGACGACGCTGCTCCAGACCGATTCGCCGTCGGGTTGAGGCGGCACGGAAGCAGAGTTGGATGAGTTTTGGTTGAGTTGACGGCGCCCAGAACTCGGAACACCTATCCTGTAGGGCTCCTGTAGGAGAGGCAAACCGCGAACAGCTGCCCGAGTTCACTTCATCTAGCTCATCCGTCGCCGCAGCGTGGCCGACGGTGTCTCGCCGAATTTATCGCGGTAGGCGCCGGCCATGCGGCCAAGATGGGTGAAGCCGAGATCGAAGGCGATCTCGGTGATGCAGGCATCGGGTGCCGCCTGCGCGAGGCGCGCGTGCAGGCCAGCAAGGCGCATGTCGAGCAGCATCTGCGAGATGGACACGCCGAAGTGACGGCGGAAGCCGAGCTGAAGCGCGCGAATGCCGATGCCGGACACGCAGGCGAGCTGCGCGAGATCGAGCGGCTCGCCGGCATTGTCCGCCAGATGGTCGCGCGCGGCCCGGAGCGCGCGCGGCAAGCGCTCGGCCTGCCCTGAGAACGTTCGAATCGCGTCCGACAGGCCATGCCTCTGCCCGTTGAGGAGATGATCGAGCAGCGCTTCGCGCCAATCGGCCATCGCGACCGGCGACAGCCTGCCGGAGGGACCGACACGCTCGGCGAGCGTCATCAACTCGGCAAGACTGGTCTGCAGGGCCCGTCCGGAGGGCGCGTCGAGTTCGATCACGGGATCGAATTCGACCGTGCCGACCGTCCTGCCCGCCAGCGCCGCGGCTCGCTGCTCGACCATGCGGCGCTCGAGCAGCAGGATCGCTTGGGCGCAGTCGGTCCAGATCATCCGCGTCGGGATCGTCGGCGACAGCAGTGACGCCGTCCGGTCCGGCGCGGAATCGAGTTCACAGCCGCCGGCACGAATGCGGGCGGCGCCAGCCAGCGGGACCTGCACCAGGAAGAAGCGCTCGAGGCAGCCGGGATCGATACTGACCGATCCGCCATAGGCGACATAGTTGATGGAGAAGCCGGCGAAATCAGCGCAATTGTGCCGGGCGGAGAAGCCGGCCGCCCGCGCCTCTCCCGGCTCGAGATCGTGCGGGCAGAAGATGCGCCCGATCTGCTCGGCGGCTTCGTCGACATTGTCGGTGGTGACGCGCGCGAAGGCCGCAAGCCGCTCGGCTGCAGGCGCCCTTGCGTTCATTTCCAGCACGGCTGCGGACATCATCGACCACGCTTCGCGTCACGGAATTGCTTTAAGCCTATAATAGTTCCGCGGATGCGAAAAGAGCGGCTCCTGCAAAATCCTCGTGCTGCATGGCAATGGCGGCGTTCGGATTCGTTTAGCGGATAGACAGGCGCCTATCGCTGGCGAAAGCTCCGTCCCCGCCGGAATCCATGAGGAGCAAGCCATGACTGCACTCGAAAAGGGCATTACCGCTAACGGCACGGGCTATGGCGGCAAGAGCTGGAACATCCTTGGCCAGGTCTATTTCCCCAAAGCCGTGACCGACTCCACCTTCGCGTTCGAGACCAACAGCGATCCCGGCCAGTTCGTGCCGGTGCACATCCATCCGACCCAGGACGAGTTCATCCTGGTGCAGGAAGGCACGCTCGACCTCAAGCTGGATGGCCAATGGGTCAAGGCCCATGCCGGCGACCTCGTGCGCATGCCGCGCGGCATTCCGCACGGCTATTTCAACAAGTCCGACAAGCCGTGCCGCGCGCTGTTCTGGGTCTCGCCGATGCAGAAGCTGGAGGCGCTGTTCAACCAGCTGCACAATCTGACCGACCCTGCCGAAGTGGTGCGTATCTCGGCGCTGCATGAGGTCGATTTCCTGCCGCCCGAGGCCAACGACTAGGCTTCCTCGTCCACTGTCATCTGCTTGCAGGCCTACCGGCCGCGCCTTGCGGCCGAACGTGGCCGCTTGCCCGGAAAACACATCGATAGCGAGCAATCCCATGGTCAGTCCCAAACATGTCTGCGTGATCGGCGCCGGCGTCTCCGGCCTTGCCGCCGCCAAGGCGTTCTCCGGCCGCGGCCACCGCGTCACCATCGTCGAGCGCAGCTCGGATCTCGGCGGCGTCTGGGAGCCGGCGCGCTCCTATCCTGAGGTGCAGACGCAGAGCCCGAAGGAACTCTATCGCTACACCGACCGCGCCATGCCGGATGCCTATCCGGAATGGCCGACCGGGCCGCAGGTCCATGCCTATCTCGCCGACTACGCCAGGAGTTTTGGCCTCGACCGCATGCTGCGCCTCGACACCGAAGTTGCCGGCATGACGCGTCGCGCGGACGGCACACCCGGCTGGACGCTGACCCTGACGAGCAAAGACGGCACGACGAACGAAGACTTCGATTTCGTCGCCGTCTGCACCGGCCAATTCAATGAGCCGCGCGAGCTGCATTGCCCCGGCGAGGACGGTTTTCTGGCGCAGGGCGGCCAGATCCTGCACTCGTCGAAATACGGCGACCCAGTACTTGCAAAAGGACGCCGCGTCGTCGTGCTCGGCGGCTCGAAGTCCGCGACCGACATCGCCGTGAACGCGGTGAAGTCAGGCGCGCGCGAGGTCACGATCGTAATGCGCGAGCCGGTCTGGCGCATCCCTTACTTCATTGGCGGACTCGTGAACTTCAAGCGCATCCTCTACATCCGCGCGCAAGAGGAAATGTTTCTGGGCTGGGGCGCGAGCGCGATGGCGAGATTTGCACATCGCATAGCCGCGCCGCTGGTCTGGGCGAACTGGCGCGGGCTGGAGAGCCTGCTCAAGGCGCAGCTCAAGCTCGGCCGCTGCAAGATGGTCCCGAAGGAGCGGATCGAGGACGGCGTCAACTGCTCGGTGCCGATCGCAACGCCGGGCTTTTATCCGATGGTCGCCGACGGCCGCATCAAGGCGGTGTTCGGCACGTTCGACCGTTATGAAGGCGACAGCATCGTGATGAGCGGCGGCGAGCGCATCAAGGCCGACCTCGCGGTGCTCGCGATCGGCTACAAGCTCGGCGTGCCGTTCCTGCCCGAGGCCTACCGGCAGAAACTGGTCGATGCCGACGGCCAGTACCGGCTCTATCGTCTGATCGCCAACCCCGATCTGCCGGAGCTCGGCTTCGTCGGCTTCAACTCGTCGTTCTGCACCGTGCTCTGCGCTGATCTCGCCGCCAACTGGCTGGTGCGCTACGCCGACGGCCAGCTCGCCAACCAGCCGTCGACCAAGCAGATGCGCGACAACATCGAGATGATGCTGCACTTCAAGCGCGTCGAGCGGCCGGCGGCAGGCGTCTATGGCGGGCTCTGCGTCGCGCCCTATCACTACCGTCATTTCGACGAGCTGATGGCCGACATCGGTGCGAAGAACTGGAAGCGCGGCGGGTTCGCCGGGCGCTTCTCGCCGCCGGACGCGGATATCTACGCGAAGTTCCTGGCGACCGCGCCGGACTACCGGGCCGCGTGAGAGGAAGAATTGCGGCAGCTCGCGTCTGATGCTTACGATCTCCCTGGCCATCGAATCGACGGGAACCAACCATGGGATCGAGACGACTTGCCGCCGCGTTCTTTGCGGCCGCTGCCTTCTTCGTCGCGGCGCCCGTCGTTGCACAGAAAGGCGCGCCAACGCCAAGGCAATCCGAGGCGCTCGCCACCTACGAGCGGGCGCTCGCCGATTTCAAATCCATCCTCGCCGAGCGACGACGCCAGATCGAGGCGAAGGAGCCGCTGCCCAATCTGCCGGGACAGGCGCTCTATCTCGCGCGCGTCGCGGTGATCAGCAGCTACAAGGACCTGACGGACGCCATGCCGGCGCGGATCGGGAGGCCCAACAAGTTCGAGATTCCTCCGGCCTATTTCGACGCCGACATCGAGCCTTTGATCGACGAATATTCGAAGCTGTTCGACATCATGGAGGCGCCGCCTGCCAGCGCGCAGAATTCGCCAACGCCGTTCAAGGACGTCGTCGATCTCGCGGTCGCCATTGCGCGCGCCAGGGGGCTTGCGCCTGAGCATGCGGAGGCCGCGGGGCGCATCAGCCTCGGGCTGTTCTTCGCCGAGACCAACGGCAAGCAGAATGTCCGCAATGCGCGCTCGAACACCTACATGGGCAGCTTCCAGACCGGCCCCTCCGAAGACCGCAACGGCCGCCGGAAATGGGAGGCCGTCAAGGGTGACATCGCCGCGATCGATCCGGCGCTGAGCGCGCGCGACGACAAGGAGGAGGCACGCGCCCGCGGCACAGATCACCGCTTCAACCACTGGACCAACGTGCGGGACGGGCTGATGAACGCGCATGCCGACCTGTTCCGTGAGATCCCGCAAATCGTGAAGACGCTGCCTGATCCGATCGACCAGATGAAGCTGTTCGAACTGATCCAGATCGTTCCCACGCCGACGCGGGCTGCGCTCAAATCGGGCGATCTCCTGAACTATAGGGTGTCCAGCCCCATGATCATGAAGCACCTGCGCAACAATAGCATTTTTGCTTTCGGACAGACCGACCGGGCGCGCACCTCGGCGAGCTTCCGCGAGATCCTCGCTGCGATGTGGCTGTTCAACCGGAAGTTCGAGCGCGCGATGGCGAAGTATGAGGAGATCAAGAGGCGGTAGACGATCACGAAGCTATCACCAGGGACAATCGCATGCGCATCCTCCTCTCGGCAGAGCCAGTTTTCACCTCAGAGCCGCTTGATGAAATGGTAGCGGCGAATGCCACCGCCTAGCGTCTTGTTGGTGGCGGCATCGGCGATCTCTTCGCCCGCGTTCTCGTATCCGGCGTTACGGTACAGCGCCAGCGCATCCTGCTGAAGCTCGGACGTACTCAGCTGCAATTGTAACCGCTTCCGGCGGCGGCATTCCTGCTCCGCAAACGCCAGCATGTTCCGCGCAATTCCCCGGCGTCGCGCGCCGGGAGCGACGTACATGCGCCGCAGCTCCATCGCTTCCCCGCCAACGCTCTCCAGCCCAAACATGCCAACAATTTCGTCGTCGTCGACAGCGACCCAAAAACCGCCGTCCCGGCTCGAATAGTATTCGGCGATTCGATCTATCTCCTCCACGAGCGAGCGAGTGATGTATTTTTCGAACGCCTCCGCCAAATGCGCGGGTGCCAACAGACGATTTACCCGGATGAACAGCTCGCGCACAGGAACCGCATCGAGCGGCGCGAAGGCGCGAATCTGAATTTCAGTTGTCATGCAGCCGCTGCCGCTACTCCGTCCGGATCGGCGAATCCTTCCGGCGCATCAATCACACCGCCTTCGCCAATTCTGGTCGATCATGCGCTCAGTGAAAAGCGATTTGTCATGATGAACCTGCCAAAGGGCACGCCGCCGTTTGCAGTGCAAGGCCTCTGACTGCCATGGCTATGGTGTTCCGCGGCCGGGCATTTGTTGGTAGCCTGCCGCACCGACAGACAGCAACCCGGGAGCCACCGAATGACGCGCGCGAATCTCGCATCTCCCGCACGAACTAGGCAAGCGCGGAAACATGTCGGGCGGGCCTTGGCAACGGCAACCGCGGTCATCGCGCTCGCCGGCTGCGAGGACAAGAACACCTTCGTGGCGCCACCGCCGCCCAAGGTGGACGTCGCGACGCCGGTGCAGCGCGCAGTGACGCGCTACGTCGAGGCGACCGGCAACACCGCGCCGATCAAGAGCGTCGATCTGGTCGCGCGCGTGCAGGGCTTCCTGCAATCGATCGACTACCAGGACGGCACCTTCGTCAAGCAGGGCACCCAGCTGTTCACAATCGAGCCGGAGACCTACAAGCTCAAGCTCGAGCAGGCACAGGCAGCCGAGGCCGGCGCGCAGGCCACGCTGAAGCAGGCAGAGGCCGATTTCAAGCGGCAGACCGAGTTGGTGCAGCGCCAGGCGGTCTCGCAGTCCACCCTCGACACCTCGACCTCGAACCGCGAAAACGCGCAGGCCAGTCTCCAACAGGCGCAGGTCAATACCAGGCTCGCCGAGGTCAATTACGGCTACACCAAGGTGACGGCGCCGTTCGACGGCATCGTCAGCGCGCACCTGGTCTCGATCGGCGAGCTCGTCGGCGTCTCCTCCCCGACCCAGCTCGCGACCATCGTCGCGCTGGACCCGATCTGGGTGAACTTCACCGTCAACGAGCAGGACGTCCTTCGCATCCGCGCCGAAGCGGCCCGCCGCGGGCTGACGGTCGCCGATCTCAGACAGTTGCCGGTCCAGGTGGGCCTCCAGACCGAGACCGGATACCCGCATGAAGGCCACCTCGACTACGTCTCGCCGACCCTCAATACATCGACTGGCACGCTCGCCGTGCGCGGCGTCATACCCAACGACAAGCGGGTGCTGCTGCCCGGCTATTTCGTGCGCGTCCGCGTACCCTTCACCCAGGAGAAGGAAGCCCTGCTCGTTCCCGACACCGCGCTCGGCAGCGACCAGGGCGGCCGCTATCTCCTCGTCGTCAACAACGACAATGTCGTCGAGCAGCGCAAGGTGCAGATCGGGCCGACCGACAACGGCCTGCGCGTGATTGAAAGCGGCCTCAAGCCGGACGACCGCGTCGTGATCGCGGGACTGCTGCGGGTGATCCCGGGGCAGAAGATCGACCCGCAGGTGACGAAGATCGACCAGTCCCAGGCGTCCACCAAGTAGGAGCCGCCAGCCATGATCTCAAAATTCTTCATCGAGCGGCCGGTCCTCTCCAACGTCATCGCACTCCTGATGATCCTGATCGGCGGCGTCGCGCTGTTCAACCTTGCGATCGCGCAATACCCCGACGTGGTGCCGCCGACGGTGCAGGTCACCACGCGTTATCCCGGCGCCAGCGCCAAGACCGTGATCGACACCGTGGCGCTGCCGATCGAGCAGCAGGTCAACGGCGTCGAGGACATGCTGTACATGCAGTCCTACAGCGGCTCGGACGGCACCTACACGCTGACCGTGACCTTCAAGATCGGCACCGACCTCAACTTCGCACAGGTGCTGGTGCAGAACCGTGTCTCCAGTGCGCTGGCGCAGCTCCCGCAGGCGGTGCAGAACCAGGGCGTCACCGTCCAGAAGAAATCGACCGCTATCCTGCTGTTCGTGACGCTGACCTCGCCCGAGGCGAAGTATGACAGCCTCTATTTGAGCAACTACGCCACCATCAACATCCGCGACGAGCTCTCCCGCCTGCCCGGCGTCGGCAACGTCACGGTGTTCGGCGCCGGCCAGTATTCGATGCGGGTGTGGCTCGACCCGAGCAAACTGCAGGCCCGGGGCCTGGTACCGCAGGACGTCATCAACGCGATCCAGCAGCAGAGCCAGCAGGTCTCCGCCGGCCAGGTCGGCGCACCGCCGACGCCGCCGGGCCAGGCGTTCCAGTACACGCTCAACGTCAACGGACGGCTCGACGACACCACCCAGTTCGAGAACATCATCGTCAAGACAGGGACCAGCGGCGACGTCACGCGGGTGCGCGACGTCGGCTGGGTCGAGCTTGGCGCACAGACCTACAGCCAGATCTTCTCGCTCAACAAGCAGCCCGCCACCGGCATCGGCGTGTTCCAGTCGCCCGGCGCCAACGCGCTCCAGGTCGAGCAGGCCGTCGAGAAGAAGATGGCCGAGCTCGCCAAGCGCTTCCCCGAAGGCATCAAATACGACACGCCGTTCGACACCACCAAGTTCGTGCAAGCCTCGGTGCACGAGGTCTACATGACGCTGATCGAGGCCGGCCTTCTGGTGCTGGTGGTGATCCTCGTGTTCCTGCAGGACTGGCGCGCGATGCTGGTGCCCGCGACGACCGTGCCCGTCACCATCATCGGCGCCTTCGCCGCGATGGCGGCGCTCGGCTTCACCATCAACATGTCGACGCTGTTCGCGATCGTGCTCGCGATCGGCATCGTGGTCGACGACGCCATCGTGGTGGTGGAAGGCGCGGCGCACAACATCGAGCAGGGCATGAACGGCCACGACGCAGCGATCAGGGCGATGGACCAGCTGTTCGCGCCGATCGTCGGCATCACCCTGGTGCTGATCTCGGTGTTCCTGCCGGCCTCGTTCCTTGCCGGCCTCACCGGGCGCATCTACTCGCAATTCGCGCTGGTGATCGCGGCGACCGCGCTGCTCTCCGCGATCAACGCGGCGACCTTGAAGCCGACGCAGTGTGCGCTATGGCTGCGGCCGGCGGTGCCGCCGGAGCAGCGCAATTTCTTCTATCGAGGCTTCAACGCCGTCTATGACCGCGTCGAGCGCGGCTACACCAGGCTGATCACGTTCCTGGTGAAGAACGCCACCATCTCGGTCGCGTTCGCGCTGCTGGTCATCGGAGCCGGCGGCTACGGCCTGTCGCGGGTGCCGACGGGCTTCCTGCCGATCGAGGACCAGGGCTATCTGATCGCCGCGATCCAGCTGCCCGACGGCGCAGCGTTGGAGCGGACCCAGAACGTGCTCGACAGGGCCAGCGAGATCATCAAGGATACGCCCGGCGTCCAGCAGGTCATCACCATCGCCGGCATCTCCGCGCTCGACAACAGCGCCAGCCTCGCCAATGCCGGCGTCGCCTACATCATCCTGAAGGATTGGGACGCGCGCAAAGGACCCGGCGAGGATTTGCGCTCGCTGGTCTTCGGGCTGAACGACAAGCTCGCAACCATCATGGAGGCGCGCACTATTGTGCTGCCGCCGCCGCCGATCCAGGGCATCGGCAACGCCGCCGGTTTCTCGATGCAGGTCGAGCTGCGCGACGGCAACAGCGATTTCGCCAAGCTGCAGGCCATCACCGGTGCGATGGTCAGCAACGCGCAGAGCCAGAGCGCGCTGCAGCGCGTGCAGACCTCGTTCCGCTCGTCGGTGCCGCAGTTCAACGTCGAGATCGACCGCATCAAGACCCAGACGCTGCACGTCACGACGGACCAGGTGTTCTCGGCGCTATCGACCTATCTCGGCTCGTCCTACGTCAACCAGTTCAACAAGTTCGGCCGCGTCTTCCAGGTCTACACCCAGGCCGATCCGGCCTTCCGCGTCACCGAGCGCGACATCGCCAACATGCAGGTGCGCAACTCCAACGGCGACATGATCCCGATCGGCACCGTCGCCAAGATCACGCCGGCCACCGGTCCGTCGCTGATCAGCCTCTACAACCTCTATCCGTCCTCGACGGTGATCGGCCTGCCGGCGCAGGGCTATTCATCGGGCCAATCGCTGAAGTTGATGGAGGAGATCGCGGACAAGACGCTGCCGCCCGGCACCGGCTATGAGTGGACCGCGATGTCATATCAGGAGAAGGCGGTCTCGAACCAGATCTACTGGGTGTTCGGCCTCGCCATGCTGCTGGTCTATCTCGTGCTCGCCGGCCAGTATGAGAGCTGGTACGCGCCGATCTCGGTGATCCTCGCGGTGCCGCTGTCGCTGCTCGGGCCGATGCTGATCCTCTCCGGGCTCAAGATCGACAACAACCTCTATTGCCAGATCGGATTGATCCTGCTCATCGCGCTGTCGGCCAAGAACGCCATCCTGATCGTCGAGGTCGGCCTCGAGCTGCACGGCCGCGACGGCAAGCCGATCCTGGAGTCCGCGATCGAAGCCGCGCGTGCCCGTTTCCGCCCGATCCTGATGACCTCCTTCGCCTTCATCCTCGGCGTCGTGCCGCTGGTGCTCGCGACCGGCGCCGGCGCCAGCGCGCGCAAGTCGATCGGCATCACCGTGTTCTCGGGCATGCTGGCCTCGACCTGCCTTGCGGTACTGTTCGTGCCGGCCTTCTTCGTGGTGGTGCAGCGGTTTGAGAACTGGCGCGCTTCGAAGAAGGCGCCGAAGGCGGTGGCGGTGAAGACTTAAGGCGCCGAGGCATCCACATCGTCATTGCGAGCGCAGCGAAGCAATCCAGAATCTTTCCACGGTGACAGTCTGGATTTGCTTCGCTGCGCTCGCAATGACGGAGGAGAGGGATCGGCGCTAAGGGGAGTGTCTCAATGAGGAGACAGCCCTCTCCCCAACCCTCTCCCGCAAGCGCAAGAGGGAGCGCACCTCCTGCGCAGGTGCAGCCGGACTGAACTCGATGTAGCCTAAGCCTTCTCCGGCGGCGCCTGCCGCGCCTCGCCGCTCGACACCAGCAGCACCGAGACCTTCGATTGCCTGAGCACCGCGTCGGCGACGCCGCCGAAGGAAAGGTGATCGGCCTGGATGCGGTCGACACCCATGACGACGAGGTCGACGTCGGTGGTATCGATCTCGCGCAGGATCGCGGCCTCCGGCGCCCGGTTCAGCCGCAGCGTGGTGGTGATGTCGACGTCGTATCGGGCCGCGAGATCGCTGGTGTCCTTGAGGATGCCCATCTCCTGGCTCAGCCCGCGCGAAGTGCCGCGCTGTGCGCCCTTGTCGCGCGTCGTCGTCACATAGATCACCCGGAGCGAGCCTGAGCCCGCCAGCGCCACCGCGATCTCCGCACCGCGCTTGGAAACGGCGCTGCCGGAAACGGGAACGAGGATGTTGAGCGCATCGGGCATTGGCTGCTTCAGATGCTTGCCTTTGGCGGCCACGATGGCGAGCGGTCCGTCGAACGTTGCGGCGATATCCTCGATCTTGCGATCGAAACGGTCCTTGGCGGCGGCCACCTTGGCGACGCCGACGACCAGGAGGTCGAAGCCCTTGCGCGCTTCGTCGGCAATCGTCTCGCCGAGCTCCGCGCGCCCGGTGCGGGTGACGACGTCGATGCTGCCGGCATTGCCATCGCCGTTGGCGGAGACGGTTTCGGCGGCCTTCTTGACCACGGCTTCGTGACTCTCATGGCGGCCCTTCTCCTGCTCCTCGGCGTGCTTGCCGATATGCAGCACCGTGATCGGCAGGCCGCGCATGCCGGCGATCAGGCCGGCGACGTGGGCGGCGAAGGTAGCGTTGGGGCTCTCGTCCACCGCCAGCAGGGGACGCTCGAGATTGGCGATGAAGCCGCGCTTCTCGAATTCTTCCCGCTCGAGCCGCTCCTTCTCCTCCTCGTTCATCGGCAGCCTGGCCAGCGCCGCGCGCAGCATCGGCGGCATCGCCATCGTCGTCACGATTGCCATGGTCACGATCATCGTGAACAGGTTCTGACTGAGCACGCCGATGGAGAGGCCGATGGTTGCGATGATCACCTCGGTCGAGCCGCGCGCATTCATGCCGCTGGCGAGCGCCAGCGACTCCCTGGCATTCAGCCCTCCCAAGGTGCCGCCAACGAAGGCACCGCCGAACTTGCCGACGCTGGCGATCACGACCAGGAGGCCGGTGAGCATCAGGAGGCTGGGATCGCGCAGCACCGAGAGGTCGGCGCTGAGCCCCGCCAGGCCGAAGAACACCGGCATGAAGAAGCTCGAGATCAGGCCGCGCAGGCGCTCGTCGATCTGCCGCGTCAGGATCGGGGACTCGCCGACGAGAATGCCGGCGACGAAGGCCCCGAGCACGGTGTGGACGCCGATCAGGTGCGTGATCAGCGCCATGACGCCCATCAGCACCAGGATCACCGTGATGACAGGCGCGGCGCTGACCAGGTTGTCGTTGGCCCAGCGGATCAGCTGGAACACCAGGCGGCGGCCGATCGTGAAGCTGATGGCGAGGAAGGCGAGCGTCCCCAGCACGGCTTTGGCCACCGAGGCGATGTCGAGCGTGCCGTGCGAGGCCAGGCTGAAGATGACGGCGATGATGATCCAGCCGATGGTGTCATCGATGACGGCGGTCGCGACGATGATCTGCCCGACATTGCGGCGCATGAAATTCATCTCGCGCACCACCACGGCGACGATCTTCACGGAGGAGATCGACAGCGCCGTGCCCATGAACAACGACGCCACCAGGCGCTCCTGCGGATTGGGCAGCAGTGCATCCGGCAGGAACTCGCCGAGTGCGAAGCCGCAGGCGAAGGGCACCAGGATGCCGGCAATCGAGATCGCGATCGCGGCCTTGCCGACCTTCCGGACCAGCTTGAGATCGGTCTCCATGCCGGTCAGCAAGAGCAGCAGCAGAATGCCCACTTGCGCGATGCCGTCGATCATCGCCTTCTGCTCGGGCGTCTTGGGGAAGATCGCGGCTTGCGCCTCCGGCCAGATCCAGCCGAACAGCGACGGCCCCAGGATGATGCCGGCGAGCAGTTCGCCCATCACCGAGGGCTGGCCGATCCGCTGCATGATCTCGCCGAGGCCGCGGCCGAGCGCCATCAGCAGCGCGATCTGCAGGATCAGGAGCGACTCGGAGGGTCCGGCCGATTTGCCGCGTTCGGCGGCGACTGCAATGGTGGTGAGGATAAGCGCCGCGGGGACAAGGCCGACCGTTCGGAGCAGGCGCCATGGCATGCAGGTATCTTTCCCCCTTGATCTATCCCGGGCGTCGGGGCCACAGGGGATAGAACCCGCGGAAGGCAGAGCGGGTTCCGCCGCACCGGCGGGTTCAGGGGGCGAAAACAAAAAGTGCGAAAACAACCCCATGCACAGTAGAGATGGGGTTGAAAAACCTCACGAAATTTCGGACTTGCCGAAACGACTTGCTCCGTCGGGCAAAACACTGGCAGAATGGGATAATGGGCAGGCAGCGGGGGAAGTACCGCCGCAGGTCCCGCCGCCCGCCACATTCCCCGTCATTGCGGGCGCAGCGCTGCGTCTCTTCGACGGTGCGCTGCTGAGGCGGGGCCCATGCCGCCGAGACACTCGCCTGTAATTTTTTTCTGGGTCCCGGCTCTGCGCAGCAACGCCAACGCGTTGCAGCTTGTCCGGGACACGAGAGCCTCTCACGCCGGCTGCGGCGTCCTGATCTCGCGCGGCAGAATCAGCGCGGCGGCGATCGCGAGCAGGCAGAGGGCGGCGAAGGCGTGCAGCATGGTGACGAAGCCGCCCTGCTCGTAGAGCCAGGCGACCAGGCCGACGGAGGCGCCGGCCGCGGTGAAGCCGACGAAATAGCGCACGGCATAGGCGCGCGAGCGCCACTCCTCGGTGGTGTACTTGCCGACCATGGCATCGTTCACTGTGACCTGGCCGAACGCGCCCATGACGATGCCGATCGAGACCACGATCAGCGGCAGATTGTTCAGGCTCGCGGCCAGATACAGGAACGGCGCCAGCATGAAGGACAGCGGCAGCGCCACCGTCTTCAGCGAGTAGCGGTCGAGCAGCCGGCCGATCGTATATTGCGTCATCGCGCCGAACACGTAGACGCAGGCGGCGATGACCCCGAGCAGCGCCGGGCTTTTGGTGAGATCAGCGAGCCGCTCGGCGAACAGCTTTGGCAGCGCGACTGTGACGGCGTTGAAGGTCGTGGAGATCGCGATCACCACGATCAGCAGCGACAGCACCACGCGCCACATGTCCTGTTTTGCCACCCGCGCCTGGGCCGCCGCCTGCTTCGAGGCCTTGCGGTCCTCATGCACGACGCTCATCGCTAAGCCGATGCCGATCAGGATCGTGACCACGCCGGGAACGATGAACGCAAAGCGCCAGCCGAGATACTGGCCGATCACGCCGGTGACCAGGGCCGACGAGGCGACGCCGAGATTGCCCCAGACGCCGTTGATGCCCATCTCGCGACCGAGCCGGTCGGCATAGGACACGATCATGGCAGTGCCGACGGGATGATAGATCGAGGCGAAGATGCCGATGGCGAGCAGCGCGGCGCCGAGCTGCACGGGAGTCTGCACGAAGCCGACCGCGATCATGGAGGCGCCGATGCCGATGAAGAAGATCAGCATCATGTGACGGCGGCTCCAGCGATCCCCGAGCCAGCCGGTGAGCAGCGAGCCCGCCCCGAAGGCAACGAAGCCCGGCGTCGCGTAAGGCAGGAGTTCCGAATAGGCCATGCCGAGCGCCGGGCCCATGATGATGACGGCGGCGGCGAAGATCAGCATCGAATAATGGTCGATGAAATGGCCTGCATTGACGAAACTGATGACCCGGCTGGGGCTGTTCATTTCCCGAATCCTCTCCTGCTCCGAAAATGAGGTATATGTCTTGCGAATGACGGGATGCTGCCAATGACTGTCTTGGAAACGCCAATCCTCCGCGAGGTCCGGAGCAACCACCGCTCGCCCGCGGGCGTGCACCTGGTCGCCCGCGATTATCCCAAGGGGATGCGGATCGAGCCGCACCTGCACCGCGAGGCGCAGCTGATCTATGCGACCAGGGGCACCATGCAGGTGACGACGCCCGGGGGACGCTGGCTGGTGCCGCCGGACCGGGCGGTCTGGGTGCCGGCCGGGCTCGAGCACGCCATCGACCTGCTCGCCGACATCGAGATGCGCACGCTGTATTTCGACCTGTCCTGGCTGAAGCGCCAGCAGCGCTATGACGGCCTGACCAGGGAATTCGTGGTGCGGGTGTCACCGCTGCTCAATCAGGCGATCCTCGCGTTGTTCGATGCAGGCAACAGCGAGGAGCGCACCGAACTGCTGGTGCGCCTGGTGATGCTGGAATTGCACCAGGCCGAGGATTCCACGACGTTCGTACCGCTGCCGCGCGAAGTGCGCTGCCGCCGCGCCGCGATGATCGTGCTCGACGATCCCACCGGCCTGCACGACATCGACACCTTGGCGCGCGCGGTCGGAACCTCCGTGCGGACGCTGTCACGGCTGTTCTCGACCGAGACGCAGCTCAGCTTCAAGAGCTGGTGCCAGCGCGCGCGGATTGCGGCTGCGATCCAGCGGCTGTCGACGGATGCAAATGTCTCGGTGAAACAGCTCGCCACGCAGCTTGGCTATGCGAGCGTGCCGGCGTTCTCGGCGGCGTTCCGCCAGGTGACGGGGCGGACGCCGACGGAGTTTGCGGGGAAGGGGTAGCCCCAATCTCGTCATTGCGAGCGCCTTGCGTAACTCTCTCCCCCGTCATTGCGAGGAGCTCGCGACAAAATTGCGCAGCAATTTTGCCCGGATGCGACGACGCAATCCGGAATCCCTCCTCGGAGGCAGTCTGGATTTGCTTCGCTGCGCTTGCAATGACGGCGGGTGAGGTGGCCGCCACGTTCTCCAAATCCCGCTGGTCTGAACATGCCGTCATTCGCCAAATGCACACTCCAACTAAAGATGCCGCATCCCCCTCCTTGATTGTGATCGGCTTCTGCCCAAATCCCATGTAAGCTTCCGCAACGCACAAACCTGAATCGAAAGCCCAGATGGCCAACGCCTTCTTCTCCGACCTGCTCGCCACCATCTCCGAGCGCGGCCGCACGCTGCTTCGCCGCGGCGACGCCTCGGACACCAAACGAGATGCCGATGGACTGCTCGAGCTTTGCGGCGCGCTGCTGTCCGGCCGGGGCGAAGCCTCCGGCACCGCCATGGCGCGCGAGGTGCTCGATCTCTATCAGGAGCTGGATGCGGCGGGACGCCGCGCCTTTTTCGAAGGATTGGTGCGCTTTTTCGGCCCCGACCGGGAACGACTTTCCAAGGCGATCGAACAATGGCGCGCCAAGCCGAGCGACGAGGATGCCAGTGCCCTGCACTTCGCCTCCGAGCCGCGGCGGCAGGAACTGATCCGCCGCCTCAACCGCGCGCCGGGTGGCACCGGCGATCTCGTCAAGATGCGCGCCGATCTGCTCGGCATGATGAACGGGCACACCGATCTCGCCGCGCTCGACCGCGACGTCTCGCACCTTCTCTCTTCGTGGTTCAACAGGGGGTTTCTCGTGCTGCGCAGGATCGACTGGTCGACCCCGGCCAACATCCTCGAAAAGATCATCCGTTACGAAGCCGTGCATGAGATCTCCGACTGGGACGATCTGCGCCGCCGTATCGACCCGGTCGACCGCCGCTGCTACGCCTTCTTCCATCCCGCAATGGTGGACGAGCCCCTGATCTTCGTCGAGGTGGCGCTGACAGAGACGATCCCGGGCGCGATCGCGCCGCTGCTCGCGGTCGACCGCCAGCACCTTCCCATCGAGAAGGCGCGCACCGCCGTGTTCTATTCGATCTCCAACACCCAGCGCGGCCTGGGCGGCATCTCCTTCGGCAGCTTCCTGATCAAGCAGGTGGTGGAGGAGCTGCGCCGCGAATTGCCGAAGCTCGACACCTTCGTGACGCTGTCGCCGGTGCCCGGCTTCATGGCCTGGGTGAAGCAGGACAAGGAGCTGCCGCTGGCGGACGAGGACCGCGAGGCGCTGAAGCGTCTCGATGATCCCAAATGGTTCGAAAGCCCCGAGACGGCAGCACTGCTTCGCGGCGTGCTGGAGCCGCTCGCCGCCTACTATTTCCTGAGGGCGCGCACGCCGAAGGGCCGGCTGATCGATTCCGTCGCCCGCTTCCATCTCGGCAACGGTGCCCGGCTCGAGCGCATCAACTGGATGGGCGACCTCTCGCCCAAGGGCGTGCGGGAGTCCGCCGGCGTGATGGTCAACTACCTCTACCGCCTCGACGACATCGAGAAGAACCACGAGGCCTATGCGAACGACGGCGAGGTGGTGGCGTCCAGTGCGGTGAAGAAGCTGCTGAAGGGCGAGGGACGAAGGCTGCTGGACATGCGGCTGTCGTAAAGAGGCCGCGTCACAGCGTCGTTGCGAGCACAGCGAAGCAATCCAGACTGCCTTCGCGGACAGACTCTGGATTGCTTCGCTTCGCTCGCAATGACAAAGAACGTGGCGGCACCTCGCCTGCACCGAGCCTGGCCGGGCGCAGCTGCGGCAGCAAGGCCGAATTAGCCGAGAATTGCATGACGCCATATAGCCCGGCAGCTCCGACACCGTCCGTAGAGCGGATCGATGCCATCGACGTGCTCAGGGGCATCGCCCTGTTCGGCGTCATGGCGATCAATCTCGTGATGGAATTTCGCGTTTCGATCTTCGAGCAGTTTCTCGGCCCCAAGACACTCGCTTCGCCCATCGACCAGACCATCGAAACGATCCTGACACAGGCTATCGAGCTCAAGGCATTCGCGCTGTTTTCGCTGCTGTTCGGCGCAGGTCTTGCCATTCAATTCGACCGGCTCGCCGCCAGCAAACGTCGCACCGTTTTGCTCCTGCGCCGGCTTGCCGTGCTGCTGATGTTCGGCATTATCCACCTTTGCCTGATCTGGAATGGCGATATCCTCGCCGAATATGCGCTAGCCGGATTCATCGTGCTACCATTGCTGTTTGGCCCGCGCTGGCTGCTCGCTTTCGCCGCAGTGACATCTCTGGGGCTGTATCTGGCGATGCAGGCTTTTCCGCCGGCTGGATTGTTTCCCAGCCGGACTATGATCTGGCGCGATGCCATGGACGCCAATCGCATCTATGCGACGGGCGGCTTTCTCGATGTGCTGGCGTTTCGGCTGCGCGAAATTCCCCTGATCGCTTCGCTCCACGCATTCGTCTTTCTGCGTACGATCGGGCTATTTCTTCTGGGAATACTGGCCTGGCGGAGCGGCATCGTGCAAAACACCCGCGCCCTGTTCGTCATCGGGCTTCCCGCGCTCGCTCTCGGCGCGGGCCTGCTTTATCGCGGCATCGAGCCGCTCGGCGCCACCCTGTTGGCGCTGGGCTATGGCGCCGCCATCCTCGGCATCGCCCATTTCGATCGCGGCAAGAAGCTGCTCGGCTGGGCCGCGCCGCTGGGACGGATGGCCTTCACCAACTACATAGCGGAGTCCCTCATCTTCGGTTGGATCTTTTACGGCTACGGCCTCGGCCTGTTCGGCCGGCTTGGCGTCGCCGAGGCTCTCGCCATCGGCATTGCCGTCTACGCCGCACAGGCGCTGTTCAGCGTCTGGTGGCTGCGTCGCTATCGCTACGGCCCGCTCGAATGGCTGTGGCGGTCGTTGATGTATGGGGCGCGACAGCCGATGGCGGCGGTGGAGGCGGGGAAAGAGCGATGAAGCCGCCGCAGGCGGAGACATACGAGAACGTCACGGCTCTTTCCGCCGGCATTGCGAGCGCAGCGAAGCAATCCAGACTTGCCTCCGCGGTGAGATTCTGGATTGCTTCGCTTCGCTCGCAATGACGTGTGTGTCGCCACAGTCGGGCTACTCCGCCAGCTCCTTCATTTCCTTGTAGAGATCGGACTTGCCTTCGAAGCCGATGCCTGCAAGCTCGGGCATGGTGATGTGGCCGTTCTCGACGCGGACGCCGTCCGGGAAGCCGCCGTAGGGCTGAAACAGGTCGGGGTAGCTTTCGTTGCCGCCTAAGCCGAGGCCGGCGGCGATGTTGAGTGACATCTGGTGGCCGCCGTGCGGTATGCAGCGGCTGGGGGACCAGCCGTAGGTCTTCAGCACCTCGAGCGTGCGCTGGTATTCGCACAGGCCGTAGGACAGCGCGCAGTCGAATTGCAGCCAGTCGCGATCGGGGCGCATGCCGCCGTAGCGGATCAGGTTGCGGGCGTCCTGGTGGCTGAACAAGTTTTCGCCTGTCGCCATGGGAGCCGGATAGAATTCGGCGAGCGCCGCCTGCAGCGCGTAGTCGAGGGGATCGCCGGCCTCCTCGTACCAGAACAGGGGATAGTCGCGCAGCATTTTTGCGTAGGCGATTCCCGTTTCCAGATCGAAGCGGCCGTTGGCGTCGACGGCGAGTTGCGCGTCGTTGCCGATCTCCTTCAGCACCGCCTCGATACGCGTACGATCCTCGTCGATCGGCGCGCCGCCGATCTTCATCTTGACGACGTTGTAGCCGCGATCGAGATAGCCGCGCATCTCGCCGCGCAGCATCGAAAGATCCTTGCCGGGATAATAGTAGCCGCCGGCGGCGTAGACGAAGACGCGCGGATTGGCGGTGACGCCGTGGCGTTCGGCGAGCAGGCGGAACAGCGGCTTGCCGGCGATCTTCGCCGTCGCATCCCACACCGCCATGTCGATGGTGCCGACCGCGACCGAGCGCTCGCCATGACCGCCGGGCTTCTCGTTGGTCATCATCGCGCCCCAGACCTTGTCGGGGTCGAGATTGTCGCCGGCGCTATTGAGCAGCGACTTCGGATCGGCCTCGAGAATGCGCGAGGCAAAGCGCTCGCGGATCAGGCCACCCTGCCCGTAGCGGCCGTTGGAGTTGAAGCCGTAGCCGACGACGCGCTTGCCGTCACGAACGACGTCGGTGACGACGGCAACTAAGCTCGTCGTCATCTTGGTGAAGTCGATATAGGCGTTGCGGATCGGGGACGAGATCGGTTTTGTGATCTCGCGGACGTCGGTGATGCGGACGGACATGGGGTTGGCCTTTGGTGGTTGTTGTCGTCATTGCGAGCGAAGCGAAGCAATCCGGATTGTCACCGCGGAAAGATCCTGGATTGCTTGGTCGCATCCGCGCAAAATTGCTGCGCAATTTTGTCGCGAGCTCCTCGCAATGACGAGGAGAGAGCGGCGCGCGCTCAGTTCAAACTATTTCTTATCCCTGAAATACGGCTCCACCGGGCCGTGCACCTTGATGGTCAGCGGGTTGCCGTAGCGGTCCTTGGCGTTCCCTGCGGTGACGCGGACCCAGCCTTCGCTGATGCAATACTCCTCGACATTGGTCTTCTCGATGCCCTTGAAGCGGATGCCGACGTCGCGCGCCAGGATGTCCGCGTTGTAGTACGGGCTGTTCGGGTCGACCGACAGGCGGTCGGGAAATTCGTCGCTCATGCTTGTCTCGCTCACAACAGTGTTTCGATTTGCTGCCGCAATCCTTCAGGCCGTGCGGTCGGCGCGTAGCGCGCGACCACGCGGCCCTCACGGTCCACCAGGAATTTGGTGAAATTCCATTTGATGGAGGCGCCCAACAGGCCGGATTGCTGACGTTTCAGGTACTCGTACAGAGGATGCGCCTTCGGCCCGTTGACGTCGATCTTCTCGAACAGCGGGAAGGTGACGTCGTAATGGGTCGAGCAGAACTCCTGGATCTCGCTCGCCTGCCCCGGCTCCTGCGCGCCGAACTGGTTGCAGGGAAAGCCGAGCACCGAGAAACCGCGCGGGGAGAGGTCGCGATAGAGATCCTCGAGACCGCGATATTGCGGCGTGAAGCCGCATTTGCTCGCGGTGTTGACGATCAAGAGCACCTGCCCCTCGAACCGGCGCATCTGCACCTCCTCGCCGGCAAGCGAGTTGGCCTTGAAGTCGTAGATGGTGCTCATCGCTAGCCCACGGGATCGATCGGCGACGGCGGCACGCCGCCGGCCTCGATCGCTTCACCTGCCAGCAGACAGAGATCCTCGCGATAGCGGCCGGAAACGATGTGCACACCGACCGGGGCCTTGCCGACGAGTCCGGTGGAGACGACGAGGCCCGGCAAGCCCATGAAGGGAATGGCGATCTGCGGCAGCTGCGCTTCCCAGACGCGCTTGAAGGATTCGTCGTCCTTGCGGTCGAGATGATCCGGGAACGGCAACTCGCCTGAGACCGGCGTCAGCAGCACCGAGTATCTTTCGAAGAACAGCATCCATTCGCGCGTCAGCGTGGCTCTTCGGGTCAGCGCCTTGGCGTAATTGGCCTGGTCCATCGGCGTGACCCTTGTGCGGTTGCCGCGCAGACAGGCCAGCGCGCCGGGATCGCCCTCGCGCTCGGCCATTTCCAGCTGCGCCTCATAACCGTCGCCGAGCCAGAGTTTTATTTGCCACTCGACCGCCTCGCGCATTGGCGGCGTGTCCGCGATGATGTCGACGGTCCAGCCGGCGCGTTCGAGGCGCTTGCCGGCATCGCTCACCGCCGCCTTCACCTCCGGCGTGGTGGCAAGGCCGCCCGGATTGAGGCAGAGCGCGGCGCGCTTTTCCCGTGTCGGGCCGTGCAGCGGCACCGGCACGAACCAGGGGTCGCGGACGTCACGGGCCGACATTGCTTCGAGCGAGATGCGCAAATCGTTGACCGTGCGCGCCAGCGGGCCTGACACCGCCATGATCTGCGGCCCGATCGGGCGCTCCGGCAGTGCCGGGTTGAAGGCGGGGATGCGGCCGAGCGTCGGGCGCAATCCGTGCACACCGCAGGCATAGGCGGGATAGCGGATCGAGCCGGCGATGTCGGTGCCATGGGCGATGTGGCCGATGCCGGCCGCGACCGCCGAGCCGGCGCCGCCGGAGGAGCCGCCCGGGGTCAGCGAAGCGTCGCGGGGGTTCTTGGTGTCGCCATGGATCAGATTGGTGGTGAACCAGCGGTAGGAGAAGGCCGGACAATTGGTGCGGCCGAGCAGGACGGCGCCGGCTTTGCGGAAATTGGCGACCACCGGATTGTCCTCGCGCGCGATCAGGTCGCGCTGGAGCTTCAGGCCGTTGGTGGTGGCAAAGCCTTCCTGGTCGACATTGGCCTTGATGGTGACGGGCACGCCGGCGAGCACACCGGGGTCCTCGCCCCGCGCGATGGCCGCATCGACGGCATCGGACTGCTTGAGCACGTCCTCCGGCCGGTGGTCGATCACGGCATTGAGCTGGGGATTGACGGCATCGAGCCGCGCGAGGCCAGCCCGCGCGGCCTCCCTGGCAGAGACTTTCTTGGACTTGACGAGGGTCGCGAGGTCGGCGGCCGACAGGCGCCAGAGGTCTTGCATGGTTTGCTCCGTATGATCGGCGTCTTTTAGCGCCGGCAACGCGGCAAAGCCATGCGGATTTCGCGGGGGTGAAGGGCAGGTTTGGCGCTGGCTGGTGCCTCATTCTGGATTTGCTTCGCGAAGCCTGTCATCGGGCCGCGCTTCGCGCGGTCCCGTTGGCTCGCAATCACGGTGGAGAGAGCGGCGGGCCCCTTACCCGACCGCGCGTCCGGCTAATGCTTCGTCGCCGACTGGTCCGGCATATCCAGCAGGGCCTCGGTGAAGGGAAACTCCAGCACGATCTCGCCGTCGGTATCGGTCACCTCGATCACCGCGTCCAGCAAGGCCCGTTGGGTGCCTTCCGACTTCACGACCTCAAGGATCATCTGGCGCGCGACCTCCCAGGCGCGATCGGGGTTACGCAGGTCCTCGCCGTCGGGATCCACGATCAATTCGTCGCCGATACGGGTGTTGAAGAAATATCTGGGCATGCCTGATCCAATGGGGTCGCCTGGAGCCGAACAGAAGCCGTTGCATACTCACAACTCGTTTATCCCGACAGGGATCACGACCTATCGGCGATTTTGCGGACGGCATTCGTTCATCTTTACGGCCGCAATGCGCTCACTTTGCAGTGCAACAATTCCGCTGGCTACTACCTAGGTCGGGAAAATTTCACTGGCGAACTTTTCCGCCAGCATTAGTTTAACGGGCGGGCGGATACGTCCCGAATTCGCAAGATGGAGAGCCGAAATGGCCTGGAAAGCCCCGAAGATCGTCGAAGTGCCCTGCGGCATGGAAATCAACATGTATGTGAGCGCCACCCGCAAGTAAGCGGTTGGTGAGATCGCGTTCTGCGCAGGTGGATCTTTCGGCCCGACTTCTTCCGGTCACGATGATGTCCGGAAGACAGCTTTTGTGTCGGCCTGAGATCCACCTCGCGAATTTGTCTCCAGGAGACGGATCATGCTTCGCGTCGTCGTCCTGGGCGCCGGGGCCGGCGGCGGAGTTCCGCAATGGAATTGCGGCTGCGAGGGTTGCCGAGCGGCCCGCAGCGACGGCCACGAGCTTCAAAGGACCCAAGCCTCGGTCGCCTTCAGCGGTGACGGCGAGCACTGGTTCCTGATCAACGCCTCTCCCGACCTGCGGCAGCAATTGAATGCCACGCCGCAGCTGCACCCCAAGGCGGGCGCACTGCGTCACACGCCGATTGCGGGCGTGATTTTGACCAACGGCGAAGTCGATGCCGTAGCCGGCCTGCTGTCGATGCGCGAGGGCTCGCCCTTTACGGTGTATGCGCACGAGAAGGTGCTGGCGATCCTTGCCAGCAACAGCATCTTCAATGTGCTGAATGAGAAGAACGTGCGGCGCCAGCCGATCGGTGTCAGTGAGCCGTTCGAGCCCCGGCTGCCGGATGGGGCGCGCTCCGGCCTGGAGGTGCTACCCTTCGCAGTGCCGGGCAAGTCGGCCTGGTATCTCGAAGGCAAGGTGCATCCGGGCGGCGGGAGCGGCGACGGCGACACTCTGGGCCTGAAGATCACCGACAAGGCCACGGGCAAGTTCTTCTACTTCATTGCGGCCTGCGCCGAGGTGACCGACGCGCTGAAGGCCGAGATCGACGGCGCGGCGCTGGTGTTCTTCGACGGCACGGTCTGGCGCGACGACGAGATGATCAGGGCCGGCCTCGGCCACAAGACCGGCAAGAGCATGGGACATGTCGCCATGTCCGGCGACGACGGCGCCATCGCACGGCTGGCCGACCTCAATATCGACAGGAAGCTGTTTCTGCATATCAATAACTCGAATCCGGCGCTGTTGCCCGGCTCGCCCGAGCGCAAGATCACTGAGGAGGCGGGCTGGCAGATACCCGCGGATGGAACGGAGATCGTGCTGTGAATGCCGCATCATCGACTGGAATGACCGCGCTCTCGATCGGCAAGGACATCAAGCTCAACTCTGCCGAGGAGCTCGAGGCGACGCTGCGCCATATCGGGGCGACGCGCTATCACAGCCTGCATCCGTTCCACAAGCTCTTGCATGGCGGCAAGCTCAACAAGGGCCAGGTGCAGGCCTGGGCGCTCAACCGCTACTATTACCAGAGCACCATCCCGATGAAGGACGCGGTGGTGATCTCGCGCTTCCGCGACCGCGCCACGCGCGTGGAATGGCGCCACCGCATCGAAGACCATGACGGCGATGTCGGCAGCGAGGGTGGAATCGAACGCTGGCTCAAGCTGACCGAAGGGCTTGGCCTCGACACCGCCTACGTCGAATCCACCGAAGGCATTTTGCCGGCGACGCGGTTCGCGGTCGAAGCCTACGTCCACTACTGCCGCGAAAAAAGCCCGCTGGAGGCGATCGCCTCCTCGCTCACCGAGCTGTTCGCGCCGAACCTGCATGAAGAGCGCATCTCCGGCATGCTGGAGCATTACGACTTCGTCAATCCTGATATCATGAGCTATTTCAAGCGCCGCCTGACCCAGGCACCGCGCGATGCCAATTTCGCGCTTCATTATGTCAAGACGCACGCCACGACGCCGGAGCAGCGCGCGCAGGTCTGCAACGCGTTGATCTTCAAGACCAACGTGCTGTGGGTGCAGCTCGATGCGCTCCAGCATGCCTATGTCGAGGGCCACATTCCGCCGGGCGCCTTCGTGCCCAAAGCGAGCTGAAGAGGAGGATCGATGGCTGGGCCGCGGAACATCAGCGTCAGCGAGGCAAGCCGCCCCGTGCTGCCGCGGCATGCCAAGCTGAAGTTCGACGAGACCCGCAAGGTCTGGGTGATCCTGGCGCCGGAACGGGTGCTGGCGCCGGACGAGATCGCGGTCGAGGTGCTGCAGCTCTGCAACGGCGAGCGCAGCGTCGGCGACGTCGCAGATCAGTTGGCCGCGAAATATGCCGCGCCGCGCGAGGCGATCCTCACCGATGTCATCGCCATGCTGCAGGATCTCGCCGACAAGGGCTTTCTCACCGAAGCCCGGGAGAAGACGTCATGAGCGATGTGCTGGGCAACACCCCGCCAGAGACCAGCGACAGCCTCGCGGTGCTGGAGAAGCAGCGCTCGACGGCGGAGACTTTTGGCATCCCGCTCGCGGTGTTGCTCGAGATCACCCATCGCTGCCCGCTGCAATGCCCCTATTGCTCCAACCCGGTCGAGCTCGACCGCTCCGGCAAGGAGCTGACCACCGAGGAATGGAAGAAGGTGTTGAGCGAGCTCGCCGAGATTGGCGTGCTGCAGGTGCATTTCTCCGGCGGCGAGCCGACGGCGCGCAAGGACCTGGTCGAGCTGGTCAAGCATGCGAGCGACGCCGGCCTCTACACCAATCTGATCACCTCGGCCGTGCTGCTGACGCGCGAACGCCTGAGCGATCTGGCGGATGCCGGGCTCTGCCATGTGCAGATCTCGTTCCAGGGTGTCGAGGAAGGCCTCGCCGATCGCGTCGCCGGTTACAAGAACGCTCATCGCAAGAAGCTCGAAGTGGCGAAATGGACGCGCGAGCTCGATCTGCCGCTCACCGTGAACGCGGTGATGCACCGGCAGAACCTGCACCATCTCCCTGATATCATCCAGATGGCCCTCGATCTCGACGCCGACCGGCTCGAGGTCGCCAACGTGCAATATTACGGCTGGGCGCTGAAGAACCGCGCTGCCTTGATGCCGACTGTGGCGCAGCTGGACGAATGCACCCGCCTGGTCGAGGAGGCGCGCGAGCGGCTGAAGGGCCGGCTGACCATCGACTATGTCGTGCCCGATTATTACGCGCTACGGCCGAAGAAATGCATGGGCGGCTGGGGCCGGCAGTTCTTCAACATCTCGCCCGCCGGCAAGGTGCTGCCCTGCCACGCCGCCGAGAGCATCACCGGGCTCGAGTTCGAATCGGTGCGTTCCAACCATTCGATCGCCTGGATCTGGCAGAACTCGGAGGCCTTCAACCGCTATCGCGGCACCGGCTGGATGAAGGAGCCGTGCAAGTCTTGCGAATTCCGCGAGATCGATTTCGGCGGCTGCCGCTGCCAGGCCTTTGCGCTGACGGGCGATGCCGCCAACACCGACCCGGCCTGCGCGCTGTCGCCATTGCACGAGACCATCTTCAAACAGGCCGAGCGCGAGGCCGAGGGCGAGACCAACCGCTTCCTGTATCGCAATTTCGCCGGCGGCACTCTGGAATCCGAGAATGACGCCTGACGCCGACGCAGCCAGCTCGATCAGGCGCGCCGATCCTTTTGCGCCGCTGACCGCGGACATGCTCGACGTCGGCGACGGCCATGAGCTCTATGTCGAGAGCATCGGGCGCGCGGACGGAATCCCTGCGGTCTATCTGCATGGCGGGCCCGGCAGCGGCTGCCAGCCCGACCATCGCCGGCTGTTCGATCCCGATCGCTTCTGCGCCGTGCTGTTCGACCAGCGCGGCTGCGGCCGCAGCCGTCCCAAGGGATCGCGCGCGCACAACACCACCGCGCACCTGATCTCGGACATGGAGAAGATCCGCGAAAAGTTCGGATTCGAGCGCTGGATCGTGGTCGGCGGCTCCTGGGGTGCGACGCTGGCACTGGCTTATGCCGAAGCGCACCCCGAGCGCGTGTCGGGCATCGCGCTGCGCGCGACGTTTCTCGGCACGCGGGCCGAGGTCGAGACGGCCTTCACCTCGCGCCTGTCGCAATTCCATCCCGCGCTGTACGAGGATTTCCTCAGCGCGCTGCCTCGGGAAGAACGCGACCGGCCGGTGGAGGCCTATTGGCGCCGCATCCTCGATGCCGATCCGGCCGTGCACGGCCCGGCGGCGAAGGCCTGGCACGACACCGAGCGCACGCTCTCGGAGCACAAGCCCGCAAAGACACGGCTGGACCTGGCCTCGCTGAACGTGTGGCGGACGCTGCCGGCGACGCCGTTCATGGAGGCGCATTATTTCGTCAACGACAGCTTCATGAGCGAAAACCAGCTGCTGCGAAACGCGGGCCGGCTCGAAGGCATTCCCGGCATTATCGTGCAGGGGCGCTATGATCTGTTGTGTCCTCCCGCGACGTCCCAGGCCCTTGCGAAAGTCTGGTCCGGTTCCGAGCTTCGCATCGTGGAAGAGGCTGGACATTCGCTTTATGATGGCGGCGTGAGGGATGCCGTCATGAAGTCGATCGCCGACCTTGCTTCGAAGATTCCGCGATAAGGATCTAGCCCCTCATCCTGAGGAGCGCGCCCTTCGCGCGCGTCTCGAAGGATGAAGGCCGAGAGACGCGCTCCTCACCATGAGGGGCTAGCATGGAAGGACAAGAACAATGCCGCTCGCCGGGAAAGGCATGCTGCTGACGTCGATGAATATTGACGCCGCCGATGAGATCGATTTCAACCGTTGGTATGATCGCGAGCATCTGGAAGAGCGTGTCGCGATCGACGGATTCCTCGAAGCGCGGCGCTATGTCGCGCATGCCGGCAATCCCAAATATCTGTGCCTGTACTCGACCGCGAGGCTCGACGTGCTCGATAGTCCCGCCTACAAGGCGCGGCTCGCGAACCCGACCGACTGGTCGCGGCAGACCATGGCGCGCTTCAAGGACATGCTCCGGGTCGTCGCACGCATCACGATCAGCAAGGGCACCGGACGCGGCGCTGCGCTCGGCGTTGTACGGCTGCGGCCGACGCCCGACAATGCAGCGTCCTGGCGGGATGCACTGCAAGACAGACTGACGCCGGACGAGCGCGACGGCATCATCTCGATGCATCTGCTCGAAAGCGAGCCGGAATTGTCGGGTGCAACGGCGGAAATACCGGCGGTGCGCAACGAGGGCGCGCGCGACTGGTTCGTGCTGATCGACGGCACGCATGTTGGCGCGGTCTCCGCCGTCATCGCCGAGCGCTTCACCGGTCCGGCTGCGGCGCCCTTCCCGCTTCCGATCTCCGTCGGCACCTATTGCCTGATGTGGGACCTCGCGAAGAGCGATATCGCACGCAGCTGAACCCGCATCCCCATCGCAGCATGTTGCACCGCACGCACATTGCGTGCGGCCATTGATGCTGTGCGCGCTTGGCTCCCATGAAAGAGCGGAAGCGCGCAAATTTGCCGTTGTACTTCGGAGTGGTTCTAATAAGCTAACCTAATGACGTCATTCAGAAACCAGATCGACGCGCGTTAAGCGTTCGCCAAGCTCAAGAAGAGGCCGCCGGGTCCTTTGAGCCTGGGCGGACAGGGTAGGAATGAAACCGACCGATATCGCGGCCCCCGACTACTTTCACAAAGTGGTCGATTGCCAGTGGGCCTGTCCTGCGCACACCCCGGTTCCCGAATACATCCGACTGATCGCACAAGGCCGCTACAGCGATGCCTACATGATCAATTGGAAATCGAACGTGTTTCCCGGAATTCTGGGACGCACCTGCGATCGTCCCTGCGAGCCGGCGTGCCGCCGCGGACGCGTCGAGGAGAATCCGGTGGCGATCTGCCGCCTCAAGCGCGTCGCCGCCGACTTCAAGGACGACATCAAGCAGCGCCTGCCGAAGCCCGTGCCGACGAACGGCAAGCGTGTCGCGCTCGTTGGCGGCGGCCCTGCCTCGCTGACGGTGGCGCGCGATCTCGCGCCGCTCGGCTATCACTGCACCGTGTTCGATGCCGATCCGGAAGCCGGCGGCATGATGCGGACGCAGATCCCGAAATTCCGCCTGCCCAACTCCGTGATCGACGAGGAGACCGGCTACATCCTGGGTCTCGGCGTCGACTTCAAGGGCGGCCACCGCATCGACAGCATGAGGTCGCTGCTTGCAGAGAAGTACGATGCGATCTTCGTCGGCTCCGGCGCGCCGCGCGGCCGCGAGCTCGACATTCCCGGCCGGAAAGAGGCAGCAAGCAACATTCATATCGGCATCGAATGGCTGGCCTCGGTCTCGTTCGGCCATGTCGACAAGATCGGCAAGCGCGTGATCGTGCTCGGCGGCGGCAACACCGCAATGGATTGCTGCCGCACCGCGCGCCGTCTCGGCGGCGAGGACGTCAAGGTGATCGTGCGCTCCGGCTTCGAGGAGATGAAGGCCTCGCCCTGGGAAAAGGAGGATGCGATCCATGAGGACATTCCGATCCTCAATTTCCTGGTCCCCGTCGCCTTCGTGCACGAGAACGGCAAGCTCACCGGCGTCACGTTCCAGAAGGTGAAGGCCGAGTACGACGCCAAGGGCCGCCGCAACCTCGTTCCCTCGGGCGAGCCGGACCAGACCTTCGCATGCGACGATGTGCTGGTCGCGGTCGGTCAGGAGAACGCCTTCCCTTGGATCGAGCAGGATTGCGGCATCGAGTTCGACAAATGGCACATGCCGAAGGTCGATCCCAAGACCTTTGCATCGACCAATCCGAAAGTGTTCTTCGGCGGCGATGCCGCGTTCGGTCCGAAGAACATCATCTGGGCGGTCGCGCACGGCCATGACGCCGCGCTGTCGATCCACAAGATGCTGTCAGGCGAGGACATCAGTGAGCGTCCGCTGCCGGAGGTGCAAATCTCCTCACAGAAGATGGGCATCCACGAATGGAGCTATGACAATGACATCTCGATCGACAAGCGCTTCAAGGTGCCGCATCGCGACAAGGTCGTCGCGCTGAAGGACATCCGCGCCGAGGTCGAGCTCGGCTATGACGTCAAGCTCGCCCTCGGCGAGGCCCATCGCTGCCTGAACTGCGACGTACAGACCGTGTTCTCGACCTCGCTCTGCATCGAGTGCGACGCTTGTGCCGATATCTGCCCCATGGATTGCATCACCTTCACGGGTAACGGCGAGGAAAGCGATTTGCGCCAGCGCCTGAAGGCGCCCTCACTGCATCCGGATCAGGACCTCTACGTATCCAGCGACCTCAAGACCGGGCGCGTGATGGTGAAGGACGAGGATGTCTGCCTGCATTGCGGGCTTTGCGCCGAGCGTTGTCCCACCGGAGCCTGGGACATGCAGAAGTATTTCATCGAGATGACTCACGCAGGTTCGACATGCCCGACAAAAAGCCGATCAGCAGCGTAAACGACTTCGTCGTCCGCTTCGCCAACGTCAACGGCTCGGGGTCGGCCAGCGCCAACGAGATGTTCGCGCGCGCGATCCTGCGCCATGGCGTCCCCGTGAGCCCGCGCAACATCTTCCCCTCCAACATCCAGGGCCTGCCGACCTGGTACGAGGTACGGGTGACGGAGGCCGGACATCTCGGCGCCCGCGGCGGCGTCGACATGATGGTGGCGATGAACCCGCAGACCTGGGACAAGGACGTCGCCGGCATCGAGCCCGGCGGTTACCTGTTCTACGATTCCACCAAGCCGATGCCGTCGACCAAGTTCCGCGACGACATCACCGTGATCGGCGTGCCACTCACCGCCATCACCAACTCGACCTATACCGATCCGCGCCAGCGCCAGCTGTTCAAGAACATCATCTATTTGGGCGCGCTCAGTGCGCTGCTCGACATGGACCCGAAGCTGATCGAGCAGCTGATCGGCGAGCAGTACAAGGGCAAGGAGAAGCTGCTCTCCTCCAACGTCCATGCGCTGCATCTCGGCCGCGACTGGGCGCTGCAGAATTTGAAATGTCCGATCGGGCTGCGGGTAAAGAAGTCCGACAAGGTCGGCGACCGCATCTTCATCGAGGGCAACAGCGCCGCCGCGCTCGGCGCCGTCTATGGCGGCGCCACGGTGTGCGCGTGGTATCCGATCACGCCGTCCTCGTCGGTGGCGGAGGCCTTCACCGCCCATTGCAAGAAGTACCGGCACGATCCGGAAACCGGCAAGGCGAAATACGCGATCGTGCAGGGCGAGGACGAGCTGGCCTCGATCGGCATCGTCATCGGCGCCTCCTGGAACGGCGCCCGCGCCTTCACCGCGACCTCCGGCCCCGGCATCTCGCTGATGACGGAGTTCATCGGCCTCTCCTACTTCGCCGAGATTCCGGCGGTGATCATGAATATCCAGCGTGCCGGCCCCTCCACAGGCATGCCGACGCGCACCCAGCAATGCGACATCATCGCCTGCGCCTATGCTTCCCATGGCGACACCAAGCATGTGCTGCTGTTCCCGGAAGATCCGGCCGAAGCGTTCGAGTTCGCGGCCGCCGCGTTCGATCTCGCCGACCGGCTGCAGACCACCATCTTCCTGATGCTCGACCTCGACATCGGCATGAACCACCGGCTCTGCCGCCCGTTGAAGTGGGACGATGCCCGGCAATATGACCGCGGCAAGATCATGACCGCGGAGATGCTGGAGGAGGGCCGCGACTTCGGCCGCTATCTCGACGTCGACGGTGACGGCATTCCCTACCGCACCTATCCCGGCACGCACCCGACCAAGGGCTCCTATTTCACGCGCGGCACCTCGCGTGATCGCTATGCGCGCTATTCCGAGGAAGGCACGGTCTACGCCGACAACATGCAGCGCCTGGTGCGCAAGTTCGAGACCGCGCAAGACCTGGTGCCGCGGCCGCTGCAGGCCAATGCGGAACGGCCGACGAAATACGGCGTGATCTATTTCGGCTCGACCTCGCCGGCGATGGACGAGGCGATCGGACTTTTGGAGGCGCGCGGGCATCAGCTGGACCGCCTGCGCATCCGCGCCTTCCCGTTCCATTCGAGCGTGGCGAGCTTCCTCGCCGAGCACGACTTCGTCTACGTGGTCGAGCAGAACCGCGACAGCCAGCTGCGGCAGCTGATCGTCAATGAGAACGGCATCGATCCCGTCCGGCTCGTGCCGATCGTGCACTACGACGGCACGCCGATCACCGCCCGCTTCATCGCGAAAGCCATTGGCGACCACCAGGATCACCTCAAGGTGACCCCGCTCCGCAAGGCCGTGTCATGAACAACACCTTGCGCTCTTCTCCGTCATGCCCGGGCTTGAGCCGGGCATCCACGCCTTTCTTTCTCCTGGCCAAGAGGTGGATGGCCGGGACAAGCCCGGCCATGACGCCGCGGAAATTTCAGGTGCTCGCATGACCTATATCGCCAAGCCGAAATTCCATCATCCCGGCCTGAAGAAGAATGAGCTCGGCTACACGCATCGCGACTACGAGGGCAAGATCTCGACGCTGTGCGCGGGCTGCGGCCACGACTCAATCACGGCCTCGATCATCGAGGCCTGTTATGAGCTCTCGATCGAGCCGCACCGGGTGGCGAAGATCTCCGGCATCGGCTGCTCGTCGAAGACGCCGGACTATTTCCTCGGCAATTCGCACGGCTTCAACTCGGTTCACGGCCGCATGCCCAGCGTGCTGACCGGCGCCAACCTCGCCAACCGCGATTTGATCTATCTCGGCGTCTCCGGCGACGGCGATTCCGCCTCGATCGGCTTCGGCCAGTTCGCGCATTCGATCCGGCGCGGCGTCAACATGACCTATATCGTCGAGAACAACGGCGTGTACGGCCTGACCAAGGGCCAGTTCTCGGCCACCGCCGACCGCGGCTCCAAGAGCAAGAAGGGCGTCACCAACACCGACAACGCCATCGACCTCGTCGCGATCGCGCTGCAGCTGGGCGCAACCTTCGTCGCGCGCTCATTCTCCGGCGACAAGGCCCAGCTGGTGCCGCTGATCGCGGCCGCGATCCGCCACAAGGGCGCATCCTTCATCGACGTCATCAGCCCCTGCATCGCATTCAACAACCACGCCGGCTCGACCAAGAGTTTTGACTACGTCCGCGAGCACAACGATGCCGTGAACCGGCTCGACGTGCTGGTCAGCCGCGATCCGATCGCCGTCGATTACGCACCGGGCACGGTGCAGGTGGTCGAGCAGCACGACGGCAGCAAGGTCGCGCTGCGCAAGATCGACGCCGACTACGATCCGCATGACCGGTTGGGAGCCCAGACCTTCCTCGCGAGGCACGCGGCCAAGGGGCAGATCGTCACCGGCCTGCTCTATGTCGACCCGGACGCGGAAGATCTGCACGAGCATCTCAACACGGTCGAGACCCCGCTCAACACGCTGGAAGCGGACACGCTCTGCCCAGGCTCGGCGGTTCTGGACAAGATCAACGCCAGCCTGCGGTGATCAACGGCGCCGCACTGAACCGGGCTGCCTGACTCGTACGGTGATCTTGTCAGACACGACGGGCGGATCGAAGGGATAGTGCTTCGCATCGCCCAGCACCAGTTGCAGCGTGTGCGTGCCGGGCGGAAGCTCGAGAAGCGTTTCGGTTTGCCCTGCTCCGAAATGCAGATGGGACTTGTCCTGCGGGATCGGTTCCTTGGTATCGATGGGGTCGTTGACGTCGACCAGCAAATGGTGATGACCGGCGTTCTGGTAGTCATCGCCGGCGTGCGTCACGCCCATATTGCGCAGACCGAACCGGACCCAGAAGCCACCACGGACCTTCTGGCCGTCCTGCGGGGTGATGAAATAGAGCTTGGCGTCCTTGGGAGCGGTCTTGCCCTGAGAGTAAGCAGCGCTTGTCAGCAGAACGATGGGCAGCAATGCGAGCGCCGCTGCCAGCGCGGCGCAGCGAATGATTTTCATCAAACCTACTCCAGACCTAAGGACTGAGCGCGACACGGAATCCATGCGTCGGGTAACGAACATTGGTATCATAGCCATCGCGGTTGGACGGCCGCACATATCTCGAATCGTTCTTCCAGGAGCCCGAGCGCAGGACGTGCGATGAGCAGTCGCCGCCGGTCCATGCCGAGCCGTCGACGGGCGCGCCCTGGTAATTCTTGTGCCAGCAATCCTCGACCCATTGGTCGACGCCGCCGCCCATGTCGTAGAGGCCGAATGGATTGGGCTTGAATCTGCCTACCTTCGCCGGCTGCTCGGCCGCGAGGTCGCCGCAATCCTTGCATCCGGCCATGCCCGGCTGGAGCTTGTCGCCCCACCAATACTTCGTTTGCGTACCGCCGCGGGCTGCGTATTCCCATTCGGCCTCGCTCGGGAGCCGGTACTGCTTTTTCGTCGCCTGCGAGAGAAAGGCGGCATATTGCTGCGCGTCAGTCCAGCTCACATTGCTGACCGGCGCATCGTCCTTGCCGGTGGCCGTGAAGGAGCACGCCTTCGCAGCCGCACATTCGTTCCACTCCTGCACGGTCACCGGATATTTTCCGATCGAGAACGGCTTGATCGTGACCTGGTGCACGGGACGCTCGGTCGGATCGTCGTTGCTTCCCATCGCGAAACTGCCGCCGCGAATGGCGATCATTTCGGGCTCGCGCAGCGGTGTCGAGGACGGGCTCGGCGCCGGTGCGGGCGATGAAGGCGCCGACGCCAATGAAGGAGATGGTTGCGGCGCCTGCGTCGCGGCTTCGCGCGGCAGAGCTTGCGGGACCGGGGATGGCGCCGGAGAGACGGCGGGCGCTGCGACCTGCTGGCCGCCCCTGCCTTGCGGCTGTGCCAGCAAATACCAGAGTGCGCCGGCGGCAATGACGAGCAGCGTGACGGCCAGGAAAAAGATCAGCGCGTTCTCGCGCCGGCTTCTTGTCCTGCCGACGGCATCTGCATCCGGCAGCACGCGATAGACGCGCACGGGATCGGTGATGTTCTTGACCTTGCGGTCGCCGAGCGACTCATAGCCGCACACGATCTTGTGCTTGATCTGCTCGTAGATCGCGCCGGAGATGTAGACCTGCCCCGGCTCCGCGATGCCCTCGATACGCGTGGCGATGTTGACGCCGTCACCATAGATGTCGTCCGGCTCCACGATGACGTCGCCGAGATTGACGCCAATCCGATATTCGAGCCGGGAATGCTTGGGAACCGAAGCGTTGCGAGCGACGAGATTTTGCTGGATGACGATGCTGCATCGAACGGCCTCCACGGGACTGTCGAAAATGGCGATGAAGCCGTCGCCGGTCGTCTTCACCAGGCTTCCATGGTGTTCGATGATGCTGGGCTGGATGAGATCTCGCTCGATCCGCTTGACGCGAGCATGCGTGCCTTCCTCGTCGGCCTGCATCAACCGGCTGTAGGAGGCGATGTCGCCGACGATGATCGCGGCGAGACGACGAGGCATTGCGCCGTGCGGCGGCGGCTCATCCTGATTTCCGGATCTGAAGTTGCGAATTTCGCCCATGCGGGGGGACTCCACACACGACAAGAGGCGGTCCCACTCTACGACTGCCAAGAGCAATCGCCTGTGAAGGCTATCACATCGCCGAATGGGAACAATGTCGAAGGCTGCGCGACATCGAGTTCCCTAGGGGCGAAGGGCCCACCTCGATTGAACCTTTGCGGCCTTACGCTCGACTAAGGCGGTGCATGGAACCGCGCTGCCCGCTCCGCTCTGCGCGCGTGTGCGAGCTGAACGCGCCACGCATGCGGCCACCGCCTCGGCTGCGCCCTGGTCGCAAAATTGCCGGGCCGATACATCGCAGACCGATCTCCAGGCAATGGTGTCATCGGCGATCCCAGTGTCGCGAATGCCGACCCGAGTGATGAACACGACCGGCGCCCTGGAGAAGAGCAGCGTCCAGAGCGTGCGCAAGGCGTGCCCAGAAGCGCTTGAACGCGCCGCTCGCCGCCTGCGACTAACCGCCAGTCGGCTCCCGCCTGCTCGTTGCGGATTGACGACGGTTCACACGCTGGGTGCTATCATGAAGCTTGCTCTTTTCCTGCCGCTCGTCCTTGCCGCCTTCGTCGGCGTCGCCCACGCCGACGAGGCCGACAAGGTCCGGGAGACCACAACGGCCGAAGCCGACGCCTTCAATGCGCGGCTCTATGCGGGGACACCCGCCGACAAGTCCTACGCCTGCTTCGTCCGCCGCTACGATGCCGAACACCTGGCGCGGCATCCCAAGCAGAAGGTGGCATCCATGAAGCTGCTGATCTCGGCGGAAACCGACAAGGAGGACAAGCAGCTGCACAATTCCTTCCGCTTGGGCTTCCGCTATCGGCACCGCTCCGGCGATTTCGACTCCAGCGGCTCGTGCGGCAGCCATGCCGTCCTTCTCAGCCGGGGGGACGAGGTCCGCATGGGCTGCGGCGTCGACTGCGAAGGCGGCGGCATCGAAGTGGCGCTGTCCAAGGACAACAAGTCCGCGATCATCCGCCTCGAGCAGATCAGGGTCTGGCAGAACAACAAGCCGGACGACGAGGCCGAGCGATCGCTGGTCGCCGGCGCCGACGACAAGATTTTCCGCCTCGACCGCACCGACACCAGCGAATGCGCTTCGCTGGTGACCGACCGCAAGGAGCTCGCCGCACTGCGCCACAAGTGATATCGGTCGCCGGGCTCAGTCAGCCGAAGGAGATCGCCATGAACCGGCGGAACATGTTGTGGAGCGCCGCCTCGACCTTGGGCGCGGCACTTGGCGCCGCACTTGGCGCCTCCAGTGCGAAAGCCGCGACCGAAGCGGGCGCGAGCAGCAAGCTGAAGGTCGTCTATCATCTCAGCGATGCCGAGAAGGTCAATTTCGTGCTCGGCAATATCCAGAACCACATCGACGGCGTCGGCGGGCCCGAGCATGTGACGATCGCGCTGGTGATCCATGGCCCGGCGCTGAGGGCGTTTCACTCGGCGCAGGCCAACCCCGAGGTCAGCAAACGCGTCGGCGATTTCTCCAAAGACGGCGTCGAGCTTGCCGCCTGCGGCAACACGATGAAGGCGCAGAACGTTACGCTCAACGAGCTGCTGCCGGGCTTCGTCAGCGCCGAGAAGGGCGGCGTAGTGCGGTTGGCCGAGCTGCAGTCGCAGGGGTATCTGTATTTGCGGCCGTAGCGTTGTGGATGGCGTCACCTCATCCACCGTCATTGCGAGCCAACGGGTCCGCGCGAAGCGCGGCCCGATGACAGGCTCCGCGAAGCAATCCAGAATCCCTGCGCCGAGACAATCTGGATGCTTCGTCGCAAGGGCTCCTCGCAATTGTCGATGTTCAATAATTCGCTGATTGGATTGCGGTGGTCTTGGAAGCGGCGAAAGCCTTGGGAGTTTGTCCTGCCAAGGCCTGATGGGGTCTGTGGTTGTTGTAGTAGACGAGGTACTCGAACAGTTCATTGGCGAAGTGGTCCAGGTTGTCGAAGGTCGTACCCTCGATGACGTCGTCATCGAGGGTACGCCAGAAGCGTTCGACCTTGCCGTTGGTCTGCGGCCGATAGGGCCTGGTGTAGCGGTGCTTGATGCCGAGCTCGAGCAGCATGGCCTCGAATGGATGCTCGGCCGGCTTGGTGCGGGCGGCGAACTCGGCGCCGTTGTCGGACAGGATTTCCTGGAAGACGAGCCCATAGGTGACGTTGAGGGTGTTGATCATCTTCAGGGTCTTGAACATGACCGGCAGCGCCTTCTTGGATGTCAGGACCTCGGCCCAGGCCAGACGCGAGCAGCTGTCGATCAGGCTGATGATGTAGGCCGTGACCGGGGGTGGCGCGAGGAACATATCGCGCGGCAATTGATGCAGATCGACGTGGCCCAGCTCCCCGAGCTTGTCCTTGATAATACGGCGTTTCTCCTCGCGCATCGCCGGCGTGCGGCGGTTCAGGCGGTGGCGCTTCAGCACCCGATAGATCGTGATCGGCGAAGGTACCGTGTCGCGCGTTTCGCGCAAGACGGCATGAATCTCATAACGGTTCATCCCCCGCTTGCGATGGGCGACGATCTCCGCCTCGATCCCTTCCGGCTCGCGCCGTTCCCGCCACTTCGGGCCGCGCCGCCGCGGCAGCAGATCCGCGTCCTCGCCGCTCTGCAGATAGCGATTGTAATACTTGCGGAACGTCTGCGAGCAGGTCCCGTGGTGCCGGTAGAAGTCGCCGACCCGCTTGAACAGCGGCGATCGGCCAGCCTTCACCGCCTCATACTCCGAAATCAGAAAACGCCACTTCTGCAGATAGTTGCGTTCAACCGTTCGGTCATAGCTGTTGTCTCGCATCGGATCGTTCCTCCGCTGGAGCGATCCAATCAGCGAATTATTGAACATGCACAGCAATGACAGCGGAGTACGTGGCGCCCTCTCGCCTCATCACCACCCCGCTTGACTTACCCATAACTCTACGGTTATAGATTAAACCCATAACTTCCCGGTTATGGATCTCGCATGTCCGCCGCGCACGATCTCCTGTTCAGGACGCTTGCCGACCCGACCCGGCGGGCGATCTTCGAGCGGCTGTGCCGCGAGGGCGAGCAGACCGTCGGGGCGCTGACCGCGCGATCCGGTGTGTCCCAGCCGGCGGTCTCGAAACATCTCGGCGCGCTCAAGCAGGCTGGGCTGGTGCGCGACCGCCATGAAGGACGACAGACGCACTACAGCGCGCAGCCCGGCGCGCTCAACCCGCTGGTCGACTGGACTAGCCAGATGACCGGCTTCTGGCAGAGGCGGCTCGACGCCCTCGACGATCTCCTGAAGAGGATGGACCAATGAACGAACCTGCCGAGACACGCTCCGTCGTCCTCGAGCGCGAATTTGCCGCCCCAGTGGAGCGGCTGTGGCGCGCACTGACGCAGCCGCATCTGATCGAGGAATGGCTGATGAAGAACGACTTCAAGCCCGTCGTCGGTCATCGCTTCAACCTGCGCGGCGAATGGGGCGGCGTGCTGGACTGCGAGGTGCTCACCATCGAGCCGCAGAAGACGCTGGCCTACACCTGGAATTTCTCGCATGAGGACGCCGCCTTCGATCTCAAGAGCGTGGTGACCTTCACGCTGACACCGACGGGCGCGGGCACGCGCCTGCGCGTCGAGCAGGCGGGCTTCCACCCGACGCAGAAGCAGGCCTTTGGCGGCGCGCATGCCGGCTGGAAGCAGTTTTTGGCCAAGCTGGACGAAGTACTGGCGCGGGCAGGCTAGCTCCGCCGGCGTCCATTTCGATCAATCTCGGAGGAGGTCTCAATGAGCACCCAAATGTGGATTCGGCAGATTCATCGCTGGCTGTCGATGGCGTTCACGCTCGCGGTCATCGCCAACATCGTGGCGATGACCATGCAGCTCCAGGCCGTGTGGATCGGCGTCCTGGCGCTCGTGCCGCTCATCCCGCTGCTCGCGACCGGGCTCTATCTGTTCGCGTTGCCCCATGTCAGCCGCGGCAACGCGTGAACGAGGCGGGATGATGCAGAAGGCCATGACATCGAAAAAGGTACGCGTGAAAGAAACGAATGAACCTTCGCCCTCGAAACTGATCGACGGCAGGATCAAGGAGCTCGGCGACTGGCGCGGCGAGATGCTCGCGCGGATCCGCGGTCTGATCAAGCAGGCGGACCCCGACGTCGTCGAGGCGTGGAAATGGCGCGGCGTTCCCGTTTGGGAGCACGACGGCATCATCTGCACCGGCGAAACCTACAAGAACGTGGTGAAGCTGACCTTCGCGAAGGGCGCGGCGCTGGAGGATCCCGCGGGCCTGTTCAACTCCAGTCTCGAGGGCAATGTGCGGCGCGCGATCGATATTCGCGAGGGCGTAGAGATCAACGAGAAGGCGTTGAAGACGCTGATCCGCGCGGCGGTGCAGCTGAATGCGTCGAAGGCAAAGAAGAAGCCGGCGAAGAAGCGATCGGTCTAAAGCATGATCCGGAAAAGTGCGAAGCGGTTTTCCGGATCATGCTTTGGCCGCTGGCCTCAGGCCACCGCCGCCGGGATCGGGCGCGGGCTCACGACATATTCGCGCAGGACCTTGTCTTTGGCATCGACCTCGATCAGCGCGACGTCGTAGGTCCAGAGGTCGGCGAGATGCTGGAGCACCCGCTTGGCATCGGTCTCGTTGAGCTGCGAGCCCTTGATGACGTGGTGATGCAGGATCAGGCGGCGGTCGCCGGAGAGATCGACATCGACCACCTCGATGTTGGCATCGATGAAGCCGACGTCGTGCTGCCGCGCCAGCTCGCGGCGCACGCGGCGGAAACCGCGCTCGTCATGGATGGCATCGACGCGGATGCCGGCGCGCTCCTCGGGATCGTCGTGCAGATGGAACATGCGGAAGTGCCGCATCAATCTGGGGCTCAGGAACTGGCCGATGAAGCTCTCGTCGCGGTAGTTGGCCCAGACGTCGCGCAGCACGCCCATGACGTCGCCCTTGCCGGCGATGTCGGGGAACCATTCGCGGTCCTCATCCTCCGGCTTGGTGACGATGCGCTCGATGTCCTGCATCACGGCAAAGCCGAGCGCGTAAGGGTTGAAGCCGGAGAAGCGGGGGTCGTCGAATTCGGGCTGGAACACGACGTTGGTGTGCGATCCCAGGAATTCGAGGAAGTTGCCGTCGCTGATGCGACCCTGCTCATGCAGCTTGGTCATGATGCGATAGTGGACGTAGGTCGCCGTCCCCTCGTTCATCACCTTGGTCTGGCTCTGCGGATAGAAATATTGCGCGATGTGGCGGACGATGCGGAGCAGCTCGCGCTGCCAGGGCGCCAGCCGCGGCGCGCTCTTCTCCAGGAAATAGAGCAAATTCTCCTGCGGCAGGCCGAGCAGCTTGCGGCGGCGCTCGATGCTGAGCGCGGACCGGCTCTTGGCCGCGCCCTTCGGGACCGTGCGCCAGAGATCGTTGAAGACCTCCTCCTCGTGCTGGCGGCGGCGCCCTGCCCGCTTCTCCTCGGCGCGCAGATCGAGCTTCTTCTTGCCGGGATAGCGGTCGATGCCGTGCGACATCAGCGCATGCGCGGCATCGAGCGTGCGCTCGACCTCGATGCGGCCGTAGCGATCCTCGCATTGCATGACGTAGTTCTTGGCGAAGTCGAGATAGTCCAGGATGCCGTCGGCATCGGTCCACTGCTTGAACAGATAATTGTTCTTGAAGAAGTGGTTGTGGCCGAAGGCGGCGTGCGCGATCACCAGCGTCTGCATCGTCGCCGTGTTTTCCTCCATCAGATAGGAGATGCAGGGCGAGGAGTTGATCACGATCTCATAGGCGAGCCCCATCAGGCCCTTGCGGTAGGACGCCTCGTGGAACGCAAAGTGCTTGCCGAACGACCAGTGCTTGTAGAACAGGGGCATGCCGACCGACGAATAGGCGTCCAGCATCTGCTCGGCCGTGATGACCTCGATCTGGTTCGGATAGACGTCGAGCCCGAGATCCTTCAACGCCACCTGCTCGCAGGCATCGGTGATGCGCTGCAAGGTGTGAAAATCCCAATCGGCGCCTTCGAACAAACGTTCCGTCATGGAGCGGTCTTCTCCTGGGCAGTTTCGCGGCGCTGGAACAGATCGTGGAACACCGGAAAGATCTCGCTGCGCTCCGAGACCTTGCGCATCGAGAGCGGCGCGCCGCTGTTGCGCAGGCGCTCATAGAGGGCCCAGAGCGAGGAGTCGGAGAGATCGAAGGCGCTGCCGCCGGATTCACCGACCTCGAGATAGGCAAAGAACTGGCAGACCGGCAGGATCTTGTCGGTCAGCAGCAGCCCCGTGAGCTCGCCGTCGGAATAGGAATTGTCGCCATCGGAGGCCTGCGCGGCGTAGATGTTCCAGTCCGACGGGTTGAAGCGCTCGCGCACGATCTCGTGCATCGCCTGCAGCGCGCTCGAGACCAGCGTGCCGCCCGAGGCCGGACCGTAGAAGAAGGTCTGCTCGTCCACCTCCTCGGCGCGGTCCGTGTGGCGGATGAAGACGATCTCGACGTGCTTGTAGCGCCGCTTCAGGAACACGTAGAGCAGCATGTAGAAGCGCTTTGCCAGGTCCTTCATGTGCTCGGACATCGAGCCGGAAACGTCCATCAGGCAGAACATCACGGCCTGCGCGACGGGCTTCGGCACCGTCTCGAAGCGTCGGTAGCGGATGTCGAGCGGGTCGATGAAGGGGATGCGCTTGGACTTCGCCTTCAGCTTTTCGAGCTCGGCGACCAGCTCCGCCCGTTCGTCCTCGTCGGTGCAGGCAGCGATCGCCGCCTCCAGTTCCTCGATCTCCTCCTTGCGGGGACGCCGGAGCGCGATGCGGCGCGCCAGCGCGAGCTTCACCGTCCGGCTCACCGAGATGTTGGCGGGCGAGCCCGACGTGGTGTAGCCAGCGCGCTGGATGCCTTCGCTCTCGGTCTGCGCGATCTTGCGCTTGGCGAGATCCGGCAGCTCGAGGTCATCGAGGAAAAGATCGACGAACTCGTCACGGCTCAGCACGAAGCGGAAGGCGTCCTCGCTGTCGCCTTCGCCGGGGCCGGTATCCTTGGCGCTGCCCTGGCCCTGGCGCTGGAGATAGTCGCCCTCGACGAACTTCTTGTTTCCGGGCAGCACCATGTCGCGCGTTCCGCCTTCACGGCGGAAACGCGGCTCGTGCATGCCGTCGAGCGGGATCGTGACCTCACCCCCCTCCAGGACGTCCTTGATGTCGCGTTCCTGCGAGGTCTTCTTGACGGCGCCCTGCACCAGGGATTTGGCCCGACGCAAGAACCGCTGGCGGTTCTCAAGACTCTTGCCGCCTGGATTCAGGCGCCTGTCGATGATGTGAATGGGCACTTTACCATCCGCCTCCCATCCGCCTCAGCCGGCCTGCTTCACGCGCATGTACCATTCGACGAGCCGGCGAACCTGGCGCTCGGTGTAGCCGCGCTCCACCATGCGTGCGACGAACTCGCCGTGCTTCTTCTCCGTCTCGCCGTCCTTCTTCGACCCGAAGGAGATGACGGGAAGCAGGTCCTCGACCTGGGAGAATATCCGCTTTTCGATCACATCGCGAATCTTCTCATAGGAGGTCCAGGTCGGATTCTTGCCGCCGTTCTGGGCCCGCGACCGTAACGAGAATTTGACGACCTCGTTGCGGAAGTCCTTGGGGTTGGCGATACCCGCCGGCTTCTCGATCTTGGTCAGCTCCTGGTTCAAAAGCTCGCGATCAAGCAGCTGGCCGGTGTCGGGATCCTTGAAGTCCTGGTCCTCGATCCAGGCGTCGGCATAGTCGACGTAGCGGTCGAACAGGTTCTGGCCATAATCCGAGTAGGATTCCAGATAGGCCTTCTGGATCTCGTTGCCGATGAACTCGGCGTAGCGCGGCGCCAGCTCCGCCTTGATGAATTCGAGATAGCGTTTCTCGGTTTCCTCCGGAAGCTGCTCGCGGCGGATCGCCTGTTCCAGCGCGTACATCAGGTGCACGGCGTCGGCGGCGACCTCCTGCGGATCGTGATTGAAGGTCGCGGCCAGGACCTTGAAGGCGAAACGGGTGGAGGCACCGTCCATGCCCTCGTCGACGCCGGCGGCATCGCGATATTCCTGCACGCTGCGCGCCTTCGGATCGGATTCCTTCAGGCTCTCGCCGTCGTAGACCCGCATCTTGGCGAACAAGGTGGAGTTCTCGTGCTTGCGCAGGCGCGACATCACCGAGAACCGCGCCAGCGTCTCCAGTGTCGAAGGCGCGCAAGGAGCCGAGGCGAGCTCGGAGCCCTGGATCAGCTTCTCGTAGATCTTCTGCTCTTCGGTGACCCTGAGGCAGTAGGGCACCTTGATCACGCAGATGCGGTCGATGAAGGCTTCATTGTTCTTGTTGGCCTTGAAGCTCGCCCACTCGGCTTCGTTCGAGTGCGCCAGGATGATCCCGGTGAACGGGATCGCGCCGATGTTCTCGGTGCCGATATAGTTGCCTTCCTGCGTCGCGGTCAGCAACGGATGCAGCATCTTGATCGGCGCCTTGAACATCTCGACGAATTCGAGGATGCCCTGATTGGCGCGGTTGAGGCCGCCGGAATAGCTGTAGGCGTCGGGATCGTTCTGGGCGTAGGTCTCGAGCTTGCGGATATCAACCTTGCCGACCAGCGAGGAGATGTCCTGGTTGTTCTCGTCGCCGGGCTCGGTCTTGGCGACCGCGATCTGGCGCAGCCGCGACGGCTGGATCTTGGCGACGCGGAATTGCGAGATGTCACCGCCGAAGGCTTCGAGCCGCTTGTAGCACCACGGGCTCATCAGGCCGGTGAGACGGCGGCGCGGAATGCCGTACTTCTCCTCCAGCATCGGACCGAGCTGATCGGGATCGAACAGGCTGAGCGGGCTCTCGAACACGGGCGAGAGTTCGTCGCCGGCCTTGAGCACATAGATGGGGTTCACTTCCATCAGCGACTTGAGCCGCTCGGCGAGCGAAGACTTGCCGCCACCGACCGGGCCAAGCAGATAAAGAATCTGCTTGCGCTCTTCGAGGCCCTGCGCCGCGTGGCGGAAGAAGCCGACGATGCGCTCGATGGTTTCTTCCATGCCGTAGAAGCCGGCGAAGGCCGGATAGGTGCGGATCGTGCGGTTCAAAAAAATACGGCCAAGGCGTGGGTCCTTGGCCGTGTCGATCGTCTGAGGCTCACCGATCGCCGCTAGCAGTCGCTCGGCCGCGTTCGCGTATTTCATGGGATCGCTTCGACACGATTCCAGATATTCCGCCATCGACATGTCGTGCTGGCTTCTCGCCTCGAACGACCGAGCGAAAGCGTTGAATAGAGAATCGTTGTACATGATCCCTCTCCGCGTGAGTTCCGCTACAAGCTGAAACGAAAGCAGTTACCGGACCGTTCCTCAGGCCGTTTCGAATCAGCGTGAGCACATGACGATCATTGGACACCCGGGTGCCGATACGACGCAACGCACAACGTAGGCACTCTATGAGTTACGAACAGGCACATGCCTGTATTTTGTGCGAATCTCTGTCTATATTGGCTCATTTCCAGAAAATGTCACTTGGTCGCAACATCCGGGCGTTCCCGGGGATGTGCTGATCCGGCAATGCAACATAGCGATCCGGGAGCGGCGATCTTATGACACTTGTACGGCGAAGCTTTGGGCGCCGCGGTCATCTTCCTGCTGCAATGCGGCGCGCGCTGCTGGCAGCGTGGCGGTCGCGGCGGGCGCGCAGCAATGTATCAAAATCGGTCGCCAGGCCGTCCGCGCGGATGCGACCATCCCGCGCGCAACGGGCCAGAGTCGGGATGGCGCACAGCTGGCGCCGCAATGCCGGCGACGGCGTCAGCACGATCGCTTTGTGGCCGCGGCGTTCGTCAGCCGAAATCTCCGCGATCGACTCCCACAGCAGAAATTCATTCCCGATGCGGAGATCGCGGATGCCGTAGGGTGTGACGACCACCACCGCTCCTCGCTCGGCCAGAAGCATCCAGATCAGCCAGTTGGTCACCAGGCTGAACACCACGACGCCGGCATAGCCGACTGCGTGTCATAATCGCCAAGACCGCATCGCCAAGACCGCATCGCCAAGACCGCATCGCCAAGACCGCATCGCCAAGACCGCCCATAGGTCGAAGGCAAGGCTTGCATTGAGCAGGGTCATGGCAAAGCCCCGGCAACCAGCAGCCGCAGCTGTGTCACGCATTGATTTCGAGATCGCGGGATGCATCGATGCTCGCCGTCGACGCAACCGGTTGCTGGCTGTCGGCAACCGCCGAACCTTCATCATGGACGTGCATGCAGCCGCATCCTCCGGCCAACGATGTCTACTCAACACAGACACTACCCGCCTGGATCGCCATGATCGCGACGGAGTTACACTGGAGAGTATGACTCCCATACCCTTAATTGGTTCCCTCCCGGGAGCATGTAAGCTAGAGGATAGCGCGTCAGGACCGGCGCGAAAACCCTCGTCCGCAGGCTTGGAGAGAAGTAAGCATCATGAATCCCGTCAAAGAGCTGGAAAAGCACGGACAAGCGGTCTGGCTGGACTTCCTGGCCCGTGGCTTCGTCGCCAAGGGCGACCTGAAGCGGCTGATCGACACCGATGGCGTCAAGGGCGTCACCTCCAATCCGTCGATCTTCGAGAAGGCGATCGGCAGCTCCGACGAATATGACGCCTCGATCGGCAAGGCACTGAAGCGCGGCGACCGGACCGTGGCCGACCTGTTCGAGACCGTCGCGGTCGAGGACATCCAGAACGCCGCCGACGTGCTGCGGCCGGTCTATGACCGCCTCAAAGGTGGCGATGGCTATGTCAGCCTGGAGGTCTCGCCCTATCTCGCAATGGACACCGCCGGCACAGTCGCCGAGGCGCGGCGGCTCTGGAAGGACGTCGGCCGCAAGAACCTGATGGTGAAGGTGCCGGCGACGCCGGAGGGCCTCCCTGCGATCGAACAGCTGATCAGCGAAGGCATCAGCATCAACATCACGCTGCTTTTCTCGAAGGCGGTCTATCTCCAGGTGGCCGAAGCCTACATCGCCGGCCTCGAGAAATACGTCGCCGGCGGCGGCGATCCGTCGCATGTCGCGAGCGTGGCGAGCTTCTTCGTCAGCCGGATCGACACCATGGTCGACAAGCAGCTCGACGAGAAGATCGCCCGCGCCAATGATCCATCGGAGAAGGAGCGGCTTGCCGCGCTGAAGGGCAAGGTCGCGATCGCCAACGCCAAGCTCGCCTACCAGGATTACAAGCGCCTGTTCGCAGGTCCGCGCTGGGAGAAGCTCGCCGCCAAGGGCGCCAAGCCGCAGCGCATGCTGTGGGCCTCCACCGGCACCAAGAACAAGGACTACAGCGACGTCCTCTATGTCGAGGAGCTGATCGGCCCAGACACCATCAACACCATGCCGCCGGCGACGCTGGACGCGTTCCGCGACCACGGCAAGCCGCGCGACAGCCTGGAAGAGAATATCGATGACGCCAGGCGCGTGCTGGAGGAGCTGGAGCGTTCCGGCATCTCGCTCGATGCGATCACCGAGGAGCTGGTCAAGGATGGCGTCAAGCTGTTCGCCGACTCAGCCGACAAGCTCTACGGCGCCGTCGCCCACAAGCGTACCACCGTGCTCGGGCCCGCGCTCGACCGCCAACAGCTCTCGCTCGGCGACGGGCTCGGCAAGGCCGTGGTCAAGAGCACCGAGGAATGGCGAGCCTCCGCAAAAATCCGCAGGCTGTGGCAGCGCGACAAGTCGGTCTGGACGGGCACCGACGAAGACAAATGGCTGGGCTGGCTCGACAGCCCGGCCAAGGCCGACATTGCCGACTACGAGGACTATGCAGGCCGCGTGAAGGGCCAGAGTTTCTCCGACGCCGTCGTGCTCGGCATGGGCGGATCGAGCCTGGGCCCCGAAGTGTTGGCCGAGACCTTTGGCAAGAAGCCCGGCTTCCCGAAGCTGCATGTGCTCGACTCCACCGACCCGGCGCAAGTGCGGGCGATGGAGGCGAAGATCGACATCGCCAACACGGTCTTCATCGTCTCCAGCAAGTCCGGCGGGACCACCGAGCCGAACGCGATGAAGGACTATTTCCATGAGCAGGTCGCCAAGGCGGTCGGAACCCAGGTGAAGACCGGCCATCGCTTCATCGCGGTGACCGATCCCGGCTCGTCGCTGGAGAAGGCGGCAAAGAAGCTGAACTATGCCCGCATCTTCCACGGCGAGCCCTCGATCGGCGGACGCTATTCGGTGCTGTCGCCCTTCGGTCTGGTGCCGGCGGCGACCGCGGGCATCGACGTCAAGACCTTCGTCAAGCATGCGCTCGCGATGGCCCGCTCCTGCGGACCGGACGTGCCCCCATCCGAGAACCCGGGCGTGCAGCTCGGCCTTGCCATGGGCCTCGCCGGACTCGAAGGCCGCGACAAGGTGACGATCCTGGCATCGAAGAAGATCGCCGATTTCGGCGCCTGGGCCGAGCAGCTCATCGCGGAATCGACGGGCAAGGAAGGCAAGGGCCTGATCCCGATCGAGGGCGAGCCGCTGGGCGATCCCTTGGTCTACGGCAATGATCGCTTCTTCATCGACATCCGCATCGAGGGCGAAGCGGACGCTGCCCACGACTCCAAGCTCGCCGCGATCGAAGCGGCCGGCCATCCCGTGGTGCGCATCGTCATGAAGTCGATCGAGCATCTCGGCCAGGAGTTCTTCCGCTTCGAGATGGCGACGGCGGTTGCAGGCTCGATCCTCGGCATCAACCCGTTCGACCAGCCGGACGTGGAGGCGGCCAAGATCAAAACCCGCGAGTTCACTGCCGCATTCGAGAAGACCGGCGCGTTGCCGGAAGAGCAGCCGGTGGTCAGCACGGATGAGGCCGATCTCTACACCGACGAGGCCAACGCCGCGGCGCTGCGCGCGGCCGGCGCCAACGGCGATCTCAGCTCCTGGCTGAAGGCGCATCTCTCCCGCTCGAACCATGGCGACTATGTCGCCCTGCTCGGCTACATCGCGCGTGACAAGGCGACGATCGAGGCGCTGCAGGCCATGCGGTTAGAGGTGCGCGAGAAGCGGCACGTCGCGACCTGCGCCGAGTTCGGACCGCGCTTCCTGCACTCGACGGGACAGGCTTACAAGGGCGGACCCGACAGCGGCGTGTTCCTCCAGATCACGGCCGACGATGCCAAGGATCTGCCGGTGCCGGGCCAGAAAGCCAGCTTTGGCGTCATAAAGGCGGCGCAGGCGCGGGGCGACTTCGACGTGCTCACCGAGCGTGGTCGGCGTGCGCTGCGCGTGCATCTGAAGGGCGGGCTCAAGAAGGGTCTCGCGGCCCTCAACACGGCGCTGAACGAGGCGCTGAACTAAGGGAATGATGCAGATGCAACTCGGCATGATCGGCCTCGGCCGAATGGGCGGCAACATCGTTCGCCGCCTGATGCGCCACGGACATTCGACCGTGGTCTACGACAAGGACGCCAAGGCCGTCGCCGGCCTTATCGCAGACGGCGCGGTCGGCTCGGCGACGCTGGAAGAGTTCGTCGCGAAGCTGGAGCGGCCACGCACGGCCTGGGTGATGCTGCCGGCCGGGCGCATCACCGAGACCACGATCGAGACGATCGCCGGCGTAATGCAGGCGGGCGACGTCATCATCGACGGCGGCAACACCTTCTGGCAGGACGACGTCCGCCGCGGCAAGGCGCTGAAGGAGCGCGGCATCCATTATGTCGACGTCGGCACCTCCGGCGGCGTCTGGGGCCTCGACCGCGGCTATTGCATGATGATCGGCGGCGAGAAGCAGGTGGTCGACCGGCTCGATCCGATCTTCGCTGCGCTCGCGCCCGGCGCCGGCGACATTCCGCGAACGCCCGGCCGCGAGGGCCGCGATCCCCGGATCGAGCAGGGCTACATCCATGCCGGTCCGGTGGGCGCCGGCCATTTCGTCAAGATGATCCACAACGGCATCGAATACGGCCTGATGCAGGCCTATGCCGAGGGTTTCGACATTCTCAAGAATGCCAACATTGAGGCTTTGCCGGCAGATCACCGCTACGATTTCGATCTCGCCGATATCGCCGAAGTGTGGCGGCGCGGCAGCGTGATCCCGTCCTGGCTGCTCGACCTCACCTCGACCGCACTCGCCGACAGCCCGCTTCTGTCGGAATATTCCGGCTTCGTCGAGGATTCCGGCGAAGGACGCTGGACCGTGAATGCGGCGATCGACGAGGCGGTGCCGGCCGAAGTCTTGACCGCGGCGCTCTACACGCGTTTCCGTTCCCGCAAGGAACACACCTTCGCCGAAAAAATTCTCTCTGCAATGCGCGCCGGTTTCGGCGGCCACAAGGAGCCGAAGCAACCGGACGCTTCGAGACCAAAGTAGCAAGTAACGAAACGAAGGCCGACAATTCGTGACAAAAGACCCGCAAGCCAAGCGCAAGCCGGAAAATTGCGCCTTCGTCATCTTTGGTGTCACCGGCGACCTTACCCATCGCCTGGTGATGCCATCGCTCTACAATCTGGCCGCCGAGCACCTGTTACCGGAAAAATTCTGTGTCGTCGGGGTGGCCCGCAGGGGCCAGTCGGATGACGAGCTGCGCGACAGCCTGCTGAAGGGCCTGCGGCAATTCGCGACGCGGCCCGTGGACGACGACATCGCCAAGAAGCTGCTGGAATGCCTGACCTTCGTCGAGGCCGACGCGAAGGATCCGCCCTCCTTCGATCGCCTGCGCGAGCATCTGGATTCGCTGGAATGCGCGCACGAGACCGGCGGCAACCGGCTGTTCTATCTGGCCACGCCGCCCGCCGCCTTCGCGCCGACCACGCGCGAGCTCGGCCGCACCGGCATGATGAAGGAGAACGGCGCGTGGCGGCGGCTGGTGGTCGAAAAACCGTTCGGCACCGACCTCGCCTCGGCGCGTGCGCTGAACGCCGAGCTGCTGAAGATCATGGAGGAGCACCAGATCTACCGGATCGACCACTATCTCGGCAAGGAGACGGTGCAGAACATTCTGGTGCTGCGCTTTGCCAACGGCATGTTCGAGCCGATCTGGAATCGCAACCACATCGACCACATCCAGATCACCGTCGAGGAGAAGCTCGGCGTCGGCCATCGCGGCGGCTTCTATGACGCGACCGGCGCATTGCGCGACATGGTACCCAACCATCTGTTCCAGCTGATGTCGCTGGTCGCCATGGAGCCGCCGAGCCGTTTCGACGCCCATTCGGTCCGCTCCGAGAAGGCCGAGGTGCTCACTGCGATCCAGCGGCCGAGCCTGGAGGAAGCGCTGAAGAGCTCGGTGCGCGCGCAATATCTCGCGGGCCGCATCGGCGACGAGGAGATCCCGGACTATCGCAAGACCGCGGACGTCAAGCCCGGCAGTACCACCGAGACCTATGTCGCGCTGAAGCTGATGATCGACAATTGGCGCTGGGCCGGCGTGCCGTTCTATTTGCGCACCGGCAAGGCGCTGGCGCACAAGCGCACGGAGGTGGCGATCAAGTTCAAGCAGGCGCCGCTGTCGATGTTCTCGGGCACGGCGGTCGATCGCCTGTCGCAGAACTTCCTCACCATCGGCATCGCGCCGACCGAAACCATCGAGCTTCAGTTCAACGCCAAGGTCCCGGGTCCGAGCGTCACCATCGACGGCGTCGAGATGAAGTTTCGCTACGGCGACTATTTCCGCGCCGATCCCTCGACCGGCTACGAGACGCTGATCCACGACTGCATGATCGGCGACAACATCCTGTTCCAGCGCGCCGACGGCGTCGAGGCCGGCTGGCAGGCGGTGCAGCCGTTCCTGGACGCCTGGAAACAGGCCGGCACCAACGGCATCGAGACCTATGAAGCCGGCAGCGACGGCCCGAAATGCGCCGACGAGTTGCTGCGGCGCGACGGGCGAAGCTGGCGGAAATACTCGTGACTGCGGCCGGCCAGCCGAAGCTGATCGTCGAAGCCGACGCCGAAGCGCTTGCCCGCACCGCGGCCGAACGGGTGATGGCGCGGATCGCGGCCAATCCCGGACGGAGCGCCATCTGCCTCACCGGCGGCTCCAGCCCGAAGAAGCTCTATCAATTGCTCGGCAGCGAGGCGTGGCGCGGAAGGATTCCATGGGACCGCGTGCACTGGTTCATCGGCGACGAACGGTTCGTGCCTGAAAGCGATCCTCTCAACAACATGGCGGTTGCGCGGGCGACATTTCTCGATTCCAATGCGCCTCCTGGTCACGTCCACCCGATTCCGACCACGGCCGAGGACCCCGATGCCAGTGCCGCAGCCTACGCGCGCGAGCTGCAGGCCTTCTACGGCGCAGACCGGCTCGATCCGGCGCGGCCGCTGTTCGACGTGGTCTTGATGGGTGCAGGCCCGGACGGCCACACCGCATCGCTGTTTCCCGGTTATGCCGAGATCGAGGAGACCCGACGCTGGGTCGTCGGTGTCGCCAAAGCCAATGTCGCGCCGTTCGTGCCGCGAGTCTCGCTCACCCTGCCCATTCTGGCTTCCTGCCGCGAGATGCTGTTCGAGATTGCCGGGCACGACAAGCGGCCGATCTTGACGCGCCTCCTCAATGGCGAGAATCTGCCGGCCTTACGCGCGCGCTCGAATGGTGAGACCGTCTGGCTGGTCGATAGGGCCGCGCTTCCGGAGGAAATTCGTGGGCGGCGCTGAAGCACCTTGTGCATTGATCGTGATGGGCGTGTCGGGTTCGGGCAAGAGCACGGTTGCAAAAGCACTGGGCGGGCGACTCGGCTGGCGTTTCGAGGACGGCGACAGCTTCCATCCCGCCAGCAATGTCGAGAAAATGCGGGCCGGCCATCCGCTCACCGACGAAGACCGCTGGCCCTGGCTCAACGCGATCGCCGACGAGATCGCGCTTGTCTGCGGACGCGGCGAGCACGTCATCATTGCGTGCTCGGCGCTGAAGCACGCCTATCGCGAGGTGCTGCTGCGTGGTCGCGACGACGTCCGATTCGTGTTCCTGAAGGGCACAAAGGAGCTGATCGCCGAGCGGCTCGCGCGCCGCAAGGGCCATTTCATGCCGCCCGAGCTGCTGACGAGCCAGTTCAATACGCTGGAGCCGCCGGAGCCGGGCGAGCACGTGGTCACGGTCTCGATCGATGAGACCGTCGAGGCGATCGTGGACGGCATCGTGCGGCAGCTGAAGCTGGGCGGCGCGAAAACGCTGAGGCAAGAAACCTGATGAATTCCAAGGTCCTGCCATGACCCCCATCTCACTCGTGGTCTCCGACGTCGACGGCACGCTGCTGACCAAGGACAAGACGCTGACCGAGCGCGCGCGGAGCGCAGTGCAGCGGCTGCACCGGGCCGGCATCGGCTTCACCATCACCTCCAGCCGCCCCGCGATCGGCATGCGCTTCCTGATCAAACCGCTGGCGCTGTGGCTGCCGGTCGGTCCCTTCAACGGCTCCTCGATCATCGATCCCGAGATGAGGCCGGTCGAGCAGCACCTGATTCCCGCGAGCGCGGCCGAGCGGTCCTTGCAGATCCTCCGCGACTACGGCGCCGACATCTGGCTGTTCACCACCGACAAATGGCTGATCGACAACCCCCGCGGCAGCTACGTCGCCCACGAGCAGCACACGATCCGCGCCGACCCCACCATCGTGTCCGATTTCTCGCCATACCTATCGAGCGCCTGCAAGATCGTCGGCGCCAGTGCCGATGCGGCGAGGCTCGCGGCTTGCGAGAAAGCGATGCAGGAGGCGCTCGGCCGCGAAGCCACCGCGGTGCGCTCGCAGACCTATTATCTCGACATCACCCCGCCCGGATTCAACAAGGGCACCTTCGTCGAGGCCATGGCCAAGCGCGTCGGCATCTCGACCGATGCCGTTGCCACCATCGGCGACATGCAGAACGACCTCGCGATGTTCCGCGTCAGCGGCGTCTCGATCGCCATGGGCAATGCCGCCGACAACGTGAAGGACGAGGCGACGCACGTCACTGCGAGCAATGAGCAGGACGGTTTTGCCGAGGCGATGGAGATGATCTTGAAGCGGAATGGGGTTGGGTAGCCGCAGCGGTCACTTCTTCGACCGCTGCATCGCCGGCTTCTCGCTCTTCCGTCTTGCCGCCGAGAGGTTATGCGCGGTGTTGATCAGGGCGATGTGGGTCAGCGCCTGCGGAAAATTGCCGGTCTGCCGGCGGGCCACGGAGTCGTATTCCTCCGCCAGCAGCCCGACATCGTTCGCAATGCCCACGACGCGATCGAACAAGGCTTGCGCCTTGTCGAGATCGCCCGACAGCACATAGGCATCGGCGAGCCACAGGCTGCAGGCCAGGAACGCGCCTTCGAGCGGTGGCTGCCCCGCTGGCAGCTCGCGTGGATCGTGCCGTAGCACGAAGCCGTCGCGCATCAGGCATTTTTCGACGGAAGCAATGGTGCCGCGGATGCGCGGATCCGATGGCGGCAGGAAGCCGACGGCCGGCAGCAGCAGCACGCTGGCATCGAGCAGTTTCGAGCCGTAGGATTCGACGAAGGCGTTTTCCTCTGCATCGAAGCCGTTGTTGCAGACGTCGCGATGGATCGCCTCACGCAGAGTGCGCCAATGCAGCAGCGGCGCCTTGAAGCCGAAGGTCTCGGCACTCTTGATGCCGCGGTCGAACGCGACCCAGGTCATGACCTTGGAGAAGACATAATGCTTGGGCTGTCCGCGCCGCTCCCAGATACCGTGGTCGGGCCGGTCCCAGACCTCGGCCAGATGATTGAGCACGGCGCATTCCAGCGCCCAGGTCTGCTCGTCGAGCTTGAGCTTGGCCATGCGCGACTGGTGGAAGGCATCGATCAGCTCGCCATAGACGTCGAGCTGGAGCTGCGCATGCGCGGCGTTGCCGACGCGCACGGGCTGCGCGCCCTCGTAGCCGCCGAGCCAGCCCGCCTCCCATTCCAGCAGCCGCCGCTGGCCCCAGATGCCGTACATGATCTGCATGTTCGCCGGCGATCCGGCGGCGGCGCGCAGCAGCCAACTGTGCCAGGCCGAGGCTTCCTCGGTGTAGCCCGAGTTCATCAGCGCCAGCAACGTGAACGTGGCGTCGCGCAGCCAGCAGAAGCGGTAGTCCCAATTCCTGCTTCCGCCGAGCCTTTCCGGCAAGGAGGTGGTGGGGGCCGCGACGATGCCGCCGGTCGGAGCAAAGGTCAGCGCCTTCAGTGTGATCAGCGAGCGCAAGACGAGGTCCTGGTAGCCGCCGTCGCGGGCACAATGGCCGCACCAGTCCTGCCAGAATTTCTCGGTCTCCTGGAAGGCGAGCTCCGGATCGATTGATGCCGGCGGCTCGAGATGCGAGGGGCCGTAGGTCAGGACGAACGGGACGGTCTCGCCCGCCCGGACGTCGAACTCGGCAACCGTCGTCAGGTCCTCGCCGCGGGTCTCGACGGGTGTTCGCAGCACCGTCATGTCCTGGCCGCAGATCGCGAGCAGCGCATGATCCATTCGCCGCACCCAGGGAATGTCGGCGCCGAATCCGAAGCGGATGACGAGCTCCATCCGCATCTTCACGGTGCCGCTGACGCCTCGGACCAGCCGCACGATGTCCGAGGCCTTGCCGCGCGGCGGCATGAAGTCGATCAGCGCGACGGTGCCGCTACTCGTCTCAAAACACGTTTCGAGGATGAGGGTATTGCCGAGATAGCGCCGCGAGATGCGGGTCGCGTGCTCACTCGGCGCGATCAGCCAGCGCCCGTTCTTGTGCGTGCCGAGGATGGCGGCAAAGCAGGCATCGGAATCGAAGGCAGGCCAGCACAGCCAGTCGATCGAGCCGTTGCGCCCGACCAGCGCCGCGGTCTCGCAATCGCCGATCAGCGCATAGTCCTCGATCCTCTGAGCCAATGTGGTGCGAGCCTGGGAATCCCGACTGTCAACTCCCGCCGGGCAAGGAACGTTCCCGCGTGGCGGCCTTCAAAGCCGCGAGATCGATCTTGGACGCGATCTTGTCGAGCGCAACAGGAAGGCGCTGGCGCCAGTTCGGATGCTCGTCGATCGTGCCGGGAATGTTGGGCTGGTCGATCACACCGAGCAGGTCCTCCATGGACACCGCGAGCAGGCGCGAGGGCGTGCGCGACAGGAAGGCGAGCACCGAATAGAGGTCGTTGGCGCCGATGCCGTTCTGGCGCAGGATCTCGTCGAGCCTGCCGAGCGCATCCCAGCGCGCCTGGTCGTTCTCGCCGGGATCGAGCCCGAGCGAGCGCTTCATCTTGAGGTCGCTGAAGGAGCGCCAGCCGGCATAGGTGCACAGGTCATGCGTGTTCAGCGTCACAAGCGCGTTGGGCCGGTAGTGGTCGACGTTGCGGAAATGGCCGGCATCGTCGCGCTCGAACATCATGACGAGGTAGGACCAGATGCCGAAATCCTGCATCATCTCGCGGAAACCTTCAGGCACGGTGCCGAGGTCCTCGCCGATCACGATGCATTTGTGGGCCGCGCTCTCGCACGCGACGGCCGCCAGCAGCGCCTCGAACGGCATCTGCACATAGGCACCGTTATCGGGCTTGAAGCCGCGCGGCACCAGATAAAGCCGCTTCAGACCCAGCACGTGATCGAGCCTGATGGCGCCGGCATGGCGCATCGACGCTGCGAGCATGTCGGCGAACGGAACGAAGGACTGCGCCTCGAGCCCACCGGCGTTGAAACCGGCGAGACCCCAGTCCTGGCCGATGGTGTTGAGCACGTCGGGCGGCGCGCCGACGGCGAGATGGCGGGAAATCGCCTTCTGCTCGTTCCAGGCATCGAAGCCGTTGGACTGCACGCCGACGGCGACGTCGAGATAGAGCCCGACCCGCATGCCGAGCTGGCTGGCGAGCTCCTTGGCGGCATGCAATTGGCTGTCGGCCGTCCATTGCACGAATTCGACGAACTCGATCTCGCGCTTGCCCGGGCCATTGCGCAGCTCGGTGCATTTGGCCTCGTCCGGCCGTTGCCATTCGGATGGCCACTCCCACCAGGGTGCGTTGAAGCGATGCCGCAACACCTCGAAGCAGGCAAAGCGGGACAACAGCGGCGCGCGAGCGGCGCGGAAGCCGTCAAATGCCTTGCGGCGCGCCTGGCTCGCGCTCGTCACGAAGCTGTCAAAGGCGGCGCGCAGACCCAGCCATTTCAACGCCGCCATGTCGGCATAAGGGACGCGATCACCTTCGCGCAGACGGGCCGCCGTCGCGGCCGCGTCGGGCACGAGGTCTGCCGAGAATTCGGGAATCGCCTCGACGTCGATGTAGAGCGGGTTGAGGAAGAGCCGGCTGTTCGGCGAATAGGGGCTGCAATCGGCGGGGCGGTCGTCGAACAGGACATGCAGCGGATTGAGGCCGACGCCGTCGGCCCCGAGCTGCTTGGCAAGCCGGACCAGCCCGGCGAGATCGGTGAAGTCGCCGATGCCCCAGTTGCGGTCCGAACGGACGCTGTAGAGCTGCACGGCAAGCAGCCAGCCGCGATCGAAATCGCCGCCGAAGGCGCGCTCCGGCGCCACGATCATCGGTACCTCTTCGGTCACGCCCGCGGCATCCGTCAGCGTCAGGCGGTGATAGCCGAGTGGCAGGCCGGCGGGCCAGGCGATCACGGGCTCGCGCGTCTCGCCCTGGGCGATCACATTGCCGTTGCCGAGGATTTTCCATTGCAGCGGCGGCGTGCCGATAGAAGCCAATTCCGTGCGCGGATGTCCCAGCGCACGCACCACGACCGGCCCGCTGGCGAAGCGGTAAACCCGCTTCTGCGGCAGCGCCTCGAGGATGGATTTGAGAGCCTCGGGCGCGGTGACCCGCAGCTTGCCGAGAGCGTCGATGAATTCGGACTGAACGCCCTTGATCCGGGCTTGAGCTAAAAGATCCATTCGGCACGCAGCTTGCAGGCCATTGTTTGGCCAGGGGCATCGATTTTAACGAGGTCGCGGAAGAGGTTAGTCAGGGGTAACTCGCACACTGCGCTTGCCGTTCCGGGGGAACCAATGACACATAAGCGGCTTTCTATAATGGTACCAAGCGTGGGTTCCCGACAAGGGAAACGGGCTCCTGCTTTCTTGTCAATGGCATCACCGTGAACAAGACAATTCAAACTGTCGAAAGTGCCGCAGCCGGCAGCGCTTTCCTGATCGAGGACGTCTATCCCTCGATCGACGGCGGCCGCTTCGCCGTGAAGCGGATCGCCGGCGAACCGGTCGAGGTCTGGGCCGACATCTACCGCGACGGCGAGGCCGTGATCGCCGCCGCGCTGATCTGGCGAGGAGAGCAGGACCGCGAATGGCGGAGCGAGCCGATGACCCATCACGGCAATGACCGCTGGTGCGGCGCGTTCACGCCCGTTGAGCCCGGCCAATATGTCTACGCGATCGAAGCCTGGACCGACGAGTTCGCCACCTGGTCGCACGCGGTCGCGCGCAAGCGGCGCACCGGGGCCGATGTCAGCCTCGATGCCATCGAGGGCGCCGGCCTTTTGACCAAGGCGCATGGCGCGCGGCAGGACGCGGCAGCGGTCATCATCAGGCAATGCGAGGACTATCTGAGGAACGGCGACGTCGCCTCGCTGCTCGCAGCCGAGCTCGGCACAGCGATGGCCGAGAGCCAGTCGCGGCCCGACCTCACCCGCTCACCACTCTTCCCGCTGAGCATAGACCGCGACAAGGCGCGCTTTAGCGCCTGGTATCAGATGATGCCGCGCAGCCAGAGCGCGTTGCTGGGCCGGCATGGCACGCTGCGCGACTGCATCGCGCGCGTGCCCGACATCGCTGCCATGGGCTTTGACGTGCTCTACTTCACGCCGATCCACCCGATCGGTCAAACAAGCCGCAAGGGCCGCAACGACGCGCCGGTGGCAAATGAGGGCGATCCGGGCTCGCCCTATGCGATCGGCTCGGCCGAGGGCGGCCACGATGCGCTGCATCCCGAACTCGGCACGATCGAGGATTTTCGCGCGCTGGTCGCCACATGCCTCGAGTACGGGCTCGAGCTCGCGCTGGACTTCGCGGTGCAGTGCTCGCCGGACCATCCCTGGCTGACACAGCATCCGGAATGGTTCAAATGGCGGCCGGACCGCTCGGTGCGGACGGCCGACGGCCCTTATTCCGACATCGTCATTCCCGATTTCGCCTCGGTGGATCGCGCCGGCCTGTGGAATGCGTTTCGCGACGCCATGCTGTTCTGGATCGACCATGGCGTCACCATCTTCGCCATCGACAATCACGACACCGCACCGCTTCCATTCTGGGAGTGGCTGATCCACGACATCCGCCGCCGGCATCCGGAGGTGATCCTGTTCTCCAAGACCTATGCACGGCCGAAGCTGATGAAGGGCCTCGCCAAGCTCGGCTTTGCGCAGTCGTTCACCTATTTCCCCTGGCGCACGGAAAGGTGGGAGCTGGAGCAATATCTCGGCGAGCTGACGCGCTATCCCGAGCGCGAGTTCTATCGTCCGAACCTGTTCGTCAACACGGCCGACCTGCTGCCTTATCATCTCCAGAGCGGAGAGGCCTGGGCATTCAAGTCGCGCATCGCACTGGCGGCGACGCTCTCGGGCAATTACGGCATCTTTGGCGGATTCGAGCTCCTCGAGCATGAGGCCATTCCCGGCCGCGAAGAATATCTGGATTCCGAGAAATATCGGCTCAAGCCGCGCGACTGGGACAAGCCCGGCAACATCAAGCCCTACATCGCCGCGCTCAATCGCATCCGCACCGAGAACGCGGCGCTCCGGCAGACGGTCAATCTGCGCTTCCTCGGCGTCGAGGATGGCGAAACCATTGCCTTCGTGAAGCAGACGACCGAGCCGGACAATGCCGTCATTGTCGTGATCGCGCTGTCGCGCCACGTGCGCGAATTCTGGCTGCCGCTCGGCGACGTCACCATTGACGCCGGCGGGCAGCGACACCATGTGACGACACTCGAAAACCTCGTCACCGGCGAACGGTCCTGCATCGAATGGGGCGGAATCAGATTGCGTATCGATCCAGAGCGCGATCCGGCGCTTCTATTCCGCGGCCTGGCGTAAGGGTTCACGCCATGAATGTCCTGTCTTCCGTCGATGCCAAAAAAGCCGAGGCTGCCGAGGTCGTGGATGAGCTCTGGTACAAGGATGCCATCATCTATCAGCTCCACGTCAAGGCTTTTGCCGACAGCAACAATGACGGCATCGGCGACTTCGCCGGACTGACCGAGAAGCTGCCTTACCTCCAGGAGCTCGGCGTCACCGCGCTGTGGCTGCTGCCGTTCTATCCCTCGCCCGGCCGCGACGACGGCTACGACATCGCCGACTACGGGTCGGTCAATCCCGATTTCGGGACGATGAAGGATTTCAAGCGCTTCATCCAGGAGGCGCAGAAGCGCGGCCTGCGCGTCATCACCGAGCTCGTCGTCAACCACACTTCGGACCAGCACAAGTGGTTCAAGCGCGCGCGGCGCAGCCATCCAGGCTCCAGCGCGCGCAACTGGTACGTCTGGAGCGACACCGACCAGAAATACCAGGGCACGCGCATCATCTTCACCGACACGGAGAAGTCGAACTGGACCTGGGATCCCGAGGCCGGCGCGTTCTACTGGCACCGTTTCTTCTCGCACCAGCCGGACCTCAATTTCGACAATCCGCGCGTGGTCAGCGCCATCATCCAGGTGATGAAGCGCTGGCTCGATGCCGGCGTCGACGGATTCCGCCTCGATGCCATTCCCTATCTCTGCGAGCGCGAGGGCACCTCTAACGAGAACCTCCCCGAGACGCATGCGATCATCAAGCGCCTGCGCCAGGAGCTCGATGCGTATTCCAAAGGCAAGCTGCTGCTGGCCGAGGCCAATCAATGGCCGGAGGACGTGCAGGAATATTTCGGCCGTGGCGACGAGTGCCACATGGCCTATCACTTCCCGCTGATGCCGCGCATCTACATGGCGATCGCACAGGAGGACCGCTTCCCGATCACCGACATCCTGCGCCAGACGCCGGACATCCCGGCGAGCTGCCAATGGGCGCTGTTCCTGCGCAACCACGACGAACTGACGCTGGAGATGGTCACCGACGTCGAGCGCGACTATCTCTGGACCACCTACGCCAACGATCCCCGCGCGCGCATCAATGTCGGCATTCGCCGGCGCCTTGCGCCGCTGATGGACAACGACCGCCGCAAGATCGAGCTGATGAACTCGCTGCTGCTGTCGTTCCCCGGCACGCCGATCATCTATTACGGCGACGAGATCGGGATGGGCGACAACATCTATCTCGGCGACCGCAACGGCGTGCGCACGCCGATGCAATGGAGCCCGGACCGCAACGGCGGTTTCTCGCGCTGCGATCCGGCCCGCCTCTACGCGCCGCTGATCATGGACCCGGTCTATGGCTACGAGTCGGTGAACGTGGAGGCACAGTCGCGCAGCCTGTCGTCGCTGCTCAGCGCCACCAAGCGGCTGATCTCGGTGCGCAAGTCGACGCTCGCCTTCGGCCGCGGCACCATGACCTTCATCCGCCCGGCCAACCGCGCCGTGCTGGCCTATGTCCGGCAGTATCGCGACGAGGTGATCCTCTGCGTCGCCAATCTCTCCCGTGCCGCGCAAGCGACCGAGCTCGACCTGTCGCCGTGGAAGGACCGCATCCCGCAGGAGATGCTCGGCCGCACCCGCTTCCCCGCGATCGGCGAACTGCCTTACATGATCACGCTGGGGCCCTATGGCTTCTACTGGTTCCAGCTCCTGGAGCGCGACAAGTCCGAGCCGGTGACGCCGAGCGCGGTGCCGGAGTTCGAGACGCTGGTGGTCCCGGTGAACTCGAACTGGGTGTCGCTTGCCCGCGAGCGCGGCGTGTTCGAGCGCGACGTGCTGCCGGGATTTCTGTCACGGACGCGTTGGTTCCCCGAGCACAATCCCAAGCAGATCAAGACCGCGTTGACCTCTGCGGTGCCGTTCTGCGACATCGGCGACAACCGCCCCTGGATCGCGTTCTTCGAGACCAGGCAGGGGGACGCGACCACACGCTATGTACTGCCGCTCCAGATCGAGTGGGTGCGCTTCGACCGCGAGCGCTTCAACCCGAAAGCGCTGGCCGCCGTGCGCCAGGGCGCGCGCGAAGGCACGCTGCTCGATGTCGCGACCGAGCAGATCTTCATCGGCCTGTTCCTGCGCAATCTGTCGCAGAATCTCGTGGTGGAAGAGAACAATCTGCGGCTGGAGTTCAAGGCCACCAGCCGCTTCGCCGATTACACGATCAAGGAGCCCGGGCGCATCCGTGCGATCGAGCAGTCGAACAGCACCGCGCTGGTCGACAACCAGTACGTCGCCAAGATCTATCGCCGGCTCGAAAGCGGCATCAGCCCCGAGATCGAGATCGGCCACTATCTCACCGAGGTCGCGCGCTTCGCCAACACACCGGCGCTGCTCGGCAGCGTCGAGCTGGTCGACGGCGACCAGCGCAGCGCGCTCGGCGTGCTGCATGCCTATGTCGAGAACCAGGGCGACGGCTGGACGGTGACCACGGGCTATCTCGATCGTTATATCGACGAGCAGCGCGTGGCGCCGGCCGATAAGATGCCACGCGAAACCCAGGAGCAGGCGCCGTATCTGCATTTCATCGCGCAGATCGGCCGGCGGCTCGCCGAGCTACATGTCGCCCTCGCCGCGGCAAAACCGGACGAGCTCGCTCCGGAGCCGATCGATTCCGCATGCATCGCGCGCCTCGTATCCGACCTCAAGGCTCGCGCCGAGCAGGTTTTCGAACGGCTGGCCGACAGCCGCCACGGCCTGCCGGAGGCGCACCGGCCGCTGATCGATCGGCTTACGGAGACGCGTGCGGGCCTGTCCGACCGGCTGAATGCGCTATTGCCTTCCGGGACCCGTGGGTTGAACATCCGTCATCATGGCGACTTCCGCCTCGGGCAAACTCTGATCGTGAAGGACGACATCTTCATCATCGATTTCGACGGCGATCCGCGCGTGCCACTGGTCGACAAGCGGCGCAAGGCTCCGGCCGCCCGCGACGTCGCGGGCCTGATCCACTCGATCGACGTTTCGGTTAACGCGGCCCTCAGTCGCGCGCTCACGGGCGCCTCCGACGAGCAGGGCCGGCTCGTCGCCGCGCTCGACGAATGGCGCGAACGCGCCACCGCGACCTTCCTATCCGCCTACCGCGAAGCCATGACCGACCGGAGGCTGTGGCCGGAAGATCGGCCATCAACGCGAGGCCTGTTAAGGTTTTTCCTGCTTGATCAAGCGTTCGACGAAGTAGAGCACGAGCTGTCCCACCGGCCTGAGGGGCTCCATGCGCCGCTGACCGAACTGCTTCGCATTCTGTCCAGTGCCGAGAGCGAAGCCCATGCCTAAATTGCCTGCCGAGGCCTATGCGATCATCGAGGGCCGCCACTCCGATCCCTTCCACTATCTCGGGCTGCATCCCGAGGGCGGCAAAAGCGTGGTGCGCGCGTTTCTGCCCGAGGCCACCAATGTCGAGGCGGTCGGCGAGCATGGCGAGATCGCTCCGCTCGACCGCGTGCACGATTCCGGCCTGTTCATCGGCGCCCTGCCCAATGGCTCGAAGCACTACCAGCTGCGCGCGACCTTCGGCAACGACGTCGTCGAGTTCGAGGATGCCTACCGCTTTCCGCCGATCCTGACCGATTTCGATCTCTACCTGCTCGGCGAAGGCACCCATCAGCGCCTCTACGACAAGCTCGGCGCGCATCCGATGCGGCTCGAGGGCGTGGACGGCATCGGCTTCGTGGTGCTGGCGCCAAATGCGCGGCGCGTATCCGTGGTCGGCGACTTCAACTTCTGGGACGGGCGGCGTCACCCGATGCGGGTGCGCGGCAGCGGTTACTGGGAATTGTTCATTCCGCATGCGAAGGCCGGCGATCACTACAAATTCGAGATCATCGGCCCGCACGGCCACCTGCTGCCGCTGAAATCCGATCCGCTGGCATTTGCCAGCGAGCTGCGGCCGAAGACGGCTTCGATCGTGTTCGACGAGGCGCGTCTGCCGCGGCCGCGCCCGGCGCCCGACGGCATCAATGCCCTGTCGGCGCCGATGTCGATCTACGAGGTCCATCTCGGCTCGTGGCGACGCAAGGGCAACAATGAATGGCTGACCTATCGCGAACTGGCCGAGCAGCTGCCGGCCTACGCCCGCGACATGGGATTCACCCATCTCGAATTCCTGCCCGTCAGCGAGCATCCGTTCGACGGCTCCTGGGGCTACCAGCCGACCGGCCTCTACGCGCCGACCAGCCGCTTCGGCACACCCGATGACTTTGCGACACTGGTCGATGCCTGCCACCGCGAGGGCATCGGCGTGCTGCTCGACTGGGTGCCCGGCCATTTCCCGGATGATCCGCACGGGCTCGGCCATTTCGACGGCACCTCGCTCTACGAGCACGCCAACCCGCTCCAGGGTCGCCACCTCGACTGGGGCACGCTGATCTACAATTACGGCCGCACCGAAGTGACGAACTTCCTAGTGTCGAATGCACTGTTCTGGCTGGAGCGTTACGCGATCGACGGCCTGCGCGTCGACGCGGTGGCCTCCATGCTGTATCTCGACTACAGCCGGCCGCCCGGCGCATGGGTTCCGAACCAGTATGGCGGGCGGGAGAACATCGAGGCGATCAACTTCCTGCGCCGTTTCAACACGGAAGTGTTCGCCCGCTTCCCGCAGGCGACCACGGCGGCTGAGGAGTCCACTGCCTGGCCTCAGGTCTCACGCCCGGTCGAATTCGGCGGGCTCGGCTTCGGCTACAAGTGGAACATGGGCTGGATGCACGACACGCTGAGCTACATCAGCAAGGATCCGATCTACCGCAAGCACCACCACGGCGAGATCCTGTTCGGCCTGCACTACGCGTTCTCGGAGAACTTCATCCTGCCGCTGTCGCATGACGAGGTCGTGCACGGCAAACGTTCGATCCTCGGCCGCATGCCCGGCGACGAGTGGCAGCGCTTCGCCAATTTGCGCGCCTATTACAGCTTCATGTTCGGACATCCCGGCAAGAAGCTGCTGTTCATGGGCGCGGAAATCGCGCAGAGCAGCGAATGGAATCACGATCAATCGCTCGACTGGCACCTGCTCGAATACAAGTACCATTCCGGCATCCAGGCGCTGATCCGCGACCTCAACCGGCTCTACCGGGCCGTGCCGGCGCTGCACCAGATGGATTGCGACCAGGCCGGCTTCGAATGGCTGATCACCGACGATGCCAACCGCAACGTGTTCGCCTGGCTGCGCAAGGGCTTTGACGAGCAGGCGCGATGCCTGGTGGTCGTCAATTTCTCTCCCAATGTCTATCGCAACTATCGCGTTCGCGTGCCTTTGGCCGGCAAGTGGAAAGAGGCGTTCAATTCCGACTCCGACCATTACGGCGGCAGCAATGTCGGGAACATCGGCGAGGTTCAGACCGTTGACGGCAAGGCGCCCGAGCTCCGCCTCACCATTCCGCCGCTCGCCGCGATCTTCCTCGTTCCGGAAAGCTGATCGATGCGCCTGACCGCCGGATCGCCCGCACGGCTCGGCGCAAGCTGGGACGGACGCGGCACCAATTTCGCGCTGTTCTCCGCCAACGCGCAGAGGGTCGAGCTCTGCCTGTTCGACGCGCAAGGCCGCCGCGAGCTCGAGCGTATCGAGCTGCCTGAGAAGACCGAGGATGTCTGGCACGGCTATCTCAATGACGTCTCGCCCGGCCAGCTCTACGGCTATCGCGTGCACGGGCCCTACGAGCCCGAGCACGGCCATCGCTTCAACGCCAACAAGCTGCTGCTCGACCCCTATGCCAAGCGGCTTGCCGGGCGGCTGGTCTGGAGCGATGCCCATTTTGCCTATCGCACCGGCTCACCGCGCGAAGACCTGTCCTTCGACCGGCGCGACAATGCGCGCGGCATGCCGAAGGCCGTCGTGGTCGACGAGACCTTCAACTGGGGCCGCCGCGAGATCCGTCCCAACATCTCCTGGGAAGACACCATCATCTACGAGGCCCACGTCAAGGGCCTCACTCAGAAGCGCGACGACGTGCCGCCGAACTTGCGCGGCACCTATGGCGGCCTGTCCTCGCCGGCGATGATCGAGCACCTGAAGAAGCTCGGAGTCACTACGGTCGAGCTGTTGCCGATCCACAGCTTCGTCGACGACCGCATCCTCGTGGAAAAGAAGCTCGCCAATTACTGGGGCTACAACACGCTGTCCTTCTTCGCGCCCGAGCCGCGCTACGCTCAGGACAACGCGCTCGATTCCTTCCGCACCACGGTGGCACGGCTGCACGATGCCGGAATCGAGGTGATGCTCGACGTCGTCTACAACCACACCGCCGAGGGCAACCACCTCGGCCCGACGCTGTGCTATCGCGGTATCGACAACGCCTCCTATTACTGGCTGAACCGCGAGAACCCGCGCTACTACGACGATTTCACCGGTTGCGGCTCGTCGGTGAACCTCACCCACCCGCGCGTGCTGCAGATGGTGATGGATTCCCTGCGCTACTGGGTCGAGGTCTGCCATGTCGATGGCTTCCGTTTCGACCTCGCCACCACGCTGGCGCGGGGACCGCACGGCTTTGATCGCGGCAGCTCGTTCTTGACCGCGGTCCGGCAGGACCCGGTGCTGGCGGCCGTCAAGCTCGTCGCGGAGCCCTGGGACCTCGGGCTCGGCGGCTACCAGGTCGGCGCCTTCCCATCGCAATGGTCGGAATGGAACGATCGCTATCGCAGCGCCATGCGCCGCTACTGGAGCGGCGAAGGCAGCCTGATCGGCGACATTTCCAGCCGCATGACCGCGTCGTCCGACCTGTTCAACCACGACGGACGCCGGCCGCGCGCCAGCATCAATCACATCACCGTCCACGACGGCTTCACCCTCGCCGACCTCTTCAGCTACAACGAGAAGCACAACGAGGCCAATGGCGAGGACAATCGCGACGGCTCCAACGACAATCACAGCAACAATTGTGGTGTCGAGGGGCCGACCGACGATCCCAACATCATCAGCCTGCGCCGGCAGCTGCGCAAGAACGTGCTGGCCTGCCTGATGCTGGCGCAGGGCGTTCCGTTGATCCTCGCCGGCGACGAGGTCGGCAACTCGCAATCCGGCAACAACAACGCCTATTGCCAGGACAACGAAGTCGGCTGGGTCGGCTGGGACAATCTCGGCAAGGAGGGCGACGACATGGTCGATTTCGTCGCCCATCTCGCCGACATCCGCCGCCGGTTCTCGCAGCTGCGCAGCCATCGCTGGCTTGATGGCCGGCCCAAGGACGGCGCCTCCTACGGTGCGTTGTGGCTGACGCCCGCCGGCGACGAGATGTCGGAGAGCGACTGGAAATTTCCGGAAGGCAGATTCCTCTCCTATGTGATGGGCCCGATGGAACCGGGCGGGGCTGCGATCTTTATCGTCCTGAACGCCGCCCCCGAAGAGATCGCATTCAAATTGCCCAGAATGGCCGAATATAAGAGCTGGCAGCAGATCCTGAACACGACCGATGCCAAGCTGAATACGATCGACTTCCTGCCCGGGAGCGACAGCAAGGCGCCGCCGCGCTCCGTGCTCGCCTTTGCGGGGGCACCATGAGGGCATCCTTCGGGGCGAGGCCGACGAAGGACGGCGTGTCGTTCCGGCTATGGGCGCCCGCCGCGCGCCGTGTCGACCTCTTGCTCGACCGCAGGCACGCGATGCAGCGCCGGCAGGATGGCTGGTACGTCGCCGACATTGCCGGCCTCACCGCCGGCAGCCCCTACAAGTTCAGGATCGACGACGAGATCGACGTGCCGGATCCTGCTTCGGCTTTCCAGCCCGAGGACGTGTTCGGCCCGAGCGAGGTGATCGATCATGACGCCTTCGTATGGCGCGCGCGCGAATGGCGGGGCCGTCCGTGGGAAGAGACGGTGCTGATCGAGACCCATGTCGGCACCTTCACGACCGAAGGCACCTACCGCGCCATGATCGACAAGCTCGATCATCTCACGACAACCGGCATCACCGCGCTGGAATTGATGCCGCTGGCCGATTTCGCAGGACGCCGCGGCTGGGGCTATGACGGCGTGCTGTGGTATGCGCCCGACAGCGCCTATGGCCGGCCAGAAGACCTGAAGACGCTGATCGACGAGGCCCATCTGCGCGGGCTGATGGTGTTCCTCGACGTGGTCTACAATCATTTCGGCCCGGAGGGGAATTATCTCGGCCGCTATGCGCCGACCTTCTTCACCGATGCGCACACGCCATGGGGCAGCGCGATCGACTACCGCCTGCCGCAGGTGCGCGCGTTTGCCGTCGAGAACGCGCTGTCCTGGCTCTGCGACTACCGCTTCGACGGCCTCAGGCTCGACGCCGCCAACCACATCATGGCTGTCCCGGGCGAGCAGTCCATGCTGCAGGACCTCAGCGTTGCCGCCGGCGAGCTCGCCAAGGCCACGGGACGCCACATCCACCTCGTGCTGGAGAACGGCGACAATCGCGCCAGCCTGCTCGATGCTGCGCAGGACCCGCCGAACGGCAAATATCGTGGCCAGTGGAACGACGATTATCATCACGTCTGGCACGTGATGCTGACCGGCGAGCATGCCGGCTATTATGGCGATTACCAGACGCCGCGCATGGATCTTGCGCGCGCGCTCGCCTCCGGCTTCGTCTATCAGGGCGAGATCTCGGAATTCTGGGGCAAGAAGCCGCGCGGCGAGCCGAGCGGCAAGCTGCCGCCGGCGACCTTCGTCAACTTCCTGCAGAACCACGATCAGATCGGTAATCGTCCGCTTGGCGAGCGGCTGGAAAGCCTGGCATCGCCAAAACAGATCGAGGCCGCGCTCGCGGTTACCCTGCTCACCCCGATGGTGCCGATGCTGTTTCAGGGCGAGGAATGGGGCTCGACGGTCCCCTTCCCGTTTTTCTGCGACTTCCAAGGTGGACTCGCCGATGCGGTGCGCAAGGGGCGCAAGCAGGAATATGCCTGGGCGTACGAAAAATACGGCGACGAAGTGCCCGACCCACTCGATCCCGCAACGCTGCAATCGGCCGTGCTCGACTGGGCCGGCCGCACGCCGCAGCAGGACGAGCGCCTTGCGCTGGTGAAGGACCTGCTCGCGCTCCGTCACAAGGAGATCGTGCCGCGGCTGAAGGGCGCGAGCTTCGGTGACGCCGAGGCGGCCGACAACGGCCTGCTCACCGCGCATTGGCGGATGGGCGACGGCACGACGTTGCGCCTCGTCGCCAATCTCTCGGATCACGAGATCACCTCCACCGTCAGTGCGGGCGCGCCGATCTGGGGCGGCGCGGCCGGCGATCGGATTCCGCCCTGGTCGGTGGTCTGGCGTCTCGGAGGTTGAGATGCCTCCTGCCATTCCGCTCGCGACCTACCGGCTCCAGCTCACGGCGGATTTCGACTTCGACAAGGCTGCCGCGGTCGTACCTTACCTGAAAGCGTTGGGGATCACGCATCTCTACGCCTCGCCGGTGATGAAGGCGCGAAAGGGCTCGAGCCATGGCTACGACACGGTCGACCACAGCCAGCTCAATCCGGAGCTGGGCGGCGAGGCCGGTTTTGCGCGGCTGAGCGAGGCGCTTCAGCAGCACGATCTCGGCCTCATCATCGACTTCGTGCCCAACCATGTCGGCGTGCACTTCTCCGACAATCCCTGGTGGCTCGACGTGCTGGAATGGGGCCAGGCCTCGCCGCACGCGGCCTCCTTCGACATCGACTGGGATCAATTGGCCTACCGCGCCCGCGGCGGCGTGCTGCTGCCGATCCTCGGCACGTCCTACGGCGAGGCGCTGGAGCGCGGCGACATCGAGCTGCGCTACGATCCGGACGAGGGAAGTCTCTCCGCCTGGTATTTCGAGCACCGCCTACCCATCGCGCCGGAGCGCTACGGCGAGATACTGCGCGTGATCGTCAAGGAGGCGGACGCCGCCGAGACGGAGCCCGGCAAGTGCCTGCTCGCGCTCGCGGCGCACTACACCGGGCTGCGCCGCCCCAATCGCAAGGAAGCTCCCGCCTTCAAGTCCGAGCTCAAGGAGATCGCAGGCGCCGCCGACATCATCAGTCGCGGCCTTGCCGCCTATCGCGCCGGCAAGGACCGCCCGGCACAGACGCTGACGCTGCATCATCTCCTGGAGCGCCAGCACTACAAGCTCGGGCACTGGCGGCTTGCCTCCAGCGACATCAATTATCGCCGCTTCTTCGACGTCAACGGCCTCGCCGGCCTGCGCGTCGAGGACGCGAGCACATTTGCCGCCACGCATCGGCTGGTGAAGCAACTCATCGCCGAGGGCAAACTACAGGGAATCCGGCTCGATCACATCGACGGACTGCGTGACCCCGCACAATACTGCCAGCGGCTGCGCCGGCTGGTGCGCGACGCCCAGGGCAACACAAAGCCGTTCTATACGGTGATCGAGAAGATCCTGTGCGAGCACGAGCGCCTGCCGCATTTCGCCGGCGTCCAGGGCACCACCGGCTACGAGTGGATGAACGTCATTACCCATGTGCTGGTCGATCCCAAAGGCCTGGAAGCGCTCGACGAGACCTGGCGGCAGATCAGCAACCGCCCGCCGCGGCTTGCGCCTTACGTCAAGGAGGCGAAGCGGCGGGTGCTCGAGACCTTGCTTACCAGCGAGTTCACCGTGCTGACGCGCCTGCTCGCGCGCATCGCCAACGGGCATTATTCGACACGCGACTTCTCAGCCGACAGTTTGCGGCAGGCGCTCGAACTTTATGTGCTGCATTTCCCGGTCTATCGCACCTACCTGACGCACAGCGGCCCCACCGCGCACGACCGCAAGCTGATCGAGGACACCATCGCGCGCGCCCGCCGGGAGTGGTTTGCCGCCGACGAAGGCATTTTCGACTTCCTGCGCGACGCGCTGACCATGGACTTGCTCAAGCCCGGCCGTCCTCCGCACAGCACGCCGCGCGTGCGCCGGTTCGCGCTGAAGGTGCAGCAGTTCACCGGGCCGATGATGGCGAAGTCGCTGGAGGACACGGCGTTCTATCAATTCCACCGGCTGCTTGCGCTGAACGAGGTCGGCGGCGATCCCGCGAGCACCGGCCTCACCATTCCCGCCTTCCACCAGGCCATGCAGGCCCGCGCCAGGGAATGGCCGCAAGGCATGACCGCGACGGCCACCCACGATACCAAGCGCGGCGAGGATGCCCGCATGCGTATCGCGGCGCTGAGCGAGGTTCCCGGCGAATGGACCAGCGCGGTGGCGCGATGGAAGGTGTTGAACGCGCCGCATCTCACACTCCACGGCAATTTCCGCGCCCCGTCGGCGACGTTCGAATACATGCTCTACCAGACCCTGCTCGGCACCTGGCCGCTGCAAGAGTCGATCGATGCCGCCTTCGTCGAGCGCATCCAGGCCTATGCGCTCAAGGCTGCGCGCGAAGGCAAGGAGGAGACGAGCTGGCTCAATCCGCATGAAGCCTACGAGAACGGCATACGCGACTTCATCGAGAAGATCCTCGACTCCGCTCAATCCGCCGAATTCCTGGAGGCGTTGCAAACCCTGGCTCGCCGCGTCGCGCTGCTCGGCACGTTGAACTCGCTGAGCCAGCTCACGCTCAAGGCGACGCTGCCGGGCGTGCCGGACTTCTATCAAGGCAGCGAATTCTGGGACCTGTCGCTGGTCGATCCCGACAACCGCCGCCCCGTCGACTTCGCCGCGCGCCGCGCGGCGCTGACGTCATTGGAAGCGCCGGACTGGAACGGCCTGATCAAGAGCTGGCCGGACGGCCGGCTCAAGCTGGCCTGGACGCGGCATCTGGTCAAGCTGCGCAACGAGCTTGCCGACGTGTTCGCGCAAGGCGACTACCAGCCGCTGGAAGTACAGGGCGCACATGCCGACCATGTCATCGCCTTCGCGCGTCGCCACGGCCGCACGGCTGCGATTGTCGTGGTCGGGCGTCAGTTCGCGCCGTTCACCCAAGCAGGCCGGGAATGGCCCGCACTGGAGGGGCTTGACGCGACGATCGACATCACAGGCTATACCGTGCCCGGCCTTGCGGGGAACGACCTGCCGCTCGCCCAGGCTTTCCGCGACTTTCCCGCCTCGGCCATCGCGGCCCGAACGGCGAACGCCATCAGGACCTCGCGGCAGCGCGTGCACGCCTGAAGTTACTTTCCCCCGTCTTTGGTCAACAGCAATTGGCCGCGCTTCCTGATCGTCGCCTGCGCCATCTCGGCAAAGCGCTGCAACAGCCAGGGCAGCACCACCTCGACCCGGACCTGATCGTCGGCCACGTCGATCTGACCGGTCGCGACCTGCCCCAGCGCACGGATGCGGAAGTTCATGCTGTCTCCGCTCCAGCGTTCCTCCTCCACCTGCATCACGGGAATGCTTGCTGCGGCGCGGCCAAGCCCTGCCTTGAGCCGGCGCACCGCCTCCTCGCGGCCGAGACGATGCGGAATTGAGACGACAAGCGGCGCTGACATGGTCCTGACCCCTTCTGACTGATCCCCACCTAGACATGGCCGACGGAAGGGCAAAGGTTCCATGCGAGCTGGGGCCGGCGCCCACGTTGCGGAGCCGGAACTTTAAAACATACGGCAAGTTGCTCCCACACGACGGGACAGGTGCAAACGACCCTTTCATCAAAGGGGTGAGGAGATTCGTATGTCAATCGGCACGATCATTCTGATCATTCTGGTCATCGCCCTGCTGGGCGGCTTCAGCGGCATCGGCGGCGGGCCGTTCTACGGCACCGGCTATTATGGCGGCGGCGGCCTTGGGCTCGTCATCATCATCCTGCTGATCCTACTGCTAATGGGGCGGATCTAGTTAGGGCGGTCATTCCGGGGCGCGCGCACGCACGAACCCGGAACCTCGCGCCACAAATCTCTGGATTCCGGGTCTGCGCTTCGCGCAGCCCGGAATCACGTTTGGAAAGCACCTACCTCGCCTTCGCCGCCAGCTTCTTCATCGCCGCTTTGATCGACGCGGCGGCATCGTCATAACCCTCCCATGCTTTCGATCTCGGCAACAGGCCCGGCACGGTGCGCAGCGTATACTTCTTCGGATCGAGATCGCTCTTCACCTGCGCCCAAGTCAGCGGCATCGATACCGTGGCGCCGACGCGCGCCCGCGGCGACAGCGGGGCAACCGCGGTCGACATGCGGTCGTTGCGGAGATAATCCAGGAAGATCTTTCGCTTGCGCAGCTTCTTCGACATGTTGAGCAGATAGCGTTCGGGATCGTCATTGGCCATCCACTGGCAGACGCCTTGTGCAAATGCCTTGGCTTCCTTCCAGCTCACCTTCTCGCGCGCGCCGTGGAGCAGCGGCACCACCACGTGGAGGCCCTTGCCGCCCGTGGTCTTGCAGAAGCTGTCCATGCCGACATCACCCAGCCGCTGCCGCATCTCCTTGGCCGCTTCGACGACCTCGGCGAAGTCCACGTCGGGCGCGGGATCGAGATCGAACACCAGCCGGCCCGGCGTGTCGTAGGCATAAGGCGCGCAGTTCCAGGGATGCAACTCGACGCCGCCGATCTGCGCCACGGCGGCAAGCCCCTCGACCCGATCGATCTCGAGATAGGGCTTGCGGTCGCCGGAGACCCGCGCGAGCTCCAGAAGGTTCGACTGCCCCTGCATGGCGTGGCGCTGGAAGAAGCATTCGTCCTTGATACCGTCGGGGGCGCGGATCAGCGAACAAGGCCGGCCCTTGAGGTGCACGATCATCCATTCGCCGACGGCTTCGAGATAGCGGGCAAGATCCAGCTTGGTGACGGGCTCACCATTGCCGTCATCAGGCCAGAGCTCCTTGTCCGGTTTGGAGATGACGACACCCATGACCTCGGCATTTTGAGCGGCCTGCTTCGATTGTCCGCCCGTCTTCGTGCGCGCCGGCTTCCTGGCCGAGGGTTCGGCGAGCTCGGTATCGACGGGCGCCTCGGCCTCGACCTCCTCGGCCGGCTTGTCCTGCCGCAATCCCTTGAATGCCGCCTGGCGAACATTGCCGTCGGCGGTGAAGCCGGCAAACTCGATCTCGGCGACGAGCTCCGGCTTCAGCCAGTGCACGTCGCGGGTCTTCTTCGGTGCGTTCTTGCCGCCGAAGGGGTTTTGCTTGGTCTCCATGGCCGTCAGAAGAGGCATGATGCGCTTGAGCTTGTCCGCGCCAAAGCCGGTGCCGACCATGCCGACGAAGGCGAGATGATCGCCACGCTGCACGCCGGCCATCAGCGAGCGGAATTTACCGCTGGTGGTCTTGTAGCCGCCGATCACCACCTCGTGGCCGGCCCGGCATTTCGACTTGACCCAGCTCTCGGTGCGGCCGGACCGATACGGGGCATCCAGCTTCTTCGACACCACGCCTTCGAGCTCGAGCTTGCAGGCCGATCTGAGCACGGCATCACCGCCGCTCTCGAAATGCTCGACATAGCGGATCTGGCTCGATTTCCGCTTGCGCTGGCCCAGCAGCTCCTTCAGCCGGGCCTTGCGTTCGCCGAGCGGCAGACGACGGTAATCCTCGTGCTCCGCGAAAAGCAGGTCGAAGGCAAAGAAGATCAGCTCGTCGGTCTTGCCATCGGACAGCGCAGCTTGCAGCGAGGAGAAGTTCGGCGCACCGGTATGGTCGAGTGCGACGATCTCTCCGTCGATCATCACGTCCGGCAGCGCTGCCGCTTCCTTGGCAATCGAGGCGAACTTGCCGGTCCAGTCGAGACCCTTGCGCGTCTTCAGCGTCGCCTCGCCGTCCTCGACCCGGAGCTGCACCCGGTAGCCGTCGAACTTGATCTCATGGCACCAGCCCTCGCCGGGCGGCGGCCGCTCGACCAGCGTACAGAGCTGCGGCGCAACGAAGTCCGGCATCTCCGAGACCTTCTTGGCGTTCGTCGCGGTCGTGGCGCTCTTCTTCCCTGCTTTGCCGGCTTTCAACGCCGTTCGCGGCGCCGGCTTCACCGTACGCCCTTTCGTCTCCTCGGCACGGTTGGACTGCCAGACTGCATCGGCCTTGCCCTTGGGACCCTTGGCCAGCATGAACGGCTTCGGCGCGCGGCCCTTGCCTTCGGCGATCTGCTCCATCGCGCGGCCGGAGGCGACGGACTTGTCCTGCTCCAGAATGTCGTTGTCCGCGCCTTCGCGGACATATTCGTCACGATGCTTGATCAGCAGCCAGTTGGTCCGCTTCTCGCCGCCGCGCTTGCGCATGCGCACCAGGACCCAGCTGCCATGCAGCTTGTCGCCGTGGAGCGTGAACTTGAGATCACCCTTCTTGAAGCCGGCTTCCGGATCTTCCGATTCCCAATAGCCTCGATCCCACAGCATCACGGTGCCGCCGCCATATTGGCCTTCGGGAATCGTGCCTTCGAAATCGCCATAGTCGAGCGGGTGGTCCTCGACCTCGACCGCGAGGCGCTTGTCGTGCGGATCGAGCGAGGGCCCTTTCGTCACCGCCCAGGACTTGAACACGCCGTCGAGTTCGAGCCGGAGATCGTAATGCAGGCGCGTTGCATCGTGCTTCTGGATCACGAACCGCCGCTGTTTCGAGGGGGCCACTGCGGTCCTGCCCGATGGTTCGGGCGTCTTCTCGAAGTCACGCTTCTGTCGGTAAGTGGAGAGTTTTTGCAGCACGACCGGTCCCGCTTCTCTTTCGGCGTTCAAGCCTATCACGGTCAAAGTCCCGTCCGGAACCAAAACCCTGTGCGACGGTTGGGGTTCCAAAACGCCTTGAAAACGCTGGAGAATGGAATGGCCCCGCGCGCCTATTGGAAGGGAACGTTGAAGCTCTCGCTGGTGAGCTGCCCGGTGGTGCTCTATCCGGCGGCAACCGCCGCGGAGAAGACGCGGTTTCATCTCATCAACCGCGAGACCGGGAACCGGCTCAAGCAGCAGATGATCGATTCCGAGACCGGCGACGTCGTCGAGAGCGATCAGAAGGGGCGCGGTTACGAGCTGAGAAAGGGCAGATATGTCGAGATCGAGCCGGAGGAGCTCGAGGCAGTCCAGATCGAAAGCAACCACACCATCGACATCGAAAGCTTCGTGCCGCGCGAGGAAATCGACAAGCGCTATCTCAACCATCCCTATTACATCGCGCCCGACGGCAAGGCCGCCGTCGACGCCTTCGCGGTGATCCGCGACGCCATGAAGGATGAGGAGCGCGTGGCGCTGGCCAAGATCGTTCTCACCAATCGCGAGCACGTCATGGCGATCGAGCCGCTCGGTAAGGGCCTGCTCGGCACCACGCTGCGATTCCCTTACGAGCTGCGCGACGAGGACCAGTTCTTCGACGACATCAAGAGCCCGAAGATCACCAAGGACATGGTCGAGCTCGCCGGCCACATCCTGCAGACCAAGGCGGCACATTTCGATCCCAGCAAATTCAAGGACGAATACGAGGACGCGCTGAAGGCACTGGTGAAGCGCAAGGCCAGCGGCAAGAAGATCGAACTGCCGGAGCCCGAGGAGCGACCGAGCAACGTCATCAGCCTGATGGACGCGCTGAAGCAGAGCCTGAAGGGGCGCGGCGGCAAGAAGACGGCGGCGAAGTCACATGCGCGGCGTGCGACGGGACGGCACCGAGCCGCGAAGAAGACGCACCGGACAGCTGCGAGGCACAGGAAGGCGGGTTGACCTTGCACCGTCATTGCGGAAACAGGCTTGCGCCACAACCTCTGTCGTCATGCCCGGCTCGACCCGGGCATCCACGCCTGTCCTCACACGCCGATAGACGTGGATGGCCGGGTCAAGCCCGGCCATGACGACTGTGCCTCAAGCCAGCACACCATGCCGCCAAGTCGAACGCTCAATCCCCCGCCTTCAGCCGGTACCCGATGCCCGTTTCCGTGAGCACATATTGCGGCCGTTCGGGATCGGCTTCGATCTTCTGGCGGAGCTGGCGGACATAGACGCGCAAGTACTGCGCGTCGGTCAATTCGTCCCAGAGCTCCCTCAGCAGGAAGCGGTGGGTGAGCACCTTGCCGGCATGCTGCACCAGCACGCGCAACAGGTCATATTCCTTCGGCGAGAGCTTCACGTCACGGTCCCCGACCTTGACGATGCGGCGGACGAGATCGACGGAGAGATCGCCGGTGCGGAACAAAGGGCGCTCGCCCTTGATCTGAAGCTGGTGGCGCAACGCGGCGCGCAGGCGCGCCAGGAGCTCCTCCATGCCGAACGGCTTGGTCAGATAATCGTCGGCACCGAGATCGAGCGCCTGGACCTTGCCGGCTTCGTCACCGCGGCTGGACAGCACCACGATCGGCACGCCTTCGTTGCGGGTGCGGATGGTGCGGAGCAGCTCGTGCCCCTGAACGTCGGGCAGGCCCAGATCGAGAATGATCAGCGCCGGCTCTTCGCCGAGCTTTTCCAGCGCGGTCTTGCCGTTCGACGCTTCCAGGATTTCGTAGCCTTGCGTCGTCAGCCCCATCCGCAGCAATTTGCGGATCGGCGGCTCGTCGTCGATGACCAGGACCTTGATCGGAGCAGCGCTCATGCGGCGGTATCCAATGCGTGACTCTCTGCCGGAACGGGCAGGCGGATGGTGAGGACCGCGCCGCTGCGCTCGCTGCGATTGGCAGCGGAGATCGTGCCGCGCATCGCCTCGACGAAGCCCCGGGAGATGGCGAGCCCGAGCCCGGTCCCCGGGCGGACGTGATCGCCCTTCTGCACGCGATAGAACTTGTCGAACACGCTCTCCAGCTCGTCAGGGGGAATGCCGGCGCCCTCATCGGCGATCTCGAGCACGACGTGACTGCTGTCGCGCCGGCCCCGGATCGAGATCGTGGTTCCGGGTGGCGCGTATTTGGCGGCATTGTCGAGCAGATTGAATAGCACCTGCTCGAACAGCACGGCATCGAGCTGGAGCATCGGCAGATCCGCGGCCAGCACCAGCTCGACCTTGTGGCCGCCAAGGATCTTGCTGGCGCGCCGGAGCGCGCTGCCCACGATTTCGTCGAGATCGTGCAGCGCCGTGTTGGGCACGATGGCGCCGGATTCGAGCTTGGTCATGTCGAGCAGATTGGCAATGAAGCGGTTGAGCCGCTCGGATTCGTCGATGACGGTCGCGAGCAGGTCGCGCTTTTCGGTGTCGGAGAGAGCGCCGGCAAGATCGCGCATGGTCGAGGCTGCGCCGAGCACGGAGGCGAGCGGCGTTTTCAGATCATGCGAGATCGAGGTCAACAGCGCCGACCGCAGGCGCTCGGATTCGACAGTGCGCTTGACGCGGTCCATGTCCTCGACCAGCAGCACGCGCTCGATCGCGAGCGCGCCCTGGTCGACCAGCGCATCGAGCAGCCGGCGCTGGTCCGGCGTCAGCAGCGGGCCGGTGCGGTCGTTGTCGATGCCGATCACACCGATCGGACGCCGGCCGGTGCGCATCGGCAGAAACAGTCGTTTTGCGCCCGGCAAGGTGTCCGAGCCGCGGCCGGCGGCGCGATCGTTGCTCCAGGCCCAGTTGGCCGCAGCGAGGTCGGCCTGATCGAGCTCATCCTCCGGCGGATAGCCCGATTTCACCGTGAGCAGACCCTCGTCGGGCAACAGCAGAACGACGCGCACCTTCAGCATCAGCGCGATCTGGTAGGCGGTCGCCCACAAGACGTCGTCGAGCGTGGCGGTGCCGGCGAGCTTGCGGCTGAAGGCATACAGCTGCTCGGTCATCCTGATCCGGCCAATCGCCGCATCGGCCTGCGTACGCACGCGCGCTGCGACATTGGAGACGAGCATCGCCACCACCATGAACAGCACGAAGGCGGCGACGTTGGTCGGATCCGTGATCGTGAACGTGTAGATCGGCGGAATGAAGAAGAAATTGTAGCACAGTGAAGCCGCCACCGTCGCCAGCAGCGACGGCCATAAGCCATAGCGCACGGCAACCGCGACGACCGAGGTCAGCAGCACGAGGTCGACGTTCTCGAGCCCGAACCGGGGCTGGATCAGCTCGGCGGCGCCGAGGCCGATCAGCACGATCCCGAGCGCCTTCAGATAGGGCAGCGGATCGAACGGCTCCGAGCGCGCAGCGGTCTGCACCGCGGTCTTGGGCGCGACCTCGCCGGGCAGCTCGTCACCGGCGATGACGTGGACGGTGATGTTGCCGGCGCGGCGCACCAGGTCGTGCACGACGGAGCCGCGCGTCATCTCGAACCAGCGCGAGCGCGTCGATTTGCCGATCACGATCTGGGTGACGTTGTTGCCTTGCGCGAAATTGACGACGTCGTCGGCGATGCGGCGGCCGACGGCGGGAATGGTCAGCGCCTCTCCGCCGAGCGATTCCGCAAGCCGCAACGTATCGGCCAGCCGATCCCGCTCCTCGTCGGACAATTGCAGGGATCGCCGCGTCTCGATCGAGATCGCGGTGAACGGCGCATGCAGCCGATCGGCCAGCCGCTTGGTGTAGCGCACGAGGCCGGCCGCGCGCGGATCCTCGCTGACGCAGACGAGAATGCGCTCACCCGCGGCCCAGGGACCGGGAATCGCGTTCGCCTGCATGTGGTTGAGGAGCTGCTCGTCGACCCGCTCGGCGGTGCGCCGCAGTGCGAGTTCGCGGAGCGCCGTGAGATTGCCCGGCGAGAAATAATGCTCCAGTGCCCGCTCGGCCTGCTTGGGCACATAGACCTTGCCCTCCTTCAGCCGCTGGATCAGATCGTCGGGCGTGAGGTCGATCAGCTCGATCGCGTCGGCGCGGTCGAACACCGAATCCGGCACGGTCTCGCGCACCCTGACATGGGTGATCTGCGCAACGACGTCGTTCAGGCTCTCGATATGCTGGATGTTGACGGCGGTGTAGACGTCGATGCCGTGCGAGAGCAGCTCCTCGACGTCGAGATAGCGCTTGGGATGGCGGCTGCCGGCCGCGTTGGTGTGGGCGAGCTCGTCGACCAGCGCAATCTGCGGCCGACGCGCGATCACCGCATCGAGATCCATCTCCTCGACAACCTGGCCTCGGTAGTCCAGCCTCTTGCGCGGGACCACTTCGAGATCGCGCACCAGCGCCTCGGTCTCGGCGCGGCCATGGGTCTCGACGAAGCCGACCACCACGTCGATGCCGGCCTTGCGCTTGGCATGGGCGCTTTGCAGCATCTCATAGGTCTTGCCGACGCCGGGCGCAGCGCCGACGAAGATCTTCAGCCTGCCGCTCGCGCTCTCCTCCCGACGCGCAGCTTCCAGCAGCGCCTCGGGAGAGGGACGTTGTTCGGGATCGCGGCGCTCTCGGACCATGCTATCAATATAATCATCTGCGCACCGCGAGCCTAGACCGCTACTTGGCTGCAGCGCGATCCAGCGCGAGGTTCAGCGCCAGTACGTTAACGCGAGGTTCGCCCATCAGGCCTAGCAAGCGGCCCTGAACGTTGGCCGCCACGATCTGCTTCACAGCGTCCTGCGGCATATTCCGGGCCTTGGCAACGCGCGGCACCTGGAATTCCGCTGCTTCCGGCGAGATGTCAGGGTCGAGACCGCTGGCGGAGGTGGTGACCAGGTCGACCGGCACCTGCGCATTCGGATTCTCGGTCTTGAGCTTGTCCACATCCTCCTTCAGCCGGTCGGCCAGCGCCTTGCTGGTCGGGCCGAGGTTGGAGCCGCCCGAATTGGCGGCGTTGTAGGGCGCCGCAACCGTCTTGGTCGAATCATTCGGGTCCGGCGCCAGCGTTGCCGAAGGGCGGCCGTGGAAGTACTTGTCGTCCTTGAACTCCTGCCCGATCAGGGCGGACCCGATCACCTTGCCGTCCTTCTCGATCAGGCTGCCTTGCGCCTGCGCCGGGAAGAGCGCACCGGCGATGGCCGTCATCGCGAGCGGATAGGCGAGGCCCGTGATGGCGGTGAGCACCAGCAAGAGCACGATGGCCGGGCGGATTTCTCTGAGCATGTGCTTCTCCTATTTCTTTCGTCATTGCGAGCGAAGCGAAGCAATCCAGCGTCCTTCCACTGAGGCAGTCTGGATAGTTTCGTCGCTTCGCTCCTCGCAATGACGCGTTAGGCCAAATGCAAGGCGACGACGACAAGGTCGATCGCCTTGATACCGATGAAGGGCACGACGATGCCGCCAAGCCCGTAGATCAAGAGGTTACGCCGGAGCAGCGCACCGGCACCGACCGCGCGATAGGCAACGCCTTTCAGCGCCAGCGGGATCAGCGCAATGATGACGAGCGCATTGAAGATGATCGCCGACAGGATGGCGCTCTGCGGGCTCGACAGGTTCATGACGTTGATCACGCCAAGCTGGGGATAGAACGCCAGGAACATCGCCGGGATGATCGCAAAATATTTTGCGACGTCGTTGGCGATCGAGAACGTTGTCAGCGCGCCGCGCGTCATCAAGAGCTGCTTGCCGATCTCGACCACCTCGATCAGCTTGGTCGGGTTGGAGTCGAGATCGACCATGTTGCCGGCTTCGCGCGCGGCCTGGGTGCCGGTGTTCATGGCGACACCGACATCGGCCTGGGCGAGCGCCGGGGCGTCGTTGGTGCCGTCGCCGCACATCGCCACCAGCTTGCCCTTGGCCTGCTCGTCGCGGATCAGCTTGAGCTTGTCCTCGGGCGTTGCCTGCGCCAGGAAATCGTCGACGCCGGCTTCTGCGGCGATGGCAGCGGCCGTCATCGGATTGTCGCCGGTGATCATGATGGTGCGGATGCCCATGCGGCGCAGTTCGGCGAAGCGCTCGCGAATGCCACCCTTGACGATATCCTTGAGCTGGACGATTCCGAGCAGCTTGCCGTCCTTGGCGACAGCCAGCGGCGTGCCGCCCGATTTGGCGACTTCGTCGGCAATGGCGCTGATCTCGCGGCCGGCCTCGGACAAAGCCGCGGGCTGCAAGGCCCGTGCCGCGTTGCCCGAGGCGATCGCGATCGGCGCGCCGCCGCCGATATGGTTGAGGATGGCATCGACCGCATCCTTGCGCACCGACGAGCCGCCGGCGTTGACGCCGCTCATGCGGGTCTGCGCCGTGAACGGAACGAAGGTCGCTCCCAGCTCGGCCATGTCGCGGCCACGGATCCCGTACTTCTCCTTGGCGAGCACGACGATGGAGCGGCCTTCTGGCGTCTCGTCCGCGAGCGAGGCGAGCTGGGCGGCATCGGCCAACTCCTGCTCGGTGACACCGCGCACGGGACGAAAGGCGGTCGCCTGCCGATTGCCGAGCGTGATGGTGCCGGTCTTGTCGAGCAGCAGCGTGTCGACATCACCGGCAGCTTCGACCGCGCGGCCGGACATGGCGAGCACGTTGAAGCGCACCAGGCGGTCCATGCCGGCGATGCCGATCGCCGACAACAGCGCGCCGATCGTGGTCGGGATCAGCGTCACGAACAGCGCGACCAGCACGATCACGGAGATCGAGCCGCCGGCATAGGCCGCGTAGCTCGGAATGGTCACGGTGGCGAACACGAAGATGATGGTGAGGCCGGCGAGCAGGATGTTGAGCGCGATCTCGTTCGGCGTCTTCTGCCGCTCGGCGCCCTCGACCAGCTTGATCATGCGGTCGATGAAGGTCGAGCCCTGCGCGGCGGTGATGCGGACGCGGATCCAGTCCGACAGCACCTGCGTGCCGCCGGTCACGGCCGAGCGGTCGCCGCCGGATTCGCGGATCACGGGCGCGGACTCGCCGGTGATGGCGGCCTCGTTGACGGAGGCGACGCCCTCGATCACTTCACCGTCCGATGGGATCGTGTCGCCCGCCTCGACCAGCACGAGATCGCCGACCTTCAGGCTCGTGCCTGATACGAGCTTGTAGTCGCGGCCCGCGCCGCTCAGGAGCTTGGCCTGGCTCTCGGTGCGGGTCTTGCGCAGCGTCTCGGCCTGCGCCTTGCCCCGGCCCTCGGCCACTGCTTCGGCAAGGTTTGCGAACAGCACGGTGAACCACAGCCAGAGGATGATCTGGAAGGTGAAGGCGAGATTTTCCCCGCCGATGACGAGGTCGCGGACGAAGATCACGGTGGTGAGCGCGGCCACGATCTCGACCACGAACATCACGGGGTTCTTGATCATGGACCGCGGATCGAGCTTGGTGAAGGCTGCACCGATGGCGGGCATCACGATCTTGGAATCCAGCATCGCCGAGACCGGCATGCGCTTGTTGGGCTTATGGACGGGTTCCATGGAGGTCACTCCGAAAGAGCTGGATCAGAAGACGTTGCCGGCGTTCATCGCGAGGTGCTCGACAATGGGGCCGAGCGCGAGCGCCGGGAAGAAGGTCAGGCCGCCCATGATCAGGATGACGCCGACGACGAGGCCGACGAACAGGCCGCCGGTGGTCGGAAAGGTCCCCATCGACGGCGGAATGGATTTCTTCTCCGCCAGCGATCCCGCGATCGCCATCGCCGGCACGATCATGAAGAAGCGGCCGACGAACATGGCAACGCCACCGGTCAGATTGTAGAACGGCGTATTACCGGTGAGGCCCGCAAAGGCGGAGCCGTTATTGGCGGTCTGGGAGGTATAGGCATAGAGCACTTCGGCGAAACCGTGTGGGCCGCCATTGGCCATCGACGCCACGGCCGGCGGCAGCACCACGGCGACGGCGGTCCAGCCGAGAATCATCAGGGGCAGAACGAGAATGGCGAGCATCGCCATCTTGACCTCACGCGCCTCGATCTTCTTGCCGACATATTCCGGCGTGCGGCCGACCATCAGGCCTGCGACGAAGATCGCGAGGATGACGAACAGCAGCATGCCGTACATACCGGCGCCGACGCCGCCGACGATGATTTCGCCGAGCTCCATGTTGATCAGCGGGATCATGCCGCCGAGCGCGGTGAAACTGTCGTGCATGGCGTTCACCGCGCCGCACGAAGCGGCGGTGGTGATGACCGCGAACAGCGCGGACGCAACGATGCCGAAGCGGACTTCCTTGCCCTCCATGTTGCCCCCGGTCAGGCCCAGCGCCTGGAGCGTCGAGGTGCCCTGAGCCTCCGCCCAGTAGGCGACGGCGACGCCCGCGACGAAAAGCACGCCCATTACGGCGAGGATCGCCCAGCCCTGGCGCTGGTTGCCGACCATGCGGCCGAACGCGTTGGTCAGCGCCGCACCGAGCACGAAGGTCGACAGCATCTGCACGAAATTCGACAGCGCGGTCGGATTTTCGAACGGGTGCGCGGCATTGGCGTTGAAGAAGCCGCCGCCATTGGTCCCCAGCATCTTGATCGCGACCTGCGAGGCGACCGGACCGACCGCAATGGTCTGCTTGGTGCCTTCGAGCGTGGTCGCTTCGACGTAGTTGCCCAGCGTCTGCGGCATGCCCTGCCAGACCAGGAACAGCGCGAACACGACGCAGATCGGCAGCAGTATGTAGAGCGTGCAGCGGGTCACATCGACCCAGAAATTGCCGACGGTGCGCATGGATGCGCGGGCAAAGCCGCGGATCAGCGCCACCGCGAGCACGATGCCGGTCGCCGCCGACAGGAAATTCTGGTGCGTGAGGCCGACCATCTGGGTCAGATAGGAGAGCGTGCTCTCGCCGGCGTAGTTCTGCCAGTTGGTGTTGGTGATGAAGGAGATCGCGGTGTTGAAGGACAGATCCTCGGCAACCGCGGACTGCCCGGCCGGATTGAACGGCAGCACGGCCTGGAGCCGCATGAGGCCGTAGATGATGAGGAAGCCGCCGACATGGAACAGCAGCATGGCGACCGTGTAGGTCAGCCAGTGCTGCTCGCGCTTCTCGTCGACGCCGGAGATCCGGTAGATGCCGGCCTCGATCGGGCGCAGCACCGGCGACAGGAACGTCCGCTCGCCGCTGAAGACGCGCGTCATGTACCAGCCGAGCGGCTTGGTCAGCGCGACGATGATGGCACAATAGAGAATGATCTGGAGCCAACCGATCACGGTCATGGAGAGAGCCTTTGTGGAATCGCGTTAGAGCGGCGCCCGCTCAGAACCGTTCGGGCCGCAGCAGCGCGTAGGTGAGATACATCAGGAGGCCGAACGAGACGGCGCCGGCGAGCGCATAATCGAAGATCATGGTCCGCTCCCTCAAAGCCGTTCGCAGGCGTAGGTATAGCCGACCGCGAGCGCGAAGAAGACAAAGCCCAGCGCCAGCATCAGAATGTCCATCATGGAGATGATCCTCGTCTGTCCCTATGTCCGGCAATTATTCTCGGCCTACCGGCGGCACGACGCTGACGTGCCACCGCGGACATAGGTTTTCGAGACGGAGGCCGCGGCGAAGTTATAGGAATCTCATAAAGGCCGGCGAGCCGGCTTGCCGTGGTCGGTCGGGCAAGTGCATCCGCGCCTTTATGAAATCCTTATATCTTCCGCCCCTTTCTCACCTCGTTTTCAAATGCCGTTCCAGCCATCTTGGACACGCCGGCCGACTGACCGACGCAGATGTCCACGAGGCCCAAGTGACCGCCGCTCTCGAACGCCGTGATCTGCTCTTGCTGGGTGAACGCATTCGCGCCGCGAGCGCAGCGACTCGGCCGTTGATGATCGAGATCATCGATAGGGCGTGCCGACGCTTCCCCTGGCTCAGGCAAAGCGCAGGCACCGCGCGCGTCATGAGCCTGATCGACGTCGAGGCTTGGGCCGATGCCGCGCTCGCATTGATGGAGCTCGAGCTGCCGCTTTGGCAGGTCCGCCGTATCGCCTATGACGATGGGGAGTGGCATTGCGCCCTGTCGCGCCAACGCGAACTGCCGGACTGGCTGGACTCCGCGGTCGAGGGCCGCCATGCCGACCTTGCGCTCTCTCTGATGTCGGCCTTTGCCGAGGTGCAGGTGCTGACCGCGGAGGCAGCCCGGCCGAGCGTTCCCTCTGTTCGTCCGGCCCGCGATCCGCTCTACGAGCCGATCGGCTGCGACAATGTCGGTTAAACGCGTGCAGACCGGCACGCGAAATCTGGAGCGGGTGGTCACCGTTATCGTCTTGACGATGACGCTGAGCATGATCTGGGGCGCCGTGCTGACGCTCGTGATCGCGCTGGCAGCACGCGGCCTGGGCGTTTAGGGTCGCGCCGCCGCGCGCGGCAACGGCACGCGAGCTGACCATGGCTGCCTTTGAAGCGAGCAACCGCGCGCGCAGCGCAGTCGCAATGCCGGGTTGAGGCAAGCTGTCCCGCGGAAAAGGCCTGCCCGATCTGGCGCAATTTCACGGAACCGTGTAGATCGGTTTCATGAGCACAAGCAGCGTCAACGTCGTCGCCCACCCCCTGGTCCAGCACAAGCTCTCCCTGATGCGGGAGAAGGATCGCTCGACCAAGAGCTTTCGCGAGATCCTGAACGAGATCGGGATGCTGCTCTGCTACGAGGTGACGCGTGACCTGCCGCTGGAGCTGGTCGAGATAGAGACGCCGATCGCGCCAATGCAGGCGCCGAAGATCGCCGGCAAGAAGCTCACGCTGGCGCCGATCCTGCGCGCCGGCGTCGGCTTCCTCGACGGCATGCTCGCCTTGATGCCTTCGGCGCGCATCGCCCATATCGGGCTCTACCGCGACCCCGAGACGTTGCAGGCCGTGGAATATTACTTCAAGGCGCCGCAGGACCTGTCCGACCGCACCGTGATCCTGATGGACCCGATGCTGGCGACCGGCAATTCGGCCTGCGCCGGCGCCTCACTGCTCAAGGCCCGCGGCGCCCGCGACATCCGCTTCGTCTGCCTTCTGGCCGCGCCCGAGGGCATCGCCCAGTTCCAGAGCGAGCATCCCGACGTGCCGATCTGGACCGCCGCAATCGACGAGCGGCTCAACGACCACGGCTACATCGTGCCGGGTCTGGGCGATGCCGGCGACCGGATGTTCGGCACCAAGTAGACAGGTTTGCGCGGGCGCGTTACTCCAGTCGGCATGAGCGCCGACGCTTTTTCGCTGCAATCGCTGATCCGGATCGAGACCGCCGCCGATCCTGCCTTCGTATTCGACGGCACACTCTTCTCCCGCGTGGAATTCTCAGCAAAGGTCGAGCAGACCGCCGCCTGGCTCGCCGCGCAGGGCATCGGCAAGGGCGACGTCGTCGCGGTCTGGCTGGTCAACCGGGTCGAATGGCTCGCACTGCTGTTCGCCGCCGCACGGCTCGGCGCGGTCGTCGCCGCCGTCAACACGCGCTACCGCAGCGCGGAAGTCGCGCATCTGCTTCGCGTGTCCGGTGCGAAGCTCATGGTGGTCGAGGCCGCATTCCGCTCGATCGATTTTGCCGCCATCCTCGCAGGCATCACCAAAGACGAGGTGCCGGCGCTGCAAAGGCTCGCGGTGGTTGGCGCGGATGCGATCCCGGCACACTGGCCCTGCGTGCGGTTCGACGCGTTTGAGAAATCCTATCCACCGGCCCAGGACGACGCCGACCTGCCCGTGCTGCTCTACACGACGTCAGGCACCACCAAGGGCCCGAAGCTGGTCGCGCATTCGCAGCGGACGTTGGCGACGCACGCCGCCTCCGTCGCCCGCGCGCTCCAACTCGATCACCGGCGTCATTCGCTGCTGGCGATGCTGCCGTTCTGCGGCACGTTCGGCATTGGCTTCGCCGCGTTCCAGCCCGGCTGGCGCGAGCTGGCAGTCGAAGCAGAGGCGCGCGGCATGAAGCTGTTCGGCCTCTACGGCTCGAGCGAGGTGCAGGCGCTGTTCTCGATCGGCCGCACCGGTGATGCCTTCGCCGACCGCATCGAGGGCGGCGGCTGGCCGATGTCGCCTGACGCGCAAGTCCGCGTACGCGATGTCGAGACCGGCGAGCTTGCACCCCAAGGCGTGTCCGGCGAGATCGAGATCAGCGCGCCGTCACGCTTCCTCGGCTACTTCAACAATCCCGCGGCAACGCATGAAGCGATCACCGCCGACGGGTTCTTCCGCACCGGGGACATCGGCCGGCTGCGCGGCGACGGCTCCTTTGTCTACGAGACGCGCGCCGGCGATGCGATGCGGCTCGGCGGCTTCCTGGTCGCGCCCGGCGAAATCGAGGACGAGCTCAAATCCTGCACCGGCGTCGCCGACGCCCAGGTCGTCGCGGTCGATCTCAGGGGTCAGGCACGTTGCGTCGCCTTCGTGATCCCGGCTGGAGATCCACCGCGACAGGAGGCGCTGACCGCTCATCTGCGCGAACGGCTCGCCGGCTACAAGGTGCCGGCGCGGATCTATGTCGTGGACGCCTTCCCCGTCACCGACAGCGCCAACGGCGTCAAGATCCAACGCGCCAGGCTTCGTGCCATGGCGATGGAACGCATCGCCGCCGAATAAGCCGGCCTGTTTGTTGCGCCGCGAGACTCGTTCAGTAGGACTTCGCGAGCCCCAGCACCTTTTCCGCGATGAAGCTGAGTGCGAGCTGCGGGCTGACTGGCGCAATGCGCGGGATCAGCACCTCGCGCAAATAGCGTTCGACATGGAATTCCTTGGCATAACCGAAGCCGCCATGGGTCATCACCGCCTGCTCACAGGCCGAGAAGCCCGCCTCGCCCGCCAGATATTTCGCGGCATTGGCCGCAGCGCCGCACGGCATGCCCTTGTCGTATTGCCACGCCGCCGACATCACCATCAGCCAGGCCGCTTCGAGCTCGACCCAGTTCACCGCGAGCGGATGCTGGATACCCTGGTTCTTGCCGATCGGGCGGTTGAACACGGTGCGCGTCTTGGCGTACTCCGTCGCGCGCGACAGCGCGAGCTTACCGAGACCCACGGCTTCGGCCGCAATCAGGATGCGCTCGGGGTTCATCCCTTCGAGAATGTACTGGAAGCCTTTGCCTTCCTCGCCGATCCGATCCTCCATCGGGATTTCAAAGTCCTCGAAGAACAGCTCGTTGGAATCGACGATCTTGCGGCCCATCTTCTCGATTTCGTGGACCTTGATCCTGTTGCGGTCGAAATCAGTATAGAACAGGCTGAGGCCGTGGGTGGGCGAGCGCACCTCCTCCAGCGGGGTGGTGCGCGCCAGCAGCAGTATCTTGTGCGCGACCTGTGCGGTCGAGATCCACACTTTCTGGCCGTTGACGATGTAGCGGTCGTTCTTGGCGACCGCGCGGGTCTTGAGCTGCGTGGTGTTGAGTCCCGTGTTGGGCTCGGTGACGGCGAAGCACGCCTTCTCGCGGCCTTCGACCATCGGCGGCAGCATGCGCCTGCGCTGCTCCTCGGTGCCGAACACGACCACCGGATTGAGCCCGAATACGTTGATATGCACGGCCGAGGCACCGGACATGCCGGCGCCGGACTCCGCGATGGTACGCATCATGATCGCGGCTTCCGTGATGCCGAGCCCGGAGCCGCCGTATTCCTCCGGCACGCAGATGCCGAGCCAGCCGGCGTCCGCCAGCGCCTTGTGGAAGTCGTGCGGGAAGCCGCCGTCGTGATCCTTCTTCAGCCAGTAGGCATCGGGAAAGCCCTCGCAGATCTTGGCGATCGCGTCGCGAATGGCTTCCTGCTGATCGGTGAGCGCGAAATCCATGTTCTTGATCTCCTCCCTGGGAGCCGCGACCCCGCCATCTCCCTTGCCTTCGCGTTCCCCACACCAAGGCCACGACCGATTGCTGTGCCTCGGTCGCGCCTTTGCTCGCGTTCTTAGCTCGAAAAACTGGGCACAGATACGTGAATTTATCCGTAGACTGTGTGTACCATGCATAGGGTCATGCGGCGCGACGGTGCGAGCGCGCCGTTATTTCGCAGGGAGGAAACCGCGATGGCCGGACTTTATTTCGAAGACTTTTCCGTAGGCCAGGAGTTCAGGCACCCGCTGACCCGGACCGTTACGGAGATGGACAACACCATGTTCAGTCTGCTGACGCTCAATCCGCAACCGCTGCACATCGACGCCCATTTCGCCGAGAAGACCGAGTTCGGCCAGCGCATTTTCAACAGCCTTTACACCCTCGGCATCATGATCGGCATGACGGTCTATGATACGACCCTCGGGACCACCGTCGCCAATCTCGGCATGACCGACGTCACCTTTCCAAAGCCGGTCTTCCATGGCGACACCTTGCGGGCGACGACGAAGGTGCTCTCGGTGCGAGAATCCAAATCGCGGCCCACGGCCGGGATCGTCGAGTTCGAGCACCACGCCCTGAACCAGAACGACGAGATCGTCGGAAAATGCCGCCGCATGGCGATGATGCACAAGAGGCCGGTCTGATGCGTTCGATGCTGTTCGTGCCGGGCGATTCCCCGCGCAAGTTCGAGAAGGCGAGCGAAGGCAAGGCCGACGCGTTGATCATCGATCTCGAGGACTCCGTCGTCACAGAGAAAAAGGCGGAGGCGCGCGAGTTGACAGTTGCGATGCTGAAGAGCCGTCCCGGCCCACACCAGCTCTACGTCCGCGTCAATGCGCTGGATACCGGCATGACGCTGGCCGACCTCGCGGCGGTGATGCCGGGCAGACCCGATGGCATCGTGCTGCCGAAATCGCAAGGCGGCGACGACGTGCGGCAGGTCGCGACCTGGCTCGAAGCGCTCGAGGCGGCAGCCGGCATCGAGGTCGGCGCGACCCGCATCGTTTGCGTGGCGACGGAAACGGCCAGTTCCATCTTCGGGCTCGGCAGCTACAAGGGCTGCTCCCCTCGCCTTGCCGGGCTGATGTGGGGCGCTGAGGATCTCTCCGCCTCGCTTGGTGCCACCGAGAAAGCGAGCGGCGGCGTGTTCCACAGCCCCTATCGCCTCGCGCGCGATCTCTGCCTGATGGCCGCGGCCGCGGCCGAGGTCGCGGCCATCGACACGGTCTACACCGATATCGACAACCTCACTGGCCTCGAGCAGGAAACGCGCGCCGCGCGGCGCGATGGTTTTTCGGCAAAGGCGCTGATTCACCCTAAGCATGTCGACATCGTCAACGCGGCCTTCGAGCCGACGGACGCCGAACGCACATGGGCGGAGAAGGTCATCGCGGCGTTCGCGAGCAATCCCGATTCCGGCACGCTGCGGCTCGACGGCCAGATGATCGACAAGCCGCACCTTCGCGCCGCCAAGAAGATCCTCGGCCAGTCCTAGATCGGGACGAAGCCTCGCCAGACAGGCGAGGGCTTGAAGCTGCCGGCCTCAATCGAATCCCTGAACGGGCGGCGTCGAGGTCTGCGCCGGGACGGCAGGTGCGGCTTGAACCGGCGGGGCCGGATTGCCGGCAGCGCGCATCTGGCCGTTGGCTGCCATCGCCTCGCGCGTGCGCGACGGACCCCCGGTCGCGGCGGCGCGGCGCGGCGGCTGCCGGTGCCTTGCCGAGTGCGAACCTCTCGTGCCCCAGGAGCGGGCGATCGAAGGTCCGGCCGTGTAGCCGATCAAGGCTCCGGCGACCGCACCGACCGGGCCCAGCACGACCGCGCCCGATACCGCGCCCAGCGCCGCATCGCCCGCACGCTCCTGCGCAACCGCGCTCGCGGGCACGCAGGCCAGCATCGCGATAGCAGTGATCAGAGCTTTGTTCATCGGAGCGCCTCCCTCACGGGAATTCACTCGTTCTCAAATATGGCCGCACGAGGTTCACTTGCCGGCCAACAAAAGGCAATCGACCCGCGGAACTCAGCGATTCCTGAGCCTTCCGCCGCCAACTGGTGGTTGCGGCGGCATGGCAACTACACGATCTTGATCGACATGTCGGGCAGGCCCTCGAGCTTGCAGAGCAGCACGTCGCCCTTCACGACGGGGCCGACATTCTCGGGCGTGCCGGAATAGATGATGTCGCCGGCCTTCAGCTCGAACGCTTCCGACAGCTTCGCGATCTGCTCGGCCACGCTCCAGATCATCTTGCTGAGATCCGAGTTCTGCCGCACCGTACCATTGACGGCCAGCGAGATCGCGCCCTTCTCGAAATGACCGGTCTTGCTCGCCGGGTGAATCGGACCAAGCACCGCGGCGTGGTCAAAGCTCTTGCCGATTTCCCAAGGCTTCTTCTCCGCGGCCATGCCGTTCTGGAGATCGCGCCGGGTCATGTCGAGGCCCAGGGCATAACCATAGACGTGGTCGAGCGCCTTATCGACCGGGATATTGGTGCCGCCGGACTTCAGCGCGGCGACCAGCTCGACCTCGTGATGATAATTCTTGGTCAGCGACGGATAGGGATGTTCGGCGACCTCACCGATCGCGACGTTCTGGATCGCGTCCGTCGGCTTCTGGAAGAAGAACGGCGGCTCGCGGTTCGGATCCGAGCCGCGCTCGATCGCATGTGCCGCATAGTTGCGCCCGATGCAGTAGATGCGGCGGACCTGAAACACCTGGCTCTCGCCGACGATCGGGATCGTGACCATCGGCACCGGGAAGATCGGCTTCGGTCCGGCCTGCGCCGCGGCCGGTGCGATCTCGGCCAGCGAAGCTGCGGTGGCCGCCGCCGCGGTTGCAATCAGGTCGCGTCGCGTCGGTGAGATCCTTCTCATGTCAGGTGCTTCCTTCCTTGTCCTTGGGCAGCGTCAAGCGCTCCGATCCGGCTGATAGTCGATCTTCAGCCTGCCAGCAACAAGGACTGGCACGGGCTTCGAGCATCTTGACACCGTTCACCCGCCGCATATTTTTTCGCCGAGAAGTTTCTCACCCTCGAAATCAAAGGACTTAACGCGACCGTCTGGAGAGACGATGATGCTCGATGAGAATCTGGCCCGCATTCGTGCGCACCGCAACAACATCCACCGCTACCGGCGCCTGCTGAAGACCAGGCTGTCGGAGCTGGAGCGCCATTTCATCGAGAGGCGCCTCGCAGAAGAGCAATCGGCGCTCGATGCCCTGACCGCAGCGATCTTTCCTGTCAGCTTCCGCGCCCCGGGAGCGCCGGCCAATGCGACGGGGATGGCGCAATGAACAGTCAGCGAGACCTGCTCATTCGAGGCAGCGAGAAGGTCATTGGCCATTACGAGCTGCTTCTTGCCAGCGCGAAGAGCGAGCATGAGCGCGAGCTCTATCGCCAGCGCATCGAACGCGAGCGGCGGCTTATCCGGGACCTGCAAGACGGGCTGGATCACCGCGCGGCCTGAGCTGGGAGATCATACGTCTGCGACCATTGCAGGGGACAAGCAAACCGCGCTTCCGTTCGCGGATTGCCGCTGCATCCGGTTCAGCGAACGAGGCGGTTGGGGCCCGCGAGCGCACTGCTCGGTTCGGCCGCTGGCGCCACCCTCACCGTGGCGGTGAGCGGCGTACCGTCGCGCAGCAGAGTGAGCTTCACATCCTCGCCGACGCGCGCAAGGCCGATCGTGTTGCGGAGCTGGGCGGCGGTGCGTATCGGGCGGTCGTCGGCGCCGGTGACGATATCTCCCTTGCGCAAGCCGGCCCTCTCTGCCGGCGAATCCGCGGCGATCTCGGCGACGACGGCGCCTTGATTCAGTCCCTTGTTGAGTGACGGATGCAGGTCCTTCAGCGAAACGCCGATGCGGCCGCGCTCGACCCGCCCCTTGGCGATGATCTGCTCCATCACCTTGCGCGCCATGTTGACCGGAATGGCAAAGCCGATGCCGACATTGCCGCCCGCGGGTGAGATGATCGCCGAGTTGATGCCTACGAGTTCGCCGCGCAAGCTGACCAGCGCTCCGCCGGAATTGCCGGGATTGATAGCTGCATCGGTCTGGATGAAATCCTCATAGCCCTGCTTGCCGAGGCCGGTGCGCCCCAGCGCGCTGACGAGCCCCGATGTCACGGTCTGGCCGAGGCCGAAGGGATTGCCGATCGCAAGGACGAAATCACCGACCTCGAGCCCGTCGCTATCCCCGAAGGGAAGCGCCTTGAGCCCGGCCGGACTCTGGACCTGGAGCACCGCGACATCCGTGGGCGGATCACGGCCGATGACCTTGGCGGAAAACTGCCGGCCGTCCTTGGTCGTGATCTGAACCGCGGAGGTGCCTTCGACCACGTGATTGTTGGTCAGCACATAGCCGCGCTGGGCATCGACGATCACGCCGGAGCCGGTCGCATTGACCTCCTTCTCGATTTGCCGGGGAACGTCGAAGAACTCGCGGAAGAGCGGATCGCGATAGAGCGGGTTGTCCTCGCGCACGCGCCCGTGCACGGAAATGTTGACCACGGCGGGCGTGACCTGACGCACCAGCGGAGCCAGGGTCGGCACCGAGCCGCCGGTCTTCAGATCCGGAATCTGGCCGGCGGCAGGCTGCGACGCTGTGAGCGTCAGCACCAGCAAGGCCAGGAAAAGCAGACGCACAGCATTCATCATCTTCACCTGCCGCTTGGTATTGTGTGGATATTCGAGACCTTGGTGGCTTCAGCCTTCGTCGCGTGGCGCGACGATCCAGCCCTGCAGAGCCAGAAGCGGAACGACCCAGGCTGCCGAGGATTGGCCGAGCAGCACGAGTCCGAGAACGGCGGGCGTAAACATCATGCGGCCTGCCTCTCCGCGGCGGCCCATGGCCGCCGCAGCCGCATCGGCACGCCGCCGCCGCGCGGTGGGTCGTCGTTGTCGTTGTCACCGTCACCGTCGAGCTTGCGCAGGGCGGCCAGAATGTCGGCGAGCCGGACCGTGTGGCTCATGCCGGGAATCTCGCGCAAGGCCGGACAGGATTCGACCGCGTACATGTCGGATGCCCAGGACGACAGGATGATGCGCTTCTCAGGCGTGGAGAGCTCCTCGGCATTCAGGACTTCGGCAGGCGAGCTGTAATGGGCCGCAGGGTGAAACAGCGGATTGAGAGTGCCGATATTGGTATTCACGTTGGTCATTGGCGGTGCCTCCCTCAAACTCCTTTCCATAGGGGACGGGGTTGTTGACTGCGGGACGGCGGGGCCAATCGCCGCCGCCCCGCTTGACACTAATGCGTATTGATCGCGATGCGCTTGACGCCTTCGCGCGCCTTCTCCGATTTCGGCAGCGACACGGTCAGGACGCCGTCCTTGAACGACGCCTCGGCCTTGTCCTCCTCGACGCCCTCCAGCGGGATCTGCCGCTCGAAGGCGCCGTAATAGCGCTCGGTGAAGTACCTGCCTTCGCCGTTGCGCTCCGCCTTCCTCTCGCCGCGGACTGTCAGGACGCCATTGGCGATCTCGACCTGGACGTCCTTCTCAGTCAGGCCGGGAAGCTCGGCCGAGATCGTCATCGTCTTGTCGGTCTCGCTGAGCTCGAGCTTCGGCCAGCCGAAGCGACCTTCCATCAGCGGCGACAGGCCGGTCCCGCCGAAGCCACGGAAGACGTCGTCGAACAGACGGTTCATCTCGCGGTGAAGCGTCAGGAACGGATCGAAATTGTCGCGCGCCGGCGCGAGCTCCTGGTTTCTCGACCAGGGAATGAGATCACGAAAAGCCATGGTTCTCTCCTTCATGCATCGGGAGCGCGGCCCGCGCAGCCGCGCGCCGCGTCCGCCGTGGACCGATCGAGCGCTCAGGCTGCTTTCTTCTGCTCGATCTGCGATGCCGCAGGAGCGCCGCCCGCGATCGGAATCCGGCGCGGCTTCATCGCTTCCGGAACCTCGCGGACGAGGTCGATGATCAGGAGCCCGTCCTGGAACGAGGCCTGCTTGACCTGGACGTAATCGGCGAGATTGAACACACGCCGGAACGGACGCGCGGCGATGCCCTGGTACAGGTATTCGCGCGCAGCGGTCTCGGGCTTCTTGCCCTCGATGGTGAGCGCGTTCTGCTCGGCCGTCACGGTGATATCGCTGGCGCCGAAACCTGCCACCGCAAGGCTGATCCGGTAGTGGTCTTCGCCGGAGCGCTCGATGTTGTAGGGGGGATAGTTGTCCTCGGTCGCCTGGCGCAGCGTGCTGTCGACGAGGTCGGCCAGGTGATCGAAGCCGATGGTGGAGCGCCACAGGGGCGCGAAGTCGAAACTGGTCCTCATAACCAAGTCCTCCAAAGAGCAAGATGGATACGAAGGAGCGCAAGGCGGGGATTCAGACGGGTCCGAAAAGACCAGCCCGGCGCCCGTGCCGGACCCGATTTTGGCATCCGGCACACCGCTCTCGCGGCGAAAAACGACTTAGAAAACCGGACATCGGTTTCAAGAGGGGGCCGGAAGATTTTTTTGTGCCCACCCTGGTCAATGGCGCCGGGGGCCATCCCTTTCCGCCGCGGCGGCCGGCTCCCGAGGCGCCGGCCGCGGGCACTCGGCGTCGATGATGCGGTAAAATTCAGATAAGTAAAATACAGGTAAATTGTCGATCTGGATAAAGGCCAGGGTTGCCTCTCATGCATCTGGACCGGCGCATGACGACGATCGCGCTGCTCGCGACCGTAACGATGTGCGCGGCGCACGCCGGCGGCGTTGCCATCTCGCCCTCCAATCTGAATGCGATCGGAACGATCGACGAGCGCTTTCAATCCTACAACATCGAGATGGTGGAGGTGACCGGCGGACGGTTCTGGCGGCCTTATCCGCCAATGGGACGTGCTTTCGATGGGCGGGATCATTACAGCGGGCGACCGCCGATCGATCTCGCCAATGCGCGACTGCGCCTGCTCGCCGCGGCGTTGTCGCCGGCTTATCTGCGCGTGAGCGGCACTTGGGCCAATGCAACGTTCTTTGCCGAGGCGCCGGGAAAGCCGCCGCCGGGATATGGCTCGGTGCTCAGCCGCGCGCAGTGGCGCGGCGTCGTGGAGTTCGCGCGCGCTGTCGATGCGGAGATCGTCACGTCCTTTGCGATCAGTCCCGGCAGCCGCGATGCCAATGGCGTATGGAAGCCGGACCAGGCGCAGCAGCTGATCGACACCACGCGCGCGCAGGGTGGCCGCATCGCCGCGGCCGAATTCATGAACGAGCCGACGCTCGCAGCGACGGGCGGCGCACCGGCGGGCTATGACGCGACCGCCTATGGCCGCGACTTCAAGATCTTCCGCGACTGGATGCGGCGCGCCACGCCTGAGACGCTGATCCTCGGCCCCGGCTCGGTCGGCGATGCACCGTCGCCATCCGGGTCGGGCATCACCACACACGACCTGCTTGCCGCATCCGGTTCCGGCGTCGATCGTTTCTCCTATCACCATTACAACACGATCTCGCCGCGCTGCGGCGGGCACGATGATCCGGCGCAGGCCCTCTCGGAGGACTGGCTGGCGCGCACGGATGCGACGCTCGGCACTTATCAGGCCCTGCGCGACGCATTCGAGCCGGGCAAGCCGATCTGGCTGACCGAGACGGCCGATGCGGCCTGCGGCGGCAACCGATGGGATCGGACCTTTCTCGACACCTTCCGCTATGTCGACCAGCTCGGACGCCTGGCGAGGGCCGGCGTCCAGGTGGTGATGCACAACACGCTGGCCGCCAGCGATTACGGCCTGCTCGACGAAACGACGTTCCGGCCGCGGCCGAGCTACTGGGCCGCGCTGCTCTGGCGCCGGCTGATGGGAACGATTGTGCTCGACGCAGGAAAGGCTGCTCCGCGCGGTCTCCATCTCTATGCGCAGTGCCACCCGGCCGTGGCAGGTGCGGTGTCGCTGCTCGCAATCAACACCTCGCGTCGCATGTCACACGCGCTGACGCTTTCGGATTCCGCCGAACGGTACACGCTGCATGCGGCGCGGTTGCAGGGCACGGCTGTGCAGTTGAACGGCAAGAGGCTCGCGCTGACGACGGATGGCCAGCTGCCCCGGCTCGAGGCACGCGCAACGCCGCCGGGAGCAGTCAAGTTTGCGCCGGCGACCATCACCTTCCTGGTGTTTCCGAACGCTGCAAATCCCGCTTGCTCGTCCGGGCGCTCAGGATCTTAGCGAATCCCGCGCCGTCTCCGGCGCCATCAGCGTCGCGATGATCGTGACGATCGACAGCGCGACGATGTAGACCGATACCGCCCAGTACGAGCCGGCCCACGCCAACAGCGCAGCCGCGATCAGCGGCGAGAAGCCGCCGCTCAGCGCCGCCGCGACGTTGGCGCCGAGCGAGGCCCCGCTGTAGCGCACCTGGGTGCGGAACAGCTCCGGCATGAACGCGGCCTTCGGCCCGAACAGCAGCGCATGGGTGAGAGTCATCGTGACGACGAGCGCGAGCGTGATCAGCGCCGGCTCCTTGCTGTCGAGGAACCAGAACAGCGGAAAGGCCAGCGCGACCGAGAAGACGCCGCCGGCGAGATACAGCGCCTTGCGTCCGAAGATGTCGGACAGCCAACCCGCGAGCGGCAAGGTCGCGAACTCGACGATCGCGGCATAGACCACGGCATCCAGGATCACCTGCCGTGGCAGACCGAGCTTGGTCGTCGCGTAGACCACCGTGAACACGGTGAGGAGATAAGCGAGCCCGACCTCCGACACCGTGATGCCGATGGCGAGCAGAAAGCTGCGCCAGTCGCGGCGCAGCACTTCGAGGGCCGGTTGCGCCAGCACCTCTTTGCGCTCGACGATCTCCTTGAAGTGAGGCGTCTCCGCGAGCTTGAGCCGCACGATGAAGCCGACGCCGACGAGCAAAATGCTGATCAGGAACGGCACGCGCCAGCCCCAGCCGAGGAAGTCCGCCTCGGGCAGCTTCGTCATCAAGGCGAAGATGCCGGTGGAGGCAGCGACGCCGACGGGAAAGCCGACCTGCACCAGGCTGCCGTAGAAGCCGCGGCGATTGCCGGCGTGCTCGATCACCATCACGACCGCGCCGCTCCACTCGCCCCCGAGCCCGATGCCCTGAACGAAACGAAGGATCACGAGCAGGATCGGCGCCCAGACCCCGATCTGACCGTAGGTCGGCAGGCAGCCGATCAGGAAGGTGCCGAGTCCCATCGCGATCATGGTCGCAACCAACATGGTCTTGCGGCCGAGCCGGTCGCCGTAATGCCCGATGATCGCGCCGCCGATCGGCCGCGCGACGAAGCCGACCGCGTAGGTCGAGAACGCCGCCAGCGTGCCGACGAAGGGATTGAAGCTCGGGAAGAAGAGCTTGTTGAAGACCAGCGCGGCCGCCGTGCCGTAGATCAGGAAATCGTACCATTCGATGGCGGTGCCGAGCGCGCTCGCCCAGACCACATGCGCCGTCGTCGATCTCTCCGCCGCCGCGGAGACCCCCGTTGCCGTCGTCATGGCCTGCCCCAAAAGGTTCCACACGGCATAATGGCCAATCGTAGGTAGGGTTGCAACCTGCCCGCGCATTTGACTGCGCTCGCCCAGACGCTGCGCAGCACTGAAGGCGCGATGACGCGCGTCTTCGACGCACTATGGTGATGCGCTGTAGAGCCGGGGCCTGCGCTTCCTCAAGCAGCCCCGCGCGGCATGGGTCCGGGCTCTGCGCAGCAGCGCAAGAGCGCCGCGGCGCGTCCGGGACACGAGAGCGTTCGGAGCAACTGCTCGTCCAGCCGTCATTGCAAGGAGCCCTTGCGACGAAGCAAATCCAGAATCCCTCAACGGAAGACTCTGGATGCTTCGCTGCGCTCGCAATGACGGTGGTGAGGCAAGTGTGCATCCCCTGCCTCACGATCGTCGTCGTGGCGTTCGCCAGTGCGGAACTGCCACTTTTTATTCGTCATTGACAAATTCATTCGCCTATATCTAATTAACCACCAGAACGACCAGCCGCGCCAAGCGGCCCGAAAGAGCGAGGAAACGACGATGAGAGGGTTTTTGGCCTGTGCTGTGCTCGCGGCCATGACTTCGACTGCCATGACCAATGTTGCGATCGCGCAAGTCTCCGACGACGCGGTGCGGATCGGCGTGCTGACGGATCTGTCGAGCTGGGGCCGCGACAATAGCGGGCCGGGCTCGGTCGAGGCGGCCAAGATGGCCGTGGAGGAATTCGGGCCAACCGTGCTCGGCAAGCCGATCGAGATCATCAGTGCCGACCATCAGATGAAGACCGACGTCGGCGTCCAGATCGTGCGCGGCTGGTTCGACAACGGCAAGGTCGACGCCGTCGTCGACATCCCCAATTCCGGCATCGCCATCGCCGTGCACAACATGGTGCGCGAGCGCAATAAGATCGCCCTGCTCTCCGGTCCCGGCGCGAGCTCGCTGACAGACGAGCTGTGCAGTCCCAACACAGTGCATTTCACCTACGACACCTATGCGCTGTCGAAGGTGACGGCTTCGGCCGTCATCAAGGAAGGCGGCAAGTCCTGGTACTTCATCACGGCAGACTATGCCTTCGGCCAGCAGCTCGAGAAGGATGCCACGCGCTTCATCAACGAGATGGGCGGCAAAGTGCTCGGTGGCGTCAAGCACCCAACCAACACGGCGGACTTCTCCTCCTTCGCGCTGCAGGCGCAGAGCTCGAAATCCGACGTGGTCGCTTTCGCCAATGCCGGCCAGGACACCGACAACGCCATCAAGCAGTCCGGCGAGTTCGGCCTGGTCCAGGGCGGCCAGAAGCTCGTCGGCCTCTTGATGTTCGACACCGACGTGCACGCGATCGGGCTGAAGGCCGCGCAGGGCACCTACATGACAACGGCATCGTATTGGAACATGGACGAGGCCACCCGCGCCTGGTCGAAGAAGTTCTACGAGCGCACCAAGGTGAGTGATGCCGACCATGATCCAGACCGGAGTCTACGGCTCGGTGCTGCATTACCTGAAAGGCATCAAGGCCGCAGGCACCGATGATCCGGCCAAGGTGATGGCCAAGATGCGCGAACTGCCGATCGAGGATATCTTCGTTCACGGCGGCAAATTGCGCGAGGACGGCCGCGTCATCCGCGACATGTATCTCGCCAAGGTAAAAAAGCCCGAGCAGTCCAAGGAGCCGTGGGATTATCTGGACATCGTCAAGACCGTGAAGGGCGAAGACGCCTTCCGCCCGGTCTCCGAATCCAAATGTCCGCTCCTGAAGAAGTGAGGTGAGCGATGACCGGCAACGAGCATAGCGCCATTGAGACTTACGAGTGCGACGTGCTCGTGGCCGGATCGGGTTGCTCCGGCATGTCGGCCGCGATCACCGCGCGCTATCGTGGGCTCGATGTGCTGATCGTCGAGAAGGAGCCGCGCTTCGGCGGCACCACCGCGCGTTCCGGTGGCTGGCTCTGGATTCCCGGCACCTCGCTGGCGAAGGCCTATGGCATCGAGGAGACGCCGGAGCAGGCCCGCACATACTTACGCCACGAGGCCGGCAACAATTACGATGCGGCACGCGTCGATGCATTTTTATCGGCCGGCCCCGAGGCGGTCGAGTTCTTCACCACCAAGACGGCGCTGCGTTTCGATATGCCGCTGGTGTTTCCCGATTATCACGCCGAAGCGCCCGGCGGCGCGCAGGGCGGCCGCTCCATGGTGACGCGTCCATTCGACGGCCGCGAGCTCGGCGACCTCATCAAGACCCTCGGCACGCCGCTGCCCGAGCTCACCGTGTTCGGCATGATGCTGGGCTCCGGCAAGGAGATCATCCACTTCATGCGCGTGACGAAGTCGCTGACCTCGGCCGTTTATGTCGCCAAGCGGCTGTCGCGGCATTTCATGGACGTGCTGCGCCACGGCCGCGGCATGACGCTGACCAATGGCAATGCGCTCGCAGGCCGCCTCGCGAAATCCGCGCTCGATCTGAAGATTCCGGTGTGGCTGTCCTCACCGGTGCGCGAGCTGACGGTCGAGAACGGCGCCGTGACTGGCGCGATCGTTTCGCGCGAGGGACGCGAGGTGCGCGTTCGTGCAAGGCAAGGCGTCGTGCTCGCCTGCGGCGGTTTCCCGCACGACGTGGCACGCCGCAGAAAAATGTTTCCGCACGCGCCGACCGGCAATGAGCACTATTCGCCCGGGCCCGCGGGCAATACCGGCGATGGCCTGCGCCTTGCGGAAAGCGCCGGTGGGCGCATCGAGGATCGCCTGCCGAACGCGGCAGCCTGGGTGCCGGTCTCGCTGACTACGCGCAAGGATGGCTCGAAGGGCGTGATGCCGCATTTCATCGACCGCGCCAAGCCCGGCGTGATCGCGGTGATGCGCGACGGCAAGCGTTTTGCCAATGAAGGCAATTCCTATCACGACTTCGTCCAGGCCATGGTCAAGGCGGCCAAACCCGGCGAGGAGATCGCCGCCTTCCTGGTCTGCGATCACAAGACGCTGCGGAAGTATGGCCTCGGCTGCGTGCCGCCTTTCCCGATGCCGCTGGGTCATCATTTGAATACCGGCTACCTCATGCGCGCCGATACGCTGGAGGCGCTCGCGGCGAAAGCCGGCATCGATGCGAAGGCGTTCGTCGAAACCGTCAGGCAGTTCAATACGACGGCGCCGCTGGGACACGACACCGCCTTCGGCAAGGGCTCGAAAGCCTATAACCGTTACCAGGGCGACGCGCTGCACGGGCCCAACCCTTGCGTCGCGCCGATCGAGAACGGCCCGTTCTACGCCATCAAGATGGTGATCGGCGATCTCGGCACCTATGCCGGCATCGTCACCGACGAGAACGCGCGGGCGTTGGATGCCGAAGGCCGCGTCATTCCCGGCCTCTATGCCGCCGGCAACGACATGGCAAGCATCATGGGCGGCAATTATCCCGGGGCCGGCATCACCCTTGGGCCGGCGCTGACCTTCGGCTACATTGCCGGCCGTCATCTTGCCGACAGCGCCGCCAAGCGCAACGCGGCGTGAGCGAAAACGCCGGGAGGCACATGAACAGAGAGAGCCGCGGCATCCAGTCGATCGAGGTCGGCGGAGAATTGCTTCGCGCGCTCGCAAGAAGCGGCGAGCCGATGATGCTGCGCGATCTCGCGCGCGAGGCCGGCATGACGCCGGCCAAGGCGCATCCCTATCTCGCCAGTTTTTCGCGTATCGGCCTGATCGAGCAGGACGAGACCACCGGCCGCTACGAGATCGGCGCGCTGGCGCTGGAGCTCGGCCTGATCAGCCTGCGCCGGCTCTCCGGCGTCCGCATCGCACGTCCCAAGATCGCGGGCCTCGCGAGCCAGATCGGCCACGCAGTCTCGCTCGCGGTCTGGGGCACGCACGGCCCGACCGTGGTTCAGCTCGAGGAGCCGGCCCAGCCGGTGCACATCGTGATGCGCGTCGGCTCCGTGATGGCGCTGCTGGAGACTGCGACCGGCCGCGCCTTCGCGGCGTTCCTGCCGGAGAAGACGATCAATGCCGCGCTCGAAAGCGGTCTCGACCGTCACGGCGTCGGCTACAATCCCAAGCGCGCCGTGAAAGGCGCGAAGGTTGCCGAGATGCTCGCTGAGGTCCGCACGCACGGGCTCGCCCGCGCGCTCGGCGATCCCCTGCCCGGCGTCAACGCATTCTCGGCGCCGGTGTTCGACCATTCCGGCCACGTCGCGCTGGTCATCACCGCGATGGGGCCGGAAGGAACGTTCGACGCGCGCTGGGACAGCCCGATCGCAAATGCGCTGCGCGATTGCGCCGGCGGCATCTCGAGGCGGCTCGGCCACGGCATGACGGTCGCGGCGGAGTGAGAGGCAGTGAGCCCTACTTCTCCTTCACAGGCACCGTGTAGTTCAAAACCAGCCGGCCGCCATCCGGATAGATCGTCTGTCCGGTGATGTAGGACGCATCGTCGCTGGCAAGGAACGCCACCGCGGAAGCCACCTCGCTCGGCTCGCCGCCACGGGCCCGCCGGCGTACGCGACATCACGGTCTTGCGGGCCTCCTCGGAAGTGTAGATGGACGACGCCACCATGTCGGTCAGGATCGTGCCCGGCCCGACCGCGATGACGCGGATGTTGTGCGGGGCCAGTGCGACGGCCGCGACGGAGGTGAGCTGCTTCATGGCGCCCTTGGAGATGGCATAGGTCGCAAGCGTCGGGTTCGCCAGCAGCGCATTCACCGAGGACATGTTGATGATGACCCCGCCGCCACCTTGCGCAATCATCTGCTTCGCCGCGGCCTGCACGCCGAAGAACGCGCCTTTCAAATTGATGCCGATGATCTCGTCGAAATCCTGCTCGGTGATATCGAGAATGTCCTGATTGCGGGCGACGCCGGCGTTGTTGACCATGATGTCGAGCCGGCCGAACTCCCGGACCGCGGTGGCGACCGCGCGATCGACGTCCGCGCGCCGCGCGACGTGGCACGGCAGGGCATACGGCTCCTCGGGCTTGCCCAGGGAAACGGCCAGGTCGTGCCGTTGCCCATGTCACCGGGAATGCGGGGAAAGCGTGCTTCCAGCATCAGGATTCCGAGCGGCGCGCCGTACACGGCCTTGCCGCCGCGGGCGATGCGGGCGGACGAATTGACTGAACTGGTCATGCTGCGGACCTCAGAGGAAACGTCCGGGTGCGAAGGGGCCGAGCGGAATCTCCGGCGTCTTGCCGCTGACAAGCTGGGCGACGAGCCGGCCGGTGCGGGCCGAGCCGACCAGGCCGACATGCCCGTGGCCGAAAGCATAGACGATGTCGCGGGAGGCGCGCGCATAGCCGATGCAGGGACGTCCGTCCGGCATGCTGGGGCGATGGCCGAACCAGGTCTTGATGCGCGAAGCTGGGATGTCCTTCGGCAACTTGGGGAACATCCCGAGAAGGTGGTTGCGCAAGATCTCGGCCCGCTTCCAGTTCGGTGCGGCCTCGAGGCCGGCGATCTCGACCGTGCCAGCGGCGCGCAGGCCCTTGTTGGTCCAGTTCACCACCATCTTGGCGTCGGATGCCATCATCGAGCTGCGCGGACCTACTTCCGGATTCTCAATCATGACGTGATAGCCGCGCTCAGTCTCGAGCGGGAGGGAATCGCCGACCGACGCGGTGAGCTGCCTCGAGCGGGCACCAGCCGCGACCACCGCGGCATCGCAAGGAATCTCGCCGGTCTCGGTGAGAACAGCCACGAGCTTGTTGCCGTTTAGCTTCAGCCCGGTCGCCTTGGCCCGCACGTGCTTCGCGCCACCGGCGATCGCATGGTTGGCGAGGGCGGCGACATAAGCCCCGGGATCGCGGCAGCGGCCGGCCTCCTCCACCACCACGCCAAAGGTGTAGCGCGGATGCAGGTCCGGCTCGCGCTGGCGCATCTCGTCGGCATTGAGCTCCAGCCATTCGACTCCGACCTTCTTGCGCAGGCGCCAGCCGAGATCCTTGTCGAAATTGCCGCGCGAGGTGAACACGTGCATCACGCCGTTGCGCTCGATCAGCTCGGGGACACCGGCTTCCTCGGCGAGCTTCTTGTGCAGCAGCGGTGCGTCCTTCAGGAGGTCGCGCAGCGCGAACGCCGTGGTCTCGACCCGCGCCGCGGTCCAGCCCGAGAGCAGATATTTGATCAGCCAGGGCAGCGCCTTCGGCAGGTAAGACCAGCGGATCGCGAGCGGACCGAGCGGGTCCAAGAGATAACCCGGCACCTTCTTCCAGACGCCCGGCTCGGCCGGCGGAATCACCGAGTGCGACGACAGCCAGCCGGCATTGCCGTAGCTCGCCGCCTGCTCGCCGCCGGGCTCGCCCGGATCGATCAGCGTGACGCGATGGCCCTCGCGCAGCGCCTCGATCGCGCTGATCACGCCGACGGCGCCGGCTCCGATGATGGCGACGTGGCGGCCTTCAGGCATCGCCCTAGGCCTTGACCGCCGGCGTGAAATCCTTGCCGACCGAGATCGCGCGCGGATCGATGATGCAGTGGAGGATCGACGGCTTGCCCGAAGCCAGCGCGCGCTCGAACGCCGGTGCGAACTCTTCGGTGCGCTCGACGCGCTCGCCATGGCCGCCGAACGCCTTGGCGTACATCGCAAAGTCGGGGTTCTTGAGCTGGGTGCCGACGACGCGGCCGGGATAGTCGCGCTCCTGGTGCATACGAATGGTGCCGTATTGCGAATTGTCGACGATGATGACGATCAGCGGCGCGTCGTATTGCACGGCGGTGGCGAATTCCTGACCGTTCATCAGGAAGCAGCCGTCGCCGGCAAAGGCGACGACGACGCGATCCGGATATTGCCGCTTGGCGAGCACGCCCGCGGGCACGCCGTAACCCATCGAGCCCGAGGTCGGCGCGAGCTGGGCGGCAAAGCTATGGAAACGGTGATGGCGATGGATCCAGCCGGCGTAGTTGCCGGCGCCGTTGCAAACGATCGCATCCTTCGGCAGGCGGTCGCGCAGCCAGGTCATCACCTGGCCGTACTGGAACTTGCCGGGCAGCTCGCGCGCCTTCTCGGTCCAGGCGAGATAATCGGTATGCGCCTTGGCTGCCTCGCCCTTCCAGGCCACGGTTCCAGCCGGCTTCAGCGTCTCGACGGCGGCGGCGAAGGCGGCGGGCGTCGCCTGGATCGCCAGCGCCGGCTGATAGACGCGGCCGAGTTCTTCCGAGCCTGGATGCACGTGGATCAGCTTTTGCCGCGGAGTGGGAATGTCGAGCAGCGTATAGGAGGAGGACGGCATCTCCGACATGCGGCCACCGATCAGCAGGATGACGTCGGCACCCTCGATGCGCGCCTTCAGGCCCGGGCTCGGTCCGATACCGAGGTCGCCGGCATAGTGCGAATGGTCGGCATCAATCAGCGAGGCCCGGCGGAACGAGGTCGCAACCGGCAGGTCGAACCGCTCCGCGAATCGCGCGATGCTCTTCGCCGCCTCATCGGTCCAGCGCGAGCCGCCGAGAATGACGAGCGGCGCCTTGGCTGCCGCGAGCATGGCGCCGAGCTTTTCGATATCGGCCGGCGCGGGCCAGCTCACCGCGGGCTCGATGCGCATGGCGTCGGCAACGGCCGCGGTCTCGGTCAGCATGTTCTCCGGCAGCGCGATCACCACGGGACCGGGGCGGCCCTGCATGGCGACGCGGAACGCGCGCGCGACCAGCTCCGGAATGCGGTCGGGGCGATCGATCTCGACCGCCCATTTCGCCATCGAGCCGAACACCGCTTTGTAGTCGAGCTCCTGGAACGCCTCGCGCTCGCGCATGCCGGTATCGACCTGGCCGACGAACAGGATCATCGGCGTCGAATCCTGCATCGCGATGTGGACACCGTGGCTGGCATTGGTCGCGCCGGGACCGCGGGTGACGAAGCAGATTCCGGGGCGCCCCGTGAGCTTGCCATAGGCCTCCGCCATCATCGCAGCGCCGCCTTCGGCGCGGCAGATCACGACGTCGATCGGGCTGTCATGCAGCGCATCGAGGGCCGCGAGATAGCTCTCGCCCGGCACGCAGGTGACGCGCTCGACGCCTTGGGCGACGAGCTGATCGATCAGGATCTGGCCCCCGGTGCGGGTGTTGCGAATGGTCATATCGGCTCCCTCGAGGCTCTGGCGATGCGCGCTTGTTCGGGGAACTGGCCTAGGACAGGCCGAGAGAGTGCGCAAGGTCGAAAGGCTTCTCGCAGCCTGCGCAGGCGTCATGCCCGTCCTTACCGTTTGCACTACAGGCCCTGCCGCGGCCATGATGGCGAGCCTCGGCATCTTCGTCTACGATCGGCCGACCCAAATCGTCTGGAGCAGCGGAATGCAAACCATCGGCCTGATCGGCGGCATGAGCTGGGAGAGCACCGCGCTTTATTACAAGCTCATCAACGAGCGCGTCCGCGACCGCATGGGCAAGCTGCATTCGGCTCCGCTGCTGATGTATTCCTACGATTTCGAGGAGATCAAGCGGATGCAGTATGGCGGCCGCTGGCAGGAGGCGGCGGCCAGTCTGGCGGAAGTCGCGCGGCGCCTCGAAAGCGTCGGCGCGCGGGCGATCGTGTTGTGCACGAACACGATGCATAAACTAGCGCCCGAGATCATGTCGAGCGTGACCGTGCCGTTCATCCACATCGGCGACGCGACGGCGCAGCGGATCCGGGCCAGGGGATATCGGCGGGTCGGGCTCCTCGGCACCAAGTTCACGATGGAGGAAGACTTCTACATCGACCGATTGCGCGCGCACGATCTCGACGTTCTGATTCCTCCCGCGGACGAGCGCGCCGAGGTGAACCGCATCATCTACGACGAGCTGTGCCTCGGCAACGTCGCTGCGCAGTCGCGCCGCCGCTACCGCGAGGTGATGGCGGCCCTCGTCGCCCGTGGCGCAGAGTGCATCATCCTCGGCTGCACCGAGATCACCATGCTGGTCGGTGCGGACGACACGTCAGTCGAGACGTTCGACACCACCGCCATTCACGCAGAGACGGCAGCCGATTTCGCAATCGGCTGATCTGATCTCGTCGATTTCATCCGCTCCGCTTCTGTCGCGCGCTCGCAAGGAGCACCAGCATGAAGGATGCGGCCGTCATCAGCGTCGAGATCGCGGCGATGGTCGGGTCGATCTCGTCCCGGAGCGCGGTGAACATGCGCTTGGTCAGCGGCTGGAACTGGCCGCCGGAGATGAACAGCGCGACGATGGTCTCGTCCATTGCCGAGATGAAGGCGAAGATGCCGCCGGCGATCACGCTCGACTTGATCTGCGGCAGCGTCACCGCGAAGAAGCTGCGCAGACGGTTCATGCCGAGACTGCGCGCCACCATCTCCTGCGCGGGGTCGAAGCTCTGCAGGCCCGCGAGCACCGAGATGACGACATAGGGCAATCCCAACATCACGTTGGCGAGCACGAGGCCGGACATGGTCGCGACCAGGCCTACCTTGGCGTAGACGAAGAAGATGCCGACCGCGGTGATGATGATCGGTACCACCAGCGGCAGCAGCAGCGCCATGTGGATGATGCGCATGATGCGCAGCTTCGACTGGCTGATGGCATAGGCAGCGGCCACGCCGAGCGGGGTCGCGATCACGACCGTCAGCAGCGCGACCGTCAGCGTCACCCGCGTCGCCTGCATCCAGGCGGAGTTGGCGAAATACTGCTGGTACCAGCGCAGCGAGAACGACGGCGGCGGGAAGGTCAGGAAGCGCGCGCTGGAGAACGAGATCGGCGCGATGATCAGGACGGGCAGGATCAGATACACCAGCACCAGCGCGCTGATCGCGTAGAGGGCAATCCGGGTGGGCGAAGTGCGCATCATTTCTGCCCCAACACACGATCGAGCGAGATGAAGCGGCTGACGGCGAAGAAGATCAGAAGCACGCTCAGGAGCAGCACCACCGCGACCGCGCTGGCAGCCCCGAACTGGTTGTAGAGCTCGACATTGCGGCTCACCAGCATCGACACCATCACGGTGCGGCCGCCGCCGAGCAACTCCGGCGTGATGTAGAAACCGAGGCAGAGCACGAACACCATGGTGCAGCCGGCGAGCACGCCCGGCAGCGACAGCGGCAGGAACACGCGGAAAAATGTCAGCGACGGGCTCGCACCCAGGCTGGCGCCGGCCTGCATGAGATCGCCGGGGATCTTCTGCATGGTGGCATAGAGCGGCAGCACCATGAACGGCAGCAGGATGTGCACGGTCGCAACCACCGTGCCGAACGTGTTGTGGACCAATGCGAGCGGCTCGGAGATGACGTCCAGATAGCGCAGGAACTGGTTGATCACGCCGGTGCGCTGCAGCAGCGCCAGCCAGGCATACGCGCGAACCAGCACGCTGGTCCAGAACGGCAGCACGACCAGCGACAGGATCAGAATGCTCCAGCCTTTCGGCACCGAGTTGGCGAGATAGGCCACGGGATAGCCGAGCAGCAGCGCGATTCCAGTGACCGCGAGGCTGATCTCGAAGGTCAGTGCAAAGCTGCGCCAATAGACGTCTTCGGTGAAGACGCGGCGATAATTCTCCAGGGTAAAGCCGTCATGATAGACCGACTGCCACGCCAGCCAGCCGACCGGCAGCACGATCAGGGCCAGGATCACCAGCAGCGCCGGCGACACCAATGCCAGCATCAGGCCGTGCTCACGGCGCTGATGCTTTTGGGAGGGATCTGGCAGGGATGTCGTCAACGCTGCCTCGCTCACTTCTGCATGAACGACGCCCACCGCTTCTCGGCCGCTTCGCCCGCGGGCGAGGACCACCAGGCGTAGGACATCAGCGCCTGCTTGGCCGCATTCGCCGGCTCGCTCGGCAGCTGCGCGGCGCGCTCGGGCTTGATCACGCCGGTCTCGAACGCCTTCGGGTTACCGGGGCCGTAGTCGATGTGGAGCGGCAGGTTGGCCTGGTGCACGGGATCGACGGCCTCGTTGAGGAATTTCACCGCCGTTTCCAGATTCGGCGCGCCCTTGAGGATGCAGAGCGAAGTGCTCTGCAGGATGCCTTGATTGTAGGTGAACGCGACCTTCGCGCCTTCCTTGGCGACCGCGCTGACGCGGCCGTTCCAGGCCATCTCCATGTCGATCTCACCATCGTTGAGAAGCTGCGCCGATTGCGCGCCCGAGGTCCACCACACGGTGATGTGCGGCTTGATTTCTTCCAGCTTCTTGAAGGCGCGGTCGACGTCGAGCGGATAGAGCTTGTCGGGCGCGACGCCATCCGCCATCAGCGCCGCCTCGAGCGTGGCGATCGGATGGTTGCGCAGCGCGCGGCGGCCGGGGAATTTCTTCACGTCCCAGAAATCGGCCCAGCTGTTCGGCGCATCTTTCGGGAACGTCTTCTGGCTGTAGGCCAGCACGCTGGAATAGAACTCGTAGGAGACCGAATATGGGCTGCGATACGCCTCGGGCATCGCCGCCGCATTGGGGATCTTCGAGAAATCCAACTTTTCGATCAGCCCCTGCTCGCCGCCGCGCAGGCAATAGCCGGTCGGCGTGTCCACGACATCCCAGATCGGCTTGCCGCTGCCGACTTGGGTCTTGATCGCGGGCCAGGCGTCGGGAATGGAATCCTGGTTGATGGTGATGCCGAGCTTCTTGGCGGAGGGGTCGAGGATCGCCACCGTCTGCGCCTGCTGATAGGCCCCGCCCTGCGAGACGAAGGTGATCTGCTCGGCGGCATCCGCCGCGGTGGTCAGTCCGATGGCGCCCAGCAGCGCGCAGCCCAATCCAATAGTCCGCTTCATGATCATCCTCGCCTCCTCCAAACAGATCTCACTGACCAATCGCGTCGAGAAACTGGTACCAGCCGGCGACCATGCGCACAGCGGGTTCGCGCAGCGGATAGAACGGAATTGCTCTCATGCGCCTGATATCGAGCAGGCCGACCTCGGGCGTCTCGCCGCGCACGAAGGCGGCGAGATAGCGGCCCATCAGGCTCGACATCGCAACCCCGGCGCCGTTGTAGCCGATCGAGACCAGCGTGCGGTCGTCGAGCCGGCCGATATGCGGCACCGAGTCAAGCGTCATCGCGACCAGGCCCGACCATTTGTATTCGAGCGGGATATCGGCGAGATCGGGGAAGATGCCGACCATCGCCTTGCGCAAGGCGTCGAACGCCGCTTGCGAATCCTGCTTGCCGAAGGCGCCGCGGCCGCCGAAGATGACGCGATTGTCGACCATGCGGAACCAGCGCATCATGCGCTTGGTCTCGGTGTAGGTTCGCCCTGTCGGCATCAGCTTGCCGGCGAGATTGCGCGGCAGCCTGTCGGTGGCGATGATGGCGCTGCGGAACGGGATCAGCGTGCGCTGCATCTGCGCGGTGGCATCGGTCAGATCCGAATAGCTGTTAGTGGCGATGATCGCCTGCTTCGCCCGCACCGCGCCTCTCGGCGTCTCGGCGACGATGCCGCCATTCTCCCGCCGGAGTTTGACCACCGGCGACTCCTGGTAGATGGGAACGCCGCGGCGCGCGACACCATCGGCAAGGCCGCGCAAATAGTTCAGCGGATGAATACCGCCCGAGCCGGGATTGAGCACGCCGCCGACAAAGATGTCCGAGCCGGTCTCGTCGCGCACGGAGCGCTTGTCGAGGATGCGGACCTCCGCATCGCCCATCTCTCGCCTCATCCAGTCGGCTTCATCGATCGCGGCCTTCAGCGTCGTCTCGTTATGTGTCGCCTTGACCTGGCCGGTGCGCGTCAGCTGAGCGCTGATGATGCCGAACTCGGAGACGAGCTCTTCGACCATGTCGGTCGATTCATGCGCGATCTCGTACATGCGCCGCGCCATGGCGCGGCCGTGCACCGCATCGATCTCGCGGAACGAGAGGCGGAATTTTGCCGTGATCACACCGCCATTGCGGCCGCTCGCGCCCCAGCCGGGGCGGTTGGCCTCCAACACGACCGGGGCAAGCCCGCTTCTGGCGATGTGGTGCGCGGCGGAGAGGCCGGTGTAGCCCGCGCCGATGATCACCACGTCCGCCTGTTGCTCGCCCGACAGGACCTGGAACTCGCGCGCCGGCTCGGCCGTCGCTTCCCACAGCGAGTTGGCCGATGGCAGCGCGCTCCAGTCCCGTGTCATGCCGCCGCTCCTCGTTACGCCGCCGGACCGATCGCGGCGTCGGCGAGCGCCTTCAGCGTCGGATAATGGAAGTCCGGTTTGGTCAGCTTCTCCACCGCCGGCGTGCCGCCGAAGCCGGCGATGCCCTGGCGGCGCTCGATCCAGCACACCTTGTAGCCGAGCTTCCGAGCGATCCCGATGTCGTGGTACTGGCTCTGCGCGACGTGCAGGATGTCCGACTGCTTGTAGCCGAAGGCGGACTGGCGACCCTTGTTGTAGGCGAAGAATTCCGGGTTCGGCTTGGCTACGCCGGTGTCGTCGGCGCAGACCGTGTCGTCGAAGGGATTGCCGAGCGCATGCGCGTAGCAGGAGAGCGCAACCCGGTCGGCATTGGTCATCGCCACCAGCCGGAATTTGGTACGCAGGCGCCTGAGTGCCTCGACCGAGTCCGGGAACGGCCCCCAGCGCAACACGGCGAGCTGGAACATTTCGCAGGACGCATCGTCGGCCGGCAGCCCGAGCTCCTTGGCCAGATAGCGGTAGACGTGGAACATCACCTCGCTCGAGCGCTCGTAATGCTTGTCACGACCGCGCTTGTAGGATTCGAAGATCTGGTCGTCGCTGAGCTCGGCCGGCGTTTTGCCCGAAATCCTGCGCACCGCGGACAGCACGCCGGTCTCGAAGTCGATCAAGGTGCCGACGACGTCGAAGGTGAGAACCTTGAAATTGCTGAACGCGGCTTGGGTCGACATGTTCGTTTCTTCTCTCGGGTTGGATGAGGCTTGAGTTCAGTCCACCTTGGGGACGACGATGGTGTCCTCGGGGTGAAGGGTCACGGTGAGGCTGCCGCCGAGCGGCGGGATGCGGCTGTAGGCCTGGTGATAGCTCGGCTGGCGCAGGCTGAGCGCGATGCCGCCTTCGAGCGCCAGGAAAATGCGCAGGCTCTCGCCCTGATAGACGATGTCGGTGACCGTGCCCGTCAACCGATTGCAGGCGGCATCCTGCGCGCCATCGTCGATCAGAAGCTTTTCGCTGTGCACGGCGAGCATCAGGGCGTCGCCATCGGGAATGGCGCGGGCGCTGCGCAGCAGCGCATTGCCGAGCGCAACGCTGCTGGGATCGGCGCGGCGGACCGGCAGCAGCGTGGCTTCGCCGATGAAACTCGCAACGAAGGAATTTGCGGGATGGTCGTGCAGCCGCTCGGGCTGGTCGATCTGGATCAGCCGGCCGTCCTTCATCACCGCGACGCGGTCGCTCATGGTCAGCGCCTCACGCTGGTCATGGGTGACATAGATGATGGTGGCGCCGATACGCTTGTGCAGCGCGCGCAGCTCGATTTGCATGGATTCGCGGAGCTGCTTGTCGAGCGCGGAGAGCGGCTCGTCCATCAGGATCAGGCGCGGCTCGAAGATCATGGCGCGGGCCAGCGCCACGCGCTGGCGCTGGCCGCCGGAGAGCTGCGCGATGCCGCGCGCCTCATAGCCGGCGAGGCCGACCATGGCGAGCGCCGCTCGCACTTTGTCAGGCCAGTTCGCTTTGGGCAGGCGCCGGGCGCGCAGGGGAAACGCGACGTTCTCGCCGACGCTCATATGCGGGAACAGCGCGTAGTTCTGGAACACCACGCCGATGTCGCGCTTGTGTGGCGCCACGTATGTGACGTCGCGGCCGCCAAACAGGATCGTGCCCGACGAGGGCAGGATGAAGCCGCCCAAAATGCCGAGCAGCGTGGTCTTGCCGGAGCCGGAGGGGCCGAGCAGAGAGACGAATTCACCGGCGCCGACATCAAGGGAGACGTCATCGAGAGCGCGAACGGCGCCATAGGCCTTGCTGGCGGACCTGATCTCGACGCTTTCCGCTCGTTTGTCCAACGATCGACCTCGCCATGTCCCGTGCTGGCGTGCCTCACTGCGCGCCATAAGCCTGCTTTATAGACAAGGATTTCGGGCACTCACGGACGAAGCGTGCAGCGCACCAAATCTTCTCCCGCAAGCCCCTGTCTGTAGGCTGTCATGCCAATGACACCAGACTTGGCAAAATCCGGCAATTGCCAAATTCTCACCGGCCTCATAACATGGCGTTATGCCCGAGCTGCGCCGCATGCTGCCGTCCAGCAACGCCCTGTTCGTCTTCGACGCAGCGGCGCGCAATGGCAGCTTCACGGCTGCGGCCGCCGAATTGAACGTCACGCAGCCGGCGGTGAGCCGTATGCTCGGCCAGTTCGAGGAGCATCTCGGCGTCCGCCTGTTCGACCGCAGAGGGGGACGCGCGGTGCTCACCGAGGAAGGCGAGCGGCTCTATCGCCGCGTGCTCGAAGGGTTTCGCAGCATCGAGAGCGGGCTCCTCGATATCGAGCAGCGCCGCAAGGGTACCGAGACCGTGACGCTGTCGGTCTCCTCCGCCTTCACCACGCATTGGCTGATGCCGCGCATCGACAAGCTCCAGAAGCAGTTTCCGCGAGTCGATCTGCGCTTCCAGCTGATCTCCGGCGCGCTGCGCGGACCGGTGGAAAATGTCGATCTCGGCATGCGCTTTCGCGACCGCGACGAGCCGTCGTCGGGCGGCACATTGGTGATGAAGGAAGTGATGCTGCCGATGTGCAGCCCCGGCTATCTCGGCGAGACCGATCCCACCGAAGGCAACACCATCATCCGCCTTGCCGAAACACCGGGCGACTGGGCCGCCGATTACGCCTCGCTCCTCACCGGGCGCCGTGGGGCGGCCAAGGCGCTGAGCTTCACCGATTATGCCGTCGTGGTGCAGGCCGCGCTGCTCGGCCAGGGCATCGCACTCGGCTGGCTGACCGTTGCCTCGCACTGGCTTCTCACCGGCGCGCTTGTGCCGGCCTCCGACACGCTCACCACCACGCGCCGCGTATGCGAATTCCTGCCGCCGCGCAACCGGCCGATGCGCCCCATCGCCGCCGAGATCCGCGACTGGATCATCGCGCAGATGAAAAGCGAGATCGCTGCGATCGACCGGCTCTATCCGAAGCTCGGCGCGATGGACGCCTGTTACTAAGCAGGCGGTGTTGGGGGAAGCCCCTCTCTCCACGTCATTGCGAGCGCAGCGAAGATTCCATGGGGAGTGGATAGCGACCAGGTCTGAGGCCAGACTGAGGGTTGCTGAATCCATTCAACCTGGAGACGACGATGTTGCTCGATCATCCTTCCGACGGACTGGCCGCTATCCGCACGCAGTTTGGCGCAATTTTTGTGTCATTGGAACTGAGCCGTTCGACATGGCTGGTCACTTCGCTGTCGCCCTGCAAGGGCGAGAAGATGTCCAAACGCAGCATGAAGGCCGGCGACCTTTCGGAACTGTTGAAGCTGTTTGCGGAGCTGAAGCGCAAGGCGCAGGCGCGAACGGGTGAGAGCTATCCGATCATCGCGATCCAGGAGGCGGGGCTGGACGGGTTCTGGCTTCACCGCGCCCTGCAGCAGGAAGGCATCGAGAGCCACGTAGTCGATCCGGCCTCGATTGCGACGCCGCGCCGGCGCCGGCGGGCCAAGACGGACCGGCTGGATGGCGAGACGCTGTTGCGGACGCTGCTGGCCTACAAGCGCGGCGAGGTACGGGTCTGCGCCATGGTCGTTGCGCCCTCTCCGGCAGAGGAGGACCGCCGTAGGCTGTGCCGCGAGCGAGAGACCTTGATCGCGGAGCGGATCGAGCATGTGAACCGGATCAAGGGTCTTCTGTTCGCGCAAGGGATCTTCGACTACGCGCCGCTGCGGCGAGACCGGCGGAAGCGGCTGGAGGCCTTGCGGACGGGCGACGGGCGCGCCTTGCTGGCGCATCTGAAGGCGCAGATCAGCCGCGAACTCGACCGGCTCGAACTGCTGCTCGACCAGATCACGGCGGTGGAGCGCGAGCAGGATGCGTTGCTGGCCGCGAGCAAGGCGGCGGGGGAGAAGACCGTATCGAACCCGGTGGCAATGCTGCTCGAACTGAAGAGCCTGGGCCCGAACTTCACGGCCGTTCTCTGGTCGGAGGCCTTTTACCGGCAGTTCGCCAACCGCCGCCAGATTGCATCCTATGCCGGCCTTGCAGCCACGCCATGGCGCAGTGGCGGCATCGAGCGCGAGCAAGGCGTGTCGAAGGCTGGCAATCCGCGCCTGAGAACCACGATGATCCAGCTCGCCTGGCTCTGGGTACGCCACCAGCCTCAATCGGCTTTGACCCAGTGGTTCAAGGTGCACAGCCAACGCGGCCGCAAGCGCGCGATCGTGGCGCTCGCGCGCAAGCTGCTCGTGGCCCTCTGGAAGTACGTGACCGCGGGCGTGGTGATCGAGGGAGCCGAGATAAAGGCCGCCGCCTGACACCACGCTCCTCAGCCTCAAAGCCAATCCGCCGAGATTGATCAGCCTCGGCCGATCCGGGTGGACGAACCGATGGATTGCATGGCTTCAAACGCCGTAACGAAGAATGGTCTCGTCCTCTCGAGCCTGCCCGCCGCAAGCGGAATGTTGGTGCAGCCGCCGCCGCGCGGCGACCGAATGTGAGTTTGATCTGGCAAGCAAACCAGATTGCAACAACCGGCTCGACCCTTGGATCGCCTGACGAAAAGGAGTTATCCGCCCGCTGCCCCGACTGCCAAAGCCTGATGGCGTGCTCGCTCGAGTCAAGGCCAAGTCGCTTCGCGACGGCCCTACGGGCCGACCTTGACTCGATCTGCGCGCGCCATCCTACGTGCTCCACGGTCGGGACGAAGAGCTGGCCTGCAATCGAACAAAGAGCTGAACAAACCGCCTTGACACACCAAATCCCCATGTGAGCAATCCAGGGTCCCTCCGCGGAAAGATTCTGGATTGCTTCGCGGAGCCTGTCATCGGGCCGCGCTTCGCGCGGACCCGTTGGCTCGCAATGACGATGTGGATAGAGCTTTGGCTCTACCGATGCTCGATTGCCCTGATTGCACCGCGCAACTCCGCGAGGCCGCGCAGGCGGCCGATGGCGGTGTAGCCGGGATTGGTGCGCTTGGTGGCGGCGAGATCGTCGAGCATGCGGTGGCCATGATCGGGCCTGAACACAATTTTCGTGTCGGGCGAACGCCGCGCGTTCTCCTTGAGCAGCGCCTTGAGCACCGCGACCATGTCGACGTCACCGTCGAGATGATCGGACTCGTAGAACGACAGGCCATCAGCTTCGCGCTTGGTGGCGCGCAGATGGGCGAACGCAATGCGAGGGCCGAACCGCTCCGCCATCTCAGGCAGGTTGTTCTCCGCACGCACGCCGAGCGAGCCCGTGCACAGGCAGATGCCGTTCGCCTTCGACGGCACGGCGTCGAACAGCGCCTGGTAGTCCTCAGCGCTGGAGGCAACGCGCGGCAGGCCGAACAACGGCCGCGGCGGATCGTCCGGATGCAGCGTCAGGGAGACGCCGAGCTGCTCGGCGACCGGTGCGACGCGCGCGAGGAACTCGACGAGATGCTGCCGCAGTATCTCAGGCGTGATGTCGCGATAGGCCTCCAGGCGGTCGCGGAATTGCGGGATCGTCATCGGCTCGGTGGTCGAGCCGGGCAGCGCGCTGGCGATGACCATGATGAGGTAGTCGATATCGGCCTGGCTCATCTTCTCGAACAGTGCCTTCGCGCGCGCCTGCTGCTCGAGCGAATAGTCCTGCGCGGCGGCCGGGCGCTTCAGGATGTGCAGCTCGAACGCTGCAAAGCGGTCCTGGTCGAAGCGCATGGCGCGGGCGCCGTTCGGCAGCTCCCATTCGAGATCGGTGCGGCACCAGTCGACTACTGGCATGAAATTGTAGCAGATGATCCTGATGCCGGAGGCCGCGACCGCCTCCAGGCTCGCGATCCACGCCTCGATCGACTTGGTCGCCTTGCCGCCGAGCCGCTTGACGTCGTCGGGGATCGGAATCGATTCCACCACCGACCAGGTCAGCTGCGAGCGGCCGGGTTGGCCGTTCTCGATGAAATTCTTCCGCTCCTCGACCGCCTTGCGCGTCCAGGCCTCCCCAATCGGCACCTGATGCAGTGCCGAGACGATATGGCTCGCCCCGGCCTGCCTGACGTCGTCGAGCGAGACCGGGTCATCCGGCCCGTACCAGCGCCAACCCTCCAGCATCATACCCACTCTCCCAATCAGTTCGCGGTCAGCACGACCTTGACGCTCTGCGAGCGATCGAGCGCGAGCCTGAGCGCGTCGGGTGCGGTCGAGAGCGGCCGCTCGGCGGTGACCAGCGACAGCACGTCGACGCTGCCGGCGGCAATCAGTTCCACCGCGGTCATGAACTCGAAGCCGAACCGGAACGAACCGCGCAGGTCGATCTCCTTCGCCATCACCGCATTCGACGGCGTCGGAATCTGGCCGCCGGGCAAATTGCCGATCTGCACCACGACGCCGCCGCGCCTGACGATACCGATCGCGCTCGCAAGGCCTGCAGCCGTGCCGGAGACTTCGAAAGCGACGTCATAGGGACGCGACGCGGCTTGTGCTTTCAAGCCTTCCTCGCCTGCAGAGACGTTCTCGACGTGCGAGGCGCCGAGCTTGGTCGCGAACGCCAGTGGTGCCGGCGCGATGTCGGCCACCGTGATGTCGGCCATGCCGGCACGCTGTGCGGCGAGCATGGTCAGAAGCCCGATCGGGCCGGCGCCGAAGATGATGCCTCGCTTGCCCTCGATCTTGCCGGCACGCGCGACCGCGTGCAGGCAGACCGCGAGCGGCTCGGCCAGCGCGGCGGCCTGGTAGGATACGTGATCGGGGATCTTCACACACTGTGCGGGGATCGCATCGAAATAGTTGGCGAAGCCGCCCTGCATGTGCGGCGTCTTCGAGGCCGAGCCCATGAAGTAGATGTTCTCGCAGAGGTTCGGCCGGCCTTCACGGCAGGCGACGCAATGCCCGCACCAGCGCGACGGGTTCACGGCGACGCGGTCGCCAACCTTCAGGTTCGCAGCAGTGCCGGATATCTCCACGACCTCGCCGGAGATCTCGTGGCCGAGCACCAGCGGCGACCTCACCACGAAATCGCCGGTCCGGGCATGGCGGAAGTAGTGCATGTCCGAGCCGCAGATGCCGCCGGCGCCAAAGCGGATGCGCACCATGCCGTCGGCGAGCTTGTCGAGCGGATGCTCGATCATGCGCAGGTCTTCGGGGCCGAACAGCGTTGCGGCGAGAGCGGTCGAGGTCATTTGGAGAGTCCCATGTATTTAGGCAGCCAGAGGGTCAGGTCGGGAATGTAGGTGATCGCGATCAGCGCCAGCATCAGCGGCACCAGCCATGGCAGGATCGCCACCGTCGTGCGCTCGACCGAGAGCTTTGCCACGCGGGCGAGCACGAACAGCACCATGCCGAGCGGCGGATGCAACAGGCCGATCATCAGGTTCAGCGTCATGATCAGGCCGAAATGAATGGGGTCGATGCCGAGCTTGAGCACGATCGGCAGCAGGATCGGCACCAAAATGGTGATCGCCGCCGTGGTGTCGATGAAGCAGCCGACGAACAGGATCAGCACGTTGGCGAGTGCCAAAAACACCCATTTGTTGTGGGTGATGTTGAGCATCCAGTCCGACAGCATCTGCGCCGCCTGCGACACCGTCAGCAGCCAGGCGAAGATCGAGGCTGCGGTCACGATGAACAGCACCGAGGCCGTGGTCTCGATGGTGTCGAAGGTCGCCTTGGCGACCGTCCGGAACGTCATGGTCCGGTAGCGCACGAGGCCGAGGAACAGCGACCAGATCACCGCGGCGACGGCGGCTTCGGTCGGCGTGAACCAGCCGAGCGTCATGCCGCCGATCAGGATCACCGGCGCCATCAGCGCCATCACTGCCGAGAAATCGAAGTACCAGTCGATCACGAGCAGCGTGCCGAGGCCGATCACGACCGCCATGTTGACCGAGAGGCCGGCGAGTACCATCAGCCAGATCGCCATCGGGAACGACAGCACGATGACGATCTCGAGACCGGCCGAGCCGAGTTGCGGCCAGGAGAACGGCGTGTCGCTACCCCATTTGTTCTTGTGCGCGAAGTAGGTGACGGTGGCCATCATGAACAGGGTCAGGACAACGCCGGGAATGACGCCGCCCAAAAACAGCGCGCCGATCGAGACGTTCGCCATCATGCCGTAGATCACGAAGGGCAGCGACGGCGGGATGATCGGCCCGAGCGTCGCGGAGGCTGCGGTGACGCCGACCGAGAATTCGGTGGAGTAGCCGTGGTCCTTCATCGCTTTGATCTCGATGGTGCCGAGACCCGCGGCATCCGCGATCGCGGTGCCGGACATGCCGGAGAAGATCACCGAGCCGATGATGTTGACGTGGCCGAGCCCGCCGCGCATCCACCCCACAAGCGCGACGGCGAATTTGTAGATGCGCCCGGTCACGCCGGCGATGTTCATGAGATTGCCGGCCAGGATGAAGAACGGCACCGCGAGCAGCGGAAAGCTCTCGACACCGGCGATCATGCGCTGCGCCAGCGTGACGTCGGGCGTCACGCCGCTGACCAGGATGTAGAGCAGCGACGACGCGGCCATGGCGATCGCCACGGGAACGCCGAGCAGCATCAGGATGAGAAAGCCTCCGAGCAGCAGCAGCATGATATTATATCTCCGATCCGTCGTAGGCACCGGGACGTTCGAGGACCGAGTAGCCCTGCCGCCAGTTTTGCGCCGCCACCTGCACGGAGCGTGCGAACATCAGCACGAAGCCGAGCAGCACGGCGTAGTAGACGTAGTTCTTCGCGAAATTGATCGTGGTCATCTGCTCGTCGCCGATGATCTGGATGTAGACCCAAACCAGCTTGATGGCGTAGCCGAAGAACGCGATCCGGATCAGGTCGATCACCGTCGACAGCGCACGTCCCACGAGTCGCGGCAGATAGCGATAGACCAGGTCGACCTGGATGTGCCGCGACAGCCGCACGCACATCGAGGCGCCGATGAAGACCACCCCGATCAGGCAATAGGTCGCGATCTCCTCGGTCCAGGCATAGCTGTCGTTGAGCACGTAGCGGCTGAAGAACTGCAGGAAGACGGCAAGCGCCATCACCCAGAAGATCGCCAGCGCCACCCAGTCCTCGAAAGCGTAGATGCCGAGATCGACCTTCGGCGTCGCCTCTTCCTCGAAGGTGTGGGCGATCTCGTCCGCGGTGATCTGCCGGTGTAGTTCGGCGGTCGACATGGGGTTACCTCTCTCCAAATCGTCGTTCCGGGGCGACGCGTTAGCGCCGAACCCGGAACTTCGAGATCCCGGGTTCGTCCTACGGACCGCCCCGGATGACGACTACGTCGTCATTTCACTTCCTGGATCCGCTCCCAGTCGGCCTTGCGGTAGCCGAAGGTCTCGAACGGGACGTTCTTCAGCACGGTGTCGCGGAATTCGTTCTTGTCGACCTCGGTCACCGTCAGGCCCTTGTCCTTGAAGAAAGCGACCAGCTTGGCTTCGTTCTGCTTGATCTCACCGGTGGCCTTGGCTGCCGCCTCCTGCGCGACGTCGGTGAAGATCTTCTTGTCCTCATCGGAGAGCTTCTTCCATAGCCCGCCGGCGATCACGGTGTTGAGGTGATCGACGATGTGGCCGGTGAGCACGATGTGCTTCTGCACTTCGTAGAACTTCTTGGCCTCGATCGTGGTCAGCGGGTTCTCCTGCGCCTCGACGGTGCCGTTCTGCAGCGCGAGATAGACCTCGGCAAACGCGATCGGCGCGGTGTTGGCGCCGCAGGCGCGCGGCATCGCCAGGTAGGCCGGCACGTCGGGCACGCGCATCTTCAGGCCTTTCATGTCGGCGCAGGTCTTGATCGGCTTGTTCGACGAGGTCTGGCGCACGCCGTAATAGGTCACCGCGACGATGTGATGGCCGCTCTTGTCCTCATAGCCCTTGGCGAGCTCCTTGAAGATGTCGCTCTTGGTGTAGGCGAGCAGATGATCGGCGTCGCGGAAGGTGTAGGGATAATAGGTCACGCCGATCGGCGCAAAGCTCTTGGCCGCGAAGCTCGAGCCGGAGACGATGATGTCGACCGAGCCGAGCGACAGGCCCTGGTTGATGTCGGCCTCCTTGCCGAGCTGCGAGGCCGGATAGACCTCGATCTGGTAGCGACCGTTGGTGCGCTTATTGATCTCCTGCGCGGCCCAGACCGATGCGGTGTGGAACGGCTCCGAGGTCTCGTAGACATGGGCCCATTTCAGCTTGGTCTGCGCCATGCTGACACTAGTCGCGGCCAGCAGGGTGGCGGCGGAGATCGCCGCGGCAATCGTCATCTTCTTCAACATCGATTTTTCCTCCATCGTTCAAGTCTGCTTCTTGTTCGCCCCCAGCCGAAGCGGATGCGGGCCGCCCAATCTCATCGCCGCCGCGCACCGCCGCTCGCGGCTGGCTTCTTCTTCGGCGCATGTTTCGGTTTCGACGGTCTTGCCGCCGATCGCACCGCGCGGCCTTGCCCTGAAGTCGTCCCCGCCGCGGTCTCGGCACCGAAATTCTGCGCAAAGCGTTGCTGGGATCGCGCCAGATGCGCGCGCATGGCTTCGCGCGCGGCATCGGGATCATGCGCGGCGATCGCGTCGCGCACGGCGCGATGCTCGTCGAGCGCCGTGCGCCACGTACCCGGGCTCTCGAAATAATGCGCGAGCTTCGCGAAATATGGATTGAGACGCTGGTCGAACAGCTCGCCGACGACGCGCACCAGAACGGCATTGCCGAGACTTCCGGCGATCGCGATATGGAACGCGCGGTCGTGCACCATCGAGGCTTCGCCGGGATGTTCGACATTCTCCATCGCGACGAGGGACGCATTGATGCGGGCGAGATCGTCTTTGGTCGCGACGCGCGCGGCCTGCTCGGCGATGGCGCTTTCCAGGAATTCGCGGGCGCGCAAGAGCTCGAACGGCCCCTCGATGACGGCGGCGGGAGCAGGCGCGGCCACGGCGGCAGGCTCGATCACATAGATGCCGGACCCGACACGGATACGGAGGCGGCCCTCGACCTCGAGCGCGATCAAGGCTTCGCGCACCGTCGGCCTGGACACCTTGAGCTGCTCGGCGAGCTCGCGCTCGGTCGGCAAGCGGCTGCCGACCGCGTACTCGCCGCTGTCGATCAGACTTCGCAATTGATCGGCGACCTGGCGATAGAGCCGTCTCGCCTCCACAGCTTCCAGCGGCACGCTGGTCCTCCCGAAAGGGTCCGCGCGAGGCACCCGTCGCCCCCGCGGCCCGCCAATTTTGGAAAATTGGTCTTGCCAATTGACCGGAGCATTGACCTGGTACGGGCGCCATGTCAAGCAGCGGCCAAACACAGGGAGAGACGACCATGCGCCAGACTTCGATGCGTCTTGGCCGCGCCAACCTCGACCGGCTGCCGCCAGCCATCCGCCGCCCGGCCTATGATCGTTCGCGCGTCACGCCTGGCATCGTGCATCTCGGCCTCGGGGCGTTTCATCGCGCGCACCAAGCGGTTGTCATCGATGACTGCCTTGCCGCCGGAGCCACGTCCTGGGGTATCGTCGGCGCCAGCCTGCGCAGTCCGGACACGCGCGACGCCCTCGCCCCGCAGGATCATCTCTACACAATTGCCGTGCGCGCCGCCGAAGGCACCGAGCACCGCGTCATCGGCGCCCTGCTCGACAGCGTCGTCGCGCGCGAGAAGCCGGCCGCGCTGGTGGAGCGGATGGCCAATCCCGCTACGCGCATCGCGTCGCTGACGGTCACCGAGAAGGGCTATTGCCACACGCCGCAGACCGGCGACCTCGACGAGCGGCATCCCGACATCGTGCACGATCTCAACAATTTCGATGCGCCGCGCTCGGCGCCCGGATTCATCGTCGCCGCGCTGGCACGCCGGCGGGCGCTAGGCGCCATGCCGTTCACCGTGCTGTGCTGCGATAACCTCGCCGCCAACGGCCATACGGTGCGGCGGATCGTGACGCAGTTCGCTGCGCTGCGCTCAAAGGATCTCGGCAAGTGGATCGCGGATGCGGTCGCCTTCCCCTCGACCATGGTCGACCGCATCGTGCCGGAGACGACGGATCGCGACCGCGATGCGGTCGAATCGGCGCTCGGCATGCGCGACGCCTGGCCGGTCATGACCGAACCCTTCACACAATGGGTGGTCGAGGACCGCTTCACGGCGGGCCGGCCGGACCTTGCCGCAGCGGGCGTCGAGCTCGTCACTGATGTCAAGCCGTTCGAGTTGATGAAGCTGCGGCTGCTCAACGCCAGCCATTCCGCGCTCGCCTATCTCGGCTATCTCTCGGGCTACGAAACCATAGCCGATACCATGCAGGATCCGCATTTTGCGCGCCTTGCCGCGCAGGTGATGGAAGAAGCCGCGGTGACGCTGACGATGCCCGCGGGCACCGACCTCGCCGCCTATCGCGCCTCGCTACTCAAGCGCTTCGCCAATCCGGCGCTGCATCACCGCACCTGGCAGATCGCAATGGACGGCTCGCAAAAGCTGCCACAACGGCTGCTCGGCGCGATGCAGGATCGCCTTGCGAGGGGCCTGCCGATCGCAACGCATGCGCTCGCGGTGGCCGGCTGGATGCGCTACGTCACCGGCCTCGACGAGCAGGGCCGATCGATCGACGTGCGCGATCCACTCGCCGGCGAGTTCGCCGCGCTGGCGCGCGAGGCGGGACCTGTTGCCGAGCGGCTCGCGCCCGCGCTGCTTGGTGTCGCAAAGGTGTTCGGCCCGCTCGGCGCCGAGCCGCGCCTGCGCGAGGCCGTCACCGCGGCGCTCGGCCGTCTCTACACGGTTGGCGCGCGGCAGGCCGTGGCAACGCACGTCTCGGCATGACCACGAAGCGGGCAGCATCTTGAATGCTGCACTGCAGCCAAAATCGACGGAAGTCGCGCTTGCTTTTTGCCAGTCATTGGCCCACCCGAGAGCGATGGGAAAGGACAACAAGGTCATCGCCGCCAACGCGGCCTTCTACGCCGCGTTCTCGACGGGCGACTTCGCCGGCATGGAACGGATGTGGGCGGACGACGACTCCATCTCCTGCATCCATCCCGGCTGGCCGGCCATCATCGGGCGCGCCACCGTGATCGGAAGCTGGCGCGATATCCTGCAAAACCCGCACCGGCCGCAGATCGTCTGCGCCGAGCCGCAGGCGATCATCGACGGCGACAGCGCCCGCGTGCTCTGCATCGAGATCGTCGACGGCACCGCCTTGGCCGCCGCCAACCATTTCCGCCGCGTCGGCGACGACTGGCGCCTGGTACACCATCAGTCGAGCCCGATCGCGCAGATTGTCGAGCAGGCTGAGGACGATAGAACGAGTCACCGCGTCCACTGAGCGTGGCGATCACGCCAGCGTGATCTACTGTGCATGGGGTTGTTTTTCAGTTTTTTGTTTGGCGGTCCCGAGGTCCGACAGATCATCCAGCACGACCCGCGCCGCGGTGAAGTCATCGTCGCCGAAGAACATGCTGCGCGTGATCAGAACCGGGATACCGGCGCGCGAGGCCGCGATCAGCCCGTTGGCGGAATCCTCGATTGCGACGCACGCGGCGGCGTCCAGCTTCAGCCGCGCCAGGATCTCGATATAGACGTCCGGCGCGGGCTTCTTGTGGCTGACATCATCGCCGGCGACGACCGCCTCGAAATCCGCGGCCCAGCGCTTGCCCAGCGCCCGCGAGAGCAGCGCGTCGATGTTGCCGTGCGAGGTGGTGGTCGCGATCGCAAGCCGCTGGCCCCGCGCCCTCGCCGCAGCGAGCAGGTCCGCCACGCCCGTCCGTAAGGGGCAGCAGCCGGCCTCGACCAGCTCGGCATAATGCGCGGTCTTGATGCGGTGGAGCTCTGCAATCTCCATGTCCGACAATGGCGGAGCGGCCCCCAGCCTGGCGTGGTAGGCGCGCATGCGCTCCTTGCCGCCCGTCACCCGCAGCAGGTCCTTGTAGACGGCGCGGTCCCACCGCCAGTCGAGACCGTGGCGAGCGAAGGCGTGGTTGAAAGCCTGCCGATGCAGCTCCTCGGTCTCTGCCAAGGTGCCGTCGACATCGAAGATTAGTGCGGCCGCACGGCGGATCAGCTCGTTGGCGTCGCATCGCACTGTCGCGGGCGCCTCTCTCTGCGTGATCGACCCGGTCGCCAACTGCGCCTCCCTCCCGACCTACCTGTGACGGATGACCATCCCGCGAAGTGGCAGGCGAGACAAATCGCAATATCTTTTGCCGGACCCAAAAATCTCTTATGAGCGAACTACGCGCGACGTCGCGAACGGGAACTTTCGACCTGCACGGGAGACGCATGCGGCTCTTCATCCTTGGCCTCGGCTACAGCGCCCGGCACTTCGTCGGCAAATACGGCGACGGCTTCTCGCACATCGCCGGCACCGTGCGCGATCCCGCGCAGCGGAACGATCTCGCCGGCCTCGAGGTGCATCCGTTTTCCGGCCGCCCTCCGTCGCGCGAGACGGTTCAACAGGTTCGCGATGCCGATGTCCTGCTGGTGTCAATCCCGCCCCGCAACGGCGGAGATCCCGCGATGGCGGCGTTCGGCGGCGTGTTCCAGGGGAGCCGCTGCAAGGTCGTTTATCTCTCCACCATCGGGGTGTACGGCGATCACGGCGGTGGATGGGTCGACGAGAGCACGCCGCCGCAGGCAACCCTCGACCGCACGCGCATGCGGGTTGCTGCGGAGCAGGCCTGGATGGACGCGGCGCGCGGCGATGCCGTGATCCTGCGGCTTGCGGGCATCTACGGCCCGGTCCGCAATGCGCTGGTAACGCTGCGCGCGGGAACGGCAAGGCGCATCATCAAGCCGGGACAGGTCTTCAACCGGATCCATGTCGATGACATCGCGAGCGCGATCATGGCCGCTGTTCATCACCAGGGCGGCGGCATTTGGAACGTCTGCGACGACGAGCCCGCGCCGCCACAGGACGTGATCGCCTATGCGGCGAAGCTGATGGGGGTGGCGCCGCCGCCTGAAGAAGCGTTCACGACGGCCGAGATGTCGGCAATAGCCCGCAGCTTCTATGCCAGCAGCGCACGTGTCTCCAATGCGAAATTGAAGCGCGAGCTCGGCGTCACGCTGGCCTGCCCCACCTATCGACACGGCCTCGACGCACTATGGCGCGCAGGCGAAGGGCGATAAGGCTCCTGCGCTCCCACGCTTTCCAGCCATGCCTCGCCCGCGCTTGACTTCATCCCAGCGCGGTCGTGATCTAGGCATCGAGCGAGCCACCGAACAACGAGCTCGTCCCTTGGGAGGATGCAATGAACAAGACGATCGCCATGATCGCGGCGACGGTTGCCGTCGTCACGCTCAGCGCAGCGCGGGCCGCGCCGCTGCCCGAAGCCAGTCCCGACGATGTTGGATTTTCAAAACAAGGCCTTGCGCGGCTCGACAGCTTCTTCGCACGCGAGATCGCCGCCAAGCGCGTCCCCGGCGCGGTCGTTGCGATCGCGCGTGACGGCAAGCTCGTGCACTACAAGGCCTATGGCGTGCTCGATCCGGACAAGGGCACGCCGATGCCGGTCGATGCGATCTTCGCGCTGGCCTCGATGACCAAGCCGATGGCAGCGGTCGCCGGCCTGATGCTGATGGAGCAGGGCCGGCTGCCGCTCCAGGCCAAGCTGTCTGATTATTACCCCGGCTTTGCCGACATGAAGGTCGGCGTGCCCCAGGGCGACGGCTCGCTCAAGCTCGAGCCGCAGGCCTCGCCGATCTTCATCCACGATCTCTACCGGCATACGTCGGGCCTGATGTATGGCGGCCGGCCGGACTCATCGAGCCCGGTCGCACGGCAGTATCCTGATGGCATCGCGCCCGCGATCGAAGGCGACACCCAGGCCTTCATCGACCGCATTACAAAACTGCCGCTGGCGCACCAGCCCTCGACCGAGTTCGAATACGGCTTTTCGATCGACGTGCTCGGCGCGGTCGTCGAGAAGGTCAGCGAGCAGAAGCTCGGCGACTATCTCGCCGCCAATGTCTGGCAGCCGCTCGGCATGAAGGATGCGACCTTCCACCCGATCGACGCGCAGCGTTCGCGCCTCGCCCGCCCATTCGCGAACGATCCGCTGACGGGCAAGCCGCAGGCCATCAAGCTCTTGGACACCCCAACCAAGTTCGATTGTGGCGGCGCCTGCTCGTTCGCGACGGTCGGCGATTACATCCGCTTCGGGCAGATGCTGCTCAACGGCGGCGAGCTCGACGGGCAGCGCATCCTCTCCCCGAAGACCGTGCATCACATGACGGCCAACCATCTCGGCCCCGAGATCAAGAACAATGTGGCCAATATCGAGCCGCATCGCGGTGGCTTCGGCTTCGGCCTTTCGGTGGCGGTCCGGACCAGCGAGGGCCTGTCGTCGGTCCCCGGCAATCCCGGCGAGTTCACCTGGAACGGCGCTTATGGAACGCAATTCTTCTGCGATCCCAAGGAGCGTCTCGTCGTGGTGGTGGGGACGGCCGCGCCCGGCGAGCTCAGGAAATATTATCGCGAGCAGGTTCAGGACATCGTCTATGGCGCGATGACCAAGTGAAACCTGTGCGCTGACATGAAAAGGGCGACCGATCGGCCGCCCTTTTGTTTGGGCCCGACGTCAGCTCAACACGCCGTACTTCTTGAACCAGGCCTCGGCCCGCTTCCAGGCGTCTTCCGCGGCGTCCTTGCGGTAGCTACCGCGATAGTCGGCATGGAAGCCGTGCGGTGCATCGGGGTAGATCTTGAACTCGGCTGTCTTCTTGTTCTGCTCGAGCGCTGCCTTCATCTGCTCGACCTGGGCAACGGGAATGCCGGTATCAGCACCGCCGTAGAGGCCGAGGACCGGCGCCTTCATCTCGGGCGCGAGCTGCATCGGACTCTTCGGCCACAGCGGATTGGCGGGATCGACCAACGTTCCATAAAAGGCAGCGCCCGCCTTGAGAGCGCCGCTGTGGGCGGCGTACTCCCAAACCGTGCGGCCGCCCCGGCAGAAGCCGATGATGCCGAGCCGGGTGGCGTCACCGCCTTGCGATCCCGCCCACGCCACCGACGCATCGAGATCCGACAACAGCTCGGCATCCGGCTTCGCATTCACCACCGGCAGCAGGTCCTTGACGTCCGCGATCTTGGTCAGGTCGACGCCCTTGCGGAAATAATAGTCGGGTGCGACCGCCAACGCGCCGAGCTTGGCGAGGCGTCGCGTCACGTCCTTGATGTATTCGTGCAGGCCGAAGATCTCCATCGCCACGATGATCACCGGCGCCTTGGTGTTGCCGGCCGGGCGGGCGAAATAGGCGGGCATCTCTTCGGAGCCGACCTTGATCTTGGCATCGCCGGCCTCGAGACCCTTGGTGTCGGTCGTGACCACCTCGGCGCGGACCGGCCCGGCCGCAAGCGTATAGCCTGCCGCCACGGCCGCGGTGGCACTCATGAATCCACGGCGCGAGACCGGAGCACTTTTGGTCAGGCCGACGACGTCGGACGTCATGGTGGTTTCGAAGCTCATTGGCCATTCCTTCCTGCTGATTGGCATCCCCCGGGGCGACGCATTCGCCGATAATTGCCGGCGGAACGCAAGTCACCACCTGCGAGCACGCTCGCTTTCACGCCAAGCCACGAGGGCCGGCGATCGTCGAATTTTGAGGATGTTGCCGAGAGTGGCTGCCGATGCGACACGGTTGAGCGCTGAACCGCATTGGATTCCCAACGACACTTCGACGTTCCCTGGATAGGGCGTGTGCCGGATTTAACCGTCTAGCTGCATTGCATCGCAACATCCGTTAACCGAAAAATGCGGTTCTTCCCTGTGGGCCCGATCGTCGGACGTCGCAGTGAATGCTGTTGTTCGTTCACTCGACAGGCACAGCCGCAACAAATGGCAATCGTGATGACGACGCTGACAAGTCATGTTGCTCATGCATCGCAGATCGTCGCCAATTCTCGTGCGAACCGTCGTTATTTGATTGAAGTTTTCGGAAAATCTGCGTCGCGCGATTTACTCAATTTTCTTTGTGACGCCCTAGTTCCACGGCCGGAAGTTCCATCGCCGGAAACGGAGAGGCTTCCGCCCCGACGCGTGATCGGCCGCCCGCCAACGGACGAAAGAGCGCCCGGGTTTCATTCCCGTCCACTCAGATTGCGCTGCCCAAGGCTCAATTGAACAAACGTCTATCCGACCTGGAACTGAAATGAATTTGGCTCGTGAATCGATTGAACTGTTGGAGCAGGCCGCGCGAATCCTATGGTTCGAAGGCACCAAGCACGGTTTGCGGGACCGCGAATGGATGGCGCTGCGGTTCCTCTCCCGCGCCAACCGGTTTTCCCGAACGCCGTCGGCGCTGGCGAGCTACGTCGGCACCACGCGCGGTACCGCCTCGTTCATCATCGGCGAGCTCGAGCGGCTCGGTTATCTCGAACGAAAGCGCTCGGCCACGGACAAGCGGTCGGTGATGTTGAGCGTGACGCAGCAGGGCAAGAAGTTCCTGGTGCGCGACCCCGTGAACGTTCTCGTCGAGGCGATTGCCGTTCTCGACGACGAGGTCAAGATCCGCTTCCGCGACACGTTCCGGAACGTGCTGGACCACTCGGATGCTGCCGAGCAGCGGCACCACACGGACATCTGCAAGCGGTGCATCTTCTTGCGGGAAGATCGCACCAGCACGGACGGCAAGACGACCGTCGAGTTCAGCTGCCGCCTGTTTCGCGCGCCGATCGCGGAGGCGGAGGTCGAGCTGCTATGCACCAGCTTCGAGCATCACCGCCAATAGGAGGCGGTTCGATCAAGGCGTTGCCTTGCGCGACGAATAGATGACGCCGCCGCCGGCTTCCACCACCAGGCGTCCGTTCTCGTTCCTGATCTCTTCGATGCGGCCAAGACCGGGCACCTGTTGTCCGAGCACCGCCTCGATGACGCCGTTCGGGCCTTGCAGGATCGCAATCCCCTCATAGGCTTGGCGGACCGACCAGCCCTTGATCGTCTTCCGCGGCGCAGGCGCACGCTCGGGCGCAGGCACCGATCCCGTGAATTCAGGCGCTGTGACCGAGGCCATCATCGGCCCTTGCTGTGGCACCGGCTGCGATTGCACGATTGCCGGCGCGGGAGCCTGGGCCTGCACCTGAGCGAGCTTGTCGAGCTTCGCCGTCGAGGACGAACTCACCCGCTCGATCCGGTCCAGGGATGAGGCGGGCGCCCGCAATGACGGAGCAAGAGGCATCGGCGCTGCTCTGCTCCCCGATCCACGTTTGAATCGCAGACATGCCCTCCCATTCTCGCGGCTGATTTCGCCCGAGCTTTTGCTTCGTCGCTCCACCCTCTCGATCCAAGAGCAACTGTGGCGAAGTAGCCCGGCGATCGGCCGGCCTCAAGGCTGGCGCTGGCGCGCCCCCGCCTGCGGCGGCTGACGGCCTTGACCCCGTCCGCTCACCGGTCTGTTGGCTTTGCATGCGCTCGGCCGAGGTCCGAGCGCGAGATAGGCGCGCTCGTCAGGCCACCCTGTATTTCTTCGGATCCCACGTCTCGCCGCGCGCGATCATGGTGTTGAGGATGATGATCAGCTTGCGCATGCAGGCGACGATCGCGACCTTTGGCGGCTTGCCCTTGGCAATCAGCCGTTCGTAGAAGGCCTTGAACACCGGATTGTTCAGCGTTGCGGCACCGACACAGGGCATGTAGAGGGCATTTCGCACCCAGCGGCGGCCACCCTTGATGCAGCGTTCACCTCGACGTTTGCCGCTATCATCGTCATAAGGAGCAACGCCCATCAACGCGGCGGCAACTTCGTCGCTCACCTGCCCCAGCTCCGGTAGTCCTCCAAGCAGCGCCATTGCGGTCCCCTCAGCAAAGCCTGGTACGCTCTGGATGATCTCGGCGCGTTTGGCAAAGTCCGGCGTTGTCTTGATCGTCGCCGCGATCGCGGTCTCGAGCGCGGCGATTTCGTCAGCCAGCTTCTTAAGAAGACGCGCGCGAGCCTTCTGACAAGGGCCGGCGCCTCATGCTCCTTCTGCATTTCCAGGCGAGCCCTGACGTCAAGCAGGCCTTGGCGTCCCTTCACCAGTGCCTTCATCTCCTCGTGAGCGGGATTGTCGACTTGGCTGGGAGCCTCGCCGAATGTCTCGGCGAACCAGGAGATCATCTCCGCGTCGATCTTGTCATTTTTCGCAAGGCGTCCCGCCGATTCCGCAAAGTGGCGAACCCGTTTGGGATCGACGATCCGTACTTCCAGCCCTGCTTGGCGCAACGCCTTGGCCCATACCCGCTCGTAGCCGCCGCTTGCCTCCATCACTGCCTTGCCGACCTGATGCTTGCGAAGCCATGCAATCAAGCTCCGTCGCCCCGCCGCGGTTGTTGGGCAAGTCTTCCGCTCCGTTACGGTCCGAATGCACGCATCAATCTTGTCTTTAGCGACATCGATGCCGACGACAACCAGATCGTCTTGTGTCATCATCCACTCCCTTCCTTGCCTGGTACGGGCTCGCAGCCCTTGCAACTGTTCGGGTTCAGGAAGACACCGGAGCTGTCCCTTGCTCTTTAGCAGGCTCTGTCGCCTTTGGGCGCAACGGGCTCAGTTCCGGCAACGGGCGGTTCTGATCCAACCGCCCGTTGCCACATTCTGGCAGATTTCGGGGACACAAGGGCGCAGGGAAGGCCGCATAGGCGTTAAGGTAGCGCGAGCATCGATTGATACGGACGTTTTCGAGGAGGCTCGCGCAGGTGCCGCCCAAGCGCTCGCTTTCTGCGGCGAAAGCAACGGATGGTTGGTTGTGGAATGATCGCTTGTAGCAAGGATGCAACGAGTTGTTGCAAAACACGCCAAGCGCCAGGTGCCGTCAGGCGGCCTGCGTCCAGCGGGGAGAGTCCTCGAAGTCGCGGGCAAGCGGCTCGAGCAGCAGGATGATCAAGAGGTGTGCCAGCAAGTAGGGCTTGGCGGAGCGCGGATCGGTTCCAGGTGGCGTCTTGAGACCAATCAGACTCTTCAGTCGCTTGAAGCCAAGTTCGATGCGCCATCGCAGTCGATAGAGCGCGAGTACATCCTTGGTGGAGAACTCGTCCCGCGCGAGCGACGTGACCAGAATGACCCAATCCGCGGCTTCCAGAGTTTCTTTGGAGATGACGCGGTTTTCGTCTTGTGCGTCGCGCCGGGCTTTACGGCGCGAAGCCGCGACTGCACCGGCGGGCTTCTTGACTGCGACCAGACGCATAGCCAGAGGCGCACCGTCCTTGCGTTTGATCCAAATCCTCCGATCGATCAGTCCGTGCGCCTTCGCCGCACGCAATTGGGCCATCAGATCGAACGCAAGGCCTTTGGCATCAAGCCAACGTGCGTTCTTCCAGCCCGCTCGGATCAAAACGTCTGCCCCGGCGTCGCGCACAGCGGCGATGCGGTCAGGTTGTAGATAAGCGCGGTCAGCAATGCGGATCTCGTTCTTGACCACCGGTATCCGGTCAAACGTTTCGCCTTCTTGCTGATCTGTCAGCTCGAAGTGACCAAAGCGCTCATATGGCAGATCGAATGCACTATGAACGCGCCAAAGCTCACTGTTCCTGCGCGCAGCCGGTCCTGCCTGAGGCACTGTCGTCGCATCGATAATGCGGATCAGGCGGCCTCGGCTCGCTTTCGGGGCTGCCGCAGCGAGCAAGCCCTCCACCAGCACTGCAAACCAATCGCCACATTGACGCAGGCGATAGAACAACGCCACGCTGCTGAGGTCGGCAAGGCCAACAGAAGCGGCCCACGCGGCTGTCGATCTCAACCCTCTTTCACCCAGACAATAGGCCAGCATCAGCCGAAGTAACGCCACCGCATCTGGAATTTGGCGCCGCCGCACGAAAGCCTTCGTCTGGCGCGCACTTATTTCAAGCTGCGCAGCCCCGCCGAGCTGCGTAACCACTCTCGTCCAGTCCTCGTTCAGAAGCGATTCGTCTGCCATCCCGCCTTGGAATCACGTGTGATTCCAACACTCAAGAACAAACTTAACGCCTATGGGGAAGGCCGGGTGCCGGCTGGCACCCACGGTCCGCTGTGCGCGTGTAGCGCAAAAGGAATTGCACAGCGGCATACAGGTGAAGCCGTACACACGGCCTTCCCTGCGCAGTGGTCGGACGGCTTATGCCGCGGTCTCCCGGGAGCCGAGTTCCTTCTGGCCTCCCTCACCCCGCGAATTGACGATGCCGTCCGCCCGGTCGGGCTCGCGCGCATCTTCGAAGGGCTTGACCGTAGCAACGACGGCCAGGACCACACGGTTTTGCCGTACGCGCGGCTCGCATGTTCGCGCAGGGTTTTCCCGCGCTGTCGACGTCACGGGAAAAATGCTGGCGAGACGAACCTTTCAGCGCCGCTCGTCCGCACGCGGCTGCGAGCTCACAGGGACTACCCGCCCTGCCCGCACCCTTCGTGCCGACGCTGCCGCGTCCACCGCAACCCGACTCGCGACACGTGACGACACAAGATCGCCCCTCAAGACTGAGCCGGGATGGGCGACACATACGACAAATCCGAATTTCTGTAAAGTCGAATATTTTGGCGGGGACGGATTGACAACGCCGCCTGTGGAAACATCCAGGTGTTTTGCCCGTCGGGCGCCGTAGCCCGGATCGAGTGTTGTCCGGCATCGCACCGCTCATTCTACAGCGCCCCGGATTACGCTTCCGCTCCGTCCGTACGAGGGGCATCGGATGTCACGCAGAATGCACACAAAAAAACACCCGGCGGTTTCCCGCCGGGTGTTCGTTCCACTGGTTGGAAAGATCTTACCAGTTGCGCTGGGCGCGCAGGATCATGGCGATCGAGTCCTGGTCCTTCAGCTCGTAAACCGCAGGCGGCTTGGCGGTCGTGGCGGACGGGCTGATGGCAACCGTACCCGAATACTTCTGGTCGAGGTGCGTCCAGGAGAGGTCGGCCGAGAACGTCAGGTTCTTGACCGGGGTCCAGCGGGTGACGATACCGAGCTGGCCGATCGCGAAGTCAGGGTTACAGCCCGTGACACCGGCGAGGCCGCCGAACACGCCGCCTGCACCGCTAGCGCCGCAGAGCGTGGTCTTGGCAAGCGTGCCGAACTGGGCCTGAGCGTAGGCACCGTAGAGCGCGGAGTTCCAGTTGGGATTCCAGTTGTGGGTGTAAGCGCCACGGAAGCCCCAGGTCTTGACCGTCTCCTGCTGCGAGCCGGTGATGTACACCGTGTCAGGAGCATTGGCGAAGCCGATGCTGCCATAGGCACCCGCAAGGCCCGAGCCGCCGAACAGCGAATACGTGCTGCCCGACAGGTTCTGGAAGTTGTAGCGGGTCGCACCGTCGGTGTAGACGCCCTGGATGTTGATCGTGTCACCCGCGCCGGTCGGGATGTTCTTGATCGACAGAGCGAGCTGAACCGCCCAACCCCACTTGTCGTCGGGGTGGCCAGTCAGCTCGTTCGCGCCGTAGTAGGCAACGTGGTTGTCATGCGCAGCGACCGACGCCTGGAAGAGACCCCAAGCCTGGTCGACACGCACCTGACCAACGAGGTTCGGCGAACGGGAGCCGCCGATGGCGTTGGTGCCGTACGAACCACCGATCATGCCACCCACGCTGGCGCCGGACATGTTGAGGTTGCCGGCCTGATAATATGCCGTCGCGTCTTCCGCCGAGAACGACGCCGTCACGCCCTGACCGAAGTCAGCGGTATAGGTGAACTGGTTGACACCAGTGACCGTGCCACTGCCGCCGACGAGATTGTCAGTGATGTTGCCCGGATAGTTGGTCCAGGGCGCATCGAACTGCGACACGGCCTTACCCATGGTGAAGCCGGCGAACTGGATGAAGGCATAATACACGCCGAGCGCACCGCCCGAGGTACCGCCGTCGGTCGGGTTGATCGACGAACCGACCAGCGCCGGGGTCGCACCCGAGGTGTTGAGCGCCAGCGTGCTGCTGTAGGCGGTGCCGCCCGTCGCAGAACCGGTGCCGGAATAGTTGCCGGTCGTCCAGGTGAAGACCGCATCGAAATAGGTGCGGACCACGCCGTACTCGGTCGCGGTGCGCGTGTCGATGTTGAGGTCTTCACGAGCACGGAAGGTGTAGTAGTTGGCGAGGCGGTTGCGGGCGCCGGCAACACCGCTCTGGTTCGGGTTGAAGTCCGAGTTGGTGTTCAAGTTCGCGTCGGCGCGCAGATAGCCGCCCAGCTTGATGCAGGTGTCGGTGCCCGGGATGTAGTAGAAACCGGCGCCGTACAGCGAGCAGATCTTGACGTATTCGACCGCCTTGGCCTTCACCGGCAGATCGGCTGCGAACGCCCCGGAGACGGCCATCAGGCCGGCTGCCGAGCCGAGAAACAGCGTCTTCGTTAACTTCATTCGTAAACCTCCAGGTCGCTTCATGGGGCTCGGCTCCTCGGAGGACGCCGCTTCACCCAGTTTGATTTCCGTTCAATTCAGGTCCGCACTGAAGGTCCGGACTGAAACGACAGCGAGGTGCCCCCCCTCCGTCGTTCCTTTCGTATAGTTTATAAAAACAATCGCCTCAATTTGTTGATTTGGTAAATCGTTGTTTCCGGCGCGGATGTGGCCCAAAGGCAACAGAGCAGTCCTTGCGAGGCCATAAATAAATGAAAAAACCCTCAGGGGGCATCCCGAGGGCTTTTTTTGGAGGTCTCACGTCGCCGGCCGTGACAAGGTCAAGAGCCAAAGAGAGAGTGGCTGAGACGTAATTTAATCAATTGATTTTTGCAAGCACTGAATTGTCGCTCGCTTCCGGGCTGCAACATCTACGCCATCTTCGTGCGCGACAGGCGAGACGCCTGCTCAATATCCCGTTACTATCCGGAAAAAGGGATCAAAGGAATAGAACGAGGGAAGCCAGGGTGCTCGAGAAGAAGCTCAACAGGGCGATTACGGACTTCATTTGGAACGTCGTCGAAATCCACTCCCAGCTGGAGGACATCCACACCAGCTGGGCCGGACTGCTGGGCATCACCCAGCCGCAATGGCTGATCCTGATGGCCATCACCGAACTCGATGAGGGGCGAGGCGTCGCCGGCATCGACATCGCGAATAAGTTGCGGGTCCACCCCGCGTTCGTCACCAACCAAACCAAGACGCTCGAAAAGCGCGGATTTCTGTCGCGACGAGCCGCCCCGGACGATGCCCGCTTCGTTCTGATGTCGCTCACCGCAAAGGCGACCACGGAGATCGAAAAGCTGGCCAAGCGAAAGCTCGCCCTTAACTCGACCATGTTCAATGAACTCGACGAAACGACCTTGGCCGAGTTGAACGCCACGCTCGCGACGATCGCCAAGAACGCCCGGCTGGCGGCACGATTGCTGGCGATCGAGACTTCATGATCGGCCTGGCCCCGGCGCTTCACAGGTCCACGTGACGCGTTAGAGGTAAGTCACGGGATCGAATTGACGAGCCGCTCCAAACTTGCTGTCGAGCCATTGGACAATGAAATTGTCGGCGGCGATGAAATTCTCGACCTCACCCAGCGGGTGCGGAATGCGGTTCGGCACGACGACCGAGCAATCGGCTCCGGCCCGCCAATAGGTGGCCTGTAACTCGAGAGCCTCTCGCTCCCGCAGCATCGAGCGGCTGCCAACCACCATGAGAAGCGGGCAAGCGATCCGATGCGACGGCGGCAACTCGCCATTCGAGGCTCTATCATCGACGCCGGTCATCCAATGCACCGATGCGCGACGCGCGACCGAGGTCAACAGTCCCGCGTCGCACACGGCGGCGGCTATCCGGCAGTCCGAAACGGCGAGGCGGGAGGCACGACTGGCGCCCGTCCCTTCGCCATAGACCGCGATCTGCTGCGCGTCGACATCCTGACGCGCTTCCAGATAGTCCAGCCAGCACTGAAGCATTTGCTCCGGCTCCACGCCGCGGCGACCGGGTGAGGCGCCGGCAGCGAGGAAGAGGAGTGACGTGGTCCCGCCGCGTGTGGCCGGCAACAGCCGGCTCATCATCGAGTCCAGCGTGATGTCCTCGTCACCGATGCAGATGATTGCGGGCGCGCAAGGTCCGCCACGCGACGCCGGCACGAAGAAACCGGACAGCGGGCCCCGATCGAGGCCATCGATCTCGACGCGCTCGATCGCCGGACCGAACCCGTCCATGAAAGCTTTCAGGTTGGCTCCGACCTTGCCGGCGAGGCCAGCCAGCGCCGGGTCCTCCGGACAGGACAAGCTTCGCGCGACTTCGAGGGCCGTGAGCGAACACAGCCCCGCTTCCGACGAACCATCTCTGCGCGCGGACTCGGCGAACAACCGGTAGTCGTCTGCAACCCGCAGCCAGTCCGCGACCCACAGATGTCTGTGCGTCTCACGCGCGAGCTCTGCACTGGTGAGGCTTTCGAAGAATTCGGACACGCGATTGCGCAAGCCCGTCAGATTGCGACCGGCACCGTCGCGCGAGCCGTGAGGCCAATGATCACCTTCCATGTCACCCCCCGAACGGCGCCGTCAGCGGCTGCCCGGACATGGATGGCGAGAACGCAGCGCAATCTCCGCACCGCGTGCGCCCGCTTGCGCCTTTCGCGCGATACGATTCATCCTGACGATCGCTCCGCCGTCGCTTCGCGCAGCGAAGTTGCCGGCGCTCCATCGTTCAAACGAGCCGGTCCCGATACGACGTCCCCGCCGGCTCAACTCAGTCGTCACAGCTCAGCTCCCTTGCTGACACTTGGTCTGCGCCCCGCGCCATTCTGCCATTTTCGCGGTCCCCGGTTTGTAGTTTTTTGTTGTGACGGGCGCCTAAAATATAGAGGGGGCTTGATGACAGAGGAGGCAATCGCGATTTCAGCCGCAGATCCGGCGGATCGTCATCTGATCGTCGCAAACCACCGCGACGCGCAGCTCCAGCTGTTTGCCTCTCCAGCGAGCCGGAAGGGCGATACGATTTTGCCGAATTATTCGAACCGAGATTCTCGGCATCGTGACCGAAGCGCCGTGCTTGCCGTCCTGACTTTTGCGAGCTTGCCGCGGCACGATCCTTGTTGAGCTCCTCGTCGAAATGCGAACGAAGCGGGAATATCACCGCCTTGTATGCATTATCCCAGTTGCCAGTCTCGCGCACTTCGCTTTACATGCGGCCAACCCGCCCTCGGACCAGGACCGAGGCCCAAAATCACATGACCGCTCTGAGGGACGAAACATGGCGCGTAACATTTTGATTCTTGGAGCTTCGTACGGCTCGCTGCTGGGCACGAAGCTGCTGATGGCGGGTCATAATGTGACCCTGGTCTGCCGCGCCAAGACCGCGGAGCTGATCAATCGGGACGGTACCGAGGTGCGCATCAAGTTGCGCGACGAGGCGGTGCATCGGGCCATCTTCTCGCGCGACCTGCCCGGCAAGCTCGATGCGGTGACGCCGGCCAATGTCGACCTCTCCCGTTACGATCTGGTGGGCCTTGCGATGCAGGAGCCGCAATACACCAACCACACGGTGCGCGTTCTCATGGTCAAGATCGCCGCGGCGAAACTGCCGTGCCTGTCGATCATGAACATGCCGCCGCTGCCCTATCTGAAGCGGATTCCTGCGCTCGCGGACATGGAGCTCGAGGAAGCCTACACCAACGCGCAGGTGTGGGAGCGGTTCGAGCCGGGACTGGTGACGCTGTGCTCGCCCGACCCGCAGGCCTTCCGGCCGCCGGAAGAGGCCGCCAACGTGCTTCATGTCGGCCTGCCGACGAATTTCAAGGCATCGGTCTTTGCCGACGAGAAGCACAACAAGCTGCTGCGCGAGCTCGAATCCGATATCGACGCGGTGACGCTCGACGGCCATGACGTGCCGGTGAAGCTGAAAGTGTTCGACTCATTGTTCGTGCCGCTGGCGAAATGGTCGATGCTGCTCACCGGCAATTACCGGTGCATCACGCCCAATGAGCCGCAGTCGATCCGCGACGCAGTGCATGGCGATCTCAAGCGCTCGCAGACGATCTACGACCATGTCGACGCGATCGCCCGCCGCCTCGGCGCCGATCCGCAGGACCAGGTGCCATTCGCGAAATATGCCAAGGCCGCCGAGAGCCTGCTCAAGCCGTCCTCGGCCGCGCGCGCGGTCGCGAGCGGCGCGCCCTTCATCGAGCGCGTCGACCTTCTGGTGAAGCTGATCTCGCATCAGCTCGGCGTGCCCAACGCCGAGATCGACCGCACCGTCGACACCGTGGACCAGAAGCTGAACGAGAAGATCGTGCAGGGCGGATCCGGCGCGCAGTGACTTCGCGCCACGCGCTCGGAAATCATTGAAGCCGGGCCAGGCTGGTCGCCGCGACAGCGTGACCGCCCCGGTGCGCGTGACCAAGTTGCGATGTCCGAGCCGGCGTCCGTGATTGTTCCCGGTGTGGCGCAAACTCACCGATAGTTCTCAAGCCACGTGATCGGGTCGCGCTCACGCGCGAACCGCAGGTATCACGACTGCGTGAGACGACGGCATGCCGCCCGTCATATCCCGCGCTTCGCGGGCAAAGCAGGCCGATTCGACGCGAAAGGCTCCGCCTTACGTGCAGACCCTTCATTCGCGCAAACGTTGCATGCGCGCAGGACCGGTCCAGCTTCTTGCCGGCAGAGAGATGAGCAACATATCTTCCTAACTCAGGTGTCTACGACCTGTTTGCCGGTCTGCTTTCCGGCGCGATCGCAATGCACGGCTGAAAGAACAACAACAATGGATCAGGCGATGCTGAGCATCGTCCGCGCGGTGGAGGCAGGCGCGACGACGATGAAGGCCGTGATCGACGCCACCGGACTATCCCGTCTCAAGATCGAACGTGCGTTGACCGCGCTGGAGAAGCAGAAGCTGCTGGTCCGTGACGGCCAGGGCTTTCGCGCGACCGGTCTGCCGAAGGCGGCGCCTCCCGCCCGGCAGTGCGGCTCATGCAACGCCTGCTGCGATATCCTCGAAGTGGCCGCCGTCGACAAGCCGGTGAACCAGCTCTGCCGGCATTGGCAGCAAGGGACCGGATGCACCATTTACGACCGCCGCCCGCAGATGTGCCGATCGTTCGCCTGCGCCTGGCTGCAGGGCCATCTCGATGACGACTGGTTTCCCGAGAAAGCCGGCCTCGTGGTGCATTTCAGCCAGGACGCCGTCAATGTCACCGTCGACGACGATTGCCCGGACCGCTGGCGCGAAGAGCCGTATTTCAGCAAGCTCGCCGAATGGTCGCTGAACGGCATCAGGCGGATCGGAAACCGGGGCTATGCCACCCTCGTCGTCTCCGGCACTGAGCGCTTCCTGCTGCTTGGACGCACCGTCATTCCCGAGCCGACGCCGTTCGGCACCGCGTTCCTGCCGCTCACGGCTGACACTTTCCGGTTCTGGCGGGCGAAGTCGCCCGAGCATTTGCGACGGCTGCACGAGCGCATCGCCGAGATCGAACGGATCAGGCAGGAATTCGGATCCTGCGCCATCCCTGAGAACGAGGACGACGATCCGCAACCGCCCTATCGGCCCGCGCTTCTACGGTTGTCGCATCACGCCTGAACTCCGCCGTGGGCAACACGGCCTGATTCGCGCGCTGGCGCTCGACGCGCCTCGGTCGGGTTGATAAGTCCCTGTCCGCGAATGACGGGGACTTGAGTCGGGGACATGACGGTTGCAATCGAGATGGGGCAGACCACGGCAGGCGCCGCGGCCGCCATGGACCTCGAGGAACTGCTGGCGACCCGCCTCCTGGTGCAGGGCAATTCGGGCTCCGGCAAGTCGCATCTGTTGCGGCGGCTGCTGGAGCAGAGCGCGCCCTGGGTGCAGCAGGCCATCATCGATCCCGAAGGCGATTTCGTCACGCTGGCCGAGCGCTTCGGCCATCTCGTGATCGACGCCGAGGATCACACCGAGCGCGGCCTTCAGGTTGCCGGCGAGCGCGCGCGGCTGCATCGCGTCTCCACCGTGCTCAATCTCGAGGGGCTGGATGCCGAGAACCAGATGCGGCGCGCCGCGGCGTTCCTCGGCGGAATGTTCGATGTCGATCGCGACCATTGGTACCCGATGCTGGTGGTGGTGGACGAGGCGCAGCTGTTCGCACCGGCGGTCGCCGGTGAAGTCTCGGACGAGGCGCGAAAACTCTCGCTCGGCGCCATGACCAACCTGATGTGCCGCGGCCGCAAGCGCGGGCTTGCCGGCATCATCGCGACCCAGCGCCTCGCCAAGCTCGCCAAGAACGTCGCGGCGGAAGCCTCGAACTTCCTGATGGGCCGCACCTTCCTCGACATCGACATGGCGCGCGCCGCCGATCTGCTCGGCATGGAGCGGCGGCAGGCCGAGGCCTTTCGCGATCTCGAGCGCGGGCAATTCATGGCGCTGGGACCGGCGCTGTCGCGCCGGCCGCTGCGTCTGAATATCGGCTCGACCGAGACCTCCCCGCGCAATTCGACTCCTCGGCTGATGCCGCTGCCGGAAGCGACGCTGGAAGATGCGCGCGCCGTGATCCTGGCGGCGCCGCCGCCCGATGCCAGCCGGCCGCAGCGCTGGCCCGCGCCGGATCTGCTGGAGCAGCTTCGCGCGGCGAAAGCCGCCGCCGCGCCGGAGATCCGGCCCGAGCTGGCCGAGGTGCCGGTCAGCGCCGAAGAGCTCGCGGAGCGGCGCGAGCGTGTCGACCGCACGTTGCGCGCCGTGCTGGCCGAGCCCGACGCCGGCTTCCGCGCCATCGGCGTGCTCTATCAAGAATTCGTGGTCCGCTGCCGCATCGAGGGGCTCGGCGCGGCGGTGCCTGATCTCAACGAATTCCGCCGCATGCTGACGCATGCGCGCGCCGGGCTCGGGACCGATCTCGCTGAAGACGACGCCTGGCAGGAGGTGTCGCTCCGCGCCTCGATCCTGCCCGACGACATGCAGGGCGTGTTCATGATGATCGCGCGCGCGGCCAAGGAAGGCTGGCCGTGCCCCGGCGATGCCGCGATCGCGCGCGCCTACGGCTCGCACTCGCTGCGCCGCGCGCAGCGGCTGCTCGGCTACATGGAGGAGCAGGGCCTGATCGTCGTCCAGCTCGACGGCGCCGGCCGCCGGATCGTCACGCTGGTGGAGCTGGCCTGGGCCACGGCGCCGGGCGATCCCAATGGCGATGATCTGCCGGTGGACCAGGTCGCGAGCGCGGCGTCGGCCTGATATGAGATGGAGGTCGTCATGCCCGGGCTTGTCCCGGGCATCCACGTTGTTCGTGCCGGGAGGCAAGACGTGGATGGCCGGGTCATAGGCGAGCGCAAGCGACGCCGTCCTTCGGACGGCTATGTCCTGCCATGACGTGGAGAGGTCAGCACATTGCGTCAGGCCGCCTCGGAGCCGCCGAGATAGGCGTCGCGCACCCGGGGATCGTCCTTCAGCGCGCGCGCCGGGCCTGACAGCACGATCTTGCCGGTCTGCAGCACATAGGCCTCGTGTGCGATCTCCAGCGCGAGACTGGCGTTCTGCTCGACCATGAACACCGAGACGCCTTCCTGGTTGATGGTGCGGATCAGCTCCAGCACGCGGTCGACATAGAGCGGCGACAGGCCCATGGTCGGCTCGTCCATCACGATCATCCTGGGACGGCTCATCAACGCGCGCGCCATGGCGACCATCTGCTGCTCGCCGCCGGACAAGGAGCCGGCGCGCTGCGACAGCCGCTGGCCGAGCTTCGGAAACAGCGTCAGCATCCTGTCGAGATCCTGCGCCACCGCGTCGCGGTCGTTGCGCACGAAGGCGCCCATCAAAATGTTTTCGCGCACGCTCATGTCCGCGAACAGCCGCCGCGCCTCCGGCACCGAGGCGATGCCGCGGCGGACGATCTGCGGCGTGGAAAGGCCGACCAGCGAAGCGCCGTCGAAGCTCACCTCGCCCGAACGCGGCTTCACCAGACCCAGAATGATCTTCATCGTCGTCGACTTGCCGCTGGCATTGCCGCCGAGCAGGCAGACGATGTGGCCGCGCGCGACCGTGATCGACAGGTCGAAATGCACCTGGGCCTGGCCGTAGAAGGTGTTGACGCCCGACAGCGCCAGCAGCGGTTCGGGTGCGCTCGTCGTCATGCCGCGCTCTCCTGCTCCGCCGCGCCCGACAGGCCGTGGCCGAGATAGGCCTCGATCACCTTGGGATCGCTCCGCACCACCTCGCCCGGCCCTTCCGCGATCTTCTTGCCCTCGTCCATGACGATGACGCGGTCGGACAGGCGCATCACCATCTCCAGCTTGTGCTCGATCAGCAGGATGGTCAGCCCTTCGGTCTTGAGCTCGGCGACGAGCGCCTGCATCTCCGCGGTTTCGGTCGGGTTCATGCCGGCGGTCGGCTCGTCCAGCAGCAACAGGCGCGGCTTCAGCGCCAGCGCCCGGGCGATCTCGACGCGGCGGCGGTTGGCGTAGGACAGGCTATAGGCCGGCTGGTCGATGCGCGGCAGCAGCCGTTCGCCGAAGCGGGCGAGAATGGCTTTCACTTCCTCGCGCAACCGCTCCTCCTCGGCCTTCACGCCGGCCGGGCGCAGCAGCGCCAGGCCGAGTTCGAGCAGCGGGCCGATCACCGGCACGGCCGGCTTCACGGCACGCAGCCGCGTATGCGCGCCGATCAGGACATTGTCCATCACGCTGAGATTGCCGAATACGCGGCCGAGCTGGAAGGTCCGCGCGATGCCTTCGGCCGCAAGCCGTTCCGGCGAGAGACCGGTGATATCCTGGCCTTCGAAGCGTACTGCGCCTTCATCCGGCCGATCGAGACCGGTCACGAGGTTGAACAGCGTCGTCTTGCCGGCGCCGTTCGGGCCGATGATGCTGATGAGCTCGCCTTTGGCGAGGTCGAGATCGATCGCATTGACCGCGGTGAGGCCGCCGAAGCGGCGCGTCAGCCCGCGCAGGGACAGCATGGGATTGTGCTGCTCCGACATCAGATCGTCCCCAACAGGCCCTGCGGCCTGAATCGCACCAGCAAGAGCAGCACGATGCCGTAGATCAGGATGCGATACTCCGCCGCGATCCGGAACACCTCGGGCAAGCCGACCAGCGCCACCGATCCAACAATCGCGCCGACCACGTTGCCGAGGCCGCCGAGGATGACGACCGTCAGCGCCAGGATGGACTGCTGCGTGTTGAAGGTCTCGTGGTTGATGTAGGAATAGAGATGCGCGGCGATGCCGCCGCTGACGCCGGCGGCGAAACCGCCGAAGATGAAGGCCAGCGATTTATAGCGGTTCAGGCTGAGGCCATAGGCGCGCGCGGCAATGTCGTCGTCGCGGATGGCACGGAAGCTGCGGCCGAGATGCGAAGTGAGCAGCCGCCCTTGCAGCAGGGCCAGCACGACCATCACCGCAAGGCTGAACCAGTAGACTGAGGACGGGCTGATCAGGTCGTAGCCGAACAGCGACAGCGGCGGGATGCCGGAGATGCCGATCGGACCGCGTGTCACGCTCTCCCAGTTCAGGATCACCAGCGACACGATCTCGCCGATGGCGAGCGTCGCGATCGACACATAATGCCCGCGCAGGCGGAAGGACGGCGAGATCAAGAGCGTGCCGAGCGCAGCGCTCACGAGGCCGCCGCCGATGACCGCGAGGCCGACCGGAACGTTGAGGGTCAACGACAGCAACGCCGACGTATAGGCGCCGATCGCCAGCAGCGCGGCGTGTCCGAGCGAGACCTGCCCCATCGTGCCCGCGACCAGCGTGAGGCTGAGCGCGAGCATGCCGAGCAGCCAGGCGTTGATCAGCGTCTGGAGCACGTAGAAGGATACCGGGAAGAGCGGCAGGACGGCAAAGCCGGCAGCAGCAACAGCCAGGACCCAACGTGGAATGCGCACCGGGCGGCTCGGGGCGATGAAGGTGCCGGTGAGCGGCTCCGGCGGCGCCTGCCGCGCGCTGGCGAACAGGCCGTTCGGGCGCAGCACCAGCACGACGACCAGCAGCAGGAAGGCGAACAGGTTGCGGTAGCTGGTGCCGAACACGGCAACGCCGTAGCTCTCGACCAATCCCAGCAGCAGGCTGCCGATCACCGCACCCGGCACGTTGCCGGCGCCACCGACGACTTCGGCAACGACGCCCTTCAGCGTCGCCTGCAGGCTCATCGCGGTGTCGATCTGGTTGTAGTACATGCCGACCAGCATGCCGGAGACGCCGCCGAGCGCAGCGGCGATGCCGAACACCGCCTGATTGACGCGGTTGACGTCGACGCCCATTTGCATCGCCGCGTCGCGGTCCTGCGAGGCGGCGCGCACCGCCCAGCCGAGCTTGCTGTAGCGCAGGAACACGAACAGCAGCAGCGCGCTGCTGATGCCGACGCCGGCGATGAGCAGATCAAGCGGTCCGATCGTGCCGCCGCCGAGCTGGAAGCGCACGTCCGGCAGCTGGCTCGGCAGCGCGCGCGGATTGGGCGAGAAGGTCAGCATCACCAGCTGGTCGAGCACGAAGCTGATGCCGATGGTCGCGAGCAGCGGCGCGATGCGCACGGAGTTCTGCAGCGGACGGAGGCCGAACCGTTCGATGATCAGGCCGACCACCGCGGCAGTCGCCGCCACCACGATGATGGTGAGCGGCAGCGGCGTATGCAACTGCACCACCGCGACCCAGCCGATATACGCGCCGACCAGATAGATCGAGCCTTGCGCGAAGTTGATCAGCCGGCTGACGCCGAAGATCAGCGCGAGCCCCACTGCAACGAGGGCGTAGACATTGCCGACGATCAGCCCGTTGATCGTGTAGTCGAGCCAGGAAGACAAACGTTGATCCCCGCGTAGAAAGGAAGGCGGCCGGAGCGGCGCGCTCCGGCCATCAGGTCAGGTCGGCTTGCCGTCCCAGAGCGCGAACTGGCCCTTGCGCACGACGAGCTCGGCGTTCATCGCGCCCTTGACGCGGCGGCTCTCGACGTCGAACGTTGCCGAACCGAAGATGACGCTGGAGACGTCCTTCACTTTCGCGAAGGCATCGCGGATGGCGCGGCGATCGGTGCCGCCGATCTTGAGGACGGCGGCGGCCATGTTCATGGCATCATAGGAATAGGCGTTGAAGGCGTCGGGCTCTTGTCCATTGTACTTGGCTTTGAAGCCCGCAATGAACTTCTTCACCTCGGACCGCGGATCTTCCGGGAAGTAGCGTGTGCCGAGATGGACGTCCTCGACCGCCTCGCCGCCGAGCTCCAGGAATTTCGGCGAATAGACCGAGCTTGCCGCGCAGATCGTCTGCTTCAGGCCGACCTGACGGGCCTGGCGCGCGATCAGCGCGCCGTCGGAATAATAGGAGATCAGGATCAGCCCGTCCGGGTTGGCGTCGCGCACGCGCACCAGGGTCGAGCGGAAGTCGCGTTCCTCGGCGATGTAGCCCTCGGTCACCGCGATCTCGGCGCCGTATTCCTTCGCGGCCTTGACGAAATAATCGCGGCTGGTGCGGCCCCAATCGGTGTTGAGGTGCAGCACCGCGAGCTTCTTGAGACCAAGACGCTTGACGGCATAGGCCGCGAGCAACGGCTGCTCGTCGGCCTGGCTCACGGACGTACTCCACATGAAGTCGCCGCCCTTGGTGAAATCGGGGTGCGAATTGGTGAAGCCGAACTGCACGAGTCCGCCGCGCTGATAGATTGGGGATGCCGCCATCGAGGCGGGACTGGAGAAGTCGCCAAGCTCCATGACGATGCGCGGATCGGACACGAACTTCTGGGCGATCGCCACCGACTGGCGCGGATCGCTCTGGCTGTCCTCGAATTGATAGGCGAGCTTGCGGCCGTTGATGCCGCCGGCGGCGTGGATCTCGTCCAGCGCGAGATCAAAGCCCTGCTTCCACTGCGCGCCATATTGCGCGTTCGGTCCTGTGAGGGGGCCGCTGACGCCGAGCAGGATCGGTTCGGAGGATTGCGCGAGCGCGGCGCGCGAGAAGGCTGCTCCCGCCACCACGGCGGCGAGAGAGCCCCTGACCAGGGTACGGCGATCGATGTTGCTCATGCACGGCTCCATCCATTCATTGTTGAAACAAGCAGCAATTCTCGTGCCGGTGAGATTGCCTATTTCGAGGGCTCGCCGAGCGACAGCATCAGCCGGTTCGCCCAGTTGAAGAACGAGGCGCCGTTGATGACGTCGACGATCTCGGCATCGTCGAGGCCGGCGCGGCGCAGCTCCGCGATGTTGTCAGGACCGAACGCGATCGGCGTCTCGGCCAGCGCCACCGAGGCCTTGACCACCGCATTCCAGCGCTCGCCGAGATCCGCACCAACGCCTTCATCGAGCAGACGCTGCACGTCGTCGCGGCGCTTGGAATAGGTGCTGGCAAACCGCGCATGCACGGAGGCGCAATAAATGCAGCCGTTGTAGCGCGACGTCGCAGCCGCCGCGAGCTCGCGCTCGGCGCGCGGCAGGCCGTCGGCGACGTTGTAGAAGATGTCCTTGTCGGTCTTGGTGCGGACTTCCAGGACTTCAGGGTCGCGCACCAGCAGGCGGAAATATTCGGACTTGGCGCGGGCGCGGTCGACGAGGCCGGCGAAATGTCGTTCGGTCAGCTCGGCCTCGGGCAGCGGGTCGATCCACGAAACCCAGCCGAGCTCGTCCTGGGTGAAGACGACGGGCGGATTGACGGTGCTCATGATGCAACCTCCTACGCGCTTGCCGCTGCGAGCGTGCGCAAGCCGCTGACGACGCGGACCTGGAACGACAGGAACGCGACGAGCTGGGAAAACGTGACGATGCCGGTGGTCGACCAGCCGGCGGCCAGCAGCGTCTTCATGTCGGCGGATGCGGCATCGCGCGGACGGAAGACCAGAAGATGCGCATGCTCCAGCGCCGCGACAAGCCGGGCGCCGAGCTCGGACTTGCGCTCCGCACTGACGCGATAGATCAAACCAGCCTTGTCCTCCACCGACAGCGGGCCGGCCGGAAAAGCGCCATAGGGACCCGACGTCTTGCCGCGCGCGATCTCGGACCTGATCGGCTCGACCAGCGCCGCGCCATCCGCGCTCGCGGCAAGCTTCTCGCGATAGAAGGCGGCGACGGGGGACTCGCCATGGAGCCCGGTCACGAAGGCCGCGACTGCGGCGCGTTCGGCAAGCGAGAAATCACTGGCGTCGATCGGCTCGAACAGCGAGAGATAGCTCTTCTGCGCGTTCTCGCGCGCCTGCAGGCGACGCGCGCGGATGGCGTCGAGAGCCGATCCTGGCTCGATCCCGGCAAGCATGTCGATGATGTCTTTCGTTCTCATCATTCAGCCTCATCCAATTCCGTAAAGTCGCGGCTAGCCCGCCAGCGCCACATCGGGTGCCGCCGTCCTGATCCAGCCCAGCGCCGGCGCCACCTTCTCCGCGACCAGCTCGATCGAGCGCAGGACATAAGGATGCGGCGCGTCGACCGAATGCACCTGGAAGACGAGATCGGTCACCCGCTCCAGCGTGGCGTCGGTGCGGAGCGAGGCGATCACCTCGTCGGCGGCGCCGACATGAGTGTCGAACGCGGTGATCATCTCCTCCAGCGTCTCGCCCGGCGGAAGGTGACCACCCTTCATGAATTGCGGCAGGGCGCGGCGCAGTCCGATATCGGCAAGGCGCATCGCCTCGCGATGATCGTCGGCGACGAAGACGCTGCGCGAAGCCATGATGCGCGGTTCGCAGCCCGGCGGCAGCGCTGCGAGATAGGCGTCGATGATCGGATTCTGGATCTCGGCGAGCGTGGCCTTCGGCGCCTCCTTGGCCCGCGGCTGGGTGCGCGACAACAAGAGACCATCGCCGGCCTTGCCGGCCCTGGCGCCGCCGGCGACGGAGAACGTCGCCTGCCAGATCCGCTTGTCCAGTTGCGGCCGCTGCGGATAGAGCGTGTCGCCGCCGTCGAGCGGCTTGCCGGTCAGCGCCTTGCGGACGATGTCCAGATTGCGCGCAAAGATCTCGTTGCGCTGGGCGCTGTCGAGGCCGAAGGCGGCGAAGGCGGACGGGTTGCCGCCGGTGCCGACGCCGAGCTCAAACCGGCCATTGCAGAGGAGATCGAGCACCGCGGCGTCCTCCGCCACCCTCACCGCATTCTCCAGCGGCAGCGTGACGATGCCGGTGCCGAGACGGATGCGCGAGGTTTGCGCTGCGACGTAACCCAGGAAGGTGAAGGGCGACGGCAGGCCGCCCTCGCGCTCGTGGAAATGATGCTGCGCGATCCACGCGGAATCGAGGCCCGCCCGTTCGGCACGGACGATCTGCTCGGCCGCGAAGCGATATCGCTCGGCGGCCGGAGCCTCGTCGAGCAGCCGCGTGAAGAAGCCCAGGCGTTTCAGGTTTGCAAAGCGTTTCATAAGACCCCTGTCGGGCGAGGATGGGCCCCGATGATGTCGGTTGCCGCGGCTCCAGACAAGCGGGCATTGCGCAAGGCTCATACGCAAGGCTGTGCGCCGGATCGCCCTTTACATGGACTTTACGCGGGCAGTCTGCCTACCAGCTCGGCAGCACCGCGCCCTTGAACTTGGTCAGGACGAATTCCTTGACCTCGGGCGTGTGATAGCTGTCGACGAGGATCTTGACCCAGGGCTTGTCCTTGTCGACGGTGCGCACCGCGATCAGGTTGACGTAGGGCCCCTTCGGATCCTCGCGCAGGATCGGGTCCTTCACAGGATCGAGGCCCGCCTGGGTTGCATAGTTGGTGTTGATCGCGGCTGCGTCGACGTCGTCGAGCGCGCGCGGGGCCTGCGCCGCATCGACCTCGATGAACTTCAGCTTCTTAGGGTTCTCGGTGATGTCGAGCACCGTCGGCTTGAAGCCGACACCGTCCTTCAGCTTGATCACGCCCTTGTCGCGGAGCAGCAGCAGCACGCGGCCGCCATTGGTCGGATCGTTCGGGATCGAGACCTTGCCTCCCTCGGGGATATCGGCGAAGGCCTTGTGCTTCTTCGAATAGACGCCGATCGGGAAGTTCACGGTCAGGCCGACCGACTCGATCTTGTAACCGCGGTCGGCCTTCTGATTGTCCAGGTAAGGCTGGTTCTGGAACGAATTGGCCTGGATCTCCCCGGCATCGAGCGCGGCGTTCGGCACCACGTAATCCGAGAACTCGAGCAGTTGGATGTCGAGCCCCTGCTTGGCGGCGATCGGCTTCACGGCTTCGAGGATCTGCGCATGCGGTCCCGGCGTCACGCCAATCTTGATGGTCTCGGCTGAAGCCACGGCCGACCACACGGCCAGCACGGCGGAGAGAATCAGGGGAAGGCGAAACGACATCTTGGTCTCCATGGAGTCGGCGGTAACGATTGGAACCGTATTCTCTTTTCTGCGCCGCGAAATCAATGAAATGAAAATCCATATTGGCCGGCCATCGCGGGCAACCCTTCTCCAATCGATCTCAATCGGGAAACGGATGCAGAGGGCCGGGAACGTGCACCACGAGCGCCTGACGGCATCGCGGCAAAGCGGCGCACCCCCCGCGCACCGGTCGCGGAGCGTCCGCCCCTCTTTGACTCCACCACGCCCGACGTGCTGAGTTAGAGCGCACTAAGCCGGCGACGACGTTACTTCGCGAGGTGGAGATCATCCGATGGACGAGACCGAAATCCGCAATCTGGTCGCGGAGGTGAAGCAAGGCACGCTGTCGCGGCGCTCGTTCATCAGGACAATGGCCGCGGTCGGAATCGCGGCGCCGATCGCGAGCCAGATCCTGGTGTGGCACGATGTGGCCATGGCGGACGCCACGCTGCCGTACAAGCCGACGAAGGCGGGCGGCGGCGGCACGCTCAAGATCCTGCTCTGGCAGGCACCTACCCTGCTCAATCCGCATTTCGCGCTCGGCACCAAGGACCAGATCGCCTCGCGCATCTTCTTCGAGCCGCTCGCCGGCTGGGACAAGGAGGGTAACCTCATCCCCTGCCTCGCCGCCGAGGCTCCGTCCAAGGCGAACGGCGGCCTCGCGGCCGACGGCATGAGCGTGATCTGGAAGCTGAAGCAGGGCGTCAAGTGGCATGACGGCAAGCCCTTCACCGCCGACGACGTCGTCTTCACTTGGCAGTACGCCGCCGACCTCGCCACCGCGGCCTACACCACGGGCTCCTACAAGGACATCAAGGTCGACAAGATCGACGACCATACGGTCAAGGTGAACTTCAAGGCGCCGACGCCGTTCTGGGCCGATCCGTTCGTCGGCGCGGTCGGGATGATCCTGCCAAAGCATCATTTCGGCGATTATATCGGCGCAAAGTCACGCGAAGCGCCAGGCAATCTGAAACCGGTCGGCACCGGCCCATACAAATTCGTCGAGTTCAAGCCGGGCGACATGATCCGCGCCGAGCGCAACCCCGACTATCACATCAAGAACCAACCGCATTTCGACACGCTCGAGGTCAAGGGCGGCGGCGACGCGGTGTCTGCGGCGCGCGCCGTGCTGCAGACCGGCGAATACGACTTCGCCTGGAACATGCAGGTGGAGGAGGAGGTCCTCAAGCGCATGGAGGCGGGCGGCAAAGGCAAGCTCGACATCACGCCTTCCGGCAATGTCGAGTTCATCATCCTCAACACGACGGACCCCTGGACCGAGGTCGACGGCGAGCGTTCGAGCGTCAAGACCAAGCACCCGACGCTGTCCGACCCCGCCGTTCGCCGCGCGATCAATCTCTTGATCGACCGCGATTCGATCCAGAAGTTCATCTACGGACGCGGCGCCATCGCAACCGCGAGCTTCGTCAACGCGCCCAATCAGTTCAAGTCCCCCAAGCTGAAATATGCGTTCGACATCGACAAGGCCAACAAGATCCTCGACGAGGCCGGCTGGACCAGGGGCGCGGACGGCATCCGCGAGAAGGACGGCAAGAGGCTCAAATACGTATTCCAGACCTCGACCAACGCCCCGCGCCAGAAGACCCAAGCCATCATCAAGCAGGCCTGCCAGAAGGCCGGCATCGACATCGAGATCAAGGCGGTCACCGCCTCGGTGTTCTTCTCCTCCGATGTCGGCAATCCCGACACCTATTCGAAATTTTATGCCGACATGGAGATGTACAATACGACGCAGCCGCAGCCCGATCCGGAGCGCTTGCTGAACCAGTGCGTCTCCTGGGAGATCGCCACCAAGGACAACAAATGGCTCGGCCGCAACAATTCACGCTATTCCGATCCCGAAGCCGACAAGGCCTACAAGGCCGCGCAGAACGAGCTCGATCCGGTCAAGCGCGCCGCGCTGCTGATGAAGGTCGACGAGATCTTCTGCGAGGCCCACGTGTTCCTGCCGCTGCTCTCCCGCCACGTCGTCAACGCGGGCGCCAATAACCTGATGATCGACATCTCGGGCTGGGACACCATCACGTGGAATCTGGCGGCGTGGTATCGGAGCTGAGGGAGACAGGCGACGGCTCTGGTGTTCCGGACAGCTGCAACGCGCATAACCCGTGGAATCTCCTCCACTGTGTGCTCCAAATCACAGCAGAATCACGCACCGTCCTCTATGAAGATTGGGCATGGCCGCAAACAAGGTAACGGCGGTACGCACGAGGCTGGGAAGACGATCAACAGCTACGGACTTTGCGCAGCCGTCAGGGTGAAGAACCCGGCGGCTTTTTCTTTTTGCAGGCTCGGTAGGATGGGTGCAGCGAAGCGAACCCATCAGAATGTTTCTAGTGCGGACGCATGATGGGTTGCCCAAGGGCTCGACCTATCGCACCTTCGAGACGGCGCCGCTAGTGCCACGTCGTGTCTGCTTCCACGATCACCACTCTCACTTCAGGGTCTTCGGTCGTGTTGCAGATGCAGGGCATGCCTTCGCCGCAGCGGCAGCCGCCCAGCTTCTCACTCCAGACTCGGAGCGGATGGTTTTCGCAGACCCATCCGAGACCCTGGCAGAATGGGCACGTCTTGTCGGTCACAGCGTATCCGGCGTCCGCATCGTGTTCGACTTGTCCTCGTTGCGCAGCTCTTGCTCAGCCGCGTGCCAAAACTCCTCCTCGCGGCCTTCGGGCTTGCCGGCCTGCTCCCACAATCGGTGCGCGCGTTCTCTGATCTCTTGCTCGGTCGGCTCGGACAATGGCACCTCCTGCTTGGGAGCACGGCCCCACCCTGGGGGGTATGGGGGGCTTGGAGGCGGGGCCGTGCAGGCCAGCCATCGGCGGCGACGCTGGCCCGCAGAGTCAATCTTCGACCACAGGCAAGAGTTCCTGCGCGCTTGGCCTTGGCGCAGGCCTTCGCAATACGGTGCAGACAACCCATCGGATTCGGCCATTGGAAACGGAAGCCCTTTGGGAAAATAGAAGAGCTCTTGAACCCACTCATGGCGTTGCTTCCGAGTCGCGGAGAAGGGTTCCTCTTCAGGAGCCACCAATTTCGTCTTTGGAACGCGCGCCCCCCGCATCTGTTGAGATTGCAGTCGGAAGAGCCCGCATTAGCGAAGATCAGCGATGTAATGACCCGCGACGCGAAACTCGTAAACCCAAACGACACGATCCAGGACGCGGCAAAGCTGATGAAGGAATGCGATTGTGGTGTATTGCCCGTGCGTGACGGTGACCGACTCGTGGGCATGATCACAGATCGCGATATTGCGGTGCGCTGCATCGCGGACGGCAAAGGGCCGAACAGCAAGGTCCGTGACGCGATGAGCCAGGAGGTGAAATACTGCTTCGAAGACGAGGACATATCTCAAGTCTGCACGAACATGAGTGAGATCCAGGTGCGGCGATTGCCCGTGATGGACCGGAACAAGCGCCTGGTCGGGATCGTGTCGCTTAGCGATTTGGTGCGCCAGTCGGCAGGGACTGCCAAAGCGCTGCATGGAATCGCGCGGCCGAGTCAACAGCACAACCAGAGCTCGCCTGCTGCCTGAGCCTGCTCATCGGCCCATGAGGTCATAGGGTCCTTCATATCGTAGGGACCTCGATATCGCGCAGGGTCTTGGCGATCTCGCATGAAATGACGGGACAGTTGGATTGTGAGCCGCGATGGGATGATGACTGGGCGGAGGAACTGATGGGCAAAGTTCGAGCGCGCTTGACTTCGCTGCTCGCAATCGCAGCGCTGAGTACGGTCTCCCACGTATACGCGCAGGCTCAATGGCGGATGGCTTCCCCGCTCCCTGCACCCGCCGGCGAAATCGTGGGGACCGTCATAGGCGACGAATGGTATGTGCTCGCGGGGTTGGATACGCGAACCCATCGGCCGCTGGGTCTCGTCTACGTCTTCGACACAAAGGCCGGCAGCTGGGCCCAGAAGAGGGCAATGCCCCAACCCGCCCACCATGTCATGACGGCTGCGCTGGACGGAAAAATATATGTGTTTGGCGGCTTCATAAATCCGGCGGGCGAACCTGAGGCAACGAACGAATCCGGCTGGCAACCCGTCGACAGCAGTTGGGTCTTCGATCCGGCAACCGACACCTGGACGCCGCTTGCCCCAATGCCGACACCGCGAGGTGCAGGCTGGGCAGTTGCACTGAATGGCGAGATCTACCTGATCGGTGGAGTTCAGGCTGACGTTCGCGATCCCCCAACGGCGCCATTGTCCCCGGGAGCCCGCAACGCGTGCTCGGGACGGTCGAGCAGTACGATCCCTCCACCGACCAATGGAGCGTTCGCGCGTCGATGCCGACGCCGCGCAACCATCTCTTCGCAGCGGCGGCCGGAGGAAAGATCTACGCGATTGGCGGCAGGATCGGTTCAGCGCAGATCACGGTCGCCGAGGACACAAATGTCGTCGAGGAATATGATCCGGCGCGCGACCAGTGGATTGGCAAAGGACGCGCACCGATCCGGCGCAGCGGAATGGCAGGCGCTGTAGCAGACGGCAAAATTTACGTCGCGGGAGGTGAATATCAGGACTGGGAAGGTGCAAAGGCGTTCTGGGCCGTTCAAAGCTACGATCCGGAGAAGGGGCGGTGGGGCACCCTGCCGCGAATGCAACTCGCACACCATGGTTTCGCGGCTGGGTTGATTGGGGACACGTTGCACATGGCCGGTGGAGGCTTCCAGTCGGACGGAATGCCAACTGTGAACACCAAGACTGCCGTTCACGAGACACCGCAGATCAGACCCTGATTTCAGGATGGCGGGGGACTCATCAAGGAACTGGCTCCAATCGCAGCAAGTGCGCTCGGTACGCGTGGTCAGGCAGCCAACTGCAGGACCTTCGCTTCGATCGACCGACGTGAGATGCCGTACCTGTCGAGTAATTCGTCTTTCGTGACGGAGCGCGGCAGTCGTGCAATCCCCAGCCGATGCACCGGCGCGGTCGAGCCGACCGCGGTCGACACGGCATCGCCCAGCCCACCATCGATCGCGTGGTCCTCGACGACGATCAGCCCCTCGGTATCGCGAGCGGCTGCGGACAGCGTGACGACATCGATGGGTTTCACCGAGTAGGCGTCGATCACGCGGATCGAGATGCCACGTGCGTCGAGCATCTCGGAAGCGGCCAACGCCTCATGTACGGTTATACCGGCCGCGACCACAGTGAGGCGGTCTTGCAGCGACGAGCGCAGCACCTTGGCTCCGCCGATCGGAAACTCCTCCGCATTGGAGTAGATCACCGGCGTCTTCGGCCGCGTGGTCCGGATATAGACGATGCCGTTGGTGCGCGCCGCCGTTGCAGTCAGCCGCTCGGCGCTGACCGCGTCTGCCGGATACAAGACCGTACTCTCGATCAGGGCACGGAACATGGCGAGGTCCTCAAGGCCCATCTGCGATGGGCCGTCCTCGCCGATCGACACGCCGGCATGGCTGCCGCACAGCACGAGATGGGCGGGCCGTGAATACTGCGCCATGCGGATGAAGTCATAAGCGCGCGTGAGGAAGCAGGCGAACGTCGCTGCACATGGGATCTTGCCTGCCGCCGCGAGGCCGAGGGCGACGCCGAGCATGTTCTGCTCGGCGATGAAACCCTCGAAGAAGCGTTCCGGGTATCGGGCCGCGAACGCCTCTGTTCCGGTGGAGTTCTTGACGTCGCCATCAAGCGCCACCATCGCATGTTCCTCACCGCCGAGCCTCTCCAGTGCGCGTCCAAACGCCTCGCGGGTCGCCACCTTGTCGCCCAGCCGATAGGCGGGCGCGGAGCGTGACGCGGTCACGCGCTGCGGGCTTGCCACCTGGCCGACCCGATGCGCCTCGAGCGGCGGCGGAGGCGGCGCATCACCCAATTCTTCGAGCGCCCGCGACATCTGTTCGCGATCGAGCGGTTTGCCGTGCCATCCATCAGCGCCTTCCAGGAACGAGACCCCCTTGCCTTTGATCGTACGCGCGATGATCGCGGTCGGGCCGCCATCATGCGCAGCCCGCAGAGCCGCGAGGATCGCTGTCATATCGTGACCATCGATCTCGATCGTACGCCAGCCGAAGCTCGCGAACCGGCGCGCGAACACCCGGGTGTCGTGGTGATAGGGCGCCGCCTCGCTCTGGCCGAGACCGTTGACGTCGACGATCGCCGTCACGTTCGCAAGACCATTGAGCGAAGCAAACTGCGCGGCCTCCCACACCGACCCTTCCGAGCATTCACCATCGCCAAGCAGACAGAACACGCGAGCGTCGATGCGGTCCAGGCGGTTCGCCGCTGCGAGCCCGTTGGCGGCTGCCAGCCCTTGTCCGAGCGATCCGGTCGCGACCCTGACCCACGGGTTGAGCGGGGTCGGATGGCCTTCCAGCGTGCTGTCGATCCGCCGCAGCGACAGCGGATCCTCGATGATGGCGCCGGCTTCGTGCAGCACCGCCCACAGGATCGGCGCCGCATGGCCCTTCGACAGAACGAATGTGTCGACGTTGCGCGCGGCCGGATCGTGCGGATCCCAGCGCATCTCGCGGAAGAACAGCGCCGCCACGATGTCGGCGCAGGACATGCAGGAGGTGGGATGACCCGAGCCCGCTTCCGTCGTCATGCGGATCACCAATTGCCGCAGCCGCCGGGCCTCTGCCCGCAGATCGTCCACGTCACCGAAAGCCACGGCGCGCTCACCCTTGGCAGCGAACTGCTTGATTAGCGAATCGAACGGATCGATGAACTTCTGGACCGCGTCGTTCTCGAGCTGGGCCGTGACCAGATCTAGCGACACGCCGAGCCGCTCCAGATCTTCCATCATGCGCCGCGCGCTCTGCACGCCGTGCGTGATTGTGGCTTCTACGGTGCCGTGGTCGCGGAACGCGGCGATCGTCTTGCGCGTCATCGTATTGATGGTCATCGGACCGATCAATGGCTCGACATACATGAGGTCCGGATAGTCGGGATTCTTGGTGCTGGTGCTCGCCCATAGCATTCGCTGGACCCGCGCGCCCTTCTCGGCGAGCGCCATCCAGCGATTGCTCGCCACGATATGGCTGAATGTCTGATAGGCAAGCTTGGCGTTGGCGATCGCGATCTTGCCCAGGAGAGCGCGCGGATCAGGATCGGGAGGTGGGCGATCGGGCACGATGCGTTGTCCCAGAAGCCGATCGACGAGCACATCGATGCGACTGAGAAAGAAGCTTGCGACCGAGGCGATGCGCTCGATCGGCCGACCGGCTTCGAGCCGCCGTTCGAGCGCTCGCAGGTAGGCCTCAGCCACCGCTTCATAGCGCGCGATCGAGAACAGCAGCGTGATGTTGATGTTGATGCCTTCGAACAGCAGCTGCTCGATGGCAGGAACGCCTGCCGGAGTGCCCGGAATCTTGATGAACAGGTTGGGCCGGTCAACCAGTGTCCATAGCCTCCGCGCCTCCTCGATCGACGCCTCTGTGTCGTGAGCGAGATGGGGCGAGACTTCGAGGCTTACGAAGCCGTCGACCCCTGCGGTCTCCTCGTAAACCGGACGCAGGATATCACAGGCGTTCCGGACGTCCGTGGTAATCAGCTCTTCGTAGATGCCGACCGGAGACCGGCCCGCCATCGCAGCGCGAGCGATGTCCTGGTCGTAATTCGCGCCTTCCGCGACCGCCTTCTCGAAGATCGCGGGGTTCGAGGTGATGCCACGCAGGCCTTCCTCGGCAACCCGTCGTGCCAGATCGCCGCTATCGATCATTTGCCGGGTGAGATCATCCATCCAGCAGCTCTGGCCTTGCGCCAGGAGTTCGACTGTCCGGTTCATGTGCGATCTCCTTCGTTGGAGTACCTGAAAAACCGACCACGTACCGCCCTATTGCCATTCGCCCTTGTCAGCGGGCCGATGGGACGCTCGCGCGGCGACATCTTGAGCTGGCGGAAGATGCCGGCATTGCGAGCCGTCTCGTGTTCGGTCTCGATATCGATCCCATAGGCGCGCTCGGGATCGACGCGCGCGCCGATCAGGACGAACACGGAGCCTTCGCAATCGAGCAGATGCGGGTCTTCCGAAACCTCCGCCTCCGCGCCTGTGTCGCAACAGAAACCATGTCGCAGCCAATCGTGCTCGACCCGTCTGCCCTGCACCCTGCTCAACGGAATGCAAACGCACGCGTTCCTGAGTTCCGGCTGGAACACGATGCGGCCACACAATTCCTCGCAAGGGGCCGGAGGAGGCTGCGGGAGCTTTAGGAACGACCAAGGCTCAGGTCGCGTTGCCGGTCCGACGCCCCAATGGACCGGATCAGGCTTGCAGCGCTCCGCAGCAGACGTCCAAGGGGACGGGTGCCTGCCATACATGAGCTTCGCGCGGCGTCCGGCGCTCGGGTCATGCCGGATGCGGCCCAAGCCCGCCAAGGGCGAGTTCGGCGTGTATCTGGTTTCCGATGGGACCAACCAACCCTACAGGTGCAAGATCCGCGCCCCCTCGTTCGCGCATCTGCAGGCGATGGACCCAATCTGCCGCGGCCACTTGCTCGCCGACGTCTCGGCGATCATCGGGTCGCTGGACATCGTGTTTGGGGAGATCGATCGATAGTGTCATGAAAGGAGATTGCCATGCCACAGATCCAGATCGGCCGGCAGCCGGTGACGCAAATTACCATCATCGAAGCCGAACCGGAGAAGCAGGCCGAAGCGCTGTCGCTCATGAGGGAGCGAGCTCGCTTCATGCAGCGTCAGCCAGGATTCATTTCCGTCAGCCTGCATCGCAGCCTCGATGGGCGTCGTATCGTGAACTACATTCAATGGGAAAGCCGTGACCTTCTACGGGCGGCGCACCAGTCACCTGAGTTTCGCAAAGCCTGGAGTCAGTTCGGAAGCCTCACCGACGATATCGATCCTCATCTGTACGAGGTCGCCGACGTCCTCGCGAAGAGCGATTGAATCTGCGCTCGATGAGCCCAAGAATGACAAGAGTGAGATGAGCCCAAGAGTGAAACGCCTTTCGCTCCGCACAGGTGGTGGAACGGAAGCAGCACGTGGCTGTTGGGCGCTCATGAATATCCGACGCGTTGTTTCGATGACTGCACGTCCTGTCTTGATGGCGGGACTATTTGCACTTGCGCTCTTGCCGCCATCCGCCCGCGCCCAAGAGCGCTCCGTTCTGACCTATCATGGCGACAACAGCCGAAGCGGCCAGTACGTCGTTCCTGCGCTCTCCTGGGAGAAAGCCAGATCGGTTCAGCTGGATCGCGCCTTCAACGCCCGTGTCGCGGGCTCGATATACGCTCAGCCGCTGTACTGGCGTCCTCCTGACGCGAGCACCGGGATGCTCTTCGTGGCCACCGAGGATGACGTCGTCCAGGCCTTCGACGCAACGACCGGTAAGGAATTGTGGAGGCGCGTGGTCGGCCGTCCCGTGCGCCGTTCGTCGCTTCCGTGCGGGAATATCGACCCTCTCGGCATCACCGGGACGCCCGCAATCGACGCGGCAGCCCAGGCCATCTATTTCGATGCTGCCGTGGAGCGGGGAAACGGTCCGCGCCATGAGGTGTTCGCGCTTTCGACGAGGGATGGCAGCGTTCTCCCGGGCTGGCCGATCGATGTGGCCGACCTTCTGCACAAGGCAGGACGACATTTCGATCCGAGCGTTCAGAACCAACGCGCGGCACTCACGTTGCTCGACGGCACTGTCTATGTCGCCTTTAGCGGCCATTTTGGTGATTGCGGAAACTTTCACGGCTGGGTGGTCGGAATCTCCCTTCATGAACCTGGCAAGCACGTCAGCTTCGAAACGCGTGCGCGAGGCGGCGGCATCTGGGCGCCAGGCGGTCTGAGCGTCTCCGGACGCGACATCTACTTTGCGACCGGAAATACGCTCGGCGCGCAGACCTGGAGCGACGGCGAAGCCGTGTTCCACCTTGGCCCCGACTTGCGCCGCAGTGACGACAAGAAGGACTATTTTGCACCATCGGATTGGAAGGCACTCGATGCCGGCGATGTGGATCTCGGCGGCAGCAATCCGATTCCTCTCGACGTTCCCGGCGCCGACGGTACTCGCGCGCTGATTCTGGCGCTGGGGAAGGATGGCAAGGCTTATCTCCTCGATCGAACTGGTCTCGGCGGCGTTGGCGGCCAGCTGGCTGCCGCGACAGTATCCCAGTCGTCGATCGTCACCTCGCCGGCGGCTTATCGCGTCGGCGATGACATCTTTGTTGCCTTCCAGGCGTCCGGAGTGCGTTGCCCGCAACCTGGCCGAGGTCACGATCTGACCGTCTTGAAGATCACGCCTGGCTCGCCGCCGGCGATGGCCACGGCCTGGTGCGGCGCGCTCCGCGGCCGTGGCTCCCCCATTGTGACCACCACGGATGGCCATTCCAATCCGATCGTGTGGATGCTTGGTGCCGAAGGCGACAACCGGCTCCACGCCTTCCGCGGCGATACGGGCGAACCGATCTTTGTCAGCGAGCCCTTGAGCGGCCTCCGACGCTTCCAGACGTTGATCGCGACGCAGGACCGCCTCTATGTGGGCGCCGACGGGCGCATTTACGCCTTTCTCTTTGAAGGCAATCCGCACGCGCCGGCCGGCCCTTGATCGGGGGGTCACGCCCACGCCGCCGACGGGAACGCCGCCACGGCAAGGCGGACGGCGAGCCTTCGCATTCTCGCGGCGCAATTCGCCCGAGCTTTGCTTGATCGCTCCACCCTCTAAGCCAAGAGCAACTGTGGCGAAGTAGCCCGGCGATCGGCCGGCCTCAAGGCTGGCGCTGGCGCGCCCCCGCCTGCGGCGGCTGACGGCCTTGACCCCGTCCGCTCACCGGTCTGTTGGCTTTGCATGCGCTCGGCCGAGGTCCGAGCGCGAGATAGGCGCGCTCGTCAGGCCACCCTGTATTTCTTCGGATCCCACGTCTCGCCGCGCGCGATCATGGTGTTGAGGATGATGATCAGCTTGCGCATACAGGCGACGATCGCGACCTTTGGCGGCTTGCCCTTGGCAATCAGCCGTTCGTAGAAGGCCTTGAACACCGGATTGTTCAGCGTTGCGGCACCGACACAGGGCATGTAGAGGGCATTTCGCACCCAGCGGCGGCCACCCTTGATGCAGCGTTCACCTCGACGTTTGCCGCTATCGTCGTCATAAGGAGCAACGCCCATCAACGCGGCGGCAACTTCGTCGCTCACCTGCCCCAGCTCCGGTAGTCCTCCAAGCAGCGCCATTGCGGTCCCCTCAGCAAAGCCTGGTACGCTCTGGATGATCTCGGCGCGTTTGGCAAAGTCCGGCGTTGTCTTGATCGTCGCCGCGATCGCGGTCTCGAGCGCGGCGATTTCGTCAGCCAGCTTCTTAAGAAGACGCGCGCGAGCCTTCTGAACAAGGGCCGGCGCCTCATGCTCCTTCTGCATTTCCAGGCGAGCCCTGACGTCAAGCAGGCCTTGGCGTCCCTTCACCAGTGCCTTCATCTCCTCGTGAGCGGGATTGTCGACTTGGCTGGGAGCCTCGCCGAATGTCTCGGCGAACCAGGAGATCATCTCCGCGTCGATCTTGTCATTTTTCGCAAGGCGTCCCGCCGATTCCGCAAAGTGGCGAACCCGTTTGGGATCGACGATCCGTACTTCCAGCCCTGCTTGGCGCAACGCCTTGGCCCATACCCGCTCGTAGCCGCCGCTTGCCTCCATCACTGCCTTGCCGACCTGATGCTTGCGAAGCCATGCAATCAAGCTCCGTCGCCCCGCCGCGGTTGTTGGGCAAGTCTTCCGCTCCGTTACGGTCCGAATGCACGCATCAATCTTGTCTTTAGCGACATCGATGCCGACGACAACCAGATCGTCTTGTGTCATCATCCACTCCCTTCCTTGCCTGGTACGGGCTCGCAGCCCTTGCAACTGTTCGGGTTCAGGAAGACACCGGAGCTGTCCCTTGCTCTTTAGCAGGCTCTGTCGCCTTTGGGCGCAACGGGCTCAGTTCCGGCAACGGGCGGTTCTGATCCAACCGCCCGTTGCCACATTCTGGCAGATTTCGGGGACACAAGGGCGCAGGGAAGGCCGCATAGGCGTTAAGGTAGCGCGAGCATCGATTGATACGGACGTTTTCGAGGAGGCTCGCGCAGGTGCCGCCCAAGCGCTCGCTTTCTGCGGCGAAAGCAACGGATGGTTGGTTGTGGAATGATCGCTTGTAGCAAGGATGCAACGAGTTGTTGCAAAACACGCCAAGCGCCAGGTGCCGTCAGGCGGCCTGCGTCCAGCGGGGAGAGTCCTCGAAGTCGCGGGCAAGCGGCTCGAGCAGCAGGATGATCAAGAGGTGTGCCAGCAAGTAGGGCTTGGCGGAGCGCGGATCGGTTCCAGGTGGCGTCTTGAGACCAATCAGACTCTTCAGTCGCTTGAAGCCAAGTTCGATGCGCCATCGCAGTCGATAGAGCGCGAGTACATCCTTGGTGGAGAACTCGTCCCGCGCGAGCGACGTGACCAGAATGACCCAATCCGCGGCTTCCAGAGTTTCTTTGGAGATGACGCGGTTTTCGTCTTGTGCGTCGCGCCGGGCTTTACGGCGCGAAGCCGCGACTGCACCGGCGGGCTTCTTGACTGCGACCAGACGCATAGCCAGAGGCGCACCGTCCTTGCGTTTGATCCAAATCCTCCGATCGATCAGTCCGTGCGCCTTCGCCGCACGCAATTGGGCCATCAGATCGAACGCAAGGCCTTTGGCATCAAGCCAACGTGCGTTCTTCCAGCCCGCTCGGATCAAAACGTCTGCCCCGGCGTCGCGCACAGCGGCGATGCGGTCAGGTTGTAGATAAGCGCGGTCAGCAATGCGGATCTCGTTCTTGACCACCGGTATCCGGTCAAACGTTTCGCCTTCTTGCTGATCTGTCAGCTCGAAGTGACCAAAGCGCTCATATGGCAGATCGAATGCACTATGAACGCGCCAAAGCTCACTGTTCCTGCGCGCAGCCGGTCCTGCCTGAGGCACTGTCGTCGCATCGATAATGCGGATCAGGCGGCCTCGGCTCGCTTTCGGGGCTGCCGCAGCGAGCAAGCCCTCCACCAGCACTGCAAACCAATCGCCACATTGACGCAGGCGATAGAACAACGCCACGCTGCTGAGGTCGGCAAGGCCAACAGAAGCGGCCCACGCGGCTGTCGATCTCAACCCTCTTTCACCCAGACAATAGGCCAGCATCAGCCGAAGTAACGCCACCGCATCTGGAATTTGGCGCCGCCGCACGAAAGCCTTCGTCTGGCGCGCACTTATTTCAAGCTGCGCAGCCCCGCCGAGCTGCGTAACCACTCTCGTCCAGTCCTCGTTCAGAAGCGATTCGTCTGCCATCCCGCCTTGGAATCACGTGTGATTCCAACACTCAAGAACAAACTTAACGCCTATGGGGAAGGCCGGGTGCTGACCTCGCACCCGCGGTCTGCTGCGCGAAAAGCACGCGCAAAAAGACCGCACAGCAGCATACAGGTGGTGCCGAACACACGGCCTTCCCTGCGCGATGGTCGGACGGCTTATGCCGCGCTCTCCTGGGAGCCGAATTCCTTCTGGCCTCCCTCGCCCTCACGAAATTCACCGGCCATCGCGCCGGTTGACGCGACTGCCGCATTCGCAAGCGCTTGACCGTAGCAACGGCGGCCAGGACCACACGGTTTTGCCGTACGCACGGTTCGCCATTTCGCCGCAGTTTTCCCCAGCCCTGTCGACGGAGCTGCGAAACTTACAGGCGAGACCAACCTGACAGCGCCGTTCGTCCGCACGATGCCTTGGGGCTCACGGAGAGCAATCCGCCCTGCCCCTGGCTGTTCGCGCCCGACGCTGCTGCGTCCACCGCAAGCCCGGCTCGCGACAATGACGACCTCATGATCGCCCCTCGAGAATGAGCCGGGATGCGCGAACACATACGACAAATCCGAATTTCGGTAAAGTGGAATATTTTTGCGAGGAGGGGTTGACGGAGAGCGAAACAGCCTGCGTCAGCTCGCTCAGCCACCAATGGCTCCATGTGGACATGAACCAGATGGAAATGCGCGTATGCAGGTGGTATAGTTACCGCGGAGCAACTGACGGGGGCCGAGCGTGGTTCCAAAGTGCGACATCTTCATCAGCTATCGTAGACTCGATAGCGCAATATTCTCACAATGGCTCGCGACTCAATTGAGCGCTGCCTATGGTCAAGATTCGGTTTTTATCGATACACAGAACATCCGGACTGCCGATGTCTGGGCTGAACAGATCGAGCAACGCCTGATCAATTCTTCTCTCGTCTTGATCGTCATCGGAAAAGCCTGGCTGTCCATTGCGGACGAGTTCGGGCGCCGCCGGATCGACCTCCAGGACGATTGGGTTCGTCGGGAGATCGAGGTCAGCCTGAGCAGCAAGAAGAAGATTCTTCCAGTCTTGATAGAGGGGGCAACCCTCCCAGCAAAGCAGGCTCTACCGCCCTCGATTGCTCCGCTACTCGACATTCAGGCGCGGACAATGGATCTCGAAGGGGTGCAACGTGATATGGCCGAGTTTGTGAACGAGGTCGGCATTCTGCTCGGCAGAAAGCCTGCCTCTGTAGACGTCGCGTATCCGTTCCCCCTTTTAACGATAAGTCCTCTAGACGAACAGAATCTCAAAGTTCTGGCGGAAAGACTGCCCACTTGGCAAATCGTGACACGCGCCGATGAAAAGGGAGACAAGACCGAGCTGGTGCGAAAGTTCGAATTCAAGAGCTTCCGCGACGCGATCCATTTTATGAATACCGCTGCGCGCTTTATTGACCAAAGAGACCATCATCCGGAATGGACCAACATCTGGCGGACGGTAATTGTGCGTTTGACGACTTGGGATATTGGTTCAAAACCGTCAATGCTGGACGTCGACGTAGCAGCCTATCTCGACCAGTTGTATCAGGCATATGCGCCAAAGATCCGGCAGAAGGACATCGGCGATATTCTGCCGCCCAGGGCGGTTGCGCACAGCTGACTGCCAATGAGCACGGCTGAGCCGATTTGGATCAATCTTGAGATGTCAGCACAACTCGACCAGAGACTTCTCCACGCCAACGAACCAAGGCTATCTCATCCAATCCCGCGGATGAGGCGAGCGGCAATTGAAGGGCTGGCAGCCTAGTAGCGAGCCGAAGCAACGGAATGCGCAAGAGCTCCGAACGTGGCGTCTGTTCGGTGCCAACATCGTGCAACCGAGCTAGACCGGTCACGGCATTATCGAGCTTCATCGAGCTTCGCATTGGTTCGGAAGATTGTGCCCAAGAGCGGCCTCTTTGCGCAAAGTACTGCCGTCCGCCTCCCGCTCCGGATGATTGCGGAATAACGATCCGCGGAGCTTTGCTGCATTGCAACTGCGCTTCCGGTCTGATCGCGCGACGGCCGGCTCTCGCGCGCGATATACGTCCCCATCGGTGCAGGATATTGTGGACTGAATGACGTTCCAGCAAAAGATGGACCTCATCTGCTCCGCATCAGGCGCGCATAATCGTTGAACCCAGGCAAAAGACTTGTCGAACATCAATCTCAAGCTTCTCCATACCTTCCTGCTCGCAGCCGAGCACGAAAGCTTCCGGAAAGCGGCGGAGGAATCGAACCGATCACCGTCTGCGATAAGCATGCAGATCCGCGACCTGGAGGAGCAGATCGGCGTTTTGCTTTTCCGCAGAACGCCGCAGAAGGTGCTGCTCACGCCTGAGGGGCGGATCCTGTTCGAGCAGGCGAAGCGCGCGCTTCAGGAAGTGCAGTCCGGGCTCGACCTATTGACGGAATCAGCGCAATCCCGCAGCCGCCACATTCGAATGGCCTGCGTTCCGACGCTTGCGTCCGGATGGCTTCCCAACATCCTGGCCACATTCAAGGTCCGCCATCCGCGGAGCCAGGTGCAGCTCATGGAGCTCTCCACGACGCCGATGCTTGAGCTGCTGAAACGTCAGGATGTCGAGTTCGGCATTGGCCCGGAGGTCCCCGACATGGCGGATTACGAATTCGAGCCGATCCTCGAGGATCCGCTTTTTGCATGCGTACCGCCGGTGTTCGACGAGGGGCAATCGAGCGTCAGCTTCGCCGATCTCGTCGAAAAGCCGGCCATCCTGCTGTCGAAGACGACTGCAGTCCGAGGGTTGATCGACGAGACGCTGGAGACGCTTGCCGTCCGCCTCGATGTGCAGTTCGAAGTCCAAGCGGCCACGACGGCGCTCGCCCTCGCAGCGTCCGGCCTCGGTATCGCGATCGTGCCGAGGGTCGCGCTGGTGCAGGCCGGCGTGCAGCGGTTTCGTGTGGTCCCGATCTCCGATCAAATCAAGCTTCGCCGAATCGGCTTGATCACGGGGCGGGGACAGGTGCGACGCCCGAACACCGAGCAACTGATTGCATTGATCCGTTCGAGCCTAGCTGACCTTCGCTGATGCCCTCGCTTTTTGTTTGAGCATGATCTCCGCGCAAACGCTCCGTGTGTGTCGCGAGGAGAAGCCGCTTCGCACCTTTCGAGTCCGGGACATGCTCTAAAGCGAAATGACTTTCAGGATGAGGACGGAGGGCGCGGCAGCAGCTTCAACGGGCACTGATTGCAGCGATCAAGCCTCATCTCATGGCACTTTAGAGCAGCTTCATGAGCGCATCGACGACCTGATCGGTGGTCGCATGACCGCCGATGTCGCGCGTCCTCAGCGAAGCGTCCTCCAGGCCGGTGCGTACCGCAGCCTCGATCCTGTCGGCACCAAGGCGCAGCCGGCTATCCCGATAGCGCTGATCCAGACGCCGCAGCATCAGGATCGACGCCAGGATCGTTCCATAGGGATTCGCAAGTCCCTTCCCCGCGATGTCGGGAGCCGAGCCGTGCGAAGCCTGGAAGAAGCCGACCCCGTCGCCCACTTCTTCGGACGGAGCCATGCCCATGCCGCCGACCGTCGCCGCGCCGAGATCGGAAATGATGTCGCCGAACATGTTCTCGGTGACGATGACGTCGAAATGGGACGGCTTGTTGACGAGATGAACCGTCATCGCATCAACGAGGACGTGCTCGGCTTCGATATCGGGATAGTCCTTGGCTACCTCATCGAAGACCGCGCGGAAGAACGCATACGTCCGCAGCACATTGGCCTTGTCGCAGCACGTCACGCGACGCCGTCCGTCCTTCGGCGAACCGTTCCTGGTCCTGGCAAGCTCGAACGCGAAGCGGACGATGCGCTCGATACCCTTGCGGGTCTGGACCAGCGTGTCGACGGCGACTTCCTCCCTCAGCAGCGCGCCCGCGCCGCGCGCGGCATAGAGGCCTTCGCTGTTCTCCCGGACGATGACGTAATCGATCGCGCCCGGGCGCCCGAGCGGGGACGGCACCCCCTTGTACAGCTTGATGGGCCGCACGTTGGCGAACAGGTCCAGCTTAAAGCGAAGCTGCAAGGTGAAATCGAGACCCGCTTCCGTCCCATCGGGATGGACGACACCGGGAATACCGGCCGCACCGTGGAGGATCGCGTCGGCTGCGCGGCAGCCCTCAAAGGAGCTGGCCGGAAACGAATCCCCCGTCTCGAGAAAATGAGTGGCGCCTGCCGGATACTCCTCGAATTGGAGCGTGCCGGCCTGAACTCCGGCTTGCAGCAACGAAAGCGCCGCACCGGCCACTTCGGGTCCGATACCGTCGCCGTGCACGACCGCAATTCTATAATTGTCCTTCATGATACTCGCTCGGTGAGTTGAATTTGTGATGGTCACGCCATTTCCCTCACGGCAGCGCGCAAACGGGATCGCACGCCGGCACGCCGTCGCTCGGGTGAAACGCTCGATGGGCTCGATGGGTATGTCTCGTCGCGACTGACCGCGGACGCGACAGAGTCCGGGTCAGTCCAGCTTGATCCAGACCCCCTTCGTGTTCAGATATTCGTCGAGCTGTTCGGTGCCGCCTTCACGGCCGTATCCGCTCATCTTGTAGCCGCCGAAGGGCAATGCAGGATCAATGGCGTGATAGGTGTTCACCCAGACCGAACCGGCGCGCAGACTGCGCGAGACGATGTGGGCCTTGCTCACGTCACGCGTGAAGACACCCGCCGCAAGCCCGTATGGCGTCGCGTTGGCTCGTTCCACGGCTTCATCGAGCGTGTCGAACGGCAGCGCGGAAATGACCGGACCAAAGATTTCATCCCGGGCGATCTGCATCTCGTCGGAGACGCCCGCGAACACGGTCGGCTCGACGAAATTGCCCTTCGCGAAACTCCCCTCCCTCAGTCTCCGGCCTCCGGTCACGACCTTCGCGCCCTCGTCGCGTCCGCTGTTCAGGAAGCCTTCGACCTTGTCGAGCTGCCGCTCTGAAACGAGAGGTCCGATCTCCGTCGTGGGATCCGCGCCATCTCCGATCTTCAGACCCGAGGCAAACTTCCCGAGCCGTTCGACCAATTCGTCGTGGATCGATCGCTCGACGAACAAGCGGGAGCCGGCGATGCAGATCTGGCCCGAATTGGCAAACGCCGCCATCGCGGCAATCGGGACTGCCTTGTCGAGATCCGCATCGGCGCAGACGATGACGGGCGACTTTCCGCCGAGCTCGAGGGACACCCGCTTCAGATTGCCGGCAGAGGCGCGGATGATGGCCTGCCCGGTCGCTGTTGATCCCGTGAAGACGATCTTGTCGACACCGAGATGTTCGGCAAGAGGCGCACCCGCCTCCGGCCCGGTCCCGGTCACGACGTTGACGACGCCCGGAGGTACACCTGCCTCGTTCATCAAATCCGCGATCAGGAGCGGCGTCAGCGGTGCTTCTTCGGAGGGCTTGAGCACGATCGTGCAACCGGTCGCAAGCGCCGGCCCGATCTTCCAGACCGACGCCGCCGTGGGCGCGTTCCACGGAATGATGGCACCGACGACCCCGACCGGCTCCTTCCGCGTGAACGAGACGATGTCGCCCGGAAGCGAATTGTCGATGGTCTGACCGTGAATCGCGGTCGCCATGCCGGCGTAGTATCGGAGCATGCCGAGCACGCGGAGCTTGTTCGCCCGCGTCCTGACGATCGGCATGCCCATGTCGGCGGTGTCGGACTGGCTGATCTCCTCCCAATGCTTCTCGAACAGATCGGCGATACGCAGGAGCAGAGCCTGCCGCTCGAACGGCTTGAACCGGCTCCACGGTCCGACGAAAGCGCGGCGGGCGGCGCTGACTGCGGCGTCGATGTCGCCGGCATCTCCCCGCGGAACACGACCAATCACCTCACCAGTCGCAGGATTGCGCGTTTCGAACACTTTCCCCGAGCGGGCCTCCACCCATGCGCCATCGATGAACATCTGGCGCGTTCGGCCATCCACGGGAAATCGGATATCGGTTCTGGTCATTGACTTGCTTTCCTTGTCTCAACAGTAATTCCGCCTAGGCTGCCGACTTCGTCTTGCGGAATAGCCGCGCCAGGTCCGAAATATAGGCTTGGCCATGGCCGCTCTCGACCACGGCCGCAATGGCGGCGCCAACACCGTCAGCGATCGCTTTGGACGCTCCGGAGTGGCTCGCCATCGTCTGGTAGTAGGAGATGTCCTTTAGCGCATTGCCGATGAAGAATGGAACGGCGCCGACGTCGCCCGTCACGATCGCCGGCGCCATGCGCTGGAGCGCAACGCCCGCCCCGCCGCCCTTGGCGAGAACGTCCACGAAGATCGCCGGATCGACGCCTGCCTCAGCCGCCTGCGCCGCAGCCTCGCCGAGCAGCGCCATGAAACCGATCGACACGTAGTTGTGGAGCAGCTTGAGCCGATGGCCAAAGCTCACCGGGCCGACATGTTCGACATTTTCGGTGAAAGACGCGAGGACTGCACAAACGCTCCGAAGGTCCGCTTCGTCGCCGCCAACCAACAGGTTCAGCGTACCTTCTTCCGCGTGCCTGGCGGTGCGTGTCATGGGCGCATCGAGAAAGCGTCCTCCCGCCGCTTCAACCGCGGCAGCCATCCGCAAGGTCGAGTCCGGCAGCGCCGTCGAACAGTCGACAATGATGGTCCCCCTGCGGAGGCGAGACAGAACGCCGGTCTCGCCCGTGAGGATCGCTTCGACCTGAGGTGAGCCCGTTACGCAGAGGATGATCACATCCGATGCGTTCGCGATCTCGCCGGGAGTCTTGCAGGCCTTAGCGCCGAGGCCGATGAGATCGTCCACGGGCTGATTTCCGGGATGATCGAGAAAGGCCAGAGGGAAGCCGCCGCGCGCAACGACGTTCTTTGCGACACCGTGGCCCATCAGCCCGACACCAATAATTCCGACTCTCATCGCAGCACTCCCATTCATCGGTTCAAGCAAGCCCCTCGTGAACGGCCGCATACATGATCTGCTGCTCGGGTGCCTCTGTCGCCTTGATCTCCTCGACGATCTTTCCGCGGTTGGCGACCAGGATGCGATCCGAGAGAGCCAGTACGTCCGGCAGATAGGGGGAAATCACGACGGCAGCCGGATCCAAAGGCACGACGGTGTCGTGCTCTCGTGCTGGAGGGACTGCTCGCAATCATCGTTTCCTCACCTGCAAGAGGCTTTCTTTTTGCTGGCGCAAGCTGAGCGGCGTGCCCCGGCTTCATGCAAGGCGCTTTTTCTGACCCCCTGTTTGGTTTTTCTGATCTAGCGGTTCGGGGCGCGCTATGTCGGTATCATCGGCAAGAAGAGTGCTTTCTGACAAGCCGCACTCTTCCAACCATTGGGAAGCCGCACACGCATTGACTAAACCTGCACCGAGGTCAGCTTCTTCAGGCAGCGCAGCGCAAACGATGACCGGCTGTGGCGGATACCCGGGATGCGATAGAGCTTTTCCCGCAGGAAGCGTTCATAGCCGGCGGTGCTCTCGACCGCGACCTTCACGACGTAATCGTAGTCGCCCGTGGTGAGATAGGCCTCGATCACCTCCGGCAAGCCCGTGAGCAGTTGACCAAAACGTTCGAGCATCTCTTCGTCGTGGCGATCGAGCGTCAGCTCGATGATGACGGTCTCAGGCAAGCCGAGCTTGTCCTGATTGAGCAGCGCGACATAGCCATCGATATAGCCCTGCGTCTCCAGGCGCTTCAGCCTGTTCCAGCATGGCGTGGTCGAGAGCCCGATCTTGTCGGCGAGTTGCGCCGTCGTCAGGCGTGCGTCCTGCTGCAAGGCGCGCAGGATCTTGCGATCGATTTCGTCGAGCCGAAGCGCATCCTTGCGCGGTGCCTTGGCCGGCCCTGTGGCACGTCCGACTGGCGCCATACCGAGAACTCCGTTCTGGGATTGCCGTTGATATGCAGAAAATCCATACCGCAAACCTAGGCTATACCCAGATTAAAAGAACAACAATCCTGAATTTTGCCAGTACGATATACCAACAAAACGAGACATATGCGGTGTTTCTTCTCGAACTTCAGACCAGCGATATGCACGCCGCACTCGGCCGCCTGCTCGACCAGACGCGCGTCGCGGGGCTTCGGCTTGCCGCCGTCAGCGCACGAGCAGACGCGAGCGAATGCCGTATCTCGGCTTCCATAGATATCGACGACCGCGACATGATCGACCGGCTCGTTCGGCGCGTTGGCGCGTTGGCGCGTTGTTCTGCATTGATGCGATCGAGGTGAGGGGTGAATGCCAATGCCCGACCAGAACCTCACAGATAACACCATGAGCTCGCGGCGCGAACCAGTTCGCTCGCCGGAGCCTGTGCCCCTGAAACTGCACGTACCGGAACCGGCGGTGCGCCCGGGCGGAAAACCCGATTTCTCGAACATCCGCATTCCGCGCGCCGGCCAGGTCGATCGCCCCAACGTCGACGTGGACGCCGAGGCGATACGCGACCTCGCCTTTTCCGTGATCCGTGTGCTCAACCGCGACGGCGAAGCCGTCGGCCCCTGGGCCGGCGCGCTCTCGGAGAGCGAATTGCTGGAGGGCTTGCGCCACATGATGACGTTGCGTGCCTTCGATGCACGCATGCAGATGGCGCAGCGTCAGGGCAAGACGTCGTTCTATATGCAGCATATGGGCGAAGAGGCCGTGAGCTGCGCCTTCCGCAAGGCGCTGCTTCCCGGCGACATGAATTTTCCGACCTATCGTCAGGCAGGACTTCTCATCGCCGGCGGCTATTCGCTGGTCGAGATGGCCTGCCAGATCTACTCCAACACGCACGATCCCCTGAAGGGGCGCCAGCTGCCCGTGATGTATTCCTCCCGGGAACACGGCTTCTTCTCGATCTCCGGCAATCTCGCCACCCAGTACATCCAGGCGGTCGGCTGGGCGATGGCGTCTGCAATCAAGAACGACACGAAGATTGCCGTCGCCTGGATCGGCGATGGCGCAACCGCCGAATCCGACTTCCATGCCGCCCTCGTGTTTGCCTCGACCTATCGCGCGCCGGTCGTGCTCAACATTGTCAACAATCAATGGGCCATTTCGACGTTCCAGGGCATCGCGCGCGGTGGCTCCGGGACGTTCGCTGCGCGTGGTCTCGGCTTCGGCATTCCGTCGCTGCGCGTGGACGGCAACGATTACCTCGCGGTCCACGCGGTGGCGAAATGGGCCTGCGAGCGCGCCCGCCGCAATCTCGGCCCGACCCTGATCGAGCACGTGACCTATCGCGTCGGCGCCCACTCAACCTCCGACGATCCCGCGGGCTATCGGCCCAAGACGGAATCCGACGCATGGCCGCTGGGAGACCCGGTGATCAGGCTGAAGAACCATCTGATCGTGCGCGGCGCCTGGTCGGAGGAACGACACAAGCAGACCGAAGCCGAGATCCTCGACACCGTGATCTCGGCGCAGAAGGAAGCCGAGAGTTACGGTACGCTCCATTCCGAGCAGCGGCCTACGGCGCGCGACATGTTCGAGGGAGTGTTCGCCGAGATGCCGCCACATCTGCGCCGCCAGCGCCAGGAAGCCGGAGTCTGAACCATGCCACGGCGGACCATGATCGAAGCGATCCGCGACGCCATGGACGTGATGATGTCGCGCGATGACGATGTCGTCGTGTTCGGCGAAGACGTCGGCTATTTCGGCGGCGTGTTTCGCGCGACCCAGGGCCTGCAAGCGAAATACGGAACGAGCCGCTGCTTCGATACCCCGATCAGCGAGCTCGGAATCGTCGGCATCGCCGTTGGCATGGCGGCCTACGGCCTGAAACCCTGTGTCGAGATCCAGTTCGCCGATTATATGTACCCGGCCTACGATCAGATCGTCTCCGAGGCCGCGCGGCTGCGCTATCGCTCCAACGGCCAGTTCACCTGCCCGCTCGTGGTGCGCATGCCGACCGGCGGCGGCATTTTTGGCGGGCAGACGCACAGCCAGAGCCCCGAAGCGCTGTTCACCCATGTCTGCGGTATCAAGACGGTGGTGCCGTCGAACCCGCGCGACGCCAAGGGTCTCCTGATATCGGCGATCGAGGACCCCGATCCCGTGATCTTCCTCGAACCGAAGCGGCTCTATAACGGTCCGTTCGACGGCCATCACGACCGGCCGGTGACGCCCTGGTCGAAGCACGATCTCGGTGAGGTCGAGGACGGGCACTTTGCCATTCCCCTCGGCAGCGCCGCGATCCGCAGGCAGGGCCAGGCCGTCACCATCCTTGCTTACGGTACGATGGTTCATGTCGCGCAGACGGCCGCGGCGGAAGCCGATATCGACGCCGAGATCATCGATCTGCGCACTCTCCTGCCGCTCGATCTCGACACCATCGAAACGTCGGTCAAGAAGACCGGACGCTGCGTGATCGTGCATGAGGCAACGCTTACATCCGGCTTTGGTGCAGAGCTCTGCGCGCTGGTCCAAACGCGGTGTTTCTATCATCTGGAGGCACCGATTGTTCGCGTTGCCGGCTGGGATACGCCCTACCCGCACGCGCAGGAATGGGACTACTTCCCGGGACCGGCTCGGATCGGCCGTGCGCTGATCGAAACGCTGGAGGCCTGAGATGGCCGAGCGCGTGGTCAGGCTGCCCGACGTCGGCGAAGGCATCGCCGAAGCCGAGCTCGTGGAATGGCATGTGAAAGTTGGCGACGTCGTGCGTGAGGACGCCGTGCTCGGCGCCGTCATGACCGACAAGGCGACGGTGGAAATCCCTTCACCCACCGACGGACGCGTCATCTGGCTCGCCGGCAAGGTGGGCGACCTGCTCGCCATCGGCTCCGATTTCGTTCGGCTGGAGGTGGACGACAAGAGCGAGCCGGCGTCGGCGAAGCTCGCATCGCCTGCGGCAAGCGCTTCGGCCAAAACGCCGGGTCATGCCGCGAGCGCTCCACGCCCGTCCACGAGCGTGCCGTCCGAGGCGGTGAAATCGCACTCCTCCGCAACGCGTCCATCCCTTACAGGCGACCGGCCGTTGGCCGCTCCCGCCGTCCGGCTTCGTGCACGTGAAGCAGGCATCGACCTGCGCCGGATATCCGGCTCGGGACCGGCCGGCCGGATCACCCACGATGACCTCGACGCCCAGCTCGCGCGCGGCCGCGCCGGGACGGCGGCATCGCCGTATGCGGCGCAAACCGCGGTCACCGACATCAAGATCGTCGGCTTGCGTCGCAAGATCGCCGAAAAGATGTCGATTGCGAGCTCGCGCATTCCGCACATCACCTATGTCGAAGAGGTCGACGTCACTTCGCTCGAGGATTTGCGCACGAAGGTCAACGGCCAGAAGCGGCCGGGCAAGCCGAAGCTGACATTGTTGCCGTTCCTGATGCGCGCCATGGTGCGCGCGATCGCCGAGCAGCCGCATCTCAATGCTCATTTCGATGATGAGGCCGGGATCGTGCGCCAGCACGCCGGCGTTCATATCGGGATCGCCACGCAGACGCCGGCCGGCCTGATGGTCCCGGTCGTCCGGCATACGGAAGCGCGCGGCATCTGGGATTGCGCCACCGAGGTTGCGCGTCTCGCCGAAGCGGCTCGCAACGGCAACGCCACCCGCGACGAACTTACCGGCTCGACCATCACGATCACCTCGCTCGGCGCGCTGGGCGGGCTTGTGACGACGCCCATCATCAATCATCCGGAGGTCGCGATCATCGGAGTCAACCGGATCGCCATCCGACCGTATTGGAACGGCGCGGCCTTCGTGCCGCGCCAGATCATGAACATGTCATCCAGCTTCGACCATCGCGTGATCGACGGTTTTGATGCCGCCCAGTTCGTGCAACGGATCAAGCTGCTGCTGGAAACGCCGGCCATGATCTTCATCGATTGATGGAACGATGACCGAAATCACCTGCAAGCTTCTTGTCGTCGGCGCGGGCCCCGGCGGCTATACCTGCGCGATCCGCGCCGGCCAGCTCGGCATCGATACGATCATCGTCGAAGCCGCAAAGCCGGGCGGCACCTGTCTCAATGTCGGCTGCATTCCCTCCAAGGCTCTGATCCATGCCGCCGGCGAGTATGAAACGATCGCAGCTGCCGCCGACGACAAGAGTGCGCTCGGAATTTCCACGGCAAAGCCGTCGCTCGACTTCGCCAAGACCATCGCCTGGAAGGACGGCATCGTCCGGCGCCTCAATGGCGGCGTGGCCGGCCTCCTGAAGAAAGCGGGCGTCAGGCTCATCGCCGGGCATGCTCGTTTTCGCGATGGCAAGTCCGTCGAGGTCGAAACGCAATCCGGCGCGCAGACGATCCATGCCGAAACGGTGGTAATCGCGACCGGATCCGAGCCCGTCGCGCTTCCGCACATGCCATTCGGAGGCCGCGTGATCTCGTCGACCGAGGCGCTGGCGCTCACCGAGATCCCGGGCAAGCTCGTCGTGGTCGGCGGCGGCTACATTGGCCTCGAGCTCGGTACGGCCTTTGCGAAACTGGGCGCGGCCGTCACGGTCGTCGAGGCCGAGCCACGCATTCTGCCGCAATATGATGGGGAACTGAGCGCGCCTGTCGAAAGGCGCCTGAGCGCGCTCGGAGTGACGGTCCTGACAGGTGCGAAGGCGAAAGCGCTGGTCGCTGACGGTACCAAGCTCACGATCGAGACCACCGGCGGCGAGCAGAGGACGCTGGATGCCGACAAGATCCTCGTTACGGTCGGCCGAAGGCCGGCGACATCCGGCTTCGGCCTCGAAAGTCTCGATCTCGACATGGCCGGACCTTTCATCCGGATCGACGACCGCTGCCGCAGCTCGATGCACGGCATCTTCGCGATCGGCGACGTCACGGGAGAGCCGATGCTGGCCCATCGCGCGATGGCGCAGGGCGAAATGGTCGCGGAGATCGTTGCCGGTCACCGCCGCGGCTGGGACCGGGTTTCGATGCCGGCGATCTGCTTCACCGATCCCGAGATCGTCACGGTCGGCCTGTCAGCCAGCGAGGCGAGCGGCAAAGGCTTCGGTGTCAAGACGGATCTCTTTCCGTTCAAGGCCAATGGTCGCGCACTGACACTGGAGCGCGAGGACGGCTTCATCCGGACCGTGGCGCGGGCTGATAACCATGTTCTGCTGGGAATTCAGGGGGTCGGAGCCGGCATCGCCGAACTTTCAGCGGCATTCAGCCTTGCGCTGGAGATGGGGGCACGCCTCGAGGACATCGCGATGACCATCCACGCGCATCCGACCCAAAGCGAAGCCTTTCACGAGGCATCGCTGAAATCGCTGGGACACGCAATTCATATCTAAAATAAAGGGGGGAGAACCATGAGCCAGACCACGATCATCGCCAGTCCCGCGAGCGGGGCGAAAACGGCAATCGAATCCTCGACCATCCGCGCCATCTCCTGGCGCCTGATTCCGTTCCTGGTGCTGGCCTACTTCTTCTCCTATCTCGACCGCGTCAATCTCGGCTTCGCCGCGCTGACCATGAACGCCGAGCTGAAATTCACGCCGCTGATCTTCTCCTGGGGCGCCGGCATCTTCTTCATCGGCTATTTCATCTTCGAGGTGCCGAGCAACCTCGCGCTGGAAAGATTCGGCGCGAGCCGCTGGATCGCCCGCATCATGGTGACCTGGGGCATCATCTCGGCGCTGATGGCGGTGGTGAGCGGCGTCACCAGCTTCTACGTGCTGCGCTTCCTGCTCGGCGTCGCCGAGGCCGGCTTCTTCCCCGGCATCATCCTCTATCTCACTTATTGGTACCCGGCCGAATATCGCGCCCGCTTCCTCGCGGCCTTCGCCATCGCGGTGCCGGTCTCGACCGTGATCGGCGCGCCGATCTCGGGCCTCTTGCTCGGGCTCGACGGCATGATGGGGCTGAAGGGCTGGCAGTGGCTGTTCATCATCGAGGGCATCCCCTCGGTGCTGCTCGGCATCGTCACCTGGTTCTATCTCACCGACAAGCCGGAGAAGGCGGACTGGCTCTCTTCCGAGCAGAAGGCCTGGCTCAAGGCGAAGCTCGATGCCGAGATCGCCATCAAGCAGGCCGTGAAGCATCCCTCGCTGGGCGAAGCCTTGTCCTCGCCGAAGGTGATCGCGCTCAGCCTGATCTATTTCGGCTTTGTCGGTGCGCTCTATGGCATGCAGTTCTGGCTGCCGCAGATCGTCAAGGCGTTCGGCCTCACCAACGCGCAGACCGGCTTCGTCACCGCGATTCCCTATCTGTTCGGCACCATCGCCATGATCCTGTGGGCGCGGCATTCGGATGCGAGCCGCGAGCGCGTCATGCATGTCGGCGCCCCGCTGCTGCTCACCGCCGTCGCGCTCGGCGTCTCCTCCTATCTCACCGATCCCACCCTCACGACGGTGGTGCTGACGGTGGCCGCGGTCGGCGTGTTCTGCTGCTTCGGCGTGTTCTGGACCCTGCCGACCTCCTGGCTCTCCGGCACGGCGGCGGCCGGCGCCATCGCCCTGATCAACTCGATCGGCAATCTCGCCGGCTTCGGCGGTCCCTATCTGATCGGCTGGGTCAAGGAGGCCACCGGCCAGACCTCGACCGGCCTCCTGGTGCTCGCGGTGCTGCCGTTGATCGCCGGGATCCTCGCCTTCGTCGGCGGCCACGACAGCAAGTACGAGTTCAGCGAACAGAAGCGGTGAGGTCTTTCCGGCCTCGCCCGGGCGCATGCTGAGATTCTGTAGTTGCAGTGATCGAGCGACGGATCCGGCTCGATCTTCAGATGGCGGCGATGTCCAGCTTGGAGCCATCGACCAGACGCGACAGCCGGAACGGTGTGGGATCAACGCAAGGCGTGTCGTTGACGACAAGCTCTGCGGCCAGATAGCCGAGTCCCGGACCCAAACCGAAGCCGTGACCCGAGCAGCCCGCCGCGAGAACCAGGCCTTTCACCCGGTCCACCTGCGACACCACGGGCACGGCGTCCGGCGTGCAATCGACGAAGCCGCCCCAGGCGCTATCGATCTTCATCTCGCCGAGCTGGGGGAATGTTTTCCGGACACTCTCCACCACTTGGCTCACCAGCCATTTCAAGGGTGGAGGATCCAGCACGCGATTCTGTTCGAAGATCCGATCGTCGTTGGTCAGCAGCGCCGGCATCGAATCCGGCCCCGAAACGAACGATCGGCCGACGCCGAGCCTGACGTTCTTCAGGCGCCGCAAGAACTGCGGCATGAATTCCCGGCTGTACCGGATCGCCTGAGGCGTGATTTCGAGGTTCGCCTTGCCGCTGATCGCAAGCGTATAGCTGCCGTCCAGTCGGCGCGTGATCGTGCAGTAGGGTGTGGAGACCGCCTCGCCTATGTTGATTGTCGGGGTAGAACGCAGCGCGGTCTGACGGATGCTTGCTTGGGGGAAACTGATCCCGAGCGGCCGAAGGAAGCGCGAGGACCAGGCGCCCGCGGCGCACAGCACCGCGCTGGTCCTGATATAGCCCTTTTCCGTGCGCACGCCCGCGATCTTGCCATTGGCCAGGTCGAGCGCCCGCGCGGCGCATTCCTGGTGGATTGTGGCGCCCAGCACTCTGGCCGCATCGGCGATAGCCGGCGCGGCGAGCGCGGGTTCGGCCTTGCCGTCCCGCTCCGAATAGGTCCCGCCGACCCATTTATCGCGCGCTTCGGGGACGCGCTCGGCCACCTCTGCCCGGCTCAGCACGCGGGTGTCGACGTCGTACTCCCTGGCGACCTCGCGCCACTTTTCCCAGCCGGCGAGCACAGCCTCGTCGTGGGTCGCATAGACGAGACCGCAGCGACGAAATCCGAGGTCCCGATTGATATTGCGCGTGAGCTCGTCCCACAGCCGCATGGAGATCACCGAGAGCGGCAGTTCGCGCCGGTCGCGGTTCTGCTGGCGGCACCAACCCCAGTTTCGGCTCGATTGTTCACAGGCGACGTGGCCCTTCTCGAGGAGCGCCACGGAGAGGCCGCGCTTCGCCAGGTAATAGGCGGCCGTAGAGCCGATGATGCCGCCGCCGACGATGACGACGTCGGCCTCGGCCGGGAGACGCTCATCGCTGTGAATGCGCTCGACGCGGGGCGACATGTTCCAACGAACCTCGGCTGCCAAGAACGCGAAAGCAAAGTTCCGATCAGCCCTTCATCGCACCGTCCGCGCGATACAATGTGCTGAAATCATCCAGGACTTCGCAAGATGTTCGGGTTTTTGAGCGCTTGAGTGATACGAGCTGCTCAAGTGCGATCGGGTCCCAGTTCGGCGGAGCCCCTGTCGGTTTCGATCCTGACGAAAGCCATTACGGGCTCATCTGGACCGGAGAACCCGAACTGTCAGGGACAGCACACCATCTTGCCCAATGGCTGCAAGAGCAGTGCAAGAGCTTCATTTAAAGCGCGATGCCGCAGCTTCTCGGAACCGATATTGAGCTATCGGTAGAATCCGAGAACCGCCTTCGTCTCGAGATACTCCTCCATGCCCTCGATGCCGTATTCGCGACCGTTTCCGGAACGCTTGTATCCGCCAAAGGGAGCATTGGGGTCCCAGTCGGGATGGTTGAGATGAACTTGACCAGACTGGATCTGACGGGCGACTGCGCGCACCATCTCCATGTCGGTGCCCTGCACATGGGCGCCGAGTCCGTAGACGGTGTCGTTGGCGATCGCGATCGCTTCGTCCACGGAGTCGTAGGGAATGATCGACAGCACCGGGCCAAAGATCTCCTCCTGCGCGATCCTCATGTCGCGACGAACGTTCGAGAAGATGGTCGGCCGTACATAGAAGCCAACCTGAAGGTCGCCGGGCCGTCCGGGGCCGCCGATGACGAGCTTGGCGCCTTCATGCAGGCCGACACCGATCATGGTCTGCACACGCTCGAACTGCGGCCGGTTGGCGATCGGGCCATGGGTCGTGCTTTCCGCAAGGGGATCGCCGACCACCAGTTCTGAAGCAGCCGCTGCCGCCAAGGTCTCGACCTCTTCCATGTGTGCGCGAGACACGAGCATGCGCGTCGGTGCGCTGCAGGATTGGCCGAGATTGCGGAAGGCGGCGCCGACGCCGAGCGGAACAGCACGGCCGAGATCGGCGTCCGGCAAGATGATATTCGGCGACTTGCCGCCCAGCTCCTGGGCAACGCGCTTGACGGTGGGCGCCGCCACTTGCGAGACGAGAACGCCGGCCCGCGTCGAGCCGGTGATCGAGATCATGTCCACCTTCGGATGCGACGCCAGAGCGGCGCCCACGATTGGACCTGTCCCATTGACGAGGTTGAAGACGCCGGGCGGACAATCGGCATCGTCCATCAGCTCCGCGAACAGCGAGGCGCTCAGCGGCGACAATTCACTCGGCTTCAACACCACCGTGCAGCCCGCTGCTATCGCCGGGCCCACCTTGGCAGTGATCTGATAAAGTGGCCAGTTCCATGGCGTGATGAGGCCGCAGACGCCAATGGCCTCGCGCATGATCGCGGTGCTGCCGCGCGCGGCGATGAATCGATAATTCGCGAGATTGTCGCGGGCGACGCGGATATGTTCGGCGGCCAACGGCACCTGAGCGCGACGTGCGTAGGTGATCGCAGCTCCCATCTCGCACGTAAGCGCCTGCGCGAACAGCTCCAGCCGCTCCAGAAGCAAAGCATGAATCCGGTCGAGCAGCGCCGCTCTCTCAGCAGGCGCTGTCGTGGACCAGCCGCCGAAGGCTCGTCTGGCGGCTGCGACGGCGCAGTCCACGTCATCGTCATCGCCGAGCGCGACCTCGGCGATCGGCTGCTCCGTCGCCGGATTGACGACGGTTGCTGCTGCCGTGACTGATCCGATCGGCTTCCGCCATTCTCCGTCGATGTAGAATTTTCCGAGGAAACCGGCTTCCGTCAGGTGCCGAAGAGGCGAGGTCATTGGAACCGATCCTTTCGACGGCCTACCAGCCGCGCATCCGGGGCCATTGTGCTTCGATCGCGTCGCTGTCGGCGGAGACGACGCTGTACGACTCGTGTTGCGACGCCGTCGCACAGGCGTGATTGGGGAGAATCCTGACCTTCGCGCCGATCGGAAGATTGGGCAAAGCGTGCGCCGAGCCGGGCCTGATGGCGACGATCCCGTGCTCCTGGCTTGCTTGCGAAACGATCAGGTCGGGATAGATCTTGCCGGCTACGTCGCAGACCAGGCCGTATCCCTGGTCGACCGGCTGCGCCGCGGTGCCGCGGTCGCGCGACAGCGCCATCCACCCCGCATCGACCAAAATCCAGCCCTTCTCGGGTTTCTTGCCGATCACGGTGGCGAGCACCGATATGGCAATGTCGTCGGTCGTGCAGACACCGACGCCGTGCATGACCAGATCGAAGAACATGTAGACGCCGGCGCGCATTTCCGTGACGCCGGTCAGGTCTTCGGCGAAATGCGCCGTCGGAGTGGAGCCGACGCTCACGACCGGGCATTCGTGCCCCGTCGCCCGCAACGCCTTCGCCGCGGCGACCGCGGCCGCCCTCTCATTCTCCGCGGCGGCGATGAGGGCCTCGGGCGTGAAGAGGCTGTAGGATTCGCCGGCATGGGTCAGGATCCCGGCGAGCTTGACGCCGGCCTCGCCCAGCGCGACCCCGACTGCAATGAGCTTTGGATCGTCAGCAGTCAGCCCGCCGCGGTGACCATCGCAGTCGATCTCGATGAAAGCGGACGGTATCACACCAGCGGCACGACCGGCCGCGCCAACCATTCTTGCCTGCTCCGGCGAATCGAGCAGAACCTTAAGGTCGACGCCTGCTTTGCGCAGACGCATCGCCCTCGCGGCGGTGTGAGGTGCAAGTCCCACGGCATAGGTGATGTCCCGGAAGCCATGCTGCGCGAAGTACTCCGCCTCCGCCAGGGTTGAGACAGTGATTGGTCCCGCGCCCGACGGATAGGCACGTTGGGCGACGTCAATGGATTTCGCCGTCTTCATATGAGGACGCAGCACGACGCCCTGCTCGGCCATGCGGGAGGACAGACGGGCGAGATTGCGATCGAGCCGATCCTTGTCGAGCAGGAGGGCCGGCGTTGCCAATGCGCCGATCGTTGCGGCCGCCTCGCCGTTCTGGTGATCCGTCCTGTTCATCTCCTCGCGCAGCACGTCGATATCTCCTAGCCGAAAGACTGGTTGGGTATCGCAAAGACACGCGCGGGCCCGCTCGATGGTGCCGGCGTGCCCAAAATCATTGTGGTGGCATCGCCGACCTGCTCCAGGCCGATGCCTTCGAACCAATCCCCGAGTTGCGATGTGGCAGAGGTGTCGATGCGGACAAAAACACTGCCGAGCCGCGCGAGCGCAGCCTCGATCAGCGCCTGTGCATCGGTCGCGGTTTCGGCGACGACGGGACCGATGACATGCCCGCGGCCGAAAAGCCGGGAGATAGCGTAGCCGCGGGCCATGCCGTCACGCTGCAGGACATAGCCATCACCGCTGTGGAGCAGCTTTTCGAGCATCTGTCGTCTCTCCAAGCCCGTAGCCTCGCGATCGAGTCGCATGGTCGCCTCGAAATCCGAGGCAGCCATTGGCCTGACGAGCCCCGGCGGCGGCGGCTCATGGCGCCCTCTGGGAATTCCCTGATGCTGGTGGATGACCCCGATCGGCACAAAGCCGCGACGCCGGTAAAGTATGGCGCCTTCGGCTGTCGAATTCAGCGCGATGGTCCGCGGGCGCGCGGACGTCAGCAACGCATCCACGAGCCGGGCCCCATAGCCGCGGCCCTGAGCATCCTTCGCGACGATGATCATTCCGGCGGAAGCATATGTGTCGCCGTACGGCCACCAGGCTGCAGTCCCGATCACCGTCCCAGCGCGCTCCAGAACAAAGCCTTGGCCCAACTGCAGCGCGACATTCCAGTCTTCGAGCCGATAAGGCCAGGACATCTCCTGCGAGAGCTTTAAGGCGCCTTCCAGATGTTTCTTGGCGAAAGGAAGCAGGACCACGTCTTCATTGACAAGATCTCCGATTGGATAAGCTGCGGTTGTCATGCTGGGTCGACGTCTCTCGTTGGATTGCCTATCGCTGCACTTGCGATACATGGAGCCTCAGATGATCCTCGCACGTTCCGCAGCGTACCTTCGGCTCGACAGCATTACGCAATCAGATTGGAGCGGAGTTCGGCATAGTATTCCGTTCATGATCCGGCAGAAGGGCCAGTCTGCTGCCGGCCGCTGATCGCCACAGCGCGATCCGGACACTGATCCAGTAGCCCGCAATACTCGGAAGTGTGGATCACGGATTGCGCAGATCGCGGCGACCCATTAACAACTCTGCAGATACCGCCATGCGAAACAGTTCATGATCCGAAAGCGGGCTTTCTGCTGGTCGTACCCTGCATGATCTCGGCGATATAGCTCTTGACCGCGCGTGCATCCGCAGGAAGGACTTTAACCCGGCGCGGCAACTCTTCGATGCCCTCGAAACGTCTCGGACGATCCGGCTCCCGTCCCAACGCCTCCTTGATGGTGGCAGCAAATTTGATGGGCTGAGCAGTTTCGAGCACGATCATCGGCACCTCGGGCGACATGTGCATGCGCGCGACCGTCACGCCATCGGCGGTGTGCGGGTCGATTGTGGTGTTGTAGCGCTCCCAAATGTCACGGATCGCCGCCAACCGGTCAGCATGGGTGCTCTTGCCGCTGCGAAGGCCGAACCGTGCGGCCGCCTTTGCGAAGTCGGGATCTCCACTCAGGTCGAAGAGGCCTCGCTCGCTGAGCTGATCATCAAATAGCGCCTTCGTCCGGCGTGCATCGCGCCCGAGCAAATCGAATACAAAGCGCTCGAGATTCGATGCCTTGGAAATGTCCATCGAGGGGCTCGATGTTTCGCGCGTGTCAGCCCGGCTTCGGACGCGATACACGCCCGTGCGGAAAAACTCGTCAAGCACGTCGTTTTCGTTGGTTGCAAGAACGAGACGAGAGATCGGAAGCCCCATCATGCGCGCAACATGACCGGCGCAGATGTTGCCGAAGTTTCCTGAAGGCACGGCAAAGCTCACGCCTTCGGGCGCCGTTTCGGATGCTTGCAGGTAACCGGAAAAGTAATAGATGACCTGCGCGACCAACCTCGCCCAGTTGATCGAATTGACAGCCCCGATGTTGTACCGTCGCTTGAATTCCAGGTCGCCTGACACGCGCTTGACGATGTCCTGGCAGTCGTCGAACACGCCGTCTATCGCGATGTTGTGGATGTTGTCGTCCTGAAGGCTGAACATCTGAGCTTGTTGAAAGGCGCTCATCCGCCCGCGGGGCGACAACATGAAGACCCGCACCCCTTTCTTTCCGCGCATGGCATATTCCGCCGCGCTCCCGGTGTCGCCACTGGTCGCGCCAAGAACATTCAAGTCCTCGTGCCGGCGCGCCAGCTCGTACTCGAGCAGATTGCCGAGCAACTGCATGGCCATGTCCTTGAACGCCAGCGTGGGACCGTTCGACAGACCTTGCAGGTAAAGCCCTGGCTCCAGCCTTCGCAGCGGCGCGATATCAGGACTTCCGAAGACCTCCGAGGTATAGGTCTTGTCACAGATTGCCTTCAGGTCGGCAGGCGGGATGTCGCTGACATAGAGCGACAGGATTTCGAAAGCCAGGCTTGCGTACGGCAAGTTGCGCCACGCCTTCAGCGTAGCGTCGTCCACGCGAGGGTAGCTCTCGGGAACGTAGAGCCCGCCATCTTGCGCGAGCCCCTCGAGCAATATCTCGCAGAACTGCTTGCGGCCCGAATGGCCGCGTGTGGAGACGTAGTGCATCGATTCTCTTCTTTCGAGAGGCGGCGGTGCCGCTAATTGGACGCCATGCCGCCAGCCATCAGCGGCTGGCACGCCACAACGCGATCCGATCACGCATGCGATAGGTCTGGATGAAGGCAGGTATGAACCAGGGATTGCCTCGATAGAACGGGATGAAGGACGGCGGCCGGAAATCAAGGGCGGTGCGCGCCTGCGCGTCATGTCCCATGAGCTTGCGCGCCGCATGCATGCCGCGCGGCTTCCCACCAATAGGGCGTCGCCTTCTCGACAACTCTCGGCGCGTGCATGGGGTTTGCTCTCACGTGTTACGGGTGGCCTGGCCTTGCGCTCGGATCGCATTCAGGTCGAATGATCAGATATGGTCGTTTCGGACGTCGAGCGCGTCGCGCAGGCCGTCGCCGATGAAGTTGAAACTCGTCACCGCTATCGTGATTGCGGCACCGGGAATGATGGCGAGCCATGGAGCGCTCGCCAGATATTGCTGTGCCCCGTTGAGCATGTTGCCCCAGCTGGGCAGCGGCGGCTGGATGCCGTAGCCGAGGAAGCTGATATAGGCTTCAAGAAGGATCGCGCGGGCGACCGCCAGGCTTGCGGCGACGATGATCGGGCCCACCGCATTGGGCAGGACCTCGCGAAACATGATGTGGCCTCTGCGTAAGCCCACCATACGCGCAGCTTGGACAAACTCGCGCTCACGCAGTGAGCGGACCTCGGCTTCCACGATACGCGCAGTCTCCATCCAGCTGGTGACGGCAATGATCACGGTAATCATCACCGGGCTCGGCCGCAGCGTTGCCGCCAGCGCCAGCACGAGAAAGATCGAGGGATAAGAGAGGAAGCCGTCCACCATGCGCATCAGCGCTGCCCCGACCCAGCCGCCGCGATAGCCGGCCGTCACGCCGACGAGCGTTCCGATCAGCGTTGACAATAGCATCGCCGAGAATCCCACCAGCAGCGAAACCCGCCCAGCCATTAGCAGTCGCACAGCCAGATCACGCCCCAACGGATCCGTTCCGAAGTAGTGCTGACCGGTGAGAGGCGGAGCAAAGCGGGCACGCAAATCTATGTGCAGCGAGTCGTAGGGCAGAGCATGGGGCCCAATGGCGCACGCGAGCACGAGCAGGGTGATCATTGCGATCCCAACAAGCGCCAGATGATGACGCATGAAGCGGTTTACTGCACGGCTGCGCCACCAGCGAACGGGAGCTGCATGGACGACGATGGCGGTCATATCTGCTGCCTCCTGTTACCGGCCGTCCGCGGACTCAGCCCAGGCGAATGCGCGGGTCGACGGTGGCGATGACGATGTCTGCGATCAGATTGCCCAACACGACCAGGATGGCCGAGAAGATCAACAGCCCCATCACGACCGGATAGTCGCTATAGCCGAGGCTATCGAGAAACAGCCGGCCCATTCCCGGCCAGGTAAACACGGTCTCTGTGACCAATGCGCCGGTCAGAATGCTGGGCAATTGCATCCCTGCCAGAGTGATCATCGGCAACAGCGCATTGCCGACGACATGCTTCAGCAGGATGCGGCGTTCGCTCACGCCCTTGGCGCGGGCCGTCTTGACGAAATCCTGACTGAGCGCATCGAGCGTCGCCGTGCGCATGTAACGGCTCCAGATAGCGACATGAACGAGCGACAGCACCAGGCTCGGCAGGATCAGGTGATGCAGATAGTCCAGCACCGAGCCGTCGCCGATCGTGTACATGTTGCCTGCGGGCACCCAGCCGAGCTTCAGGGTGAAGATGTAGATGCCGATCAGGCCGAACCAGAAAGTCGGAACCGACAGCGCGACCATGGCGCCGATCGTCGCGCAATAGTCGAACAGGGAATAGCGATGGGTTGCCCCGCGGATGCCGATCCAGGTGCCGACCGCGATCGCCAAGGCTGTGGACGTGCCCATCAGCAGCAGCGTCGCCAGCAGATGGCGACCGATCACCGCAAGCACGGAAAAGCCATCGCGGAATGAGTGTCCCCAATCGCCCTGGAGCAGCCGCCAGGCCCAATCCAGATACTGAATCCACAGCGGCCGGTTCAACCCGAGCTGCGTTGCGAGTCGTTCCACATCCTTCTGGGTCATGCCCGGATCGAGCCCGAACTGCGCGAGAGGACCGCCCGGCATGAGGTTGAGAACCGTGAAGCCGATGATCGAGACGATCACCAGCAGCACGATGCTCTGCGAGAGACGATTGAGCAGGAACCCGGACATTCGAGTCACCATGTTGATGTTGACGTTGCAGCATCACTCCAGCGCCGACCTCGCCACAGGGCCTCGGCCGGCAGCACGTCAGCTCGCCCAATACCAGGCCAGCGCATTCCAGGATTCCGTGCGCGTATTGCCGTTCGGCACGAAACCGTTGATCCCCTTCTTGAGACCTTCGACCGCGTTGCTTTGATACAGCGGCAGGAAAGGCAGGTCGCGACGCACGAGTTCCTGTACCCGGAAGTAGATCGCGCGCCGCGCTTCCGGATCGAAGGTGCGTGCGCCCTTGTCGAGCAAAGCATCAACCTCCGGATTGGCGTATTGTGCATTGTTCGAGCCGCGGCCGCCCTTGGCTGCGATCGAGCGGGAGTGCAGGCGATTGGTGACGTCCGGGTCGGCGCCGATCAGATACGAGCTCCCGACGATTACGGAATCGAACTGCGATTGCATCCAGAACTCGCCCCACATCACGGCGGCAGGCAGGTTCGATATCTTCATCTCGACGCCCAGTTGCGCAAACGTCTGCTGCAGGAACTGCTGTACCTGCTCGCGGAGGGGATCGCCGGACGTGGTCGAATTGGTAAAGGACAGACGAACGCCATTCTTGGTGCGAATGCCGTCCCCGCCCTTTGCCCAGCCGGCCTGATCGAGGATCTTGCCCGCGCGATTCACGTCAAATTGGTGAAGCGGCAGATTGGCGTTGAAGAAGAAGGACTGCCGGGGCATGAAGGTCTCCGTCGGGCTCGGCACGCCGTAATAGAGCCCCTGGATGATCGCCTCCTTGTCGATCGCCGCGTACAGCGCCTCGCGAACCGCCAGCTCCTTGAACTGCGGGCGCTCGAGGTTCAGGTAAAAGGACTCGAACGAGGTCCTTGGAACCAGGGTCACCACCCGGTTCGGCAGCGTCTTGGCTTCCGCATAGTGATCAGGCGTGATGTAGGGTTGACCCACGAGGTCAATGTCGCCGCTCTTGAACTGGGTGTAGAGGACGGTGAGGTCAGGGATGTATTTGAAGACCAGCCTCTCGATATGAGGGCCTTCGCCGAAGTAATCGAGGTTCGCCACGAGTTCGAGATGATCGCCGGCGACCCGCTGTCCCCACTTGAACGGCCCGGTGCCGATCGGCGCCTGGTTGAAGGCGGCGCTGTTCGGATTGGCCTCTTTCTCGAGAACGTGCTTGGGCACGATGAAGGTTTCGGTCAGGAACGACAAATATGGCGCAAAGGCCTCTTCCATCCGCCACGAGATCTCCGTGGGCGAGATCACCGTGATGTCGCGCACGAGAGCATGGCCGGCCGTGCGCCAACTGCGGAAGTTGGGATTCATGATGAGTTCGAGAGTGAACTTCACGTCCTCGGCGGTGAAAGGCTTGCCGTCGTGCCAGCGGACATCGTCACGCAAACGAATGCGCCATTTGAGACCGTCCTCCGTAATGCCGCCGTTCTTTTGGTCCGGCACTTCCAGGGCTAGATTGGGTTGAATGACGCCTTGAGGATCGATGCGGAACAGCGCATCGAAAACCGAGAAATGCACACCATCATCGACCTCAATGTGCACCATCAGCGGATTGAAGACGGTCGGCTCTTGACCAAGGCCGACGATCACGCGGCCGGTTGGCTTTGCTGGAGAAGTGCGCGCGAGCGCAGGTTTGTCCAGCAGATTTGATCCGGCAAGGCCGGCCGCGCCGGCGATCATCAGCTGGAGTGCGCTACGCCGCGAATAGATCGATGCAGTCTTTGCTTCAGTCATGACCCCTCCTCATTTGTGGCTATGTCCGGCCAGTGTCGATTGGCTTCCAACGGCGCGGGCGCTGCTTTGCTGCTCGCCGGGGATGGCAGCGACGAGTTCTCGCGTGTAGGCGGATTTCGGATTCAGGAAGATCTGCGATGGCGGTCCGTGCTCGACGATCTGCCCTCGATGCATGACCGCGATTTCATCGCAGATCTGGCTGGCCACGCGCAGATCGTGCGTGATGAAGATCATCGATACGCCGGTCTCCCGCTGAATCTGGTCCAGAAGCTTCAAGATCTGCGCCTGGATCGATACGTCGAGCGCGGAGACCGCTTCGTCAGCGATCAGCAGCTTCGGCTTGAACATCAGCGCCCGAGCGATTCCGATGCGCTGACGTTGGCCGCCCGAGAACTCGTGGGGATAACGATCGAAGGTTCCCGCATCCAGGCCGACATGGGCCAACAGCTCTCGCGCCTGCTCACATGCCGCCTTGTGAGGCACTCCGTGCGCGATCGGGCCGACCGTCAGAATTTGGCCGACCGTTGATCGCGGATTGAGCGAGGCAAATGGATCCTGGAAAATCATCTGGATCTTTGGCCGAACCGGCCGAAACTCGGCTTCGGAGAGCCGGGCAACGTCCCGTCCCTCGAACAGGATAGAGCCGCTGTCGCTGTCGAGGAGCTTGATCAACAATCGACCGAGCGAGGATTTGCCGGAGCCGCTTTCTCCAACAACGCCCAAGGTGCGCCCCGGCGAAAGGTCGAACGACACGCCATTGACCGCTGGTACGATCCGGCGCCTACCGAACAGCGCACTGCCGCTGCGGTAGGTCTTGACCAGACATTCGACCTTCAGAATGGAGGCCGCGGCCGCAGCTTCCGCCGGGACGCGGTCCTTGCCCGTCAGATGCGGCACGGCCGCGATCAGGCGGCGCGTATAGAGATGGCTCGGGGACTTCAACACCTGCTCGGCGCTCCCCTGCTCCACGCAATGACCCTTCTCCATCACCACAACGGAATCGGCAATCTCCGCCACGACTCCGAAGTCATGGGTAATGAACATCACGCTCATTCCCTTGCGGCGTTGAATGTCGCGGATCAGTTGCAGAATCTGTGCCTGGGTCGTCACGTCGAGTGCGGTGGTCGGCTCGTCGGCGATCAGGATCGCAGGCTCCAGAGCCAGAGCCATGGCGATCATCACCCGCTGTCGCTGCCCGCCCGAGAGCCGGAACGGATACTGATGATACATGAGCGGCGGATCCGGCAGGCCCACCTCGGTCAACAGTTCTATGGCGCGGCTACGGCGGGATTTCGGCGTTCCCATGCGGTGCGCCGCCATCACTTCCTCGATCTGCGCGCCCACCGTCATCAGCGGGTTGAGAGCGGATAGCGGGTCTTGGAAGATCATGGAGACAACACGGCCACGGAGGTCGCGCAGACTCTCCGGCGAGAGTCCTACGAGGTCCATGCCTTGCAGACGGATTGCTCCGGAGGACACGCGGATCGACTTGGGCAAGAGGCCCATGATCGCGTTGGCCGTGACCGACTTGCCTGATCCGGATTCGCCTATGATGCAGAGGATCTGGCCGCGCTTCAGTTCAAAGGAAACGTTCTCGACGGCGTGCGCCCGCTCCATGCCTGCCGGCAAGCTCACGGTCAGGTCGCGGACCGCGAGCGCCACATCTTCCGAGGCTAAAGGCTGCGGGGCAGAGGTCATCTGAACCTTCTCCCCTTTCAAGCGCGTCCCGTGACGTTGCGGATCGGCTCTTCGGCCACTTTTGCCGCCGCCGCGCTCGGACAGGTCAACACCTCGTCGCTCATTCTGCCATTCTCCGCGCGGTGAATACGGCATGATTGAGAGCTGGCTGCCCTACAGACAAGGCGTCGCTGAGCGCGGGCGAGCGGTCGAATGGATCGCTCGAACGATGAGCGGAGGTCCGAGAGGCTGCCATTGGCGCCTATCGCTTCGGCAAAGGTCTCCTCCCAGACAAGGCCCATCGCGCGTCACTTTTTGAATTCTGCCCGTTGATCGACATTGATCCGGTGTTCATAACTCTGACCGCTTCAACCATCCCGGAGTCGCCGAAACGCGCCAGACAGGCAGCATGAAATTCTAAAAACGAAGCCCGATTTGGCATTTCGGTCTGCGGCTGCCGGCGCACATGTTCGGCTGAGGCTTGCCTGCAAGTCACGAAAACACAGACCTCATTGCAGAGACCACCCGTCATTCTTCACGCCCATGAGATGGCGTGCAATCCAAATATCTTTGCAATAACTGCCTGCACCGCAAGCCGTAAACCGCAGGAAATTCCGCCCAACCACGAAAGTCCGGAGCGCGCCTGCCGCAGCTGCTCGGATACGATACGCCAAGCATCGGAGTCCCCGCCCCCATGAACCCGCCACTCATGCACATCGAATCCAGCCCTTCCCTGCCTCGAGAGGCGGACGTCGTCGTCATCGGCGGCGGGGTGGTCGGCGTGTTCGCGAGCTATTACCTGGCGCGTCGAGGCGTCAAGGTCGCCTTGCTTGAAAAGGGCCGCGTCGCCGCCGAGCAATCCAGCCGCAACTGGGGATGGTGCCGCCAACAGAACCGCGACGCGCGCGAGTTGCCGATTGCAACCAAGAGCCTCGATCTCTGGGAGAAAGTTGCCCATGAGACCGGTGAAGATACCGGCTTCCGCCGCTGCGGCCTGTTGTATTTGTCGAACGACGAAAGCGAGCTTGAGGGCTGGGCCAAGTGGCGTGACTTCGCCAGGACTGTAGGCGTTACGACGCACATGTTGAGTGCGGAAGAAGCCAGCGAGCGAGGCAAGGTCACGGGCCGCAGGTGGAAAGGTGGCGTCTTCTCTCCCACCGACGGGACGGCGGATACTTCAAAGGCCGTGCCCATCGCCGCGCGTGCGATCATGGCGGCGGGTGGCACGGTGCACCAGCAATGCGCGGCGCGCGGCTTGGAGCTCAGTGGCGGCCGGGTCAGCGGGGTCGTGACCGAGGCCGGCACGATCCGGACGAAGACGGCGGTCATGGCAGGAGGCGCGTGGGCATCTTCGTTCTGCAACCAGCTGGGAATTCGTTTCCCACAGGCGTCCGTGCGCCAGTCCATTCTCGCTTTGGCTCCTGGCGCTGCCGGCCTGCCTGATGCCCTTTACACCGGGCTCGTCTCGCTGACCCGGCGTGGCAATGGCGGATACACGCTCGCTATCAGCGGGCGCGCGCGAGTTGACCCCACGCCGCAGCAATTCAGATTCGGCCGCGAATTCCTGCCGATGTTCGCCCGCCGGTGGCGAAGTCTCAGCCCTGGGGCTTTCGAGGGCCTGCGGCAAGGCCATGAATCCCTGGCGAAATGGCGGCTCGACGAGGTGACCCCCATGGAGCTGAACCGAACGCTCGATCCTCGCCCTGACATGAGGCAGATTAGGGCAACGCATCGACGAGCTTGCAAGCTCGTGCCGGAACTTCAGCGCGTCGAAATCTCGAATGTCTGGGGCGGTTACATCGACAGCACGCCCGACGGCATCCCCGCAATCGGCGAAGTTCAGTCGATTCCGGGTTTCATCCTGGCAGCGGGGTTCAGCGGCCACGGCTTTGGAATCGGCCCAGGCGCGGGGCATATGATCGCAGACATCATTACGGGCAGCGCGCCAATCGTCGACCCTCACCCCTACAGGCCGGAGCGGCTGAAAATGAGCGCCTGGGGCAAGGTCAGCGACTTCTAGAATCCAGTTTCCGCCCCGGTTGGGAAAAGATGCTGGTTGATGTTATGACAGTGCGCGTGACGCTGAAGCCTCGGAGCCTTGACGCCGTTGTCTCACCCCATCTCGTGGCATTGCTATGAAGCTCGATAAGATCGACATCCGGATTTTATGCGAACTGCAGAAGAACGGGCGGATTTCCAACGTCGAGCTCGCAGAGCTGATTAACCTATCCCCGAGCCCGTGCCTGATGCGAGTCAAGAGGCTCCAGTCGGAGGGCTTCATTACCGGCTATTCCGCCCAGATCGACGTTGCGAAGCTCGGACAAACTCTGACTGTGTTCGCCGAAATCACCCTCAAGAATCACCGGCAGATCGATTTCGCGCGCTTCCTCACAACGATCGAAAAGGTCGATTCCGTTGTCGAATGCCATCTCGTCTCGGGCGGGTACGACTATCTCGTGAAATTCATCACGGCAGGGATCAGCGAATACCAGGCGATCATGGAGCGCCTGGTCGAGATGGATATCGGTATCGACAAATATTTCAGCTTCGTCGTGCTGAAGTCCCCGATCGTGAAATCCCATCTGCCGCTCGAAAGCATCTTCAACGGCTAGGGGACAGGCGCCGTGGCTTATCCTTTCATCGCTGCGCGGACGTCCTTGTCCTCGAGCGTCTGGTCGAGCGTAGTTCTCGTCCGCTCAATAATGGCATCGATGTCGCCATCCGTGCAGCAGAGCGGTGGCGCATAGCCCAGCACGCCCTGGGCAAAAGCGCGGATGACGAGGCCGTTGTCCCATGCGCGGTCGAAAATGCGGCGCGCCGCGTCGGCTTCCGCCGGCAGAGGCGTCTTGCGCTGCTTATCGGTGACGAGTTCGATTGCCGCCAGCATGCCGCGACTCCTGATATCGCCGACGAGGGGATGATTGGCCAGCGCGCGAAGACCTTCCAGCAGACGTTGCCCGGCCTTGCGGCCGTTCTCGAGCAAGCCGTTTTCGTAGAGGTCAAGGCACGCGAGTCCCACGGCTGCGCTGACGGGATGGGCGGAATAGGTGTAGCCGTGACCCACGGCCGCCTTGCCGGCACCATCGGCAATGGTGTTGTAGACGCGGTCGGACATCAGAACGGCCCCCATCGGCACATAGCCCGAGGTCAGTCCTTTTGCCGTAGTCATGAGATCCGGCACGACATCGTCCTCTTCACACGCGAAGAGCGGACCGACACGGCCAAAGCCGGTGATGACCTCATCGGCAACGAACAGAATGTCTTGCTCCTTGCAGACAGCATGCATGGCCTTCAGCCAGGACGGCGGCGGAACGAGCACGCCTCCGGACCCCTGTATCGGCTCGACATAGAAGGCGGCAACACGATCGGCGCCGAGCTCGGCGATCTTCTCCCGCAAGGCCGCGACCGAGGCGGCAATGATGGCTTGGGGATGAGTCCCGACAGGATTTCGATAGGCATAGTGCGATGGAATCTTGTGTTGCCAGCTATAAGGCACTCCGAAGCCCGCATGAAAGGCAGGCAGCGCCGTCAGGCCAGCCCCTGCCGTCGACGATCCATGATAGCCGGATTCGACGGAAATGAACTGATCCTTCTGTGGCGTACCCTTGGAATGATAATAGTAACGGATGAACCGGATCGTACTATCGACGGCATCGGAGCCACCCAAGGTGAAATAGACATGGTTCAGATCGCCAGGCGCCAATTCAGCCAGCCTTGCGGCCAACCGGATGGCGGGATCCGAGCCCAACCCGAAATAGCCCGTCGCATAAGGCAGTTCGCGGAGCTGCCTCGAAGCCGCTTCAATGATGCTGTCCTGTCCGTAGCCGGCATTGACACACCACAAACCCGCGAAGCCATCGAGCAACTGACGCCCCGAGACATCGGTCAGCGTCGCGCCTTTCGCTGATTTCAGCACGCGGACGCCCGTGGTCTCGTGGCTGCGATAGGATGAGACCGGGTGAATCAGATGCGCACGATCGAGTTCAATCAGCGAGTTGCTCAACATGTCGTCCTCCAGATCAACCGCAACGTCTGTGCGGCCACCGCGATGTCTTCAGGCTCAACGTAGAGTGCCGAAGACAGCAGTTGCTCCCGGGCCGGACATGGACGGAAGGCATTTTGACTTTGATTGACGACCGACTCGACATCTTATGCCGGGATTGAGCGGCGCACGGCAGCGTGGATCATCGCGGAGAACCTTCTTCCCGCAACTCTCTACCACAGCTCGGATCCGATACGACACAATCTGCTCCCGGCCACCGCGACATCGGCGCTTTGTCTTGCGCGCTGCTCGCTAGGATGCTTCTCGTACCGGCAAGCGGTGCGTGAGGATTGGAGAATTCAAGCCATGGCGACGTTCAGACCCAAATACATCACCTTCGACTGCTACGGGACGCTGACCAACTTCGACATGGCCGGCGCGGCAAGGAGAGTCTATGGCTCCGAGCTCTCGTCGACGGCCATGGAAAAGCTCATCAAGGATTTTTCGGCCTATCGCCTGGACGAGGTTCTCGGCGCGTGGAAGCCCTATCTCGACGTCGTGCACAATGCACTGGAGCGCGCCTGCAAGCGCAACGGCATCGCATTCCGGCCAGAGCATGCCGAGCGCATCTATGACGAGGTGCCGACATGGGGCCCGCATCCCGACGTTCCGGCAGGCTTGGCTCGGGTTGCAAAGGAAATCCCGCTCGTCATCCTGTCAAACTCGATGAAGAACCTCATCATGTCGAACGTCGAAAAGCTCGGCGCTCCCTTCCACATGGTCATCACGGCAGAGGAAACCGGCGCCTACAAGCCGCACATGAAGGGCTTCGAATATATGCTGGACAGGCTGGGCTGCGGGCCGGAAGACATTACGCACGTTTCCTCCTCCTTCCGCTACGACCTGATGACGGCTTACGATTTGGGCATCAAGAGCAAGGTGTGGGTGAACCGCGGCCACGAGCCCGCCAATCCCTTCTATGAATATACCGAGGTCGCTGGCATCGACTGGCTTGCTGCGGCAGTCGGCCTGGAGCCCCTGCGCAAAAGCGCGTGAGCGCAGTTCTTTTCAGGATCTCTCGCGGCACTTCAGTTCTTGGAAAGCTTCGAGAGAGATCTGCGCTGCAAAGGAAAAAGGGGGCGGTTCAGCCGCCCCCTTTCCTTGTTTCAGATGCAGATCCGAATGCAATCATGGGCTTGCTCCTTCTTCGGGCCAGCCCTGCCATCACGGCCTGGATGTGCGATTGGCGAGGCGAAGCCGTCTCATGCGAGCAATACAGGACCGCACGCCGCATTTTTCATTGAGAATGAAGTAACTGGCCGCGTTGAAGCTGGTCAGACGCGGCCTCGCAAGTCGAATATTCTGAGCGCCGCTCAATAGCGGCCCTCAGCCATAATGGCAGACGTAGATCTTCCGCACGGTTTCGATCGTGCGCCAGACCCCGACGAAGCCAGGTTTCATCACGAAGCTGTCGCCGGCGCGGTACCTCCTGGTCTCGCCACCCTTTTCATCGATTTCGATCAGGCCCGAGAGGATGTGGCAGAACTCGAAAGTGGTACCCTTGATGGAGTGGGTCTCGCCGGGCGTTGCCTCCCAGACGCCGGTCAGCACCTTCTCGCCCTTCGAGGCATCCTGCGCCCAGGTCTTGAAGGATGGATTGCCAGAAATGAGCCGTTCCGGAGCAGGCAAGGCGTGCTTCGGTGCGAAATCCGGATTGGTGTCGATGGTGACCAGAAGCGACATGGTGTTCTTCCTGTTAGTAGCCGCGTGTTCGATCGACGAGGCCGATCGGGTTTTGTCCAGCGCGGTGGCGCCGGATGTTCTCTATGACCGATTGTGCCGCCGTATGCGGTTGCGTCACGGACGCGATATGCGGCGTGATGATCACCTTCGGATGGGACCAGAGTGGATGACTCTCCGGCAGTGGCTCGGGATCGGTGACGTCGAGCATGGCCGCTGCAAGATGGCCGCTGTCCAGCGACTCGATGAGTGCGCCCTGGTCAAGCTGCGGGCCACGGCCGACGTGCAGCAGCCTTGCTCCCGTCGGCAAGAGCGAGAAAAGCCTCGCATTCAGGATGCCGCTCGTTTCCTTTGTCAGGGGCAGAAGACAGACGAGGATGTCCGTTCCTTTCAGAAAGCTGCCAAGCTGATCGTCGCCGTGAAAGCAGGTGATACCTTCGACCGTTCTTTTGCTGCGGCTCCAGGCGGCAAGCGGAAATCGAAACGGTTTCAGGCGATCGATCGCAGCTTGCGCCAGCATCCCAAGCCCGAGGAAGCCCACGCGCCGATCGGTCGACTGAACACTTGCAAGGGCTTGCCAAAGGCCCCTTCCCTGCTGCTCCCGATAGGCCAGCATCTCCCGATGGAGAGTCAGCACGCCAAGCACCACGTACTCCTGCATCATGCGTATGATGCCGTCCTCGACCATGCGCACGAGCTTCACGCGCTCGGGTATCGTCTCAGGCTTGAATTGATCGACCCCCGCACCGATGGAAAAGAGCACTTCCAGATTTCGAAACCGCGCGACATCATTGGGTACGTTCCAGGTCAGCAGGTAGCGTACCTTTTCCGGATCGACGCATTCACCGGAATGATGGAATTCGAGATCAGGGAGTTCGCGCGCAAAGGCCTGCCGGAAAATTGCCCCCCGAGCAGCATCGGAATTGAAAAGGAACGCCATCGACGGGGTCCTCTCAGGTCCTCACCTGGGATGCTGGGCATTGAGACCGGCCCGGCCGGCCACTGAGGGCTGGAAAGGCGGCGATATTCACTGGGGCTCACCCTGCCTGCTGTTGCCGGATATCGATAGGCCGCAATCAGGAGCTTTCCCTGCTGAATCGAGTTGCGCTTGCGGTGGAACATTCCGAATACCGCCTGCCAAACAGGCGAAACCTGCTGGCCTTCCGCGTTATGCTGCTGCAAAACAGGGCTTGTGCGGCACGAAGCAGAAGGCCGGCGAGGCCCCCAAGGTTTGGGGGCCGCAAAGAAACGGATGAGCTGAATGGGACGAACGGTCCGCGTGAAGTCCTTTGAACTGGTGGCCAAGGACATCAACGACGTTGATGTGAAGCTGCTCCACGCGCTTTCGATCGGTGTCGGCTGGCCGCACCGCCCGAAGGATTGGGATTTCCTGCGCCGCGCCGGCCACGGCATCGTGGCCGTGGATGGCATAGGGCGCGTCTTCGGCAGCGCGATGTGGTTCCCCTATGGCCACGAATTCGCGACGATTGGCCTGGTGATCACATCACCCCGAACCCAGGCACAAGGTACTGGCCGCTGGCTCATGGAGCAGGTTTTCGAGCGGTGTGGCGATCGGAATTTGACCCTCAACTCAACCCATGCCGCCTATCATCTGTATCTGTCGCTGGGGTTTACGAAGGAAGCCACCGTGTATCAGTGGCAAGGAGAGGCCGTCTCACCACCTCCGCCGGTGCCGGCTCTGACCGCTGAATTGAGCTCGCTGTCCACTGCGAACATCGGAGAGATCGCGGCACTGGATGAACGCGCGTTCGGAGCTAACCGGCAGAAGCTGCTCGCATTGCTTTCTGAAGGTGCCGCAATCTCCGTCTTGCGCCGCGGCGGGGAGGCCGTCGGTTTTTCCATGAAGCGCGAATTCGGGCGCGGTCATGTGATCGGCCCGATCGTCGCCAGCAATGATTGTGACGCGATCCATCTCACGGCCGTGCATCTCAGAGATCTCGCGGGGCAATTCGTCCGCGTCGATACGCGGGAGCAGACGGGTCCGTTTGCGGACTTCCTTCAGCAGAGCCGCCTCGGGATAAACGACACCGTCTCGACCATGTCGAAAGGAAAGCGATTTCTGAACCGGAAGGAAAACGAGCCGTGGGTGTACGGGCTAGCCGGTCACGCGTTGAGCTGAGGCCATGAAGCGAAGCTCCGTGGGGGAATGGTGTCAACGGTGCCGATCGCGACCCTGCAGATAATCGGCCATGGCTACGGCGGCTAGCAGAGGGGACGAGCCGCTCGCGACGCCCCAGAGACGGACCCGAGCACACGAAATCGTAGATTGGCGCAGATAACCTTGAACAAAATTCATGCCTGGTTTGGCGGGACAGTCGCGAGCATCACTCTCAGGCAGGCTTGGGAGCTCACGTCCGAGGTTCTGTCCGGCAACGCGTCGACGCGCCGGGTGTTCGAAAAAGTCCGACTTCAGAATTGCGCGAAGTGATGATCCGAAGACGGTGCGGCTGGTTCTCGATCTCGGCTCCGCACATCCCGCGTGAGCCTCATCTCAACGCGATCGTGAACTGACTGAGATTGGTGGCGGCCCGGAACGGAATGATCGGAAGCCTTGACGCAGATCAAAGGAGGATCGTCGCCGGGTCCCATCATCCGTGCACCGCCCTTGTGCCAACGTGGGGCGACCGGGAGTTCAATCATGAAGGCCGTTTCCGTCGAAGAAGCCGTTGCGATGATCCCGGCGGGCGCCAGCGTGATGGTTGGCGGCTTCATGGGCGTCGGCACTCCGGAGCGGCTGCTCGATGAAGTCGTGCGCCAGAACAAGACAGACCTGAGGCTGATTTCGAACGACGCAGCGACACCGGGCAAGGGCGTCGGCAAGCTGTTCGACAAGACGCTGGTCTCGAAGCTGACGGCAACCCATATCGGCCTCAATCCGAAAGCCCAGCAGCAGATGCTGGCGAACCAGATCGCCGTCGACCTGGTGCCGCAAGGCACCTTCGTCGAGCGCATCCGCGCCGGCGGGTGCGGTCTCGGCGGCGTCCTGACGCCGACCGGGGTCGGGACGCTCGTCGCCGAAGGCAAGCGTCAGATCGAAGTCGACGGCCGGCCATTCCTGCTGGAAACGGCGCTGCGCGCCCAGTTCGCCCTCGTCCATGCCTTCCTCGCCGACTACCTCGGCAACCTGGCCTACGCCCTCACTTCGCGCAATTTCAATCCGGTCATGGCAATGGCGGCGGACACCGTCATTGTGACGGCGGAGCATATCGTGCCGGTCGGCGTGATCGCGCCGGATCATGTCGTCACGCCCGCGCCGCTCGTCGACTATCTCATTACCAACGGGTGAGCCATGGATCCGCAGATCGTCATCGCCCGGCGCGTTGCCCAGGAATTGAAGAGCGGCAACCTCGTCAACCTTGGCATCGGAATTCCGACGCTGGTGGCCAACTACGTCCCATCCGAGCTCAAGGTCTTCTTCCAGTCGGAGAACGGCCTGATCGGCACCGGCCCGATTCCCGAGCAGGGCATGGCGCATCCGACGCTCACCGATGCCGGTGGCCGCCCGATCAGCGCGCTGCCGGGCGCCTCGACTTTCGACAGCGCGATGTCGTTCGGCCTGATCCGCGGCGGTCATGTCGACGTCACCGTGCTTGGCGGCCTCCAGGTCGACGCGCACGGTCATCTCGCCAACTGGATGATTCCCGGCAAGATGGTGCCGGGCATGGGTGGCGCGATGGATCTCGTCAGCGGCGCCAAACGGGTCATCGTCGCCATGCAGCACGCGGCCAAGGGCAAGTCGAAGATCGTGGCCAAATGCTCGCTGCCGCTGACCTCGGCGCGTCCTGTCAATCTGGTCGTCACCGACCTGGCCGTGATCGGCTTCCCCGAGGGCAAGGCGACGCTGCTGGAGACCGCGCCCGGCGTCAGCGTCGGCGAGGTCCTGGCGCTGACGGAGGCCGAGCTCGCCATACCCGACAATGTTCCGGAGATGAGGCTCTGAGCCCATGCGGATATTCAGCGACTTCGACGAGATCAAATCAGCCGTCGGCTCCGAGATCGGTGCCAGCGACTGGATCGAGATCACGCAGGATCGCATCAATCAGTTCGCCGAGGCGACCTGCGACGAGCAATGGATCCATGTCGACCAGGAGCGCGCGAGCAAGGAGATGCCCGGCGGCAAGACCATCGCTCACGGGCTGCTCTCGCTTGCCCTGGCGCCCCTGTTCATCCGCTCGGTTATCGGCCTGAAGGGCCTGCGCAACACGCTCAACTATGGCGCCGACCGCATCCGCTATCTGGCGCCGGTTCCGGCGGGCTCGAAGCTGCGCGGCCGCGTCACGGTGGCCGAAGCCGAGGACGTGCCGCCCAACGGATTGCGCGTCAACTATCACCTCGTGATCGAGATCGAGGGCGGCAAGAAGCCCGCCTGCGTCGCCGAATTGATCGCGCTGCACTATCGCTGACTCAAAGAGTCGAAAAACAACCCCATGCACAGTAGCCATGGGGCTGAATTGACTGAGGTTTCTTGTTCACTCCGGATTCGCTCCGAAGCCGTTGCGCCGTCGGGCAAAACACTGGCAATATGTCACCATCGGCCCATGGGTCGCCGGACCGCTCAGCGTGGCGGCGCGCCGATCAATCGATGACGTGACGGCCGCCGTCGACATCGAGGATACCGCCGGTCGTCAGCCTGGCGCCGTTGACTGTGACGCGGCAAGTCCTCCGAACCAGGCACCAAAATAGCCCGCATAAAGCGCCGGCGATTCGAGGTTCATCGAATGCCCAATGCCCGGCACGATGACCAGCCGGCAATCCGGCATCGCTTCGGCCATGGCACGGAGATCGGCCGGGGCGATCCAGCCGTCCCGCTCGCCCCACAACACGAGGTGCGGATGCCGGATCTCCGGCATGCGCCGCTCCAGCTCGCCGCTCTCCCTCTCGTGTGTCAAGTTGACCGGCGTTCCGATCCAGATCCCCTCGGAGACGACGAAGGTCTGCTCGATGATCCGATCGAACAGCGCCTGGATCTCGCCGAGCCCCTCGCGAAAGCGCGGCACCATGTTCGGCGCAAGGCTCTCCGGGACGAACAACGAAGAGGCGGCGGTCGCCATGACGGACCGCGTCAGCTCCTTGCTCGCCATCATCGCCCTGAACAGCCCAATCTGATCGGCATTGAAGGCCATGCCGAGCGGCGTCACCGGGTCCAGCGCGAACACACGGCCAAACCGCCGCGGTTGCATCAACAGCATCCGCGCAGCAATGATGCCGCCGGTCGAATGGGTCGCAAGATGGCAGTATCGGATGCCCAGCGCATCGAGCGCCACCAGCATGTCCTGCGCATGCTGCTGCATGGAGTAGTTGGCGTAGTTGGTCGCCGGCTTCGGCCGGGCGCTGTCGCCGCAGCCGCGCCAGTCAATGGCAATGACGCGGAGTCCACTTGGAAACATCGGTGCGGCGAGCTCGATCCAGTCCTTGCTGGCGAGATTGCCGTGGATGAAGACGACGGTCACGTCGCCTTGTCCCCACTCCCGCCAGCCAAGCTGGACTTCGCCCGCCTGCACTTTCGGCATAGCGCACCCTATTTGTTGAGACCGGCCGTCGGCGCCGCACCGGGCGGCGTCGGCGCCACCGGCAAGGCCGACACCACCGCGCCCTTGATCATGCGGTCGGTGCCTAGCGGCGACGAGGTGTCGACCGTTCCCTTGGTCACGAAGTCCGCGACATCGGCGGCATATTCGACAGGATTGTCGGTATGGATGAAGTGACCGGTCTCCGGATAGACCTTGAGCATCGGCCGATTGCCGGCATTCGTCATCCTCGTCATGAACGGCGTAATGACATCGCGGCCGAGGTCAGTCAGCCCGTTGAAGGCAGGTGTAGGGATGAAAGGCTCCTTGTCGCCGAACGCAAGGAAGATCGGCGCCTTGATCTGGATAACCCGCTCATAGAGATTCTTCGGATCATCCTGCTGGAGTTCGGCACCGATGGTGTAGATGTCGAAGATGAAGACGTTGCACCATTGATCGAGCTCCTTGGGGTTGCCTTTGGTGAGTCCAACGCGCTGCTCGGTGTGGAAGCGGGCATACTCGCTGTCACTGAAGAAGTAGCCGCTTTTGGCTGCCGAGACCACGCCAGTGTCGGGGTCCCGCTTCTTGAAATAGAAGAAGTCGCGGATGTTTTGCTCGTCGCGCGCCTTCTCCGCTGCGAGAATGCCGGTCTGATCCCAGATCTGTTTCCACTTATCGAAGTCGCGGCCGAGGGTCGGATCGAACAGCGGCGCCTTCTTGTCCTTGGCGATGGTGATCTCGCGCGGATATTCCTCGAGACCGGACGGCGCTTCCAGGGCTAGGCCTTGCACCGCATCCGGCCAGGTCAGCGCGTAGCCCATCACGAACTGACCGCCGAGCGAATGGCCGAGATAATAGGCCTTCTTGACGCCGAGCTGGTTGACGACGAGGTCGTAGATCACCTCACGCATGTCCTGCATTGTCCGCGCCGGGCTCTTGTCGAGATTGCCGGGCCCGGACATGCCGTAATGCGGCAGGTCCGGCACGATGACGCGAAGACCGCTGCGCAGGGCGTACTGCATGATGTTGCCGTAATGGCCGCCGAATGCGCCCTTGCCATGGATGATGACGAGCACCTTCGGGTCCTTGTCGGTCCCAGCATACTCGTCCATGTAGCCGATTTCCCAGGAGTTGCCGCGCTTGTCCTTGGCGTCGGCGAATTTGACCGGATAGGGATAGGTCACATACGCCTTCCAGAACGACTTCTTCGGATCGATATTGTCGGCAACATTGGGCGCACGATAATTTTTGTCGACGAATTTCTGAGCGCGATCGAGTGCCGCCACGTCGTCCATGAAGGCGACGAACTTCGGGTCGTTCTTGCGCTGATTGATGATCGGGAACACGCCGTAATGGGCGACCGGGCTTTCCTGTGCGATCAGGTCCGCGCCCGGCACGCGGTCGACGGCCTTCTGCGCCAGCTTGAAATTCAGCCAGAGATCATTGGTGATGTGCATCACCAGCGTGCGGGCCTGGATACGGCCGAGATAAGCATTGATGTTGTGTGTCTCGCCGACTCGATTGCGCCAGACGAGGTCGACCGCATCATAAAGCTTGGCGCGGTTGGTGACGTTCAAGCCTGCCTTCTCGTTCGGCGGGTCCCAGTAGAAAATCTCGGGCTGCACCGCGGACCAGTTCTGACTCGTGCGGAAGGCAAAATCGTAACCCGTCATTCCGAGGATCGACCAGCCGAACGCAAGGCCCGGCACCGGGTGCTTCTCCTTGGGCAGTTTATAGTAATCGCCGTTGGTGGACTGCCAGACGGGATCGGATTGGATTGCCGCCGTCATCATCTGGAAGGTCCAGTTGCCGACGGGGTCCTCGCCATCCGACTGCGTGGTGCCGCCGATCGGCATCAGGGCGTTGATATATTCCGGGTGCATCACGCCCCAGACGTAAGTCTGCGTGCCGCCCATGGAGACGCCGGTGACCAGCGCGACGCGCGCAACCTTGAGCTCGTCGCGCAGCAGGCGGTAATTGGCCTGCACCATGTCGTAGTAGCTGTACTGCGGAAACCTGATTCCGAGACCATCCGACGGCTTGCTCGCTCCCCAGGTGCCGAGCGGATCGACCATGATCACGTAATAGCGGTCGGTGTCGATGGGGCGGCCGGGTCCGATGATCGGCACGCCGCCTGATAGCGCCGCGCCCTTGACCCATTGCTCGTACATATCAGTGGAATCGCCAGAGTAGTAGGAGTTGATAACGATGGCATTGGTGATCTCGCCGGCTGCATTGCGCCGGGCGTTTCCGATGGCGATATAGGCCGTGTGCAGCTTGCCCGCGCCCAACGACTCAAGGGTGACGCCCCCCTCGCCGCCGTTCTCCCATTTCGAGGGATCGGACAGGTCGTACTTGCCGCCGAGGCGGAAGTTGGCAAGCTCGTAGGTTTTCTTCAACCCGTCATGCTGCACCTGCGACGAACGTCGCGTGAAGGGTTGTGCGACTGCGAGCGCAGTGCCGACCAGCAGCAGGACCAGACTGATCAAGCTGCGCTTGACGATATCCCTCGCGGTCATGGCGGAGTCCTCCCTGGCGTATTTTGGCGACACGCTAGGCAGGACGACCGGGCGAGCTTTGATCTAACTCAACGGAATGTGCTTGCCGACGTTGAGGATCGCGCGATCGAAATCGCCGCCGGCCAGCGTAATGCCTTTCCTCAGTCATGGGTCATACCGGGTCCGCTATGAGCTCGACGGGCCGGCGGGCGCGCCGGCCTATGTCCTGGTGAACGGGCTGACGCAATATTCCGAGCTTTGGGGCGCATACCGCGAGGCCCTGCTGGCGCGCGGCTTTCGCGTTGCCACCTTCGACCTGCTCGGCCAGGGTGCCTCCGACAAGCCGACGCTGTTCATCAGCCAGGACGACCAGGTCGCCGCGCTGGGCCTCCTGATCGGCGAGCTCGGCAACGGCCCAATCTTCCTGAGCGGCATCAGCTTCGGCGGCCTGATTGCACTGCGCTATGCTATCGCGCATGGCGAACGGCTGTCCGGCCTGGTGCCGATGAGCTGCTTCGCCGAGCTCACGCCGCAGCTTCTGCTGCTCGGCAATGCGCTGCGGACCGGGCTGATCCTTGGCGGCACAAGTTACCTCCAGGACCTGCTGCTGCCGATGAATCTGTCCGACCAATGGCTGAAGCCGCTGCTGGACAAGCTCGACAGCGTCAAGCGGCAGGGCTGGCTGGTCAATGATGTCTACGCGCTCCAGAACCTGATGGAGTCCTTCCTGGATTTCCAGCCGCTCACGCCGCGCCTGTCCGCGATCTCGGTTCCGACCATGATCCTGAATGGCGAGTTCGACTTTCTGACCCCGCGCGCTCTGCACGACACCTTGCGTGTCGAGATTCCGGACAGTTCATTGGTGATCATTCCCAAGGCCTACCACGCCTTCACGCTGGAGAAGGGCGCGCTCACGGCCGATCTGCTGGCGCGCTTTGCCGAGGAGGTGCTGGCCGGCCGCTGGCAAGGCAATCAGGCGGTCTGGGTGGCGCCGGACCAGCCCGGCGGCGAGCTCACGCCGTTTCCGGCCGGCTACGATCATCTGCGCGCCATCCCGGTCAAGCGAGCGCTGCCATGAGCGACTTCCTCGGTCCCGTCGAGCCGGACGGCCGCATTCCACCGTACCAGCAGACGCGGGTCGCAGCATTCCTGATCTCGGCGCACGGCGCCCTCGCGCGGCAATTCGCCTTCACGCTGCCGGCGCGGCTCGACGCGGCATGGCAGACCGAGTTGAACGCGCAATTCTATCGCGAGGCCGAGATCGTCTCACTGCTGCTGCGCGCCACATCCTGGGGGCTGGATCTATCCCTGGGCTACATGGTCGCGTCCTGGGAGACGGCCTGGGCGCCTGCGCCGATCGACGGGATCGCAGACCCTCACCTTAACCAGGCGGTACACCTCGCAACGCTAGCCCACGCCGTGCATGCCGGCATCCGGCCGGCTGCGCTGCTACCGCTCGAGGCCAATGCGCAGGATCCCTTTGTCATGGCGCTGCGCCGGATCGAATTCGAGAGCGGCCGGCTGTTGCAGGCCCAGATTCTGTTTCTCAAGGGCACAGATCTTGCGCAGCATCGCGATGCGGTAAGTGCGGCGCTCGAGCAGCGTCACGCCGGCGTCCGCAAGCTCTGGCGCGAATTGCTCGAGAGCATCGGCATCGGCGCACCAGCGGCGTGACAACGCGCGATTGCGCGATCAATCGATGATATGGTAGCCGCCGTCGATATAGAGCACGCCGCCGGTGATCAGCTTGGCGCCGTCGAGCGCGAGGAAGGCGGTGGCGTTCCCGACATCGTCGATGCTCACGAGGCTGCGCGAAGGCGCCTTGGACTGCGCCTTGTCCATCAGTTCGTCGAACTCCGGAATGCCTGAAGCCGCGCGGGTTGCAAGCGGTCCCGGCGAGATCGCGTGCACGCGGATCCCCTTCGGACCCAGTTCGGCGGCAGCGTAGCGAACCGAGGCTTCGAGCGCGGCCTTGGCGACACCCATGATGTTGTAGTTCTCCACCACCATCTGACTGCCGTAATAGGTCATCGTGAACAGCGCGCCCCCGTTCTTCATCAGCGGCTCGGCGAGATGCGCCATGCGCAGGAACGACCAGCAGGAGACGTCCATGGTCTTGAGGAAGCCGTCACGGCCGACATCGACGACCCGGCCGTGCAACGCCTCCTTGGGCGAGAACGCAATGGAATGAAGCAGGAAATCGAGCTGGCCCCACTCCGACTTGATGCGCTCGAACACCGCTTCGGTCTGGCCTTCGACCATGACGTCGAGCGGCATGAATATCGGTGCTTCCAGCGCCTGCGCCAGCGGCTCGACGTGCTTCTTGGCGCGGTCGTTCAGATAGGTGACGGCGAGATCGGCGCCGAGCGCCCGGAATGCCCTGGCGCAGCCCCAGGCGATCGACTGGTCGTTGGCGATGCCGACAACGAGCCCCTTCTTCCCCTTCAGGGCGACCTTGCTGTCCGGAAATGCTGGGATCATGACACCCTCTCATGTCTGGAGTTTGGCGAGTGGCCGTTCATCAGAAGCGCCAGCGTATGCTGCGCGATCATCAGCTCCTCGTCGGTCGGCACGACGTAGACGGGGATACGACTTGTCGCCGCCGAGATCAGCCGCGCATGGCGCGCATTCTCGGCCGTATCGAGCATCACGCCGAGCCAGCCGAGCTGCTCCGCCACGCAGCCACGGATACTGCTCGAATTCTCGCCGATACCGGCGGTGAAAACAAAGGCGTCGAGACCCTGGAGTGCCGCGGCGAGCATGCCGGCATTGAGGCCGATGCGATAGACGAAATAGTCCAGCGCCAGCTTGGCTTGCGGGTCGGTGCTTGCCTCCAGCTCGCGCATGTCGTTGCTAACGCCGGAGAGTCCTTTCAAGCCGCAGTCGCGATAGAGCAAATCCTGCACCTTGGAAGCCGTCATCCCCTTCTCGGAGATCAGGTACAGCACGACGCCGGGATCGAGCTGGCCTGGACGCGTGCCCATCGGCAGTCCGTCGAGCGCGGTGAATCCCATGGTGCTCTCGACACTCAGTCCGTCCTTCATGGCGCACATCGAGGCGCCGCTGCCGAGATGGGCGACGATCACCCTGCGCTTTGCGATGTCTGGCGCGATCTGCAGCAGGGTCCTGGAGATGTACTCATAGGACAGGCCGTGAAAGCCGTAGCGCCGCACGCCTTCGGCGTGGAGCTGGTGGGGGATGGCGTAATGATCGGCCAGCGAACCGTGCGCGCGGTGAAACGCGGTGTCGAAGCACGCGACCTGCGGCACCGCGGGGAAATTGGTCAGGATCGAGCGGATCGGCGCGAGATTGTGCGGCTGATGCAGCGGAGCCAGCGCGATGAAGCGCTCCAGCCGCGCCACTACGCCATGATCGACCAGGACCGGTCGTTCATAGTCCGGCCCGCCATGGACGACGCGATGCCCGACCGCCATCGGATGGATGCGCACCTCGTTCCGCAGCCATTCGCCCGCAACGTTCATTGCTGCTGGAACGTCTGGGATCGTTTCGATCGGATAGGCTCGGTCTGCAATGGGGTCGTTGCCCGCCCTGCTCGCCCGCAAGCGCGGCCGGCTGCCGATGCCATCCACCTGTCCCTTGATCAGGCGGCGCAGCATGCCCTCACCCTCGACCGCAAAGACCTGGAACTTGACGCTCGACGAGCCGGCGTTGACGACAAGGATGCTGTCCATGGCGGTCACGCCGAAACTGCCGGCGCCTTCTGGCGCCGGGCATGAGCATAGAGCGCAGCGACGGCGCAGGACGCCATCCGCGCCCGCGGAGTGTCGGCGCGCGAGGTCAAGACAACAGGCACGCGCGCGCCGAGCACGATGCCAGCGCCGTCGGCCTTGGCGAAATAAGCAAGATTCTTGGCGAGCATGTTGCCCGCCTCGAGGTCCGGCACGACCAGTATCTGAGCGCGGCCGGCGACCTCGGACTTGATGCCCTTGATCCGCGCCGATTCGAGGTCGATCGCGTTGTCGAACGCCAGCGGCCCGTCGAGCACGCCCCCGGTGATCTGGCCGCGATCCGCCATCTTGCAGAGCGCCGCGGCCTCGATCGTGGACGGAATTTTCGACGTGACCGTTTCAACTGCGGAAAGGATGGCCACCCGCGGCGACTTGCCGAAGCCCGCCTGATTGTAGAGGTCGATCGCGTTCTGAATGATGTCCCGCTTGGCGTCCAGATCGGGGAAGATGTTGATGGCGGCGTCAGTGACGAAGATCGTCTCGGCGTAGGCCGGTACATCCATGACGAAAACGTGGCTGATGCGCCGATCGGTCCGCAATCCCCCAACCTTGGCCGTGACAGCTCGCATCAGCTCGTCGGTGTGAAGGCTGCCCTTCATGAGCAATTCGCCGCGCGCGGCATGGATCAATTCGACGCCCTTCGCGGCGGCATCGTCACTGTGTGCGGCATCCACGATCTCATAACCCGAGATGTCCAGGCCGAACCTGGCAGCCGTATCCCTGATCTTGCGCTCCGATCCGACCAGGAGCGGCCGGATGATGCCGGCAGACGCGCTGTCGACGGCACTCGCAAGGATGTCTCATCGCAGGGATGCACCACGACAGTCGGCGTCGGCGGGATTGCCTTGGCCGCGGCGATCAGGCGATCATACTTGCTGGGAGACTGCGTTGCCGTCGCATCTGCTGACATGATGTCGCTCCCGATCCTTACAACTCGCGTTACGACGCCTTCGCCTTGGGATCGAAAGGAGCGACGTTCGACGCCCTTTCGGAACCTTCCGCGGTGTCGAGGCCAAACAGGCCGGCGATCTGCCGCAGCCGGTTTGCGCGCTCGCCCGTGACATCCGCACTGGCCGAAAGCACCTGCTCGATCGCTTCAAATGCTGCACGACGAACGTGCATGTCTTCAGGCAGCAATTTCGGTATTGCGGCGAGCGCCCATTCTCGATCGAGCAACAGCATAAAGAACTGCTCGCGTACCAGCATCTTGAACTCGGCAAGAGACATGCGTGCGCCGCCATGATCCCGGCGGATCTGGCGCAGAGCCTCAATGCTGCGTTCGTCCACCATTCCCCGTGCCGACCCGACGTAGAGCAAAGCGCGCACCGCCGCTTCACGGAGGCCGCCCTCACCGATCCGCGACTTCAGATCGGCAATGCGCTTCTCGAGCATGGTGCGATGCTCGGCGGACATCTCACGCCGACGCGACGGCGTGGACGTCGGATCGATCCCGACGGCCGCCTGGAGCGTCGGGGACCCGTAGACGCTGAGGAACATCGCTTCGCTGAGCGCTTCCTGTGAATCGCGCCAGCTGTCGAGGGCGTGAACGACCTGCTTCGAGATCTGCTCCTGGAACGCCAGGAACGGATTGTCCGCAGCGACCGGCTTGCGCTCCTCGGCGGCCTTCTCGGCCAATAATTTTACCGTCGCCATGTAAGGATTCTGGCTGCTGAACAGCTCGTATTGCAGCCGCAGCGGATGCATGTTGTGAGCCCATTCCGCCATCTGCGGCGTCACCACGCGCTTGAGCCATGGCTGGACGAATTTCTGGTAGGCCGCCAGATTGATTTCCGAGATCCGCTTGGCTGTGGCAAAGCGTCGCTCGTCTTCGGGCGAATTGCCGCCCATGGCGCGGATGTCGTCGAGCGTCCGCGCTTCGCAGCGCATCACCCACTGGCCGACGACCAGATCCGAACTTGCGGTTTCCTCATCCTTCGCCTCGAATGTTGCTTCATAGAGCCCGGGCGGCAGAACGTCGATGAGGTCGATGTTGCTTGAAAATTCCGCGTGCTCCTTCTTGGCGACGCCGCCGGAGACGAAGATGCCGAGATGGCCGATACTCTTGTGCACGGTGTAGACGATGGTCTGGCCATAGGCCCTGATCTCATCGACATCGGCATAGCAATCGAGGATCCAGTGCAGCGCCTGCTGCGGCGGCGTGATGTTGTCGCCCTCGGAGCAGAACACCACGATCGGGGATCTGATGTTGCGGAGATCAACCTTCCGGCCATCGGACATTTCGATGTTGCCGGCGGCGAGATTGTTGCCGACGAACAGCTCATCGACGATGAACTGAATCTCCTCGGCGTTCAGGTTGACGTGGCCGCCCCACCAACGCTCGAATTCAAGGTACCGCTCTGCCTCGGTGTCGACCTTGGAATAGACGTTGTACTGCTTGGTCCAGAGCGTATTCGAGGGGTTCTGGTTCTCGAAGTTCTGCACCAGCCATGCACCATCGAACTTACCGGCGCCGAGATCAGAGGTCAGGGCCGTTAGCCAGCTTCCGCCCAAGAGCCCGCCCGAGTAGCGCATCGGATATTTTCCGTGCACGCCGGCCCAATAAGCCAGCGGCGCGCCGGCGATGATCAGCGGGCCGAACAGTTCGGGACGCAGCGAGGCCAGGATCATGACGGCCCATCCGGCCTGGCAATTGCCGATCACGCAGGGCTTGCCGTCGGCATCTGGGTGAAGGCTCATGACCTTTTCGATAAAGATGGCTTCGGCACGCGCGATGCGCTCGATGGTCTGACCGGGCATGGGGTCAGGCAGGAATCCGATGAAGTAGCAGGGATGACCTGCCTTCATCGCCACCCCGATCTCGCTATCCGCCTTGAAGCCGCCGATGCCGGGGCCGTGGCCCGCACGCGGATCGACCACGACGAACGGCCGCCGCTCCATATCGATCTCGACGTTGTCAGGCGGAACGATGCGCACCAGCGCGTAATTGACAGGTTCGGCGAGCTGGCGCCCGTCCATGATCAATTCGGCCGCGTATTGCAGAACATGCGGGGCGGTTTTCGCGACATGCTCCCTGTACTGATCCCCGCGCCGGCGCATGATATCCAGGAATAGGACACTGCGCTGTCCCGCATCGACCAGGTATTCGACTGCCGAGGCGATCAGCCCCGACATGGGACCTCCCGGAAATTGTACCTTGTCCATGGACATGTCCTCGACCTCTCCGTCGCTTTCGCCAATTGACGGCGCTGTGCGAGGACGAACGTTGATCTAGGTCAAGATGATCTGCTCGCTCGGGAGGCGTTTATCCTGCATTATAAGGCGTGAGACGCGTCTGGTTTGAGCCGACGGCTTCGGACGAATGACATCGGCATGTCACAAGTAGCAACTTACAGCGTGAAAACCGTCCTGAAGGACGGCACTTCGATCCAGATCCGCGCGCTTCGCGGCAGCGACGAGGCGGATATGCTCGCTGCCATCGCGCGTACCGGGCCGCAGTCGCTGCAGAGCCGATTCTTCATTTTGAAACGGCATTTCTCGGAGAAGGAGCGCACCTTCTTCATGGACGTGGATTTCAGCAATCACGTTGCGCTGGCCGCTCTCGTCGAAGAACAGGGGCGAGACACCGTTATCGGCGGCGGCCGGTACGTTATCGTCGAGCCCGGTCGGGCCGAGATGGCCTTCATGGTGGTGGATGCCTGGCAAGGCCGCGGGGTGGGCTCCCTGTTGCTGAGGCACCTGACAGACATCGCGCGCGAGCAAGGCGTACGAGAGCTCACGGCCGAGGTTCTGTCCGACAACAGGCCCATGCGCAGCGTATTCGCGAAGGCGGGCTTCAAGCTTGCGCGGAGTGACGATCCGACAACGGTGCACCTGTCGCTCTCGCTTGGGTCCGCGCCGCCGGACTGAGCCTCACCTCAAAGCGATCGTGATCTGACTGATATTGGCCGCCAGCTCAAATCCCGCCTTGGGGCCTTGCAGCACCATCGTGACGCCCTTTTCGTTGCGGAGGTGCACACCGTTGGCACCGCCGACCAGCGCAAAGCCGCCGCCAACGGAACTGTAGGTGCCGGCGAAATCACTGATCTCCCGGATACCGGATGCCCAGCCGTTGAGACGGCCGACCGTTGCACCGATCGTGATGCCGAAGCTCAGGCCGCTGATCTTGAAGGGATAGGTCTTGCCCCGGTACGTCAACACGCCGCTGCCGGCGCCACCGCCGACCAGGAGGCCTGCCTTGACGATCTTCACTCTGACCTGACCGGCTGCTTGCGCGAAGGACGGCGTCGCCGGCATGGTCAGCCCGAACGCGAGCAGGAGCAGCGCGATCAGGCGAAATGCGCGCCCGCGCACGCGCGGCTCAGGGTTTTGCGGCATCGACCTTCTTCCAGGTCTGGTCGGGATCGAACAGCGTGATGCGCTGCGCGATAGACTCGGTGCGCTTGCCGAGATCCTTCTGATAGACGACGCCGTCATGATTGACGAGGAAGGTCATGACGCCCGAATTGCCGTATTCCGCCGGCCAGGCGATCAGGCCGAAGCCGCCGATCATCTTGCCTTTGACAACGTAGTTGAGCGCACCGCCTCGCGCATCCGGGCCCTGCCCCTTCAGGATGTGGAAATAGTAGCCGTGATACGGCGCAGGCCCGACATCGGCTGCGTTGTAGCCTTCCCGTGACGCCTCGGCCGCCAGCGCGCCGAGCGGGCTCGGATCGCTGTCGTCGCGCCAGAACAGGCCGTCCTTCTTGCCGGGCGAGGAGACGATGCGCTGCGCGTAGACGCCCGCGCCCTCGCCGCGGTCCTTGTCGGCATATTCGTTTTGCGCATCGACATAGGCGAGCATGGTCTGGATCGCGTCGAGCTCGTTGCGGCCGATACGGCGACGCAGCACCTCGATCCGTCCTTCGTCGGTGTCGAACGCCCAGCCCGTCCTGGTGTTGACCAGCGGAATTGGGAACGGGAAGTCGTCCGGCCCGAGCATCAGGATCGCAGTCTTGTTGCCTTCTGTCTTGATGACGTGCTTGGTATCATACATGGAGCTGAAGCGCGCCCGAATGTCGTTGTCGGCGACCTCGTCGCCGGACGACACGATGTCCTCCGCGTTCCTGCCCAGCACTTTCAAGATGTCTTTCGGGCCGCTCTTCACCGCGGCCGCAAGCGCAGAGGCGGCCTCTTCCGGTGTCTTGTAGGATTCCTGCGCGAGAGAGGGCGATCCGAGCAGCGCGAGCGCGACGACGCCGGGCAGTAGCGCATGGCTAAACGATTTCAGACCGGTCATGGCATCACCTCCGCTGGAATCTTCGCGCCGCCGGCGAGCCAGTCGCGATAGGTGCGGAACGTCAGTCCGAGTTTTTCGTAATGGACGCGCAGATAGCCGTCGCTGCCGTGGGTCACTGCATCGGGCATGACCTGCTCGACCTCCTGCGCCATCACGCCGACATAAGCCTTGTGGCTGCCGATATAGCTGAACCGATAATAGCCAAGGCCATTCGAGAGGTGACCGAGCAGGACGAGATCATGCTTCAGCGCAATGTCGGAACGCCGGCCGCCGCCGCCGCCGCGGAAGCCGCCTCCTCCACCGCCGCCACGCATCGCCATTCCGCCACCGCCGCCGCGGCCGGCAAAGCTTGGTCCGCCGCCGCCACCGCGCGGCATGCTCGCCATGCTGGCGCGGCCGCGCGCGGATGCTGCGGCAGCCGAACGGCCGGAGGAAACGTTCATGGCGCCGCCGCGATTGCCGCCGCCACGGTTGGCCGCACCGCCGCCGGCGCGGTTCGCAGCCTTGGCGCGATCGCCGCTGCCCTTGGTCGCACCCTTGGCACGATCACCAGCCCCGGCACGATCGCCGCCGCCGGGCCGGTCGCGCGTAGCTGCGCTGGGGCGATCACCTGCGCCCGGACGGTCGCCGCGATTGCCGGCGCGATCACCTTGGCCGCCGCGATCCCCCGCACGATCTCCCGCCCGGTCCCCGGCACCCTGATCGGGGCGCAGCACCTGGTTGCCGTCGCGGCCGCGGAAATCCATCCGGTCCGACACGCCGGCCTTCAGATTGTTGTTGCCGAAGCGCTGCTGAACATTGCTATTGTTGTAGCGTACACCGCCGCGATGCGCCGGATTGTGCTGCCAGCCGTTGGCGATGTTCGTGGTGCGATGGTTGACATAGACGTTGCGGTTGCCCCAGTTGCAGCCGCCGCCCCAGTAATTGCCCCAGCGTCCGATCGCCCAGGCCGTGCCGAAGGCGATACCGGCGGCGACCATGCCGGCGCCGATATAGGATGGGTAGCCCCAATAATACGGCGGATACTCCGCATAGGGCCAGCTGCCGTAGACCGTCGCCGGGTCGTAATACGGCACGTACATCGCCGCGGGATCGGCCTGCTGGATGACGACGACCTGCTTGCCCTCCTGAGACTGGACGCTGACCTTCTGCTGCTTGGTGGTGACGAGCTTCTTGTTGTCATAGGCTTTGGTGCGCAGACGCTGGATCGCGTCCATCACGTCGGGCTGCTGCGCGAGGAAGGCATCGCCCAGCTTCTTGGTCCAGTCGAGCTGGTCGCTCATCATTGCGAGGACGTCGGCGGTGCTGGCCAGCGCCTTGACGCTGTCGTCCCAGCCCTGCTTCTCCACTTCCGTCTTCAGCGCATCGCCCTTCAGGCTCTTGCGATCCTTCAGCCAACGATCGGCCTGCACAACTTCCAGCGGATAGGTCGATGCAGCCAGTACATTGGCGAGGAGCTCGTCCGGATAAAGCGCAATCGGCGCAACCAGGGCCTCAAGCTGCTCGGGCTTCAGGAGCTCGGCCGTGGGCATCGGCGGGCTCGCGGGCTGCGCCTGCGGCGCTGGCGCTGGCGCTGCAGGTGTCGTTGTGGTCTGCGCCGTTGCAGCGACCGAAGTCGCCATCACAAGCACTAGCGCCATCAGGGTGTTGCCGCAACGAAACATCACATCCTCCCTCCGGACTTCCAGTGTGGGAGGATCGAGCCGGGGCGCAGGCGTTTGTTGATCGAGATCAACGAAACGAGGCCGTCGAGGCTGCCGCAGCGCACGGACGCACGACCATTCGACGAGGATTTTGGCCGTGACAGCCCGCGGATCATCTCTCAGCGCGCGACCGGGAGCCGGATCGTGAACAGTGCGCCTCCCGCCGGCTGGTTCGCCGCGGCGATCGTGCCGTGATGGGCTTCGATGATGGTTCTGGCGATCGCAAGCCCCATGCCCATGCCATGCGGTTTGGTCGTGAAGAACGGATCGAACAGGCTTGCGAGGTCGGAGGCGGGTATTCCAGGCCCGGTGTCGGCAATCCTGATTTCGGCCTGATTGCCGGCACGCAGGGTCGCGACGCTGACCTCCCGCTTTCCGGTGTCGGCGTCGGAGATCGCATCCATCGCGTTGATGATCAGGTTGAGCATGACCTGCTGAAGCTGGACCGGATCGCCCTTGACGTGAAGGGCGGCCATGACCGGAAGATAACTCAATGTGATCCGGCGCCCCTGGGCGAGCGCCTTCACGAGACCGATTGCTTCGCGCACCGTATCGTTGAGTTCGATGTTCTTGACCTCGAACGGGGTCTTTTTCAGAATGCTGCGCAGCCTGCGGATCACCTCGCTCGCCCGTTGGTCGTCCCTTCTGATGTCAGCGAGGATCTGCTGGATCTCGACCAGATCAGGCTGGGCAGCCCTGAGCATGAGCTCTGCCGTTTCGGCATTGGTCAGAATCGATCCGAGTGGCTGGTTCAATTCATGCGCGATCGAGGTCGTCAGCTCGCCAACGGCCGAGTACCGGTTCACGTGGGCGAGCTCCGTCAGCCGCTGACGCGATTCGACTTCCGCAACCCGCCGGCGGCGACGCTCGTGCAGAAGCCCGCTGATGAGTCCGGCCTGGACCAGGAACACGGCCGAGATCATCAGCATCTGCCAGCGATAGCGCTGCCAGATAGTCGGCTCGCGAAACAGAATGGTGCTTCCCGGAGGCAGGCGACTCTCGCTGATGCCCCAGCGCTGCAACTCCCGCCAATCGTATTTAGGAGGGGCATATTCGATCGGTTCAATTCTGACGTTTGCAGGCTCTTCGCCGCCCAGAATTCGGAGTGCCGCATCGGCGGTCTTTTGGCCGAGTTCAGGAATTGAATGCATCGGACCGCCGACAATGTCGCGTCCGAAAAACGACTCCTCAAAGCAGAAGATTGGGGCGTTCGCGACGGCATGAAGGCGATGCAGGGCAAACTTTCCATCATGAATGACACCCGCCGCGTCGACCGACATCAACCCCCAGAACAGAACCGTGTGCGGTGGAAGCGTCGACGCCCGTTTCAGGATCTCCTCGAACGACAGATCCCCGTACCAAACGAACGAAACTCGGTCTTCGAGCGGCTTGACGTCCCTCTTAACCTCTTCGAGCCAGAATTTTTCCAACGCAGACGCGCCGATGACAAGGGCTATCGTCTGCGTGTCCGGCAGCACCTGCAGAACGTTGCGGAAGGCCGTGACAAATTCGTTACGGACTGACACTACCGCGTCATTCCTGGTCAGGCGTGCGCGGTCGACCAATCGTTCCTCGACTGTCGTGAGGACCATTGGCGCCTTCGGAAACAGCCTCTCGCGATGCCTTTGCACGAATCCCGCCGCCGGTCCGCCAATGCTCATCACGATATCAGGTGGCCGCCCTTCGTACAGCGAGCCAAGATATTCGACGAAGGGCCCGTCAGGGCCTGGCGCGATGAACCTGGCAGCAAGAAGCGTATGCTCCTGGATATCGAGCGGCCAAGGAGAGCGCTCCTCGAGATTGGTCTTGATGCTGCGTGCGTACTCGCTCCAGGGCAAGAAATCACGCCCGAAGGAATGCAGCATCAACACACGCTTGGGCTCGCTGCGCGTTGCCGTGGCCGATTGCGCGCGCGCAGGGCCGCATAGCGTGCACGCGGCGAGCAAGAGGCCGAGACAAAGCCACGCAGCCGTAACCGGCCTGACCGCATCTGTGGACATGCGCCCGCTCAGCTCCACTCCCCGCAGCTTTCGCCGACTGCGACCTCCGACAATTTTAGCCGGGATCGCACCAAACGGACAGCCCCCGGGAAGCCTCAGCAGCGCGTGACGACGCGGCCATAGGCGTCCACGACCTGCGCGCAGGAGGGCGCATAATAGGCGCCGGCGGCTCCCGCCGCGGCGCCAACCGCAACCGCTCGGCGTGTTGTTCGACGCGCGACGCCGGCATAGCTCATGGGCGTGAGCGGGCGTCCAACCCTCGCCTGCGCTTCCGAAAGGAAGCTGCTCTCGCCGATGCCAGGTGCACCATTCCAGGACAGTCCGGCGGCAAAGGCGACCATCGCGGCCGCGCCGATCAAAGTCTTTCGCAGCATGATCATTTCTTGGCTCCTGTCGGTGTGCCCGGGGGAAGTTCGTCGAATTCCGCCATCGCGACCGAGTTGATGTCGATCCTGGTGGCGCCGGCCGGTGGCTTGAACACGAAGGTGTCCTCGGCAAATGCGTCGGTCTTCCAGTCCCTGATCCGCAACGTGTACTGCGGTGCGCCCGTCACCGTCTTGCTGGTGATCACGTATTTGCGCGGCACCGGCTTGGCGCCCGTCTCGATCCAGATCTGCCAATCGGTGTCGGGCGTGCGAAATGCGAGATGCTCGCACTCGACGCCGTCGACCACACCCTGCCCGATATGCTTCCCGTCGGTGGCCGTACCCATCAGTTCCTCGAATGCGTTGGTGAGCAGCAGATCGGTGCCGGGCATGCCGAGCCCGGAATGGGCCTGCATCTCGCCGATCATCTGGTCCACCGTGCCCGCCATCTCGGCCTGCATGTAGGATTTGGCGTCGTTGCCGTAGAGCGAGAGCGTCTTGCCGTCATAAACCAGCTCGACATCCGCATAGCCGCCGGTGCGCCTGACGCGGAGCTTGTCGGGCCTGCCCAGCTTGACCTGTCCGGAGCTCGCGAACTGGATCTTCTGAAGTTCGGGCGTGATGATCTCGATGTCGCTGTCGAACGAGGCGGACAGGGTGTTCTGGCTGGTCAGATAGTCCGTCATCGATTTCAGGATCTTGGCCGGATCATCGGCGTGCGCGGGCGAGGCCGCCGCCAGCAACAGAGCCGTGCCGAAGCCAGACAATGTGGTACGAAGGGTTGGTGTTGATCTCATCTCATATCCTCCTCGGATGAAGGACATTGAGATGCGCCGGCGATCGTCTTGCTTGACATGCGTCAATGCTTGCACACTCGCCGCGAGAATTCCGACCGCGCGGACCAGCGCAGGCGACCGAAACGGCAGGCGAGGACGAATTTCGGCGAACTCGCCTTGTCCGTCCTCCTCTTGCGATTCAATGGCCGCCGCTCAGCACGAGTGTCTGGATCGGCAGCAACAAGGCCTGAATGCGCAGCAGCAGCGCATGGACGAGGCCGACGGCGTCCACGACGTGCAGCGCGATCTTCCGGCTGGTCGGGGTGTCCTTGGCCGAGATCTCCTCGTGGTTGCTGGTGTAGGCATTGACGATGCAGCTCGAGCCCGGTGTGACACCGTCGAGGCCGCCTTTGTAAAGCGGCTCCAGAAAGACCAGGATCGTGCCGGGGCGGACGACATTCTGCGGATCGATTAGCTGCTCGCCGGAGCGAAACTGCCCCGCCGCGATGTAGTCCTGCACCGTCGTGATCACCATCGGGATGATCACCCAGGGCTTCGAGATGCAGGTCGCTTCCGCTATCATGCCCTCCTTCATGACCTGCGCCTCGATCTGGCCGAAACCGGCCTGAAGCGCCTTGCGGCCCGCTCCCTCCGGAACGAGAACGCCGGCGGGGCGCATCAGCTGGTTGACGACGTCGCCGGGGCGAACCAGGAACTGCTCGACCCGGCCATCGACGCCGGCACGCACAAACGTCTTGTCGAGCTCGACCTGTGCCTGGTCGAGCGCGGCTTCGGCGCTGGCCTTTTGGGCCGGCAGCAGAACTGAGACCTGCAGGGAGGCCGACTGCTTCGCCGCCGTCGCGGCGTCGATGCCGGACTGTCGCTGATCGACCAGCACCTGGAGCTTGTCGATGTCACGCTGCGGAACAATGCCGGGGTTGCGACGCTGGAGCTCGGTCTTGACCTCGAGCTCGTCCTTCGCCTGCTGGTGGTTCGCTTTCGCCTCCCCGAGCTGCGCCTCGGCCTTGACCACGTCAGCCTGCGCGGTCTGCATGGCGGCATCGACCTCCGCGACTTTGCGCTTGGCCGTTTCGACGGCGGCCTGCTGCTTGGAGCTGTCGAGCGTGAACAGCACGTCGCCCTTCTTGACCGGCGCGCTGAAGCCGATCTTTACCTCGGCGACACGGCCCGAGCCTTCAGGCAGAATCGGCACTGTGCGGAAGTACAGCGTCGCCGACGACGTCGCCGGATGGAAGTAGAAGATCATGGTGATGAGCGAGACCGTCAGCATCAGGCAGGCGGTGATGCCCCAGCGCAGCTCGTACCAGACTGAAAAGAAGGTGATTTCCTTGCCGAAGCGCTTGCCCTGAGCGTAGCGACGGTAGAGGTAGTCCGGGAGGATCGTGACCAGGGAGCAGATCAGCAGCTCAAGCATGACTGTGCTCCCTCTCCTTGGCAGGTCCCGGCTTGTCAGAAGGAGATGGCGCGGCTGCTGCCTCTGGCTGGATTTCTCTCGCATCGGCGGACGGCGTGGCGTCGGCGATCTTCTCGACGGATCCGGCGATGCTGCGCAGCGGCGTGCCAAAATCCGGAAGATCGATCAGCGCGAGGAGCAGGCCGGCGACCCAGAAGATGTGCATGTGCGTGAACAGCGAGATCAGGCCGAGCACCGCAACGAGCTCGAACTGCAATTTCTGCGATTTGTGCGCCATCCGCTCGGGCAGGCTGTGCAGTTTCCAATAGAGCGTGCCGACCCAGAGCACGGCCCCGATCAGGAATACGCCCATCACCACCATCAGCGTATCGGTCCCGCTCCCCGGTGCGAGATAGAACGGCAGATGATGAGGTGCCATCGGATGAAGCTGCTCGCTCAAAGGTCTCTCCCGGTCAAAACGTGCATGTGCAGCACTGTGTTCGGGTATGTTCGCGTTTGTTTGATTTGAGTCAAGGGAGCGCGTTTGGGGCGACCTAGCGTCTGCTGCATGCCGATCGCATAATCATGAGGAGCCGCCCGCCATGCCCGGCCTAGACGATCTCATCCCCAGCGCCGCCCAGATTCGTAAGGAAGCAGCCCTCAAGGAGGCCGAAAAGGCGGATGAATATGTGCGCCTTGCCGCTGCGGCCGAGGCCGAGAAGCGCGCCCTGATCGAGCGCTTGAGCAAGCCGTCGGGCAAGACCGAGGAGGAGAAGATCAAGCTCGCCTCGACCATTATCCAGCGCGCGGTGCGCAACGGCCTCACGGAAGTGCTGGTCTATCGCTTCCCGAATTCGCTGTGCACTGACAAGGGCCGCGCCATCAATCAGATGGAGAAGGGCTGGGAGAACACCCTGACCGGCATCCCCAAGGAAATCTTCCAGCTCTGGACCGATTACCTGAAACCGCGCGGCTATCGCATCGCCTATCAGATCATCGATTTTCCCGGCGGCGTGCCCGGCGACATCGGGGTGACCATATCCTGGGACGATTAGCAACGGAAGGATCGGGATGGCCAAGGACGCAGCTGCGGAGCGGATGAAGCGGAAGGATTACGAGAAGGAGCTCGAGAAGCTTCAGGTCGAACTGTGCCACCTCCAGGACTACGTGCGGGAAAACAAGCTCCGGGTCATCATCCTGTTCGAGGGCCGGGACGCCGCCGGCAAGGGCGGGACCATCAAGGCGATCACCGAGAAGGTCAGCCCGCGCGTGTTCCGGGTCGTCGCCCTCCCTGCGCCATCCGACCGCGAGAAGACGCAATTGTTCTTCCAGCGCTATATGGAGCGATTTCCGGCCGGCGGCGAGATCGTGATCTTCGACCGGAGCTGGTACAACCGCGCCGGCGTCGAATACGTCATGGGCTTCTGCACCCCTGCCGAGCACGAGCGCTTCCTCAACCTGTGCCCGCAGATGGAGAAATACGTCATCGACGGCGGCATCATCCTGATCAAGATCTGGCTCGAGGTCGGGATGGACGAGCAGGAGCGCCGCTTCAAGGCCCGCATCGACGACCCGGTCCGGCAGTGGAAGCTCAGTCCGATGGACCTGGAATCCTTCCGCCGATGGTACGACTATTCGCGCGCGCGCGACCTGATGCTGAAGAAGACCAGCACGAAGGATGCGCCCTGGTACATCGTCCGCTCTGACGACAAACGAAGGGCGCGGCTGAACTGCATCGCCCACCTTCTCGGCGCCATCCCCTACAAGCGCATCAAGAAGGACAAGATCAAGCTGCCGAACCGCTCCGACAAGGGACGCTACAACGACCAGGTCAGCCTCAAGGAAATGAATTTCGTCGCGCAGCGCTATTGAGCAGCATCAGGCCGCTAGGGGCCTGATGCTGCCGCCGATCGCTCAATAGCGATACGGGTTTTGGTGCGGGCAGACCCAATTGCCGTAGGTGTCCTGATAACAGCCATTGTTGTAGTAGCCGTAAGCGCCGTAAGCGCCCGCTGCTGCGGCCCCAACCGCGGCGGCGCCATAGGCCGCGCGGCCCCAGCCGTAACCAGGACGATATCCCGGATAACCGGCGACGGGACGGCCCGGGCGACCTGCGACTGGATAGCGGCCGGGACGACCGGCTATCGGATGAGCAGGGCGCGCACCTCTGGCGACGCGATGCCCGCCATGGATGCGGCCAGCATGAACAGCACCACCGCGGAAACCTCCGCCATGAAAGCCGCCTGCACGCGCTCCGCCGCCATGAAAGCCGCCACCACCGCGACGAGCGAAAGCATCGTCGGGAACGAGGCTGACGGTGAGCAGGACAAAGACCGCAAGAGCAGCCAGAAGATAACGAAGCATGGCATCTCCTCCTATGATCGGGGTGCCATCACTCGGTCTTGGATGATGCCGCCGCACGACCGCGATAGGCACCCGATGGTAAGGTCGGGTACCGATCCGAATTTGAGCTTGACTTAAATCAACAAGACGACGGCTTTGTGAGGTGGGCTCCTGCAGCGCGCGCGTGAACACGCGCGCTGCGTGGCCCCTTCAACTCGATTTCAGGCGGATTGTGACGCCGCCGACGGCAGCCGATACTTCCGCGCCGACCCGCGGGCCGCTGAGCTGGAGGATCACGCCATTGCTGTTCTGCAACTGAACCGCGCCAGCACCTGCGGCGACTGCCCCACCTGCTCCTCCCACGGCATAAGTGCCTTCAATGGATGCCGGCCCCTTCAAATTGAGGGCGCGGCCGACGAACTTCGTGGTCGACGCCCCGATGGTGAGGCCTACGCTCATGCCAGACACCGTGAACGGATATTTCTTGCCCCGGTAGAGCAGAACGCCCTCTCCGCCACCGGCGCCGATGATGAAGCCACCCTTGGTGAAGACGACCGCAACCTGGCCGGTATCGGCACGGGCCGGCGTGTTGAAGCCGGCAACGGTTGCGAGCGAGGCGACCAGGACGGCGCCGAAGGTCAGTTTTCTCATGACGTGTCTTCCCCTTATTATTGAGCCAGGATCATCGCGAAGTAACCGAAGATGGTGAGAAGGATGCCCGAAACGGCATAGCCGACCGGGAATCCGATCCAGGGCACGGAGCTCTGGATCTCGACCGCAGCCTCGCGGCACGGGCCGGAATGCGAGCGCGCGCCGGCAACGCCGCCCATCAGCACCGCCGGATTGATCTTGAAGACGTGGAATCCGATCGCCCAGACGATGAACGGCGGGATCGTGCACGCGATGAAGCCGACGATGAAGATCTTCAGGGCGACCGCGCCGGTGAGCTGGGCCAACAGGCCTGCGCCGGCATTGACGCCGACGATCGCGACGAACACGACGAGGCCGAGATCCTCGAGTACGTTTCGCGCCGCATTCGGCGTATTGCCGAAGAAGCGCAGACGCGACACGATCGAGGACACAATCACGCCGGACAGCAAGAGGCCGCCGGCATTGCCGAGGCCGACCTTGGCCCCGAACGCGGGGAATTCGACCATGCCGATCAGGAAGCCAAGGATCATGCCGACAGACAGAGTCAGCAGGTCGGTCGAGGTGTTGGCGCGCGCGATGCGCCCCCACATCTCGCCGAGCTCGTTGACCGCCGACTTCAGGCCGACCACCGAGACGATGTCCATGCGTTCCAGCTTGGTCTTGAGACCGGCCGGGATCTGCACGCCGCCCCGTTCGACCTTGGTGACCTGCAGCTGGCCGGCGATAGCCGTGTCGCGGAAGGATTCGAAGGTACGCCCGACGACGTCCTTGTTGAAGACGACGATTTCAGCCTGGTCCATGGGTATACCGAGCGTCTTGGCATCGACGACTTCCGGACCAATCAGGCCCATCTTCTCGGTCAGATGCTCGGTCGATCCGCCCAGCGCGACGATATCGCCCTTCTGCAGCACGAGATCAGGATCAGCGCCCTGCGGCTCGCCCTTACGCCCCACATTGACGATCCGGTATTCCGGATTCATTGCGCGGAATTTGGCAATGCTCAACCCCACCGTCGCTGGATTCTCCAGCCGGTAGGCGCGCAGACCGAACTGACGGTAGCCGGTCAGGGCGCCGCCTTCGAGATCCTTGACGCCGAACTCCTGCTCGTACTTCTTCGCAGCGGCCTTGGCATCGACGCCCCACCAGCGCGGCAAATATTTGCAGATCAGGATGATGCCGACGGTGCCCCAGATATAGGTGATGCCGTAGGACAGAGCGATCATGCCGGACGCTTCCTCGGGCTTCATACCCTCAGGCAGCTTGACGACACCTGAGGTTACCGCCTGCTCGGCCGAGCCGATCGCCGCCGACATGGTCTGCGACCCCGCCAGCATGCCGCCGGCCGCACCGGGCGGCAACGCGAAGAGCTTCGCACCAAGCACGACCAGTGTCAGGCCCAGAATGCTGGACACGACCGCGAGGAACAGGAACTTGACGCCATCTCCCCTGAGGCTGTTGATGAAGGACGGACCGACGCGCAGACCTACACCGTACATGAAGAGATAGTAAAAGAGGCTCTTGGCGAAATTGTTCAGCTCCAGCTTCACGCCATAGCTGGATGCCCAGACCGAGATGCCCGCGCCGACCACGATGGCGCCAGCGACCATGCCGAGACCATAACCCTTGATGCTGGCCCGGCCGATATAGACGGCGAGACCGACCACGAAGAACAGCAGCAAATACGGGTACTGCTGCAAGAACTGAAAAAATGCCTGCATGTTCGTCCCCTCCCGCCCTATGACGCGGCCTTGAGCTTCGGCTGCGCGCTGGGCTTCGGCCTGCCGAGCTTGGCCAAGGCTTCCGTCCGTACGAGTTTCAGCCCTTCCTTGGCGTCGTAGCCATGGATCTCCTTCACATCGAGCTTGCGCATGAAGTCGATGGTCTCCTGGGTGATGACCTGGCCGGGCACCATGATCGGGAAGCCCGGCGGATACGGGATCACGAAGTTGGCCGAGACGAGCTCGGGACCGGCCTTCAGCCGCCGGTCGATCTCGGGGTCGTTGAGGCGAATGTGCTCGCAGCCGGCGACGTCATAGGCCGCGTAGAAGCCGCTGCGGATATCGCCTTCATTAGTCCTGGTGCCGGCATCGCCGCGGAAGCTCGGGTGGAAATGCGAGAAGTTCGGCAGGTCGGGCACGTCCTTCATGAGGCTCGTCACCCGTGCCTCGAAGGTCTTCCGCGCATTGGCGCCGCTGGCGAGGCCGCGGTCGATCTCGCCCGCGATCTCGGCGAGCACGCGGACGAGATGCGCGACATCGCTGCGGGTGTTGTTGATGTTGGACTGGACCAGGACCGAGTTGCGTGAGGTCTTGTTGACCTGGATGTTGTACTCGTTGGCGAGAATGCCCTTGAACTGCGTGCCGTCATAGCCGGCCATGCCGCACACCAGCGTCATGCGGGTCGGGTCGAGGCAGAACTCGTCCTCGTCCAGACTCCTCAGCGTATTCGCCCAATTGACGCCGGGGGCGAGGAAGTCGGTGAAGCCGCTCTGGCGGTACTGCGCCGGCACCATGGCGTCGGCGCCAAGGATGCGGAAATATTTCGAGATCAGCGGATTGTTGTTGACCGCCTGGCGGATCGCGAACGCGATCTCGATCGCGTTGGCGACGAGGCCATAGCCCTCCAACTCCATCTGCCGCCGCGAGATGTCGAGGCTGGCGATGAGCTGCTGGTTCGGACTGGTCGAGGCATGGGTGAACACCGCCTCCTTGAACTGCTGCTCGACGGTGTGGAATTCGACGTCCTTGACCGAAAGCATCGAGCCCTGGCGGATCGCCGACATCGACTTGTGGGTCGAGTTGGTCTGGTAGACGCGCAGCCGGATCTGTCTGGGGTCCGGGATCAGCCGGGTCTTGAGCAGCACCTCGTCGGACGGGTTCTTGCCGAGCTCGGCCTGCTGCTTCTCATAGACCGCGACCGACCTGGGATCGCGCATCCATGCCTCGATCTCGTTGGCGGCGCCAAGTCCGGTCCGGCGGCGCAGGAACGGCGAGAAGCGCGCGAAGCCGAACCAGGCTTCATCCCAGAGAAAGATCAGATCGGGCTTGATGGCGAGGCATTCCTCCATCACCCGTCTAGTGTTGTAGATATGGCCGTCGAAGGTACAGTTCGTCAGGTCGACCATCTTGACGCGGTCGAGCCGGCCGTCGGCCTTGGCGCCCAGCAGCGCCTGCTTGATCGTCTTCAGCGGCACCGCGCCATACATCGAATATTCCGTCATCGGGAAGGCTTCGACATAGAGCGGCTGCGCACCGGCAAGCACCATGCCGTAGTGATGCGACTTGTGGCAATTGCGATCGACGATCGCGATGTCGCCGGGCGCGAGCAGGGCCTGCACCGCCATCTTGTTCGACGTCGAGGTGCCGTTGGTGACGAAGAAGACGCGGTCGGCGCCGAGCGCCCTCGCCGCCTTCTCCTGCGCCTTCTTGATGGTGCCGGTCGGCTCCAGCATGCTGTCGAGGCCGCCGGTGGTGGCGCTGCTCTCGGCCAGGAACAGGTTCGGGCCGTAGAACTCGCCCATGTCCCGGATCCAGTCGGACTTGAAGATCGACTTGCCTCGGGCGATCGGCAGCGCGTGGAACGTGCCGATCGGACGCTGCGCATATTTCTTGAGATTGTCGAAGAACGGCGTGTCGTAGCGATCCTGGATGCCTTCGAGGATCGACAGATGCAGTTCCAGCAGTTCTTCAACGGAATAGAAGATGCGGCGGACCACATCCGCCTCGGGATTGCCTGCCAACTCTTCCACGTCCCGGTTCGAGATCATGTAAAGGTCGAGCTCGGGCCTGACGCGCTTGATGATCTGGGCGAGCCGGAGCGCCGAGGTGTCGGTTTCGTCGATGAGACCGGCCGAGGCCATGATCGAGCGCAACACCGGCGCATCGTGGCGCGAGCGCAGGCCGAAGCCCTCGTTGATGATGACTGCTCCGATGTTCGGATTGAGCATCGTCGCGCAGAAGGCGTCCTCCAGGCTGCCGACGATGACAGGTTCGTAGACGAAGGCATCGACCGGGCGCCGCAGCTTGCGCCATTCGGCGGCCAGGGCCGGCCACTGGCTCGATGATGCGCCGGTGACGATCAGGGTCTCGAAATACGGCCTACGCGCGCTGTGCGCGCCAAAGGCCGGCGGCACCAGCTCCGGCGCGTCAGCATTGCCGTCGTCCTTGGCGTTCCAGTCGCCGGCATGCTGGCGGAAGGATCGCGTCGCCAGCGCCTGGGCAATTCGCGTCGCAAGGGCGAACGATGACGCACCGTCGCCGGCGGCCGCAGCTTCCCGCAGCGCCGCCATGAGGTGCGGACCGGGATAGCCGTGAAATTCCTCGGTGATCGAAAGATCGGCCAGTGCCGCATCATAGGCCGCGCGATTGCCCACGCGCGCCCAGGTCTTTGCTGCCTCCACAAGGTCGCGCCAGTCGTCTGCCCGCGCGCCCGGGCCGGAAAAGAACTGGTCGATACGCTTCTGTGCGGGCTTGGTGTCTTTGGACATCTCTCTCTCCCGATCCTTTACCGAAGGTGATGCGGATCGTGGGAGCGGCGCGGGTCGTGCCATTGATCCAAGTCAACGGTCGCGTGCATTATGCGAGCCGATGCCGTGCCGTTCGCAGCGCAACACGAAGACATCAGGCCGTTCGTTGTGCGACGTTCGCCTGATCATCGCCGAGCAGGCTATCGAGCGACCGCAGCCACTGGGCGCTGTCGGTCTTATCCGCGAGCCCTTCGGCACGCAGAAGATCGCGGAGCTGCGCGTGCGCGCCGACGATGCAGAAGGTCACCCTGCGTGACGCAAGTTCGTCATGCAGCTCGTGCAGCATGCGTGCGCCCGCCAGATCGATATAGGGCGAGGCCGAGAGGTCGCAGGCCACCAGCCGGACGCCGGGCGACCTCCGGAGCGCGGTCAGGACGGTTTCCAGGATCGTCTCGGCATTGATGTAGAGCAGCGACGCTTCGGGCCGGAAAGCGATGATCCCGACCAGCGGCTCGATGCCCTCATGTCTCGCGCTATCCGAATAACGGCCGCTGCCGGGCAAGCGGCCGAGGAACGCGACATTGGGCTGCGAGGCCCGCGCCAGCAGCAGGAAGATCGAGGCGATCGACGCCAGCAGAACGCCCTGGAGGATGCCGAGCAACAAAACGGAGATCAGCGCAATCGCCGCCGCGTAGAAATCGATGCGGCTGACCTGCCACATTCGCAGCAGCGCTCGAACGTCGACCAGCCTGTAGACGGCAGCGATGACGATCGCCGCGAGCACCGCCTTCGGCAGGTTGGTCAGCAGCCCCGTGAAGAACAGCAGGCACAGCCCGAGCGCCACCGAGCAGATCATCAGCGCCAGCGGCGTCCGCGCACCGGCATTGTCGTTGACGGCCGATTGCGACAGGCCCCCCGCGACGGGATAGCCATGGCCAAAGGCAGCGGCGAGGTTCGCCGCGCCCAGTCCCAGGAACTCTTGGCGGACATCGAGCGGATAGCCATGCTTGGCGGCAAAGCTGCGGGCCGCCGATACGCCTTCGATATAGGCCAGCAGCACACAGCCTGCGGCGAGCGGGAACAGGTCGTCGAATTCCAGCAGGCCGAATGTCGGGATCGCCAGTGCCGGCAGCCCTTCCGGTATCTTCCCGGTGACGGGCACGCCGAGGGCTGGCAAGCCCAGGAGCGTTGCCAGAGCGATCGCGAGTGCCACGACGGTGATGCCAACGGGTTTTCCCGGCAAAAGCCGTTCGCCGAGCAGAAGCAACAGGAGCGCGACCGCGCCGATGCCCAGCACAAGCAGATCGATGCCGCCGAGCTGCCCGGACAGCTTGATGACGCGATCGAAGAAATTGTGCCCGCCCCCGGCGATGCCGAGCAGGCTCGGCAACTGACTCATGATGATAGTGAGCCCTGCCCCGGCCTTGAAGCCGACCAGGATGCTGTCGCTGACAAGGCGAACCAACACGCTGAGCTTGAACAGCCAGGCGATGAAGCACAACACCGCCACCGCAAAGGCCGCAAGGCTTGCGACCTGCGCATAGCGGACCGCATCGCCCCCGTCGAGGGCGCCGACGGTCCCGGCGATCATCAGGGAGATTGCCGAGGTCGGACCTATCGCGAGTTGGCGCGACGTTCCGAGCAAGGCATAACCGATGCCTCCGAGCATGTAACCATAGACGCCGATCTGCGGCGGCAAGCCGGCGAGCGCGGCATAGGCGAGCGAGACCGGGATGGCGTAGGCGGCGAGCGTGATGCCGGCGATCGCGTCGGATGGCAGCCATTCGCGTCGATAGGCCGCAAGCCATTCGGCCGGTGGAAAGAATCGCGTCCAGGTCGGAGCGGGTGGCCGGTTCATCGACGGTCCTCCGAACGGGACGCTTCGCAGCGCAGCAACACAATCAACAGCGCGACCACGGGCAGGCCCAACGCGAGATCGGGAATGTTCTTGGCGGCAAAAGCGCCGGCCGCGGCACCGAAGCCGAACACGGCACACAATGCGAAGAAAATGCCCGAGCGGCGCAGCGTTCCCAGTGGGGCGCTCCCTGCCGCGACCGCGAAGACGTTCTCGATGGCCTGACGCATATTGCCGGTGATCATCACCGTGCTGCATACCGTGCCTTCGACCTTGATGAACATTGTAGCCTGCATCGCCGCCACGACGGAAATACCGAGCGTTCCGGCCAGATCGGGCAACCGATTGTGCAGGATGCCGATCGCTACCAAGAGCAGGATCTCGATCAGCGTGCTGATCGCGCTGGCCCGCTCGCCCGCCACGCGGCGCAGCCAGGCCGCGATCACGATTCCGATCGCGAAAGCCAGGATTGGCGGCACGAACTGCAAGGCCTTAGCCCAGTTGCCGGCCATCCCATAGACCCAGAGGAAGATCAGATTGGCGGTCTGGGCATTCGCCATCACACCGTGGATGATCCAGGTATAGGCGTCGATGTAGCCGCCCGCGAAGGCGAGCAGCAAGACGATCCCGACCGTCTCGTCGCGGCGGATCGCGCCGGCTGCGACGTCCAAGGTACTCATGTCGGCATTACGGGCTGTCGCAAACATTTCATCGCGCCATAGGCATCGCCTCATCCCCGCTGAGGCTTGATCTGGATCAAGCAACATCCCGCCGTCGGCAATCAAATCACGCCAAAGCGCCGGGGAAATGCCATGGAAACCGTCGGGTGGATCATCGCCACCGCACCGGAAATTTTCCTGCACCGGCGCCTGCGACGTGGCCGAGAGTCAGACGCCGGTGCTCGCCGTGCCCTATGCGGTCGGCAATGTCGTGCTGACGGTGCTCGGTCCGATCGTGGTCGCCGCAACTTTTGAAGGTTGAGGGAGGTTGCGATGCGTTGTTTGCCTGCGATCCTCCGCTCTTTCGCGACCACCCTCCTCATCCTTCTTGTCTTCGCATCGTCTGCCCGCACGGAGGTCGAGGTTCGCATTCAGGAGGAGATCTGGGCCCTCCCGCTGCCGCTGCCCATGTTCGCCTATCTGGTACGCCCGGTCGGCGATGGTCCCTTCCCGCTCGTCATCATGAATCATGGCGTCTCGCTCAAGCCGACCGATCGGAGCTTCTTTCCCTTGGTCGAATTCCGCGATGCCGCCAAATGGTTCGCGACACGGGGCTACCTCGTGGTGGCTCCAGTCGGCACCGGCTATGGCGCAGCCGCAATCGACATTCCCGAGCGCGCACTGTTTGGCCCGTTCTTCTCCAAAGTCGGCAAGTGCACCAATCCTAACTTTCATGATGCGGGCCTTGCGGTCGCCCAGGTCGATCTTTGGATCATCGACTTTTTGGCCGCCGAAAAGCGGATCATCCCAAAGGACGTAATCGTGGTCGGGCAGTCCGCCGGCGGCTGGGCTTCCATCGCCTTATCGAGCGTGAACCCGCCGCAGGTGAAGGCGATCATCACGTTTGCTGCCGGCCGCGGCGGCCGTGTCGGAGGCAAGCCGAACAACAATTGCGCGCCCCACAAGCTGATCGAGGCCACCGCGGATTTCGGCCGCACATCGCGACTGCCGATGCTGTGGATCTACATCGAGAATGACACGTTCTTCGGACCCGATCTGTCGAAGCGCATGCATGCCGCCTTCACCGCCGCCGGCGGCCGGGCCGAGTATCATCTGATGCCGCCCTTCGGCAATGAGGGACATTTCTTCATCGGTTCGCCGGACGCGATTCCGCTCTGGTCACCCCTGGTTACGAAATTCCTCGATGCGCAGAAATGAGCTCATATCTCGGAGACCGCGACGATGCCTCGCCCTCTTGATTGCCTCTCTGGGCTGTTGATGATTGCAGTCGGGACCGCCACAAGCTCAACCCTGGCCGCGCCGGAGGCATCGCGAGCCGACAGGCCTGCCGAGGTCGCAACGCGCGGCCAGCGCGAAGCAAAGGATATCCGCTATGGCGACTGGCAGAAACTCTGCTTCAAGGCCGGCGGTGCGTCCACCCTGTGCCGAACCTCGATCACCGGCCAATTCGCAACCGGACAGACGGCCGTGCGCCTCGATCTGATCGAGCGGGAGGACGCTCCCACGGCCCGCCTGCAAATTTTCGTACCTGTGGGGATGTACTTGCAACAGCCGCCGAAATTGAGCGTCGACCATGGCGACGCCTTCCGCGTGCCCTATACTTGGTGTCTCACCAATCTATGCGTCGCCGCCGACGTAGCGGCGCCCCAAGTTATCAAAGAGATGGAAACCGGAAAGGCGCTTGTGCTCGAACTCATCGATTCGAATCTTCTTGCCGTTACGACTTCGATTCCGTTGGCGCAATTCGGCTCCGTCCACAAAGGTGCACCAACCAGAACGCTCGAGCAGTATATCGACGAATGATGACCAGAGTGGAGTTACGAAATACGGGCGCGCTCGACGGATTCGATCAACGACTGCGCCGCAAAGGGTTTGATCAAGTAGGCAATTCAGCCGGACGCAAGCGCAGCGGCACGGTTCGCAACGCAATCATTACCGGTTACATAGATTACGGGCGCGATGACGCCTTTCTCAGCCAGTCTTCGCCGCAGCTCGAGGCCGGACTTTGCGCCAAGATTGATGTCGAGAATGATGCAAATCGCGGTGTAGAACTTGCCATGTTCGAGCAAGGCACTCGCAGTGTCGAACAGCGTGGTGTCGAAACCGTGTCCTCGCAGAAGTCCGTCCATGCTGGCGCGCATGGACGCATCGTCGTCGACGACAAAGATGGACTCGCGTAAAGGCAAGGAGATCTGCCTTTCCCTAAGATTCGAAACTATTACGAGGGTGGGATACTGGATACGATTGCTCCGCATTTCCGGGCGGACATGGCCTCAGCATTATCCTTTGGGGCAGTCACAACGGGAACCGCACCGCTGTGACGATGCGGCTACTGGTCGTTCGGGTCGAGTATTCCGAGTCGCTCTGCAATCGAAACGAGTTCCGCCAGCGAATGAACCTGCATCTTCTCCATCACTTGATGGCGGTGCGCCTTCACTGTGCGTTCGGTGGTTCCGAGTTCACGTGCAATCTGCTTGTTGATCCGGCCGCGCACGATGAGATCAAACACCTGCCGCTCGCGCTGCGTCAGCGTGGCGAGATGACCCCGAAACGCATCAAGCCTGCTGCGTTCGGCGCGGGCCATTTTCTGGCGGGCCAACGCGCGCTCGATCGCGTCGAGCAGCTGCTCGGAGGAAATCGGTTTGGTCAGGAAGTCTTCCGCACCCGCCTTGATCGCGCGGACGGTGGTTGGCGTGTCGGCATGACCCGTCAGGAAGATGATGGGCAGCATCGAACCGGACGCGATCAAGCGGGCCTGCAGGTCCGGACCGCTCAGCCCCGGGATCCGGACGTCGAGCAGGATACAACCCGCCTGCTCGTCATCCGGCGCCGAATCCAGGAGTTCCAGTGCCGAGGCATAGGTCACGACCTCATATCCCGCGAGCTTCAGCCGGCGCTCAATCGCGGTCCGAAAGGACTTGTCGTCGTCAACAACGTGAACGAGGCCTGGCACCTTTTACCTGTTACCGAACTATTGATAGGCAGCGCTCGAACGGCGCTCTCATTCTCAAAATCATTTCACGTTCGAAAATGGGAAAGTCTGCTTCGCAATATGCCGCACCTTTCATCGCGGCAAGCTTCTCATCCCGCGCAGCAATCGCCAGTGCTGTCCTTTGGTACAATGCACCTTGGGACAATGGATTGAACTACCAACTTGATCGAAAATCAACCGTGGCGGGAGTGGGATAGCGCGGCGCATTTCCGGCTGAGATATTTTCATCCGACCGACCAATTCGGCGACAAGCTGAGGAGTTGGCCTATGTTTGTTCGCATCACAACGGATTCCGCCCTGCGCCCCAACACCCTCCGCGACCTCGGCATGACCGGCCATTCAAATGCGCTGGTCAATTTAAGCGAATTCTCCTACCGCAAGGGATCTGAGATTTACGGCGAGAAAGAGCCGGCCGAGTATGTTTACCAGGTCAAGTCCGGCGCGGTACGAAGTTACAAGCTGCTGTCGGATGGCCGCAGGCAGATCGGGGCATTTCACCTCGTTGGTGACATTTTCGGGCTTGAGAACGGCTGCGAGCACCGGTTCACGACCGAAGCGATCGTCGACACAACGGTGCGGCTGATCAAGCGACAAAGCCTTGAAACCGTGGCCGAGAGCGATGCCATGGTAGCCAGAAACCTGCTCAGCATGACCACGAGCAACCTCCAGCATGCGGAAGACCACATGCTGCTCCTCGGCCGCAAGACCTCCCTGGAGCGCGTCGCCGCATTCCTGATCGAAATGGACAAGCGCCTGACAGCCGCCGGCGTCATGGCGCTTCCAATGTCGCGGCGCGACATTGCCGATTATCTCGGCCTGACGCTGGAGACCGTCTCGCGCGCTCTGTCGCGGCTCCATGAACTCGGCGTTCTCGGCTTTGTCGGCAACACCCAACGCCAGATCATGCTGCTCGACCGACACCGGCTCGCCAGCCTCGATCTGCAGGCGTGAACCGGCGAAAGGCCGCTTTTCACCATCCACATGGTCGCGCTTGACGGAGGCGACAGCATCAGTTGCGTGGTAGACGCGGGCCAGGTGTTTCCGCGAGCCCGAGATGTTCGAGCGTCTTGAGCAAGACTTCGAACAGAATGGCGGCGGACCAGCCGAACAGAAGCACACCATTCATGGCGGTCAACGGGCCGATCAGCCGCCATTCGCGCACCGGCGTGATATCGCCGTAGCCAAGCGTGGTGTAGTTGACGAAAGCAAAGTAGAGCACGTCGCCGTCGGCGGCAGCGACCCCGACGACGAGATAGGTCGCCGCCCACACCAGAATTTCGAGCATGTGGGCGAACTTCAACACGACGGCAATCGCGATCATGACGCTCATGAGGTGCAGCCTCGGCCAAATGGTATGGCGCGGGACGGCACTGCGGGCAACGGCCACTGCAACCACTGTCACAAGCGCGTGGATCCCGGTATTGATCAAGCTGACCAACGTGCCGACAAGGAATTGGAGCATCATCGGAGTGAATCAAACCTCATTTCGATGGCCTCAGCCCCTTATGATCGACGACGCGGCACGCATGGACGGCAGTGATGTCGCGTCAATCGCCGCAGTTGACGGTTGATCTAGGTCACCCGTGCCTCGACGCCTTCTTTTGCCACAATCATCGCCTGATCAACCCGCGCTGACGCAGCGCGGTCAATCCCCATCCATGCCGTGGCAAGTTCCCAAGCCACCGACAGGATAATCGGCCCAATGAACAGGCCGATGATCCCATGCGCGAGCGTGCCACCAATGACCCCGATCAGGATCACGAGCGTCGGCGTGGTCAAGCCTCGCCCCATGAGAAGCGGCTTCAGAATGTTGTCGAGAAGACCAACGACGACGAGATAAATGGTCAGGAGCAGGGCTACGGTCACGTCCTTGTCCATCCATATCCAGATAATCACGGGAAGAAGAACGATAGCCCCGCCGATCTGAACGATCGATAGCAAGAGCACGATGATGGCGAGCAGCCCCGCACTTGCGATGCCAGCGAGCTTAAAACCAATGCCCGCCAGCAGGGCCTGCACGATGGCGACACCGATGACGCCCTGTGAGACCGCGCGTATGGTGGCGCCGGCGAGCTCGAGGAACTGCTCGCTTTGGTCGGGCACGATGCGCAACAGGAAGCCGCGGAGCGCGGCAACAAGCTGCGCGCCGTGCGGAAGCAGAAAGCCCGCGACGATCACCGAGAGCAGGAATTGCAGCATGCCAATTCCGGTGTTACCGGCAAACGACAACATCATCCCGGCAAGCGGCTTCAAGTACGGTGCCACCTCGCGCAACGCCGCGCGGATGTTCGTGTAGGCCTCGTTCCAGATCGCGTAGAGCTGAGGACCGATCAACGGCCAATTCCTGACCTGCTCCGGCGCCGCCTGAAGTACGAGATCGCCGCTGCCGATCTGGCCCGCAAGGTCGCGAATCCCTTCAACGGCACTCAGGCCCAGCCAGGCGGCGGGACCGATGACAATGCCCAGCGTGACCAGGGTGAGAACGGCCGAGGCCGTCCGGGGACGGCCGCCGAGGCGTCCGGCGAGCCAGGCGAAGACGGGATGAAACGCCACTGCCAGCACTGCGCTCCAGCACAAGATCGGCACGAAGGGGCGGATCACGATGAAGGTCCACAGGATCAGCAGCCCGAGCAGGCCGAGCCGAATCACAAACTGGACAATGTCCTCTGCGGACAGAAGCTGGCGAAGCGTCTTCAAGGCCGTTGCCCTCTGATCGACGGACGTACGCTGCAGAGTAGCTGGGGGGCCGCTCGCTTCGGAGGCTTGATCCAGATCAAGCCGGGCGCAGCCGATTGCAGGTCGGCGCAGATCGCACGGCGCACCACCACCGGCGAAGATCACTCGGTGCTGGTCTCAAGCACTTTGTGCCTTTCTCGGGAGCGCACCTTCTCGCGCTACGCACTTACGGCGCGATGAACCGTTCCTCCCACTTGAATCAATTGATGTCGGACGCTACAGATTTATCTCCCGGTATGCACGTCGTTCACACAAGGCCTTCTAACCGATTGAAAGACTTAAAACTCTCGGTCCAATCCATCATCGGAGCCACAGAAAAAGCCAACGTACGCACTCCAAACTAACCGAAATTGCACACGTTTGTACGAATTCGGCAAAAAAATAACCCCAGCAAGTCCTTCGGACTGCTGAGGTTATTTGCCAACTTGTTGCGGGCAGGCGCAACCACCGATACCGACATTCGGTCCAAGTTGCGCTCTACTGGACGAACAAACGACCTGCTGGCTCAAAGCTGTCCGTTGGACAGGCGCAATTCCTCGATGGCTCGGACGCAGATCTTGACGGGGTCCTTGAGGCCGGTCTGCCCGATCTCAATGATCTTCCTGGCTATCAATTCGGTGAGGGGATCGTTTCGATCCTGTACGCCAATCGTGCGGAGGGCCTGCTTATAAGCGGTGGAAAGCCGCGTGATCTCTTCGGGTCCGAGAGGTGAGTTTTGAAGTAACTGCTGGAGCAACGCATCTCGGCATGACCATTCGTGTCATTCACATGCTTGAAGCCATCAACTTCTGCTGGCTTGCCTGTGCTTGTGTCGACGGCCGGTGCTTTTCGGAGCGTACGCAAAAGACTCGGTCTCGTAGAATGGATCGCGCGTGCAGCTTCCACCGCGTCCGGAAATCGTAGCAAGACACTGCTCCATGGTATCGAAGCTGCAGATCCGCGTCGTCATCAACGCGTAGTCCACGCGACAGTACTCATAGTTGTTTGCGATTGCTGGCTCTGCAGTGCCCCAGAACGTTGCAGCAGCCAGCGCCGCCGCTGCGATGGAACTTGATGCGATAATCTTGGTCATGTCTGCCTTCCATAATTTGTGAAACCGACGCATAGCTAACCGGAGCGCAGCTAATGCTGCGATTCGAGAGCGAGCTCCGGCACGTCGTGCGCCGGCGTCGGTTCAACCGATGCGGACTCCGGAGCGCTGGTCTCTTGCGCAGCGTGTCCATCGCTACAATCAGGATGAATTCTGAACCAGGCGACATACAGCGCCGGCAGGAACAGCAGCGTCAGCAGCGTGCCGACGATGATGCCGCCCATCATGGCATAGGCCATCGGGCCCCAGAAAATCTCGCGCGCGATCGGAATCAGCGCGAGGCTCGCGGCGGCGGCTGTGAGCAGGATGGGCCGCATGCGATGCTCGGTTGCTTCCACCACCGCATCCCAGGCGGGTCTGCCCTCCTTTTTGAGATCCTCGATCTGCACGATCAGGATCACGGAGTTGCGGACCAGGATGCCGATCAGGGCCAGCACGCCGAGAATGGCGACGAAACCCAGCGGCGCGCCGCTTGGCAGCATCGCCATGACGACGCCGATCAGCGCGAGGGGAGCGACCGCGAACACCAGGAACAGGCGCGAGAAGCTCTGCAGCTGCACCATCAGCACAGTGGCCATGACGAACAGCATCAGCGGTACCACCGCGATGATCGGCCCCTGGCTCTTGGCGCTCTCCTCCACCGAGCCACCGATCTTAATCGCGTAGCCCGCGGGCAACTGCTTGGCAAATTCCGCCACCTTCGGCGCGAGCTGGTCGACCACCGTCTTGGGCTGAACGTTGCCGACCACGGCGGCCTTCAGGGTGATCGTCGGGATCCTGGCGCGGCGCCAGATCGTGGGCTGCTCCAGCTCGTAGCGCAGATTGGCGACGGCCCCGAGCGGCACCGATTTGCCGCCGAGCCCGGTCAGTTGCAGGTCACGCAACGTGTCGATCGAGGCGCGCTCCGGCGCGGTCGCACGTCCCGTGACGTTGACGAGATAAATGCTGTCGCGCACCTGTGTGATCGCCGAGCCCTGAAGCACCGAGTTCAGGGTGGTGGCGATGTCTTCCGAGGTCACGCCGAGCTGGCGCGCCTTGTCCTGGAGCACATCGACCTTGACGACGCGCGCCGGCTCCATCCAGTCGAACACCACGTTGCCGAGATCAGGACTGCTGCGGATGACGGCGGCAAGCTTCTGCGAGAGGTCACGGACTTTGGCGATGTCGGGGCCGCTCAGGCGGTATTGCACCGGACGTCCGACGGGAGGGCCGACCTCGAGCAGCTTGACGTAGGTGTGGGTGCCCGGGAACGTCTTCCGCAAGTAATCCTCGAACTGCGACTTGAGCTTGTCGCGTGCGGCGATGCCGCCCTTGGTCACGATCACTTGCTGGCCGAACCAGGTGTTGGCGGTCTGCACGTCGAACGACAGCACGAAGCGCGGCGCGCCGGTGCCGACATAGGTGGACCAGTGCTCGACCGAATCGTTGCCTTGCAGCTGCTCGCGCTCGAAGCGCGCCATCTGAGTGTTGGTCTCGGTGATCGAAGCATTCTGCGGCAGGTTCCAGTCGATCACGAGCTCGGCACGGTCGGAGGAGGGGAAGAACTGCTGCTGCACGAACTGCAAGCCGAACAAGGCGAGCAGGAAGGCGCCGGCGGTCACGGCGACGGTGCTCCAGCGATGATGCATGCAGAACAGCAGGAGGCGCGCGAACATCTGCGCGACGCGGCCCTTCTGCTCGTAATGTCCCTTCATCTTCGCGGGCAGAATGGTGACGCCGAGCAGCGGCGTGAACAAGACGGCGACGATCCACGAGACGATCAACGACACCGCGATCACCACGAACAGCGTGAAGGTGAACTCGCCGGCATTGCTGCTGTTGAGCCCGATCGGGATGAAGCCGGCCACGGTGACCAGCGTTCCCGTCAGCATCGGGAACGCCGTTGAGGTATAGACGTGGGTCGCCGCCTTCTCGAGGGGGTCGCCGATCTCCAGCCGCGCCACCATCATTTCGACCGCGATCATGGCATCGTCGACCAAGAGGCCGAGCGCGATGATCAGGGCTCCCAGCGAAATGCGTTGCAGCGAGATGCCGCAATAGGCCATCACGACGAAGGTGATCGCAAGCACGAGCGGAATGGCAATGGCCACCACGAGGCCCGCCCGCATGCCGAGGCTCAGGAAGCTGATGCCGAGCACTATGATCACGGCCTCGAACAGCGCTTCGGTGAAGCCGGAAACGGCATGTTCGACAACGACGGGCTGGTCGGCAACGAGGTGGACGCCAACGCCGATCGGCAGGTCGGCGATGATTCCGCTCATCTCCTTCTTCAGCGCCTCGCCGAACTGGAGCAGATTGGCACCGGACTTCATGCCGATCGCGAGCGCGATGGCGGGCTGACCGTTGTATCGGAACAGGGTCGACGGCGGATCGGCGTAGCCGCGCGTGATGGTCGCAACATCGGTCAGCGGGAAGAAGCGGTCGTTGATGCGCAGATTGACCGCCTTCAGGCTGGCTTCCGAGGTGAACTGACCGTTGACGCGAACGCTGATCCGCTCCGGCCCTTCCTGGAACACGCCGGAGGGCGCCACCGCGTTCTGGCCCTGGAGCGAGTTCATGATGGCGTGAACGTCGAGGCCGAGGGCCGCGACCTTGCGGGTGGAGAATTCGAGGTAGATGACCTCGTCCCGCGCGCCGAGAATATCGACCTTGCCGACATCGGGCACCGTGAGCACCTTGGCCCTGATATCCTCGACCTGATCGCGGAGCTGCCGCTGGCTGAGGCCGTCGCTGGTGAAGGCATAGACGTTGCCGAAGACGTCGCCGAAGCGATCGTTGAAGCCGGGTCCGATCACGCCTTGCGGGAAATCGCCCTTGATGTCAGCGATCATGTTGCGGACGCGCAGCCAGGTCGGCTTGACGTCGGCCGCCTTGGTTGAATCGCGCAAGTAGACGAAGACGGTGGTCTGGCCCGCGACCGTCACGCTCTTGGTGTAGTCGAGCGATTCGAGCTCCTCGAGCTTCTTCTCGATCCGGTCGGTGACCTGACGCGTCATCTCCTCGGGCGAAGCCCCCGGCCACTGCGCCCCGATCACCATGGTCTTGATGGTGAAGTCAGGGTCCTCCTGTCGCCCCAGCTGAAGATAGGCAAACAGGCCGGCCGCCATGAAGGCGATCATGAAATACCAGACGAGCGAGCGATGGCCGAGCGCCCAGTCGGAGAGGTTGAACGACTTCATGGCTCTTGATCCTGTTCGATGCGGACGTGCTGTCCGGGCTTGAGGCTGTGAATTCCGGCGGTGACGACGCGGGCGCCTGCGGCAAGCCCGCTGGTGACGCGGATGCCCGCCGGTTCGGCGACGCCATCGATCTTTTGCAGCGAGACGGTGCCGGCGGCTTGATCGACCACCCAGACGAAATTGGCGCCGTCCTTGGCGAGCACCGCTGATGCGGGCAGGCGCAAGACCTCGCCCTGGTCCTTGCCGAGCTTTGCCGTGACGGTCGCGCCGAGACGGAAGCCCTCGGGCGGATTGTCGAGCGCAATCCGGATACGTCGCAGCCGCGTCAGTGCGTCCGCTTGCGGCGCGACTTCACGGACCCTGCCCTCGACCTGAACAGCGGGAAGGAGCTGCAGGCTGACGGTGAACGGCAGACCAACTTCGAGCGGCACAGGCAGATCCTCCCCGATATCGACGACCGCCTCGCGAATGTCCGGCCGCGCAACCGTCACCACGGTTTGGCCGGGCGAAACCACCTGGCCCACTTCCGCGCCAACGGCGGTGACGACGCCGCCGAAATCCGCCTTGATCTGGGCATAGCCGAGTTGCTCGATTGCCTTGGTCAGGCTCGCCTGCTCCTGCGCGACGCTCGCTTCGGCACCGGCGCGCGCCTGCTCGGCATTGTCGAGTGTCTGTTTCGTGGTCGCGTCGCTGGTGATCAGCGTCCGTTGCCGCGCCTCCGTCGCCTTGGCCGTCGCAAGCTGCGCCTCGGCCTTCGCAAGCTGGGCTTTGGCCGCGCGAACGGAGAGATCGAGTGCAGTGGGATCGATCGTGCCGATGATTTGGCCTTTGCTGACGATGTCGCCAACGTCGACCGGACGCGAAGTCAGCCGTCCGAGCACGCGAAAGCCAAGGTTGGTCTTGTAGCGCGGCTCGACGACGCCCACGGCAATCGTGCTGTCACCGCTGTTCGGCTTGGCCACCAGTGAGAGCACAGGGCGCACCGGCTCCGGCGCGTTCGCCTCCTGCTGGCACCCTGTCAGCAACGAGGCCGCCGCGAGCGTGCCGGCAATCATCATGACCTGTCGCTTCATGACCGGCCTCCTTCCTCAGCGACCGACTGGCCGACACTCAAAAGCTTGCCGCCTTCGACAACGACGCGCTCGCCGGGCTCGAGGCCTGCCTTGATCAGTACCTGTCCGGCCTCATAGGCGCCGACCGTGACCGGCTTCAGCGAGGCCGTCTGCGTCCTGGGATCGACGGTCCAGACGGCGGCTTTCCTGCCCGCAGCCATCAGTGCGCTCCACGGCAGGGCGATCTCGCTCTGAGGCTTCGCCTTGACCGTTCCGGCGACGGCGCTGCCCAGCGTCATCGCGGCGGGCGGATTTTCGATGGACACCTTGACGCGGATCGTGGAGCTCTTCGCATCGATAACAGGTGAAATCTCTCCCACCTCGCCCGTTGCAGTCACGCCGGGATCGGAGACCAGCGCCAGGGTGACGCGGCGGCTGTCGGTCTGGCCAAGGAAGGCGGATTCATAGACCTCGAAGACGGCATCACGCTCTCCGTCCTGCGCGAGCGAGAACACGGGTTGCGCGGCCGGCACGACCTGGCCGACCTCGAGATTTCGCGCGGTCACGACGCCGTCGGCTTCGGCGCGAAGCACGGTATAGCCGAGCGCATCCTGCGAGGTGCCGAGCTGCGCCCGGGCAGCTTCCAGCACGCCCTCCGCCGTTCGCAGGCCCTCCTGGGCCTGGTCATAAACGGTCCGGGTGGTGAAGCCGCTTGCTATCAGCGCCTTCTGCCGCTCGAACGTAGCCTTCGCCACGCGCAGCTGGGCTTCGGCGGAGGCTACTGCCGCGGTCGCAGCGTCGACATCGGCCTGTTGCTCGGCGGGATCGAGCCGGGCGAGGACTGCGCCCTTGTTGACGTGAGCACCGACGTCCACGGTGCGAGCGATCACACGTCCGCTCACACGGAACGAAAGATCGGCGCGGAAGCGCGCCTGAACCTCGCCAGTCAACGTGATGGCGGCTTGCCGGTCGCGTGGCTGCACGACCGTGGTCCGGACCAGCGTCGCCCGTGTGGTCGTCTGCGCCGCGTGATCGTTGCAGCCGGACAACACCATGCTCGCAAGCACGGCCGCTGTGGCGAAGGCCTTGCCCACATGTGGCGTTCGAACCGGGTCGGAAGGTTGATTTGTCATGGCGCGTCCACACGATGGGAGGGTGACAACAGCCCGCCAAGCGCATCGGCGGATTGGCGGGGGACGACCATTTCGCGTTCTTGCTGGCGCAGGAGTCCCGCGAAGGGACCGGTCTCGGCGGTGGGCCCGCGTTGATTGGCCGCTGCGCTTGCCGTGAGCGCCGCTTCGTTTGAAGCGGTGGCTCTCGTGCGGCGCGGAGCCCTCATCTGGCGCGTTGCGATCGACCAGTTTGCGCCCCGTTCGCGCTCGGTCAGCGGGAACGAGAGGACAATCGAGGTGAAGTCGGCGCCGAAACCCTGCTCGATCCGGCCGCCGAGCGCCCGCGCGATATCCCTGGCAATTCGCAATTCGCGGTCGGAAGTCTCCCTCTCGGGACGCGAGCCGTTGTCCAGGATCACGCAGTTCGCCAGCGCGCCCGTGCGCGTCAGCTTGATCCTGATTTGCCCGGACCGCGCGTCGAAATATGCGTGCCTTGCCGCGTGCATCACGAGTTCATGGACGATCAGCCCAAGGTGCCAGCAGCGCTCCGGCTGAAGCGCGAGAGACTGCGTCGCGAATGCCAGTTGGATGTTCATCCGGTCCAGAAGCGCCCGGCGCATGCCACAGCCCAGTTTGCGAATGTAGGTCCCGGCGTGGATCAGCGTGTCGCCCGTGGGCATGGACAGCGCTCGGTGCACGTCGGCATAGCCATGCAGCAGCTCGACGACATCGCTGAGGGCGCCCTTGGCTTCTGTCCCCTCGACGCGGATGGCCGCGGCAGAGACCAGGTCGATGGCGAAGGCGACGCCATTGGTGACCCTGTGATGCAGCTCGCGCAGCAACGTGCCTTCCTGCAAGCCGGGTGGTTCTCGGTTCAACGGAGTCACGACATTCTCCTCATTTGGCTCGAACGATCGGGGCCGGACACCCCACCTTTGCGGTCCAGATTCGTCCGGAGCTCTCGCCAGGCCCCGCCAGGCACTTAATAAACTATACCGTATATTTTCTTTTTCTTGCCTTTCTTGGCGGACCGTGTCAAGCGGGAAAGCGAAACGCACAGACTCGTGAACTCGGAGGCAAGAATGAAGAAGACGAAGCGAGGTAGACCGCCCAAGGATCTGGCCGGCGACGCGCAGGCGCGCATTCTCGATGCAGCCCAGCAGCTGTTTCTGGAGAAGGGCTTTCGCAGCGCCAGCATCGACGACATTTCCGAGCTCGCGCCGGCGAGCAAGCCGACGATCTATGCCCACTTCCCTGGCAAGGAAGCGCTGTTCGCGGCGGTGGTGGCCCGCACCATCGACGGCTTGACTGACTTCGAGGGTTTCTCGCCTGAAGGCCGCACCATCGAGGACAAGTTGATGAGCCTCGGCACAGCCATCGTCGACAGGGTTATCGAGGAGTCACTGGGCATGGTGCGCGCGACGATCGCGGAATCGCAGCGGTTCCCCGAACTGAGCCGCAACGTCCACGACGCTGCGCGCGATCGCTCCGTGAACGCGGTGTCGCAGCTGCTGGACGAAGCCACGCAAAAGCTTGCCCGCACTGCAAGGGGGCCGTTCAGCGCCAAACGAAGCCGCGCCACTGCCCAGATCTTCCTCGACCTGATCCTGCTGCCGATGCTGTTCCGGTCGCTCGTCGGCGAAACACCGAAGGACCTGAAGAAGGAGCTTCCCGGCTTCGTGCGCGAGCGCGTGGGCTTTTTCCTGGCGGCGTGCGAGACGGACTGGTCATAGGCGCATCGCGGCCTGCCCCCCCTGGGCGATTGGGCTGGAGGCGTCAGCGTCAGCCGGCGGCCTTCAAATGCACCTGCGATGTCATCTCGACCGGCTGCCGCGATGGCATGCGGCTCAGGGCGCCCATACAAAATTTCGACATCTCCTCGAAGCTCGGCCGCAGCGTCGCAGCGCCCATTCGCGAGGGATTGAGATGGATGTCCATGGCATCAAGCAGGCAGCAGGTCAGCGCCATCGGGCTGCCGCCCTGCACTTCACCACGTGCTTGCCCGGCACCGATCATCGGCCGCACCAGTCCTCTGATCCTATCGCTGTAAACGAGAACGACGGGCCAGTTCTGACGAACGGCCAGGGCCACCAGATCCTGGAGCCTTCGGTGCTTCGCCGGCCGGGATTCATTGCAATCGGCCATCGCCTTGAGGACTGCGGCGATGCGCCCCAGCGCCGGCCCACCGCCGCGCGCCGCATCGGCTGCCGCGCCGACCATTTCGTCGAGGAGGCGTTCAACGACGGCTTCCTCGATCGCGCGCTTTGACGGAAAGAAGCGATAGATATTGGCTGAGGACATCGACAGGCGCCGCGCAACATCCGCCACAGTGGTCTTGTTGTGACCGATCTCGCAATAAAGCTCGACCGCGGCCTGGACGATTCTGTCCCGGACATCTGCGTGCCTTCCAAGGTGAGGAGCATGTTCTCGCTTCATGTTCTCACCGCGCCGGAAGGTTAAGCAACTCGCTGCGGCAGGCTTCGCCGAAATCGCGCAAGGGATCCATCTCCTCGATGAAGTCCGGGAGGTCGACGAACGACCGGTTTGGCGACAGATAAGTCTCGATGATCAGCCGACCGGTCCGCTCGGCGGCGTGAACGACGTCGTCACTGGATAGGATCCGCATGCGACCGACAAGCGTATGGAGACCGACGAGTTGCGGGATTTCCACCCTGTCGCTGACGAGCGCGTCGGCATACAGCCGCGAAGCCTCCTCGATAAAGCTCTTGTACAATCGTTCGCGCTTTTCGAACGAGCGGGCGTGATGACGCTCTCGAAGTTTTCGGCGGCGGCTGAACCATCCACTCATGATAGTCGAGACCGCTCCGAACGCGGAGCCGCCGAAGGCGGCAAGGGCCGGGATATACATCGTGGTCATCGATCTTTCCTTTCGCCGGTCACGGTGCGGAGGCATCAGGACGGAACTGCGCAGGTGGCGCCCGCCGCGACGTCGCGCCTTATCGGCTCCGCACGGATCCGGTGCTGGCCTGCTCGAACACCGCCTTGCACGCTTTGCTCAGGTCCGATTTGCGCTGTCGCAAACAGGCTTCGACTCCCGACGGATCGGGAATGTAGGCACTGCACAGACGAAAGGCGTCGGGCGTACACGCAGCCCTCTGCTCTGCTGTGCCCTGGTTTTCCTGCGCGGATGCAGCTGTGCTGCCAAACGCCACCACGACCGCTGCGAACAGCGCCGCCATCAATCTCGTCATGTCCGTTCCTTTCTCTGCGTGAAACTCTGGTTTGCTGGCGGACGCTGACCGCCCGATCCGCACACGCGCTTGTGAGGCCTTCGTCTTGACTTCGGTCACGGCGCATGATTTATATGAACTATACGGTGTATTTTATTAAGGAGGCGCGGAATGTCAAGCCTGCTGTTCGCCTTGATGCGCGAAAACCCGATATCCGGGCTCGCTGTCGCAACGCTGAATGTCGTCGTCGCCCTGTGCCTCGTGGCCTTGAGCCTGCTGCTGGGGATCACGATCGCGATGATGGCCTGGGCTCATGCGCTCAGCGAACGCCGGCCCAGCCCAGTCCGGCTGGAGCGGAGGACGATCGCATGACGCCCGCCCTGCTGATCGCCCGTAACTGCATCATCTACTGGGTCAACGTCTGGATCGCGCGGGTCGAATGCGTGTTCGACATGATCGAGTCCGAGCTCGCCCGCAGAGGCTTTGCGCTTGAGGAATTCGACCGCCTGTCGCAGGCGGCGTGAGGCGACGACGAGTATCCTGACATGCTGAACTTCGTCGAAGTCTTTGACGTAATGGAAGTGAATCCGTCCAGCGGAGAGACCCTGTGGACCGGCGTCACCGGAACACGGACGGCGCTCGAGCGCGACGGATTTATGATCCATCCGAAAGCTGGCGCCTATTGTCCGGCGGAGTGGCTCGACGAGCGCGGCTATCTCGACGCCGAGCTCGCCCGCCGGCACCCGCGCCCCTGGAGTATCTGATGATGAGACGGATTCATTTCGTTGCCGGGAGCGAGGCGCCATGAGCCGACGATCCGCAATGTTCATGCGCGCGAGGCAGCCGATCGATAGCGCCCTTCCGTTGCGCGGCTACTTCCTGTCGGTGGGTGGAATGCTGGTCTGCTTGCTTTGGCTGGCGAACTGGTCGCTGCCGGCGCAATTGTCGGGTCGCTTTTCCGAGCCGGATCCTGCGCGGCCTCCGATCCGCATCCACTCCGACGTCAAGCCACCGGAGCGCGTGGTAATCGATACCAATCAGTCGCTGCCCGCGCCCTCCGACAAGGAGATCGTCGTCGCCCACTCACCCGTTGCAGGCGACCAGCCAGACCGAGACTGATCCGATGTCCAGACAGCATTTGTTCGCCCTGATCATGTGGTCCGCCACGCTCGCCGCCACCGGCGCCGTGGCGGACGTCCAAAATTCCACCGAGACGGACAGCCGCAGCGCGAGCGCGCAAAGCGAGACCGAGGACGTCGCTATCCGCCGCGTGCTCTCTGAATTCCGCACCATACGCGTCCCGCTCAGCCGTGCCATGGCAATCGCGGAGCACCTGCATGACGGCTCGAAGACCGCCGACATCAGCTTCGAGGTCGACAACGCACCTCTCTACCGCGTCCGTACCATCCGAAACGAACACGTGTGGGAAAACGCCATCGATGCCAACACCGGAAACGTCACCGGCAAGGAGCTGACGTCGTCGCTGAAGGAGCTCGATCGGGAAGACCTCGCCAAGATGCTTGCCCTGAAGTGGATCAAGCAGGAATTGTCGGACGCGGTGCAGGTCGCCGAGAGGGCTGCGGCCGGCAGCGCGCTGGCCGGCGGACTGATCCGACAGGACGGCAAGCTCAATTTCGTGATCGTCGTCGCCGCCGGCGATCATCTGAAGGAAGTGCTGCTCGAGCCGCCCAACGTCGGAAAGCAAGGCACGAGCCGCGATTAACACGAACATGTTCATCAGCAATCAAAGAGCACACTCGCCATGAACTTCCAGCCTCGATCACAACTCTCATCCGCACAACGGCAGCTTCCCTTCGACTGCATCGCGCTGCTGTTGCAAGGGGGCGGTGCGCTCGGCGCCTACCAGGCGGGCGTGTACGAAGCTTTGGCCGAAGCCAGCATTCATCCCGACTGGGTCGCCGGCATTTCGATCGGAGCCATCAATGCCGCCATTATCGCCGGCAATCCGCCCGAGTCTCGTGTCGACCGCCTGCGCGATTTCTGGACCCAGGTGACCTCGACCGCGCCCTGGGATTGGTCCGGCAATCCTTTCCTGGACTGGACGCGGAGCGACAATACGCGCAACCTCATCAACCAGATGAGCGCCGGTCTGGCGGCCACCTGTGGCGCCACAGGATTTTTCTCCGCCCGCCCCGTCCTGCCCTGGCTGCAGCCTGGCGGAGCCAGCGATGCGACCAGCATCTATGACACACGCGCGCTCAAGATCACGCTAGAGCGCCTGGTCGACTTCGATCGTATCAATGCCGGGTTGACGCGCTTCAGCGCCGGCGCGGTCAACGTCCGAACCGGAAATTTCGTCTATTTCGACAACACGACCCATACGATCCGGCCGGAGCACATCATGCCCAGCGGCGCGCTGCCGCCGGGCTTTCCCGCGGTGGAGATTGAGGGCGAGCACTATTGGGACGGCGGTCTCGTCTCCAATACGCCGCTGCAATGGGTGATCGAATCGGATGCCCCGCAGGACATGCTTGCATTTCAGGTCGACCTCTGGAGTGCGCGCGGTCAACTTCCCCGCAACATGGCTGAGGTCGTCACGCGGCATAAGGAAATCCAGTATTCGAGCCGCACGCGCGCCAGCACGGACCAGTTCAAGCATGTGCAGCGCCTGCGGCGCGCACTCACCGATCTGCTCAGCCGGCTGCCCGACGATCTCAGCCAGCACGAGGACGTGAAGCTACTCAGCACGGCGGTCTCCCGCAACGTCTACAACATCGTCCATCTGATCTATCGTGCGCGCAATCACGAGGGCCACTCCAAGGACTACGAGTTCTCGCGGCTATCCATGCAAGACCATTGGCAGGCCGGCTACCACGATGCATTGCGCACCCTACGCCATCCCGAGGTGCTTACCCGGCCTTCGAGCCCCGACGGGGTCTTCACTTTCGATCTCGAACACGACGGCCGCGAGTAGCGGTCACCCTGACGACAAGGAGAACGCTTATGCGTGAGGCTGACGTGAAACGACGAGCCTTTGCCATGCCGCTGACGAGCCCGGCCTATCCTCCCGGGCCCTATCGGTTCGTCGATCGCGAATACCTGATCATCACCTATCGTACCGATCCAGCCAAGCTGCGGGCCGTGGTGCCGGAGCCGTTGGAGGTCGACGAACGAGAGGCTCTCGTCAAATACGAGTTCATCCGCATGCCCGATTCCAATGGCTTTGGCGACTACACGGAAAGCGGTCAGGTCATTCCCGTCTCCTTTCGCGGACGCAAGGGAGGCTACACACACTGCATGTTCCTCAATGACGAGGGACCTATTGCGGGCGGCCGCGAGCTATGGGGCTTTCCGAAGAAGCTTGCACAGCCGACCTTGAGAACCGAGATCGATACGCTGATCGGCACACTGGATTACGGCCCGCTGCGCGTCGCGACGGGGACGATGGGCTACAAGCACCGCGAGGCCGATCTGACCAAGATCAAGGCTGCGCTTAACGAGCCGAACTTCCTGCTCAAGATTATCCCGCACGTGGACGGCAACCCACGGATCTGCGAACTCGTTCAATATCGTCTCGAGGACATCGTGCTGAAAGGTGCATGGACCGGACCGGCAGCCCTGGCCCTGACGCCGCACGCCTTGGCGCCGGTTGCCGAACTGCCGGTACTCGAAATCATCTCCGCCGTCCACATCCTCGCCGACCTCACGCTCGGCCTCGGGACGGTGGTGCACGACTATCTACAACAGCCGACGCGCGGCTCGATTCGAGCCGGCGAGCGAGCTCTGGTCTTTTGACTTCAAATCCGCATCGCGATCAGCGGCGCGGCGACAATTGTTCGCATTTATAAGGAAAGTGTACGAGATGGGAATTCTGAACGGTAAGACGGCAGTTGTCACCGGCTCGACCAGCGGCATTGGTCTCGCGTGCGCGCGAGCCTTCGCCGGCGCCGGTGCCAACGTGGTGATCAATGGCATGGGCGTCCCAGCCGATATCGAGACGGCGCGCGCTGCGATCAAGCGCGACTTCGCAGTCGAGGCGATCTATTCGCCTGCGGATATGACGAAGCCGAGCGAGATCGCCGCGCTCATCGCGCTCGGAGAGGCGAGCTTCGGCAGCGTCGACATTCTCGTGAACAACGCCGGCATCCAGCACGTTTCGCCGATCGAGGACTTTACCGCCGAGAAATGGGATGCGGTCATCGCCATCAATCTGTCTGCCGCCTTCCATGCCATCCGCGCGGTGGTGCCAGGCATGAAGAAGCGCGGTTGGGGTCGCATCATCAACACGGCATCGGCCCATTCGATGGTCGCCTCCCCATTCAAATCCGCCTATGTCGCAGCGAAGCACGGCATCGCGGGCCTCACCAAGACGGTGGCGCTGGAGCTCGCCCGCTCGAAAATTACGTGCAACTGCATCAGCCCCGGTTACGTCTGGACGCCGCTCGTCGAGAAGCAAATTCCGAACACGATGGCAGCCCGTCGCATGCGGAGGGATGAGGTCATCAACGATGTCCTGCTCGCCGCCCAGCCGACCAAGGAGTTCGTCACGGTCGAGCAGGTTGCCTCCCTCGCGCTGTTCCTGTGCAGCGACGACGCCGCTCAGATGACGGGCGCCAACCTCTCGATGGATGGGGGCTGGACTGCTGCGTAGCCGGTTTCAATTCCCGGAGCCTTCGATCATGTCTTCTCGCAAAGAAGCCACTCAAATTAAAACAAACCGCCCTTTCCAGCTCGATCTCGCCGAAGATGACCACCTAGCCAACGCCCTGCGCATGAGCGAGGAGGTCTTCAATGATGATGTGCTGCCACGCGATGCCGAGCTGATGGCTCCGAGCGACTTCTATGCGGCGATTGCTTCCAGACCGTCGCGCACATGGCCAACGACCCGGGATGAAAGGTTAAGACTGTTCTTCCATCTCGCGGCCTGATGGACGTGACAGAAAACGACCCGGCGGTTGACCCAATTCAACACGAACGATGCCGGGCGCCTCCGCTCTTGCGAAACGAATGGAAAACCTTCTTCTGCTCGGCGGCGTTGGGCCTGCGACGCTCTGTACCTTGGTCCAGTCACCGTAAAACGTGTCGCCAAGTGGTGTCCGATCGCTGGCCGCTCGAAGCTTCGGAAATAAGAGCTTGTGTCCCAGCTTTTTGAGGGCGTGATATTGAAGAAACCCAAGCCGGACAACGTCACCTATGAGCGGCACTCGGCGCATCGATTGAGGATTCTTTAGCGTTCGGTGCTCGTTCGGCCGAATGAAGATGTAAGGAATTCCATCCTCTTCGAGAACGTCATCGACATCCACGCCGCACAACTCCTCCCGGCGCCCGAAAGTATATCTCGCGAGGCACGGTACGACGTGCAATGCGAGTTCGGCCAGGCCCAGCATATACCGGGCTCCGCCGCAGATTGCGTTCCGGAACAGCCGCCCAACAAAACATTGCACCAAATCGCAACCACATTCGGCACCGGGCGAAATTGCGGTTCCGATAGCTTGGTTCAATCCGGCAAGCTCGCCATTCCCAGCGCGTCCGAATTCGACAATGACCTTTCTCTTCAATTCCGACGCACAGCGCGGGGCTGTTTTTCGTGAGGCCTTCACGCGCGACCTCCCACACCTGCCCTTCGCCATCGGTCCGGCCACGGTCTCTCCAGTCGACATACGCTACATCATCACCTGGTCCGTCCCGGAGGCGCTGGAACAATACCGTAACCTCGAGATCCTGTTTTCGGTCGGCGCCGGCGTCGATCAACTTCGGCTGACAGCGATCCCGCCGCAGGTGAAGGTGATACGAATGGTGGAAGACGGCATCACCCGGATGATGCAGGAATATGTCACTCTCGCCGTGCTGGCGCTTCACCGCAACTTTCCCGCCTACCTCGATTTGCAGCGACGCCGCGAATGGCGGGCTCTGCCGCAGAAGCAGGCCGCCGACCGGCGGATCGGGGTCCTTGGACTTGGCGTGCTCGGCCGCGCCGTGCTGGAAAGCCTGAGGCCCTTCGGCTTCCGCCTGAGCGGCTGGAGCCGGTCGGGCAAGACGATCGATGGCGTTGCAACATATAGCGGCGATGCAGGTCTCGGCCAGATGCTCGGCGAAACGGACATCCTCGTGTGCCTGCTGCCCCTCACCGAAGCCACGCGCGGAATCCTGAACCGCGAACTCCTTGCGCAATTGCCTCAAGGCGCGAGCCTCGTCCATGCAGGGCGCGGCGCGCAGCTCGATTCCGATGCGCTCCTCACTGCTCTCGATGCGGGTCAGCTCTCCGGCGCGGTCATCGACGTGACCGAACCGGAGCCTCTGCCCGGCGATCATGCCTTGTGGGCCCACCCGAAGGTGCTGCTGACCCCGCATGTTGCCGGCGTGACCCAGGCGGATACCGCCGCTCGCGCGGTCATCGACAACATCAAGCGGTATGAAGCGGGCCTCGACCTCGTCGGGCTCGTCGATCGACCCGTGGTTACTGAGAGGAGCCCAACTTGCTGCTGAAACGGATCGACCCCAATCCGACTTTCGCCCCGAAAGAATCCGGCCCGATGCCGGAGCGGCTCGTTGCCGGCGCGCCCCACTTCAAGACCTGGGCGCAGGACGAGTCCAAGGGCGAACTCGTGCACACAGGCGTCTGGGAAGCAACGCCCGGCGAGACGCGCTCGATCAAGGGAGAGACCTTCGAGTTCTGTCACATCCTCGCCGGCACGATCGAAATCACGCCGGAGGGCGGCGCCCCGATCACGTTCAGAGCCGGCGACAGCTTCGTCATGAAGCCCGGATTCACGGGCCTGTGGAAGACGATCGAGACCGTTCGCAAGATCTACGTCACGGTGTCATGAGCCAGAGCTTCGATCCCGATCAGATTCAGCTGCCGATCGGCCATTTCATCGGCGATCGGCTGCTGGAGTCGCCCGGTCTGCTTCCGCTGCACCGGCCGTCCGACGGCGCGCACTACGCCGCATGTCCGGTCGCCTCCGCCGAGACCGTGGACGAGGCCGCTCAAACCGCCAGAAAGGCGTTGAAGACGAGCAATTGGGGCGGCGCGCGTCCACGCGAGCGAGCCAACGTCCTGAAGCGCTGGGCCGATCTCATCGAGAGTGAAGCCGAGACGCTCGCCAGGGTCGAGGCGATTTCATCCACCCGCCCGGTCGGTCAGCTCGTCGCGGGAGACATCGCGGTCACCGCCGAGCAGATCCGCTTCTTCGCCGAATTCGCCGACAAGGAGGGCGGCGACCTCGTGCCCACCGATGACGCGCACCTCGGCATGATCATGACCGAGCCTTACGGGGTCGTCGGCGCCATTACACCCTGGAATTTTCCGGTGAACATGGCGGGATGGAAGCTCGGACCGCCCCTCGCCGCGGGCAACGCGGTCGTGCTGAAGCCGTCCGAAATGACCCCGTTCTCCTCCATCCTCCTCGCCCAATCGGCGGTGAAGGCGGGCCTGCCTGCCGGGCTCATCAACATCGTACTCGGCGATGGACCGACGACCGGCGCTGCCATCACCGGACATCCCGACATTGCGAAAGTGAGCTTCACCGGATCGACCGGCGCGGGCGCTGCCATCATGGCGAACATCGCCCGCACCGGCATCAAACCCATGACGCTCGAGCTCGGCGGCAAGAGCCCGCAGATCGTCTTGCCCGATGCCGATCTGGATCAAGCCGCCGCCGCGATTGCCGGCGGCATCCTCGCAAATGCCGGCCAGGCCTGTGTCGCCGGATCGCGGCTGATCGCTCACGCCTCGGTGGCCGAGCAGCTGGTCGACGCCATCATCGTCCGCATGCAGGCCGTCCAGGCCGGTCCGACCTGGGATACTGCGACGACCTACTCCCCGATCATCTCCGAAAAGCAACGATCGCGGATCCACAGGATCGTGCAGGCAGCCCGCGCTGAGGGCGCCGAGTGTCTGACCGGCGGCGAGCCGATCGAGGCCAAGGGCTATTTCTATGCGCCCACTCTTCTTGCAAAGGTGGATCGATCTTCTGTCGCCATCACCGAGGAGATCTTCGGGCCGGTGCTGACGCTTCAGACATTCACCACTGAAGACGAAGCCATGGCGCTTGCCGATCACCCGACCTACGGTCTTGCCGCCGGCCTCTTCACTCGCGATGTCTCGCGCGCCATGCGGATGACGCGCGCTCTTCCTGCCGGCACCGTCTGGGTCAACCGCTACGGCCGCTCGCGCGATCACATCCTGCCGACGGGAGGCTACAAGCACTCCGGCATCGGCAAGGATCTCGGCCGCGAAGCCTATCACGCCAACCGCCGCTCGAAGAGCGTGCTCATCCACATCGGAGGGCTCTCATGAAGACTTACGCAATCGCACTCATCCCCGGCGACGGCATCGGCCGCGACGTGACCGACGCCGCATGGACCGTGCTGGAAGCAACTGCCAAGCAGTCCGGCTTTGCGCTCAGCGGCACGACATTTCCGTGGTCCTGCGCGCACTACAAGGAGACCGGCGCGATGATGCCTGCCGACGGCATCAAGATGCTCGAAAGGTTCGACGCGATTCTGCTCGGCGCCGTCGGCTGGCCGGCCGAAGTGCCCGACGCCGTGTCGCTGCATGGCCTGCTGCTGCCGATCCGCAAGGGGTTCACGCAGTATGCGAATGTCAGGCCGCATCGGCTGCTTCCCGGCGTCAACGGTCCGCTGAAGACGACCGCATTCGACATCCTCTGCATCCGCGAGAACACCGAAGGCGAATATTCAGGCGCCGGCGGCCGCGTGCATCAGGGCACCTCCGCCGAAATCGCGGTCGAGACCTCCGTGTTCACGCGCGCCGGCGTCGAACGGATCCTGCGGTTCGCCTTCGAGCAGGCGTGCAAGCGGCGCAAGAAGCTTGCCTCGGTCACCAAGTCGAATGCGCAGAAATACTCGATGGTGTTCTGGGACGAGGTGACGCGACTCGTGGCCGCCGACTATCCCGATGTCGAATGCACGAGCTATCACGTCGATGCGCTCGCCGCCCGCATGGTGATGGCGCCGGAGAGCCTCGACGTCGTCGTCGCCTCCAACCTGTTCGGCGACATCCTGACCGATCTCGGCGCCGCCATCCAGGGCGGGCTCGGCTTTGCCGCCTCCGCCAACATCAATCCCGAGCGCAAGGCTCCGTCGATGTTCGAGCCCGTCCACGGCTCGGCACCCGATATCGCCCATCTCGGCACCGCCAATCCGATCGCGGCCATCTGGTCCGGCGCCATGATGCTCGAGCATCTCGGCGAGACCAAAGCAGCGGCACGCGTCATGGCGGCTCTCGAGGCCACCACGTCCCACGGCATCGGTACGGTTCCTGGCAAGGAGCGCACCGAGGCGATCACCGCAGCCGTACTTTCCCGTCTCTCCTGATCGACAAGGAGCATCAAATGCAGAAGCTGAGTGACAAGGATCTCTTCCGGCAACAGGGCCTGATCGGCGGCCAATGGTGCGGCGCCCTCTCGGGCGCGACGATCGACGTGATCGACCCGGCGACACAGGCCAGTCTCGGCACCGTACCGGATATGGGACGGAACGACACCCGCGCCGCCATTGCCGCCGCCGCGATTGCCTACCCCGCCTGGCGCGCCAAAACCAATGCCGAGCGCGCTGCGCTTCTGGAAGCCTGGCATGGCCTCATGATTGCGCATTTGGACGACCTGGCGCGCATCCTGACGCTCGAGCAGGGCAAGCCGCTGGACGAGGCCAAGGGTGAGATCCGGTATGGCGCCTCCTTCGTCAAATGGTTCGCGGAGGAGGCCCGGCGGATCGGCGGCACCACAATCCCTTCACCAACGGCCGATCGGCGCATCGTCGTCCTCAAGGAGCCGGTCGGCGTCTGCGCAATCATCACCCCCTGGAATTTTCCGAACGCGATGATCACGCGCAAGGTCGCTCCCGCCCTCGCGGCAGGATGCACCGTCGTGATCAAGCCGTCGGATTTCACGCCCTATTCGGCACTGGCGCTTGCGGTGCTGGCCGAGCGCGCCGGAATTCCGCCGGGCGTGATCAACGTCGTCACGGGCATGCCGACCGAGATCGGCGCCGAGATCTTGGCCAACGAGACGGTGCGCAAGATCTCGTTCACGGGCTCGACCCGGGTCGGCTCGCTGCTGATGCGCGGCGCGGCCGACAGCGTCAAGCGCGTCAGCCTCGAACTTGGCGGCAACGCGCCCTTCATCGTCTTTGATGACGCCGATCTCGATCTCGCGGTTGAGGGGGCGATCGCGTCAAAGTTCCGCAATGGCGGCCAGACCTGCGTTTGCGCCAACCGGATCCTGGTCCAGGCCGGCGTTTATGATGCCTTCGCAGAGAAGCTTGTCGCCCGTGTCAACGACATGAAGGTGGGCTCGGGCCTCGAGCCCGGTGTGGCGATTGGACCGATGATCAACGAGGCGGCGATCAGCAAGATCAACCGCCATGTCGCCGACGCCCTGTCCAAGGGCGGCCGTATCGCGACCCGGACGGTTGCGCTGCCCAAGGGGGCGCAGTTTACCGCTCCGCTCGTTCTGACCAACGCAACCACCGACATGGTGCTGGCCCACGAAGAAACCTTCGGTCCCGTCGCGCCTCTGTTCCGCTTCGAGACCGACGCGGAGGCGATTGCCATCGCCAATGCGACGCCCTTTGGACTTGCGGCCTATTTCTACACCGCGAACCTCAAACGGTCGTGGCGCGTTGCCGAGGCGCTCGAGGCCGGCATGGTCGGCCTCAACACCGGCATGGTGTCGACGGAAGTGGCCCCCTTCGGCGGCGTCAAGCAATCCGGCGTGGGGCGCGAAGGGGCGCAGGTCGGCATCGAGGAATACCTCGAAATGAAGACCTTCCATATCGGTGGATTGGGCTGAGCGATGACTGAGCGGCAAGAGCGCCTGACCGCGCTCTTGCCAGCTTCGAACTATCGCACGTGATCCAGCATCTTGTAGTTCATTCCGACCAGCGGCAGGAACCATGGCTTGCCGAAATGGCCGGGCACGGCCGGCCAATCGAGGCCCTTCATCGGATTTTGATCTTCACGTCCGAGCATCGCGTCGGCGATGGTCATGCCGAGATGGGTCGAGAGCTGCGCGCCATGACCCGAATAGCCCATCGCATACCAGAGCCCGTCCCGATAGCCGGCGCGCGGGAAGCGGTCGCTGGTCATGTCGACGAGCCCGCCCCAGCAATAGTCGATCGGTATGCCGGCGAGTTGCGGGAAGAGCCGCGTGAGACCATTGGCGAGAATGGCGCCGCTCTTGGCGTCGGAACGCTGATCGGATGTCGCCGAGAAGCGCGCCCGTCCGCCAAAGATGAGGCGATTGTCGGGAGCCAGCCGGAAATAATTTCCGACATTCATCGAGGTAACGCAGGTGCGGTTGCCCGGCATGGTGGCCGCGATTTCGGCCGCGTCCAACGGACGGGTCGCGATGATGAAGCTGCCGACGGTAACGATGCGCCGACGGAAATAGCCGAAGTTCGGCGTGGTGTAGGCGCCGGTCGCCAGCAGCACCTGATCGGCGGTGACGCTGCCGCGCGGCGTCGTCAGGTGATGGCGCGATCCTTCTCGCGCTTGCGACGTGACCGGTGCCTTCTCGAAGATGACCGCACCGCGGCGCTTGGCCGCCTCGGCGAGCCCGACGCCATAGCGGCCCATATGCATCATCGCGCTCTTCTTCGACAGCATCGCGCCGAAGAACGGCGAGCCGATCTCCCCGCTCAGACCCTTGGGAGACAGCAAGGCGGTGTCCGGATCGACTTCACGATGGACCGCGTCAAAGTTCCGAGCGATGGCATCGAAGTGCTTCGGCTTGGAGGCGAGCTTCAGCTTGCCGGCCCGGCGGAAATTGCAATCGATCCCTTCCTCCGCAATCAGCGCCTCGAGCGTGTCGATCGAGGCGTCGAGCGCACGGTAGAGGGCGATGGCGCGCTCCTTGCCCAATTCCGCCTTGGCAGCGAGATAGCTGTGGGCCAGACCATTGTTGAGATGCCCGCCGTTCCGGCCCGAAGCGCCGCCGATCACCCGGTCTGCTTCGAGAACGATGACCTTCGTTCCCGCCTTCGCGAGCTGGCGCGCAGCTCCGAGGCCAGTGAAGCCGCCGCCGATCACCGCAACGTCATAGTGCCCCTCGACCGGACCTTCGGCGCCACCTGAGAAGCCTGGTGCGGTATCGTGCCAATAGGAGACGTATTTCACCGCAGGTCCCGCCGGCTCAGAGCCCGAACACGGCCGGGAGCCCGCCGATGTCCTTGATCTCGACATAGCCGTAATAGGGATTCGCGGGCTCGTGCCCCCGATTGACCCACACCTTGTTCTTGATGCCGAGGTCGTGCGCCGTCATCAGGTCGTACCGGAAGGACGAGGAGCAGTGCACCACGTCCTCCGGACCGCAGCCCAGCGTATCGAACATGAACTCGAAGCCTTTCATGCGCGGCTTGTAGGATTGGGCCTGTTCGGCGGTGAGCGCGGCGTGAAAGGGCGCCCCAAGCTTGGCCACATTGGACGGCAGCTGCGCATTCATCGCGTTGGAGAGGATGACGAGCGGAATCTCCTTGGCGACCTTGGCAAGGCCGGCAGGAACGTCGGGATGCGGTCCCCAACTCGGCACGCGGTCGTAGACCATCTGCGCATGCTCGGCCTTGAAGGCGACGTGATTCCGCCTGCAGGCGCGCACCAGCGCGTTGTGGATCACGTCCGCATAGGGCTTCCAGTCACCGAGAATCTCGTCGAGCCGATAGGCCGCGAAATCCCTGACGAGGGCAGCCATCTGCGCCTCGGGGAGATGCGCGCGATAGAGATCCTGCGCAGCTTCCGCCATCTGGAAATTGGTCAGTGTGCCGTAGCAGTCGAAGGTTACGTATTTCGGGCGAAACTGGCTCATCATCCCTGTCCTGGTGCGCTCGCGCAATGTCAGGGCGGCAACAATAGAGCGCCAAGGCGGCATAAGATGCGGCTTTTCCACCGGCTGCGGTGGAAGATGTCGTTCGCGCTGCGGCCTTCAGCCGATTTACCCATCGCCGAGATACGACACTGGCTCCCGACAGGAAAACCAGTCGATGACCCAGAGCACCATCTCGCTCACCGCTTTCCAGCCTGAGCATCTCGAAGGCGCATTGCGCCTTTCGCGTCAGGCCAGCTGGCCGCACCGCCTCGAGGACTGGCAATTGGCGCTCGACCTGAGCGCTGGGTTCGTCGCGCTCGACGCCGATAGCAGAAGCGTGGTCGGAACGATCCTGATGACGCCCTACAAGCGGGACGTCGCGACCGTCAACATGGTCATTGTCGATGAAGCAGCCCGCGGGCGCGGATTGGGCCGACAGCTCATGGAAGCGGTCATCTCATTGGCGGGGCCGCGTACGCTGAGGCTGATCGCAACGCGTGAGGGCACCCCGCTCTATCGGAAGCTCGGTTTTTGGCAGACCGGAGCAATTGTCCAGCACCAGGGTCAGGTGCGGCATGTTGCGTCGCCCGCCAAAGTTCGGCCGGCCGAGGCGCACGATATCTTCGGGATCATCGAGCTGGACAAGAGTGCCTACGCCGCCGATCGAAGAGATCTGCTGCGTGCAATTGCGAAGGTCGGCCAGCTGGCCGTGCTCGATCGCGGCCAGGGAATCGCCGGATTTGCAGCCTCACGCGCCTTCGGCAGAGGTGAGGTGATCGGCCCCGTGGTCGCCGCAAACGTCGATGACGCGAAAGCGCTGATTGAATTCTTCATGGCCCAAAGCGAAGGACGCTTCGTCCGCGTGGATACGGCTGAACGCCCTCAACTGAGCGCCTGGCTCGCGGACCAGGGACTGGCCCGGGTTGACGAAGGGATTGCCATGCAGCGTCCCATCGTTGCGCGATCCTGCGGGCCATTGACCACCTTCGCCCTCGCCAGCCAGGCTTTCGGATGAACGGTGACTTGATGCTCAGCAATTCGCTCATTGAACGCGATCGTGCCCATCCCATCCACCCGATCGCCTCGTACCGGGGTCACGAAGCGGCCGGCGTCAAGGTGCTGAGATCAGCCAAGGGAGCGACCGTGACGGACGCCTCCGCGTCGCCGCATTCTATGCCGAGCCAACGTCCGCGGGCGCGGCATGCTGGCCGCGGTCAAACTCGTCACCGACAAGCAACGCAAGACGTCGTTTCCCGCTGCGGCCGAGCCGGCAAAACGCATCCTCGACCGCGCCTGGAAGCAGGGTCTCGTCATCCGCGCTTTCCCGACGGGCGTACTGGGCTGTGCTCCGCCCCTCTGCTGCTCCGAGTCCGAGATCGACGCCATCGTCGAGCGCACCGCTAGGACGCTCGACGATACGCTGGCCGATGCCGAAGTTCGCGCCTCGCTGCAACATTAATAGGCATGCACAATGAGCCGGCTGGACGCAGGTCCGAAATACTAGAAACAGCGGCAACTTCGCAATTTTGTGCCGCGGCTCGCGATTTTTTCGGCCAAAGCCGCGGAACTATCCTGCGAGACTTCGATCGCGGGAAAGAATGCAATCCTGAGTGAAGGCGCGGCACGGTCGTTTTAAGGGACCGCGCCGGCATCCACCACAATGCGCGACAGAACAATCTGCCGCTCACCGCAGTACGAGCCGTAGCCTTAGCCAGCGACGAGGGATTGACATGAGCGATACGACGACAAACTGGTCTGGTTCAGACGATGCCACGATCGAGAACGCGATCCGCCGCGGAGCCTCGCGTCGCGACCTGCTGAAGATGATGCTCGCAAATGGTGTGGCCGTGGCTGCCGCCGGCACCATCTTCGGCCGCGCATCGGAGGCGGTGGCGGCAACACCCGTGAAGGGCGGCGCCCTGAAAGCCGCGGCCTGGTCGTCATCGACCGCGGACACGCTCGACCCGGCCAAGGCCTCGCTCTCGACCGACTATGTTCGCTGCTGCTCGTTCTACAACCGCCTGACGTTTCTCGACCAGAGCGGCGTGCCCCAGATGGAGCTCGCCGAGTCAATCGAGAGCGGCGATGCCAAGACCTGGACGATCAAGCTGAAGAAAGGTGTCACCTTCCATAATGGTAAGGACCTCAGCGCCGACGACGTCATCTTCTCGCTGAAGCGCCATCTGGACAAGGCCACCGGATCGAAGGTGGCTGCGATCGCGTCCCAGATGACCGACTTCAAGGCCGTCGACAAGACGACCATCGAGGTCACGCTGGCGAGCCCCAACGCGGACCTGCCGACGATCCTGTCCATGCATCACTTCATGATCGTGGCCGACGGCACGACCGATTTCTCCTCGGGCAACGGGACCGGCGCGTTCAAGTGCAAGCAGTTTACTCCCGGCGAGCGCTCGATCGGCGTGCGGAACCCGAACTACTTCAAAGGTGGCCCGAACGTCGATTCATTCGAGTTCTTCGCGATTCCCGATGAAAACGCCCGGATCAATGCCCTGCTGTCCGGCGACATTCACCTCGCCGCCTCGATCAACCCGCGATCGGTGCGCCTCCTCGACGGCCAGAGCGGCTTCGCGCTGTCCGCGACCACGTCGGGCACCTACACCAACCTGAACATCCGCATGGACATGGCGCCCGGCAACAACAGGGATTTCGTGGAGGGCATGAAATACGTCGTCAACCGCGAGCAGATTGTCAAATCGGCGCTGCGCGGCTTTGGCGTCGTCGGCAACGACCAACCCGTGTCGCCCGCCAACGTCTACCACAATGCCGCACTCAAGCCGAAATCGTTCGACCCGGACAAGGCCAAATTCCATTTCCAGAAGGCCGGTGTGCTCGGTCAGACCGTCGAGGTCATCACCTCGGATGCACCCGGTTCGGCGATCGACATGGCCATGATCATCCAGGCCAGCGCCGCCCAGATCGGCATGAAGCTCGATATGAAGCGCGTGCCCCCCGATGGCTACTGGAGCAATTACTGGCTGAAGGCGCCGATCCATTTCGGCAACATCAACCCGCGTCCGACACCCGACATCCTGTTCTCCCTGCTCTACAAGTCGGATGCGCCGTGGAACGAGAGCCGCTTCACCTCGGAAAAATTCGACAAGATGCTGGTCGAGGCTCGCGGCTCGCTCGATCAGGCCAAGCGTCACGAGATCTACAACGAGATGCAGGTCCTGGTGTCGGAACAAGCCGGCACCATCATCCCAGCCTACATCTCCAACGTGGATGCCATCACCGCCAAGCTGAAGGGACTCGAGCCCAATCCGCTCGGCGGCATGATGGGCTACGCCTTCGCCGAATACGTCTGGCTGACCGCCTGAGCGGCGCAAAGGCGAGATCACCGCTCGGTATGCCGGGGTGGCAGCCCGAGCTGACAGGAATGATCGGTGTGGCATCGGAGCACGAATGTGAAAAAACAGGTTTCCTTCCTCGTGGTGAGACGACTTCTCATCGCCTTGATCACGCTCGTGATCGTTTCCTTTGCTGTCTTCTTTGCGACCGCGCTCCTGCCCGGCGATACCGCCACGATCCTGCTCGGGCAGTCCGCGACTCCGGAAGCCGTCGAGGGCCTGCGCAAGGCAATGCATCTCAACGATCCCGCAATCATTCGCTTCCTGAAATGGATGGCCGGCCTCTTCCAGAGCGATTTCGGCACGTCCTACGCGAACAATGTCCCGGTCGCCACTCTGATACGCGGCCGGTTCGTCAACACGATGAAGCTTGCAGGGCTGACCGCCTCGATCGCGGTGCCCCTCGCGCTCACGCTCGGCATCACTGCTGCGATATGGCGCGGCACGCTGTACGACCGCATCGTGACCGTCGGGACCATCGGCATCATCTCGGTGCCGGAGTTCATGATCGCGACGCTCGCGGTGCTACTCTTCGCGGTCTATCTCAAATGGCTCCCGGCCCTGTCGCTCACCAACGAGGTCAAGTCGGTCCATGACCTGGTTCGGATCTACGCCATGCCGGTTATGACGCTGACATTCGGCGTTTCGGCGCAGATGATCCGCATGACCCGCGCCGCGGTAGTCGAGACATTGAACACCCCTTACGTCGAGATGGCGCTCCTCAAGGGCGCCTCGCGTCCCCGGATCGTGCTGAGACATGCATTGCCCAATGCGCTCGGTCCGATCGTCAACGCGGTCGCGCTCTCGCTGTCTTATCTGCTCGGCGGCGTGATCATCGTGGAGACCGTCTTCAACTATCCCGGCGTCGCAAAACTGATGGTCGATGCCGTTTCGACCCGCGACCTCCCGCTGATCCAGACATGCGCGATGATCTTCTGCCTGGGTTACCTGGCATTGATCACGGCTGCCGACATCGTCGCCGTCCTGTCCAATCCGAGGCTGCGATGACGGATTCAACCTCGACTGAGCGGCTGGGCATGCGATTGGGCTATCGCTTCAACCTCGTGGGCATGTCGGCCCTCGGCATCATCCTTCTCTGGACCGGCATCGCCCTGTTCGCTCCGCGCATCATCCCGCATTCCGTCGGCGAGATCGTCGATACCGACTATTTTGGACCCATGAGCCGGGACCTGTGGTTCGGCTCGGACTATCTCGGCCGGGATATCTTCTCGCGCATCCTGATGGGCGCCCGCTACACGCTCGGCATCTCCCTCGCCGCCGTCACCATCGCCTGCTTCAGCGGCGTCGCGCTCGGCATGACCGCAGCCGTCGCCGGGGGATGGTACGACAGCATGCTGAGCCGCTTTCTCGATGCGCTCAACTCGATACCGAGCAAGCTGTTCGGCCTCGTCGTGGTCGCCGCCGTCGGCTCGTCGATCCCGGCACTGATCGGGACGCTGTCGGTGATCTACACGCCAGGCGCCTATCGCTTCGCCCGTGCGCTTGCCGTCAACGTCAATACGATGGATTTCATCGTCGTCGCCCGCATCCGGGGCGAACGCCTGCCCTATCTCATCGCCTCCGAGATTCTTCCCAACATTCTCGGGCCCGTGCTTGCCGATCTTGGCCTGCGCTTCGTCTTCATTGTGCTGCTGCTCTCCAGCCTGTCCTTTCTCGGCCTCGGCGTGCAACCGCCCTACGCGGACTGGGGCGCGCTTGTTCGCGAGAACATCGCCGGCCTGCCCTTTGGCGCACCGGCCGTCATCTTTCCTTCGCTCGCCATCGCGAGCCTCACGATCAGCGTCAACCTCCTGATCGACAATTTGCCACGCAGGATCCGCGACCGGGGCGCCGAATGACAGTAAATCTCGTCGAGATCCGCAACCTCAGGGTTGAGGCAACGACCGATGCCGGCAGGCGGGTCGAGATCATCAAGGGTGTCGACCTCGACATCGCCAGAGGCGAGATCGTCGCTCTCATCGGCGAGAGCGGCTCGGGCAAGACCACCATCGCCATGACGCTCATGGGCTACGCGCGGCAAGGCTGCGCGATCACCGGCGGCGAGGTGCGCGTGGCCGGTATGGACATGGTGAGCCTGTCGGAAGCCGAACGCGCCAAGATTCGCGGGACGTGCGTGGCCTATGTGCCGCAGAGCGCTGCAGCCGCCTTCAACCCCGCACTGACCATCATGGACCAGGTCACCGGGGTGGCGCGGATCCACAGGCTCATGTCCGCAGCCGAGGCGCAGGCGAAAGCGCTCTTACTCTTCAAAGCGCTATCGTTGCCGGAGCCCGAGACGATCGGCAACCGCTATCCGCACCAGGTCTCCGGTGGCCAGTTGCAGCGGCTCGCCGCCGCGATGGCCCTGATCGGCCAGCCGAAGGTCGTCATCTTCGACGAGCCCACCACGGCGCTCGATGTCACGACCCAGGTCGAGGTGCTGCGCGCATTCAAGTCCGTCACGGCGCAGCACAACATCGCCGGTGTCTACGTCTCGCACGATCTGGCCGTGGTCGCCCAGATCGCCGACAGGATCGTCGTCCTCAAGGACGGCACGGTCCAGGAAACGGGGACGACGGATCAGATCCTGGAAGACGCTCAGCACCCCTATACGAGGCAGTTGCTGGCCGCATTCAGGCCGAAGACACAGCAGCGGGCGCCTGACAACGACGGCGCGACGAAGCGCCCCTTGCTCGAGGTCGACAATCTGACGGTCGGCTATGGACCTCGCTCGCGCGATGGACAGCCGCTGATCAATGCTGTCCAGGCTGTCAGCCTCAAGCTGGATCGGGGACGAAATCTCGGCATCATCGGCGAGTCCGGCTGCGGCAAGTCGACCCTCGCCAGGGCGATTGCCGGAATTCTGCCGGCTCATGCGGGCAATATCGTCTTCAATGGACGCGAATTGGGAAAGGCCGGCCGCAACCGCACCCGCAACGAACTCCGCGAGATCCAGATCGTATTCCAGCACGCGGACACCGCGCTCAATCCGGCGAAGTCGGTGGGAGACATCCTGAGGCGTCCCCTCACCTTCTACCACGGCATGAGGGGCAAGGCGCGCGATGCGCGCGTCAACGAACTTCTCGATCTCGTGCGCCTGCCAAAATCCGTGCGCCATCGGTTGCCGGGAGAGCTGTCAGGCGGCCAAAAGCAGCGTGTGAATTTTGCCCGGGCACTCGCCGCCGAGCCCACGCTCATCCTGTGCGACGAAATCACGTCGGCTCTCGATACGGTCGTGGCAGCCGCGGTCGTCGAGCTTCTCAAGGAGCTTCAGCGCGAGCTTGGTATCTCCTACATCTTCATCAGCCACGATCTGTCGGTCGTCGAGGCGATCTGCGACGAAATCATCGTGATGTATCGCGGTCAGAAGGTCGAGCAGATCACGACGACCCGGCTCTCGGCGCCACAGCACCCTTATACCCGGCTATTGTTCTCCTCGGTCCCGAAGCTCGATCCCGACTGGCTCGACAATTTGAAACAGGATGCCGACGAATTGCGCGCCTATAGCCAACGGTAGAAGCGGTTGGTGCAGCAGCTGGTCAAGCCGGAAAGAGGCTGGTCAGCGGCATCTGGGAGCGCACGATCGGCGATTTGAGGACGACGAAACTGAAATACTTGTCGATACCGATGTCCATGGCGGTCAGACGCTCCATGATCGCCTGGTACTCGCCGACGCTGGCGGTGACGAACTTCAGCATGTAGTCGTAACCTCCGGAGACCAGATGACACTCTCTCAGCTGGTCGATCTTGTCGACCGCCGACTGGAAACGGGCAAAGTCGGCCTGTCGATGGTTCTTCAACGTCACCTCGGTGAACACGGTCAGCGTCTGTCCGAGCTTGCGCGCGTTGATCTGGGCAGCGTAGCCCTCGATGTAGCCCTCGGCCTGCAGTCTCTTCACACGCACGAGACAAGCGGTGGGCGACAAATTCACCAGCTCGGCAAGCTCGACATTGGTGATGCGACCGTTCTTCTGGAGTTCGTGGAGGATCTTGATGTCGATCCCATCCAGCTTCATGGGTGACTCTCCATCGAACACGCGCCAGAAGGCACAACAGAAAATTTTGTGCGATGAGCCAAAATCTCACCAAGCCCGCAGCCATTGCTTTCGGAAAGGTCTCGGATTTCTACTCGATCGCCAGAAACTCCGGCGATTCATCGATCTGGGTGCGGATCCAGAGACCGAGAAGCCCGAGCGGCACGCCGAGCCCGAACATCAGGCGCCAGCCCCAGGCCGCCATGCTCTCCGCACCGATGATGGCCGAGACGAGCGTGAAGATGCCGACCGCAATCGCGGTGCCGGCATAAGCGGCCACCGGGGAGAAGGAGGCGCGGAGCGCGCGGTGCCTGCTGTCTCCCTGCTCGACGATATAGGCGGTCGCGGCCGTGTACTCGCCGCCGGCGAAGAAGCCCTGCGCCAGGCGGCAGAGCACGAGACCCGCGGTCGCAAAGCTGCCGGCGACGGCGTAGCTCGGCAGGAACGCGGTCGCCGCAGTGACCAGACACATGCCGCTCACCGAGATGAAGAGGGCGGTACGGCGCCCCAGGCGATCACCCACGCGTCCCATGACGATCCCGCCGAGCGGCCGGATCAGGAAGCTCGACGCGTAGATCATCATCGGAAGAAGAACGCCGGCGTCTGCGCACGGAAGCCCCACCGCTCTCGGCCGTGGTCCGCAGCCAGTGGCGCCGCATGCTGTTCTTCATCAGCATCCTCATGAGCCACACGCTGTCGAACTATCTCGTGCTCGGCTTCCTCGCGACCTATCTCACGAATTTCGTCAAGATCGACGAGACGCATGCGTCGCTGGCGATCTTCATCGCCCAGATGGTGCTGATGGCAACCGTGAGCGTCACGATAGTATCACCGGTGCCCGGGCTTGACTTGCGCGGAATGCTTTGGATAGCGCGGTCGGGATGATTGACGCCGCCGGCGCGCGGTGATGGGGTGACCCTGGTTCGGAGCGGGTAACGAGATCAGAATGACCAGCGAGTCGCAGCTGCGCGAGAAGCTTCGGAAGATCGAGGCCTTGTTCGCAGGTGCCGGAACTGCTGGTGAGCGCCTTGCGGCGGAAGCCGCGCTGCAGCGGGTGCGAGCTAGGGTCGAGGAACTCGCTCGCCACGATCCACCGATCGAACAGCAATTCTCACTTCCCGACCAATGGTCTCGGCATCTTTTTCTGGCGCTTTGCCGCCGATATGGGCTGCGGCCGTTTCGTTATCACCGGCAGCGACGCAACACGGTGATGGTCCGTGCATCACGAGGCTTCGTCGATCGAGTCCTGCTGCCGGAGTTCACCGAGCTGGAGGGTGCGCTGCAAGTGTATCTGCACGAGGTGACGCTGCGCGTGATCCGCGAAGAGATCTACGACGACGCCAGCGATGCGCAGGAAGTTCCTGACGCCTTGCCGTCGAACTGATCAAGCGGCGAGCTTTGCCTCCGAACCGTCGCGTTCGGCCTTCCAATTCCACGGCAGCAGCGTGTTCAGCTGATTGATCTTGGTGCGTCCAGAGACGATGCGCTCGAGAACATCGGTCAGATAGTGCCGCGGGTCGATGTCTTGCAGCTTTGCCGAGTTGATGAGCGAGGCGAGAATGGCCCATGTCTCGGCGCCGCCTTCATTGCCGGCGAACAAGTAGTTCTTCTTTCCCAGGCCTATCGGCTTGATGCTGCGCTCGACCGTATTGCTGTCTATTTCGATGCGTCCGTCATCGATGAAGCGCGTCAGGCCGTCCCAATGGTTGAGGGTGTAGCGGATGGCTTTGCCCAGACCGGACTTCTTCGAGACTTCCAGCAGTCGCGCTTCGAGCCAGGGTTTGAAGTCCTCGATCAGCGGCTTGGTGTTGGTTTGCCGCACCGCAGCCCGATGCGCCGCTGGCAGACCGCGGATGCGATCCTCAATGGCGTAGAACATCGCGATCCGTTGCAGCGCTTCCGCGGCAATCGGCGACTTCGTCGCGACGTGAACGTCCCAGAACTTCCGCCGCGCATGCGCAAAGCAGAACGCGAGCTGCACCAGATGGCCGCCGTTCTTGATCAGGCCCTTGTAGGCGGCATAGCCGTCGACCTGCAGGATGCCGTGGTAGTCCCCGAACAGCTGCTTGGCGCGGATCGCCTTGCGATCCTCGGCAAACATGTAGACCACCGCCGGCGGCGCCGGGCCACCCCACGGACGGTCATCGGTGGCGATCGCCCAGAACTGGCAGACTTTGGTCCGGCCACGGCCGGGATCGAGAACTGGCAGCGGCGTCTCGTCGGCAAACAGCCGCGGGTAGGACATCACTGTGTCGCGCAACAACGTGTGAAGCGGCTTCAGCCACCAGGCGGCGCGGCCCATCCACGAGGCCAGCGTTTGCCGGTCGAGCGTGATGCCTTGGGCGGCAAACATCTGTTCCTGGCGATACAGCGGCAGCTGGTACCCGTATTTCATCACCGCGATGTGGGCCAGCAACGCTTCCGTCACCATCCCACCGTCGATCGCCTGGGCCGGCGCGGGTGCCTGCAGGACACCCTGGCGGCATCCCCGGCAGCCGTACCGCGGGCGCACAATGCGCTTGACCCGGTACTGCATCGGAATGACGTCGAAGGCTTCCTTGACGGTCTCCCCGATCTTGTGCAGCTGCTCGCCGCAGCAGGGGCAGATCTGGCTCTCCATATCGATCACGACATCGATGCGCGGCAAATGCTCCGGAAGCTTCCCACGGTTGCGTCGCGCCGGTCGCTTTCCACGGTCCTCCGCTCCGTCGGGCAGCCTGCCTCCGGTCACGTCGTCGTTGGCGGCGGCACGAACCGCCTGTGCCGTGATGGTGAAGAGAGACAGCTGTCCGAGATCCAGTGTCTCGGAGCGGGGACCGAAGATCGTGCGCTTGTACTGGGACAGGATCATCAGGAGCTTGTCGTTCTCCTGGATCGCAGCGTCGCGTTGGGCGATTGCCGCATCACGCTCGGCCGAAAGCGAGCTGCATTCCGCCGACAACGCCGCAAGCCGTGACGATAGCACTATCACGGTTTGACGGAGCAATGCTGGATCGAAAGGCAAATCACTCATGCAGAGTGATTCTACAACAACTCCGCATGAGTGACGAACGACTCTTAATAAGGATCAACCAGCTCGTAGTGGCTGATCCACAACTCGCATCGGCAGACGCTTCCAGTCCGAGCCATCGAGCAGCACCGAGAGCTGAGCATGAGATAGCGGCATGACGCCTCCCTTGATCGGCGGCCAGGTGAACTGTCCCTCGATTCTTTTGTAGTAAAGGACAAGGCCGCTCCCATCCCAGGTCAGGATCTTCACGCGATCTCGGCGCTTGGAGAAGACATAAAGTCCGCCGTCGAACGGATCGGCCAAAGGCCTCGCTCACCAGCATCGCCAATGAGTCCATGCCGCGGCGGAAATCGACCGGCTGCGTCGCAATCCAGATCGACAACCCAGATCGAAGCCCGATCATCGACCAATCGCCCCGACTGCCGCCAGCACCTCGCACAGTGCCCGCCGGTCGATTGTCCCCCTGACACGGATCCGAACCGCGCCGACCTCGATCTCGATCGCCGCCTGCTCCCCACTCGGCAATTTGCTCCCGCAGCCGATGATCGCGGCCGGCACAAAGCCAGGTAGCATGCCTCTGTCCCCGCGCTCCGCGACTTGCGCCTGCGTTGCCTGGCGACGCCAGAGAAACAACAGGCTTGGACTGATATCGTGCCGCCGCGCCACCGCGGACACGCTCGCCCCCGGCGCAAAACTCTCCGCAACAATCGCCGCCTTCGCGTCGGTCGACCAGCGCCGACGCCGGCCCGTCCCCGTGATGATCTCGATGCGCTGCAGCGTGTCGGCGCCGTCTTCAAGGATAGACGTATGCCTATCCTTATCGCTATCCTTACGACTATCCTTGGACATTGTGACCCCGCGACAAACCATTCCGCGAGATATTCTTAGCCGACCAGATCAGCCCTCAGTGCGTGGTCCCTGGATGACGCTCACGATTGAATCGCGTTGTTCACAGCAGGATTGATCGTGGATTGCCGTGAGTCCACCAACCATCGGCCGCGTAGACGTCAAATAGTTGCTTTATCCTAACGTATGGTCCGCTTGTAGGTAGCCGGCGTCACGCCAGTAGCCCGTCGAAATGCGCGCGTAAAACTAGATTGTGATGAGAACTGACAATCGAAGGCGATCTCACTGAGAGACAGCTTCCCCGCCGTGAGGAGCTTTTTGGCGCGCTCCAGCCGGCGTCCTTTAACATAGCAATGGGGCGGTGCCCCGGTACTGGCCGCAAATGCGCGCGTAAAATGGAACACGCTGAGACAAGCGATGCTCGCAAGATCGCTTACCGTAATCTCCTCAGTGAGGTGGTCTTCAATGTAGGCAAGGACTCGTCGCAGTCTTACGTTATCAAGCCCTAATCCTGGCTCGCGTTGCAAGCGATGCAGCGGGCTTTCCGAGTGCTCGTGAAGGAGCCTTGCAGCCAAAAAGAGGGATGCGGTTTCGACCAGCATACGCCCAGATGGCGTTGGATCTGACATTTCGCGCAGAACAGACAGAGCAATCTCGTTGATGACGCTATCTTGGACGCCGGACAGGCCTGACTGTTGTATATAGTCTAAGTTCACACTCTCATGATGGCTTAAGTTTAGGTTTGAGCTGACTTGTCGTATACCCTGTCTTCCGAAGGCTTCAGAAAATACCCAGCCTCCCGACTGCTCAGGTCGTCTGGGTGCTACGACAGCTAACACTCTTATCCCTCTGCTCCGTCCATTACATACGCTCGTTGGCGTCTGATGATCCGCGTACCGTCTAGTAGAGGAACCAACTGCGTCCTTCAGCTTCGTCGATCCAAGTCTCAAGCAGGCTCGTCGTCGCAATGTCATGGCTGTCATCGCATATTTTGTGGGCGCGGCGCATTGCCGACTCGAGTCTCAGGTTGTCCTCTCTCAGCTCAGAAAGCATGGCCTGCGGATCGATAGGTTACCGAGCGACGAACGAGAGCAATAGCTCGTTGATCTTGGTTTTTGTCCGTCGTGCATATCCATGTCGCTGTCGGACCAGGGGTGACCCGAGCGGCCGTGGCTCCTGCTACGAGTCGATCACTGAAAGGCGCGATGAAAGTTGGCGCAGCGGCAATCGCCGCCGCGCCATAGACGGTTAGTTCGTCGCAAGTTCGAGATGTCGGCGCACGCCCCGGCTCACCTGATCGATCGCCGCCTCGGTGGAGGGAAGATTTCGCAGGGCGTTCAGCAGCACGAAGTCGTGGATCGTTCCGTTGTAGCGAACGGCATCAACGCTGACACCCGCATCTTTCAGCTTGCGCGCATAGGCTTCGCCCTCACCGCGCAGCGGATCGTTCTCGGCCGTGATGACGAGCGCGGGCGGCAATCCCTCGAGCTCGTGAGTGCTGGCGCGGAGCGGTGAGACATAGGGGTTATCGCGGGTCTTTGCGTCGGGAGCGTAAAGATCCCATCCATACTTCATGAAAGAACGCGACAGGAAACGGCCAGCCCCGTACTCGTGGTATGACGCAGTATCGACACTGGCGTCGGTCGCCGGAATGAGCAGCACCTGGTAGGTGATCCTCGGCCCCTGGCGGTCCTTGGTCATGAGAGCAAGGGCGGCGGTCATGTTGCCACCGACCGAGTTGCCGGCCACAGCAATACGACTACCATCGGAGCCAAACTCGCTGGCGTGCTCGGAAACCCACTTCAGTGCGGCGTAGCACTCGTCCAACTGGGTCGGGAATTTGGCCGCCGGCAAGGGCGTGTACTCGACGAACACGCCAATCTGCCCAGAGCCGACGACAAGATCGCGCAGCAGGCGCTGGTGATTTACGAAATTGCCGACGATCCAGACGCCGCCATGTATGAAAAGCAGTACACCTGGTTTTCCGCTCAGGTGCTCAGGCTTCATAATGTACAATTTGACCACTCGACCATCTTGAGTGACAGTCTTCTCGGTTGTCGTGACGCCCGATATCTCGACGGGTGTCTGCGACTGGAGTCCGGTGAAGACTTCCTGCGGTTTGGGTTGCGGCAGCTCCCAGAAGGGGCTGCTGTCCTTGTTGATCTTGGCCAGGAATGACCGGATCTGCGGATCGATCCGGGGATCAGTCGCGACGTTCGGGGCCGCTGAGGCAACGTGGGTCATGAGGCTTGCTCCGATTGTCAACGCTGCGAGTTTGGCAGTGCGGTTCATGGAATTGGTCCGGATGATTGTGACGTGTGACGGCTTGCAGAGGTTATTTACGAGCCGCGCCGACGGTTTTTTGTCCCGTGGCTGCGATTGTATTGACCGAATTTGCTGTCGCGGCGATCCACACGAACTGGCCGGCTGGACGGACTGCGTGCGTGCTCGTTGCAAGGTTCAATGTTGCCTTGTGGCCCGAAGGCGAAGAGGTTCGGAAAGCCGCATCATTCCGCTGATCTGTTAGGACCGGACTTTGGCTGCGCAGTCTGCTGAACTGGGGGTTCCGGAATTCGGAATCGTAGCAATCTATTGGGAATGTCCCTATTTTTTCCAAATGCGTTCTTTTGAGTTTTGCCTGTCCACCAAGAGCATTGCGGTGCCAGGCCAGGCCCCGACTGGCTTCACGAACTTAAGTACGATGGCTATCGCCTCCGATTGGAGCGCGATGGCGACCGTGTGAACTGGTCGATAGAAGTCCCGGACGGCCTTGTCACTGCCCGCTGTGCTGCGCGGCTGACGCCTTCAGAAACCGACGTTCTCATGCGCGTCGAGGACCGGCGAATTGCTTTCCGGGTCGGCATCAATGTTGGCGACGTAATCGTTGAGCCCCATGACATATTTGGAGATGGAGTTAACATTGCGGCGAGGCTTGAGGGCATCGCAGACCCTGGCGGCATCTGCATCTCGTCTTCTGCCTACGATCAAGTAGCGGGCAAGATCGAGGTTGACTTCGCCGACCTGGGCGACCAGCACCTCAAAAACATCGCTCGTCCGGTTCGTGCCTATGCCGTAGCTCGAGATAAGTTTGCCTCGACAGCAAAGGGCGGCGGCACGACACCTATCCCACCCGAGCGTCACGCTTGTCTATGGTGGTGCTGCCGTTCGCAAACATCGGCGGCGATCCCGAGCAGGACTATTTCGTCGATGGCGTGACGGAGAGCCTTACTACCGACTTGTCCCGCATCAGGGGCTTGTTCGTTATCGGTCGCCACACCGCATTTTCCTATAAGGGAAAGTCAATCGACTTAAAGCAGATCGGCCGCGAGTTGCATGTTCTCTATGTGCTGGAAGGCTCGGTGCAGCGGAGCGCGAACCAGCTCCGGGTGAACGTGCAGTTTGTCGATGCCGAATCAGGCGCTCACCTTTGGGCCGACCGTTTTGATAAGCCGATCTGTGATCTCTTCGAGATGCAAGATGAAATTGTATCGAGATTGGCCAACGCGTTGAATGCTCAGCTTATCGCCGCTGAGGCGAGGCGATCGGAACACTCATTGCACCCGAGCGCCCTAGACTTGTACTTCCAGTGTATGGCTCGCTGGAACAAAGGTGTGACCCCTGCCCACATGGCGCAGGCACGAAGCTTTTTCGAACGTGCTTTAGAGCTTGATCCAGACAACGTTGAGGCGCTGGTGGGCATCGGAGCTGTCGACGTAACAAGAGCTGGCTTTTTTCTCGCCGACGGACGCGCTTTTTGCCGCGGCCGAGGCGGACTTGAACAAGGCGATATACTTGGCGCCGCAGCATGCCCTTGCTCACGCATTTTTGGGTTCTGTCTTATTGTGTACCAAACGCGCGATGGAAGGCATCGCGGAATGCGAGCACGCGTTGGAATTAAACCCGAATTTGGCGGAGGCCCATGCTTTCATTGGTTGCGCCAAAGCCTTTATCGGACTCGCCAAAGAAACAGAGGCACATGTACACAAGGCAATGCGCTTGTCTCCCGTGATGAAGGTACATATCGATGGATGACGTGGGTCGGGTTCAGCAAATTGCTGCTAGGAGCCGACGCCGAAGCAGTTGTATGGTTTCGTCGAGGTCTGAATAGTAACCCGAACAATCCCATAGCGCATTTGGACCTCGCCGCTGCGCTTGCCCATCTCGGAAAACTGGATGAGGCGCGGGCTTCCACGAACAAGGCGCTTGCGCTTAATCCAACTCTCACCATTCGTCGCTTGAGGAGTATTCCATTTAGCGATGATCCGACGTTTCGCGAGCAAGGCAGGCGCGTCATTCAGGGCATGCGTCTGGCCGGGGTGCCAGAGGAGTAATTTCGCCGATGGGTCAATCGCGACGGTTTGGCTCGGGTTAAGGCTGGTCCGGTCTACCCCTGAGAGCCGACAGAGCCTCTGCAGTGGGATGCGGCTGCCATGGGCCAAAAACGGTCATTCCGGGTTCTAGCCACTGGCCTTACGATTGTTGCGTGGCAGGGTAATGATGAATTCCGTGAATTCGCCGAGCTTGGTTTCGACGTCGATCCTGCCGCCATGTTGCTTGACAATGATGTCATGGGTCATCGAGAGGCCCAGGCCCGTCCCTTCCCCGGTCGGTTTCGTGGTGAAGAAGGGGTCGAATATCTTCTCTCTGACTTCCGGCGGGATGCCGGTCCCGTTGTCGCGAATGCGGATTTCCACGCTGCTGCCTAGATCTTTGGTGCTGGCCAGCACAGTCGGCTCGGCGCCCGTCCCTCCATTCTCGATCCTGCGTTTGGTCGCGGCATAGAAGCCGTTCGAAATCAGGTTGAGCAACGCGCGACTGACTTCCTGAGGAAACACCTCGATTGTGCCGGCATTGGCATCGAGCTCTCGTTGCAAGAAGATCTCGAAGCCTGACTTTTCGGCCCGGGCGCCGTGATAGGCAAGGTTGAGACTTTCTTCGACCAGCGCATTGACATCGGCTACGCGTTGCTCGCGGGAGCCTTCGCGCGAATGCAGCAGCATGTTCTTGACGATGGAGTCCGCACGCTTGCCGTGCTGCACGATCTTGGAAAGATTGTCCTTTAGCATGCCGGTCAGCTCGTCTGTCTCCTTGCGGATCGTCTCGACGAGCTCGGCCTGCCTCAAGACGTCGTTGAGTTCGTCGGTGAGTTCGACCGAAAGCGTCGAGAAGTTGTTGACGAAGTTGAGCGGGTTCTTGATTTCATGCGCGATGCCTGCGGTGAGCTGACCGAGCGAAGCCAGCTTCTCGGTCTGGACCAGACGGTCCTGGGCCGCCCTGCAAATCAAGCAACGCCTTCTCGGCGGCTTCGCGAGCCATGCGAACAGCGTCCTCGGAACGCTTACGCTCGGTGATATCGGCATAGATCAGCACAAAGCCGCCATCTGGTACCGGGTTGCGGCGGACCTCGACAATGCAGCCATCGGGACGGACCCGTTCGTAACGCATTTCGCGGCCGATATCGTCAACGCTCCTCGCGAGTTCCGCCTCGAGATCGCCCGAACCAAACTCGCCTCTGGCGGCCAAGTAGCGGAACAACTCTGCGAAGTTCGGACGGCTGACGAGCAGGTCGTCTGGCAGATCGAGCATGTCCTGCAGATTGCGATTCCACGCGGCAAGCCGCTTGTCGGCGCCGAACATCGCGACCGCGTCCCCCATATTGTCGAAGGTAACGCGCAGCTCCGCCTGGCGCTCGCGCAACTCATCGAATAGCCGCGCGTTCTCGATCGCGATCACCGCCTGGTCGGCGAAGCTGGTGGCGAGTTCGACGTCCTTGCTCGCGAAGGGTTCAACGCGCGTACGCACAATGCTGAAAACGCCTATCAGCGTATTCTCGCGAAGCAACGGAACGCCAAGCGTCGACCGATAGCCGGCGATCGCCTGCCCTTTGCTGAGAGTGTATTCCGGATCCTGCAAGACGTCAGCGATGGAAACGGCGCGAAGCTCCATCGCTGCTCGGCCAGACGTCGAGCCCCGGCCGGGCGTGAATGGGTTCGTCTTGAAGAATTCTCTTGCCTCGATCGATAGCCCGTAATCGGCGATCAAGTGCCAGAGGTCATGCCGAAGATGGAACATGTACACCTGGTCAGCCCGGCAGAGGCGCGCCACCGTCTCAACCAGAGTTTCGAGTACCGTCTCCAGGTCGACGGATGAGCGGCTGATCACCTTGAGGACGTCGGCCGTCGCGGTCTGCCGCTCCAGCGCTTCCTGCGTCTCGTTGAACAGACGCACGTTCTCGATGGCAATCACAGCCTGGTCGGCAAAAGTTTGCAACAAGTCGATCTGCTTGTCCGTGAAGGGACGCACTTCAGTGCGACGAATGTTGATCGCGCCGATAGCTTCCTGCTCGCGCATCAGCGGAACGGCAAAGAGCGAGCGGTGCCCGGTATTCAGCGAGAAGGCTCGAGCTCTCGGAAACTCGACTTCTTCGGCCCACAAATCGTGAACATGAATGGGTTTGCGGTCCACTACACAACGCCCACTAACCCAGTCGCGGGAAATCGGCCATTTGTCGACGACGGGGATGTCGCCGTGATGAGCTGCGATACGGAGAAAATCGTCCTCGCGCAGCAACAGGACGGCGTCATATGCATCGCACAGGCGACACGCCGACTCCGTCAGAGTATCGAGCACCCTCTGCAAATCAAATGTCGAGCGGCTGATGAGCCTGAGCACGTCGGCCGTCGCCGTCTGCTGCTCGTGAGCTTGATCGAGCTCTATACTCTGACGTTCAAGCTTACGCCGTAGAACGGCAACAGAGAGTGCCTTGTGACGAGACGCTGTCCCGCGCTTGGTCTGGGTCGATTTGCGTCCGTATTGCGAACTTCTCTTCCTGCCGGCTTTCGCCCTGCCTGCTTTGTTGCCGGTCTTTGACGCGCGCGCCATTTCCCGCCCCTGGGTCCAGAGCCCGCATTTTATCTGTCTGCGGTGTCGGAGCAAAAGGGTCGGATTCGTCCAAATCAGCTGTTGACTGGCTGCGAGGATGCCGCTTTGGGTCAATCGCGACGGTTTAGCCCGGTTTAAGTTAGGTTCGGTCTATCCCTGACAGCCGACATATCTTGGGCCGTGGCATGGGGCAGCGATGGGCCAGCAACAGACCACGAATCCTCGCCTTTGAAGGCAGAGCGAACGCCAGTATCCCGGCGCGGCCCTGATTGGCTATTGCGCACCCGCCCATATGACAAGTTCAACGGGTGACCGTCGGCCGCTTCACCGCTCCAGCGTGCCGAGATAGGCGGCAAGCGCCAAAAAGTCTGCCTCGTTGAGCGCTTTGACCCACTTCGATCATCGGCTGGCTCTCCGGCCCAGCGCGGAAGCCGTGCTGGTATTCGTAGAGCTGGCGGAAGATGTAGGTGGGCGAACGCCCGGCGATGCCCGGCACGACGTCGGTGCCGGTCAGCCTCTCGCCGTGGCAGGCGGCGCAGGCGATCTCCGGCTTCACGGCCAGCCCGCGGCCGGCGGCGACGCTACCGGGCGGCACGTAGGCGGTAAAGCGGACGCGCGCGTCGCGGTTGACGAAGCGCCCGACGTCCGTCGGCGTCTCGATGATGCGCATTCCGATCGGCTCGCGTTCATCGCCTTTAGTGACGAAAAACCAGCCGGCGACCGTCGGTTTCGGCACGGTCTCAGTCTCCACCACATCGACCAACTTCTTTGGCTTGATGGCGGCGAAATATTCAGCCGCCGCCTTGATCTCGTCGTCGTTCGCTGCCTTCGCGAGCGAGATCATCCATGCTTGGGGAATGCGGTCGGGCAGTGCTGTCGAGCGTTTGCCGCTCCTATAGTCCTGTATCTGCTGAATAAAACATGCGACCGGCAGGCCGGCGATGTCAGCGTTCTCCGGCCCCCCGTGCCAGAGGCACGATGGCAGAAGCCGCAGGCGTAGACGTCAGGCTGGCGGCCGCTCGCCACTACCGCCGGCATCGCTGGATGATCACCTGGGTGCCAATCCGGCGCCAGGAAGCGATCACGCGTTTGTGGGACTGTATAGCTCGCCGTGCTATCGGGAACGTGGCGAGGTTGGCCGTCGTCTGGGGGCGGCTTGAAGTCGGGCGGGTTGTAAGTGTAGGCCCAGAACGGCGGCTTGCCGGTGATCTGCGCGTGCGCGCCCGCCGTACATACGAAAGTCATGGTGAGTGCACTTACCGCCTGAGCGGCCAGTCCCAATCGTGCCATGCTCGCCTCCGGCCTATCTGCCCAGACGAAGACAGGTAAATTAATGACGAATCCGCGCTGGAGCAATTGGCTTTGCTGGCGATTCAGGCCGCCGTCCTGAGGTCCGAGTTGGATCAACAGCAGCGATTTGAGCCTCGGCCAATGACTTCCGGTCTGCCCCACACTTCCGACATGTCCTGCGCCGGGCAAACGCCGGGCAAACGGTCGCGAAGGGCCTCACACGCAGACATTCCGCCGCGTTCAGTTGAAGATCAACGAGGCATCACACCGATCTGCTTCAGGAATCCGATGACGTCCTTTTCCGCCCATTTCTCGGCGAGCTTGCCGTTTGCGATGCGATGAATGGTTATGGAGGTCATCATTAAGTCGTTGCCGGTGCGCGGAGCTCCGGGCAGGTCGCCTTCATGCTTGCCGTAGGAAGTGAGGCGTGTGACGACTTTATCTCCTTCGGCAATTTGATCCTCGATTTTGTGATAGCCTGGCGTCGCTTTCCAGAAGATCTCGAAGACCTGCTTGAGGCCGTCGCGTCCCACCCGTAATCCGGGAAAAGGTGGGGGATTATGATCCTGATAGTCCTCAGCAACCAGTTCATCCATGGCGTCGAGATTGCCATTGTCAATCTCTTCGTAGAACCGGCGTACGATGCGCTTGTTTTCTTCGGTCGACATCAGACGCCTCCTTTCTCGCGGCCTTCTGAATTTGTCGCTCCACACCCATACTACCCTAGTTTCTGGGCGAACTCCTAAAATGCACGCGCAGAGTTGGTTGCTGGCGGTTCCGGTTAGATCAACAGTGGCGATTTGAGCCTCGGCCAATCACTTCCGGTCTGCCCCACACTTCCGACATGTCCCCGCGCCGGGCAAACGGTCGCGAAGGGCCAGAACCGGAAGTCTCGCACGTAGCGCAACCCCGTTCTTCTGGGAACACACGCACGATCAGCCGGGCACATCCGCCACTCGAAATGCGTGCGCTCGAAGACGGTTTTCGAGCCCAATCGCATTGACCGAATGCGCTATCGACAGTTGCCGACTGCAGCATCGTCGCCGCCCGACTGCAAAACATCCTGCAGCGCAGCTACGGAACAATATTACATCCGCGAGATCCGCGGAACGAAACGGTTCGTCAGTCTTTCTCTGGCCTTTGGGAGGTGCACGTGACTTCTCAGACCATAGAAGGCGCCTGTGCGTTCGCTTGGCGGAACTACTTGCTGCTTCACAACGGCATCAGCGAGAACGATGCTCGGCGTTCCGCCCTCTATCGCTACGTCGTCAATCTTCGTGATACCGGCGAAGATGATTTCGATCTCTTGCAAATAGCGGCGGTCGCTTACTTGAAAAAACTCGACGAATTGCATGACGACCGATCTGCGAGACTCGCGGTAGATCAAATTTTGGCCGAACGTTTAGAATCACGCATTGCACAACCCGTCACTTCGCTTCAGGCAAGTAACACTAAAAGAAGGAGCGAGCAGCATGGCAGACAAATCCGCTAACTCAGAGTTCGCGCGCGAACCACAAAGACGCATCGCCGCAGCGACAGCAATCGGCATGAATGCCTTGAACCCAATCATGCGCTTTCAGGTCTCAATGCTGAGGATGTGGGCCGATAGTATTGAGAGGTTCGCGGGCAATTACAAAAAGGGGTTGGAAGAAAGTATCCATCCGGGCTAGACCGCGGACAGGAGCTCACCGATCCCAGCGCTTGAGGAGCTCGGGGTCGTCCTTGTGCATCCTGATGAGCTCGGTCAGGTTCTCGATGCCGAAGTCGGTGAACGCCATGACCTGGTCGTCACCTATGCCGTAAACCCAGATGACGCCATCCTCAGTGTCCATTCCGTTGGCCACGTCCCAGAGCCAGTCCTCGTCTTCGCCGAGGTCTTTTGCGACGCGAGCGATGGTGAAGACGGCGTGAACCTTGTTGACGTGCATGGCTACGCCGCCGGGGCGGAGGACCTCGGCGCAGGAGGCGTCCAGTTCCAGGGCAGCAACTCGCGCAGGCGGTTCTGCGGCATGTCGGCGATGCGCGCGAAGACGTCGGCAAGCCAGGCTTTCGGGTCGATGTCGTTGAGACGCGCCGTCATGAGAAGCGTGGCCATCACGGCAGCCCGCTCGGCGCCGCGATCAGAACCGGCGAACAGCCATGCCTTTCTTCCCAGAGCAAAACCGCGCAACGCTCGCTCCGCTGCATTGTTCGTCATGCAGATCCGTCCGTCGTGGACAAGGCGGGCAAAGCCCTCCCAGCGGTTGAGCAGATAGTTGATCGGCTTAATCACGTTGGACGAGCGTGAGAGCCGGGCAGATTCCGCTCGGAGCCAAGCCTCAAGGTCGGTCAGCAGTGGCGCGCTTCTCTCCCGGCGGATCTGCAGCCGCTCCTCAGCGCTCAGCCCATAGATGTCGCGCTCGATCTCGAACAATTGGTCAATCCGACGAACCGCTTCCAGCGCAATGGGCGAGATCGCGGTCGCCGATCTTCCGCGGCGAGCGTTCTGGGCGATGTCGGCAAGTTCGAAGAACGCCCTCCGTCCATGTGCCCAACAGAAGGCGGGCGTGGCCGGCAACGCCTTGCGTCCGGGATCGAAGAGAGCGTTGAACCCGCTATAGGCATCGGCCTGCAGGATGCCAGCGAAGTTCTGAAGATGCCGCGCGGGATGCTCGCCGCGCCGATCACGTGAGGCGTAGAACAGCGCCGCCGGTGGATCTCGCCCGCCGAATGGCCGATCGTCGCGAACATAGGTCCAAATCCGGCCGGTATCTGCTTTCCCTTTCGCCAGGATCGGTATCTTGGTGTCGTCACCGTGGAGCCTGTCGGCGGAGAGCACATAGGCTTCGATCAGTTCAAAGAGCGGCCTGACCGCAAAGGCTCCTGCGCCCACCTGGTCCGCCAGCGTCGAGACCGACAGGTCGATCCCCTCGCATTTGAAGCGCTGGCTCTGTCGGTTCAACGGCTGATGCTGACCAAATTTGTCGTACAGGATCGTCGCCAGAAGCTGCGGTCCGATATAGCCCCGGGCTGTGGCATGGAACGGCGCCGGCGGCTGCGTGATCGCCTCGCAATCCCGACAACTGAACTTCTCCCGGACTGTGTCGATCACCTTGAACCGGCGTGGGATCTCCTCCAGTGTCGAGGTCACGCTTTCGCCGAGCTTCGACAGCCGCGTCGACCCGCAGCAGGGGCATTGCGTCGGAGCCGGCAGGATGACGCGTTCTCGCTCGATGTCGTCGGGGAAGGGCTGACGCACCGGCCGCTTGCGCTCAAACGAACGCACCGTCTGCGTCTTCTCGGCCGCCTTCTCGGCGGCCAGCTCATCCTCGGTCGCCCCCGCCTCGAGTTCCTCAAGCTCTAGCTCCAGCTGATCGAGCAGCCGCGCCGACCGCTCGGAGCGTGCGCCATATATCGTGCGTCGTAGCTTCTCGATCTCGAGCTTGAGGTGGGCAATCAGCGCTTCGGTGCTCGATTGCTTCGCCTGGGCATTGGCCGCTTCAGCAAGCCTGGCTTCCGCCGCAAGCCTGGCAGCGCGCTCGGCCAGGATCATTGCATGCGCGGCGACAAGATCGGGCGGCAGGTCGGCGCTGGAGTCCATAGCCAGATGGAATCACATTCGCGGCCAAACTCAAATAACAAAGTCTCAGCCCACACTGGTCGGACGCCAGGACTCCTGGGGATTGCGCCAGTCGATGCCGGACAACAGATAGCTCATCTGCGCCTGCGAGATCGACACTACGCCGTCCGCCAGCGACGGCCAGACAAAACGACCTCTCTCGAGTTTTTTCGTAAACAGGCATGCTCCCTGGCCGTCATGCCAGATCACTTTCAATAGATCGCCTCTGCGTCCGCGGAAGCAGAACAATGACCACTCAGCGGATCGCGGCGCAGCACCTCTTGCACCTGCAGTGACAATGAGGCGAAGCCTTTACGCATGTCGGTGTGGCCCGTCGCCAGCCACACCCGAACTCCCGTAGGAACCGGAATCATCGCGGATCCAAAACCTCGATGATCCGGCGAAGCGCCTCAACGTCAACGCCCGCATCAACAATGACCCGCCGCCTGCCGGTTAGCTCGATCTCGATCCGACGCTCCGTCGAATGTACGGTCGCGCTCTCCGATGACGCCGCCACCGACGCCGCGGGCACCCCCTCGGCCACAACTGCCCTGACAAAGCCAGCCTCGGATTTGGTCCCCGTCGCCGCGAAGGCTCTTCGCCAGGTCACCAATAGAGAACGCGACAAGCCGTACCGCCGGGCTGTCGCCGCAACCAGGCGCGGCTCGGATAGGCTCTCCAAAACAATCCGCGCCTTCTCTTCCTCAGACCAACGCCGCCGCCGGCCCGTATCAACCACTTCCAGTCGATTCAACGTACTGATCGTATGGCTGTCCATACGTACAGTTCTCAACCATCAGGCCAGCCCGCCGCAAGGCGTCTCTCCTCGGAGGCTTACGGAAGAAACCGCGACCGCCGTAGAGGAACAGTCAGACAAGGAACGCGCCGCGTAAAGCAACGCGAATGGTCACGTGGAGTCCGGCTCGCTCGGCGTGCGTTGCGCGGCGTGCTCCTGAACAGTCGACTCAGGGTCCGAAGCTGACGACGCGCCGGAAGGCGCGACAGGTCGCCTAAGGCGCCAATAGCTGACTTAGCACCGCCTCGCCAACCTGGACGAACTCACTTCGGGGGCGACGGTAACGCTGAGGAATGGTGATCGACAATTAGCCAGCGATCACCGTCCTTGACGTAGGTGAAGCTGTAGCGTGCGGGTAAGCTTTTCGTCTCGCCGTCCCTAACCCAAGAGAAGGTGTAATAACCGGAATTGATAGCCGTGTTGCCGTAGACGCGGATTAGTTGATCGCCAAACTCAACCTTGATGCCGGGCACAGCTTTGGCCACGCCAACGAAATACTCGCGTACCGCTCCCCGGCCTGAACGTATTTTCGGTGCCGCCGTACCCCAGAGCACGGCATCATCCGAATAGAGCGATGATACTTTTTCGGGATCGGCAAGTCCCTGTCCCCACGCTGAAGTCGCCGTTGCTATCTCCGCGTTCGGTTCGGCCAATGCATTGGAAGCAAACGACAATAGCCCGATGTTCAGTGAGATCGCGGCGCCAGCCATTGCTAAAGATGATCGCATGACACTACCTCTCGTTCGAAAGAAATACCGGTTTCTTTGAAAAGGATACATCTACGTCAGTGCGCAAAATTTTAGCATCAAAGCTCCCTGCCTTCACGTCTGTTTCGGGCCACAAGCGACATTCGAAAGGATGAGGGTCTCTAGCTGATGCGGCGTTACTCGTCGAAAGCTACGCCGATCTGACCGTCCTTTCGCCAAACAATATGGCAGCGCCAAGAAGTGCCATCCGAGACTATCGCGAGCACGAGGCTGTCAGGAAACCAAAGCGGGCCTGGAGATATCGCGCACGATGCAATCAACGGCCGATGAGCCGAATACAATTTTGCCGGCCTTGAGAATGCGACGGCGCTGGGAGGACCGGTCCTGCATATCGTCAGCTACTTGACTTTACTTCTGCAATCGCTCCGCTTCACTTCTGCAATCGCTTCCGCGACGCTCTCCAGCTGCGCCGCCGTTCGGAGATAAGTGCGAGCGATGATGGTCAGTTTTTGGCGACGGGCCGCCGTTACCGCGAGTTCAGCCAGTTGTTCTGCCTCGGCAGCCTTGTCGCGGTATCGCTTTGCTTCAGCAATGCATTGATCCGATCGTTCTGCCGAAGCAAGTTCGCCGGTTATTAGGCATACACGACCCCGACCTTCTGAGGTGGTAATTGCGCTGCTAGTAAGTGAGGTCGAAAGCAAGGCTGTGATCTTCGGAGGTGTTACGCAGGCGAACCTGCCGCAGGATCTTAAAAACTCGCGCCGATCGTCTTCTGGAGAGTACATTGCGGCTCCTATGATTTTTTTTGAAATGTTTATTAGTTGATTAGAGAGTTAAGCAGTTCAAACAAGGAATGTAACTATATCCTGTGTCGTATCGGAGACCCGCCGCCGCGGGCATTGAAACCTTGACAAGGTCCGGTGCGGGTCAAAGGCTGCCCTCGGTACCTAGCATGACGTTATTCGGCTTACCTCCCCGAAGCGGCCGTCGTGGCGCTCTGAGCTAAGGTCAGTCACAGGCCAAAAGCTGACCTCCTTCAGTCCGACCGCTTAGCTAGCAACGGCCAACCCGAGCGTTTGGACGGCGTGATAGACGCAGCTGACACAACCATGAGAAATCGTTATGCTGCGTACGTTTGAACCAACCGGACGGGTGATTATCATGAAGTCCATTTTGAAGGTTGCCTTAGCACTTATTCTCTTCGGTTCACCGCTGACGGCGTTCGCACAAACACAGCCGCCGGCGACTAAGTCATCGAATGCTCCAAAGGCGAAGGCCAGAATGCATGACGGCTGTCACAGCCGAGCGGCTCAGATGTCAGGGAAACCCTGCCGTTAGGACCACGTTGGGGCCGCCGACGAGCGGCCCCTTTCCTTTCTACTGCCCGGCGAGGTGTGACCGGGAGCGACGGCCGTCTGTGGCGGCTAGCCCTGACGTGCGTCCGCTCTGCCCCGAAGAGCAGACCCAACGGGCAGTTACAGCGAAGGCAGCCTAGGACCAAAAGCAGAAGTGAACGCGATTACAGCGAGGTCAACGACCGGCGTGCCATCGAAAACAGGCCTATAGACCAGCAGACCGGGCATCCTCGAAAGGCTATCAATGATACTAGCCCCAGAGTGACGGAACCTAATACTGCAGGCCAACCTGCGTCTGTCCCGACCCACACCGCCGTCGAGAGAGCTCCAATTCCGACAAGACCTCGGACAAGGTGCTCGGTGAGTGAACTGCTAGCGAACATTTTCACTCCTCAGCGCATCATATATTCACGCACGAGCGCTCGACCGCGATGCAGTCGAGCCTTCACAGTTTCTCGGGTTAGCTCCAGCGATTGCGCTATTTCGCTAATCGTCATTTCGTCCACATCCCGCAAATGAGCACCTGCCGGTAATGGCTCGGCAGCGACTGGATCGCGGCAGCTATATCGATGCGAAGTTCTGATTCTGGCCTCTTCGAAAGCTGCATGTCATTTTCCAAGGAAGAGACGTCATCGGGAAGACCGATATGCTGCTTTGCCAATCTCAAGCAGGTTCGATGAACTATCTGAAAAAGCCAGAGAGAAAAGGCTCCGGCACGTCGGAGACGACCAATGCGACGGTACACGATCCATAACGTTTCCTGAACCGCGTCTTCCACATCGCTTGTCGTGCGGCAGGTTCTTCGCGCGTACCGGCGTATGTCGGGCTGCGACATTTTGAGCAGCGCCAGAATGGCGTCAGCGTCCCCGCCTATTGCCGCTTCCATCATGCTCGGCGATGAAAAAGGTGTGCTCATGGTTTGGCGCGCAGCTTTCGACCTGCTACTGCGCATGCCGGGCAGTATCCGAAAACGCCTGTAAGCGCGGTCAGGACCCCGACAGCGGCGATCAGGTATCCAACGGGCATACCTTTAAGACCTAGTAGCCCACAAGCGATCATAATTGCCCCAGCCAAGAGCCGGACCCAAATTTCCCAGCCAGCCACGTTCTTCTTATACAGCATAGCAACCTCCTGCCTTTGTAGCGTCCTTTCTGACGCCCCAGAGACTTAGAGGCTTGGAAAATGAGAAACGGTTCGCGGCTCCGAAAAAATAGTCTAAGTCCGGCTGGGGTCAAAGCCGGCGGTCCCCGGGCTGAGTGAAAACGTCTGCAATGGGTCTTGGTCGTGTAAAAACGACCTTACAAGGCGGTCGGTCTAGAGGCCAAAACTGAGCCGACGTCAGGTCAGGATCGCGTCGATCAGCGGCCTGATCCCAAGGATATTTATTACTCGGGTCAGATTGTAGGCCAAAACCGATAGGGCCATCTCACCGGCTACCTTTGGAAGGGTCTTGGTCAGGAAGTGCGTCGCTCCCATGCGTGCCTTCATCGTGCCGAACGGATGCTCGACAGTCTCGCGACGAAGGCGCATAGCGAGCGGGTTCGCATCGAGCCGCTGCTGCACGGCGTCGAGCAGATCCTCGTGCTCCCATCGCGTGATCCGTCGCTCTGACCCGGGCGTGCACTGGGCCTTGATCGAAAAGCTCTTACAGGCGTTGGTCCAGTAGCGCCGCAGCATCTTGGCGGCTTCTTCGTTTGTATAGCGATACAGCAATCGCTCCCCGGCCGGACAACGATAGGCGTCTTCCTCAGGCAAATAGACGAAGTCCTGCTTACCGAAGCGTCCGTCTGACTTGGCACCCGAAGTCATCGGCTTGGGCAGAGTTACCGTGATGCCAGCCTCGTGGCAGGCCAGGATCTCCGGGCTGCTGAAGTAGCCGCGATCGGCGACGGCCTCGAGCGTCTCAGTCTTCAGAACAGCCTTCGCCTGCATAGCCATATTGGCAAGTTGTGCCCGATCTGAACCGCTGTTCGTCACCTCATGCGCGATGATCAGGTGATGGTCGGTGTCGACGGCGACCTGGACATTGTAGCCGACAACGCCGGATCCACGGCCACTGGTGCCATCGAACGGCTGTCCGGGTCGGTCAGTGAGATTTGCTGATCCGGTGAAGCGAGCATCTGCTTCTCGTAGGCGGCAAGCTTGCCCATCTCCTCCTTCAGCTTCGTCAGCTTCTCGGTAAGCCTCGTCACCTTCCCCGCAAGCGCCTCGCTCGGCTCCTGTCGGTCGGCCGTATCAAGTTGGCTCAGATAGCGCGCGACGCTCTCCTCCAACTGGGCCCGCCGCCGCTCCACCTTCGCGCGCGTGAAGTTCCTGTCCCGGTTGTTCACGGCCTTGAACTTGCTCCCGTCAATGGCGACGCTGGACGTCGTGAGAAGGCCCATCCCGCGGCAGAGCTCGACAAACTGCGCACATACCTTGCGCAGCGCCAGGCCATTGTCCTTGCGAAAGTCCGCAATCGTCTTGTGATCGGGAGCGAGCCGACCCAGCAGCCACATCACCTCGACATTGCGCCCGGCCTCCCGTTCCAGCCGCCGGCTCGACTGCACTCGGTTCAGATAGCCGTAAATGTAAAGCTTAAGGAGAACCGAGGGATGGTACGACGGCCGACCGGTCGCCGCCGGCTCCGCACCCGCAAAGCCCATCTCAGCCAAACTGAGCGCATCGACAAATACGTCGATCACGCGAACTGGGTTACTCTCGTCAATGAAGTCATCGAGGCATTCGGGCAACAGCGTCCGCTGCCCACGATCCGCCTCTCAACGAAGCGCCTCATCGATTCCCCCAAAAGAATCACAGGGAATCATAACAGCCGCTCTTCGTTTTCACACAGCCAGGGTCAAAGGCTGCCCTCGGTGGCTCCACGATGGCTTTCCGCTCAACCCTTGGAAGCGGACCGTACGGGGCCCAAATGGGGAGGTCAGCCACAGGCCAACAGCAGACATCACTTTGCGAGATTATTTCCAGCTCACCACCGATAACGCGCTATGCCCTTACCGGCGTAGCTGCGGGTGGCGTTGGAGAACTCGCCTTCGAACGTCACTGCCGCGGACCAGCCGTTCGACCATTTCGTTTCGGCTGACGCCGTGTCGAGCGCGGCACCGGCATCGCGCCGCTCAGAACGCCACCCGCAGGCCGCCGCGCGCGCTGACGACGGTGCTCGAATCCGACATGCCAATCGCCTCGGCGGCGCCGAAGAACGAGACGCCTTTGCGCGTCTGCCATTCGAGTCCGCCGCCGCCCAGGACGCCCGCCACTTTGTTCTTCCCCGGTGTGACGAAGGGCAGGTTCGCGCCGAGCAGCACCGTGTTGACCGTCGTGTCGCCAAGCCGTTGGATGCCGAGCGCGCCCACATAGACGTTGGTGAGCAGGAGATCCGGTCCGACCGGCGTCGCGCGCGTGAGCTTCAACTCGCCACGCTCCTCGACGTTCTGGATCGTGCGGCTCGCGACCGTCAGCGGTGCAGTCGCGCCGGTCTCCGTATAGCCGTCGAAAAAGCCCGCCACGTAGCGCACCTCGAAGGACGGCGTGAGGGTGTATTGCGACCACAGCGGAACATTGACCGAGTATTTCGCCTCCGGGCTCACATACGAAGTGTTGTAGCTGGCGGTCGCGACCTCGGTGCCGAGATTGCTGTTGACCGAGCGCGAGACCGTGCTGGTGCCGGCACCGCCGTGCAGTGCGACCTTAAGGATTGAGGGGGCGCCGAAGGACGTGAACGCATAGCGGCCGTAGAGACCGCCGAACCCGGTGTCGGTCCTGGTATTGCCGGCGCTCTGGTCGAGCGAGAGATAGCTCTGTCCGCCGCCCACGAAAGCCCCGAGCCGCAGGTCGGGTTGCACCAGCAGGTCGAAGCCGACAGCGCCGCCCGAGAACATCGTGGTCGAGCCCAGCAGCACGCCGTCCGCATCCTGCGTGTGCTGGCCGACGAAGCCGCGCGCCCAAACGCTGCGGCCGTCGGCGGTCACCACGGTCGGGTTCTTGAACAGAATGGCATCGCTCGCATAGGCGAGCGCCGGAATCCCCGCGAAGGTGTCGATGCGCTGGGCGGACGAGTCGTCCGGCGCGAAGGCCGAGGCGAGCGGCCCGTTTTGTGCTGCGCCGGTGCCGCCGAGCGAGCCGAGAATGCCGGAAATGCTGCGGGTGAAGTCCATCAGGCTGCGGTCGGCCACCGCAAAGGGGGTCGGGTCGAGCGCGGCGAACTGGTTTCCGCGAATGACGAATGGCGCGTCGCCGGAGCCGTTGATCGTGCCGGTGAAGTTGTTCAACGTCACCAGCCAGGAGGCGCCGCGGCCGGCGGTGAAGTTCACCACGTCCGCGCCGCCACCCATGTCGATCGCGCCGACGATGCGCGAGCCCGGCAGCAGCGTCAGCGTGTCGTCGTTGCCCGAGAACTGGAGCGCGGTCCCCCCGGTGCCGATGATGGTGCCGGAGTTGGTGACGTTGGCGGCACCTCCACCGAAAAGTGTCGAATCAATGCCGACATTGCCGGTGATAGTGCCTGAGTTGGTTACGGTGGTGGTGGCGGACCGGATGCCGTAGACGCCGCCCGAGATGGTGCCTGTATTCGTCACGTTGGCAGCCAAGATGCCACCGATGCCAACGCTATCGCCCGCGATGGTGCCGGAATTGCTCACATTGGCGGTGACGGCGCCGACACCGGCGCCCGCCGCAGCCGAGATCGTGCCGGTATTGGTCACGTTGGCGGTGGTGGCGAACACTCCGTAGGTCGAAGCCGAGATGGTGCCGGAATTGATCACGTTGGCGGTGGTGGTGGCGAAGACTCCGGAGGTCGAACCCGAGATGGTGCCTGAATTGGTCACGTTAGCGGTGGTGGCGACGGCAATACCGAAGTCCCCCGAAATGGTGCCCGAATTGGTCACATTGGCGGTGTCGGCGATGATGCCTCGAAGCGAACCCGAGATGGTGCCCGAATTCATCACGGTGGCCGTGAAGGCGGAGATGCCGTCTTGAGTATCACCGGAGATGGTGCCGGAATTGGTCACGGTAGCGATGGTGGCAGCAATACCGGTGGCCCCCGAGATGGAGCCCGAATTGGTGACGGTGACCGCAGCGGGGGCGAAAATGCCGAAGTTCGAACCCGAGATGCTGCCGGAATTGGTCACGGTAATGCTCTGCGCGGAGATACCGATGAGCGAGCCCGTAACGCTTGCGCCCGATACGACGTTGACCGTCAGGTGGGTTTCAAAGCCCGTGCCGTAGCCGATGATATCCGCGCTGGTTCCGGGAGCGCCGCCGCCCTGGTCGACGGTCGCGCCGGTGCAATTGGCCGCCACGTTGCTGGCGGCCGCAGGGTCGCAGGCAGCATGAGCCGCAGGAGAGAACCCGATCAACGCGAGCGCGGTTGCGCCCGCACTCAGCACCCATCGCGCGCGAGTCGATTCCCGGCTCGGGAGATGCGAGTATGCTGCTGCCGTCATGGCCAACCTTCCGTATGCGCTTAACATTGGGTCCCGACGTCGCTAGCAGGCAATTGTTTGGGCAATATTTGAGGAGCGCCAGACATCCGGGAATCCTGGCGCGCGTGAACCGATCGGGCCGGTGATGCGGCATGCTGGCAACAGTTCGGGCTGCGGCGAGCTGACCGCGCAGGGCCTCGGTTACCAGGCGTAACGAACCGCGGCCTTGCCGGCGTAGCTGCGCGTCACGTTGGAGAACTCGCCTTCGAACGTCGCGGCCGCCGACCAGCCGTTGGCCCATTTCATCTCCGCGGACGCGGCGGTGAGCGCGGAGTCACGCGCCTGCGCCGCGCCGTTAACAACGAAGCTCGCCCCCGGCAGCGACTGGAAGATCGCCCCGATGCTCCGGTCCGGACTGAAATCATGGGCCCAGGCGAGGCGGCCGCGCAGCGTGAGAATGCCGTCGGTCATCGCGAAGGACTTGTCAGTGCGCAGGCCGAGCTCGCTGCGCGGCGCAGTGACGCTCTTCGCAGCGTAGGCGAGCGCGAAGTTCGCCGTGCCCGTGACCACGCTTTCGGCATAGGCCGGCAGATCGAACGTCGTGAACTGTCCCGCCGCATAGGGCGTAATGCCGACGCCACTGAGCCACGGCGCGACGAAGCGAAAGCCGCCTTCGAGCCGGCCGGACCAGGCATTCGCCTTGAACTCCGCCCGCAGCTGATCGAGGCCGGCGACGGTCACGGTGCGATTGGTGGTGATGTCCTGCCAGCCATAGGCCAGCGCACCCGTGACATAGGTTGCGCCATTGGTGTGCCGCATGTAAGCGGCGGCCTGGAACAGATCGGAGCGTCCGCTGCCAAGATTGCTGACACTGAAATTGGTGCCGCCGCCAGCAAGCGCAAAGCCGGCGAGCGTGTTCGGCGACAACTGATAGTCGGCGCCGACGGCGGTGCCGAAAATATTGCTGGTTGCGCGGTTCGATCCGGCCAGCGCATTGCCATCGGTGGTCTGCGAGCCGCCATAGCCCGCCGCCCACACGCTCCAGCGCGGCACGAAGGGAATCGGCGGCGCCTTGCTGAACATCGCGAACGCATCCTTCGGCGTCCGCCTCGCGGCATAGGCGCTGGCGCTGCTCTCCTCCGCATATCCCGGCGCTGACGTCGCGCCATTGATGCCGTTGCCGCGACCCGTGAGCGGATCGGTCAAGAGACCCATGAACTGGCTCATGGCGTTGAACGTGGTCTGCTGCGGGGCGCCGCCGAGTTCGCCCGAGAGCTGCGTCAGCCCGGCCGGTGTGAGGCTGCCGAATACGATCGGAATGCTGCCATTGCTGTTGAAGAAGTTGACGAGCGCATTTCCGACGTTCTGCTGGTTGCCGGACAATCCCGTGCCCGACGGCGCCACGAAGCCGATGGCGAGATCGAGATAGGCATGCGTGCCGTCATAGCTCAACGTGGTCTTGAAACCCGACGGCAGGCCGATGTTGGCCACAGTCGGGTTGAACGTGCCGCTGATGCTGCCGGCGGTCAGGATCATGTACTGCTTTTCGACATAAGATCCGCCCGCGAAACTGGCGCTCACGGTGGCGCCGCCGAGCATCGCCGTGCCGGTGACGGTCGAGTACGATGACGTCGTCGGGTTGACCTGCACGAGGTAGATCGCGCCCGATGCGAAAGCGAGGCTGCCGGCAATGGTCGTGGACGTTCCTGCCGTTCCGTCGCCGGCCGCGAAGGTGCCGCCATTGGCAATGTTCAGCGTGCCGATCGAGCCGGTGCCGAACAATGAGCCGCCCGAGACGGTGACGGCGCCGGCAATCGTGCCGGCATTGTTGAAGGTGCCGCCTGTAAGGGTGAGGCCGCCGCTCAAAGTGCCGAGGTTGGCACCCGTGCCACTGTTGGTCACCAATCCCGTCACCGTGGCGCCGGCGGAATTGGTGAACGTGCCTGACGTCGTGATCGCACCGTTCCAGGTGAGATTGTTGGTGATGGTGCCGGCGCTGGAGGCGACATTGCCGGTCCAGACGCTGTTGTTGGTGATGATGCCGGTGTTGGTCGCGACGTTGGCGAGATAAGCACCATTGTTGGTCACGGTGCCGGCATTGTTGAGATCGTCCTTCACAGTGCCGCCAACGGCGACATTGAGGCTGCCGCCTGCCGCATTGGTGATGCCGCCGACCGTCGCATCCAATTGCCCCCCGCTTGCCACGGTAATGACGCCGCTGTTGGTCAGAAGTCCCTGCAGCGTGTAGTTGCCGGCTGCGCCGATGGCGAGCGTCGCCCCGCCGGCGTTGTCGAAGGTCGAATCGCTGGTCACTGTGCCGCCGACGCTGAAGGTACCGGCGGCGTTGGCGATCGCGCCATTGATCGCGCCGCCATTCGCATTCACGGTCGCGGCATTGCTCAGGCCGCCACCCACGGATCCGCCGGTTTGCGTAAACGTACCGCCGCTGACGGTCACGCCGCCGTTGAGCGCACCGGCGTTGGTCGACGTGCCTACCGTGTTGGTCACACGACCCGACACCACACCCGTCGCAGCGTTGTCGAATGTGTTCGCGTTGCTGACTGTCGCGGTGACCGTGCCGGAGTTTTGAAATGTCGCGGCGTTGGTGACGTTCGATGTGATCGATGCTGCCGACGCCAGGACCAGCGTGCCGGCCGAGACAATGGTCGTGCCAGTGTAGGTATTGGTGCCCGTCAACGTCGTCGTGCCGCTGCCAATCTGGTTGACGCCGCCCGAACCGGAGATCGCGCCGCCAAACGTCACTGCATCGGAGCGGTTGAATGCAAGGGTCGCATTGTCGGTGACATTGCCGACGATCGACCCGGTCGTGCCGCCATTGCCGATCTGCAGCGTGCCGGTGCTGATCGTCGTACCGCCGATGTAGGTGTTCGCGCCCGTTAGCGTCAGTGTGCCCGCACCATTCTGGATGACCGAGCCGTTGCCGGTAATGATGTTGCCGAGCGTCTGGGCGATTGCTTGATCGAAAGTCAAGCTGCCGCCACCGTTGATGGCAAGGTTTCCGGTGAGCGACCAGGACGTGCCTTGCAGCGTCAGCGTGTCGCTGCCGCCGGTGAAGGTGATGGCGTCGGCCCTGCCGAAGGACACTAGTCCTTGGCCGGGCATGCCGCCGCTAATGGATCCGCTGTTGATGATCGTGAGATTGCTGCCGACGATGCCGGCGCCGCCGCGGCCGTTGACTCCGCCGTTGTTGTCGCCGCCGTCACCGCCTTGGATCGTGCCGGCGTTAGTGATGAACGAGGTGCCGAAAACGCCTACGCCGCCTTCGCCGCTACTGCCACCGGAATTGGTGCCGGTGCCGCCGGTGCCGCCCTGAATTGTGCCGAAGTTGGTGAGCGTCGTGGCGCCGGAAACGCCTGAGCCGCCCTGGTTGCCGGACCCGAAGTCGCCACCGCCGCCGGTGCCACCCCGAATTGTGCCGGAGTTGGTGACGGTCGAGGTGCCGGAAACGCCCGAGCCGCCGCGGCCACCAGCCCCGAAACCGCCGCCGCTACCACCGCCGCCGCCCTCAACTGTACCGGAGTTGGTGAGGGACAAAGCGCCGGAAACGCCGGAGCCGCCGTCGCCGCCGCCGCCGTCGGTGCCACCGCCGCCAACGCCGCCCCGAATCGTGCCGGAATTGGTGATGGACACTGCGCCGGAAACGCCCGAGCCGCCGCCACCGCCGTGGCCGCCCCCGGTGATGCTGTCGTTCTCGCCGCCGCTACCGCCGCGGCCGCCGATGATCAAGCCTGAATGAACCAGCGCGCCGGAGCCGAGGAAGGCGACAGCGTCGCCGCCGCCACCGCCGCCACCACCAGCACCACTGAAAGCACCACCGCCGCCGCCGCCGCCGACGATCGCCGACGCGGCAGAGGTCGTGATCGAGACGCCATCAAGGACAACAACGGCCGCTCCGCCGCCGCCGCCACCACCGCTGGTGTCGCTGCCGGATCCGCCGTTGCCGCCGAAGATCACAGCCGTAATGGTTTGATCGGTTGCAATTGCAGCTGGGTCACTAGCGGCCGAACCGCCTGATCCCGGCGTCGTCCCCGCAGTGCCGTCTGTTGCAGGAACGATGCCGCTACTCCCGTTGCCGCCGGCGCCGCCGCCCGGACCCGGTCCGGCTGCCCCACCTCGTCCACCCGCCCATGCGGGCGCGGTGGAAAAGCTCAGCATCACGGCAAGCGAAAGCACGGAGACCGTTTGAAGCAGACTCCAGCGCGAGAGCAGACCGTGTATCGCGGGAGATGATCTACCAAGAATTGAAGCCCAGCATTGCAACTGGACTGAACGAACGACCATACCCGCCCCTTGCACGTTTGACCGGCACGATCGCGCCGGTCAGCCGTCGCTAGCAGGCAATTGTTTGGACAATATTTGAGGATTCCAAAATTGCTCTTAATCAGGGCTGGTTGAAACAGCTCAACCGCTGATGCGGCATGCGGGCAACAGTTCAGCCCGGGGCGATCGAACCGATACTCCTGAGAACGAAGGCGGGCACCGCCTCTTCGCCGTGCAGCCTCCTCGCATGCGTGATCAGGCCACGCATGACATTAGCGCGGGCCTGCTCCGAGACGAGGTGACGCGCCGAGGTGAAGTAGAGATATTCGACCGCGCTTGCGGCGCCCACAGGACCAAGCGCGGCGAGGGCATCCGCCGCCGGCGGCGTCTGATCGGGCGCTGCGACCATCCAGCCGATCATCAGGGCGATTTCGGGCGGGCAGAGCGGACCCATGTTGCCGATATCGACGGCCGCGGCTTCCAGCGCGGCGCGATCGCCGGCAGCAAGCAGGGCGATGCACTTCAGCACCCTCATGTGCAAATGAAGTGCGGGCCCCAGCTCGGCCATCTCGATGCCGCGATCGAAGAATTTGACCGCTTCGTCGAAACGGCCGCGCGCGTAGCGCAATTGCCCCAGGATGGGCAAGGCTGCGGCAAAGTCCGCAGTGCGGGCGAAGGCTCGCTCGGCAATGTCCTCCGCGAGATCGAGATGCCCCCGGTTGATGAAGTACAACAGCTTGGCGGCCGCCACCATCAGCAGCGGGTTCGCCTCGATGGCGGGCAGGCACTCCAGCACTGTGGCGTCGATCTCGCTCTCGATGCGGTAGCGTTCTTCCAGGCTCATCCCGCCGAACGGACTGGTCAGGATGACGCGCGCGAACAGATGCAGACACCATTGCAGAGCGATGTCTGTATTGAGAGGATCCTGCGCGCGGTCCCTGCTCAGTTGCTCGCCACTTGCCAGCCACGATGGATTTGAGACCGACAGCAGGCTTGCAGCCTTGTGCAGGCGCGCTTCAAGCGGCTCGTCCACAGGTGTGCCGAGACCCCTGGAGGCGTCAATCAGAGCCTGCGACAGGTCGCCGACGACCTCATTCGCAATTCGAGTTGCCTCTGCCGTGAACGATTCGGGATCCGCTATGTCCAGATCAAGCCGCAATGCCTTCAAGATCCGCTTTGACGGCATTTCTCGCAAGGTGGCGGCGCAATCAAGCTGCCCGTCACCGCCGAGAAAGCTCATCTGAAGAAAATAGCGAAGTGTGTCGGTGGCGGCAGGGCGCCAATCGTCGGCAACCGCGATCTTTTGGTCAAGGCCGGCAGCGACAATGTCGCGAATTTGACCGACCAGGGAGGACGCTTGCTTGCTGAACGGATGCCCCTGCGGCCCGAAGGACGGCGCAATAACCAGGAACGCGTCGATCGGCAGCGCTGGAGATGGTGCAGCGATCCAAATATAGCCCTCGCCATATTGCGTGGCGATGTACTTTGGCGATCTGGCGCTGTCGCCCAGTTTTGCCCGCAGCCTGTTCACCAGGAAGTCGATGTTGCGGTCGGATATGTCGGATTCCGAAGCGACCTCATCGAGCAGACGGCCGCGGCGCATCAGGCGCTGCGGATTGCGCGTGAGGGCGAGCAGCAGCGCGCGCTCGTTTCTGGTGAACTGAATCATCTGCCCGTTGCGGCTCGCGAAGAGGCACGTTTCGTCAAGAATCAGGTCTCCGAAGCGAAGACCCAGTGCTTTGTTCACTCCTCACCCCCTGAGGCAGATCAAGCCAAGTCCAGTCAGCACAATTAGCCTCTTGAGAGACTACGTCGCAAGCTTGCAGTCGCAACACGACAAGATATGCGCCCAGGCTCTGCCGGGATGCAGCAAAGCCCGATATTCGCCGTTCGGTGGCAAGGCAAACAGTTTCGGTCCGCGCCTTATTCGATATTGGTCGCGTTAACCAGCGCATTTCGCCCGGCCCGGCCGAATGTCTCAGATGGGCCGATTCTGTCGAAAAAGTCGAGATAGGGGGCCTTCCCGAGATCCGTACGAGCTTTCCATCGACAAATGTCTGCAACGGGTCTTGGTCGTGTAAAAACGACCTTACAAGGCGGTCGGTCTAGAGGCCAAAACTGAGCCGACGTCAGGTCAGGATCGCGTCGATCAGCGGCCTGATCCCAAGGATATTTATTACTCGGGTCAGATTGTAGGCCAAAACCGATAGGGCCATCTCACCGGCTACCTTTGGAAGGGTCTTGGTCAGGAAGTGCGTCGCTCCCATGCGTGCCTTCATCGTGCCGAACGGATGCTCGACAGTCTCGCGACGAAGGCGCATAGCGAGCGGGTTCGCATCGAGCCGCTGCTGCACGGCGTCGAGCAGATCCTCGTGCTCCCATCGCGTGATCCGTCGCTCTGACCCGGGCGTGCACTGGGCCTTGATCGAACAGCTCTTACAGGCGTTGGTCCAGTAGCGCCGCAGCATCTTGGCGGCTTCTTCGTTTGTATAGCGATACGGCAATCGCTCCCCGGCCGGACAACGATAGGCGTCTTCCTCAGGCAAATAGACGAAGTCCTGCTTACCGAAGCGTCCGTCTGACTTGGCACCCGAAGTCATCGGCTTGGGCAGAGTTACCGTGATGCCAGCCTCGTGGCAGGCCAGGATCTCCGGGCTGCTGAAGTAGCCGCGATCGGCGACGGCCTCGAGCGTCTCAGTCTTCAGAACAGCCTTCGCCTGCATAGCCATATTGGCAAGTTGTGCCCGATCTGAACCGCTGTTCGTCACCTCATGCGCGATGATCAGGTGATGGTCGGTGTCGACGGCGACCTGGACATTGTAGCCGACAACGCCGGATCCACGGCCACTGGTTGCCATCGAACGGCTGTCCGGGTCGGTCAGTGAGATTTGCTGATCCGGTGAAGCGAGCATCTGCTTCTCGTAGGCGGCAAGCTTGCCCATCTCCTCCTTCAGCTTCGTCAGCTTCTCGGTAAGCCTCGTCACCTTCCCCGCAAGCGCCTCGCTCGGCTCCTGTCGGTCGGCCGTATCAAGTTGGCTCAGATAGCGCGCGACGCTCTCCTCCAACTGGGCCCGCCGCCGCTCCACCTTCGCGCGCGTGAAGTTCCTGTCCCGGTTGTTCACGGCCTTGAACTTGCTCCCGTCAATGGCGACGCTGGACGTCGTGAGAAGGCCCATCCCGCGGCAGAGCTCGACAAACTGCGCACATACCTTGCGCAGCGCCAGGCCATTGTCCTTGCGAAAGTCCGCAATCGTCTTGTGATCGGGAGCGAGCCGACCCAGCAGCCACATCACCTCGACATTGCGCCCGGCCTCCCGTTCCAGCCGCCGGCTCGACTGCACTCGGTTCAGATAGCCGTAAATGTAAAGCTTAAGGAGAACCGAGGGATGGTACGACGGCCGACCGGTCGCCGCCGGCTCCGCACCCGCAAAGCCCATCTCAGCCAAACTGAGCGCATCGACAAATACGTCGATCACGCGAACTGGGTTACTCGTCAATGAAGTCATCGAGGCATTCGGGCAACAGCGTCCGCTGCCCACGATCCGCCTCTCAACGAAGCGCCTCATCGATTCCCCCAAAAGAATCACAGGGAATCATAACAGCCGCTCTTCGTTTTCACACAGCCAGGGTCAATCGCGTCGGTTTGATCGTCTGCCAACCACTTCCGGTCTACCCCAAACTCCAGACGTGCCACGGCATCGCAGCCAGTGAAGCGATGGGCCAGAAGCCAACATCTGAACTGGCCTTCAGCAGTCTGCGTTGGCTGACCGGGATTATCGAACTGCGTCCCCGGAAACTCAGCTCTTGGTTGCTTTTCTGGCGCAGCCGCGAGTTTATTCTCTAACGAAGATATGAGACTTTATCCTCCACTGTCCGTCGGGTTGGTGTTCAAGGAGTCTCACGGTGCTGCCGGAAATTGGCGTCGCCTTCTCATTCACCACTAACGTGGCCGTGAAATGGGAGGTGGTATAGGCGTAGTTCCCGATGGGCAACACATCGACCAGCTCCACCCTGTGATCTCTGACGCTTCTACCCCGCCCCGCAAAAAAATCACGGATTGCCAAAGGGCCGGCGACGGGCCGCGCACCAGGCGGCATCAATCTGCCGTCCGCGGTATACAATGGAAGCAGGGCATCAAAGTCTGCGTTGTTGATGGCAGCATCCCACTTGGCAGCCAACGAGGAAATATCGTCGGCAAGTGGGTCTGCTCCTGCATGGCCAACGCAAGCACAAGTAAAGATCAACAGCATGGCGTATGAACGAAGGGAATGTCGGCTCATCTTTGCCTCCTTTGGCTGATGCTTTAGCTTTTGGCCGAGGTACATGGTACGCCTCCGACGAGGACCGTCTTGCGTGACGGGTGGTAATTCGCGAAGCGTGTGACCTTAAGTCTAGCTTTAAGGTCATCAGGCGATGCGGGTCGAGGTTTTGGGCGGGCTCGAGCGGCGGCGGCGTTGGTCGCAGGACGACAAGGCACGGATTGTCGAGGAGACGCTGGCACCGGGCGCGAAGGTAACTGAGGTTGCGCGGCGCAACGGAGTAGCGGCCAGCCTGGTGTTTACCTGGCGTCGCCAAGCACGGACATCGGAACAAGTTGCGCCATCTTTTACGCCGGTGCAGATCGCCGCCGTAGCAGCCTCGGCTGAAGAAACTCCGAAGCTTTTGCCTACGGTTGATGGCCGAGTTCGTTCGGCGGCAGCTGCGCGTACTGGATTGATAGAGATCGATCTCGGCAACCGACGGTGCATCCGGGTGGATGCGCACGTCGATCCGGAGGCGTTGGCGCGGGTCCTCGATGTGCTTGGACGCCGATGATTTCTGTACCAGGGAATGTGCGAGTGTGGCTGGCTACAGGCTACACGGATATGCGCAGAGGCTTTCCATCGCTGGCCCTCCAAGTGCAGGAGGTGCTGCACAAAGAACCGCTTAGCGGTCATTTGTTTGTCTTCCGTGGTCGCCGCAGCGATCTTGTGAAGGTGATCTGGCACGATGGTCAGGGAGCCTGCTTGTTCACAAAAAACTCGAGAGAGGAAAGTTTATCTGGCCATCGGTTGCCGGTGAAGCGGTAACGATCTCGCTGGCGCAGTTGAGCTACCTGCTGTCCGGGATCGACTGGCGCAATCCGCAAGAAACCCAGCGCCCGACGCGGGTCGGATAATCGTTTTGGGTTTGAATCTGATGCTCGATCTGATTCAATGACTTCATGACATCGAAGCCGGACGATCTTCCGTCGGATCTCGCAAGCGCCTACCTTGCGCTGCTGGCCGAGCGCGAGGCGTTGCAGGCTGAACGCGATGTGGCAGTCGCGGATGCCGCCAACGCGCGGGCGGAGCTGTCGGACAGCGAGGTGCTGATCGCTCATCTTGAGCTACGGATCGAGAAGCTCAAACGCGAACTGCACGGGCAGCGCTCCGAGCGCACGGCGCGGCTACTCGAGCAGTTGGAATTGGAGCTCGAAGAACTCGCCACCACGGCGACCGAGAATGAGCTGGCTGCGCAGGCTGCCGCGGCAAAAACCCAGAGCGTGAGCGCCTTCACGCGCAAGCGGCCGGTGCGCAAACCGTGGCCGGACGACATCGAACGTGAGCGCGTCGTCATCAAGGCTCCAACGACCTGCGCCTGCTGCGGCGGATCGCGGCTGGCGAAGGTCGGCGAGGATGTGACCAAGACGCTGGAGGAGATTCCGCGTCGCTTTAAGGTCATCGAGACGGTACGCGAGAAGTTCACCTGCCGCGATTGCGAGAAGATCAGCCAGCCGCCGGCACCGTTCCATGCGACGCCCCGCGGCTTCATCGGCCCACAATTGCTGGCGACGATTTTGTTCGACAAATTCGGCATGCATATCCCGCTCAACCGCCAGAGCGTGCGCTTCAAGGCCGAGAGGATCGATCTGCCGCTGTCGACGCTGGCCGACCAGGTCGGCCACGGAACCTTCGCCGTCATGCCGCTGTTCCAGCTGATCGAGCGTCATGTGCTCGCGGCCGAGCGCCTTCATGGCGACGACACCACCATCCGCGTCCTGGCGAAGGGCAAATGCACGACCGGCCGGATCTGGACGTATGTGCGGGATGACCGGCCGTTCGCCGGGCCTGCGCCGCCGGCGGCGGTCTATTATGCCTCGGGCAATCGACGGGGCGAAAATCCTCAGAGGCATCTGGCCGCCTTCGTCGGCATTCTGCAGGCGGATTGCTATGGCGGCTTCGAGCCGTTGTTCGACCCAAAAAGGAAAGCAATGCCGATCACGCCGGCATTTTGCCTGGCCCATGCGCGGCGGGGATTCTTCGAGCTGGCTGACATCGAGAAAGCCGCCCGGGAAGGCAAGGGCAAACCGGTCTCTCCGATCGCGCTGGAGGCGGTCAGGCGTCTGGATGCGTTGTTCGAGATCGAGCGCGCCATCAACGGCCGTAGTGCCGACGAGCGGCGTGCCGTGCGCCAGGAGCGGAGCAAGCCGCTGCTCGACGACATGCACGACTGGCTGCTCCGCGAGCGAGAAAGCCTCTCGCGCTCCGCCGAGGTCCTGAAGCCCATGAACTACATGCTTAAGCGCTGGGACGACTTCGTCCGCTTCCTCGACGATGGCAGGATCTGCTTGACCAACAATTGCGCTGAGCGTGCATTGAGAGGCATTGCCTTGGGAAGGCGCAACTGGACCTTCGCTGGCAGCCAGCGTGGCGCCGATCGTGCAGCTATCATGCTGACGATGATCACGACCTGTCGCCTCAACGACGTCGATCCCAAGGCTTGGCTCGCCGACGTCCTCGCCCGGATCGCTGATCTTCCCACCTCGCGTCTGCGCGAACTGCTGCCCTGGGAATGGAAGCTCCTGCACCAAGCCGGCAAGTCCGCCAATCAGCAAGCCGCCTGACCCTTCACGCAACGCCATCGTAGAACTCGCCGTGCTCGCGCGCATGCGTCAATCAGGCGGCCTTCGTCGTATGCGTACGGTACATGGCGCATGAGCGCACTTGCAAACGCTACCGCTGAGGGAAGCGGGCAACTAGTATAAAAAGTGGACTGGAGAGACTGTCGTCAGCCGGCTCAGAGTTGATCTGTGAGCGCAGGCGTCTCGTTGGCGTATTTGCTGTGTGGGAACCAAGTGCGCATGCTGTTCACAAGATGCTGAGGTCCGTCGATCTCGATTTTGCCGAGCTCACGCGCCCGTAGCAGTGGCATCTCGCCTATGAAAATCTGCACAAGCGTCCGAAGACTCGCGTAGACGCTGATATCGACCTCGAAGCCGGGATCATCCCAGCAGAGATCGGCATCCTCCTCCTTCACAACAAACCACCAGCGCTTCGGCCGAGCGTCTGCAATCTCGATATACAGCACGAAGTCGCATGGAATGCGCTTTAGATCGAACGATCGGCGCATATTCCACATGAGGCGGCCCGCGTGGAGTTCGTTGGGCGTGAGCTGGCTGCGCGCCCACCTGTGACCCCAATAGCCCAATGCATCGATGATTGGCCGGGCTTCTCTGGCCGCTTGGGTCGGGTGGTACTCCCAATGCCCATTGCCGTCTGACTGGCGCGAGATTAGCCCAGCTTCTTCTAGCGTTTGAAGGCGCTTAGAGAGGAGGGTCGGCGACATCTGAGGGATGCCGCGGCGAAGCTGGTTGAAGTGGCGGGATCCTAGCAACAGCTCGCGGATCACGAGCGGTGTCCACCGCTCCGTGAGAATCTCCGCAGCTTTGGCTACGGGGCAAAATGATCCATAGCCTTTCATGGCGAGAACTTTAGCATCACTAGAGCCACCAAGGTAGTCCAGTTTCTGGACTAGAAGGCGCGCCAGTATCGAGGCTCTCCTGCTGCGCGCGAGTTTCTTGGAACGGGTACAAAATGCCTCAGTTTCAGGGCCGGCTACCATCCCCGGCGCTGATCGCTTGTGGTTCCTCGTCTTGTAAAAGCAGCTGACGCCGATCAAAGCTAACCGCTCCTGCAGTTGGTCGGGTTTGGGTCAATCGCGCCATTTTCGGTCGGACCTCAGATGTCCGCTTGTCTCCCGACAGCGGCAGAATAGCAGACATCCCTCAACCGCCGCTTAGGGCCAGAAGCTGAAGTCGCCGTTATCAGATCAGTGGAATTGATAATTGAGCGTTAGCGTCACGGATTGATTGGTGACCCGCTCTTGGGCGTTCAAGACAGCAGACCCAGAGGTCGACAACGTCCCATTCTGGTTGAACACAGTGACCGTGTCGGAGATGGTGAAGCTCGTGGAACGCGCATAGGTGTAGGCAAAATCTAAGAACCAGCCGCCGGCAAAGGAATAGGTAGTACCAATTTGCGCCGCGCCACCCCACACCCAATTCTGATTAAATACGGTGATCGGCAGGCTGGTGGGGAACGTTCCTCTCAACGACTGGGTGGCAAAGGGAATCCCATTGATAAAATTGGATTCCACGCCGAACAGGGCCGGACCACCACCGGCGTATAGCGTAAAATTGCCGAATGCCCGGCCGATGGTGCCGATAAGCGAAAACTGATGCTTGAGATTGATTTCGGCTGGGCTGATCGCCAAGAACCCAGTGATAGGTCCAGAGGTTCCGGCGTTCGGTCCGCTTACCACGGTGCCGGTCCCATTTTGCGGAATGCTCACGTTCTGCTTCGAGTCGACGTTTGCGTATTTATAATTGAACTTGAGCCCAGCCAGCCAGTCGCCCCCGGCAAACGGATGCATATAGCCGAACTGAACATCGGGGGCGAAACCGGATTTGTTTCGATTGTAGTCGAAAAAGGGGCCACCCTCTTGCCCTTGGGCGGTTAGCACCCCCGCATCAAATACACTGATGAGGCCGGATATGCCCTGCAGCGATTGGTCGAAACGGGTCCAGTTATAGCTGCCGCCCACACCGATATAGAACCCGGACCAATCCCACTTAGCAGGCGGCGGCGCTGACGGAAGAGCTTTGACGGCCATATCAGCGGCAAAGACAGGGGCGCTTTTTGCTACGATTAAAACGCTCCCGCAAATAATAATGGAAATAAGTCGGTTACTCATCTGACCACCCCCAAGAGATTCTCATTGCCATTCGCGGCGATTGCAATTCGGAATCTTTCCAAGAGCCGGCGCACTCCCAGATTTCCGGCCGGTGTTGCCCCGTAGCAACGTCCGCTCAGGGTGTGCGCCGTGAAAAGGCGGCGCTTTCCAGTGGGTGCAAGTCCCACCCGGCAAACGCTCCAGCCGGAAGCAATCGGAGCAGTCATGGAGGTAACGAAGTGGCTGAAGCCTTCGATTAGCGTGTCACGAATTGGTGACAGCGCGAGTGTGCAGGCCGTAACGCGAGTGAACGCCGAGCAAGCCTCGAAAAGGACGATGCGCAGGCCGACCCGACGACCCTTTCGGGGAAGGCTGATACGGCTGGGGGATTGAGCGAAGTAGTACGCCCAGCCGCTGCGCCGGGGTAGTGGCGACAGCATGTACACAAGGAAAGCGTACGCAACACGGGAGGCCCTACGACGTGGTCAGGGATGATCAACCGGACGCCCGCGAGGGACAGGCCGGGCGCCGTGGGGATGCGGAGAGGTTCGTAATACCGCTGAAGCCGGGTAACGCCGGGGGAGGGAAGGGACCTCAGTTCAAGACGAACGCAAGACGTAGTGAGGGACCTGGGGATTGGGCAACCTATCAACTCCGAAGAGTGTTCAGAAACTGCAGACGGCGTTGCACGCGAAAGCGAAGGCAGAAGCCGGCTACCGCTTTTATGCCCTGTACGACAAGATCAGCCGGGAAGACATCTTGGCCCATGCTTACTGTAAATCGGTACTGTATTTTCCCGGAGGGGTCCTATCGCTATATGTCTGAGTCCGCCACACCGGAACAGTCAAGGTCCAGGAGTCGCATCGGCGCCGTCATCTAACCGCGATTGGATATAGCGTGCGTCAGCCTTGGGTCAGTGCCTCGGCAGGGTCCAAGCGGGCTGCTTTTCGCGATGGATAGAGGCTGGACACGATGGTGATGAGCGTTGCCGCACCTACCGCGCATAGAATGACCAGCCCCGTTTCCGGACGCTCGATTGCTGGCCCCGCTCCAAAAAGGAGCGCTCCGCACACTCCCAGCACCACGCCGACTCCCGACCCCAGAAGTGCGAGCAAGCCGGCTTCGATCATGAACTGGCAGCCGATCTCGCGACGGCGCGCGCCAATTGCCATGCGCAACCCGATCTCCTGTCGGCGCTCACTCACCGAGACCAGCATCACGTTCATGATTCCAACGCCGCCAACGACAAGTGATACGGCAGCGGCTCCCGCGAGCATCAATGTGGTAAGCCAGGCCGATCGTGATTGCGCGCGCTGCGCTGACGCCAGATCACGCACAACGAAGTCGTCAAGATCGTTGATCCGGTGACGTTCGCGCAATAGAGCGCGCACACCTCCGCTCAAACGCTCCATTTCGGCCGTGTTGGCCACTCGCAACGTGATCCCTCCAACGGCTGTCGGGTGGCCCCGGAAGAAGCCCAAGACACGCTTACGCGCGGTCGTTATGGGAATGAAGATCTGGTTGTCGAGATCATCGCCGTCCAGACTATGCCCCTTCTCCTCCAGAACGCCAGCGACAACGAACGGAATCTGCTTGATGCGGACAACTTGGCCGGTCGGATCCTCATCGCCGAACAGAGTTCTCGCGATTCCATGCGCGAGCAGCGCCACCTTGGCGGATCGCCGGACATCCTCCTCGACGAGTGGTCGCCCTGTTGTCAGCGGCCACGGCCGTGCCTCGAACATTCCGGGCGTAACTCCGCGCACCGTGGTGGACTGATTGCGGTTTCCGGCGACCACCTGCGTCGACCCGCGCAGGGCGGGAGCCACTGCGGCGAGCCCCGAAATTTCCTGTGCGATCGCCTCGCCGTCCGCTTCGGTCACCGCCGGCTTGCCCTTGGTGCTCCAGGCGCCCTTGCTTCGCGCTGGGCCAGGCAGCACGAGAAGCACGTCAGCCCCGAGTTCCCTGATCTCCGCGTCGAGCTTCGCCCGGGTGGTCGAGCCTAGGACGACTATGAGTACTATCGCCGCAACACCGAAACAGATGCCAAGCAGCGCCAGTCCGGTGCGAAGTCGATGCACCCTGAGCGCATGTACCGCTGGCACCAGTGTTGTCGCGAGCCTCATCGAGCAATCATCTCCTCCGCCTCCAACCGCCCCAGCTTGAAGCGCAACACGCGTTGGGCGTGGGCCGCGATGGACATGTCATGAGTCACCAGCACAATCGTGACACCCGAGTGGTTCAGTTCGGCGAAGAGGCGCATCACCTCGCTCGCCGAGACACCGTCGAGCGCTCCGGTCGGCTCGTCAGCGAGCAGGAGTTTGGGGCGGTTGACGACGGCCCGCGCGAGGGCCACCCGTTGCTGCTCCCCGCCGGATAAGCGCCCGGGACGGTGATCCTCGCGATCAGCCAGTCCGACGCTCGCCAGCGCAGCGCGCGCCCGCAATTGTCGTTCCGACCGCGGTACCCCCGCATAGGCAAGCGGCATCTCGACGTTCTCAACGGCCGTGCTCTGTGGCAGCAGCAGAAAGGACTGGAACAGAAAGCCGATGGTGCGATTGCGGACGTCTGCCATTTGGTCCGCAGTCAGGCCCGCGACATCGATGCCGCTGAGGCGATATTTTCCATTACTGGGGCGTTCCAGGCAGCCCAGGATTTTCATGAGAGTCGTCTTGCCGGAGCCCGAAGCACCGGTAACGGCAACGTAGTCCCCTGGTTCGACCACCAGCGAGACATCATCGAGAGCGGTCACGGTGCGCCCCCCCAGGGTGTAGTGTTTGCTTAGCCTATCCCCTTCAATGACGTACCCGGGCACACTTAGCCTCCTAAGACGGGGCTCGTTCGGCCACCGCAGCACGCACCCATCCGGCCCAACTCGCGAGCATCAGGCGGAGCGTTTGCGCTACAGTACCCCGGTGGCCCTCCTGGACGAGCTTGTCGACGACGATCGTCGTCCCTTCTCGCAGAGGCCCAACGATCTCGGTCAAGCCGCCGCTGCTAACCCCCACTCGCACGGTGATGGGATGGACGCTGTCACGATCAAATACCCAAACATGTGATCCGGATGGTTCGGCGATACCTTGCGGCCGATAGCGGAGGGCAGCACTGGGAACCTGCAGCGCATCGGGTCGCTCATCGGCAATGATCTCGGCCTTGGCGGTCATCCCGGGAAACAGCAGCCCGCCTTCGTTCTTTGCGGATGCGACGACGGTGTATGTCACCACGTTGTCTTGCGCGTGCGGAGCTTTCCGAATTTGCACAACACGGCCATCGAAGGCTTTGTCTGGGTATGCGTCTACTGAGAACGTGACCGGTTGGCCGAGAGCGATCTGGCCGATGTCGGCCTCATCAATGGCGATCTCGATCGAGACTGCGCCAAGATCACCGATTGTGAACAGCGTCGGCGCCTGAAAGCTGGCGGCGACCGTCTGGCCCGCCGTAACGCTTCGTTCGATGACCACACCGTCCATCGGCGCACGGATCACGGTGCGTTCTAAATCGGCTTCGGCTTGCCGCAATGCCGCCTCGCTGCGCCGGACCTGCGCTTCGCCGAGAGTCACGCGGGAGCGGACCGCGGTCTTCTCCAGCCTGGAGATCGGCACAGTTGGCTGACCGAGCTGGAAGCGAGGCGCAATACCCTGCCGTCGAACTCTATAAGGTCCGCTTCCGGCCGCTCCATCGAGCACGCCGGAGCCGGCAGGAGCGGTATTGCTGCTCACGCGCGGGGCCGAGCGCCTTCGTCAAATCGCCGCTGAGGAACGTGCATTCGGCATGCTCCAGCGCGAGCGAGAATGCCAGTTTTGTCCTGTCTTGATCGCGAGTCGGCCAAACGGCATGCCTGATTGCCGATGTGCAGATGCCCGAAATGAGTGGATTCGACGTCTATTTCGAGCTGTCAAAGCTCGGCAAAAAGATTCTGACAGTCCTCATAACGGCTTACCCGACGGAGAACGATCGCTCGCGTGCTCGGGACGCCGGAATTGTCAGGTACCTGGTAAAGCCGTTTGCCGAGATTTGCTTGAAGGAGTTCATATCGCCCTGTCGAGCTCTAGGGAATAATTCTCCGGACCAACGACGAGATCCTCTCTGGTTTCGTAGAAGAGACAAAAGTGGGCACCCCAGGCTACCATGTCGCCAACGACGTCGATTCTTTTCCGCATCTTCCTGTTGCGTAACCCCGCTACTGCGGCGGTAGCAGCAAGCAATTGGCCATTTTGAGACGCCAACTGACTCCATTTGCGACCAAACCGACGAGGAGATCGCTAAGCTCGTCGAGCGTCCAACCGTGCGAGAGGGAAACCTGCGCCACTGTATCTTGCGATTGACTGATTTGCGCGGCAAGGCTGCAAAGGGCTGAGAGCGCGTCTGCCAGACGCATCACAGTGGATTAGCTGGATCTTGCCTGGTCGACCGCGCTCCGTCGGTAGATGTCTAGAATCCCGCGAGGCCCTGGGTGCTGTTGTAGGGAATCGGGTTTCGACCAATCTCCGTCAGTCTGCCGCTCGTCTTGTCGAGGCGGTAGCCGACAAGCACCTGGGCATTTCCAAAGATCTGGTAGAAGTACTGGTCGTCGGGAGTCAACCAGCTGTCGCTGGGTCCGCTGCTGACGAGCCCGTTCACAGCGCGGAAGGTACCGTCGCCCGGTATCGCTTTGTTGGCCGGGTCCTGGAGAAGGCTCAATCGGCCGTCTACAAGCCGGTAGGTAGAAGCCGTTCCGTATCCGAAGTTGGTCGCGAGCACCAGCGAGTTGTCAGATGTCACTTGCAGCCAGCAGAGCTCAGATGGCTTCCCGAGCGCGGTATCGATCGGGGCCAACGGACCGTCGGTCACGCGACCGTCGCCGTTAATGCGGCTCACTAGGGTCTGTACTCAATAGGGATTCCCGCTGAGGCGGAGTTGTGATTCAAGACCTCCGAGTCGAAGGGGGGCTTGATGGGGCAAAAGCTATATTGGCTGAGTGAGGCGGAGTGGAAGCGGATTGAACCGCTGTTGCCACGTGGGCGGCGCGGCGCCCATCGCGTGGATGACCGACGCGTGATCAGCGGGATCCTCCACATGCTGCGATCGGGCGCACGCTGGCGAGACTGCCCGGCAGATTACGGCCCCTACACGACCATCTATAACCGCTTCAATCGCTGGAGCCGCCAAGGCGTGTGGGGCAATATTTTCTACGCCTTGACTGGCTCAACCGGCCGGGTCGGGACAATGTCCATCGACGCGACCCACATCAAAGCCCACCGCTCGGCGGCGGGCGCAAAAGGGGGACTTCCAGCAGGCGGTCGGCCGCTCGCGAGGCGGACGCACCACCAAAATCCACGCGCTGACCGAGGATTATGGACGTCCGATCGCCTTCGTGATCACGCCTGGCAACTGCCATGACCTCACGGCGGCGCGCGATCTGCTGCCTGCCGTCTCACCTGCTCGACGATTGCTTGCTGACAGGGGCCTATGACGCCAATAGCCTGCGTGAGTGGTTGGCCGAGCGCGGAACAAAGGCAGTAATTCCGCCCAACCCAACTCGCAAGCATCCGCACCGGTACGACGTGAAGGCCTACAAAGGACGCAATCTCATCGAACGCATGTTTTGCCGCCTCAAGGACTTCAGGCGGATTGCGACCCGCTACGACAAGCGAGCCGACAACTTCCTCTCGGCCATCCTCTTGGTCGCCGCCGTTACTTGGTGGATCAATTGAGTCCGGACCCTAGCACTACTTTGGCAGATTGTGTTTTCGCCGCTGTTTTTCACGGATTTGCCTTCGGCAATATGGGCAATGCTGAGACTGCGGCCGAAGGATGAGATCGACGATGGCGTGACGTACGGCTGGCATGGTTGGCTGAGGCGGAGGCCCGTAGATTCTTTTTCCGCCCCGCGTGTGCGAGGCGACGATGTTGCAGGAAGGCGTAGGCAATCATTGTCATCAGGGCGTGGCGATGAAGACCTTGCCATGATCGCCCTTCGAAGTGATCAAGTCCAAGTTCCTCCTTCAACTGCTGATGCGCCTGCTCACAAATCCACCGTGCCTTGATGGTGGCGGCCAGCGTGCGCAGATCCGTCGCCGCCGGAAGATTGGCCAGATAGTATTTCTTCTCCCCGGACGCACGTTGCTCGCCAATGAGCCAGGCTTCGTCGCCTGGGAGATGCTGCTGACCTTTATCCCATATCCGCTGCGGAGGGCCGTCGGCGGTCCGGACACGGACCGCAGCAAATTGGGCTTTAAGCCGACCTTTCGTCCCGCTACGCCAACTCACGGTTTTCCATTTGGCGCCGGCCAGCATTTGCTCGGCCGCAATTGATAAGATATCGGGCACGTGGTGCTTTCGTGGTTTCCCGCGGGCTTTGGTAATCGGCCAAATGAGCTTCACATCGACCGGATACACTTTCAGGTGCCGCGGGATTCCGACAGCCCAGACCAGCCCGCGCTCTGTTAGCCCTTGTCGAAACGGTGCGCTGAGGCCGTATCCTGCATCCGCCAGCACATATCCAAAGCGCACGTTGGCTGCTATCGCGCGGTCAATCTCGGCCAAAGCAATCTCCGGCTTGGACCGTGGCGTTCGATGTTCGACTGGCACGCGAGCGCGCTTCAAACGAGATTCGTCGCTTATCCAACTGTCAGGCAGAAAGAGACGTAACGCGACCATCACGGGTACTTCGCCGCGCGCAAGCGTCAAAGACACCAGTGTTTGGCAATTTGCCGTTTTACCGAGAGCCGAGGCGTATTGAGCCGCAACACCGACCGAGCGCTCACCCTTCTTGGGAAGTGAGGTGTCATCAATAACCAGCACCGCATCCCTGCCGCCGACAAGTCGGTCCGCCTGGTTGAGCAACTCTGTCTCCAGCGGCGTCGCGTCCCAGACACCGTCCGCAATGAAATGGTGCAACTGGTCGTAGGTGCTGGTGGCAAGGCGTTCCGCCATCGGCTGAACGCTCTTACGATCGCCGGGACCGATCAATCCCGCAACATACAGAGGACACATCCGCTGCCGGGTCTTATGACCCAGTCGGTCCAAGAACGGCATCAGCCAGCGTTCGAGTTCGTCTTCCCATCCCAGCATGGTCAGCCCTCCAAGAGCCGACCACCCATGAATCATTGAAAAATTGATTCGGGAATCCTATAAAACGCGCCAAAATCAACAATCTGCCAAAGTAGTGCTAGTACGCCGTCTCCTACCGCGAAACCGTTCAGGAAAGTATCGCGGCTCCGGTTGAGGAAGGCGATATAGAATGGTCCCGCGCCGCCGGCATTGGCGAAGGAGGCCTCGCCGAGTGCGCCGTCGTCGCGCACCGGGAATATCACGAGCCCGTCTGGATCGGGGGCGTTCGCCACGACCAGATTTGGCGACCCGTCCGGATTGACGGCTGGACGAGCGTCGAAAAGAATATCGACCAGCAGGAACCGGCCGTCGGGCGACAGGACAGCTTGTGTCGCCACGCGATCGGTCTTTGTTGCGGTATTTACCGAAGCCCGCTCCGGGCGCAGCTTCAGCTTGCCGTCCTCGGCAACCGTGTATGACCGGAGGTGGTTGGGGCCGAAGGCATGGAGCACGTATAGAGTTCGACTTTGGGAGCGGTAGGCGAGCGACTTCGCCGTTCCGCCGCGCCCTATTACGGGCTCGCCAGTCGGTTGTCGATCGATCAGTGTCAGCTTGCCGTCTGGACTCTCCCGGAAGCTCGTCACGCTGTTGTCGCCGCCGTTCGTCGTGAACAGCAGAGTGTTGGATTCGGCCAGGATCACGCTGCCAGCGCCCTCGAATGCGTTGGGCGCACTCTTTTGGCCGCTGATCGGCTTGAAGACGCCAGACCCAGCGCCCCCGGTAGGGATACTCTCGAGTAGTTTGAGTTGCCCATCGGCGTTGCGACCGAAGTGCATGATGCGGTTCTGGGTTTCATTGGTCTGCACGTAGACATGACCTACAAGCTCAGAAGCGCGTGCTTCTATTCCGAGAGTCCCGAACAGAAGCAGCACGAGAGGTATAAGGAAGAGCTTCGACGATCGCGGACGGGTCATATAGTTAATCTCCTTAGGCCCGAATTCTGACCGGCAACTTCCACTGGGGCCGGACGAAATGGCAGGTGTAGCCGTTCGGATGCCGTTCCAGGTAATCCTGGTGCTCGGGCTCGGCCTCCCAGAAATCGCCGGCGTGTGAAAGCTCGGTCACAACCTTGCCCGGCCATAGCCCTGACGCCTCGATGTCGGCGATGGTGTCCTTGGCGATGCGGCGCTGCTCCTCGCTCGTGTAAAAAATCGCCGACCTGTAGCTTGTGCCTCGGTCGTTTCCCTGCCGGTTGAGCGTCGTCGGATCGTGGATCTGGAAGAAAAACTCGAGCAGGTCGCGGAAGCTCGTCTGACTCGAGTCGAACGTGATCTCGATCGCTTCCGCGTGCGTGCCATGGTTGCGATATGTGGCGTTCTTGACGTCGCCGCCCGAGTAGCCGACCCGCGTCGAGACGACGCCGGGTAGGCGCCGCACCAGCTGCTGCATTCCCCAGAAGCAACCTCCTGCCAGGATCGCGCGTTCTGTAGTCGCTGCCATCGTCAGACCTACTGCTTTGAGAACAGCTTTGAGTACTTGCCGTATCCTTCGCTCTCCAATTGGTCGCGGTGGATGAACCTCAAGGAGGCCGAATTCATGCAGTACCTCAACCCGCCCTTGTCGCGCGGCCCATCCGGGAAGACGTGGCCAAGATGGCTGTCGCCGTGCTTGGAGCGAACCTCGGTCCGTGTCATGCCGTGCGAGCTGTCAACGTTCTCGACGACATTTGCGGCCTCGAGAGGCCGCGTGAAACTCGGCCATCCCGTCCCGCTGTCGAACTTGTCGAAGGACGCAAAGAGCGGCTCGCCGGAAACCACGTCGACGTAGAGACCGGGCTCCTTGTTGTCCCAGTATTCGTTGGCGAAGGGGCGCTCGGTCCCGTCAGTCTGCGTGACGCGGTACTGCTCGGGAGTCAACTTCGAGACCGCTTCGGGGTTTTTCCTGTAGGTCGGCATTCGCCGTACTCCGTTTTGTTCTGCATTGAAGACCCACTCACAGAAGTCTGCGACAATCGTCTCGGCCTTTCCTTTGGCGCAATCGATACGGGGTCGATCAAAGTCTCATTGACGTCGAAAATCAGCGTGGAGAACCTTTCCACCGTTCGATTGACCTTTCGCGGACTCGAGTTGCTGATGGGTCATTGACTTCGGCAACTCCCGTCAATGCTGTGACGACCCACGGCAAACCGCCAATTCCTTTCTGGAATGCGTTCGATAAATTCCTCGACTACGTCGTCGTGACCCGTGCTAACCGCCCGGAACGAGCAGGCGGGCGGAAGGATTCGTCCCGGCAGGAGTGATCTCTATGCTGATGACGAAGGAGAGATGGCCGGCAATACGGACCCTGCGCAGCTGGGCCATTTTGGCGCTGAGAGACGCCGGTGCCATCCGCCAAATGCGAGGAGCACGCTTGGATGCAGGACCGGGCCGCCCCCTCACGTCCGAGACCGCGCATTCCAGATCGCCCGTGAGGCGCCGCCGCCGCGCGTCTCGCCGGCCGCCGCCGCAGCCGCAGCCGCAATTACTGAGGTCTTAGACTCGATCGGGGACACCTGCCACGATTGTCCACCGGACTAGCCTTGATCTAAAGGAGCCTCAGCTTCGTGTCGCTGGACCGCATAGCGCCCGCTACTTGCCCGGAGCGACTAGGAAGCGGTTGTAGCATGTGGTGTACGGACCAAACATCTCGGGCAGATCACGCGATGGTGCTCCAGAGCGCAAGACCCAGAAGATGCCATTGAGGACACGACGGTCGTTAGCCCGAGGAACGCCACGCGGCTTGTTCGGCAGCATGGGCTTGATTGCAATCCATTCATAATCGGCGAGTTCGTAGCGCATGGTTCGAGCCTCCAGTTTGGAAGCTTAAATTATAGGAGTCTCGCCAGACGCAACGCTTCCAGGCAGGCCCCGGTTGGACGCTTACGGGGTAGAAGCGGACATCAGCCAGCCGACAATCTCCGCTGAAACCATCGAAAATGACCCATTACGGAACTTCAGGCAACAATTCCCTCCGGAACGGCGGGGACTACCGTTCACGACGTGGGGGGCTGCGAAGACGAGTGCAATTTTGCGTTTACAGTCTCACCCCATTGGCAGGGTAAATTGAAGGGCTGTACCCGGGCCGGCCGAACGAGAGGCCCATATTCGTCCCCCATGAGCTTCGACGATCGATCGGCAGATCGATAATCCCATGCCCATGCCACCGGGCTTGGTGGTGTAGAATGCGTCGAACAGGCGGTCAAAACTCTCCGGCTTCAGTCCCGGGCCCGAATCCCGCACGGCGACGAGCACCCCGCCCGACGCATCTTTTCCGGTGCTGATTAGCAACTCTCGCGCCCCTTCACTGACCTCGCTCATCGCTTCGACGGCGTTGATGATCAAGTTGAGGATCACTTGTTGCAGTTGGACTCGATCTCCTTGAATGAGCGGCAAGCCCTCCGCGAGTTGTGTCTGCACCGAGACGCCGTTCTTTAAAATTTCGCCCCGGGTCAAGGCAATGACCTCAAGGATTGCTCCGTTGATCTCCAAGGTATCCTTCAGTGGGGGCGCCTTCTTGATTAGGGCACGGATCCGGCCTATGACGTCGGTGGCTCGGTTGCCTGCCTTGACGGTGTTGCCGAGCGCCTCCCGGGCCCGCTCCAGATTTGGCGGCTGGGCATTTAGCCAGCGCAAGGCAGCTCCGGCATTGGTAACTGTCGCCGCGATTGGCTGCATGACTTCATGGGCAATCGAGGCCGACAGCTCTCCCATCGTTGCGACGCGATTGACGTGCGCGAGCTGCGTCTGCGCCTCACGCAACGCTTCCGACGCTAACATCAGCTGGTTGGTCCGTTCTACGACACGTTGTTCGAGTTCCTCATTGAGCCCCTTGATTTCGGCCTTGGCTCGCTTGAGCGCGGCGGTTTCGACAATGTCCCAATTCCCGTGTCGCCTTGCGAGGACAAACTGGTGTGTACGCACCACATCCAGGATTTCATGAGCTCCGCACGTCGCAAGCGGGTACGTGCACAGCAGGGCGAGGCTCTGATTGCCGATAACCTCGTTGAGACCATCTTCATAGTCGCAAAAGTGTCGCCAGAAGTCCTTCTTTGATAGCCAGGTGGTATCCGCGCTCGCTCTCATGCCGGCGTACCCTTTCGCCGATACGCGAGCAAACTTCTCATACAAAGCGTCTGTCACTCTCTTGCCATCAAACGTCCCGCCCTGGAGAAACCAATCGCTTGCCGACCCAATTTCCATCCTGGAGTCCGCCAGGTGGCGACCCAGGTCAGGCACCGCGGCTTTCAAAGCAGCTGTGGCTTCTTCGATCGTAAAAGGCGCGGCAACAACCCACAGGCAGTACTCCTCCCTTCCCAAACCCGACTTGAAGAATTCGATCAATGTGTCGAGGAGATCCTCTCTCGTCTCATAAAAGAGGCAAAAGTGGGCACCCCAGGCCACCATGTCGCCAACGACGTCGATACCGGCCTTCCGCATCTCTGTTGTCATTGGGGGCACCTCCAATTTCCAACGTTCTTGTTGCGCAGAACCAAAGTTCTACTGCGGCCGCAGCAGCAGTAGCGATTGGCGTTTTGATCATAATGGTGCTCTAGGTCCGAGCGGCCGAGAAGATAAACGGACTTCTTACTAAGAATTTCCTCCTCGGGATCGATAGCTGCCAAAAAAGATTTTTTTGCTGCGGCACGTCAGTGATGCTGACAGCTTATCCATCGTCTGAGACGCATCGTGGACTTTGCCAGGGCGCATTCTCGTCGGCTAAGGTCGTGGGTTGCTCATCGCCGCATCCACCAATGATCGATTAAGGACCGCGGCCGGATCAGTATCAATCCGTGCGAGCGGGGCGGCAGGCTTTATGAGAGTGGTGACCGACTAGAAAAGGTATGGGGCGAGAACGCTATCCAACAAATGATCGAGACCGCGTCTGGTCCGATGCAATGATGTTGGCGCTCTGGACCGGTCAACGCGAGGGTGATCTTCTGAAGCTGAAATGGTCCGATTACGACGGCCAATACATTCGCCTAGTCCAATCCAAAACCATCCGCCACGGCAAGAGGAGCAAAGCCAAGCGCGTCACTATTCCAGTCAGCAGACCGCTCAAGACGTATCTCGACTCAAGCAAGAAGCGAGGCATCTACATCTTGATGAACACCCGCGATCAGCCTTGGACCGAAGACGGATTCCGCTCGTCCTGGGGCAAAGCCTTTGACACCGCCGGCATCAACGAGGATCTAAAGTGTTGCGTCGCGTGATCAAAGCACCGGGCAAGCGCCCGATCTGCATTCGAAGGGCCCATCAAACGTAAAACTTGAACGGCAACTTCGGTTCGCCAGTTTGTGGCGCGCCGAGGATCACATCGCCCACAGCATCTGCAAACCGTATGGTAACCGGTAGCCTGTCGTTGTGGAGACAGGAATTGAAGTTGATCTTTGTTAAACCCATGACGTCCGAAAGCACCTGCTCAAGGGGGCAGGTTCCTTTTTGCACCCGGACAATCAGTGGATTGGGTGTCTCGGGTCCAATGTAGGTGTCGAGACGCGGCACGTATCCAGAAGTCCATAGGAACGCTTCGTTGTCTTGATAGACCAACGCTGTCCCTCGCAGCACAGGATATTTTGCCGGGCGGAACAGCTTTAGGCTATCGCGTCCGTCAGCTATCTGCACCCCAACGACGCTCGTCTCCGGCGGAGCGCTCGCCAAGAAGCCTCTCCATTCTTCATCCTGGAAAGATGACTTAGCATGGATGAACAGTTGCGTTGGTGCTTTGCCTTCGTGCTTGTCTCGATATTCACGAATAACGACTTCCAGAAGCGCTTTAGCGGCTGGCGCATCCAAATGAAATTGCTTCGAATCTGCTCGGAACCACGGCCCCAATGCCCCGCGGAAGACGACGCCTTCGCCACTAGCCAAAAACATTTGTGCCGCGCAGCACGCGAAACCATCATCACCGGTAGGGTCAAGCCTCTTATAAGCCAGGCCCACGTAGCAAACGCCCGGGCGGACGTTCGCAAGCTGCCACTGACCTGCCCCTGCGTATTTCCTCCAGATGGAGTTAGAGTCCGGCCCGAAGAAGGACGGACAGATGAAGCGAGCAAGGTTCACGGAAGAGCAGATTATCGCACTTGGCGTTGCCGGTGACAGGCGAAAATCATTCCGCGACGTGAAGCACTACAAGCGTCGCAAGTGCTGGCTCAGGTGACGCGGAGCGTTCGGCTCCGCTCGTCGGGAATGCATGTAACCCAGCGTCGGCCAACAGCCTCAAGGAAAGGATTTCGTGGCCACGAAGTGTGAACTGGGCCAGGTGCAGCCGCTGACCGCTTGTCGGAATGGCTGTCCCGAGGGTACCCAAGCCATTGAAAAGCTTGGTGGGCGCACCAGGGCTCGAACCTGGGCCCCGCTGATTAAGAGACGTATGATTTCCGAGTAAAATCAATGGCTATTCCGACAATGGCGTCTTGAAACCTGCATTGACCCCCAAGGTTTTGTCCTTGTCGGAATGGCCCGCTTCTCGGCGAAGAGCAGGTCGTCACTTCGTCACTGACTCGCGTGAAGCATCTGCAACTCCGCGATGCGATTGTCGGCGCGACGAAGCCGCCGACAAAGCTCGCGGTTGACGTTCTGCATCACCATCACATACGCGTAGATATCGGCCTTGTAGTACGCGTAAAGTTGTCGAGCCGTGAGCTCGTACAGCAGAGTTTGGCTCTGCGCGACGATGGTCGCTGACCGGTTCTGCATTTCGATAAGCGTCATTTCGCCAAAAAAGTCGCCAGGCCCGAGGCTCGCCATGCGAATTATGCGCCCCGAGCGCCCGATCTTGCTCACCAGGAGCTCGCCGGACTGAACAACGAACATTGAGCGGCCCGGCTCTCCTTCCGCCACGACAGTGTCACCGACGTCGAAGCTGCGCTCGACCAGCATTGAGACCAAGAGATCGCAACTCGCGTCTGAGAGACCACCGAAGAACGGTGTGGCAAGCAAAAACGCTTTCAGATCGGGCGAGCTGACAGCCATTGACAAAATATACTCCCGCGACCAGCGGTGGCAAGCCGCCGAGACGTCGACGCTGCTGCCGCAGGCAGCAGGACGAGCGCGGTGATCCAACCTCGGGAACTTGTCATGATCGGGCATTTGCATCGCAAAGATCTGTCGGGTCACCGCCCTCACCCAGCAACTTCGGGCCGATCGAAAGACAGTCAGGGCCTACATCGCCGGAAGCTTGCCGCCCAGTTTACAAAAAGCACCAAGGTGTTCTCGAGGTGCTCGGCTACTTACTGGTCGACCTGGGCGCGCTTTTCTCCGATCTGCAAGTGGTCCTTCGCGCTCATCTCCGCACGTCGAGATCGCCTACCGCGCGGGCGCTTCCTTCCCCCCGGTCAAAGGCGAGCTCGAATGGAAGCCAATATGCCTGTCGTCGTGTCGATGACGGTTACGGCCTGCTCAATCTTGCCTTGCCCCAACGGATATTTGGAACACCGCTCGGAGATCTGAACTAATCGTTTTCTTTCGCCGGTCAGGATCGTGCTGCTCTTGTCGACGGCAAACTTGACGATGTCCCGCATCGGACTCTTGTCGCCGAAGTCGGTCAGATCCTTCTCCATGGTGATCAGATACTCGTAGCTTGCGAGTTCGTCGGAGATTTGCAGAAGTTCCCGGACAGTCGAGTTGACACACTCGGCGTCGCCGCTGGAAACATCAGGGCGCTTCGCGGTTGCGACAAGGTCGTTCATGAGGTTGGCAAAGAGTGGCTTAAGGCTCTCCGCCTGCCGGAAATCGCTCTCGGACAGGACGCCCGCACCGCACACACCGGGTAAGACCAAGGCAAGCCCCAAGCCGGCGGCCAGCATTTTTCGACGCGCTCGCGCTGGGAACGAAAACAACGTGGTGCCCATCAGCCCGTGCATTTCAGCCGCTCTCCCTGCTCGCCCCTTATTGTTGGACGGTCGATCTTGTGCAAAGATCAGCCATCGTCGACTTCAGTTCACACTTGCTTTGCGTGCAGACATGTCGGCGTCTGAACCGCTCCCAAAGCCGGAGCATAAGAGCATGACCGACCGGCCGCAACGGGCGTTTCGCGCCGCGGCCCTTGACCGGGCTGCGTCTCCCGAGCAGCTCGATCATCTCGTTGTTATCACCAAGCCCGCTGACTGGATTCTGACCCTCGTGCTCTGCATTGCGCTCGGGGCGGCCGTGCTGTGGGGCATCTTCGGGCGCGTGCCCACTCGCGTCTCAGGCGAAGGTATCCTCATTGGCAGTGGCGGTAAGGTCGTCGACGCTGTATCCGCCGCTGCCGGACGGCTGCAGTCGGTCGCAGTTTCGGTCGGCGATCACGTCAAGAAGGACCAACCCATCGCTCAGATCGTTCAGACCGAGATCCAGCAAAAGCACAACGCAGCTACCGAGGTCTTTCATGAACGCGAGCGGGAGCACGCCGATCGGGTATCGAAAGCTGCAAGCGAGCTCGCCGCCAAGAGCCAGAACTTTGCAAAGCTTGAAATCGCCCTGCAACAGGTGATCAAGGCAACGAGCCAACGTATCGAGTATCTCACCGTCGACGTCAAAAACCTGGAGGATTTGCTGGCTAAGGGATACACGACGCGGCGCAATCTGGAAGAGCGACGTCAGGAGCTGACCGATGCGCAACAGCGCCGTACTGACGCCCAGAACGAAATCTTAAAGCTGCGGTCGCAGAAGACGGATCTGGAAACGGAGCGCGGGCGCGAAATTCAGCAGTCCGAGTTTGCGCTCAACGAGGCCCGGCGGCAAATGAATGCCGCCGCCGAACAGCTGAGCCAGAACACCCAGGTGATCAGCCCGATGGACGGGCGGGTTTTGGAAGTGAAGATTTCGTCCGGTTCGGTGCTAGCCGTCGGTACACCGGTTATTGCGATCGAAAGCGAAGGCACCAAGCTCCAAGCCGTCGTCTATGTTTCTGCCGAACGGGGCAAACAGATCAAGCCTGGCATGCAGGTGCAACTGGAGCCGAGCACGGTGAAGCGCGAGGAATTTGGTATGATGCTAGGCCAGGTGGTCAGCATCTCTGATTTCCCGATGACGCCGCAAGGCATGGGTGCGCTGCTGCATAACGAAAGCCTGGTTTCACGCTTCTCGCGCGACGGTGCGCCTTACGCCGCGATGGTTGCACTCGATGAAGATACCTCCACTGCAACCGGATATAGATGGGCCGTTGGCGAGGGGCCGAACATTCATCTCACCAGCGGAACGTTGGCGCGGGCCGAGATCACAACACGCCGCCGGCGCCCGATCGATCTGGTGATACCCCTGCTCAAGCACCTCACGGGAATTGATGGATAAGCCCTCTCCAAACCAGCCAACCAGCGAGCGCGGCCGACCAAAATCTTACGTCAGCCGCATGGCGAGCTGGTTGCCGCAGCAACGCATCCGGCGGACACCCATCCTACTGCAGATGGAAGCCGTCGAATGCGGAGCGGCAGCGCTCGGCATTATCCTCGGCTATCACGGCGCGTGGATCCCGTTGGAGCAGCTTCGTATCGCATGCGGCGTATCGCGCGACGGCAGCAAGGCGAGCAACATCATCAGGGCGGCGCGCCGATACGGGCTGGCGGCGAAGGGCTACAGCGTCGAACCTCCGGCGCTCGCCGAGATTCCAACCCCGTGCATCATTCACTGGAATTTCAACCATTTCGTAGTCCTGGAAGGAATTGACAAGAAGCACGCCTATATAAACGACCCCGCGAGCGGACGTCGGCGGATCGATCTGGTCGAGCTTGACCTCGCCTTCACCGGGGTCGTTCTGGTGTTTGAACGGGACGAAAGGTTCGAGAAAGTTGGCAGCAAACCGAAGGGAATAAACCTGCTCATACGGGAGCTGCGCCACTCAAAGCAGGCGGTGGCCCTGCTAGTTGTGGTCAGCATCGCCGCGGTCCTGCCCAATATTGTTGCCGCGGGATTCTCAAAAATCTTTGTCGATGAAATTTTAATTCAGCACACGCCCAACTGGCTTGTGCCGCTCCTGATCGGCATGGCGCTGACGGCGACCCTGCGGGCCGTCCTGACGATCATACGTCAATCGCTGCTATTGCGGCTGCAGACCAAGCTCGCAGTCGTGATGACCAGCCGTTTTCTCTGGCGCCTCATGATGCTGCCGCTGGAATTCTTCACCCAACGCCACGCGGGCGACATTGCGGGTCGTATTGCAGCCAACGAACAGATCGCCCGTCTGCTTTCAAGCGGCATTGCAGCTAATGCGCTCAGCCTGATGTCGGTGGTCTTGTTCGCCGCAGCCATGGCCGTCTACGACGTCAGCCTGACCGCTCTTTGCGTCGCAATCTCTTTGATAAATGTTCTTCTCCTGCGGCTTGTCGCTTCACGCCGCCAGGAACTGAGCTATCGGCTGGCGCTCGATCAGGGAAAGCTGCTCGGAGCAACCGTGAGCATGGTGCGGACTATCGAAACCATCAAAGCAAGTGGGTTGGAAGACGACGCCTTCGGCCGGTGGGCCGGTCTTCAAGCTAAAAACCTCAACGCCGAACAGAGGATCGGCGCCTCCGCCATCATATTGGACATGGTCCCGACCTTGCTCACGGGTCTCATGATCGCAGCGATTCTTGGTGTCGGAGGCTTGCGGGTCATTCAGGGCTCCCTGACACTGGGAAGCCTCGTAGCCTTCCAATCTCTAGCACTGAGTTTCTCCGAGCCTTTCGTCAACCTCGTGAATTATTTCGGTGGACTGCAAACCATCAAGGGAGCACTCGAACGGCTCGAGGATGTCTACCGATACCCGCTAGCGCCGCAACCACCGACACATTCGAGTGCCCTGCCGCCGAAGCTTACCGGCCGGCTCGAACTTCACAACATCAGCTTCGGCTATTCGGTGCTCGAACCGCCGCTTTTGGCCGATCTTTCGCTGGTGATACCTGCCGGTTCACGCGTGGCACTCGTTGGCATGTCGGGCAGCGGAAAATCAACCCTCGGCAAACTCATCTGCGGACTGTACAAACCCTGGTCGGGCGAGATTCGTTTTGATGGATGTAGGCTGACGGATATCCCTGCGGACATTTTTGCGAACTCCGTCGCCTATGTCGACCAGGACGTCTTTCTGTTCGAGGGAACGGCGCGAGACAATTTGACGCTCTGGGATTCGACAACCGATGAGCGTCACCTCCTGACGGCGGCCAAGGACGCGCTGATTCATCAAGACCTTGCGACGAGACCAGGCAATTATGACTGCCACGTAAACGAGGGCGGCACGAACTTCAGCGGCGGTCAGCGTCAGCGCATCGAAATCGCCCGAGCTCTGGTTTGTAATCCCTCGATCCTTGTCTTGGATGAAGCGACGGCTGCACTTGACCCGATTACGGAAAAATCCATCGACGACAACCTGCGGCGCCGGGGCTGCAGCTGCATCATCATCGCCCACCGCTTGAGCACGATACGCGATTGCGACGAAATCGTCGTGCTTGAACGCGGTCGCATCGTTGAGCGTGGCACGCATGAAGAGCTTCTTGCGCTTCAGGCCTCCTATGCCAAACTGGTGGCGCGCGAATGACGGATCGATTTGTCAGCGAGAATTTCGTTGGGCAACAACGCGAGGCCCCGATCGGTCTGCCGCACCGGACTTCGCTCGATGCGCGTCGCCCAATGCTTCTCAGCGACCATGAACACGTTCTTCAAGTGGCAGCTGGTCACGTCGATTTGTTTGCAGTTCGGCCGACAGGCACGCGCCAGCATTTGTTTCGTGTCGAAAACGGCGGATGCATTCTGGACCTGCACAATGCCTGCGAAACCTCGGGCAGCCGACTGCAAATCATCGCTGTCGGCCCGCCTGGGAATGCAGTTTTGGAGGTGCCGCGCAGCGCAGCGTCATTTGGCTCTGTGTCTAGCTGGATCGCCCAATTGGCGGCGTTCATGGTCCGCTCGGCGGCAAACGAAGCCATCTCCGAGTTGCTGAGCGGCGAGGCGATTGAACTGCACCCAGGCGATCGACGTCGTGGTCCGATGCGGGACCTCGTGTGGGCACACCTCGACACCGGGACCGCAAAGGTCATGGACCTCGGCTCGAGCTTCGCTCCCGGGCAGCCTCCCTTCCCTTTGACCGCCGGGATGTGGGTGGAAGCTGGCGAGCATGGGTGCAAATTGCGTCTCGACCCGAACCCGCCAGATACCCTGGTTCTCTGGCCCGCCATTGACCGATTGCAGATTGCATTCATTTCCCATCTTGAGCGCAGCCTGGCAGAGGGCCTCATTCGAGAGCGGGAACGCCTGGTCCGCCGCGACGAACTCACTGTGTCGCAAACGCTCGACTCGTTTGAGCGGCTCGCCGATGTCGTGGTCAAGAAAGCCGATCGCGCGCAATCCGAATGGGATCCGGCAGACCCGCTGCTTTGCAGTTGCCGGGTTGTCGGAGAAGAACTGGGAATACCGGTTGCACTTTCGCAGCGCGCTCAACCCACAAGACAGGCCTTCAGCGACATTCTGGAGATCGCTCGCACAGCCCAGTTGCGGATCCGCCGTGTGCTTCTGCGCGATGTCTGGTGGACGACCGATGCTGGACCGCTCCTCGGTTGGCACGGAGCCGAACGCAGTCCAGTGGCTCTGGTGCGCAAGCGGGTGAACACTTACACGATGTTCGACCCAAAGAGTGGAACTCGCCGCTTCGTCGATCGCTCCGTTGCCGGTGAGCTCAAGCCAGAGGCCATCACCTTCTATCCGGCGTTGCCGTCCCGCCCGCTCCAATATCGCGATTTGCTTGCCTTCGCGATGCGAGGCGTCTCCGACAGCATCGCGCGCATCGCGTTGGCCGTTATGGTAATCGGCCTACTGTCGCTGATGCCGCCACTGATCACCAATGTCTTGGTGAATTCGGTTATCCCGCGAACCGAGATCGACCAACTCGTTGTTTGTGCGCTTGCGCTGACGGTCACCGCTGTGGCGATCGCCAGCCTACAGGTGATGCAAGGACGGGTCACGTTAAGGCTCGAAGGTCTGCTCGACTACAAGCTTCAGGCCGCGCTGATCGACCGACTGCTCCGCCTACCAACCTCCCTGTTTCGCGAATATACCAGCGGCGATTTGGTCGATCGCGCCATGGGCATCGACGCCACGCGCCGGATCTTCACCGGACGTGTGCTGGGCGGCTTTACGGCCTCGTTCTTTTGTCTCTTCAGCATTGGGCTGATGCTCTACTATGACCTCCGACTGGGCAGCATTGCACTGCTGCTCACTATGGTTAGAGCGGCTGCAATTCTAGCCGCGAGCGCCGTGCGACTCTATTACGAAACCAAGCATTTCAACCTGCAAGGCAAGGCCAGCGGCTTTGTCCTGCAATTGATTGCAGGAGTAGGCAAGCTTCGCGTGGCCGGCGCAACATCGCGCGCGCTGGCGCGCTGGTCGCAACAATTTGCCGTACAGAGGCGGTATTTCATCGCATCGCAGCAAGCGGCCAACGCGCTGAGCACCTTTGACACCGCTTTTCCGATGCTGGCGACGTTGACCATCTTTGCGCTTGCCTCCTACACAAACAGTCATATCCTACTCGACCTCGGCGCATTTCTCGGCTTTCTGGCAGCCTTCGGACAGACAACGGCCGCGATCGGCAGTTGGGCCTCGAGCGTCAGCGAGTCCCTGGTGGCCATTCCTCACCTCAGCCGCCTGAAGCCCGTGATTTCCACTCCTGCCGAGATCTCCGAAGAACGCCGATCGCCCGGGGAACTCTCCGGGGAGATTGAACTTTCCGGCATCGTCTTCCGCTATATGAAGGGCGGGCCGAAGGTCCTGGATGACGTCAGCCTAAGCATTGCGACGGGTGACTACGTCGCGATCGTCGGTCCCTCGGGCAGCGGGAAATCGTCGCTCTTTCGTTTGCTGCTCGGTTTTGAGCGGGCGGAAGCCGGCACGGTGTTTTACGATGGCAAGGCCCTCAACACGCTCGACATCAGCGCCGTGCGCCGGCAGCTTGGCGTAGTGCTGCAAGATACCAAGCTCGCAACCGGAAGCCTTTACGACAACATTTGCGGCGGCGTTGATTTGCCGCTGGAGAAGGCCTGGGAAGCCGCCCGCCTGGCCGCGCTGGATGCCGACATCGCGCAGATGCCGATGGGCATGCATACGCTGGTTGCGGAAGGCGTGACTACGCTATCAGGCGGTCAGCGGCAGCGACTATTGATCGCCCGCGCTCTTGCGCGCTCACCACGGATTCTTCTGTTTGATGAGGCAACCAGCGCACTCGACAACCAAACCCAAAGCATCGTCGGCACCTCGCTGGAACGCTTGAGCATTACGAGGATTGTGATTGCGCATCGCCTCAGCACCGTGCGCAATGCGGATCGTATTGTCATGCTTTTGCGCGGCAAGGTGGTGCAAGCGGGAAGCTACGCGGAGCTCATGAACGAGCCGGGGCCGTTTGCGGATTTTGCCAAGCGGCAGTTGCTCGAATCGGCTCAACGCTAGCCTAACGGCGGCGGAGACGATAATCCGGACGCATCGCTGGGCCGGGTCATTCCCTGTGGATGAGGATCTCTCGGCCGGTGGACACGAGTACGCTCGTTGGGCATCGACACCGTGTCGCGACCTCTTCCCGCAGTTCATTGCGCGAGGATGCTTGTGTCCATGAGAGTTCTCGATTGAAATGAGTCCCGCACACCCCGGAAGCAACCAAGGAGTGTGCGGGTATTAGTGACTTAGCCGATCGAGCTGGTATTCCCCTGCGCGAGCAGCTGGGTGACGGCAGCCGCACCACCGGCACCGAAGACGCTGGAGCCGCCCTGAGCCACACCGACCTGCGTGGCAGAGTTCGTCTGCGCAACGATGTTGTTGGACAGATTGCTCAGGTCGAAGAACCCGCCAGCCACGGCGTCGAGTTCCATGTCGATCAGTTCACACGCTTCAATCATGACTTCCCTCCTCTGGTATCTGTGACTTAGCCGATCGAACTGGTGTTCGACTGAGCGAGCAGCTGCGTGACGGCAGCGGCACCACCGGCACCGAAGACGCTGGAGCCGCCCTGAGCCACACCGACCTGCGTCGCAGTGTTCGCCTGCGCGACGATGTTGTTGGACAGATTGCTCAGGTCGAAGAACCCGCCAGACACGGCGTCGAGTTCCATGTCGATCAGTTCACACGCTTCAATCATGACTTCCCTCCTCTGGTATCTGTGACTTAGCCGATCGAACTGGTGTTCGACTGCGCGAGCAGCTGCGTGACGGCAGCGGCACCACCGGCGCCGAAGACGCTGGAGCCGCCCTGAGCCACACCGACCTGCGTCGCAGTGTTCGCCTGCGCGACGATGTTGTTGGACAGATTGCTCAGGTCGAAGAACCCTCCAGACACGGCGTCGAGTTCCATATCGATCAGTTCACACGCTTCAATCATGACTTCCCTCTTGTTGCTGTGATAGACATCTGGCTCAAAGCAAACCAGCGCCTCACTGCCCGTGTTCTTACCGGAGGATTGTTTTTCTATCTGTGAGAAGAATCACGCACGACCCACAGTTCGCAGTCTGCCTTGGCTTGAGATGCTTCTTGCTATCCGACCATGGAGCTGCGGAAATGGACTACTCGGTCATCGTGCTCTGACTAGCCGCTGGACTTAGCTTGTTAGTCCGCAACAGCTTCGGTTCGCGATTGGCTTCGCAACCCGGCACCACGCGTCCCGGAGTTAGGCCAATCATGCGGTGGAAGAGTCGCGTGACGTTTGATTGCTGAAGCTGCACTCCTCCGACACATCTGTGAGCGGTAGTGGGCTATCACGCAGCTTTGAATGGCGCGTTGGGCTGCTCCACGAATCGCCTGGTGCAGCGTCGCTCCCAGCGAGCACCGGAAGCCGCGGCGAGAAATAACACCACTCATAGGCCGCCTCCCGCACCAGCTCTTTAGACGACACACCACCGAAGTTGACGAGACGAATTTGCCTTGAGTGTCGTACCTGCCATGGCGCGACCATCCGAACCAGTCTCGACACTGGCCGCATGCCTTCATGGGTCTGAGCGATTCACCCCGACGTGAGCCTGACGCACTCGAGAAGCCACCCCTCAGCTAAATCGGGGCATGCCTGAAGGCGGACAGCACCAAACTCCCGAGGTTGGCAATGCTGATTGCGTTATCGCCTTCTCACCCTCAACATTCAGGGCGGCGCATCGGCGATCGCGTCGAGCGCTGCCCGCGGCAGATAGAGTCTTCTTTCAGAACGGAGAGAATTCTCACACGGGCGGTCGCCGGCCATTACCTGGCTATTCGCGACGCGGAAGCCTAAAGCGATGAGTAAAGCAGCTTCCTGCTGAATCGAGCCACTCATGTCCTACCAGCAGCGATCAATCGGATAGGTACAGCGTATTCATGTTCTTCCCGCCGCCGTTGCAGCGCGAGTCCGCGGGCTTCTATGCCGCGCCTCCAGGCCAAGCGTAGTCAGGCTTGGATTCCCAGGCACCCTACCAGCCGAGTACTCACCCGAGTGGCCTTGGGTTATGAAAACTGTCGCGACTTGACGCGTCGGCCCCAACATTCTTCCACAGGATGGCTATGAATCGCCCGTTTTGTCACGTGCGCCACTCGCGTTCAGCACTGGCGGCCGATCGCGTGATTGTTTTGGCCGCACCATCATGCGAAGCTTTCTCCGCTCGTCGCTCGTAGTCGTCGGCGAGAGCCTTGAGCTGGGCGGCAATCGTTCGGTCAGTCATGGTTTTGACAGCGCGGAGCAAGCTCTGTGCTATTTGTCGGTATTCCCTGCCTCGTTGTGAAATCTGGGAAGCCATTAAGCCCTCGCTCGGATCTCTGGCGCCTGGTCTAAAGTGAGAAGCCAGCATAGCCAGTTTCCATCACTCGCCTGGCGAACTCTGTAGCGATTGACGCACTTCTTGGAGCATAAAGGGGTGCGCCACCAATAGTGGCGGACGAGTCCAAACTTGCGGTCACAAACCGCGCATCGTGTGGCTCTGCCAGATCCACCGCTCTCGTTATCAGGGCCGCTTGTGTCCATGAGAGTTCTCGATTGAAATGAGTACCCGCACACCCCCGGAAGCAACCAAGGGAGTGTGCGGGTATTGGTGACTTAGCCTATCGAGCTGGTATTCCCCTGCGCGAGCAGCTGGGTGACGGCAGCGGCACCACCCGCACCGAAGACACTGGAGCCGCCCTGAGCCACGCCAACCTGCGTCGCAGAGTTCGCCTGCGCGACGATGTTGTTGGACAAATTGCTCAGGTCGAAGATCCCTCCAGACACGGCGTCGAGTTCCATATCGATCAGTTCGTACGCTTTAATCATGACGTTCCCTCCTCAGTTATGTTTGACTTAGCCGATTGAGCTGGTGTTCGCCTGGGCAAGCAGCTGCGTGACGGCAGCGGCACCACCGGCACCGAAGACGCTGGAGCCGCCCTGAGCGACACCAACCTGCGTCGCAGTGTTCGCCTGCGCGACGATGTTGTTAGACAAATTGCTAAAATCGAAGAACCCACCAGACACGGCGTCGAGTTCCAGATCGATCAGCTCACACGCTTCCATCATGACTTCCCTCCTCAGGGGTTGCTGTGAACGGCATCTGGCTCAAAGCAAACCAGCGCCTCACTGCTCGTGTTCTTACCGGAGGGTTGTTTTTCTATCTGTGAGAAGAATCACGCACGACTCACAGTGGCCACCGCCGCTGTACTTGCTCGGTTGTGACTGCCGGCGCGGGACATCGATCTATAGAGATCGTTATCCTCTCAGACTGACGTGGACAATTTCTGCGAACCTATCGGACAGGACGAGTCATGTCGTATCGTACATAGCTATCGACGTCGTCAGCTTCGGCGGTCAGGCAATCTGACTTGATACGAACCTGCCCGCAGCGACTGATTGTACGTCCCGCCGTACGGTGTGCCAGCACTCAACTCTGCGAACGCGGTTTGGCGGATCCGATCTTTACTGAGATCTACCGGGTCGCGAGCAGTCGTCCCGCTCTCCGCGCTGTCACAGCTGTCTTGCTCGTTCCGCGCTGCGGCCCAATAGAGGGTTCAATCAAGTTGCTAACAACCGATTCCTTGGGTGTTCACACCCACGGAAAGGTTTTTGGAGAAAGAATGTACGACGATAGCGCGCCGATCTGATCGAACGCCGTGCAGATGTCGACTCGCGAAGCGCTGCCGCGCGGCAACCGCGTGGCCTTAGGACATCAAGGCGGACATTGACTCCGGTGCCAAGCCACCGGTTCTATGAGTTCATGGCCCGACGATACCTTGGCAGATTGTTGGTTGGCGTTCGCAAACGATCTCCGAACCGATTTCTCAATGGTTCATTGGGTGGTCGGCTCTTGGAGGGCTGACCATGTCGGCGTGGAGAGACAAGCTCGAATGCTGGCTAAAGCCATTTCCCGGATCAGCAGGTCATAAGACCTGGCAGGGGATGTGTCGAATTAAGTTGCGGGATTGACCGGCCCTGGTGGCTAAAGGCGTTCAACCGATGGAGGAACACTTTGCAGCGGGCACTGTACAATGATTTAAGTTGTACCCCCACACTCCCGGGAGCAGCCGGGAGTGTGCGGGCATTCAAGACTTAGCCGATCGAGCTGACGTTCGCCTGAGCGAGCAGCTGTGTGAGGTTTGCGTTGCCGCCATTGCCGAAGACGCTGAAGCCGCCGACGGCAACACCGACCTGCGTAGCAATCTGCGGCTGTACGACGATATTGCCGGACAAGTTGCTCACGTCGAATAGCCCTCCACCAGATACGGATTCGAGTTCCATATCGACCAGTTCACGCACTTCATTCATGAATCCCTCCTCAGGGTTGCGGGGTGAACAACATCCAGCTCAAAGCAAGCCAGTGCCTCACTATGCGTGTTGATACTGAAGGATGGTTTTTCTATCTGTGACAGAAATCACGGCTCGCCCCGCGGCAGTCAGCTTTGGCTACGATATGGCCCGCCGGACCCACGCTGTTTGCTCCCACGGCGGTTCCGATTCATATGGCCTGGACTCTCGCATGTCTCAAGCGAATCTGGCTGTCTCAGGCACGACGCGTAAGGATCTAGCGCCGAGCCAAACGCCCATTTTGCGCAACAAGCTGATCGAGCGCGAGTGAGACGGCCGCGAGCTCGCCATAGGGCGAAGCGTTCCACGACATTCCGGGTTCGGTAGAGGTATGGGAAAAAACCAGCCTGGCCTCGCGATTGCTGTTCGGCCGGACGTTGGGCCTAGCCGCCACACCTGATTGCGAGGTCTTTGATCTAAATCGGCGTTGCAGCCACGGTCGACAACAAATGTTGACCCAGCCCTGAGGTGAGACAGCAGCTTCCCGACAAGCTGATCCTCTTGGGCGCTACTGCGAACTGGATCGGCAACTACCGCATGAACCCTGTGCGCGCTTGGGCGGTGACGCGATCGGAATAGACACGAACTGGCGCCTCGCAGAATGAGAAACAGGTACGCTCGTCGGGCATCGACACCGTGTCGATACTCTTCGAGCGCCCTGAGTCACGGCGACCGTATCCATGAGAGTTCTCGATTGAATTCGTAACCGAACACCATCGGGAGCGGGCAAGCAGTGTTCGGGATCCGCCATTTAGTGGATAGCGCTGAAGTTCAGCTGACCGAGCTGCTGCGTGACACTGGCGTTATTGCCGATAGCCACGCCAATCTGCACGGCAATGTTTTGCTCTATGACGATATTGCCGAATTGGCCGATATTGCCGATGTTACCGAAGCTGAAGAGCCCGTGATGTCCATGATGATGCCCGTGATGCCCGCCGCTCACGGTGTCGAGTTCAGTATCGATCAGTTCACGCATTCCACTCATGTTCCCTCCTCAGGGTTTGCAATGAACAACATGTGGCTCGAACCATACGGGAGGTTGACTTTTCGATCTGTGACGGAAATCACGCGGCGGCCACGGCAACGCGCCCATGGCCATCGCGAAGGTAGCCAAGCAAATGGCCGCTGCGTGACTCAGGGGAGGCGGAGGAGGCAATTCTCTCGATGTGAGCGGCGTCACGGAAGAAGCGGGTCGATCTCTTCATGCTCCGGTTCACGGCTGTATTGATTGGGCCCCAAACGAGAGGCAGCGAGGAACACCGATGAACCTGAACCAGTTATTTAGTTCTATCCTCTTCGCCATCGGAGCGCTGTGCTTTGTGGCGTTTATGACCACCCTGAAGCCCCCGCTTTATCACTCAGAGTTGGCGGTGGGTTCGATCTATGGCCGCGGGGTAACGACCTAGACTAGCCGATCAATAAAGAATGCTCGTACGGCCCTCTGTGGGTCAATGGCGGGGCAATTCGGTCCCGCCACCATTCTAGACAGACCTCCCAGCCTCCTCGCTGCATCGCGTTTGCAAGCACTGCAAGATGATGCCGCGCTCCGTTGCAATCTCTGCCGGCATGCGCCCGCTTCCAGCGACGCCGCCCGAGCCAAACCCGACGTACGATCGACGGCTGCCGCGGAGGTTTCGGCCGCTGACAGAGCGGGCACGGCTGACACCAGCCATTGGCCTAACGCCGACGTTGGATCCATACCTTGCCGGTTGATATGTGGCGTGCCCGACCACGGCCCGCGGGGCCACCAAACCGCGCAATGTGCGGGTGATCACGGACAATCTGCTCTGCGGCCTAGTATGACTCCGACATGCAGGGTCGGGCTTGCTGACCCAAATATTGGAAAGGAGGCGTACATGACTCAGGTCTATTTCCATTGCTCGAACACCAAGGGCGTACTGATGGATCGTCGCGGTACGTTCGTATCCGACCTAATCGAAGCGTGTGAGGAGGCTACTCGCAGGGTGCGCTCTCTGGTCGCAGCTGCCAACCTGGAAGATTGGCGTCAGTGGGCTCTGCATGTCAGCGATGAGGCCGGCGACGAGATTTTCGTTCTGCCGTTCGCATTCGTGCTCGGCAATCCGCACTGAGAGAGTGCTATGCTGCCAGAGCTACAATCATTGATACTTCTTCGTCAGGGGGTGAATGCGGTCACGACGGCAACCATCCGGTGTGCCTTCGCCGGAGCGATATTCGCCCAAAGGCACTTCCGTCACAGCCCGGACACGATCTCTAGAACAGCCTGCGGCTCCAACGGCACATTTGGGAAAGACCACGTAAAGCTCTTGCCTCGCGGAATCGTGCACTCCTCTCCAATGGAGTTTGCGGATGAGGCGGAGCGGCCAAGCCAGTCGCGCCCGCAGCGTGTGTTGGCGCGGTCGCCGGTATCATAGTGGTCGCAGACAGTCGCGCAGCGAGCAGCAGCACTTAGGATAGGAATCGTTGCGCTCTAAAGTCGCGTACGATCAGCCGCCTCGATCTCAACCGCTTTGCCGATCAGGAGATTGATCGGAACGTCTTGTCCACTGCCGCAGGTCAGCTGCCCCGAACCTGATGATCCGGATGCGACAATGCGGCATCGATCCTCGTCCATGATCAATACGCCTTCCAGCCGCCTGGAGGACACTTTCAGCTGCAAACGAGCCTGCTTTTGCTCTACGCCATTGACGCTGCACAGGCCGACGTGGCGCAGCGTGATCGTCCCTGAATATTCAGTACCTGGACTCGTAACCGTTTTCCCGAGATTACCCGTTATTTCCCATTCGTGCAGATAGCCGATTTGCCCGCTGGCAGAGTAGGACTGCGCCCGAGCGGCAGGGGCTGCAGCAAACAACACCAGTATTGCTCCGACGATCGCGCGCATCGTTTCCGTCCGCCGCATGATTACGGCAACTCCCGCAGAACGCGAAATCCGTTGGCATAGTAGCGCACGTCAACGTCGTAGCGAAATCGCGCCGAAGATCGGACGTCGCTGGCCTTGCTGAGGAAGTTGCCGCCGCGCAGCACCCGCAGGCGGCAGTCGCCCGACGTCCAGGGCAACGCGTCCTTGGGCGCATTGCGATAGGAATCATTCCAGCAATCCTCGACCCATTCCGCAGCATTGCCAGAAGTGTCGTAGAGCCCAAATCCATTTGGCCGAAAGGAGCCCGTTGGCACGACCTGCTGCTTGATTGGACTTCCGCACCCGTCGCACTGCGCATGACCCGCGCCGGCCTCTTTGCCCCACCAGAATGCCGTTCTGGTCCCCGCGCGCGCGGCATACTCCCACTCCGCTTCGCTGGGCAGACGGTATTTCTGTCCGGTCTTCTGCGACAGCCAGGCGACGTACAGCTTGGTATCTTCCCAGCTGACGTTGATGACTGGACGGTCACCGCGACCCCAGCCGTGATCCTCGGGACGCACTTTGCAGGCGCCAGCATCGGCACACGAGTCCCACTCCGCGAACGTCACCTCGCGGCGCCCGATCGCGAAGGGCTTGCGAATGCTGATCAGGTGCTCAGGCTTCTCATAGGGCGTGTCATTGGATCCCATCACAAAGTCTGCCGGAGGCACAACCACGAGCTCAGGGCAATTATCGCAATCGCGAAACAACTCTCCAGGATCCAGACTGGCGCCCTGTTGTTGAGCCACTCTGGTGTCAGATGGCGCGGATGATTGGTCGCCAGACGGGCCGCTGCTTAGCCCTCGCTGGGCAATTGCCGTAGTACTTGCAAATAGTGCTGTGAGAAAAATCACAGACAAGACGGCGGATTTCATCTTGTGATCTCCGGTCGGCTCGAACGATCAGGAGTATGCACACGTCACATTCTATGCCGCATAGCATGCTTCATTCGGCTGCGACCGGCAAGGCGACAGTCGCCCCGCTCGATTGTGGTTTACATTGGCGAGCAAAGGGATATCGTTTCAGCCCCGTTCTGTTTGCCGGTGGGACGGGCCCATTATCGATAGTTGCAGCTATTTCAGATTCCCGCGGCTCTTGCGGTCCAGATTGTGGTCTATCCATTGGGAAGATTGCGATGATGCAACGTTTGCTCATAGCGGTTCTGGTTCCATTTATCGGCGGCTTGATGCACTGGCACGCCGCACAGGCTCAAGCCCAGACGGGCGGCCCAACGCCCTCGCCGCCCGGGGCGGCCGTTTATTTCATTGGCTTGAAGGACGGCGATACGGTGCCAACCAAGACCACTCTACACTTTGGCCTGCACGGCATGGGCGTTGCCCCGGCAGGTTCGGACCGCGCCAACAGTGGTCACCATCATTTGATCGTCGACTCGCCAACGCCCGCGCTGAATGCTGAAATTCCTAACGACTTCCAGCACCTCCATTTCGGGGCTGGACAGACCGAGGCAGAGATTTCGCTGACCCCCGGTGAGCACACTTTGCAGCTGGTGTTCGCCGACAAGAATCACGTCCCGCATTCGCCGCCGGTGGTCTCCGAGCGGATCAAGGTCAGGGTAGCTGACCAAACCGGCGCCGCGGTGGCGCAAGCACCCCCTGCGGTGGGTGGACGTCGTTCCGCGCCGAAGGACGCGAAGGTCTATTTCATCTATCCAAAGAACGGCTCCTATATTTCTCCGAACCCGGTTATCCGCTTCGGTTTGTTGAACATGGGCGTGGCGCCGGCGGGCTTCGACAAACCCAACACCGGACATCATCATTTGCTCGTGGATGCCGAGTTGCCTCCACTCGACCAACCAATCCCAAACGATTTCAACCACCTGCACTTCGGCGCTGGCCAGACTGAAGCGAAGATCACGCTCCCGATCGGCCAGCACAAGCTGCGCCTTCTGTTCGCCGACTATGCCCACGTGCCGCACGATCCAGCGGTGTTCTCCGATGTCATCAACGTCACCGTGACGGAGAACGGCCAGCCGCCGAAAAAGCGCAAGTACCGCCATCGTCCTTGGCGGAGTTACGGATATTGATGCAACGATGAAACCGCGCCGCCTCTTGATCTACATCCTCTGCCTCGTCATCAGCGCGATGTTCGCCGATGGGGCCGCAGCGGAGCGTCGGGTCGCGCTTGTGGTCGGAATCTCCTCCTATACGAACGCACCGCCGCTGCCCAACACCGGCAACGACTCCAAAGCGATCGCAGCGCTGTTCAAGTCTATCGGTTTCGACGTCGTCATTGCACGCAACGATCTCGGTGTCGTCGACTTCAAGCGTACTGTGCGCGAGTTCCTCATTACTGCAGAGAATGCCGATGTGGCAGTGGTCTATTACGCCGGCCACGGCATCGAGATCGGCGGCGTGAATTATCTGATACCGATGGATGCCAAGCTGAGCCACGACTACGACGTCGACGACGAGGCTATCGCGCTCGATCGCATCATCTGGGCGCTGCAACCGGTACGCCGCCTGCGTTTGATACTGCTCGACGCATGCCGCGACAACCCGTTTGCGGCCAAGTTGCGGTCCGCAAGCCGCTCGCCGACAAGAGGCGGTCTCGCAAAGCTTGATGAAATCAGCGCCGACACCCTGGTGGCTTTCGCGGCGAAGGCAGGCTCGATATCCTATGACGGCGACGGCGTGAACAGCCCCTATGCAACTGCGCTGCTCCGGCACCTTGCCGCGCCCGGTGTCGACATTCGGATCGCGCTTGGCCGCGTGCGCGATGAGGTCATCACCATGACCGGTGGACGGCAGGAGCCGTTCATCTATGGTTCGCTCGGCGGCGCCACTATCGCCCTGGTGCCGCAGTTTGTTACAACAAATGCACCGCCGGTACCGCCGCCCGCTCCGCCGGTCAATCCAGCGCCGCCAAGCGCGCCGCCGGCGGTAAAGGCGGAACTTCCCAGGCAGCCGCCTCCCGCGCAGCCGCCCTCCGAAATTACGGACCCCTGTGTCCGCGACGAAGCGAGGCTGGCACGTCTGCGCGCCACCCCTGTGCCGAACGAGATCATCAACTTCCAACGCGAGGTCGTTTGCACGCGGCTGCGTCCACAGATACAGCGTCTATTTGAGAGTATTGTTAGCACTGGCGCTCTGCCTTCTGATGGAAATGCGGCGCCCCAAGCGGCTGCGAAGCAGCAGGTACGGAATGAGGATGTCCGCTCCGAAGATACCTGCACCCGCGACATGGCGCGGTTGCAGCGCCTGCGCGCTGAACCTACACTTCAGGCGATCACCAATTTCGAGAGGGAATTGAGTTGCGAACGGCTCCGGTCGCAGCTCCGCCGATTGCGCGAGAGCGTCGCTCCTTGATCTCGCCTGGACACTTCACTGTGTGTCGGGACATTTCACGATTGAAGCTCGACACAACAATAGCCATCCGACCGTGACCGGATCGGAACGCTCGCCAGACGCGCTCTAACGAGTGAGCCGAGTGGTTCCACGCGAAGGCACCTGCCAATCCTCAAGTACCGGACAGCATCCGCTCGAGTGCGTCGCTTTGAGATCAGCTGCGTTCGAAGACTTTGGCACCAGGGTAAATTCGCCGGGCGTACGTAACGACCCGCTCCCGGTCCTGAGTCTCAAGGAAAGGTGTTCGGAGCTGGCATGACCCGACGACGAGGTGCCACAGGCCATTAAGTCTTTGAATCACGACGTTCATAGTGTGTTCCCTCGAAGAGCCGCAAACAACTGATAGACGCGACAATCCTACAAGTCGTGGGTCAGGGCCGTGATCATGGTCACATGTTGCAAAAAGCCGCGTGCTTGTTCGCTGCCTTGAGGCGCGATAGCTAAGTCCCAGCGAAAGCCGCTCAGCCGTTGATCGCTGGCGAGCGTTCGAATCCGCTAAAAGATGTACGCGTCGATTTGTGCAGCATAAGCGCTGAGAGTGCCGGCCAAGAGCACCGACCTCATCGCCGTCCTGGTCCTACAAGTCACGAGCCAATTCACTCCTCGAAGTTCCAGTGACGCGCATCACGGTCATTGACCTTGGGATCGGCTATCCCGGGCGTGAGTTGGAAAGCACGCTGCTGAGCCAACCGTCACCATCCATTGAACCTCGGAGGTTAAATGACTCGGATTAGGATTTCCCATAGCTGGCGAACCATTCGCGGCGCCCGTATCCGTATCGTCCACCGGCGTAAGGTTGCGCTTGAGTCGGTTGCAAGCATTCTCCGATCTGCATATCAGGGGATGGCTACGTTCGGCGACGAAAGGCCCACCACAGAGGTGAAGGTGTCGCCGGCATCGTGACGCCATCCTGCTAGCGGGGGCGACGGCAGTTAGGCCGCCTCGGTAGGGCGGCCTCTTTTGTTTCCGTTTGCCGCAGCATTCGGCGGTGGCAGCCGTGAGCAATGCTTCTTTCGATGAGACCGGCGCCCCTTCCCATTCGACGGGCCTTGTTCGCGAGGACGATTGCTCGCCCATATCTGTCTCCAGTGCTGCCCTAACCAGCCCCTTTCGTTGTTGCCTTCGTCGCGACGATCCCCGCAGGACACGAGGGAAGACCAGTTGAACTTCGTCGATTCTATTTCAACAGATCAGGAGACCGCTCGCGATCGTCAGGTAAACTTGCCACAAGACGCCAACAGCCTCGAGCCTGCGGCTCCGATGTCCAGTGTTCTCCACCGGGTCAGCGGGCTATGACCAGTGATAGACCCCACGCGGGCGGCTGCGCGTCTTTGCTGATTGGCACCCTCCGCATCGGTCGCCTCCGCCACGGGCCTTCCACGGCGTCATAGGCTTTGCGTGTACAGAAATCTTGGGAACAGAATGTTCAAACACAGGAGGCCGGAATGAGTTTTCCTTTAGTGGGCTGGGATATTATCGGATGGGATAGCCTCACGCCACAGGGCATTCGGCTAGGCATCGCGACCATCCTTGCGCTGCTAGCGGTGGGCCGCCCCGGACCGTCGATCTTTGAGCTTTTTGCTGGCCTAATCTGCATCCTGGGTGCCGGCCTCATGGTGGCACAGGCGGTCTCGTTTGGTTGACTCGCAGGTCTGCTCGGGACACCCACCGGAATGACGTCACGAATCTTATCAGCGAGCGTTGGTGGTTGCGCCTCCACGATCAAGAACATGGGAGCGTTGTCATGGAGAACCAAATTCCTGGTGACAATTTGGGGTTGCTTGTATTGCCGCACTCTAAACGCGCTACAAGTATCTGCCGTGAATGTCGATGGTCGAACGCACACCGATATGGCAATAATTTGCGGCTAACCACTCCTCAGCGCAGGTACGGCCCACGTCGCGCAGATAGGTGAGAAACTCCCAGTCTGCATTAAACTTGGAGGCGACGCCCAGGTCTTTCATGAACGATTCCGCCTCTATGGCATGAATCAGCATCGTCTTTATCTCGTCGCGCAGCGCGCCTCTGCTGACGAGCTTGTTGGCGAAGGCAATTGCTCGCATCTCGCGCATCAGCGACGAATTGAAGCTAATTTCGTTCAATCGATTTAGTATGTCGCTCGCCGTGCGAGGAATTTCCCCACGCACAATTGGATTGATGTGAATAACAATGACGTCTGTGGATTGGCAACCATAGATCAACGGGAAGATTGCTGGGTTGCCCATGTAGCCGCCATCCCAATAGGCTTCGCCATCGATTTCAATAGCCTGAAAGAGCTGCGGAAGGCACCCGGAAGCGAGAACGGCCGAGACGGTGAGTTCATGGTTCTCAAAGATCTTCACCTTTCCAGTGCGGACGTTTGTCGCACAAAGGAACAGCTTGACGACATTCTCCCTGCGCAGCCGGTCGAAATCGATGGTCTTCTCGAGCACGTCACGCAACGGGTTGTAGTTCAACGGGTTAAACTGATAAGGTGACATCAGTCGTGTCATCATGTCGAAGAACATGAAGGCCGGCGATCCCTCGATCGAACGATTTTGCGACAGACGATCGAAAATGGACGGCTGCAGCGGTCCCCAGGCCGCAGCTTCGCTGATGCGGCGCCAATACTCGGCGAGAGAGAGTTTTGCGCCTTCGCGGCCGCCTATCGTCAGACCGTACGCCATGACCGTGCCGTTCATGGCGCCAGCGCTGGTAGCGCAGATCCCCTCAAACGACATCCGCTCATCTTCAAGCAGGCGATCCAAAACGCCCCAGGTGAAGGCGCCATGCGCACCGCCACCCTGTAAAGCGAGGTTGACCGTCTTGCTTGCCATACCCATCGGCGCTTACCGACCACGTCGTGCGCCACCGCCGCGGCGCCTAGCAGCGTAATGAACTCGCGGCAGTTTCACTGTGCGGTCCCTCCACTTCTTGCGAGTGAGGATATCACACGGCGATACGGCAGGAGACGGCCCGGCGCGAGATTTCGGGCCGGGCTATGACCGCTGTGGGTCTTGGTCGTGTAAAAACGGCCTTACAAGGCCATCGGTCTGAAGGCCCAAACTCAGCCGACGTCAGGCCAGAATCGCGGCGATCACCGGCCTGATCCCAAGACTGGCTCGTCGGCACTTTCAAGGGACATCAGGAATGGAGAGAGATCGATCATAAGACGCAGCGCCTCAACGAGCAGGGCTTGGCACTCTTTGCCGATCGTGAGCTGAAAGACGGGACGCGCGCGGACTCGAAGCAGATACCGCAATTTAGCAAAGGCTTTGTCGATGCAATCTACGCCAAGCTGTTGGTGGTGGAAGACAAGGATGAAGACGGCAACATCGTCAAGCGCGAACGCCGCCGGTTTGCGAACGCGGCGATGACCGCTTGCAGGCGCGCTTGGTTTGTTGGCCAGCGTGCGCAGGAAAAGCTTGTGCCGGCTATCAATCCATTCTCCCGGATGGGCCTGAAGGCGCCCAACCAGCCTGCGCGGTAGACGCCACGGCCACGTGGGACGAACCGGTCGCGTTTCGCGTCGCCGCAAAGAAACTCGGATATAGTTCAGTGGCTACAGCCGCACTGGTCGCCGGGGAATGGTTGCAAAGAGAAGAGCACGTCTTCGGCGCCTTTGAGATTGCGCACTATCGGCCCAAGGAGCGGCCGAATGGCGTAAAGATCGTACATGCAAAAAACGGCGAAGAGGCTTGGTGGCCGCTATTCGATGAAACGGGCGAGCCACTCTCCCCTGAACTGATGGCGGAGCTCGATGAGGTTAAGAGGACGATGGTCTCGGGCCGGTTTTCCGGCGAGATTGCACACCGCAGGGCATCCACTCCCCTGCCCTGGATCACCGAACGTAAGGATCTGCGCTACCTGCGAAGTGTCGTTAAGGACATCATTGTCGAAGCCGGCATCCGAATTGAACTCTCATTCACGTCTTTCCGTCACGGGGGCTTCACGGACGTTCTGCGCGCTCGGCGCGGGCGAGACATCCGGTTTGGCTGTCTGGGCAAATGCGGCCGAAGCCGACATGGCCAGGGCGAACACGAGAGCGCTCGCGATGGACCCCATTTGAATCTCCACTACTGCAGCCGAACTTGCGTTTGCGCCGTGTGTTCCTAACTGCCGCGGTCAGTGTACCCGTCGCATCGATCGATACGAAGGCCGCTACGTCCTGGTCCGCACAGGTTCGAACAATCATCAAATCATGCTGCGCGGCATATACCGCGACTTTTGGCATGACCTTCCCGAACCTCTCCGTTTCTAGTGGCTTGCCTCCCCTCACGTTCGCCTTCTATCTGCCATGGGCGCAAAGAAGCGAGAGGCCGCAGGACCGCGCCGATCCGCACGCGCGCGAGCGGCCCTCGACATCGCACGTCGGGATCCGCCGCCGGGCATCTCCCCTGCCGAGACCGTAGCCGAGATCCGCGATGTCGTCGGGCCGCCCGCAGACGCGTAAGCCACGCAAAAGCGCTCTCCCAGGTATCCCGGCCCGTATGCCGCAATCGCGTGTGTCCCTCTTGACCCCTGAAATTTACCATCCATATACCATCCAATTGGATGGCGATAGGAAGGTGATGCGATGCCGAGCAACGTTTACGAAATGCGACCAAAGCCTCCCGATACGGAAAAAATCACGATCAACCTTGGTTTTATCGATCTCGGTCAGGTCGATTTGATGGTGCAGGAAGGCTTCTACTCGAACCGCACGGATTTCATCCGCACCGCGATCCGCAACCAGCTCGAACGCCATGCCGACGTGGTCAAGCAGTCCACGGCGCGAAAGAGCCTGGACCTCGGCTTGCGAAACTACAGCCGCGAGGATCTCGAGGCGGCGCGGAGGGCGGGCGAGATGCTGCACATCAATGTTCTGGGTCTCGCCACCATCGCGCAGGACGTCACGCCCGAGCTTGCCCGCGCGACGATTGCATCGGTCTCTGTGCTGGGCGCCCTGCATGCCAGTCCGGCGGTCAAGTCCGCACTTGCCGACAGGACGAGGTAAGGTCATGTTGAACCACGACATCATTCGCGAAGCCACACGCCTCACACGCTCGGGCCAACTCGTCGAGGCCACCGCGCTGCTTCAGCGCATGCTTCGGGGCGAGAAAGAGCGGGGCACTACCGCACCGACGACCGGCCACCCCGCCCCTGCTGCAGGAATAGAACCGCCGACCATCGAGGCCAAGGCGAACGCCGCCGAGACGAGGCGTCCGCGTCCGGCGGCCCAGCCGGCAGTGGATATCGCCAAAAACCTTCACGGGCTCGGACTGGGAGGAGCCCTGAGGCGTGCGCCGCCTTCCATGGCGGACATCGTGCCGGACGGCGCCAGGTTCCTCGAAGGCGTCTACGCAAATGCTGCGGGAAGCCGCGCCTACCGGCTCTTCATCCCGAGCGGCTATCATGGCCAGGCCATTCCGCTGGTGATCATGCTCCACGGCTGCACGCAGTCGCCGGAGGATTTCGCCGCCGGCACGCGGATGAACTTCATCGCCGAAGAACAGACCTGCTTCGTCGCCTATCCCGCGCAGCGGGCGGAAGCGAACCAGGCGAAATGCTGGAATTGGTTTCGTCCAGCCGACCAGCAACGCGGCGCAGGCGAGCCCTCGCTCATCGCCGGCATCACCCGCCAGATCATGTGCGACCATTCGGTCGATCCGGAACGCGTCTACGTCGCCGGACTGTCCGCCGGGGCCGCGGCCGCGGCCGTCATGGGATCGACCTACGGCGATTTGTACGCGGCGATCGGCATTCATTCCGGATTGGCCTGCGGAGCAGCCAGCGACCTTCCCTCGGCGCTGATGGCCATGAAGCAAGGCGGCGGACCTGAGGCAATGCCGAGCGGCGGCCCGCCCGTGCCGACAATCGTCTTTCACGGCGATCGCGACACCACGGTGCATTCCAAGAATGGCGCTCGGATCGTCCGACAGTCGCTCGGCGGATTCCGCACGAAGGCCAAAGTGCATCGCGGTCGGGTACCTGGAGGGCATGCCTACACTCGCACGATCCACACCGACGCCGGCGGGCGCGGAATCCTCGAACACTGGGAAATCCACGGAGCCGGACACGCATGGTCGGGAGGTAGCCCCGCCGGATCCTACACCGATCCGGACGGACCGGACGCGACGAGGGAGATGCTGCGTTTTTTTCTTGAACACTCGCTGCAGCAGCGACGAAACTAGCACTACTTTGGCAGATTCTGTTTTCGCCGCTGTTTTTCACGGATTTGCCTTCGGCAATATGGGCAATGCTGAGACGGCGGCCGAAGGATGAGATCAACGATGGCGTGACGTACGGCTGGCATGGTTGGCTGAGGCGGAGGCCCGTAGATTCTTTTTTTTCCGCCCCGCGTATGCGAGGCGACGATGTTGCAGGAAGGCGTAGGCAATCATTGTCATCAGGGCGTGGCGATGAAGACCTTGCCATGATCGCCCTTCGAAGTGATCAAGTCCAAGTTCCTCCTTCAACTGCTGATGCGCCTGCTCACAAATCCACCGTGCCTTGATGGTGGCGGCCAGCGTGCGCAGATCCGTCGCCGCCGGAAGATTGGCCAGATAGTATTTCTTCTCCCCGGACGCACGTTGCTCGCCAATGAGCCAGGCTTCGTCGCCTGGGAGATGCTGCTGACCTTTATCCCATATCCGCTGCGGAGGGCCGTCGGCGGTCCGGACACGGACCGCAGCAAATTGGGCTTTAAGCCGACCTTTCGACCCGCTACGCCAACTCACGGTTTTCCATTTGGCGCCGGCCAGCATTTGCTCGGCCGCAATTGATAAGATATCGGGCACGTGGTGCTTTCGTGGTTTCCGGGCTTTGGTAATCGGCCAAATGAGCTTCACATCGACCGGATACACTTTCAGGTGCCGCGGGATTCCGACAGCCCAGACCAGCCCGCGCTCTGTTAGCCCTTGTCGAAACGGTGCGCTGAGGCCGTATCCTGCATCCGCCAGCACATATCCAAAGCGCACGTTGGCTGCTATCGCGCGGTCAATCTCGGCCAAAGCAATCTCCGGCTTGGACCGTGGCGTTTTCGATGTTCGACTGGCACGCGAGCGCGCTTCAAACGAGATTCGTCGCTTATCCAACTGTCAGGCAGAAAGAGACGTAACGCGACCATCACGGGTACTTCGCCGCGCGCAAGCGTCAAAGACACCAGTGTTTGGCAATTTGCCGTTTTACCGAGAGCCGAGGCGTATTGAGCCGCAACACCGACCGAGCGCTCACCCTTCTTGGGAAGTGAGGTGTCATCAATAACCAGCACCGCATCCCTGCCGCCGACAAGTCGGTCCGCCTGGTTGAGCAACTCTGTCTCCAGCGGCGTCGCGTCCCAGACACCGTCCGCAATGAAATGGTGCAACTGGTCGTAGGTGCTGGTGGCAAGGCGTTCCGCCATCGGCTGAACGCTCTTACGATCGCCGGGACCGATCAATCCCGCAACATACAGAGGACACATCCGCTGCCGGGTCTTATGACCCAGTCGGTCCAAGAACGGCATCAGCCAGCGTTCGAGTTCGTCTTCCAATCCCGGCATGGTCAGCCCTCCAAGAGCCGACCACCCATGAATCATTGAAAAATTGATTCGGGAATCCTATAAAACGCGCCAAAATCAACAATCTGCCAAAGTAGTGCTAGGCCGCGTAGTCATAATTCCGGCACGAGCTGTTTCACCTCCGAGGGCTGCGGACCGGTAAGGGTCTTGGCTGTGTGTGAAAACGCCAACACGGTCAATCGCGATAGGTTATTCGTCTAAGACTGCTTTAGTCGCTCAACGCGCAAGCAGATTAAACTTCGAGGTGGTGCGGGGAAATATCATTCTTCGCCGGAGACGTATCGCGGTCGGGCCTCGCGCAGACCTGCGTGAAGTCGCAACGTGCTGGCGCAGTGTCGCGGGCGGGTTGTTCGATTACTCTGAGGATCCAAGTGAGTTCAGACGGGATGAGCCGGAGGATAGGCCGGCTAGACAAGCCCTCCTAATATTTCGTCATTGAATTGATGGCCTCGGCAATGGCAGCGGGTTCTGCGTGCGTGACCATATGTCCGGCATTCGGAATTAGGTGAAGATCGGACCGAGGCAGCGCTTGATGTAAATCTCGAGCTTGTTTCTGTTCGATCACCTGGTCCTCTGCTCCATGGAATATTTTTACGCGGGGACCCATAGTCGAATAGTGAGCTTGGAACTGTGTTGCAGTTGGAATGAGGAGTGCGCTTTCCTGCGCAGCCGCCCTCAATTGTGTGGGCCTGAGAACGAGAGACGCTGGAAATTCATTCTTAAATGTCGACGGGACGGATCGGGGCGCGAAAATCTTGCGGAGGGCTCCGGGCAACATGGCCCACGAGATGATCGGCGCGACGGTGTAGCTGACCAAGTCGCCCAAGACCGGTATGGCCGGACCTGACATCAACCACACATCCAATCGGAAGGTCGGGAAGTAGTAGCCGGACGCAAGTACAAGACCGCGGATCGGATAATCCTTCCGCATGCCGAGAGCGATAGCGACCAAGGCGCCCCAAGAATGGCCCAGCACCACGGGATCGCGGATCCCGAGTTGCTCGAGCCCCTTCACCAGCAGAGCTGCTTGAGCAGCTGCGCTCCATACTCGGAGCCGCGGCCGCTGACTGTAGCCAAAGCCCGGGCGGTCGAAGCATACCACGCGATTGCTGCGGGCAAGAAGATCGACCAGCCCACCGATTATGAAGTCCTGGATCATGGATCCATTGCCATGAAGCAGCAAGACGCAAGGAGCCGCGGGATCGCCCCGATCGATATAGTGGAGTACCACGCCGTCGCACTCGAGAAACTTGCCGATAGGCGGATTCCTTCGCTCGGCCAGCTTGGAGAAGCCGATGTTGCCGATGACGAGAAGCGCCAACAACAGGGTCGCGATGAGCAGTACGGTTTCAGCGGTGGTCATGACTGAGCCTTGCGCTAGGACCAACAACATCTGGCCCGGAGCGCGAGCAGACGAGCCAGATCAAGCAATAATTGGAAGTTGAAGTGCTCGTTCCTGCGCGCAATCGCGGAGGATTGATTAAAAGATCGCTCGGCCCGGAACGGTCCAGAATTGCTCACGTTTGCTCGCCAAGGATCGCATGTGACGCAGCGCAAAGCGATCCGCCTCACGAACAAGAACGATGGAGCAACGAAATGACCAATCCACGCCCAGAGGAAAAACCCACCCAAAGCCCTGAGGACACAATCCGCCGCGCCGGCGAGAGGACCGCTGAGCAGACCAGACGGATCGGCTTGGCCACCGCCGAGGCTGGGGAGGAGGTGGCGCAAGCCAGCGGCCATCTCTTGCGGCAAAATACCGAGATGTTGCAAAACGCCTGGCGCTTCGGACTCGACATGGCGGCGGCCATGATGGGCCGCTCGACTGATCAGCTGGGTCGCACGTTCGGTTTGAGCGGCAATGAGGCGCAGCAGGCAGCGGAACGCTCGGTCCGCAATGCCGAAGCAATCATGTATTCTACGACCGCAGTCGCGAAAGGAATGAACGGTGCGTCGCGCGAGTACTTCGATTTCATGCGACAGCAGATCGAGAGGAACATGGATCGCATGAATGAACTCTGGAGCTGCCGCACTCCTCACGATTTGGCCGCTGTGCAAACCGATCTGATGCGTGACACGATCAAGAGTGCGTTGGATACCCACCGCCGGATGGCCGACTTGTCTCTGAAGGTGGCGGACGATGCCGGAAATCATATAACTCAGAGCATCGAACGCATGCGGCAGGCTGCCTAAGGGCGGCTGGTACAATCATGCCACCGGCGCGGCGGACCCTCAGCCTCGCCTGTGCCTGTCCTGGCTCGCGAAAATTCCGGCTTCGCTTCCACAATAATCCACAGTCAGCTCAAGACACTGCTCGAGCATCGATAGGCGAAGAGCCACTTCTTTTGTTCAAGTTGACCCCCGAGCAGCTGCGGATCGCGCTCGCAGGACAGCAGAACGGTGAGCCCCAGAGGCGGATCGCCGCTGCGTTCAACGTGAGTGCGTCCATGATCTCGGAAGCGCAGCGCGCTCGAGCGGTCGATCAGCGCAAGCGCGCATTAGCGGAATGGCTGGATGCGCAGACCGCTCGCGACAGCAATGGCGACGAGACAGCATGGCACGTGAAGCCTTGCCCCACCCTAATGTTCGTCAACGGCGCCGGCGAACTCGACCAAAAGCATGACCAGGACCTACGCGATACCTGCGTCATGCTTCTCGATCGGGCTGGCTGCGACTTGCTGACGATCTGCGACATCACAGGGCATTCATACCGAAGCGCGCAGACCATCGTGAAGCACTATCGCGCCCGCAATGCGGCTCTCGCCGATTCCGGCATCGACAGGCTTGAATTGCAGGTGCGGACGGAAGGCATGAAGAGCTGAACGCAGACCGATAGGTCTCATTTGGCTGCGCGTTTCAGCGGTGGATGGCCTTCGGCCCTAATTATCCGACTCGTCGCACGGCGTGCGACGTACGACCATTAGAAGCGTCGCACGAGACCCGGCTTGTTCTGTCGCGAAATTAAAAAAAGCCCTTGCGGGCCAATCTCTTAAGGGTGGTGGGCGCACCAGGGCTCGAACCTGGGACCCGCTGATTAGGAGTCAGCTGGTCTTGTCCGCATCAGATCGAACTCGGCGTGGCAGCAAATCGCGAAGTTGGCCGATACGGCGAATCCTTGGAATCCTTGAAAGAGAAGGGATTAAGTGAAGTAACCGATCTTCACTTGGTCGCGCGCTTCCCTTCAGAAGATTTGCTTCTCAGCAAGGATTCGTTTTCCGGTGAAAAAACAAGAGCTGCGCTGCTACCGTTTTGCTACGGGGAGGTTTCGCGCATTGCGCTGCGGCCTTCAACCCAGCTAACCTGCTGATAAGACGGGTGAGCGGCCCGAGACATAGGTGACAGAACGTACCGGGCACATGGGTTACACTTTCCGCTTTTGTTCTGCGGGAGGTGTGGATGCCGTGGAAAGCGAGTTCGGTAATGGAGGAGCGCCTTCGCTTTGTCGCCCGCCTGTTGGACGGGGAAGCCATGACGGATGTCTGCCGGGAGTTCGGCATCTCCCGTAAGACCGGCTACAAGATTTTCGATCGCTACAAGGAACATGGCCTGGAGGCGCTGAGCGACCGCTCCAGGCGGCCGGTTCGCTACGCCAATCAACTGCCGGCCCAGATCGAGACGCTGATTGTCCAGCTCAAGGCCGAGAAGCCGCATTGGGGGGCCCGCAAGATCCGCGAACTCCTGGTGCGACGGCTCGACGGCGATGTCCGGGTGCCGGCCAAAAGCACCATTCATGCGGTGCTCGATCGCCACGGCCTGGTCAGGCGGGGCGGCGGGCCGCGCCATCGCGCGCGCGGCACGTCGCTATCGCAAGGGACTGCCCCGAACGATGTCTGGTGCGCCGACTTCAAAGGCGAGTTCAAGCTTGGCAACAGCCATTACTGCTTCCCGCTGACCGTCAGCGATCATGCCGCGCGCTTCCTGCTGCTGTGCGAGGCGCTCGACTCCACGCGCGAGGAGCCTGCCATGACCGCCTTCGAGCGCCTGTTCCGCGAGCGCGGCCTGCCGCTTGCCATTCGGTCCGACAATGGCGTGCCGTTTGCCAGTCCCAATGCCTTGTTCAATCTTTCCAAGCTCTCGGTATGGTGGCTCCGCCTCGGTATCGCCATCGAGCGCATCAAGCCAGGTCATCCGCAACAAAATGGCCGGCACGAGCGCATGCACCTCACCCTCAAGAAGGAGGCCACCAGGCCGCCTGGCTTCAACAGCCTGCAACAGCAGGAGCGCTTCGATGCCTTCGTGCACGAGTTCAATACCGAGCGCCCCCACGAGGCGCTCGGCATGAAGTGCCCTGCCGAGGTCTACACGGCCTCAGCGCGGGCCTATGCCGGCCTGCCGGAGTTGAGCTATCCCTTCCACGACCGCGACGTCGTCGTCACTGCCTGCGGCCGCCTCTGCCTGCATCGCAAGAGGATCAACATCTCAACCGTCCTGGCTGGCCAGAAGCTCGGCATCAAGGAGGTCGACGAGGGCATCTGGCTCGTCAGCTTCATGCATTACGATCTCGGCTATTTCGATCTCGAACAGAAGACCTTGCAACCTCTCGACAACCCGTTCGGTCCGAGGCCCATCACCGATGTCCCCGCCACGACCACGGCGCCCTGACGGAGACGCGCTCTTGTGCATTCTTGGCATGGAAGGCCACTTGCTTGGCTCCGCTGTCGCGGTCAACCCCCGAAGCCCGAAGGGGCGCGGCACGCGCGGGGTTGACGGCGATAGCGCGAGCCGAGCAAAAATAGCCGTGCCATGAATGCGTCACGCTGAAATGCAGCAGATTGCAGGCCATCTCAATTTGAAGCGAACTTGGAGCAGATGACTTTGAAACCCCGCGACAACCCGATCGGCACGAGGTTGTCACCCATCTCTTAGGTACGTTTCGTTACCCATGTCTCCGGGCCGGACAGGTAATTCATGGTAGCGGGGGAGCGCTACCGCCTTTCCCCACACCAACCAAACCTACGATATCTTATCCCGTCCTTCGCATGAGGCAGTCCGCTAGATCCGCGCTAAGCTCTTATGAATGCATTTGGTGGCGTACTTGGAAGCGTGACGAACCTCGGTATCTGACTAAAGCGGCAGAATTCGGGAAAAATCGAACAGTGGCTCATGTTCGTCGACACCTTCGTACAGCCGGCCACAATTGCCGAGACCACTCCGCTGGCTGCCGCAGTTTCTATTCGGAAAGCACTGGGCGCCTCCCAGCCTTGACTGACCGTTGCCCTCCGAAGGCAAAGGTCACACGTTCGAATCGTGTCGGGTGCGCGAAGCTAGAAAAGCCAAAATAGAGGCATTTCCAGCGGTTTAGGCCCCCTGCCCCAGCGCCCGAAAAGCTCGCTGTCACAACCGTGTCACAGCGAGAAAAACACATGGCCACGATCAGGCAGCGAGGCAAGAAATGGCAGGTTCAGGTCAGAAGGGTAGGCTCCGGCGCCGTGTCAAAATCCTTCCTTCGAAGGAAGGACGCGGTGGTCGTGTCCCGAGGAGTGGTGTAGCTGATTAGCAAAGCCGCTCGCGAAGCGCGCCCTCAATAGCGCCGTAGCGAGCGAGCGGCTTTGCGGGTGGTCACCGATGATTCGTCGGTAAGGTTTGGATTGCGACAGCCAACCTGATTCGAGGAACCACCGATGACCGACGACATGATGAACCTGCGCACGCTCGTAGAGAAGACCCCCGATGCAGATCTCTTGCGCGAGATGATCGGCTTTGCCGCCCACCGGCTGATGGAGCTGGAGGTCGAGGGCCTGACCGGGGCCGCGTACGGCGAGAAGAGCCAGGAACGGCAGGTCCAGCGCAACGGCTACCGCGACCGGAGCTGGGAGACCCGCGCCGGCACCGTCGAGCTGCGCATTCCCAAGCTGCGCAAAGGCTCCTACTTCCCGGGCTTCCTCGAGCCGCGGCGGATGGCCGAGAAGGCGCTCACCGCCGTGGTGCAGGAGGCCTACGTGCAGGGCGTCTCCACCCGCTCGGTCGACGATCTGGTGCAGGCGATGGGCATGAGCGGGATCTCCAAGAGCCAGGTGTCGCGGCTGTGCGGCGAGATCGACGACAAGGTGAAGGCCTTCCTCAACCGCCCGATCGAGGGCGACTGGCCCTATCTGTGGATCGACGCGACCTACGTGAAGGTGCGCCAGAACGGGCGCATCGTCTCGGTCGCGGTGATCATCGCGGTGGGAGTCAACAGCGATGGCCGCCGCGAGGTGCTCGGCATGGATATCGGTCCGTCAGAGGCCGAGACGTTCTGGACGGCGTTCCTGCGCAAGCTGGCGCGGCGGGGCCTGCGCGGCGTCAAGCTCGTCGTCTCCGACGTCCATGAGGGCATCAAGGCGACCGTCAGCAAGGTGCTCAACGCCTCTTGGCAACGCTGCCGCGTGCACTTCATGCGCAACGCGCTGGCGCATGCTGGCAAGAGCGGCCGGCGCGTCGTCTCCGCCTTCATCGCCACCGCCTTTGCCCAGGACGACGCCGAGGCAGCACGGGCGCAATGGCGGCGCATCGCCGACCAGCTCCGCCCCAAGCTGCCGAAGCTCGCCGCCTTCCTCGACGAGGCCGAGACCGACGTGCTGGCCTATATGAGCTTCCCGGCCGCGCACCGCGCCAAGCTGCACTCGACCAATCCGCTCGAACGGGTCAACGGCGAGATCAAGCGCCGAACCGAAGTGGTTGGCATCTTCCCGAATGAGGACGCCATCACTCGCCTGATCGGTGCCATCCTGCTCGAACAGAACGACGAGTGGACGGTTCAACGCGGCCGCTACATGACACTGGAAACCATCGCCCCGTTGGGCGATGATCCCGCCGTCAGCTTCCCGGCAATCGCCAGCTGACCGATCCGGCCCATGCCGGCGAACGTGGTGACCCGCACTCAGCTACACCACGCCTCGGGACACGATCGACGCGGTGGCTTGGGCGAGGCAGATGGAGATTCGGGCTGACCGCTCCGACCTGCCCGCTGACAACGGCGTGCTCAAGACTGTTAGGCTGGCCGACCTGATTGTCCGTTACCGAAAAGAAGTTACCCCTAAGAAGCGCGGCGGGAAGATCGAAGATTCCGTGCTCGCACGAATGCTTTGCGACCCCATCTGCAAATTGCCGCTTTCAACTCTAGGAACGGCGGACTTCGCACGTTATCGCGACCGCCGATTAGCCTGCGTCGCACCTACCACTCTTAAGCGACAGTTGAACCCAATCCAGCACATGTTTGAAGTCGCAAAGCGCGATTGGGCGATCCCGATCAAGGACAACCCTATCAAGGGGCTTCGCTTCTCCGCGAAAATGCGCATGCGCACTCGCCGGTTACGCCCCGGAGAATTGAACACGTTATTGAAAGCCACTCGTTCATGCCGAAGGCCAGTAATTGTGCAGATAATCCAATTTGCGCTCGCTACTGGTATGAGGAGGGGCGAAATCGCCAATATGCAGTGGAAAGACCTCGACCTTAAAAGGCGGCTTCTAACGATTCCCGTCACCAAGAATGGTCATGCGAGAACGATTCCGCTTTCAAACGATGCCATCAAAAAGTTGCCAAGGCGATGCTCAATCGACGGACGCGTGTTTTCGATGACAGGGAACGCCATACATTTAGCTTGGGATCGCATTACGGAGCGTGCTGGACTCGACGACCTGCGATTTCATGATCTTCGCCACGAAGCAATCAGTCGGTTCTTCGAGCTAGGGCTAACTATCCCAGAGGTCGCAACGATAAGCGGTCACCGAGATGCAACAATGCTGCTCAGATATGCTCACGCAACATCAACCGCAGTATTTAGGAAACTCAACACGAGCATCACACGCCGCGCCCGCCATTCGGCACGGGCTGTTGCTCGGGAGCGCAAGCCCTCCTCACCCAAGTCTAACGAAACTATCCTTCACAGTTAGATCGTAGACGAACCCTTGCCAGCCCGCCCGCCGAGCATCGGCGGATAGCGGGCTCCGTGCTTTGAACATTTCGGGATTTTGAAGGTCGGCGGACAGATAGAAGATCGAATAGTGTTTGCCTGACACCAAAACAAGAAACAGCGGGAAGTAGATCGCGGCATTCATGCGTTCGGCTTGCGGCGCCCAAGCCGCGCCTAACACAGCTTGGGGAAGAACATCGTGATTTCGCACCGTGGCTGCCTTCACCTGCGCTAGGTACCCGCAGAAGTCACAAATCAAATCGGCGCATTTGAAATTGTTTGGGAGACGCTTCAACGTCTTTGGACGTTTGCACTTTGGGCAGCTACATGTTTTCGCAACAACAGTCTCTCCGAAATCTCCAAGCACCTGACGCGCGGTCGCCATACGTCTCCCCTCAAAACCCAAATCGAATTGATATTCGATCCCCGGCTAGTATTTCTTACATACTACCTTCAGCGGCTTCAACATTTTGGAATTAGAATGGACCATTACGTCGCATACCACAAAACCGACGAGCGAGGACCGTACTTTCAAGACGCTAAAAGTCGTCAGGATCGGCAACTCAGATTCTCCACCAAGAATAAGTTGCGGGATGACGCCTTGGTCGGTAGTCGCCTTTGGGTATTCACAGGAGCAGGTTCACCTCGAGTCTATGAGCTTAGTTGCTCTGGGATCATCAAAAAGATCGAGCGAGGCGTCGAGAATGAAGTGGTGTTCGACATCGACTATTTCCCTGATCCGATTGATGTCACCAAGGTTGGCTGGTTTCAACAGCTAATGACCTCCCATGCAAACTTCGCGCGTGGTCTAAGCAAGATCGGCGATGCTAATGTCGTTGCCGCGCTTGAAGCGATTCGCGCTGCGGATGAAGCTAGGCGGGTTGATAAGAGAAGCGCTGAAAGGCTTTCTGCCGAAGCGTTCGATGCAGTGTCGGCTGAACATGTATGGAATGCGCTAGAAAAGCTACGTCAACCAGACTTCGAACACAGCTACGGTCCCTCAACGGACTACGACTTAGTAACTGACCTGGGTGAACGTTTTCCGCCGAAAGCTGTCTTCGGAATAGCAGCCACAGAGGCATTGGGATTTAGGGTGCTGCCCAAGCACTTCTCGGGCGGCATAGGTACGATCTGCTTTCGTATTCTAGAGCGCTCAGGATACGCGATTGTGTTGAAAGGGGAAACGAGCGAACCGATCGATCTTCCACCATCGAGCGAGGATTGCTCTTGGGCCGAAGGTAAGCCCCACCTAGTGTCCCATCTAAGAAGAGAACGAGCATGGGGCCTTGCCCAGGCGAAAAGGGATTGGTTCATACGCAAGCATGGGCGGCTGTTTTGCGAGCGTTGCGGCATGGACCCAATTTTAGTCTACGCTGGCGATCACGGCGCCGCCTGCATTGAGGTTCATCACCAGACGGTGCAGGTCAAGGATATGGCGAGAAGCCATAAGACCCGGCTTGAAGACCTCGAATGCCTCTGCGCTAACTGCCATCGCGTAGAGCATAGGTTACTGAAATTGGCAGCGAAGGATTAGCCTCAAGGAGTGAAATCTCTGCGGTCTCTCTGATCTGCTCAGCCCCAATCGATCGTCCACATTATCGCCCCCCGACGGGCGAAGACGGTTGAGGCGAGCGCGCTGAGTTCCGAAGAAGGAAGAACCGCTAATGCTCGGCCAAACGGTACAACGGTTTAGACCGAAGCTCGAACCCGGAATATGGGATTGCTCGATATCGTTCTTCTGGTTCGCCTGTCTTCTTGTACAGTTTGTTTAGTTCGATGTTCTCTTCGCGAGTCACCAGCACCGGCGGGTACGCGCCCACGATTTCTACGATCGCTTCTGTCGTGAGTTGACGGCCTTGCGCGAGTAATAAACTGTAGATTTGGCTTAAAGGGCGTGCATGCTCAAAGGTCACCTGCTTCCGCCAACCCTTCTTGCCCTGATCCCTAATCTTGCGGGCCGCATCGCTTATGCGCGGATAAGATTTCCAACGCTCTACAAACTCCCCACATTGCAGATATAGTGAAACACCCCAAACGATCTTACTCACATAGAAGCTGTATCCAACACCGGCAACGGCTAATTCATGAAGGGCATCGACAAGAATGCGCGCTTTGATGGCATCTATGGATTTGGTAGGTGCATCAATATGGAAATCATCATCTTGCTTCATCCGAACACCACCCGATGCTTCTCCCCGCCCGAATGCACGCGCGATATTCCCAAGGTCTACTGAAACTACCAGCCCAAATGCCTCGCCCGGCTTGTTCTGCCTCGCGCTGGGCCCGGTCGTACTTACCTTTGGAATATCGGGGCCAGTCGAGGGCAAAACCGCGCGAGAAAAGCCAATCAGCCAGATCAACACTTCCGACTGAGCACGATGCAACTGTGCGACCGTATCGGTCGGCATCAACGGCCGAGCAAGCCACAGTGCGTGTACCAATGAATTGATCAAGCGCATTCGCAGATTTCGCACCGCAGCGATACTGAAGGCTATTTTCGCCACGGCAAAGTTGATCGTGCTCAGGCGCATCAATGCCCCATAGCCGGATGCGAGCGCTATGAATTTCAAGGGTGTCACCGTCGATGACACTGGCGCGGCCCGCGAAATCAGAGGCGGCACACGCGCTGTAGATGAGCGTCGCCAAACCCGTGAGAGTCGCTACCAATGAGAAGCGGCTTGCTATGGTCTTTTGAATGGAGGGCCCTCAATCAACCGCTATCTCGAATCCGGCGGCGGAAATGACTCGGATGCTGATGCAGTTAGAAACATTCGCGGAACTACACTGCGTATGACGGGGAGAGGATGATCCGAAATCTGATACGCGTACCGATGGCAAGACCTCAGCAGACACGGACTTAGCAGGACTGTCCTCGCTCGCGCTTATCGTCCGCTCCTCTCCATTTTCCAACCTAATGACAGCGGAAACACTCGTCAGGAGAAAGTTATCTGCGGAGAAGGTCGCGATGTAGGAGGTATCGGTGATGGAGTGTTCGCCCGGCTTGGCTATGACGACGTTGCGCTTCCAACTGAACAGTGCGTGCTCCTTGTCGAACTGCACTCCTTCTTGATCGTTCCGGTACGTCTCGTAATCTTCTTTATACCCGACTCCAACAGTCTCGATGGGCACTGGCGTTGCAAGCTTCTCGATGCACTTCGCGCTGATGACTTTCCAGTTAACGATGCTCGATTTGTTTTCCTGCAGACACTTTTCATAGCTCTTCACGGTACTGCGCTTGCTCCAGAACCATCCCCAGCTCGGGGTGGACGAAACCGCGAATACAGCAACAATGGGAGCCCATACGACGAGGAGTCTAATTTTTAAGGTCATTGATTTACTGAGGTGTAGGCCGCTTTGCGGAAACCAGCATTCAGTTCGTCACGCTGTTGACCTTGAACCTGTTGGCCGATCGTCTTCGTAGGCGTTATCACCGAAAACATGATGAACCCTCCCGCTTTGCGCGGAAGGATGAAATACTCAGCTATCGCTGACTTCTCAGAATCCTCGCAAGAGGACATGCCTCGGAAGACGACTTCACTATCGATAAGCTCGCTATTGCGCGCGGAAGCAAACTTTCCTTTGCAGTCTTTTGCATCATTCCCGACGATAGCGGCAGCTACATCAAGACCAGCTACATTCGCCTGTGGAGGAATAATACGAACGAAGCCGGTTGCGTTGTCAGCCTTCCAAGCCGCGCCGGTTGAAGCAAGGGCAACCGGTGTTTCAGATCGACTAACCAAGGCTGGATGAGACAAAGAATTTGCCTTGAGAATGAAGTTCGACGCTAGCTGCATTGCCTCCAACTGCAATTCTGCCGAACCCTCTTGTGGACGTGCTGGCTCCAAGCTGGACGCGTTGGTCGGCGACGTGTTCGGCGCCACAAGCTTTGGCGTGGCGTTGGCAGTGACCGCTGCCGTAAAGTCGCTGGCGGCTGCGATACCTCCGGCATTGATAGTCTTCACGCAGGTTACCAGCGCGGGAATGAGGACTGAAGTTCCGCTCAGATCAAATTGAAATAGGTGGCCTTGGGCAAATGCAGACATTGTGCGCGCTGCGCGAAAACTCTTAATCAGAGCAGAATTGTCCGGCATCGGGACAAAAACCATAGTCCCCGACATCGCCACGGCATCAACGTTGAACGTATTCCGGCCATCAAAACTCAGAACGATCGGAAATTTTTGTCCTTGGGATAGAGTCCAACTCTGATGTGTGAACGCGAGCACCCAGCTGTAAGTCTTGGTGACGAGAACACCAAAATTGATGCCGCTCTTGTAGTTCGCGCTCGCAATACAGTTCGAGAATTGGCCGGTCTTATCGTCCGTGTAAGCTCCGCCCGACCATCCGGCTACGGATATCCTCCCGTAGGGACCGCGTGCGTGGACAGGATTCACAATAGTGACAAACAGAACTAGTGCGGCAATTATAGCACGCATGGAACTCCCCCCATACCCTCAGGTTGGCGTCCCATTTTTCCAAAAACTTAAGCGCCGTCAAGTATTAGCCGTATTCACGTCACAGCAACGTCTTCTTTTATCTCGCCCCGCGCGACAATGATCAGCCCATCATCCGCCAGAGGCCGCTGCAACGCCTTCGCTTCTTCCCATGGCGCCCGCATCCAAACGTCGCGCTCTTCATCGGTGGTTAGGATCACTGGCATAGCCTTCGGATGAATCGGCTCGACAACAGCGTTTGGCGTAGTCGTTAGAAATCCATAGACGTTGTGTGGACCAGGCACAGGCTTGGATTTCGTCCCGCGATCACCTTTGAACGTAGTCGAGATGCCGGCGAACGCTGTGAGTGGACGCTCTTCATTTATTGCGAACCAAACAACGTCCTTCTTCTTGGTCCCGGGGTTGGGCTCTGGCGCGTATTCCGCGAAGCTATTGAAGGGTACCAAGCACCGGTTTTCAGGTTTCAACCAGCCGCGCCAGTGCGGCGATGAAGTGTTGCGAATGTTCGTGACGGGAGGCCCACCTGTGCGCGGTGGCGGCGGCATGCCCCAGCGCATCAGCGTAAGCTCCGTGCCGCTATCCGTGTTGCGCACAACGGGCGCTGGATAATCGGGAAACACGCCGGGCATTGGCGCAAGATTGCCGACGTAGCGATTGACGACGCGGAAGAGTTCGGCGATCGCCGCTTGATTGGTCGTGATGCTGTAGAGGTTGCACATGCCGAACGCTAAAGTGACGGATTCCACTTAAGCGTAACGAACTCCACCACGCCACTAGAAGCGTTCTCAATAGCTTCGATGAAACCAGCGTGCTCCGCAATCTTGATGCAGCCATAGTCCATCCGCCTCAGTTGGCCGTCGCTGGTCTGAAATGTGATAGGGAGCGACTTCTCTCCCGTCTGTTCGGCTAGACGAATGAGGTTGCGATAAAACGCGGACTGCCGCGCAGTTTGCTTCGCTGGCGCGTCTGCGAATTCGTTAGCAGGCCGCAGATTCCCGGCTTTGCTTAGAGTCTTTGCTCCGGGCGCCTCTTCCCATTCGAAGTTCAATATTAGCGTCATCTTTCCCTCGCCACCATGTTGACGGCGGATGGCTCGCCGAAATCTTCGTTGGCCTAAGCGCGATCAACGCACTCCGCTTGTATGGATAGGCCATCGAACCGCGAGCAAGATACCGCCCCGTCGTGGCTGTGGACAGGACGCGCCATCCATCAGGCCGGAACTCTTCGAACTCTAGGCAGCGATTCGCCGGATCGCCCAGAATTTCCCAAACGTTGGCAGAGGGTTAGGAGGAATGGCTTCCCGCGAACGCAGGCCCGCACTCTTTTTCCGTGAGCGACAGACTGATCTGCGCGAGGTTAAGTCATTGAAACTACAACATCTTAGAAAATTACCGCAGTTGATCTTGTCAAAATTTGACAGAGCAAGCATCCATTAGAGCCCGACGCTCGCAGGTGGTTCTCAAATTTCTTCAATGGAGAACCACGCCGTGAAAGATCCCCGCTTTGAAGTTCAAACTTTCGGTACTCGCATACGAGGTGAAGGCGTCGCCGGAATAGTCGGCGCGATCATCGCAGTTCTGCTGATCTTCCTGTTTTATCCCATTATTGCCTCTTGGCTTGCAATGACCATGTTCTACTGAGCTAGTGCCATGTCTCGCACCATCGCTGACTTGATCAGAGCATACAAAGAAGACGAGAACTCCGATCACCACAAACTGAGTTTCAGAGTTCGAATTGATCGTGAGCGCTACCTTTCGCGCCTTGAGAGGGACTTTGGAAGTCGGGCCTTATCCTCGATCAACGGTCAGACGCTTGGGATGTGGTACAGGCGGTGGACGGATGGACGAAAGTTCGCAGTAGGCAACGCTTTCATTGGTCAGCTCAGAGCAATCGTAAGGCATGGATTGCTTACTTCCGACGACAATGATTGTTACCGCGTTCTGATCGCGCTGGATAATATTAGCACTCGCAGTGTCAAGCCACGCGGTACGCAGTTGACGGAAGAACACGCCAACGCTGTGCGAGCAAAGGCGAGGGAGATCGGTTATTTCTCGATCGCCTTAGCACAAGCATTCCAGTACGAACTCATGCTGCCGCAACGAGAAGTCATCGGTGAATGGTTGCCGCGCTCGGAAGCCAAAGAGCCTATTGGCTTCGAGGACGGGGACACAATTTGGGTCGGCGGACTTACATGGGACCAAATAGACGCGAATTGGATTCTTCATCATAAGGGAGCGACTTGTAACGGGCTGATCGACCTGAAACAGGCTCCGATGGTGCGGGAAGAATTAAGTCATGTTGTCGAGTTTTATCGGGGTGAACTTCGTGGCGCCTTGCCGAAATCAGGACCGGTAATCATTTATGAAGCGAGTGCAAAGCCATGGAATAGTAAAAAGTTTCGAGAGATTTGGCGGAAGTTAGCCAACATCGTCAACGTCCCACGCGAGTTCAAGAACCGCGACAGTCACGGCGGTGTAAAGAACGTTCTCATCGCAGGGCGCTACTACTTAGACTTGCCCCGGAAGCGTCCTGGACAACGCTAGGTAACACGAGGCGCGCCGCCTAAGGAGTTGGAATGACCGAAACTGAGAAGGAAATTGAGAGCACCTGCCCAGAGTGCGACGGGACAGGTCAAGATCGCGCCATGCATCCAGTTCGGCTTGGCGAAAAGAATGAGTTTCGTCCCTGCGCGAAGTGCGGCGGCTCTGGAAAAATTAAGGAGGCCGCCAACTGAGTCGGCCTTGCTTTTGGAGCGAGGAAATGATCGGAGACCCGGAATACGCAAAGGGGATCGATAGGCTGAAGTTTGCCTGCGGGGGGAGTGTTGCCCTGTTCGCCGCTTCTTTTCTCCTCCCTAATGACAGAAGCTCGTTGGGCGAGTTGGCTGGCAATATGAAGACCCTTTTTGGGCTACTGAGCGTGGTCCTTCTTCTCGCGTTGGCTTACCGCGCGTTCCGTAAGGCGAATTAGGACACTCTCGAATTCAACTTAGGACACTTGGCGTTGGCAACACCGTGTTCTGGTCAAAGAACTGGCGGACGTTTCAGGATTTCTTGCGCGATTACCTCGTTGGGCAGTTGGGTAACGAATGGTTCAAGGCCGAAATGGCTAAGCGTTCGGCTGATCAGCATCCTATTGCCCGATGGTTCACGCGGGCTGTCGATGACCTACAACGATTAGGCAAAAAGGTTGGCGAAATTAACGTCGGCCCGATGACAGGTGCGCAGCGGGCGTTCATCAACCTGGCTTACAACCTTTATCTAATTGCTCACCACGCAGAGCCGGAAGTTGCTCCAAAATTGGTTGCGAGTTTCGTTGAGCGTTTGAAGAGCGAGCGGTCGGACGATTTCGTAGGAAAGCTTTTCGAAACATATGCCGCTGCGGCCTTCCTTAAAGCAGGCTTCCATCTGAGCTATGAAAACGAAAAAGACGGAAGTTCATCCCACGTTGAATTTGTCGCTACGTTTCCTGCCACCGGCAAGAAATTTTCCGTAGAAGTGAAGAGCCGCAATCGCGCCCCGTCTGAGGAGGGAGCTACCGACGAAGTGAAACGGCTACGTGTTGGCAATAAGCTTGCCAAAGCGTTGGCCAAGCAGGCTCTGCACGCGCGTGTTGTATTCATTGAAGTCAATGTCCCTGACACGCCGACAGACGTGTTGTCGGGATGGGCGCAGGCAGCTCTAGAACAGATACGCGGAACAGAAAAGATTCCGCAGCCGGATGGTTCTGTTAAACCGCCTGCATACGTCATCGTGACCAACCACGCGTTCCATAATAATTTGGGGGCGGTAACCGCAAATACGCAGGTGCTGGCGGCGGGGTGTCAAATCCCAGATTTTGGGGCGGACGTTGCGTTCTCTCGACTCAAAGATGTGCTGGAATCCCACGAACGTCATAAAGAAATGCTGGCGCTGATAGATTCGATGCGCGAGCACTACGAAATCCCTTCGACGTTCGACGGGGAAAATCCTGAATTTGCGTTTGGCGAAGCTGGCGCACCTGCACGGCTTAAGATCGGTGAGACATATCTAGTGCCTGATCACACCGGTCGAGAAATTCCGGCCCGACTTACTAATGGGATCGTTATCGAAGAAGAGAAAGCGGCCATGTGTATTCATGAAACTCTTTCGGGCCACAGCTTCATGATAAGAACTCCACTGACTGACAATGAATTAGCAGCGTGGCGTCTCCATCCAGATACTTTTTTTGGCGAAGTGCAGCCGCAAAATAGGCGGGCGAAGAACTGGCTGGAATTGTCGATGTTCTTCTATGAGACCTACAAGACCACGCCTAAGGAGAAATTGTTGGAGTGGATGGAGGGCGCAACGGACATCGACTATCTGCGCAGTCTTTCTCAAGCGGAGCTCGCTATAGTATATTGTGAGCGCTTGGGTTACGGCGCGGAGCAGCACCACCCTTCAGGAGACAGCGAACCTATCTGATTGGTTCCAACGAATCCCATTTTGCGGATGTGTAAGTTTTCCTATGGGCCGGTCAAGGCCATTTAAGTGCCAAAGATTGATCGCCCCCCGGGGGCGCAACAAGCCGAGGATTTTTGGTTCAAGGCCCGACCGTTGGGCTTGGTATCCACACCTGCAACGGACTTACGGGATTTCTCAGCCACAGGATGCTTCGTAAGTAGCCTTCGATCAGCATGTAGCGTCCGCCAAAGTTTATCGCAATCAGCGGGGAGGTTGGGGCATAGTTAGGATCGAAAGGAATAGAATGGCTCTTATACCTTGGATCAGCGGCGTCAACCACGCCGTTGCTCGTGCCAGGCGGGCGGGCCAAAAAAATGGGGTAAAGCACTTCCCCAAACGCTGGGATTGTGAGGCAATTCAGCAAAGCACTCAAATCCCATTCCTCTAGAAATTATTCGGGCGCACCAAAATCATCTATATTGTCGATGAAGCCCTTATTGCGGGCATAGTTCTCAAGCACATCGATCAACAACTTCCAGTCTGTTTGCGCAACGGCAGCGAATGGTTTTCCCATATGCGCATCGTGAAATAGCTGAGGTGGGAGATGCTGCGCATAAGCTTTGCCGAATCTCTCGGAAGTCACTTCCGCGTAAGCCCATCGGGCTTTGATTTCCTCTGCCGTGATTATACTTCCTTTCACGAATGCTCCATGTGCTTGGTTGTCAAAGAGGCGATCAACAATCCCTTGTGACCGTAATAGCTTTTAGAGGTATGTGCGCGCCTCACAGTTGTTCTAAGCTATCTTTTGGAGCGCGTGGGCTTGTCTTTCGTTTGCACCAAAGCGTCTCTAATTCTTCGTAGCTCGTTCGTTAAGCGAACTTGCTCCTCCAACAAATCCTCTGCCACGCCGGGTCGATTTAGCCTTGCCGCAAGTGCCGATTTCGCGTTGAGGACGCTGTCCAGCATATCCCATGTTACGCCGTCAATTTCAAAAGCGTCCTTGTCGTAATCAAACTCAATATAGCGCTCGATAGTTGCGTCGATCTTTCTGCTTGTTAAGCGAACCATTTCTCTAAGCGCGTCGGCGTTCGAGCTATCGGGATTCGAAATGTATCGCCTTAGCGCTGGAAGAGTGAACTTCTCCTTGATGATGATTTGCTGATTCATCGCAACCACCAGCAATTCAAGGCGGCGTCTTGGCGACACTTTTAAGAGGTCGCCACACTTCAATAACGCCGATATCGCTTGCGTCATCTTCTCGACGGATTCGAGCGCTCTGGACTCGTTTTGAAGATCAGACGGCGACTCTCCAAATAAGCGCTTCAGCGCCTCAGGGTCTGATAGGTTCAAGTTTATGATGGGACTGCAATTTCCTTTCGTTACCTGAATATCAAGTGCGTGCGCGGAGGAACAGCAAAACAACGCAATCAAGGTCATGATGGGAGTCTTCACGATTTCCTCCCGAAATTGAAAATTCCGCTGTTATCGCCGTTCGTAATCTGAACGAAGACACCGGACCCGACCAGCCACGCAAAAATGCCGAGACATGCGACAGCGAAGGTTAGGACAACAAGCAGTCTGATGAGCTTGTAGGTCTCCGCCGCCGGAAGTTTCGAAAAAATGCTTTTTCGTAGAACGTCTCTGAATACTACCAGAAGGACACCAAGTGCTATGCCGCCGATGCCCGCGATCTTTCCAACTGTCCCTAAGAGGTCTCCCATTGCCTGATCCTTATATAATCGCCCAAGGGAAGACAGAACTTAGCTCGGCTAAGTTCAGTTTACTACAAGTTGCTTTGGGGATCGAGGAGCCCTGCCGACGAGTGTTTGCTACCGGTTTGACTTATGCTTCGCCCCAGTCGGCCTCTCAGCCAGCGTACCGTCAAAAAAGGATCTCTCGCACCTCGCCGCGTTCAGTCTGATGACTGGTTGCACTAGGCAAACACGAAAGAGACGCGTTCGCCACCCGCGCGATCACCAAGTATTTCTACGGCGGTCTTAGCCCGAAGAAGTCACCGGGACCGCCCTTGGCATCCGGCTCGACCCCGGCGGCACCATTCTGCGCTCGAATAGATTAAGAATACCGGCTCGCCTTCTATATCAAGAAGCGGTCAGCCGAGCTTGTAAGCTCCGTGAATCCAGGCTTGGTCATTGCATTAGACTGAAGCGTTTCACGAACGCGGCTGCGACGAGCGCAAGCACCGGTGTAACCCGCAAGCGATACGGACGCCAGAAAACGGCATGGTAAGCCTTTAGGTGTTGAGTTGCGGGAACAGGCAAAGCCTTCATTTCGGGGAAGCTAGTTGCTCCAATTCTTCCTCCCAAGCTCCGCGATGTAGTGAACCAGATCAACGTCGCCAGTGTCTGACCACTCGATGTTCATCACTTGCCGCCGTCGATAATCCAGATGTCCAATCCGTATGGCCGCTCCAAAGGCGGGAGGCCTTGCAGCGCCATGGGATACTTCATTGCCTTCGTTGTGGACGCAAAACGCTGAAACGGGGCTCGCAGCATCATCGACAAATTGCCGTGCGCAAACTTCCTTAACACTCCAAATGACGTTTGCTCCCATGCGCTTTCTGGTGACATCAGCAGCTTGAGCGCAAGGTCCCGCATTTCGATAGCCCGAGACACCTTAGGCGTGGGCGGACGGTTCGATGAGAGAAGAAATCGCTGGACCATAACGTCACTCATCCCATTACGAGCGACTGGTGGCGGGTTGGACAGCCCGCCACCACATCGCCACGCTCAGCGTCGGGACGCCGCGAGCGCTAGACCGTCACTCCCGTAGTCTAGGGACGGTCGTTTCGTACAGCTTCCAAGAGGTTGCCAAGCGCCTTGAGAAATTTGTGCGCGGCGCCGTCGTTCATGATCTTGAAAGAGTTTGCATCCTCTTCGAGAGACCGCGCGTCCTCCGCTTCGATCAAGCCACAGAATGCTTGCCGGCATGCACCCGCTGCTACTAGGCTGACCTCTTGCAATGTAGCTGACCTGACCATCCTCACACGGGCATCATCTATCTCGACGTATTCGTCTCCGTGCATAAGGACGCCCACAGAAAGGGCCGTGCGCTCCCCATTCTTGACGGTCTCGAAAGCTTTGCGCCGCACCGGGTTATCGCCAACCACAAGCCGCATCGCCAACCCATTGTCGTCGCAGTAAAGCTGCAAGCCGCTTAGCGTCGTTGCGATGACCTCTCCTTCGTTGTGATCGAAGAGCAGGCGCTTCGGCTCACCCCACATCGGATTTTTGATCGAATGGGGTAGGAAGTAGAAGTACCTTCCGGCCTGCTCAATCAACGAGCGCCATCGGAGCGCGTAACCTTGCAGGTGCTGCCGTACTTCTTCTTCGTTGGTTGCGCTGATCGATTTCCCATCTACGGCCGTAACAAAGCCGCCGCCGCCATATTCCAGATCAAGCGGCCTTCCCGCTGCTATCTCATAGTCGCGCTTGATCATCGCTCAAATTCCTTTGGCATTGAGCGTATATATTCGGCACCTACACACTCACGTAGAAAACCCGCAAATTCGCTCGTCCGGTCATTAGGAAGGCCGAGAAAGTAGGGTTCGATTTGAAAGATTCCGTGCAGTTGCAGTCCCTGGTTGAGCATAGCTTGCTTCATTGCGAAGATGTCACTCCAGACCGCGTGAGCTTCGCAGAGAAGGGGAACGAGCTTCTTCATCCCCCGCTGATAATGCGGTCGCATTTCGTCGCTAATCCCGCGCGCCGCTGCTTTACGCGCTGACTCGACGAGGAATAGCTGACTTTTCTCGGCATCCTCCAACGCCCGCAATTCCATCACCGCCACTTTGAGTTCGGCTTCGAAATCAGGTAGCGTTTCTCCCCTTACCACCCGTTCAGCGTTGGCGGCGCGTTCGTCGGCCGTTGGTCCCGACCGAACACGCTCGTTCAATTGACGTGCTTTACGTTCGGCGTCTTGTTTCCGGGCCGTGATTTCTTCCCCTTTCGCGGTCTCTTCGCGAAGCTCGCGGCTGTATTCAAGGACGTTAGGTACTTTGGTCGCCATCATAGTTCCTCTACAGGCACAGTTATACCGGCACGCCAGCACGCATACTGGCGCGTTGTTCAGCTTTAGGTTCTGCTACGATCTAATCCCCACACCACCACCATCCGCCTTTAAGAATAAAGGCGGTGGTGGGGTGTCTGATGGGCTAGGGGTCACCACTCCCCACCCCACCCTGTGAGTGGTGGGGTTCTGGTGCGACTTCGAACATAGGCCGATGGCGCCCTTTTCCCGACTTCCGCTCGACGACGACGAAGTGCCCTGTCTTTACGAGCGCCTTCATCAAGCGCCCGATTTTGCGTTTGTCAGCCTTGGCATCGATCCCAAGAACATCGCCGAAAACCCGACCAGCCCAATCCTTCGACTGGTGATTGTCGCCGTGTGGACCCAAGCTGATCCGCCACTTGATTTCTTCAAGTTGCTCCGTCGTAACCTCATCGGCCGTATCGGCCTCCGAGGGCCATTGCCATTTCTCCACAACGCCAACGCTATCGCCTGCTGACCATTTCGTGCCGTTGCCAAGGTCAACCGACACGATCCTGTACCAGTCCGCGTGTCCAGACCGCTTCGACATGTTTGATTTCACGTTGGTCACGCGGAAATAGGAGAACCGATCCTTGGGATCGATGCCCGCCTTCTCGGCTTCCTTCTCGCTCATAGTATTGATTGCTCGCACTGCACGCGCTTTATCTTTTAGTGCTCCCGCGCCACGACCTGAGTCCGCCGTTACCTCGCCCTTCCCATCCCCGGATGCTTTGTTGATGTGATGGACCAATTCCACCGAAGCATTTGCTTCGTTCGCAACGCGCGTAAACTGATTGGCTACTTGCTGAATCTTGTTGTTGTCGTTCTCTTCTACCTCGTGCGTTGACACAAAGGGGTCAACAATGAGGACATCGATCCTCTTGTACTTCATTTCGGCTATCAGCGCCTTTACAACTGGCTCAACAATTTTCGTCTCGCGACCTTGCTGCGTCACGACTACAAGCGATTGATCGCGCCCAGAATCCACGAAAAGATTCGCGTTCAACACTTCCGGGTCAACGCCGTGGTGCATTGCGGCTGCGGTCACGCGGCGCTGAATCTCGTCAATCGGGTCTTCAAGATTGAAGTACCAGACCCTAAGCGGCGGATTCGCGCTAACCATTCCCAACGTGTCGGTGATTTCAAGGGACGACTTTCCTCCGCCCCCGCCCCCTACAGTTGACGACACGTATCTACGAATAAAGTGGCCGCCATAAAGGTTATCACGCCGGGGCAGCGTCGAAGGGTCTTGAAAGACGAATGGCGTGGCGGTTATCTGTTCCTTCCGCTTTTCCCGTGCGTTTTCCACGAATGCTTCTGCCGCCCGTGCATTGGCTTCACGCTCGGCCCTCTTGGGTAGAACGAATTTATTCCAGCACCTTTCGGCATCGGCTATGAGGGCCGCTTCGCTGCTATATCTCTCCTTCCAAGCGCCCCCGTGAGCGAGACAAAGCGAAATTGCCTCATCCAGCGACAAACCTTCGAAGCCGCAGTGCTCGAAGACACTGGCGGCGTGCTCCGATCTGTCGGGCAATCCGTCCGAAAGCAAGGCCGCTCGGAGAATATCGCTCGCCCGATCCCAGATCGATTCCGCTTCGACGCGGCCAGAAAAGCGTTCATCGAACTGCGTCTCCGCCTGGGGCTCGTTCAGGTAAGACGATAAGCTGTCGGCCAATTGAGACCCGCTATAGACCAGTCCTTGAAACGGGTCTTTCAGAGTCACGACGCACGGCTCAGCACTGCGCCCGCGTGCGAGCTTCGTCTTGGTCGGCCAATTCAGCGTGCCGGGAATGCGCCACACATGAGATATGTCCGCTGTGCCGTGGTCGGAACCGCTGGCTTTCTTCAGCGCAACGGCGAGCGGTTTAGCCTGTTCTAGTGACAGCGGCCTATCAAATAAGATCACCTGTTGACTGTTGCCCGATGACGTTTCGATCACGAAGCTCGGTTCAACTGGCATTTCACCGACCTTGCCTGTGTCGGCGTCCATATCCGCCGCCAGCCCAAGTGCTGCGATAACATCGGACTCGGCACCCTTCTTTCCGCGTGGCAGATTACGACGCATAACGCACAACGGAACGTAAACGTTGGCGCCCGGCGTATTCGCGTGCGCGACTACAGATTCGTACATGCCAGCAACGTCGCCGGCACGGTGGTGCGTGATCGTACCTGGCGCGCCTTCGATGAACACGGAAACAACAAGCTTGCCATCTATGCCATGGGCACGCTCGTTGATGATTTCAAGGTGTCGCTTGATACTGCGGGGATCGAATGCAGTGACATTCTTGACTGCTGAGTTACTGCTAGACATTACAAGACCTTTGGGAAGCCATCGCGGTTCGTTGGCCATAAATCGCGGATCAACGACCTCCTATCAAGCGAGCCAAATTTGAGTGACGAGATTTTTCTGTTCTGGTAGAGAGCGGCTGTTTGAATCGAAGCGGAACCCGCTATGGCAAAGAAGCGAGAGAAGAAGGCTCCATCGCCATTCGCGCTAGCTGTCGGTGCGCGGCTACGGGCAGCCCGTCGCGCGGCAGGGATCAAATTGGCGCAGCTTGGCGAGCAGCTTGAAGTATCGGGCCAGCAAATTCAAAATTACGAGGCAGGTAAGAGTCGCCTGTCCGACGAAACGATTGTCCGAGCTTGTGAAGCCTTACGAATTGAACCCAACCACCTTCTCGGATGGAATGAAAAGATCCCGCCGAAGACAAGGCCGCATTTCATCGTATTCGGTCGTCAGCGTTCAATGATAATGACGACGGACTACGACGGCCTGTTTGAGGCTGGCTTCTTAATGGCTAGCCATTAGGAACGAAGGCAGCGTTGAGAGTGCCTGAAGCGCATTTGTTAGCTTGGCCTCTTGATTATCATCTTCGAATTTCTCGTAAATCCGGCGGTCACACTCTTGTCACAGCACCGGCTGCAACGCAGCGGGTTGCAACCCACCCCTCTTTGCTGTACCATTGATTTTGCAGCGAATTTTTGTGTTGCTGGATAGAGCGTTGCCCTCCGAAGGCAAAGGTCACACGTCCAAATCGTGTCGCCGATCCAGCACCATGTCCAGATAGTCGTCCTTGCGCCGGCTCAGAGCGGTGTTGCTCATGCTCGCTCCGTCCGTCGCCCCGGGCGACGGCGTTGCGTCGGACCGAACCGCGGCAGCGCGCGCACGCCACCGCCTCCCGCGCGTTCAGGCCGGCGAACGCTGGCCTCGCCCCGCAGAGTCGCTGCGGTAGCGGCTGGCCGAGGTCTGGTAGTACCGCGCGCAGATGGCCGCCATGGCCTCGATCAACGATCCCCAGGGCGCCGGAAAGCGTTCTTCCGCCATCACCCGGTGCAGCATGCGCGTATAGCCGGCCAGTTCGTCGCTGAGGAACTCCACCACAGGCATAGCTGGATAGCGCTGCAGCAGCAGGATCGCCGCGTTGTCGGCCTCGCCAGCTGACGTGTCCTTGTCGCGTCCATGCAGATCGTTCTGCAGGCGCCCTATCGCGGAGATGAGCCGCAGGACCTGGCGAAACGCCGGACGCGCGCGCAAGGTCGCCATGTCCAGCCCCCACAGCAACGACAGGCAACAGAACACGTTGGCGTAGGCTATCGAATCGATGCCGTTATGCAGGTACTCCGCGTAGGACCAGCGTTCCGGCCCTGCCGCCTGCGCGTGTCCGGCGCGGAGCGCCGCGCAGTAGCGCCTGGTATCGGCGAGAAGCTGAGCATAGTCGCGATGATCGTAGGCTAGCGCGGCCAGCGAAGCGCGCAGCACAGCGCAGCCCTCGAATCCGGGGAGCGCGCACGGCTCGCCCTGCCCCAGCGCCTGCTCCACCGCGGCGAGCTGCTCCGGCACGATCAGGCCAAGGTCGTTGCAATCGTCGAGCCAGAACAGCAGCGCCAGTTCGCGATAGAACGCCAAGATCAGTGTTTCGTCGTGCGGATCGCGACCGGTGCGGACGCTTATGTCGCGCAGGCTCGGGCGGATACGCTGCAGAATGTACTGGCCGCCGTTCACCGCTTCTACGGCATGCTCGTCGGCGAACCCGGTCAGGGTACGCCCCCACTCCAGCACCTGATGCAGCGCGCGTTCTGCCTGGATCATGGCGTCGCTCCTACTCTCTCGGTCAGGACGGGCCGCCCCAACGAAGCGCCAGCCACAAGCCGGCGAGTTCGGCCACGCGCACGACCCGAGTGGGGCAATACAGTTCCTTGCCGATCCACAATGGCGTTTTCGGCAATGCATGCGCCGCATGGCGGGCGAGCATCCACTCTAGCGCACGCGCCACCACCTGTGCGATGCGCCGGCGCCCCGGGGTTTTTTCTCTCTCGTCCATCACGCGTAATGCGAACAACGCATAGGCGGTTTCCTCGAATGTGGACGCGCGACCGGCGCCCCAGCCGCCGTCGCCGCGCTGCGCCCGCAGCAGTGCCGCCAGCGCGCGCTCGTCCCGCCACTCGGGCTTGCCTTGCGCCAGCGCAGCGACCGCATGCGCGGTGGGATACAGCCACGAAACGTGCCATTTTTCGTTGTCCCAGAGACCGTGCGGGTTGCGACTGGCCTCGACGTAGGCGCTGGTGCCGGCGGCGGGCTTTCCCAGCAGTCGCAACGCATGCAGGGCGTGGATGTTGGTCGACAGCGAGGCATTGCGCTCGCCGGGGAAGGTGACGAACAGCTCGCCGGTTTCAAAATGGCGCAATGCATCGACCGCCGCGTCGCGGCCTGCAATGTGCAGGACGCACAACGCAATGGCGGTGTCGTCCGCATCAGCTGCGAAATGCAAGGCGGGGCCTAGACCGCGCACGCTCAGGCGGGCGTCGAGCTGTGCGACAATCACGCGGACCGGCTCGGCGAGCCCGGGATGCACGAACAGTCCGGCCAGATGCAGGGTGTACAGCGACCAGCATGGCTCGAAAACATTGATCGGCCAGACGTTGGGAACGACGCCTTCGACGCCGCTGCGCGTCGCCCGCGATGCCATCCGGAGATACGCATCGGCGCGCCCGGCCTGCGGCGTGCTTCCCCGCGTCATGGCGTGCGCAAGCCACGCGGCAGTGGCCGAAGGACTGATGCCGATGCTGCCATCGTCATCCGGGCATGCGGTCGTCGGCGACGTCCCCCAGGCCTCCCAGGAGTGTAGCAACGGATGGCCGCTCGGCAACATCGCCGCCGCCGCCAGCTTGTCCAGGCACGCTTGCCGCAACGGCAACAGCGCTGGATGGCGCGGAAACGCTACGGTACCCAGCAAGGATGCGGCCTCACCGCAAAGCTGCGGCAGGATCAGCTCCGCGCCGATCGGCGCGTCTTCCGGCACCGCATGCGCGTAGGGATCGGGCTGGCGCTGGAGGAACCGGGTTGCCGCCTGGACTGCATCGGCAGCACCGGGAAGAGGATCGGCACGCTGCAATGCCAGTAACGCTGCCCAGGTGGACGCATGGCGGAACAGCGGGAAGTCCGCGCTTCCCCATCCGCCGTCGGCCTGTTGTTGCGCGATGAGCCACGCGTACGCGTCCTGCCGACCGGTGACGTTGCCGTGGAAGTGCAGCGCCCGCGCCGTGTCGTAGACAGACGGGCCGACGCTGCCACCATCGCTCACTTCGCTCAGCAGGACGCGCAATTCGGAAAGGATCTGTTCGGACAGCACGTTCACGCTGGATGTCCCTTATGCACACCAGTGAAAAGAACCGGGATCGGGCAGACGCCGCGGATGTCGCGGCGTCGCATAGGCAGCGCCGGACGGCCGCCCTGCTCCGGCGCGGCGACGGTCCCCGATGCTGGCGCCGGTCCGGCGCGTAGGCTTGCGCGCAGGCCGCCGCGTACGCCGCGGCGGGCAACCGCTGCGATCTGGACCGCGATTTGAACAAAGTGCAGCATGGACCTCTGTCGCCGGTCGATCGCTGCGGCACGGGGGGCGTCTCCACGCGGGCGCGCTCATGCGCATGACGCGTGCTTGGATAGATACGCGTTGGCGCGCTGTAGGAGTTGTGCCAGCCGTTCAGCACGCGACCCCAGCGGCGCGATCGCCTCCCCGGCATCGCGCAACAGATCCAGCGCGAACTGGCGTGCTGCCGGCAGGCCCATGATCGACGCGCAGGTCGGCTTCTGCGCCGCCGCGTCCTTACCGGGGGTCTTGCCCAGCGTCGCGATATCCGCTGTCACGTCGAGAATGTCGTCGATCACCTGCAATGCCAGGCCGAAACAGGCGCTGTAGTGATCGAGCGCACAGTACAGCGCAGCGTGCGCGGCATTCTCTGCGACAGCGCATAGCGCGCCCATGCGAACGGACGCGCGCACTAGCGCTCCGCTCTTCATCTGGTGCATCGCCAAGATCCTGTCCAGCTCGACGTGCTTTCCAACCAGCGACAGGTCCCTGGCCTGCCCGCCTGCGGCACCCTCGGCTGACACCGCCTGCGCCAGTTCGCGCACAAGCGCGATACGGCTCTCGCCCGGCGCGCCGAGGCTCGCCAGGGTCAGGAAGGCGTGCGCCTGCAGCGCATCGCCGACCAGGATCGCAGTAGCTTCGCCGAACTTGACGTGCACGGTCGGAAGGCCGCGGCGAAGCACGTCGTCGTCCATCGCGGGCAGATCGTCGTGGACCAAGGTACAGGCGTGCATCATCTCAATGGCGGCGCCGACCTTATCTAGGATGTGCGCCGGCGCGTCGGCCAGTGTGCCGGCGGCCAGACATAGCAAGGCGCGGGTGCGCTTCCCCCCATGCAAGGTGGCGTAGCGCATCGCGGCCATCAGCTCGGTCTCACCGTCATGCTCGGCGCAGAGAAGACGCGCCAGCACCTGTTCGACCCGGTTTGCGCCCTCATGCATCCAGATCTCGGGCAGCAGCCCGCCGGATGCGTCGCGCGCCTGAGCGCCCAATCCGCCGAGCGCGGAATCACCAGTTATGTCATCCTGTGGCGTAGAACCGGGCTGCATGTTGTTCATGTCCTTGTCCCTGACAGGCGAGCCGCCGCGGTATTGTCTGCGTCGCACCGTGCGCGCGCGGAGTGCAGCAATGCCGCGCGTAAGCCGGCACTGCTGCCGCGCCACAGGGGCATGTGATGCCAGCTCATGAGAATCCGATGCGTATAGTCATGGACGGATGTGCGGTCGGGTAATAGCGCCGGCCTTTTTCGGCACCGCTCAGCAACCGCGGCCGCGCCCCGCCCTCGTGCATGGTCAGCGCCAAGGCGATGCAGAATTGCACCAGTTCCAGCCATGCCAGGTGGTAGCCGATGCAGACGTGTGGGCCGGTACCGAACTGCAGCATGTCCACCGGCCCGATCGGCTCGGTGCGTTCCAACCACCGCGTCAGGCGAAACTGATGAGGCGCCTCGTACAGCAGCGCCGAGGTCGAGAAATGCAGCACCGGGATGCATAGATCGGTGCCCGCGCGAATGCGCCGTTGGCCGAGTGGCAATTCACGCACTGCGCGACGCACCAGGAGCGGCGTCGGCGGATGCATGCGCAGCGTCTCACGGAACAGCGCTTCGGCGACCGGACACTGCGCCAAGTCCGCGTGCCGGGTCGGCACCGCGCCCACGCGTTGCGCCTCCTCGACCAGAGCGTCCCATAGCCCAGGCTGCCGCGCCAGCTCGATTACTATCCAGGCCATAGTCGAGGCCGTGGTGTCGTGACCACCGAGCAGCAGCAAGCGGATATTGGCGACTAAGACCTCATCGGAGAGCGCATCGTCGCTGCGATCGAAGGCGCTCACCATGTCGTTGATCAACCCGGTGCGCGCGGCATGTTCGCGCGCGTCGCGAACGAACTCCCGCAACCGCGCATCGATCCAGTCTCGGGCGGCGCGACCGCGCCGCAAGGGCAGTCCGGGCAGGTCGACCGGGGGCGCGACGATCAACTGCAGCAGTTGCCGGTACTTGCGACGCCATTCCGGCAGGTCCTGCGCGGGGATTCCCATGAGGCTGAAGATGAGTTTGAGCATTAGATCGCCGGTTTCGCGCAGGATGGTTACGTCTCCCCGGTCGCGCCACCTCTGCACCCACGCCCGGATGACGGGCGCGAACAGCTCGCCGATGCCAGCCTGGGTTAGCCCCGTGGGCAGGAACGCCGCCTGGATCGCACCGCGCGCCTGCCGGTGCGCGCCGCCGTCCTGGGCGACCAACGTTCCACCAAACAATTCGGGCGCGATATCTTCGATCAGCGCCGAGGACACGTCCTTGTGCCGGAGCAGTGCGATCGCATCCGGATCCAGACAGGTCACCATGTGTCCGGCAGGGCCGAAGTCCAGCCAGAAGTGACTGCCCAGCGTCCGTTCCGCACGCCGCAGCAGGCGCGGCAGGTCGCAGACGATGGCGGGAAGGTGCCCGACCAAGGGGAAAGCGCCGGGCACGACCGGGATGTCGTGCCGCAGCCGATCTCGACGGTTCAGCGGGTTGAGCAGCATGTCCATCACCAGCGCGGCGACGCAGCCGCTTCGGTGGTCTCGCCGGAAGGCGGCGCGGCGCGGCTGTTTCCACCGTCGGCGTACGTCGGCACATGCGCCAGCATGCCGCCGTCGATGCACACCACTTGGCCGGTGATGAACGCAGCATCGTCAGAGAGTAGGAACGCCACCAGCGCGGCCACGTCCTCGGGGCTGCCGACGCGCGGCAGGAGCTGGTGCCGGCGCAGATGCCGTTGCATGCACTCGTCCAGCTTGGCCAGGAGACGCTCGGTCATGATGAGACCTGGCGCAACCGCGTTGCAGCGGATCTGCGCATGACCGTACTGGGTGGCGAGCGAGGCCGATAGCATGTTCATCGCCGCCTTCGATGCGGCGTAGGACGTCAGCGTGGTGTCACCGCTGAGCCCCTGGCACGACGACATGTTGACGATCGCGCCACCGCCGCGGGCGATCATCCCCGGGATGGCCCGCCGGCAGCAGAGCAATGTGCCGCGCAGATTGGTTGCCATGGTCTCATCCCAGACCGCCAGGTCCAGGTCGAGGATCGCGCAGTCGCGCGGGGTCAGATGCATGGCGCCCGCATTGTTCACCAGGAGATCGACCGCACTGAAGTGCCGCTCCGCCGCATCGAACAGCGCTGCCACAGCCTGCGCCTCGGCGATGTCGATGGCCAGAGCCAGCGCGTGGCCCGCCTCGGCCGCGATTTGCGCGGCACACGTCGTGGCCGCCGAACCATCGATGTCGGCTACCACCACTCTGCCGCCCTCGCGCGCGATGGCGAGGGCGCATGCCTTGCCGATCCCGGCGCCGGCGCCGGTCACCACGGCCACCTTGCCTTCAAACCGTCCCATGGTGTCCTCCTGGATTGCGTTGGTCTCTCGCGGCATGCCGCTCCGTGTCCGCCGGAGAAGGCGCACTGTCGGCGCTGGCGCGCTCGTCACCGCGAGTTTCGCTTCTGATGACTCGAATGGCGGCGACCGGGCACTGGCTAGCTGCGAGCCGCACGGCCGCGTGCAGCGCCTGCGGAACTGTCGCCCGGCACACTTCGGCCACGCCGTCCGATTCGCGCTGGCGAAAAATACCCGGTAGCGTCAGCGCGCACTGTCCGCTGGTTCCGCACAGATCCTGGTCGACTAAGACTCGCATCACAGCCCCTGCGCATGCAGCCGCACCGGAAGCGCGCGGAACGTCCTAAGGAATGCGGAGGGCTCCCGGGTCGGCAGCTCGGCCAATGCCAGCGTGGGGAAGCGCGCCTGAATCCGCGGCAAACTTTCGGCCAACTGCACCCGGGCCAGTTGCGCACCGAGGCAGAAGTGGATGCCGTGGCCGAAGCTCAGCATGATCTTCCCGTCGGTCGACATGCCGGGACTAGTGCCGTAGAACCGGGCAGGATCGAAGCGGTCGGGATCGGCGAAGGCGTCGGGGTCGCGATTCCCAGATGCGATCAGCACGCGCACGTCCGCGTTCTTCGGGATCACTACGCCGCCTAATTCGATGTCGTGCTGGGCGATACGCGGAATGGAGCTGAACATGGCGGGCGCGTCGCAACGCAGGACCTCTTCGACGAATGCCTTCACCCGCATGGCGTCTCCCTGCAGCCACTGCCGCTGTTCGGGATAGGCCAGCATCGCCAGGACCGCATGGTCGATGGTCGCAGCAGTGGTGGCGAAGCCACCCAGCAGCATGCCCCACAACATGCTGATCAACTCCGCATCTGAAAGCGTGTCGGCATCATCGTCGTGTGCGAGGACCAGCATCGACACGATGTCGTGGCACGGATCGGTGCGCTTGCTCTGTATGAGAGCGCCGAAATAGGCCTTCACTTTGGCACTGGCCGCGTCCGCCGCGGCGAGCCGGGAATCGCTGGCGTGTGGGCTCAGGCCTTCCAGAATGGCGCCGATGCCCGCGGCGAGCCCGAACATGTCGTCCCGAGGCATGCCAAACAGTTCGGCGAAGACCAGTATGGGCACGGCCAGCGCGAATTCCCGATGCAGGTCCACGGCCTCCCCGCGCTCCAGCGCGGGCGCCAAGCCGTCCAGCCGCGCTTCGACGATCCGCGCGATGCTCGGCCGCAGGTTGTCGATCTGGCCCATGGTGAAATCGCGCGAGATCAGCCGGCGCAGATGCGTATGCGTCGGTGGGTCCTTCATCGCTAGCGTGGAGGCCAGCAGATTGAGCGACAGGCTGGTCGCCGCATGCGGAAAATAGCGCGCCAGTTCGCCCGGCGCCGGTCCCCGAAACGCATCGCCCGTGGCCTTGAGGGCCCAGTAGATGTCGGCGTGGCGGCTCAACAGAAAGAGGCCCGACGCCGCGCGATGCACCGGGTCGTGCTCGCGCAACCACCGCATGAACGGATACGGGTCGTGGACCCACGCCGGCGACCCGAGTTCGGCGAAGGCGTCCCGGCATGCTGCCGTGGTTTCTTGCACGTCCATCTTTGTTAACGGTTAGCTGGCTGATCTGACCGGTGCACGGCAGGTGCGCCGGCAAACCGCGGATACGGATCGCTTCCCCCAGCGCTGCTCCATCACCAGAAAACCGGGAACTCCTCGAACCCGCCAGTGATGATCTCCTTGCGCAACCTCAATTGTTCAGGCGCGACGGCTAGGCGCAGCGCGGGAAAGCGCTGGAAGATCGAACCGAACACCGCCTTGAGTTCCAGCCTGGCCAGCTCCCCGCCGATGCAGGAGTGCGGCCCGTAGGAGAACGCCAGGTGCGGCTTTTCCTGGCGCCCGATGTCGAAGATTTCCGGCTCGTCGAAATGGCGCGGATCGAACGATATTGCCGGCAGGCCGACCAGCACCTTGCTCTCGGCGGGAATATGCACGCCCGCGATGGTCACGTCGGTCCTCGGATAGCGCATGATGCCTTCCCAGCCCGCGCCCGGCGGGTACATGCGCAGGATTTCCTCCACCGCGCTGTCCACCAGGGATGGATCGCCGACCAGGCGCTCGCGCTGTTTCGGATGGCGGAACATGGCCAGTAGGCCGCATTCGATCTGGGCGACGGTGCTCTCGTGCCCCGCCACCAACATGCCTGCCGCCAGGCCTATCGCTTCTTCCTCGGTCGACTTGCCCTGGGTCGACCGCCGCGAGCAGATCAATCAGCAGGTTGTCGCCCGGATCCTGGCGCTTATCCCGCATCTTGTCGCGAATGTAGGCGCGCAGCTCTTCCCAAGCCAAGCGCGACACGCTGCGCGGGCCGCTTTCATGCTGGTGCGTCATCACTTCGTCGGACAGGCGAGCAAAAAGGGCATGATCCTCGTAGAGCAGGCCCATCAGGGCGCTGATGACCATGGCCGGAAGCGGAAACGAGAGGTGGCGCCGCAAGTCGGCGGGCTGGCGCTGGACTGCCAGGTTCTCGAATAACTGCGCAGCGATCGCCTCGACATGCGGCGCCAGCAGCTTCACCCTGCGGCTGCTGAAAGCCGGGGCAACGAGCGTGCGTAACCGGACATGCTCGCCCCCCTCGTGCGAGACGAGCCACCCCGGCGAACCGAGGATCACCGAATCCGGGGTGAACGCCGTCGGCGGCATTCCCGCCGGCCGGAACGCCGCGTCGGACAGCGCGGCCTTGGCCTCGTCGTAGCCTGTCACCCACCAGCCTTCGTGCCCGGACGGGAAACGCACGCGGTGGATCGGACCGTTCGCGCGTAGCGCCAACATCTCGGGCGAGGGCTCAATGTGATCGACGCGCCACATCGGCAGCATCGGCAGTGGTTGTTCGGACACGGTGGCACTTCACTCTCTAAACTATGGAAGGGCGGAAGGTGCCCGCAGGCGCTGTGGTCACCCTACGTGCGCTTGCGTTCACTTCTGTTCGTCGATGATGATCGGCGGGAAGGCAACCGAGTCCTAGGGCCTCAAGTTGGCTTTGGCCAGCTACCGAATCTTGTAGTAGCCCGCTAAGCGCCTGGCGCCGAAAAAACGCGGAAACTCTGTCGCCAGGCGCTGCATTTGGAAAACCTATTTTAAAGGGGTTGACCTGCCACTGAATTTTCATCCGGCAGCGGTTAGAGTCTCGGAGCTTTGTACGCCAAGTGGCGCGGTTGGAGCAACGGACGATCGGCGGAGCTGGTCGGGGTTGCGTAGCCGATCGTCCGTTGCGGTGAGGTGGGCGGCATAAGCCGCGGGGGTCATGTATTTCAGCGACGAGTGAGGCCGCTGAAGATTGTAGTCGGCAACCCAATTGGCGATCTTGGCGCGGGCATGGTCGAGATCGAAGAAGAGAGTCTCGTTGAGCAGCTCGTCACGCATCCGGCCGTTGAAACTCTCGACGAAGCCGTTCTGCATCGGCTTTCCCGGTGCAATGAAGTGCCAGTCGATAGCTGCGTCCCTGCACCAGGCGAGCATGGCATTGCAGGTGAACTCGGTGCCGTGGTCGGACACGATCATTCCTGGCTTGCCGCGTCGTTGGACGACGGCCGTCAGTTCGCGAGCGACGCGTCGTCCTGAGATCGACGTATCCGGAATGGCGCCCAGACATTCCTTGGTGACGTCGTCGACGATGTTGAGGATGCGGAAGCGCCGACCGTTGGCGAATTGGTCGTGGACGAAATCCAGCGACCAGCGCGCGTTGGGCATCGCCTCGACTAGGATCGGGGCACGGGTCCCCACGGCCTTGCGGCGAGCCCGCCGCTTGCGGACGGTGAGCCCTTCTTCCCGATAAAGCCGGTAGATCCGGTTGATCCCCGATGGCTCACCCTCCCGCCGCAGCAGCACGAACAGCCGGCGGTAGCCGAAACGCCGCCGCTCGTTGGCAAGGTCACGCAGCCGGCCACGGAGAGTCGCGTCCGGAGGACGGCTGGAGCGATAGCGGATCATCTTCCGATCCGCTCCGACAATCGAACAGGCCCGCCGCTCCGACAGGCTCATGACGGCCTGCAGATGCGCGACCGCAGCGCGCTTGGCGGCGGGCCCTACCATTTTTTTGAAAGAAGCTCGCGAAGGGCGGCGGCGTCGAGCATCTGCTCGGCTAGAAGCTTCTTCAGCTTCGCGTTCTCGTCCTCCAGCGCCCTCAGCCGCTTCGCCTCTGAAACGTCCATGCCGCCGAATTTGGCCTTCCAATTGTAGATCGTTGCTTCCGAGACCCCGTGCTTGCGAGCCAGGTCGGCCGTCTTTGCCCCAGCCTCATGCTCCTTCAACACTGCGATAATCTGCTCTTCCGTGAACCTTGCTCGCTTCATCTGTCCGTCCTTCTTCGGGCCGGACTCTAACTCCATCTGGAGGAAATACGCAGGGGCAGGTCAGGGTATCCGCCCATGTTGGTTGGTCTCATGCGCATCTGAGAACACGGACCTGCAGCGCGATGCGCTGCTCGGCTCGCCATCGTGACCTCGCTCAAGGACAATCGGTTCCGATCGCTGACCAAGACCCTGCACACGGCGACGCCCTCGGGCGAATTCCTGTTCCTAAGATCAAGGACTAGCTCGCCAAACGCGACTCGGTGCGCGTCGAAGGACAGCTGCCGGCCGCTTCATACAGGCGACCGCCGGGTGAGATCTGTAATGGTCCATGAATGCCCGGCTCAGCTCGCAGGAGAATAGCTACGGAAACACAACCCCAACAGCAGCTCGACGGACCGAAGCGGCTGAATGGAATCGCCCGCGTCCCGAATAAATCCGAAGTCGTCACGTCAAAAGAGGAACCGGAGTAGCAATACGGGAGCGACCGAAACTGACAGTTTTCTCGCATATCGAGGTGGTTTATCTCGACGACCGCCAACGGAGAGCTTCATGTACATACCAACCCACTTTCGAGATGACGACATCGAGAACATTCGAGCGACAATCCGCTGCGCCCGATTGGCCAACCTAGTGACAGCGACATCAGATGGGCCACTTGCGACGCCTCTTCCGCTCTTCCTCGATGAGAGCGAAGGCGAACACGGCGCGCTATACGGGCACCTGGCGAAGGGCAATCCCCAGTGGCGCACGGCCCCGATCGGAGAAGCTCTGGCGATCTTTGCTGGCGCAGAGGCTTATGTGACCCCATCCTGGTATCCCAGCAAGCGACAAGCTGAACATGTGGTGCCGACATGGAATTACATCGCAGTCCACGCCCATGGGCCGATTGAGTTCTTCGAGGATCCCACTCGCCTGCTTGAGGTTGTGACGCGTCTGACGAATATCCATGAAACGTCACGTGCGACGCCCTGGGCCGTCAGCGATGCTCCCGCGGATTTCATCGCCGCTCAGTTGCGTGCAATAGTCGGCGTTCGCATCCCGATCACCATGGTCGAAGGCAAACGCAAGATGAGCCAAAACCGCCCCGCGCCTGATCGCATTGGTATCGCCACGGGCCTAGCGGCGAGCAAAATGGCACGGGACCAGGAAATTTCAGCTCTTATCTTGGTTCAGGACTGAGACGATAATGTGCATGACCAGCAGCGCCGCAGCCATCTTACATCTACAGCTCTCATAGACTCCAGCGTCGGGCCATCAATTACCTCGCGAAATTCACGAACGGAAACGTCGCCTCGGGCTTGCGCACTGCGCAGACACCTGTCGGCATTCTGACAAAGGGACAATCTCATGTCAGGTCCAGTACAACGCCCACAGTAAGCGTTCAGACTTTCGAAAGCCCATTCGACTTTGCGGATCCCGCGCCGCCTGGGATGGCCATTGGTTAAAACAAAGCGATCCAGAAACAGAGCCATATAGGCAACACTGCTCTCCACCTTCTCCAAACTCAATCTCGCCCTAGTGGCAATTACATTGTTGAACCAATTGCGCACAAGTGCAAAGGCTTTGACTCGAGACTCGCGTCAGCGACATTTAATATTTTCGAGCCGCTCAACTCAGTTTAGGAGCATGAGCAAGCAAGAGCGGCTGCACTTGTATATGCAGACCACCGTTTGGTCCCAGAAAGAACCGTAATCGTCATAGTGAGCGATATGCCAGTTGAGACAGAACTTGCCAAAATCTGGGTCTCGTCAACATATCAAATCGTTGGATGATTTGTTTCCGAGACGCGCTTCCGCGCGGCAGGTCCCGACTACATGATTCTTAACCATCATGAACTGTTACATATTCTACAGAAGCATTGCTCTTTCAACGCAGTTGCGTGATTACAAAAGCATAACGAGATCTGCCGTTGGCGCGCTCCTGCTGTCCGCTTCGCGTTCGACGTTCGAAGGGGTGAGCTCGGAGATCGAGTTCTTTCTTAAGTCGCCCAATCACACGCTCAGTTCGAGGCTCGCGCCAAACGCCACTCATCATTCACTGCCCGTTGTCGAGTACATTTTTGTCTTTCGCTTGGCACGATGCTTGCTGAAGATCATTTGTTTCAAGGGGCGAGGAAGAACTGCAAGGGCTTGGAAAAGCAAGATGAGCACAAACGCTTTGATCGGAGGCGTCATTCCTAGTACCGATGTTGTGAAACGTGCCGCGCGGATCGGTGCCGAAGTCAAGAATATCAAGTTATCAGGCGATCTACCGGATCAAACGATCGCCGCGATCAACAGCTTATTGCTCGAGCACAAGGTGATCTTCTTCCGCAATCAAGGCCATCTCAATGACGCCGAGCATGAGCGCTTTGCCGCTCGTCTCGGAAAGCTGGTGCCACATCCGATGCTCGGTCCTACCAAGGGGATGGCGTCGCTCCTCGAACTGGACTCCACTCGCGGCGGCGGCCGCGCCGACGTTTGGCATGCGGATGGAACCTTCGCCGACGCCTATCCCAAGATCTTGGTCCTGCGGGCCGTTGTAATTCCAGCGTTCGGGGGGGACACCGTGTGGTCGAACACAGCTGCCGCTTATCTTGATTTGCCGCCGCCGCTACAAGGGCTTGCCGAGGACCTATGGGCCGTTCACAGCAACGTCTTCGATTACGCCGGCATCGCGCGAGTCCGCGAGGTCGACAAAAAACATTTTGACGAGGTGTTCACCAGAACGGTTTTTGAGACCGAGCATCCCGTCGTACGCGTCCATCCCGAAACAGGCGAGCGGGCGCTAGTGCTCGGCGCCTTGGTGAAGCACTTTATTGGAATCCGCAAATACGACGGACAAAAGCTGTTCGATCTGCTCCAGTCTTACATCACCGCGCCCGAAAACACTGTGCGCTGGAATTGGTTAGAGGGCGATATCGCGCTGTGGGATAACCGCGCAACGCAGCATTACGCGGTCAACGATTACGGGGACCAGCATCGCGTCGTACGTCGGGCCACGATCGAGGGGGACGTGCCTCTCAGTGTCGATGGCCGGAGCAGTGTAACGCGACTGAAGGTGACCGACTAACTGCACGTCGACGCCCAGCGCCCCGGCTGAAAACTGGGAAAAATTGGTAATCGGAGTTGTTTCGGGCAAACTCGAAAGCACACTTTCCGACGCCACATCTCAACTCTTGATGCCAACTCGGCAGCGCTTCGCTGTGCTGGCAACTATTTAGCGTGGGCAACGGCTTCGAGGAAATCACGAGCATCACTGTCCTTCGCCGGCGGCCGGTACGTGGCCTTCTCGTTTCAGTTTAGAAAATCCTCGGTCAGCGGCCATAAAGCGCGCCAACATGGGGCCGATGAGTTTAGTTGGATCGACCAGTTGACCACCCTGACGCGTAAGCACTTCTGCATATGCAATGAGATCACGATGCACGGCCGCGGGCAGCTCCGCAGTCACTTTGACCGGCTTGTCGTCTGGAAGCTCTCCTATTTTAAGTTTGGGCATGTTGTCACCCTCTATAGGGGGGAAGTATCAGATCATGATTGACAAGAACACGAACCGGGAAACCGGGTCGCACGGTCAGAGTAGGTTGGATGTTGAGACTGCGCCGAACCACCTGCTGGCCGGTCTGGTTCAGTGAGTCGGAGGCGCCGTGTCGCAATGCCTGGATGATCGCACTGTCGTTGCTGTTGGTGTCCGAGCCGGCACCCAGTTCGGTCCCGACCGCCAGAAACGTGGATAGTGCCGCGGCCTTGAAGAGCTCACCCCAGTGATTGTCGACCTGGTCTTCGAGGCCCGCATACCCGCCGGCGTCAGCGCCAGGCTGCCGCTCGAGAAAGATGGAACGTCCATTCGGCATGATCAGCCGGGTCCAGACGAGCAGGACGCGAGACTGGCCGAAACTGACCTGGCTATCGTAGATGCCGATCAGACGCGCTCCCTGAGGCACAAGCAGAAAGCGGCCAGTCGGCGTGTCAAAGACATTCTCGGTTACCTGCGCCGTAATTTGGCCTGGCAGGTCCGACCGGATTCCGGTGATCAGGGCTCCCGAAATAATCGTCCCAGCCTGCACGATATATGGTGAGGCCGGATTGGTGACGCGATCAGGGCTGACCGTGCGGCGGTCCACAGAGGCGTTGACGAAGGCAAGCTTGCGGTCCTGACCGTTCTCCGCCGATCCATCGTCGCCAGTACTCGTTGCCTTCGGTGGCACGACGCGGTCGCTTCCAACCGCCGCAGAGGTGGGCGGACGCAGTTCTCTCCCATTGGTCGAAGCGAACAGATGACTGATGCGGGCGGCCTCAGTCTCTTGATCCCGGCGCTGCTGGTCCGGATCAGCGCCGATCGTCGGCGACTGGCTTTGGGCCGCAAGGATCGGACGACCGAGGTCCCCAGGAAGCGGCGGACCCAGTTGCGGCATTGGCTGGCGTGGAATGCCAGCGTAGTCCTTCGGCAGCGTCGCAACGCCGTCGGCGATATTGTGATGGTCGGCACTGTAAAGCTCATCGGCCGCGTGGTCTCGAGGGTGACTCTTCTGCAGCGACCACAGCACTGCTCCGCCGACCACAAGCAGGACGACCGCGCTCCCTCCCGCAAGTACTTTCCGTGACAACCGTGTCACGCGCGGATGCTCCGCTCTCAAGCGGAAGCTCCTGGACTGATCCTCTTGTGTTTCAGGCCGAGCCGCTTGCTCCTGATCGTTTCCATTCCGGGTGTTCATGATGACGGCCTCCCGTCGGTCCGGACAATCCTGACCTTCTGCTGGTGCTCACCTCCCAGCCTGAGTTCTGCGGCCGCGAACAGCCGATCGACGATCAATACGTTGCCGTAAGCGCGATAGTTGACGAGTTCAGTCTTGCCGTCTGGACCGATGACGAAGAGCGGAGGCATCTCACCCTGCACGATGCCTTGCGGGAATTCGACATAGACCTTGCGGCCATCGTCATATGCGGCGAGCGGCCGCCAAGGAGGAGTGTCGCCTTCGATGGCATAGCGGGAGATACGCTGCGCCGGATCCGGAAGAACGGACTTCAGAGCAACTGAACGCGGCCGTTCGCGTGCCGCCTCAGGATAGTACCAGGCAACGTATGGCATGTATGGCCGTTCGCGGGAGCGGAGCTCGATCAAGTAGGTGCGCCGGTCAGTGTTGATCACAAGATTGGTCTCGATGGAAGCTCGGGTCGGCTTGACCAGGATATGGACGCGCCGTGTGTCGCCGCTCCCGCTCTCGGTATCGCCCACGACCCAGCGTACGGTATCTCCGGCTGCGATCGGCCCTGATCCCGTCAACTGTTCTCCCTCCTCGAGCGCTATATCCGTGATCTGCCCTGGTGCGGCGTAGATCTGGTAGAGCGCCCCGGGACTGTAGGCGTAGATTTGCGCCGCGTTGAAATAACCCCGCTTGCGCGGTTCGACCCGGGCTGCGCTATTTGCTGTTTCAACCCGGCTCACGGGTTCGACATCTTCCATCCCTCCCGACTTGCCGCCGAGAGCCGGCTTCCAGAGAGGTGGAACGTGAAGCGGCCGCGATCTGTCGTCGAGAGCCACCGGCGTCGCCGGTAACGGAGGCACTTCGGCGTCATAGCTGATCTCCGGCGGAATGTAGGTCGCGCACCCACCGAGCACCGAGGAACCAAGCAAGACAGCAAACAAAAGTGCTCGCTTTGCGATCAAGAATTCGCGCCAAGTGGGACCGATCCCACAGTACGGGACGGGGCGCTTCGAATAGACGTCAAACAGCGTCTGGGTCACTGGCTCAACTCCTTTGACCAGTTGATGGCGCGGACGTAAACACCAAGTGGATTCTTGCGCAGACGTTCGGCATCGCGGGGCGTCTCGATCACGATCGAGAGAATTGCAGTCCACCGCTCAGTCGAGCTCAACGAACCGTTGTCGTAGGTGCGCTGGGTCCACGCGACCCGAAAGCTCTCCGAAGAAGCACGAATGACGCTCGAGACGTCGACGGAGACTTGCGCCTTGCCCAGCTTGGCAAAGGGGTCATTGTTGTGCGCGTAGTCGTTGAGCGCAGCGGCGCCGCGATCGGTCGTAAAATCATAGGCCCTAAGCCAGTTTTGCCGCAGAACGATGCCGTCCGCTGGCAGGCCTCTGACATCTTCGATAAAGCGCGCCAGATGGTAAGCGATCTGCGCATCAGTGGGTTGATAGTCGACGTTGGCTGGCGCAACCCTTTGAGCCTGGCCGAGATGATCGACTTCGACTACCCAGGGCGTGATCGATCCCTGGCTCGATTGCCAGATAAGGCTACCCGCGAGGCCGGCCGATAGAATCAAGCAGCCGAACGCCATCAAGCGCCAGTTCTTGGCCTGCACGCGGGCAGATCCAATGCGTTCGTCCCAAACTTGCGCTGCCTTTTGGTAAGGCGTGATCGGCTCTGGCATGCGCCCGTAATGAACGGATGGTCGCTTGAACATCGATAATTTCCCCTGAGATCAAAGATGGGTGTTGAGTCGTGCGGTGCCCGGGTTTGAGGCGCTGCTGCACAGCGGGTGGCGAAAGCGCGATGGCCGCGCGTCAGCGCTCTCCTTCAGACAAATCGACGGAAGAGCCGCTGCCGCCACGATCGCCTGAGCGAACCGCGTGGCCGACCGCCGACGCACCGTGCCGAATGGTCTGGGCCCGCTTCATGCGCCGCGCCCAATCTGGCTGCCCATCAGCCGAACTGCTCGCGGCTTGCCCTCCAGTTTGCCCCCCTGCTCCGAACGCGGCCGCTGCGCGACGCAAAGGGCTCATCGCAGCCGAGCTGCCAGCCTCCGCGACACCAGCAAGGCCTCCGCTTCGATAAGCCGCTGATGCTCCGCTTATGATGGCGCCGCCACCGCGCGCGGCGCCTGCAATCGCGCCGCCAGCAAGTCCAACGCCGCCGGCGGCAACACCTGCGCCGGCGGCAACAATACCGCCAGCGGCAAGGCCCGTTCCAATCGCCGCACCGGCGCCGAGCTGCGGTCCGCCGGATACCAGGCCGTTGGCGAGTCCTGGCCCGAAGATGCCCAAGCCCAGCAACGAAAGCGCCGCGAGCACCAGCGTCATCGCGTCCTCGATGGTCGGCTGCGCGCCGCCGAAACCAGAGGTGAACTGGGAGAACAGGGTCGAGCCGATGCCAACGATGACGGCAAGGACCAGGACTTTAATCCCCGAAGATATGACGTTGCCCAAAACCCGCTCCGCCGCAAAGGCGGTCTTGCCAAACAGACCAAATGGAATGAGCACGAAGCCGGCCAGCGTCGTGAGCTTGAACTCGATCAGGGTGACAAAAAGCTGGATCGCCAAAATGAAGAAGGCGAGCAACACTACGACCCAGGCAAACAATAGAACGACGATCTGGACAAAATTCTCGAAGAAGCTGATGTAGCCCATCAGGTTGGAGATCGAATCGAGCACCGGTCGGCCAGCGTCGAGTCCGACTTGCGCGATCTTTCCCGGCCGCAGGAAGTCCGACGCGGAGAGACTTGCGCCTGATGCTTTCAGCCCAAGGCTGGCAAAGCTCTCGAAAACGACGCGCGCAAGGCTGTTCCAGTTTCCGATGAGGTAGGCAAAGACTCCCACGAAAAGCGTCTTCTTGACGAGGCGCGCGATGATGTCTTCGTCCGGCCCCCAACTCCAGAACAACGCAGCAAGCGTGATGTCGATCGCCGCAAGGGTCGTGGCGAGATATCCGACATCGCTACCCAGCAGCCCGAAGCCGTTATCGATATAGCGCGTGAACGTATCCAGGAATTGGTCGATGATGCCCGTACCCGTCATGGCCTGTTCGCCTCAGGTGTCGCCGGCTGCGGTTGCGGATAGCCTTGCGGAATCCGGCTCTGGTCCTTTGGAGCGGGCGCTAACCCTGCGGCGGGATCTTCTTGGCCAGGAACCGCGGCATGGGTTTTCTTGCCGAAGAAGCGACGCCGGTTTTCGGCCCACAGCTGCCTGCAATGCTGATAACCTACCGTTTCCTCAGCAGTGACGCTGCGGCAGCGTGCGAGGTCCGAGCTGGTTGCATCTATCGTCTGCTCCGCGTTGTGCGATCGCGGAGCATCTTCTCCACCGCGAAGCTGGATCGTGCAGGCTGTGACGACCAACACGCCGATTGTCGCAAGCAGCGACAGCGCCTTGAATGCCCTTATGTCGTTCATCAGTGGAACATCTGCACATTGGATGATTGATAGCCCTGCCCCGGTGTCAGGAAGCGCCGAAGCTGTTCTCGTCCCTGATCCTGAGCCGCGGCGCGCTGAGCCGCTTCAAGACTCTGCGCCCTGCCCTGCGCCGTCACGACAGCGGTGAGGTCGGCGAGTTGCTGCGCGCTCAGCGCGAGAATCTGATTGCCGGCCTGCGTCGCCTGCAGAGCGCCGCTTGCACCTTGGCTGGACGTTACGAGCGCGGACGTCTGGATACGGTTGGTGTCGAGGTTGCCTACGATGCCCGCCTGGACGCGAAGCGCGTCCTGTGTTGCCGCGTAAGTATTCTGCCAGCGGGATTGAGCGTTGGTGACCAACATTTGGCTCGACTGGCTGCCAGTGGCCGGTGCGTAGCTCGCCGAGAACGCACGATCGACCTGCTGGACGTCGTAGGCGATGCGCTGAGCCTGAGCCAGCAGTTGTTGGGTCCGCTGGATCGATGATTGCAGTTGCTGCAGCGACGAATACGGCAGGCTTGCCAAATTCTTTGCCTGGTTGACCAGCATCTGCGCCTCGTTCTGCAACGAGGTAATCTGGTTGTTGATCTGCTGGAGCTCCCGCGCAGCCGTGAGGACATTCTGGACGTAGTTGTTGGGATCAAAGACGATCCACTGTGCTCTCGCAGGCCGCGTGACGCCGAGCATCAGCGCGGCCGTGCCAGCGGCCACCAATAGGCCAAGACGCTTCATAGCGATTTCTCCAGATTCACGAGATTGGGGATCAGATCCGTCGCCCAGCCGACGCCACGGTGCTGGAGCCAGGCCGGCACGAAGCCGTCAGGTCCATGTTCGGCGAGGAGTTGCGCGATGGCAGCCTGGTCTGTCTTGGAAGAGGCCGCGGTAAAGGCGAGCGCAACCTCACCAAGCCCGAGTTCGAACATCCGGTTGCCGCGGCGGGACTGGCAATAGTAGTCGCGCTTCGGCGTTGCCCGGCTTAAGAGCTCGATCTGGCGGTCGTTGAGGCCGAAGCGGCGGTAAATGGCCGTGATCTGCGGCTCGATCGACCGTTCGTTCGGCAACAATAAGCGCGTTGGGCAGCTTTCGATGATTGCCGGCGCGATTGCGGAGCCGTCGATATCCGACAGCGACTGGGTGGCGAAGATGACGGACGCGTTCTTCTTCCGAAGCGTCTTCAGCCATTCCCGGAGCTGCCCCGCAAAATCCTCGTCATCGAGGGCAAGCCAACCCTCGTCCACAATGAGAAGTGTCGGCCGGCCGTCGAGACGGTCTCCGATCCGATGAAAGAGGTAAGCCAGAACGGCTGGGGCAGCACTCGTTCCGATCAAGCCTTCAGTCTCAAACGCCTGAACCGAAGCTTCGCCAAGGCGCTCGAATTCGGCATCAAGCAGGCGTCCGGAGGGACCGCCCAGGCAATAGGGCTGCAGGGCCCTTTTCAGGGAATTGGATTGCAGCAGGACTGACAGGCCCGTGAGGGTGCGTTCCTCCCTCGGCGCCGAGGCGAGAGACGTCAGTGCCGACCACAGATGATGCTTGACCTCAGGGGTGATCCCGACCTTTTCCCGTGCCAGAATTGCGCCGATCCATTCCGTGGCCCATCCGCGCTCAGTGGGATCGTCGATCCAGGCCAAGGGTTGCAGAGCGACGGGGTTTTCGTCCCCGTCAGACAATGCACCGCCGAGATCATGCCAGTCGCCCCCCATGGCGAGCGCGGCCGCCCGGATCGAACCACCGAAGTCGAACGCAAAGACCTGGGAGTTTGGATAACGCCTGAACTGTAGCGCCATCAGAGCGAGAAGGACTGACTTGCCGGCGCCGGTCGGTCCCACCACCAGGGTATGACCGACGTCGCCGACGTGGAGGGAGAAGCGGAACGGCGTTGATCCCTCTGTCTTGCCGAACAACAGAGGCGGACCTTGGAAGTGGAGGTCCCTCGCCTCGCCCGCCCACACGGCCGACATCGGAATCATATGGGCGAGGTTGAGAGTCGAAACCGGAGGCTGCCGCACGTTGGCGTAGACGTGCCCGGGCAGACTGCCGAGCCAGGCTTCGACAGCGTTCACCGTCTCGATCATGCAGGTGAAATCGCGGCCCTGAATGACCTTCTCGACCAGCCGCAGCCTTTCGTCGGCAGCACTGGGATCGCGGTCCCAGACGGTAACGGTCGCCGTGACAAAAGCCTGTCCGATCTGGTCCGACCCCAGTTGCTGCAACGCCGCGTCGGCATCCAGTGCCTTGTTGTGAGCGTCGGTATCGAGCAGCGTCGATGCCTCGTTGGTCATGACCTCCTTGAGGATGGCGCCGATGGATTTTCGCTTCGTAAACCACTGGCGGCGGATCTTGGTCAGCAGCTTGGTGGCGTCGGTCTTGTCGAGCATGATCGCCCGGGTCGACCAACGATACGAGAATGCCAGGCGATTCAGGTCGTCCAGGATGCCCGGGGTCGTGGCACCCGGAAAGCCGACAATCGTCAGGACCCGAAGATTGGCTGAGCCCAACATGGGCTCTAGCCCGCCGGTCAACGGCTGGTCGGCCAACAGCGCATCGATATACATCGGAATTTCAGGCACCCGAACGCGGTGACGCTTGGTCGATATCGTCGAGTGCAGGAAGGTCAGTGTGTCCTGATCATCGAGCCAAGTGCATTCCGGCATGAACCCTTGGACGAGCTGCAGCACGCGGTTGGTTTGATCAACAAACCCGCGCAGCACCTCCCGGGCATCCGCTCCAACGGTGCGGTCGCGACCTTCATAGAGCAATCGCTCCGCCCTGGCGGCTCCCTCCTCCGGCGGTAGATAGAGGAAAGTTAGGAAATAGCTGGACTCATAGTGAGCGCCGGCCTCTTCGAACTGGGCCCTGCGTTCGGCATCGACCAGCGCGGACGCGACATCCGGAAATGTACTCGGCGGATAGACCCCAGCAAAATGACGCTGCGCCTCAACGAATACGGCCCAACCAGATCCCAGACGGCGCAGGGCGTTATTCAAGCGACCCGCGACGGCGACGAGTTCAGCCGGCACTGCGCTATCGAGGTCGGGCCCGCGGAACTTTGCTGTCCGCTGGAACGAGCCGTCCTTGTTCAGGATGATTCCCTCGTCGACGAGGGCTGCCCAGGGCAGGAAGTCGGCGAGACGCGCGCTGGAATGACGATATTCGGCAAGGTTCATCATGACAAAGGGCTCAGGTGTTGAGATGTGCGGGAATGCGTAGATGCCGGCGCACCACATCGACGAAGGCGGGATCGCGCTTGGCGGCCCAGACGGCGGCCATGTGGCCGATGAACCAGAGGACAAGACCCGCGATCCAGAGCCGCAATCCCAGCCCAAGGGCTGCCGCAAGCGTGCCATTGACGATCGCAACCGACCGCGGCGCGCCGCCCATCAGGATGGGCTCAGTGAGGGCGCGGTGAACGGGCACCACAAAGCCTGCCACCTGATCATCCATCAGATCACCACGCCACCGCCGAAGGAGAAGAACGACAGGAAGAAGCTCGAGGCGGCAAACGCGATCGACAAACCGAACACGATCTGGATCAGCCTGCGGAAACCACCTGACGAGTCCCCGAACGCGAGCGTGAGCCCCGTCACGACGATGATGATGACGGCGATGATCTTGGCGACCGGACCTTCAACCGACTGCAGGATCTGATTGAGTGGCTGCTCCCACGGCATGTTCGAGCCAGCCGCCCACGCCGGCACCGACGCCAAAAGGACCGTGCCGCAGGCTAATGAAACGACACCTCGACGGAAGCGAAATTGCACACGCATGTCAGTCTCCTGCTGATGAAAGGTTGTAGTCGCCGGCGGACCCGAGCCCCGAAACGAGGGCGAGCTCAGCGAGGCGACGATCAGCGCTGCGGCCCGCAAGGACAGCGACGAGGTTGATGGTCTCAGCGATCAGGGCACGCGGAACCGTGACGACGGCTTCCTGGATGAGTTGCTCCAGCCGCCGCAGCGCTCCGAGCGCGGTACCCGCATGAATGGTCCCAATGCCACCAGGATGGCCGGTACCCCAGGCCTTGAGCAGATCGAGCGCCTCGGCACCTCGGACTTCACCAATCGGGATGCGATCAGGACGCAGGCGCAGCGAAGACCGAACGAGGTCCGATAGCGTGGCCACGCCATCTTTGGTCCGGAGCGCTACAAGATTGGGCGCTTTGCACTGAAGTTCGCGCGTATCTTCGATCAACACGACCCGATCGGCAGTCTTTGCCACCTCGGCGAGGAGCGCATTTGTGAATGTCGTCTTGCCGGTCGATGTCCCACCGGCGACGAGGATGTTCTTCCGTGCAGCGACCGCGCTCTTCAGGATGCTGGCCTGCTCCGAGGTCATGATCTCCTTGGCGACGTAGTCGTCGAGCGTAAACACGGCGACGGCGGGCTTGCGGATAGCAAAGGCCGGGGCGGCAACGACCGGAGGCAGGAGACCTTCGAAGCGTTCGCCTGTTCCGGGCAGTTCGGCCGAAACCCGTGGCGCGCCGGCATGCACCTCAGCGCCTACGTGATGCGCAACCAGGCGAACGATACGCTCGCCATCCGCAGCCGACAGGGTTGCGCCGGTATCGATCAAACCACCCGACAGCCGGTCGATCCACAGCCGCCCATCCGGGTTGAGCATCACCTCGATGATCGCTTCATCTTCAAGGTAGCCGGCAATCGCCGGGCCAAGTGCGCTGCGTAGCATTCGCGCACCGCGCGAATTCGCTTCCGATTGAATGGAATGGATTGCCACCGTTCGTCCCCACCGAATGAGGACGTCAAACCGGCGTCCTCATATGGGGATTATTAGAAAAGGCACCGATGGACATGGCGCAACAAGCGGCTTCACTGATCGTAGACTGGCGTAGAAAAAGAAAGGCTGAGAACTGATGTTTGATGCCTACTCAACTGTATTGTACTCGGCGAGCTACCGCTCACCACTCCGCATCGTCATTTGCGGGCAGGAGGATGAGCGACTCCTCATACGAGCTTACCGAAACGACAAGGTCGAAGACATCGGCCGGCGTCAAAACCGGAATCGGCCTCATCCGTGAAGCTAGGTATCCGGCCCAAGGCAGCGCGAACCAGAGCAGCGCCGCGATCTGAAGTGCTACGTTGAGGCCGAACGCGACTTGATAGGCTTGGACGGGCCTATGGCCACCATCCTCAGACCATTGCTGCAGGATCAGGCCGGTCCCGAATTGAGCCAAAAAAGCCCAACCGAAGTGCAGGACATTTAGGGCGCCATTGGCGCGACCAGCTAGCTCAGGGGGAAAGTAATCCGCCATCACCGCGAAGCTGACCACAGTTGCCGTTCCGACAATGACGACAACGGACCAGGGCACAATGGACGGCAAGGGTGCTCGCAAGATCAAGGCTAACTCAGCTGTGACAAACAGAACGGCTACCATCACCAATATCCTCTCCGCCCCGATTCCCCTCCGTTTGGTGTAATGGACCGTCGTACCGAACAACCAGGCACCGCAGCTCAAGACGATCGACATCGTAAGAAGCTGTCGGACCAGACTTGCGCGATCAAACCCCTCGACGTCTGCCAGCCATGGCGATGCCCACAAACCTTGCAGAGACCAGGCTGATCCAATGCAAGTCGCCGACAACGGTGCGATTCGCCAGAAGCGCCGGTCCCCGAAAATGGAGCCAAGGGTGGCGTGCGCGATTGATGGGACATTGGGTCGTTCAGGCACCACGACATAGATGAGAATGGCTGTCACAACCGTAGCGGCTGCCAGGATCTCAAAGAGCTGCCGCCAGCCTATCCAAGCGAGCAGGTGCTCGACGGGAGCCGTAGCAGTCACCGCTCCTAGCGAGCCCAGCATGACCATATAGCCATTCAGCAAGGCAACTCGCTCGCTGGGGAACCAAAGGATGATGGACTTCAGTCCTGCCGTGAACGCCGCTGCCACGCCAAGCCCGATCATTGCTCGGGCGATCAAAAGCGACCGGAAGCTGGTCGATACAGCGAACAGCCCAGCGCCCACTGCGGCGAGCAAGAGCAAAACACTTTGGACGCGCCGCGGGCCAAAGCGGTCCAACAATACGCCGACGGGGATCTGCGCGGCCGCGAAGACTAGGAAATAAACCGACGTCAGCAATCCGACGTCGGCGGTCCCAAGACCGATATCCGCGCTGAGACGACTGGCGATCAAAGCGTTGATCGTTCGAAAAAGAAACGAAAGATAGTATCCAGCAGCAAAAGGAAGAAAAACGAACGCGATTCGACGCGATGCTGTTAAGATTTGCATGCTGGCCCCTCTTGCTGTCGGCTCGTGTGAGCCGATAGCGCGTCCAGCTTTTTGCAAGTTCGGCTAAATTATTGCCGTCGTGGGCTGGCGTAGAAAAAGAAGGTCAGGCGCGATAACGCATCCAGGATACTCGGTCAGGATTCGTCGGCTGATTCCTGGCGGCGGATATCTTCCGGAATCTCGCGGAGAAAGCTTTGCCCTTTTTGCAAGCGACGCCCGAGCGCCTCGACAAATCCTTCAAATCGTTCTCGGCCTTTTGCCTGCGCGGCCGCCTGCGCGTCATTCGGCAACGGTGGCGTGATCGTCAGCCAGAACCGAATGAAGAGAGCCAAGGTCTCCGCCGTCAAACTAACGTCGCGCTCCAGCCTCTGCATCTGACGCGACAGCCGATCAAGACGACGGCTGAACGCGGCCTCCCGCCTATCCGCGCCGTCCGGTGACAGAAACGAGACAACGGCCGCTTCCACGATCGCCGACCGGGAAAGCTTCTTGCGATCGGCGAGCTCCGATATCTGTTTCAGCAGTTCTGGCGGGAAGTAGACATTCATCCGATCGCGCATATGCCTCAGAGCTCCATACCGTCATTCGGGTCCATGGCGACTTGACGGGCGACACCGCGCATCTGTTGGCGTATGAGCCGGGACTGACGGACCGCATCGTCGTCATCGTCAAGCACAACCGCAAATTCCTCGGCTGGCGTAGGCTCGGTCGTCTCCTTGACCATCGCAACATGATCAGGCAATTCCGGCTCCCGACGAAGGCCGCTGTTCGCCATGTCTTCCTCCGATTCCGCGGTTTTGTCAGTTGGACCTGCCGTGGGCTTCAATGGTCCCAGCGCTGACCATCCGTCCGTTCGCGATGATCGGCCGGCGCTCGCCGGATCGGGGGGCGGCAGAACCCGCTCGGTGAATCGGCGATCCTCGTAGTAGCGGACCTTCTTTGCCCGGATCGGCGGCGTGCCCGCCACCATGACGATCTCGTCCTTCGGCGGAAGCTGCATGACTTCGCCTGGGGTCAGCAGCGGCCTTGCCGTCTCCTGGCGCGAGACCATCAGGTGCCCCAGCCACGGGTTCAACCTGTGACCGGCATAGTTCTTCATCGCCCGCATCTCGGTCGCGGTCCCGAGCGCGTCGGAAACCCGCTTGGCGGTCCGCTCGTCGTTGGTCGCGAAGCTGACGCGGACGTGGCAGTTGTCCAGGATCGCATTGTTGGGCCCGTAGGCCTTTTCGATCTGATTGAGCGACTGTGCGATCAGAAAACTCTTGATTCCGTACCCCGCCATGAAGGCGAGCGCAGACTCGAAGAAATCAAGCCGTCCCAGCGCCGGGAACTCGTCAAGCATCATCAGGACGCGATGCCGGCGATCACTGGCGTGCAGGTCTTCGGTCAAGCGTCGGCCGATCTGATTCAGCACAAGCCGGATCAGGGGCTTGGTCCGCGAGATATCGGAGGGCGGGACGACGAGGTAAAGCGTCGTCGGACTGCGATCGGCGATCAGGTCGGCGATGCGCCAGTCGCAGCGGCAGGTCACCTGAGCCACGACGGGATCACGGTAGAGCCCGAGGAACGACATCGCGGTGGACAGGACGCCGGAGCGTTCATTCTCAGATTTGTTGAGGAGCTCGCGCGCGGTCGAGGCGACCACGGGATGGGCGCCCTGCTCGCCAAGATGTGCGGTTGTCATCATCGCCTTCAGCGTCGCCTCGATCGGCCGCTTCGGGTCGGACAGAAAGGCGGCGACGCCAGCCAAGGTCTTGTCCGCCTCGGCATAGAGGACGTGGAGGATGGCGCCGACCAGGAGGGAATGACTGGTCTTCTCCCAGTGGTTCCGCTTATCGAGCGAGCCTTCGGGATCGACCAGGACATCGGCCACGTTCTGGACGTCGCGAACCTCCCATTCCCCGCGCCGGACTTCGAGCAGCGGATTGTAAGCTGAGGACTTCGGGTTGGTGGGGTCGAACAACAGGACGCGACCACGCCGCGAGCGAAAGCCGGCAGTCAGTTGCCAATTCTCGCCCTTGATGTCGTGCACGATGGCCGAGCCGGGCCAAGCCAGCAGTGAGGGGACGACAAGGCCGACACCCTTGCCGGACCGGGTGGGTGCAAAACACAGGACGTGCTCCGGCCCGTCATGACGGAGATAGTCACGGTCGAGTTTGCCGAGCACCACACCGTCAGGACCGAGAAGTCCGGCCGCCCGCACCTCTTCCGGACCAGCCCAGCGCGCCGAACCATAGGTCTCGACATTCTTGGCTTCGCGCGCCCGCCACACCGACATGCCGATTGCCACCGCGATCGAAACGAAGGTTCCCGACGCCGCGATGAAGGCTCCCTCGACAAAAATCTGAGGCGCATAGGCGTCGTAGACGAACCACCACCAGAAGAAGACTGGCGGGTAGTAGACCTTGAAGCCCAACAGTTCGAACCAGGGCCGCCCAAGCTCCGGCTGCCAAGCGAGCCGCCAAGCCGTCCACTCGGTTGCTCCCCAGATGGCCAGCAAGACGATCAGGCCGACCACGATCACCTGCCCCCAAAGGATTTTAGTTCCGGACATCCCGAACGCCTTCCGCAACTGGTTTGGTGAGATTGCTAGAGACCGAGGTCGCGCTTCCGACCAAAGCCCCATTCGATGCCACCGCTGTCTTTCACGACGCCGGTGACGTGTTGGCCGAGCCTCTTTTCGAGCTCGCGCGACCAAGGGACGAGCTGGAAGCCAAGCCCATTATCGATCATGGCGAAGCGTCCCGAGGTGAGCGTCAGCCGCTGGCGATACGTGCCCGCCACATGCTCTCCGGAGGCCGCGTTCACGTAAGACCGGCCGGTGTCGGCCGAGACCTTTGCGGCCACCTCGTCCAGTTCGCGTCGGCGCAACGTGTTCAGGACGTCGCGCTGAAGGATGATGCGCTGTCCCTGACGCCGCGCCAGACCTTGCTGGATCAGATGCTCGGTACGGGCTTCCATGGCGTTGCGGGTCTCGCGGCCGAAGCCGCCCATGGCGAGCGCCATGGGGTCGCGTTCAACCAGTCTATGATCGAGCCAGGTTGCCCCTCGTGCCGTGATCTGGCCGCCGAGATCAAGATCGGAACGGGTTGCGAGCACCAGGGTCGGCCGCGGATCGCCGGCTGCACCGAAACGCCGGACTTCGACGATTCCACCGATCGGCGGCGCCTGCTCGAAAGCCTCGAGCCCGCGGAAGCGCACGTGATGTGCGCGCCCGTCCGTTCCGTCGATCAAGGCGTAGGCCTCGCCAGTCAGTTCGTCATGCAATCCTCGGTCGACGAGACGTCCGATGATCCGGGACGTCTCCAGTCCACCCTCGATAACGAAGTCGGCAACGCCGCGCGTTTCCCCACGGTCGGTAAAGGCGCGGTGCATGGTCTTGATGATGTCGCCGCGCATGCCGAGGTCGCGCAAGCTGCGCTCGGCTTCGAGCCCGACCATCCATTCCCCAGGTAACTCGGATGCGGCAAGACCCATCTTCTCCAGGTGTTGAAGACGCCCCACCATCAGGCGCCGGATCTCGGGATCAGAGCCGGGATTCTCCGGGCGAAGGTCGATGTAGCCAGTCTCATCGGCCGCCAGCCGGATCTCCCGATCGAGCCGTGTCCATCGTTCTGCCGTGACTTCCCTCTCCAGCGAATTGCGGATCTCGTGCTCCGGCTTTGGACCCAGTTCGATGGCGACCAGTTCCTCGGCGCGTGAGCGCAGGCCCTGGCTGATGTAGTCGCGGGAGATCACGAGATCGCCACCCTCCCCATCAACTCCGCGAATGAGAAGGTGAACGTGGGGGTTGTCGGTATTCCAATGATCGACAGCCACCCAATCGAGCCGCGTGCCGAGGTCGACTTCCATCTGCCTGGCGAGGTCGCGGGTGAAGGCCTTCAGGTCAGTCATGTCGCCGGCATCCTCCGGCGAGACGATGAATCGGAAATGATGCCGGTCGTCCTTGCACCGTTCCGCGAAAGCCGCGCTATCGGCGCGATCGCCGCTGGCATCGAACATCTCGGCATGCTCACCGCTCCGGGTCACGCCATCGCGCTTCAGATACGAGAGATGGGCCGTCAGTGGTGCTGAGCGGAAGACGCGCCCTTTGTGGCGAACCACGCGCGCCTTCACCACAACGCGCCGCGTCGGGCTGAACAACCTGGCACGGCTAAAGGACACCCGGCCGCGCCCAAACGTCGAGCGCCCATAGGCCGGCGGACGTTTACCGGCCATGGTTTGCCCCGGCGTGTGTCCGGCTTTCTTTGCCGCGCGCAGCACCCGGTTGATGAAGCTCTTTTGCTTCGGCGCGCGGGTACTGCGGATGCGCCCAGGCCGAATACGCAGATCGCTGTCGCCCACGCTCACGGCAGGGCCTCCCCACAATCAAAATCGCACACGGTGCCGAAAACGCCTTTGATTGCATTGTTCAAAATGCAAGGCGCGGCACGCGCCCCGACCGACCGGCACGCCGGAACCCAAGCCATGTCAATGGCTTGCGGTTCGAGCGGCGAGCCTCTTTTATCTCGCCGTCCTGCCGTCGTGGTCTCCCGGTCGCCGGTTTCCGAAAGAGCCGCCGCGACTTGGCTGCCAACTGGCGAAGCCCCCACTGCTTCCGAGCGCTTGCGATAGCGATCGTTACCCGAAGGGCCGAGACACCCGAAGGGTGGCTCGGTGAGGAGCGAAGCGACGAGTAGAGCGCGGGCCGAAGGCATCGCCCATACGCCATCCGCACGTGCCACTTGAATGGTGGAGCACACGAAGGCTTGCGAACCCGCACGCTTGGTCATTGCGATGCTCCCGAATCGATCGAGGCACGAACACGCCAATTGGCCGAGAGAACCGTGTGCCCGTCCTGCCGTCGTGGTCTCCTGGTCGCCGAAAGAGCCGCCGCGACTTGGCATCCAAGTCGCGAAGCCCCCAATGCTTCCGAGCGCTTGCGATAGCGATCGTTACCCGAAGGGCCGAGACACCCGAAGGGTGGCTCGGTGAGGAGCGAAGCGACGAGTAGAGCGCGGGCCGAGGGCATCGCCCATACGCCATCAGCTTGCGAACCCGCGCACTTGGTCATCGCGATGCTCCCGAATCCGATCGAGGGACGAACATGCCAATAGGCCGAGGGACTATGGGCAATACATCGCCGCCCGAGATTGCGGTCGTGACACCGCTCGGCGGCGTGAGCGCCAGCAACCGATCGCGCGTTTTCATGAGATCGGATCGCGTGACGAATAGCGTTGCAGCTGCCGATGACTGTCCACTGGACGCCCACCTCGGCGGCAGTTCGATGGCAAGCAGATCTGCAAGCTTTGCGACGTATGCTCGCGTCTCGCCTGGAAGAGGGCCGCCCGCGAGATGCTCTTCATAGCGAGATGGCCCCGCATTGTACGCGGCAAACACGCCAGGCGAGCCATACCGATCGAGCAGTTCGCGCAAGTACGCCGTACCGGCCAGAATGTTGTCGTGCGAATCGTAGGGGTCATTCCCGAGATTGTAGCGCTCGCGAAGTTTCGCCCAGGTCGCCGGCATGATCTGCATCAGGCCCATTGCGCCTTTGGGCGACTTGGCGTGCACGTCTCCAGCGCTTTCGACGTTAATGACCGAACCGATCCAGTTCACCGGAATTGCAAAACGCTTCGAGGCTTCATCGACGAAAGCTCGAAACGGGTTGCTCGCCTGAACAACCGCTTGAGCTAATGCCGATCCACTCTCGGCTAGAGCGGCACTGTCCGATGCAGCGAAAACAAGCAGCAGCGACACGACAGCCCAAACACGCACGCCAGACCGAGCCAGGCATGCCATCGTGCTCGCGCCCGTCCCGGGTAAAGCTGCTTCGCGCCCGCCATGCGGCCGCCCTGGACTGCCGCGGCGCGCGTCCGCGCGGCAAGCGTTGGCCGGGACGGAGGAATCGCCCCGTGATCGATCGAACAGAGGAATGGCTGGGTAAGACCGTGGAACACGCACGATCACTCCTCCCACGTCCACACGGGCAGCGCACGGCCGATCACCGCCGACGCAGGCAAGAATCCAAAATATCGGCCATCCAGGGAGTCGTCGGACTGCCAGTTCATCAGAAACAGCTCTCCGTCGCCGACGACGCGGCAGCCCTGCCATTTCGGCAGCGGCCGGCCGCGTCCGTCGCGGTCCCGCGCCTCGCCCACCGCCACCTCATCGACCGAAATCGTGAGGCCGGTTCTGCAAACGGTCTGCCCGGGAAGGGCGAGCACGCGCTTCAGCATGGGGACGCCAATGGGCAAATAGCCGTTAAGGTCGAGGAAGGTCGCAAGCGGCTCCGGCGGCTGCACGGCGACCAATTCAGCGACTCGGAATTGGTCCGCCGGCCGGAGGCGGTAGAGACCGATCGGCACGCTCGCGGATGCGTTCCAGATGTAAAGCGGAAGCGGCTCCAGCACGATCGTCGCGATGAGGACAGCAGCGACCCCAATCGTCACGGCCAACATTATTGGGCGGTCCGTCATCGCATCACCTTTTGGCGATGAAGCCAGGCCTGATGGCGCGCTTTCGTATACGGGCGCGGGTTTTCATTGACGGACAGACGGTTATGAACGTGATGCCAATGATCAGGCGCGACATCAGCGGGATCGATGCCGAATGCCTCAACGGCATCGGTCATCTGCAGCACGCGCTCGACCTTCGGCCAACCGGACAGACGCAGCAAAATTTCTCCGCCGGGTGTCACATAAGGAACGGTCGAGCAGCGCTGTCCCGGAGGGACCGCGCGCAAGATGTCGATCCGCGAAATGATTACCCCAAAGTCGTTGGAGGTCCACCGGATGAAAGCAAAGATGCTGCCGGGCGCAAATGACAGGACGCGCCGGTGGCGATCAAGCTTCCGTTCCTTGACGATGCGACCGAACCGAATCCGGTTTTCAATACGCTTCTCGAGCCACAGCACTTCCACTTCCGTGAGATCGCTCATGCCGCCGCTCCGTGACGCTGGAGTTGGCAACCGTGAGCTTGGGGCTCGGTGGAGAGTGTGTATGGCCTACAAAGGCAGGCTGGCCTGTCGGACGGCCGTTGCCGAGCGCCACCAACTCCGCTTTCGGCCTGGTCCGTTAGAAGAAATCCGAAGGATTTCTGGTTAGTAAAGTTAGAGCGACTGGAAAGCTCGGAGAAACAAGCCCTTAAGGTCGATTCCGGTCCCCGAAAGCACGAGGATCGGGTTCCCGATAGCACGAGGGTTGCGGTCCCCGATAGCACGAGTTGATTCACAGGTTGTCCTCCGAATTTCGAATGAGACCGCGCCGGCGCAGACGTGCCGTTAAGGGATCAAAAGGCGCTGGCGCGAAGCTGAGTCGCTCGGTGCCATCAGAATCGCGCGTGAGCACGAGCTGGTAGCCGGGCAATGTCTGGCGCTGGACGATCTGACGTAGGTCGTACGCAAAATGCTTGAGCGGCGAGAGGATGCCGGACTTGGCATGGAGGTGCACAAGATCAAAACTCCAGCCGCCGTCCTGGCGTCCACCGTGCTTGCGCACGAGCCTGTAGAGCCACCGCTCAAGCCCGCCCGTGAGCTCGAAATAGGCGCGGTCGATCGTCAGGACGAGGGCATCATCGAGGACTCCAGCGTAGAACCAATCCGGCAGGATCAACTCGATCCCAAATGGCCGACCGTTTGCATCTGCCGTCTCCTTCCACTCGTTGATCCAGGAGAAGCGGTGCCGTCGCCGCTCTGCCGGCTGGCGGATCGATGTCAGCACGGTCGTTGACTGAAGTCTGTCAAGACAAGCCTTCAGGCGGTCATAGTCACGTGCGCTGGTGCCGCGGCCGACAAACGTCAAAATCTCGTAAGGTGTTGCAGCCATCAGGCGCGACGTCTTCAAGCCGGCGTCGCGGGCTTCGACGATCTGGGACGCAGCCCAGATCAGAACATCTGCATCCCAAATGGTCGCCATGCCGTGTTCAGGAACGGCTTCGACCCGAATTGCGATCGCACCAGCTCGGAAATCGATCGGCACGATCCGCTTCGTCTTTGCGAGCGAGAAGAACGGATAAGCCATCAGATCCTGCGCGTCACGGGGCGCAAGATCCCCGGGCAGCGCCCGAAAGAGCTCAAGCTGCTCGCGCTCGGAATGGTGTTTGCGCCGCATGGTCACTGCTCTCACGCGGCGATCAACGACGTTCCTGGCCTGCATAGGGACGCAGGGCCGGATGTTTCTTGGCGGGGAGCACGGTCCCCTTGCCGGGATCGGATGTCGACGTCTTGGCGCCGCGGTCGGCCCACGCTTTCAGGTCATCGACGGCGTAGACAACACGTCCGCCGATCTTCCGATACGTCGGTCCAGTACCATACGTGCGGTGCTTCTCGAGCGTGCGACCGGACAGGCCAAGATAGCGCGCGGCCTCCGGTGTACGCAGGAATCGCGGTGGTAGACCGGCCATTGGATCGGGCATTTGAGGACTCCAGGAGCACATCGCACTACGCCTGGCTATGCCGGCGTGTGTGCGGTCATCATGGAGAAGCAAGATCTCGGAGGGGGATGCCGAATGTTGCGGGTACGATTTTCGGCACCCCTTGGAGTCTGCGCTACTCTGCCCTGCGTCCGGGCCGCAGGAGTTTGCGGTAACCACCGCGCATCAACGCGACGCCGCCTTACACCAGGCGGATTGCTCGATTGCGCAGGTCATGCGTCTTCCAGGCGCGATCGGGGATTCGCTTTTTGCCGAACAGCGCTTCGGCGATAACGCGATAGCTGCCGCCGGCGCTATGCGCATCGAGCGCGCGGATCGCCACGCTCAGGCGTTCGCGCCGCTGTCTGGATAACTGGTGAAAGGCTGGACCGGGCGGGCGTCCGTTCATCGCGCGCCACAGCCGGCGGGCTGCATACGCACGCGCGTCGAAATCGCCATCAAATGGCAATTCGGCTGCGTATGACGCGCCGAGCACCGGCGGCTCTTTGGACCAGACACGGTGATCTACCGCACCGACGCGCAGCACGATGCCAGCCGTCTGCGGCGCGGCGCACTTGGCCAGCTTTAACTCGAGCAGTGGGAGACTGCCGAGCCGAGATCGGCCGTCAAGGCAACCGGCACCGGAACGACCGCCGCTAGAACCTCGCGCGCCCAATATTTGGTGACCGCGCTTCTTTTGGCGCTTGGTCCCGACCCGCCGCGCTGTTTCGCCGGCGCGGCCAATGTCGGCAAAGTTGCCGGAAATCACGCCGCGCTCACGAGCAGCATCGACCAGCGACAGGAGCCTCGGTGAGCGAGGGTCGATCGGGTGAAGGCGATGGCCGAACCGGGCAAGATTTTTCCGTGTGCCTCGACGAAGGCGGCGATACCAGCCTGCGTCGCCGCTACAAGCGCCGTACCTTCACTCATCCGTCGAGCGATGTCGGCGTACAGCTCCATGCATTGTTGGCCGGCGCCTCCATGGACGTCATCGAGCAAATTGATGGCCGACGCCATTGCTCCATTGAGCGGCAAGCCGCAGGTGATGGACATGCGGCCGACCGCGATCGAGGGCGCTTGCGGTCCGTGATCGACCGCAGCCACAAGAGCGGCTTCAAGCAGAGCGGCATGATCGGGCGACGGGAGGTCGCCGCGCAACAGAAGCCATATCATCTGCGGAAAGCTGACCGAGCCGATCAGCTGCTCGATCGAAAAGCCACGAAAGCGGATGACGCCCGGCTTCATGTCGATAATGTCGGTCGACCACCAATTTGTTGCCTCGGTCAGGAGATCGGCGGGATTGGATTCGGGCATGACCAGGATTTCCTTTTCAAGCGACGCGGACCACGCCGCGGTCCGCCATTTCGTCGATCTGGGCGCGCGTGTAGCCGAGCCGTTCGAGCCATGTCGCCGTGTCGGCGCCGAGCAGCGGGGGAGCGGACGGTTTGGGAAAGCCTTCGTCTAGAAGGAAGCGTGGGCGCGTCACCCGTAGCTGTTGCCCTTCGGTCGGTGCGAGAGGCAGGTTCTCGACGAACCGGCGTTCGACCAGTTGCGGCTGCTGCAGTGCGTCCTGGACTGAGAGCACGCACCCCGCGGGAACGCCGGCGGCGTTGAAAATCTCCTCCCATTCCTCGGCGGATTTCGACTTGAGCGCCTTGTTGATCTCGTCGCTCAGGGCTGCGCGATGCAGGTTGCGCGTGTGGCGTTCACCGAACCGCTCCTCGCTCAGGAGATCGGGTCGTCCGATCAGCTGGCAGAGCTTCTCGAATTGCTTCTGCTCGTTGGCGGAAATGTTGAGCGGACCGGTCTTCGTCTTGAACGTGCCGGATGGCGCCGCCGTGAAATTCTCGTTCCCCATTGGCTCGGGGAGGATGCCGGCGTTGAGGTGGTTAGAGACTACCCAGCCCATTGCCGCCAGAGTCGATTCCAGGAGCGACACATCGATGAACCGACCGCGGCCCGTCGAACGCTGCGCGACCAGCGCCGCCGAGATTGCGAAGGCTGCTGTGATACCGGCCATGGTGTCGGAGATCGGAAAGCCGGTGCGCAACGGCGCTGATCGGTGATCGCCGGTTACGCTCATCGCGCCCGAGACACCTTGCACGATCTGGTCGTAGGCGGACCGGTTTGCCCAGGGGCCTTCCTGACCGAAGCCGGATATGGCGCAGTAGATCAGCCGGGGATTGCGCTTCGCGAGAACCGCATAGCCGGGGCCGAGCCGCTCCATCACTTTGGGCCGGAAGTTCTCGAGCAGCACGTCGGCCTGATCGACAAGTCGAAGGAATGCATCCCGACCCTCCGGCGATTTCAAGTCGATCGCGATCGATTGTTTACAGGCATTCACCGCAACGAAGTACAGGCCGAACAGGCGCTGTGCCATCGTCGGATCTGCCCCGAGATGGCGAGCCAGATCGCCGCCCTTCGGATTTTCGTCTTGATCACTTCGGCGCCGAGCCGCGCCAAGTTGTAGCCACAGAAGGGTCCAGCGAGCACGTTGGACAGATCGAGGACCCGTACGCCCTCAAGCGGCAAACTCATGGCGATCTCGGTAAGACGTTCAACCCTCGCTCTGTCTCACAGAGCGTTATTCTATTGTGCAGACCTCACGCCAATGCATGAGTCAAGGCAGTTCTATTGTGAAGAACCCAATACAGGTGGGCTTGCAGGTTGATTTTTGAATTCGCGCGAACTAAGTTCTGTAAAACAGAACCTGTAAGGCGATTTTTGATGACCAGGGACGGCGCGGAGTCGGTCGAGCGCGCACTCAACATCTTGCGCGCCTTCTCCGAAACGCGCCGACAGATGAGCCTGACAGAAATCTCGCAAAGCACCGGCTTGTATAAGAGCACGGTCTTGCGTTTGACCGCATCGCTCGAAGCCTGCGGCTTCGTGCAGAGAGGAGAGGACAAGCTCTACCGGCTCGGACCGGAGTTGTGGCGTCTTGGAGCAATTTACCGGCGCGGCCTCGACCTCGGCGAGTTCATCCGGCCGGTTCTGCGCCGCCTCGTCGATACAACCCAGGAGAGCGCCTCGTTCTATGTCCGCGACGGCGACGAGCGCATCTGCCTGTATCGCCAGAATTCGCCGCGCGCGGTTCGACACCATCTTGAAGAGGGAGAACGGCTCCCGCTCGATCGCGGGGCCGCGGGGCGCGTTCTGCGCGCCTACACGGCGCCGAAGTGGCCGCCAGGAGCGCAGATTCGAGAGGACGGCTTCTATATCTCGTTGGGTGAGCGCGACGCAGACGTCGCCGCCGCTTCGGTGCCGGTCATCGACAATGCAGGCCGGTTGCGCGGCGCCTTGTCTGTATCCGATTTGAGAAGCCGTTTCGATACCAAGGCGCAACACCTGGCGATCGAAGCCATGAAGATGGAGGCTGCGCGACTAGCTGACCACCTGCCTGCATCTGACTGAGTCCGGCGAACAAGCGGCAGATGTCACGTTAGGGTCACAATGCGAAAAAACTCAGATTGAGCAAATCTGGTCCGCTCTGTTGCGATGAGCGACGCCCGGGAGACAGAGCGCAGTTTCGTGGATGGGCCAGGCAGCTGCGAATGGCGTTACGCTCTGGGCGGGCTTTTAGCTAATAAACCCCGTCCGATTTGGTCGGACGGGGCTTGATGGGGGCGTTCTTACTCGCCGGTCTTGCGCGGCCGCGACCAGAGCAGGGTGTAGCCTTCACCGCCCTCTTCGTCGAACAGGTTCGCGTAGATCGGCGCGTTGAACGAAGGGTCGTCCAGCTTGAGCGAGAGGTAGTCGCGGCCTTCCTCGGAACGCTTCGACCAGGCTGCGCCGATCTCCGCCCGGCCCACATAAATGCGGTGGCTGGGCGCGTTGTCATTGGAGCGGTTGGTCTCGGCGACGATGCGGACGCCCTTGGCCTTCAGGCTCAGGGTGGCGATCTCGCCCTGGAATTCGTTGCCGACCTTCTTGAAAGAACCGATGTTAGCCATGTCACTTCTCCTGTTGTGTTTCGAGCCCGCGACCACCGCAGCCTCGATGGCGATCTAGGGCCGAGGACGATCGGCGACGCACCCGGTCGGGCCGTAGCGCAGCGGAGGACGTCGTTGTGGCGACTTTCTTGTCTCGCGAGGAATGGGCGAAGCCCAGGGGAAGAAAGTCGCATCAACGGCGTTGCGGCTCAGACGATCGAGGCGAAGCCGGTCTTCGGCCAGATCAAGCCATCAACGAGGCCACGTGCGTCCGCGTGCTGAACCACAATCTTACGGAGAAGCGTGGCTATCTCGGTATTGATGAACAAGCGGTCGAAACGATTTGGCGCAGAAAGAGAAACAATCTGCTGCAAAGGGCGGAATCGTCTCCCCAAGAACGGATCGAGATAAAACCGCTCCGACGCGGCTGTGTGGGCCAGACCGAATGCCGGCAGCTTGATCGAGGTGTTCCGAGGAGGACGGCCCTTCCCGCGCTCAGGTTTCGATCAGCCTTCCTTTAACGCGCCGATCTACGCGCACCTGTTCGACGGAGGGCGGAAAACGGTCAGCCCCTCGGGCCATGCGGCCATAAGAACGCGTTAGGACGGGTTCTCCACCACCTCACCCGGCTCGAACGGGCGGGGCTTCGCCAACACCATCAAGCGCGTCCATGACGTAAGGCCAATGCAAACTGCGCCCAGGCAAGCGAAGACGTCACGCCCAGCGAGTGAAGGCGCTCCGATCTGGGACAGGGCGAATACCACATGATAGCCGGCGACGGCGGCGGGGACCGCGAATGCTGTCGCGATCGCGATACGCAAGGCGGAAGACCGAGTAGCAGCAAAGGCGACCTGGCCTAGCACGAGCGTCAGCGTACCGCCGGCCGTTGCGATAAGCGGGGTGCCAACGAGGCCGGCGCCGCGCTGATACGCCGTGATCCCGATACTCAGTGCGACGAAAAATGGCAATGCATACACAGCGAGCGTAAAGATCGCCCAGCAGAACAAGCCGATGCCGAGTGTGTTGAGAACAAGCCCAATAGCGAGCATGGTGGTGGCTCCATGTGCATAGATGTACTGGTCGCGCCTTCCACCACCACCACGGCGCAACTCTGGATATGAGACCGAAACGAGGCGGAGTTGCGGCGCGAGCAATTTCGCTTCGATGGAAATCGAGAAGACGGCGCTCACGCCCCGCCGAACCTCCAGACGGGGATGCCGAGGCGCTTCGCCTTATCGGCAAGGTTGTCCTGAATTCCCGTGCCCGGGAAGTGCATGACGCCGATCGGCAGGAGTTCGAGCATGGCGTCGTTGCGCTTGAACGGTGCGGCCTTGGCATGCTTCGTCCAGTCTGGCTTGAAGGCGATCTGAGGTACCTTGCGGGTGGTCGCCCATTTCGAGGCTATCAGTTCAGCGCCCTTCGGGGAGCCACCATGGAGCAGGACCATGTCGGAATGCTTGGCATGAACCTTGTCGAGGCGGTCCCAGATGAGGTTGTGGTCGTTAAAGTCGAGCCCTCCGGTGAGCGCGATCTTCGGCCCAGCGGGCAGCATGACCTCGGTCTCGGCGCGGCGATTCGCCGCGATGAAGTCGCGGGAGTCGATCATCGCTGCGGTCAGCGTACGATGGTTCACCAGCGTTCCCGATCGGGGGCGCCAGAATGAGCCGGTGTGCGTCTCGAAGCGCTCGATGGCCCGATCACGGAAGAGCTCCAGGCAGTCGCGCCGCTCGATCAATGTGATGCCTTCCGCCGTCACGCGCTCGAGTTCGACGGATCGAACTTCGGAGCCGTCCTGCTCGCGCTGGCTCTTCTGCTGCGCCTGTTCGTTGTCGTCAAGTTGACGCCCGATGCGGTCGACGGCTCGGTGGAACAGGTTGACAGTAGACCAGAGCAGATCGTCAAGGTCCGGCTCGAGCCGCGTGTCGCTCAACGTGGCGACCAGGGCATCGAAGATGTCAGCGACGGCACCGGTAATGATCCTGGCCTCGGGAAGCGGCCGTGGATCGGGCTGGTCGTCGAAGGGGCGGTAACCGAAGAGCTGCAATTCGGTAAGAACATGTTCGGTCGGAGATGCGGCGTGCGGCGGTTCGATGTCGTCGTGGTCGGTCATGGAGGCGATCCTTTGCCGGATCGGCCGCGACCATCGCGGCCTTCGTGGCGATCACTCAGACGGCAGGCGGAACGGGCCAGAACCCGGAGCAGAGCGGAGGGCCGAAGCGCCGCGGAGGATGGCAAAGGCCGGCTATTTTGCTTCGCGATGCAAAGCGCGCCGCTCAGATGGCTCATGTTTCTTCTCATCGCGGGCGCGCGGCGGAAAATAGCCGGTCGCAGCCATTGCCGGCCCGAGCCGCTTGCCGTCCGATCGCCCTCTAGAAGGCCGTGGTCGAGTCCTCTTCCGGCAGTCGCCTTGCTATGACCGATCTGCCGACGCCGATCGAGACGTCGCGGCTATTCCGCGGCTACCGTCGGAGAATGCAGGAAGCGCGCGACGTCCTCTGGTACGAGTTGAAGCCGCAAGCGTACTCGGATGGCATCGATCCCGAAGAGGTGCAGATCTTCGTTGAAGTCCCCCAGCCGGGGCGACAGCGGGATCGCTTCAACGCCGACGGCTTCCGCTCGCTGCGTGAGAATCGCCTGTACGGCATCTCCGGCAGCATCGTCATCGCGGGCGATATAGAGCCGACGCAGGCCAGACGGCAGCAACATGGCTGCGAGGTGATTGGCCGAAAGCGCAGCCGCCATGGGCAAGGTCGGCAGTGCGTAACGCAGTGACAGCATGGTCTCGATCCCCTCGCCGGCAGCAAGTACGTCATCGACCACGCCGAAATGAACGGCGTTGCCCAGAAGGTCGCCCATTGCGCGTCGTGGTGTGTCGATCGGAGCCTTGCCGAGCCGCACGCGATCAAAGCCGTCTGGATCTAGCCAGGTGCGATGCACGCCGGTGATCCGCCCCTCGAGGTCCGTGACAGAGCCTATCATCGCCGGCCAGGTTTCGGTCGGCAAATGCTCGTCCGGCCGATAGTAGCAACGCGGGTGGAAGCGGAGGCTGCCACCATGGTGGATGCGGGCTATTCCGCGACGCTGCAAGTACGTTTCAGCCGCCGTCCCCTCGATCGGACTGGATATCGCAAAGAGCCGACGAGCGGCTTCCTGCGATCCGGCCGGCACTACTGGACGAATAGGTTTCTGAGCTGGTTGCTGTTCAGAACGCGGTAGCTTCAGAAAGCGCCTCGCCTCCTCAGCGACCTCGCGAAAGTCTCGCAAGGCCAGACATTCGCGGATGATGTCGAGGAGATCGCCATGTTCTCCGGTCGCGGCGTCGGTCCATTTCCCAGCGGGTCCCTTCGGCGTTTCCTGGAGCCGTACGAACAACGAGCGGCCCGGCGTGTTGTGGACGTCGCCGACCAGCCAGTACCGCCCCGCTCGCCTGCCATTGGAGAGATAGTGTCGGCACACCGCCTCGGCCTCGCGCGAGAGGCGGCGTGCCAGTTCGGAAGCATCGCGGGACATCAGGCGGCCTCCCGCTCGCCGATGCGCGCAACCGGATAGCTGTCGAGTACATTCGACAGGATCTCGACACCGCTCGCGTCCGTGGGCACGAACATGCGCAGCTTCCAGGAGATGATCTCCCCAAAGAGGCCGTAAGCACGGAGGCGATCGCGCATCGTGTCTTTGAATCCCGACAGCTCGATGCGATACGCGCCCATCACCCGGACGCGGCGAAGCTGGAGCCCCTCCGCAAGATCGAGGACGGTCCGTCCCTCCATCAGCGCGGCAAAAGCAGCGTCCGGCGTCAGCGTGGGCGCGTCCGTTGCAAGGACGCTTTCGACCCACGCCGCGGAGACCTTGCGTCCGATGATGCGTTCGCCCGCATCGGTCTGGAGCCGATAGACGCGGGTTGATTCGTTCGGCAGCCGCTTCCAGATCGGGAGCAGCAAGCCCGCCACGACGTGGATCGTGATTTCCGTGAACTCGGGCACCTCCGCAAGTTCCGCCAGCCAGGCCGAGGCAAAGCGTTCACGATCCGCTTCGTCCCAATGGCTTTCTGCCATTATGCTTAGGGCGACCCGATGCTGCTCCATCGGCCGGATCAGACGAACGCGCCGCTCGATCTCGCCATCATCGAGCATGACGCTCGCCGCAGGGACCTGCACGGCGGCTCGTCCCGAGCGCTCATTGACGAGCAGGACGGCCTGACGATCGGAAAGACGTGCAAGAGCGTCATCCAGACTCACCGGATGATTGCGCTGCCGCTGGGCGACCGTGAGCAGCCGGGTCTCGGCGCCGGTGCCAGGATGGTCATAGATCGTCCGCCGGTCGGCGACGACGAAGCTTTCAGCGCGGAGCGTTTCCAGGCCGACGTCGTAGGTACCCGACGCGACCGCGCCCTCGATCCGAGCGGTCAACAGCTGCTCGAAGGCGGTGAACAGCACATTCTGTAGATCGATAGTGAGTGCCAACAATCTGTTGAGGAAGGTGGTGATCGGCGGCAGGTCATCCCTCAGCCCATTGGCATCCATGAGCTTCAGGCCGGTCGCATCCTCGAACCGTTCGAGCGAACAGCCATCGACTTTGCCTCGCACAAGCAGCGTATAGAGCTGACGCAGCGCGTCACGCCCGTACTGGCTTTCGAGATTGTCCTCGGGCCGGAACAGGCCCTGCCCTCCTGTCTGGCGCTGGCCGCGCGTAATGGCCCCTAACGTGTCGAGCCGTCGGGCAATGGTGCTGAGAAAGCGCTTTTCGGCTTTCACGTCGGTCGCAATGGGACGGAACAGCGGCGGCTGTGCCTGATTGGTCCGGTTCGTGCGATCGAGCCCCTGGATCGCGGCGTCGGCCTTCCAGCCGGGCTCGAGCAAATAATGGACCCGCAAGCGGCGATTCCGGGCCGAGAGCTCGGCATGGTAGCTCCTCCCCGTGCCGCCTGCGTCGGAGAACACGAGGATACGCTTGAGGTCGTCCATGAAGGCCGATGTCTCAGCGAGATTGGCCGAACCGGCTCGGTTTTCGACCACCAACCGATCGCCCTTACGAATGATGCGGCGCGAGCGGCCGGTCACTTCGGCGACGATGTCGGTGCCGAATTGCTGCACGATTTGATCCAGCGCGCCGGGGACCGGAGGCAGCGAGGCGAGTTTCTCGATGAGGCGGCCGCGTCGTGCGACGGCTTCCCGGCTCTCGACCGGCTGGCCATCGCGATAGACAGGCCGAGAGCAGAGGTTGCCCTCAGAGTCAGCGAATGGTTCGTAGAGCTGGACCGGGAAGGAATGGGCGAGATAGTCGAGCACATACTCGCGCGGGGTGATGTCGACCTGAACGTCGCGCCAGTCTTCGGTCGGGATCTCGGCGAGCCGGCGCTCCATCAGCGCTTCGCCCGTTGAAACAATCTGGATGACAGCGGCGTGGCCGGCGGCGAGATCGCGGTCGATCGACCGGATGAGCGACGGCGTCTTCATCGAGGTCAGGAGGTGGCCAAAGAAGCGCTGTTTGGCGCTTTCAAAGGCGGATCGGGCCGCGGATTTCGCCTGCCCGTTCAGCGTTCCGGTTTCGCCGGTGATGTTGGCGGCCCGCATCGCCGCGTCGAGGTTGTTATGGATGATGCTGAACGCATCTGCATAGGCGTCGTAGATGAGAACCTGCTCCGGCGTAAGCTGATGCTCGACGAGGTCGTATTCGACGCCTTCATAGGAAAGCGAGCGGGCCGCGTAGAGGCCGAGCGCCTTCAGTTCACGCGCGAGCACCTCCATGGCCGCGACTCCACCCTCCTCGATCGCTTCGACGAATTCGGCGCGTGTGGCGAACGGGAAGTCGGAGCCGCCCCAAAGACCGAGGCGTTGGGCATAAGCGAGGTTGTGGACCGTGGTTGCGCCCGTCGCCGATACATAAACGACGCGAGCATTCGGCAGCGCGTGCTGGAGCCTCAAGCCCGCGCGCCCCTGCTGAGAGGCCGCCTGGTCGCCGCGCTCGCCCTTGCCCCCGACCGCATTCTGCATGGCGTGGCTCTCGTCGAAGACGATCACTCCGTCGAAATCGGCGCCCAACCATTCAACGATCTGTCTGACACGCGAAAGCTTTTCGCCACGCTCGTCGGTCCGTAGCGTAGCGTAGGTGGTAAATAGGACGCCTTCCGAGAGCCGGATCGGGGTACCCTGGCGAAACCGCGAAAGCGGCGTAACAAGCAATCGCTCCATGCCCAGCGCGGACCAGTCGCGCTGCGCATCTTCAATCAGCTTGTCGGACTTGCTGATCCAGACCGCACGACGACGGCCCTTGAGCCAGTTGTCGAGCAGGATCCCCGCGACCTGCCGCCCCTTGCCCGCCCCGGTGCCATCGCCCAAAAACCAGCCGCGGCGAAAGCGGACGGCATTTTCCGCGTCATCGCGCGCGGCGGCCACAACATCAAAGGTCGCGTCGACCGTCCAGGAGCCCGCGAGAAACTCAGAATGCGCCTCACCGGCATAGATGATGCTCTTGAGCTGGGCGTCGGACAGAACTCCGTCCACTATGACATTGGCAGGCAGATGCGGACGATAGGTTGGCTTCGGTGGCGCAACGGAGGCCATCGCCGCCGACTGCACGAGCTTGGTCGGATGTGCGCACGATCCGGGAATGCAGATCGACTGTAGTCCGTATTCCTCGTAAAGCGCATCGGTCAGCCGGGCGCCTTCGGGCGGAGACCATTCGACCGTCTCGTAGATCAGTTCTGCGCCTAGTGGCACGGCGTCTCTCGAAGAAGACGATGAGCCTAATGCAACCGCGCCGAGCGATCGCGACATAGCCGGCCGCTCGATGGCGACGATCTCCGGTGGCATGACGACGGGCAGCCTTGGAGGCACATGCTGGTTCACCCAGCCAAGCAAGGTAGCGACGTCGGCCGCCATGCCCGGCGAGGCAGGAAAAGCCGTCGGATCGGCAGCTGACAGCTTGTCGATCACAAGCAGCCGTGTGTCGATTTGTGTTCCGTGCTTCGCGTAGAAGGCGCCGTCGATCGCCGCAGAAAACACCAGCCGACCGTGTTCCTGGAGCCTCACAAAACTATCTCGCCATGCCGGGTTTTCCGGCGTGAAGCTCGCGCCAGCCAGGGCGACGAGACGTCCACCGTTGCAAAGACGCGCGAGCGCCGAAGCGATGTGTCGGAGGGCCGCATCCGCCATCCGCCGATCGACATTCGCCAGCGCGGAGAACGGCAGGTTCATCAAAACAACGCTCGGTGCGACACTCGCATCGAGGTGGTCATTGATCTGAGCAGCATCGAACCGCGTGACCTTAACGCCCGCGAATAGATGATCGAGCATCTCCGCACGGGCCTTGGCCAACTCGTTCAGCACCAAGGTGCCGCCGGCGAGCTCGGCAAATACGGCGAGCAGGCCAATCCCTCCGGATGGCTCCAGAACGCGATCGGCCGGCGTAATGCCGGCTGCGGCGGATGCCGCCAGCCCTAGCGGGATCAGCGTCGAGAATTGCCGAAGCGCCTGGCTGTCCTCGGAACGCCGCGTGTGGGTCGGCAGACAGCTCGCGATCTTCGCGAGCATCGGCAGCATTGCTGCCGTCGAGCCAGCCTTGGCCCACATGGCCGGGCCGAACTTGCGAAGGAACAGAACGGTTGCGGCCTCGCAGACGTCATAGGCGATTTTCCAGTTCCAGACCCCGGCCGCGTCGGAGGCGCCGAAAGCAGCCTCCATGGCGCTACGCAGAACAGTGGCATCGATGCGCCGGCCGCGTTCGAGCTCGGTCAGAAGCTGTCGCGCGGCCCTGACGGCGGCGGAGGTGAGACTTGCAGCGGCACGCATCGAGAGCAGAGATTCGGTCATGGCAGGATTCTTTCGGAGAGCAGGAATGGGGCGAGCCACCAGGCGCTCTCCTCTGACCCCGACGGCTCAAACCCTTCCCGGCCCGGCTCTCCCTCTCAAGCCTCGCCCATAAGAATGGGGACCAGCGCTGCGCACTGGTCCCCAAGCAACCGCGAGACGGCCGGAGCCGTCCCGCTCTGTGATTTCGCTCAGCCGCGGCAAGGCCCTGCGGATCTTCTGGTCGCCATTCTCCGGATCCGCATCGTCGGCGAGGAATTCGGGCAGCCTGTTTCGCCCTCCTGCCCCAGTGGCGCCGCATCGGGATCGGGATCGACGAGACGCAGCGGCTCCGGAGCCAGCCCGAGCCATCCAGTAGAGGCTCGGCCTCCTTTGCCATCTCAGCCTTCTTCAGATGGTCGATCAGTTGGGCCGACGACTCGCCCTTGACTTCCCGCACCGCTTCCAGAATTCGCGGTTTGGTGACCCGGCCGAGATAGTTGTCGACGGTCAAGTCCGACCGCGCGCGCCAGCACATCAGCCTGGTCGAGACGCGCGCGGACGCCGTGAGCGGAGACACGGCCCTGATTGTAGCGGTTCGCCGGTTCACAGACGGCGTTGACCGCAAATGACGCACAGTGGGCGAACAGGGATGCTTGTGCGCCGCCGTCGAGAGCTGTGAGCGCATCCCAAAGATCGTTCTCGCTCTTCGGCAACCGAGCCTTCCAGGCCTCATGTCGCGCCTCGACAGCCTTGGCCGAGACGCTTTCCCTCAGTCCGGGAGCGTGAGCAGGAAAGTTCGGCGTGCGAAGCCGATTTCGAGACAGCTCCCGGACGACGCGAACCGGTAAAAGGCCGTCAGCACGACATTATGCAGCACCGCATGGAACGCCACTGCTGGATTTTCTGCCAGCGCATCCCGCAATGCCAGCGTACGATGCGTTGTCAGCTCGGTGATGAGCCGATCCGGCAGAGGTTTGGCCGCGTCCTCATCATCTTCTTCGGCATCAGGAGCGCTACCCCCGACCGCGATGACCGCGCTGGACAGACGGGCCCACTTCTGGACCTTCGGTCGACGACGCATCGGCGCCCTGCCCGACATCACGATCACTTGCCGGCACCTCGTCCTCCGGCCGGACATAACCCCGGTCCACGGCGAGGCGTCCTTCGGAGTTGATGCTGATGAAGACACCAGCTCGGGCGATCTCGGTCGGTTCGTAGAACATCGGCCGGTCTTCGAATGCCGCCAGTGCCGCCTCGATTTCGCCGGGACGCTGATCGACCTCTTCGGGCAATTCGTCGGCATCATGGTCGTCGGTTTCCAGCTTGACCTGCTCGGCGTTCAGTGCATCGATGGTGGCCTGCTCCTCAGGCGAGAGATTGACAGGCTTGCCTTCGATCTTCCGTAGGCCTTGAGTGTGACCGTAGGAGAAGTCTACGGGGACCGATATCCACTTCCAGCCTTCGGCGGCAATCGTCTCAGCCTCGGCCTTGAGCTTTTCGGTTAGGAGGCGGTCGAGCAGGACGACGTCCTGAAGCCAGCCGCCGTCGTCGTGCTCGAACAGATCCCGCAGAACGCCGCCACCCGCGTGCTGATAGGCATCAAGGCCCACAAATTGGGCGCGGCGATCGGACCCGCGTACGGTGTTCTCGGTGAGCAAGCGCCGGATCTGGTAAGGCTCGTCATAGCCGGAACGGCTGACATTCTGCCAGATTTGCTCCTGGCGGGCGTGATCGGCAGTGACCGAGAACGCCATGAGCTGCTCGAGCGTCATGCCGTCTTCGGCATAGACGTCGTGCAGCTTTGGAGAGACCGAGGCCAGGCGCAGGCGCTGCTTGACGATTGCAGGGTTCACGAAATGGCGCGCGGCAATGTCTTCCTCGCTCATGCCGAGATCGCGCAGTGTCTGGAAGGCCCGAAACTGATCAAGCGGATGCAGGCCCCCCGCTCATCGTTCTTCGCCACCGAATCGTCCGCGGCGATACCCGCTTCACGCACAACGCACGGCACCGCCTGCGTCTTTGACATGCGTTTTTGTTTCATCAGGAGCTCGAGAGCGCGATAGCGCCTGCCGCCCGCTGGCACCTCGAACATGCCGGTCTCGCTGCCAACTGCATCAACAACGGCCCGGACACTCAGACTTTGCAGAAGCGTACGCTGCGCGATGCTCTCGGCTAGCTGCTCGATCGAAACACCGGCCTTGACGCGGCGAACGTTCGACTGGCTGAGCACGAGTTTGCTGAAGCGAATGTCCCGGGAAGGCGACAGCGTGATCTTTTGGAGGGCTTTCGTCATCTTGGCTCTCCACGACGGGCGGCCGTGAGTCTCTCTCTCGGCTTCCAACCCGTCGCGAACAGCCTCCCGTCCTCTCACTCTCGCGCAGCCACCAGGCCAAGCATCACGCCGTCTCGTGATCGGCGACAACCGAATCCAGCGACGGAAGCTCAATGGACCCGGGAACGAAGCCGAGCAAATAGTCCACGGCCTTGCTCGCCTGTGAGGCGGCCCGCACGATGGCCCGACTGTCTTCGCGCAGGACTTCAAGCCAGGAGCCGATATAGTCGGCATGGCGCACCGTCGGGACGATCCCGAGCGACGCGCAGCTGAATGCGGAACTCAACTCGGCGACCAGTTCTTCAAAGGCATATTTCTTCGTACCGTAGGATCCGCTCTGGTCGCGATTGAGGCGCGAGGGATGCCCGGTCGCATGACCGAGTTCATGCAACGCGGTACGGTGCCAGTTGATCGGTTCGAAATAGGCCTGCGGCGGCGGGACCTGAACATAGTCTTCGGCTGTTGCGTAGAATGCGCGATCTCCACCAATGCGAAATGGAATTCCGCTGGCCTTGATCAGGGCGTCAACCGTGGGGTCAATCAGGCCAGCCGGCGGTGGCGGCGCAGCGGTTGCGATGGCGTCGGGCAGTTCCTCGCACTGTTCGACGTTGAAAACGGTAAATCGTTTGAGGAATGGAATTGCCTGCGCGTCTTCGCCGGTCTCGGCCGCCCGGCGCTTTCCGTCATTCGGCACGAAACGATCAGCGTACACCACTGTGGTGCCGCGCTCTCCCTTGCGAACGTGGCCGCCGAGCGAGAGCGCCTGACGAAAGGTGAGCCAACTTTGACCGGCAAATCCGCGTTCGATCACGGCTCCCCAGAGGATGAGGATGTTAACGCCACTGTGTTGCCGGTTGGTCGACGCGTTTTTCGGCATGGCCAGCGGCGCTTTCGCCGCGGCCGTACCCCAGGGCTGAACCCAGGGGACGCGTCCGGCCTCAAGCTCGGCAATGATCTTGTCGGTGATTTCGTTATAGAGGTTTGCCCGGTCCTGGCCGACGCGCGCGCAAGCAGTAGGGTTCGACATCGCGGGTCTCCGCGACGGGCGCCACGAGCCTCTCTCGCAGCTTGTAACCCGTCACGGAAAAACCCAGCCTGCACTCTTACTCTCAGCTTCTAGCGCAATCTGCCTTAGGCCGCAGGCCCGATCAGGCGTGCGCCCAAGGGCGCATCGCCTCATCGGAAAATGGCACCCGGAGAGCGTGAGCATAGCGACCCGAAGGGGCACGCGGGTCCGAGCGCAGCGACGAGACCGGTTCAATAGCGGCACCCGGGAACGGGGCAGTGATAGCGATCGCCGCAGGCGAGCCCCTTTCCCGAGTGCCCCCGGCGAGGAGCACCAAAGCTCTAGCGCGAGGGATCGAAGCCGCAAGGCCGAGACGCTGCGCGGCTCGGTTCACGAGAGCCCGGTGTCGCCTTGGCCGCACGCGCCAAAACCTAGCGAACGTGATGCAGGCAATGATACGAGAACCGCCCGGCATTTTCACAGGGGTCTCACAATTGTGGAAGAGAGGTCTGTGGGCGGAGCGAAAGCGAAGACCACTCGCGGACGCGGCGAAAGAGGCACCCGCAGGAGGGTCAGCATAGCGCCGACGCGTAGCGGCGGGACCCGGGACCGAGTGCAGCCGCGAGACCGTTTAAGAGGCACCCGACCCGAAGGGCAGTGATAGCGACGCCAGCATGCAATGACGGCGGGACCCGAGAGCGAGTGCCTCCGGCGAGCTACTCAATGCGGCTTCACGTCTCCTTGGTATCAATTTTGCTTTTGTGATATCGTCTAACTCGTGCGCATGTCGATGCACGGCGTGGGCATGTTCACTGAGAGTCAATTCTTACAGAGGACGACATGGCCAAGAAAGCGAAGAAGGCAAAGAAGACCGCGAAGGCAGCTACCAAGAAGGCGGCAAAGAAGACTTCAAAGAAAAAGAAGTAGTCGTATCGGCTACTGATATATTGCCGCCTCCGGGTCGAGACCCGGATGAAAAGCGAGACCTCCCAAAGGATATGAAGCGTCCTTTGCAGCCGTTTGGTATCGCGGCACGCTAAGATAAGGCCGGACCTTTGTGCAGGTGGCTGCTGCATAAAGGTCCGGTTTTTCATTTCTGCCCCGCGAGGGCGTGATCTGCTCGAGCGCGAGGGATCGAAGCCGCAAGGCCGAGACGCTGCGCGGCTCGGTTCACGAGAGCCCGATGCGGCGACAGCCGCACGCGCAAAACGGACAAGGAGCAACCACCTGAGCTCGGACGTCTGAAGTATCGGAAAAACGGTTTCTTCAGTTCGTTCTTGCCCACCCTAGCACCTGGCCGGGCAGAAAATTTAGCCTTTGAAAAATCACGAGATCCCACGATCCGGAATCCCAGTCGTGTGTTAGCGATGGGGAACGTCTTCGGGACTAAACGATTCGTCTCAGCGTGGGAGAACCTTTCAATGCTGATGACCAAGCAGAGACGGCCGGCGATCCGCACCCTGCGCGGTTGGGCGATCAACGTGCTGAACGAAGCGGGCGCCATCCGCGAGTGCGAGGAGCACGGTTGGGTGCAGGACCGCGCCGATCCCCATGCACGGGAGCGGGCCTTCGATATCGCCCGTCGAGATCCGCCAGCAGACGTATCCCGTCAAGCGGCGGAGGCCGCGGTTCGTGACGTGCTGGACTCGATCGGTGATACCTGCCCTGAATGCCCCTCTGACTAGCCACCCTCGGACGCCAGCCCGTCTCTCCGACTCAGCGGCCCAGCCGTTTCTCCACGCGCTTGCGCGTGTTGCCGACCTTTTTGACGGCCTTTTTCACCGCCGGCGCCGACTTTCCTGTCTTCTTCGCCTCGTACTGCACCTCGTAGTCCTGCCCGCCGGCCACCCGCGCCCGGTCCTGCTTTCGTCCGCGCGCCGTTTTGCTCTTCTTCGCTCCCGCCATCGGTGCCTCCTGTTGTGACATGGAAGCAACGCGACAGGGATTCGCAGGTTCCGGAACGATTCGAACTGTACCAATTTGAATCGGCTGTAGCGTGGAGTTCTTCAGTGGCGTTTCAGCGCAAAAAGCCGGCGGCTATCGGCGTCAAGGCGCCTCTCCCCGGCTTCATCGAACCGGCCCTGGCCACCTCGACCGAGAAGGTGCCGTCCGGAGAGCGCTGGATTCACGAAATCAAGTTCGACTGCTACCGCGTTTAGGTCCATCTGGCCAACGAGACGGCGAAGATCTTCACCCGGCGTGGCCACGATTGGACGCATCGCTTCAAGAAGGTCGCTCATGACGCATGGCGGATCAAGGCGAGCTCGGCGGTGGTGGACGGCGAGATCGTGGTACCGGCCGCCGACGGCACGACCGACTTCTCGGTCCTGCAGAACGAGCTCAAGGGCAAATCGAAGAGCATCGTACTTGTGGCGTTCGATCTGCTCTATCTGAACGGCCGAGATATCCGGAAGCTATCGCTCTTCCAGCGCAAGGCCGAACTCAAGAAGATCCTAGGCGGCACCGACATCCAGTTCAGCGAAAGCTTCGAGATCGAGGGCCGCGAGATGTACGCCCACGCCAGCAAGCTCGGCCTCAAAGGCGTCGGGCAGCCCATATCCAAAGGGACGCACGAATGACTGGGTCAAGAAGACCTGCGTGCAGCGTGAAACGCTCACCATTGCGGGTTTCGCACTCGATGGGACGAAGTGGGACGGGCTCTACGTCGGCCGCCGGAAGGGCGACGATCTAATATACGCCGGGAAGGTGGACCATGGGTTCGACAAGGCATCCGCCGCCGACCTTCAGAAGCGTCTGAAGCCGCTGATCCGCAAGACCCAGCCTTATGCCAAGCGCATCGCTCACAAGGGCATCTGGGTCGAACCCAAGCTTCTGGCCGAGATAGAGTACCGTGCAAAATCAGCTGAGGGGAAAGTCCGCCATCCCTTCTTCAGGGGACTTCGGGAGGATCTGTAATGGATGCCTTTGACCGCTTCTGGCAGTGGGCGGAAAAGCCGCTCGATAGTCCGCTGAGATCCCTGCGGAGCTCCATCGAGCGGTGATGGAGCTGTCTCCGGAGGACAGACGGGACCGCGCGAGGTCAATGAATCCGCAGCGCGGGCGGTTTCCGGCCGATAGGTTACAAGCGATTGCTCAGTCTAAGCACGCCCGCTCGAGACCGAGCATTCAACATTGATCGGCTCGAATCGTACAGTGTCCGAATTCGCGAAACGGAGTATGATCTGGCCATCACTGGCAAAGGCACTCTGCCCGCGGGCACCGGTGGCTGAGAGACCAATCGCGCTCCCGCCTGCAGCAGGAGCCACCAATGTCTCATGATTCCGAACGTGTCAGCCTTGCCCGTCGCCATGTTGCCAAAGGACGTCAGATCGTCGAAAGGCAGCGACGGATGGTCAGCAAGGCTGGTGCAAACACGGCAGAAGCTCTGAAGCTCCTGGCTCTCTTCGAAGCAACGCAGAACATCTTCGAGGATGATCTGGAGCGCATCTTGCGGGAAGAACGCAACGGCTAAGACTGGAGACCTTGCAGTTTAGATTGGCGATTTCCGATCTCAGCGGCAAATCATGCGTTGATGCTGAGACTCGAGATGGTCACACTTCGAGACCTAACCTCGCGCCCGTCGTAACGCTTCTTCCAACCGGGCCTTCTCCTTTTCCCAACGCGCTTCCTCGTCCCGCGCGCTTTCCTCGAGAACTTCGAGCTGTTGTTGAATGTCAGCGGCCTTTTCTTCGTGCTTGCGACGGGCCGTGTCCAAGGCACCTTGCGCCTTGTCGACGGCGTGCTGCCGTCGCTCGCGCTCCTTCTGCCGGGCGGCCTCCTCCTTGGCGCGTTCGCGCTCCCGTCGCTTCTGCTCCTTCTCGAAAGCAAGTGCGGCCTTCCGGTCGGCCGCATCGTCATTGGCCCGCTTGGAAGGCCTCCGCGGTTGACGACGCTCTGTCTTGTTTGAACTGCCGCCCGCAAGGTCGGTCGGTAGCTCGGCATTCTCCCTGAACGGCCCGTTGGATCCGACGGGTCTCTTCAGAACCACGCCCGGCGCAGCCATGGTCGCCTTGATGACGTCCGGATCATCGCTTTCCTTTGCCGCGCCCTGGTGGAAGAGATTGCTGTCGGCGCCCCAGGCTTCGAGGGCCGCTTTCATGGAGGGAGCGGCGATTGCGACATCGAAGAAGCCCAGCGAAGTCTGGTAGGTCTTGAGTTTTCTGGCCATCGGTCTGATCCGCGCTCGCCCGGTCGATCCTCAACGTCTCGCACGCCACGATGCCTGCGGAACACGACGTGGTCCCGAAGCGTTCCCCAATCCTTGAAGGACGTCCATGCATTTCGCAACGTGCTCTTAAGGATTCGCCTCGAATGAGCCGGACGTCGACCCTGCCCAAGCGCCTGCAGCCGATGCTCGCTACGCTCACCGACGCGCCGTTCGACGACCCCGACTGGGTTTTCGAGGATAAGTACGATGGCTTCCGGATGGTCGCGGAAATCCGCCGGGGCAAGGTTTCGCTCTACAGCCGCAACGGCAAGATCGTCAGCAGCAGCTATATTGAGGTCGCGAATGCGCTGGAGGGCGTGAAGGGCGACGCCGTGATCGACGGTGAGCTTGTCGCGATCGGTAAGGATGGCGTCTCACATTTCCAGTTGCTCCAAAACGCGCTGCGCCATGAGGCGAAGCTGCTGTACTGCGCCTTCGATCTCATGTTTGAGAACGCAGCGGACTTGCGCAACCAGCCCCTCCTCGAGCGGAAGAAGCGGTTGAAGGCAATACTGCCGCGCGACAAGTTGATCGCCTTTAGCGCTCACCGTAAAGGGAACGGCACGAAATTCTTCGACAGCGCGTATGCGTCCGGAAGCCGGACTTCGGATTGGCTGAAGATCAAGCCGGCGAAGCGACAGGAGGTAGTTATCGCCGGCTTCACGGCACCCAGGCGCACAAGGCCGTTCTTCGGCGCCCTGGTCCTCGCCGTGCGGGAAGACGACGCATGGCGCTATATCGGACATGTTGGCACTGGCTTCAGCCACAAGGTCCTGGAAGACCTCCACACCAAGCTCATGAAGCTGACGACCCCGAAATCACCCTTCCCTGCCAAAGTGAAGGACGAGGCTGCCACGACCTGGGTCAAGCCCTCGTTGGTTGCCGAGGTCAAATTTGCGGAGTGGACGAGCAAGGGCGAACTGCGCCAGCCCGTCTACCTCGGGCTCATTCGTGCGCGAGCGAGAACGTCCGCGCAAATAGCGCTTCCCTCCGGCCGTAACCCGGCAAACGGAGGGATTGACGCACTCGCCTCCTCCAGCCCTCCGCGGCGGGCACTCAGTCGTCTTCAAGGTCGTGGATTTCCGGACGCGTGCCGTCAGGCGTGAGTTCGAGCGTCGCTAGCGTGATCGGCAGCTTGAAACGACGAGGTCCCGCGCTGCCGGGATTCAGGTAGAGAATGCCATCGACCGTGTCGATCTTCGGCACGAGGGAATGCCCGGAGACGATGACGTCGATGCCGGCGCCGGGATCAACCTTCAGCGTCTTCAGGTCGTGCAGAACGTAGATCGACTTGCCCGCCAGACGTACGAGTTTAGTGTCGGGGTAGTCGCGAGCCCACTCGCCACTGTCTACGTTTCCACGAATGGCCGTGACGGGCGCGATCCCGCGAAGCGCGTCGACGATCTCGGGCCGCGATGTCGCCGGCATGGATGATGTGATCGACGCCAGCCAGGCCTCGTTCCGCCTTGGGCCTCAACACGCCGTGCGTGTCCGAAATGATTCCAATCCTGAAGATCATTTCCCGGCGCTCCCAATCGCGATTGCCAAAAAACGATCGAGAAACTCTACCTGAGCGGACAACATCTTGGTCCGCGCTAACTCGATATCAAATCATTCCGCGCGGTCGACTTCGGGAAAGCTCTGCCGTCGACCGCTTCGAGGCGGCCATTCGAGATCGAAGGTATTGGTCAGCGCTGCCGGATCAAAGTGTCCCTCGCCGGCGAATGCGATGACGCGCTTGCCTCCTCGCTGTCGGACTTCCCCCAGCGCCTGAAGTGGACCAATCGAAGCGCTCGGGCCGAGTTCTTCGGCAAATTCGCGTTGAGCGACGTTCTCCGGAGCATCATCGGCATCGATTTCGCCCTTAGGAATGGACCAGGTGCCATCATCCTTGTTGCGCCAGAACGGACCGCCGGGATGAACGAGCAGGACCTCGAGCCCACGAGCGCCCTTGCGGTATGCGAGAATACCCGCACTCAAGGTCGATCTCCTGGAAGTCTTTTTCACCGCAGCCATATCGCTCCAACTTTGCAGAGCAATCGAGAGCCGGCGATCCGTCGTCCCGGACCGTGATCGCCGAGCGCCTGCTTAACCTCCTCCACGGTCCTATGCACCGTTACTTCGGCCTCGCGGTCGGCCGCCTTCCTGGCGGGCGCACCGACCCGTCGGGCCGCTAATAGACGGCCGACGAGATGATCTCGCGTGACCTCGTCGAGATGGGATTTGCCATTCGCCAGAGCCTGCCGCGGGCACGAAGTAGTGGCCGTCCGGCGTCACCGGATGCTTCACGACACCTAAGCCGACTTCCGCTGCGGCTTGGCCGCCGGCTTCTTCGCCGCGGCCTCTTTCGCCGGCTTCTTGCCTGCGATCGGCATCAGCATTTCCTTCTGCCCGGCGGCCGCCTTGCGCGGCTGCTTGGCTGTCTTCTTCGGCGCCTCTGCCGCGGCCGCCCCCTCTCGTCCGATGCTCTTGCGAAGCGCGTCCATCAGGTCCACGACGTTCTCACCTCGAGGACGGGCTTTCGCGGTGATGGGTTTGCCGGCGCGCTTTTGGTTGATGAGATCGATAAGGGCGGCTTCGTACTGGTCTTCGAACTTTTCCGGTTCGAAATGGCCCGCCTTCTGATTGACGATGTGTTTGGCGAGATCGAGCATGTCCTTGGTAACTTTGACATCCTGGATATCGTCGAAATACTCATCCGCAGGACGGACTTCGTAGGGGTATCGCAGCAGCGTCCCCATCAGTCCCTTATCGAGAGGTTCGAGCGCGATGATGTGCTCGCGATTGGTCAGCACCACACGGCCGATCGCGACCTTGTTCATCTCTCGGATGGTTTCCCGAATGACGGCGAAGGCATCGTGCCCGACTTTGCCGTCAGGACGCAGGTAATAGGGGCGAATGAGATATCGCGGATCGATTTCGCTGCGGTCGACGAACTCATCGATCTCGATGGTTCGCGTCGATTCCAGCGCGACGTTCTCAAGCTCCTCTTTGGTCACCTCGATGAAGGTATCGGTATCAACCTTGTAGCCCTTGACGATGTCCTCGTTGTCGACCTCCTCGCCGGTGTCGGCGTCGACCTTGGCGTACTTGATCCGATGGCGGTCTTTCGGTTCAGCTGGTTGAACGAGACCTTTTCGGATTCCGACGTGGCCGGATAGAGCGCTACCGGACAGGTGACGAGGGAAAGACGCAGGAAACCTTTCCAGTTGGCGCGGGGGGCCATGGGAACTCCGATACAGATACCGGATTCAAGACGAACGGCCCGGCTTGGTTCCGACATCGCGGCCCCATTCCAGAGGAGGATTTTTCTCAGCCGCGGCCTGATCGGACTCGACATTTGTTCTCGTTATGTTGTTATTGGGGTATGACCGACCGACCCGCGAGCTGGCGCATGCCGACCCCGAAACAGATGGAAAAATTGGCCGCTGAAGCCGACCGTAGACGAACGCCGTCCGCTGCGGGTCCAGATGCCCCGCTCCCGGCCGAATATTGGGCATCGGTCCTCAAAGACCCTCGCGCCGGCACGACCGTGGCCCAGGCCCGACAGCAACGTCTTTCGGAAATCAAGGGCCACGTGCTGCGCGTCTCCTGCCGCCGGTGCGAGCGGACCGTGGAAATCCAGACCGCCGATGCCGTCCGCTTGTATGGCGCCAACGCAGTCTGGAAGGACGTGGCGCAGCGGCTGCTCGACAACACCTGCCAGCAGCGCACCGGCAGACATGAAGAAGATGGGTGCTGGCCGGCGTTCGAGACGCCGTAGTCGCTCTAAATTTGCCGATCCGATCTCGTTGCGCCTGGATGTCCGGATGGCCCCAAAGTATCACCCTACGCCCCTGTCGGGCGGCGATCGCAAGGCTCTGGCGAAGGAGCTCGGCAAGGCACGCGCGATGGCAAACATCCTGGCAACCCAATCGGCGGAGATGCGGGCCAAAGGCGAGGCGATGATCCAGCAAGCCGACAGGCTGCTCTGCGAAAGCTGGAACGAGCGGATGTGGAGTGACGGCGAACCGATCGATCCGTCGCCGACCATCGATCAGGCCGTGAACGGAGGCTTCCCCTGGCTGGAGATCAGGTGCGCGCGCTGCAAGACGCCGAGCGACGTGGACCTCGCGGCGATGAAGCACCCTCCGACCACCTTCGTGCACGATCTCGCCAGCCGGCTGCGCTGCCGCAAATGCGCCAAGGCGGGCCGGCGTCCATCCGCGACTCTGCTACAGTTGACGTGGCAGCCGCGCCACCCTCCAACCAAATCCTGACCGATGTGCAATCTTTATTCGATCACGACCAACCAAGCTGCGATCAGCGCGCTGTTCCGCGTCGTCAACCGATACGTCGGCAACCTCGCGCCGATGCCCGGCGTGTTTCCCGACTACCAAGCACCGATCGTGCGGAACGGAGCCGAGGGCCGCGAGCTCGCTACGGCGCGATGGGGCATGCCATCGTCATCAAAGGCGCTGATGGACGCCACGAAAAAGCGAGCCGAAAAGCTGCAGGCCAAAGGAAAGGCAGTGGATTTCAAGGAATTGCTGAGGATGGAGCCGGACGGCGGCACGACAAACATCCGCAACGTGAAGAGCAAGCACTGGACGAGATGGCTTGAGCCTGAAAACCGCTGCGTAGTCCCGTTCAACTCCTTCAGCGAGTTCAACAAGGCCGAGGGTGGAGATATCTGGTTCGCGCTCGACAAAACCCGCCCCCTCGCCTGTTTCGCCGGCATCTGGACCAACTGGACGTCCGTCCGGAAGGTCAAGGAAGGCGAGACGACCAACGACCTCTTCGCGTTTCTCACGACTGAGGCCAACGCTGAGGTCGGCGCCATCCACCCAAAGGCGATGCCCGCGATCCTGACGACGCCGGACGAGGTCGAGACCTGCATGACGGCTCCTCCGGACGAGGCCCTGAAGCTGCAGCGGCCCCTTTCGGACGGATCGCTCAAAATCGTTGCTCCGCGTCAAGGAAGATCCGGCCGGACAGACAACGTGACCGACGAGGACGACTGCCAGGCGGGCCTCCGCCTCGCCAATGCAAGATCATCCACGTCGACATGGACGCCTTCTACGCATTCGTCGAGCAGCGCCTTATCCAAGCCAGTGCGGCTTCTGGGAGTGTCACTCTCTTCGCTACAAGGCGACTAATCAGAGTCCCGACTTGGTCGCCCGATCTAACGATAACAATAGACGAGCGCGGCTGGCCTCTGTCGCATCCAGGCATCGACACCGTTGCTCGCTAGGTGAGATCGACCCACCGCCTTCGCAAGACACCGCAACCAATCGCCTGATGTACGCCAAGGGCGCCAAAACCCGCATCGTCGCGCTCAAAGGATGAAGCCAAGGATGTCGCAGGTTAGACTGAAGAATACCTCCTGATCTCGGAGTGCTTGGATGAACACCGCCTTTCTTTTAATGGCGCAATATCACGGAAAGGCCGTCATCCCCATCGAACAGGTCTGTCGGGACTACTTCTCGCATCTGAGCCCCAACAAGTTGATCGCGAAGCTCAGCGTTGGCGAGATACCGATTCCCCTCGTTAGGATCGAAGCCAGCCAAAAATGTGCGAAAGGGAACTATCTTCTCGATCTTGCGAATTATCTCGATACGAGGATCGCGGCAGCAAAAAAGGAATTCGCCGCGATGACGAAATGACGTTCGGATAGTCGCCCCACTCGCCCTGTCATCGGCGCCCTACTGCAATATCCATGCCGTTCGAACGCGACAGTTTTCAGACCGGCATAGCGACCCGACCTGCCGGCTCGGCCTTTTGCCCCACCTCCGCGCCTTTGCCACGCGTGCGCGGCGCTTTCGGAGCGTGTTCGGCGAACAGGTCGAGCATGACACGGCCATTTTCGTAAATCTCATTGGCGAGCTTGTCATCGGTCATGAGCCCGTCGAAACACAGGGCGTAGGCGGCATAAGAGACGTCGATGACATCGTTGCGCATCCGCTCGGGGAGCCTGTCTTCGGCACCACCTTTGACGCGCCAGTGAAGCGCGTGCAGGAACGCACAGAGCGCGAATCGGAAGGTGAAGGTATGCGGCACATCATGCAGTTTGGGCTGGCTTCGAATATCGGGATGCATGAGGAAGAAGCTGTCCGCGAGTTTCAATGTGCCGCCGAGGATCTTGAGCACGATCGCGTGCGGAACGGGTTCATGACGACGGAGAATTCCGAGCTCGTCATCAGTAAACTCCTTGGTCGCGTCTTTGATATTGTCGGCAAAGCCGTTCATGTTTTCGAGCATGTCGGCCAACTGCTTTGATGCGCGCTCGCCGTTGCGGAGAATCGCGCCTTCAAATCTCTGATCCCCTGCCGCCGCGCGGGCTCGCTTGTCGCACCATTTGCGGAAGGATTTCGTGCCACGGCCACTAGTCATTCGCTTCTTGCGCCCCTTGTCCTTTCCCCTAAGCGCAGAGACGGCGGTGATGGACTTGACGATGTGAACCTGCTTGGGGAATTCAGCGAGAATCTCCGTCGACTTCAGGATATTTTTGAGAGCGTTGCCCTTCAACATCTCAAGATGGGCGTAGTCGGTCACGACAACGATGTGATTCTTTGACGCCGCAAGCCAAGCACGGAGTGGATGTTTCGCTCCGAGGTCTTTCGAGTCTTCCAACATGTTCTTGTCGACGACGATGCGCTTCATCGGAGGTATTCCTAATTGCCCAGCACTATCGCCAGCGCGTTCACTTAATAGCGGGCGGTTCGTTGATGTTCACAGAACTCGTCCATGCTCGGACATCACATGACTTCACTGGTCAAGGAAATAGGCCGCCTTACGTTGGTCGTCCAAACTGAGAATGTAGTGGGAAAATGCGTTGTTTTCAGCGAGTGATCGCGCGAGTAACTCTTGTAGGAGGCCAAGACATCGCTGCTGCTGAGGATCAAGGGACTCACGAATGAAACACAAGTCACCGTATTCCTCGCGCTGGACCATTGAAAAGAACTTTCCAAGTAATCCAGCAATCACATCGGATATCTGCACACCGGGCTCATCATGCGATCTGGCGAACCGATGGATATCCAGGGGCTTCTCGCCGTCGACGAATGGTTGATCTCCAATGTAGTCCTGGATGAGCTGCTCAACATCGAGGACATGACGGGCATTCTTCAACAAGCAGATCCGGTTGATGAAGAACATGCCGAAACCATCGATGAGCACGTTAGACGTTTCGTCTTCGAGAAAAGGCAGGGCCTCGAGACGCTTTGCAATATCCAGCACTCCCTTGAGCATCTGAAAGTCGAACGGTTCGAGCAAATCCCGCCGGACCTCCAACCGTTCCAGGATATCCTGAATGAACGCAGTTCGGCGCTCGCGGCCGACATTGGGGTAAGAATAGCGCCAAAACAGACTGACGGTATCACGCTGATCGTAGCGGAGAATGGTGTAGAGGGCGTTCTTGAGCTGCCATTTTGCCATATAGAGGCGTTGATCTCCATGTTCGGCCAGGATCGAGTCGACGATGTCGACGATCGACCAATAGAGCGGATCGAGCGCCGAATAATGAACATAGAGCTCCTGATCAAGAAGCCACTTCAGAAAGAGTTCGAGCTTTCGTGATTTTAAGAGATCAGGAAAATCACCCTTGGCAACATGCTCGAGTTTGATCTCCTTGGCCGATGCTTGAATCCGGAGGAGTTTGCGCAAGTCGTTGAGCTCGAGATCACGCGCCTGCCCCCGATAGGCAATGCCGGCAATCACGAACGAATTCAGTTCCGCGACATTGAGACCCGAGGCGCGGACATGAAGGCGACGGATGTTGTTCGTTTCGTCGTAATAGATCGTGTAGGATTCATCCGCACGCTCGAGCCCGTAGAGCTCGATCTGGGGATCCCTGATATCGTTGACATCGATCAAGCTAGTCCTCACCGATTGTCGTGCCGTAATTAGCCGCTGCGTCGCCTTTGGCGGATCAATGCACGCCGGGATTGCGCTCGGCAATGGACGGCCAGATCGCGTCCCCCGCCGAATCGAACCCATCGGTCAGCGTACGAAACCGCTGCCGGGGACGGACGGGGGTGACATGTCGGCGGCCTAGGCGGCGCACACCCACTTTCGTTCATTTTAATGTTTATATTTCAATTACTTACCTTCGGACATCCATAGATCTAGCTACCATGCCAAGCTGTTTGTTCTTGTTCTGTTCCTGTGGTAAATTGCACGTTGCGGCTTCTCGGAGACTTCCCGCCGCCGTAGGTTGGAAGCCCCTGCGACAAGTCGTGGATTTGAATTCAACCCGCCGTGTCGGCCGAGGCGTCAGTGACTGCACGATATCTCAAAGAGTTGGCAAACCTTCACGGAGTGTATCAAGCCGCAAACCTCCTCGATCCAACCCCGTTGAAGGCCGCGATTGAGGGAGCCGCCACCCGCTCCGCCGCCATGCTCGGATCGGGCGGATCCTATTCGGTGGCCTCGTTTGGGGCCTACATCCACCAGCTCCGGACCGGTCGCCTGGCGAGTTCCTGTACGCCGCTCGATTACATGACACTCCCGCTGCGCGATGCATCGGTGATGTGTTTCACCGCCAGCGGCCGCAACAAGGATATTTGTGCAGCCTTCGACGAAGCCGCACAGAGAGAAGCCAAGCCCTTGGTCGGCCTCGTCATGCGGGAGCAGTCGCCGCTTCATGATCTTGCGGCACGGTACACATATAGCCGGGTCGTCTCAGCAACGTCTGAGCTGTTCGAGGATGGCTTTCTAGCCGTCGCCTCCTTGCTCGGTGCGTCAATTCTTCTGCTAAGAGCTTACCGGGAACTAGTCGGTGAGCACACCCCCCTTCCGGCGACGTTCAGCGAATTTATGCAGAGCCGCGTCAGCGTCTCGCTCGATGAGCTGGTCGAGCATACGCTCCCGGCGGTGACGCGCGAGACAACGAGTGTCCTGTGTTCTTCGGCCTTGCGGCCCGGGGCAGTCGATATTGAGTCACGCTTTGTCGAAGCAGCTCTCGGCAACGTGCACGTCACGGACTTGCGCAATTTTGGGCATGGCCGGCACCATTGGTTCGCAAAAAGGCCCGAGACGACGGCCATTCTGGCGCTGATCGGCGACGATCAGGAGGCCCTTGCGACCCGGACACTCGAGCTCGTTCCAGCCGAAATACCTCGGGCGCGCATCGATTTCCGGGGCCCGCGCGATGAACAGGCACTCGCAGGCTTGATTGTCAGTCTCCACCTTGCTGCGGCCGCGGGGCAGGTTCGGAAGATAGACCCGGGTAAGCCAGGCGTCCCTGAATTCGGCCGCAAACTCTATCATCTTGCGCCTGCGCGCAGACGTCAGGCGCGACGGGTGGATGTGACTGATGTTGCAGTCTGGCGAAAGGAAATGGCTGGAGGCCTGCGGACGTCCACGAAAATCGAAGAGCTACGCGAGTTTTGCAAGATTGGCATTGAGAAGATCAATCGATCCAGCTTTGCGGGGGTGGTGTTCGATTATGACGGTACGCTTTGCGAACCGGATGCGCGTTTCAAGCCGCTGTCATTGGATATCGCGAATAGCTTGAACAAGCTGCTCGGTGCTGGAGCACTTGTCGGGATCGCAACGGGACGCGGAGGCTCAGCCGCTGACCGCATTCGCGAAGCAATCGACGAGACCTACTGGTCGAACGTGATTGTCGGGTTCTATAATGGCGCGGTCGTGCAACCCCTGTCCGACGGCCCACCAAATAGCGGCGACCCGTCACCCGAGGTGCTCCGCCTCGAAAACCTGTTGCGATCGACACGCTATTTTTCAACTTGCTCATTCCGCTCGAACACAAGCCAGATTGCGATTTCGCTACCCACGCTCGAGGAGGCAACCACCTCTGTTCGCGTCGCAGCCGCAATTGTTGAGCAGTCTGGTGTGAAGGCGTCGGTTGCGTGCTCTAACCATTCGGTTGACGTCGTTCTAGAAGGTGGCGGCAAGACGGCAGTCGTGCGGGCCATTCGGGAACGCGCGCAATGCGATGCGAACGCCCCTGTGCTCCGATTGGGAGACAAGGGACGCTGGCCGGGCAATGATTGCGAGCTCCTTGACGACCCCTTCGGGTTGAGTGTCGATGAGGTCAGCGCGAGTGCCGAATCTTGCTGGGGATTGTCGCCACGTGGCTTCCTTGGCGTGCAGGCGACCCTTTACTATCTTGATCGAATCGATTGGCACGGTGGAGCGGGTTGTATCCAGCTGGAATAGGAATTAAGGGATGAGGGACGAGCTCGCAGAAGCTCTCCTGGCCAAGGTCATGGGCTGGTCGGACGAAGAAAAGGCGCGGGAACGTCCGATCCTGCAGGATTTTGCACGCTATAAATACGACGAGTACCAGCAATACGCGCCGGGCCGGCGGTTTATCGAGAGCCTTGCGCTCTGGCTGCGGCAATTCGAGACCGTGGCTGAACGCAAGGTCGCCTACGACTTCTTTCGAACCCGCCTGATCTTCATTTCCACCGCGGAAATGCGCCATCTCGTTGAGCTGGCTTTCCCTGTGATCATCCAGCCGGGTTTGATCGCAAAGGCAGCAACGGCCCTATCCGTCGACCCGCAGCGATCCAAGTTTGTGGTATCGAGCCCGGTCTATACGCAGGTCTTGCGTCAGACGCTATTCCTCGGCCTGAGCGATGGCGCGCGGACCGATGTCTTTCGCAGGTCACACCCGCAGATCAGCAACGAGCAGCTTTGGCATGCCTATGACATCTCGGATGAGAAGGCTGCCTCCATGCACAAGAAGCTGAAGAAGGCGCTGGAGCAGCAGCTGGCGCGTGAGCCGACCGAGGACGAATGCAAATTCCACACGCTCTGCCTACTCGATGATTTCACGGCGAGCGGGACATCTTATATTCGCCGCCTGGAAAACGGCCAATGGGACGGCAAGATCCCGAAAATTTTGCAAAAGCTTTGCGAGGACAACGGCGCGCTGAGTCAAATCTTCACAAAGGACAATATTGAAGTCGTTGTTTGCATCTATGTGGCCGCGCGTCAGGCAATTGATCACATAGAGGCAGACCTGAATCAATTCAATTTCCCGAAAGGGCGGGTGCGGTTAAAGGTTGTACACGCATTGCCGCCAGAGGCGCGCCTGCACTCGCCCGACGATGACAAGATCATCGCGCTTGCCAGTGCCGATCGGTATTTCGACGAGGTTGTCGATGACGAACACGCAGGCGTCGGCGGCACCACTATGAGGTTTGGCTACGCCGACTGCCGGCTGCCGCTGGTCTTGCCGCACAATGTGCCGAACAATTCGCTCTATCTTCTGTGGGGCGAGTATGAACAAACTTTCACCGGACTGTTCCCCCGGGTGAGCCGACACAAGCGGGGAGGCTGAATGCGAAATCCGTTTCGCCTCCGGGCTTCCAAGCGTTCGGTGCATGATGAGCAATTCGTGCGGCTGTTCGCGGCCGGCGCGCTGGACCTGTTGAACGATGTCGAAGATCCCTGGTCCGGTGTCGTGTTTTTGCGGAGCGCGCCGGGCGGCGGCAAGACGACGCTGCTGCGGCTTCTGACGCCCGGCCCCCTGCGGAAGGTCTTCCGCATGCAGGACGACCAGGATATTCGGCCGACGCGCGATGCCCTTTTCAAGGCCGGCGCGATCGCGGCCGACGGCCCTGCAATTTTGGGCGTCGTGATCGGCTTCACCAACGAATACCGCGACCTCGAAGAAATCGGCGAAACCGGCGCGAGAGCGACCGCTGTCTTCCGCGCGCTCGTGAATGCCCGCATCGTGCTAGCAACGCTGCGCGCAGCTCTTGAACGATCGGAAAAATCTTATCCCGACGACCTTGGGCAGATTCAAGCGGTATGGCAGCCGGTCGATGGAGCCACCCTGCCCGCCAATGCGACTGGGAGCGACTTGCACAAATGGGCATCGCAGATTGAAGAAGGCGTCTTCGATATCCTCGATGACCTGGGCGGCGAGAACAAGTCGGTCCCGCGGGCCGCCTCCGGCCTTGAAGCGCTGCACTGGCTGGCGACTGCGACTCTTACGGATGCCTCGGGGCCGATCAATCAAAAGCGTGTCTTGTTGCTCGACGATTTGCAGTTTCTCAGCGACGATCAAAGCAACTGGCTGCGTGAGAGCGTGACTAATGCCCGTTTGTCGTGCGGCATTTGGATCGCCGAGCGGCTTGAAGCGCTGCCGGCCGAGGACCTGCTTGCCGAAGGAGCGCTCGAAGACAGGGATTATGACGGCGAGATCCGACTTGAACGTCGCTGGCGTAAACGGAGCGTCGCTTACGTCAAATTTGTCGATCAAATCGCCGACCTGCGCGCGCGCGACGCCGACGGCTTTCAGGGACGTGCGTTCTTCCCAGCGCTTGCCGAGGAGCTCGATCCTGCATCATGGGATGCAGTGTTCGATGCCCAAAGCGGCGCAATTGAGAAACGGCTGGTTTTGCGGGTCGGTCATCAGCAGCGTTACCAGCAATGGATGGCGCAACGTCGGGCCATTTCCGGAAGCCCGCGCGATCGGGCCCTCGGCTGGCGTGAGCTCGAGATTCTCATTGAGCGTGATCTCGGAAAATCGCAGAAGGCATTCGATTTTGATGCGCTCACTGAGCAAGATCTTGACGACAAGGAAAATGCTGGCGTGAAGGCGGCAGCCGAGCTTTTTCTCTCACGCGAAGCGAAAGCGCCGATCTATTTCGGACGCCAGAAGCTGGCATCCCTGTCATCGTCGAACGTCGATCAATTCGTCGAGCTGGCCGGCGATCTTTTCGAAGAGCTTGCGGCCAAAACGGCCGTTCGGCGCGGCGTTGACTCGGCCTTGAGCGCCGAGCGACAACATCAGATCCTGAAGCGCGCTGCTGAACGGCGCTGGGACGGGATTCCACGGCGCGTGCCGCGTGGGTATGAAGCGCGCCGCTTTCTTGAGGCTGTTGGCGCATACTGTGAGGGCCAGACCTACCGTCCATCTGCCCCTTATCCGCCGGGTGTGACTGGCTTTGGAATTACGATGCAAGATCGTGCCCGTCTCATCGACGGCAGCCGAGACTCCGTCGCGTTCGCGGAATTGCGGACGATGCTGGCGGCGCTTGTGTCGCAGAATTTGCTTGAGCCCAATTTGGACCACAAGAACAAGGGCGAGAATCTCATCGTTTTCTATCTCAACCGGGTTCTTTGCGCCCATTTTGACCTGCCCCTAGGTTATGGCGGCTGGCGCAAGAAAAGCCTCAAGGACCTATCCGATTGGCTGGCGCGTGGGCGTTCGGCAGTGACGGAGAAGTCGCTTGTCTAAAATCAAACGAACAATGCGATGGGATCCTTATCAGCTCTACGCGGGTGGTGACTTCGACGCGTTCTGGACCAAGCATCTGGCGAGCTGCTCCCGGAAGCTTCTCTTCATTGTGGGCCGCGGATTTGACGCGCGCGCCGCGATGATCCCGCAGCGCATTCTCGGGCGCGGCAAGGTTGCAGCGCTGCATGGATGGGTCCTCCACTATCAAAATGGCCAGCCGAACAGTGCGCAGGCGCAACAGCGAATTGATGCCAATGCGGCTGCGTTCCAGCAGATCTTCGGCACCGGCCTGACCGAGATAGAGGTCCACATGCGCGGTGCTGGCAACAGCCACGCGACGTCGCGCAACACGCGGAGGGCCGTGACACGTCGCGACGAACTTGTGCAATATACAGACGTGATCGTCGATATCAGCGCGATGCCGCGAACGATCGGATTGACGGCGATCGCCCAACTCATCGCACTATTGGATGAGTTCGCGTTCAGAGACGGGCCGTCGATCAATCTCCATGTCGTCGTGGCGGAGAGTGTCGTGGCAGACAGACGCCTCACTGCGGGGAGCTTGAGTGATACTGTGACATCCCTCGCCGGTTTCTCAGGCCAACTGACTGCGGAAAGCACGATCAATCTTCCCCGTGTCTGGTTCCCCGTTCTTGGCGAAGGACAAAGCGCGCGTCTGGAACGTATTCGCGACGAGCTTGATCCGGATGAAATCTGTCCTACACTCCCCTTTCCTAGTCGCGACCCGCGACGCGGCGATCGGCTGATCGAGGAATACCGGCAGCTCCTGTTCGACGATTTTCGCGTCGAGCCCGCCAATATCCTCTACGCCTCCGAGTACAACCCGTTTGAAGCATATCGCCAAATTTTCGGTGCGATTGACCGTTACCGGGACTCGTTGAGCGACCTTGGAGGATGTAAGGTTTACGTGTCGCCGTTATCGAGCAAACTGCTGTCCGTGGGGGCCCTGCTGGCCTGCTATGATCACAAGGGTGACAGCGCCGGGCCAGACCGGGTGAATGTCGGCATTCCCTACGTCGAATCTGTTAGTTACGGCGAGCCGAGTGATGCTGTGGATCCCGGTATTGACGTGTATTCGCTCTGGATACGAGGAGATTGGGAAAAATGACACGCGTCGACCTCACACTGAAGCCAGCGCCCCGTCATCCGATTTGTGTCGGCGCCGGTTTCGTCGCGGCTGACATCGTGGAAGGTCGTACAGAAGAGTTCGTGGCGGCGGGCGGATCGTGCGGCAATGTGCTCGCGATCCTGGCTTGGCTCGGCTGGAAGAGCTATCCCGTGGCGCGCCTTGGTCGCGATTGGGCCGCCACTGTGATCCGGAAGGAATTCGAGAGCATCGGTGTAGAAGGTGACTTCCTGTCTGACGAGAAGGCCGTCCAGACTCCGATAGTCATCCAGCGGTTTGTGGAGGATAAAGCAGGCAAGCGTGTCCATCGGTTTTCACTCGCCTGTCCGGAATGCGGTGGTTGGCTGCCGCGATTCCGCGCATCCACACTGCAGCAAGCCACCGAAGTGACAGAGTCTGCCACCGCTCCAAAGGCGTTCTACATGGACCGTCTTTCCCCCGCTGCGCTGAAGCTTGCCGGGTGGGCGAAAGACAATGGCGCTCTGGTGGTCTTCGAACCATCGTCCATCGGAGACGAACGGCAGTTCCAAAAGGCCGTCGATCTTTGTCACATCTTGAAGTTTTCCCATGATCGTCTCGGCCACATGCGCGACCTACTAGAGGCGCAGCAGCCCAAGGTGATTGTGGAGACACTTGCCGAGGAGGGGCTGAGGGTTAGGTGGCGCGGACACTGGAGTGAGCTGCCTGCTTTCAAGACGCCGGCATTCGTCGATGGCGCCGGCGCAGGCGACTGGACCAGTGCGGGTCTTTTGCACCAATTGGGTACAACAGGCGCGAAGGTTTTCGAGACGCTGCAAAAGCCCCGCTTGCTGTCGGCATTGCGGTTCGGACAGGCGCTGGCCGCGGTCAATTGCGGCTATGAAGGGGCTCGGGGTGTTATGCTGGCGATGACGCGCGATCAGCTGGCCAAACGATTGACGGCGCTTGCAAGCCGAAAGACCGAAGCATCAGACAGTCATCAAGACGCGGCTAGTCATGAGAGCGACATTCCAACCCGTCTGTGCGCGACCTGCGCCTCGGATGAAAAAGGCGCGCCAAAGCCCAAGAAGGCGATGAGCGGTTAGATACCGTTCCTACCGGGACAGACATGGGGAGGACACCAGCCAGGAGATGGAGAGAAGCGCCCCACGCTGCGAGCGGACGCTATTCTGAGATCGTTGGGCGGCAGATTTGCGCCATTTGATGGGCCGAAATTTCAGACACTTTGGAGCACTTGGTTTCGGTTTTTTCACCGAGCTCATCTGTTCTGAATGCATGCCGCAGATGGCGAAGCCAAATTACTTCTGAAGGATGTGATCCCCTTGGTTATACCGCGCTAAAGCATAAACTTCCGCGTGTCTGAGTCGGCCTATAATCTTGGTCAGAGCCGCGTGCTGATTCGCGCCTCAGTATCCGATCGCTGCCCGTCATGTCCGACTCCAACAACGAACAGCTTCGCCCGCCCCCGGACTGGGACAAGTTCGAGGAGATTTGCGCGGACCTCTTTTCGCGCATTTGGGACGATCCGCTGGTCGTTCGTTACGGCACGAGGGGGCAAGCCCAAAACGGGGTTGACATATACGGCAAGAACGATGGCGCGGATTCCGGTGTGCAGTGCAAAGGCAAACGTGACTGGCCGCCGACCAAGCTGACCATTGCGGAGATCGAAGGAGAGGTCGAGAAGGCCAAGGCATTTAGGCCAACGCTCAAATCCTTCATTATCGTCACAACCGCCGAAAATGATACTCGCACGACGGATCGTGCCAATGCCATCACTGCTGAGCACGAAAAACACGGACTCTTCCGAGTAACGGTCTATGGCTGGAGGGAGCTTGTCCGACGGCTAAATGACCACCCTGACCTCCTCAAGAAGCACTTCAGCAGCTTCACGCTTCGTCGTTTGGAAGAGAGTATGCCTGACGCAGTTGCCAACCGCGTCATTGAGAGGCTAAGCGAAGCTAAGACTTCGATCAATCCGAGCGAGCGAGAACAAGCGCCGCCAACGCAGCCTAGTGCTCTAAGCGAAAGGCTGGCCGACGCGCTTGAGCGCGACTTTTCAGCGCGATACGACCGCACCCTGCAACGCTCGATGTATCCCGAACTCGACAAAAATGACGAGTTTGCGGCCCTCGCCGCCGATGTTTTGGCAGCTCCCCCCGGCTCACCCTCTCCGGGGCTTCGCCGCCAAATTCTATTGCGTGCCTCTCGTGCTGCGTCGATCAAAGGCCGAATCGAAGACGCAACGCGGCTTCTGACGGCGGGGCAGTCCTTCAGCGGCGAAACTTCTGACCTATCCGCACGCGCACGACTGGCTGCCGCACAAGGCCGACCAAATCAAGCCATTCAATTGTTGCGCGACGAGACTGACCCGGACGCGCGGGCTGTGCTTCTCAGCATCGTCATTGTAGAACGTCGCGACGACGAAGCGCTGCGTTGGTTCAATGAGAGCGGCCTTTCGCTCTCGCAATTTGCAGCACCCGCAATCCATACCTTGGCCCTGCTTTATTTGCGGAGAAGCGACTTCGACGGGGTAAACCGCGTACTAGACCAAGCTACAGCGGCACACCTGACTCAATCGCCGTACCTTTATTTCCTACGCGGCGCGATGCGTTTCGCACGACTGCTTCCTAAGCCGGAGCAAGCGACCGCCTTGAGCGGCTTACCGCTCCAAGTGCATCATGCAAGGCCGATCGTCAGCGACGCCGAGCTCTCTGCTCAGCTTGACGAGGCCATCAATGATCTACGGCAAGCCTTGCCGCTCGCCTCGAATCTTGGCCTCCGATTTGCCCCACGTGTCATCGAATCGTACATTCTCTGGTGCGAGCTCCTCCATCCGCCGCGCAAGGATACAGCCTTGGCCAAGCTGCGCCGCGATATGGCTGACCCTGCCCTAGCCGTCTCGCGGGTGCAGTATGCGCTGGCCTACGATAACGATTACTCGCCTGACAATCTGGAGACCTATCTGCAACGACGCGACTCCTTCGGCGGCCTCACGGACGAAGAGCTTCACGCGAAGTTCGCGATACTTCTGCACAAGAATGACGCCGTCGGGCTTGCAGCTCTTATCGCGGCAAAACGGCAACAGGCCGAAGCGTTGTTCGGCAAGGATGAGGTCCTCTCGCTCGAAATCCACGCACTTGCGAAGAAAGGTGATGCGACTTCGGCAGCAATTGTGCTCGAAAACAGCCTGATGGCATTTGACTCCAACCGGATTGCGATGTTGCGTGCCGAAATCGCCAAGGCCCAAGGCGCGGACCCTGTCGCCGAGCATCTGCGTCTCTATGAAGCGACCAATACGCCCGAATCCCTCCGTGCCCTCGTGGCCGCTCTGTTGGCGAAGGAAGACTATATCGGCATTGCTAAATATGCAGAGCTGCTCTTTGCTGAGACCAATGATCCGCGCGATTTGGCATTCGCGGCTAAAGCTGCCCTACATGCTGGCGATGGCGACACCTTTGTTCGCCTAGTAGAAGCCCATCCGGGTTTGCAAGATCGCGATGCCGACATGTTGCGCAGCTATGGCTGGCAACTCTTCCGTCTAGGTCGATTGCAAGAAGCAAGGGTCGTCACCGACGAAATGCAGTATCGGTACTCTGCCGCGCGCGATCTATCACTTGAATATGCGATTGCGCTCGACTCCGGCGACTGGGAAAGGCTCGCCGAACCATTGTGCGCCGCGCTCGAACCAGCGCGGGGCTTAGACGGTTTGGCCCTCATCCGAGCTGCGCACCTGTCCCAGGCGTCAGGCCAAGGCCCGCTCATGGATCTTGTTATGGCGGCAGTTGCCAAAGGCGAACACGATCCGCACGTGCTACTCGGTGCGTACCATCTCTTCATTGAGGAAGGGCTTGAGGAGCAGCGACCGGAGGCTGGCGAGTGGTTTCGCAAGGCATTGGCATTGTCCGGGCCGGACGGCCCCGTCCAATCTTTCGAGTTGAAAGACTTATTGTCACAGCAGATCCAATGGAATGAACACTCCGCCAACATAAGTCAAAACTTGATGCGGGGCGATCTCCCATTGGTCATCGCGGGGCCTGGACTTCGTACCAGCGTCGTTGACATCATCCTACGAAGTCTCGTCCACAACACCACTGCCGATGGTCGTAGGCGAACGGCTATCCCGCTCTTCACAGGTCGCCGCCTGCCGCAGTCAGTCGGCGCTCCCGCTTCCATCGCGCTCGACATCACCGCGCTTCTCGTTCTGGGATGGCTCGGGCTCTTGCCGAAGGTGCTGGACACTTTCCCCAAGGTCATTCTCCCGGCGGGCGTGTTGATCGAGCTTTTTGAGGGCCGCAAGCGCATCCGCCAGAGCCAGAAGACCCGTTTGCAGAAGGCCGTCGAGGTACGAGAAGCCATCGCCAACGGGCGGATTAGGGTATTGCGTACGCCTAGCCTCGCGCGCGACCCAGTTTCCTCTGAAATTGGCGTTGAGTTGGCTGCGTTACTGCGCGAGGCTCAGTCCGCGAATGGCATCGTTATCCGCCCCGCTCCAGTAAACAAACTCGGGCTCGAGGAGCGAGCTGAAGCAAACATGAGTACTTACGCTGCCTGTCTGTGCGACATGCATGGGCTGCTGAAGATGCTTGCCGAACTCAACGTCGTCGATGAGGAAGCTGAAAGTTCGGCCAAGCGCTACTTCGACCTTCAAGATCGCGCATGGCCTCAGGCTGCCGTACCCGATCCCGCCCGCCCGGTATTTCTAGATGGCCTCGCGCTCGCCTATCTTCAGCACACCAAACTCCTTCAGACCTTCCTCCGAACATTTCCGACTGTCTACATTCACGTATCAACCCAGGATGAAGCTAATGTCCTGATTGAGTACGACCAAAATGTCGGCGAAGTGCTCCGGATAATTGACGATATCCGCAATGCGGTCCGTCAGGCGCACAGCGGGGGCCGCGTTGTCTTTGGCCCTCGCCGATCCGACTCAGACAACGAGGGCGACGGACCTCAATCGACGTTTAACCTGCTAAGCAACCTCTCTGGTGCAGAAATTGCAGTCTTCGACGATAGGGCGCTCAACAAGGAGCCTTTCGTCGCTGACTCAACGGGTCAGCGTGCCCGCATATGCAGTACGCTCGATCTGCTTGAAGAGTTTACCCAGCTAGGGCTGCTTACCGAGGACCAATACCGGCATCTGCGTTATCGCCTTCGATCGGCAGGCGCACTTCTTATTCCCGTCAACGCTGATGAAATCGTTGCGGCCGCGATGCGCAACCGGCAAAATGAGGCACCGGAGTTTCGCGCTATCCGCGACGCGCTCGAGCTTGCGCGGTTGGCCGAAACGCCGCAGTTCCCCGCTGAGATGCCTTGGCTGCTTAGCTATGTCCACGCGGTCAAAACGGCAATCGCGCGGATTTGGAAAAACGAACCCAGCGAAGACCGTGCCCGTATACTGGCGTCCCAAGCTCTTGGTCTCGACCCTGCTCCAGAGAACTGGGTCGGACGCTGGAACGGACGGCCACCTCCAAATTGGGTCGCCGCCGTCCGCCGCGCGCTGATTGGGGGGCTAGCCTTGCCCGTCGAGATTACAGATCGCTCGAAGATAGATGCATATCAAGCGTGGCTTGAAGGCACCGTGATGCGGGACATACGCAAGCTTTCCCCTGATATGTATGAGCAGGTTGTCAACTACCTGCGAGAGTTCATCCTTACTCCGTGGAGCCACGATGGCACGGATTGATCCCAACGACATACCGCCAGCGGAGCTTGCGCGCTATCGGACGACGTTTGCACTACGCCGCCTGTCGACCGATGTGCAGAGCGCCGTACTTTCGGATGGCATCATTGCGGCGCGAATGGACATCAATTTATCGCATCCCGTTCGCCTTCCTGAAGACATCACCGTTGATCGCACGGTGCTCTTTGCCGCGTTTCAGTGTGCTGCCGATGGCGAACCAATCCCGGATATCTTCGATATCGGCGGTGTAAAGCGCGACATCGATCTTGAGATCGTAGGCGATGCTGCGGTTCTGACCTACGGTACGCACCGGGTCTCCTTCCCGCAAGCGATACTTCTCTCCGCCAATCCCAGCCGCCGTGGAGAGGCCGCCGCACAACTCGCTCGTCGTTTCACACTCTCGATGCAGTCCCGGGAGCAATTCGAGCGCATCGTCGCGAGGACTCCATACACGCACGACGATTTCTTTGATGCCTGCAACATCCTGTTGAGTGCGCCAGAGCCATTCGCCGATGCTCTAAAGGATGCTGCTAAAATAGGGACGCTGGCGATTTCGAACTTTCTACCCGATCATGATGCTTATTGGGAAAACATCACCGCCAGGCGGCTTGCATCGGAGACGATGGCTGAGTTCGCGACGAATGAGTTGGCAGCTGAGCGTGCGGCAATCATTAGGCTTGATCCCGTTGTAGCCGTTGACGTCATGTCCTTGACGTTTAGCGCGTACGAGCTTGTGCCTCTTGATGCCCTGCGCGCAATCGATTCGGACCGGCTTCTGCAATCCCTTCGCAGGCTGCTAAGCGTGCCCGATCCTCATGCATTAGCGGCCGCCCTCGATGTCTGCGCAGATCGCTCTTCTGAGGATACCCGTTTCGTCGAATTGGGTGATGATATTCTCGATCAGCTTCTCGGCGATCCCAAGCGCCTGCACGGAGAACTTGCGACCTATGCTACCGCCTACATCATCGCAGCGACGCACCTCGCCAAGCACGAAAGGCTGCGGCGAGAGCCTGTGTACTGGAGGCGGCTCGCCGCGGCCGCGCATGCCGCGCTCGTTACCCGCGTGTTGGGTTCGGCAGCAGACGACGACGAACATCCCCTTTTTGACTGGGCGATGAGACTTACCGGAAAGACGTTTTACTTCTCCGTTCTGAATGACGCGCATGTGGAGCCTCGTTGGCGGCCTGATTGGATCACCGCCAACTTCCTGGCCGCCGATATCTACGGTCGTTTGCGTCATGTCCTACAGCGGCTCGCCGATGCTTCGCCCCCGGGCTGGCGCAAGAAGATTGATGATGCTCAAGGCTCGATCAATCAAGACGTGCCACCTTATACGCATGCTTTTCCTTCTTTCCTGCAAGGTGGCCGCGCAAAGCCAACAGAGATGCCACCGCCCGACACACCAGTCGGCGAAATGTTCACGAGATTTGCAGCGACGCCAACCGTAGAAAAGTTCCTTACCTTTCTCCAGTTCGCCTACGCATTTGGATTTCCGCCTGCAGCTCGGCAGCCCGCTCTATCCGCCATCCAAGCCCTTCGGGCGGAGATCGCTGCCACAAACCCCATACTCGTTCAAGGAGCACTGCAACTCGGCGCTTACATTGCGGCAGGAAATCGCGATGTCGAACTGGCCGACGCGGTCGCGACGGTAGCGCTTGAAGGCCTCGTTAGCACGCTCGACACGGACCGCTTGATGACGATAGCGGCCGTCTTGCTCGAATGCGCAGCCGCGTCGGACAACCGGGCCGAGGCGCTTGCGACGCTGGCCCGCCGTCTGGAAAGCATGGCGTTCATGGCTCCAGCGGCAACCTTGCCTGACGGCGTCGATATTTTGCGTATTTTACAGTCTATTAACGAAGAGCTAGCTCCGCTGCTGGCGCGCGCCGTCGCGACGGCAAAGCTTGGTGCACCTCGTATCACTGCCGCCTAATCTCCATCGAAATAGATTAGGCCCGGCTCACGCCTGCAAGATCGAGGACGGCATCTACAAACTCTCTTACAACTGCTTCTTGGCCTTCGTTTGCAAGATCATGTAGGACACGCCGAACTTCGATACTATCAGTATGAATCGGGCCTTCTGCTGAATTGACGACGCCGACATACGTGCCTTGGAGGCCGACGGCTCCCAGCACAATCGTGTAAGGCGCTCCCGTGCGCATACCTGTACTCAGTATGTCGCAGTAGTTGGATAATGCGCGGCGATAGATGTTTTCCAGCTTTGTCGTCGGGATCAAGGGACGCTCGCGGTAGGTGGAGAAGAAGTGGGTCGATATTCCCCATATTTCGCCCGTTCCGAAGAGTTGGGTAACCGATCTTGGTGTCGTCGCGGTGCCGCTTGGCTGACAGCAATGACGCCATGGCGGTTGCGGTCCAAGTAGCCACTGTACCTGTAGGGCGAGAGCACATCGGGGCGGTGTTGGCTGGCGATGTCCATAAGTTGGGTTTGCCTTATCGGCGGACGCGCCGCTGCGGGCATGACCCGCAGATAGAACACGCGAGGCTCGCCGAACCGATATTCGATTTCATCCTCGGTGCCAGTCCCGACACGGCCAAGCACCTCTGCTGCATCAAACCAGACTGCCGGACTGCTGGTCGATGCAGCCTCGTGAAATGGAGCGGCACTCTGAGAGGCTGCCCTCTCGACATAGGGCCGCAGCGCCGCAACAAGCTGGGTAACGAGCTTCTTCTGTTCGGCCTCAATCTCAGCCTTCACTGCGCTCGGTGCGAGATTGAATTGGATGGGGCCCGCTTTGTGCTTCAAGTCGAACGGAAGCGCATCACGTTGTCCATAATGCGTGTTCTGCACCATCAGGATCGACTCGTCGCCGAGAGCGTGATGGGCATGGCCATATTCGATAGCAACGTTGGGATTCATGAGCCGCTTGGAGCCCCCATCCGAGGTGCCGACAAGCGTGACATCGGCTACGAATACGGCAGAGCGCTCAATCTTCTCAAATATTGTGCGGGCAAGATCAGGGCTGCCGGGCACACCTTGCCGATCATGATCGAGATGGATGCTTTCGCGCGCCTCGGCAGCGGTGGGCTCCTCGACATCCGGCGCTTGCTTGAGGGTCTCAATGGCGAGCTTCAAGGCGTCGCGCACGAAATGGCGACCAATCTTACCAGGCGTATCGGACTGCCAAGACCAAAAGATCTTCATAGAAATTCCTAGTCGCCCCGCATGTCACAAGACCCAATTAACCTTCGACGCGCTACGCCGCGACACCCGAACAAACGACAGCACGCGATACCGCTCCCTGCGCAAGCGATCGTTTGAGCTCAGTACTACATTTCGTACGACATGGCCGTGCGCGACATGGCTTAAGTCCTGATCGCGCTTCACTTTTCGAGATGTGCCGGTCCAATCCATCATGGGACACACTTAGCCCTAACGTGCCGAATAGCGGATGAAGCCTGCCGACCTGAGTCATTGACCGCACCAGTTTCGCACCAGAAACGACGTAAACAAACCGCGACGAACGTGATCGAATTCAAATGAAAGCGTAGCAAAATCAACGAAGCCGATCGATAGTCTGCCGCTCATAACGGTCTGGTTGCAGGTTCGAGTCCTGCCGGGCCCACCAGCGGATCAATGGCTTTGTGCGGACACGAAAGAGTGACTCGATTCCGCGATAAGAGTGACTCGATTCCCGCCTTTAAGAGTGACTCGATTTCGTAGGCCGCTGATGCCGCTCGGTTTTCCCGCCTGATTTTTTCTGACGCCCAAGCGCGCGGACGAAGGAGTCGAGGGGGGTCTTTTCGACTTGGTGTAGGTCAAACGCGCTCCGGCGGTTGCCGTGCGCGGGCGTTCCTGGACAACTGGGCCGAGCAGGTCGTTTCCGAAGAGCCGGCACCGTCATCTTCACCAGCGTGGCGGTGAGGCTGACCTCAAAGCTGATCGATCACGATAAGTGCATCGCAGGATCCTCCGTACCGTCCGATGACGTCGTTTTGAGCGGTTCTGATCACTCGAACTATGTCTTGGCCGAGATACTGGGACGTCGCGACACTCGTTACTCCGGGAAGATGATCAAGGTGTGCGTCATCTCGGTCGTCGACGGACTCAGGGTCGGCGACGAGAGAATAATAATCGCCAACAAGGAAATCGACGACCACGGTTGCATTTTCCCGATGGTTCAAACGCTTCAAGAGAAGCTCAACGCAAGGCGCATCGCCGGCGGCCGCTGTGTTTGGACATTTTGTTAGCGGCGACGAGAGCGTTTGGCGTCATTCTGTTTTTAAGACGCATGAGTCCGCAAGGGGCACATCTCCGAAATCACGGGTGCGTGTCGCCTGAGCGGACCTCCTTGGCGAGGCTGCCGAATATTTCCTCCAGGAGTTCGACTATGGGCCGCGCGCCCTTCTCCTGATTGAAGATGTCTCCGGCAATTCGTATGGCGCCGACTGAGAGCATCGCGACGATCCGCAACGCCATTGATCGTTCGGGCTCGGGCCACCGCTCTTTGAGCGCTTCGTAAATCTCACCTTCCTGCTGCACGTAGTATGCCTGCTTGCGCGCCTGAACGCTCGGGCTCGTCCGCATCAGTCGGTCCAACTTGATCATGTCTTTCGACGGAATAGCGTTACAGACACTGACGACCGCATCCCGAACCGTGTCGATCGGCGCCGAGCCTGCGGAAGCCTTTCGTACCGCATCTGTCAGCATCTCGCCAATCCCACTTTGGAGGGACAGCAAAATCTCGTCCTTTGACGTGAAGTAGTAGAAGAAGGTTCTGCGCGAGATTCCTGCTGCGGCAGCGATTTCGTCGAGCGTTGTATGATCGAAGCCATTTTTAAGGAAAAGAGCGATGCCCTTCTCCGTGATGCGTTTCTTGGTCTCGCGCTTCTTCCGCTCCCGCAGGCCGCCGCCCTCTTTATCGTCACGCCCGGAATTGCCCAAAGCCACCCTCTTGCAAAATTACACTTAGTGCAATATTTATTCTACACCAAGTGCGAAAATTGTGAAAGCGACGCTAAATGGCAAAGTGGACCGCAGCCGACATCCCTGATCAGCATGGACGAACCGCCGTAGTAACCGGAACCGGTGGATTAGGATTGGAGACGGCCCTCGCGCTGGCCCGAGCAGGATGTGACGTGACCATAGCCGGTCGCAACCCTCAAAAAGGCGCTCACGCAGTATCTCACATCGAACACGCCGTGCCGGGTGCGACTGTGCGGTTCGGCAAGCTCGATCTTGCAGATCTATCTTCGGTTGCCTCATTCGCACAGCAGATGGAGGATGAGAAGCAGAGCTTGGACCTTCTGGTGAACAACGCGGGCGTCATGGTCCCGCCGAAACGGCAAGAAACGAGTGACGGCTTCGAACTGCAACTCGGTACGAACTACCTCGGTCACTTCGCATTGACTGCTCGTCTGAAATCGCTCCTCGCAAAAGGGAGGGACGCGCGCGTCGTCACGCTCTCAAGCCTTGCTGCTAACGGTGGACACTTCGATTTTGATGACATCAATGCCGAGAAGAACTATCGGCCACTGGCCGCCTACAGCCAATCGAAGCTCGCATGCTTGTTGTTTGCACTCGAGCTTGACAGCCGCAGCCGCGCCGCTGGATGGGGTTTCTCAAGCATGGCTGCTCACCCTGGCATCGCGCGGACTGATCTAGTGCATAACACCCTTGGTCGGCGAAGCGTGGCGGGACTTGCACGAACACTTTTTTGGTTCCTGCTTCAGCCCGTATCGCAAGGCGCGCTGCCCCAGTTATATGCTGCCACGTCCAGCCACGCGGAGGGAGGTGGCTACTATGGTCCCGACGGGCTCCGTGAAACCCGCGGGCACCCGCACCCCGCACGCGTTCCTCCGCAAGCACTCGATTCCGTCGCTAGACGCAAGCTATGGGAGATCTCCGAACGAATGACCCAGGTGGCGTTTTAATAGCGTGGGTCTGGACACGGGTCGAAGCCGAACTTTATCCATACCTGAACTCTTGTCTCATGGCCCTTCAGCGACCTCGGAAGGCGTCCGCTTTTTCGCCCCTGTTTGGAGGTGGAGCGGACACCGGCAGCAAACTTCTTAATGAGTACACGGCCTAGCACTACTTTGGCAGATTGTTGATTTTGGCGCGTTTTATAGGATTCCCGAATCAATTTTTCAATGATTCATGGGTGGTCGGCTCTTGGAGGGCTGACCATGCCGGGATGGGAAGACGAACTCGAACGCTGGCTGATGCCGTTCTTGGACCGACTGGGTCATAAGACCCGGCAGCGGATGTGTCCTCTGTATGTTGCGGGATTGATCGGTCCCGGCGATCGTAAGAGCGTTCAGCCGATGGCGGAACGCCTTGCCACCAGCACCTACGACCAGTTGCACCATTTCATTGCGGACGGTGTCTGGGACGCGACGCCGCTGGAGACAGAGTTGCTCAACCAGGCGGACCGACTTGTCGGCGGCAGGGATGCGGTGCTGGTTATTGATGACACCTCACTTCCCAAGAAGGGTGAGCGCTCGGTCGGTGTTGCGGCTCAATACGCCTCGGCTCTCGGTAAAACGGCAAATTGCCAAACACTGGTGTCTTTGACGCTTGCGCGCGGCGAAGTACCCGTGATGGTCGCGTTACGTCTCTTTCTGCCTGACAGTTGGACAAGCGACGATCTCGTTTGAAGCGCGCTCGCGTGCCAGTCGAACATCGAACGCCACGGTCCAAGCCGGAGATTGCTTTGGCCGAGATTGACCGCGCGATAGCAGCCAACGTGCGCTTTGGATATGTGCTGGCGGATGCAGGATACGGCCTCAGCGCACCGTTTCGACAAGGGCTAACAGAGCGCGGGCTGGTCTGGGCTGTCGGAATCCCGCGGCACCTGAAAGTGTATCCGGTCGATGTGAAGCTCATTTGGCCGATTACCAAAGCCCGCGGCAAACCACGAAAGCACCACGTGCCCGATATCTTATCAATTGCGGCCGAGCAAATGCTGGCCGGCGCCAAATGGAAAACCGTGAGTTGGCGTAGCGGGACGAAAGGTCGGCTTAAAGCCCAATTTGCTGCGGTCCGTGTCCGGACCGCCGACGGCCCTCCGCAGCGGATATGGGATAAAGGTCAGCAGCATCTCCCAGGCGACGAAGCCTGGCTCATTGGCGAGCAACGTGCGTCCGGGGAGAAGAAATACTATCTGGCCAATCTTCCGGCGGCGACGGATCTGCGCACGCTGGCCGCCACCATCAAGGCACGGTGGATTTGTGAGCAGGCGCATCAGCAGTTGAAGGAGGAACTTGGACTTGATCACTTCGAAGGGCGATCATGGCAAGGTCTTCATCGCCACGCCCTGATGACAATGATTGCCTACGCCTTCCTGCAACATCGTCGCCTCGCACACGCGGGGCGGAAAAAGAATCTACGGGCCTCCGCCTCAGCCAACCATGCCAGCCGTACGTCACGCCATCGTCGATCTCATCCTTCGGCCGCCGTCTCAGCATTGCCCATATTGCCGAAGGCAAATCCGTGAAAAACAGCGGCGAAAACACAATCTGCCAAAGTAGTGCTAGCGTAGGGTCCGAGCAAGCTCACGATAGGCAACCTGCGAGCAGGCCGTTCAAAGCAGCCGGCGCGTAGGACAATAGCCTTCGGATTCGTCAAGCAATTTGAATGGCTTACAAAACCGAGTCACTCTTAAAACGAAAAGCGGCCAATCGAGTCGCTCTTAAAGCAGAAGCCGAGTCACTCCTATTAATTAGCCTTCAGCGAAATCAATGACATAGGCGAGTCGTTCTTTCGGTGTCCGCACAGGCTTAGTAGGTAGTTAATTGCGCAGTTCCTTCGGGCACCGCACCAGAAACGTCTCGCTTCGTTACCCCTCCCTATCTTCCGGCAAGAGCAAACTACCGTACCGTCTCCGCGCCCGCCATTCCGTTCTGAACTCGGTCGTAGATTCGGCGGCAAGATCGGGAGAATGGGCCCCGCACGAAAGCGTCATCCTCCCTCAACCATCGTCGCTGCGCGAATCCGGCTTTCAGTCGACTCCTTCACATTTCAACTCGCGCAGTGCCTTGTCCACCCAATCCGCATTGTGCGTCCCGGCCTTGATGTTCTCCATCTGCTTCTGCTCAGCCTGGTACTTCGCCGTCGCGGCTTTCAGGACTTCATCCACATCGTCGAATGGCACGCAAAGCAATCCATCGTCGTCGCCGATGATGAGATCGCCCGGCTCGATCACCATGCCGTCGATTGCAATCGGAACGTTAATCTCGCCTGGTCCGTTCTTGTAAGGGCCGCGATGGGTGACACCTGCCGCGAACACGGGAAACGTCTGACCGCGGATGAAGCCGGCATCCCGAACCGCGCCATCGATCACGATGCCTGCAAGGCCGCTCTTGATGATGCGCATCAGCATCATCTCGCCGATCAATGCGTTGGTGAGATCGCCTCCGGCATCGACCACGATGACATCGCCTGGCTCGGCCATTGCCATCGCCTTGTGGAGCATCAGGTTGTCGCCTGGCCGCGTCTTGACGGTGAGCGCCACGCCCGCCATCCCGGCGGTCCGATGCATCGGCCGAAGCCGCGCGCCGGCCGCCGTCATCCGGGACATGCTGTCGCTGACATTTGCGACCGGCAAGCGGGCAAAGCGCTCGACGATCTCGGTCGCTACTTTTCTTTGCCGCTTCAGAATTCGAAATCCTACGGACATGCGTCGGTCCCTCTCGGTGTTCTCAAAAATGAAATCGTTGCGTTCTCGTTGTTCCCTAGCGCCGAAAGCCTAGAAACCGAACAGTTCGGCCGGATTTTCGACGAGGATGCGCCGGCGCGTTTTTTCGTCCGGCGCCCAGTCTGCGAGCAGATCGAGCAACAGGGCGTCGTCCGGCTTGGTACCGCGCTGGGTGGGATGCGGCCAGTCCGTACCCCATAAGATTCGCTCCGGCGCCGCCTGCACATAGGCCCGCGCGACTTCGCTGGAGTCGGCGTAAGGCGGACCGAGCTTGCTGTCCTCATAGGGCTCTGTCACCTTCACCCAGGTGCGGCCCTGATCCAGCATGCGGCGGACTGCGGCGAATGCAGGATGCTTGAGGCCGTCTGGCTGCGGGATACGCCCGAGATGGTCGATGACTACCTTGGTGGGCAGCGACCGAATGACCTTCTCATGAGTGACGATCTGATCGCCCGTCATCAGGATCTGCACGTGCCAGCCAAGCGGGCTGACGCGCCTGGCGAGTGCGGCCAGCATCTCCGGCGTTGTCGTCCCCCAGGTCTGCGGAGAGACGAAATTGACGCGGATGGCGCAGACACCGGCATCGGCCAGCGCTCGCAGCTCTGCTTCCTCGACGTCGGTGTCGACGACGGCAACGCCGCGTGAGGCGGAGCCGAGCTGGCCCAGCGCGTCCGCGAGACACCGGTTGTCGACCCCATAGGTCGACGGCTGCACCACCACGCTCCTGGTGGTGCCGAGCCGGCGCTGGAGATTCCGATAATCAGCCACGGTCGCGCCCGGCGGAAAGCCCTGGTGCCAATGCGGCGACACGGGAAACCGTCCGTCGTAAATATGGTGATGGCAATCGCACGCGTCCGCAGGCGCGTTCAAGCGCGGCGGTGCCGAGCCGGTGCTGTTGGGCACGGCTTGGTCGACCCCGCCGGCCCAGGCGCCTGTGCTCGCAACCAGCATGCCCGCGAAGACGCCACGCCGGGTGATGGCGTGCTGTGAGGTCGTGGCGTGCTCGCTCATGATTTCACCGCCAGCATGTCGGTTGCGCGCGCGACGTTGCGGCCCAGCACGAGCACGCAGGTCGCGGCCACGGCGCACAGCAGCGCAAGCGGCAGCATGCCGAGCACGAAGCTGCCCGTCCATTCCTTGACAAGGCCAACAACGTTCACCATCAACCCGCCGCCGATCAAATTGGAGATCGCGTTGATTCCGGCGAGACCAGCCGCGAGCGTGCTGGTCGAAAGCCAGCTCGCCGACAGCGCCCAGAACGGCCCCTTGAAGGCGTAGGCGCCCACCAGGCAGAACGTCACCATGACGATGGTCGGCACGACCGCCGTTCCGGTCAGGCCCAAAGCGGTGAAGCCGCCGGCGGCGAACAGCAGCGGAATCGCCGTGTGCCAGCGGCGCTCACTGGTCTTGTCCGAATGACGCCCCCACAACACCATGAGCACGGTCGCAATGCCGTAGGGGATCGCGTTGACAAAGCCGGTCTGCAGGTTCGTCAGACCAAACGATTTCAGCAATTGCGGTTGCCAGACTGACAGCACGCTGCCGGTGGCGGAGGCGCCGGAGCAGACCAGGGCCATGACCAGGAAATATTTGTTGGTGGCAAGCTGCCAGAGTGAGAGGTGGCCGACCGGCTTGCGCGCGGCTGCATCCGCCGCCATGCGGGCCGTCAACCAATCCCGCTGCTCCTTCGTCAGCCAGGACGCCCCTTCGGGCCTGTCAGTCAGGACGAACAGGCAGGCAAGCCCGAGCAAAACGGTCGGTAATCCCTCCAGGATGAACAGCCACTGCCAGCCGCGCAGGCCAAGCGCGCCGTCAAGCTCGAGCAGGCCGACCGAAAGCGGTGAGCCGAGAAAGGTCGCAAGCGGGATCGAGACCGTGAAGGTCGCCAGGATGCGCGCCCGATACTGCGACGGCAGCCAATAGGTCAAATAGAGGATGGCGCCGGGAAAGAAACCGGCCTCCGCCGCTCCTAGGAGGAAGCGCATGGCGTAGAGCGAATACGGACCAACCACAAACGCCATGCATGCGGTGATCAATCCCCAGGTGATCATGATGCGTGCGATCCAGCGCCGCGCGCCGACCTTTTGCAGCGCCAGATTGCTCGGCACCTCCACCAGGAAATAGGAGACGAAGAACAGGCTCGCAGCAAAGCCGAACATCGCGGGCGTGAGCCCGAGATCCTTGTTCATCTGCAGTGCCGCGAAGCCGACATTGACGCGGTCGAGCAGCGCAAAGAAGTAGCAGATCATCAGGAACGGAACGAGGCGCAGGATCACCCTGCGCATCGTTACCTTCTCGATTTCATCGATGTCTGTCCGGGCGGCCGCCACGTTTCTCTCCCTGTTCTGTTCTCTATTGCCTTAGGTTTGTTCGGCTGCTTTGACTCTGGTCTGCGCCTTGGCCACGATCGCATCGATGGCGATCTTGTAGTTTTCGGGCACGACGCCCTTGAAGTGGTCCTTCAGGCCGAGGCTGTCCTTCCAGCGCAGGCGCGCGGCCGTCGCACGCGCCATCAACGGCTCGATGCCGGCATCCGCGACCGCCTCGGCGGCCATCTCGACTTCTTCGGTCCGTCGCTTGGCATGGATCACGCCTGAGGGCGTCAGGCTCTCGACCGTGTCCATGAACGGACGCGTGAGCGTCTTCGAGGCCGACGCCAGGACGGTTTCATCCAGGCCATAGGACCGGGCCGCGAGCAGCGTCTCGTCGATCAAGGCTTCGATTCCCTTGATCAGGACGGAGCGAAGAATCTTGATCCCCGAAGCCGTGCCAAGCTTGTCGCCGACGAATTCGATGCTCATGCCCCAGGGCACAAGCAGGTCGACCACGCGCTGCCCGGCGGAACCGCTCGACATCATGTGCATCGCATAGCCGTGCTTCGGCGTGCCCATGATGGAGCCGTCGCCGAGCGTCGCGCCCGTCCTGGCGAGCCGTTCGGCGAAGCCATATTTAACCTTCGGCGTGGCCGAGGCGAAATCGAGGAAGGTGTGGCGACCATCGAGCACGGGCGCGAATGCAGCCGCGCTCTCGAGCGAGGCAGAGCCGGGCGTGACGCTGAAGATCAGCTCGGCTGCGTCAGCTAGTTCCTGGTTGGACTTGACGAGCGTAACGCCTGCCGCCTTGGCGCGGCTCTGGATCAGATCGGCATAGGGGCCGTCGAAGGCATATTTGTCGTAGCAGAAGATATTCTGCAGGCCGGCGCCGCGGAGCCCTTTGCCCAACGTGCTGCCGATCTCGCCATAACCGACCAGACCGAGACGGAACTGCTTTCGTTCGCCCATTTTCAAATTCCTTTCTAGAGGGGAGCAATCGGGACCGTGCGACCGTCAGCCGTTCCGGCCTGTCGCTGCAGACTGGCACCCACCAGACGGATCAGGATAGCGGCCAGGGCAAGAAACGCAGCCACCGAGATCAGGGCCCATGAGAAACTGTCGGTCGACTGCTTGATCACACCGATGAGATAAGGACCGACGAAGCCGCCGAGATTGCCGATCGAGACGATCATCGCGAGGCCGCCTGCGGCGGCGCTGCCGGTGAGGAAGCTCGACGGGATCGGCCAGAAGGTCGACTGGTAGCACATGATGCCGATCACGGCGCCGCAGAGCGCGACGATCGAGACCAACGGGGACGATGTCGCGTAGCCGCAGATGATCAGCGAGGCGGCGCCGACGAGCAGCGCGGAGGCCACGAACCAGCTCCGTTCGCCACCTTTGTCCGACAGACGTGCCCACAGCATCATCATGATCGCGCCGCAGATGTAGGGAATGGCGGCAATGAAGCCGACAGCGACGACGCCGAAGCCGAGGCCCTTGATGATCTGCGGCATCCATAGACCGAGGCCGACGGAGCCGATGATGGCGCAGAAATTGACGGCCGCGCAGGCCAGAACGCGCCAGTTGACGAAGGCGTCCCTGAGACGGGAGGGATGTTTTGAGGCAATGGCCTCGCGCTCTGCCGCCAGCACCTCGACGAGCCAACGCCGCTCGTCAGGGCTCAACCACTTGGCCTGCTCTGGCTTGTCCGTGAGCGTGAAGAAGCAAACGACGCCCAGAAGTGTTGCCGGCAAGCCTTCAAGGATCAGCAGCCACTGCCAGCCGTGCAGGCCGCCCAGGCCGTCGAGGGTAAGCAGCGAGCTCGAGATCGGTGCGCCGACGATGTTCGCGATCGGGATGCCGAGCAGAAAAGCTGCGGTCGCCGTGCCGCGGATTCGCGCCGGAAACCAGTAGGTGAAATAGAGGAACACGCCGGGCGTGAAGCCGGCCTCGCCAAGCCCGAGCAGGAAGCGCATCACGCCGAAGCTGACGGGGCCGACCACGAAGGCCGTTGCGGCCGAGATCAGGCCCCAGGTGATCAGGATGCGGGCAATCCATTTGCGGGCGCCGATGGCCTGCAGGGTAAGGTTGCTCGGCACCTCCGCCAGGAAGTAGCCGAAGAAGAACAGCCCGGCGCTCCAGCCGAATGCGGACGGCGAGATGCCGAGGTCGCCGTTCATCGTCAGACTGGCGATGCCGACATTGACGCGGTCGAGATAAGCGATGACGTAGCAGAGCAGCAGGAAGGGCACGATCCGCCACATCACCTTCGCGAGGATCTTCTCCTTCGCGGGTGTGAAGCCCTGTTGGATTGCAGCGGCTGCGACGCTTGCCATGGGTTCCCTCCGAACCGCCGGTGTTCTCCCGGCCATGTCACGCGCCTTAACAAAAATAGAACGGCGTTGCAATTTATTTTAGAACGACGTTTCATTTAACCGCGAGCACCCAAGCTCGTGCGTCGCTGTATCGAAGGCAGCTCCCAGGGAAAAGTGCAGCGTCTGCCGTCGGTTAAGGCGCGGCCGGGCGATGACACTGAGTGTGTGGCAACTACTCCGCGTGGGAGAACATCGCCAAGCCCGGCGTATCGAGTTCGGCGCGTAGCAATGTTCCGGTGCGGCTCTCGGTGATGAAGAGGCTCTTTCGCTCGGGTCCACCAAAAGCAAGATTGGTGGTGCCGACGCCCGCGCAGGAGACGATGCGGTCGAGCGGTTCGGCCAGCGGCGAGAGCCGCCAGATCGAGCCGAAGCCGGTGTGACAGACCAGCAGATTGCCGCCGCTGTCGAGCGCAAGCCCATCTGGACCGCCGGGGCCGCCATGCAGATGCGAGAAGATCCCGACCTTCGTCGTCAGGCCGCTGGCCGCCAGCGGCACGCGCCAGATCTGGTTGGCGCGCGTCACCGCGACGAGCAGAAAGCTCTCCTCGGGGTCGACGACGATGCCGTTCGGGCTGGGAATTGTGTTGAGCAGGCAAGTGAGCCGCCCATCCGGCGTGAGCTTCCAGACCCGGCCGCTTGGATCATGCATCCCGGTCTGGCCCTGATCGGTGAAATAGAGATTTCCTGATGGCGCGAAGACCAGGTCGTTGACGCCCTTGAAGCTCTCGCTCGCAGCGGTTTCGAGATACGGCGTCACCTTGCCGGTTGCGGGGTCCAGCAGCATGATGCCGCGCTTGTAGTCGGTGATGAAGACGCGGCCGTCGCGATGGATCTTCAGTCCGTTCGGCCATCCATCATATTCTGAGACGAGCTCCCACTCGCCCACCTCGCTGACGCGGAAGATGCGTCCGTAGGGAATGTCGGTGACGTAAAGCCGGCCCTGCCGATCGAACGAAGGTCCCTCGAGGAACGAGTCGATCTCGCGTCCGCCCTGATTGGCATCGGCCCAGGCGGTGCGGCGCGGCTTGCGGAACTGGTCCGGAAGGCGCGTGAAAATGCTGGTCTCGATCCGGCGCGGCGGGCTGAAGAATGTCATGGCGTGACTTTCGGAAAGCCGTAGAGCTCGGCAGGGTTGTCGACGAGGATACGCTTGAACGCGAGGTCGCTTCCTGCGCATTGGGCGAAGAGATCGAACAGGCGCGCATCATCCGGCTTGCGGTCCCGCTCGGAAGGATGCGGCCAGTCGCTACCCCAGACCATCCGCTCCGGTGCGGCTTTCACGTAGGCTGCCGCAACGGCGCCTGCGTCGGCGTAATCAGGCACGCCCTGCTTGCTCGACACGTAGGGGCCGGACAGCTTGACCCAGGTCTTGCCGCGGTCGAGCAGGCCACGGATGATCTTGTAGGGCGCGCTCTCGACGCCGGCCGGTTGCGGGACCTGCGCCAGATGATCGAACACGAGACGCCCCGGCAGAGAGGCCAGTAGATCGGCGTGATCCTCGATCTGCTTGGGCCGCATGTTGATCTGGCAGTGCCAGCCGAGATCGGCGAGCCTTGGCGCGAGCAGCTTGAGAGACTCCACCGTTAGCACGCCCGGGAAGCCAAGGTTGAAGCGAACCCCGCGAACACCTTGCTCGTCGAGCCGCCGCAGTTCGGCGTCGGAGACGTCCTCCGCAACGACGGCAATCGCGCGAAAATTCTCCGCGCCGAGCGCCTGCCGCGAAGCGATCTGCAGCCGGTTGTCGGTACCATAAGTGGACGGCTGGATGATCACGCCTCGCGTGGTGCCGATCCGGCGCTGCAGGGCACGATAATCGTCAGGCAACGCATCCTCCGGCAGCAGGGTCGCGCCCTTCATGACCGGATAGGACTTGTCGTAGGTGTGGAAATGGCAATCCGTGGCGCCGGCCGGTGCAACGAACCGCGGCTTCTCTGAACCGGTCGACCAGCGCACGTCCTCCGCCTGCGCGGTCGTTCCGCGCGGAACGAGCGATGCGCCCAGGCCCGCAAGGACCGTCCTGCGTGTGAACGTTGCTGCGGCCACGACGTTCGTCCTCCCAATCATTTGTTATGGGGAGGCTTATAAGCCCGCGGCAGTGCACTCGGCAAGAAAAATGAAATGGAGTTTCGTTTTATGCCGTTGCGTTGGACCGCTTGCGTGTCCCCTTTGCGGTGCCGGACCACAGCGTTCCGCCGCACGCCAAAGTGAGCTTGGTGGCCGCTTCCACCAGCGCTCCCTTGATCTGCTCCGCCCGCGCCGTGGTGAGGCGGCTGACCGGCCCGGAGATCGCGAGCGCTCCGATCAGGGAATCACCGATACCGAACACCGGCATGGCGAGGGCGGCGGCGTGAGGATCGGTGATGCCAGAGGTGAACAGCGGCAGTTCGTCGTCAGCTCCGGGTAGTCCGGACTCGTACCGACGAAGCGTTTGCGCGATGGCTGATTTGTCCATCGGCCGAGTATCCCCCGGCTGCACGGTCATCCGGATCCGGTTGGTGCTCTCCACCCGGAAAAGACACAGCCGCTCATCGCCGTTGCGAACGTAGAAGGATGTCGTCTCGCCGGTTTTTGCCGCGAGTTGCTCGAGCACGGGCATGACGTGGTCGGACAGACGAAACGCCTGCTGATACGCGGTGCCAAGACGTAACGTCTCGGCGTCGAGCCGATAAGATCCATCCGGCAAGCGCGCGAGCAGGCGGTATTGTTGCAGCGACAAAGCAAGCCGCAGGATCGTGCTCTTGACGAGACCGGTCCGCTCGGCCAACTCCGCCAGCGACAAAGCACCGTCGCCGCGACGGAACGCGGTCAATACCGCGAGTGCCCGTTCGGCTGCCGATACGCCCTTGAGTCCAGCCTCCTTTTTCGCGGTCTGCTTTGCCATGTCCACCCTCATCTCCGCCACTTCCTAAGGCATTCTGCCCGCAGAGAGAAGGGGCTACGACATCGTAACGGATTCCAGAAAAGTGCAGGTTTCGTAAACTCGGCGGGGATTGTGAACCGCACCAGTTTCGCACCAGAAACGCTCCGACCGAAGCGCGACGAACCCAAACGGAATCGAACGAAAGCACCGGAAAATCAAGGAAGACGATCGATCTTCCGCCGCTCATAACGGTCTGGTTGCAGGTTCGAGTCCTGCCGGGCCCACCAATGAAGTCCAATTGTCCGTCCTCAACGGTGAAATGAAGCTCCTTGAGGCGCTTCGCCTCAAGCATCCTAAGCATGTCCGAAAACTGCCCGCGCGTAACCTGCAGCGAGGGGTGTAGAGAAGTAAGGGTGCTCGCGGCCCGTAACAGGACGCCCATGACGCCGGGCCAGGTGAAGCGCGCCTCAGGCATCGTGAAAGGCAGCGGGCATTTTCACGTAAGTGAACTCAACGGACTGCCTCGGTGGGCGGGGCTGAACGACCTATCCAAGGTTAACCGTGCGGCCTCCAAGGATTTCACCGCGCCAGTCGCCCATATCGTTGCGTCGTGTCACACTCAGATTATCGCGCTCTCATTAAAAAGGCGCTCCATTCCTTCTGCTTGTCCTTTCCAGGCGCCAGGCGCGAGGGTGAAACAAGACACCGGAAAACGATTCTCCTGTTTCGGGCGTTGTTTCCATCACAATACGAAGCAATTTTCCTGACATGATCCTCAATTCCGGGAACGTCGTTGAAGGTCTTCCTCGTGAAGCACGCTCGCTCGAGGTTTGGTAGCTCGTCCATCAGTCCCGTAACATCCCGCCAGACCGAGACGCGTCCGCCGATGTAACTGTCTTTTCGATGATGGGCGCGATCAGTGTCTACCATCACCTCTGAAATGATATCGACGAAGTCGATACCCCTTTCCCGCGTGAACCTCAGCCGTTCCGGATTGCGATTTTTACCCTTTAGATGTCCCTCTACTCCAAAGGCTGCTGGCAACAGGCTCCACAGATCGTTTCTTCCCGTCCCGTAAAAGAAGTCAGCGGTATTCTTGGGTGTATCCGGATTGAACGTTCCAATGATAAGGCACCTCGTTGCAGGGTTTATTTCGTGATTCCGAAATTTATGTTTGATCGGCGTGGGCGTCATTCTTTGCTTCCCGCATTTATTTCCGTGACGTGCTTGGCATCGGCTGCGTCAGACAATGAATTCCACCACCACCGAGAGCAATGTGGTCAATGCTCAGCATCCGGATGTCTCGGCCTGGAAATGATCTCTGCAACACGGAGTGCGCCGCCTCGTCCCGTTCTGGGTCTCCGAACTTCCCAGTAATGGCTGCGCCGTTCGCCAGGTAAGCGTTCAGGTATGACGGAGCAAACGAGCGGCCACGAAACCGCCAGTGCCGCCTGCGAGGCGGAAGGATCGAGTTTACAGTCATCGCGCTACCTCGACTGTCGGATTCGCTCTGAAGCACGTCGATATCTCTTGACCGATTTCTGGGCGTGGGCATCTCTGGATCGGGCGCTTCGACCAGAATTGCTCCGGGCGACGTGAAGAGCAGGTATCCGTCGGCATGGCCACTGGTAAATGGTTCATCGGCGTCGCCCTCAAGCCATATGATCTTGCGCCCGCCGACGGCGGAGAACCCACGCTCTATTTCCTCCATTTGCTCGTGCGCACTGCGACCAATTCGTGGGTTTCGGTTTTCGTTCAGCAGGCAGCTCTTGGTCACGATAACGGTACCCTCGCCGTCGGTCACGAACGCTCCTCCTTCTGCGACAAACTGTGCACGTATGGTCGCCAGCCCCAGTCTTGCGGCCAAGGGGCCGGCGAGAGCATCTCCAGGGCGTGCGGAGCGCGTTGAGCCCCAGCAATTGAAATTCCAGTCAACAGCGACGACTGCATCACCCCGCACCGCAAACGTCGGCGCAATGTCGCGCATCCAGATGTCGTCCACGGGAGCCGATAGGATCTCCACGTTCGGTCCAAATGACTGGCGCTTGGCCTCCGGAATTTGGTCGGACGGTGTCAGCAGGTAAACCGTTTCATATTCGGCGATGGTGACAACAACCTCGTGGAGTTCGCGCCTGACAGCATCGGCGTACATCCCCCATTCCCGGTGTATGGCCCAAGCCATCAGACAACAGGCGTGAGGCTCCCATTCGGCGGGAAGTCTGATTTCGTTGTACGACATTACTGCAATATCCCGCTCTATCTGGCTCTCGCTGCAATGTCGGGAAACCGGCCGAGCTTTCGGCTGACCAACCTAAAACCGAAATCGCTTCTTAGAATCCGCGTGAGCTTCGTGCCTCCTCGTATGCCTTGTTTATTCTGACCGCCTCATCTTCTGCGGCCTTCTTTATGAGCTCGCTGAGATTTGCCACCTTGTCCGGATGGCACTTCTTTATGGCGTCGCGATAGGCGGCTGTGATCTCCTCTGAAGAAGCCTCAGGAGAAACTCGGAGAACATCATGCCATCGCTTCTGCTCGATTGCCCTTTCTGGAGACCTTGTATCAACTCTCGCCTTCTCGTAGTCGACTTTTCTGTTTGGCTCATCCGGCTCCGCTGATTTCCGGGAGCTCTTCTCCGGCGGCCTATTGCCGCCACGGATCGAGGCAAGGGCTTGATAAGCTCGCTCTCGGTCGTTCTCATCTTTGAATCTCAGATTCCATTCTCGACTTCCCGGAAAGCTAAGCTTGATACAAAACGCCCTATCTGGCCGCCCGGTGGTGCTCCGCGAGAATTGAAGTTCAGCATTCCGTCCAGAATTCCAGTGCCACGGGAACCAAATAGATCCGCCCGACCACCAATGAAAATCAGGTGCTATCACGAGAAAGAATTGGCCGTTGGTCGCCTTCCACCGTTGTTCGAGGATCAGAACCGAGAAGGGCCAGCGGACACCGCGATATCTCGTCTTTGACATAACGCGAATCCTGTCGGCGGTAACGCCATTTCGAATTCTTCGTGGGACACGGGCAGCGGCATCCAGGAAATTCTCTTCCCGACCATCGGAATTCCGAGCGACACGTAAGCTCTGTAACGCAAACCATCGAATGAGCAGCACTAAAGGAATGAATTCGATCAGCATGTACTTGCTGTCGGGGTAAGCTAAACCTACTGCAAAAAAAGAGAGTTGTGCGGGCACTCCGATTCGCATGAGCTGAACTCGGAGACCTCTCTCTCTTTCGAGCTGGCGCGTAATTTCGTCTTTTTGAGTGGGCTGCTTTGCGAATTTCTTCTTTAGCAATCTGAATATTCGGCTTTGATCCATGTATCCGCCGCCCCCTCAGAGGATGATGCTGCGCAAACGCGACTCTTCTTTACCGTTCTAAAGCACCCAGCAAAAACGCAGCCAAAGCTAACCAAAACATCGAAGAGTAAGCGAATGTCATGAAGGGGCTGCGAGCTAACCGTGTTTGTTGTTGCGTCTGGCTGTATGATTTCGATCCGACCGAGACGTACATGGTCCACTGGATAACCATGCCAGGAAACAGGTAGAGCTTTTTTAGGATGCTACCCGATACGCCAGCTATATTGTCGCTCGCCATTTTTCAAATTTATCCAACAATAACAATTATTTATCGAATTTTATCCTAGTGAACGAACCAGGACGCGTCAAGGGTCGGAGGTGCCGTCCGCTGCCTTGTTGAATCTTGATAGCGGGTCGTTCGACGTGATGCTCAGCCGTGGCGTGCGCATCATGGCTTATGACGCAGCGATGAAGACCATCATGGACGAAGTGGCGGCCGACCTTTCTTGGTTCGTTAGCCATCCGTGTGACCTTATTCAGAGACTTGAGAGCTGCACGACAAGAGAAGGGCTCAATTCGCGATTGTCGCCCTACGCGAGACGGGTCGTCACGTTCTCACGGAGGTACGACCTGAACTTGTTTTACTCGCCCGCCTTCACGCCTTCCCATTCAAGATTTGGCTGCCGCGTAGCGACTATCGGGAGAGTAAGCCAGCGCCTTGACACCATCAGCATGTCCGACAACCGTGCTCTGTCTCGTCCGCCACGGCAACCTATCGTGCAGGTGGTTTAGCCAGGAGACTCCAACGAGAGATAGGCCTTTGTCGCACACAGCGGCTTTGTCCGAGTTCAAATCCAGCCTTTCGGAGAGCCTATCTTCGTCGTACGATGCCTCCCTCGACAAGTCGGGTGAATACGAGACGCCGCGAATTCCTCCGGTGCGCAACGGCGGCCTGTCGTCTCCCGCGAGCTGAGAGGAGGGATTGACGCAAGTCGGCCAGATGCTCCTCGAACGCACGGTTCGTCTCGTTAGTCCGCAAAGCAGACTGCGGTGATCAATTCGATCTGAAGGCGTCTGCCATATCGGGCTAGCGATCTTTGATCTTCGACCAAGATTTCAAAATTCAGTCATGGTGAACGACCCAATTGCCTAGTCCCGGCGCCGACGATGTCCGATCGACGATCACCCGACATGGATTCATACCGCGGCGTCAGCTACGTCGGTGGTCTGGTCGTGATTGGACTGATCTATTTCGTCTCGGCAAAGGCTGGCCTCGCCCTCGCCTCTATTCATCCCAGCGCAACACCAATTTGGCCGCCGACAGGTGTCGCGCTGGCGGCAGTGTTGTTGCGGGGATATCGAACCTGGCCCGCAATTTTTGCCGCGGCGATGATCGCCAATGCGACGACGGCAGGCTCCCTTGCCACCGCAATTGCGATTGCAACCGGTAACTCTCTCGAGGCGATTGCCGGCGCGTATCTCATCAATCGGTGGTCGGGCGGGTGTGAAACGTTTTCGACACCAAATTCTGTCGCAAAGTTTACCCTGATCTGCGTCGTGATCGCGACACCGATCAGCGCCACCATTGGACTGACCAGCCTGGCACTCTTCGGATACATCGAGCCAAAGAATTTTGCGGACGCGTGGATCACCTGGTGGCTGGGCGACGTGACCGGCGCACTAGTCATTGCCCCCGTAACCGTGCTGTGGGCATCAAACCACCATCAAGCCTCCAACTGGCACGATTTTGTCGAGACGGCAGGGGTCCTCGCGACAGCAGCGGCTGTCGGCCTCATTGCTTTCAGCCCCCTGATCGAGCAGACGCCCGGCCGAGATCCACTCGGCTTTCTGGCCATCCTGCCCATGCTATGGGCGGCGCTTCGTCGCGGTCCACGCGATACCGCAACGGTCGCTCTCGTGCTTGCGGGCATCACGATTTGGGCAACGCACGCGGGCGGCGGCCCCTTCGCGATTTCGGATCCCAACGCGTCATTCCTGCTCGTGTTGATGTTCTTGATCAGTATTACCGTTCCAAGCCTGCTGCTGAGCGCGGATGTTAAGGTCCGCGAGAAAGCGGAAGGAAACCTGCGCCGCGCGCATGTCGAACTCGAGCAGAAGGTCGCCGAGCGTACGCAGGAACTGGAGCTCGCCAACGCAGCCAAATCGCGCTTTCTCGCCATGGCAAGCCATGATTTGCGGCAGCCCTTACATGCGTTGGGGTTGTTCGTCGCCCAGCTGCGGACGCCACTCAAACCGGAGGAAAGGACAAACACGATCGAACGGATCGACGCAACCCGCAAGGAAATGGATGGAATGTTCAATTCGCTCCTGGACATTTCCAGGCTGGATGCCGGGATGCTTACCCCCAAAATCACCGAATTCCCGATCGGGCGCTTGTTGCAGAAAATCGAGACTGCGTTTGACCAGGCCACGCAAAAAAAGGGGCTGCGGCTACGCGTCAGGCCAAGTGACGCCTGGGTGCGAAGCGACGCGATGCTGCTCGAACGCATCATGCTGAATCTTGTGTCAAATGCGGTGCGCTATACGTTGCAGGGCGGGATCCTCGTCGGATGTCGTCGGCGCGGTGAAATGTTGCGTATCGAAGTATGCGATACCGGTCCTGGCATTCCCGAGGATCAAAAGCAGAATATCTTTCGCGAGTTTTTTCAAGTTCCCACCTCAGAACAGAACCGGTCCGGCGGACTGGGCCTCGGTCTGGCCATCGTCGACAGGCTTCGTCTGCTTCTCGACCATCAAATCGACCTGGTTTCGACTGTGGGCCGAGGTTCGCGATTTGCGATCCTGGTTCCGAAAGTCGATCAATGCATCAGGTCCGCGGCGCCCGCCGTCTTACCCCACGCCGGCGCCTTGGCGGTCGACGGCAAGGCAATTCTTGTTATTGCCGATACTCCGATCGTGCAGGAGGGAACGGGCGGATTGCTTAGCAAATGGGGATACTCGGTACTTGCCGCCGGCTCCGACGAAGCTGCACTTGTCCGACTTGCCGAGCGCGAACAGCGTCCCGATCTCATAATCTCGGACTATCATCTCGCAAGCGGTAGGACCGGGATCCGGGCAATCGAACAAGTCAATGCGGCGTTTGGCTCGCCAATTCCCGCCATTCTCGTCAGCGGCGATACCGCAGCTGAACCTCTGCGGGACGCCAGGGACAGAGGGTACATTTTGCTGCACAAGCCCGTCGATCCGATGCGGCTCCGTGCTGTCATGCATGAGCTCCTTAGGGATCACGATGGTGGGAGAGGCACCGGGGCAGTTTCATGAATCAGATTTCGGCGGCACCTCCCAGCCCATTTTTCCGACCTTAATGACGGCCTCGGTGCGCGTCGCTACGCCGAGCGCCTTGAGAACGACCGTGATGTGATTCTTCACTGTCGGCACTGCCATATTGAGCGTCCTGGCAATGACCTTGTTGGTTTTCCCCTTCATCAGCAGCGCAAGTACGTCGATCTGACGATCGGTCAATCCAAGCCCCTTGAGCGAGCCGCGAGCCAATGGCTTATCTGCAAACCGCGGGTCCGCTGTTTCCTCCAGAATCTCCGAGGGAATGTAAACTCCGCCGGAAAACACCAACTCAATAGCGTTGAGCATCACCTCACGTTCCGTGGTTTTGGGGATGAAACCCAGCGCGCCAAGCTTGAAAGCGCGCCTGACCGTATCGTGATCATCGGAGGATGAGAGAATGATGATAGCAATGGTCGCATAGCGATGGCGCAGTTCGCAGAGGACAGAGAAGCCGTCGCGGTCAGGTAGATTGATGTCAAGCAAAATGAGGCTGATATCGGGATGCTCCTCGACGATGTGCATGGCCTCTCGGCTGCTCGAAGCTTCGAATATCACGGCTTCTCGCTTCAATTGCTTGAGGACAGCGTGCAACGCCTCGCGAATCAATGTGTGATCGTCAACAACAAGCACTTTCATAAAAATGCTCTCCGTCCTCTGACCGCCCGGAGATCAATGAAAAATCATACACCCACCTTCGAAACCGTCCATCTTCTATCTCTGGTCCAGCGGTTCGCCGTCAGGCACTCAGAGTAGGAGCCGAGCGCTGCTGTGTGGTATGATTGCAACGGCACACAGTCGTAAGGAGCGCGCGCTGCATGGAGCGCGGAACTCGCTTAGCCCCTCCGTCCACGCGAGCGACAAATTGCTCATCATGCGGTCTCAATACCGCGTTCGGGATAGTACCTTGGTCATAGGACCTAGGCACCTCTCTGTACCGACCTCCGGCCGATTTACAGTCTGTGCCACTTGAAAGATGATGTCGACAGTCGGTCCTCCCACCAGCGTTCTACCCAGCGCGGCCATGTGATCATTGTCGCAATTGCTGTCGTTGCCAGGTCGATGTGAAGCAACCTTGAACTGCGGCGCTGTCACGACCCGCAGGGCCGCGCTTTTTTTTCAAGTTCGATCCGTCTCGATCGTTCCTCTTTGAGCGTGCGCGCACGCTGGACGAGGCAAGCCAATGCATGATCGAACCGCCACCCTGAAGCCATCCGCGGACGTGGCGTCGGAGCTGAAAGCCAACGGCCGCGACGTGCGCATTGATGCCTGCCGCGGCATCGCGCTCTGGTGCATCTTTCTTGATCATGTCCCCAATAACATTGGAAGCTGGCTGACGCTGCGGAACTACGGCTTCAGCGATGCCGCGGAAGTGTTCATGTTTGTCTCAGGGGTCACCTGCGCACTGGCCTACGGTAAGGTATGGGGCCGCGAGGGATGGAGCAGCGTGATCCGCCGGACGCTGCGGCGAAGCTGGGACATCTATGTCGCGTTTCTGCTGCTCACGCTCGCCTGCGCGACCCTAGTCCACATCGCCGGCGTGGAACGCCTTGCCGACGAGAGCAATACGCGCATTCTGTTGGATCAGCCGGGCGCAACGCTCGCGCACGCGGCGATTCTGCAATACCGCCCAGTCAATACCGATGTGTTGCCGATCTTCGTGCTCCTCCACCTCTTGTTCGCGCCGTTGCTGTGGTTGCTGCTCCGACTGCCCAACGTGACGCTCGGCGCCTCGCTGGCGCTTTATACACTGGTGCATATGTTCGGCTGGTCCTTGCCGGCGTGGCCAAACGGCCACTGGGCTTTCAATCCACTGGCCTGGCAGCTGCTGGTGGTCCTTGGCGCGTGGGTGATAATCGCGGGCGGAAGAGTGCGCCCCTGGCTAACGTCACCTTTGGCGCTCGTGCCTGCCGTTCTCTATCTGGTCTTCAGCCTCGTCATCGTATTGAGCTGGAGAATCAAGCCGCTGGAAGCATTGATCCCGCAGGGGCTGACGAAGTTGGCCTACCAGATGGACAAATCGAATCTCGATCCGTTGCGTCTGTTGCATTTCTTGGCCCTAGCGGTTGTGGCGGTATGGTTGGTGCCGCCCAATCGACGAGCATTGACGACTGCGGTAATGCGCGGCGCCATCCTCTGTGGCAGGCACTCTTTGCCAATCTTCTGCCTCGGTGTCCTGCTTACGCTCGCTAGCCTCCTGGCGCTGCTCGACATATCGGCGGGGCTTGCGATGCAGATCACGCTCAGCGCTGGTGGTGTCCTGACGATGATCATGGCGGCGACGCTACTGAACTTGATCAAGAGCAAACCCAGGCCGCAGCTGGCCATTGCACTGCCTGTGAGTGTGCGCGCCGAGGGGAACGCTTGGGGCACCGTTAGCTGGCGCACCCTGGAGGCGTTCCGCCGAGGACTGCGCGAGTTCGGCTGGGCCGGCGACCAGAAGCGCCTCGTCAGCGAGCGGCCATCCCACCAGGGGCCTCGCTTCGCAGACGAATTGGTACGATCAAGCAGGCTCAACGTGAGCGAGCACCCGGCCATGTCGAGCGAGGTGACGTAGCTGCCGATCAGCGAGCGGGCGATGCGCAAGCCGCGCTTCCACCGGGTCGCGTCGGAGCGTATTGCCAATGCCACCCAACGCCTGCGGCATCATCCATACCGCGCCCTTTCGAAAGCTGAAGGCGCTGCAGGCTGCCGCACGCCGTCTCACCCCTCCACCCGCCACAGCCTCCATCTTTCCGGCACGCCCTTCAGCCGGTGCAAGCCGTGATCCTTCAGGCTCGCCGCCGCCTGCGCCGTCATCAGCTCCTTCACCGCACTCGACACCAGCACCTCCCCTGCCCGCGCCTTCGCCGCGACGCGGGTGCCGATGTGGAAGGCGAGGCCGACCATTTCGCCGCCGCTGATGGTGTATTCGCCGGCGTGCAGGCCGACCCGGATCTCGAGGCCGAGCGTGCGCACGGCTTTCTGGATCGCGGTCGCGCAAGCAATGCCGGCGGCGGGTTTCCTGAACGTCGCCAGCACGCCGTCGCCGGTGGTCACGACCTCCTTGCCGCGGCACGTCTTCAACTCCTTGCGGACGGCAGCATAGTAATGGCCCATGACCTTGGTCCAGCGCGCATCGCCGAGCTTCGCCGCCTTCGCGGTGGAGCCGACGATGTCGACGATCAGGATGGTGGCGAGCGCCTGCTTGAGCTCGGCGCTGCGTGCGGCGGACGGGCGCCGGTTCGCGATCGGTCCGGTCAGCGGCTCATAGCGATGATTGCGGCGCCGCGCGATCGCGGCCTTCGTATAGTCCTGCGCGCGCTGCGCAGTGCCGCAACGAACCGTCTTCTCCTGCGGCAGACGCGACCAATAGACCTTGCGCCCATCGCCGGCGCCATGCACCTCCACGGCGCCCCACTTCAGGAAGACTGCCGAGCCAACACGCCTGACGCACCACGCCTTCGACGTGTACCCGGAGACGTTCGACTGATGGACCCCGATGCGTAGGAATTTCGGCATGAACGAGCGGCCAAGGACCGTTTGGGCGTAGCTTGGCGCAAAACCTAGACGCACAACCCGGCGCTGGCAACAGTGCTGCCAACCCGCATGCCGTCGCCGCATCCCAAGCTCGCAGCCTAAATTCCTCTGCCCCCCGCCCTGCCTGCCGATCGTACAGCGCCATGCAGCCGGACGTTCGGCCGGATGCTGCGCCATCCATGCGGCGAGCTGCGGCGCGCCCATCAGGCAGGACTGCATCGTCACGTCGGCGAAGTCCGAGGTCGTGACGATTTGTTCACGACAGTTCGTCGGTGACGAAAGGCTGCAGAGCAAGCGGCGGCAGCCCGGCACGGGGGCGGTCGAGACATAGGCGGAGCAGGCAGAGCGGTTCCGCCGACTGCAGCGCTGCGAGCTCCGATTGGCACTTCCTGCGGCAAGGTGCGTTGCGCTCTTTTCGAGGAGGCGCAGATGACCAAGACGCAGACGACCAGGACCAACGCGCAGGACTCAAGGACCGGGATCCAGCCAACGCTCAATCCTGGCGATGAAGCCCCGCCCGGAACCATGGGCACCGGCGAAGACGTCTGTCCCGACTGTCATGGCAAGGGTCGCATCGACGGTGCCCCCTGCGCCACCTGCGGCGGGAGTGGCACCATTACGCGGGCCATTGGCGGCGCTTGACGTTGCTCCCTTGAGCGAGGCTTCATCTTGACAGCAACGATGGCCGTCACCCGTGTTTGCGGAGCGCCCTCGGGGATAACGACACGAGGCAAAGCCGGAGCGGCCAGATGAACGCGCCGGGCGCCGGCACGACGGGAACGAACCGCAAATGGCCGCGGGCGGAAGGTCGCTTAGCCCTGATACGCAAACAGCTCGATCGGATCGCTGAAGCCGCGCACCTCGTGCCTGCCGACATGCTCGAGCTGAAACTCCTTCTCCACGAGCTCGGCGAAATCGCGTGACAGCAGCACGTTCCTGCCGAGCTTCTTGGTCAGCGCCTCGAGGCGGGAGGCCATGTTGACGGCCGGGCCGATCACGGTGAAATCGAGCCGGCTGGCCGATCCGATGTTGCCGTACATGACGTCACCGACATGGACGCCGATGCCGTAGTTCAGCGGCGCGCGGCCGGTTGCGCTGTTCCGTTCGTTCAGCGCGGCCATGGCCTGCCGGGCCTCGGCCACGGCATGGAGCAGATTGGCGCAGGCGTTGGGCGTATGAAGCGGAAAGATGGCGAGCAGTCCGTCGCCGATGAACTTGAGGATCTCGCCGCCGTGCCGCGCAATCGGCTCCGACATCGCGTCGAAATAGTCGTTGAGCAGGTCGATCACGTCGTCGCGCGGCCAGTTGTCGGAGATCTTGGTGAAATCCCTGAGGTCGCAGATCATGATCGCAGCACGCACCGTCGTGCCGCTGCCGCGCCTCGTGGCGCCGGCCAGGATCAACTCGCCGGCATGAGAGCCGACATAGGTCTCCAGCAGCGTGCGCGCCAGGCGGTTCTTGACGCGGATCTCGCTGACCAGCGCCAGCACCGGCAACAGCTTCTTCAGGCCGGCGACATGCGCATCGTCGAACCCGCCGGGCCGATCGGTCGCGAAAGTGACGATGTGCCGCTTGCCGAGCGTATGGTAGAGCGGCCAGGCGACATAGTCGGTGAGGCCCTTGGCCCGCATCTCGTCATAGAGGGCGTGCTTGCGGCTGAGCGAAGAATCCTGCTCGAGCCGCTCGCGCACCTCGGCGGCGCCGTCATGGAGCTCGTTGGCGGCGCTTCCGATATATTCGGACCGCTCGCGAACGTCATAGTCGACCAGCGCAATCTCCGCCTCGCGCATCCCGTCGGACCACATCATGCGGGCCCCCAGCCACTGCGGGTGATTGATCAGGATGTGAAGCGTCGCGCGCTTCACCGGAATGCCCGCCTGCTGGAGACGGATACACATCTGCGCGAAGATGTTGTCGATGAAGCGCTCGTCGCGCGTGCCGGTGGTCAGCCAGTCGACGACGCCGTCGGCCTGCGCAGGGACATGGTTGTCTGGTGCGTTCATATCCTGCCCCTCGGGCTGCGGTCTTTGGGGAAGCAGATATCGTGCTCCGGCCGGGCGGCGTCAACCTAGCCAGTTGCACGGATTGTGCGCAGCGACCGGCGCTAACCGAGGAGCCGGATCGACCCCAGCACCGCCAGACCCGAGACGAGCGCGAGCTGCGATGGCCCGAGCAGCTCGACTTTCAGCGTGCCGTTGTGGGGAATCGCAATATTCTCATTGTCGAGACTGATGCGGCATTCGCCCCGAGGTGCGTAGACCAGATGCGTGCCGGCGGCCAGCCGCCGGTCGCCGGGCTCCTTAAGCGCGATGAGATCGATCTCCGCCGCACCGCGCCGCGCCATGAGGTTCACGACCTCGACGGGCCCGGCCTCGAGCTCGGTCACGATCTCGAGCTCGCCGGTGAAGCGCACGGTCGTAAAAGGTTCACGTTCGTCGAATTCCTGCCCGAGGGCCTTCAGCACCAGCCCGCGCCCATCGACGACCATCTGCAAGCGATCGATGCCGGGCATATGGGAGAAGGGACCCGGCGCCACGATCGGCGTCGACGCAAAGCGCCAGTGCAGGCTGTCCCAGCTCTTCTCGCGTGCATCGGCCCGATGAGCGTCCGCGATGTCGGTGAAGATGCCGCCGCCGTTCTTCCAGGGCGAGCGGGTGTAGTTTTCGGGTCTGAGCAATGTGGTTTTCATATCGTGAGTCGTCCGGGAACGCCGGAGTTTGCACCCGAGTTTGTAGCCGGATGAAGCGCAGCGCAATCCGGGTCAGCTCGCGCCCTGAAGCACTGGCCCCGGATTGCGCTCCCAGCTACATCCCGCTCAGGACGGTATCCGCCGCGAGGGCCTGCCGGTGACGTAGACGCTTTCGGAGCCGGCCGACGCAGCACTTCCTTTACCAAAAGCCCCGCTGCATCGGCTGCGCCGGCTGATAATACTGGTACTGGCTGCGCGGGCGCGGATTGACCGGCTGGACGTAGGGATCACGCTGCTGGAAGAAGAAGCCGAAGCCGTTGCCGCCGTTGTCCCAGCCGTCATCGCTGGCGATCATGGCAGGCGCGGTCGGCTTGCGCGTGATGAAGCCGCCCTGCGGCTCGTTGCTCAGCACTGCGACGAACTCTGTCCGGTAATTGGTCTCGCTGCTCAGCGGCTCATCGGAGATGATGATCGAGGAGCGCGGCAATGCGGTCGGCCCGATGCGATCCCACACGTCCTGCGGGATGGTGATGCGGTCGAGCGCATTGCGGGCGTCGTCGCCGTTGTCGATCGTGACCACGCTCCAGCGCAGGCCCGAATCGGTCTTCGCCATCGCCGTGAAGATGTGCGTGCCGAGCGGCTGGTCGGGATTGCGGATCGTGACGGGAACCTCGATGCTGGTGTCGAACACCTCGCCGCCGCCGTCGGGCGCTGGCTTGTGCGTGTTCCGCCGCACGTAGAGCTTCTGCGTCGCACGGCTGATGTAAACCGAGACCGGCTCACCCGCGAGCTTTGCATCGGTCGCCGCCTTGACGGCGTCGGCCTTCCTGGCCGCGGCCGCCTTCGCGGCTTCCTTGGTGGCGGCCGCTGCATCGCGCTTCGGCTGCGCGGCGGCCCTGGCGGCGTCGAGCTGCGTCGCCGCGTCGGCAGCCTTGGCCACCGCCTTTTGCTTCAACTCCTCGGCCTTGGCGCGTGCCTGATCGGTTTTGGCGTTCACGAGCGTCTTGTCGGCGAAGGCGAGCTCGGCATCTGCGCGGGCCTTCTGCTGTTCCAGCTTGCGCAGCGCGGCAGGGAGCGAGGCAGCTTCCTTCGCGGCAGCGGAAGCAGCCTTCTTGGCCTCGTCGGCCACCCTTGTGGCCTCGTCGGCCTCGGCGGAGAGCTTGTCGGCCCGGCTGGGCGCCGCCGCGATCGCCTCCGGCTTCGGCACGAACAGCGAGGGGTGAGAGAAGTCGGTCGGGACCGTGTCATACGGCGAGATGATCACCCGCATTCCGATATAGGTCTTGTCGAACAGGTTCTCGGCAAAGCCGAACGGCATGCGCACGCAGCCGTGCGAAGCGGCATAACCGGGCAGCGGCCCGCCATGCAGCGCGATTCCGTTCCAGGTGATGCGCTGCATGTTCGGCATCCAGGCATCGTCATACATGGTCGAGCGGTGGTCCTTGTCCTTCTCGATGATGGCGAACACGCCGGCCGGCGTCTCGCGGCCCGTGGTGCCGGTCGACACCGGCGCGCGCAGGATCCAGCCGTCGGCATCATAGAAAGTGACCTGCTGGCTCTTGATCGACACGATCGCCATGATCGGCTCGCCGGCCACACGCGGCGCCACCGCCTCGGTCACCTGGCGCGGCTGCTTGGCGGCGGTCGCCGGGGCCGCCGCCGTCAATGCGACGACCGCGGCCAGCGCCACGAGTCCGGAAGGCCTCCAACTCCGCATCGCCACGGTGGATTGCGCCCTCGTCGGTCGGTTTTTCATGCCATCCTCGGTCGAAATGCCAGTCCGCCTGTGCCGATCACGTGCCAGATTGGAATCATTGCATTAAGAAGTCGCAGCCGCCTTACGTTCCGTCTGTGGCGAGATTCGGCATGTTCCCGCGACAAATCACTCATATACGACGGCTGCCACAGGCGGAAGGCGGCCTCCGGTCGAAGCTGGCGTGAAGCTGGCCCCGATCGCTGCGGCAGAATGTCCGGTTAGCTGGCGGGGGGTGCGTCGTGACGGCGACGCCCACCGGCGCGCAACTAAACGCCCAGCGCCTTGCGGTTGAACGTGCGGAGAAATCGCAGCGACAACGTTCGCACGTTCGCAACGTTCAGCAGCCAGACCGCAACCGCATAAGCAAAGCCGCCGGCAAGGCTCACGATGATCAGCGACACGAGGCCGGTGCCGCCAGTTTGCGAGCGCGCAACCAGAATCGCGGCCGCCATCACCGCTGCGGAGAGGGCAATGCCGGCGAGGCGATTGAGCTCGAACGGGACCGGGTGGGCCCGATGCATCAGGACGACGGCAACGAGGAAGCCGATCGCCTCGGTCGCCAGCGTCGCCAGCGCCGCGCCGTAAAGGCCGTAAGGAGCGATCAGCGCGAACATCAGGATCACGCTGACCACCAGCGTGAGAAAGGATTGCGCCGCCAGCATGAAGGGGCGCTCGGCAAGCTGGAAGCTGATCTGCACGTAGAACTGATTGGCGATGCCGAAAAGCCGCGCAAGCACCAGGGTCGGCAGCAGCGCCGAGACGCCGGCGCGGAAGTCGATGCCGACGAGCGTGCCGGCGACCTGGTCCGCCGCAAGCGCGAGCCATATCGCGACGGGTGCCACGACGGCCAGCAGGAGTTCGAGACTTTCGGTCAGCCGCTCCCGCGTCGTCTCGCTGCTATTCTCGGACAATGACCGGAACACCAGCGGCACGGTCGCCGCGGCGACGCTGGATGCGATCATCACCATGAACTGGCGCGGCAGATCGGCGGCAACGCCGAAGATGCCGGCAGCGTCCTTGCCGAGCAAATAGGCGACGATGAGCCGGTCGCAGGCCGAATAGACGGCAACGGACAATCCTGCCAACGTCAGCGGCAGACCGTAGCGGGCCAGCTGCATGAACTGGCTGCGCTGGAAGCGCGCGATCCTGCTGCGGTCGCCTGCGAGGTTCAGGATGATGCCGGCGAGCGACCCCAGACCGAACGCCGCGAGCAGCCCCAATCCGCCCCAGCCGAGCCAGATGCCGACGAGGCCGAAGCCGACGCTGGAGACGCTGCGCACGATCGCGATCGCCGCGAAGCGGTAGGGACGCAATTTGGCGCGCTCGAACTCCTGGCCGACATCGACCGCATTGGCCATGATCGCGACGAACATGCTGGCGAGCAGCAGCTCGACACTGATGTCGCTGCGAAACAGCAAGACCAGCGGTGTGGTGGCACAGAGCACCGCGACCGTGAGGACGAAGGCGACCATCGCCGTGCCGCGAAAATCGACCTCCGCCGACATCGCCTGATAGCGCGACACCGACAGCTTGATCCAGGCGAAGAAGATCGCGCCCAGAATGCCCGCAAGGCTGATACCGACGACATAGACGCCGTACTCAGCCGGGCTCACGAGCCGCGTATAGGCCGTGACCGCGAAAAAGCCCACGGCCGCCGGCAGGATGTAGGCCACGAGATAAATCGAGAAATGGCGGTTCAGCATGCGAGCACGGGACCGGCAGCGGTCTTGCGATTATGACGGCTGTTAATCGATGGGGCCTTGGCGAACGAACTGCGCCGCAGCATGGCGCAAGAGTGTCACATAAGTCTCCAGATCGGGCGGCGAATGCGGCTTTGACGCCGCTTTCGCGCGTTAGCGTTAAATTTGCCCTTCCTCGAGCGGAAAGGTTTGGCGATCGAAAGAAACATGACTTGCGACTGCAAGGTTAACCCAACGAGCCAAAACCCAGGCGTCGCAAGGCGCCGCTTGGTACGATGCCGTCTTGGATCGATGAGGACTGCGGTGACCAGGCTCGACAGACGCGAATTTCTCCTCGGCGGCGCCGCAGCCCTCGCGGCGGGCGCATCGGCGTCCGCGGTGCCGGCGTCCAAACGCGCCCAGCGCCGTCCCGGCTTCGGCGCCGCGGCGACGCTCTGGGACCTGCAAGCCGACCCGCGGCTCGGTGACGCCATCAGCACCTATTGCACGCAGGTGGTGCCGGTGCTCGAGCTGAAATGGCCGATGCTGCGGCCGGACGCCCACACGTTCGCCTTCGAGCGCGCCGACGCGATCCTGGATTTCGCGCGAGACAACGATCTGACGATGCGCGGCCACGCGCTGGCCTGGTATCACGACATTCCGGACTGGACCAAGCGGATCAAGGACACCAAGGGCGTCGAGCGGGCCTATCTCGACCACATCGGTACCGTCGTCTCCTACTACAAGGACAAGCTGACGTCGTGGGACGTCGTCAACGAGCCGATCCCGGATAACCCCCGCAGCCCGAAAGACAGGCGCGACACGTTCTGGACGCAGCATCTCGGCGGCCGCTGGATTCCCCTGGCGTTCCGTACGGCGGCCGCGGCCGACCCCTTCGTCAAGCTCGCGATCAATGAATATGACATCGAGTCGGCGAAAGACTCGTTCGTCGCCAAGCGGGCGGCTTATCGCAACCTCATCATGGACCTGCTCGATCAGGGCGTTCCGCTCCACGCGGTTGGGCTGCAATCGCATCTGCACGCCGAGCTCGAGATCGACACGCACGGGCTCGCCGAATTCGTCACCGAGCTGCGCTCTTGGGGCCTCGATGTGCTCATCACCGAGCTCGACGTCGACGACCAGAAGCTGACGGGAAGTCCTGCGGAGCGCGACGCCGTCGTGGCCAAGCGCGTCGACGACCTGCTCACCGCCGTCTCCGCGAGCGGCCCGGTGCGCTCGATCCTGACCTGGGGCCTCTCGGACCGTTACAGCTGGATCAACGGCACCTTCGCCCGCGCGGACAAGCAGCCGAACCGCCCGCTGCCGCTCGACGGCGAGTTCAAGCCGAAGCCGTTCATGGACGTCATCAGCAAGTTCACCAAAGACGTTTGAAGACTAAAGCGCGATGAGATTTGGATGAATCGTCATCGCGCTTTAGCTTGTTGTTTACGCATGATTTTTCCGGAAAACCGCTTCGCACTTTTCCGGATCATGCTTTAGCGCGTCTTGGGCACTTCGAACGCGGCCGCGTCTCCCATGTCTTCGGGCGACAGGCTCGGGCTTCGGCGATCGCGCGAGGAGAGACGGAACACGTCGCGGATGTCGTCGATCGAGGTCGACGAATAGGACTGGATGCATAGCGCGACCTGCTCGGGCGAGGCCGTGCGCATCATCGCTTCGATGGCCGGGCGGTCGAGGGGCGTATCGTCCCAGTGCGAGACTGCGAGGCTGTCTTCGGTGATCCGATGTCTCGCCAGATGTTCCGGCGAGGTCGCGACGAAGTTGCCGTAAAGCAGATATTCGGAGAACTTTTTCTTCCGGCACAGCGCCAGAGCCCAGCTCAAGCCCGTCGCCGACTTGATCGCGTCGGTCATCGCACGGGCCGTGTCCTTGTCCCAGACCAGCGCGTTGCCGACATAATCGTCCGCCGGGAACGAGCGCTGCTTGATACCGAGAAGCTGATCGACGGTGCGAAGCCAGAGGCCATGCAACGGGTGATCGGCGCCGATCGCCTCGCGCGTGACGAACAGCGGCGTCTGCTCGGCGCCGGCATACTGGCCGACGTCGAATTCGCGGAAGAACAGATTATCCGAATCCAGGATGCAGACGCGCTGCTCCGGCGCATTGAGGACGCCGGCGATCTTCAGGATCTGCTGGATGTGCCAGCCGTGCACCGGTGACGACAGCAGCGACAGCCAGACGCGGCGCTTGCTCATGAACTGGAGCGCCGGCGGCAGCGCGAACAGCCATTTCGGCAGATAGCGCGAGGCCGGGACGATGACCCGCTTGTCGGAGGCGAACCGCGCGAACAGCGGCACGTCCTCATCGTTGACGAGAACATAATGCCGCGTGTATCCCGTCAGCCAAGTGTCGATGCTCTCGCTGAGCAGCGAAAAACGTTCGATATCCTTGGCGTAGCTGGCAGTCAGCAGTGCAACGGAATGCATGGAACGCGCTCGAATGGCGATCAGACCGCACTCATAGCGACGGCGGGAGCCGCTGGAAACTCACAAACGGAATCAAGGTAAAATGAAATGAAGCATTAACTAATCCGACGGCAGCCCCTGCGCGAGACTGCGAAAGCGCAGCGGTGCCAGGGCTGAGGCCCGCTGCCACCAGTCGGCGACGCGGTCGTCGAGCGCGCTCACACCGCGGCCGTGACCGGGAAAGATCCGGATCTGCTGGATCGCCTCTGCCTCGAAGCCGTTAGCCCTCCGCGTGATCTTGAGGGCGGCACCTTCGCGGTCGCGCTGGGTCAGCGGCACCAGGAGGCGGCCGCGCGGACGGAGCGCCTCAAGCCAGAGTGGGTGCGGGTGCGGGAAGCCGGCATGCACGATGATCACGTCGGCCGGCTTGCCGACGTCCTTGCATCCGTCGCCGTTGACGACCCTGACGTTACCATAGCCGCGCAAGCAGTTCGCCGCTCGCACCGCGAGACGCTCGTCGCATTCGATCGCATGTACGCTGCCCTTTGGACCGACCATCATCGACAGCACGGCCGAGAAATAACCCAGTCCGCAGCCGATCTGCACGACACGGTCCTTCTCCCTGATGTCGAGCATGTCGATGAAATGCGCCCACAGGCTCGGCAGGCCGGTGTCGAGCCTGCGGCGCGCGTCGATCGCGACCAGTACGTTGTCGTAGAGATGAACGGGATCTGCGTTGGGCGTCAGCCGATAGCTGCGCGCCGCCTCGCTCTTGATGCGCCAGGGTCCCCTCGGCAGAAACTCCTCTCGCGGAACGGCGGCAAGCGCGTCGAGCAGGCGCTTTGAGGAAATCCGCTCGCGCCTGGCAATCAACTCCACATAGCGGGCACGCTCGGCGACAAGATCGCTCATGTCACAGATCGGCCTGCTCGCGAATGGGCGCGCCCGCCCCGAGCTCGTTGACGAGCTGCATCGCCTTCTTCAGGTCCGGGGTGTAAAAGCCCTCGCTGAACTTGTTCACGATCGGCACCAGCAGGAGACTTGCGTGCTCGCGTTTGCCGGCTTCATGCGACAGGCGCGCGAGACTGACGGCGGTGCGAAGCTCCCAGGACAGCGCACCCTGCTTGCGTGCGATCTCCAACGACAGGCCGAACAGGTCCTCGGCCTCCTGTACCGAGGCCGGGTCGTGAGCCGACAGCGTGATCTCGCCTTGCAGGCGATAGACCTCGGCAAGGTAGGAGTGATCGCCGGTCCGTTTCGCCGTCGCGAGCGCACCATCGAGCGCGCGCAAGGCGGCATCGCGCATCCCGATCTTGGCATAGGCCTCCGCCAGCAGACAGCGGAACCAGCATCCGGCGAGCCAGGAATCCATCGCCTCGTATTCGTCGAGGCCGAAGCGCATCTGGCTGAGACCTTCGTCGGCCTCGCCAAGCTGCGTCAGCGCCCAGCCGCGCAGGATCGCCGCCTGCTGCTTCCAGTGCAGGAAATTGTGCTCGGTAGCAATGATCATGGCGCGGTTGGCATGGTCGCGCGTGCCCTCGACGTCGCGCAAATGCTGGCAAAGATACGCGCCGAATACGAGTGCGAAGGCGAGGGTGAAGGGGTGACGGATCTTCTCCGCATTCGCGATCGCCTGCTCGCTGTGCTGGCGCGCCGCGTCGGGCCGGCCGAGGAACCACAGGAGGTAGCCGAGATAGGACAGCGAAACGACGCCGGGATCGGTGCCGTGCCGCTCGATCAGATCGGAATGCAGATCGGGGCTGTAGAGATTGATGCAGCGATGCAGATGATGCTGCGAGGCGGCGAAGCGGCCGCGATAGAGCATGGTCATCGCGATCGCGCGGTGAGCCTCGATCAAATAGCCGGTCTGCTGTGCCGGCTGCGCTCGCTCGTTCAGCCGCGCGCGCTTGGCGAACTTCATCAGCTCGACGCTGAGATCGTGCGCGCGCGTGAGATCGGCACGGATGAAATGGCACACCCAGAGCCCGCGGGTCGCAGCAAAGGCCTTTTCGTCGTCCTCGAGCTGCCGACCCAACTCGAGCGCACGGATGTAGTTTTCCTCGACTTCCTGCACCGCATAGCCTTTGGCGGCAATCAGCGCGTTGCCGAGCGCGATCCGCAGCTCGAGCTCCATCTCGTCCGCGCCCTGCATGCGCGCGTTGGCCTGAACGACGCTGAGGCCGCGGCGCAGATGGCCGATCGCCTCCAGATTGGCGCCACTCTTGGCCGCCTGTTTGCCGGCCTTGAGCCAAAAGCTGGCGGCGCCCTCGCTCTGGCCGGATTCGGTCAGGTGATAGGCGAGCAGCTCCGGTTCGCGTTCGGTCTTCTCCGGATACATCTCGGCGAGCACCTGGGCGATGCGGGAATGCAGCTTGCGCCGCTCGCTGTGCAGCAGGCTCGCATGCGCGGCGTTCTGGATCATCACGTGCTTGAAGGAGTAGATCGCGTCCGGCGGATGGCCGCGGCGCATGATCAGTCCCGCCTCCTCCAGATGATTGAGCGCCGCCTCGATCTGCTCGGCCGGCGTATTGGCGACGGCGTGCAGGGTTTCATAGGAAAATTCGCGGCCGATCGTGGCGCCGATCTGCGCGATCCGCTTGAACGGTCCCATCCGGTCGAGCCGCGCCATCAGCGAATCAGTCAGGGTCGCCGGAATTGCGAGCTGCCGCCACTGTCCCGACAACACATAGCGCCCGTGCCGCTCGGTCAGGAGGTTGGATTCGAGAACCGTCTTGGTCAGCTCTTCCAGGAAGAGCGGGACGCCGTCGGTCTTGACGATGATCTCCTCGACGACCTCCTTGGGCAGTTCGCGTCCCGCAACACGCTCGACCAGCGTCGTGCGGAGCTGCCGGCTGAGGCGATTCAGGACCAGGGTGGTGATGTGCGAATGCGCATTCCAGCTCGGCTGGAATTCCGAGCGCGCGGTGATGATGACCAGGATCGCCCGGTTCTGCACCCGATCGACCAGGAGGTCGATCACCTCGCGGGAGGTCGGGTCGATCCAGTGCAGATCCTCGAACGCGATCACCAGCGGCATCTCGCGCGCGAGACCGAGGAAATGGTTCACCAGCGCCGCGACGGTCGCATCCTTCTGCTGCTGCGGCGATAGGTCGAGCGGTGGATACCGGTCTCCGGTCGGTATAGACAGCAGCGCGGCAAACAGCGGCGCGACCTGCTCGATGTCGCCATGCGCGGCGGCGATCGCGTTCTCCAGGCTCGCCAGCGACAGCGCGGAAGCGTCCTCGCGGTCGAGGCCGAGGGAGAATTTGAGCTGCTCGACGAACGGATAGAATGCGGTCGAGGTGTAGTAGGGCGAGCACTGGAACGAGACCTGCGCATGCCGGTCGCCTGATATCCGCTCGAAGATTTCCTGGATGATGCGCGACTTGCCGATGCCGGGCTCGCCGAACTTGACGACGACCTGGCCGTCGCCGTCCTTGGCCTGCTGCCAGCGGCCCATCAACAGCGCAATCTCCTCCTCGCGGTTGACGAGCGGCGTCAGCCGCGCGCCCATCGCGGCGGCGAAGCGGGTCTCCACCCGCGTGGCGCGCACCACGTGCCAGGCCTGCGCCTTCTCCGAGATGCCCTTGAGCGCATGGATACCGAGATTGCGGTAGTCGAATTTCCCCTTCAGCAGCGACTGCGTCGAGGCGGAGATCACGACGCCATTGGGCGGCGCCAGTGCTTGCAGCCGCGCCGCGAGATTGACGGTTTCGCCGACCGCGGAGTCGCGCTCCTCGGTGCCCTGCCCGACGAGGTCGCCGACCACGACGAGGCCGGTCGCAATCCCGATGCGGACAGCGGGTGAATGGCTGAGCGCGCCCCGCGGCTCGACCGCGCGAGCCGTCGACAGCGCCCGCACGATCTCGAGCCCGGCGCGCACCGCACGCTCAGCATCGTCCTCATGTGCGGTCGGATAGCCGAAATAGACCAGGATACCGTCGCCGACGAAACGGGCCGCAAAGCCCTCGTAATGTTTGACCACACGGACGCAGGTTTCGCGAAAGCCCGCGATCATGTCGCGGACGTCTTCCGGATCGAACTGCGCGGAAAGCGAGGTGGAATCCACCATGTCGCAGAACATGGTGGTGAGCTGGCGGCGTTCGGCACCGACCTCCGCGCGTGTTTGCGGACGGACCGCCGCGGTTGGCGCCTTCGCCGTTTCCGCATGAAACAGCGCCGCCATCGCCCGCTGGAGCCGCTTGCGATCGCCGAGCGGCAATCCAAGCTCGACCAGATCGGATTCGGTCAGGTCCCGCATGACGTCGAGATCGAGACGGTGCTGCGCGAAAAGATCGGTGTAGTGCCCGAGGCCGATACCCTCGAGCCAGCGCTTCAGCCCGCTTTCCGATCCCGTGTCCGGCTCATTCTCCAGCATGGTGATTCTGCCCGACCATCACTCCGTCGAAGGGCTTCAGGGTCCCTCAACCACAGATTTTGGACCCAAACTTCACCTCGGACTGGACGCGTTCCCTAGCTTGTTGGAAGAATAGCCTAATCGGATCAAAAGGGAATGGCGTTGTCGGACATTGCATCCGGAGCGGAAGAAGGATCAGCCGGTACGACGGCCGAAACGCAGATATTCGCGCATATCAGCGGCCTTCTCGAATTTTACGCCCGCAAGACACCGGCGGCGCCCGCACTCCTCGCCCCCGGCCGGCCGGTCCTCAGCTATGGCGCGCTGGACGGATCAGTCCGGCAACTGGTCCGTAGCTTGCGTGAGCTCGGCATCGGCCCCGCAGGCCGCATCGCGGTTGCACTGCCGCGCGGCGCCGACAGTGCACTGGCGTTGATCGCGGTCGCCTCGACCTGCGCCTGCGTCCCGGTCAATCCCGACCTGACCGCGGACGAGCTGCAGCGCTATTTCAGCGAATTGAAATTGACGGCGCTCGTGACCCGGGCCGACATGAACTCTGCGAGCCGCGACGTCGCCAGGGCGCTCGATATCGCCGTGATCGATTTCGTGGCGGGGCCGATCGACGATCTCGGTGGCTGCGCGTTCATCGCGCCGACGATCGGGCCGGCGAATGCCAGCGGTGCCGCGCGCGGCGACGACGATGCGTTCATCCTGTTGACGTCGGGCACGGCGGCGCGGCCGAAGATGGTGCCGCTGACCCATCGCAATGTCTGCCTGTCCGCTTACAATGCCGGCCATGTGCTGTCGCTCACGTCGCATGATCGCCTGCTCAACGTCCTCCCTTTGTTTCATGCCCATGGCCTGATTTCCGGTCTCCTCACGGCGCTGGCCGCGGGCTCCAGCGTGATCTGCACCGACGGTTTCGACGCATCCTCCTTCTTTGGCTGGATGCGGGAGCTGCAGCCGACCTGGTACACGGCGGTGCCGACCATTCACCGCGCCCTCTTGACCGCGGCGGAAGCGAACCCGGACCGCGCCCGACCGTCGTCGCTGCGCGTGATCCGCTCGGCCTCGGCCTCCCTCGCGCCTCCGATTCTCCAAGGGCTGGAGGCGACGTTCGGCGTTCCCGTACTCGAGACCTACGGAATGACGGAAGCTGCCTCGCAGATCGCGGCCAACCCGTTCGAGCTGCGCAAGGTCGGATCGGTCGGCCGCGCCGCCGGCCCGGAGATCGCGATCATGGACGAGAGGGGCCGCACGCTCGCGAGCGGCGCGCACGGCGAGATCATGCTGCGCGGTCCGAACATGAGCCGCGGCTACTACAATGACGATGCGGCGACGCAGGCGGCGTTCCGCAACGGCTGGTTCCGGACCGGCGATCTCGGTTATCTCGATGCCGATGGCTATCTCTTCATCGTCGGCCGCATCAAGGACGTCATCAACCGCGGCGGTCAGAAGATCTCGCCGCTGGAGGTGGAAGAGGTCCTGCTCAGCCATCCCGCGGTGCTGGAGGCCGGGGTGTTCGCCGTTCCACACGAAAAGCTCGGCGAGAACGTCGCCGCCGTCGTGGTGTTGCGGCCGAATTCCGAGGCAACCTCCGACCAGTTGCGCCAGTTCGCACGAAAACGGCTTGCCGCCTACAAGATACCCAGCCTGATCCGCAGCGTGCCGGCACTGCCGAAAGGTGCCAGCGGCAAGGTCAAGCGCAATGCGCTAGCCGGCTTGATCGCGGAGACGGCGGATGCCGGCGAGACGCGACTGCCGCGCAACGCGCTGGAGACGCAGCTCGCGGAGATCTGGGCCGGCCTCCTGGAGCTGCCGCAGGTCGGCGTCGACCAGGACGTCTTCGCGCTCGGTGCGGACTCGCTCGCGGTGACTCAGATGCGCTCGCGCCTGCGCGAACGCTACCATGTCGACTTCTCGTTCGAGGACATCTTCGATTGCTCCACGGTCACGGCGCTTGCGAACCGGATCGAGACCGCCGCAAGCCGGCGCGCGACGGCGCTGCCCGCCTGGCGCCACGACGAGGATCCGGATGCGCCGCTGTCGTTCCAGCAGCAGCGGATGTATCTGCTCTCGCGGCTCGACCCGACCCGCTACAATTACAATGTCGTCGAAGTCGCACTCCTCGACGGCGCGGTCGACGTCGCCGCGCTTTCTGCGAGCCTCGCTGCGGTCTGCTCGCGCCATGAGGCGCTGCGCTCGGTCTTCGTCGAACGCCAGGGCGAGCCGGTACAGCTTGTGCTGTCATCACCGCCGCGGGTCGAGCGCATCAAGCTGAAGCCCTGCCCTGCAGAGAAGCGGCCCGCAATTGTTCGGCGCGAGGCCTTCAAGCTCGCGCAACATCCGTTCGACCTTGCCCGCGAGCCACCGCTGAAACTCGCACTGCTGTCGTTCGACAAGAACAGCCATGCGCTGGTGGTCAATGTCCATCACCTCGTCACCGACGGCTGGTCACAGCGGCTGTTCTGGGAAGAGCTCGCCATCCATTACGCAGCGGCGCGCAAGAAGCACCCCGCCGCACTATCTGCGCCTGCCTTCCAGTATCGCGACTTCGCGCTCTGGCAGCAGAGCTGGGCGCGGACGCCGGCGGCGAAGGAGCAGCTCGAGTATTGGAGGGCGCAGCTCGACGGCGTCACCACGCTACCGCTACGGACGGACCGACCACGGCCGCAGGTCTGGAGCGGTCACGGCGCGCGCCACTATCTCGAATTCTCCAAAACGCTGTCGAGCCAGCTGCGCGCGCTGAGCCAGAACCAGGGCGTCACGCCGTTCATGGCGCTGCTCGCCGTCTTCCAGTGCCTGTTGTTCCGCCATACCTCGCATGAGGATGTCGCCACCGGCTCGCTGATCGCCAACCGCAACCAGATCGAGAGCGAGCGCCTGATCGGGCTGTTCGCCAACACTCTGGTCCTGCGCAACGATTTTAGCGGCGATCCGAGCTTCGGCGAGATATTGCGGCGGGTGCGGCAGGTCACGCTGGACGCCTACCGCAACCAGGACCTCCCGATCGAGGAGGTGCTGCGCGCGCTGCAGATCGCACGGAGGAGCGACGGCAATCCGCTGTTCCGGATCATGTTCATCCTCCAGAACGCCTCGATCGAGGCGGCACGCTTCCGGGGGCTGTCGACCCGGCGGCTGGAGGTGGACCCGAAGGTGGCGCGTTTCGACATCACGCTCGAGCTGGTCGAGGCCGACGGCCGTTTCGCCGGCTTCTTCGAATACGCCACCGATCTGTTCGACACCGCGACGATCGAAGGCATGGCCGCCCAGTTCAAGACCCTGCTCAAAGCCGTCGTCGCCAATCCGGAGCAGCGGATCTCGCGCCTGCCGCTCCTGACCGAGGCCGAACGCCGTCGGCTGCTGGCGAAAGGCCGGGGCATGCCGGTCAATTTCACCACACGCGGCAATTTGAGCGAATGCTTCGACCGCCAGGCGAAGAAGACACCGAACGCCGTTGCGGTGTCGGACGGCCGCGCGTCGGTGAGCTATCGCGAACTCGCGCGCCGCAGCCAGGCGGCCGCACGCTGGCTCGCCCGCGAGGGGGTCGGCGCCGAGAGCGTCGTCGCCTTGCTCGCGGAGCGCGGGCCCGACCTGCTGGCCGCAATGATCGCAGTGCAGCGCGTCGGCGCGGCGTTCCTCAATCTCGATCCTGACCAGCCGCCGGCAAGGCTCACGACGATCCTCGGATCGAGCTGCGCCCGCGTGCTGCTGACGCGGCGGGCCCAGTCCGCCATGGTCGAGACCCTGCTCGAGCCGCTGGTCGAGCGCATCCAGGTGGCCGAGCTCGAAGACGTGATCGCACCAGGGACAAGCAAGCCGGCGCGCACGCTGCGGCGCGCCGCCTCCAGCCTCGCCTATCTCGTCTATACGTCCGGCTCCTCCGGTGCGCCGAAGGGCGTCATGGTCGAGCAGCACGGCCTGTCGAACCATCTGGCCTCACTCATCTCCGAGCTCGGCCTCTCCGCCAGGGACGTGATCGCGCAGACCGCACCGCAGAGCTTCGTCATCTCGGTCTGGCAGTTCCTCGCCGGGCCCATGGTGGGCGCGCGCGTCCATGTCTGCGGCAACGCGATCGTGCAGGACGCGATCCTGCTGGCGCGGGAGATCGAGCGCGAGGGCATCACGGTGCTCGAGATCGTGCCTTCGCTGCTGCGCATCATTCTCGATCGCATGGACGAGGTGCAGGTGCAGCGCGCCTTCGCAAGGTTGCGGCTGCTGATCTCGACCGGAGAGCCGTTGCCCGTTGATCTCTGCCGCGCCTGGTTCGCGCGCTGTCCGAGAGTGCCGCTGATCAATGCCTATGGTGCATCGGAATGCTCCGACGACGTCTCCCTGCATCGCCTGACCAAGGCGCCGGCGATCGCGGCGACCAACGTTCCGATCGGCGCGCCGCTGCCGAACACCCAGCTCTACGTGCTCGACGCAAGCCTTCAGCCGCAACCGATCGGCGTGACCGGCGAGCTCTGCATCGGCGGCGCCGGAGTCGGCCGCGGCTACGTCAATGACCCCGCGCAAAGCCGGCAGCGCTTTCTGCCGGATCCGTTCGCGCGCCAGGCCGGCGGCCGGCTCTACCGGACGGGTGATCTTGCCCGCCGCCGCGCCGACGGGACGATCGAATGCCTCGGCCGCGCCGACCATCAGGTCAAGGTCCGCGGCTACCGTATCGAGCTCAAGGAGATCGAGAACGCGCTGGCCGAGCATCCAAACGTGCGCGCCGGCATCGTCGAGCCGCGCCGGGAGGCGAGCGGCGATATCAGGCTGATCGCCCATATCGTCGCCGAGCCCGGTAGCCGGAGCAGCGCCAGCGAGCTGCGCGAGTTCCTGAAAGGCAGGCTGCCGGCCCACGCCATCCCGTCCGCCTTCCTGTTCCTGGATCGGGTGCCGCTCAACGCCCATGGAAAAATCGACCGCTCCGCGCTGCTGGCGCCCGCTCAGCCGGAAACGTCCGGGCCGGACTTGCCCGTGGCGGCGCGGCGCTTCACCGAAAAGGTGCTCTCCGACATCTGGATCGACTTGCTGAAGGTCGAAGACCTCGGTGTCACCGACAATTTCTTCGACCTCGGTGGCCATTCGCTGCTGGCTGGCCAGGCGATGGCGCGCATTGCCCGCGCGCTCGGCGCGTCGCTGCCGATCAAGACCATCTTCGAGGCGCCGACGATCGAAGAGTTGGCTCGGCGGGTCGACGAGGCCGTGGCGGCGAAGCCGCACAAGCCTGCCGCAAGCGTGCCGCGATTAGCTGCAAGCGGGCCTCCCGTTCTTTCCATCGCGCAGGACCAGATGCTGCGGATCGAGCGGAATCTGCCGGGGCTACCCCTGTTCAACCTGCCCTTCGCCTTCCGTCTCCAGGGCCCGCTCGATCCGGCCGCCCTGGCGCAGGCGATCGATGACGTCGTGCGCCGGCACGAATCGCTGCGGACGGCGTTCGGCTGGAAGGGCGAGGCGCCCGAAAGCCGCATCGCCGCGCTGCGCACCCTCGGCCGAATCGTGACGGTCGAGACGATCGGCGACGGTCATCCTCATAACAACAAGCGGCGCAAGGCCCTGGAGCTCAGGAAGATCAATCTCCTGATCCAGCGGGAGACCTACGTCCCGATCGACATCACGCGTGCGCCGCTGTTGCGCGCCCGCTTGTTGCGGCTCCACGACGACGATCACGTGCTGCTGCTGACGCTGCATCACGCCGTTGTCGACGGCTGGTCCATCGGCGTGCTGTTCGAGGAATTGTCGAGCCGCTATGCGGCGCTGGCCGGATATCCGTCGGTGCCGCTAAAGAGCCCCCCGCCGGCCTTTTCGGCCGTCGCACGCTGGCAGCGCTGGTGGTGCGACACCGACGCCGCACGCCGCCAGGCTGCCGACTGGACGGAGAATTTACGCGGAGCGGGTCTCCTTTTTGACCGCGAATCAAGGCCGGGCCCATCCACAGGGCACCATCCGATCAACCTCGAGCGTGAGCTGATCGGCCGGCTCACGGCGTTCGCCGGCCGGCACAATTGCACGCTGTTCATGTGCCTGCTCACAGGTCTCAAGGCCCTGCTGCTGGCCCGGACCGGCCGCACCGACATCGTGGTCGCGACCGCCATGGCCAATCGTGCCCAGCCGGACACCGACCGAATCATCGGCCCGTTCGAGAACACGGTGATCGTCCGCACGACGATCACGCCGGATCTGTCGTTCGCGCAGGCCTTGGCGCGGATTCGCCAGAGCGTGCTCGACGCGCATGCGCGGCAGGAGCTGCCGTTCAATATCCTGGCCGATCATCTGGAGCGCGAGGGGATCGATCCGGCCTCGCTGCTCCAGGTCTATTTCACGCTGCAGAATCCGCTGCGCCAGCCGCTCGATCTTCCGGATCTCGCGACAGCATCGATCGGCAACGTCGCGCGCGAGGGCCAGCCGGTGCTGCCGATCGACCAGACCTGGCTGTCGCTGATGCTCAAGGAGCGCCCGACCGGCATCACAGGCTCGTGCAATTACAAGCGCGAGTTGCTCGAGGGCCGAATGGTCGGCGAGTGGATGGAGGATCTCGTCGCGCTGCTGACGGCGGCGGTCGCCCAACCCAATGCGCCGCTCGGCCGGTTACTCGCGCGCAGGGCGGCCTTAAGCGCGTTACATCCGGACGAGTACGGATTCACGCGCCAAAGCTGCGAATGATCAAGTTGCGTCTTGATTATTTGGCGTCACCGCGCAAGATTATTCCCGCGTTTTGATTTGGACGATTATTTTCAACCGGGGGAGTGTTTATGGGTTTCATCAAATTTACCAAGGGCACCTCGCTGAGCGACAAGGATCGCAAGGCCCTGCAGAAGTTGCTGACTGAAGAGAAGAAGAGGCTCCAGTCCGCGCTGAAGGACGTCGACGCCAGCCTTTCGATGCTGGGCGCGGCGAAGAAGGCCAAGAAGAAGAAAAAGTAAGACTAGTCGGCAGGGACGCCGCACGAATCTTCAGGCTTCATTTTTCGGCCTCCGGTTTTCAAATTGGGCCGCTCGCTTATCGAGTTGGGGTCTCGGACAAGCTTGCGCCTGTAAACCGGTCTGCAAATCGACAAGAATTCGCCTGGGTGGGCCGTTAGGAAAGGTCCTCTTCGTGGATTCTTGCTCAGCTGACTCTTCCGTCAGGACCGGGGCCTTGACCTCGCCTGACGCCATGGGCCCAATTGATGGCAGACGACAGAATCGAACTCTTTGTCGGGCTGATCGAGACCATTGACGCGCCGGGCGCAGTCGAGGCGTGCCGACGCCTGCTCTCGATCGACGAACGGGCCCGGGCCGATCGCTTCATGTTCGAGCGGCATCGGCGGCAATACATCTTCGCGCATGCCATGCTGCGCCTGGCGCTGTCGCAGGTCGCCTCCAACGTCGCGCCCTCCGACTGGTCGTTTGGCGCGGGCCGTTATGGGCGCCCCTTCGTCGCAGCGCCCGTCACCTCGACAGCGCTGCATTTCAGCCTGTCACATGCCGACGGCTGCGTCGCCTGCGTGGTGTCGCGGCATGAGGCCGTCGGGATCGACGTCGAAACCGTGTCGCGGCGTGTCGCGCCGCTTTCTACCGCGCATCGCTTCTTTGCACCGGAGGAGGTCGAAACGCTGCTCGGACTGCCGGAGCCGGCGGCGATCGAGCGCTTCTTCGACTATTGGACGCTCAAGGAGGCCTATCTGAAGGCCAGAGGCTTCGGGCTCAATTTGCCGCTCGATGCCTTCGCGATGCAGGTGTCGCGCGAGGCCATCGAGATCAGCTTCAAGCCCGGCATTGCCGACGATCCGGACGGCTGGCGCTTCTCGCTGTGCTCGCCATCGCCCTCGCACCGCCTCGCGATCGCCGATGGCTCCCGTGCTGATGGCGGCCTTCCCATCAGCCGCCATGCCTGGCCGCTCCAGGAAACGGCCGAATGACGCCGTCGCGGCTGCGCGTCTTTGCCGCGATTTCACGCAACCGCGATCCCAAGACCCATGTCGGCGAGCTGATGCGGGTGGCGCAGTTCGCCGGCCGCAACGGCTTCGAAGGCATCCTGCTGTTCGAAGGCAACGACGTGTTCGTCGAACCCTGGGCGATGGCCCAGCACATCATGGCAGAGACGACGCGATCTTCGCCGTTGATCGCCGTCAATCCGGTCTACATGCACCCGTTCACGGCGGCGAAATTCGTCTCGTCCTTCGCACAGCTCTACCGCCGCAAGGTCTATCTCAACATGATCACGGGGACGGCGGTCAGCGACCTGCAGGGCCTCGGCGACGACCAGTCGCATGCCGATCGCTACGTTCGGCTCGGTGAATTCGTCGCGCTGATGCGCCAGTTGCTGGCAAGCCCGCGGCCGGTGAATTTCGATGGGCAATTCTATCGCGCCCGCAATCTGCAACTTCGCCCGCGCCTGCCCGCGGAGCTTATGCCGGAATTCTTGATCGCCGGCCAGTCGGACGCGGCGCAGCGCGTGGCCAAGGAGACCGGCTGCATCAAGATGCAGATGCTGCCGCCCGATCTCGATCGCGGCCTCGACGCGGCTGGGATGAACTTCGGCATTTTCGCGCGCGCGGGACGCGAGGAGGCACGACAGGCGGCAAGGGCGCGCTTTCGCGACAGTGTCGATGATCGCGAACTGCTCGCGCTCACCGTGGAGAGCAGCGATTCCGTGTGGAAGCGGCGGCTCTACGAGGAGCAAAGTGGTGAGCTTCACGATAACGGCTATTGGCTGCTGCCGTTCCTCACCTTCCAGGCCGACTGCCCCTATCTCGTCGGCAGCTACGAGGAGATCGGTGCAAAGCTGAAGGAATTTGCGGCGAAGGGCCTGACCACTGTTATGCTCGACATGGTAGCGGACGAAGCCGAGATGCAGCACGTTTGCAAGGCGCTCGCTGCGAGCGGGATGCTCTAAAGCATGATCCGGAAAAGTGCGAAGCGGTTTTCCGGAAAGATCATGCGCAAACAACAAGCTAAAGCGCGATGACGATTCATCCAAATCTCATCGCGCTTTAGGACCGCACGCCGAGCGGGCTCAGTCGCGCCAGCGGCTCGGAGCCTTCCGGCCGGCGCAGCAGCTGCATGACATGCCGCTTCAGCCGCACGAACTCGGGTTCGGTCACGAGATCGTGGCTGCGCGGCCGTGCGAAGGTCAGGACGACGTCCTCGATGACACGGCCGGGTCTTGCGCTCATCACGACGATGCGATCGGCGAGGAAGAGGGCCTCGTCGATGTCGTGGGTGACGAAGACCGTGGTCGTCGGGATTTTGCTCCAGATGTCGAGCAGCACCGCCTGCATCATGCCGCGCGTCTGCGCATCGAGCGCGCTGAAGGGTTCGTCCATCAGCAGCACCCGCGGCTGGTTGATCAGGACCCGCGCGATCTCGACGCGTTGCTGCATGCCGCCCGACAATTGCGCAGGGTAAAACGTCTCGAAGCCGGAAAGGCCGACCAGCTTGATGATGGCGTCGGCGGCACGGTCGCGTTCCTTCTTCGAAAGGCCACGCATCTTCGGGCCGAAGGCGACATTGTCGCGCACCCGCTTCCAGGGAAACAGCGTGTGCTGCTGGAACACCATACCCCGGTCCGGGCTCGGCCCCTGGATCGGCTGCCCGTCGACGGTCAGCTGCCCCGCCGTGACCGGCAGATGCCCGGCCAGCGCGCCGAGCAGCGTGGACTTGCCGCAGCCGGAGGGACCGAGAATGCAGACGAACTCGCCCGGCGCAATGGAGAAATCGAGGCCGCTCACGGCCTCGATTGCCTCGGCGCCGAAGCCGAGCGCAATCGAGACGCCGGCGATGTCGATGCGACCGACGCTCTTGGTGCCGATATCCGCCACCCGGATGTTCATCGCGCCACCTTCGGGCTGCGCCAGGGCATCAGAAGCCGGCCGGCGGTCGTCAGCAGCCAGCTGGAGCCCATGCCGAGCAGGCCGATGACCAGCATACCGACGATGATGTCGGCGTAGTTCTGGAGCGTGTAGGCTTCCCAGGTGTAGTAGCCGATGCCGAACTGACCCGAGATCATCTCCGCGGTGACGAGACAGAACCACGAGGTACCCATACCGATCGCAAGGCCCGTGACGATGCTGGGCGCGGCGTCCGGCAGCACGACCTCTCGCAGGATCGCGAGCTCCCCCGCACCGAGGCTGCGGGCGGAGGCGAGAAGCCGACGGTCGACATTCGCAACGCCATGGACGGTGTTCAGCACGATCGGAAACAAGGCGCCGATGAAGGTGATGTAGATCATCGACAGTTCGGACGACGGGAAGATCAGGATCGACAGCGGAATCCACGCCACCGCCGGAATCGGCCGCAGCAATTCGAGCGGCGGCAGCAAGAGGTCGGTCGTGGCGCGCGACCGGCCGATCGCGAAACCGAAGATCACACCGAGCACCACCGCCGCTCCGTAACCTGCGAACACGCGCCAGAGGCTGCTGGTGATATGGGGCACCAGTTTCGGCGACCGAAACAAAGCGAGTGCGGATTGCACGACCTCGAGCGGCGGCGGCACGTTGCGGAAGGTGACGATCCCGAGATTGAGATGCGTCGCGGACGCGACCTGCCACAGCGCGATGCAGGCGAGAATCGAAAGGCCGCGGACCACCCAGCGGATGGCCGCAGGCCGCGCCTGGATAGCGGCGGTCATGGCCTCACCGGCTCGCAACGAGCGACTCGCGCGCGGCCGCGAAGTCGAGCACCGCACCGCCATGTTGCTTCGACCAGCGCTCGGCCGCATCCTTGAGCAGGAACGCGCTCAGCTCGCCGCTCCACGACCGCACGAACCAGGCTTGGTTTGCGAACAGCTTGATGCCGCTCTCGCGGTCCTGGGCATAGACGACGCGGATGGTCTTGCCGTCCTTCTCGATGCCGGCCAGCGGCTTGAGCGCGTTCTCGGGCGAGGCGTAGTGACGCACATGAGCCTCGTCCCGGACCCAGATCTGCGCGACACGACTGAAGTCGGTGATTTCGGCTCCCGTCACTGCATCTTTGGCCCTGAGCGGGAGCTGCGCATAGTTCTTCAGCTCCGCGTCATAGTCACGGCCCGCCTGCGCGGCCGCGATGCGGATGAACTTGTCTGTGACGAACTGGTTGATGTCGAGATCGCTGTCGGCGCGCTTGAGCAGCTTCAGCGTCTTGATCGAGGTCGCGACCGCCTGCCGGTATTCCGCCTTCCAAGTCACGTCGCGGGTCTGAAGGCCGAGCGGGCCGTGAAAGAGGTAGTCGACCTCGGCCTCGATGCCCGTCACCTTCGCGATCAGCTCGCTGTATTTCTCGGGCTCCTCCGCGATCAGGCGATCCGCTTCGAGCGCGGCGCGCAAATAGGCGACGACGATTTCCGGATATTTTTCGGCATACTCGGCATCGACCAGCCCACCGTGGAATGTCGGAGCATTTGCCTGTGCACCGTCGAAGATCTTCCGCGCAAAGCCGCGCCACGGGAACAGCTCCGCGAACGGGACGAAGTCCGCATGCGCCTCGATCTTGCCGGCCTGCAAGGCAGGTCCCGCAATCTCGGGCGCCTGCGTGATGATATTGACGTCGGTCTCGGGGTTCCAGCCCTTGGCTTCGATGGCACGGAGCAGCATGCCGTGCGAGGTCGAGGCAAAGGGAACGGAGATTGTCTTGCCCTTGAGCTCGCTGAGCGACTGCACCGGCGAATTCGAGGGCACCACGATGCCGTTACCGCTGCCCTTGGTGCTACCGGACAAGACGCTGATGAACAGGCTGCGGCGTCCTGCCTTCTGGAACGCAACGCCGTTGAGCGAACCCGGAAAATCCGCCATCGCTCCGAAGTCGAGCTTGCCCGCGACCATCTCGTTGGTGAGCGGTGCGCCGCTGGTAAAGTTCTTCCACTGGATGTCGTAGGTGACGTCCTTGTACTTGCCGTCGCGAGGCAGGAACTGCTCCAGCAGTTTGAGCTCGCGGATAAGCAGCCCGCCGGTCGCGCAGTTGATGGTCGTATCCTGCGTTCCGATCGCCACGCGGATGGTCTCCGCCTGTGACGGTCCGAACATCGCGATTGTCAAAGCCAAGATGGCCGCACTCATTCTCAAAGAGCTGAAATCGATCATCGAACTGTCCTCGGAGACCGGCGATGCCGGCGACAATGCCAGCCTGCACTATCGAAGTCGCGGCGAACCGCTTGAAGCAATTACTTGCATCGCCATCGTGAACTGCGCGCATCGTGAATCCCGCGCGCGATGGCGTGAATGATTTTCTCAGGACCGCGTTCCCGACAGAGGAATCATTCCGCCGTCGATCGCCGCACATATCAAGCTTTGCTAAGTGATTTGGAACGATCGCAAAGAGATGGACATCGCACCACCGCCGCTCTTACCTATTCGCGAGACATCTGAGAGCTGACGGATTGCGATGACCATTCTCAAGGAAGCTGCCGCGACAGAGCCTGGCGCTTTTGTTGATCGGCCGGGCGTTACGTTCGACTGGCCCGCCCGCGAGACCGCGCGTCGAACCCGCGACACGCGCGCGAAGACCGCGAGCTCGGCACTGTTCATGAGCGAGACGATCGACGGGCTCAACGCGGGGGCGCATTTCCTCGATCGCCTGTCCACATTCGAGCAGGCCCGCGTGCATGCGGCCGGGCGCACCGTCACTGTGCCGCAGGGCGAGATGGTGTTCAGCCAGGGCGACGGCCACGAAGGCATCTTCATCATTCGCCGCGGGCAGGTTCGGGTCTACTACACGGCGCCGTCGGGCCGCGAGATCACGCTCGCCTACTGGACGCCGGGACATTTCATCGGCGGTCCGGAGATTTCCGGTGGCGGCATTCACATGTGGTCCGGCATCGCCATCGAGGCGTGCGAGATGACGGCACTCTCCGGTCCCGCGCTCGAGAAGCTGCTCAAGGGCATGCCGAGCTTCGCGCTGGCGCTGATCGACGGCCTCATCGCCAAGGGCAAGTGCTATTCCTCGATGGCGCAGATCCTCGGCACGCGCTCGGTGATCGAGCGGCTGGCGCAGTTCCTGCTCACGCTGTCAGAGCTGCACGGTGTGGCCGACGGCGACACCATCGTCATCAACCGCAAGATCACTCATGACCAGATCGCGGCCATGGTCGGCTCGACCCGGCAATGGGTGACGATGATGATGAAGCGCTTCCAAAACCGCCGCATCATCGCCATCGACGGCAGCTCCATCCGGATCAGGCGGATCGATCTGCTGGAGCAGATCTTGTTCAAGCATTGAGGTGGGCCGATCGACGCTCCGGGGCCGCATTTCTCCTCCCTCTCCCCGTTCTTACGGGGAGAAACGAAGAACGCGCATCACCGCGCCTCTTCGAATCCGGCCAGCACGGAAGTCAAATTCGCGCCGAGGATATTCGAGAGATAACCGCCTTCCGTGGTCGCAGGTTCGCTTGACGTGCCACGAAAGTCTTGATCTCCGCGGCCGCGAGATGCAAGCAAGAATGCCGCATCCGTGCGCGCGGCTCTGCATCGGAAGCAGATCATGCTCTAGCAGCGCCCGCGCTGGAGGCAGTGCTCGCGCCCCGGCTGGTCGGTGCGGAAGGATTCGATGAAGCCACCCTGGCGCTGGGTGACGAAGACAGTCTTGCCGTCACCGCCGCCGAAGGCGAGGTTGGTCGGCTCCTTGGCCCGAAGCGCGATCTCCCGCTCGACCGCGCCATTGGGCTTCATCAGCGCGATCGTGCCTTTGAGAATGCGCGCGACATAGAGGCGGCCGGCGACGTCGGTGCGCAGGCCGTCGACGGTGTCGGGCTGAAACGACTTCACGAGCCTTGCGCCAGTGAGCTCGTTGCCGCTGATCGCATAGGACCAGATCTGGCCGCTGCTGGATTCGCCCACATAGAGCGTCTTGCCGTCCGGGCTGAGATCGATGCCGTTGGTGGTGCCCATCGCGCGCGGCGCCGGCATCACCTGCCCCCGCACCGTCCCGTCGGCTCGCTTCGCGATGCGCCAAATATGACCTTCCCTGCCTTTCCAGTTCGGATCGCTCGCATAGATCGTGCCGTCGCGCGCGATGGTGATGTCGTTGGGCTGATTCATCTCGTCGGAATGAAACCAGACGGTGGGCTCGGTCGCGCCCTTCGGGATCGCGAAGATGTTGTGCTTCTTGTAATCGGCAATGAACATGGTGCCGTCGCGTGCAAAGCGGATGGCATTGCCGACACTGCCTTCGGGAAGCACCGTGAATGGCTCCGACGCCGCGCCGCCCGCCGGCAGCCTGCCGATGGTGCCGGGCTTGCCGAGATTGACCACGAAGAGGTTGCCGTCGAGGTCGGCGGCGGGCCCTTCGATGCCGAACGTATATTCGCCGGCGGGCGTCACCTGCACGCTTTCGAACAGCCTGGTCTCGGCCTGGGCGGGGGCCGTGGCGACGACGAAGAGGATGCTACTGCACAGGCACCAGAAATTCCTGCCGGATGTAATAGCCATCGCCGTCGGAGCACTCGCCATTCAGATAGGGATCGGCCGGCCGAAAGAATCGGCTGAAGCCGGGTCTGTCTACAGCGCTCCTTTGTGTCACGACAACGACCTTGGCGGCCGGTATTTCGCCGCATTCCTTGTCGGACTTGTCATAGAACTTGCGCTGCGGCGGACCGGCTTTGATCCGCATCCGCGTGCCCGGAACCATCTTCGCGACGAGCAGATCCGCCGCATCCAGCAGACGCTTGTAGCCAGGCTCGGTCTTCGGCAGGCTCTCGCCACCCGGCGGCATCAGCTTCTCCGCGCCAAGGCCGCGCAGGCGCGTGCGCAGCTTGCCGGCGTCGGGATCGCCGGGATAGATCCAGCCATCCTGCGACAGCATGAAACGGAGCACGGCGCCGTCCTGCTCTGCCTCCGATTGGCCCGCCTTCAGACCGAAATCCGAGTGGCAGCCGACGCAATGCTTCTCGACGAGGCCCTTGCGCAGCGTGGTCAGCCGGGCGCTGTTCCGTGCATCCCTGGCGACCAAGGCCGCGAGCTGATCGATCATCGCCGGGCTGCGGCTGTCGCAGGGCAGCGGCGCCGGCGCTTCACCCGCGGCGCGATCGACGCGGATCACGGTCCGGTTCTTGTCCTCCACCAGCCAGATCGCGCCGTCCTCCGCAACCGTCATGCCGACGGGCGCACCTTGCGGCCGCGCGCCGTTGACGCGGTGCCAGCCGGCGATCAGCTCCTCGAACGGCGCGGCGGCGACCTCGCCGGCCTCGGTTTGGAATCTGCGGGTCGGGTCAGCCGCGCAACTGACGTGATAGCGCACCGGTGCCGGGGCAGGTTTGGGGAAGCCGTGATCGTCGACATCATAGACGAGCAAGCGGCTGCCGGTCGGGCGATAGCCGTGCAGGCCCACCAGCAGCTTGCCCTCAAGCTCCGGAAATTTGCCGCCGTGGTAGTAGAGCATCGCGAGCGGTGCACCATGCGGCGGCAGCAGCGAGAGCGGCGGCTTATAGAGCGCGTTGGCCGTGCAGAGCGACTTGTAGACCCCGGATTGCAGCACGAGCCTGAATTCGGGACTCGGCGTCGACAGATCGTAGCAATACGGCCAGCCGTAGTGCCTGCCCTGCTCGATCGCGTTGATCTCCTCGTTCGGCTTGAAGATGTCGGGCAGATCGCGCCCGTTCTCGCCCTGCAGGAAGGCGTAGCCGGCATCCGGAAAGTTCGGATGCAGCGCCAGCGCCATCGAGTTGCGCAGACAGCGCGCATAGACGGTGTGCGGCGGGTCGGGATCGCCAGGCTTCAATGCCGGGAAGACGCCGCCTGGTGGCGGCGTGAACAGCCAGATCGCAGCCATCGCGGAGCCGCCTTCGGCCGCAGCGCAGGGCCTGGTGATCGGCGCCGGCGTGATGCAGTCGTCGCTGTGCGCGCCGACATTGACGAACAGCCGTCCATTCCGATCGAGCACGAATTGCTTCAGCGGATGCGCGCTCTCGTCCAGCCTCGTGCCGTCCGGCAAAGTGATTCGGCGGCCGGGCATGTGACGGATGATGGTCTCGACCGTGCTCCGTGGATTGTCGGCGAGCGGATCGAAACGGAAGATCGTCTCCGCGGTCGAGGCATAGAGCTTTTTGTCGGGACCGATCACGAGGCCGAACGGATATTCGAGCCCCGTCAGCAGCTCTTTGAAGCGTTGCCCGTGGGGCGCATGCGGATCGAGCAGCAGCAGCCGCCCGTCGGCATGACCCCAGCCGCCCATGTCGGCGACGACGAACAGGTCATGACCGGGCACCTGGACGATCGAGCGCGGGAATTTGAGGCGGTCCTGTTCGCTGGCGACGAGGCCGGCGCAGAATCCCGCCTTCATGTCGATCTCGATTCTGGGGAAGGCGAGATCGCCGCTGCCGCAGGATTCGGTGCCGATCGCATAGCCACTTTTCCTGACCGGCTCGGACGATGCCGGCGCTAAGCCGAGCAGCGCGGCGGTCAAGACCCCTGCAAGCAAGCGCAGATTTCGCCGTCCGATCTCGAATGTGAACTGATTCACGGTCGCCCCCGACCTTCCCGCGGACGTTGTTCCATGCCGCCTCGGCGCCGTCCAGTCATCACTCGCCTGTGATTAAACCTGTAACGACCTTGGTGCCGACCAATCTCCGTAAATTCCCTTACCGGGCTCGACCCGAATGTTTCGCGAAGGCTTGGGGTGGTATCGATTTGCCGTCCCAATCGCTTTCTACAGGAGGCGCTCATGGTCCAGGTCTATTTTCACTGCTCCAACACCGAGGGCACGCTGATCGACCACTACGGGGCCGCCGTCGCCAATCTGACCGAGGCGCGCGACCGCGCCACCCAGATCATGAACTCGATGATCCAGACGCCCGGTGCCGAGGACTGGCGCGATTGGGTGATCCATGTCAGCGATGACGACGGTGAGGAGATTTTCGATCTCCCCTTCACCGCCATGCTCGGCAAGCCGCATTGAGGTGATACCATGTTGCTCGCTTCCTTGAGCCTGTTCCGCCAGCCCCTGAGCTTCGTCGCCACCAAATGGCAGACGCTGATCCGCGTCGCGGGCAACCCCTATCGCCCCGAGCTGCATTACATGCGCGGGCCTGGCCCGAAATGGCGCGCCAAATATCAGGCCAGCCGGCTGGACCGCTCGCTCTAGGCGCTCCTTCGCTGCGTTCGAGCTGATTTCCGTCTCTTTCCCATCATGGCCGGGTTCAACCCGGCCATGATGCGTTTGGGAGACGGCAGCGCCCCGCCATACCGCCTATTTCACACCAGCCATGTCGCGCCTCCCTTTGTTCTCGTTGGCGGCAATGTGTCATTCTGCGCTCGCTCCGCCGTTTGCGCGGTCGCGCAATGAAGCCAAGACACAGACCAACAAGACACAGAACAAGACGAGATCATGCCTCACCAGTTCAGCCTCAACCAGACCGTCCGCAAACCTGCAGTCAAATCGAAGGGCGGCATCGTCGCCTCGCAATCGCGGCGGGCTGCTGAAGTCGGGGCGCAGGTGCTGGCCGCGGGTGGCGACTGCGTGGACGCGATCGTCGCAACCACCTTTGCCCTGAACGTCCTGGAGCCCTGGAATAGTGGTATCGGCGGCGGCGGTGCGATGGTGCTCTACCGCGCGAAGGAAAATCGCTACGAGGTGATCGACTACGGCATGTGCGCGCCGCAGAGCCTGCGCACTGCCGACTATCCGCTCAGTGGCGAAGGCGCGGCGGCCTCCGACCTGTTTCCCTGGCCCCGGGTGAAGGATGACCGCAACATCCATGGTCCCGGCTCGATTGCGGTACCCGGCGTCGTCGCCGGCATGGAAGAGGCGCATCGCCGCTACGCAAAGATGCCGTGGAAGGATCTGGTCGCGCCGGCTGCCGCGCTCGCCGGCGAAGGCCTGCTGGTCGATTGGTGGACGACCGTGACGATCGCTGGCTCTGCGGCGGATCTCAGGCGCTATCCCGCAAGCGCGGCCGCATACCTGAAAGACGGTCTGCCGCCGAGCGCGCCATGGGGCATCAAATCCGAGACACGGCTGCCCCAGGACACCATGAAGGCGACTTTGTCACATCTCGCCGAGGCCGGCCCTCGCGATTTCTACCAGGGCGATCTCGCCAGGAGCATTGCCTCCGATATCAAGGCCGACGGCGGCTCGCTGTCGGTGGAGGATCTCGCCGCATTCCACGCCCACCTGCGCGAGCCACTGGCGATCCCCTATCGCGAGGGCAAGGTGCTTGCGACGCCGGAGCTCACGGCGGGACCGACGATGGCGCATGCGCTGCGCCTGTTGCAGCAGAGCTTGACGCCCGCAGGCGCGCCGGATGCCGCCGCCTATGTCGAATATGCGCTCGCCCTGCAGGCGGCCTTCCGCGAGCGGCTCAGGGACATGGGCGATGCCGACGGCAAGCGCTCGCTTGGCGCAGAATATCTGGCGCCCGCCTGCACCACGCATTTCTCCGTCGTCGACCGTCACGGCAACATCGCGGCGGTGACGCAGACGCTGCTCTCGTCCTTCGGCTCGAAATATGTGACACCCCACACCGGTATCACCATGAACAACGGCATCATGTGGTTCGATCCGACGCCGGGTACCACCAACTCGCTTGCACCCGGCAAGCGCTGCCTTTGCAACTACACGCCCGTTATCGCCGAGACGAAGGACGGCAAACGCCTCGCCGCCGGCGCCTCCGGCGGACGTCGCATTTTGCCCGCCGTGATGCAACTCGTCTCCTTCGCGATGGATTTCAGGATGGATCTGGACGCCGCCATCCATCAGCCGCGCATCGACGCCAGCGAAGGCGCGATCGTGATCGGAGACGCCCGACTTCCGGAGGAAGCACGCAAGGCGCTGGCCGCACGCTTCGACTACGAAGAAGGCCGGGTGCAAACGTTGCCGCAGAAATTCGCCTGCCCGAGCGTGGTGATGCGCGAGGGCGACACGAATTATGGGGCGGTCGAGATTTTTCAGCCATGGGCCGCGGCGGTCGCGGAAGGCTGAGCGCAGAAATCGACGCGAGATCATGCGAGCGCTCGTTGAGCCGATACGGGATCGCGCATCTGCACGAGCGTCACGACTCCTCCACATTCGCAGGGAACTTACCTGCGCACAGTTCGTTCATTGAATGGACAAATGCGCTCGCCCCAGTGGAGGACAAGATGAAGAAACTTGCGCTCGCCGCGTCCCTGATCATCGCGGCCGGCGTTACGTTTGCCGGCCCCGCGGTTGCAAAGGGCGGACATGGACATGGTCGCGGTCACGGCCATGGTCACGCGATGGGCCATTATCACTATGGCACACCGCCCGGCTGGTCGCATGGACGCAAGGTCGGCTGGCGCGGCATGGGATGCCCGCCCGGGCTGTGGAAGCAGGGCCGCTGCTGACGCAATCTGCAACTCCCAACACGGCGCCGCCCGAATCCGGGCGGCGCCTTTTTCATATGCCAAGCCGGTCCCGCACCCGGCCCGCGATCACCGCGGTCGTCACGCCGACCGGCCAGAACGCGTGCATCGGGATCGGCTTGATGCCCGTGATCGGCATGTCGATTTCGGCCTTGGCGCCGCCGATCAGGCGGCGCGCGAGTTGCGCGCCCATCGCGGTCGAGAGCGCGACGCCGCGGCCGTTGCAGCCGAGCGAGATCAGGATGTTCTCCGCGGGCTCATGCACGTGGGGATAATGGTCCTTGGTGATGGCGAGCCGGCTGTTCCAGCCATGGGTCCAGGCGGCGCCTTTGAGCTGGGGCCATAGCCGCTCGGCATAACGGATGAGATAGGCCACGTCATACGGCGACTTGATCCAGCGCATCGGGCCGCGGCCGCCCATCAAGAGACGGTTCTGCTGATCGATGCGGTAATAGACCGTGATGTGGCCGCTCTCGTAGAGGACCGGACGCGTCGGCATGATCGAACGGGCGACCGCGTCGGAGAGCGGCGCGGTCGCGGCGATCGAGGAAAACACCGGCACGATGGTGCGGCGGAGCGCCGGCCAGAGATCGTCGGTGAAGCCGTTGGTGGCGAGCAGGACCTTATCGGCATGAACCACTGCGCGCGGTGTCTCGATGCGCCAGCGCCTGCCGTCGCGGCGCAGTGACAATGCCGGCGTCTCGCCATGGATCTTCGCGCCCGCGGAGATCGCGGCGCGCGCGAGGCCACGGGCGTAGCTCAGGGGATGCAGATCGCCGCCGCGGGTATCCAGCATCGCGCCGATGTAACGGTCGGTGCCGGTCATCTCGCGCAGCTGCTCGCGGTTCAGATAGGTCACCGGCATGCCGCGGCGGATACATTGTTGCGCGGTCTTCTCGATCGCGGCGGCGCTGGCCTCATTGTAAGCCGCGCGCAGCGTGCCGTTCTGCCGCGCCTCGCAGGGAATCTGGTAGCGGCGGATCAGGTCGTGGGTGAAGTTCGTCGTGCCGTAGGAGAACTCGATCATGCGGCGGCCGAGATCTGCGCCGAAATCGGCTTCGATCTGATCGGGATCGTGCTTCAGTCCGGGATTGGTGTGGCCGCCATTGTTGCCGGACGCGCCCCAACCGGGTTCCTGCGCCTCAAGCACCAGCGCCTCGACGCCTTGCTCGGCCAGATGCAGCGCTGTGGACAGGCCGGTGTAGCCGCCGCCGACGATCGCGACGGAGACGCTTCTGTCGACGTCGAGCGGCGGCGTGGCGACCGGCGCGACGGCGGTGTCGGCATAGAGCGAGGGCGGCAGAGGCAGGCGCGTCATGGCGAAGTCCGGTCAGAGCGGATGCAGCACGCGGCGCAAAAAGTCCTGCGTGCGCGAATGCTGCGGCTGGTTGAGCAGCGCCTTGGCCGGGCCCTGCTCGACGATGACTCCGCCGTCGATGAACAGCACGCGATCGGCGACATCGCGGGCAAAGCCCATCTCGTGGGTAACGACGACCATGGTCATGCCGTCGTCGGCGAGCTTGCGCATGACGCCGAGGACCTCGCCGACCAGCTCGGGATCGAGCGCCGAGGTCGGCTCGTCGAACAGGATCGCCTTGGGTTGCATGGCGAGCGCCCGCGCGATCGCGACGCGCTGCTGCTGGCCGCCGGAGAGTTGCGGTGGATGGGCATCGGCCTTCTCGGCAAGCCCGACCTGGGCGAGCAGAGCGCGGCCGCGCTCGAGCACCTGGGCGCGCGGCTCCTTCTTCACGAAGAGCGGCCCCTCAATCACGTTCTCCAGCACCGTCCGATGCGGAAATAGGTTGAAGCGCTGGAACACCATCGAGACCTGGGTGCGGATGTTCACGATCGACGGAGCATCGCGATCGACCTTCAGGCCTTCGACGCTGATCTCGCCACGATCGTAGCTTTCGAGCCCGTTGATGCAGCGCAGGATGGTCGACTTGCCCGAGCCTGATGGCCCGATGATGCAGACCACCTCGCCCTTCTCGACGCTCGCCGTGATGCCCTTGAGCACCTCGACCTTGCCAAAGCTCTTGTGGACGTCGTTGAGTTCGATCATCGCTTGCGGGCCCGCTTCTCGAAGTGACGGACCAGCAGGATCAGGGGGATGCTCATGGTGAGGTACATCAGCGCCACCAGGGTGAACACGCTGGTGTTCTTGAAGGTCGAGGAGGCGATCAGCTTGCCTTGCAACGCAAGCTCTGCGACCGTGATGGTCGAGGCCTGCGAGGAATCCTTCAGCATCATGATCATGACGTTGCCGTAGGGCGGCAGCACGATACGTACCGCCTGCGGCAGCACCACGCGACGCATGGTGAGCCACCAGCCCATGCCGATCGACTGCGCCGCCTCGATCTGGCCCTTGTCGATCGCCTCGATGCCGGCGCGAAAGTTCTCAGCCTGATAGGCCGAATAGGCGATGCCGAGCCCGAGGATCGCAGCCTGCAAGGCCGTCAGCGTGACGCCGAGATCGGGCATCACGAAGTAGAGGTAGAACAGCAGCACGATGATCGGGATGCCGCGGATCACGTTGATCAGGCTGGCGCTGAGCATCGACAGCGCCTTGATGCCGGAGACCCGCATCATCGCCCAGACGAGCCCTAGCACGGTCGAGAGCAGCAGCGAGCCGACCGTGACGACGATCGTCAACGCGACGCCGTTCAACAGGATCGGGAAGAACTCGACGGCGTCGCGCCAGAAGCCTTTCATCGGGAAGCCTTCATCGGTCAGACGCTCACGATCAACCTTGTGCCTTCAGGCCCCATTTATCCAGAATCTTGTCGATGGTGCCGTTGGCTTTCAGCTTCGCCAGCGAAGCATTGATCTTGCCGAGCAGCGCAGTTTCGCCCTTGCGGACGCCGATGCCGACCGAGCCGACCGTGACCGGCTTATAGCCGTCGACGAGACGCACCTCGGGGAAGCCGCCCTGCTTCAGATTGTAGGCGAGGATCGGATAGTCGGCATAGCCCGCCTTGAGGCGGCCGGTGTTCACGTCGCGCAGGATGTCGGGGATGGTGTCGTAGGCCTTCACCTCGGCGAACAGACCAGTCTTCTTCAGCGCGTCGACGAAGGCGGTGCCGACCTGGGCGCCGACCGTCTCGCCCTTCAGGTCGTCCTGCGTGGCGTAAGCCTTGGTGTCGGTCTTCGGCACCACGAGGCCCTCGCCGTAGGTGTAGATCGGGTCGGAGAAGTCGACGACCTCCTTGCGCGGCGGCGTTATGAACATCGCAGCCGCGATGATGTCGATCTTGCTCGAGGTCAGCGAGGGGATCAGCGCCGAGAACTGCATCGGCTCGATCTGAACGTTGAAGCCGGCGTCCTTGCCGACCTCGGTGATGAGATCGACCATGATGCCCTGGATGGTGTTGGTCTTGGTGTCGAGGAAGGTGAAGGGAATGCCCGTCGGCGTCGAACCGACCTTCAGCACTTGTTGCGCCGACGCCGGCACGGCTGTGGCAATGGCGAGCGCCGCGATCGCGGCCTGGACAAAACGCTTCATCGCATCCCCCTTTGGGTCTGGCCGGTGACGGCGCTCGCGCATGTCGTGACCAGACGTTGCGGGCTCAGCCGTTTCGGCCTAGTTTCACCAATATGAAAATTGGTCACAGTTTCGCGAACGATGCAAGTGGTTTTCATGCACATGAAGGAGGCTGTCTGACGTGAGCGGTGGCAAAAGAATGCGCAAACCGGTCGCCGCAAAGCCGGCCAGGAAGGCGAGAGCCAAAGCCGTCGCCAAGCCGGCCGAACCCGCGATGGACGTCGCGGTCGGCCGTCGCATCCGCGATCTCAGGCGGGTCAGGCAATTCTCGCTGGAGACGGTCGCGGCGCGCACGGATCTGTCGATCGGTTTTCTCAGCCAGATCGAGCGCGGCCTGTCGTCGCCGTCGCTGCGCGTGCTGGCAACGCTCGCCGACGTGCTCGGCGTCGGCATCGCCGCGCTGTTCGGCGCAAGCCCGAGCAGCGATGGCTCCTCCGATCAGGTGGTAACCCGCGGCCTGCAGCGGCCAGAGCTGAAACTCTGGCGCACCGGCGTCTCGAAACAATTGCTGAGCCCGGCCAGCGCCGATAACAAGCTCAACCTGTTCCTGGTGCATCTGGAGCCCGGCGGCTCCACCGGCGACGAGCTCTACACCCATGATGGTGAAGAGGCCGGGCTCGTGCTCGAGGGCGAGATGATGCTGACGGTGGACAGCCGGACGTGGTCGCTGAAGACGGGTGACAGCTTTCGTTTCGCCAGCCGCCGGCCGCATCGGTTCTCCAACCCGGCGCAGGATGCGAAGGCCGTGGTGCTCTGGGTGAATTGCGTGACGGGGGCGTAAGCCTCCCTCCTTTCGCGCGCACACCCTCAGCCCGTGATAGGTTGGCGCTCCGCTACCTCCACATCGTCATTGCGAGGAGCCCTTGCGACGAAGCAAATCCAGACTGTCTCCGCGGAGGGATACTGGATTGCTCACATGGGGATTTGGTGTGTCAAGGCGGTTTGTTCAGCTCTTTGTTCGATTGCAGGCCAGCTCTTCGTCCCGACCGTGGAGCACGTAGGATGGCGCGCGCAGATCGAGTCAAGGTCGGCCCGTAGGGCCGTCGCGAAGCGACTTGGCCTTGACTCGAGCGAGCACGCCATCAGGCTTTGGCAGTCGGGGCAGCGGGCGGATAACTCCTTTTCGTCAGGCGATCCAAGGGTCGAGCCGGTTTTTGCAATCTGGTTTGCTTGCCAGATCAAACTCACATTCGGTCGCCGCGCGGCGGCGGCTGCACCAACATTCCGCTTGCGGCGGGCAGGCTCGAGAGGACGAGACCATTCTTCGTTACGGCGTTTGAAGCCATGCAATCCATCGGTTCGTCCACCCGGATCGGCCGAGGCTGATCAATCTCGGCGGATTGGCTGAGGCTGAGGAGCGTGGTGTCAGGCGGCGGCCTTTATCTCGGCTCCCTCGATCACCACGCCCGCGGTCACGTACTTCCAGAGGGCCACGAGCAGCTTGCGCGCGAGCGCCACGATCGCGCGCTTGCGGCCGCGTTGGCTGTGCACCTTGAACCACTGGGTCAAAGCCGATTGAGGCTGGTGGCGTACCCAGAGCCAGGCGAGCTGGATCATCGTGGTTCTCAGGCGCGGATTGCCAGCCTTCGACACGCCTTGCTCGCGCTCGATGCCGCCACTGCGCCATGGCGTGGCTGCAAGGCCGGCATAGGATGCAATCTGGCGGCGGTTGGCGAACTGCCGGTAAAAGGCCTCCGACCAGAGAACGGCCGTGAAGTTCGGGCCCAGGCTCTTCAGTTCGAGCAGCATTGCCACCGGGTTCGATACGGTCTTCTCCCCCGCCGCCTTGCTCGCGGCCAGCAACGCATCCTGCTCGCGCTCCACCGCCGTGATCTGGTCGAGCAGCAGTTCGAGCCGGTCGAGTTCGCGGCTGATCTGCGCCTTCAGATGCGCCAGCAAGGCGCGCCCGTCGCCCGTCCGCAAGGCCTCCAGCCGCTTCCGCCGGTCTCGCCGCAGCGGCGCGTAGTCGAAGATCCCTTGCGCGAACAGAAGACCCTTGATCCGGTTCACATGCTCGATCCGCTCCGCGATCAAGGTCTCTCGCTCGCGGCACAGCCTACGGCGGTCCTCCTCTGCCGGAGAGGGCGCAACGACCATGGCGCAGACCCGTACCTCGCCGCGCTTGTAGGCCAGCAGCGTCCGCAACAGCGTCTCGCCATCCAGCCGGTCCGTCTTGGCCCGCCGGCGCCGGCGCGGCGTCGCAATCGAGGCCGGATCGACTACGTGGCTCTCGATGCCTTCCTGCTGCAGGGCGCGGTGAAGCCAGAACCCGTCCAGCCCCGCCTCCTGGATCGTGATGAGCGGATAGCTCTCACCCGTTCGCGCCTGCGCCTTGCGCTTCAGCTCCGCAAACAGCTTCAACAGTTCCGAAAGCTCGCCGGCCTTCATGCTGCGTTTGGACATCTTCTCGCCCTTGCAGGGCGACAGCGAAGTGACCAGCCATGTCGAACGGCTCAGTTCCAATGACACAAAAATTGCGCCAAACTGCGTGCGGATAGCGGCCAGTCCGTCGGAAGGATGATCGAGCAACATCGTCGTCTCCAGGTTGAATGGATTCAGCAACCCTCAGTCTGGCCTCAGACCTGGTCGCTATCCACTCCCCATGGAATCTTCGCTACGCACGCAATGACGAACGGATAGAGCCTTACCCGAACCGATGCGCGTACCGCTCCACCGTCAGCGCACTCACATCGATCTCCGGCTTCTTGCCCGACAGCATGTCGGCCAGCACGCGTCCCGAACCGCAGGACATGGTCCAACCCAACGTGCCGTGGCCGGTGTTGAGGTGGAGGTTGGCGTATTGGGTCGGGCCGATCACGGGCGGGCCGTCCGGGGTCATGGGGCGCAGACCGCTCCAGAACGTTGCCTTGGCGAGATCGCCGCCGCGCGGGAACAGGTCGGTGAGGGAGTGATCGAGCGTGGCGCGGCGGGCGTCGTACAGCTTGCTCGAATAGCCCGAGATCTCGGCGGTGCCGCCAACGCGGATGCGGTCGCCGAGGCGGGTGATCGCGACCTTGTAGCTCTCGTCCATCACGGTGGATTCCGGCGCGCCGGAGGCGTCCTTGATCGGCACCGTGATCGAATAGCCCTTCACCGGATAGACCGGCAGCGCGATGCCGAGCGGCGCCACCAGCCGCGGCGACCAGCTGCCGAGCGCGAGCACGTAAGCGTCCGCCTGCAACAGGCCGGCGCTGGTCACGACGCCGCTGACGCGCGCGCCCTCGGTGACGATGCGATCGATGCCGGTGTTGAACAGGAAGCGCACGCCGAGCGCCTGGGCATGCTTGGCCAGGGACTGCGTGAACATATGGCAGTCGCCGGTCTCGTCCTGCGGCAGACGCAATCCACCGACGAATTTTTCCTTGACGCCTGATAGCGCCGGCTCGACCGCGATGCAGCCCTCGCGGCTCAGCACCTCGAAGGGCACGCCATATTGCTTGAGCACGGCGATGTCTTCGCCGGTGCCGTCGAGCTGGGACTGGTGGCGGAACAGCTGCAGCGTCCCCTGCGAGCGCTCGTCATACTGGATGCCGATGTCGTGGCGCAGGTCGCGCAAGGCGTCGCGGCTGTATTCCGCGATCGGGATCATCCGGCTCTTGTTGACCGCATAGCGCGCGCTGGTGCAGTTGCGCAGCATCTTGAGCAGCCAGACCCACATGACCGGATCTAGCTTCGGCCGGATCACCAGCGGGCCGTGCTTCATCAACAGCCATTTGACCGCTTTCACCGGCACGCCGGGGCCGGCCCAGGGCGACGAATAGCCGGGCGACACCTCGCCGGCATTGGCGAAAGAGGTCTCCAGTGCCGGCTCCGGCTGACGGTCGACGACCGTCACCTCATGACCGGCGCGAGCGAGGTAGTAGGCAGAGGTGACACCGATGACACCGCTGCCGAGGATCAGAACTTTCACGCTTCGTCAAACTCCCGCGGCATCACACGCGCCGCTGCCAGGAAACAACTCGCAACGGCGAGAGCAATTATCAGGCCACCTTCTTGATGGCGTCGCCGAGGATGGAGACCATCTGATCGATGTGGCTCTTCTCGACGATCAGCGGGGGCGACATCGCGAAGCTGTCGCCGCTCATGCGCAGATAGAGACCGGTGTTGAAGCAGTCGACCATGACGTCATAGCCGCGCGCGCCGACGACGCCGTCGCGCGGCGCCAGCTCGACCGCGCCCATCAGGCCGCAATTGCGGATGTCGACGACGTTCGGCAGGCCTTTGAGCGAATGCAGCGCGTCGCGCCAGTATTCGGCGATCGAGGCACCGCGCGTGAGCAGGCCTTCGTCCTTGTAGATGTCGAGCGTCGCGATGCCGGCGGCGCAGGCGGTCGGATGCGCCGAATAGGTGTAGCCGTGGAACAGCTCCATCTGGCTCTCGGGGCCGACCATCATGCCGTCATGCACCTTGCGGCTCGCGAACACCGCGCCGCAGGGAATGGTGCCGTTGGTGATGCCCTTGGCCGTCGTCATCAGGTCCGGCGTGACGCCGAAGAAGTTGGCGGCGAACGGCGTGCCGAGGCGGCCGAAGCCGGTGATGACCTCGTCGAAGATCAGGAGGATGCCGTGCTTGTCGCAGATCTCGCGCAGGCGCTGCAGATAGCCCTTCGGCGGCGGCAGCACCGCAGTCGAACCCGGCACCGGCTCGACGATGACGGCGGCAATGGTCTCGGCGCCGTGCAGCGCCACCAGACGCTCGAGATCGTCGGCCAGCTCGACGCCATGCTCGGGCTGGTCCTTGGCGAAGGCGTTACGGGTGAGATCGTGGGTGTGGCGGATGTGATCGACGCCCGGCAGCAGGGTCGCGAAGGCGCGGCGATTGGCGACCATGCCGCCGACCGAGGTGCCACCAAAGCCGACGCCGTGATAGCCGCGCTCGCGGCCGATCAGACGGGTGCGGCTCGACTGGCCGTTGGCGCGATGGTAGGCGAGCGCGATCTTGAGCGCGGTGTCGACCGACTCGGAGCCGGAGTTGGTGAAGAAGACGCGATCGAGTCCCTTCGGCGCGATCTCCGCGAGGCGCTCGGCGAAGTCAAATGCCAGCGGATGGCCCATCTGGAACGAGGGCGCGAAGTCCAGCGTCATCAGCTGCCGCTCGACCGCGGCGCCGATCTGCTTGCGGCCATGGCCGGCATTGACGCACCAGAGGCCGGCGGAGCCGTCGATCACCTTGCGGCCGTCGACGGTGGTGTAGTGCATGCCCTCGGCCGAGGAGAACAGGCGCGGCGCCTTCTTGAACTGCCGGTTGGCGGTGAACGGCATCCAGAACGAGTCGGTCTTGATGGTGTTCGGAATCTGATGAAGGGTCACGGCCGCGCTCCTTTGCTGACGGGCCAGCAGAGCCACGGCTTCGAAGCCGCAACAAGTCCTTTTCTGGTGATCTGCAAGCCATTGATTTAACTGGGGCCGCCGGTCCATATTTGCGCGATCCGCAACACCTGCAACAGGGCTTGGGCTATGAGCGTCGACATCGGTGGACGGCTACGATTCATCCGGGCGCGCCACAAGCTGTCGCAGCGCGAGCTGGCCAAACGTGCCGGCGTCACCAATTCGACGATCTCACTGATCGAATCCAACCAGATGAACCCCTCGGTCGGCGCGCTCAAGCGCATCCTCGACGGCATCCCGATGGGGCTCGCCGAGTTCTTCGCGCTGGAGCCGGAGTCGAGGCGCAAGATCTTCTACCGCGCCGAGGAGCTGACCGAGGTCGGCAAGAAGCCGATCTCGTATCGGCAAGTCGGCGACAATCTGTTCGGCCGCAGCCTGCAGATCCTGAAAGAGCGCTACGAGCCCGGCAGTGACACCGGACGCGTGCATCTCGTCCACGACGGCGAGGAAGGCGGCATCGTGATCTCGGGCAAGCTCGAAGTCACCGTCGAGGACGAGCGCCGCATTCTCAATCCCGGCGATGCCTATTATTTCGAGAGCCGCCGCCCGCATCGCTTCCGCTGCGTCGGCGGCAAGCCGTGCGAGGTGATCTCCGCCTGCACGCCGCCGACGTTCTGAGGGCGCGATCGGCCTTTCGCGATCTTACGGAACCACCGATATCTTACGGATATTGAGCCACCTCAATTTCCGCGAAACAAGCCGCTACATATTACGAACCGTGCCGGGCAGCCTGGCGTTGAGGTGCTGAGGTTATAATACGTGAGAATTCCTTGGGCACTCCGGGGCCGCTTCGCAACAGGACTCGCAGATGAAGATCACGCTCGCCAATGCAGAAGCCGCGCTCGACGAAGTCCAGCGCGATGCCGACAAGCTCCATTCGCGCGAGCTGCGCAAGGCCATCGCCGACTACATCGAGATGCAGCGCGAGGCGCTCAGGGCGCTCCGCAAGAAGCTGCATTAGCGAAACGCGGCGGAGCGAGAAGATCTCGCCCCGCCTTGTCCCTCAACGCTGCGTCAGCAACTCCTCGATCCGGATCGGGAAACGGCGGACGCGCACGCCAGTCGCATGCCAGACGGCATTGGCGACCGCGCCGGCGCTGCCGGTGATGCCGATCTCGCCGACGCCCTTGATGCCGAGCGCATTCACGTGCGGATCGTGCTCCTCGACCGTGATGACGTCGAGCGGCGGCACGTCGGCATTCACCGGGATGTGGTACTCGCCGAGATTGGCATTCATGATCCGGCCGCTGCGGCGGTCGGTGACGGCCTCCTCGTGCAGCGCGAAGGACATGCCCCAGATCAGGCCGCCGCACAGCTGGCTCTGCACCATGCGCGGATTGACGATCCGTCCCGCCGCGAAGGCGCCGACCATGCGGGTGACGCGGACCTGGCCGAGCTCCGGATCGACCTTCACCTCGGCGAACACCGCGCCGTGGGCATGCATGGCATATTCCTCCATCGCCGCCGGATTCGGCGCGCCGGTACCGCGAGCCTCGACCTCGGCGACGCCGGCGCGCGCGAGAATCTCGGCATAGCTCTCGCCGCGGCTCTCGTCGTCGCGACGGATCAGCCTGCCGTCCCGCGCGATCACGCCGGCATTGCCGGCGCCGAACAGTGGCGAGCGCTCATCATTGGTGGCGAGATCGGCGAGCTTTGCGATCACGGCCGCGCCGGCGCTATGGATCGCGCTGCCGGCCGTCGCGGTGTGGGCCGAGCCGCCGGCGATGCCGGCATCGGGCAGGTCGGACGTGCCGGCCTTGAATTCGACACGGTCGACATCGAGGCCGACGGCATCGGCCGCGATCTGGGCCAGCGCGGTCCAGGCGCCCTGCCCCATGTCATGCGCGCCGATCTCCATGACACCCGAGCCGTCGCGGCGGATCGCCGCGCGCGCTTCGGCCTGGAACATCAGCGCCGGGAAGGTCGCGGTGCCCACGCCCCAGCCGACCAGAAGACCGTCATCGTCGCGCATCTGCCGCGGCTGGAGCGAGCGCTTCGCCCAGCCGAACCGCGCCGCACCCTGCTCGTAGCAGGCACGCAGTGCCTTGGACGAGAACGGCTTGCCCGAGATCGGCTCGACCTCGGCGTAGTTCTTCAGGCGGAAGGCGAGCGGGTCGATGCCGCAGGCCCAGGCCATCTCGTCGATCGTACTCTCGAGCGCGATCGAGCCCGTTGCCTCCCCCGGCGCGCGCATGAAGAGGGGCGTGCCGGTGTTGACGCGCACGGCATCGTGCGAAGTGCGGATCGCAGCCGCCGCATAGAGCGTGTGCGAGGCATCGGCCGCGGGCTCGTAGAAATCGTCGAACGTGCTCGACACGGTCCTGGCGTGATGATCGAGCGCGGTCAGGCGTCCCTCCCCGTCGGCACCGATGCGCAGGCGCTGACGCGTCGGCGCACGATGGCCAACCGGGCCGTACATCTGCTCACGGCGCAGCACCAGCTTCACCGGCCTGCCGACGAGTTTTGCCGCCATGATGCCGAGCGTTGGCGGCCCGGCCATCAATCCCTTGGAGCCGAAGCCGCCGCCGAGGAACGGGCTGCGGATGTGGATCTTGTCGTGCGCGATGCCGAACAATTCGGCGATGCGCGCCAGCGACAGCATCAAGCCCTGGGTCGGCATGTCGATCTGCAGACGGTCGCCATCCCAGGAGGCGACGATCGCATGCGGCTCCATCGCGTTGTGATATTGCGGCGGCGTCTCGTAGGTCGCGTCGATCCGCTTCTCGGCCGCGGCAAGACCCGCCTCGACGTCGCCGTGATGATGTTCGCTCGGATTGCCGACGCCAACGACGGGCGGCACGAAGGTCTCCCCGGCATCGAGCCCGACCAGCGGGGGCAGTTCATCATAGCGAGGCGCCAGCAAGGCAGCGCCTTCAGTCGCGGCTTCGAGCGTTTCCGCGATCACGACCGCGATCGGCTGATTGGCGTAGCGAACCTCATTGCTCTGCAACACCTCCATCCGGAACACAAACGGATTGGTCTTGATCTCGGGGTCGATCGCGAGCTGTGGCTTGTGGTCGGGCGTCATGACGTCGACGACGCCGGGATGGCGCTTGGCGGCCGCGACATCGAGCGAGGTCACGCGGCCGCGCGCGATGCTCGAAACGGCCATCACCGCAAACAGCATCCCGGGTGGATGATTGTCGGCGGCGTAGGTCGCCCGCCCCGTGACCTTGAGGATGCCGTCCCGGCGGGTCAGCGGCTGGCCGATATTCGAGCCGTGCCGCAGATGGGCGGGAGCGCTGGTCAAATTGAGCTCAGGCATGGATGGCTCCGGAGATCGAGGCAAAGGGAGAGGCCGGCAGCGCGGGGATACGCGCAGGCGTACCGGCGGCGGCGAGTAGCAGCGCGCGCACGACGATGCGGCGCGCGAGCTCGATCTTGAAAGCGTTGTCGCCGGACGGTTTTGCGCCCTCGAGCGCACGCCAGGCCGCCTCCTGGAACGCGTCCGCCGAGGGCGCAGCATTCCCAAGCACGTCCTCTGCTGCGCGAGCGCGCCAGGGCTTTGCGGCAACACCGCCGAGCGCAAGCCGCGCCTCCGCGATTCTGCCGTTCTCGATCCGCAGCGCGGCGGCGGCCGAGACCAGGGCAAAGGCATAGGAGGTGCGCTCGCGGACCTTGAGATAACGCGCATGCGCGGCAAAGCCGCGCGCGGCGGGCGGCAGGCGCACCGCGACGATGAGATCGCCGGGCTCGAGCACGGACTCGCGCCCGGGCGTATCGCCGGGCAGGCGGTGCAGCGCGTCGAGCGCGATCTCGCGGCGGCCGTTCCTGCCCTCGATCTCCACGACCGCGTCGAGCGCGACCAGGGGCACGCAGAAGTCGGACGGATGCGTGGCGATGCAGCTCTCGCTCCAGCCGAGCACGGCATGGCTTCGATTCTCGCCGTCGCGGGCGTCGCAACCGGAGCCCGGCTCGCGCTTGTTGCAGCGGCTGGCGGTATCGTAGAAATATGCACAGCGTGTCCGTTGCAACAGATTGCCGCCGACGGTGGCGGCATTGCGCAATTGAGCCGACGCGCCGGAGAGCAGCGCTTCGGCCACCGCAGGATAGGATCTCGCGAATTCGGCATTGTGCGCGAGATCGGCGTTGTTGACGAGCGCGCCGATACGCAAGCCACCGTCTGCGAGAGTCTCTATACCATCGAGTCCATCGAGATGCGTGACGTCGACCAGGCGATCCGGACGGCTGACACCGCCCTTCATCAGATCGAGCAGGTTGGTGCCGGCTGCGAGATAGACGGCGCTCGGCCGGGCCGCGGCGGCGACGGCTTCGGCGATCGTGCCGGGCCTGACATAATCGAACTGTTTCATGCGGAGCGCCTCTGATTGGTCTCGTCCATGCCGGCCTGCGCTTCCAGCACGGCATCGACGATGCCGGCATAGGCGCCGCAGCGGCAGAGATTGCCGCTCATGCATTCGCGCACGCGCTCGGGATCGTTGCCAGCCTGGCCTTCGCGCATCATGCCGATCGCGCTCATGATCTGGCCGGGCGTGCAGAAGCCGCACTGAAAGCCGTCATTGGCGATGAAGGCGGCCTGCACGGGATGAAGCTGGTCGCCGCGTGCGACGCCTTCGATGGTGAGGATGTCGGCGCCGTCATGGCTGATGGCGAGCGCAAGGCACGAGTTGATGCGCTTGCCGTCGACGAGAATGGTGCAGGCGCCGCACTGGCCGCGGTCGCATCCCTTCTTGGTTCCGGTGAGATGGAGGCGCTCACGCAAGAGATCGAGCAGCGTGACGCGCGGATCGTCGAGGACGAAGTCGCGCCGCGCACCGTTCACGGTGAGGCTGATGGAGTGGTTCATACAAGGCTCCGATCAGAAATGGATATGAGTCGTCGTGCAGCGCGCCACCGCCGTGGCCGCCGTCGATACCGCGCCGCCCGAAGATGATGCGGCCGACGCCCGATCGAAGATACGGAGGCAGCCTCCGTTTAACAAGAGCCGCTCGGAAATATCTGGAATTCGTCAAAAGCCCCTGCGCCACCAACGCGATGCAGCCCTGCACGGGTCCGGCGAGGGTTCAATCTAACCAATTCGTGATCTACATTGCGCGGCATGGATGACCACACCGACCAGGCCCGAAAGCCCCGCGCCGACGCCGTGCGCAATCGCGAGCGCGTGCTCGAAGCGGCCAAGGCCGTGTTCAGCGCCGGCGGCCCCGAAGCGAGCCTGGAGGCCGTCGCAAAACGCGCCGGCGTCGGCATCGGCACGCTCTACCGCCATTTTCCGACGCGCGAGGATCTGTTCGAGGCGGTGTACCGGCGCGAGGTCGAGCAGCTCAGCGAGCTGGCCGAGCAACTGAAGAATGAAAAGGACCCGGTCGAGGCGCTGCGGCGCTGGTTGCACTCAGGGGTCGAGTTTGTTGCGACCAAGAAGGGGATGATGGCAGCGCTGGCGCTGGCGGTGCAGAGCGGGTCGGAGCTACATGCTTTCTCCTTCGAGCGTCTGACCAAGGCGATCGGCTCGCTGCTCGAGCGCGCGGTCGCAGCTGGCGAGATGCGCGCCGACATCAGCCCGGAGGATCTGCTGCGCGCCTTCTTCGGCATGTGCTACGTGCACGACCAGCCCGGCTGGCAGGCGACGGCGCTGCGCCTGCTCGACGTATTCGTCGACGGCTTGCGCGTGCAGCCGCCCAGCAAGGCCAAGGTGCGCGCGGCCAGGACGACGAAGCCGGCACCGAGGCGGAAGCGGTAGGCGCGGAGATGTGCTAGCATCGCCTCCGCCGGGATATCGACGCGGAGCCTGTCATGCGCATCGCAGTCTTGGTCGTCGCCTTCACGATTGCCCTTAGTCTCCTCGCCGCACGCGCCGGCGATGTCGCGGCCGCCCAAAGCGTCATCCGCGCCCAGGAGCAGGCCTTCGTTCGCGACGATGCGACGGCGGCTTATTCCTATGCGGCACCGGCGATCAAGGAGATCTTTCCCGCACCCGACATCTTCATGTCCATGGTGCAGAGCGGCTACGCGCCGGTCTATCGTCACAAGAGTTTCGAATTTGGCGAGAGCAAGATCGATGGCGGCTGGATCGCCCAGCGCGTCCATATCATCGATGCCAATGGCGAGGCCTGGGAGGCGCTCTACACGCTCGAGCAGCAGGGCGACGGCAGCTACAAGATCACCGGCTGCTCGCTGCTGAAGGCAGGACAGTCCGTTTAGGTGGCAAAACCCGGGCCGGTCTTGACCGAGCCCATCCGCGCGCGGATCAAGAGCAGCACGACGATGCCGATGTTCAGCGCATTCCACGCCACGCCATTGGCGAATGCCGCGGCGTACGATCCGGTGGCATCGAAGATGACGCCGGACACCCAGCCGCCGAACGACATGCCGAACACGGAGGCGAAGATCACGATGCCGACGCGGGTCGCCGCCTCGCTCGCCGGCATCGCCTCGCGCACGATGATGGCGTAGCTCGGCACGATACCGCCCTGGAACAGGCCGAACATCGCGGAGATCAGATACAGCGAGGTGAGGCTGTCGAAGAACAGATAGAACACCAGCGCAAATCCCTGCGCCAGCGATCCCACCAGCAGCGTGCGGATGCCGCCGATCTTGTCGGCGAGATAGCCCGAGCCGATGCGGCTGATGATGCCGCAGCCCATCATCAAGGACAGCATCTCGGCGCCGCGCGCGACGCCGTAGCCGAGATCGCCGCAATACGCGACGATGTGCACCTGCGGCATCGCCATCGCCACGCAGCAGGAGATGCTGGCAATCGAGAGCAGCACCGTCAGTGTGTTGGTCGACAGCTTGAGATCGACCCGCGGCGGCGGTGCGTTGGCATGATCGCGGAGATGGTCGTTGCCCATCTGCGCGCGCAGGATCAGCACGAGCACCGCCATCAGGCTGGCGCAGACGATGCCGATGCCGATATGGGTGTAGCGCCAGCCGATCTCCTGCGTGCCCCAGCTCACGATCGGCGGCCACATTGTTCCCGCGACATAATTGCCGCTGGCGACGATGGTCACCGCCAATCCGCGATAGCGCTCGAACCAATGCGAGGCTTCCGCCATCAGCGGCGCGAAGGTCGCGGAGGTGCCGAGCCCGATCAAGAAATAAGCCGCCACGAACTGCCAGAGCTGGGTCGACAGACCCGCGAGCACATTGGCGACGCCGAGGAAGGCGATGCTGATCGCCATCGCCGGCACGATGCCGAACCGGTCGGTGATCTTGCCGGCGATCACGCCGCCGAGCCCGAAGCCGAACATCATGAGGGTGAAAGCCAGCGACACCGCGCCGCGCGTGGCGCCGAATTCGGTCTGCACCACGGGAATCACGACCACGACCGCCCACATGCCGACGGCGCCGATCGAGCCGATCACAAGGGCAATGACCAGGCGCACCCAGGCCTGTCGGGAGTCAGGGTTGAAGGACGCAGGTGTTTGTCCTGGATGATTTGGCGCGTGCACGGGCCGGACCATGACCCGCGGTTCGCCACATGGTCAAGCATCGTGGCGCGATATTGGGCATGCGCGGTGCACTGCGGTAAGAAGAGCTTGGCGAATGCGCCTTTTGCCATTAGTTTGCAATCAGCGTGTGCAACATTGCCGCGCGGAGTCGGCGGAATGTTGTTGCGATTGACGCGATCGTTGCGGATCAGGGTGGGGCGGATCATCGCCCTCGCCTATCTGTTCTGCGTGCTCGCGCCGGCCGCAAGCCTTGCCTGGGGCGGTGGCCCTGCGCCCTGCCTTGACGACGCGCGCCTCGCAGATCTCGTGCCGGCGCATCACCAGATGCCGACGAACCATGTGCACGGCGATACGTCGCACGCGCATGCGGCAACCCACGCTCATCACCAGACCGCGGCAAAGGACGCGCCCGCACAGCATCACCACGACGGCAAGGGAACAGTGGGCCCGTGCTGCGCGATGATGTGCGTCAGCGCGCTGCCCGCCGATCTGCCTGATGTCGCCAAGCCGCTTCTGCCCGTCTCCGCCTGCGCACCCGAGATCGTCCCCAGCCTGCACGGCGCGGCACCACCCCAGCACTACCGTCCCCCCATCGCTTGATCTGACGCGACGATTTCGGGCCGAGCGCGCTTCTGCGCGCGCGAACCTGTGGTCTCCAGATCAAGGACAGGTCATGTTTACGCTTTCCGGGGCGAAGTCCGCCGCATCTGCGGTGGATCGACGATATTTTCGATTGAATCGGCTGCTGCTCGCCCTTGCCGCGCTGTCGCTCTCCGGCTGCATGCCGGCAACGACACCGATCGCCAGTGCCGACCCCGCCGCTCCCGCGGCGAAGGTGGCGCGCATCGGCTATCGCTCGACCATCGCGCCCTATACCAGCCTGCGGCCTGCGACGCCGGCGCCGTGGCGCGGCCGCAACGATGCGGTGACGCCGCAGCCGAAGCAAGACCGGTAGGAGCGCGCCATGACACGCCATCTTGCGCGAGGCCTGCTCGTCCTCACTGCGCTCAGCGTTTCCGGCTGCGCCGCGTTCTCGCCCGACAGCGGCATGACCGATGTCTCGGATCTGACGAACCAGGCCATCAACAAGGACGTCGCCTTTGTGCGAACGGCCGAAGGCACCGGCGCGGTCGAGGCGCGCGTTCGCCAATTGCTGTCGCGGACGCTCAGCGCAGACGCTGCCGTGCAGATCGCGCTGCTCAACAACAAGGGGCTGCAGGCCGCCTATAACGAGCTGGCGCTGGCCGAGACCGATCTGGTCGAGCAGAGCCTGCCGCCCAACCCGGTGTTCTCGATCTCGCGGATATCAGGCAATGGCGCCAGCGAGATCGAGCGCCAAGTGGTCGGCGACATCCTCGCGCTTGCCACCCTGCCGTTCCGCTCCGACATCGCCCGTGACCGTTTCAGGGCAGCGCAATTGCGCGCTGCCCTGGCGACGCTGCGACTCGCCGCCGACGTGCGCCGCGCCTACATCCGCACTGTTGCCGCCAACGAGATGGTGGTGCTGCTGACCGAGGCGAAGGCGACGGCGGAATCGACCGCGCAGCTCGCGGTCAAGCTCGGCGAGACCGGCTCGCTCAACAAGCTCGACCAGGCGCGCGAGCAGGTGTTTTACGCCGAGACCACTGCCGACCTCGCCACCGCGCGGCAGACCGCGGCGAGCACGCGCGAAAGGCTGGCGCGCCTGATGGGTCTGTGGGACGAGGGTCTCGACTTCCGCTTGCCCAACGCGTTGCCGTCGCTGCCGCGCCGGCCGCTGGCCTTGCCCTCCATCGAGGCCGATGCGGTCGCCCATCGCATCGACCTGCAGATCGCGCGGCTGGAGCTGACGGCGCTGGCGAAGTCGCTGAACCTCACCGAGGCGACGCGTTTCGTGACGCTGCTGGATCTTGCCGGCATTTCCCGCCGCACTCGGGATCCGGAAGGGCCGCCGTTCCGCGAACGCGGCTTCGACGTGCAGTTCCAGATCCCGATCTTCGACGGCGGCGAGGTGCGCGTGCGTCAGGCAGCCGAGACTTACAACTTTGCCTTCAACCGTTTGAGCGAGCGCGCCGTGAATGTGCGCTCCGAGGCGCGCGATGCTTATCGTGCCTATCGCTCCACTTACGACATCGCGAGCCACTACCAGCGCGAGATCATCCCCTTGCGCAAGATCATCACCGAGGAGATGCAGCTGCGCTTCTCCAGCATGCAGGTCGATATCTTCGCGCTGCTCACCGAGGCGCGGCAACGTCTGGCGTCGCTGCGCGGCGCGATCGACGCCAGGCAGAGATTCTTCCTCGCCCAGGCCGACTTGCAGACCGCCGTCAATGGCGGCGGCGCGGCGGCGGCCGTCAGCGACAATCCAACCACCATCGCCGCGGCAGCACCTGCCGATGGCGGCGGCCACTGAGATGGAGGCCAGGATGTTTTCCCGCCGAGGATTTCTAGGGAGCGCCGCGCTTGCCGGCGCGTCGGCTATTCAAGGCCGCGTGCAGGCCGCTTCGATTCCGGAAGCACCCACCATGGACAAGGTGGTGATGCAGCCGCCGCTGCATCCGATCAGCGGACCGGATTATCGCCCCGTGGTCACGCTGAACGGCTGGTCGCTGCCGTTCCGCATGAACGGCGACTGGAAGGAATTCCATCTCGTCGCAGAACCGGTGGTGCGGGAGTTCGCCGAAGGCATGAAGGTGAATTTGTGGGGCTACAACGGGCAATCGCCCGGCCCGACCATCGAAGCCGTCGAGGGCGACAAGGTCCGCATCTTCGTCACCAACAGACTGCCCGAATACACAACCGTGCACTGGCACGGCATGATCGTCCCGAGCGGGATGGACGGCGTCGGCGGATTGAACCAGCCGCACATCGAGCCGGGCAGGACCTTCGTCTACGAATTCGAGATGAAGAAGAGCGGCACGTTCATGTACCACCCGCATTCCGACGAGATGGTGCAGATGGCGATGGGCATGATGGGTATGGTCGTCGTGCACCCGCGCGATCCGAATTTCCGGCCCGTCGATCGCGACTTCGTGTTCGTGATGAGCACCTATCGCGTCGACCCCGGCACCTATCTGCCGCATGTCAACGAGATGACCGATTTCAACATGTGGACCTGGAATGCGCGGGTGTTTCCCGGGATCGATCCACTGCCGGTCAGGCTCGGCGACAAGGTGCGCGTGCGCATGGGCAACCTCAGCATGACCAATCATCCGATCCATCTGCATGGCCACAGTTTTGCGGTGACCTGCACCGACGGCGGCTGGGTTCCGGAGAGCGCGCAATATCCGGAGACGACGACGGACGTTCCGGTCGGCGCGGTGCGCGTGCTCGACGTGCTCGCCGACAATCCCGGCGACTGGGCGTTCCACTGCCACAAATCGCACCACACCATGAACGCGATGGGACACGAGGTGCGCACCCTGATCGGCGTGTCGCGCAAGGATCTCGCCAAGGCCGTCGGCAAGCTCGCACCGGACAGCATGGCGATGGGCTCGACCGGCATGGCGATGGGCAACATGGAGATGCCCGCGCCCGACAACACGCTGCCGATGATGACCGGCACCGGCCAGTTCGGGCCGATCGAGATGGGCGGCATGTTCACCGTGATGAAAATCCGCGAAGACCTCGCGCGCGACGATTACCGCGATCCCGGTCCGTACAAGTTCCCGCAAGGCACCGTCGCCTACGAGGTCACGGCGCCGGCCGCCGAACCAGCCCGGCAAAAACCCGGCAGCCCGCCGATGAAGAACATGAAGATGTGAGCGTCTTGATGAACCACCAACTGGAGACCACGATGAAGATCACGATCAAGCTCGGCCTCACGCTGGCCGCGCTCTCGACCGTCCCGGCCTTTGCCCACGACAAGCACGGGCACGCAAATTTTTCCGCCGGCGAGCCCGGCGATCCCAACAAGCCCGCACGCACGATCGAGATCCTGATGAACGAGATGGACTACTCACCCGCCCGGATCGAGGTCAAACGCGGCGAACAGATCCGCTTCGTGCTGCGCAATGTCGGCAAGGAGGATCACGAATTCCTGCTCGCGACACCTAAGGAGAACCTCGCGCATGCCGTTGAGATGAAGAAGCATCCGCACATGGAGCACGACGATCCGAACGGCGTGCGCCTCGCCCCGAACAAGACGGCCGAGATCGTCTGGAAATTCACCAAGGCAGGCGCCTTCGAGTTCTCCTGCCTGATTCCCGACCATCGCGACTACGGCATGGTCGGCCACGTCACCGTGAAGTAACGCGAAAGGAGACTGCCATGAACCACATCATCCGTATCGGCACTGCGCTGGCGCTGACGTTGAGCGTTGCCGCTGGAGCTTTGGCGGCCGGGGCTGCCGCGATCAGCGGCGAGGTCAAGAAGATCGATGAGGGTGCCGGCAAGATCACGCTCAAGCACGGACCGGCAAAGAGCCTCGGCATGGATGAGCCGATGACCATGGTCTACCGCGTCAAGGACGCCGCGATGCTCAAGCAGGTGAAGGTCGGCGACAAGGTGACCTTCGAGGCCGAGGAGGCGGCTTCAGGGTACACGGTGACCAAGATGGACAAGGCGAAGTAGGGGCGCTTGCCCTCGACTGTCATTCCGGGATGGTCCGCAGGACCGGATCCATGACCCCCGCACCACCCACCCCTCCGTTAACCCTTTGCTAACCATACACCGGGCAAAAATTGCCGGGTGAAGTCGAGTGTCGTCGGCCGCGTTTAGAACGGGAGAGCCCCCGTGGACGCCAGTGCGGTGCCTCACTTTCGGAACGGCGGCCCATCGGCCGCTGCGCAGACGTTTGGGGCGCGCGGACGGCAGTCGCGCGGGGAGGCAGCTACCATGGTCGACGTCACCGCGGGACAGGGCGTAGGCAGCGCCAAGCCCGGCATCCCCTCCCTCAACGAGATCGCGAGCATCCTCAAGCGCGGCGACATCGCGCTGGCACTCGGCATCCTCACCATCCTGGTGGTGCTGATCCTGCCCCTGCCCGCCATCGTGCTGGACCTGTTCCTGGCGATCTCGATCACGCTGTCGATCCTGATCCTGATGACCTCGCTGTTCATCCAGGCGCCGCTCGAATTCTCCGCCTTCCCGACCATCCTCCTGATCTCGACCATGCTGCGCCTGTCGCTCAACATGGCTTCGACCCGCCTGATCCTGTCGCACGGGCACGAAGGGACGGCGGCCGCCGGTCACGTCATCGAGGCCTTCGGCAGCTTCGTGATGGGCGGCAATTTCGTCATCGGCATCATCGTCTTCGCCATCCTGATCATCGTCAACTTCGTCGTCATCACCAAGGGTTCGGGCCGCATCGCCGAGGTCGCCGCGCGCTTCCACCTCGACGCCATGCCCGGCAAGCAGATGGCGATCGACGCCGACCTCTCCGCCGGCCTGATCGACGAGAAGGTCGCCAAGCAGCGGCGCAAGGAGCTGGAGGACGAAAGCGGCTTCTTCGGCGCCATGGACGGTGCCTCCAAGTTCGTCCGGGGCGACGCCATCGCCGGCCTCTTGATCGTCTTCATCAACGTCGTCGGCGGCATGATCATCGGCGTCGCGCAGCAGGGCATGTCCTTCGCCGACGCCGGCCGCAGCTACACGCTGCTGACGGTCGGTGACGGCCTCGTCACCCAGGTGCCGGCGCTGATCGTCTCGACCGCGGCCGGCCTGCTCGTCTCCAAGGCCGGCGTCTCAGGCGCCGCCGACAAGGCGCTGATGAAGCAGTTTTCCGGCTATCCGCAGGCGCTGGCGATGTCCTCGGCGGTGATGCTGGTGCTGGCGGCGCTGCCGGGCATTCCGACCATCCCCTTCCTGGCGCTCGGCGCCGGCGCCGGTGCGCTGGCCTGGCATGCCCGCAACCACAAGAAGACCGCCGTCAAGGCCGAGGAAGCCGCCAAGGCGGCACCCGCGCCGGGCACGCCGGGTGCGCCCGGTGCTGCCGCGACTGAAGAGCCGATCTCGGCCGCGCTCAAGATCGACGACCTCAAGATCGAGCTCGGCTATGCGCTGCTGCCGCTGGTCAATGGCCCCGACGGCACCGACCGCCTCACCGAGCAGATCAAGGCGCTGCGCCGCTCGCTCGCGATCGAGATGGGTTTCGTGATGCCGGCGGTGCGCATCCTCGACAACGTCCAGCTCGAGGCCAACACCTACATCATCAAGATCAAGGAGGTCGACGCCGGCACCGGCAAGATCTGGCCGAACCAGTTCATGGTGATGGACCCCGGCGGCAGCCAGGTGCAGGTGCCCGGCATCCACACCACCGAGCCGACCTTCGGCCTGCCCGCGACCTGGGTCGACGCCAGCCTCAAGGAGGAGGCCTCGCTCAAGGGCTACACCGTCGTCGACGCCGCGACCGTGCTCTCGACCCATCTCACCGAGCTGCTCAAGGCCAACATGTCGGACCTGTTGTCCTATGGCGAGGTGCAGAAGCTGCTCAAGGAGCTGCCGAAGGAGCAGAGCGAGCTGGTCAAGGACATCGTTCCGGGCCAGGTCACGGTCTCCGGCATCCAGCGCGTGCTGCAGCTGCTGCTCGCCGAGCGCATCTCAATCCGCGACCTCTCCACCATCCTCGAAGGCATTGCGGATTCGCTCGCCTTCTCGCGCAATCCGGCGACCATGGTCGAGCACGTCCGCGCGCGCCTCGCGCGCCAGATCTGCGCGCAAAACACCTCCTATGCCGGCTATCTGCCGTTGATCGCGCTGTCGGCGAAATGGGAGCAGGCCTTCGCCGAGTCGATCATCGGCCAGGGCGAGGAGCGCAGCCTCGCAATGCAGCCCTCGAAACTGTCGGAGTTCATGACCGCCGTGCGCGAGGCCTTCGAGCGCGCCGCGCGCGAAGGCGAGGCGCCGGTGCTGGTCACCTCCGCGGCCATTCGTCCGTTCGTGCGGTCCCTGGTGGAACGGTTCCGGGCCCAGACCACCGTGCTGTCGCAGGCTGAAATCCACCCCAGGGCGAGGTTGAAAACGGTCGGAAGCATCTGATTTGCCTTAAGAAGCCGTGTGTTTTTCAGCCACAGGCAAATGTTTTTTGAGTTCCTGGCGCCTTGTCGACCACCAAGCCAGAAAGCGCCAGGCAGGCCCATTACATCTTTGAAATAATTATAGAAAAGCACGACAAAGGGGCCGCTTTTGATCGCGATCTTTCACGTCATGTCACGGTCTTGTGATCGCCCCTTGGGAACGAATCCGCCGATATTAGGTTGTTGAGCACCGGAAGCATGAACCTGCCCGAATGGGCGGGCGACTACTTCGGGTAGATGGCGGCAGGAGGCTTCCATGAACCACTCGATCTACAGCGCTGATCGCGCGACCCATTGGAAGATTGTGGTCGTCGCGCTCGTCGCAGGGATCGCGGTGGCGGGCTTCGGCATGACGGCGCGCTCTGGCTCGGATGAAGGCCTGACCCAGACCGCCCGCGTGGTCAAGGCCGGCAAGCCGGTCGTTGTCACCAGTTCGAACGCCTCTCTCGTTCGCTGAGGAGATTTGACGAGTTTTGTGAATTCACGCGGCTCTTTACCAGCCCCCCAAAGTCGCCACGTGGATATGTAGACGACCCCAACCCCAAGTCGACTACGGAAAGCGCCCGCCCCCCACGGGCGCTTTCTCATGTCTGGGGTATGTCGCGCGGTTGCGCAGGGACGGGTCAGATCTTCAATGCGAGCATTCTCTCCGCCCGTGTCCCGGACGCGCTGCAACGCTCTTCAGCACGTTCACGCGCGTCTTCGACGCGCTATGGCGTTGCTGCGCAGAGCCGGGGACCCAGCAGCTCCACGGCATCCCGACACATGGACCCCGGCTCTGCTTCGCATCGTCGAAGGAACGCTACGCTGCGTCCGGGGCACGAGGGCAGAGTGATGGCGCGTGGGAGGTGACACAGTCGCTTCATCATTGGCATTCATCGCAGACACACCCTCGCATTCTCGCGACTGATCTCGCCCGAGCTTTGCTTCGTCGCCTTGCCCTCGTGGGAAAGAGGGCGCAGGGAAGACCGGGAGCCCGCTGGCACCCGCGGTCCACTGTGCGAATTCTGCGTAACAAGAAGCTGCACAGCGGCATACAGGTGAAGCCAGGACATCCCGGCCTTCCCTGCGCAGTGGTTTGACGGCTTATGTCGTGATCTCCTCGGGGAGCGATGCACTATTGCCCCCGTCGCCTTGCGGATGACTGATGTGCATGCCCGGTCGGGCAATACACACCACCACAACGCTTGGCGCACAGACCCCGGGCGCCAGGACCACACGATTTTGCCGTACGCCAGTCACACCGGTCGTATGCGCGACGCACTCGCTCACGGTTACCCGCCCTGCGAAGCTCTTCGCGCCGATGTGACCCACGTCCACCGCCGCCCGGCCCGCGTGTCGTGACGATCGCGATACGCCCCTCTTCCTCGGGCCGGAGTGCCGCGACACCTACGCGATTTCCGAATTTCGGTAAAGCGGAATATTTTCGACTGCGCCCGTTGACCGACAGTTGGGGTGTTTTGCCCGTCGGCAACACAAGGTCTCGTAGCCCGGATCGAGCAAAGCGTATCCGGGATCGCATCCGCGGACAAAGCGGTCCCGGATTGCGCTAACGCTCCATCCAGGCTCCGTGCTACGCGCCTACAAGCCGCGGCTCACGCCTCGCGCAGCTCCGACGGCGTCGCGCCGAAGCGCTTGCGGAAGGCGCGGTTGAAATAGGACAGGTCGGCGAAGCCCGAGGAATGCGCAATGTCGCTGATCTTGCGCGCCCTGGCGCGGGGATCAGCGAGCAGCTTGCGCGCGTGGAGCAGGCGCTGCTCCAGCACGAATTCGGTGAAGGTCGTGCCGGCCTGCTCGAACAGGCGCTGGGCCTGGCGCGGGCTGAGCCCCGAGCGCGTCGCGACTTCGGACAGGCAGAGATCGTTGCGGCCGAGTGCGGCCATCACATCGGCGCGCATGAGATCGAAGCGAGCCGCCGCCTGGCCCCGGCCGCGTGCGCGGTTTGCATTCTCCGCATCCGTGCCGAGCAAGAGCCCGACGAGATCGACCATATGCTGCGCGGTCAGGCGCTGGCCGACCGCATCGAGATGCGGCGCATGATTGGCGGCGAGCTCATGGTAGCGGAAGATGGTATCGGCGACCGCGCCATCCGAGAGCACCTGCGAGAGCTTGTCCTCGGCGCGCGGACTGATGTCGAGCAGCGCACGGCGCGGCATGCGAATGGTGGTGAAGCGGTCTGCCTCGGTGTGGCCGACGGTCCCGGTCACGCTCATGTCGACCAGCACCATCTGGGCGGGCGCGAGCTCGACGCTGTGGCCGTTCTGCCCGACGCGGACGAGCCCCGCATGGGCCGCGATCAGGACGAGATCGTCACTGCCGTCGGCAAGGTGGCTCTGCGTGCGGGAATATTGCGCGGAGGCACCTTCCGGAATGGCGAGCGCGATGTTGTCGACGACGCTGATCTGCAGCCGGCAATCGATGTTGTCGCCATGGCTCGGCCCGATATCGAGGCCGCAGGGACCGACGGCCCGCTCGCGCCAATGTTCGAAGGCGGCGCCGTGCGGCAGGCCTGCATATTGGTGAAGGAAGATGCTCGGCGTTCTCGCTGCATCCATTTGATTTTCTCGCCCTTTCCAGCATCGCGGACTTCAAATTCCGGGGATTTGACGCGGCGAATTGCGGGGAGGTTCAAAGCGGGGATGGATTCACGGACACTTAATCGGGATGCGACGGCGGGATGGACCGTGGCGGCAGTGGCGCGGCCTTGTAGCCCGCACGGAGCAAAGCGGAATGCGGGAACAGTGGTCCCGGATTTCGCTTTTCGCTCCATCCGGGCTGCGGCACACGCACCTATTTCTTCGCAGGCGCCTGCGGCTGGGACGGCGGCACGGCCTCGATCAGCTTGCCGGAAAACACCGGCGCCGAGGTCGGCTGGCCGCTCGGCGAACCGCCGGCCTGCTCGACCGTGACGGCGTAGGTCGCGCCTTGGACGACCTCGGCATCATAGGAGGCGAGCAGCGGACGCGCGGTGAAATCGCTCGCGCCGATGACGCCGAGCGAGCGCGGGCGCGGCAGCTTGTCCGAGATCAGCCAGAGCTCGAAGCTCTTGCCGGGCTCCGGCGTCGCGCCGACCTTGCGCACCGTGAAATTCCGCGTCGCACCGTCGATGGTGAGGATGAAGGCGGGGCCGCCGCCCTGGCCCTGCAGCAGCGCGACATATTGTGCGGAGGCGGCGAGCGGCGCGGCCGGCGTCTTCACCTCGACCGTCTGGATGCGCGGCGCGGGACGCAAAGCACCCGGCAGCGCGTCGGGCTGGAAGATCTGGAGCGACAGCGTCACGAGCAGCGCGGCTGCGAGCGCGGCGGCGGCCGATGCAATGGAGCGCCAGCGCTTCACGCGGCCCTCGAGGCGAACCACATTGCTGTCGCCGACGACCGGCGGCTGCGGCGCACGAACGACGTTGATATCCGGCGCATGGACTTGCGGGATGAATTGCGGTGCGACGTCAGGGAGGGCGTCCGGCTCGGGACGCGACGTCTCAGCTGGCCCGGCCTCGGGATGCTGCACCTCCACCGACTGCGAGCTTTCGGTCGGCGCCTCCGCGGTCTGCAGCGAGGATGACTCCGGCACGGACGGTGGTGGCGGCGAAGCCTCGGCCAGCGCGGGCGGCTCCTGTGCGGCGGCCGTGCGCGCGATCTCGGACCTGATGTTCTCCCACACGATCGGACGCGGCTCGACGGAGCCGACCATCTGGTTGAGCACGCCGAGACGATGGGCCCAGCCCTGCACGATGGCGGCGAACGCCTCGTCGACCGCCATCATGGTCTCGACCTGCGCGCGCTCATCGGCGTCGAGCGTCCCGAGCGCGTATTCCGCGGCGAGCGCGATATGGTCCTCCGTGTAGGCCATCACATTCCTTCACCTCTCCCGAAGGGAGAGGTCGGAGCGCATCGCAAGATGCGGCCCGGGTGAGGGGTTACGGTCCCCCAGGAGATCCGCGGCCCCTCGCCCGGCGCTACGCGCCGACCTCTCCCCGACGGGGGGAGGTCAACTGCCGTTGCCGCTCTGGTTCGTGCCACTCTCGTCATCCTCTAGAGCCCGAGGCACTCCCGGATATCCAACATGCTGCGCCGGAGCCACGTCTTCACCGTGTTGACGGGCGCCGAAAATTTCTCCGCCAATTGCTCGCGGCTCCAGCCGTTGTAATAGGCGAGCAGCACGAGCCTCTGACGGTCCGGCTCGAGCCGGCCGATACATTCCAGGAGCCGCTTCAGCTCCTCGGTCATCTCGCGGCGCGCCAGCGGATCGGCAGTCTCGGCCGCAACCTCCATCGCCTGAGGCTCTTCCTCGATGGAGGCTTCCGATTTCTTGCGCACGATGTCGATCGCACGATTGCGCGCGATCGAGGCCATCCACGTGATCGGCGACGACAGCGCCGCATTGAACTGGCCGGCGCTGTTCCAGATCTTGACGTAGGTCTCCTGAATGACCTCCTCTGCGAGATCCTGCCGACGCAAGATACGGAGCACGACGCCATAGAGTTTCGCGCGCGTGGCGGCGTACAGGCGCTCGAATGCGGCCTGATCGCCCTTCGCCACCGCCTCAATCAACCCGACCAGCTCTGCTGGCGTCAGCATTGAGCCCCCTGAAACGCGACCCGTCGCTTCACCTCTCCCCGTCGGGGAGAGGTCGATTTGCGCAGCAAATCGGGTGAGGGGGCGCAGGGCTAACGGCAGACCGTAACCCCTCACCCGGCGCTCCGCGCCGACCTCTCCCGAGGGAGAGGTGGGCACCGCCGTCGCTGGCACAGCATTCACTCTCGCCAGCATAGCGCGCGGCCAAGCCGACCACCAAGGGGCGCGGCGCTACACTGTGGACAGCAGATACGAAAACCCGGACCTTGCGGGTCCGGGTTTGGCAAATTCCTGGATGGTTTGGTTGCTGGCGCGTCAGGCGACGGCGCCGATGCGCGCGCGCATCAGGCCGATGCTGTCGAGGTCGGCCTGCTCACGGGCGTTTTCCTCGGCGCGCTCGCGGGCCTGGTCGCGCTCGTCGAGGAGCTCGACTTTCTTCAGCTCCTCGAAGGCCTCGGCCAGCGCGGCCTTGGCTTCATCGAGCTGACCCTTGAGCTCGTCGGCCGAGCGGGTCAGATTCTCGCGGCGCTGGATCGCGGCCTTGGCGTAGGTCGGATAGGCGAAGTGCGAGGGATCGTTGATCCCGGCACGCTCCTGCTCGGTCTGGATCTCGCGCTCGAGATCGACCGACATCCGCTGGAAATCGGCGATCATGGTCTCGATCTGGGTGACCCGGCGGCGCTTCTCGTCGACCTGAAATTTCTTCAGGCGGATAAGCGTATCTCGTGACTTCATCGACTCGTACTCCCCAGAAGTCCCCCCGCTGCACGTGGGACGGCACCGGTCACCCCATAGGCCCGATCGAGGCCAAGACCGGCTCTGCTACTCTGTGGGATCGGATGATGACCTGACAAAGTTAGCGTTCCGTTTCCAAATTGCCCAGGATTTGGGCCAATTGGCGGTAGCCGTCCGCGAGTGATGCATTTTCGTCCTTGCGCTGGCGCAGGAAGGCCTCGAGCGGCTCGTGCAGGCGGATCGCCTCGTCGACCTCGGGGCTGGAGCCGGCCCGGTAGGCGCCGAGACGGATCAATTCCTCCATGTCGGCATAGGTCGCCATCACCTGGCGCGCCCGCTGGATGACAGGCCAGAACTGCGGATCGGCCGATTTCGGCATCGTGCGGGAGACGGATTTGAGGATGTTGATCGCAGGGTAGCGGCCACGCTCGGCGATCGACCGCTGCATCACGATGTGACCGTCGAGGATGCCGCGGACGGCATCGGCGATCGGCTCATTATGGTCGTCGCCATCGACCAGCACCGTGAAGATCGCGGTGATGGCGCCCTCGCCCAAGCCCGGCCCGGCACGCTCCAACAGCTTCGGCAACTCCGTGAAGACGGTCGGCGTGTAGCCCTTGGCGGTCGGCGGCTCGCCGGCGGACAGGCCGATCTCGCGCTGGGCCATGGCAAAGCGCGTCACCGAGTCCATCAGGCAGAGCACGTCCTTGTCCTCGTCGCGAAAATACTCGGCGACCGCGAGCGTGAGATACGCCGCCTGGCGGCGCATCAGCGCGGGCTCGTCGGAGGTCGCGACCACCACGACCGAACGCGCCAGGCCCTCCTCGCCGAGATCGTCCTGCAGGAATTCCTGCACCTCGCGGCCGCGTTCGCCGATCAGCCCGATGACACTGACGGCGGCATCGACGTTGCGCGCCAGCATCGACAGCAGCACCGATTTGCCGACGCCGGAGCCTGCGAAGATGCCCATGCGCTGGCCACGGCAGCACGTGAGGAACGTGTTCATCGCGCGCACGCCGAGATCGAGCGGGCTGCCTACTCGCTTGCGCGAATGTGCGGGCGGCGGCGTATTGCGGAACGGCATCGGCGAAGAGCCCTGCGGCAACGGGCCCTTGCCGTCGATCGGCTCGCCCAGCGCGTTGACGACCCGGCCGAGCCAGGCTGCGGACGGCCGCACCTGATTGGCGGCATTGGCAATGACCGCCTTGCAGCCGCGGCGCACGCCTTCGAGGCCGGCGAACGGCATCACGACAGCATTGTTACCGGAGAAGCCGATCACTTCGCAGGGAATGGTGCGGTTGGCGCCGGTCTCGATCACCAGCCGCGCGCCGACCGACATCGCGTGGATCGGACCGGCCACCTCGACCATCAGCCCGCGCACGCCGACCACGCGGCCATAGATGTTGATGCCGTCGATGTCGCCGATCTGTTCGGCAAGAGCCTTCATCGGTGAGCCTTCATCAAGGGGCGCGCCCAGGTCATCCGGGACCTCACGGTGAAACTCTTAAGTTTCGCCATATTTCTGAACGGCGCTTAACTTCGTGTTTACCCGCATCATTAATCATTGCGTCACTGTCTTTGTGACTGAGCGTGACTCCCCTTCAGAAGAAGGCTGAGTCGCGGGAGTCGGTTAGGTCCGTCTCTTAAAGTGGAGCTTGAACGGGATCGGGTAACGAAAGCTGCTTCGCGCGCAAGACCTTAGGGCGATTCGACAAAAATTGCACCGTGGGGACTTGCGTTCCAGAATCAGAGTTTGTTAACCATCTGTCGTCAGGATCCGAATCAGTTGTTCAAAGGCGTTTTGTTGAGTGCCGCGAATGCGGCCGACCTGACGCCCAGGAGCGGCGACTATGGGGAACTGGCATGCGCGTTTTGCTGATTGAAGATGACAGCGCCGTCGCGCAGTCGATCGAGCTGATGCTGAAGTCGGAGAGCTTCAACGTCTACACGACCGACCTGGGGGAAGAAGGCGTCGATCTCGGTAAACTGTACGATTACGACATTATTCTCCTCGACCTCAACCTGCCCGACATGTCCGGCTACGACGTGCTCAAGCAGCTCCGGGTCTCCAAGATCAAGACACCCATCCTGATCCTCTCCGGCCTCGCCGGCATCGAGGACAAGGTCAAGGGTCTCGGCGTCGGCGCCGACGACTACATGACCAAGCCCTTCCACAAGGACGAGCTGGTGGCCCGCATCCATGCGATCGTGCGCCGCTCGAAGGGCCACGCCCAGTCTGTCATCCAGACCGGCGACCTCGTCGTCAACCTCGACACCAAGACGGTGGAAGTCGGCGGCCAGCGCGTGCATCTGACGGGCAAGGAATATCAGATGCTGGAGCTGCTTTCGCTCCGCAAGGGCACGACCCTCACCAAGGAAATGTTCCTCAACCATCTCTATGGCGGCATGGACGAGCCGGAGCTGAAGATCATCGACGTCTTCATCTGCAAGCTCCGCAAGAAGCTCGCCAACGCCTCCGAGGGCCGCAATTTCATCGAGACCGTGTGGGGCCGCGGCTACGTGCTGCGCGAGCCGCACGAGGCCGACGAGCGCATCCCCGCCTGATCTTCCGGGTTACGTCGCGAGCCCGAAAGGGCTCGCTCCTCCCAGCCTGGCCCCCGCCGCAAATGGCGGGGTTTTCGTTTTTGGGGGGCAGCTTCATCCGAAGCTTAACGTTTGAACCGCTAGCCTTCCCCTGCCGACGAATGGTCGCTGCACGATGGGGAACGATGCTCCTGCAATCACTCGCCGGCCTGCCCGCCTTCCTGGTCTATTTCTGCACCGGGCTGATCGCGATCGTGGCCTATCTGTTCGTCTACACCCGCATCACGGCCCATGACGAATTCCAGCTCATCCGGGATAACGAGCCGGCCGCAGCGATCGCGCTCGGGCTCAGCCTGCTCGGCTTCGCGGCGCCGCTGGTCAGCGCCATCGCGCATTCGGCCAATGTGCTGGACTGCCTGATCTGGGCGACCATCGCACTGGTGGTGCAGGTCATCGTGTTCTTCCTCGTCAAGGTCCCGGTCCCCAATCTGTCGGCGCGGATCTCCGCCGGCGAGCTTGCCCCGGCGATCTGGCTCGGCCTGTCCTCGCTCGCCGCGGGCCTCCTCAACGCCGCCAGCATGATCTACTGAGATGGCCGACAAGCCCTCCAAGAAGGAATTCGGCAAGCGCCGGCCAGTGGTTGAACCACCGCCTGCGCAGCCACCGGTGAAGCGCTCCGGCCATGTCGCGCTGCTGGTGATGGGCACGATCGCGGTCGGCACCACCGCCTACACGCTGATGCCGCGGCAGACCTGCGAGCCCTCTCCCGGGGCCGTACCGGGGCAGACGACCACGACCTGCAGCAGCAGCGGCAGCAGTTCGTCAGGCGGCAGCAGCCCGCATTGGTCGTCGCGATCGAGCGTCTTCAGCAGCGATTCCTCGAGCCATTCCTCGTCGGGAACATCTTCCGACTCGGGCTCTCATAGCGTGAGCCGCGGTGGCTTCGGCTCGTTCGGCCACGGCTTCTCGGGCGGCGGATGACCCATGCAGCGCATCACCTGTCTCGAGCGCGACGACTGGCGAGAGACCGCAGCGAAATGCGGCTTCGTCTTCCACACCATCGACGGCGAGCGCTATTGGGACGAGCGCGCCTATTACGGCTTCACGCTGGACGAGATCGAGCGTGACATCGAGACGCCGACCGGCGAGATCGACGCGATGTGCCTGGAGCTTGCCGGCCGCATCATCGGCGACGAGCACTCCTTGCGGCGCTTGAAGATTCCGGAAGCGTTCTGGGGCCTGATCGCCGAGAGCTGGAAGCGCGACGACCGCAGCCTCTATGGCCGGCTCGATTTGAAGTTCGACGGCAAATCGCCGGCAAAGTTGCTCGAATACAACGCGGACACGCCGACCTCGATCTTCGAGGCCGCCGTGTTTCAATGGACCTGGCTCGAGCAGGCGATCGAACGCCGCATGATCCCGTCGCGTGCCGATCAGTTCAACTCGATCCATGAGCGGCTGATCGCGACGTGGAAGGAGATCGCTAGCGGCCGCCACGTCCATCTCACCGGCATCACCGGCAACGAGGAAGACGCCGGCACGCTCGCTTATCTCGAAGACACCGCACGCCAGGCCGGGCTCTCGACCAGGCTGCTCGACATCGAGCAGGTCGGCTGGCACGACGAGCCTGGTGGCTTCGTCGATCTCGACGATGGCGACATCGCACTCGCCTTCAAGCTCTATCCCTGGGAGTGGATGTTCCGAGACGCATTCGGCGCAAAGCTCAAGGGTGCTCCGACGCGCTGGATCGAGCCGCCATGGAAGGCGGTGCTCTCGAACAAGGGCATTCTGCCGCTGCTCTGGGAGATGTTTCCGAACCATCCCAACCTGCTGCCGGCCTTCTTCGAGGACGACCCGCGCGCTGCCGAGCTCGGCAGCTCCTATGTGCGCAAGCCGCTGCTCTCGCGCGAGGGCGCCAACGTCACGATTGTGTCCGGCGGAATGCCGCTCGATGAACAGAATGGCCCCTATGGCGCCGAAGGTTTCGTGCGCCAGGCGCTGTCCCCGCTGCCGAATTTCTCAGGCTTCTATCCCGTGGTGGGAAGCTGGCTGGTGAATCACGAACCCTGCGGCCTGTCGATCCGCGAAGACGAGAGCCCGATCACCGGCAACCGCTCGCGGTTTCTGCCGCATGCGATTCTGTGAGGGCCCCTCATTCCGGGGCGCGACGTCGTCGCGAACCCGGAATCCATAGCCACAGGCAGATCGAACGGCCCCACGTCCAACGGCCTGCCCATCTCGGAGGCCTGTGGTTATGGATTCCGGGCTCCTCGCTTAGGCGCGGCCCCGGAATGACGAGAAGCTGTTCACCGCGCCGCAGCGACCTTCAGCGGCTGCGGCATCAATACGCCCATCGCCCGGCCGGAGCGCGCGGGGTTAAGCTGGTAGAGACCGCGACGGTCGGAGATCGGGCGGAACGCATCCGTGATGCCGACGACGGATTCGGCGGCCCCAAGCAGCAGCGTGCCGTCGGCTTCCATCGCTTTCGCCAGGCGCTCGAAGATCACGGCCTTTGTATCCTGATCGAAATAGATCAGCACGTTGCGGCAGAAGATCACGTCGAACGTGCCGAGATGGGAGAAGTCCTGCAGCAGGTTGAGCTGACGAAACTGCACCATGGCGCGAATGTCGGGGTTGAGCTGCCAGAGCTCGCCGGTTTGCGTGAAGTATTTCACCAGAAGCTGGATCGGCAGGCCGCGCTGCACCTCGAACTGGCTGTAGACGCCGGCCTTGGATTTCTCCAGCACCTCCTGCGACAGGTCGGTGGCGACGATCTCGATACGCCAGCCGGCGAGAGCAGCTCCCATCTCCTTCACGCACATCGCGATCGAATAGGGCTCCTGCCCGGTCGAGGAGGCCGCCGACCAGATGCGAAGCGACTTGCGCGCCGCGCGCGCCTGGATGAGGCCCGGCAGGATGGTGTCGCGCAGGTTATCGAACGGAATCTTGTCGCGGTAGAAGAACGTCTCGTTGGTGGTCATCGCTTCGACCACATCGGTCGCAAGCCGGCCGTCGCCGTTCCTGATCTTCAGGACGAGATCGGGAATGCCTGATAGGCTTGCCTTGCGGGCGAGCGGCAGCAGTCGGCTCTCGACCAGATATTGCTTGTCGGCGGAGAGATCGAGACCGGAGCGTTCCTTCAGGAACTTGCGCAGATAATCGTAATCCAAGGGCGTCACGAGCGGTCTCCCGCGAACAGGCGGTTGACCTTGGCGCCGATCTGGTTGAGCGGCAGGATCGCCGCGCAGATGCCGGCATTGGCCGCTGCGCCCGGCATGCCCCAGACCACGCTGGAGGCTTCGTCCTGCGCGATCACGCTGCCGCCGGCCGCGACGATGTCCTTGCCGCCACGCATGCCGTCCGAGCCCATGCCCGTCAGGATCACGGAGAGGATGCTGCCGTGCCAGACGTCGATGGCGGAGGTGAAGAGCGGATCGACCGCGGGCTTGCAGAAATTGACGGCGGGGCCGTCGTCGAGCCCGATCACGACATCCGCGCCGCTGCGCGCCACACGCATGTGCTTGCCGCCGGGCGCAAGATAGATCCGTCCCGGCTTCACCGGCTCGCGGTCGACCGCCTCGGCTGCCGGCCGGCGGCTCGAACGCGCCAGATGCTCGGCAAGGATGGTGGTGAAGGTCGGTGGCATGTGCTGGGTGATCAGCACCGGGAAGCGGTCGATCACGGGGCCAAGCTCGGTGACAAGCGACATCAGCGCCTGGGGACCGCCAGTCGAGGAGCCGATCAGCAGCACCTTGGGCGCCTGGGCCGAGAACGGACGCGTCGACGGCGATCCTGACGAGGGCGCGTGCACGGCCGGAGCGGGCGCAGGCGCGACAGGCCGCGCAACCGGACCGCGCGCGGCCGGAGACGGGCTCGCGGGCGCCAGCGGCGGGCTCGCAACCGCGGGCCTGCGACGCAGCCGCGCACCGAGATGGCGGATCTTCTGGATCAGGTCGTGATGAAAAATGTCCGCGGCTGCCGCCTCGCGCGTCGACTCCGGTTTGGGGATGTAATCGGCCGCGCCGAGCGACAGCGCCTTGAAGCTGATCTCCGCGTTGCGGCGGGTCAGCGTCGAGGCCATGATGATGACGAGATCGCGCTGCTTTGCCAGCAGCCGCGGCAGCGCCGAGAGGCCATCGAGCTCGGGCATCTCGATGTCGAGCACGGCGACGTCGGGGTTGATGCGTTCCAGCTGGTTGACCGCCTCGAGCCCTGTGCGCAGCGAGGCCGCAACCTCCATGTCGTGCTCGGCGCCGATCCAACGCGAGATCAGACCGCGGATGACGACGGAGTCGTCGACGATCATCACCCGCAGCGGTCCGGCTTCGCGCGACGTGCCTGTAGTCGAATTACCTGCGAACGCAATACTCATTACTCACCAACTCAGACTGAAACGGTTCAGTTGAAAACAAGCGCCGGAGGATCCGTTCAGCCTCCGGACAATCGCTCAGATCAGGCCGACTTCCTGGAACTTCGCCGTCACGATGTCCTTGTCGAACGGCTTCATGATGTATTCGTTGGCGCCGGCGTGCAGCGCGCGCGCAATATGCGCGACGTCGTTCTCGGTGGTGCAGAACACGACCTTGGGCTGGTCCCCGCCGGGCATGCGGCGGAGATGGCCGAGGAACTCGTAGCCATCCATGACCGGCATGTTCCAGTCGAGCAGCACCGCATCGGGCAGGCCGCGCTTGCAGGCCTCCAGCGCCTTCTCACCGTCCTCGGCTTCGAGGATCTGGAAGTCGAGGCCTTCCAGGATCCGGCGCGCAACCTTGCGAATGACGCTGGAATCATCAACGACGAGACAAGTTCGCATGTGAACCTCTGCTTCCTCCCCTCTGCGGGGACACTTCCAATTGCAGGCCCGCCGGCGGCAGCGCCGCCGTATCAGGCCGCCATCATTTCGGGCGCAAGCTCGAGGACGCGATCGACGTCGAGGACGACCATGAGCTGGCCGTCGAGGCGGTGGACACCGCCGGCGAGCTTGGCCATGCGGGGGTCGAGGTTGACGGGGTTCTCCTCCTTGCCGTCCTCGGGCAGGCGCAGCACCTCGCCGATCTGGTCGATCAGGAGGCCGTAGGATTCGCCGCGCAGGTCGACGCCGACCGCCATCGCCGTCTTGCCGTCCTCAGGTCTGGGCAGGCCGAGACGGGCGCGCATGTCGACCACGGTGACGATGCGGCCGCGCAGGTTCAAGACGCCGGCGATCTCGCGCGAGGACAAGGGCACGCGGGTGACGCGCTCGGGCATGAACACGTCCTGGACGCGGGAGATCGGCAGCCCGAACAGCTGGCCGCCGATCATCGCGGTGACGTATTCGACCATGGTGCCTTCGCTGGCGTGGGTCTTGCTGCTCATAAGCGCGTCTCCTGATCCCGTTGGTTACGCCGCCGCCCGGCTCAGCTCGGAGGCGCCGGCGGCGCCCGCGGTCTGCTCCTTCAGCGCCGCGATCAGACCGGGACGGTCGAACTTGGCGACATAATCGTGGAAGCCGGCCTGGCGGCCGCGCTCGATCGCCGCCGGCGACACCAGCGCCGAGAGGCCGATGATCGGCGTCGCGGCGAGATTGTTGTCGGCGCGGATCACTTCGGCGAACTCGAACCCGTTCATGTCCGGCATCTCGATGTCGGTCAGGATCACGTCGAAGTTTTGCGCGCGCAGCGCGGCGAGGCCCTCCTGCGCGCCTCCCGCGGTGCGGACGCGGTAGCCGGCGGCCTTCAGCACCGGCGCCAGCATGTTGCGGAAGAACGCAGAGTCGTCGACCAGCAGCACCGACTGCGAGTGCATCGACGGCCGCATCTCCTTGCGGGTGAACCAGTCGGCGAACGCCATCGGCAGGAAGTGGCCGACGTCGATCACCTCGGTGGCCTGGCCCTTGATCACCGCCGAGCCGAGAATGCCCGAACCCGAACCGCCGACCTCGATGTTGAGCCGTTCCTCGACGATGTCGATGATCTCGTCGACGACGAGGCCCATGGAGCGGCCGTCATCGGCGAACACCAGGATCGGCTGGGCGCCCTGGCCGGCAATGGTGACGCCTTCCATGGCGACCAGCGGCATCAGCTGCTCGCGGTACTGCACCATGTAGCGGCCGTTACTGAACTCGATCTTGTCGGCCGGCAGCTCTTCCAGGCGCGTGACGAGGCCGAGCGGGACCGCCTTGGGCTGCGACGAGCCGGCGCGGAACACCAGCAGCGAGGTGGTCTGCTCGCCCGAGCCGATGTGATGGCCGGCCGCGTCATCCGCCATGTCGTGGGCCGAGGAGCCGGCGGCGCCGAGCGCCTTGGCAATGCCGTTGGGGTCGATGATCATGATCACCGCGCCATCGCCCAAGATGGTGTTGCCGGAGAACATGTCGATGTGACGCAGCTTGGTCGACATCGGCTTGACCACGATCTCTTCGGTGTGGAACACGCCGTCGACGACGATGCCGAAGGTCTGGCTGCCGACCTGCGTCACCACGATGAAGCCGTTCTCGGGATCGCTGGCGGCGCCGTCGTCGATCTTCAGGAGCTTCTTCAGGTGGATCAGCGGCAGCAGCTTGTTGCGCAGCCGCAGCACCGCGGTGTCCTTGATGCGCTCGATGCGGTGCTCGCTGTTGGCGCGGGCGCGGACCAGCTCGACCACCGAGAGCTGCGGAATGGCAAAGCGGTCGCCGGCGGCTTCCACGATCAGGGCCGAGACGATGGCGAGCGTCAGCGGGATCTTGATGGTGACCGAGCTGCCCTCGCCGGCCACGCTCTTGATGTCGATGGTGCCGCCGATCTGGTCGATGTTGGTGCGCACCACGTCCATGCCGACGCCGCGGCCCGAGACCGAGGTGATGGCGGCGGCGGTGGAGAAGCCCGGCGCGAAGATGAACTTGTGGATCTGGGCTTCGCTCATCTTCTCCAGCTCGGCCTCGGTGACGAGACCTGACGAGAGCGCCTTGGCCTTGATCTTCTCGGTGTTGAGGCCGCGGCCGTTGTCGGCGATGCAGATGATGATGTGGCCGCCCTCGTGATAGGCGGAGAGGCGAATGGTGCCCTGCTCGCCCTTGCCGCTGGCGAGGCGCTCGGCGGGGGTCTCCAGGCCATGATCGGCGGAGTTGCGCACCATGTGGGTGAGCGGGTCCTTGATCAGGTCGAGCACCTGGCGGTCGAGCTCGGTGTCGGCGCCGTGCATCTCCAATTCGATCTGCTTGCCGAGTTCGCTCGAGAGGTCGCGGACGATGCGCGGCAGCTTCTGCCAGGCATTGCCGATCGGCTGCATGCGCGTCTTCATGACGCCCTCCTGCAGCTCGGCGGTGACGTTGGAGAGGCGCTGCAAGGGCACCTTGAACTCGGTGTCCTCGTTGCGCCGCGAGATCTCCAGCAGCTGGTTGCGGGTCAAGACCAGCTCGGAGACCATGGTCATCAGATGCTCCAGCGTATCCACGTTGACGCGGATCGACTGGTTGGCGACGCGGTCGCCCTCGCTCGCCGTCTCGTCGGCCATCGACTTCTTCGGCGCCGGCTTGGCGGGTTTTGCCGCCTCCTTCGCGACCGGTGCTTCGGCGGCCGGCGCAGGCGCGGCCACAGCTTTGACAACAGGCACCGGCGCTTCGATCGCGGTCTCGCGGAAGGCGCGCTCGAGCTCGTCGAGCGAGACTTCGCCCGGACGCAACGGGCGCTCCAGGGTCTGCTCGACCAGCGAGCCCGTGGTCATCTGCTTGGCCGGCGCAGCAGCCGGGGCATCCGGCGCCAGCGGCGGAGCGTCAGCAACCGGAATGGTGCCGCTCGGCATCGGCTGCGCCGAGCCGGACGCGATCGGCGAGGCCGACGCCGACATCGCCGCCATGCCCTGCTCGACCATCGCTTCCAGCTTGTCGATGAGGTCGCGGTCGTTGCCCTCAGGCTCGGCTTCGGTCGCCTCGAGACCTGCCAAAATCTCCTTGATGCGGTCGATCGAGGACAGGATCACCGTCACCGCCTGCCCGGTCACCGGCATGCCGTCACGGAATTTGCCCATCAGGGTCTCGCCGGCATGCGCCAGCGCTTCCAGCCGCGGCAGGCCGAGGAAGCCGCAGGTGCCCTTGATGGTGTGGACCAGGCGGAAGATGTTATCCAGGATCTTGGCGTTGTTCGGCTCCTGCTCGAACTTCACCAGCTGGTTGTCCACGGTGTCCAGGCTCTCGCTGGTCTCCGTCAGAAACTCCCGCAACAGATCATCCATGAAAACAGGCCTTCATACAGGCGCGCACGAGGCGTGATGCGCCATTTCGGAATGGGGCCAGCTTCACCGCAAAGCGTTTAATATTGGTTGAGTATGTGCAAAAGAACGGAACCAACAAAGAGATAGGGCGCTCCGGACAAACCGAAGCGCCTCATAAAGATTCGATTAAGAAGCCGAACGCGACGCGTCTGTTTTACGAAGCGCTAACGATGATGGCTTCGCCTTCGGGCGCGAGCGTCACGGTTAGCCCGCAGGACTGCGCGAGCAGCCGCGTGTAGTAAGGCTGGATTGCATGCGCATCTGCGGCAGGCCCGCGCTCGCCGCTCAGGAGCTCGGAGATGTTTTGCGGCAGGCGCGCATTGTGCCCCGTCGCAGTGATGCGGAAGCTCATCGTCTCGCCCTCGCCGATCGGATCAACCGTCAGCATGCCGCCGCGCGGGATCGTATGCTGGGCGACGACCAGCATGTTGAGCAGCAGCTTGACGCGATTCTTCGGCAGCAGCAGCCGCGGCAGATTCCAGGTGATCGAGCATTTGCCGTCCTCGATGTGGCCGCGCGCCATGGTCTGGGCATCGCCGAGATCGATCTGGGCGCCGGAGGAGCCGGCGGCGCCGAAGGCGAGGCGGCAGAACTGGAGTCGGGCGGAGGCAGTCTTGGCGCTCTTGCGGATCAGGTCGAGCGCGAACTCACGATCTTCCGGCTTGGGATCATCGTCGAGCACTTCGAGCCCGTTGACGATGGCACCGACGGGGCTGATGAGATCGTGGCAGACCCGCGAGCACAGGAGCGCGGCGAGTTCGAGCATATCGGGAGCAGTAGCGGTCGCGGGCGACGAGGCGTCAGACATATAATGGGGTCCTGGAGGGTTCCTGGAATTGCACGGCGCTGGACGCCGCGAATCACGCATGCTTGACGGATGCTGCGGGTTCTAACATTCGCCAGCCGGTGGCAGCTAGCTTGCGATAGGCTCGAAGCGGCCATAAGAGCTGCGGGCGAATCAATTGAGAGGGCAGACTTGCCGATGAATGAGGCATGCAGGTGAGGATCATCGATGCCGAGGCCGCATCCGGATTGATGGAGGCGCTCACCGCACTGGTGGTGAAGGCGGGCGAAGCGATCCTTGCCGTCAACCGCTCCGCCATGCGGATCGAGGGCAAGCAGGACGGCTCACCGGTGACTGAGGCCGACCTCGCCGCAGACCGCATCATCGCCGACGGCCTGGCGCAGCTCGCGGGCGACGTTCCGACGCTGTCGGAAGAGCGGACCCAGCTCGCCGCCCCGCCGTTTCAGGGCAGCTTCTTCCTGATCGATCCGCTCGACGGCACCAAGGAGTTCGTCGCCGGCCGCGACGAATTCACCGTCAACCTCGCCCTGGTGACGGACGGCGTTCCCTTGCTCGGCATCGTCAGCGCACCCGCGCTCGGGCTGCTCTGGCGCGGCATCGTCGGGCGCGGCGCCGAGCGGGTGAAGTTCGACGGGGCAACCATCGGGGCGGCCGAGCCGATCCACACCCGAAAGCTGCCGGCACCGGGCGAGCCCTGGATCGCGGCGGTGAGCCGCTCCCATGGCGATCCCAAAAGCGAGGCGTTCATCGACAACAGGCCCAATGCCGTCAGGAAGACCTGCGGCTCGGCCGTGAAATTCGGCCGGATCGCGGAAGGCAACGCCGACATCTATCCCCGTTTCGGGCCGACCTCGGAATGGGACGTCGGGGCCGGCTGCGCGGTCGTGACCGCGGCCGGCGGCAAGGTGACCGACGGCAAGGGCGGCGAGCTCCGATTCGGCCAGCGCAGCGATACGGGCTTCATCATCCCGGAATTCATCGCCTGGGGCGACCCGCAGGGGATAGGCTGCTACTGACCGAGCTGTTCCTGAAGAGTCGGCCAGCGCTTGCCTACCTCATAGAGGAAGCGCTCGGGATCGGCGACGAAAGCGTCGCGATTCGCTTCCCGGCTGAACAAATAGAGCCGCTGCGCCACGATCGCGAAGAAATGCGGATTGCCGGCGATGGTGACGCCGCGGGCGATATCGGCCGGATCGTAGCCGCCGAATTGCGGACCATAGATCTCGGGATGGGCCAGAAAGGAGGCTCGGTTGCCCTCGTTCCGGAAGCGCCAGACCGCACCCCGGAGATTCGCCTCGAACTCTGCCGTCCCCTGCACGGCCTTGCCAACAACGAAATAAGCGACGGGGTCGAAGCCCTCGATGGCGACGCCGGCGAAGCGGTTGACGACGATCCGTTCGGTGGTGGTGGCCGCTGCCGGCAGCCCCGGGCAGATGATCCAGATGCCCGCCAACAGGCCGACGAGGCCGATCAAGGCAATTCCGGGGCGCAAAGGGCTATCTTCCTGCCGTTGTGCCGTCATAGTTGCTGCGGATAACATCCGAGTCGAGGGGACATTCGGCGCAACCTAGAGCCGTGCCTGTTGGCGTCAGGTTAAGGAAGCGATCGGATTCGGTACCAGGGGTTCTTTTATGACTTTCGCATCACGCCTTGCTGCGCTCGCGCTTGCCGCGATGATCGGCTGGATCGTGCCGGCCTTCGCCCAGCAGGCGCCGCCGCCCAACCTGCCGCCGCCGCAGCGAGCCCCGTCCCCCAACACCTATGGGCCGGACGAGCTCGTCACGGCCGGCCACCGCTTCTTCGGCAACGTCTCGCGCGGGCTCGCCTCGATCATCGAGAAGGCGGTCAGCCAATGGGGCCTGCCGAACGGCTACATCCTGGGTGAGGAAGGCTCCGGCGCCTTCGTCGCCGGCCTGCGCTACGGCGAAGGCACGCTCTACACCAAGAACGCCGGCGACTTGCGCGTCTACTGGCAGGGTCCCTCGCTCGGTTTCGACTGGGGCGGCGACGGCGCCCGCACCATGACGCTGGTCTACAACCTGCCCGCCACCAATGCGATCTACCAGCGCTTCGCCGGCATCGACGGCTCGGCCTACATCATCGGCGGATTCGGCATGACGGCGCTCACCGCCAACAACATCGTGCTGGTGCCGATCCGCTCCGGCCTCGGTCTGCGGCTGGGTGCCAATATCGGCTATCTCAAATACACCCCGCGGGCGACCTGGAACCCGTTCTAGGTCCTCGCCTCCTATCCGCCTACGGATCAAGGTTAACGACAGAGCGGGGCTGGCTTTTTGCCGGCCCGCCATGGCATTGTCGTTGGTGAATTTTTCCTTAAGCTTGGGAGTTCTGGCCCATGGTCGAACCGATCATGTACCTGGCGATCGGTTTCCTGCTCTCGATGCTGTGCTGGCTCGCGATCGTGCCGCTGGTGCATAACCGCGCGGTGCGCCTGACCACGCGCCGGCTGGAGGCCGCGACTCCGCTGTCGATGGCCGAGATCCAGGCCGACAAGGACCAGCTCCGTGCCGAATTCGCCATGTCGGCGCGGCGGCTCGAGATGAGCGTCGAGCAGCTCAAGAACAAGACCACGAGCCAGCTCGCCGAGCTCGGCAAGAAGAGCGACGCCATCAACCGCATGAAGATCGAGCTTGGCGAGAAGAACGCCACGATCTTCGCGCTCGAAGCGCGCGAGAAGGCGATGAAGGAGCAGCTGCGCGCCACCGAGGAGGAATTCAACGCCAAGACCGAGGCGTTGCACGCCGCCGAGATTGCGCTGGCCGACAAGCAGGCCGAGCTCGCCAGGATCAATGCCGAGCTGTCCGACCGCTCGATGATGGCGGAGAGCCGCCAGGTCGAGCTCATTGCCGTGCGCGCGCAAATCGAGGAATTGAAGAACCGCGTCGGCGATGCCGAGAAGGAATTTGCCGCCACGCAAGCTCGCCTCGCGCAGGAGCGGACCGACTCCGAGACCGCCTCGCGCGAACTCGGCGAGGCCCGCGGCCGCGTCGAGAATTTGAGCCAGCGCATCACCGAGCTCGATCGCCAGCTCATCGTGCAGGTGAAGGAGGCCGAGATGCTGTCGGGCCGCGTCGCCGACCTCGAAGGGCGACTTGCGACGCAAGGCAAGCTGCTCGCCGAGCGCGACTATGAGAACAACCAGCTGCGCCAGGCCAACGAGGCCGCCGAGCGCACCATCAAGGAGCTGCGCGTCGAGATCGCCGCCTTGAGCGGCGGCAAGTCGTCGGCCGCGTTTGCAGCGATCCGCGCGGAGAAGGCCGCGTTGGAGGAGCAGCTCCGCTCCGCCCGCGACGAGCGCGCAAAGCTCCATCGCGACATCAACGCGATCCAGCAGCAGGCGGAAAGCTCCTGGGCGACCGAGCGCATGGAGAACGCGCTGCTGCGCGAACGCATCAACGACATCGCCGCGGAAGTGGCAAAACTCGCGATGCAGCTCGAAGGCCCGAACTCGCCGATCGAGGCGCTGCTGGCGGCCGAAGCCGGCCAGCCGCCCAAGCCGGCGCCACGCCCGGCCAACGATGCCGCGACCAATGGCGCGGGCGCTGCCACCCTGCCCGAAGGCGGCGGAACGCTCGCCGAACGCATCCGCGCCCTCCAGGCCCACGCCTCCCGCGCGCGCCAGCAGGGCGCGTAACCGGCCCAAAATCCGGCTTCCCTCGCGAATTGCCGACCTGCCGAAGGTTTTCCGCCGCCGCGCCGCCTGGAAACTTGACACCTTCGGCCGGCACTTCTAAATCGCGGGCTCCGATGTGCCGGCCGGCCGAAAGGTCCGGCCGCCTGCATGATGGTCCCGGGCGCATAGCTCAGCGGGAGAGCGTTCCCTTCACACGGGAGAGGTCCAAGGTTCGATCCCTTGTGCGCCCACCATCCATCCTCCTGAACCATCCAGTTGCGGGCAATCCGGACAGCTGGCGTCGCCGTCAGGGCTTGCCGAGAGCGTTCCATAAAAAATCGAAAAACAACCCCATGCACAGTAGCCGACGTCAGTCGGATCAATGGGTTGCGCCTTTTCCGAAATCGGATTTGACTTGTCGGGCAAAACAGGGGCAGGATGGCAGGATCAGGGAGGGCTCACTGGGCGACCCGGTCGGTTCGTACCTGAACGGGTCACTCGCCATTGCAGACCTTGGCGGTTGGTTGCATCGGCCTGCATTCAACGCTCGCGGAACGCCCGGGCAACCTGGTCCAGGAGTGGCTTGGTGAAGTACGACAAGACGCTGCGGTCGTAGGTCTTGGCAAAGACTTCCGCCGGCATGCCGGGCACAAGCTTGACAGTGCCGAGCCGTGCCAGCTCCTCGGGCATTATCGAGACACGTACCGTGTAATAATTCTGACCCGTGCGTTGATCCGACGTCACGTCGGCGGAGATACGGCTGACCTTGCCCTCGATCTCCGGCGTCGTCCTCTGGTTGAATGCAGAGAATCGCAGGCTTGCCGATTGGCCGACATACAGCTGGTCGATGTCGGCCGGAGAAACCTTGGCTTCCACCATCAACAGGTCGGCTTCCGGCACGATCAGCATGACGGGATCGGCCGGGCTGACCACGCCGCCGACCGTATGGACATTGAGTTGATGAACCACGCCATCTTGCGGAGCGCGTATGTCAACCCGTCTCAGCTGATCTTCGGCCGTCACCTTGCGCTCGATGAATTCGCCAATCTTGCCGTCAATCTCGCGCAACTCCTTCGCAACCTCGCTGCTGAGGTCTTGGTCGATCTGCAGGATCTGCAGCTCGATTTCGGTCACCTTGCCCTGAACTTGGGCCGTGGAGGCGATCGACTGCGCCAGTTCGCCCTTGAGACGCGCGGCTTCGCGTTCCAAGAGGGTAAGACGGTTTATCTGGACCAGATTCTTCTCCCAGAGGCCGCGCACTCCGATCAGCTCGCGCTGGATCAATTCGATCTCCTCCGCCTTGGCTTGCTGCAAAGCCGCATAGCCGCGGATTTCATCCTCGAGCTGCGCGATCCGCTGGCGAAGCTGGGCCTTCTGGCCGCGACGCGCGGTGGCGCGCAACTCGAACAGCTTGCGTTCGCTGCCGATCGCCGCAACGAATTCCGCAGAAGCGTTGTCGAGCAGTTCCTGCGGGATGACCAGATTGTCGGCGCCGTCTCGCTCGCTGGCAAGACGAGCCTTGCGGGCGCGCATCTCATCCAATCCCTTGGTGTAGATGGCGAGGCCGGCACGCAGGGCGGTCTCGTCGAGCCGCACCAATGTCTCACCGGCACGAACATGGTCGCCTTCGCGAACCATCAGCTCTCCGACGATACCGCCGGTGAGATGCTGGACTTTCTTGACGTTGGAATCGACGACCACCGATCCAGCAGCGGTGACCGCTCCCGACAGTTCGGTCGTGGCGGCCCAGCCGCCGATCCCGCCGGTCAGACCCGCCGCCAGAACGACGCCGGCGAGCAGATGATGGCGCATGCTGCGATCTTCGCCATATGTCGCGGTGGTCATGTGGATGCGGCCGGTTGAGGAACAACAACCTTGAACGGTGCGCCAGGCGGCCCGGCTTCCCGCCTCGCCACCAGCGACTGCACTTCCTCCTTGGACCCGAACGCCTGCTGCCTGCCATGGGTCATCGTCATCACGAAGTCCACGGCAACCAGCGCGCTGGAGCGATGTGCGACGATGACGACAACGCCGCCTCGAGCCCGAACGCCGAGAATTGCGCGAGTCAGCGCCTCCTCGCCCTCGATGTCCAGATTGGAATTGGGCTCGTCGAGCACGACCAGGAAAGGATTTCCATACAGCGCACGCGCGAGCGCCACGCGCTGTCTTTGCCCCGCCGACAATAGCGCGCCCTGCTCGCCAATCTGGGTGTTGTACCCATCGGGCAGGCTGACGACGAGCTGGTGGACGCCGGCGGCTTCGGCAGCGGCAAGGATCTGCTCCATCGAAGCATCAGGTGCAAACCGTGCAATGTTCTCGGCGATGGTCCCCTCGAACAATTCGACGTCCTGAGGCAGGTATCCGATGTGATTTCCAAGTGCGTCAGGCGACCATTGCTCGAGCGATGCACCGTCGAGCCGGATAACACCGCGTGACGGCCGCCATGCGCCGACAAGGGCGCGCACCAGCGAGGATTTTCCCGAGCCACTGGCGCCGACAATGCCAAGCCCGCTGCCTGCCTTCAGGTGAAAGCTGATATCAGCAACCAGGATCTTTTCCGATCCAGGGGCGGCGACGGACAACTTGTCCACGACGAGGAATCGCGTCGGAGGCCGCAGAGGCAGTTTATCGGCGGACACCGGCAACGCCGACATGAGCCCGGTGAGGCGCTGCCAGCTTTGGGCCGCGGCGATGAAATTCTTCCAGTTGCCGATCGTGACATCCACGGGAGCAAGTGCGCGACCCGTCAGGATGGAACTGGCAATGATGATCCCCCCGGATGCCTCCTGTCGAATGACGAGGTAGGCCCCAACCCCCAGCACGGCCGATTGCAGCATCATGCGCAGCATCCGTCCCGTCACCCCGAAGCCTCCCGAGATGTCGTTGGCGATCCTTTGCTGCCTGCGATGAGCATCGCCCAGCTTGCGCCATCGCTCCAGAAACCTGGAGGACATCGACATGGCAATCAGGACTTCCGCATTGCGACGACTGGCTTCCGCAAGGCGGTTGCGTGCAGCGGCATAGCTCGACGCCTTCCGGACGGATTGCCGCGACAGCCGATCGGTGACCAGCGTCAACATCACCAGCATGAGCGCGCCGCCGAGGGCTGTCGCGCCAATCAGCGGATGGAAAGCAAAGCAGATGACGAGGTAGAATGGCAACCAGGGCAGATCGAACAGGGCAGGAAGACCAGAGCCCGACATCACCGATCGCACCGTGTCGACGTCGCGAACCGGCTGCAGTCCGTCTCCGCCACCGCGTGTGCGAAGCGGAAGGCGAACCATCAGATCGTAGATGCGGTCACTGATCCGCCAGTCGATCTGGTTCCCGATGCGAACCAGCATTCGACCGCGAACCACTTCCAATGTGCCCTGAAAGACGAACAGCAAGGCCGCGATGATCGTCAGGCCGGCCAGCGTAGATACGCTGCGGCCAGGCAGCACGCGATCATAGACCTCAAGCATGTAGAGGGAGCCGGTCAGGCTGAGGATATTGATCAACCCGCTGAAGGCTGCGATGCCCACCAGGGCCGCGCGGCACGATCGAAGAGCGGCGCGCAGCTCCGATCCTGCATCCGTGGAAACGCCTGCTTGCGTAGCCAACATCACACGCAATGACTCCGCAGCTTACGATGTGGTGATTGTCTCGAACTGATCGCCCCTTCACCGCAGAAAGCGATGAAACGGCTTCTAACTGTCGATGACTCATGACAGACGTTTGACAGCGACAGAGGTGCCGGACTTGGAGTCCGGCACCTCCACAGAGCAATAGCCTCGTCGGGCAACTTGGCGTCAGACGAGATATTGGTGGATCAGTTGCAGCTGGCCGCCTTCGACGAGCTCCCCTCCCACATTGAGGTGAGACTGGGTGTCGATCAGGTAGACGTTTTCCCCGGCTGCGTGACGTCGATGACGCCTGATGCCTCTTCGTCCTGGGTCAGGAAGTTTGCACCTCCCGTAACGAAGCGGCTTGCGTCGTGCTGAGCAAGCTGTGTGAGCGCGTCGGTCGCAGGATCGTATTGCCACACCTTGCCGAGATGGGCGTTGTTGCCGACGTCCTCGCAAAGAATGACTTTGCCGTGGGAATCGACGGCGACGTTGTCAAGCATCTTCTGGCCTTCGCTGCCGTTGAGCAGCAGCTTGATGGTGCCGCCGAGCTCGGGGTGCGACGCGTCGGTGAAGTCCAGCGCCCACAGCTGGCTCGGCGCGTTGAACGCATTCGTCGTCACGAAGTAGAAGCGGTTGGGATTGAGGGTGTCCCATGCGCCGTCCTCCGGCCGCAGGAAGCTCGTCACACCCGCAGTTTCGCTGTCCGCGTCGATTTGCGCGCCGGTTTTGCCGCTGACGTCGCCGAGGTCAATCATGGTGAAGGCGGACTTCTCGTCGGCACCCAGCGGGCTGGTGCTGCTCGGCGCATTGTTCGCGTAACCCTCGAAGTCGGTCACGTGAACCCCGAGCAGATGGCCGCCAGTCAGCCCGGCCTTCTCGATGGCATTTCCGGTCGACTGTTTGGTGCCGGAATAGAAGTAGACTTGGCCGTTCTGGCCGTCATCCATCATGCCGACGACGGTCTTGTCTCCCGTGTGCGCATTGGCGACCACGTTCTCGTAGGCCATGTTGCCGAGCCAGGCCAGCTCGTAGCTGTTCCCGTCCTGAGGGCCGCCGACAATGTGCGCAAAGGCTCGGCCCTCGACGCCACCCTCTTCACCATTGAGATACAGCCTGCCGTCGAAGCCAAGCCCCGTCTGCGCGTTGTAGAACGCGCCCGAATCGGCAAGATCGGCGGAACAGAACCGGTTGAACGATACGGGGCTGTTGCCGGTGCTGTGGTCGACATAGTTGCCGCCCTCGTACATCCAGACGTCATGGATGAGGTCCTTGCCCGACAGGACCTGCAGCGTCGTCTTGTCAATGACCCATTCCGACACGAACGCGCCGGTGCCGCCATGAGCGCGGGCAATGCCCGCCGCCGAGGGAAGTTCATGGTTCATCAGCACGGTGAAGGTGCCATCGCCATTGTCGAACGCGCCGAGGCCGTCCGGAATGCCGGCCATCTTGTAGCCGTTGACACTGTCGCCGGTCGTCAGCAACGACTCGGTATAAACGTGGGAATCGCTGCTGAGCAGGTAGGGTGTCTGTGAGCTCGACGCGCCCTTCACCTGATCGGAAACAATGAACTGCTCGGCGTGAAGATCAGAAATGCGGGCATGCTCGATGATGAGCGCGTCGCCATTGCCGAGATCGATCTGAACTTTATGGCCGATCTGGCGCGCGGAATTGATCAGCGCCTGAAAGGACGGAATGTTGAAGTCGCGGACGTCGATGCGATCGCCGGAATCGAGATGCTGGATCGTGTCCACACCCATGCCCTTCCGAAGCAGGAACTTGTCGTTGCCCTGATCTCCGTCCAGTTGGTCTCGGCCTGCGCCGCCAAGGAGCAGATCCCGGCCGCGGCCGCCATGCAGGTCGTCATTGCCGTCGCCGCCGATCAGGACGTCATTGCCGCTTTCGCCGAACAGCACATCGTTTCCCTTGCCGCCGTCGATCCAATCATCGCCGCGACCGCCGAAGACGGTGTCATTGCCGAGGCCGGCATTGATGGTATCATTGCCACGGAAGCCAAGGATGATGTCGCCAAGGTCCGACCCCGCAATGATGTCGTCTCCGTTGGTTCCGAACTTGATTTTCTTGAACGGACCGATGTGGCGATCGCCGTGGTGATGGTGTGACATGCTTTGCTTCCTGGCTTTTGGCTTGGTACTGGCACGAACGCTCCGTTAACCAACGGCTGTGACGTTGACGCGACATCGAGATGACGAGGACGATGCCCGCGTTCGATTCGAATTGTGCCATTCCGCTCTAATGAGCCATCAGGACAGGCAGATCCGCATGCTCCATGATATAGCTGGTCGCCCCGCCGAAGATCATTTGCCGCAGCCGGGTGCGGGTGAAGGCTCCCTTGATCAAGAGATCGCAGCCTTCAGCTCTCGCGGCATCGAGGACCGCCTCTCCGGTCTCGCGGTTCTCCAGTTCAACCCTTCTCACCTGGGCTGCAATGTCGTTGTACCGCAGTTGCTGAACGATCTGATCGGCAGACGGTCCTGCTACCCCCTGGCCGCCAATGACGGTTAGCACCGATACCCTTTCGGCCGCACGAAGCAGCGGCATGGCAAATGCGTTTGCCCGAGCCTGCTCGGTACTACCATTCCAGTGGATCATGATGTTCGTCGCGATGCTTCTTGGTGCATTGGATGGCGTCAGGAGCACGGGCCTGCCGCTCTCAAACAGCGCGGATTCAATCGCGCGACGGTGAGGGCCCGCAGCATCGACGTCGGACCGTGCCATCACGATCAGATCGAAAGCGCGCCCATAAGTTCCGACAAAGTCCTCGCCCTCAGGCGCGGTCTCCAGCCAGCCGAAGCATGGTCCACGCGATCCCGCAGTGGCTCGAGGAATATCGTGCTTCAACATGAATGCTTCGAAAAAGTTGCGCATGTCGTTCAATTCGGCTTCGGTCTTGACTTGATACGAATCCAAAAGGATGCCGGTGGCCAATTCCGCGGCTACATATTGAGGGATGCCGAACCGGAGCGGAAAGCCCTCGATATAGGCGCCGGAACGTTGCGCGAGACCTACGACGACATTGAGCGTGGATGTCATCATCGGAATGTTTCGAAGCGGGACCAAGAGCGTCTTCATTTTGAACCCCCGGTGTTTGCGGTGAACATTGACGCAGGATGCCTAGTTTCGCTTGGGACGGCGTGCCACGCGTGCCGACGATACAAGCTCCGCGAGAAAGCGACCGGCGCGCAGATCACGTCGGAACTGCCGGCGGAATGGTGCCTCGACATCGGATTCATCGTCGACGACATTATTTGACCGCTCAACTGCTGCCTCCGGTCTGCAATGGTGCCGCCAGCGTACGTGGCAGCGTAATGATGAATTCCGTATGATCGCCAGGCTCGGTATCGACCTCGATGCTGCCGCCGTGTTGCTTCACAATGACGTCGTGGCAGATTGAAAGGCCAAGCCCGGTACCTTCACCTGCGGGCTTGGTGGTGAAGAATGGATTGAATATTTTCTCCCTCACGTCGGCCGGGATGCCCGTGCCATTATCGCGAATGCGGATTTCGACGGCGCCGCCGAGGTTTGTGGTCGTCGCGCGCAGCCTTGGCTCGAAGCCGTCGCCGGCGGCGTCCTTCTGCTTGCTAGCCGCGTAGAAGCCATTTGAAATGAGGTTGAGGAACACCCGCGTGATTTCCTGCGGATACAGCTCGATCGTCCCCGCACTGGGATCGAGATTCCTTTCAAGCTTGATGTTGAAACCCGCCTTTTCAGCGCGCGCGCCGTGATAGGCAAGGTTGAGACTTTCCTCAACGATGGCGTTGATGTCGGCCGAGCGGCGCTCGCCGGAACCCTCGCGCGAGTGCAGAAGCATATTCTTGACGATGGAATCGGCGCGCTTTCCGTGCTGCACGATTCTCTCCAGATTGCCTTGTAGCATGCGTATCAGCGCGTCGATGTCCTGCCTTGCTGCCTCGCCGAGAGCGGCCGAGCGCAGCCCGTCGCCGAGTTCGTCAATCAGCTCGGAGGAAAGCGCAGCGAAATTATTGACGAAATTGAGCGGGTTCTTGATCTCATGTGCAATGCCGGCGGTGAGTTGCCCGAGCGAGGCAAGCTTCTCGGTCTGGATCAACCGATCCTGCGCGTTTCGCAATTCCTCGAGCGATCGCGACAACTCCATAGTGCGCTCGCGCAGTTCATTCAGCAGGCGTGCATTCTCGATCGCGATCACACCCTGGTGCGCGAAATTGGACACGAGCTCGATCTGCTTGTCCGTGAAGGGCTTAACTTCCTGGCGGAAGATCGTGATGGTGCCGATCAGTTCGTCTTCCTTGAGCATGGGCACGATGACGAGGGTCCTTGCGCCAGCAAGGTCGGCAAGCGCGCGAACGTCGGGGTTGCCTTCGATATAGGGCGGCTGCGTCCTGATATCGTCGATATGAACCGCCTGGTGAGTCTTCTCGACGGTGCAGAGCCCGCTCGCGGGATGCGGGCGAATGCTCTGGTGCAGCCGGGTCTCAACATAAGCTGGCGGCGCGTTGTGCAATGCGACCGTACGAAAGCCGCCTTCCTCGTAGAGATTCATGGTGCCGAAGCCGGCGCCGCAGATCCGTGTCGCATTCTCCAGCATCTTGTGGAAGACCGGAGTCAACGAGCCTGATGAAGCGCTTATGATTTCCAGCACCTCCGAGGTTGCGGTCTGCCGCTCCAGCGATTCGTTCAACTGCTCGAACAGGCGCGCATTGCCGATGGCGATAACAGCCTGATCTGCAAAAGTCTGGAGCAGGTTGATCTGCTTCTCGCCGAATGGACGAACCTCCGTGCGACGTAGCACGATCGCTCCCATGGCCTCGCCTTCGCGCAACAGCGGCACACTCAAAACGGTCCGAACGTTGGAGCGAAGCGCATATTCGCGTCCTGTCGGGAATTCCTCCCCTTCGGGCCCAAGCAGATCATGCACGTGAACGGTGCGGCGGTCGATAATGGCCCGGCCGCTGGGCGATTGCGCACTGATCGATCGTCGACTCCACACGACGGGAACTCGACCATGGTGCGCCTGGACGAGGATATCGTCGCCGTCCCTCAGAACGACGAGCGCATCGTATGCCTCGCAAAGCCCGCATGCGCTTTCCACGATCGCTTTGAGCGCCGGACCGACTTCAGTCGGCGAGGAAGCGATAACCCTCAGGATATTGGCGCTGCCGGTCTGGTACGTCAGCGCCTCGGATAGATCCCGCGTCCTGCTTTGCAATTGTTCGAAGAGCCGTACATTCTCGATGGCGATCACGGCCTGATCGGCAAACGTGGCGACCAACTCGATCTGCTTTTCCGTGAAGGGCTGCACGCGCTTGCGGGCGATCACGATCGCGCCGATCGGCTCATTCTCGCGCAGGAGGGGAACGCCGAGTGCCGTGCGCTGGCCAGCCATGGTGATGGACTCGTGCAGGCGGTATTCGGGATCTGCAGCGACGTCGAGGATTTGCACGGGACGACGCTCGAGTACGGTCCGACCTGTGACCGTGCTCCTGCCGGGGGCAACCGGGTGAGCCTGCAGAAACGCGATGTATTCCTCGGAAAACCCTACCGCTGCTCCGGCCTGATATTCATCGCCTTCGCGGCGCATGATGAATGCCATCTCCGCTTCGCACAGCCTTGCCGCCGAATCGACCAGCGTGTTGAGTACGGCTTGCAGATCGAAGGTCGAGCGGCTGATCACCTTCAGCACATCGGCAGTCGCGGTTTGCTGCTGGAGCGATTCGGCGAGATCGCGCGTCTTCGCTTGGACCTCATCGAACAGCCGGACGTTCTCTATGGCGATGACGGCCTGGTCGGCGAAGGTCTGCAGAAGTTGCACATGATGCGGAGCGAAGGTACCCGGCTCGGCTCGCGTTACGCTGATCATGCCGATCACCTCGCCGCCGGTCGCGAGCGGAACGAACAACATGCTGCGAAAGCCGCGGGCGCGGGCGATGAACTTGATGTCGTTTGTCAGCGCTTCGGTATCGGGGGTCGGCACCACCTTACCGGTCTGCGTCCTTGCAAAACTCTCGAAATCGGCAATCGGCCGCGGAAACATCTTCTTCAATGCTTCATCGGCGGCGGAATTCGTCGGCGTGAACGCCGCCAAGTGGGCGGAGCCGTCGATGAAGCGGAATACGGTCGTCGAAAAGCCGCCGAGCAAGGCATTGGCGCGCCTCGCGATTGCATCGAATACCGGTTTCACCTCGGATGGCGAGCCGGCAATGATCTTGAGAATGTCCGCGGTGGCGGCCTCGCGATCTTGTGCGGCGCGCAATTCGGCGAGGAGCCGCGCGTTCTCCTGCTGCAAATCCGCCACAACGTCCTGAGGAAGCGCGGCCATGGTGAAAATCCACGTCGCCAGCCGGTTCGCAGCCGACGTCAAAATCCAATCAAGAAAGCATCCGGAATTATTCCACCATCAGGTGCTTCCGACCAGACCTATCGTGAGTTGATTTTCACTCGATTGCGCGTCAGTTCGCCTCCGCAATGTGGCGAAGCGGCGAGTTCCGCAAATTGCCGCTGCGGGCCGACTTGTTTTGTGCCGGAGCGGAGCGCGGCGTGATCGTCGGCCTGCTCGCTGCCGCGGTGGCCGTGAACGACGAGCAGTATCGGAAATGACGCGCGGGCGCGATACACTGCGCATAAGAGGTCAGGAGGAGCAGCGCATGGCGACCATATTCATCACGGGCAGCACCGACGGCCTCGGCCGGGCGGCGGCGCAATCACTCCTCGATCAAGAACACCGCGTGGTGCTGCACGCGCGTTCGGCGGATCGTGCCGTAGCGCTCGGCCAACTCACGTCGCGTGCCGCGGGGGTGGCGGTCGGCGATCTCAGAAGTGCGGCAGAGACGAGGAGCATCGCGGATCAGGTCAACGCGATCGGGCGCATGGATGCGGTCATCCACAATGCCGGCGTCTACACGCGGCCAAGCCGTGGCGCGACGCCGGAAGGCCATGCCGAGACCTTCGCCATCAACACGCTTGCGCCGTACATGCTGACGGCCTTGATCGAGCGGCCGGGCCGATTGGTCTATCTCAGCAGCGGACTGCACCGGGACGGAGAGGGTTCGCTCGGCGATCTCGACTGGAGGAAGCGGACTTGGAATGCGGCCAAGGCCTACGCCGAGAGCAAGCTGCACGTCGTCGCGCTGGCCTTCGCGCTGGCACGACGCTGGCCCGAGGTCCTGAGCAACGCCGTCGATCCCGGATGGGTCCGCACGAAGATGGGCGGCGCGGGCGCTCCGGTCGATATCGACACCGGACAACGAACCCAGACCTGGCTCGCGGTGAGCGAGGATTCCGCTGCCTTGGTCAGCGGACGCTACTGGCATCATCTCGCGCAGCAGCAGCCGGCCAGCGAGGCGGCGGATCGGAAATTTCAGGACCAGCTCATCGGCCAATTGAGCGAGCTGACGGGCGTCGAGCTGCCGGAGGTGTAACGCAGGATGTGATGAACACGAAATGCTGCAATGACGGAGGTGCGCTCCCTCTTCCGCAGGACTATCGCAAATGAGAGCTTTTCCGTGCGGCCATCCTTCGAGACGCCCGCTTGAGGCGGGCTCCAATGAGATTGCTCCCGTCGATAGCGCCTTTTGCCGCGCGATCGTCGCCTGGCCCTGCGCGTCCCTACCCGATCGACAGGATCTCGATCTCCTGCGCGCCTGAGCCCACGACGTCTCCGACCGCCTTTGCCATCAGCGACCTCGCAACCGGCGAGACGAACGAGATCGAGCCGGCCTTGGGATCAGCCTCGTCCTCACCGACGATACGGTAGGTCTGCACGCGGCCATCGGGGCGGCTGAAGGTCACGGTGCTGCCGAAGGCGACGATTTCGGTCGAGGTCGGATCGGGCATGACCTGAGCGGTGCGTAAGCGTTCGGTGAGATAGCGGACGTCGCGCAGCGGCACCGCCGACTGCCGGCGCTTCTCGTTGACGTCCTCGATGGCTTGCGCGGCTTCATAGGCCTGGCGCGCTTCGGCAAGCTGCGTCTGCAACGCCTTGAAGCCTGCCTCCGTGACGAGGTTCGGATGCGGTGAGATCGGGCGATCCGGCAACAGCGTCTCGGACGCGGTTTCGGCGCTTTCTTCCTTGGTGAAGGCGACGCTCAATTGAATATCCTGTCGAGCTGGTTGGATGGCGACGCCGTGTGCCGCCGCTGCCCAAGACTATATCTCAAGTTCGACGAAACGGCGGAGCTTGAAGACGAGGTCCGGAATCGCCTGGCGGAACCGGGTTGCGTTCTGGAAACTGGTCGAGAACGGCGCGAAGGTGAGCATGGCGTTCCAATTCCGATAGCCGTAGACCGTGACCGAGACGCCAGAACTCGGGAAATCTTCCAGCTTGCGCAGCTCGCCGAGCACGAGATCGGCGATCGCCTCCGCCGGCAGCAGGCGCTTGCCGTCCCGCGTGGTCGCGATCTGCACAGGCGGCTCGACCGGTTTCGTGGCAGCCGGCACGGCATCGGGTGCGTTCTCGGCTTTGGCCGCTGCCGGATCGGAGCTGGATGTCGGCCCCACTGCATCCGCCGGCACGATCGGCGGAACCTCGGCGGGCGGCGGCGGTGCAACACTGTCCGCGCGCTTGTTGCCTCCCAGGATGCTGCTGATCATGGCCATAAGGCCAGCATCCTTCACCTCGTCACTCATCATTCCCCCCGGCTTCGCCCTACTTTAGCACTGCTCTCGCAGACCGCCACCGCGGATGTGGGGCCGGAAGCCGCCCGGCCAAGACCGTCGCACCACCGTCGATCCCGCTACTGCTTATCGAACGGAATGTATCGCTGATACTGCTTGGGCACTGAACTGCGGTAGCGCGCAGGCGGTGTCGATCGAATGATCGATCTCCTGCTGCCGGGTCATCCTCTTCTTCGCCCGCTTCTTCGATGCGCTCTTCTTGGCGTCGGTCGGCTGGCTGGTATCGGTGGTCGCGCCCGGCGTGGTCGACGCGGCTGGCGCGGGGCTTGTCGTCGCAGGCGCGGTGGTCCCGCCGGCGGCCGGAGTGGTCTGCGCCAGCACGAGCGACGATTGTGCAAGAAGCGCCAGCGCTGCGGTCGCACCGAGCAAATATGACCTTTGCATCAGAACCTCCAAATGACCTGACCCGAATGAGCAAAAGCGTAGGCCTCCGGGCATGGCGCGTGCAAGTCCGCAGACGGCAAATCCGTTCACGACAAGTCTGCACGATAGGCCGACAACCCGGTGGCGAACTGTGGCCGAGATCACATTGCTCGCCGCGGTTCGCATCATCATGCATGCGTGTTGAACGCGGCGGCCGCTGCGGACACCAAGACGAGCACGACGAAGTGTCGGACAAATCCCGGAACACGTAGAATGAGCTGGTGTTATCCCCCGTTCTCGAAGGAGTCTGAAATGCGTCGCACCATCCTCACCCTGGCATCGCTCGCAGCGCTGATCGCCGTCGCATCGCCGGCGGCCCAGGCGCATCCTGCAAACGATCGATATTGCCTGCAGGGCCGCATGTGGGGCTATCCCGGCAACTGCCAGTTCGCGACCTATCAGCAGTGCCAGGCCTCCGCCTCCGGCACGTCGGCCTATTGCGGCATCAATCCGCGCTACGCGTTCGCGCCGCAGCGCTATTACTGACGTGATTGCGGCGTGCGCGCTGTCGCGCGCGCCGCCACAATCTTCCGGTGAAGACGATCGACCGAAAGCCCGGCGAGTCGTCACCGCATGAAGCTGCTTGCGCGCGGCGATGACGAGAATGTTATCCGTCATCGGTCCGGGAAGAATTTGCAAAGCGCCGCCGCAGCTTGCTCGCACCCCTCCGCTTCGGAACAGCATCGACATCGCGCACAGTGTGAAGCGACGGCTTGTCGCACGCCGGAATCCTGATCTAGCTTTGCCTGTATATTCTATTGCTAACAACTTTAGCTTTATTCGTTCCGTCGTGACTTTTCAGAGGAGGTGTTTTCATGAGCAGCCGCCACGCAATTGTTCCGCGCGGATTGAACGCAACCCGTTCGCCGCTTTCGCAAGGCCGCTTCGGCCGCATGTTCCGCAAGCTCACCCCGGCGACGTTCGGCGTGAACGACGCCGACAATGTCGCGAACCTTTCGGCGCTCGCCGACAAGATGGTCGGCAAGTTCGACGCGCCCAAGGATGGACCGGACGCGGAGGAGAGCGGCATCCCCGCGCTCTACACCTATTTCGGCCAGTTCGTCGATCACGACATCACCTTCGATCCGGTCAGCTCGCTGACGAGGCAGCAGGATCCCGACGGGCTCGTCGACTTCCGCACGCCGTCCTTCGATCTGGACAACGTCTACGGCCGCGGGCCGAACGACCAGCCCTACATGTATGACGGCAACAAGTTCCGCCTCGGCGAGACGCTGAGCGGCGCGGGCGTGCCTGATGCCAACGACCTGCCGCGCTTCAAGGGCCGCGCGCTGATCGGCGATCCCCGCAACGACGAGAACAGCATCGTCTCGCAGTTCCAGGCCCTGATGCTGCGCTTTCACAACCGCATGGTCGACGAGAATGACAGCCTGTCGTTCGAGGACGTGCAGCAGCGCGTCCGCTTCCATTATCAATACGTCGTGCTGAACGACTTCCTGCCGCGCATCGTTCACGCCAGCGTGCTGGACGAATTGAAGACCGCGGGCCGCTACGACCGCAGCAAGCTCGCCCACTACCACTGGAAGACCTATCCGTTCATGCCGGTCGAGTTCTCGGTCGCGGCCTACAGGCTCGGGCACTCCATGATCCGACCCGGCTACCGGCTGAACGATGCGGACAACATGCTGCTGCAGATCTTCCCCGATCCGAACAACCCCGACCAAAACGCGCTGACGGGGTTCCGCGCCATGGGCCCGGGGCGCGCCATCGACTGGGGCCGCTTCATCGATCTCGACACGCGCGCTTACGGCGTCGAGGACGACGACACCAATCCCGAGAACAAGCGGCGGCTGCAGTTCGCCTATCGCATCGACGCATCGCTGGTGGACCCGCTGCGCAAGCTGCCGCCGGAGGTCGCATCCAATCCGGCGTCGCTGGCGCTGCGCAATCTCGAGCGCGGCTGGCGGCTCGGCCTGCCCTCGGGGCAAGCCGTCGCCAGGGCGATGAACGTGACGCCGCTGGCCGACGACCAGATCGTCATCGGCAAGGCCGTCGACGAGCCCGGCCCCGACGATCCGCAAACCAAGATCGCAAGCATTGCGAACGGCGTGTTTGCCGGCAATTGCCCGCTCTGGACCTACATCCTGGCCGAGGCGCGGCAGTTCCAAACCACCGTGGCCATTCCCGCCACCGGCGCGCCGGCGGCCGGAATCAACACACCGCAGCTCGGCCCCGTCGGCGGTCGCATCGTGGCCGAGGTCTTCCTCGGCATGCTGTTCGGCGACAACTCCTCCGTGCTGTCACTCGACCCGCAATGGACGCCGGTGACGGGCCCCGGCTTCGCGTTGAAGGACCTCGTCGCCTACGCGCTCGGCCAGGGCGATCCGTTGCACTGAGCGCGCTTGCACAATGAAAGGCCGCTCGCATCGCGCGGGCGTCCTTTCGGCTGAAACTCATTGAAACGAGATTCGGCGAGCCGTCCCTGGTTCACCTCTCCCCGACGGGGAGAGGTGAAACCGTGCCCCGAGCGCGTATCGATTCAACCAAAACTCAGCGTCTAAAGCGCGATGAGATTTGGATGAATCGTCATCGCGCTTTAGCTTGTTGTTTACGCATGATCTTTCCGGAAAACCGCTTCGCACTTTTCCGGATCATGCTTTAATGCGCAGCCCCAAGACCACTCTCCGCAACCCGCGCTGCGAACCAGAGTGACAGCGGCTGATCGACAATGCCACTCACATAGACCTCCGACATGGTCACATGGTGCCTGTCCAGCACCAGGAGAACACCCATCCAGTAGGGAAACCAGACATGCACATCGGTCAGCGCCCGCAGCTTGTGCTGATCGTGATCGAGCGGCGTGTGATTGCTCGCCTTGCGGATCTCAACGGCGAGCAGGTTGTTCGGGATCTCGCGCTGATGCACGACGACATCGGGATAGATCGACTTGCCGAGATGATCGTCGGTCGAGATGATGGTACCGTGCGGCAGGTGCAGCGTGCGCTCGCCGAGCCGGTCGTAGTTGCAGTCGACCGACCAGCCCGGAAACTGCTTTTCCAGATGCACGGCGAAGCGGTGCGTCACTGCACGCTCGCCGACGTCCTTCTCGAACAGGAAACCCTCGTGGGCGTAGACGTCCCTGAGCGCCGCGATCACCTTGTTCAGCTCGGTCTGCATCGTGCCTCCGGGCTCACGGCGCTCTGTCTGTTGGCGCCCTACATCTGGACTTCGATCAGCCGCGGGCCGGGCTCGGCGACGGCCTCAGCCAACGCCTTGTTGAACTCGTCGGCATTGGTGACGGCTCGGCCGGGCACGCCCATACCTTTGGCCAGCGCCACGAAATCCAGCGTCGGACGATCCAGGCGCAGCATGTCGTTGGCGCGCTGGCCGGGCTCGCCGGCGCCGACATTGTCGAACTCGCCGCGGAGGATCTGGTAGATGCGGTTGGCGAACACGATGGTGACGATGTCGAGGTTCTCGCGCGCCTGCGTCCACAGCGACTGGATCGTGTACATCGCGCTGCCGTCGCCGACCATCGTGATCACCTTGCGGTCCGGGCAGGCGATCGCCGCGCCGATCGACAGCGGTGTCGAGAAGCCGATCGACCCGCCCATGTTCTGGAGCCAGTCGTGCGGGGCGGCCGCCGCCGTCGGCGGGAAGAAGCCGCGGCCGGTGGTCAGGGATTCGTCGACCATGATCGCATTCTCGGGGATCGCACAGGCAATGGCCTGCGCGATCGAGGCGAAGGTGAGCGCGCCGGTCGGCTTGACCAGCTCCTGCAAAGCCTGCGGCTTGACGTCCTTGGCGCTGGCCTTGACAGCGCCGGCAAGCGCTTCCAGCGCCGCGACCGAGTTCTCGCCCCAGGAGGTCATGCGGTGCACTTCGCAGCCCTGGGGCTTGAGCATGCTCGGCTTGTTCGGATAGGCGAAGAACGCCACGGGATCATCGGACTCGACCAGCACGATGTGACGGAACCTGGCCAGCATCGGCAGCGCCTGGTCGATGACATAATGGATCCGGTCGATCGAGAAACGGCCGCGGCCGCGCGCCATCTTCGGACGGAAGGTCGGGCCCATCACGGTGCAACCGGTCTTGCCGGCGATGCGCTCGGCCAGCGCCAGACCCTGCTCGCTCAAGGCGCTGCCGGTCATCAGGAGCAGGGTGCCTTCGCCGTCGCCATGCAGGATTCTTGCGGCTAGGTCGACCGCCTGCGGCGAGTAGCTCGCGCGCTGCCGCTCGGCCGGAACCTCGGCGATGCCGTCGGCCTCGTTCCAGGCAGTGTCCGCGGGCAGGATCAGGGTCGCGATCTGCGGCGGCGCGCTTTTGGCGGCGGCAATGGCCGCGGCGCCGTCGGCGGCGACCGATTTGGCATCCGGCGAGGTGCGGACCCAGGATGACATCGGCCGGGCCAGGCCCTCGATGTCCGAGGTCAGCGGCGCGTTGTAGCCGATGTGGTAGACGGCGTGCTGGCCGACGATATTGACGATGCCGGAATTCGCCTTCTTGGCATTGTGCAGATTGGCAAGGCCGTTGGCGAGGCCGGGGCCGAGATGCAACAGGGTCGAGGCCGGCGTGCCCTTCATGCGGAAATAGCCGTCGGCGGCACCGGTCACCACGCCTTCGAACAGGCCGAGCACGCAGCGCATGCCGGGCACGCGGTCGAGCGCCGCGACAAAATGCATCTCGGAGGTGCCGGGGTTGGTGAAGCAGACGTCGACCCCACCCTTGACCATCGTCCGCACCAGGCTTTCCGCACCGTTCATTCTTTCTGCTCCCGTAACCGGCGATTTCGAGTGATCCATCCGACCAATCATTGTTCGCAGGCCTCGTCAAAGCAATAGCGGCCATCGCGCCCCTGCCCCGCGCGAGGATGAGCTGGTTTGGCTAACGCTTTCCGGCAAATTGGCGCGGTTGCCGATTTGGTAACGCCATTCGTTAAGCATGGCGCCCCTCACGGGGCCGTGGCTTGCGAAACCCTCGCGAATATGGCCTCTGGCCTTTGTTGAAGAGATTTTTTTCGGGGGAAACATGATCCGGTTTTTTGCCGCGCCGATCGCCGCCATCGTACTCTTGACCGCCGCGACCGGCGGCGTGCTCGCCGAGGAGTTCGACTCCCGGGACATCATGGGCGGCGGCCCGAACTTCTTCCGCGGCGGCGCGAGCCCGATCCCCCGTTCCACCGTCATCTATAACGGCAACTATGCGCCCGGCACGATCGTGGTGAACACCGCCGAACGCCGGCTGTATCTGGTGCTCCAGAACGGCCAGGCGCTGCGCTACGGCATCGGCGTCGGCCGCGATGGCTTCCGCTGGGGCGGGGTACACAAGATCACCGCCAAGAAGGAATGGCCGGACTGGACGCCGCCGTCGCAAATGCTGGCCCGCCGGCCCGACTTGCCGCGCCACATGAAGGGGGGCATCGAGAATCCGCTCGGCGCCCGCGCCATGTATCTCGGCTCGACGCTCTATCGCATCCACGGCTCCAACGAGCCGGAGACGATCGGCCAGGCCGTGTCCTCGGGCTGCTTCCGCATGACCAATGACGACGTCACCGACCTCTATAGCCGCGTCTCGGTCGGCACCACCGTGGTGGTGCTGAATAACTAACCGGCAGCCAGTCCGCAGGGTGGGCAAAGCCGGCGGATCGCGCGAACGCGGATCCGCCGTGTGCCCACCACTCTGGCGGCCGCGATTGCGGGCGCGTGTATTTGCGGTCTTGTGTGCGCGTCGCGAATACGGCAGCGTTGCACAACGATGAGCGCATTGGACCCGCCCTCGCCCGGCCTTCGCGTCGCCCTGCTGGCGCTCGCAACGTTCACCTGCGTGCTTGACACCGCTACCATGGCCGCGGGCGAACTGCCCGCGATCGCTTCACGCCAGCGCGCCGAGAAGAAGAGCTTCACCGACAACGAGATCGTCGAGGGTTTTTTCAAGACCGCGTTCGGCGCCGAATACCACCTGGCCGGCCGCGTCGACCGCATCCGCAAGTTCGACGGTCCGGTGCGCGTCTACGCCGAGAGCGACCGCGCCGACCGCAAGGCTCAGCTCGCAAAAGTCGTGGCCGATATCGGCAAGCGCGTGCAGCATCTCGACATCGCGATGATCGACACCAATGAAGCGGCGAATGTACGGGTGAAGCTGGTGCGCGACCGTGATCTGTTCCGCACCATCTCGAGCTTCTACGGCGTGGAGAAGGCGCGCGAGATCCGCTCCTCGCTCGATCCGCAATGCCTGTCCGGATTCCGCAAGAACGACAATTTCGAGATCGAGCATTCCGACGTCATCCTCACCGTCGACAACGGCGATTTCGTCTTCCTCGACTGCGCCTATGAGGAGCTCCTGCAATCGCTCGGGCCCATCAACGACACGGCGAGCGTGCCCTGGACCATGTTCAACGACAACGTCTCGATGGGCTATTTCGACGTCTACGACCAGTACCTCCTCAACCTGCTGTACGATCCCCGCATCAAGGCCGGCATGACCGTGGCAGAGGTCAAGGCCGTGCTGCCCGCCGTGCTCACCGACGTGCGCGCGTGGGTGAAGCAGGTGAATGATCTGAAGGAGTGAGGCGCTCTTCCCTCTCCCCTTCTTGTGCCTTCTTGTGGGAGAGGGTGGCTCGCCGCGTAGCGGCGAGACGGCTGAGGGGTTGTCTCCGCAGACTCACTCTCAACTGAATTCGCGGATGGAACCCCTCATCCGGCGCTTCGCGCCACCTTCTCCCACAAGGGGGAGAAGGAAAAGCCAGCACCTCTCCGCCCTATTGCACGAGATCCGCGACGGTGGTCGCGGCCTTCAGCCCGGTGCCGGTGAGGACTGCCACTGTGGTCTCGTTCGCCTTGATCAATCCGGCCGCGGACAGTTTTTCCAGCGCCGCGGCCGCGCTCGCGCTGGTCGGCTCGGCGAACAACCCCTGCCGCGCAAGACGGCGCAGGGCGGCGACGATTTCATCCTCGGCGAGCGCGACCGTGCCGCCGCCGCTTTCGCGCAAAGCGGCGATGATCTCGCGCAGGCGCACGGGGTTCTTGATCGCGGTGCCTTCGGCGATGGTTTTACTGACCTCGCGCGCGACGGGCGTGTCGACGCCGGCCTGAAAACTCGCATCGATCGGCGAGCAGTTGAGCGGCTGCGCCGCGAACAGGCGCGGCAGCTTCGATATCTGCCCGGCTTTCAGGAGCTCGCGGAAGCCGAAGGCGCAGCCGAGCAGGCTGCTGCCGGCGCCGACGGGGACGATGACGTTGTCGGGGGCGCGGAAGCCGAGATCTTCCCAGATCTCGTAGGCGAGCGACTTGGTGCCTTCGAGGAAGAACGGCTGCCAGTTGTGGCTGGCATAAAACGTCTGACTCGACTGGCGGATGGCCTCGGCTTCCGACTCCTCGCGCGGCCCTTCGACGAGTTGCACCGTCGCGCCGTAAGCGCGGACCTGCGCGATCTTGGCCGGCGACGTCGAGGCCGGCGCCAGGATCTTCACGCGCATGCCGCCGGCGGCGCCCAACCCCGCCATCGACGAGCCGCCATTGCCGGATGAATCTTCCAGAATGGCTGAGATGCCGATCTGGCGCAGGAAGGACAGCATCACGGCAGAGCCGCGGTCCTTGAAGCTGCCGGTCGGGTTGAACCATTCGAGCTTGAAGAACGGGCGCAGCTCGCCCCAGCCCTGCTGGACCAGCGGCGTGCAGCCTTCGCCGAGCGTGATCGGCTGCTTGATCGCAACCGGCAGCGCCGCCCGGTAGCGCCAGAGCGAGCGCGTGCGACCTTCGATGTCCTCGCGCGAGATGCCGGTCCCCGGCGTCACCAGCAGTGGCGTGCGCTCGTCCGAGCACCAGCGCGGCTGGTCGAGCGGATAGAGCTGTCCGTTGCGGGGGTCGATATAGCTGGCGGTGGGCATTGGGGTCTCCAGGACAAGAACGAACTGCGATTGGGCCAATGACACCTTTAGTCCGGGATTCGACGCTGGCCGAGCCAAACGATGCATAGCCCCCTTGAAAAGATGAAATATAGAAATATTTCAATTGCTTAAGGCGATCGCGCCGGCAGATCGGCGAGCCCGGCCAGCGCGAGCGCCTGGCGCTGAAGGCGGACTCTGCAGGCCCATTGCTGTCGGGAATTTGGTGGCAAGCGGCCCTGCCCGCCCGGCACGATTAACTTGTCTGTCGTCGCTGGCCGCTACAATATGTTGGATTGAGCTTGCGTTGCCGCCATGCTGCGCAAGCGAGCCAGGCCCGTCCGAGCGGCGGGCCGTTGGCTTTTTGGGAGCCTGGACATGAGCCGTGCAAACCGTACCGACCACATCCGCCTGACCTCCCATCCGGAGCCCGGCAGGAAGGCCGCCTTTCCGATCCATTGGGGTGCTGCGGACGCGCGCGCCCGTGGGCCAATCATAGGCACAGTGTCGCGCGCCGGGGATCGCAACGTGATCGGCAGCCATGGCGGGTCCTACGCGATGTACCGCGCGCTCGCCGTCTCCGCCGGCGCGCTCGATCCCATCAGGCGCCCTGACCTGACCAACACTTTTCCGGCCGCAATCATCGGGCCGTTCGAGCAATGGCGCGATCCCACCAAGATCGTTGCGCTCGATCCCTGGGGGCATCTCGTCGCCGAAAACTTCCGCCAGGAGATCGCCGAAGGCGTCGACATCCGCCCCAGCATCGCGGTGACGCGGGCGCGGCTGGACCTGCCGGAGATCCGCGAGGCGCTGACCGCAAAACGGCTGCGCGCCGACGGCGAGGTGGTGCATGCCAATGGCAGCGTGTCGGTGGTGAAGATCGCGATCGATCCGGTCTGGTATCTGCCCGGCCTTGCGGCCCGCTTCGGCACCGGCGAGACCGAGTTGCGCCGCACGCTGTTCGAGCAGACTGCCGGCATGTTCCCCGAGCTCGTGACGCGTCCGGACTTGAAAGTGTTTTTGCCGCCGATCGGCGGCACCACCGTCTACCTGTTCGGCGATGTGACAAAATTGCCGGACCATCGCACCAAGATCACCTGCCGCGTGCATGACGAGTGCAACGGCTCCGACGTGTTCGGCTCCGACATCTGCACCTGCCGTCCCTACCTCATCCACGGCATCGAGGAATCCGCGCGCGGCGCGCAGGAGGGCGGGCTCGGGCTCGTCGTCTACAACCGCAAAGAGGGCCGCGCGCTCGGCGAGGTCACCAAATTCCTGGTCTACAACGCGCGCAAGCGCCAGGAGGACGGTGATGCCGCCGCGGCCTATTTTGAACGCACCGAATGCGTCGCCGGCGTGCAGGATGCGCGCTTCCAGCAATTGATGCCCGACACCATCCACTGGCTGGGCCTGAAGCGCATCGACCGCTTCCTGTCGATGAGCGACATGAAATACGACGCGCTGACCTCGCAAGGTATCGACATCGTCGAGCGCGTGCCGATCCCGCCGGAGCTGATTCCGGCCGACGCCTATGTCGAGATCGCCGCGAAGAAGGCCGCTGGCTACTACTCGACCGACATCGCGCCGGAGAAGGACATCGATGGCGTGGTCGGCCGTTCGCTGGAAAAATACTGATCGCGTGATGGCGGACGCTTTGGAATTGCAGGCACGCTCGCTACTCTCCGCAAACGCGGTGCGCGCGCGGGCGGGGCAGATGCTCGAGCTTGGCCTCGCCGGCGGACTCCAGCATTTCACGATCGACCTCGACCGCATGGATGGCGTCGCGGACGCCGTGCTCGCGGTGACGCGAACAGCCTATCCGACGCTGGACATTCCGTTCCATGCGCGCTGGCGGCACTTTGTGCTCGGCGGCGTCGATCGCTGGGCGCAGCTTGCCGGGGCAGCATCATGGCCCGATCGCGCCGCGCGGGCGCGCTCCGAATTCGATCTTGCGATCGTCAGCGTGCTGCTCGATGCCGGCGCGGGTGCGGCGTGGCGCTATCGCGACGCGCTGACCGGCAAAAGCATCGGCCGCTCCGAGGGGCTCGCCATCGCAAGCCTCGACATGTTTGCAGACGGGCTCTTTTCGCGCGATGCGCGGACGCCGTTCAGGGTCGACGCGGAGGTGCTCGCGAAACTGCCCCTCACCTCACTCACATCCGCTTTCCAAGTGACGGACGCCAATCCATTGCTCGGCCTGGAGGGGCGCACCGATCTGCTGCGTCATCTGGGCAAGCTGGTAGCAGAGCGCGCGGACGTGTTCGGCCTGCACGACACGCCGCGGCCGGGCGGCCTGTTCGATCACATCGCGGCGCAAGCCGTCGGCGGTGCCGTCGCTGCGCCCGCCATTCTGTCGGCGGTGCTGAACCAGCTCGGTCTGATCTGGCCGTCACGGCTCGAGGTCGCGGGCGTCCCGCTCGGCGATTGCTGGCGCCATCCGGCGATCAAGGCGGACGACGAAACGGCCGGGCTCGTGCCGCTGCACAAGCTGTCGCAATGGCTGAGCTATTCGCTGATCGAGCCGCTGCAGCGCGCCGGATTTGCCGTCACCGACATCGACGGGCTGACCGGCCTTGCCGAATACCGCAATGGCGGCCTGTTCGTCGATCACGAGGTGCTACGCCTGCGCGATGCCGCGGATGCCGAGCGTGCGCATACGGTGGATTCATTGCTCGTCGTGGAATGGCGCGCGCTGACGGTTGCGCTGCTGGATCGTCTTGCCGAACTGGTGCGCGCCAAGCTCGGTCGCACCCCTGAAACCTTGCCACTCGCCAGTATTTTGGAAGGCGGCAGCTGGGCCGCGGGCCGCGCCATCGCATTTGCGCGCCGCCCCGATGGTTCGCCGCCGCTCAAGGTGATCAGCGACGGGACTGTGTTTTAAACCTTCTCCCCCTGTGGGAGAGGGTGGCTTCGCGAAAGCGAAGCCGGATGAGGGGTATGTCTCCGGGGGCACATCTCTCATTTGGAGTTCGCGGAAAGATACCCCTCATCCGGCGCTTGCGCGCCGCCTCATCCCACAAGGGGAGAAGGAAGAAAGGCATCTCGATCATGGAAGGCGTCACGATCGTCGATCATCCGCTGGTGCAGCACAAGCTGACGCTGGTGCGCGACAAGTCCATCTCGACCAAGTCGTTTCGAGAGCTGATCAAGGAGATCGGCATGCTCTTGTGCTACGAAGTGACGCGCGACCTGCCGCTCGCCGACACCGTCATCGAGACGCCGCTGTCGACGATGCACTCGGCCAAGATCGCCGGCAAGAAGCTGGTGTTCGTGCCGATGCTGCGCGCCGGCACCACCTTCGTCGACGGCATGATGGACCTAGTGCCGACCGCGCGCGTCGCTCATATCGGACTCTATCGCGAGCCGCACAGCTTTGCCGCGGTGGAGTATTTCTTCAAATCGCCGTCGGATCTCGGCGAGCGTCTCGCCATCGTGGTGACGCCTGTCGTCGCCACGGCCAACACGGCTGTCGCCGCCATCGACCGGCTGAAGGAGCGCGGCGCCAGGGACATTCGCCTGGCCTGCCTGATCGCAGCGCCGGAAGGGCTGGAACGGCTGCGTGGATTGCATCCCGATGTGCCGATCTGGACAGCCGCGGTGGACGAAGGTCTCGACGAGAACGGCTTCATCCTTCCGGGCCTCGGCGACGCCGGCGACCGCGCCTACGGGACGCGATAGCTAAACTTTCCCGCTGCCGCAAATGCCCTTCAGCGCCCGCCACTCCTTGTCAGTCAGCAGCGGCGGGCCGCTGGCGGGCCGATCCTCTCTGCTCATGCGCTTGAGGCGGTCCTCGGTCAGCGGGTGGCTGGCGAGGATCGTCGTGAGCGTGGAGCCGCCTTCCTTACCGGTGATGCGGAACATCAATTCGGCCGCGGGCTTCGGCGAGCGGCCGAGCGCATGCATGATCTCGATCGCAAACGTATCCGCGGCAGCCTCGGCCTCGCGCGAATAGGAGGCCTCGACCAGGCTGCGCGACGCGAAGATCACGGCCGACGAGCCGGTGACGTCGCCGAACAAGAGTCCGATCAGGAACGAGGTGCCGCCGTTGTAGAGCAGGCCGCGCATGTTGTCGTGATGCTTGAGATGTCCGAGCTCGTGGGCGAGGATGCCGGCGAGCTCGTCAGGGCTCTCGGCCTTGTCGAGCAGGCCCTTCAGCACGAACACCTTGCCGCCCGGCAGCGCGAACGCGTTCGGCACCGCGGTCGGCAGCACGCCGGCCGTCATGGAATCGTCGTCGAGGCCGGCCGCATCGCGCAGGCGGTTGACGAGCCTGGTGAAGGCCGCCTTGCCCGCGGGATCTTCGCACACACCGCGGCCGAAGATGGCCTTCATCTGCACTTCGGCGGCGTCGCCGATGCGCCGTTCGACGGGTTTCGGCACCAGCGGAGCGAGACGGTCGGCGGCGAGCGGCACGCCGAACAGCACGACGCAGACGATGGAGACGGCGGCGGCGACCGACCAGCCGACGATCTTTGCAATGCCGCGGCGCGACGTCTGATGTTCGTCGAGACGCATGCAGCGGGCGGTCACGTCGGCGGCGAGGGCGGCGTCGCGGATCTCGAGCCGCGCCAGCGGCGGTGCCGACGTCGAGGCCAGCCGCAAAACGCCAGCCGGGCTATCGGCGCGGCGAATGTTGGCGTAGGCCCAGCGCACGTGCGCTCCGTCCTCCTCGACGATTTCGAGCCCATCAGCCAGGGTCAGCATCACCTGCCGTTTGCGGCTCGACACGCCGTCGAAGAAGATGGTCGGCTTCCTAGATTGTGCCGGCGCCTCGGCAAACACATCCGTCACAGCTCAGAATCCCGCAACATCAAGCCCGTCGGCAAAACCTTCGCCGAGCGCGCTTGCAAGCTGACCGCTGCCGCGCACATCCGCCGCAGCCCCGATATTGTGCACCTCGACGGTTTCCAGAACCTTGGCCCAGAGATCGCGCTGGAGATAGACGCGCATGACGATGTTGGCGCCGAGCGCAAGGGCGAAATAGCCGATAACCGTCACCACCAGCATCGGGATGTTCACCCCAGGCGCGGCGCCCTGCGCCGACGGCGCGAGGTCAAGCTTGACGGTGATCGCGATGGCAGCACCGAGATAGGCGCCGTATATGATCGTCAGCAACAACCACCAGCCGATCACTTTCCAGTACAGGCCGTAGAATGCGTGGTGCGGCAAATCCGAGGACAGGCCGACGTCGCCGATGCGGATGCCGTTGAGCCACCAGCGCCACTCGCGCGCCTTGAACTCGGCATAGAGGAACGGCGCAGCCGGGAAGAAGAGCAGCGCGAGCGGCGTGAGAAGCCACAGCCACCAGCCGCGCTTGAAGAACTCCCAGCCATCGCCGTCGAAATCGCCCTGCAGATCGCCGAAATGCGTGTGCTGCATCTTGTAGCGCTCCAGCGACGCCTCCCGCCAAGGCAGCGCCAGACCGAGCGTGAGGAACATCAGCAGGCCCCAGGCCATCGCGCGGGACGAATAGGCCCAGCCGGAGCCGTCCATCCAGAAACGCACGCCGCGCCAGACCGTGCGCGTCAGCCGATAGCGCCGCGCGCGATAGATCGCGAACTGGCCGAACGCGTAAAACGAGACGAACAGCGGCGTCGAGGCAAAACCCTTCCAGCGCTCGAACTCGATGCCGACGAGGAAATAGACGACGTAGATCGGCACCAGAATCGCGAGCGCGACAAGGAAGCCGAACAGAAGTTCCCTGGCCCGCCCGGTGTATTCGGCGGCGTCGCCGTCGATCGCAGTGTTCGACCACAGATGACGGCGGATGTCGGTGACCAGCCAAAACCGGTAGAAGCCGAAGGTAATGAGCTCCAGCATGGCACCCTTCGTTACCAATTTGCGGAACTCAGAGCGATTGCCGGTGAAATCGACTCGCGTTGGCGGCAGAGGCGGCGGCAACGGTTCGGAGCCGATGGGCACCCATTGCATGTCGTTCACGGCGGCAACCTCGGGATGCGGGCCTGATCCGATCAAACTATAGATCAAAGGTTAGTCGATCCCCAAGATCGTCGGGTTCGATTTGCCTCGATTCCAGTCGATTTCTTGCAGGATTCCTCGGCCAAGGGCGTGCGGGAGATCACGCTGGCGAATCCCCCTGCGGTCCAGGTCGCCTCTCGCAAGGGTTGGGTGTGGCAAAACTCTCCCTTGCTCCGACGCAGGCGACCGGCTGTAATTGCAAATCAAATACCGCAGCGCAGAATTCAAAAATGACGTGCGGAGAACCCAGGGAGAACGGTCATGCATGGGACCATCGAGAGCGCGTCCAAGCTCGACGCACTTCGCGAGCGCGCGTCGACATTGCCGCTGGAGCAATTCGATCCGGGTGACCCCGAATTGTTCAGGACGGATACGTTCTGGCCGTATTTCGATCGCCTGCGCCGCGAAGATCCCGTGCATTACTGCAAGGACTCGATGTTCGGCCCGTACTGGTCGGTGACGCGCTACAACGACATCATGGAGATCGAGACCAACCATGCGGTGTTCTCCTCGGCCTCCGCGCTCGGCGGCATCACCATCCGCGACATCGATCCGGATCTGCGCCGCGAGAGCTTCATCTCGATGGACCCGCCGCGCCATGCGGCGCAGCGCAAGACCGTGGCGCCGATGTTCACGCCGACGCATCTGGACAACCTCGCCATCAACATCCGCAAGCGCTCGGCCGAGTGCCTGGACAACCTGCCCCGCGGCGAGGTGTTCGACTGGGTCGACCGCGTCTCGATCGAGCTCACCACGCAGATGCTCGCGGTGCTGTTCGACTTCCCCTGGGAGGACCGCCGCAAGCTGACGCGCTGGTCGGACATCGCCACCACCATTCCCGGGCCCGAGGGTCTCGTCGCGACCGAGGACGAGCGGCAGGCCGAGCTGACCGAGTGCGCGCAGTATTTCTCGCGTTTGTGGAAGGAGCGCATCGCGCAGCCGCCGAAGAGCGATCTGCTCTCGATGATGGCGCATGGCGCCGCCACGCGTGACATGGACGCGAAGAACTTCCTCGGCAATCTCATCCTCTTGATCGTCGGCGGCAATGACACCACCCGCAACACCATGTCGGGTTCGATTCTCGCGCTGAGCCAGCATCCGGAGCAATACCGCAAGCTGTGCGACAATCCTGATCTGCTCGACAGCTTCGTGCCCGAGGTGATCCGCTGGCAGACGCCGCTGGCGCATATGCGGCGCACGGCGCTCTCCGACTTCGAGTTCCGCGGCAAGCAGATCAAGAAAGGTGACAAGGTCGTGATGTGGTACGTCTCGGGCAACCGCGACGAAGAGGCGATCGAAAAGCCTTACGATTTCATCATCGACCGTGCCCGCCCGCGCACGCATCTCTCCTTCGGCTTCGGCGTCCACCGCTGCGTGGGCCTCAGGCTTGCTGAACTCCAGCTCAAGATTGTTTGGGAGGAGATCCTCAAGCGTTTCGACCATATTGATGTGGTCGGCGAGCCCAGGCGGGTCTATTCGAGCTTCGTGAAGGGGCTGGAGGCGTTGCCGGTGAAGATTGCGGCGTGAGAGAACTGAAAACTCCCTCTCCCCGTTCTTACGGGGGAAGGGTCGGGATGAGGGGCTCTTCTCCGCGAATACGCTGAGAGGCGGACTCGCAGAGAGTCCCCCTCACCCGGAGTGCATCTTCGATGGAGCCACGACCATGAACATCCAAGCGCCGGTTAAAGTGGACAAAGCCGAACGCCTGCGCAGGGCGCGCGAAGAGGCCTATGCGACGCCATTGTCGCAATTCCACCCCGGTGCGCCCAGGCTGTTCCAGGACGACACGCTGTGGCCCTGGTTCGAGCGGCTGCGCAAGGAAGAGCCGGTGCATTACTGCACCAACGCGCCGATCGAGCCGTACTGGTCGGTGGTCAAATACAACGACATCATGCATGTCGACACCAATCACGGCATCTTCTCCTCGGACTCGACGCTCGGCGGCATCTCGATCCGCGACGTGCCGGAAGGCTACGACTGGCCGAGCTTCATCGCGATGGACCAGCCCCGGCATTCGGCGCAGCGCAGGACGGTGTCGCCGATGTTCACCCCTCAGCATCTGGACGAGCTGGCAAAACTGATCCGCCAGCGCTCGCAGACCGTGCTGGACAATCTGCCGCGCAACGAGACCTTCAATTTCGTCGAGCGCGTCTCGATCGAGCTGACGACGCAGATGCTGGCCACCCTGTTCGACTTCCCCTGGGAGGAGCGGCGCAAGCTGACGCGCTGGTCCGACGTCTCCACTGCGCTGCCCAAGAGCGGCATCGTCGCCTCGGCCGAGGAACGCCGCCGCGAGATGGACGAGTGCTACGCCTACATGTCGAAGCTGTGGAACGAGCGCGTCAACTCCGAGCCGCGCAACGATCTACTGTCGCTGATGGCGCACAACCCGGCGACGCGCTACATGGATCCCGACAATCTCATGGGCAACATCATCCTGCTCATCGTCGGCGGCAATGACACTACGCGCAACACCATGACCGGCTCGGTGCTGGCGCTGAACGAGAACCCAGAGCAGTATGACAAGCTGCGGGCCAACCCGGCGCTGATCGATTCCATGGTGCCGGAGGTGATCCGCTGGCAGACGCCGCTGGCTCATATGCGGCGCACGGCGTTGCAGGATACCGAGATCGGCGGCAAGCAGATCAAGAAGGGCGACCGCGTCGTGATGTGGTACGTCTCCGGCAACCGCGATGACGAGATGTTCGAGAAGCCGAACGAGTTCATCATCGACCGCCCGCGCCCGCGCACCCACCTCTCCTTCGGCTTCGGCATCCACCGCTGCGTCGGCATGCGGCTCGCCGAACTGCAGCTCCGCATCGTCTGGGAGGAGATGCTGAAGCGGTTCGACCGCATCGAGGTGGTCGGCGAGCCCAAGCGAATCTATTCCAGCTTCATCAAGGGATATGAGGCGCTGCCGGTGAGGATTCCGGGGTAGGCTCCTCATCGGACTGCCTTGGGGCAAACCAGCCTCCTCAACCTCCGCTGTCATGCCCCGCGACGGCGGGGCATCCAGTACGCCGCGGCTTCTCGATTCTGGCCGCGCGGCCTCTGGAATACAGGATTGCCCGCCTTCGCGGGCAATGACGCCGAGGGTGAGATGGCGAGCGCGCTCCGAATGCTCCAGGAACTGGCGTCCCAGCTATAAAATTCCGGCATGTCAGCTCGCGCCAGATGCGAAGGCAAGGCGACGCCCAACTGTTCTACGACACGGCATCTAACTCAACTTGATGTCCCACACGCCGTCCTTGCGGCAGGCGGCGACCTCCTCGCGCAGGAGCGCGGTGATGGCGAGGGACGCCGTCGAGGCCGGGCGGTCGATTGGAGATGCGAAAATGAGCTCGCGCGTCATCGGCTTGGAGACGGGCGCGGTTTCCAGCCGCCCCTCCGCGACCTCGCCGTGGACGGAGGAGGGCGGCAGCAGCGCAAAGCCGAGCCCCTCTTCGACGAGGCTCGTCAGTACGCGGAAGGAGTCCGCCTCGAGCTGGACGTTGAGCTTGATCTTGCGCTGGGCGGCGGCGTGCTCGATCAGGGCGCGGAGGCCGTGGGAATGACTGGGCAACACCAGCCGCTGCCGCAAAAGCCAGCCGATGTCGACGCTCTTCTTGCGCGCAAGGCCGCAGCCGCGCGGGCCGACGGCGACGATGTTGTCGCGGCCCAAGCTCTGCACGGTGAGATGCAGATCAGCCGAGCGGCCGTAGAGGATGGCGAGATCCATTTCGCCGCGATGCAGCCATTCGACGAGATGGCCGCTGTAGCTCTCGACGATGCGCAGCGAGATGCCGGGAAACTTTTCGACGCAGCGCCGCGCAAAGCGCGCCGACAGCACGCAGCTCACGGTTGGAACGAGTCCGAGCACGACTTGCCCGGACGGCGGCCCTTTGGACGACTGGATGTCGTCGCGGATCTGGTCGATCTGCCGCACGATGCCGGAGGTGCGTGCCAGCAGCAGCCGCCCGGCCTCGGTCAGCACCATGCCGCGGCCGTTGCGGGTGAACAATTCGGTGCGCAGCTCGTGTTCCAGCAGCTTGATCTGCCGGCTGAGTGCCGGCTGCGCCACGCGCAGCGTGTCGGAGGCCTTGGACAGGCTGCCGAGCTCCGCCACGCAACTGAAGGTCCTGAGCTGCCGGAAATCCATGCTTGCCAATCCTGGAAGGCTACTCCATACGCTATAACAAATGAGCATAGGGGGCGGGCGTTGTTTTCACAACGCCAGGGGATTGGCCGGCGTTATCTTAACTGCCGCTAAGAATTGGAAACGCCATGAGTCAAGAACACCACACCGAAGATTACGCCGATATTCGCGAGGCCGTCGCAAAGCTCTGCGCGCAGTTTCCCGGCGAATATTGGCGCAAGCTCGATCGCGAGATGGCCTATCCCAAGGCGTTCGTGGATGCGCTGACCGAGGCCGGCTATCTCTCGGTGCTGATTCCGGAAGAGTATGGCGGCGCGGGGCTGAAGCTTTCGGCTGCGGCCGCGATCCTGGAAGAGATCCAGCGCGCCGGCTGCAATGGCGGCGGCTGTCATGCCCAGATGTACACGATGGGCACCGTGCTGCGGCACGGCAGTGCCGAGCAGAAGGCAAAGTACCTGCCGAAGGTCGCAAGCGGCGAATTGCGGCTGCAAGCCTTCGGCGTCACCGAGCCGACCAGCGGCACCGACACCTCCTCGCTCAAGACCTTCGCGCGCAAGGACGGCAACGACAGCTACATCGTCAACGGCCAGAAGATCTGGACCAGCCGCGCCGAGCATTCCGATCTGATGATCCTGCTGGCGCGCACCACGCCGAAGGAACAGGTCAAGAAGCGCACGCACGGCCTATCCGTGTTCATCGTCGACATGCGCGAGGCGAAGAACAATGGCCTCGAGATCCGCCCGATCCGCACCATGATGAACCACGCCACCACGGAGGTGTTCTTCACCGACATGAAGGTGCCGGCGGAGAATTTGATCGGCGAGGAAGGCAAGGGCTTTCGCTACATCCTCTCCGGCATGAATGCCGAGCGCATCCTGATCGCCGCCGAATGCGTAGGCGACGCCAAATGGTTCATCGCCAAGGCGACGAACTACGCCAAGGAGCGCAGCGTTTTCGGCCGGCCGATCGGGCAAAATCAGGGCATCCAGTTCCCGATCGCCAAGGCCTACGCCTCGATGCGCGCGGCCGAGCTGATGGTGAAGGAAGCCACGCGCAAATACGAGGCCGGGCTCGACTGCGGCGCGGAGGCCAACATGGCCAAAATGCTGGCGGCGGACGCGTCCTGGGAGGCGGCGAATGCCTGCATCCAGACCCATGGCGGCTTCGGCTTTGCCGAGGAATACGACGTCGAGCGCAAATTCCGCGAGACGCGGCTCTACCAGGTGGCGCCGATCTCGACCAATCTCGTGCTGTCCTACGTCGCCGAGCATGTGCTCGGCATGCCCCGCTCGTACTGAGGCAACATCATGGGAGCACTTGACGGGATCAGGGTGATTGCGGTCGAGCAGGCCGTGGCGGCACCGTTCTGCTCCTCGCGCCTGGCCGATGCCGGGGCGGAGGTGATCAAGATCGAGCGGCCCGAAGGCGATTTCGCCCGCGGCTATGATGCGGCGGCCAGGGGGCAGAGCAGCTATTTCGTCTGGCTCAACCGGGGCAAGCAGTCGGTCGTGGTCGACCTCACCACGAAGGAAGGCCGCGCCGAGCTGGAGACGCTGATCGCGAGCGCCGACGTGCTGATCCAGAACCTCAAGCCCGGCTCGATGGACAAGCTCGGCTTCTCGCGCGAGCGGCTGCTGAAGGATTATCCCAAGCTGATCTCGTGCACCATCACCGGCTATGGCGACGAGGGCCCCTACGCGCACCGCAAGGCCTATGATCTGTTGATCCAGGCCGAGAGCGGCCTTGCCTCGATTACCGGCAATCCCGACGGAGCCTCGCGCGTCGGCATGTCGATCGTCGACGTCGCAACCGGCGCGACGGCCCATGCGGCGATCCTGGAAGCGCTGATCGCGCGCGGCCGCACCGGCAAGGGCTGCGACATCCGCATCTCCATGTTCGACGTGATGGCGGATTGGTGCACCGTGCCGCTGCTCAATGCGGAGGCCGGCAATCCGCCCAAGCGCATGGGGCTGCGCCATCCCTCGATCGCTCCCTACGGCGTGTTCACCTCGAAGGACGGCAAGGACATTCTGATCTCGATCCAGAGCGAGCGCGAGTGGAAGACGCTATGCACAAAGGTGCTGGATCAGCCCGATTTGCCCGCCGATTCCCGCGTCGCCAACATGGTCGAGCGCGTGCGCAACCGCGACTTCACCGACAAGACCGTCGCCGACATCTTCGGCAGGATGACGCGCGACGAGCTCTTGAAGCGGCTGTCGGACGCCGACATTGCCTTCGCCGAGGTCAACACCATGGCCGACCTCACCAACCATCCGCATCTGCGCCGCATCGAGATCGATACGCCGAACGGCCGTGTCAGCTATCCTGCGCCGGCGCCGATCATCGTCGGCGAGACACGCAGCTATGGCGCCGTGCCCGCGATCGGCGAGAAACCAGCCAAGAAGTAACAGAGCGAGGCGTCATGACCGAAAAGCTCGACATCGATCATTTGCGGCAGTGGATCGGGCGCAGCACCGAGGCCACCGACATCGTCACCGCGCAGCTCGTCAAGGGCCTGCGCGCGACGCTGTTCCAGGACGTCGGCGAGCCCAAGACGGGCGATGCCGCACCCTTCACGGTGCACTGGTGCATGGCGCAGCCGGTGTTTCCGATGTCGATGCTCGGTCCCGACGGCCACCCGACCCGCGGCGGCTTCCTGCCGCCGGTGCCGCTGCCGCGCCGGATGTGGGCCGGCGGCGAGATCGAGTTCTTGCAGCCGCTGCGGGTCGGCGATGAATCGACGCGGACCTCGCGCATCGCCGACGTGCAGGTGAAGACGGGCTCGACCGGCACGCTTTGCTTCGTCTCGGTCGAGCACAGCATCTCCAGCCCACGCGGCATCGCCATCCGCGAGCGGCAGGACATCGTTTATCGCGAGATGACGAGCAGCGCGCCCGCGACGGCCAAGGCGCCGCCTCCGCCGCCCAGGGCACAGCATCGCGAGACCCACGTCTCCGATCCCGTGCTGCTGTTTCGTTATTCCGCGCTGACCTTCAACGGCCACCGCATCCATTACGACCGCGATTACGTCACCAGGGTCGAGGGCTATCCGGGCCTGATCTTCCACGGCCCGCTGCAGGCGGCACTGATCATCGAGATGGCCGCCAAGCTGCGCAGCGGCAGGGCGCCGAAGAAGTTCACCTATCGCGGGCTCCAGCCGCTGTTCGAGGGCACCGAGTTCTCCGTCAACGCCAACGAGACCGCTGATGGCATGGAACTGTGGACCGCGAACGCGGAAGGACAGCCGACGATGAAGGGCACGGCGGTGTGGTGATACGCTGCTGCCTCCTCCTCTATTGCGAGCGCAGCGAAGCAATCCAGAATCTTTCCGCGGTGACAGTCTGGATTGCTTCGTCGCATCAGCGCAAAATTGCAACGCAATCTTGTCGCGAGCTCCTCGCAATGACGGGTGAGGCTGCTACCTTCCATAAACAATAGGGACGGAAACCATGGCCAAGAACGGCAAGACCGGCAGCAAGTCCGTCACCGTGAAGCAGGCGACGCTCGACCTGTTGCGCTCGTTCGGCATCGACAGGGTGTTCGGCAACCCCGGTTCAACCGAGCTGCCGTTCCTCAGCGACTGGCCCGATGACATCGACTACGTGCTGGCGCTTCAGGAAGCCTCCGCGGTCGGCATGGCCGATGGCTACGCGCAGGCGACGCGCAATGCCGGATTCGTCAACCTGCATTCGGCGGCAGGCGTCGGCAACGCGCTCGGCAACATCTACACCGCGCACCGCAACCAGACGCCGCTCGTCATAACCGCAGGCCAGCAGGCTCGCTCGATCCTGCCGCTGCAGGCGTTCCTCTATGCCGAGCGCGCGTCGGAGTTTCCGCGCCCTTACGTCAAATACAGCGTCGAGCCGGCGCGGCCCGAGGACGTGCCGGCCGCGATCGCGCGGGCCTATTACACCGCGATGCAGCCGCCGTGCGGGCCAACCTTCGTGTCGATCCCGATCGACGACTGGGCGCACGCCACAACCCCGATCGAGGCGCGCAAGGTGAGCCGGGAGATCGGACCAGAGCCTGACGCGATGAGGGCGCTGGTCACAGCGCTCGGCTCCGCAAAGCACCCTGCCCTCGTCGTCGGCCCCGGCATCGACCGCGCCGGTGCGGTCGATCTGATGGTGCGTGTGGCCGAGAAGGCCAAGGCCAGCGTCTGGGTCAGCCCGTTCTCGGCGCGCTGTTCGTTCCCGGAGCGGCATCCGCAATTTGCGGGCTTCCTGCACGCTTCGCCGGCGCAGCTGTCCGACGCGCTGCGCGAGCACGACCTCGTCGTCGTGATCGGCGCGCCGGTGTTCACCTTCCATGTCGAGGGCCATGCCGCGATCTTCGACGGCGGTGCGACCATCTTCCAGATCACGGATGACGCGGATGCCGCCGCGGTGACACCGGTCGGCACCAGCATCATCGCCACGATGAAGCCGGCACTTTCGATGCTGCTCGACCTACTGCCGGAGAGCAAACGCGCGGCGCCAAAAGGCCGCACGCTGCCGCCGGCGCCGCAGGCTGCCGATCCGCTGCCGGTCGAATTCCTCTTGCACTCGCTGTCGTTGGCGATGCCGAAAGACGCATCACTCGTCGAGGAAGTGCCCTCGCACCGGCCGGCAATGCAAAAATTCCTGCCGATGCGCGGCCAGGACAGTTTCTACACCATGTCGAGCGGCGGGCTCGGCTATAGCCTGCCCGCTGCCGTCGGCATGGCGCTGGGCAAGCCGAAGCAGCGCACCGTCTGCCTGATCGGCGACGGCTCGGCGATGTATTCCATCCAGGCGCTGTGGACCGCCGTGCAACGAAAACTGCCGCTGACCGTCGTCGTCATCAACAATTCCGGCTACGGCGCGATGCGCTCGTTCAGCCAGGTGATGCAGGTGCGGGGCGTGCCAGGGCTGGAACTGCCGGGAATCGATTTCGTGCGGCTTGCCGAAGGCATGGGCTGCGATGCGGTGCGGGTGACGAAGGCTGCAGAGCTCGGCGAGGCGCTGAAGCGCGGCATGGCGTTCGAGGGCACGAGCCTTGTCGAGGTCGTCGTGGATTCCGCGGTGCCGGTGCTGTACGGGCAAAAGCACTGAGTTGTCATCCCGGCGAACGCCGGGACCCGTACCGCGTGATCTATCGATTCAGCGCAGGTATCAGTACCGTGGGACAGAACAACTATCTGTCTTCGCAAAATTACGTCCTGTGGTTATGGGTCCTGGCGTTCGCCGGGACGACATCGAGTTTGCCGTGCCACCGACCAACATACTACGACGCCAAAAATCCCCCGTCCGCCGCCAGAACGTGGCCGACCACATACGACGACGCATCCGACGACAGCCACACCACGGCTTCCGCGACTTCCTCCGGGCGGCCCATCCGCCGCAGCGGCAGGCCGGCGCCGACCGTTGCGACATCGCCGACGCCGGCGCGCAGCATCATGTCGGTGACGACGCGGCCGGGCGCGATCGCATTGATGCGGATGCCGCGCGGAGCGTTCTCCATCGCGGCCGAACGCGTCAGCGAGATCGCAGCGGCCTTGGAGGCCGAATAGAGCGAGAAGCCGGGATTGGGATTGCGCATGCCGCTGACCGAGGCGTTGACGACGATGCTGCCTCGGCCTTTCGCCAGCATCGCCGGCAATTGATGCCGCAAGCACAGGAACAGCGCGCGGACATTGGTGTCGAACACGCTGTCGTAGATATCGGTCCCCTGCTCTTCCAGCGGCGCGCGGCGCTCCTGGAACCCGGCATTGTTGAAGGCGACGTCGAGCCGGCCGCAGCGCTCGACGGCCGCGCGCACCAGCCGTGCGACGTCATCCTCCTGCGTGATATCGGTCTTGACCGGGACGGCCTCCACGCCGCGCTCGCGGCATGCTGAGGCGGTGGCGTCGATCTCGGCTTCGCGCCGGCCGGCGACGAAAATCGCTTCGGCTCCCTCGGCCGCCATCCTGAGCGCCGTGGCGCGGCCGATGCCGCTGCCGCCGCCCGTGACCAGGCAGACCTTGCCTGTCATCCGCATCCCGGTTGGCAACGTTCCGCTCATCGTCCACTCCAAAACGCTTGCGCGCGGCGTTGCGCGCATATAGTTGTATGATACAACTATATGCCGGGAGTCAAGGGATGGCCGAGCTTTCGCTGATCGACGACATCCGCACCGCCTCGCGCCTGATGGTGCGCGAGCTCGGTTTCATGGACGCGACGGTGGCGGCATCGGACTATCCGCCCTCGGCGGTCCACACCATCCTGGAGCTCGGCATCCGCGGCCCGATGACTTCGGGCGAACTCGGCGACTGCCTGCGCCTGGAGAAATCCAGCGTCAGCCGCCTGGTGCGCAAGCTGATCGATTGCGGCGAGCTGCGGGAGACCACAAATGAGCTTGATGCCCGCAGCAAGCTGCTATCGCTGACGGCGAAGGGCCGTCGCACGCTGGAGGCGCTGCACGCCTTCGGCCGTCAGCAGGTGCGCGGCGCACTGGCGGCGCTGACGCCAGCCGAGCAGCGCACCGTGCGCGAAGGCATGATGCTCTATGCGCGGGCGCTGCGGGCGAGCCGGATGGAGGATGAGGTCGTGGGCTAGCCACACTCTCCGTGCCATCGCCCGGCTTCCGGGCGATCTCGTACTCCGAGGCGTCAACGTTTCAATCGATAGGTCGCGGCGTACTGGATGGCCCCCTTGCCGCCTTCGCTAAAGCTTCGGCGCCCCTGGGCCTCAACGCCGGCGAAGCCTTGGCGTAGCCGGGTCGCGGAGCATGACAACGTCAGGTGTGGCGGTCACTTGCCGAATTCCTCTCGCATCTTGGCCTGGATCTTGGCCATGCCGCCGATCCAGCGGTCGTAGTTCTCGGTCTTCTTGCGCATGTAGCCGAGCACCTGAGGGTGCGGCAGGATCAGGAATGTCTCCTGCTCGAGCCCGGCGAGCACGTCTTTCGCCACTTGCTCGGGCGTGAGATCGCCGTCGCCGGATTGCGGGCCCTTGGGGATGGAGCGCAGCATGTTGGTGTCGACGCCCTGCGGGCAGAGGATCGAGACCTTGATGTTGTGGGCCTTGTGCGAGATCGCGAGATTCTCGGCAAAGCCGACCGCGGCATGCTTGGTCGTCGAGTAAGCCGGGCTGCCGACCTGCGACAAGAGGCCCGCGGCCGAGATGGTATTGAGGAAATAGCCGCCGCCGCGGGCCCTCATACGGGGGACGAGATGCCGCGCCGCATAGACATGCGCCATGACGTGGATCGCCCAGCTGCGCTGCCAGGGTTCATCCGAGGCGCCCCCGGCATTTTCCGACATCGGATCGAAGCCGCCGCCGATGCCGGCGTTGGAGCAGAACAGTTCGATCGGGCCGAACTGCCGCTCGGTCTCCTCGATGACGTGGGCGATGTCCTTTTCCTGCGCGACGTCGCATTTGAAGGCGGCGCCATCGACCATGGCCGCGACCGCCCTCGCATTGGCGGCGTCCATGTCTGCGACGACGACCTTGGCCGCGCCCGCATTGTGAAAGGCCTCGCACAGCGCCTTGCCGATGCCATTTGCGCCGCCCGTGACGACCACGACCTTGCCGGTCACCTGCATGCGACGTCTCCTCTTGTCTTGTACCGCTTTGTATCGCGCCGCTCATTCCGCGTCGCGGGTCCTCGTCAGCTCAACACGAGGTCGAGCACCGCGGTATAATGGCATGCCGCGCCGGCCAAGACAAAGCCGTGCCAGATCGCATTCTGGAAGCGCAGCCGGCGCCAGGCGTGGAAGATCACGCCAAAGCTGTAGAGCAGGCCGCCCGCAAAGATGAAGCCGAGCGCCAGCGCAGGGAGAGCCCTGACCACGGCGTCGTAGAGCATGATGCCGCTCCAGCCCATCGCGAGGTAGATGCCGACCGCGACTCGGTCGAACCGGCCGGGATAGCGCAGCTTCAGCACGATCCCTGATATCGCCGCGCACCAGACGCCGGCGAGCAGCACCAGCGCGAACGCGCTGTCCTTGAGCTCCAGGATGAATGGCGTGTAGGTCGCCGCGATCAGCAGGTAGATCGCGGAATGGTCGAACCGCCGCAGCAGCCACTTGGCCGGCGACACCGGCCAGAGATTATAGGTCGCCGACAGCACCAGCATCGAGAGCAGACCAGCGACATAGATCGACACGCCGACGATGTCGGTGACATCGGAATAGACCGCCGCCAGCACCACCAGGACGGTCGCGGCGATGATGCCGGAGAGCACGCCGATCGCATGGATGATGCCGTCGGCGATCAGCTCGGCGCGGTCGTAGTTCCAGCCGATCGCGTCGGCTGCAGCGTGGACAGAATCGGACGCGAACTGTTTCATTTGGAAGACGGTCATGGCAATCCGCAAAGCGTGGCAATGCCCTCTTGCATGGGTCTTTCGGGATCGGCGTATCGTTCAAACGGCTGATTTGCCGACAAAGGCGGTGGAAGTATGAAAGCTTGATTTTCCTCAGGCAATTGCCACTTTTGTGACTAATCCGTTCTGCGTATCCCTCGCCCGAGATCCCCTCACGTTCATATGGCATTCAGTTTCCAGGATATGGTCGAGGAGGCGCGGCTGTCGGCGCGGGCGCTGATCGACTATGGCGAGCACTTCTTCAATCCGACGGTGCGGCTTGGTGTCACCGGCCTGTCGCGCGCCGGTAAGACCGTATTCATCACCGCGCTGATCCATGGGCTGACGCGCGGCGGCCGGTTTCCGGTGTTCGAAGCCTATGACTCGGGTCGGATCGCGCGGGCGCATCTGGCGCCGCAGCCTGATGATGCCGTGCCGCGCTTTGCCTATGAGAACCATCTGCGCGCGCTGGTCGAGGAACGGCGCTGGCCGAACTCGACCGTGGACATCAGCGAGCTCAGGCTCGTTATCAACTACCAGCGCCCGACCGGCGCCGATCGCACGCTGACGCTCGACATCGTCGACTATCCCGGCGAATGGCTGCTGGACCTGCCGCTGCTCCAGAAGAGCTACGAGCAATGGTCCGCCGAAAGCCTGGCGCTGTCGCGCGAAGCGCCGCGCGCGCATCTCGCGACCGAATGGCACACCCATCTCGCAACGCTCAAGCCCCAAGCGCGCGAGGACGAGCAGGCGACGCTGACGGCCGCAAAGCTCTTCACCGATTATCTGCGCGCCTGCCGCGACGAGCGGTTTGCGATGAGCCTGTTGCCGCCCGGCCGCTTCCTGATGCCCGGCAATCTCGCAGGCTCACCCGCGCTGACCTTTGCGCCGCTCGATGCGCCCGCCGGCGGGCAGGCGCCTGAGGGATCGCTATGGGCGATGATGGTGCGGCGCTTCGAAGCCTACAAGGACGTCGTGGTGCGGCCGTTCTTCCGCGATCATTTCGCGCGGCTCGATCGCCAGATCGTGCTGGCCGACGCGCTCGCCGCCTTCAACTCCGGCCCCGAGGCGCTGCACGACCTCGAGGCCGCGCTCGCCGGCATTCTCGACTGCTTCAACATCGGCCGCAGCACCTTGCTCTCCAGCCTGTTCCGGCCGCGCATCGACCGCATCCTGTTCGCGGCGACCAAGGCTGATCATCTGCATCATTCCAGTCACGACCGGCTCGAGGCCGTGCTGCGCCGCGCGGTCACCCGTGCCGTTGCGCGGGCGGAAAACACCGGCGCGGCGATCGACGTGGTGGCGCTCGCCGCCGTGCGTGCCACGCGCGAGGCGCAGGTGGCGCGTGGCCGGGATAAACTGCCGTCGATCCTGGGAACGCCGGCCGCGGGCGAAAGTGCCGGCGGCGAGTTCTTCGACGGCAACACGGAGGTTGCGACCTTTCCGGGTGATCTGCCCGACGATCCCGAGCCGCTGTTCCGCGGCACCGATGCGTTCCGCGGGCTCGCGACAGAGGCCGCCGAGAGGAGCGATTTCCGTTTCCTGCGCTTCCGCCCGCCGAAGCTCGAACGCGCGGGCAACGACGAGCCCGTGTTGCCACACATCCGCCTCGACCGTGCCTTGCAGTTCCTGATCGGAGACAAGCTCGCATGAACGACCGATCCCAGCCGCGGCGGCCGGCGACGTTCCGGCTCGACGATCCCGGCGTCCTCGTCACCGAGGCCGATGAAGCGGGACGGATCGGTCGCGACACGATCCAGATCACGCCGGAACCAGATCTCATGGCGCTGCCGGTGCCGGTTGAAGCTGCGCTGCCGGCGCGGCGCGGCGTTCCCTGGGGCACGCTGTTCTGGTCCGGCCTCGCAGGGCTGACGTTGCTCGGCACCGGGCTTGGCGTGATCCGTCTGATCGAGGATCTGTTTGCGCGCAGCGAAAGCCTCGGCTTCATCGGCCTTGCCTTCGCCTTCGTCACTGCGCTGGCGCTCGCCGTAGTGATCGGGCGCGAGGCGTTCGGGCTGGCCCGCCTCGCGACCATCGAGAAGCTGCATCAGCGCGCCGCCGCGGTGCTGGCCAGCGACGACCGGAAAGAGAGCCGCGTCATCGTGCAGGACCTGCTCAAGATCGCGCACCAGAACCCGCAGCTGGCGCGCGCCCGCGCCACGCTGGAAAGCCATGCCGGCGAGATCATCGACGGCGCCGACATGATCCGCCTCGCGGAGCGCGAGTTGATGTCATCGCTGGATGCCGAGGCGCGGCGGCTGGTCTCGTCAGCGGCACAAAAGGTCTCGATCGTCACGGCGGTCTCGCCCCGCGCCGCGATCGACGTGCTGTTCGTGTTCGTCGCCGCGCTGCGCCTGATCCGCCAACTCGCCTATCTCTATGGCGGTCGTCCCGGCGCACTCGGCATGATCCGCCTGCTCCGCCACGTCATCGCCCATCTCGCCATCACCGGCGGCATGGCCGCGAGCGACAGCCTGGTGCAGCAGATGCTCGGCCACGGCATCGCGGCGAAGCTGTCGCAGCGACTGGGTGAAGGCGTGCTGAACGGGCTGCTGACGGCGCGGCTGGGATTGGCCGCGATCGACGTGACGCGGCCGCTGCCGTTCGCGGCCTTGCCGCCGCCGAAACTGTCGGATCTGGCAACGGATCTCTTGCGGAAGAAGGACGGGGAAGAGTAGTTTCTTCGCGGCACGTGCTGGCTGCACCCTCTCCCCTTGCAAGAGGAGAAGGAAGTTCGGAGCATGCCGCGCTAAAGCATGATCCGGAAAAGTGCGAAGCGGTTTTCCGGAAAGATCATGCGTAAACAACAAGCTAAAGCGCGATGACGATTCATCCAAATCTCATCGCGCTTTAGGCGCGCTCCCGCTTTTCGGTTTCTCCCGCCAGCACCTTCCACTGGAATAGCGGCGAGTCCTTCGGCGGCGAGAGCTCCGGGGTCCAGCCGGTCAGCTTCTCCAGCACATAAGTGTCCATCACGAGGCCGCGCCAACGGCGCTCGACCTCGCCAAGTTGCTCGCGTTTCGCCGGGATACGCTCCCACAGCGACGAACGATCGTCCGGTTCGCGCCCGACATAGATCCCCGCATGTCCCCTGATCTTGTCCATGCCGGGATCGCGGAAATCCTGGAAGCGGCCGCGCTCGTTGAGCTCGATCACGGGCACACGGCCCCGGAACAACCAGCGCATCATGGCATAGGTGCGATAGTCGGTGGTCGCGATCCAGGTGGCGCCGGTCTCGTCGAGTGCAGCCTGCGCGCGCGCGGCGACCTGCTCGTAGCCGGCCTCGGCGCCGATCGGATCAATCTTGCCGAGCAGATTCCAGGGCGCGACGACGTAATAGAGAAACACGAGAACGACGAAAGCGATGCCCGAGACGATCGCCGTGTTGACCCAGACCAGTGTCGATTTGAGCATTCGGGCCGACCAGCCCTCTTTCGTCATCGTGGCGAGGTTCACCGCGGCGGCCGCAAAGCCCACCGGCCACATGAACATCGGCCAGGTGTCGCCGACGCGAAGTGTCAGCGATTTCACGAGGAAATAGAGAAACGGCACCAGCACCGCGGTGGACAAGAGGATCGCGACCGGCTCGTGCATGCGATAGCCGCGCCGCGCCGTCAACACCAGGCCCGTCAGCACCACCGGCAGCATGACAAAGCCGACCAGGCCGAATTGCAGGCCGATGTAGTCGCCGATCGTGCGCAGCGAGATGCCGTAACTGGCGGTGGCGCGCACGCCCTGGAAACGGAACGAGGCCCAGTCGTGCTGTGCGTTCCAGATCAGCACCGGCGAGAACGCGGCGATCGCGACCAGCATGGCGAGGTAAGGGTAGGGACTGCGCAACCAACGCCAGCGCCAGTCCGGCACCAGCAGGAAGGCAGCCACTGCGGGTGCGAACATGATCGCGGTGAATTTCGACAGCACCGAGAGGCCCGCGAACAGGCCGGCCGCGAGCCACCAGCGGCCATCGCCGCTCTGCGCCAGCCGCACCAGCGACCAAACCATCGCCATTGCACACGGAATCATCGCAACATCGGGCGCGACCTTGGCCATCAACAGGCCGTAATAGAGCGCAGCCTCCGGCATCAGCACGGCGACCACAATCGCACGCGTATCATGCGTGAGGCGGCGGACGAGGTCGCCGAGCAGCAGCTGCATCACCAGCATCGCGACGATGCCGCCGAAGCGAACGCCGAGAGTGGTGTCGCCAAAGATCGCGGTTCCGAAACGGATCAGCCAGGCGATTCCCGGGGGATGATCGAGGAAGCTGAGCGCAGCCTCCTTTGACCAGGTCCAGTAATAGGCTTCATCGGTGCGCAGCTCGATCGCGCAGGCATAGACGATGCGGAGCACGGTCATCGCGGCGATGATCACTGCCGCCATGACTAGAGGTCGGCGCGCGCCGCCGCGGAGGGGCTTGATGATGTCAGAGGCTGTCGTCACGGCCGCGCTTTTCGCCAACCTGGGAGGGGGAGTCAATGCGGGGAGCCCATTCGCGCTGTCGTCCCGGACAAGCGCGCGGAGCGAGCGCTTATCCGGGCCCCATAACCACAGCGAGGAGTTTGGCGAAGGCTCGCGGTTGCCAGCTCGCGCGCAAGCCGATCCTGTGGTTATGGGTCCTGGGTCGGCACGCGCCTGGGGCCCTCTTGTCCGGGACGACGGTGGCGGCTTGCCGCGCATGTGATCGGGCGAGCTGTCCGCGGGGGGAATTAAACGCTACGCTGGCTGTTCTTCTCGATGAACTGATACAACCGAATCATGGCCACCGCTCCCGTCCATATGCCCGAACTCGTCCGCGCGACCAGCGCGCGGCAGGTGCGGCTCATCTGCGGCATCATCCTGTTCTGTTATGTGGTCAGCCATTTCCTCAACCATGCGCTCGGCAACATCTCGGTCGATGCCATGGAGATCGGGGTCTACTACCACACCCTGTTCTGGCAGTTCCTGCCGGTCGCGATCGTGTTCTACACGGCCGCGCTGACCCATATGGGGCTCGGGATTTACGCGCTGTATCAGCGCCGGCAGTTCCGCTGGCGGACGATCGAGCCGCTGCAGCTCGTGCTGGGACTGAGCATTCCGGCTCTCGTGATGGCGCATGTGATCGGCGTGCGCCTCGGCCAGACGCTGTACGGACACCAGAAGCTCTATCCGCAGGAGCTCTACCTGTTCTTCGTCGCGGCGCCGGGCCGGCTCTGGCAGATGACGATCCTGCTTCTCATCGCCTGGGTGCACGGCTGCATCGGCATCTATTTCTGGCTTCGCCTCAAGCCGTTCTTCACGCGCGCGGCGCCCTATCTGCTCGCGGCCGCCGTGCTGATCCCGACGTTGTCGTTGCTCGGCATCTACCAGGGCGGCCGTAGCGTCGAACTCGAGGCCGACGACGGCGAATGGCGCACGCACAACCTCGCACGTCGCCAGGTCGGCAGCGTCGCGGAGGCCGACACGCTCGACCGCATCACCGGCGGCCTCACCGTCGGATATTTCGGGTTGCTGGGACTGGCGCTGGCGGCGCGCGGCGTGCGCGCCTGGCGCGAACGGCGCGGTGGCACGATTGTCCTGTCCTACGGCAATGGCAAGACGGTGCGCGTGCCAAAGGGTCTCTCCGTGCTGGAGGCGAGTCTGCGCCACAACGTGCCACATGCCAGCGTCTGCGGCGGCCGCGCCCGTTGCTCGACCTGCCGCATCCGCATCATCGGCGACCATGGCGCCCTGCCCCAGCCATCGCAGCGCGAGGCCTTCGTGCTCGCTCGCGTCGGCACCGCCGATCCGTCGATCCGACTTGCGTGCCAGCTGCGTCCGGACTGCGACCTCTCTTTCTTCCAGCTCTTCACGCCCCACACGCATGCGGCGGATGGACAGGCCTCGACGCCGGCGCGCATCGGCCAGGAACGCTATCTCGTCAGCCTGTTCGTGGACATGCGCGGCTCGACGCAGCTCGCCGAGAAGCGGCTGCCGTTCGACACGGTCTTCATCGTCAACCGCTTCCTCGGCGCGGTCTCGCAGGCCGTGATAGAGAGCGGCGGGCAGCCGAACCAGTTCGTCGGCGACGGCATGCTGGCGCTTTTCGGGCTGTCGGCCGATCCGCCGACCGCCTGCCGGCAGGCGCTGAAGGCTGCCAGCAGCATCGCGATGCATATCGACGAGCTCAACGCGCTCTTGAGCCACGATCTGCGCCAGCCGATCCGCTTCGGCATCGGCATCCATGGCGGCGAGGTCATCATCGGCGACATCGGCTATCGCGATCACATCGTCTTCACCGCGCTCGGCGATGCCGTCAACGTCGCCGCCCGCCTGCAGGACATGACCAAGACGCTGGCCTGCGAGGCCATCGTCTCGGAGGAGGTCCGCCGCACCGCGGACCTTGCAGGGGACGCCCTGCCGCAGCAGGAGGTCGCAATCCGCGGCCGCGACGAGCCGATGGCCGTCCGCGTGATCGCTGATGTGAGGGAGCTGGGGGCGCTGGTCGATGGACGCGAGCGCGTTGCGGCGTGAGGCGCGAGCCAAGCGACAGGTGCGCTCTGTCCCCCGCTTGCGGGGGAAGGTTGGGGAGAGGGTCTCTCCGCGACGGGACAATCCCCTAGAGGAAAGAGCCCTCACCCGGCGCTTTGCGCCGACCTCTCCCGCAAGCAGAAGAGGGCGAGCGCACCGCCGCTACCGCCACGACTCGCCACTCTCTCCTCGCGCCGCGTAACACCGGCCTGCTGCAACGCAGCGGCATGGGCTTGCTGCGAAAGCACGAATTGACATCATCCAAATCGTTGCGACAGATGAGCACGGGTCTTACGGTGATGACCGCTGGTCCAACGAAAAGCTCCGGGAGGAGACCAGAATGTTCGATCGACGCGACCTGCTCAAAGGAGCGGGGCTTGCCGCGCTTGCGGCCACACTGAATTCCACCAAGGCGCTGGCACTCGACACCGTCACCCTGCCCTTCGCCAATGGCGAACGGCCGCTGGTGAAATATCCGCAGAAGCGGCCAATGATCGGCCTCACCAGCCGGCCGCCACAGCTCGAGACGCCGTTTGCGGTGTTCAATGACGGCCCGATCACGCCGAACAACGCGTTCTTCGTGCGCTATCACCTCTCCGACCTGCCCTACAATCTCGACCCCGACAAGTTCACGCTCGAGGTCAAGGGCAAGGTCGACAAGCCGCTGAAATTGTCGCTGAAAGACATCAGGAAGATGAAGGCGACGGAGATCGTCGCCGTCAACCAGTGCTCGGGCAACAGCCGCGGCTTCTTCGAGCCGCGCGTCGCCGGCGGCCAGCTCGCCAATGGCGCGATGGGCTGTGCGCGCTGGCGCGGCGTGCCGCTGAAGGCGGTGCTGGAGTTGGCGGGCGTTCAGACCGGCGCCAAGCAGGTGACGTTCAACGGCATGGACGGGCCGGTCAACGACAAGACGCCGGACTTCATCAAGGCCCTCGACATCGATCACGCCACCGACGGCGAGGTGATGCTGGCCTATGGCATGAACGGCGAGGACCTGCCGTTCCTCAACGGCTTCCCGCTGCGCCTGATCGTGCCCGGTTATTACGGCACCTACTGGGTCAAGCACCTCAACGAGATCACCGTCATCGACAACGTCTATGACGGCTTCTGGATGAAGTCGGCCTATCGCATCCCTGACACGCCCAACAACGCGGTCGAGCCGGGCACCGCGCCGAAGGCAACGATCCCGATCAACCGCTTCACCATCCGCTCCTTCATCACCAGCGTCCCCGATGGCGCCAAGCTGAAGGCGGGAGCGACCACCCTGCGCGGCATCGCCTTCGACGGCGGCAAGGGCATCAAGGAGGTCCAGGTCTCCACCGACGGCGGGCAGACTTGGGTGAGCGCAAAGCTCGGCAGGGACCTCGGCAAGTACGCCTTCCGCGAATGGAAGCTGCCGGTGAAGCTCGCGGCAGGCAGCCATGAGCTCAAGGTCCGCGCCACCGGCAATGGCGGCGAGACACAGCCGGATACGCCGCGCTGGAACCCGGCGGGTTATTTGCGCAATGTCGTCGAAACCGTCCGCGTGACGGTGGCCTGAAGGAGACTGATCATGCAGCGCACCGTTCTCCTCGCCATCGCGCTCACCCTCGCCGCGGCAGTGGGTTCAACGTTTGCCGCGCCGGTCAATTACAAGACCCCCGACGAGATCGCGGCGTTCAAGCCGGGGCCCAATCTCGAGGTCGTGCAGGGCAATTGCAGCGCCTGCCACTCGTCCGACTACATCGCCACGCAGCCGCCGATGAAGGACAAGAAGGGCTTCTGGCAGGCCGAGGTGACCAAGATGATCAAGGTCTATGGCGCACCGATCGACGATGCCGATGTCGGCAAGATCGTCGATTATCTGGCAGCGACGTATTGACGGTTGGTGAGACGCGTCTGGGCCATTTGACCGCGAAACGGGCAAAACCGGCAAAAACGCCGCGAAGTTGAGCGGAATTCGGCGAAATGCCGATGTGGTTTGAGCTACCAAGCCTGCCACATTCCGCGTATCCTGCTATGACCGAACCGGCTGGTTGGCGGGGACTGGCGGTTCGAGATCTCGGAGGAAGACCCGCGGAGAAGTCGTGATGGCTAAAGGTACGGTCAAGTGGTTCAACCCGACGAAGGGTTATGGATTTATCCAGCCTGCGTCGGGTGGCAAGGATGTGTTCGTGCATATCTCGGCGGTGCAGAAAGCCGGTCTGTCCACCCTCAACGAGGGACAGACGGTGGAATACGAAGAGATCGCAAACCGGGGCAAGACCTCCGCGGAGAACCTCAAAGTATAAGCCCGCGCAGCCTTTGCTGCCTCCCGGATCTGTCCGGGAGCGGGCCAAAAAATTTAAGAAGACGGCCGGTGCATTCGACGACAGGCGTTGCGATTGCACGAGGATAACTATTTTTCCTGCAAAGACCGCCTTTCCGACTACAGCAATGACAATCGCGACAGCACTGCGCTAACCCACCGGCAATGGTGCGTCGCGCTTGATCTCCTCCATCACCGCATAGGTCCGCGTCTCGCGCACGCCCGGCATCGACAGCAGGGTCTCGCCGAGAAAGCGTCGATAGGCGGTCATGTCCGCAAGCCGCGCCTTCACAAGATAGTCGAAGCCGCCGGCAACCATGTGACACTCCAGCACCTCGGGCGCGAGCTTCACCGCGCGCGCAAAGCGCTCGAAATTGTCGGGTGTGGTCTTGTCGAGCAGCACCTCGACGAACACGAGCAAGCCGAGGCCGAGCCGGTGCGGATTGAGCCGCGCGCCATAGCCCTCGACGAACCCCTCGCGCTGCAAGCGCTTCAGCCGCTCGCCGATCGAGGTCGGCGAGAGGCCAATGCGCTCGGCGAGCTCGACATTGGCGATGCGCCCGTCCTCTTGCAAAATCGAGAGGATTCTCCGGTCGATGCGATCAAGTTCCATATCTTACGAGGCTTAATGGTGAATGATCTTCATTTTCTAAGGCAAATCGGCTAAATTGTCTATCGAACTACGGTCATGCGGGCTTTATCCTGAATTTCAGCCACAGGACACGCCATGCCGAACATCCCGCCGCCCTTCACTGCTCCCTACGCCCCTGACGACGCCGACATTGCTGCGCGCCTGTTGCCATCGGCCCATCTGAGCCCTCCGCAGGATGCGCGGATCGACCGCGCCGCGACGCGGTTGATCGAGGCGATCCGCAAGCGCGACGACCGCCTCGGCGGGATCGAGGATATGCTGCGGGAGTTCGCGCTCTCGACCAAGGAGGGGCTCGCGCTGATGGTGCTGGCGGAAGCGCTGCTGCGCGTGCCCGATGCCCGGACCGCCGACCAGTTCATCGAGGACAAGCTCGGCGAGGGCGACTTCATCCACCACGAGACCAAGTCCACCGCGTTCCTGGTCAACGCCTCGGCCTGGGCGCTCGGCCTGTCGGCGCGGGTGATCCAGCCCGGCGAGACGCCCGACGGCACCATAGGCCGGCTGGTGAAGCGTCTGGGCGCACCGGCGGTGCGCACCGCCACGCGCCAGGCGATGCGGCTGATGGGCAATCATTTCGTGCTGGGCGAAACCATCGAGCAGGCGCTGGAGCGGGCCCGGCCGCGCTCGGGCCAGAAGCCGCGCTATTCCTTCGACATGCTTGGCGAAGGCGCGCGCACGGCGGCGGACGCCAGGCGCTATTTCGACGCCTATGCCAGTGCCATCGAGACGATCGGCAAAGCGGCTGGCAACCATCCCCTGCCCGACCGACCCGGGATCTCGGTAAAACTTTCGGCGCTGCATCCGCGCTTCGAGGCGATCAGCCGCGCGCGCGTAATGGCCGAACTGGTGCCGCAACTGCTGGACCTCGCGCAGCGCGCCAAAGCCCACGACCTCAACTTCACCGTCGACGCTGAGGAGGCCGACCGGCTGGAGCTGTCGCTCGACGTGATCGCAGCGACGCTCGCCGATGCCTCACTTGCCGGCTGGGACGGATTTGGCCTGGCGATCCAAGCCTATCAGAAGCGCGCCAGCGCGATGATCGACTATGTCGATGCGCTGGCGCGTGCGCATGACCGCAAGCTGATGGTCCGGCTGGTCAAGGGCGCCTATTGGGATACCGAGATCAAGCGCGCGCAGGAGCGCGGCCTCGACGGCTATCCCGTGTTCACGCGCAAGGCGATGACGGATCTCAACTACGTCGCCTGCGCCTCGAAACTCTTGAGCCTGCGGCCGCGCATCTTCCCGCAATTCGCCACCCACAATGCGCTGACGGTCGCGACCGTGCTGGAGCTTGCCGCTGACAGCGGCGGATTCGAATTCCAGCGCCTGCACGGCATGGGCGAAGCGCTCTACGAGCAGCTTGCCGAGGATCACCCAGACATCGCCTACCGCACCTATGCGCCCGTGGGCAGCCATCGCGACCTGCTCGCCTATCTGGTGCGACGGCTGCTGGAGAACGGCGCCAACTCCTCGTTCGTGGCGCAGGCCGCCGATTATCGCGTGCCGGTTTCGGCGCTGCTGCAGCGCCCGGCGGATGCCGTCGGCCGACCGCAACAGGCCGCTCATCCCAGGATTCCGTTGCCGGCAGATCTGTTCGCGCCGGAGCGGCGCAATTCGCGCGGCATCGAATTCGGTGAGCGTGCCGCGCTCGACCGGCTGCTGGCCGACGTCAAGGCGGAAGCAGCCGATCTCAAGTCCGTCACCAACGCGACGCCGGATCAGGCCAACGCGGCGGTAGCCGCTGCGCGCGCGGGCTTCGCCAGTTGGAGCCGGGCGCCGGCGGGCGCACGCGCGGCAGCGCTGGAGCAGGCCGCGCATCTGTTGGAGTGCCGGGGTGCCCGTTTCATCACGCTGTTGCAAAGCGAGGGCGGCAAGACGCTGGACGACGCGCTGTCGGAGCTGCGCGAGGCCGCGGACTTCTGCCGCTACTACGCCGCGCAGGGCCGCAAGCTGTTCGGGAACGATGCCGCCATGCCGGGCCCGACCGGCGAGAGCAACGCGCTTAGCCTGCGCGGCCGCGGCGTGTTCGTGGCGATCTCGCCGTGGAACTTTCCACTGGCGATCTTCCTCGGCCAGGTCACGGCGGCGCTGATGGCCGGCAACAGCGTGGTCGCAAAACCCGCCGAGCAGACCCCGCGCATCGCACATGAGGCCGTCGCGCTGCTGCACGAGGCCGGCATCCCCAGGAGCGCGCTGCATCTCGTCACCGGCGACGGCCGTATCGGGGCGGTGCTGACCGCACACCAGGACATCGCCGGCGTCGTCTTCACCGGTTCGACCGAGGTCGCCCGCAGCATCAATCGGACGCTCGCGGGCAAGGACGGGCCGATCGTGCCGCTGATCGCAGAGACCGGCGGCATCAACGCCATGATCGCGGACGCGACCGCACTGCCCGAGCAGGTCGCCGACGATGTCGTCACCTCCGCGTTCCGCTCCGCCGGCCAGCGCTGCTCGGCGCTGCGGCTCTTGTTCGTGCAGGAGGATGTCGCCGACCGCATGATCGAGATGATCGCGGGCGCCGCGCGCGAGCTCAAGATCGGCGATCCCTCTGACGTCGCGACGCATGTCGGGCCGGTGATCGACACGGAGGCAAAGCAGCGCCTCGATGCGCATATCGCGCGGATGAAGCGCGAGGCGCGGCTGCACTTTGCAGGCCAGGCGCCGGAGGGCTGCTTCGTCGCGCCGCACATCTTCGAGCTCAAGGAGGCCGGTCAGCTCACCGAGGAGGTCTTCGGGCCGATCCTGCATGTCGTGCGCTATCGCGCCGAGAACCTCGCGCGCGTGTTGCAGGCCATCGAGCGCACCGGCTACGGGCTCACCCTCGGCGTGCACTCCCGCATCGACGATACGGTCGAGGCCATCATCGACCGCGTCCACGTCGGCAACATCTACGTCAACCGCAACATGATCGGCGCCGTGGTCGGCGTGCAGCCGTTCGGCGGCAACGGACTGTCCGGAACCGGCCCCAAGGCCGGCGGCCCGCACTACCTCGCGCGCTTCGCCACCGAGCAGACGGTGACGATCAACACGGCTGCAGCGGGCGGCAATGCGGCACTGCTTGCGGGGGAGGAGTGAGGCCCTGCGCCCGGCGCCGTTGCATCCCGTCGAAACATCGGTCTAATGCTCCCATCACTGGCCTGCGCCAATTCCAGCGCGCGGGAAACAACAGGAGCGAGGGAGCAACGCCGCGATGGACAAGGGCATTTTTGCGGGGCTGAAGGTTCTGGACTGCGCGAGCTTCATCGCAGCGCCCGCGGCCGCGACCGTGCTGTCGGATTTCGGCGCCGATGTCATCAAGATCGAGCCGCCCGGCACCGGCGACCCCTACCGCAATCTGCCCAACCTGCCGGGTTATCCGACCGGCGAGCACAATTTCGCCTGGCTCTTGGAGGCTCGCAACAAGAAGAGCATCGCGCTCGACCTCGCAAAACCCCAGGCGCAGGCCGTGCTCTACAAGCTGGTGGCGGAAGCCGACGTCTTCATCACCAACATGCCGCCGCCGGTGCGCGCCAAGCTCGGCATCACCTACGACCATCTCGCCCATCTCAACGATCGGCTGATCTATGCCTCCTTCACCGGCTATGGCGAGAAGGGCGAGGAAGCCAACAAGCCCGGCTTCGACAGCAACGCCTATTGGGCGCGCTCCGGCCTGATGGACCTCGTCCGCGCCGACACCGACACCACGCCGGCGCGCTCGGTCGCCGGCATGGGCGATCATCCCTGCGCCATGGCGTTCTACGGGGCCATCGTCACTGCGCTCTATCAGCGCGAGAAGACCGGCAAGGGTTCACACGTCGCCTCCAACCTGATGGCGAACGGGGTGTGGGCGGCAAGCGTGCTGGCCCAGGCAAAGCTCTGCGGCTCCAAGTTCGGCGAGCGACGACCGCGCGAGCGCGCGCTCAATGCGGTCGCCAATCACTATCAGTGCAAGGACGGCCGCTGGCTGATCCTGTCGCTGCTGAACGAGGAGAAGCAGTTTCCGACGCTGGCGCGCTGCCTCGGGCGCGAGGATCTGATCGACGATCCCCGCTTCGCCACCAAGGCCGACCGCCACGCCCGCTCGGTCGAGCTGATCAAGATCCTGGACGAGACCTTCGCCACCAGGGATCTCGCCGAATGGCGCAAGATTCTCGACGGCAATGGCCTCGTGTTCGGTGTCGTCGCCATTCTGGACGACATCCCGAACGACAAGCAGATGCTCGACAACGAGGTGCTGGTGCCGTTCGAGAACGACACCATGCTGACCATCAACAGCCCGATCTGGATCGACGGCGCCAAGAAGGTGCAGCCGCGCAAGCCGCCCGCCGTCGGCGAGCACAGTGACGAGATCTTGCGCGAGGCGGGATACGACGAGGCGACGATCAAGACGCTGAGGTCGTCGGGGGCGGTTGGTTAGGAGCGCGTCGCTCCAACCCCGTCATTGCGAGCGCAGCGAAGCAAATCCAGAGTGTCTCCGCGGACGCATTGCTGGATTTGCTTCGCTGTGCTCGCAATGACGGTGAGGGACTATCTCGCTATAACAATCGGCAACACACCGATGCCGCGAGGTCCCATGCCCAGCTACCGCCTGCACTACTTCCCTGAATCCGGCAACAGCTACAAGCTGGCGCTGATGCTCACGCTTTGCGGCGAGACGTTCGAGCCGGTCTGGACCGATTTCGCCGGCGGCGTTACGCGCACGGCGGAGTGGCGCCGGAACGTGAACGAGATGGGCGAGATTCCCGTGCTCGAGATCGACGGCGCGAAGATGACGCAGACCGCGCCGCTGCTGCTGAGACTGGCCGAGCAATACGGCCGCTTCGCCGCCGAGACGGAGGACGAGAAGTTCGAGCTGCTGCGCTGGCTGTTCTGGGACAACCACAAGCTCACCGGCTACATGGCGACCTATCGCTTCATGCGCGCCTTCACCGAAAAGAGCGATTCTCAGGTGCTGAAGCATTTTCGCCGGCGACTCGAGGATTTCCTCGGCATCCTCGACGGGCACCTCCAGCACAATGAATTCGCGATCGGTGCGAAGCCGACGGTCGCCGACATCTCGATGATGGCCTATCTGCACTATCCGAGCGACGAGCACGGCTTTGATTTCGCGCAGAGCCATCCGGCCGTTCATGCCTGGCTCGGCCGCATGGCCGCGCTGCCAGGCTGGAAGCCGGCCTATGAGCTATTGCCGGGCAAACGGATGACGAATTACGCGAAGTGAGGCTTCTTCTTTTCCCTCTCCCCGCATGCGGGCAGAGGCGAAGAAAAGCTACCTCAGCGACAGCCAGCCGAGCGTGAACAGGATCCCGCCGACGATGACGGCCACCGCAACCGCCCAGGTGCTGACGCGGATGCTGCCGGTGATCTGCTTGGCTTCTTCATTCCGCGCAATCTCGCGATTGCGCTCCTTGTTGGCTTGCCTCGTATCCGCCATGAACCATCCGAATCGCTTCTAGTTCTATCTTGCGCGTGATCTTTTCGGAAAACCGCTACACACTTTGCGCTGGCCTCCGGGTCGGATCACGCGCTAACGCGTCTTGATGAAGCACATGCCGATGCGGCGCGAGGCCGCGGCAGCCTGACAGGTGAGACCGTTAGCACAGCTCCATGACGTAAAACTCTCATCCCGCGTTCCCGATCCCGCGTCTTGCAGGGAACAATGCGCGCCCCAGCCGTCCTGATATTCGGTGCCGGCGAGCTCGCTTCCGCCGCGGGTCTGCGGCCGGCTGGCAAATCCGCGTGAGAAATCGGGGTGTTTTCCGGCCGCGAACGCGGTCAGGATGTCGCGGCGGCGGAGCTGATCGCCGAAGAAATGCGGCGAGGCCGGCACGATGGTGGAATTCGATGGCTTGTCAGCAAGCCAATCGACGCCCGGAAAATGGAATCCGCCGATGCCGCGGGTCTGATGGCAGCCGGCGCAGGTGACGTCGTTGAGACGGCGCTGGAAGCCTGCGACCGAGCGGACATTCTGCATGTCGACGCCGCGTGCCGCCGCCTGCTTCAGCGCGCTGACCACGTCATTGTCGGTGAAGACGCCATCGCCTTTGCCCTCTCCTTGCATCATGCCGAACTCCGGCTGCAAGGCCGAGGCATCGAGGCCGGCGGGGGTCGGTACCACCGCAGCCTTGGCCAGGAATTTCTCCGGGATCAGCACGGTGCCACGATCGAACTCGCGAAGATGATCGGGCGCGAGCAGCCAGGTCTTGAAGTCGCGCCGCAGCACGTCGTCAGCAAGAATCCGGTCGCGGTCGATCTGGTTCTCCAGTGTCGATTCCTCGAAGGTCTTGCCGGCAGCGTCGTACTTGAACACCTTGAGCAGATAGTCGGAGCGGAAATCGTGCAGCGTCGATTTCGGTGCGACCGAGACCTGAATGTTGGTCTCGATGCGGTCGAGCATGGCGTCGTGAGGCGGGAGGCGGCTGCCGATCAAATCTTGCCAGTCGGCATTGTCGAGCCAGCGCCGCGCGACATCGGCGCAGCTGATCGACTTGCCGTTCCCGTCCGTCTGGCGCACATCGCGCGCCTTCATCACGAGGTTGAACGTCATCGGCAGGCGCGTTGCGGTCTTGCCGCCATCCGGCCCGCTGTCGAAACGCGTAAGACGATAGATCAGCCGGATCTCGCCGCAGGACCCTTCAGAGACATAGGCACGGTCCATGCGATTGACGATCCCGGCCAGCACGAAGCGCGTGTCGTGCGATCTCAGATTGGCGAGGTCGAACAGTTGCGCATCAAAACCCTCGCCGACGCCGATGGTCTCGCCCGGATATGTCGCCTTGTACCGCGCGATGTAGCGCTCGAACTCCGCATCGATAGCCGGCACGATCTCCTTCAGCTGCGGCAGAGACACGAACATCAGCTCAGTCGTGAGCGGGACGTCCGCGTTCCGCTCCGGCGATAGCAGACGTGGGATCGTCAGCGTATTGTTCTGGTCGAGCTTGCGCAGGAGATCGGGATCGGTGATCGCGATGCCGCGCGTCAGCGCAGTGTTCTCCGCTGCGAAGAGCGAAACGACACCGCCCAGCAATGCGACGGCAGCAACGAGAATTCGCAGCGCGCGGCTCATGCCTCAGGTAACACCGCGCAGGGACGCCTATTCAAGCAAAAAAGGCGCCTCACAGGGTGGTGAAGCGCCTCTGCGACGGTCGAATATCGAATGTTCAGCGCGCGACGATCAGGCCCCTGCTGGTGACGACCACCCAGCGGCCGTCCTGGCGGCGAATTGCATCGACGCGGCCGACCCCGGGTATGGGGTCGCCGGGATAGACCTCGTAGATGCCGTAGCGGCCCTCGATCAGCGCACCGCCGTTGCCGGCGTTGCGCAGCCGCCAGCCCTCGACCGTCGGGAGACGTCCAATCTCGGTCTTGGGCGCGGCGGGAGCGGGAGCCGGTGCGGCCGCAGCAGTCGCGAGCTGGGTCGGCGCGATCGAGCCGGTGGTCTCCTTGGCCGGTGCGGCCGTGGCTTGCGCAGGTGCGGCGGGCGGAGTCGCGCGGAGCTTGTCGACGGTCTCAGACAGCTTGGCGATCTTGGCCAGCGGCTCGGCCTGCGCCTTTTCGAGCTTGTCGAGGCGCTCGTTGGTCCGGCTCAACTGGCTGACTCCGGTCTTCGAGCTCTGCTCGACATTGGCCTTCAGTGCGACGAGATCGGCATCGATCCGGGCGACGGACGCATCCAGCGCGCTGGTATCGGCGACCTGTACTGGCGCCTGGGCCGGGGATGCGAAATGCATCATGCCGGCGGTCGCGAGCGCACCGCTGATCGCGCCGACGCCGGCGGCAATCGCCACCGCGGCAGCCATGGCCGAGAGGCGGCGCTTGCTACCGGTTTCGCGCGGCTCGTCCGCCTTCACATGCGGAGCGAACTCCTCGCGCTCCCAGGTGCGGTCGGCAGGCGACATGACGATGAGCTTGCCGAGCTTCGGCTCGGGATTGGCTTCGGTCTTAGCTTCGAACTTCGGCACCTCGATCCGCGGCGGCTCCACCTTCGGGGCTTCCGCCTTGACCGGATCCGGCTTGGGCGGCGCCTCGTGGTCGGGGGCAATCGAGGGGGCCTCGATACCGGCGGCAGCCTCGACGGCCTGCGGCGCTGCGGCGTCGACAGCACCGGAATCCTGGGCAGCCTGCTCGGGCAATGGTTCGCTCACGGCTCAAATACTCCAGTCTCGGTTGACCTTTTGGTAACTTTCATTGCTTGCGAAATCCTTACCTTCGGATCCGCTTACCGAAATTTTAGGAACTCATCCGGGGCCGAATTAGGCCGGGAAAATGGAACCGGTGTGGCGGGCGTGAAACAGTTTGTAATCGGGGCAAGATGAATGGCGGCGCAACGGCCGGGCCGTCGCGTTCGCGGCGCGCTGAAGAAGCGGGCGCTTCAGTGCGACGGCGAGAGAGTTAACGCGTCCGCTGCGTCCACATCGTCATTGCGTGTGGGGCGTCAGCCGGCATTCACATCACCACCGGCGCATCCGGCAGCTCGTTCGGATGCGGGCCGCCCGGCGGGAAATGGCGCGCCAGTTCGCGCGACACCGCCTCGATGCCGGCGATCACACCGCGTTCGAACTGGCCCGATCTGAAATCGGCCTCCATCGCCTGGCAGATGGTCTCCCAGCCCTCGGCGCCAACCTTCGCGTCGATGCCGCGGTCGGCGATGATCTCGACGTCGCGGTCGGCGAGCAGGAGATAGATGAGGACGCCGTTGTTGTGCGCGGTGTCCCAGATGCGCAAGTGCGAGAACACGTCGAGCGCACGCTCGCGCGCCGGCTGGTTGCGGAACAGGGGGCCGCCGTCGAGCGCGCCTTCGACCACGAAGCGGATCTGGCCGGAATGGGAGGCTTCGCCGCGCTCGATCGCCTGCTCGATGCGTTCGAGCACGGTTCGCGGAAAAATCTGCTTCGCCCGCCAATGATGCTGCACGAGATGTCGGGCAATGCGCTTGATGCTCATGACTGCTACCAGCTCCCCGAGGCGCCGCCGCCGCCGAAGCTGCCGCCTCCGCCGCTGAAACCGCCACCGTCGCTCGACGATGATCCGCTGCTCCAGCCGCCGGACGAGGAGCCGCTCGACCAGGAGCCGCCGCGCGAGCGGCCTGTCGCCGATCCCACCCCCAACAGATCCGCGATGAAGGTCAGGATGGCGCCGAGCACACCGGCGCCGAGGCCAATCACGGCAGACTCCAGCACGAACCAGGCGAGGACGCCGACGATGACTCCGGCCACCACCGAACCCAACAGACGCCCGAACATGGCGCGCAGAAATCCGCCCACGACGAGGGGGCCGAACAATACGAAGTAAAACAGCGGCTCGATGTCGTTCCAGCTGCCGAAATTCACGCTGCGCGAGGGCGTCGGCAGCGGCTCGCCGTCGATCACGCGGATCATGCGATCGACGCCCGCCGAGATGCCACCTGAAAAATCGCCGCTGCGAAATTTCGGCGTGATGTCCTCGTCGATGATGCGCCGCGAGGTGACATCGGTGAGCGCGCCTTCGAGGCCGTAGCCGACCTCGATGCGCAAATGCCGGTCGTTCTTGGCGACGACGAGGATCGCGCCGTCATCGACCTTCTTGCGCCCGATCTTCCAGACCTCCGCGACGCGGATCGAGAATTGCTCGATCGTTTCCGGCTCCGTCGTCGGCACGATCAGGACGGCGATCTGGCTGCCCTTGCGGTTCTCGAACTCGCGCAATTTTTGCGACAACGAGGCGATGTCGCTGCTGGAGAGCGTGCCGGTCTGATCGACGACGCGGCCGGTGAGTTGGGGGACGGCGACGTCGGCGCGGGTGGGGAATGCGAGGGTGAGAAGCAGTGCGATGGCGAGGACCAGTGCGGCGACCAACGAATACGCCCGCCACATTCGCGCTGTCATCGCCCGCGCAGGCGGGCGATCCAGTATTCCAGAGGCCGCGCTGCTCGAGCCGTGAAGCCGCGGCGTACTGGATTCCCCGCTTTCGCGGGGAATGACAGTGGAGTGTGGGGCCCGCATCGGAAGCCGAACGCAGCTACTTCGACGGCGCTGGTGACGGATTGAAATCCACCTTCGGCGCGGTCGAGATCGCCTTCTCGTTCTCGACCGAGAAGTTCGGCTTCTCCTTGTAACCGAACGCCAGCGCGGTGAGGTTGGTCGGGAAGGAGCGGATGGTGACGTTATACTCCTGCACTGCCTTGATGTAGCGGTTGCGCGCCACCGTGATGCGGTTCTCTGTGCCCTCCAACTGGGACATCAGGTCCCTGAACAAGGCATCGGACTTCAGCTGCGGATAGTTCTCGGTGACGACCAGGAGACGCGACAGCGCGCTGGAGAGCTCGCCCTGGGCGGCCTGGAATTTCTGGAAGGCGGCGGGATCATTCAGCACCTCCGGCGTTGCCTGGATGCTGCCGACCTTGGCCCGGGCATTGGTGACACCGAGCAGCACGTCCTTCTCCTGCTGCGCAAAGCCCTTCACCGAGTTGACGAGATTGGGCACGAGATCGGCGCGGCGCTGATACTGGTTCACGACCTCGGACCAGTTGGCTTTGATCTGCTCGTCCTCGGTCTGGATCGCGTTGTAGCCGCAATTGGTCAGGCTGAGCGAGGCCAGCGCCGCCAGCACGGTCAGGATCTTGCGCATCAAATTTCTCCCGGTGGAATCCTGTGATTCAATATCAGATAGCGATCACACGATGCCAGCTTCCCGCGTCATTCCGGGGCGCGAAGCGAACCCGGAATCTCGAGATTCCGGGTCTGGTCCTCCGGACCATCCCGGAATGACTGCGGCGAATGGGGCACCCCAGCCGACTGACGCAAGCCCCTTGCCTATCGCAGGCGGTCATAGTCAACTCCGGCAAAACAAAAGCGGAAACGCCAGGAGGAGCGCGATGTCCTCGTTCGAGACCATTCTCGTGGAGCGGCCGGAGCCGGCCATCGTCCGTGTCGTGATGAACCGGCCCGAGGCGCGCAACGCCCAGAACCTGCAGATGACCTACGACCTCAACGCCGCTTTCGATGCAGCGGTGCAGGACGACGCGGTCAAGGTGATCATCCTCGCCGGTGCGGGTCCGCACTTCTCGTCCGGCCATGACCTGCGTCCGGGCGGCAAGAACGCCGCAGGCGTCGATTTCCCGCCGATCGGAAATTGGGGCGGCTTCGCCGAACCCAACGCGCATGGCCGCTTCGCGCGCGAGCAGGAAATATATCTCCAGATCACGCGGCGCTGGCGCAACCTCGCCAAGCCGACCATTGCCGAGGTGCACGGCAAGTGCATCGCCGGCGGTCTCATGCTGGCCTGGGCCTGCGACCTCATCGTCGCCAGCGACGATGCGCAGTTCTGCGATCCCGTCGTCACCATGGGCGTCTGCGGCGTCGAGTGGTTCGTGCATCCCTGGGAGCTCGGGCCGCGCAAGGCCAAGGAGTTCCTGTTCACCGCCGACAGCTGGAGCGCGCAGGACGCGCATCAGCTCGGTATGGTCAACCAGGTCGTGCCGCGCGCCGAGCTGTCATCGCGGGTGCTGGAGCTGGCGCGCCGGATCGCGACAAAGCCCTCCTTCGCGCTGAAACTGACCAAGGAGGCGGTCAACCGCTCGGTCGACGTGATGGGCCAGCCCGCCGCGATCGACCAGGCCTTCGCGCTGCATCAGCTCTGTCACGCGCATAATCTCCAGGAGTTCGGCATGATCGTCGATCCCTCCGGCCTGCATCCCTCCGTGCGCAAGCCGCCGACGGCCGCGGAGTAGACGCAATGGACCTGAATCTCAGCGACGAGCAGAAATTGCTGCGCGGGAGCGTGGAGCGGTTCGTGGCCGAAAGCTACGATGCCGATCACCGCCGCAGAATCGCGAATGATCCGCTCGGCTTCAGCCCTTTGGTGTGGAAACAGTTCGCCGACCTCGGCTGGCTGGCGTTGCCCCTTCCCGAAGAATTCGGCGGTCTCGGCGGCGGCGCGGTCGAGATCGGTATTCTGATGGAAGCCTTTGGCCGCGGGCTCGTGTCGGAGCCCTATGTAGCGACCGTGGTGCTCGGGGCCGCGCTGATCGCCAGATGCGGCACCACGAAGCAAAAGCAGGCGAGCCTGCCCAAGATAGCGGACGGATCATTGAAGCTCGCCTTGGCGCATTCCGAGCGCGCGGCCCGGTTCGATCTTGCCAAGGTCACGACCAGCGCCACCAAGACGTCGCAAGGCTGGCGCCTCGCCGGCAGCAAGATCGCCGTGCTCGACGGACATGCCGCCGACGAGATCATCGTCTCCGCCCATATCCACGATCACCGGGGGCCGTCGGGGCGGATCGGCCTGTTCCTCGTGCAGGCGACGACGCCGGGCCTCGTCATCAACGATTATCCGCGTCTTGGCGGCGGACGTGCCTGCAACATCGAGCTGTTCGACGCGCATCTGCCGGAGGATGCCCTGCTCGGCGACGGCAGCGATGCGCTGCCGGCGATCGAATGGGCAGTCGATCGTGCCATGGCCGCGCTGGGTGCCGAAGCTGTCGGCATCATGCAGACGCTGCTCGACACCACGCTCGAATACACCAAGATTCGAAAGCAATTCGGCCGGCCGCTCTCGGCCAACCAGGTGATCCGCCACCGTCTCGCCGACATGGCGATGCAGGTGGACGAGGCACGCTCGATGGCGCTGCGGGCCGCGTTGAAGGTGGATGCTGCGCCGATCGAGCGTGCCCGGGCGGCGTCGGGCGCGAAAGCCAAGATCGGCAAATGCGCGCGCTTCGTCGGTGAGCAGTCGATCCAGCTTCACGGTGGCATGGGCGTCACCGAGGAGCTCGAGGTCGGCGCCTATTTCAAGCGGCTGGTCGCATTCGACACGCTGTTCGGCGGCAGCGCGCATCATTATGCCCGCCACGCCGAACTTGGCCGCAGGGCCTGACACCGGGAGAGCCTCATGGACCTGTCGTTCAATGTCGAGGAGCGTGCCTTCCAGGACGAGGTGCGCGGCTTCATTGCAAAGAATCTCACCGAGGAGATGAAGCGCGCGACCGCGCTGACGCCGTCGGTGTTCTCCGATCCTGATATCGGCATGGCCTGGCAGCGCGCGCTGCACCGGCAGGGCTGGGGCGCGCCGGGCTGGCCGGTCGAATATGGCGGTCCCAATTGGACGCCGGCACAGCGCTGGATCTTCGAGACCGAATGCGCGTGGGCCGGCGTGCCGAACGTCAACGTGATGGGCGTGAAGATGGTCGGGCCCGTCATCATCGGCTTCGGCAGCCCCGAGCAGAAGAACTTATACCTGCCGCGGATTCTCTCCGGCGAGGATTATTGGTGCCAGGGTTATTCCGAGCCGGGCTCCGGCTCCGATCTGTCCTCGCTGAAGACGCGCGCGGTCCGCGACGGCGACGACTACATCATCAACGGCACCAAGATCTGGACCACGCATGCCCATCACGCCAACCGCATGTTCGCACTGGTGCGCACCAGCGACGGGCCGCGGCAGCAGGACGGCATCAGCTTCATCCTGATCGACATGAAGACGCCGGGCATCACGACGCGCCCCATCCTCACCATCGGCGGCGACCACGAGGTCAACCAGGTGTTCTTCGACGACGTCCGCGTGCCCGTCGCCAATCGCGTCGGCGAGGAAGGCAAGGGCTGGACCTACGGCAAATATCTGCTTGAGTTCGAGCGCGGCGCCGGCATCGCCTCCGCCAAGCTGCGCGAGGGCCTGAAGGCGATCGCGGATCTCGCCTGCTCCGACCTCACGGGCCGCGCAATCGACAGTCCCGACATCGCGACGCGGATCTCCGAGGTGGAGGTCGATATCGACGCGCTGGAAATGACCGAGTTGCGCGTGCTCTCGGCGCTGCAGACCGGGCAAAATCCCGGCGCGGTGTCGTCGATCCTGAAGCTGCGCAACAGCGAGATCCGCCAGGCCGTGACGCGGCTGGGCGCCGACGTGATCGGCCACGATGCGCTCGCAGTCGAGCCGATGCGCCCGCTCTACAAGCTCAACCACGAGCCGGCGACACCTGAGGAAATGCTGACGGTGATGCCTGAATATCTCAACGGCCGCGCCTACACGATCTTCGGCGGCACCTCGGAAATCCAGCGCGATATTATTGCGAAGATGATGCTCGGGATTTGATGGCTGCGGCCCTCTCCACCGTCATTGCGAGGAGCCCTTCGAAGCAATCCAGAACTGCCGCTGCGGAAAGATCCTGGATTGCTCACATGGGGATTTGGTGTGTCAAGGCGGTTTGTTCAGCTCTTTGTTCGATTGCAGGCCAGCTCTTCGTCCCGACCGTGGAGCACGTAGGATGGCGCGCGCAGATCGAGTCAAGGTCGGCCCGTAGGGCCGTCGCGAAGCGACTTGGCCTTGACTCGAGCGAGCACGCCATCAGGCTTTGGCAGTCGGGGCAGCGGGCGGATAACTCCTTTTCGTCAGGCGATCCAAGGGTCGAGCCGGTTTTTGCAATCTGGTTTGCTTGCCAGATCAAACTCACATTCGGTCGCTGCGCGGCGGCGGCTGCACCAACATTCCGCTTGCGGCGGGCAGGCTCGAGAGGACGAGACCATTCTTCGTTACGGCGTTTGAAGCCATGCAATCCATCGGTTCGTCCACCCGGATCGGCCGAGGCTGATCAATCTCGGCGGATTGGCTTTGAGGCTGAGGAGCGTGGTGTCAGGCGGCGGCCTTTATCTCGGCTCCCTCGATCACCACGCCCGCGGTCACGTACTTCCAGAGGGCCACGAGCAGCTTGCGCGCGAGCGCCACGATCGCGCGCTTGCGGCCGCGTTGGCTGTGCACCTTGAACCACTGGGTCAAAGCCGATTGAGGCTGGTGGCGTACCCAGAGCCAGGCGAGCTGGATCATCGTGGTTCTCAGGCGCGGATTGCCAGCCTTCGACACGCCTTGCTCGCGCTCGATGCCGCCACTGCGCCATGGCGTGGCTGCAAGGCCGGCATAGGATGCAATCTGGCGGCGGTTGGCGAACTGCCGGTAAAAGGCCTCCGACCAGAGAACGGCCGTGAAGTTCGGGCCCAGGCTCTTCAGTTCGAGCAGCATTGCCACCGGGTTCGATACGGTCTTCTCCCCCGCCGCCTTGCTCGCGGCCAGCAACGCATCCTGCTCGCGCTCCACCGCCGTGATCTGGTCGAGCAGCAGTTCGAGCCGGTCGAGTTCGCGGCTGATCTGCGCCTTCAGATGCGCCAGCAAGGCGCGCCCGTCGCCCGTCCGCAAGGCCTCCAGCCGCTTCCGCCGGTCTCGCCGCAGCGGCGCGTAGTCGAAGATCCCTTGCGCGAACAGAAGACCCTTGATCCGGTTCACATGCTCGATCCGCTCCGCGATCAAGGTCTCTCGCTCGCGGCACAGCCTACGGCGGTCCTCCTCTGCCGGAGAGGGCGCAACGACCATGGCGCAGACCCGTACCTCGCCGCGCTTGTAGGCCAGCAGCGTCCGCAACAGCGTCTCGCCATCCAGCCGGTCCGTCTTGGCCCGCCGGCGCCGGCGCGGCGTCGCAATCGAGGCCGGATCGACTACGTGGCTCTCGATGCCTTCCTGCTGCAGGGCGCGGTGAAGCCAGAACCCGTCCAGCCCCGCCTCCTGGATCGTGATGAGCGGATAGCTCTCACCCGTTCGCGCCTGCGCCTTGCGCTTCAGCTCCGCAAACAGCTTCAACAGTTCCGAAAGCTCGCCGGCCTTCATGCTGCGTTTGGACATCTTCTCGCCCTTGCAGGGCGACAGCGAAGTGACCAGCCATGTCGAACGGCTCAGTTCCAATGACACAAAAATTGCGCCAAACTGCGTGCGGATAGCGGCCAGTCCGTCGGAAGGATGATCGAGCAACATCGTCGTCTCCAGGTTGAATGGATTCAGCAACCCTCAGTCTGGCCTCAGACCTGGTCGCTATCCACTCCCCATGGAATCTTCGCTGCGCTCGCAATGACGGTGCCCTTGAAGGCTTACCCCGCCGCCTTCGCATCCCGGATCGCCTGCCAGATCTTCTGCGGCGTCAGGGGCGTGTTGAGCTGGGTGATGCCGAGATCGGCGAGCGCGTCCATCACGCCGTTGGTGACGCAAGGAGGGCCGCCGATCGCGCCGGATTCGCCGCAGCCCTTGGCGCCGAGCGGATTGGTGCGGCAGGGCGCCGAATCGTCGAGCGTCACCACGATCGGCGGAACGTCGTCGGCGCGCGGGATGCAGTAATCCTGGTAGCTCGCGGTGAGGAGCTGGCCGTCGGCGTCGTAGGACACGCCTTCATACAGCGCCTGGCCGATCCCTTGCGCGACGCCGCCATGGATCTGGCCGGTGACCAGCATCGGGTTCACGGCGATACCGACGTCATCGACCGTGGTGTAGCGCACGACCTTGGAGACGCCGGTCTCGGGATCGATCTCGACCTCGCAGATATGCGTGCCGTTGGGCCAGCTCGGACCATCGACCTCGCCTTCGGAATCGACGCTGAGCTTGGCGCCGCGCTCCTTCTCGGCGAGATCGAACAGGCTGATGCGGCGGTCGGTGCCGACCACGGTGAGCATGCCGCCCTGATATTCGATGTCCTCGACCGAGGTCTCCAGCACGTTGGCCGCTTTCTCGCGCGCCTTCTGGATCAGGTCGTTGGAGGAGACCGCGACCGCCGTGCCGCCGACGAACAGCGAGCGCGAGCCGACACTGCCGAAGCCCATGGCGAGATCGGTGTCACCCTGGACGACGTCGATCTTGTCCATGGGAATGCCGAGCGAGTCGGAGATCATCTGGGTGTAGGTGGTCTGCAGCCCCTGCCCCATCGCCATGGTGCCGGAATGCAGCACGACGCGCCCCTGAGAGGTCGCGTGCAGGCTGACCTTCTCGGTGTGGGCGCGGCCGCCGGTCCACTCGATGTAGGAGGTGAGCCCGCGGCCGTAGAGCAGGCCCTTCTTCTTCGCCGCCTTCTTGCGCGCGGCAAAGCCGTCCCAGTCGGCGAGCTTGACGGCACGGTCGAGCATGTGGGCGAAGGCGCCGGAATCGTAGACCTGGCCGGCGGCATTGGTGTAGGGCAGCTGCGCCGGCTTGATGTAGTTCGCTTTCCGGATCGCGCGCGGATCCATGCCGATTTTTCGTGCGGCCGCGTCAAACAGGCGCTCGACGATGAAGACGGCTTCGGGTCGGCCGGCGCCGCGATAGGCACCGACCGGCGCGGTGTGGGTCATCACCGTCTTCACTTCGAAATGCACCAGCGGCAGATCGTAGACGCCGGTCTGCACGAAGGGCCCGAGCACCAGCGGAATGATGTTGGCCGCGCCCGAGGAATAGGCGCCGGTACAGCCGATCGACTTGACACGATAGGCCAGCACTTTGCCTTTCTCGTCCAGCGCGAACGAGGCCGTCGAGGTGAGATCGCGGCCATGGGTGCCGCCGACAAACTCGTCGGTGCGATCGCCGCGCCAGCGGATCTTCTTGTTCAACTTGGTCGCGGCATAGGCGACGATGCCGTCTTCCGGATAGAGGTTGGTCTTCTGGCCAAAGCCGCCGCCGATGTCGCCGACCAGCACGCGCACGCTGTCCTTGGGACGCTTGAGCACGGCTTCCGCCAGCACGTCGCGGGTCGAGGCCGGGGTCTGCGACTGCACGTGCAGGAGGAGACGGCCGGACTTCCTGTCGATCTCGGCAATGGTCGAGCGCGGCTCCATCGCGGAAGGAACGAGGCGCTGGCTGACGATGTCGAGCTCGACCGTGTGCGCGGCCTTGGCAAAGGCCTCGTCGACCCTGGCGGCGTCGCCATAGCTCATCGCGCCGACGATGTTGTCGGGTGCCTCCGGCCACACCACGGGCGCGCCGGGCTTCACGGCTTCGACGGGATCGACCACCGCGGGCTGCACGTCGTATTCGACCACGATCGCCTCGGCGGCGCTCTGCGCCTCCACGCGCGATGAAGCCACCACCGCGGCCACGGCCTCGCCGGCATGGCGCACGACCTCGTGGGCGAGCAGCCGGCGCGGCGGCACTGTCATCGGCTTGCCATCGGGGCGCTTGAAGATGTTCAACGTCGGGATGCTGCCGATGTCGTCCTTGACGAGGTCCGCGCCGGTGTAGATCGCGGTGACGCCGGGCATTGCGGCCGCGGCGCTGGTGTCGATCGAGACGATCTTGGCGTGGGCATGCGGCGAACGCAGCACGTGCAACCACAGCGCGCCGTCTTCCGGCTTGTCGTCGATGAACTGTCCCTTCCCGGTGAGCAGCCTGAGGTCTTCCAAACGCTTGACGGGTTGCCCCGCTCCGAAACGCAAATTGCCGGGAAGAATGTTCATTCCGTTATGTCCTCGAAATCCGGAAAACGACCGCGGCGGTTTTAACCGATTTTGCGGGTCAGACAACCGAGCCCCGGCGCATCTGCAATGCGCGTCAGAGCCCCTTGCAGGCGCGGATTGGCCCGCTAAGACCTGTCGATATCGATGATGCTTACGTTCACATCACGGGTATCCGAGCCGCGCTTGACCGTGAGCCGAACGGTCTTTCCGGCCCCGGACAGCTCAAGCGCATCGGTCAGGTCGGAGAGGCGTCGCACCGGCTTGCCGTCGGCCGCGGTGATGATGTCTCCGACCGCTCCGGTCGAAAAGTTGACACCACGAATTCCCGCGCGCTCGGCAGGACTGCCGGGAGCGGTCCGGACCACGATCACCCCTTCGACACCAAGCCGCGTCGACACATCCTCGCTGGCGGCCACGATGCCGATACCGGGTGTCGGCACCCGGCCGTTGCGGATGAGCTCGGGCACGATCCGGTTCACGATATCGACCGGCACCGCGAAGCCGATGCCGGCGTTGGAACCCGACGGCGATATGATCGCGGTCGTGACGCCGATCAGCCGGCCGGCAGAATCCAGCAGCGGTCCGCCTGAATTGCCCGGATTGATCGCGGCGTCCGTCTGGATGACATTGGCAATCTCCCGGCCGCCATGAGTCGGGAGCCTGCGCTTGAGCGCGCTGATGATGCCGCTGGTCATCGATTGATCCAGCCCGAAGGGGTTACCGATCGCAAAGGCGGATTGCCCGACCTTCAGGTCGCTCGAGCTGCCGAGCGCCACCGGCGGAGGCAGTTCGCGCACACTGCGGATCCGCAGCACCGCAAGATCGTAATTGGGTGCCGTGCCGACCAGATCGACCTGGGCCACCTCTCCCGACGCAAAACGCACGGCGATTTCCTCGCCATTGGCCACGACATGATTGTTCGTCACGAGATGGCCCTCACGGTCCCAGACGAATCCCGTGCCGGAAGCGCCGCCCTGGGCTTCCTCGCCGATCAGCGGATTGGCCGCCGATTTCGCCGCCACCTGGACGACCGAGGGAGACACGCGTTCGAAGATGTCGATGGTGGCCTTTTCGGCCTCGGACAACGGCCCGCGCTGCTCGATGGCTCGCGCGGCAGGCGTGGTCCACGGCACATGCTGGATCTTCGCGGCGGTGACCACGACGAGCAGAGCGGCCAAAACTGCCGCGGCAATTCCGTAGCGACGATTCATGGGTGATCACTGCGTGTGCTGAAGACCATGCTCGGAATGCAGATACATAAGCTGGCGGACCTCGCTCACGCAGCAACGTCCCAAGCGGATGGAAGTTTCCCGGTCAGGCAGATGGGGAACGGCTTGGCTCTTGGCAGGCGTCCGAGGACATATTGCCGCGTGACAATCGGCTATGCCAACTCCCTCAGCGCGGCTTCGACGATCCTGCGCTGCTCGACTGTCAGCGCGGCCTGCGGCGGGACGGGGTCGCCGACGTCGTAGCCCTGGATCGAAAGGCCGGCCTTGATGCAGGCGGCGAGGTTGAAGCGGGCGAAGGCTTCGTTGATGCGCCACAGCCGGCGCTGGAGCGACATGGCCTCGTCCCAGCGGCCGGCCCTGCAGAGGTCGTAGAGCATCACGCTCTGGCGCGGGATGATGCAGGCAGGTCCCGCCATCCAGCCGCGGCCGCCGATCAGCATCACCGCCGCCGGAATGTGGGCGGAGGCGGAGAACACGCGCAAGGCGTCCCCGCAGCGGTTCATGATCGAGAGCAGCCGGCCGGTGTTGGTCGAGGCGTCCTTGATGTAGCCGATGCGCGGATGCTCGGCGAGGCGCGCTATGACGTCGAGGGTGAGATCGGAGCGCTGGAATTGCGGATTGGTGTAGATGACGACGGGAATGTCCACGGCATCGGCCATGGCGCGGAAGTAGGACTCCACCTGGACATCCGAGAGCGGGAAATAAGCCTCCAGGATCGCCAGGATGCCGTCGGCGCCGAGGGCCTGATAGGCTCTCGCCTGCGCCACCGCATCCGCCGTCGAAGTGGAGACAACGCCGGCTACGACCGGCACGCGGCCCCTCGCCGCCTCGATCGTGGTCCGTACGACAGAGGTGCGTTGCGCTGCATTGAGATAGGCGAATTCGCCGGTCGAGCCCAGCGGCGTCAGCCCGTGGACGCCGGCAGCGATCAGGTCCTCACATAGCTTCGCAAGGACGTTCGTCCGCACCGTGCCGTCGGCATCAACGGGAGATACGAGGTAGGGAAAGACGCCGTGGAATTCGGACATGTCGGGCTCCCGGAGAGCAGCTGGCACCCGACGGTATTACCAACGCCAGCTCCAGCGATCAAACCTTGAGCAAGCGTACCCGCGTGCCCCAGGGATCGATCGCTTCCAGGCCGTCGGCAAGCGCCGTGACCTTCACACCGTTCTTGCGCAGGCGCTCCTCCTGGGCGGCGAGCAGCTCCGGCTTCGCCATCATCAGAGAAAACCAGGCAAGTCCCGTCGTCTGCTCATCGCGTTGGCCGGCGCCCTGGCTCTGCCAGACGTTCATGCCAAGGTGATGGTGGTAGCGGCCCGACGACAGGAACGCCGCGCCGTCGCGGCGGCGGGTCGGGTCGAGACCAACCGTGCCATGATAGAAGCTCTCGGCCTGCGCGAGATCGCCGACGCGAAGATGCATGTGGCCGACGCGCATTCCGTCCGGCGCTTTGGCATAGTCGGCAACGCGCGTATTGGTCAGCGACAGCAGGTCGGGGATGTTGAGCTCGTCGGTCGCCATCTTCACGCTCCCCTCGCTCCATTGCCATTGCGAAGGGTCGCGGTCGGCATAGACCTCGATGCCGTTGCCCTCGGGATCGTCGAGATAGATGGATTCAGAGACGAGGTGATCGGCAAAGCCCGACAGCGGCACGCGATGCGAGGCCGCGTGAACCAGCCAGCGCGCCAGATCCTTGCGGGTCGGCATCAGGAAAGCGGTGTGATAGAGGCCGGCGGCGTTGCGCGGCTCGATCGCCGCATCGGGACGAGCTTCCAGCGCGAGCAGCTTGATGCCAGCCGTGCCGAGCTTCGCGCCGGTTGCCGAACGCTCCATCACGGTGAGACCGATCACGTCGCGGTAGTAGTCCGCGATCTTCTCGAGATTCTTCACCCGGAGCGTCACCATGCCGACCCGCATCGGCGTGCGGCTGGCATAGGTCGGGCCGCCGCCCTGCGGTGTGCCCTCGGCGCGCGCCGCCGCTGCGGCGGCCATCGCAAGCGAGGTGGCGCCGGCCAGTTGAAGCAGGGTGCGGCGGGTGAGATCGATGGTCATCAGTCAGGGCTCGCTGAAATCCTTGGGGCCAAAGGGCGCACTTTCGGGATTGCTACACGTTCCCGTGAGGCGCTCCCAATCACATGTTCGTCGGCCGTGGTCCTGCAGCGGACTGCCCTGTCCCTGCTCTGGTCCTGGCCACCCGGCCAGTTTCGCAATCGTGCGCGGCATCCCAGATTGAGGGCAGCTACAGGAGCCTGCCATGACCGATTCAACTCCTCTGACCTTGCTGTCGTCCGCGCTCGCGGACGTGGTCGCGCGCACCGCGCCCTCCGTCGTCTCCGTGCATTCGCATCGCGCCCGCGCAACCGGCTTTGCCTGGAAGCCCGGTCTGATCGTCACTGCCGATGAGGCGCTGGCCGACGAGGGCGAGGTCGAGATCGGCCTCGCTGACGGCAGCCGGGTCGCGGCCACGATCGCCGGCCGCGACCACACGACCGACATCGCGCTGCTGCGCACTGAGGCCTCTGTCGCACCGGTCAAACTCGCCTCCACGGTCCCGCCCCTCGGCGGGCTGTCGATCGTGGTCGCCACCCATCGCGAGACGCCGAGCGCCGCGCTTGGAATGGTATCGGCGTCCGGCAAGGGCTGGCGCTCCTTGCGCGGAGGCGACATCGACGCCCGGATCGAGCTCGACGTTCGCCTGCGCGATAGCCAGCAGGGCGGTCTCGCGCTCGACGCATCGGGCGATGCCTTCGGCATGGCGGTGCTCGGGCCGCGGCGCGTCCTCGTCATTCCGACGGCGACGATCGAACGTGTCGCGCCGCAGCTTGAGGCACGTGGCCGCATCGCACGCGGATATCTCGGCCTCGGGCTCCAGCCGGTGCGGCTCGACGATGGCGTCGGGGCGATGGTGATGAGTGTCGACAAGGCCGGCCCCTCGGCCGCGGCCGGCATCCGCCAGGGCGACGTGATCGTCGCGGTCAACGACCAGAAGCTGTCCGGCGTGCGCGCCTTGTCGCGGACGCTCGGACCTTCGAGCGTCGGCGCGGTGGTCGAAGTCGCCGCCCGCCGCGGCGGCGAGCCGGTCAGCTTCAAGGTCACGGTCGGCGAGAGGCCTGAGGCGTGAGCGAGGACAACGCGCCCGAGATCGTGCTGTCGCTGGAGATCGACGATCCCGCTCTCGCCGATCGCCTGGCGAAGCTGCTGGGCAACGTCACAGGGTTACGCCTCGCCGCGCCCGGCGAAGCGGCCTCAGTGACGGTTGTCGCCCGCGATCCGCGCATCAGGCCCGAAGACATCGCGCTGACCCAGCGCGAGCTCGACGTGCTGGCGCTGATGGCCGAAGGCGCCTCCAACAAGATGATCGCCCGACAGCTCGGCATCTCCGTGCACACCGTGAAATTCCACGTCGGCTCGCTGCTCGACAAGCTGGATGCCACCGGACGCACCGATGCGGTCGCGCATGCGGCGCGGCGTGGCGTGATCGAGCTTTGACACCGCCGGGCGTCACGGCGCCGACGTCGCCCGGAAGCGGAGCTCGACCTTCAGGCCCGGCGCATTGTCTTGCAGCGCAACCTCGGCGCCATGAAGGCGCGCGACCGCGGCGACGAGGCTGAGGCCGAGACCATTGCCCGGCGTGTAGCGGCTCTGCTCGAGTCGATAGAAGCGCTTGAAGACGTGATCGCGCTGCTCGGCGGGAATGCCGGGACCGTCGTCGGCAATGGATATCAACGCACCGCCATCGGCTCTGCGGCAGCTCACGGTCACCTGCCCGCCCTTGCGGCCGTGCTTGATCGCGTTGTCGACGAGATTGGCGATGGCGTCGAACAGCAGATCGCGGTCGCCGGTGATCGCCACCGCGCGGTCACCATCGAGGCTGAGGCGCGTGGCGACCTGCTCGGCGGCGGCATCGTAGAGCTCGACGACCTCGCCGGCGATCTCGGCGAGATCAAGCGCGCGGAAGGCACCGGTGCGGGCCCGCGTCTCGATCTCGGAGATCCGCGTGATGGAGGCGAACATGCCGAGCACGGCATCGAGATCGGCGATGGTGTCGCCGATCAGCGCCGCGTCGGCTTCGCTGTTGCGCGGCGCGTGGAAGGCCTTCTCCAGCCGGCCGCGCATGCGTGTCAACGGCGTGCGCAGATCATGCGCGACATTGTCGCTGACCTGCTTGACCTCGCCCATCAGCGTCTCGATGCGGTCGAGCATCTGGTTGAGATTTTCGGCGACGCGATCCCACTCGTCATTGCTGCCCCGCAGGGGAATACGCTGGTCGAGGCCGGAGAGCATGATGGCGCGGCTGGTGGCGTTGATCTGTTCGATCCGTCCGACCGTGCGTCGCGTCACCAGCACGGCTGCGAGCCCGGCGAGCACCAGCAGCAGCGCAGCGACGGCAGCCATCGCGAGCTCGATCATGCCGGTGAAACCGTCATGATCGACGACAGTGCCGACCCGGCGCTCGACATAGGCGAGCGTGCCGAAATAGACATAGGCCATGATCGCCGCCACGATCAGCCCGAATGTCGCGATCGCGATCAGCGCCAGGCGGAAGGTCGAGGAGCGGAGGGTCTTAGCCAGGAGCACGGAGACAGTATCCGATGCCGCGGATGGTGTGGATCAGCGGATAAGCCTGGGCGTCGTCGACCTTGCGGCGGACGCGCCCGACATAGACGTCGATGATGTTGGTGGAGGGATCGAAATGCAGGTCCCAGACATGCTGCAGGAGCATCGCGCGGGAGACGACGCGGCCCTCGTTGCGGACGAGATATTCGAGCAGCTGGAATTCACGCGGCAGCAGCGGAATCTTGCGGCCGCGGCGGCTCGCGCTACGCGCGATCAGGTCGATGGCGAGATCGCCGACGCGCAGCAGCGTTTCCTTGGCGATGGTCTCGCTGCGGCGGCCGAGCGCCTCCAGCCGCGCCAGCAATTCGGTGAAGGAAAATGGCTTGACGAGATAATCGTCGCCGCCGGCGCGCAGGCCGCGCACGCGGTCGTCGACTTCGCCGAGTGCGGAGATGATCAGAAAGGGTGAGGCGACGCCGTCATCGCGCAGCTGGCGCATCACGCTGATCCCGTCGATATCGGGTAGCATGCGGTCGATTGTGATCACGGCATAGTCGCGCGCCGAACCATGGCTCAGCGCTTCGCGCCCGGTGGCGGCGAGATCGACGTCATAGCCCGAGGTCGTCAGTTCCTCGACGAGCTGGCCTGCGGTTTCCGGATCGTCCTCGACGACCAGGATGCGGCGGTGACCTCCGGTCATGCAAGACTCCGCGCGACGGTCGCCACCAGACTATCCCGTTCCGGGGCTGAGCGGAACTGCCCGGTGGCGATCGCGACAATGGTGCGGTCCGGCGATGCTAGTACCAATCGTACCCGCACACATTGACCCATTGCCATCCGTAGGGCGTCCAGCTCCTGCGCCAGCAGCCGTCATAGTAACTGGCATAGATGAAAGGCGCGCCGAAGAAGGCGAAGCGGTGGAAGCGATGATGCCGGAAGAAGAAGGCATGTCGGCCAATGAAGGGCCTGTGGAATGCCGTGCCGGCAAACCGCGGTCCGAAGGCGGCGCGGGTCGCGAACGGCGCACCGGCAAAGCGCGGCCCGATCGCCGCGTGAGCGGCCATCGGGGAACCGGCGAAGCGGGCGCCACCGAAATGAGCGCCGCCCATGCCGCCCACCCGCATGCCCCCGCCCATTCCGCCGACGTGCATGCCGCCACCACCGAAATGCCCGCCGCCAAAGCCACCATGGCCGCCGCCGCCAAAACCACCGCGCGCGAGAGCGGGCGCCGCAGCCGCCAGCGTCGCAGCAACTGTCGCCGCGACGAGCCCTGTGAGAAGCCTGTTCTTCATCGGAATATCCTCCTTGCAGTGCAGCGCTAGTCCCGCTGCACGAAGGGGATCAGGAGATGCGAATGGGCTGTCCCTATCAACTTACAAATGCGCCAGTTTCTGACGCCGGTGTTAGGGAGGGCAGGCTCTCTCCCCGTCATTGCGAGGAGCCCTTGCAACGAAGCAAAATCCAGAGTCCCGCCGCGAAAGGGTTCTGGATGGCTTCGCTGCGCTCGCAATGACGATGTGGCGAGAGTTTGCCGTACGGCGAGTAGCCGACCTCTCTCCGCAAAGAGCGGGGAGAGGCAGAAGTCACGCCCGCTTACCGCCGCTCTTCTCCGCAGCCCTGCGCAGCGCCTCCGCGAGCGCGCCGCCGCCGGAGGACTCCTGCTTGCGCGGCGCCGACGAGGTCATACGGCTCGCGTTGCGCGAGCCGTTGTCGCGCTGCATGCCGGGGGCGTCCTTCTTGGCGCCGACCTCGTCGTCGAGGCGCAGCGTCAGCGAGATGCGCTTGCGGGCGACCTCGAAATCCAGCACCTTAACCTTGACGATGTCGCCGGGCTTCACCACCTCGCGCGGATCCTTGATGTAGTTCCTGGACATCGCCGAGATGTGCACGAGGCCGTCCTGGTGCACGCCGATGTCGACGAAGGCACCGAAGGCAGCGACGTTGGTCACGGTACCCTCGAGGATCATGCCCTTCTTCAGGTCCTTGATCTCCTCGACGCCCTCCTTGAACACGGCAGCCTTGAACGCCGGTCGCGGGTCGCGGCCGGGCTTTTCCAATTCGCGCAGGATGTCGGTCACGGTCGGCAATCCAAACGTCTCGTCGACGAAATCCTTCGGCTTCAGCGTGCGAACGACGTCGCTGTTGCCGATCAATGCCTTGATGTCGCTCTTGGTCGCTTCGAGAATCCGGCGCACCACGGGATAGGCTTCGGGATGCACGCCGGAGGCATCGAGCGGGTCCTCGCCGCCGAGGATGCGCAAGAAGCCCGCGCACTGCTCGAACGCCTTCGGCCCGAGCCGTGGCACGTCCTTGAGCGCCTTGCGCGACTTGAACGGGCCGTTGGCGTCGCGATGCGCCACGATGCTCTGGGCAAGGCCGGAGCCGACGCCCGACACGCGTGCCAGCAGCGGCGCGGAGGCGGTGTTGACGTCGACGCCGACGGCATTCACGCAATCCTCGACCACGGCATCGAGCGATTTGGCGAGCTTGGCCTGGCCGAGGTCGTGCTGATACTGGCCGACGCCGATCGCCTTGGGCTCGATCTTGACGAGCTCGGCGAGCGGATCCTGCAGGCGACGCGCGATCGAGACCGCGCCGCGCAGCGTGACATCGAGGCCGGGCAACTCCTCCGAGGCAAAGGCCGAGGCCGAATAGACCGAGGCGCCGGCTTCCGACACCACGATCTTGTTCATCTTCAGCTCAGGCAGCCCCTTCACCAGCTCGGTCGCGAGCTTGTCGGTCTCGCGCGAGGCGGTGCCGTTGCCAATCGCGATCAGCTCGACGCGATGCTTCAGCGCGAGCCGGCCGAGCGTCGCCAGCGACTCGTTCCACTGCCGCTGCGGCTCGTGCGGATAGATCGCGGTGGTGTCGACCACCTTGCCGGTGGCATCGACGACGGCGACCTTCACGCCGGTGCGGTAGCCGGGGTCGAGCCCCATGGTGACGCGGGTGCCGGCGGGCGCCGCCAGCAAGAGGTCGCGCAGGTTCGAGGCGAACACGCGCACGGCCTCGGTCTCGGCCGAGTTCCACAGCCGCATCCGCAGGTCGATGTTGAGATGGACCTGGATCTTGGTGCGCCAGGCCCAGCGCACGGTGTCGATCAGCCAGCGGTCGCCGGGGCGCTTGAGATCGGCGATGCCGAAGCGCTTCATGATCTTGAGTTCATAGGCACTCGGCACGCCCGGCGGCGGCGCTTCGGCCTCGGCTTGAATTTGCAAGTCGAGGATCTCTTCCTTCTCGCCGCGGAACATCGCGAGGATGCGGTGCGACGGCAGCTTGGTCAGCGGCTCGGAGAAATCGAAGTAGTCGGCGAACTTTTCGCCCTCGGTCTTCTTGCCGTCGCGCACCTTGGAGGCCATGCGCGCGTTGGTCCACATTTCCTCGCGCAGAGCACCGATCAAGTCGGCGTCCTCGTCGAACCGTTCGACCAGGATGGCGCGGGCACCATCGAGCGCGGCGGCGGCATCCACCACGCCCTTATCGGCGTTGACAAAGCCTTCCGCCACGACCTTCGGATCGTTGCCGGGCTCGGCCATGAGCTGATTGGCGAGCGGCTCGAGGCCGGCTTCCTTGGCGATCTCCGCCTTGGTGCGGCGCTTCGGCTTGAACGGCAGGTAGATGTCCTCGAGGCGTGCCTTGCTGTCGGCGGCCATGATGGAGGCTTCGAGGGCGGCGTCGAGCTTGCCCTGCTCGCGGACCGATTCGAGGATGGCCTTGCGGCGGTCTTCGAGCTCACGCAGATAAACCAGGCGCTCCTCCAGGGTGCGCAATTGCGCGTCATCGAGCGCACCGGTCGCTTCCTTGCGGTAGCGGGCGATGAAGGGAACGGTGGCGCCGCCGTCGAGCAGCGTCACCGCCGCCTCGACCTGCTCGGCGCGAACCCCAAGCTCCTGCGCAATTTTCTGGTTGATGTTGGCCACGCGAGATTCCCTCTGTCAAAGCACGCGGCGCAGGGGCGAACCACCGGCCGCGGGACGGAGCTTATGGACCAACCAAGGTTGATTCATCAAGGTGCGGCGGAGGACCTTCGACAGAGGATTTTTTGCTGGATCGATGCGATCTCGCCACATTCGTGGGGGCTGGCGGCTTCTCTCTTGCGTCGCGGCAGACCAGAATAGCCGGCCGTCATCCTGAGAGGGTGTGAACCTTTTTCAGGCTGACGGTGAAAGTGCATCGCTTGCAGCTTGACATCAGCCCCGCGTTCCGCGCCTGCTTGATCCGCCGGACCACCGAACTCTGAGGACCAGTATGCCTGCAACATCGGTCGGCGTTTTCAAGATCGCGACCAGCGGCCCCGGCGACGTCTCCGGCCTCATGAGCCTGATCAGCTCCGGCACGATCGATCCCAAGTCGATCCTCGCGATCCTCGGCAAGACCGAGGGCAATGGCGGCGTCAACGACTTTACGCGGGAATATGCCGTTGCCGCGCTGTGCACCGCACTTGCACCACACCTCAACCTGCCGCCGCACGACGTCGAGCAGCGCATTGCCTTCGTGATGTCCGGCGGCACCGAAGGCGTGCTCAGCCCGCATGTCACGGTATTCACACGCCGGACGGTCGAAGCTCGTCCGGACGGCCGCTCCGGCAAGCGGCTGAGCATCGGCATGGCGCAGACGCGGGACCTCCTCCCTGAGGAGCTCGGCCGCGCGACGCAGATCACGGAAACGGCGACGGCCGTGAAGGCCGCGATGGCGGACGCCGGCATCAGCGATCCCGCCGACGTCCATTTCGTGCAGATCAAATGCCCGCTGCTCACCAGTGATCGCATCGCGGCGGCAGCGGCGCGCGGCAGCAAGACAACGACGACCAGCGCCTACGCCTCGATGGCCTATTCCCTCGGCGCTTCCGCGCTCGGCGTCGCCGTCGCGCTCGGCGAGATCGCGCCTGGTATCCGCGACGAGGACGTGCTGCGGCGCTACGACCTGTTCTCGAAGGTCGCCTCGACCTCGTCCGGGATCGAGCTGATGCACAACGTCGTCATCGTGCTCGGCAATTCAACATCGTCAGCAAGTGAGTTCGAAATCGGGCACGCCGTGATGAAGGACGCGATCGATGCCGCCGCAGTGATGGCGGCCCTGAACAGCGTCGGGCTTGGTACTACGCCGCAATCAAGCCGTGAGCTCGTCAACGTCTTCGCCAAGGCCGAGGCTTCGCCTGACGGCAGCGTACGCGGCTTTCGCCACACCATGCTGGAGGACACCGACATCAGCGCGACGCGCCATGCCCGCGCTGCGGTCGGCGGACTGCTCGCGGGCCTTGCCGGCAATGGTGCGGTCTACGTCTCCGGCGGCGCCGAGCATCAGGGACCTGCGGGCGGCGGGCCGGTTGCAGCGATCGCGCGGCTCTCTTCCTGATAGGGCGACCCCACCGCGCCGTGCAACCCTGCCCCTCGCGCCGGCTCGGTTGATTCACGCCCGCCCTTGCGAAAAAGGTGACGCTGCTACCGAGGGGATTTGATTTCATGACTTTGCCGATGAGCTGGAGTGAATGGGCGCAGCACGATGGCGTCGCGCTGGCGGGACGCGTCCGCAAGGGCGAGCTGACGGCGAAGGAACTGGCACGGCAGGCCGCCGCGGGCATCGCCAAGGTCAATCCGGCACTGTCGGGCGTAGTCGAGCTGTTCGAGGACGTGATCGCCGATCCCGCCAAGGATGGCGCCAATCTTGCGGGTCCGTTCGGCGGCCTGCCCTTCCTGATGAAGGACCTCGGGCCGACCATGAAGGGCCGGCTCCAGGAAATGGGCTCGCTGTTGATGCGCGGCAATCGCGCCGCGGCCGACACGTTCCTGACAGGTAAATTCCGTCAGGCGGGGCTCAATCTGATCGGGCGCACCACGACGCCGGAATTCGGCGTATGCAGCTCGGCCGACAATCCCGCCGTCTACGTCACGCGCAATCCCTGGAATACCGACTACACCACCTGCGGCTCGTCAGCCGGCAGCGCCGCGATGGTCGCCGCCGGCGTTGTGCCGATCGCGCATGCGACCGATGGTGGCGGCTCGATCCGCATTCCCGCCGGCGTCAACGGCAATATCGGACTGAAGGTCTCGCGCGGCGTGTTCTCGCTGGCGCCGCACATGTCCGACCTCACCGGCCTCGTCTCGATCCAGGGCTGCCAGTCGCGTTCCGTGCGCGACACCGCCGCCTTCGTCGATCACGCGAGGGGACCGGCGCCGGGCGAGTTCATGCCGTTCTGGACCACGGCGCAGCCTTATTGCGAGATGATCAAGCGGGACCCGGCAAAGCTTCGCATCGCGCTGTCGCATACATGGGGCGACTACACCGCGACGCCCGAGATCGCCGCGGAGCTGGCGAAGGCCGGTCGCTTCCTCGAAGGCCTCGGCCATCACGTCGACTACGCGCTGCCCGAGCTCGATTTCCGTGCCGCGTTCGCAGCGCAGACCACCTGCTACATCTCGAACTTCGCGGTGGTGATCTCCAACTTGCTGGCCGCGCGCGGGCTGGAAAGGCCGCCGGAAGACCTGATCGAGCCCATGAACGTCCGGATCTGGGAAGCCGGCCGGCACACGAGCTTCGCCGAGCGGGCGAAGATGCAAGGCGTATTCAACACGACCTCACGCGGTTTCGGCGCGTTCTTCGAGCAGTGGGACGTGATCCTGACGCCGATCACGGCGCTGCCGACGCCGAAGGTCGGCACCAAGGAATACCTCACCATCTCCGATAATCCCGATGTGCTCGACTGGTTCGGCAATCTCTGGCGCTTCTTCGCCTTCACGCCGCTCGCCAATCTCTGCGGCATGCCGGCGATCTCGCTGCCGATGGCCGCGCAGGACCACGGCCTGCCGCTAGGCATCCAGGCGATCGCCAAGCAGGCCAATGACGGCCTGCTTCTCCAGCTCGCCGCCCAGATCGAACGCGCACTCGATGGCAAGTGGAACGGCGGCAAGAAGCCGAAGGTGCATGTGGGCTGAGAAGCTGGGATTGCCCTGACAGGCGATCGCGCTTCTGCCTCAATTCTTCACCGCCGGGATGTCCTCCGTCGGCTGCTGCTGGCCCTGCTTGTACATCGCGAGCGCCTTGTCGAGCGCTTCGCGCAGCGCCAGCGCGGCGGCCACGCTGCAACGTAAGTGCGCGGTCTGGACCACGTCGACCCTGACGGCGGCGCCGACCGGCATCAGCAGGTTTGCGGCGAGTTCGATCTGGATCGCGCCGTTGTGGTGGCCGAAACAGGAAGCGCCATCGAAATAGATGATCGGCGCCCGCTCGGCGCTGGAGGTCGAAATGGTGACGGGCCCCTGGGCGGTCGAGGGCGTTTCGGGATCGGCCATGGGCACTCCTTACAACGAGTCGAACGAACGGAGCCCCACCATCGTCGCTTCGGACCGCCCTGTCGAGGCCAAACCGCTCCAGGCCGAGCAGCGACGCCCATTCGGGGTTTTGCACGGCGCCCGGCGCTGGTCTAGAACCTGCTCATGTCCAGCACACCGACCGCACTCCCTTTCGAGGAACTCGCCGAGGCCATCCAGGGCCGGCGCTCCGATTACGGCCATATCAGCGGGCTCCAGCTCGATCGCTTCGCGCCGGCCGAGGCCTGGTCCAGCCTGCCCTACCGTCCCGTCTTCGTCGGCGACACCGAGACCGGCGTTCTGCATGGCGGCGTCGTCACCGCGATGCTGGACGAGAGCTGCGGCATGGCGGTGCAACTTGCGCTCGACGGCACGCGCGCGATTGCAACCCTGGACTTACGTATCGACTACCAGAAGCCGGCAACACCCGGCCTCGACATCAAGGCGCATTCGGTGTGCTACCGCACCACGCGCTCGATCGCCTTCGTGCGCTCCACCGCCTATCAGGAATCCGAGGACGATCCGGTCGCGACCGCGACCGCCTGCTTCATGATCGGCGCCAACCGCACCAACATGCTCGCCGATCGCCGGATGGACTTGCGCAGCATCCCGACTCTGGAGGCGCCGGAGGATCCGGATGGCCCGTTTGCGAATAGCCCGTTCGCGCGCTGCCTCGGCATCCGCGTCAACGACAATGGCACGCTGACGATGCCGTTCTCGCCGAAGATCATCGGCAATCCGATCCTGCCCGCGATCCACGGCGGCATGACCGGCGCCTTCCTCGAGACCACCGCGATCGTCGGCGTGGCACGTGAGCTCGGCGCTGCCGCGCCGCCCAAGCCGATCGGCCTCACCGTCAACTACTTGCGCTCCGGTCGCGCCCTCGACACGTTTGCCAACGTCTCGATCGTGAAGCAGGGCCGACGCATCGTGGCCTTCGAGGCGCGGGCCTGGCAGGACGATGCGAACAAGCCGATCGCCACCGCTTTCGGTCACTTCATGCTGCGGTCAACGCCGGGCCTCGAGCAGGATTAAGTCGCATCTGGCGGTACGCTACCCCAAGACCACGAGCCTACACCGACGACCGTAAATTCCGATTCGTGATCGCGGCGCCATCGCCGTCGCACAAGCATTCTTGAGATCATGCTGCCCGATCTGGAGCGCGCCGTCGCCAGGTTCTCCACCCGCTCGTCGAAACGCGATGCTGCGATCGACGAGGCGAGGATTGAGTTGCTCGAGGAGTCCATCGACACCGCCATTCGTGGGCTGATCGCCGAGCGGACCGGCTTGGCTCCGTGGCTAAACCGATTTCTGGATGAACCGAAAGCGCTAAAGCGCGATGAGATTTGGATGAATCGTCATCGCGCTTTAGCTTGTTGTTTACGCATGATCTTTCCGGAAAACCGCTTCGCACTTTTCCGGATCATGCTTTAGCAACTTGGATCTCCGCGAATAAGATGCAGCCACCCAAATCGGAGCTCGAGCGCGTCGAGAGACGTCTTCGTCTACTCGATCGCCAGATCTTGGAATGCCGACACATCGAGCGCACGATCGCAAATATGCGCGTCCTGGCCGGTGGCGCAAGGCGAACCGCGGGTGTATGAGTCAGCAGCCTACGTTGCCGGCCCGGCGTTGCCGTGCGACCCGGAGTGCCTGATCTTCACCACATTGGGGCTTGACGGGCGACGCGCGCGTCTACAACGATACCGTGGTTCCACGAGAGGTACCGTCGTGCGGCATCCGATCGACATCGTCGCCATGTTCGCCGCGCTCTGGCTGCTGGCATCAATGGTGCTCGACGCGTTGACGCCGAAGGAGCTGACGGCGATCATGATCGCCATCGCCATCGGGCCGGCCATCGTCATCACCGCCGTGTTTTATTATCTGCGCTGCCCGCGAACCGACTTTGCGGTCATGTTCGCAGCGCTGTGGCTGATCTCTGACATCGCCATCGCCTTCATCTCGCCGAAGGAGCTGCCGCACTTCCTGATCATGCTCGGCTTTGTGCCGGCGCTGCTGATCGGCATCGTGCTGCACTGGCAACGCTTCCAGCGCCGCCATGAGCGGTTGCCGCTACCCTCGGCGAAGCGCGGCTGAGGACGCGCATTGGTATTCACCTCTCTCCATCGGCGGGAGGTCGGAAATGCTCTTGGCGATGCGAAGCGTCGTCCAGTGCAATCCGGGTGAGGGGCCGCAGCAGTCAGTGAGACTGCAACCCCTCACCCGGACCGCATTTGCAATGCGATCCGACCTCTCTCTTCAGGAGAGGTGAGGCCGAGCCGCCTCAGCCGGAATCAACGCGGCAACAAATTCGTCTTCGCAAGGTCCAGAACCTCGTCGCCGCGCCCGTTCATCACGGCGCGCAGGACCCACAGGCTGAAACCCTTGACCTGCTCGGCGGTGATGGTCGGTGGCATCGACAGCTCCTGCTTGGCGGTGACGACATCGAGCAGCGCCGGCCCATCGTGCGCCAACATCTCCTTCATCGCGCCAGGGAGCTCGCCGGGATCTTCGACGCGTTTCGCGAAGATACCCATCGCACGCGCCATCGCGGCGAAATCGGGATTCTCCAGATCGACATTGGTGTCGACGAAGCCTGCCGCCTTCATCTCCAGCGCGACGAAGCCGAGCACGCCATTATTGAAGACGACCACCTTCACCGGCAGCTTCATCTGCGTCAGCGTGATGAGATCGCCCATCAGCATGGTGAAGCCGCCGTCGCCGGAGAGCGAGATCACCTGTCGCCCGGGCTGTGCGGCCTGCGCGCCGATCGCCTGCGGCATGGCATTGGCCATCGAGCCGTGCGCGAAGGAGCCGATCAGCCGGCGCCGGCCGTTCATGTCGAGATAGCGCGCCGCCCACACCGTCGGCGTGCCGACATCGGCAGTGAACACGGCATCCTCAGATGCGTGGTCGCTGATGACCTTGGCGAGATATTGCGGATGGATCGGCTTGCTGCCGGGCGTGCCCTTGGCGAGCGAGTCCAGACCTTCGCGCGCCCTCTTGTAGTGCACGATGGCATCGTCAAGATGCCTGCGCTGCGTCTTGGTCTTCAGCAGCGGCAGCAGCGCCTCGATGGTCAGCTTGACGTCGCCGACGAGGCCGAGATCGATCTTGCAGCGTCGCCCGAGATTTTCCGGACGGATGTCGATCTGCGCGATCTGGCAGCCGGTCGGGAAGAACTGCTTGTAGGGAAAATCGGTGCCGAGCATCACCAGCGCGTCGCAAGCGTGCATGGCGGCGTAGCCTGAGGAGAAGCCGATGAAGCCGGTCATGCCGACGTCGTAAGGATTGTCGTACTCGACATGCTCCTTGCCGCCGAGCGCATGCACGATCGGGCTCTTGAGCGCTTCGGCCAGCTGCATCAACGGCGCATGCGCGCCGGCGCAGCCGCGGCCGCAGAACAGCGTGACACGCTCGGCGCGGTTCAGGAGGTTCGCAAGCGCCTTCAGCTCATCGGGCTGCGGCTCGACCTTCGGCGCAGCCAGCGCAAGCCCGCGCGCCGTCGATAGCGCGCGCTTCGGCGGGCTGCGGAAAGCGACATCGCCGGGCATGGCGACGACCGCGACACCGCGCAGGCCCACCGCCGCGCGGATCGCATTCTCCAGCACGTAAGGCAGCTGGCTCGGGTCCGAAACCAGTTCGCAATAATGGCTGCATTCGCGGAACAGGTTCTGCGGATGCGTCTCCTGGAAATAGCCGCCGCCGATCTCCGCGGTGGGGATCTGCGCTGCAATCGCCAGCACCGGAACGCGACTGCGATGCGCATCGAACAGCCCGTTGATCAGATGCAGATTGCCCGGGCCGCAGGAGCCCGCACACACCGCAAGACTTCCCGTCATCTCGGCTTCGCCGGCCGCGGCGAAGGCCGCAACCTCTTCGTGGCGAACATGGATCCATTCGATCGTGCCGCGGCGACGCAGCGCCTCAGTCAGCGCGTTCAGACTGTCGCCGACGATGCCGTAGATGCGTTTGACGCCGGCCTGCTCGAGCGTTGCCACGAACAGATCGGCCACGTTGTTGATCGCCATGTCGGTCTCCTGCTTCAGCCATTCGCATGCGCACGATGCGCGAACATCGCGGCACCGCGAAGGACAATAAGCTATCACACGATCAAGGCTTGTCTGTTCCGGCTCACTTTTTCGCAATCGCCCGATCGTAGGCCGCGACTGTCACCTTTGCGCGAGCTGCGACATCGGCTGCACTCATGCCGGGCTTGTAGAGGCTGGAGCCGAGGCCGAATGCGGTCACACCACCGTCGATGTACTCCGCAAAGTTCTGGTCGGAGACGCCGCCGACGGCGGCGATCATCACGCCTGATGGCAGCACGGCGCGGATTGCGGCAATGCCGGAGGCGCCGAGCACGCTCGCCGGAAAGAATTTTAGGCTCGACGCGCCGGATCGCATGGCGAGCAGCGCTTCGGTCGGCGAGAAAACGCCGGGCATCGTGATCATGCCGTGCTGATGCGCGCGCGCCAGCACCTCGGTGTCGACATTGGGCGAGACCATCAGTCGGCCGCCGACATCGTTGAGACGATCGACATCTGCCGTGGTCAGCACCGTGCCGGCGCCGATCAACACGCCTGATGGCGCCCGCTTCACCGCCATCGCGATGGAGCGGAATGGATCCGGCGAGTTCAAGGGAATCTCGATCGCGGTCATGCCGGCCTCGATCAGCACGCCGACGATCGCCTCGGTCTCCTCGGGCCTGACGCCGCGCAGGATCGCGACCAGCGGCCGCTTCATCGACGGAAAGGGAACGCTCATCTCAAGAATCCTTCCACTTCGTCCAGATCGCGGCGGCCGCCATCGACAGGCCGCGGCGGACGGCTTCATCCGCATCGACGGGCCTTGCGGTCACCGACAGCGCCTCGAAACCCAGCCGATACAGCATCGCAAGCCGCCCCGAGGCAATCAGCTGGACACCCGCTGGCGGCACGGCGCCGGAGAGCCCCGCGGCCAGCTCGACGCCGATCAACGTGCCAGACAGCGTCTCGCGCGCCGCGGCCGGCGTGCCGCCGAACAGAAGCTGCCGCGACCGCGCGGTGAACAGAAGGTTGGCAGCGAAGGCCGGGGCGTCGAACGCGGCCTTCACGGCCGCCTTGAAGCTCACGACATCCTCAGTGTCGTCTGCGCCGGCGACCGCGAGCGACAGGATGGTCTCGCGCGAGACGACACTGAACAGCTCGCCGGTCATGAACGTGGAAAATCGTTCGACAGTCCCGTCCGTCACGCGAACCCATTTCGAATGCGTGCCGGGCATGCAGACCAGCGCCTCACCCGCGGCATCGAGGCCGAGCGCGCCGAGCAATTGCGTCTCCTCGCCGCGCATCACGTCCGGCGCTGTTGCATCGCGCTGCGCGATGCCCGGCAGGATGCGGATGTCGCGCGCCTCGCCCGGCACGCGCACGGCCTGTTTCAGAACGGCGGAGAGCGGCGCCGGCGTGTCGACATAGCCGGCCTCGACCCAGCCGTTACGGGCACCGGCCATGCCGCAGACGAGCACCGGCAGATGATCCGGCGCTTCGACGGCCGCAAGATGCGATTGCAGCACGGTGGGAAAGCCAGCCTTGGCCGCGGCCAGCATGCCCTCGCCGCTGCGGCGCTCGGTCAGCGCCTGGCCGGCGCGATCGATCAGCCAGAGCCGGAAGCTGCTGGTGCCCCAGTCCACCGCGACGTAAGCGGGTTCGGTCATGTCAGGTCTCGTCCTCGTCTCACGGCTAAGACGCCGTCTCGCGACACATGAGACGATGTCTTGCAGGCTCCCGTCGAGATACCGGCTATTGCGCGGGCAAACCAGCCCTTTCTCTTCAATTTGAGACCCCGCCGCGCTGGCACACCGCTTGCTCAAGCTGGGTCACTCAATCCGTCAACGCGCGGCAAGACGCGTCAACATCAGATGAGGAAACCCATGGAGATCGGTTATTTCACGATGCCCTCGCATCCGCCGGAGTGCGGCCTGAAGGAAGGGAACGACTGGGACCTGCAAGTCATGCGCTGGCTCGACGAACTCGGCTATCAGGAGGCCTGGGTCGGCGAGCACCACACCGCACCCTGGGAACCCAATCCCACGCCGGACCTCCTGATCGCGCAGGCGCTGATGCAGACCAAACGCTTGCGCATCGGACCGGGCGGCTTCCTGTTGCCCTATCACCATCCGGCCGAGCTCGCCAACCGCGTCGCCATGCTCGACCATCTCTCCGAGGGCCGGCTCAATTTCGGCGTCGCGGCTTCTGGGCTGCCGAGTGACTGGGCGATGTTCAACGTCGACGGCATGAGCGGGCAGAATCGCGACATGACCCGCGAGGCGCTGGAGATCATTCTCAAACTCTGGACCGAGCCGGCACCCTTTACCCACAAGGGCAAGTTCTGGACGGTGACCAAGCCTGACACGATGTTCGACTTCCTCAAGCCGCACATCAAGCCGCTGCAGGCGCCACATCCGCCGATCGGCGTCGCCGGGCTTTCCAAGAACTCGGACACGCTGAAGCTCGCCGGCGAGCGCGGCTTCATCCCGATGAGTCTCAACCTCAACCCGGCCTATGTCTCCAGCCATTGGGACTCGGTCGAGATCGGCGCGGCCAAGACCGGGCGCAAGCCGAACCGGCAGGATTGGCGTCTCGTGCGTGAAGTGTTCGTCGCCGACACTGATGAAGAGGCCTGGAAGCTCTCGACCGGCGACATGATGGGCCGGATGATGCACGAGTACTTCCTGCCGCTGCTCGGCCATTTCGGCTTCAAGGACTATCTGAAGCACGCACCCGACGTGCCCGACAGCGACGTCACCGTCGAATATTGCGCCAAGCGGAACTGGATCGTCGGCTCGCCTGCGACGGTCGCCGAGAAGATCGAGAAGATCTACGACGAGGTCGGCGGCTTCGGCGTGCTGCTGGTGTTCGGTTTCGACTACAAGCACAAGGCCGAAGCCTGGCATCACTCGCTGTCGCTGCTGAAGAACGAGGTGATGCCGCGTCTTGCGCATCTCGGCTCCGCGAAGAAGGCGGCTTGACCCGCAGCGGGTGCGGCGCGATCGTGCCGCACCCGCATTCATTTGGGAGATTTCCGCGTGTCCGTGGATGCAAAGGATTTCAAGCAGGCCATGCGCCAATGTGCCGGCGCCGTGGCGCTGGTCACGGTCGGCGCGGAGCACGGCAAGCGCACGGGGCTCACAGTCACGTCGGCCTGCTCGCTGTCGGACAATCCGCCGTCGCTGATCGTCTGCGTCAACCGCAATGCCAGCGCCCATGCACGCATCCGCGAGGAAGGCGCCTTTGCGATCAATTTCCTGCACGAGGAACACGCGCTGCTGGCGCTCACCTTCAGCGGCCAGAAGGGCGTCAACGGCGACGATCGCTTTGCCTTCGGGCAATGGACACGCGGCGCCACCGGCGCGCCGGTGCTGACGGATGCGGTGGCGGCATTCGACTGCGTGTTGGCGCAGGAGTTCGAGACCAAGACGCATTCGATCTTCGTCGGTGAGGTCCGCGGTGTCTCGCATGCGGATGCCGCCAAGCCGCTGGTCTATCTGCGCGGCAATTTCCATACGCCGCACGAGATCCGCGAGATGGTCGCGCTCGGCGACCTCGATGCGCGGCATCTGAGCTGGACGGATTTTTCGTGACGAGCGCTCGCGTTCTTCCTAATGCGCGATGAGATTTGGATGAATCGTCATCGCGCTTTAGCTTGTTGTTTGCATGATCATTCCGGAAAACCGCTTCGCACTTTTCCGGATCATGCTTTAGGGGGAAGACCCCCTCGCCACATGCAGTTGAGCCCTACTGCGCCGTCTCGATATTCAACTGCTTGAGCTTCCGATAAAGCGTCGCGCGGCTCAGCTTCAGCGCGCGTGCGGCCTCGGTGACGCGGCCGCCATGCCGGCGCAGGGCTTCCACGATCGTCGCGCGCTCGGCTGCCGCGAGATCCAGCTCCGCCCTCCCGCCAAACGGCGGCAGATCGAGGTCGGAGTCGGCAATCACACCGTTCTCCGCCGTACAGCCGGCGAGCCGTAGCACGTGGCGGAGCTGGCGCATGTTGCCGGGGAACGGATAGGTCGCGAGCTGCGACCAGGCCTGGTCCGAAAGGCGGCAGTTCGGCGCCTCCTCGCGCGCGATCTGGCGGATGATGTCGCCGCGGTCCGCACGCTCGCGCAAGGCCGGCAGGTGCACCTCGAGGCCGCGCAGGCGGAAATAGAGGTCGGCGCGGAACGCGCCCTCTTGCGCCATGCGGCCGAGATCGCGATGGGTGGCGCTGATCAGGCGGATGTCGACGGCGACAGGCTTGAGCGCGCCGAGCGGCCAGACCTCGCGGTTCTCCAAAACGCGCAACAGGCGCGTCTGGAGCGCAATCGGCATATCGCCGATCTCGTCGAGGAACAGCGTGCCGCCATCGGCCTGCACGATCAGGCCCTTCGAGCCCTCGCGCCGCGCGCCGGTGAAGGCGCCGGCCTCGTAGCCGAACAGTTCGGCGTCGATCAGGCTCTCGGGCATGGCCGCGCAATTCAGCGCGACATAATTGTTGCGCGCACGATTGCTCGCGGCGTGGATGGCGCGCGCGAACACGTCCTTGCCGACACCGGTCTCGCCATGCAGCAGGACCGGCAGATTGTGATCGCCGATGCTCATGAGCCGCTTCACGCTTCGGATCAGACCGGGATCGCGTCCAGCAAGCCGATGCAGGGCATCGAACCGGCCAGCAGGCGCATCGCGGCGCGGCACATGCGACCTTGCACGCAGCGGCGGAGCAACGCGCCCCTGTCCCAACGGACTGCCATCGGCGCGGCGCAGCTCGACCAACTCGTCCGCACCGCGCGCGGCGTGATGATCGAGCTTGATGTAGCGCGACAGATCGATGCCGGATGCGATGAGGCCATCGGTGAGGCCCAGCAGCGCACGCGCGGAACGGCAGGCGCCCACGATGCGGCGGTCGTCGTCATAGGCGACGAGGCCGCTGCCGCCGTCGCCGGGCAGGGTCGCGATCCAGGCGTTGCGGAAATGGCCACGGAAGATCGCGCCCTCCATCCGCCGCGTCGCCTCCATCGTCACCGCGAGTGCAAGCTGATGTGCGGCGCGCTCCAGATCCTCGCGGCAGGAGGTGATGTTGATGGCACCGGCGAGGCGCCCGGCCTGGTCGAACAGCGGCGCCACGGCGCAGGAGAACATGTGCCATTGCGCGCGGAAATGTTCGTCGCGATGCACCAGGATCGGCTTCTCCTCGGCCAGCGCGGTGCCGAGCCCATTGGTGCCTTCAAATGTCTCGGCGAAGTTCGAGCCCGTGTAGATCTTCCAGTCCAGGAACATCCTTGCGTCGGCCTCGCCCGGCAGGCGGCTGAACAGCATGGTCGCGTTCGCATCCGCGAGATTGACGCAATAGCCGGCGTCGCGCAGCACGCGGGCGAGATCCTCGAGCTCGGGCGTGGCGAGCCTGATCGTCTCCTCCATCGGTTCGGCGGCATGCCGGATCTCGGATTCGGTCAGCGTTTGCGGCGGGCCCTGACGGGCGGGATCGAGCTTGTGATTGACGAGGCACCGCCGCCAGGAATTGGCAATCCGCGAAGAGGCATCGACGTCGGCCACGTGGTTGGCGACGGACAAGACACGGGCGACATGGTTCGAGGCCGAAAGGCTGGCCATCGCGGACGTCTCCACCCTGTATTATTGTGCAAAGTCTGGCACCACAGGCGGGGATGTCAATCGGAAACCGGGGACGCAGTTGTATCGCGCGATGCCTCAGCGCCGTCATGGCGGGGCTTCGTCGCGGCCATCGACGTATTTCAGCGCGTGCGAAAGAACGTGGATGCCCGGGACGAGCCGGGCATGACGGTGCGGAGGCGAGTTCGCTAGAAACTTACGGCGCGCATTGCTGCACCGCCCTCACCACGTGTCGATGCACGGCCGCTTCTTCGCCGTCCTCGGCTCGGGCTTCGGCACGGAGCGCAGCCCCGCCATGATCCAGCGCCGCGTCTCGGCGGGATCGATGACGTTGTCGATCTCGAACACCGAGGCGATCGAGACCGCCTTGCCGTTGGCATAGAGCTCGGTAACCTTATTGCGGTAATAGGTCTCGCGCTGCTCGGGATCGGCGATCGCCTCCATCTCCTTGCGGAAGCCGAGGCGGACATAGCCCTCCAGGCCCATGCCGCCGAACTCGCCGGTTGGCCAGGCCGCGGTGAAGAAGGAGGCGTGGAAGCCACCGCCGATCATCGATTGCGCGCCGAGACCATAGCCCTTGCGCAGCACGATGCCGAACAGCGGCACGGTGAGGCTCGCGCCGGTGACGAACATGCGCGAGACGTGGCGCACGATCGCAGTCTTCTCCGCTTCGGGGCCAACCATGAAGCCGGGCGTGTCGCAGAGCGAGACGATGGGCAGATCGAACGCGTCGCAGAGCTGGAGGAAGCGCGCAGCCTTGTCGCCGGCATCGGCATCGATGGCGCCGCCGAGATGGCGCGGATTGTTGGCGATGAGGCCGAACGGCTTTCCCTCGATGCGGATCAGCGCGGTGATCATGCCGACGCCGTAATCGCGGCGCAGCTCAAGCACGGAATCCTCGTCGGCGAGGAGGTCGATCACGTCGCGGATGTCGTAGACGCGCAATCGGTTCTCGGGGATGGCGCGGCGAAGCAGGCGCTGGTCGGCGGCTTCCCACTCGGTCACCGCGCCCTGGAAATAGGACAGATATTTCTGCGCGACGCGCGTCGCCTCTTCCTCGTCCTCGACCAATATATCGATGACGCCGTTCGGCGACTGGAACGAAACCGGGCCCACCTCGGCCGGGTGATAGACGCCGAGCCCGCCGCCCTCGATCATCGCGGGACCGCCCATGCCGATCGAAGCGTTTTTGGTGGCGATGATGACGTCGCAGCAGCCGAGCATCGCCGCGTTGCCGGCAAAGCAATAGCCGGAGACCACGCCAATCACCGGCACAAGGCCCGACAGTCTTGCGAACTGCACGAAGGACGGACCGTCGAGGCCGGTCATCCCGAGCCGGTCGGTATCGCCGGGTCGGCCGCCGCCGCCTTCCGCATAGAACACCAGCGGCACGCGCCAGTCTTCCGCGAGCGTCAGCATGCGGTCGATCTTCTTGTGATTCATGTGGCCCTGCGTGCCCGCGAGCACGGTATAGTCATACGCCAGGACGATGCAGCGGCCGCCTTCGGCGCCGAACTTCTCGGCATTGACCGTGGCAACGCCCATGACCAGGCCGTCGGCCGGCGTGTTCTTGATGAGGTCGTCGAGCTTGCGGCGGCGGCGCTGTGCCGCGATCGCGAGACTGCCATACTCCATGAAGGAGCCGTCGTCGACGAGCTGTGCGATGTTCTCGCGCGCGGTGCGCTGGTTGGTGTTGCGGCGGCGCTCGACCGCAGCCGGGCGGTTCTCGTCAAGCGTGTTGGCCTGGCGCGCGATCAGCTCGGCAAGATCAGGGCGGATGTGGTCGAGATCGATCTCCGATTCCGCCGCCGCGCTATCAGCCGCGACGTCGAGCGGCTCGAGATACAGGATCGGCTCGCCATGCAGCAGCGTAACGCCATCGCCGGCGACGAGCTTCATGACGCGGCCGCCCTGCTCGGCCATGATCAGATGCTCCATCTTCATGGATTCGATCACGGCGAGTTGCTGGCCGGGGCGGACGATCTCGCCTTCCTTCACCTGAATGGTGACGATGGTCCCTTGCAGCGGCGCCGCAACCATCACCGCGCCTTCGGGTACGACTTGCGCGACGTGCGCCTCAGCGGCGAGCGTGCCGCTTCGCTCGGTCGCAGCGAAGTAAAGCGGCTTGGCTGCGCCATCGGCGGCTTCGACAAGTCTTGCGATGTTGCGATCGATGAAATCGGTCGCGATGCGGTTGGTCCTGAAATCGGGATGCGCGAGCACGGCCTGGAGGAAGGCGATGTTGGTGACGACGCCGTCGATCCGGAACTCGCGCAAGGCACGCGAAGCCTTGGCGACCACGTCATGCCAGGCCTCGCCCGGCGTATGCACGATGACTTTCGCCAGCAGCGAATCGAAAGCTGCGCTGGTCTTGTAGCCGGCATAGCCAAAACTATCGACGCGGACGCCTGGGCCCGACGGCGGCTCGAACACGGCAAGCACGCCGCCGGTCGGATGCGTCGCGCCGGTCTCGTCCAGCGTCTCCATGTTGACGCGGAGCTGCATGGCATAGCCGTGCGGCTTCGGGATCGAACCCTGCGCAAGACCCAGCGAGGCCAGCGTGCTGCCTGCAGCGACCGCGAGCTGGGCGCGGACGAGGTCGAGCCCGAGCACCTCTTCCGTCACGGTATGCTCGACCTGGAGCCGCGGATTAGCCTCGATGAAGGCAAAGCTGTCTTCGGCGGTGCCGTCGATCAGGAATTCGAATGTACCGAGACTATCGTAGGACGCGGCTGCCGCGAGCTGCTTCGCCGCCTCGATGATACGGCCGCGCAGGGCATCGCTCAGCGAAGGGCTCGGCGCCACTTCGATCAGCTTCTGGTGCCGCCGCTGGATGGTGCATTCGCGCTCCCAGAGATGGGAGATCGCGCCATGGCGGTCGCCGATGATCTGCACCTCGATATGGCGCGCCTGCCGGATCAGCCGCTCGGCGTAGACGCCGTCGAAGCCGAATGCCGCCTTCGCCTCCGACTGGCAGCGCACATAGGCTTCCGCGAGATCGGACGCGTTCTCGACCACGCGCATGCCGCGGCCGCCACCGCCTGCCATCGCCTTGATCACGATCGCCGCCTTGCTGCCCAGAGAAGTGAAGAACGCCGAAATCTCCTCCAGCGAGGACGGCCCGCTGGTGCCGGCGATGATGGGGACGCCGCAGCGCTTTGCCAGTTGCCGTGCCGCAACCTTGTCACCGAACAGTTCGAGCGCCGCGGCCTTCGGCCCGACGAAAACGATGCCCGCATCGCTGCAAGCCTCGGCGAATGCCGCGTTCTCGCTGAGAAAGCCGTAGCCGGGATGCACGGCATCGCAGCCAGCCGCCGTCGCCGTCTTCGCCACCGCATCGATATCGAGATAGGCCCGGGCGCCGCGGCCGGGGATTTCGACCGCTTCGTCGGCAACGCGCACGTGCAGCGACAGCGCATCGTCGGCGGGGTGGATCGCAACCGTCGCGATGCCGGCGTCGGCCGCCGCGCGCGCGATGCGGATGGCGATCTCGCCGCGATTGGCAATCAGGAGCTTCTTGAACGACATCGTGGTCTCTCACTCAAACGGCAGCGGGCAGGTTGGGATTGAGGTCTTGCTTCTTCACCTTGCCCGTCGCCGTCAGTGGCAGGGCTTCGATAATACGCACTTCCGGGACCTTGTAGACGGCCATGCGCTCGGCGCACCAGGCGCGCAGGTCTTCCGCGGAGATGGTGCCTACCGCCTCCGGCTTGAGCTGGATATAGGCCACCGGCACCTGGCCCTTATCAGGGTCGTCGCGCCCGACCACACCGGAGCCCAGCACCTTCGGATGCTGGCCGAGCAGCGCCTCGATCTCCGGCGGAAACACGCTCATGCCCTTGACCTTCAGCATCTCCTTGCGGCGGCCGAGGAAGTGCAGAAAACCGTCCTTGTCGATGGTGCCGATATCGCCCGTGCGCAGCCAGCCGTCGACGAGCGACTCCGCGGTGGCCTCCGGCTTGTTCCAGTAGCTCTTGAGCAGCGACGGCGTCCGCACGCGGATCTCGCCTTCCGCGCCGAGCGGCAGCAGCGCGCCGGTTTCGAAATCGGTGATCTTGAACTCGGCGCCGGGGACCGGCAGGCCGACGAAGATCGGCTGGCTGTTGAGATCGAAATCATCGTCCTGGAAGCCCGCCGTGAACGTGTTGGACGTGTGGGTCTCGGTCATGCCCCAGGCCGCCTCCATCAGGATCGTGCCGGTGAGATCCTTCCAGCGCCTGCGATAGTCGGCATTGAGCTTCTTGACGAAGGAGACGACGCGCACCTGCTTCAGGGACGACAGGTCGAACTCGCGCCAGCGCGGATGATCCATCAGCTCGACCGCACCGTCGACCGGCATCGCGGTGATCGTGACCTTGTACTTGTCGATCGCCGCCATCACGCCGACGGCGTCCCAGCGCGCGAGCAAAACCAGCGTCGCGCCAGAGAACAGCGGGAAGATCAAGCCGAAATTCTCGCCCGCGATCCAGAACTCCGGGAAGAACGACAGAAACACGCTGCTCTCGTCCGACAGCACCGAGATGCCGTAATTGGCGGCGGCGGTGTAGACCATGTCGCGATGGGTATGGACGCAGCCCTTGGGCATGCCAGTGGTGCCGCCGGTGTAGTTGAGCGCCGCGACATCATCGAGATCCGGTGGCGGCAGCGGGGTTGGCGCGGGCATTGCCGCGAGCGCGGTCAACAGATCGGTTGCGCCCGGTACCGCGATGCGCGGTGTGCGGATCGAGTCAGGCGCGGGAAACGCAGGCGCTGGCGGAACGACGTCGGCAAAGCTGGTGACGATGATTTCGCGCAGGCGCACCTCGCCGCGGACCTGCTCGACGACCGGGATGAGCTGGTCGAGCGCGACGATCACTTCGGCCTGGGTGTCGTTGAGCTCGTAAGACAGCTCGAACGCGCGCGACAGCGGGCTGACGGGGACATGGACCGCACCGAGCTTCAAGATACCGAAGAACACGATGTGGAATTGCGGGCAGTTCGGCAGGAACACGGCGACGCGATCGCCCTTGCGCACGCCCTTGGCCTCGAGCAGCGCCGCGAAGCGATCGCTCTGCCGGTCGAGATCGGCATAGGTGGTGACGTGACCGTAAAAGATCACCGCGGGCCGCTCGGGACTGCGCTTTGCCCAGGCGCGCAGATATTCCGTCAAGGGAACTTCGCCGTGCAGATAGTTCGGCGAGCGCGGCATGCCCCGCGGCCAGGCCTTGTCCCACAAACCGCGCAGGGTGGCGAGGTAGTCCTTCTCGTCGAGGCCCACGTTCATGACGTCCTTCCCGTGTTGCTTTTCTTCTCGCGAAGGCACGCAGGTGCCGTCGATCGACATCGCTACAGGTCGAGCACGGCAGAGGTCATGTCAAGAAAAACAGCACCGCGTCGCGGCCGATGCCGCGACGCGGAAATACCAGACGTCTCGCAGCGCTCTTTCGCTAGCCCGCACGCCTGCAACGAAGGCGCTGACCTCGGTTTCGAGCGATTGCAGCTTCTGCGCCAGCCGGCCACTCGATTGCAGGACGAGGCCGGCGGCCTCGCCGGTCGCCGCCGTGGCGTCGGTGAGGCCGGAGATGTTTTGCGAGACCTGCCCGGTGCCGGAGACGGCATCGAGGCAAGCGAGACTGACTGCATCAGAGATACGAATTCTTCCAATCTAGAACACCTCGACGTCGCCTCTCCGAGCGTTGACTTGATGAGGTCTCTGGCAGAACGATCGGCGCAGATCATCCGCGCCAACTCCGGCGTGAGCGCAGCCAAAGGCCAGAGGCTCAATGCATCAATCGACACATACCAGGGTCCTCGAGCTCCCTGCGCTGAGCGCGGCGGAGCGGCTCTTCATCTGGGGATTCAGGCGAAGGCACGCAGCGGAGGCGCCGTTCCGACCGCGGCCGATATCAAGGAGGTGTACGACCATTTTTGCGTCGGCGATGCCGTGCCGTCGCTGGAGTCCATCATCGAGATCTTCGCCTGCACGGCCCATACCGCCATCGAAGTGCATTGCCCGACTTGTCCCCGCATGTCGGACGGCGAGCACGGAATTCTGCGCGCCATCGCCGCGGCGCAGCGGGACCGCATCGATGTCGCGCGCGAGCAGTTCGAGCGCTGGCTGCTACCGGTCGGCGCCGATTGGGCGCTCGCGCCGGTCCAGGGGCTTGCAACGATCTTCCGCATGGCCGGTCTCATCCTGCCCGACCGGCACCTGCGGTCTTTCGAGCATGACCGGATGATGGCGATGAAGAGCTGGCTGGTCGGAAGCCCCACGCTGCATTGACCAGGCGGGCTTGATGCGCCTGCTTGCGGTCGCACGGCGCAAGCAGCCGGGTGAGCTCGCCTCACTCGTTTGCCAGTTCGTCGGCTCCGACAAGGAGGACGCGGCGACGCTGGCGCGGTTGCGTTCTGCTGAGCTTTGACAGGCTCTGGTCGCATATCTCCTCTTGAGAATTGATCGCCGGAAGGCTCTGATGGGGTGCGGAGATCGATACGATGATCCGACTGCGCGGCGCCCACGGCGCTCCCCGGACGAGACGGACGAAGGCACCGGCCGAGCCGGAGGTTGAATGAGATGGTGGTGTTCCGCGGCAGCTGCCTGTGCGGAGAGGTCGCCTTCGAGGTCGATGGTCCGTTCGACCGTTTCCTCAACTGCCACTGCTCGCGCTGCCGCAAGGCGACAGGAACGGCGCATTCCTGCGAGGTCATCGTGAAGGCGCAGGCGCTGCGATGGCTGCGCGGTGAAGCATCCGTCGCGCGCTTCGATCTGCCCAATGCGCGAAGCTTTGCCACCGCGTTCTGCAAGATCTGCGGCAGCCCGATGCCGCATTTGACTCGCAGCGGGCGCGAGGCGATCATCCATGCCGGCGCGTTCGACGAGAAGCTGGATGCGACACCCGACCGGCATGTGCAGTGGTCATCGCGCGCCGAATGGTATGTCCATGGGGATGGATTGTCCGTGGAGGATTGAGACACGACGCGGGCTTCACACCCCATCAACGCACGCCTCCATGATCGCGTCGAGCTGCGCCTTCGAGAGAACGCCGAGCTCGGCGATGAAGACGATGCGTGATCGCGGCACGCCCGGCGCCGGCGCATCGCCGGGTGCCAGCGTCGCGCGGCCGGCCGCGAACTGGAACACCATCATGCGGCCGGGCTGCTCGACGGTCTCGAACAGGCCTTTGGCGCGCGCCAGCTTTGGCGCCAATCGGTTGATGGCCTGCTGCAGGCGGGGCAGCGAGACCGGCTTGTCCGAGGTCCAGCTCAGCGTCTCGAAGCGTTCTTCCGCCGGCCGGCGCGGGCCGACCTCGCGCGGCGCGGGCGCGCGATCGGCATTCGCAGGGAACAGCAGCGCGGCCGGAATCTCGCCGTGGTTTGCATCAACCACCACGGCGGGAACACGCAGCGCGCGGATGGCCGCGCGTATCCGCGCCCCCGCGCCCGCATCCGCCAGATCCAGCTTGCTCAACGCGACGATATCGGCGACGCGCAACTGCGACCGCAGCAGCGCGTCATCCAGGGCCGTTGCCGGCGCCGTCGCATCCACCACGCAGAGCACCGTCTCCAGCGGCGCCTCGCGCAGGATCACCGGGTCCATCAGATTGCGCACGATGTCGGCGGGATCGGCGACGCCGCTGGTTTCGATGACGATATACTCGGGCTTGGGATCTCGCCGCAGCAGCGTCGAGAGCGTGCGCAACAGATCGCCCTCGAGCGAGCAGCAGATGCATCCATTGCTGAGGCTGACCACGCCATCGCTCGCGCCCGCGATCAGCTCCGCATCGATGTTGATCGCGCCGAAATCGTTGACCACGGCGGCGATGCGCCGCCCCTCAGCATGCGCCAGCAGATGGTTCACGACCGTGGTCTTGCCGGCCCCCAAAAAGCCCGTCACCAGGAGAATGGGGACCTGCATGGGTCAGCCCTCAACGACAGGGCGGCGCACGGGCTTACCCGGCCGCGCCGCCACATCAAGCACGCCATCGCTGATCAGCACCTCGCCGCTGACAATCAGATGCCGCACGCCTTCGGAGGGACGGTTCATCGCCGTGAAGGTCGCGCGGTCCGAGAGCTTCTCGTAATCGAACACGACGACGTCGGCATCCGCGCCTTTCGCAAGCCGGCCCTTGGCCCGCATCGCGGGCGTGCTCTGCGAGAGGATCTCCGCGGGGATCAGCGCGCATTTGCGCACGCCCTCCAGCAGCGAAACGGTCTTGCGCTCGCGCACCCATTCGCGGATGAATTTCGTGAAGCAGCCGGCCGAGCGCGGATGCGAGGTGGCATCATCCGGCAGCGGCCAGGCATCGCCGGTATAGGTGGTGCCGTCGGAGAGCGTCCATGGCATCGCGTCGGAGGCAATCGCGCCGCCGGGATAGAGCACCGACATGTCGAGCAGGTCGCGGTGATGCGCATTGTTCTCGGTGTCGAGGATGTGCCAGAGCACCAGCGAGGACGGCTCTTCGGCCTGCGCCTTGAGCAGCTCCTCGCGGTCGTGGAAGCGGTAGCCGTCGGTCACGCGCTGGACGGAATCGTAGCCGGTGCCGTTGCGCTCGACGAACTCCGGATCACTGAAGAAGGCGGCGGCCAGCACGGTCGAGCCGGTGCCGTAAGGATAGGCTTCGACCGTGATCGGCAGCCCCTGCGCCTGCGCCTTCTCGATCAGCACGCGGCAGCGCTCGACGTCGGTCTTGCTCGACGAGTTGAAATGGCAGATGTGCATGTGCGCGCCGGTGGCGCCGGCATAGCCGATCAGGCGGATATAGGCCTCCGCCGCGCTTTCGGGGTCGATGCGCGACATGAACGCGACATGGGTGAAAGTCGGCACGTCCTTGGCCGCAGCCAGCTGGCACACCGCCGTCAGCTCCTGGACGCCGGCGCCCTGCGCATAGGCGTTCAGAATGCCGATGCCGATGCCGCCTTCGTTGAGGCCGCGGGTGAGACGCTCGAGGATGCCTGATACCTCCGCATCGGTTGCGACATTGTCCATCCAGCGGCGATCGCGCATGGCGTTGCCGAACGCCTCCAGCGAGCTCTCCGCATTGGAGCCGGTCATCGCGCCGATGCGCGCGAAGGCCCAGTTGGTGGCTGCGCCATAGTTCAGCACGCGGCCCTTCCGCGCCTGGCGCTCATACCAGGATGCGACCGGCAGCACGCCGGCCTCGAGATCGAGCGTCGTCGTGACGCCGTCGAACGCCTGCATGCGGTCGGCCGGGATCGACTGTCCATGCGCATGCAGGTCGATGAAGCCCGGGGCCACCACAAGCCCGGTCGCGTCGATCACCCGCTCGGCGCCGCCGAGGCCCGTGCCGACCGCGGCGATCTTGCCGTCCACCACCGCCACATCACCAACGGCGTCCATCCCGCTCGCGGGATCCACCACCCGGCCGCCAGAGATCACCAATCCGCTCATCTCGCCACTCCTCCGCCTTGAAATCGCATCAAGGCAGATTCCGGGGGCAACGACCACCTTCACGAAGGCCGATGCATCATGCTTCAGCGGAAGGCCATTTAGGGGATCGCAGACACGCGCCCGCATCCTCGCGGCAGGATTTGCCCGAGCTATGCTCCGCTTCACGCTCGATTTTGCCCGCGAGTGTCTGCCTGATGATTTCGACGACGTCCGTTATTTCTTCAGCAAGCGAGGCGCTTACCCGAAATTCAAGGCCCTGCTCGCCAGACGAGGTGCGATCGATCGATGGCATGCATACGAGAATAAGGCGATAGAGCAGGCCTTGCGCGAGCGGTGCGCGCTGCATGAGATCGAAATCGTGGGCTGATCTGACGTCCCCGCTCGGACACGGTTGGAACTTCGCCGGACGCTCGCAAGTCCTGCGGCGGGAACGTGGACGCCATGTCCACGCTGCCGAGTGCGAAACTGGCTCTGCCGTCTTCTCGCCCCCATTGTCATTCAGGGAGCTGGGCGGGGCGGCGTTACGGTGGGCAAAGTTCCCGAGGTTCCGTGTGATCGTCCGACGTCTTCTGCAACGCGACTCCCGTCATTCTGTTTCGCGCCGCGCGCTTCTTGGCGGACTCGTGTCGGCAGGAAGCGCACTCGCGCTGGGCGGATGCGCCGGCTTGGGTGCGACCGGCGCACGCTTCGACGCCTCGTCGCTGTCCGTTGACCCCACATTGCTCGTCGTCACCACGCGTAAGCCCGTGAACGGCCGCACCAAACCCTGGTTCGGGCCGGAGCGCGCGACGAGCATGACGGTCGCGCGGGCGAAGCTGGTGGCCCCGGACGAGAGCCGTCTTTCTCTCGCCTCGGTTGGACTCGACGATTGGCGTCTCGACCGGATCGAACCGGTGTCGACCGACGCCGGCGATCTCGCTGCGCAGGCCGGCGCAGGGGACGTGCTGATCTATGTGCACGGCTTCAAGCAGACATTCGAGACGGCGGTGCTGGATGGCGTCCATCTCTCCGACGGAATCAAGTTCCGCGGCCGGACCATGGTGTTCTCCTGGCCGTCCAAGGCCGGACTGTTCGACTACGCCTATGACCGCGACAGCGCGATGTGGTCTCGCGACGCTTTCGAACGCGTGCTCTCCGCGCTCGTCTCGGCGCCAGGCGGCGGCCGCGTGCACATCGTTGCGCACAGCATGGGAACGATGCTGACGCTCGAAAGCCTGCGTCAGCTTTATGCCCGATACGGCGATACAGTCACGAGCAAGATCGGCGCTGTGGTGTTTGCCTCGCCCGACATCGATATGGACGTGTTCTCGTCGTCAATCCAGCGCATCGGTCCGCTAACCGGCAAAATCACCGTGATTGCCTCGACGAACGATCGTGCACTGGCGCTGTCGGGGCAGATCGCCGGGGGAATGACCCGGGTCGGCGCCGCCGAGAAGGCCACCATCGCGCGGCTCGGCGTGCGCGTGGTCGATGCCTCCCAGGAAGGCTGGGGCATCATCAACCACGACCTGTTCTTGTCGAATGCGGAAGTGCAGCGCGTGATCCGCCGCTCGATCGACGGCACCACGGCGTAAGGGCGCGCACTTGCGCAGCTAGGGCGCGATCAGATTGGGATGAATCGTTGCCGCGCTTCAGGTCATTGCTTGAGCAGGATCTTTTCAGACCACCGCGTCGCGCTTTGAGCAAACGCGGCCCTCCGGGTGGCGGTGTCGCCACGGCGCCGCTAGCCGGCGGCAACACCGCCGCCGGCTAGCTGGCTCTTGGCGCTCGCTAAGCAGTTCGTCCCATCTGCTTACGCGAAGTGGAAGTCGTGGCTGTTCAGCTTGTCGAGCTGGGTGTTCTTCAGCGTGAGGGTGTCGCTCCCCGCCGCGATAACGACGTCGTGGCCTGACTGGGCCGCGTGGGAGAGAACGCTCGCAAAACTGTCGAACACGCTCTTGCTGAACTCACCGAAGTCATTATTGAATGATCATCACGGCCGACACGTAGCTGTTCTCGTTGATGACCGTGTTGTGCCGAATGACGACGTCTGAAACGCCGCCGTCGATCTCGATACCATCGTAGTGCGGGCCACCCAATGACGTGCCGAGACGCACATTCGGCGCATTCATGTGGTGGATATAATTGTCTTGGACGAGGCTCGAGCCTGTAACAATAATACCGTTCTCCACGTCATGGATATCGTTGCGCAGGAATGTGCCGGACCCGACAATGCCGTTCGCGCCATTTGGGCTGCTTCCAACGTTTATAATCTCGCTATCCTTGACGACAGTTCCTGCAACGCCATCCTTGATCCAGATGCCGGTCCAATCGCTGGACGTGATGCGGCTATTCTCAATCGTGACGTTATCGGCCTGGACCGAAATCGTGCCTTTGACATCGAGAGCGTCGATTACGGTACCTGGCTGAGTGACAGTCACGTCGCCCGATGGAGTCGGAATAACGCCACTAGGAAGACCGGTGCTATTCGCGTCTGGAAATCCAGCAATTGCCATGTTGTGTTCATCCCCTTGAGCGATGCACGCGCAGACTAAGTTTCATGCGGTTCGATACGTCGCGGCTCAGTCCGACTTGATCTGGTTCTTTGCCGCCCCATCAGGAGAACTGAAAACTAATGATCAGGATTTAATTTCGACGGAGCGCGTTGTTTAAAAGCAGGCGACGAACGACCGATGTGGTTCGCGTCGATACCAACATGCTCTACGCTATCAAACGCTGCACCAATGCCGACTCGCTCGAATACGTCAGCAGCGCTTCGTGAGTCGCCCGGGTCACCCCGACATAGGTCAGCCGGACACATTCCTCCACGGTCTCGCCGTGGCGGCCGAGCAAGCCCAAGCCGGCAATGGCGACGCACGGAAACTCCAGTCCTTTCGCGGTGTGCATGCTCAGGAACCGCACGGCGACGCGCTTGACCGAAACCCTGTTGCGATTGTCCTTGGCCATATCGATCGGCACGTCATGCCTGGCGAGGATCTGCGCGACCCGCCCGCCGATCCAGTGCTCCGGGTAGAGACACGCCATCTGCGACCACTCGTACCCGGCTTTCTTCCGGTCGAGAAACCACTCGGCGACGCAGTGAGCTTCTGCGTCGATGCTCACGCAACGCCGCACCGCGGGCTCCAGTCCCTGCCGACCCGCATCCTCGGGCAACAGGATGGCGTGCTCATCGTCGGCCGTGACGCCGGGAGCGCCAATGACGTCTGCAGCGAAGCGTCGTGCGAAGGCAACGATTTGCGCCGTGTTGCGATAGTTGACTTTCAACACGGTCGTTCTGCCCTTCGCCTCGATCCCGAGCTGACTCCACACCGGGCGCTCACGTCCTTTATAGATGGCCTGAATATCGTCGTAGACGACCATCAGCGCCTTCGTGCGCGGGTTCACCATCTTGGCCGCCAGCGCGAGCCATTGCGGCTCGAAGTCGTGCGCCTCGTCGATCAGGACAGCGTCGTACTGCTCCATTGGGATGTGGCCTTGATCGACGGCCTTCACGACCTCCGACACGCTCGCAGCCAGGCGTTCTGCGTAGTCAGGATAGTCTCGCTCGGAGGGGGCCGGAATCCCATAAGTCCGCAGCATCCGGTAACACCAGGAATGAAAGGTGAGAACCTGAACGCGGTGCTCCACGCCCCTGCTCTGCATGGCGTCCTCGAGCCGCCCGGCGATGCCGTTGGCGTAACACAGGATCAGCACCGGCTTTGCCGCCGCACGTGCCAGATACTCGGCCCGAAATGCCAGGATCAGCGTCTTGCCCGATCCGGCGACGCCGCGAATGATTCGATGCCCTTCTCCCAGACTGCGCGCGAACTGCTCCTGATGCAGGTCCATGACCGCAAGCGTCCGGTCCGAAGGATCGGCCCGAGGCGCGTCGTCCAGAGGCAGGGCGATCTGCCGTATGCGGATTTCCGGAAAGAGCAGCGCCCGCAGGCGGTCGAACTGCGGCATGGATAGGGGGTCTCCGAGACGCGGATGAACCATGCGCCACAATCTGGCCCGGAATTCCTCGGGATCGGCGCCCTCCGTCATTTCGTCCTTGAACAGACAGAGGTGCTCGGCGAACACCTCCTTGAGATCGGTCTGGTCGAACTGCCTGCGCGTGATGTTGGTGAACACGGTCCCGAAGCCGAACGGAACAATGGCCCGGCCCGCGAAGCGATGACCGGGCGGAAACAACAATTGCCCGTCGCGCTCCAGTGTGCGCACGACCTCGAACGTGTACTTGCGAGCCCGCTCGAGCGGATTACTCTCCCGCACGACACCACGACTTGTCAGCAACTCGACCTTCGTCTTGTCCGCCGAAACGATCGTCTCCAGCCGCCAGTCTTTCACCTCGAGCACGAGCAAACCGTTCGCGGGATGAACGATAATGAAATCCGGATGCCGGTTGAGAGGGCCAACCGGGAGGTTGTGCCAGACGACGGTGTTGTCTTCGAGGAAGTCCTTGAGCCGCTCGGCCAATCGAAGCTCGCCACGGCTGTCGAAGCGCGCGAAGCCGAGACTCGGGATCAGGATTGCCATGTTGCGACTGCGAGGGCCATTGCGGACCACCTTGTGAGACTACGCATGTGGCAGGGCAGTCTCTCCAGGTTCACATGGTCGCCTAGAGTGTGCAGGTTTTCAATGGCTTAGGATTATCTGGCGCTCCCTGGGGGGAATCGAATCCCTGTTTCAGCCTTGAGAGAATTGCATCTCGTACGTTGGTGTTGGCGAACACCGGCGAACGTCAATAAACGACGTATTTTCAATCGCTTAGTTCGTTCACGCTCGGTACTATGCGCCTCAATTCTCGACCGGCTTTTGAAGAAACCTTGAAGAAATGGAGCACATGGTTGGCACGCGGAGCTCGTCACTCGAAACGCGAACAGCTCCCGAAACGAGTGCCAGGCGCGCCCCCCTTACGATGATGATGCGCGACGCGCCCGACGGGCGTCACGGGCGGAACTCAGCTCGCGAGTTCGGTTACTCGCGCCGTCATTCGTAGTTAGGGCGGTAACGCCAGACGCGGTCAGTCCTCGCCGATCGCCTCGGGCTCCGCAGCGATCGCCGACCAGCACATCGCCGCAAGTTGCCGGCGCCTTTCCGGGCTGAGTTCCTCGCCGCGGGCGCGCATCCATTTCAAGGTGTTGCGCAGGCCGCCGCCGATGAAGGCGCCCATGTCGTGGGTTCCGAAATCGCGCAGCACGCCGGCCTCACGCGCCTCCCGGATGGTCTTGTTGGTGAAAGCGATGACTGGCGCGAAGATCTGCAGCATCTCGGCGGCGGGGACGATCGGCACGTTCGAGAGATATTCGAACAGCAGCGCCCGGTCGGCATCCGTCCAGACGAAGGCGATATAATCCTCGATATAACGGCGCAGCCGCGCCTCGGGCGAAGTCGCGGCATCGTGCTCGACGATCAGCGCCGCGACGATAGCTTCGGTCAGCTGCGCATAGACGCCGCGGACTAGGTCGTCCTTCGATTTGAAGTAGGTGTAAAGTGAGCCGGTGGCCACGCCGGCCGTCGAGGCGATCTCCGCCATCGAGCATTGCAGGCCGTTGCGAACGATGAGCTTGGCGGTGGCGGCCAGGATCCGCTCGCGCTTGTCGAAAACGATGGCATGCATGATTGAATGAACGTTCATTCGGTTGTCATGATGCCTAGATAGGGTGCCGCCGCCCTCGCGCAAGAGCGAATACGCTGCCTTCAACAAACGTATCCGTCTGCGCCCCTCGATTTGACGCAGAGCCCCGCCATGTCGCATCCGCTGACCTTCGTCCACCTCACCGACCTGCACATCGGCGACCCCGCCGTGCAGGACGACCATCTCTATTCCGACACCACCGCCACGCTGCGGGCGATCCTCGCCGATGTGAAGCGCATCGAGCCGAAGCCGAGCTTCGTGATCGCCAGCGGCGACCTGACCAATCGGGGCGACATCGGGAGCTACGAGCAGCTCAAGGCCATCCTGGCCGAGGCCGCGCTCGACATGCCGGTGCTCTTCACCCTCGGCAACCACGACAAGCGCCAGGGCTTCTATCCTGCCATGCTCGGCCGGACCAAGGATCTGTCCGTCCCTTACGACCATTCTGCGGTGATCGACGGCATCCATGTGATCCTGGTCGACACCAGCACGCCCTACAAGATCGGTGGGCATTTCGAACCGGGGCAGCTCGACTGGTTGGCGGCCGAGCTCGACCGCGAGCCGGGACTGCCGAAGCTGATCGCGATGCACCATGCGCCGGCACTCGATGCCGACCGGCCCGACCTGGAATGGGAGGCACTCTCCTTCACCGATACAGAGGCGCTCCGCGCGGTGCTCGACGGCCGCCGCAACGTGCTCGGCATCCTCTGTGGCCATATGCATTACGACCGCGTCAGCAACTGGCACGGTATCCCGGTGATCGTCGGCATCGGCCAGCATGCCGCCACCGACGTGCTGCGGCTGCATGAGGAACTGCGCATGGTCTCCGGCGCCTTCTTCGCGATCGGCACCGTGCGCTCCTCCGGGCTGACGATCTCCTTCGTGCCGCAGCCGGCCGAGCGCCGCGAGCTCAAGGTTCACAGCTTCTCCGGCATGGCCGAGATCATCAAGCGCTACGAGGCCGAAGCTGAGGCCCAAGCCCAGACGCTGGCCGCCGAATGACCCACCTCACAGGAACCATGATCATGAACGTCAGATCCTTCCTGCGGGGCGCGCTCGCGCTCCTGGCGGCAGGCGCCGTGCTTCCGGCTCTCGCTCAGAACGTCCCTGCGACCGTCGACCGCCCTGTGACGATCAGCTACTACAACTACAACCTCGCCTCGGCCGGCATCGGCGCCGAGGCGACTAAGCGGCTGATCGCCCAGTTCGAGGCCGTCAATCCTAAGATCAAGGTCGAGCCGGTCGGCGCCAGCTCCTTCGAATTGACCAGCCGCGTCCAGGCCGATGTCGCCGCCGGCCGCATTCCGGACGTGGCGCAGATGGTGTTCTCCGACCTCGCCTTCGGCGTCGACAATCTCGGCGTCGCGGCGCTGGAGGACATCGTGTCGGAGGAGGAGCGCAAGGCTCATTTTGCCGGGATGTCGCCCAACGGGCTGAAGCTCGGCATGCTCGACGGCAAGACCTACGGCCTCGCCTATACCTTCTCGACCCCGGTGCTGTTCTACAACGCCGATCTGTTCAGGAAGGCCGGGCTCGACCCGGACAATCCGCCGAAGACCTGGGCAGAGGTGAAGACCGCGGCGCTCGCCATCACCAAGAAGACGAAGGCAGCCGGCGTCGCGACCGGCATCTTCGGCGCCTCGGCCGGTGACTGGCTGTTCCAGGGCGTGCTGCGCTCCAACAACGGCAGCCTGATGAGTGACGATCGCAAGAAACTGACCTTCTCCGAGCCGGCTTCGGTCGAGGCGGTGGCGATGCTGCGCGATCTCTACGACAGCGGGGCCTACACCAATCTGGAGATCGACGCGGCGATGGAGGGCATGGCCGCCGGCAATATCGGGATGTACCTGCAGACCTCCGCCATCCAGGGTTTTTTGGTCCGCGGCGCCCAGGGCAAGTTCGACTTGCGCGCCTCCACCATGCCGCGCTTCGGCGACAAGCCGCAGCGTCCGAACAATTCGGGCAGCGCGCTGGTGATCCTCAGCCGCGATCCGCTCAAGCGCCGCGCCGCCTGGGAGCTGATGAAGTTCATGACCTCGAAAGAGGCCTATACCGTCATCACCTCCGAGATCGGCTATTTGCCGCTGCGCACCGACATCGTCGACGATCCGCAATATCTCGGCGATTGGGTCAAGAAGCACCCGCTGATCAAGCCCAATCTCGAACAGCTCGCGATGCTGGAGCCTTGGGTCTCCTTCCCTGGCCCCAACTACCGCCAGATCCAGAAGATGATGATGGAAGGCGCGGAGATGGCCGTGTTCGGCGGCATGAATCCCGCCGACGCGATGAAAGCCGCGCAGGACAACGCCCAGGCCCTGATGCCGCGCTGATCGCCCGGACCCCGGCTCGCCATGCGCGGCGGGCCGGGACTTCCACGTTCGTTTCATCGCCCTGCCGAGAGACATGATGTCGGACGCCACCTTGAGCGGGCCTGTGCAGGCCCCACCACAGCCCCTGCGCCTTCCCCGCCCCGCGACGCCCACCCGGCGCGCGTCGGCCTGGCGGATCGCGCCCTGGCTCTATCTCGCGCCAGCCGCCGCCACGCTGATCCTGTGGATCTACTGGCCGCTGCTCGACGCCTTCCGGCTCAGCTTCTTCCGCTGGAACATGCTGCCGGGCGCGCCGATGACCTTCGTCGGCTGGGAAAACTACCAGAACATCTTCGCCCTGCCGAAATTCTGGCAGGCGCTGCGCAACACTGGCCTCTACATCCTCGGCCTCGTCCCGCTCGCCGTCATCGTCCCGACGGTGGTGGCAATCTACACGCACGACCTGCCGGCCCGCTCGCGCAATTTCTACCGCACCGTCATCTTCGTGCCGATGATCATCGCGCCCGTGGTCGCGGCCGCGATCTGGCGCTGGCTGCTCGATCCCGCGCACGGCATGGTCAACGAGGCGATCACGCTCTTCGGCTTCCGCCCGGTGCGCTTCCTGCAGGACCCAACCGTCGCGATCTGGACCATCATCGTCCTGACCGGCTGGAAGCTGATCGGCTTCTCGACGCTGATCCTCTCGGCGGCCAACGCCAACATCAATCCGGCACTGATCGAGGCCGCCCGCATGGACGGCGCTTCCAAATGGGAGATCGTCCGCGACATTCGCCTACCGCTGCTGCGCTCGACCATCCTCTTCCTGGCGCTGATGACGATCCTGCTCGGCGCGCAGTGGAGCTTCTCCTATATCCATGTGCTGACCGGCGGCGGACCGCTCGGCTCCACCACGAACATCTTCTACATCCTATGGGATTTCGGCTTCTCCACCCTCTCGGTGGGCTGGAGCTCTGCCGCGGCCGTCATCCTCTTCCTCGGCTTCGGCGCGCTGGCCTTCGTGCTCTTGCGCCTGATGGACAGGTACTCCTTCCATGACAACTGACGCGATGACGCTCACGCCGGCCCGGCCTCTGCCGAAGCCGGCCCGCCGCCCGCGCAAGGCGAAGCCGAGCCGGAGCTGGAACACCGCCGCCGGCCATCTGGTGATGGTCGTGCTCGCGATCTTCTGCCTGTTCCCCGTCTACTGGATGATCGTCTCCTCGCTGCGCCCGGCGAACGCCATCTTCGAGACCACGCTCTGGCCGAGCACGGCCTCGCTCGACAATTACTCCTATGCGCTCAAGGCGATCCCGATCCTGCGGATGCTGGTCAACACGCTGGTCGTCGCCGCGACCGTCACCGTGGTGCAGCTCTTCACCGGGCTACTGGCCGCCTATGCCTTCGCGCGCTGGCGCTTTCCCTGCGACAAGCTGATCTACACGCTGATCGCGCTGACCTGGCTCGTGCCCTTCCAGGTGGTGATGATCCCCAACTATCTGCTCGTCGCCAATCTCGGCCTGCTCGACAATCTTTTGGCGCTGATCCTGCCGCATTTCGCGGCGGCGCTCGCGATCCTGATGCTGGCGCAGTCGATGCGCTCCTTCCCGCGCGAGGTGCTGGAGGCAGCGCGCATGGACGGCGCCCGGAGCTGGCGCATCCTGTGGGAGATCGTCACGCCCAATCTGCGCGGCACCATCGCCTCGCTGGCGATCCTGATCTTCATCTCGACCTGGAACGAGTATTTCTGGCCGCTGCTGCTCTCGCGCTCGCCGCAGAACAGCGTCGTCCAGATCGGCATCCAGATGTTCATGAGCTCGGAGGGCACGCAATGGGGCCCGCTGATGGCCGCTTCCACCCTGGCGAGCCTGCCGATCCTCGTCATCTACGTCGTCCTGCAGCGGCAGGCCTTCATGAAATCCGGAATCCGTTGATGTACATCACCGTCCAGCGTCACCTGCCGATCCCCGGCACCTTCAACATCCGTGACCTCGGCGGCTATGCCGCAGGCTCCGCCGAGACCCGTTGGCGTCGCATCCTGCGCGCGGACGGCCTGCACCATCTCGATGCCGCGGGCATGACCGCTCTGACCGGAGAAGGCGTCACCACCGTCATCGACCTCCGACACGATCACGAGCTGCAGAGCCGCCCCAACCCGTTCCACGGACATCCCACCGTCGCCTATCACAACGTCTCGCTGTTCGAGCGGCTGGCGCCGGCCGACATGTCCGTCAGCGACGTCCTGCTCGATCTCTACATCCAGGCGCTAACCACACGGCACGGCGCGATCTCGCAGGTGCTGACCCTGATCGCTGAGGCGCCGCGGGGCGTCGTGCTGTTCCATTGCACCGCCGGCAAGGACCGCACCGGCCTTGTCGCCGCGCTGCTGCTGGCGCTGGCCGGGGTCGCCGACGCGACCATCCTCGACGACTATGCGCTGACCAAGCTGATGATCGCGCCGCTGCTCGACCGGCTGATCGCGGAGGCCGAAGAGCGCGACGCCGATCTCGCGGCCTTGCGCCCGCTGCTGGCCTGCGAGCCGCAGACCATGGCAGCGACCATCGCGCATATCCTCGACAACCACGGCTCGGTCGAAGCCTATCTCCTCGCAATCGGCCTGAGCGACGCCACCATCGCGCGGCTGAAGGCGCGCCTGCTGGAGGATGCGTGATGGCGAAGCTCTCCCTCTCCGGGCTCCGCAAGAGCTATGCCGGCAAGCAGGTCCTGCACGGCGTCGACGTCGAGATCGACCAGGGCGAGTTTGTGGTCATCGTCGGCCCATCCGGCTGCGGCAAATCCACCCTGCTGCGCATGATCGCCGGGCTCGAGGAGATCACCGAGGGTGAGATTGCGATCAACGGCCAGGTCGTCAACGATCTCGACCCCGCCGACCGCGGCTGCACCATGGTATTCCAGAACTACGCGCTCTATCCGCATATGACGGTCGCCGAGAATATCGCCTATCCCCTCAAGATTGCGCGCGTGCCCAAGCCCGAGCGCGAGAGGCGCGTGCGCGAGGCGGCCGCGATTGTCGATCTCTCCGACTATCTCGACCGCCGGCCGGCCCAGCTTTCGGGCGGGCAGCGCCAGCGCGTCGCCATGGGCCGGGCGATCGTCCGCGAGCCGCAGCTCTTCCTCTTCGATGAACCGCTTTCCAATCTCGATGCCAAGCTGCGCGTCTCAATGCGCATCGAGATCAAGCGACTGCACAAGCGGCTCCAGGCCACCTCGATCTTTGTGACCCACGACCAGGTCGAGGCCATGACGCTGGCCGACACTCTGATTGTGATGAATGGCGGCCGGGTTGAGCAAATCGGTGCGCCGGCGGAGATCTACGACAAGCCGGCATCGACTTTCGTCGCGGGCTTCATGGGCGCACCGGCGATGAACCTCCTGCCGGCTACGGTCTCCGGGCCCGGTCGGGTAACCCTCGACGGCATCCCCGACTCCTCGATCCAGATCGAAGGCTACGATGTGGCACCTGGAACGAAGGTCGTCTTAGGCATCCGCCCAGAGGACCTTGTGATCGACGCCGGCGGCGCTGACAGCTCCCTCTCCGGCGCGGTCGATCTTGTGGAGGAGCTCGGGAGTAGTCGTGCGGCGTATTGCTCCGTTGGGCCGCAGGAGCTGGCGGTCATCCTGCCCAAAGGTTTTGCTCTGGATCGCAGCGGTGCGATCGGGCTGGCGGTGCCCCCCAAGGCGGTTCATCTCTTTGATGCGGCAACGGGGCGGCGGCTGGAGTCCATGGAGGGCCAACGCTCCTGCGCAACGGCCATGAACGCCTCCGAATAGTCGGCACTGCTGCGCCCCCCCCCCGATCGTAGGCGATAGATGCGTCTGGCCGCGCTACCGAAGGGCACATGCATAGGAGCCGCGGCCCGCCGGACCCGGGATGAGGCTGACCAACAAAAGACTGCCGGCGTGGCGCAGAGCAGCTGCTGGGACGCATCTACGGAAAGTCGGAGAAAACGATCGCTCGGGGGAAAGACCGCTGGGCTTTTTGGCACTAAGCAGCGGGTCGCCTACGAGCTAATGCTAAACGTTGGCACTGCTCGCGTGGACACCCATTTGATCACATGGGTTCAGGCCGACGCTGACGAGTTCGAGTATACAAGACGCGGAGCTACCGCACACGAAATCATGGCCGCGCTCGGCCATCTCACTCTCGCTGAAGCTGAGCGCTATACGCGTGAAGCTGATCGCCGGCGCGGGGGGGGGGGCGGCGAGCAATCGTGAAGCTTGAAAATCACAAAGCGAACAGAACACCCCAAACCCCTTCGAAAAGTTTGGGGAAATCAGCGAAAACGATAGGAAAATCAAAATGAAGAAGAAAGCGCTGGCGCTCCCTAGGGGAATCGAACCCCTGTTTCAGCCTTGAGAGGGCCGCGTCCTAACCGCTAGACGAAGGGAGCGTGAGGGGTACGACATAGCCGCGAATTCCGCCGGCGGCAAGGTGAGATTCACGGGTTTCAAACGGCTTCGGCAACGCCGTCCTGGCGAAAACCCGGGGCCCAAAGGCAAATCGGAGCTGACGGGATTCGTTAACTGAACCCTGCGGCTTTGGGTGCCGAGTTGCGCTTCGCTTGTCCGGGACCACAGCGGAGTTATGCGTCGCGACTGCGGCCCACCTCACGGCTCATTGGCAAATTTCAGCTTCCCGGCCGGCTTCAAGGTGTGGGCATCGAAGGTGCGGATCTCGATGATCCCGCCGACATCCAGCGTGACCACGAGGCGGTCGCCGGCGACGCCGGTCGAGACGATCCTGGCGCCCTTGGGCAGGGTGGCGGTGACGTCGCTGGCCGCTTCGACCGCCCTTCCCTCGGACTTGAAAAGGCGGTAGCCCACCGCGATCACCACGGCGCAGATCGCCAGCGCCGTGGTCAACCCCGCGATCAGCATCATCCGCCGCACCCGCGCGAACAACGCGGCCTGCTCGGGGGTCGGCTCGGGAACAGCGGTATCAGACGTCGTCATGGAAAGCTCTGGGTCAGCGCAAAGGTTGGAGGTCGTGGTCGCCGGCGATGAGGGCTCGGCGCGGCTCGACCGCGTGCTGGCGGCGCGCCTGCCGGAGCTGTCGCGATCGAGGCTGAAAGCCCTGATCCTGGCGGGCGCAGTGCACCTGAAGGCCTCCGCGGTCCGCGACCCCGCTTATCACGTCGCATCCGGCGATACGATCATAATCGACGTGCCGGAGGCGGTGCCTGCGGAGCCCAAGGGGGAGGACATCGCCCTCGATATCGTGTTCGAGGACGACGACATCGTCGTCCTCAACAAGCCCAAGGGGCTGGTGGTGCACCCCGCGGCCGGCCACGAGACCGGCACCCTTGTGAACGCGCTGATCGCCCATTGCGGCGCCTCGCTGTCGGGCATCGGCGGGGTGCGCCGGCCCGGCATCGTGCACCGGCTCGACAAGGACACGACGGGGCTGATGGTGGTCGCCAAGAACGACCTTGCCCATGCCTCACTGACCGCCCAATTCGCCGATCACGGCCGCACCGGCGCGATGCGCCGCGGCTACATGGCCTTCGCCTGGGGCGTTCCGAACCGGCACCGCGGCACCGTCGATGCGCCGATCGACCGCCATCCGCACGCGCGCGAGAAGATGGCGGTGCGCCAAGGCGGCCGCGAGGCGGTGACGCACTGGGAGATTCTTGAGAGCTTCAATGGACGCGACGGCAAGGGCGTCGCCGCCCTGCTCGCCTGCGAGCTCGAGACCGGCCGCACCCATCAGATCCGCGTCCACCTTGCCCATATCGGCCACCCGCTGATGGGCGATGCCGTCTATGGCCCGCATTTCAAGACCAAAGCCAACCAGCTCGGCCCCGAGTCGCAAGCCGCGTGGGCGGCGCTTGGGCGACAGGCCTTACATGCTTACCTGCTGGTATTGGAGCACCCGAGGACAGGAGAACTTCTGCACTGGGAAGCGCCTCTGCCGGAGGATTTGCTTCTCCTTCAAAGCGCCCTCAAAGCGGCGCTATGACGCAGGCCGCTTCAGAAAGTCTTTACATTACAAAAAGTTATAGCTGCCACACGGGGACGTGACGTCAGCAATCCTTCCCTTTCCGCCCCCCGATGGGGTATATTGCCCCTGCGTTGAAATGATCAACGCGGAACATCGCAGCTACGGCCGGCTTTAACACAGCGGTCGTCTGCCTGGCCCGCCGCTATCGGGGGCCTGAACCTTTGGAGGGCGCACTATGGCCCGTACCGCTGCTTTGCCGGTCCTCAATGGAGAATCCGGCCTTTCTCGCTACCTCGCCGAGATCCGCAAGTTTCCGATGCTGGAACCCCAGCAGGAATACATGCTCGCCAAGCGTTGGCGCGAGCATGACGATCGCGACGCGGCACACCAACTCGTCACCAGCCACCTCCGCCTCGTGGCCAAGATCGCCATGGGCTATCGCGGCTATGGCCTGCCGATCTCCGAGGTCGTCTCGGAAGGCAATGTCGGCCTGATGCAGGCGGTGAAGCGTTTCGAACCCGAGAAGGGGTTCCGTCTCGCCACCTACGCCATGTGGTGGATCAAGGCGTCGATTCAAGAGTACATCCTGCGTTCCTGGTCGCTCGTGAAGATGGGCACTACCGCGAACCAGAAGAAGCTGTTCTTCAACCTGCGCAAGGCGAAGAGCAAGATCAACGCGCTGGACGAAGGCGATCTCCGCCCCGACCAGGTGCAGATGATCGCCAAGCGCCTCGGCGTCACCGATCAGGACGTGATCGACATGAACCGCCGCCTCGGTGGCGACGCGTCGCTCAACGCGCCGATCCGCGACGACGGCGAAGCCGGCGAATGGCAGGACTGGCTGGTCGACAACACGCCCAACCAGGAAGCCATGATGGCGGAGCACGAGGAGTATGATCATCGCCGTGACGCGCTGAACGGCGCCATGGGCGTGCTCAACCCGCGCGAACGCCGCATCTTCGAGGCCCGCCGCCTCGCCGATGAGCCGATGACGCTGGAGGACCTCGCCGCCGAGTTCGGCGTGTCGCGCGAACGCGTCCGCCAGATCGAGGTCCGCGCCTTCGAGAAGGTGCAGTCCGCGGTCAAGGGCACGATCGCGAAGCAGGAACAGGCTGCGCTGGAAGCCGCGCACTGAACGACGGCCCAGCGCCAGAGATTGGCGGATCGAAAGAGACGAAAAGCCGGCGGCAACGCCGGCTTTTTTGTTTTGGACTTGAGAGGATCAATGCTCCATGCTCGCTGCAGGAGACGTATGCGCCCAGATGTTGCTTACTTTGAGCGCACCGCCGACGCCGTACTAACTCACTCTCCCCATTCCCTTGCCAGCGTCGCGAGCGTGCAGCCTTCGCAATAGCGCGCGTCCTTGTAGTCGATCCAGTTGTGCGCATAGACGCGACCAGCCGGGATGTCGTAGCGCGCGCGCAGCACCTTGACGAGGATCTTCCAGGCCGCGACCTGTGCTTCGGTCGGGGCCGCCGTCACGTCGGGATAGTTGCCGGCGAACTCGACGCCGATCGAATTGTCGCGCACGACCTGACGATAGGTCGGCCTGTTGTCGATGTATTTGTTGTCGTTGCGGTTGGCGCCGTCGCCATGGGTCGGCACCAGGTTTTCGGCGACCGCCCAATAGACCGTGCCGTCGGTCTCGACCCAGATCGTGACGCCGCGCCGCGTCGGGTTCTTCGCCTGCGCTTGCGCGCCGCCGCGCGCCGAGCCCGCTGGTCCCTCGGTCTGGTGCACGATGATGTTGCGCCAGGCTCTTGCGTTGCGGACGTCGCCCCATGGCGCCAGCCAGACGATCTTCAAGCCGGGGATGTCGGGCGTGCCGGAGGCGCGCGCGAGTTTTGCGAGCTCGGCGTCGGCTGCAACGGCTGGTGCGGTCAAGAAGAGTGCGGCGAGGAGGAACGCGAGCAGGCGGGACATCATCATGCGGGTCCAATGACGGACCCCAATCGTAGCAGGCTTTACGCGAATGTGCGCTTGCCCTCGGCCAGCCTGATCGGCTCCGGCGCGAGCGGCGGAGCGGGATCATAGACCGCAAAATCGTTCTTGCCGTCCTTCTTGGCGGCATAGAGGGCGTGGTCGGCGTTGGCCATCAGTCGGTCCGGGAATTCTCCGATGCCGCGATCCCACTGCGCGACCCCGATCGAGATCGCGATCGGAATGTCGCTGCCGGTGCAACCGGCGGCATCCCGACGGCAGACCTCGAGCACGCGGCGGGCGATCGCGGCAGCCTCGCGCAACGACGAGGACGGCAGCACGACGCAGAACTCGTCGCCGCCGGTGCGGGCGAGCATGTCGCCGGGCCGGAGGCGCGTCTGCGCCATCAAGGTGAAGTGCTTGAGGCAGGCATCGCCGGCGGCATGGCCATGGGTGTCGTTGATGGTCTTGAAGCCGTCGAGGTCGATCACCAGCAGCGAGAACGGCTCACCGCTGCGCGCTGATCGGGCGCATTCCTCGGACAGGCGCTGCAGCAGATGGCGCCGGTTGGCAACGCCGGTGAGATCGTCGAGCAGCGCAAGGTCGGCGACCTCGCCCCGCAGCCGGTCCATCGCCATCAGCAGGAAACCGAAATTGAGCGTCATCGACAGGAACAGCAGCCCCAGCACCATGACGGCATGGTTCTGACCGCCCGCGACCGCCGAGAAATCATGGCCGAGCAGGTTGCCCAGGACGCGCGTGCAGAACGTCGCGACCATGGCGGTGATGACGATGCCGGACAGCCGGGCTCCCGGGCTAACTCGGCCTTCCGGTGGCGACAGCAACAGACCCAGCGAGCGCAACAGCGGCAAACACTGCCCGAGCGTGTAGCAGAGCATCCGCAGCGGCATGTGATCGAAACCGAACTTGAAGAAAGCGGCGCCGCAGAGGCTCAAGACGCCGGTCGCGAGCATAAATCGCCAGGACACTGGCCGACCATAGAAGCGTTGGATGCCCATTGCGGCGAAGCAGCTCGCCGCGATGATGCCGGCGCCGCCGATCAGAAGCGGCATAGGGGACATGGCCAAGAGGCCAATCAGGGCGACCATCGCGCCGGCCGCACCGACGAAGGCCGATGCCATCCAGAACCGCGCAGCCGCGAATTTCGGATAGGAGCGCGTCACGTAGGCCCAGATCAGGCCGAGCGCGAGGAAGTTGACGATGAAGACCGTCCAGAGTGTCGGTACGTTCAGCATGGCGAGCGCAGCGCGCGCAGCGTCGCGTCCCCCATTCCTGGCAGCCGTTCGTCCATGACCCGCCCCCGTTTTCTTGCGGGGAAGAATGCGCGGGTTGCACTTAACGGAGTCTCACTGGAATCCTTCAAAGCGCGCCTTTGGTTTTGGATTCATGAACGGCGCAGTCGCGTTCTCGGATCGTTAGGCATTTCGCTGCCGTCGCGGCGCGACACGCTTGATGCGGATTCGCGCGGCAAAATCACCCGAAAATGCATCTGAGCTGTGGATAACGCGATGACGGAGATATGACAGCGCGGGGCAGCCGGCTCCGAATCTGCTGAGTTTGTGGTCGAGGATGTTGCGAGGCTGGCCCTCCGCCGAGCATGCCTCGAGTCGCGTTCCACCATTAACCCTTAAGAGGATACTATGGCTAAGAAAGCGAAGAAGGCGGCGAAGAAGAAGGCGAAAAAGGCCAAGAAGGCGAAGAAGAAGTAACGAGGCTTCTGTTCTTTGCCCGGGTGGGGTTCTCGCTCCGCCCGGGCTTCGGGTGGCATCGATCGGGTTTGAAGATGGCGGGCGGCGGGCCCGCTTTTTTATTGCCTCACTCCGCTCTCTCGCTCCCTCTTCCCACGCTTGCGGGAGAGGCGAAGAGACGCCTACCGCTCGGCAAACGCCAGCTTGGCGCCGAGCGCGGCGAAGCCGGCGGCAAAGCTGCGCCGCAGCCAGGCCATGACGCGGGGACGGGAGATGACGCGCTCGCGCACCGCAGCGGCGAGGAAGCCGTAGAGGACGAACACCGCAAAGGTCATCGCCATGAAGGCGCCGCTCAATTCCAGCATGCGCGCCAGCACATGGGCCTCCTCCGCCGCGATGAACTGCGGCAGGAAGGCGAGGAAGAAGATCGACAGCTTTGGATTGAGGATATTGATCAGAAAGTCGGTGACAATGACGCGGCCACTCGATCGCTCCTTGATCTCGCCGCTAACCGCGAGCGTCCCCGCCTCGCGCAGCGCCTGCCAGGACATGTAGAGCAGATAGGCGACCCCGCACCATTTCAGCGCGGCGAAGGCAAGCGCGCTGGTGTGGAGCACGGCCGCAAGGCCGAGCATCGCCGCCACCATGTGCGGCACGATTCCGAGCGTGCAGCCGAAGGCGGCGGCTATGCTGGCCTGCGAGCCGCGGGTCAGCGCCGCGGCCAGCGTGTAAAGCACGCCGGTGCCGGGCGAAGCGATGACGATCAGCGAGGTGAGCAGGAAGGACAAGGTCATTGGCTGACCTTATCACCACTGGCTCGCGGCGAGAAAGCGAGCTCTCTGGCGAGCCGTCAGGACAGCTGAGCGATCTCGGCCTCGCGCAGCACGTCGAGCGGCGCCCAGGGCTTGGCCCAGAACTTGGCGCCGTCGGGCAAGGGCTGCTTCAAGGGGCGGCCGGAAGTGACGACGACATCGAGCTTCGGATTGCGGTGCTTGGCCACGTGCGCGAGCTCGACGCCGTTCATGCGGCCGGCAAGCTGGATGTCGGTCAGCATCAGACAGAGCGAGCCGGCGCTCGTGTCGAGGACGCGCTCCGCCGCCTCGGCGCTCTCGCACTGGATGACTTGGTAGCCGCTCTCTTCCAGGAGGACGCAAAGCATCTCCCGCTGCATGGCGTCGTCCTCAACGATCAGCGCTGTCGCGCGAAATGGCGTCGCTTGTCCCATCGGCAGCTCCCAATGCATGCCTCCATAACACATGTTAAAAACCCGAAGCCGGCAACGGTTCGGTTTCATTTCAAAAAAAGTGATTGATGGTTCCGCCGATTGGACTCGACGGGGAAAGCATGACCGGGACGAGGCGCAGCGGCGCCACCTCACACTCCGCTGTCCTTCCCCGCGAAAGCGGGGAATCCGGTACGCCGCGGTTTATCGATCGAACCACAACCATCTCGGACTGGATCGCCCGGTCAAACGGCCGATGAAACCGATTATGTGAAGCTCTATTGCCCCATCAATCGGTCGGCGAAATACCCGATCGTCTTGCGATAGACCACCGCCCTGTTCCACTCGCGCATCGCCTCGAAATTGGCGGTGCCCTCGCCATAGGGCTGGCCCATCTTGAAGCCGCTCATGTGCAAGAGGTTCGCGGTCGAGGCGAGCACGTCGGGGACGCTGTGGCGGAGGTCGACATGGCCGTCGCCGTCGAAATCGACGCCGTATTTGATGTAGGACGACGGCAGGAACTGGGTCTGGCCGATCTCGCCGGCATAGGCGCCGATGAGGTCGCGCAGCGGCAGGTCGCCGCGCTGCACGATTTTGAGCGCCGCGAGCAGCTCGCCCTGGAACAGATCGGTGCGGCGGCAATCATGCGCGAGTGTCGCCAGCGTGCGGATCACCGGCAGCTTGCCCATGTCGCCCTTGCCGAAATCGCTCTCCAGCCCCCAGATCGCGACCAGGATGTAGCGGGGCACGCCGAACTGCTGCTCGATGCGCGACAGCAGCGCAGCATGGCGCTGCAGCAGAGCCCGTCCGCCATTGATGCGGCCGGGGCCGACGCGGGTCGAGACATACTGCTCGAAGCTCTTATTGAAGGTGTGGCGCTGGCGCCGGTCGAAGGCGAGCACGGCGCCATCAGGCGTCACGCCGCCGAGCGCCGCGCTCGTCACGCTCGCGGAGACGCCGGCCGCCTGCGCCTCCGCGGCCATGCCGGCAATGAAGCTGTTGAAGTCGCCGCCGCAGCGGGCGGCCTGCGCCGGCCCGCCGGCCAGAGTCACGACCAACGCGGCGGCGAAAAGCAGTCTCAGCATGTGGAGCAATCCCCCAAAATCCCAGCGCGAAGCAGTGCGCGATCATGCCCGGGAACACTGCGAGCGTCAAAGCGCAACGGCTTGAAGCGCAAGGCTTGATCCGCATCAAACTGTCTCACGCCCTGCTTTCTAAACTGAGCGAAACAGGAGAGCCGCACATGACCGGAATTACCTTGACCGCCGAGCAGGTCCGCAATGCCCCCGCCGTGGTGCGGCAATGGATCGAGCAGGAGGTGATCGCCGCGCTCGGCCTCGCGCCGCCGACGCCCGCGGCCGCACCGGCGCAGGCTGCCCATCTCATCGCCTGCAGCGTGGAGGACATGGCTGGCGTGCTCGAGCACATCCGCGGCTTGCTTCCCGCGGTGAACGTGCTGTTCGAGCTCGGCCGCCCCGGCATCAGCTTCGGCCGTCCCGCGGTGATGACGTTCCGCCTGATGGACATCCTGCATCACACGCGCCTCTCGGACGTCGGCCAGGTCATGACATGTCTCTGGAACAGGTGCAGGCCAACGCACTTTCCTTACAGAGCGCGTCGCTCTAGCCGCATTGCATGCGCAAAAAGAAGATGAACAGGATGATTTGGTAACCAAAACAATCGTTTCGATGCGGGGCTGCATCACACGTCAAAACCAACACAGATCCGATGCGCTCGCTGCGACATCGACACCACCACGATTTGCCTTGCCATCGCGGGGCGCAATCGATAGAATTCTATTTTAGGTTGTCACCCCACCAGCCCCGGGCGACGCTGAGGACCAGGATAAACGGCGGGCTTCGGCCCGCCGTTTATTGAGCGCCATGCGAGTTGCGACCTCGGAATCGAACTCACTTGGTCTGTTTCGCGATCCAGGATGCGTTCTCCGCCGCCAGAATATTTTCGCAGTCGCTGACGAAGTCCGAGAGCGGTTGCTTCGCGCCGTCCACGCGTCGCTGCAGCTGCAATGCAGTTGCGCGATACGTGACCACGAGAAAGCTATAACGCTCCGCCTCGATATGGGCGATGACGGCGCCGCCGAGGGTCGTGAGCACGGCCGTAAGGGCGGCGAGATCGAAGTGGACGCCCAGAATAACCGGCTTGGCAACGACGCTGGCAATGGCCGTGAGCAGCGTCGCGGCTGCCGCCAGAGCCATCTCGAGGGACCTGAGTCGCCAGGCCGTCGACTGGTACTCCTTGGCCCGATTCTCATAGAATGCGATCTGCTTGTTCGCGCGCTTCGCCACATACTCGTCGATCCCAAGAAAAACGCGCGGCGATGATCCCTGGTCCTTGGCCGGGATTTGCTGTTCGAGCAAGTCTTTGGCCTCTTCATCGATCTTCTGAAGCTCGGCGCGGAGAACGTCGTCCGCCTTGGCCGGATCGTCATAGGGCGCAGTCTTCGTCGCATATCGGTAGGCCTCACGCTTCAAGCGTTCCGAGATTGCGCGGGAGCGAACCCAGGCAATGACGCGCTCGGAGCCCAGCAGGCGGTGCGTGAAGAAAGTCGCGAATGCGAGGCATATTGCTGCCGTGATCGCGACCCAGGTGCGGGGATTGGCATTCCCTTCCTGCAGCTGGCTCGCCACTGCCGCCAGAACCGCGCCCAGTGACGACAGAGCGAAGACAAACCACCGCGCGCGATCGATCGTCGACTTCATCCCGTTTGCGGCGGTCGACCATTTGGCCTGACTATCCGCAACGGACTCCAAGATGGTCATCGTCGTTTCCTCCAAGATGCTTCGATTGAACACGAGGTGTCAGGGCATTTGACGCGGTGGGCGTTGCGCCTCGCCTCTGAACCAGCGGAGGCCCGTTCGGTCACTCCGGCGGCAATTTCTTCTCCAGCTCTTCGAAGCCCGTCTTGAATCCCGGAAGCTCACTCTCTGCGGGTAGCAGCCCGCGCATAGCGTCGATGAAGCTCTTGCGTTGCCAATTGACCGTGTCCAGATCCGCAAATCCATCCTTGGCGATCTTGAGAAAGGCAGCGGCATCCCCTTGATACAGCCTGATCTCCGCCAGATCGAAGTAGCACCAGGGTCGATCGAACGGCGGCTGCTGCTTCAGCTGCGCCTCCCGGACGCGGGCGGCACGCGCCAGCGCGAGCTGGTCCGACTCGGACAGGGCAAGACGTCCGTTGACTTGCGCACGCAGCTTCAACGCGTTGAGCAGCGGATACGGATGTCCGCCCGAAGCCTTCATCGACTCCTCATAGGCCGCAAGTGCAGGCACAAGGCGCCCTGCACGTCTGAGGACGCCGCCAAGGGAGGCGAGAGCGTCGAATCCCTTCGGGTTGAGTCTGATCGCCTCGCGAATGGATGTTTCGCCGGGCGCGGGATCGGAATCGAGTGGCGGCCGTTTGGCGATTTGCGCGACCTTGTTCTCGGCGACTCCCTTCTCGCGCCAGGCTTCGCTATAGGTCGGCGACGCGGCCGCCGCAGCGGTGAATTGTTCGAGCGCTTCGTCCCATATGTCGTTGTCTCGGCATAACAGGCCGAGCTTCATCCGCGGCAACGGATTGTTGGGATCGGCCGCAACCACTTGGCGATAGATCTCCATCGCGCCGGTGACGTTGTAGGCGCGGATCTCGTTTTCGGCCTGTGTCAACAAGTCGTTGACCGGCGGAGACTGCCGCTGCTCGTCGAGGGCCTGCCGTACCGGACTGTCGATCCGGTTTCGCTTGAGCGACTCTGTCAACACCTGCGTGATCAGCGCCCGCGATTTCTGGGCCTCCGTAGCAGGCGCATATTCGTAGGGAAAAGCCTTGATCGACGCGATATCAAAGGGCGGGGCGGAGTTGCCCTGGCGGAAGATCGCCGTGCCGGCCTCACGAGCGCGGTGCCGAACCCCGAGCTCGTAGGCGACGTTGAAGTTGAGCCCGCTGAGGTCGGCCAACGCGAAGCGCGAGTACTCCAAATACTCGAACATGTCCTGCGTGATCAGTGCCGTGAAGAAGTCCTGATCGGTACGCCGCGGCTCGAGCTTGCCGCCCTCGGGCAGGTCGACCGCGGCAATGGCGGGGAGAAAGATGTCACTGTAGATCACATCGAAATCGACATCCTTGTCGCCGACTTTCTTCAAACCGAACGGCATGATGACGAAGCAGATCTTGGAATAATCGATGGCCGTATTGGGCATATCACGCGCTCCCAAAATGCAGCGGAGCAATTGAAAGCTTCATGTTCCTCCAAGGTCAACCTCAGGTCAAGTGTGGGCTTCAAGGAAAACGCGGAGGCTTCGCCCCGCTCGGCAGGAGCCCACCTATGCAAGCCGCAAAGTCATTTGACTGCGGCGTCCTGATCGACGACAAGCCGCCATGGCCAAGAAACCCGGAACCAACCCGAAAGGCGAATTCGCCTTCTTCAACGTCGTCTATGAAGACGGCTCCCAGCGCTCAAACCGCCGCGTGCCCGCCGAGCTGCTCGGCGGCCTCGACGGCGACGAACCCGCCCGCCGCTTCATCATGGAGCAGGACCGCGAGATCGCGGAAAAGAGCGGCCGACCGGCGTTGGAGATCAAGCGGATCGAGCGGGTGGGGGCGAGGAAGAAATAGGCCTTCAGCCTCTCCCGTCATTGCGAGCGCAGCGAAGCAATCCAGAAAACCCTCCGTAGAAAGACTCTGGATTGCTTCGCCGCGCTCGCAATGACGACAAATGAAAAACGGCGGGTCAAGGCCCGCCGTTTGCTTTGAATCGCTGTCTACGATCAATTATCCAAGAAGCTCCGCAGCTTCCTCGACCGCGACGGATGCTTCAGCTTCCGTAGCGCCTTCGCCTCGATCTGCCTGATACGCTCGCGCGTGACCGAGAACTGCTGGCCGACTTCTTCCAGCGTGTGGTCGGTGTTCATGCCGATGCCGAAGCGCATGCGCAGCACGCGTTCTTCGCGCGGCGTCAGGGACGCCAGCACGCGCGTGGTGGTCTCGCGCAAATTGGACTGGATCGCGGCGTCGATGGGGAGGATCGCGTTCTTGTCCTCGATGAAATCGCCGAGATGTGAATCCTCTTCGTCACCGACCGGCGTTTCCAGCGATAGCGGCTCCTTGGCGATCTTGAGGACTTTTCGCACCTTCTCCAGCGGCATACCGAGCTTTTCCGCTAGCTCTTCCGGGGTCGGCTCGCGGCCGATCTCGTTGAGCATCTGGCGGCTCGTGCGCACGATCTTGTTGATCGTCTCGATCATGTGCACGGGGATGCGGATGGTGCGGGCCTGGTCCGCAATCGAGCGGGTGATCGCCTGCCGGATCCACCACGTGGCGTAGGTCGAGAACTTGTAGCCGCGGCGATACTCGAACTTGTCGACCGCCTTCATCAGGCCGATGTTGCCTTCCTGGATCAGGTCGAGGAACTGCAGGCCGCGGTTGGTGTACTTCTTGGCAATCGAGATCACGAGGCGGAGGTTGGCTTCCACCATCTCCTTCTTGGCCTGGCGTGCCTCGCGCTCGCCCTTCTGCACGGAGTGCACGATCTTGCGGAATTCACCGATCTCGAGGCCGGTCAGGGCTGCGAGCTGATGCACCTCGTGGCGGAGGTCCTTGATGCGGTCCTTCTCGTGATGGACGAAGTTCTTCCAGCCCTTGGCCGACAGTTTCGAGACGCGATTGAGCCAGCGCGGATCGAGCTCCGAGCCGGTGTAGTTGCGCAAGAAGTCCTCGCGCGCGACGCCATGGCTGTCGGCAAGGCGCATCAGGCGGCCCTCATGCGAGACGAGGCGCTTGTTGATGTCGTAGAGCTGCTCGACGAGGCTGTCGATGCGCGCCTGGTTGAGGCGCAGCGACTTCACCTCGACGATGATCTCGTCCTTGAGCTTCTTGTACTTGCGCTCCTGGTGCGGCGACAGCGACTCGTTCTGGAGCTGGTTCTGGATGTCCTGCTCCTGAAGCTTGCGCAGCTTCTTGTAGCTGTCGGCGATCTTGTCGAAGATCTCGACCACCTTCGGCTTGAGCTCGGCCTCGATCGCCGCGAGCGACATCTGGTTCTCGAACTCGTCGTCGTCCATGTCGGCTTCGGCCGCGGCCTCGCCCGGATCCTTGTCCTCGCCTTCGCCGCCGGCGGCAGGCGCGGCGCGGAACGGGGTCGGCGCCGGCGGCGCTGCGGGCGGAGCGACATGCGCAGGCGCGGCGGCTGCCGCCGCGGCCTCGCCACCCTCGGCCGGCGCTTCGCCGTTCTCACCGGTGGGACCTGCAATCATCGCAGTGTTCATGCCGCCCTTGGCATCGGGGCCGGCATAGGTCGCTTCGAGATCGATGATGTCGCGGAGGAAAATCTTGCCTTCGTTGAGCTCGTCGCGCCAGATGATGATGGCCTGGAAGGTCAGCGGGCTTTCGCAGAGGCCCGCGATCATCGCCTCGCGGCCGGCTTCGATGCGCTTGGCGATCGCGATTTCGCCCTCGCGCGAGAGCAGCTCGACCGTGCCCATCTCGCGCAGATACATGCGCACCGGATCGTCGGTGCGCTCGCCCGGCTCGCTCTTCTTGACCTCGGTGACGGCCTTCTGGGTGACCTCGACGAGCTCGTTATCGGTGTCGTCGTCGGCCTCGTCCTTCTCTTCCTCGCCTTCGGTGTCGTCGGCTTCGGTGACGTTGATGCCCATGTCCGAGAGCATCGACATGATGTCCTCGATCTGTTCGGGCGAGGTCTGGTCGGAGGGGAGGACTTCGTTGAGCTGATCGAAGGTCACGAAGCCGCGCTTCTTGGCCTGCTTGATCATCTTCTTCACGGCCGCGTCGGACAGGTCGAGCAAGGGCGAGGGCGCGTCCTGGGAGTCCTTCTCCGGCGCATCCGCTGCCTTGTCGTCTTTTTCCTTGTCCTTCGCCTGCAGCGTCTTTGCCTTGGTGGCCATCCATTGCTCCTAAACGCGCTTCATGCGAGACGCCCGCCGCGCCTGCGTGAATTCACTTGATCCTGTTGCTCGACGCTCTCGCTTCGGCAGCTCTCGACACGGAAAGGGCGGCGCACAAACCTCTCGCCACCCCCAACTTTCTCTCGCCGGAATTGCCTAACGCTTCGTCAGCCTCTTTGACGCGGCGGATGCAGGTGTAGTGCCAACAGCGATTGCGCGGATTCATTCCTGACGCGTCTGTTATGCCTGCGGCCGCCTCTGGGCCAAAGTGCTACAAGACCGTTAAGCCTCGATTAACCCTGTTTTTGCCGCCAAACCCAGGATTTGGCGAGTCTTTTAGCGGTTCCGGCCGCGGCCGTCCGCATGATTCTTCATCACATGCTCTTCTGGAGCCGGCCCGACAGCTCACCAAAACCCTCGATCAGGGCCTCGGTACCGTCGACTTCCCCTATCCGAGCCTTGACGTCACGCAGCCATGCCAAATTGGCCTCACTGGGATCCTCCCCCAAGGCCAGCTCGGCGTCTTTCAGCTCTCTAAGTAGTGAATGCCATTGCCGATGCAAGGCAACCAGCTGGTGCCAGGTGGCAAGAACGTCATCCCTTGCTGCGCCCTCGCGGGCGGCCCATACCGCCTGGGTCGTGATGACGTTCTCAACCCTTTGAAGAACCTGGGAAAATCCACCCCGTTCGAGGTCGCTGCGCATCTTTTCGGCCTGCTCGCCAGGGTCAGGCGAGTGGTGATGGTCGTTGGCAAAGGCGGCGATGATGCCGGCCCTGAGCTTGTGGGCCTCGGGATGGGCCAGCTCCAGGGCGGCGACCTCCTCGAGATGCTCATGCAGCAGCCAGGGGTGATTGATCAGGCATTGCAGGATCAGGGCCTCGCGGCGGGAGATGGCGCTGCGCTGGCCCCGCATGATCGGGCTTGCCGCCAGCTGGGGGCTCGCCGCCTGGTAGGGGCCGGACGGTAGCAGGGTGGGACCCGGGGCCCCGCGGCGGCCGCCGCCGAATCCCTGGGCGCCGAATCGATTCGGGCCCCCTGCCCTCGGCTGGAACGGCCGGCCGCCGCCGGGCCGGAAATTGCCCCGGCCGCCAAAGCCGCGCCCACCTTCGGGGGCGAAGGTGCGCTGCAACCGCTCGACGAACTCGTCGCGATAATAGCGCCGCACCACCTCGTCGCGGATGCCGTTCGTGAGCTCCTTGATGCGCGCCTCCAGCGCGGCGCGGCGCTCCGGCGTGGCGAAATTGCCGCCCTCGAGCTCGCGCGACCAGATCATGTCGGCAAGCGGCCGCGCTGCCGCGATCACCTCCTCGATCGCGCCGCGCCCGCCCGAGCGCACGAGATCGTCGGGGTCCTGCCCTTCCGGCAGCAGCGCGAAACGAAGACTCTTGCCGGGGCTGAGGAAAGGCAAGGCAAGATCCGCGGCGCGATAGGCCGCCTTCTGCCCGGCGCGGTCACCGTCGAAACAGAGGATCGGCTCGTCCGCCATCTTCCAGAGCAGCGCGAGCTGGCTCTCGGTGAGCGCTGTGCCGAGCGGCGCCACGGCACCCGCAAAACCCGCGGTAACCATGGCGATCACATCGACATAGCCTTCGACCACGATCAGCGCGCTGCCGTCATGCGTGGCTTTGCGCGCGGTCTGATGATTGTAGAGATTGTCGCCCTTGTGGAAGAGCGGTGTCTCCGGCGAGTTCAGATATTTGGCTGGAACGTCCTTCTCCAGCGCGCGCCCGCCGAAGGCGATGACACGGCCGCGCAAGTCCGTGATCGGAAACATCACGCGATCGCGGAAGCGGTCGTAGGGCACGGGGATGTCATTGCCGGCAACAAGCAGCCCGGTCTCGATCATGTCCTCGACGGAGATGCCCTGCTGGCCGAGGTGCTCCTTCAGCGCGAAGCGATCAGGCGGGGCATAGCCGAGGCGGAATTGCAATTGCGTCGCCGGCGAGATCGCGCGGTCGGCGAGATAACCACGCGCTTTCGCCCCCCCGCGCGAGGCCAGCGTCTCCGCGAAGAATCTTGCGGCGAGATCCATGACGTCATGCAGCGACTTGCGCCGCTGCTCATGCCGCGCGGCATCGGGCGTCACCGCCGGCAGCGGCAGGCCCGCCATATTGGCGAGCCGCTCCACGGCCTCCGCGAACGGCACGCCCTCGGTCTCCATCAAGAAATCGATGATGTCGCCGTGCTTGCCGGAGGAGAAGTCGTGGTAAAAACCCTTCTGGTCGTTGACGTAGAAGGACGGCGTCTTCTCCTGCTGGAACGGCGACAGCCCTCTCCACTCCCGCCCGGCCTTCTTCAGCTTGACGCGCTTGCCGACGACTTCGGAGACCGAAAGCCGGGCACGAAGCTCGTCGAGGAATTGGGGCGTGAAGCGCATGGGATGAGTTTAGCCGAGCGTTTGAGTCGGGCGAAGGATCAGGGATATAGGCGCGGCCTCGCCAATAGTCAGGTTTAGGCGGGTTATCCGGGTTATTCGACCTATGCACAGGCCTTGGTCCCGTCACCCCTGAAAGTGCTCGCCTCTTCGGCGAGCCTCGAAGGCCGACGGCCCGGCTGCATCCAGGCCGATTCATCCCTCGAGGATGACGGAATAAGTGGCCGGAATGACTTGACGGAGCCACTTGAACCGCGCCCGGTTCCGCGCTTCCATGCCTGCATGTTCAGGACCTTTCGAGGCGGTCAGAGCGGGGGCTGGCGCGTGACCTCGATTTCGCCAGTGACGGGCGAGCCCCTGCCCTTTGTGCCGGCGCTGTCGGTGACCGACAGCGAGGCCGTCTCGTTGCCGCAGGTGCCCTCGCGCAATGCCTGGCGGCTGGTCGGGGTCGCGAGCAACTTGCGCTACACCGAGCGGGCCGAGAAGCAGCAGCTCGTGGCCGTGCAGGCTGGCCTCGGCCGGCTGGAGGCAACCAGCGCGGCGCTGATCCCGATCCGCAAGTCGCAATCCTGGTGGGAGCTGACGCAGGAAGAGCGACGCAAGATCTTCGAGGACAGATCGCACCACATTGCGAGCAGCCTGCGCTTCCTGCCGGCGATCGCGCGCCAGCTCTATCATTGCCGCGACCTCGGCGGCCCCTTCGACTTTCTCACCTGGTTCGAGTTCGCTCCCGCAGACGCCTCGCTGTTCGAGGAGCTGGTGGCGATGCTCCGGCGGACCGAGGAGTGGACCTATGTCGAGCGCGAGGTCGACGTGCGCATGGTGAAGGAAGTGCTGTCGGCTTAGTGCTCCAGGAACCGCCCGGACTCGATGCACGGCAGACCGGTGACGGGCCAGTTGTAGACATAGGTCCAGGCCCTTTCCGTGGCACCATCAGGCAACGTGACCTCGATCATCTGCCGCAGATATTCCGTCGGCTCCGGAAAGCCCTCGCCACAGGCCTCGTACATGTCGAGCTCGCGCAGGAGCTCGTCCGGCACGCGCAGGTGAAAGAGCTCGCCATGGACGATGTCCGTCGGCGCGTCGGAAAGCAGCAATCCGGGATAGTGCTTCACCAGAACGAGCCGGCCGCGGCAGGTCGCTTCGCACAGAAATTCCGCATGGCCCGCGAGCAGCCGGGCCATCGGATGATCGAAGCCGCGCATCAGGGTGCCGTAGACGAAAAGTCGATCGGAGCTCATGGTGTTCCAAAGTTGCAGCTTCGGTGCGATACCGTTACTCCGTTTACACACGTTGTTATTCCATAGGCAAATCAGGATGGCTTTGGACACAGCCGAGGCAACCGATCAACTGCTCGGCGAGGGCGATATTCCGCCCGTGCATGAGGTGAATGCGGCAGGGACATCGCCGTTCCTGCTCACCGCGGATCACTACGGACGGATGCTGCCGCGCGCGCTCGGCGATCTCGGCCTCGCGGAAAGCGACCTTGTCAGGCACATCGCCTGGGACATCGGCATCGCCGGCGTCGCCGAGCGGCTCGCCAAGATGCTCGACGCGCATCTGATCGCGCAGCGCTATTCGCGGCTCGTGATCGACTGCAACCGTCCGCCCGACGTCGCGAGCTCGATCCCCGTGACCTCCGAGGCGACCGCGATCCCGCGCAACGAGGGCATTTCGGAGCGGGAACGTGAGGCACGGCGGCGCGAGATTTTCGAGCCCTATCACCACCGCATCGATGAGGCGATCTCCCGCCGCCGCCATGACAAGCAGCCGACGGTGCTGGTGTCGCTGCACAGCTTCACGCCTGTCTATGCCGGCATCGCACGTCCCTGGCACATCGGCACGCTCCATCACCGCGACACCGTGCTGCCACAGCTCTTGCTCAAGCACCTGCGCAGCGAGGGCGATCTCGTCGTCGGCGATAACGAGCCCTATGCGGTGAGCGATCTCACCGATTACACCATCCCCGTGCACGGCGAAGCCCGCGGCCTCGTCAACACCGGCATCGAGATCCGCCAGGACCTGATCGAAGACCAGTCCGGCCAGCAGCAATGGGCCGAACGGCTGGCACGGATCCTAGCGGAGATCGCGGTGGAGCTGCGGGCGGAGCCGTTGGTGTAGCCGGCCAATCCGGCGGTGCCCTCACTCTCCCCGCAAACGACCGCAAACGGAGAGAGGTGAACGTCAACCGGCTCGCGTCGCGACGAACAGCGCCAGCGCCGCGAAGATCGCGGCGATGGTCCAGAGCACGTAGGCGAAGCGGCCGAGCGATGACAAAGCCAAAGGCGCAGAAGGCCACGACGAGCCCGGCGAGATCGGGCCGAGCGATATGTCGGGCGAGATATTGATAGCTCTGGTGGAGGCAGAGCGCAGCTTGCGGGCATTGACGGAATATTCGTAAGTAAAGCGCGATGGGATTGGGATGAATCGTCATCGCGCTTTGGCTCGTACTTCGGGCACGATCGTTTCGGACAACCGCTCAGCACCTTGCATCAACGGCGGCCGTCCGGGTCCGGATCATGCCTTCGCTCACTTCGCCCGTGTCAGCGCGAGCCAGATGCCGCCGCCGATCATGAAGCCGCCGGAGATGCGCGACATCATCCGCGTGCGGCGCGCCGAGAAGAATTTTCGGGCGCGCCCGGCGGCGATGGCGTAGAGCGCATCCGTCATCACTGCGGTCACCATGAAGGTGGCGCCCAGCAGCGCGACTTGCGGGAAGTGCGGCCGGTTCAGGTCCATGAACTGCGGGATGAAAGCGCCGAAGAACACCAGCACCTTCGGATTCGACAGCAGCACCAAAAATCCCTGCAGGAAAAAGCCGCCGCGCGGCGGTGGTGGCGGCGCGTCGACCTCGACGCCCTCGACCGGCGTCCAGATCAGCCTGATGCCGAGCCAGACGAGATAAGCGGCGCCGGCAAAGCGCACCCAGTCGAACCAGTAACCCATGGTCGCCATCAGCGAGGTCAGGCCGACCGCGACGATGCCGATGACGATGGCAAGCCCGGCCTGCGCGCCGGCAACGTTGGTGAGCGCCGCACGCGTGCCGTGGCGCAGTCCGTTGGCGATGACGAGGGTGACGATCGGACCCGGCAGCAGCGCCAGCGCAATGCAGGCGGCGACGAAGGCGAGATAGGCTTGCATGGACATCATGGGAGAGACTCGCTGGAGGCGGTGCCACATTAATGCATGGCGCGTGCTGGAACGGAAGACGTTCCCCCTCCCTCTATTTTCGCGCCTTGACATGCAACCGTTTGGTTGCGTATTATCCTGCCATGGATGAAGTCTTCAAAGCGCTCGCCGATGCGTCACGACGGTCGCTGCTCGACAGGCTTCACGCCAGGAACGGCCAGACGCTGAACGAGCTCTGCGAGGGTCTCGCGATGACGCGGCAGGCCGTGACCAAGCACCTTGTCATTCTGGAAGAGGCCAACCTGGTGACGACCATCAGGCAGGGCCGCGAGAAGTTGCATTATCTCAACCCGGTACCGATCCATCAGATCGGTGAACGCTGGATCAAGAAGTTCGAGCGCGGCAAGCTCGCCGCGCTCAGCGAATTGAAACGCCAGTTGGAGAAACGCGATGAGTAAGCCCGAATATGTCTACGTCACCTATATCGAGACGACTGCCGATGCACTGTGGCGGGCCCTGACGGACGGCGATCTCACGGAGCGCTACTGGTTCGGCAATCGCATTGCCTCCGACTGGACGCCGGGCTCGGCCTACCGTTTCACCAATGCAGGTTCCCCGACGGTGGAGGGCGAGGTGATTGTGTTCGATCCGGTGCGCAAGCTCGCCTATAGCTGGATCGATCGCAAGCCGGAAGCCGCGGGCGAGAGCGCTTCCCGCGTCACGTTCGATCTCGAGCCGCGTGGCAAGGTCGTCAAGCTCACGGTAACACATGACGAGCTCGGAGAGGACGGCAGGACACGGCGTTCCATCTCGGGCGGCTGGCCGATGGTCCTCTCCAATCTGAAGAGCCTGCTGGAGACAGGACATGTCATCGAGATCGCGGCTCCCAGCTGTTCTGCGAAGGATGCTGCGTGATGCCGAAGCCCCAATTCGTCTACGTGACCTACATCGAGACCACGCCCGAGAAGCTGTGGGAGGCGCTGACGTCGAGCGAGTTCACCAGGCAATACTGGTTCGGCGCCGAGGTGAAATCGGACTGGAAGGTCGGCTCTCCCTTCGCGCTTCTGCTCGACGGCGAGGTCACCGATTCCGGCGAGATCCTCGAAGCCGATCCGCCGCGGCGTCTGTCCTACAGCTTCAAGCACCACAAGTACGAGGAGCTTCGCGGCGAGCCGACCTCGCGCGTCGTCTTCACCATCGAACCGTTCGGCTCGCTCGTGCGTTTGACCGTGCTGCATGACGGCTTCGTCGAGGGCGGCAAATATCTCGGCGCCGTCTCCAATGGCTGGCCGGCGATCCTGTCCCAGCTCAAGAGCCTGCTCGAGACCGGCAAGTTGCTCGGCATTCCACGCGCAGCCCTGAACAAGGGATTCGATGCAAAATGAAGCTCGATCAATTCAAGCCGCTCACGGTCTACACCATCTACATCGCTTCGACGCCGGAGAAGGTGTGGGAAGCGCTGACCTCGGCCGAGTTCAGCAGGCAGTATTTCTTCGGCAACACCGTCGCGGTCGAGCCGCGCCTTGGCGGCTCGTTCATCGTGCGCACGCCTGACGGCGCGCTGCACATCAGCGGCGAGGTTCTCGCCTACGACCCGCCGCGAAAGCTCTCGGTGACGTTCAACGTCAACTGGCCGGACCTGATCGAGAAGCTCGGCCCCACGCTCGTCACCTACGAGATCGAGCAGGTCGGCGATGCGGTCCGGCTCACCATGAGCGAAGGCCATGATCGCCCGCTCAGCGACGACATCCTTGCCGGCGGACGCCAGGGCTGGCCGGCGATCCTGTCCAGCCTCAAGAGCCTGCTCGAGACCGGCCAGCCACTGGTGGTGAAAATGGGCCCGCCGCAGCGAATGCTCGACGCGCTGAAGGCGATCGGGATCAAGACGCCGTAGGCGCGGCCATCTCCATGTCAAACGTGCGGCGCCTATCAAGCGCGCGACAGCAGCTGAAGCGCCACGCCGAGATTGGCCGCGAACAGAGCCGCGTCGATGACGAAGATCCGGAGCATCGGGCCCTTCAGCACGGGCCAGTAAGCCACTCCGACGCGGCCTCCACGCATCAGCACGGGAACATTGTAGGCGAACTGGCTGAAATGGCAGGCGGCGAAGAACAGGAACAGCGCGAGCTGCGCTTCGGCCGGCTGGAAGAAGGACGGACGGGCGGCCAGGAGATAGAGCGACAGCAGCCCGATCGGCAGATTCATCGCGCCCAGGAACGCAACGCTCGCCGCCAGGGTCGGCGCAATCGGATTGCGACGCTCTTCCCGCGGCAGCAGGATCTTCAACGTGTTGGTTTGCGCGATGCTGAACTGGATGAAGGCGCCGACGAACCAGAGCGTGTTGAGAAGCAGGATGAAATCAGAAAGGTGCATCGTCATTTTCCGTAAAAGGCTTCGCTGCGTACGACGCGGCCCGCGTCGTCGAAGTCCATGAACTCGCTGGCGCGGGTGTCGCCCAGCTGCCACCACACCGTCAGTCGCGCGATCGCCTCGTCCCAGCTCCAGCTCAGGATCTTCAGGTCGGCACTTTCGATGTGGCCATAGGCTTTCCGCCAGTAGGCGCGGATAGCCTCAGCGCCGGTGACGGTCGGAGAACCCGTCAGGGTGAGAGCGAGAGGGCTGCGCATCTGCGCATCGTCGGCGAAATGCGCGACCACCGCGTCGATATCGACCCTGCACCAATTCGCGCACCATGCCGCGACGAAGCGTTCGGCGGCCGCGCGATCCATTGCTTGTCCGCTCATGATGCGGATCCTCCCCTGGCTCGTGGCCGGGAAGGTGGCAAAGCCCGCGCCTCATGTCAACTATGTTGACTTGAGATTTCGTTCAGCTGTTGTCGGCGATCGCCTCCATCACCCCCATCCAGCCAGCCGCACCGGACGCCCCGACGCGATCGAACGCCGCGCGCAAGACCTGGCGCTCGTGGTCGGAGGCGCGCTGCTCGATGCGCCGCCCCGCTTCGGTCAGGCGCAGCAGTTTCGAGCGGTGCTGCTCCGGCGAGCGCTTCGACGTCAGGAGCTTGCGCTCCAAGAGCAGATTGAGCGGCCGGTTCAGAGCCTGCTTGGAAATGCCGAGGACCTCGACCAGCGAGCCGATCGAGATATCGGGCCGGCGCGCCACCACATAGAGGATACGATGATGCGGGCGCGACAGACCCTGCTTGGCAAGATATGCGTCGGCTTCCAGCGTCATCCCGCGCCAGCCGTAATACATCAGCTCGAGTGCCGCATCGAGCTCGTGCAGCTTCGCAAGCGACGCACGGTGAAGCCCCGCGGCTTGAGACGTCTTGGCCATCGTCGGAAGCTAGCCCCTCGCCCGCAGCTCGCGCCGCAACACCTTGCCGGTCGCCGTCATCGGCAACGTCTCGGCGAACTCCACGAAGCGCGGATATTCGTGGGCGGCGAGCTGCACCTTGACGAACTCCTGGATCTCGCGCGCGAGCGCATCGCTGCCGGTAAAGCCGGGACGCAGCACGACCCAGGCCTTGATCGATTCCGTGCGGATCGGATCGGGAATACCGACCACCGCCGCCATCGCCACCGACGGATGCTTCATCAGCGTGTGCTCGATCTCGGACGGGCCGACGCGATAACCGGCGGTGGTGATGACGTCGTCCTCGCGGCTGACATACCAGAAATAGCCGTCCTCATCCTGCACGCCGAGATCGCCGGTGAGCAGGAACTCGCCGGCATATTTCTTCGCCGTCGCCTCCGGATTGCGCCAGTATTCGAGCATGGTGACCGGGCATGGCTGGCGCACGCCGATGATGCCGCGCTGGCCGCGCGGCAGTTCCTCGCCCTTGTCGTTGACGATGCGGACGTCGAAACCCGGCGTCGCCTTGCCCATCGCGCCGGGGCGGATCGGAAACAGATTGGAGTTGCTGCCGATCACGAGGTTGCATTCGGTCTGACCGAACACCTCATGTGCGTCGACACCAAAAGTCTCGCGCACCCAGCCGAGCAGCTCGCCGCCGAGCGACTCGCCGCCGGTGAAGATGCTGCGCAGCTTGACGCCTTGATGTTTCACGCCGGCCTGCCGCATCAGCTTCAACGCAGTCGGCGGCAGGAAGACGTTGCGGACGCCGAGGTCGGCCATCATCTGCATCGCCGCCTGCGGCTCGAATTTTCGCGCGCGATGGCCGACCAGCGGTATGCCGTGATACCAGAACGCCAGCAGGCCGTTGATGAGGCCGCCGATCCAGGCCCAGTCCGCCGGCGTCCACATGAGATCGCCGGGGCGTGGCAGAAAGTTGTGACACATCTCCACATTCGGCAGATGGCCGAGCACGACGCGGTGCGCATGCAGCGCGCCCTTCGGGTTGCCCGTCGTGCCCGAGGTGTAGATGATCAGCGCGGGATCGTCCGCCGAGGTGTCGACGTTTGCAAAATCCTCGGATGCGGTTTCGATCGCTGACCAGAACGGCTTTGCACCGGCGTGGACGGCGCCACTCGTGACATAGATGTCCTGCAAATAGGGCAGCCGGTCGCGGATCTTGGTGAGCTTCTCCCAGCCCGCCTCATCGGTGATGATCGCTCTCGCCTGCGAATTCGACAGGCGGAATTCCAGCGCGTCCTCGCCGAACAGCGCAAACAGCGGGATCGAGATCAGCCCGGAGCGGAACGCCGCCATGTGCGCGATCGGCAATTCCAGGGACTGCGACAGGAACACCGCGACGCGGTCGCCACGGACAAGCCCATCCGTCTTCAGCACATTGGCGAAGCGGCGCGACATCTCCGCGACCTCGTCGAACGAGGTGCGCGTGGTGGCGCCGTTCTCGTCGACATAGATCAGAGCCAGGCGGCCCGTGCCGTCGGCATGGCGGTCGCAGCACGCCTCCGCCATGTTGAACCGCGCCGGGATGTCCCAGCGGAAGTTGCGATAGAGCTCGTCGTAAGTTGCGGCTTCGGTGAGCATTCCGTCCCTCGTGTTTCACTCCATTTTGCGCGGAGAGAGCATCGAAGCCTAGCGAAAAGCGCGGGGGCTAAAGCACCGCCTCGGACAGCGTGGGCCGGGAGCTCCCTTCAGCTGGGCGCAGGCGCGATCTCAGTTCCCTTGCATGTAGCGCGTGGGATTCGTTTTGTCCGCCTTGAAGATGTCGGCAGCCTCCGCAAACAGCGCCGACACGGCCGAAGCATTCAGATCGGTGAACGCCTTGAAGTTCAGCGACGGCAGCCCTGCGCATCAGCGCGTGCAGCTTTTCGAGATCCGCCGTGCGATTGGGATCGAAAGCGAGATAGGCCTCCAGACTGTCCGCAGTGACACGAAACATCCAGGGCCCTTCCTGCTAGCCTGACAGGGCAGCCTTCACCAGGCCGCTGGCCTTGCCGAAATCCATCTGTCCCGCGTACTTCGTGCGCAGCACCGCGATCACCTTGCCCATGTCCTTCATACCGGCCGCACCGGTTTCAGTGATCGCATCCGCGATCGCCTTCTTCACCTCGTCGTCCGACATCTGCTTCGGCAGGTATGCCGAGATCACCGCGATCTCCTCGCGCTCCTGCGCGGCAAGCTCGGCGCGGCCGCCCTTGTCGTAGAGCTCGACCGCCTCCTGGCGCTGCTTGATCATCTTCTGCAGCACGGCGAGGATGTCGGCGTCCGACAACGGCGGCTTGCCGCTGCCGCGGGCGTCGATGTCGGCATTCTTGATGGTCGAATTGACCATGCGCAGCGTGGACAGCTTGCGCTCGTCCTTGGCCTTCATGGCCTCCTTGACCGCATTGTTGATGTCGTCGCGCAGCATGGTCGTGATCCCTTCGAGTATACGACGCCTGATCTAGGCCGTTTGCGGCCTCCGCACAACCTAGCTCGCGAGCCATTCGGTGAGGGCGCGCGCAGTGGCTTCCGGCTGTTCCGGCTGCGGCAGGTGTCCGCAGCGATCGAGGATCACGAGCTTTGCGCCTGCGATGGCCTCGGCCATCTCCTTCGAGAAGGCGTTGGGGATGGTGTTGTCCTGATCGCCCGTCAGCACCAGCGTCGGGCATCTGATCGTCGCCAGCGTCGGGCGTGAATCCACCCGCGCGATGATCGCGGTCTGCTGCCGCAGATAGCCTTCGACGCCGACGTCCTCGTCCTGCGCATGCACGAGCTTCAGGATAGCGGCATCATCGCGCCGCGACGGATGCACGAGCTCCGGAAAGCTCTCCTCGCGGATGGCGCGGAGCTCGCCGCGTTTCGCGCGCTCCATCAGGCCGCGGCGGCGCGCGGTCGCCTCCGGCGTGTCGGGGCCGGCCTGGGTGTTGATCAGCGCGAGTTTTGCCACCCGCTCGGGCGCCTGGCGCATGATCTCGAGCGCGATGTAGCCGCCCATGGAATGACCGCCGAGTGCGAAGCGCGGCGGCGCCTCACTCAACACCCGGGCGGCGATCGCCGCCATGCTGTCGTCGCGGATATGGTTGGCAATCATCACCGGGCCGAGCCGCCACAAGGCGGGGAGGACCGGGGCATAGATCCGGGCCGAGGAGGCCAGCCCCGGAACCAGCAGAAGCGGGGTGGTCTGATCCATTATTGCCTCGCAAGCCCCTCAAACTGCCGGAAATTGTGCGGCCGAGCTTAAGTGCGCGAGAAGAGCTGTCAAATATGCAAAAACGCATGTGAATCGGCCCTCTCCCGCTTTGACGGGCACGTCCGGGGGGCTTATGAAGCGGGCTCATGACACAACATGACAACGATCCCGCCTGGCCGGACCATAAACCGACCGCGCTCCTCGTGCTTGCCGACGGCACGGTGCTCGAGGGCTTTGGTCTCGGCGCCGAAGGCCACGCCGTCGGTGAGGTCTGCTTCAACACCGCGATGACCGGGTACGAGGAGATCCTGACCGATCCTTCCTATGCCGGACAGCTCATCACCTTCACGTTCCCGCATATCGGCAATGTCGGCACCAACGAAGACGATATCGAGACGGTTAACATGGCCGCGACGCCCGGCGCGCGCGGCGTGATCCTGCGCACCGCGATCACCGATCCCTCGAACTATCGCGCCACCAAGCATCTCGACCAATGGCTGAAGGCGCGCGGCATCATCGGCCTCTCCGGCATCGACACCCGCGCGCTGACCGCGCTGATCCGCTCCAAGGGCATGCCCAACGCCGTGATCGCGCATTCCCGGACCGGCGAGTTCGATCTGCATGGTCTTAAGGAAGAGGCGCGCGAATGGCCGGGCCTCGAGGGTATGGACCTCGTGCCGATGGTCACGAGCGGCCAGCGCTTCACCTGGGACGAGACGCCGTGGCTATGGGACAAGGGTTTTGGCCGGCAGGAGAAGCCGGAGTTCAACGTCGTCGCCATCGATTACGGCATCAAGCGCAACATCCTGCGCCTGCTCGCCGGCGTCGGCTGCAAGGTAACAGTGGTGCCGGCGACAACGTCCTCCGAAGACATCCTGGCGATGAAGCCGGACGGCGTGTTCCTGTCCAACGGTCCGGGCGATCCGGCCGCGACCGGCAAGTACGCGGTGCCAGTCATTCAGGACGTGATCAAGTCGGGCACGCCGACCTTCGGCATCTGCCTCGGCCACCAGATGCTGGGCCTCGCCGTCGGCGCTAGAACCAAGAAGATGCATCAGGGCCATCATGGCGCCAATCATCCCGTCAAAGACGAGACCACCGGCAAGGTCGAGATCACCTCGATGAACCACGGCTTCGCCGTGGACGAGACCACGCTGCCAAGGGGCGCGAGGCAGACCCACGTCTCGCTGTTCGACGGCTCCAATTGCGGCATCCAGCTCGACGGCAAGCCGGTGTTCTCGGTGCAGTACCACCCCGAAGCATCGCCCGGCCCGCGCGACTCGCATTATCTCTTCCAGCGCTTCGCCGACCTGATGCGGCAGAAGAAGAGCGCGTAAGACTCGCTACGGCTCTCGTGCCCCGGGCCGGGACACGAGGCCTGCCAAGGAACGCCCTGACAAGGTGAAATGTTGTCTTGGCACCTTGCAGCAGGAGCCTGCCATGTCCGTCCTCCGCGACAAGGCCGAGCCGCTCGCCATCGTTTTCGAGGATGACGGGCTCGTGCCGAACAACATCCTTCCGTTCCTGGTCTACCAGGACGCGGTGAAGCTCGATCCGAAGCGTCCCGAAGAGACCATCGAAAACCTGTTCGAACAGAACGGCTGGGGCGGGACATGGCGCAACGGCGTCTACGACTATCTGCACTATCACTCGACGGTTCATGAGGTGCTCGGCGTCGCGCGCGGCAGCGCCCGCGTCCGTTTCGGCGGCGATCATGGCCAGGAGCTTCAGATCAAGGCCGGTGACGTCGCGATCCTGCCCGCCGGCACCGGACACCAATGCATCAAGGCCAGCAATGATTTCTGCGTGATCGGCGCCTATCCGCCAGGCAGCAAGATGGAGATCACACGGGTTACGCCGGAGAACCATGCGAAAGCGCTGAAGACGATTCCGCAAGTCGCGCTGCCGCCCGCTGATCCCGTGACCGGGAAGGATGGCGCGCTGATGCGGTTGTGGCGATAGCTACACGCGCAGTACCGTGGTGGTCGGCAAAGCGAAGCGTGCCCACCAATCGATTTGAGCCGCGAAGGATAGATGGTGGGCACGGCGCGAAGAGCGCGCCTTTGCCCGCCCTTGTTTTAGCGCACCGGACTAGAATGGCCTCGTTCCGTGAGGAATGGCCCAGCTCGGGTGGCCGCCCGAGCTGGGCTGCCGATCGATCGGATCGATGCCCACCGAAGCCTTGAGGGCTGCCTTTCGTAGCAGGATCGCGATCGGTACTTCATCGGGACCCGGATGGTTGAACGAACTTTAGGTTCGCACACACAAGGGAGGGTCGACGAAGATGGCCAAGCGTATCACGATCTGTGCCGGGATCGATACCGGTAAACGTAAGCTCGATGTGGCACTTGATGGCAGTTTGGAGCGGCTTCAGGCCGATAACACGCCGGATGGCTATAAAGTGCTGGTGGAATGGTTGCAGCGCCACAAGGTCAAACGGGTCGGGATCGAGGCGAGCGGCGGCTATGAGCAGGCTGTCGTCGCCGAGTTGCGGCGCCAGCGGTTTGTGGTCGTCGTATTTCAGCCGGCCCAGGTGCGCGCTTATGCCGTGTTCCAGCTGCAGCGCGCCAAGAACGACAAGATCGATGCCGCGCTGATTGCGGCCTGCACCGCCGCGGTCAAGAAGATCCACGCAGCTCCGGATCCCCGCTTGCTGCCATTTGCCGAGCACCTGACGATGATCGACCAGATCACCGAGGACATTGCTCGGCTGAAGAACCGGATCGAGAGCTGCCGCAATATGCGGCTCCAGAAGCTGTGGAAGGAGGATATCGCTCGCCTGGCCAAGCGCGAGAAGGTCGAACTGAAGGCACTGGCCGCCGCAATCCGTGAGCATCGCGATCTTGCCGAGCGGCTCGACTTGATCAACAGCATCGATGGTATCGGGCTAAAGACCGCCATGGTCATTCTGGTGCGGATGCCCGAGATCGGTCAGATCACGCGCGAGCAAGCGGCCGCGCTGGCTGGCATTGCCCCTTACGATGACGACAGCGGCGATCGCACCGGCGTTCGTCACATCGCCGGCGGGCGTGAACGGCTGCGACGTGCGCTCTTTACTGCGGCGCTGCCGGCGTCATTTCGCTGGAATCCGCAGCTCATCACGCTCTATGGAAGGCTGATGGGAGCAGGCAAGGAACACAAGCGCGCATTGATCGCTTGCGCCAGAAAGCTATTAATCTTCGCCAACACAGTGGTCGCCCGCGGCACGCCTTGGCAGACAAAACCGCCCGAGATCGCGAGGGCTCCGGCTACCTGATGGCGTTTCTTTGTTCGGCCGAAGCACCGTTTCTTCGTCCCGACCTGCCGTCACAAAGACGCCGCGCGCCGCGGCCGTCAAAGGCTGGCCGTCGCCCTGGCCTCAACTCCATCTCCGCTGCCGCCAGGCCACGCCTTGAGGGCCGCAAGCACGGCGTCATGCTACCCTCAGCGATCGGGCGAATCTAATGGTTGCTACGACACCGTGCGCTACGCCGCGTTGCTGCCTTCCTGCCGGGTCGCCTCGAACAGGAACCAGGTGCGGCGCTCGGTCTCGTCGATGAAGACCTCGAGGATGCTGGCGCTGGCGACGTCGCCGGCCTCGTCGCAGACTTCGTGCGCCTTGCGCATCGCGGCTGCGACGTGCTTGTTGTCCTGCATCAGCTCGCGCAGCATCTCCCGCGGCGGGACATAGTCCTCGTTGTTGTCCTTGATGGTCTGGAGCTTTGCGACCTGGCCGATCGACTTCAGCGTGGTGCCGCCGACCTTGCGGACGCGCTCGGCAAGCTGGTCGGTGGTGGCGAAGATCTGGTCGGACTGCTCGTCGAGCAGCAAATGATAGTCGCGGAAATGCCGGCCGCTGATGTGCCAGTGGAAATTCTTGGTCTTGAGATAAAGCGCGAACGCGTCGGCCAGAAGCACGTTGAGCGCTTCCGAGACCTTCTTGACTCCTTCGGACGACAGATCGGTAGGGGTGTCGAGATCGGGCGAGACCTTGTTCGTTTTGCTCACGGGAGACCTTCCTGTTAGGACGCGGACATTGACGGCGCGCCGTCGCACCCCTAACGCAAGGCAGGCAGCGTCGGTTCCTGAGCAGGAACCATTTGGCCGGGACGTTCGAATACCATGGACGATTGGATCGATTATTACGACTCGACGCACACGATCTATGTCAGCAAGCTGCATCGCGATTTGCACTTCCAGATCATTGCGCGAGACATCATCGGCTACATCCCCTCGCCCGAGGCGACGGTGCTGGACTATGCCTGCGGCGAGGCGCTGTCGGCGAACCAGGTGGCTGCCGCCTGCGCCAAGCTGATCCTCGCCGAGCCCGCGCCCGGCGTGCGCGGCCGGCTGATCGCGCGGTTCGCCCCGAACACCAAGATCCGCGTCCGCTCGCTCGATGACGTCCGCAAGATGCAGGACAAGTCGATCGACCTCGTCGTGATGAACTCGGTCGCGCAATACATGACGCCGGAGGAGCTCGATGCCGCCCTCCTCAACATCCGCCGTATCCTGAAGCCGTCCGGCAAGCTGGTGCTTGGCGATATCCTCCAGCCCAATGTCGGCATGGTCAGGGACGTGATGGCGCTGCTCGGCTTCGGTCTGCGTCACGGCTTCCTCAAGGACGCGCTGCTCGGGCTGATCAGCACCGCACTGTCTGATTACCGTCATCTGCGCACGCGCATCGGGCTGCAGCGCTACAGCGAGGACGAGATCACCGCCAAGCTGAAGGCGGCGGGCTTCGCGGTCCAGCGCGCCCACAGCAACATCGGCCATAACCGCTGGCGCATGACCTTCATCGCGCGACCGCCTTTGATTCGTTAAGCATAACGATCGGCCGAGGTGGCCTCTCGCATTCCGATCGGTCATTATCGCCGCGGCCCGGTGGCGGAAGCGTCTACGCGGGAGCGGTGCATCGCTCTTCATCCTGGTTCAAATCCAGGCCGGGTCTCCACGCTTGCGGGGTTACGCGTGGCGCAGCCACGCAGGGGCGAAGCGTGTCCGCCGTAGCTGGAGCGGAGCAAAAGCGAAGACGGACTGCCGGCTAAACGCACGCCGGGCAAATCAGCACCCCACGAGCAACCGTCTCATTTTCGGTCACCCTCGACCAATTCGCAGCCGGACACGAGCGGAAGCCGGTCCGCATCCCTGGCCGCCGAACTGAGCACGGCATCGAGCAGGCCTGGGAAGCGCGCCTCCAGATCCTCACGTCGCAGCCGCATGAATCGATTGGTGCCCGCCACGCGCGTCTGCATCAATCCGCATTCGCGCAGCTTGGCGAAGTGGTAGGCGAGGTTCGACTTGCCACCAAGCCCGCTGAAATCGCCGCAACAGAGTTCGCTGCTGACACGTTCTTGCTGGGCAAGCTGGTAGACGATGGCGAGCCGGATCGGATCGCTCAAGCAATCCAGCACCATCGGCAGCTCGATCTGCTCGCGGGTCGGATGAAGTGGCGTGCGGCTCATGCCCGGATCATAATGAAGCGGCGACAATGTTCAATAGTTCTTGAACCAATTGACTCTCGGAACCATAACATCCAATAGTTCAATAAACCTTGAACATGGGGATTTCTCCAATGAGCGTGTTCTGGCTGGCCCTGGCGGCCTTTGCGATCGGCACTGAAGGGTTTGTCATTGCAGGACTTTTGCCGGCAATCGCCACCGACCTTTCGATTTCGGTCTCGGCCGCGGGCCAATTGGTCACCGCCTACGCCCTCACCTATGCGGTGGGCTCGCCCATCCTCGCCGTGGCGCTGAACAATATCGACCGCCGCACCGTCCTGGCCCTCGCACTGACGACCTTCATCGCCGGTAACCTCGCGGCGATGGTGGCATCCAACTACGCCCTGCTGCTGGCCTCGCGGATGCTGATGGCGCTGGGCTCGGGGCTGTGCATGCCCACGGCGCTTGCGGTGTCCGTGGCGGTTGCCGCGCCCGAACGGCGTGGCCGCGCGGTGGCGCTCGTCACCGCGGGGCTCACGGTTGCGACCGTGGTCGGCGTGCCCTTCGGCAATCTCGTCGGCAGCCTGCTCGGCTGGCGCGCGACCTTTGCCATGGTCGCCCTGATCGGCGCGGTCGCGCTCGCCGGCCTGTTGCTCGGCCTGCCTAAAGGCCTGCCGCGCAATACGGCCTCGCTCAGCGAACGGTTGGCGGTGGCGCGCCACGGTCACGTTGTGGTTGCGCTGCTGATCACGACATTGTGGGCGCTGGGCGGCTTCACAGTGTTCACCTATTTCGCGGTCCCGCTGCGCGGCCTCGGCTTCGGCGCCTCGCAAATCAGCTTGGCGCTGCTGGTGTTTGGCGGCGCGGCGGCAATCGGGAACATGCTTGGCGGCGTCCTGGCCGACCGGCTCGGCACGCTCGTGACCGCGGGCCTCGGGCTCGCCGGCATGGCGGGCGCCCTGATCCTGCATTCGCTGGTCCTGAAGCTGATGCCCGCACAGGCGCATTACGCGGTGCTCGGGGCGATCTTCCTCTGGGGGCTCTCGGGCTGGGCGTTCTATCCCGCCCAGCTCGCCAGCATCATCCGGATCGAGCCGCAGGCTTCGACGATCGCGCTCTCGCTCAACGCCTCATCCATGTATCTCGGCTTCGCCATCGGCGGAGCGCTGGGCGGCGCTGTGCTGGCCACCCTGTCGCCGACAGACCTCGGCTGGATCGGCGGATCGAGCGTTGCGGCCTCGCTTCTGGTGCACCTTGCCCGTGGCTGGCAGGCGCGGCCAAAACCGGTCAAAATTGCCGGTTGATGGGCGTTTTTCGGGGTTTCGCCGCCCCGAAAACTGGTCTAAGACCCACCCGCGCGCGAGGGAGACCACCGCGCTCTCGGCCAAAGGGACGCGCAGCAGGCGCGCCCTTTTTTTGTGCCCAAATTCCACTTCGGCGAGAGTTGATGCCCAAACGTACAGACATCACCACCATCCTGATCATCGGCGCCGGTCCCATCGTGATCGGCCAGGCCTGCGAGTTCGACTATTCGGGCACTCAGGCGGTGAAGACGCTGAAGGAAGAGGGCTATCGCATCGTCCTCGTCAATTCCAACCCGGCCACCATCATGACCGACCCGGAGCTGGCCGATGCGACCTATATCGAGCCGATCACGCCCGAGATCGTCGCCAAGATCATCGAGAAGGAACGTCACGTCATTCCCGGCGGCTTCGCGCTGCTGCCGACCATGGGCGGCCAGACCGCGCTGAACTGCGCGCTGTCGCTGCGCCGGCAGGGCACGCTGGAGAAGTTCGACGTCGAGATGATCGGCGCCACCGCCGATGCCATCGACAAGGCCGAAGACCGCCAGCTGTTCCGCAACGCCATGGAGAAGATCGGGCTGCAGACGCCGAAGTCGCGGCTCGCCAACGCCTCCGAGCTGAAGAAGTCGTTCCGCGACAAATATCTCGCCGAACGCGAGAAACTGTCGGGCGCGGCGCTCGAAGAGCTCGACCGGCAATGGACTCTCGGCGAAGGCGACCGCCGCAAGCGCTATCAGGAGTACGCGCTTGGGCAGGCGATGATGGCGCTATCCGAGATCGGCCTGCCCGCGATCATCCGCCCGTCCTTCACCATGGGCGGCACCGGCGGCGGCATCGCCTACAACAAGGAAGAGTTCCTCGACATCATCGAGCGCGGTCTCGATGCGTCTCCGACCAACGAAGTGCTGATCGAGGAATCCGTGCTCGGCTGGAAAGAGTACGAGATGGAGGTGGTGCGCGACAAGAACGACAATTGCATCATCGTCTGCTCGATCGAGAACCTCGATCCGATGGGCGTGCACACCGGCGACTCCATCACGGTGGCGCCGGCGCTGACGCTGACCGACAAGGAATACCAGATCATGCGCGACGCCTCGATCGCGGTGCTGCGCGAGATCGGGGTCGAGACCGGCGGCTCCAACGTGCAGTTCGGCGTCAATCCCGAAGATGGCCGCATGGTCGTTATCGAGATGAATCCGCGCGTGTCGCGCTCGTCCGCGCTGGCCTCGAAGGCCACCGGCTTTCCGATCGCAAAGGTCGCCGCCAAGCTCGCGGTCGGCTACACGCTCGATGAGATCGCCAACGACATCACCGGCGGCGCCACGCCGGCCTCGTTCGAGCCGACGATCGATTACGTCGTCACCAAGGTGCCGCGCTTCGCCTTCGAGAAATTCCCGGGCGCCTCGGCCACGCTGACCACGTCGATGAAGTCGGTCGGCGAAGTCATGGCGATCGGCCGCACTTTCCAGGAAAGCCTGCAGAAGGCGCTGCGCGGGCTCGAGACCGGATTGACCGGCCTCGACGAGATCGAGATCGAGGGCCTCGGCCGCGACGACGACAAGAATGCGATCCGCGCCGCGCTCGGCACGCCGACGCCGAACCGCATTCTTCAGGTCGCCCAGGCCATGCGGCTCGGCTGGTCGAACGAAGACATCTTCAACTCCTGCAAGATCGATCCGTGGTTCCTCGGCGAGATGCGCGGCATCGTCGACATGGAGGAGAAGGTCAGGAAGAACGGCCTGCCCGGCAACGCCTTCGGCATGCGCACGCTGAAGGCCATGGGCTTCTCCGACGCGCGGCTCGCCGTGCTCGCCGAGACGACAGAGGCCGAGGTCAAGGCGAAGCGCCATGCGCTCGGCGTTCGCCCCGTCTACAAGCGCATCGATACCTGCGCGGCCGAGTTCGCCTCGCCGACCGCCTACATGTACTCGACCTACGAGGCGCCGTTTGCGGGAGCACTGGCGGACGAGAGCACGCCATCCGACAAGAAGAAGGTCATCATTCTCGGCGGCGGGCCGAACCGCATCGGCCAGGGCATCGAGTTCGACTATTGCTGCTGTCATGCCTGCTTCGCCCTGCACGATGCCGGCTACGAATCCATCATGGTCAACTGCAACCCGGAGACGGTGTCGACCGACTACGATACGGCTGACCGGCTCTATTTCGAGCCGCTCACCTCCGAGGATGTGCTCGAGATCATCGCGACGGAGCGCAGCAAGGGCACGCTACACGGCGTCATCGTGCAGTTCGGCGGTCAGACCCCGCTGAAGCTGGCGCACGCGCTGGAAGCCGCCGAAGTGCCGATCCTCGGCACCTCGCCGGACGCCATCGACCTTGCCGAGGACCGCGACCGCTTCAAGCGCGTGCTCGACAAGCTCAGGCTCAAGCAGCCGAAGAACGGCATCGCCTATTCGGTCGAGCAGGCTCGCCTCGTCTCCGCCGATCTCGGCCTGCCGCTCGTGGTGCGCCCGTCCTACGTGCTCGGCGGCCGCGCCATGCAGATCATCCGCGAGGAGAACCAGCTCAACGACTATCTGCTCGGCACGCTGCCGGAGCTGGTGCCGGCCGACGTCAAGGCGCGCTATCCGAACGACAAGACCGGGCAGATCAACACCGTGCTCGGCAAGAACCCGCTGCTGTTCGATCGTTATCTGTCTGATGCAACCGAAGTCGACGTCGACTGCCTCTGCGACGGCAGGGACACGTTCATCGTCGGCATCATGGAGCACATCGAGGAAGCCGGCATCCATTCCGGCGATAGCGCCTGCTCGCTTCCGCCGCACTCGCTCGATGCGAAGATGATCGAAGAGCTGGAGCGGCAGACTCGCGAGCTCGCGCTCGGCCTCGACGTCATTGGCCTGATGAACGTGCAATACGCCATCAAGGACGGCGAGATCTACGTGCTCGAGGTCAATCCGCGCGCTTCGCGCACCGTGCCGTTCGTGGCCAAGGTGATCGGCATGCCGGTCGCCAAGATCGCCGCGCGCATCATGGCGGGCGAGAAGCTCGCCGACTTCAAGCTGAAGAAGGCGGCGCTCAAGCACGTCGGCGTCAAGGAATCGGTATTTCCGTTCGCCCGGTTCCCCGGCGTCGATACCGTGCTCGGCCCCGAGATGCGCTCGACCGGCGAGGTCATGGGCATCGACCGCTCGTTCGCGGTCGCCTTCGCCAAGAGCCAACTCGGCGGCGGCACCAGGGTGCCGCGCAAGGGCACGGTGTTCGTCTCGGTGCGCGAAAGCGACAAGACGCGCATCGCCGACGCCGTTCGCGAATTGCACTCGCTCGGCTTCAAGGTGCTGGCGACGTCGGGCACCGCGCGCTTCCTGACCGACCAGGGCATTCCGACCGAGAAGGTGAACAAGGTGCTGGAGGGGCGGCCGCACATCGTCGATGCCATCACCAATGGCGACGTCCAGCTCGTCTTCAACACCACCGAAGGCCCGCAGGCGCTGGCGGACAGCCGTTCGCTGCGGCGCGCGGCCCTCTTGCATAAAGTGCCATATTACACCACTCTTTCCGGGGCCGTGGCGGCCGCGCAGGGCATCCGCGCCTATCTGGGCGGGGACCTTGAGGTTCGTACCCTGCAGAGCTACTTTTCGGAAACCTGATCGCGAGCGGCGGCGAACCCGCCGCTAAGTGATTGGCAATGAAGCTACAATGGCCGGAGGAACCGTCCGGCCATGTGGTTGTTCTGTTCCGGCGCCAGACCACATGAGAGATCCCGGCGGGCGCGTGTTCAGCCCCGGGAATACCGACGAATCAAGGTTGCCGCGCCCCGCATCTTTCCGGGGCGCGCAGCTGAAGGACGAGAGAAGAGATGGAAAAGGTTCCGATGACCCAGGCCGGCTTTGTCGCGCTCGGGGAAGAATTGAAGCACCGCCAGTCCGTGGACCGTCCGCGGATCATCGAGCACATCGCCGAGGCGCGCTCGCACGGAGACCTGTCGGAGAACGCGGAGTATCATGCCGCGAAGGAAGAGCAGTCCCACAATGAGGGCCGCATCGCCGAGCTCGAGGACAAGCTTGCGCGCGCCGACATCATCGACATCTCGAAACTGTCCGGCGACACCATCAAGTTCGGCGCCACCGTGACGCTGGTCGATGAGGACACCGAGAAGAAGACGGTGTGGCAGATCGTCGGCGAGGTCGAGGCCGACGCCAAGAAGGGCCGCATCTCCATCACCTCGCCGCTCGCGCGCGCACTGATCGGCAAGAAGAAGGGCGCTTCCGTCGAGGTCAATACGCCCGGCGGCGCCAAGGCCTACGAGATCACCAAGGTGGAGTGGCGGTAAGCATTTGCCGCCACCGTGTAATGATGTTTCGAAAAGGCCGCGCGTGGCGCGGCCTTTTTGTTTTTGCGTGTTGTTGGCATGGGTGAACGCTGGCTCTCGCCATCCGACATTGTGCGGGCGCAGCGAAGCAAATCCAGACTGCCGCTGCGGAAAGACTCTGGATTGTTTCGCTGCGCTCGCACTGTCGATGTGGAAGCAGCGGACCCAACTCCATCACCGTCACTCTGAGGTGCCCGCCTCTTCGGCGAGCCTCATCAGGATGACGGAATGAGCGATCTACCTCCGCCCCTTCACCTCCAGCGGCACCGCCGCCTCGTATTTCGAATTGTGCAGTACCAGCGAGGTGCGCACGTTGCGCACATGGGGCGCTGCAGTGAGGTGGGTGACGAAATCCTGGAAGGTCGCCATGTCGGGGGCGACGCATTTCAGGATGAAATCGACCTCGCCCGACAGCATCCAGCATTCCCGCACCAGGGGCTCGGCGCGGACGAACTCCTCGAACGCGCGCAAATCGGCCTCGGCCTGGCTGGACAGGTGCACGGCCGCGAACACGGTGACGTCGAAGCCGAGCTTGCGGGCATCCAAAAGGCCCCGATAGCCGTGGATGTAGCCCTCCTCCTCCAGCGCGCGGACGCGGCGCAGGCAGGGGGGCGGCGAGATGCCGACGCGCTTGGCCAGCTCGACATTCGTGATTCGACCGTCGGCCTGAATCTCGGCGAGAATTTTCAGGTCGATCTCGTCTAGGTTCCGCGACACGTGATTGGAACTCCTGCCCCTTACGGGGTATTGGGTGATTTGTCGAAATCCTCATAGCCCAGTCCGCACTGTCGACGCAATTTTATTGCGCGCGCGGCCCGATCGGCTTTTGTTCCCTGTTGGAAAAATCCGCCGTGAGGGAATGCAATTCTTGCATGGCTCATCAGAAAGCTTAGATTGGCTCTGATATTTCAGCGCCTCCGCGAGGCCTCCCGGCACGTTCCGCGCCCGCGCTGCAAATCCCCCGTGAAAGGCGTCCATCGAAATGTCCGCTCCTGTTCATGCAAAGGTCGTCATTATTGGCTCTGGCCCCGCCGGCTACACCGCCGCGATCTACGCCGCGCGCGCGATGCTCGAGCCGATCCTGATCCAGGGCATCCAGCCCGGCGGCCAGCTCACCATCACCACGGACGTCGAGAACTATCCGGGCTTCGCCGACGTGATCCAGGGCCCCTGGCTGATGGAGCAGATGGAGAAGCAGGCGGTCCATGTCGGCACCAAGATCGTCACCGACCTGGTCACCAAGCTGGAGACTGCGCAACGGCCGTTCCGTCTCACCTGCGACAGCGGCGACGTCTATCTCGCCGACACCGTGATCCTCGCCACGGGAGCGCAAGCACGCTGGCTTGGGCTGCCCTCCGAAGCGAAGTTCCAGGGCGGCGGCGTGTCGGCCTGCGCCACCTGCGACGGCTTCTTCTACCGTGGCAAGGAAGTCATCGTGGTCGGCGGCGGCAACACCGCGGTCGAGGAAGCCCTGTACCTCACCAACCATGCTTCGCAGGTCACCATCGTGCATCGTCGCGATCACTTCCGTGCCGAGCGCATCCTGCAGGAACGCCTGTTCAAGCATCCGAAGATCAAGGTGATCTGGGACTCCGCCGTCGACGAGATCTGCGGCACCGAGAACCCCAACAAAGTCACCCATGTCCGGCTCAAGAACGTCAGGACCGGCGCGCTCACGAACGTGAAGGCCGACGGCATCTTCATCGCCATCGGCCACGCACCGGCAACCGAGCTCGTCAAGGGCCAGGTCAAGCTCAAACCGTCGGGCTATGTCGAGGTCGCCCCGAACTCGACCGCCACGTCGGTGCCCGGCTTGTTTGCCGCCGGCGACGTCGCCGACGAGACCTATCGCCAGGCCGTGACGGCCGCCGGCCTCGGCTGCATGGCCGCACTCGAAGCCGAACGTTTCTTGGCCCTTCGCGCCAGCGAGCGCGCGGCAGCGGAATGAAGATCATGCCTCGAACACGCGACGGATTCACGGATATGGACTGGGACAAGCTGAAGGTGTTTCACGCGGCGGCGGAAGCGGGCAGCTTCACGCATGCTGGCGAGCAGCTTGGTCTGTCGCAATCGGCGGTCTCCCGCCAGGTCTCGGCGCTGGAGCAGGAGCTTTCGGTCTCGCTGTTTCACCGCCACGCCCGCGGCCTGATCCTCACCGAACAGGGCGACCTCTTGTTCCGCACCGCGCACGACGTGTTCATGCAGCTGCAGGCGGCGCGCGCCAAGCTGACCGACAGCCGCGAGCGGCCGAGCGGCGACCTCAAGATCACCACCACGCCCGGCGTCGGCATCAACTGGCTGATCCCGCGGCTCGGCGAGTTCACCGCGCTCTATCCGGAGATCCGGATCTCGTTGATCGTCACCGACGAGGAGCTCGATCTATCGATGCGCGAGGCCGACGTCGCGATCCGCACCCGCAAGCCGACGCAGCCCGATCTCATCCAGCGCAAGCTGTTCGCAATGGGCTTTCACGCCTATTGCTCGCCGGAATACATCAAGCGCTTCGGCACGCCACGCACGCTGGAGGAGCTCGACTCCCACCGCATCATCACGCTTGCCGACGGCAACTTCGCGCCGCATCTGCAGAACCGCAACTGGCTGATCGAAGCCGGTCGCAACGGGTCGGGTCCGCGCGAAGCCTATTTCAAGGTCAACAACATCCTCGGACTCGTGCGCGCCTGCCAGCAGGGACTCGGCATCGCCGCCCTGCCCGACTACCTCGTCGAGGAGCAGAGCAAGCTCGTGCAGCTATTCGGCGAGTCGGATTCGATCCAGCTCGACACTTACTTCGTCTATCCCGAGGAGTTGAAGACGGTCGCGCGCGTGCAGGTGTTCCGCGACTTCGTGGTGAGCAAGGCACAGCGCTGGCCGTCCTGATTTCCGCATGACTGACATGCGGCCTCGGCTGTTGCTGCATGGCGCTTGGCAAGCCCATAATGTTTGCACGCTGAGCCTTCGCGTTGCGCATTTGTCCCCCTCCTCCAGTGGCGCGGGAGTTCAGTAATCCCTCTTGGAAGGTGATTGTGTCGGCCTCACGTGGCCAATACCTAAGCCGGGCCCTCGGGTCCGGCTTTTTTTCGTCAAAATGTGGCTTCGCGCTCCGCGTGTATTGACAGTTCCAGGCATACCCCGCATCATTTGCAAATGATCACGAAGTCGTGCGCAGTCATCTCGAAAAAAGGCCCCCATCCCGGGGCCTCGGATTTCTGCGCGCACTAGGCTGACGTCGTCATTGCGAACAAATCCCGAAAACCCCGCCGCCTGGACGGGGTTTTTTCATGTGCCTCCGTCTCAGGCTTTTTCCCGAGAAGGAGATGGAACATGACCGGACTACGAGATCATTTGCATGGGCTATGGCTGCCGCTGGTGACGCCGTTTCAGGGCGGCGCACTGGACGACAGGTCACTGCGGCGACTGACGCGGCATTACGGCGGACAGGCCGTTGACGGCTTCATCCTGGGGGCGACCTCCGGCGAAGGCATGACACTGCGCGGCGCCGAGTTCGAACGTCTCGTCGCCGTGGTGCGCGACGAGATGGCGGCCGGCGGCCGCAGCCTGCCGATCTGCCTCGGGCTCTCGGGCGCGGACACCTCGCGGCTGCAGGAGCGCCTCGACGAGACCGCGGACTGGCCGATCGATGGTTACCTGATCGCCAGCCCCTATTACGTGCGGCCGTCGCAGCGCGGGCTGCTGGCGCATTTCGAGGCGCTCGCCGACCACGCTGCATGGCCGATCGCGCTCTACAACATCCCCTATCGCTGCGCGGTCAACATCACCAACCAGACCATGCTGCGGCTCGCCGAGCACAAGAACATCGTCGGCTTGAAGGATTGCGGCGCCAGCCGCGAGCAGTCGATCGCGCTGCTGCGCGACCGGCCGAAGGACTTTCGTGTGCTCACCGGCGAGGACGCCAACTATCTCGAGGCGCTCATTGACGGCGCCGACGGCGGCATCCTGCTGTCGGCCCATGTCGAGACCGCGATATTTGCAGCCGTGTATGCCGAGCTGAAGCGCGGCAACCACGATGCGGCGCAGGCGCGCTGGCACGAGGTCGCCGAGCTGACGCGGCTGTTGTTCACCGAGCCGAGCCCCGCGCCGGCGAAGTACTGGCTGTGGCGCAGCGGCCTGATCGACAGCCCCGAAGTGCGCCTGCCGATGGTGGAAGTGAGCAGCGAGCTCGCGGCGGCGATCGATCGCGAAATCGAGCGACGGAGGAAAGTCGCGGCGTAGCGGCTTCCATCCCCTTCCCTGGAGGGCCCCTCCAGGGAAGGGTAAGAGGCGACCGTGGTTAACAGCATCCCAACCGCATTCGCAGCCGCCGCATCGCGCATCCACGGCTCGTTTACGCAATCGGGCCTATCGTCTCCGCAAAGGACCTCGGAGAGGGGAATGATCATGGGGCATCGCATCCGGCCGACGGCCGCGCGGCAATTCGCGCCGGCCGATCTCTTGCAGGGCATTCTGATGGTGTCGTCATTCGGGTTCTGGGCGGTGATGCTCGGCCTGATACCGGTGCTGCTGTTTCGCGTCTGGCTGATCGGCTGACGCGAGCGGGCGCGGGATGGTTAACCCGTGGGTCACGGCCGTGCTCAAATGCGCTGGTCGCAGCGACCCGGAATGTTAAAACATCCCGGCTAGCGTGGACGCCATAAGCGAAGAAATCGCGGAGGCGTTTGTGAATAGTCATAATGAACTGGCGTCGCATTGCGACGCTGGACAGCAGGGCTTTACCACCGAGGACATTCTCTGGGCGACCGGCATCTGGTCGGTGATCCTCACCTTGTCGCCGGTGATCGTGTTCTACATGCTGTTGGTGGCGTAAGATTCATTTCGTCATTTCCGGATGGCGCGATAGCGCCAGACCGCAGGTGCACAATTGCGCACCGGGGAATCTCGAGATTCCGGCTTCGCCCTTCGGGTGCTCCGAAATGACAGGTGAAGGCAGAAACGCAAAACGCGCGGCTCGACCCGCGCGTTTTTCGTATCCACGAAATGACCAATGAAAATTAAGCGGCCTGCTTGTGCATTGCGCCGGACGCCGACGCCGTGCCGCGAATAGCCTTCACCGAACGCTCGATCGCCGCCCAAAGCCTTGCGATTTCCTGAGCCGCACGGCTCTCGGCCTGATACTCGCGCGCGCCTTCGCCGTGGCTGAGCGCCATCAGCAAATCCGAACGGTTGGTGATCTGGCCGCCCCACACCGGAGCGCGGAATTTCGCCAGCGCTTCGCGGGCGATGGTGACGATCGGGCTTTCGACCTCGTCACGGCGCGCCGGCGCACCGTTGAGCACGACCGCGTAGGGCTTGCGCGCGGCGCGGCACATCTGGATGGTTTCCTGCACCGCGTTGACGTCGAACACGCCGGGACGCGCCGGAATGATCACCATCGTCGCGTTACGGATCGCGTCGTCGACGACGGCCGACAGGTTCGGCGGCGTGTCGATCAACACCCATTCATAACCGTCGCGCTTGGCAGCGGAGACGATGCCGCTGACGGAGTTCACGGCAGCCTTGATCGGCGGCTCGTTGGTGCCACGCAGCTTGTGCCACAGCGTGAGCGAGCCCTGCGGATCTGCGTCCACCAGCATGACCTGCTTGCTCGCCTTGATCTGCGCGGCGAGATGTGCAGCCAGGGTACTCTTGCCCGAGCCGCCTTTACGCGATGCAAAAACAATTACGTTCATACCTTCGGCCTCCAGATTGACCCCAGGCCGCGAAAATGAATCAGCGCAGTGATTCGCGAAAGAAAAATGTATCGAGGGTTGCGTTGGCGCCACGAAATAACGAGGCGTGTTGGCTTTTGAGTCACACTGCTTGCTGTGACGTCACACACAAACTGCTGCAAAACGCTTCGCGCGCGGGCAAGCGTGCGTTTCTTGAGCAGCGGACGGGACAACACAACCTTGCCGCGCAAACCTCGGGGCGGCTCTTTTCCGTCAGAGGCGCCCGTAATGGCCGCAAGCCTGTGCGGCGACGCGCGAACAAAACGAGTCCGCTGTCGCGAAGCTGATGTCACGGCCGGAGCGAGCCGGATATGCGATGGCGCGGTTCCCAGGCCTGTCGGGTTTCAAAACAGGCACGCGCTTCGCTCGGGATTTTAGCCTTCGCTGGATTTCTTCTTCTTCGAGGCCGGTTTGGTCTTCTTCGCGGTCCTCGGCGCGATGTGGGTCGGCTTGCCGGCGCGCAACTCGCGCGGCTCGGGGCCGGCGCGGAAGAACACCCGGCATTGCGGCGAGAGCTGCGCCTTCTTCTTGATCATGCAGGCGGTGATGGCATCGACGTTCGGAACGAACTCGCTGCACAGCCGCATCGCATCCGGCGTGCAGGCCTGCTGCTGCTCCTGGGTGTAGGCGAAACCTGAGCGCGGCAGCGCCAGGACGGCCAAGGCAAGCGAGAGGCTCGCAATGGCCAATGACTTCTTCAAGCGAAATGCCGGCATCGATCCCCCCCACATGACGAGTCAGTGCGAATAGTGGGTGAACGGCGGTTCATTGGCAACCGAGGGGAGACGCGAAAGCCGGCACGTGTGCGGTCTCGGCAACAGGGACGCCGCGGCGTACCGGATCCCCCGCTTTCGCGGGAGATGACACCTGAGGGTGGGGACAGGCCGTTCAAGACAAAACTGCGAAAACAACCCCATGCACAGTAGCCAAGTCATGGCAATCCTTACGCATTTCATGCCTTAGGATTTTGCGAAGTCGAGTTTGACTCGTCGGGCAAAACAGGAGCATGATGGCAGCATCAAAGAATGCGCGTGGGTGGTCGGCTTGTCTCCTGCGCTGATCAAGAGCTTGAGCGGGAGTGGAGGCGATCGCATGGAGGGGAATGAGGCGGAGCTGCCGCTGTCGGGCGTGACGGTGGTCTCGCTGGAGCAGGCGATCGCAGCGCCGCTGGCCAGCCGGCATCTGGCGGATTGGGGCGCACGGGTGATCAAGATCGAGCGGCCGGGCGGCGGCGATTTCTGCCGGGACTACGATCATGTGATGAACGGCATGTCGAGCCAGTTCGTCTGGACCAATCGTTCCAAGCAAAGCCTCGCCATCGACATCAAGAGCGAGAGCGGCCGCAAGGTGCTCGACGCCCTGCTGCCGCGGGCGGATGTGTTCATCCAGAATCTCGCGCCTGGTGCTGCGGAGCGGCTCGACCTCGATGCCGCATCGCTCGTGCGAAGATTTCCGCGCCTCATCGCCTGCGACGTCTCGGGCTATGGCAGCGGCGGCCCCTACAGCAACAAGAAGGCCTATGATCTGCTGGTCCAGTGCGAGGCCGGCGTGCTCGCCGTCAACGGCACCGAGGCGGAGCCGGCCAAGGTGGGGCTTTCCGTGGTCGATATCGCCACGGGGATGTACATTCTCAACGGCGTGCTGATGGCGCTGTATCGCCGGGAGCGAACCGGCAAGGGCACGGCCTTCCAGGCCTCGCTGTTCGATTCCATCACGGACTGGATGAGCTATCCCGCCTTCTACACGATGAGTACCGGCCGGCCGCTGCCGCGCACCGGCGCGAAGCATGCGACGATCGCGCCCTACGGCCCGTTCCGCGTGGGTGACGGCACCACGATCTTCTTCGGCATCCAGAACGACCGGGAATGGCGGTCGCTGTGCCGGTGCTTGGCGACGCCGGCTTCGCCGACCATCCGAGCTTCCGCACCAATCCGCTGCGCATGCAGAACCGCGACGATCTGCAGGCGCATATCGAGCAGCGTTTTGCCGCGATGACCAGCGAGGAGGTGCTGCGGCTGCTCGATGAAGCCGCGATCGCCAACGCGCATCTGAACTCGGTCGAGGCCTTCCTGCAGCATGAGCAACTCCATGCGCGCTCGCGGGTGCAGAGCGTGGGATCGCCCTGCGGGCCGGTGATGAGCTTCCTGCCCGCCCTCACCATTCCCGACGTAGCGCCGCGGATGGACCCGGTGCCTGATGTCGGTCAGCACAACGAAGCCATCCTCAGCGAGCTCGGTCTCGCAAAGGAAACGTGACGATGGTCTCGCTGCGACCAACGCGGGCGTACCTGGCCGTCCCCGCGCACCGCTCCCGTCTCGTCGCCAAAGGGCCAGGAGCCGACCTCCGTCTGAGCGACCCGGCGAAATGGGCGAAACCGGCGGTTGCCAACGGTACCCTCGAGGCGCACGCTGACCGCGACAGCCACGCTTCTCGAGCCCCCCAAATGATTGGTTTCATGCAATCTCCCTGCGACGCCAACGTTATCCGGGTGACACCAGCTTTTGACGCGGCACCGTCGCAAAGACGCAAGCGGCTGACGCTGGCGGCGACCATATTCGGGTCGAGCATGGCATTGGTCGATGGGTCTGTCGTAAATATCGCCCTGCCGACGATTCAGCACGTCGTGCATGCAAGCGTGGCCGCGACCCAATGGATCGTTAATGCTTACCTGCTGCTGCTAAGCGCTACGGTGCTGGTTGGAGGGGCGGCTGCCGATCTTTACGGCCGTCGACGCATCTTTGTTTTCGGCATTACGATATTCACCTTGGCCTCTATTACGTGCGGCCTGTCCCCCAACATCACGGTGCTAGTCGCAAGCCGCGCAATTCAAGGGGTTGGCGCCGCGTTCCTCATCCCGGCGAGCCTCGCGATGTTGGGAGCGACTTTTGACGAGCACGAGCGCAATCATGCGATCGGAGTATGGGCTGGTGTCGGCGCGCTGACCGCCGCCGTCGGCCCGGTATTGGGCGGCTGGCTCGTCGATCAGGTGTCGTGGCGCGCGATTTTTCTGCTCAATGTGCCGCTGGCGGCCGTCGCGGCGGGACTTGCGAGCTTCGCAGGCGAAAGCCGAAATGACAGCGCAAAATCGTTGGACTGGACCGGAGCGGCCACCATCGCCGCCGCTCTCGCCTCGATCACCTGGGGGCTTAACGCCATTCCGGCCTCGGGATTTTCTGACAGAACCGTAGTCGGCGCGCTCGGATCGGGATTTCTATTGCTCTTGTTATTTCTCGCAATCGAAGCCCGGCTCGGCGCACGAGCAATGATGCCGCTATCGCTGTACGGTTCGCGCAGTTTTGCCGCAGCCAACGCATTGACGCTGTTGCTTTATTTTGCGCTAGGCGGTGCGCTGTATTATCTGCCGTTTGGCTTGATCCGGCTCGGCGGCTACTCCGCGACACAGGCCGGTGCAGCACTGCTTCCATTTGCTCTCATCATGGGTTTCGGCGCGCAATTCGCCGGCATGCTTTCCGACCGTTTCGGGCCGCAGCAGTCGCTCACCTTCGGGCCCGTCATCGCAGGCTGCGGTCTGGCGCTGCTGGCTTTTGCCGATTTCCGACAATCCTACTGGGCCGGAGCGTTTCCGGCGATCTGCGTATTTGGCATCGGTATGACCATCACGGTCCCGCCGCTGACGTCGATGGTAATGTCGTCGGTGGGTGACGCCCACGCAGGACTCGCTTCGGGCGTCAACAACGCGGTCGCCCGGGTGGCAGGTCTCTTTGCAGTCGCGGCGCTTGGCGCCGTTTTGTTTGCCAGCTTTTCGTATCATCTTGCCGGTGCGCCGCGGGCACAAGCCAACGAAGCGCTGAATGCAATACTGGCCGGACAAGCCGGCATCACCGAAGCCGCAACGGCCGCGTTCGAACGCGCGCTACGCATAGTGTTGCAAGTGGCGGCGCTCTGCTCCTTGCTGGGCGGCATTCTTCTTCGGTTTTGGATCCGACCGATTGGATCGCAAGCGGCGCGTTGAAAGCGAACACCAAGGCAGATCCGAGTCGGGCGGCGCCTACCGTCGATGGGACGAGCAGCCCCGCCGGCATAGCATAGTGGCTCGACGTCGCGCTTAAGGTGCTCTGCCTGAACAACGGGAAGGCTGGTGAACTTCACCTCTTCCTGTTGAGAGGGCGGGGCCGAAGGGGGTGACCAATCGGACATTCGAGCGCGGCACGATCCCAGCCTCCGAGATCCGCTGCCGCACGATAGGTGCTTTCCAGAAACGACATGAGCGTCCCCTCTGGATCGCTTGACTTCCTCACAATGTCGTAGGCCAGGAGATATTCTCCGAGCTTCCGATCGAAATATGCGCCCGTCGGCAAAATCTGTTCGTCGGCAAAGCCGTTCGGAGTGGGATAGGCATAGGAGTAGAAAGCCGCAAAGTCTGTGCCGCCTCCGCCCGGCCAGAAGCCGGCGGATGAGACTTCATCACTGTACGCCTCGCGCGTCACTTCATCAGGTAAACCCGGTACGCCCCCCGGGTGAAGCGGAGCAGGACGTCCGGAGAAGCGCGTCACCGCGAGATCGAAGCTGCCCCAAAAGAGATGGACTGGACTGACCTTTCCGGTGAAGCCCGTCCGAAACCGATGAAAAACACCGTCGATTGCAACCAGGGCCCTGAAGAACCGCGTGGCGGCGTCTGCATCATAGGGGCGGATCTGACGGTCGTCCTGAAAAGCGATTGGATCAGGGACTTCATTGGGCCGGCCGTCGAATTCCGGTGTGCCGCCGAGACGTCCCACCAGCTCACAGAACCTGGTGTGGAAGTCGGCAACGGACATCGGCCCGAGCGCCATTTCAACCCTGCGCCCGTCAGAGGCCTCTGCGATCACGATATGGCGGGAGAGATCGAAGGTGATCTCGATACCTGAGGCGTCTGGAACCAGTGAAGTCGTGAGCCCGCGAGCATTCACGTAGAAAGTCGCGTGCCATGAATGGTTGATCCACGGCGTCCTCGCGAGCCGATACTTGCCGGCAACTTGGCAATACAAATGAAGCGCAGAACAGGTTTCGCGCCATGTCTCGAAGGGGATTTCCGGCCAGATCGCGCTCATGGGGTTTCCTCCTTTGTGCTTGGTCGCCCGGACGAGGCGCTCGTATCGTTATTTCACATATGAGCCTTGACGATGGCGCGTCGCCAAGTTCGTTGAGGTCCGGCCATTTTCCCAAGGCTATCGGCGGTCCGGTTCCTTGCACGCCACGTCCGGTCTGCACTTAAGAGCCGACGCTTGGACGAGCGTCGCGTTAGTCAGCCTCGGGCCACAAGCGGACATGGCGGCCTAGTTTGAACTTGAAGGTGGCCTAGTTTGAGTTGAAGAACGATTGGACCTGATCCACAACGCCATGGGCAGAGCAACCGTCAGAGCTAGTGCGGGCACACCAATCGTCACCACAGCAAAAACCGCCGGGTTGGTGGTGCCGAACAGGTACATAACGAGTATTACCAGTCGATCACGACCAAGCCGATCAAACGGCCTTTCATTGCTGTGCTCATTTTGCTCCGCCCAGGCCAGCTTTGAACACCGGGCACGCCCAATGGTAGGTTGCGCAGCATCGGTCGATCAACCGAAAAGATCGGCGTGCTAAACGATGAATGAAACGGGTTGTGATTTCCGCGTTGGGTCAAAAGACTGCCCTCGGCAGCCAGCATGCCCTTGGTCGGGTCACCTCTCGGAAGCGGACATTGCCGCGCAGGTCAGTCACGGGCCAGAAGGAGACTTTCGGTGGTGCTAACGACCTACGAGGCAAAATCAGGCTGCGTGGTGCGCGCCGCCAAAGCGGGGTTCAATCCGTGGGCTGCGGGCCGTCGTAGCCTTCGATCACGATGATGTCGATGTCCACGGCGCCGGCGCGCAGTTCCCTCGCCTTGGTGTATTCAGGTGAGCGGTAGCAGGCGAGCGCGGTTTCGTAGTCCTTGAACTCGATCACGATGTTACGCTCGCGCGACTTGCCCTCCACCGCCTCGAAGGTGCCGCCGCGCACCCGGAATTTCGCACCGTATTTGCGGAGCACCGCCGTGAGGGCGGGGCCGTAGGCTTTGGTGTATTCGGGTTTGATCACATCGATGCGCCCGATCCAATACGCGTTCGGCATGTTGTCCTCCTCATCTTTGCATTCTCAAGTCAAAAGGGGCCACTGGCGGTTGAATTGCCCGCCGTGCCGATGGTTCCGTTGGGTTGACGATACCGTTGGGCTTGAGGGTAGTGGCCCGGCGGGTGGACCGTCGAGGTCCGTTCAGGGGCAAAATGCGAAGTATTCAGGTTGAGCAAATCTGGCCCGCTCTGGAGTTGTGAGCGGACCTCCGGCAGACACAGCGCAACTCCGCAGATGGGCCGTGTGTGGGTAGTGTGCGGGAGGTTCTGCAAAAGCTGAGAGGCTGAAGCGGTCATGGTAAGTCCGGTGATTGCGAAGATCACCGCTCGTAGAGGAGCTTGGACCCGCCATGACCGTGACGAAGATTAGGACGGATGTCTCTGCAGTCAAAGAGTTGTTGAGGTCGGACAAGGAGTTCCTGAAGCCGCTGATCCAGGGTGCGGTGCAGGACATTCTCGAAGCCGAGATGACGGAGACGCTGGGTGCGGAGAAAGGGGAGCGCAGCGAGGGGCGGCTTGGCTATCGCTCCGGCTACTATTCCCGCTCGCTGATCACCCGGGTCGGCAAGATCGAGCCGAAGGTGCCGCAGGACAGGCAGGGACGGTTCTCGACCGAGCTGTTCGAGCGCTACCAGCGCTCGGAGAAGGCGCTGGTAGCGGCCTTGGCCGAGATGTACGTGCAAGGGGTCTCGACCCGGAAGGTGAAGCAGGTCACCGAGGAGCTGGTGGGCCATGCCTTCTCGGCCTCGGCGATCAGCGCGATCAACAAGCGGCTGGATGCGTCGCTGAAGGCGTTCTGCGAGCGCAAGCTCAAGGAGCCGTTCCCTTATCTGATCCTGGACGCCCGTTACGAGCGCGTCAGGGACGATGGCATCATCGCGAGCCAGGCGGTGCTGATCGCGATCGGGGTCGACTGGGAGGGCCGGCGTCAGGTGCTCGCGGTTGATCTCGCCAACCGGGAGAGCCGATCGAGCTGGAAGGAGTTTTGGAAGGCCTGAAGGCCCGCGGCCTGCATGGCGTCGAGTTCGTCGTTTCCGATGATCATCCGGGCTTGAAGAAGGCCATTCCCGAAGTTCTCACCGGCGTGTTCTGGCAGCGCTGTTATGTGCACTTCCTCAGGAACGCGCTCGACTATGTGCCTCGGAAGGTCGATGACGATTGCCTGCTGGAGCTCAGATGGATGTACGACCGGCGCGACCTCTCGGAGGTCCGGCGCGATCTGGCCGCCTGGCTCGGCAAATGGGGCGGCAAGTACCCCAAGCTCACCGGCTGGGTGGAAGAGAACATCGAGGAGACGCTCACCTACTTCCGCCTGCCGCTGGCGCACCGCAAACACATGAAGTCGACCAATATGCTGGAGAGACTCAACGAGGAGATCCGGCGGCGCACCTACGTGGTGCGGATCTTCCCCAATGCCGAGAGCTGCTTGCGGCTGGTGCGCGCCTTGACCGTCGAGCGTCACGAGACCTGGCTCGAGGATCATCGCTATCTCAACATGGACCTGCTCAAGGAACACAAGAAGGAGGCGTTACGCCAGGCGGCCTGACGATGCTCAGGCCCACCAAGGGGATGCACGCCACCCCTCTCCGCCGCCGTCGCTCGCCAGCGCTGCGCTTTTGGGCAAGCGAGCGACGGCGGCTCCGAGGGGATGGCTCGGCCGGACCCCATGATCAATTTTGCTGAACTTGACGCACAGAACTCGTGTGTGGACGGCTCCGGCGCAGCGAAGATGTGCCCATGTAACGATGTGGCTCGACGTCAGAGTCGCCCCTCGAGCCGCCCGATGTCTTCAGATTTCAAAATGTTCACGCACCAACAAGATCGTCGGGCTTGGTGGAGGCAACGGTCACGTGCGACTCGTTAGCAATTTGATGCCGGCAAAGCAGAAGAAGGTGCCCAGCGCTAAGTCGATTGAGCGGCGCGCCCTCCGGTAAATGAGCACGATGCGCTCGGTGGAGAAGGCGAGCGCATAGAGAAGGTGGCCAACGACGGAGAGAAACGTCGTACCCGCAATGATCACCGCAATCACCCACCAGGGTGGATCGGCCTGGAGGCCGAGCGACATGAGTGCGATCCATGCCAAGGCGGCTTTTGGATTCGTCATCTGCGCGATCAGTCCGCGCATGAAGAACGGAAAGGCCGATTGCGGCCCAAGGTGATCCCGGGTCTCGATCGGTCTTGGACAAGCGGCCGATCGAAAAGCCCTGAAACCGAGCCACAAGAGATAGAGACCCCCGATGATCTTGATGAAGACGAGAGTTGAGGCATACGCGGCCACCAGCGCCGTCAGAGCAGCGCCCGTCAGCAAGCCCCAAAACAACGACCCGATCGAGACCCCGAGTGCCACCGCGCCGAACGCATTATCGAGTGAGCCACCAAGTCGGCTCAGGGTCAAAAGCGCCGTTCTGACCAGCGGTCGGGTGCTTCCGGTTTACCCCCGACTCCGGACATCTCGCCGCGACGCGCTAACGGAAGCGATGGGCCACGAGCAGATCTTCGTGCGCACCTGTCACGAAGCCTGGTGCATCGAGTCGAGCTCGGCGATAAGGCGTGTCAGGTTTGCTACAGCGCGTGGACGGGCCTCGCGCAGACGCTCGAGGATACGTACTCCTTCGGGACTTGACCTTACGCCGGTGTCCGGAAAACCAGTGCCGGATAACCTATGCTGGTCGATCCAACGACGCAGCTCCTTATCGGCCCCCATCGCCGTTCATTTCGCAAAGTGTCCAGCATCGTGCTCAAATAATCTGCCGCGAGCTCTACTGACGGAATTGGCGCACATAAGTCATTCTTGATCGCGTCATCGCCATAAGATGCTTCCACATGCGCAATCAAGGCCGCACTCAAACTGAGACGTCCCGGGCGCACCTGCTGGCGCGTGATCTCTTCCGCATCAAAGACCGAAACCGACGGGCGTTTCCTGAATGCTTTCGCGGTACAATCGACATAAAGGTCGTCCGGCGCCGCTTCGACCTTGCCTCTCTCGAGAACTATGGCGTCGCGTCGGTGGACCGAACACTTTGCTGTGGACACTACCGGGATGGCCGGGGCGCTTGCCGATCAACAAGGGCTTCCCGGTCTCTTGGGACCTCACCCGCGCCCACTCTTCAGCCTTGGCTATGGCCTCATCGCGGCCCGCAGCTTGAATGATGCTGCGAGCATAGGTGTTGTCGTTGTCGCAAATATCGACAAGCACAGCGTCACTTTCGTCGTTCATCGTCCCCGCGTGATAGCTAGAGCATGATGTTTTTATACGGAAACATAGCCTGAGTTTTTGAAGTAGTTGGTGCACTCCTCCTTGGAGAAGAGATCGAGGAGTTCACCAACCTTTCTCCAGGTTGCCTCCACGTCACGGGGCTCGGCAGCTCGCATGAGATGTTTGAGTTTGGCGAAGACCTGCTCGATCGGATTGAGGTCCGGGCTGTAGGGCGGCAAGAAGATGCGGTGGGCGCCTCTGGCGCGGATGGCTTGGCGAGCCGCTTTGCCCTTGTGGCTGCCAAGATTGTCGAGAACGACGATCTCACCCGGTGCGAGGGTGGGTGCCAACACCTTCTCGACGTACAGCGTGAAGAGCTCACCATTGATGGGACCATCAATCACCCAAGGCGCGCTGATCCGATCGTGACGCAGCGCCGCGATGAAGGTCATTGTCTTCCAATGGCCGAAAGGTGCAGAGGCTTGGAGGCGCTGCCCGCAATGCCCCCAGCCGCGCAGTGGTGCCATATTGGTTTTGATCCACGTCTCGTCGATAAACACCAACCGCGCGACGTCGATCCTGCCTTGATGTGCTTTCCAGCGGGTCCGCTTACGGGCGACGTCGGGACGATCCTGCTCGGCTGGTAGAATCGTTTTTTTGAAGCTGAGCCCTTCGGTGTGAACAAAAGTCCACACCGCCCGCACGTCTGTCTTGATCCCGCGTGCAGCCAGTTCCTGCGTCAGCTTGCGCAAAGTGAATGGCCCCGAGCGAATGCGTTTGCGCAGCCAGTCGGCGTTGGCATCCGACAGAACCCGCTTCTTGTGGCCGCCGATTTGGCCAGGTGACAGGCCTCCGGTATCCCGTCTCAGATTCTTCCACTTCCTCACGCAGGAGGCGCTGATCTGGAGCGCCTCGGCAATCGAACGAACTGTTTCTCCCGCGTCAGCTCGCGCCAAAGCCCGTTCCCGGATGTCTTCCGAATAGGGTCGCGTCATCCATGCCGGCCTCCGCCCTCCAGCATGGATGTTGAATCAGAAATCGCTCCCGGTGGGAATCCCGATTCCAGCCAAAAACAACATGCTCTAATTGGTAGCTACGCGACCTTTTGAACCAACCCGATTTAGGCTGAGAACATTGGTACAGTTGGGTGGGCTCGAACCACCGACCTCCTGTTCCACAGACAGGCGCTCTAACCAACTGAGCTACAACTGCATCCTGGCGAGCCGCGCCTTGGGACGCCCTGATTGGGCCGGTCACCGAGGGGGCTGGACGGGGCGGAAACTAGGTGCAACGGGGGTTTTTGGCAAGGCCGCAATGGGGTGAAAAACCGGCGGAAATCACCTTCGGTGCGAGGAAATCGGACGCGGTGGCGGGCGTCGAGGGTTGCGCCCCCCTCTCTCGCTTGCGGCAGGGCAGCGCATATGACGCTGGCGCTTAGGGCGCTGAAGCTTCCACATCGTCATGGCCGGGCTTGTCCCGGCATGACGACCTTCCCGGATTCCTACATGTGCAAGCAGGAGAGGTGAAAAAAACCCGGGCCTTTCGGCCCGGGTTTCTTAGCTCAAACCGGCCTCACCGCTCAGGCGGCGGGCTGGTAGAACTTCGAGGCGCTCGCCTTGATCGGCTCGGCGGTCTCGGCGGCGACGCGCTGGGTGAGCTCGACCAGCTCCTTGGCCTGGGACTGGAAGGTCTCGAGCTGCTTGCGGGCGTGGCCGGTCCACAGCTCCAAGGCTTCCGACGGCGACTTGGCGCCGAACAGCTGCTGGGCGAAGTCGAGCTGGGCGTTGGAGTTGGCCTTCATGAACTCGACCAGCTTGGCGGTGTACTCGCTCGCGCCTTTGCTGGCGCAGGTGAACACGGCCTCGACGGTGCCGTTGTGGGTTTCGGCGGCGTCCTTGAACTTGGCGTAGTTCTCGCGGGCCTGCGCCGCGCCCTTCTCGGCGAACGCACGCATCTGCTCAGGAACCTCGAACGGGATGATCGAGGCAGAAAACGGATCAGTCGCACCTGTCATGTTGGTCCCTCACGCAAATTGAAAAAGTGGAGTGAGCCTTCTGGCGCGCCCGCCGGCCCCGATTGTGGACCCTGGCATTGAGCGGGAACGTAAGACTGGAAACGCGAAACAAACGAGATGGCTCGCCCAGCGCCCAGCACTATGGCTGCCTATCATGTCAACATTGTGCATCGCAATCGTCCTGAGGATGCGTTGCGAAAGTAATCTCGTAGAGGGTGAAGTTCCAAGGCGGGGGAACCGCGGGTTGAGGTAGTGCGGTGCCTGCTTGGCCGCCTTTTGCCCACCGTTGGGGAGGAGGGTCGGCTCGCTACGGGTCAGCCATGCGAGGCGCGGCGGGCTGATCTGTCCACATGAGGATCGCCTGCGGGGAGAGACTGTCACCCCACCTCGGTTCGCTCTCCGTTTCGCTGCATGCGAACCGATCCTCCCCCTCCAGGCCCTCCAGAGGAGGATGGGCAGCTGCGATGCCGCGTGAAGGCACATCTCTTGGCAAGCCAGCCTGAAGACGCGAATCCCTTGGCGAATCCCTTGGATGAAGCTGGCTGCGGCTTGCGGGTCTGGGCGCATTAAGGTTATCGCCGCTTGGGGGGCTCTTGCGGGCTTGCGGCCGTGGACCTGCCCGCGCCTTCCGGGCGATACTAACCCTTTCTTAAGGCTGCCATTCCCGGCGGCCGCCCTGATGCGTGAGCGACAGCCGGCCTTATGACGCGTTCGGATTTCCAGTTGCGAGGGGTAGGCGATCCGCGGCTGGCCGTGCATGCGACCTCTCCTTTGCCGGCCTGGCTGTGGTCGATCGACGGCGCGCGCGTGCTGTGGGCCAATCCAGTCGGCGCAAGACTGTTCGGCGCGGCGAATAGCGCAGGCCTTGCGGACAAGGTGTTCGGCCCGGCGGATAGCCATCGCCGTCAGGTTATCAGGCTCGCGCACCAGCTGCCGGCGAACGGCGCGGTGCGGCTCGAGCGGCTGCGCGGCTTCGGCGCCCGGCTCGGCACACTGATGACCTGCGCCTGCGCGCGGCTCGACTTCGCCGATGGCGGCCATGCCGTGCTCATCACCGCGATGGACCCGACGCTGCGCCCGATGCCGCTGGTGGAGCGGCTGCATCGCCTCGTTGCGGGCGCCAATGTGCCGATGGCGGCGTTCGCGCCGGATGGATTGTTCGTCGGAGCGAGCGAGGCAGCCCGCTCCCTGCTCGGCTTTCGCGATCTCTTTGAGGCCGGCCTCGATCGGGCCCGCAGCGATGCGCTGACAACCGGCCGCGCCGCGACGCCGATCGGGATCGGCCAGATGGTGCTGCAGCGGGTCGGCACCGGGGCCGATGTCGGGCTGGTCGCGCTGATCGAGCCCGGTGCCGCGCACAAGGCGCCCGCAGCGGTCGCGCCGGAGAACACGACGAATGCCGTCGCCGAAGCGCCGGTTGAATCCGCACCGCGGGAGGCCGCGGTGACGGGCGAGCCGTCATCGCTGGAGGAGCCGGGCGGCATCGCATTGTTCGACGCCTTCGCGGAGCCGGTCGACGCAAACGAAACAGCCGAGCCGATGACGCCCGCGTCCGAACCGGCCGAAGCGGCCGTGGAGGCGCCGGTGCCCGACCAGAGGAGTGAGGCCGCGGCCAAAACTCCGGTTGAAAACCACTGCTCGGCCCTTGTGTCGGCGCAGGCTACGCCGATCACTGTCGGCATGGTCGAGCCGCCGTCGGGCCAAGGGGCCTCGGGCCAGCAAGAGCCGCCCGCACCGCGTCAGCATCCGCTGCGCTTCCTCTGGCAGTCGGATGCAGAGGGCCGCTTTGTGCTTCTCTCCGATGAATTCATCCGCCTGATCGGCGCGCGCACGGCCGCCGGCTTCGGCCGCCCCTGGCGCGAGATCGCCGAGCAATTCTCGCTCGATCCGGACGGGCGCGTGGCAAAGGCGCTCGAGAGCCACGACACCTGGGCCGGCATCACCGTGAGCTGGCCGGCCGATGGCGGCGAGCACATTCCGGTCGAGCTTGCGGGCCTGCCGGTCTACGATCGCGAGCACAACTTTGCGGGCTTCAAAGGATTCGGCGTCTGCCGCGATCTCGACGGCCTCAACCGGCTCGAGGCGCTCAGGCGCTTCGAGCCGCTCGGCGCGCCGCCGGCGCAGCAGGGCCGCTCCGCTGACGTCGTCGAACCTAAGCCCAAATCCGAAGCAGAGCCCGAAGCAGCGGCGGCGGCGCCGCCAGTCGAGCCACCCGAGCCGACAGCCGAGCCCGACCTGCCAGAGCCCACAAGCGACGCGACTTCACACCCAACCGATCTGGACACGCCCGTGGAAACGCCTCCCAATGTCGTGCCGTTCCGCCCGCCCGGAGATACGCGCGCCCCGACGCTGACGCCGGTCGAGAACAGCGCGTTCAACGAGCTCGCTCGGCAATTGTCCGAGCGGCTCGAACGCGAGCGCGAGACCATCGCGGCGGATACGGCCGAGCCGGCGGCGGAGATCTCGGCCGAACCGCCGGAGCCGCTGCAGGCTGCAGCCGAATGGCTGGCCGAGCCGGCACCGCCGGCGAGCGGCGCCAGCGCGCGCGACCGCATGCTGCTCGACCTCCTGCCGACGGGCATCCTGATCTATCGGCTCGACCGCCTGCTCTACGCCAATCCCGCCTTCCTCGCGCGCATGGGCTATGCCAGCCTGAACGCGCTGGAGGATGCAGGCGGACTTGACGCGCTCTATGTCGAGCCTGGCGTGTCATCGGCGAGCAGCACCTCGCAAGGCGGCACGCCGGTTGCGATCAGCGCGACGGTCGCGAACGGGCAAGCGCCGCTGGCGACGACAAATGCGCATCTGCACACGATCGACTGGGACGGCGAGAGCGCGCATGCGCTGATCTGCGCAGGGCCGCAGGCGGCCCCCATCACCGCGGCGGCTGCCGTCACAGAGACCCTGGTGGCCGACTCCGTTGTCGCGGACTCCTACGCGGCGGACGTGGAGCCCGCGGCCGGCGATGCCGATGCCGAGGATCTCGCCGCCATCCTCGACACCACCGCCGAGGGCATCGTCATGTTCGATGCCGAAGGCAACATCCACGCCTGCAACCGCAGCGCGGAAGCGTTGTTCGGCTATGACGGGCAAGCGCTGCTCGAGCAGAATTTGCTGACGCTGTTCGCGCCCGAGAGCCAGCAGATCGTCGCCGACTATCTGGGAAGCCTGAAGAGCCAGGACATCTCCAGCCTGCTCGACCACGGCCGCGAGGTGCTGGGACGCGAGAAGAAGGGCGGCGTGATTCCGCTCGCCATGATCATGGGCCGCACGCGGCCGGACGGGCCGAACTTCTTCGCCGTGTTCCGCGACCTCTCGCAGAGCAAGAAGGGCGAGAGCGAATTGATCCAGGCCCGCCGCCTCGTCGACGGCGCAGCCAATGCCAAGGCCGACATGCTGGCGCGGATCAGCCACGAGATCCGCACGCCGCTCAACGCCATCATCGGCTTTGCCGAGGTGATGATCTCCGAACGCTTCGGCGCGCTCGGCAACGAGCGCTATGGTGAATACATGAAGGACATCCGCGCTTCCGGCGAGCGCGTCATCACCATCATCGACGATTTGCTGGAGCTGTCGCGGATCGAGACCGGCAAGCTCGATCTCAATTTCGCCAACCTCAATCTCAACGACCTGGTCGAGGCCTGCGTCACGGTGATGCAGCCGCAGGCCAATCGCGAGCGCATCATCATCCGCACCTCGCTCGGGCATGCGCTGCCGCAGGTGAACGCGGACGCGCGCGCGATGCGGCAGATCACCATGAACCTGATCTCGAACTCGATCCGGCTTGCGACCGCCGGCGGCCAGGTCATCGTCTCGACGGCACTCACCGACCGCGGCGAGATCGCGCTGCGCATCCGCGACACCGGCCACGGCCTCACCGAGCGCGAGGTCGCCGCCGCAATGGAGCCGTTCCGCACCCCGCCGCCCGGCGATGCCGCCGACAATTCCGCGCTCAGCCTGTCGCTGACGAAAGCGCTGGTCGAAGCCAACCGCGCCCGCTTCAACATCAAGAGCGCCGGTCATGGCACGCTGATCGAGGTCGTGTTCGCACCGGCGCTGGCGAAGACTTAGAGCGTGTCGCGCCCCCCGGCCTCTCGCTTCAGGAGAGGTGAAGCAAAGCTCCTGCGCAGGAGCTGGTTCCAGAACCGGGCTCTGCTGCGATCACCTATCGCTTCGCGGGCGGACCACTCTTGTTGCCCGGCATGCCCTTGACGTTCGAAGGGTCCTGCTCCTGGACCGAAAGATTTGGGGAGGCCGATCCGACTGTTCCCTTCTGGGCGGGCGGACCGCTCTTGTTGCCGGGTGCTCCCGCGATGCCCGCGCCTGAATTCTGCGCGCTCGGGGACGTGGCAACACCACTGTCGGCACGGTTGCGATCGCCCGGCATGGTTGCGGCCGTGCCCGGCTTATCCTGCTCTCCGACATATCCCGAAGCGCCGGAGTTTTCCGTTTTGATGCCCTTGTCCGCCTCACTCTGCATGTTCGGGTTCGGCGTTGTCTGCTGCGCGATCGCCGGCGCCGCCAGGAGCGGGATCGTCGTCAGGATTGCTGCCATTGTTGAGCGCATGAGCGTTCTCCTCCATCTGCCCCGTCGCGCATAACGCGCGGCCAGCCAAAGATTTCCTGCGCTCGACGAATAAGGCTTCGGTTGCAGACCAGCTTTGCGGCACGGTGGTTCAAACAAAAGGGCACGGCACTTGCCGTGCCGTGCCCTTTTCGTGTTCCTTGCGACGATCTCAGTGATAGATCTCGAACAGGCCGGCGCCGCCCTGGCCGCCGCCGATGCACATCGTCACCACGCCCCACTTGGCCTTGCGGCGCGCGCCTTCCTGCAGCAGATGGCCGGTGAGACGGGCGCCGGTCATGCCGAAGGGATGGCCGATCGCGATCGAGCCGCCGTTGACGTTGTACTTGGCGGGATCGATCTCGAGCTTGTCGCGGCAATATAGGCACTGGCTGGCGAAGGCCTCGTTGAGCTCCCACAGATCGATGTCGTCGATCTTGAGGCCGGTACGCTTCAAGAGCTTCGGAATCGCGAACACCGGGCCGATGCCCATCTCGTCGGGCTCGCAGCCGGCGGTCGCCCAGGCGACGAAGCGGCCGAGCGGCTTGAGGCCGCGCTTCTCGGCATCCTTGGCTTCCATCAGCACCACGGCGGCGGCGCCGTCCGAGAGCTGGCTGGCATTGCCGGCGGTAACGTACTTGCCCGGGCCCTTCACCGGCTCGAGTTTTGCCAACCCTTCCATCGTGGTGTCGGGCCGGTTGCACTCGTCGCGATCGACGACGTAGTCGACGATGCTCTCGGCCTTGGTCTGCTTGTCGACGACCTTCATCTTGGTCTTCATCGGGACGATCTCGTCCTTGAACTTGCCGGCCTGCTGCGCCGCGGCCATGCGGCGCTGCGATTCCAGCGAGTACTCGTCCTGGTATTCGCGGCTGAGCTTGTAGCGCTCGGCGACGATGTCGGCGGTGTCGATCATCGCCATGAAGATGTCGGGAGCGACCTTGAGCAGCTCAGGATCGATCGATTCCTTCGGCGAGCCGCCGCCCGGGATCGAGATGCTTTCGACGCCGCCGGCGACGATGCAGTCGGCCCCGTCGGAGCGGATCGAGTTGGCCGCCATCGCGATGGTCTGCAGACCCGAGGAGCAGAAGCGGTTCACCGAGACGCCGGCGGTGGTCTTCGGCAAGCCCGCAAGCAGCGCCGCCTGGCGGCCGATGTTCGGCGCGCCATGGGCGCAATTGCCGAGATAGCAGTCCTCGACATAGTCCTTCTCGACGCCGGCGCGGCTCACAGCATGCTTGATGGCGTGGGCCGCGAGCGACATCGGCGGTGTGATGTTGAACCCGCCGCGGCCGGATTTGGCGAGACCCGTGCGCGCATAGGAAACGATGACGGCTTCACGCATTGTTTTCTCCCTTTTCGAACGATTTGGAACGGAGCATAGCTACGAGGCGTTCTGGGCGCCATTGGTACACAGTTCGGCAGGCGCGGGGAAAATAAAAACGCCGCCTCCAGTGAGGGAGGCGGCGTTGTTCCGTGGGTCGGAATATATGGTGACGGGCGTGATTAATCTGGCTCTGTCGACTTGCCCTGTCACCTCTCCCTACGGGAGAGGTGAAAATCAGAACGACAGCGCCTTGACCTGCTTGACCTGCGGCAGGGCCTGCACCTTGGCGAGCACGTCGGCCGGCACGGCGCCGTCGACCTCGACCAGCGCAATGGCATCGCTGCCGGGCGCGACGCGGCCGAGATGGAAGGTGGCGATGTTGATCTTGGCATCGCCGAGCAGGCTTGCGAACTTGCCGATGAAGCCCGGCTTGTCCTCGTTGGTGATGTAGATCATCGACTTGCCGAACTCGGCATCGACGCGGATGCCCTTGACGTCGACGAGGCGTGGCTTGCCGTCGTGATAGACGGTGCCGGAGACCGAGCGCTCCTGGCGTTCGGTCGCGACGGTCACGGTGATCAGGCTCTCATAGTCGCTCTGGGCGGCGCGCACGATCTCGTCCACCACCATGCCGCGCTCCTTGGCGACGACCGGCGCCGAGACGACGTTGACCTCGCCCAGCATCGGCCGCAACAGGCCCGACAGCACCGCGGAGGTGATCGCCTTGATCTTCATCTCGGCGACATGGCCCTCATAGGTGATCTCGACCTTGAGGATGCCGGTCTCGGTGAGCTGGCCGGCGAAGGAGCCGAGCTTCTCGGCAAGCGCGATGAACGGCTTCAGCTTCGGAGCTTCTTCGGCCGTGATCGAGGGAAAGTTGACGGCATTCGAGATCGCGCCGGTCAGGAGATAATCCGACATCTGCTCGGCAACCTGGAGCGCAACGTTCTCCTGGGCTTCGGTGGTGGACGCGCCGAGATGCGGCGTGCAGATCACATTGGGATGGCCGAACAGCACGTTCCTGGTAGCGGGCTCCTCGACGAAGACGTCGAAGGCGGCGCCGGCGATATGCTTGGAGTTGAGCGCATCGACCACCGCCTGCTCGTCGACGAGACCGCCACGGGCGCAGTTGATCAGGCGGACGCCCTTCTTCATCTTGGCGATCGCAGCCGCATCGATGATGTTCTTGGTCTTCTCGGTCAGCGGCGTGTGTAACGTGATGAAATCGGCGCGCTTCAAGAGGTCGTCGAGCTCGACCTTCTCGACGCCGATGTCCTTGGCGCGTTCCGGCGACAGGAACGGATCGAACGCGATCACCTTCATGCGCAGGCCGAGCGCGCGGTCGGCGACGATCGAACCGATGTTGCCGCAACCGACGACGCCGAGCACCTTGCCGGTGATTTCGACGCCCATGAAGCGGTTCTTCTCCCACTTGCCGGCCTGGGTCGAGGCGTCCGCCTGCGGGATCTCGCGAGCCAGCGCCAGCATCAGGGTGATGGCGTGCTCGGCGGTCGTGATCGAATTGCCGAACGGCGTGTTCATCACGATGATGCCCTTGGCCGTGGCGGCGGGGATCTCGACGTTGTCGACGCCGATGCCGGCGCGGCCGATCACCTTCAGCCTGGTCGCCTTCTCGATGATCTTGGCGGTCGCCTTGGTCGCGGAGCGGATCGCAAGCCCGTCGTAATTGCCGATGATCTCGGCGAGCTTGTCCTTGTCCTTGCCGAGATTGGGCTGGAAGTCGACCTCGACGCCGCGGTCCTTGAAGATCTGCACGGCAGCGGGCGAGAGCGCGTCGGAAATGAGAACTTTGGGTATGGTCATGGGGATGATCCGTGGTGCGTGCTGCATTTACGGAATGTCATCCGCGGGCTCGACCCGCGGATCCATCATCGATTGATGGATGGCCGGGTCAAGCCCGGCCATGACGAAGATGGTTTGGTCAAGCCGCCTTTGCGAGCTGTGCCTTGGTCTCGGCAAAGGCCCAGTCGATCCACTGCGTCAGCAGCTCGACGTCCTTCGCCTCCACCGTGGCGCCGCACCAGATGCGCAGGCCCGCCGGCGCATCGCGGTAATAGGCGAAGTCGTAGCCGGCGCCTTCCTTCTCGACCAGCGCCACCAGCTTCTTGCAGAAGTCGGCCTGCGCGTCCGCCGGAAGCGAGGTGATCGCGGGATCGGTGAACTTCAGGCACACCGAGGTGTTGGAGCGGATCGCAGCGTCCTTGGCCAGGAAGTCGATCCACGGCGTCTTCGCCTTCCAGTCGGCGAGCACCTTGGTGTTGGCGTCGGCACGCGCGATCAGCGCCTTGAGGCCGCCGATCGACTTGGCCCAGTTCAGCGCGTCGAGATAATCCTCGACGCAGAGCATCGACGGCGTGTTGATGGTCTCGCCGACGAAGATGCCTTCGTTGAGCTTGCCGCTCTTGGTCAGGCGGAAGATTTTTGGCAGCGGCCAGGCCGGCTTGTAGGTCTCCAGCCTCTCAACGGCACGCGGCGAGAGGATCAGCATGCCGTGCGCGGCTTCGCCGCCGAGCGCCTTCTGCCAGGAGAAGGTAACGACGTCGAGCTTGGACCAGTCGAGAGCTTGCGCAAACGCAGCCGAGGTCGCGTCGCAGATGGTCAGGCCTTCGCGGCTCGCGCTGATCCAGTCGGCGTTCGGCACGCGCACGCCCGAGGTGGTGCCGTTCCAGGTGAAGACGACGTCGCTCTTGGGATCGACCTTGGAGAGATCAGGGATCTCGCCATAGCCCGCGTTGAGCTTGGTGACGTCCTTCAGCTTCAATTCCTTGACGATGTCGCTGACCCAGCCCTCGCCGAAGGATTCCCAGGCGAGCGTGGTGACGGGCCGCGCACCCAGCAGCGACCACAGCGCCATCTCGACCGCGCCGGTATCGGAGGCCGGCACGATGCCGATGCGGTAATCGGCGGGAACCTCGAGCACCTCGCGCGTCAGGTCGATGGCTAGCTTGAGCTTGGTCTTGCCGATCTTCGCGCGATGCGAGCGACCGAGCGCTGCGTCCTTGAGATTTTGGGCATTCCAGCCGGGGCGCTTGGCGCAGGGGCCGGAGGAGAAATGCGGCACAGTCGGCCGCGAAGCGGGCTTCGCTACAGTCATGATCTACCCTTCCAGATAGTAAGCCTCCCGTTGGGGGGAGGTGTCCCGCCGCGGCTGATACGGGAAACGTGAAGGGCAGTCAAGGAAGTTCCGGGGCCTCACGCGCCGGTGATGGCGTCTCGGGCACGGTATTTGGGGATTCCACCACGGCCAGCGCATTCAGCATGTCCGTGGCATCGCTGATCAATTGCGCGGCCCTGCGACGGCTGCCGACCTTCAAAATGCATTTGTCATTGGCCTGCACGACGTAGTCGTTGCCGACCTTGATCATTGAATAGCTTGTCATCGAAATCCGCGAACCGACCGAGTTCGGTGTCAGAGGCTGCCGTAGCACCGTTCGTTCCCATGGGAACGTGAACGACCGCCGGGTAGTTTATCAGCTCTTAAGATGAACGAATGCGAGGCTCGATTTCGCTGATCGCACAGCGCTCGCGTCGCGCTGCCTCAAAAGCGGACAGTCATGCCGACGTGACTGGCGGTGAATCCCAGCCGTTTGTAGAAGCGCTGCGCATCGATTCGCGTCTGATGCGTGAGCAGTTCGACCAGATTGCAGCCGCGCGCCTTTGCTTCCGTCACCGCCCATTGCACCAGCTGCTCGCCGATGCCGCGGCTGCGACAATCGGAGGCAACGCGAACGTCCTCGAGCAGGCCGCGCACGCCGCCTTGCGAGCTGATGCCCGGCAGGATCGCGAGTTGCAGGCAGCCGACCACCCTGCCCGCGCTCTCGGCAACCACGAGCGTCAGATTCGGATCGCGCTCGACGCGCGCGAATGCGTCGTAATAGGCGGCGGGCAACGGATTCTCCACGCGCTCGCGCGCGCGGCCGAGATGATCGTCGGCGAGCATCGCCACGATCGCGGCGACGTCCTCGCGGCGCGCGGGACGGATGCAGACGGCTTCGTCGTTCATGTCAGGCAACTCCGGATTCAGCGCACCGGCGAAAGGCCGAGAAACGCTTCGACTTCGCCGATCCAGCGGCGGACGGACGCATGACGGCCAAGATCGAAGCCGCCTTCATGCGCGAGGCGGGTATAGGCGAGCAGCGACACGTCGGCGAGCGAAACCTCATTGCCGGCGAACAAGCGGCTGGTGGAGAGATGCTGCTCCATGCGGTCCAGCGCCGCATAGCCGCGCTTGACCTTTTCAGGATCGAGCTCGGCGACGTCCTTGCCGAGATAGACGATGAGGAAACGGCACACCGCGATATAGGGCTCGTGGCTGTACTGTTCCCAGAACAGCCATTCGTCCATCTTCGCCGCAGCGAAGGGATCACGCGGAATGAGGACGCTGTCGCGGGCGAGATAGCGGATGATGGCGTTGGACTGTGCCAGCGTGCGGCCGTCGTCGAATGCGACGGTCGGCACCTGGCCGGCGCCGTTCATCTTCAGGAATTGCGGCGTGCGCGTCTCGCCCTTGCTCGTGTCGACCTCGATCCACTGGTAGGGCAGCGCGAGCTTGTCGCAGACCCACTTCACCTTCAGACAATTGCCGGAATTGCTATCGCCGTAGATCTTCATCGCTGCCGCCCCGCTATTGAGCGACAGAGCATCAGGACGAAGCGGCCGTGTCAACGACTACGACCGCCGGTCTAGAACTTGTAGCCGGCGCCCAAACGAAAATTGTTCAAGTTGACCGAGATATTCTTGGCGTTCGAGAACCCGACGTGTTCCCATTCGCCGCGCAGGATCACACAGTCGAGCAGCGCGTATTCGATGCCGATGCCCCCCGTCCAGCCATAGATGAAACTGTTCACGCGCCGCTCGGACTGCGTCATCAAAAAGGGGCCAGCGGTCGTGCGGCTCGCGGCGCCGGTGGTCGGGTCCGTAAAGTCGTCGTATTTCAGATACGACACTGTCGCAAACCTCGACACATCAGCACGTCCGATCGCAAGGCCGCCGAACGCATATGGCATGAAGTCTCCACCGGACCATCCAACCCGACCTCGGAAGGTCACATAGTCCTTGAGCTGCAACGCAGCGCCGCCGCCGAGCGTCGTGTTGTAAGTATAGGTGTGATTCGGTGGCGCGGCTTCGCCGGGGATCAACCGCGTCATGGAATCGCTCGCCGTGCTCGCGAGATTGTTCATGTAACTGTAGTTCGCTTCAACGCCCATCACGGCGTCGTAGTATTGCCAATTCCGGCCGACAAAGGCACCGAATCCCGTCGTCTGGACGTGATTCTTCGGTAGCAGCGACCATCCGCCAACGGGAGCCTGCAGGATGCTGTCGCGCAACACGAAATCCGTCATCGATTTCGGAGCCCGGCTGAAGTCGATCTCGGTCGTGGCAAAGCCGAACTGACCACCGACGTAAAAGCCATCCCAATTGACGGAGGACTTCGACAGGCCGTCGGTGAAACCGCCGCGCAGGATCGGCAGGTCCGGCATGTCGGCCGCGTGCGCGGCAGACACCATCCCCAACATCGCCGCTGCCAACAAAAGCCTGCGCATCGCAACGCTCCAAATCGGACTCGAACTTTCGCTGATGATCATGGCTCGTTAACCTTAACCAATGGTTGCGTCCGGCGATTTCGCCGCGGTCGAGCCATGAAAAATCCGCAAAGCAAGACGGCGCGGGATGATCCCGCGCCGTTAAGAGACGTTAAGCGATGAGGCTGCCGCTCAGCCCTTGGTGACCAGCGGCGCATGGTAGACCGGCGCCGGCTGATCGAGATTCCAGCGCACGCCGAGCATCAGATCGTGCGAAGTGATGTCCTTGACTGTAAAGGCGCTGCCGTTCACCACGGTGACGCCGTCGAAAGAGCGAGTGGGCCCAGTCACTGCGTCGCCCAGATTGATGTAGCGATAGGCGAGATCAAGCGTCACGTTTGGCGTAACCTTGTAGGCAAGGCCGGCGTGCACGGCCCAGGCTAGATTCCATTTGCCGGAATCGCCCGCATAGGTGACGCTGCTGCTCTGAACGCCGCCCGTCGAGATCACGCCGTCATCGCGGAAGCCGCTGAGACGATTATACGCGCCGCCGAGACCGGCACCGACATAGGGCGTGACGCACCACCAGGTACCGAGATCGACATAGGCGTTGGCCATGACGACCCATTCCGACTTGCTCCCGGAGTAATTGTCGACAAAGAACTGGTTATTGGCAGCGGCATAGGCTGAGTTCGCTGGGACGTTCTGCGAACCGTGAAGGTTCGCCTTGCCACGATATTCACCAGTGAGATCGGCACGGAACCAGTTGTTGAACTGATAACCAACACCGAGCTTGTAGAGCGGAGAGCTGTCGAAGCCGAAGCCGTTGTTCTGCAGCGAGCCGGGGAAGTTGGTGTTCACTCTGTCGATGCTCGCGCTGTGCAGGCTCTTCATGCTCTGGTTGGTCATGCCGATGTCGCCGCGCAGATACCAGCCGCCGAAATCGGCGGGCGGAGCCGGCGGCGCGTACATGGGAGGGGGCGCGGCGATCGGCATATCGGCGGCGAACGCCATCGACGAGATCAGGGTTGCCGCACCCGCGGCAAGGAGAGACTTAACGCTACGCATTGGCTTCGTCCTTATTGGCCGGTGAGGCAAAATGCAGAGGCCCCACGTTCTGGAAACTCACGACGCGGACGATGGCAGCAAATGCTTAAGCGCCACTTAACCCTAATTTTTAAGGTTGATTTTTTCTCTACCCACACGCGCGCGTCGCGCGAGCGTTGCAAGAATGCCGCGCCAAATGCGACGCCCTCGCCGCATTCCCTAACGATGTGTGAAGCCGCAAAGCGGCAAGAGAGGATGCGTTAACGTAGCGGCCGCGGCAGTTTCGGCAGGAACACGGCGAGCAGCCCGATCGCCGGCAAATAGGCGCAGACGTGGTAGACGAACTCGATCGAGGTGTGGTCGGCGAGCTTGCCGAGCACGGCCGCGCCGAGGCCCCCGATGCCGAAGGCGACACCGAAGAACACGCCGGAGATCATGCCGAAGCGGTGCGGCACCAGCTCCTGCGCGAACACGATGATCGAGGACGTCGTCGAGGAGATGATCAGGCCGATGGCGACACTGAGCACGGCGCTGGCACCGAGCCCGGCATAAGGCAGCGCCAGCGTGAAAGGCAGCGCACCGAGGATCGAGATCCAGATCACGATCTTGCGGCCGAAGCGGTCGCCCAAGGGACCACCGAGAAACGCACCGACGGCGTTCGCTGCAAGAAAAACGAAGAGATAGATCTGGGCTGCCTGCGTCGACACGCCGAAACGGTCGATCAGGTAGAAGATGTAATAGCTAGACAGGCTCGAGACGTAGAGCTGCTTGGAGAACAACAGCGCGACCAGCACCAGCAGTGCCACGGCGACACGGCGTGAGCTCGGCCCGCCGGGCTGGGTATGGACGGGCGCAGCCTTCTTCGTCGTGATCTGCGGCGCGTACCAGCGGCCGATGCGCCAGAGGATGAGGATCGCGAGGAACGCGATCGAGGAGAACCAGGCGATGCTGCCCTGCCCGAACGGCACCACGATCAGTGCCGCCAGCACCGGCCCCATCGAGGTGCCGAAGCTGCCGCCGAGCTGGAACACCGATTGCGCAAAGCCGTAGCGGCCGCCGGAAGCGAGCCGCGCAATGCGTGCGGATTCGGGGTGAAACACTGCCGAGCCGAGGCCGACCAGTGCAGCGGCGAGGAGAATGACGAGATATTGGTGCGCGGTGCTGAGCAGCAAGAGGCCGAAGAACGTCGAGGCCATGCCGATCGCCAGCGAATAGGGCTGCGCCTTCTTGTCGGTGTAGTGCCCGACCACCGGCTGCAGCAGCGAGGCCGTGAACTGGAAGGCCAGCGTGATCATGCCGATCTGCGCGAAGTCGAGCGCGTAGGTGTCCTTCAGGATCGGATACACCGAAGCGATCAGCGACTGCATGGTGTCGTTGAGGAAGTGCGAGACGCTGATGCCGGCGAGCACGATGTAGGCCGGCCCTGCGGCTGCCTTGGCGGCGGGCGCGACGTCGCTGACGACGATGGGCTCGGTCAGCGTTTCCTCTGAGACGACGACAGGCTTGTTCAAGGCAGCATCCCGGCGCGGCAGATTGCCGCGAGGAACTGATTACGATGCAGGCGGCGGGGGAACCAGCGCCAATCGCAAATGGCTGGGATGCGCGGGTATCCCCCACTCTCTGGCTCCCTCGCCCCGTCCTTCACGGGGGCCTTCACGGGGAGAGGGTGGGGTGAGGGGCTGTCTCCGCACGTCCGGTCCGAACGAGACGGGGAGACCGCGCGCGTCGCTTGCGCGCCGGATAGAGATTCAGTGCGGCGACAGCCTGCCACGCCCCTCACCCGGATCGCATCGCGATGCGATCCGACCTCTCCCCCGCGGAAGAGCGGGGAGAGGTTGAGCAATCAGGCCGCAGCCTGTCCCAGCGCCAAGACGATGGTGTCGACGACGTCCTCGACCAGAATGCGGTCCTCGCCCTCGCCCATGACGCGGATCACGGGCTCGGTGCCGGAGGAGCGGATCAAGAGACGGCCGTGGCCGTTGAGGCGCTTCTCGCCGTCGGAGATCGCCGACTTGACGTCGGAATCGTCGAGCGGCTTGCCGCCCTTGTGACGAACGTTCTTGAGAATCTGCGGCAGCGGATCGAAGCGGTGACAGACCTCGGACACGGGCCGGCGCAGCTTCTGCACCACGGCCAGCACCTGCAGGGCCGCAACGAAACCGTCGCCGGTGGTGGCGTAGTCGGACAGGATGATGTGGCCGGACTGCTCGCCGCCGAGATTGTAGCCGCCGCTCAGCATCTGCTCGAGCACGTAGCGGTCGCCGACCGGCGTGCGCACGAGCTCGAGCCCCTGCCCGTTCAGGAAGCGCTCGAGGCCGAGATTTGACATCACGGTGGCGACGATGCCCGGCCGCGACAGCCGGCCGTCTTCCTTCCAGCTCTGCGCGATCACCGCGAGCAGCTGGTCACCGTCGACGATGTGGCCGCGCTCGTCGACCAGGATGACGCGATCGGCGTCGCCGTCGAGCGCGATGCCGATGTCGGCGCGCATCTCGCGCACCTTCTTCGACAGCGCCTCCGGCGAGGTCGAGCCGCATTCCTTGTTGATGTTGAAGCCGTCGGGCTCGACGCCGATCGGCACCACGTCGGCACCCAGCTCCCACAGCGCTTCGGGCACCACCTTGTAGGCCGCGCCATTGGCGCAATCGATCACGACGCGCAAGCCGTCCAGCGACAGATCGCGCGGCAGCGTGCGCTTGGCGAATTCGATGTAGCGGTCGTGCACGCCGTCGATACGGCGCGCGCGGCCGAGGCTCGCGCTCTGCGCCAGCCGCTTGTCGAGGGATTCGTCGAGCAACTGCTCGATCTGCCGCTCGACATCATCGGAGAGCTTGAAGCCCTGCGGCCCGAACAGCTTGATGCCGTTATCCTCGAACAGATTGTGCGAGGCCGAAATCATCACGCCGAGATCGGCGCGCATCGACTTGGTCAGCATCGCGACCGCCGGCGTCGGCATCGGGCCGACCAGCAGCACGTCCATGCCGACCGAGGTGAAGCCTGCGACCATCGCGTATTCGATCATGTAGCCGGACAGACGGGTGTCCTTGCCGATCACGACCCGGTGGCGGTGGTCGCCGCGCTGAAACGCAAGGCCTGCGGCCTGGCCGACCTTGAGCGCGAGCTCCGGCGTGATCAGTCCGTTGGCGCGGCCCCGGATCCCGTCGGTCCCGAAATATTTGCGGCTCATATCGTCCCCCAAGGCAACAACCAGGGAATCCCCTTTACAACCACGGGCTGCCCGACCGGGCCCCGCATCCCCTGATGTGCTGGGGGTCTTATAATGCCATGGTAGCTAACTTGGCTTCAAAAAATATGATCAATCGTTACGGAACCGGGCGCGGCAACGGCTCAATAACGCTTTGTTAACATTATATTTCATACTGGAACGCCGCGCCAGCTGGAACCCGCGCTACCCGGCGCGCTTCACATGGCCGTCCTCGCGGCTCGGCGCCGGCTGGGTGACATTGACCGGGTCGGAGCCCGGAAAGGTCTCTTCCAGTCCCTCTTCCAGCGCCTCCTCGAGATCATGCTTCTCCTTGATCTCTTCCGGCGAGGGTCCAGCGTGCGGCCGCTTCATGGCGCCCTCCTTGAAAACGTGCTGCAAACGATTTGGCTGTGCATCCAACCATGCTAGATGACCCCGAAATGTTCCGATGCAAGAACTTCCACGTCAGACGGGCCGGGGAAACGACATGAAGCACATCACCTGTATCGACGATCTTCGCACGCTGCATCAGCGCCGCGTGCCGAAGGCGTTCTTCGACTATTGCGACCGCGGCTCCTATGCCGAGGAAACGCTGCGCGCCAATCGCGAGGACATGCAGGCGATCAAGTTCCGCCAGCGCATCCTCGTCGACGTCTCCAAGCGCGACACCTCGACCACGATCCTCGGCGAGCCCTCGACCATGCCGCTGATTCTCGCGCCGGTCGGCCTGCTCGGCATGCAGCACGGCGACGGCGAGATCCATGCCTGCCGTGCCGCCCAGGCCGCCGGTATCCCGTTCACGCAGTCGACGATGTCGATCTGCTCGATCGAGGACATCGCCGCCAATGTCGAGAAGCCGTTCTGGTTCCAGCTCTACGTGATGAAGGACCGCGGCTTCATCAAGGAGCTGATCCAGCGCGCGATGGCCGCCAAGTGCAGCGCGCTGGTGCTCACCGTCGACCTGCAGGTGATCGGCCAGCGCCATGCCGACATCAAGAACGGCATGACGGTGCCGCCCGAGTGGTCGCTGTCGAAGCTCCTGGACTTCGCCAGCAAGCCGGCCTGGGTCTCCGGCGTGCTGCGGGGCAAGCGCCGCACCTTCGGCAACATCGCAGGTCACGTGAAGAACACCGAGGATCTCAACCGACTCGCCGAGTGGACCGCCTCGCAGTTCGATACCTCCTTGAACTGGAAGGACGTCGAGTGGGTCCGCAGCATCTGGCCAGGCAAGCTCATCATCAAGGGCATATTGGACGTCGAGGATGCCGAGGAAGCCGCCAAGACCGGCGCGCAGGCGCTCGTCGTCTCCAATCATGGCGGCCGCCAGCTCGATGGCGCCCCGTCCTCGATCGAGGTGCTGCCCGAGATCGCCGACGCGGTCGGTGACAAGATGGAGATCATGTTCGACGGCGGCATTCGCTCCGGCCAGGACGTGATGCGCGCGCTGGCGCTCGGCGCAAAGTCCTGCATGATCGGCCGCGCCTATGCCTATGGCTTAGGTGCCGGCGGCCAGGCCGGCGTCGCCAAGGCGATCGAGATCATCCAGAAGGAGCTGCTCACGACGATGGGCCTGTGCGGCGTCAACCGGATCGACGAGATCGATGATCATGTCATTGCGGTGTGAGACGCCTGGCGAGACGCTGCCACATTGATAACTGTCGTCCCGGACAAGCGCAGCTTCAGATAACGCGCAGCGTTAGCTGGAGCGGAGCGCTGATCCGGGACGACAGCGGAGATTGTGGAGGCAACTGCGCGCTACACCACCCGCCCTCACATCGGCGGCGTCAGGCCGTCGCGGCCGACGCTGACGCGGTTGGTCTCGAACGAGCCGTCCGGCAATTGCTTCATGAAGGCGATGACCTTGGCGCCGGCCTTCAGGTCGGATTTGTCGCCGGGCACGAATGTCACCACCGTCGTGTTGTCGGCGACGAACACCTTCTTCTCGCCGTCCTTGTACTTGACCAGCAGCGTGTGACCGTCATTGCCGACGACGCTCTCGGCCACCGTCGCATTGGTCATGCTGGAGTTGGGCTTGAGGTCCCACGGCCGAGAGCCCTCGCCGGTGCCGCGCATGCTTTCCGGAAACACGTGCACCTCGACGGCGTTCTGGCTGCCGTCCGGTCCCGGCACGGTGGTCGCCCCGATGAACGAACCCGGCTTGATGTCGGCGAGTGAAATCCTGGTGATCCCCGACACGTTCACGTCGGAGGCGAGGTGAAGCTTGACCTCCTCGCCGCTGCGCGACTTGACCTGCATGGTGTCGCCATTGACGCTTTCGATGGTGCCGCGCACGCGCGTCGGCACCGGCGCCTTCTGGGCGAAGGCGCAGTAGGTCGAGACGGCCACCATCGCGACGGCGATCAGCGGACGTGTGAAAGTTGCACGTTGAACAGGCATGATGGTCTCCGATTGTCCCCACGGATGGAGAACTCCGAAGAGCCGCGCCCTATTCTCTCAAGACTTCGTGAGATCGGCCTCGACCAACGCGCGCAGCTCGGCCGTGACCTCAGGCCGGCGGCCGAACCACAGTTCGAAGCCGCGCACCGCCTGATGCAGCAGCATGCCGAGCCCGTCGGCGGTTTTCAGGCCTCGCGCCCTCGCTGCGGCGAGCAGCGGCGTCACCAGGGGAACATAGACGAGGTCGGCGACGACCGCCGCTTGCGGCAGCCGTGCGACATCGACATCGAGTGAAGGCTGCCCGTGCATGCCGAGCGATGTCGTGTTCACGAGAAGTTTTGCCTGCGGCAGCACGTCGCCGATCGCGTCCCACGTCACGGGATGCACGTTCGGTCCGAACTGCTTTGCCAGCGTCTCGGCCCGCGCGACGGTGCGATTGGCGACATGCACGCACTTGACGCCGCGTTCGAGCAGGCCGAACACGACCGCGCGCGCGGAGCCGCCGGCACCCAGCACCAGCGCTTCCTCAGCCGCATCCCAGCCGGAGGCGCTGGCGTCGAGATTGTTGACGAAGCCTTCAACGTCGGTGTTGGTCGCGCGCAGCTCGCCATCCGCGAACCACAGCGTGTTGGCGGCGCCGACCGCCTTGGCGCGCGCATCGGGCGTCGACAGCGCCAGCACGGCTTCCTTGTGCGGGATGGTGACGTTGGCACCGACGAAGCCGCGCAGCAACAGCCGCAGCACGAAATCGCGCAGGTCCTCGGGCGGAACCGCTTCGATGACATAGCCGCCCTCGATTTCGAGCGTGCGCAGCCAGTAATGATGAATCAGCGGCGAGCGCGAATGCGCCGCCGGCCATCCGATCAGACAGGCTGCGGGAGTTCTTGGCGCGGTCATCTTTCCCTCGGGTCGTTTCCGAGGCGATCCATTTCGCGTCGCGCCCGCGCTGTCAAGCGCGCGCCGTCAGCTCGCAGCGGTCTCATCGGCGGCTCGGCCCTTGATGTCGGCGATGGCACGCTCGAGGCTCTGGCGATAGCGCGCGCGCGGCGGGCTCACGCCATGGGTGAGCAGCGCGCGCCGGACCGCGGGCGAGGCCCCCGTGATGAACAGCCTGATGCCCTGGCGGTGCGCCTTGGCCGCGACCCGGCCGAGCACGTTGGCCGCGGTCGAATCCAGGAACGGCACCGCGGCGAAGTCGACCACGAAGGCCTTGCGCCGGTCGGCGATGTCGTCGAGCACGCCGCCGATCGCCGAGGCTGCGCCGAAGAAGAACGCGCCGGTGATGCGATACACCAGCACGTCGCGGTCGATCGCAAGCGCGGGGTCGTAGGGCACGCGCGCACCGTTGCTGTCATCGGCCCGATCGGCGGCCACCAGCGGCGTGCGCTCCTCGATGCCCGTCATCTCGGCCATGCGGTGGATGAACAGCACCGCGCCGAGCGCGAAGCCGACCAGGATGCCTTCGGTGAGATCGCGGAAGATCGTGAGCAGGAAGGTCGCGAGCAGCACCACGGCATCGCCCCACGACGAGCGCAAGAGCGTGGCGAACTCCTGCTTCTCCGCCATGGTCCAGGCCACCACGACCAGCACCGAGGCGAGCGCGGCCAGCGGAATGTAGCTCGCCAGCGGCGCCGCGATCAGCATGAACAGCAGCAGGAACACCGAATGCAGCATGCCCGCGAGCGGCCCGCGCGCGCCGGCGCGGATGTTGGTGGCGGTACGTGCGATCAGGCCGGTGACGCAGATGCCGCCGAACAGCGCCGAGCCGATATTGGCCGCGCCTTGCGCCACCAGCTCGCAATTGGACCGGTGACGGCGGCCGGTCATGCCGTCAGCCACCACCGCCGACAGCAGCGATTCGATGGCCGCCAGCAGCGCGAAGGCGATCGCATCCGGCAGCACGGCCCGTGCCTTCTCCAACGAGAACGCCGGCAGCACTGGGGAGGGCAGCTCGCGCGGAATGCCGCCGAAGCGCGAGCCGATGGTCTCGACCGGGAGCGACAGCATGCCGCTTGCGACCGCCGCAAACACGACCGCGATCAGAATGCCGGGCCAGGACGGCCGCCAGCGGCGCAAGCCGGCGATGATGGCGATGCTGACGATGGCGACTGCGACGGCGGACGGATTGATGGTGTTGAGGCCGCGGGCGAGCGCGAGGAGTTTCGGCACGAACTCGCTGGGCTCCCTTCCCGCGAGCGCGATTCCTGAGAGATCGCGGAGCTGGCTGGCGAAGATGATCACGGCGATGCCGGCGGTGAAGCCGACCGTCACCGGATAGGGAATGAACTTGATGTAGGTGCCGACCCGCAACAGGCCCGCGGCGATCAGAAACAGGCCCGCCATCGTGGTCGCGAGGATGACACCGTCGACGCCGTGACGCTCTGCGGTCGCTGCGACCAAGACGATGAACGCACCGGCAGGTCCGCCGATCTGGAACCGGCTGCCGCCGAGCAGGGAAGCGATGAAGCCGCCGGCCACAGCCGTGTAGAGGCCGCGGTCCGGCGTCACGCCCGAAGCGATCGCAATCGCCATCGACAGTGGCAGCGCAACGATCGCAACCGTCAGGCCGGCAAAGACGTCGGCGCGGAAATCGGCGAGACCGTAGCCTTCACGCCAGACGGTGACGAGCTTCGGCAGATACAGTTCGGCAAAGGTCGGCTGATGCAGCTGGTGCAGCCGGCTCGCCTGATCACTTGTGATGGTCATTGCCCCACAATGCTCCGGTGCATCGTGCCGCGCGCGTGCGACGACGATGCGCTAGTTCATTCTGCCCGGGCACGATCACCGTAGCGATCATGCTCAGATGCGGCGCGGCGGCCCCGGCTCCTTGAGGCGAACGCCACGCCCGCCGCTGTCGCTGCGGGCCTGCTCGCCGATCAGTTCGACGCCGGCCCGGTCGAACGCCTCGACCACCTTGATCAGGGTCTCGACCACGCCACGAACATTGCCGGTAGAGGCCTCCATCCGCTGGATGGTCGGCAGCGAAACGCCGGCAAGCTCGGCCAGGGTTTTCTGGTCAATGCCGAGCAGCGCGCGGGCCGCCCGCATCTGGAACGACGTGATCACCTTGGCCTCACGTATTGGAACTTATAAATGATGTTCAGAACATATACAATGATGTAAAATACATCATTCTTGGATAAGCGCAAGGAGCTCGCGCGTCCTCCGTCATTGCGAGCCAACGGGTCCGCGCGAAGCGCGGCCCGATGACAGGCTCTGCGAAGCGATCCAGAATCCCTCCGCGGAACGACTCTGAATTGCTTCACTGCGCTCGCAATGACGTGTGGATGGGGCGCGACCTACATGAAACGCCGCACGCGAAGAGACAGCCCTCCACCCTCTCCCCATAAGGACGAGGAGAGGGAGTGAGAGAGCGGAGACTTACGTATCACGCCGCGTGCTGATGCGCGGCGATGATCTGGTCGGCGGCGCGGCCGGTGACCTCGGCCATGTGGTCGAACTGGCGCGTGAAGCTGCCGGCGCCGGCGGTGGCCGAGCGCAGCTCCACGATCAGTTCGCCGATCTCGGCTTCCGGCATCATGGCGCGGACGCAGTCCCAGCCGCTCCAGCCGTCGCGCGTATCGAAGCCGAGGATCTGTCCGCGCCGCGCCGACAGGATCGCGTTGATCTTGGCCGTGGCGTCGGTCGGGCAGACGATCTCGACCACGTGGATCGGCTCCAGCAGCACCGGCTGACATTGCGGCAGGCCCTCGTTGAGGCCGATCCGCGCCGCCGTGCGGAAGGCGAGGTCGGAACTATCGACGCTGTGATAGGAGCCGTCGGTCAGTGTCACCTGCACGTCGGTGACGGGGAAACCGAGCGGGCCGCGCGCCAGCCCATCAATGACGCCTTCCTCCACCGCCGGGATGTAGTTGCGCGGCACCGCGCCCCCCACCACCGTCTCGGCGAACTTGAAGCCGTCGCCGCGGGGCAACGGCCTGATGTCGAGCACGACGTCGCCGAACTGGCCATGGCCACCGGACTGCTTCTTGTGGCGTCCGCGCTGGGTGATCGGCTTGCGGATGGTCTCCTGATAGCCGATCGCGGGAGGATGCGAGGTGACCTTGACGCCGAAGCGGTCGCGCAGCCGCTCGCCGGCGACGCGCAGATGCATCTCGCCCTGCCCCCACAGCACGGTGTCGTGGGTCTTGGCGTTCTGCACGACGACAAGCGACGGATCCTCCTCGTGCAGCCGCATCATCGCCTGGCCGAGCTTGACGTCATCCTTGCGATCGGTCGCCGCGATCGAGATCGCGAGCACCGGCGGCGTCGGCTCGATTGCGATCAATGCCGCGGGCGGCGTCTTGCCATTTGAGACCGTGTCGCCGGTCTTCACGGGATCGAGCTTGGCGAGCGCCACGGTGTCGCCGAGATCGGCGGTGGCACGCTTGGTGTCGTAGGCGCCGTTGACGGCGAGGATGCCGGAGATGCGCCCTGCACCGCCGGAGGACGATTGCAGCGTGGCGCCGTCGTCGAGATGGCCGGCGAGCAGCCGCGTCAGCGACAGCTTTCCGCCATGCTGCGAATGCAGTGTCTTGAAGACGTAGCCGAGTGCATCCTTGGTTTCGGGAACGCCGAGACGTTTTGCGGTCTCCGCGACACCGGGCGCCTCGTGGCGCAGCGCCTTCATCAGGCGCAACACGCCGTTCTCGCGCAAGGCAGACCCTAACAGCACCGGGCAAATCAGTCCCTCGCGCAATTCGCGGGCGAGATCGTCGAACACGGCATCGCGCGGCGGCTGGATGTCCTCGAGCAGCTGCTCCATCAGCGCATCGTCGTGGTCGGCGAGCTTCTCCAGCATCGAGAAGCGGGCTTCCTTCTCGCGGTCGAGATCGCCGCCTTCGAGCGCGATCACCTCGGAGGCCTTGTGCTCGCGATAGACGAAGGCGCGCTCCAGCGCGAGATCGACGAAGCCCTCGATCAGCTCGCCCTTCCAGATCGGGATCTGGCGCAGCACCAGCGGTACGCGCGAGGCGGGCTGCAGCATCGCGAGGGTCTCGCGGATGCGCTGGCTGGCGCGATCGATCTTGTTGAGGAACAGGAAACGCGGGATCTTCAGCTCCTCCAGCTCGCGCAGGATGATCTGAAGCTGCGGCAGCTTCTTCTCGTCGGCCTCACAGACCACGATGGCGGCGTCGACCGCGGGAAGCGCGGCGCGCATGTCGTGGGCAAACTCGACGGAACCGGGACAATCGAGGAAGGTGTAGCTGTCGCCCATGAAACTCGTGGTCGCGGCAGTCAGCCCGACGGTCATCTTGTGTTGACGGGCCTCTGGCGTGGCGTCGCCAACGGAAGTTCCGGCGTCGACGCTGCCGGCGCGCGGGATTGCGCCCGTTCGCGCCAGGATTGCTTCGAGAAGTGTGGTTTTACCGCTTTGGAAAGGGCCCACCAGCGCAATGCACCGTGGACCTCGGGGACTTCTGACGTCTTGTCCCATTCGCCGCCTCCTTTGTGTGGAGCTCGGCCCATGATTGGGTCGGCAAGCATTGATGCTCTGCCCGTCCCCGAGGTTTGGCAAGCATCAAACGTCGCTGCGGTGCGTCGTCAGTAAGTCTTGATGACGGTTGAGACCAGATGTGGCTTCGAGTCCGGCGTTCTGCCTCTCCCCGACGGGGAGAGGTCGGATTGCGCAGCAATCCGGGTGAGGGGCGGCAGCTTTTGGTGAGACCGTAACCCCTCACCCGGATCGCATCCCTCGATGCGATCCGACCTCTCCCTTCGGGAGAGGTGAACGAGAGCCTCTTCAGTCAATTAGAATTGACGGCGCTCAACGGCCCGGGCGGAGTTCCAGGCTTTCGAGACCGGCGGCGACGTTGAGGCCGACCTGGCCCTGCACGCTGAGCGGCTGGAGCGCGATCGCGTTGTTGGAGCCGCCGACCAGCACGTTGCCGCCGAGGCCGACGCCAACCGAGGCGCTGCCCTGCGCGCCGGCGTAATTGCCGGAGAGATCGCCGGGGCCGAGCCGGTCGACCGGCGCGAACACGCCCCAGGCGAGCGAGGTCTCCTGGGTGATGCCGATGTCGAGGCCCACTTTACGGATGGTCGCGACGTAGCGGTCCTCAGGCAAGCCGTCGGCGCGCAGCACGCAGCCGAGATTGGTCACCGATCCCACGATGAAGCCGACGCTGGCGCCGCCGCGGCATTCGAGCACGCCGACCCGGACCATCCGCTGCTGCTGCGCGCCGCTGCTCCCGACGGAGGCAAGGAGGCTGACGGCGGCGAGCCCGGCAAGGACGAACGAACGGCGCATGAATGTCTCCGGCGATGAATGGGATGCAAGCAGGAAGGACGCGGCACACGCCGCGCGATCGTCTATGCCACAAGAGCGTTGTGGCTGCCAGATCGGACGCGTTTAGAATCGAATTCGCGGAGAGAGGCCCCTCGCCCCACCCTCTCCCAGTAAGAATGGGCGAGGGAGCGAGAGAGACGTGCGTCCCTTACAGTCGTCGCAGATGTGATCCGGGTGAGGGGCCGGGCACAACGCCGACCAGAGCAAAAGTCCATCCGACTCCGCTTATCGAAACACAACAAGAAAGGCCCGCCGAAGCGGGCCTTTTCAATTCGCACACTGTCCTCGGCTCAGCGCAGGTTGCCGCAGAAGCGCTGGATGCGCTTGCAGGCGTCTTCGAGGTCCGAGGTCTTGGTCGCGTAAGAGATGCGGAAGGCCGGGCCGAGGCCGAAGGCCGAACCCTGCACCACGGCGACGCCTTCGGTCTCCAAGAGCTCGGTGACGAACTGCTCGTCATTGCCGATCACGTTGCCCGACGGCGCCTTCTTGCCGATGGTACCGGCGCAGGAGGGATAGACGTAGAACGCACCCTCGGGACGCGGGCACTCGATGCCGTTCGCCTGGTTGAGCATGGAGACGACGAGGTCGCGGCGCTCCTTGAACACCTTGTTGTTGGCGGGGATGAACTCCTGCGGACCGTTCAGCGCCTCGACCGAGGCCCACTGCGCGATCGAGCACGGGTTCGAGGTCGATTGCGACTGAATGGTCGCCATCGCCTTGATGAGATGCGCCGGACCGCCGGCATAGCCAATGCGCCAGCCGGTCATGCAATACGCCTTGGAGACGCCGTTCACGGTGAGCGTGCGGTCGTAGAGGCCGGGCTCGACCTGTGCGACGGTGGTGAACTGGAAGTCGTCATAGACGAGATGCTCGTACATGTCGTCGGTCATCACCCAGACATGGGGATGCTTCATCAGCACATCGGTGAGCGCCTTCAGCTCCGACTTGGTGTAGGCGGCCCCCGTCGGGTTCGACGGCGAGCACAGGATGACCCATTTGGTCTTCGGCGTGATCGCGCGCTCGAGCGCCTCCGCCTGCAGCTTGAAACCGGTTCCGGCAGGGCAGACCACCGGCACCGGCTCGCCGCCGGCGAGCGCGACCATTTCAGGGTAGCTGACCCAGTACGGTGCGGGAATGATCACCTCGTCGCCCGGATTGATGGTCGCCATCAGCGCGTTGTAGAGCACCTGCTTGCCGCCGGTGCCGACGATGATCTGGTTCGGCTTGTAGGCCACGCCATTCTCGCGCTGAAACTTGGCGATGATGGCTTCCTTCAGCTCGGGGATGCCGTCGACCGCGGTGTACTTGGTCTTGCCGGCCTCGATGGCGCGGATCGCTGCCAGCTTGATGTTGGCGGGCGTATCGAAATCGGGCTCGCCGGCACCGAGGCCGATGACGTTGCGCCCCGCCGCTTTCAGCGCGCGTGCTTTGTCCGTGACCGCGATGGTCGCGGACGGCTTCACACGGTCGAGCGCAGCGGCAAGGAAGGACATCGTCATCTCCTGACAAGCGTCGTGAAGCCTTTCGCCTCACGACTCTGATTGTGGGAATGAGCTACCCTAAAACGTGTGCCGCTGCGCCGCAAGAAACTTCGGCCCGATCTCGGAAAAGTTTATGATTTTCGACCGTCTCAAGGTGCGATTTTCCGCAATATTGCGCAACTTTGCCGGCCAAATCCCTCATATCCGGCAAGGCCTGTCCTCGGAGCAATTTTGCTTGCGCGTGGCGCTGTTTCTGCACCGTCATGGCCGGGCTCGTCCCGGCCATCCACGTCCTGCCAAACGGCGCAAAGAATGTGGATGCCCTGGACAAGCCCGGGCATGACGGCGTGCTGATTCTATGGCAGCGACCTAACTCAATCGCTCAACCGTCTCTCGCTCATGCGCGGCGCAATGCCTGCCCGCGTTGACGCAAGCGTGAACTGAATTGCATCGTCGCGCGGAAATGATCTTCCGCAGCATTGCAGTGCGGTAGGGTTTTCGAGTTTTTCTATTGGCTGGCTCTTGCGGCGGATTCGCATCGGCATCATTGTTTAGCCGCCTCGCGGGGCAACGAGCGCCGCGTCTTCCCGTCCTCGGATTCGAACCCCAGAATGTACAAGCTCTATTCGATGCAACGCTCGGGCAACAGCTACAAGGTCCGCCTTGCGCTGGCGCTGCTCAACCTGCCTTACGAAGCGGTGGAGGTGGACATTCTGCGCGGCGAGAGCCGCACGCCGGATTTTCTGAGCAAGAACCCCTCGGGGCAGGTGCCGCTGCTCGAGGTCGGCGAGAACCGCTATCTCGCCGAGTCCAACGCCATCCTCTGGTACGTCGCCGTCGGTACGCCGCTCGCACCGGAGAACCGCATCGACCGCGCCGAGGCGCTGCAATGGATGTTCTTCGAGCAGCACGCGCTCGAGCCGAACATCGGCGCGGCCTATTTCTGGCTGTCGCTGGTCAAGGGCGGCCGCGATCTCCAGACCCATTCGCTGGAGGACTGGATGGAGCGCGGCTATGGCGCGCTCCAGGTGATGGAGAACCATCTCAAGACCAACGCCTATTTCGCCGCGCGCCAGCTCACGGTGGCCGACATCGCGCTGTACGGCTACACCCACCTCGCCGACCGCTGCGACTTCGATCTTTCGACCTTCCCGGCGATCCGGGACTGGCTGAAACGCGTCGAAGCCACGCCCGGATTCGTGACGATGGACTGGCGCCCGGCCGACATCGACGACCCCGCCAGCATCGCGGCGGGCGCCTGACGGCGCGACCGGCTCCGGCGAATAGCGGGCATAAGGACCGCCTTTGCCGCAATCCCGCCACTTTCAGCGCGATCGCCGCCGCAATATTGCCGGTTGAAACTGGGAATTTCCGGAAAATCGCGGGTGATTCGCTCGCGTGTTGAAGGATTTAGACCAATGATGCGGGCGTCCGGCACGGCAGGCTTTCAAAGCCCATCCGCTACCGTCGCGTCTTCCCGGCTCACCCATGCGGTCGCGGCCTCGCTCGCCGTCGCCGCGCTCTCGCTGTGCCTGATCGTCACCCTGACGGTGCTGTCGACCAAGGCGACCATGGCGATGGGCCTGCCGGTCTGATTCCCGTTTCATCCTGGACCAGCCTTCAGGGCGCCACGGGGCCCGCGCCGACCGGCATTGCGACAGGACGTCGATGAAATCACCTGTGGTAGTCGTTGCAATCACCCTGACTGCGGCCATCCTGGTCGCGGCATCGCTGCTGATCATCGTCGGCACGCGCAAGGGCGCGGGGACATCGACGCTGAATGCGCCGACGCTGCAACAGCGCGTCAAGCACGCGCATATGGTCTAAAATCATCCGAAAACCCTGCGCTTGCACGCAAGCGCGCCTTAAGCACACCGCACGAAATCGCATCGCGCTCGCGCAACAATCACTCAGTGTTGCGGCCTTACATCGTTCGGAAGGAGCGAGACTGGTCCATGCGGTTCGGATGGCGCGCGATCTGCGGTCCGGCGTTGACGGCAACAGCCCTGCTGCTGGCACTGCTTTTCGACCGCTTCATCCCCACGCCCTCGCCCGCGCCGCTGTTCGTCTGCATCGTGGCTCTCGCCGGCGCGCTCGCGGGTCTCGCCGCCGCGACGACGACCGCGGTCGTCGCGGTGATCGGCACGGCGCTGTTCTTCCTCAGCCGCCAGGGCGTGTCCGGCTATGGGCCCGCCGATCTGATCCGGCTCGGGCTCCTGGCCATCACGGCCGCCGGCACGGCCGGCATCACCGGCCTGATGCGCGAGCGGCTGCTCCGCACATTCGCGGCCGAACGCCGGAGCCACGCCACGGCCGCGCGGCTGTCGGCCGCGCTCGACCAGATCGATATCGGCATCGTGCTGCTCGATGCCGAGACCCGGGCCGAATTCATCAACCGCGCGTTCCGCGATTATTTTGGGGTGCCGGACGAGATCGCCGACGGCAAGCCGCCCTTCATCGCGCTGATGTATCACGGCCGCGACACCGGCGCGTTCGAGCTGCCCGCGGACGAGCTCGGCACCTTCATCGCGCAGCGCATGGAGATGGTGCGGGTCGGCGATGCCACGCCGATCAACATCAAATTGCGCAGCGGCGAGGTGCTGCGCTTCGTCTGCACCGCGCTGCCCGACGGCGGACGGATGCTGAGCTACACCCCGGTGACCGACCTCGTGCGCCACACCGACGCGCCGTCGCGCGCCGACTACTACCGCTCGCTGCGCGACCCCGCGAGCCGCAAGCTGATCCGGTATCTGCGCTTCGCGGAGTAGAACAGGGTCGAACGCAAGCACTGGCGGCGCTCGGGGTTCACCTCTCCCCGACGGGCAGAGGTGAACCGAATCCTGAGCTAGCCAATCCTCTTCGTGCCCAACTGACAGCGCGATTGATTGCTGCACCGATCATCACGTATGAAGGGCACTTGATTGATCGCGGAAATTCACATGCCCCTCACCATTCGCGCCGTCACCAGGCAGGATTACGATCAATGGCTGCCGCTGTGGGACGGCTACAACGCCTTCTACGGCCGCTCCGGTCCGACCGCGCTCGCGCCCGAGATCACGCGCATGACGTGGCAGCGCTTCTTCGATGCCTACGAGCCGATGCACGCGCTGGTCGCCGAGGACGGCGGCCGCCTGCTCGGGCTGACGCATTATCTGTTTCATCGCAGCACCACCGCGATCGAGCCGTCCTGCTATTTGCAGGACCTGTTCACGCTCGAGGCGGCGCGCGGCAAGGGTGTCGCCTCGGCGCTGATCCTAGGCGTCTACGAGCGGGCAAAACTTGCGGGATCGCCGCGCGTCTACTGGCAGACACATGAGACCAATCTCACGGCGCAGCGCCTGTACGACAAGGTCGCAGAGCGCTCCGGCTTCATCGTCTATCGCAAGATCTTCTGAGTCCTGTGCCGTGGGGTCCTGTGGATAACTCCGCCTGTCACCCGCGCGTAACATAGCAAGGTTAGGCTGCCCCTGCGTCTGGTCAGGCCCCCCGTCTCCGATCAAGCGCCCAAGCGGTCCCCGTCAGTCGCCGCGTCTGACAGGGGCCGCATTTTTTTGCGACAGCGTCACTTCGCGCCGCGCCCCACCGTCTGCATGACCTCGAATCCCTCGAACTGAGGATGGCCGAGATAAAGCGGCTTGTTGTCGCCGGCCCGGTGATGCGCCGCGCGAAACGCCTCCGACTTGGTCCAGGCCTCGAAGGCTGCGTGGTTCGCCCAGACCGTGTGCGAAGCGTACAGCGTGTGATCCTCGGCTTCCGGCCCGCGCAGCAGATGGAATTCGATGAAGCCTGGCACCTTGTCGAGATGGGTATCGCGCGTGAGCCAGACCTGCTCGAAGGCGGCCTCGGAGCCCTTGGCGACACGGAAGCGGTTCATGGCGATGTACATGGGGTGGTTCTCCTGATGCTCCGCCGATATTTCGTCATTCCGGGATGCGCCGCAAGGCGCGGGCCCGGAATCCATTTTTCTGCAGAAAGTGTGGAGAGATGGATTCCGGGTTCGCGCTTCGCACGGCCCGGAATGACAGCTAAGCCGCAAGCCCCTTCATCGGCCTTGCGCTTGCGCTGTCCGGAAACACCGTCTCCGCCAGCACACGATCCGACAGGCCGAACTGGTCCTGCAGCACGCCCTTGATCACGGAGCGCAGATCCGTCGTTGGCTTGAGGTCGCGGCTCTCATACAGGTTCGCGAGCTTGAGGCCCGGCCAGTCCGAGATGACGCGGCCGCCTTTCACGGCGCCGCCGGCGAGCAGCGCGATCGTGCCGGTGCCGTGATCGGTGCCGTCGGTGCCGTTGATGCGCGCGGTGCGGCCGAACTCGGTGGCAACGACCACGATGGTGTCGCGCCAGCGATTGCCCAAGCAGCTTTCGAATTCGGCGAGCGCGCCGTCGAGCCCACCGAGCAGGAAGGCGAGACGCCCCACCGGGCCGCCTTCATTGGCATGCGTGTCCCAACCGTCGAAGGCGAGTGCGGCGATGCGCGGGCCGTCATCGGCCGCCATCAGTTTGGCGGCGCCGCGCGCCACTTGGCGCATCTGTGCGACGGCGTTGCCGCGCGTCGCTTTCATGTCGTCGCCGCTCGCGACCTTGTCGAGCTGAAGGCCTTGCGACAGCGCCGAGGCCAGAACGGGATCGCGGTGGCGATAGAGCTCGACGAGCCGCATCGCGGTGTCGTCGTCGGCCTGCGGCAGCGCCACCGACGCCCAGCCGACGGTCGGCGCGTTGCCGCGCAGCACCAGCGGCGTGGTCGGCCCGACCGCGAGGCCGCTCGACACGCGCTCGCCGCGCGGCAGCGCCTCCAGCGCGCGGTTGAGCCAGCCGGACTGCACCCGGCCGGGGCCGGCATAGCCGCTTTCGAGCACGTCCTGACCGTCGAAATGCGAGCGGTCGCGATAGGGCGTCGCCACCGCATGAATCACCGCGGCATGCCGATCCCTATACATGCGCGCGAACTCCGGCATCGCCGGATGCAAGGCGAAGAACGAGTCGAGCATGATCGCGGGATGGGCTCCATCGGCCGTGAGCGCGATCGATCCGTGCAGGCCGGCATAATCGGGATCGCCGATCGGCGCGACGGTCGAGAGCCCGTCCAGCGCGCCGCGCAGGATCACCACGATCAATCGCGGATCGCGCCCGTCGGCCGCGCGGGCGAATTTCGGCAGGTAAGCCCAGGCTGCAAAGGAGGCGCTGCCGAGCAGCAGGCCACGGCGCGTGGTGAGGAGCCGGTTCTCGAGGCAATCGGTCATCATCATCTCCTCTGCATTTCCGGCGACATCAAGAGCAGCGCCAGCGCCTGCTGCCGCGACTCCGCACGCTCGATGGTGCGGCGCGTTTCGGTCGAGGCCGCGTCCGCCGCTGCGAACTCCAGCAGGTCGAGCGGATCGATGTTGTTGCCGAGCCGCGCGCCGATCCGCGCGGCGATGTCGAGCCTGAGCTTCATGCCTTCGGGCGCAGCCCAGGCGGCGCTGGTATCGGGGAAACCGTTGGGTCCTGCCGGCGACCACAGCGGCTGGCCGAGCAGGTTGAGACCGTTGAGATACACCCCGGGATCCTCGGGCACGCGCGCCAGCAGCCGGCCGCTCGCGACCAGGAAATCGTAAGGGCTGCGCATCTTGGTCAGCGGCGCTTTCCAGGCCTCATCGGAATCGACCAGCGCCGTCGCGAGCGCCTTGAGATCGCCGTCGGTCTTGACGAAGACATCGCGCAGCCGCGCGACGAGCACCGGCGGCGGATCGTCGGCGACGAAGTGCCGAGCGAATTTGGTGGCGATGAAGTTCGCGGTCGACGGATGTCGCGCGAGGTCGGCGAGCGCGGCTTCGCCCTGTGCGAGCCCGGCGGCGTCGTAGGTCTTGCCGAGCAGGACTTGCGGCCCGGGCTGATGCGCGTTGACGTTGAAGACGAAGGAGCCGGGTGCCCCCAACTGCCCCTGCCGTCCGGCAAAGGTCCAGCCGGTGATGATGCGCGCGAGCGAGGTGACGTCGCCCTGCGTGTAGCCGCCGCCGACGCCGAGCGTATGCAGCTCCATGATCTCGCGCGCGAGATTTTCATTCAGCCCGCGCTTGCGGTTTTGGCCCGCGCGCGAGTCCGGTCCGAGCGATTGCTGGTTGTCGAGGAAGAACAGCATGGCCGGATGCTGCTCGACCGCCCTCAGCATGTCGGCGAAGCGCCCGAGCACATGCGGCCTGATCGCCTCGCGCTCGAAGGAACCGGCCCAGATCCGCGCCAGCTCGCCCTTGCCGGCGGAGATGCAGAAATGGTTGGACCAGAACACGACGAGACGCTCGGTGAAGCCGCAATCGACGAGCGTCGCGCGCTGCAGGCGTGCCAGCGCCTCGGCGCGAAAGATCTTTTGAATCACGTTGAGCGGCTGCGGTGCCGGCTTTGCCGCAGGCGGCGTGGCCGCGTTGGGCTGCATGGTCTCGGACTTGGCGGTGTTCTCGGTCGGCTTCGCCTCCGCCATCTGCCCGGTGATCTCCGCCGCAGCGTTCAGCGAGAGATTGCGGCGCAGCCCCGGCGTCTGATCGGCAGGCGCTTGTGCCGGCGTTTCGGCGGGCCCCCCGGCTTTGGCAGTTTCCTTGGCGGCCTCGCGCGCCTGTTTGACCTGGTCCTGATAGGCGAACACGGCCTGACCGAGTTGCGGCGTCGATTGCAGTCCGGGCGCTTCCAGCAGCACGCCATTGGGACGCGCAAGCTCGGCCTTCACGAAGCCGCGCGGGTCGGATGCTGCGTTGATGAGATCGCCCGATGCGCCGCCGCGGGCGCCGAAGCCGAAGCGGTTGAGTGCGATGAGGGCGGCTTGCGAATCGCGAGCCATCGATCTGTCCTTCGCGCGTTGGGAGCCGCTTTCCTGATACGTTCGCGGCGCCTGAAGCGCGATGGGATCAGGATGAATCACCATCGCGCTCCAGGTTATTGTTCGAGCATGATCCTTTCGGAAAACCGCTCCACACTTTTCCGGATCATGCTCTAATATACCGGAGCGACAGATGAACCCGACATGAAAAATGACGGCGAAGCTTCGACGTAAATCATGACAAATCCGAAAGAACCCGCATTGCAGGAACCACGGCGCCTCGCCTGCTCCCGCTGCGGCAGCGAGTTCGGCTGCGATCTCTCGGGCAACTGCTGGTGCGCGGAGGAAACCGCGCGACTGCCGATGCCGGTCGAGGGCGAGGACTGCCTGTGCCGGGAGTGTCTGCGCAGGGCGGCGGAGGCGCCTAGCCCGGACGGAGCGCAAGCGTAATCCGGAAACGTTCTGCAGGCACAATCCCCGGATTTCGCTGCCATCCGGCTACGAAACCTGCACCTGATGTCCGGGCGATTTGCGCGCCATGCCATCGAACGCATCCAGCAGCTTTTCACGCCAGGCGTAGACTGGATCATCCGCCTCCAGCAGCTTGAACGGGCTGACCACGCGTGCCCATTGGAATCCGCCGAACACGATGTAGTCGGCATAGTTCGGCGCGTTGCCGCCGATGAAGGGCTGCGTCTTGAATGTCTGCCGCATCACCTCCAGAGATTTGCGGAACGCGACCACGCCGGCATCGCGGCTCGCCATGATCTCCTCGAGGGTCTTGCCGCCGAAGCGCGCCTCGCGCGACTTGCGGAAATAGGCGGCGTCGACGTCGGCAAGGTTCGCCGGGATGTCGGCGATAATCAGCGGAAAGATGCCGCCGACGATGGCGATGTCGCCCCATGCGTTGATCATGCGCGCCATCGCGCGGCCGCCCTCGCCGCCGAACAGCGACGGGCGATCCGGGAAATTGTCTTCGAGATAGGTCGCGATGGTCCAGGAATCGACCACTGGCTTGTCGTCGTGCAACAGCACCGGGACCTTCTCGGAGCCGTGCGGGGCAAGCGCGCTCTTCTCGGTGAAGCGCCAGGGCAGTGATTCCGCCGATAGACCCTTGTGCGCCAGCGCCATCCGCGTGCGCCAGCAATACGGGCTGAACGGGCGCGCGGGGTCGGTGCCGACGAGTTCGAACAATTTGAGCGACATGCAAGGTGTCTCCACACGCTCCGTCATTGCGAGGAGCTGTTGCGACGAAGACTGCCGCCGCGAAAGACATTCTGGATTGCTTCGCTTGCGCTCGCAATGACGATGTGGTGAGAGATGTCCACGCCAAATTCTGTTGTCATGCCCCGGCTTCTCCGGGGCATCCAGTACGCCGCGGCAGTCGTGAGATGCACTGCCGCCGGTGTCTACCGGATCATCCGCCTTCGCGGATGATGACAGCGAGACATCGAGAAAGCGAGCGCTTCACCGCCCGTTGGTGCGCAGCAGTTTCTCGCCGTCCTTGGTGACCGCGATGACCAGCCCGAGGCCGGCAACCGTCTCGCGGGCGACGTAGCCGCGGTCGGCGGCGTCCTCCCAGATCGTGAGGCGCGGGCAAGAGGTCTTCCAGGTCGCGATCACCTCGGCATAGGCGCGCGGCTCGCGCGCCACCCATTCGACGAAGTCCAGCACCAGCGGATCGACGGTCTCGCTCATTGCAAACCTCCCCTGTCGAAGGCGGCCAGCACCGGCGCACGAAGCAACAGCCAGCCGCCATGGGCGATGTAGTAGCAGGCGATGGTGGTGATCAGCTTGTTGGACCAGGCGATGAATTGCTGGTCGGTCATGGCTTCGAGGATGCGCCGTGCCAGCGTGGTGCCGAGCATCGAGGCGAGAATCGCGACCCCGGCGAGCACGGGATCGAGGCTCGCGGCCTGATCGATGATGCCGCCGAAATAGACCAGCTTGGTGAAATGGCTGACGAGCTGGCACATCGCCTTGGTCGCGACCTTCTCGCGCCGGCCGAAATCGCCGCCGAGGAAGAAGGTGTCGAGCAGCGGGCCGGAGACGCCGGTCATCAACATCAAGCCCATGCAGATCGTGCCATAGACCGTGCCCTGCCAGAGACGGTCGGGATCCGGCTTGATGTTCGCGGGAAGCAGCCGCGCCATGAACGGCGTGGCGCCGAGCATCAGCAGCGCGGTCGGCTTGTCCGGCACGTAGCGGGTGAGCGACCAAGCCGTGAGCGCGACCGCGGCGCCGACCATATAATTCGCGACCGGCCGCCAGCGGATATGCGCCCGCCACAGGAACGCGCGCCAGCCGTTCGAGGCCATCTGCGTGATCGCGTGCAGTACCATCGCTGTCGGCAGCGGCATCAAGGCCAAGAGCACGCCGATCAGGATCAGCCCGCCCGCCATGCCGAACAGCCCCGACAGGAACGCGGTGGCGACCATCAGCAATCCGAGGGCAGCGATCATGATGGGCGCCACGAAGGGTATCTCCTGCCGGTGGGTTGGGGACGCAAGTTGCCAATTCCCCCTTGCCCCGCTTGGGGGAAGGCGAAGGAGAACGTGCCTCGCTTGCTCCTCTCGCGCAAACTGAGTTATCTTGGCCTGGCATCAGCTTTCCTGAGGGCGGATCATTTGCGGCGGCTGCTGTTTCTCAACGGCATCAAGGCGTTCGAGGCGGCGGCGCGGACCGGCAGCTTTGCTGCGGCCGGGCTGGAGCTGAGCGTGTCGGCGGCCGCCGTCAGCCGCATGGTGCATCTGCTCGAAGAGCGACTAGGCGTCGCGCTGTTCGAGCGCAAGGCCAACCGCCTGGTGCTGACGCAGGCCGGCCGCGCCTATCAGGGCGGACTGACCCCGATCTTCGATGCGCTGGCAAGCCTCACCGCGCAGGTGACGGCGCCTGCCAGCGTGCGCGTGCTCACCATCGGCGTCGGCCACACCTTCGCGATGCGCTGGCTGATCCCGCGCCTGTCGGAGTTCCGCAGCGAGGAGCCCGACATCGAGGTGCGCTTCACCACCGGCGGCGCCGCGGTGCCGTTCGGCGAGGACTGGAGCTGCGGCATCAAGCTCGGCACCGGCGACTGGCCCGGTCTCGTCGCGGAGCCGCTGTTCGCCGGCGATCTCACCCCCGTCTGCGTGCCCCGCCTCGCGGGCGGCCTGAAGCGTCCGGCCGATTTGAAGGGACCGAGCCTGATCCGCGTCGCGCACTCAGCCGAGGACTGGCCGATCTGGCTGAAGGCCGCAGGCGCTGCGCGGATCAATGCGCGCGGGCCCGAGTTCCAGTTCTACGGCCAGGCGTTGCAGGCCGCCGCCGACGGGCTCGGCATCGCCATGGGCATCCGCCCCTATATCGACGACGACCTCGCCGCCGGCCGGCTGGTGGCGCCGTTCGACCTCTCCGTCCCTAAGGGCATGCGCTGGTACCTGCTCTATCGCAGCTTTCAGACCGAGCAGCGCGACTTTGCCGCGTTCCGCCGCTGGATCATGCGAGCGGCGTCGGAACCCGCCGCCCGCCCGCGGCGGATTGGCCGCGCCGCGGCGCGGAGTTGAGGCCCCCCCGGGCAAAAAAGCCGACTGCTTGTGAACGGCTTCACATTCTGAAATCCGCAAACATGGTCCCCTGATCCTCCGAAAAGAAACGTGGGACCTACACTCATGACGACCCTTTACGACGGCTTTGACATCGAATCCTTCGAAGCTGGCAAGGGGCTGTGGCACGCGCGGATCCGGCGTGCCGATTTCAGCCCGGTGGCCATCGACGGCGTGCTGTTTCCTGCCATGGAAGTCGGCTTCGCCTGGCCCGATCGCGATGCCGCGATTGCCGATGCCAAGCACCACATCGATCGCTTCCGCCGGCGGGCCGACGGCGACGACGAATAGACGACGGGTCCGCGGGCGGACCAGAGACGGGGCGGCGCAAGGGGAAAACCGGTCATGTCCATCATCGAAATCAACGCGGCGCGGCCGCGGATCTACGCCCGCGCGGTGCTGTCCAACTGCCCGGAATGCGACGGCGATCTCGCGGTGCTCCGCGTGATCGGCGGTCGTGCCGGATGCGAGTACTGGACCATGCGCTGCACGGATTGCGGCGGCATTCATCTCGACATCCTCGAGCCTCACATCACGGCCGGGGATGACAATGAGCCGCCGCCGGCGGCATGAACCGCAAGGCTGCTGCCAACCTGCTGTCAGCAGCCTGCATGGCAGCGGGCATTCGCCCTTTATCGCGGTGCGGACTCGTCCCATATTCGCCCCATGGCGAAGAAACCTGCATCCTCCGAAAAATCCGGCAAGTCCCCCAAATCCAGAGCACATCGGCCTGACGTGCAGCCGATCGGGCCGGCGCTGGCCGAGCTGCTCAATCCGGCGATCAATCGCGGCGATGCCGGGCTTGGCTCGGGCACCGGCCTGCAGCCGCCGCCGGACAATTCGCGTGACCGCCGCGCCGGGGGCGAGGCTGCGGCGCATCGCGCGCGGGCATCGACGCCGAAGCAGTTTCCGCAGGATATGGCGCGGCCAACATCCCTCCCCCACACGGGGGGAGGGAGCGGTGGTTTCGAGGAGGCGCCGCAGGCCAATTACGGCACGGCGGCCACGATCCCGACGCTCGATCCGGAACTGGCGCGTCAGCTCGGCCTGCCGACGGAAGAGGACGATGCCGAGGCGCTGGCGCGTCCGCCGCGCAGCAAGATGGAAGCGCTCGGCGTCAAGGCGACCGCGGATGCGCTGGAGTCGCTGATCCGCGAGGGCCGGCCTGAGTTCCGCAAAGACGACGGCTCCATGAAGGTGTGGACGCCGCACCGGCCGCCACGCCCGGAAAAATCCGAAGGCGGCGTGCGCTTCGAGATCAAATCGTCCTACGAGCCCAAGGGCGACCAGCCGACCGCGATCGCCGAGCTGGTCGAGGGCATCCAGCGCAACGACCGCAGCCAGGTGCTGCTCGGCGTCACCGGCTCGGGCAAGACCTACACCATGGCCAAGGTGATCGAGGCGACGCAGCGCCCGGCCCTGATCCTGGCGCCGAACAAGACGCTGGCGGCCCAGCTCTATGGCGAGTTCAAGAACTTTTTCCCGGACAACGCGGTCGAGTATTTCGTCTCATATTACGACTATTACCAGCCGGAAGCGTATGTCCCGCGCACGGACACGTACATCGAGAAGGATTCGTCCATCAACGAGCAGATCGACCGCATGCGGCACTCGGCGACGCGCGCGCTGCTCGAGCGCGACGACGTCATCATCGTGGCGTCGGTGTCCTGCATCTACGGTATCGGCTCGGTCGAGACCTACACCGCCATGACCTTTGCGCTGAAGAAAGGCGAACGTATCGACCAGCGCCAGCTCATCGCCGACCTCGTCGCGCTCCAGTACAAACGCACCCAGGCCGATTTCACCCGCGGCACCTTTCGCGTGCGCGGCGATGTGATCGATATTTTCCCGGCGCACTATGAAGACCGCGCCTGGCGCGTGAACCTGTTCGGCGACACCATCGAGGCCATCGAGGAATTCGATCCGCTCACCGGCCACAAGCAGGACGAGCTCGAATTCATCAAGATGTACGCCAATTCGCACTATGTGACGCCGCGCCCGACGCTGGTGCAGGCGATCAAGTCGATCAAGTTCGAATTGAAGCAGCGGCTCGATCAGCTGAATAATCAGGGTCGCCTGCTGGAAGCGCAGCGTCTGGAGCAACGCACCACCTTCGACCTCGAGATGATGGAGGCGACTGGAAGCTGCGCCGGCATCGAGAACTATTCGCGCTATCTTACCGGACGCCGGCCCGGCGAGCCGCCACCGACGCTGTTCGAATATGTCCCCGACAACGCGCTGATCTTCGCCGACGAAAGCCACGTCACCATCCCGCAGATCGGCGCCATGTTCCGCGGCGACTTCCGCCGCAAGGCGACGCTGGCCGAATACGGCTTCCGCCTGCCCTCCTGCATGGACAACCGCCCGCTGCGGTTCGAGGAATGGGACATGATGCGGCCGCAGACCATCGCGGTGTCGGCGACCCCGGGCAGCTGGGAGCTGAACGAGAGCGGCGGCGTGTTCGTCGAGCAGGTCATTCGCCCCACAGGCCTGATCGATCCGCCCGTCGACATCCGCCCGGCGCGTACCCAGGTGGACGATCTCGTCGGCGAGGTCCGCGCCACCGCGCAGGCGGGCTACCGCTCGCTGATCACCGTGCTGACCAAGCGCATGGCCGAGGACCTCACCGAATATCTGCACGAGCAGGGCATTCGCGTCCGCTACATGCACTCCGACATCGACACCATCGAGCGCATCGAGATCATCAGGGATCTGCGTCTCGGCGCGTTCGACGCGCTGGTCGGCATCAACCTCTTGCGCGAGGGCCTCGACATTCCCGAATGCGCGCTGGTCGCGATTCTGGATGCCGACAAGGAAGGCTTCTTGCGCAGCGAGACCTCGCTGATCCAGACCATCGGCCGCGCCGCACGCAACGTCGATGGCAAGGTCATCCTCTATGCCGACAGCATGACCGGCTCGATGGAGCGCGCCATCGCCGAGACCAACCGCCGCCGCGAGAAGCAGGTCGAGTACAACAAGGCCAACGGCATCACGCCGGAGAGCGTGAAGAAGCAGATCGGCGACATCCTCAACTCCGTCTACGAGCGCGACCACGTGCTGGTCGAGGTCGGCGGCCACGACATGACCGACGACGTCATCTCGATCGGCCACAATTTCGAGGCCGTGCTCGCCGATCTCGAGACGAGGATGCGCGAGGCCGCCGCCGATCTGAACTTCGAGGAAGCCGCGCGGCTGCGCGACGAGGTCAAGCGCCTGCGCGCCACCGAGCTCGCCGTGGTCGACGACCCCACCGCCAAACAGCGCGCCGTGCAGAGCAGGGCCGGCGCCTATGCCGGCGCGAAGAAGTACGGCGACGCCGCCAACCTCCCCGTCAGCGCCATGAAGAACAAGAGCGCCGCAACCGCGCTGAAGGCCGGCGGCGGCAAGGGCTCCCGCGTGCACAAGCCGCATCTCGACGAAATGCACGGCCCGGAATCCCTGCCCTACCGCGCGAGCCCGAACCTGCCGTCAAAGCCGTTCGGAAGCACCAGCCGGATCATCCAGCCGACGGATTCGCGGCAGTCGGGCCCGGAGTTCGGGCCGGCGCCGAAGTCGACGGGCGGGGCGCCGGGGCGGCGCGGCGGGTGGAAGAAGAGGTAAGCGGCGGATTCCGGGCTCGCCGCTCCGCGGCGCCCCGGAATGACGAGGAGAGATTTGTGCCCCTCACCCCACGCTCGCCGTCACCACCGCCATCACAGACTGCAGCAGCACAATCGTCACGAGCTGAAGCGAGGCGACCGGCTGGGTACGCCATGCCGTGATCTTGTCGGACAGCGACAACTGCGCCTCGAAGAATTTCGGCTCGTAGACGGTCTTGAAGAGGGCGGGGAAGCTCGGCCCGAGCGTGACTGCAAGCATCGCGTGGACGAGCGAGGCGATGGCGACGAAGATGGCGACGCCGGGGTCGCCGACGAGGTCGTGGTAGCCGCAGAGGGCGCGAATTCGTGCAGCCATCCCATATGTCAACCTGCAGTTGCGTGCGATGAACCGGGCATTGCGCTCGCGCGTCAAAATCTCTGCAACTCCCCTGTGATCTTGCGGCGCGTTAGCGTTGCGGAGCGCCACGGGGCCAAACGAGGACGGGCGTGATGACATTGGAGAAGCTGAATCGCCAACGCGTCGTGCATCTGCTCGACGCCTTCGCGCGCGGCGATATCGAGACGGCGCTATCCTGCTGCACCGACGATGTCGACTTCCTCACCCACGCGCCGAGCGACGTGCTGCCGCACATGGCGCCGCGCCACGGCAAGCAAGAGCTGCGCGAGCTCTGGCAGACGGTCTGGTCGCGCTATTCGGAAATCCGCTACAAGGCACCGCACATCCTCGCCGAGGGCGAGGCGGTCGCGACCTACATGCACACCTATTTCAGAAAGCGCAGCAACGATCGCATCGTGCAGTTCGACATGGCGGTGTTCTACACCTTCCGCGGCGGGCTGGTGGCGCAGATCCGCGAGATCATCGATTCCTACGACCTCGTGCAGCAGGTGCTGGAACGGGAGATCGGCCCGCTGATCGTCGGGACGCGGGTGGACTGATCGTTCTCTCTCCCTGGTGCCGGCCGGAGACCGGAAAATTACGGGGTTCTATTGTAAATCTCACAAAACGCGCTCAATTGTGCTTTGCGAAATTGTGAATTGCGTTTTGACCGAAATCGGCTATTTCGTTCGCATACAAATGGGTTGAGCGCCCCAGGGCACGTTTACGGTGCATGGGGTTGGTTTCCGTTTTTTTCCGCAAGCCAGCGTCAGGACTGCCCAAATGACAGAGCACAGCCTCTGGCGTTTCTCGCGCGCATTGCACCGCGCGATCAACGACCGGCACTTCAGGGATATCGAAGCCCTGCTCGACGAGGACGTCGAATGGGCGCTCTACGGCCCGATCGACATGTTTCCGTTTTTCGGCGCGCGGCAGGGCAAGGATGCCGTGCTCGACGTCATCCGCCAGCTCGCCGAAAATTTCCACGTCCGCCGCTTCGACCGCGAGAGCATCATGCTGGGCGCCGATTCCGCCGCCTCGATGCTGCGCTATTCGCTGACGGCCCTGGACTCCAGCAAGCCGATCAGCCTGCGCGTGGCACAGTTCGCCCAGTTCAAGGCGGGCAAGCTCGTCAGCATGCGCGTGCTGATCGACACCTTCGACCTGGTCGAGCAGGCACTCGGCCGCGCCATTCATCTGCCGAAGATGACCAGCGTCGGCTGAAGGGGACGCCAACGGGTCCCGCCTATCGGGACCGATGACCTTGCCTGGCGCGACGTCCTGGCCTCCAGCCCCGCCGGATGCCGTCGCATCAAGAGCTCGTCATCGGGCGCGCACCTTTCGCGCGGCCCGTTGGTTCGCCCCCCAGCGAACCGCCACAATTCCGCAACGATGAATCGGCATTTTCAGCGCGGAATGGCGCATGGTCTTTGCGGACGGCCGATATATAACTATCGCAAAGCATGCGCCGGGGCTCGCGGGCAGGACGATGAAATTCTCGACAGGGTTTGGCTGGACCAGGCTGCCATTGCTGGCGGCCGCATTCATTTTTGGCTCGGCACTGACGGTCTCGGCGCAGATCATTGCGCCGACGCCGGCCGCACCTGACGACGAAGCGGCCGAGGCCGCGGAGGCCCCCGACGTCAACGATCCCGACGTGCTCAAGGGCATCGACGTCGACAAGCTCGACTGGAGCCAGCTCGCGGTCGATGCCGGGACCGGCATCGATCCCCTCGCTGCGAAGAGGCGTGCCGAGGCCGCCGCCAAGGAGGGCCTGGACTGGTCGTCCAACCCCAATGCAAATGGCTCGTCGGCGGTGACCGTGAAACAGTCCGTGTTCTCGTTCTGGGATACGCGGGTCGGCGCCGACATGACGGTGACGAGCGAACCCAAGACGATGTCCGAGCTGCTGGCGCAGAAGGCCACCAATGGCGGCAGCTTGCCGCAATCCTCCGGCAGCGCCTGGGCGGCGGCGACTGCGCCCGGCGCGGGCGCGATCTGGGACAAGACCGCGGTGGAAGCCCGGGTCGATCCCGGCGCCGAGCACAGCAAGATCGGGGCGTCACTGTCCAAATCGATGCCGCTGTCGGGCGACACCTCGCTGACGCTGCAGAACGGCTACAGCGTCAACCAGCAGGGTACCACCGCAGTCCCCGGCATTGGCGGCCACGTCACGCGCAATTACGAGACCGACCAGACCGCCAAGATCACCCTCACCGACACCGGCACCAGCATCACCGCCGGCCAGACGCTGTCGACCACCGACGACAAATGGCTGCGCAAAGTCGGCGCCGAGCAAAAATTGTTCGACAACATCACCGTCTCCGGCTCGGTTGGCGAGACTTCGCAAGGTGCGCTGAACAAGAGCGTGACGGCGGGTTTCAAGAAGAGCTGGTGAGACCAGCGCTCCACGCTCTCCCCTCATCCACCCCTCATCCTGAGGAGCGCTCCGAAGGAGCGCGTCTCGAAGGATCGAGGCCCCGCCGTTAGAGCTGGGCCTTTCATGGTTCGAGACGCGCTTCGCGCTCCTCACCATGAGGAGATGGAGGCTCCCGCCGATTCACACTCCCCTAACCATGCGCCACGGCAAAACCCCCGAATGGTCCTCCCTTGCCGCATCTCGGCCCCTTTGCGGTCAAAATCGGACGCCCTGATGCGGGCTGCCTCACAGACGTCGTCGTGCGGGGGACACTCGCGCTGCGCTCAACGCGAACAGGGGAACAACGATGAACGCCACTCGCCCGGAAAAGATCGAATCCACCGAGACCGAGACGGTCGATACCAACCTCGCCGCCGTGACCGAGGTCGAAGCCGGCATCCGCGATTTCGTCCGCAACGACATCGCCTATCTGCGCCGTCCGGCATCGAGCACCGCCGACGCGCCGCCGCTCGACCCGAGCGCGGAAGCCACCGTCAACAACGTCAATTCGCTGATCCAGCGCGTCGCCGGCACCTCGCTCGCCGAGATCGAGAACTTGATCTCCGAGCTCGAGAGCCTGCGCGACCTGCTGCATGCCGAAGGCCAGCGCGTCCAGCGCGAGATCTCCGGCTACGCCCAGCTCAGCCAGGCCGCGATGAAGTCGACCCGTATGATCGCCGACAACGTCGCGCAGTGGAAGCGCGCCGCCGACGGTCTCCGCAACAGCTGATCATTCGCACGACGCCATTGGCCGCCGCGTTCCCGAAAGGAGAGCGCGGCGGTTTTGATTTGTGGGTATGATGGGTGGACACTCTCATCAACGAAGGTGTCATCGCCGGCTTGACCGGGCGATCCAGTATCCCAGAGGCGGCAGTGATTGAATCGAGAGGCCGCGGCGTATTGGATGCCCCGGTCACGCCGGGACATGACGGCGATGGATGCGGCAGCGCGAGGCATTGAACCCTCAGCCCCTCCCCCGCGACCAATGCCAAGCACCCGTGCAGGCAGCGCCGGACTCAGGGGACATGTCATGGAAAGCATTCGGCCCGACAACACGGACCCGATATCGCTGCGGCCCGCGCCGAATCAGCTCGGCACGATCATGCTGCGCTTTGTCGGATTGCTGGTGGTTGCGATCGCGGTACTGGCGTTCGTCTACAGCCGCTGACACAGGGCCGGGCACGGGCCCGGAAGATCAACGAATTCTTACGGGGCTTCCACGGTCGAGGCTTCCAGCGTGTAGGCGCCATCGGCATAGCCCTTCACCACCATGCCGGCGACCAGCATCACGGCCAGCGTCGCGGTCGCAAAGATGAATCCAACGAATTTAAGTGCGCCGCGGTCAGCCATGGTCCTCGTCCCCTGTCCTCTGCCAATTCGTTTCAAATAGGCAGCGACAGGTTCATAATTAGTTAGCATCTCCCCGGTTCCGCCAAACTGCTTCGCGGTAACCATGTTGCGCAGGCTTATGGCAGCCGCCCGGAATCGCGTCCATAGCGCGAGGGCAACACTCGCGCACTCATTTGCCCGTCCATCTTGGAACTGATCTAGTTCGTCTTTCGCAGCGGCACGAAGGCGCTGGCGGTGATGGAATAGACCTCTTCGCCGCGCTGGTTGGTGCCGGTGGTGCGAGCCGTCAAAATGCCCCAGCCGGGACGCGAGGCGGAGGTGCGCTTGTCGACGACTTCGCTGACGTAAGAGACGGTATCGCCGGCGAGCACCGGCCTGATCCAGCGCAGGTCGCGAAAGCCCGGCGACGGGCCCCACACCGCGACCTCCTCGCCGCGTGCTGCGGCTTCCTGCGCCAGACGCTGGCCGTCGGCGACAACCAGGCTCATGCAGGCCGAGCCGACATGCCAGCCCGAGGCGGCGAGCCCGCCGAACAGCGAGTTCTTGCCTTCCTCCTCGTCGAGGTGAAAGCGCTGCGGATCGAATTTATGGGCGAATGTCTTGATGGACTCCGCCGTGAACGTATAGCTGCCGAGCTCGCGCCGCTGTCCGATCGCGATGTCTTCGAAGAACCGCATCAGACCGCTCCCTCGCGCCGCTTGATCAGGATCGGCGAGGTCATCTCGGCAAGCGCCTGCCCCGCCGCATTGCGCGCGGTGCATTTGAACTTGACGATGCCGAGCTCCGGGCGGCTCTTGGAAGTGCGCGCCTCCACGACATCGACATCGAGCGTGAGATCGTCGCCAGGGCGAAGTGGGGACAGCCAGCGCACCTCATCCACGCCGGGCGAGCCGAGCGAGGCGGCACGGGTGATGAAGCCGTCGGCCATCATCCGCATCATCAGCGAGCAGAGGTGCCAGCCCGAGCCGGACAGGCCGCGCAGCATGCTTCTGGCTGCGGCCTCTTCGTCCATATGCATCGGCTGCGGATCGAACTCGGCGGCAAAGGCCACGATCTCGTCGCGGGTGACATGGCGCGGGCCGAACGTGCCGAACCGGCCGGGCGGGAAGTCTTCGAAGGTCAGGGTCATCTCGGGAAAGCTTTGCGGGAATGACAGATTGTGGCCGCACTTTGCGGCAATCTCAACCCGCCGGCCCGCATGGCTCGTGCTACATAGGCGGTGGCGGCGGTGGTCTTGAGTCGGATCAGCCGAGGGCCAGGATCCATCGACGCGGCCGAATTTGACGTCCCGATTTGCCCTGGGGAGAGCAATGTTTTCATTCAGCGACCTATTCCAATGGGACCGCTTCATCACGCCGACAATCATCAAGACCTTCTATTGGCTGGTGATCGCGCTGATCTGCCTGTTCGGCCTCTCCGGCATCTTCTCAGGCCTCGCTGCGATGGCGATCAGCCCGTTCGGCGGCTTTCTGGTGCTGCTGTCGTCGATCGCGAGCGTCGTGGTCGGCATCGTGTTCTCGCGCATCGTCGCGGAGCTGATCCTGATCGTCTTCCGCATCAACGAGCATCTCGGCGCGATCCGGGATCAGGGCGGCGGGATGCGGTAGCGGCACACATAGGTGCCGTAGGATGGGCAAAGACGCAAAGCGCCGTGCCCACGATCATTCCGCGATATGAGAGAGGTGGTGGGCACGCTTCGCTTTGCCCACCCTGTACCGAGGTCGGTGCTTACGTATTGAACCTGAAATGCATCACGTCGCCGTCGGCGACGACGTATTCCTTGCCTTCGAGGCGGAGCTTGCCGGCATCGCGCGCGCCGGCTTCGCCGCCGAGCGCCACGTAATCTTCATACGCGATCGTCTCGGCGCGAATGAAACCCTTCTCGAAATCGGTGTGGATCACGCCGGCTGCCGCCGGCGCTTTGGTGCCGCGGTGAATGGTCCAGGCGCGCGCTTCCTTCGGGCCAACGGTGAAGTAGGTGATGAGGTCGAGCAGCGTGTAGCCGGCGCGGATCAGGCGATCGAGCCCGGCTTCTTCGAGGCCCAGCGTCTCCAGGAAGTCGGCTCGCTCTTCACGTGAGATCGTCGCGATCTCGGATTCGATCTTGGCGGAGATGACGACGGCGACTGCGCCTTCCTTCGCAGCCTGCTCCTCGACCGCCTTCGAGAAGGCGTTGCCGGTCGCGGCCGAGCCTTCCTCGACGTTACAGACGTAGAGCACGGGCTTCGACGACAAGAGGCCGAGCATGGAGAACGCGCGCTCTTCCTCCGCCTTGCGCTCGACGAGCCGCGCGGGCTTGCCCTCACGCAGCAGCACCAAAGTGCGGTTGACGAGGTCGAGCTGCTCCTTGGCGTCCTTGTCGTTGCCCTTGGCCTTCTTGGTGAGATTGTCGACGCGCTTCTCGAGGCTGTCGAGGTCGGCGAGCATCAGCTCGGTCTCGATGGTCTCGATGTCGGCGAGCGGGGCGATCTTGCCTTCGACATGGGTGATGTCGGAGTCCTCGAAGCAGCGCACGACATGCGCGATGGCGTCGACCTCGCGGATGTTGGCGAGGAACTGGTTGCCGAGGCCTTCGCCCTTGGAGGCGCCGCGCACGAGGCCCGCGATGTCGACGAAGGTCAGCCGCGTCGGAATGATCTGGCCGGACTTGGCGATCGCGGCGAGCTTCTCCAGCCGCGGATCGGGCACGGCGACCTCGCCGACATTCGGCTCGATGGTGCAGAACGGATAGTTTGCGGCCTGCGCCGCGGCCGTCTCGGTCAGCGCATTGAACAAGGTCGACTTGCCGACATTGGGCAATCCGACGATCCCGCATTTGAATCCCACGAGCGTTATTCCTTGCCGTTCTCGTCCTTGGTCAAAAATCCCTTCGCCTGCATGGCCAGATGGACCCTGTTGGCGAAGGTCGCGTCCGTGCCTTTGGCGAGCAGCGCGGCGTGCTCGGCGACCGCCTCGCAGAGCGTCGCCACCCATTCGTTGTCGGCCTTGGCGAAATCCGAGAGCACGTGGCCGTGCACCAGTTCCTTGACACCGGGATGACCGATGCCGAGCCGCACCCGGCGATAGTCGTTGCCGATATGCGCCGAGATCGAGCGCAGGCCGTTGTGACCGGCGATGCCGCCGCCGATCTTCACCCGCACCTTGGCCGGCGGCAGCTCGAGCTCGTCGTGGAACACGGTGACGTCGCCCGGCGCGATCTTGAAGAAGCCCGCCGCCTCCTGAACGCTGCGGCCGGACTCGTTCATGTAGGTCGTGGGCTTGAGCAGGATCACGCGCTCAGGTCCGAGCGTGCCTTCCGAGGTCTCGCCCTGAAAGCGACGGCGCCATGGCGCAAAGCCATGACGCCGCGCGATCTCGTCGACGGCCATGAAGCCGATATTGTGCCGGTTGCGTGCGTATTTCGCGCCGGGATTGCCGAGCCCAACAAAGAGTCGCATGACGCGGCGCGCCCCTCGCTCGGCGCGCGGTCAGGGACCGCGCGCCAGCTTTGAGAGATTACTTCTTCTTGTCGCCGCCGGCGGGAGCCTTGGCAGCCGCCGCCGGAGCAGCAGCACCCGCAGCCGGAGCAGCTGCAGCCGGAGCAGCAGCACCCGCGGCCGGAGCCGCCCCACCCGCCGCAGCCGCAGCAGCAGCCTTCTGCTCTTCGGCGTAGCCGGATGGCGGCACGATGGTGACGAGGGTCGCGTCCTCGCGGGTCAGCGCCTTCACGCCGGCCGGGAGCTTGACGTCCGACAGATGCAGGGAGTGACCGATTTCGAGCGAGCCGACATCGGCCTCGATGTATTGCGGGATGCTCTCGACGCCGCATTCGAGGTCGATCGCGTGGGCAACGATGTTGACGGTGCCGCCGCGCTTCACGCCCGGAGAGGTTTCCGCCTTCACCACGTGCAGGGGAACGCTGATACGGATGGTGGCGCCTTCCCCGAGCCGCATGAAATCGACATGGATCGGGAAGTCCTTCACCGGATCGAGGTGGTAGTCGCGCGGAATGACGCGGTGCTTCTTGCCTTCGAGGTCGATGTCGACCAGCGTGGTCAGGAACCGGCCGGCGAGGATGCGCTGGCGCAGCTCACGATCTTCGATCGAGATGGTCAGCGGGGGCTGGTTGTTGCCATAGATCACTCCGGGCACTCGCCCGGCGCGACGCTCAGCCCGGGCGGCCCCCTTGCCGCTCTTCGGACGTGCGGTCGCCTTCAATTCCTTGACGGTCGTCGCCATGTCGTTAAGTCCTTGTTTTTGCAAAAGTTAATGGGCCGCAAGGCGGCCCATGGCATAGCTCGCAGCAAGCCTCCAGGGGTGCGGGGGCCGCGAACGTGGCGGGCTTTTACCCGGAAGATGCGGAAATGACAAGGAAATGCGGGGACTTTTTGCGGGGACCTGTGAGGCCCGTACCCCGTCTTTCCGGGGCGATGCGGAGCACCGAACCCGGAACCTCGAGATTCCCAGGTGCGCAATTGCGCACCGGGGTTCGCGACTTCGCCGCGCGCCGGAAATGACGCAGAGAGGCGTCACCCGCCCAGCTTGGCCTCCAGCGCGGCAATCCGCGCCTTCAGGGACTCGTTCTCCTCACGCGCCAGGCGCGCCATGTCCTTGACCGCCTCGAATTCCTCGCGCTTGACGAGATCCATGTCGCGCAGGAATTTTTCGGCCTGGCTGCGCATCACCGTGTCGAACTCGCGCTTGACGCCCTGGGCCGCACCGGCGGCGTCGTTCATCAGGCGACCGATCTCGTCGAAAAACCGGTTGCTGGTCTGGGTCATGTCGGTCTCCTCGCGGCCTTGCGATAAACTTTGCGCGAACATTCGAAAAAGACAATGGCAATCCGCAGGGAACGGTTCAAGGGCCGATCAGCGGTATCCTTGTCATGCCCCCGTTTCCTTGCAATCGTATTCAACCTCCCTGCATAAGAAGAATCACGCGGCGTCTGCTGGCGCTCGATCGCCGCAACCTCGTCTAGGCACAGAAGGCGTGATGCCCTTCCTTCTCATCGACTTTCCCTCGTTCAGCCCAATCGCGCTCCAGATCGGGCCGTTTGCGATCCGCTGGTACGCGCTTGGCTATATCTGCGGGATCACGATCGGCTGGCTCTATGCCCGCGCACTGATCAAGAACGACAGGCTGTGGGCCGGCTCATCGCCGATCAGCCTGGTGCAGATCGACGATTTCATCTTGTGGGTGACGCTCGGCATCATCGTCGGTGGCCGCAGCGGTTATGTCCTGTTCTACAATCTGCCCTTCTTCATCGAGCACCCGGCCGCCATCTTCAAATTGTGGGAAGGCGGCATGTCCTTCCACGGCGGCTTCCTCGGTTGCGTCGTCGCAGTGATGTGGTTCGCCCGGAAGAACGGCATCTCGATCCTGTCGCTCGGCGACATCACCTGCGGCGTTGCGCCGATCGGGATTTTCCTGGTGCGGCTGACGAACTTCATCAACGGCGAATTGTGGGGCCGCGCTGCCGATCCCAGCCTGCCCTGGGCCATGATCTTTCCGACCGGCGGCGACGTGCCGCGCCATCCGAGCCAGCTCTACGAGGCGGGCATGGAGGGGCTGCTGCTGTTCGCCGTGCTCGCCGTGATGATCCGCCGCGGCGCGTTGAAGCGGCCGGGGCTCATCCTCGGCAGCTTCATCCTGATCTACGGCTTGACCCGGATCATCGGCGAGCACTTCCGCGAGCCGGACGCCCAGCTCGGCTACCTCTGGGGCGGATTAACCATGGGCATGCTGTTGTCGATCCCGATGCTTATCGTCGGCCTCATACTTATTGTATTGGCAGTGCGGCGCGGTGCGCCGAAGCCGATCGAGGCCGTTCATTAATTCATTTCGAGAAAGCACGCCGTGACCGACCAGCCGCTCCTCAACGAGATCAAGGCGCTGATCAAATCCTCAGGGCCCATGCCGGTCTGGCGGTACATGGAACTGTGCCTGATGCATCCGCGCTACGGCTATTACGTCTCGCGCGATCCGCTCGGGCGCGAGGGCGATTTCACCACCGCGCCCGAGGTCAGCCAGATGTTCGGCGAGCTCCTGGGCCTGTGGACCGCCTCGGTGTGGAAGCAGATGGGCTCGCCGCAATTCCTGCGGCTGATCGAGCTCGGGCCCGGCCGCGGCACCATGATGGCCGATGCGCTGCGCGCATTGCGCGTGCTGCCGCCGCTCTACCAGGCGCTTCACATCCACTTGGTCGAGGTCAATCCCGTCTTGCGCGAACGGCAGAGCGCGACGCTGGCCAACGTGCGCAACATCGCCTGGCACGACAGCATCGACGAGGTGCCGGAGGGACCTAGCATCATCCTCGCCAACGAATATTTCGACGTGCTGCCGATCCATCAGATGATCCGCCACGAAAACGGCTGGCACGAGCGCGTCATCGAGATCGATCCCAACGGAAGGCTTCAGTTCGGCGCGGCGCCCGAGCCGACGCCACGCTTCGACGTGCTGCTGCCGCCCTTGGTGCGCGCCGCGCCCATAGGGGCCGTATTCGAATGGCGGCCCGACGGCGAAATCATGAAGCTCGCCACGCGCGTGCGCGACCAGGACGGCGCGGCGCTGATCATCGACTACGGCCATCTGCGCAGCGATGCCGGCGACACCTTCCAGGCCATCGCGCGCCACACCTTCGCCGATCCCTTGAAGGCGCCGGGCCAGGCCGACGTCACCGCGCATGTCGACTTCCAGGCGCTGGTGCGCGCGGCCGAGGATGTCGGCGCCCGCGTGCACGGCCCGGTGACGCAAGGCGATTTCCTGAAGCGGATCGGCATCGACACCCGCGCCGCCGCCCTGATGCAGAAGGCGGCGCCGGAGGTGGCTACCGACATTTCGGTGGCACTCAAGCGCCTGACTGATACCGGGCGTGGCGGCATGGGCTCGATGTTCAAGGTGCTCGGCATCTCCGAGCCGCGGCTATCGGGCCTTGCCGGCCTCAGCGATCTCGAACACGCAGGAGAGGCCTCATGACGATTGCTTCCTCGCTGCTGTCAGCCGTGCCCGGCCTGCGCCATGCCTTCTTCACCCGCGAGGGCGGCGTCTCCGGTGGCATTTATTGTGCGCTGAACGGCGGGCTCGGCTCCAACGACGATCAGGCGCTGGTCGCCGAGAACCGCCGCCGCATGGCCGAACATGTCGGCGTCGCGCCCGAACGCTTCCTCAGCCTGCACCAGATCCATTCGCCCGACGTGCTCGTGGCTGACGCGCCGTGGCCGAACGGGCCGCGGCCGAGGGGCGATGCGCTGGTGACGAAGACGCCCGGCATCGCGCTCGGCGTCTCCACCGCCGATTGCGGGCCGGTGCTGTTCGTCGATCCCAATGCACGCGTGATCGGCGGCGCCCATGCCGGCTGGAAGGGCGCGCTGTCAGGCGTGCTGGAAGCAACGATCTCGGCGATGGAGCAACTCGGCGCCACGCGCGGCGGTATCATTGCCGCGATTGGCCCCTTGATCCGGCAGGACAGCTACGAGGTCGGCAACGAGTTCGTCGCGCGCTTCATCGAGGCGGACGCGGACAACGCGGTGTTCTTCATCCCGTCGGTGCGCGAGGGCCACGCGATGTTCGATCTCGCCGGCTTCATCCGCAAGCGGCTGGAAGCCGCCGGCATCCTGATGATCGACGATCTCGGGCTCGACACCTACGCCGACGAACGTTTCTTCAGCTACCGCCGCTCGGTGCATCGCAAGGAGCCGGATTACGGCCGCCACGTTCACGCGATCGCGCTCGAGGGCTGAGGGCCCGTGCTCCCGGACGCGGCGCAGCACGCAAGTGATGCGGCCGCTGAGCCGGGGCCCATGTCTCTGCAATCTCGATTCTCTGCAATCTCGATTCTCTGCAATCTCGATCTCGGCGCCAATCTCGTGTCCCGGCTCAGCGCAGCGGCACTACGCGCCGCAGCGCGTCCGGGACACGAGAAGCTTCCATGTGACGCAAACCAGGGTGGCAATACCCCATTTCCTTCGGCCCCCTTTTGTGTCGCCTCCGCCCTAGACGTTAATGCGTTTTAACGATATCGCTGCCCTCCAATGAGGGAAGCGTCATCTTTTCTGCGCCGCGCGGGTTCGCGCGTGCTGGCGGTCATGCTGCTGGCGTCTGCGACCGCACTTGGCGGCTGCGCCGGTGGCGGCGGCAGTGCCGCCAACTCCTATGCAATGGCGCCGAGCACCGGCTCGGGTGCGACGGTGGCGTTCGAATCGATCGACGGGCCGCCGCCGCAAGTGTTCGACCGCATGGTCGGCGTGCTCGACAGCGAATCCAAGCTACGCAGCCTGTCCGTCGTCTCCCGCGAGGGCACGGCCGCCTACCGCGTGCGCAGCTACCTCTCCGCCCAGGTCGTCCGCGGCAGGACCGTGATCGCCTGGGTCTGGGACGTCTATGACGCCAATCAGCAACGGGCACTGCGCCTGTCCGGCGAGGAACCGACCTCGGCCAAGGGTGGTCGCGACGCGACACGTGATGCTTGGGCGGCCGCCGACGACCTGGTACTGCGGAAGATCGCCCAGGCCGGATTCAGCGGACTTTCCAACATGATCAACGGAACGCCGGATGCACCGGGCGCGGCTCCCGGCCTCCGGGGGCCGGCGGTCGCGAGCGTGATCCAGCAGCCGCCAGCGTCGGACATGCCGGCCTCGGCCCTCGGCTATGCCGATGACCCCCGCTAAACCACGGGCTCAAGTCACGGCCAAGCCGTTGGCCCGACTCGGGATTTTCGCAGGGAAAACTGTAGCATCCCGGGTTGCCATTCGAGCCCCCGGCCTGATATTTCCTCGCCCGTCGTAACCGTGCTGCCTGTGGGTATTTTCTGATGTTGAACGTCGTATCCAGCAAAGCGCGGGAGGAAACGTCCATGTCGGCCAAAAACGGCTCCATCAAGCTCGTCGCCGGCAACTCCAACCCGGCTCTCGCCCAGGCGATCGCGCAAGGCCTGGACATGCCGCTGACCAAGGCGGTGGTGCGGCGCTTCGCCGACATGGAGATCTTTGTCGAGGTTCAGGAGAACATCCGCGGCTCGGACGCCTTCATCATCCAGTCGACGTCGTTCCCGGCGAACGACAATCTGATGGAGCTGCTGATCATCACCGACGCGCTGCGCCGCTCCTCGGCGCGCCGCATCACCGCGGTGATCCCTTATTTCGGCTATGCCAGGCAGGACCGCCGTTCCGGCTCGCGCACGCCGATCTCGGCCAAGCTCGTGGCCAATCTGATCACCCATGCCGGTGTCGACCGCGTCATGACGCTCGACCTGCATGCCGGCCAGATCCAGGGCTTCTTCGATATCCCGACCGACAATTTGTTCGCCGCCCCCCTGATGGTGCGCGACATCCGCGAACGTTTCGACCTCGGCAAGGTGATGGTGGTCTCGCCCGACGTCGGCGGCGTGGCCCGCGCCCGTGGCCTTGCCAAGCGCATCAACACCCCGCTCGCGATCGTCGACAAGCGCCGCGAGCGTCCGGGCGAATCCGAAGTCATGAACGTGATCGGCGATGTCTCCGGCTACAGCTGCATCCTGGTCGACGACATCGTCGATTCCGGCGGCACGCTGGTGAACGCGGCCGACGCGCTGATCGCGAAGGGTGCCAAGGACGTCTACGCCTACATCACCCATGGCGTTCTCTCCGGCGGCGCGGCCGCGCGCATCTCCGGCTCGAAGCTGAAGGAGCTGGTGATCACCGATTCGATCCTGCCGACCGAGGCGGTGACCAAGGCGCCGAACATCCGCACCCTGCCGATCGCCAGCCTGATCTCGGATGCGATCGCGCGCACCGCTGCGGAAGAGTCGGTGTCGAGCCTGTTCGACTGATTTTTCGCCCCCTCCCGCTTGCCGAGAGAGGCGAGATTACCCCGCCACCCAGGTTAGCCTGCTCACCAGATTGCCTGCGCCTTCCGCGCCCGCCCCACAGCTCTCCAGCGGCTCGGTGGCGCTGTTCCGCGACGACAATTGGAGCAGCCAGCGCTTCGACCTCAGCACCGGCGATTTCGTGCCGAACCAGCGTCAGCGGCTCCAATCATTCACGTTCGACCAGGCCACCTTCGTCGCGTTCAACCTGCCGGTCGGCACTGTGATGTCGTTGATGGATAACGTGACGTCGGTCCCTGCCGGCAAGACTGTGGCGGACCTCAGCGGCTGCGGCCGCTGCGTCGATCTGGTCGGCACCGGCAAGACCGAGGCTGTCGACCTGCGCGCCGTCAACATGAACGATTGCGTCTCGTCGTTCTTCTGGCCGGAGGTCGACCTCAATCTCGGCGCCATCGAGCTGTTCGACGACGCCGGCAGCTTCGCCAGCAGCACCACGGTGAACATCGATTCAACACCGCTGAGCAATACCAAGGCGGCGTGATCCCATGACAAGTCGGTCGGCCTCCATGGCCGACCGATTTGCTTGTATCTGCACCCTGGTCATTCCAGGGCGCGGCAACAGAGCCCCCGGACTCTCGAGAGTCCGGGTCTCGCTGCAAGAACGCTGACGGCTCTTCGACTTATCCCACGATCCCCGCCGCGACCTGGCCGCGCAGGCGCTCCAGGCCGTGCAACGTCTCGGCGCAGGCTGCCGCGACCTCGACGCCCTTGATCGCAAAATGCTTGCGGAAGAAGTCGTAGTGCACCTCGGTCTCGTGGAATTGCTGCGGCGTCAGCACCGCCGAGAACACCGGCACCTCGGTGCGGAGCTGCACATCCATCAGCGCCTTGATCACGGTGTCCGCGACGAATTCGTGGCGATAGATGCCGCCGTCGACGACGAGACCGGCGGCGACGATCGCGGTGTAGCGCCGCGTCTTGGCGAGGACCTGGGCGTGCAGCGGAATCTCGAACGAGCCCGGCACCTCGAACACGTCGACATGTGTGAGGTGCCGCGCCTCCGCCTCCTTCAGGAAGGCGATGCGGGCCTCCGCGACCACATCGCGGTGCCAGCAGGCCTGCACGAAGGCCACCCGCTGCGGCTTTGCGAAGCGCGGATGCTCCGGCACCGGGTCCTGCGGAACCGGCGGTCGAGTGGGCTGGGACGTTTCGGTTTGGGGATCTTGCAACATCTGATTCATGGCTTTCCTCGGTTTAAGGACCAGAATCAGGGCACACGGAACGACAAACAGCCGCATCTTGCGATGCGTCTGCCACCGACCGTTCTCTTTCATCCGGACTTTGACCGTCGGCTTCGGAGTTGCACCGAATCTGCTGACCCTTCCCTTCGGGATGACCCTCACGGAAGGCGCTCGCGGGCTTGGGCCTTTCGGCCCTTACCGCCGGTGGGGACTTTCACCCCGCCCTGAGAACATCGGCCGCCCGGGATTGAGCGACCTGGCTGGAACTATGCCGCCGGTCGGGGGCAGCAAGCAAGCGTGTTCCGCAGCCCAAAACCGCATGGTCCCATGCTGCAGGGGCGGTGCGCCCCCTCGCACAGCGGAATTAGCGACTGGGGGTTTTCGGGAATCCGATTCCGATTTGTTCTCATTCGTTAACAATTGTGGCCGAGATCAGCTGTGGACGAACGAGTCCTGGCTTGTGGACGGACTCGGGACCCAGTTGCGCAGATTCCGCAAATCACATCAGTTGATCCGCGACAGGCCGCGCCGATCGGAAGGAGATTGCGAAAGCGACTCCCGAGATCGACGACGTTAGGGGAGCGCGCGCCGGACCCAACCGCGTGCGTATCAAAGACAACAAGAAGGCAAGAGGTCGAGACGGCATGTCCCTGCTCGAAGGCACTACCGATTCCAGAAGCCATCCGCTCGCGGTGGTCGAGGATATCGCTGCCAGCAACAACTGGCCGTTCGAACGCTCTGGCGAAGACGAACTCACGATTGTCTCGAAGGGACAATGGACCGATTACCAGCTCTCCTTCACCTGGATGGCCGAGATCGAGGCGCTGCATCTGGCGTGTGCCTTCGACATGAAAATTCCGCTGCCGCGGCGAAGCGAGGTGCAGCGGCTCGTCGCCGCCGTGAACGAGCAGCTGTGGGTCGGCCATTTCGATTTGTGGACCAACACCGGCTTGATCATGCACCGCCAGGCTCTGGTGCTGCCGGGCGGCCTCACCGCCTCGACCGCGCAATGCGAGGCCATGCTCGCCGGCGCCATTCACGCCTGCGAGCGCTACTTCCCGGCGTTCCAGTTCGTGGTGTGGGCCGGCAAGACCACCGCGGAGGCCATGGACGCGGCGATGTTCGACACGGTGGGCGAGGCGTAGGGGTCTTGAGGGAGCCGCCGCCCCCTCCCCGCGTCGTCCCGGACAAGCGCGCCTAAAGCGCGCGCAGATCCGGAGTCCATACCGCGTGATGTCCCTTGTGGCACGCGGCTTGTTGCCAACACCTCCATCCACTAGAACCAGTCGTGGTTATGGGTCCCGGCCCCCCGCGCGCAATTGCGCGCTAGGCCGGGACGACACCGAGCTTGTGGTGATCACCGATGGCAAACAACACCCTCCAAAACATCACCGGCACCATCCTGCTCGCCGGCGCCGGCAAGATGGGCGGCGCGATGCTGACGGGATGGCTCGCGGGCGGACTCGATCCGCGCCGCGTTGCGGTGATCGATCCGCACGTTGCGCCCGAGATCTCCGCGCTGGCCGCCAAGGGCGTCGTGCTCAATCCTGACGCGGCGACCGCGGGCGCGATCGACACGCTGGTCGTCGCGGTGAAGCCGCAGATGTTCCGCGAGGCCGGCGCCAAGCTGAAGCCGTTCGTCTCGGACAAGACCTCGGTGGTCTCGATCATGGCGGGCACCACGATCGCCTCGCTTGAAGAGGTCTGCGGCGGCGCCGTGGTGCGCGCGATGCCGAACACGCCGGCCGCGATCGGCCGCGGCATCACCGTTGCCGTCGCGGCGAAGAACGTCAGCCCCGCGCAGCGCGCGGTGGCTGATGCGCTGCTGCGCGCCACCGGCTCGGTGGAATGGGTCGAGGATGAAGGATTGATGGACGCGGTGACGGCCGTCTCCGGCTCGGGACCGGCCTATGTCTTCCTGCTCGCCGAGGAGCTGGCGCGGGCCGGCGTCGAAGCGGGCTTGCCCGAGGCGCTGGCGACGAAGCTCGCCCGCGAAACCGTCACCGGCTCCGGCGAGCTGCTGCACCGCTCAGAGCTGCCCGCCAGCACGCTGCGCCAGAACGTCACCTCGCCCGGCGGCACCACGGCCGCGGCGCTCGGCGTGCTGATGGGCGAACCGGGGTTGCGCGATCTGATGATCCGCGCCATCGCGGCGGCGACGAAGCGGTCGAAGGAATTGGCGAAATAGAAAAGTGCCGTAAGACGGGCAAAGCGAAAGCGTGCCCACCATTTCGATCGAGATTCGGGAAAGATGATGGGCACGGCGCTCCGCGCCTTTTGCCCGCCCTACGATTTCGAGCCTGCGGCTAGCCGCTTGTTGAACAGCTCGACATTCACGAGCCCGCGGGCGTGGCGGCCCTCGCCAAGCTTGCGCGTGCCCTCGAAGGCCTCGACATCGAAGCGGATGACGCGGCGCTCGACGGCGACCACCTTTGCGGTGGTCCGCACCGTCGCGCCGACGAGCGCAGCGGCAAGATGGCGGATGTCGACCTCGGTGCCGACGGTGACCCAGCCCGGCTGAAGCGCTGAGCGGATCGCATCGCCGGATGTCATCTCCATCTCCAGGATCATCATCGGCGTCGCGTAAACGAAAGGCATGCCGGGCACGAAGTGCCCGACGGTGCGCTCCACTGGCACCACCAGCGTGCGCTCGGCGCTCATGCCAACCTTGATGAAGTCGCGTGCGTCCATGGTGCCTCAAACAAGGTGTCGTCCCGGACAAGCGCGCCTTGAGCGCGCGCCGATCCGGGATCCATAACCACAGAACCTCGTGATTGCAGGGACTCGGAGTTACCGCTTCACCCCACAACCGTTCCCTGGGGCTTGCGTCCCGGATCCGCGCTGACGCTTGTCCGGGACGACCAGCGGAAAATGCCGCGCCAGCCGAAACTACTTCTTTGCGGCCGCCGCGCGCTCCACGAACGTCTTGCCGCCCTTCATCTTGTGGCGGAGCGGGGCTTCGTTGATCTGGATGACGACGGCATCGGCGTCGACGCCGAGATTCTTCACCAGCGCCTGGGTGATGTCGCGCATCATGCCGGCCTTCTGTTCGTCCGTGCGGCCTTCGGCCATGCTGATGGTGATCTCAGGCATTTTTTTCTCCCTTGCGGCCGAACACCGGCCATTGACGGTCGCCATCAAACAAGACGCGGATGCCCGGGACAAGCCCGCGCATGACGCTGCCTGCGAATAGCTAGCCCCAGCTCACGTCATGGCGCGCCAGGATCTCGCGCACCTTGGCGACGATATCCGCCTCGCTGCACGAGAACTGCGCCGGCCTGCTCTCGCGCCATTCCTGATTGGAGGCGATCGCGGCCGCCGCCTTGGCGCCCTCGACCAGATCCTTGATCTGCACCTCGCCACGCGCCTTCTCGTCCGAGCCCTGGATGATGACGCAAGGTGAGTTGCGGCGGTCGCCATATTTGAGCTGGTTGCCCATGTTCTTGGGATTGCCGAGATAGAGCTCGGCGCGGATGCCGGCGGTGCGCAAGCTTGCCACCATCTTCTGGTAGTCGGCGACACGGTCGCGGTCGAACACGGTGACGACGACGGGACCGAACTCGGGCCGCGTGTCGAGCTTGCCGAGCAGCGTCAGCGCCGCCTGCAGCCGCGACACGCCGATCGAGAAACCGGTCGCCGGCACCGGCTCGCCGCGGAAGCGCGAGACGAGGCCGTCATAGCGGCCACCGCCGCCGACCGAGCCGAAGCGTACCGGGCGGCCCTTCTCGTCCTTGGTGTCGAGCAGCAGTTCGACCTCGTAGACGGGACCGGTGTAATATTCGAGACCGCGCACGACGGAGGGATCGATCTTGATGCGATCTGCCCCGTAACCCGACGCCGTCACCAGCTTGGCGATCTCTTCCAGCTCGCTGACACCGGCCTGACCGACTTCGCTCTTGGCGAGATAAGCCTCTGCCGCCGCGATGGCGTCTTTCCAATCTTCGCGCGTCTTGGTGATGGCGAGAACAACGTCAGCCTCCGCCGCGCTCAAATTGGCGCCTTTCGTGAAGTCGCCCTTGCCTTCTTCGCCGCCATCCCATCGTCCAGGACCAAGCAGCTTGCGCACTTCGTCGGCGGAAAACTTGTCCAGCTTGTCGATCGCTCGCAGCACGGTCAGTCGGCGTGCCGCATTTTCCTCACCCGCCAGACCGATGGCTTCCAGAACGCCATCGAGCACCTTGCGATTGTTCACCTTCACCACATACTGGCCACGCGCAATGCCGAGCGCTTCCATCGTGTCCGCCGCCATCATGCAGATCTCGGCATCCGCCGCCGGCGTCGCCGAGCCGACGGTGTCGGCATCGAACTGCATGAACTGGCGGAAGCGGCCGGGGCCGGGCTTCTCGTTGCGGAACACGTAGCCGGCCCGATAGCTGCGATAGGGCTTTGGCAGTGTGTCGAAATTCTCGGCGACATAGCGGGCGAGCGGCGCGGTCAGATCGTAGCGCAGGCTGATCCACTGCTCGTCGTCGTCCTGGAACGAGAACACGCCCTCGTTCGGACGATCCTGATCGGGCAGGAATTTTCCGAGCGCGTCGGTGTACTCCATCGCCGGCGTCTCCACCGGCTCGAAACCGTAGAGCTCGTAGACGGCGCGGATCTTCTCGACCATCTCGCGCGTCGCCCGGATCGCGGCGGGATCGCGATCCTCGAGCCCGCGCGGCAGGCGCGCCTTCAGTTTCTGGGGTTTTTTGGGTTTCTCGGCCATGCGCGGCGTTTACCAGCCGACGCGGGAGGCGGCAACCGTCCTACGGCTGCTCGTGCCAGATGCCAGCCGGCGCTCCCCAGCGCGCCGCCTCTTGGCGGCGTGGTGCGCTGCTGATCCGGGGTCCATTGACGCTGGGATGGATCCCGGCTCTGCGGCGCACCGCTGAAGAAGTGCTGCGCCGCGTCGGGGACACGAGAATCCTAGAAGACTTTCCGTATCCAGTTGTGCGGATCGTTGGTGCGGCCGTACTGGATGTCGACGAGCTGCTTGCGCAGACCCATGGCGACGGGGCCGGCGGCGCCGCCCGAGATCTCGAAATCGCCGCTCACCGAGCGCACCTTGCCGATCGGCGAGATGACGGCGGCAGTGCCGCAGGCAAACGCTTCCTTCAGCTTGCCTGAGGCCGCATCCTTGCGCCACTGCTCGAGCGAATACGGCTCCTCGCGCACGGTCTTGCCGGCATCGCGTGCCAGCGTGATGATGGAGTCGCGGGTGATGCCGGGCAGGATGGTGCCGAGCGGCGGCGTCGAGAGCGAGCCGTCGTCGAACACGAAGAAGATGTTCATCCCGCCGAGCTCCTCGATATAGCGGCGCTCGACCGCATCGAGAAACACCACCTGATCGCAGCCGTGCTGGATCGCTTCCGCCTGGGCGCGCAGGCTCGCGGCATAATTGCCACCGCACTTGACCGCGCCGGTGCCGCCGATCGCGGCGCGCGTGTAGTTCTCGGAGACCCAGATCGAGACCGGCGCAGGCCCGCCCTTGAAATAGGAGCCGACGGGCGACGCGATCACCGCAAAAATATACTCCGACGACGGCTTGACGCCGAGGAAGGTCTCGCTCGCGATCATGAAGGGGCGCAAATACAGGCTGCCCTCGCCGCCCGGCATCCAGGCGCGGTCGATGCGCACGACCTGCTCGACCGCCTCGATGAAGACATCCTCAGGCAACTGAGCCATTGCCATGCGGTCCGCCGAGTCCTTGAAGCGGCGCGCATTGGCGTCGGGGCGGAACAGGTTCACCCCGCCATCGTCGCGCTTGTAGGCCTTGAGGCCTTCAAAAATTTCCTGGGCGTAGTGCAGGACCGCGCCGGCCGGATCGAGCTGGAAGTTGGCGCGCGCCTCGATCCGCGCTTCGTACCAGCCGCTCTTGGCCTGATTGTAGCGGACGATCGCCATGTGATCGGTGAAAACCCGCCCGAAGCCGGGGTCCACCAGCTTGGCGATACGGTCCTTTTCGGACGTCGGATTGGATGCGGGCTGGATGTCGAATTTCATGCTCATGTCCTTGCCTCCCGCTGCCGGTTGCGGCGCTGTTCTGGCGCCCGCCTGCCCGTTTCGGGCCCGGCTGGCTTGATTGGGTTCTTGGCCGGACCGCCGCCAGCCTTGTTACGGCCGGTTTCCGTGGCCAGCATGTCGCCGAGGACATGCTTTTGCGGAAGGCGGAAGTCCAGTATGTTTTGCCGAAATGCCGCTCGACAATCGCACGGTAGATCTGATCCGGCCGTCGTCGCCTGTCCGGCCCTTTTCGCCGTCCCTGCTTCGACACCGCCCGACGCGAAAACGATCTAAAATTTCGTCCGGGTCGATCGTTTTGTAACATTGAACCCAAGATACGTCAATATGCCTGACATAAATTTCGCAGCCTCTTCTCCTGACGTCGCCGAATCTCGGCCCGCCGCGTCTGATGGAGGCAATTTGCGCTGGGATATCATCGAGCTCTTGTTCTTCGCCTATCGCGACTTCGTCGGCGATCCCGACCAGGAGCTGGAGGCGTTCGGCTTCGGCCGCGCCCACCACCGCGTCATGCATTTCGTCTATCGCTATCCCGGCCTCAAGGTCGCCGACCTCCTCGACGTCCTGCGCATCACAAAGCAGTCGCTCGGCCGGGTGCTCAAGCAGCTCCTGGACGAGGGCTACATCGTGCAGAAGACCGGTGACAATGATCGCCGCCAGCGTCTGCTTTACGCGACACCGAAGGGCGAGGCGCTGGTGCAGAAGCTCGCCGGGCTCCAGACCACGCGGATCACCAGGGCGCTCGCGGAGTTGGCTCCGCAGGACGCCGAGATCGTGAAGCGCTTCCTACGCGCGATGATCGACCGCGACGATCCGGACAAGGTGCTCGAGACGATCTTCGCTTCCGTCAACCACGACGCCAAGGAGTGACCGTGCTCGCTGCCACGCTCGCCCGCCCGCCGGTGCAACCCGCCGACGATGCCCCGCATCTGCTGCTGGTCGATGACGATCGCCGCATCCGCGATCTGCTCTCGCGCTTTCTCGCCAGTGAGGGCTACCGCGTCACCACCGCGGCGAGCGCCGGCGATGCCCGCTCGAAACTGCTGGGCCTGCATTTCGATCTCCTGATCCTCGACGTCATGATGCCCGGCGAGACCGGCTTCGACGTTGCCCGCTTCATCCGGACCTCGTCCTCGGTGCCGATCGTGATGCTGACGGCGCGGCACGAGGCCGAAGCCCGTATCGAGGGCCTCCAGATCGGCGCCGACGATTACGTGGCAAAGCCTTTCGAGCCGCGCGAGCTTGCGCTGCGCATCAACAACATCCTCAAGCGCGCCGCGCCGCCGCCGCAGGCCACGACCGTCGAGAAGATCGCGTTCGGTCCCTACGTCTACCATCTCGATCGCGGCGAGTTGCGCCAGGGCGAGGAGGTCATCCACCTCACCGATCGCGAGCGCGAGATGCTGCGGATTCTCGCGGAGACGCCGGGCGAGACCGTGCCGCGCAGCGCACTGACCGGCAATGGCAGCGTCAACGAGCGCGCCGTCGACGTGCAGATCAACCGCCTCAGGCGCAAGATCGAGACCGATCCCGCCAATCCGCTGTTTTTGCAGGCGGTGCGCGGCATCGGCTACCGCCTGGTTGCCTCGCCATAAATCAGTGAAGCGCGCTAGATGAGCACGATCGATACCGGCCTGACGCTTCTGAAGAGCGCCGCCGGCCGCGTTTCGGCGGCCAATGGCTGGATGGGCAATGCGTTCAAGGGCTGGATGCCGACCGGCCTCTATGCCCGCGCGCTCCTCATCATGATCGTGCCGATGGTGGTGCTGCAATCGGTCGTCGCCTTCGTGTTCATGGAGCGGCACTGGAACACGGTGACGCGCAGATTGTCCGCTGCCGTGGTGCAGGACATCGCCGCGCTGATCGACGTCTACAAGGGCTATCCGCAAGACAAGGACCGCGACCAGATCCGCCGCATCGCGCAACAGCGTCTCGGCCTCGTCGTCGACTTCCTGCCCGCCGGCGACATGCCGCCGCCAGGGCCGAAGCCGTTCTTCTCGCTGCTCGATCAGACGCTGTCGGTGCAGCTCGGCCGCCAGATCGGACGCTCGTTCTGGATCGACACGGTCGGCCGCTCCAACCTGGTCGAAATCCGCATCCAGCTCGACGACGCCGTGATGCGCGTGTTCGCGCAGCGCAGCGCCGCCTATGCCTCGAATTCGGAGATTTTCCTGTTCTGGATGGTCGGCACGTCCTCGATCCTCCTGATCGTCGCTGTGCTGTTCCTGCGCAACCAGATCAAGCCGATCCTGCGCCTTGCCGATGCCGCCGAAAGTTTTGGCAAGGGCCGCGAGGCGCCAAATTTCAGGCCGCGTGGTGCACGCGAGGTGCGGCGCGCGGCGGTCGCCTTCCTCGAGATGAAGTCGCGCATCGAGCGCACGATGGAGCAGCGCACCGCGATGCTCGCCGGCGTCAGCCACGATCTGCGCACCATCCTGACCCGCTTCAAGCTCGAGCTGGCGCTGATCGGCGACAGCCCCGAGCTCGAGGGCATGCGCAAGGATGTCGACGAGATGTCGATGATGCTCGAGGATTACCTCGCGTTTGCCCGCGGCGATTCCGGCGAGCAGTCGCAGCCGACCGACATGGCGCAAGCGCTCGAGGAGTTGCGCAGCGATGCCGAGCGCCATGGCCACACTGCAACCGTGGCCTTCCACGGGTTGCCGGTGGTGACGGTGAAGGCCGCCTCGTTCAAGCGCTGCCTCGCCAACCTCGTCACCAACGCGGCGCGCTACGGCAAGGCGATCGCCATCACAGGCCAGCGCGATCACCGTTATCTCACCGTCACGATCGACGACGACGGCCCAGGCATTCCCGCTCACTTGCGCGAAGAGGTGTTCAAGCCGTTCCTCCGGCTGGACAACGCCCGCAACCAGGACGAAGGCGGCACCGGCCTCGGCCTCGCCATCGCCCGCGACATCGCCCGCTCGCATGGCGGCGACATCACGCTGGGTGACAGCCCGATGGGCGGATTGAGGGCGAGCGTGAGGATTCCGGTGTAGCTCGGGCTACGGTCTCACGACCATCTCACCCTACTTCGGCAGCAGCGCCTTCAGCTTGTCCATGTCGCGCACGTTCATCTTGAAACCGCCTGGCATCACGATGTCGCCGGGCTTTTGCTCCGGCTTGCAGGCTCCCAGCCACTTGGCTTGCAGCGTCGTGGTGTTGTCGCGCCCCGCCGCGCCGGCGACGCCGCCTTGCGCATGCGAGGTCGTCTTCACCGTGTAGGCCGAGTTGAAATCGCCAGTGATCTCGGCATGCGAGGTCGTGCTGACGCCGGCGACGCTGCACTCGGAATCGCTGACATAGCCGGTCGCGGTCTTCCTGATCTCCTGCTTGGCGCAGATCTGCTTGGCCATCGGGGAGACGTTGTTGCTCATCTCCTTGTCGACGGTCTCGTCGGTGCAGTGCTGCATGGTCATCTCGGGCACGGGCGAGCCTGATGTGACCAGCTTCATCTCCCAAAGACCGGCCTTGCGCACCGGCAGGTCATCGGCACTGGCGCTACCTGCCGACAACGCGAGGCAAAGCGTCGAGCCGAGCAAAGCGAGTTTGCGCGTCATGTGGGAAGCTCCCGGCCAACAGATTGCGGCGTTTCGACAACGCCTCAGTAGAGCGTGCGGATCGGCCGATCGGCGGCGCCATAGGGCACCCAGCGGCAGGAGAACGAGATGTAACCGCCCTCATAGGCCTGCACGCCGAGGAATTTCGCGACCTTGCCGTAGCGTGCGCAGTGATCGACCGCGACCTGCCGCGCGTCGACCTGGGTCGCCATCGAATAGGCGATGATGCCGCCGGTGTCGTTGCCCTTGAACGGAGGCACCGGAAGGATATCGGCGCGCGCCGACTGGCTCGCCATCAACCCCAAGGCAAGAAGGCCCGCGGCCGCAATGATTCGCATTCCTGTCACTCCAATTTGTTAGCGGCAGTTTACGGTGCCGGGATGGAAGTGAAAAGAACCGAAGGCCAGTTGGCCGCGACGTCTTGGTCAACTCCTGGCGAAGTGTTGCCGCGCTGCACTTGACCTCCCCCGGCCTTCGCGGCACCGTCCGACCTTCGCAAGACCTCAGCTGTCTGGATTGATCATGCGCGCCCCCTCCTCGAAATCGCTCCGCTTCGCCGCCGTGCTCGGCCTCATGTTCGGGGCACTGTCGCTCGGCGAAGCCAAGGCCGCCAACGGACTTGAGCTGAATTTCTGGCTGAGCGGCCCGCGCTACGACGGCGCCGTTGCCGATTGCGACAAGGCGCTGCCGACGATCGCCACCCAGTTCTGGGAGAAAGAAAGCTCGTTCTGGAATTCCTCCTTGAAGATCACCGGCTTCTCGGCCGTTCGCGAGGTCGCGTTCCGCCCCTGGCAGTCCGATAACATTCCGCGCCGCTATTGCACCGCTGACGCCATGCTCAACGACGGCAAGGTGCGCAGGGTGCATTTCTCGCTCATCGAGGACGGCGGCTTTGCCGGCTACGGCAACGGCGTCGAGTGGTGCGTGGTCGGGCTCGATCGCAATTGGGCCTACAACCCGGCCTGCCGCGCCGCCAAACCCTGATCCGAAGAGCGCCTGATTCGGGCTGATCGGCCGGCGCACGAGAGCGGCTCCAAATTTTGTTCTTGAAATGTTCCAACCGCCTGCTAGGCTGCGTGCACAGTCTAGTTGAGGGCGTCGCCATGTTTCATTCCAGATTGCGTTCGTTGTCCCGTCTGATGATCTCGCTGACCCTTGCTGCCGGGTTGGCAACTCTCGCCGGCGGTGCGAAGGCCCAGGACAAGCGGCAGAACGCGCCCGGCGAATTCGACTTCTATGTGCTTTCGCTGTCATGGTCGCCATCGTTCTGCGAGGAAGCGGCAGAACGCGGCGGCCGGTCACAGATGCAATGCGGCGGACGGCCCTACGCTTTCGTGGTGCATGGGCTGTGGCCGCAATATGAGAACGGCTTTCCGGAATACTGCCAGCGGCCGGCGCCGCGGCTGAATCGCAGCATCGTCTCCTCGATGCTCGACCTGATGCCGGCGCCGGGCCTGATCTTCAACGAATGGGACAAACACGGCACCTGCTCCGGGCTCGAAGGCCGCAGCTATTTCGAGACGATCCGCAAGGCGCGCGCCGCGATCAAGATTCCGCCCGAATATCTCGATCTGTCGCAGGCCAAGACCGTGGCGCCGGCGGAGGTCGAGGAAGCCTTCATCAAGGCCAATCCCGGTCTCAGCAATGCCGCCATCTCGGTCACCTGCAACCGGACCCGGCTCTCCGAGGTCCGCATCTGCCTCAGCAAGGACCTGCAATTCCGCGCCTGCGACGAGATCGAGCGCCGCGCCTGCCGCCGCGACCAGGTGACGATGCCGCCGATCAGGGGCGGGTAGCCCCGCTCTTGTGGCCGGGATTCAGCGCACTACGCCGCGAACCGCGGCGTAGTGCGCTGCTGATCTGAGGCCCAATACGAGAAAGAGCTGGGTCCCGGCTCAGCGGCGCAGCGTTACGCGCTGCACCGCGTCCGGGACATGTGATCGTGCCTCTTTGCTGAAGCGATCACGTAGCGTAGTGCTGTTTCATGAACTACCGCCACGCCTTCCACGCCGGCAGCTTCGCCGATGTCATCAAGCACATCGTGCTGGCGCGCATCCTCACTTACTTGCAGGACAAGCCCGCGGCGTTCCGCGTCATCGACACCCATGCCGGCGCCGGGCTCTACGATCTCGACAGCGACGAGGCGCGCCGCGGCGGCGAATGGCTGACCGGCATTGCGCGGCTGCTGCAGGCGCGCCTGTCGAACGAGACCGCGGCGCTGATCAAGCCCTATCTCGACATCGTCCGCGCCTTCAATCCGAAGGGCGAGCTTAGGGCTTATCCAGGCTCGCCGCTGATTGCGCGCGGCCTGCTCAGACCGCAAGACCGCCTCGTCGCCTGCGAGCTCGAGCCGAAGGCGCGGAAAGCGCTGATCGACGTGCTGCGCCGCGACGAGCAGGCCCGCGTGGTCGATCTCGACGGCTGGGTGGCGCTGCCGGCCTTCGTGCCGCCGAAGGAGCGGCGCGGCCTCGTGCTGATCGACCCGCCGTTCGAAGCCAAGGACGAGTTCGAGCGGCTGGGCGAGGCCTTCGCGGCGGCCTTCGCAAAATGGCCGACCGGTATCTATGTTATTTGGTATCCGGCCAAGAATCGGCGGGCCACCGACACGCTGGCCCAAACGGTCGCGCGGCTCGCAGCTGCAGCAAAGCCGCCGGGGAAATGCCTGCGCCTCGAATTCAGCGTCGCGCCGCAAGCCGACGGCGCCGCCCTCACCTCCACCGGGCTCCTGATCGTCAATCCGCCCTATACGCTGCACGGCGAGCTCAAGACCATCCTGCCCGAGCTGGAAATGCCGCTCGGCCAGGGCGGGGCTGCCAGATTCCGATTGGAGGTGCCGAGACTGTAACACTCCGGCATTCTTGGGAAAAATATGCAGGACCCGTAGTCAATCTGCAAAGAACCGTATTATGCTGTTTCTGTGACTGGCTTTACGTTCCGCTTCCGCGAATGGTTGCGGCGGAGTGAAGGCCCTAAGAAAGATCCCGCCGGACCGATGAGGTCCGTCCAAGGATGGCCAGCTCCCGGGCTCCGTGAGGCCCGGTCATGTCGTGACGTGAGTCTGCGTCGCGGCGGAGGAGCAATGAGGGGGAGTTTCCCGATGGCCATGACGGGAACGGTCAAGTTCTTCAACGGCGAGCGCGGCTACGGCTTCATCAAGCCCGATGACGGCGGTCGCGATGTCTTCGTTCACATCACCGCTGTGGAGCGGGCGGGACTGAAAGACCTTGCCGAAGGACAGCGTATTACTTTCGAAGTCGAACCGGACAAGAAGGGGAAGGGACCGAAAGCGGTCAATTTGGTGATCCTCTCCTAAAGCGCAATGAGATTTGGATGAATCGTCATCGCGCTTTAGCTTGTTGTTTACGCATGATCTTTCCGGAAAACCGCTTCGCACTTTTCCGGATCATGCTTTAGCGAGCCCTGAGTAAAAAAATCCCGGCCGCGAGCGGCCGGGAGGCTGGTCCGGTATTTTCTTCTTTGGATGTCAGAAGTGATAGTTCACGCCTGCGCGGACAACGCTGGCGCTATAGCCGTTTGACACGCCCGTAATGGCGAACTGGCTCGTCGACAGATCGATGTAGAGATATTCGAGCTTGGCGCTCCAGTTCGGCGCGAGGCCGACTTCCGCGCCAGCACCGATGGTCCAGCCCGCGGTGGTGTGCGACTCCGTCCAGCCAAAGGTCTGCCCACGCAGCTCGCCGAAAACGAGACCGGCGGTGCCGTAGAACAGCACATTGCTGAACGCATAGCCGGCGCGGCCGCGCAGGGTGCCGAACCACGGATTGGAGAATTTCCACGGCGCAAAGGTATCGTCGGCACCGCTCGCCTGGATGTCGCCTTCGACACCGAACACCCACGGGCCGTTCTGGAAATTGTAGCCGGCTTGGACACCGCCGACGAAGCCCGACGGCTTCGTCGGGTTGTTGTCGACCGAGCCCCACTCATAGCCGATGTTGCCCCCGAGATAGGGACCTGCCCAGCTATAGGCATTGAGCGGCTGATTGACGGTATAGGGCGCACGCTGCCCGTAATTGAGATCGGCGGCCTCTGCCGAAGCTGTCCAGCCGGCGGCAACCAACGCGGCTGCGCCCACAACGAACCTCTTCATCACTCACTCCAACGCAACTGTCGCAACCCCTCGCGATGTCCGCGCCGCCGCGCCGACACCGTCGCATGGTTACGGAACCAAGAACTTTTCGCGCAGGATTTATCGAGAGTTTTAAGTTAAAGGGCTGTTAAGTCGGGTTACCGCCCGCTTAACAGACTTAAGGAAGCGTTACCGGGAACTGGCCGCCATCCTGTGCGTGCAGCAAGGCCGGAACTTCAAATCGGCCCCCCCAGCACCTAAATTCGCCCCATGGTTCACGATTCCTCCGACAATCCGGACGACCGCGCGCGTAAGTCGCCGCGCCCTGGTGCGACCGACGCGCCGCCCGAGCGCCTGGCAGCGCCGGACGTCGATCCCGCGGCAGCGGGCGGCGACGACGAGGACGATGCGCTGCTGCCGGATATCCTGGAAGAGAGCGGCGCGGTTGGCGAAGGCCCGCTGGCGACCGGTCATGAGGCGATCGAGCGCGCGGTTCGGCTCGCACCCACCTCGCCCGGCGTCTATCGCATGCTCAATGCGAACGCCGACGTGCTCTATGTCGGCAAAGCCAAGAACGTCAAAAAGCGACTGTCCAGCTATGCGCGCCAGAGTGCGCCGCTGCCGGCCCGCATCCTGCGCATGATCGCGGCCACCGTGACCGTGGAGATCGTCTCGACCAACACCGAGACCGAGGCCCTGCTGCTGGAAGCCAACCTCATCAAGCAGCTGCGGCCGCGCTTCAACGTGCAGCTGCGCGACGACAAGTCGTTCCCCTATATCCTGATCACCGGCGACCATTGGGCGCCGCAGATCCTGAAACATCGCGGCGCACAGACCCGGCCCGGCCGCTATTTCGGCCCGTTCGCCTCCGCCGGCGCGGTCAACCGCACCATCACGGCGCTGCAGCGCGCGTTCCTGATCCGCTCCTGCACCGATTCCTTCTTCGAGAGCCGCACCCGCCCCTGCCTGCTGTATCAGATCCGCCGCTGCGCCGGTCCGTGCACCCGCGAGATCGATTTCGGCGGTTATTCGACGCTGGTGCGCGAGGCCAGCGACTTTCTTTCCGGCAAGAGCCATGCGGTGAAGCAGGAGCTCGCCGGCGAGATGGAGAAGGCGGCCAGCGAGCTCGAATTCGAGCGCGCCGCACTCTACCGCGACCGCCTCGCCGCACTGTCGGCGATCCAGTCGCAGCAGGGCATCAATCCGCGCACGGTGGAGGAAGCCGACGTGTTCGCCATCCACCAGGAGGGCGGCTTCTCCTGCGTCGAGGTGTTCTTCTTCCGCACCGGCCAGAACTGGGGCAACCGCGCCTATTTTCCGCGCGCGGAAAAGAGCTTTACGCCGGAAGAGGTGCTCGGCTCGTTGCTCGCCCAGTTCTACGATGACAAGCCGCCGCCGAGGAACATCCTGCTCTCGCACGAGATCGAGGAATGCGAGCTGCTCGCCAATGCGCTCTCGATCAAGGCCGGCCACAAGGTCGAGATCACTGCGCCCAAGCGCGGCGAGAAGAAGGAGCTGGTCACTCACGCGCTGACCAATGCGCGCGAGGCGCTCGGCCGCAAGCTCGCGGACACCGCAACGCAAAGCCGCCTGCTCGAGGCCATGGCCGCGACGCTGAACCTGCCGCATGCGCCCAAGCGTATCGAGGTCTATGACAACAGCCATATCCAGGGCACCAATGCGGTCGGCGCCATGATCGTCGCCGGCCCCGACGGCTTCGTGAAGAACCAGTACCGCAAGTTCAACATCAAGTCGGAAGGGCTGACGCCCGGCGACGACTACGCCATGATGCGCGAGGTGCTCGAGCGCCGCTTCAAGCGCCTGATCAATCCCCCCGAGGACGGTGCAGCCAGGGAAAACGACAAGGCCAAGGACGACGATTTCCCGCAATGGCCCGACCTCGTCATCATCGACGGCGGCCGCGGCCAGCTCAACGCCGTTCGCGAGATCTTTGCAAATCTCGGCCTGACCCAGGTGTCGCTGATGTCCGTCGCCAAGGGGCCGGACCGGGATGCCGGCCGCGAGACCCTGTTCATGCCGGAACGCGAGGCCATCAAACTCGAGCCGCGCGATCCCGTGCTCTATTTCATCCAGCGCCTGCGCGACGAGGCCCACCGCTTCGTCATCGGTTCGCACCGCAAGCTGCGCAAGAAGGACATCCGCGAGGCCGGCTTGCAGGAGATTCCGGGCATCGGCCCGTCACGCAAACGTGCCTTGCTGCACCATTTCGGAACCCTGAAGGAGATCGAACGGGCCTCAATCGCCGATCTCGGCAAGGTTCCGGGGGTGAGCGCCGAGAGCGCCCGCAGGATTTTCGAATATTTCCATCCTCAGCCGGGATGAACTAAAGGGGGGCCGCGGTCATATGGTCGTTGCATCCCGCGCCCATCTGGGGAGCGGAACGGTTGACCTTGGGGCCCGAGCGGTATTGGTAGGACGGATGAACATCGCCACGACACGAGGGACGACCAGCCGCGCGATGTCCCTCCCCAACATCCTGACCTATGGCCGGATCGCCGCGATCCCGGTCGTGGTCGGATGCATCTATGCGCAGTCGATTCTGGATCAGCCGCTCTGGCTGCGCTGGCTCGCCGTCGCCCTTTTCATCGCGGCCGGGGTGACTGATTACCTCGACGGCTATTATGCGCGGATCTGGAATCAGCAATCGGCGTTCGGCCGGATGCTCGACCCGATCGCCGACAAGCTGCTGGTTGCCTCCTGCCTGCTGATGCTGGCCGCGGACGGCATCATCCACGGCTGGTCGCTGTGGGCCGCCATCGTGATCCTGTGCCGCGAGATCCTGGTCTCGGGCCTGCGCGAATACCTCGCCGCGCTGCGCGTCAGCGTGCCCGTGACCAAGCTCGCCAAATGGAAGACCACGGTCCAGCTCGTCGCCATCGGCTTCCTGCTCGCTGGTCCAGCCGGGGACGAGGTGGTGCCGGTCGTCTCGATGATCGGACTGGCGCTGCTGTGGGCTTCTGCGATCCTCACCATGTACACCGGCTACGACTATTTCCGCGCCGGCATCCATCACCTCATCAAGGAGGACGAGGGATGAAGGTGAAGTATTTCGCCTGGGTGCGCGAACGCGTCGGCAAGGCCGAAGAGACGATCGAGCCGCCGGGAAGCGTGCGCACCGTCGAGGAGCTGATCGCCTGGCTCTCCGGCCAAAGCGAGGCCCATGCGTATGCATTCGAGAAGCCGAAGGTGATCCGCGCCGCGATCGACCGCGCCCACGTCAAATCAGACGCCGTGATCGCCGGCGCCGGCGAGATCGCGTTCTTCCCGCCGATGACCGGCGGCTAGGCCGATGTCCTGGAACAGACCAGCGTGCGGCGCCGCCTCACCTCTCAACGGGGAGAGGTCGGATCGCTCGCGGCGATGCAAAGCATCGTCCGGCGCGATCCGGGTGATGGGACAGAGGTCTCACGAGAGGGCGTATCCCCTCACCCGCGCCTTCGGCGCGACCTCTCCCGATGGGAGAGGTGTCGAAGCGGCACGATCATGACCTGTCCCGTCACCATCCGCATCCAGGAGGACGATTTCGACATCGCGCGCGAGATCGCGGTCCTGACCAAGAGCCGCACCGACATCGGCGCGGTCGTGAGCTTCTCCGGCATTTGCCGCGCCGACGAGGAGAGCGCGAAGATCGCCGCGCTCACGCTCGAACATTATCCGGGCATGGCGGAAGAGGAGATCAAGCGCCATGTCGAGGAGGCGACCTCGCGTTGGCCGCTGAATGGCGTCACGGTGATTCACCGCGTCGGCCGCCTTATGCCCGGCCAGAACATCGTGCTGGTGCTGACCGCCTCGCAGCACCGCCAGGCCGCATTCCAGGCGGCCGAGTTCCTGATGGACTATCTCAAGACCAGTGCACCGTTCTGGAAGAAAGAAGAGAGCGCCACCGGCACCGGCTGGGTCGAGGCCCACGCCCGTGACGACGAGGCCGCCGCGCGCTGGACGAAATCCTGATGGCAAAAACTGCAAGAAAGACCGCGCGCGGCCGCGCGGCGCCGAAGTTTGCAAAGGTGGGGCCCGGCGAGCTTGTCACGCTGCTCGACTTCGTCCGCTATGCGGTGAGCCGCTTCGTCGAAGCCAGGCTCGCCTTTGCCCACGGCACCATCGACCCGGTCGCGGAAGCCGCCTTCCTGATCTGCGAGGCGCTGCATCTCAATCCCGAACAATTCGATATCTTCGCCAACGCGCGCGTCACCGCAGCGGAAGGCAAGGCCATCATCGATCTGATTCATAAGCGCGTCACAACGCGCAAACCGGCCGCCTATCTCGTCAACAAGATCTATATGCGCGGCCTGCCCTTCTATGTCGACGAGCGCGTCATCGTTCCGCGCTCGTTCATCGGCGAGCTGCTGGATTCGCATTTCGGCGGCGACGGCGATGCCGGCTCGTTGATCGATGATCCAACGGCCGTGGCGCGCGTGCTCGATCTCTGCACGGGATCGGGATGCCTTGCGATCCTCGCCGCGCATCATTTCCCGAACGCCACCGTCGATGCCGTCGATATCTCCAAGGGTGCGCTTGAAGTCGCCGCCCGCAATGTCGGCGAATACGGGCTGGCGGACCGGATCAGCCTCCATCGCGGCGACCTTTTCGCCCCGCTCGGCGGCAACAGATACGACCTGATCATCACCAACCCGCCTTACGTCGATGCCGAGGGCATGGCGGCGCTGCCGCCCGAGTGCCGGGCCGAACCAAAGCTCGCCTTCGACGGCGGCGCCGACGGTCTCGACGTGGTGCGCCGCATCCTGCGCGATGCGCCCGATCACCTGACGCCGGACGGCGGGCTGATCTGCGAGATCGGGCGCGGCCGCGAGCTGGTCAACGAGGCCTTTCCGGACTTGCCGCTGCTCTGGCTCGACACCGAAGATTCCGAGGGCGAGGTGTTCTGGATCGCAGCCGCCGATCTCGGCTGAGCCTTTGCGACGCGCGCGCTTCGGAACAAGTCAAATAGCGCCACGTTCATCCTCCGATGCATTTTTTCGCTCTCGGAGGATGTCCGCATGCTCGCGCCATCGGGCGAATTGCTGCGCGCCGGCGTGGCGCTCAAGCTCAACCACCTCAAACGCGCCGCTCAATCCTATCTGCGTGACCAGACCAGCCAGGCAACGGGCAAGGTGACATCTTACGCCGTGGCCGGCGGACTGTTCGCAGCCGCGGGCCTGTTCGTTGTCGCGGCACTTTTCGTCGGGCTGATCGCCCTGTACCGCTGGATCGCCATCAGTTACGGGCAATTCTGGGGTTTTGGCGCGGTCGGCGCAGTGCTGCTGGTGTTGGCTGCGGTCTGTGCCGGGGTGGCGATGGCGCAGATGAGGCGCAAGCCCAAGCCGATCGTGCCGCTTGGGAGCCGCCTGCGCGTGGCGGTCGCGACGCCGCGGATCCCGCGCGGAACGGTCAAGCAGGCGGTGAAGGAGGTCGCAACGACAATTCCCCTCGCACCGCTCGCGCCGGGCGAACGCGGTCACGGCGGCAAACATTACGGCAACAGCACCTGGCCGGTCCGCGCCAACCGCCCCGTGCAACTTGGCCTGATGCTCGCGGCCGTCGGTCTGGTCGGACTGACGGCCGCCCGGAGGCGGCGCCACAGGCACAGTCTGGGGGCATGATGCTGGCGCGGCGCTCCGAACCGATCGACTCCTGGCTGCTGGTGGCGGCGACGGCGGTCTTCGTGCTGACGGCGGAGCGCTACTTTCAGGATTCTGGCCTGATCCGGTTGGGGCCTCCGCAGGACCACCGCAAAGCCGAAGCGAACTCACCGGAAACGAGCCCGGCGAGCGCCGCCGTGCAGCCCGGCCGTGGCCGCCGGGCGAAAAGTCCATTCGACATCCCTTGGTCGGGCTGGAAGGACATTTTCTGGCGGACCTATCAGCGTATCGACGAGGATCGCCTGCTCGCGACGGCGGGCGGCGTCGTCTTCTTCGGGCTGCTCGCGATCTTCCCCGCAGTCACGGCGGTCGTCTCTTCCTATGGCCTGTTCGCCGATCCCGCCACGATCAGCGCCAACCTCCAGAAGCTGGCGATGATGCTGCCCCAGGGCACGTTCGAGATCGTCGAGGAGCAGGTCGGGCGCGTGGTCTCGAAGGGCAACACGGCGCTGGGGGCCACATTCCTGTTCGGCTTTGTGCTTGCGATCTGGAGCGCCAATGCCGGGGTCAAGGCGATCTTCGACGCCCTCAATGTCGCCTATGAGGAACGCGAGAAGCGCAGCTTCATCCGCCTGAACATGGTCTCGCTGGCCTTCACCGTCGGCGGCATCGTGGCACTGCTGCTGATGGTGGGGGCCGTCGTCGCCTTCCCGCTAGCGCTCAATCATCTCGGCATGGCGCCCGAAAGCAAATTGATCATGGCGTTGGCCCGATGGCCGCTGCTGTTCCTGATCCTGCTCGTGGCGCTCGCCATCCTCTACCGCTTCGCCCCGAGCCGCGACGCCCCGCGATGGCAATGGCTCAGCCTTGGGGCGGTGACGGCGGCCATCCTCTGGATCGCCGGCTCGGCCCTGCTCTCCTGGTACCTCTCGGAATTCGCCAATTACAATGCGACCTACGGCTCTCTGGGCGCTGCGATCGGCCTGATGATGTGGATGTGGATGTCGGCGATCGTCATCATGTTCGGCGCCGAGTTGAACTCGGAGATCGAACGGCAGACGCTGCGCGACACCACCACCGGACGGCCGAAGCCGCTCGGCAGCCGCGAAGCCGTCTCGGCCGACACGGTCGGCGCCCCCGCGCCATTTTGAGCGGGGGCGATCAGCCCGGAGCTTGGCCCGACCGCGTCTCGGGCGCGATGAGCGTGATCGCGGGTCCAGATATACCGATAGAAGCCTTTCGGCGGCGGACCGACCGGACTGTGAGACGGTCGCTATCCCCTCGAATCAACAATGATGTTAGCTTCATGCGTGCTTCGGGGAGCATGAGGCGTGACGGGTTCGGACGCGGCCCGTGTTTTCCCGGGTGAAGCAGTCAGCTCTTGAGGCGAACGCGCGGCATGATTCGCATTTCGACGATCTTCATCGCCATCTGCATGGTCCTGGTCGCGGCCTCGCTCGGGCTCGTGCTCTATTCGGTCGCCGGCATCAGCGGAACGGAATCGGCGATCGTGGCGCTGACCGCGCTGACCTTCCTGATCCTCTACAACGCGGTGTCGATGCGGCTGCGCGACCGCAGCGACGTCGGCGGCCAGATTGCCGACCTCTCGCGGGGCACTGCCGACCTCGCCCGGCAGGTGGCCGAGTTCGGCCGCCGGCTTGCAGCGCTCGAGGGCCGCATCGCCTCGTCCAATTCGACCAATTCCGACCGCGTCCAGTCGGTCATCGGCGAGATCAACGAACTGGGCGGATTGGTCAGGCAGCTCGCCACCACCGTGGCTGCCCATGAGGATCTGCTGGCCGGCAACGCGCCGGCTCCCGCCCCGGTCACGAGGCCCGAGCCGGAGATGCCGGTCGATTTGGCCGCTCCCCACGAGGAGGAGAAGCCGGTCGCCCCTCCTCCGCTTTCCGTGCCGCCGCGGCCGGCGCCGGCGATTCAGGCCCAAACCGCCAACCCGGTTCAGAGCGGCAATGGACGCAATCAGACCCAGTTGTTGGCGACGCTGCGCAATGCGATCGACGAGAACCGCATCGACATCTTCCTGCAGCCGATGGTAACGCTGCCGCAGCGCAAGGTGCGGTTCTACGAGGCGGTGACGCGCCTGCGCGACGAGCGCGACCAGCTGATCGCCGCCGAGGAGTTCATCAGCATCGCCGAAGCCTCCGGGCTGATCGGGCGCATCGACAACATGGTGATGCTGCGCTGCGTGCAGGTGCTGCGGCGCCTGATGGTGCGCAACAAGGACGTCGGCGTGTTCTGTAACGTGGCGGCCTCCACGCTCGGCAATTCCACCACCTTCACGCAATGCCTCGACTTCCTCGAAGCCAACCGCGCGCTCGCGCCCTCACTGGTGCTGGAGTTCAAGCAGTCGACGTTCCGCCATCTCGGCCCGGCCGAGACCGAGAACCTCGCCGCGCTCGCTCAGCGCGGCTTCCGCTTCTCGATCGACCATGTCACGGATCTCAGGATCGAGCCGCGCGAGCTGGCCGATCGCGGGGTACGCTTCATCAAGGTGCCGGCCGCGCTGCTGCTCGATCCCAGGCAGGCCTCGACCTCCGACATCCATCCGTCCGACCTCTCGGACCTGCTCGGCCGCTTCGGCATCGACCTGATCGCCGAGCGGATCGAGGGCGAGCGCGCCGTGGTCGATCTGCTCGACTACGACGTGCGGTTCGGCCAGGGCTTCCTGTTCGCGCCGCCCCGGCCATTGCGGCCGGAGGGGGCATCTGCTACCGCCGGGGCGCCGCCGAACCAGGCGAAAGACATTCAGGGACCTCATGGCTCCGGCACACAAAGCTCAGGCGCAACGTCTTCTGCGCCTCCACCACAACGCATCACCGGCAACGCGGCGCTCGCGCGCCGCATCTGATCGGCCGCGCGCATCATGACCACGCTGCATTTTGCCGAAGGCCTGCGCGAGCTCGTGGGCGGCGTTGACGTTGTGCTCAGCGACATCTGGGGCGTGGTCCATAACGGGCTGGAATCCTTCCCCGAAGCCTGCGAGGCGCTGCACACCTGTCGCAGCCGCGGCGGTACGGTGATCCTGATCACCAACGCGCCGCGCCCGGCCGATTCCGTGCAGCGGCAATTGCGCAAGCTCGGCGTCCCGGATGAGACCTATGACGCGATCGTATCTTCAGGCGACCTGACCCGGCTCTATGTGGCCGAGCATCCCGGCCGCAAGATGTTCTGGCTCGGTCCCGAGCGCGACAATTCGATCTATCGCGGCCTCGATGCGATGACCGCGCCGCTCGAGGAAGCCGATTACATCGTCTGCACCGGTCTCTATGACGACGAGACCGAAACGGCGGAAGACTATCGCGGCATGATGCTGAAGGCGCGCGAGCGCAAGCTGACGCTGGTCTGCGCCAACCCCGACATCGTGGTGGAACGCGGCGACCGGCTGATCTATTGCGCCGGCGCCATCGCGGAGCTCTACCGCGAGCTCGGCGGCGAGGTGATCTTCTACGGCAAGCCGCACCGCCCGATCTACGAGCGCGCCATGGCGCTCGCCGGCGAGCGGCAGGGCCATCAGATCGATCGCAAAAAGGTGCTGGCGATCGGCGATTCCGTCCGCACCGATCTCACCGGCGCGCGCGAATTCGGCATCGACTGCCTGTTCGTGACCCGCGGCATCCATGCCGAGGAGTTCGAGGGTCTCGACCAGCTCGACCCGAATTCGGTGATGGAATTGTTCGGCCACCCGCCGAAGGCGCTGATGCGCGAATTGAAGTGGTAGAAAATATCGTGCCCCGGACGCAGCTCGAAGCGCTGCAGAGCCGGGGCCAGAAGCCGCAACCGATGTCGTGAATGGACGGGGTCCCGGCGCAGCGCCGCGTCCGGGACACGAAAGCACCTTACGCGCTCGCCATGTCCGGGAAGACCGCCTCGATCTTCGTCTTCAGCGTCGCCGCGTTGAACGGCTTCACGATGTAGTTGTTCACGCCGGCCTTCTTCGCCGCGATCACGTTCTCGGTCTTGGATTCGGCCGTGATCATGATGAACGGCGTAGTGGCGAGGTTCGGATCCGCGCGAACTTCGCGCAGGAGGTCGTAACCCGTCATCGGCTCCATGTTCCAATCGGAGATCACGAGCCCGTACTTCTTGCCGCGCATCTTGTTCAGCGCCGCCGAACCGTCGCTGGCATCATCGATATTCTCGAAGCCAAGCTGCTTCAGCAGATTCCGGATGATACGGATCATGGTGCTGTAGTCATCCACCACCAGAACCGGCATCGTCAAATCAACCGCCATCTCGACTCCCCCAACGCAAACCCAGGAATATTACGATCGGACTGCCAGGCCGGCGCCCGGCAGTTCCACGCCTCAAGCACTAGCATCGAGGCCTTAAACAGCCCGTTAACTGGGGGCCGCTCCGAAGGATTGAAATCGTGTTCAATGTCTGCCCGCCCCGCCGCTTGACTTCGCAGGGCCGGTCGCGCCACGGTCCGGGCCGGTCCTGCCCGGTTCGAGAATTCCCCTGATGGCTCCGCCTTTTACCGTTATCCGCGACACAACGCCGGATTCCGCCATTCCGAGGGGCGCCGTGGTCGCCATGGGCAATTTCGATGGCGTTCATCTCGGCCATCGCGCCGTGATTGCGGCTGCCCTGGAGATGGGCCGAGCGCATGGCCGCCCTGCGCTGGCATTGACCTTCGAGCCGCATCCGCGGCGGTTTTTCAGCCCCAACACCCCGCAATTCCGCCTGACGGACGAGCGGGCCAAGCTGCGGCTTTTGGCCGGTACCGGGCTCGCCGGCGCCGTTGTCATGACCTTCGACAAGGCGCGTGCCGGAACCAGCGCGCAAGATTTCATTCGCCATGACCTGATCGGGCGTCTCGGGGTCAGCGGCATCGCGGTCGGCTACGACTTCCATTTCGGCAAGGGACGGGTCGGCTCGCCGAGCCTTCTCGTCAACGAAGCGCCCCGGCTCGGCATCGAGGTCGACGTGCAACCGCATGTCGATATCGACGAACGGCCGGTTTCCTCCAGTGCCATCCGGATCGCCCTCGCCGAGGGCCAGCTCGACCAAGCCACCACCATGCTGGGCGCGCCCTGGTTCATCACCGGCGAAGTCATCCATGGCGAGAAGCGCGGCCGCGACCTCGGTTATCCCACCGCCAACATCCGCCTGGATGCCAATTGCGGCCTCAAGCACGGCATCTACGCGGTGCGGGTCGGCCGGGGGACCGAGCGCCTGGATGGGGTGGCGAGCTTCGGCCGCCGCCCGACCTTCGACAACGGCGCCCCGCTGCTGGAAATCTTCCTGTTCGACTTCAAGGGCGACCTTTACGGGCAGGCGCTCGACTGCGCCTTCATCGGCTTCATCCGCGAGGAGCTGAAATTCGACAGCCTGGAGGCCCTGATCCGCCAGATGGACGACGATTCCGGCCGCGCCCGCGCCATCCTGGCCGCTGCCCCGGACGCGTTTCCGAGGCTGGGCGTGATCGATTAAGGGCCGAAACCGGGCCAGCCGAACCTTTGCGCTTCCTCCGCCCCCCTGCTATGGAGAGCCCATGTTTGCGCGGCGCATCATAGGGATTAGCGGCCCGGCTTCCGCCTGAGCCTCAAGGCTCGGCGCAAGACCGGGATTTCGTCGTTTCACCCCGCGATTCCGCATCGCCCAGCCGTTCCCCGCGCCACCTCCGAGCCAGTCAGCCTCATGTCCGAAAAGCCGCAAAAGTCGCAAAAGTCTGAAGCCAAAGACTATTCGAAAACCCTGTTCCTGCCGCAGACCGAATTCCCGATGCGCGCCGGCCTGCCGCAGCGCGAGCCGGAGATCCTCAAGCGCTGGTACGAGATCGGCCTTTACGAAAAGCTGCGCGAGAGTGCGAAGGGCCGCGCCAAGTTCGTGCTGCACGATGGGCCGCCCTACGCCAACGGCAACATCCATATCGGCACGGCGCTGAACAAGATCCTGAAGGATCTCGTCACCAAGAGCCAGCAGATGCTCGGCTTCGATTCCAACTACGTGCCGGGCTGGGATTGCCACGGCCTGCCGATCGAGTGGAAGGTCGAGGAGGAGCACTATCGCAAGAAGGGCAAGCAGAAGCCCGACTTCCGCGACAGTGCCGCCATGATCGATTTCCGGAGAGAGTGCCGCGCCTATGCCACGCACTGGCTCGGCGTGCAGCGCGAGGAATTCAAGCGCCTGGGGGTGATCGGCGACTGGGACCATCCCTACGCCACCATGAGCTATCCCGCCGAAGCCCAGATCGCGCGCGAGCTGATGAAGTTCGCCGCCAACGGCACGCTTTATCGCGGCTCCAAGCCGGTGATGTGGAGCGTGGTCGAGAAGACCGCGCTGGCCGAAGCCGAAGTGGAGTACGAGGACTACACCTCCGACATGGTCTGGGTGAAATTCCCGGTGACCTCGCCAGCGCACGGTGCGCTTGCCTCCGCGAGCGTCGTCATCTGGACCACCACGCCTTGGACCCTCCCCGGCAACCGCGCCATCTCGTTCTCGCCGAAGATCGCTTATGGCCTCTACAAGGTCTCGGACGCGCCCGCGGACAATTGGGCCAAGACCGGCGACCTTCTGATCCTCGCTGACGCACTCGCTGAAGAGGTGTTCAAGCAAGCGCGTGTGACCGCCTATGAGAAGGTGCGCGACGTCCCCGGCGACACCATGGACGCGATCGAATGCGCTCATCCGCTCAAGGGCCTTGCCGGCGGCTACGAATTCACCGTGCCGCTGCTGCCCGGCGATCACGTCACCGACGATACTGGCACCGGCTTCGTGCACACGGCGCCGGGCCATGGCCGGGAGGATTTTGACGCCTGGATGGCGCAGGCGCGCGATCTCGATGCGCGCGGCATCAACACCGCGATCCCCTACACTGTCGATGAGAACGGCGCCTACACCGATCATGCGCCCGGCTTTACCGGCAAGCGTGTCATCAACGACAGGGGCGAGAAGGGCGATGCCAACGAGGCCGTGATCAAGGCGCTCGTCGACAGAGGCATGCTGCTCGCGCGCGGCCGGCTCAAGCATCAATATCCGCACTCCTGGCGCTCCAAGAAGCCGGTGATCTTCCGCAACACGCCGCAATGGTTCATCGCGATGGACAAACCTGTTGTGGACGCACCGGGCAAGCCCGGCGCTATGGACGTGGCGCAGGGCGGCAAGGCGAAGAGCGGCGACACGCTGCGCGCCCGCGCGCTGCACGCGATCTCGGTAACGCAATGGGTGCCGCCATCGGGCGAGAACCGCATCAATGGCATGATCGAGGCGCGCCCGGACTGGGTGATCTCGCGCCAGCGCGCCTGGGGCGTGCCGATCGCCGTGTTCGTGCGCGAGAAGGGCGACGGCTCCGCCGAGATCCTCCAGGACGAGGCGGTGAACGCGCGCATCGGCGAAGCCTTCGAGAAGGAAGGCGCCGACGCCTGGTATGCGACGGGCGCGCGCGAGCGCTTCCTCGGGCCCCGCGCGAGCGAGGACTGGCAGAAGGTCGACGACATTCTCGACGTCTGGTTCGATTCAGGCTCGACCCACGCCTTCGTGCTGGAAGACCCCGTGCATTTCCCGGGGCTGTCAGGCATCAAGCGCAAGGTCGACGGCGGCACCGACACGGTGATGTATCTGGAAGGCTCGGACCAGCACCGCGGCTGGTTCCACTCCTCGCTGCTGGAGAGCTGCGGCACGCGCGGCCGCGCGCCTTACGACATCGTTCTGACTCACGGCTTCACGCAGGCCGAGGACGGCCGCAAGATGTCGAAGTCGCTCGGCAACACCATCGAGCCGCAGGCCGTCATCAAGGAATCCGGTGCCGACATCTTGAGACTCTGGGTCGCGTCCTGCGACTACACCGACGATCAGCGCATCGGGCCCGAGATCCTGAAGAACACCGTCGAGACCTATCGCAAGCTGCGCAACACCGTGCGCTGGATGCTGGGCACGCTGCATCACTACAAGCCTGCCGACGCGGTCGCGCCCGCCGACATGCCCGAGCTCGAGCGCTTCATGCTGCACGAGCTCGCGGTGCGCGCCGCCGCGATCGGCAAGGCCTATCGGGAGTTCGACTACAAGACCGTGGTCGCGATCCTGTCCGCCTTCCTCAACAGCGAGCTCTCCGCGTTCTACTTCGACATCCGCAAGGACACGCTTTATTGCGATCCGCCGTCGTCACTGACGCGCAAAGCGGCGCTGACGACCATCGACCTGCTGTGCGCCTCGATCCTGAAATGGCTGGCCCCGATCCTCAGCTTCACCGCGGAGGAAGCCTGGCGCATGTACCGGCCCGACGCGGAGCCGTCCGTGCATCTGACGCTGTTCCCGACCGATCTCGAAGCCTTTCGCGACGACAAACTCGCCGCGAAATGGGAGATGATCCGCAACGTCCGTCGCGTCGTCACCGGCGCGCTCGAGTTGGAACGGGCCGCCAAGAACATCGGCTCCTCGCTGGAGGCTTCGCCGGTGATCTATGTCGCCGATCGCGCCATGCTGGCGACCTTGTTCGACGTCGATCTCGCTGAAGTCTGCATCACCTCGAACTACGAGGTGCGAGAGGACGAGGCGCCGGCAGGTGTATTCCGTCTCGATGCTGTCCCCGGCGTCGCGGTCGTGGTGGAGAAGGCGGTCGGCACCAAATGCGCCCGCTCCTGGAAGATTTCGCCGACGGTCGGCGAGGACCCTGAATACCCCGACGTCACCCCGCGCGACGCGAAGGCGCTGCGCGAATGGAAGGCGCTGGGGGTGAGCGTCTGATCGATCGGCCATGACCCCGCTCCGCGCCGGCATCCTCTCGGCCGTGGTCACGCTCGTGGCCGACCAGGCCTCGAAACTCTGGCTCCTGAACGTGTTCGACCTCGCCCGTCGCGGCGCAGTGCGGGTGACGCCGTTCTTCGACCTGGTGCTGGCCAAGAACGTCGGGATCAGCTTCGGTTGGCTCCAGAACGACGATCAGGCGGCGCAGCTCGCGCTGATGGCTGTGAAGGTCATCGCTGTGGTCGCCCTGACGATCTGGATGGTCCGATCGCACACCCGGCTTGCGACCGTCGCCCTGGGGTTGATCATCGGCGGTGCCGTCGGCAATGGCATAGACCGCTTCGTCCACGGGGCAGTGATCGATTTCGCTCTGTTCCACATCGAGATCGCCGGAAATACCTATAATTGGTATGTGTTTAACCTCGCGGATGTGGCCATCGTTGCTGGGGTGGCGGCGCTATTGTATGATTCCATCCTGGGGGTACCCGCCGCAAAAGCGCCCTGATCCCGGCCGATACGGACCGGCCGGTGGAACCCCGCTTTTGCGAGGTTGGAGCCGCGCGCGAGCGGCAATCTGCCACAATATGGAACAGGTAAAGTGATGCGCAGCGCGATGACCAGCGGTTCGATGGTGCGAGACCCCCGGTGGGGGCTTTGGCGGGCATTGAAATTGTCTGCTGTCGCACTCGGCATCGGTCTCGTCATGTCGACCGGCGCGGCCCGCGCCGGTGACGACGACGAGGAAGACGATATGACCTTCGAAGAGAGGCTTATCGACAATCTGATGTCCGGCCTCGGCGCCAAGAGCATGGAGAAGAAGGGCATCGAATACCGCGAGCGCTCGCCGCTGGTCGTGCCGCCCAACCTCGATCTGCCGCCGCCTGCGACTGAAGCCAAGGCTGCGCCGAACTGGCCGAAGGATCCCGACGAGAAGCGCCGCAAGGAGGCCATCGCCGCGCGCAAGAAGGCCACCAAAGCAACGGAGAACTGGCAAGCCGCCCAGCCCCTCACGCCCGCCGAGATGAAGGCCGGCCAGGTCGCGGCAGCGCCCCGGACAAGCAATGACCCGATCCAGCCGGGTACCAATGGCAATCCGTCACTCAGCCCCGCCGAACTCGGCTACTCTGGCGGCCTGTGGAACATGATGAAGGGTGGCAACGCCACCGAAGAGAAGAAATTCGTCAGCGAGCCGCCGCGCCAGTCGCTGGTCGAGCCGCCGCCGGGCTACCAGACGCCCTCGCCGAACTATGCCTATGGCGCCGGGCCGGACAAGTCGCGGCGGATGTACTACGACATCATGTCCGGCAAGGAGAAGGAACAATAGCGTTCCTGTCCCGTCGCTGCATTCTGAGCGACGCGAATCGAGCGTCGGCGGCTCATGTCCGCCCGACGCCATCCAAGATTGCCTATCAGTAACTTGCCTACGCGTTGAGTTCTCTGCTTCGTGACGCGAAGCCTCAGCCGCACGGTGTACCATGCCGTGCCTTCCGAGCCGGAAGATCCGGGCTCGACCTTTCACCAGGGTTCATGATGTCCTCTTACCGATCGGCTGCCTGCCTTCTTGCCGCGCTGCTTTCGACCAGTGTCCTTTCGGCCGGCGCCGCCCTTGCCCAGACCACGGTCACATCGGCCCCACCCGCCAGCTTCACGCTCGATAACGGCATGCAGGTCGTGGTGATCCCGGATCACCGCACCCCCGTGGTCACCGAGATGATCTGGTACAAGGTCGGCTCGGCCGACGAGACCCCAGGCAAGTCCGGCCTCGCCCATTTCCTCGAGCACCTGATGTTCAAGGGCACCTCGAATCATCCAGTCGGCGAATTCTCCCAGACCGTGCTCCGTGTCGGCGGCAACGAGAACGCCTCCACCTCGGTCGACTACACCAATTATTACCAGCGCGTGCCGAAAGAGCAGCTGCCGACCATGATGGAGTTCGAGGCCGACCGCATGACAGGCCTCGTCCTCAAGGACGAGAACGTGCTGCCCGAGCGAGACGTCGTGCTCGAAGAGTACAACATGCGCGTCGCCAACAATCCGGACGCGCGGCTCAACGAGCAGATCATGGCGGCGCTCTACCTCAATCATCCCTATGGCCGGCCGGTGATCGGCTGGCACCAGGAGATCGAGAAGCTCGATCGCGAGGATGCGCTCGCCTTCTATCGTCGCTTCTATGCGCCGAACAACGCGATCCTGGTGATCGCCGGCGACGTCGACGCCGCCGAAATCCGCACGCTGGTCGAGCGCAATTTCGGCGCCATTCCCGCCCAGCCCGCAATCCCGGCGCGACGTATCCGTCCGCAGGAGCCGGAGCCCGCCGCCCCACGCACCGTCACGCTGGCCGATCCGCGCGTCGAGCAGCCGAACATGCGGCGCTACTATCTGGTGCCATCGGCCACCACGGCCGCGGCCGGCGAGAGCGCGGCCCTCGACGTGCTGGCGCAGCTGATGGGCAGCGGCAGCAATTCCTATCTCTACCGCGCCCTCGTCGTCGACAAGTCGCTCGCGGTCTCCGCCAGCGCCAGTTATTCGAGCATCTCGCTCGACCCGACTCAATTCGCGATCTCGGCTGCGCCGAAACCCGGCGTCAGCTTCGCAGACGTGGAACAGGCGGTCGACGGCGTCATCGCCGACGTCGCGCAGAACCCGATCCGCGCCGAGGATCTGGAACGGGTCAAGACCCAGCTGATTGCCGAGGCGATCTATGCCCAGGACAACCAGGCCGTACTGGCACGCTGGTACGGCGGCGCGCTGAGCACGGGCCTGTCGATCGAGGACATCAGGAGCTGGCCCGATCGCATCCGCGCCGTCACCGCCGAGCAGGTGCGCGCCGCTGCGCAGAAATGGCTCGAGAAGAAGCGTTCCGTGACGGGCTATCTGATCAAGGACACCGCCACCGCCAAGCGCGAGGAGAAGCGTTCGTGACCTATTCCTTCCTTCGCGCATCACACTTCCCGCGCACGAGACATTTCGCGCTGTCCTTCGTCACCGGCGCCGCGCTTGCGCTGGCGGCGGTCTCGCCTTCGCAGGCGGCCGCAAAGATCCAGCACCTGATCTCGCCGGGCGGCATCGAAGCCTGGTTCGTGCAGGACGCGACGGTGCCGCTGATCGCGATGGAATATTCCTTCGCGGGCGGCTCGGCGCAGGATCCCAAGGACAAGCCGGGCGTCGCCAATCTGGTCGGCGACCTCCTCGACGAAGGCTCCGGTGATCTCGATTCCAAGATGTTCCATGAACGGCTCGACCGCCGCGCCATCGAGCTCTCCTTCAGCGCCACGCGCGACACCTTCCGCGGCAGCCTGCGCATGCTCCGCGACAACAAGGACGAGGCCTTCGACCTGCTCAGGATGGCGCTGACCTCGCCACATTTCGACAGTGCCGACGTCGAGCGTATCCGTTCGCAAGTCATCTCGGGCCTGCGCCGCGAGACCACCAATCCGACCTCGCTGGCGAGCCGCAAGTTCCTCGAGGTCGCCTTCGGCGATCATCCCTACAGCCGGCAAAGCAACGGCAATCTCGACAGCGTGCCGACCATCACGGTCGCCGACTTGAAGGATTATGTCGGCCGCGTTCTCGCCAAGGATGGGCTCAAGATCGCGGTCGTCGGCGACGTCGATCCGGCGACCTTGGGCAAGCTGCTCGACCACACCTTCGGTGGCCTGCCCGCAAAGGCTAATCTGACGCCAGTCCCGGACGTCGAGGCTGCAAAGCCGCCGCAACGCGCTTTCGTGCCGCTCGACGTGCCGCAGACCGTGATCACCTTCGGCGGCCCCGGCGTGAAGCGCAGCGACCCGAACTTCATGGCCGCCTATGTCGTCAACCACATCCTCGGCGGCGGCGGCTTGTCCTCGCGGCTCTATCGCGAGGTGCGCGAGAAGCGCGGCCTCGCCTATTCCGTGTTCGAATCGCTGCTCTGGATGGAGCATTCGGCGGTCTTTATCGGCAACACCGGCACCCGCGCCGACCGCGCCGGCGACACCATCGATGCCATCGAGAAGGAGGTGCGCCGCATTGCCGAGGAGGGCCCGACGCAGAAGGAGCTGGACGAGGCCAAGTCCTACCTCAAGGGCTCGCAGATGCTGGCGCTCGACACCTCGTCCAAGCTCGCCCAGGCACTGCTGCAATATCAGCAGGACAAACTGCCGATCGACTACATCGAGAAGCGCAATGCCATCGTCGATGCGGTGACGCTGGACGATGCCAAGGCGGCCGCCAAGCGGCTCTGGGGCCAGGGGCTGCTGACCGTCGTCGTCGGCCGCACCCCGCAGGCCGCCGCACAGCCGGCAGCCACGGCGCCGAAATCGAACTGACCTCCTCTCCATACGCTTCCTGAAATGGCCGGGCTCGCCCGGCCATTTGCGTTTCGCGGCAGCGCCATTGCTGAGGGCCGGCGTCCGCGGTATGTCCGGACATCACGAATGGTGCCATCATGCTGCGGATATCCCGCGATCTCGTCATCGACGAGGACGACATCGAGATCGGCTTTGTCCGCGCCTCCGGCCCGGGTGGGCAGAACGTCAACAAGGTCGCGACCTCCGCGCAACTGCGCTTCGACACCCGCAAGCTGACCTTGCCCGAGGATGCCGCGCTGCGCCTCGCCCGCATCGCCGGCCAGCGCATGACCAAGGACGGCATCATCGTGATCCACGCCCAGCGCTTCCGTACCCAGGAGCGCAACCGCCAGGACGCCATCGACCACCTCGTCGAGATCCTCAAGGAGGCCATGGTGCGGCCGACGCCGCGCCGCGCGACGCGGCCGACCTACGCCTCCAAGCAACGCCGGCTCGAAGGCAAGAAGCGCCGCAGCGACATCAAGGCCGGACGCGGCGGCCGCTTCGACGACTAACCGGCGCGGCAGGAAACTCCGGCCGCAACGCGACCGGAGTTGTGCCGGTTGCGCCGGCGAGCCCAAAGCGCGATGAGATTTGGACGAATCGTCATCGCGCTTCAGGCTGTTGTTTTGCGCATGATCTTCCGGAAAACCGCTTCGCACTTTTCCGGATCATGCTTTAGTAACGCTTCGACGGGGCTGCGCCGCCTGTGGTGGAATCGTCGGCTGTTCCCTTGTGCGCAGCGCTCCCCGTGGTGCCGACCGTGCCCCTGGTGCCCTTGGTTGATTTCATGCCGGTCTTCTCGCCCGCTGCGCCCGGCTGAGCGTTCATCTCCTCGTCACCGCTGCCCATGGTGCCGCCTTGCATGGGTTTGCTTTGCACCGTGCCGCCTGTCTTGGCGGGTGGCGCGCCTTGCGCGAGAACAGGCGTCGCAACGAGAGCCGACAGAGCGCATGCGATCATCGAGGTCTTCACCAACTTCATCCATTTCTCCTGGATTTTTTCGCAATGAATGGCTCGGCGGCTCCCTGCGCCGCCTCGTCTGCACCGGACCATTGCATCGCGTAGAGAGTTCAAGCGGCGCGACCGTCATGCAATGCGCATCATGTGGTGAACGTTTAGGGATTTGACGGCGCTTTCGCGGAATTGTGCTCCGCATATAAGGCAGCGCGGAGCACCACACGCCACAAGCATCGACGCGCGTAGCGACACAGCCCGCTACTACCACCGCATGTTTGGCCGCGCCTAGTGTTTGCGCACGTCGATGCAGTTGGGCGGATTCTTGACGATGCGCGTGGTCGTGCTGGGATTGTGCACCGCGATGGTGCTGTTGGTCAGGGTTGCCGACGCGCAGATGCCGTTGCCGGCCACAAGGCCGCCGGACGGTGCCACACTGTTCAAGCAGCAATGCGCGGTGTGTCACACCTTGAGCCTGTCGGAGCCGATGCGGCAAGGCCCCCCTTTGGTCAAGGTCCTGGGCCGTCCCGCCGGCAAGGTCGAGGGCTTCCATTATTCGGACGGCCTCGCCAAGGCTGATTTCACCTGGGACGAGACCCGGCTCGATGCGTGGCTGGCCAATCCGCAAGCCGTCATTCCCGGCGTGGTGATGGTCTACCGGCAGGCCAAGCCCGAGACGCGCGCCGCCATCATCGCCTTTCTCAAGGAGCAGAACTGAATGGCAAAGCCGATCCATTCCATGATCCGCGTGCGCGACGAGGCGCGCTCACTCGACTTCTACAGGCGCGCCTTCGGCCTGGAGGTCGCCGACCACCTGAAATTCGCGGATTTCGCCCTGATCTATCTGCGTCACCCCTCCTCACCTTTCGAGGTGGAGCTGACGGTGAATTTCGATCGCAAGGAGCCGTACGTGCTCGGCGATGGCTACGGCCATCTCGCCGTGGTGGTCGAGGATCTCGATGCCGAGCATGCTCGCTTCGAGCGCGAGAGCCTCGCACCGGGGCCGCTGCGCGACTTCAAGCACGGCGGCAAGACGCTGGCGCGCTTCTTCTTCGTCAGCGATCCCGATGGCTACAAGATAGAGGTGATCCAGCGAGGCGGACGCTTCGGCTGATCAAATCACAAGAACCAAATCACAAAAATCCACGGAGGAATGCCATGAGAGAAATCGATCGTCGAAGCAAGCAAAGCCGCCGCGTCTTTCTCAAGGGCGCGGCGACCGCTGTGCCGGTCGTCGCTGTCGCGACCAGTATCGCCACCAGCATCGGGGATGCCTGGGCCGATGATGCCACCACGCTCTCGCCCGCGACGATGAAGACGCTGCTGAAGGTCGCGCGCGACATCTATCCGCACGATGTGCTCGGCGACAGCTATTACATCACCGCAATCAAGCCCTGGGACGGCAAGGCGGCGAAGGATCCCGCCGTCAAATCGCTGATCAGCGACGGCATTGCGCGGCTCGATCAGAACGCGCGCGACCGCCACAAGGTGCCTTATGTCGAAGTGCCCTGGGAGGCCGACCGCGTGGTGCTGCTGAAGGAGATCGAGCAGAGCGACTTCTTCCAGAAGGTGCGCGGCGATCTCGTCGTCTCGCTCTACAACCAGAAGGAGGTCTGGCCGCGCTTCGGCTACGAGGGCTCCTCCGCCGAGCACGGCGGCTACATCAATCGTGGCTTCGCCGACATCGATTGGCTGCCGAAGGCTTAACGCACCCAACGGTTCAGGAGAACGCATATGGCCAAATTCGATCTGAACGACTCCAGCGTTGTGGTGATCGTCGGTTCCGGAGCCGGCGGCGGCACGCTGGGCAACGAGCTCGCGCAAAAGGGCGTCAAGGTTGTCATCCTGGAAGCAGGTCCGCGCATCGAGAACCAGGATTTCGTCAACGACGAGTGGGAGAGCTTTTCCCAGCTCGCCTGGTCGGACGCGCGCACCACGTCGGGGACGTGGCGCGTCGCCAAGGACTTTCCCAATCTTCCTGCCTGGATCGTCAAGGCGGTCGGCGGCTCCACGGTGCATTGGGCCGGCGCCTCGCTGCGCTTCGATGAGCACGAGTTCAGGGTCAAGAGCACCTACGGCAACATTCCTAGCGCGAACCTCCTGGACTGGCCGATCACGCTTGCCGAGATGGAGCCATGGTACGCCAAGGCCGAGAACAAGATGGGCGTGACCCGCACCAACGGCATTCCCGGACTTCCCGGCAACAATAACTTCAAGGTGCTGGAGGCCGGCGCAAAGAAGCTCGGCTACAAGACCGTGCACACCGGCAACATGGCGATCAACAGCCAACCGCGCGACGGACGCGGCTCCTGCCAGCAGATCGGCTTCTGCTTCCAGGGCTGCAAGTCCGGCGCGAAATGGTCGACGCTCTACACCGAGATCCCCAAGGGCGAGGCGACCGGCAATCTCGAAGTGCGGCCGAGCAGCATGGCGGTCAAGATCGAGCATGATTCCAGCGGTAAGGTGACCGGCGTCGTCTACGCTGACGAGAGCGGCGCCATGCAGCGCCAGAAGGCGCGCATCGTCGCAGTCGCCGGCAATTCGATCGAGAGCCCGCGGCTGCTGCTCAACAGTGCCTCGACCATGTTCCCGGACGGTCTCGCCAATTCATCGGGACAGGTCGGCCGCAACTACATGCGCCATATGACCGGCAGTGTCTATGCCGTGTTCGAGAAGTCGGTGCACATGTATCGCGGCACCACCATGGCCGGCATCATCCGCGATGAAGCGGCCAACAACCCGAAACGCGGCTTCGTCGGCGGCTACGAGATGGAGACGCTGTCGATCGGCCTGCCCTTCATGGCGGCGTTCCTCAATCCCGGCGCCTGGGGACGTTCGTTCACGTCAGCGCTCGACGGTTATCCCAGGATGGCCGGCATGTGGCTGGTCGGCGAGGACATGCCGCAGGAGACCAACCGCATCACGCTCGACCCTGTCGTCAAGGACAAGTTCGGCCAGCCGGTCGCGAGCGTGCATTTCGACGATCATCCCAACGACGTCGCGATGCGCGCGCATGCCTACAAGCAGGGCGCTGCGGTCTACGACGCCGTCGGCGCCACCGTGACCTATCCGACGCCGCCCTATCCAAGCACGCACAATCTCGGCACCAACAGGATGAGCGAGAAGCCGCGCGACGGCGTCGTCAACAAGTTCGGGCAGAGCCACGATATCAAGAACTTGTTCGTCTCCGACGGCAGCCAGTTCACCAGCGGCGCGGCCTGCAATCCGACGCTGACCATCGTCGCGCTGGCGATCCGGCAGGCGGATTACATTGCCGGGGCGATGCAGAAGAAGGAAATTTGAGGCCTGATAGACGAACCGCTCTCCTCCGTCATTGCGAGCGAAGCGAAGCAATCCAGCGGAAAGATTCTGGATTGCTTCGTCGCAATTGCTCCTCGCAATGACGATGTGGAGGGAGAAGCCCGGATGGAGCGCAGCAATCCGGGACCACCGCCGCTGGTGGCACGAATCCCGGATTGCGCTGCGCTCCATCCGGGATACGCGCCTTTGTTGGGATAGCTATTCGGCCGCGTCGAGGATGGGCGCAACGGTTGCCTTGAAATCCTGGACTGGTGTGATGCTCCGGGAGCGGTAGATCAGGCAGGAGCACCGCAGCAGCGATGCGAAATTATTGACCTCGCCGTGATGGTCGAGCACCTCGTTGTAGAGCGTGGTCAGGAACTTGCCGAGGCTCATGCCCTCCTTGGCTGCGATCTCCTCCAGAGTGTCCCAGAACGCCATCTCCAGCCGAATCGACGTGCAGTGCCCACCGATTCTAAGCGAGCGGGTCTGGGATTCGTAGTCGCGTTGAGGCTGGTGCGCGAAGAGATGGCACATGGCGTCCTCCCGTCCTGTTGCCATTTTTTCACGATGCTACACCGCGGCCCGGCACCCCACAATCACGACAGTAGCCCGCAAGTGGCTTCATCCGGACTGCGCGATTTTCTCGAACGCCCAATGTCTTCAATGTGATAGGCATCCCTCTTCCCCAGGCCGCCACGCGGCTGTTGCCCAACGCATGCTTTTGACGCAACACGGCCTAGAATGGCGCCGACAGCGAATCCAAGTCAGAGCCCAAGTCAGAGCCCCAAGTCAGAGCCCCCAAGTCAGAGCCCCCAAGTCAGAGCCCCCAAGTCAGATTCCATGCCCGTCCGCCAATTGCCAGAACAGCTCGTCAACCGTATCGCCGCCGGCGAGGTGGTGGAGCGTCCGGCGAGCGTGGTGAAGGAACTCGTCGAGAATGCCATCGATGCCGGCGCGAGCCGGATCGACGTCTTCACCGATGGCGGCGGGCGGCGGCGGATCGGCATCACCGACGATGGCAGCGGCATGACCGCGAAGGACCTCGCACTCGCCGTGGAGCGCCACGCGACGTCCAAGCTCGATGACGAGGACTTGCTGCAGATTCGCACCCTCGGCTTCCGTGGCGAGGCCCTGCCTTCGATCGGCTCGGTGGCGCGGCTGTCGATCACGACACGCCATGCCACCGAGCCGCATGCCTGGGCGCTGTCGGTCGAGGGCGGCGAGAAGTCCGAGATCATGCCGGCGGCGCTGGCGCATGGCACCCGCGTCGAGGTTGGCGACCTCTTCTATGCAACACCGGCACGGCTGAAATTCTTGAAGACCGACCGCACCGAGGCGGAAGCGATCCGCGAGGTGGTGCGGCGCCTTGCCATGGCGCGGCCCGACATCGCCTTCACGCTCGCGGGCGAGGAGCGCGCGCCGGTGGCCTGGGCGGCCGCCCTGCCCGGCGCCGCCGGGCGGCTGACGCGGCTCGGCGATATTCTCGGCGCTGAATTCCGCAGCCACGCCATCGAGGTCCATGCCGAGCGCGAGGGCATCGTGGTTGCCGGCTATGCCGCGGCTCCCGCGCTGACCAAGGCCAACGCGCTCGGCCAATATCTCTTCGTCAACGGCCGACCGGTGCGCGACAAGCTGATCCTGGGCGCCGTGCGCGCCGCCTATTCCGACTATCTGCCGCGCGACCGCCATCCGGTGCTGGCGCTGTTCGTCACGCTCGATCCGCGCGAGGTCGACGCCAACGTGCATCCGGCCAAGACCGAGGTGCGTTTCCGCAACGCCGGCCTCGTCCGCGCGCTGATCGTGCACGGGCTGAAGGAAGCACTCGCGCGCGAGGGCCGCCGCACCGCCGCCAACAGCGGCGAGAGCGCGCTGTCCTCATTCCGGCCCGCGTTCACGCCGCCGCGCCCGGCGAGTTGGGACTGGCGGACCTCGCCATCCGCCCCGGTCGCGCCGATGCCTTTCGAAGGCTCGGCTGCGCCGGCTTTCGCGGAGCGCGCGCAGGCGGCGTTCGATGTCGGTGCACCCAGCGCGGACGTGCGGATCGAGGCGCAGCCGGTGGCCGACCTCGTCGACCGCCCGCTCGGCGCGGCGCGCACCCAGATCCACGAGACCTACATCGTCTCGCAGACCCGGGACGGCCTGATCATCGTCGACCAGCACGCTGCGCATGAGCGCATCGTCTACGAACGGCTCAAGGCTTCGCTCGCCGCAAACGGCGTGCAGCGGCAGATCCTGTTGATCCCCGAGATCGTCGAGATGGACGAGGCGACTGTCGAGCGCCTGCTCGAACGCAGCGAGGAGCTGGCCTCGTTCGGCCTTGCCATCGAATCCTTCGGCCCCGGCGCGGTTGCGGTCCGCGAGACGCCGTCGCTGCTCGGCAAGACCAATGCCGTCGGGCTGCTTCGCGATCTCTCCGAGCACATGGCCGAATGGGACGAGGCTCTTCCTCTCGAACGCCGCCTGATGCACGTCGCCGCCACCATGGCCTGCCACGGCTCGGTGCGCGCCGGCCGCAGGCTGCGGCCCGAGGAGATGAATGCCCTGCTTCGCGAGATGGAGGAGACGCCGAACTCCGGCCAGTGCAATCACGGCCGCCCGACTTATGTCGAGCTGAAGCTGAGCGACGTGGAGAAGCTGTTCGGACGGAGGTGAGTTAAGCGTCTCGCTTCAAAAACACGAACTCCGTATCGTCGTACGCGCGCCGCTCCAATTCCTCAAAACCCTCCGGCGTCACGAATTGCGCGGCCTTGGCCTCCTCCACCACGAGCAACGCGCCCGGGGTGAGCCAGCCGCCGTCGCGCAAGGACGCAAGCGCCTTCTCCGCAAAGCCCTTGCCATAGGGCGGATCGAGGAACACCAGCGAGAACGGCTCGACGGGATGCGCGGGCCCGAGATCGGTCGCGTCGCGACGATAGACTTTGGTGACGCCGCCAAGGCCCAGCGACTCGACATTGTTACGCAACAGCGCGCGCGCCTCGGCGCCATTGTCGACGAACAGCGTGAACTTGGCACCGCGCGAGGCCGCCTCGATGCCGAGCGCGCCGGTGCCGGCGAAGAGATCGAGCACGCGCGCATCCGCAATCGGATCGTCATAGGCGTGCACGAGGATGTTGAACACGGATTCTCGCAGCCGATCCGCCGTGGGACGGATGTCGCGCGAAGACGGTGAGGCGAGATTGCGCCCCTTCAGGCGACCGCCGACCACGCGCATGCTATTCATCCCGCGGCGTCAGGTCGCGCTTGCCGTGATAGCCGCGCTTGGGACGGCGCGGCGGGCCATAGCCGCTCGCTTCCATCTCGTTGCGCTCGCGCGCCTCCTCGCTGCCGGTGCGCTGCACCAGCACGCGGCGGCCCTTGCGGTCGCTGATGACCGCGCGCTTGCTGGCGGGCTTGTTCTCGCGAGGCGCATCGCCGCCGCCCGCAGAGGATTTTTGCGGTACGTCGAACTGCGCGCCCGACTTCTCGATCACCTTCTCGCCGAGCTGCTCGCGCAGCACGCGCGAGCGGATCTCCTCGACCTGGCCTTCCGGAATCTCCCCGAGCTGGAACGGGCCATAGGAGACGCGGATCAGCCGGTTCACCTCGAGGCCGAGATGGGCGCAGACATTGCGCACCTCGCGGTTCTTGCCTTCGCGGATCGCGAACACCAGCCAGACATTGGCGCCCTGGTCGCGTTCAAGCGTCGCCTCGATCGGACCGTATTTGACGCCCTCGACCTCGATGCCGTTCTTGAGCGCGTCGAGCTGCGCCTGGGTGACGTCGCCATGGGCGCGGACACGGTAGCGGCGCAGCCAGCCGGTGTCCGGCAGCTCGAGCGTGCGCGCGAGGCCGCCGTCATTTGTGAGCAGGAGCAGGCCTTCGGTGTTGAAGTCGAGCCGGCCGACGCTGATCAGCCGCGGCAGGCCTTCGGGCAGATTGTCGAATACGGTCGGGCGCCCCTCGGGGTCGTCATGCGTCGTCATCAACCCGCGCGGCTTGTGGTAGAGGAACAACCGCGTGCGCTCGCGCTCCGGCAACGGCTTGCCGTCGACCATGACGACGTCGTTCCGGGTGACGTCGAGCGCCGGCGAGTTGATCACCCTTCCGTTGACGGTGACGCGGCCCTGCGTGACCATTTCCTCGGCGTCGCGGCGCGAGGCAAGGCCCGCGCGCGCCAATACCTTGGCGATGCGCTCGCCGGCCTTCTTCGGCTTCGGCGCGTCATCGCGGCGTGGCCGGCCCTCGAAATCACGATCGCGCTCGCGATAGGCGCCGCGGCCGCCGAAGGCCGGGCGCTTCTCGAAAATCCTGCTGTCGTCCTCATTGTCGCGGCGCGGACGATCGCGGAAACGGCCCTCGCTGCGCGGATGCTCCTGCCAGTCCATGCGGCCTTCCGGCCGCTTCTCGCGCGAGCGATTGAAGCGCGGACGATCGTCACCGGACCGCTCCTCGCGCGGGCGCGAGAAACGCGGGCGATCATCACCCTCTTCCCGGCGCCGGGAGAAACGCGGACGCTCATCGCCATGGCTACCTTCACGCCGATCGTCGCGCTGACGCCAGGGCTTCTCGTCGCTGCGATCGCGGCCGCCGAAATCCTTGTCGAAGGACTTGCGCGGACGGTCACCACCCGGGCCCGCCTCGCGCTTCTGCCACGGCTTGGAATCGTCCCGCTCGCGCGGACGATCGCCAAAGCTGCGCTTGCGGTCGCCGCCCTCGAAGTCGCGCTTGCGATCTCCCGGGTCGCCCTTGCGATCCCGGAAGTCGCGGCCGCGGCCAAAATCCTTGCGCGGCCGATCCGAACCGCCACGCGAGAACTTGCGATCCTCGACACGCCGCTCGCTTCGCTCGCCACGTGGCGCGCGCTCGTCACGGTCGAAATTCGGACGATCGCCGCGCGGCTTGAACGGCCGGTCGCCACGCGGCTTGAAGCTGCGCTCCTCGCCGCCGCGGTCCTCGCGCTTGAAGCGGGGACGATCACTGAACTCGCGACGCGGGGCATCGCCCTCATCGCGACGACGGAACGGGCGGCTGTCGCGGTCGCCGCGGGACGGGCGGCTGTCGCGAGCGCCCTTGCCTTCGAACCCGCGCTTGGCGAATTTCTTCTCGGGGCCGCGCGGCTTGCCGCTGCGGCCTTTGGCCGGGCCTCGCCGGCCGCGGGAATCGTTGTCTTTGTCGCTGTCGCGAGGCATGAATGATCTCACTTAGGGGGTCGCGCGAGGAGCATTGCGCGCGCTCGTTCGGAGCCGCATGCTCAGGCAAAACCGGTATCCACTCTTGCTGAAGGCGGAGCTAGTAGCAGGTTTCTGGCGATGATACGAGGCATGAAAGCCCCTTCTTTCATGGATTTGGCGCTTCTGGCGGCCGAAAATGCCGGAAAATCGGGCGAAGTTCCGATCGGATGCGTGGTGGTCCGCAAGTCCGAGGTCGTCGCCACCGCAGCCAACCGGACGCTGACCGACCACGACCCCACCGCCCATGCCGAGATCATCGCGCTGCGCGAGGCAGCGAGCAAGATCGGGAGCGAGCGCCTCGTCGACTGCGACCTCTACGTGACGCTGGAGCCCTGCACCATGTGTGCGGGCGCGATCTCCTTTGCAAGGGTCCGCCGGCTCTATTACGGCGCCGCCGATCCCAAGGGCGGCGCGGTGGAGTCGGGCGTGCGGTTCTTTGCCTCGCCGACCTGCCACCACGCGCCGGACGTCTACTCCGGCGTCGGCGAGAGCGAGGCGGCGCGGCTGCTCAAGGAGTTTTTCCGGGAGCGAAGGTAAGGGGTCTCTCCCCGCCATTGCGAGCCACCGGGTCCGTGCGAAGCGCGGCCCGATGACAGGCTCAGCGAAGCAAATCCAGGGTCTTTCCGCGGAGACGGACTGGATTGCTTCGTCGCAAGGGCTCCTCGCAATGACGGTGTGGCTCAAGCCGAGAAAAACTCGCGCAACGCCTTCGCGGTGACGTCCGGGTTCTCCTCGGTGAGGAAGTGCCCCGAGTCCACCGGCATGCCGTCCACGTTGGTCGCCCATTGCTTCCACGTCTCCAGCGGCGTGGCGGCGGCTTGCGCGACGCCGGCATTGCCCCACAGCGTCAGCATCGGGACCGTGATCTTCTTGCCGGAATCGAAATCGGCCTTGTCGAGGTCGTAGTCGAAATAGGCGCCGGCGCGGTAGTCCTCGCACATCGCGTGCACCCGGGCGGGATCACGGAACGGGGCGATGTAGTGTTCGAGCGCGCGCGGGTCGATCGCGTCCAGCGTCTTCGACTTGGTCTGGCTCGCCATCTTGAAGCGCAGGAAGAACTCGCCATTGCCAGAGATCAGCGTCTCCGGCAGCGGATAGGGCTGGGCCAGGAAGGTCCAGTGATAGATCTTCAAGGCATAGGCGCGGTTCATCCGCTCCCAGTAATTATAGGTCGGCAGGATATCGAGCACGGCGAGCTTCGAGAGCCGGCCGGGATGGTCGAGCGCAAGGCGATAGGAGACGCGGCCGCCGCGGTCGTGGCCGGCGAGCGCGAAGTGCACGTGACCGAGACGCTCCATCGCCTCGACCATGGCTTTCGCCATCGCGCGCTTGCTGTACGGGATGTGCAGCGCATCGCTTTCGGGCATGTCGGACCAGCCGTAGCCCGGCAGATCGGCGATGATCAGCGTGAAATTGTCGGCAAGCTCCGGTGCCACGCGGTGCCACATCACATGCGTTTCGGAGAAGCCGTGCAGGAGCAGGAGGGGCGGCCCGCTGCCGCCGACGCGGGCGAAGATGCGGCCGAAGGAGGTGTCGATCCATTCGGCGGCAAAGCCCGGATAGAGGTCGGCGAGATCGGACATCTTCTTGCATCCTTATCTGGTCAGTCGCGGAGCCGGCCCGACAAACAAAAATGTCGAAAACGACCCCATGCACAGTAGCGGTATTATATGCGGGGCTGCTAACCCCAACAGGCAATTGGATATTTCTGGCGTGTCGATGTGGCGGCGCGGTGGCGAAAATGTCGAGATTCCGGATCGGCGCGTTCGGCACGCCGTCCGGAATGACACCTCAAGTCTTGGCCTTCTCAAGTCTTGGCCTTCTCCGCATCGACCGCCTGCCAGCCGATGTCGCGGCGGCAGAAGCCTTCCGGCCAGTCGATGCGGTCGACGGCCTGGTAGGCGCGGGCCTGCGCTTCCGTCACGGTCGCACCGAGCGCGCAGACATTGAGCACGCGGCCGCCATTGGCGAGGATCGCGCCGTCCTTGGCAACCGTGCCGGCGTGGAAGATCTCGACGCTCTCGACCTTGGCGGCCTCCTCCAGCCCCTGGATGCGCGTGCCCTTCTGGTAGTCGCCGGGATAGCCCTTGGCGGCCATCACCACCGTGAGCGCGGATTCCGGATACCAGCGCAGATCGAAATGCTTCAACTCGCCGTCGCAGGCGGCGAGCAGCGCCGGCACGATGTCGCTCATCATGCGCAGCATCAAGACCTGGCACTCGGGATCGCCGAAGCGGACGTTGAACTCGAACAGTTTCGGGCCCTGCGTCGTCAGCATGATCCCGGCATAGAGCACGCCGCGGAACGGCGTGCCGCGCTGCTTCATGCCTGATACCGTCGGCAGGATGATCTTGGCCATGATCGCGTCGTGGATCCCTGGCGTCACCAGCGGCGTCGGCGAATAGGCGCCCATGCCGCCGGTGTTGGGGCCGACGTCATGGTCGAACACGCGCTTGTGGTCCTGGGCAGAGGCCAGCGGGATGGCAGTCTCGCCGTCGCAGAGCGCGAAGAAGCTGATCTCGCGGCCCGGCAGAAACTCCTCGATCACGACCTCGGTGCCGGCCTCGCCAAAGGCGCCCTCGAACATCATGGCGATGGCATCCTCGGCCTCGCGCAAGGTCTTGGCGACGACGACGCCCTTGCCGGCGGCAAGGCCGTCGGCCTTGATCACGATCGGCGCGCCCTGGCTCTGCACATAGGCGCGCGCGTCCTGTGCGTTGGTGAATCGCTCATAGGCACCGGTCGGAATGCCGAACTCGGTGCAAAGCGCCTTGGTAAAGCCCTTGGAGCTCTCGAGCTGCGCCGCCGCCTTGCTCGGGCCGAACGCCTTGATGCCGGCCGCAGTGAGATCGTCGACGATGCCGGCCGCCAGCGGCGTCTCCGGCCCGACCACGACGAGTTCGACCGCGTTCTTCTTGCAGAAGTCGATCACGGCGGCATGGTCGGCGACATCGAGCGCCACGCATTCCGCCTCGCGCGCGATGCCGGCATTGCCGGGCGCGCACCAGAATTTGGTCACCAGGGGAGAGGCCGCGATCTTCCACGCCAGAGCATGTTCGCGGCCGCCGGAACCGAGCAGGAGAATGTGCATCGAAGGCTCAGAAATGAGGGGTTTTGCTGGGGGCGGAGGTCGCACGAATCGGGGCGGGTGTGAAGGGGGGAGGCGCTCCGGATTCGATCTCCGCTTTCGGCTGAGTAACGGACATTGCTGAAAGCTCGACGCCGTAACGAACGTTAGGTCAATTTTGTACAAGTCGAGCGCGCTTTATGATTGCGCTTTCAGGAGCACTCATCGATAGATAGTCGGGAAGAATGCAAGAGGTCTTGCCGGGCTCTTAAGAGGGACGGAATGTAGGAATGCCGACAGCCACTGGAGACGGGATTATCTTCGGACCCGATGATGACGGGGTCTCCTATATTTCCCTGTATTATCATCGAGGTCTTCCCACAGCTCAAAAGAGCACGTGGCTGGATGACGTACCTCCACCCGAAGAATATGGCATCTTCTGCGGCTGCTTTGCTCCCTTATGGAGGGATAAGGGCAATTCGCTCAACGATGTACGACTGGCGTCATTGCTGTTTGGGGAAAGGTGCGAAGCTTGAAGTTGCGCTGCACACACGTTGCGGCAACTGGTATGCGGACTTGAAGGAGGACGACTGATGGCTCTGAGTGAACGAATGAAGATCCTGCAAGACGCAATGTCCGAATACAGCGACATGACGGTTAAGAGCTTCCGGACCATCGAAGCGCTTGGAGATGCAATCGTGCAGCACTTGCCAATCTATCTAGGTGAAGGGTCTGAAGCACGGGGCGTGCCGCCTGAAGGCGAGTTTCAAGAGGAGGCGGGCGACTACCGAGGTGCAAAGTTCAGTACCCACGTCAAAGGGACCTTGACGTTAGCTCCTATCCAGATGGGTGTTGCAGTGGGCATTCCGCGTACAAGCGGTAACGGTAAGTTCTGGCCGCGCGTGGTGCTAGAATTTGAGATGATAGGCGATGCCATAACAATCAGAATTGGCGATAGCCCGCGAGCGCTGCGAGGCATTCCCCTCGATTTCGGCGAACAGGACGTCGAACGGGTCTGTGAGGAGATTCACGAGTACATAAGAGCGGTATTGGAGAGCCCCGTCAAAGTCGCAACTGCGGTGACCAAAGGGAAACTTGGTTTCATCTAGTCGCACGCGCGGGAGAACGGCACTCATGGAAGTCACCTTCGGTGGCAGCGAATTGACGGACCAATGACTCCCGACTTCGATGCGATGAACGAAATTGACGTGCGAGAAATCATCGTGGAATTACGGTGACAGTGCACACAATACATAAGGCTTGGATGCTCGATAGCAGTCGATCATTGAGAGCATTGTCACTGCAATTCCGAAATCCCTCAGGGGAAACGGTCCGAACTCTCCACATTCAATTCGCCCGTCGTTCCGGGGCTCGCGCCCAAGGGGCGCGCCCCGGAATGACGAGAGGAAACGCCACGGAATAGCGAGGCTGGCTAAACCTGCTTCCCCGCAATGATCTCCTGCGACGTCGCCACATGCCGCGCGAACGCCCCGCGCCCCGCCGCCGTGGCTGCCACCGTGGTCTGCGGCTTCTTGCCGACGAACGCCTCCTCCACGGACGCATAGCCCGCCTTCGCTAGCGTCTCTATATGCGCGCCGAAATTGCCGTCGGTGGCGCCGGTGAGCTTTTTCAGGCGCGCGAACTCCAAACCGGCCGACACGAGCAGTGCGTTCAGCGCCGCCATGATCTTGAGCCGCAGCGGCTGGTGGATGATGTCGTCGAGCTCGGCCATCAGACGCCGCATCCAGAGGCCGCCGAGGACCAGGTCGCCGCCGTTGACGAAGGCCATCCAGAGCGGGAAGGCGTCGCCGATGTACAAGAACCCAATCAGGGTCAGCGCGGCGATGCCGAGGCCGATTGCCAGGAAGGCAGCCTAGCGAAACCCATCACACGTGTTCCTCGAAGCATCCGTAAAGCTAATCGACCGGGCGCCACCCGCGGTTTGTCGTCACTTGCACGGATGACAGCCGCGATGACGGAGCAGGAATAGGAAAGCAATGGGTTTCTCATGAGCTCAACTCATCCTACGAGCTACACGTTCCGGGCCAACCCCGTCACCCAGCAATTTGAGATGTGCCGGCCGGAGGTTGACAAACCTCGAGCCTATCACTTCATTTGCTGAGCCGGAAACCACCTAGGAGCCTCGATGGCATCCATCTACGCTCTCTATTCCTGCCGCGACGGGCGGGTACGATACGTCGGGATGACGACCGGCACCATCGATCGCCGTTTTGTGCAGCACCGGCGGGGTCCTTATGACGGGATAGGTGTCGTGCGAGGCTGGATGCGTGACGAGTGGAATGACGCCTTTCCGGTTCGGACCGCATTGCTCGAATGGTGCGACATAAGTCAGGTCAGCGATCGTGAAACATACTGGATTAATCTCTTCGACAATCTCCTGAATACGCGGAAGTATTATCGCCCTCAGCAGGCTCCGCAATGCCGTGCGCGGACTCCCAGGATTGCCGTCATTGCAGAATACATGCGCAACCACACCTTCAACTTTGAAGGCAGACAGGGCATCCATTATCGGCATAGCCTTGATATGTATTTTGTGCTCGTTCCCGACAGGGATGAGGGGCTTCGCCCATTGATCGGCGATGAGCTTCCTGGAGGAAGCAGGCCGATGTGGTTTTCCGACCTTGCCCGCGCCATTGATGCGCGCGACAGGTATCGTGGCCTCTTCCCAAAGATGCAGTGGCCGCGTGACAAGGTGATTTGATCAGCCCGTAGGATGGGTTGAGCCCTTGCGAAAGCCATCACACGTGTTGCCCGAAGCGCCTGTAAAGTTAAATGATCGGGCGCCATCCGCGCTTCGGATGACAGCGGCCATAACTGAGAGCCTGAAGAGGAAAGCGATGGTTTCGCAAGGGCTCAACCCATCCTACGAACCGTTATTCCGGGGCGCGCGCAGCGCGAACCCGGAATCCATTGAGCGGCAGCGTCGGCGGTGGAATGGATTCCGGGTTCGTGCCCAAGAGGGCGCGCCCCGGAAGACGGCGGAGCCTAACCCTGCTTCCCCGCAATAATCTCCTGCAACGTCGCCACATGCCGCGCGAACGCGCCGCGGCCGGCGGCGGTGGCGGTCACCGTGGTCTGCGGCTTCTTGCCTACAAACGCCTTGTCCACCTGGACATAGCCGGCCTTGGCCAGGGTCTCGATATGCGCACCGAGATTGCCGTCGGTGGCGCCGGTGAGCTTCTTCAGGCGGGCGAATTCCAGCCCGACCCCTGCAGGCAGGGCGTTCAGCGCCGCCATGATCTTCAGGCGCAGCGGCTGATGGATGATGTCGTCGAGCTCGGCCAATGCTAGCTCCGCCGCATCCAGAGGCCGCCGAGGGTCAGCCCGCCACCGTTGACGACTGCCATCCACAGCAACAGCGATATGCCCGGGATGTAGAAATAACCAATCAGCGTCAGTGCAATGATGGTGGCGCCGATCACGAGGAAAGCGTAGCCGAACCACACCCCCGCCATCATGTAGAACAGCATGATGTAGATCGGCCAGAACGCCGTCTGTTGGCGCGGGGTGAAATGGCCGAAATAGCAGACGAAGATGCCGAAGGCGACGATCAGCAGAAATGTCAAGAGATAGCGGATGTCGAACACGCGAATGCGGTTTCGGGACCGGTGATAGGCGCCGATGGCAAGGAAGCCGACGATCGAAACCGTGTAGATGCTGATCCAGAAATAGAGTCCATAGCGCGGCCAGAGCCAGCCTGCGATGTTGCCGACGAACGCCAGCACGCCCCACATCAACAAAGCCAGGCTCGAAACTTGATAGATCAGCGACTGGCGCACGCGGCGAACGGTGTCGTCGATATCCGCCATCGCGTCCGCGGCTTGCTTGCTGTCGATCATGACGGCGCTCCAGCCTGCCCGGCCAATCCGGTGGATGGCGCCGCCACATCTGATGGAGGCCGGTACTTGCGGATCACGAGATGGGCGATCGTCATCGTCGCGACCGACACGATCAGTGCGGTCAAGCCGCACTGGTTCCGCATCGTCAGCGGCAACAGCCGCAACGCCGTGTTGATTGCCGCGGCCGACATCAGCGCTACATAGGACCAGGCGATGAAGTGGTAGTGGATGGATCTCCAGTTCGACGGCCTCGGCATGCGCAACAGCGGGACGACCGCCAGCACGATGCAGGCGAAATTCACGATCGCGGCGACATGGAAGACGTTGAAATGCCCCGTGAACCGGTGGATCAGCAAGGTCGTGCCGTCAGAGACCAGCATGGCATAGACGTAGAAGTAACCGCGCGCACGGTGGCCGGCACCGCGCTTGGGACGCAGGAACTGGATGAGCCCGACGGTACTGCAGAGCAGCGCCAGCACCAGATGGATCGTACCTGCGAGGGTCAAATGCGCCATCATGGTCAGCTCCCCGCTGCACCGCGCGTCGCCACGTCCTCGGCGATCGCGGAGACGGCTTTCGGATTGGTGACGATGCCCATGTGGTTGATGCCGTCGATGATCTTGACGTCGACCGACGGCTTCACCGCTCGCACGACTTCCGCATATTTGTCCGAGATCATCATCTCGTCCTCGGCGGCGCCGAAGATCGTGACTGGACGTGTCGTCGCCGGAAGATCGATGCGATAGCCGCGCGTCCCGAAGTTGCGCATCAGGCGGTCCGAATAGGTGGAGACGAGGTACTTTGCCGAGCTCGGCGGCACGGCCAAGGCGAGCACCGGCAGCTGCGAACAGCAGTCGATGCCGAGCCTGCGCAATGCCGTCAGGCCGAGGAAGCGCGGGAGATCGATGTTGGCCCAGCCGCCGGCCTTCGGCCTGTTGGTCGGCGCGTCATAGCCGAGATAGGGCGCGAGCAGCACGGTGCGGACGAACATGTCCTGCATGATCGGTGTCGCGGCGACGCGCAGCGAGAAGCCGGCGCCGGCGGAATGGCCGATCAGGGTCAGCGGCAGATCGGGCGCGCTCTTGCGGACATGAGCGACGAAATCGATCAGGTCATCCTCGAGCTGGCCGACATAGAAGATGTCGCCGCGCGTGCCGGAGCCGCCATGGCCGCGGATGTCCAGCGCCCAGGTCTCCACCCCGTGCGCGGCGATCGCATGGGTCAGCGCGTGATTGACGGTGCCGCTGGAGCCGGAAGAGCCATGGATGAAGATCGCGCCGCGGCCTGTCTCCGGGCCGGTCGGCGCATAATGGCGATAGCCGATCCAGGTGCCGTCACGGGCCTGAAAGCGCTCGAGCGGCGGCAGTGTGGACCAGTCGATGCCCTTGGCGGAATCCGAGACCGATCGCATCTCGGGCGGCCGCTCCAGCGGCATTGCGATCATGGCGCCCAGAATCAACGCCACACCGCCGATTGCACACAGGACCCATTTCAGGCCGTTCAGAACGCCGCGCAGGAGCCGGATCGCCATGCCATCGCCCTCAAACCCATTAATCAACAGAGAACTCTATAGTACAGAGTACTCTTTCGATCAACCCGGGGATTGGCGCCGCGCGGCGAAAATCCTTAACGTCGGGTCTGACCCCAAAATGCCGAATCGTTTTTGAGATGCCGCCTGCGGAACAACTGCTCAACGCGCCCGAATTCACCGTCTCCGAGTTGTCCCTGTCCCTGAAGCGGACGGTCGAGGACGCCTTCGGCCATGTCCGCGTCCGCGGCGAGATCTCCGGCTTTCGCGGGCCGCATTCCTCCGGCCATTGCTATTTCGCGCTCAAGGACGAGAGCGCCAAGATCGAGGCGGTGATCTGGAAGGGCGTGCACGGCCGCATGCGCTTCAAGCCGCAGGAAGGCCTCGAGGTCATCGCCACCGGCAAGTTGACCACTTACCCCGGCTCCTCAAAGTACCAGATCGTGATCGAGGCGCTGGAGCCGGCCGGGATCGGCGCGCTGATGGCGCTGATGGAGGAGCGGAAGAAGAAGCTCGCCGCCGAAGGCCTGTTCGACGAGGCGCGCAAGCAGCTCTTGCCCTGGCTGCCGGAGGTGATTGGCGTCGTGACCTCGCCGACCGGTGCCGTCATTCGCGACATCCTGCACCGGCTGGAGGATCGCTTTCCCCGCCGCGTGCTGGTGTGGCCGGTCAAGGTGCAGGGCGACGGCTCGGCCGAGCAGGTCGCGGCGGCGATCCGCGGCTTCAACGCGATCCCTGAGGGCGGCAAGATTCCCCGTCCCGACGTGCTCATCGTCGCGCGCGGCGGCGGCTCGCTGGAGGATCTCTGGTCGTTCAACGAGGAGATCGTGGTCCGCGCAGCCAGCGACAGCATGATCCCGCTGATCTCGGCGGTGGGGCATGAGACCGACATCACGCTGATCGATTTCGTCGCCGACAAGCGCGCCCCGACGCCGACGGCGGCGGCGGAGATGGCGGTGCCGGTGCGCAGCGACCTGTTCGTCGAGGTCGCCGATCTCGCGCGGCGCACCCGTGCCTGCTGGCAGCGCGGCCACGAGAATCGCCGTAACGAGCTGCGCGCCGCCGCGCGCGCGCTGCCGGCGGCCGGCGATCTCCTGGCGATCCCGCGGCAACGGCTGGATGCGGCGGGCGCCTCCCTGCCCCGCTGCCTCAAGGCCAACACGCACGCGCATTTCCGCAGATTCACCGCCGCAAGTTCAAAACTGACGCTGCGGGTGCTGCACGGCCAGATCGCGCAGGCCGATCACCGCCTCACCGTGTGCGGCGAGCGGCTCGGCCTGTCCGCACGCTCGCTGCTGCGGCAGCGGCGCGATCGCTTTGCCGGGTTGGAGGTGCGCCTGCGTGCCTCAAGACTTTCGAATGCGCAGGCGCAGCGCAACGCGATTGCGCGCCAGCGCGAGCGCACGCATCGACTGGCCGAGCGCGCGGGCCGCGCGCTCGTCACGCTGCTGCACCGGCTCGATGCCCGTGTCGAGAACAGCGGCAAGCTGCTCTCCGCGCTGTCCTATCGCAGCGTGCTCGCGCGTGGCTTTGCGCTGGTGCGCGATGAGGCCGGCCATCCCCTGCATGCGGCCGAGTCGATCGGTCCCGGCGCACGCGTCGAGATCGAGTTCGCGGATGGCCGCGTCGGCGCAACGGCGGATACGGATCGCCCGCCCCCCGCGGTAAAGCGCGCGCCATCGCAGGCAAAGCCGGCCACGCAGGACACAAAGCCGGCACCGAAGCGGGTGGTCAAGCCGGTGGATCAGGGCAGCTTGTTCTGAGGCGCGAGGAGCGAGCGCTCCGCCCTCGGCGTCATTCCCCGCCTTGTGCGCAATTGCGCACTGGAGCGGGGAATCCAGTACGCCGCAGCTTCTCTGTGAATCACTGACGTCTCGGCGTACTGGATCGCGCGGTCCCGGCTCCGCCAAGGCTTCGGCGGACAAGTCGCTGCACTCGCAATGACGAGGTGGAACCAGCCTAGCTCTACCGGCAGGACAATCCCGCGTCGATCGTGGTCCAGAAGCCGCAATGTTCCGGCGCAAGCTGTGGGGCGCCGGCATGGGCCTCGAACAGGAGGATCACGACGGTGAAGACGATCAGCGCGGAGGCGAAGAGCGTGATGCGGTTGCGCATGTGAAATGCGTTTAATCGACATCATGGTCGAATGATGGCGCCGCCACAGGCTGAAACCGCATCAAGGCGCGATCCGTAGATTCCAGGTCGGCCATTTTCCGTGCACGGCGGTGGTCGATGCGGGGCTGTCCGCCTGATGTTGTTCCCGGATGGCCCCGCTTCCGCCTTCGCTCTACGAGCTACGGCGCGGCAAGTCCGCTCATCCGGTTACCGCGCCAGCCATTGCGCGACGTCCTTCTGCGAGGCCGCGCGCGCCTCGGCGTCCGTGCCGAAATGGCCGTGCTCGGGCGCGGCAGCGTCGCTGTCGGCAGCACCGTGCAGAGGTATGTTGGCGCGGTCGAAATCATGGTCGGCGCCGGGATAGACCACGATGCGCGCGAGCGCGCTGCGGCCGCGCGCGCCGTCCACCATCTGCCGGCAGGCCGGCGGCGACGACACGTCGTCATCGGCGCCGATCAGCACCAGCGTCGGCACCCGCGTGCTCCACCCCAAACCCGCCGAGATCCGGCAATCCGGATAGAACGCGATCGCGGCGCGGAAATCCGGACCGAGATCGCGCCCCGCGCTCTGCGGGCGCACGGCCCAGAGCAGCGCGCTCGCCCCATTTGCCCAGCCGATCAGGCTGACGCGGTCGCGCGCCACCCAGGCCTGCTTCATCAGCCAGGCGCGCGAGGCCGCGATATCGGCGACACGCTCGCGCCGCGCCTTGACATGCATCTCCTTGACGCGGCATTGCGGCCCGAGCTCGCGCGAGCCGTAGCTGTCGGGCAGCAGCACGGCATTGCCGGCCTCGAGCAGGCGCTCGGCCCAATCGCGATAGCGCGGCAGCACGGGATCGGAATGGCCACCCAGGCCACCGCAGCCATGCAGCGCGATCACGGTCGGAAACGGGCCCGCGCCCTCGGGCTTGTAGAGCTGCGCATGAAGGACCCCGGACGCGAGCGGGATGTCGACCGGCTGCGGCGCGGGCGAGGCGGGCGCGGCCGATATCAGCAGCGTCATGAACAGGGCGGTCAGTCGAAGGCGCATCGGACTCTGCCGCAGGAGGTGCCGGAACCAGCGACCCTTCAGTTCAAGCATTATCACGCGGAAACGGCGGCAAAACATCACAAACCGGTGGGTTTAACGGGCGGACAAGCCACCCCATCTATGCTACATCTCATCCAACACATCGTGCCCTCCAAGGTCTTCCATGGAGAGGCGTTCCGTGGAGACTTTCGACCGTGCTGAACAAGTTCGGCCCCTCGGGCCATGGCGAAGCGCAGGTGCAGTATCTCGACGGCGATTTCCGCGTGATCTCGCCGGGGACCTTCGTGCGCTGCGCGATCACCGACACGCGAATCCCGCTCGACGAGCTGAAGTACTGGAGCGTGGATTTGCAGGAGGCCTACGCCACGCCCGCCGCGGTGCTGCAGCGGCACTTTCCCGGAGCACTGAAGCCGCAGCCGTGAGGCCGCGCCCGCGCGCCTATTGTTGTTCAGCGCCATCCGTGCCGACGCAGGTCTTGATGAAGGCCTTCCTGGGCTCGCCGACGACCTTCTGATCAATCGCCTGCTTCAGGCAATCCACCCGCGCCTGCGCCATGCAGAGCTGGAGTTGGTCGCGCTTGTCCTGTCCTTTCAGGTTTGCCGTCGTGGCGAGACACGTCACGCGCTTGGTCGCGGGAACCGGCACGGTGGTGGGAGCAGCGGACGGCGTTTGTGCCAGCGCGGGCGCGATGATCAGACACACAAGGCTGGCGGCGGCCGCGGTCGGCAGTTTCATCGAATTCTCCTGATCGTCCGAAGTGGATAGGAGTCTCGTGATGAATGTGGCCTGAATGTCAGGCATGTCGCGGCGAAGGGTGTGCCACCGTCCACTTCGAGGTGGGTCTCTCTCGTGCGCGAAACCGGCCCTTCGCACAAACCCCCGAGAATCAACCGATGTCTAAAATTGTCGCTGTCCGATTGGGCTACGTTTAATCCGTTGGCCTCACAGTTCTCGGGAAAAAGTGGCAATGTGCGGGGAAGCAGATGGCGCGCCGGAGACTTTGCAGCCGCTCGGCTAATGCACCATGGAGCCGGTCATGTGGCTCCGTTCGTGAGCACGAACAGAGGGCCAGCCTGGTTCAACAATTCGTCCGCGACCAGTCGGGCAGCTATGTCGTCATTTCGGCGCTGCTTATGCCGGTCCTGGTCGGCACCGCAGGTCTCGGGACTGAAGTGGGATGGTGGTACTACAAACATAAGAACATGCAGAGCGCGGCCGATTCCGGCGCCGTCAGCGCTGCAACAGCGGCGGCTTCCGGCGCTGACCCCTTGTCCGAAGCGAAGGCAGTTGCGGCAAACTACGGTTACGCAGACGCGGCGAACAACGTCACGGTTACGTTGAATCAGCCGCCGAAAACAGGCAGTCATACGTCAGATCTGCAGGCAATCGAAGTCATCGTGAGTCAGCCGCAACAACGGCTGCTCTCGTCCTTGTTCGGCTCGGGTCCTGTCCTCATCACCGCGCGCGCGGTCGCCCTGCCCAACTCGGGGACAGGGTGCGTCCTTGCGCTCAACTCGAGCGCCAGCCCCGCGGTCAACGTGAGCGGCGGCAACCAGCTCAACCTGATCAAGTGCAACCTCTACAGCAACTCAGGCGCAAGCCCATCGCTCAATGTTGCAGGCAGTGCGTCGGTCTCCGCAAATCAGGTCGGAGTCGTTGGCGACGTCTCCGGCGCCAGCAGCATCACCGCGACCAATGGCGTCAAGACGCACATCATGCCGGTCGCCGACCCCTATGCGAATGTTTCTCCCCCTCTAGAGCCGAGCTGCACGAACGCCAAGATCACGGTCAACGCCAACGGAAAAACCAATTCCCTCGCTCCCGGCTGTTACACAGGCAGCATTACGGTCAATGCCGGCGCAACCCTGAATCTTAGTCCGGGCATTTATTATCTCGACGGGGCCAGCCTGAGCGTCGCGGGAAACGCCACGATCACGGGCAGCGGCGTGACCCTGGTTTTTACGGGTTCGGGAAGCGATTGGGGGACCGCTTCAATCGGCAGCAATGCGATCATCGATTTGACGGCCCCAACCAGCGGCGCGACGAAAGGCATCGTCATGTACGGTGACCGCAATATGCCGGCCGGGACCTCCTTCAATCTGACGGGCGGCGGCACCCAGAACTTCGGCGGCGCCATCTACCTGCCAAAGGCCAACCTCAGCTTCAGCGGCGGCAACGGCACGAGCACGTCCTGCACCAAGATCATCGCCGATACGCTGACGTTTACCGGCACGTCGAACCTTCAGGTCAATTGTTCCTCGCTCGGCACCGCGACGATAGGGTCGCAAACCGCGCAACTCGTCGAATGAGATTGGGTCCGATGCAAATCCAGAGGTCCGTATCCGCGAGCCGTGATCGCCTGCTCAACGCTCTCAGGGGGCACTTGCGCGCTGCCGCCGCCGACAGGCGCGGCGTCGCGGCCGTCGAATTCGGCATCATGATCCCGTTGCTGTCGTTGATGGTCGTTTCGCTGACCGACATTGGACTCGCGCTCTATCGCAAGATGCAGGTTGAAGAGGCCGCACAGGCGGGGGCGCAGTATGCGATCGTGCGCGGCTACGATGCGAGCGGCATCTCCGATGCCGTGACAAACGCCACCAATTCCACAGCCATTACCGCTTCACCTGCGCCGACCCAATTCTGCGGATGTCCAACGAGTGCGGGAATTAGCGCCGTCAGTTGCGGGACGGTCTGCACCGGTGGCGCGCAGGCCGGAACATATACGACAGTCTCGGCGCGCGCGACGTACTATACGCTCATCAACTATCAGATCGTGGCGACGACATACTCCTTTAGCGCCCAGTCCACCGCGAGGCTACAGTGAAACTCACAGCGCTATGGCACGACGATCGGGGCGCGTCGGCGCTGGAATTTGCCCTGACCGCTCCCGCGTTCTTCCTGTTCATCTTTGGGATCATCGAATTCGGATTGTTGTTCTGGACTCAGCTCGGGCTTCAGCACGGGGCCGAAATGGCGGCGCGCTGCGCAACGGTCAACAGCACGCTGTGCCCGAGCGGCAGCGCGATCACCAACTACGCGGCCCAGCAGGCGTTCGGCCTCACGCTTCCGGCGGGGACATTCACCTATTCCGCGCTGACATGCGGCAACCAGGTCAGCGCGAGCTACGCATTCGAGTTTCCGCAGATCCTCAATCTCTCGCCGGTGACTCTGACCGCTCAGGCGTGCTTTCCGAGCTGAACTCGCAGCGATTTGCCGCTCCGCGTTGCATCGAGCAGTGCGTGCACTCCTTGGTGAGTCATTTCGCGCTGTGGTTGGATTCTTTGTTGCGGTTCGGCGCCCTTAAGTTGTTTGACGAAGTCTTGGTGAAACAAAGGGCTGCTACAATGCACGTTAGGTAATTGGCCCTGTTCTTTTTATCGCACGGACGATCAAGTCAACCAAACAGCCATCGAGCTTTGGAATTGGCGCGGTCTGTGAACGGGCTCATAACGAAGAGCCATCCGACGGGCTACGATCACCTCGAAAATTTGCGGTGGAATTTCTGTAATTCGAAAATCAATCGATGGGGGTGATCATGCCCGCCATTTTCGACCTGCTCTATCGTGAATATTGCCGGGCCCGTCTCGCTGAAATGCGCAATCAGCTTCTGATCGCAGCTGAACGCTCTGAGACTCTCGAAGCGGATCATCATCCTGCAAAGCGGGATGACGATGAGAGAACGGATGCACACCGCGAGGCTGGTCACAGCATGCCGAATTGAAGCGGCCCAAGACCGGCGATCACTCCCGCGCAGCAATGACCAAGCGATTGGCAACAGTTTGGGAGGCAGCAATAATGAATACACCCGAGTCCTATACCGTCATCGTGGCCTGCGTCTCGTGCCTCACCATTATCGGAATGATGGCAGTCGGGGCGTGGTGACCATGCCGCCTCGCCGCACTGCAGACGTGGCTCTGACTTTCACATGAGCACAGCCGCCACGTCGCCCGACTGCGGCGGCTGCGCTTCGGATCCGGATCTCAGCCTCCCGGCGGGGTATACGAAGAACGCAGCTTCGCCGCGTTCTGGCATGTTCTCCTCTGAACTTTGGCAATGACTCTCGATGCCGTTCCGAACGGGTTCGTTACGGCCGCTGCACCTGATGTGATGAAAGATACGTTGCCCGCCGTGGGCATTTAACGCCGCCGACGATTGCCGGGAGTTCGGCACGTCCCGGTGACGGCTCTCATGCGAGGCTACATCAACTTCCGAGCGTGCGGAAGAGGATTCGCCAGCCGCGACGTTTCGCATTTCGGCTAAGGCACAGACCTCAACGCGCGCTGAACCGCCGCTCGCGCGCCTTGTACAGATGATAGCTGATCAATTCCCGCAGCTTTGCCGGTTCATCGAATTCGAGCTGAACGGCAAACGGCACGATGCCATCAGGCACGCCTTCGCGGCCGCGCAGGCGTGCAAGGTCCTTCTCCGTCGTCACCAGCGTGAGCTGCTCGCGCCGCGCTTCCGCTACGAGCGCCGCGATCTCGTCTTGCGAAAACACGTGGTGGTCGGCGAAAGCGCGCGCGTGCGCGACCTCGATGCCGCTCGCACGCAGAGTGCGGAAGAAGCGGTCGGGATCACCGATGCCGGCGAAGGCGAAGACCCGCTTTCCGAGCAGCTGCGTGAGCGATGCCGTAACCGGCTTCAGCCGCGCGCGCAGCTCGGGCTTGTCGCGCTTGGCAAGCTCGGCCGCGACATCGTTGGCAGCACGGCCATCGCCGATCAGCACCAGCGCGTCGGTGCGCGCGAGCTGCGCCTGCAGCGGCGCGCGCAGGGGGCCTGCGGGAAACACCCTGCCGTTGCCGAGGCCGCGCTCGCTGTCGATCACGATCAGGGAGGCGTCCTTGAACAGACCAGGATTCTGGAAACCATCATCCATCAGGATCACGGTGGCGCCCTGCGACTTCGCGAGCGCGACGCCGTCGAGACGGTCGCGCGCGACTGCGACCGGGACGTCGCTCGCCATCATCAGGGGCTCGTCGCCGACGTCGGTTGCGGTGTGACGTGCGCGGTCGACCGTGACCGGGCCCTTCAGGCGTCCGCCATAGCCGCGGCTGATCACGACCGGCGTCTCGCCGAGCTCGCGCAAGAGCTTGGTCAACGCCAGCACGGTCGGCGTCTTGCCGGCGCCGCCGACATGGTAGTTGCCGACGCAGATCACGGGGATGCCGGCATCCACGCCCGTGCGCTGCATGCGCCGTGCGGTGATGGCGCCGTAGAGCACACCCAGGGGAGAAAGGACATGCGAAAGCGGGGAACGCGGCCGGTACCAGAAGGCCGGCTCACGCATTGGCGGCTCCCATCTCGATCCGCAACTGCAACAGATACGGCTCGAGCGCGGCCATGGTGCGATCGAGCGCACCGCCAAGCTGCTCGACCACGCCCGAGGCTGCGCGTTGCATCTTGTCGCGCACCGTCGGCTCGGCCAGAAGCTGTCCGAGCTGCTTGACCAACGCCTCCTGCGTGTCGGCCTGCCGTGCCCCGCCGCTCGCATCGAGCGCCTCATAGACATCGGCGAAGTTGAACACGTGCGGACCATGGACGATCGCGCCGCCAAGCTTGATCGCTTCGATCGGATTCTGGCCGCCATGGTGGATCAGCGATCCGCCCATGAACACGATTCCCGAGAGCCGATAGAACAGCCCGAGCTCGCCCATGGTGTCGGCGACATAGACGTCGGTCGTCGCCGTCGGCAGCTCCTCGCGCGAGCGCAATGCCGGTTTCAGGCCCGAGGCCGTGATCAGGCCTGCGATCGAGGAGCCGCGATCCGGATGCCGCGGCACGATCACGGTGAGAAGCTGCGGGAAGAAACCGACGAGACTGCGATGCGCCGCCACCAGCATCTCGTCCTCGCCCGGATGGGTCGAGGCCGCGACGATGATCGGCCTGCCGCGCGTCATCGCCATCAGCCGTTCGAGCTTGGCCTGATCGGCCGGCGGCGCCGGCACGTCGAGCTTGAGATTGCCCGTGGTGACGACGTCGCGGCCGCCGAGCGCGGAGAAGCGCTCCGCATCGATCTTCGACTGCGCAAGACAAATGTCGAACCGCGACAGCAGCGCCGAGATGGTTCCGTGCATGCGCCGCCAGCGCGGGAAAGAACGCGGCGACATCCGCCCGTTGATCAGCACCATCGGCACCCGGCGCGCCGCGCCGGCGAGGATCAGGTTCGGCCACAGATCGGATTCGATGAACAGCGCCAGCGACGGCTTCCAGTGATCGAGGAAGCGCGCGACATAGCGCGGCGAGTCATACGGCACGTATTGATGGATGACATCGGGCGGAAAGCGCTTTGCCACCACCGCCGCCGAGGTGACCGTGCCCGAGGTGAGCAGGATACGCAGGTTGAGATCGCGCAGGCGCTCGATCAGCGCCGCCGCGGCCAGCACCTCGCCGACGCTGGCGCCGTGAATCCAGACCAGCGGGCCATGCGGCCGCACGTCGCGGGACAGGCCACGCCGCTCGCCGACCCGCGCGGGATCCTCCTTGCCCTGCTTCAGCCGCCGCTTGATCAGCGCAGGCGCGAGCGGCACCAGGCCGCTAGCCAGGCGCCGATACATCCGCAGCGTCATCGGCAGCGAACTAGGCATCTTCAGGTCCCGGGCGGCCGAGCTGCGCATAGGCGCGGCGGGTCGCCTCGTTCAACGTGTCTTCCAGCTCCTGCCGCAGCGCTTCCATCGTGGCGGCGTCGGCATCTGCGGGAACGTGGATTTCCTTGATGCCGACCAATGCGCCCCGCCCGAATGGCAGATTGATGGTGGTGCGGTCCCAGTTCTTGAGCCGGACGAAGCGGCTGGTCGCCATCGCGAAAGGCATGATCGGCCGTCCCGATTCCCGTGCCAGCATGATGATGCCGAGCCCGGCCACGCGCGAACGCTTGGGGACATCGGCGGTCAGCGCGACATTACAACCGTCCTGGAGCGTCCGCACCATTTCCTTGAAAGCGCCGACCCCGCCCTTGCGGTGGAAAGCCCCGCCATGATCGCCGGAACCCCTGATCGTGCCGATGCCTAGCCGCTCGGCGGCGATGGCGTTGAACTCGCCGTCGCGATGCCGGGAGATCAGGACCCTGGCCTTGTACCGGTCCTTGTTCTTGATGAACGGGGTGAGGAAGTGCTGGCCGTGCCAGAAGGCGAAGATCGCCGGGATCTGCGGTTCGACGCGTTCATAGACATCCGGCGGATCGAACGTGAACCTGTTGGTCCGCCAGACAAAGCGCAGATATTCGGCCGCCAGGACCCCGACGGCACGCTGAACGAAGCTGCTTCGCAGCGTATTGCGAAGCAGTTTCTTCAACGTGCCGGTTCTTGATTCGGATCGAGCAGCCGATGCAGGTGCACGATGAAATAGCGCATCTGCGCATTGTCGACCGTGCTCTGCGCCTTGGCCCGCCAGGCAGCGTGGGCGGTGGCATAGTTCGGATAGAGGCCGACGATGTCGACCTCGTCCAGATTCTTGAAGGTGTTGTGGTCGAGATCGACGAGCTCGCCGCCGATGACGAGGTGAAGCAGTTGTTGCGGGGCACTATCTGGCATGAGTTCTGTTCCTAACGGGCTGCCCGGCAAAGCAGTGTTCGAGAAGCACGACGAAAGCGCTTTAGGCTAAGGGACGGTTGCGAAAATGCGCGACAATGCCCGCATGACGATCGCGTCCCGCTGCCACCAGCACCCCGTGCGCCACTTCCCGGCGGTTATAGAGGATGGGTTCTCCGGAGAGGTCGCTCATCCTACCATCCGCTTCCTGCACGATCAAATCGGCCGCGGCAAGATCCCAATCATGGCTGTTGCCCCCCGCAAAAGCCGCATCCAGCGCGCCGTGGGCGACCCGGCACAGCCGCAGCGCGAGCGAGCCGATTCGCCGGTGCAGCTTGATCTCGCCGAGTGACGGCTTCAGCCGCTCGACCAGGGGCTTCGGGCCGGCGACGCGGGCGAAGTCGAGCTCGGATCCGCCCGTCGCCCGCACCGGCTTGTCGTTCAGCGTCGTGCCCTGGCCGCGCACCGCGAAGAAGAACTCGTCGGTCGCCGGCGCGAACACCGCGGCCAGCACCGGCGCGGCGTCCTCCACCAGCGCGACGCTGACGCACCATTCGTCGTGCCCGCCGAGATAATTGCGGGTGCCGTCGATGGGATCGACGATCCAAGTCAGCCGCCGCGACAGCCGCGCCGCGTCGTCAGCGCTCTCCTCGGACAGCCAGCCATAGTCGGGAGTGGCAGCGCGCAGGCGCGTTTCGAGCAGATCATTGACCGCGATATCGGCTTCCGACACCGGCGAGGACGCGCCCTTGATCCACTTCCTCAGCTCGGTGCGGAACATCGACTGCGCGAGCGCGCCCGCGTCCCGCACCGTGTCCTTCAGCAGCGCCGCATCGCGGGTCAGGATGGTCTTGTCGAGAACAGGCGTCATCGGGTCAACCGAGCCGCATGCGAAGACCACCTCTCCCCATCGGGCAGAGGTCGATTTGCGCAGCAAATCGCGTGAGAGGGCGCAGGTCCCGCGAGAGCGCGGTCCCCTCACCCGCGCCTTCGGCGCGACCTCTCCCCATGGGAGAGGTGAGCCAAGCAGCGTCTGCTCGGTCAGCGTCCGCCAAGCGTCAAACCCTCGATGCGCACCGTCGGCGCATTGATGCCGTAGCGGAACTCGAGATTGTTCGCGGGCTGCATCGACTTGAAGATCTCGAACAGATGCCCGGCGATCGTCACTTCACTGACGGGATAGGTGATCTCGCCGTTCTCGATCCAGAAGCCGGAGGCGCCCCGGCTGTAATCACCGGTGACGCCGTTGACACCGGAGCCGATCAGATCGGTGACGTAAAAGCCCTGCTTGACGTCGGCGATCAGCTCGGCGGGCGTTGGCGTGCCGGGCTCGAGATGCAGGTTGTACGGCCCCGGCGAGGGCGAAGAGGAAACGCCGCGATGGGCGTGGCCGGTCGTGGTGAGGCCGAGCTCGCGTGCGGTGGCGCAGTCGAGCAGCCAGGTCGTCAGCACGCCTTCGTCGACCAGCGCGAGTCTTTGCACCGCGACGCCTTCGGCGTCGAACGTCTGCGAGCGCAGGCCGCGCTTGCGCAGCGGATCGTCGACGATACGGATGTTCTTGGCGAAGAGCTGCTGGCCGAGCTTGTCCTTGAGGAAGCTGGTCTTGCGCGCGATCGAGGCGCCGTTGATGGCGCCGACGAGATGGCCGACCAGGGAGCCGGCGACGCGCGGATCGAACACCACCGGCACCTTGCAGGTCTCGACCTTGCGCGGATTGTAGCGCGCCACGGTGCGCTCGCCGGCGGAACGGCCGACGGTTTCCGGCGACAACAGATCGGCGCCATGTGGCGCCGAGGTGAAGTCGTAGTCGCGCTCCATGCTGGTGCCTTCGCCCGATATGGCGGTCGCGGAGATGCCCTGGCTGGAACGGAGGTAGGAGCCGTGGAAACCGGTCGAGGTGACGAGCACCATGCCGCCGATGCCGGCAGACGCCGAAGCGCCGCCGGACTTGGTCACGCCCTTCACGCCGAGCGCGGCAGCTTCGGCCGCGAGCGCGCGGCGCTCGAGCTCGGCCGTCGTGGGCACATGGGGATCGAGCAGGTCGAGATCGGGGAAGTCGCGCGCGAGCAACGCAGGATCGGCCAGGCCGACATATTTGTCGTCGGGCGCGACACGCGCCATCGCCACCGCGCGTTCGGCGAGCTTGGTGACGGCATCGCCGCTGACATCGTTGGTCGAAACCACCGCCTGGCGCTGGCCGACCAGCACGCGCAGGCCGACATCGTCGCCCTCGGACCGCTCGGATTCCTCGACACGACCGTCGCGCACCTCGACACCCTGCGAGACGCCGCGCACCGCGACCGCGTCGGCCGCATCCGCGCCGGCGCGCCTGGCCGCCTCGACCAGCCGCTGCGCGAGATCGGAGAGCGCGGACTGATCGAACAAATCGCGATTGGCTGAAGTCGAAAGCGTCGAGCTTGGTGAAGAGTTCACGAACGAAATCCTATTGGGGCGGGGTTCGGGACCGGAACCCACAGATGTGCCCTGATAGCGCGGACTTCAAGCATTTTCAGCCCGCAAAAGCTCAAATTCGCAGCTCTCGCGCAACGTCTCGTCAATCATGCGCGCCAAGGTCTTGTCAATCATGAGGAGCAAGTGACGGTGGGTTAACCAGCCTTTTTAAGCGGTTTCGGACAGGCGCGCGCTAAGGTCTTCGCATCGACCGGGAACATAATCCCGGCGGGGAGAACGAAGCCGTGAGGCGTCAAACAGCAACATGCGGGGCCAACCCCGCCGGGTCGAGCCGCTCCTTGCGGCTCGACCCTCTTTCCCTTCCGGTCCGCTTCGATGCGCATGATCCGCGCGCCGACGGACATGTCAGGCAGATCGAGCTTCATCGCGAGCGCGTCGTGCTGCGCCGTGCCGTCCGCGGCATGCAGATGGCGATCAACGTCCGCGTTGCCGACTTCACCGGCGTCGCGTTGCGCGGCAAGGACGAAGCGCAGACGCTCGTCCTCGTGCATCGCGATCCCTCGCTATCCATTCCGCTGCTGGTCGGCGCCGATGCCGACGAGATCGCGCAAGCCTGGACAATCTGGAGCGAGATCTTCGCGCTGCCGCAGCTCGACGAGGGTGCCCGCAAGCCCGCGCCGCGCCGCCGCCGCGCCAACGCGATTCGCACCCGCCGCCCGAAGTTCTTGATGCGGCGCCGCACCGGCATGGCGCGCGAGCTGCCCGTTCATCGGGACGAGCGCGAGATTATTGCGCGGAACTAAGCGGCGACTACGCTGCCTTCACCGCCGCGTCCGCGAGCAATCCCGCAAACAGCAGCAAGCCGGCATCGCGGTTCGACTTGAACAGGCGCAGGCAGAGTTCAGGATCGTCAATCCTGAGGCGCACGATCTGTGACGCCAGATGCGCGGTGAAGGCGATCAGCCCGAGCCAGGCCGGCCAGCGCGCATCGCCGGACGCCAGTGCAATGCCGATCAGCATCACCGCGAGCCCGTAGAAAAGGACCAGCGCCTGGCGCGTATGCGTGCCGAACAGGCGCGCGGTCGACTTGATGCCGATCAGAGCGTCGTCCTCGGCGTCCTGATGCGCGTAGATCGTGTCATAGCCGATCACCCACGTAATCGCGCCGGCATAGAGCACGAGCGCGGTGACGTCGATGCGTCCGAAGGTGACGGCAAATCCCATCAAGGCGCCCCAGGAGAAGGCAAGCCCGAGCACGGTCTGCGGCCACCAGGTGATGCGCTTCATGAAGGGATAGATCGCGACGATCACGAGCGAGGCGATGCCGGTCGCAATCGCGAAGCGGTTGAATTGCAGGAGCACCACGAGACCGATCAGCGCCTGTGCAACCATGAAGACCAGCGCCTGCTTCGTGGTCACCTGCCCCGACGGCAGCGGCCGCGAGCGCGTGCGCTCGACCTTGTCGTCGAGATCGCGGTCGGTGATGTCGTTCCAGGTGCAGCCCGCACCGCGCATGACGAAAGCGCCGATGAAAAACAGGACGATGGTGAGCGGCAGACCGCGGATATCGTGCGCCATGCCGGCGGCGAGCGCCGCCGACCACCAACATGGCATCAAGAGAAGCCAGGAGCCGATCGGACGGTCGAAGCGGGACAGGCGCAAATAGGGTCGCGCCCAGAGCGGCGCGAGCGTATCGACCCAGTTGCCCGTGGAATCGGCAACGCGGGCGGATGAGTCGCTCATCGGGTCAGGACGTTGCCGTTGAGCGTATCGAAGGTGCTGCCACCCTTCTTGCCGGCATTGGCCTCAGGCGCCGAGCCCGAACCCAGCACCTCGCTCAGCGAGGGACCTGCCGGACCGCGCGGCTGGTTCTGCATCTGCTGCGCAACGTTGCAGACCTTCGTCGCCATCGCCTCGGTGTTCTTGTGGCCGTCCTTCATTTGCGCGCCGACCTGCGGCGGGATTCCGCATTTGGCGGCGTGGGTCTCGATGTACTTGATCATCTTGGTCTCAGCCTGGCTGAAATTGCGGATCAGCTTACAGGCTTCGTCCGGCGGTGCATGACGGTCGCTCGCCGCCTTGATCAGCTTGCCGCGCTTCTCGGCCTCTTCGCGCAGCGGAATGAAGGCCTTCATGCAGTCCTCGCCGGGACCGGCTTGCGTCGGCGGAGCGGCGCTGAAAGCGCCACCGCCGCCGATCGGCGCGGCGCCGTTCACGGGAAAGGACGATTGCGGCGCCGTGCCGACGGAAGCGACGGGCGCCGAGCCGTTCACGGGCGGAAACGCCGAGCTGCTCGCGGCCTGGTTCGGCAGCGGCGCCGGGAAGGCGCTTTGCGCATAGGCGCCCGCGGCACCCATGGCGACCATGGCGGCAGTGATCGGAACCATCAGATGACGGATCATCAAGGCAGTCTCTCCGGCAGGAGCTTACGGGGTTCGGCGTCTTCCCAATCGAAGCGCAACCAGCGTGTTCGCGTTTTTACGATTCCCGCCGGCCCTTAACAACCCATCGAATAGGGCAAGAGCGCGGCGCGGAGACGCACCAATTCGGCGATATTTACCCCCAAAAGTACTGGTTTCGGTTAAGAACGGCGGCAAATCGGACCCTTGAACGATGCCCTCTCACGATTTTCGCGCCCCTCGCCTGTTCGTTGACGCCCCCCTCGCCCAGGACGCTAGGGTGCCGCTCGACCGCGACCAGAGCAATTATCTGGGTAACGTGCTGCGGCTGGCCACCGGGGCCGAGGTCCTGGCCTTCAACGGTCGCGATGGCGAGTGGCAGGCCGCCATCGAAGGCCGCAAGCGGCCGGATGCCCTCGTCATCCTCCAGCAGACGCGGCCCCAGGACCGACTACCCGACCTCACTTACGTGTTCGCCCCGCTCAAGCATGCCCGGCTGGATTACATGGTGCAGAAGGCCATCGAAATGGGCGCCTCCGCCCTGCAGCCGGTCCTGACCCGGTTCACCCAGGCCTCGCGGGTCAACACCGAGCGGATGCGCGCCAATGTCGTCGAGGCGGCCGAGCAATGCGGCATCCTCAGCATCGCCGCAGTTGCCGAGCCGATGCCGCTGGAGCGCTTTTTGAGCCAGCGCGTCGCGGGCCGGTTGCTGATCTTCTGCGACGAGGCGGCGGAGGTCCAAGACCCCGCTCGGAGCCTGCAAAACGCCCGCGGCGAGGCCGCTCAAGGTATCGACGTGCTGATCGGCCCCGAAGGCGGCTTCGCCGAGGAGGAGCGTACGCTGCTGCTGCGGCAGCCCAGGACCCTGCGGCTGGCGCTCGGCCCGCGGATCATGCGGGCCGATACGGCTGCTGTGGCGGCCCTGGCGCTGGTCCAGACGGTGCTGGGTGATTGGGGCAAGCCCACCTGATCCCGGCTTTGCCTGACCGTTAAGCGATTGATCCTTTGGAGGTCGAAACCGCTGTCGGGCCATGCTAAGGGCTGCGCCAATTCCCGTCTCTCCCTTGGCTACCCGGTTCCACCGGGACGATGGACCCCTGTGATGACCGCGACTGCCACCTCAAATGCTGCCGGCTCCGCCGCCTGGGCGGATACGCTGCTCTTGTCGTTCGCGCAGGCCGGCTATGTCAGGGCCGAGCCCGCGATCCTGCAACCGGCCGAGCCGTTCCTGGACCTCTCCGGCGAGGACATCCGCAAGAGCCTGTACCTCACCACCGACCTGTCCGGCGATGAGCTCTGCCTGCGCCCAGACCTGACCATTCCGGTGGCACGCGACTATCTGGCCTCGGGGCGCGCCGGCCAGCCGGCCGGATTCAGCTATCTCGGTCCGGTCTTCCGCTACCGCAGCGGTCAGGCCAGCGAGTTCCTTCAGGCCGGCATCGAATCATTCGGCCGTCAGGACCGCGCCGCGGCCGATGCCGAGATGCTGTCACTGGCGCTGGAGGCGACCGCCGCTTTCGGCGTCCGCGATGTCGAGATCCGCACCGGCGACGTCGCGCTGTTCAATGCTCTGCTGGACGCCCTCAACCTCTATCCGGTCTGGCGCCGCCGCCTGGTGAAGGATTTCAACCGCAAGATCAGCCTGGAGAAGGATCTGGAGCGATTGGCGGCCGCAGCCACCGCGACGCGCAGCGAATATGAGGGCGTGCTGGCCGCTCTCGCCGGCTCCGACCGCAAGGCGGCGCTCGCCTTCGTCACTGATCTGATGTCGATCGCCGGCACCACCCATGTCGGCGGGCGCACCACGGCCGAGATCGCCGACCGCTTCCTCGAGCAATCGACGCTGAAGGGCGGCGCGCTGCCGCGCGAGGCGATCACCGTGCTCAAGCGCTTCCTGTCGATATCAGGCAATCCCGACGATGCCATCGCCGAGCTGCGCGCGCTCACGCTTGATGCAAAGCTCGATCTCGCCTCGGCGATCGATCAACTCGAGAGCCGGGTCGGCTTCATGGCCGCGCGCGGCATCGACGTGAAGCAGACGCGCTTCTCGACCGCATTCGGACGCGGGCTCGATTATTACACCGGATTCGAATTCGAGCTGCATCACAGAGGCAACTGCGCCGAGCCGCTGGTTGCCGGTGGCCGCTATGACAGGCTGATGACCCAGCTCGGCTCGGCCGCGCCGATTCCCGCCGTCGGTTTCTCGGTCTGGGTGGATGCGCTGAACCGGATCGGCCGCAAGGTGGGAGCTTAAGACATGAGCGCGCCGTTCGTTCTGGCCGTTCCCTCCAAGGGCCGCCTGCAGGAAAACACTGAAGCCTTCTTCGCCCGCGCCGGGCTCAAGCTGTCGAAGGCCGGCGGCGCCCGCGATTATCGCGGCACCATCGCAGGGCTGGACAATGTCGAGGTTGCCTATCTCTCGGCGAGCGAGATCGCCTCGCAGCTGTCGCGCGGCTTTGCGCATCTCGGCGTCACCGGCGAAGACCTGGTGCGCGAGACCATCGCCGATGCCGACAAGCGCGTGTCGCTGATCGAAGGGCTCGGCTTCGGCTATGCCGATGTCGTCGTCGCGGTGCCGCAGGCCTGGATCGACGTCCGCACCATGGCCGACCTCGACGACGTCACCACCGGCTTCCGCGAGCAGCATCACATGCGGATGCGGGTGGCAACCAAGTTCGTCAACCTCACGCGTGCCTTCTTCCAGAGTCAGGGCATCACCGATTATCGCATCGTCGAAAGCGCGGGCGCGACCGAAGGCGCGCCGGCCGCCGGCAGCGCCGAGCTGATCGTCGACATCACCACGACCGGCGCGACGCTCGCCGCCAACGGCCTGCGGGTGCTCGATGACGGCGTGATCCTGCGCAGCCAGGCCAATCTGGTGGCATCCAAAGAGGCCGACTGGTCGCCGCAAGCGCGCGAGACGGCGCGTGTCATCCTCGATCACATCGCAGCGCGGGCCCGGGCCAACAAGTACCGCGAGGTCCGCACCCGCTTCCGGCAATGCGACGCCGCCCTGCTCAGCGAGGCTCACAGCCGATACGGAGTCGAGGCCCCGTTCGGCGGTCCGACTTCGTCAGGCATGCTGACGCTGCACTGCCCGCCCGGGCAGCTCTATGCGCTGGCGAGCTACCTGCGCGAGCACGGCGCCGAGACCGTCTCGGTGGTCTCGCTCGACTACGTGTTCGACCGGGAGAACCCGCTATTCGCCAGGCTCGAGGCGTTCCTGGGGCGGTGAGCCTCGGGTCCGTTCAGCGTAGCGACAGCAAACGGCAGTTACCATATGCGGTTGAGAAGACCTAAACGCCTCTGGAACCTTGATCGATGACGCTGGGCTCTGACGTTTCCGGCATGACGACCACCGCAGCTAGCGCCGCAGCGAAGGGGCTGTCGATCGTCATTCCCGTCTACAACGAGGCGGCCGGCCTCGCCGCACTGCATCAGCGCATCTGCGATCTCGCCAAGACCTTGCGGCAGCGGTATCGCCTGGCCTGCGAGGTCGTCTATGTCGATGACGGCAGCGCGGATGCGACGCTGTCGATCGCCCGGTCGCTGCCGGCCGACGCAATCGACGTCCAGGTGGTGTCCTTGTCGCGCAATTTCGGCAAGGAGGCCGCGCTGATGGCGGGCCTCGACCATGCCCGGCTCGGCGCCGTCATGTTCATGGATGGCGACGGCCAGCATCCGCCGGCGCTCGTCGAAGAGCTGGTGCGGCACTGGATCGATGACGGCTATGACGTCGTCTACACTGCCAAGGCGCATCGCGACAACGAGCCCTTCTTGCGCCGGATCGCCGTGCACGGCTTCTACGCGCTGATCAATTGGGGCGCCCGCCAGAAGATCCCGGAGGACGCCGGCGACTTCCGTCTGCTGTCGCCGCGCGCGGTCGCCGCACTCAGGCAGCTGCCGGAGCGCAACCGCTTCTTCAAGGGCCTCGCCAGCTGGATCGGCTTCCGCCAGATCCGTGTCGACTACGAGCCTGCGGCGCGCGCCCATGGCATCACCTCCTTCAACGCCGTAAGCCTGCTCGGCCTCTCGATCGAGGGCCTGACCTCGTTCTCGGTGGCGCCGCTGCGCTTCGCCAGCCTGCTCGGCGTTATTCTCGCCGGAGGTGCCTTCCTGTTCGGCCTGTCGATCCTCTGGGAGGTATTCACGACCGGCAAGCAGGTCCCCGGCTATCCCTCGCTCGTGGTGGGCCTGATGACGATCGGCGGCGTGCAGCTCATCATGATCGGCATCGTCGGCGAATATATCGGAAAAATCCTGTCCGAGCTGAAGGCGCGTCCGATCTACTTCGTCGCCGAGCACAGCGCGAAGCATTTCGAGGCCGGCAAGGCCCAGGACGATTCAAGCCAGGACGCCGCGAGCAGGACGGCAGCCGAATGAGCACCGCCGCGAGCCCGCGGCGAATCTGGCTCTGCGCCGACGATTACGGCATCAGCCCGGGCGTCAACCGCGCCATCCGCGACCTGATCGAACGCGGCCGCCTCAACGCCACTTCGGTGATGATGGTAGGTCCGGCGATCATGCGCGGCGAAGTCGAGGCGCTGCAGGCTTGTGCAAAGCAAAGCCCGCGCTGCGCGATCGGATTGCATGTGACGCTGTCGGCGCCGTTCCGGCCGCTCACCATGCACTTCCGCCCGCTCGACGGCGACATGTTCATGCCGTTTCCAAAACTGCTGCGCGCGGGACTTTTGCGGCGGCTCGACCGTGAATTCATCCGCAACGAGGTGAAGGCGCAACTGGCCGCCTTCATGGAAGCGTTCGGACGCGCTCCTGATTTTGTCGACGGCCACCAGCATGTGCAGCTCTATCCGCAGGTGCGCGACGGCTTCGTCGATGCAGTCGCTGAGGCTGCGCCAAACGCCTGGGTGCGCCAGGGCGGCCGCGATCTGCCGCTGGCGCAGCGGCTCGCCTCACCGAAAGCGATGGTGCTCGATATCCTCAGCGCGCAATTCCGCCCCCGTGCCGCCAGTGCCGGACTGAGCTTCAATCCCGCCTTCGCCGGCGCCTATGATTTCACGCGCGCGGCCGATTTCGGCGCGCTGATGCGGCAATTCCTGGAAGGTCTCCCCGATGGCGGCCTCGTGATGTGCCATCCCGGCTTCGTCGATGAGGTCCTCGCCGGACTCGATCCCATGACCGACGTGCGTGAACGCGAGCACGCATATCTGAAGAGCGACGCCTTCGCGCGCCTGCTGGCGGACAGCAACGTGACATTGGGATGAAACGGGCGAAAAGCGGGACCAGGCGACAGCTTGTCGCCTACGGAAATTTAATCCGGCCGGCACTGTTGGGGCCATAATGGAACCCTACATCTCCTGCGCGCTTGGTTCTGCGCAGAGGAGACAGATCATGACGCCGCAGGAACGCCAGCTCGTCGACGAGCTTTTTGACCGGCTTTCTAAACTGGAGAATGCACCGCGCGATCCCGACGCGACCGCGGCAATTTCCGACGGTCTGCGCAAGGCGCCCGGCGCGGTCTACGCGCTGGTGCAGACCGTGTTGGTGCAGGACGAAGCACTCAAGCGCGCCAATGCCCGCATTCAGGAGTTGGAGGCAGGACACGGGCCCGAGCAGGCGCAGTCTGGCGGCTTCCTGGATACCATGCGCGAGACGCTGTTCGGATCGAGCCCGTCGCGCGGCTCGGTTCCGAACGTGCCGCCGCGCGATTCGCGGCCGGTCTGGAACAGCGGACAGGCGATGCAGCAGACGCAGCCAGGTTACGGCGCGCCGCCCTACGGGCAGGCCTATGGCCAGGGTCCGGGTCAGGGCTATGGCGCTCCGCCGGTCGGTGGTGGCGGCTCGTTCCTCGGCACGGCCGCAGCGGCCGCGGCCGGCGTCGTCGGCGGCTCCCTCCTGCTCTCGAGCATCCGCGGCATGATGGGCGGTCCGCACCAGCAGGCTTTCGGCGACACCACGATCATCGAGGAGCGCGGTGGCGGCGGCGCAGGTGGAAGCCCCTGGGGCGGTAGCGATCAGTCCGGCGGCTCGCTGGCACGCGATGCGGGCCTGAACGACATCGGCTCCAACCGGGACAGCCGCCAGGGCTTCTTCGACCAGGCGGCGAACGACCGCGACAACAACGACCAGAATTACGACGACGATCGCGACGACAATTTCAACACGGCTGACGACAGCGATTTCGACAGCGGCGATGACGGCGGCAGCGATTACGCGTGAGCATTTGCGCTGCAGATGCAAACCGGCCGCCTCCAGGCGGCCGGTTTCTTTTGAGGCTGAGTTGAAGTGCCTTCTGCGCCAGCGCGCGCAGAGAAGCCGTTCGATATAAATAATATGACTAATGCACACCGTTGCTGGATAGCACCGAGCAGAACGTCAGCAGCGCGCATGACTTCACCATAGAAGTTGAAAATCGCGCTTCTGACGCGTGCAGCCGTAGACTCCCGGATTTCCAAATACGGACATGGGTGTTCAACTGGAAGAACACGTTGCTTCCGCCACACGTCGTGGCTGCCTCTCTTGGCTATAGTCGGGGGTCTTGAACATGAGTCCACTTCAGCAGCGCATTGCAACCTTGAGCGACGTGACAACCCATCTCATCACCGAATTGTACGAGTTGGAGGGACTGCACGAACGCCTCCGGAAGGCGGAGCTGTCGGTGCGGCGGCTAAGCCGCTTCGCTCGCGCACCGCGTTCGGCTTCATCAACTTGTCGTCGCCGTCTCGGGTCGAGGGGACACCGTCAGCAGACATAGACTAACCAAGCAGGCGCTCGGCGGCGGCACGCACCCCCTTCGATGCCGCGCATCCCGAGCCGGCGCGGCATGCGGAGTTGATCGCCCCATCGAGCGCATGACGCTTCACATCACCACGACCTTGGTGCCGACGTTGACGCGGCCGTAGAGATCGATGACATCCTCGTTGCGCATGCGGATGCAACCGGAGGAGACGTTGGTGCCGATGGTCCAGGGCTCGTTGGAGCCGTGAATGCGGTAGAGGGTCGAGCCGAGATACATCGCGCGAGCGCCGAGCGGATTTTCTGGACCGCCTTCCATGTGCCGCGGCAAATCGGGCCGGCGCGCGAGCATCTCGGCCGGCGGCGTCCAGTCCGGCCATTCGCGTTTGGCCGTGATCGACTTCACGCCGGACCAGGTGAAGCCGGGACGGCCTACACCGATACCGTAGCGCAACGCGCGGCCGTTGCCCTCGACGAGATAGAGGAACTTGTTCGGCGTATCGACCACGATCGTGCCCGGACTTTCCTTGCCGCTATAGTCGACGAGTTGCTTCTCGAATTTCGGATCGAATGGACGCTGCCGCGGATCGACCGCGTCCTGCTGGAGCGCGCTTTGCTGAATTGCGCCTTGCATCTGCGGCTCGCCCATCGGCGGCAGGCGGCGCTGCTCGTAGTAAGCCGGCTGCTGCTGATACATCGGCTGCTGCGGCGCATAGGCCGGACCGCGGCCGGGACCGTCGCCGAACAGAAACTCGATGAAGCCGCCACCCAGATTCGAATTCGACGCGACGCGCACCGGCGCCGGCGGCACCTGCGGCGCGTAGAGCACCGCGGGCGGATCGTTCGGCACGGTATTGTCGAAGGCGCCGGCGTCCGCGCCGGCAACGAAGGTGCAAGCGCCGCCGAGCAGCGCAACAGACATTTTCTTGAACATCGACGTACTCTGTACTGTTTCGTCTAGATCACATGCGTCGTGGCGAGCCGGTGGCTGATCCGCGCTCCTCGACGTGGTCAATAAAAAGCAAAAGCCGCTTTGTTTGGTAAACGTATCGGGCGTTTGGATTCACCACGTCGCGAGCGGCGGCGCAATTTCGCGATCAGCGTTTATTTTCGATGAACGCAGCGCGGCCATGGTTAATCGCTTCTTTGCGCAGCGTCGCGCGCGGCCGATCGGCAGTTCCGCCTGTGAACTTCGTGTTAAATCGGTTCTGCCTACAAAGACGCGTGAGTGAGGTGGGGGAGTAACCTGATGGCTGTTCACCGCAAGCGTTTTCGCGTCGAGGATATCATCAGCGGCGAGATGCCGATTCTGGACGACACCGAAGAGGCAATCCCGATGCATAGCGAGATCATGGCCGAGCTGCGCGCGATCCGCGCCCAGATGGCGAAGGGCGTCGTCGCGGCCCCGCTGTCCGGCAGCGCTGCCATGGCGGCGATCGATGCTTCCACGGCGCACGAGCTTGCCGAAGCCCGCACCATGCTCGAGACCTACCGGGCGCAGATCGAGCAGTGCGAGAAGCTGAAGGTCGAGCTCGACCTCATCCACGACGCCATCGATCGTACCAAGCGCGAGATCGCGACGCTGCACGGCAAGAGCTTCGACGGCGGCGAAATGGCCAAGGTCAATGGCGAGCTCGGCGCGGTGGTCGGCGGCACCGAGCAGGCGACCCAGCAAATCCTCGAAGCCGCGGAATCGATCGACCAGGCCGCCAGCGCAATGTCCAAGGTGGACTCGGCCGATCAGCAGAAGCGCCTCGCCGACGATATCCAGGAGCGCGTCATCTCGATCTTCGAGGCCTGCAACTTCCAGGACCTGACCGGCCAGCGCATCAGCAAGGTCATGACCACGATGAAGTTCATCGAGCAGCACATCAATGCGATGATGGACATCTGGGGTGGCGTCGACGCGATCAAGGCCCATGTGCCGGCGCAGGTCGACAACCGCAGCGACGACGAGAAGCTCCTCAATGGTCCGAAGCTCGCCGGCGACGTCGGCCACGCCTCGCAAGACGACATCGACGCGCTGTTTGATTGAGCGGACGCGCATACGGACAAAGCAAAACGCCGGCCCAGGGCCGGCGTTTTTGTTTGCCGTCATTGCGAGCGAAGCGAAGCAATCCAGACTGTCACCCTGGAAAGACTCTCGATTGCTTCGCTACGCTCGCAATGACGAGTGGTTGGGCCGGAGCCCTATCACGCCCTTGGCGCGCAGCGGACGTAGACCATGTTGCCGTAGCGCGTGGCGGCGTCCTTGTCGATGAAGCGGGTGATCAGGACGCGGCCGTCGAAGGAGACGATCTCGCGGTCCTGCTCGCCGGGGGTCGGACCGGCCGGTCCGATGTAGTTCTTGCCGCTCGGCGAGCCCTTCAGCCGCAGTTCCTGCGGCGTCGCCTGGTCGGCCAGATGCATGATCACGCCGCCGGATGAACCGGCGCCGATCACGTAGGGATTCTTGCACTGGGCTCTCGCCGCAGCCTCGGTGCGAGCGCGGTCGGCCGGGTTCTGGAACGAGGCGAGACCCCAGCGACCGACGATCTCGTCGGCGCGGATGGTGGCCGGCATTTCCGGAGCTGTGCCGGGCTCGGCTTCGGGCGGCGGCGAGGACGACGAGAAGGATGGCAGGCTCATGCCGCCGCCGCAGGCGCCCAGCAACAGCGCCAGACAAGAGGCGGCCGCCAGATTGGCAACCGTGCGCGTGTGAGCCGAACAGATCATGGCATTCCCCCGAACAAGACCATGGCCGCACCCCTCCCGCAGCCAAGCGCAAAACCGCTGCCGGAGCAATGACGTCCTTCTATACGCCGGCGCTCCGAACGAGTTTCCAATGCCACCATCCTATATCCGCCTCAACAACCGCTTAACCACCTTTGCTTGACAGGATCGCAGCCAAGCCATATTTCCGGGCCCACTATTAGCACTCGGAAAGCCCGATTGCTAAGCGCGCCGTTCGATCCTCGAGGAGAGGGTGGACGGAAGCGCCGCCCCACCGACTTCCACTACTTCCGAAGCGAGCCTCCAAAGGGAAACGTCATGGCTAAATCCAAATTTCGTCCGCTGCATGACCGTGTCGTGGTCAAACGTATCGACGCCGAGGAAAAGACCAAGGGCGGCATCATCATTCCCGACACCGCCAAGGAAAAGCCGTCGCAGGGCGAGGTCGTCGCCGTCGGCCCCGGCGGCCGCGACGAGACCGGCAAGCTGATTCCGATCGACCTCAAGGTCGGCGACCGCGTGCTGTTCGGCAAGTGGTCGGGCACCGAGGTCAAGATCGACAATGAAGAGCTCCTGATCATGAAGGAGTCGGACATCATGGGCGTGCTGGCCTAAGGCCACCCGCCTGAACGGCCACTGAATGCTCCGCTGTCATGCCCGGGCTCGACCCGGGCATCCATCCTTCCTCACAAGATGATGGATTGCCGGGCCTACGCCACGCCGAAGCGGCTTCGGCCGCGCAGGCGGGTCAAGCCCGGCAATGACGAAGACAGCGCCGCACGCACGAAACAAGACACATCACGAAACAAGAGGGACTGCAGACCATGGCTGCCAAAGACGTCAAGTTTTCCGGAGACGCGCGCGAACGCATGCTGCGCGGCGTCGACGTTCTCGCCAACGCCGTCAAGGTGACGCTCGGTCCGAAGGGCCGCAACGTCGTCATCGAGAAGAGCTTCGGCGCGCCCCGCATCACCAAGGACGGCGTCACCGTCGCCAAGGAGATCGAGCTCGAGGACAAGTTCGAGAACATGGGCGCCCAGATGGTGCGTGAGGTCGCCTCCAAGACCAACGACCTCGCCGGCGACGGCACCACCACCGCGACCGTGCTGGCCCAGGCCATCGTGCGCGAAGGCGCCAAGGCGGTTGCCGCCGGCATGAACCCGATGGACCTCAAGCGCGGCATCGACACCGCGGTTGCCGCGGTCGTCAAGGATATCGAAAAGCGCGCCAAACCGGTCGCCGCCTCCTCCGAGGTCGCCCAGGTCGGCACCATCTCGGCCAACGGCGATGCCGCCATCGGCAAGATGATCGCCCAGGCGATGCAGAAGGTCGGCAACGAGGGCGTCATCACCGTCGAGGAGAACAAGTCGCTCGACACCGAGGTCGACATCGTCGAGGGCATGAAGTTCGACCGCGGCTATCTCAGCCCCTACTTCGTCACCAATGCCGAGAAGATGACCGCCGAGCTCGAGGACGCCTACATCCTCCTGCACGAGAAGAAGCTCTCGGGCCTGCAGGCCATGCTGCCGGTGCTCGAAGCCGTGGTGCAGTCGGGCAAGCCGCTCGTCATCATCGCCGAGGACGTCGAGGGCGAGGCGCTGGCCACCCTGGTCGTCAACCGGCTCCGTGGCGGCCTCAAGGTCGCCGCCGTCAAGGCGCCGGGTTTCGGTGACCGCCGCAAGGCCATGCTGGAGGACATCGCGATCCTCACCGGCGGCCAGCTCATCTCCGAGGAGCTCGGCATCAAGCTCGAGAACGTCACGGTGAAGATGCTGGGACGCGCGGGCAAGGTGGTGATCGACAAGGAGAACACCACGATCGTCAAGGGCGCCGGCAAGAAGCCGGAGATCGAGGCCCGCGTCGGCCAGATCAAGGCTCAGATCGAGGAGACCACCTCGGACTACGACCGCGAGAAGCTCCAGGAGCGCCTCGCCAAGCTCGCCGGCGGCGTCGCGGTCATCCGCGTCGGCGGCGCCACCGAGATCGAGGTCAAGGAGAAGAAGGACCGCGTCGAGGACGCGCTCAACGCCACCCGCGCCGCGGTGCAGGAAGGCATCGTCCCAGGCGGCGGCGTCGCGCTGCTCCGCGCCAAGAAGGCGGTCGGCCGTCTCACCAACGCCAATGACGACGTCCAGGCCGGCATCAACATCGTGCTGAAGGCACTGGAGGCCCCGATCCGCCAGATCTCCGAGAACGCGGGCGTGGAAGGCTCGATCGTCGTCGGCAAGATCCTGGAGAACAAGTCCGAGACCTTCGGCTTCGACGCCCAGAACGAGGACTATGTCGACATGGTCGAGAAGGGCATCATCGATCCGGCCAAGGTGGTGCGCACCGCGCTGCAGGACGCCTCCTCCGTGGCCGGCCTGCTGGTCACCACCGAAGCCATGGTCGCCGAGCTGCCGAAGAAGGAAGCTCCGCCCGCCATGCCCCCCGGCGGCGGCATGGGCGGCTTCTAAGCCTCCATCCCAATGAAAGTGTTGCGAAGGCCGCCTCCAGGCGGCCTTCTTTTTTGCCGACCCTGCCTCCTCGCTTTCCGATTCAACCAGCGGCCAAAACCCACTACGGTGGCGCGCCGATTCTGATCGTTTGGGCATGATCCTCTCGGAAAACCGCTTCACACTTTTCCGGATCATGCCCGTTGCCCGAGGATCTCATCAATGCGTGCGCTTCTGGTTTGTTCGACAGCCGTTTTGGCGGCCCTGCTCACCGTTTCGCCGCATCCGGCCTCCGCCCAGATGAAGCTGTCGCCGAAGTCGACAGTGCCGGGCGGAACCGAGACGCGCTATTTCACCTCGATCGACGGGCTGATGGACGGCAATGCCGACGTGATCCTGAAGGAGACACGGCAGGGCAAGACGGTCACCGCGGCGGTGCTCGACGTCTGTTACCCGGTCGCGAAAAACTCCGAGCGCAAGGACCGGTTCGTCGTCAATCTCCAGGTCGCCGGCCAGACGCTGACGGGAACGACGCAGAGCCTCGGCGAGAAGTCGCCGGTCAGCGTCAAGCTGACGCGCAAACAGTCCGGCGACACGTTCGAATTCCGCGGCCAGATCGCGATCGGTCAGGCGGTGACCGAGGTCACCTCGCCCGACAATTCCGATCTCAGCGAAAGAGAATTCCTGGACAGTCAGACCTCCGACGACGGCATCACGCCGCAGCCGAAGGATTTCACCGACGTCTCGCCGGAAGCGATCGCAGTCAAGGTCAAGCTCGACGCTGCGACCGACTTCCTGAAGAGCCTGAAGGGCCAGGAGGTCGAGGTGACGCTGGCGAGCCTCAATGTCGGCTGCGATGCGCTGCGCGCGGGCGAGCAGACCATCAACATGTCGGTCGATCCCGAGCGCGCGGGCGCGCTGCTGTCGAAATTCAAGGCGATGCCCGGCGTCACGGCCGCTGGCTGGACTGCGGGCATGACCGAGATGGACCGCACCATCCGCTTCCCCGCGGCCGACTGGCGCGAGGGCGACAAGATCAACAAGGGCAAGCTTGCGACCGCGGTGGCGAACGTGCTGAGCAGGACACTCGCGGCAAAGCCGGTGTCGCAAAACTTCAATCCGGCCACCGGCAAGCTTAAGCTGGTGTTCAAGCGGCCGAACCAGGATTTTCCGGCGCTCGAGCTCACCGACACGATCGAGGTCGCAGGGCTCGTATCGCCCGACAAGCCGGGCGCCACCGACAAGCTCATGCTCTGGATCGGCAGCCCCGCAACCACCACCGCCGACGAGAGCAGCGGTGCCAAGCTCAATTTGTCCGAGGACGCGAGCCCGGACGAAGAAGGCGATCTGCCCGACGACAACGGCTCGATCGAGGCGCTTGCCCAGGAGCTGAAGGGCCAGCGCTGGGATGCCGACAAGTCGGTGTGGAAGTAGGCCGAGCTACCGTGCCCCGGACGCAGCGCGACAGCGCTTCAGAGCCGCCCCCCCAAGAGGCTGCACGCGAAGTCGGGGATGAATTCCTGGGTCCCGGCCCTGCGTCGCATCGCCTAAAGCGCGATGAGATTTGGATGAATCGTCATCGCGCTTTAGCTTGTTGTTTACGCATGATCTTTCCGGAAAACCGCTTCGCACTTTTCCGGATCATGCTTTAGGCGATGCGCCTTGTCCGGGACATGAGAGTGCCGCGAGCGAGACCTAAACCGCGATGGGATCAGGATGAATCACCATCGCGCTTCAGGTTATTGTTTGAGCATGATCTTTTCGGAAAACCGCTGCACACTTTTCCGGATCATGCTTTAATTCCCGTTGACGCGAAAGCGCAGCGGCTTGGGACCTGTGAGCATGAGGACGTCACCCTGGCGCTTCCAGGTCTCGACGCTGCCGAGTGCGGCGACGAGCTCGTCATCGGCCTGCGCCTTTGCAGGCGGACAGGAACGGTCCTGGATCTGGGTGGGGACGAAGATCACGGTGTTGCCGGCAACCGAGAACTGGCCCTTGCCGCCCTTGCACCAGAGCTCCAGCACGACCTCCCCATTGTCGCCGATCTCGATGTTCGGAATCCGTTTCGAGCCTGCCTGCGGCAACGCCTCCAGCGTCATCTCGGTGCCGAAGGGAAACCCCTCCTCGGCACGCGCGAGCGTGGACATCGCGAGCATTGCAACCACAGCGCACACCAATCGCAGAAGCGAAACCATGAGACCTCTCGAGCGACCTGATTTGCGGCACCTTCTATAGGACAGCCGTGCCGTTGAGAAGGTTCGCGGCCGACGCAAACATCCCCGCGGGGATGAACCTCGCGGGGATTTGTCGAAGCGCGACGCTGACGGCTACTTCAGGACCAGCGCCGTGAACGGCCAGACATAGGCCTGCAGCGTCACGAGCACGCCGACCAAGCAGGCCAGCACGATCGAGTGCCAGAACACGAAGCGCAGAATCGAGCCCTCGTGGCCGTACCACCGCGTCGCGGTGGAGGCGACCACGATCGACTGCGCGTCGATCATCTTGCCCATCACGCCGCCGGAGGAGTTCGCCGCCGCCATCAGCACCGGCGACAGGCCGATCTGCTCGGAGGTGATCTTCTGCAAATTGCCGAACAGGATGTTCGAGGCGGTATCGGATCCCGTCAGCGCCACGCCCAACCAACCGAGCAGCGTGCCGAAGAAGGGATAGAGCACACCGGTCGCCGCGAAGGCGAGACCGAGCGTCGCGTCGACACCCGAGAGGCGGGTGAGCGTGCCGATCGCGAGCATCGCCGAAATGGTGATCAGCGAGATCGCGCACAGCCGGATCGTGCGGCCGTACTCGACCAGCAGGCGTCCCGGCCCAACCCCCATCAGCAAGCCGGAGATGATCGCCGCGATCAGCATGCCGGTGCCGGTGAACGAGAGATAGGTGAACGCGAACACCGCGCCCTCCGGCGTCGGCTTGGCGGCCACAGGCGGCATCTTGTTGATCATCTGGTGCAGATCGGGAACGGGGTAGTTCCAGGTGAAGACCGAGTTCGCCCAGGTCTTGAATGCGCCGTTGCCCCAGATCAGCATCACGATACAGACGATGATCCAGGGCAAAAGCGCGCTCCACAGCTCGGACTGGGTCAGCGGCGTCTTGTCCAACGGCGTTGTCTTTTCCATCTGCGCGGCCGATTCGTCGTGGCCGCGCAGCTCCGGCGACAACCAGAGCTGCCGCGGCTGCCACACTTTCAGGAACAGGATGAGCGCGCCCATCGAGATCAGCGACGCCCCGATGTCGACGATCCAGGGATTGACGTAGTTCGAAATCACATACTGGGGAATCGCGAATGACACGCCGGTGACGAGAATCGCCGGCCAGACATCCTTCATGCCCCGCCAGCCCGCGAACGCCCAGACCACCCAGAACGGCACGATCAGCGAGAAGAACGGCAATTGCCGGCCGACCATCGCGCCCAGGATGTAGGGATCGAGCCCGGTGACGGAAGCAAGTCCCTGGATTGGCGTGCCCAGCGCGCCATAGGCGACCGGCGCCGTGTTGGCGATCAGCGACAGGCCGGAGGCTGCGAGCGGCGAGAAGCCCAGCCCGATCAGCACCGCGCCAGTGATCGCGACCGGCGTGCCGAAGCCCGAGGCGCCTTCAAAGAAGGCGCCGAACGAGAACGCGACCAGCAAGAGCTGTAGGCGCCGGTCCTCGGTGACACCGCCGATGGCGCGCTTGAGCAATTCAAAGCGCCCGGTGCTCACCGTGACCTGGTAGAGGAAGATGACGTTGAGGACGATCCAGCCGATGGGAAAGAAGCCGGTGACGATGCCGAGCGCCGAGGCGCGGATCGACATGCCCGCCGGCATGGTGAAGATCAAGATCGCGATCAGGTTGGTGATGATCACGGCGATCACGGCCGCGATGTGCGCTTTCACGCGCCCGCTCGCGATCATGACCAGGAGCGAGACGACCGGAACGGCTGCCGCGACGGTCGACAGTGCCGCATTGTTCAGCGGATTGTAGATTTGATTCCACATGGCTTCCTCCCCCACGCCTGTTTGCGGCAGGCGGCCCGCGTGGAGAGCCGGTCCTGCTTGACGCTGGAAGCGATAACCCCCGAGTTGGACGCGAATTCCTCGCGAATGAAGCGGTTCCCGTCCGCTCACAAGCTCGCGAAGTCCGAATGCCCCCGCCCCGCGCCGTCAACGTCCATGCTAGGGTCGCCGGCCGGGACAACGCAAATTGCACAACTTGCGACTTTAGTCTAAGCGCGCTTGTTTCTGCCGTTGCTACAGGCAGTTGCGCATACCCCCGAGGAGACCCCGCTCTGTGAAGAACATCAGCGCCACGCTCGCGATCGTCTGGCGAATCGCAGCCCCCTATTTCCGATCCGAGGACAAATGGGCCGGCCGCGGCCTGCTCGCCGCCGTGGTCGCGATGGAGCTGGCGCTGGTCGCGATCGACGTGCTGGTGAACCAATGGCAGAACCGGTTCTACAGCGCGCTCCAGACCAGCGACTGGGACAACTTCGTGCGGGAGATCTGGATCTTCATCGCGCTCGCGTTCACCTATATCGCGCTGGCCGTCTACAAGCTTTACCTGAACCAGTGGCTCCAGATTCGCTGGCGGCAATGGCTCACTCGGCATTATCTCGGTGAATGGCTCGGGGGCGCCACGCATTACCGCATGCAGCTCAAGGGCGATGCGGCCGACAACCCGGACCAGCGCATCACCGAGGACGTCAAGAACTTCGTCGAGCAGACCCTGACCATCGGGCTCGGCCTGCTCTCGTCGATCGTGACGCTGTTCTCCTTCGTGATCATCCTTTGGGGCCTTTCCAACGCCGCGCCGCTGCGCCTGTTCGGCACCGATCTCATGATCCCAGGCTATCTGTGCTGGGGCGCATTGATCTACGCGATCTTCGGCACCGCGCTGACGCACTGGATCGGCGCACCGCTGGTCAACCTCAATTTCGAGCAGCAACGTTACGAAGCCGACTTCCGCTTCAACCTGGTCCGCGTCCGCGAGAATTCCGAGCAGATCGCGCTGCTCAGGGGAGAAGGCGCCGAACGCGCCCGCCTGCTCGATCGCTTCGGTTTCGTGATCGCCAACTGGTACGGCATCATGAGCCGGACCAAACGCCTCACCGCGTTCACGGCCAGCTACCAGCAGGCCGCAGTGATCTTTCCCTACGTGCTGGTGGCGCCGGCCTTCTTCGCCAAGAAGATCCAGCTCGGCGACATGATGCAGACCGCATCCGCCTTCTCCAGCGTCCAGGGCGCATTGTCGTTCTTCGTCACGGCCTACCGGTCGCTGGCGGAGTGGCGCTCGATCGTTGCGCGCCTCGATGGCTTCGAGATGTCGGTCGAATCGGCGGCGAATTTGCCGGCACGTGAGCCTGCCATCGCCCTGGAGGTCGCCGGCGGCCGTCATATCGACCTCGAGCAGCTCTGCGTTAACCTGCCCAACGGCACGCCGCTGGTGGCCGCCAAGGCCTTCACGATTCAGTCCCCGGAGCGCGTGTTGGTGACCGGACCGTCGGGCTCCGGCAAGTCCACGCTGTTCCGGGCCATCGCCGGCATTTGGCCGTTCGGTACCGGCACGGTTGTCATTCCGGCGAAGGCAAAACTGATGATGCTACCGCAACGGCCCTATTTTCCGGTCGGCGTGCTGCGCGATGCCGTTGTCTATCCGGCAGCGCCCGGCGCGTTCAGCGCGGCGCAAGTGCACGACGCGCTGATCGCGGTCGGGCTGCCTGACCTCGCCGGACGGCTCGACGAGGACGGTCACTGGAACCGGATGCTGTCGCTCGGCGAGCAGCAGCGCCTGGGGCTTGCGCGCGCACTGCTGCATGCGCCGGACTATCTGTTCCTGGACGAGGCGACTGCCTCGCTGGATGAGCCGTCGGAGGCCCGGCTGTACCGGCTCCTGGCGGAGAAGCTGCCGCAGGCCACCATCGTCTCGATCGGCCACCGCTCGACGCTCGACGCCTTCCACACGCGGAAGGTGGCCTTGGTGAAGGACGGTGCGATCCACGTTGTCGGCAGGGGCCGTGAACCGGTCGAGGCGGAGCCGACCGTCGCGCCCTGAGGCGCAAAGGGACGTGGCGCCCCTCGGTCAGCGCCACCGAAGGTCCAGCTGCCTCCTCTCGTGTCCCGGACAGGCCGCAAGGCCCTTCAGCGTTGCGGCGCAGCGCCGGCACCCAGATGTCGTACTCCAGTCGCACTCCAGAAGGATGGGCCCCGGCTCTGCAGCACCGCTGAAGCAGCGCTGCGTCCGGGCCAGGAGAACGAGACGCGGTTCACATCCACAAATCCACACTGCAAACGCAATCCGGAGTGCGAGGCGTCAGCGTCGATCTTCAGCCCCACACGTCGCGCTCTCGCGCAGCGGTCGAGCATCCCTCTCACCAGCCCCAAAAGCAAAAGGGCGGCAGATCGCTCTGCCGCCCTCCTCAAGTCGTCTCGGTCAGAAGACTTACTTCAGATTGCTCATCGCCGTCAGGTCGAATGAGAGCTTGGCGACGCCGGCCGCGCTGCACCAGTTGGAGCCGAAGCCGCCCGGGTTGATCGGGGTGAAGCTGCCGTCGAACTTCGCGGTGTAGTCGCTGGTGAAGGCGTTGCAATCGCCCTTCTTCAGGTCGGTGTCGTAGTAGCGCAGATCGAGCGTGAACACCTTGTAGGTGAAGCCGACGCCGACGTTCCAGGTGTTGTAGCTCGGCTCCTTGATGCCGTTCGCGTACACCGGATCGCCCGCGATGCCGTAGAAGATGTCGGAGGTGCCGAGCCACTGCCGGCCGAACTCACCCGACACGTACATGCCGACGCCGCTGGCACCGAAGATCGTGCTCGGCGCGGTCCACTTGGCGGTGATCGAAGCGTAGTTGCCCCAGGCACCAAGGTTGAGGAAGTTTGGCGAGTAGTACTCGTTAAAGCCGACCGTCCACTGGTCGTTGATGTTGATGTTCAGCTTGGCATAGGCCTCGAAGAAGCTCGCGTCCTTCTTGGCGAAATTGCCGTTGATCGGAAGGCCGATAGCGCCCTGAGAGTAATCGATGTCGGTGCCGCAATTGCCCTGGGCGAGGGTGCCCTGCGAGCCGAAGCAGCTTCCGCCAGGATAGAGATAGCCCCACACACCGAAGTCGAAGGCGAACATGCCGAAGGTCGGGCGGATACCGCCGTAGATGTCGACTTCGGCCGCGGCGCGGTTCGGGAACGAGATGCTCTCCGCGGACGCACCGATGTAGAGCTGCAGGTCTTTGTTGACGTTGTAGCGCGGCTCGAAATAGGCCGTGACCGACGGATTATGGTTGGACTGCGTAACGCCGCGGAAGATGTAATCGCTCATGATGCCGGCGCCGAAGGCGATATCCCAGGGATCGAAGGCAGGCGGCGGCGGGGCTTTCAGCGCCTTCACGGGCAAGTCTGCCGCGAAAGCCGAACCCGTTACCATTGCCAGCGCCGTGGCCAACAAAGTCACTTTTTTCATTTCGATCCCCATCGCCAGTTCTTAGACCCCAGTCGGATCCCGGAAGCCCCCGGGGCGCTCGACCTGATTGCAAATTTCATCGCTGCGGCAATTTGGATTGGGGGACAGGAACCGTGAAGCAAAAAGCGCGGGCATCTGCCGACTTTTTAGGCGTTTTGACGATTCCACGAAAGGTTGTCAGCATGTGTGGCTTCTAGATCACATTATTTGCAGTCCGAGGTGCACAGAAGACCCGGGAAAGTCCGGGGATTCTCGGACAGCGTGATACCCAGGCCACGAATCAACCTGGCGCCGGGAGCGGTGCGACCAAACGCTGCCAGCGACGATGCAAAAGGACCGCAGCACATAGCGCCGCGGCCCTTCTGTTGCAGATTTCCAAGGGGCGACGAGAGCCCGAGGCCCTACCTCTGTCCCTCGGCCGACGCCGATTCCGCAGAAGACGAAGGCATCGCCCAGCTTGTCTCGGCGGCGGGCTCGGGAGCCGGAGCCTCTGCCGGTGCTGACGGCTTCGGAGCAGGCGCTGCCTTCGCCTTCTTCGGTGCCGCTTTCCTCGCGGCCTTCTTGGGAGCGGCTTTCTTGGCCGACTTTGCCGCAGCCTTCTTGGCGGCCTTCTTCGGGGCTGCCTTCTTGGCAGATTTCTTTGCAGCTTTCTTCGCAGTCTTTTTGGCAGACTTCTTGGCTGTCTTCTTCGCGGCCTTCTTCGCCGCTACAGCCTTTTTGGCCTTTTTGGCCTTCTTGCTTTTCTTCTTCTTCGCTTTCGCCATCGTGGTCCTCCTGTTGCCGCCGAACAATGGTCGATCGGGCCCCGTTGCGCCGTCACCTCCGGACGAAAGCTCAGCCTTTGAAGCTCAAGCTTGCGTGTTCAGTGCCGGCCGCGATCCGCCCGTAGCCCAATCGAGAAGCTCAATCGTGTGTACGACCGGAACTGACGTGCCACTGGCAATCTGCACCATGCAGCCGATATTGCCCGCGGCAATCATGTCCGGCTTGACGCTCGCGATGTTGGCGACCTTGCGATCGCGCAACCGACCCGCAAGCTCGGGCTGGAGAATGTTGTAGGTCCCCGCCGAGCCGCAACACAAATGGCTCTCGGGTACATCTTTCACCACGAATCCATTCTTGGAAAGCAATTCTTTCGGAAGGTCTGTGATTTTCTGCCCGTGCTGCAGCGAACACGCGGAGTGATAGGCGACGACGATGTTGTCCTGTCTCGCAGTCGTCGCGAGTCCGAGGCCGGCGACGTATTCGGTGATGTCCTTGGCGAGCGCCGACACCTTCGCCGCATCAGCCGCGAACGCGGTGTCCTCGCGCAGGAGATAGCCATAGTCCTTGATGACGGTGCCGCAGCCGGAGGCCGTCACCAGGATGGCGTCCAGCCCCTCGCCGGCTGCCTCCGCGCTCCACGCCGCGACGTTGGCGCGCGCTCGCGCCAGCGCATCCTCATCATTGCCGAGGTGATGGGTCAGCGCCCCGCAGCACTGCTCGTCCCGGACCAGGACGACCTCGATGCCATGGCGGGTGAGGAGGCTGATGGCGGCCTGGTTGATGCGCGGCGCCAGCACCTGCTGGGCGCAGCCCTGCAGCAGCGCCACACGTCCGCGCTTCTTGCCGAGCGGGGCGAATACGCTGCCCGCGGCAGGCCCCGCGGGCGGCAGCCGGTTCGGAGCCAGCGCCAGCATCGCCTTGATGCGTGGGATCAATCCGGCCGTCGCTGAAGGCCGGGGCGTCGGCAGCAAGACGCTGAGCGGACGGGCCAGCCGCGCCAGCCACATGCTGATGCGGAAGCGCTGCGGGTCCGGCAGGACCAAGGCCAGCATCTTGCGCAACAGCCGCTCGGCCAGCGCCCGCCGATAGCGCTGCTCGATCCGGACCCGGGCCTGGTCGACGAGATGCATGTAGTTCACGCCGGAGGGGCAGGTCGTCATGCAGGCAAGGCACGACAGGCAACGGTCGATATGCTTGACCACCTCGGCGGTCGGGGCCTGATCCTTCTCCAGCATCTCCTTGATCAGGTAGATGCGGCCACGCGGGCTGTCGAGCTCGTCGCCGAGCAGCACATAGGTCGGACAGGTTGCGGTGCAGAAGCCGCAATGGACGCAGGCGCGCAGGATCTTGTCGGCTTCCGCGATGTCGGGGTCGGCGAGCTGCGCGAGTGAGAATTCGGTCTTCATTCAGCCAGCGCTCCGCGTGAGCCGCCCCCGGTTGAGAATGGTCTTCGGATCGAAGCTGGCGCGCACCCGCTCGCTCAGCGCGGCAATGCCCGGCGCCTGTGGGTGGAACACATCGACATCGCGCCTGACCTGCTCGGCGGCCCGGATCAGCGTGGCATGTCCCCCAACCGCATTCGCGCGCGCACGGACGACCGGTGCATGCGCGTCCGGCTTCGGCGGCAATGCCGCCCAGATCAGGCCGCCGCCCCAATCGTAGATCAAATCGCCGCCCGTCTGGCGCGCCAATTCGATCCCGAGTGCCGCGCCCGAGGCCGGCGGACAGACGATCCGCCACACCGGCCAGGCGCCGAGCGCACCGCCGGCCGCGAAGGGCAGCACATCGCGGATCGCGCCCCACAGCGCGGCAGATGCCGCATCCTCGATCAGCGTCGCGATTCCAAACGGCGCCAGCAATTCGCGCAGCGAGCCGGCGCGGTGCGCGGCAGATGCGGTGATGCCCTCGAGCCGCAGCACGGTCAGCGCCTCGCCCTGGCCCACGATGTCGCCCAGCCCCTCGGTCTCGGCCCGGAGTGCCGATTTCGGCAGATGCGCGGCACCGGAGACGTCGAAGGGTGAGCCAAGGGCCGCAGTCATGGCCTTGTTGGCGGCGGCATCCTCTAACCCGCGCAGCAACAGCGTCCGCTCCGCCTCCGGCTTCGGCATCACCTTGAGCGTGACCTCGGTCATCACCGACAGCGTGCCCCACGACCCCGCGAGGAGCTTGCAGAGATCGTAGCCGGTGACGTTCTTCACCACCTTGCCGCCGGTCTTGAAGCTGTCGCCGAAGCCGGAGACGGCATGCGCCCCGAGCAGATGATCACGCGCCCCGCCCGCCCTGATCCGCCTTGGACCGGCGAGCCCGGCCGCGATCATGCCGCCGATGGTGCCTGACACCGGCGTGCCGAGCAGCGGCGCCGTGTTCATCGGCTCGAAGGCGAATTGCTGGTTCTTGGCATCGATCAGCGACAGCACGTCGGCAAGCGGCGCCCCGGCCTGGAGCGTGACGATCAGCTCGTTCGGCTCGTAGGAGGTGACGGCATTGAGCGCGGAGACGTCGAGCACGGCGTTGGTCGCCATGGCGTGGCCAATGCTGCGCTTGCTGCCATGACCGATGATCTCGAGCGGCTGCTCATTGGCAATCGCCGCGCGCACCACCTCTTCGACGTCTTTGGCGTCTCTGACCCTGAGCGTATCCACGGGAAGAGGCGGTAGCGAAATTCGCGCGGAAAATCAATTCGACGCATGAAGGGCACCGCCTCGGAGCATCGCGGCCGGAGCGCGGAGGAGCTTGCGGCGCAAGCGTCCCGAAGGATGAAGGCCGAGCTGCAACCGCCTTCGTGGTTCGACCGCTTCGCGGTCTCGTTACTTTCAAGATCTGGACCGTGCCGCATCGCGCCGCTTCCGCGCGATGTCGCACTTCGATCACTATCGAACCATTGCCATGCAAACTTCGCTACTGATCGAATGATCCTCTCTCCAATGGAGTTTTCGTCATGAACGAGCAGGCGACGAACCAGCAAACCTTCTACCAGGCGGTCAGCGGCGGCGGTCTTTTGGTCGTGGCGCAGTGGGAAGCGAAGCCCGAAGAGGCCAATCGTGTTGCCGAGATCCTGCGCGACTTCCTCCCGCAGGCGCAAAGCGAGCCGGGCGTAAAACTGTTCCTTATCGGCCGCGCCAAGGACAACGGGGCTCAATTCCTGTTCTACGAATTATTCCACGATGAAGCCGCCTTCAGGGCGCATCAGGACAGCCCGCATTTCAAGAGCCATATCGCAGGGCAGGCGCTGGCCTTGCTGGCCAAGCGTGAGCGTACGCAATACGAGCTGATATGAGGCTCCATGAACGGCACGAAGCGCGGTTACTGACGACCAACCCGGAATCGATACAAGCAGGAGCCGCCGGGGTCTCCCGGGCGGCTCCTTTTGACCTTGGACGATCAGAATGCGGCGAGGTTGGTTGCGAACGTTGGCGGCCCGCCCGTTTACGCCCGCCGCATGATCGGCTCGCTCAGAATCGGGGAATATCCGGAAATGCCAGCTTGCCCGCATGGACATGCATGCGGCCGAGCTCGGCGCAGCGGTGCAGGGTCGGAAATACTTTCCCGGGATTGAGCAGTCCCTGGGCGTCGAAGGCGCATTTCAACCGCTGCTGCTGGTTGAGATCGATCTCGCTGAACATGTCGCCCATCAGATCGCGCTTCTCGATACCGACGCCGTGCTCACCGGTGAGCACACCGCCAAACTCGACGCAGGCACGCAGGATGTCGGCTCCGAACGCTTCGGCGCGCTCGATCTCGCCGGGCTTGTTGGCATCATAGAGGATCAGCGGATGCAGATTGCCGTCGCCGGCGTGGAACACGTTGGCGCAGCCAAGCTGGTATTTTTCCGAGAGCTCGCGGATACGGGCGAGCGCCTTCGGCAGCGCGCCGCGGGGAATCGTCCCGTCCATGCAGAGATAGTCGGGCGAGATGCGGCCCACGGCCGGAAAGGCGGCCTTGCGACCGGCCCAGAACAGATTGCGCTCGGCCTCCGAGGTCGAGATCTGGCAGGTGGTCGAGCCGCAGGCATTGGCGATGGCCTCGACGCGCGTGATCAGCTCGTCGACCTCGATCTTGGGCCCGTCGAGCTCGATGATGAGGAGCGCTTCGACGTCGAGGGGATAGCCGGCGTGGACGAAGGCCTCTGCGGCGTGGATCGCGGGCTTGTCCATCATCTCCATGCCGCCGGGGATGATGCCGGCGCCGATGATGCGCGCCACGCACTCGCCGGCCGCCTCGACTTGGGCGAAGCCGACCATCAGCGCGCGAGCGGTCTCAGGCTTTTGCAGAATCCGCACCGTGATCTCGGTGATGACGCCGAGCAGGCCTTCCGAGCCGGTGATGACGCCCATGAGGTCATAGCCTGGGTTCTCCGCCGACTTGCCGCCGATGCGCAGGATCTCGCCGCTCATCAGCACGATCTCACAACCGAGCACGTTGTTGGTGGTCATGCCGTATTTCAGGCAATGCACCCCGCCGGAATTCTCGGCGACATTGCCGCCGATCGAGCAGGCGATCTGCGAGGACGGATCGGGCGCGTAGTAGAAGCCGGCATGCGCAACCGCCTGGCTGATCGCGAGGTTGGTGACGCCGGGCTCGGTGACGACGACGCGGTTGTCGAAATCGATCTCGCGGATGCGCTTGAACTTGCCGAGCCCGAGCAGCACGCCGTCTTCGAGCGGCAACGCGCCGCCGGACAAAGAGGTGCCGGAGCCGCGCGGCACCACCTTGATACCCTGCGCGGCACAATATTTCAGGATGAGCGAGACCTGCTCGGTCGTATCCGGCAGCACCACGACCATCGGCGGCTGCCGGTAGGCGGTCAGCCCGTCGGATTCGTAGGCCCGCATCTCGGCGGCACTGTCGATCACGCCCTCGCCCGGCACGATTGCGCGCAGCGCAGCAATGATCTCCGCGCGGCGCGCCAGCACCGCCTGGTCGCTCGCAGGCATCATGATGGCCATTGACATATCCTTCCGGCTCGCGCCGCATGATCCCAATTTGTCGCGGCAAATCAACCACGTCCGCGCTTGTTTGGGTAGGCCATCCGAAAGTCGGAGCGAGGATCTGAAGCGAGTTCGCTCTGGGACAAGCAGGAAACCGTGAAACCTGTCATGGTTTGGCGGCTTGTCCAAGCCGAGCAGGCCTGCCAAAAGCGGCGGGCCGGCGATTGTCGATCAGACAAGAGACTGACCAGACCCACCAGGGAAGAGACGAAGAGCACCCGATGACAAAACTGACTTTTGGCGCACTGACGATCCTCACCGTGATTGCCACCGCACCCGCCGCGATGGCGCAGGATGTCGCGGCCGGCAAGACATCGTTCAACAAGTGCCTGGCCTGCCACGCGATCGGCGAAGGCGCCAAGAACAAGGTCGGCCCCGAGCTCAACGGCCTCAACGGCCGCAAGTCGGGCACGGCTCCGGACTACAATTATTCGGATGCGAACAAGAATTCCGGCATCACCTGGGACGAGGCCACGTTCAAGGAATACATCAAGGACCCCAAGGCCAAGATCCCCGGCACCAAGATGGCGTTCGCCGGCATCAAGAACGAGACCGAGATCAACAATCTCTGGGCCTATGTGTCGCAGTTCGACAAGGACGGGAAGATCAAGCAGTAAGCGCGCGAACGGCGGCCGCTGGAGTTTCGCTCGAAAACGCTTTAATCGGCGGCCGCCTGCGCCGGAACGATCTTGCCGATCATCGTCTCGATCTCTGACTTCACGAGATCTGGTACGGCAATCTGCACCATGTGCCCGAGGTCGGGCAGCACGATCAACCTCGCATTCGGCACCGCCGCGGCGAATGGGCGCGCGTGGATGCTGGTTTTCACCGTCTTGTCGGGCTCGCCGGCGATGATCGTCACCGGCACGGAAATGTCGCCATAGCGCGCAACTTGCGCGGCGACGGACTGTTTCAGAGTCACCAGATCATAGGCATTGGCGATGAACTCGCGGGGACGCAGCAAGAGCGGCGTCGCGGAATCCTTGACGAAGCCATCCGGCATGATTTGCGGCAGAAAGACGTTGCGCGCGCCGGATTCAGCGAGGACGTAGCCGAGCGGCAGCGTGATGGTGTAGGCGAGCAGCGGACCGATCACGGGCGTTGCGATGATCTCGTTGTAGCGCCCGACACCACCGCGCCAGGGATGCGTGACCGGCGCGAGCATCACGAGACCGGCAACGCGGTGCGGGTGATCGAGCGCGATCCGCGCCCCGAGCGCGCCGCTCCAGGAATGCACCACGAAAACCGCGCGATCGATCCCGAGCTTGTGAAGCGCCTCATCGATCATCCGCGCCTGGATCTGCGGCGTCGAATCCTGCCGCCGCGCGCGCGTGCTCCAGCCATGGCCGGGGCGGTCGATCAGAATCACGCGATGATCCCGGGCGAGGATGTCACCGAGCGGCCGGCGCATCGCTTCGAGGTTGGAGCTTGCGCCGTGCAGCATCACGATCGGAAGACCCGGATCGCGCGGGCCGATATCGACGACATGGAGCGTCGCGCCGTCGACCTCGATCATCCGGCCCTGCGGTGGATGGGCGCGTTGCACGGCGACTATCCCCGCCTGGGTGACCAGCGCCAGCAGAACCAGCGCCGTCACGACTGACATCACGATCATGGGGAGAATCCGGGTGATCCTGGGCACAGGGCAGTTACGGGTCTGACGGGTGGCAGTTTCGCCGCCGGCTTGCCGCGCCTCCACCGAAACTGCCGGGCTGTGGATATGTGTACAATTGCCGAACCAAAAAACTCAATAAAATCAACAACGATCCGAGAGCGTACGCAAGCCCCGGAACAGCTTCATGCAGGCGTCATCGCTGCTTCCATATAATCGCCATGGTCGGTTCGGCCATCTAGGCGCGGGTGGGCGCCGATCCTCCTCGCAACTTCGGGCGATGCGGGAAAGACCGGCAGGATTTGTCCTGATTTGAACCGGAGAATTCCAATGAACTTCAGATCAAACGACACTGCGATCGACGAAATCGTCGCGAGCTGCAACGGCGATCTGCGCGGTGCCGTGCGGGCGCTGCTCCTGATCAACGAGCACCTCGAGACCGAGCTTGCAAAGGCTTACGCCGCAGCCGCCGACCGCAGCCTCGTCGAGCGCGGCAGCAACGTCCTGCATTGAGCGCAGGTTAGTCCGTCCCGTCCTCTTCCTTTTCTTCGTCGGGCGTGACTGCGGGGCAAGCGCGGATCGTCGAACGGGCAAGCTTGGCATCGGTCTTGGACTTGTAGGGACCGTCGCCGAACCAGATGTCGCCGATGATGACCGGATTGCTGGTCACGATGGTGCATTTGCCGGTGGCGCGGTTGCCGACCACCCAGAACAGTTCGTCGGCGAAGCTCACCGTCCCCGACGCGAGCAGCAATACAGCTGCGACCACCAAACCCTTCATGGCTTTCGCTCCTGCCATGCAGGTAGGCCTGTAACGGGCCTCGCAATAGTCCTCGCGGTGCAACGCCTGCGATCGTGGTTAATCCACGCCGGCGGCGATCGCTCAAGAAATGATCGAGTTATAGCTAGATGTCGCGGCCTTCGACCTTCTCGGTCAGCGCCTTGACCTGATCTGGAATCTTCTCGAGGTGCGGATTGACGGCGAGCGCCTTGCGGTAGGCATCGAGCGCGCGCTTATCGTCGCCGACCTCCTGCATGATCATGCCGAGGCCGGCGAGCGCGCCGAAATGGCGCGGCTCCCGGATCAGCACTTGCTGGATGTCCGCGAGGGAGCGGCCATAATCGTTCTGCATGTAATAGAGCGTCGCACGGCGGTTCCAGGCCTCGATGTAATCAGGCCTGAGCTTGATGACCGAATCCAGGAGCTTGATCGCGACGTCGATCTTCTTCGCGTCGACTGCGGTCTTGGCGCGGGACATCAGGAGCGCTGCCGTGTCGCTCGGGGTCTGGAGCCAGATCGCCCAGATCCGCGCCTCGACATGCTTGGCGCTGGCCTCATCGGGGGCCGCCTTCAGCGCGCCGAACAGGAAATCGAGATTCTTGCTGCGATCGACCTTGGGCAGCTTTGCAGGCGCTTCAGGCAGCTTCTTCTGCTTGGCCGGCGGCTCAACCTGCTGCGCCGAGGCCGGAGCGAGGCCGGCAGTTCCCAGCACAAGGGCCAGACACAGGGAGCACGCGAAAGGGAATCTGACTGCCATGGCGAAAGTCTAAACGCTCAAAGCCGCCCTTGCAAAGCAAAGGCGGCGTCAAACTCGTGTGAGGCCGTGGTCTTGCGGGCACGCGAGCGCCCGGCAGGGCGATATCAGCCCTGGCGCGCCTTGAAGCGGCGCTGCACCTTGTTGATCACATAGACCCGGCCCTTGCGGCGGACCAGGCGGTTGGCGCGATGGCGACCGCGCAGCGATTTCAGCGAGTTACGGACCTTCATGGCAGAATCCTGAACGTTCGAAAGGCCGTGTTCGGCACTACCGTTTCGGCACGCGCGAATGTGGCAAAATGAGATCTTTCCCGCCGGCGGACCGACCGCCCGGGACGGGGCGGTTCTTAAGGCATGGCAGGCGGTGATGTCAATGTTAACCGCCCGGTTCCGGCCCAGCAAAATGGTGAAAACAACCCCATGCACAGTAGAAGCGGCCGGATCGGCCCAATTTTATCGCCATGATCTCAAGGGGCTTCGACGACACCTTGCCAAATTCGTTATATCATATAATCAATTTGGCAACCCGTCGGGAGGAAACCAATGCCGAAGCTGAAGCTGCCCAATATCGACGATGTCGTCGCCATCGACATCCACACCCATGCCGAGGAGCCCTGCGGCTGCCATCCCGACGACGGCTATGACGATTTCCAGGCGCAGATGGCGGAATACTTCAAGTCGCCGAACAAGCATCCGCCGACCGTGCCCGAGACCGCGGCCTATTACCGCTCCAAGAACATCGCGGCCGTGATCTTCCCTGTCGATGCCGAGCGCGAGACCGGCTTCCGCCGCTACAACAATTACGAGATGCTGGAGGTCGCCTCCGAACATCTCGACGTCCTCATCCCCTTCGTCTCGATCGATCCGCACAAGGGCAAGCTCGGGGCGCGCGAGGCGCGCAAGCTGATCGAGGAATACGGCGTCCGCGGCTTCAAATTCCACCCGACCATGCAGGGCTTCTACGCCAACGACCGCATGGCCTATCCGCTCTATGAAGAGATCAACAATGGCGGTGCGATCGCGCTGTTCCACACCGGCCAGACCGGCGTCGGCTCGGGCATGCCGGGCGGCATGGGCATGCGGCTGAAATATTCCAACCCGATGTACATGGACGACGTCGCGGCCGATTTCCCCGACCTCAAGATCATCCTCGCCCACCCGTCCTTCCCCTGGCAGGAAGAGGCGCTGTCGGTCGCGACTCACAAGCCGAACGTCTACATCGACCTCTCGGGCTGGTCGCCAAAGTATTTCCCGCCGATCCTGGTGCGCTACATCAACTCGATCCTGCAGGACAAGATGCTGTTCGGCTCGGACTGGCCGGTGATCACGCCGGACCGCTGGCTGTCGGATTTTGCCAAGATCGACATCCGCGACGAAATCCGGCCGAAGGTGTTGAAGGCGAACGCGCGCAAGCTGCTGGGGATCTAGGCGCGTCCCCATCATCGCCGCGCATCGAGGGCTTCGGATGACCGAAGCCCTCGCGCTCAAAGTCTCAGACTTGCGCCAGGCCTCCATCGACGAAGATCTCGCCGCCGGTCATGTAGCTGCTATCCGAGGACGCCAGGAACGCGGCCACGGCCCCTGTCTCAGAGGGATCGCCCACACGCCCGATCGGCGTGGAGCTGCCAAGCGCATCGAACGCTTCCTCGCCCACAACCTCCAACGCCAGCTCCGTTTTAGTTGGCCCCGGTGACAGCACGTTGACGCGGATGCCCGTGCCGCGCAGGTCGAGCGCCCAGCTGCGCGCCAGATTGCGGATCGCCGCCTTGGTCGCGCTATAGATGCTGAACTGCGGCGTCCCCATCACGCCCGTGCTCGATCCGGTCAGGATGATCGACGATCCCTTGCGCATCAGCGGCAGGGCTTTCTGCACGGTGAACACCAACCCCCTCACATTGACGTCGAAGATCTGATCGTAATGCTCGGGCGTGATCTGGCCGAGCGGTGCAAAGGCTCCGGTCCCGGCATTGGCGAAGAGAACGTCGACGCTGCCTCGTTCGTCCCTGACGGCGGCATACAGCCGATCGAGGTCGGACAGATCCGTCACCGAGCCCCTGACTGCGCGCGCCGAGGGTCCTAGCTGCGCAACGGCGGCATCGAGCGGCTCCTGCCGCCGCCCGAAGAGGTAGACGAACGCGCCTTCGTCGACGAACCGCTTGGCGGCTCCGAGTCCGATGCCGCTTCCGCCGCCGGTCACCACCGCCGTCTTGCCTTGTAGTCTGCTCATGATGTGCTCCTTCATTGAGGTTGCACTGAGCTGGCGGCGTACCCACCTAACGACAAGTATGCACCTTTTGGTAAGTGCCCAAAAATGTCAGACCCGACCTCTTTGCCTGCGCGGCCTCCACTTCCTGTCCAGAACTGCACGCCAAATCTGCCCGGCTTCACGTGCGGCTTAGACGCGACCTTGCGGGTCGTCTCTGGCAAGTGGAAGCCGCTGATCCTGTACTTCCTCGCCCAGGGCGGGCCGACCCGCTACGGCGAGCTTCGACGATCCGTGCGCGATGTCAGCGACAAGATGCTGATCCAGCAGCTCAAGGAGCTGGAGGCCGATGGACTGGTGAAGCGGACGGACTACAAGGAGGTGCCGCCGCGGGTGGACTATAGCCTCACCACGTTAGGCCTCAGCCTGGCCGAGGCGCTGGTGCCGCTCTGCACGTGGGGCACGGAGCACATGGCGGAGGTCAGCCGGGTGTTCGCCGAGCGGGAGGGCTGGACGCGGCGAGGACATCAGCCGACCGGCTAGCTTGCGATGCTGTTCGTCCAGGTCTGCCCGTAGTGATGTTCTCTGTCTCGTATTTTGTTGGGATACGCGCGGCTCCTAGTAGGGCAAATCGCTTCTCCGATACTTTGGTTTTACGGCCGCACACGTGGCGCATATGTCGTCGTTCTTGCTTTGTGCAACCGCAGCGTATCTGGTCCTCACTAGATTTTACTGCGCCTCTCCCGAATTGAACGCCTCACGTGTTCACGCTTCGGCAGCGTCCGCTCGTCGTCGCAAGCCGCCGGTCGCGCTTGCAGTGGCAGACTTCCGCTTTGCTCTGGTAAGCTGACGATGATGCTTACTCCCCAAGCGGAGTTGTTGCGAACCTCAACGGCCCGGAAGGACAGCCAATGAGCATCAACGCCGTCGTCTTCGACGCCTACGGAACGCTCTACGACATCCAGTCGGTCGCTGACGTCACCGAGGATGCGTTTCCCGGCTACGGCGAGATCATCACGCAGGTCTGGCGCATCAAGCAGCTCGAATACACCTGGCTGCGCTCGCTGATGCAGCGCTACCAGGACTTTACCGTCGTCACCCGCGATTCCCTCGCCTATACGCTGCGCGTGCTCGGGCTGGCCTACGAGAACGAGACGTTCGAGCGCGTGATCGAGAAGTATCTGCATCTCGATCTCTATCCTGACGCGGCGGAAACGCTTGCGGCCCTGAAACCGCGCAAGCTCGCCATCCTCTCCAACGGCGACCCGGACATGCTCGATGCGCTCGTGCGCAATTCCGGCCTCGATGCCTTGCTCGATGCCACCATCAGCATCGACGCGAAGAAGGTCTTCAAGCCGAGCCCGCAGGCCTATGAGCTGATCGGCGAGGTGCTCGGCACTGCGCCTGATGAGGTTCTGTTCGTCTCCTCCAATCCCTGGGACGCCGCCGGGGCGAAATCGTTCGGATTGAAGGTTGCCTGGATCGAGCGGGTGACGCCGGAAGCGATGGCGCTGGCTTGCGTCGAGAACGAACTCGTGGCACCGCTCACCCTGTTTAGAGCGATCCGCACCCAGATGGACGAGCTCGGCTTCGCGCCGGATCATCGTATCCGCGCACTCTCCGAGCTGCCGAAAATCGCTTAACGGGTCGCCGACCGCCTGTGAGATTGCAATGAGCTACCCGGAATGAGCCTGGAATCCGTTCGCGCCTTCTTCGCCGAGAAAGCCCCCGACATCTCCGTCATCGAATCCCCGATCAGCTCCGCGACCGTGGCGCTGGCGGCCGAAGCCTATGGCGTCGAGCCGGGACGGATCGCCAAGACGCTGTCGTTGCGGATCGGCGAGCGCGTGATCCTGATCGTCGCCGCCGGCACCTCACGCATGGACAACAAGAAGGTGAAGGCGCAGTTCGGCGGCAAGCCGAAGATGCTGGGCCTGGAGGAAGTCGCCGACATCACCGGGCACGAGGTTGGCGGCGTCTGCCCGTTCGGGCTGAAGTCACCGCTGCCGGTCTATTGCGACGTGTCACTGAAGGCATTCGACATCGTCGTGCCAGCCGCGGGCTCGACCCACAGCGCGGTGCGCATTGCTCCCGAGCGGATGGCCGAGCTGACCGGGGCTGAATGGATCGACGTCTGTGAGCATCGAAGCTGAGGCGGAATAGCTTCAGGCTGGATCCATTTCCGCGGGAGAGATCGCGCCCATCGAGTCGCCCCGGACGACAGGCTCCGGCGCGGGTGAGGCTTTCTCCTCTCGGCCGGTCCCATCGCGGAAGCACCCTCTCCCCAACCCTCTCCCGCAAGCGACCGCAAGCGGGAGAGGGAGCGCACCTCCGCCGTCGCAGCGATCGAGCCTCATTTGGTTCGCGCTATAGCTTTCGCGCGCTATAGCCAGTTCTAGTCGTCCTCGTCGTAACGCGGGTACGCGGGCGGCGCGGTGTTGTAGCGCGGCGGAGGCACGATGCGGTTGCGCGGGACTGGCTGCCGCGGCTGACCCTGATTGTTCGACTGGAACACCGCGCGGCACCCGCTCGAGAGCTGCGGCGTGTTCTGTTGCAAGCAGGCCACGATACGGTTCACGTCCGGAATCTGATCGCTGCACAGCCGCCACACATCGGGCGTGCAGGCCATCTGCTGCTCCATGGTCCCGCGATATTCCTGGGCGGACGCAGCGCTCTGCGCCAAGACGCCGCCCACCGCGAGCGCCACACCTAGCGCGATCCGCTCTGTTCGCATGTCCAGATCCTTCTCACGTCTCTCGAATTGTCTTCAATCAACGAGACGCGAGCTTGTTCTGGACCAACAACAAAATGTGAAAAACGCAGTTGGAACCTACTCCATCTTATCGATCCTCTTCACCGCCGCGATCAGGCGCGTGCTATCGGCCGCGGCCTGCGCGACGGGGCGTTGAGGCCGGTCGTCCTACAACGCCCTAGCCCTGCCGCGCGTCCGTCGCTTGCACGTGCCCGGCAGCTTCGCTGCGAGAAAATCGCCGAGCGCTTCCACGCGCGCGGGGCGCGGGCCGCCGGGCGGCGTCACCAGATGCACGGCGCCTTCGGCCTGCTTCCAGTCCTTCAGGATGACTTCGACCTCGCCGGACGAGATCGCCTCGCCGACGATGAACTCGGGCAGCTCGGCGATGCCGAGGCCCGCGATCAGCGCCGGCATCACGGCTTCGCCGTTGTTGACGCGCAGCTGGCCGCCCGGGCGCACGCTCGCCTGCTCGCCGGCCGAGTTGGTGTAGTGCCAGACGTTGGGCGTGGAGAGATAGGCGTAGCTGAAGCATTTGTGCTGGGCGAGATGCATTGGATGCGTCGGCCTGCCGTAACGCTTCAGATATGACGGCGCGGCGACCGTGTAGCGCGGCATGGTGAAGAGCCGCCGTGCGATCAGCGATGAGTCCGGTAGCCGCGCGATCCGCACCGCCATGTCGAAACCCTCGCCGATCAGGTCGACGGTCGCATCGCTCAAATGCAGATCGACCGACACCTCCGGATAGGTCTCGAAAAATTCGGGCAGCAGCGGCGCCACGGCCTTGATGCCGAACGTCATGGGAACGGTGAGCCGCACCAGGCCGCGCGGCGCCATCGACTGCGCCAGCGCTTCGTTCTCGGCGGCCTCGCCGTCGGCCAAAAGGCGCGTCGCGCGTTCGGCCAGCTTGTGGCCGGCATCGGTCAGCGCGAGTCGGCGCGAGGTGCGGTTAAACAGCCGCGCGCCGAGCCGCTCTTCCAGCCGCGTGACCGCCTTGGATACCGTGGCCTTGGACATGAGGAGCTCGCTAGCGGCCCCCGCAAATGACCGTAATTCCACGACTTTTGCGAAGATCGCGAGCGCTTCGAAGTCTGGGAGCTTTGCCATCGGTGCCGGTCCATGTAGGGCAATCAAGGAAACAATGAGTTTCAACAGTTTCTATTTCTATACCACAGACGAAGGCTTATCCAAGGCCCATCAGAAATTCAGGACATGGAGAAATCCAATGACCAAGAAGCTCTCCGGCAAGGTTGCCCTCGTCACCGGCGGCTCGCGCGGCATCGGCGCAGCCTCCGCCCGCGCGCTCGCCGATGCAGGCGCGGATGTCGCCATCAGCTATGTCGCCTCGCCCGACAAGGCGGAGGCCGTCGTTGCTGAATTGAAGGCGAAGGGCGTCAAGGCGCGTGCCTTCAAGGCCGACCAAGCCTCCGCGAAGGAAGTGACACAGCTCGTCAACGATGTCGCCAGGGAATTCGGCCATCTCGACATCCTCGTCAACAATGCCGGCGTCGCCGCCGGCGGGGCGATCGACGATCCCAAGGCCGACGTGGACGCGCTTGCCCGTCAGGACGCCATCAACGTGCACGGTGTGATCGCGGCGATCCGCGCCGCCTCGCAATTGATGGGTGAAGGCGGCCGGATCGTCACTGTCGGCTCGATGCTCGCCGACCGCGCCTCGTTCCCGGGTCTTGCCGACTACGTCGCCACCAAAGCGGCCGTGGTCGGTTACACCAAGGGCGCGGCGCGCGACCTCGGCCCGCGCGGGATCACCGTGAACGTGGTGCAGCCCGGCTCGATCGACACCGACATGAATCCGAAGGACGGCGGCGAGTTCGCCGAGGCCCAGCGCAAGCAGCACGCGCTGCAGCGCTTCGGCCGCCCCGAGGAAGTCGCCGCCGGCGTCGTGTTCCTCACAAGTCCGGAAGCCTCCTTCGTCACCGGCACGGTGCTCAATGTCGACGGCGGGTTCGGTGCCTGATCCGAACCGCCACCCTATCAAGCCAAGGAATTGCAAAGATGATCGAACTCAGACCTTTCGCAAAGCTCGGCGGCGCCGATCACGGCTGGCTCAAGGCCAAGCATCATTTCTCCTTCGCCAGCCACTATGATCCGAACAATATGGGCCACGGCGCCTTGCGGGTGTGGAACGACGACGAGATCGCGCCGAACACGGGCTTTCCCGCCCATCCCCACGCCAACATGGAGATCATCACCTATGTGCGTGAAGGTGCGATCACCCATCAGGACAGCCTCGGCAACGAGGGCCGGACTGAAGCCGGCGACGTGCAGGTGATGAGCGCCGGCAGCGGCATCCGCCATTCCGAGTACAATCTGGAGCCGACCAGGACGCGGATCTTCCAGATTTGGATCGAGCCGACCGAGCGCGGCGGACAGCCGACCTGGGGCTCGAAGCCGTTCCCGAAGGCGGACCGCTCCGGCAAGCTCGTCACCATCGCGAGCGGCTTCGAGGATGATACGGACGCATTGCCGATCCGCGCCGACGCGCGGGTGCTCGCCACCACGCTGAAGGCGGGCGAGAGCGCGGAGTACGAGCCGCAGAAATCGCGGCATCTCTACCTCGTGCCGGCGGCTGGTTCCGTCGAGATCAATGGCATCCGCGTCAATGCCCGCGACGGCGCCGCGATCCGCGATGAGGCCAGGCTGAAGATCACGGCGCTGGAAGACTCCGAGCTCGTGCTCGTCGACGCGGCTTAGCGCACACACGAACTCGTCATGCCCGGCCTTGAGCCGGGCATCCATCGCCTTCGCAAGGACCTTTTCAAAGAGCGATGGGTTGCCGGGTCAAGCCCGGCAACGACACTGAAAAGGACTCACTCATCACCGAACGGAGACCATCATGACCAAAGTTCTCGTCCTCTATTATTCCGCCTATGGCCACATCGAGGCGATGGCCAAGGCCGTCGCCGAAGGCGCACGCGAGGCGGGCGCCACCGTCGACATCAAGCGCGTGCCCGAGCTGGTGCCGGCCGAAGTCGCGAAAGCCTCGCATTACAAGCTCGATCAAGCCGCGCCGGTCGCCAAGATCGAGGACCTCGCCAATTACGACGCGATCATCGTGGGCACCGGCACGCGCTTCGGCCGCATGTCCTCGCAGATGGCGAACTTCCTCGACCAGGCCGGCGGGCTCTGGGCCAAGGGCGCATTGCACGGCAAGGTCGGCGGCGCCTTCACCTCCAGCGCGACCCAGCATGGCGGCCAGGAGACCACGTTGTTCTCGATCATCACCAACCTCCTGCATTTCGGCATGGTGGTGGTCGGCATGAACTACGGCTTTGCCGGCCAGATGAAGCTCGACGAGATCACGGGCGGTGCGCCCTACGGCGCCACCACGATCACCGGCGGCGACGGCAGCCGCCAGCCCAGCGCCAACGAGCTCGCCGGCGCGCGCTACCAGGGCCGCCAGATCGCGGAGACCGCCAAGAAACTTCATGGCTGAGCTGCATGGCTGATGCGACGGGGGCGGCATTCTCATTCGGGAATGCCGCCCCATCTCCTATCGGGATATTCGACAAAGAACGATACGAATGGCCTTCGAACTCTTGTTGATCGCGCAGATGATCCGCAAGCCTGCACAGGCGCTGGCGCGGCGCTGGTATTGCCGCAGCCTATTCCGCGCCTCGCGCGGCCGGTTTCGCTGCGCCAGTTGCACGGGCTCGTGAGGTCTGCTCGGACGATGAAAACGCCGCACGCTGCGGCACGTTCTATCGCGCCGGCTTGCCCATCGCCCTCGCCGCGAGGGAGGCAAGCCTAGGATAGCGGCGCAAGCCCTGCGCGGCATGATCGCGCCAGGCGTAGGGCAGACCGCGCCAGGACAACGCGACGCTCGCATCGGTCAGCGGCACCCGCTCGGCGCCGAAGCGGCGCTTGTAGGCTTGATTGCCGATGCTGAGATCGAACCGGCGCACGCCTTGCGCATGCAGCGCCGCCATGGTGCGCTCGGTGACGAGAAGACCCGGCGAACAGCTCGACCATGCATCGCCGGCGTGACTGATACGCAGCAGGAAATAGGTCGCGCCATGCGTGACGCCGAGCGCAGTGGCGACGACGCCCGCATCGCACACCAGCGCCGAGACCACGGCATAGCCTTTCGCAAGGCCTTGGCGGACGACCTCGCGATAGAATCTCGCATGAGTCTCGTCGTTGAGAACGAACGGCGAGCCGAGCTTTTGCATGCGCGCCTGTTGCTGGACATCCATCACATCCAGCAGCTCATGCGCACGCGCGACATCCGCGGCGACCTCGAACCGCGCACCTGGATGACGGCTGAGGACCCGCCAGCAGCGCCGCATCTGCAGCCGCTTGATCGAGGCCTGATAGTCGTCATAGTCATCGCCCATCAACACGAGATTGCCATTGAGCGAGGAGGAGCCGATCCGGCCGAGCGACACCAGCGGATTCGGCTTGCCGCCGACCTCGGCCGGCATCTTCTTCAGGCGGAGCAGATCGAAACGGTCGGGCAGCGCGCGCAACGCGCCGATCAGCGCCCTGGTGATCGCATCCGTCGCCCCCGCGTCCAACGCGGCATCGAGCGCCAGGATCGGCGCGTTGTTGTCGGAGACGCCGAGATCCGCGAATTCGACAATCCGGATGCCGCGCCTGACATGGCTGATCATCGGCACAACCGCGATATCCCTGCCCGTGGCGAAATCGGAGATCACGGCGATCAGCGGAGCGACGTCGTGAAACGCCTCGTACCAGGCGCCGAGCCAGTCAACATGCTGGAACGCGGTGCGGTACCCGGCGTTCAGGCGCGAGGCCGCGTGCTGCCAGTCACGGAGGAAATCGACTGCGATTCCCGACGTGCTGGACACCTGTCCGTCATATTGCTCGACGCTGAGAAACGTCATCCGCAGGGCATACGATTACTGAATGTTTCCAGATGGACTATGTGTCGTTGCAGACTACAAGCAACGTCGTTGCTCAGCGTTATTCGATCTGCTCGACGCATTGGAACCTCGCCAGGAAGTGCAGGCCGGCCACGGCTAGGGCGAACATGAACCAGATTGGATTCTGCCGTTCGAGCAGGAAGGTCTCTGTGGCGCCGTAGTACAGGCCGAACAGCCACACCGTCAGGAACAGCTTGGCCAATGCTCCACTGCGACTGTGAGCCTGGGCCGTCTGGAAATTGGCGAGCGGGGCGAGCACGAACACGAGGATCACGAGCATCAATCCCGGCAGGCCGATGGTGACCGCGAGATCGAGATAGCTGTTGTGGCTGTGCGCCGCGGACGTCGCCCATTCGGCGCCCTGGGTGGTCTGCCGCGCACTTACGTCGTCCCAGAACGCTGCATAGCCGTGACCGATGATCGGCTTCTCGGCCACGGCCGCAAGCGCGAACTCCCATATCGCGGACCGTCCGGTGAAGGTGGGATCGAGCGGAAGCAGCCGCGTCATCGCCCCGAGCGCCGGGCTGAGGACACTGCCGACCGTCAACAGGTTCATCGCAACCAGCGGCACGAAGCAGATGATTCGCTTCAGCCACAGGCCTGGCGTGACATAGACCAGCGAGGCGAGAGCGTAGATTGCAAGGCAGAGCACCGACGACGTCTTGCCGCCGGTGAAGATCAGGAATGTGCCGGCCAGCACGGCGATCGCGGGTCCCATCACGAACGAGCCCACGGCGGACAGGTAGATACCGACATAGACCAGGATGGTCATCACGGCCGAGGCGATGTTCTTGTGGCCAAAGCTGCCGCGCCAGTCGCCGGCAAGGTGCGGCTCGGTGACGTCGATGGCCGTGTGGATTGAATATTGCGGCGCGAGGAAGACGCCGAGATAACAAAGCGCGAGCAGCACGAGCGCGGCGGCCCCCAGGCAAAGGTTGAAGCTGCGCTGGGTCGGCGGCAGCAACGGCAACACGACGGCGAGCGACGTCACGCTGGCCGCAAGCACGAATCGCTGGATCGAAACGCCGCGACTCTCGGAGAAGACGATATTGATCACCAGCCAGCCCAGAAGACAAAGATGAAGCGGCGTCAGCAGGCTCTTCAGCGCGGGTGCATCCGAGGCGGCGACACACAGCACCGCGACCGCAGCCAGGAGGCCCCAGGAGATATAGGTCAGCGCCATTCGTCCGCCGACGATGGTGGTGACGTCGGGATTGCGCAGGTCCGGGAATGGATCGAGCGTCACCAGGACCAGCAGCAGCGCTCCGACCGCGACGAGGCAGCGCGCCGCCTGTACGGCATTGAGCCCCGCAAGGCGGTCGCGCAGGACATGGCCCAACGATCGGGCCTCGACGTCGGTCATGTCTGCGGCGCTGCGGACCATGACTCAAGACATTTCGTGACGCCGGTGCAGCTTCCGGTCGTGGTTCGACTCTTTCGAGCGTCTATCAGCGGGCCCGGCGGAGGTCTGCGACGCCGCGGACTCGCGCACGATGCTCAGCGCGATCTCGTAGTATTGCAGCGCCCGTTGCTCCAGCGTGAGATTGTCCAGGATGTAACCGCGCGGATCGAAGTCGCCCGCGGCGCACCCGGCCCAGAACCTTTCCCAACCCGCCTCGAACCCCGCGATGTCGGTGAACTTGGCACCGCAGCGTTCGTCCCAATACGGCACCGACGACACCGGCGCGAACCTCACCCGGTGTGGATAGTAATCGGGGTCGCGCCAAGGCCCGCCCGGATCCCAGGCGAACACCGGCACGCCGCTGGACAAGGCCTGCTGATAGGCGATGCCCTGGCTCTCGCTCTGGCACAGAAAGATCATCGCCCGCGAACGCGCCAGCGCGCCCTGATAATCCGCTTCCTTGTAGCTGCCATAGCGCAGCTCGGTGAGCGAGCGACCGTCCTTGAGCAGCCGGGCGCGGATGGGCTCGATCATCTCCTGCGCATAGCGCTCGCGGTCCCAGTGGACCTTGTCGTAGATCAGCACATCGACGGCCTTTTGCGATTGCTTCGACGGCGCCCAGAGGTCCGTGTCGATGCCGACGGGCCAGGCCTCCGTATCGGGCCAATGCGGCCGGTACATATCGACGTACCAGGGGCCGGGCACCACGACCTTCTTCACCGGCAGACGCTTGAACAGATTGGGGTCGTCGAGCGGATGATTGTGGGCGGCAACGCCGAGCAGGATCGGATTCTTCCAGGCGAACTTGTCGAGCAGGAAGGTCCGGCCGATGATGCAGGCGAGCTCGTCGGGATGCTCGGCGATATGACCGTAGTCGTTGACGCGGTAGCGGATGCCGAGCCGGTCGAGTCCGGCACAGAGATTGAGAAACACGCGGAGCTGGCCGCTCATGCGCGGTTCGCCGAGCAGCAACCGGCGAGCCATGCGCCGCAGGTGCCGGTCGCCGGGAAACCAACGATCGTCCTTGTCCTCATAAAAGAGGTTCAGGATCATCGCATCGGGGTCGTGTTCGAACGTCTTTGCGGGCACTGGATCCATCCGCGGCAGCCAAGCGCATTGTCGCATGGGGACGCCTGTCGCACTCTTCCAAATTTGCCACAGGCTTAATGCCAGTGGCTTAACGCTATTCTACGAAACCAGGCGGCGCACAGGCCTTCCCGGCAACGGGTTGACCACAATGCGGGTATCATCCGCGGGCGGCCGGCTTGCGATCGCCAGCGTTGCCAGCGCGGCCGACAGGTCCCGGTTAACAGATCATTAAAGGCGAGCCGTAGCTTGATCACCGCCGAAGACGTTCTCGAACTGCCGGCCGCCTCCCGCGCGGCAGCGCCAGCGCGCCTCCCGCTTCAGATCGGCGCCGCCAATTCGGTGTCCGTCGTGATTCCCGCCAAGAACGCTGCAGCTTATGTCGGCGAAACCCTCGCCAGCGCACTGGCGCAACGCGAGGTGACCGAGGTGATCGTCGTGGACGACGGCTCGACCGACGAAACCATTGCGATCGTCCGGGACGTGCGTGACTCGCGGCTGCGCTTGATCCACAACGATTCCGCAGGCGTCTCGGCGGCGCGCAATCTCGGGGCCCGGCATGCGAACGGTGAGTGGCTGCTCTTCCTCGATGCCGACGACCGCCTGCGCCCCGGCGCGGTGGCGGCGCTGCTTTCGGCAGCGCGCGGTGCTCCGCGCGCGGTTCTCGTCTACGGCGACTACAACACGATCGACAGCGAGGGGCGGCAGATCGGCCGGCGCGACCTGCTGAAGGGACGCCGCAAACCATCAGGCGACGTGCTGGTGCGGCTCACGGCCGGGAACTTCATCGTCAACGGTGGCGTCGTGCTCACCCGTGCGGAGGCTTTCCGCGCCATCGGCGGTTTCGACGTCTCTCTCAGATATTGCGAAGACTGGCATTGCTGGTGCCGGCTTGCCGCGATCGGCGAGTTCGAATTCGCGCCAAAGCTTCTGCTGGATTATCGCCTGCACACGGCCAATACGATGAACGCGGCGGCGCGAACCCCGCAGGATTTCTTGCCGGCGGTCGCACGTATCTTCGATGACGGGTTGATCCTGGCGAGACTCCCCGAGGGCGCGGCGCGTGGGTTGCGCCGGGCTGCCGAGATTCATCTCGTCACCTATTCGGCGATGCAAGCGATTCGCTTCGGCAGACATCGCCAAGCCTTCGCCTATCTCGCGATGATCGGCCGGCGGTCGCTCAAATCGCTGCCACGCTCCGCAATCCGGGTCGCCCTCGCCCGTTTCGGCATCTAGTCCCTCGCCGCCGCATCAAGACGCGATCTTCGAGGCCTCATAGGGCTTCGGCTCGAGCCCGAAGGCCGCCAAGGCGGCGCCAAGCGCAACCATCACGGGATGCATCGCGACGACGGCTTTCGACGAGGTCAACAAGGCTGCGGCACGAGCCAGCGACAGCGGCAGCCGTCCAAGCATCTGCGCAAACACCCGCGCCCGCGCCGCCGCGCTTTGCGCGGCCTTGTACTGCACGCGATAATTGATCGCACCGATGCGCAGGCCGCGCTTTGCGATCCAGCCGATGCTGGTGCGGCTGCGCGGCACGGACTCGGTGATGACGGCCTCCGCCGTCCAGTGGAACAGCATACCGGCGTCACGGCACCGCACGAAGAAATCACAATCACCGCCGCCGAGAAAATTGAAGCGCAGGTCGAACGCGGGACGATCGAACCTTTCGAAGGCGGCGCGTGTGATCAGACAGTTGCCGCAGCCGTAAATCAGCGGCACCGCACCGCTGTAGTCGTAGGCGGGACGGAAAGCGGGATGACGCGAAAGCCAGGGCTTGCTCTCGTCGTCGAAGACCGGCAGCACCGGACCGCCGACCACGTCGGCTCCGGTCGCCTCCGCAGTGCGGACCATCAGCTCGAGCCAGTCGGGCGAAGCGATCTCGTCGTCGTCGATCATCAGGAAACGGGTCGCGGCGGGAAACAGCTCCTGCGCCGTCTCGAACGCAGCATTGATCGCCTGGCAGTTCCCCTGCCGTTTCTCGATCAGGCAAACGCCCTGGAGCCTGCCGGCGGCCAGAAACTCTGCGGCAACCGGCGCGCTTTCGCGCCGCGCGGCATCGTTCTCGACCATGACGACGGCAAAGGAACGCGAGGTGCGCTGGTTCGCCAGAGATTCCAGCGTCAGCCGAAGGTGCTGCGGGCGGCGAAAGCAGGGAATGCAGACGACGATGCCGACGGACAGGTCGATGACCGCAGAGCTCACCGCGATCTCCCGGTTGGGATCGCGCACGGCATCCGCGATGCGCATGGTGGACAGGTCTGTCGGGATCAATGTCATGACGATCTAGATGTCCGAGATATATTGAAAAAGCCCTGCTTCGATCACGCATCCCACGACGACACATCGCCGCGGGACAGATGCGTCCCAAAACAGACGGCTGCCGAGCGGCACATCGCCGCCACATCTGCCGGGCGTGATACTGCAACTGGCGGTCTATGCGCCGACGAGGCCGCAATATGGACAATGCTGTAGTTAATGCGCATGCGCATTAACCCGACCGTAAGCACTGCGACCGGTGAGACCGTGCGGCATCGGATTTGCTCTTCGGGCAAGCGCGTTTTTTCCTGTAAATTTGAATAGAACAAGCGCGGTCAGAAACCATGAACAAGCCAGCCACGATCGATTTCGCGACAGCCACGGCGATCCAAATCCCCGAGGCCGCGACAGGTACCGAGGCGCTTCATGATCTCGTCCACGGCGAAGCTCGCGACAGCCTGCTCGCCGTTCATGAGGTGCTGTGCCGCGAGCTGCCGCAGGGCCGGCTCGCCATTTATGAAGCCGGCGGCGGCTCGTGCAGCGTCCTGCCGCCAGAATTGCTGAGCCGCAGCAAAGTCACCGTCATCGACATCGACGAGGACCAGGTCCGCAAAAACATCTACGCCGACGAGGCGATCCTCGGCGACGTCCAGACCTACCGCTTCGGCCGCGGGACCTTCGATCTGGTGATCTGCTACAACGTGATCGAGCATCTGCCGAACGTCGACGCTGCGCTCCTGAACTTCCGTGACGCGCTCAAGCGCGGCGGCATGATCCTGATCGGCGCGCCCAATCCGCGCTCGCTCTCCGGAATCGTCACCAAATATTCGCCGCACTGGTTTCACGTCTGGTTCTACCGGCACATCCGCGGCATCAAGGACGCCGGCCTGCCCGGCGAGCCGCCGTTCCCGACCTTCTTCCATCCGCTGGTGACGTTGCCCAGGCTCGAAGCATTCGCGGCCGCCAATGGCCTCGAGACGATCTATCGTCGTGAAGTCGAAAGTCCGCGCTATCCCGAGATGCGACGGCGCAAGCCGCTGTTTGCGGCCCTGGTCGATGCCGGCGCCGCGGTGCTGAACGCCGTGCTCCCGCGCGGCACCGACGTCCGCCGCGGCGACTATCACGTCATCCTGCGGAAGCGCTGACAGCCATGCGCGTGCAGCTGTTCGCGGAACGAACGGCGCTTGGCAGGCCCGCTGCGCTCGTTAACGAACCGTTAATCTCCAGAGGATCCGGGCGTCACGGCGACGCAGCAAAGAGTGGGATGCGCTTAAACGCTTTGTTTGCCATTTCGGTGAATAGTCCCTCAATGAGTATGGTTAATTTTCCCTGTTGCGTGGATTGGGCACCTATATCCCGGGTGCGTGGCGTAAAGCGAAGAGTAACCCCTCAGCCCGCGGCAGCAGCTGGAATGAAAGCTGGGGATCATGCTTGACTATAACCAGCCGATCGACCGGGCCGGACCGGAGGCCTCGCAACGGAAGCCTCGGGCCGGCGTCAACGTGCTGGAGCTTGCCAATCTGCTCTGGCGGCGAAAGGTAGCGATCACCGCGGCCGCCCTGCTCGGCGCGACGCTTGCAGTCAGCATCGGCAAGAGCGTGACGCCCCGCTACACCGCCACCGCTCAGCTCTACGTCGATCCGCGCGAGCTTCAGCTCGTGGACCGCGAACTCACGCCGCGCGCGCAGGACGTCTCCGGCATGTCCATGGTCGTGGAGAGCCAGGCGCGCCTCATCACGTCCAACAGCGTATTGCTCCAGGTGATCCAGCAGGCCGGCCTCGACAAGGATCCGGAATTCGGTGGCGGCGATGGCACGAGCCTGATGTCGTCGCTGCTCGGCCTGATCGGCCTGCACCCCCGCGCGCCTTCGGCCGCGGAGACGAAGGAAGTGCAGCTCGCGGCGCTCGAGGCACTGAGCAGGCACATCGCGATCCGCAAGACTGAGAAGAGCTTCATCGTCGACGTCGAGGTCTGGTCGACAGACCCCGCGAAAGCCGCGATGCTGGCCAACACGCTGACCAATGCTTACCTCGCCGAATCCCGCAGCTCGCAGGCTTCGGCCGCACGGCGCGCCACCAACGATCTATCCAGTCGCCTGAAGGAGCTGCGCGATCGGCTGCGCAACGCCGAGACCGCGCTCGCCACCTACAAGGCCCAGAATAATTTCGTCGGCACCCAGGATGCGCTGATCAGCGACCAGCAGCTTTCCGCCAGCAACCAGCGGCTTTCCGCGGCCCGGGCGGCGACGATGGATGCGCAGGCGCGGCTCGATCAGATCGAGGCGAGTCGCCGTAGCGCTGCCGATGCCGGCGCTATTCCGGAGGCGCTGCAATCGCCAACGATCGCGAATCTGCGCGCGCAATATGCCGATGCCCGCAAGAAATATGCGGAGCAAGCCGGCGAGCTCGGGCCGCGCCATCCGGCACTGCGTCAGACCGAGAAGCAGGTCGAGGACCTCAAGCGCACCATCAACGAAGAGATCGACCGCTTCGCGCAGTCCGCCAAGAACGATTTGACGCGCGCCCGCGATTTCGAGGCTTCGCTCAACCGGGCGCTGGAAGCGCAGAAGCGACAGAGCGTCCAGCTCAGCCAGGCCGCCGTGCGCCTGCGCGAGCTCGAACGCGAAGCCGATGCCAGCCGCGACGTCTATCAATCCTTTCTCAAGCGCTCCCGCGAGACCGAGGAGCAGGAGAGTCTGAACACTTCGGCGGCCCGTGTCATAGGTGAAGCGACAGTGCCGCAGCGGCGCTCGTTCCCGCCAGCTATGAGCCTGTTCGCCATGATCGGCTTCGTGTTCGGCGCCATCGCTGCATCGGGCTGGTTCGTCGCGGCTGAGTTGCTGTTCGCCGGCGCGATCGCAACGGCGCCCACGTCAGCCCGCCCACAGCGCACATCGGCGCCGGATGCAACACGGGTTCCGCAGCGCGCGCGCCCTTCGGAGGCTTCGCCGCCTCAGCCGGCCTCTCCGGATGTTGAACGGATTCCGCTGGAGCTTGCCGCTCCCCCGCTCCAGCCTGCGATGGTCGAAAAGCCCCTGATCGAAAAGCCGCTGATCGCACGCTTCCAGGAGGCCGACGTCATTCACACGCTCGGCGCCATCCTCGCTACCGGCGGAGGCGTCGATCTCACACGGCTGGGCTGGCCGACGCTCCGTCCCGGTTTTCCCCTGACGACGCTGCTCAACGCCTGGCGCGACATGCGCGCCGCAGTGGCGCGGCGCTCCGGCGGCAGGGCGATGCCGGTCGTCGCGCTCGTCGGGGCCGGCAAGACGAGCGGGCGTAGCGTAACCGCGCTGAATTTCGCACTGGCGGCTGCACGCGACGGCGCCCGCGTGCTGATGATCGATGCCGACCATCAGGCCCGCGTGCTCTCGAACAAGGTGATCCGTCCCGGCAAGAGCGAGCCGAGCCGGCTCGGCTGGCTCTCGATCGGCAGCAAGGACGCACGCGAGATCAAGACGGTCAACGGCATCTCGGTGCTGCCGGCCGCGGAGGGCGACGCCGGGAAGGCTGCCGACGCCATCCGCAAGGCCATTGCGCAGGCGCGCGCCGCGAGCGGCTATGACCTCGTGATCCTCGACGGCCCGGCGATGCCGCTCGCGGCCGGCGGCCGCAAGCTGCTCGACGACATCGATTCGCTGGTGGCCGTGCTGCCGACCTGCCTCGACGTCAACGACAGCCTGGAAGAGATCCTGACCGCGCTCGGCCCCGCGGAGCGCAAGCTCGTCGGCGTCGTGCTCGACGAGCTCACCCCTGCAATCCAAACGCGCCAGCGAGGCAAACAATATGCTTGAGCGTCGCGTCAACCTCGAGGGACGGGCAGCGACTGCCGACGTGCCGCGGATCACCGTCGGCGGGCTTCGCATGGCCGCGCTCGATCTGGAAGCCACCGCCGATTTCATGATCGAGGCGACCGATCCTGACAATCGCATCGGCCGCCCGCTGTTCCTGACCTCGGCCAATGGCGAGGTGCTGGCGCGCTGCTCGACCGAGCCGCAGACCGAGCGCCTGTTCCGCGCCGCCGACCTGATCAACGCCGATGGTCAGCCGCTGGTCGCGGCCTCGAAGCTGCAATCCTGGTTCCCGCTGCCGGAGCGCGTTGCGACCACGGACCTGTTCCACGTCGTCGCGCGCAAGGCGGAAGCAGTCGGCCGCACTTTCTACATGTTTGGGGCAAGCGAGGCCGAGAACGCCGCGGCGGTCGCAAACGTCCTGAAGATGTATCCACGCCTCAAGATCGTCGGGCGCAGCCATGGCTATCTGCGCGGCGAGGCGCTACGTGCCAAAATCGAGGAGATCAACGCCCTGGCGCCGGACTATCTGTGGGTCGCGCTCGGCGTGCCCAACGAGCAGGCATTCGTGAAGGAATTCACGCCGCATCTGACCAATGTTGGCGTTATCAAGACGTCCGGCGGCCTGTTCAACTTTTTGTCGGGGAGCCGTTCCCGCGCGCCGCAATGGATGCAAAAAATCGGCCTCGAATGGGCCTGGCGCACCTTGCTGGAGCCACGCCGTCTGTTCTGGCGCTATTTGACCACCAACCCCCGCGCGCTTTATCTTCTCTTCAGCCGCAACCGCCCCCTCCGCTAAGAGAAGAGCAGAAGACGACATGACCGACCGACCGACCGTCCTCGTCACCGGGGGCGCGGGCTATATTGGCTCGCATGCCTGCCGCGCACTGACCGCCGCCGGCTATCTGCCCGTCGTTTATGACAATCTCTCGACAGGTCATCGCAGCTTCGTCGCCGGCCCCCTGGTGACGGGCGATCTGCTCGATGGCGCATCGCTGGCGCGCGCCTTCGCCGAGCACAAGATCACGGCGGTCATGCATTTCGCGGCGGCGAGCCTCGTCGGGGAGTCCATGACCGACCCGCAGAAATACTACATCAACAACGTCCAGGGCACGCTGTCGCTGTTGCAGGCGATGCGCAACGCGGGCTGCCATCGCATCGTGTTCTCCTCGACCGGCGCCGTCTATGGCAACGCCGATTCCAAGGCGCTGCCGGAAGACTTTCCCTGTGCGCCGATCAATCCCTACGGCGCATCGAAGTTGATGATCGAGCGCATGCTCGCCGATTACCGCACGGCCTATGGCTTCGGTGCGTTCTGCCTGCGCTATTTCAACGCCAGCGGCGCGGACCCCGCTGGTGGCATCGGCGAGCTGCGCGACAACGAAACTCACCTCATTCCGCGCGCGATGATGGCGCTTCAGGGGCATGTCGACTTCGCGGTGTTCGGCGACGACTACGACACGCCCGACGGCACCGCGATCCGCGACTACATCCACATCACCGACCTCGCGGCCGCCCATGTCGCGGCCTTGAGGCTTCTGGAACAAGGGCATGCCGGCGGCAGCTTCAACCTCGGCACAGGCTCCGGCTTTTCCGTGCGCGAGATCCTCGACGCCATCAGGCAGGAGACCGGACGCGAGGTACCGCATACCATCAAGCCGCGCCGCGCCGGCGATCCCACCTATCTGGTCGCGGACCCCTCTGCTGCGAGAAAGGTGCTGAACTTCGTGCCGCGTCACTCCGACCTGCCGACGGTCATCCGCACGGCCTGGGCCTGGCACCAGAAGGCGCATCCGTTCAGGTCGCGTTAGGCACCGTAACTCCGATAGCTTGCCTGCCGTGCCCTTGAGCGGCTAGTATGCATATGCGCAGCTGCTCAGGCGCATCGCCGACAGCTGCGTATTTCCGCATTGCCGACGACGATGTCGACTTGCATGGTTCGGCCCATATGCGCGAGCCGATTTTCCGAGCGAAGTGACGATCACATCGGCGTGTCGTCGGGCACGGATTCTGGGAGCATCGACCACATGCATCAGGCTGCGCGCCTGGAATTCGAGCGCGTAATGGAGGAGTTCGTCGGCTGGCATGTCGTGCCAGAGGGCGAGCGCTCGCCTGCACCTGCCTGGTGGTGGGGCCCCGCCATGGCCATGGTCGACGACCAGGAGCCGATGAGCAAAACCTGCTGCTGCGCGTTGAATGTGAGCGAAGGGACGAGTTTCGCCGAAGGCGCGCGCAGCATTCTCGCGCTGTTCATCGAGCAGACGTCACTGACGGGGCCTCAGGACTTTCCGAGCAAGGCCGAAGGGCGAGAACACGAGGTCCGCGAGTTGCACCCGCAGCCGTCAGACGACGGCGCGTTTCAGCCGTGACGCTGTGCCTTCGTCGGCCGGTTCCGGCTGGAGCGGCGGCGCGACAGGCAGCGCAATCGGCCGCAGCAACTCGATCATCTGCCGCGCCGCCAGCGGCTTGGAGATGAGGAAGCCCTGCATCTCGTCGCAGCCATGGGTCCGCAGGAACGCCTCCTGTTCGGCATTCTCGACTCCTTCGGCGACGACAGTCATGCCGAGTGCCTTGCCCATGCTGATGATCGCCTGCGCGATCGCCTGGTCTTCCGAATCCTGGGGCAGGTCGCGCACGAAGGAGCGGTCGATCTTGATGGTGTCGATCGGGAAGTGCTTCATCAGCGACATCGACGAATAGCCGGTGCCGAAATCGTCAATGGCGAGACGGATGCCGCGGCTCTGGATGGAGTCGAGCACCTTCAGCGCGCGGCCGACATTGCGCATCATCATGCTCTCGGTGACCTCGAGCTGGAGCAGCACCGGAGACATGCCGGAGGCCGCGAGCGCCTCGTCGATGTCCTGCAACAGATGTTCGTCTGCGAACTGCCGCGGCGACAGGTTGACCGCCATCGATAGCGGCAGCAGGCCGCGGCGCTGCCAGGCCATGGCCTGCGCGCAAGCCTCATTCAGCACCCAGCGGCCGATCGGCACGATCAACCCGGTTTCCTCCGCAAGTGGAATGAACTGTGCCGGCGAGACGCTGCCGAGATCGGGATGCGTCCAGCGCAGCAGCGCTTCGACGCCCGTGATCTGACCGGTCTCCATATCCACCTTGGGCTGATAGTTCAGCGAGAACTGCTCGCGCTCCAGCGCTCGGCGCAGCGCGCTCTCGAGCGACAGCCGCTCGATCGACTGCGTCTTCACCTCCTTGGAGAAGAAGCGATAGCCGTTCTTGCCGTCCTCCTTGGCGAGGTACATCGCCATGTCGGCGTTCTTTGTCAGCGTCTGCGCGTCGGAGCCGTTGGCCGGATACATCGCGATGCCGATCGAAGCCGTGGTATGGCACTCGTGGCCGGCCAGCTCCATGGGCTCGGCAAGCGCGGCGAGCAGCTCGGTGGCGATCCGCTGGACGTCCTCGATCTCGCCGCACTGGTCGAGGATCACCACGAACTCGTCGCCGCCGAGGCGCGCGACCACGTCGCTCGCTCGCAATGCGCCGCGCAAACGATTGGCCACTTCGAGCAGGAGCAGGTCGCCGGCCTCGTGCCCCAGCGAATCGTTGATGAGCTTGAAGCGGTCGAGATCGATGAAGAGCACCGCAAAACGGTGATCGCGGCGCTGCGCCGTGTCGATCGCCGCGCGCAGCAGCCCGTTGAAAGTCTCGCGGTTCGGCAGGTCGGTCAGGCTGTCATGCGAGGCGAGGTATTCGATCCGCTCGTCGGCCTTGCTCTTCTCGTCGGCGCGATCGAAATTCTCCATGGCGAAGGAGACGTTGTCGGCCAGACGTTGCAACAACTCGACGAATTCGGGCGTGAAGGTGTCCTTTTCGGTCGACATGTAGATCATGACGCCGACAGGTTGATCGTGCACGATCAGCGGCAACGCCGCCCCGGACCGCGCGCCGTCGCCGCGAACGATGGCATGGAAGGCGCTCACGCGCCGGTCGTTGAGATAGTCATTGCTGATGCAAGGCTGCCGGGTTCGGAACGCCGTGCCGGCCATCCCCCGGCCCTCGGGGCGCTCGGGGTCGACCGAGAGGCGGACATTACGCGTGGTGCCGGACGACGGTCCGGCGCTGGCGACGATCTCGATCTGATCGCTGTCGGCCTTCGCGAGCGCGATGGTGGTCGAGGTGAACTTGGCGCCGTTCGATGCGGCAAGACAGACGAGGTCGAACAGTTCGGCGCGCGACTTCGCCCGCATGATCGCCTCGTTGGTGGCGCTCAGTGCCGCGAACATGCGCGTCAAGCGCTCCTTTTGCGCCTCGGTGCGGACCTTCTCCTCGGCGCGATCGAAATTATCGAGCGCGAAGGAGACGTTCTCGGCGAGGCGCCCGAGCAATTCGACCAGATCGGACGTGAACGTGTTCTCTTCGGGCGCGAGAAAAAGCAGGATGCCGACCGGCTCCTGGCCTGCTTTCAGAAGCGGGAAGCTGGCTGCTGCCCGCGTTCCGTCCTCGATCGCCTTCGTCCGCCAGTAGGCTGAACGCGGCTCGTGCAGATAGTCGTTCATGACGCTGGGCCGGCGGGTCAGGAGCGAGGTGCCGATGATGCCCTGGCCCTCGGGATGGCCGGCGGAAATGTTGCAGCTCCGTCCGACCATCTGCTCCTGCAGGCGTCCCTTCACCGCGACGACACGAACGAGCTCCTTTTCCTTGTCGATGATGCCGATCGTCGCCGAGGCGAACACATCGCCGAGGACGGCCGCCTGGCATGCAGCCTCGAACAATTCCTCGCGGGTCTTGGCGCGCATGATGGCTTCATTGGTTGCGCTTAGCGCCTCGAACATTCCGCTGAGGCGATTGCGCTGCTTGTCCGCTAGTGCTTTCTCCTCGGCCCGATCGAAGCTTTCCAGCGCAAAGGAGACGTTGGCCTGGAGCTTGCACAGCAGCTCGACGAGTTCGGGCGTGAAGGTGCCGCGCTCCGGGGAGTTGAACAGGAAGACGCCCTCGAGCCGGTCGCCGTTGAACAGCGGCAGCGCCGCGGAGGACGCGATGCCGCTGCGGCGGGCGCTGGCCAACCGGGGCGCAATGCGGTCGTCGGCGAGCACGTCGTTACTGACGGCAGGCTGGCGCGTGCGGAACGCGGTGCCGGTCAGGCCGTGCCCTTCCGCCACCTCATCGGAGATCGAAAACTTGAAGTTGCGAACTTGGTCGGCATTCGGTCCGTAGCTGGCGACCACGCGCAGCAGCTCGCCGCGCTGGTCGAGCAACGCAATGCTGGCCGAGGTGAACTTGGCGCCTTTGGCCGTCGCCTCGCAGACGAGGTCGAACAGCTCCGAGCGTGACCGTGCGCGCAGGATCGCCTCGTTGGTGGCGCTGAGCGCCGCATACATGCGCGCCAGACGTTCCTCTTCCGCCGCGATCCTGGCCTTCTCGGCCTCGCGGCGGAAATTTTCGATCGCGAACGAGACGTTCTCCGCCATGCGCAGCAGCAGCGCGACGATCTCCTCGTCCTTGGCCCAGGAACGGCTGATGAAGAACAGGAGCACGCCGACGCTTTCGCCGCGCTTGATCAGCGGAGCGACCACGCAGGCGGCAACGCCCGTGTCGATGTTGGCCTGCTCCCAAGGCGAGCCCTTGGTGCGGCTGGCGAGATCATCCTCGACGATCGCCTTTTGCGTCCGGAACACCTCGCCGGAGATGCCCTTGCCGCACGGATTCTCCGGGTCGACCGAATAGCGCGCCTGGGTGACGAGCTCGAGATTCTGCCCAGTGGCGGCGACAGGCTTCATCCAGTGCGAATCCGGCTCGCGGAGCAGCACGATGGTCGCCAGCGACTTGCCGCTGTGGACGGAGGCATCGCAGACGAGCTGGTACAGTTCCTGCTCGGTCTTGGCGCGCAGGATCGCCTCGTTGGTGGCGCTGATGGCGCCGAACATGCGGTTGAGCCGCCGTGTCGCCCGTTCGCTGGTCTGCCGCGCGGTCTCGCGGGCGAAATTGTCCAGCGCGTAGGAAATGTTCGCAGACATGCGCTCGAACAGCGACACCATCTGCTCGTTCAACGAGTTGGCCTCTCTGCGCGTCACGTACAATACGCCGACGCTCTTGCCGTTGCAGAGCAGCGGCAACGCCGCCGCCGCACCGATGTGCGCCTTGGCGGCGCCCTCTCGCCACGCCAGCGAGCGCGGATCGTTCAGATAGTCGTTGCTGACACACAGCTTCTGATCGCGGAATGCCTCGCCGCCGACGCCAGATCCTTCAGGCGTACCGGCGTCCGTCGTGATCAGAATCGAGCGCAGCCGCGGAATGTCATCGCCGCAGCCGGCGGCGAATCGCAGGCGCTGGCCGTCCGGCTCGACCAGGAAGACGGCAACGGCCAGAAAGTCCCCGCTCGAGAATCCGGCGTCGCAGACCTTCTGGTACAGCTCGTCCGACGATCTCGCGTAGAGGATCGCTTCATTGATTGCGCTCAGCGCCGCAAAGGTGCGCGCGAGTGTGGTCGGCACGATCTCAGCTCCCGCGGCAATTCTGCCTATTTCTCCCGGTGCCTTTATGAACGGCGATCGCCTAAGTGGTCGTTATTGCGCACTGCAAACCGTCGATCAAAGTGAACGAGCAGCGAACGAGCAGCACAAAATTGCCGGAAATGCCGCTGCGCGGGACGTCCCTTCGACCAAAGGCGCGTTCTCTTTACGAATTTGCAGCCCTGTGTTGGTTTATGGGAGATTGATATCGCTGCTGCGCTTTGAGACGATGGCACCCAACAAGCAGCCTGTGATGGGCACCAAGCCGAGGGAACGCCATGCCGATCGTCAAGGCCGATCGCCTCACGCGCGTCAGCGCCGCCCTGCTGCGCGCCGCCGGGGCGTCCGAGGAGGAGGCCGATGCTGTCGCAATCGGTTGCGTCAACGCCAATCTCGCCGGCCATGATTCCCACGGCGTGATCGCCGTTCCCACCTACATCGACCGCATCAAGGCCGGTCATATCGTTCCCGGCGCCAAGTGGACGATCGTCCAGGAATCGCCGACCACGACCGTGATCGACGGTCATTGGGGCTTTGGCTTTCACGTCAACGCAAAGGCCATGGCGCTGACGATCGAGAAGGCGAAGACCGCGAACGTTGCCGCCTGCACCGTGTTCCGGCAGAGCCATGTCGGCCGCCTCGCCGCCTATCCCTTGATGGCGATGCGCGAAGGCATGATCGGGATTGCAACGGCGGACTCCGGCCGCTCGCCGAAACACGTCGCTCCGTTCGGCGGCAAGGAGGCGCGGCTCGGCACCAACCCGATCTCGATCGCGGTACCGTCCGATCTCGATGCACCCTTCTGTCTGGACATGGCGACTTCGGCGGTGGCGGCCGGCAAGATCCAGCTCGCGGTCGCGCGTGGCGAGGAGATCCCGACGGGATGGATCATCGATGCCGAGGGGCGTCACACCATCGACCCCACCCAATATCGCAAGGGCGGCGCGCTGCTGCCGCTCGGCGGCACCGAAGGCTACAAGGGCAGCGGCCTCGCCGCCATGGTCGAGGTGCTTTGCGGCCTGCTCACCGGTCTCGGTTTTGGCGTCGAGCCCACGGGGCGTCATAATGACGGCTGCTTCATGGCGGTCTTCAATGTCGCTGCGTTCCGCCCGCTGCAGGAGTTCAAGCGCGAGGTCGCGGAATTCGCGCGCTATCTGAAATCGACGCCGCCGTCCGAGGGCAGCGCGGGCGTCTGCTATCCCGGCGAGATCGAGGGTTTGCGCGAGCAGCAGCGCCTGCGCGACGGCATCGAGATCGAGGATGCCACGTGGGAGAAGCTGCGCACGCTGGCCCGTGAGTACAGGCTCGACACGGTGCTCGATCTGGCCTGACGGCATCAGGAGAACAGCGGCATGAATCGGCAGATGGTACTGGTCGGCTTCCTTCAGGCACAGAACTGCACGAACTTGCCGAGCTCCTGGCGGCATCCGGACTCGCGCGCCGATTCGATGTCGGCAGACTATTATCAGGAGATCGCCAGAATCCTCGAAGCCGGCAAGTTCCACATGGCCTTCTTCGACGACCGCCTGGCGATGCCGGACCGCTATGGCAACGACCACGCCCACACCGTCGAATACGGCATCCGCTGCGTGAAGATGGATCCGCTGATCGTGCTGACCACGATGGGCGTCGTCACCGAGAAGCTCGGCCTTGGCGCGACCTGCTCGACCACCTATTACGAACCGTTCGACGTCGCCCGCCGCTTCGCAACGCTCGACCTGATGTCCGGCGGCCGCGCCGGCTGGAACGTCGTCACCTCGCTGAACGACGGCGAAGCGCTTAACATGGGCCGCGACTCCCATCCCGAACACGATTCCCGCTACGACCGCGCCGATGAGTTCATGGAGGTCGTGCTCGGCCACTGGGACACCTGGGAAGATGGCGCGCTCATCATGGACAAGACCAGCGGCCGCTTTGCCGACCCGACCAAGGTGAAGCGGCTCGACCACCAGGGGCCGGCCTTCAAGTCTCGAGGTCCGTTCACCGTGCCGCGCTCGCAACAAGGCCATCCCGTCATCATCCAGGCCGGTGCATCCGGCCGCGGTCAGCGCTTTGCCGGCCGCTGGGGCGAGGTGATCTTCACCGCCGCGCGCAGCCTCGATGCCGCCAAGGCAGGCTATGCTTCCGTGCGCAACGAGGCCGCAAAAGCCGGCCGCGATCCCGACCAGATGTTCCTCTGCAACCTGACGACGCCGGTCTGCGCCGCGACCAAGGCGGAGGCCGAGGACAAGATGGCGTTGATCAACAAACTGCCGCTCGAAATCGACGCGCTGTCGCTGCTCGCCGAAGCGCTCAATTATGACTTCGCCTCCAAGGACATCGACGAGCCGTTGACCACGGAAGAGCTGAAGAGCATGCAAGGCATCCTGGGCATCCGCGACGGCGTGCTGAAGACGTCAGGCAAGAGCAACCCGAGCGCACGCGACTTCGTCACTTTCTCCGGCCGCGGCCAGGTGCAGGACGCGATGGTCGGCGGTCCCAGGGAGATCGCCGACAGACTTGAAGAGATGTTCGTGGAGCGCGGCTGCGACGGCTTTGTCGTTGCGGCGACTTACGTGCCCGGCTCCTACGCCGATTTCGTGCAACACGTGGTACCGGAATTGCAGCGGCGCGGCCTGTTCCAGAAAGACTATCGCGGCAAGACGTTGCGCGAAAATCTGGGACTGAAACGGCCGGCCGCCGGTGCCTGGAAGATGCAACCGCGCGATGCCGCGGAATAACAACGAGGACGCACCATGCGCTGGTTGAAATTCACCGCCTCGGGCGTGACCTCCTGGGGTCTCGTCGAGAACGACGAGGTCGTCGCGATCGACGGCGATCCGCTCGGTGAATGGCAACGCACCTCGCGCACGTATCCGCTTGGCGACGTCAAGGTCGAGCTGCCGCTGATCCCGCGCACCTTCTATTGCGTCGGCCTGAACTATCTGAAGCACCTGAAGGAGGCCGCCGACAAGCGCGGCGAGATTCCGGCGGTCCCCGACCGGCCCGAGATCGGCTACCGCGCGCAGAACGCGCTGATCGCCCACGACGAAGACGTCGTGATCCCTTCCTTTGCAACGGACAAGATCCACTACGAGGGCGAGCTCGTCGTGGTCATCGGCAAGAAGGTGAAGCATCTCACCGAAGCGAACGCGATGGATTGCGTGTTCGGCTACACCATCGGCAACGACGTCAGCGAACGCAGCTGGCAGAAGGCCGACCGCAGCCTGTGGCGCTCGAAGAACGCCGATACGTTCAAGCCGATGGGCCCGTGGATCGAGACCGAAGCCGATCTCGACAAGATGGAGACGATCGTCCGGGTCAACGGCACGGAGACCAATCGCTTCGTGACCGGCGACATGATCTTCGGCGTGGTGCCGTTCCTGGTCGAACTGACGAAGTATTTCACGCTATGGCCCGGTGATGTGATCTGGATGGGCACGGACGGCGCCTCGCCTGACATCAAGCACGGCGATGTCGTCGAGATCGAGATCACCGGTATCGGCAAGCTGCGGAACAGGTTCGTGCGGGAGGGGCAATAGCTCAGCGCTCAGCGCTCAGCGCGCGGTCCGGGATCGGCCCTTCACGTGATCTATAAAGGCTCTGAGCTTCGGCATGATTTGTCGATGGCTGGGATAGTAGAGAAACACCCCCGGCGTCATCGGAGCGAATTTCTCCAGCACGGCGACGAGTTTTCCCGTTCTGACGGCGTCGGTCGCCAGCGGCCCTGGCACTTGCGCAAGGCCGACGCCTTCGACGGCGGCACCTAGCATCGTCGGAAAGTCATTGGCGATGAAGGGACCTGCGACGGCAATCTCGATCGAACGACCGCCGTCGTTGAGCGACCACGGCGCGAGCGCACCGTTTGATCGCCGCAATCTCAGGCATGCGTGCTCGTGCAGATCGTCCGGCCGCCGCGGCCGGCCGCGGCGTTCAAGGTAGCCCGGGCTGCCCACGATCAGGAAAGGCAACGGTTTCGTCAGGCGGACCGCAACCATGTCCGGGGAGATGAACTGCCCCATCCTGAGGCCGGCATCGAAACCACCGGCGGCGAGGTCGACCAGTTCTTCGCTTGCAGCGAGCTCCACCTCGATCTCCGGAAATGCCTGACAGAACGAGGCGACCAGGGGCTCCAGCAGAATCGGCACGACCGATCGCGGGACAGTGAGGCGCAGGAGCCCAGCCGGCCGCTGTCCAAGGTCGCGCGCGGCCCCGCTTGCCGCGACGAGCTCCTCGAAGGCGGGCCTCGCGCGCGCAAAGAACCGCTCGCCGGCCTCGGTCAGATTGACGCTGCGAGTCGTGCGCAGGAACAGCACGGCGCCGACGCGGGCTTCGAGTGCGCGCACCGCCTGGCTGATCGCCGACGGCGTCACCCCGAGCTCGGCAGCCGCCCGGCGGAAACTGCGGTGCTGGGCGACGCTCAGGAACGCCTCCACACCGTCGAGCGCACCCTGCCTGACTGTGAAGTTCTGCTTCATGGCCTATCAATATTATCGCGAATAGTCGCTCTCGCAAAGACGGCCTTACATCAGGATCGCAAATGCGCCGCTGGGTGCGTCCGACATTTGCGACATCGCGGCCATGGCCGCGATCGGAGAGATGAAACCGATGAAGGCAATCCGCAACATCGTCCTGGCACTCACCCTCACACTGACAGGTGTTACCCCCATGGCAGAGCCATCCCTTGCCCAAGCGCAAACCACGTCACCGACAACCGGCGTGATGGTCATTGTGACTGTCAGGCCAGGCATCACACGCGAACAGGTCATGGCGGTGATGCCCGATGAAATCAGGCAAACCACCCAGCTCTATCTCAACGGGATGGTTCGCGAATGGTATTCGCGGTCCGATGGGCGCGGAGCCGTCTTCCTGCTGAGCGTCAAGGATGTCGCCGAAGGGCACGCGATCATGGAAGGCCTGCCGCTGGCCAAGCAGAATCTCATCGACCACGAGTACATCGCGGTCGGTCCGCTCATGCCGCTCCGCCTGCTCATGGCCAAACCCTGAGCGTCGCCACGTCGATCGATAGGCATCGTCCCGGCTCGACAGCAGGGTCAAACATAGGGACTCCGAACGTGCCGCCGAACTTCAATCTTCCATTCGTTCTCAGCGTCGCCGGCGCTTTCCTGACCAGCTCGGTGGTCGCCGCCATCTACGTTTGGCCGGCGATCCGCGTGATGCCGCGCTATGACGCCCTGAGACTCATCGCAGCTTTCCATGCGTTCAGGTTCTTGGGAATGAACTTCATGGTGACCGGGTTCGTCTCTGCGGAGTTGAGTTCGCGCTTTGCCGCCGAGGTGGGATGGGGCGATCTTATCGCCGCCGTCCTCGCGCTTCTGTCGATGGCGGCTCTCTCATGGCGATGGTCTATCGCTATCCCTGTGGTCTGGATCTTCAACGTTTGGGGGACGCTCGACCTCCTGAACGCGTACTACATGGGCGCGACGAAGATCCCGGATCCCGGCCTGTTCGGCGCGGGCATTTATATTCCGACCCTCTACGTACCACTGCTGCTCGTCAGCCACGTCCTGGCCTTCATGATTCTGCTCAGGGCCGGAGGAGAGGCAAAAAGTTCGTGAGCTCAGAGAGGATCGCGATCGGTCACATGCCGGCCGCGAGCCTGACATGCGTCCGCAACCACGACGTTCCAGGTATGGTGAGCACATCAGCACCGATGCTGGTTCCGCCACCATGGTTGCGCCGCTTCTCTCGTTGCGCGAATTGCGCCGGCGGTCGGAGACGGCGTGAGCCGCGGATCCCTGACCTTGCCTCAAAACGGCAGCGCCACACTCGTCTTGATCTCCTTCAGCACCACATTGCTGCGGACGTAGCGGATGCCGGGAATACGGAACATGAACTCGTCGAGGAAGCGGTTGTAGGCCGCCATATCCTGCACGACGACGCGCAAGTGATAGTCGGCATCGCCCGTGGTCGCGAAGCATTCCAGCACCTCGCGGCGCTTCGTCACCCGCGTAACGAACTCGTCCACGAACTTCGCATCGTGCCGCTCCAGCGAGACGTGAAGGATGGCGGACATCGCAAAGCCCGCCTGCTCGCGCGCGACCAGCGCCGCATAGCCCTGGATGACGCCGCTCTCTTCGAGCGCCCGCACCCGCCGCCAGCAGGCCGAGGTGGACATGCCGACTTCATCCGCGAGCTGCTGGTTGGTCGCACGGCCATCCTTCTGGAGGTGGGCGAGAATGCGCGTGTCCTGCTCTTCGATCATGAACGCCTCTCCAATTCGATCAAATCTACCAAATTCGTCATCACAATGCAAAATTCTACCGAATACGGCCTTGGTACCGGATAAATAGGTAGGACCTACCAACGACCAAGGCATAACTTCCATCGTTGGGCAGGATGCCGCGCGAGGTCCGCCATGGACGCCATTCCGTCACTCGATACTTACGAACTCTCTGATCGCTACGATCGCGAGGAGGGCCGCGTCTTCCTCACGGGCACGCAGGCCATCGTCCGCATCGCACTCGATCAGGCGCGTCGCGACCGGGCGAGCGGTCTCAACACCGCGGGCTTCATCTCGGGCTATCGCGGCTCACCACTCGGCGGCATCGATCTCGAGCTGTGGCGCATTCAGGAACGGCTGAAACGGGATCGCATCGAATTCCTGCCGGCCGTCAACGAGGACCTCGCGGCGACCGCGGTGCTCGGCTCGCAGCAGGTCGAGACGCAAGGGGACCGCGAGGTCGATGGCGTGTTCGGGCTCTGGTACGGCAAGGGCCCCGGCGTCGATCGCTCCGGCGATGCGCTCAAGCACGGCAACGCCTATGGCTCCTCGCCGCATGGCGGCGTGCTGGTGGTCGCCGGTGACGATCATGGCTGCGTCTCCTCCTCGATGCCGCACCAGTCAGACGTCGCCTTCATGAGCTGGTTCATGCCGACGCTGCACCCGGCCGATGTCGGTGAATATTTGGCTTTCGGCGAGTATGGCTATGCACTGAGCCGCTTCTCCGGCATGTGGGTCGGCTTCAAGGCGATTTCGGAGATCGTGGAATCAGGCGCATCCGTCGCGCTGCGCCCGCCGCGCGCCTTCCGAATGCCCGACTTCACGCCACCGCCGGGCGGCCTGCACTATCGCTGGCCCGACTTGCCGGGCCCGCAGATCGAGGAACGGCTGGAGGCGAAGAAGCACGCGGTCTATGCCTTCGCCAAGGCCAACCCGATCGATCGCCACATCTACGACATTCCGGACGCGACATACGGCATCGTGACCACAGGCAAGGCGCATCTCGATTTGATGGAGGCGCTGCGGTTGATGGGCCTGGATGAAGCTGGCTGCCGCAGCATCGGCATCGACGTCTACAAGGTCGGCATGGTTTGGCCGCTGGCGCTGCATGACGCCATGGACTTCGTGAAAGGCAAGCGCGAGATCCTCGTGGTCGAGGAGAAGCGCGGCATCATCGAGAGCCAATTCAAGGAATACTTTTACGGCTATCCCGGCAGCAAGCCGGAGCGCATGGTGGGCAAGCATGACGAAACCGGCGCAAGGCTGATTTCCTGGATTGGCGAATTGTCGCCGCGGGCGCTCGCTTCCGTGCTGGCGCGCCGGCTCGATCCGATGTTTCCCGGCCTCAATCTCGCCGCCCGCGCAGCCGCCTTAATGCCGGAAGCGGCGCGCACGATCAACGTCAGCGGCGCAACACGCACGCCGTATTTCTGCTCCGGTTGCCCGCACAACACTTCGACAAAAGTGCCTCAGGGATCGAAGGCACTCGCCGGCATCGGCTGCCATTTCATGGCGAGCTGGATGGACCGCGAGACCTCCTCGCTGATCCAGATGGGCGGCGAGGGCGTGAACTGGGCAGCATCGTCGCGGTTCACCGGCCACAAGCACATCTTCCAGAACCTCGGCGAAGGCACCTATTATCACTCCGGCTCGATGGCGATCCGGCAGGCGATCGCGGCTGGCGCCAACATCACCTACAAGATCCTGTTCAACGATGCCGTCGCGATGACCGGCGGCCAGCCGGTCGACGGCCCCGTCAGCGTGCATGCCATCGCACACAGCGTCCGCGCCGAAGGCGTGGCACGCATCGCATTGGTGTCGGACGATCCCGCGCAGTTCAGCCCGGCGGACCTGCCCAGCGGCGTGACCATTCACCCCCGCGAGGACATGGAGGCCGTGCAGCGCGAACTGCGCGAGATTCCCGGCGTCTCGGTGCTGATCTATCAGCAGACCTGCGCTACCGAGAAGCGGCGCCGGCGCAAGCGCGGACAGATGGTCGATCCCAAGCGCTTCGCCTACATCAACGATCTCGTCTGCGAGGGCTGCGGCGACTGCTCGGTCGAATCCAACTGTCTCAGCGTCGAGCCGAAGGAGACGCCGTTCGGCCGCAAACGCCAGATCAACCTGTCGGCCTGCAACAAGGATTTTTCTTGCCTGAACGGCTTCTGCCCCAGCTTTGTTACCATCGAGGGGGCGACGCGTCGGAAGAAGAGCGCGAGCCAGATCGACGTAGCCGGCCGCGCAGCCACGCTACCCCTACCCGCGCCCGCAACACTCGACCGCCCCTATGACTTGCTTGTCACCGGCGTCGGTGGCACCGGCGTGATCACGGTCGGCGCGCTGATCGGCATGGCCGCGCATCTCGAGCGTCGCGGCGTCTCGGTGCTGGACTTTACCGGTTTTGCGCAAAAATTCGGGCCCGTACTGAGCTACATCCGCATTGCGTCAAGTCCCGACGCGCTGCACCAGGTGCGCATCGACCAGGGTGCGGCCGATGCGCTGATCGGCTGCGACCTCGTCGTCAGCTCTTCGCCGAAGGCGTCCGGCACCTATCGTCGCGGCACGCGCGCCGCGGTCAACACGGCGGAAATGCCGACCGGCGACGTTGTCCGCTTCCGCGATGCCGATCTCGCTTCGCCAGCTCGCCTGCGCGCAATCCGTCAGGTCGTCGGCAATGACAATCTCGACACGATCAATGCCAATGCGCTGGCCGAGCGCCTGCTCGGCGATGCTGTCTATTCCAACATCATCATGCTGGGCTTTGCCTGGCAGCGCGGTCTGGTTCCGGTCTCGCTGCAGGCGTTGCTTCGTGCGATCGAGCTCAACGGCGTCGCCGTCGAGCGTAACAAGCAGGCCTTGGCCTGGGGTCGGATCGCCGTGGCCGATCCGGACTTTGTGCCGAAAGCAAACGGTGCGCCCGAAGCCGAGACGCTCGAGCAGCTCATCGCCCCGCGTGCTGAGTTCCTCACGGCCTACCAGAATGCGGCCTATGCGACGCGCTACCGGACGATCGTCGCAAAAGTGCGTAATGCCGAAGCGAACCTGAACAGCGAGGCGCTGACCGAGGCGGTCGCTCGCGCGCTGTTCAAGCTGATGGCCTACAAGGACGAGTACGAGGTGGCGCGGCTGCACATGCGAATCGGCTTCCTCGACGAGTTGAAGGGCGAATTCGAGGACGGCTTCACAATCCAGTATCACCTCGCCCCGCCGTTCCTGCCGTCGCGGCGCGATGCACGTGGACGTCCGCGCAAACGTGTCTTCGGCCAATGGATCCAGATACCTCTGGCCATGCTCGCGCGCTTGAAAGGGTTGCGCGGAACGCCGTTCGATCCGTTCGGCTATACCGCAGAACGGCGCGCTGAGCGCGAACTGATCGCCTGGTATGAGGGCCTGATCGAGCGGATGCTGGGCGAGCTCGACACGGCGCGTCTTCCGGATCTCGTTGCCGTAGCGAAGGCCCCCATGGACATTCGCGGCTATGGGCCCGTGAAAGAGGCTGCGATCGTGTCGGTCAAGACCGAGGTCGAATCCCTGCTCGCGCGGCCGAGAGCGGCGCGAGCGGCCTGAGCGCAGCGTCGCTCATGAATACGGGTTGATCAGCTTCTGCTGCTCGGCGCTGTGGTGCACGAGCAGGTCTATGAAGGTCCTGACTTTCGCCGACAGATGATGACGATGCGGATAGACCGCATTCATGGAGAGCTCGACCGTTCGATATTCCGGCAAGAGGCGGACGAGACGGCCGGCTTCGAGATCGTCCTGAATGAGAAACCCTGCCATCAGGCAGACGGCCGCACCCTCCAGGGCGACCTTGCGCAGTGCTTCCCCGCTATTGGTGACGAAGCTGCCCGAGATACGCACGGCGGCTGGTGTGCCTTTGCGATCAAGGAAACGCCATTCGTCGCCGAATGGATAGTTCAAATGCCGACCACAATTATGCCCGGTGAGCTCGTCGAGCTTCTGCACCCGGCCGTGCTTTTCGATGTAATCGTGGGAGCAGCACAGCACGTGACGCCAGGTGGCTAGGCTCCGCACGATCAGGCTCGAATCGGGCGGCGGGATCATGCGCAGCGCAACGTCGTAGCCTTCCTCGATGAGATCGACATCGGCCTCGCCCATGCGCAGATCGATCTTGAGCTCCGGATAGGTCGACAGCAGTTTCGCCACGACCGGCGCGACGAACGGCACCATATGGGTGGCGACGTGAATGCGCAGCGTGCCGCGAGGCACCGACTGCAATTCGCTCGCAATGTCGTCGGCCTGTTCGATGTCGGCGAGGATCTGGACGCAGCGTTCGTAATAGGCCTTGCCGATCTCGGTCAGATTGACCTTGCGCGTGGTGCGGTGAAGCAGCCTCACCCCGAGCCGGTCTTCCAATGCCTGAATGTGATTGCTCACCATGGTGGTCGACATGTTGAGCTTGCGGGCTGCTGCGGAGAAGCCACCGGTCTCGACCACCCGGCTGAATACTTCGAGGCTGGTCAATCGATCCATGCTTCCCTGCACCAGGATGTACGCATCAGCAGCAATCGCGCGACAGAGGCAGCAATCACTCTGGCGCGTCGCGAGCCTGACCCGCTAGACATTGCGAACCAAGCCGATGGTTCCGATTATCCACTTGCAACGGATAATCCTTTCAGAATTTTGCCAATTATCATCCGGGCCGGCAAGACCGATAGTCTCAGCGAGCCGACAGGAGACCGCAATGTCCGAGATGCCCCGCACCGAGATCTTCCAGCAAGCGACAGAAATCACTCGCGATTGCTCCAAGGTGCCGCCAGCCATCCCGGCCCGGAACATGGTCCGGCGCGCGGCCTTGGTGCTCGCGCTCCTCGCGGGGACGACAGCCCTCGCCTACTACGGACACGATTACTGGACCAGGGGCCGCTACCTCGAGACCACCGACGACGCCTACGTGAAGGCGGACTCCACGATCATCGCGCCGAAGGTCTCCGGGTACATCGCAAAAGTGCTGGTCGGCGACAACGAGAAGGTCAAGGCAGGCCAGCTGCTGGCCAAGATCGACGACCGCGATTTCAAGGCGGCACTCGACCAAGCCCGCGCCGATGTCGCGGCTGCCGAAGCATCCGTACGCAACATCGATGCCCAGCTCGAACTGCAACAGCCGATCATCGCGCAAAGCACGGCTGATGTCGCTGCTGCGGATGCCAATCTGAAATTCGCGCAGGAGGAGCGCGCCCGCTACGACGACCTGATGAAGTCGGGCTCCGGTACGATCCAGCGTGCGCAGCAGACCGATGCGGCGCTACGCGCCAGCAATGCGCAATTGCAGCACGCCAAATCCGGCCTTCTGGCTGCACAGCGCAAGATCGACGTGCTCACCACGCAGCGCGCCCAGGCCGCGGCCCAGCTCGAGCGTGCCCGTGCGGTCGCGCAGCAGGCGGCGTTGAACCTGTCCTATACCGAGATCACCGCGCCGGTGGACGGCACGGTCGGCGCCCGCAGCCTGCGCGTCGGCCAATACGTGCAAGCCGGCACGCAATTGATGGCGGTGGTGCCGCTCGATGCGGTCTATGTCGTTGCCAACTTCAAGGAGACCCAGCTCACGCATGTGCGGCCCGGCCAGCCGGTCGAACTGCACGTCGACAGTTTCCGCAATCGGACCCTGCACGGCCGTGTCGATAGCTTGTCGCCGGCGAGCGGGCTCGAATTCGCGCTGCTGCCGCCCGATAACGCGACCGGCAACTTCACCAAGATCGTGCAGCGCGTTCCGGTGAAGATCGTGCTCGACGACCACAGTCTCACCGGCCTGCTGCGCCCCGGCATGTCCGCGGTGCCGACCATCGACACCAAGGCGACGGTGCTGGCCGATCGCGAGACGGCCAAACGTCTCGCCAACAACGCCTCCCGCCCCGACGGGAGCTGACGCCGGAAGGCTCCGGCAGGATTGTCAAATCCTGCCGGATGATCCTTCCAGGACTTCCTCGATTATCGAAATCGTCCGCCTATCGCATCCTGTCTCCGTACCCGAGACGAGGCTTCCATGAGCACGCTCCAACCCGCCCTCAACGTCGCATCCGCCGCCACCATTCCCACCCCCGCCGCTCGGGCGGTGCTCGCGAAAACCTGGATCGCTGTGATCGGCGCGACGCTCGGCGCCTTCATGGCGGTGCTGAACATCCAGATCGTCAACGCCTCGCTCGCCGACATCCAGGGCGCGATCGGCGCCGGCATCGACGACGGCGGCTGGATCTCGACCTCCTATCTGATCGCCGAGATCGTGGTGATCCCGCTGTCGGGCTGGCTCGCGCAGGTGTTCTCGATTCGAATCTATCTGCTCACCAATGCGATCCTGTTCCTGGCTCTGTCCGCAGCCTGCGCGCTGGCGCAGGATCTGTCCCAAATGATCGTGCTGCGTGCGATCCAGGGCTTCACCGGCGGCGTGCTGATCCCGATGGCTTTCACGCTGATCATCATGCTGTTGCCGCGCGGCAAGCAGCCGGTCGGCCTCGCGCTGTTCGCACTGTCGGCGACGTTCGCACCGGCGATCGGGCCGACCATCGGCGGCTATCTCACCGAGAATTTCGGCTGGCAGTACATCTTCTACGTCAATTTGGTGCCCGGCGCGATCATGGTTGGCATGCTCTGGTACGCGCTCGAGGCCAAGCCGATGAAGCTGTCCCTCCTGCGCGAGGGCGACTGGGCCGGCATCATCACCATGGCGATCGGCCTTTCCGCGCTCCAGACCGTGCTGGAGGAGGGCAACAAGGACGACTGGTTCGGCTCGCCCTTCATCGTCAAGCTGTCGATCATCGCCGCCGTGGCGCTGACCGCCTTCCTCATCATCGAGCTCACGGTGAAGAAGCCACTGTTGAACCTGCGCCTGCTGGTGCGACGCAATTTCGGCTTCGGCATGCTCGCGAACTTCCTGCTCGGCATCGCGCTCTACGGCTCTGTGTTCATCCTGCCGCAATATCTGTCGCGCATCCAGGGCTACAATGCCGAGCAGATCGGCATGGTGCTGGCCTGGACCGGACTGCCGCAGTTGGTGCTGATCCCGCTGGTGCCGCGCCTGATGCAGCGCTTCGATGCGCGGATCATCATCGGCATCGGCTTCGCGCTGTTTGCGGCATCCAATTTCATGAACATCTACATGAGCAACGACTACGCCGCCGACCAGCTGCTGTGGCCCAATGTCGTTCGCGCGGTCGGACAGGCCCTGGTCATGGCGCCGCTGTCGGCGGTGGCGACCGCCGGCATGGAGGCCGAGAATGCCGGTTCGGCTTCCGGCCTGTTCAACATGATGCGCAATCTCGGCGGCGCGGTCGGCATCGCGCTGCTCCAGACCGTGCTGACCAAGCGCGAGCAGTATCACTCCAACGTGCTGATGCAGTCGGTCTCGGTATTCGGGCAGGCGACGCGCACGCGGCTGGAGCAACTCACCCAGTATTTCATCAACCACGGTGTCCTCGACCATGCGGACGCTGCGCATCGCGCCTATGTCGCGGTCGGCCGTATCGTGCAGAAGCAGGCCTATGTCCTCGCCTTCAGCGACACCTTCTATCTGCTCGGCATGGCGCTGATCGTGGCGCTGCTCGCCGTCCTCTTCCTGAAGAAGCCCCGGCAGACCTCGGCCGGTGGTGCCCACTGATTTCACCCCAGCAAGCAAGGAGAACGACCATGAAGCCCCGTATGAACTTCTACCAGGCCGCACCCGACACGATGAAGGCGCTGATGGCGCTGGAAGAGCAGATCCAGTCGACAGGCCTGGAGAAATCGCTGATCGAGCTGGTCAAGATCCGGGCATCGCAGATCAACGGCTGCGCCTTCTGCATCAACATGCATACTGAGGACGCCCGCAAGCGCGGCGAGACGGAGCAGCGCATCTACCTGCTGAATGCCTGGCGCGAATCCCCGCTCTATTCCGACCGCGAGCGCGCCGCGCTGGCCTGGACGGAGGCGGTGACGCTGATCTCAGAGACGCACGCGCCGGACGACGTCTACGAACAGGTTCGCGCGCAATTCTCCGACGCGGAGACAGTGAACCTGACCATGCTGATCGGGGCGATCAACGCCTGGAACAGGATCGCGATCGCGTTCCGTGCGGTACATCCGGTAAAGGTGAAGGCGTCGGTGGCGTAGGGGCGTGCGCCTCAGCGCAGGTTTCGTACGGTGGGCAAAGGCGCACTTGCGCCGTGCCCACCATTTCTCCATGAATCCAACAGAAGACGTGGGCACGCCTCGCTTTGCCCACCGATAGCGGAGTGCGGCTCAGACCGCCGTCGCCTTGGCGAACTCCACGTAGATCTCGCGCAGCCGCGTTGCCATCGGGCCGGGCTCACCATTACCGATCTTCTTGCCGTCGATCGCGACCACCGGCTGCACGAAGGAGGATGCGCTGGTGATGAAGGCTTCCTTGGCGGCGAGCGCCTCGGCGACGGTGAAGGACCGCTCCTCGACACGGAGCTGGCGCTCCTCGGCAAGCGCGATCACGGCTTTGCGGGTGCAGCCCGGCAGGATCGCGTTGGAGTTCTTGCGGGTGACGATGACATCGTCCTTGGTGAGAATGAACGCCGAGGACGAGCCGCCTTCGGTGACATAGCCGTCTTGCAGCATCCAGGCTTCGCCGGCGCCGGCTTCGGCCGCAGCCTGCTTCGCCAGCACCTGCGCCAGCAGCGCGACGCTCTTGATGTCGCGGCGCTCCCAGCGGATGTCGGGCACCGTGATCACATTGATGCCGGTCTTTGCCACCGGAGCGTTGATGATGTCCTTCTCGGAGGTGAACATCACCAGGCTCGACTTGACGTCGCCCTTGGGGAACGGGAAGTCGCGGCCCTTGTCGGCGCCACGCGTGACCTGGAGGTAGACGAGGCCGCTTTCGAGCTTGTTGCGCGCGATCAGCTCCTTCTGCAGCTCGGTGATGCGCTCGACCGTCTCGGGCAGCTTCAGCTTGATCTCGCCGACAGACCGCTCCAGCCGCGCGAGATGCGAGGCATTGTCGACCAGCTTGCCATCCAGCACCGCCGAGACCTCGTAGATGCCGTCGGCGAACAGGAAGCCGCGATCAAGGATCGAGATTGTGGCTTCCGAGAGCGGGACGAATGAGCCGTTGACATAGGCGAGCGGGTCCAAGGCAAGTCTCCTGGCGGGAAAGGGAATTTAGCCATCGGTATAGGAGATTTGCCGGGCCCGATAAACCCTCGATCCGTCATTCCGGGGCATTCGCAAAGCGAATGAGCCCGGAATCCATCTCACATCGCGTACGGCCGCCAAATGGATTCCGGGCTCGCGACTGCGTCGCGCCCCGGACTGGCAACGTCTAATGCGACAGAATCTTCGACAAGAACTTCTGCGCGCGGTCACTGCGGGGCTTGCCGAAGAAGTCTTCCTTCGGAGCGTCCTCGACGATTTCACCGCGGTCCATGAAGATGACGCGGTTGGCGACCTTGCGGGCGAAGCCCATCTCATGGGTCACGACCATCATGGTCATGCCTTCGCGGGCAAGATCGACCATGACGTCGAGCACTTCGCTGACCATTTCGGGGTCGAGCGCCGAGGTCGGCTCGTCGAACAGCATCACGATCGGATCCATCGCGAGCGCGCGGGCAATCGCAACACGCTGCTGCTGGCCGCCGGAGAGTTGCGCGGGAAACTTCTGCGCCTGCTCTTTAAGCCCGACGCGCTCCAGCAGTTGCATGCCCTTGGTGACCGACTTGTCGTGGCCACGGCCAAGCACCTTCTCCTGGGCGAGGCAGAGATTGTCGATGATCTTGAGGTGCGGAAACAGCTCGAAATGCTGAAACACCATTCCGACGCGCGAGCGCAGTTTCGGCAGATTGGTCTTGGGATCATTGACCTTGGTGCCATCGACCAGGATGTCGCCGCTCTGGAACGGCTCCAGCGCATTGACGCATTTGATCAGGGTCGACTTGCCCGAGCCGGAGGGACCGCAGACCACGACCACCTCGCCCTTGGTGACGCTGGTGGTGCAGTCGGTCAGCACCTGGAAACTCGGGCTGTACCATTTGTTGACGTGGCTGATTTCGATCATGTGTTTCTCAAGCGCCTCAGCAGTCTCGATTCACCTCTCCCACGGGGAGAGGTCGGCGCGAAGCGCCGGGTGAGGGGTACAGGTCCATCGTCGGGGCGAAACCCCTCACGCGGATCGCTCGCGCGATCCGACCTCTCCCTGTGGGAGAAGTGAAGGGCACCTCATTTCGGAATCTGGAGTTCACGATCCACCTAGCGAATGATGGCGATGCGCGCCTGGAGACGGCGGACTCCAAAGGACGCGATACAGGAAATGGTGAAGTAGACGACTGCTGCGAACAGGTACATTTCGACGAGGCGCCCGTCGCGCTGGGCGACCTTGCTGGCCGCGCCGAGGAAGTCGGTGATCGAAAGCACGTAGACCAGCGAGGTGTCCTGGAACAGCACGATGGTCTGCGTGATCAGCACCGGCAGCATGTTGCGGAAGGCCTGCGGCAGCACGACGTAGCGCATGGTCTGGGCGTAGGTCAGGCCCAGCGCACTGGCCGCGGCCGGCTGGCCGCGCGAGATCGACTGGATGCCGGCGCGCATGATCTCGGAGAAGTACGCCGCCTCGAACATGATGAAGGTGATGAGCGAGGAGGCGAACGCGCCGACGCTGATCGGGCGCGAGGCGCCGGTCAGCCATTGCCCGATATAGGGCACCAGGAAGTAGAACCAGAAGATGACCAGCACCAGCGGAAGCGAGCGCATGAAGTCGACATAGATGCCGGCGATCCGGCCGAGCAGCTTGAGGCCGGAGAGGCGCATCAGGGCAAGCGCCGTGCCGAAGATCAGGCCGCCGAGAGCTGCGAGCCCCGTCAGCGTCAGCGTGAACGTCATGCCCTCATAAAACAGGTAGGGCAGCGCGCGGCGGATGACGTCGAAATCGAAGTTGCCGAGCATGGCGCTATTTCCCCGTGATGTAGCCGGGGATCGCGACCCAGCGCTCGAGGAAGCGCATCGCGGTCACGACGACGGCGTTGACGAGGAGATAGAGGATGGTCGCGGCGGTGAAGGCCTCGAACACCTGGAACGAGAATTCCTGCATCGAGCGCGCCTGTCCGGTCAGCTCGAGCAGGCCGATGGTGATTGCGACCGCGGTGTTCTTGATGGTGTTGAGGAACTCGGAGGTCAGCGGCGGCAAGATAATGCGGAAGGCCATCGGCAGCAGCACGTAGCGATAGCCCTGCACCGTGGTGAGGCCGAGCGCGGTCGCCGCCATCCTCTGCCCACGCGGCAGCGAGGAGATGCCCGCCTGCAACTGCACGGCCACGCGTGCCGACATGAAGAAACCGACGCCGATCGCAGCCGTCCAGAACGGCGCGTTCGGCAGCTGCTTCAGCCAAGTGCCCGCACCTTTTGGCAGCAGTTCCGGCAGCACGAAGAACCACAGGAACAGCTGCACGAGCAGCGGCATGTTGCGGAAGAACTCGACATAAAGGAAGCCGAACCAGTTGGCGCCCTTCGACGGCAGCGTGCGCATGACGCCGACGATCGAGCCGGTGATCAGCGCGATGATCCAGGCCAGCGCCGCCGTCTTGAGGGTCAGCGCCAAACCCGACAACAGCATGTCGAGATAGGTGCCGGTCCCCATCGGATTCGGCTGGAAGAAGATTCCCCAGTTCCAGTTGTAGTTCACGTGTCCCCCGCGCGAACGCGCCAGTCATGATGTCCTGGCGCCTATGCAAATGTCCGGCCATTCTCCCTCCAGAAAGGCCGAATGTACCGCCTCCCCCCGCAAGCGGGGAGAGGCGGATGGTGCATCTTACTTGTAGTCGTCCGGGTTCGGCGAGTCCGTCGGCTTGGCGAACTCGTTCTTCAGCTCGGCCGAGATCGGCGTGTTGAGGTTCAGGCCCTTCGGCGGGATCTTCTGGGTGAACCATTTGTTGTAGATCTTCTCGGCCTCGCCCGAGGTGTAGAGCGCGGCGGTCGCAGCATCCACCACCTTCTTGAAGGCGGGATCGTCCTTGCGCAGCATGATGCCGTAGGGCTCGGGCTTGGAGAACGCGTCCTTGGAGACGGCGTAGTCGTCCGGGTTCTTCGAGCCGGCGACGAGGCTCGCGAGCAGGATGTCGTCCATCACGAAGGCGACCGCACGGTCGGTCTCGACCATCAGGAAGGCTTCGGCGTGGTCCTTGGCCGGGATGATGTTGGCGCCGAGTCCCTTCGCGACGTTGGCTTCCGTAAGCTGCTTGATGTTGGTGGTGCCGGCGGTCGAGACCACGGTCTTGCCCTTGAGGTCGTCGATCGACTTCAAGCCGCTCGACTTCTTGAAGACGTAGCGGCTGGCGGTCAGGAAGTGGGTATTGGTGAAGGCGACCTGCTTCTGGCGCTCGGCATTGTTGGTGGTCGAGCCGCATTCGAGGTCGATGGTGCCGTTGGCCATCAGCGGGATGCGCGTCGCCGAGGTCACCGGGTTGAGCTTGACCTCGAGCTTGTCGAGCTTGAGCTCCTTCTTCACGGCCTCGACGATCTTGTAGCAGATGTCCATCGCGAACCCGACGGGCTTCTGGTTGTCGTCCAGATAGGAGAACGGGATCGAGGAGTCGCGGAAGCCGAGCGTGATCGCGCCGGTGTCCTTGATGTTCTTCAGCGTGCCGGTCAGCTCCTGCGCCCCGGCCTGGCTGACGACGAAGGTTGCGGCGAGCGCGAGCCCGATGTGACGGAAATGTTTCACGTTTTTCTTCCCCTTTCGGATGATGCGGCCCGGATGCAAGCACAAATCGAGCCGGATTAGAATGTAACTTTCGGCTGGATTATCGGCTCAGGTTAACGGCGCCGGCAACTCGCCGAGATCCCAGAACAGCCCGGCCATCACCGTCAAGGCCTCTTCGGTCAACGGCAGCAGGATGTGCTCATTGGGCGCATGCTGGGAGCAGCCGGGATAGGAGTGCGGGACCCAGATCGTCGGCAGGCCCAGGACCTCGGAGAACACGTCATTGGGCAGCGAGCCGCCAAAGTTCGGCAGCACGGCCGGCGCCTTGCCGGTGGTCTCCTGCACCGAATCCGCCGCCCATTTGATCCACGGGCTGTCGAAATCGGTGCGCGATGCAGCAAAACTCTGCGCCGCGCGCACCTCGACCATTGGAAACCCCTTCTGGACCAGATGCGCGCGGATCGCCTCGATCAGCCCGTCAATTTTGGTGCCGACGACGAAACGCAGTTGCAGCACGGCACTGGCGCGGCCGGGAATGGCGTTCGCCGGCTTCTCGATATTGCCCGACGACATCGCCAGCACCTCGAGCGTATTCCAGGCATAGAGCCGTTCGGCCGCCGACAACCCCTCCTCGCCCCAGTTCTCGGCCAGCGCCGGCTCGTCCGCTGTCGGCACCACCTCGACGTCGGCGAGATAGCTGCGGATTTGGTTGGTGAGCCGCGGCGGCTTCAGGGCCTCGAGCTGGAGGCGGCCATGACCGTCGACCAGGGTCGAGATCGCGTTGACCAGGATGGTCGCGGGGTTGGCGAGCACGCCGCCCCAATTGCCGGAATGATGCCCGCCATCACGCAAATTCACGTCGAGATGAATTCGGATGCCGCCGCGGCAGCCTAGAAACAGCGTCGGCCGATCGGCCGACAGGCGCGGGCCGTCCGAGGCCACGAACAGGTCGGCCTTGAGCGCATCGCGATTGAGATCGCAGACCTTGCCGAGATCGGGCGAGCCGATCTCCTCGCCCATCTCGACGATGAACTTGGCGTTGAACCCGAGCTTGCCGCCGCGCGCGTCGCGCACCGCACGGAGCGCGGCCATGTTGATGCTGTGCTGGCCCTTGTTGTCGGCGGTGCCGCGGCCATAGAGGCGCGTACCCGCAATTGTCGTGCGCCAGGGATCGCGCCCCTCGCGCCACTCGCCTTCCATGCCGTCGACGACATCGCCATGGCCGTAGACCAGCACGGTCGGCGCGGACGCACTCTCGTGATGCTCGGCGAACAGGAACGGCGCCTTGCCGCTTGGGGATTCGACGATGCGGCTGGTGAAGTCGAGCGCGGCGAAGGCCGGCTGCATCTCCTGCTCCAGATAGGCTCGCAGCTCGGGGCCGCGCGACGGATTCTGGCTTTCGGTCCGATACGCGACGCGGCGGTCGAGTTCAGCGAGGAACGCACCGGATTTGAAATCGTCGCGGGCGCGGGCGATGGCGTCGGCTCTGGTCATTGCTTTCGTTTTCAAGGTTTCGATGCCGGCGAACGTAGCGAGCTACATAGGCCGTCGAAAGTGGCGGGGCGTTGGATCGTTCTTGGGCGGTTCTTGGGCGGTTCTTGGGATTTCGTTCTTGCTCGCTTGAGATTGGCTCGCCAAGCGCGGCGGCACCGCTGATTTTGACCTTGCCAATCCCCAAACATATGCAAGAACTTAGCCAAGTTGGGGCGCAGATCTATCATTCGAAGAGCGCTCAGTACAGGGCGGCGAGGGGACCAGCATGGCCAAAGAGATCAGGCTCAACGCCTTTGCGATGAATTGCGTCGCACACCAGTCACCGGGCCTTTGGACCCATCCGCGCGACCGCACCGCCGAGTATAACCGCCTGCCCTACTGGATCGATCTCGCCAAGACGCTGGAGCGCGGCCGTTTCGACGGGCTGTTCCTGGCGGACGTGCTCGGCGTCTACGATGTCTATGGCAACAGCCCTGACGCAGCCTTGCGCAATGCAGCACAGACGCCGTCGAACGAGCCGCTGCTGCTGCTCTCGGCGATGGCCGCGGTGACGCAAAATCTCGGTTTCGGCGTCACCAGCAATCTGTCGTTCGAGCCGCCCTACCCGTTCGCGCGGCGGATGTCGACGCTGGATCATCTCACCGAGGGACGCATCGGCTGGAACGTCGTCACCGGCTATCTCGACAGCGCCGCGCGCGGTGCCGGCAAGGACAAGCAGACCGGACATGACGACCGCTACGACATTGCCGACGAATATATGGAGGTGGTGTACAAGCTCTGGGAAGGAAGCTGGGAGGACGATGCCGTGCTGCGCGACCGGACGCGCGGCATCTTTACCGACCCCGCAAAAGTTCATCGCGTCAATCACGAGGGCACGAACTACCGCATCAACAAAACCATTCACCTCAGCGAGCCATCGCCGCAGCGCACGCCCGTGCTGTACCAGGCCGGCACCTCGCCTCGCGGCCGGCAGTTCGCCGCACGCCATGCCGAGTGCGTCTTCATGTCGGGACCGTCGGCCAAGGTGATCGCGCCGCGCGTCTCAGCGATCCGGCAAGAGGCCGCTGCGCTCGGCCGCAACCCGGCGGAGATCCTGATGTTCTCGATGATGACGATCATCCTTGGACGGACGGAAGCCGAAGCCAGGGAGAAATACGCCGACTACCGCCGTCACATCAGCCCCGAGGGAGCGCTGGCGCTGATGTCGGGATGGACCGGCGTCGACTTCTCCGGCTACGACCTCGACCAGCAGGTGCGCCATGTCCAGAACGACGCCGGCCGCAGCGCGATGGACAACGTCACCCGCGCTGATCCTGATCGCATCTGGACGGTGCGCGATGTGATCGAGCATGTCGGCATCGGCGGCGCCGGTCCGGTCGTGGTCGGCACGCCCGAGATGGTCGCTGACAAAATCGAGGACTGGTTCGAGAAGACCGACGTTGACGGTCTCAACGTCGCGTTCGCGATCTCACCTGGCGATTTCGAGGACATCGCCGATATGCTGGTGCCGGAGCTGACCCGGCGCGGGCGGTACAAGAGCGATTATGCCAAGGGTACGCTGCGGGAGAAGCTGTTCGGTGAGGGGCGCGCGAGGCTCGACGGGCCGCATCCGGCCGCAGGGTATCGGGTGGGGAGGAAAAGATAGCCACCACGTGCCCCCGGGCTGAACATCAAGTCGGGCGCTGAGAACGTGGCGCCAGGCCGCCCTACACCTTCCCGTCCACCATCACCTCGATCAGCTTCGTCCCCGGCCGGCCGAACGCCGACGCCAGCGTCGCCCTCAGCTCGCGGGGGTCGCTGATCTTGATCGCCTCGCAGCCGAGCGCCTTCGCGATGCCGGCAAAATCCACGGGCGGATCGACGAAGTCCATGCCGACGTAATTGTCATCGCCATGGAAGGCGAGCAGCCGCTGCTTGATGATGCGATAGCCGCCATTGTTGGCGATGACGACGTTGAGCGGCAGCTTGTGATGCGCGGCCGTCCACAGCGACTGGATCGAATACATCGCGCTGCCATCGCCCGAGAAGCACACCACGGGGCGATCCGGATTGGCAATGCTGGCGCCGACTGACGCCGGCAGGCCCCAGCCGATGCCGCCGGAGGCAAGTCCGTGGTAGTCATAGCGATCGCGATGCGGCCGCAGCGCCGTAATCTGGCGGCTGGAGGTGAGCCCTTCATCGACGAGAATGGCATTATCAGGCATCGCCTCGACCATCTGCAGCACCAGGAAATCCGGATCGATTGGCGTGCGGGCGGCGCTCCTGCCGATCTGCTCGACCAAAGCGGCGCGGCGTGCGATCCAGTTCTTCGGCGCGAGTTCGGCGAGACGTTGCTTCGCGCGGCCCGCGAGTGTCGCGCCGCCCATCTCCTTCAGCACGGGAATCAGCGCGCGCAGCGTTTCCTTCAGATCCGCCTTCAGCGCGATCTCGGCGCCGTAGTTCTTGGCGATCTCCCAATCGACCAGACCGACCTGCACGATGCCAAGGCCATCCGGCAGCGCGTCCACTTCGCTGTAAACCGACATCCGCAGGGGATCGCCGCCCAGCGCGATCAGGAGATCGTACGGCGCAAGCGTATCGCGTGCGGCCTTCTGCACGCGCGCCAGCGTGCCGATGAAGCTCGGACTCTCCGAGAGAAAGTGCGAGCCATAGGGCGTCGAGGATTGGTAGGCGGCCGCGCCGAGCAGCTCGGCCAACTCAGCCGCCTCGTTCAGCGCATCGCTCTTGACCACCTCGTCCATGGTGACGATCACAGGCCGTTCGGCTTTCAGCAGCCGCGCGGCAAAGGTCTTCAACGCTTCATCCGACGGCCTTGTACGCGCGTCGATGCGGGTGGAGCGGCCGAGATCAATGCCGGCTTCGCTGTTGAGGATGTCGCCGGGCAGCGAAATGAACACCGGCCCGGTCGGCGGCGTCATCGCCACCTTGGCGGCACGGCGCACGATGCGCGGCAGATCCTCCAGCCGCGTCACCTCGACCGCCCATTTCACCAGCGGCTCGGCCATACGCACCAGAGGACCATAGAGCACCGGCTCCATCAGGCCGTGGCCCTGCTCCTGCTGGCCTGCAGTCAAAATCATCGGCGTGCCCGTGAACTGGGCGTTGTAGAGCGAGCCCATGGCGTTGCCGAGGCCGGGCGCGACGTGAACGTTGCAGGCGACGAGCTTGCCGGAGGCACGGCTGTAGCCGTCGGCGATCGCCACCACCAGGCTCTCCTGCATCGCCATCACATAGGTGAGATCGGGCTGGTCCTTCAGCGCATGCATGATCGGCAGCTCCGTGGTGCCGGGATTGCCGAACAGATGCGAGACGCCCTCGTCCTTGAGCAGCGCGAGAAAGGCGGAGCGGCCGGTGATCTTGTTCTTCATGTTTCCTCCAGGAGCGGACGTTGCCGCAAGGACGGAGGCATGATGGCCGAAGTTTTGGGATGCGCGCAAGGAAGCGCGCTCATGGCTGCGTTGCGTGGAAGCCCCACTCTCGTGTCTCGGACGGGACGCAACGTGCAACGTTGCGGCGCAGAGCCGGGACACAGATATTCGCGCCGAGTTCGCTGAGGCATGGGCACCGGCTCAGCAGCCACCGCCGCACCGGACCATGCTTCGCATCGCAGGGGAGGCGCTGCGCCGCGTCCTGGGCACGAGAGCGGAGGTGCGGCTCGCACTATATCTCCTCGCGGCCCAGCTCGAACGGATCCTCGCCGCCCGCGCGCTTCTTCTTTTTCGAGCGCTGCCAGACCACGCCCGGAAAGCCCTTCAGCGGCACCAGCGGCTCGCCGGTATAGGCCCATTCCTGCAGCTCCTCGATCGCGATGTGATAGAGCGGTTGGCGGCCGGTGCGTTCGTTGAACAGGGCACGGGGAATGTTGACCATGTGCGGTCCGCGCGGACGTTCGTACATGATCGGCGTCCCGCAATGTGAGCAGAAGCTGCGCGCGGTCTTGGTTACCTTGTCCTCGTAGCGGGTGAGCACGGTCTTGCCGGACGTGATGCGAAAGCGCTTCTTCCAGCTACCGATATAGGTCGCGTAAGCTGCGCCGTGGGCGCGGCGACTGGCGGCGGAGTGATCATGCCACGCCCAGCGCGCGGGAACGTCGATCTCGAAGGTGACCTTGCCGCAGAGGCATTGGCCGGTGGCTATTCCTGCGGCGGCTGCGGCTTTGGCCATGGAAAGTCTCCCCGTCGTCATTGCGAGCGCAGCGAAACAATCCAGGCTGCCTCAACGGAGAGATGCTGGATTGCTTCGCTGCGCTCGCAATGACGGAATTTGTGGTGGTGGTCGGAGCAACGCAATAGTCCCGTACCCCGGATGGAGCGAAGCGCAATCCGGGGATCTTGACGCGGGGACGATCCCGGATTGCGCTGCGCTCCATCCAGGCTACGGCAGCGTCAGGCGGGCGTCAGCTCGTCATACACCGGATAATCCGTATACCCCTTCTCCTCGCCGCCATAGAACGTCGCGCGGTTGTACGGCGTGATCGGATAGTCGTGCTCCAGCCGCCGCGGCAGATCCGGATTGGAGATGAAGATGCGGCCGAAAGCAATGATATCGGCGTGTCCCTCGGCGATCGCCGCGTTTGCGGTCTCGCCGGTAAAGCCGCCGGCGGTCATCAGCACGCCACTGTAGAGTGGCCGGAACAGCACCATCGCCGACGGCACATTCTCCCAGTGCACGTCGGCGCGGCCGGCGCCGCTCGATCGCGGCTCGATGAAGTGCAGGTAGGCCAGGCCGAGCTTGTCGAGCGCCTTCACGACATGGGTGTAAAGCGGCATCGGATCGGGCTCGCCGGAATCATTGGCGATGCCATGTGGCGACAGCCGGACGGCGACGCGGTTCGCGCCAGACGTCGATCGCGGCCTGCGTGACTTCGAGCAGAAGGCGCGCGCGGTTCTCGATCGAGCCGCCATATTGATCGGTGCGCTGGTTGCTGCGCGACTGCAGGAACTGCTCGAGCAGATAGCCGTTGGCACCGTGGATCTCGACGCCGTCGAAGCCCGCGGCAAGCGCGTTCTTGGCACCCTGCCGGAACGCCTCGATGATGTCCTTGACCTCCTCGGTCTCCAGCGCGCGCGGCGTCTCGTATTCGGCGATCTTGCCGTCGGCCGTCATCGCCTTCATGCCTTCGGCCTTGATCGGGATGGCCGAGGCCGAAACCGGCAGCGCACCGCCGTGGAAAGAAGAGTGAGAGACGCGGCCGACATGCCAGAGCTGGAGGAAGATGATGCCGCCCTTGGCATGCACGGCATCGACCACCTTGCGCCAGCCCGCCACTTGCGCCTGCGAATAGATGCCAGGTGTCGCCGGGTTGCCGCGGCCATGCGAGAGCACCGGCGAGGCTTCGGCAATGATCAGGCCGCCTTTCGTCGCGCGCTGGCGGTAATATTCAGCATTGAGCGGACGCGGGGAAAAGCTGTCGCGCTCGGCGCGCATCCGGGTGAGCGGTGCCATCGCCACGCGGTGTGCAAGTTTGTACGGACCAACCTGCAACGGTTGAAACAACGCTTCGAATTTCATGTGGGCCCCGAACGACTAGGAAAGGACGCGGATCATATAGCGAGGGGCAGCGACCGGAAAAGGTGCTGCCCCGCGAAGGCAGATATTCCCTTCCGCGGAACACGGGAGGGATATGGATCTTACGCCGTCTTGATCCAGACAGCCTTCACGTTGAGATATTCCTCGACATGCTGCTTGCCGGACTCGCGGCCGTAGCCACTCATCTTGTAGCCTCCGAACGGCACGGCTGGATCCATCGCCTGGTAGCAGTTCACCCACACCGAGCCAGCACGCAGGCGCTTCGCCACTGCATGGGCCTTGCTGACGTCGCGCGTCCACAGACCGGAGCCGAGGCCGAAGGTGGTGTTGTTGGCGCGCTTGACCAGCTCGTCCATGTCCTTGAACGCGATCGCGGAGATGACCGGACCAAAAATCTCCTCCTGCGCGATGCGCATGTCGTCCTCAACGCCCGCGAACACCGTCGGTGAGACGAAGAAGCCCTTCGACAATGCGCCCTCGGTGACGCGACCCCCGCCGGCGAGCGCCTTGGCGCCTTCCTTCTGACCGATGTCGAGATAGCCGGTGACGCGCTCGAGCTGCTGCTCGGAGACGAGCGGACCGATCTGCACGTTGGGATCGAGGCCGTTGCCGACCTGCAGCTTCTTGCCGAACTCGGCGACGCGACCGACGAATTCGTCATAGATCGATTGCTCGACGAACAGGCGCGTGCCGGCGCTGCAGATCTGACCCGAATTGGCGAATACCGCCATCGCCGCGCCCGGCACCGCCGCGTCGAGATCGGCATCCGCGAACACGATGTCCGGCGACTTGCCGCCGAGCTCGAGCGAGACGCGCTTCAAGTTGCCGGCCGAGGCGCTGATGATCGACTGGCCTGTCACATGCGAGCCCGTGAAGGCGACCTTGTCGACATCATGATGCGAGGCCAGCGCCGCGCCCGCGGTCTCGCCGTAGCCGGGAACGACGTTGACAACGCCCGGCGGAATGCCCGCTTCCATCGCGAGCTCGGCGATGCGCAGCGAGGTCAGCGGCGCCTCTTCGGCGGGCTTGAGCACCACGGTGCAGCCGGTCGCGATCGCCGGGCCGATCTTCCAGATCGTCGCGGTCAGCGGGCCGTTCCACGGGATGATGGCGCCGACGACACCGACCGGCTCCTTCAGAGTGTAGGAGAAGATCTCGCCGGGCAGCGAGTTCTCGATGGTCTCGCCGTGGATTGCCGTGGTCTGGCCGGCGTAATAGCGCAGCATGCCGATGGCGCGCAGGCGATAGGCGCGGGTGCGGCTGAGAGGCGCGCCCATGTCGAGCGTGTCGAGCTGCGACAATTCGTCGAAGTTCTTCTCGACGAGGTCGGCGAGCCTCAAGAGCAGGTTCTGCCGCTCGAACGGCTTGACGTTGCTCCACGGACCTTCGAACGCGCGGCGAGCGGCGGCAACGGCACGATCGATGTCTTCCTTGTCGCCTTCGGCGACCGTTGCAAGCAGCTCGCCGGTTGCGGGATTGCGGGTCTCGAAGCGCTTGCCTGAGGCGGCGTCGACCCACCTGCCGTCGATCAGCATCTGCTTGTAGGACCCATTTGCGAACGGATGGCGCGTGATCGGAATAGCCTGCGACACAGCCATGGCTGCACTCCCTGTCAGGTTATTGATTGGCTCGATCTGGGCGGGATCGTTCGATCGAGGATACAGCCGTGGCAGATAGGCGTAAAGGCAGCACGGACCGAAGACCTCCCATGCCGACTTGTGCAGGGTCGCACTGCTGTCATGTTATAGCTCGACGAGAGCGTTCCACGGAGACCATCCATGCCACATCCCGCCATCACCAAAGACAATGTTGCCGTGATCACGGGTGGCGCATCCGGCATCGGATTTGCCGCTGCCATCGCCTTTGCGCGCGCTGGAATGAAGGTGTGTATCGCCGATGTCGACGAGACACGGTTGGCAGAAGCTGCAACAAGACTGTCATCCGTCACGGCTGCCACGAACGTGATGACTCTCGCCGTCGATGTCAGCGAGATCGAAAGCGTGACGGAACTGGAGCGCGCAGTACGCGAGCGGTTTGGCGGGACCGACATCCTCATGAACAATGCCGGAATCCAGCCGGGCAGCACGCTGTTCGGCGAGCCCGATCATTGGCAGCGCATCATCGGCGTCAACATGTGGGGCATCATCAACGGCTCGCGGATCTTCGCGCCGAGCATGATCGCACGCGGCAGGTGTGGCCTCATCATCAATACCGGCTCCAAGCAGGGCATCACCACGCCGCCGGGCGATCCCGCCTACAATGTCTCGAAGGCCGGCGTGAAAGCGTTCACCGAGGCGCTCCAACACGAGCTGCGCAACAGCAAGGACTGCCACATCACGGCTCATCTGTTGATCCCGGGCTTCGTCTTCACCGGCCTCACCGCCAAGGGACGCACCGAGAAACCGGCCGGCGCCTGGACGCCGGAGCAGACGGTCGATTTCATGCTGGCGCGGCTGGAGGCCGGCGATTTCTACATTCTTTGTCCGGACAACGACGTGCCGCGCGCTCTCGATGAGAAGCGTATGCTCTGGGCCGCCGGCGACATCATCGAGAACCGCCCGCCATTGTCGCGCTGGCACCCGGATTACGCGGATGCGTTCAAGAAGTTCGTGGAGGCGGAATAGCAATCAGACCCTCATGGTGAGGAGCGCGCCCTTGCGCGCGTCTCGAACCATGCAGGCCCGGCTGGGGCCTCTATCCTTCGAGACGCCCGCTTTCAGCGGGCTCATCAGGATGAGGGTCGGAGTGTTCGCGCCCGGCAAGTTTCGCGCAAACGCCCTACAGCGTCTCCTGCTTGTGCCCGCAATTCTTGCAGGCGAACTTGACGCGGGTCTGCCCCTTCTCCGCCTGCACCCGGTTCGGCGCGCCGCACTTGCCGCAGACGGCCTCGATTCGGGTGGTGCCCTGCTTGACGACGATGGTCTTCTTTTCCATCGATTCGCGGATCAGGCGTTCGGCCTCCTCGCGCAGGGATTGTTTCGACAAAGCTCGTCTCCGCCTCTGGAAAGCGCGAGAGCCATATCGCACCCGCGGTCGAAGCACAATGCGTGATGGAGATCGCAGCCGGTCAAGACGTCATTCGGATAGTTGCCGAGCGCAGGCGAAGACGCGGTAGAACTGCGCGCCGTCGTAGGCGACCAGCAGCAGATCGACGCCGGCGTTGATCGCTTCCACCACGGCCTTGCAGACACTAACGCAAGGCAGTCTCCTGATCGATCCCGACCAGCACGTGGCGTCCTTCGCTGGCGCACCGCTCAAACTGACGGCGATCGAGCTCGGCATTTTGTGCGCGTTCCTGACCCGTCCGACCTCGGTGTTCAACCGCGAGCAGCTGATGCGGGCGGCCTATCAGCTCAACATCCAGGTCTCCGACCGCACCATCGACAGCCGCATCCGCAACATCCGCGCCAAGCTCGCGGCACTTTCCTGCGACAACGTGATCGAGAAGGCGCTGATCGTGCTGTCGCATCTCGCCGACAATGCGATGCGGCACAAGGCGCAGACGATCAGGCTCGAGGCGGCGGACGAGCGTACGACCTTGCGGCTGACCGTGAGCAATGACGGCGAACCGATCTCGGCCCCGAACCGCGACCGGATCTTTGACGCGTTCTTCACCACCCGCCGGGACCAGGGCAGCACCGGGATGGGGCTGGCGATCGCGCGTGCGGTGATGGCGAGCCATGGCGGCTCGATCAGGCTGAAGCCGACCGACGGGGGCGCGGCCTTCGAGCTCCAACTCCCTCTGGCCTAGATCGCGAACACCCAGGCGGCAACAATGGCGCCGATGGTGACGAGACCGGCGATGGTCCAGCCGGCGGCGTATTCCAGCTCAGGATGACCGGTCGCGCGCATGATCTCAACCGGATCGGCGGTATGCTTCTCTGCCATGACAGCCTCGCACGTTTCTTCCCGCGTCTTATGTAAGTCGCACCAGCCGTCTTTAGGTTCCATCACGGAAATGCGAGAAATGACGCAGCTTGGTTTGTTCGCCGATGCGCAGGCAGGCCCAACCGGTCTTCGCTATACGAACAATTTTATCGGTGTCGCCGCCGAGCAGGATCTGATTGGCCGCATCGCAGCATTGCCGCTCCGGCGCTTCCAGTTCGGCGCCTTCGAGGGCAACCGCCGCGTGGCATCGTTCGGCTATCGCTACGACTACGCGCTGCAGCGGCTCATCGAGGCCGAGCCGATCCCGGACTGGGTGCGGCCGGTCGCGCGCCAGGTCGAGGCATGGGCGGGGCTCACAGAGGGCAGCGTCCGGCAGGTGCTGTGCACCGAATATGAAGTTGGCGTCGGCATCGGCTGGCATCGCGACAAGCCGCATTTCGACAAGGTCCTCGGCCTATCGCTGGGCGCTCGTTGCAAATTCCGCTTCCGCCGCCGCAACGGCGACAAGTGGGAGCGCCACGCGCTCGAAGCCCTGCCGCGTTCGCTCTACATGATGGACGGTGAGGCGCGGTCGCAATGGGAGCACAGCATCCCGCCGGTCGAGGCGCGTCGCTACTCCATCACTTTCCGGACGATGAAGCCGCGATAAGCAGGCGGTCCAAAACAAAAACTGCGAAAACAACCCCATGCACAGTAGAAAGCCGTTGCCGGCTCGAGACCGGGCGACGCCGGACAACGGCCTGATGAATCGAGACAAAACGGCTGCTCCGCGCAATCCTCCCGGGCCCCGCGAAGCTGCCTTCCAAATGCGGCGACATGCCAAGCGCCTGGTCCGTGCTGGCCGAAGGTGCCGCGAATTCGCCTCAAGCCCAGCCGACTAATGAGGCGAATTGAAAAGACAGGCCAGATCAGCGAGCCAATATGAGCCCCGCAAGGCCGGCATCATCATGAAGAATTGTCTGACATTTTTCCTGCTTCTGACCATGACCACGGCCTCCGCGCACGGACCTGTGCCGGGCCGGCTGCCGCCGCCCTCCGGTCTCGTGCAAGTGGGCCTGACCGATTCCGACACCACCGCCGGCGGCACCGCGCGGCTATGCGAGCAGGTCACCTTCTCGCGCGGTCTGCGCTATGGCGAGACCGAGGCCAATGCGCTGGATGTCGCGACCAGCGCCACCAAGGCGGACACACCGCGGCCGGTGCTGCTGTTCGTGGCGGGGGATACCTTCACCGGCGACCGCGCCGCGCCGGAGCTGTCGCGCCAGATCCAGGACCAAGCCATGTGCTTTGCGGCGCGCAACGACATGATCGGGGTCCGCGTCAACTATCGCCTGGCGCCCTCGGCGACCTGGCCGGCCGGCGCGTCCGATGTGGCGGCGGCGCTGTCCTGGGTCCACGGCAATATCGATCTCTTCAACGGCGATGCTCGCGAAATCGTCGCGGTCGGCTACGGCGCCGGCGCCTTCCATGTCGCCACCCTGCTGGCGCATCCCGAGCTGCAGACCGACGGCGCCGACGTCGCCGGCGTCGTGCTGGTGTCCGGGATCTACCGCGTCGGCAAGGACGCGAGCGACAGCGAGAAGGCCTATCTCGGCCCAGATGCCACCCAATACGACAAGCGATCGGTCTTCCCCGGCATCCTCAATGTCGACGTGCCGATCGTGCTGGCCTGGGCCGCGGACGATTCCGCCGGCCTCGTCGCGCAAGGCGAGACCCTGAAGAAGACGCTGTGCGGCGCGGGCCATTGCCCGCGCAGCGCATTGCTGCGCAGCCGCGACGGCATCGCGGCCGCGTTTGGCCTCGATGGCTCGGGCGATAGTCTTGCGGAGCCGACGCTGCTGCTGGTGCACCAGCTCGAGGCGCGGGGTTTGCCGTAGCAGGCGTGTCAACACGCCTGCCATTTCGTTCGGCCCTGCGCCGGGTTGAAGCGGACTCGCCCAGCCATACGATCGCCAAACGCTCGACCTACACCAACCCGCCTTGCTGCGGATTGAGCCGACCTCGTTGGGGGCCAACGACAAGGTGTCGAGCATGCGCGTCACCGGCAGACTGCTGTTCGTTCTGATCGTTGCTTCGGCCTCGCTTGGGGCGATGTCGCTGCAACACACCGAGCAACCCGCAACCGACAAGGAAATCCGAATCGGCAATGTCATGCCTTATTCGGGACCGCTGTCGGAGTTCGGCGCGATCGGCCAGGCTGAGGCCGCCTATTTCGACATGGTCAACGCGCGTGGCGGGATCAACGGCCGCAAGATCCGCTTCATCACCCGCGACGACAATTCCGATCCGGGAAGCGCGCTGGAGCTGACGCGCAGTCTGGTCGAGAGCGAGGACGTCCATCTGATGTTCGGCTCGTTCGGCACGCCCGGAAACCTCGCGACTCGCCGGTATCTGAACGAGAAGAAGATCCCGCAGCTGTTCGTCGCCTCCGGCGATGAGGAGCTGAGCCAGCCAAGCGCGTTTCCCTGGACCATGGGCTGGCAGCCGTCGTTCAGATCGGAGGGGCGGATCTATGCCAACTACATCCAGGCCTACTACCCCCAAAAGAAGATCGTGGTGCTCTGGCAGAACGACCAGTTCGGGCGCATGCTCTACAAGGGCATCCAGGAAGGCCTTGGCGATCTCAACCGTCACGTCCTCGTCGACATCGCCTTCGACATTGGCGATGAGCATCTCGACGGGCACGTCTCGATTCTCAAACGCGCCGGCGCCGACATCTTCGTCTTTCTCGGCGTGCCGTCGACGGCGTCCAAGGTGATCAAGCTGGCGGCGTCGCTCAACTGGCATCCGGTCTTCATCGTCAACGATGCCTCCGCCTCGATCGCCAACGCGATGGCGCCCGCGGGCCTCGAGAACTCCGCCGGCGTGATCTCGGCGGCCTTTCTGAAGGACCCGAGCGATCCCGCCTGGAAAAACGATTCCGCCATGAAGGACTGGTTCGCCTTCATGGACAAATACCATCAGGTCGAAAGCACCAACAACAGCGCCGCACTCTATGGCTACGCCGCGGCCGAGGCGCTGACGCAGGTGCTGACGCAATGCGGCGATGATTTCTCGCGCGACAATATCATGCGTCAGGCGGCTTCGCTCAGGGACTACCAGCCCTCGGTCGCCTTGCCCAACATCAGGATGAACACCTCGCCGGACCGCTATCTGCCGATCAGACAGATGCGGCTGGTCCAGTTCGACGGACGCTCGTGGCAGCCCTTTGGTGAGGTGATCGAGACGGCGTTCACGGAGGGCGCGGCGCGGTGAATCACAAACCCGCGCAACCCCCATTTGGTGGTGGCTGGGCCAGGCGCCTTTTCGTTTCCTCACGGATGTTTAACATCGGTCGCAACCTGCATCTGCTCCGCCGGGAGACTCCATGACCGAGACCATCCGCATCAAACGCTTCCACGCGCGGCCCGTGATCGTGCCGATGAATCTGCCGCTCCAGACCTCGACCGGCGCAGTCGCCAAAGCGCCGCTGGTGCTGATCGACTGCGAGACCGATCAGGGCGAGACCGGCCATGCCTATCTGTTCTCGATCACGCCCTCGGCCTTGAAGCCGCTGACGGCGATGGTCACCGAAATGTCGGACTTGCTCGCCGGCGACGAGCTGCTGCCGTTCGAGATCGAACGCAAGCTGACCCAGCGCTTCACCCTGCTGGGCCTCGCCGGTCTGCAACGGCTGGCCCAATCCGGCATCGACATGGCCGCCTGGGACGCGCTGGCGCGCAGCAACGCCCTGCCGCTGGTGCGCCTGCTTGGCGGCACGCCGAAGCCGGTGAGGGCCTACAATTCGAAAGGCCTCGGCATCATGCCGGCCGGCGCCGCGGTCGAGGAAGCCCACAAGCTGCTCGCTGAAGGATTTCAGGCCGCCAAAATCCGCGTCGGCCGGCATGATGCGCGGGAGGACCTCGCCGTGGTGCGCGCGGTACGCAAGGCCGTCGGCGACCACGTGACGCTGATGTGCGACTACAACCAGGCGCTGACGGTGACCGAGGCCATCCGCCGCGGTGAGATGCTCGACGACGAGGGCCTCACCTGGATCGAGGAGCCGATTCGCCACGACGACTATGCCGGCTGCGCCCGCGTCGCGGACGCGCTGCATACGCCCCTGCAGATCGGTGAGAATTTTGACAGCGCGTTTTCGATGCAGTCCGCGCTCGCGGCGGAAGCCTGCGATTACGTGATGCCGGACGTGCAGCGCATCGGTGGCGTCACCGGCTGGCTTCGCGCCGCCGCGCTGGCGCATGCCGCCGGCATCGAGATGTCGACGCATCTGTTCTCGGAGGTGAGCGCGCATTTGCTCTGCGTGACGCCGACCGCACATTGGCTGGAATATGTCGACTGGGCCGATGCGGTGCTGGCAACGCGGCTGCAGATCAAGGACGGCTTTGCACTGCCGAGCGAAGAGCCCGGCAACGGGATCGCATGGGATGAGGCGGCGGTCGCCAAATATCTCGTTACATGAGGGCGCCTGTCGGCGCGTCGATCACCGATCGTCGGGTCTACGACCGAACGGCGGCAATCATACTCAGCTCCAAGGGAGCCCGACGAGGCTCGCCTGAGCGTATTGCGCAGCGGCGGTGCGCGCGATAACGCTTCCCCATGAGCACATGGCGGCACATCCCCGCATCCGCGTCGTCGCAATCGGCCTGCACTGGCGCGACGGGCGGCTGCTGGCCGCCGAGGTGCGCGACGATGCGGGCCGGATCAAGGGCGTGCGCCCGCTCGGCGGCGAGATCGAGTTCGGCGAGAGCTGGCACGCGGCGCTCGTGCGGGAATTCAACGAAGAACTCGGCATCGACGTCACCATCGCCAGCGAGCCCTTGCTGCTGGAGAACATTTTTGTGCATGAGGGATCGACCGGCCACGAGGTGATGTTCGTCGCGGAGGTCGCGTTTCCAGAGGGCGCCTTCGCCGGCCAGGACCGCATCGACTTCCGCGAGGACAACGGAGAAGAGATCGTCGCCCGCTGGTTCGACCTTGCCGATCTCGACCTGGATGGCGGACCGAGCCTCTATCCGACGGGCCTGAAGGACGTGCTGCGCGGCAACAGGTACAAGACGAATTGAACACGATGCTGCCTCGCATGAGCGCGCTGGCGAGGATTGGCTAATTCTCAGCCGGGTAGGCCAGGCGGCCGTCAGCCACGAGCCGCGCCGCCGGATTCATTTCTGCCTGTTCGACCTGCCCGGGTCCGAGAATGTGAAACACGGTCTCGCCGGCTGCGAGCAAGTAGTCCGTGATGATCCGCCGGTGGCATCGCCACCACAATGTTTCCGCGCACATGATGGCGCAGCGCCGGGTACGCCCGAGCTCGCGCAAATGAGCGAGGCCGTCGCGAAAGGCCGCGCTCATGGCGTGGTCAGCGTAATTGTGAAAGCTGCCGTTCTGCCAGAACGCATTGGTCTCGCGCGGCACCTCGCGCGTGCGGCTGCGCAGGCCGCCGAGAGCGGCGATGTGCTCATAGCCGATCGAAACAGCCGCCAACGATTGCGGCAGCGTCTCGCGATTATACTGCGGGTTGGTCCGCGAGCGGGGCACGGTGCGAACGTCGGCGACGAAGCTGATCGAGGTGCCCTGCAACAATTCGACGAATTCCTCGATCGAGCGTCTGGCATGGCCGATGGTGAAGAAGGGATGGGCCATGGGCAGCTCGTCGACTCCCGCTGTGCCGCTCAGCTTCGCAGCAACCGCAACGCCCGGCCCTTGTGCAGGGCGACGTGGTCGGTCGTGTCGCTCTTGATCTCGTATTGCGGATCGTCCGGGCTCGCATGGTGAGTGTGTCCCTTGTAGTCGACATCCCCGGTGTGGACGCGCAGGATATGGCCGCGTACCCGGCCGGCCTCGGAATTCCAGCTGACGTGATCCCCGCGCTTGAAGGATTTTGTGGAGGGCTTCGGCATGGCGGTACAATGCCGGGGGTCTCGGGGCGTTCCAGGAAACCAAGCTGGCGGCACCAGTCCGTCTTCGCTCTGCGAGCGACGCCGGACACGCTTACGTCGAGATTTGGGTGGCTTGCCGAGCCGAAGCTCGCGGCGGCAGCCCGCCTGCGCCCTTTGGGCTTCGGCGTGGCATCCTTCTCTCGCTTCGCGAGCGAAGGATGGTGGGCACGACAGGGATCGAACCTGTGACCCCTACCATGTCAAGGTAGTGCTCTCCCGCTGAGCTACGTGCCCTAGAAGTCATTTCATCGGTGGGGTCCCTATAACGGCTCAGGGGACCCGGCGCAAGGACGGAAGGGGGCCGGTTTAGGCCGCCAGCATCTTGTTCACTTCACTGACCAATTCGCGCAGGTGCACGGGCTTGGACAGCACCTTGGCGTTCTTGGGGGCGTCCGAATCCGAGTTCAGGGCGACCGCCGCGAAGCCGGTGATGAACATGATCTTGATGTCGGGGTCGAGTTCCGAGGCGCGGCGGGCGAGCTCGATCCCGTCCATCTCCGGCATCACGATGTCGGTGAGCAGCATCTCGAACGGCTCTTCCCGCAACCGCTGATAGGCGGCCATGCCGTTGTCGTGGGACGAGACCTGAAAACCGGCGTTTTCCAGCGCCTTGACCAGGAAACGGCGCATGTCGTTGTCGTCTTCGGCGAGCAGGATCTTTGGCATGGCAGGAAACGTCGAATCCCCAGAGGATATCAGCAGAGGTCACTAAGCCCGACAGAGGGTAAATTTGGGGTGAAAATCTTTACCTTGGGCCGGCTGCGCTGCCGGCTCTTTGTGAACCGGAATGGGCTCCGAATCAATCGAGCCGAATCGACTGATCGCCGCCGCGATAGCTGCACGGTTAAGACGTGTTCCAGCGCTCTTCGCATCTTTTCGCTTGGCAGAATGGTTGCGATTCCGGACAATGACGACACATAAGAGCCGCTCGACCGGCCGAATCGATGCGATCTGGTCCCTGCCAGATCCCGGCGCGAAGGGACGAAGCCTGAGAAGATGACCCGGTTTGACGGCGACATGTGTCCAGCCTTCGAGATCTTCGAGCCCGCCGAATGGCGCGCGCCTATCATCTTCAACTCGCCCCATTCCGGCTCGACCTATCCGGACGAATTCCTGGCGGCGTCACGGATCGACCTGCCGACGCTGCGGCGCTCGGAAGACTCGTTCATGGACGAGCTGATCGGCCATTTGAGCGAGCGCGGCTTTCCGACGGTGCGGGTCAACTTTCCGCGCTCCTATGTCGACGTCAACCGCGAGCCCTATGAGCTCGATCCCCGCATGTTCGCCGGACGGCTGCCGAGCTTCGCCAACACCCGGTCGATGCGGGTCGCGGGCGGCCTCGGCACCATTCCGCGCGTGGTCGGCGATGGCCAGGAGATCTATCGCGACCGCATCCTGGTCGACGACGCGCTGGGGCGGATCGAGATGCTCTACAAGCCCTATCATCGTGCGCTGCGCCGGCTCATCAACAAGGTGCACCAGATGTTCGGCACCGTGGTGCTGGTCGACTGCCACTCGATGCCTTCGGTCGGCGTCAGCAGGGACGAGCCGCGCCGGCCCGACATCGTGATCGGCGATCGCTACGGCACGAGCTGTACGCCGCTGCTTCCCGATCGCGTCGAGGAGACCTTGTCAGGGCTCGGGTATTCGATCGGCCGCAACAAGCCCTATGCCGGCGGTTTCATCACCGAACATTACGGCAATCCCGCAAGCGGCCTGCACGCCGTACAGCTCGAGCTCAATCGCGCGATCTACATGGACGAGCGGCGGCGCGAGCGGAGCGCGCGCTTTGCACAAGTGGCCTCCGACTTCGGCGTTCTCGCCGACGTACTGGCAACCACGATTCCGTTCGCCGATCTCGGCCCGTTCCAGGCCGCGGCGGAATAGGTCCCGGCTCTTCTCCGTCCAATGATATTGTCTGCGAATGGCGCGATGGCGTCTTCGCTTTGCAAGCTTGCGCGCCTTGAAATGAAAGCAGAGGCGCCAAGAAAAAAGGGCCGCTTCTGATGAAGAAGCGGCCCAAGTCTAGGGAGGAAACGCCCAAGGAGGGCAGCGGTAACGCCAAGCGCTACCGCACCGCAACAATATGCGACCGCGCCGCACAAAGTGCAAGGGCTTTTGAGCGGTTTCCCATGCAATTCTCACATGGCTCAGTTGCTTCCAGAGAAACCCAGATTCAGTTTCTTTGATAAGGAAATTCAATGGGTTGATAGTCATTTGCATACAAACAAGGCAAGTGCGGAACTAAGTTTTCAACTCTGTGATCGATATTTGGCCAGGAGATGACTGGGATGAGGCAGCGTGCTCGGCATCCAAAATACCAGGGAGCAAAATCAAGACAGCGCTGCACGCGGCAGGCGAATTGAGCTAGGCAGGAGGCGCGTTCATCCAACCTTCGCTTCGAGGATTCGGCCTGTGACGGTGATCGACTTCTCCGCCTTCATCGGACGGCTCGCCACCGTCTCCGGCGAAACCATCCTGCCGTTCTTCCGCACCTCGCTGTCGATCGACGACAAGAGCAAGACCAAGGATTTCGACCCGGTGACGGAGGCCGACCGCGCCGCCGAGGCCGTGATGCGGCGGCTGATCAAGGCCAACTTTCCCCAGCACGGCATCGTCGGCGAGGAATTCGGCAACGAGCGCGAGGACGCCGACTACGTCTGGGTGCTCGACCCCATCGACGGCACCAAATCCTTCATCGGCGGTTTTCCGATCTGGGGCACGCTGATCGCGCTCTTGCACAAGGGCACGCCGGTATTCGGCATGATGCACCAGCCCTTCATCGGCGAGCGCTTTTCCGGCGACAATGGCTCGGCCCATTACAAAGGGCCCTCCGGCGAGCGCCGGCTCCAGGTCCGCCGCTGCGCTTCGCTGTCGGAAGCCACGACCTACACCACCAGCCCGCTGCTCATGAACGAGAGCGACCGCGCCATCTTCGGCCGCATCGAGCGCGGCGCGCGGCTGTCGCGCTATGGCGGCGATTGCTACTCCTATTGCATGCTCGCGGCCGGGCACGTCGACCTCGTGGTCGAGACCGAGCTGAAGTCCTATGACATCGCAGCGCTGATTCCGATCGTGACCGGCGCCGGCGGCGTCGTCACCACCTGGGAAGGCAAGCCGGCCCAGGCCGGCGGCCGCATCATCGCGGCCGGCGACGCGCGGGTTCACGAAGAAGCCTTGAGGCTTTTGAACCAATAACAAGCGCGCGGAGGGCTTGCATGACCGTCTCACGCAGGCTGCTCGTTGAATGGCTTCTATTGTTCTTGGGATTGTTCCTGCTGCCGCCGTCATTGGCATCGGCACAGAATTTTCCGGCCAAACCGATCAAGCTGATCGTGCCCTTCCCGGCCGGCGGCCCCAACGACATCATCGCGCGGGTGATCGGGCAGCGCATGTCGGAACTCTCAGGACAGCCGGTACTGATCGACAATCGCGGCGGCCAGGGCGGCGTGCTCGGCACCGATGCGGTTTCGAAGGCCCCGCCTGACGGCTACACCATCGCGATCTCCTCAGCCGGCGCACTCGCAATCAGCCCGAGCATGGAGAAGGTCGCCTATGACACGCAGGCGGATCTCACACCGGTGACGCTGGTTGCGACCGTGCCGGAAATGCTTGTGGTGGCCACCAACGTGCCCGCAAAGGACATCGGCGAATTGATCGCGCTCGCCAAGGCGCAGCCGGGCAAGCTCAACTTCGCCTCCTCCGGCCCCGGCAGCCTGCCGCACCTCGCCGGCGAATTGTTCAAACTGACGGCAAAGATCGACGTCGTGCACGTGCCCTATCGCGGCGCCGCTCCGGCCGTGAACGATCTCCTGGGCCAGCAGGTGCAGATGACCTTCCTCGACCTGCCGGTGCTGCTGCCACAGGTCAAGGCCGGCGCGCTGAAGCCGATCGCGGTCGGCTCCGCCGAACGCGCACCGACCGCGCCTGACGTGCCGACTCTTTCGGAAGCCGGTTTTCCCGATCTGCGCGTCGAGAACTGGTATGGCATGGTGGCGCCCAAGGGCACGCCGAGGGAGATCGTCGCGGCGCTGCATGCTCTCGCGACCAAGGCCATGGCGGATCCCGCGGTGAAGGAGAAGCTTGCCGCACAGGGCGCGACGCTGATCGGCGACGAGCCGGAGCATTTTCGCGGCTTCATCGCCGACGAGACCAGCAAGTGGGCAAAAGTGATCAAGGACGCGGGCGTGGAGACGGCGAAGTAGTCGTGCTTACCCTCCCCTGGAGTGGCCTGGAGGGGGTAAGCGAAGAGCTCACATCGCCTCCGCCCGCAAATGCTCCACCAGCATCTTGGCCGGCCTTGCCAGCGCCTTGAAGTTTCGCGCGCAGATCACGAGGCGACGGTTGGCCCAATTGTCACGCAGGCGGACCATGGCGAGCGGCATGGTCTTGGCGCAGCGGCGTGCGGCGGCTTCAGGCACGAGGGCTACGCCGACATCGGCGGCGACCATCTGGCAGATCGCGTCGAAATCGCGCAGGCGCGCGCGGAAATGCGGGCGCATGCCGAGCCGCGCGGCGTGCTTCGAAATGTGCATCTGCAGCGCGGTGGCGCTGGTGAGCCCGACGAACTCGCAAGCCCCCGCCTCCTGGAAATCGATCTGGCGGCGGCCGGCGAACGGGCCACGGCGCGAGGTCACCAGCGTCAGGCGATCCTCGCTGAAGGGGAAGCGTTCGATATGCTCCGGCAGCGCGTGCTCGGCGGCAAAGCCGAGATCGGCGGCACCGGCGGTGATCGCCGCCGCGATATCGGTGCTCTCGCGCTCCTCGATGTCGATGGCGACATCGCGATGCTCACGCAGAAAACCGGCGAGCGCCTTCGGCAGATGCTCCGACAGGCCCGACGTGTTGGCGAGGAAATGCACGCTGGCGCGCACGCCGCTCGCATAGCTGGCGAGATCGCCGCGCATGGCGTCGATCTGGTGGATGACCAGCCGCGCATGATCGAGCAGGCTCTCACCGGCCGCGGTCAACTCCACGCCGCGGCGCCCGCGCTTGAGCAGCGCGACGCCGAGCGCGTCCTCGAGCCCCTTGATGCGCGCGCTGGCCGAGGCCAGCGCCAGGTGCGAGCGCTCCGCGCCGCGGGTGATGCTGCGCTGGTCGGCGACCGCGATGAAGAGCTGGAGGTCGACGAGGTCGAAGCGCATGGCGGTTCTCCTAAGCCTTCGTCTAAAGCGAAGGCTCTCTCCGTAACCTCCAGATTGTGCCTGATCGCGGCTTCGGTCAATGTGCAGATATGACCGACCCGCTGCTCATCCTCATCGCCGCCGTCTTCCTGCTCGCCGGATTCGTCAAGGGCGTGGTCGGACTCGGCCTGCCGACGGTGTCCATGGGCCTGCTCGCCGTGAGCATGGCCCCGAGCCGCGCCATCGCCATCGTGATCGTGCCGGCCATCATCACCAACATCTGGCAGACCTTCGTCGGCCCGTATTTGCGCGACATCCTGCGGCGGCTGTGGCCGCTGATGATCGGCACCGTGGTCGGCTGCTGGCTCAATGCCGGCGCGCTGACCGGCCCCCATGCGCGCTACGGCACGATCGTGCTCGGCATCCTGCTCGTTGTTTACGCCATCATCGGTCTGAGCAAATTCCACTTCCGCGTCGCGCCGCAGAACGAGAAATGGGTGGGCGGCGTAGTCGGCCTCGTCACCGGGGTGATCTCGGCCTCGACCGGCGTGCAGGTCATCCCCTCGATGCCATTCATGCAGGCGATCGGCATGGAGAAGGACGAATTGGTGCAGGCACTAGGCGTGTTCTTCACCACCGCGACGCTCGCGCTCGCGTTCAACCTGACCGCCGGCGGATTGCTGACCCCCGCCAATGCCGTGCCTGGAGCCATCGCCATGGCGATGGCCTTCGCCGGCATGTATATCGGCCAGTCAGTGCGTGCACGGATGCCGGCCGAAGCGTTTCGGCGCTGGTTCCTGATCGCGATGATCCTGCTCGGCCTGTATCTCGCCGGCAGCGCGCTGGCGAAGGAGTTCGCTTGAAGGAAGTTACCGCGTCTCCAGCATGGCAACGCGGATGCCGAGATAGATGAAGAGACCGCCGAGCGCGCGGTTGATCCAGGCGATCGCGCCCTCGGACCGACGCAGCCGGTTGGCGGCCTTGGCCGCGAACGCGGCGAGCACGAGGCACCACAGCGTGCCCGTAAAGATGAAGATCAGGCCGAGCGTCAAGAAGGCGAGCGGCTTGTGCGGCGCATCGGCTGCGACGAATTGCGGCAGGAAGGCCAGGAAGAACAGCGCGACCTTGGGGTTGAGCGCGTTGGTGAAGACGCCCTGGAGGAAGACCCGCCGCAATGAACTCCGCACCGGCTCGTCGACGCTTGAGGCCAGTATCGGGCGCGACCACAGCATCTGAAGCCCGGTCACGACGAGATAGGCCGCGCCGACCAGCTTCAGGATCGAGAACGCGGTGGACGATGCCATCAGCAGGGCCGAAAGCCCGATCGCCGCGCCCGCGACATGAACAAAACAGCCGCAACTGATGCCGAAGGCGGCAGCGGCGCCGCCCCGCCAGCCCATCTGCATGCTGCGGCCGATCACATAGACCGAATCCGGCCCCGGCGTGATGTTGAGCAGCACGCCAGACAGGATGAAAAGCCCGATTTCGTGAATACCCAGCATGCAAGCTGCCTCCCGCCGCCCCGTCCAGGTTCCGCTTAGTCGGTTCTCCCGTCCCCGTCCATCTCCGGGATTGCCTAGGATTTACCTCGAATTTGCAATACGGATCATACTTCCGCTCGGCCACATCTGCTTTATAAGGGCAGGGTTCTTGAAATGCGGGATTCGAGGCGACTGCCACGTCGTGGCCGGTCCCCTATCCCCTGGAGCTTTGCGGATATGGAAAGACGTCTGGCTGCCATCGTCTGCGCCGATGTCGCCGGCTATTCGCGCATGATGGGCAGCGACGAGGCCGGCACCCATGCCGCCTTCAAGGCCCATCGCGCCGCGATTCACCCCATCATCCTCAATCACGGCGGCCGCGTCGTGAAGAACACCGGCGATGGCTTCCTGCTGGAGTTCGCCTCCATCGTCGGCGCGACTGAAGCTGCGATCGCGATGCAGACGCTGATGGCGGAGCGCAACCACCATCTCCCTGCCGACCGCGCCATGCAATTCCGGCTCGGCATCCATATGGGCGACGTCATCGCCGACGAGGACGAGGTCTTCGGCGACGATGTCAATATTGCCGTCCGCCTCGAATCCGTGGCGAGCCCCGGCGGCTTCGCGATCTCGGCCAAGGCCTATCGGGAGGCGAGCAAGCATCTCGCCGTGCCGTTGACTGACGCCGGCGACCACCGCTTCAAGAACATCAAGGATGCGGTCGGGGTCTTTACCTGGATGCCCGAGGGCGCGCCGGCGCTCGCGCCCGAGCTGCGGGAAGCATCCGCCCTTTCGCAGCAGTACCGCACCGCGATCGTCGGCGTGCTTCCCTTCACCAATCTCAGCGACGCTCAGGATGAATATTTCTCCGACGGTCTCACCGAGGATCTGATCCACGCGCTGTCGCTGCAATCCTTCTATCGCGTGCTGAGCCGCAACTCGACCTTCGCCTTCAAGGGCAAGAATGTGAGCACGCGCCTGATCGCGCGCGAGATCGACGCCTCCTATCTGATCCAGGGCTCGGTGCGGCGCGCCGGCGCCAAGATCCGCGTCACCGCCGAGCTGATCGCACCGGAAACCGGCGAGCAGCTCTGGACCGGCCGCTACGACCGCGACATCGGCGACCTCTTCGCGATGCAGGACGAGATCACGACCAACCTGTCCGCCGCCATCGCCACGGAGATCGTTCGTGCCGAAGCCTCGGCGCCTGCGCGGCTCTCGACCGACGTGAGCGCCTGGGATCGCTTCCTCAAGGGACTGTCCCATTACTACCGGCAGACCAAGGAAGATCTCGCCGCCGCCATCGACCTGTTCCGGGAGGCCATCCGGCTCGATCCCAAGCTGTCGATCGCGCATGCCTATCTCGCCACGATCCAGATCCAGAGCATCCAGTTCGGCTGGGTCAAGGGCACGCGGGAGATGTGGGCCGAGGCGATGCATCTCGCCGAAACCAGCGTCCGGCTCGACCCGCGGTCCTCGTTCGCGTTCTCGATCCTGTCCTGGGCCCACGGCATGGAAGGCCATTATGAGGCCGCGATGGACGCCGCCAAGCGCGCGGTCGCCCTCAACCCCTACGACAACGGCGCGCGCGGGGTGCTCGGCATCTGCCATTTCATCATCGGCGAGCACCGCGAAGCGATCGAGCTGTTCTCGATGGCCTCGCAGCGCGACAACAGCGATCCGCGCTACCAATGGGCCGCGCTGAACGCCTTCAGTCATTACCTTCTGCGCCAATATGATGCGACGCTGTCATGGGCCCGCGAGCAGCTCTACATCAACCCGAACCACATGCAGGCGCTGGCGATCCGCGCCGCGGCGCTGGCGCAACTGGGCCGGAGCAGCGAGGCGGCCGAGGCTACCTCCGTGCTCATGGGCAACTACCCAACCCTGAACGTCGATCGTCACCTGCGCAATTTCCACTGGAAGCGGCCCGAGGACATCGCCCATTACCGCGAGGGGCTGCTGAAGGCGGGCGTGCCGCTCGGCAAGCTGACCCTGGTCCAGGGCCAGCTCAAACGCGCCGCCGAATCCTGACGGGCGGGTCGCGATCCCGCACTTCGCGGCAAGCTGCGCGCACCCGCGGTGTTGACACGACAGTGAAATCAGCCACACTTCATTGCACGCTGAAGTAGAATAGCTTGCTGTCGGTTTGTTAGGACTTTCCGCGCTTGATCGGCGCGTCTTTTTTGCGATTCGCCGTTTTCAGGATTTGGGCCATGCATGACCGCGCTTCGAAGCCGCCCTTCGACCCCTCGATCCAGGTCTCCCCGAACAATCCCTGTCCGTTCCTGCGCGGCCTCGTCGGCGAAGGCTTCGTCGATGGCGGCACCGTCCCGCTCCGGACGCTGTCACGGACCATCGCCAATGCAAGCGGCGAGGCGGGGCTGAAGAAGGTTTCGGCCCGCATCCAGGTGCGGGGCGTCGCGCTGATCGCCAACGGCGCCTGTCACATCCTGCAGAGCATCTTCTGGGGCGCGCAGCTCGATATGCTGCGCGGCGGTCCGCTCGATAAGCTCGGTGCCGGCTCGCGCATCCTCGGCGTCGACGGGCGCGTCAACGAGGACGAGATTGCGCGTCTCGCCAGCTTCGGCGGCACCTATACCGATCCCGATGGCGGCGGCACCGAGACCGGCCTCAACGCCTCGCAAATCCAGACCTTCATGAAGGACAATCTCAAGCGCGCCGGCAAGCAAGCGCGCTGGTACTACCCGATCCTGATGAAGTTCGAATGGCCGATCCTGCTCAAGATCATGGGCAAGGGTCAGGGTGATGACCGCTATCTCTGCGTGGCCGACGTGAGGACATTGTTCAACGAGCGCAAATTCCCTGACAGGATCACCCAGCGAGTCGTCAGCCAGCCGGTCACCCCGCCCTCGCTGATCTTGCGCGCTGCCGGCGGACTCGTTGCTGCTCTTCTCCTCTTTGGTGTCGTGGCGCTGCGCTTTCCGGATCAATTCCAGCCGATGCTGCCAGGCATCTTCGGCGACCTGGTGGCGCCGCCATTGCCAGAGCACGTCGAGCCCCGGGCCGCATACTGGCTCGAGCAGAACTGGGCGCTGGAGGACCGGCACTGGTTTCATCACGCCAGCCAGGGCACCGCGACCTTCCCGGTGCCCTACCGCTGGTTCATGGCGCTCGAGCAGCCGCGGCTTCATTTCTTCGCAAAGCCCGGCATGCTGCACGACAGCGACCATCTGCAGCGCTTCGGCTTCATCCCGAGCCCGCAGACGATCGACACCGACGATGCCACGCTGCGCCGGTTCGGCTATGCCAACGTCTATGACAAGACCAAGCCGGCGCCGGCGCGGCTCTGGGATCCGCCGGTGAACTGGGGTCGCCAGGCCGAAAACGTCGACGGCCTGCCCGTCGGCTTCGCGCGGATGACGGGCGTCCCCGATCCTGCGACCGGCCAGATCGGCGAGGACCGGATCGGCCTGACCTGCGCCGCCTGCCACACCGGCCAGATCCACTACAAGGGCATCGACATCCGCTTCGACGGCGGCCCGGCAATGACCGACCTCAGGAAGCTCGAGGTCACGACCGGCCTGTCGATCGCCTACACGCTCTACGTCCCGGGTCGGTTCACGCGCTTCGCCGATTGCGTGCTCGGCGCCTCGGCCAGCGATGCGGACCGCGATGCGCTGAAGCAGAAGCTGCGTGCGATCAGCACGTTCCTGATCGACTGGGAGAAGACCTACGCGAAAACCATCGAGGGCAAGACGAGGTTCAACGAGAAGACGAAGCGGCAAGAGCCACAGCAGGACACGGAGGAAGGATACGGCCGTCTCGACGCGCTCAACCGCATCGGCAATCAGGTGTTCGCCCAGGACATGGCGCTCAGCGGCCTCAGCGGCTTCGAGAAGAATCTGCACGCCAAGGACGCGCCGGTCAGTTTCCCGCCGATCTGGACCGTACCCTGGCTCAAATACGCGCAATATGACGCGTCCATCGAGCAACCGCTGATCCGCAATGCCGGCGAAGCGCTGGGCGTGACCGCGCTGCTCAATCTGTCCGACACTACGCCCAAGGACAGGCTGTTCCGCTCGTCGATGGATGTCAAGAATCTGAACTGGATCGAGGATCTGCTGAAGGGGTCGCCGCCCTATCCGAAAAAGCAGCTCTCCGGGCTGACATCGCCGAAATGGCCGTCGGACATCTTCGGTGATGACGCCTGGAAGATCGATGGTGAGCGCGTCAAGAACGGCCGCAAGCTGTACGCGCAACTCTGTGCCGAATGCCATCTCGGGCCGGTCAACGATCCCGTGTTCGACGCCGAGTTTCCGGATCAAAGCATCTGGTCCTCGTCGCGCTGGGAGACCATCGGCGCCGACAAATTCCTGAACGAGGTCCAGAAAAGCGTCAAAGGCATGGGGACCGATCCCGCTCAGGCCAGCGTGCTGGAGACGCGGACGATTCAGGTACCGGGCTTTCTCAAGCTCGATCCCTCGCAGAAGCTCAATGCCTGGTGGAACTGTAATCTGCCGGATGTTTCTTCGACCGACATGCCGTACTCGCTTGGGCTGATGGTGCTCGTCGACATCGTCGCCCGCAAGGCGATGGACGATGCGAAGATCGACCCGAAGGTTCAGCAGGCCTGGTGGGGTGAGCGCAAGAACTGCCCCAATCCCGGTCCGCAACCGCCCGACAAGAAGGAGCCGCGGCCCTGGTATCGTGCGCGCCCGCTCAACGGCGTCTGGGCCACCGCGCCTTATCTGCACAACGGATCGGTGCCCTCGCTCTACTGGATGCTGAGCCCTGCGGCCGAGCGTCCCAAATCGTTCTGCATGGGCGGTGATCGCGACTATGATCCGAAGCAGGTCGGCTTCGCGGTCTCTGACGGTGAGAGCTGCAAGACCGGGCAGTCGCGTTTCTCGACGCGGGCGTCTGATGGCACCGAGTTGTTCGGCAACAGCAATGCCGGCCACTCGTTCGACGGCACACCGGGCCCCGGAAAGGACGGCACCATCGGCCGCGTGCTCAAGGAGCAGGAGCGCTACGACCTGATCGAGTATCTGAAGACGCTGTGAATGACCTCGTCGTCATGGCCGGGCTTGTCCCGGCGATCCACGATCTTTGCTGCGGCACCAGGAACGTGGATGCCCGGGACAAGCCCGGCATGACGAAGATCCTCACTTGAACAGCGGCGTGCCCGGCACGAAGGCGTCGAAGGCGGCCCAGAACTGGGAGCGGTAGCGGTCTTGCTCCTGGAGGATCTCGTGCTTGGAGCCGGCGATCACGAGATGAGAGCCGGCGCGCAAGTGATAGGCGAACTCCTCGATCGCCGCGGTCGAAACCACGGTGTCGTTGGACGCCGCCAGCATCAGGATCGGTTGGCGGATCTGAGAAGGGTAGTTCACGCGCTTGAAAATGTGCATCGCGCGGAAGGCGGTATCGGCCCAGGCGACCGTCGGTGACGCCAGTCCGAGCGTCGGGTCTTCCTCCAGGATCGCGGCATTGCGCGCATAGCGCACCGGGTCGCTGGTCAGGGGATTGTTGATGAAGGGATCGAGCCCGGTGAGGCGGTCGCTGCCGCCGGGAACGTAACGGCCGCCCTGCCCGAGCAGGCGCATCGTCTTGAGCAGCGCACGCACCGGAAACGAGGTGGTGCGCCCGGGCAGGTCGATCATCGGCGCCGACAGCACCATGCGGTCGAACCAGCGCTTGCCGGCATGCGCCACCCGCAGCAGCACAGTGCCGCCCATGGAGTGGGCCAGCGCGAAGAAGGGCGGCGGGCAATCCGGCAGCACCACCTGCTGCACGAAGGTTTCGACGTCGATCTCGAAATCGGAGAAGTCGCGCACATAGCCCTTGCGCGGATCGCGCAGACGGCGCGACGAGTGGCCCTGCCCGCGCCAGTCGATCATCGCCACCGCAAAGCCGCGATCGCGCAAGTCACGCACCGTCTCGAAATATTTCTCGATCTGCTCGCTGCGCCCGGTGAAGACGCAGACGGTGCCCTTGCGGTTCGCCGGCGGCGCCCACCGGGCAAAGCGCAGCTCGGCGCCATCGGGTGTCTTGATGGTGCCGCTGACGACGTTTTCGGGGACGGGATTGGACGGGATCGAGACCAGCGTCATGATTGGAAGTGCTAGAAATCAAGGGGCGGGAGCGCCGAAAAGGCGCCTATCCCGCCCTCTTGAACGCCGTCTCGTTCCACCCATATCACCTTCGTGCAGGCCGCTACCAGTGTTTCGGAACCGGAACATCAGGCTGCACACAGACGAAAGCCCGGCCCGATGGCGGGCGGGTCACCTAAACAGTCGCTCAATGGAGGACTTGACCATGCGTACCTACGATCTCACCCCGTTTTATCGTTCCACCGTCGGCTTCGACCGTCTCTTCAACCTGCTCGACCAGGCCAGCTCGGACGGCAGCCCCGGCTACCCCCCTTACAACATCGAGCGTACCGGCGAGAACGCCTACCGCATCACCGTTGCGGTCTCGGGCTTTGCCAAGGATGAGCTCTCCATCGTCGCGAAGGAAAACACGCTGACGATCAAGGGCGAGAAAGTCGCAGGCGAGAACTCGAAATCCGAAGTGCTCTACCGCGGCATCGCCGCGCGTGCATTCGAGCGCGCCTTCCAGCTTGCCGACTTCGTGCAGGTGAAGGACGCTTCGCTCGAGAATGGGCTGCTTCACGTCGACCTCGTCCGCGAGATTCCCGAGGCCAAGAAGCCGCGCCAGATCGCGATCAATGCCGGCGCGAAGGCGCAGGTGATCGAGAACTCGGCCGCGCAAGCCGCCTAAGCCAGGCGACCAATCCAAACGACTTCCAGGTTGCGAAAACGCCCCGGTGCCCCCGGGGCGTTTTTTGCACTGCATCACAGAACGGTGAAGGTGTAACGCTGCGGCCTCGCGCGCCGTCCTTTGGGCATCGACCCCAAACAAGACGGAGAAACATCATGTCACTCTGGCGCAGCCTTTTCGTCGCCGCGAGCCTCTTGGCGGCTCCGCTCAACCTTGCTCATTCCCAGACACCGCAGACGGTGAAGGCGAAGAACGTGGTGCTGGTGCACGGCGCCTGGGCCGACGGCTCGAGTTGGTCGGAGGTGATCCCGATCCTGCAGGCTGCAGGCCTGCATGTGACGGCCGTGCAGAATCCGCTGTCCTCGCTTGTCTATTCCGTCGAGGCGACCAAGCGGGCGCTGGCCGAGCAGGACGGCCCTACCGTGCTGGTCGCGCATTCCTGGGGCGGCACCGTGATCAGCCAGGTCGGCACCGACCCGAAGGTCACCGGCCTCGTTTACGTCGCCGCACGCGCGCCCGATGCGAATGAGGATTTCGTGGCGCTGTCGAAGCAGTTTCCGACCGGGCCGGCGCGTGCCGGCATCGTCGAGCGCGACGGCTATACCAAGCTCTCGGAAGAGGCCTTCCTGAAGTACTTCGCCAATGGCGTGAAGCCGGAGCAGGCCAAGGAGCTCTATGCCGTGCAATGGCCGACCGCGGCCTCGATCTTCGCCGGCCGCACCACGGAGGCGGCGTGGCGCTCCAAGCCGAGTTGGTACGCGGTGTCGAAGAACGACTACACCATCAACCCCGATTTCGAGCGCTTCCTCGCCAAGCGCATGAACGCCACTACGATCGAGCTCGACGCCGGCCACCTCTCGCTGGTGTCACATCCGAAGGAGGTGGCGAACTTGATCCTGGACGCGGCGGGGTATCCGCGGAGCTAAGGTGATTGCGTGAATGCAAAAGGCGCCTGAGTTATTCGGGCGCCTTTTGTTTTGCTCCAATGTCGTCCTGGCCTAGTGCGCCATTGCGCACGGGAGCCAGGACCCATTACCCCAACGCACCACCTCGCTAATCCAGCCCTTGCGCAGCCGGCATCTCCTGTGTCGGCAGGATCGTCGGACCCGGCTTGGCCTGAGCGACTGTCGGCGCTGCGGCCTCGGCGGCCTTTGCCTGTACGGCCGCGGTCTGGTGGGCAGATTGCGCCTGAGCGGGCTGAGCCTCCGGCGCCCGCGCCTGCTGTGCCGTGGGCTCGACCGGCTTCGCCGCCGCGACCGGCGCCTCGCCACGCGGCGCAGCCGCCTTGGGCAGCGGCACGGCGCGCTTGGCAACATGCGGGATCGAGGCCGGCGGGCGTGGCGGGCCGCTGCGGATCATGGTCGGCGGCGGCAGCGCGGTTTGCGGGCCGTAAGAGCCGACCGCCCGCTCCTCATAGGGCGGCGCCATGCCGTAAGCATCGGAAGCCGGCATGAAGCGGATGATCCGGCCGTCGCGGGCGTCGATCACCAGCCGGCCGTCGTCGCCGCGGCGGTCGATCACCGCGATGGTGTAGACGCTGCCGCGGAGCCGCGGGATGCCGAGCGGCGAGAAGCCGTTTTCACGCAGCACCGCGTAAACCTCCGTTGACGGCAACAATACCGGCGCCGGACCGCGTTCCTCGTAATCGTAGCCGTAACCGTAACGCGGCGGCGGGGTGGCCTCCGGCGATGCCAAGGGTCCATCGAAATCCGACACCGCGATCACCGCCCCTCCAACCGTACCGCTCGCGGGAACCTGGGCGTGTCCCGCACTTGCAGCCAGCACCAGCGCGGCGGCCGCCACACATCCTGTGAAAAACTTCATGATCGAGACGCTCCTGTCAGACCCTCCGGTAGCCGCCCTCTTTCGCTTCTTGCGGCGGGGCGCGCCTTCCGAAGGGTTGATCCGAAGCTTCATTCGGGATTCCGGCGTCCACAGGGCCGGATCAGGGCGCGTTTGCTCCAAAACCGGGGCTGCGCAACTTTCGGAAAGCGATTGATTGACATATCGGGAATCGCGACTTCCGCACGCTTGTGTGCTAGACAAAAATTTGGCAAGGTGATGGTTAGGACAGGAAGACTGTCTCAATTTTGCTGGCGGTTCCGGCACAGGGATTGCAGCGAAAACCGGTGCTCTCGAGCGTCGGCAAGCTACCAGGCAAAGCCGTTCTCGGGGACGAAGAGCGCCTAGGCCTGAATTTAAGAAAATGCGGCTCGCAGCGGACGAGCGGTGACCCAGAGGCGGGTGCCGCGGAACGCCCAAGGTGCGCCGAAGATGGCGGTGAGGCAGCTTGCCGCATGGAGAGGACAGAACAATGAACGGGTCGCAATTCGAGCGCGCAAACATCGTGGCAGAAGAGCTGTCGGCGACGGTCGCCTCGAAAACGACCGACCCGATTCAGGAGCACAATTCGCGCCCAAAAGCCGAGGGTCTCTACGATCCCGCCCTCGAGAAGGATTCCTGCGGCGTCGGCTTCATCGCCAACATCAAGGGCAAGAAGTCGCACGAGATCGTCTCGGATGCGCTGAGCATCCTCTGCAACCTCGAGCACCGTGGTGCGGTCGGCGCCGACCCCCGCGCCGGTGACGGCGCGGGCATCCTGGTGCAGATCCCGCACGCCTTCTTCAGCCGCAAGGCCAAGGAACTCGGCTTTACGCTGCCGGCGCCCGGCGAATACGCCATCGGTGCGCTGTTCATGCCGCGCGACACCGCCTGGCGCAACGTCATCAAGAGCATCATCGCGGACCAGATCAAGGAAGAGGGCCTGACCCTGCTCGGCTGGCGCGACGTGCCGACCGACAATTCCTCGCTCGGCGTCACCGTGAAGCCGACCGAGCCCGCCTGCATGCAGGTGTTCATCGGCCGCAACGGCACGGCCAAGACGGAGGACGAGTTCGAGCGTCGGCTCTACATCCTGCGCAAGTCGATCTCGCAGGCGATCTACCAGCGCCGCGACCGCGGCCTCGCCGGCTATTACCCTTGCTCGATGTCCTGCCGCACCGTGATCTACAAGGGCATGTTCCTCGCCGACCAGCTCGGCAAGTACTACCCCGATCTGCACGAGAAGGACTTCGAGAGCGCGCTCGCGCTGGTGCATCAGCGCTTCTCGACCAATACCTTCCCGGCGTGGTCGCTGGCGCATCCCTACCGCATGATCGCGCATAATGGCGAGATCAACACGCTGCGCGGCAACACCAACTGGATGGCGGCACGCCAGGCCTCCGTGAGCTCCGAGCTGTACGGCAAGGACATCAACCGGCTGTGGCCGATCTCCTATGAAGGCCAGTCGGACACCGCCTGCTTCGATAACGCGCTCGAGTTCCTGGTGCAGGGCGGCTACTCGCTGCCGCACGCCGTCATGATGATGATTCCGGAGGCGTGGGCCGGTAATCCCTTGATGGATGAGAAGCGCCGCGCCTTCTACGAATATCATGCCGCGCTGATGGAGCCGTGGGACGGCCCCGCCGCGATCGCCTTCACCGACGGCCGCCAGATCGGCGCCACGCTCGACCGCAACGGGTTGCGGCCGGCGCGCTATCTCGTGACCAAGGACGACCGCATCGTGATGGCGTCCGAGATGGGCGTGCTGACGATCCCCGAGGACCAGATCATCACCAAGTGGCGCCTGCAGCCCGGCAAGATGCTGCTGGTCGATCTCGAGCAGGGCCGCCTGATCCCCGACGACGAGATCAAAGCCACGCTAGCCGCGAGCCATCCCTACAAGGAGTGGCTGGAGCGGACCCAGATCGTGCTCGAAGACCTGCCGAAGGTACCGACCACCGGCGTGCGCTCCAACCTGTCGCTGCTCGATCGTCAGCAGGCGTTCGGCTACAGCCAGGAAGACATCGCCATCCTGATGACGCCGATGGCCGCCACCGGCGAGGAAGCCGCGGGCTCGATGGGCAACGACACGCCGATCTCGGCGCTGTCGGACAAGGCCAAGCCGCTGTTCACCTATTTCAAGCAGAACTTCGCGCAGGTCACCAATCCGCCGATCGACCCGATCCGCGAGGAGCTGGTGATGAGCCTCGTCTCCATCATCGGACCGCGGCCGAACCTGTTCGACCTGCAGGGCATGGCCACGACCAAGCGCCTCGAAGCGCGGCAGCCGATCCTGACCGACGCGGACCTGGAAAAGATCCGCTCGATCTCGGAGGTCGCCGACACGCATTTCAAGTCGCGCACGCTGGACACGACCTTCCACGCCGGTCTCGGCGCAGCCGGCATGGACCAGGTGCTGGACGAGCTCTGCGCGCGCGCTGAAAGCGCGGTGCGCGAGGGCGTCAACATCATCATCCTGTCGGACCGCATGGTCGGCACCGACCGCGTGCCGATCCCGGCGCTGCTGGCCTGCGCCGCCGTGCATCATCATCTGATCCGCGTCGGACTGCGCACCTCGGTCGGTCTCGTCGTCGAATCCGGCGAGCCGCGCGAAGTGCATCACTTCGCATGCCTCGCCGGCTACGGCGCCGAAGCGATCAATCCATATCTCGCGTTCGAAACCATCATCGCGATGAAGGACCGCCTGCCCGGCTCGCTCGACGACTACGAGATCGTCAAGCGCTACATCAAGTCGATCGGCAAGGGCCTGCTCAAGGTGATGTCCAAGATGGGCATCTCGACTTACCAGTCCTATTGCGGCGCGCAGATTTTTGACGCCGTCGGTCTGAAGGCCGATTTCGTCGCCAAGTTCTTCGCCGGCACGCACACCCGCGTCGAAGGCGTCGGCCTTGCCGAGATCGCGGAAGAAGCCGTGCGCCGCCATGCCGACGCGTTCGGCGACGCACAGGTCTACAAGAGCGCGCTCGATGTCGGCGGCGAATATGCCTATCGGAGCCGCGGCGAGGACCATGCCTGGACCGCCGAGTCGGTGTCCCTGCTCCAGCACGCGGCGCGCGGCAATTCGCAGGAGCGCTACCGCGCCTTCGCAAAAATCCTCAACGAGCAGTCGGAGCGTCTTTTGACGCTGCGCGGCCTGTTCCGGATCAAGAACGCCGAGGAAGAGAAGCGCAAGCCGATCCCGCTCGACCAGGTCGAGCCGGCCAAGGACATCGTCAAGCGTTTCGCCACCGGCGCGATGAGCTTCGGTTCGATCTCGCGCGAGGCGCACACCACGCTCGCGATCGCCATGAACCGGATCGGCGGCAAGTCGAACACCGGCGAAGGCGGCGAGGAGGCCGACCGCTTCAAGCCGATGCCGAACGGCGATTCGATGCGCTCGGCGATCAAGCAGGTCGCCTCGGGCCGCTTCGGCGTCACCACGGAGTATCTCGTCAACTCCGACATGATGCAGATCAAGATGGCGCAGGGCGCCAAGCCCGGCGAAGGCGGCCAGCTGCCCGGCCACAAGGTCGACGCGACCATCGCCAGGGTCCGGCACTCGACGCCGGGCGTCGGCCTGATCTCGCCGCCGCCGCACCACGACATCTACTCGATCGAGGACCTGGCGCAGCTCATCTACGACCTCAAGAACGTCAACCCGACGGGCGACGTCTCGGTCAAGCTCGTCTCCGAGATCGGCGTCGGCACGGTCGCCGCGGGCGTCGCCAAGGCGCGCGCCGACCACGTCACCATCGCGGGCTTCGAGGGCGGCACTGGCGCTTCGCCGCTGACCTCGATCAAGCATGCCGGTTCGCCGTGGGAGATCGGCCTTGCCGAAACCCACCAGACCCTGGTGCGCGAGCGGCTGCGCAGCCGTATCGTGGTCCAGGTCGACGGCGGCTTCCGCACCGGCCGTGACGTCGTGATCGGCGCGCTGCTCGGGGCCGACGAATTCGGCTTCGCCACTGCGCCGCTGATCGCGGCCGGCTGCATCATGATGCGCAAGTGCCATCTCAACACCTGCCCCGTCGGCGTCGCGACGCAGGATCCGGTGCTGCGCAAGCGCTTCACGGGCCAGCCCGAGCACGTGATCAACTACTTCTTCTTCGTCGCCGAGGAAGTCCGCGAGATCATGGCCTCGCTCGGCTTCCGCACCTTCAACGAGATGATCGGCCAGGTTCAGCTGCTCGATCAGACCAAGCTGGTCGCGCACTGGAAGGCCAAGGGCCTCGATTTCTCAAAACTGTTCGTCAAGCAGAAGGAAGAGAAGGGCCAGAAGATCTATCACTCCGAGCGCCAGAACCATCATCTGGAGGCGGTGCTCGACCGCACGCTGATCGAGCAGGCGACGCCTGCGCTCGACCGCGGCGCGCCGGTGAAGATCGAGGCCACGATCAACAGCACCAACCGCTCCGCCGGTGCGATGCTGTCGGGCGCGGTCGCCAAGATCTACGGCCATGCCGGCCTGCCGCATGACACGATCCATGTCAGCCTGAAGGGTACCGCGGGCCAGGCCTTCGGTGCGTGGCTCGCCCATGGCGTCACCTTCGAGCTCGAGGGTGAAGGCAACGACTATGTCGGCAAGGGCCTCTCGGGCGGCAAGATCATCGTGAAGCCGCCGCGGAACTCGGCGATCGTGCCGGAAGAGAGCATCATCGTCGGCAACACCGTGATGTACGGGGCGATCGATGGCGAATGCTACTTCCGCGGCATCGCCGGCGAACGCTTTGCCGTTCGTAACTCGGGCGCGGTCGCTGTCGTCGAGGGCGCGGGCGATCATTGCTGCGAATACATGACCGGCGGCATCGTGGTCGTGCTCGGCAAGACCGGACGCAACTTCGCGGCCGGCATGTCCGGCGGCATCGCCTATGTGCTGGACGAGGCCGGCGACTTCGACAAGCTGTGCAACCTCAGCATGGTCGAGCTCGAACCGGTGCTGTCGGAGGAGATGATCAACGCCGACACCTATCACGCCTCCGGCGATCTCGAGGCGCACGGCCGGGTCGACGTGTTCAAGAACCTGCTCGCCTCCGACGTCGAGCGGCTGCACGTGCTGATCACGCGCCATGCCAAGGCAACCGGCTCCAAGCGTGCCGCCGAGATCCTCGCCAATTGGAAGGAATGGCTGCCCAAGTTCCGCAAGGTGATGCCGGTCGAGTACCGGCGCGCGCTGCGCGAACTGGCCGCCAATGCGGACGCCGAGCCGAAAATCGCGATCGGGGCGTAACTCTCAACTGGCGTCATTCCGGGGCGCAAAGCGCGAACCCGGAATCTCGCAAAGATAACCTCCAGGTTCCGGGTGTGCGCGCAGCGCGCGCATCCCGGAACGACGGAAAAGAAAACTTAGCGGCAGGGACTTCGGGTTTAATGGGCAAGATCACGGGTTTTCTGGAAATCGAACGGCACGATCGCAAGTACACCCCGGTCGCCGAGCGCTTGAAGCATTTCAAGGAATTCGTCGTTCCGCTCTCCGAGAAGGAGGTGCGCGAGCAGGCGGCGCGCTGCATGAACTGCGGCATTCCCTATTGCCACGGGACCGGCTCGGTTGCGCCCGGCACGCCCGGCTGCCCAGTCAACAACCAGATCCCCGACTGGAACGACCTCGTCTACCAGGGCAACTGGGAAGAGGCCTCGCGCAACCTGCATTCGACCAACAACTTTCCTGAGTTCACGGGCCGCATCTGTCCGGCGCCGTGCGAAGCGTCCTGCACGCTCAACATCGACGACAACCCCGTCACCATCAAGACCATCGAATGCGCGATCGTCGACCGCGCCTGGGACAATGGCTGGCTGAAGCCGGAAGTGGCAGCGGTCAAGACCGGCAAGAAGGTCGCGGTGATCGGCTCGGGTCCGGCGGGCATGGCCTGCGCGCAGCAGCTCGCGCGCGCCGGCCACGACGTGCATGTCTATGAGAAGTACGCCAAGGCCGGCGGCCTGCTGCGTTACGGCATCCCCGACTTCAAGATGGAGAAGCGCATCATCGACCGCCGTGTGGCGCAGATGGAAGCCGAAGGCGTCACCTTCCACTACAACAGCCATGTCGGCGCAGCCGGCAATGTCGATCCGCGCGAGCTGCTCAACCAGTACGACGCGGTCGCGCTGACCGGCGGCGCGGAAGCCCCGCGCGACCTGTCGATCCCCGGCCGCGATCTCGAAGGCATCCACTACGCCATGGACTTCCTGCCGCAGCAGAACCGCCGCGTCTCCGGGGAGCCGCTCGGCGGAGTCCAGGAGATCCTGGCCGGCGGCAAGCACGTCGTCGTCATCGGCGGCGGCGACACCGGCTCGGACTGCATAGGCACCTCGCTGCGTCAGGGCGCGCTGTCGGTGACCCAGCTCGAGATCATGCCCGCTCCCCCCGAGCGCGAGAACAAGGGCCTGACCTGGCCGAACTGGCCGCTGAAGATGCGCACCTCCTCCAGCCAGGCCGAAGGCGCGATCCGCGAATATGCCGTGCTGACCCAGAAGTTCTCGGGCGAGAACGGCAAGGTCAGGAAGCTGCACTGCGTGCGCGTCGACGACAAGTTCAAGCCGATTGCCGACACCGAGTTCGAGATCGACGCCGAGCTTGTCCTGCTCGCCATGGGCTTCGTCCATCCCGTGCACGAGGGCCTGCTCAAGCTGCTCGCGGTCGAGTTCGACCCGCGCGGCAACGTCAAGGCCAACACGCTGGACTACCAGACCTCGCGCCCCAACGTGTTCTCCGCCGGCGACATGCGCCGCGGGCAATCGCTGGTGGTGTGGGCGATCCGTGAAGGGCGGCTGTGCGCCCGGTCGATCGATACGTTCCTGATGGGGAAGACGGATCTGCCGCGCTGAGTGAGGCTCGCTCCGCTGCCAGTTCAACAAACGGTGTCATCGCCCGGCTTGACCGGGCGATTCAGTATTCCAGAGACAGTTGTAATTGAATCGATAAGCCGAGGCGTACTGGATGCCCCGGTCCCGGCTCCGCCAAGCTACGCCGGGCCTACACGCGCTCGGCCGGCGAAGCTTCAGCGAAGACGGCAAGCCGGGGCACGACAGCGGAGTGGGTGGCGGGCGCGGAGCCAACTATTCCGCATTCGCTCAAGCGCCTCGCCGCCCCTCTAGCAGGCTGTTGAAAAAGGCGCTCGCCGCCGACCGGCGACCGTGATTCATTGGCTCCGATGAGATTCGGAGATGGTGCGTGCGCGGCGGCGACAATCGAACGGGCGAACTGTTCAGCTACGTCGACCTGGAGGCGCGGGTGCGGCGTAATCATCCGCTGCGAGCGATCCGGACGATTGTGAACGAAGGGCTGTCGGCGCTGGAGCGAGAGTTTGCCGCGCTCTATTCGCCAATTGGGCGGCCGTCGATCCCGCCGGAGAAGCTGCTGCGGGCGATGCTGTTGCAGGCGTTTTATTCGATCCGCTCGGAGCGGCTTCTGATGGAGCGACTGGAATACGACCTGCTGTTCCGCTGGTTCGTCGGAATACTGGAGGGTTCAAATAGGTCCCGCGTCGCAGATCTCGCCGCAAGTCCAGCGCGGGACCTATTTGAAGCTGGATTGAACGAAGCCGCGTCTTGTGAGCGCGGACCTATGGGGGCTCGATCTAGGCGCCGGTAGGCGCGATTGACCCGATGTCGGGCCCGCGAGCGATTGTGGCCGCAGATTGTCGCTGATGTTGGCAGCAAAGGATGCCGCCGTCGATAGCGTGGAACGGCGCGTCAAGCCCAGGCGGCTGACTATCGCCCGTTCGCCGGGCGTTGTGAGCGTGCTTGATCGTTCCGACGGAGAACGTCGGCAGGGCAGCATGTGCAGTGGGAGCGAACAAATCGAGGTCGTCGGTCATGATGTGTCGCAGCGAGGTGCTGCGCGTCGCTGCGCTGGCGCACCCGGCACAGGCCCAATCTCGACCATGCGGCCTCCGCAGATGGGGCATAAGTCGAGGCGGTGACCAAGGAGGATGGCGCAGCGCTCACGATAGTTGACAGCTTCGGCAGGCGGAGGTGGCTGCGGCGCCTCAAGCGCCGCTCGGATGCGCGCGAGTTTGGCGGCGCGGCAGGCGTTCGCCAGGAAACCAAAATGACGGATGCGGCGAAACCCCTTCGGCAATATGTGGAGCAGAAAGCGACGAAGGAACTCCTCAGTGTCGAGCGTCATCACTTTGGATTTGTTGCCAGCGCGATAATCCTTCCACCGGAAGCGGACGTGGCCCTCGTCACAGGTAAGGAGCCGGCCGTTGGCGATCGCAACGCGATGGGTGTAGCGCCCGAGATAGGCCAGAACCTGTTCTGGTCCGCCGAAGGGACGCTTGGCGTAGACGACCCACTCGACTTTGCGGAGGGCGTTTAGATGGCGGGCGAATGCCGCTGGCTCGACGAGGTGCGCGAGATGGCCGAAGAACTGGAGCTTGGTGCCATTGAACGCCGCCTGCAGGCGCTCCAGGAACAGCCGACGATACAATCGTGACAGGACGCGAACGGGAAGGAAGAAGCCGGGGCGACAATGAACCCAGCTTCCATCAGGGGCGATCCCGCCGCCTGGCACGAGGCAATGGGCATGCGGATGATGCGTTAGGGTCTGGCCCCAGGTATGGAGAATGGCGATCATCCCGGTCTCGGCACCGAGATGCTTCGGGTCGGCGCTGATGAGACGGATCGTCTCGGCTGCTGCCTTGAGCAGGATGTCGTAGACCACCGTCTTGTTCTGCAGCGCGATGGCGGCCACCGGCGCCGGCACGGTGAAGACGACATGGAAATAGGGGACCGGCAGCAGGTCGGCCTGGCGCTCGGCGAGCCATTGGGCGCGCGCGAGCGCTTGGCACTTTGGACAGTGCCGATCGCGACAGCTGTTATAGGCGACGCGGACCAGGCCGCAGTCGTCGCACCGCTCGACGTGGCCGCCGAGCGTCGCTGTGCGACACGCCTCGATGGCCGCCATCACACGGCGCTGATCGGAGGACAGCCGAGGCCCCTGCGCGGCACGGAACGCGCCGCCGTGGCGGCGGAGGATGTCCGCCACCTCGAGCACGGGGCGCATATGCGCAGCTCAGTTGGGTGGGATCACCCTAACGGAGAGTCCATCGAATGGGCTGGTCGTGCGGGCGAGCAGATTGGTCGCAACCTGAGCGTAGCGCGCGGTCGATCCCAGGTCGGCATGTCCGAGCAGAACTTGAATGATGCGAATGTCGATCCCGCTTTCCAGGAGATGGGTCGCAAACGAGTGCCGGAGCGTATGGACAGTAATCGGCTTGGCAAGCCGAGCGCGGCGGCGGGCGGCGCGGCAGGCCGCCTGGACGCAGCGGACGCTGACATGTTCACTTGGGTCTTGGCCTGGAAATAGCCACAGTCCCGGCCGGGCTCGCATCCAGTACGTACGTAGAATCTCCAGCAGTCGCGGAGAAAGCATCGCGTAACGATCCCTGCCGCCCTTGCCGTTCTCGATGTGGATCAACATTCGCTTGCTGTCGATCGAGCTCACCTTCAGGCGGACGACTTCACTAACCCGTAAGCCAGCCGCATAAGCCGTCGCCAGCACGACGCGATTGCGCACCCCTGTAACCGCGTCCAGGAAGCGCTCGATCTCTTCGGCACTAAGCACGAGCGGGAGCTTGTCGGGCTTCTGGCCACCGATGATCCGCTCGAATGCCTCCGTCTGCCCGAGTGTGACGCCGTAGAAGAACCGCAGCGCGCAGGCCACCTGATTGATGTGGGACCACGAACGCTTTTGACCGATGAGATGCAGTTGGTAGGCGCGGACCTGCTCGAAACTCAACCGGTCCGGGGCGTAGCCAAAATGGCGGCTAAACTTTGCGATCGCATAGATATAGGATTGTTGAGTCGACGGCGACAGATTGCGGACCGTCATGTCCTCGATCATGCGCTGCCGAAGAGGGCTCATCGTAGCCATCTGGGTCTCCTGTCTTGAGAGGGGTGGTGCGAAGACCAACATCCTCTCAGACAGGACACCTCAGTTCAGCAGGCTTGCCCCCACTCCCGCGTAGCGGGTTCGTTCAATCGGCGTTGACGACGCAGCCTGGGACCATTCGGTGTTCTCGAAGAACCGCGACCGGCTGCTGGAAGGCGACATCGCGGCCAAGTTCCTGGCGGCGGTGCTGGCGCAGCCCAAGGTGAAGAGGCTTCTGTCGAGCGATCACTTCTCGGTCGACGGTACGCTGATCGAGGCCTGGGCCTCGATGAAGAGCGTCAAGCCGAAGGACGGCTCCGGCGAGCCGCCAGCGCCAGGCGGCGGGCGCAATGCCGAAGCGGACTTTCATGGCCAGAAACGCTCGAATGACACCCATGCTTCGACCACCGATCCGGACGCCAGGCTCTACCGCAAGGGCAAAGGCAAGGAGACGAAGCTGTGCTTCATCGGGCACGGGCTGATGGAGAACCGCCACGGCCTGCTGGTCGACGCCTGCCTGACGCAGGCCGGCGGGCATGCCGAACGGGTGGCCGCGCTGCACATGATCGAGCCTCGTGCCGACCGACCGACAGCGATCACGCTTGGCGCCGACAAAGCCTACGATGCAGAAGACTTCGTCAACGAACTGCGCTCGATGAACGTGACGCCGCATGTTGCACAGAACACCAGCGGCCGTAGTTCTGCGATTGACGGACGAACGACCCGGCACGGCGGCTATGCCATCAGTCAGCGCATCCGCAAGCGCATCGAGGAGGCATTCGGCTGGATCAAGACGGTTGCCGGGCAAGAGAAGACCAGCTTCCGTGGCCGTGATCGCGTCGCATGGGCCTTTACCTTCGCTGCCGCCGCCTACAATCTGGTGCGGCTGCCGAAGCTGATTGCGGAGACTGGCTGATGGCCAAGGTGCCCGGCTTCGCCAAGGCCTTTGTCGGCCGCTGGCGCATCGTCGAGATGGACGTCTGGGACAGCGAGTTCCTCGATCTTGCCGAAGAGGCGCATCTCACCTTCCAGGGCAAGTCCGATGGCGAAATCGCCTTTGGGGCTCTCAAGGGCTTCCTGGACGTGCGCTACGGCGCCCGCGACGGATCGGCCTGCGCCGAGTTCTCATGGGAAGGGCACGACGAGAATGATCCGTCCTGCGGTCGCGGATGGGCTATGATCGGCACTGCGGGCAGGCTCGTCGGCCACTTCTACATCCACAATGGCGACGATTCAGCCTTCGTTTGCGAACGCGGCTGAGTTCTTCAACAGCCTGCTAGTTCTGCAGTCTCACGCCCAACATCACCACCGTGCCCTGCGAGCTCGAGCCCGCCTGGTTCGAATCCAGGATGTCGTGCCGCAGCGTGCCCTTGATCCAGACGTTGCGGTTGAGCTTGTAGATCAGGTTGCCTTCGAGCGAGTACGTCTTGTCGTTGCGATTCTGGCCCTGGTAGTCGAGCGTGCCGTAGGTGAACTTGCCGACCGCGGTGAGCCAGCGGCGGAAGTCGTGGTCCACTTCGGCAGAGTAAGTGCGCACCAGCACGCCGGAGGAGCCGGCGACCGTGGTCTCCGCGATCTGCGTGTCGGTGAAGAATTTCACCGTGGTGAGGCCGCTGGCGTTCCAGATCAAGGAGCCCGTGGTGAGGAAGCCGGAGAGCTGGCTGAGGCGCGGATCGGTGTAGCTGCGCGCGGAATAGCCGACCGAGATCTCGCCGGTGAGGATGCGCGAGAACTCGAAGGACGAGCCGACCTTGGCATAGCCGCCGTTCGAATCGCGGAAGTAGCCGTTGCGGTCGGCGGCCTGATCGTGGACGCGGGTGTCGCCCTGGATCTCGACGAAGGGCTTCAAACCCGGCTTCAGATCGTAGGAGAAGCGTCCGACGCCGCCGTATTGGTTGAAGTCGCGATCACCGTTGCTGAACACAGAGCCATCGGTGAGTCTCGAATCCGTGTAGGCGGTGCGATCGACCGTGGCGCCCGCGGCGACCTGGAAGCGATTGAAGGTCTGGTCGAAGCCGACGGTCGTCCCATAGGCGGCGTAGACAGGATATTTCTGCAGGCCGGCCTGCACGTTCGGGCTGCCGGGATTGTCGGTGGCGAGCCGCAGGCGGAGCTGCGATGTCAGCTTGAGATCGCGGTCGACGTCGATGCGGCCGTCGATGTGGCCGGTGAAGTCGGGGCGGTCGATCTCGACCGGCGAGGGCGACGCGAAGCCGTTGATCGTCGCCGGCATGTTGTTGGTGTAGCCCGAGAACGAGCCGCGCAGATCGGCGACCAGCGCGTGGCGCTCCCAGTCGGACAGCACGAGAAGGTCGGGCGCGACGACATAGACGGGCGAGCCGACCGGCTTGTTCAGGCGCGCCGGGTTGGTGTCATAGCCGGTGGAGAGCTCGAGGCCGCCCTTGATCAGGAAGCTGCCGGCATAATCGCCGACCGCACCGAACGGATCCTCATCGAGCTTGAGGCGGCGGCGCAGCGGCTGGCCGGGCACGCTGCCCGCCATCGCCGGGGCTACCGGCGTCTTGTGCGCGGTCTCGGACGGCGGCGGCGCGATGCGCGGCGGACCCAGCGTCGTGACTGGCGTTGTGGGCGACGGCGGTGAACCGGGGCCGGCGGGACGCTTCGGCTTCGGCTGGCCCGGATAGAGCTTTGGCTGCTGCCGTTTGCGGTTAAGCGAGTCGTAGCCCGAGCTGCTCGCCCCGTTGGCGGCAGGCAGGCCGTAGGTCGGGACCTGACCGACGCGCGAGGTCGCCGGCGTCTGCTGACGCTTGCGCAGATCTGCGTTGGGATCGGGCAGCGCCGGCAATGCATCCGACGGCGCCTGCGGCACGCCCGCCGTGCGGCGGGTCGGCAGCGTGTCGGTCGAGACAAAGCCGCCGCGGTTGGGATTGAACAGGTCGGGCGTGAGACCCTGGGCGGCCGCGGGGCCGCTTCCGAGGGCCGTCAGCGCCAGACATGGCAAAGCCGCGCGCAGGAAATGCGCGCGTTTGCTCCGGCCCCTGCCTGGAGACGACCCCACGATGGAATAACCTCAACGAAATCAAATACTTTCACGATCGCCCTGCCGGCTGGCGGGAACCATCGTTAATGGAGTTAAAACAATTATGGTTAATGACCCGTTGAGGGTGTCCGGGCGCTCGTCGCCTCGCTGGCCGGGGCGTGCTAAGCAGGCGCCAACGGGCGAACGCCCCTCCTCCCTGGACCAGACCATGCCGAGCTCGAAACCGCTGATGACCGCATCATCCGGCCCCATTCCGACAAGCGTCGAATCCGCGCTCCGCACCCTGGAGACGGAGAGCGGCGGCATCAACGCGCTCGCCGCTGCCCTACGCGGCCCGCTGGGTGCGACCTTCGCCAAGGCCGTCGAGCTGATCCGGCAGGCCAAGGGCCGCGTCATCGTCACCGGGCTCGGCAAATCCGGCCATATGGGGCGCAAGATCGCGGCGACGCTGGCCTCGACCGGCACGCCCGCCTTCTTCGTGCACGCCGCCGAAGCCGGCCATGGCGACCTCGGCATGATCACCACCGACGACGTCATCATGGCGCTGTCCTGGTCCGGCGAGCAGCCGGAGATGAAGAACCTCGTGAACTATTCGGCGCGCTTTGCGATCCCCATGATCGCGGTGACGTCGAACGCTTCGTCCTCGCTGGGACAGGCCGCCGACCTCGTGATCGAGCTGCCGAAGGCGCGCGAGGCCTGCCCGCACAATCTGGCACCGACCACCTCGACCCTGATGCAGGCCGCGATCGGCGACGCGCTCGCGATCGCGCTGCTGGAAGGGCGCGGGTTCACTGCGCTGGAGTTCGCGCATTTCCATCCCGGCGGCAAGCTGGGCGCAATGCTGAAATTCGTCCGCGACTACATGCGCACCGGCGCGGAGATTCCGGTCAAGCCCGAAGGCACAAAGATGTCGGAGGCCGTGGTCGAGATGTCGGCCAAAGGGCTTGGCTGCGTCTGCATCGTCAACGATGCAGGCGAGGCCGTCGGCATCATCACCGACGGCGACCTGCGCCGTCACATGCGGCCCGACCTTTTGACGGTGACCGTCGATGAGATCATGACGAAGCAGCCCAAGACCGTACCGCCCTCGATGCTCGCGAGCGAGATGATCGAGGTGCTGAACACCCGCAAGATCACGACACTGCTGGTGACCGATGCGGGCAAGGTGGTCGGGATCGTGCACCTGCACGATCTGCTGCGCGCGGGCGTGGCGTAAGGCACGCTCTCTCCACTCGTCATTGCGAGCGCAGCGAACCAATCCAGGCTGCCTCTGCGGAGACAGCCTGGATTGGTTCGTCGCAAGGGCTCCTCGCAAATGACGGTGGAGAGACCTACGCCGGAAACCGCTCCGCGTTCTCCTCCAGCGGCAGCCGCAGCCCGTTCGCCAGGTAGGACACCGTGCGGTAGTAGCCGCACAGCAGCATGATCTCCAGGATTTGCGCCTCGTCGTAATGCGCCGACAGCGCTGCGAACTCCTCGTCCGTGAATGTCGCGCGATGATGCAACGCGTCGACGGCTGCGATCAGCGCCTGCTCGGCCGGCGACCAGCATGTTGATGCTGCATCGCCCTGCACCGTCGCCCGCACTTCGTCCTGGGTGAGCTTTGCCGGCCCGGCAAAGATCGCGACGTGCACGCCCCATTCATATTCGCATCTGTTCAGCGCGCAGGTGCGGTCGATGACGATCTCGCGGTCGCGGAGCGACAGCGGCCCGGCGTCGAGCAGGCCGCCGGCGCGGAACTTGTCCCAGGCGCGGCCGTGCCCCGCCATCACCCGGAACAGCACCAGCGGCGGCGCGCCGCGCATGATGCGGTCGAACTGCGCCTGGATCTCCGGGGGATAAGGCGGAGTGAGCGGTGCGATGCGCGGCGAGGCCCCGGACATGGGCGGTCTCCGTTGCTACAATTATCGTAGCGATACGCTACATTATCTGTAGCACAACGCAAGAGGTGACGATGGCTAAACAGGCTGGCACGACGACACGCAGCGTCCGCGGCTCGCGCACGGGCCGGCCGATCATGGTGCTGCTCGACCTGCTCGGCCGACGCTGGAGCCTGCGGATTCTCTGGGAGCTGCGCGGAGAGCCCCTCACCTCGCGCGCCCTGCGCACCGCCTGTGATCAAGCCTCGCCCACGGTGCTGCAAGCGAGGCTGACCGAACTGCGCGAGGCAGGATTCGTGGAGTTGGGCGACGGCGGAGGTTACGGACTGACGACGCTGGGGCGCGAGCTGTGCGAGACGTTCATGCCGCTGCATAGGTTTGCGGAGAGGTGGAAGAGGTAGAATCTGAAAGCGTGCCGCATGCTCCTTTCTTCCTTCTCCCGTTGTGGGAGAGGGAAAGAATCACGCCGCGGCGACCGTGAGGTTCGCACCGTCCACCTGCACCACCTTCACCCGCGTCCCCGCCGGCGTATCCGGGCCCGCAACACGCCATACCGTGTCGCCGATGCGCATTGTGCCTGAACCGTCGATGATCGGCTTCTCCAGCGTGAACTCACGGCCGAGCAAGGCCTCGGCGCGCTTGTTGAGAAATGAGCTCGTGCTCGCGTCCGGCTTCGGCTTGGCGAGGCGGCGCCACACCGGCACAGCTGCGGCGGCGAAGATCGCGAACATGACGAGCTGGATCTGCCAGGACATGGCAACAGCGAACGAGATCAGGCCCACCAGCAATGCCGCAAGTCCGAGCCAGAACAGGAAGATGCCGGGCGCCAGCACCTCCAGCGCCATCAGGATGAAGCCGAAGATCAGCCAGTTCCAGTTGCCCAGCGATGCGAATATGTCGGTCATGACACGACCTCTGTAAAATAGCCCCGTTTACTGCGGCGGCACCGCGGGCGTCGGGCCCGACGACGGGACCGATCCGCTTCGGCGCGCGGCAGCGGCTGCGGATGCGGCACTTTCGCCGAACGTTGCCTTGGCGATCTCGCCGATGCCGGCGAGCGAGCCAAGCATGCTCACGGCTTCCACCGGCAACATGATGATCTTCTGGTTCGGCGCATCCGCGAACTGGCCGAACGCCTTGATATATTTATCGGCGATGAAATAGTTCAACGCGGCGACGTCGCCCTTGGAAATGGCCTCCGATACGGCCTGGGTCGCTTTCGCCTCGGCCTCGGCCAGACGCTCGCGCGCCTCGGCGTCGCGGAAGGCGGCTTCGCGCCGGCCCTCCGCCTGGAGGATCTGACCCTGCTTGGCGCCCTCGGCGCGCAGGATCTCGGACTGGCGCTGGCCTTCGGCGGCGAGGATGTCGGCGCGCTTGACGCGCTCGGCCTTCATCTGCCGGCCCATGGCTTCGACGAGGTCGGCGGGCGGAACGATGTCCTTGATCTCGATGCGATTGACCTTGACGCCCCAGGGCGAGACCGCAGCGTCGACCACGCGCAAGAGGCGCTCATTGATCTCGTCGCGGTGCGACAGCACCTGGTCGAGATCCATGGAGCCCATCACCGAGCGGATGTTGGTCATGGTGAGAACCGTGATGGCCTGGTTCAGGTTGGCGACCTCGTAGCTCGCCTTCGCCGCATCGAACACCTGATAAAAGGCGACGCCGTCCACCGTGACGGTCGCGTTGTCCTTGGTGATCACCTCCTGCTCGGGGATGTCGATCACCTGCTCCATCATGTTGATCTTGCGTCCGACGCGATCGAAATAGGGCACGATCAGATTGAGCCCGGGGCTGAGCGTCTGGGTGTATTTGCCGAACCGCTCGATGGTCCAGTCATAGCCCTGCGGGACCGTCTTCACGCCGGCCACCAGCGTGACGATGACGAGCAACACCAGAACAATCGCGAAAATGTCGAAGCCGCTCATATCTCCTCCAAGCCGGGAAAAATCGGGAAAAAGCCCTTTCCGGCGCTGTCATTGGTCGGGATCGATACCCTACCGGTTCAGCGGTCGCGAGTAACGTCGGCATGGGCGCAATTCCGCACAAGGCGTACCGAGAGGGAATGGCAACGATTATGTATTTGGGAGGAAGCTCTTGAAAGGATGCCGGAGCAGACCTAGCGCCAAAGGTTAACGTCAGATCCAGCCCTGAAGCTCGCGCAGCACCAGGGTGCGGATCACGTCCATGCCTGGTTCGCTGTCGTTGAGGCACGGGATCGCGGAAAACTGCTCGCCGCCATTGTGCTTGAAGATCTCGGCATTCTCCTGCGCGATCTCCTCCAGCGTCTCCAGGCAGTCGGCGGAGAAGCCCGGCGTCACCACCGCGATGCGGCGCACGCCTTCGCTGGCGAGCCGCTCCATGGTCTTGTCGGTATAGGGCTGGAGCCATTCGTCATTGCCGAAGCGCGACTGGAAGGTCAGCAGCAGCTTCGTCTCGTCCATGCCGAGCCGGCGGCGCAGTGCCTCGGTCGTGGCGATGCAATGGGTCTGATAGGGATCGCCCTTGTCGACATAGGATTTCGGCATGCCGTGGAAGGACGCCACGATCAGCTCCGGCGCGAACGGCAGGCTCGCCAGATGCGTCTCGATCGAGGTCGCGAGCGCCTCGATATAGGCCGCATCCTCATAATAGGGCGGCGTCACCCGCAGCGTCGGCTGGTTGCGCAGACGGGCGAGCACGCGGAACACTTCGTCGCAGACGGTTGCCGAGGTCGAGGCGGAGTATTGCGGATAGAGCGGGACGGCGAGAATGCGCTCGCAGCCTTTCGCGATCAGCGTATCGATGCCCGACTTGATCGAGGGATTGCCGTAGCGCATCGCCCAGTCCACCACGACATGGGCGTAGTCCGACAGTCCGGCGGCGAGCTTGCCGGCTTGCGACCGCGTGATGGTCTTCAGCGGCGACTCGTTCTGCTCATTGTTCCAGATCTTGCCGTAGTCGAGCGCCTTGGTGCGGGGACGGCTGCGCAGAATGATGCCGTTCAGCACCAGCTTCCAGATCAGGCCCTGGTTCTCGATGACGCGGACGTCACTGAGGAACTCCTTGAGATAGACCCGCACGCCCGGCGCATCGGCGGTGTCAGGCGTTCCGAGATTGATCAGGAGCACGCCGACGCGCGGCAGGACGGATCGGCCGGCCGGTTTCACAGTCTCGAGGGGGACGACGCTGTTCATGGCTGGTTGGGTCGCGCGTTGGTCCGAACTTGTCAAGACGAGGGCGGTTTCGCTAGGGTCGCACCCAAGCGGGGAAGGGAAGATGACGCTCGCGGAATGGTGCGTATTGGGAGCGCTGTTGCTGTATCTGTCCACGATCGGCTCGATCAAATGGATCAGGTTTCGCAGCTTCGACAATTCCCGGCCGCGCGATCCTGCCTTCTATGAGGACCCCATCGCGCAGCGCGCGCTGGGCGCTCACCAGAACGGCATCGAAACCTTCCCATTCTTCGCCTTCGCGGTGCTGCTCGCCGAATACAGGGACTCGCCGCAGCGGCTGATCGACGAGCTCGCCGCGCTGTTCCTGATCGTGCGGATCGCCTATGTGCTGACCTATCTCGGCAACCGCCCGACGCTGCGCTCGATCCTCTGGAGCATCGGCTTTGCGATCAATCTCGGGATCTTCTTCATGCCGGCCTTGAAGCGGTTTCTGCCGGTGTGAGTTTCTCGCTGCCGTGTCCCGGACGCGGTGCAGCGCTCTTGCGCTGCTCCGCAGATCCGGGCCCCAGAACGCCAGACACTACCACACGGAGAGATGGGCCCCGGCTCGTCGAAGGGACGCTGCGCTGCGTCCGGGACACGAGGGCTTGGGCTCAGAAACACGTCGTCCGTTCGGCCGCGATATAGCCGAACAAGAGGCCGACGCCGAACAGCAGCACCACGCCCGCGGCACCGAATTCGATGCCGCGCATGAACAGCGCGCCGCCGCCGTCGCGGCCTGCGCTGAAGCGGGCGGCGACGTCCTTGGCGGAGACGGCGACGACCGCGATGGCCGCAACGGTGATCGCGGTGCCCAATCCCATCAGGAAGGTCGCGGCGATGCCGGCCCAGAACAGGCCCTGGGCCAGCGCGAACACCAGTACCAGGATCGCGCCCGAGCAGGGGCGGATGCCGACGGTCAGAATCGCTGCAAAGCCGCGCCGCCAGCCGCCCGGCCCCGCGAGCTCGCTCGGTGTGGGGCCGTGGGAATGGCCGCAATGCTCATCAAGGACGTGGTCGTGCCCGTGGTGGTGATGGGCGTGCGCATGGTCGTGACCGTGATGATCGTGGTGATGATGATCATGGTCGTGATGATCATGAATTTCATGATGATGATGAACGTGCGGCACGCCCGCAATCGCCGGCACCGGCTGGGTCGTCTGGAGTGCGCGGATGAAGGCGCCGCCCTTGACCCAGACCAGGCGCAGGCCGAACGCTGCAATCAGGGCGTAGCTCGCGATCTCGACCGCGCCCTCCGCCCTGCACATGGTTTTCGCCGTCGCATTCAGCACCCAGGCCGAGATGCCGACGATGAGGATCGCGACCAGCGACTGCATTAGCGCCGAGGCAAACGACAGCGCGATGCCGCGCCGGGCGGTCTCGCGGTTGGCGACGAGATAGGAGGCGATCACCGCCTTGCCATGGCCGGGGCCGGCGGCGTGGAAGATGCCGTAGGCGAACGAGATGAACAGCAGCGTCCACACCGCCGAGCCGTCGGACTTCGCGGCGCGGATGGTCGACGACATTTGCCGATAGAATTCCGACTGCTTTGCCAGCAGCCAGCCGACGATGCCACTGGCCTCGGGTTCGGCCGCCTGGGTCGGCCGCGGCGCGCCGAACGGATTTTGTGCGAGCAGATCATGAAGCGCGGCATCGGCCACGATCGCGACCAGCACAACTGTGGCGCAGGCGATCAGCCCGCGCGCCGGCGGGGAGAGGTGCTGCTTCAAGGGCAATCCACCGTGATCTTGTTGGCGAACATCATGCCGAAATTGCTGTTCTCGCCATTCAGGAAAGTCTGTTCGTTGAGCTTCTGGGCGGTGGCCGAGCCGTCGCTCGGACGGTCGAGCTTCATCTGGCAGCCCCCGGGCGCGCCGACCAGCTTGACTGGGTTGTCCTTGGCCATCTGGAAGTCGATGAAGAAGGAGCGGTCGAACACTTCGAGCACGAGCTGCCTCGGCTTGACCGGATTCTTCAGCGGCAGCGTGAAGTGCAGGGTCAGCACCGTATCCTTGTAGTCGAGGAAATAGTCGATCGGCTCCTGGAACCGCTCCTTCTTGCCGTCGGCCTTAGCGAAGGTGAAATAGGCATATTCCTTCAGCGACTCGACATTGGTCTGCGCCAGCGGCCCGAGCTCCTCGCGCGTATAGGCGCCCTTGGTCTTGCTCTCGAGCCCCTGCACCGCATAGGCCGAGAACATGTCGTCGAATGTCCAGGCGTGGCGCACACCGGTGACCGAGCCGTCCGCCGCGTAGAGCAGCTCGCTGGTCGCGGTGATCCAGACATGCGGATGCGCCTGCGCCGCGCCCGAGGCGAGCGTGAGGCCAACGGCGAGCAGCCATCCGAACAGAGCGCGCATGCCCATCAGGCGGCCTTTGCCGTTTCGAGCAGGCCGCGGCGGCGCAGCAGCGCGTCGGGCTCCGGCTGCCGGCCGCGGAAGGCCTCATAGGCAGCTTCCGGATCGACTGAGCCGCCCGAGGAATAGATGTCGTCGTGCAGGCGCTTGGCCACGGCCGGATCGAAAATGTCGCCGGCCTCCTCGAACGCGCCGAAGGCATCGGCGTCCATCACCTCCGACCACATGTAGCTGTAATAACCGGCAGCATAGTGGTCGCCGGTGAAGATGTGACCGAACTGCGTGGGCCGGTGACGCAGCGCGATCTCCTCGGGCATGCCGATCTTCTCCAGCTCGCGCCTCTCGAAGGCACGGACATCCTGCGCGGCGGCAGCCGGCTGGGTGTGGAATTCGAGATCGATCAGCGCGGAGGAGACGAACTCCACCGTGGCAAAGCCCTGGTTGAACTTTCGGGCGGCGAGGAAGCGTTGGAGCAGCTCGTCCGGCAGTGGTTCGCCGGTCTGGTAGTGGCGAGCGAACTTCTGCAGCACCTCGGGCCGCTCCTGCCAGTGCTCGTAGAGCTGCGACGGCAGCTCGACGAAGTCGGTGAACACTGACGTGCCCGACAGCGACGGATAGGTCACGTTGGAGAGCATGCCGTGCAGCCCGTGGCCGAACTCGTGGAACAGGGTGCGGGCATCGTCGGGGGACAGCAGCGAAGGCTCGCCGCCGGCACCTTTGGCGAAATTGCAGATGTTGAGAACGAGCGGTGCGACGTCGCCGTCGAGCTTCTGCTGGTCGCGCAGCGAGGTCATCCAGGCGCCGGAGCGCTTCGACGGCCGGGCGAAGTAGTCGCCATAGAACAGCGCCTTGTGCTTGCCGTCCGGCCCCTTCACCTCCCAGACCCGGACGTCGGGGTGCCAGACCGGAACGTCGTTGCGCTCCTCGAAGGTGATCCCGAACAGGCGCGTGGCGCAGTCGAACGCGGCGGCGATCATATTGTCGAGCGAAAGATAGGGCTTGATCGCGGCGTCGTCGAAATTGGCGCGCTGAAGGCGCAGCTTCTCGGCGTAGAAGCGCCAGTCCCAGGGTGCGAGCTTGAAATTGCCGCCCTCGGCCGTGATCAGCGCCTGCATCTCGTCGCGGTCGGCGAGCGCGCGCGCCCTCGCCGGCTTCCAGACCCGCTCCAAGAGGCCCCGCACCGCCTCCGGCGTCTTGGCCATGGAGTCTTCGAGCCGGTAGGCGGCGAACGTCGGGTAGCCCAGGAGCTTGGCGCTCTCTTCGCGCAGCTTCAGGATCTCGACAATGGTTCCATTGTTGTCGTTGGCATTGCCGTTGTCGCCGCGGGCGACGAAGGCTTTATAGACCTTCTCGCGGAGGTCACGCCGGGCAGAGCTCTTCAGGAATTGTTCGACCGAGGAGCGCGACAACGTGACGATGGCCTTGCCTTCCATGCCGCGCTCTTCTGCCGCAGCCTTGGCGCCGGCGACAAAGCTCTCCGGCAGGCCCTGGCGGTCGGCCTCCCCGAGCTCCATGATCCAGTCCTGCTCGTCGCCGAGCAGATGGTGGCTGAAGCCGGTGCCGAGCTGGGCGAGCCGCTCGTTGATCTCGGCCATCCGTGCCTTGGCCTCCTCGGAGAGACCAGCGCCGGAGCGGTGGAAGCGGGTATAGGTGCGCTCCAGCAGGCGGAGCTGCTCGGGCGTGAGCCCAAGATTGGCGCGCTTCTCGTGCAGCTGGGCGATGCGGCCGAACAGCACCGCGTTCATCATGATGGGATTCCAGTGCCGCGCCATCCGCAACGAGACCTCCTTGTCGATCTCCAGGATGGCCGGGTTCGAATGCGCCGAGACGAGGTCATAGAAGACCGCCGCAACCTTGTTCAACAGCTTGCCCGAGCGCTCCAGCGCCGTGATGGTGTTGGCGAAGTCGGGCGCGGCCGGATCATTGGTGATCGCCGCGATCTCGGCGGCATGGTCCGCAAAGGCCTGCTCGAACGCCGGCAGGAAGTGCTCCGGCTTGATCTCGTCGAAGGGCGGGGTCGCAAACGGCGTCACCCAGGCCTTCAGCAGCGGGTTGGTCTCGGCTTCCGTAATTTGGCGAGATTCTGACATCACAAGTCCGGTTTCGTGGCTCGATTGTTGCAGCCAGCTATAGCACGCGATGGGGCTTTTTTGGGCCATTTGCCCTTGCTCCCGGCCGCCTTTTCGGGGAGATTGCGGCCCTCGAAGTCAGGACCCCTGAGCCCCATGAACGCGCCTTCTTCCTCTTCCCGCCAGATCGTCTGGCCCAGCGTCATCACCGTCATCAGCGCCGCCATCCTGATCGGCGCTGAGGTGTTCGGCGCAGCCTTCGCCGGCGGCTGGGCGCTCGCGATCCTGCTCGGGCTCGGCGACCAAGGCGCGCACATCCTCCAGGCCGTGCTGTTCACACTCGGCGTGCTCGTGATGACCGCGTTCATCCGCGGCGCTCAACGCGTCGAGCCCTTCACGAAGCGCGGCTGACGCTTCTCGCGCGTGAGCAACACACGCGCGCCGCAAAAAACTTAACGCCTGTTCATCTTCCGCGTCGCTCGCGCAACACTGCGCAAGCAGATGTTAGGCAATTCTGTTCTCAGCCTAAAAAAATTCTTGCGAAGCAGAGTCAAAACGCTTATGTGCGCTCTTGCCCAATTTCGCACGTGCCTGTGGTCGTGTGTCAGTCGGTAGGTATCCGGACAAGAGGCCGGACAGCCGCCAAGGGGTGAAGGGGCTCTTCGGAAGTGCAGAAGTCGAAGACCTGATGTCGCAAGACCGACGGTCATAGGACGAAGCAAACCCGGAGCGCCCAGCATCTCTCTCAAAGAGATGCCATGTCGAAGGTGACTTCGCTCTTTGCAACCGTGACTGGCAGCCGGAGGCGAACCGGCGCACCCCGCTCTCAACGGGGGACGCGACTTAAAGCAACGACGGATCGGGCTTTTTTGGTCTCTACCGGCAGTCCAACGCCGGCGCGGGCTACTGAAAAGGCTTGTCCTTCATTGCCAGGTGAGCGGGCGGGAATCTCTCCCAACCAATCCACGGCAGCACAGTCTGGTTTGAGTTTTTTGTCCTCAGCGCGCCTCCATCGCGCGGTGTGGCCGAAGCACTCTCATCAGACGTCACGTTGATACGGCTCCCGTCGCTGGGACCGTTGGAGAGTGCCATGACCGAACGTATCCAGGAATTCCTGCGCAACCGCCGCAAAGAAGGCCTCGACACCGAGCCGTGCCTCGTCGTCGACCTCGAGGTCGTGCGCGACAACTACCAGAGCTTCGCCAAGGCGCTGCCCGACAGCCGCGTGTTCTATGCCGTCAAGGCGAACCCGGCGCCGGAAGTGCTGGCTCTGCTCGCCTCCATGGGCTCCTGCTTCGACACCGCCACCGTCGCCGAGATCGAGATGGCGCTGGCCGCGGGTGCGACGCCCGACCGCATCTCCTTCGGCAACACGATCAAGAAGGAACGCGACATCGCGCGCGCCTTCGCGCTCGGCATCCGGCTCTTCGCGGTCGATTGCGCCGCCGAGGTCGAGAAGGTCGCCCGTGCCGCGCCGGCTGCGAAGGTGTTCTGCCGCATCCTCTATGACTGCGCCGGCGCCGAGTGGCCGCTGTCGCGCAAGTTCGGCTGCGACCCGGAGATGGCGGTCGAGGTGCTCGACCTCGCCAAGCGCCTGGGCCTGGAGCCGTGCGGCATCTCGTTCCATGTCGGCTCGCAGCAGCGCAAGGTGAAGGCGTGGGACCGTGCGCTGGCGATGGCCTCGCAGGTGTTCCGCGACTGCGCCGAGCGCGGCATCAACCTGTCCATGGTCAACATGGGCGGCGGCTTCCCGACCAAGTACCTGAAGGACGTGCCGCCGGTCGTGACCTACGGCCGCTCGATCTTCCGCGCGCTGCGCAAGCACTTCGGCAACCAGATCCCGGAGACCATCATCGAGCCGGGCCGCGGCATGGTGGGCAACGCCGGCATCATCGAATCCGAGGTCGTGCTCATCTCGAAGAAGAGCGACGAGGACGAGGTGCGCTGGGTGTACCTGGACATCGGCAAGTTCGGCGGTCTCGCCGAGACGATGGACGAGTCGATCCGCTACGCCATCCGCACCCGTCACGACGGCGCGGACATGACGCCGTGCGTGCTCGCAGGTCCGACCTGCGACAGCGCCGACGTGCTGTACGAGAAGAACCCGTATCCGCTCCCCGTCACGCTGGAGATCGGCGACAAGGTGCTGATCGAGGGCACCGGGGCCTATACGTCGACCTACTCGTCGGTGGCGTTCAACGGCATCCCGCCGCTGAAGACGTATCACATCTGATCCGCCTCTCTGTCTGAGGCCTGACGAACCCGGGAGCCGGTCCGCCGGCTCCTCCCCGACATTGCCATTCTGATGACGCTCGAATCCGCGTGCCGCCGGCGCACGGATTCGAGCGGGGACGACGTGCCATGACTGCTCCTCGGAAGCCACAGATCGCCCTCACCTCGAAAGCCGCTCCGTTCGCGATCCGCGGCGAGCGTGCTGGAGACGTCGCGATGCGTGAAGCGCTGCTCGATGCCTGCTTTGGCGAGAACCGCCACGGCCGCACCTGCCAGCGCCTGCGCGACGGACGCGCGCCTGCCGCCGGCCTCGCGCTGGCGGCCGTGCGCGAGGGAAAACTCGTGGGAACCGTGCGGCTCTGGCACGTCAGCGCCGGAGGCAGGGCCGCTCTGGTCCTCGGACCGCTGGCGGTCGACCCAGCCTGCCGCGAGCTCGGGATCGGCGCCGCGCTGATGCATCAAGCGCTGGCCGCCGCCCGGGCGCGCGGGCATGCCGCCGTGATCCTGCTCGGCGATGCCCCCTATTACGCCCGTTTCGGCTTCACGGCCGAGAAGACCGGCGAGCTGTCGCTGCCCGGCCCCTTCGAGCGCGATCGTCTGCTGGCGATCGAGTTCGCCGAAGGTGCGCTTGACGGCGTCGAAGGGATGATCGTCCCGACCGGTGCGGCCTTGCCCAAACGGAGGTCGGTTCGCGCCCTCCAGGCGCACGCGGCCTAACGGATCGCTCCGATAGCGAGGACCGAGAGCCGCATCGAGCGGCAACGCCCCGCTGCGCCTGCGCTAAGCTCTTTCCTTGGGGGTTGCGCAGGTGCGAGAAACGCCCTTTAACCCCGCAAAACACCCTTCAGTCGAGGCCCATGACCATGTCCCGTCGCCTGATCTCAACCGGCTCTCCCCTCGAGAAGACCGTCGGCTATAGCCGCGCCGTGATCGACGGCGAGTTCGCCTTCGTCGCGGGGACCACCGGATATGACTACACGACGATGAGGATGCCGGCCGATGTCACGAGCCAGTCACGCAACTGCTTCAAGACCATCGAAGCCGCCCTGAAGGAGGGTGGATTCGAGATGGCCGATATCGTCCGTGCGACCTACTACGTCACCGACGCCAGCTACATCGATGCCCACTTTGCCGTCTGCGGCGAGGTTCTCGGTGACATCCGGCCGGCCGCGACGCTGCTGGTCGTCTCGGCCCTCGCCAAGCCCGAGATGAAGATCGAGATCGAAGTCACCGCCAAGCGCCGCAGCATCTGACAAGCGCCGCAGCGCCTGATCCACCCCTCACTGTTTATCCGCCAGCACTTTCTGGAGAAACCATCCCATGAGCCCCGCCTCGCAGATCTACGCGAAGATCACCGGCCCCATCGTCATGGTCGGCTTCGGCTCCATTGGCAAAGGCACGCTGCCGTTGATCGAGCGGCACCTCGACTACGACAAGTCGCGCATCACCGTGCTCGACCCCAAGGACGAGGGCCGCAAGGCGCTTTGCGAGAAGCACAACGTCCGCTTCATCCAGAAGGGCCTGACCAAGGACAATTATCGCGAGGTGCTGACCCCGCTGCTCACCGAAGGCGGCGGCCAGGGCTTTTGCGTCAATCTCTCGGTCGATACCGGCTCGACCGACATCATGGAGCTCTGCAACGAGCTCGGCGCTCTCTACATCGACACCGTCAACGAGCCCTGGCTCGGCTTCTATTTCGATCCCTCGAAGGGCCCGGAAGCGCGCTCCAACTATGCCCTGCGCGAAGTGACGCTGGCCGCCAAGAAAGCCCGCCCCGCCGGCTCGACGACGGCGGTCTCGTGCTGTGGCGCCAATCCCGGCATGGTCTCCTTTTTCGTCAAGCAGGCGCTGCTCAATGTCGCCGCCGATCTGAAGCTCAATGCGCCCAGGCCGAAGACCAAGGCCGAATGGGCGGATCTGATGCGGCAGGCCGGCATCAAGGGCATCCATATCGCCGAACGAGACACCCAGCGCTCCAAGAAGCCGAAGGAGCCCGATGTCTTCGTCAACACCTGGTCGGTCGAAGGTTTCCTGTCCGAGGGCATGCAGCCATCCGAACTCGGCTGGGGCACCCATGAGAAATGGATGCCCGAGAATGCACACACCCACGAAGCCGGCTGCGGCGCCGCCATCTATCTTATGCAGCCCGGGGCCAACACGCGCGTGCGCACCTGGTGCCCGACCCGCGGCGCGCAATATGGCTTCCTCGTCACGCACAACGAGTCGATCTCGATCGCCGATTACTTCACGGTGCGCGACGCGTCGGGCAAGGTGATCTATCGGCCGACCTGCCACTATGCCTACCATCCGGCTGACGATGCGGTGCTGTCGCTACATGAAATGTTCGGCCGCGCCGGAAAGATGCAGGAGAAGCACCACATCCTCGACGAGAACGAGATCGTCGACGGCATCGACGAGCTCGGCGTGCTGCTGTTCGGCCATGACAAGAATGCCTATTGGTACGGCTCGCAGCTCTCCATCGAAGAGACCCGCCAGCTCGCGCCCTATCAGAACGCCACCGGCCTGCAGGTGACCTCCGCCGTGCTCGGCGGCATGGTGTGGGCGCTGGAGAACCCGAACGAAGGCATCGTCGAAGCCGACGAGATGGACTTCGATCGCCTCTTGGAAATCCAGCTGCCCTATCTCGGCCCGGTGAAGGGTTTCTACACCGACTGGACGCCGCTGACCGATCGTCCGGGACTGTTTCCGGAAGATATCGATACGAGCGATCCTTGGCAGTTCCGGAATATTCTGGTGCGGTAAGGCGGGCGAAGCGTTCCGCCTCACACACTCCTGTCATGCCCCGGCATGACCTGGCTTGACCGGGGCATCCAGTACGCCGGGGCTTCTCGCCGGCACTGCAGCCTCTGGAATACTGGATTGCCGCCTTCGCGGGCAATGACACCGAGTGTGGAGAGGGACGCTACTTCTTCTCAATCGGCGGCGCGACCTTCTCCGCGGGAGCCGGCGGCAGCACCGGCTTGGCGGCACCCGCCGCGCCCTGCGTCTCGGAGCCCGGCCGCGCCGGTTCGGGCGCCGGCGTGGTTGGCCGGTCGCCGCCGGGCTTGGACTCCGCAGGTGTCTTGCCTTGATCGTCGGACGGGGTGCCCTGGAGCGGTGGTGTCGCCTGTGCCAGTTCCGTCCGGCTTTCGGCCCGGATTTGCGCGAGCGATATCACCGACACCACGACGCCTGCTGCGAACAGCGCAGCGGCGATTGCCAGGTCGAGCTTCAGTCTGCGCTTGTCATCGTGGCCGGGCATATCGATCACCGCCTTTGTCCACGGGATCAACGAAACTGGGGCGCGCCGGTTCCGGGACCGAACAAGGGGGAACCCAACCCGCCGCCCCTCACTCCGTCGTGCTGACCTCCCAGGTCGCATGCCGCACGCCCGGCAGATGCTGCAGATCGGTGGCCACCGCATTCAGCTCGTTCGGGTCGACCGCGCTCGCGACCAGCTTTGCCGCGATCTCCAGAATGTCGTCGCCGATTTCGACCACATCGATATCGGCCACCGAATATTTCGCCGCCTCGAGCTTCTCGACGAGCCGGTCGCGCATATCCGGAAGAGCGTCGGTCGCAACCGCGAGCTTGAAATAGTAGGTTGCCTCCAGCGCCTTCTCGTTCAGCGGGATGCGGTTGATGGCATTGACCAGCGGGCGCAGCATGGTGTTGCCGGCGATGACGAACACCGTCAGAGCGGCGGCCTGCGCGACCATATCGGCGCCGGCGCAGGAGCCGACCGCGGCCGAGGCCCACAGTGTCGCCGCGGTGTTGAGCCCGCGCACGTCCATGCCCTGCTTCATGATGACACCGGCGCCGAGAAAGCCGATGCCGGAGACGACATAGGAAATCACGCGCACCGCGCCATCGGCGTCATCCAGATGCATGGCGAGATCGACGAACGCGGCGGCACCGACTGCGACGAGCACGTTGGTGCGCAGGCCCGCCGTGCGCTGGCGGTATTGGCGCTCGGCACCGATCAGCGTGCCCAGCACGAAAGCCGTGGTCAGGCTGATCAGCGTGTCGGCGAAATCGGCAAGCTGGAAGGTCGTCAGAAACCGCATGGTTCCCTATATGGCGGGAACCATGACAGATTAAAGCTCCAGCAGGCCGCCGTCCCCATTTTCATCGGCAAAAGCCAGCAGCGTGCCTTTGGCGTTCCAGGCAAGCGCGGCGACCGGCGGCGTACCGTTGCGGCGCACCAGGATCTCCGCGCCATCCTCCAGCCGCACCATCAGCACGGTGCCGTCGCTGTAGCCGGCGGCGAGGATGTCGTTCTTCGGATGGCAGGCGACCACGGACACGCGTGCCTGTAGCGGGGCGAGCATCGCCGGCTCCTTGCCCATCGGACCGTCCTTGCTGCCGAATGGCCATATGATGACGGTGTCGGCGCCCGAAGTCGCGAGCCCCTTGCCGCCCACGCTCCAGGACATCGAGCGGACACGACCGGGATAGCCGGTCATGCGCATGTGCCTGCTATCGGCGAGCCGCCAGCCGTGCAGCGCCGGTTCGTGCATCGCCGTGACGAGAAACTTGTTGTCGGGGCTGAAGGTGACGCCGTGATGCGAGCCGGCCCAGGGCAGGAATTCGGCCGATCCCGCCATGTTCGGAAACCACAGCGTCACGCCATTGTAATGCGCGATCGCGAGCCGCAGGCCCTTCGGCGCGAAGGCAAGTCCGCCGACGGTCGATGGCACTTCGATCGACTTCTCCTCGGCCTTGCCGCTCTTGACCGTGGCCGTCTTGCCGGCCGACCAGGCGAAGGCGCCATCGGCGTGCAGCGCCACCGCGTCGATCCAGCGCCGCTTGGGATCGGTGGCGAGCAGCATCACCTCGCCCTCGGCATCGAGCGACACGACCTTGCCGTCGTCACCGCCCATTACGAGGCGCTTGCCGTCGGAGGCAGTCGAGAGAATGCCGCCGCTGTGCACTGCGACCCTGGTGATCTCACCCTTGGCGTCGACGAACGCGACGTTCTCCTCGCCGCCGACGAAGGCGGCACGAGGACCAAGGAAATGCGCCGAGGTCACGGCCATGCCGAGCGCAACAGGCTTGACGCGGTCGGTGACGGAGACGATCGAGGCGGAATCCGGGAGTGGCGCGAACTCTTTCATCACGAGACGATGCAGCTCTCGAAACCCTTGCGGATCGCCTCCTCAGGCAATTCGCGGCCGATGAAGACGAGGCGGCTCTCGCGCGGCTCACCCTCCTTCCACTTCCGCTGGTGGTTGCCCTCCAGCATCATGTGGACGCCCTGGAAGACGTAGCGGTCGTCATCGTCGTGGAAGGCGAGGATACCCTTGGAGCGCAGGATCTTGCCGCCCTCGACCTGCACCAGGTTCTGCAGCCAGGGCATGAACACGTTGGGATCGAGCGGCTTGTCGGTCTTGAGCGAGAGCGACTGCATGTCCTCGTCGTGATAGTGCTTCAGGCCGTGACCGTGATCATGGTGGTGATGATGGTCGTGGCCGTCATGATGGTGATGATCATGGTCGTGATCGTCGGCCTCCAGGAAATCCGGCTCGATGTCGAGGATGCGGTCGAGATCGAAGGCGCCGCGGTCGAGCACGTCGGCCAGCGCCACCGAGCAGCGCTCGGTGCGGTGGAGTTTCGCATAGGGGTTGATGCCGCGGATGCGGGCCTCGACCTCGGCGAGCTCGCCCTTGTTGACGAGGTCGGTCTTGTTCAGCACGATCACGTCGGCAAAGGCGATCTGGTTCTTGGCCTCTGGCGCATCCTTCAACCGGTCGGACAGCCACTTGGCGTCGGCCACCGTGACCACCGCATCGAGCCGCGCGTTCTTCTGCACATCCTCGTCGACGAAGAAGGTCTGGGCGACGGGCGCCGGATCGGCAAGACCGGTGGTCTCGACGATGATGGCGTCGAACTTGCCCTTGCGTTTCATCAGGCCGTCCATGATGCGGACGAGGTCGCCGCGCACGGTGCAGCAGATGCAACCATTGTTCATCTCGAACACTTCCTCATCGGCGCCGATGATGAGGTCGTTGTCGATGCCGATCTCGCCGAATTCGTTGACGATGACGGCGTATTTCTTGCCGTGGTTCTCGGACAGGATGCGGTTCAGGAGCGTGGTCTTGCCGGCACCGAGATAGCCGGTCAGGACGGTCACGGGAATCTTTTGGGACGTCGCTTCAGACATAACAACTCCGGAGTTCAAGGCTTTTCGCGCGACGCGAGGCGGGGTGGCCCCTGCCCTAGTGGTCAAGCGCGCTGGTCAGTGCCTTTATATTGTGCCTGACCATGTCAATGTAAGTGGGTGCAGGCCCCTTTTCGCCGGTCAAACCGTCCGAAATCAGGGTCCCGCCGACCTTTGCCCCGGTCTCGGCCGCGATCCGCCGGATCAAGCGGTCATCGCTGATATTTTCCAGGAACACGGCCGGGATCCTCGCGGACTTGATCTGGCCGACGATGGCCGCAATGTCGCGCGCGCTCGGTTCGGTTTCCGTTGAGACGCCGAGGGGGGCGATGAACTGGATACCGTATTCGGCGGAAAAATAGCCGAACGCATCGTGGGTGGAGATCACCTTGCGTCGTTCGGGTGGGATTTTTGCCACGGCCTCGCGGACCTCACGGTCGAGGACCTCGAGCCTTTCCAAATAGGTCTTGGCCTGGCCGCGAAAGAACTCCGCGTCATCCGGAGCAGCCGCGGCCAGCGCATTGGCGATGTCGGCGACGTAGATCTTGGCGTTGGGGATGGATTGCCAGGCGTGGGGATCTGCGGCCGAGCCTAATTTCAGCGGCGCGATGCCGGCGCTTGCCGTGACCACCTGCGCCTTGCTGCCCGCGGATTGAACGAGGCGCGGCAGCCAACCTTCCAGCCCAAGCCCGTTGACGATGACGAGCTTTGCATCCGCGACTCGCTTGGCATCGCTTGGTGCAGGCGTGTAGACGTGGACATCGCTGTCGGCGCCGACCAGCGTCGTCAGATTGATGCGGTCACCACCGACGTTGCGGACGAAATCACCGAGAATCGAGAAGCTCGCAACGACATTGAGCCGCTCCGCGGCATGCAGCGGCGAGGCGATCGACAACAGCGCACAGAACAGGATCAGTCGCATCGTCACGCTTCCAAATGCCGGCCGGGAAACAGCTGCCGCAAGATACCGCCGACGCGCCCGAACAGGACGGAGACCACGTAGAGCACGGTCGCCACGAGGATGATCGCGGGGCCTGACGGCACACGGGTCTGGAACGACAGCACGAGGCCCGCATAGCCCGAGACCGCGGCAGCGACGACGGCGATGCAGATCATTGCGGTGAGATCGCGGGACCAGAACCGCGCGATGCCGGCGGGCAATATCATGAGACCGACCGCAAGCAGCGTGCCGAGCGCCTGAAAGCCATTGACGAGATTGATGACGACGAGCGCGAGAAAGACGAGATGCGCAGGCCCCCCGGCGCGGCTGACGGTGCGCAGGAACAGGGGATCGACGCTCTCGATCACCAGCGGACGGTAGATCACGGCCAGCACCAGCAGCGTGATCGTGGCGTTGAAGGCCACCACCAGCAGCGTCTGATCATCCATTGCGAGGATGTTGCCGAACAGCACGTGCAAGAGGTCGATACTGGTGCCCTTGATCGAGACGATGGTGACACCCAGCGCGAGCGAGGCCAGATAGAAGGTTGCCAGCGACGCGTCCTCCTTCAGCCCGGTCGATCGCGCCACCACGCCGGCGAGGATCGCGACGGCAAAGCCGGCAATCAGGCCGCCGGCCGTCATCGCGAACAGATTGAGGCCCGACAGCAGGAATCCGACGGCCGCGCCGGGCAGGATTGCATGCGCCATGGCATCGCCGACGAGGCTCATCCGGCGCAGCATCAGGAACACGCCGATCGGTGCGCCCGCCAGCGCCAGCGCGATCACGGCGGCGAGCGCCCGCCGCATGAACTCGAATTCGGTGAACGGACCGATCAGCGCGTCATAGAGCATCTGCGATCATGCCGCCTGGAAGCGCTCATCTTCGCCGCAGGCCGCGGCGCTGTCGTCAAAGGCTTCGCACATCCGCATCGCGACCAGCAGGTTCTCCGGCGTCAGCACCTCTGCCGTCGGGCCCCACGCGACTGGGCCCCGTGCCAGCACCAGCGTCTCGCTGAAATGGTTGCGCACCATCTCCAGGTCGTGCAGCGCAGCGAGCACCGTACGGCCCTCAGCGTGCCAGTGCTTGACCAGGGCGAGCAGATCGGCCGTGGTCTTGCTGTCGATGGCGTTGAAGGGCTCATCGAGCACGATCAGACTCGCATCCTGGAGCAACACGCGCGCGAACAGCACGCGCTGCATCTGACCGCCCGAGAGCGTGCCGATCGGGCGGTTCTCGAATCCGTTGAGGCCAACGGACCCGATCGCCCGGAGTATCTTGTCGCGCGCGGCCTTGCCGATGCCGCCAAACAGGCCGGCCGCGCGCCACAGCCCGGTGCTGACGAAATCGAATACCGAGATCGGAAAGCTGCGGTCGATCTCCGCGCTTTGCGGCAGATAGGCGATATCTTTGCTGTCGAGCCCGCCGAGATGGATGCTGCCGTCGAGCGGCCTGAGGATGCCGACGATGCCGCGCAGCAGCGTCGACTTGCCGGCACCGTTCGGGCCGATCACGGCGACCAGCGCCCCCAGAGCGATCTTGCCGCCGAGATGATGCACGGCCGGATGCCGGTCATAGCCGAGCGTGACGTTGTGAAAGTGGAGCGCCGCCATGGTCACCTCATCGCCAGGAAGACGATGCCCCAGAGCACGGCGCAGACGGCGAGCGCGGCCGCGAGACGGCCCGCCATGGTCATGCGCAGGATCGACCAGGGTGCCGCCTGGGCCGGATGCGGCGAGGCCGCATCGTGAACATGGGCGTGGGTGTGGTCGTGCCCATGCGAATGCGCGTGGTCATGGGAGTGGCCATGAGCATGGTCGTGCTGGTGGGCGTGGGACGCGGCGGGAACCATCCCGGAACGTTATATTATAACATTACGCCTGTCCACGGCGGGTAACGTCATTCCGGGGCGATGCGCAGCATCGAACCATGGTGCGCAGTTGCGCAGCTGAGAATCTCGAGATTCCGGGTTCGCTTCGCCGCCCCGGCATGACTGCTCCCCCGCCTCACGGCTTCCCGATCAACATCGCGATCGCAGCCGCCACGAACGGGAACGGCACCGAGACGGCGCAGCGGAACCAGACGAAGCGGGCCGGCATAAACGGTATTTCCCACAAGATCACCCGCTGGAAGGCGAACAGCGCCCAGGCGACGACATAGGCGACCACCTGGGGCACCCCGCCACCCGACTTCAGCGCCACGGTGCCGATGGAGAAGCCGATCACGGGACCGCCGGGCGTGGCCGCGCCAGCCACCACGGCGGTCGCGACCCCGAGCCAGCCGCTGTCCGGACCGAGCCAGCCGCTGATCACCTCCTGCGGGATGATCGCGGCGATGTAGCCTGAGCCGATCACACCCAGCGCGATCCGCGGCACGATGTTGATGAAGTCCATCGAGCCTTCGCGTAGCGAGGCCTTGAACACCGGAGGGCCGCGGCGGAAGGCGATCAGCCCGACGCCGAGCACCGAGCCCCACAGCAAGATGTCGATCAGCAGCGCGGCGCTCAATTCTCGTCTTCCTTCGCGAGCGGCTTCGGGTAGAGCCTGACATAGACGAAGCGGCCGAGCGCGCCGGCGAGCACCGGCAGCGGCAACGAGATCACGATCCGCCAAAGCGTGAAATCGGTGCCCATGATCGGGATTTCCCAGGCGACCGCCCTGCCGTAGCCGATCAGGGTCCAGCTCACGACCATGGCAATGGTGGCGCCGAAATCGGCGCCGACCGCCAGCAGCGCGCTTGCGACGGGATAGGCGGTGAAGGGCCCTCCCGGCAGGATTGCGCCGAAGGCGGTGCCGATCAGAAGGCCCATCAGACCGGATTTCGGCCCGAGCGAGCGCGAGACCTTTTCGTGCGGCAGGATCTCGGAGATGAAGGCGCCAAGCAGGCAGCCTGCCAGCACGCGCGGCAGGATGCCGCCGAACAACGAGAGATCGTGAGTGAGAATGTCGAGAACGCCGTCGGCGCCGTCACGCCGCCAGACCAGCACCGCGCTCACCGCCACCAGGATCGCGATGATGATGGTGGACCAGCCGATCGGCTTGCGCACACGCCCTGGCCGCGGCTCGGAGTCTGCGTCCTCGGCAGGCGCCGGGTCTTTCGGGGGAATTTCTGACAACGGGTGTGGAGCGGCTCGAGGGTGATGCCCGTCCTGATTAAGGGCGGCGTGCCTCCGATGCAAACGGTGTGACGACAGACCCATGCGCGCGCCGCGCAGGGCAATTCCGCACAGCAAAAAGGCGACCGCGTAAGCGACCGCCTTTTTCTATCCTTCTTGTGTTCTGCCATTCCGGGGCAGCGAAGTCGAACCCGGAATCTCGAGATTCTCAGGTGCGCAACTGCGCAGCATAGTTCGATGCTGCGCATCGCCCCGGAATGACGAGGTGAGAACTCACGCCTTCTCGAACAGGGACTCCACGTATTCCCAGTTCACGAGGTTCTCGACGAATGCCTTGAGATAGTCGGGCCGGCGGTTGCGATAGTCGATGTAGTAGGAGTGCTCCCAGACGTCGCAACCGAGGATCGGCGTGGCGCCGTGCACCAGCGGATTCTCGCCGTTCGGGGTCTTGGAGATCTCGAGCTTGCCGTTCTTGACCTGGAGCCAGCACCAGCCGGAGCCGAACTGGCCGACGCCGGCCGCCTGGAAGTCGGCCTTGAACTTCTCGAAGCCGCCGAGGTCCTCGTTGATCTTCTTCTCGAGCTTGCCCGGCAGCTTGGTGCCGCCGCCATTGGGTTTCATCCAGCTCCAGAAGTGGATGTGGTTGTAGTGCTGGCCGGCATTGTTGAACACTGCGGGATTCTTGCCGAACGAGCCCTTGACGATCTCTTCAAGGGACTTGCCTTCCCATTCGGTCCCCTTGAGCGCGTTGTTGCCGTTGGTGACGTAGGCCTGATGATGCTTGTCGTGGTGATATTCCAGCGTCTCCTTCGACATGTACTGGCCGAGGGCGTCATAGGCGTAAGGGAGTGGGGGCAGCGTAAAGGTCATGGGTTCTTGTCCGCAACTGGTGGGGAACGAGTTATAACGGTCACCTCTTATAGAAGGTTCCGCGGCCATTAAATACCTCAGAATTTGCGAAAAGGCGTGATGGGGTGGCCTTCCCGGAATGCACAAATTCGTCGGAACGGGCCGCTGTCGATCAAACCTGCGGTTCGCCATAAAAATATCATTGCCTTTGAAGCGCTTAAGACAGAACAAACGCGCCGCGAAGCAGAGCTGTGAAGGACGACATGAGCATCGAGATCGACATTTTGAACGGCGACGCGTCGTGGCCGATCGCAAAGCCGCTGCTCAGCGCGGTCTGGGGTCAGGACGCAGCGGAGAAGCCAGCCTGGAGCCACATCAAATGGGCCAATGCCGACCTTCGCGTGCTGATCGAGACGCCCGAGGATGGTCTCGTCTGCCATGTCGGCATCTACTTCCGCACCGTCACCTGGAACGGACAGAAGGTTCACATCGGCGGCATCGGCGGCGTCTGTACGCGGGAAGACCAGCGCGGCCGCGGCTATGCAACCACGGCTCTCGAGGCAGCGGTACATACGATCCGCGCCAACGAGGCGGTCCGTTTCGCCCTGCTGTTCTGCGAGCCGCACAACGCCGCCTTCTACGCGGCCCGGAGCTGGCTGCCCTTCAACGGCGAGGTCTATTGCGAGCAGCCGGAGGGGCGGATCCGGTTCACCTACATGGCTCCTTACGTCTTCCACATCGTCCGCGCGCCGACGCTGGGCACCATCGACCTATGCGGCCTGCCGTGGTGAGCCCTGCGTGAGCCAGGGCTGCGCCGGCGCCTCATTCTCTTATAATATGTTGATCATCATTTAATTTTCCGCCCGGTGAACATGACGATCGACGCCCCCGCAGATGCCGTCCCGCCGGTTGCGCCGGTCGTCTCACCCATTGCCGGCCTTCTGACCGCGCCGATCCTGCCGACGCTGCTGCGGCTCGCGATCCCCAACATGATCGCGATGGTCGGCAGCACGCTCGTTGCCGTTGCTGAGACCTCCTATATCGGCCGGCTCGGCACCATTCCGCTCGCCGCGATCGCGCTGGTGTTTCCGTTTGCGATGCTGACGCAGATGATGAGTGCGGGCGCGATGGGCGGCGGCGTATCGTCGGCGATCAGCCGCGCGCTCGGTGGGGGGAATCACGACCGCGCCGCGACGCTGGCGCTGCATGCCGCCATCATCGGCCTCTGTGGCGGGCTGTTCTTCACGGTGATGATGCTCGTCTTCGGCCGCTCCTTCTTCGCACTGCTCGGCGGCCGCGAGCGCGTGCTGGAGGAAGCCTGCGGCTATTCGCAGGTGTTGTTCTCCGGCGCGGTCGCGATCTGGCTCGTCAATACGCTGGCCTCGGTGATCCGCGGCACCGGCGACATGCGCCTGCCCTCGATGACGCTGATCGGGGCGAGCGTGCTCCAGATCGCGCTTGGCGGTACGCTGGGGCTCGGCCTGTTCGGCGTGCCGCAATTCGGCATGCCGGGCGTGGCGAGCGGCCAGCTGATCGCGTTCAGCTGCGCCGCGATCTTCTTCCTCTGGTATCTCTTGTCCGGCCGCAGCCGATTGCAGCTCGATTTTCGCGCCTTCCATTTCGAACGCGCGATGTTCCTGGACATTCTCAAGGTCGGCGCGGTGGCCTGCCTGTCGCCGCTCCAGACCGTGCTCACCATTCTGATCTTCACGAAGATCCTCGCGACCTTCGGCACCGAGATGCTGGCAGGCTACGGCATCGGATCGCGGCTGGAGTTCTTGCTGATCCCGATCACCTTCGCCTTCGGCATCGCCTCGGTGCCGATGGTCGGTATGGCGATCGGCGCCGGACATATGACACGCGCGCGGCATGTGGCCTGGACGGCCGCCGCGGCCTCCGGACTCACGGTCGGCCTGATCGGCCTCGCCGTCGCACTTGCTCCGTCGCTGTGGGTCGCGCTGTTCACGCGGGATCCCGGCGTCACCGCCGCCGCGCACAGCTATTTCCACTGGGCAGGTCCGGCGTTCGTGTTCTTCGGCATGGGCGTGTCGCTGTACTTCTCCTCGCAAGGCGCCGCACGCGTCGGCGGCCCCGTGCTCGCGTCCACCGCCCGGCTTCTCATCGTCGCGATCGGCGGCGCTGGCCTGATGACGGCGCAGGCGCCGGCCTGGACCCTGTTCGCGCTAGTCGGCGGCGCCATGGTCGTGTTCGGGCTGTCGACCGCAGCCTCGGTCGCCTTCATGCGCTGGGGCAAATGATCGCAGGTAGATCAATGCGGGTATATAGACGCAGGAAAGTGATTCCATCCAGCGTTGCACTATCCTGCCGGGCTGCTATGGAGGCGCTCCATTCCGGGGCCTTTCCATGACGTCCAGATTCGCTGCGTTCATCGTCCTCCTCGCCGCGCTGTTCGGCACGACTGCCGCCCACGCGCAGAGCGCCGACGGGACCTGGCTGACCCAGGCGGGTGATGCCCGCGTCAAGATCAGCAAATGCGGCAGCGGCATCTGCGGCCATATCGTGTGGCTGCGCGAGCCCCATGACACCTCAACCGGCCAGCCGGCCACCGACAGCAAGAATCCCAACCCCGGACTCGCCAAGCGTCCGATGATCGGCTTGCCGTTGTTCAGCGGCATGGAGCCCGCAGGACCGAACAAATGGGCGGGCCAGATCTACAATGCCGATGACGGCAGCACCTATGCGAGCAGTATCAGCCTGACTGGCGCGGATTCGCTGCGGGTCGAAGGCTGCGTCGGCGCGCTCTGCGGCGGTGAAACCTGGACCCGCGCGGGGCGCTAATTTGCTGCCGTCATCGCCTTCAACGCGGTCGCCGCCGAGGCATAGCCGCCCTGCGCGCCGTCGATGAAGTGCACATGGTCGCTGCGCAGCGCCGAGGGCGTGAAGCAGGTCATCATCGCGGCATCCTGCTGATGGATGCCGTAGCGCACGATGCCGTCGCGCGCGGCGGCCGCGAGGCGATCGCTCAGCGCGCGCTCGAGCTGCGGAGTGCAGTCGAGAATCATGCGCAGACCGTCGTCATATTTGCGGAAGTCCGAGTTCTCGACGACCTGGCGTTTGTAGAGGCTCGGCACGAAACCGCCGATCTTGATGTCGAAGCGCATGATCAGATAGGCGAACAGCGTATAGGCCAGCACACTGGCTCTGCGCGCGAGCAGCGGACCGCCGCGTTTGGTGCGGGCTTCGAGCTCGAGCCCCTGCGGCGGCCATTTCAGCGGCGGCCCCTGCGGAGGCACCGGGCGGCCGCCCTCCGGACTACGCTCGACAAGATGGATGATGTCCTCGATCACCTTGCGGAAGGCGTGCGGATCGACGCCGCGCACCGGCATCACCAGCACCGACAGGATCAGGCCGCGCGCAGCCGGCATCACCTCGAACCGGCACGATAGTCCGGAGAGGTCCGGTTGCGTGCCGGCGGGCGCCTCCGTGACCGCAAACTCGCCGCGCTTCATCGCGGCATCGGCCCAGGCAAGCCCGCCGCCTGAGAACATCGCATAGGACAGGTTTGCCGACGGCCCGAACCGGGCGACGCGCACGTCAAGGCCTTGAGCGCGAATGACGCCGACCGGCACCAGTGCGACGCGCATGATCAGATCGAGATCTTCCCGCACCCAGGTCGCGGTCGCAGCCAGTGCCTCGCGGGCAAGTTCGATATCGTCCGGCGCGACCGCGAAGCTCGCGCCGTCGCCGCCGAACACGAAGGGGAATTCGCGCCCTCCCAGCGCGTTGGTCACCGCCGCGATCACCGCCGCGCCAGCCATATTCACCGCCTTGTATCGTTGCGCCGCGATCGCCTTGGTCGAATCGACGATGTCGGCAACACCGATGCTCCAGTCGTCCGGCAGCGGCGAATAGAGCGCAGGATCCATCAGGCTGGTGAAGCCCCGGAAGACGGGAATGCCGCCATAGAAGGATTCGCCTGAGGTCATCGGGAATGCCGGATGGTTGGGATGTAAAATAAATACGTGGGACGATCGATCCGGGTTCGCTGGGCGCCCCGTCTCATCATTGGCCGAAACGGCCCCGGACAACAAGATGCGGCCGCGCTGCAATGCCGCGGCGGGATCATTGATCGGCATCAAACGGCCGGCGGAGGAGAGCGGCTATCGTTGGTCGGCTCGCACGGGATGATCGAGGTGTCCGATTTCGGCAACAAGGACTCACCGAAGCGCACCACCTGACCCGCGCGGATGCGATCTGCAAGCTGATCGAGCCAGGCCTGAGAATCGCGCCCCCGGTCCTCACGTCGGCACATCCGATCGCATCGGACGCCACCAGGATCGAAGAGATCGCAACGCACGAGATCGAATCGTTGCTCGTCCCGCATTGCCGGCGGACGAACGCGAGCGCCGCATCCGCCGCCTTACCGAAGGGGCGCCGGAATTTTCGCACGAACGAATTGACCTGCCGAAGGACTTGCCCAAGCGGCGGACGTGAGCGGGTTAGTGAAGCTTCTCGTCTTGACGCTTGCGCAAGGCGTCGAGAGACGCATCATGGCAGCCGATCAGGCGGACGAATTGCTGCGGGTACATTTCATGTCCATGGCCGCCGGAATTCTGATGCGACATCGGCGTGCAGTGGACATCGTCGGGGTTCGCACGGGATTGCTCCGTGTGGCCCTGATTTGAAGCCGTCATGTTTGGCGTGGCCATGGACTGCTCCCTGTCGATTAGGGCAGATCGATTGACGTAACCCAATCGATTGCGGGGCATCTTACGACCAAATCCGGCTGAATGTCATTGCCGGATCAAATGCGATCATGACGGCAGAGTTCCGCCTACGCCGTGTTCCCCGCGTCGACGGTGAACACCGTCCCGGTGACATTGCGGCCGCCTTCGCCCAGCAGATATTCCACCATGCGCGCGACGTCGTCCGTCTCCGGGAGGCGGCGCAGCGCGCTGCGGCCGGCGATGCGCTTGCGGCCCTCGTCGGAGAGATTGTGGGTGAGTTCGGTGTCGATGAAGCCCGGAGCGATCGCATTCACGGTGATGCCGAGCTTGCCGACCTCGCGCGCGAGGGAGCGGGTGAAGCCGGTGGCGGCCGCCTTGGTCGCGCCGTAGACCGAGAGCCCGTTGTAGCCCGTGGTCGCGATGATCGAGGAGATGTTGATGATGCGGCCGGCGCCATCGGCCATCATCTGCCGCGCGACATATTTGGTGAGGATGATCGGCGACAGCACGTTGAGTTGCACCAGCGCCGCAATCTCGGAATTGTGCATGGTGGCGAGCAGGCCTTCGGTGCCGAGGCCGGCATTGTTGACGAGGCCGTAGATCGGGCCGAATTCGTCGCGCACCAGCTTTGCAAAGGCCGGGATCGCATCGATCACGGCAAGATCGCAGGCGCGGAAGTGCAGACGCTCCTCGGACCCGGCGATGGCCGCCTTGAGCTCGTCGCTCTCGCGCCGTGCGGCCGCGATCACGTTGAAGCCTGCACCAACGAGGCGCCTCGCAATCGCTAGCCCAATGCCGCGGCTGCCACCGGTGACGAGAACATTATGCATCGGTGCGCGCCAGTTTTCCGGCCGGGGTGACGTCGAGTGCCTCGACGAAGCGGATCACCGCCGGCACCTTGTGGGACGCGAGCTGGGCGCGGCAATGCTCCAGGATCTGGTCGCGGATCTCCTTCGCGCGTGCCTGATCGGTGCCCTCAGTGAGGATTACGTCGGCGACGACGATGCCGCCGGTGATCGGGCTGCGGCGGGATTTGGCCCGCGACATCCGCACGTCGGGATGGCGGTTGATTACCGCCTCGATCTCCTCGGGGTGGACCTTCAGCCCGCCGATATTGATGATGCCGCCGCGCCGGCCGACGAAATAATAGCGGTCGCCGCGCAGCTCGACGATGTCGCCGCTGTCGACGAAGCCGTCGGCATCGGTGAGCGCCGCCGCATTGCGGCCAACATAGGCATGCGCGGTGCGCGCCGAGCGGATTCGCAGCGAGGCGTCGGTGACCTTCATCTCGACGCCGTTGCGGTTGCCGAGATAATCGGCCGGAAAGCCTTCCAGCCCGTCATTCACGGCGAAGCCGACGCCGGCCTCGGTTGAGGCATAGGCATGGCCGACGGAGGCATTGGGGAACGCCGCCTTCAAACCGTCCAGCACCGCCTGGTCTGCGATTTCGCCGGAGAGACGGACGTAAGCCGGGGCGAATTGCGCCGCCGAACCGCTCATCAAGAGCTTGCGCCAATGCGAGGGCGTACCGGAGATGTGCGAGACGCCGCGCGCCTTCAGCCGCGCGACGTGATCGGCGAGCGATTCATGCGGATCGGACAGCACCATCGAGCCGCCGGAAAGAACGGCGCGGAGGAATATCTGCAGGCCGCCATAGCGGCGAATGTCGTAAAACGTCGCCCAGACCGGCGCCTGACCACGTGCAGGGCCTTCAGCGACGATCGCCCCGGTCAAGGCTTCCAGCGTATGGCCGACGATCTTTGGCACGCCTGAGGTGCCCGAGGTGAGCATCAGCCATTCGGTCGCGCGCTCGGACTTGGCCGGCGCGATGACTTGAAGCGGCAATCGCGCGACGACGACCAGCGGCACGCAGGTGTCCGCCCAGCGGTCGGGCTCATCGGTGACGACCGCATCGATCCCGGCATCCGCGATCAAGGCATCGAGATGCGCCGGATTGAGATCCGGCGGGCACAGCAGCATGCGGCGGGCGATGCCGTCGAGCTCGATCATGGCAAGGCCCGACCGGAGCTGGTCTGACAGCTTGAGCAGCACGGCACGGCCCGACAGCTCGCGCAGCCGGCCGCCCAGGACCGTGTGCGACAGGATGTCGGTCAGCGACACGACATCGTGCGCATCGGAGATCGTGCGGCCTTTCAGCTCCGCGCCGAGATGGTCGCGGAGCGCAAAGATCTCACGCGGGGACATTTGCGTAGGCTCGCACGAAATCGCCCACCGTGGCGGGAAACGCGGCGTCCTCGGAAATGGTGAAGGGGTCGACGCCGATCTCGTCCTCGAGCCGCGCCACGAGAATCGCGAAGGCGAGCGAATCGAAGCCCGTCTCGTGCAGCGACAGATCGTCCGACAGCTCCGGAAGCGTGACGTTCTGCTCCTTGGCGATCTGCTGGATCGCTTCAATGACCTTAGACCTTACCGACATGGCTGGCTCGCTTTTCGTTATCGTTCGTGTTGCGGCGGCTCTTGATGACCGCCTCCCATGGCCGTCTGTTTACCCGACACAAGTAAATGGCTTCTTGGACAATTCAGATAAAATTGGACCTATCTGCGGATTTCCGCGCGCTATACCCGAACCACCCCCTCAATAATCTTCGTAAATCCCTCTGAATCGAGCGTGACGTAGGCCCCCGACTTCGGATCGAGCATGAATAGCGGATCGCTTATCGCGCCGGGGTCGAATCCCTCCCGCGCGAGCTCGCCCTTCTTCTGCTTGAAGGTCTCGGTCGCATCGATTTCGCTGGAGATACGGATGAAGACGGGACGGGCATAGGCCGGCAGCCGCTGCGCGAGATGGACGGGCAGTGCGGAAATGTCAAAGCCGTCGTTCACGACGAGCGCGCTCATGCCGGCACGGCCATCCGCTCCGGGAATGCTGACGCCATAGGTGGTGGCGTCGATCACGCCGGCGAAGTCGCGCACGGCATCGTTGACTTCCGAGGTCGCGACATTTTCGCCCTTCCAGCGGAAGGTGTCGCCGATGCGATCGACGAAATGGAAAAAGCCCTTGTCATCGATCCGCATCAGATCGCCAGTGCGGAACCAGGCATCGCCCTTGGCGAAGACGTCGCGCAGAATCTTCTTCTCGGTCTCACCGGCATCAGTGTAGCCCTCGAAGCGGCCGCCGCCCTCGTCCGCGGTTCCGATGCGGCCGATGGCCTCGCCGGGCTCGCCGCGAGCGCAGGCGATGCAGAAGCCCTCGTCATTGCGTAGAGGCGCGCCGCTGTCGGGATCGAGCTTGACGAGACTGGCCGGGAAGCGGTGCGCGAGCAGCGGCGGGACGCGCCCGATCGCGCCAGGCTGTCCCTCGACGTTGAACAGCGAGAAATTGCCTTCCGTCGCCGCGTAGAATTCGAGGACGCGCGGAATGGAAAAGCGCGCCTGGAAATCCTCCCAGATGTCGCCGCGCAGGCCGTTGCCGCAGACGAGCCGCAGGCGGTGCTGATTCTCGTATTCCGACGGCGCCGCCTTCAGCAGGTAGCGGCAGAGCTCGCCGATATACTGGAACAGCGTGCAGTCATGCCGTACGACGTCAGGCCAGAAGTTCGAAGCCGAGAATTTTTCCGCAATCACCACCGAGCCGCCGGCGGCCAGCATGCTGCATGGCGCGACGATGCCGCCGACCGAATGGAATAGCGGCAGACAATCGTAGAGCCGATCCTGCGGCGTCGCGCCCGTGAGGCCGGCGAACCAGAAGCCCCAATTGAGGATGCGGCGATGGCTGATGCTGGCCGCTTTCGGCAGACCGGTGGTACCTGAGGTGTAGATCAGCAGCGCACGGTCGTTGATGCTGACCTTGCCGTGTTCCTCCGGCGAGAGCGGGCCATCGTCGAGGACAGCAAGCGCGGCATCGATCGCGCGTTCACCACGAGCATTGCCGTGGGTCCAAACCTTGGGCTGCGTCCTCATATACGGCGTTGCGCTCTCCAGCACCACCACGAGATCGTGCGCGACGACGATGTGCGCCGGCTTTGCGAGATTGAGGCAATGCGCGAGCGATTGGCCGACAAGCTTCGTGTTGATCAGCGCAACCACACCGCCGATCCGGCTGATGCCGAGCCAGGCGGCAACATAGTCGATGCCGTTCGCCATGATCAGCGCAACGGTATCGCCCTTGGCCACGCCGACAGAGCGCGCCCAGCGCGCATAGCGGTTGATGCGCTTCGACAAGCCTTCATAGTCGAGCGCCGCGTCATCGGTGACCAGCGCGATGCGATCAGGCTGGCGGACCGCCCAATCCTCGACGACATCGGCGAACAGCCGGCCTGGCAGCGTCTCGATCCGGGCTGTCAGCTCGATCGCCTTCAGCCAGATCTTAGAAGCCGAGGACGTGCGCGCCGCTTTCGGCTGCTCGATGACGCCGGTGGTCATGTTGTTCACTCTTGCGGACCGTCTGCTGGTTTCCGGCAACTTAGCCCGCCCGCCCTGCCCAGGTGTTAAGGGACAAGGTAAAACTCCGTTAGTGTGCGATTAACTCTAGCCATCCTTTACCAAGTCGATGGGATCGGCGTGCGCGGCTGCACAATTCTTGCGATAGCAGCGATGCCGAGCGGGCACTCTTACCCTCTCCCCTGGAAGAGAGTGGCGCGCGCAGCGCGACGGGTGAGGGTCTCTCTCCTCACGGGCCATCTCGCCATTGGCGACAACCCTCATCCGGCGCTTCGCGCCACCTTCTCCCGCAAGGAGCGAAGGAAGAAGAGCGCGTGGCTTCAGTTTCTTGTTGAGGCAAGACAGATGATCACCAGACGACATTTCCTTCAAACCGCCGCCTGCACCGCAGCCGCGCTCGCCGCGCCGCGTGCCTTTGCTCTCGACAATCCGTCCTATCCCGCGCGCAGTGTGAAATGGGTGGTGCCCTATGCGCCCGGTGGCGCGACCGACCTGCTGTCTCGGCTGCTCTGCCAGCGGCTGTCCGACCGGCTCGGCCAGACCTTCGTCGTCGAGAACAAGCCCGGCGCCGGCAGCAATATCGGGACGCAGGCGGTCATCTCTTCCGCACCCGACGGCTACACGCTGCTGCTGACCTCGACCGCGAACGCGATCAACGCCTCGTTCGATCCGGCGTTGCCCTATGATTTCGCCAAGGGCATCGCACCGGTCGCCGGCGTTGCGCGGATACCGCTGGTGCTGGTCGTCAACAACGACCTGCCGGTGAAGACCGTCGCCGACTTCATCGCCTACGGCAAGGCCAATCCCGGCAAGATATCGATCGCCTCCTCGGGCATCGGCACCTCGCTGCACCTCTCCGGCGAATTGTTCAAGTCGCTGGCCGGCGTGCAGTTCACCCACGTCCCCTATCGCGGCTCGGCGCCGGGCCTGACCGATGTGATGAGCGGGCAGATCCAGGGCATGTTCGACAATGTCTCCTCGTCCTTCGAGCTGGTGCGCGCCGGCAAGCTGCGCGCCCTCGGCATCACCACGCGCGAGCGCTCGGAAATCTTGCCCGACGTGCCGTCGATCGCCGACGCGCTGCCCGGCTACGAGACGTCATCGTTCTACGGCGTCGGCGCCCCGCGCGACACGCCGCGCGAGATCGTCGATCTGCTCAATCGCGAGATCGACGCCGCGCTGTCTGATTCCGGTATCAAGGCCCGTGTCGCCGAGCTCGGCGCGATCCCGCTGCACGGCAATGCCCATGAGTTCGGCAACATGCTGGCGACGGAAACCGATCGCTGGCGCAAGGTGGTCGAGCTGTCGGGAATCAGGAAGGATTGACCTTGCGAGGGTCTGCTCGCAAGGCGCGCCGATTACCCGTTGGGCCACTCGCCGCTACGCCGCAAGCGAGATCGCGGCGGCGCGTGGACCGGATAGTACGGATTGAGATCGCAAATCGCCGAACGGCCGGCGGCCGTGGCGCGACACTGCGGCAGCGAGGTGAAGGAGCAGTCGTACCACTCCCCACCACCGCCGTTCGCGCCGGAATAGACGTGCATGCAGACGGGATAACGCGGATCAAAGGTCTGCGCCTGGGATGGCGCGGCCGGAAGCAGCGCGCCGGCAATCATGATCAGGCCGAACGAGAAACGCATGGAAGGTAGTCTGCTATGCCGCATCGGAATCGCTAATGCACTTTCTTGTGACGCCGGCGCGGCGGCGGCGGTTCATCGAAGGCGTAATAAGGATTGAGATCGCAGCTGGCCGCGCGGCCCGATGCCGTGGCGCGACATTGCGGCAGCGACGTGAAGGAACAGTCGAAATAGTCACCACCGCCACCGGTGAAGCCCCCGGGCGTATAGACGTGCATACATACCGGGTAGCGCGGATCGTAGGTCTGGGCGCTGGCATCGGCGGCAACGAACAGCGTGGCAATCGCGATGAGGGTCAAAATCGGCAAGCGCATGGAGACATCCTCGACATCGACGGTGTCGGCTGATGCCGACGGCCTGCTATGGCATAACGGCAGGCCGGAGGCGACTGTTCCTAGGGACAGATGACGGCAAGGTGAGTACGCTGGGGCTGCGGCGCTACGCGCCGAGCCCCTGTAACACCAGCCGGTTCAGCCTTGCCGCGAACGCCGCCGGGTCTTCCGGCAATTCGCCGTCCAGGATCTGCGCCTGTTCGAGCAGGAGCAGGCTGAGATCGTCGACGACCTTCGAGCCAGCTTGCGCCTTGGTGACCGCGGTGACCAGCGGATGGCGCAGATTGATTTCGAGGATCGGCTTGGTCTTCATGCCGCGGTTCTGCTGCGACAGGATGCGCTCGAGCTCGCGGCTGGGGCCCTGGCTATCGGCGACGAGGCAGGAGGCCGAGCTGGTAAGCCGCGTCGAGGCCTTGACGTCGCTGACGCGCTCGCCGAGCGAGGCCTTGATGACCGCGATGGTGGCCGCTTCGTCCGCGGCGGGCTCGTCCTTCCTCGGCTCGTCCTTGTCGTCGATACGCGGGATCAGGTCGAGATTGAGATCGCCCTGGCTCAGCGACTTCAGCGGCTTGCCTTCGAACTCCGATGGCATCGAGGTCCAGAAGGCATCGACAGGATCGGACAGCAGCAGCACCTCGATGCCGCGCGCGGTCGCAGCTTCCAGCCGCGGGTTGGATTTCAGCCGCTCGATGCTGTCGCCGACCAGATAATAGATCTCGGCCTGGTTCGGCTTGAAGTCGGCGACGACCTGCTTCAGCGACCGCTTCTCGCCCGACGTGGTGGTGAAGCGCGACAGCGCGAGCAGCTTTTCGCGCCGCTCGAAATCCTCGTAGATGCCTTCCTTCAATACCGCGCCGAAGGCGTCCCATATCTTGGTAAAATTGTCCGGATCCTTCTCGGCAAGGCTTTCGAGCTCGGATACGACGCGGGTCGCCACCGCTTTGCGGATCTGCGCGAGCTGCGGATTGTTCTGGAGCATCTCGCGCGAAATATTGAGCGGGAGATCTTCGCTGTCGACCACGCCGCGGATGAAGCGCAAGTAGCCCGGCAACAGATCGGCATCATCGGTGATGAAGACACGCCGGACGTAGAGCTTCACTCGCCCCTTGCGGTTCGGCTCGAACAGGTCGAACGGCTTGGTCGAGGGCGCGAACAGCAGCACGGCGTAGGAGTAGCGCCCTTCCGCGCGGTAATGCAGCGTCATGGCGGGATCGTCGAAGGCGGAGGCGATCTGCTGATAGGCCTTCTTGTAATCGTCTGCCGTCAGCTCGGATTTCGCGCGCTGCCACAGCGCGCTCGCCGAATTGATCTGGCGCGGCTCACCTTCTTCCGGCACGAGCTCGATCGGAAACAGGATGTTGTCCGAATAGGCCGTGACGATGCGCTGGATCTCGTAGGTCTCGAGATACCTTTTCGCATCGTCCTTCAGATGCAGGACGATCTCGGTGCCGCGCGTCACGCGCGCCGCCTCCTCGTCGCTGGCACGGGCGATTTCGAAGCCGGAGCCGCCGGAGGAGGTCCACGTCCAGACGTCGCTCTCCCCGGCGCGGCGGCTGATCACGACGATCTTCTCGGCGACCATGAAGGCGGAATAGAAGCCAACGCCGAACTGGCCGATCAGGCCGAGCCCGTCCTTGGCCTCTTTCAGCTTGGACACGAACGCCTTGGTGCCGGAACGGGCGATGGTGCCGAGGTGGTCGATCAGCTCCTGCCGCTCCATGCCGATGCCATTGTCGGCGATCGTGAGCGTCTTGGCCGTCTTGTTCGGAATGATGCGGATCTTGAGCGTGTCGCCTTCACCCAGCAGGGCGGGACTTGCGATGGCCTCGTAGCGCAGCTTGTCGCAGGCATCGGAGGCATTGGAGATGAGTTCGCGGAGGAAGATGTCGGTTTCCGAATAAACGGAGTGCACCATCAGGTGCAGCAGTTCGGAAACTTCGGCCTGGAAAGGCTGCGTATGCACAGCCGTATCTGACGTCGTCATGCGCTTACCCGGTCAAAACAAAGGGAGGAACCCGGATATAGCGCGAGGCAACGGCGGATCAAGAGGATGTGAAGCATCCCCCCGGCGCAGCCACCATCACAAGGGGGCGCGGATCAGGTCACGCAACGGCCGGGCTGGAGCAGCCTTGCGACCTCGGTCAGGGAGCTGACCATCGGCTCACAGGCGATCGTCGGCTTGGTGCGAGGCTTCTTCTGGTTCTGGAGCAGCACGGGCGGCTTGGCGTTGCCGCTCTCGATCACCGCCGGGACCCGCAGCAGCACCGACGTATCGGGAAGGTCGTTCAACCGCATCGACACCGTGCGGGTGGAAACTGCTGCCGGCTGGACCTCCCCGAGCCGGTCCGCCTTCGCGGCGCGATTGACGTTGTGGCCCGGCTTGTCAGCCTTGGCGGCGACCGCTTGCCAGCGGTCAGCCAGATCGTGGCCGGAGGCTAATTGCACGGCGCCAAGCGAGGCGGCGATCGCGATGGCGCTCAAAAATACCTTTTGAATCTGTGACATGGCTGACGGTCCCTCGCCCCATGGCGATCGCGGGAACAACGCCGGCAGAGGATCGGGGGTTCTCGGCCGTTACGATCACTTAACCGTGTGCGAAAAATGCCGCAGGGCCGACAAAATATTTCGCAAGCCGTGGAACGACTCTGCCAGTCGGGAGTCGTCTCAGCAGCCGGCTATTCCCCCCTGCCCCATAAGCCGGCGACGTAGGGCGCGACTGTGGTGATGCCAGTCGCGCCTTACTTTTGTCTGGAGCTCACTTGGTGCGAGTTATTAGGCCTTCCCCGTCAGCCAGTCCCGCCCCTCGCCATAGAGCTTCTCGACCTCAGGCCCGATCAGGCCCGGCATGTCACGCTTGACCTTGTAGCCGATCAGCTCCTGCGCATAGGCGAGGTGGCGATAGCCTTCGGGCAGCGCAGCGAGCGCCTGCTGATCGAGGCGAAGCGTCGCGGCAGGATCGACCGGATCAATCCGGTCCTTCTCATAGATCGGCTGGCGGCGGACGATGCCCCATTTGCTAATACCTGATTGGTCCTGCCGCTTCTCCAGGAAATCGTAGAACCGCCCGGTGCAGACGACGTCGCAGAGCACGTCGTGCACCAGAGCGCGCTGCGAGATCGTCATCTTGGTCTGGGCGATGGCCCGCTCGCCGGCGAGATCGATGCTCGTGCCACCGAGGAAATGCAGGATGCGCACGCCCTTGGCAAACCCCTCCTGGCTGACGCGTATGAAATCCCGCGCCGGTCCCTGAAACCAGGTGGCGGACATCCAGCCCTCTTGGTGCCAGACGGTGGCAAACCGCTCCCAATCACCAGCATCGCGCCACACCACCCAGTTCTCGACGAGGTCGCGAATGGCAAGGCGATCGAGGAGTTGCTGATCCATGGTCGTGTCTCTCCCGGCGGCTTGAGCCTGCAATGGATGTCATCGGCCCGACGTATCAAGGGGGCAATTTGGTCGCCGTCAAGCGGCAGGGCATCGCGGTCGTTCCAGCTGCCCACAACGGAGTGAGCGCGATGCGTGCGACACGCCTTGCAATCAACCGGACGGCGATTAGTATCCGCGACGATGCAGATGAAATCCCCCTTGCTGGCCGCATTTCTCGGATTGCTTGCGGCTTTCCCTTCCGATGCGCAGACGTATACGCAGAGTGAGAATGCCCAGGCCTGGAAGGCGAGGCTGTCAGCACACATCGCCAAGAGCAGGTTATTTCCAGCCCAGGCACTGGGGCAAACCGGTGAGGCCAAGGTTGGCTTCGTCATCGACCGGTCGGGCAAATTGGTCTCGCGGGCACTGGCGGCGAGCACCGGCTCGCGACTGCTCGACGATGTGGCGCTGGAGATCGTCGCCCGCGCCCAACCGTTCCCCGAGCCGCCTTCGGAGCTGAAGGACGAGACGTTCTCCTTTACGGTGCCGATTGTCTTCAACGGCCGGAAATTCCAGGTGCCGACGAACGGGGTGATGCTGAGCACGCCGGCTTCCGGCCTCGCAGAGTCCGAGGCTATGGCCGCGTGGCGCAAAGCGGTCACCGAGCACGTCTGGCGCAACAGGGTATTTCCTCCGCAGGCGATCGGCCAAAGGGCCGATGCCGGCGTGACATTCGTGGTCGATCGCTCGGGCAAATTGATCTCAAGCGCTTTGGTGGAAAGCACGGGCTTCGCACCGCTGGACGCCGCGACGCTGGCCATGGTCGAGCGATCCGCGCCATTCCCGAAACCGCCCACCGAGGCGAAGGACGATTTACAGAGAATAACCGTCCTCATAGCTTTCGACGGGACGCAGCCAAACCTGGCGCCGTCACCGGAAGGAGAGAAATTGCTTCAAACCTGGATCGAGGGCCAGCCCAAGCTGAATGCGAAATCCCCTGGACCGGATGATACAAAGCTAAACTCGATGCTTCGCAGCATCTGCCGCGGCTGCTGAGGCAGAGCAGGACGACGCTCCGCCGCCATATAAGCCGCCATATAATAAGAACGGCGCGCCTTGCGACGCGCCGTCCCGTGTTCGATACAGGCCTTCTTAAGCCGCCGGCGCCTTCGGCGTGCGGTTGCGCGAGTTGCGCTGGAAGAACAGCGCCTGGCTCGCGACCGCCGATACCATCGCGGGCTGGAACGGCTTTGAGATCAGGAACGCCGGCTCGGGACGCTCGCCGGTGAGGAAGCGCTCGGGGTAGGCGGTGATGAACACCACCGGCACCTCGAAGGTGCGCAGCAGCTCGTTGACCGCGTCCAGGCCCGACGAGCCATCGGCGAGCTGAATGTCGGCGAGGATCAGACCGGGTCGCTTGTTCTTGGCGAGCGCCACCGCGTCGGCATGGGTGCGCGCGACGCCGACGACATTGTGACCGAGATTCTTCACAAGGCTCTCGAGGTCCATTGCAATGAAAGTCTCGTCCTCGATGATCAGCACGTCGGTGGCGATCTCGGCCGCCATCTCGCGCCCTGCGGCATCCGCAAGCCGCCGCGTCTCGGCAACGTCGGTGCTGAGGATGAAGGCGACCTCCTCTTCCGAAAATCCCTCCAGCGACAGCAGCAGGAAGGCCTGCCGCGGCAGCGGCGTGATGTTCGACAGCCGCCGCTCGGGCGGCATCGGCAGGGTCGTCACCTCGGCATCGTCGTTCACCGAAACCGAATTCCAGATCTGGGTGAACAGCCGGAACAGGCCCGCCCGCGGTCCGTGGCTCTCGTCGAGCACCGACGGATCTCCCAGCATGGCTTCCAACATGGCTGCGACATAAGCGTCGCCGGACGCCTGGCTGCCCGTCAGGGCGCGCGCGTACCGGCGCAACAACGGCAAGTGTTCAGCGACAAGCTGTGAACGGGACATCCCCACTCCATTCGTCTTCGGGCCAACCTTGAGATCCAATCCTGAGGTCAGGGCGTCACGCGGGGGGCCCGGGTTCCCCCTGCTGGGCTGATTACGCGTCAGCTCAAGAAAAGTTCCGTCGGGCTGGGAACTTTTTCGCACAGCTGGAATTGTGCCTATCCAGGGAACGGCTCCCGGTTGAGAAAACATCTCGATTTTACAGTCACTTAACTCGGGGAAACGTGGAACAGGTCATGAAAGATCTCAAGTCTCAAGCCAGCAGAAGCACGACCCCCGGCAAGGGAGGCCTCACTCCGGAGATTCAATCCCGGATTGGGCATCAGTTGCGCGCCATGTACGACGACGTCGTGCGACAGGGGGTTCCGGACCGGTTCGCAGAACTGATCAAGAAGCTTGATGCGCCGGGGGCGACACCCCACGTGGAAAATGAGGGCGGATCCAACGACAACAACAATGGGAGGGAGTAATGCCTCTCACGGACTCCCTGCGTAACGACATCTTGGCGGCCGTGCCCAGCCTGCGCGCCTTCGCCATCTCGCTCAGCGGCAACGCGGACCGGGCCGACGATCTGGTCCAGGAGACGCTGCTGCGGGCGCTCGCCAACATCGACTCGTTCCAGCCCGGCTCCAACCTGCCGGCGTGGCTGTTCACGATTCTGCGCAACCTGTTTCGCTCCGACTATCGCAAGCGACGGCGCGAGGTCGAGGATGCCGAAGGCAACTACGCCAAAACGTTGAAGACACAGCCTTCGCAGAACGCGCATCTCGAATTCGAGGAGTTTCGCACGGCTTTGGACAAGCTTCCGCAGGACCAGCGTGAGGCGTTGATCCTGGTCGGCGCGTCGGGCTTCTCCTATGAGGACGCGGCCTCGATCTGCGGCTGCGCGGTCGGCACGATCAAGAGCCGCGTGAACCGCGCCCGCTCAAAACTCGCCGCACTGCTCTACGTCGACGGCGCAGAGGATTTCGGACCCGACGAGACCGTGCGGGCCGTGATCGGCGGCAGCGGCGGATAGCGGCAGTCAGTCATCGAAGCCACACCCACGCGTGAAGGCGGCAGTTCGCGCGGCCGCCTTCGTGCACGTCATCACTCCTCAACGAACGTCACCGTATCAGGCACGCTCGCGCGCGAGGTGCGGTAGCCGTTGACCTTGTGGGCGTGGTCGGCATAGCCGAACGAGATGCCGCAGACGATCCGGCGGTCCTCGGGCAGGTTGAAGTGGCGACGGATCAGGCCGGAATGCCGCGCCAGCGCTGCCTGCGGAATCGTCCCTAGCCCGAGCGCCTGCGCCGCCAGCATGAAGTTGGAGACATAAGCGCCGCAATCGATCGCGCCGTAGATGCCGAGTGGCTCGTTGGTGTGGATGATGGCGACATGCGGCGCGCCGAAGAAATTGTAGTTCTCCAGCGCCTGCTTGGCGTAGGCGGCCCGGTCGCCGCGGGCGATTCCAAGCGTATTATAGAGCTGGAAGCCGCTCTCGCGGCGGCGATCGAGATAAACCCCTACATATTCGCGCGGCGGAGTGAAATCGTAATCGTCGCCGAGGCCCTTTGAGGCCTCGGCGTAGATCGCCTTGCGGAAACGTTCCTTGGCCTCGCCGCCGGCGATGATGACCTGCCATGGCTGGCTGTTGCACCAGGATGCGGTGCGCTGCGCGGTGGTCAGCACATGCTCGATGGTCGCCCGGTCGACCTCTCTGGGAAGAAACGCGCGGACGGAGTAGCGTTCGTTGAGGAGCTCTTCGAGCACGCCGATGCGGTCTTCGGTGGAGTAGCGCGTATTGGGCACTTTAGCATCCATGGCTGGTCTCGCTTTCGTGCCCCAGATGCGGCGCAGAGCCGGGGCCCATTGTGGGATTCTGGGTCCCGGCTCGCGGCGCGTTGCGCCGCGTCCGGGACCCGAGGATATTCACCGTCCCTTTGTCGGGATCTTGTTATACGGCACGTCCTTGTCAACGCGGATGTCGCCCGGCAAGCCCAGCACGCGTTCGGCGATGATATTGCGCAGGATCTCGTCGGTGCCGCCGGCGATGCGCATCGAGGGCGAGGACAGCAGCATCTGCTGGAACTGGCCTTGTACCGTCTCCTCGTCGCTGCCGGTGAGCACGCCCGCCGCGCCCTGCAGGTCCATGGCGTAGGTCGCGATGTCCTGGAGCATCATGCCCGAGACCAGCTTGCCGATCGAGTTCTCCGGGCCCGGCCGCTCGCCCTTCGAAAGCGCCGAGATCGTGCGGTAGCTGGTGTATTTCAGCCCGCTCGACTTCGCGGCCCAGCTCGCGAGCTTCGAGCGCACGGCGCGATCGTCGATGGCGACCCCGTCCTCCAGCATAAGATTGGAGCAGAACTCGAACATCTCAGGGACGCCGGTCGCAAGCCGCGCGCCGATCGACATGCGCTCGTTCATCAGCGTGGTCAGCGACACGCTCCAGCCGTCGCCGACGGCCCCTAACCGCTGGCTGTCGGGGATCACGACGTCGGTGAAATAAACCTCGTTGAACTCCTGCATGCCGTTGGCCTGCTTGATCGGCCGGACCTCGACGCCGGGGCTCTTCATGTTCAGGAAGAACATGGTGAGGCCCTTGTGCTTGGGCACGTTCGGGTCGGTGCGCGCGATCAGGAGGCCGTAGTCGGAGTAATGCGCGCCCGAGGTCCAGATCTTCTGGCCGTTGACGACCCAATTGTCGCCCTTCTTCTCCGCGCGCGTGCGCAGGCCCGCGACGTCCGAACCGGCCGCCGGTTCGGAGAACAGCTGGCACCAGATCTCCTCGCCCGATGCGAGCTTCGGCAGATAGCGGCGCTTGGCGTCCTCGCTGCCGAAGGCCATCACGGTCGGGCCGCACATGCCTTCGCCGATCTGGAACGGCTGCGTCAGCTTGCCGTAGACGCCCTCCTCCTGCTGCCAGATCACCTTTTCGATCGGCGTCGCGCCGCGGCCGCCATATTCCCTAGGCCAGTGCAGGCAGGCCCAATTGCCCTCGAACTTCTTCTTCTGCCAGGCCTTGCCGACATCGACGATGTCGTGGTTGGCAAGACGAATGCGGCCGAGCGAGGATTTCGACAGCTCGGCCTGCAATTCCTTCGGCGCATTGGCGTCGATCCATTTGCGCGCGGTCTCGCGGAATGCGGCTTCCTGCGGGGTATCGTCGAAATTCATGGCACTTCCCTTTTATTGTCATTCCGGGCGCGCAACGCGCGAAGAATCCGGAAGTTACTCACACACATCGAGATTCCGGGTTCGGCTCTTCGAGCCGCCCCGGAATGACGGCTAATTCCTTCCCTTGGTCGGGATCTTGTTGAACGGCACGTCCTTGTCGACACGGATATCACCGGGCAGGCCCAGCACCCGCTCGGCGATGATGTTGCGCATGATCTCGTCGGTGCCGCCTTCGACGCGGGTGCCCGGCGCACGCAGCAGCATGGCTTGGAAGCGGCCCGCGACTTCGGCGTCCTCGGGACCGCTGACGACGCCCGCCGCACCTTGCAGGTCCAGCGCGTAGGTCGCGACATCCTGGATCATCGAGCCCGCAACCAGCTTGCCGATGGAATTTTCCGGCCCCGGCCGCTCGCCCCTCGACAGCGCCGAGATCGCACGCATGCTGGTGTATTTCAGCCCGCTCGCCTTCACCGCCCAGTTCGCGAGCTTCGAGCGCACCGCGCGATCCTCGATCGCAGGCCCGTCGTCAAGCATCAGGCTGGAGCAATATTCGAAGAGCTCGGGGAAACCGGTCGAGACGGCCGCGCCGATCGCGCTGCGCTCGTTCATCAGCGTGGTCAGCGAGACGTTCCAGCCGTCACCGACCTCGCCGAGGCGCTGGTGGTCGGGGATGCGCACATTGGTGAAATAGACCTCGTTGAAATCGGAGGCGCCGCTTGCCTGCTTGATCGGCCTGACCTCGACGCCCGGGCTCTTCATGTCCAGGAAGAACATGGTGAGGCCCTTGTGCTTGGGCACGGTCGGATCGGTGCGGGTGAGCAAGATGCCGTAGTCCGAATAATGCGCGCCCGAGGTCCAGATCTTCTGGCCGTTGATGACCCACTCGTCACCATCCTTCTCGGCGCGCGTGCGCAGACCCGCGACGTCAGAGCCGCCGGCCGGCTCGGAGAACAGCTGACACCAGACGTTCTCGCCGGAGGCCAGCGGCGGCAGATAGGTGCGCTTATGCTCCTCGCGCGCAAACGCCATCATGGTCGGCCCACACATGCCGTGGCCGATGATGAACATGCGGGAGAGCTGGCCGAACGGCCCCTCCTCCTGCTGCCAGATCACGCGCTCGATTGGCGAGGCGCCGCGGCCACCATATTCCTTCGGCCAGTGCAGGCAGGCCCAGCCGGCGTCGGCTTTCTTCTTCTGCCAGGCCTTTGCGACCTCGAGGATGTTCGCGTTCTTCAGCTGCGTGCGACCAAGAGAGGATTGGCGCAGCTCTTCCTCGTACTGCTTCGGCGCGTTCGCGCTGATCCAGGCGCGCGCGGTCGCGCGGAACTCGGCTTCCTGTGGGGTGTCGTCGAAGTTCATGGTGTTTTCTCTCCGTCATTCCGGGTCGCGCGCAGCGCGAACCCGGAATCCCGACGTTATTCACTCATCTCCGGATTCTCAGATGTGCAATTGCACATCATAGTTCCGCCGCTTTGCCGCGCCCCGGAATGACGACATCCTCAAGCCGCATTCTTCTTTCGCATGCGGTCGATCAGCTGATCCTCCCAATAGGACAGGCTGCCGAGCCCCAGCGCCATCGCATTGGCGCGGCGGTAGTACATGTGGCAGTCGAACTCCCAGGTGAAACCCATACCGCCGTGAACCTGGATGTTGTTCTTGGCGCAGTGCTGGAACGCCTGCGTCGCGCTGATGCGCGCGGCGGCGGCGGCTTCCGGCAGTTCGGCCGCATTGGTCGAGAGCGCCCAGGCGCCGTAATAGCTGTTGGAGCGCGCCAGCGTCGCCGAGACGTACATGTCCGCGAGCATGTGCTTCACGGCCTGGAACGAGCCGATCTGCCGGCCGAAGGCAATGCGCTCGAGCGCGTAGTCGCGGCCCATCTCAAGTGCGCGGTCGGCGCCGCCGACTTGCTCGAACGCACACAGCACCGCGGCGCGGTCGAGCACCTGAGTGAGGATACTCCAGCCCTCGCCCGCCGCGCCGAGCAGCTCGGCCTTGCAGTTCGTGAAGGTAATTTCGGCCTGGCTGCGGGTCGGATCGAGATTGGTGAGGTTTTTCACCTCGACGCCACCGGCCTTGAGATCGACCAGGAACAGCGAGATATCGCTCTCGCGCCCGCTCGACCCGGTGCGCGCGGCAACGACCGCAAAATCGGCGATGGCGCCGTCGGCGACCGGCTTCTTGACACCATTGAGCGTGCCATTCGCAGCCATGAGCTTGATGTTCTTCGGCGACGGATTGCCCTTGCCCTCGAACAGTGCCAGCGTGCCGATCGCCTCGCCCGCGGCGATGGCAGGCAGCCATTTCTTCTTCTGCACGTCGCTGCCGGCGATCAACAGCGCCTCGGCAGCGAGGTAGACGGTCGAGGAGAACGGCACCGGCGCGTTGGCACGGCCCATCTCCTCCGCGATCACGCAGAGCTCGAGATGGCCGGCGCCGGCACCGCCGAATTCTTCCGGGATCGCAACGCCAAGAAAGCCCATCTCGGCAAGGCCCTTCCACAGCTCCTTGTCGTAAGGCGCCTTGCCATCAAGCACGACGCGCACCGCTTTGGGCGAGCATTTTTCCGCGAGGAATTTGCGCGCCTGGTCGCGGAGCTGCTTCTGGTCGTGGGAAAAATCGAAGTTCATGGCGGCTTACCTTTTTCTTGCTGTCATTCCGGGGCGCGACGCAGTCGCGAACCCGGAATCTGGAGGTCACTCACTCATCTCGAGATTCCGGGTTCGCCGCTACGCGGCGCCCCGGAATGACGAATTCACTCGCACTCATCGCAGCACGATCACGTCTTCATCCGGCCTCTCGGCATAGAGCCGTTCCACCAGCGCGGCGCGGCGTTCGAGGCCGGCGCGCTGGTTGATGTAGCCCTTGTCGGTGAGCTCGTTGCCGTCGATCGAGGGCGGCTCGACCATCAGCATGGCGCGCGCGATGATGCGGCTGCTGGCGCCCTCGCACTCCCGGTTGTGCGCTTCCAGCCCGCGTCTGAAACAGGCGATCACCTCCGGATGCCTTACCGCATCCTCGAAGCTGAGATCGGTATTGCCCACGAGCTGTCGGCAGGCATGAAGGTTCGGCCAGGCCAAGAGGCCGATAAACGGGTGATCCTGCCCCGTGACTAGTGCGTCATGCACCACGGGAGTCGTGGCCGCGATCGCATCTGTGCGGAGCGAGCCGACATGCACGAAAGTGCCGGTGGTGAGCTTGAAGTCCTCCACGACACGGCCGGCGAAGATGATGCCTTGCACCGGATCGGAATCGTCGACGAAAATGCCGGCATCCCCTATGCAATAAAAGCCTTCCTCGTCGAACATCTTCTTCGTCAGCTCGGGCTGGCCGAAATAGCCGGGCGTGACGTTGACGCCGCGCAGGCGCAATTCGTATTTCGAGTCGCACGGCACCATCTTCAATTCGACCCCGGGGAACGGCAGGCCGATCAGACCGACGCGCTCGGTGTCCCAATAAGTGCCGGTCGAGGTCGGCGCAGTCTCGGTCGAGCCCCAGCCGGTGTAGAACACGATGCGCTCACCGGTGGTCTTCACTGCCAGGGCCTGCATACGCTCGTAGAGATCGTCAGGCAGCCGCGCGCCGCCATAGGCCATGATCGAGAGGTTCTTGAAAAAGGAGCGGCACAGCGCGTCGTCCTTCTCCATCGCCGCCGCAAGTGCGGCATAGCCGGCGGGCACGTTGGCGTAGTAGGTCGGCGAGATCTCGCGCAAGTTTCGCAGCGTCTCCTCGAACTGGCCCGGCGTCGGCCTTCCGTCGTCGATATAGAGCGTGCCGCCGTCGACCAGGATTGGATGAAACGCCGCGTTGCCGCCCATGGTGTGATTCCAGGGCATCCAGTCCAGCATGGTCGAGATCGGACCGCTGGGATCGCGCGGCCGCACCTGCATCATCATCGCCGCATTGGCACACATCATCTCCTGGGTGTTGATGACGGCCTTGGGCATGCCGGTCGAGCCCGATGTGAACAGCAGCTTGCCGACAGTCTGCGGCGTGATTTTTGCGATCGACGCCTCGACATCCGCAGTTACAGGCGTTGCCGCGAGCTCGGCAAAGCTGACGCTCTTGATGCCGTCACTGGGCCGCGCGACGTGAATGACGGTGACGCCGGTGAGGTCGAGCGCCTTTAGTGCCTTCTCGAAGATCGGGCCGTCCTGCACCATCACCACGGCCGGCTTGATCAAGTCGAATAGGTATTTCAGCTTGACGTGATCGTGGCTCATCAGCGAGTAGGCCGGCGACACCGGCGCTGCCGGGATGCGCGCCTGCATCGCGGCCTGCGTCATCAGCGCGTGCTCGATCGAATTGCCGGAGAGAATCGCGACCGGACGTCCCGCGAGCTTGAGGTTCAGCAGTCCTTGCGTCAGCGCGTCCACGGTGCGCTTGGCTTCGCCATAAGACACCTTGCGCCATTCGCGGTTGGGGCCGCCGCGCTGTGCCAGCCAAATGCGCTCGGGTGCTTCCTTCGCCCATTTCGCCAGCGAGGCGGGGATGTGCTTTTCGTAAGGCTGCAGCGGAATGCGCGACTTCAGCACCACCGTGCCGTCGCCGCGGCGCTCGACGGCGATGTCGCGCTTGAGCCACTGGACCTTGCGAAAGGCAGGCTTCGTCATCACCGCCGCCGCGCTTCCACTCATTTTGCGCCTCCCGGAATTATTGTCCTTTGCGGATCTTCGTCGTTCAGCGCTTGATATAGACAGGCTTTCGCTTCTCAAGGAAGGCCCTGATGCCTTCCGAAAACTCTTCCGAGCGGCTGCACAGGACCTGGTTGCGATCCTCCATCGCGATCGCAGCTTCCAGCGATCCGGAATCGACGCTCATGTTGAGACATTCCTTGGACAGCCGCAGCCCGACGGGCGAAGCCGACACCATCGCCTCGACATAGGGTTCAGCCGCCGCATCGAGCTGGTCCTCGTCCACGATCTCCGACACCAGCCCGACGGCGAGCGCACGCTCGGCGCCGATGAAGCGTCCGGTCAGGATCAGTTCCGATGCCACGGACACGCCGACCAGACGCGGCAAAAAATAGCTGGTGCCGATGTCGCAACCGCCGAGGCCGAGCTTGATGAAGGCGCAGTTCATCCGGGCCGACTTCGCGGCAATGCGGATGTCGGACGCCAGCGCCAGCGCAAACCCGCCGCCTGCCGCCGCACCTTGGACCAGCGCAAGGATCGGCTGCGGACAGCGCCGCATCAGCATCACGATATCGGCGATGCGGCGTTGCGAATCCAGCGACTCCGTGACGCCGGGCGGCTCAAGCTGCCCGGCACGACGCGCCATCGCGGCCTTTAGATCGAGGCCTGCACAAAAGTTCTTGCCGGCACCCTTCAGCACGACGACGCGCGTATCGCGATTGCGCTGCAGACCCTGGAAGTAGGCGTTGAGCGCATCGATCAGCGCAGGATCGAGCGCGTTCAAGCTGTCAGGACGATTGAGCGTCACCCGGTCGACGCCGTCGTCATGTTCGATCAGCAGCGGTTGGGACATGAGGCCTCGCACTTTCTTGCCACACGCAGACCGTCTCCCACCCTCCCCTGGAGGGGTCCCTCCAGGGGAGGGTAAGCGAGTTACCTCGGCGCCATGCGGATGGCACCGTCGAGGCGGATGGTTTCGCCGTTCAGCATCGGATTCTCGACGATGTGCACCGCCAGCATGCCGTATTCGGCGGCATCGCCGAGACGCGACGGATGCGGCACCTGGGCGCCCAAGCTCTTGCGGGCTTCTTCGTTGAGGCCCATCAAAAGCGGCGTGAAGAACAGGCCCGGCGCGATGGTGTTGACGCGGATCTTCTGGCTGGCGAGATCGCGCGCGGCCGGAAGCGTGAGGCCGACGACGCCGCCCTTCGAGGCCGAATAGGCGATCTGGCCGATCTGGCCTTCGTAAGCGGCAACCGAGGCGGTGTTGATGATGACGCCGCGCTCCTCGCCGACCGGCTCGATAGTGACGAGGCGCTCGGCAAACAGCCGGAGGCAGTTGAAGGTGCCGATCAGATTGACGTTGATGATGCGCGCGAACTTTTCGAGCGGGTAGACGCCGTCGCGGCCGACGATGCGCTGGGAGCCGCCGATGCCGGCGCAGTTCATCAGCACGCGGGCGACGCCGTGCGCAGCTTCGGCCTTGGCGATCGCAGCCTTGATCTGCTCCTCGCTGGTGACGTCGGCATGCAGCGCGACGCCCTTCACCTCAGTGGCGACCTTCTCGGCGTTTTCCTTGCTCTGGTCGATCACGCCGATCTTGGCGCCCTTGGCCGCCATGGCGCGGGCGGTCGCGGCACCAAGGCCCGAGCCACCGCCAGTGATGAGAACAGCTACGTCTTTCAACTGCATCTTGAGCTACCTTTCCTTGGGCGTTTCTTCTCTAGACTTGTGAACGTTTGGCCGGACTATCCGGCCGCGGCAGCTTCCTCGGCTTGCGTGAGGATGCCGCCGCAGATCAGCGTTTCCATGTGCTTGATGTATTGCCGGCAGACCTCGTCGGTGACCGGGCCGACGCCGGTCGCGCGGGACATCGCGTGCCGGCCGAAGAACAGGTGATCGCAGGCACCGATCAGGCTGGTGTAGAACAGCACCGGATCGGTCGGGCGGAATTCGCCGCGGCTGACGCCTTCGGCCAGCAGGCGGCGGTGGAAGTCCAAGAGCGGCGCAACGAAGAATTTCGAGACTTCGTCGGCAGAGTTCGCGCTGGTCTCGTGCAAGAGATAGTGGATCAGCCGGTTCATGTAGGGGAACCGGTGATAGGCGCGGATGATGCCGGCGATATGCAGCTTCAGCTTCGCCGTCGACGTGATCGGCTGCGCCAGCAGATATTCGAGATTGGACATCTCGGTCGCGGCATCCCGCGCGAGCAGCGCCAGCAAGAGGCCGTCCTTGTTGCCGAAGTGATATTTGACCAGCGCGGCGTTGGCACCCGACTTCTGCGCAATGTCGGAGAGCGAGATCTCGATCGACGAGCGCTCGATCATCAGCTCGCTGGCGGCCACCAGCAATTTCTCTGCCGTGGAATTTTTCCCGCCGGGGAGCCTGTTCGGTACGCTGGTAGCCACGGAGATCCCTGTTCTCAAGGCAAGAGCGGGCGCAGATAAGCCCAAGCAGCGGCTCACCACAAGAGTTAATTGATCGATTGACTAAACGATATCTCAACCCTTAAATCCGCCCCGACAATCCAATTCAGAACAAACATGGGAGAGACCGAAATGGCCGAGGCTTACATCGTCGCCGCTGCGCGTACCGCGGGCGGGCGCAAGGGGGGCCGCCTCGCCGGCTGGCATCCGGCCGATCTCGCCGCGAAGGTGCTGGACGAGCTGGTCGATCGGACCAAGGTCGATCCGGCCCAGGTCGAGGACGTGATCATGGGCTGCGTGATGCAGGTCGGCGAGCAGTCCAACAACGTCGCGCGCAACGCGGTGATGGCGTCAAAGCTGCCGGAGAGCGTGCCGGGCACCTCGATCGACCGCCAGTGCGGCTCGTCGCAGCAGGCGCTGCACTTCGCCGCGCAGGCCGTGATGTCCGGCACGATGGACGTGGTGATCGCGGCCGGCGTGGAATCGATGACGCGCGTGCCGATGGGCCTGTCGTCTCAGCTGCCCGCCAAGAACGGCTTTGGCAATTACAAGAGCCCGGGCATCGAGAAGAAGTATCCGAACATCGTGTTCAGCCAGTTCACCGGCGCGGAGATGATGGCCGAGAAGTACGGCCTCTCCAAGGATGAGCTCGACGAATACTCATATGGCAGCCATCAGCGCGCGATCGCGGCGACGCAAGCCGGTCATTTCAAGAAGGAGATCGTGCCGCTCGAGATCACCCGCGCCGACGGCAGCAAGGACATCCATCACATCGACGAAGGCATCCGCTTCGACGCCACGATCGAAGGTATCAAGGGCGTCAAGCTGATCGCCGAGAACGGCAAGCTCACCGCAGCCAGCGCCAGCCAGATCTGCGACGGAGCCTCCGGCGTGATGGTGGTGAATGAGAAGGGCCTGAAGCAGCTCGGCGTCAAGCCGCTCGCGCGCATCCACCACATGACCATGATGGGCGGCGATCCCGTCATCATGCTGGATGCGCCGCTGCACGCCACGAAGCGCGCGCTGGAGAAGGCCGGCATGAAGATCGGCGACATCGACCTGTTCGAGGTCAACGAGGCCTTCGCTTCGGTACCGACCGCCTGGCTCAAAACCACCGGTGCAGACCCCGAGCGGCTCAACGTCAACGGCGGCGCCATCGCGCTCGGCCATCCGCTCGGCGGTTCCGGCACCAAGCTGATGACGACGCTGATCCATGCCCTGCACCAGCGTGGCAAGCGCTACGGTCTGCAAACCATGTGCGAAGGCGGCGGCATGGCCAACGTGACGATCGTGGAGCGGCTGTAAGAAAAATAAAGCGAGTAGTGAATGGCGAGTAGCGAATGGTGAGTAGGTGAAGAGCAGTTTGGCCTTCTTCCTATTCGCCATTCGCTACTCGCCATTCGCGTTTTGAGGAAACGCCATGACCCACCCCTCCATCCACGCCCGCACCACGCCCGACAAGATCGCCTATCAGATGGCCGGCACCGGCAAGGCGATCACCTATCGCGAGCTCGACGAGCTCTCGAACCAGGGCGCGCAGCTGTTCCGCTCGCTCGGGCTGAAGGCCGGCGACCACATCGCGCTGTTGATGGAGAACCGCCTCGCCTTCATGGAGCTGTGCTGGGCGGCACAGCGGAGCGGGCTCTATTACACCGCGATCAGCCGCTATCTGAAGCAGGACGAGATCGACTACATCATCGCCGATTGCGGCGCCAAGGTCGTGATCACCACGCCGAAATGCGCCGACCAGATCAAGGGACTGATCAAAGGCGCTCCTAACGAACCGATCTTCTACATGATGGACGAGCCGCTGCCGGGCTTCCGCTCCTACGACAAGGAAGCCGCCGCGCAGCCGATGACGCCGATCGCGGACGAGGTCGCCGGTTACGACATGCTGTATTCGTCGGGCACCACCGGACGTCCGAAGGGAATCAAGAAGGCCTTCGAAGGTAACAGGATCGACGTGCCGAACGCGTTCCTGCGCGTGCTCTGCGCCGACATGTGCGGCATGAACGCCGAGAGCACGTATCTCTCGCCAGCGCCGCTCTATCACGCGGCGCCCCTGCGCTTCAACATGATGGCGGTCGTGCTCGGCGGCACCTCCATCATCATGGAGCACTTTGACGCCGAAGAGTTCCTGAGGCTGGTCGAGAAATACAAGGTCACGCAATCGCAGCTGGTGCCGACCATGTTCGTGCGCATGCTGAAGCTGCCGGACGAGGTGCGCACCAGGTACGACGTCTCCACCCTGAAGGGTGCGATCCACGCCGCCGCGCCCTGCCCCATCGAGGTCAAGGCGAAGATGATCGAATGGTGGGGACCGATCCTGATCGAGTATTACGCGGGATCGGAAGGCAACGGCGTCACGGTCTGCACATCGCGGCAATGGCTGGAGCATCGCGGCAGCGTCGGCCGCGCCGTGGTGGGCAAGATCAAGATTTTGGACGAGAACGACGAGGAGCTGCCGGTCGGCGAGATCGGCACCGTCTATTTCGCCGACGCGCCGGCCTTCACCTATCACAACGACCCCGAGAAGACGAAGAAGGCCTACAATGCCAAGGGCTGGTCGACGCTCGGCGATGTCGGCTATCTCGACAAGGACGGCTTTCTCTATCTCACCGACCGCAAGTCCTACATGATCATCTCCGGCGGGGTGAACATCTATCCGCAGGAGACCGAGGATGTGCTCATCACTCATCCGGACGTCGCCGACGTCGCCGTCTTCGGCGTGCCGAACGAGGAGATGGGCGAAGAGGTCAAGGCGGTGGTGCAGCCGCACGACATGAGCCGCGCCGACAAGACGCTGGAGGCTGAGCTGATCGCGTTCTGTAAGAGCCGCCTCTCTTCCGTCAAGTGCCCACGGTCGATCGATTTCGAAGCCGAGCTGCCGCGCACGCCGACCGGCAAGTTGGTGAAGCGGCACCTGCGCGACCGATACTGGCCGAAGGCGGCGGCGAAGATTTGAGGCGCTCTTTCTTACCCTCCCCTGGAGGGTAGGGGAATCGCATATGGTGCTGGCAGGGTGTTGCCAAGCGGTTGGAACTGGATTCTTTGGGTGTCTCTCGATTCCAGAGGGAGACCTGAATGCGCAAGCTCAAGCGCCTGTTTCGACCGCTCAAGGACCCGCGCGCCAGCAACACCCGACATGATCTTGTGGAGATCCTCGTCATCGCCTTGGCGGCGACGCTGGCTGGCGCCAAGACCTGCACCGAGTTCGAGTTCTTTGGCCAAGGCCGCGAGGAGCTGTTGCGGCGCTTCCTGGAGCTCAGGCACGGCATTCCGAGCCACGATACGTTCAGCAACGTCTTCCGTGCGCTGGATCCGAAGGGGCTGGAAGCGGTTTTGCGCAAATTCAGCAAGAGCTTCGGCATCAAGGGGGTGGTCAGCATCGACGGCAAGGCGCTGCGCGGGGCCTACACGCGGGGCCGGCAGGCCACGCCGCTGCATATGGTCAATGTCTGGGCCGCAGGCACTCGCATGGCGCTGGCCCAGAGAAAGGCTCCCAACCGCAACGAGGTTGCCGGGGCTCTCGAAGTCCTCGCCCTGCTCGATCTGGACGGGGCTCTTGTCACCGCCGATGCCTTGCATTGCCGGCCTGACACCGCGCAGGCCATCCGCGACCGGAAGGGGCACTACGTGTTGGCCATCAAGAGCAACCGTGGCCGGCTCTTCAAGGCCGCCAAGACGCTGGTCGACACAGTCCGAAAGCCCGCGCGAGCGAGTCAACGAAGAGCCACCGCCCACGGCCGCGTCGAACACCGACAGGCCATCGTCGCGCCGGCTCCTCAGTTGGCGAAACAATACGACTTCCCCGCTATCGCCGCAGTCGGTCGCATCGACAGTTGGCGCGCCAACTCTGGCAAGGCTGTCAAACACACGGTCCGATACTTCCTCGCCTCGCGCTTGCTGTCGGCCAAAAAGCTGCTCGAGGTCGTGCGTGCCCACTGGAGCATCGAGAACAACCTGCACTGGGTCCTCGACGTCCTGTTCGACGAGGATGCCTGCCGCAGCCGCAAGGATCACGCCGCCGAAAATCTCGCCCTCATCCGCAAGCTGGCCATCAATACCCTGCAGGCAACGCCCGGTCCTGCCCGCATCAGCCACAAAATGCTCCAAGCCAGATGGAATAATGACTTCCTTCTCTCCGCCCTCGCCCATATGCGATAGCCCTACCCTGGAGGGGAGGGTGAAGCGGAGATCAATCGAACAAGCTCGGCGTGTGGTTCACCAGCGCGCCTTCGATCTCGAGCATCTTCAGCTTCGTGACCACGCCGCCATTGGCCGAGAAGCCGCCGGGCTTGTTGCCGGCGGCGAGCACGCGATGGCAGGGCACCACGATCGGGCAGGGGTTGCGACCGAGCGCCTGGCCCACGTCGCGCGACAGCTGGACGCCGCCGAGCTGCTTGGCGATGTCGCCATAGGTGATGGTCTTGCCCGGCGGGACGGTGCGGGCGATGTCATATACGCCGCGGTTGAATTCGGGAACACCGTCGAGGTCGAGCGGGATGTCGGTGAGATCATCCGGCTCGCCGGCGAGCAGTTTGGTCATGCGGTCGATCGCCTGCTGGACCTCCCAGGGCGGCTCGGCCTCGCTGGCATCAGCTTGGCGCTGATGGATGCGGGTCCGGATCTTTTGCTCGCCGCCCATCGGCAATTGTGTGCCGTTGATGCCGCGCGGACCCCAGGCGACGGCGCACAGGCCGATCCGGGTGTCGAACAGGGCAAAATGCTGGTCGGTCATGACTAGGTTCCTGGCTTGCTTCCGTTGCAGGCCCCCCACTTTCATCTCGTGCCAAATCTAGGCTTGGAAATAGTTGCGATCCACCCGGTTTCCGGGAATCTTGCACAGGAGTTCCAATCGACTTCGCGAGCCCCGGAATGCAGAGCCTCCACGTCAACGGTTACGACATGCCCTATCTCGACGTGGGCGAAGACAGAGGCAGGCCGCCGCTGGTCTGCGTTCACGGCTCGCTCAATGATTTTCGCGTCTGGGGCTGCGTGCTTGGGCCGCTGACGCAGCAACATCGGGTGATTGCTGTCAGCCTGCGGCATTTCTTCCCCGAGCGCTGGGACGGCGTTGGTGACACCTATTCGATCGCCCAGCATGTCGACGACGTCATCGCCTTCATCGACAAGCTCGATCTCGGGCCGGTCGATCTGATGGGCCATTCGCGCGGCGGGCATATCTGCTTCCGCGTGGCGCAGCGTCGGCCCGAGCTGCTCCGCCGGCTGATCCTGGCCGAGCCTGGCGGCGAGCTCGATGCCAGCCTCGATCCGGATTACGTCGGCGGCCCCTCGCCGCTGCTGGCGCGCTTCACGGCTTCCGCCGAGAAGATCGCGGCCGGCGATGTCGACGGAGGCCTTGCGGTCTTCGTCGACACGCTGGAAGGCGCCGGCACCTGGCCGCGATTGCCCGCGATGGTGAAGCAGAACCTGCGCGACAACGCCATGACGCTGATCGGCCAGGTCCGCGACAACCGCCCGCCGTTCTCGAAGACGGATGCGCAGTCCATCAAGATGCCGACGCTGTTCATCCTGGGCGCGCGGACCAAGGGCCTGCTGCCGAAGGTGCTGCATGCGCTGGCCGCGCATGTGCCCTACTCCAAGACGGCGATCATTCCGAACGCGACGCATCCGATGTTCGAGCAGGCGCCGCAGAAATATTCCGAAGTGGTACTGGATTTTCTGGCGAGCTGATCATGCAGAGCTTTCGCGTCAACGGTTACGACATGGCCTATCTCGAAGTGGGAGGCGGTCCACCGCTGGTCTGCGTGCATGGCACGCTCGGGGATTTCCGCACCTGGTACTCTGTGCTCGGTCCACTATCGCAAGCACATCGGGTGATCTCGGCCAGCCTGCGGCATTTCTTTCCCGAGCATTGGGATGCCGTCGGCGACGACTACACGATGGCACAGCACGTTGCCGACGTGATCGCCTTCATCGAGCAGGTGAGGCCCGCCCCCGTCGACCTGATGGGACATTCGCGCGGCGGACATATCGCCTTTCGCGTGGCGCAGGCCCGGCCCGATCTGTTGCGCAAGCTGGTACTGGCCGAGCCCGGCGGCGATCTCGACGCATCCCTGCCTGTGCCGGAAGGCACGCCCGCGTACCCGCCGCTGGCGGCGCGCACGGCGCGCTCGGTCGAGATGATCCGCACCAGCGACATCGAGGGCGCGCTGCGGAATTTCTACGAAGGCATCGAAGGTAACGGCTCCTGGCGGCGAGTGCCTGCCGCGGCCAAGCAGCAATTGCGCGACAACGCGCTGACCTTCATCGGTCAGATCAACGAGCAGCGCCGACCCTACACGCTCAGCGATGCGCAGGCCATCAGGACACCGACACTGCTGATCGGCGGCGGCGCCACCGCCGGCAGCCTTTCGGTGATCTGGCGCGTGCTGGCCGCGCATATCGCGGGCGCCGAGACGGCGGTGATTGCGAATGCCGGCCACTGGATGTTCGAGCAGGCGCCGCTGGAGTTCGGCGAGGTAGTGGACAAGTTTCTCGCCGAGTAAAGGAGACCTCGATGACCTTCCGCCGCGTTACCCTGCTCGCTTTGCCACTGCTCGGCCTCGCCATGAGCAGCACGACCACCCTTGCGGCCGCCGACGAGAAGATCAAGGCCGCCGCCGAGCAGGAGAAGGCGCCGCTGATCGAGACGTTGCGCGACATGGTGATGATCGAGAGCGGCAGCAGCGACGTCGAGGGGCTGAAGAAGATGGCCGACTTCACCGAAGGACGCCTGAAGGCACTCGGCGCCACCACCGAACGGCGCAAAACCACGGCGGGTGCCGGCGCCGACATGGTGGTGGCGACGTTCAAGGGTTCGGGCTCGCGAAAACTGATGCTGATCGCGCATATGGACACCGTCTATCAGCGCGGCATCCTCGCAAGCGAGCCGTATCGTGTCGACGGCAACCGCATCTACGGCCCCGGCATCGCCGACGACAAGGGCGGCATCGCCGTCGTGCTGCACGCGCTCAAGATCCTCAAGGAGGCCGGCTGGACTGACTACGCCACGCTCACCGTGGCGTTCAACCCGGACGAGGAAGTCGGATCGATCGGGTCGGGCGAGATCATCGCGGAGCTCGCCGACCAGCACGACGTCGTGCTCTCCTGCGAGCCGACGGCGGCCTCGCCGCCCGCGAAGAACGATTCGCTGCTGCTGGGCGCCAGCGGCACTGCGACCGGCATCATGAAAGTGAGGGGCCGTGCGGCGCATGCCGGCGCGGCACCCGATCGCGGCCGCAACGCGCTGATCGAGCTCTCGCATCAGCTGCTGCAGACGCAGGACGTCGCCAAGTCGATCCCGGGCACCCAGCTCAACTGGACGACGGCGAAGGCCGGCACGGTGCGCAATCAGATTCCGGAAGATGCCGAGGCCGGCGCCGACATCCGCCTCACCATTCCCGACGGCATCGCCAGGCTCCAGGCGGCGCTCGACGAGAAGATCAAGAACCGGCTCGTGCCCGACACTGAAACAACTGTGAAGATCGTGGCGGGCCGCCCGCCCTTCGTCGCCAGTCAGCGCGGCCGTGCGCTGGCCGAGATGGGGCAGGCGATCTATGCCGAGATCGACCGCAAGCTCGATATAGCCGAGATGACCGGCGGCGCCACCGACGCCGGCTACGCCAACCGCAACGGCAAGGCGGTCGTGGTCGAGAGCTTTGGCCTTGCCGGCTTCGGCTATCACGCCCGCGACGAGTTCATCGACACCAACTCGATCGTGCCGCGGCTTTATTTGATGAGCCGAATGCTGATCGAGCAGGGGAAGAAGGAGTAGCTCATGTCCCGGACGCGCTGCAAAGCTTTGGCGTTGCGATGGTGGGCCCATTTTGACGAAAACAACCCCATGCACAGTAGACGGGCATAGTGATATCAATGACTTAGCTGGCCCCTCCAAAGCCGCCGGAGCGAGGCCTCCGGGCTGCATTGACGCCTCTCCTCTCCTGCAGTACCGTCGAATACGGAATTCCGTATTCCATCTTGGAGCTGCCGGCGTGATCCCTCTCGACCCGCTCCCGAACCTGATCGACCAGGTCTATGCGCGGATCCTGGAGGCGATCTCCGACCGCACGCTGCGGCCCGGCCAGCGCATCCGGCAAAACGAGCTTGCCGACAAGCTCGGCGTCTCGCGTCAGCCGGTGTCACATGCGCTGCATCTGTTGCACCGGCAGGGCCTCGTCGCCGAGAGCGGCCGGCGCGGTTTCGAAGTCACCCAGCTCGACCCCGCGCGCATCCGCCAGCTCTACGAGGTGCGCGGCGCCATCGATGCGCTGGCGGCGAGGCTCGCCGCCGCGCGCGCAGCGAGCGATGCGGCGGGACGCGCGCGACTGGAGGCGGCGTTCGCCGCCGGACGTCGCATCGATCGCAACACGTCGCTCGCCGAGCTCATCGTGCTCGATGTCGACTTTCACCGCGCGATCTACCAGCTCGCCGGCAATCCCGTGATCGAGGAGACCATCGCGCCGCAATGGCCGCATATGCGTCGCTCGATGGCGACAGTGCTGTCGGAGCTCGACTATCGCGACAGCGCCTGGGCCGAGCACGCCGATATCGCCGAACATATTCTGCGCGGCGATGCGAAGGCGGCTGAACGCGCCGCGCTGGCGCATGCGCAGACGGCGGGGCGGATGACCGAGGAGAGATTGAGGGCGACGGACGCGGCGGCGGCGTAGCGATTTACACGCACGCCGTCATGCCCGGGCTTGTCCCGGGCATCCACGTTCTTCCGAAGGTGGAGCAAAGACGTGGATGGCCGGGTCAAGCCGGCCATGACGACAGAGAAGACAAACAACAAAAACCAAGGAGGACGACCCATGAAACTTTCCGAGGCGCAATTGGAGTTCTTCCACCGCGAGGGCTGGCTGTTCCTGCCCGAGCTGTTCAGCCAGGAGGAGGTCGACCTGCTCGCGCGCGAGGCGGTCGGCATCTATGACACGAACCGGCCCGAAGTCTGGCGCGAGAAGAGCGGCGCGCCGCGCACGGCCTTTGCCGCGCATCTCTACAACGAGGCGTTCGGAATCCTCGGTGCGCATCCGCGCATGATCGAGCCGGTCGAGCAGGTGTTCGGTGAACCCGTTTACATGCACCAGTTCAAGATCAATGCGAAATCGGCCTTCACCGGCGACGTCTGGCAATGGCACCAGGATTACGGCACCTGGAAGCGCGACGACGGCATGCCTGAGCCGCGTGCGATGAACATCGCGATCTTCCTCGACGAGGTGATGCCCATCAACGGCCCCCTGATGCTGGTGCCGCGCAGCCAGAATGCCGGCGATCTCGAAGCCTCTCATGACCTCGCCACCACCTCCTATCCGCTGTGGACGCTGGACGAGGACACGGTGACGCGCCTCGTCAAGCAGGGCGGCATCGTGGCGCCCACCGGCAAACCAGGCGGCATGCTGATGTTCCACGGCAATCTCGTGCATGGCTCCAGCGGCAACATCACGCCCTACCCGCGCAAGATCGTGTACCTGACACTGAACGCGGTCTCGAACTACATCCGCACTCCCACACGACCGGACTACATCGCGCATCGCGATTTCACACCGATCAAGACGGTGGATGATGATGCGCTGCTGCGGCTTGCTCGTGCGCCGAGGCAGGCGGCGGAGTAGAATGCTCTCGTGCCCCGGACGCAGCGCAGCATCTCTTCGACGATCCGCTGCAGAGCCGGGGCCCACGCCGCGCCGAATTCCCTCGCACTGGGTCCCGGCTCTGCGGAGCAGCGCTGAAGAACCGCTGCACCGCGTCCGGGACACGAGACTCATCGGATGACAACATGAACCTCTTCCGCCTCCTCCAGGCCCGCGCATCCGCCGGCAAGCCCGTCCGTGTCGCGCTGATCGGCGCCGGCAAATTCGGCTCGATGTTTCTGGCGCAGGTGCCGCACACGCCGGGATTGGAGGTGCCCATCATCGTCGACATCGACTGCGATCGCGCGCGCGAGGCCTGCCGCACCGTCGGCTGGGACGCGGAGCGGATCGCCGCGACCGTCTTCACCGATGACGGCGCTCGCGCGATCGCCGGCGGCGCGATGGATGTGGTGGTGGAGGCGACCGGCAATCCCGCCGTCGGCATCAAGCATGCGCGCGCCGCGATCGCGGCGGGCAAGCATATCGTGATGGTGAATGTCGAGGCCGACGTGCTGGCTGGCCCCCTGCTCGCCGAGGAAGCGCGCAAGGCGGGCGTCGTCTATTCGCTCGCCTATGGTGACCAGCCGGCGCTGACGGCGGAGATGGTCGACTGGGCCCGCGCCACCGGCTTCCGCGTCGTCGCCGCCGGCAAGGGGACGAAGTACCTGCCGGCCTACCACGACGTGACGCCCGATGGCGTCTGGCAGCATTACGGCCTGACCGCGGGCGAGGCGCAGTCGGCCGGCATGAACCCGCAGATGTTCAACTCCTTCCTCGATGGGACCAAATCGGCGATCGAGATGGCCGCGATCGCCAATGCCTGCAGCCTCGACGTGCCCGCGGACGGCCTGCTGTTTCCGCCCTGCGGCGTCGACGACCTGCCGCACATCATGCGGCCACGCTCGCGCGGCGGCGTGCTGGAGCGGTCCGGCGTCGTCGAGGTCGTCTCCTCGCTCGAGCGCGACGGCCGGCCGGTGTTTCGCGATCTGCGCTGGGGCGTCTATGTCGTACTGGAGGCGCCGAACGACTACGCCGCCGATTGCTTCCGGCAATATGGCTTGAAGACCGACGCCAGCGGACGCTTCGCCGCCATGTACAAGCCGTATCATCTGATCGGGCTCGAGCTGAATGTCTCGGTGCTGTCGGCCGCGCTGCGGGGCGAGCCGACCGGGCAACCTCACGGCTTCCGCGGCGACGTCGCGGCGGTTGCAAAACGTAACTTGCGCGCTGGGGAGATGCTCGATGGCGAAGGCGGCTACACGGTATGGGGCAAGCTGTTACCGGCAGCCGCGACCCTCAAGACGGGCGCGTTGCCGATCGGGCTCGCACATCGCGTGAAGCTGAAGCATGACATCGCCCATGGCGCGGTGGTGCGCTGGAGCGATGTCGAATTCGACCCGGGCAACGAAACGGTGAAGACACGCAAGGTCATGGAAGCCGCATTCGCAGCGCAGCATTGATCGGCTTCGTCGGTCACACAACAAGAGTGCGCTTGATTTGCAGTTCCCCTTTGGTCATCCTGACCACGATCCGGGAGCACTGAATTTCGGACGACAAGAAACGTCGGCCACCGGCGAAGACCAAAGCGGCGTCAAGACCGCAATCCCTCGTCGAGGACTCGACATCACAGGAGGGAAACGCATGGAACGTCGTAAATTCCTGACGGCAGGCGGACTGGGCCTGGCCGCAACTGCTGTTGCTGCGCCGGCCGTCGCACAATCGATGCCCGAAGTGAAGTGGCGGCTCGCTGCAAGCTGGCCGAAATCTCTCGACACGCTGTATGGCGGTTGCGAGTATTTCTGCAAGCGGGTCGCCGAGATCACCGAGAACCGCTTCCAGATTCAGCCGTTCGCCGCGGGCGAGATCGTCCCTGGCCTGCAGGTGCTCGATGCGGTCTCGAACGGCACCGTCGAGATCGGCAATACCGCGCTGTACTACTATTGGGGCAAGAATCCCGCCTTCACCTTCGGCACGGCACTGCCGTTCGGTCTCAACACGCGCCAGCACATCTCCTGGCTGCAATGGGGTGGCGGACAGGATCTCCTCAATGATCTCCTCAAGGAGCACAACGCGATCGGCGTGCCCACCGGCTCCACGGGCGCGCAGATGGGCGGCTGGTTCCGGAAGGAGATCAAGTCGATGGCCGATCTGCAAGGGCTGAAATTCCGCGTCGGCGGCTTCGCCGGCACGATCATCGCGAAGGTCGGCGGCGTGCCACAGCAGATCGCGGGCGGCGACATCTATCCCGCACTGGAGAAGGGCACGATCGATGCGGCCGAATGGGTCGGTCCCTATGATGACGAGAAGCTCGGCTTCGTGAAGGTCGCAAAGTACTATTACTATCCCGGCTGGTGGGAAGGCACCGGGCAAGGCCACAACGTCATGAACCTGGAGAAGTGGAACGCGTTGCCGAAGCACTACCAGGCCGCGGTCGAGAGCGCTTCGCGCGACGCCTTCACCTGGGTGACGGGCAAGTACGATGCCGTCAACCCGCCGGCCTTGAAGCGGCTGCTGGTCGCCGGCGCCATCCTCAAACCGTTCCCACAGGAAGTGCTCGAAGGCTGTTATGGCGCGGCCAACGAGATCTATACCGATCTCGCCAAGAGCAATCGGCATTTCGGCAAGATGTATGCGAGCCTCACCGCGTTTCGCAGCGAGTCGCTGGCCTGGATGCAGGTGGCCGAGCTCAGCTTCGACACATTCATGATGCGGATGCGGACGAGGACTTAGCTGCATCGCTGCAAGTGGCGAAACGACGAAAGCCCCGGAGAGATATCTCCGGGGCTTTTTGTCGGCTAACGTCGGGCCGCCTCAAAGCTGTCATCGTCCGGCTTGATGTTCAGCCCGGGGACATGACCGACGGGTGTTCGGGGACATAGCCGACACATTCTCCGCTCGCCAAGTCGATGATAGCGACTTGGTGGGCGGCAAAGAAGATCCCGTATTGCGCATCGTTTGCCGAGGGGCGGATGGCGAGGCGCTCGCCACGGAAGGCCTGTGGCACTTTCCAAAGACGTCCCTTGAAGCTGACATAGGCTTTGGTCGTGGAGACGCGGCGCACGATCTCATGGCTGTCGTATTCGACCTGTGGCAATCGATCGGGCATTGGTCGCTGGCTGGGCCGATATCGACTGGCCGGGACCTGTTGTCCGAGCGCCTCGTGTGGCCGTTCGAAGTTGTAGACTTCCCGCCAGGCGTCGAAGGCACGCTGCGTCTCTGCGAGATCGCGGAACTGTCGCAGTGCGAACACCTCAGCCGCGAGGGTGCGGTGGAATCGTTCATTCTTGCCGCGGCTTTGCGGGTGATATGGGCGGCTGTGGATGACGGCGACGCCAAGCTTGAGCAGCCACACCGAGAACCGTGTCCATCGCTCGCCGGAAGGATCACCCCAGGGCGAACCATTGTCGACGAAGAAAGCCTCCGGGAGCCCGTAGTGGCGAAAGGTCTTCTCCAAGCGGCTGCGCACGGTATCTGTGCGTTGATCGGCACAGGCCTGCAGGCACAGATCATAGCGGGAGTGGTCATCCACCACCGTCAGAGGATGGCACTGGGTATCATTGCCGAGCCGAACCCAGCCTTTGAAGTCCATCTGCCACAACAGATTGGGGGCCGGCATCTCGAAACGCTGGCTTGCCGTC